>CAWBOY010000001.1:0-998049 GCA_963790585.1 uncultured Planctomycetaceae bacterium
GCCATATCCCAAAGAGATGCCCCGGAATGTACGGACGGAGTACGCCACCGTCCAAAACGGCTTCACAAGAGAGTTGTGGAGTAGCTTTATCGGAGCCACGAGCCTGCCTCTCTCGTTGGTGTGATCACCTTGTCGCCATACTGGTATATCAGGGGAGCGACCCCATGGTGCCGTATCAGGCGTTGGTGATCCGAGAGAGCGCCATGCTTTGATAAGGGTTCGCCCCTTGGGGTCATTAGGCGTTCTCGGTTCGTGGACCTGGTTCAGCTGGGATCTACTCCCCTGACTCTTCCGATTCTATCACGCCGATCCCCAGGCGTGCCAACACGATCGGCAGGATGTCCCCGAGTGGTTGAGGACCACGCCGATGACCGTCTTGGATCCGTTGCAGTTCCTCGGCCAGCGGCTTGGCTTCGGCCGCATGTTCTCGTTTCGGTAGTTGGCCGACGGCCGCTTGCAGGTCACGTAGCACCTCGACCATGCCGCTGTCGTGGTCGCGGTGGAAGGCCGTCAGTTTGTCGAGGATGTAATGACGGCCTTGGATGCTTGGGTGGCGAAACACTTGTCGGCCAGCCACCATCTGGAAGGCGATGCGACAGAACCGCAAGGCCACCTTGACGCGGGTGTGTCGTGGGTCTTTTCCCTGAGACCGCCATTGCGTTGCCAGTACCTGGAAGTGATGGTTGCAAACGATCAGGTTGTCGGCGATGCCAAGGATGGCGGCGCGGAGCGAGCGGTTACAATTACGCACTAGTGGGCCATTGGCTTTATCGACTTGGTCGCTCTGATAACGCGATGGCCGCAGGCCGGCCCGACCAGTGATGGCTTTGGCATTGGCGTAGTGTTCGATGGGTCCCATTTCACCCGCGAAGTCGGCGGCACTGACGACATTTATGCCTGGGAAGGACAGCAGCAGGATGTAGGGTGTGCGCACTAATCGAGCAGCGATGTCGCGCTCGAGAGCCCGTATTTCCTGGGATTTTTGAATACGATCGTGATAGTAGGCCAAGGCAATGCGGCGGTGCAGGTCGGCGGCGACATCGCCGGGCGTGGCCTGTTCAGCCCAGTCGATGATGTTCTGTACGGTGCGTTGTTGGAAGCGAATGTTGGCTTGGCGCAGCGACTGACATAGGGTTGTCAGTCCTGCCTGACGCAGTAGCTCGGCAGTAGGAAAATGTTGGAGGAGATGCCAGGGGATGGGGCTATCCCAAAGATCATCAAAGCAGGCGGCAAAGCCCGGTAGGCAGGCATCGAGGTGGTCGCGGATTTGGCAGTTGAGGGCAGCGCTTTTGCGGACGAGGTCGCGGCGTTGACGGATGAGCAAGAGCAGTGAAGTCCAGGCTTCGTCCCGAGTGGCTTCGAGGAGGGCGCAGCCGGTGACGGTAGCGCGGTGAATCGCTGACAGGTCGGTGTCATCAGTCTTGTAGCCGGGATCGACGGGCTGACGATACTGCTTGGTGACGAAGGGATGGAGGATGCGTGTCTCAAAACCGGCGGCAGCAAAGGTGCGTTGCACGATGCGATGGTACCGACCGGTACGTTCGATGGCGACGAGCCCGTCAGCTATTTGGTTAGCGGCGAAGGCTGCGCGGACCTGTGCGACGGCCGCGGCGAGGTCGGGCCGAGCATGAGCCACGGTGGTGGGCGGGATGAGGACGCGGCCATAGAAATCAGCGACGAGAAATTTGGAACGAGCCTTGGCGCAGTCAAAGCAGACGATGCCGAAGTGCTCGGGCCCGACCTGCTGGACGCGAGGATGAAGAACGCCGCGCGGCTTACCCAGGGAGGTCGTCGGACGTCGAGAAGAGGAGCGTTTGCGGGTGCGAGTAGTGGCCATGAGACCTGCCTCCGATAAAAGAGAGAGGGCTCGTCTCATTGTGGCAGATGGCTCGCTGGAAGGGATCTTTATTGATAAAAACCCACATACCAGGGGTCAGGTTCATTTATCGCCCTCATCCTTTACCGGCCTGCCCCGGTCCCGCAGAGACGATTCCAAACCTAAACGCGCCGCCGTTCGCTGTTGCCAGCCAACGTCACCATAAGGCGCACCACGCACCACAGAACGCCGCAACGCGGCCAGTTCAAGCTCCGTCTCCGGTCGGTTGACATGGGCCGTCCAGCCAACTGGCACCGCAACCGGCCAGGGCGTCAACCACGGCACGCAGGTTTCCTGCGTTCGGTGTTGATCGCGTTTTGAAACGGTACCACTTTTGCGCTCGAAAACCGACGGCGCACAAAGGGGTCAGGTTCATTTATTGACGCACTCGCCGCGGTGCATATACTAGCTAATATGCCACGACGCTTGCGCTGTGCTGATGCGGGTTACGTCTACCACGTCCAGGGCAGGCCGGTGAAGGATGAGGGCGATAAATGAACCTGACCCCTTTGTGCGCCGTGCCAAGGCGTGACTTTTCAGTGGGTGCGAATCCCACCCGGCAACTGGTCGTTCCAGCCGGTAGCAATCGGAGCGGCAGTGGAGGTAACGAAACTGTCGAAGCCTTCGATGGAAAGGGTCGTTTGAGCGACTCCGCGAGCAGGCAGGCCGTAACGTGAGTGAACGCTGAGCAGGCCTCGAAACGGGTAATGTGGTAGCCGACCCAGCAAAGGGATGGGGAAGGCCGCAGACGCGAGGATACAGGGGGAACGACTTTAGCCCCACCCGCGTTGCCACCGGGGTAATGGCGACGGCATGTCGGCATAGGAAAGTTAACGCAACACGGGAAACCCCCTGCGGTGGCAGCAGTGCCAACCGGACGCCCGCGAGGGACAGGCCGGGCCGCTTGGGGTGGCGGAGAGGCTCGTAGTACCGCTGAAGCCGGGTAACGCCGGTGGAGGGAAGGGGCCTTGGTTCAAGGACAGCGTCCGAAGGAAAGAGAGCCAGGAGATTGGTGATGAGCCTAACACCTCCCGATACGGTTCGGAAACTCCAGGAGACGTTGCATGCCAAAGCGAAGAGAGCACCCACCTATCGGTTCTATGCGTTGTACGACAAGGTGTACCGGGCCGATGTGCTGGGCCATGCGTACCTGTGCTGTGCCGCTAACGACGGCGCGGCGGGGGTGGATGGCCAGACGTTCACGGACATCGAGGAGTACGGGCTGGACCGTTGGCTGGGTGAACTGACGGAAGAACTCCGAAACAAAGCGTATCGCCCGCAAGCAGTCCGACGGGTGTACATACCGAAGTCGGATGGCAAACAGCGACCGTTGGGCATTCCAACGATCCGCGACCGCGTCGTGCAGATGGCTGTGTTGCTCGTCTTGGAGCCGATCTTCGAGGCGGACTTGCAGCCGGAACAATTTGCTTATCGGCAAGGCCGAAGCGCTCTGGACGCGATCGAGCAGGTCCAATTGTTGCTAGACAACGGGCATACGGAGATTGTCGATGCGGACTTGAGTGGGTACTTCGATAGCATCCCCCACGCCGAGTTAATGGCATCGGTGAGCCGACGGCTTAGTGACGGGCTACTACTGGCCCTGATCAAAAGCTGGTTGGAGGCACCGGTGGAAGACCTTGGAGATCGTGGGGACAAGCGTCGAACGACTCGCAACAAGGACGAGGGTCGCGGCACCCCGCAAGGGGGCGTGCTCTCGCCGCTGCTGGCGAATCTCTACATGCGTCGCTTCGTGCTGGGCTGGAAGACAAACGGGCATGCCAATCGTCTTGAGGCGCGTATCGTCAATTATGCGGACGACTTTGTGATCTGCTGCCGTGGTACGGCTCTTGAAGCCGAGGCGGTGATGCGGCGCATGATGTCGAAGCTGCGGTTGACGGTGAACGAGACGAAGACCCGGGTTTGCCGCTTGCCGGACGAGACGTTTTCGTTTTTGGGTTACACGTTCGGTCGGAACTGGTCGCCGAAGACGGGGCGTAGCTACATCGGTCCCCGTCCGGCCGTCAAGAAGATCCACGGGATCTGTGAGGTGATCCGCGATCAGACCAGCCGAACGTGGCAGTGGTTGTCTTGCCGGCGTTAATAACTCGCGTCAACAGCCGACTGGTGGGCTGGGCGAACTATTTTTGTCTCGGTAACACGGCCCCGGCCATGAAGCAGGTGATGGCGCACACCTGTCAACGGCTCCGTCAGTGGCTGGGTCGGAAGCACCGCGTGCAGGGTACGGCCCGACAGTGTTATTCGGATCGTTACCTGCGTGAGGACCTGGGATTAGTGTGGCTTCCAGGGCGACCGCGACCTCGCGTCTTGTGAGCGAACGCATGAGTTACCTTGTCCGAGAGCCGGATGCCTTAATAGGGCCCGTCCGGTTCGACGAGCGGGAAGTGGAAACGGGGCATGGCCGGGAGATTGAGGCACCGGCCAACGAAAGGGCCGGATACCGCTGGACTCGACCTAAACCACCGCGCCACTTCTCGACTCTACGATTTTTGCGACGCATCAATGGTTACAAGAGGATCCGCTCACGATCGCGGCGCGTGATCCGAACTTTCGGCGTGATGTGGGAAATGACCCAATTAATAATTTGGACAGGAGTGGTTTGCTAACCGTATCGTCAACAACAGACATTTCGGCGTGGTATGCAAACACTCTTCGTGCGCCGAGTTTTATTGGAGGAAGCATTGTCACAACTCTCTTGTCGGTTGATAGCGCGACAGGTGCGATTTCAATAAAGTCAAAACCAAGCGCCACGAGGTCCCAAACTTTTGATTATATTACTGTAAATAGAGCGGTCACGAGTAGATCACAAAACGTGCTCCCAGGCGGAATAACTCAATTTGAATTCGACACGAATTGGGAATGCAGCTATAATCCGAACTTTGCAAACACAGTAGGATCGTGGACTGGCACTGGCGCCACTATAGGCGGCCTTGTCGGCGCCGCGGGCCTGGGTCCTGCAGGAGCCGCTGTGGCGACGATAGACGGCGCAGTGACGGGCGCTGTCGTCGGCATCGGAAGCGGTCTTGCTGATTTTGCAGCTTTCGACGTCTCAGTTAACTCCACATACCAGGCATACTGCGAAAAAGTTGCTGGCAAGTGGGATTTCCTTATGACTCAAAGCAACAAGGACGTAAACATTTCAGTTGATAATTCATCAGTAGCCGCGGTGGTAGTTCAGAAATGTGCGGACACTCCCGCAGATGGAAGTGCGCCAAATTATTGGTTCCGCACAAACGCTGTCAATACAGCCGCCTCGGCATTTATCAAGAATCGACCGGACATTTGGATTGCTGCGCAGAATTTTAATTCATATGTTGGGACCAAGGCAAGTCCATGATTTTGATGAATATCTGCACAAAAAATGTTTGAATTTCTGGCTCTGATATTATCTCGGCGAGAACTTTTTGAATTTCAATAAAAAGGGGCGTCAATGTTAGTAGCTTCGTTATCATTGTTCCTAATGCTTTGCAGCGCCATCGTCGATTTGGTTTTGTCCTATCCGCCCAAACAATACTCGTTGACTGATTTCAGGGATCTCGAGACTTTTGTTAAGGAAAAAGGTGGAAAGACTCGTATTATCACGGAGGGAGATGCCAGTTTCGCTGATGTAAACCTGAACGGGTCGGACTTGAACAGCAGTGATTTTGATCTGCTCGCCAAATTTCCACATATTCGCTATCTAAACCTTAGGAGCAGCTCGGTGTCGGACGAAGATCTTAGAGCTATTGGCTCAATTCAAGATCTTACGTCTCTTATACTTTCTAGAACAAGAATTGATGGGAGTGGCATCAAATATCTCACAAAGAGCGCTAAGTTGACGAATCTTTACCTTTCGAAGACCAAGTTAAAGGACGTTGGTCTAAGGAGCTTGGCCGATTTGCCCTATATTACCCACCTAGAGATTGATTATGCCGGATTAGTTGATGATGATATAGTTAAGATAAGGTCTCTAAGGAAATTAACCAGCCTAAATCTGTCGGGAAATAACATCAATGGCTCGTGCCTCTCATCTTTGTCGCAAATGAAAGATCTATCCTATCTTGTAATTGGGCAAACCGGGTTAAATGATGAGTTTTGCGGTGCGATTAAGCAGTTTCCAAAGTTAACGACTCTTCTACTATTACCCCGGCACGAAATTAGATCAACCTAATTCCATTGGAGCGGCATATTGGGTCTGCGGATGAAGGAAATAACTCATAACATGTCGAGGCATCCCGCTCAACTTCCTCATGAATCCGAACAACCGCTCTTGCAACGTCGGCTTGTCCGGCGGCAGGCCAGCCTTGTTGATGTTCCCCTTCATGTCATTGTTTGTTGATCGCGTTTTGAAGTGAGGCCATTTTCGCGGCTTGAGATGAGGCCAACAGGAGTTGCCCGGCGAAGCGGGGTGAGCGTGGCGAGGTCCTATCCTTGGCGCGGTTACTTGGCGGACGGCTCTTCGGGGCCGCGATGAACACGATAGGATTTGCCCTTCAATTTCACGATGGTTGCGCCGTCCACGACGCGATCCAACAACGCCATCGCCAGGGGAGCATCGCCCAGGTATTCGGCCCAGGACTCGAAGTCGATGTTGGTCACCAGCGCCGTGCTGACCCGTTGGCTCCGCGCGTCGATGATCTTGTACCACAAGCTGGCGGCCTGCGGACACAGGCTGCGTTCAATGCGGTCCAGACCAAATTCGTCGATGATTAACAACTCGAAGCGGGCATAGAAGCGTACACGGTCGTGGATCGTTTGGTCGGCCAAGGCCGCAGTCAGATCTTCCAGGAGAGCACCGCTGGTCGTGTAAAAGACGCGATAGCCCTGCACGCAAGCGGCCTGACCGATGTTCTGAATCAGCCGACTTTTTCCCAAGCCGGATTGGCCGACGAACACCAGGTTCTGACAGCGGCGGACGAAGTCACAGCCAACCAAGGTTTCAAGTTGCGTCCGTGGGAGCGACGGGTTGAAGCTCCAATCGAAGTCGCTCAGTGGTTTCAGTTCGCGGAAGTGGGCATCCTTGATGCGTCGTTCGATGCTACGTTGGCGACGCAAGCCCGCCTGGTCGGTGAGCAAACGGTACAGGAACTCCAGATGCGAGCGGCCGCTTTGCTCGGCGTCGAGTACGACGGCATCGAGCTGTTCGGCAGTCATGGGGACGCGCAGCGTGGCGAAGTCGGCGAGGATCTGCTCACGCAGAGGTGGCGTCGGTGTTGGTTTCGCTGAACGGTTTTTCTTGGGACGAGGCGTCATTGGCGGCTTCCTCAGGCAAGAGCAAATGCTGATAGTCGCTGGTTGGCCGTGGACCGACCGCGTCGGCACGCAACAACGGGTCCAGCGTGTCACGATGCAGATCGGCCAGTTCCTCCAGGAGCGGCTTGGGCTTGGCGGTCGCGGCAAGGATGCGTCGGATTGCCGCCAAGGAGTAGGCGCCGAAGCGGACGGCACGCTCGAAGGCGGCCTGTACATCTTTGCGTTGGTAGTGGGCTACCACTGCCAACAGTTGCTGGGCCTGTAGTTTGCCCTGGACTTGCTTGGCGAGCAAGCCGTCGAGGAACTGTACGGCCACCGGCCCCAGTTCCGTGAAGCGTTGCCGTAACAGCAGTTCACGCTGGCCGGGGTCGTCGGCGGGATGATGGGTCTTGTTCGACTGGCGAACGCCCGTGTGGGAGCTGGCCACGAGAAGGTGGCGTGCGATCTCCTCCAGACCGATCGAGTAGATGACGACTTCACTCTCGGTGACGCGTACAGGTAGCACCTGGCCGATGTACGTCCACGGCACGGAGTACAGGTTGAGCCGATGGGTGACGTAGCCCTCGACGCTCACGTGGCGATAGATGACCTGGGCGGTGTCGAAGTCACAGGTCGGCAGCGTCAGCAAGTGTGGTTGTTCGTGTTGGTGACGCTGGAGTGGCGTCTCCTTGAAGTCGCGTAGGACACGGATGTCGGCGACGTTGTGCAGCCACCAGGTGGTCACCTCGTTGAGATGCTCGAGGGTGTCGAAGGTGCGACCATTGAGCAAACTGCTTTCGACGTGGAACATCTTTCGCTCGACTTTACCCTTGGTTTGCGGTCGGCGCACGCGGCAGGCTTGTGGCCGGAAGCCGTAATGCGTGGCGAAGGCCAGGAACTTGGGGTTGTAGATAACGCCATCGGCGTCATGACGCAGCACCACGGCTTTGAAGTTGTCATACAGGCAGACCCGCGCGACGCCGCCAAGATGGTGGAAGGCATGTACGTGTTCTCGCAAGGTCGTTGTTAGATCCATCGATTCCACGAAGCGTAGATACTGCCGGCGGGAGTAGCCGAGCAAATAGCTGAAGAGGTACACACGCCGGCGGCCTTCACGTGTAAAGTCGATGTCATAGACGCCGTAGTCCATTTGGGCTTGGATCCCTGGCCCGGTCTCGAAGCGCGGCACGGGTGGCCGCGCGGCGCGTGGCCGCAACAATCCCAGGCGCTGACGTACGACGGTGTACTGGCCAGTGAAACCGCGTGCTTGCAACTCTTCCAAGGCGCGCATGGTGGTGAGATTCGGGTACTTGGCAAGCAACTCCTTCAAGAGCGGCTCGAAGGGATCAATGATGCTGTGGCGTGGACGGGGCCGGGCGACCCGTCCGTCCCGCTGAGCTTGCACCTGTGCCAACGCGCGTGTCACGGCGCCACGCGACAGGCCCAATTCTTCCGCGATGGCACGCAACGACATCCCACTCTGACGCCGTTGCACGATCTCCAGACGCAACGCCTCATTCATGGCAGCCTCATACGCTTGAGGTCCGGTCCCAACACCAACTCCGCCACCACATGGGACTGATCGCCGACACGCGCCAATATCGGCTGGAGGATCTCACGATCCTGCGTTCGCAACTCAAGCACGTTCGGCGTCCGAAGCCAATTCTCCAGACGAGTCAGTGTTTCCAAAGCCTGTCTCAAATGCTTCGCCAGCCAGTTCCCGGCTCCACTCAGACGTGGATCCCGCAATGCCGTCGGCATACCGTTTACCTGAGCCAACGCCTCACGAGGCTTCGCCAGCACGAACGCCGCCTGCTCGTCACTGGCACCTTGCAACAACTCGATCACGCCGCTCACTTCCTGAGCCGTCAACGTCTCCCGGCGCGTCAACTCCAACAATGCTTCCTGGTTGCCCACGGGCAACCGCGTCAATTGACGGGCCAACGACGGACCCACTAATCCCAAACGCAAATCCTCTTTCACCGCCACACTCAACCGCTCCAACAACGCCAGGCGGCGACACACCCAACTCTTGTGTCGGCCCAACAAGTGGGCCGCTTCCACCTGCGTCATCCCATCGTCACGTACCAACCCCTGGACAACCCAGGCCTCCTCCAACTCCCGTACCGGACCCTGACCACGGTTCAACCCCAGAATCGCCGCCTTTGCCGTCGGCTCATCCACCTCCAATACTCGTACGCTCAAACTCCTTAACCCACCTACCTGGCGTGCCGCCGCATAACGCTTGAAGCCGTCGAGGAGTTCCAATTTTTGCTCACGCATACACACCACCACCGGTGACAACTGCCCCCAACGACGCAGCGATCCCGCCATTGCTTCCTCCGCCTCCAAATCGGTCAGGCGATAACGCCGATAGTGCTGGCCCAGGTCGGCAAGCATCACCGGTCGTGAGATACCGTCGTTCCAAGCCATGTACGTACCCTCCACCAAACCTCCCTCTTTCCTCCATTCGAAGAAAGGAAACGGGGGACGCAAAATCGCTCTCGCGACCGCCCGCTCCTCTCTCCGGTTTGGGGTGGAGGCACTTTATCCTGGCTGCTCGCTCAAAAATATCTGCAAAGACTTGGTCACGACGTATCTGGAGGCCGCACACGCTCGGTCACACGTTCCGAACGCCAGCGCCGACGCCGCGACCGATAGCGCGCCTCACGATCCAACACGCGACGTAACGCCAGTCGGCAGGCCAAACTACAGAATCGCTTGCACGATTGTTCATCGGCGATCGGGAAAAGCTCATAACAACCCGGTCGATCGCAGGGCCGCCTGGCAAAATCATCGCACGCAGACCCTGGGCGCTGGCCCTCGCGCGGCAAAGCTTCGTCAGCTGACTCGGTTCGCTGTTGCTGACGCTGTCGCTCGCGATACCGCCGGCTCTGTTCCCGCCGCCGCTCTTGGCCTCGCTCGGTGGACCGATAACGCTGGCTCGCCTGCCAGCGTCGCCACCGCTGTGCCTCCCGGCGACAGGCCGCGCTGCAATAGCGCGCCTGAGGACGCGCCGGCGTGAAGCGTCGCTCACAACCCTTGAGCAAACAACGCCGCGTTCGACGAAGACATGGTGCCTCTGGCCGTTGGCCACAGAAATGCTGAAATGAGGGTGGGCCCAAGGGAGGTCTTGCTCCCGCCGGTCAAGTCTCGGGGCCAGGTTCGCGCCTGGCTCCGAGGCGTTTTGGCGCCGAGTGGCGCTGGGAAGTGCTTCAAGCCTATCACAAAATCCCAACCAAAGAACCACGCCGCGTGCTGGCCCGGGACAGTGCACGCCTATGGCCCTCTACGAAAGCGCGCGGCCTGGCCCGCGATCCTGCCTGCGCGCCCTGGCCCGGGCCACCGCGGAATTTTGGCCCCATGCTAAAACGCTGCTGACACATTGTTCAAATATTCCACCGGATTGAGTTCCGGCGAATACGTCGGCAGGTAAAACAACTCGATCTGCTCCTGACGCGCCTCTACCCAGGACTGTACCTCCGCCTTGGTGTGGGAGCCCAACTGGTCCACGATCAACAGAATCTTCCGCTTCGCCCCACTGATCAAGAGAGTCAAGAACTGGAGAAAGACTTCCGCCGTGAACGACCCCTTGTACGTCATAAAACGCACCGTGCCCTCATTGCTGATCGCCGAGATCTGATTGACCCTCAGATGTGGTTGCGGCACCTCCATGGTGGCACGCTCGCCCCGGCGGGCATAACCCGAACCGGGATGGTGGTCGGCCTGCACGCCAACCTCATCCGCCCACAAAATCTCCGCGTTGTCTCGTTGGGCTTGGGCCTCGATGGCCGGATAGGTATCCTGCAACCACTGTTCGACTTCATCGGGATCTTGGTGACGCGACTTGCGGGCGGGCTTTTTGGAGGTGTAGCCCCAGCGTTGGAGATACTTGCCCACGGTGCGTAGGGCCAGTTCGATGCCGAGATCTCTTCGGATGAGGTCGGCGACGGCTTGGCGTGTCCACAGGGCGTGTTTCAGGCCCACTTGCTGGGGCGAGAAGTAGTCGATCTGGTCGCGAATGGTTTGAGCTTGGGCCTCGGAGAGCATACGGCCCGAGCCCAAAGGCCGGCCGGTGCGCCCGCCGGGCAGGGCGTCCAAGCCTTCGGCGTAATAGGCGGTATTCCAGCGGGAGATGGTTTCGCGGCGGACGCCGAGGAGTTCGGCGAGATCGGTTTCGGAATAGCCAAGCTCCAAGCCATGCAAGGCACGCAAACGCAAGGTCTCCAACGAATCGTCCGAGAGATGGCGGGCATCGGGAAGAGTAATAGACATAGTAACACCTCGAAGCTCGGGCTGAGGTACTTGTAATTCTAGATTAGTGAGCAACTACCGTGCCAGGGTAATATGGAACACAAAAATAACCGATACCAGTATGAAGAGTCTTTCTCTGCTCGGAAAGCTTGAGAAAATTGACGTTAGTGAGAACAAGGGAATTACCGATGTCGGCGTTGGATATCTCGTTGGCCTAGGGGAATTGCGAGAACTCGATGTGGGGCTGACGGCAATTACTGATAAATGTTCGACTTCCATCGCGAAGCTCAAGTCATTAAGATCAATAATTGTCTACGGAGACCGAGTCTCGGATAGATTTCTTGACGCCCTTTCAGGCTTAAGTAAATTGGAACTGGTTGCGGCAGACAGAACTCTGGTAACATCGAAGGGAGTGAAAAATCTTACGAATTCCATTCCGTCGCTAAGAATATATTGGGACGAGGGTAAAGAATATCCCTCACCATTCGGCCAATGGTGACAGCGGTACCCTAAACGGGAGTAGAGTCGAGAAATGGCGCGGTAGTTTAGGTTAAGCCCGGCGAGAGCTGGCCTTTTCATCTGCCGGTACCTTCGGTCCGGTGGAGTGGTCACCTTCTGTTTGGCTTGCCGAGCTTCGTATCGGTTGAGCCAGCCTTCGAGCAGGTTGACGGCGGCGCGGAAGTCGTAGTCGAGGGTCAGAAGTAGGTCGATGTTGTTGAGGTTTTTCTTGCAGTAGAAGCAGTGGGCGAGGTTGTTTTTTGGGTTGACGGTGGCGCGCATTTCGCCGCAGTGCGGGCAGAGGAAGCGGAAGTAGCCTTCGCTCATTTCGGCGGGTGGTCCCTCGCGGCCGAGGGCGGCGATGGTGACAGGCATGGGTAGGTCGTTTCGTAGTCGGCGTAGTAGATCCGCGGTAATCATGGAGATCTCCAGGGCAATGGTGAGTGATTAGTAGTCCACCAGGTCGGCTTCTTTTTGCCAGTGCGGTTGCATCAGGACGCGATTGACGTTGTCGATGTCGACGGTTCGGTTGGCGGCACGGATGGCCTCGATCTTGCAGCCGATACACAGATTCCGGGCTTGGCGTAGGACGCCGTCAGCGGAGCGGACGATGAGGTCGATGGCGGGCTGGGTGAAGGTGTTGTGTCCGAGTCCGACGCGGTCCAGCTCGCGTCGGATGAAGTCACGCATGGAGTCCGGGGCCAAGCGTTTGGTGATGACCGAGTAGGTGACGCGGCTTTTGATGTCGTAGTTGACGGCCAAGTCCAGGTTGGCCAAGAGGTTGGGTCGGCCGATCAGGATGAGATTGTGGTTTTTGGGGAAGTCGTCGAAGAGGGGGAAAAGAAACGAGGACGCAGCTCGATTTTCTTGATGTCAGATGAACCGAGCTGCGTCCTTACCCCTGATGATTTTTTGACTGTACGTTACGCTGCTCGCGGTCCGCGGTAGGTTGCCCCGGAGCTTCTCGAACAGAATATCCCCAAATGAGAGGTCCCCTATTATCATTTGAACAACTCTCCGTGCCTTTAGGCGAGAGCTAATTGCGGTTTTTGCGCTGAAAAGGGCAAAATATGCCCCGACCCCACTAGTGCCCCGTCTAGACTAAATTTACGGGTGGCACAGACATTCCTGTCTGTGCAGCAAAAGGCACATTCGTCGGTTCCCGCACAGACAGGAATGTCTGTGCCACCCGTAAATTTAGTCTGGACGGAGCACTAGGCGCTCGTGTTGCGTTGCACAGCGGGTCGAACGAATCCTGGAAAGGCGACTGCTTTAAGTTGTTTCTCCTATTGAAGTTGCGTCTTTGTGAAGATCATGTGAATTCGTTCGAGGGGGTTGTGTGGGGGTCGAATGAAACGAATTTTTCAAGGTTTCTCATAAATGCGGACAGCTTTAATTTTCGCTTGGCCCCGTAACAACTGATCAGCACACATCGACCATCGCGCTGCGAGAAGATAGTGCAGCGGATTGTAGAATTCGCGGCGTTTGGTATAAGAAGCCTTTCCAACTCCAAGCGGACCCCCCGAAACGCGTGCGGATTTAGGAGTGTCGATGACGACTTCTTGCCCGACTTGTGCCAAATTGTTGACGGTGCCGGAAGAATTTGTGGGCCGCCGCGTGCGTTGCCCGAGCTGTCAAAATATATTTTCTATCCCGAACGATGCGCCTCGTGACGCAGAGGTTGTTCCAGTGGCGCGCTCGGCTGGGAGAAGGGCTCCGCTGCCGTCAGAGACCGGAGTGCAAAAGGACGCAGCGCGGATGACGCCCACGCCCACGCCCACGCAAAAACCTGTTCGGAGTGCCGAGCCGTTGCCGAAAGGTGTGAGCGGCTGTTATGTGCAGATACTCGATGACGATGTGAAGTTGAACAAGGCCATCGCCAAGCGCATGGCCAAGTACATCAAGACGGAGCAACTACCGTTGCAGGTGGTCGAGGACGACGTTCCCGAGTCGCTCGGGCCGGACGACTTGGTTATCTCCGGCAGGGTCGACGTGTCAGATTACGGCAGCCAGGTCATGCGCTATTTTCTGACGTTTGTGAGTATGTTTGGGCCCGGCTCTTGCATTCTCGACGTCGACGCCCTCTTGGAAACCGGTGATGGCGAAACGAAACGGGTGCGCGCGAAGGCACGCCAATGGATGGGGATATTTGGAGGCAACGGTAATTCGCTGATGCAACAGAATGTTCAGATCGTCAGCAGCCAAATCGCCAATGCGGCCGCGCGTCGGGCTTCGGGCAGGAATTTCCTTAACGCAACGGCCTATAGCTACGCCAGCTGGTCTCTGGGCCTTGGCTTGGCTGCGCTCATTCCGTTCCTGGGCGTTGTTTTTGGCGCTATCGGCATCTTCCTGGGCTTGGCCAGCGCGATCGTCATCAGCAATCGCGGCCTGCCACACGGGAAGATTCGGGCGATTGCTGGGATGGTGCTGAGCGTGGCCGGTTTCGCGGTGACTATCGGCCTAATCTTCTTGATGTCGCGTCACCGATAACATTCAAGCTGGGCTATTGCTTATAGCTCCAGCGTGCGGGCGCGAACCAACCGTCGTTGATGTCCAAATGCTTGTCGATGTAGAGGTTCCACGATCGGCCGTAAAAGAGATCGTGCGGATATGTGGCACTCGGCCGTGTGCGTTCGGCATCGAGCAAGCCGGCCGCGACGCAGGACTCACAGACCAGCTCCGAACAAAAGTAGCTCGGCCGATCGCCCACCGGTTTGCCAATGAAATAGGTGCGAATCGGCCCGCGATGGCGGAAAATGGTCAGTTGCCCACCAAGACGGCCCAGCGCGAAGCGTTTTCCTTCCTGCGCGTTGGCGAATGCGGTTAAACAAGCCGATTGGGCGGGTGTCAAAGGCACTTTCCTCTTGCGGATCCAGACTTTGCCCTCGTCCGCGTATTCCTTCAAATGCGGCAGCATATCCATTCCCCGGACCCAGAGGGTATCGTTCGGTCCGGCCTCCAAGATGGCCAGGCTGCCATCGTTGCGCGCGAAGACGATGCCGGAGCCGTTCGGATCGAAGGCGAAAGCCATGTAATGCGTCACGCGCCAAAAAACGGAGTTGTCGAGCCGCAGCATGATATCGCCCGGCTGAGGAAGATAGGCTTCGGCAGGAAGGCGAAGGACGTCATCCATGCAAAAGGCTGGTTGATATAAAAAGGAGGCCGACGGCCCTGGATCCGCGTATGGCGTGCCGGCGGCGACTCCGAGCGTCAAAAGAGAACAGAGCATAGTTAGCATGGGAGGTTCCTTCCTGACCTGAGCTTGCTGGCGCAGCGGCCCACATCCGTTACATCAGGTTTTCTGATAACTCGGCTTCAATCGAAAATAGACCGACAGACTTCCGAAAGGGAAATGTGCCGTCACGAGCGTTCAAGCTGGCCCAATAGCCGGGGCAGCATCTGTCAAAGATCGGCTCTTTCATTTTTTTTGCGCATCTTGAAGGAAACGGTTGCATTATTAACCTACCTCGGCAACAATGCCTGTTACTGTCGGAACACACTGCCAGAATCCTTCCCGCCGCCTGCCGAAATCGGTAGGCTTTTCACTCCTCTGCAAAGACGCCTCTCTTAGCGTCGATGAAGACGGATTCCTGCCAGAGACTGTGAGGGGTACCTTGAAAATGAAGACGACACCTTGGTCGGCCTTGGCGCTATTGGCCCTCGCCGCCGCGCCGCTTTCCGCCGCCGACTCCGAAAAGAATTCCGCTTCTTTCGCCGCACCGACTTTGCCGAAACCTGCTGATATCAAAAGCTTTAGCGCATATCCGCCCAATATCCTTTTGAAAGGAATGGATCAGGCACAACAGCTTATCCTGACGGCGACGCTCAATGGGGATCGTCTCCAAGACCTTACCGGCGATGTGAAATTTGATGTCGCCGACGCCAAAGTCGTTCGCGTCACCAGCACTGGCCGTGTCTTGCCTGTGGCCAACGGCAGCACGGAAATCACAATCAGCTACGGCGATAAGAGCGTCAAGGTTCCGGTGAAGGCCGAGAGCTGCGACGTCGAATTGCCCATTAACTTTGCGAATCAGATCGTGCCGGTCTTTACCAAACTCGGCTGCAATAGTGGTGGCTGTCACGGTAAAGCCAGCGGACAGAATGGCTTCAAAATCTCTTTGCTCGGCTTCGAGCCGGAGATCGATTACGCCGCCTTGGTCAAAGAAGGCCGTGGCCGCCGTCTCTTCCCGTCGGCGCCCGACAATAGTCTGCTGCTACAAAAGGCTGTCGGCACGGTCGCTCACGGCGGCGGCAAGCGGATGGAAATCGGCTCCGACGAATACAAATTGGTTCGTCGCTGGATTGCCAGCGGAACGCCTTTCGGCACCAAACAAGATCCTGTGGTCACGCGCATTTCGGTTTACCCGCCTCACCGGATCATGGATCGCAATGGCCGCCAGCAATTCGCGGTTTATGCCCATTACAGCGATAATTCGGTCGAGGACATTACCCGCCGCGCTCAATACGAGAGCAACGAACAAGAGATTGCCACGGTCGATTCGTCCGGATTGGTCCGCACTTTGGCAATGAGCGGCGAAGCGGCGATCATGGTACGTTATCAGGAATATGTTTCGACATTTCGCGCTACGGTACCACTCGGCCTCAAAACGCCGGACTGGCAATTCGCGGAGAAAACGCTGGTCGATCGCTACACCGCCGCGAAATGGAAAGAACTCGGGCTGGTGCCGTCTGAAATATGCACTGACGAACAATTCATCCGACGTCTGTCGATCGATTTGACTGGCACGCTGCCGACGCCGGCGCAGGTTCAGTCTTTCCTCGACGACAAAGACCCGGCCAAACGAGACAAGCTGGTCGATTCGCTGCTCGAGACGGCAGAGTATTCGTACTTCTTTGCCAACAAGTGGGCCGACATTTTGCGTGTCAAGCGCCGCAACGAACGCAACCGAGCCCAGGGGACGTTCGCTTTCCATGACTGGATTCGCAATGCTGTCGCCGAGGACCGGCCCTACGACGAGTTCGCTCGTTCGATTCTTGGGGCTGTGGGCGATGAACGGTCCAGTCCACCGACGGTTTGGTACAAGGAACTCGTGCAACCTGAGCAATTCGTGGACGACACCGCTCAGGTGTTCTTGGGCCTGCGTTTGGCGTGCGCTCAATGTCACCATCATCCGTATGAGCGTTGGAGCCAGGATGATTACTGGGGCATTGCCGCGTTCTTTGGCCGCGTCAATCGTAAGAACGTCGTGACACCGGGCGACCAGGATCAAAACTCGGGTCGCATGGTGATTTACAACAAGTCCAATGGTAACGTGACGAACAAGCGCACCGGCAAAGCCGCGGTTATGAAAGCGCTCGATTCCGAGCCGTCGGTGGTCGGCAAAGATGAGGACCCACGCCAAGTCCTCGCGGATTGGGTGGTCGATCCTAAGAATCCATTCTTCGCGCGGACGGTAGCCAATCGCTATTGGGCCCACTTCTTTGGCCGCGGCATCGTCGATCCGCTCGACGATATGCGCATCACCAACCCGCCGAGCAATCCGGAACTACTCGATGCGCTGACGAAAAACGTCATCGACAACAAATACAGCCTGAAAGAGCTGATCCGCACGATTTGCAAGAGTCGCACGTATCAGCTCAGCTCCGTTCCCAATGAATTCAACAAGCACGACAAGCAAAATTACGCCCGTTACTACCCGCGCCGCCTCGGGGCGGAGGTTCTCTTCGACGCCCTGTGCCAGGTCACGGACAGCCCCTCGCCATTCGGCGGTCTGCCCCAAGATAAGCATGCTCCGAAGCGAGCGATCATGTTGCCGGACGAGTCGTTCACGTCGTACTTCCTCGATGTGTTCGGTCGGCCGCAACGCAATAGCTCGTGCGAGTGTGAACGAGTCAGCGAAGCGAATCTCGCGCAGTCGCTGCATTTGCTCAACTCGGATGAGATCCACAACAAGCTATCGCGGCAAAATGGCCGGGCTGACATCCTGGCTAAAGACATGCGTCCCGATGCCGCGAAGATCGACGAACTGTTTGTCTGGGCGTTTGCCCACAAGCCAACGGATACGCAGCGCGAAGCGGCGTTGGCGCACATTGCTAAGCTCGGCCCGAATAACAAAAAGCAGGCTTATGAGAATATCTTGTGGGCTCTGTTGAACACGAAGGAATTTGTGTTCAATCAGTGAAAAATTCATCTCTTTATATAGCCGCCAGCTTGCCGGCGGTGGTTTGATGCCTTCGGCAAGCCGGCGGCTATATAAAGAGAAATCAAATCTTACGCCTCAAGCGCTCCGCGCAGTCGTGCTGTTCGGCGATGGCCTTGCCAATTTCCTTTAGCGCATCTTCCCTCGACAAGGCCGCCAGGGTTTGGCTCAAAAGCGGCCGTCCGATCGTCACGGCGATCGCACCTCGCCGCCGTGCGGGAAGCACGAGCGGCGAGAACATCGGTGTCTTTCGGTGCCGGGGCAGCACATCATAAGCTCCCGCGATGCCGATCGGCACGACTGGTACTTTCACGCGCTTCAGCATCAGCGTAATACCCGGCTTCAGTGGTAGTAACTCGCCCGTCGGCGTGCGCTCACCCTCCGGAAAAACCAGCACGCACTTGCCTTGACCGAGCAACTCCAGCACGGCCTGAATTCCTTCTTTCGCCATCCCCTCCTGATTGACAGGCACCGCTCCGAAACTGCGAATAAGGCCCGCGAAGAACTGACTTTTGAACAGGGTCTTGCGCAAGAAAGCTCAAACGCCGATTCGACGCTGCCACTCCGATGAGCACGGGATCGAGAAAGCTTTGATGATTGGAAACTAGCAGAGCTGGCCCGCTCTTCGGAAGATGCTGACTACCCTGGAACCGCATACTGAAGGCGAATGTGAAGCTTGGCAGGCAGGTGACATAGCCGAGATCATACCACAACGACCGGAGCCAACCTGACATCCATCACTCCCGTAGCGGTGAGTTCTTAATCGGGGCCGAGCGGTCCTATCGATTGACCGGTACCGGTGTATTGCCTAATTGCTCTATTTTCTGCAACACAGCACGGACAGCGACAAGGCCATCTTCACCCGGAAGCGTCGCCTCGACCACCTTCATAGTGCGAATATCGGCGGTTGATTGGATCGGCATTCGGCACGAGAACTTCCAGACACCGTCAGAGACTTCCTCCAGGCATCGATCCGCCGCGCCGTAGCTTTTAATCAGATCCAATCCCTTCTGCAGAGATTCGATCGGTGCCGTGCTATTCGAGACCGGCTGCGCGTTCGTTTCGCGTGAATTTGTTATATCAGCGCGAGCCGTCGGCCCTTGTAAGGCGATTCCCGCTCCACTAACTCCCGGGCCGTCAGTATTCGTCAACCCTCCGGGACCGCGTGGGTCAGGTGCCAATCTCGGGTCGATGTCCTTGTCGTTCGCCGAAGCAGCGCCGCCGGCCAAGGCCGCAGCGCTGGCGGTCGGATTCGGCGCTAACGGCAGCGGTGTCGCATTCCTGCCGGAACCTGTAGTGGCCGTAGCCGTCGTCATCGCCGCCTTGGTTCGCGCCGTAGGATTTTGGGCGGTCGCGCCTACCAGCGGATCATTGTCGACGCCCGTCCCCACGTTCGACGGCTCGTGAGCGCAGCCGACGAACAGGACCAGGCTGGCCCAAAGCAGCGCAGGCTGACTCAGCTTACGTATTCGCGCCGATCGCCCTCTGCTCATGGCCCCCTCGCAACTTGACAGCTTTGCCGTGTCCGCTAAAGTGACTTCCCCGGTAGTCGGGGCGTCGCTCCGAGCGCGGTCCAGCGGACTCATAACGAAGGCAAGGACTCTCCACAATGGCAATCCCGCGCATCGCCGTCATCGGTGGCGACGGCATCGGTCCCGAAGTCATCGACCAGGCCATCCACGTAGCAGACGCGGCACTGGCCCGCGAAGGCGCTTCCCTCAACTGGAATCGCCTGCCCTGGAGTTCGGCCTATTACAAGCAGACAGGCCGCATGATGCCGGCCGACGGCTGGGAGATCCTGCGCCAACACGACGCTATCCTCCTCGGTGCCATCGGCCAGCCCGACGTGCCCGATCATATCACGCTGCATGGCCTCTTGCTGCCGATGCGCCGCAAGTTCGATCAGTACGTCAACTTCCGCCCCGCCTATCTCTACGAGGGCGTCGAGTCGCCGTTGCGCGACAAAGCCCCCGGCTCGATCGATATGCTCGTTTATCGAGAAAACACCGAGGGCGAATACGCCCCGATCGGCGGCCGACACTACGAAGGTACACCCAACGAAATCGCCATTCAGACAAACTTATTCACGCGCCGCGGCTGCGAGCGCATCATCCGCGCCGCGTTTGAGGCCGCCCGCCGTCGGCCGCGCCGCAAAATAACGTCGATTACCAAATCCAACGCCCAGACCTTCGGCATGGTCTTGTGGGACGAGGTGTTTCTTAGCGTCGCCAAGGAATATCCCGACATCCACTCGAGCTCGCTGCTCGTCGACGCCGCCGCCATGGATTTCGTCCGCAAGCCCGAGAGCTTCGACATCGTCGTCGCCAGCAATCTCTTCGGCGACATCCTCACCGACCTGAGCGCCATCGTCACCGGCAGCGTCGGCCTGGCCTCGAGCGCCAACATCAACCCCGAACGTATCTTCCCCAGCATGTTCGAGCCCGTCCACGGCTCCGCCCCCGACATCGCCGGCAAAGGCATCGCCAACCCCCTCGCCGCGATCCTGTCGGTAGCAATGCTATTGGATCACGTGCATCAACCCAAAGCAGCCGAGAGAGTGAGAAAGGCCGTCGCAGCCGTATTGAAATCAGGCAAGCCGCGAACGCCGGATTTAGGCGGACAAGCCAAAACGGGAGATGTGGGAGCGGCCGTCGCCGCGGCGGTTTAGCGGGTTAAGGTGATGTGCCTTCGACTCGCAAAAACGCCTGCGAAGACCAGGTCGAAAAATTCGTTGCGCGCTAATCACACAACCCTTGAACGAATTCCTTCGCCTTCGAACGGAATGCACGACCGATGGAAAACTGACCTAAGTATTGCACTAGAAATATGTTGCGTTCACAGTGGGAGACCGAGAGGACCATTCGCTTCGCGGATTCGTTGCGCGGCGGGATACGACCCGAGAGGCGATCGGCGTTAACTTGATGCCTCTGGGAATTCGTTTCATTCACCCCCGCCGTAACCCCCTCGAACGAATCCCACGGGTTCAATCGTGGCGACGTAGACAAGACCCGACGAGGAAACGGTCAGGGGTTTCCATTCAGTGATCGGAACCACAATTTTCAGTCGCAGCCAGCCAATGGCATTCTCGCTGACTACTACGGCCGTGCGGACCTTTTTGATCTCGTCTCCTTCAGCGGGATCGAACCTGATTCGCCAGACCTCACCCCCTGACTTGATTCGTCGTCATCGATTTCTTCCTCGCTGAACGCATCGAAGCCGATAAGTTCCTTGTTGTTACGATAGTCATCCTCCGCCAGCGCCGCTGCGGCGGCCAAGGCAGCATGTCGCTCCGCGCGCGGCAGCTTTCGCAGCTCAGTAGCAGTTAGGCGACGATTGGCTTTCATGTCCCCAGCTAGACGCTCGACCATTTCGACAGTGCCGGTTCCGGCGCGCTCAGGACCATCAAACTCCTCTTGCAAGTCTTTCGGGACCTCTAACACTTTATCGAGATGCATTGCAACGTGCGCCCCTTCCGGCAGGGGCGAAACAGGGACGACGACGCCGTTGGTCACGACGCCGGAAACGATGGTGGTCATGAATCATCCCTCCTTCCGGCTTTCATTGTAACAAAGCATTGGCACCCGCGGAATGAAGCTTGATGAAGCACGTCACCATAAGCCTCCATGCCTCCGTAGTATAGTACCGCCCGTGATTCGGCGCGGCACACATGCCCTGCCTTCCGCATTCTTTCCGAACACTCTAGAGCGGTTCACGGGGGGATTGCACACAGAGAGTATTACTGGGAGTCGTGGCCGGGGTCGGTACTCCGACCCCGGTTCTTCGGAGTCGCTCGGGCTTTACCGGGGTCGGAGTACCGACCCCGGCCACGACTCTGCGAAAACTACGGTATGCAGAGCTTCTGTGAACCGCTCTAAATAGATTGCGTTGCGCAGTCACACACACAGAGAACTTCTGCGGATCATCCCAGCCGAATCCATTTGGAAACGGATAAACTGAGATAGAGTCCACCTCAACGATCTTCAGCGCCAGCCTGTTGCCGCTGCGTTGCCTCGAACTCAGCGCGAGTCGTGGCCCGATTCCGGCCCTTCTGGATGCGAGCCTCCCGGTCCTCCGAATTTGGGTCGAAGCGGCGGGCCTTGGATCGTTCCATCGCTGCGAGAGCCAAGCCGAGGAGGCAAACGACTGCGAGCAGAGACCAAGTCACAACCATCCACCGCCAGGCCTTATCGTTCGGCTGCTGTAGGCACGCGACACTCCAGTACAGGCGCCGATGGCGTCCAGGCAGCCGAGCGCGAGAGTCACGAGCTTGGCGACTGGGCCTAACAATGATTTCGTCTCGTACAGCTTGGGAAACATGTAGCGCTGGTAGTGACCGCAGACGGGACACGGCACTGCGTCGAAGTCGTTTGCCAGGTATTCATGGAGCGACTCGTCGGCCGACAACGCGGCGCTGTTACGAGCCTCTTTGTCGTTCAGCGAATAACCGCTCATACCGACACCGGTGCCCTCCCGCTCAAGGACGTAGACATACTCGGTCGAACAGTTCTCGCACGGCACGAGCTTCAGGACTTGGCCGTTCAAGGTCGCAGTGTGTTTCGTCCAGTGAATAATTACAACGAACATGCACGGCCTCGCATCAGGAGTGGCAGCAACACGTCTTCATCGTCGGCTCAAGAAAGGTGTCAGGAATGTCAGGAACCTTTTCACCCGCAGGTGCAAAGGTTCCTGACATTCCTGACACCTTTCCCAAGCACTTAATTCCGTGATGCCCCTTACTGCGCTGATGAACGCACGATCTTCTGCGCTCGATCCGGCTGGGCCTCATCTGTTTCATACTCTGCCCACGATGACTCCGCCAATACTGTGTAGCGCGTGTTAACGATTCCCGGTGCTTCGGCGAACTGGGCTCCCGCCTCAAGCTCGACACGGACGACGAACCGAATTGTGTCGTCGGGCTCTACACCTCGTGACCGCAGTAGCCGACGCAGATCTGCCCAGTTTGTACGGAAAAACGCTTGGATGAACCGGCAGACTGGGGATTTACAGCAAAACTGTCCGCCTGCCCAGAACTTGATCAGCAGCGAAATCTCACGACCATCGGGGGAGACACCGACGTAGTCGAGCCAAGGATACTCGTGGAATTCATACGGGCCATTCGAGTACATGTCCTTCGCATGCGGAAAGTAATCATCAATGGCTTGTCGCACTTCGTCCAGCACTAGTCGCCTCCGCGGCTCAACGGCTGCGTTCACTTGCCGCGCCGGCTACAAGGAATCTGATCTCGCGGAAAACCGATATAACAGGGGCCGGTCACGTGCAACGGTTCGCTACTATTCATCGCAACGATTCAAACCATGCGCGGGCATAGGCCTCTTGGTCCGCGACGGTCGAATAGGATGCGGGAGGATCTTCTTCGAATATTTCGACCATCGAATCCAGACGTCCGTGCCGGCCCATTTCAAGCACATATGCCTTCACGCCGCCGCCCATTGATCGGGACATTGCTGACAGCCAAACGTCTCGACGGCTACCTTTGCAGCAAATCATCCAATTCCGGCCTTCCGCCTCGCGCCGGATACATTGCAAGGCGGCGAAGCAATCATCCGCTCGTCCAGTTATGAGCTCACCGGTTAGCGGCAGTTTGCACGAAAGCGAGAAATCGTCCCCAACCTCGCGTACCTCTAGCGTCACGTCGCGCAAACCGAGCTCTGGGTTGAACGCTTTCAGCCTGTAGAGGTCTGTGTTCATAGGAAACGAACGATCCAAGATCAGTAGAGGCCGTCGCATCCGTGAGCTACAAACCTCCAAAAGCCGACATCGCGGCGGCCGTCCACTGCACCACTTTATTACGCGATGTACCCAATCGAGAAACCATCTTCAACATATCCGTAAATGCGAAAACCGTCCTCGACCCGATGACCTGGCAAATGAATCTTCTGAAGCAACGAACGCACCAAAGCCTCTTGGTCCGCGGACAAGACCTTGATCTCCACCCATGCAATTGACCCGTAACCTGCGCCGCGAAAGTGATAATACCATTCTCCATCCCATTCCGAAAGATGGCCGGATAGATCCTTGACGCGCCACATGGGCCGGAGTTCGCCAAGGTTGTACATCGCAAGGCGTAGCTCTTCCCATTTCGTATTGTTCATCAACGGAATCAACTGTCTGATCCTCGGGCGGAACGACGCAGCTCAGCGGCTGTGGCTGCCGAGTGCCGTTTGGCGACTCTTTGCAAACCAATGGAGGCAACATTAAGCCCGCACTGCGCCAGTCTCCGTGGGCTCTCAAGGTTTAAGTAGGTCGTCGAGGATCACCACAGGTATAGTCCCCATACTTCGGAAGCTGACATCGTTGGTGATGAAGAGTGCGCAGGCAGCCATCTCGGCTGTCGCTAGATGCAAGGAGTCTGGAGACTTGAGCTTGGTTGTCGAACGCAGACGAGCCGCCGCACGCAGGATCGTTTGCGTGATTGGCAAAAGGCGCAAATCCGTGCCGAAAAGAGCATGTTCATAAATCATTTCTAAAATTGTATCGCGCCGTTTGTAAGGTCCGACAAGTGCCTCCATTAACGTCAGTTCGCTGCTGACGACCTCAAGAGTCTGTGCCTGGGCGGCCTGCCACAAAGGGTCGAGCAATGGGCCATAGATCGGATGTTTCTCGACGGTGTAGATAATCGGGTTCGCGTCGAGGTAAACGAGGCCGGTAGCGGGCAAGGTCAGCGATCCCACGCTTCTTTCTCCTCGCGCAAGTGCTGCTCGTAATCTTGCCAGCTATCAAAAGCTCGCGGTCCTGGCGGCAGGTCCTTCAGAAACTCCAACATCGAAATTCGACGAGTGTTCCCCTGATCCGACGTAATTGAGGCTGGCGTTTGTTCCAGACATTCGCGGCGGAGGCGAGCCGGTTCGTCCCGAAACTCTCGCTCCATCGGATCATTCGAATCCATGTGCCCGGAGAAATTTAGGAGCGGATTTGTGTTCGGCACTACATCCGTCGCTAAACGAATTTCGACGCAGGTCCCTTCCGGCAACGGCGAACTGGGTACGACGACACCGTTGGTTACAACGCCTGAAACGATGGTAGTCATGGAAGTCTCCTTTCATCGCTCATTGTACCAAGCGGTTGTCACGCGAGACGTTACGAATGAACATCACCGCCGTCATGTCCGTCCATTAGATGCAGAGGTAAATAATTTGGACAAATAGACTCGTCTTTGTCGGATACACGGCCGGACCGTCTGTAAGACGATCGCGCAGCGCGGAGCCCAAGATACAATTCGGTCGTGATCCCTCTATAAGTGCCTCATTGCTCATGATTTCTTTCGCGAGCCCGCTTGTCTTCCCACTTCAAGATTGCGCAAAGGCTAGAGGTGAGTCCCGCCGGGGGAAAGATCAACGCGAACACGATCACAAATTGGACAAACGGGCTAAACCACTCCGGTCCAACTCCCACCATTGCAACGTTAGCGACGACGCCGGCCAATGCCACACCTGAAGCATATCCAAGGCCGACCAAGTTTAGGCGGTCGGCGGCCAATATACATAGACCTGCAGTCACGACGACTGCTCCCACCAGGGCAGCGGACCATCCGAGCAATACCGGTCCGAGCGGAACGGCCGTCGCATGCAGCAAAAGACCGACCAGAAAGCTGATGCCGACGGCCAACGTAATTGCCCAGCGCGTGCGCCATCGGGAAACAATCGGCGCATCGGTTTGATCGGGTATTGTGGCAATCGTTGACTCCGGTGCCGAAGGACATAGCTCAGAACCCGACGGAGCTTCGCGGACCTTATGGCAACCGCAAACCGCTGTCGCCTGCAACGACTGGTTCAACGCAATATCAACGCTCTTTCTTCGGCTCAACAAATTCCTTGACCCGAAGTTCGTAGATATCCCCACCCAGTTCTCCGGGCACGTACACCCACAAGACTACCTTGTCTAGTTGGTCCCGGTCCGCCGTGAAGCCGACCACGACTCGACCCCGCTTCGACCGATCCTCCTGCAAACGCGCGGTCAGCGACGTGTTGTCGCCGTCGCCCATCCTCAACTGGACGCCACGGAAGTCCTTCGAGCCGCCCCCCTCGGTGAAGCGCTTCAACGCGCCCGTGGTCCTGAGCTCCAGCTCGACCCTGACCTGTTTGGCACCAGCAGGCTCCGACCGGATTTCCATGCCCAATTCTTTTGCCTGCTCCTTGGAGACGGGCGCGATCCCCCAATCGGCGCGGCAGCGGTTGGGGGCGACGAGCAGAACGGCCAAGACTGCGATGCTGAATGCCATCTTCATGGCGTGACTCCTTTTCAGGGTTACGAAGTCCGCGCAGCGGCACAATGCCGGTCATGCGCGGTCGATACACCTACTTAGACGATACTCAGCCAGTCCGTGCTTGCATTTTTGTCGGCGAACGTAGTAATACACCGGCCACGGTCGGCCTGACGGACCGTTGTACCGTGCGGAACCGGTATGCGTCCCGTGCGCTCATGTCGATCTGGTGCCCCGTCCGGACTTAATTTACGGGTGGCACAGACATTCCTGTCTGTGCAGCAAAAGGCACATTCGTCGGTTCCCGCACAGACAGGAATGTCTGAGCCGGAGCCCGCGGCGGTTCGCGCCGCGGCACTCCAATCAAAACGCTCCTTACCGTTTCGACGGCTTCTCGACGTTGGTCGTCTTACTGTGGCCTTCGCTAAATTCCTTTATCATGCCGCGGTTGAAGGCCGGAATGTCGGCGGGCTTGCGGCTCGTCACCAGGCCATGATCGCAAACCATTTCGCTATCCACCCAATGGCCACCGGCATTGTCGATATCCGTCTTGAGCGAGGGCCAGGATGTTAGCTTTTTGCCACGGATCACGTTGGCCTCGACGAGCGTCCACGGGCCGTGGCAGATAGCCGCTACCGGCTTGCCCGCGTCGACGATCTGCTTGACGAACTGAACCGCCCGCGGAGTCATGCGCAGGGTATCCGGGTTCATAACCCCGCCGGGAAGAAGCAGCGCATCGAACTCCTCAGGCTTGGCCTCATCTAATGTAAGATCAACTTTGAATTCATCCCCCCAGTTTTTCTCATTCCATGCTTTGATTTTGCCTTTCTTCAGCGACACGATAAAAGTCTTCGCTCCCGCATCGTCGAGGGCCTTGCGCGGCTCGACAAGTTCCGCTTGTTCGAAGCCATCGGTCGCGAGAATCGCCACCTTTTTCCCCGCGATTTTGCTTTGTTGCTTGTCTTCAGCGTTGATTGCATTCAAGCAAACACACGACACAAGTAGGAACAGCGTGGCCGCACCAAAGTACGACCCACCCGCGATGTTGTGGTTCATAGCTATTACCCTTTCATCAGAAGTGTTTTCCAGAGCCAATACCAAAAACACGGCAAAAAGAATGCCAGCGGCATCAACATTGGCTCATGGAATGGGCTCAAAGGAAATGATTAATCCCGGGGGTGAGCAATCACGATCGCTCGGCCGCGCATCGGCTTGCCCACGCTCGAGAACCTCAAAAACAACGGAACTGCGGGAGCGCATCACGCTGGCGTGCCTAGAGTAGTTGGCACTAAACTTGCTCTGGAAGGTATCTATCTATGAACCTTTCTCAACGAGGTGACTTATGCGGGACAATTCAGCCGCGATTCTGGTCGGAATTTTCGACCACTATAATCAAGCAGCTGAGGCCATCAAGGATCTTTGGAAAGTCGGGTTTCCACAAGACCACATCGACATGGTCACAGGCGCGGGTTATGGACCCGACCAGGCTACGACCGAGGCGGAAGCGGACAACGCCGCCGCCGACGGAGCCGTCGGTGGAGCGATCTCCGGCGCTGTCGTCGGCGCTGTCGCCGGCGCGATCGCCATGGTCGCCATGCCAGCGCTCGGGGCCATTACCGTCGGCGGCTTGCTGGCGAGCATGCTCGGTGGCGGCGCCTTTGGAGCCGCCGGGGGGACTTTTCTCGGGCCTTTTGTCGCGATGGGCCTATCCGAACGCGAAGCGCACCATTATTCCAAAGAACTCGAAGAAAACCGCACGTTGATTATCGTAAAAGAGCCGAGCCGACTCGATGAGGCTCGAACGATCCTCGAGCGACATGGCGGACGATTCCTCTCAGCAAAGATGGCTGAGCATTACGCCCATACGACCGCCGGAGTTTAGAGCGGAACACGTCTTGGCGCTCATCAGCTCCAGGCGTGAGTGCGGGGTTCCGAATCGAAGAACCCCGCGCTCGTGCTTGGGGCTGTCGAGCAACCGCAATAATGAAAAGAGTCCTGGTCGGGGTCGGTACTCCGACCCCGGTGAAGCCCTTGCGGCACCAAAGCTCCGGGGTCGGAGCACCGACCCCGGCCACGGCAAGCGTTTGTGGGGGCTAATTTGAGATGTAGTGGAATTCGTTACAGTTTTCTGACTTTGGCCTGAATCGCCGCCGCCGTGCGCGGATTGGACAATAACTCCGCGAGCGTGCGGTTCATGAAGTTTTTCATCACTTGCATCGGCATGGTGACTTCCGTGACGCCCCGGCACTCCTTTTCCAGATCTTTTTTCTTCGTTTTGAAATCCGCTTCGCTCAACTTGTTCGCCTTATCCAATAGATTCGTCGCC
Source organism: uncultured Planctomycetaceae bacterium (assembly GCA_963790585.1). Lineage (GTDB taxonomy): Bacteria > Planctomycetota > Planctomycetia > Gemmatales > Gemmataceae > CAWBOY01. The sequence continues at coordinate 28,566 of CAWBOY010000001.1, forward strand.
GCGTCGCGTACCTTTTCCTCGCTGGTCTTTTCCAATCCGCCCACCAGCCAGGCCACATGGCCCGCGGTTTGGTCGCGATACTCCGTCCACTCCTTGCCGCGCCGCAAACGCGATTCGTCCAAGGCCTCCGTCAATTTTTCGAGTGGATCCGGAAATTCGTCGGCAAATTGACTCAAATAAATGGCCACCTGTCGTGCCGTCAATTTGTTCAGAAGCTCGTCTGCCTTTTTCCGCGCAGCGTCTGTAAGGTCAACGTCGTCATCGATTTCGACTTTCTCGCCGTCGCGCAGGTCTTCGAGGTCCGACGTGACTTCGTTGATTTTGTCATCGTCCGCATCGATGAACGCCTGGCGCAGATCCGCATATAGTTTGAGCATTTTTTCACTAACTTTGGGCGGTTTGCGGTCGGGCATTTTCTCCGCCGTCTCCTTGACCAACTTTGCTATCAATTCAATTTGAGGCGGCGTGACGCGCAGATCGTGAAGCACCTGGAGCGCGCTGATCTCCATGCTCAAGGCGATTATGTTGCTGTCCTCGATAACGACATTCCGCTCCTTTGCGGGCGTACCCCTTGCGACCAGGACGAGGCCGAGTAGACCGGCAGATAGCACGAAAAGTGTCGAGAACCTGTTCATGGCCGCGGGATCCTCTCGAAAGAATAAGCGGGCAACGATAGCGTCATGCTGCCTTCATCGTAACTCAGCATACCACGATGGCAAGACGAGAGCGGTTGACGGTCCGAGCCCGGATTCTTTGAATACATAGCGTTCGAGTGAGAGTTGATTCGCGAGCGCCTGAGCGCGAGCGACGGGTTCGGTGACGTCTTCGAGAATTCACCCCTAATTTGAGGGATAACGTGATTCGATCTTTTCACAAGCTCAGTCAGCAAGAGCTTCTCGCGTTGGCGATCTCGCTTGAAGAGGAAGACGCACGCATCTTCGCCGATTTCGCCGACGGTCTCAAAGCGACCTTTCCCGTGCAAGCCGAGCAGTTCCGGCAGCTGCGGATGGAAGAAGACAACCATCGGCATCGGTTGATCGAGCTTTATCGTGAAAAGTTCGGCGAGCATATCCCGCTGATCCGTCGCCAGGACGTCAAGGGTTTTGTGCGCCGGCAACCGATTTGGCTTGCCATGCCGCTCGGTCTCGAGGCGGCGCGGAAACAAGCAGCCCTCATGGAGATCGAGACGCGCCGTTTCTACGAGGCTGCCGTCAAGCGCTCAACCGATGCGAGTATACGCCAAATGCTCGGCGACTTAGCCGAAGAGGAACGCAAGCACGAGGCTACCGCGGAGACAATGGGCCAGAATGTCGAGCATGACGAAGCCGACGCCCATAAGAGGCTGTTCGTTCTGCAAGTCATCCAGCCTGGACTGGCCGGCCTGATGGACGGCTCGGTATCAACCCTCGCCCCATTGTTCGCGGCGGCATTTGCCACGACAAATAGCAGCGAAACTTTCCGCATCGGTTTGGCGGCGAGCATAGGCGCTGGCATAAGCATGGGCTTCGCCGAGGCCTTATCAGACGATGGCAGTTTGACCGGACGAGGCCGACCCTGGGTCCGTGGCGCGATCTGTGGCCTAATGACCGCTCTCGGCGGCCTGGGCCACACGATGCCCTATTTGATTCCGGACTATAAGGTCGCGACGTGGATCGCGGTCTTTGTAGTGATGATCGAGCTTGGAATTATCGCTTGGATACGCCATCGCTACATGGAGTCATCCTGGTGGGCTGCGCTTTTCCAGGTCGTTATCGGTGGGTTGTTAGTGTTCCTGGCAGGTATTTTTATCGGGAGCGCATAAGAAGACGCAACCCCCTAAATATAAAGAGGTTGTGCAGTCGCTGGCATCCGGTGCCATCAGTGTACAAAGTGCCAGTATACGCCCGACAGGGGTCGAACCTGTAACCTTCGGTTCCGAAGACCGATGCTCTATCCAGTTGAGCTACGGGCGCAATGTCGAACAGGGTTTCTATTCAACGCGCGATGGGATTAGTGTAGCAGACGGGCCGACAGGTACAAGGTCGCTCGTTTGGCCACAATACCGCTCGGCTTTGGGTCGGGTGCCATGCTCTCGTACTCGAAAGCATGGCACCCACCATTCTGCCCTGGGACGGACAGTTTTGGGTTTAGCAGATCAAGCAACACGCTGCCAGCCGGGCGCGTAGGTTGGGCACTTCGCGTCGCGCTCATCGAGCTTGGGCAGCTCGCCCTTCGCTCGCAGATCGAGCAATGCCTTGATATGCTTGCAATGCCCATGACGGTAATGGCCCAAGCACTCGCACGAGTGCCGGTTTTCATCGAAACCGTCAAGGAGAACATCGTAAACCGTGGCTCCGGTTCGGTTTTCTGAGACGTGAAACGCGCTCGAGCCGAACTCACACCGAATGGCCTCGATACGATAAAGCGCCGACTTTCGCGGCGTGGCGATATTAATGGCTAATGTTGCTGCCATTGCTGTTTCTCCCCGCGGAGAAGGTAGATATTTTCACCCGATGAACATGCTTATCTATACACATATATACTACCAGCAACGCGCTATTTTTTCTAGCTCAGTCGGGGGTAAATATTGCCTCATTTCGGGCCATTTCGTTGTCGGTTCTCACCTCCATCCCAATTTCACACATCATAATACAACGCAAACTCATACGGATGCGGCCTGAGCCGAATCTCCTCGATCTCCTTCTCGCGCTTGTACCAAATCCACGTACTTATCACATCATCCGTAAACACGTCGCCCTGCAGCAAAAACTCTTGATCTCGCTCCAGGTTGCGCAACGACTCCTCAAGCGACGCTGGCGTCTTCGGCACCTTTTTCAATTCCTCGGGTTCCAGATCGTAAATATCCTTATCCAGAGGCTCGCCGGGCAGCGTCTTGTTCTTGACGCCGTCGAGCATCGCCATCAGCATCGCGGAAAACGCGAGGTAGGGGTTGCTCGCGCCATCGGGAATGCGAAATTCCAGGCGTTTCGCGCCAGTGGGGTGAATAAACGGGAATGCGAATCGCGGCTGAGCGATTGCGGCGGCTGTAGGCAAGATTGATCGGAGCCTCGTAGCCTGGCACCAGTCGCTTATAACTATTCGTCGTCGGATTCGTGATGGCGCACAACGCGGGAGCATGGCGCAACAGGCCGCCGATGGCGTAAAGGGCCGTATCCGACAGGCCGGCGTAGCTCGACCCCGCGAAGAGGTTTTTGGCGTCTTTCCACAGCGAAACATGGACGTGCATGCCGCTGCCATTGTCGAGAAAGAGCGGCTTTGGCATGAAGGTCGCGGTCATGTTGTGGCGGTGGGCCACATTTTTGACGATGTATTTATACTTCAAAACATTGTCGGCCATCTCGACGAGCGGGGCATACTGCATATCGATCTCGCCCTGGCCGCCGGTGGCTGACTCGTGATGATGGCTCTCGATCTTCAAACCACATTCGACCATCAAGAGCATCATTTCGTCGCGCAGGTCATGCGACGAGTCGGACGGCGGGCAGGGAAAATAGCCTTCCTTATAACGCAGCTTGTAGCCGAGGTTCGGCGACTCGACCCGGCCCGTGTTCCAGGCCCCCTCGACGCTATCGACGAAGTAATATCCCGAATGTTGGTTTTGATCGTAGCGAACGTCATTGAACAGGAAAAATTCCAGCTCCGGCCCGAAATTGGCAACGTCGGCAATGCCGGTCGAGTGCATGTAATTGACGGCCTTGCGCGCCACATTGCGCGGATCACGCGTGTAATCTTCCTTGGTGAGCGGATCTTGGATATTGCAGAGAAGCGTGAGCGTTTTATTGCGACAAAAGGGATCGATAAATGCTGTGTCCGCTACCGGCAGGACCAGCATGTCCGATTCGTTGATGGCGACCCAGCCGCGGATGTTGGAGCCGTCGATCCCTTTGCCTTCCTCGAACATCTGTTCGGTCAGGGCGTCGGCGGGGATCGTGACATGATGCCAAAGGCCGGGGAAATCCATGAAACGCAGGTCGACGGCGCGAACTTCCTGTTCGCGGATGAGGGCGAGCACCTGTTGCGACGTCACGTTGCGGAACCTCCCTGCGCGGAAATCAGTGTTCAGGGGCGGCGGCGGGGACTTGCAGGCCAAACCAATCGAGGTCGATATCCTCGCCCTTCTCTTGCTCGCCGAGTCCGCCGCGTTCCAGGCCCAGGCGAACGAAGCCCCAGAGGCTCACTGGTTCGCCGGCATGATCGTAGCCGTCGGCGTCGGTGTCGCCTTCGACGAGCCAGCGCCAGGTGCGCCGTTCGCTGCCCGTCTCGGCTTCCTCCTGCCAACCCTTGAGCACGCGGGCGACCGCCTGCAAAGCCGCCCGGCTCGTCTTCGGATCGCTCAGATGGACCCGCATCTCGTCGCCATTCTGTTCAAACTCGACGCGCGGCAACGCGCGCACAACGTCGAACAAACGATGTTCCAAGGTGCTGGCGCGCCAGGGGGACCAAAGGTAAAACGTAACGCGCGGCGTTTCAAAAGCCAGCCCGTGGAAGTCGAAACGCATTCCTCGCCCTCTCCGTTATTCAAGTCGCTGAGGATCGAAGCAAATACTATGGTATCGCCGATGAAGGAGCGATGAAAGGCAAAGGAAGCGAAAAGAGACAAGCGCTGACGCCGCAGCGCCGGCAGAAATGGAACTGCATGCACGTTAATTTATATAGCCGCAGGCTTGCCGGCGGTTTATCCTAGGGCACCCCCGGCAAGCCGGCGGCTATATAACGTCGTTCTTGTCTCCCGAGGTCTTCATGCCGTTCGCTGCGCCGTCGAAACCCCGTTTCTTCCGCCCACAACTCGAATCCCTGGAAAGCCGACTAACGCCTACTGTTGGCCCTCAAAGCACCCTAATCTCATCAGCGCCAGCTAACTACGACAGCTCCAGCGGCACGCTGACGCTCTTGAGCAGCTCCGCGCAATTGTCGGAGAGCGCCAAGGGCGTTGTCACGGTGAGCGTTTCCGGGCAAAGCGCACTTTCTAATGTGACCGGCTCCAATCTTCGCCAAATAAATGCCCCGGGCAGCCTGACGCTGATCGGAAGCATAGCAACCGACGGCCCGTTGGCGATCACCGCCGCATCGCTGACCATAGACGGCACCCTGAGCGCGACCGCTCTGACGCTGACCAGTAACGGTTTGATAAATGTCGATAAAGGCAGCAGCGTTACCGCAACAACGATAACCGCGACGGCAGGTTACTTCGTCGATGTCGGCCAGGTGGGGACCGACGGTGGTTCTATCACCATTAGCACTCCCGATTATCTGAATGCAGGCGTCTTGGCCTCACCGGGCGGAACGATTGGGGTGCGTTTCACGGAGTCGTACATCGACACGACAGGTGCGGTCACTTCGGTGTCCAGCGAAAGCGGCGCAGGCGGACAGGTGACAATCGATGGCGGCGCGACAGGTCGGCTGTTTTCCAGCGGGCAGATGATTGCCCAAGGGCGTGATGGCGGCTCGATCGATCTGATGGGCCAAGATGTTCTGCTCATCGCGGATAAGCTCGATGCGTCAGGAACCGTGCGCTCCGGCGGGCGCGTTCACGTGATGTCAGAGAACAGCACCAAATTTACCGGCGTTGCGAATGCTCACCAGACCGGTTTAGGAGCGGGCGGGTCGATCGAGATTTCGTCGCATGGCGCGCTGACGTATGGCGGGACCGCCGACGCTGGAAAGGGTGGGACGCTTTTGTTGGATCCGAAATATCTGGTTATAAGCGAGGGAATGGGCTCGATCCCGCAATACGAACTCGTCAATCCGGCGCCGGGCGGTGGATTTGGCGACAATATCAACGTATTGAATACTGGAAATATACTTGTGCTGGATCCGGCAGCCAATAACCGCATGGGCGCCGTCTACCTCTTTAATGGTTCTAATGGCTCATTGATTAGCACCTTAACCGGTAGCACAAGCGCAACGAATGGAGTTGGAGGCGATTTCGTTGGGAGCGGGCCTTTCAATGGGCCGTCCGGAAATTATGTAGAAATTCTTGCCAACGGAAGCTATGTCATTCAGAGTCCAGATTGGAACGGGCAAGCGGGAGCGGCGACTTGGGCCAACGGCACATCGGGCGTGAGCGGCGTGATTTCGGCTACCAACAGCCTGGTTGGATCGGCGGAAATGGACCAGATCGGGGCTAATGTTGTCGCTTTGAGTAATGGAAACTTCGTAGCTTACAGTTCGTCCTGGAATAGTCAAGCTGGCGCGGCCACATGGGGCTCTGGAATTACCGGCATCCAAGGCCCTGTTAGTAGTAGCAACAGTCTCGTGGGCATGTCAGGAGACCAAGTCGCGGTTAGTGTGATAGCCCTTGCGAATGGAAATTATGTCGTTAGCAGTCCCCGTTGGAACAGCGCGGCGGGCGCGGCTACGTGGGGAAACGGTAGCACGGGAACTGCTGGACAAGTCACCGCTTCAAATAGTTTGACCGGCTCAGCTTCGCATTCGCAACTTTCATTTTTTGTGACAGCCTTGACGAATGGGAACTACGTCGTTCAAAGCGTCGCGAACAATAGCTTAAACGCCGCCACATGGGGCAACGGAAGCACGGGAACGACAGGATCCATCTCTGCTGGAAATAGCCTTGTCGAGACGCTCGCAGCGGTGGGCATTAGCTATCAGTACACAATAACTCCGCTTACCAATGGCAACTACGTCGTAAGCAATCAGACGAACGCAGTGACATGGTGTAGTGGCGCCACCGCGACTACGGGCACGGTTTCGGCCTCAAATAGCCTCGTTGTGGCGAGCGGCTATGGTAATATTGGTACAAACTTCGTCGCCTTGACAAATGGAAATTATCTGGTCTGCAGTCCGGACTGGAATAAAGGCGCTGGAGCTGTGACTTGGGGAAATGGGGCGACAGGAACTACGGGAACTGTCTCCGCAAGCAATAGTCTAATAGGTTCGCTGCAAAATGAAGGTGTCGGAGGAAGCATCACGCAGCTAACGAACGGCAATTATCTCGTCGACACGTTATATTGGAATGGAGGCCAGGGTGCGGTCACGTGGGGTAGTGGCACTGTGGGAGTCGCCGGGGCAGTATCCGCTTCCAATAGCCTTGTCGGCAGCAGTGTTGGTTACCCACCAGATGATGTCGGCATGTCTGTACTTGCTTTGACCAATGGCAATTATGTAGTGCGGAGCCCGTATTGGGACAACCAAGCAGGCGCGGTTACGTGGGGTAACGGCGCGAGTGGCATAAAAGGAGTGGTTTCATCCTCCAACAGTCTTGTTGGTTCTGCAGCTCCGCCAATGCAGGATCAGGTGGGAATTGACCTCGTCGGTTTGACCAACGGGGACTACGTCGTTATTAGTCCTTCCTGGGGTGTAAGTAAGGGAGCTGTTACTTGGGCCAATGGTAACAATGGAATCGTTGGAACGATCTCGGCCGCCAATAGTCTAATCGGCACAATATCATTTGATCAGGCTGGTTCCGGCAGTGTTGCGACTTTGGTCAACGGAAATTATGTGGTCGCGTCGCCAAACTGGAGCAATGGTCTTGGAGCGGCGACTTGGAGTAGCGGCGCGAAGGGAATCGTCGGCGCCATTTCAAACGCCAATAGTCTTACGGGCAATGCCTCCTCCGGGATCAACGACCTAGGGGATAGCTTCACGGCTTTGCCCAATGGCGACTTGGTGATCTATAGTCATGACGCGAGTAACGGAAGGATTACATGGGTGAACGGGACCACTGGAGCAACATTTGATGGACAGGCTACGCCGGATGCCCAAAACAGTCTGATCGGAAACGGCGACATTCTACCTCGGTCAGTGGAGGTCAGTCCGGGTCCGAGCGCCGGCTCATTCATCACGGTATTCTCCACCGGAACTCCCGGCCAAATCATAGTTGGGTTGCCCTATTCGAGTCCAAATCAGACTACAATCGATACTCCGTCCTTTATTACAAATTCGCTAAACGCCGGCAATAACGTGGTCCTCCAGGCAGATGACGATGTCAGTATCGATAGTCCCATCATCGCATCGCCAACTGGTAAGGCTGGGAATCTTACGATAAAAGCCGGTCGCAGTATCCTCATCAACGCCAACATCAACACAGCCGGCGGCAATCTTATTCTCATAGCCAACGATACCAAAGCCGATGGCATCGTCGATTCGGATCGCGATCCAGGCAACGCCGTTATCTCAATGCAGACGGGCACGACCATCAACACGGGCTCTGGTAGTCTCTATGCCTACCTCCTCAACGCGACCGACAAGACAAATCATGATACCGGCGTGGTCACGCTCGCCGATATTACGGCGGCATCGGCGACCATCTCCATTCCCACAGGCACGAATACGCTCGTGCTGACACCTGGAGGTGGGACCTTCATGGGCAGTAGCGCTAGTGTCACTCTGAACACCGTCCCTACGGTTGACATCATTGGGAACACGAACGACGTAGCTTATCTGTATGACAAAACCGGCCAAAATGTCTTCGCCGCCACACCAAGTTATAGCTTCTTCGAGGGAGCCGGCTTCTACAACCAGGATGTCGGCTTCGGCACCGTCAACGCCTTTGGAGCCACGGGTACCAATGACAGTGCCTATCTTTACGACGCCGGCGGCAATAATGTCTTCGTCGGCACGCCGGGCTATAGCTACCTGACCAATGCGATCTACTTCAATCAGGTTATCGGCTTCAAATCGGCCAATGCGTTTGCCACGTCGAAAGCCAGCAACGATGCAAGCTATCTCTTTGACAACGGCGGCTCGAATACCTTCGTCGGCGGCGCGACGGCTAGCTCGCTACAAGGGTCAGGATATTTCAATCAAGCAGTCGGCTTCCAGGATGTGTATGCCACTTCCGCGTCCGGGGCCAACGATTCGGCTTATTTCACAGGCGCCGCCAGCGGCAACGTCTTCACGGCGAATACGGCATACAGTTACATGTATGGCCCCGGTTACCTCAATGAGGTCCTTGGCTTTAAGAGCGTCTCGGCCACGGGGGCGAGTACAGATACCGCGAGTCTCTACGATGGGTCGGGAACGAACACCTACTTTGCCACCGGTTTCGGCGGCAGTCTTGTATCCGGAAGCATCACTGAAGCGGAGACTGGTTTTGGCTACGTCAATATCGTGCAATCATTGGGAACATTCGATACGGCGACGACGAAGTCGCTCGCATTTTCTTTGACCAAAGTAGGGACGTGGCATTGAGCTGATTTTTATATACCCGCCGGCTTGCCGGCGGTAAATTCAAAACCCCCGGCAAGCCGGGTGTGAGCAGCTGAAAAGTTGGTGGAAATTTTGTACACCTATCAGCGGTAGGACGATCCGACAAGAATGCCCCCCCGCTCGGAGAAGCAACGATGTCCGTCGACACCCCAACCCGGCAAGACCAAGTCCAGGAATTGGCCGCGGCCATTGCTGAGTTTTCGCAAGATGAGTTGGTCCAGATGGCCCAACTGCTTGTGGACGCGGAACCCGCTACGCTCTTTGGTGCCACCGAATTCAAGATCCGCGACCTTGCCCTGAAAATCGCCGCCAAAGCCTATGAAAAACGCCTGGCTCAAAAAAAAACGGCTACGAATCCTCCTCAGTGACCTGCCCCGACTGCGACCATGCCGCTCCCTTTCACGGTGACCGCCCCCGTCGACTCGTTAGCCTCTTCGGCACCATCGGCTACCGACGCGCCTACTACTACTGCCGCTGTTGCGCGGGGCTATGCCCCGTTCGACGAGCGAGCCGGCATCACGACACGGTCGTTGACGCCCGCGGCCGAACAACTGACCACCTTAGCGGGCGGCGTTTGCGATAGCTTCGAGAGGGGAGCAGAACTACTCCAGGAGATGTCGGGAGTCGATGTGTCCGAATCGACGGTCCAACGCACCACCGAAGACGTGGGGCAACGGATCGAGAAGTGCATGGCCGACGGCATCCTTTTTGGTTTGGCGGTGCTTTGGCCGTGGTATCAGGATGCCCAGGGACGCAGCGTGGCCTATGTGACTGTGGATGCAACGGGCACACGTCAACAGGGCCCCCGCGGTGCCAAAGCGGAAGGCCGGATGGCTTATGTTGCTGGTGTCTACAATCCGTATCCCGGTGACGCCTGGCTCCAGCCACCGGGCAAACCACCGCCCTGCTTGCAAGTGCGTTATCTGAGCGGGCTGTATGCATTGGACCAGTTAGGCCCGTTATTGCGTCGGCAGGCGGCCCATGTGGGCATGGAGAAAGCCCAAAGGTGGGTGGCGTTGACCGATGGAGGCAACGGGTTGGAGGCGTTCATGCAGACTAACTTTAACCGTGAGGACCTGGTGTTGATTTTGGACTTCTGGCACGCGGCGAGCTACCTGGAGAAGTTGGCCAAAGCCTTGTACCTGACGGACGAAGAAAAAGCAAAGGCTCAGGCGGAGCAGTGGTGTAGTCTGCTCAAGCGGGAGGGAGGGGCGACGACGCTGGGCGTATTGGAGAACTGGACTTGGCCCGAGCGGATGTCGGCGACGTTGCGTGACCAGAGGGAAGAAGTGGAGAGATACTTCGGAAACAATGTGCATCGGATGGAGTACCCGGAGTATCTAGCGGACGGATTGCAGATTGGCAGCGGCGTGGTGGAAAGCGCGTGCAAGACGGTAGTGGGGCAGCGTCTGAAAGGGGCGGGCATGCGTTGGGGTGAGAACGGGGCGCACGCGTTGTGCCACGTGCGGGCGCTGTACCGCAGCGAAAAGGGACAATGGGCTGCCTTTTGGGAACGACGGTTTACGAAAAGAACAACCGTTCAGCAACTTAACTGACGCTTACACGCAAGCCGGGGGCTATTTAGAGATTTATCCCTTCTGTTTCTTCGCCGCGCTTACCAACTCCATCAAATATTGCTCCGAATCGCGGTCTTTTTGGGTGCGGGCTTGGGTCACGCCCTCTTCGGCGAAGCGCAGGGCTTTGTCGCTTTGCTTCAGCGCCAGCATCGCTTCAGCGGCGTTGCCGCGATATTTCAGCTCAGACGGGACGCGGTCGATCAGGCGGCGAAAGACTTGCTCGGCTTCGTCGACTTCGCCGCGTTTGACGAGGACTTTGCCGCGCAGCAGCTCGAAGTCGTTGCGGCGGCGGCCTTCGTTTTGTTCGCAATCGGCCTTTTCTCCATCATTGACGTGATCGAGAGCGGCATCGAGTTTAGCGCCCAGTAAATCTCGTTGAATGAGATAGGCATACCAACTGTATCGATCACTCCGGCCGGCCTCCGGGGGCGACGCCACCAGGCTTTCGGCAAAGCGATACCCTAAGTCATGAGCGTCCTGTTTGAGAGCGGCTTGATAGCCTTGCTCGCGCTGCTCGAAACTCAAGTCATCGGTCGCCAGTGCTGACAGGTCATTGACACTCATCGCGCTGATGTCGCCGACTTTGCTCGTCGCCGCTGGCATGGTAGTCGTTGCAGCGACCGCGACCGGTTCGGCACCGGAAATCAAGCCAAGCTTGCGACGCAGGCGGTTGAAATCGTAGGTGCCGACGACGCCGAGGGCGGCGCAATCCTGGACGAACTGAATGACGCCGCGCAGCCGTTTTCGCAGGTTCGGCGAGCTAGTAGCATCGACGGGAGTATTGGACATCAGGGATCTGCGCGGACGGTTGACCCACTTCGCTTCGTAAAACGTCGCGGCATGATTGATGATTTCTTCCGGCTTTGAATCAGCGCCGGCCGTCGGAAAGACAATCGCCTCGCTGACGACGTCGGTGAACTGAATCGGCCCACGCACCTCTTGGGCTTCGCCCAGGTTGAAATGGACGCGCGTACGCACTTCCTCGCGCAGCCGGGCGATCGCTTCCTTGTTGGGTCCCCAGATGCGGACGATGCTGTTAACGATGACCACGTACCCAGCGAGGTTGGCGAAAGCCTTCGCCGGTCCGCCGGCCGTGATGAGGCCGCTCGTGCTGCCTTCCAGAAGCAGGAAAAAGAGCACCCCCTCACGCGGCGACGGCGCCTTGATCAGCCGACCTCCCTCATACCACTCTTGGAGCAGCGTCGATAGTACCTGCGGATCGCGGATTGGAAACGCGAAAGAGTATTCGTGATAGTCGCTGTCATCTTCCATGCCGATGCCGCAGCGCAATACTTCGGCGAGGGCGGCGGCGGTGCCGGCTTTGTCTTCGTCTGTTTCCAATTCGACATAGCGATTAATCGCTTCGAGGCCCGGCCGATTGTCACCAAGCCAGGCATAGGCCAGACCGAGATTATAAAACGCCGCGGCGTCTTTGTTGTCCTCGCGCGTCAACGGCTCGTAGATGCCAACAAGGTCGGCAAGCCGCGGGCCGCCGAGAGCTTTCCGCGCCTTGTCCCAGGCGACCTGGCGCTCCGCCGTTGGCGGTATCAACTCGTAAGCGCGCCGTGCCGCCGCCGGCTGTCGGCCCTTGTCGCCGAATAGCTCCTCAAAGTTGTCGCGCAGCTCTTGTTCGGCGGGCTGATAGCGCAGCACAAGTTGCAGGGCCGCCCGGGCGGCGACGGGCCGATTCAGCTTCAATTCGCAATCGAAAATCAGGTAATAAACCTCAGCCAGGCGATCGTGCGCCTCGGCGGCATAGTTCAGCGCTGCCTTACGCGCCAGCAACAGAGCGCCGGCCAATTCGCCTTCCTGATAGCGGAAATTCGCCCGCAACAGCAGGCCAAAGGGATAGTTGGGATTGACCGCGAAAGCCTTTTCGAGCGCGGCCTCGGCCTCGTCGAGCTTGCCATGCATGAAGAGCAGCCGGGCGAGCTGGCCCCATGCTTCGGGGTTGTCGCCATGCTTGGCGACCACCTCGTTCATGATGCGTTCGGCCGTGTCGTGCTGGCCTTGGCTTTCCTGCTCGTAGGCCTGGTTGATGCCGGCATAAATCGGCATACAGCAGAATTTGAATTTCTTGCCGGGAGTGCCACACGAACAGGGGGCATAAGGGTCGAGAGCCATGACAATTTCCTGTGCCGAAGACGAAGATTTCGCTATCGGCTCAAGATATCAGATGGCCGACGAGACGGAAGGGTGTCTTTATATAGCCCCCGGCCTGCCGGGGGTGAGAAGCAAGCCCCCGGCTTGCCGGGGGCTATATAAGGAAAGACTACTTGATCTGATAGACCCGAATCTCCGGCCCTTCTTTGCCTTCTTGCCGTGGCACCGCGACATAGAGGCGGTCTTGCTCCGGATTGAAGTGCGAGGTCTTCGCTCCCTTGGCCGTCGGTATTTTTTCACCGGCTTCGTAGCTATCCGCGCCAAGCTGTTTGATGACGGCAATGAACCCTTCACCGCAGGTGGCGTAGAGCTTCTTGCGCTTGGCGTCGAAGACGAGATCGTCGATGTCCCCAGGAATCGTGACGCTCGTGATCTCCTTGCCCGTTTCGGTATCCATGACGACGACCTTCGGCTCCTTGCGGCAGCCGACGAACATACGGTGATTCGCTTCGTCCAAGGCCAACGGGTGGAACTCGCCGGCCATCTTGACAGGATACTTGGCTATGATTTCGTTCTTGGCCGTGTCGATGACGGCGACCATCGCGGCGTTCGGAATGTTGACATACAGCCGCGGCCGAGCTTTCTCGACTTCGAAGCCTTCCGCAGTGCCGGGCAGCTTGATGTCCGTCTTTAGATCAAAACTCTTGGCATCGACGACGCCGAGCGACTTTTCGGCATGGCCCACATAGACGCTCTTCAAAATCGGATTGTAGCGGACGTTGTCGGCATCATCTTCAAACTTAATGCTCTCGAGCAACTTGTGACTTTCCCCATCGAAAATGTTGCAAAAGCCTTTGATGCCCAGTCCGACGAAGATCTTGTCAAAGTCAGGCGAGTAGGCGACGCCCTGAACGCCCTGCTGGTTGGCAATCTGCTTGACGAGTTTGCCCGCCTTGAGGTCGATGATGTCGAGGGAATTATTACACTTGTTGGCGAGCAATAAGCGATCGCGTTTTACATCCAAAGCCAGATGGTCCATGGCTCCAGGTTTGCCTTTGAGGACGATCGTCTGCACCAACTCCAAGTCGGCGGCTTTCGCGGAGCCGGCGAAGAGGAAAGCGATGGCGAACAGGGCGGTGAACCGTTTCAGTCCTTGGCAATTTCTATTCATGGTGGCGTGCGCTCCTTGGGTGTGAATAAATCTTTGACTCTCATGATCCGACCAAAGCCACATCCGCTTTGACAATCGGTGCCACCGGCGTCGGCGGCGTCACTTTCGGCTTTTCTTTCTTTGAGCGGAAACTCTCCAGCACCAGATAGCCGACAGGGATCACCATACGTGTGAAGAGCATATTTGCCGTCAAGCCGCCGATGACCATGATTGCCAGGGGCTGTTGCATCTGGGCGCCGGGACCGATGCCGAATGCCAGTGGTAGGAGTCCAAGAATAGCCGCGAGGCTCGTCATGAGGATCGGCCGGAATCGAACGCGGCCGGCGAGCAGCAGCGCTGGCTTTAGCTCCATCCCCTCCAAGCGCAACTGTTGGATGTATTCGACGAGCAAGATACCGTTCTTCATATCCAGGCCGATGAGCAGAATCGCGCCCATGTAGCTGGAAACATTTAACGGCGTATTCGTCAGCCAGAGTGCGATCAAGCCGCTCACGAGCGACAGGGGTTGGGTGAGGAAAATCAACAGCGGCAATACCACGGAACGGAATTGGAACGCCAGCATGATGTAGACCAGGAGGATCGCCACCACCATGACGACCTCCAGGCTTTGGAAGGTCTCCTCCATGCGCAGGAAATGGCCGCCCATTTCCCAGCGATACTCGGCCGGCATCGAAACGCCCTTCATCGCCTGGCGGACGTCGGCTACCACGGAGCCCAGGCCCGCTCCATCGGACAGCTCCGCCGTCACGAAGATCGCCGGCTGCTGGTTCTCGCGCCATTGCTCATCTGGAGTCCGTTTCGGGCTGAGCCTATTGTTTTTCAAAAGGGACGACAGCGGCCTGAGGCGCGACAAGTTCGCCGTGGGACTGAGCGACGTCCCTTTGGCGTCTGGGAGGAGGATTTCTTTATTGAGCAGGATCGCCGGGTCGAAGCGATTTTTGCCGAAACGCTCCTCATTGCTGTAGCGGACGCGGACGCCGGTCAGGCGTTGCGACGATTCTG
Organism: uncultured Planctomycetaceae bacterium; assembly: GCA_963790585.1. Lineage (GTDB taxonomy): Bacteria > Planctomycetota > Planctomycetia > Gemmatales > Gemmataceae > CAWBOY01. The sequence continues at coordinate 43,587 of CAWBOY010000001.1, forward strand.
GTATTTCAAGCGCGACATCGCCCTGGAACATGGCCTTGAGCTGCGCGCAACACGGCCACGCGGTCGAGCCCGAGCTTGCTCAATTCAAAGCTATCCAACTCGATCATCAAGTCTGGGTTGCCCTGCCGGACGTTGCTGTTCACTTCCTTGATGCCAGGGTTGCTGGCCTTCTTCTTTTCGATGGCCTCGGCCACGTCCGCGGCGATCAGGCGAAGTTGATTGTGGTCCGGCCCAAAGATTTTAACCTCGATTGGCTTGTTGGCTCCCGAGAGATCGTTCAATTCGTCCTGCATGATTTGGACGATCTCAAACTTGAGCTGGTTCTCGCCGTAGCTGTCCTTGAGTTCGTCCTCGATCTCGTCTTTGATTTGGCCCAACGTGCGTCGTCGGTATTTATTGCGAATGTAATCCCTGCCAGCGGCATCCTCCAGCTTCAAGCCCTTGTCCTTCAGCTCCTTCTCGACGTCGGCAAAAGGAGGTCGAACCGGCTTGAAGATGAGACTCCAGGGATCTTCGTCAGCGGGCGCAAGACGACCTGTATATCGCCTCGACTTGTTTGCGTGGCGAACAAGCCATTTTCCGCGCCGGTGCGTCGAACCCAGGCGCGCACATCGGGATTGCGGGCCAGCACTTTCTCGATGTCCTTGGCCCGACGTTCCGTCTCCTGAAGTGTCGTTCCGGAGGGGGTGAAATAATCCACAATCATCGCCCCTTCGTCCATCGCCGGCATCAGACCGGTCTCCAGTCCCTTGACCAACGGCGGCGGCGGTGCCCCTTTGTCGTCCGGGCCTTTGGTGTAGTCCGGGATACCAGTAAATAGGAGGACGCCCACGCCGACAGCCGCCAGCGAGATGAGTAACGTCACCCAAGGGAATCGAAGCGCGACCGAGAGCATAACCTCATAGATGTAGGCGAAGAAGTTGTAGATCCGTCCCGGCGCCGGCATCGGTTTGCCTGCGAGGAACCTGGAGGCAAATACTGGAACCAAAGTCAAGCTGATGACCATCGACACCAACACGGCGATGGCCAGCGACCAGGCGAGCGAGGCGAAGAATTGGCCGTAGACGCCGACGATGAATGCCAATGGGAGAAAGACGAGAACGGTCGTCATCGTCGAGCCTACCACAGCGCCGGTGATCTCACCCGATGCCGCATCGACGGGATCAGGCGGCGGCGCAAGAGAGATCACGGGAGCCGTTCCGTTTTGACCTGTGTGAACGGCAACTGCCGTTTGGGCCAGCGCGGTTCCGTGGCCGCCATGTCCCGGCGCATCGGGCGTCAGATGCCGGCTAATGTTTTCGATGACGACAACGGTATCGTCGATGATGAGGCCGATGGCGACGGCCAAGCCGCCGAGAGACATCAGGTTGAGCGTCTCGCCGGTCCAATGGAGGAACAGAAATGTGATGGCAAGAGTGGTCGGAATGGCGAGCGCTGAAATAAGGGTCGCTCGCCAGCTGCGCAGGAATGCGAACAGGATGAGGATGCTGAACAGGCCGCCGATCAGGATGGCGTCGCGGACGTTGTAGACCGCCGATTCCACGAAGACCTTTTGATCGTAGACGACGGTGGCGACGATGTTGCGCGGCGGTAGTTTCGCTTCGGAGCCGATCGGCGCGCTGAGGCCGCGCTTTTCGAGCAGCGCTTCGATGGCGCGCGAGATGCTGACCGTGCTGCCGCCCTGACGGCGGAAGACCGTGATGACGACCGCGTCTTCCTGGTTGTAGCCGATCGACATGACGCGATCTTGATGCAATAGCTTGACCTCGGCGACATCGCCAATGTGGAACGCCTGGTTATTCTTGGCGATGACCAGATCTGTCAAGCTGCGAATGGTGTCCGATTGATTGCTGACAATGAGCTGGTAAGCCAGGGGTTCGGTCTGGATGAGACCTGCAGGGAGGATAGGCCCGGCCGCGCGAATGGCGTCCGCGAGATCCGCGGCCGACATACCTTTTTCCAGGAGCTTTTTCGGATCGACAATGACTTCGATCTCACGAATGTCGCCTCCAGAGACGTTGGCGTAAAGGACGTCTGGGATGGTCTTGATGGCCGGGGCCAACTGGTAGAAAGCGAAATCGCGGAGCTGCGAGGCCGTGTCGCCGCCGGTGAGGACCACCGAGACGATGGGGAATGTCGATGGTGTCATCTGCTCGACGACTAGCTCCGTTTTGTCGGGAAACTCCTTGACCTTGCCGCCGAGACGATTCCAGGTCATCTGTTCGGCACGTCGCATGTCGGTGCCGGGGGCGAAGTCGATCGACAGCTCGCTTCCGCCACGGACGGTCTTGGAGCGGACCTTGGTGACGCCAATAACGCCCGTGACCGCCTCTTCGAGCGGTGCGCGTCACCCGGACGTCCATGGTGGCCACATCCTGGTCCGGCACTTTGGCGACGACGGCGATGCGCGGAAATGTTACTTCCGGATAGACGCCATTCGCCATTCGTGTGTAGCTATAGATCCCTCCCGCCGTCAGCAGGAGCGTGCTGATTACGATGGCTCCAAGATACGGACGCGCGGTCGAGGCCAGGTTCAACATGACTGTTATATAGCCCCCAGCTTGCCGGGGGTCTCCTTTTCCCCCGGCAAGCCGGGGGCTATATAATCCTTACGGTTCCTCTTCCTCTTTTTTCAGCGGATCACCTGTCTGCAAACCCTGATTTTTCGTGGTAACAAAGAGCGACATCCTTGAGTTCGCCCTTCCACTTTTTCTCCGGGTCATCCACGCTAATAACCTCCACCTGTCCAAGGACGCGGTCGCGTAGTCCGATCTTAACCGTAAGGCGGCGGGCCTTGGCGATCGTCGATTCCTTGCCTTCTTTGTCCTTAACGACCTCCGGCGCTTCAGCGATGACGACGGTCGGCGGCTCCGTATCTTCCAAAAGGGCCGTATCCGGGATCGAAAGACTTTCCGTAGCCTTACCTGTGAGGATGCGAATGCGCAGTGCCGTTCCGGCCCGCAATTTATCCGCGGAGGATGCCGAATTGGGAAAACGAACCTTGACCGCGAAATTGCCGCTATCTGGCTCGGCCGTATCGGAGATAAACTCGACGCGACCTTTCGCCCCGCCAGTGGCACTGCCCGGCTCGACACCGCCCACCAGCGCTTGTTGATCCTTGGCCAACTTGCGAACGACGTTTTGCGGAACATAGCAAAGGACATCGACCGCTTTATCGACGTCTACGATATCCGCGATAACGGTGCCGAGTGGGACCTGCTGCCCCGGGAGCACCATGATCTTGCCGAGCCGGCCGGTGATCGGCGCCTTCACCGTGAAGAATTGCAACTGCACCTCGGCGGCATGCTCTTCTTTCTTGGCGACCTCGAGCCTCTTCTCGGCCGCCGCGACTTTGGAATCAGCTAGCTCGACCGCGATGCGCGCTTCGTCTTTCTGAAGCGCCGGAATCATGCTGATGTCCTTGATCGCCGCATATCGCTTTTTCGCTAATTCGAGATCCGATCGCGCTGGCTTTTCTTCCGCCTCCGCTGATTCTCGAAGGGCTTTGAGCTTATCGAGGTTGGCTTTGGCGATGCTGGGATCGAGCTGGGCAATTATGGTGTCCTTCTCGATCAGGTCGCCTTCGGCGACGCCTTGCAGCACGGATAGGACGTGGCCATCGATGCGAGCACTGATTCTCGCTCCACGCTCGGGCAACGGCTGCACCGTCCCGAGCAACTCGGTCCACTCGCGGATGATGACGGGGATTGGAAGGGTCCATTGTACGACATGCGGCGGCGGCGTATCGGCCGCGACCGGCGGCTTCGAACAGCCGCCAAAGGCGCAAAGTGCGACGAAAAGGAGAAGCCGCTTCATGGTGCGATCTCGAGTCCTGTTTTATATAGCCCCCGGCTTGGCGGGGGTTCTGTTTACCCCCGCCAAGCCGGGGGCTATATAAAGGGCTCCGTCCCGCAGAGATTACAAACGTAGTCTAGCAGGTGTTACCTGCCGCACCCATTTTGTTAAGCGAAATTTATCTAACGAATTCGTTCCCTGGCTCACGGCGCCGGCACGCCAGTAACCGCAAGGCTCGGATCGCCCACCGCGGCGGCAAGGTCGATCAGCGCTTGCCTGACTTCCTGAAGCGCATCAAGCTCGCCATCACGGGCGCGCAACTGTTTGCGCTGAATATCGATCAGCCGCAAAATATCGACGCCAGGCTCCTGGATATCAAAAAGTTTACGGATATCAACCAGTGCCTTGTCGAGGTTGGGAATGATTTGCTTGCGATAAATATCGACCAGCCGTTTCGCCTGGTCGAGCCGGGCGAGAGCGGCCTGGATGTCTTGTTGAACGAGTATATCCGTCTGCCGCAAATCGAGGTTGGCGCGGCCCAACTCCGCCTGGCGTTGTAGGATATCGCCTCGATGTGTGTTGAGTATTGGAATCGGAACCGTGACCTGGACACCGATCATGCTCGTTCGCGTCGGATCGAGTTCGTAATCCGGTCCAATGCTCGGATTGCCGTATCGGTTGGCAACTTCCAGCCGCAGTCGCCCTTCGGCTTCGGCCACGGCCATTCGACGCGCCTGGAGATCAGGTCGGTGCCGCTGGGCGATTCTCAAAAGACTGCCGGCGTCCAGTGGTTGAGTCGGCACCGGCAACTCCGTCGCTACCTGATACTGCTCGTGAATCATGCCCAGCGAACGATCCAGCTCCGTCGAAGCGACGACCAAGGCTTGGCGCACAGTTTGGTATTGAGCCATGTAGTCGTCGATCTCGGTCCCGATGATGATTTGGTCGGCCGCCTTTAGCTGCGCGCACCGCGACCAGTTTTTTCACCTGCTCGGCCGCGGCGGTGTTTTCCTTGATTGCGAAGTCGAGCAGTTTTTGCTTCTCTTTGCGATACACCAATGTGTCGTAGGCTCGCGCCACGCGCATTGCGAGAGCGACCTCCTGGGCTGAAATTTCCCAATCGGTACGCGATAGAGTGGAATGGGCGATTTGCTCTCGAATGCCGCGCTGGCCGTTGAGTTCGACGTCGACGAACACCCGATGTTCTTGCGGAACCACATTGGTGACGCCTGCTGACTGAGGGCCGTTGGCATGCCGAACCTTGGATTCCAACAGCGGATTGAACGGATAGGTCCGAGCGATCACGATGCCGGCGGCTGCGATGCCATGCTGTTGCCGCATCGCCATCAATTCGGGATTGGACGTCAAACCCAGCCGAATGGCCGCTTCGAGCGTAAGAATAGATCCGGGTTCCTGAGCACGCCCATTGGTCGTGGCAATGACCATGGTTCCCACAATGAGAAGAATCGTAGGGCAGCACGGTAAGTACGTTCCGAGTTTCCTGCAGAGCGTAACCATCACCCAAACCCTCGATCTGGCGGGGCCGTCCGGAAAAAAGTCGATTATTAGGAGCGCAACGGTCCTATCGAATAGAGAACCTGAAAGCTAAAAGACATATCGGCCGATAATGCTGGCCGTATGAGCTATTCCGGTTAATGAAGGCCCGGCTCACTTAAAGTTCTTCCTTGGGCAACGGATGTTTTATGTCGTTCACTCCGTCCGAACGCGATGCTTGCCAGCGCCTGGTTACCATGGCTCTTGCAGAGGATTTAGCGCAAGTCGGTGATTTGACCAGTCAAACCGTCATTCCTGAAGATCTTCAAGGCACGGCTGCCATCAATACCCGGGTCGATGGCGTGCTGTGCGGCCTTCCCGCGGCGGAACTGGTCTTGGCGAGCGTCGATCCGCGATTGGCGCTAAAGCCGATCCAAAAAGATGGCGATCGGATCGTCGCCGGTATGCAGGTGGGGATGCTGAGCGGGCCGATGCGCTCCCTACTCACGGCCGAACGCACCGTTCTCAACTTCATGCAATATCTCAGTGGCATCGCGACTTTGACGCGCAAATACGTCGATTGCGTGGCCGGGCTCAAATGCCAAATTCTCGATACACGCAAGACCTTGCCCGGCTATCGGCAGCTGGCGAAATACGCGGTACGCTGCGGCGGCGGCCATAATCATCGCATGGGCTTGCATGACGGCATCCTCATCAAAGACAACCACCTCGCAGCGCTCGGGCCAGGAACCGCCAGCGTGGCCGAGGCCGTGAAACACGCCCGGTCCGGCGCGTCTGTTCCGATTGAAGTCGAAGTCGATACGCTCGAACAGCTCGATGTCGCCCTGACGGCGCGTCCCGATATCATTTTGTTGGACAATATGAAACCGGACCTGCTGCGCGAGGCCGTGCGCCGACGCGATGCGCAGGCGCGTCAAATAAAATTGGAGGCGTCCGGCGGCGTGACGCTGACCACGCTGCGCGCGATCGCCGAAAGTGGCGTCGACTGCGTGAGCATCGGCGCCCTGACGCATTCCGCGCCTGCGCTCGACCTCGGTCTGGACTATCTACTGTCCTGAATGGGAAGTTCGTTCATTAAATCGCAAACCGTGGCCGGGGTCGGTACTCCGACCCCGGTGTGACCTTAGCGGCTCCAGAAAACCGGGGTCGGAGTACCGACCCCTGCCACGGCTTGCAAACCTCATAAACGAAGTTCTGACTCAGGACAGTGCTATGAAATCGCCCCGTGAGGTTTGGGTGCTGCCCGCCCAACGGCTCGGTCATCGGGTCTTGGTTTTCGATCAACTCGACAGCACCAATTCTTACGCGGCGGCCCTGGCGCAGGATCCAGCCAATGATGGCATCGCCATTTTGGCGGAGGAGCAAACGACCGGGCGCGGCCAGCAGGGCCGAGTTTGGTCCGCTCCACGAAACGCGAGCGTGTTGCTCTCGGTCTTGCTCTTTCCGCCGCCTGAGTTGCGCCGACCGGCCATCTTAACAGCGTGGGCCGCCGTCGCCGTCTGCGATTTGGTCCGGGAACTGAGCGGAATTACACCACGAATCAAATGGCCTAATGACGTTCTCATCAATGGCCGCAAGGTCTGTGGCATCCTCATCGAGCAGGGACAAGGGGTGGTCGTCGGCATTGGACTGAACATCCGTCAGGCGGAAGCGGATTTCCTTGCCGTCGGCTTACCCCACGCCACTTCGCTTCTGATCGCCTCAGGACAGTCCCTCGCGCCACCCGCGGTAGCGCGGCGGCTACTCATGCAGCTCGACACGTCATATCATTTACTTTGCACGGGTGATCGTGTCCGCCTCGAAGCGTCCTGGTGTGACTATTTGGGGCTTCTTCATCAGCTGGTTCGCGTCGAAACGGCGGACGGTTGGTGTGAAGGAAAACTGGTCGAACTCGGTCTCGATGGCGTCGTCATCCAGCGCCGTGAAGGCGATCAGGTGCTACTAATACCGGAGCGCGTCCAGCATATGCTTGGTCCGAAAGGTTCTGGCCTTTTTGCTTGACACTAAGTATTACCCCCTTTACAGTTGAAGCTCTTCGTAAGATCGATCCCCAGGATCAGAGCGGACCGCAGCGCGAGGGCAACCGTGACCAAAAAAGAGATCGTCAAGCAGATTTCCGATCGCCTCAACTTGACCCAGTTGAAGACCAAGGAAATCGTGCAATTGACCTTCGACGCCATTGTGGAAACGCTCTTGAGCGAGAAGCGAATCGAGCTGCGCAATTTCGGGGTCTTCGAGGTAAAGAAGCGCAAAGCGCGCAAGGCACGCAATCCACGCTCCGGCGACCGCGTCGATGTGCCGCCGAAGAACGTCGTCACGTTTAAACCGGGCAAGGAGATGGAGGAGCGCGTTCGCCAGCTGACCAATATACCGGACGAAGAAGAAGTGGTCTCGATCCCGATCAACAGCAAGGTAAACGCTCAACAGGACGGGGAAGAAAGCGCCGGCCGCGAGCGCCGCGCCAAAAAGCCGCGCAAGACGACGTGATTGGCACAATCAGCACAACCCAATTCAAGTCTATCTTCCGTCTAACCGATAGATCCATTATGGCCCGTCGCGAATGGGCCCAAAGCGATCAACCCAAGCGCCACTCCCACGGCGTCAGGGATTCCACGGAGCGGAGGGCGGAAAATGCGGCGCTTGCTGCTGACAGCGTTGACGGTATGCCTGGTGTGCTGCAATACCGGCTGCTTTATCAACCTATACTCGTCCGATCCAAACGAGCGCGTCAAACAGCTGCTCAACACTTCGGAAGATCTGCGCCAGATCGAGTACGAATGGGAGCGTATCTGGTTCACCGATCATCCGTCGAATCTGACGCCTGAGCGAATCAACGGGGCGATTCAGTAAATCTGAATTGTTTAGCCGTGAGCAGGCAGGCGAGCGCTGTTGAATAGCTCTTTTTTCAAATAGCGCTATCCAATAGCGCTCGCCTGCCGGCTCGCGGCTAAACGGGGCGGAATTATTTGCCGGGCCCAGGCAACTTTTCATCGCTCGCCGCGCGCGACACACGCAGCCCGTTGCCGACGAATCGCATGTAGACGCCCTGGGTCCCATGCACCACCTTGGTCAGCACCGGGTTCCAGCCCATCTTCAAGGAAATCGGCACGGTGTCCTCATCCGCTTTGGCGGCCCGAGCTGTACCGATCTGATGAACCATCGCGCCGTTGACCCAGACGCGGGCTATGCCATCCGAGCCGAACATCAGCTTCGCGGGCTGATCAGCCGCTGAATGGACAAAGGTCAAAGCATAATCCGAACCATCGACACCATTAAAGATCGCTTTTAGATTTAGTAGCCCGCTCGGCTCTGCTTGCGCGGGTTGCCATTTGAGCTTTTGGCCATTTACACTGTCGAACTCCGCCAAGAGGTCAACCTTCCCTTCCGGCGCATATTCCTTTTTCAAATCGGGACCAAACGGCCCCACTACCATAAAGTCCAGCGCCAAACCTCGCAGCGTCTCTTGTTCCTTTTGATTCTTCAAAAATGCCAACAAGTCGATGAACTGATCGTAGCTCAAAAGGCTGATAACGTTGTCCGGCATCAGCGACGTTTTCGAGGCGCTTGAGCTCGTCGATCTCCTTCATCGGAATGCGCACATCGCGGCCTGTCGCCTCGCGGATTACCACTTCGTCGGCTGTCTGCGAGATCTTTAGGCCCGTCACCGTGATCCCCTTCGTCGTCGTGGCAACGTAAGTCTGAAATCCCTCCTTGATCTCCTTGCTCGGCTCGACGATCGACTCAACGATTTTTTCGAGGGAATGCGTGTTCCATACTCCAGTGAGATCGGGACCGACTGCGCCGCCGATTCCTTCGAGACGATGGCAATTGATACAGGCCAAGGTTTTGCCATTGAGGAACAGCTCACGGCCCTTCTTCGCGTTCCCCTGTCGACCCACCAGCTTGGAGAATCGCTCCAACTCGGCGGGGCTGTTCGAGATCATAAGACCGCTTTTCATCACGGCAATCAGGATCTTGGCGACTTCCACATCTTTGTCCGCGTGGCGGCGCAGCACCTCGGTCACCTCGGGGAGCAACTCGCGCGGCAATTTCTTGTCGAGATAAAGTTTGCCGATTCGATTGGTCGCCTTGGCGTCGTTGCCCAGCACGCGCACGGCGTCGCGCTGCAGCTCCAGGTCGTTTTGTGTCAAAAACGTCTCGGCGATGACGCTGGCGTCGGCGGGCTGCAAGGCGGCCAGGGCGCGGAACGCCTCGCGCTGCAAGACCATGTCTTCCGGTGTCATCGGCTTGGAATTCACAAGATCGCGCAACGCCGTGACGGCGGTCGGATCTTTGACGACGCGCAGCGCCTTCAGAATCGCCTCGCGCTCCTTGGCCGGGCGCTTCGTGTCTTTCAGCCAATCGACGAGTTTTGGCATCGCCTTGGTCAGACGGCCATCTTCGACGGCCTTGATTAACGAGAGACGGAGTTCCGGCGTTCCCTCGTCGATCAATTCGAGAATCCACTTCTCACCCTGCTCCCCCTTGAGCGCCCAGTCAGCGACAGCGACTCCAGCCCCGCCATTTTCACGACCCAGGGTTCCTGACGATTAGCCAGGACATAGGTCAATAACGGGCTCATATCGAGCGGTGGATCGAGCAGATAGTTCGAGTAGGAGCGAATCAACCCGGCGCGCTGGCCGACGCTCAGGTGAGGGCTCTTCAGAAGCATCGGCAATGCCTCGGCTGCCTCGCGCGTCCGCAGGCCGACGAAGGCATAGACGACCTTTTCTAAATCCTTTTGCACTCCGGAATTAGCTAAATTCACGAGCTTGTCGATACCCGGCTTGCCGAGCATCTCGATGGCGCGAATCAGGCCGTCATAGAGATTGACGTCGTCGCTGTCATCGAACGCGAGCGTGTTGACCAGGGCGTCGGCCGCGCCCTCGCCTTGGACGTGAGCCATCGCCATGGCAACCGAGCGACGCACCGCGAGGTTGTTGTCGTTCAGGGCCTTGAGCAAGGCGTTCTGGACGTCTTTGTCACGCGGCTTGGCATTGATGCCGAGGGCGTCGGCAGCCAGGCGGCGCAGATCGCTATCGACATCTTCCAGCCGACCGACAACGGCCTTCTGAATATCGGCATCCCACATCGACTGCAGCGCACCAAGAGCGCTATAGCGGGCTTCGTAAGACTGATCGGGATTATCGAGAAGTTTGAGCAGTGCGGCCTTGTTCTTGTCGCCACGCTTGATGAGCTCGGCGCGGGCCTTTTCGCGGATGGTGAAATCTTCGCTCGATAGCGTCTTTATGAGATCGCTATCGTCGAGCTTGCGCACCTTGGCCCATGTGTCGAGAGGCCGTAAGGGAATCGCGGGCTGCGCCGCCGTTCCGCCCCATGAAAGCTTGTAAATTCGGCCATGAACGCCGTCGCCCCAGAGGCGACCCGCGCCGCCCGAGTCGGTGCGCCAATCGACGATGTAGATCGCTCCATCGGGGCCTGTAACCATTTGACAGGGCCGAAACAGCGGATCGGCCGGAGCGGACAGGAAGTCGTACTGCTCGACGATCGTGAAGCCAGCACCTTCCGGCTCGACGCGATAGGCGCGAATGAGACGGCGGAAGACGTCTGGATAATAAAGCCAACCGCGGAAATCTTTGGGCAGGCAAGTGTCGTTATAGATCAGCAATCCGGCGGGAGAGCCGCGGCCGGTCTTGCACAGCGGCGGAACCTTGCCTGGTAATTCGCCGAAGATGGCGCCACGCACATTGTCGGGGACGCAGCAACGCGCTCCCTGGCGCAGCCGCCAGCCGAAGTCATTGCCTTCGGTGATATTCATGAGCCGGCAGCCCATGAATTTGCTGCCATCTTCGTTGTCGTTGTCGGCGTGGAACATGTTATACGCCGAGTCAAACGCGACATCACGATAAGGATTGCGGAAGCCCTGGGCGAAAGGCTCCATCTTCGACCCGTCCGGCTTGCAGCGAAACACGGCGCCAGTGCGGAGAACGGTCGCGCGACTGCCATCGGAACCTTCGACGAAATTGTCATCATCACCCGAGGTGACATAGAGCCGGCCATCAAGGCCGAGCGTCAAACCAGAGACTTGATGGTGATGGAAGCCGCAAAATCCCTGGGCGATCACTTCCTTGATGTCATAAGAGCCATCGGGTTTGCTCTGCTTGTAACGGCGCACTGTGCCGCGCCCCGTGACGTAGAGCCAGCCGTCGTGCAGGAGGATGGTCGAGGGCAGCTCCTCTTCGAGGATGACCTTTGCCTCGTCCCAGATGCCCTTGCCCGTGGTGTCGCGCAGGATCTTGGCCACGTCCCGTTTGGCCTTTGTCATCGTCGCGACGTCGCGTTTCGAACCGTCTTTGTAGGTGAATGTGACGGCTTTCTCGCGCCACTCATCGCCGTAGCTCGGCAGCCATTCGAGGACATAGGGCACGCCCTCATCGCTGAAGGTCATGCCGACCGGATTGATGACGGTCGGCGCGTCGGCGACGATCTCGACCTTGACCCCCTCGGGCGCTTTGTAGCCCTTGAGCCGCTCGTCGAATTGGCCCAGATCGACCAATTTGAGCCATTTGGGAGCCGGTTTATTCGGTGTTTCAGGCTGGTTGAAGTCGATCTTGTCTTTGTCATCGGCTGGGGTGGGACCGACGTTGAGAAGCAGCAGAGCGACTGCGAAGGCGGAGAGAGAGGCTTTCACGAAAGCAGCTCCTGGTGGGGGATTGGAGGGCGAGGGATCACCCGGTTAGTTTAAGCGGGGACGCGGCGGATTGCAGCGCGGAAAATGAAGCGGCGAAAGATCACGACGGATCATCGCGCGCCATATCAGGGGTATGCCTCTCGATTTTTTGGCATCGGTGCGGAAATCTTCGAGCCGCTCGAGCTTGCGGACGCGGGCGAGGCGGCGGTAGGCTTCGATGCACAGGCGCGTGCCAGTCAGCCGATTGAGGCACCGGTAGGTAGAAGACGCCGGTTACCGCTGGATCGGCTTAAATTTCTGCGTCATTTCTCGACTCTCCTCGGCTTACGACATCAGCCCCTTGCAATCCAAACCTTCTTGTAAAAATCGTTCGAGCATTTCTATTTGATGCGGGAAAACGAAAGGTGCCGGCTTCGAGGCGTTTGTAGACAATCACGTAGCCGTCGTCATCCCAATAGAGCAGCTTGACGCGGTCGCCACGTTTATTGCGGAAGACGAACAGTTGGCCCGATAGGGGATCGCACCGGAGGTGCTGGCGAACGAACTCGGCCAAAGTGTCGAAGCCTTTACGGAGGTCGGTGGCACCACGTGCCAGCCAAATGCGAACCCGAGGCCGGCAGACTCAAGAGCATGGCCGGCCCTCCTGGTCGAGAATGCTCAAGAGCCGGCGCAAGGTCGAGGCATCGAAAGCAGGGCCGATGTGCAAGCGCCGGCCATTAGTCAGGATCAGCTCGATGCCGGGATCGTGACTGTGGGTTTGAGCCGCGGCGACGGTGCTGGGTTCGGGCACGACACGGACAGGAACAAAGGGCGTAGCCGACGGTTCGGCGTCGCGTTCCTTGAGGGTACGACGCCAGGCGTGGAAGCTGGGTTCGGAAACATGATGAAGCCGACAGAACTGGCGTATGGGCAAGCCGCTTTGACGCCACTGTTGTACGACCCGTCGCCAGAACTGCTCTTTGCGGGGGTCGCGTCGTTTGCGCGTGGACATGGCCACCTCCTTTTGGGAGGATTACACCATGCCCGTCAATAACGCGATTCGCCGGACGCTTACCGATTCAGGACGGTGACCACTTTTTGACGGTGTGCCGATATGTCGAGCGGAATCCGCTGCGTGCCGGTATGGTGGACCGGGCGGAAAAGTGGCGTTGGTCGAGTCTGTGGCACCGAACGCAGGAAACCTGCGTGCCGTGGTTGACGCCCTGGCCGGTTGCGGTGCCGGATGGCTGGACGGCCTACGTCAACCGACCGGAGACGGAGCTCGAACTGGCCGCATTGCGGCGTTCCGTGGTGCGTGGAGCGCCCTATGGTGACGATGGCTGGCAACAGCGAACTGCGGCGCGTTTGGGTTTGGAATCTTCCCTGCGGGATAGGGGTAGGCCGGTGAAGGATGTGGAGGATAAATGAACCCGACCCCTTTGTGCGCCGTGCCAAGGCGTGACTTTTCAGTGGGTGCGAATCCCACCCGGCAACTGGTCGTTCCAGCCGGTAGCAATCGGAGCGGCAGTGGAGGTAACGAAACTGTCGAAGCCTTCGATGGAAAGGGTCGTTTGAGCGACTCCGCGAGCAGGCAGGCCGTAACGTGAGTGAACGCTGAGCAGGCCTCGAAACGGGTAATGTGGTAGCCGACCCAGCAAAGGGATGGGGAAGGCCGCAGACGCGAGGATACAGGGGGAACGACTTTAGCCCCACCCGCGTTGCCACCGGGGTAATGGCGACGGCATGTCGGCATAGGAAAGTTAACGCAACACGGGAAACCCCCTGCGGTGGCAGCAGTGCCAACCGGACGCCCGCGAGGGACAGGCCGGGCCGCTTGGGGTGGCGGAGAGGCTCGTAGTACCGCTGAAGCCGGGTAACGCCGGTGGAGGGAAGGGGCCTTGGTTCAAGGACAGCGTCCGAAGGAAAGAGAGCCAGGAGATTGGTGATGAGCCTAACACCTCCCGATACGGTTCGGAAACTCCAGGAGACGTTGCATGCCAAAGCGAAGAGAGCACCCACCTATCGGTTCTATGCGTTGTACGACAAGGTGTACCGGGCCGATGTGCTGGGCCATGCGTACCTGTGCTGTGCCGCTAACGACGGCGCGGCGGGGGTGGATGGCCAGACGTTCACGGACATTGAGGAGTACGGGCTGGACCGTTGGCTGGGTGAACTGACGGAAGAACTCCGAAACAAAGCGTATCGCCCGCAAGCAGTCCGACGGGTGTACATACCGAAGTCGGATGGCAAACAGCGACCGTTGGGCATTCCAACGATCCGCGACCGTGTCGTGCAGATGGCTGTGTTGCTCGTCTTGGAGCCGATCTTCGAGGCGGACTTGCAGCCGGAACAATTTGCTTATCGGCAAGGCCGAAGCGCTCTGGACGCGATCGAGCAGGTCCAATTGTTGCTAGACAACGGGCATACGGAGATTGTCGATGCGGACTTGAGTGGGTACTTCGATAGCATCCCCACGCCGAGTTAATGGCATCGGTGAGCCGACGGCTTAGTGACGGGCTACTACTGGCCCTGATCAAAAGCTGGTTGGAGGCACCGGTGGAAGACCTTGGAGATCGTGGGGACAAGCGTCGAACGACTCGCAACAAGGACGAGGGTCGCGGCACCCCGCAAGGGGGCGTGCTCTCGCCGCTGCTGGCGAATCTCTACATGCGTCGCTTCGTGCTGGGCTGGAAGACAAACGGGCATGCCAATCGTCTTGAGGCGCGTATCGTCAATTATGCGGACGACTTTGTGATCTGCTGCCGTGGTACGGCTCTTGAAGCCGAGGCGGTGATGCGGCGCATGATGTCGAAGCTGCGGTTGACGGTGAACGAGACGAAGACCCGGGTTTGCCGCTTGCCGGACGAGACGTTTTCGTTTTTGGGTTACACGTTCGGTCGGAACTGGTCGCCGAAGACGGGGCGTAGCTACATCGGTCCCCGTCCGGCCGTCAAGAAGATCCACGGGATCTGTGAGGTGATCCGCGATCAGACCAGCCGAACGTGGCAGTGGTTGTCTTGCCGGGCGTTAATAACTCGCGTCAACAGCCGACTGGTGGGCTGGGCGAACTATTTTTGTCTCGGTAACACGGCCCCGGCCATGAAGCAGGTGATGGCGCACACCTGTCAACGGCTCCGTCAGTGGCTGGGTCGGAAGCACCGCGTGCAGGGTACGGCCCGACAGTGTTATTCGGATCGTTACCTGCGTGAGGACCTGGGATTAGTGTGGCTTCCAGGGCGACCGCGACCTCGCGTCTTGTGAGCGAACGCATGAGTTACCTTGTCCGAGAGCCGGATGCCTTAATAGGGCCCGTCCGGTTCGACGAGCGGGAAGTGGAAACGGGGCATGGCCGGGAGATTGAGGCACCGGCCAACGAAAGGGCCGGATACCGCTGGACTCGACCTAAACCACCGCGCCACTTCTCGACTCTACTTCGGATAGGCTCTAAAGTTTACCCATGAGTTTTAGAAGGCTCCGTCGACCATAGGCCGCGGATCGATCCAGCCGGGACGATGGCCGCACTTGCGGTTCTGATGGCCGCCAGTCAACCATCTCGGTGGCTGCTCGATCCTTGGCATCGAGCCGACGGGCCGCTTGTCGCAAGCTTACGTTCAAAGAATGTCACTGATGTCAGAGTTTAAGCGCTACCTTGCAATCGTCGAGGATCGCCTTGGTCGCCGTGGCGCCGACGCGGGTGACGCCGATCGCGCGGACGGCGAGAATGCGATCATACGTGCGCACGCCGCCAGCCGCTTTGACCTGAACATGCGCCGGCGAGCAACGCCGCATCAGCCGTAGATCGTCGTCGATCGCTCCGGTAGCGCCGTAGCCTGTGGAGGTTTTCACGAAATCGGCGCAGCACGTCGCCACAGATCTGGCATAGCTTTTCTTTGTGCTCATCCGTCAGGAAGCAGTTCTCGAAAATAACTTTGACGATGGCCCCGCCCGCATGAGCGGCATCGACGACTGCATTGATATCAGCCGTCACATAGGCCCAATCCTTGCTCAACACTTTGCCGATGTTGACGACCATGTCCAATTCGACCGCGCCATCGGCCATCGCCTGCTTCGCTTCGGCAACCTTGATCGAAGTCACATGGCCGCCGTGCGGGAAGCCGATCACGGTGCCGACCTTCACCGTCGACCCCGCCAATAGGTCGGCCGCGCGACGCACGGCATACGGCTTGATGCAGACGGAAGCAACATTGTATTCGAGCGCCAGCCGGCAGCCCTCATCGAGCTCCCTATCCGTGAGCACCTGCTGGAGCAGCGAATGATCGATCATCTTGGCAATCGCGGCAAACGTGAGTTCGGCCATTTCTACCCTCTGTTATATAGCCCCCGGCTTTCCGGGGGAAACGCCAGGGCAATCGCATCTAAACGCCTGTTCATTATTGGCTGTTCAGTTGTCAGGGACAAGGTTACTGCGAATGATTCTGGTGGAACGTACCCGTTTCACGGAGGAAAAGACTCATGGCGCAGACCCAAGCAACCCCCTTTCTTGCCGCTTTTGCCCAGTTGCAGGATCCACGCATCAACCGTACCAAGCATCACCGACTGCTGGACATCCTCTTCATCGCCCTGTGCGCTGTCGTCAGCGGCGCCAACGATTGCGTGGCCATGGAAAAGTTCGCCAAGAGCAAGCGCGTCTGGCTCGAAAAATTCCTGGATCTGCCCGACCGCGTGCCGTCGCATGACACCTTCGCTCGTGTGTTCGCCGCCCTGGATGGCAAAGCCTTTGTCGAGTGTTTTCTGAGCTGGGTGACCAGCCTCGAACGGAGTACGTCCGGCCAGGTGGTGGCCATCGACGGCAAGACGGCTCGTGCGACGTTGGATCGAGCCAAGAGCAAGCATCCGCTTCATGTCGTTAGCGCCTGGGCCACGGAGAACCAATTGCTTTTGGGTCAGGAAGTGGTCGATGACAAATCCAATGAGATCACAGCGATTCCTAAACTGTTGGAGGTGTTGGAATTGACGGGAGCGATTGTGACTTTGGATGCCATGGGATGTCAGAAAGAGATTGCCAGCAAGATACGAGAAAAGGGAGCCGATTATGTGCTGGCGGTGAAAGGGAATCAGGAGCATTTGGAGCAGGACATCGTGGAGGCGTTTGCCGCCGTGGACGAGGGTCGTAGCACGGCAACGGTGCAAACGCACACGGAGCAGGACAAGGGGCACGGTCGCTTGGAAACGCGCTGGACGCAGACGATGGCGGTACCCAAGACGTTGCGTCATCAGGAGGATTGGCGGGATCTGGTGAGCATCGCCCGTTGCACGCGTAGCTACCAGGAGGGTGGAGTGGAGAAGTCGGAGGTGCGTTATTTTATAAGCAGCCTGCAACCCAAGGCGAAGCAGATGGCGGGAGCGATACGGAGTCATTGGGGAGTGGAGAATGGCTTGCATTGGGTGTTGGACATGTATTTTGCGGAGGATCGCAATCGTGCTCGGACGGGCCATGCGGCAGGGAACCTGGCGTTGTTACGACGCTGGGTCATCTCGTTATTGCGGCAGGACGAATCGACCAAAGGCGGCATCGAGAAGAAGCGCTTGCAAGCAGGCTGGAACGACGAAACGCGCGAGGCCATTCTTGGCCTTTTTATGGGGGATTAGATGCGATTGCCCTGGGGGAAACGCCTTCCATCTCGGCAACCGCCGGCGTCTTTTCTTCCGGCGGTATCGGTTTCGCGATCTCCTCCAGCACCGGTATGCCGACCCCGGATAAACCAGCTTCTGCGTCAACGGCTGAAAGATCTCGACTTTCTTGGGGCCGACCGTAGCCTGGAACACTTGAACCGTTATCGGGGCCGATTGGCCACATTGCGGACAGACATTCACTTTAATGACGATCGACCCATTTGGCGAGGCAACATCCGCTCCCGCCAGGTCCATAAGCGTGCCATTCTCAAAAAGCAATTTGGCAGGCTCCGGCTTGAGATGCAGACGATTTAGCGCTCGATCGGACCCAAGCCAGGAATCGCAAAGGATACAGCATGGAAACTGGGACTGGGCACAAAAGATCGTGCCGCCGATCAAGGCGACCAGTATGAACTCAACGGACCAATAGAAAATCGCGGCGCTGTAGGTAACCGCGTTAGCGCCTTGAACGTTGATGACGGCCAGATGAATACCTCGGGTCGCCCGATATTCGAGGTAATTGGACAAGGTAAAGTTGTCTAACGATTGGTCAATGAAGTTATAGGCTTCTTGGCGAACTGCCTGGGGTGGTTGGCCCGCATTCAACTTCACTTCGATCTTGGATTTTAGGGCCGCGATGAGCGATTTGGGCACATACTCTTCTGCCAACTCTACAGGCGGCACGCCAGGGGCCGGCTTTCCGGCTCCTTTCGCGAGGTTGGCTATCTTAAAATTGGCCCATAATTTGGCCTGCATCGCGATGCGGGGAACGGCGTCTCGATACGCGAAGTAGTGCATGGAGACATAGCCTAGTGCGCCAGCGAGCGCGCCACACAAAAACGCCAGTCGAGCGTGCCGCAAATGCGGCTGGCGAATCCCGGGAATGCTGCAGAAAATGCCGACGGCACCACCCAGCATGAATGTCCAGACCCAAGAAATCTCGTCAAAGAGGGAATTGCAGAAGTTCGCCACGAAGCCGCAGGCGATGGCGTAGGCGAGAACCAGCGGAAACCACGCCAACAATCGCGATAGGGAAAACGTCGAAGGCGGCTGATAGACGCTTACATCGTAACGGAACGGTGTGGCATCATCGTCCATAGGTTCCGCGCCGAGGGCTTGTGAGAGGATCTCCCATACACGATGATTGTAGCAGACCGCAGCGCGAGAGCAAACGGCGTGTGTGATTGCTACGGCCAAATCTCAAATTGTTTGGCCGCGAGCCGCCAGGCGAGCGCTGTTATTACAAATCGTCCACCCTCGGGTTCTGCGGTTCGGTACGCTGAGCCCTGAGCAGCGCCAGCTCCTGTTCCAGCGCCAATTGAACGCGACGTGAATCCTCGAGTTGCTTATTAGCGTTGCTAAGCCGCTTTCGTGTCTCATCAAGCTCGTGTTGGGTCTGATCTAGGTCGCGTTGCAGATCGGCTGGTAAGGGCAACAGTTTGCCCTGAAACCAAAACCGCACCCATTCCTCTAGCAGAGCCGCCTCGAGATCCAATTCTGGTATCGCTAACCGCCCGGATTCGTTGGCCCTCACCTTGACGTATTTCCGTTTATTGTGCCGATACAGCCTTAGATCCTGTTTGTCCGAATCAAACAGCAAATAATAGGGTACCTTCAATTCGGTTTCGTATTTCAGCATATTGTCGACGTAATCTTTGCGTTTATTCGACTTGGAAACATATTCGAGAACGCAATAAGGTCCGACTGGCTGCGTGACCACGTAGTCGTAACTGCCACGTGCCTTGATTGGCTCATGATAGATGACGATCATATTGTCCGGCACGACCTGTCCCGGATACTCGCGATCGCCTACAGGATATTGAACCAAAAGCTCGCTGAAGACCTGAATGTCAGGGCGACGAAAGGTTACGAGCGCGAGGCTCGCCAGAGTAATCTCCTTCTGTTTGCTATGTGGAACCGCTTCCATGAAATGTTCCGGTGGAAGGTTATCAAAGTATTCCTGGGCCGCCTCTTCATAGAGTTGACGCAGCTCCGTAAGGGGTTTGGTCGTAGCCATCGGAAATCTCCGAGTGAGAGCGACAAAGCGATTTCCAGTATAATCCGAGCCGTGCGCCGGGGAAGAGACAGTAAAGGAACGATCGCTCTCCAAGTACTCTCCTTTCCATAGAATACGCCCAAATCAAGGTGCGCCATGGCCCATTACTTCAAGTTCCACTCCGTCGCCGACATCGAAGCCGCCTGTGGCGCGCTCGGCCTCAATGTCGGCTTTTCAGACGACTTGAGCCCTCTGTTTCGTCCTGTACAGGTAGGCAACCTGAAAGCCGGCAATTCGCTTTGCATCCAGCCGATGGAAGGCTGCGACGGCACGCTCGACGGCACGCCCGATGAACTCACGTTTCGCCGGTATCGCCGCTTTGGTGCTGGGGGCGCCAAGCTCATCTGGGGCGAAGCCGCCGCGGTTTTGGACGAGGCCCGAGCGACGCCGCGACAACTGCTTGTCAGTGAACAGACGGCGGGCGACCTCGAAAAAATGCTGCGCGAGTGCAAGCAAGCGCACCGCGAAGCCTGTGGCCGCGAGGACGATCTGATCGTCGGCCTACAGTTGACGCACTCGGGTCGGTATAGCTATCGGCGGCCTCTCATTGTCTGCTACAACGGCTGTCTCGATCCGCGAACCGTGGTCGATAAAACCACGGGTCGTACGGTCGACGCGACCTACCCGCTGCTCGACGATGATTACCTGACTCGGCTCATCGATCACTATGTTGCCGCCGCCAAGATTGCCTGGCGCGTCGGCTTTCAGTTCATCGATCTCAAGCAATGCCATCGGTATCTGCTCAACGAGTTGCTGGCGGCCAAGACCAGGCCCGGCATCTACGGTGGCAGCCTCCAGAATCGCACGCGCCTGGCCCGCACCGTCATCGAGCGCCTACGCTCGGAAGTGCCGGGCCTGATGATCGCCAGCCGCATAAACGCCTTTGACGGTCTTCCTTATCGTATGAAGCCCGGCGAAGAAATCGGCGAGCCGAGTCCCTGGCAAGCCCCCGTCCAAACAGCCTGGGGAACTTCCGAGTCCGATCCGTTCACACCAGACCTGACCGAACCAATCGCCTGGATCGGCGAGATGGCACGGCTTGGCGTCCCGCTCATCAACATTAGTCTCGGCAATCCGTATGCCTCGCCGCACTTGCTCCGACCGTTCGAGTATCCGCCGCCCGACGGCTATCAGACGCCGGAACACCCGCTCATCGGCGTCGCGCGGCATTTCGACATCACAGCGCAAATCCAGCAAGCGTTTCCCGCGCTTCCGATCGTCGGCAGCGGCTACAGTTATCTGCAGGAGTTCATGTTCCACGCGGGAGCAGCGAATATCAACGCAGGCCGTATCACCTTCGTCGGCGTCGGCCGAGCCGCATTGACGATGCCCGATTTCGCCAGACAATTGCAGGAAACCGGCAAGCTCGACCGCAAGCGCATCTGCCGGACCTTCAGCTATTGCACCGCTTTAATGCGCTCCAAACACAACGAATTGGGCCAATTCGCCACTGGTTGTCCGCCGTTCGACAAAGAGGTCTACGGCCCGATCTGGGATGCCGCGAAACGAAAAGACAACTGAGGTCGGAGCAACTCGCTCTTTACACGCAAGCATTGATTTTGGTAAACCAAATTTGCTGAATCAAACCTCGCCCCAAGTCAAGGAGGACAGGCATGGCCCGACCGCCGGCCAAGGATTTGACCGAACGCGAACTCGAAGTGATGCACGTCTTCTGGAGGCAGGGCGAAGCCACGGCGGCCGAGGTGCGCGACCGGCTCGCGCTCGCCGGTCTCGACCTTTCTTACACCACCATCGCCAATCTCGTGCGCATCCTGCATGAAAAAGGCTTTCTGGAGCAGCGCAACGACGAAAGACCCTTTCGCTATCTCGCATGTCGCACCTATGAAGAAGTCTCCGGTCGCCTGCTCGGCGACGTGCTGGACCGCGTCTTTCAAGGATCGCGCGAGCACCTGCTGGTGCGGCTCATGGAGCAACGCAAGCTATCGCCCGAAGAACGCGCGGTACTCGAAGATATTCTCAAGGAGGGCGAGCGATGAACGATCTTGGATGGATTCTGCTCGGCGCTACTTTCCAGGTCACCATCCTCACGCTGGCGGCGATGGCGCTTTATGCAGCGGTCGCGCGGCGTGGCCCGGGTCTCGGCGCTACCGTGGCGACGGCCTGTCTCGCGGCGAGTTGCGTGTTGACGGTTCTGGCGTTTTGTCCGCTGCCGGAGTGGTGGACGTGGCATACAGCCTCCGTGAGGCCTCAGGAACTGGTAGTAAACGAGGCTGCTGCTACTCCGAACATTGCGGCCGCCGAGGAGCCGCCGGAGACTCAAAGAGCCTTAGGACTGCCGTTATCCGCGTCGTGGTTCCGTGGCTTAGCCTTTGGAGCCAGGTCGGCCGCGCCTCAAGCGACAGGTTCGGCCATTGCTTGGCCCGGTATCCTGGCGGCTGTCTTTTTAGCCGGCGCCGGCTTCGGTTTGATTCGCCTCGTGTTCGGTCTCTGGTCGCTACGACGCTATCGCTGCCGCAGCCGCCCTATTAGCGATCCGCAATTGCATCTATTGGTAGAAGCGATCCAAGCGGAGATCGGCGGCGGCGGTGTCATTTCGCTGCGCAAATGCGCCGACCTCGCCACTCCGGCAACAATTGGTTGGTTTCACCCGGTCATCTTGTTGCCAACCGACTGGCGTGACTGGACCGACCTGGAGCGTCGGGCCGTGTTGGCCCATGAGTTGGCTCATATCCGCCGCCATGATTATCTGACTGGCCTGCTCGCCTGTCTGAGCGTGGCTTTGCATTTCTATCATCCGCTGATCCGCTGGTTGGCCAGTCGGCTGCGGCTTCAACAAGAGTTGGCTGCCGACGAATTGGCCGCCCGCCTTGCTGGCGGTCGCGCTCCCTATCTGCTCGCCCTCGCTGGTCTCGCGTTGCGTCAGGATGGTCAGCTACCCAGTTGGCCGGCCAGTTCGTTTTTCTCTACTCCCGGAACCCTGTTAAGGAGAATTGCCATGTTGCGTGCCAAGGAAGGCGCTCGTCCACTGTCGCGTTGGGCGCGTCTCGTGCCCGTCGCCGTGCTGATCGCGGCCTCTTTCGGCCTGTCGGCGCTGCGCAGCCCCGCACAGAAGACCGAAAGTCGCTACAGCGTCCCATTGAGTGAACCCGGCTCGTCCAAGGAGTTGGCGCCATTCGACCTCTCCTATCTCCCAGATGACGTGATGGGCGTCTACGCTGTCCGACCCGAAGTTCTCGCCCAGCCCGAGATGAAGGCGACGGCGGAGAAGTTCAATGACCATTTCGCCATGGGTTTCAAGGGGCTCGGCCTCCCGGAAAAGGGGCTGCCTCCTTTCGAGCAATTCGAGCAGGTGGTCGGCACGCTCGTCTGCAAGACCGATCCCACTCGAAAGGAGAATCAAAGCTCGCTCATGATGTCGCTGAGCATGTTGCGAACGGTAAAGCCGTTCGACTGGCACAAGGCCATAAAACTGTATGCTCCCACGCTGACCGAGACGAAATATAAGAATAAGTCGTATTACGAGCTGCCCGCATCGTTCATGGCCGGGATGATGGGCCCAGGCCATTGCTGTTACATACCCGATGATCGAACGATCGTCTTCGAGTCGGAAGCCAACGTCAAGAAATTCATTGACACCAAGCCCGTCGATCGCCTTGCCACCGCGCCTTGGGCGGCCGATTGGAAGCGAATGGAGCGAGGCGCGTTGGCTGTAATAATGGACAATCACACGAGTGCCTGGACGAAAGAGAACGCCAAGCGGACCGTAAAAACGGAAGACGACGATTTCCCATCCATTGAAGACTTTCAATGGTTCGCTCAGGGCATCGCTGTAGGCAAGGAGATCGAGATCCAAGCCGTCGCCCAGATGAAGGCGACGGACGCCGCGTCGAAATTTGCGAAAGAGTGCGAAAAACGTTTGGACGAGGCGCGGGCCGAATACCAGAATGTCAAGCGGGGCACCGCCACGCGAAAACACCTCATCTCCGGCGAGAAGGAAATGCTGGATTTATTGACAAATATGACCTTCAAAGTGAAAGGTGACCGAGTGCAGTTTCATTCTGCCGCGAAAAACGAGCTTAGCAAGTTGATCGACGGTATGGTGCCGGCGCGAGGAAAATAGGCCATCTGATTGCAAGCCTGTCGACCATTGCCCTCGGCGCGCCCGGGGGCGATGAGTTATTCACCAAACCAATCAGACAAAAAACCGCACCGCGTTCCGAAACAGGGCTAGGCCGTCGCCTTCGTCCTTGATTCCATGTCGCGTCCACTGTGGATGCTGCGTGCCTAAAATGTGGCGTTCGGGATGAGGCATCAGTCCCAACACGCGACCGGTCGGATCGCATAGGCCGGCAACGTCTCCTTGAGAGCCGTTTGGGTTGACGGGAAACGCTCCCGGTTTGCCGTCGGCATCAACATAGCGCAAGACGACTTGTTTGGTCTCGATCAACCCCTTCAAGATCCATTTTTCGCGCGTGAGAAAGCGGCCTTCGCCGTGAGCCACCGGCAGATGGAGTCGGTCGATGCCTGTCAAAAAGGGGCAGGAGTTCGCCGTGGCGGCCAGGTGAATCCAGCGATCTTCGAACTTGCCGTGAGAGTTGTGAGCCAGCGTTGCCAGGGGGCCATCTTCGTCGGGCAGCATCAGCAGGCCAGCTTTGAGGATCGCTTGAAAGCCATTGCAGATGCCTAATATCAATTTTTCGGCGTCACGAAATCTGCGTAGTTCATCGCCGAGGAAATGAGCGAGTTGATTGGCGAGGATCTTGCCCGCCGCGACGTCGTCGCCGTAGGTGAAACCGCCGGGAATAACCAGGATCTGATAGTGTCGCAGCGAGTCGGGATGTTCGCGCAGCCGATTGATATGAACGCGATCGGCATTGGCTCCGGCCTTCTCGAAGGCGAATTGCGTTTCGCCATCGCAGTTGGCGCCCGGCGCCCGGAGGATTAAGACACGTGGTGTTGCCATGAGAATAGTCGCCAATACCCACAAAGGCGCCCGGGTCGAGCAGCTGACTTGCGCGGTCAAGAGGCGTATTCTGCTTGACCCGGCAGTCAGACTAGCTGATAATCTTTGATGTTCTAGGCAGGCGCCTGGGTTAATGCCAGCCTGCCGAACGAATTCCGGTCGAACTCTCGACCAAAAAAAGGGCCTCTCTCCGGCCTTGCGGCTCCCTTTTCCCTTTTTTCTTGAAATCGACGTTGACAGCCCCTTCTTCCTACCCCTATACTTCATCCATCGGAAGCGACTCTCACTCTCTGAGTGAATCGCAGCCGAAAGATGATGTGGCCGGCAACGGCATCACATCATTTTGCTTTTTGTTCTTTGACAATTGGGGAAGACCGAGCCGAGTAAGCGAGGGTGTGTGACGCCTGATTTATGGCGTGACACATTTCTTGCGATCGGCGGCTACTTTTGTGGGTAGTCGTCGAAGAGTAAGTCTTTTGAGTCATGTCTTGAATTAGGCGACCTCAGACTCTTATTGAGCGGTGAGCTGTCAGCTACGCCAGCAATGGGCCTTGTGCCCATTGATGTACTGATGGAAGCCGCGAGCTTGAATGAAAGGCGTTTTCGGACGCCAATTAGAATAGCTTTTGAAGGGTTTGATCCTGGCTCAGAACGAACGTTGGCGGCGTGGATTAGGCATGCAAGTCGAACGAATCCCTTGGGGCTTGCTCCGAGGGGGAAGTGGCGAAAGGGGCAGTAAAGCGTGGGTAACCTACCTTGGGGACGGGGATAGCCTTCCTAACGGAAGGGTAATACCTGGCGATGTAATTGGTTCGCATGGATCGATTACCAAATGAATTTCGCCCTGAGAGGGGCCCACGTAGTATTAGCTTGTTGGTGAGGTAACGGCTCACCAAGGCCAAGATGCTTAGCGGGTGTGAGAGCACGACCCGCGCCACTGGCACTGAGACACTGGCCAGACTCCTACGGGAGGCTGCAGTCGAGGATCTTCGGCAATGGGCGCAAGCCTGACCGAGCGACGCCGCGTGTGCGATGAAGGCCTTCGGGTTGTAAAGCACTGTCGAGGGGGAGAAAGCCGCAAGGTTGATCAATCCCTGGAGGAAGCACGGGCTAAGTTCGTGCCAGCAGCCGCGGTAAGACGAACCGTGCGAACGTTGTTCGGAATCACTGGGCTTAAAGGGCGCGTAGGCGGGTCTCCAAGTCTGTGGTGAAAGCCTCCAGCTTAACTGGAGAAGTGCCGTGGATACTGGGGGTCTTGAGGGAGGTAGGGGCATGTGGAACTTCCGGTGGAGCGGTGAAATGCGTAGATATCGGAAGGAACGCCGGTGGCGAAAGCGACGTGCTGGACCTTTTCTGACGCTGAGGCGCGAAAGCTAGGGGAGCAAACGGGATTAGATACCCCGGTAGTCCTAGCCCTAAACGATGGGTACTAGATTGTAGACTTGCATGGGTTTACAGTCGAAGCAAAAGTTTTAAGTACCCCGCCTGGGGAGTATGGTCGCAAGGCTGAAACTCAAAGGAATTGACGGGGGCTCACACAAGCGGTGGAGCATGTGGCTTAATTCGAGGCTACGCGAAGAACCTTATCCCAGGCTTGACATGTTCGAAAGAGGTGGGAAGTAGCGTGCGGAAACGTTACGCGAACGGTATCCAATCCGGAACCTACTACAGGTGCTGCATGGCTGTCGTCAGCTCGTGTCGTGAGATGTCGGGTTAAGTCCCATAACGAGCGAAACCCTTGTCTCCAGTTGCCAGCGAGTAAAGTCGGGGACTCTGGAGAGACTGCCGGTGTTAAACCGGAGGAAGGTGGGGATGACGTCAAGTCCTCATGGCCTTTACGCCTGGGGCTGCACACGTGCTACAATGGTGTGAACAAAGGGAAGCAAATGCGTGAGCAGGAGCCAATCCCAAAAAGCACACCCCAGTTCAGATTGAAGGCTGCAACTCGCCTTCATGAAGTTGGAATCGCTAGTAATCGCGGGTCAGCAACACCGCGGTGAATGTGTTCCTGAGCCTTGTACACACCGCCCGTCAAGCCACGAAAGGGGGGACGGCCGAAGTCGCCACACCAAGTTGGCGCCGACGCCGGACTCTCTGATTGGGACTAAGTCGTAACAAGGTAACCGTAGGGGAACCTGCGGTTGGATCACCTCCTTTCTAAGGATGATTCGTGGTGCCCTTTCACGAGGAGCACCCACACCAATCATGCAACACACTCTCGCGCGGCTCGGTCTTTCCTGATTGTTCATTGATAGACCCTGTCGTCTCGCAAGAGACGACAGGGTTTTTTTATGCGCACTGCGGAATCGGCCATTTAGCCGCGAGCCGTCAAGTGAACGCTAGGACGATTAAGGTTAGCCCATTAATCTTAATCACCCTGTTTCGTATCACGTCTCTGACCAGTTTTCGACAGTCAGGCCCGGCACAATTGAGAGGTCGCGGTCTGCGCTGATGACGGTCGTCGATCCGAGACTGAGAGCGATGGCGGCAATGAGCATAGCGATCTTTCCGATGGATCAACCCGTGCGTCGCAATTCCGCGGCGACCTGCCCATATATCTCGGTCGCCTTTTCAGTGAGCGGCCAGACGACAAGGCCGGGAAGTGCTCGCCGCAGCTGCTCGGCATTCCGATCTCGACTTCTGCTATACTCGACCCCAAACCAAAGCTCGGCCAGAACTGGAAGACCAATCCCGATCCGGTGACCGCGGGCGACTTCTGCCCGCGCCTTCTCATAGACCTTGCGCCGCAGGTTGATGTAATCTCCAGCACAGCCGGTATCGAGCAGGAAACGAGTCATTCCCACATCTCCCGCAGCAAATCAGCGTTTTCAGCGAAGCGTGCCTTCTCGACCTCCTTCTGCGCATGTAACGTCCCCGCCACGCGGCGTCATCTTCCGGTGCCAACCATCCGGCCTCTACCTGATCCATTCTTTCCAACAAAGCGGTGATGCCTTCTGGCGTTGTCGGCCAATCTTCCTCGCGCATGCCTATAGTAGGCTCGGCCACGGTCACGGGGAGAACCTCGACCCGTGATCCTTCCGGTAGATCAGCAGGGGCATCGAGTACAATCTGACCATTCTTGATGGTGCCCTGAAGTGCATGCATCGATTGCCTCTTCTTTCTTAAGGTAGCCGCTACCGTGAGAAAACCTCACTGATTCGGCTAAGCTACCTGATGCTCATCGCGCTAATGAGCAACGCCACAAGCAACACCACGATAACCACCCACCCCCAACCGATTCGACTGCCTGCGGGTTGCTCAATTGGATGAAGATAGTCCTGGGCTTCGCCCTGGAAATGCACGCCGCACTCCGGGCAGCGCGTCGATGTCGCCACGATCGATTTGCCGCACCGGGCACACCGCGCCAGGCTTGCGTTCTCTTCCAGATGCTTACGGTGTCGTTTGAAGTTTAGTATGTCGTCGCTCATCAATGATCTCGAACACTTGCGTCGAGCAATCGAGCCTATCATCTTTCTCGATATTACCGCTCGCCAATAGGCCGTCAACAATAATCAACCCATCGCTTCCTTGCCAATTCCTCGAACTTCCTCGTTGCATGGCGTCGTAAGCCGGTTAGAATGGATGTTCCTGCCCTCCCCGGCTCATCCAACAGCACTCCGAGCAACTTCGTCATGGAACCTGCCGACAACGCGACCCCTTCCGAATTGCAACTCGTCAAAGACTTGGCCGCCGCTTACCGCGAGATGCGTGAGCAGATCGGCAAGGTGATCGTCGGACAAAGCGAAGTGGTCGAGCAATTGCTCATGGCGATGTTCAGCCGCGGCCATTGCTTGTTGCGTGGCGTGCCGGGATTGGCGAAGACGTTGCTCGTCAGCACCGTCTCGCGGATTCTTCACCTATCCTTCAAACGGGTGCAATTCACGCCTGACTTGATGCCGGCGGACATTACGGGGACCGATATTTTGCAGGACGATCCCGAAACGGGTCGGCGCAAATTTATCTTCCTCAAAGGGCCGCTCTTCGCCAACATGATCTTGGCGGACGAAATCAATCGCACACCGCCCAAAACCCAGGCCGCCCTTTTGGAAGCGATGCAGGAGCATCACGTCACGGCGGGCAATCAGACATACCACTTGCCGGAACCGTTCTTTGTCCTGGCGACGCAGAACCCGATCGAGCAGGAAGGGACTTACCCCCTGCCGGAGGCTCAGCTGGATCGTTTCATGTTCCGCGTCGAGGTCGGCTATCCGACGCGCGAAGAGGAAATGGAAATCATGAAGCGAACCACCAGCAGCCACAAACCTGAATTGAAGCCGTTTCTCGATGGGGCCCAGATTCTGAAGCTGCAGGAGATCGTCCGTCAGGTGGTCGTCGCCGATCACATTTTCGAGTATGTCGCCGATCTCGTGCGTTCGACCAGGCCGCGCGAGAAGGGTGCTCCCAAGTTCATCACCGAGATGGTCGACTATGGCGCGGGGCCGCGAGCGTGTCAGTATCTCATTTTGGGCGGCAAGGCGCGGGCGATCCTTCATGGCCGACTTCACGTCACCACGGAAGACATCCGGGCCGTCGCTCCGCCGGTGATGCGACACCGCATTGTCACCACGTTCAACGCCGATGCCGAGGGCGTCACGACGGATGACATTATCCAACGACTGTTGAAGGCGATTCCCTTACCGCAAGAAACCGCGGCCGCGAAGGTGCAACGGGCATGATCGCTTGAACGCCATAGGCGATCTCTATTCTCACTTGAGTCCTCGCAATGCCTTCCGAACAGACCATCCGCTTCGATCCGGCCTCGCTCGCCAAGTACGGCCGGCTCGCTCTCATCGCCCGGAATCTCGTCGAGGGCTTTTTGACGGGCGTACACAAGAGCCCTTTCAAGGGTTTCAGTGTCGAATTCGCGGAGCATCGGCAGTATTATCCCGGCGATGAGATTCGCCATATCGATTGGCGGGCGTTTGGCAAAACCGATCGTTATTACATCAAGGAATACGAAGAAGAAACCAACCTCCGCGCTCATCTCCTCGTCGATGCCAGCGGCAGCATGGCCTACAAAGGCAAAAACGCCAGCAAGTTTGAGTATGCACGGTATCTGGCCGCGTCCTTGGCCTACTTGATGCTGCACCAGCGCGACGCCGTCGGCCTGGCGATTCATGACTCGAAGATCCGCAAGATCATTCCGCCCAAGGCGACGTCCAAGCATCTTCTCCATGTATTGCGGGCTCTCGAACAGACCGAACCGGGCGGCGAAACCGGCATGGCACCGCTCTGGGACCATCTCGCCGACCAATTTAGCCGGCGCTGCCTCGTCGTCATTCTGTCCGATTGCTTCGAGGAGCTGGCCCCGCTCGTGCGGGCCATGAGGCATTTCCAATATCGACGGCATGAGGTCTTGTTATTTCATATCGTCGCGCCTGAGGAAATTGAGTTTCCATTCAAGAAATGGACGCAGTTCCGCAATTTGGAACTGGCGGGCAATCGCGTGCTGGTCGATCCGCAGGCGCTGCGCAAGGAGTATCGCAAGAACTTTGATAACTTTTGCCAAGAACTGCGCGACGCAGCCGGTAGGGCGCTGGTTGATTATCATTTGTTGCGCACCGATGAACCGGTCGATCGGGCGCTTGGGTTGTATCTGACGCGGCGGCAGAGACGGCGCTGATTTCGTCGGCAAGGAAACGAAATGGGGGGCTGTGCCAAGGGGGGTACCCATGCGGTTTTTTGGCGCGACGCCCTCGGGCGCGCTGCAACCCTAATGTAATCAAGAGGTTGTGAGCGCAGACCGTCGCGCCAACGGGTAGCGCTTTTTTGGCGCGACGGTCTGTCGTGACGCCTGGCTCGGAATGTTCCGCGTGCAACATAGGTAAGCTAAGAAGGCCTCGCGCCCCATAAGGGGAGAGGGAAACCCATAAGTGTTAGGAGCTGTGGCCGGGGTCGGTACTCCGACCCCGGTGCAGTCCGATCGGCTCCAAAGAACCGGGATCGGAGTACCGACCCCGGCCACGGTCCAGCAACGCGGCAAGATGCCGCGTCTACCATATTGGCTCTTCGCTCACGCTTCAGGCTCGGTTCTTGGCCACGTTGAGAGGGCATCATGAATTTCGGCATCGCGGCGATGCTGTTCGGCTTATTCGCTGTGGGGATCCCTGTGATCATTCACCTGCTAAACCGTCGCCATTATGAAATGGTCGACTGGGGCGCGATGCAGTTTCTGAAAATCAGCGAGACGACACGCCGTAAGATTTTCATCGAAGAACTCCTCCTGATGTTGGTTCGCATGGGTATCCTTGCCGTGCTCGTCCTTGGCCTTGCCGCTCCCTCACTGACCGAATCGTTTCTGAGCTTCTGGCGTGGCTGGACGGGCAATGCCACCGCCGGCCTGACGACGACTCGGTCGCGCGCGAATTATGATTTCGTCCTGGTTCTCGATGGCTCAGCCAGTATGAGTTATCGCCCGATCGATGGCGGCGAAAGTTTGCAGGACCTCGCCAAGAAATGGGCCCTTGAACTTCTGGGAGATCTCATTCCCGGCGATCGCGTGTCGCTGTTGCTCGCGGGGCAACAGCTTATTGAATTGCAGGCCGAGCCGAGCCGCGATCTCGATCAGATCCGGGATGCGATCAAGAAGTTACCGCCGCCGACTGGTGGTGTCGATTGGCCGGCGGCGGTTGAGCGAGCGGGTGCGATTCTGGAAGCGAACAAATCGACGGAAGCCGCGATTATCCTGATCGGCGATGGCCAGCGCTATGGCTGGGCGCACCGCGAGGCGCTGGAACACTGGACGCTCTTGAGCGCCAAACTGGGTGTCAAGAAGGGTGCGGCGCGGCCGCCGCTCTATTACGTCAATGTTGATCCCGACCGCGGCGCTAACGAGGAGCCGCCGAACTGGTCGCTCGGGCCGCTCGAAGTCAATCGGCCTGTCGTCCCCGTGGGACGCGAGGTCCGTTTCAAAGGCACGCTCGAGCTGCGCGGGCAGAAGGAGGAGTATCGCCCGCCCTACCGGCTGACGCTCCAGGTGGACGACGATAAGCCGATCGATCTCAAGCCGCCGCAACAGGCCAAGCTCGACAAAGGCCGGCTACGGCTGCCCTTTGAGTTCAAACAGGCATTTGGCAAGCGCGGCTCGCATTTGGTTCATGTAACCCTGGAGGCCGATCCGCCCCCGGAAAAACGGCCGGCGGGATATGTGGTTCGTGATCGAGTCTCTGGAGACAATCAGCGCGATTTCGCCATTGAGGTTCTCGACAGTCTCTCGGTGCTAATCGTCGATGGCGACCTGGAGGCGAACTCGGGAAAAGGGCGAAGCCATTTCCTGCGGCTTGCCCTGTCGCCGAAGACGGCGGGGGTGGTGTCTGCCATCAATTCGACCGTTATTTCCTTGCGCGAATTTACCGAACGCAAGCTCCTCGGGCTGGGCGGCGAAGGGAACAACGAAGCGGCCGACAAGACGGCGGACAAGCCGCGCGTGCTGATTCTATGCGACGTTGCCGAGCTAAGCGCCGAGCAAAACGAAGCGATCGATAAATTCCTGGCCGAAGGCGGCGGCGTGCTTGTGACCACCGGTGAGCGGGCCAATGCCGAGGCCTACAATCGCGATCTCTATCGTGAAGGGAAAGGTTGGCTGCCGACGCTGCTTCAGACGCCGACAGGCGATGAATCGGATCTCAACGTCGCGCCGCAGCCGGGATCGTCGGATCATCCCGCGCTCGCATTGGTGTTACCAAAACCGGGGGCGGCCCGCACTGAGGCAGACTTGGCCGATGCTCGCTTCCCGCGCTGGTGGCAGGTGGCGACACCGTCACGGCAATCGGCGGCTCGTGGCATTGCATCGTTTGTGAAAGGCGACAAGGAACACCTTTGGCTCATTGAAAAGCCCTACCGAGCCGGGCGCGTGATTCAATCGACGGTGCCGCTCGATGCGTCGTGGAACACCAACCTAACAGACTTGCAATCGTTCGTCCCCTTGGCTCATGAGCTGGTCTATTACCTGGCCCGGGCGCGGTCCTCGGAGTTCAACCTCGCGCCCGGTCAACCGTTGCGCTATCGCATGGAGCCTGGCGTATCGACGACGGGATTTTCCCTACAACCGCCTTTCGGCGACAAGCGGCCGTTGGTTCCTGCCCCCGGCGATCCGGCCACGACCTATCCCGCGCAATTTTCGCCCCAGCCACGCGGGATGATGCTGCTCTACGAGAAGACACGTGAGCCTGGCGTTTATCGGCTGAGCATTCCGGAGGGGAAGACGATCTTTTATGTCGTCCAACCGGACGATCAGGAGTCTAACCTCGCCCCTTGTTCCGCCGCGGAGCGCGAGCGCGTCGCGGCCTTGATAGACGTCCAATACGGAAACGACGCCAAGAAGATGATGACGATGCAGACGTCGATCGTGCGCATGGAGATTTGGTGGTGGTTCATGATCGGGATGATCTTGCTGCTTTGCGGCGAGGTCTGGATGACGCGGCGGATGGTTAAGAATCGATAACATCCAATGTTTTCAAGAGCCGGGAGCGTAAGCGACCGGAGTGAATCTGAGCAAGTGTAATGCTCGCAAAAAAGTTCAGGCGGATGGTTAAGAATCGATAGGCTGTTCGAATTGAGTGCCTTATGTTCACCGTTACTCTACCTTTCCGCGACACGAGCATCCTCCTGGTGCCGCAGTTCGGCTGGCTTTCACCTTCGACGCAGTGGGTGTTGATCTCAGCGCTGTGTCTCGTACCCCTGTTTCTGGTCCTCTGGCTCTATCGCTATGAGATGAAGCTCGTCACGCCGCGAACGGCGGCGGGGCTGCTCGCGCTGCGTGTCACTGTACTCGTGTTGATGCTCTTTCTTGTATGTCTCCAACCTGTATGTGCTTATTCGCCGGCGCGGGAGCTTCGTGGCCGGGTGCTGATCGCGATCGATCGTTCCGACAGTATGGAGATTACCGATCCACAGCGGCCCGTTGCGGAAAAGCTGCGCCTGCGCGCGCGTTGAAACTCGGCGATGGCCTGTCGGACACCTTGCTTGAATCTTGGGCCGAGGATCACGACAACCAGCGCGAGCCGCGCTGGATCGGCGACGACGAGGCGATAACCGACGCGACGCGACGTCGTACTTTGACGAATGAACGACGCCAGGCGCAGACAAAAATCCTGTCGGAAGTGGATAAGTGGACGCGCTCGGCCACGATCCGCCGTCTGTTGGAAGAGGGCGGCATGGGCCTGCTCGCGCAACTATCGGCCCGGCATGATCTCGAACTCTTGGGCTTCGATCGCGAGGGCTGGGATGTGCCCCTGGATCAGGTGGGCACAATGTTTGAGGTTGCCAAAGAAGGCAAACCTCAGCGCGATAGTTCGCTATTCACCGATCTGAGTGTTCCGCTCGTGAAAGCATTAGAGAAATCAGGCCCAGGCAAGGGTCCGATCCTTGGCGTCGTCGTGTTCACGGATGGCCAACATAATCATGGAGATTCCCCAGCGACAGTCGCGCGGCAACTGGGAGAGCGCGGGCTGCCTATCTTTCCGGTCGCTATCGGTTCACGGCGACCGCCGGCCGCTGTGGCGGTCACCAGCGTCAAGGGACCGGCGACGGTCTTCAAGGATGCCGACGCCTCGGTCGACGTCCGCTTCAAAATTACCGGCCTGCCTCGGCAACAGTTTGTCATCGAGATCCGCGATGGAGGCGATGCCAAGGATAAGCCGCCCCTGGACCAGCGCGTCATCAAACATGATGGGACCGATCGAGACTACAAGGAAACATTCGCCGTGCGCATGGGAAACGTTGGGACCCAACCCATATCCGTCCTCATCAAGCCTGTCAAGCCGCTGCCGCCCGATAGCACGACGCGCCTCGATCAAGCGAAAGGAAGCACCGCCATCAACGTCGCGGATGACAAGGCTCGTGTGCTGCTGATCGACGACGAAGCTGGGTACGAATATCACTACCTATCGACGGCTTTGAAACGCGACCGCTCGATGCGTCTGGAGTCGGTGGTCTTTGAGCAGCCGCGCTTGGATACGACTCTGACTCAGGCACAACTGGAGGAACGCGGTAGCCCGCCGCAACAGTTGCCTGAAGGTACAGACACCTTGTCGCCTTTTGATTGCATCATACTGAGCGACGTCGTCGCTGAGCATCTACCGCTATCCGATCGGCTGCGCCTGGAGAAATACGTCGCTGAGCGTGGCGGAACCCTTGTGATCCAGGCTGGCAAGCGGGGTATGCCGTTGTCGTATCCGGAGACTTTGCCTGGGGGCGAAACCGACCCCCTATGGAAACTAATGCCGATCGAGGCGCCGCAGAGCGTCTCCATACCAGCCGGGTTTTCGATCTCGATGACGACCCAAGGAGAGGAGACGAAATTCCTCGAATTGGCTACCGATCCGACAGAGAGCAAGAAGCGCTGGGCCGGGTTGCAAAAGCACTATTGGGGAGTCATTGGCAGGGCCAAACCGGGCGCGGTCACGCTGGCTTATGTTGCCGACCCCGCCGATGGAGCGGCTCCCACCGCCGAGAAACAAAAACAGCGCGGCCTGTTTGTTCGACAGAACTATGGCTTTGGGCGTGTCCTTTATTTGGGCATCGACAGCACCTGGCGGTGGCGCTTCAAAAAAGGCGATGAATATCATCATAGTTTCTGGGGCCAAACAATTCGCTGGGCCGCGTCTGACAAGCCATTGGTAGCGGGCAACGAGTTCGTGCGTTATGGCACACCGCAGCCGCTCTTCCGGTCCGACGAGCCGGCTCAGGTTATGGTGCGCGTTGCCGAGGAAGCGGGCGCCTTGAAGCCAAATCTACCGGCGGGCGCACGGCTTCTCAAAGTGGAGGGGGACAAAGAAGAGGCCGTGTCTTTGGTCGAGTTGAACGCTCGGCCCGGTCAGCCTCGTCTCTTGGAGGGATCGCTTACAAATCTTCCACCGGGAAAGTATGCCATCGAACTGGTCATACCCGATCTGGCGGACAAGCTGCCGGGAGCCGGTCTGCCCGAGGGAGCGGAAAAACCACAGCGACCGATGTTTACGGTGCTGCCACCCGAAAGCCGGGAGATGATCGACCTCGAAACGCGCTGGTCGCTGCTGCAAGACCTGGCCGCCGCAAGCGATGGCCGCGTGTTCGCGCCTGAGACTGTCAACGAGGTGGTCGATGTTCTGAAGCAGCGTACGGCGACGACGGTCGATCGGCACGAACAACGGTTGTGGGAGTGGTGGCCGATATTGCTCGTTGTCGTTTCGTTGTTGACAGGGGAATGGGTCGTTCGTAAGTGGACGGGACTTCCGTAGGGCGAGGTTTTTTGGAGACATACTATGAAATATGCCTATTTCACGAAGTCTCTGAAAGAGTTGGACATCAAGGGCCTCATCGCGTTCTGCAAGGAGGCGGGGCTTGATGGATTTGATCTAGCCGTGCGCCCCGGGTATCAGGTCACGCCTGACAACGTCGCGGTCAAGCTGCCGGAAGCGGCGAAACAGTTTCACGACGCCGGTCTGACGATTGCCCTGGTTACGATGCCGACCAGTCCGCCGCGAGCGGACTTGAACGCGACACAATCGGTCTTCGAGACATGCGGCGCGCTCGGAATTTCGTCAATTAAGATCGGCTATATTCCATATCTAAACAACCGCGGATTCGACGAGCAGTTGAAAGACGCCCGAGCGGTGCTGGCCGGCTTCGCCAAGCTTGCTGAGAAGACCAAGGTAAAGGCGTGCTATCACACCCATTCCGGCAACAACCTTGGCTCGAACGGCGCGGCCCTCCGGCTTTTATTGCAGGACTGCGATCCACACTATGTTGGAGCCTTCGTCGATACCGGCCATACCGCGATCGGAGGCGGACCGATTCGGCTTGAGCTTGCGATGGTAAGGCCGTGGCTTTCTCTCCTGGCGATCAAAGATATCGTGTGGGAGAAGAAGAAGACCGATTGGAGCTTCCGCGTCGCGCCGGCGGGGGAAGGGATCGTGCGTTGGCAGGACGTCGCGGCGGGGCTAAAGGAAAGTAAGTTCAACGGCACGATCGTCGTTCATGGGGAATACGAGACCAAAGACATTGAGGAACGGCGGAAGCTGGCCAAGAGCGAACTCGAATTTCTCAAGAAGCTGTTTGGGTGGGAGAAATGACGTCATTAATGCACAAGTTGCCAGCCATGGCCGGGGTCGATACTTCAACCCCGGTTTGGCTCTAGCGGCTTCAGAGGACCGGGGTCGGAGTACCGACCCCGGCCACGACTCAAATTAAGTGGAATTCGAGTCAGACACATGACTCATGGTGCGGTTAGGACGGCCCCGGTGTTCGGACGCGTGAAAGACCAGAAGTACTGCAATGTGGCGCAGTCGCTGAAGGCTGTGTTGGAAGTCGTGTAAAGGAATGGGTATTGGCGAACGGAACCATCGGCCCAAAGCGTTGGGGTACCGGACGTATGAGGCCCACCCATGTGGTTCTCGTCGACGCCCTCGTTATCGGGGAAATAGCCCTTCTGAGCATTCGCTCCGCCAGCATAGCCGTCGCTCCAACGCATGTGGTCGAAGCCGCCGCCGGTCACATAAAGTGAAAGAGTAATGGCATAGCCCGGATCTTGGCTGCTGCCGCCGTAATAGTGCGACGGAGCCATGAGCTTATGCACCAGGAGAAGCGTTTGGGACGTGCCGGCGTTATTGGTGACGGTGCTCAAATTCGTGTTACGCGAGTTGAGAATGGTGCGATCGGCGCCGTACGAGCCATTGATGCTCGTGATGGGATACTCGGAAACACCGCCGTTGAAGGCACCGCAGTAGTCAGTTTTGGCGCCTGCCAAGGTCGTGCGGCGCGTCGGGCACAGGTAAGTCTTAACTGGTGCGGCTAACGCGGTGTTGACGGTTCCATTGGCGGCGACCATTTGGTTATAGATGTTTCCGCCTTCAATATAGGGCAGGATCGCTACGAAGATGCTCGGCGAGGTGCCCGTATCTTCGTAGGGAAACGACTGGTTGACATCGTGAAACGACTGCATGGCAATGCCAAGTTGTTTCATGTTGTTGGAGCATTGCGACTGGGACGCCGACTCGCGGACCTTCTGAATGGCCGGCAGCAACAGACCAATGAGCACCGCAATGATGGCGATGACGACCAGCAGCTCGATCAGGGTAAAGCCCCGCCTTTCGATGCGCAAACGCTGAACTCTTGACATAAAATCCTCCCGGGAGAGATGAGAACGGAATAGGACTACGCGGACATTCGCCACGCGCGCGAATGCGGCGTTTAGACGATACTACTTCGCCAGTAGTGTCGAGTCAATTCAGCGGAAGAAAAATTGTGAGAATAAGGCATCGTGAAAGAATCCGTAAAATCGTTACGGTCCCTTGATTCGGCGTCAGGAATGAGAACCATGAAGAGCGAAATCATCTCCATCGGCAGTGAGCTCACCAGCGGTCAAAATCTCGACACGAACAGCCAATGGCTTAGCCGTCGTTTGGCAGAGGAAGGCATCGCCGTGGGCTGGCATACAACGGTTGCCGACGATTTGGCAATCAACGTCGAAGCCTTTCAGATCGCATCGGGTCGTGCGGCTCTTGTCCTGATTACAGGCGGCTTGGGGCCGACCCAGGACGATTTGACGCGCGAAGCCTTGCGTGCGCGGCGGGTGTCGATCTGGTGTTTCATCAGCCGTCCTATGAGCGGATCGAAGAGATGTTTCGCCGCCGCAATCGCGTCATGCCGGAGCGGAACCGAGTCCAGGCCCTCTTCCCGGCCGGGGCCGAACCGCTCCTGAACGAGCGCGGCACCGCTCCTGGAATTTGGATGAAGTTGGGCAACTCCCACATCGCCGCCATGCCCGGCGTGCCGTCGGAAATGTTCACGATGTATCAAAATCAGGTTTTGCCCCGGTTAGCTGCCCTCGGACTGAGCGGCGGCGTCTTGGTGCAACGAAAGATCAACGCCTTCGGCGCCGGCGAATCGGCGGTGGAGCAGCAGCTGCTGGACCTGACAAGACGCGATCATGTCCCGGAGGTCGGCATCACCGTCAGCGATGCTGGGATCTCGCTGCGTATTTTGGCCCGAGCCCCCACCCGGGCCGAAGCAGACGCCCAAATTGCTCCCATTGAAGCGACGATCCGCGAGCGCCTCGGCGAACTCGTCTTTGGGGCCGATAAGGAAGAGTTGCAAGACGCGGTATTGGCTTTATTGGCCGCCAAGTGCACGACCTTGGCCACGGCAGAGGGCGTAACGGGCGGCCTGGTCGCGGACCGATTGGTGAGCGTTCCCGGGGCCAGTGCATGGTTTCGCGGAGCCATTGTGGCGTATGACAATTCGTTGAAGATCGCCCAGCTTGCCGTGCCGAGAGAATTGCTCGAAGAACACGGGGCCGTGAGTGCTGCCGTGGCCAAGGCGATGGCTATCGGATGTCGAACAAGATTAGGAGTCGATATCGCGGTCAGCACCGTTGGTGTGGCGGGACCGAAAGAACTTGGGTCTGACCTACCAATCGGGACGGTTTTTGTCGGCCTGGCTTGGGACGGGGGAGCGGATGCCGCCAGCTTTAGCTGGTCCGGTACACGCGAAGAAGTGCGGCGCCGAACGGCGAAAATGGCGCTCAATGCGGTGCGGCTGCATTTGCAAAAGAACTGATGTATATAGCCCCCGGCTTGCCGGGGGTGAGGAAAAACCCCCGGCAAGCCGGGGGCTATATACGGATACTACTTCGCCTTCACGTCATAGCAAAACAACAAATCCTGATCGCGGATATACATCTTGCCATTGGCGATCACCGGATGGGGCCAGCAGTCTTTGCCGGATTTCTCCGGTTGCTCGAAGCGGCCGACCTCGACGTATTTCACGGGATTGGCTTCGATCAGGAGAATCGGGCCGCCTTCGTTGCGATAGTAGAGTCGGCCATCGGCGTAGGCAATGGATCCCTTGCCCGCTTTGCCTTCGGACCACTGGATTTTACCGGTCTTGAAATCGAGACAGATGAGCCGTCCGCCACCCTCGCCGTAGATGGAATCGCCTACCAGCACCATGCCGCCGTGATGGTTTTGCATTTCTTTCTTGAAATAGACCTCGTCGGCGACATATTTTCCGCCTTCGTTGTTGAGCTTGGCGAGGCCGCCGCCGTTGCCATAGGAGGACGCCGCAAAGACGTAGCCGTCGCGATAAATCGGCGTCGAGCAATTAGCAGTCCTGTTGTCGAAATGGTCATAATGCCAGAGGAAATCGCCCTTGTCGGAGAAGCCCACAA
Source organism: uncultured Planctomycetaceae bacterium (assembly GCA_963790585.1). GTDB lineage: Bacteria > Planctomycetota > Planctomycetia > Gemmatales > Gemmataceae > CAWBOY01. The sequence goes on from CAWBOY010000001.1 coordinate 83,290, forward strand.
CTCCGCCGCTGAGGAACTGGATGTATTGACGCTTGCCCTCGACGTCGGCAGCCACGATCGAGGAATAGGCCGCCTGATTGGTGCCATTGAAAACGCCTTTCCAGATGACGTCGCCGGTCGATTTGTTCAAAGCAACCAGCGTCGCCGTCTTGCCGCCGGGGGTGACGAGCACGCGGTCGCCATCGACCAAGGGGGATTCACTATACTTCCAGCCGCCGACGTCGCTGCCGAAGTCCTTGACGAGATTTTTCCGCCATTTGATCTTACCCGAGCCGACCTCGAGACAGGCCAGGTCGCCGCTGATGCCGAGAGCGTACAGCAGCTTGCCGTCGACCGTCGGAGTGCAGCGCGGCCCTTCGTTGAAGCCGGCATTCCCCTTCTTCGCGATCTTGGTGAACCAGAGTTCCTTGCCGTCGGCCTCGTTCAACGCCCAGACGCCTTCTTCGGCACCGCGATAGCTCATGCCGAAAATTCTGCCCGCGGCGACGGAGGGAGTGCTATATCCGCCCCCAAGTTTCGAGTCTTGCCACAGCAATTTGGGGCCGTCTTTGGGCCAAGACTGTAGCAGGCCCTTCTCTTTGGAAACTGCCGTCCGATCTTGTCCTTGCCATTGTGGCCAATCATTCGGCTTGGCTTGGAAAGAATCGGCGGCGAGAACGATGCACGCGCAAAACGGAAGAACGGCACAGATCCCTATCGAGATCCTCTTCATGCAATACTCTCCAAGATGGTTGACGGGATCTCACGGGAGATCGCCTGAGCGGAGGTTAACGCCTCCTAGGTAGGTTAAAGGGATTTAACCAAGAGGATCGCAGGTTTGTACACGGCAAAATGTGAGCAGGAGGTTTGTTCTGAATCGGCACGATCGGTCTTACAACACTTCTAATTCCATAATCAGCGGCTCCGAGCCAGTCTGATAGAATGAGGCGTGCTGTTCATCGTAAAGGTCGGCGCGTAGCGTGTACCGGCCTGGGGGCAATCCGGGCAATGCCAGGTCGAGCTCGATGCTCGATCCCGGATGCACGGTTGCTTGAAATAAACCAGCCTTGGATCGGTATACTTCGACGTCTTGGTCATTGAGAATGGCGTAGGCAGCGTGAATGCCGGCGTTGCTGCCCGGCCGAAAATGCCAGGCGCCGACCGAAGTATTGTGACACTTCACCCGCAGCGCGAACGCATGATCCTTAGGCAATAGGGCGGGAGCGCCACGAAGGTTGACGACCTCAAAGGCACAGCTGCATTCGCCGGGGCAATAATCGTAAAGCAGCCAAAGGCGAAAGTTGTTTCGACTGTGGGATTGGCCCTTGCGCGTCAGCCATTGTTCATATAGGTCATAAAAGCGGTCCATATTGCCCGTATGGCTAAGGGCGAGATGGCCATGAAGCAATGATAACTGCTGACGCGCCTGTGCCAGCGAGGTGTCGGTACGCAGCAGCAATAGCATCGTCGAAACCAGGCCGGTGCGGTCAATGCCGCGGTTGCAGTGGATCAGGATCGGATATTCCGATCGCTCGAGAATCGGGACGAGATCCCGGACCGCGGCGACGGAGGGCAAGCGGCCTGCCGACATGCCGAGATCTTCAAGCGAAACATTGAGCTTGGCCGCGACCTTGGCCTCGTCGAGATACCACGCCATCGGATCCGAGCAGCCTTTGAGATTGAGGACTGTGCGAATCTTGTAAGAGCTTATTATTGATTCCAGCGTTTCGGGGCTAAGTTGGGCAGATCGGTAGGCGCAGCCCGGAATGACGACGTGGAAATTCGAGCCGAGCAGCGTATACAGGACGTATAGGACGATGAACAGGAAAAGACCTACGATCGCACCGTGATAAGCAATCTTTTTAAGCAATTTTCGCTCGCGCGGCAGCGCGACGGTGCGAATGAGTGGCTGAGTGGGCGCGTCGGCCAAGAACATCCGTAGCCCTCCATGACGACGAGGCGAACAGCGGCATAATGCCATAGCCGTGTCGGCGGGGCTAGGTGGAAATTCGCGTGCGGCTGCTTTGCCCACAGCGTTGACTATGTGCTATAATCGTCAAATCAAGCTAATTTGTATTCCATGTCCGCAGATGTGGACTAAAACACAAAAGATCAGGCCGTGCCAGGGAAGACTCCTGGATTGAAAGGGAAGCAGCCCATTATTCGTCGTCGATTTGAGTCTGCAATGCTGGAACAGCAGACAATCCTTCTCTTTCCGCCCAAATCGACGCGGCGCTGGAGCATCGTGCATGGCGACAATCGTGCGCCACTTGGCTGGGCCCATTGGACCGGCGGATATTTGTCTGGTCATGTCTTGGAAGTGCGTGAGCAAGAGGAAGATCCGCTTGTTTTCACGGTCCGTCGCGCCTGGTCGGTCTTGCCGCGGCGGCTCATTCACGATGCGGAAGGCCGTTATATCGGCGCCGTTCTCGGCTCGCGGGTGGAAAATGCCAAAGGAAGATTGCTAATCCGCCGAGCATGGCACAAGGATCGCCGCTATAGCGCGTTCATGAGCTTACGAGGTGAGGAAATTGCTGAGGTTGCGCCGAGAATCGCGGGGTACTTCTGACGTTCGGCGACGGTCTGCGCGATCAACCGTTCGTGAAGATGCTGCTGATGTCGGCGGTGTTGACGGGGCAACGGTTTTGGTGAGAGGGATCGCGCAATTGTTTAGCCGCGAGCCGGTAGGCGAGCGCTGTGCTATAGCGCTATCAAGATTTGTTTAGCCGCGAGCCGCCAGGCGAGCGCTGTTGGATAGCGCTATTTGAAAAAGCGCTACCCAACAGCGCTCGCCTGGCGGCTCGCGGCTAAACGTTTTGTGTCACTTTATTTCCCTTCAACCGCCGCGGGCGGTGCCGGGCGGGTGAAATCAGCGATGATCCAGTCGTTTGACGTCACGAGGACTTTTTCCGTTTTGTCGTATTCTTTCCCGTCCTGTTTCCAGCGCACGCGGATCTTGTATTCGTAGCTCTTTCCCGCTTCGAGTTCGGGTGAGAAGAATTCGCGCACGGTACCCGTTTGCGTCGTCTTCATGCCTTGAAACCACACTTCCGCGTCGGCTGGCACGATCATGCGGATATGAGCCAGATTGTCTGGGGCTGGAGGCGTTTGAGGAGGAACGTCGCCCGCTGGGGGCAACGTGTCTTGAATGCCTGCGTCGGGGCCGTAAAAGCTGCGAACCGCGTTGCCGGCGGGAGCGGTCACGATCGCGTTGACGCCTGGGTCGCCGTAATAATAGTTGCGGTAAATAGGGGCTGCCGGAACGCCAAACGCATAGACATTCGCGCCGATTCCGTAGCCGAAATCACCGTAGTAACCGCCGTAGCCTCCGTAGCCATAACCGTAGCCGCGGTTATAGCCGTAGCCATTGCCATTGTGATAAAGGGTGTTGCCTGTCGTCCCGTTGTGATAGATGGTGTTACCCGTCGCCCCGTTGTGATAGATGGACGAGCCAGAATAACCGCCGCCGATCGAGCCGCCGGCATAGCCGCCGCGCGAAATCGATGCGGAAGAAAAACCGCCCCCACCGTAACTGCCTCGGCCGCCGCCACCGCCGCCTCCACCGCCCCCGCCACCGCGACCGCCCGGGAAGGCCGACAAATTAGCGGTCGCTCCCAAAACGGCTGCCAACGCTAATGCCGACGTCGACAGCAACGGACTCCGATAATTGATCATTGTGATTCGTTCCCCTTTTAGGGGATGAGACGACCTGTCACTAGGTATGGTAAAATAGGCAATCTCATCTCGCTTTCATAATTGTATGCGGAACGATGGTTGGACACATCTACTTTCTTTCGCGATTTTCTACTGGCGGGTAGCTGATTCGGTTGGGTTGTGACGGCGCACAATTCTTTGCGCGGCTTGTCAGAAGGAAGCCGGTTTAGCAAAATCCTCTCTTGATCCCGCCTGAAACTCATGTTTTTGAGGAAAGCCGTCATGTCTTCGCATCCGTTGGCGCAACGCTTGGCCGAGTATTCGTGCAGCCTTCGCTTCGAGGACCTGCCTGCGGAAGCGGTTCACGAGGTGAAGAGGCGTTTCATCGATTCCATAGCCACAGCTGTCGGAGCGATGCACGCGGAGGCATTCAACATCGCTCGGCGCGTCGCCCTGCGTTTTGATTGCATGGCTGGTGCCACGCTGTTCGGCGGCGGCCGCAGCAGTGTCGAATGGGCGACCTTCGTCAATGGGCTCCTTATTCGCTATTTAGACTACAATGATACTTATTTGTCTCTGGAGCCGGCTCATCCGTCGGATAATCTCGCGGCCGTGTTATCGGTGGGCGACATGCGCGGGATCGGCGGGCGGGAATTGATTACGGCCGCGGTCCTGGCCTATGAGATTCAATGCCGGTTTTGTGACGCTTCCAGCTTGCGCAAACACGGGGTCGATCACGTCACGTATGGAGCGCTGTCATCTTGTGCCGCCGCCTGCAAGCTGCTGAAGCTCGACGCCGTCCGCACAGCGCACGCGCTCGGCATTGCTGGCGTCTGTAACGTCGCCCTCCGTCAGACTCGCGCCGGCGAGTTGAGCATGTGGAAAGGCTGCGCCTTCGCAAACGCGGCCCGCAACGGCGTCTTCGCGGCACTCCTCGCCGCGGATGGGCTGACTGGCCCGGCCCCGATTTTCGAGGGCGAACTCGGCTTCTTCAACCTCGTGACCCGCGAATCGTTCGATCTGCCCAAGCTCGGCGGCCACGGCGAGCCATTCATGATTAATGGGACTTACATCAAGTTCTGGCCGGCGGAGTATCATTCGCAGAGCGCCATCGACGCAGCCTTTCAGCTCCGTTCCGAGATCGGCAATATCGAGAACATCGAATCGATCGACATTCATACCTTCAACGCCGCAGTCGACATCATCGGCAAAGACCCGGAGAAATGGCGCCCGAAGACGCGCGAAACGGCGGATCACAGCCTGCCCTATTGCACGGCCGTCGCTTTGATGGATGGCGCGGTCACCGATGCCCAATTTGAGGAGAGCCGATTCACCGATCCCGTATTGCTCGACCTCGTCGCCAAGATCAAACTCCACCGCGATGCCGAGCTGAATGAGCGCTATCCCAAGGGCGGCATCCCCAATCGCCTGACGGTCAAACTGAAAGATGGCCGCCAGCTGGTGAAACAGGTCGATTTCCCGCGCGGCCACGCCGGCAATCCGATGACTGATGCCGAGGTTGAGCAAAAGTTCCGCTCAACCGTCGAGCCACGCTACGGCCGGGAACGAGCGGATCGCATTCTAGCCGTTTGTTGGGCGTTAGAGAACTTGGCGGAAGCGGGTGAGTTGCTGCGATTCGTCGATTAAGCGCATTTCCCTTTAAGAGCCGGGAGCGTAAGCGACCGGAGGAAGCTAGTGCGCCGTCCAGACTAGATTTACGGGTGGCACAGACATTCCTGTCTGTTCAGCAAAAGGCACATTCGTCGGTTCCCGCACAGACAGGAATGTCTGTGCCACCCGTAAATCTAGTCTGGACGGCGCACTAGACTCGGTGTGATTTTCTCCGGTCGCCTGCGCTCCCGGCTCTTGAAGACTTGGCTACGATCAAATCGCCCTTGCAATCCAATCCACGATTGCTACGATACCCAACAGTTGTAGAGACATAAGAAACCAGACGACCAGGCAGGAGTTAGCTCAGGCGGAGGTTGTAAGGGTCGAGATGATCACTAAGGAACGCAAGACGCAGATTATTGACCAGTTTCGTCGCGAGCCGCTCGACACGGGATCGCCCGAAGTGCAGGTCGCATTGCTCACCAATCGTATCAACGAGCTGCACGAGCACATGCGCACTCACAAGAAGGACCACGCCAGTCGGCGCGGCCTGTTGAAGATGGTCAGCATGCGCTCTTGCTTGCTGACTTACCTTCGGAATTCAGACCGAGCGCGGTATCTGACGGTGATCAGCCGATTGGGCCTGCGCAAGTAAGATCCGGATCGGGGCAGCTGGACCATCCGGGTCCGACTCGGAAGGTCAGTTCGTACCCGGCCTGTTTCAACCTTCAGCGCCAAAATCTCTCGCGCGTCCGTGCGGGAGATCATTCCTCACCCCATGCAACTTCCACAGACTCTGCTCCTGCCGGTTGGCTCATTGTAATGAGCCACTCAGGAGGTATTGATCCGTGCAGATTCGTAGAGTTGAACGTACCATCGGACCGGCCACCCTCAGCCTGCAAACCGGCAAAATCGCCAAGCAAGCACACGGTGCCGTCGAAGTCCGTTATGGCGATAGTATGGTCCTAGCCGCCGCTGTCGAAGGCCACGCCGATCCCAAACGCGACTTCTTCCCCCTCACCGTCGATTATCGCGAAAAGACCTACGCGGCCGGCAAGTTCCCGGGCGGCTTCATCAAGCGCGAAGGCCGACCGACCACCAAAGAGATCCTCACCTCCCGCCTGATCGACCGCCCCATCCGTCCGCTCTTCCCCGCCTCGTATATGAACGAAGTCCAGATCATGATCAGCACCTTGTCCGCGGACAAGGACTTCGACACCGACGTGCTCGCCATGATCGGCGGCAGCGCGGCGTTGCATATCTCGCATATCCCGTTCCTCCAGCCGACCGGCAGCGTTCGCGTAGCCCGGGTCAATGGCGAACATGTCCTGTTCCCGTCGTACACGCAGCTGGAGCAGAGCGACCTCGATCTGATCGTCGCCGGCACTGCGCAGCGCCGTCACGATGATCGAAGGTTTCGCCCGCGAGATGCCGGAAGATCAGATGCTGGCCGCGATCGTGTTCGCTCACCAACAGGTCATTACGATCATCGACTTGATCGAGGAGCTGCGAACGGCGATGGGCATCGGCCCCAAGGTCTTCCCGCCAGCCGCCGGCGGCGAACCCGCTTACCGAGATCTTCCGCACGAAATATGGTGCCGAGTTCCGCAAGCGTAAGCTGACGACAGGCAAAGCCGAGCGCGCCGCCGCGATCAAAGAGTTAAAAGAGAAAATTTGGGCGGAACTGTTCCCGGAAGGCAAGGACTCCGAATACAAGCCTGAGCAGGCCTCGGCGGCATTCCACGCTCTGGGAGAGAGGGTCTTCCGCGACCTCATCATCGACGGCCAGCGCATCGACGGGCGCAGTTCCAAGCAGATCCGCGACATCTGGTGCGAAGTCGGTTACGTGCCACGCGTGCATGGGTCGGCGATCTTCCAGCGCGGCGAAACGCAGTCCCTCGTCATCACCACGCTCGGCACATCCAGCGACGAGCAGCGCGTCGATGGGCTGCAGGACGAAATCAGCAAGAAGTTCATGCTCGATTACAACTTCCCGCCTTACAGCGTCGGCGAATGCAAGCCGATCCGTGGTCCGGGCCGCCGCGAGATCGGCCACGGTGCACTGGCCGAACGCAGCCTCAAGGCCGTCATTCCCGGAACCGATAAATTCCCATACACGATCCGCCTCGTCTCCGAAATTCAGGAGTCGAACGGGTCGTCGAGCATGGCCTCGGTCTGCGGCGGCACTTTGGCCCTGATGGACGCGGGCGTGCCGATCACCGCTCCGGTCGCGGGCATTTCGATCGGCCTCGTCAAGGAGCCCGACCGCTTCGTGCTCTGACCGACATCATGGGCGATGAAGATCACTACGGCGACATGGACTTCAAGATCGCCGGCACCGGTCGCGGCATCACGGGCATCCAGCTCGATCTCAAGATCGACGGCATCGACGAGCCGATCATCAAGGCGACGCTCGAACAGGCCCGCGAAGCCCGCCGCGAGATCCTCAAGGCGATGCTCACCACGTTGCGTCAACCGCGTGGCACCATCAGCGAATGGGCTCCACGGTTGTTGACCGTCCAGATCAATCCGGAAAAGATCGGCCTGCTCATCGGCCCCGGCGGCAAGACGATCAAGGGAATTCAGGAAGTCGACCGGTGCCAAGCTCGACATCGACGACAGCGGCCTGGTCTACATCTCGCACAGCGAGGCAGCCGGCGCGGAAGCCGCCAAGCTCCGCGTCGAGGCGTTGACCGAGGAAGTGCGCGTCGGCAAGGTTTACGAAGGACGGGTCACGTCGGTCAAGGACTTCGGCGCGTTCATCGAGATCATGCCGGGCCGCGATGGTCTTTGTCACATCAGCGAGCTGGATGACAAGTATGTCGGCAAGGTCGACGATGTCTGCAAGGTCGGCGACCGCTTGCAAGTCAAGGTCATCGCCATCGACGAACATGATCGCGTTAAGCTGTCGCGTAAAGTGCTGATCCGCGAAAAGGCCGCCGCTGCTGGCGAGCCGCTCGCGCCTTCGACACCGCCCCCGCCACGCGAAGGTGGCGATCGTCGTCCGCCGCGCGAGGGTGGCCGTCCCCAGCGCCCGCAGGCGGCGAGGGGCGCGGCCCGCGAACGGGTGAAGGGGAATAGAGTATAGAGATACTCTGTAGAAAAGCTGGCATGGTGGCGAGCCGGGAGAGTTAGCCACCGGATGAATGACTTGAAGAGCCGGGAGCGTAAGCGACCGGAGCAAATCTGAGCAAGCGTAATGCTCTCCGGTCGCTGACGCTCCCGGCTCTTCAAGACATTCCAGCTTTTTTACAGAGACAAATTCATCACCGTCTCGTAAATCCAGGCACGAACCATGTCGACCGAACAATACGCCGAGCTGGCCGAGCTGGCGGGCGGATTCATCCACGAGATCAAGAACCACCTCAGCACACTCAAGCTCAATCTCCAATTGCTCGCCGAGGAGTTCGCCGATCCGCAGACGCATCGCGAGCGCCGGGCCCTCGATCGCACCGCCGCCTGGAAACACGAATGCGAACGGCTCGTCGATCTCTCCAACGACTTCTTGCGTTTCGCCCGGCTCAGCGATCTCGAGCTCAAGCCCGCGGAACTCGGCCCCGTGATCGACGAGCTACTCGACTTCTTCGGCCCGATGGCGCGGGCCGCGAACATCGACATCAAGACTTACCTTTCCGGCGACCTGCCGTCGGTCGCCCTTGAACGCGATCTCTTTAAGCAAGCCGTCCTCAATCTTATTGCTCAATGCGATGCAAGCCATGCCCGGCGGCGGCGAGCTGACCATCCAGGCCGAGGCGGATGCCGGCGGCGTTTGCCTGAGCCTGATCGATACCGGCAAGGGCATGGCGCCCGAAGTCCTGGCCCGCGCATTCAAGCCGTTTTACTCGACGCGCGGCGGCGGCACGGGCCTCGGCTTGCCTACGACGCGTAAGATCATCCTGGCGCATCACGGCACCATCCAAGCCGAGAGCGAAGTCGGCCACGGCACGAAATTCACGATCCGTCTACCCAACGTCGTCGGAGCCGCTCCACCATGATCCGCACGCTCCTATCGCCGGTCCTCTTCGTCGCCTTGCTTGTTCTCACGACGGGCCAAGTCCGCAGCGACGATGTCGTTACCTATTTCAAGAAAGCGGCGAAGACCGAGGTCACCGGCAAAATTGAGAAGGAAGGCCCGGAAGGCTTAAGGCTCAAAACCGCCAAGATGGCTATCGAAATCTCCGCGATGGATGTGCTTCAGGTCGTCTATGAGCAAAAGAGGCTCACAGTTGCCAATTTTCGGCCGCCGTTCTCGTCCCTAGAAAAGTGCTGGTTTCACCGCGCGTCGACGCCAAGGAGCTGGCCACGACCTTGAAAGATCTCGAACGGCTCTTACCCCAATTCCGCGATGTTCCCGCCATCGATCGGCATATCCAATACTCGATTTGCCAGGCCACCCTACTGCAAGGCCGAGAGGATCCCCAACGGAGACAGGACGCGATAAAACTCCTGGAAACGTTTCGCGTAGCTCACAAAGACGGCTGGCAACTGTTACCGGCACTAAAGTCGCTCGCGGAATTGCAGCAGGAGAAAGGCGATGTCGATGGCGCCCTAAAAACATGCGAGCAACTAGCGAGCCTAGCCGCGGCCCCAAGGGATGTGAAGATCTTCGCCGACCTGCAAATGGGCCAACTGCTGATGTTGCGAGCCCGCTATGCCGATGCGGAGGCCCGCTGGCTGACGCTACTCGATCCCAAAGGCCTCCCTGGCGATGCTCCAGAGCGCGGCTATTGTCAGGTTTACCTGCAACGCTGTCGTTTGGCTCTCGGCAAAGCGAACGGCGTGGAAGCCGAATTACGAGCCGCTCTCAAGGGGCCGGACGATGCGAGGTTGCGAGCCCTCATCCACAACACACTTGGAGACTATTACCGAGACAAAGGTGAGAAAGAGGAGGCCTTCTGGAACTACCTGCGTGTCGAAGTCCTATATCCACAGGATGCCGTCGAAGAAGCTCGAGCCCTGTATTATCTTGGCGACCTATTTGACACAGTGAAAAACGATCCAGCCCGGGCCCGCGAATGCTTGGAGAAATTGCGGCGTGAAGAACGCTTTCGTGGCACGGAGTATCGGCAACGAGCCGAGACGGAAAAAAAATGAGGCACACTGGCATTTGAATCATTTATCACGAGCACTATGTTGAGTTCCCTCCATGCGCCTTTGCGCCCGTCATTATAATACAGGCGAGCTGATCGACGTCGTCGTTGAGAATGGACGCATCATCAGCATCGATGCTGTTGACTTGACATGCACGCCTGACCGCGAGGGACAGTGGGTCGCTCCCGCACTCTTCGACCTACAGATCAACGGTTGCGGCGGTCACAATTTTACGTCGGAATCTTTGAGCGACGAAGCCGTCCACACCGTCGTGGCGCAGTGCCGCCAACATGGAATCACGGCATTCTGCCCAACGCTCATTACCTCCTCTCCCGCAACACTGCTACAAGGTTTCACCACTCTCCGCCGCTTACGCGAAAGCGACCGGGCTTTGGCCAAGGCCATGCCGGCGTTTCATCTCGAAGGCCCGTACATCAATCCCGAGGACGGGCCACGCGGCGCCCATCCGCGACACCATGTTCGTCGGCCGGACCTTGACGAGTTCCGCCGCCTCCAGGATGCTGCGGGCGGCTTGATTCGCCTCGTTACACTGGCCCCCGACCAAGAAGGCGCCTTACCCTTTATCGAAGCGTTGACCAAAGCAGGTGTGGTCGTTGCGATAGGGCACACCTCGGCTACCGGAGCGAGGATCCGCGAAAGCGTCCACGCTGGAGCTAAACTTTCGACCCACCTCGGCAACGGCTGCGCCTCTTTGCTGCCGAGGCACGACAATCCGATTTGGGAACAGCTCGCCCATGATGAATTATGGGCCAGCCTCATCTGCGACGGCCAACACTTGACTCCAGCCGTCGCCAAGTCAATTATCCGAGTCAAAACTCCTGCTCGGACGATCCTGACCTGCGACGCTAGCAGTCTTGCGGGCCTACCACCTGGACACTATCGAGAATGGAACCAGGAGTTCGAGGTCCTGGCGGAAGGAAAAGTTGTAGTCCCGGGCACATCCTACCTGGCAGGCTCATGGGCGTTCACCGATCACTGCATCGGGCAGGCCATCCGTGACGCCGGCGTGTCACTCGCCGAGGCGATCGAAATGGCAAGCGCTCGGCCGCGAGAATTGCTTGGGTTGGATCGGCGAACGCTTGACGTGGGACAACCGGAGGATTTGATGGTATTCGATTGGAAGCCTGGAGGTGCTCTTACGGTAACAGCGACTATTGTGCGCCAAGAATTGCGTTGAGGTTTTTGGCTATCTTTCAACAGGAGCGTCTCATGATCCGTGGCGTGCATACGATGTTCTACTCTTCCGAACCCGAGGCGTTCCGCGCGTTCGTCCGCGATAAACTTGGATTCTCAGCCACCGACGTCGGCGGTGGCTGGCTTATCTTTGATATGCCCGAAGCCGACTTGGGATGTCATCCCGCGGACCCGGAGCAAGGCGCGCCATCAGGAACGCCGAATATCTCGTTCTACTGCGACGACGTGACGCAAACGGTCGCCGATCTGACGGCACGGGGCGTGGAATTCACGGGACTAATCGTCGACCGTGGATATGGGTTGGTCACGCATTTCAAGGTGCCGGGGAATTTCGAGATTCAGCTTTATCAGCCACGTTATTCAAAAGGCTGATCGTCGTAAGCTGGCACCTCTCGTTGCGATCACCTCACTGCTCCGATAACATAAATCGGATCTCCCAAGGCTCCCCGAACCCGCGTGTCTGCCTCGGTGTCCCACTTAATATGAATCAAATCCAGCTCTATGCCGAGGATCATCAATACTTGCTACAGCTGGTAAAAAAGGCTGTCGGTCTTGAAGATCCGATCGCCATCGACATGGACGAGTTTTATGGCCCCGTCGTCAAGGCGGCGACCAAGCGGGAACTACTGCCGATCGATGGCGTGCTGATCCGCGATTGGGATCCGGATGTGCGGGTTTATGGGCCTGGCATCCAGCTTGGAATGCGCGTCTATGAGATCGAGGGGATTCGTTTCGTCCGCGTGCGCTTTCAGCATAGCGATCGGTCGAATGGCTGGGGGCTCGACTTCGTCGCGGTTGATCGCGCGGATTACACCAAGCTTTATAAGATCGCTTTGCGGCGGCGGGCCGACGAGCCCATCGCGCTGTTGCCGGTGTTGCCGGCGGATCAACTCGATCTGCTCTGGAAGAACACCATTGCCTATCTCGAAGGGCCGAACCTCGATCGGATCAAGGCATATGGCGGTGGCGCCGAGCGCGGTGTGTTGCTGACCGGGGCGCCGGGCAATGGCAAAACGATGGCTTGCCGCTGGATCTGGGAAGCCTGCCGGCAGCGGCGCTGGGAATATCGACTCGTCACGCCGGATAACTACCGCAATGCGCGTGCCCATGACAGCATCCAAGAATTGTTCAGCTTCGAGCGCCGGGGCATCGTCTTTTTCGATGACATGGACCTCGCCCTGCGCGACCGCGAAAAGGTCGCGGAGACGGAGGATCAAGCTGTCTTCCTCAGCGCCATGGATGGCATCACCATCAACGAGGGGGTCGTCTTCGTCTTCACGACGAACTGCGCGCTCGATTTGATCGATCGGGCTTTCAAGAGGCCCGGGCGACTCGATGTCGTACTCCACTTCAAAGCGCCCGATGCCGCGCTGCGGCGTCGCTTGATCGAGCGTTGGCATGAGGACATCCGGGTTCATCTCGACATCGAGGTGGCTGTCTCTTCAACCGATGGCTACAGCTTCGCGGAAATCGAAGAGCTGAAAAACCTGCTCGTCATGAACTTCATGGAGCGCGGCGAATGGAACTGGGGCTGGGCGCTACGGCAGTTTGACATTAATCGCAATGAGCTGTCCCTACGTCCACAACGACATGTTGGCTTCGGGGTGCGCGAGCCCGAGGCGAGTATTTACAAATTGCCGTGAGTGACGTTGCACACGGGCGAACCGAGCCTGTCCCAAAAGCCCCTCGCCCCCGTACTCGGGGGCGAGGGGCTTTTGGGACAGGCTCTTAGCGTGTCTGGAATCGTTTCGTCACTTCTCAAACAGATCTTCCAGTGCCTTTGCTTCTTCCGTCACTCGTTGGGTCAATTCATCGAGTTGCTTCGCTTGCTGGTTGGACCATCGGTCGCTTGTCAGGCAATCCTGGGCCATGCGGCAATATCTGGTGGCGTCGCGTAGATAGTCGAAGCCTTTTTGTCGGGCCTCTTCGATGGAGGGATTCCAAAAGTGATCCATCCGCAAAAAAGAGGATCTTTGCGCGTCGAGCTTCTTTTCCAGGATGCCTAATTCCTGGTACGCCTTCGTTACTTCGGCAGGCGGTCGCTTTGCGGCAGGCTTGGCCATCAGTGGTTGGAGGACGTCGCGAATGAATTTGTTCGCCGCGCGACTGTTGCGGGCCAATTCTTGGAGATGGACCGTCTCGAACTCCTGTTCGCGAGGCACCTGGCTCTTTTCGACTTCGAGCCATTTGGAGAGCTGAAGACTTATTGTCTTTAACAGATCGCTAAATTTCTTGAGATCGTCCCCGGCCATGCGCCATTGATCTTGTACATCGGGATGGCGATATGGCCCCGCGTGATCTAGTAAGGCTTCCACCTGTTGCAGCTTTTCCTGATCTTCGGTAGTGACGTCGAGAGCCGATTGCACAGCCTCCTTCTTGTCGCGTTGAACGCCGACCTCGGTTATCAGGCGCAGGGCGAGCCGCGTCCGCTCTTTCATTGGTATTAAGGTTGAGCGAATGGGTTGAAGATAATAAATATCCAATTCATGTTTTTCTGCTTTCTTCCAAACCTCTTCATCTTGCCGCGACTGCTCGACCATGGTCCATCCAGCCCAGGGAATGACCGCGAACAGCGGTATTGCGATTGCTTTCCAGGGGAATGGGCCAAAGCGCAGAAAGGTCAGGAGTAGGGCGCAAATCAATCCGGCGAAGGCGCCGCCGAGATGGCCCCAGCCGCCGACGCCCCGGAAGAAGTAGCTCAGGGCGGCCATCATCAGAATGTTGCTGGCGAGCTGCCAGCGCCATTTGATCAGCATTTCCCTGGGCAAATAACGGCCATTCAGAGCGACCCAGATCAATTCCGCGGCCAACATGCCGCACAAGGCTCCGGACGCGCCGGCGCTGTCGATCGGGCTTTTCGCCAGGCCAAGAAAGCTACAGCCAAGGGCTGAGAAGACGTAGAGGACCAACAGCGGCCCGCTGCCCCACATGCGTTCGGCCATGCCGCCGGCGCTGAAGAGCCAAAGCATGTTCATGCCAAGGTGCAGGAGGCCGATGTGGACGAACGCGGCCGTAATCACCCGCCACCATTCCCCGTGAATCCACTCCGCACGGCCCAGGCCGCCGCTCATCATCACGATCTTGTTGACTTCGAGGCTGGCCAGGTCGCCGCTCAGGTAAAGCGACACGGCTTTCATTTGCCAGGCCAGCCAGCAGCTGTAACCAAACCAGAGCAAATTGGCGAACAGGATGATGCGTGTCACGAACGGCCGCGACGGCTTCAGGAGCATCTCGCGGACGGCTCCGCCGCGATCGAGCGCGTTGATCGCGCGGCCTTGGCGCAGGCGTTCGAGAGCGTCGTCATCCGCCAATACTTGTCTGCCCAGGTCGGTGAGGATGACGCCCGGACCCGTCTCTTTCGTGCCGGGCGCCTTCTCGACGAGTCCATCGAGAAAGAGAAGCTCCAGCCATTCGTGCAAGGTCTCGAGCTTGACTTTTGCCTGTTCGGAGTAAACCTTGGGATACCACGCGCCGGCGCCAGAGCGGCACACATGCGAAGCATGGCTTCCAGGGGATGTAGTCGCTGAGATTCCATCGAGCCTACCGGGGGTTGTGCGGGGCGAGGGCGATAACAAGTATTATTGGGGATAGGACCTGCGTTGTCGAATCGAGTCGGCCTGGAGCCGATGCCGTTGCGGCAAAATTGACGCCCTCCTCTCCCAAATGACGCCCGCAAGTCACACAATAGATCCGGGGCGAGCGCGCCGCACTGGCTGCGGTACTATAAAGAGCAAGGGATTATGAGCAACAAAACAGATCGATCATTGTCCCTGATGCGCCTGTTGTTCCGTGCCCACCCCTGGCATGGGGTTACCATCGGACCCAACGCGCCCGAGAAGGTCAACGTTTACATCGAGATCGTGCCGACCGATACCGTCAAATACGAATTGGATAAAGAAACTGGGCATCTCGTGATCGATCGGCCACAACTTTATTCCAATATCTGCCCCGCTCTGTATGGCCTGATCCCACAAACCTATTGCGGCACGCGCGTGGCCGACTTTTGCAAGCAAAAGACCGGACTCAGCGTCGTCAGCGGCGACGGCGACCCTCTGGACATCTGTGTCCTTACCGAAAAGTCCATCACCCACGGCGACATCTTGCTGCGAGCGCGTCCCATTGGCGGGCTGCGGATGCTTGATGGCGACGAGGCCGACGACAAGATCATTGCCGTCATGGAAGGCGATGCCGCATACGGAACGTGGGAAGACATGCGCGAATGCCCACGCCAGGTCTCGGAACGCCTGCAGCATTACTTTTTGACTTACAAGAACGCCCCAGGCGCCTTGAGGCCTAAATGCAAGATCACGCACGTCTATGGCGTGGTCGAGGCACATGAAGTCATCCGCCGCAGTTGGGAGGATTACAGGGACCGCTACAGCGACATCGAGAAGATGCTGAGCGGTGAGCCGTTGGAAGAGTAGTGGATTGCGGAGGGTTTATTTGTTTTCAAGAGCCGCGAGCGTCAGCGACCGGAGGGAGTCTAAGCGAGCGTAACGCTCTCCGGCCCTTGAGGCTCCGGGCTCTTGGAAACCGCTGGTGATTCGTCTGCGCAGTTATTAAAAAATCTTCTTGCGTTTCTCATATTTGAGCGATACTCTTCAAATTGTTAAGGGTTTGATATTTATACCCGCCTTGGCGCACCGCGCATCGTTTTCCCCGCCTTGAACGCGACTCATTTAGAACTCACCGTTTGGCAGCGCATGAGAGGGAAGCCGACTCCCTCGGAGGATCGTGGCATGTTCGCGAACCGGCACTCCAGATCTGCCTTCTTCTTGGCGATCATGCTTGGCTTGTTAACTCCGTGCATCGGCCGGACGGCGGGGGTTCGGCTGCCGGATGGTGCCGTGATCGAAAAGGTCGATTTTGAACGCCATGTCATGGGCTTGTTCGGTCGCATGGGGTGCAATTCTGGTTCTTGCCACGGTTCGTTCCAGGGCAAAGGCGGTTTCCGGCTTTCGTTGTTTGGTTACGATCCCGAGAAAGACTATCTCGCGCTGACGCGCAACCTCGAAGGGCGTCGCATCACCAAGAGCGATCCGGAGCGAAGCCTGATTCTTCTAAAAGCCGCCGGCCAGGTGCCGCACGAAGGCGGCGTCCGTTTTGACAAAAACTCCTGGGCGTATCAGCTGCTCCGCGAGTGGTTGGTTCAAGGCGCTACGTGGTCGAAGGGCAGCGGCGATGTCAAGAACATCACGATCAGCCCGCCGGAGTATGCTTTCGTCAAGCCGGAGCAGAAAGGGCAATTGACGGTCAAGGCGACATTCGCCGATGGCTCGACCGAGAGCATCACGCCGCTGTGCGACTTCCGGACCAATGACGATGCGGTCGCCCAAGTGGATAACCTGGGCGCGCTCAGGTCGATCAAGCCCGGTGATACAGCTGTCATTGTCATCTATCGTGGCAACGTCGTGCCCGTGCGTGTGCTGGTGCCTGCGGAGCTGCCGGCCGGCTTCGTCTATCCCAAGCTGACGGAAGTCAATTACATCGATCACGAGGTCCAGGCCAAGCTGCGGCGGCTTAATATGGCCCCCTCCGATTTGGCGGGCGATGCGGAGTTCTTGCGCCGCGTCACGCTCGATACGATTGGCACCCTCCCGACTGTCGAAGAAGTCCGCGCTTTTCTCAACGACCAACGGCCGGACAAGCGGGCCCGCAAGATCGATGAGCTTCTCGAACATCCGATGCACGCCGCGCTGTGGGCGACGAAGTTCTGCGACATCACGGGCAATAACACCGATACGATCGAGAACCCGGCGATCCTTCGGCCCAAGCTGAGCCAGATGTGGCACGATTGGTTTCGCAAGCGCATCGCCGAAAATATGCCTTACGATGAGATCGTCAAAGGCGTGGTGACCGCGACCAGCCGCGATGGCAAGAAGGCTGAGGAGTGGATCAAGGAATTCAAGGAGCAGCGCGAGGCCGCGAGCAAGGGGTTTACGTCGAACTATGCGGACAAGCCGACGCTTGACCTCTTTTGGCGTCGTCAGCCGCGCTTTACGATCGATCAATGGGGCGAGAAAACGGCGGCGGCGTTTCTTGGCGTGCGGCTCGAATGCGCCCAATGTCATAAACACCCGTTCGATCGCTGGACACAGAACGACTACCGCGCCTATGCCAACATCTTCGTGCCTGTGTCCTTTGGCGCTGCGCCCGATGCGGCCAAATTAATCGCCGCCGAAAATAACGACTTAAAAGCCAAAGTGACGAATGCGAATCAGACTTATCAGATCGCTGAAGTCTTCATAGGTCCAAATGCCAAGGGTAACGCCCCGCTGCAGGACGCGGACAGCAAGCGTCCTTTGACGCCGAAAACACTGGGCGGGCCGGAAATCGCGCTTACGCCCGGAAAAGACCCGCGTGTCGAACTGTTCGACTGGCTGTGCCGCGCGGACAATCCGTTCTTCGCCCGCAGCTTTGCCAATCGCGTTTGGGGTCATTACTTTGGCGTAGGCATCGTTCATCCCGTCGATGACTTCTCGCTCGCCAACCCCGCATCGAACAACAAGCTGCTCGACGCCCTGGCCAGGGATTTCGTCGCCAGCAAGTTTGATATCCGCCAACTGGAGCGGGCGATTCTCAATTCGTGCACCTATCAGCAAACCTCCGCGACCAACGCAACCAATCGCCATGACCGCATTAACTTCGCTCATAGCTACGTTCGGCCTTTGATGGCTGAAGTCGTGGTCGACATGCTCGGGTGTGCTACGGGTACGGTCGAAAAATATGGAACGGACGCTCCAGCCGGCTGCCGGGCTATCGAGGTCGGTTCTAGTCGGGTTCAGAATTCGACGGTTAATCTCGCCTTCCGCGTCTTTGGTCGACCGCCGCGGTCGACGGCCTGCGACTGTGAGCGCTCGATGGATCCAGGGCTGCCCCAGAAGCTATTTCTGATGGCCGACCCGATCATGCAGGAAAAGATCCGTTCGCCTGAAAATCGCCTCAAGGCTCTGCTCGCCGCGAAAGCGGACGACAAGGACGCCCTAGAAGACCTGTTCCTCGCCACGCTGACTCGGCTGCCGACCGAAAAGGAACAGGCTCTGTTTCTCGACCATGTGAAGAGTAAGAAGATCCGCCAAAAGGCTTATACCGACGTCCTGTGGGCCATCGTGAACACCCCTGAGTTTATCTTCAACCACTGATTCGCGGAGGATTGACGCACCATGCTGCCACGAACAACCGATTGTGAAGGCTTCTATCGCCGCGACTTCCTTAAGCTCGGCGGGGCCGGCCTGCTCGGGTTGAGTCTCGCCGACATGCTACGGCTCGAGGCCTATGCCGGCGCGGAGAATGCGAAGGCAAAGGCCAAAGCCGTCATCATGGTGTGGCTTGGGGGTGGGCCCGCGACCATCGATATGTGGGACCTCAAACCCGAAGCTCCCGAAGGTATTCGCGGCTCGTTCAAGCCGACCGATACCAGCACTTCCGGTATCCAAATCAGCGAGCATCTGCCGAAGATGGGCAAGGTGATCGACAAGGCGACCATTGTGCGTTCGCTCGCTCATACGATCCCGTCGCATGGTCCGGCTACCGTCTTCATGACGACCGGCAACAAGCCGACGCCGGCGTTGCAATATCCCGCGCTCGGCTCGCTCACGAGTAAGCTGCTTCAGACCGAAAAAGGCGTGCCCAATTACGTTTCGTTCGGTGAAGTCCGCGGCGGCTCGGCAGGCACGGCGGGCTACCTCGGTTCGGCTCACAGTCCCTTTATCGTCGATCGGCCGGCCGGAGCCAAAGGCAATTTCGCCGTGCGCGGCGTCCAGCTACCCAATGGTTTCACGCTCGAAGACCTGGAAGACCGCGACAAATTGCTCAAGGGTCTCGACAGCAGTTTCCGTGGCCTCGATCGCAACGCCGACCTGGTCGACGGCCTTGATGCGTTCCACAAAAAGGCTCTCGAAATCCTTCGTTCGGATAAAACCAAGAAAGCCTTCGACCTGGCATCCGAGAAGAGCGCGACCCGCGAAGCGTATGGGGCGACGCCGTTCGGCCAGGGGGCCCTCGCCGCTCGTCGCCTGGTCGAATCCGGCGTCCGTTTCGTCACTCTGAGCCTGGGCGGTTGGGACACGCACGGTAAGAACTTCGACGCCCTCAAGACCCGTCTGCTGCCGCAGCTCGACGTCACTCTTTCCACCCTGATCGCCGACCTGGACGAGCGCGGCATGCTCGATAGCACGATCGTCTATTGCGCGGGCGAATTTGGCCGCACGCCAAAGGTCAACAAGAACGATGGCCGCGACCACTGGGCCCGCTCAATGGCGGTCGTCCTCGCCGGCGGCGGCTTCAAACGCGGCTATGCTCACGGCACCACGGACGCGCAGGGCATGGCCCCAGCAACCGATCCCTGCACGCCCGACGACGTCGCCGCCACGATTTTCCATAACCTCGGGATCGACCCGCACACGGAACTGGCGACCTCGACGGGCCGGCCGATTCAACTGTTCCGCGAAGGCCGCGTAATCGAGAAGTTGATTGGGTGATAGTATGGATGGGTTGAGCGCCGGCGTTTCGGGCGCATGAATCAGAATATGACCGAATCTCTCCAGGAGCCTTTCGATGGACTCTTTCCGTGATTACGTCCGCTACGAAACAAGGCGCCAATTCTTCGCGCACGGCACCAACGTCCTTGGCGCGGCGGCTCTGGCGACTTTGCTCGGGGGCGACAAATCACGGGCGGGCGAGGAGACCGCCAATCCGGGCGTTAAGACGCATTTTCCGGGCAAGGCCAAGCATGTCATCTATCTCCATATGGTCGGCGGCCCGGCTCAGATGGACCTCTTCGACTACAAGCCGAAGATGGTCGATTACTATGACAAGGACCTGCCCAAATCGGTCCAGGGCGGCCAGCGTCTGACTACCATGACCAGCGGCCAGGCGCGCTTCCCGATCGCGCCGTCCAAGTTCAAATTCGCTCAGCACGGCAAATCCGGCATGTGGCTCAGCGAGCTGCTGCCCTGGAAGGCCAAGATGGTCGACGATATGTGCTTCATCCGAAGCATGAACACCGAAGCGATCAACCACGAGCCGGCCATCACCTTCATGCAGACGGGCAACCAGGTCACGGGCAAGCCGTGTCTCGGCGCCTGGGCTTCCTATGGCCTCGGCTCGGCGAACCAGAATTTGCCGACGTTCGTCGTCCTCGTCGCCAAGCCGACCAACACCGAACAAGTCCAGGCCATCTCCGCGCGGCTGTGGCAGTCGGGCTACCTGCCCGGCGAACATGCCGCCGTCCCGTTCCGCACGAATGGCGACCCGATTCTCTACATCAACAACCCGCCCGGCGTCTCGTCCGAAGTCCGCAAGAAGACGTTGGATGGATTGAAAGCTCTCAATGAGATGAACTTCCAAAAAGTGGGCGATCCCGAGACGCACACCCGGATCCATCAATACGAGATGGCCTTCCGCATGCAGGCGAGCGTCCCGGAGTTGACCGAATTGGCCAAAGAGCCTGAAAACACGTTCAAACTCTACGGCGACGCGGCCCGGACGCCGGGAACCTTCGCCAACTCCGTTTTGGTCGCGCGTCGACTGGTCGAACGCGGCGTCCGCTTCGTGCAGATTTATCACAACAATTGGGACACGCACGGCAACGTCGCGGGCCGACTGCCCGACCAGTGCCGCGACGTCGATCAGGCTTGCTATGGCCTCATTCAAGATCTGAAAAAGAGAGGTCTTCTCGATTCGACGCTCGTCATCTGGGGCGGCGAGTTCGGCAGAACGATCTATTCCCAGGGCGGCCTGTCGAAAACCAATTATGGCCGCGACCATCACCCGCGCTGCTTCACCATGTGGATGGCCGGCGGCGGCGCGCGACCCGGCGCCATACACGGCGAAACCGACGATTTCTCCTACAACATCGTCAAAGATCCCGTCAGCGTGCATGATTTTCACGCCACGGTCTTACACCTCCTCGGCTACGACCACGAGAAATTCACCTATCGCTTCCAGGGCCTGGATCAAAAGCTAACCGGCGTCGAGCCGGCGAAGTTGGTCAAGGAATTGTTGGCGTAAGACGGATTGCGTATCGCTACGACTCACTTGCCCCATGTTTTGACAAAGAAGCTGATCCAGTTCTCCGACAAGATATTGCGTATCGCGTCATCCTTGTAACCGCGTTTCGAGAGCATCTCGGGTAGGCGTTGTAGGTCGGCGATGGTGTCGAGGTCCATGGGGGATTGCTCGCGGCCGAAGCCGCCGTCGAGGTCGGTGCCGAGGCCGGCGTGGTTGGCGTTGCCGGCGAGCTGGCAGACGTGATCGATGTGGTCGATCATCGTTTCCAGCTTGAGGCCGACGCCTTCGGGAGTCGTTTGGCCACGAACCCATCCGGGGACCATCATCCAGGCGTCAAGGGCGGTGCCGATCACGGTGCCGCGTGCGATCAGGCGTTTAATCTGGTCGTCGGTTAGCTGGCGCTGGTCGGGGACCAGGGCCCGACAATTGTGATGGCTGGCCAATACGGGGCCGCTGTAAAGGTCGAGGGCCTCGTCGAAACATTGATCGGAGAGATGCGTCACGTCGAGGATCATGCCGACGCGTTGCATCTCCTTGAGAAGAGCGGGCCCCTGGGGAAAAAGGCCGCCGAGCGTGCCGGTGCCGTGGGCATAAGGGCTCACGCCATAGTGAGCGGGGCCGATAATGCGTAGGCCAAGGTCCCACCATTCTTGAACGTCTTCGGGTGCCAAAACAGGGTCGGCTCCCTCCATGCTGAGGATGAAGCCGAGCGGTTGGCCGTCGCCGCCATTCTGCCAGGCCGCGACATGGCTTTTGAGAGTCGTCGCGTCTTTGATCCAACGCAAAGTACCCTGTTTTTCCAGCGTCCGATAGTAGGCCATTTGGCCCATGGTCGCGCCGTAGGAAGCGTTCATCGATTCGTAGCGCTGAAAGCTCGGATTCAGGTTATCGCGGACAAGCCGGGCCAAGAGCGTGGCGATGAAGATGCCAATCCCGCCGCGACGCAAATCGGGAAACGACACCGTTCCCTTGCCGCGCCCCTTCATGGTAAAGCCTTGTTCCAGCTCACGCCGGCGAATCTCCGGCACTGGCAAGAGCAGATCACGGTTCCAGTCAATCGCATTCCAGGCGAGGTCGAGGTGCGCATCAAAGATTAACATAGGTGGATAGTCCGTAGTCAGTAGCCCGTAGTCCGTTGCAAGGAGATCGGGGTTCGAGAGCCTGCCCCATAAGCCCCTCGCCCCCGTACTAGGGGGAGAGGGGTTGGGGGGAGTACGTTTCCGCAGACTTTGCCCCCTCACCCCCGACCCCTCTCCCCCTTCGGGGGCGAGGGGAGACTTAGGGGCTAAGAGCCGCGCGGGTAGTCCGAGCCTCCATCGATCCGTAATCTACTCGCAGGCAAGAAAGATTCCAACAAGAAGCATTTTTGCTACGGACTACGGGCTACTGACTACGGACCATTAGCATTTTTGCTACGGACTACGGGCTACTGACTACGGACTAATGAAATGAAAGACATCAAGATCGGCGCGACCAAAGAGACCGTGATCGAGCGGAGCGACTATCCGCCGGAGAAGATGCGGGCGATTCTCGGCCAGGAGACGGTTGCGGTGCTCGGTTATGGGCCGCAAGGGCGCGGGCAGTCGCTCAACATGAAGGATCAGGGGCTGAAAGTCGTCATTGGCCTGCGTGAAAAGGGCAAGACCTGGGACAAGGCGCTGCAAGACGGCTGGGTGCCGGGCACGACCCTCTTTTCGCTCGAAGAGGCGACCCAACGCGGCACGGTGATTCAATATCTGCTGTCCGATGCCGGCCAAAAGGACTATTGGCCGAAGCTCAAGCCCCTTTTGACAGCCGGTAAGGCGCTTTATTTCTCGCATGGCTTCAGCATCGTTTACAAGGAACAGACGGGCGTCATCCCGCCGACCAATATCGACGTCATCCTCGTCGCTCCGAAAGGCTCAGGCACTTCGGTGCGTCGGCTGTTCCTCGAAGGCAAGGGGATCAACGCCAGCTACGCGATCCATCAGGACGCTACCGGCAAAGCGCGCGATCGGGTCCTCGCTCTCGGCTTCGCCATTGGTTCTGGCTATCTGTTCGAGACGACATTTCAAAAGGAAGTCTTCAGCGACCTGACCGGCGAGCGCGGCGTGCTCATGGGCGCGATTTATGGCTTGTGGCTGGCGCAATATCAGGTCCTGCGCGAGCATGGCCATTCGCCGTCGGAAGCATTCAACGAAACCGTCGAAGAAGCGACCCAGAGCCTCTATCCGCTCATCGGCGAAAACGGCATGGACTGGATGTACGCCAACTGCTCGACGACGGCCCAACGCGGTGCGCTCGACTGGTTCGAGAAGTTCCGCGCCGCGTCGAAGCCGGTGTTCGAGGAGCTTTACAACAAGGTCTCGAGCGGTGAAGAAACGAAGCGCGTGTTGGACGCCAATAGTCGGGTTGATTATCGGGCCCAGCTTGAGAAAGAGCTAAAAGAGATCG
This sequence comes from uncultured Planctomycetaceae bacterium, assembly GCA_963790585.1. Classification (GTDB taxonomy): domain Bacteria; phylum Planctomycetota; class Planctomycetia; order Gemmatales; family Gemmataceae; genus CAWBOY01. The sequence goes on from CAWBOY010000001.1 coordinate 107,284, forward strand.
CGGATAGCGAGATGTGGCAAGCAGGGACGGCGGTGCGGTCGTTGCGGCCGGAGAGGACGGGCCAGGGGTGAAACTTAACCAGCCCCAAGCGCCAGCGCGGGGTTCAGAAACAAAGAACCGCGCGCTGGCGATTGGGGCTGGTGAGGCTCGACTGTATCGCGTTCGACAGCGCCTGACCTTGGAATGGTGACTAAAATGACTGTAGGATGAAATATGTAACGCGGAGGAACTTACTCTCTCAATACGGGTCGTTCCCTCAATGAGGTTGATATGTCCATCGATGCAAAAGCAGTCGCCAATTATTTTCTCGACTTGGCAGCGACAGAAGGAGTGGCCCTAACTCCAATGAAGCTCCAAAAGCTCGTTTACTTTGCGCATGGTTGGCATCTCGGCTACACCGATAAGCCACTCTTGAATGAGGTTATTCAAGCATGGAGCTTTGGTCCAGTCATTCGCTCACTCTATAATGAGTTCCGGGAGTTTGGAGCGGATCCTATCAACCGCAAGGCAATGGAATCGTGCCCAGTGGAAGGCCCTATGGGCTGGGAGCTGGAGAGTTACGAGCCATCCATAGAGGATGCTAAGAAAGATGACACCGGATTCCTCAAGTCGCTCTTGAAAAAGGTCTGGGAGGTATACAAAAATTACTCCGCGGTACAGTTAGCCAACTTGACGCACGTTACTGGCAGCCCGTGGTGGCGCGTCAACAATCGCTACAGTGGCCAAATTCCCAGGTATGAAGTGATTCCTAATGAGACCATTGGGGATTATTTCCGGCCATTGGCGAGGCCAGCATGAGCAACGAACCTGATCTAGATCGGGTCAAGCCGCCCGAGCCTCCTCCTCTCGAGCAGCCTGACCCACAAACGGCAGCGGAAAAGAAAGAGCTGACCAAACGCAAGCCTTTGACGCCCGTGGAGCGGGAGCAGCTTGCTCATCAGGAACATCTCGCCACGCTCCAACGTCAAATCGATCACCTCCAAGGCGAAAAACAACAACTTCAAGAAGTAATCAACACTCTTCGCGGCGACCTGACGGAATCGAGATCTCGATGCAGTAACCTCCAGGAGCGCTGTGGCAGGCTCGAAGTCATTAGTTGCTTCTCCGGTTGTATGAGCCTGGCAGGCCAGCTTTCGACTTTGGCAGCCGGTGTATTACTCGGCATTGCTGGGGCAGTAAGTGGATTATCCGATGTTCTGAGAACGGGTTTTGTCTGGAGCGGAATTGCTGCGGCTGTTGGCGGCGTTCTGTTCACGATCTGTAACTTTGCTGCGTCGTATTGGACGAAGCCAGGAGGGGTTAAGCCGAATGGGCACGGCTAAAACCTCCAGCCCGTCATTCCTTCGACGTTTTCGGAGTTGAGTTCTCCAGCTTTCTGCATTTTCTTCGGCCCAATTAAGCAGGTTCTCTGTTGGGCTATTGTAGTTCGGCGGTCGTAGGAAGGACTATGGTCGGCGGCGATTTCTTTCTCGCTCCTGGCCATCCTCCCGCGGCGTTTGTTCGAGGTCTTCGCGGCGCATGCGAGCCAGTTCGTCCCTAAACTCTCGCTCCATCGGATCATTCGGATCGAGGTGCCCGGAGAAATTTAAGATACGAGTTCTCTGCCGGTGAGATCGAGGAGGCTGCTACGTTCAGCGTCCCGTCAATAAATCTACAGTAGCATGTCATAGATTTGATCGAGGGTTGCCGCATCGAGGATCCCTATTGGCCTGAGACAATTTCGCTTATCGAGAGTGCGCATTTGGAAAACAAGTGCGACTGAGGTGGCGGTAAGTCCATTTAGGCCATTGGGTTGAATGACCAAAGTGCCGCCAAATCGGGTTGTGCCCAATTGGCTGGTCAAAGGAACGATCAACGTCGTCGGAAGCGAGTTGTTAAAGGCCAGTTCTTGCAAAATGACGGCGGGCCGTTCTCCTGTCTGGGCATGGCCAGGCGCAGGTGGAATGAGCATCCGCCAAATTTCACCTTTCTTCATTGGCTTCCATCTCCGCCGCTAGACGCTCGACCATTTCGATAGTGCCCGCGCCAGCGCGCTCCCAGTCATCAAATTCCGCCTGCAAATCCGGCGGGATCTCTGTCGCGTCGTCGAGATGTATCGAAACGTGCGCCCCTTCGGGCAACGGTGAAACGGGTACGACGACGCCGTTCGTCACGATGCCAGAAACGATGGTGGTCATGGATCATCCCTCCTTCCGGCGTTCATTGTAACGAGCTGATTAGGGCGGCGGTATATGGCTGAAGGCGGGATGCGGTGATCGAGGTTCCCACATTCCATCGCCGATCCCCATGTCCAGCTTCACCACCGGCGGATGATGCCATACGGGTCCAAGGCGACGTCCGTGCTAACGATGGGGACTGATTCGACCAGCGCCTGTGCTACCAAGAGGCGATCGAACGGGTCTTTGTGGTGCTTCGGCAACGAAGTCAACAGACTCGTGTGGCTTGTCAGAATGTGCAGAATCTCGAAGTCGTTGCCGATGATACCGCGCTGCATGAAGTCGTCATACGGTGCGAATAGCTCGAGTTTTGTCAAACCTACCTTGATGGCGATCTCCCAATAGCTGACCGGACTAATGAGGATGTCATTCGCTGGGTCTTCGATGAGAGCTTTCGCAACCGTGCTCAATTGGGCATCATTCAGGACGAACCACAAAAATGTGTGCGTGTCCAGTAGGAGCCTCATTCCATGTACTCCGCGAATTCTTTGAGATGCTCATCATCGTCGGCCACGATGACGAGCATTCCTTGGCAATTACCGGCTTTGCGAGGCTGGCGCTGTGGCTTTTCCTCTAAAAGATCTCGTACGACAGGTTTCTCGTCTTGGGAAATGAGATGCTGCTCGCCCGGCTCCTCCCCTAGACGCTCGACCATTTCGATGGTGCCCGCGCCAGCGCGCTCCCAGTCATCAAATTCCGCCTGCAAATCCGGCGGGATCTCCGTCACGTCGTCGAGATGTATCGCAACGTGCGCGCCTTCGGGCAACGGCGAAATGGGTACGACGACGCCGTTGGTAACGATGCCTGAAATGATGGTGGTCATGGATCATCCCTCCTTCTGGCGTTTATTGTAACGAGCCGTTCAAGGCGACGGTAAGCGCAAATTGAACCCTGAGGTCTTACATTAAAGTCCGAGTGTGCTGAGTCAGAAATTCGTGTATGAGGTTTGCCAGCCGTGACCGGGGTCGGAGTACCGACCCCGGTTCTTTAGAATCGCTAAGGCCATTCCGGGTTCGGAGTACCGACCCCGGCCACGGCTGCCCGCGTGCGTCATTTGCTCTTTCGCCTCTTCGGCTCCTTCAACCCGGCGGTCAATGGCGCGGTGAGCTTCTCGTAGAGAGCGAACAGGAATTCGACGCGCTCACGGTCCGAATCGAACGGCTTGGCTCGATAGCAGGCGTCGACGGCTCGATCAAGCGCTACATGGGCCTTTACCAGGTTCGTGGGCATAGTTAGCGGGTCATATAGGTCGGCCAAGCTGGAATCGGGATGGGCCGCTCGCGCGTCGAGTACCGCTTGGCCCTTGGCCTCGACGGCGGCTTTTTGTTTGTCTGTCGGCGCTTCGGGCCAGGGGTAGTTGTTGTAGACGAGCTTAGCTGAGTAGCGGTAGTCGGATTTCAAACGGCCACACACCAACCGAACCCAAGCCATGTGCATTGTCGACGATAATACACCGAAATGAAACCGCGTAATATCCGTATTGATGAAACAGAGGTCGCTGATCATGGTTTCGGGCTCCATGAAGCCAATCGGGATATATTTTCGGCGCTCAGAGGATACCTTTGGTATGACGACGAAGCTCTTTTTTGGCATATTTTCGACGTGAAAGCGTGTCGGTGTCACTGCCAGCTTTTGGGTCGTGCGCTCTTGCTGGCTAGACGGAACTGGCGAACGGCTTCGACGCGCTTCATAACTTCAGGCATTTGCCGAAGTTCGTTCGGCTCGCAATCTCCGAGCCAGAGGCACCAACGCTCCCAGCCATTTAGAAACTCGGCCGAACCAAGCCAGCGTCGAAACAACTTTTTTGAGTTGGGTTCCTTGCGAATAAACTCATTCCGTTCCTCGGTAGTAAACAGATAATTGCCATCGTCTATGGGCTTATTGCCAATGCCTACTTCAGGCACGTCACAGATTGGCTTACTTCGATTTAGAATTACAGTCTCCGGCCCTTCCACTAAATACGGACTGATTTGCTTTGCCGGAATGACTGTTGGATTCTCATCGTCCGTGTCGTAATCAAATATCCGTTTGCCCGGTGGATCGGCTTGACTGAAGCCGATAATGACGACATGGACATGAGCCTTGCCGCGTGCCTCGCTCTGCCAGGAAAATGTTCTATGCGCAAAGCGAATATGAATGCCGCGACGAAATAATTCGCTCCAAAGAACTCCGACCTGTTCTCCTTGCGTAATGCTATTCGTCGAGACAAAAGCAACGGGAACAGGTGATCCTTTCACATACTCCGTCGCCTTGAAATACCACCCGCACACATAGTCCAGTAACCCTGCATTCTTCACATTCGTGGCCATTGCCATGAGATCGGCTCGTTGCTCGGCGTCCTGATACTTTGCCCCCACAAACGGCGGATTCCCCATCACATACGAGCACTTCTCGGGCTTCAGCACATCCCGCCAATCGATTCGTAAAGCATTGGCATTCCTGATCGTCGCGCTCTTCTTCAACGGCAAGCGCACGAAGTATTGGCCAAAGGCTTCCGAGAGCCTCTGGTTCATTTGGTGATCGACGAGCCAAAGGGCGACCTCGGCGATGCGGGCGGGGAATTCGTTGATCTCGATGCCATACATTGCGTCTACATCTACCCGTGAGAACGTGTGAATGTTGAGCATCTGTTGATTGCCGTGGAGGATCTTGAGCACGTCAATTTCCAGGAGGCGGAGCTCGCGATAGGTGACGACGAGGAAGTTACCGCAGCCGCAGGCTGGATCGAAGAAAGTGAGGGTGCCGAGCTTCTCGTGAAACTCCGCTAGCCTTTTCTTGTTGGTTTTGATCGATTCAAACTCGGCGCGCAGGTCATCAAGAAAGAGCGATCGGACCAGTTTGAGAATGTCGCGCTCCGACGTGTAGTGGGCTCCAACTTGCCGTCGTTCGCGCGGCTCCATGACGCTCTGGAACAATGAGCCAAAAACAGCGGGCGAGATACGGCTCCAGTCAAAGCGGCAACACGCGAGGAGCCGGTTGCGCATGTCGCGATTGAAGTCGGCGAAGCCGAGCGCTTCCGCAAACAGATCGCCGTTGACGTAAGGTAGTTCAGCCAACTCTTCCAACAGGTTTTTCTGGCGCCGTTCAGGCGAAGTGTTGAGCACCTGGAAGAGGCGCCTAATTGACCGCCGAGGTCGGAGCCATCCGGGCGCGTGTGGTTCTCGACGAAGAGCGTGAAAGCGTTGCGCTCAAACAGGCCGGTATCCTCGGCGAAGAGGCAAAACAAGACGCGGACGAGAAAGCGTTCGAGATCGTGACCGGAATAGCCGCCCTCTTTGAGGGCGTCGTGCAATTCACCGAGCAACTCGACGGCTCGAATATTGATCGGATCTTCCACGTCGAGCTTATGCTGCTGGTAGCCCGGAATGAATGCAAAGGAATCGACGTGGCGATGAAACTCATCGAGAGGAAATTCGGTGGTGATGCCTTCTTCTAGATCGTGCATCGCGATGCGGGCGAAATCGCTGACGATGACGTAGCGTGGGATCTCGTCGTCGCGGCCTTCGCTTTTCAGCGCCTGGATGTAATCCATGGCTTGCGCCCCAGCCTTGTCCAGCGACTTCCCCCTGCTTTTGTGTTCGACAAGCAAGGTGGCTTTCCAAAATAAATCGATAAAGCCCCACTGGCCGGAGATTTTCTTGACCGGCTCCTCAAAACTGGCGACAGTGCGGCGCTTGATTCCGAAGACGGCGAAAAACGCGTCCCAAAAGGACTTGGCCTCCGCGTCCTCGCGTGAGACGCCCGCCCACTCCTTGGCAAAGGCCACGGCATTATGACGTATCTCGTTCCAAGAAATAGGCATGCGCAGCTCTCACAGAACTCGATTGTGCGATGACGAGTGTTTTACCATATTTTACTTCACCATGCCGAGCGCATTCCTGACGTGCGGGGCGGTCACACGTCGAGCAGATTCGTTCAGGGGTTGTGTGTGTCGCGCGCAACGAATTTGGTTGCCTGTTATCCGGTTGTGTTATGGAACGCGAAGGGGCTGCGACGCCTCCCGGGATGCAAGGGAGGTTGTCCGTGGATTTGTTTGCATCTCGCCCCCCAGCCGCGCCGCAATGCCAATAATGCCATCCTGTTAGAGCACAGGGGCGCTGTGCAAACGGACGTGCTGTTTTTTGCATCTCGGGGGTGCTTCCAGGTGTCGCAAGGGGGGATTCTTCGGCAACTGCGGAGGTGGCCTATTTTCGTTCGGTGGGGTTACGTGGGGGTCGAATGAAACGAATTCCCGTTGTTACCTCTCACTCACGCCAATTGAACTAGTGCCCCGTCTAGACTAAATTTACGGGTGGCACAGACATTCCTGTCTGTGCAGCAAAAGGCACATTCGTCGGTTCCCGCACAGACAGGAATGTCTGTGCCACCCGTAAATTTAGTCTGGACGGAGCACTAGGCCGTCCAAATGCATTCGGGTGGGTGGTCCGTAGGAGTTCTGTGTGTGTGTGTGTGCGCGCGCAATGCAATCTATTACTCCATCACGACCAGGTTGTCGCGGTGGACCATTTCTTCATAGGGCGCGGAGCCGAGGATCTCGCGGATCTGTTCGGTCCGCAGGCCGCGGACGCGGTCGGCTACGGTTGAGGCGTAGTTTGTCAGGCCTCGGGCGAATTCGGCGCCGTCGGGGCCTGTCAGCGTTACCACGTCGCCTTTGCCGAAGGTTCCAGAAATTTGGACGACACCGATCGGCAGGAGGCTCTTGCCTTGGTCGCGGACGGCGCGGCGGGCGCCTTCGTCGACGACGAGACGGCCTTTGGGGCGGGCGGTGTAGCCGAGCCAACGTTTCCAGGCTGGCAGGGTATTGCTATGAGGGAGAAAGAGTGTGCCGACCGGTTCGCAGCGGAAGATCTCGTCGAGGATGCCTTCGCGGCTGCCGTTGGCCAAGATGACCGATTCGCCGGCGACGGTTGCCAGGCGCGCGGCCCGGAGCTTGCTTCGCATGCCTCCCGAACCGAGCGTGCTGCGACTGCTGCCGGCGCGGTCGAGAACGGAGCCATCGATTATGGGAACGGTCGGGACGACTTGGGCGTTCGGATCCTTGGCGGGGTCGGTTGAATAGAGGCCATCGACGACGCTGAGCAGGATCAGGAGCGGCGCTTGAATCAGGTTCGTGACCATGGCCGCGAGGTGGTCGTTGTCGCCGAAGCGGATTTCGGCGACGCTGACCGTGTCGTTTTCATTGATGATCGGTAGGCAGTTCCATTCGAAGAGGCTTAGAATAGTATTGCGTACATTGAGGTAGCGCGATCGGCTGTCGAAATCGCTGGCTGTGAGAAGCACTTGAGCGGTCGGCGTGCCGTGTTTAGCGAGGCAATCTTCGTAGACGCGCATGAGCAAGGCTTGCCCGATGGCGGCGCAGGCTTGGAGTTGGCGCAAATCCGTGGGCCGCTTGCCGAGAGCCAGACGACCGACGCCGGCGCCGATGGCGCCCGAAGTCACGAGCGCGACCTTGCGGCCGCTGGCGCGAAGGCGTTGGAGCTGATCGGCCAAAATCTGCATCCGAGCCGGCTCGAGTGTGCCGTCTTCGCGGGTCAACACGTTTGTGCCGACTTTGACGACGACGGTATGGGCGAGGGCCATGACTTCTTGGCGAACGGGATCGATCACGCTCACGGGTCCAATTCCCTTCGGAGAAGAAGCACGCGAATTTGCGAAAATTGCTAAACTTCGGCGCGGTCCGGAACGTCTTTAGTTTATGGATGGGAAAAGGATGGCGAGGAAAAGCGCTGGAGGGGCTCTTTCTCCGTGCGCGGAAATCGGACGTTTTGTCCTTTGAAGCCGAGTCTGCAACCTTTATACTCGGATTGAGAATTGCGGGATCGGAAGAGAGGGATGGGTAGTGTCTTTGAGGTAAGCGATGCGGCGGCTAATACTTAGCCGCTCACAGAATCAGGCGTCTCCGACGGGAGGTGTGTCTTGCGGTCGATCAACCTGCAATGCCGCTGGAGTTCTCACCTCTTACTCGTCGGTTTATTCTACTTTTCCACCGCGCTCAACGCCGAATCAAGCCGACCTGATGCCAAGCGTCTCGCTATCGAAGCGGAGAAGGCTGGGCGCTGGGAAGAAGCTTGCCGGTATTACGAAGAAGCCCTCAAACAAGCTCGTAACCAGTTAGACTGCAAAGAAGGCCTGCTGCGCTGCACGAGGCGCGCGAATCAATTGCATCGCCTGCGCGACGCGACCTACGCGTCTGTTCTGCAGCAGCTCACGCCATCGCAAGCGCTCGACATCTACGATCAGGTCCTTCGTGTCGTCACTTTGGCCTATATCGATCCGGCCAAGGTAGACATCGCTCAACTATTCCAGCATGGCATCGAAGAGGCGAAGTTCGCACTCGAGTCCGAGCTGTTCGTTCAAGAATACCTTCCCAAGGTGAAAGCGACGATCCTGGATCGCTGCAAGCAACGCCTGGCGGACTTGGCGCGCACCAAACTGGACGCGCGAACCGATCTGCGGCAGTACCTTGCGTTGGCGCGTGAACAGGTGCAGGCCGTGCTCGCCTCGCTCGAAGGCCGAGGGCTCGATTTGAAACCGCGCACGCGAGTCGCGCTCGTCATGGAGTTCGCCGCCGGAGCGTGTAACGGGCTGGATGAATACTCGCTCTTTTTTACGCCTGGTTCCATACAAGAGATGCGCCAAAAGTCGGCCGGTCCCGGGCTAGAGGTTATTGTCGGCAAGGACGGCCTGGAGATTTACCGAGTCTACCTGGATAGCGACGCTTACAAAACCAAGGGGCTGCAACCGGAACAACGTATCACTCGGATTGACGGGCAACTGACCGACGAGATGACTGCCGAGGCAGCGACCGAGCGCTTGCGCGGTGAAGAGGGAACGTCCGTCGCTCTGGAAGTGCGCAACCCAGACGAGGTAATGGGGCAAACTGTCCTACTTCAACGGCGCCGCTATGTCGTTCCTAGCGTCGAGAGCGGCATGCTTCGTATCTCCGGCGACATCGGCTATATTCGCATTTATCACTTTCAATCCTCGACGCCCCAAGAAGTCAAAGATGCGCTCCTCGATCTTCAGTCGCAAAAGTTCGGAGCCTTGATCCTCGATCTGCGTGGCAATCCTGGCGGTTCGTTCGATGCGGCGGTCAAGGTCGCCGAGCTATTCCTGAACGAAGGGATCATCGTCCACACGCAAGGTACCTTGGATAAGTTCAACGGCGCCATCGCGGCGGTCAAAGATCTCAATCCGCTTGTTCCGGCGTTGTTGCCTTTGCGTGTCTTGATCGACGGCAACACGGCCAGCGCTGCCGAGGTCCTCGCCGGCGCTCTCAAGGAGCGAAAGTTGACGCGGCTCGTGGGTGAGCCGAGCTACGGCAAGTGTACGATTCAGATTCCCTTCCTACTGAATAAGGCTCCCCTTCAGAAGCAGCCAGCCGGGGTTCGTCTCACGGTCGGTCGCTTCTCGGCAACGGGCAAATTCCTGGACGGCGGCCAAGGCATCGTCCCGCACGACAAGCAAGACAGCTTCAACGCATTGAATTTCGCCCGCGACGCGTTGCGGGAACTGACGATGAAAACGATGACGGTTCCGGTGATCTTGCCCCAATAGGAAACCTGGCGCCTTTGTCTCTCCTGTGGTCCCACTCTTCGAGCAACTCCCCGCGCGGTCTTGCCTTGGCCCGTGAGTCGGGCTGTCTTTTTCTGTGGGACAACAATTCGTCCCTGGCCCATTTCGACTCGTCCGGCCAGCGTGTCAACGTGCGGTCGTTTCCTTTCTCAATTGCCGGCGTGGCCTGTGCGGATGACGGCAGCGGCTGCGCTGTCTTCGGCAGCGGCGGTGAACTCTGTTCACTGGCCGGCGATTTGACAACGCGCTGGGAAAAGCACCTCACCCAAGGGCTTGTCGGGCTCGCATTGGATTCCTTCGGCCAACGTTTGGCTGCGGCCGATGCAAAGTGTCGGCTTTGGGTTTTTGATTCTGCCGGAGCGCCGCGCTGGCAAGCCGAAGCGCCCCGGCCCTTGGCCTGGCTCGCGTTTGTTCCAGAGCGGCCACTGTTGATCGCAAGCGCGGACTTCGGCCTCGTCGCCTGTTTCGATGACGCGGGCCGCTGGCTCTGGCGCGATGGCCTGGTAGCCAACGTCGGTTCGTTGGCCGTCGATGGGTCAGGCAAGAATCTCGTCCTGGCCTGTTTCAGCGATGGTCTGTGCCGTTACAACGGCTCGGGAGACCGGGCTCGGCCGGAGGCGAAGCCATTGGCCTGCCGCTTTGCCGCGCTGTCCTACGACGGATCCACGGTTTTAGCGATCGGCCTGGAAGGTCATGTTTTGTTACAACGTCGCGGCAAGAGTACGCGCATCGTCGACATCGGTCGAGGTGCCGCAGCCAGTGTGGCACTCGCCCCTTTGGGCGATCGGGCTTATATAGCGAAAGCAGATGGCACGCTGCTGGGGCTTGATCTGTCGCTATTGAAATGAGCTGTGCGAGACCGGCTCACTTGCCGGGGATCAAGGCCACGATCAATGGAATGAGAATGAACGCCGCGAGCAGCCAAAGAGCCAGCCGAATCATCTCAGTCCGACTGCACCGGTTGAGCAAAGAATCGAGCAGCGGCTGATCACCCGATTCGACGGCATGTTGCAGGGACGATTCATAGCGGCCCTCGGGATAATCGCCTGCCTGCTCTTCGAAGTGATAAAAGGGATAATCCTCCGTAATTGCACGCGGCACCACGAGGACATGAAAGCCGAGCGCGTTGCCAAAGGCAAAGCTCGCAGGCCATAGTTCCGCCCGGCTGCTCGTTGGCAACAAGGCCCAGATCTTGCGAAGGAGCGTCGAGTCGGGCGCGGTGCGCTCAAATACCAGTCGGCCGCCATCGAGCAATGCCTGAACGCCACCGAGAAGCGTCGCGCTGTTGGGCGCATCGAGAATCTGTTTAAGATTTTGAACAGTGCGATAGGGTGCTGGAAGCAGTTGGTCGTCGGTCAGCATCCGCGGGGAGACCTCCCCAGCAGGCATGAACTGCTCGACCAGGTGAAATGGGTCTCCGCCCAGACGAGTATAGAGCGAGCGCGGCAGGATGAAGAAACGGAAGACTAAGCCAGTCAATTTACGACTTTCGTCGATTCCCTGCGTATGGACGCGAACCACCGCGACCGACCGCTGGGCCAACGGCTGGGCGAAGACACAATGGCCCCAATCTTCCAAAGTATCGGCGACAAACGGATCACCGAAACCAACAATGAGGCGCTCGGCTTCCAGCAGCCACGCCTCCGAGAAACCTGCCGTTTGCGATTTCAGTTGGATTGCATTGTGCGAACGTTCGTAGGCGGCTTGTTCAATCAAAGTCGGCTCCGAAGCACCTCACCTGAGCGGCCTGGGGGCCGGGTCCGAAACGGCTCAAGGTCGGTTCAGCCGCTCACGCCTTGCGTGTTCGCGGATCTCTTCCAGTTCTTGGTACAGCGGGCCTTCCATCGCGTCGGTCACTTTGTCCAGCTCGATGAATTGCTCGATCGCATGGAGCATGGCGGCAAAGCTAGGATAATTGCTCTTACGACGCAAAGGGCGGCTGAGATCGCGGACTTCGCTGGCGCGAACGACCCAGTCGTTGGCAAACTGATTGATCAGGTCCCGAGTGCGTTTTTCGGCGTCGGTCAGCAATTCGCGTAGCGGAAGACGGCGGTAAGGACGTTCAGACGGTGTCATGGCTCGACAACCCTCCGGAGTCGGAGCCTGCCGGTGGAGAGGAGAACGAGAGCGCGACGTGGGAGCCTTATCGAAAAGCCCAAAAAATGCCACGGCACCATCTCTTCCCGGCGCTCTATCGTGTATACTCCACGCGCGGCCTTCCCGTCAAGCAGGCGGACCAAATTTCTCCACGGGTCGGGCAAACCATGCGCATTCTTATCGTTGCCGACATTCATGCCAACTGGCCGGCGTTGCAAGTGATTGCCGCGCAACCCTTTGACCTCTGCCTGTGCGTCGGCGATCTGGTCAATTACGGCGTCGAACCGGAACCGTGCATTGCCTGGGTCCGCGACAACGCCCGCCATTGCGTCCGGGGGAACCACGATCATGCGGTTGCGCAAAACGTCGTCGGCGTCGGCCGCACCGGTTTCAAGTACCTGACGACCGTCACACGCGCACTCAGCCGTCAGCGCCTCGACGAGACGGATCTACGCTTTTTATCGCGTTTACCAGTCACGAAGACTTTGACGGTCGACAACACGCGCTACTTTCTGGCCCATGCCACGCCGCGCGATCCGCTCGACGAATACGCGCCTGCCGTCCCGGAATTTTGGGCTCCCCGCATCCACAACGTCGAAGCCGACGTTATCTGCGTCGGTCACACCCATCAACCCTACGTCCTCGAAGTCGACGGCAAGCTGATCATAAATCCTGGCAGCGTCGGCCAATCGCGCGACGGCGACCCGCGCACCTCCTGTGCCATCGTCGACAACTTCAAAGTCGAACTCGTTCGGCTGGAATATCCGATCGAAGACACGGTCGCAGCTGTCGACGCCAGCCCATTGCCTGACAACGCGAAACAGTTGCTGACTGAAGTGCTGCGTACGGGCGGGGCGACGAATAGCCGCGGCGTGGGCAATGTTGGGTAGAGGAGAGTTACTCAATAACTCGGCTGTCCCAGTCCTCGGCACGCAAAAGAAGTAGTAATAGCAAGGACGCGGCACGATACTGCCGGTTCGATGAGCGACGCTGGAACAGAAGTATGACGAAGCCAAGTTTTCATCTCGAAAATCCGACCACGGACGTCTACGTCGGCGACTGCCGAGAAGTGCTGAATACGCTTCCTGAGAGAAGTGTCGATTTGATCTTTGCCGATCCGCCATTCAATTGGGACGTAGCCTACGGCGGTTGGAACGATGATAGACCACGTCAAGAATACATTGCCTTTACCTACGAATGGCTGGACGCTTGCATACGGGTTCTGAGCGATCAAGGTTCCTTTTGGGTGAATATACCCGACGACACCGCCGCCGAAATCGTGGTCCATTTGAAACAACGTAGATTGCACATGATCAACTGGTGCATCTGGCATTTCCGCTTCGGCCAGCACCGCGTCGGCAATTTCATCGTGTCCAAGGTACATGCCCTGTACTTCGCCCGCGATCGCGAAAAACGTGTCTGGAACCCGGACCCCATATTAGAGCCATCCGACCGAGCAGCCATCTACGATGACCCTCGTACGCGCGAGACTCGTCAGCCTGGCTTACGCGTGCCACTGGACGTTTGGTACGGCCAGAACTGGGGTCGCATCCAGGGCAACAATCGCGAGAGGCGAAAAGCCCACCAGAACCAAATCCCCGAAGTCTATCTCGAGCGCGTCATTCGAGCCTGCTCCAATGAAGGCCAACTCGTCCTCGACCCCTTCCTGGGAAGCGGAACCACATGCACCGTCGCTCGTGCCTTGGGGCGCCGTTGCATCGGAATCGAGTACAGCAGCACGAATGCGGCCTCGGCTTTTGAACGCATTCAGGCAGGACCGATTCGGATTGATGAAGCGGTTCAGGAGTCTAATTCGTTTATGAGCCATCGGAAACGGGGGAGTAATGGGGTTGCTGGGCCCGTGGGTGATGACAATCCGTTAATTTAGACTCTGCTTGCGCCTTGAATGGTCACAGGCTCGTCACCCCCTATAATCGCCTCAAGTGGTTCTCCCACAATGCTCTTTCCTATTTCCCAAAGGACTCTCCCATGCGACGCTTCTTTCTCCTCTCCTTGGCCCTAATGGCGCTATCGGGTGCCCCTAAGGGTATTGCAGATGACAAAAAGGGCGATGTTGCTGTTGTGGCTCCGCTCAAGGGCGATACCAAGAAGATCGACCTATTCGACGGCAAGACACTCAAGGGGTGGCATGGGTTCGAAGATTTGTGGTCGGTCAAGGATGGAGAAATCGTTGGCCGTAATGATAAGCCTTTGACTTTCAGTACCTATTTGCTGACCGCTGACAACTACAGTGACTTTCGGCTAACATTTTCCGCCAAGCTAGTCGAATCGGAGATGCATTCCGGGGTTTCCTTCTGGGGAGTCGTAAAGCCGGACGTCAGCAAGGACCCAGAGAAGGATCGCACGAAATACACTTACGCCGGACATCTGGTTATGTTTCCGTCCGGCTACGGACTCTACGACCTTTTTGGCCGCAATGGCTTGCCCGTCGATGGCAAGCCGGCGCAGAAGGTCGGCAAACAGCATGACTGGAACGACGTCGAGATCTTGGCCCAGGGCAACCGCATCCGCGTCGCGGTCAACGGCACACAAGTGGTCGATTGGCGCGATCCGGAACCGAAGCGGATTAAAGAAGGCCCCATCGGTCTCCAGTTGCATTCCAACAAAGTGCCTCAAGAAGTCCGCTTCAAGGGGCTGAAGCTGGAGACGTTCCCCAAGGAAGATAAATTGTTGACTGTGAAGTGACCAATAGAGCATTCGTTTAGCCGCAATACCGTTCGTCTAAGGGGTTTTCTTTTGCCCAATCCCTGGGCGGACCAGCCTTGCCATGCCAAAGCACTTTTGGCAAGAGTGGTCGTTTTAACCATGTTGATCGTCTTGGTGATTATTAAGATAAGTACATGTGAATAAAGAATTTACGCGCCAACCTTGGAAGCCAGGTTATTTGGCAAGGATGCACCCTTGCCAAATAAAAGATTGCCGTTGTCCACTATAGGAAGAGCGAGGGGCCGGGTTAGACGAACGGTATTGCGTTTAGCCGTGAGCCGGTAGGCGAGCACTATGCGATAGCGCCTTTTCAAATCGCGCTATCGCATACGCGCTCGCCTACCGGCTCGCGGCTAAACACGACGATCGGAAGGCGCTCACTTCTTCGTCGTTTTCAAATGCTTGTCAAAGAACGCGATCAGCGCCTGATCGGCAGTCTCCGCGTCCTTACCCTTGAAGCCGTGCCCCGCCCCTTCCAGCGAAATCAATTCGGCCTCAACGTTGGCGGCCTTGAGGCGATCGACGAGCCAGACGGCCTGCTCGTGGTTGACATACGTGTCTTTGGTGCCATGAATACAGAGCGTCGGGCTGGCGTTCGGCGTCACCCAGTAGAGTGGACTGGCGAGGATGTGTTTCTGGCGAGCCGTCTCCAGATTGCCGCCCAGGAACATGGGCAAAACCACGGCGGCGTCGACGCTCTTGCCATACGACTTGGTAAAGTCGTTGGCGCCGTAGACGTTCACAACGCACTGCACTTTGCTCGATTGCTCCGGGCTGCCGCCATCTCCTTCGAACTCCTTGACATCACTCGTCACAGCGAGTAACTGAGCGAGCGTCCCGCCGGCAGACCCGCCGGTTACGCCGATGCGTTCAGGGTCGATGTCATATTTCTTGGCGTTTGCCTTGGCCCAGCGCACTGCCGCCTTGACGTCGTGAACAGCGGCGGGAAAGGGATATTTGGGAGCCAGCCGATAACTGACGGTCATGGCGACATAGCCATGCTCGGCCAGGGTCGTACAGAGTTTGTCATAACCGGATCGGTTGCCTGCCCGAAAGCCGCCGCCATGAATGCAAATAACGGTTGGAAATGGCCCAGAGCCTATTTTGGGCCGAGCCAGATTGAGCTGCAAATGCTGGCCGTCGGGATTAGTGTATTCAATGTCTTTGATGAACTCGACATCGGCAGAGGCCTCCGCCTTGGGCTTGTCCTGCCACGCTCGCACCGGCGGTGTCGCGATCAAAATTAGGATTAGCAAACCAAATGCGCCGAAGCGACGAAACCAAGAATTAGCCTTCATATTTGAGAGACTCCGGGAGAGAGAGCGTCGTAAAGAACTGATCATAGATGATGCTGCGTCGGCTCGACGATGCCGCCGATGACATATTCTTTCGGGTCTTCGGCCGGCTTTGGTTGGATTGCGTTCGACCGTTTGAAGGTGGGCCAGACGCCCCCTGGCATCCAGGTGCGGAACCAGTCGGGCACGATCGCCACCGAAGCCTCGCAGCTCGGATGCGTGCGTGTCATGAAAACCAGGAAGATCGATATCGCGAACCCCGAAAGGCAGATCCACGCTCGGGGCCAGAAGAACGCAATGGACGACATGGCTCAACTCCTTTGCAGCATTTCCACGAGTCCATTATGAACGTTCCCGCACACAACCGCCACCAATTCTTGGACGCCGCTGCCGGTTTTATGTTCCCTGGAGGCGTCACTATGCGCGGCAAATCGACTGCGACAGCCCGTCATGTCTTGACAAACGCCTCTACCGGAGAATGCGCCCGCCGCAAATAGGTCGTCGCAATGTCATGCCGACGCAACATAGCGACCACGACTCCTGGGTCGCTGCCGTCGATCACCGGCAGAGCCAAGACGTCGTTTTCCGCGAACAGCACGACAGCGCTTTCGAGACTGTCGTCGGCACGCAACGGCTTGACCGGGCGCATCAGGTCCGCCGCGACCAGCAGCGCCTTGAGGTTGCCGGCATGGAGCGCGATGACCAGTTCCTCCAACGTAATCATGCCCAGAAGATGCTTATCTTTGTCGACCACAGGCAAAACCTGGGTGTCCGGCACCTGGAAACAGTCAACCACCTCCGAGAGCGGCTGCTCGGGCCGTAGCATCGGGCCGGTCCAAGCAGATTTAAGGAAGTCGCGCAGCGTAAGCCCTTCCAGCACTTCGCGGATATAGGTCCCTTGATGGGCCGGCGACCGCGATCGGCTCTCCACTTGCGATCGATAAAGAGACTGCTCATCAGAAAGCAAGAATGATATAATGCAGACCCACAATGTAGGCAATATTAGGTTGTAGTCTCCGGTCATTTCGCTGACGATGACGAGCGTGGAAAACGGCGTCTTGGCGGCGGCGGCGAAGAAACCAGCCATGCCGACGATGATAAAGCTGCCCGGATCGATGCTGGGCCAGACTGGCCGGAGAACGAGGCCCAACGCCCCACCGGCGCAGCCGCCGATTACCATTGAGGGCCCAAAAACGCCACCCGAACCACCCGAGCCAATGGTCAGGCCGGTCGTCAATATCTTGCCCAGCGCGATGGCCGCCAGCACCGCCGCGGTGACTCCAACCCCCTTGGGTTCCAAGGCTTTTTGAAGGGACCCGTAACCAAACGACAGCACGGAGAGTACCAGCTCATCGCGGAGCAACACCCACAACATCAGGCCGACGGCGACACTGAGGAAAGCGCCCAAGGCCGGCTTGAGTCGGCGCGGCATGGGCAGTTGATGAAACAGGTAGGCGATGCCGTAGAACGAGCGCGTGTAGATCATGGCCAAAACGGTCATACAGATCGCCAGCAGGAAATACGGAATCAATTGCCACGGATCATCAAAGTTGAATCGGCCGGGGTCGATTTGAAATAAGGATTTGAAGCCGAAGAAGAGTCCAAATGTGCAATAGGAGACGACGCTGGCCACGCCCGCCGGCATGATGACTTCGCTCTCGAACTCCGGCGAGCGATAGAGCACCTCTGCCGCGAACAAAGCACCGGCAAGCGGCGCACGAAAGATGGCCGCGACCCCAGCCCCCATGCCCGCGGCCAACAACACACGCCGATCCGCCGGGCGCAAGTGAAATAAATCCGCCAGAAAGGAGCCGAAACCAGCACCGATCTGCGCGATCGGCCCCTCGCGCCCACCGGACCCGCCACAACCGATAGTAAGCGCCGAGGCGATCATTTTGATCAACGGGACCCGAGGCCTAATGCGACCCCCGGGACTGTGATAAGCCGCGATCACGGAGTCAGTCCCGTGACCTTCCGCCTCGGGGGCATATTTGAATACAAGCCAGCCACTTACGAGACCGCCCAAAGGGGCGATGATGAGAAGCAGCCAGTAGTGATGGACTCCCATCACGGGCACCAACCAGGAAACGACGGCCTCTCCCTTGGGCCCCTCGGGCCAATAATTGGCACCCATGCCGAGGGCAAAGAACCCGACTATCTGGCACAGGACCGAAAAGAGGACCGCTCCGAGCCCGGCAATGATGCCGACGAAGATCGCCAAGCCCAGCAATCGCGCCTGGTTATGCAGCCGCCGCCGCGTCAATAGGAGGAACTCAGGAAACCAGCGAAGCGGGCTGGAGGGTGCGAGACTATGATCGGCCATTACTTAGAAAACTCCGTATCAATGAGCCGCGCACGAAGTAAGCGGGCAGGTCCACACCGCTACCCCACTTACTTCGTGCGCGGCTCTTTATGGGAACTCAGCCCTTCTCCGCCAACCAGCGCACCGCATTCTCCACGAGTTGCAGCATCATCTTATCTTGATAGATTGGATACGTTTCATGCCCAGGCCGTAGATAGAATACCTTGCCTTTGCCGACCCACCAAACCATGCCGCTGCGAAACCACTCGCCTCCAGGCCAGCGCTCTTCGAGGACGACTTCGTCCGGGTCGGGTACGTGAAACGGCTCGTCGTACATCTCGGTATGCGCCAGCTCAAACGGATTGGGCAGACCTTTCGCAATTGGGTGGTCCGGCACGAGAAACTTGATTTGGCTCGGTTTGCCATCCTCACGATAGGCCGGGAAGACACACAACGGCAATCGTACCGTGACACGAGTCGTGCCATCGGGAAACTTGCGCAGCGTCTCGTAAGGCGTCACTCGCTCATCCGCCTTCGGCGTGGTATAGCGCCTCGGCGGCGGTTGATACGTAATCTCATATTTCTCTTTGCCACCAATTGGATATTTCTTCTCCGTATTCATGCGCGTTCGTTCATTCATCGCCTCGACGAACGGCGTGGACCAGTGTGCCGAGTGCAGAGCGATCAGCGCCAGCTTGCCCTCCTTGATCCGCTCGACCAGCTTCTTGCCCGTCTCGGGCTTGATGGCATCGTGTTTGACATGGCCCCACCAGATCAACACCTGGCAATCCCGAATCGTATCGTCCGCCAACCCCTGGTCCGGATCAGCCAGCTTCACCGACTTGACGTTCAGCGATGGCCTCGAACGCAGATACTTGGCGACAGAATTGCCGAGAAAGTCCGGATAAACTTCCTTCTGCTTGGGCTGCTGCTCGTCCCAAACGACGACGTTGATCGGCGCCGGCTGCTCGATTGCCGCTCGAGTACCGGTCGATGCGAGCGTGAGATCGAGCCCGCTGACAGCGGCCGCGGTCGAAGTAGCGAGAAAATCACGCCGGGAAAGGGGAATGTTCATGGGAAGAGCGTCCTTGGTCGAGTGAGCGTGCGTAGCTGGAGATTCGGGAACATATCAACGCTGCCCTACTGTTGTTTTACGGGATTTGGCGCTCTGTGGTCGGATTTATCGGCGGTTCACAAGGCTTCTGGCGTTTGCAAAACGGGAGGGTTTTCTTGCTGTTATGATAAAATGAAGCTAAGACTGGCCATCAATGATTCAGCGCTGGTCTGAGCGGGACAAGGGAGGTTTGGCCAATAGAATAACGATATGAATACCCTACTGTCTCGTATAACCATCGATCCGGCGATCTGTCACGGCAAGCCCTGCGTTCGAGGATTGCGCTACCCTGTCGAGACCATCTTGGAGTTGCTTAGCTCTGGCATGAAATTCGACGAGATCTTGGCTGATTATGAGGATTTGGAGCGCGACGACTTACTTGCGGTGTTCGCATTCGCGGCCCGATTGAGTCGCACCAAGCAACTCCAAGCGGTTAGTCCATGAAATTCTTGATCGATGCCCAGCTTCCTCGCCGATTGGCGAACTGGCTGATCCAAGCCGGCTGCGATGCCCTGCATACGCTGGACCTGCCGAATGGAAATCGTACGACGGATTCACAAGTCATTGAAGTTGCAGATCGAGAACAGCGTGTTGTCGTGACAAAAGATGCGGACTTCGTCAACACGCATACGCTTCAAGGCCGACCTGCGAGGCTGTTGCTAATCTCGACGGGAAACATCAATAACGACGAGTTGGAGACATTAGTGACTCCTTTGCTCCTCGACCTTAGCCGCGAATTCCAAGCGAACGCATTTCTCGAACTCGGTCGGACGGGCATTATCGTGCGTGGGTAACCGAGCGCCTTTGTCCAGCCCCTCCCTCACTTCCTCATCCGAATCTCATACACCGGCACCCACGCAAATTCCTGTTTCACCCCCGGAAACGGCGGCGCCGCCAAGGTCGCTTTCGTGCCCGTTACTGTGTAACGAAACGCTTCTCCTGTCACCGGATCCCGGGGTACAGGTACTTCCCTGATGTCGGCGAGTTGCGCGGGCAAATCGCCTCCATGTGACGCGGCATACATTCGTATCGCTTCGACACAGATAAGTGCGGAGATGCGGCGGTCCATTCGGACTCGCGCGGGAAACCTTGCCGAGGGCTGGTAGCAGCAGTCTGGCAAAGGGGAAAGCCGGCCACTCGCCTTCGAAATCCGCCAGCACCAGATCGTTCAAGAAACGGGCGGTGGGCCGTAGTTTCTTGTCAAGCTCTTCCATTTTTGGCCGCGCTTCCCAATAGGGGAAATTCTGCCATTTGAGCATTTCGTCGAGTTGTTGGTCGTATTCCAAATAACCATGCAGCACGGCGACCTGAAGGGGCGGCATTTGTTCAACGCGCTGGCGCGGTCGGCCGCTGGCGATCAGTGCCTTTTTCGCGGCCTCATGTTTGAGTAGGATTGCTCCACCCGTCACATAAGCACTGGCGCGGAACTTCCGGATCTCGGCGTCTCCCGCCATGCTGCCCGCGAATTTCTTCAATTGTTCTCGTGTCGCTGGTAAGGAATCAGGATTATTCAAAAGATCGGCGGTACCGGGCAGCGCGTGATAAGCCGTGAGCCGCTCCCCTTCGAGCGCTTTACGAAAGTCGAACAGAGGGCTTGGCAGATCGCGCAACGCCCAATAAAGGTTGGGCGCGTCTGGTTGCTGCACGATCTCTTCGAGCCGTTCGCAAGCCATTGCAGTTATGGCGATGCCGACCAAGTTGGTTATCAACGTCGGCGATTCGGCAACATGGCGGGCCAGGATTATCATGGTCCGCGCCGACTGAAGCGCCTTGTGCGTCTTGCCCTCGGCCAGATCTAGCCGAATCTTGATCTGGAGAAGCGTCGCCACCTCGCGCATCTCCTGGATGCCAGTGAGGATAAAGCCGATCCCTTTCTTGCGTATTTCCTCGGACAGTTCCCAGTCGCAGGATTCGCAGCGCGTGCCCACCTGTACCTCCGCCAACACCGGCTCGGCCAGATTTATGAGGACGCGCGCGTTCTCTTTCGGAAATTCCGCGAGTGGCGCTTTGAGCATCTCGTCGATCTCTTCGCTTTGCGCAGCCGAGAATTTTCCTTTCAACAGCAGGGCCGCAGCCTTGTAATGCTTGGCCGCGTTGCCCGGATGCTGCTCGATAAGCTCCACCTGCAATCGATACTTGCGCACAGGAAAGGGCGCCGATGCCGGCGAGAGAACGAGCTTGTGCGACTCGACTTTCGGCTGGTCCGCCGCCGGAATGGCGCTGACCGCAAGCATCAGCAGAAAGACCGTGAGGAAGATACGCATAATAGGGATCTCCTGGATAAGCCGGGATTATTGTACGGGGTTTTGTCAGCGATGCTCATCGGTAAAAATTTAGAACGCGGCGTTTACGCGCTGACTCAGCAGCGGGGAGCACGGGCGACCGATTCGCAGACTCGACCCCGCGCCGCGCTTGGGTCTAGTGAACAAATATCCAATCTCTAGCACCCGCGGGCACGATGGGATATACTCCCATAATCCCGCCTTCCACCATGAATGGTGTGCCGCCATGCTCAAGCATCCTCTTCTTCAACGTCGTGAGTTCTTGCAAGTCGGCGCCAGCAGTTTGCTCGGCTTCGGGCTGCCCTCCTTGCTCGCGGGCCGAGCATTGTCGGCGACGGGTCAGGCGGAGCGGGGCAAATCGCGGTCGGTCATTCTCGTTTTGCTCACGGGCGGCATGAGTCATATTGATTGCCTCGATATGAAGCCCGACGCGCCGGCAGAGATTCGCGGCGAGTTCAAACCGATGTCGACGGCCGTTCCGGGTATTCAAATTTGTGAACATTTGCCGAAGCTGGCTGAGCGGATGAGGCACTGGGCGCTGGTGCGTTCGTTGTCGCACCGCGAGAATGGCCATCTTCCGGCGACGCATCGGATTCTGACAGGCGCACCGATGCCTAATCAGCGCGGCTCTGATCTGGACAATGTCCTGTCGCGGCGCGATTGGCCCTGCTATGCCTCCGGGTTGAACTACGTTCGACCGCGCCACGACGGCGTACCGTCGGGCGTCACGTTGCCGCATTCGCTCATTGAGGGGCCGCTGACTTGGCCGGGTCAACACGCCGGTTTTCTCGGCGGGGCGCATGATCCTTTGCTAGTGACACAGGATCCGAATTCTCCGCAATTCCGCATGGACAGTTTCAGCTTGCCAACGGGCATCGACTCGAAGCGAATGGAGACGCGCCGGCGGCTCCTCGACCGCGTGGCAACAGCCCCTGAAGGCGATAACGCGTTCCGCAAGCATCAGCAGCTCGCCTTTGAAATGCTGACGTCAGGCCGGGTCGCGGAGGCGTTTCGCCTCGAGCGCGAGCCGGATCGGGTGCGTGATCGTTATGGCCGTAATCAGTTCGGCCAATCGCTGTTGCTGGCGCGGCGGCTGTCGCAGGCCGGAGTGCCGATCATCCAGGCGAACATGGGCATCGTGCAGAGCTGGGATACGCATGCCGACAATTGGGGCCGCCTCAAGAACCGACTTTTGCCGTGGCTCGATCAAGGCTTGTCCGCGCTGATCGACGACCTGCAATCCAACTGCCGACTCGACGATACGCTTGTCGCCGCCCTCGGCGAATTCGGCCGCACGCCGAAAATTTCGACACTCCCCGGCGAAAAGATCCCAGGCCGCGATCACTGGGCCTCTGTCTATTCCGGCCTTTTCGCCGGAGGCGGAGTCCAGGGCGGCCGCGTCATCGGCAAGTCCGATCGTACTGGAGCCTTTCCGATCACGGATTCGTACACCCCGTACGATGTCGGCGCGACGATTTATCGAGCCCTGGGGATTAACGCGGATGCGGAGATACGAGATCCGTTGAATCGGCCGTCGCGGTTGAACGCGGGCCGCGTAATTGAAGGGGTGTTCTAGATTGTGCGCTTGGAACCGGTTCGACTCACGGGTTCTTTCGGCCAGGTTCCAGAAGGAGGTTTATGATGTCTTCGGTGAAATATTGCTACTGGCAAGAGGACGACGTCTGGCTTGGCTATCTTGAAGAATTCCCAGATTACTGGACTCAAGGCGAAACTCTGGATGATCTGCTTGAACACCTTCGCGATCTCTGCCTGGCCTTGAGTCAGGGAAAAATTCCCGGCGCCCGCAGAGTGGGAGAACTGGTCATCTAATGAAATGGGTAGATTTGATCAAAGAACTTGAAGGAATGGGATGTGAACTCGTGCGGCATGGCGGAAAACACGACTGGTACCGCTAGCCGTAGACCGGTATGTCGCAAGCCGTGCCGCGGCACCGAGAAATCAAGGAACGCTTGGCTCGTCGAATTATTCGTATGATGACGCCGCCCAGCAGCCCCAATGATGCTTGAAATGTGAAAGATGCCAAAGATAGCTCCTATCGAAGGTGTAAATCCCCCAGCGTTCGGCAATGGGAATCCGATCCGCTCACCTAAGCATCAAACCAAGAATATACCGATTTTTTGAGCGTGCAGCCGACCCATTTATGGTATCCTATAGGGGATATCCTAGCGACCGCCCGCACACCCCGCCGTTTTCTCCTCGAACCTTGCAGCACGCGAGCTTGCCAATGATTCCCTATCACATCGATCGACTTAACCGACGCAGCTTCTTGGGTTTAGGACTAATGGGCGGCCTGTCGGCTTTCGGGTCGCTGCCGCTCGCGCTGGCGGCGGATAAGCAGCGACAGGCGAAAGCCAAGAATGTGCTTGTGATCTTCGAACAGGGCGGCGTCTCGCAGATGGATACCTGGGATCCAAAGCCCGAGGCGGTCGCGGAGCATCGCAGTCCGTTCAAACCGATTGATACGAATGTCGTCGGCATTCGCTTTACCGAGCTGTTGACCAAGACGGCACGGCACGCGGACAAGCTGTCGATTGTGCGTTGCATGATTCAGCCGACGCCGGGCATCGGGAATAGTCACCCGAAGGGATCGCAATATATCTATTCGGGCGAAGCGCCGGGCGGGGCGGTGACGATGCCGGATGTCGGTAGTGTTTTGGCGACTCGACTCGGGTCGATCTGCCCGAATCTGCCGCCTTACATCATGGTGCCGGGCAATAGCGAGCAAGCGAGCGAAACAAGAACCGGATTTTTGCCATCGAGTACGTCCGTCTTCAAGACGGGTGGCAAAGATTTGTCGGATCCGACCTGGCGGGTGGGGAATCTCGATCTCGTCGGCGTCGATAAGCGACGGTTCAAGGATCGGTCGGATTTGTTGAGCAATCTCGACGTTGGTCTCATGCCGGCTAAGGGAGAGAAGCAGGTCGAGGCGATGTCGGCATTCGTGCATCAGGGCAAGGGACATGCTCACGAATCCGAAGACGAGCCGGGCCTTCGATCTTTCGACAGAGCCTGCCGCGCTACGTGACAAGTATGGGCCCGGGCATCGCGGGCAATGTTATTTGCTGGGCCGCAAGTTGATCGAGGCGGGCGTTCGCTATGTACTGGTCGATGTGCGCGAGCCAATGACAAAGACGACGCCGGGCGGCTCAAATATGAATTGGGATCATCACGATTTCATCTATTCGACGAAGTCGACGGCGATCAAAGGCGGCGGGGCAGGCGCGGGTCGTTGGGGTATCGGCACCTGGCCAATGATGGGCTCGACCGATCAAGCGTTCGCAGCGTTAATCGAGGATATGCATGACCGTGGCTTATTAGCGGAGACTCTGGTCTGTTTCGTGACCGAGTTTGGCCGGACGCCGAAGATCAATGAGCGATTGGGACGTGATCATTGGACCTACTCGTTCTCGTTTGCTTTCGCCGGCGCGGGCGTGCCGGGCGGCCAGATCGTCGGAGAAACGGATAAAGATGGCGGCTATATCGTCAGCGATATGGCGTATACGATCGAGGATTACGCGGCGACAATCTATGAAAAGCTGGGCTACGATCGAGAAAAGCCATTGCGGGCGCCCGACGGGCGGCCCATCTTCCCCGCCGGGAAGGCGAAGGTGATTAAGGAATTGTTTTGAGCGAGTCTCCGAAAAGTCTCTCACCCGGAGTGTGACGGATTGACCCCGCACTTGCGCTTGGGGCTGGTGAGCAATCGTAGAAAAACGAGGTCAGGAACATATGAACCGCCTGATGTCTCTATTGTTCGTAATTCTAGTCGGGACATTGCCTGTGCGCACGGCGGAGGAACCAGTGAATGCTCTGCCGCCGTTGGCGCCAGTCGTGATAGGCAAGCCGTCGCGGATCGAGGTTCATCCGAGCAAAGTCGAGCTGGCGTCGGCACGGCAGCAAGTGCAGCTTGTTGTTACGGGCCATTACGAAGATGGCTCCATCGTAGATCTCACGCGCGCAGCCGAAATCGTGATCGGTGATTTGAAGGTGGCTTCGGTTCAAGGCGGTGTCTTGGCCCCAGTCGGCGATGGCAAAACGACGGCGACCGTTCGAGTGGACCGTCTACAGGCAGTGCTGACGGTAAATGTAAGCGGTCAAGACAAAGGGGATCCGATCTCGTTTCATTATGGGGCGATCCCTGCGCTGACGAAACAGGGATGCAATGCAGGCTCGTGCCATGGATCGCCGAGCGGGAAAGGGAACTTCTCGTTATCGATGTTGGGCTATGATTCGGACTCGGATCTGACCGTGCTGGTGCGATCGGATCGTGGACGGCGGCTCAATGTCATGGAGCCTGAGAAAAGCTTATTGCTGCGCAAGCCGACAATGGCGGTCAGTCACGGCGGTGGCCAACGTCTGCTTAAAACGGATGCGGCTTATGACGTGTTACGTCGTTGGATTCAAGAAGGCGCCAAATCCGATGCCGGCGTCGCCCCAAAGCTCAGTCGCGTTGAGGTCTATCCTGAAGTAGGACGCATTATCCGCAAGCCGGCACACACGCAACAACTCAGCGTCTTGGCCTACTTCAGCGATGGAAGCGTCCGCGACGTGACACCATTGGCGAGTTACTCGACTTCAGACGAACAGGTGGCCGTCGTCAGCCCGAGTGGCCAGGTGATTGGCAAATCGCGCGGCATCGCGGCTATCAGCGTGCGATTTCTCGAAGAGGTCATTACACGGCCTTTCACTTTTGTCGAGGACTTGACGAGCTTTTCCTGGAACAATCCCAAGTCGAATAATTATGTTGATGATCTTGTATATGAGCAACTCAAGCTACTGAATTTTCTGCCTGCCGATACCTGTGGTGATGAGCAATTTTTGCGACGCGTTTATCTGGACGTTATTGGCTTACTGCCGACGATCGAGGAAACCAAGGCCTTTCTCAAAGATACCTCCACGGACAAGCGCGCTAAGCTAATCGATCAGCTGCTCGAACGGCCTGAGTTCGCTAAATTTTGGGGCCAGAAGACGGCGGACCTTTTGCGCGTGAATCCGAAACGGCTCACGGACGAGGGGGCCAAGAAATACAACGATTGGATCGTCAAAGCGGTCGCCGAGAATATGCCCTATGACAAGTTCGTCACGGCTCTCCTGACGGCGGACGGGGACACGTTTGAGAATCCGCCGGCTAATTATTATCGTGCGGCCGAGGATACGGCCACAGTCACGGAGACGACTTCGCAGCTCTTCATGGGCATTCGGATTTCGTGCGCCAAGTGCCATAATCACCCATTCGAGCGTTGGACGCAGGATAATTATTATGGCATCGGGGCTGTGTTCCACCGCGTGCAGCGTGATGGGAAGAAAGATCCAAAACGAAAGACAGCGACAGGAGCAGCGGTCATCAGCGTTGCACTCTCTGGCGAGATCAAACAACCTCGCACCGGGCATGAGATGAAGCCCTGGTTGCCGTTACTAGGCGAAGTAAACGTCCCGCCGAATGAGGATCGTCGGGCCGTCTTCGCTCGTTGGCTGACCAAGCCGGACAATCCGTTCTTCGCCCGGGTCGAGGTCAATCGGATCTGGGCCCATCTACTGGGCCGCGGCATTGTCGATCCGGTCGATGATTTCCGCGAATCGAATCCGGCGTCCAATCCGAAGCTGCTCGATGCCCTAGCCAAGGACTTCGTCGAACATGGCTACGACCGTAAACGGATGATTCGCGTCATTCTGAATAGCAGAACCTACCAACAGAAAGCCGACCGCAACCCATTAAATCAGGGAGACGATCGCTTTTTCACAGCTGCGCGTGTGCGGCTACTTAGCGCGGAACAAGTGTTGGACGCCGTAAGTCGAGTGACAGGGCTCCAGGAGAGATTGTCTGGCGTTCCAGAGGGAACATGGGCGACACAAATGCCGGTGCCGAATCCGAGAGGCTTCCTGGCGGCGTTCGGCCAGCCGCCCCGCGAATCGTCGTGTCAATGTGAGCGGAGCAACGATCCGACCTTGGAACAGGCATTGCAACTTCTCAATGGCCCCACAGTTCAGAAAAAGGTCCAGGCCAGCAATAACCGGATTCAAAAAATGCTCAAAGCAAACGAGAGCGATGAGGCAATTATCGAAGACTTGTACTTGGCCGCGTTCTGCCGCAAGCCAACGGCGGAAGAGATGACGAAAACCAAGAAGTATTTGGCGAGCCAGGACGATCGTGGCAATGGACTCGAAGATATATTATGGGCGATCATGAATACCCGCGAATTCGTGTTTCAGCATTGATCGCAAGAAGTGACAAGCGGCATCATCGAGGAGTCGGGGTGTGAGCGACTTCGACAGTCCGTGGAAGGAAACCCTAGATCTCTACCTTCAGCTTTTTCTGGAGTTCTTTTTTCGGAACATTCATGATGCGATCGACTGGAGCCGACATTATGAGTCTCTAGATACAGAGCTCCAACAGGTAGCCCCTGAAGATGAGGCAGGCCGACTGTTGGCTGACCGATTGTACCGCGTCTGGCGGCAAGACGGAGAGGAAGCGTGGGTCTTGATTCATATCGAGGTCCAGAGCCAGGCGGAGCCAGACTTCGCGGAGAGGATGCTACTCTACCAAAATCGGCTCTTCGATCGGTTTCGACGGCCCGTCGCCAGTCTTGCTATATTAGGTGACGATCGAGTGTCGTGGCGGCCGAGCCAGTATCGCCGCGAGATCTGGGACTGTGAGCTGAATTTCAAATATCCGGTAGTCAAACTAACGGATTATCAGGATCAGATACCCGCGCTCGAGGCCGCCTCAAACCCGATCGGTCTCGTCGTGTTGGCGCACTTACAAACCAACGCCACACGCCAGGATATGGAGACGCGCCGGGCCTGGAAGTCACGGCTCATACGCGGCTTGCTCGATAGCGGATTGGATACTTCGACGATTCGACAAATGTTTCGCGTGATCGACTGGATGATGGTCTTACCTGATGTTCTGGCCGAAGAGCTTCGTGTAGAGATAAATCGCTATCAGGAGGAAAAGAAAATGCCATACATCACAAGTTTTGAGCGACTAGCGCGTAAAGAAGGATTAGAAGAAGGTCGAAGAGAGGCCGCGCTTGCGAAACACGAGAGCATCGAACTTGCACTAACACGCAATTTTGGCGACGGAGGATTAGAGCTGATTCCTGCTATCAAGAGTATCTTTGATTTGAATCGCTTACGAGAAATAGAAACGGCGATTTACACTAAATTAACTGTTGATGACATTCGGAGTCTCCTCGTGTAGGAAAAGCATAATGCCATATCACTACTGTCCCATCATAAGTCGAATAGCGACAACTGTTTATGACCAGCGGCATCCTCATTCGGGACGTTTTGACTGGTTAAGGCCTCAAAAAGCGGCGTTTTCTCGAAAAGTCCGAGACTCAAAATTTGCAAAATTTCATTCAAGCTCCGATCGATCTTGAGTTCCTTTTTGACAATCGCGACCAAGACGTATGCGCTTATGGCAATCCAGATTTGCGTCTTCACTGCATTCTCGGACGTGCCATAAAAGGCTTTGATTCGTAGATGCTGCTTGATCCATTTGAAGAAAAGCTCCACCTGCCAACGGCATTTGTATAGCTTGGCGATCGTCAGAGCATCCAACACGAAGTTGTTGGTCAGAAATACCAAACGCTTGCCCGTTTCCGAATCGAGATACTTGATTCTTCGCAAAGGTACTGGATACTCGTTCGCTGTCGTGACGCCCGTCAGTCTGATGGTTTGATCGCAACAAAGCCCTGTGGTTTTATCGACCGTACGTTTCGCCCGGCAACGGTACTGGAGGTTCTTCTTGGCACGTGTGACGAAGAAAGCCATGTTCGTCTGGAAGACGTACAGGCGAGCAAAATCGATGTAGCCTCGATCCATGACGTAGAAGGCTCCGGCTTCCAAGGCGAGAAGGTCGAGAGCTTTCACGTCGTGCATTTTTCCGCTGGAAACGTGGACAAAGCAGGGGATGTTGCCACGCAGATCGATCAGGGTATGCAGCTTGACGGCTCCCTTCCGTTGACGAAATCGAGCCCACGGGAAGAGCGTTAGGCATAGATCGATCGTCGTGGAATCGAAGGCGTAGACAGTTTGCTCTAACGCCACATCCAAGGAGTCCTCCGCATAGAGTTTGCGTGCGTGAGCAATGAGAATGGCGGCAAAATCGCTGTAGATCCGCCAATCGCGATTTTGATTGGCATTGGCCAAGGTGTTGCGTGCTACCTTGCCACGAATGCCAACGTGATACAGCTTGGCTTTCAGAGAATTCAAGCAAATTTCGATGTCGCGCAAGCTTGTTCGATACGTCAGTTGAGCAAAAGTCATACAGAGGAATTGATCGAAGCAAGAGAATTTGCGAACGCGATAATTGCCTCGGTATTTGCGGACACAGCGGTCGAAATCGCGTTTGGGTAGGAAGGCCATGAGTTGGGCGAACAGAAACGTCCCGGTGTGCATCGTCAAGTCCTTTCCACAGTTTTCCGTGGGAAAGACTAGCAGAATGCAACCGACCGAGTTGAAATCGATACAGCCTAGAAATGGTCATAACTATGGCTCAAATAATAGGTTACGCCAATGTTTCAAACGCTCAATGGGACAGTAGTGATGCCATATATCACAAGTTTCGAGCGATTGGCGCATCAAGAGGGGGTAGAAGAAGGTCGAAGAGAAGGTGCAGTTGCTAAGCAGAAAGTATCGCGCGTGCTCTGGAAGACAAACTTGGAGACAGCGGACTGTCGCTCATTCCGGCTATCAAGAATATCCTTGATTTGGATAGCTTAGAAAAAATAGAAGACGCGATTTATGGTGGGTTGTCAGTCGATGACATTCGGCGTCTCCTTGCTTAGGCCAAGCATCATGCCTCACTCGAAATCTGCTTCCTTAACAGGAACCGGGACATATGTATAGTTTGACCATCGCCTCTCTGCTACTGGCATTCATCGCTGCCGACGAGCCGATGAGTAAACCCGTCAGCTTCCGTAATGAGATTGCGCCGATCCTGGTCGAACGATGTCTGGCGTGCCACGGCCCGATGAAGGCTTCGGGGGCATTTCGAGTCGATACCTTCGAGCGGCTCTTGCGTAAGTCGGAATCGGGCTACGCGGTCGTCGTCGGCAAAGCCGGGGAGAGCGATCTTTATCGTCTGCTCGTCACCGACGAAGCGACGGAACGGATGCCGAAGCGTTCGGACCCACTGGCGAAGCAGCAGGTCGAGCTTGTGAAGCGCTGGATCAACGAGGGCGCGAAGTTCGATGGCCCCGATCCCAAGTCCGATCTCGCCACGCTCGTTCCCGCTCGCTCCCAGCCCGACCCGCCGGATTTGTATCGGCAACCTGTACCCGTTTCGGCTTTGGCATTGTCTCCGGATGGCAAAGAGCTGGCGACTGGCGGCTATCATGAAGTGCTTATCTGGAATGTCGAAGACGGTCAGCTCTTGCGCCGGATAAAGAACGTCGCCCAGCAGACGCAAGGTTTAGCCTATAACGCCGATGGCTCTTTGCTTGCCGTCGCCGGCGGCACGCCGGGCGAATATGGGGAACTCAAGACTTTTGATCCGCGCACGGGCAAACTTGTTCGCATCTTCGATACCAGCGCGGATGTCGTTCTCGCCGTGGCGTTTAGTCCCGATGGAAAATTAATAGCCTCGGCCGGAGCCGACCGGACGCTGCGCGTCTATCAATTGGCCGATGGCAAGGAGTTATGCCGCGTGCGTCAGAACGCGGACTACGTGACCGCCGTCAGCTTTAACCGCGACTCGACTTCCGTGGCCGGGTCGAGCCGAGACAAGATGGTCAAGGTATTTGAACCACGAACTGGCAAGCTCCAGGCGACATATATTGGTCATCCGAACAAGGTATTCGCCGTGGCCTTTGATACCTCCACTAATCGTGCTTGCAGCGCAGGCGAAGACAATCGCCTTCATATCTGGGACCCCAAAGCCGTCGCGGCCTTCGACGGCACGGCCGCGCAAATGGAGGACCGCTTCAAGAAGGAGCCGCCGGTCAAGTTTATACCGGGCTTCGACCGCGAGGTTCTCAGCCTTAGTGTGCGCGAGGGACATGTCTTCACGCTCTTGCCAGTGGCATGGTTCGCCAGCATGATCTCACCACGCTCAAACCCGTGCGCGACTATAAGGGGCTCAGAGACTGGGCCTGCTGTGTTGCCGCTGATAGCCGGTATGTCGCCGCAGGCAGCTTCGACGGCATGGTATGTATTTGGAATGTGAACGACGGGAGCTTAGTAAAGCGTTTCATCGCGGCACCGCTGAAGAAGCGATAAGTTCCGCGCATTCTTAGGCCGGCTTCCGGAGTTACGGATGATCCGTTGGCGTTGGCCGCTGGCCGTTGCTGCGAGTGAAATTTTCCTCGGCGGTTTATGGCTTCTCATTCGACCGGAAAGCCTCTTCTTGCTCCTTCATATAGAGCCGCGCGACTTTTCCCTGTGGCGGGCGATCGGCTTCCTGGAGGTTTCGCAAGGATTCTGCACCTTTTTTTGTTCGTGGAAGCCTGTCGAATATCGTGGCCTCGCACTTGTGCCGCTGCTCGGCAGGACGCTCGGGGCGGCGTTGTGGCTGTGGGTTTCTCAGGTCGATTGGCTGCCAATTCCATCGTTCGCCTTGATCGGACTCATCGTTCATCAGATACTCT
This sequence comes from uncultured Planctomycetaceae bacterium, assembly GCA_963790585.1. Classification (GTDB taxonomy): domain Bacteria; phylum Planctomycetota; class Planctomycetia; order Gemmatales; family Gemmataceae; genus CAWBOY01. Next base: position 139,505 of record CAWBOY010000001.1, read on the forward strand.
GGATACCGCTGCTCGCGGCTTATTTGCTTTCGCCGCTTTTTCGATCCGAGAGGTGATACATAATGCGCCCCTTGCTTCTGTCACTCCTGATGTTGGGGTCGCTCGGGTCGGTTCAAGCGGCCGCGGAGCCGGCGCTTTTATGGGTCGTCGTGACGGCTCCTGCCTTTCGAGAGAACATCGAGCCGTTGTGCGAACAGCGAAAAAACCAGGGCTTTCAAGTAAAAGTGTTACAGACAACGGACATACTCACGGCGCCAGATCGTCAGCGGCGAGGCCGACAAGTTACGTGATCAGGTTCGCAAGCTCTGCGCCGACCACAAGGGGCCAAGCTACGTCCTGCTCGTCGGTGCGATCGAAGCCGGAACATTGAGCGAGCCGGAAAAAAAGGTCGTGCCCGCGCTCAAGGGTACGATGGGCCGAATGAAAGACCAGCCGAGTGACAATGGCTATGGCTGCGATGGCGTCTCTCTTCTTCCCGTAGCTGCCGTTGGCCGATTCCCCGCCCGCACAGAAGCCGAGGCGCGCGGCATGGTGCAAAAGACCCTCGACTACGAGCGCGACGATCCGCCGGGAACTTGGCGTCGCCGCCTTACCGTTCTCGCGGGCATTCCCGCTTACAACGCCTTCGTCGATCGCATGGTCGAGAGTCTCGCCATGGCCCGCTTCGAGCGGCTCGATCCCATCTGGTCAGGCCGGGCCATCTATCACAATGAAAACTCGCGGTTCTGCGTGCCGGACGACCTATTACACGATTACGCCCTCCGCAATGTCAGCGAAGGTCAAGCGTTTACCTTTTATTTTGGTCATTCCAATGCCACGGGGTTCTATGCGGGCAACGCGCGCTATCTACTCCGTGAGGACTGGGAACGCGTCAAAATCGGCCGGGGCCGTGGTATCCTGGCTACCTTCGGTTGCAATGGTTGCCAGCTCAAAGGCTTCGCCGGTGAGGGCTATGGCGTCGCGGCTATGCGCAATCCCAACGGCCCATCGGCGGTGCTGGGCTCACATGGCATCTGCTTCGCGGCAATCGTGCAACTGGCGGCCGACGGCCTGGTCGACAGCACGTTCACGGGCAAGATGCCGCAACGCCTCGGCGAAAGCTGGCTCGCCTGCAAAAAAGGCGTCGCCGACGGCAAAATCGATGACGTGACCTATCGCTTGCTCGACGCAGTCGATGGCGACGCCCGCATTCCGCAAGCGACGCAGCGGCTCGAACATCTCGAAATGTTCACGCTCCTGGGCGACCCAGCTCTAAAGCTGCCCGACTTGCCTGCCGATATCGAATGGAAGTCGGAAGGAAAGGCAGAGCCAGGCGCGACCCTGACCCTCACCGGCTCAGCGCCAAGACGCCTCGAAGGTTCAAAGGTACGCCTGACGCTCGAACGTCCCGTCGCCAGCCAGCCCAGTGACTTGGAAAAAATGCCCAAGGCGCCCGGCCCGGACCGCGATAAGGTGATGCTGACGAATTATCTTCGAGCCAATCGATTCGTCCTGGCTGATGCCGACGCGATTGTCAAAGATGGCCGATTTGTGACGAAACTGACATTGCCCGATAAACTACCTTCGGGCAAGCTACTGCTCCGAGCCTACGCGGCAAACGACAAGTATGAAGCGATGCGCACGCTCGTGATCGAACGATAGCCACAAAAGAAAAGAATCCCCTCGGTGCTTCATGATGAATCAGTTCGTGCAGGATGGAATCTCGATTCGTTACCCAGGCGATTGGCAGATCGATCAGGACGAGGTCGAACAAGGTTGGACGATCGTCTTGCAGAGCCCGTCGACGGCTTTTCTAATGATGACATATGACGACACGATGCCCGAGATCGAGTCGATGGCCGACACCGCTCTCGAAGCATTGCGCTCCGAATACCCGACCCTCGAGGCTGAAGCCCGCGTCGAATCAATAGCCGAGCAGCGTGCCGTTGGCCATGACATGAACTTCTTCAGCCTCGACTTGCCCGCCACCTGTTGGACGCGCTGCCTTTACGCCGGGACCGGCAGTTTGCTCATCTTGTGTCAATCGAGTGACATCGATCTCGACGGCGCCCGCCCCGTGCTGCAGGCTATCTGCGCGTCGCTGGTCGTCGCCGAAGAAGAGGACGCCTCCCATGACGATGCCGATAACGCAAATTGACCATTGCTCGGTGTTGATAACCGACGTTGCCCGCAGTCGCCATTTCTACGGCAACATCCTTGGCCTCAAGGAAATCGCCGGCCCGCGCACCTTCGACTTCGTAGTCGTCTGGTTCGACCTCGGTAGTCAACACCTGCACCTTCTTTTGAAGGACAGCCCCGACACCATCAGCCCGCGTCATTTCGCCCTGCGCGTCACTGACATAGCCGCCGCCCGAACGCATTGCCATCAACACGACGTCGAAATCGTCGAGACGACGCCGATCCCCTTCTGCGATCGCTTTTTCATCCGCGATCCCGACGGCAATCGGATCGAGATCATTCAGTGGCTGAAGACCTATGATCCGGTAGAGAGCGGCAAGCGGTGATTACCGAGCCTGAAGCGTAAGCGAAGGGCATTTTCTGGTAGACGCGGCATCTTGCCGCGTTGGAGGTTAATGACGCGGCATCTTGCCGCGTTGGAGGTTAATGACGCGGCATCTTGCCGCGTTGGAGGTTAATGACGCGGCATCTTGCCGCGTTGGAGGTTAATGACGCGGCAAGATGCCGCGTCTACCAGAAAATGCCCTTCGCTTACGCTTCAGGCTCGGCAATACAAATCCCGCAACTCTCACTTTCTCTCTTCCACCACCAGCTCGATCGGCGGAGCGGTCCCTTTGTTGGCCGGTGTGTAATACTCATAGGCCACGGTCGCTGGTGTCTTCGCCTTGATGGGGTATTTCGGCTTGAGCGTGTACTCGAAGGTCAATACCTCATCAGGCTTCACGTCGCCGAGATAAAGTATCACCTGGCGTGAAGTGATGTTGAACTTGTTGACCTTCTTCGACGCCACCATTTCCGCGAAGTCGCCGGCTTCGACCGTAAAACCGGGAGGTATGCCGAGGTCAAGTATCACCATCGAGGTCGGCTCCTTGCCGTTGTATTTCAAGGTAGCCTTGGCCTTGAGCATATCCTTGGTGGACAGCTTGGTGCGATCGTAATCGACGGCGACATTGAATTGGGGTTTGGCTTTCTCCTTGTTGCCCCATGATTCGTAATGGCGGCCGACGACTTGATACATCAGGTTTGTCTCGCCCTTGACCTCCAATGTCACGTCATTGAGACCGGCCTGGAGGAATTCGGTCAGGTCGAACGATTGCATGATGTCGTCGTTTTTGTCATTGATGACGCCGGTCTTGACGTCCTTGCCGTTGACCGCGACGGTGAAGGTTGCCTCACCCTTTTGACGAGCACCACCTGCCGCCTGGACCATCGCTTTGAGAGCGAGAATGGTCGCTTGCGTGCTGCCCCAGGTGCCATGCGGGTCTTTCGACTTCACGAGATACGTGAGAGACGAATTGACGCTATTGGTGAATTGGCCATTTTTGAGCATGGCGAGCACGGCCATCGCCGTGGTCTCGACCGTGAGGCTGTCGCCTCGGGCATAGCTCAGCGATTGACCACCCGGTGCGGGGAACATGGTCGCCTTCCACTCGGCCCGTTCCACCTTCTTCTCGTCGAGCTTCTTCAGCACGAGGACACAGGTTGCATGGGTGCTGTCGTCTTTGGGATCCCAGCAAGCCAAGGCGTTGGCCGCGAGGGCGAGAATATAGGCGCTATCGGCCTTGGGAGCCTCGGTGCGAATATACTCGATTGCCTTCTTGATGCGTGGATCCTTCTTGCCGCCTTCGGGATCGCTTTCGAGCAATGCCCAGGTGACATAGCTTGTCAGGAGCAGCTTGGGATCGCCCATTCGTTCGATCGATTCGCTGTGAGTGGCGCCGATTTTGGACCAGGTGCCATCTGCTCCCTGTTGTTTGAAGAGCCAGGCGCGAGTCCGGTCGATGACGCCGTGATCGATCGTCATGACGCGGTCCATGTCGGTGAATTCATGGAGGCCATAGGCGCTGAGCCAAATCAAAGGCTCATTTTGCTCCTGGCCCCACCAATCGAAACCTCCAGTTTTGTGTTCAAAGGTCAGGAGGCGCTGATAGCCGGCGTTGAGGTATGTCTCCGCCTGGAGGAGAATAGCGGGCGAGGCCATCTTGGTTTTCTTGATGTAGTCTACCACCAGGATATTGGGGTAGGCCGACGACGAGGTTTGCTCGAAACAACCACCAGGCATACGCAAGATACCTTCGCTCCCCTCCAAGATTTGACTAAAGACCCCCGGATAGAGTTTGACCAGGAGCTTGGTGGCGTCGTCCTTGGGCAGAGTCAATGTGTGGGCGACTTTGTCTTTGATTCGATCGGTGAAGACCTGTTCCACCTTACGGCCATCGGGTACGACCTCCATTTCGCGTTGGACGGCGTCGGACAGTTTATCGCCGCGAGCCTCGATCGACACAGGAAAGCGGCCGACGCGGAGGGCCTTGAGATTGAACGACACGGCCTTGATCTCGCCGGCTTTGAGGTCCACGGTCCGTGTGAAGCCCTGGCCATCGATCAGCTCAAACCAATCGGCTTTCTTGAGTTCCAGCGTCACCTTCTGGTCCGATTTGAGATAGTTGTAGACCGCAACAGGAAAGTTCACCTGATCGTTGCGCGTCAGGAAGACGGGCATATCCGGCTCGACAAAGAAATCCTGAAAAACGCGCAGTGGCAGCGTCGTTCCTCCCAAGAGGCCGCCGCGCGTCGAGGCGGATGCTGTCAGGCGCCAGGTCGTGATCGAATCGGCGAAGTGGACCGGCATAACGGCGATGCCCTTGTCGTCGGTGATGAGCGATGGCTGCCAGAGCATCGTCTCCGGGAAATAATCGCGCACTCGCGTCGGCGCGACGCCGCCCGATTGGCCTGTCGACTTATCTTCCTTGGACCGTTCCTCCTTGTCCTTGGACAACGGATCGATCATTCCTTTAGCAGCCTTGAATGCGGGAGCCGCGGCGGGAGCAGGTGCAAAGCCTCCCCTTCCTCCACCGCCGAAACCGCCGGCGCCTTGGGGCTGCATGGCAAAATTCATGGCTCCGTCGCGCAACATCATGCCACGCATCTGACCTTGTTCCTGCATAAGCCAGGTATTCGCGGTGCGCGTCGTGGCTATCGTGCCATTGGCATACCAATTCCCAAATTGGTTCCAGTCATTGGGATTGGCAATGCGTATGTCGTCGTCCGTACCGAACCTGCCGTCCGGTCCCGCCGAAATGATTTCATGGAAATCAAGCTGGGTCCAACCGGTGGTATTGGCTCGCTTCTTCTCGTAGGTCATAAGCGAGAGAGGATTTCCCCAGGCATCGGTTCGCCACTCGTCGCCGAGGCCATTGTGCTTGGCGACGTCGATCAGGATCGACGGAGGGAAGGTCCACTTGCCGGCCTTGAGGAAAGTGGCTTGTTTCTCATTCGCATAATTGACGAACGACCAGGTCATTTGTTGAATGCGACGTTGTGTCATGACCCGAGCCAAATCGGCGGGTGTGAACTGCTTATCCGCCTGTGTGAGTCGCTCAAGTGTGATCGGCGCGCCGACAGGATCGATGAGCATATCCTTGCCCCAGCCGTAGATCTTGCTAACTGTCTCCAGCAGGTCCGGCGCGAACTTCCACTTCTTCTCCGCTTTGTCGAATGTAATGGCGTTACCCTTCATGGCGAACGCCTGTTGGTATATGGCGGAGCGAATTTGATGGAGTGTTGCCTCCATTTTGAGCTGACGCTCGGCTGCGGGATTGACCTCCCAGCGCGCCGCTGGCTTCGGCTTGATCGCCGTCAATAACACCTGCGCAATCTGTTGCTTCTCGGGGGTCAGCGTGTCGCGGACGATCAGCGAATCGATTGGCTCAGCCGGCTTGTAAAGGGCTTGGGCCTGAGGCTTGAGTAGCTCCTCCTGGAGGGTGAAGAAGACTTTCTCCAGACCGGGTTGCATATCCTGTAGGGCATAGACAGCCTCATCGACGATCAAGACGCCAAGTGCGGCGGGTGTACTTTTGCCTTTGCCGTCGGTTACCTGGAACGTGATTTTCCCTTCCTGCCCAGGACGGTACTCCGCTCCATCCGCTTTGACTTCGATCTTGAGATCACTCGGAGGTTGGACGTAGACGACCCGGCTATCGCGGATGATCTCCCCGCTCGACAACAGTTGGTAGGCATGGACTTCGAGCGTGCCGAAAACGCTGGCCGGCAGGTCGAGCTTGTGGGCCGCCCTTCCGTCCTTGACGTTGAGCCATTTCGTCAACATCGTTTGGCCACCACGGACGACGTCGAGATAGACGGTTGCCATGCCGGCGGAGCTATGAATATCGATATTCATCGGCTCGCCGCCCTTGTAGACGGCCTTATCGAGACGCAGCATGACATTCTCGCCCATCGGCTCCGTGCCGAGCGCTACCGTGAGGGCGGCCTTGGCCCCATTCGCATCTCTGGCTTCGACCGAAACGTCCAGAAAATGCCCCTGAGACCAGATTTGTTGCACCACGCCGCCGAACATCTCGATCTGCCGCATGGCGCCATTGTTCGCCCTGAGCTGCTCCGTCTTGGGAGTAAGGCGAAATTCGGCCAGGCCGGAGACGTTGGTTTTCACCGTCGCCATCGGTTCGCCTTCGCCTTTTTGGCCCAGCCAAAGCTTGACGTCACAGGATGCCGGACTGCCGTCGGGGTAGATCGTCGCCGCGAAGATGCGATTCTCCATGCCCGGAACGATGCGTCCACCTTCCGGAATCAGGCTCACCTTGACCGGCTGATCGCTCACAGGGAAGGTCTTGGAGATCGCCTCCGTATGATCGGCGGAGTCGGTCAACTTGGCTTCCAGGCGAACGATCGCGTCGCCCTTGGCCAGCGGCACGCCGACGAAGTAATCGGGCAGCTTGATTTCAAAGGTGGCGTTGCCGTCGGCATCGGTCTTGCCTTCCCAGGTCTGGAATTCCTTGAAGGCGACATCAAAGGTTTGAGCTGTCACCTTGATCTTGGAATTCGCCACCGGCTTGCCGAAGACATATTCGCCACGGAAGGTTCCCTTGATTGTTTCTTTGGGCAGATAAAACGCCTTATCCGCGCTCAGCGACGATTTGAACTTCGGCAGCACATAAGGCTTCACCGTGACCGTCTTGTCCGCCGTGTAATCGGCGAGGATAGCCCGGATGCGATAGTCGCCGTTGTTGACTTCGCTGGCCAACTGGAAGTCGGCGGAGGCGATGCCGTATTCGGATGTCTTCAGCTCTTTCTTGAAGACCTTGTTCCCCTTGGCGTCTTCAACCTCGAAGGTCAACGCCGCGTTGCCGGCCGGCGTCAGATCGTTCGATTGCAAAGCCAACGCGGCAGGTGAATCATTTGCCCCGGCTGATAGAGCGGCTTGTCGCTGACCAGCATGACGCGCGGGGCCGACTTGATTTTGATGAGCTTTTCCAACGTCTCCGAGCCGAGGTCGGATTTCGTGGCGACCACAAGGCGATACGATCCCGGCTTCAACGCCGGAACCTTGAACTGCACGTCGGCCACGCCGTCGGCGCCGACCTTGCCTGTATACAACTCGATCGACTCGCTCGATTGCTTGTCCGGATACTGCAACTGAATCGTCACCGCCGCACCTGGCAACGGCACATTCTCAGTCAAACTGCGGACGGCATGAACCTCGCACCGCAGCGAGCCCAACGAGTTGCTGAAATACTCCTGCCCTGCCGACAAAGCGGTCTCATGGGCCTTGACCAACAAGACTTTGTTGAGCGGCACGGTGAATTCATCCTTATCAAGCTTGCAATGAAGCGAAAGTTTATCCGTCTTGTTAACGGGCGCGGCAAACTCGAACCGCTGTCCGGTTTTCGTCTCGCTGGCCTTGAGCAGCCGCTCTTCGACCGCGACGACCTTGCCCGCATCATCGAGAATCTCGACCTGCAGTTTCGTCTCCTTGGCCGTCAGCTTCGGCACACTGACCGTGAGCACCAGCTTCTCCGTGGTCTGATACGCCGCCGTCGAAGCGGCGTTGATCCCCGCATCCGCCTGGCTCGTGCCGACCGGCGAAAAGAGGAGCAAGCCAGCCAGAATCCCAAGCAGCCCAGTCGCTAAACCGAGCGAAAGCCGGGAGAAATACCATTTTGCCGGATGAATCGTAGCCATATCAACCCCCAGTGATGCAGCGAACCTGATCGGGCCAAATCCCTGCGCGAGCGGGACGTCATCCTTACAGACGAGATAGAGGTGAGAAAAGTTGGGCTCGGACTCACGAGCTTGCTTCGGGTCGGCAGCCGCCCGAGGCGACGAATTGGCATGAGGCATAACACCGTTCTAGGTGGCGTCGAGACTAAATTTACGGGTGGCACAGACATTCCTGTCTGTGCGGGAACCGACGAATGTGCCTTTTGCTGCACAGACAGGAATGTCTGTGCCACCCGTCAATTTAGTCTCGACGGCGCACTAGCCCCCTATGTTCCGCGCGGAACATTGCGTGCCGACCGTCGCGCCAAAAATGCGCATTGCCTTGGCGCGACGGTCGGTGAACACAACTACTTGACGGCGTTGATCTTGCGCTACGGCTCGGACCGTCGCGCCAACAATCGCGTGTGGTACCCCCTTGGCGCCGGGGCCGTTTGAAAACGGCCAAAATGAGAGTGAAGTGCGTTGGTAGAAAAGCTGGTATGTTGGCGAGCCGGGAGCGTTAGCTCCCGGAGAAAATCTGAGCGAGTGTAATGCCCTCCGGGAGCTGACGCTCCCGGCTCGCCAACATACCAGCTTTTCTACCGAGCACGAGTGAGACGAAAGTTGTGGCGGCTTCTGCCAGAACTCGATTTTATGCGCGGTATCGTTTCAGAACTTTCTAAAGGCGAGCACTGCTTCATCGGCGCTTAGGATGCGAAAAGGCCCCGGCCACCAGGTATGCGACACAGGTGGCTACCACCACTCCGAAGACTGAGCCCAAAATTAAGAGCATAGCCATCGTAGGTTGATTCGACGCATCTCCTCGACTAGCGACGAAATTTACGCTTGCGATCGTAAAGGAAGAACAAGCCGCAACAAAGGTGATAATGAAACTAAGGATCGTCAGGAGAACGATGCCCACAATAGCGCACCCTCCCATCTCCTTTTCGATCTCGGGCGGTTTTGTCACCGGCTCCGGCTTGGGAGTTGTTTGAATCGCTCCACCAAACGTGGCCAAGCATCGAGCGCAGCAGGTGGCCGTGGGTGTGTTCTCATGGCCACAAGATGGGCAGCTCTTTGTGGCTTTCGTGATGTCTGTGCTTTGATGGTGTGCCGGTTCGTTGGCGTGAATCGTGAGGTTTGGCGTCGGCGCTGTTTGGATCGCTCCACCAAAAGGAGTGAGACAATGCGAGCAAGAGACGGCCGCGGGTGGGTTATCCTTGCCACAGGACGGGCAGACTTTTGGGCCTGGGTTAGTCTCTGAAGTCAAGGAATCGTTCCCTTCGCGCCAAACGGCATGTTTTATAGACCCGCCAAACTCTCAATTTATGGGCTATCCGAATCAGAACTTTCTAAAGGCGCATGGTGCTTCATCGGCGATTATGGTGCGAAAAGGCTCTAACCACCAAGTATGCGACAAAGGTGGCGGCCAGCAATCCCACGACCCATCCCATAATGAAGAGCATGTCCGCCATACCCTCCTTTGACGGATTGTGACTTAGGCCAAAACTTAGGCTTGTGAACGCGAAGGGAGCACATGCCGCGAAAAAGGTGATAATGAAACTAAAGAAGGTCAGGAAAATAATGCCCAGAACGGCGCAGCCACTCATTTCCTTTTCGACCACCGGCCGTTTTGTCACCGGCTCCGGCTTGGGAGTTGTTTGAATCGCTCCACCAAACGTGGCCAAGCATCGAGCGCAGCAGGTGGCCGTGGGTGTGTTCTCATGGCCACAAGATGGGCAGCTCTTTGTGGCTTTCGTGATGTCTGTGCTTTGATGGTGTGCCGGTTCGTTGGCGTGAATCGTGAGGTTTGGCGTCGGCGCTGTTTGGATCGCTCCGCCAAACGGGGTGAGGCAATGCGAGCAAGAGATGGCCGCAGGTGGGTTGTCCTTGTCGCAGGACGGGCAAACCTTTGGTTCTGGGTTAGTCTCCGTAGTCAAGGAATGGTTCCCTTCTGGCCTAACGGGCATTGTCACGATGCCCAGTTCTCAACCGTTACTCCGTAGCCGTGGCCGGGGTCGGTACTCCGACCTCGGCGTGAACCTGGCGACTCCAGAGAACCGGGGTCGGAGTCCGATCCCTATACGCATCAAGTTAAGGAATCGAGCCTGTTTTTCGCCCCGGCAGGGGCGAAGGGCTGTAGCCACGGGTGGAGCGAAGCCCGCCGACAGGCGGGCGTAGCGCAACCCGTGGTAGAGATCGCGAGTATAATTCTTGCCCCGTGAGGGGCAACGGAATCCGTGGCCCCTCACGGGGCGAAGTACAACGTACTCTACACATTACCACGGGTTGCGCTCCGCTCCACCCGTGGCTACAATCCTTCGCCCCTGCCGGGGCGAAAAACGCCAACACGAAGCTTGATCCGATGCCTTTGGATCGCGCATCGCACCCTGGGAAGGCGGACTGGGTGCAATACCTCTCTCTCACGGTACGCTATCCGCGCATCGCCGCAAACATGATTTTGCACCTTTTTTGTCTTTATTTTATGAGCCTATTTTCATCAATTTCAAAAAAGCAGATCGCAACCATTCAATGCACTTGATTGAGCTGCCAATTTCTCTATCGCATCACGATCTAGTCGGCAAAGTCTCGCCGTCTCGCTGATCCTCGCTCCTTGCCGCCGATAGAACTCCAGCCCGCGTTGATTCCACGTCCCTGCCGACCATTCAACGCGGCCACAATTGGTTTCCAAAGCGAGCCGAGCTAAATATTTTAGTAGTTCCTTGCCAATTCCTTGGCTTCGCATCGCTTCATCCACATAGAGATCATCAAGCCAAATACTCGGGCGAGCGAGGAAGGTCGAGTATGTGCGAAAGTAAGACGCGAAGCCCACCTCACGACCTTCTACCTCAACAAATACGACCGACGCCATCGGCTGGTCTGAGAAGAGAGTCTGCCTTAGTTTCTCCGCCGTCGCTTCGACCGCCTCCGGGCAACCGTCGAAGGCCGCCTTCTTGGCAATGAAGTTGAGAATCAGGGGGATGTCCTTAGCGGTGGCTTTACGAATATGGATCGATGGTGGAGGCATTGGTAGATATCACTCAGAGGGGGGATGTTCAGGTCGTCGGCTGGATAACTAGATTTAGCCCAGGCAACATTCGCGTTGTATAGATCTCACCATAAGAAACCGTGATCGGCCGTTGCCAATTGCTGCCACGGCGGCGATAGACGAGCAGTGAGGGTGGATTTGCCTCTTCGCGCGTGTCATAAATCCAGTATTCCTTAATCGAAAGTACTCGCAAATACAACTCGACGTTACGTACGAGATCCTTGTCGGGATCGTCTTCGGAGACAACCTCAACGACGAGTATGGGGTTAACGTCGCGCCAATTGACGGCTCCAAGCTTTTGACCTCGCGGAAAATCCTGATAGACAGCCAAATCCGGCTCAGGTCGGGTTGGCTGAAAACTATCGGGCAGAAAAATTCGCGCCTTCGTTGAAATGAGATTAATGACCTCCGGATGGGCGCGCGAATACGCCAAGAGAACTTCATGAATCCATATCAGAATCAACTCATGCGGCAAATTCGGCAGGGGCGACACGTAGAGCCTCCCATCAATGATCTCGTAACGATACCCCTCCTCCACCGGGCTGGTCTCGAATTCCTCCAAAGACAGCAGTTTGCCATGATCCGCGGGCCCTAGCATGGTTGCGGTCGCCATCGTACACTCCTTCGCGTCCGAGTCTTGGGGCGGTTTACGCCATGATTATATAGGATAACGTCCGAGTCCTGATCCTCCTCTCCCGTGGAGACCGCCATCATGAATCGTCGTGATTTCATTCAGTCGAGCGCTGCCGGGTTGGCTCTGTCGGCTTCCGGCCTTTATGCCGGTTTTGAAGATCGCAAGCCGCGCGTCGGCCTCATCGGCTGCGGCTGGTACGGCAAATGCGATCTCTTACGTCTCATTCAGGTCGCGCCGGTCGAGGTCGTGTCACTCTGCGACGTCGATAAAAAAATGCTCGCCGAGGCGGCCAAGATCGTTGCCGGCCGACAGGCTTCCAAGAAGGAGCCGCGCACCTATGCCGATTACCGCGAAATGCTCAAGGAGAAGGATCTCGACATTGTCATCATTGGCACGCCGGACCATTGGCACGCTCTGCCGATGATCGCCGCCGTCGAGGCGGGAGCCGATATTTACGTGCAAAAGCCGATCAGCATCGACGTCACCGAGGGCCAGGCGATGGTCGCCGCCGCCCGCAAACACAAGCGCGTCGTCCAGGTCGGCACGCAACGTCGCAGCACACCGCACCTGATGGAAGCCAAAAAGACGATCGTCGACGAAGGCAAACTCGGCAAGGTCGGCCTCGTCGAAGTCTATTGTTACTACCACATGCGCACGCGCGAAAACCCACCCGACACGGCCCCGCCGGAGTATCTCGACTACGAAATGTGGACCGGCCCCGCCCCGATGCGGCCCTACAACAAACTCGTACACCCGCGCAGCTGGCGCGCCTTCACCGAATATGGCAACGGCATCATGGGAGATATGTGCATCCATATGTTCGATATGACCCGCTGGATGCTCGGCCTTGGCTGGCCCACCAGCATCGCATCCACCGGCGGCATCCTGGTCGACAAGAAATCAAAAGCGAACATACCCGATACACAAACGGCCACATTCAAATATCCCGAACTCGACGTCGTTTGGCAACACCGCACCTGGGGCGATTCGGTCGATCCAAAATATCCCTGGGGCGCCACCATTTATGGAGACAAGGGCACACTCAAACTAAGCGTCAACAGTTACGATTTCACTTCCAACGGCAAAACGACACACCGCGACGTCGTCATGGAATTGGATAAATACCCCGAAGACCGAGACGAAAAAGACCTGGAACGCAACGTCGCCCCCGCAATCCGTGGCCACATGCTCGATCTATTGAAAGCCATCCAAACACGCGGCAAACCCGTAGCCGACATCGAGGAAGGCCACATCTCCACCGCAAGTTGCATCCTCGCGAATCTGTCCTTGCAACTCGGCCGATCCCTAAATTGGGACGCCGCCAAGCAACAAGTTATCGGCGATGAGGAAGCAAATAAACTGCTGACGCGGCCATACCGGAAACCGTGGATTCATCCGGGTGCATGAGGACCGGTACGTCTTTATATAGGCCCCGGCTTGCCGGGGGTGCGACCTTGACTTCGCGTGAGAAAATCTTCCATCCCGCCTCCGGCTTATGAGCCGGGAGCGTCAGCGACCGGAGCGAATTACGCTCGCCCAGACTTTCTCCGGTCGCTCACGCTCCCGGCTCTTGAACACCAAAACTCGCAGACATTTCTCGCTTCTTTGACCTTGCTCAAAACTCAAATCCATCGTATGCTCTCGCCCCCGGTGAGGAGTGCCTACCTTGCCAGCAGCGAGCTGAGGTGTGAATGGACTCCCAGGATGAATCAGCGCTCGGCCGTCGATACCGTTCCGCTTTGTTGGTTGTGCTGGCTGGGTTTCTCGGCCTGGTGATCGGCTGCCAATCGTTTACGTTTTTCAAGGATCCACCTTCGGTCCAGAATGCCAAGGGCGATCTGCTGCCTATTTTTCCGGATGCCCCGAGCCGCTATTCCTTTCGCATCGCGCCTTACGTATTTCTCTCAGATTTCCCGATCAGCCAGGATTTGCCGCTGTTCAAAGAGTTGGCGGGGCTGCGCGATCAGGTTTATAAGGAATTACAGCTACCGCCGAGCGACGCGGTGGTGCAGGTCTATCTATTTGAAAACCGCGAGCGCTACGAAGAATATATCCACGTCCATTACAAACTACCTACTCGGCGTGCTTTCTTTATTCAGTCGCAACGACGGCTCGGCGGGGAGGAGCTGCTGGTCTACACCTTTTGGGGCGATCGGCTTCAGCAGGATTTACGGCACGAGTTGACTCATGCCTTGTTGCACAGCGTCCTCAAAGACGTGCCGCTGTGGCTCGATGAAGGTCTCGCGGAATACTTCGAGTTGGCACCGGCCAAGCGCGGTGTGAACCGCGATCATATCGACGAACTGCGCTCGCGCTCGACGCGCTTTGACATGGCTCGGCTGGAAACGCTGCACGAAGTCCAGCAAATGACCGCGGCCGACTATCGGGAGTCTTGGGCCTGGGTGCATTTCTTGCTGAAGGGGAAGCCGGAGGCCAAGGCGGCGCTGCTCAGCTACCTCGCGCTGCTCCGGCATGAGGCCAATCCTGGCCCGTTGGCGCCGAGCCTGGTCAAAGCGATCGGCAATCTGGACGACGTGTTGGAAAAACATCTCGAAGAGCTGGAACCGCGCCGAGCCAGCGCCAGTCGGCGGTGAGGCGATCCGATGCTAGAGTCTCAACGTCAACCATCCTTTCCGGCGACGCAATCTCTATAAAATAGATTTCGCGAGACGCCCGTCTGCTCTCGCGGATTGGTCAATGTCGACCTAATTGCTCCCCTTGAGGCTGATCGCTTATGAACATCGTCGTGACCGCTGGCAATACGATCGTGCCGATTGACCGAGTTCGCTGTCTGACGAATATCTTCACGGGCCGAACCGGAGCCGGGCTAGCCGTTCACGCACATGACATGGGACACGCGGTCACATTTCTCACGTCGCAACCCGAGATCATAAAGAAGATGGCACCGGTAAACATCGCCACCAGCAAACGCTGGTCGATGCAGCGCTATCGGACTTTTGAAGATCTCTATCAGCTCATGTCCGAACAGGCGCAATCCGCCAAAACGGACGCGATTATTCACTGTGCCGCCGTCAGCGATTACCTGACGGCGGGGGTGTTTGCGCCTACTCCCAACACAACGTTTGACGCCAGATCGGGCTTATGGGGGAGCATGGATAACGAGCTGCCGCGCATGGTCGACCGGGTCGCCGGCAAGATCAAGAGCACGGAGCCGGAGATGTGGCTGCGGCTTGTGCGTGCGCCGAAGCTGGTCGATCTCATCCGTTCGGCGTGGGGTTTTCGCGGCATCCTGGTAAAGTTCAAATTGGAAGCGGACGTCACGGAAGCGCAACTGCTCGAGATCGCCGAGAAATCACGTGTCCAGTCCGAGGCCGAGCTAATGGTCGCCAACACCTTGGAAGGCTCCGCGGAAGTAGCCTATTTGCTGCGCCCGGGCCATGCCGTCGAGAAGGTCGATCGCAACGACCTGCCGGCACGAATGCTTGCGGTCGTCGAAGAAATCGCCGCGGAGAAGAAACGTGGCTAACGTGCTGCTCGGCGTCACGGGATCGGTCGCGGCCATCAAGACGCCGCTCCTCTATGCCGAGCTACGAGCGCGGGGCCATCAAGTGAAAATCGTGGCGACCGACGCCGCGATCTACTTTTTCGATCCGAATTCTCTGGATCCGATTCTATCGGATCGCGGAGCGCGTCGAAATCCTGACGTCGTCATCGTCGACGCCGACGAATGGCCTCGGCGAGCCGAGGGAGAAGCCTATCGCCGTGAAGATGATGTTCTGCATATCACGCTGCGGCGCTGGGCCGATTTGTTCGTCATCGCACCTCTCGACGCCAATACGTTGGCGAAGCTGGCGAATGGCTTTGCGGACAATTGCTTGACGTGTGTCTGGCGTGCCTGGGATCAGACGAGGCCTACCATCGTCGCGCCAGCGATGAACACCCTCATGTGGCAGCACCCCGCCACGGGCCGCCATCTTCGGCAGATCGCGGCCGACCTGGGAACAGCAGGAGCGCCGATTCATCTGTCTAACGAAGACTTGATCGAATGGTTGAATCAACACAGCGAGCGCTTTTGCGTGATCGCCCCCGTGTCCAAACGTTTGGCGTGCGAAGATGTCGGAGTAGGCGCGATGGCGGAGGTGGGCCAAATCGCGGACGAGGTCGCGCGTCGGCTGCCGGGCAAGTCCTGACAATCACGTGGCGTCCGGCTCGCTTTCGCCATCCTGCTTCCGTTTGCGTGTCGCATCCTTATCGATGCCATTCATCGGCGCCGAGCTAGCGCGGCCAAACTCGAAATCGACGTCGGCAGCCTCTTCAGGCGTGTCACGCAACGTCTGCTTGAGATGCTGTCGCCGTTTGCGATTGCCCGCTTTCTTGATCGCCCGCTTCAGCTCGCGCTGATTGCGTTTCTCTTGGTTCATGCTTGGGTATCCCCCACGGTCTATTTTCCTGGCGGTTTCACATTCGTTTGGCCTGCCAGGGCTCGACCGGCGTATACATATTATAGATTAGATGCTCTCCACCACTTGCTCCGAGACGATCTTGGACGAGCTAACCATAGTCGAGCAGATGCGTGCCGGCGTCGCTGAGGGCTTCGAGGCGTGTGTGCGCAGCCACTGCACGCGCCTTTCGGCGGTGGCACGGCGGATCCTGCGCAATGAGGAGGATACGCTCGAAGTCGTCCAGGAGGCGTTTCTCGCCGCCTTTCGGCAGCTTCATCGCTTTGAAGGCCGGTCCCAATTGGCAACATGGCTGCATCGGATCTTGGTCAACGAAGCACTTGGCCGCCTTCGCGCTCGCGAGCGCCACCCGGAACGCCCGATCGAAGAATTCCTGCCCCACTTCCGGGACGGCGAACATCAGATCGAAGCTCCGAAGGCCTGGAATATCGCCCCAGAAACAGTCGTACAAGACCAGGAAACGCGTGACTTGGTCCATCGCTGCATCAACGAACTCCCCGATACCTACCGAATCGTTTTGCTCCTCCGCGACATCGAAGAACTAGACACCGAAGAGACGGCTCGGGTTCTGGGTACCAGCGCGGGCGTCGTCAAAACACGTCTACATCGCGCGCGTCAGGCCCTGCGGTGTCTGCTCGACCCGCATTTCCGGAAAGGCAATGTATGAATTGCCGAGAGTTTACTGAGTTTCTGCATGAGTACCTGTCTGGTGCTCTGTCGGAGGAGGAGCGCGCCGCGTTCGATGCCCATCTTGCCGAATGCCCCGACTGCGTGGCGTATCTGGAAAATTATCGCACCACTATTCTCCTTACGAAGGTTACCTTTACCATTCCTGAGACCGACCCGGCTCCCGAAGGCGCTCCGGAAAAGCTGATTGTGGCAATCTTGAGGTCTCGGTCCGAGCGGGTGTGAAGTTTCGATGAGCCTGCCCACTTTTTTCGGCGTTCGGACATATTCGCGGATCTTGATGTAACCTTCCTCTTTCTCGGCCATCCAATTTCGTAGGCTACCTTCCAACTGCGTGGGTGGAATGGGTCGGCTTACTACTCTGATGCTCGTGATGGAGAACCGATGCACCCTGAACATTTGAATCGACGCGATTTCAGCAAATTGGCCGGCGCGGCCCTCACCGGGCTTTTGGCTGGTGTTGGCAGCATGAGCGCCAGTGCCGCGGATGACAAGCCTGCCAAGAAGGATCCCAAGAAGCCGTTGTTGCTTCAAGAGCCACACATTTGCCGCGGCTTGAACCCGACCTGCAAGGGTGAAACGGGCGGGAAGAAGAACGATTGCGCGGGCCAGGCTTTCGCCGCCACCGTGAAAGAACACAAGTGCAAAGGCATGAACGATTGCGCCGGCGAAGGCGGCTGCGGCGAGAAGCCGGGCGAAAACACCTGCAAGGGCATGGGCGACTGCGCCGTCCCCTTGAGCGACAAGGCCTGGGCCAAAGCTCGCGTCAACTTCGAAGCCGCCATGAAGAAAGCGGACAAGAAGTTCGGCGCCGCACCGAAGAAGGACAAGTAAAGAACGGTACGGAATTGACGCGGTCGCTTCGCTGCGTGGCACGTTCGGAAGCGTGCCACGCCTAAACTATGCTGGTCCTCGAGGCCGATCCCCCTTCAGCAGGATTTTCATCATGACGTCGGCACGCCTCGGACATCCCAATCTTGGCCTTGGCCTTGGGCTGCGCACCGTCCATTTTCCGCATATTCTCCATCACAATCCAGCAGTGGATTGGTTCGAGATCATCTCCGAAAACTTCATGGACTCGGGCGGACGGCCGCGCTACATCCTCGAACAAGTCGCCGAGCGCTATAAGGTGGTCATGCACGGAGTTTCGCTGTCGATCGGCAGTACGGATCCTCTCGATTTCGACTACCTCAGCAAACTCAAAAAGTTAGCCTCCGCCACGAAGGCTCATTGGGTCTCCGATCATCTCTGTTGGACCGGCGTCGCCGGGCTCAATGCCCATGATCTCCTGCCGATCCCGCTGAACGAGGAAACATTGCGGCACGTCGTCGGCCGTATTCAGACCGTGCAGGAGTATCTCGAACGACCAATCGTTTTGGAGAACCCAAGCACCTATGTGGGCTTCACGGGATCGACCATGAGCGAATGGGAGTTCCTGAGTCGCATGGCGGAGGAGACAAACTGTGGCTTACTTCTCGATGTGAACAATGTTTATGTATCCAGCATGAATAACGATTTCGACCCGGAAGAGTACATTCGATCAGTGCCGCATAACAGAGTGGTCCAATTCCACCTGGCCGGTCATACGAACTGTAGGACACACTTGATCGACACCCACGATGGGCCGGTGATCGATCCAGTATGGGAACTTTACCGGCTTGCGCACCGGCTGACGGGCGGCGCTTCGACTCTGTTGGAATGGGATGCCAAGATACCGCCCTTTCCGGAAGTCCATGCCGAGGTCCTCAAAGCGCGTGAATATATGAGCGAAGCTCTTGCGCCGAAGGCAAATGCAACCACGCCGGCAGTCGCGTCGGCGTTTTCCGGTGTTTCCAACCCGGTGACTTTTATGGTCCCAGAGGTCAGCGGAGCCGACGCGCATCCCGTGAGAGCGTATTGAACTTTGGGAATGTCCAATATGGCTGTGGGGGCACGTTTCCAACGTGCCGATGCGGTCACGCGGAGTCGCGGAGAGAAAGGCATATGAGTTTTTTTCTCAAAGTCCTTCTCTCCGTGACTCCGCGTGAGATTAATTGGATAAGCGATTATTGAGGAGTACGGTTCCCATGGTGTGTGTCATCCGAACTACTAAGCGATGGTATCGCAGAGAAATCTGGGTATTGGACCTAATCAAGCATTTCTTCCTGCTGATTATTCGCCTGTATTTCGGCTGGGGTTTCATGAAGGCCGGGCTCGGTAAGCTCTCGGACGTCTCGGCCAGTGCCGAATTCTTTCGGGGCTGGGGAATCCCCATGCCGGAGCTGAATGTATATCTCGCCGGAATTACCGAGACGGTGTGTGGCTTCCTCTTAATCGTCGGGTTCGCCAGCCGCATCATCACAATCCCACTGATCGGCACCATGATCGTCGCCTATATGACGGCACATTCCGAGCAGCTCGCCGCCTTTTGGAGTAACACGCCCGTGTTCTTCAAGGCGCCGCCGTTTCCTTATTTGTATACATGCTTCGTTGTCCTCCTTTTCGGACCCGGCGTATTGTCCGTGGATGGCATCCTCTCGCGATTTTTGGGAAGGCCAGCCGGGCAGGGTGGAGAGAATTCCGACAGCGGCGGCGACGCCTGTCATTTACCCCAATCCAAGCCGGTATCCACCGGCGCTGGTCCTGATGCTCACCTATCATGAGGAAAACTATGATCGACAAGAATCTGAATCGCCGCGACCTGTGCCGGTTGGCTTTCGCCGCTTTAGGCGGAATTACCGCAGGCGCGATGGCGGGTTGCGGTGGTAGCCCGAGTTCCGCGCCAGCTTCCACCGCGAAAGCGCCGGACAAGCAATCCCAATCCGCCGAAGCAACGAATTTTTTGCTTGACGACCTTCACATATGTCGCGGTATCAACACCTGCAAGAATAAGGGCAAGAAAGGCACCACCAACGAATGCGCGGGGCAGGCTCATTGTGCCACCGTGTCCGCTCACGACTGCAGCGGGATGAATGACTGCAAAGGCCAAGGCGGCTGCGGCGAACACCCAGGCGACAACGCATGCAAAGGCAAGGGCGGCTGTGAAGTGCCTCTCAGCGACAAGACCTGGCCCAAGGGCGCAGACGCTTTGAGGAACTCATGGCCAAGGCCGGCAAAAAAATTGGCGACGCTCCGAAGAAAAGCTAACCAGGCGCAATAATGGCAAATCCTCCGTCCCCCACAAACGCCCTCGGACAGATTCAACGTTGGATGCAATCCGTCATCATGCATCCAGTGGGAATTGCCGAGGGCATCGAGTCTGACGAAGCACGGGGGCAGATCGACATTGGAACCTCCGATGTCGAATCCGTCGTCACCCGCTCGCGGCAGTTGACCGCGATTGAGCGTCTACAGATTTATGGGAACGCCTATTTTGCCAGGTTGCTCGAGTGTCTTCGTGAGGAATTCCCAGTCCTGAAACATGCCCTGACGGAGGAAGTCTTCGACGCCTTCGCGGTAGGTTATCTGCAACAATATCCATCACGGAGCTACACGCTCTTCGAGCTTGGCTCCAACTTTCCGCGCGTATCTATCCGAAACCCGGCCGGCGAGCGACGGCGACGATGGCCAGATCGCCGACTGGCCCGATTTCCTGATTGACCTGGCAACTCTGGAGTTGGCGTTTAATGAGGTCTTCGACGGTCCCGGCGTCGAGGGCCAGCCGGTTCTTGATGTCGAATCTTTGAAGGCAATGTCCGCGGATAGTTTATTGGACGCGCGGTTCCAGTGTGCGCCCTGTTTGCGATTGTTGGAACTGAGTTTTCCCGTTCACCGGTATTTCACAGCCGTGCGACGTCAGGAAGAAATGGATCCTCCAGAACCGGCAGAGACGTTGCTGGCTGTCACCCGCAGAAACTACGTCGTTCGGCATTATGAGCTTTCGCGCGCCGCCTATGTGCTTCTTCAAGCTCTCATCGCTGGAGAGAGTTTGAGTCAAGCTGTTAGTCGGGCGGTCGACGCAGAGCCCGCGGATTTCGCGCGTCTGGAGGCCAACCTCATGAAGTGGTTCCAGGATTGGACAAGCGAGGGATTCTTCCGGGCGGTGATTGGTCCGTGACCGACACAGCTTTTCGTGAGCCGGGAGCTCACGCTTCCGGCTCGCCAATACCAATTGAGTTCACTCAGTTCACGGCGCATTCTGATAAACAATCTCACACACCTTCCCGACGCGCCTTCCCCTCTCTCGTCGCGTCTCCGCCCGGTGCCAACAACACATCGTTGACAAACATCGCGTAAATCAACGGCCTGCCGGATGCGCTGGTCATGTACCCGGCAAGAGCTTTGCTACGCAATAAAACGCGGCCATTGAGTAGATCGGCATCGGTATAGGTTCCCGTCTTACCGACGACTTTACCTCGGGCGGGGCTGTCTTTGGGAACGACGTCTACCAACGTGCCATCGTCGCCGAGGATAGGGAGCATGGCGCGGAACTCGGCTGCGTCGGCGCGGGCGGCGAATTTTTGGAGGAGCTGGACGGTCGTGCGTGGCGTCGCGCGATCGCCGTTGCCGCCGCCGGCGCCGCTTTGGAACGAAACCGTTTTGATATCGACGCCGAGGTCCTTTAAGGCCTTACCTTGAAGAGATAAACCATCCGTTAACGTGCGTTTGCCGGATTTCACCGCGAGGAGCATAGGCAGGCAGCTTGCATAGAGATTATGGCTTACTTTGAGTGTCACCTTGAGTGCCTCGCTTAGCGGCGGCGATGTGAGCAGAGCGACACGCATCAGCTTGGCGTAGGATTCCTTCTCTGGTAGCTCGGCGGTCGGCGGTTTGAGGATGCTGGCGTCGACGGTGATCCCTTCCTTACGCAGCGCTTCGATGAATAGCGCCTGCGCGAAGCCATTGGGTTCGTCGACCGGACAGATGCGTACTACGGGTTTCGAGGCAACGGCAATCGTGCCTCGCACGACATAGCGCTGCGGGCCGACGCGCTCGGTGGTGATCCGTGGCTTACCCGAGCTGACCGTGGCGACCTTGGCATCGATCTGGATGTAATCGGTTTTCGGTCGAAACTCCACCTGGGCCGGCTCACCGGCTTCAGCGCCTGGCTTGACGGTGACATCGATGATGTTGTCGTTGACCATGATCGGCGTCACAATGTCGGGCCCGCTGCCGCTGCCACGAGCATGTTCAAAGAGTCGATCGTCGATGAGCACGTCGCCTTTGATCTCCTTGACGCCTGCTTCCTTGACTTGATGGGCCAGGGCCTTGATCCCGGCCAAGGGGTCGGTGTCGGTCAATTCCGTGTTCGTATCCAAGAACCCAGCATAGATGTGGTCATGGTCCTTGAAAGCCATCCGGCCGTCGGCCATGGTGCGGCCGCCCAGCGCGAAATCGCCGGACGCGACCAGTATCAAGTCACCCTTGAGAACGCCGCCCGAAAATTCGCCGCGACGATAGACCGGCGTGTCGAATTTGTAGTCCTTGCCCAAGGCGGCGAGTGCTGCTCCGCACGAATAGAGCTTGGTCACGGACGCGGGCGAGAAGAGCTTATCAGCGTTTTGCTCATAAACGACCTTGTTCGTCTCCGCATCGACGACCAGGATTCCCCAGCGAGCCGACTGGTATTCAGGGGCTTTGATGACCGCTTCGATCTTGGAGGCGAGCGATTCGTCCGCGCGAACTGCATTGGTAAAGACCAAAGCGACTGCCGCGAGGCTGAACGTGCGTAGCGAGACCATGCGCGACCCTTTCGAGGTTGGATTGTCCTGTCCGCCGATGGTTGAAGCATTGGGCCTATTATGGTGTTCCACGCGCCGGAAGCGAGGGGTTGGAGTGAGGGAGCCAAGTCCGCCTCCCGCGCATCCTACCTACTGTTCCGCGCGGAACATTCGCGAACTGCCCGGGACATGCCCGCACACTCGACATTTTCGTCACGCTGCGCACGCTCGCAGCTGGACAAGCGTGAAATCAGGTAAACTGGGGAAGATAATGGGAATTGATCTGGATTATAGTGCTTCAGTGTCCGATCGCAGGCAACGCCCATCGACTACGCGGAGGCTTTATGCAGATTGCGGAATTTCTGGCGGAACAGGCCGTTCCCTTTGAGCCTTTGGCCCATGCGCCAGCTTACAGCGCCCAAAAACTAGCGAAATACTTGCATATCCCCGGCCACCAAGTAGCCAAGTCGGTCCTGCTGCGCGGCCCGGATGGCCTGATGCTGGCGATCCTGCCGGCGTCCCTCAAAGTCGATACGGAATTGTTGACGATCGAACTGGGTGGCAAGGTGACTGTCGCCGACGATCGTGACATCAATGCGGTCTTTCGCGATTGCGAATGGGGCGTCGTCCCGCCGTTCGGCACACTGTATGGTTTGCCTACTATCCTCGACGATTCGCTACCATCGGATGCCCTCATTGTCTTTGAAGGGCAAACGCACTTGGAATCGCTGCGGATCCGCTGTGCCGATTTCGAGCGGCTGGAAAAACCGCGACGGCTCAGTTTCGCGCAAGCCGTCGTTTGGACTTATGAGAGCGTATAGAACCAAAAATTGATTGCGCGGCGCGCACACACAACTACACGTCACGCCGGGCGAAGTAGATCGCGCCGATCAACGCCATCACCAGGGAACTCAGTAGACACGCGCAGATGAGCTGAAGGAGCATTTCGAGATCATAGTTGCCACGTAGGATGTGTGGCAACCGCTGCACGCGCCTGTCGGGCGCTGGAAATGGCGCGGGCAGTAAGGTCGAGGCGAATCCTAGCCCATAAAGAGCCATCCACAATAGCGCCATGCCAAAGACGGTGCTGCTGGCGACCGCGCTCACTGTCACGCCAGCGGTGACGACAAACACAAGCATGGCCGCGATGGTGAACAAGGCTATGACGCTGCCCGAGGGCGAAAGATCTTCGTGCAGAAAGAATAAACCCGTAATCATCGCTCCGACGGCAAGAACGAAGAAGGTCGCCAACACCGCCGCGAGCCGCGCGTGCCATTTTCCCAAAAAATACTGATGCCGGCTGATGCCGCGACTGAGCACGGAGTCGGCCATCGTGCCGCGCTCGCCGGAGATACAACCGACTGTGAGGACGACGATCATCGTAATGCTGCCGAGGACGGTCCAGCGCAGCAGGTCGGTCATGAAATCCGAAGCCGTGTGCATCATGCCGAATTCGCGCCGGAGCGGCCCTGGCCACCAGGTAACCGATCATCGTTCCGACGACGGCCAGCACCCAAAAGCGGTAGACCCAACTGCGCAAGGTCTGCCCAAAATCGGCTTGGAAAACAGCCCAATAGGGCAGCCAACGATTGATCGGGAAAGGCTTCGTCACCGCGCTGGCGTCCATGCGAATCGTCCTCAATGTCACTCCGTCCGTAACGGCCGTCCTAAATCCTTACGCGGCCGCCCTGTCCTGATAGATCCGTGCGAAGCCGCGTGATTCTTCCTGTTCGACCAATTCCAAAAACGCCTGTTCCGTCTGTTGGCCGATGCTGCGAATGCTGACCAGTGTCACCTTATTGTCACTCAAAGCCATGAAGACGTTCGCCAGGGCGGTCGTATTGACCGATTCTTCGTTGAGATATAATTCGAGTCGTCTTTGTCGCAAATTGGCGAGTTTGAAATCAGGCTGACCACGAATGATCGTGACGGCCTTGGAGATCGACTTCTGATCGCCTTCGAGATCGAGCTCGAAATGGTTGCGACGCATTCGACCCTTGAGATCTTGCAATGAGCCGCAATAGATCAACTGACCGTGGCTCAAAACGGCGGCGTGATTGCAGACTTCATCGATGTCGCTGAGGTTGTGGCTAGAGATGATGAGTGTCTTTTCCTTGCTCAGGCTCTTGATTAGCTCCAACATGCTGCGCCGCGCTTCAGGGTCCAGGCCGTGAGTCGGCTCGTCCCAGATCAGTAAGTCAGGTTCGTTGATGAGACTGGTCGCTACGGCAAGCCGTGCCGTCATGCCGTTGGAAAAGCCGGCGATTCGATCGCCTGACGCCCCGAGGAGATCGACGGCCCGAATTAGCGACGCCAGGCGTGGCTTACGGACATCGGCCGGCAGGCCGAAGAGACGAGCCATATAATCGAGATAGGTAATCGGCGTCATGCCGCGCGGGAAATGCGGATTGGTCGGGATGTAGCCAATGCGGCGGCGCAGGTCGGCGGAGTTCGGCGACATCGTCTTGCCGAAGACTTTGGCCCAACCCGCGGTCGGACGATGCAAGCCAATCAAAAGGCGCAGCAGCGTCGTCTTGCCGGCGCCGTTGGAGCCGAGCAAGCCAAGCACGCACCCCGGCTCGATGCGCAAGGTCACGTCATTGAGCGCGATCTGGCGATTTTGGTAAATCTTCGTCAGCTTAAACGTCTCTACAACCAGATCGCCCGAATTGTCAGCGGCCACGAGGCTCCCTCCACGAACGGGGGACCGTTCTTCCTCAACGGCGGATTAATAGCAGAAGCATCCGGCGCAAACTAGAGCAACCGCTACCCTGGTCAGAAGCTGTGTAGGCTGGATAGTCTAGCCAAGGTGTAGATGAAGGCGCTAGTAGCCCAAGCGCGAGCGTCCTGAATCGGAAGTTCGTTCAATAAATTGCCAGTCGTGGCCGGGGTCGGAGTACCGGCCCCGGAATAACCATAGCGGCTCCAGAGAACCGGGGTCGGAGTACCGGCCCCGGAATAACTATAGCGGCTCCAGAGAACCGGGGTCGGAGTACCGGCCCCGGAATAACTATAGCGGCTCCAGAGAACCGGGGTCGGAGTACCGACCCCGGCCACGGCTCCCAAGATGATTTGAGGTGTTCCATGTCCTTTCGCCTCTTCCCGTCGACATTGTCCCTATTCCTGATGACGGCCCTGCCCCTTGCCCCCATTCGCGCGGAGCCGGAAGATGGTGCCAAAGTCTATCGCGATGTCTTGAAGTCGGTCGTCTGGATTCACTCCGATCGTGGCCGCGGTCGATTGGCGACAGGCAGCGGTTCGCTTGTCGATTTCGATCGGCGGCTCGTTCTCACCAACTATCACGTCGTCGGCGATAACGATACCGCTACCGTGTTCTTCCCGCGTATCGAGCGTGGCAAGATCGTGGCCGAGCGCAACTATTATCTCGAACGGCTGCGCCGCTTCGGCATTCATGGCAAAGTGGTCGCCCGGGACAGGAGGGCAGACCTCGCTTTGATCCAGCTCGAAGGATTGCCCGAAGGCGTGGCCGCTCTCAAGCTGGCGCCGGAGAGCGCACGCGCCGGGACAGTCGGTCCACTCCGTCGGCAACCCTGGCGATAGCGGCGCTCTTTGGGTCTACACTCCAGGAAAGGTTCGCCAAGTTTACCACAAGAAATGGAAAGCGAAAGCCGGGGAGGAAACCCTGAGCTTTGAAGCCGACGTTGTCGAGACCGACTCCGCCACCAATCCCGGCGATAGCGGCGGGCCGCTCGTCAATGACAAGGGACAGCTCGTCGGCGTCACCGAGGGCAGCTCTGTCGGAGCCCGTCTATTGAGCACGTTTATTGATGTTTCTGAAGTCCAAACGCTCTTGAATAGCCGAGCTGTCAAAAGTTTGCCCGCTCCGGCGAAGGTCGTCAAACCCGGCAGTCGCGCTGTCGTGGTGGTGGATGGTGCCAAGTTCTTCAGCGAGGAAGCGATCAAGAAGGCAACAGACCAGGCGCGTGAGATCGCCCACAAATACGACCGCGATTTGCTGGTCGAGACCTATGCGAAAGTGCCAGCGGATCAGGTGGACAAGGTCAAGGAGATGTCCAATGCCGAGAAAACCAAGTTCTTCAAAAAGTGGGCCCAGGATCGGATAAAGGCACAGGGAGTTACCGGAGTCTACGTACTCGTCTGTAAGGATCCCACATACCTCCAGGTGGAGATCCATAACGGCTCCAAGGTGCTGTTCGACGAAACCTTCATCAAGGAATTGGTCAACGAGCTGTTGACTCGGTTCAAAGCGAAGGAGTTCGACGAAGGCCTGGCCGGAGCCGTGAAAATCTTCGGCGCCAAGCTGCGCGCGACCTCAAACCCTGAACCTCACAGTTCCTCTAGGTGTCCAAGCTGGACGCGATCGGAAAGGATACCATGTACGAGTTTTTCGACCACACCGCCGATCTCGGCATCCGCGTCCTCGCGGCGGACCTCGACACCCTGTTCGCCGATGCGGCAGTTGGCTTGTTCGCCACGATTGTCGAAGATCCTGACACCGTGCAACCCACGACGTCGCGCCTTATTGAGATCGCGGGCACGGATCGCGAATACCTCCTTTTCGACTGGCTCAAGGCGCTTTTGTATCTGGTCGACGCGGAACATTTGCTCTTTTCACGCTTTCAGGTCCACGTCGGACCCGAGGGCGTCAAGGGCGAAGCGTTTGGCGAGCCGCTCGATCGCACCAGGCACGAATTGGCGCACGAGGTCAAGGCGATAACGTATCATGGCTTGAAAGTCGAACAGACCGACGAAGGTTGGTTGGCGGAAGTGATTGTGGATATTTGAGTGTGGTTTTCAAGAGCCGGGAGCGTCAGCGACCGGAGCGAATTTGAGTAAGTGTAATGCTCTCCGGTCGCTTACGCTCCCGGCTCTTGAATACGAACTGCGAACGCGAACGCTTCCGGCTCGTGAATACGGGTTTTTTAGACTCTGACAGATCGAAGGAACGCATCCATGGCAAAGGACACCTATCACGGCCCTCTCGAGCAGGTTGATCCCTGCTGCTGGCGCATTCCCAAAAGCTACAAGCCGGGGATGCTCGTCGATGGCCTGATTTTCACCAACGAAAAGTTGCTCAAGCAGCTCATGAAGGATCAGGCGCCGGACCAGGTCGCCAACGTCGCCTTTTTGCCCGGCATCCAGGGTGCTAGCCTGGCGATGCCGGACATTCATTGGGGCTATGGCTTCTGCATCGGCGGCGTCGCGGCTACGGATCCCGACGAGGGCGGCGTCATCTCTCCAGGCGGAGTTGGCTACGACATCAATTGCGGCGTGCGCCTGGTGCGGACGAATTTGTTTTATCGTGAAGTCGAGCGCCATTTGGAGAAGCTGATCGACGCGCTCTTCAAGCATGTGCCCACAGGCGTCGGCCGGTCGGGCCGCTACAAATTTGACAGAAAAGAGCTGACAAGGGTCATGGGTGAGGGGCCGAAGTATCTCCTTGGCCGTGGTCTCGGCTCAGCTACCGACATCGAGCACACCGAAGCTGACGGCCGAATCGATGGCGCTGACCCCTCGCTTGTGAGCGACCAAGCGATGGCGCGTGGTGCGCAACAGTGTGGCACGCTCGGTTCGGGGAATCACTTTCTCGAAGTCCAGATCGTGGACCAGATATTCGACGAGGAAGCGGCGAAAGTCATGGGTCTTGAAAAAGACATGGTTTGCGTGATGATCCACAGCGGCAGTCGGGGGCTTGGATATCAGGTGTGCGACGACGCCTTGGCGTCGTTGCGTGGCGTGCCGGAGAAATATGGCATCCATCTACCAGACCGCCAGCTTGCCTGCGCTCCGATCGCCAGTGCCGAAGGGCAGCGTTACCTCGGAGCCATGCGGGCGGCGGCGAATTTCGCGTTCTGCAATCGTCAACTATTGATGGAGCAGGCGCGTGAAGTCTTCGCCGACGTCTTTGGCCGGACGCCACAGGAATTGCAGATGAACTTGATCTACGATGTCGCTCATAACATCGCCAAGTTCGAGGAGCACACGGTCAACGGGCGGAAGAAGAAGGTTTGGGTCCACCGCAAGGGGGCAACCCGCGCCTTTCCGCCCAATCATCCCGAGGTTCCGTCGCTCTATCGCGCCATCGGCCAGCCGGTGATTATCCCCGGCGACATGGGCCGTGCGAGCTGGGTCCTCGTTGGCCGTCAAGGCAGCATGGATCGCACCTTCGGCACGACCTGCCACGGCGCCGGTCGCGCCATGAGCCGGACTGCTTCCGTGAAAGACGCAGCCGGTCGCCGCATCGACAAAGAGCTAAAGGCACGCGGCGTCATCGCCCGCGCTCAGAGCTTCAAGGGCCTCGCGGAGGAACAGCCGAACGCCTACAAAAACGTGGATGACGTTGTCGACGTGGTTCACGACGCGGGCTTGTCGCAGAAGGTCGCACGGATGCGGCCGATCGGGGTTATCAAGGGTTGATGGTCAGAGTTACCCGGATCTAATCCCGAGCAATCGGGATCTTGATCCGGGGCATTTCCAGGCTACCAAACCACAGCTTATCTTCTTTCTTGGCCACGGTCAGTTTGCCCTGGAGGTATAACGTCCGTTTGTCGTCGCTTTTGAAGTACCAATGCGTAAGCGGGCCGAGGTCCAGATGGGCCGCCTGATCTTTCGGGATACCAGCCCCGCGATGAGCGACATTCATCTTCAGCGTGCTATCGTGCGGAATACGCAACAGTCCAGTGGATTCCAGCCTGATCTCATCCCAGGGCCCATCTGCCGGGCTGACGGCCTTGCCCGCATCGTCGGTCACCGACCATGTTAGCGCGACACGATCCCAGGGAACCTCAATGACGTAGGCGGAATCGGAGACGTTCTGAAGCTCGAGATAAGTGACCAGGATCGGCGTGCCGTTGACGATCTCTTTCTGAACAAGGCTCAGCCGGGCCTGAATGCCATTGACGGGTTTCGACCAGGCGTCCTTGTCCGCGACAGGAGCGATCGAGAAGAAGAGGAAACCGGTAGCGGCGGCAATAGACAAAATAAGCATCAACCGCATGATCGTTCCTTTCGGAAGAGTGCCAGCAAGAGATCTCTTCCTGAAGAGACGATTCAGGCCGGCGTTAAGCTTGATTTGGATTCAAAGCGGCACAAAGCGACTTTACGAGATCGCTCAACTCCGCGGCTACCTCTGCGACAGGTTTCGACCCCACTTGTTCGACCTTCCGCACCAGCGCGCTGCCGACGATGACGCCATCCGCGACGTCACGCAACATGCGGACATGCTCCGGCCGGCTGACGCCGAAGCCGACGCAAAGGGGTAGCTTCGTCTGTTGCCGCAGCCACGTCAGCTGGTCGAGCAGCTTATCCGGCAGCCGGTCGCGCTCGCCGGTGATGCCGGAGATGCTGACGCAGTAAAGAAAGCCTGTCGACCGTTGAGCGATCTCGATGGCACGCGGTTTCGGCGTCGTCGGCGTGATGAGATGGATCAACTTGAAATCGCGCTCGGCCGCCAATTTGCTAAGCGCAGCCGACTCGTCCCACGGCAGATCCGGCACGATCGCACCGCTGAAGCCGGCGGCGCGGGCTCGGTCGAGAAAGACTTCGAGGCCACGACGGTGAATCAGACTGTAGGAGACCATACCAACAAGAGGGATCTTGTTTGACGTGAATTCGGGAGCTTTCGACAGCTGCCCGGAGATCTCGAAAGCCTCATCAAGCCGAAAGCCGCGGTCCAGGGCCCGCGTATAAGAGGCTTGAATGACTGGTCCATCGGCGATCGGATCGCTGTACGGAAAGCCCAGTTCGAGCAAACTCGCTCCAGCAGAGGCGACCGCGCGAGCCAAGGTGACGGTGCCGGCAGCATCCGGATCGCCGGCGGTCAGGAACGGAATGAACGCTTTGCGATCCGATTGCTTGAGTGACTGAAAGAGTTGATCGATTGGGTTCATATCTCATCGCCTTCCAGCCGCGCCACCTCATAACAATCCTTATCACCCCGGCCTGAAAAGCAGACGACGACAACCTCGTCCTTGCTCCGCTGGCCGGCGATGCGCATCGCTTCGACGACGGCGTGCGCGGTCTCCAAGGCCGGCAAGATCCCCTCCTGCTGGGAACAGAGCCGGAACATTTCGAGGGCTTCATCGTCGCCGACGCTGGTGTAGCGCACACGCTGGGTGTCGCGCCAGTAACTGTGTTCGGGGCCGACGCCGGGGTAGTCGAGCCCAGCGGAGATTGAGTGGACATTTGCCGTTTGGCCATCACCGTCCTGCAAGACGTAGCTGAAGGCGCCATGGAGTACGCCTGGCTTGCCGAAGCTAAGTGTGGCCGCATGATGGCCTTCGGTCTTGCCACGCCCGCCCGCTTCGACGCCGACCAGCTCAACGCCTTTGTCTTCGACGAAGGGATAAAACATGCCCGCCGCGTTGCTGCCGCCGCCGACACAGGCGACGACGACGTTCGGTAGCCGGCCGATCTGTTCGAGACATTGTTGCCGCGCTTCCGAGCCGATGACCGATTGAAAATCCCGGACCATGCGCGGAAACGGATGAGGCCCGACGACGCTGCCGATGATGTAATGCGTCGTTTCGACGCTCGACATCCAATCGCGCATCGCTTCGTTGATGGCGTCGCGCAAAGTCTTGCTGCCAGTGCGGACGGGGATGACGCGCGTGCCCATCGCTTCCATTTTGAAGACGTTGAGCTTCTGGCGCCGCACATCCTCCTCGCCCATATAGACCTGGCATTCGAGGCCGAACAGGGCTGCCGCAGTGGCGCTGGCGACGCCGTGTTGCCCCGCTCCGGTCTCCGCGATGATGCGAGGCTTACCCATTCGCTTGGTTAACAGGGCCTGGCCGATGCAGTTGTTGATCTTGTGCGCGCCGGTGTGATTGAGGTCTTCGCGCTTGAGGAAGATCCGAGCGCCACCCGCCTTCGCCGTGAGCCGCTCGGCGAAATAAAGGCGCGACGGCCGGCCGACATATTCGTTCAATATGCGGTGAAACTGACTCTGAAACTCCGGATCTTGCCGCGCTCGGTCGTATTCCTCGGTGAGCTGGCGCAACGCCGCCATGAGCGTCTCGGGGACATATCGTCCGCCATAAGGACCGAAGCGACCAAGGTTATCCGGCAGCGCGGCCAGCGGCGCGGGCATGGCATTCTCACGAGGCAAGAAGGGGCGAATTTGATGGCTCTCTCACAGTAGACAGGCTGCGCGCGGAGGTCAAGGAGACGTGACTTTTGGGGCTTCTTGGATGAAAAGTGAAAATGTCCCGCTCGGAGGGTCGAATCAACTACGGAGCGTTTGACCTTATTGCTCCAGACAACTAGGCTAAACCGTGGACCCTACTCGCGGTTGCCCTGAACATTTGGGCGCCGGTATTTAATTTCACGGAGAAACCTGCCGCATGGCGGAACAGTATATCTTCACGATCGAAAGCCTGACCAAGCTCTACCAAAAGCGCGAAGTTCTCAAAAACATCTGGTTGGCTTTCTATCCTGGAGCCAAGATCGGCGTCATCGGCAGCAACGGCGCGGGCAAGAGTACGCTGCTGCGCGTCATGGCCGGGGTCGATAAGGACTTTCTGGGCACCGCCCGACTGACTCCCGGTTTTAGCGTGGGATTCGTGCCGCAGGAGCCGCGGCTGGACGAGACGACCGACGTGCGTGGCAACATCGAGCAAGCCGTCGTGAAGACCCGCGCTCTGCTACTCAAGCAGGAGGAACTCGGCGAGAAGATGGCCACCGCCGATGCCGACGAAATGGACAAAATCATGGACCAGATGAGCCGGGTCCAGGATGAGATCGACGCTGCGGACGCCTATAACCTTGATCGAAAGCTCGAAATCGCGATGGATGCCATGCGGCTGCCGCCCGCCGACGCCATGCCGACGACGCTTTCGGGCGGCGAGCGGCGCCGGGTCGCGCTGTGCAAGGCTCTCCTACAGCAGCCGGATTTGTTGCTCGTCGATGAGCCGACGAACCATCTCGATGCCGAGTCGGTGCAATGGCTCGAAAGGACTCTGCAGGATTACAAGGGAACCGTCGTGGCCGTCACCCATGACCGCTATTTCCTGGACAAGGTCGCCGAATGGATCCTCGAACTCGATCGCGGCGTCGGCTATCCGTTCAAGGGGAACTACTCGTCCTGGCTCGAACAGAAGCAGGCCCGGCTCGAAAAAGAAGAGAAAACAGAGTCGGCGCGTCGCAAAGCGCTGGCGCGTGAGCTGGAGTGGGCCAAAATGGCCCCGCGAGCTCGAGTGGCCAAGAGCAAGGCACGCTTGAGCGCCTACGAAAAGCTGGCGAGTCAAGAGTATGAGGAGCGAGAAGACGAAGTCCAGATTCAGATCCCGCCTGGGCCACACCTCGGCGACATCGTCGTCCGGGCCGAAGGGGTGCGCAAGGCATACGGCGATAATCTCCTCATGGAGGATCTGAATTTTGACCTGCCGCGCGGCGGCATCGTGGGCATCATCGGCCCAAACGGCGCGGGCAAGACGACGCTCTTCCGCATGATAATGGGCCAGGAAACGCCCGACGCCGGCAAGCTGCGCGTCGGAGAAACGGTCGTGCCCGCTTACGTCGATCAGAACCGTGATGCGCTCGACCCTGAAAAAACAGTCTTCGAGGAGATCACCGGCGGTGTCGATTACCTGATGCTCGGCAAGCGCCGCGTCGCGTCGCGCGGCTATCTGTCGCGCTTTAACTTCAAGGGTCCGGACCAACAACGCAAAGTCGGCGAACTCTCCGGCGGCGAACGCAACCGCGTTCATCTGGCCAAGCTCCTCCGCCGCGGCGGCAATCTGCTGCTGCTCGATGAGCCGACGAACAACCTCGACGTCGATACACTGCGCACGTTGGAGGAAGCCCTCCTGAACTTCGGCGGCTGCGCCGTCGTCATCAGCCACGATCGCTGGTTCTTGGACCGTATCGCGACCCACATACTCGCGTTTGAGGGAGATAGTAAGACGGTTTGGTGCGAAGGAAATTATCAGACGTATGAGGCGCAAAGGCGTCAGCGATTAGGAGTGGATGCCGATCAGCCGCATCGGATCAGGTATAAGAAACTGCACCAATAATAGAGAATTGGAACCGATCGTCTTGAGACTGGCGTATGCCTCAGTTTTACTCGGTCCAATCGAAGCAGGATGCCCAGCGATTGGCCGGGGCCGGCGAACCTTGGCCAACCGGCTTACAGCGATCCAATCTCGGAATTGGCTTGTATGCCTGGGAATCGCGCGTGACGGCGGAACATTATGGAAAGTTGCTCGAAAACCGTGGAGCGAGCGATCTTGCAATTGTCTGTTATGAGATCTATCAAGGCGATCTAATGGCTTTGAAAGCGCTTGATCTAACACGAATGACTGATGAAGAAGTAGACGATTGGATGGAGCGATTTTCGCATTACGGCAACGCCGAGCCTCATGAATGGGAGTATGTCATTCGCGCCACCGACAAAGGGACAGAACATTACTTCGCGGCGGACGTTTTCGCAAAGTTCCGGGAGGTGTCATGAGAGGGGAGCACCGCTTCTTGCGCACTAAGTCCGGCGTTTCCTATTTCGCACGCGTCGAGGTCGAGATCGTGACCGGCGAAACGAACTCGGAAGTTGAAGACGCGCTTCCCGATAATGTCGATACCAACGCAGGTGAAGTAAACAGTCGCGTCCAACCCTCGTGGGTGCAAGCCGCTCTGGAAGGCATTCGCGCCGCAATGGATCGAACGGGCCAAAATGGATCAGCGCATGGACACTACCACGCCTCCTTGATCCGCCTCCAGGGAACAATTTCAGATACCAGGGAAGATGTAATTCGTTGCGCGGCTGGCTTAGCCGCTTGGAAAGCGCTTGGCTCGGAAGGACCGGCTCCCGAAACAGCATTCGACGGTAAGCACTGGGTACTCGAATATCGAACGCCGGTTCTTGGCCCAGCCGAAAGGTCAGCGACATGATGGAATTAGTCGACGTCACCAAGGTCTATCACCAAGGCCGCCGCTGTGTGCAGGCGGTGCGTGGCGTCAGCATGTCCGTGGCCGACGGCGAGTTCGTCTCCATCATGGGACCAAGCGGATCGGGTAAGTCTACCTTGATGCATTTGCTCGGCGCTCGACACGCCCACGACGGGCAAGGCGCTCTTTCGCGGCAAGGATCTCAACGCAATGTCGGACCGCGAGCGCTCCCTGCTGCGGCGCACGCGCATCGGTTTTGTGTTTCAGTTCTTCAATCTGTTGCCGACGCTGCGGGCCGATGAAAACGTCGCTTTACCGCTCTTATTAGGCGGACAATCGCGCAGTAAGGCGTTGCGACTGGCGGCGGCGGCGCTGGAGCGAGTGGGCTTGCCGCATCGGGCCGAACATTTCTCCGAGGAAATGTCAGGCGGTGAGATGCAGCGTGTCGCCATCGCGCGGGCGCTCGTCACGGAGCCGGATGCCGTCGTCTGCGACGAGCCGACGGGCAACCTCGATTCGGCATCGAGTAAGGAAATCCTCGCCCTGCTGCGCAGCCTTCCCGAGGATGGCAAGCGTTCGGTTGTCATGGTGACGCATGACGCGAACGCCGCGACCTATGGTGATCGTCTGGTGCGCATACGCGATGGGCTGCTCGAAGCGACCGAAACGTTGCGTTCTGATCGAACGCCTCGCGCTGATGCGCTGCATCAGCCCCAAGCGACGTGAGCGTGTCGCAAGCGTGAGTAATTATTAACTGCCTCTTCGGAGATTTCATGCTCGCGTTACAGCGCACCCTGAGCTTCGGCTACCTCAGCCAGCGCTGGACCCGGACGGTGCTTATCATCCTGAGCATCGCTCTCGGCGTCGCCACCTTGGTGGGCACTCGCGCCTTGGCGACCAATCTCAACAAGGGCGCCGAACATGCGATGAATCCCCTCTCGGATCTCGCCGACCTCATCATCATGAAGGGGCAAACGGGCGTCCCGCGCGATCTGGTCGATCGACTGCGCCAGGCCAAAATATCTGGCATCAAAGAACTTTACCCCCTCATTGTCGGTCATATCGGCCTGCCCGATCTCAAGAATCGCTCCGTCCTGTTGCTCGGCGTCGAAGCCGATTCTCCCGAGGCGATTACCAAGGGCGATCGTCCGTGGGGCGAAGTCAAGCCGAGTGTCGAGGCGCTTAGCAAATACACCTGGCGACGACTCCAGGGCGCGATGGCCGACGCTCGCCTCGGCTTGGTCGGCGAAGGCCTGCTGCAAGAACTCGGCTGGGATCCTTTGACAGAGCCACAGATCCTCAAAGTCCGCGGCGGCGTGCAAGTCGATGTGGCGGTCATCGGCTCCATCGTACTCAAAGGCGAGTCGGCGACGAAACTGGGAACTAACTTCGTTGTCCTCGAACTTAAAGAAGCGGCCCGCCTGCTTTATCCGCGCCGACCCAATTTCGTCACGCAAGTCAATATCCGCCTGGAGGACGGTGCCGATCGTGCGGCACTGCGAAAGCAGATTCAACACGTCGTCGGCGACTCGGGAAAGGTCCGAACGGTCGATGAGTTCAATCTCACGGTCCGCGACGTGACGGCTGGGTTGGAACTTGGCTTCATGGTCGGCGGCGCCGGCGCCCTGATGGTCGGATTGTTTCTCGTGTTCAACGTCCTTTCTGTAAGTGTGGCGGAGCGGAGGCATGACATTGGCATCATGCGCTCACTCGGAGCGACGCGCGGGCAAGTCGCCTGGCTGTTCATCTTCGAAGCGGCGGTGCTCGGTCTACTCGGTGCGTTGCTCGGTGTCCCGCTCGGGTGGGGTTTGGCGAAGATCGCATTGAGCCCCGTGCGGCAGGCGATCGGCGAAGCCTTTCTCGAGCTACCGGCCATCGAATTAGAAATGTCGTGGCTCACGATCGTCTTCGCCGTCGTAGCGGGCATCGGTACCGCGATCCTTGCAGCGCTCGTCCCAGCTCTCCAAGCCGCGCAGGAAGAACCCGCCGATGCCGTCCGGCGTGTGCCCGTCGTCGTGCGCATCATCTACCGGATTCTCCATATTGCGGTCTGCGTTCTTCTGGTCAGCTTCGCACTCGTGGCGGCACTCCTGCGCGATTGGCTGCCTGTCCGGACCGGCGCCTTCGGCGGCGCGATCTGCCTGCAGCTCGGCGTCATGGTGGCGACGCCTTTGTTGGCGGGTATTTTGGGCCGATTGATTCAGCCCGTGTTCCGACGTTTTCTTGGCGTCGAAGGCCGACTGGCCGCGGACAATCTGATCCGCTCGCCAGGTCGCACCGGCTTGGTGATCGCCGCTCTTGCCGCCACGAGTGCGCTCCTCATGCTCACCGCCGGCTTTATTCGCAGCAGCGAGACGGCCATTCACACCTGGCTCGATGAACAAATCGGGGCTGACCTGTTCGTGACCTCCGGCGCGGCCGTCAGCGGCGGCCAATGGTTGCCGATGAACAAAGACGTCCCCGCGGCCCTGAAGAAGCTGCCCGGCGTCCAGTCCGTCCTGCCGCTCCGGGCTCATCGGCTCGATTATCGCGATCGCATCGTCTTTCTAATGGCTCTCGACGCCGACGCTTTCGACGATTCGCCGAATAGCAACGCCCTGGCACGCCATTTCGCCCGGTTTCCTCGATTCCGCGAGCCGGGCACGGCTCTGATCTCGGAGAATTTCGCCTCTCTTTATCATGTGGACACCGGCGATACGATCACGATCGATGGCGGCGGCGACCAACAGGTGACTTTGGAAGTGCTGGGGAAAATCACCGATTACACTTGGAACAGAGGCACAATACTCGTCAACCGCGACTGGTACCGAAAAGAGTACCACGACGATCAAGTTGACATCTGCGACGTCTGGCTTCGTCCCGAGGCCGATCTCGATACCGTCCATCAAACCCTCCTTGATAGCAGTCTCGCCAGCGACAACGTGCTGACCGCGATCACGCGGGCGCAGTTTCGTGCCGATCTTTCCAGCGTGTTGCAGCGGATCTATGGCCTGGCTTATGCCCAACAGTTCATCGTCGGCATGGTCGCTCTCTTGGGCGTCATTAGTGCCTTGTTCATCTCTGTGTTGCAGCGCCGCCGTGAATTGGGGTTGCTGCGCGGTCGGGGCCACGCGGGCAGATCATGCGCTCCGTGCTGGCCGAGGCGACCTTGATGGGAATCATCGGCGCGGTCATCGGCTTCTTCTTCGGCGTGCTTCTCGAATGGTATCTATTAGAGGTCTTGCTAGTCGATGAGGCTGGCTTCTCATTTCCGATGCTGATTCCCTGGACCGCTTGCGGTTTGGTGTGCGGATCGTCTATTTTGACCGCGACAATCGTCGGCCTGTGGCCGGCGTATTATGCGACCAAGATGCGCATTCCCGATGCGATTGCGTATGAATAAGGAAATGATTCACGAGGGCGTCTCATGTCTTCGCTACGCCGCGTAGCGGATGCCTCCGCGGGGCCGACCGCTCTCGGTATCCTTGTGCCGCCGGGGCCGCGCACGTTTCTTATCCTGCGCCGCGCTCGTTGTCGTGGGATCTTGTCCTCATGCGCGAGGACGGCGTGACCTTCGCGGAGCTGAGTCGGCCGGAAGCTCAGGCCTCCGCGCAGTGCCTGCTTAGCGCGCTGGAGGATGGAATTGAGGAGCCCGACCCGTTCGAGGCGGCCCAGCTTCCCGATGCGAATTACTGGTTGCGGGTCCGGCTGCGCAGCTTTTTGTTCGTCCTTTGTCCGCGCACGCCGGGGCAACCATATCGACCGCACGTCTTCAGCGACATGAAGGCCGCCCAGCGGATCGCGGACATCTTCTGCCCGCTCCTATGCCCGCCCGCTGGAACCGTGCAAGAAGTCTACTGCAACGCTCACAATTTCCACTCGTAACAACATGCCCTACACTCCCATCCTCGCCACGCTCGGTTACATCCTGTCGCCAGATGGCCGAAAAGTCCTGCTGGTCCACCGCAATCGCCGCCCTGACGATCCGCATTTCGGCAAATACAACGGCCTCGGTGGCAAAGTCGAGCCGCTCGAAGACGTCGTAACTTGCATGAAACGCGAGATACGCGAGGAAAGCACTCTCGAATGCGATCAAATGCAGCTACGCGGCACCATTAGCTGGCCCGGCTTCGGCAAAGGCGGTGAGGATTGGTTCGGCTTTCTCTTCCGCATCGACCGATTTAGCGGCACGCCACGGACCGAGAACCCGGAAGGCACGCTGACCTGGGTCGAAGTAGAGCGGATCTTGGAATTGCCACTCTGGGATGGCGACCCGTTTTTCCTACCATTGGTGTTTGGGGGAGACCGGGTCTTTCACGGCGTGATGCCCTATCAGGATGGCAAGCCTTTGTCGTGGATGTATAGTTTGCTGTAGCGCCAAAAAACGTCTAGCCGCTAAACGGATGAGTTATTTCTTCTCCGGAATCAATTCCAGGCACACCAATCGATCCCTGCCGCGCACATACAGCAAGCCATGCGACACGACCGGCGCTGCCCAGCACGGATAATGCAACAACGCCGTCCCATCTTTGTCGCGCAAGATAACCTGCGATACCTCTTCGTATTTCACCGGATTCACCTTGAGCAGACGCAGCACGCCGTCCTCGCCGAGACAGAGAAAATGACCATCAATGAGCGTCAAAGACGCGCGCGATAAATCCGGTTCGCGCCACATAACCTTGCCGGTTGCCAACTCGACGCAGCGCAGCTCGGCTTCTTCTTTGTGCCGACCGCTGGAGCCGTACACGTAGCCATCGACGTGAATCGGTGTGTTCCAGTGACACTGCAAGCTCTTGCCGCGCGGCTTGGCGGCGTCGGACCAGACGACCTTGTAACCGCCCGGCTTGACTTCGAGGAGCGCAGCGCCGGGGCCATAGGTTTCCGAGATAAGCACCTTGTTGCCGACGACAGCCGGCGACGAAGCGTTGACGCTTTCGAGAACGCGGGCGCGCCAGGGGAACGTGAAATCGACTTTGCCATTGGCCGGGTCGAGACCGATCAAGCCGGACCGGGCGAACAGAAAACACCAGCGCCGCCCCTCGATCGTCGCCAACGTCGGCGTCGAATAACTCGCGAGGTCACTTCCGGTCTTGTAGACCTCTTTGCCTGTATATTTGTTGAACGCTACGAGAGCGCTCCCGTTACTCTCCAGGTCTTTGAAATCAACTCTGTCGCTGCCCTTGGGGCTGCCGCCGACCATGGCGAGTACGAGATCACCCTCGATCACAGGTGTACTGCCGACGCCGAAGAAATTTTGGACGAAGCCATACTCCTTCTTGGTATCGACCTTCCAAACGACCTTGCCATCGGTAACGCGCAGGCACTGGAGCGTTCCCTCCGGCCCGTAAATAGTAACACGCTCGCCATCGACGACCGGATAGCAGCGCGGGCCGTTGCTGTAACCATATTGGTCCTCAAATTCGACCGGATAGTCGAACGACCAGAGCGTCTCCCCCGTTTCGCTATTGAGGCAACGAAGCCGGGCAAGGTCGCGGCGCCGGTCAAAGAGAAACAGCCGGCCACGGCTAATGGTCGGCATTGAGTAGCCTTCGTTGATCTTCACGTCCCAAAGAATCTTCGGCCCCGACTTCGGCCACGGCGTCAAAATTCCTTTCTCCTGCGACACGCCATCGCCCGTCGGCCCGAGAAACCGCGGCCAATCGACGCCGCTTTTGCGCGTGCCGAGATCGCGTGGCAACTTCGCATCAGGGCCCGAAGGGACGACTTCGTCATCGATGACAACAGACGTCGAGCAGCCGCACAGAATCAGGCAAGTTATGTAGAGGAGGCGTTGCATCGTTTTAGCTCCGTGATGCTCAGGACACCATACCATAGCGCGTGCCTTGCCGACCGCCGCGTCTGCCTGTATTACGAATTGCAGGTGCGTAACACGAACGGATTGACCTCGGAGGCAAAGCCATGAAAAAGCGATCGGGGTTCACATTAATCGAGTTGCTCGTCGTCATAGGGATCATCGCCGCCTTGATTGGCTTGTTGCTGCCGGCTGTTCAAATAGCGCGTGACGCCGCAAGCAGGTCGGAATGCCAGGCTAACCTTAGACAAATCGCCATGGGCGTCCAACAGTATTACGACGCGAACGGCGGCCAATTCTTTCTGCATCATCCCTTCGACGCCGATGTGATTGCCAATACCAACGATGCCAATTCTTTCGCTGAGATCTATTGGGAAGACAAGATCATGCCGTGGGTCGGCGGCTCCAGCGAAGCCAACGAAAGCCTCGCCACGCAGGGCATTCTGACGGGAAGCCAAAAGATCTTCCGGTGCAATAGCGATCCGTCGATTATTCAACCCTTTATCACCGACTCCGGCGCGACGGATGGCGTCTCCAACCGCACCAGCTATCTGATGAATTCGCTCCTGAGTCACAAAACGCGACGTTATGGCCGATTCACTTGGATGAAGTTTTCTACCCAGGTCGGCACATCGAATTTTCTATGCTTTTCCGAGCGCAACGCCGACGCTTTCACTCCCGGCTCTGGCGGCGATCCGCGCCAGGACGACTACGACGTTTGGTTGGGAAGCATCACCATCGGACCCTGGATCGCCTCCACGCGTCACACCCAGGTCGCCAATTATCTTTATCTCGATGGACATGCGGTGACGCTGCCTTGGAATGTGGCGTTGCCGGACATGTATCCGGACAAAATCGTCCTCATACAAGATGGTAGTTATCCATTTTAACCTTTGCCGTACCGCTGAGCCTGGATGATCTCGTGACCCCTCGCACGTTCCTTCTTTGCTTGGTTCCCTTCGCCTTGAGCTTGGGCGGCTGTGGTCAATCAACTCCGACCGCCCTGCCGACGACAGGTTCGCCCGAGGTCGTCCGCGCTTTTTTCGAAGCGGTAGTCCATCAGGAATGGCCCAAGGCCTACGACCAGCTCCACCCCGATCAGCGCACAAAGTATACCCTCGCCCGCTTTACACAATTGGCGAAGTCGTATTATCAGCACCTTGGCTTTGCGCCCCGCGAAGTCCACGTCCGATCATGCGAGGAACACGGCGCGGAAGCCATCGCTCACGTCGTCTTTACGGGAGAGAGCGGGCCCAAGCAAAAGTTTCATAAGGAGGCGGTGGCGCTGCAATCGAGTGTGAATGGCTGGGGGATCGTCCTGCCCCCCAAGTTTGGGCAGGCGAAATGAGCCGACATAAATCAGCTGTATAAAAAGATATTGACGATCTCCATTAGATCTTTAAGTCGCCCTATCGCCTTCCCAAGAGATCCTTACTTATCGCTGTCGCCTTCTCGTTGCCCGCAATCGTCACAGGGCCCTTCGCCGCGAGCCCGCTCGGATAATACGGCCTCCTCGCATGAGGATACGCCTCCGTCCGCAAATGTGCCAACATATGATGCCCCACACGCCGCTCACGCTCGGCCCGAACCGCGGCGATGTCGATCGGCGCGACGACGATTTTCTCGCCTGGGCCAGGGTCTGCCTGCGCAAGATGCGCCCGTCGTAATCGACGACCATGCTGCCGCCCGGCCATGAAAACGGCGGATAGTGGTGCGCCGATGCCCCCTGATTGGACGCGACAACATAGGCGATGTTCTCGAGCGCCCGGCAGCGATTGACAATGGTCCACCAATCCATCGGCGGCGTCGCGCCCCAGGGGTCCATATAGGCGGAGACACGCACCAGAACCTCGGCTCCTTGTAGAGCCAGCTCGCGGATCGCCTCCGGAAAGAGCCAGTCATAGCAGATCGCGGTTCCGATTCTCCCGATGTCGGTGTCGGCGACAGGAAACAGAGGATCGGCATAGCCCGGCACATCATGCGGGCTGGAATGGACC
Source organism: uncultured Planctomycetaceae bacterium (assembly GCA_963790585.1). Lineage (GTDB taxonomy): Bacteria > Planctomycetota > Planctomycetia > Gemmatales > Gemmataceae > CAWBOY01. The sequence goes on from CAWBOY010000001.1 coordinate 181,760, forward strand.
TCCCAGGGCACCCAGGGATTCACCTTGCGATAGCGATAGAGCAGCCCCTCCGGCCCGATCAAGCAGGTCGCGTTGAACACTTGACCCGGGTAGCGGGCATCGCGCTCGAGGAAACTCGCGGTCTGGATGTAGACGCCGCGCTCTTTCGCCTTCAAGATATATCTATCGGTGTGTTCATTCGGAATGGGCACGGCGAGCCGATCGTGAAGCTCCTCCACCGTTTCATACACCGGGGCGGCATGGCCGAACTCGGGAAACGCGAGCAGCTTCACATCCCCGAATGGGCCATAGCCGATGACAGCCCGGTCGATCATCGCCAGCATGTGATCGACATGAGACGCGATCTCCGAGCGCTCGCGCGGGTTGGCGAAATCGGTCTGACAGGCGGCGGCCAGATAACGGGGGATCAGGGGCATACCAGTCCTCGCGCGTTGACAGCTTCTCGGATGAGGATTAAGATCGTCAGCCTATTCATAACAATAGAATTTGGCCGGTTTCATCGACCGTGCGGATCCTCTCTATGACACGTCTCAACGTTCTCCTCTGCTCTGTCGTGGTAGCGCTAGCGGTCACGGTCGCGGCTTCTATCTTCCTCCCAGGCTGGCTTTGGCCTTCAAACGCGCCTGCGCCGCGTCCGGATATACCGGCGGTGGGGGAACGTCTTACCATCCCTGTGCCCAAGGTGGCGTTCACCGACGTCACAGTCAAAGCGGGCATTTCGTTTCGACATTTCAATGGCGCGACTGGTCAGAAGCTCCTTCCAGAGACGATGGGTTCGGGCGCGGCCGCGATCGACTACAACAAAGACGGCAAACAGGATTTATTGTTTATCAACAGCTGCCCCTGGCCCGGTCAACCGACGACGGGCAAGCCGCCGTGTCTTGCGCTCTATCGCAACAAGGGCGAGGGCACTTTCGACGATGTCACCGTCGAAGTCGGCTTGAATGTCACGATGTATGGCATGGGCGTCACGGTTGGCGACTTTGACAACGATGGCTATCCCGACATTTTCGTCACCGGCATCGGCGGCAATCGGCTGTTTCACAACGTCGCGGGGCCTGGGGGGAGTCGCCGCTTCGAGGACGTCACCAAGGATGCTGGCGTCGCTGGCCCCGGCGGCTGGCCGACGGGCGTGACGCGCGACGAGTTCACCAATTGGCGGAAGCCGATTGCGTTCGGCTCCTCGGCGACCTGGCTCGATTTCGATGGCGATGGCCGACTCGATCTTTTCGTCTGCTACTACGTCACCTGGTCGCCGGCGATCGATCTGTCGATCAATGCTTCCTTGACGGGCATCGGCAGGGCCTACATGCCGCCGACGCAGTTTGAGGGTGTGCAGTGCGCTCTCTATCGCAACCTTGGCGGCGGACGCTTTGAAGACGTCTCGGCCGAGGCCGGCATTCAGGTCTTCGAGCGCGAGGGAACTGACGCCAATGCTCGCCAGCGTTCCGTCGGCAAATCGCTCGGCGTGATCGTCTGCGACCCCGATGACGATAACTGGCCCGACATCATGGTTGCGAACGACACGGTGCGCAACTTCTTCTTCCACAATATCCCGGGCCCGAACGGCACGCGCCGCTTCGAGGAGATCGGCCTGAAGCATGGCGTCGCCTATGCCGAGGGTCGGCCGCGCGGGGCGATGGGCATCGACTGGGGCGAATATCGGCCAGGCAAGAGGCGCGCTCATCATCGCCAATTTCGCCAACGAGCCGGACACGTTTCTCTCGCTGGATAGCCCGTCGAAGTTGCTCTTCTCCGATGCCTCGCTCGCCGTCGGTCTCGCTGGGCCGAGCCGCGGGCCGCTCAAGTTCGGCGCCTTTTTCTTCGACTTCGACAACGACGGGCGCCTGGACCTGCTGACATGCAATGGTCATCTCGAACCGGAAATCGCCAAGCTCCAGACCGGTCAATCGTTCGCTCAGCCCGCCCAGTTATTTTGGAATGCCGGCGGCGGCCAGCGCTGGTACGAGCCGGTTACCGCGGCCGACTCCGGGCCAGACCTATTTCAGCCAATGGTCGGGCGCGGCTGTGCCTTTCTCGATTTCAACGGCGACGGCAAGCTCGACGTCGTATTGACCGAAAACAACGGCCCCGCCCGCCTGTTGCGGAACGACGGCGATCTCAATCACCACTGGATTCGCCTGACGCTCGAAGGCGACGGCAAGAAATCGAACCGCAGCGCCATCGGCGCCCAAATCACCGTCGAAGCCAGCGGCATGGTGTTGCGCCGCCAAGTGAGCGCGGGCCGTGGCTACCTGAGTCAGAGCGAATTACCGGTAACGGTAGGTCTCGGCAAAGTGACCAAGATCGATAAGGTCACCGTTCGCTGGCCAGGGAAAAACGTCGGCGAGCCCCAGGTCTGGACCGATCTGGAAGTTGACAAGGCGCATACGCTGAAACAGGGCGAGGCTATGGCGAAATAGCGTTGCGCCGTTAAACGGCCCCTGCTTCCAAGCCGACAGGATTCTTAGGATCGCTAACAATTCTTAGAGCCTATCCGAAAAAGGGGACGGGCACCATTGTGCGCAGCACCACCCTTCGGGCCGTTCCGGCAATGGTGCCCGTCCCCTTTGTGCGCCGTGCCAAGGCGTGACTTTTCAGTGGGTGCGAATCCCACCCGGCAACTGGTCGTTCCAGCCGGTAGCAATCGGAGCGGCAGTGGAGGTAACGAAACTGTCGAAGCCTTCGATGGAAAGGGTCGTTTGAGCGACTCCGCGAGCAGGCAGGCCGTAACGTGAGTGAACGCTGAGCAGGCCTCGAAACGGGTAATGTGGTAGCCGACCCAGCAAAGGGATGGGGAAGGCCGCAGACGCGAGGATACAGGGGGAACGACTTTAGCCCCACCCGCGTTGCCACCGGGGTAATGGCGACGGCATGTCGGCATAGGAAAGTTAACGCAACACGGGAAACCCCCTGCGGTGGCAGCAGTGCCAACCGGACGCCCGCGAGGGACAGGCCGGGCCGCTTGGGGTGGCGGAGAGGCTCGTAGTACCGCTGAAGCCGGGTAACGCCGGTGGAGGGAAGGGGCCTTGGTTCAAGGACAGCGTCCGAAGGAAAGAGAGCCAGGAGATTGGTGATGAGCCTAACACCTCCCGATACGGTTCGGAAACTCCAGGAGACGTTGCATGCCAAAGCGAAGAGAGCACCCACCTATCGGTTCTATGCGTTGTACGACAAGGTGTACCGGGCCGATGTGCTGGGCCATGCGTACCTGTGCTGTGCCGCTAACGACGGCGCGGCGGGGGTGGATGGCCAGACGTTCACGGACATCAAGGAGTACGGGCTGGACCGTTGGCTGGGTGAACTGACGGAAGAACTCCGAAACAAAGCGTATCGCCCGCAAGCAGTCCGACGGGTGTACATACCGAAGTCGGATGGCAAACAGCGACCGTTGGGCATTCCAACGATCCGCGACCGCGTCGTGCAGATGGCTGTGTTGCTCGTCTTGGAGCCGATCTTCGAGGCGGACTTGCAGCCGGAACAATTTGCTTATCGGCAAGGCCGAAGCGCTCTGGACGCGATCGAGCAGGTCCAATTGTTGCTAGACAACGGGCATACGGAGATTGTCGATGCGGACTTGAGTGGGTACTTCGATAGCATCCCCCACGCCGAGTTAATGGCATCGGTGAGCCGACGGCTTAGTGACGGGCTACTACTGGCCCTGATCAAAAGCTGGTTGGAGGCACCGGTGGAAGACCTTGGAGATCGTGGGGACAAGCGTCGAACGACTCGCAACAAGGACGAGGGTCGCGGCACCCCGCAAGGGGGCGTGCTCTCGCCGCTGCTGGCGAATCTCTACATGCGTCGCTTCGTGCTGGGCTGGAAGACAAACGGGCATGCCAATCGTCTTGAGGCGCGTATCGTCAATTATGCGGACGACTTTGTGATCTGCTGCCGTGGTACGGCTCTTGAAGCCGAGGCGGTGATGCGGCGCATGATGTCGAAGCTGCGGTTGACGGTGAACGAGACGAAGACCCGGGTTTGCCGCTTGCCGGACGAGACGTTTTCGTTTTTGGGTTACACGTTCGGTCGGAACTGGTCGCCGAAGACGGGGCGTAGCTACATCGGTCCCCGTCCGGCCGTCAAGAAGATCCACGGGATCTGTGAGGTGATCCGCGATCAGACCAGCCGAACGTGGCAGTGGTTGTCTTGCCGGGCGTTAATAACTCGCGTCAACAGCCGACTGGTGGGCTGGGCGAACTATTTTTGTCTCGGTAACACGGCCCCGGCCATGAAGCAGGTGATGGCGCACACCTGTCAACGGCTCCGTCAGTGGCTGGGTCGGAAGCACCGCGTGCAGGGTACGGCCCGACAGTGTTATTCGGATCGTTACCTGCGTGAGGACCTGGGATTAGTGTGGCTTCCAGGGCGACCGCGACCTCGCGTCTTGTGAGCGAACGCATGAGTTACCTTGTCCGAGAGCCGGATGCCTTAATAGGGCCCGTCCGGTTCGACGAGCGGGAAGTGGAAACGGGGCATGGCCGGGAGATTGAGGCACCGGCCAACGAAAGGGCCGGATACCGCTGGACTCGACCTAAACCACCGCGCCACTTCTCGACTCTACTTCGGATAGTCTCTAAGTACCGCCAACGTTGGCGGTACTTAGAATCACGCTTTTTCCCTATAAAACACGGCAAATCGGCGCCGAAATTCTAAGCCCCCCAACATTCGCGCACTGAGGCTTCTATGGCACTTTTTGCCTCATTCGGTCCCGGCGGGCGGGTAGTTATCCTCTCCTCTTTGAGGCGAGATGCAAAAGATGTCATACCAGTTTGCATCTCGCTCTTTTCCTATCTAACATATTAACAAGACTCAATGTTACGCCGCGCCGAAATGGCGGTCAGATGCAGGCGCGACGGTCCCTCAATCTAACACATTGTTCTGTTTAAGTTTACAATGAGACCTAGACCGCTGCGCCAAAATCACACGTGGGCACGCCTCCTGCACCCCGGGATGCAAAATCAAATTCCCCTGGCGGCGGATCTTTTCCTCCGCGATTTTTTCATGCTAGGGTAATGAAGATGCCGATGACAAAGGGACGCCTTTTGCTCTCTTCATAAGGCACGCATCATGTTGCGCCGTCTCCGCGTCATGTGGCTATGCCCAGCCCTTGCTTTAGTCTTCGTAGGCTGCGCACTCAACACCGTGAGGCCGCCGACGCCTGCAACGCACCTCGAGGCGAACCGCGACGAATTGCCTCTTCCAAATGAGCATTACTACGTCCTTATTTGGGCTTGGCAGCGCTTTCCCAAAATGCCCAACACGTCTCACTCCTTTGCCACAGTCGTCCATACGGCCGACTCGGCAGGTGGCCAACCTAAGATCCTTGATGCGCACACCATCAGTTGGCTGCCCGCCACTTTGACGATCCATTCGACGCAAATTGTACCTGAGCCAGGTATTAACCTGACGCTCAAAGAAGGCATGGAGCATGCGCGAGAAAAATGAGCGCGTTTCGCTTTGGGGACCGTTCGAGTGCCGGCTCAGTTTCTATCGACGGTTCCTGGTCCAGAAGGAATTCCTCGAAACCAGCGGCATAGGCTACCAATGCACCGACAATATTGGAAAAGTGACAAGGACCGGTGAAGCCTGCAATTGCATCCACGCCATCATGGATATGGATCCTGAGTATGGACGCGCTAACTACCCGCTCATTTGGTTTGGCGACCCTGCCAGCGAACATATCGCCTACCGACTGCGCAAGCGCAAGTCGATTCTCAACCCAGAAGTTGAACATTACGAAGTGTTGACCGCCCTTAATCTAGGCGATTACCGAATACGCCGCCGTCACTTCGATGACCGTCTCCTCGTCTTCCCTCGGCTACAACCAGCGGAAATTCTTTTTCCAGGAGGCATACCACGCGACCAGCGCCAGGCGCCGCCGTATCCGGCGCCCCCGTATCCACCGCCTGGGCGGCGCGAGCCATAGGAGTTTGGTCACGTCAGAGCACCAATTTGGCTTCTTAGCGTTTCCTGTATAAGCGTGAGGTTTTTAGAGGCCAGATCCAAATGGGCCTTTTCGCTCCGATACAAAGCTCGCGTGGCACAACCGGTCCAAGCACTTTTCCGACTAGTGCATCTCTGCTCTCTTAACACGTTTGCCCACCACTATCTTGCACGCACCGCCGACCACGCGCTTGATGCTCCGGGTACTCCATCCGACTGGGTATCGAGGCATCTCTTCGGCCGGGTAAAGCTACGAAGGAGGAAGCGTACGCGAAATAGCAGGTAAGTTCGGCCCCTTATTTCTTTACTTTCGCTGTACGGCACGGGCGTATTGGATCGGCAAGATGGAAGCCGCCCTCTCGTCGCCGAGTTTCAGGGCGGCATGGTAGGGCCAGTAGGGGTCACGCAACATCTCCCGCGCCAGCATTACGATATCAGAGTGCTGATCTCGAATAGCATCTTCTGCCTGCTCCGGTTCGGTGATCTGCCATCCCACCGCAGTTGAAATACCCGCTTCTCGGCGGATGCGACTGGCTATCGGAATCAAAAACCCCGGTCCCCACGGAACCTTGGAAATATCCGGCGTGACGGACCCGTGGCTCACGTCGAGCAAATCGAGACCGGCAGCCTTTAGGCGTCGAACCAGTTCGATGGAATCCTCCACGGTCACGCCGCCTTCAATCCAGTCGGTGACGGAGAGTCGGACGGTCAGCGGAAACCGTTCCGGCCAAACCTTGCGGACAGCGGCGAACGTCTCCAGGAGAAAACGTATTCGGTTCTCAAAGCTGCCACCGTAGCTGTCGGTCCTGAAATTGGCCAAAGGCGAGTAAAACTCGTGGGCGAGGTAGCCGTGAGCGTAATGTAGTTCCAGCCACTCAAAGCCCGCCGCAAGCGCCCGTCTCGCTGCGGCTGCGAACTCCTCCTGAACTCGTACAATAGCCTGCGTGGTCATCTCAGTTGGAACCTTCGGGAGTTTTCCTCCGAATGGAACCGCGGATGGCGCAAGGATGTCCCAGCCGCCTTGGGCGATCTCGATGTGGTGGTTACCTTCCCACGGCTTGGTGACGCTAGCCTTGCGACCGGCGTGGGCGAGTTGGATTGCAGGGACGGCTCCGTACTGCTTCAGAAAGCGAGCGATCCGGGAAAACGGCTGCACATGATCGTCGAGGTAGATGCCGCTGTCGGCGGGGCTGATGCGGCCTTCCGGTGAAACCGCCGTGGCTTCCACCATCACCAGCCCAGCACCGCCGACGGCACGCGAGCCGAGATGCACAAAATGCCAGTCATTCGGGAAGCCGTTATCCGAGGAATACTGGCACATTGGCGAGACCGCGATACGGTTGCGCAGGACAACATCCTTCAGTCGAAACTCATTAAACAGCCTGACCATCCGATTCTCCATCTGCCGACGTCTGATTTATAAAAAGGGGACGGGCACCTTTATTATGGACACATTTTCTCTGAAAAGCCAATGAGTTGCCGGCTCAGGTCGGGCTGACGATAAATGCTTAGCCGCGCGTCGCCGAGTGAGCGCTTGAAATAAAGCTATTTCAAGCGCTCACTCGGCGACGCGCGGCTAAGCATTTGAGTTGGAAAATTAATTTATCTCCACGGCCGATAAACTCTGTGGTCATCGTCGCGATGGTCTGGGTGACGGCGATCGGGATAGCGCCAATTGTCACGGACACCACCAAATCCACCATCCCATCCGGCTGGACGATCCGGGATCCTCGTCCAGCTTGAGCCGTTGTCCCAGTCGATAACTCCGTTGCTGGCCGGATCGCCACGAACATGACCGCGCAGGTTCCCGTTAGGCCCGGACCAGCCAACGACGAGATCGTCCCTTCCGGTCATCTGGCCGGCAACGGCGTCACCTTTTTCATTGGTGAATACAAAGGCAGGCCCACTACCGTTGTTGACAATGCCGATCGACGTAGGTTGATTCGGGTCGGCTGATAGGTACCAAGTGCCGCGCAGACTTGCTGGATCAAAGGCAAAAGCCGAGCCAGTTGTTCCAGCCAAGATTGCCGCGGTGAAAAGTAACCGGGAGAAAACTCGAGTACGCATCTGCCTGCCTCCTTCTTCGAGCCACGGGCGGTTTATTAGGCGTTGCCCCATTTAAGGTGCAAACGAGATGCCGTCTTTCATTGTTAACGGATTGATCACGCAAAAATCGGATTTATTCCCGGTCGTTCGTAAAACGGGCGTCTTTTGGTAGCGTATATCGGCATAGGAAATCTTTGCTTAATGAATTCGATCACACGGACATGAGGCCAATAAAGGGGACGGGCACCTTTAATGTTGACGGTCTTTCCTTCGCAAGATACATTGCCTTTATGCCACGCGCCGCGCGAGCCTCTGTTGGCGGAATCTGTTACCACGTTATCAACCGTGGCAACGCAGGCCGTGAGGTTTTCCTCAAGGACGCGGATTTCGAAGCCTTCCTGAAGGCTATGGCCCATGGCTGCGTCGAGGTGCCGATGCCTGTTTTCGGCTACTGCTTGATGCCCAACCATTTCCACCTCGTCGTCTGCCCAAATGGTGACGGCGACCTTAGCCATTGGATGCATTGGGTCCAAAACACACACGTTCGGCGTTATCATCAGCATTATCATGGCAGCGGCCATATCTGGCAGGGACGCTTCAAGTCGTTTCCCGTCGAACAGGACGAACATTTGCTGACTGTTTTGCGTTATGTCGAGTATAATCCCGTCCGCGCCAAGCTGGTGAAAAAAGCCGAGAAATGGCGTTGGTCGAGTGCCTTTCATCGGCGCCATCCTGAAGGCATGCCGAGTTTTTTGACGAACGGACCGGTGCCGCGCCCGGAGAACTGGCTCGCATGGGTAAATGAGGGCAAAACCATGGCGGACCTCGAGGCGCTGCGTCGCAGCGTGAACCGCGGCACTCCCTTCGGCAGCGCTGGCTGGGTTTCGCACACGGCGAAGCAGCTGGGTATCGAGGCTTCACTTAGGCCTCGAGGACGGCCGAGTAAGGCGGCGAACAAAGTAACCGAGAAATAACGGCGAAATTAAACGTGCCCGTCCCTTTTTTAGACGTCCCTTTTTTAGATAATCTATTTTTTATACATGGCTCACGATGACTTTATCAACTTGTGATAAGCTGCTTTGGCGATGGGCAGGCGACTTTGCCACCGTCAATTTTTAGACCTATGGAGTCGATTCATGCGAGCTATTCTTTGCACAGCGATGATCCTGATTGGAGCGTCGGCGACCTGGGCCGACGAAGAGAAGATTGCCCTCGACAAGCTGCCGAAGGCCGTTGTGGAAGCGGTGAAAAAACGCTTCCCGAAGGGTGAAATGTTGGGAGCGGTCAAGGAAATCACTGGCAAAAAGACGGCCTACGAGGTCACGCTTAAAGATGGAGGCAAGAACGTCGATGTGACCTTTGATGGAGACGGCACAATCACGGGAATGGAGAAAGAGATCGCCGTTAAGGATTTGCCGAAGGTCGTCTCGGATGCGGTCGCCGCCAAATACCCCAAGGCGGAAATGAAAAAGGCCGAAGAGGTCATTACGGTCAAAGAGGGTAAGGAGAAGCTGGAATACTATGAGGTCACGGTCGTGGTTGATGGCAAGAATGTCGAAGTCGAAGTCCTGCCGGAAGGCAAGTTGAAGCCGATGGACAAAAAGTAGTCCGACCTCCACGGAGGCCGACCGTTCGGCCTCCGTAAAAAGGGGCCGGGCGGGACCGGCGCCTTTAATGGACGAATTGTTCCATCGCAAGATAAAATTCTACCATACCGCGCCCCACACGAGCCTCTGTTGGCGGAATCTGTTTCCACCTAGTCATACAAAGACACAGTTGACCGATTACGGTGAACCGTGCCGAGGACAGATTTATGAGACTTTTGTGCTGCATCCTCGCTGTATTTCTCTTGAGTCCCTTGGGCGCCTTGCATGCTACCGAGGCCCCGGCGGCCAAGCCGAATATCGTTCTCATCTTCATTGACGATATGGGTTATGGGGACATCGAGCCGTTTGGCTCCAAGAAGAATCGCACGCCGAATCTGAATCGCATGGCGAAGGAAGGGATGAAGCTGACGTCGTTTTACGCCGCTCCCGTTTGCTCCGTCTCGCGCGCCCAGGTGATGACCGGCTGTTATGGCCAGCGTGTTTCGATACCTGGTGTTTTCGGTCCGGCGCGGCCAATGGGATTAGCAAGGAAGAACATACAGTCGCGGAGCTACTGAAAGCCCTGGGTTATGCGACGATGTGTATTGGCAAATGGCACCTGGGGGATCAGCCGGAATTCTTGCCGACGCGTCATGGATTCGATCACTACTTTGGCCTGCCCTACTCCAATGACATGATGAAGAAGGCCAAGGTCAATGGGCAGAACGTCGTGCCCCTCATGCGTGAGGAAAAGGTGATCGAGCTACTGGCCGGCGACGATCAGGATCGGCTCACCGAACGATACACGGATGAAGCGGTGAAATTCATCAAGGAAAACAAGGACCGGCCGTTCTTTCTTTATTTGCCGCATACCGCTGTGCATGTGCCGATTCATCCGGGCGCGGGCTTCCGTGACAAATCGAAAAATGGCCGTTATGGCGATTGGGTCGAGGAAGTGGACTGGAGCGTGGGGCGACTACTGGAGACGCTGCGCGAACTCAAGCTCGCCGAAAACACGCTCGTTATGTTTAGCAGCGACAATGGGCCTTGGCTCACACAAGGCAAAAATAGCGGCGAAGCAGGGCCGTTGCGCGGCGGCAAGGCCAGTACCTGGGAAGGCGGTGTGCGCGAGCCGACGCTTGCATGGTGGCCTGGCAAGATCGCGCCAGGCGGTGTATGCGACGCCGTCTCGGGCAATATCGACTTTCTGCCGACCTTCGTGAAGGTGAGCGGCGGCACCGTTCCGAGTGACAAGAAGATCGACGGCAAGGACATTTCCCCGCTCTTGTTTGCGACGACCAAGGACTCGCCACACGAGGCTCGCTACTATTACAACGTTTATAAGCTCGAAGCCGTCCGCGTCGGCCCTTGGAAATTAGCGATTGCGCCGCAGTATGAGAATATCGGCCCGGCAAGCCAAACCGTCCCCGCATCACTCGACAAGCCGCGTCTCTACAACCTTGATAGCGACATCGGCGAGCGAGCCGACGTCGCAGCCGATCATCCCGAGGTGGTGAGCCGGCTCAAGGCATTTGCCGTGAAAATGGCCTCCGAGCTGGGTAACGGCAAACCTGGCCCGGAAGTCCGGCCGGCAGGTCGGGTCGAGAATCCTGTTACTCTCTATCCCATTGAACTGGAAAAGAATGCAAACCTGGGAACGGCAGAGTCTCTTGAGACCATGAAAATCGGCCAGACGCTGGCCGGGGCGCGGCGCCGCAGGTGAAGGACCGATCGCTCACGATCCAATGCGATGTGGAAACCAAAGCGCGTGACGGCGTCATTGTCGCGCATGGTGGGGCAGCTGTGGGATATACACTTTATTTGAAAGAAGGCCGTGTCGTTTTCGCCGTGAGGCAACCGGCCAAGGAAGTGGTGCGCATCACTTCGCCGTCGGCGATTGGCGACAAGACATTGATCGAAGCTCGCCTTAGCGCCGATGGCACCATGAAGCTCTCACTGGACGGCAAAGAGGTGGCTACAGGTAAGTCGGACGGACCGCTCAAACGCCAACCCGCCGAAGCCTTTTGCCTCGGCCATGACGATGGGCAACCCGTGGATGATTATGATGGCAAGAAGCTGTTTCAAGGCACGATCCGGAATCTCAAAGTGAGGACAGAGGCGAAGAACTGAGTTGAGGCGAGGATATAGGGGACGAGCGAGAACCCAACGAAGTTCCCGTCGGTGCGGGCTCGGCTTGCTTCGCTCTTGTTTTGGAGAGATGAAAGCCCTATCGTCGGGCGGCCCTGCGGGCTTTATCCAGGCGTGGTCCGACCGGCCAAGCAGATCGCGGGTCGGCCTGGTAGCCCATTGAGACGTCATCAAAACTGAAAAGTGAGGAAACTTTAATAAGCGCCCAATAAAACGGAGCAGGTCCTGCACGCACTGGTTTGCCGCTTGTTCCCAGCTTACCGATCTTCTACAACACCCATCTGCATTCCGTACGACTCGCCTCGCGCTCGAGGTCTGGCGACCCTATAATCGGAGGATTTCTCGCGATCGAAGCTGGTTGCTTTCTGGCGCGTATGCGGTTAATGCCGCGCATGCCCGTCACTCATGCGTGTTCGTCGCTTGGGCAACAATTTTTCAGCGGATTGACAAAAGAATGTGTCGGTCCTCTGTTAAATTTAGGAAGGCTACGTTGCCCAAGTGGGTTTGAGCATTTATTAGGAGATTGACCATGGGGCTTCGCCTCCAGGGCCAACGCATGTTGATTACCGGCGCTTCGAGCGGCATCGGCCGATCGTTGGCTATCAAGGCCGGCCAGGCCGGTGCCAGCTTGGTATTGGCGGCGCGGTCCGCGGACAAACTCGACGAAGTAGCCGCGCAATTAAGGGCAGCGTCCGAGGTGGTTGTCGTTCCTACCGACATCACGATCGAGGCTGATCGGCTTCGTCTCCTCGATAAAGCGAACGAGCGCTTTGGCGGTCTCGATGTTCTGGTAAACAACGCTGGCGTGGGTTCTTTTGGTCATTTCGCCGACAGCAGTGAAGCCATCTTGCGGCAGGTGATGGAAGTCAATTTTTTCGCGCCGGCCGAGCTAATCCGCGCAGCCGTTCCAATCCTGCAACGCAGTACAAACCCCGTCATTGTTAACGTAGCTTCGATGTGTGGTCGGCGCGGCGTACCAGCCTGGACGGAATACTCGGCCAGCAAGTTCGCCCTGTGCGGATTGACGGATGCACTTCGAGCCGAACTTCTGCGCTTTGGGATTGAGGTTGTCCTTATCGTGCCCGGCTTGACGAATACTGAAATAACGAAACATCTGTTGCGCAACGAAGGCCGTGCCAAGATCGAACACGAAAAAGGCATGTCGCCGGATGAAGTGGCGGACGGTATCTTGAAAAGCTTGGCCGGGCGACGCCGCGAGACCGTCTTGGGCTCCGAGGCGCGTTGGATGCTTTGGGTTAATAAATGGTTGCCGCGCACCGTTGACTCGCGGATGGCGCAGCGCGTGAAGCAGCTCGATGAAACGTCGCCCACGAAGTGAAGGAACTGACGTCGCCTGTCTGTCACGAAAACGAAGAGAGGACCGTGCATGTGTGGCATCGCAGGCATTGTTGACTTATCTGGTCAGCGCCGACCCATTCCCCCTGAAACGATTCGCGCCATGGCTGCCGCCATCATCCATCGCGGTCCCGACGAGGATGGCTTTTACGAGCGCCCAGGCCTAGCCTTCGGTTCGCGGCGTCTTAGTATTGTCGGTCTCTTCGACGGCCGTCAGCCGATTTTCAATGAAGACCGGTCGATCGCGACGGTGTTCAACGGCGAATTCTTCGATTATCGCGAGAAGAAAGCCCTGCTCGAATCCAAGGGTCATCGCTTCGCGACGCATTGCGACACGGAACTCATTCCCCACCTTTGGGAAGACAATCAGGAAGGAATGTTTGAGCAATTGCGTGGTCAATACGCGATCGCTCTCCACGACAGCAAACGGCAGCGCATCGTGTTGGCACGCGATCGTTTCGGCATCTGTCCGCTCTTCTGGACTGCGCCAGGGCGACTGGCTGCTGTTCGCGTCGGAAGTCAAGGCGCTCTTGGCCTCCGGAATGGTGCAAGCTCGGCTCGATCCAAAGGGCTTGAACCACATATTTACGTTTTTCTCGCAACCTGGCCCGGTGACTTGCTTCGCGGGTGTTCAGGCGTTGACCCCTGGCCATTATTTACGCATCGACCTCCCAGGGGGTGGCGAGGCTGCCCGCATTGGCGATCATACCTATTGGCAAATGGATTTCCCCGATTGGGGCCACGAAGCGCCGTTGACGACCAAACAAGCGGTTGAAGGGTTTGAGTCGGTGCTGGTCGCTGGCGTGGAGCGGCGGTTGCGGGCCGACGTTCCCGTCGTCTCGTACCTAAGCGGTGGCGTCGATTCGAGCACCGTCGTCGCCATGGCCAGCAAAGTGCGCGGCGAGCCGATCCCCTGCTTCACGATCCGCATCAAATCGCCCAAACTCGATGAAACCAACGAAGCCTCGATTGTCGCGCGCCATGTGGGAGTCGAGCCGATCATCGTCGATTGTGGTGATGACGAGGTTCTGGCGACCTATCCAGAGCTGATTTGGGCCGCCGAGAAGCCGGTCATCGATACATCTTGTGCCGCCCTTCTTATGTTGGCACGCGAGGTCCACAATCGGGGTTATAAGGTTGCCCTTACAGGTGAAGGGGCAGACGAATTCCTGGGCGGTTATCCCTGGCACAAGGTGAATCGTCTCCTTAGCTTGCTCGATGTCATTCCCGGCGTCAAAATCAGCCAATGGCTGCGCCGTACCTACAATCGCCTCAGCGGCGGACCGAAGTTCCCCATCGACCTGCTCCATCGCGCCCAGGAAGCCGTCGGCGGGCACAATGGGTGGCTAGATCTCTACGGGCTAGTCAGCCTCGCCAAGTTGCGACTGTTCAGCCCGGACATGCTGAATGAACTCAAGGATCATGTCCCCTACGAAGACCTGGGCCTGAATCCGAATCTGAAACGCTGGCATCCGTTTAATCGCGAGCTTTATCTCGGCTCGCGCGCCCACCTTCCCGGCCACTTGCTGTTTGCCAAGGGTGACCGGATCGCCATGCACTCCTCCGTCGAAACTCGTTATCCGTTCCTCGACGAGGCCGTGTTTGACTTCATCTCCAAGCTCGATCCAAAATGGAAGCTGAAAGGTCTCCTGGGCGATAAGCGAATTCTGCGGCACGTCGCCGAGCGCTGGCTGCCGAAATCGATCGCCTGGCGCACCAAGGCGATGTTCCGGGCGCCGTTCGATAGTTTCCATCTAGAATCGGCTCCGCCCTTCGTGGACCAGCTTCTCAGCCGCGAGTCCCTGCGGAAGACAGGTTACTTCGACGTTGAGGGCGTGACCTATTGGCGGCAACAGTATCGCAAGTTCCCCACGGGCGGCGGCCAGAGAACCTCTATGGAAATGGGACTGGTCGGTGTGTTATCGACGCAACTGTGGCATCATACATTTGTCGAGGGCAGCCTCGCCGATCTGCCGAGCTTCGTTGGCGGGCCTAAATATGACGCTAACTTTCGTGCAACCGACATGGCGGCTGTGTAGCTAAGCGTGTGAATCGTCACATTGGACCTAAAAATGAGAAACCGGCTGATCTGAAACAACGGGTGTGTTGATGTCCTATTCGCTGCTAACTTTGTGGTTTGACCGACAACGCTACCTCCCGGGCGTTTTGGCGGTCGGCTTTAGCGCGCTCTTGACGGTTTTGCAGTGCGGGCTATTATTCGGCCTGTTTTCCATTACTTCGATGCCGATTGACCGCACCCGCGCTGATATATGGATGGGCGCGCCGGAAGTGCGTAGCGTCGACCTTGGCCGCGCGATTCCCGAGAAATATTTGACCTACCTCGCCAGTCAGCCGGAAATCGATCGGTGTGAAGTATACCTGCAAGGGTTTTCTTACTGGGCGAGGCCGGATGGCGGCTCGGAATTATGCATGGTCATCGGCTCGCGCCTCGAGCCGGACTCGCTCGGAACCGTTGATAAGCTCACGCCGGAAATGCGGAGCCTGCTGACGTTCCCGGGAGCCATTATTGTCGACGAGTCGGACCGCGAACGATTGGGGATCAAGGGCGTTGGCGATTACGCCGAAGTATCCGGTGTCCGCGTACGGGTCATGGCCATGACCAGGGGCCTGAAAAGCTTGGCAGGTCCTTACGTTTTCGCCTCCGTGCAGACCGCCCGGCGGCTTTTGCGTCTGACGCCCGATCAGGTTACATATGTCATTGCCACTTGTAAGCAAAAATCCGATGCGCCTCAAGTGGTCGAACATCTTAAGGAGAGTCATCCGAACGTAACTTCCTTCACGAGCACCGATTTCGCCTTACATTCGCAGACGCATTGGATCTTCAAGACCAAGGCCGGCTTCGCCTTGGGATATGCAGCCGCCCTGGGTTTGCTCGTGGGAATGGTAGTAACAAGCCAAACGATGTATGCCGCCACGGCTGCATCGCTGCGCGAGTTCGCGGTTCTGCGCCGCCTGGGCATTCCGCGCTGGCGGATGTCGATGCTGGTAATTTCGCAGGCGTTTTGGGTTGGAGTGGCGGGTTTGTTGATCGCGTATCCCGCGGTTGAGGGAGCTTCGTGGCTGGCTGACGCCCAAGGTCTTCAGATTAAACGACCTTGGTGGTTGTTATTGTCCGTGGCTATTCTGACGCTTTCCATGGCGGTCGGAGCCGGGCTGTTCGCGCTGCGTTCACTGCGTAACGCGGAGCCGGCGGAATTGCTGCGTTAGGCAACCAGAGCGTCCAAAAATGGATTGGCTAGTACAATGACAAACGTGGTTTATGATACAACCCGCTCGGGGCGGGAAGCGACGGAGCCAGTCGGCGAAGGAGCCGGTGCTATGCACCAAAACGTGACTGCCAAAGTGACGCTGCGCGGCCACGACTTGACGCGCAGCTTTGTCGAAGGCTCGACGCGCAAAGTAGTGCTGGATGGCGTCTCGATCGCGTTCCATGCCGGCGAAATCACGCTTTTAATGGGTCCATCTGGCAGCGGCAAGTCTACCTTATTAGCGGTGCTCTCCGGTCTGCTGCGTCCCGATCATGGTTCGGTAACGTCTCTTGGCGAAGACATCTGGGCTATGAGCGACACCCAGCGCGAACACTTTCGGCTCAAGTATTGCGGCTTCATCTTTCAAGGTTTCAATCTCTTTGGTGCGCTGTCGGCCCGCCAGCAGCTGGAAATGATCGTGCGCTGGGGCGAAGGCGCCAGCGCCAGCGAAGCTCGGCAGCGCGCCGAAAAAATGTTGTCCTTGCTCGGTCTCGCCAAAGTGGCGCACCAGCGGCCAGCCGCTCTCTCTGGCGGCGAGAAGCAGCGCGTCGCTATCGGCCGGGCACTGATTAAGAAGCCAAAGCTCTTTTTCGCGGACGAGCCGACCAGCGCCCTCGATTGGGGCCACGGCGAACAGGTTGTTCAACTGCTTCGCAACGCCGCTCATGACGACGACGCTACCGTCGTCGTCGTGTCTCATGATCCCCGTCTGATTCCCTACGTCGATCGGGTTTATCATCTGGAAGATGGCCGAATGATGGAACCAGATGATTCAACGGATCTTACGCCCGAAACCAATGGGACCGTCGCGACGACGTATCCTTTCGTTCACTAAGAGGATTTCGAGATGGCCAAATCAGCTCAAACTCAAACGTCACTGGCTTCCCGAGGCTGGACCCAAGGTCTGTCGAGTTTGATGATGTTGGCCGCCCTCACCGGAACGATCTGGTGGGCCGTTTACGCACTCGCCGCGCCTGGATCACAGAGTTCGGGCAAGGCCGGGTCGCCTTCCCCTGGCGAGCCAAACCCAATTCTTCTTGCCCACGTCGACGTTCGCGATGGCGTCGTGCCGTTGAATCCAGCTCAGATGGGCCGGGTCGTCGCCATCAACGTGAAAGAATACGAGCAAGTCAAGCAGGGACATGTTCTGCTGCAAATCGATGATCGCTTGGCACAGCTAACACTTAAAGGCGCGAAAGACGCCCTGGCGACGGCCGAAGCTAAGCTTGAACAAACGAGGAACCTCACCGAGCAACACGCGGCGCAAATCAAAGGTCAAGAAGCCAAAATCGAGGCTCAGCAGGCGAATCTCGTTGCCGCTAAAGCTGTTTTGAAGCGCGTCACGGAAAAAGTTTCCTCCACGGCTGCCACGGAAGAAGACCGCATCGCCGCGGCAAAGCAGGTCGACTCCGCGCAAGCCTTGGTCCACGGTGCTGAAGCCGAGCTGGCAGGCCTCAAGTCGGTCAAACCTGAGTTGGGGGTCACACTGGCGAGTACCGACGTCGAGCGCGTGAAGTCGGAAATCAAAAAGGCAGAGTTGGCGATCGAGGAATGCAAGATGGTCGCGCCGTCGAATGGCCAGATCATTCGCATTCAAGTGACCCAGGGCGAAATGTTCGCTCCGCAACGTCCGCAAGGGCCCACGATGTATTTTGTCCCTGAAGGCAAGCCCTTGATTGTGCGCGCCGAATCCGAGCAGGAGTTCGCCGACGGCCTTACCGAAGGAATGGCCGTCGACATCTACGACGACACTCGGAGTTCCAAGCCACACTGGTCCGGCAAAGTTACCACAGTTGGTAACTGGTATACCCACCGCCGATCGATCATGCTCGAACCGCTCCAATTCAACGACGTCCGCACGCTCGAGTGCATTATCGATTTCGACCCGGTCAAGAACGGCGAAGCTCTACCACGCATCGGCCAACGCTTGCGCGTTAAGCCGCGCTTGAATCCGTGAGGGTGCCGCTCAGATCTCCGAAAAGGCCGTTGGCGTCAGTATCTTGTTCGTTATCTTGGAAACGATTTCCTTGTCCGCGTATTCGGGAATCGCACGCAATTTCTTCCATTCCGCATCACCGCCGAAACGGCTCCACGCGGCCGCGCGGGTCGCATCGTCTGGAAAGACGAGCATGTAAGTGAGGTTCGGCATTGAGGCACCGACCAAGGTCGCACCAAAGAAAACAGGCGTCAGGCCGACCCGCCGAAAAATGGCCAACTCGCTCTTGTCGAACATCTCGATCTTCTTTGTCGCGGCCCGCTCATTGTGGCTTTCATAAATCCGCAGATTCAGCAAGCGTGGCTTCGACGTGTCTGGCTTCTCGAGCTTGGGCATCCCCTGAATCGGTGCCATCAGCGAACTCTCGATTCGGAGATAAACCGGATCACTCGCTTTTGCCGAAAGATATTCCTTGCCGTCCTTGAGGTAGGCTTCATCGCCCGCGAGTTGTGCTGACGCGCTCGCGAACTTTTCAGCTGAAGGGTAAACGATCAGCACGTAAACTTTGATCGGATCTTTATCTTCCATCGCCTGAAACACACCGACCGGGCCGACGCCGAGCCTTTTGAGCGCCGGCAGCAACGCCTTCTCCAGATAGCTTTCGAGTAGCGGCAATTTACCGGGTTTCAGCGAATACGAACGGAGTTCGTAAAGCTGCTTCCCCGCCGCATCCGCGGCGAGCGCGGGGGCTGCCGCTACAGAGCCGACGGTAGCAAGCGATGCCTGAATGAACGTACGGCGTTTCATAATGAATCCTCCTTATTTCTTGTTTAGCCGCGAGCCGATAGGCGCGTTTACGTAAGACTATGGATCAGAATCAGTCCCAGCACCGATGTCACGCACGCCGTAAACAACGTCATGCCGGCGAGCGTCAGGCGCGGCCCCAACTCATGTTCGGGAATGACCGTTGCAGCCAACACGATGCGCAGTTCTTTTTCGATCGTTCGACGCAGCGCCGAATGAACAGGATCCCAGCGTAGGGTCACATGCCACATCAAGCGAAAGCCGTGGATATTGAGTACGACGTTCTCGCTCGTCGGCTCGAGTTCCTTGGCCGGCTGCCGCACCTCTCTGCCGAGGCGACGCATCGCCATGCCAAAAAGGAAGACGCTGCCGCTGCGCACCGGCGTCAGTCCGAGGCGCGCACAGACCTGATCCACCAGCCGTTCCGCGAGGTCAGGATCGATATTGTAAATCGCCGTTAGCCCGCGCTGATTCCAGAGGACGATGCCAAAGCCGAGCAAGACCACGGAGAAATAGCCCAAGGCCAATGATGCCCATAACCAAGGATCGTCGCCCGAGGGTTGCTTGCCCAGCAGCCAAAAATCGCGCCATGAGGAGTGGTAGCTACTCAAAAGCGCCGGCCCGCCCACGAGCAAAAATCCAGACATCGCTGCGAGCAAACCGATGAAATCCCACACCCCCGAGACGAGGACCGCCTTCCGTTGGCTATTGATATGTCCCAGAATGAGTAGGTAAATGCTTACCGGGAAGAGAAAAGCCAAAAGGATCAACAAAGCACCTCACGGGAGAAGAGGTCCCGCCACAACCCCAAGGGAGCGCAGCCCTTCACTCCCTCAGATTATGGAACGGGCGCGTAGAAAAACTTGCCTTTCGCATTCGATGCGCCCCGTTTCCTGGTCGCATTCGCGGCAGCGTTGCTATGCAGTGTCCTCAAGGCTCCCTGAGCCTCCGCGGAGATACTTTTGCATTCTTGATAGATCGTCACACCCTGCGCGGATAATATCTGCCGGTCCTTTAGCACGTTTTCGAGCTGGGCCCCAACCTCGTTTATCTGAGAAATAGGAATCCGAGGCCGAGCGTGGTATTTGAAAACCTCCTCGAGCTTCTTCCGTTCGGGCGTGCCCATCACCCAGGTGGAACGATGGATAAACTCTTTCGTCTTCGGCAGGGCAAAAAGTAGACGGCTTTTTGCTCTGTTCCATTGATCCACATCCGCATTCAGGGCATTCAGCTTTTCGCCCGCCGTCAACGTCTTCCGCGACGAAGCTTCCATTTCCGCGCAGGCTTTCCATACTTATGCGCAACGTATCTATACTCGCTTCCAAACCCAGGATCGCGTCCCAACGAGATTCGAGGTCTTGCCACTTCGCCTCGGAAACCTCGAGAACTTCGGAGGTCGGCTTAAGGCTAAAGTAAACATTCAGGTGGGTAGCGTTCTGCGGCGGTGGAAGGAGCGGAACCGCGAGTTCGGAATTGGACTCGTTCATCCCCTCATGAGAGCTGCCTTCCGTGCTCCATGATTCAACCTCGTCCTCCCTTATTCCCACCGCCATCAGAAGGTTTTTCGGCGTCAAAAGTCGATCGATTCCCGGAATCTGAAAACTTGCCCGCGGAATGCGAAACGCGAGCGCCAATGGCTCGCCCTCTGGTTTGAACCAGACCTCCGCGAACTCCTCGCCCCTGTAATTCAAGCCGGTCCATTGTTGCGAAGGAGGCTGTTCAGAAAAGCTCACTCGGCACCTCCCCCGTGAATTACAACCACTCTTGCGCATTGTAACGCCAACTTAGAAACGGGAAAAGAAGCAGTTTGTTACCGCAATGGCGCGGACGTGGCCGTTGTGCCGGAAGCCTGACCGATGCGGAAGCCGGTGAATAGATTAGCACCTCACACTCGGTGCCGTCCGAGTTCCCGCACTATCCCAACTTCACCAAGGGCGTTTCATGTACAAGCTCTCCACGTTCCTCCTGATTGCTGCTCTCTCATGCTCTGTCTTGCTGGCCGCGCCGACCCGCAAGTACGACGACAAGGGCGCCCCGCCCTTCAAGGTGCTCAAAGACGGCGAGAATCCCCCGCTCGATGCCTATGACAATTTCGTCATCGGGCCAAAGTATGTGCCCGCGCCGGAACGCAAAAAGGTCGAGGGCGTTCCCGAGGGCAAGGTTGAACAATTCACGATCGACTCGAAGGAAACCAAGCTCTTCAATCCCGGCATTGCCCGCACCGCGAACGGAAAAGTCGACCCAAACAACCCAAAGACACTGATCGTCGAGACGCACAACATCGACTACAAACGCAAGATCACCGTCTACATTCCCGCCCAATACAAACCGGGCGACGAAGCGCCGTTCCTGGTCATTCACGATGGCCCAGGAGGCAAGCCCAACGCCGAATTGCTGCACATCTTCGACAACCTGATCGCCCAAAAGCGGATTCCGCCGATCGTCGTCATCTGGATTGCCAACGGCGGCGGCGATGCCCAGGGCCACGAGCGCGGCAAAGAATACGACAACATGAACGGCGATTACGCTGAATACATCGAAACGGAAGTGTTGCCGCGCGTCGAGAAAAACGCCAAGGTGAAGCTGACGAAAGACCCCGATGGCCGTGCCGCCATGGGCAACAGCTCCGGCGGCTCAGCCGCCCTCATCATGGCCTGGTTCCGCCCCGATCTCTACCACCGCGTCCTGACGACCTCGGGCACGTTCGTCAACCAAGCCTGGCCATTTGATCCCAAATACCCTGACGGAGCCTGGGGCTTCCACGAAACGCTCATTCCCAAAGAACCCAAGAAACCGCTCCGCATTTTCCTATCCGTCGGCGATGCGGATTTGCTCAATCCCAACGCAATGCGCGACGACATGCACGACTGGGTCGAAGCCAACCACCGCATGGCCAAGGTGCTGAAAGCAAAAGGCTACGAATACCAATACCTCTTCTGCCGCAACTCCGGCCACGGCGTCGGCAACGCCCAAGCCCAGTTCCTCCCCCACGCCCTCGAATGGGTCTGGAAAGGCTACAAGCCAAAAGAGGCAAAGTAACCGTCACGGCAACGCTCAAGAAAAACCAGAAGCAAAATTCGTTTCATTCGAGCCCCCCATAACCCCGGCGAACGAATTCACAGATACTTCACAACGCCTGACCACCCTTGCCATGCCAAATCACTTTTGGCAAGGGTGGTCGTTTTAACAATGTTGATCGTTTTGATGATGTTTACATTAAATCCATATGGGCAAGGGATTTGCGTCGATGCTCGTGAAACCAGGCAATCTTGCCTCGTACCACCCTTGCCAATCAAGAGACTAGTATTGTCCACTATAAGCAGACCGCTTCTATAAATACCCTCATAATGCATTCGTTGAAAAATCAGAAGTTGCTCTCCTCAAAACGCATACGGCTCTGGTGAAATGGGCATAGAGAACGCCTCTCACTGGAGGATATAGCGCCGATCGAGCTGCTGGGCGGACAACTAACCACCTATAGCCGACAGCGAGCAGCTTGAGTTGCTGTCGCAAAGTTAAAAACACGCTTCACCTACGCGTCCGCTGTGCGCGTCGATTGAACATCCACGCACATTAACCATCCGCATTGATTTTTGTTTTGGGACATTCGCGCCTCATGAAATCGTACTTGAACCTCGAAAATACATGGACACGGTGGTCCTGGAGTTATTAACCGGGACAAAGTCTGCATAAATCGCGTTAAGACTCTCGGAGAAGCGAAAGCTAAGCTACGGTGCCACCACTTGTCTGTAGAACGTTTCCACTCGGGTCAGCGTTTCATCCTGTATCTGTGCGATCTTTTCAAATTGCATCATCATCGGCTTAGCTAGTGGGTGACTGATCGCAGGCATGACCAGACCTGCAAGCTGCCGAATTCTGCCGATGGCTAGCAGCTCCCACGGAATAAGATCAAAGGGAGGATGATCGAACTCCGGGTCCCAATCGCCAGTATCGTCCATGTTTTTACAATGGTAATCGCATATCTGCACAAGTGCCTGAGCTAGACGGGCATCATCATTCCAGTCTGCGAAAACGTCGGCGTAAACGCCTAAATCGCCGCCACTAGAATAGGCATGCTGTCCCTTGTTTTCCATAATCCCGTGTAGATGTAACACGAAAGGCTCAAATTGCCGTTCTTGCCAGTATTCGCGCCTAACCATTCTTGGTTCAGACGACATTTCAAAAAGCAAGTTCGCCAGTTCCCGACGCCAATCGTCCAATTCCATTGTCATGGCATAACAAAGGGCGCAAGACGCCAAAGGAGGAAACTGCGTAAGAGATGGTGAATCACCCAATTTTCGGAATAATAGCAATTCAATCCTCAAAACCCAAAGATACAAGAGACCGGAACGATGCACTTGTTGCCAGCCAGCTGGATTTCCATCAACAAGGGAAAGGTCACCGTGGGTTCCCCAATACATTCCTAGCGATTTTAGATTGCTAGAGATGTTTCGGAGACTACGTATCGAGCCTTCTGTTAGACCGGCGTTAATGCGGTCGATTGCGTAGGACCGCACTTCTTCCCCCGTCTCAGCCACCCATTGACGGTGAAATTTCACCATGCGGTCAATCGCCCGCTTGGGATTCGACATTTATGCTCCCTATTTCCACGGAGAAACACGGGGGAAGAAAAGGGGTCGGGAGTCGTTTGTCAATCTGTCGCGCCCGTTTTCTTCTTGGGCGGCCGACCCTGCGGTCGCAAGGTTGCCTCCAGTCCCAGGAGCGTGGCGGTCTTGGACATCCACGCCGCATCTCCGTAAGGACTGCCCCGGCGCACCGACGCGCCTCAGCGCCTCCGGTTCCGCTTCGGTCTGAACCGCATTGACGTGCGCCCGCCAACTCCGTGGCAACGGTACGGGACCTTCCTCGATCAAGGGCTGCGGACTGCGCTGGCGGCGCTGCCACAAGCTGGACCAGCGCCAGTCCTCGGCCTGCTGTACCAATCCAGCCCGCAAGGGGTTTCGTTCGACATAACGCAACACCGTAAGAAAATGTTCATCCTCCTGAATCGGAAACGACTTGAACCGCCCCTGGTACAGCGGACCCTCCCCGCTGGTGTGGTAGTGAGCGTGGTACCGTTGGGTGTGGGTGACCGTCAGCCAACGCATGAACTCCGACAAATCGCCGTCGTGTGCCGGCCAAAGCAGCAAGTGCCAATGGTTGGGCATCAAACAGTAGCCCAGGAGGCGGATCGGCCGCCAGTCCTTGGCTTGCCGCAGGACCTTTTCGAAGGCCGCGTAATCGCCGTCTTTTTGAAAGAGGGTGGAGCGGCCCACAGCCCGATTGAGCACGTGGTAGACATAACCACCGGTATTGCAGCGCAAGCGTCGTGGCATGGAACGAAATTACCCGATGCCAGCGTGGCTGTCAACAGAAACGACTCCCGACCCCTTTGTGCGCCTTTGGACCGCCCTTCCCCGGCCGCCGCTTCTGCGTCTTGCGTCCCGGCCGGTAGCCCCTGTTGAGGCCGCGCTCGCCCGGCTTCTCTCCCTTCGCCGGGTTGGCCACGGTGTGGTAGTGGTCGCCCTCCACTTGTTCGCCCCGCACTTCATTATTGGCTTTCGCCCGCTTTGCCTCCACGCTTCCCTCGGTGGTTGCGCAGGGATCAGACAGTCGCAGCCCGAGCCGATCAGGTCTTGCCGACCGGCCTGAATCAGCGCCTCTCGGACGGTAAACCAGTTGTCCGGCTTGAAAAACTGCATCAAGGCCCGCTGCATTTTCCGATCCCGAAGTCCTTTGGCCACATAGACTTCCTTGCCGCTAAACGGTTCTATCCCAGTATGCCAAAGACATGTGGCGATGTCCAGAGGTACGCAGATTAAGTCAATCAGGTCTCGGCGGCCGGCAGCCAAGAATCGTTGGTTTTTGGTATGGCGAATGGGAGCCATCGAACCCCTCGACCTGTTCGGCGTGGCTGAAAGCTGTTGGGTGAGTAGCCTCAATCTAAATGCCGCGAGCATGTAAACGAAGAACCTTCCAGCGCCGTTCATCGCCGCCTACGCTTCCTCTCCGAGATAATGGAAGGTTCGCATGCGCCGCTGGCTCCTTCGTCACCGGATCGCCGTTTCCGCGTTTGCGGCCGCCTTGCTCAGCGTGGGGGTCGCTTGGTGGTGGCTGTCGTCCCCGAGGAAGGAGCCAACGGCGGCGCAGATCGAGGCGCGGACATCGGACCGGCAAGCCGTTATCGCGGTCGGCCCCAACATCCGAATCAGCAAGGACAACGACGACATCCACCACCGGGAATGCGTAGTAGCTGCGGACCCGTCGCACCCTGAACGTCTCGTCGTGTTCGCGATCTACGATCCGCCTGGTAGCAAGGGCGTGCCGAAGACGGTCGGCTACCGTTCCGAGGACGGCGGAAAAACTTGGACGGTCGCCTTCGAGAGGAAAGAGGTGCCGAACGAGGCGATGTACGATCCCGCCATCGCCTTCGGTCCCGATGGCACCTGTTACTACGTCTGCATGAGTTTCCCGGACAAGGTTCGCTTCACCAAGAGCCACGGCGACATCTTGGAAAGCGGTGGCTTGGTCCACTTCCGATCTGCCAATGGCGGTAAGACTTGGGAACCTGCTGCGACAATCCCCCAGTTCACCGATAGGCCCTTTCTCGCCGTCGATTGTTCAAACAGCCGGTATCGCGGACGGGTGTATTGCGAAGGCAGCGTCTCGACGAGTGTTCCGCCCGGGATGCCCGCCGTGCCCGCGCTCAAAGCGGTTCTGCACACCTCCACGGATTCAGCGAAGACGTTCGACCGTTCGCGTGTTTGGCATCGCCAAGATGTAGATCAGACTTCCTCATGCAACAACGGAAACGTCGCCGTGCTTTCGGATGGCACCGTGGCTTTCGCTCATTATGCCTGGCTCAAGAATCCAGAGAAACGCCCGCAGATCCGACTCGTCCTCTCCGATGACGGCGGTGAGACCTTGCGCGAGGGATCGCTAGTGGACACCTATTGGTATGACGCCCATATCAAGTCGGGCAGCTTCTTCTTTCCCCCGCAGCTGGCTTCGGATGCGCGAAGCCCGAACTATCTCGACCGTCTATACTTGGTTTGGGAAGACGGTCCCGAACCCAATCGTATCCGCATCATGTTCGCGTACTCTCCGGACAAGGGACGATCATGGATTGGCCCGACGATCTTGAGCGAACAACCGACCGCTGCGCTTCACGCGGCGGACTACGGTTCCTTCCTTCCATCGCTCGCGGTCAACAAGGACGGAGCCATTGCGGTGACGTGGTACGACCGCCGTGGTCTTCCTGACCTCAGACCCGGAAAGCCTGTGTATCCGCCCGGATGCAACGTGAGGATGCGCGTCTCGCTCGACGGTGGCGAGACCTGGCAGGCCAGTGTGCAACTGAACGAGCACCCGATCAAGGCCTCCTGCGACGACTTCAAGGACACCGCCGGCCTCGCTGCCGACGCGGACGGAGCCTTTCATCCGGTGTGGATCGATGACCGGACGGGAAAAAGACAGGTGTGGACGGCGAAGGTGGTCGTCGATTCCCCCTGAAACGCACAAAGGGGTCAGGTTCATTTATCGTCGTGCATTCCTTCAGCTTAACCACCTGGATGAGCCAATCAATAAATGAACCTGACCCCTTTGTGCGCCGTGCCAAGGCGTGACTTTTCAGTGGGTGCGAATCCCACCCGGCAACTGGTCGTTCCAGCCGGTAGCAATCGGAGCGGCAGTGGAGGTAACGAAACTGTCGAAGCCTTCGATGGAAAGGGTCGTTTGAGCGACTCCGCGAGCAGGCAGGCCGTAACGTGAGTGAACGCTGAGCAGGCCTCGAAACGGGTAATGTGGTAGCCGACCCAGCAAAGGGATGGGGAAGGCCGCAGACGCGAGGATACAGGGGGAACGACTTTAGCCCCACCCGCGTTGCCACCGGGGTAATGGCGACGGCATGTCGGCATAGGAAAGTTAACGCAACACGGGAAACCCCCTGCGGTGGCAGCAGTGCCAACCGGACGCCCGCGAGGGACAGGCCGGGCCGCTTGGGGTGGCGGAGAGGCTCGTAGTACCGCTGAAGCCGGGTAACGCCGGTGGAGGGAAGGGGCCTTGGTTCAAGGACAGCGTCCGAAGGAAAGAGAGCCAGGAGATTGGTGATGAGCCTAACACCTCCCGATACGGTTCGGAAACTCCAGGAGACGTTGCATGCCAAAGCGAAGAGAGCACCCACCTATCGGTTCTATGCGTTGTACGACAAGGTGTACCGGGCCGATGTGCTGGGCCATGCGTACCTGTGCTGTGCCGCTAACGACGGCGCGGCGGGGGTGGATGGCCAGACGTTCACGGACATCGAGGAGTACGGGCTGGACCGTTGGCTGGGTGAACTGACGGAAGAACTCCGAAACAAAGCGTATCGCCCGCAAGCAGTCCGACGGGTGTACATACCGAAGTCGGATGGCAAACAGCGACCGTTGGGCATTCCAACGATCCGCGACCGCGTCGTGCAGATGGCTGTGTTGCTCGTCTTGGAGCCGATCTTCGAGGCGGACTTGCAGCCGGAACAATTTGCTTATCGGCAAGGCCGAAGCGCTCTGGACGCGATCGAGCAGGTCCAATTGTTGCTAGACAACGGGCATACGGAGATTGTCGATGCGGACTTGAGTGGGTACTTCGATAGCATCCCCCACGCCGAGTTAATGGCATCGGTGAGCCGACGGCTTAGTGACGGGCTACTACTGGCCCTGATCAAAAGCTGGTTGGAGGCACCGGTGGAAGACCTTGGAGATCGTGGGGACAAGCGTCGAACGACTCGCAACAAGGACGAGGGTCGCGGCACCCCGCAAGGGGGCGTGCTCTCGCCGCTGCTGGCGAATCTCTACATGCGTCGCTTCGTGCTGGGCTGGAAGACAAACGGGCATGCCAATCGTCTTGAGGCGCGTATCGTCAATTATGCGGACGACTTTGTGATCTGCTGCCGTGGTACGGCTCTTGAAGCCGAGGCGGTGATGCGGCGCATGATGTCGAAGCTGCGGTTGACGGTGAACGAGACGAAGACCCGGGTTTGCCGCTTGCCGGACGAGACGTTTTCGTTTTTGGGTTACACGTTCGGTCGGAACTGGTCGCCGAAGACGGGGCGTAGCTACATCGGTCCCCGTCCGGCCGTCAAGAAGATCCACGGGATCTGTGAGGTGATCCGCGATCAGACCAGCCGAACGTGGCAGTGGTTGTCTTGCCGGGCGTTAATAACTCGCGTCAACAGCCGACTGGTGGGCTGGGCGAACTATTTTTGTCTCGGTAACACGGCCCCGGCCATGAAGCAGGTGATGGCGCACACCTGTCAACGGCTCCGTCAGTGGCTGGGTCGGAAGCACCGCGTGCAGGGTACGGCCCGACAGTGTTATTCGGATCGTTACCTGCGTGAGGACCTGGGATTAGTGTGGCTTCCAGGGCGACCGCGACCTCGCGTCTTGTGCGCGAACGCATGAGTTACCTTGTCCGAGAGCCGGATGCCTTAATAGGGCCCGTCCGGTTCGACGAGCGGGAAGTGGAAACGGGGCATGGCCGGGAGATTGAGGCACCGGCCAACGAAAGGGCCGGATACCGCTGGACTCGACCTAAACCACCGCGCCACTTCTCGACTCTACGTGCGCTTTAATTTGGGTGTTTTGTGAACGTCAACTCATTAAACACCGCAGAAAGGAAAAGGGATTTCGAGTTTTTCATGCCATCGTGATCGGTACGGGGTAGCAGGGTTCGCTTGCTTAAGGGCTAGTGTGGTTCATGTAGGTCGTAATGGCAGGACGCACAGCGGCCAAGCGAAGTCCGAATTCATTCAGTTTGATGTTTGCGGCACCGCGAGCTTCGCCACGAAAGCCGAGTGAGCCGGGGTTGCGAGCCCATCGCGCAAAACGGCGTGGACGCGGGCCAGATCGCCGGCCAGCAGTGCAACCGTGTCAAGCCACAGGCCGGGGAATACGACGCTTCGGGTGACGCCGTCGGCATCGGGAAGCAACCGGTCGAAACGGCCTTCGCGGAGAACGAACCAGTCGATTGCGGCATCCTGCACACGCCAGACAAGGTATTCGCCCACACCATTGCGGCGGTAGGCATTCAACTTCGGTCCAAGGTCGTGGCTCACGGTGCTGGCGGCCACTTCGGCGACGAATTCTGGTGCGCCATTGATGTAATCATCTTCATCAATCTTGGCGCTCCCGCCGCGAGCAGGGTCGATCAGCAGGTATACATCAGGTTGCGGTTCGTTGTCGAGATCGAGTCGGACCGTAGCGTCAGCGCCGCCGAGCACGCCCGGCGTACCGGCACGATAAAGTGCGGCCCAGGATATCAGATCAGCATGTGGTACTCCGTGCATGTTGTGCCGAACGGGCGAGGCCATGACGACAACTCCTTCAACGAGTTCGGCTCGCATCTGCTCGGGCATCGCGGCGTATCGGCGCTCGAACTCAAAACGCGTCAGGCGATCGCCGTTTTCGAGAGGCGGTACAAACGTTTCGGCGATTAGGCGCGGCTGTGCCGCCGGTGTGAGTAGTCCCATCGTGAAGGAACCTCCTATGATTTCAGAAAACCGCTTAGACTTCTTGTTTCGTAATCGCGTCAAGGCCCAGGTAATACATTCCGGTGGCGATGTCGTGTGTCAGCCGCATGAATCAATCACTCCGTTCGCGATCAGGGAATCTCGCCGGCCGCCCGAAGGGCAGTGACGGCCGCCTCGAGTGAAACGGCGTACCGCAGTCCGGCAGCAGCAGCCTCGGTGGCGATATCTGTGTGGAACACGGCCGCGTTTGGAGCGGCGAAGTCGGACCGGTTTGAACTGACCAACACACGCCATTGAGCATAGCCGTTGTCCGCGAGCAAGGTGCTAAGCCGAAGGGCGTGGCCGAGGATGTAACAGTCCTTAACCGCACCTCCTTTATTTCCCGAGAACGGCTTCTTCTTGGAAGCCACGCGGTTGATCGCCCAGGACATGCCGTCGTGATCGCGGCGAAGTACGTTGGCTGCCGTCAGCAGTTCATGCGATAACTTCTCAAGCTCGTCGATAAGGATCCCTGGCGGGAGCACCGGAAGAGGCGGTGCCGGCAGCCCGAGGTCGGCGGCGATTTGCCAGGTCGCGGTGAAAGCCAGGACGGCTCTCTCGCCGTCTCCGCGGGCGGCCGGGAGGTTCTCGTGCCACTCGTCGGGGACGATGTCCTGAACCAAGAGTTGAACCGACCCAGCAGCGGAAAGTGCCAGCAGCTCGACACCGGCCCGGACAGTCGGGGTTAGATCCCGCTGCGGAGCCTGGACGATCCGGACGATGTCGAGCAACGTGCAAGTGTCCAGAAAGAGAACCGGCTTAGGGGTCGCGATCAGGTCTGCCACGGCCTGGGCGACGGCGATCATGGGGCCATGGCCTCCAACCGCTTTGCGAGCAAATCGGAGTCTGCGAAAAACCGGTCGGTTACGCGCCGTGACGGCCGCCTGCTCCCAGCCGCTGTCTGCTAGCCACCGACTCAGTTCGGCGCGGCCGATGGCGACCTGCTCTGTCAGGCATCCAGAGACAAGTTGGTCCCATAGTCCTTCTGCCTGATCCGTGAGTGGCCACTCCCCATCAGCTGTGTCGGCGAACCGGATAAAGAGCATCTCGGCGGCAGGGGTTAGGACGCTCCCCAGCCCGAAGACCGGCCGCGTGAATCGGACACCCGTCTTTGCGGTGGCGGGCAGCACGCAGCCAGTACCGAACTCAGCAACCAGCAAAGCTACCCGCCCAGGCTCATCCGAGGCCGCATGGCGAATCAGCTGAACCGGACCACCGCGCACCCGTGTAGCGCTCACACGCTGGAGCCACAACCGCACCGACGCATCTCCAGTGCGGTCGAACAGGTAGCAGCGGATACGATCCGGCCGCGTCCGGGTACGCTCATACTCCGAATCGCGAATCCACCCGGACGGCAAGGTCGCGTCGATCAACTCAAGGAACCGGCTGACGATGTTTGCAGCGCCTCGGTACAGCGCGGCTCGCCACTCGCGGAGCGGAGCAAACTGATCGATCATGGTCACGGGCTCTCCTTCTGGTGGACGACCAAGGTCATCAACTTGTGCGCTCTGGTCAAATGCCGAGTGGGCTACGGTCTGGCTGACGAGTCATCGCCCGTCCGCTTCTTGTGCTTGTTCTGGCGGCGAGCGCCCTGCCTCCCCGGCCGATATCCCTGCTTCGGCAACCCGCGCTCCCCCGCCGCCTCCCCCTTCGCCGGATTCGCCACGGTATGATAATGATCCCCACGCGCCCCTTCATTCGCCTGTCGCCGACGCGCTGCTAACGCTTCCTTCGGCGGCACCGAAGGGATCAAACAATCACACCCCCCACCAATCAAATCCCCACGTCCCGCTTGGAGGAGCGCCTCGCGCACCATGAAGTAATTCTCCGCTTTGAAGAACTGCATCAGCGCACGCTGTGATTTTCGATCGCGCAGCCCCTTGGCGACATAGACCTCCTGCTTCGTGAATGGATCCAGTCCCGTGTGATACATACAAGTGGCGATGTCGAATGGTGCGGGGATGAAATCCTGTACTTGATCGGGGCGGTAGCCGTTGCGCTTGAGGAATAGGGCCAGGTCGATCATTGAGTGTATGTCGGAGCCGGGATGGCTTGCGATGTAATAGGGGACGAGGAACTGCTTCGGCTTGCCAGCGTCCTTGGTTGCCTTGTTGAAGGAGTTGGCGAAGCTCTCGAAATTGTCGTTCACCGGTTTTTTCATCAGTTCGAGTACATGTTTGTCCGTATGTTCAGGGGCGACCTTGAGATGGCCGCCGACGTGATGGCCGGTCAGTTCGCGCATGTATTCCGGCGAGAGTTGGGCCAGGTCCATGCGGACCCCGCTGGCGACGAGGACTTTGCGAATGCCCGGTTCGGTGCGGGCCCGCTTCATCAGTTCGATGAGCGGGCCATGGTCGGTGCCGAGGAGTTTGCAGATCGTGGGATGAACGCAGGAGAGGCGTTTGCACTTCGCTTCCACTTCGGGGCGCGAGCAGCGCATCTGATACATATTCGCCGTCGGCCCGCCGATATCGCTGATGATCCCCTTGAAATCCGGGTCGGCCGCGAGCTGCCGAACCTCTTTCATGATCGACTCTTGCGATCTCGATTGTATTGTTCTGCCCTGGTGGGCCGTGATCGAGCAGAAGGTGCAGCCACCGAAGCAGCCGCGCATGATCGTCACGGAATCCTTAATCATCTCGAACGCGGGGATTGGCTCCGTGTAGCTCGGATGTGGCCGGCGCGTGTAGCCAAAGTCGTAGACGCGATCCATCTCCTCTTCGGTGAGCGGCAATGTCGGTGGATTGACGACGACCGCCTCCCGGCCATGGAACTGCACCAGCGTCTTGGCGTTCAGCGGATTCGTGTTGACGTGAATGATCCGCGTCGCGTTGGCGAAAGCGAAACGATCCGTTTTGATTTCGTCAAAGGTCGGCAAAAACTCGACCGAGCTTGGGTCCGCAGCGAGCGCGGGAATGACCGGCTCTTTCTTGGCAAGCTGGTCGGCCTCACGAGCGCCGAGCAGGTAGGCCACGCCGCGAAGATCGCGCAACTCGCGGACCGATTGCCCGGCTGCAAGCCGTTGGGCGATCTCAATAATCGGCTTTTCGCCCATGCCATAGACTACAAGGTCCGCTTTGCAATCCAGCAAGATCGACCGCCGAACGGTATCACTCCAATAATCATAATGCCCCAACCGTCGTAGCGACGCCTCGACGCCGCCAGCAAGAATTGGCACACCCGGAAACGCTTCACGGGCACGATGGCAATACGGCAACGTTGCCCGATCAGGCCTCAGCCCAATCCGACCACCCGGCGAATAGGCATCGTCGTTGCGGACTTTCTTGTTCGCTGTGTAATGATTGATGAGCGAGTCCATCGTCCCAGCGCTGATGGCGAAAAAGAGCCGGGGCCGACCAAACTGCCGCCATGGTTCGCAGCTGCGCCAATCCGGCTGGCTCAGGATCGCAACGCGAAAACCCGCCGATTCGAGCGTGCGCGCCAGGATCGCCATCGCGAAGCTCGGATGATCGACATAGGCATCACCCGTGACGAAGACGACATCGACATAATCCCAGCCGCGCGCCTGCATCTCCGCAGCGGTCATGGGCGCGAGGGGAGACGGCGGCCGTTCGCTCAAGAGCGGCAATGTGAAACGATCGGGCGACGACGTGGCGGCCATGATTCAATCCAAATCAAAAAGAGACGATTACTTTACTTCCGAAGCCGGCGGCTCCGGGGGCTGTGATTTCTTCGGCCTTGGATGACCGAATTTCTCTAAATAGCGCTTGTCGCGCTCCCGCTCGCGCTCTGCCTTCTCCTCGGGAGTCGGCTCCCGAGAATCGGTTTCGTCGAGAATGAGAATGTGGTCTGCCCAGCCATTTGGGCCGAGAATAGATTTAGCGCGCTCGGGATCTGGCAGGAGTTCGATCATGTGTCGGATCCTCGCTCAAAGATAGTTAACACACATTGGGCGACCGTTTCATTGTATATCTGAAAGCTCACCACATATCTCCCTGCGGTCGGGAATATACACGATGAAACCCGATGAAGAATGCTCATTTGCGAAAGAGGGTTTTCAAATGTAGTCTGAAAACTTCGGTCATATATGGTTTCTAAGTCGTTGAGTCGGTCGATGATCAGGGAACAACTCATTTGGCCGAGACCATCGGTCAATACGGATTGAACCGTGAACGCTTGCGGCTCAGTGGGAAACTCGTTGAACGCGAGTTTACGAAACGTATTTATTAGACTCGTGTTGCGCGAGGTATGGTCTGTAATTGCCAACTGACACAATGTCAAACTAACCGCATTCGGTCGCTGGATCATACCTTCGGTCCTCTCGCCGTCATTTCATGTCCTTCGGACCGTCACAGAAAAACCTCACTCCTCCGCACCGCCCGTCGTCAACGGATTCCGCGCAAAATCATCTCTTCCAACGGCCTCCCCTCGACCAAATGCTGCTGCACAAACTCGGGTGTCCTTTCCGCCGACATACCATGATACCACGTTCCCTCGGGATATACGACCAGGGCTGGTCCTTGAACGCAGATGCGCAGGCAGCCGACCTTGGTGCGGTAGCAGGCATTCTCGCCCGTTGCTAGTCCCTTATCCTTGAGCTGTTGCTTGAGTACCTCCCAGGCGGCCAAGCCCTCTTCCGGCGTGCAGCACTTCGGCCCGGTACAGAGCAAGACGTGCCGCCGATAGCCGCCGATGCCGAGGTTTGTGGTGATCTGACGCAGTTGGTCGGCTTCGTCGGACATGAGGACTCCTTCGGCTTACTTGGAATGAATTTGTACGCTTGAATTTGTAAGGACTCATGGAATCCAAAGCTCGTTGGGGCCAAGATGCTGACGGTTGTGGTCGGGAGATCGTCGCGCAAATCTGACTGACCCACAAATGCCAAACCAGGCTTAGAGCCTATCCGAAAAAGGGGTCGGGTACCATTGTGCGAAGCACCCATCGGGCCGTTCCGGCAATGGTACCCGACCCCTTTTTCGGATAGGCTCTAATTGTTTCCGAACTCTAACGGACGCAGGCTACGACACACTTCAAATACTGCGATTCCAGGCAGGACACGGAAATCGGATGGTCGCTCGCCGCGCCGCGGACCTCGATTAGCTGCACCTCGCGCCGCGCCTCGGCCGCGACCTGTGCGAGAACTTCGAGCAGCATCCCCGCCGTGACTAGTCCGGAGCAACAACAGGTGACCAACAAGCCATCGGGTTCCAGAAGGCGAACCGCCAGAGCCTGCAGGCGCCGATAGGCACGGAGCGCGTCCTCCACCGCGTCGCGCGCTCGCGCGAATTTCGGCGGGTCGAGAATAATCAAGCCATACGAATCACCGTTGGCAATCCGTTCTTGAAGGTCTTCGAAGGCATCGGCGTGAACGAAGTTCATTCGATCTTGCAGCCCATTCGCCAGGGCGTTGGCGCGGGCCAGGTCCAAAGCCGGCTCGGATTGATCGATGCCGATGACATGGGTTGCGCCCGCCTTGGCCGTATGAATCCCAAAGCCGCCGCTGTAGCAAAAGGCGTCGAGAACGCGGCGACCAGCCGCGAGTTTGGCTACGGCTTGGCGGTTGTCGCGCTGGTCCAGATAGAAGCCGGTCTTTTGGCCTTCGGCAAGATTGACGTGAAAGATCAGACCGTGTTCTTCGATCGTAGTTGAACCATTTGGGACGGAACCTCGCAACGGGCCGTCGCGCAGCTCCAGGCCTTCGAGGTGACTGATGCCACGCTCCGTGCGTAGGTATATTCCGTCTGATGGAATCAATTCGCTCAGTACATTTGCAAACATCGCGCGCCTCAGTGCAAGTGCGAGTGACGTAAATTGCACGGTGAGCCAAGATCCAAAGCGATCGACGACCAGGCCCGATAGGCCGTCGCCTTCGCTGTTTACGAGCCGACACGCTTCACGCGGTTGATTGAGGCCGAGCCTCTCTCGCAAGCGAATGGCAGTCTGGAGGCGCTCGCGAAAAAACTCTTCATCAAGAGCTTGATCACGCAACCATGAAT
Source organism: uncultured Planctomycetaceae bacterium (assembly GCA_963790585.1). Classification (GTDB taxonomy): domain Bacteria; phylum Planctomycetota; class Planctomycetia; order Gemmatales; family Gemmataceae; genus CAWBOY01. Next base: position 217,351 of record CAWBOY010000001.1, read on the forward strand.
AAAGCCGAACTCGGATCTTGCTTTGGCTATTAAAGAGGCCACGAGCAAGAAACTCGCCTTTTTGAGTCAGCAATTCGACTTCATCACCGTCGGCGGGTTCGCCCGCGACGGAGTCGATGGCGCCGGCAAAAACCCAGGGATGCCGGCCATAAAAAGGCCGGGCCTGCCTGGCTCGTAAAATAACGCGCTTGGTCATAAGGAAGTGTCAGCGAATAAAGAGGCGAACCCAGTCGCGCGACTGGCGGGATGAGAATCGGGCGGATCCGTGTGTTCAGCGGTTTTTCAATTGCTACCTTTTTCGACGGCTTCGATGTAGGCCAGGGCCCGATCAAGATCGCGTTTGTAACGCCGACTCGCCAAGAGGGAGCGCACTGCGCAACAACAGTTCCTTTTTGTTGATCGGTTTGGACAAAAACTCATCCGTTCCGGCTTCGACCGCCCGGTTGACGTCGCTCGCTTGATCAAGATGGGTAATCATCAATACGGCGATGTCGCGGGTTTTCGGATCAGCGCGGAGCCTTTTGCAAACTTCAAAGCCGCTAATGCGCGGCATCATAATATCAAGCAGGATCAAATCGGGATTCCAAGAGGCTACCTCTTGAAGCGTTTGGTCGCCGTCAAAAGCCGTCCGAAGTTCGTAATTGGCCTCGCTCAAATAGGCCTCGAGCAACTCCGCCCCTTGGGGGTTGTCATCCGCGATCAAGACGCGCGGAACGGGATTGGGTGCAAGTGAACTTGGAATGGCGGAACTCATAATGCGCCTCTCTTTCTCGCTGCCTGGATTATAAGAGGTCGAGCTGGAATAGCGAGCGGCCCGTAGTCAACGCATGGCCGCCGCGAAGAGCCGCACCTGCTCGTCCAGCTCCTTTTCGAGTGCCGGAGAACGAGCCTGTTTTCCGAATCTTACGAGATAGAGATAGTCGACTATTCGATCCGGCAGCGTGCCGAAACGCTCGGCGGCTTCCGCGTGTCGTCGAATGAGTATCGAGGCGGCCAGCGCCATGTTGCGCGGCGTCTGCCCGGGGGTTGGGATCAATCCTTTCCGTTCCAGCAGGCTGAGTAATCTTGCATAGGACCGAAGGCCTGAGCTTGCCCGAGCATGATGCAATCGCTTTGGCATGCTTGACTTTAGCCAGTCGGCCGCGCTGATGCCCAAGCCAAATAGTCCAAGAATCAAAGTCACCCAGGCGAGCAACTGCAGCCAGCCACGCAAGCCCTGATTTCCCGTCAGAACGGACACCAGGTCCGCCTGGCGCTGACCATTGTAATCAACAACTAACTCACGCCAAACATCAACGTGTTTGTTCTCCGCGCCAGAGGGATTTGAACTACTCAACGCGGCCGCTCCGCCGCCCGGCGTCGGATCAAGTGTGAGCCAATCATAGCCGCTGTCGTCGAGGCTGGGAACAATTGCTTCGACCCAGCTATGAGCCTGGTTTTGCCGCACGATGTAGTTCGCCTCGGTCACATCGTCGTCGACGCGAAACCCTTTGACGATCCGCGCGGGGATCCCGCGTGAGCGCAGCAATAAGGCCAGAGCGGACGCATAGAGTTCGCAATGACCCTTGCGCACGTTCTTCAAAAAGTCGTGCACCGGATCAAGCGACAGATCCTCGGATCGGATGTTGAGCGTATAGCTAAACTCGCCGGAGGAAGCCAGGTAATCATTCAGCGCCTTGGCGACACGGAAACTGTTCCCTGGCACAAGGTCCGCGGAAACAGGTCCCGCATCCATGCTGGTCAAGCCGGATTTGCCCGCCGCCACGAGCTGCTCCAGCATTGTCTGAGCAAAATCGCAAATCGGTTGTGGCGGCAAGTGGCGTAGATCGTTGACATACGTTGCGTTGTCCCTGGCGTCGGGCGGCGTCGGCGTTTTTTTGAATTTTGGCCGGAGTTCGTCGAGGTCGACTACAGGAACGCGGTCTTGATGAAGAGGCTTACCGACTTTTTGGAGATATTTATACTCCTTTTGCAGCAATCCTGGACCTGGGACTAACGTCCCAATCGAGCGAAAGAAATATGGCCTCTGGTCCTCTGCCGTCTTTGCCGTGCGAAGGACCGGCAACAGCTCTCTGCGATCTTTAGGGAGCGAAATGGGCTCGGCCAAAAAGATGCCCCGCGCGTCCCTTATCTGAATATCAAAGTCAAGCAAATAGGCGTCTGGCCCGAGATCGGGCAATTCCCCCTGAGCCCCCCGACCCGAATCCCAATCCGGTATTGCCTTCACGGTCGTCCAATTACCGCCATGATATTTGTCGAGAACGCAGCCGCGCAGCGCAGAGGCGTCGGAATGGGCCGATTGCTCGACCCCGGCAGGGGCCTTCGGCGCACTACAAAGGCGGGGTCGTTCGTCGCCTCAATTTTACCAGTGACGGTAAGGTCAATCTTTTGATCAAAGCCAATCGTCGTCGGGTTCGGGTTGTCGGGGGTGGCTTTGTTATTCGTGAATAGCTGGTCGGGATTCCACGCTTGCCAGCGACCGCGCGGGACAAGCAGGAATAGGATGACGGACAGCAGCGCAATGACGATTCCCCAGCGTGCGAGAAAAGGCGTCATCGCCGCTCGAAACGGCATAGCCTTGGTCCGCAGCTCACGAGCTTGCAACTGGCTGCTGACGTAATGTAGGGCCAGACAAGCGTAACCACACAGAAAATAAACGCCGACTAGAACCCCGAAAAGCAATGTGTTGCTGAACACGCAGCCGAGACAAACCTGCAACAGACCGAGCCCTTGAATCAGCCAAAAGTCACGCTGCTCGCGCGGCCGGAAGAGCTTGACGAGCATTAGGCTCATCAAGACAGGCCCGAGACATGGCAGGATCGACGTCAAGATCGGCAAAGATCCGGAATCGCGATCCCAAAAGAACCAAGCGGTCGCTGCCAACGTGATCGCCAAGCCAAGGATATTGGCCGGCATGGGTTGTAACGCGAACCGGCCCTCAACGCGCGCCGCCACGATAATCAGCACGAGCGCCGGCGGCAGGGCCCACTTGAGAAGCGGCACGAGCGACCATTCCGCGGAGACCAGGCATACGCACGCTAGTCCGAGCGTGAGGTGATTCAGCACGCGATAGCCGAACTCGAGAGACATCGCCAACCTCGCCCCGAAAACACTTCTGTCAATGCCCGCATTATTGCAGCGGATAGCATTCCAAGACGACGTAACCCGGCTCTTTCATGCCGAGGCTGAGATACGTCTTCCGCGCCGTTTCGTTATCCTTCTCCATATAGAGCCGAATACCGATCACGGATGGGTCGCTCCGTGCCGCCTGGTGGACATGCTGATACAGCGCTCGAAAAACGCCGCGCCGGCGCCATTCTTGTCGGACATAAACGCTCTGAATCCACCAGATCCAGCCATTGCGCCAGTCACTCCATTCGCGGGTATGCATAATTTGGCCGACGACCGCGCCACCGTCCTCGGCGACGAAATACCGCCCTTTGTCCGCGTCCTTCAACGCCGCGGCGACGCCCACGGCGAGGACGGCCGGGTCGAGTCGCTTCTGTTCAGTCTCGAGCGCTAGTAGACGATTGAACTCCTCGATGACGGTCGCATCCGTCCACTGAGCGTTGCGAATGATCACGGACATGGTTGCCTCAACGGGGCCGGGAACTACATTATCCGTTCATTCTACAAGGAAGGAAACGTTGATGAACCTCGAGAAGTATATTCGCGACATTCCCGATTTTCCTCGACCGGGCATCCTCTTCAAGGACATTACTCCGCTTTTGGCCGAGCCGGAAGCGTTTCGCTCATGTATCGATCAATTGGCGGACCACTACAAGAACACGCCGATCGACGCGATCGCGGCCGCCGAGGCGCGCGGATTCCTGTTTGCCGCCCCCCTGGCGCTGCAGCTTAAAAAGCCCTTCATCCCCCTCCGCAAGCCCGGCAAACTGCCTTACAAAACCCATGCTTTCAAATATGAGCTGGAATACGGCAGCGCTGAACTCCACATGCACATAGACGCCCTGAAACCAGGAGCCCGAGTGCTCCTAGTCGATGATTTGCTGGCAACGGGCGGCACGATGCGAGCAGGAATCAAGCTGATTGAGGAAGTCGGCGGCGTCCCCGTAAGCTGCTGCTTCCTGGTAGAGTTGGGTTTTCTCGAAGGCCGGGAAAAACTTAAGCCGGTCGAAGTTTTTAGTTTGATTCGATATTGAGAGGCCACACCAAACGGGACAATGAACCCACCGATCTGGTTTGTTGTCAATCCTCCCATCAGGCCTCATTAGTGTCCGGAGGCGGACATTCGATTATGAGGTTGGCATTCGTGGCCGGGGTCGTAGAACCGACCCCGGTCCACGACCAGGCCCCTATTAGATTGTAATGTTGCATCGTCGGAGGAGTTTAATGATCGATGTTGCCTTTGATAAAGCTGGTGGACTCGTGCCGGCGATCGCGCAAGACGCGGAGACCGGTCAGGTTCTCATGCTCGCCTGGATGAATCGCGAAGCGTTCGAGGAGACGCTCCGAACCCGCCGCGCCGTCTACTACAGCCGCAGTAGAAACAAACTTTGGCGCAAAGGCGAAGAGAGCGGCCATGTACAGGATGTGACCGATATTTATCTCGATTGCGATGCCGACACCGTTTTGCTCAAGGTCCACCAGCGCGGCGGAGCCGCCTGTCACGCGGGCTATGCCAGCTGCTTCTATCGCAAGGTCGACGGCGCGGATTTGACCGTGGTCGGCCAGCCCGTGTTCAATCCGGAAGAGGTCTATCGTCGATGAGTCAGTCACCGACTCTCAGGCTCGGTTTGCCCGCTGGAAGTCTCCAAGAGGCGACCGCCGAGTTGTTCCGTAAAGCCGGCTACAACATTACGTTTGCCAGCCGAAGCTACTACCCGTCAATCGACGACCCGGATATCCAATGTACGCTAATCCGCTCGCAAGAAATGCCACGCTACGTCGAGAACGGCGCCCTTGACTGCGGATTGACCGGCTACGACTGGATTCAGGAGAACGACGCGAAGGTCGTCGAGCTTTCGGAGTTGGTCTATAGCAAGGTTAGCCGTCGACCGGTGCGCTGGGTCCTCGCCGTCCCAAATGACGCGCCGATTCATTCCGTCAAGGACTTACAAGGCAAGCGTGTCGCGACCGAGATCGTAAATTTGACGCGCCGTTGGCTGAGCGACAACGGCGTCACCGCCCACGTCGAATTCAGCTGGGGTGCTACCGAAGTCAAACCGCCGCGCCTCGCCGACGCTATCGTGGAGGTGACGGAGACCGGCAGCTCGTTGCGAGCCAACAATCTGCGCATCGTTTGCGAGCTACTTCAAAGTACAACTCGTTTTATCACAAACGAACAGGCCTATGCCGACCCGTGGAAAAAGAAAAAGATGGACGATCTGGTCCTGATGCTGCGCGGCGCGATCGCAGCCGAGGGCAAGGTCGGGCTCATGATGAATGTGCAAAAGGCCGATCTCGCCGAGGTACTTTCAATCCTGCCGGCGCTACAAAATCCGACGATTTCGTCATTGTCTAATCCCGAATGGCTCGCCGTGAACACGATCATCGACGAAAGCACGGTACGTCAAATCATACCGAAGCTGAAGTCGGTCGGTGCCCGCGGCATTGTTGAATATCCTTTGAACAAGATCATCGATTGAGCCAGATTCGGACTACCTGGTCGGCTCAGATACTCACCCGCGGAATTAGTCATGCGCACAACGTGGACGTTTCATAGTTCGGGCGTGCTCGTGTTCGGCCGAGGCGCGATCACCGAGCTTGGATCGATCGCAGCGCGGCATGGCATCCGGCGAATGCTGATCGTGACCGATGCCACGCTCATCAACGCTGGCGTCGTCGCGCCTGTGGAAGAGTCGTTGAAGGCGGCCGGCGTGGCCGTTCAGGTATTCTCGGGCGGTATGCCGGAGCCGTCGGTCGAGGTGGCACTGCGGTGTGTGGAGACGAGCAAGAGCTTTCAGCCTGACGCCGTGCTTGGCCTCGGTGGCGGCAGCAATCTCGATCTCGCCAAAGTGACGGCTATTCTGCTCACGCATGGCAAGACTCCGCTCGATTACGCCGGTGATGATCGAGTGCCCGGTCCTGTTCTGCCGCTGTTTTGTCTCCCAACCACGGCGGGAACGGGCTCGGAAGTCTCGGCAGCCGCTGTGCTGACCGACACCGCCAACAAGATGAAGTTTGGCATTCTCAGCAATTACTTGCGGCCGCTCGTAGCCCTCGTCGATCCGATGCTGACGGTGTCTTGCCCCGCGAAAGTCAGTGCCGACAGCGGCATCGACGCGCTGACTCATGCGATCGAAGCTTACACGGCCGTGGACAACGAGGTCTTCCCGTTGCCCGCCGGCGAGCGCTCGGTCTATCAGGGCCGACATCCGTTTGGCGATATGCTCGCCGAGAAGGCCATTCGCCTCATTGGCGCCAACCTGAAGCGAGCTGTTCACGACGGTAAGGATCTCGAAGCCCGCGAAGCGATGGCCCTGGGCGCGACTCTGGGCGGCATGGCGTTTTCCAATGTCGGCGTCGCCGTGGTCCATGCCCTCGAATATCCGGTGGGTGGCGCGACACATTGTTCGCACGGCGCGGGCAACGGGTTGCTGCTTCCTTTCGTCATGCGTTTTAACTTGCCGGCGCGGTTGCGCGCACGGCGTCAATCGCCGCGCTGATGGGCGAAGACGTTGCGGGACTCACAGAAGAGCAAGCCGCGGAGAAGGCGATCGCAGCCATCGAAAAATTGCGATCCGACATCGGTATCCCGCTTCGCCTACGTGACCTCGGAGTGAAGCCCGACCAGCTGCGTGGCTTTGCCGAAAAATCGTTCGGCGTCAAACGCATTCTGCGCGTCAATCCACGCCCGGTGACGGTCGACGACCTGGAAAGCATCTTGAAGGCGGCGTATTGATACTTGGAATAGTTTCCTACCGTCGAAGGCTCTGGAGAGGCTAATCGTGGCAGATTTTGTTTCGGATCTCGCGGCCAAGGCTGGCGTCAGCGAAGAGATGGCCAAGAAGGGGCTTGCTACCATCCTGTCTTCGCTTCAAGGCATGCTCTCGAAGGCGAATTTCGCGAAAGTGCAATCGAGCATCCCCGGCGCGAAAGGCATCATGACCGAATCTGAGCCGGAAACCGCGGCCGCTCCCACTCCCGGCGGCGCCGGTTTTTTAGCGATGATAATAGCCCTCTTGGCCAAGCTGTTCGCCGGCGTGAAGCCGATGGAGGTTTTCGCTAAGCTTCAATCCCTGGGCTTTTCGACAGAGCAAATTACCAAATTCATCACGACTCTGCTCAGTCACCTCAAGACCAACATGCCGGCGAATGTGTTAAGCAAGATTACCAACCAACTCACGCCCGCAGGTGAAGCGGCGAAGCCTTGAGTCGCCGATTCCGCTGAATAGCCGCGACCCGAAGGAGAGCGCTGGACTGTAGCGCTTTCGAGAATCGCTCTCCTCCGGGTCGCCGCCACCCGTCAAATCCCAAAGAAAAACAACAACATCTTGTCAAACCGCGCCGCCCAATGGATCTCATTGTGCTCGCCGCCCGCCACTTCCCAATAGTAGTATTCGCGGCCCGGAATTAGGCCGGCTTCGTCAAAGCGCTCGACTAGTCTCCGTGTATTTTGGATCGACGGCGTGACGTGCCCGCGCCGGCTGCCTTCGCGCGTCCCCATATCGACCCAAAAGCGCATCGACTTCATCCATTGGGCGTTCTCCTCCAATTCGGCGAGGATCCGCCCACGCGCCCACCAGAGCGACGGCGACAATACGCCGCACAGAGCGAAGCGCTGATGATGCTCGCGCGCCATACTAAGTGAGACCAAACCGCCCAGCGACGAACCGACGACAGCGGTGTGTTCGCGGCCCGGCTTAGTGCGGTAATTGCTATCAATAAAAGGCTTCACCTCGTCGAGGACAAATCGTGCATACTGCGCACCGTTGCCTCCAGCCTTTTGTCGGATGTCGACGTGATAGGTGTATTCGTCCATTCGAGCCGGCGTATTGGCGATGCCGACGAGAATGACGGGCTCGATTCGGCCACTGAGCGCCAGTCGCGCCGCCGTGGCGTCGGCGTGCCAGGCCATGCCGAAGGCCGCGTGACGCGGGTCGAACAGATTTTGCCCGTCGTGGATATACAGCACGGGATAGCGGTGCGACGGCCGGTCCACGTAAAGTGGCGGCAGAGCGACCGTCAACGTGCGGTAGTTCTGAAGGATCCCCGAAGGAAAATCTTCGTGCTGAATCCGCTCGCCGGCAATGGCCTCATCGTCATTTTGTGACATCGCTTGCTCCTTCACGATGTCGCCCGATCGGCCGGCGGCAGAGCCACATGATAGTCGCGCTTTATCCGCTCGCTGTATTGATCGAGGAGTTCCTCGACGCGCTGTGGGTTCGCGGACCGCACTACCAAGCCAATGTGATGTTTTTCATCCATCCGTAAGAAGACCTCGGGATCGGCAAAGGGCGTGGTGTCCGGCTTTTCCTGACGGGCCAGGGAAGCGATGACGCCGCCAAACTCCCGCCGCGGAGTTGGAAGTTGATAAGGCTTACCCACGCTGATCTCAATGGCGGCCCATTCCTCCCAAAGGTTGAGACCTGTCGCGGCCTCCACCATGTCGGCAATGCCTGCGCCGCCGACGCGGGCGCTCGTTTCGACGAAGTAGTAGGCGCCGTCCTCTTTCGAGTGGATGAATTCCGTATGCGAACAGCCACGCTCCATGCCGAAGGCGGGAAGCAGTTTTTCGTTGATCGCTCGCAACGCCACGGCATCGGTACGCTCGCGCTCTACGGTTTTTGAAGAAAAAATTCCGCCGCCCTGATAGACCTCCAACAGCGGACGATGGTATTGCCCAACCTCGGCGAACACCACCTTGCTTTCGACAACCAAGGAATCAACGTGATAGAGGTCGCCCGTTATGAATCGTTCCAGGAGATTGAACGAGCGCTGATCGCCCAAAGATTCGATGTGATGCCACACCTCGTCCGCCTGGTGGCACTTTTTGATCCCGATCGATGACGCTTCGGTGCGTGGCTTGATGAGCCACGGGGCGGGGACTGTTTCCAGAAAGTGTTTGACCTCGGCGTCGTGAAACAGGCCGACGAAGTCCGGCACCGCGAAGCCGCAGGCCCGCGCCTGACAACGCATGGCGAGCTTATCGCGGAAATGGCGGATTAGCGAATCGCCCAGGCCGGGCAGGCGAAAATGTTCGCGCAGCAGAGCGCCGAGTTCGACATCGTAATCGTCTAACGCGGCAATAACATCGAATTGGATCGAGCGCATCAAATACGCCACGGCGTTGATCAGACCGCGATGGTCGTCAAAGGTCGGCAGGAGAAAAACATCGTCGAGATGGTCGCGCGCCCAAGGAGCGTCGCGCCGCTCCACCACGGTGAGCAGATAGACACGGCAGCCTTCGCGCTTGCAGCGCTGTATAAAGCGGTTGCCTTTGAAATAACTGGAGAGACAAAGAACGGTGCGCTGCGCGGTTTGACTCATAACGGCTTTTCATCTCGTGCGAATTCGTTGCCAAAGCACGAGATTACTGTAGGGAATGGGCGCAGCGCTACCAGCCTCGGTTTTCCTACCCCCCGCCCGTTTAGCCGCGAGCCGCCAGGCGAGCGCTGTTGGGTAGCGCACTCCCCGTTGTGGAACTCCCCCGTTGTGCGCTATCAAACAGCGCTCGCCTACCGGCTCGCGGCTAAACGCAATACCGTTCGTCTAACCCGGCCCCTCGCTCTTCCTATAGTGGACAACGGCAATCTTTTATTTGGCAAGGGTGCATCCTTGCCAAATAACCTGGCTTCCAAGGTTGGCGCGTAAATTCTTTATTCACATGTACTTATCTTAATAATCACCAAGACGATCAACATGGTTAAAACGACCACTCTTGCCAAAAGTGCTTTGGCATGGCAAGGCTGGTCCGCCCAGGGATTGGGCAAAAGAAAACCCCTTAGACGAACGGTATTGCGGCTAAACGAACAACTCACCACCCCCGCCGCTTCACCATCTCCTTCAATTCCGCCATCGGCAAGAACACGTTTACCTCAAAGCGATCCTTGTCTACCGAAAACGATCCGGACGACAGCCCCGCCCCCGCCTTGAATTTCGCCACATCAGGCCCGGCTCCGTCCGTGAAGGAGTCGATAACCGGCAAGCTCGCGTGAATCTCGAATTTACGCGCTGGGTCGCCTTGCCTCAGAAACGCCGCGATCGATTTGTCGGCGGCGAGCCCGAGTTGCTTTTCCTTGACGTTCTTCAAGGCTGTCTGGAAAAGCCCGACGTCCGAGCCGATTAACAGGACCACTTGCTTGCCGACCGTGGCCATGCGGATCTTGGCCCAATCGGGGCCAAGCAAGATCTTCATCTGCTCGACCGACCGAACGTCTTCGTTGCCCAGCTTGACGTGAACAAAATCGATCTTCTCACCTTCGATCGTTTCAGCCGCGCGGGCAAGGACGAAGCCCGGGTGAATCGATTTGGGAGCATCCTTGTTCAGCGCCTCCTTCTCGCGGTCGACCACGCGCGCCTTGATGTCGGAAACAAGCGAAACGGAGCGCTTGGCGACTTCCTTATCATCGTCTTTGACATGTTTTTCGAGATAAGGCAGGGCCGGTCCGCCGATCAGATTGAGCTTCAGCGACGCATTTTCGCGTGTCTTGTAGTCGTCGCTGCCGAGGTCGGCGATCAGCTTTTCGATGGTTTTGACATCGTTTGGATTCTTGCCGGAAAGATCGAGGTCTTTACCCTCGGCGAGTTTCGCCAGGTCAGCGATCTCGTCGAGGAACTTTTTGGGATCATCGGTATCCAAAATAGCGGCGATGCTAAACATCCCATGCTTGGCCTCGTCGGCATTTTGATAAACGGCCAGCCGACGCCCTTTGAGCTTGCTCCACAACTCCGTGAAGACGCCTGCAAGCAGCGATTTATCAGCGACCGAGAAAATTTGCTTGGAGAGTTCGGGCTCCCAAAAAAGCTGTTCAACCGCGATGCGCGCCAACACCGCATTGACGCCGCCATCGGTCTGGGCTGCATGTGCCGCGATCACGCGCCCCGTCGGCAGGCCGCGCAGATCCGATGCCCCGGGACCAGCCTTGAGCGTATTCAGGAAGGCGACCGCTTCGTCCGGCATTTCTTTCGGAAAAGCAGCCAGCAAGCGCAACGCCAAGCCATTATCAAGTTGAGCGCCGACGGCAAAGTATTGCAAACTTTCCAATGTTTTGGCTAACTGCTTTACAAGCGGCGCTTGATCCGGAGCGACTTGGGTGCTCCATTGTTTTTCCATTTCCTGGAGCGCGTCGTCATAATCCTTACCCCAGACGTGTGTGCCGATGAGCAACGTCATGTCGTCGCCGGCGAGAATTTTGCGACGATCCGCGCTCAGTACGGTTGCAGCGGTCGGAGCTTTCATGACGGCAGCGAGAACTTTTTCGTCGTGAGCCAAAAAGATATGCTTATTGCGGACGCAGCAATAACGCGAGAAAGAGCCGCCACCGACCGCTCGAATTGTTTCCGGCTTCAGCTCGCCTTTTTTTAGCCCATAGTTTTTCGCCGCTTCATCAAGATCCTTGAATGGGACAGCGAACACGATGAGACGTTCCAGCAATGAAAAATCAATCCATTTGAATTCGACGAGCTTGGGATTCGCCAATATAAACGCCGCCGGCGCATCTTCATCTACTCCGGCCTTCATCCCAATATGATCGTAAATCTGTTGAAACGCCTCAGACGGCCGAATGAAGGGGCGCATGCCGCTTTCTTCGAGAAATTTGTCCCCCTTTTTGTGAAGCTCTTTGATATTGCGAATCGTGAACGCCGCCCCGGCGTCTGCAGGGATGAGATCGAGCGGCCCCGTCTCAGCCTGAAGCGATGTCGAAGCAAACAAAACCAAGACGAACACGGCCAGCCAGCGGGAAACGTGTGACATGACGGGTTCTCCTGGGAACGAGCGGCTTGGTTTCTGTGCTGACGCCCACAACATGGCAACGCACAACCGTATCGTTGCAGGGATTACCTCACCTTTGGCGAATCCGTTTCAACGCAGAGCGAGATTCGATCCTCCGCAAGATCGTCGGCATACTGCTTCGACTTCGTGATAACCAAATTCTCAGGGGCGACGTGCAAAAAGTCATGCCGGTTTGCAGGGACTGGACCACGCCAGGTTACCTAGCAACACTCCGTGCGCAACGCTCACCTCACGAATATGCATGGAGAGATGGTGAAAGGGTACTCAGTTGATGCCGTGGATCCTTTGCTGTACAACATCCCAATGTTGGACCGGTTGGGTGAAATTCGCCAAGAGCCGCGTCTGCCCGGGATCGATGATCGATCTGCCTGGGCGAATCCACGGTTCTTGGAGCCGAGGAGTTGGTGCGATGCTGCGACGCACGTTTTTGAAGACCGCAATGGCCAGTGCCACCGCATCGCCCTTGTTTGCAGCCCTGGGCGGCAAGCGCTGGGACGTTGCGGCTGACGTGCTCGAGCGCGCCACAACGGATAAGCAAGTGACCGCCGCAGTGTTGCACGTGGCTCAAAAAGACGAGACGTATACTCGTCACTTCGGCAAGGCGGACTCGGACGATGCCATGTTTTTGCTCGGCTCCATTTCCAAGCCAATCAACGTGACCGCGGTGATGACACTGTTCGACCAGGGAAAGTTCCAACTCGATGACCGCGTGACGAAGTTCCTGCCCGATTTTAAGGGCGACGGGCGGGACGGAGTTACGATTCGCCACCTGTTGACGCACGTCTCCGGTTTGCCTGATCAACTGGCCAATAACAACGAGCTGCGCAAGGAGCATGCGTCGCTGACGGAGTTCGCCAAACAGGCGCTGCGCACAAAGCTCGATTTCGCCCCCGGCACAAAGTACCAGTATTCGAGCATGGGCATCCTCCTGGCCACGCGGATTGCGGAGCAAATCAGCGGGTCGGACATTCTCACACTCGTCGAGCGCACGGTTTTTCAACCCTTAAGTATGAAGCATTCGGCTCCGGGGCTCGGAGCGTTTAAATTAGAAGAGATGGTCGTTTGCCAGATGGAGGGTGCCGCGCCCGAATCGGGGCGCGGCGACCCCAAGGCGAAGAATTGGGACTGGAACAGTCCCTACTGGCGCAAGCTGGGCGCTCCATGGGGAGGGACCCACGCCTCCGCGCCGGACCTTGCTCGATTTCTGGGTGAGTTCCTTGGCGTGCGCGGCAAAGTCGTCAAACCGGAGACCGCGCGGTTGATGATCCGTAATCACAACCCGAAGGGCTTCACGCCGCGCGGCCTGGGATTCGCCGTCGGCAGGGAGGCCGGCAATCCCGGATGTTCGGAGCAAACCTTCGGCCACACCGGGTCGACGGGTACGCTCTGCTGGGCCGACCCGGCGAACGATACCATTTGCGTCGTACTCACTTCGCTGCCACGCGCAGGGGCGAAGCGCCACCCGCGGGACTTGGCGGCCGAACGCGTGGCTGAGGCAAACAGCCGCTGAGGGCCACCTCCCTGGCTTCGGTATCGAAGAAACAAAGAAATAGATTTGCCCGCATTCCGATGTCTACAGCGTCCAATGAAGAAGTGTCTGGATGTGCTTCGACAGGTCTTCCTAACCCGCAGGATCCAGTAAAAGGATGCGTACCATGACTCTCGCCTCCGCTCTTCTCATCACTTTCGCTTTTCTGTCGGAAGCGCCAGTCCCGGAAGTGAAACGCAACATCCCCTACGTCGAGAAAGCGGACGAACGCCAGGTACTCGATGTTTATGCGCCTCCGAAGGCGAAAAACCTGCCAGTGGTCTTCTGGATTCACGGCGGCGGTTGGCAGGGCGGCGACAAAACGGATGTCCAAATCAAGCCACAGGTTTTCACGGACAAGGGATTTGTCTTCGTCTCTACCAACTATCGCCTCCTGCCGAGTGTGGACATGGCCACCATCGTGCGTGACAACGCCAAGTCTCTCCACTGGGTGCATGACCACATCGCGGATTACGGCGGCGATCCCAAACGTTTGTTCATCATGGGCCATTCAGCCGGTGCGCAGCTGGCGGCACTGCTCTGTACCGATGAACGCTACTTGAAGGCCGAGGGGCTGTCCCTGGCCAATATCAAAGGCTGCGTTCCCGTTGATGGAGACACCTTTGACGTGCCGGCTATCATCGAAGTTGCGGAAACCCGGTGGCGTGTGCATGGCCTGCCGAATGCAAAGTTTGGTCACCGCGAGAAATTCGGCAACGACCCCGAGAAGCATAAGGACTTCTCCGCCGTAACCCACGTAGCCAAGGACAAAGGAATTTCCCCATTCCTGATTCTTCATGTCGCCGACCATCCGGATACAAGCGCGCAAGCTCGACGTCTCGGTAACGTCCTGAAAGATGCCGGCGTTGCCGTCACGGTCTTCGGCGCTAAAGAAACCACGCACAGCAAGATCAACGCCGACCTCGGCTTGCCCGACGATCCGGCCACTAAGGCATTGTTCGAGTTCCTCGACAAAGCCCTGAAGTAGGCCAATACCGAAAAGAACAAAGCGAAGTCAGGACGCGGTCCGTCCACTCGGCATTCAGTGAACGACTGCGACTTTAGATCGGGTCGCTCAATTGGACGAGACGAGCCAAAAAGCCTCGGCCCATCAAACCCCTAACGAGGCGGCAGTCTCGTTAGCCACCGGAATTGCACCCAACCCCAATCCATCTCACTCGAAGATCCACCGCACCAGCGCCGCAGCCGCTCGCAGGCCGTCCTCTTCGGCGAAGGCTCGCTCACCGTCGCGGGTTGCCTTCCCATAAAGCGGAAATTAACGCATGCCCGGCCGAGTCTTGATCCTTCAACTCGCAGCGGATAAATGGGTAGTGATCGTTGACAAGGAAATAACTCTCCATCAACTCGGCAAAATATGTCCTCTCGCTGGCAAGGGCGGGATGCGAAACACGCTGGCCGTCGAATCGCAGCACTGATTCATATCTGCCGTCCTTTTTGGCCTGCTCGTAGGCAGTTCGGATCTTCTTTCCCAGTTCGGAATCTTTCTTCGTCGCGTAGCGATCGTAATAGGCCAGCGCCAATTCATGCAGCATGTCGGACTGCTGAAGCAACGCCCATTTCATCATGCGCTGCGGGTCGCGAATCTCTACGGCTCCAGACTTGTCGGGATTAGCTCCCTCGCTGGCCAACTGCTCGCTATTGCTGCAATAGCGGATGTATGACCCTGTCGTCTGGCCGCTCTCCAGCCAGATCGGCACCTCGTGCAACTGCTTACGGCCCTGTTCGCCGATGAAGTGGTCGATCGTGTGCAGCTTGTAGTTCAGCAGCATCAAAATCGTCGTGCTAAGCCCCGGTTGCTCCACCAGTTGTGGGCTGACATAGACGGTCCAGCCGTCAATGTCGCGCCTGTCGTATCGCGAGGTGGGGGTATATTTCACTGTGGCTTTGGGATCAATGGCTTGCGCCGCGCGACCGGACTCTTGTCGCATCGACTGCTGGTAGGCCGCCAAATCCTTCTCTTGCTGCACCAGGCGCTCCGGGTCCACACCCCAGTAGCGCTCAAGTAGCCGCGCCATTTGCGGATCGTGTTCCCGTAGTTCCGCACGGACGAACGGGTAGAAGTCATTGACGGCAAAATAGGCTTCTGTGCTTTCAGCCCAGTATTCCATGCGATTGGTGCGGGCGTAATGGGAACCGCTTCGGCCGTCCCATATCTTGACCTTCTCGTACTTTCCCTCTTTCATCATGCGCTCATAGTTGGCCTGGCATTCCTTGTTGCCATAGTCGTGGCCTTTACCGATGAAGTGGTAGTCATAGCCGTGCGCCATTTCGTGAAAAACGACAAATGGATGGCGATAGCTGTCACCAAGGTGTGTCTTGACGCTGAGCGACATGAATGATTTCGGGTCTCTTGGAATCGTGTATCCGCGGCTGATCAGCCATGTCCTGTCCGGGTGATAGGATAGGTCAACTTTCTCCTGGTACTCGATCCAAATCGCGTTGTTTTCCTGCATGTTACTCACCGCCGAGCGGGGTGCGGCCAGTTTAATCTGGTAGAGTTCCCAGCGCAGGTGTTTAAACGTCTTGGCTAGCTGATCGGGATATTGTCGGCGCACGTCGCGATTGATGTAAACGGTCCAACCTTCCAGGTTATGGATCTCAAAGCGGTCTTCGGTACTTGGCTTCGCAGACGGGGAATCCTGGGTCAAGGCGAGCGATCCCAGCAAGTAGGCAATACCCAGCACCAGGCTATTAGCGACCGCGATGATCAAGAACTTCATACTCTTCCCGATGTTTCTCATGGCGTTACTTTCCCTTGGAGCCTATCCGAAAAAGGGGACGGGCGCCATTGCCGGAACGGCCCGAAGGGTGCTTCGCACAATGGTGCGCGTCCCCTTTTTCGGATAGGCGCTTAGCGGCCTCGAAACTGCTGTGAAGTTGTCTGTCGAGATCTTTCAAGAACGGAGGGTATGGACAAACTATGGCGATTTCCGAGGAGCTCCTGCCCTTTTTAGAGAGACAAGAATGCTCATTTGGCTGGCGACTTCCTTTCACACAGCTTTTTCATCGCGTTCCCATCGCCTCGCCGATCAGGTAGTAGGCCTCGGCGTTGGTGCTTCAGTGGTACGACTTGCTGGTCGGCGATACGACCTTCTCCCGCCAAAACTCGCGTGTACCGACGAGCGCCTTCGATTTGGCATCCATCCGCTCCAAGGTAGCTTATGCGTCTCTGGTGAGGCGCTTACCATCAGCGGACAAGGTGACACCGAGAACTGGGCCGATGTGCCCTACAAGGTACTCCAGTTCCTTGGCCAACGTCAAATCGAACAATTGGACTCGACCCGCATCGTCCCCGGCGTCCAGCAGGTTGCCGTCCGGCGAAAACGCGATGCAGATCGGCTCGCCGATGAGCAAGGTTGCCCAACATGAACGCCCAGGTGATTTCCGGCTGATCGGGCGGAGGCGCCCAAATCGCTCTCGGCAGAGGCGTGCCCGCTCTTTACCGGAGGCAACTTCCCGCAGCGAGATCGAGCGATCCGCGTGCCCGGCCGTGAAACGGCCGAGCGTGGCAGAGGATCACCGGCAGCGTCCGTTTTGGTCGGTCCGGGCTGCTCGACCGGTTTCTTCGGCTCCGGTTTTGAACGGTCGCGCGTCTTCTGGACATTCAGCATCGCCTCCGCAAAGGCTTTGCCGATGGGCGCCAGGATTTTCGCAGCGCCGAGGTAGTGGTAGCCTCCGTTGGAGACGCCCTTAAGGCGTCTCAATTCCTCCGGCGTGAACGTCTCAGCGATGGCCTTTTTGTGAGCCGCATCTTTCTCGTCTTGCGTCGCCTTCGTTCGCTTCTTGGCCTCCTGATCGAGCTTTTCGTTGAGTTTCTCCCACCGCTCGTGAAGCGAGTCCAAGGTGTCGTCCCAGTATGGTGCCGTCTGCACCGCCACCACATTGTCCTTGAACTCCGGGAGTGATGTGGGCGCGGCCTGGGCCTGTCGGAAATACATCTGGGCGCCTTCTTCCCCTCCTTGGCTCCGCCGATTCCCATGACACCGATGACGAACGGCATCTTCGGGGCCGACAAATCCTTGCGCACGTCGCGGATCAAATGTGCCAGTAACTCCCCGTACATATCATAACCGCCGGGCTTAATCTGTTTGTCGTAGGTCCAGTCGGAGACCAAATCGTTAAACCCTTGAAACCAAACGAAACCAGCCAGTTCGTAACCCTGTTTCGGATCGTAATCCGGCACGACTCGCTTGACGTCTGCCGCGACCTTCCGCACATGCTCGATCATGTGGCGGTAGAACAGACCCGTGGCTTTGACCTTCTCGGCCTTGATTTTCTCCAAGTCGTCACCACGGCGCTTGCACTGGGCCAATTCGTAATCACTCCACACGTACGGCCCGGCGCTGGGCGGACGAAAATCGGTGTGCAGACTCCGGCCACCCCAGGATGTTTTGATAATTAGAATAGGCTCGTCCAGCAGCTTCTCCATGTAAATGCCGAACGTGAATTCGGGACCGATCTTATCGGTTGGGGCGCCGAATCCCGCGGTCAGTTTGCCCTTCTGCTCTCTTAAGTCAGAGTAGGCGTCTCCGAGACAGCCGATCGACGAAATCCAGACTTTCTGGCACACGCGCGGTTTGCCGTCCGCATCGAGCATCTCCTTGAGGATCGGCGCTGTCTTGGGATCCTCCGACATGGAATTGAAGGTCGATACAGTCGCATGTCCCTGCATGTTCGACTGTCCGGCTAGGATGAACACCTTTAAGGGCTTCTGCTGGCCTTTGGCGGGTTGTGATGGCCGCGGTTCATCCGCCGCGACCGCGGGAACGGCCACCGACACGAGCGAGACACTGAAGAGGGCAGCCTGTAACAGGCGATTGGGACACATTGGTTCTTCCTTTTACAATGGTTAAGCGTTCGCTTACTCCGACAAAACGTGTAGTGGACCCAGAAAATTGGACCACCCGCTAATCTAGTGTGGTGGATCCGGAAGGGATTAAAGGTGAGGAAACCAAGTACGCATCATTCCGCCGCGTTCAAAGCCCAGATTGCCTTGCCCGGCGTCAAAGGTGAACGCACCATCAACGAGCTGGCTGGCCATTTCGGTGTTCATACAACCATGATCCACGGCTGGAAGAAGCACTTGCTCAAAAGGGTCGAGGATCGCTTTGCTTTAAGGCGGTGGCATCAGAGATGTCGTCAACGACACCAAAGTGCAACGCGAGAACGCAGAGCTGTACGAGCGATTCGGTCGAGGGAGCCTTCCGACCTTTCCTGGTCGGCTACTTAAAAAAGCTTGGTTTGTGCGGCACGACCTTAAGCTTCGCATATTCGAAGCCGCTATTCAGCGGTTCGTACTTGCCGACGGGATCTACCTCCGAAAGTGGGTTAATCTGTTTCTCCATCTGTAGACACCAGTAAATTGCATTTACGGTCAAACGGCGCAGGCCGGCGCTTTGATAATCCTCCGCGCTGCCCATCGTCGTGTGAAAGACTCGCGCGGTTTTCCCCGAGTTTCCGGTCCATGTTTTGACCCAGGCCACTGGGAGAGCAGCCAATTTTGGGTTAACCTCATCCTCGTGATTGCGGCCCATGAGCGGTTGTCCATTGACCAGCGGGGTACACTCGGAGGGGAGGCTACTGCCCTCTGCGTATGTTCGATAGACATCGGTGAGGCCCCATATATCCTTCACACCCTTAAGAATGGGATGATCTTTGTTTTCTTCAATAATGATGCCGCGAGTGGAATCCTGATGCCAGCGACCGTGGTGATTGAGGAAAGTGCCGCCCAGGACGTCTTTGCCAAAATCGATTTTTTTGCCGTTCTTTTTGTAGTCGAAATCTAAAAAACCGTGGTTTGCCGTGCGAATGCCGATAATCGGCTTTCCCGAGTCGAGGTAATTGTAGAAGTATTGGAGTTGGGATTCGGGAAGCGAAATCAATCGGCTGAAAACAACGACCAGGTCCGCCGTGTCCAGATACTCCATACCAGCGACGTTGTGGGTTACCGCCTTATCTTCCCAACGAATCTTCTTTGTAGGATCGACTTCGTTCTTTTCGTTCAAACTGAATAATACAGTACAGTCAAAACCGTGGCTCTTGGCGAGCATCTTCGCAAGCATTGGCAGCGCGTACTCGCTACGATACTCCTGATCCGCGGCGATGAAGACAATATGCTTTCCCCTGCCCGGGCCTTCGCCGCCTTTATAAGTTAGCCACAGTGAACTATCGGGGACTGGATGTTCGGCGACGTGTAAGGGACTCGACGCGACGATAAGAAGCACTAGCATTTGCAGGCTTAGTATCGCGAATTGGCGCGACCGGATAACACGAGACGCCATGATTAGTCCCTTCAGTTTATCTTCACATGATTACTTCGCTGCGGGAATCTCATTCACTGTGTAGTAGGCATTTCGATGTAACAATTCCTCTTTGTCGCGGCTGCGCAATTTGGCCAGATCAAAGTCATAAACGTGGCCGCGGATCATCTTGTCGAGGATCAATGTTGCGAACATTCCATCCTCTGATGTTTTGACAGACCTGATGAGGGGTGTAGTCTGATCGATTTCTGGACCGCCGTACGCCCCGTGGTAGGGATGGGTAAACGTAGTAATTTGGTAGGACTTGGGATTTTCGCCCGTCACCACGTCAACTGGCTTTGTAAATGCGACCTTGAACCCCGATGGCTCGATCTGAATGCGCTTGATTTCGAACGGCATCTTACCGCTCCAATCAAGACGCTCCAATGCGAACGGCTTGACGCCGCGCACTGGCCAGCCACGATTGGTGCCGCCGCTCAGAAGATTGCCTTCAGGCGTGAACGTCACGTTGAGAATGGCGGTCGATAACCCCTCTCGAAATGGATAGCACGCGCCTTGCCATACGCCATTCACTTGTTCCGTGGTGGCACGCATGATGATTGAGAGCGTGTAGTCGCCCAGGAAAATCTGATCTTCGAATGGGCCAAATTTGCCCTTGGTACGGTCGACAACAAAACCGGTTATCGATCGCCCCATGCGGATGTAAGGAAAAATGACAGCATAGGGCGTGAGTTGCTTTACCCTTTCCTTTTCCGTTACGATTCGAGAGCCGGACTTGGGCATTGTTGGTACCGCGCCTAGCTCGGGTGCATACTTGTACCAATGAAAGCTGGCCGGGTGCCCGTGGAAGCTACCTGGCGTAATAGCCTTTAGGCTATTGGAGCAATTCCAGGGCCCTTGACTTTCGATATAGAAGAGCGCGCCGTGTTCGTTTGGACCAATGCCGGCTGGACTACGCAGGCCGCTTGCCAGGGCGAGAGTCTTGCCTTCCGGAGTGACCTGCATCGCGAAGCCGCGAAATAGCGCATGGGACTCATAGGAATACGACAACCCCAGCGCTACATACAAGTTTCCCTTTTCGTCGAATTTAGAACCGAACGCGTATTCGTGGTAGTTGGCATATCCCCAGGCATCCGAAATTGTCTCAAAACGATTGGCTTTGCCATCGTGTTTCGTGTCCGTAACACGGGTCAATTCGCAACTCTGAGTGATGTAAAATGCGCCGTCCTTGTAAGCCAAGCCGAAAATTTCATCGAGACCAGTGGCATACATGTGATACGAAGGGTTCGGCTTCTTCTTATCGATGCCGTCCAGAATGTAGATTTCACCGTGGCGGGTGCCAACTGCGACTCGACTATCAGGCAGGGTGCAAAAAGCCCGCCTCGATTACCAAATCCTGTGGGATCGGAATGTTGACGATCGGATAATATTCGCGCTCGCGCTCCTCCGTGCCCCAACGGCCGCCGACTTCTTCTGATCTGGAGGTCGGTACGCTGAAAGACGCGGCCAGCAACAACACGCCAAACAGGACGAAACATCTATTTAAGTAATTCATAAGTGAAGTTTAGCTTGGATTTTCCTTGGGAGATCGTCAGTTTCAGCAAAAGTTCGGAGGAACTCTTGTCAGAAGGGCTTGCTCGAAGCACGGTAACGCCTGGAGGAACGCTCAATCGCAGTTCCGCGCTTTTGAACTGCTCGTTGGACTCCGCTACGATCTTTCCGACG
The DNA here is from genome assembly GCA_963790585.1 of uncultured Planctomycetaceae bacterium. Taxonomy (GTDB): domain Bacteria; phylum Planctomycetota; class Planctomycetia; order Gemmatales; family Gemmataceae; genus CAWBOY01. The sequence continues at coordinate 238,805 of CAWBOY010000001.1, forward strand.
AGGGCACGAAACCAGATGGTTTGCTCTCTAGGGGACTCGATGGTCAGCGTACGCACGAGTCGCCCCTTTTCGCTCGCCGTTCCGGGTATCGAGCGGTCTTCAATTTCAAGCTCCCCACTGCGGTACATGAACGTGGGAATCGACGCCTCGTCCATGTAGTAGCCCTTGAACTGATAGCCGCGATTCTTTGGATAAAGCGGGTCAGGATTAACGGGTGATTCTTTGGTCATCACCGGGCGCAGCGGCCACGAAGCGTTTTCATCCGGGAGGGCATAAAACGAGACATCTTGGGCAAAGGCAATGATCTTACTGGCTGGTTGAAACGCCCCCGAACCTTGTCCACTGCGATCCACTCGAACGAAGTCGCCGCGCCAGATTGCGGTCAGCGTTCCTGTCTCGGCGTTAAAGGCGTAGTTGAGTTTTTCGGGGAATCCGACCGCGATACCGCGATACCCGGCCACACTGCTGCGGCCACGATACGTGCGGGTAGCATCCGTTACATAGAGCATCGTATCGTTGCCGGCGAGCCCCGGTGGATCCGGCGCAGAGGTCCCGAGCGATAGGAAGTACCAGATGGCCTCGATTTGCTGATCGGTGTCGCCATTGAGGATAGTCTTGTGGACCGCTTTACCACCAGGCCAGGCAGTCGGCATCACAATTCGCGGTCTGTACGCGTTCGGGTCCCGCAAGAAATGATAAAACCAACTTGGCTTCAGTCTCTGGAAGGAAGTCATCAACTCCATACCATTGTCCGTACCATTTCGATTGGGTGTTTTTCCATTGAGAGTATGACAGGCAATGCAACCCAGGCTTCGATTTCCCAGGAGTTCTCGCCCGGCGTCGCGAAGCACATTGGCTCGCGCGCGTTCCTTTTCACGCTCGCTCTCGCTATTTGGTAATGAGAATTCGTGACTTTCGACCTTATCCATCCGAGCCAAGAGGTCTGGCAAGTGACGGAGGTTCGGCTCGCCATATTGCGGCATGCGAGTGAACATGTAAGGTCTGACGCTTTCGCCGTCAAAAAGCACTTTTTTCATCCAGACTGTTTGCAGCTTGGCGCCGACCAGTGTCAGAGGCGGTGGCATCCTTCCGTCATCCCCGAGATTCTTTGCGCTCATTTGAAAGTGAGGATTGCGTTCCGTGAGTACACCACCGAAGTCGTCGCGAATGTGACATGCGATGCAATTGAATGCCGTTAGCGTCGTCGCAAGGAGAGCTTTGTCAGACATCGGATCCGCGGGTCTCGCGAGCGCTGCCCGAATTGCTTTTCTCTGGTCGTCACTCAAATGGAATCGCGGACTCTTTCCATCAATCGTCGACAAACACCCGCGGGTCATATCCGACGAACCCAAGTCACTTGCCATCGGCGCAGCGGTAATGTCTCCGACTTTGTGACAGGTGGCACAGCTATCAGGTGGCACAGCTATATTGTTGAAAATACTTCTTGCCTTGCGACACAAGCTTTTCTTGAGGCTGAAGCGGCTTGGCCGACGTCTCCCCTTTGCCGATCAGATAGCTGGCAATGGCCTTCGCTTCGATCGGGGTCAATTTCATGTCCGGCATGCGGCCTGCCGGCCTCGCTTTCATGGGTTGAAAAAGAAACTCTCCCAACGAGGAGACGCTGTATTTGGCAGATACGTGTCCCAACTCGACCACACCTTCGTGGGTCTCTACCTTGCCGCTTTCATCACGCGGAGAGTGACAGGCGACACAGCCAACCGAATGAAAGAGTCTCTTGCCGGCGGTCGCCTCTTTTTCTCTAATCGCTTCGCTCTGAATTTGCCGTGGAGTTTGGGCTATAAGAAAATGGGTAAGCGCCGATGCAATGTTATTCCGTTGAGTCTGTGTTTCCGCGCTCAGCAAGTCGGGCATGGTCGTCCCAAGGTGGGAAGACGATGGCGAAGCAATAAATCGCTGTAAAAACTGCGATGTAACACGCGAGCCGACGTCGGTTAAATCGGGAGCCGACCTCTCAAGCCGTTGAACGGCACCCTTGCGGCTATGACATGCGAGACAGCGTAGCTCGCCAATCAATAGTTCGCCTACCTCTGCTTCGGAAAGCGGATGCTTATTGTGTAGGCCAATCACTATCGGCGCGGCAGCGCAACAAGAGGCGAGATTTAACGCGAGCAGTGCCGTGAGGATCGCAACACAAAATACTTTCACAAACACGTCCCCCCAGACTCCAGCTTGCGTTCAATCTCAGTCATTAGTGTCGTCTTGACCGAATGATTATCGATGAAGATATTTGTAGTAAGACAAATGAGTTCTTAAAGGCTATCCGGTAAAGTTGTGGCGGCACGTTTTCAACGTGGCGGGCGGGACAATCGCCCGTGGCGAGTACGGCCGCCCGCGCACCACGTCGTCCTTGTCGGACAGCAATGTCGTGACAGCATCCACGGATTTCTCGCGGCCGATGCGTTCTAGTTGCGTCAAGAGCCAAAGTCGTGCGCAATTCGGCGTCTTCGGGTCGAGCTTGTCGGCCATCAAGGTAGCGGCCTCGGCTCGGAGCTTCTCATGACCGGGAAGCGCCCACTTGAAAGCAGAGTTCTTGCCACTTCTGCTGGGCGTCGATGCGCTTGCCGCTGCCTGCGGCCGGCAGGTCGGGGCGGAGTTCGTTGAACGTCCCGGCGAGGGTTTTCCCTTTGAGGTCGAGCGACGCCGGTTGGGCGAAGGCAGTCGACACGGCGGCGAGAAGAAGGACGAATATGCGAATGAATTGTGTCATGGGTGGGAACGTCTCGGGGCGGCGGGAATGCCACTAGATTAGCCGCGCTTTGCCTTACTGCATGATTCCCGTGTGCAGTGGCATGGGCACTGCGCCTCTTCGTGCCAAATCTTTAACGGTGGTCTGGGAGATGAATGGACTGGTGAAAAGGAAGTGGGCCAAACGTCACCGCCGGGATTGAGAAGCTGCAGACAAAGAGTGGGGCCCTGTGTCGGCAATCCGGGCGCGTTCCGGCCCGCAACGATGGGCCGCACGAGAGCGACGATTCACGAGAAAGGGCTATGATTTCCTTTAGCCTGCTAGTGAGAACTAATCCGTCAAGGGAGTAGAATCCATGAAATCAAACGGTTGGAGCTTACTCGGACTTGTACTGGCCGCAGCGTTCCATGGCCCGGCCTATGCCGAGCTTTCAGACCTCGTGGAATCGCGCCGCCCCAATATCATCTTTGTTCTCACAGATGACCAGGGCTACGGCGACCTTTCGTGTCATGGCAACCCGATCCTCAAGACGCCCAATCTCGACCGACTACACGATGAGGGTGTGCGTTTCACCGACTTCCACGTCAGCCCGACCTGTTCGCCGACGCGTTCGGCCCTTATGACGGGTCGACACGAATTCAAGAACGGCGTCACGCACACTATCCTGGAGCGCGAGCGGCTGACACTGAAGGCGACGACCGTGGCCCAGGTGCTAAAGTCTGCCGGGTACACGACCGGTATTTTCGGCAAGTGGCATCTCGGCGACGAGCCTGACCATTGGCCCGACAAGCGTGGCTTCGACGAGATGTTCATTCACGGTTGCGGCGGCATCGGCCAAAGCTACGCCGGCAGCTGCGGCGACGTCCCTGCCAACAGCTATTTCGATCCGACCATCCTGCACAACGGTAAATTCGAGAAGACCAAGGGCTACTGCACCGACGTGTTCTTCGCTCAGGCAACGAAGTGGATGGAGGCGGTCAAAGGAAACAAACCGTTCTTCTGCTACCTCGCCACCAACGCCCCGCATGCGCCGCTTTATGTGCGGCCCGAAGACGAGAAACGCTATGCCGACAAGGTGAAGGATCCCAAAGTGGCGAAGTTTTTCGGCATGATCGCTAACATCGACGACAACGTTGGCCGGTTGCTCGCTAAACTCAACGATTGGGGCATTGAGCGCGAAACGCTCGTCATTTTCATGAATGACAACGGCGGCACGGCCGGGGTCAGTGTTTTCAACGCTGGCATGCGCGGCGAGAAGGTCACTCCATGGCTGGGCGGCACGCGCGCCTCTTCCTTTTGGCGCTGGCCAGGATCGCTAAAGCCCGGCGACGTGGATCGCCTGGCGGCCCATATCGACTTCTTGCCGACGGTCGCCGAGATCGCCGGCGGCAAGCTGACCGACGAAGTGAAGACGCAGGTCGAGGGCCGAAGCCTGCTTCCTCTATTGCGCGACCCGAAAGCGGATTGGTCCGACCGCATCCTCTTCACGCATGTCGGCCGCTGGCCGAAAGGGGCTAGTCTGGAAGATTACAAGTACGCCCTGTGCAGCGTACGCAGCCCGCGCTGGCACTTGGTCTGCGTCTCAAAGGGCCGCGCGAAGAAGTGGCAACTGTTCGACGTGAAGGCCGACCCTGGCGAGAAGACCGACGTGGCCGACAAGCACCCTGACGTGGTGAGGGAACTGGACGCCGCTTACGACAAATGGTGGGAAACCGTGCTGCCGGGCATGGTGAACGAAGACGCGGTTGGGCCGAAGGTCAACCCGTTCAAGGAACTGTACGAAAAACAGTTTGGCGACAAGCCTTAAAGGACGAAGCCAAGGACTTCCGTCGTCCCGGCCATGCTATTTGTTTGCGTCAGGTCGTATGTGGGGTAACAATCGCGTTTCATGTTCACGGTCTCCTATTTGCATGTCCGTCAAAGGAGCCTGACCATGTCGTCGAGTCGCGCCCTTTTTGCGTTGTGCCTCATTTGTCGGAGCAAAACGCCTTTGGAGCCCTCGTAGTGGACCGCAACAAATATGCCGACGTCGAATCACTATCTGCTCTGCCTCGAATTCATGCGACAAGGTAGTTTTGAGGGGAACTCGATCCATGCTCCGATCCGCCGCGAAATGCCTTTTGCTTTTGTGCCTGTTGTACGCCTTCGACGCGGTCGATCTTCAGGCGCAGAATGCACCGTATGATGTCTTTCCGCTGGCAGAACCGCCGTACTACCGGGTGCGCTACGACGCTTCCACAAAGCGAGGCGAACTGACCTTTTCCGTCAATTACACGATCTGGATTCCGAAAGATGTGAAGTCGTTGCGGGGTGTCATTGTCCATCAACACGGTTGCGGCGAGGGTTCGTGCAAGTCGGGCCTGACCGGCGCATATGACCTGCACTGGCAGGCGTTGGCGAAGAAGCACGACTGTGCGCTCCTGTCACCGTCGTACGAGCAGCCGGAGAAGGCTGACTGCCAGCTGTGGTGCGATCCGCGCAACGGCTCCGATGCCGCGTTTCACAAGTGCCTAGTCGATCTCGGCAAGAAATCGGGACATCTCGAGCTGGCTGAGGTGCCATGGGCTTTGTGGGGACACAGCGGCGGCGGTCACTGGGCAGGCGGCATGGTGCTGCTGCATCCGGATCGTGTCGCCGCGGCCTGGCTGCGGTCGGGCGTGCCGCTCTTGAAGGCGGACCCGAAACGTGCCGGGATCAAGGCACACACCCTCCCGGATGCCGCGCTCAAAGTGCCAATGATGTGCAATCTTGGAACGAAGGAAGGTGTCACCACCAAGGACGGCTCCTTCGCCGGAGTCTGGCCCGCCAACGAGGCTTTCTTCAACGAAGTACGCAGCAAGGGTGGCCTCATCGGTGTGGCGGTCGATCCATTGACGAGCCATGAGTGTGGCAACCAACGCTACCTCGCCATTCCCTGGCTCGACGCCTGCCTGAACGCTCGCCTGCCAACGAAAGCCGGCGATCCAATGCTACCCATGCCGACAGACAAGGCCTGGCTCGCGCCGATCCTTGGCGGCGAAGCTATGCCAGTTGAGAAGTACAAGGACGAAGCGAAGAAGGCCGCCTGGCTGCCGAACGAAGCGCTCGCGAAGGCCTGGATGGAGTATGTCAAAGACACCAAGATAACGGACACCACGCCGCCGCCAGTGCCGACAAACGTGCGCTTGCAGGGCAACACACTGACGTGGGAAGCCGACGCCGACCTCGAAAGCGGTCTGGCGAGTTTCATCATCGAGCGCGATGGCCGGTTGTTGGCCAACGTCCCTGAAAAGGGCAAGAACCCGTTCGGCCGCCCGATCTTTCAAAACCTGCAATACAGCGACACGCCCCCGCAACCGCTCCTTGCCATGCAGTTCACCGACACGAAGGCGGAGGAAGGCAAGAAATACACCTACCGCGTAATTGCCGTGAACACACTGGGCTTGAAGTCGAAGCCGAGTGCGGAATCGACGGCTGTTCTCGTGCCGAAGGATGCCCCCCTAGGCATGAAGTTCGTGCCGCTGCCGAAGGAGACGTTCTACATGGGCTGGAAAGGCGAGAAAGGTTCGGCCAAGAAGACGGATATCAAGGAGGACTTCGAGATCGCCATCTACACGGTTACGCAGGAGCAATGGGAGAAAGTGATGGGCAAAAACCCGAGTCGGTTCAGCCACAACGGCTCGTTATTTCATAAGGAAAGGGTGAAGGACATCAAGGACGAGGATTTAAAGCAATTCCCTGTCGAATACGTAAGCTGGAACGACGTGCAGGAGTTCATCAAGAAACTGAACGAGCAAGAGAAGGGTAAGGGCTGGTTGTATCGCCTGCCGACCGAGGCCGAGTGGGAATATGCTTGTCGTGGAGGAGCCACTTCAGAGCAGGAATGTTCGTACCACTTCTACTTCGCCAAACCGACCAATGACTTGTCCTCGAAGCTAGCGAACTTTAACGGAACCTATCCTTTTGGGAAGGGCGCGAAAGGTGTAAACCTGGGGCGCACGACCAAGGTGGGCTCCTACGCGCCGAAGAAGCTAGCACTGTACGACATGCAAGGCAACGTTTCGCAATGGACCTCCTCAGCGGACGGATCGGATCGGCGGGTAATCCGGGGCGGTAGCTGGCTGGGCGGTGCCGGGAATTGTCTCGCGGCGGAGCGCGGTTCAAATTTACTAAACGAGGCCTGGGATAATATAGGCTTCCGTTTGGTCCGCGTTGCCGTCCGAGGCCAAGGCAAGTAGGGCAGAGCGAGCGCCAGTGTATGCCTAAGCGGAGGCCAGCGGGAAGATCGAAAAGGATCATCCCTAACACTACATCGGCAGAGCCATTTGGTTCGACAGCATAGGCAAGGCACTTGGTAAGGCGATTCTGGAACGTTTGAAGGATCGGAAATGAGCGTCGTGCAGACTGAGTGGATGCAACCGTCGGCCTTCGCTGTGTGAAATCACCAAAGGGTCAAACAGGCCCTAATTGGATCTATCACCATAACAAAGCTAATCACGCTAGACTGGAGTCACACAGTGAAACCGAGCCTGCTCACGCTTACCACCCTGTTGGTGGCGCCGCTCACGGGTATACACGCAATTGAGCCTGCAAGGCCCGCAAAACCTAATATCCTCGTAATCGTTGCGGACGATCTCGGCTATGCCGACATCGGTGTTCATGGCGGCAAGGACGTGCCGACGCCCAATATTGACGCTCTCGCAGCCAGCGGCGTACGTTGCACCAGTGGTTATGTCTCGGCGCCGTATTGCAGCCCTTCTCGCGCGGGTTTCCTCACCGGACGATACCAGACGCGCTTCGGCCATGAATTCAATCCTCACGTCGGCGACGAAAAGAAGCTGGGGCTGCCGCTCGACCAGCGCACCATCGCTGACTATCTCCGTGGGGCGGGATATGCCACTGGTTTGGTCGGCAAATGGCATCAAGGTTTCGATCGCGCGCATCACCCGCTATCACGCGGCTTCGACGATTACTATGGCTTTCTCGTCGGCGGGCACAATTACCTCCTCCGCAAAGATGCGGAAGCGGAGTTTGGCTCTGCCTACTCGAAAAACATGATCTATCGCAACCGCGAGTTGGAAAAACTCGATGGCTACACCACTGATCTTTTCACAGATGAATCTCTCGCCTTCATGGATCGCCATACAGACAAGCCGTGGTTTCTCTACCTCGCTTACAATGCAGTCCATACGCCGCTCGAGGTGGTGGAGAAATACAGCAAGCGCGTCCCCAAAGCCATCACCGATCCGGATCGACGTGGCTATCTCTCTCTATTGATCGGTCTGGACGACGCGCTAGGACGTGTCACGTCATACCTTGGTAAAACAGGTAAGGAAAAGGACACGCTAATCTTCTTTTTTAGCGACAATGGCGGCTCGGGCCGTAAGCCCTTCCTCGCATACAACACCGGCGTAAACTCCCCACTGCGAGGCGACAAAGGCCAAACGCTGGAAGGCGGTATCCGTGTCCCATTTTTCGTTTCGTGGCCTGGCAAGCTGCCGGCGGCCAAGACTTACGACCAGCCTGTGACGACGCTCGACATCGTCCCCACGGCTTGCGGCCTTGCGGGCGCAAAAATAAACACGGAAATTGATGGCGTGAATCTTTTCGAGCATCTCACCGGCGATGACACGAAACCGACCCGTCAAGCCCTCTACTGGCGTTTCGGCCCACAGAAGGCGATCCGCCAGGGGAAGTGGAAACTCGTGGATTGGCGTGATTTTCAAACCAAGAAGGACAGCGGCTGGCAGCTCTACGACCTCAGCAAGGACACTGGCGAGCAGAAAGACCTCGCGAAAGCTCAGCCAGAGATTGTTGCCGAACTCAGCACCGCATGGGACACCTGGAACAAGCGAAACATTGATCCACTCTGGCACGGCGGTACAACGGAAGACCCCACCGCGCCCCCTGAGAAAGCTACCAAAAAGTAGCAAGCTGAGACTGCAATCGAGGAATGAAGTATGTCTGGTACTCTGAATCGCCGGAAGTTCCTCCCGGCCGCTACGTCTTCCGTGCCCGCCATCCTGCGCGGGGCCGAGCCGAAACCGAAAGAGGAAACGGTGGCCTTCTTCCTAGTTTGCACTTTCCGAATAAAGTTTAGCCGCCATATCCGCACCGAGCAGATGCTCGATGACTCCGCATAATTTTCGCGGTACGGACGGCAAACCGCCAACGGCATTAAATGCCGAGCGGATGCATTGGCTACGCAAGGCTTTACAACGATCGGGCTGGGACGGGCGTCGCTCGGGATTGTCCCAGGGACTGGCGCTACGGTCGCTCAAGCTCGCTTGATCGCGGTGCCAGGCCCACAGTTCCACCAGTGTGTACAGCGACAGGGTCAGATAGTATGCCGCAATGTTCGCCCAGTAGTTTCGCAACTGTTGCTGGCCTGTACCATGCACCTCCCTGATGTCGTGAAAGTTCTCCTCGATAGCCGCTCGATCGGCAACAGCCTCCAAGATCTCGGCTACCGTTGCTGTCGGCTTGGTGCAAAAGAATGCCATCCAGCCTGACGACAATCCACAGGACGCGGGCCGTGAATTTCAGCCAAAAAAGAGAGCCACTCCGCCAAAGAGGCAGCCATGTCCAACTTGGTGTGGAACGTCACTCCATACAGAAGGGTCAACAGGTTGATCTGCTTCTGACGCACATAAAGTAACGCCCGCAACGGCAGGCCAAGGACACCCCAGCGCGGATGTCGCATCACCCAAGCCACTGTTACCCACACATGGCCGTAGAGAAACTCCTGGTCCGCCGGTCCTGGCGTGGGGTTGTGGTGGATCCCCGCCCCCTCGACCTTCGGGCGGTAGCGCTTGGTCGGCGTGTCGTCGATGGCGAACAGCCAGCGGTCGCCCGGAGCAATACGGTCGACAAGGAGCCGTAGCAACCGGGTGCTGACGAATTGCACCTTGCGTCCGAGGCTGCCCAGGAAGTAATAATAAGCATAGTAGCCGACGCACGATGCTCAACGCCTTGTCCGTCAGGCGAATCACGCGCCAGCGTTTTCCCCCCTTGGCCTCAGCGAGCGGGATCTCGATTTTTCGGTTCTCAAGATTAACGTGCCGTGGCTCGATATGCCTGGCTTCCTGGGGCCGGCATCCGCTCTCCCACGCGAAGGTGAGGAGATCGTGAAACGGGTCCTTCTCCTTTACCTGAGCGATGATATCGGAGAAATCCTGTCGCGTGACGTGGTTGTCGCGTCGCAGGGCTTGGCGTTTCTCTATGTGGTGGATCCGATTTACATCGATATAGCCGAGCTTAAATGCCCAGTTATAGGGACGCTGCACATGGATGATGGCGTTGCGGCGTCGGGTCGGTTCCAGCGTTTGTGCGAGTCAACCCATTCGGAGATGTGGAATGGGCGTAGGTTCAAGGCCGCCAATAAAGCGGCGTCCTTCAGGTGGTCGATCAGCCCTTGGATGTACGCTTGATACGCTTTGAAGGTAACCGGTTCGCGATGTTGACGGCACCACGCTAGGAATTTGTCGAACACCTCGGCGACGGTCAGTCCGTCAACCTGAACGGGTTCGCTTTCGGGCTTTTCAATCATGAGGGCGTGGAAGATTTGCATGATCGGTTGAGGGGCATTCCACTGCCCCTTTGTCTTGCGGGGTGGCGGGTTAGCCTTAGGGGTGCTGAACAAGCTTGCGGCGCTGGCCGTTTACGTTGACGCACCACTCACCGCGATCCTCACGGAACCACGGAGTCGGCATTCTTGACATGATGAGAACCCTCTGGAGCCACGTTGATGCACGTTGGCGGCCTTCGGGTTGCCTGCCCCCGCCTGGTTGCAGCCGGGCGGGGGAGCTCATTCAGTACCAGAATTCTGTACCGGGCGACTTTTTGAACTTCCTGTCCTCGACGTAAGTCCTTATCCTGTCTGATTGGACAGAGCCGGGCTTGAACCGGCGACCTAAGGATTTTCAGTCCTTCGCTCTACCAACTGAGCTATCTGTCCGTACTTCAACCAATGCTACGGGGCGACGCGCGGGTCGTCAACGGTTCTTCAGGCGCGCGTTGCCGGCGGGTGCGACGAATAGGACATTTCGCGTCTGGCTTCTTGCGGGAGATGACACACGGATGCCGCGCGAGGTTCTCGTTATTGGCGCGGGGCTGGCCGGGTTGGCGGCGGCGCTGCAGCTTGCACAGCGCGGTTATCGGGTCCGAATCCTCGAAGCGCGTCGCCGTGCTGGCGGCCGAGCCTCCTCCTTTACGGATACGTCAACGGGCCAACTTGTCGATACGTGTCAACATGTCAGCATGGGTTGCTGCACCAACTTTGCTCATTTCGCGCGGACGCTCGGGATCGATCGGTTTCTTCAGGCCCAGCCGACCTTGTATTTCATGACGCCGGATCGCCGTGTTAGTCGATTCGCGGCCGATCCAGTTCCAGCACCACTTCACCTGGCTCGTAGTTTTCTCAGCGGGCACTACTTGTCTTTGGCCGAAAAGATGCGAATTGCGTGGGGCCTGATTCGCCTGCGTGCGGAGCCGGTCGATGCGGACCCGCCGTTCGCGGAATGGCTGCGCCGCCACGCGCAAACGCAGCGGACGGTTGATCGCTTTTGGGGTCTGGTGCTTATCAGTGCCCTCAACGAAACACCCGATCGCATCGGCTTACGTTACGCGCGAAAAGTTTTTGTCGACGGGTTTCTAAGGCATCGCCGTGGCTTTGAAGTGCAACTGCCAACCGTGCCACTGGGACGGCTCTACGGCGAGGAATTGCACCTATGGTTCACGCAACATCAAATCGAGTTGAGCTTCGGCCAAGGGGCGAAGCAGTTTCTGATTGAAGATGGAAAAATGGGTGGGGTCGAGTTACGCGATGGTTCGATTTTGCGGGCCGACTACTACGTGTCCGCCGTGCCATTCGGACGTCTACTCAATCTTTTGCCTGAAACAACTGTCGAGAAATTTGAAGTCTTTCGTCAGCTCCGCAATCTCGAAACGTCGCCGATTACGAGCGTGCATTTGTGGTATGACCGATCGTTAATGAAATTGCCGCACGCGGTCTTAATCGATGGCGTGGCGCAATGGGTTTTCAATCGCGGCGCAGTTGCACCGGGCGAATTCTATGTCCAAGTTGTCGTCAGCGCGGCGCGAGCGTTTCGCGGGCTGGGCCAAGAGGAAGTGTGTCGCCGCGTCGTAACGGAGTTGGGACAGCTATTTCCGGTTGCCCGTTCGGCCCAACTGCTTCGGTCGCGCGTCGTCACCGAACATGCGGCGACATTTAGTGCCGTGCCCGGTGTTGATCGTTGGCGGCCGACGCAAGTTTCGCCAATCGCCAACCTGATGCTCGCGGGCGATTGGACGGCGACGAATTGGCCAGCGACGATGGAAGGTGCGGTGCGCAGCGGCTACCTCGCGGCCGAAGTGATTCTGGCTCAGGATGGCACACCGGTGAAATTGATTCAGGCAGATTTGTGAATGGATGCTACGGCATCGGCAGGTAAATCGGCTTCAATTAGCCTGTTGACTCCAGGTGAGGAGGTCGTCGACACATACATGTGCGGCCGTCCTAAAGCCCAAAATAGGTACAGCAAAGCCACTCAAACCTCCACGCGCGCCTATTTTCCTACTAATGCGACTTGTTTTGTACGATTACGCGCCGTACAATACTGTTCGGCAAACTGGGCGACACGGCGGCATTGTTGCAAGGTGTGCGAAACCTGGGCCTGATGTATCTCATTTGATGATATATTTGTTATCACTGGAGATCAGTGCAGCTTTCATTTTTCCCTCAGCGTTTCAAAACAGCCAAATCACAAGCAAAACAAATCCACCGGCCGCTTCGCCTCGAATGCTTGGAAGATCGATCTCTTCTCAGCACGTTTACCGTCGTGAATCTTCAAGATAGCGGCGCCGGCTCGCTGCGGCAGGCCATCCTGAGTGCGAATGCCCAAGGCGGAAGCGACACGATCAATTTCAGCGTCACTGGTACGATTCGCCTGACTACCGGTACTCTGCCGACGATTACCGGCCAGGATTCCATGGATGGGAGCACTGCTCCGGGCTTCACGGCAAACCCTTTGGTCGCGATCGATTTCAACCACTTTGGCGGCCTCACCTTCAACGCCGCGGCGGCAGGTTCGCTCCTTCGTTCACTAGATCTCGAGAGCGCCGCCGGTGCCGGGCTCACCATCAGCGGCGGCGGATCGATGGTTGTCATCGGCAACTATATCGGCGTGGGCCTCGACGGCACGACTGTCGCCGGCAATAGTGCGGATGGCCTGGATCTGAACGCCACCTCGGGGAACCTCATCGGCGGCACGACGGCGCAAAGCCGCAATATCATTTCTGGCAACGGCAACAACGGCATTGGTGTCGGTGGTTCCTCTTACAACCAGATTGAGGGAAACTATATCGGCACGGACGTGACCGGAACCTTGAATCGGGGCAATGACGCCAATGGCGTTCAAGTAACGGCCGGCTCCGGGAACGTCGTCGGTGGCTTCCTAGGCAATGTGATTTCCGGCAATCATATCGACGGTGTCTTCCTCAATGGCAACGCCATGGGGACTTCAGTGAACGGCAATACAATCGGTCTCACTGCCTCCGGCATGACTGCACTTGGCAACGGCGCCGACGGCGTCAACGTCCGCAATGCCAGCTACGACACCGTCGGGCAAACCAATCCGGTGACGTCCGTCACCTACAACAACGCCAATTCCGTCACGCCAGCGGTCACCGGATGGCAGGGGATTCGCAATTCCGACACAAGTGGCCAGTACCTCATCAGCGGAACTTCCGGCACCAATGGCCTGTTGTTCGACGGTACCAGTGCGGGGGTCGGCACCACTTATTTGGTCAACGATCCCCTCGCCAAGAATACGAGTGTTTACGGCCCTAATAATCTGGGCTCGGGACAGATCCAATTGGTTGGAACCTTCCAATCCACGACGCCCACCGCGGTCACCGTCAATGGTTTTATCTTCCATGGCGCAACCAGCGATCTCTCCACCGCTGCCAATTACACCACCATCGACTATCCAGGCGCTGTGTACAACTACGTCCATAGTACCATGGGTGGCTTCGCCGTCGGCAACTATGATAGCCCGGTTGCCCACGGCACTTTCAATCTGCCCTTGGGCCCAGGCCACGCTTTCATTTATAACGTTGCCACGAGCACGTTCGTAACTGACGTTTCGTTCCCGGGATCCTTGAGCAACTCTGTCTACGGGATCTGGTACAACGGCGGCACCAGTTACACGATCTGCGGTGGCTACAGCAAGTCCGCGGTCAACAACTTCGTCGATCAGAGTAAACCCCTTGGTACTGCTTTTCTGGCCGACTACGACTCCGCTACGGGCCTCTTCTCCAATTGGGCTTCTTTCAACTATCCAGGCGCCACCAATTACGTCACCCATTTCGAGGGGATCAGCAGCGTCCAGAAGGGTATCTACACCCTGAGTGCCGACTCGGCTCAAAGCGGTTCGAGCAATCCCGTGCAGGGCTCGTGGGTGTCTGTCCAGCGCAATAGCGACGGTTCGTTTGGGACCGCGACCTGGGCCAACCTTAACTATACCGGCGTCAGCTCCTCGACCAACGTCACGAGCTCCAACTCGGTGTATGGCACTGTGGTAGTTGGAATCGTGATCGGTCAGCAGAGCGGATTTTCCTACCAGGCAACCGTGAACCTCGGTTTCCAGTTGTCGAACACCATCAGCGCCAACGGCGGCAACGGCATCAATCTCTACGGGTCGCACAACAATGTCGTTGCCATGAACTTCATCGGCACCGACATCACTGGAACGGCAAGCCTTGGAAACGCCCAAAACGGCGTGTTCGTAACGGCGGGCGCTGGTGGCAATCTCATCGGCGGAGTGGCGACCGGCGGCAACGATCCGACGAACAGTGTCTTCATTCGGCCGCCGCAAGGCAACCTGATTTCCGGCAACGACGCCGATGGCGTACTCATTAACAGTAACGCCGCCTACAACACTTTGAGTGGAAACTTTATCGGCACGGCGGCGTCCGGCGACGGCCCCCTGGGCAACGCTCTCGACGGTGTATCCATCGTTAACGCCAACTTTAATTCGCTGCTAGGTTGCACGCAGTCAACGGATCCGTTTATTTTCTACAACGTAGTGGCCGGAAACGGGGGCAACGGCCTCACGGTCAACAACTCCAATATGACCACCATTCAGGCCAACTTCTTCGGGCTCGGCGCCGATAACACGACTCCCGTGGGCAACCACCTCAATGGCGTTCTCGTCGAAGGCACGTCGAATACCACTGTGATGGGAGGCGTAATCCCGCTTGGTAACGTCGATGCGGCCAACGGACAGAATGGCATCGTCGTACAAGATTCGGCCAGCGGTTTCACGTCGTTCAACACCTTCGATGGCATCGCGGCATTCACAACGCAAATGAATTTGGGCAACGCCCGCGATGGCATCCTGATCACTTCGACGGGGGGCAACAACTTCCTCCGGACCAACATTATCAGCCGCAATGGAACCGACGGCATTGAAATCGGCGGCTCGGCCACGGGCGTCCAAGTCGTTCAGAACTTTGTCGGCACGAACACCAGCGGCTCGATCGCCATGGGCAACCTACATAGTGGCATCGAGGTCGACGGCAACGCATCCAACATAGTAATCGGAGGCCCACAACCGACCTTCAGCGTTACGCCTCACAATGTCATATCCGCGAATGGTGAGGACGGCGTCCTTATAGGTGGCTACGTGCGTAACATCACAGTGAATTATAGCTTTATCGGGACAGACGTAACCGGCGTCCTGGCGCTAGGGAATGGGCTGGCAGGGGTGTCTGTGGATGCCGGGGCCCAAGGGGTCACAATCGGCTCGACGGATCCGACTCTACCGACACTTATCAGCGGTAATCTCGGCAACGGCGTCGAAATGCGATCGGCGTCGGGCAACACGGTGGTTGGCAGCCTTATCGGCACTGACTCCACGGGGCTGCTGCCTTTGCCTAATGGCGGCAACGGCGTCTACCTCACCAACAGCTCCGGCAACACCATCGGCCGCTCTTCCGCCGGCACCACCAGCGCGGGGGCGGGGCTGTCGAACACCATCGCCTTCAACAGCATCAACGGCATTTATGTCAGTTCCGGCAATCAGAATGCCATCCTCGAGAATTCGATCTACAACAGCGTCTTGCTCGGCATCGACCTCGGACCGTCGGCCAACTCGAGTTCAGCGAGTCCTGTGTTGACATCGATCATCACGTCCGGCGCTGGAGTGCAGGTGTCTGGCACGCTTTCCGGAGCGGCGAGCAGTAGCTTTACCATCGACTTCTTCGCTAGTGACACGGGCGGGTCATCAGGCCGCGTCTTCCTTGGCTCGCAAGTAGTAAAGACCAACCTTGCGGGCACGGCCACGTTTACGTTCTCTGGCGCACTTCCACCAGCCGGAGACACCTTTTTCACCGCCACCGCGACAGACGCGACTAATAGTACATCGGAATTCTCGACGTCCGCCCATGCATGATCGAGCCGTCATTGAACGCCGGGCTGGTGAATGCGGGATTTGCCCCCGGTGACTATTCGAAGCGCGCATCGCTGATTCAGGAACGAACCCAACTTACTTCCCGGCTTGAAAGGTCCACGTGGGATATGGTCTCGCTCCGAAATACTCTCGTCTGCCACAACACAGAATTTTATGGGGAAAGAGTGAGTAATGAAATATACCAGCGGCGACGAGATAGCGCCACGACTTTACCCGCATAATTCGTGCGCGGCTCTAGTAAGCCCCTCAAGAACGCCTCCGCAAGCCGGTGGTTATTGAAAAATAGGGCTATTCTTCGAGGGCCTTGAGCATTCGCTTATTCGCTACTTGTTTTGTAGGCTTCGCGGATCAGGCCGCGGACCTCGTCCCAGTCGGATTTGGCCGTGATGTGAAACGAGACCCAGCCCTGATGGGCGGCGTAGGGCGTCGGAAAAAACCGCTCATCTTTCAGTAGCTCGTCTTGGCGGTCGTGCCCGACTTTGACGCCCAGGACCAGATCGTCTTCGCCGGTGCCGAATGCAGCGAACATCTTCTTGCCGGCGCGAAACGTCGGATGTCCCCAGGCTTCGATCTCGCAGCTCTCGGGTAAAGCGAGGCAGATGGAGCGGATGGTTTCGAGTAAACTCGCGTAAGCGGGGGCGGGCATTGGGGTGGGTCTCCGGAATCAAATGATTAGCCGCGAGCCGACAGGCGAGCGCCTTCACAAACCGGAATTCAGAAGAACACCCCCGGCAAGCCGGGGGCTATATACCAGAAAACTCAAATCACATTCCCGAGCCCTTCGGCCGGCATTTCGGTGGTCGGGGTCCACTTGGGGCGGGGTGCGTCGGCAAGCGACACGAACCGCGGACTCGCCGGATCGTGCGCTGTTACTGTCCCGGTCTCGAAATGATAAACCCACGCATGGATCCGAACTCGCTTTTCGGCGAGCGCGTCCTGGACGGCGGGATGCGTCATGAGATTCTCGATCTGCTTGAGGACGTTCCGCTCGACCGCCAGCTCAAAGCGGTCATTAGGCGACAATTGCGATCCGAGTTGTTCTACTTCCTGGGCGACGCCGGCTGCATGGCGCAGCCAGCCGCGCATCGCCGGCAATCGATCCAAGGCTCGTGGCGAGAGCAGTCCGCCAACGGCTCCGCAATTGGAATGGCCACAAACGACCACATCACGGATCTTGAGATGCGCAAGCGCATATTCCACCGTCGCCGCCGAGCCAGACGGCGCGGCGCCGTAAGCCGGCACGATGTTGCCGGCGTTGCGAAGAATGAACAGCTCGCCCGGGTCGGTTTGCGTCAAGAGGTTTGGATTGATGCGAGAATCGGAACAAGTGATGAACAAAGCAGAGGGCGACTGTCCTTTGGCCAGCTCGCGAAACAACGATTCCTTCTCGGCAAACGCTTGTTGCTGAAAATTCGCCACGCCCTCAATGAGCCGAGTCGCTCCTCCTTTGTACGGTTCCGACATGCGTGAAGACCTCCTCAACGATAAAATTGGTGGAACTGGAATGCGGCCCGCGCGCACCAATGCCATAGGTTATCATAGCGTTACATCGCTCATTGGCTCGGTTCGCAAGGAGAGTTTCGCATGTCCGACGATCCGCGCATTTCGGAGCTCCTGCTGCGCTGGCGTGAGGCTCGGCGCGCTGGGACGGCTCCTTCGACTCTGGAGGAACTTTGTAGCGATTGCCCGGAATTGATCGGTGAAATTGTTCAACGACTCGCCGAGACGCGGGTGGGGCTGGACCGTATTGATACCGCTGTTCCAGTCAAAGCTGGCGAAACGAAGCACCGGATCTCGGCGGGCGACCAATTGGGCGGTTTTCGGCTGGTGCGCGAATTGGGTCGCGGCGGAATGGGCATCGTTTTTGAAGGTGAAGACATGACCCTGGGCAGGCGGGTAGCCCTAAAAATTCTCCTTCCCGAGCTAACGGATGAACCCTCACGCAAACGCTTCTTACGCGAGGCCCGCGCCGTGGCCGCGCTCAAGCACGATTATATCGTCGGCGTTTATCAAGTCAGCCAGCAAGACGACGCTCCCTATCTCGTGATGGAATACCTTGAAGGCGAAACGCTGGATAACCGCTTGGATCGTGAAGGCTGGCTCACAGTTCACGAGGCGCTGCGGATTGCGCGGCAGATCGCCGAGGGGCTGGCCGCCGCCCACAGTAAGGGCCTGATCCATCGCGATGTCAAGCCGGCCAACGTCTGGCTGGAGCAGCCGAATGATCGCGTCAAATTGCTCGACTTCGGCCTGGCCAAGCCGATCTCCTCCGACACAGCTGTGACCGTCGCCGGCGCCATCGTCGGCACCCCAGGATATATGGCCCCCGAGCAAATTTACGGCGATACGCTTGACGGCCGAACGGATATTTACGCTCTTGGTTGTCTCTTGTTTCGCATGTTATCGGGGAAAACGCCTCATCAAGACCCCGATACGATGAACCTCCTTCAGGCTGTGGTCGATCAAGACGCGCCTGATCTCGCCGGCGCGAATATCCCGCCCGCAGTGAGGCAGCTGCTCAAGGAAATGCTCGAGCGCAATCCAAATAGCGCCCGCACAATGCCGAGGCCGTCGCCGACCGGCTCCGTGAGCTGGAGCGAGACCTGCTGACACCGAGTCAACAGCGCCTGACGACAAAGAAGGCCGCTCTGCCGGGCCGACGGTTGAACGCCGGGGTTTGGATTGGCACCCTTGTCATCGGGTTGGCGGCACTGGTCGGCGCGATCGCTCTCTATATCCGCATGACAGGCGGCACCAATTCGGGATCGGACGATAAGGGAGACGACGCGGTTGCAGCCGCCAAAGGCGAGCCTATTCGCGTCGGCGTCTTGCATTCGCTGCGCGGCACCTACGCTGCCAGCGAGCAGACGATGGTCGAGGCCATCGACCTGGCCGTCAAAGAGATCAACGACGCCGGCGGAGTCAAAGGCCGACAAATCGAGCTGTTCGTCGCCGACGGTAACTCGGATGAACATGAGTTTGCCCGTATGGCCGAGAAGTTGATCACCGAAGACAAGGTATCGGTCATCTTTGGCTGCTGGAGTTCCGCGGCCCGCAAACAAGTCGCCGCCGTCTGCGAAAAGCACCATAACCTGCTGATCTACTCTTGCGTCTACGAGGGGCTGGAGCAATCTCCCAATGTCATTTACGCCGGCGGCGCGCCGAATCAGCAACTTCAGCCCTCTGCCAAGTGGGCTTACAGTCAATGGGACAAACGACGCTTCTTCCTCGTCGGCTCCGATGCCGTGTTCTCGCGGGCGATGAACCAGATTTTGCGTGACGAAGTCCAAAAGCTCGGCGGTACCGTGGTCGGCGAGGAATACGTCGCCCTTGACGGCGTTGAGTTCGCGCCGATTGTCGCCAAGATCAAGCAAACCAAAGCCGACGTGATCTTCAATATGTTGGATGGCACCAACAGCAATTTTGCTTTCTTTCATGAGTTGCGCCGCTCTGGCGTGCGGGCCGCCGACGTCCCCACCTGTTGGCTCGGGATCGGCGAGGAGGAAATGAGCACTCTCCCGATCAAGGAGAGCATTGGCGACTTTTCCGCCAACCCCTATTTCCAGAGCATCGAATCGCCGGCGAACGAGCAGTTCTTGAAACGTTTCCGCCAACGCAACAAGGCGCGCGTCCATGTCAGCGATTCGACGGAGGCTTCCTATTGTGCCGTCAACCTGTGGAAGCTGGCCGTGGAAAAAGCCGGCTCCGCCGCGCCGACGAAAGTGTATGAAGCCGCGCGCGGCCAAACCTACGACGGCCCCGAAGGCCGCGTCCGCATCGACCCCAACAACCTCCATGCCTGGCGGACCGTTCGCGTCGCGCGGATGACCGATCAGCTCCATTTCGAGGTCGTTTTTACGACGCCCAAGCCCGTTCAGCCGGAGCCATTCCCGCCGACGCGCACCAAGGAGCAGTGGGAGAAATACCTGAAATCGCTCTACGACGGCTGGGGAGGCCGCTGGGAAGGGCCGCGAATCTCTCCGCCGAAGTGACGAACATGCGACGATAAACTGATTTTTTTGGAGCAGCGCTTTGATCGAATACGATCGCTATGCTTGGTGGCGCGTCACGTTTTCGTTCCACGGAACCGTCTTACCGCGCATCCTCGGGCGAGTCGGACTATTGACGGGCCTCAGCCTGGCACTCTGTATGCTCGATGCGTTCGTTCTGCAGCGGTTTGGCAATCCTCTGCCGGCGCTCGACCAGTTAGGGCACACAGTCTTGGGCGTCGCGCTCGGCATGTTGATCGTCTTTCGGACCAATACAGCCCATGCTCGCTATTGGGATGCGCGTATTCACTGGGGCGCGATCATCAACGCCTCGCGCAACCTCGCGCGCACCGGCGCGTCCTACGGCGGCCCGGCCGAAGACCTGGCCCGATTTATTTCAGCCTTTGCCATAGCTTTGCGTCAAAAATTACGCGGCTCGCGCGACTTCACGGAGCTGCGCCCTCTTGTCGGCGGCCGAGTCTACGAAGAAATGAACAAGACCACCGATGCTCCTGCCGTCGTCACTCGGGCTATGAGTGACTGGGTCCGCCGTCGGTCCGGTGAAGGCCGGCTTAGTCCGCCCGTCACCTTGCGCATGGAAGAATTGATTTGTTCCCTGGTCGACCATCAGGGCGGCTGTGAGAGAATTCTACGAACGCCGATGCCGTTCGCTTACGCCTCGCTTATCAAGCAGATTTTGTTGTTATACCTGGCATCATTGCCGTTCGTGCTGGTCGCCAAGATGGGTTTCGCAGCCCCGCTCGTCGTGGCTGTGGTAGCGATCGGCATGCTCGGCATCGAGGATGCCGGCGTGGAATTGGAGAATCCCTTCAGCACGGAGCCCAATGCTCTGCCGCTGGAAGTTCTGTGCGACACGATCGCCAAGGACGTGGCCGCGGCTGCGGCGGAAGTATAAAAATGTTAGTGAACTAACGGGCCAAGCGCGGGTGTGGCGTTCTATCACAGGAACGAAATCATGTATCCTTTTGTCACCGTCGTCTTCTCCGGATTATGCACCATCGTCTTACTCATTGATGCCGCTGTCGCCACCGAACCTCCCGCGAAACCTTACGAATCGCCGTACTCCGTCAAGTTTAGCGTTCCCGTGTCCAGCCTGCTCAAAGACATCCAGGGGGCGCGCGGCAATAGCAAGGACGAGTCCTCGTGCCCTTATTCCGAATGGTACTCGAAGAGTACGCGCGACCGTTATGGAGCCTGGGGCCCGCCGGCCCACCAATATCCCGCTCCGAGTGAAATCGTGGACAAGCCGCTTCAATGGCGCCGCGAGCGC
Source organism: uncultured Planctomycetaceae bacterium (assembly GCA_963790585.1). Lineage (GTDB taxonomy): Bacteria > Planctomycetota > Planctomycetia > Gemmatales > Gemmataceae > CAWBOY01. The sequence goes on from CAWBOY010000001.1 coordinate 260,243, forward strand.
GTGATCGCCGTGGCTCTACGCTTCCAGGGCTACGGCTATCAGCATCATCACGTTCCCGATTGGGATCCACCCAAAGGCTGGCCCTGGAAAGAAACAGCTGTTGGCCATAACGGCAAAGGTGTCGACTGCAGTAATCTCACTGCGTTCGTGTACAACTTAGGCTTTGGCCTCAAACCGACAGGTGCGATCAAGGAACAATCGGAGCTAACAGAATTTCCCGGACCAGGGCCTGGCAAGACCACACCCGTCGAACGGATCGAGCTGCCGAAAAGTTATGCTGAGCTGGTCAAGACTCTCAAGACCGGCGACCTCGTTTATATCCGCAGTCGCAAAGGGGAAGTGTCTCACGTCGTTCTTTGGGTAGGCGACATTGGCAGGGCACCCGGTGATACGCCCTTGATCCTCGACAGTCATGGCGAGGGCGTTAAGGATGCGCAAGGCACCGTCATTCCCTGTGGCGTCCATTTGCGACCGTTCGCGGAAAACTCTTGGTATTTCAAGAGCGCCAGTCATGCCATCCGCGTCTTGCGTGACGAGTAGCCGAATGAACCGAGCCTGAAGCGTAAGCGAAGAGCATTTATATTTGCCAAATTAGAAATACAAATGCTCTTCGCTTACGCTTCAGGCTCGGTAGGTTCGCGAACAAGACAACCCATCAGGAACGGATGCCGGAACGGGACTGCCAGGTGAGTTCGGAACGGTGTGGGCAGCGGCAACGCCAAATGCCTTCTTTTGGTCGCCGCACTCGGAAATGGACGGTTTGGCATCCGGCGCACTTCGCTTCCCAGTTGGCAGCCGACTCGTAAGTAATCGGTGCATCCGACTGGGACACCGGGACACCGCGGTATGTGAAAATAAGCACAGAGTGTGCTTCGCATCGGCAGCGGTAACCAGTAATTCGCTCGGGTCGTTTGTAGCGATGCCAGGTTTTCTGGCAACTTGGGCAGGTGGCCTGCCAATCGCCAGGCATCACTACTGCCTGCTGCGAATTGTCACGAGCGCGGTGTCGCCCCCAAGCGAACGGCCACCGCCTTCCATGCCGGACCATGGCGGGCGGTGGGCCCGGCCAAGGCATGGGCTATCTCGTGCAGCAGCGTATCGAGAACCGAATCCGCGGGACTATTGCGAGCGTAATACTCCGCTATTTCGATCCGTTTCCTATGGTATTTACAAACGCCCAGCTGACGCTTGCTATCGGCGAAGCCGAACGTCCAGCCCACCAAACCGTGCCTCGCCATTTCTCGGCCGGCGATAGCTTCCAGGTCCTTCAAATCCATGTCCTAATCTCCGGCATGTCGAAGCAACGGAACGCCATGTTACGATACTTGATCGTCGATTCAAAACATCGCCGGCAACCCGATCATGCGCCGCCACATAGAGAGTTGGCCCAGGTGAACGCCCAGATGCCCGGTCAACAAAAACGCGATGGCATCCTTGATCGTAGGCAGGATGTCTTTGCTGAATGGATTCGTGGAGGGTTGAGCAAACAGTTCGTCGGCGGTTGCCGTGATGGCAAACCGCAGATGTTGAAATCCCTCATCGACCGCGAGGACGAGCTCGCCCTTGGTAGGATAGGTGCTGCGCGTTACCACCGTTTTCGAACCGGGGCCAAAGAGCGTTGTCCACTCTGTCGGAAGCCTCTTCTCGGCGCCAAGAAGACTCCGGCCTCGGTCCGTTGAGAATGCAAGATGGCCGAGAATCCAGGCAGGATGGTTGACATCGGGCAATGGCTGCTCAGTCATCCGATCGTCGGCCACGTCTTTGATAAGCATGTGACAATAACGGAGCAGCATTTGATTGACGTTTTGTTCCGTATCGAGCATGGGAGGTCTCCTTAATAGCTGCGCGGGATCGAGGGCGATGCCGAATTCAGGTTGATAAATAGTATTACTAAAACCGCGGTAAACGGACGGAATCTTTACAAGGCCAGGTCAATGCACATTCTACGGACTCACCACGTCGCCATCATCTGCGCGGATTACCAGAAATCCCGGCATTTCTACACGACAATTCTTGGCCTGGAAATCGTCTCGGAGGTGTATCGAGCCGAGCGACAGTCGTACAAGCTGGATCTGCGCTTGCCGGACCAGACCCAGATCGAGCTATTCTCGTTCACGAATCCGCCCCAGCGTCCGAGTTACCCGGAAGCCTGCGGGCTGAGACATTTGGCGTTCGAAGTTGACGACATCTATCAATCCGTCCAAGACTTGGAGGGCCAGGGAGTCGCCGTCGAAAAGATTCGTGTGGACGAATGGACGGGCAAGAAGTTTACCTTCTTTGTCGACCCGGACGGGTTGCCATTGGAGCTATACGAACGATGATTCAAGAATAGCGCTGGTATCGGCTCCCGGGCAATCGTTGGATCACTTTTTTCATCTCCAGCATCATCAACAGGGTGGCGAGCGACTGTGCCGTAAGCATTAGTTTTTGGACCATCTCGTCCGTACTCCGTGGCCCATCCTGGAGGAACTCCCACACCCGTTGCTCGGATTCATCGAGGACTGGAAGTGGCACAGCCGGTTCGGGGGGCTTGGAGGTTTCCGTCGCTTTGCGCTCGGCCGCCACTTTCTGAGCCACATACGACACGCCGTGGATTTCCTCCAGGATGTCATCCACATTTCGGCACAGGACGGCACCTTTGCGGATCAATTCATTGCAGCCGGCGCCCCAGTCGCCATCGACGGCGCCGGGCACGGCGAGGACGGGTCGGCCCTGTTCGGCGGCATGAGTGGCCGTGATGAGCGCGCCGCTCTTGGCCCCCGCTTCGACGATCACCACCGCTGTTGATAGCCCACTGATAATGCGATTGCGGGCCGGGAAGAGCGGTGCCATCGGCTCCTGGTCCATGCTCGATTCCGTCATGATGGCGCCGGCAGCTTCGACTTCGTTGGCCAGGCCCACATGTTCCGGTGGATAAATGCGCGACAGGCCGCCCGCCAGGACCGCCAATGTCCGACCACCTGCCTCGAGCGCTGCCCGGTGCGCGATGCCATCGATACCCCGGGCAAGGCCGGAGATTACTGTGATGCCGGCCCGCGCCAATCCGGAGGCGAGCTTGGTGGTCACACGTCGCCCGTATTCAGAGTGTTCCCGTGATCCCACCAGGGCGACCGCGTAGGAATCCTTGGCAAGGATCTGGCCACGGACATACAGGAGATGTGGCGAGTCCTCAAGCTCGGCCAAATAGGCTGGATACTCCGGCGTGCCACGCGCAAGAACTTGGACATTGAGCCGAGCAATACGGGCCAGCTCCGCTTCAGGATTCGCAGCGGCGAGACCGCGAGCGACCTTATTAGCGAGCTTGTTGCCGAAGCCAGGAACCTGGAGGAGCTGAGCTACCGTTGCCTTGGCGCATCGCCCGCTGAGCCGAAATGGCGCAACAGCGCAGCCGTCAACACCGGCCCAAGACCGGGCGTCAATTGCAGAGCGAGCAGGTCGCGTACATCCTCCGCCATCGATTGCGTCCTTTATAGCGCCGCCGGCTTGCCGGCGGTGGAATTGGCGTGATTGCAATTATACGAAATCAGTCTGATTTTCCCTCGGCAAGCTGGGGGCTATATAAGGACGGCGCGGACCTCGTCTTCCGATACGCCGTCGACCAATTGGGCGGCTCCGAGTCGTGTTGGCAACACGAAGCGCAGCTGGCCGGCGAGCGCCTTTTTGTCGTTGCGCATCACGGCCAACAGGTCGGCGACGGGCCACGCGAGCGGCTTGGTCGGAAGGCCAAACGCCGCCAATAATCTTGTTTGACGCTCTGTAATATCGGAATCAAGGAGGCCGCGGCGTTCGGCCAATTGGGCGGCGCAGACCATCCCCGCTGCGACCGCTTCGCCATGAAGCCAGGCCCCGTAGCCGCCGACGGTCTCGAAGGCATGCGCGAACGTATGGCCATAATTCAGGACAGCGCGCAGGCCGGTCAGCTCACGTTCGTCCTGCTCGACGATCGAGGCCTTGAGTTCGCAGCTTCGCGCGACGACATGACGGAGCGCGGCCGGCTCCCGGTTGAGAAGGGCCGCAACATGATTTTCGAGCCAAACGAAAAAGTCGGCATCCAGGCTGACGCCATACTTGACGACCTCGGCCAAACCACTGCGATATTCGCGGTCCGGCAACGTGCTTAGAAATGCCGTATCGATCCATACGCCCGCCGGCTGATGGAACGCGCCGATGAGATTTTTCGCCTTGGGATGATTGATCCCGACCTTGCCACCCACGGAGCTATCGACCATGGCAAGCAACGTCGTCGGCACCATGAGTAATGGCAGACCACGATTGAACGTCGCGGCTGCAAAACCGGCGAGATCGCCGATGACGCCGCCGCCGACCGCGACGACAAGCGTCTGCCGATCGGCTTTGGATTCGGCAAGGGCGTCATATAGGTGAGATAGTGAGGCGACAGATTTTTGCTTCTCGCCGGGGGGCAGGGTGTGGATGAGAGTTCGGAATCCCGGCGCGGCAAGGGCTTTGGCGACCGTTTCCGCGTGCGGTTTGACATTTTCGTCGGTGATGACAAAGGCCAGCGAACTGGAGGAGCGCTCGCGCACGAAGGGACCGATACCGGCGATATCGTTCGTGACGATGTGGATGTCGTAGCTTCGTTCGGAGAGGTGGACGCGGATGGTGTGCATTTAGGATTCCAATGAATCAATTAAAATACAATAATGATGCAAAGGCTTACTACTTCACGATCGACGAGTCCTTCGCTTCGATCTGCCCTTCCGATGGCTTAACACGATCATCGCGGCCCGGCTCCACGATCGGGCGTGTGATCGCTTTGCTCTTCAGGAACTCCGCGGTCGATGGCGACACCTCGATCTTGGAGACGCCGAAGAAACCAATCCGCGAGACGACAATCACAAGATAGACAACAACGCCAACAATGACCGACATAACGAAAGCGGATCCACCCAACGCAAAATAGGCAAAAAGGGGTGCTTGAGCTCCGACGCAAAGCATCATTCCAATGGCGAAGAAGAAGGCGAAGAATAGGCCGGCGCCCTTGGTTATTTTCCATCCCCAACGATAGGCCAGGTCCTTTTTCTCCGCGCTCGTGAGACTGAGAGAAGCGCCTCGCCTGCGGCCCGATCTATCGACTATGCCTATCATCGCCAGCAACAGGGAAGCTAACACAGCCACAAGGAAGAGGACAATGGCCCAGATTTGAGGTTTGTCAAAGATTGACGTGGTGACGACAATGAGGCCCAATGCCAAGAGCATCGTCAGGCCGGCGGCGCGGATCCAGGGTGACATCGGCTGGCTGCCCTTCGGTACGACGAGCGGACCGTTGGGATTGAACATCTTTGACCCTGAGTCGGCGCCTCCGGGCGGATAGTCAAAGGTCAGCGGTCCGCAAGTCGCGCAGACGGCCGTGTCGGCGTTCTCTTGAACGAAGATCATTTTGCGGCATTTTTTGCAAATGACGAATGGCATGGGTGGCTCCTGTCCGACTAGATCATTAGGCGACTGTCTCGAAAGCTCCTCCCCACTTCAATACCAAGCGACTAATGGCAAATTGATAAATCGCATATTTCACTAATTTTCATCAATGATGTCAGGTTCGGCTACGGCTCGCGGAGAATCGGCCGTTATTTGATGTGCCGTTATTGACTTTTCTGTCGTCGGGTATAGAGTCGGATCCAGATCGATCTGATACGGCAGCGGCTTATTGGATGGCGGCATCGCATAAATAGCCCCAACAAAGTCAATGAAAAAATCCCAAATGCTAGTCCAACTATATAATGCAAGGGCGAGAAAAACGCCGTACAGCAAGGCAAGTAAGGCATACATCTGAGACGCTGCTAGGTCGCCGTGAAATAGGGCGAATAAGCTCAGCGACGCGCAGGGCAATGCTCCAATTATAAACCCCCAGCGAAAGAATCGGACACTTCGACGGGCAACTACAGTTTCCAAGTCGACGTCGCGGCTCTGCTGGGCCTCCCTCTCCAACCGTTTCATGTATCGAAAATAAGCCCTTCGAGGCAGAATCGCAGACAGATAAAGTGTAAATCCTAACAAAACGGCGCCTGTAGCAAATATAATGGAGTTGATCCAATAAAAATCGAGATTAGCTCCGCTCAATAATCCCGTCGCGAGAATGGCAATGAGTGAAATCGCTAGGATTACTCCGGCCTGCTGAGCTGCCCATCTCCCCGAGCGGTGCTCCATTTGTTCAGGATCGAGCTTGGGGCTCGAATTATGTTTGAATTCTCTAGGTTGTACAAACTCAGGCTCCTTTTGGATTTCGGTGCGTTGATCGAGCGGCGGCGCGATCGTCGACTCGGCAGTTGACGGTGTCGTTGTAATTGGCGCAAATTCCGCTGAGATTTCTCCACAATAAGAACAATAAGGTGCCACATCGTAGCGGTCGCGCAACAAGTCACGGGTGCAGTAAGGACAACGGATATCGAGTATCTCCGGCCCTTCCGGATCACTACCGGGGTCAAACGAAACCCTTCGGGTCTCGCATTCCGTCTGCAAACGTTCATCGATCACGATGGGATGTTCGCACAGCGGACACGTCTCGACATCGTCGTCAAACGGTTCGTCACAGTAATAGCATCGTCGCATTTAGGTCCCTTCTCCGGATGTTTAATCCTTAATGACATAGACGTTCGGAAAATTCTTCATCGTAAACGTCTCCATCTCATCCCCCTTCAAGCGCAACATCCGAGCGCTGACGCCCTCCTGAGTCTCCAATAGCTTCATCCCCTTCTCTGGCCCAAGAACGCAGACGACTTTGGTCAGGCTATCCGAGGAAATCCCACTCCGTGCCACCACCGTCACGCTCATTCTTCCCACAAGCCCAATGCCCGTTTTCGGATCGACAATGTGGGAATAGCGTTTGCCATCGATCTCGACATATTGTTCGGCGTCGCCGGAAGTGGAAACGGCGGCATTCTTCAATAGCAGCTGTTCGCTCGGTTTCTCCTGGCCCGGTTTCAATGGGGCGATGGCGACGCGCCAGCCGTTGGACCCAGGTGGGGCGTCGCCGACGCGGATGTCGCCGCCGGCGGCGACGAGGGCGCTTTGGATGCCGTGTTTGTTCAGGACTTTGAGGGCCTCGTCGGCGGCGTAGCCTTTGGCGATGCCGCCGAGGTCCAGCTGCATTTTCGGCTTGAGTAGCTGCACAGTCTGCTTCTTCTCGTCCAGCTTGACGTTTTGCCAGCCGACGCGGTCGAGGGCGTCCTTGAGCTTGTCAGCGTCGGGCAGCTTGCCGCTGCGCCGGGATAGCGCCAGAGTCGAACGATTGGGCCGACCGTGACGTCGAAGGCGCCGTCGGAGAGTTTCGAGACCTTTTCCGCCCTTTGGAGTACGATAAATAGATCCGCGCTGACCGGGACTGGATCGCCTCCCGATTTCGCGCACAATTGCATCAATTCGCTGGTCTCGCGGTAGTCGCTCATGCGCCGATCGAGTTCCGCGATTCGTTCGAACGACGCCTTGGCCGCCTTGCCCGCGCTGGCTTCGTCCTCGGCGTAGACGATGATCTTGAATAGAGTGCCCATGTGGCGCTCGGTGAAGGTGAAGCGCGACAAGGCTGGATCGACGACGGGCCATGCACTGACCGGGCTGACGAGCAGGGCCAAAAGTGCGAGTATCTGGAGCATAGCGCGGCCTCCTCGGGTGCGGAATCTTGACGTGGAGTTTATCACAGATGAAACGACCAATACAGTGGGTGCTATGCGTCGGTGCGCTCGTAATTGCGTTCGGTTTGGCGCTGGTCTCTGGCGCGGGCCTGAGCGCGGCGGCGGAAGGGAAAGCAGCCGAGGTAAAAGTAGACAAGCTGTCTGAAAAGGGGTATATCGAGAAGATCCCCGATTCGACGGTGACATTCGAGATGGTGCCGATTCCAGGCGGAACCTATCTGATGGGCAGCCCCAAGACGGAGGCCGGCCGAAACGAAGACGAAGGGCCGCAACATCTCGTGACGATCAAGCCGTTTTGGATGGAGAAGACCGAGACGACGTGGTACGAATATGATTGCTATTGGAAGACGGAAGCCGGTGCCAAGCGCGAGGGGCGCGACGAGACGAAGGACGACAAAAAAGATCCCGATGCGGTGACCCGGCCGACGCCGCCCTACGACGATGAGACGTTTGACAAGGGCCGCGACGGCACGCCGGCCCTTTGCATCACCCAGCACGCGGCGATGGAGTATTGTTACTGGCTCTCTAAGAAGACGGGCAAGAAATATCGCTTGCCGACCGAGGCCGAGTGGGAATGGGCGGCCCGAGCCGGCACGACGACGGCTTATTTCTTCGGCGACGATCCGAAAAAACTCGACGATTATGCCTGGCATGCGGGCAACAGCGACGACAAAACACACAAGGTCGGCACCAAAAAGCCCAATCCGTGGGGCCTGCATGATATGTATGGCAACGTCTCGGAGTGGTGCCTCGACCATTATCAGAAAGACTATTACAGCACGTTCGCCCTCGATAAGCCGGCCCTGCAGCCGGTGCTGTTGCCGACGGAAAAACGATTCTCGCATGTCGCGCGTGGCGGCTCATGGGCGGAAGACGCAGCGGCGTGCCGGAGCGCCATGCGCCGTGGTTCGGACCCGACCTGGATCAAACGCGATCCGCAACGGCCGCAAAGCATCTGGTGGCTGACCGATGCGGATTTTGTCGGTTTCCGTGTTGTGCGCGCGGTCGAAGAACAGGACAATCTGAAGAACATCCGGTCGAAGGTGACGAAGAAGAGCGGGAATTAGGGATTCGTCCAGACTAAATTTACGGGTGGCACAGACTAAATTTACGGGTGGCACAGACTAAATTTACGGGTGGCACAGACTAAATTTACGGGTGGCACAGACATTCCTGTCTGTGCGCGAATCGACGATCGTGCTTTTTACCGCACAGACAGGAATGTCAGTGCCACCCGTAAATTTGGAGCAGCACTAACAACGCCGACGTCCATCGAATCGCAGTATCGAAGGCACAACGAGGGAACAAGGGCCCTCTTTTGCTATATTACCTCTCTCAAGCGGAGTAGAACCATGAGTAAACGTAGGGACGCATCGGGCGCGACGCGCCGTGACTTTTTGAAGACCTCGGCGGTGGCCAGCGCCGCGGCTGCGGGCATGGCCATCAGCGCCAAAGCCTATGCCGACGGCTCCGATACAATCAAGGTCGGCGTCATCGGTTGCGGCGGCCGTGGCAGTGGTGCCGCGCACAACGTCCTCTCCTCGGCCAAGAACGTCGAAATCGTCGCTCTGGGCGATGCCTTCAACGATCGGCTCAATGGCTGCCGGAATTCTTTGATCAAGATCGCGAAGGAAGATAAGACGGTTATGGAGCTGGGCAACAAGGTCGATCTGCCCGAGGAGCGTTGCTTCGTCGGGCTCGACGCTTATCAGAAAGTTCTCGCCAGCGGCGCGAACTATATCATCCTCGCCACTCCTCCTGGCTTCCGTCCGACGCACCTCGAAGCCGCGATCAAATCGGGCAAGAACATCTTCACCGAGAAGCCCGTAGCCGTCGATGGCACCGGCATTCGCAAGGTTCTCGCGGCCAACGAAGAAGCGATCACGAAAGGCTTGCATATCGGCGCCGGCACGCAACGCCGCCATCAGTTGCCTTACGTCGTTGCCCTTAAGCTGATCCATGACGGCGCGATTGGCGATCTCGTCGGCGGTCGCGCTTACTGGAACCAGGGCGTGCTGTGGCACCACAAGCGTCAGAAAGATTGGTCGGACCTCGTTTACCAGATGCGCAACTGGTACAACTTCACCTGGCTGTGTGGCGATCATATCGTCGAGCAACATATCCACAACCTCGACGTCATCAACTGGGCCTTCGGCAAACAGCCCGTTCGCGCCGTCGGCATGGGCGGGCGGCAACGGAGCGTGCCAAACCCGACAGACTTCGGCCAGATCTTCGATCATTTCGCGGTCGATTACGAATACCCCAACGGCGTTCATGTTCTCAGCATGTGCCGACAGATCGACGGCTGCGAGAACAACGTCTCCGAAGCGGTCGTCGGCAGCAAGGGGACGGCTCTCCTCAAAGGTGGCAACAACACCATCAATGGCAAGGCAGTCATCACCCGCGACCAATCGAGCAAGAGCACCGATCCTTACGTTCAGGAACACACCGACCTCATCGCGGCGATTCGCGCCAACAAGCCTTACAACGAGTTGAAGACCGTGGCTGAAAGCACGTTGACAGCGATCATGGGCCGCATGTCGACCTACACCGGCAAGGCCGTCACCTGGGAAGACGCCCTCAATTCGAGCGAGAACCTGATGCCGACGACGCTGGCGTGGGACATGTCGCTTCCGGAAGCGCCGCCGGCTGTTCCCGGTCAGACGAAATTGGCCCCGCGCGTCGCTCGGAGCTAGAGTGTTCTGAATCGGAAGTTCCTTCAATAAATGGCAACTTGTGGCCGGCGTCGGTACTCCGCCGCCGGCCACAGGTCCGTTTTGGCCGTTTCCAAGCGCATTTGCGCGGACAGGTCGCGGAGTTCTGCGTGTGTCCGCGCAATGCAATCCATTTACTGCTTTTCCTTGAATGAGTCAGCAAGAAAAACAACACGCTCACGTTGCATGAAACTCCAATCTCCGACTTCACCTACTCTCCACTCTCCGGATGCTGCGTTCTGTAATCTGTCCGACCGCGCTCAGTCCCCAGCGCACATTCATTGCCCCTCCCCGCGTCAGACGGTAGAGTACCTCTGAGGTTGCGGGTAGGGACGTCGAAGCGATGAGGCGCGAGGTTGGATCATGGAGCTGCTGACGCGGATTGAAGCGGGGTTTCGCGGCGTCGAAGCGGCGGAAGCGGCCAAGAAACAAGCGCTGACTTATCTCAAACAATGGCTTACCGATCCCGCGTTCGCCGCCTATCGCCCTCAGCTCGAATGGCTCATCGACGGCGAGCAGTGGGCCGGCCTTCTCGATCGCTTCTACCAAATTCTACCCTTCGGCACGGGCGGGCGCCGCGGTGCTGTCGGCATCGGGCCGAACCGGATGAACCTCTGGACCGTCGGTGCCTCGGTTCAGGGACATTGTGAATATCTCAAGGAACGGTTCCCCGGCAAGCATCCGATTCAGGTCGCACTGGCCTACGACGTTCGGCAGTTTGAGGACCGGCGCAAACAGTATAATCCTGCTCTGCCAAATCCGGTTCTTCATCTTTCCTCACGCGGCCTCGCGGAATATGCCGCGGGCGTTTATGCGGCCAACGACGTTCATGCCTATATCCTGCCCGCCGGCAGCAAGCATTATCTCGCCACGCCGGAGCTGTCGTTTACGATCCGCTATCTGCGCGTCGACGGCGGCCTGAATGTCTCGGCGTCGCATAATCCACCCGATGACAACGGCGGTAAATTCTACGACGAACGCGGCGGCCAGCCAGTGCCCCCCGAAGATCAAATCATGGCCGATCTGGTCGATCAGGTCGTCGAGATCAAACATCTTCCCTGGTCCGAGGCCGTGCGCTCGGGACGCATTCATTGGCTCGATGAAGCGCCCCATCGGGCCTATATCGACCTCATTCGTAAGCAATCGCTGATCGCGCCGCCGAGCAAACAGGAAGACTTCACTGTCGTATTTACGCCATTACATGGCGTCGGCTCGATGACGGCCATGGAGGCGCTGCAGGCTCTTGGTTATCGCGTGCTTCCCGTCGCCGAGCAGATGGCGCCTGACGGGCAATTTCCGAATGTCACGAAATCGCCCAATCCGGAAGTGCCGGAGTCTATGGATCGCGCCGCCGCTCTCGCTAAAGCCAACAAAGCGGATCTTGTTTTGTCGACCGACCCGGACGCCGATCGTATCGGGGCCATGGCCCCAGATCGAGCGAACAACTGGCACCTCATCACAGGCAATCAGATTGCCGCGCTCGTGACGCATTTCAAGCTCGCCAAGCTTGTCCAGCAAGGGCGAATGCCGTCGTCGCCAATCGTCGTTGAGACCGAGGTCACGACTACCGTGATCACCCGCATTGCCAGGTATTTCAAGGCACAGATCGTCAACAACCTCCTCGTGGGCTTCAAATACATCGCCGACGTGATCTGGCAATTGGAGCAGAATGGTTCATATGAGGATGTCACGGGCACGTCCGCCGATTTCGTGATCGCTTCGGAAGAGAGTCACGGCGTCTTGGTGACGCCGCAGATCCGTGACAAGGACGCGGCGGGTGGAGCAGTCCTGTTGGCCGAGCTGGCGCTCGATCAAAAACGCCAGGGCAAGACCGTTCTCGATTATTTGGAAAGCTTGTGGAAACAGTTTGGCTACTATCGCAACGAAGGCGTGCCTGTTTTCATGAGCGGCATTCAGGGCAAGGAGCAGATGGCCCGGATGCTCGATGCATTGCGAAAAGATCCGCCCAAAGAGATCGGCGGCTTGCAAGTCACCTCGTTTGAAGACCTGCGCGATGAAGACGGCCGATTCGGCCCGCTCAAAGGGGCCACCGACGCCAGCTCGCGCAACGTGCTCGTCTTCAAGTTCGGCGACGAGGCCAAGGCGGTCGTGCGTCCCAGTGGCACGGAACCCAAGGCGAAGATATATCTTGAAGTCTGTTCTGACCCGTGCCCACCCGGAGCGACGCCGCAGGAATGGAAGAAAACATGCGACGCCGTCGACGCGCGGCTCAAGCGTCTCAGCGATGACTTCGTGCGGCAAGCGTTGGCCAAGATCGGCCTGGACCCGTCCGCCGCCGGCTCCAAATAACGTCTTTATATAGCCGCCGGCTTGCCGGCGGTTCCGAACCATCGTCCCGTCGAGACCCAATGCATCCCTTCACCGGCAAGGTCGTCCTCATTACCGGAGGTTCGTCCGGCATCGGCCGGGCCACGGCCACGCGCCTGGCGAAGCATGGCGCTCGTCTCGCCATTGCCGCTCGCACCCCCGCGACCGTTGCCGAAACCGTAGCCGACCTGGAGAAACGAGGAGCCGACGCCCTCGGCATCACGACCGACGTCGCCGACGCCGACCAATGTCATGCCGCCGTGGAGGCGACAATCACGCGCTTCGGCCGCCTTGATATTCTTCTCTGTTCCGCCGGCGTTTCGCTACGCGCAGCGTTCGCCGATTGCGACCTGCAAGCGATGGAACGCGTCTTTCGCATCAATTACTTCGGCACTCTCTATTGCACTCATTTCGCCTTGCCCCACATTAAGCAGAGCCGTGGCTCGCTTGTCGCCATAAGCAGCCTCACGGGTAAACGTGGCACACCTTATTATTCCCTTTACGGATCGAGTAAATTCGCCATCCAGGGCCTTTATCAGAGCCTGCGCCTCGAATTGGCCGACGCTGGGGTTCACGTCGGGATTCTCGCCCCCGGCTTCGTTGACACGCCGCTACGCCAACGCGTCCTCGGAGCCAATGGCGAACCATTGGCCGAGCCACCCACGACACCCTTCCGCGTCTGGCCGGTGGAAGCCTGTGTCGATCGGCTCATGCGCTTGTTGGTAAGGCGGCAAAGCGAAGCTTTGTTGCCAGGGTTCGTGGGAACACTAGTAGCCATCGATCAGGCAACGGGCGGCTGGCTCGGCGATCGGCTGCTGGCGCGGCGGTTTCAAGGGGAAAAGAAGTGAAAAGCGAGCGTCGCGGCGTCAGCCTTAAGTTTACCCACGAATTTTAGAGCCCACGGCGTTGGCCCTGTCATACGTTCCAAAAGTTGGACCACTTTTGGGGGGCATTACAGGTATTGCTGTTTACATGCCGACGCAAGCATAACCATGGCACACGGCGTCTCTTTCAGCCGATTGTTGATTTGGCTCATCTGCTCCGTCATTTCACCGCCCGCTCAGCCCTTCCGTTTGCCTCCATTTACCCACTTGGCCGCGAAGGCTTTAGATGCCCATCCGACCAAATCCGATACCTGTCCGTCGCCAATCTGCCCACCCTTCGCCGCTGGCCGACTCTGTTAGCGTACCGGTCAGCCAGCACAGGCTTTCTGGTTCCACCACCATAAACACAGGCTTTTTCACGTAAATCTCGTCGGCCACCAATTCCTGTGTCAGCGGACGCGTTCGTTCATCCAACTTCGCGCGCCCCCTTTTTGGCTGTTTTGAGATAGAGTCGCAAACATCGACAGTTTTTTGGCGAGACGGCCTCACCATCGAAGGCGGTCACGGACGGTGGACATCGAGTTCTGGTCCCGCGCTCGTAAAGGCGCATCATGCGTTCAAAGAAGGAGCTTGTGCATCATGAGGACTACCAAACCAGGGCGTACGCTCGAGCGAGCATCATCGAGTACATCGAAGTGTTTTACAATCCGAAGCGACGGCACTCGAGCCTGGGGTATCAATCGCCAGTGAACTTCGAGAAGACAACGCGGGAGGTGCCGCAATGAGTGCCTTCGGTAACGTGGCGTGGCAGGCCGAAGCTGTGCTTGGGAAGGCGGGAATCTTCCTGGCGAGACGTTATGGTTCTTTGTGTTCCCCCACCGCCCAGCCTTCCGAGGAGGTGGGGCTGGGCGGTGGGGGAACACAAAGAACCACGGTAACCACGGCCCACTCCGAGGCGACAAGACCAAAGGGGCCTCGATGGCGCGGCCCTCGATACGGAAAAATCATTAACACCGTGTCCACTTTTCGTGGGGAATTCCACGGAATGGCTAAAATCAAATTCTGCGATGAAATGCTAGTGCTCTGTCAACGCTAAGAATTGGGGTCGCTTTGCCGTCCCTCACTGGGAATTCTCGCCATATTTTTCGTTACCAACCCCAAAATCAAGCGTTGACAGAGCACTAGTGCGCCGTTCAGACTATATTTGCGGGTGGCACAGACATTCCTGTCTGTGCGGGAGCCGACGAATGGGCCTTTTGCTGCACAGACAGGAATGTCTGTGCCACCCGCAAATATAGTCTGAACGGCGTGCTAGAGATTGAATTCGTGTAGCGATCACATAGTCACGGACACCGCGATCGTAGCCAGGCGGGCAACAGGGCCATCGCCTGGTGAGCGATCTCAAAGGCGGCTTGAGGACGCGCGAGCCGGGCGACGTTGGACCGAAGATAGGCGAGCCGCTCCTTGTCGTTTAGCAACTCATCGATCTTGTAGGCCAGGGTGCCGATGTTGTTGACTTTGATCGCAGCGCCGTTTTCCAGCAGGAAATCGCTGTTGCGAAACTCCTGGCCTGGCGTGGGATTTACGATCACCATCACAGCGCCTCGGGCGAGCGATTCCGAGGTGGTAAGGCCTCCGGGCTTGGAAACAATCAGGTCGGCCGCGGCCATCAGCTCGTCGATCTGATCGGTAAAGCCCCAAACTTTGACGCGATGGCGCTCGTGGGAACAGATCGTTTCGAGCTTTTTGCGCACGAGTTCATTTCGGCCGGCGACGACGGCGATCTGGAGCGGTTGCTCCACCCTTAATAAAGAACAAAAGAGATGCTCAAACGGGCCTACGCCGAAGCCGCCGGCCATTTGGAGGACGACGGGCCGATCGTTGGCGAGGCCATGTTTGACCCGACATTCGGCCGAGTCCTTGGGTTTGCTGAATACGGGATGAATCGGAATCCCAGTGACGGCGGTGCGCTCCGGCGGCACGCCCCAATAATGCAGGTAGCGCGCTCCTTCTTCCGTGGCTGTGAAATAGCGGTCACACGGCTCGTTCACCCAGAGGCGATGTGTTTCGAAATCGGTTGTCACCGTCACATGCGGAACACTCAGTTTCCCTTGTTGGCGAAGCGACGCTATGATCTCGGCCGGTAAGAAATGCGTGCTAATCACCAAATCCCAACGCTGGCTTTGCATCAGATGAATGAACCGGCGGAGGTTCAACTTTTCGACGAGCAACCGGAGCCGATCGCTACGCAAGGTGCCAGAGCGGACCGGCTTGTCCATTAGATCGTAGATGTAACCTAGAAAATGCGGGGCGCGATTCACGAGATCGAGATACGCTTTCCCGTAGATGCGTCGAAAGGCAGCGTTGGTCAGATCGAGGACATCGACATGGCGAACTTCAGCCCCAGGAGCCACTTCGCGCAACGCAAGCTCGATCGCCTGGGCGGCCCGGACGTGACCTGCGCCGACAGAGGCTGACAGTACCAGCAAACGAGGAACTTCCTCGGAGTGGGCTTCGCCATTGGCGCCGGGCATGCGTCCCTCCGCAATCGTTCGCGGAACCAGGGTTTTCGAGCGAGTGTACGCGAACATAATGTATCGTACTAGCCTCGTAGGATGGGTTACAGCCTAGTTCCGTGGCCGGTAGAGCGTCTTTAAGAGCCGGGAGCGTATGCGAACGGAGCGTGTTACGCTCGCTCAGATTTTCTCCGGTCGCTGACGCTCCCGGCTCTTGAAGATAGAAAAACCTCCGGTCGCTGACGCTCCCGGCTCTTGAAAACGGATCTCTTACCCCTTAATAACCCAATTTACCAAATCGCGATAGCTCGCTCCCTTGCCCTGCATCAGCAAGCCGATGCGGAAGATGCGGCCGGCGGCCCATACACACACGAGGGTCGTAAGCAACACGAGGGTGATGCCGACGATTGGTTGCCACCAGGGGATGCCCGGCGGAATTGCCTGGCGCGCGATCATTAGCATTGGCGTGGCGAATGGGAAGAACGACAGCCCCGTGGCGACTGGGCCGTTAGGCTCAGTCATGATCGTGCTCAGGACGAACATCGGCATACAGGTCAGCAACATAATCGGCATCAGGAGACTTTGCGTCTCTTTTAGGTCTGTACAGGCGGCACCCACGGCGATGAAGAGCGCCCCGAACATGAGCACAGCCAACGCTTGATAGAGGAAAAACCAGCCTACCAGGGCGAATGGGGCATACTCGGCCATGCCATAGCGATGCGCCGCCCAATAACCGCCCGTCAGATAAACCGCGGCGACGGTCACCGAAACTCCAGTCATCCCCAGGAGTTTACCCAACATAATCTGAAAAGGTGTCGCCGAGCCGAGCAGAACCTCGGCGATGCGCTGCATTTTCTCTTCCAGGACGCTCTGCATCAAAGGCGTCGCCGTCATCATCACGACCATGAACATGAGCATGATGTAAAACACCGGTGCCAAAATCGCCGCGATTCGACTAGTGTCGCTGGCGTCTTCGACCTTGCCGGTCTGCGGATTTCGCGTCGAGAGACCTTTAATGTCCGTTTTAACCGGTTGGATTAGCAATCGCTGTTCTGGTTTCAGATCGGCCTTGAGGTAACGCTTTGTCGCTACCGCGCCGCGAACCAACTCAGCGAACTGGGGCTGCGTCGGTCGATTGGTTTGATAGCGGAGCGCCGCGCGGTCATTGGCGTCGTCAGCTTTGGGGTCGAGCAGGTCCGGACCCAGCTCGGCGAAACCAATAATCTCGCCTTTTCGGACACGCTCTGAAAGCGCGGCTCGCAAGTCGTCCACTTTTTCAGGCGAATCCACGTCCAGGCGTTCCGTCTCGACGACGAATTTGGGCTTCGCCTGAGTTTTCGTTTCCGGATCGAGTATACCGGTCTCGTTGTACCCCTTCACAGCCGCATCGATCGCTTCGGTCAATTGAGAATTGCCCGGCGTACGATCGACGACGACATACTTTTGATCGCGCGTATCGCGGACATCGCGCAGCAAGATCTGAAAAAGGATGCTGCCGCCCATCAAAACGGGCATCAGCAGCAAGCCGACTAGAAACGCCTTGGTCCGAACGGCCGCCAGGTATTCGCGTTTTGCGATAATGTAGATCTTATGCATGAGAAACCACCTCCAGCGTCGGGGCGGCATGGTCACCGTTGATCTCCGGTCGCGCAATCCGAACGAAAATGTCTTGCAACGTAGGCCGAGCCACTTCGAAATGACGCACTTTGCCTCGCTCCATGAGCCGACTCAACAAAGACTGTGGCTCCGTGCGCGGATCGAGTCGAAGCTCGCTATATTTACCGAAGTCCGTCACGCGCTGGACGCCGGGCAAGTTCTCGAGAGCACCATGTGGCCCGTCGAGCTGGACGCGCACCGTATCGCTGCCGTAGGAGTCTTGAATCGATTCGAGCGTTCCATCAAGGACCTTGTTGCCCTTGTAGATCATGAAAATCGAGTCGCACATCTTCTCAGCCACCGACATATCATGCGTCGAGAAGATGACGGTAGTGCCTTCGCGTCGCAGCGACAGGATCGCCTCGCGCAACACGTCGGCGTTCACGGGATCGAGGCCGCTAAACGGCTCGTCGAGCAAAACGAGCTTGGGTCTGGCGACGACCGTAGCGATGAACTGCACCTTCTGGGACATGCCCTTGGACAAGGCCTCGACTTTTTTGTTGGCCCAGGCGGTCAGCCCCATTCTTTCGAGCCAGGCATCGATGGCCGCGTTGGGATCCCACAATCCCTTTAGCTGAGCGTAAAATTTCAAGACGTCGCGGACCTTCATTGTCTTGTAGAGGCCCCGTTCCTCGGGCAGATAACCGACCTGATCGTTGGCCGCTCCGAGTGAGTCCTCGCCCAGGACGCGGATGACGCCGTAATCGGGATGTAGGATGCGCATGATCATGCGCAGCGTCGTCGTTTTTCCGGAGCCGTTCGGGCCGATGAAGCCATAAATCGAGCCCTCCGGGACACGTAGACTGAGGTTGTTGACCGCGGTAAAGGAACCGAAGGTCTTGGTAACCTGATCGATGTCGACGGCGTACATATCCCCCCTTCATGTGAATTTCAGCCAGGCAACGAGATGTTAGGCACATTCTATAGGATCTCGCTCCCAACGATATTCGCTTGGGGGGTTGGTTTATTGCGTCAATTTCGCGGTGAGTGTTCGCCCCGTTTCGCCGCGAGCCGGTAGGCGAGCGCTGTTTTATAGCGCGAATTGGGGGAAGCGCTATCGCACAGTGCTCGCCTACCGGCTCGCGGCTAAACTTTCGCTCAATATGCCTCAGGAACAGGTTGCAACGGCCTGCCATGCTCATCATAAAACGCATCATGCAGCAGAAACACCTGTCGCACGGCAAGACCCAAGATGCGAAGCTGCTGGTCGATTTGATGAAACGCATGACGATCGAGGCGGCGCGACAGCAGCGAATCGAGGTGTTCGGAGCAGAGATCGATCTCGACCGCGCCGTTTGCGTGAAGCGGGAAGGTGAGATAAGGCAATGTTCCCGGCCGGTGGCAAATAGTGCAAGGTCGACGGACCGCCAGCTCGAAGATGGCCGGAGCGTCGCCGAGGGCGAGTGATTCCTGACAGTCCGGACAGAGCGCCTTGCCGGCGATCCGGTCCCACGGGCAGCCCGTCGAGCCGCAACGGCAACAGGCAATGTTCGTGGAGCCCGCAACACCCGGAAGCAGGCGTACGCCATCCATTCGGCACCTCTACGAGAATCGTCAAAGTTGTGGCGCCAACGGACGCGCCGCGGCGATGCGTCAGACGTATTCATCGGCCAAGGCCGAACCCGCTATCGAGCAATTCGCTCAAGGGAGAGGTGGGCCAGCATTGACGCGGGAGGTGCAAGAGGTAGACTTAGAATTGTCCCTACGATCGGCCCTGTGGCGGAATTGGCAGACGCGTGCGACTTAGGATCGCAAGCCCGAAAGGCATGGGGGTTCAAGTCCCCCCGGGGCCACATTTGTACAGTTTATACGGTTGACCACGTTTGACAGGATTTGCCTAACTCGGTCATTCTCGGGTGAGTTCGCGCGAGTCGGTCAGATTGTTGTGACACGGTCCGACCGTGCTACCGTTCCTGACCGAAGGTCTCCTGACGTCGCAATTCGGTTTCACAACAACTCATTAAACGCGTGGAACCATGAGCCTGCCGGCGATCGCTTGCTGACAACACAGCTATTGCAGACCAGCGGTCGGTAGGTGGTGCTGGGTGATCACTACCGGCTCCCATTTTTGGCGCCGTTCTATCTCTCCAGTTGCAAAAGTGGATAAGTATGGCTATATGCAGCGAGGGGCGTCATGCTACGAAGTGCTCCCGACTATGCAAGGAGTGCCAAATGACGAACATCCGCATCGTGATCGCATCGATCACCCTCTTTGGCGGGATTACGGCCGCTCTTGTCGCAGGAGATCCAGAGCGAAAGCCCGACGAGGAGCCGCAGATCTCGCTGGAGGAAGTGCTTGAAGGGTGGAAAAAAGCCAATTATGAACATCCAGCCTGTAGCTACAAGTTCACGCAACAGGTGAACGATAGAATTTTCATGCAAAAGAAGACGTGCAAATGCGAAGTTCATGCCATTCGTCATTGCATCGTTCGTGTAGACGTCGAGGATGAAAAAAGCAAGAAGATGTTGCCGCGAATGATCATCAGCGGCTACAAGTGCTCCGTTTGGGATCATTTGGCTAAGAAAGAAATTACCAGCCCACCGTATAGTTTCACAGACCCGTGGAACTACGTTTCTACGATGATGCCTCTTTATACGCACGTTCCACCTACCAACTTCACTAGCAGATACATCGTAGCTCTTAGCAAAACAGATAAATATTACTATTTCATTGATATAAAAACCAAGCTTGCTGATGCGTCAATGTTTGTGCGTATGCAAGTAGTTCTTGATCGACGGAACTATCACGTTCGCCAGATTTGGATGGAAGGGTCCAACGGCTTTGAGGAAACGTGGGACATCGAATCGATTACCGATTCAGCGAATTGGGAAGATTTTGAGCAGGGCCTTCCTGCCGATTATGAGAAGATTACGGAGCCGGAGATAATTCGCCCATGAGAGAAATCAACCGTAGTGGCACGGTTGGAGACCGTACCACTACGGAGGCTCTTGGAGACCTTCGGTCGTCCGTTATGGAACGGTCAGGAGACCGTTCCATAACGAGGGTACCGTTCCACAACGAATTTGTGTTCACCTCCCCTGCATCGACCACCATTTCTTCCACTTTTCCGGGTCATTGCCCAGCTTTTGTTTCGTGAGGACTTCCAGTGCCTGCATCGCGGATGTTTGCACGTCCTTGTCGTTGATGAGGTCGATTAGAATGGGAATCGCGCGTGGATCGCCTAAGCCGCCGAGGGCGTAGCAGGCGGAATCGGCGGGGCGGATGGGGAAGCAATTGAGCGTTCCTGCGGTCTTGGCGGTTGGTTCGTCGCCTTTGTCTTTCGTCAGGGCGACGATGTCGTCGTAGGCTTTGGTCGCTTTCAATTCACCCAAGGCGGACAAGGCGATGCTGCGCACGAAAGGCGACTTGTCCTTGAGAGCGTTTCGCAACGCGGGGATGGCGCGGTCGTCTTTCATGATGCGTAGAGCGACGAAGAGGTTATCTCGATCACGGCCGGTAGCCTTGGCGAGGTCTTCGATCAGCGTCGGCACGCCGGCTTTGTCGCCCAGTTTGTATAGAGTCAGAGCGGCGCGGCGGTGGATTTCCACGTCCTTGGCTTCCAGGGAGTCATGTAGTCGTTTTATAGCAGTCGCTTTGTCCAGCGCTGGCAATTTGTCGATCGATTCCGCGAAACCATCGGTCAGCAGGAATGCTTTCGGGTCCTCGAACGCCTTCCAGTCGACGTCGCCCGGGACGGCTAATGTCATGAATAACGACAGGGTGGCCGCGAGCGCGAGATAGGGGAATGACATTTTTTGGCTCCTGGACCCGAGTTGGCGGACGCCTTCAATATAGAATAGACGATTGAAGCGGTGGTTGGATTGGTTGAATGGGATTCTTTGCTAATCACAACGTCCCGTAAAAGGAGCCGTGGCAGGGATCGGTACTCCGACCCAGGTTCTCTGGAGCCACTCGGGCTTCTCCGGGGTCGGAGTACCGACCCCGGCCACGGCCTAATGAAGGTTGGCTGGTCTCGTTGATGTGATGCCACGTCGGGCTGCCGCCGCGACGCTCGCCGGCAATGGACGACGCTCGCTGAATCCTCATTTTTCCTTTCCCTTCGCGGACTCGATCTGCTATAAACACATACGACGCTCTCAAAAGCGTTTCCCTCCCCGGACGCCTGTCGTCGCCCGTTTCGGTTCTAAAATCACGAGACGATCTTTCATGAGCCAGTTCTCATATCGACGTTCGTTCACCTTGTTGGCCGTTCTCCTCTCTCTGGGGACTTTCCTCGCTTTCGCTGCTGGTTTCAGTCCCAGTGCGCCGCCCGAGCGGAAGTTTACGGCTGAGGAGCTTGCTTTCTATGACAAGGAAGTGGAGCCGATTCTCGACAAATACTGCTTCCGCTGTCATGGCAAGGAAAAGGTGAAGGGCGGCTTTCGGCTCAACACGCGCGAAGGGATTTTCAAGGGTGGCGACACCGGGCCGGCGGTCAAGCTCGACAAGCCGGAAGAGAGTCTGTTGCTTCAGGCGATCCAGTACAAGGAAGGCCTGGAGATGCCGCCGAACGCCAAGCTGCCGGCCAAGGAGATTGAGACGCTCACGCGCTGGGTCAAAGCCGGCGTGCCGATGAAGTCTGGCGGAACTCCGCTGGCAGCCGACAAGCACGAGCCTGAGGGCGGCAAGGTCACTCCCGAGTCGCGCAATTATTGGGCGTATCGCGCTCTGGCTCGGCCAGCGGTTCCCGAGGTCAAGGACAAGGCGCGCGTCGCCAATCCGATCGATGCATTCCTGCTCGCGCGGCTGGAGCCGAAGGGGCTCACGTTGTCAGCTCCCGCCGATCGGACGGCTCTGATTCGGCGTGTAACCTATGATCTCATCGGTTTGCCGCCGACGCCGGAAGAGATCGATGCCTTTGTCAAGGATTCGTCACCCAACGCTTATGAGAAGCTCGTCGATCGCCTGTTGGCGTCGCCGCAATACGGCGAAAAGTGGGGCCGGCATTGGCTCGACCTGGTTCGCTATGCCGAGACGCATGGTTACGAACGCGATTCCGCCAAACCGTTCGCCTGGCGCTATCGGGATTATGTCATCAATTCCTTCAACAAGGACAAGCCGTATGACGTGTTCCTCACCGAGCAATTGGCCGGTGATGAATTGGACAAGGTTACGCCGGAAACGCTGACGGCTACCGGTTATTATCGCCTCGGCGTCTGGGATGATGAGCCGGCGGACCGGGCCCAGCTGCGTTACGACGTTCTTGATGGCATCGTCTCGACGACGAGCCAGGTCTTTCTTGGCATGACCGTCGGCTGCGCTCGTTGCCACGATCATAAGAAGGATCCGATTCCGCAGCGCGATTACTACAAGCTGCTGGCGTTCTTCAATGACGTCACCGATATGAACGTCAAGAACACGCGCCGCATGGCAACGGACGAAGACCGCGTCGCGTATCAGCGCCAAACCAAGGCGAAGCGCGAGGAGGAAGGGAAACTTTACCAGCAGATCTATCAGCTCGAGCAGCAGTTTGCTCTCGCGCTGGCTGAGAAAAAGCCGGGCGAAGCACCGCTGCAGGCGGCATCGGATATTGTCGATCTGACTTATCGTTTTTACCGCGACACCTGGGACAAGCTGCCCGACTTCGACGCGACCAAGGTCGAAACGGAAGGTCGGGTTGCCTCCAACCTCTTTAGCCTGGCTCCGGCGTCGCGCTCGGAAGCGATGGGTCTCGTCTTCGAGGGCAAACTGAAGGTGCCCGAGCAGGGTGAATACACGTTCAGCGTCGATAGCACGGCGGGTGCCCGGCTGCTGATCGATGGCAAGGTCTTTATTGATCAACCGCTCAAAGGCCGCCATAGCGATCAGGCCAAAGCGACCCTCGAAGCGGGACCACGCGCGATCCGCCTGGAGTATTTCAATGCGTATGAACAACCGTCTCTGAAGGTAGCGTGGTCGGGCCCGGGCGTACCGCGACGGCTTCTCTCTGAAGGCCCGGCGAGCGGCGAACGCGTCATTTTGGCCGATTCGCGGACCAAGCCTCAAATGTGGTCGTACACCACGGTTGCACCGAGCGACGGCTGGAACCAGCCCGCGTTTGACGTCAGCGGCTGGACCAAGGGTCAGGGCGGTTTCGGCACGCGCGGCACGCCAGGGGCGATCGTCCGCACGCGCTGGGATAGCAAAGACATCTGGATGAGAAAGACATTTGCGGTCGAGGAACTCCCAGAATCACTTGCGTTGGACCTGCACCACGACGATGACGTGGAGGTCTTTCTGAATGGCCAGCCGATTTACAAGGCGAGCGGCTTCCTAGTCAAATATGCCCGGCTGCCGTTGAGGGCCGACGCGCTGAAGGCCGTCAAAAAGGGCGAGAATCTGATCGCGGTGCATTGCCATCAGCAGGCGGGCGGGCAATATGTCGACGTTGGCCTGGTCGAAACGCGCGACAAAGTTGATCTGACCGACCTGATCAAGCAACACGGCACGGAGATCTTGGGCAAGGAAGCGGCGGACCGTTATGTCGCCCTGAGCACCCAGCTTGAGGCCAGCCGGAAGGCGGTCGTCGAGGAGCCGGGCTACGAGATCATGTCTGTCGAGGAACGAGGCCGAAAGCCGACGACGATTCTCATCCGTGGCAATCCGAACTCGCCCGGCGAAAAGGTCGAAGCGGGCTTTCCCGAGGTTCTTGTTTCGACAGCTGTAAAAATTGCAGAGCGTGACGCGAACGCCCCGTCCGCGGGCAAACGGCTCGCGCTCGCCAAGTGGCTGACGGATCCGAAAAATCCGGTACCGGCCCGCGTGATGGCTAATCGTCTGTGGCAATATCATTTTGGCCGTGGTCTCGTGCCGAGTTCCAACGACTTCGGCAAGCTCGGCGAAGGGGTGACGCACCCTGAGCTGCTCGACTGGTTGGCCAGCGAATTCATGGCGGGTGACTGGAAAATCAAGCGGATGCACAAGCTACTCATGATGTCCAACGCCTATCAAATGACCGCGGCCGCGAATGGTAAGGGAATGCAAGTCGATCCGGCCAACAATCTCTGGTGGCGCTTCAATATGCGTCGACTCTCGGCGGAGGAAGTGCGCGATTCGATCCTGGCCGTGACTGGCAAGCTGAATCTCAAGGCCGGCGGGCCGCCGGTCTATCCCTTCATTCCAAGGGAAGTCCTCGCGGGCCAATCGGTTCCTGGTCAGGGATGGGGCCGTTCGACGCCGGACGAAGCGAGCCGACGCAGCGTCTATGTGCATGTAAAACGATCGCTTTTGGTGCCAATCCTGGCGACGCACGATCAGGCGGACACCGATTCGAGCTGTGCGGTCCGCTTTACGACGACGGTGCCGACGCAGTCTCTGGGAATGCTCAACGGCGAATTTACCAATGAACAGGCCGGCTATCTCGTCGAGCGGATTCAGCGCGAGGTGCCGAACGATCTCAATGGCCAAGTTCGCCGCGTGTTGCGTTTGGTCGCCGGCCGCGTGCCGACGGCTGAGGAAATCAAGAAGGATGTGGCCTTTATCAAGGGCCTGCAAACGAATGCGAAACTGACCGCGGACGAGGCGCTGAAGCGTTATTGTTTGCTGGCGATTAATTTGAATGAGTTTGTGTATTTGGATTGATGGTAATCAGTGCGGGTGAGTAGATTCTCTTTAGTATCGAGGCGACGCTATGAAGAAACAATTCTGCGGCCGGACTCGTCGCGAATTTGTCTGGGAAGCCGGCGCCGGTTTCGGTGCGGTGGCTCTCTCCGGGCTTCTCGGCGATCGTTTCTTCGCGAGCCAGGCCTCGGCGGCGGATGAACTCTCGAAGTTCGCCAACCCGCTGGCACCGAAAAAGCCGATGATGCCGGCCAAGGCGAAATCGGTCATCTTCCTCTTCATGTATGGCGGGCCGAGCCACGTCGATACGTTCGACTACAAGCCGAAGCTCTATCCGCTCGACGGCAAGACGATCGAGGTCAAGACCTTCGGTCGCGGCGGCCATAAGAATCAGGGTCGCGTCGTCGGGCCGAAATGGAAGTTCAAACAATACGGCCAGAGCGGCAAGTGGATCTCCGATCTGTTCCCGAATCTTGCCACCTGCGCGGATGACATGGCGTTCATTCATTCGATGTATGCCGATTCGCCGATCCACGGTTCGGCGATGCTCATGATGAACTCGGGTCGCATCATCAGCGGCCACCCGGCGCTTGGCTCGTGGGTCAATTATGGCCTCGGCAGCGAAAACGAAAACTTCCCCGGCTTCGTCGTCATGCTCGACAAGACCGGCGGCCCGATCAGCGGCGCCAAGAATTGGTCGAGCGGCTACATGCCGGCCGCGTATCAAGGGACTGTGATCCGCGCCTCGGGTACGCCGATCCATAACCTCGAAGTCCCCGCTGGCACGACCCGCGAGGCCCAACGCGAGATGCTCGATCATCTGCGTGCCAAGAACGAAGAGCATCTCGTATCGCGCAGCGACAATAGCGAGCTGTCCGCGCGCATCGCGAGCTACGAGTTGGCGTTCAAGATGCAGCAACATGCGCCCGAAGCCGTCGATTTCTCGAAAGAGACGGCAAAGACTCTGGAAACCTATGGCATCGATCAGCCGAAGACCTCCGACTTCGGGCGTAAATGCCTCCTGGCACGGCGGCTCGTCGAGCGCGGCGTTCGCTTCATTCAGGTTTATTCCGGCGGCGCTCATAACGACGATAACTGGGATGCCCACAGCGACATGGTTAGCAACCACACCAAACATGCGGGCAACACCGACAAGCCGATCGCCGGCCTCCTGAAGGACCTCAAGCAACGCGGCTTGCTCGATTCCACGCTCGTCGTCTGGGGCGGCGAGTTCGGTCGGCAGCCGACCGCGGAATATGCTACCGGCACGGGACGCGACCACAACGCCTATGGCTTCACCATGTGGATGGCGGGCGGCGGCATCAAAGCCGGCACAAGCGTCGGCGAAACCGATGAACTCGGCGGCGCCGCGGTGGCTGATCGCTTCCACGTCAAGAATCTCCATGCCACCATCTTGCATCAGATGGGGCTCGATCCGAATAAGCTGGCGTATTTCTACAACGGCCTCGATCAGAAACTGGTCGGCGTCGAGGGCGCGGATCCGATCAAACAATTGATTTAATTTTGTGGGCGTCCGACGAACGATACCAACAGGAACCACCGCCGATGTTGCACCTCTCTCTGCTGCTAATGCTCGCTGCGCCTTCGGCGAATGCCGACGATGCAATCAAACACAGCGTTCTCATCGCGGCGAAAGGGCGCGTGGCCATCGTCAACGAAAAAGGCGAAATCGAATGGGAAACGCCGACGCGCTTCGATGGGCATGACTTGGCGATGTTGCCCGATGGCAACATCCTGATGTCGGTCGGCCCGGCGACGATCATCGAGATGAACCGCGATAAGAAAATTGTTTGGAAATACGAAGCCAAGCCGAAGAAGGATTACAAAGGCAACGTCGAAGTCCACGCCTTTCAACGGCTCGAAGACGGCACCACGATGGTCGCCGAGACCGGCAATAAACGGATCGTCGAAGTGGACAAATCCGGCAAGATCGTCCGCGAAGTGCCTTTGACGATCGGCAAGCCCGAGCCCCACCGCGACACGCGCATGGTGCGCAAGTTGGACAACGGCCATTATCTCGTCTGCCAGGAAGGCGACGGCAAAGTCTGCGAATACGACGCCAAGGGCAAGGTCGTCTGGTCCTACACCCTCGACCTCGACGGCCGACCGCGCACCGGCGGCCATGACGGCCACGGCAACGAGGTCTACGGCGCCATCCGCCTAAAAAACGGCAACACCCTCATCGCCACCGGCAACGGCAACCGCGTGATCGAAGTCAATGCAATAGGCGAAGTCGTCTGGAGCATCAAACAAGACGAACTACCAGGCATCAAACTCTATTGGGTGACCACGCTCCAACTTCTTCCCAATGGCAATTTGATCGTAGGCAACTGTCACGCGGGCCAGGACAACCCCCAGCTATTTGAAGTAACCCGCGATAAGAAAGTGGTTTGGATGTTCAAGGATTTCAAGACCGCTGGAAATGATATGGCGGTGGCGCAGGTGTTGGGCGTCAAGGGGAAAGTGATACGGTGATGTGGGGGAAATACCGAGCCTGAAGCGTGAGCGAAGGGTATTTACGACCAAATTTGGCTTCATTTCACAGCCTCCAAGTCGAGTCCCCGGTCGAGCCTGAGTTCCCTCTCGCTCGCATCGGGGAAAACCATCTTCACTACCAGTTTGGCTCCCAAGGCTTCGGCGAACTCTTGCAGGGTGGAGACGTGGAAATCGGCCCTCGCCTCCGTGCGAGAGATGGACGCTTGTTTCTTCCCGAGCCGCCGACCGACCTCTTCCTGAGATAGGCCGAGTTCCTCGCGCAAGTCCTTCAGCCTGACGGCCGGCGGGCGCGTGGTCGCGAGGCGGTAGGTGAGGAGCTGAACGATTCTCGGAAGCGCCCCGTCCAGATTCTCGAAGACCTCGTCCGCCCCTTCGCCGTAGCCGTGCGAGTCGTCCGAGACGATGCCAAAGCCTTTGTCCGTCTGCCAGGCGACCGCAAGGTGGTAATCGGGCAAGAACACGTTCAGCGACCATACGCCGTCTTTGACGAGAGGCTCATCGAGTGTGATCCTGGCGCTCGAATACGCGTTCAAGAGGAACCGCTGCATTTTCTGGATCTGGTTCATTCCCACACTCCTTTTCCGTTGCCGCCCGCCTTCGAGAACTGGACCGCGCCGGTGGCGATGATTCGCACCTCGATGGCACCGTTGCTCGCGATGAAAGTGTCATGCTTAAAGCTGCCGTATCGCAACACTTCGGGGAAACCGGACACCGCATAGACCCGATCCTGCTGGGGCGGATAGAGCCTGCCATCCGTAAGCCAACTCGCCGGGTTGTTCAGCACGCCGCTATGCTCATCTTCGATTGCATTCAGCGTGGAGCAAAGGAGGGCGTAAGCCTCTTCACGTGTTTGAGCCGGAGGTGCCGCTTGCAGTCGTTCATAGAAAAGTTCGAGGCGAGCGTACTTGTCCATGAGAGGCTCCGTAGTCTCATGCAGCGATCATAGCCCCTAGGGTATATGCAGTCAAGTGTATGATCGGGGGGGTAAACGAGTACGCAAGTCTACAGTCGATCGACCCGAGGATCCCAAAGTGCGGAAAAGTGTGATAAGGATTTCAAAACGCAACCCTGGCAAAGTAGAATTAAATGCGGTTGCTGGAGCCGTCTGAAGGAGAGAACAATGGGTGAGTTGACCTTGGAGAATCCTTGGCTAAGAGAGTAGAGGCCCTGGAGCACGCGATTGCCACGAAGGGAGCCGACCGGTCTCGCAAGGATTGGCGCAAAGTCGTGGGCATGTTCCGCGATAGCGAGTTCATGCGTCAGGTCGACGAAGAATGCCTTCGCATGCGTGCTGTTGAACGTGAGGCGGCACAACGCGGGGAGTTGGCCGAATGATACTCCTCGACGCGGATCATACTACTTTCTTGAAATAACCGGATAGTGAACGTGGCCGTCGCTTGATTAGAAGAATGAATGTGGTTTCGGAATCCGAAGTCATCGGAGTTGCGATCGTCACCCTCGAGGAGCGGATGCGTGGCTGGTTGGCCGTGATAGCCAAGGAAAAGACAGCGCTCAGGCAGGTCGTCGGTTATCGAGAGCTGACGTTGCTATTCGAGTTTACCAGGAGTTTGAAATCGTGCCGTTCGATGAGGCAGCGGCCTTGCAATTTGATGATCTGCGACGGCAGAAGCTTCGCGCAGGCACAAGGGATCTAAAAATTGCGGCAACGACTTTGGTCCACAATGCACTTCTCTTGTCCGCCAATCGGTCCGATTTTGAACGTGTACCCGGGTTGAGAGTTGAGAATTGGTTGGATTGATGAGGGGCTGAAGGAATCAGTAAAGGCGTGAATGCAGAAAAGGTCGCCGCGACGAATGCCCTTAGGTGAAGGGGGAAAGTTTTGAAGTGAAAAGTGGCACGTTTCGCAGTAATGAGATCCGTCCCCCTTTAGAGACTTGCCTCTTGGAAGGCTGAGCTGAAAGAAGAAGTTATTTACGGCCTGCGGCTAAATAGCAGATCGTGCGCCTTCCAACGTTGCTCGCCGAGAGCGGCGCCAAAGATATCCGCCGATGCCGGCGCTTGCAAGGAGACCGGCGAGAACGAAGCTAGAGGGCTCAGGCACTGACGCTGGCGGAGAGAATTCGACGACTCGACGCCCATAGCCATCGACCACAAAGACATTATCCTGGGAATCCACAGCTATGTCGTCTGGCCCATTCAGTTGTGACGCGCCTCCGATTATGCCAGATCCGAATGATTGCAAGAAGTTGAAGTTGCTGTCGAATTCCACAACGCGATTGTTATAGAAGTCGCCGACAAAGAAGTCCCCCTTGCTATCGAAAGCTATGCCTTCTGGCAAATTAAACGGAATTGAATTTCCGGTACCTGTGCCATCGAATGTTTTCGTCAACGCTCCGGCGCTATTGAAAACGTATAAATATTGCGCATTATTATATGCCTCCACAAATACATTGCCATTCTTGTCGACCGCAGCGTATTGTGGCGTTAAGCCTCGGCCGTTTGCGACTTGGCCCGTGTAATTACCGTTGTTGTCATAGATGGCAACTCGCTGATTGCCGCTATCCGCCACGTAGGAATAGCCTCTAGAATCAATAACTATTCCAGAAGTGTTGCTTACGATAGTTCCGGCGCTGCCAGATCTTCCAAAACTCGAGATGTACGCGCCTGAGGAAGCGTTGTAGATGTCGACACCGCCGCTCGCGTAATTGCTGGCGTAAAGTTGATTGTTATAAACTGCCAGGCCGGTGTGTGTGCCCCCGCTTTCCAAGAGCGTCGCCGAGGCGTAAGAACTGCTACTCGAATATGTGTAGATATTATTATAGGGAGTGTAGTTTGAAATATATATATTATTGCTCGAATCAAATGCTATACCCCACGGGTCACTAATTCCCGATGCAAACTGCCCGCTATACGCGTACTGTCCGCGCCCTTGATTGACCATCAAAAGGAGCCAAGCGAGCGCAAGCAACGATGCGGTGCGAGTCATGAGACAGATCCTCTTGGGATGCCGTAAATCTAGAAATTTGGACCGTTTCGATTCCCCCATGCACGTAAGTACGCAATACCGTCAAAATTCTCGGCTAAGAAGGCCAGTGAATTGAAGGGGGCGTCGGCTTCAAGATCCCTAATTTCGCACAATCACGTTCAAGCTTGCCAGATGTCACCGTAGGGAGCTGTCCAAATGTATAGGAGACGTGTTTTGTAGCCGAGAGAAGTGATTCTGCATCGTCTTACAGTTAAATGGGCGACTGATGCGAGTTTCAGACGCCTCCTATTTGCGCAAGCGCTTAGCTGATGGACTCTTCCCAACTTCCATGGCGGAAGATGCTTGTCAGGCGGCTTTTGATTTGAGACTATATCATGAAATTTGATCCGTTGGACGCAAACCAGGCGGTGGAAAGGTCCAATAGTATGCCCGATGAGACGCCGATTTGGATTCGACTTCAGGGAATCCTTGGCAACGAAGGAGAGTTCGCAGAGCAGTTTCTTCCTGTTGTGCGAAACTGGGTTAAGACGGAAGTCGCCAAGACTAGGCGCGGTCAGCTTGACGTCGATGATTTGTCGCAGCAGGTGCTCATGAATGTGTTTGTCCGGTTCAAGGATCAGCCTTTCGCATCACAGAATGGACCGGGCGGGTTTCATGCTTACCTTCGAAGTTGCGTTCGCAATGCCGTCATCGACGCCTTACGCGCAGTGGATGCGTTCTATCAGGGTAAACACCTGGATCAAAATCAATGGAACGAAGTGAAAGCCAGCATAGACGGGCTGGCCGATCAGTTTGATACGGCGCGAATGAAAGATATGGCCATGGTGCGCGATGCGGTCGAGCGCGTTCGCCGCCGCGTCGGCGCGGTGCGTTGGGAGGCGTTTTATCTTTCCGTCGTGGAAGGAATCAAGGGCGCGGACGTGGCAACCCGGCTTAATATTACTCCTTCGCAAGTTTATAACGCTCGATGTGACATCGCGGCATATCTCAGAGAAGAAATGACCGTTCTTGGCCACAAGGGTTAGGTTCCCCAGCACCATAACATTTGGAGGTATGATGTCGGCTCCTCTGAAAATGTTATCACCTACCAGCGCATCTCGAGTCGGATGTCCCACAGAACATATGCTGGGACAATATCGCGACGGCTATTTAACCGCGGCCGAGCGAGCCGAACTTGCCCCCCATCTTGATCGGTGCGAACAATGCCAAGCCTGGCTCGATCGACCCGATTATTGGTTAGAAGGGCTTGCAAGGCATGCCCCTCCTCCACCGCCTCCGATTCCCAAGTACGAATACGTGTTGGATGAAAAAGGGTTTGCGCACGTCTTAGGACAGGGCGGGATTGGAGTTGTATTTTTGGCTCGCTACCTTGGCGTGTCCGGCCATCCATTGCGTGCGGTCAAGGTTCTCCATACGGGTTTTCAGTTGTCACAGCGCGGTCGCGAGCGGTTTCTCCGCGAAATCGAAGCCGTGTCGGAGCTAAACCGGCAGGGGCATCCCGGATTTGTCGAGATCTATGAATGTGATGTTTATGGTGGATACCTTTACTACGTGATGGAATATATTCCCGGCGGCAATCTGGCCCAACACTTGAAGGATCATCCTCCCGCTCCAAGGCAGGCAGCCCAGCTGGTACTCGGCTTGTGTGAAATCATGGCAGTAGCTCATCGCCATGGTGTATTGCACCGTGACCTAAAACCAGACAATGTCCTGGTAATCGTGGAGCCAAAAAGTGATCCATCACAAATTCAAGGACTGAAAATCGCTGACTTTAGCCATGCTTGCTTTCTTGATCGCAAGAGTAACTTGAGCCAAGGCGAGCCCGTGGGCACGCCCAATTACATGGCGCCTGAGCAAGTGCGATGTGAAACCGTCGATGCCCGTGCCGATGTGTATGGACTTTGCGCGATCCTTTATAAGATGTTGACCGGGGTTCCTCCCTACCAAGGCCCCAGCGCCTCGGCCACCATGGAGATGGTGCGTTCGCCGACCAAATTGCCGGCCACCCCGGAAACGCTTCGTGCTGATCTGCGGAATGCATCCGTTCGAGATCTTACAAGTATCTGCATGATGGGTCTAGAAAAGGATAGCGCGCGGAGATACGGCACGGTCGAGGCCTTGGCCGCGGATCTCAGATGTTTTCTGCGCGGCGATTCGACTCTCGCCAGGCCCCTAGGTAGATTGGAACGTCTTAGGAGACTCTGCCGACGCTATCCAGGTGCAGCTGGGTTGGTTACTCTTGTGTTCTTACTCGTCTTGGTTGGTTTCCCTGGTGTCGCTTTCCTTTGGCACAGGTCGGCGCTCGCGCTGCAGGATTCGGAGTCCCGCGAAGCCGAAGTTCAAGAATTGCTTGGCGAACTCATCAAGTCCGGCCGACTCACACGCATTCGGCAGACTCCATACCGGCGAACGGCAGATCTCGAGCTTCTGCTCAAGACGGAGGCCCAGGGTAACCGTTTGTTAGCCAAGCGACCTGGTGATCTAGAAGTTCGAGTCGCTTTGACACAAGTTCGATTCATTCTCGTGGATTACTACTCCCTCTGTGGACAGCCGGACGAACAGGACGCGTGGTGTAAGCAAGTTCGGGAATTATGGGAGCCGCTCGTCAGGATGGACAGCAATAACCTTGCATACCGGAATTGGTTAGCAATCTGTTACAGCCGACAAGGCTTGGCTGCAAAAGAAAAGGCCCAGTATTCCGAGATGATGTATTATGCCGAGCAAGCCGAATCAATTTGGTTTGAATTGTGTAAAGAACAGCCTGAAAATTTCCAATTTCTTCGTCATGCCATCAATAATCGGTTCCAGCTGTTTGGTAGCATCACGAACCGGCTAGCTCGGGAGTCGATGACCTCTACGCTGGAGAACATTTGCAAGGAACAAAAGTTGCAGATGCGAATTAATCCTTTTGACCAGACGGCCCAACGCCGCCTTGCTTGTAGCTATCATCTTTTGGGTGAAATTCATACACTTCCTGGCTCAACTCAAAGCCCTATCCCCTACTGGAAAGTAGCGGTCGAGTATTACCGGCGCTTAGCCGTAGCCATGCCGGGAAGTGTTTTGATCGAGCTTCCACTCGCTTCCTGTTGCTCTCGGCTTTTTACGGAGGCGTCCGCGGGTTCAGAGTACAGGGAAGCCGAGCGCGTCCTAGCGCGATTGGGCCAGCGCTTGGAGCAACTCGCAGAACGGTATCCCGAGGAAAATTGGCTCTGTCTCGAGATGTCGCATATCAATTTCAGACTAGTCTTTTGTCATTGGAGAGCAGGAGAGAGCGATCGGGCCAAGGATGTTTATTCGAACCAGTTACGTCGTCTCGATCGACTATTGGAGTCCCCGGAAATCGACCCGTATGACAAGGCCCACACTCTACAAAGCTTGGCGAAATTGGCTTTGTCGCTTCGGGAGACGAAGAATTTTCAAAAGGCCTTGGAAGTCGCGCGTGACATAGTCACGAGAGCTGAGATTCTGGCAAGCTCGCCTGGGAACGACTCTCGATCATGCCATGAATTGGCCGATGTCATGCTCGATGTGGCTGCGATTCTGTGCCAAATCGACCATTTTCAGGACGCGCTGGGACCCGCGGAACATGCTTTACGGCTCTACACAGTGCTTCATCGCACCAGCGGACCGGAAAAGGTGACTTACTGTCACGGCCTGGGTATATCATGGAGTCGCATTGCCAAAGCGCGTTGGGGGATCGGTAATAAGAATGACGCAATTGCTGCATTCCGCGAAGCAGCAGTCTTCGAACGTCAGGTTTTCGAGGGCGGGCCCAGCAATCTGAACAATCGGACCGCTCTATCCCGCGCTTTTGAGCGGCTTGCATATTACGGCCGAGAATGCGGCATGCGAAAAGACGTGGCCCATGCGCTGCTGGAAATTGAGAAGCTCTGGCCAAATGATAAGGCCAAGTTGCAAGAAGTGGCCGAAGGATTTCGCGAGCTGGCCAAGCTTACGGGCCGTGAAGGTAACCTCTTCAACGTGGTGGAACAGCAGCGCTATCTGAAAGAGTGTGAAAGGATAAGACGGCTCGCGGCCGATTGAGAAACGCGCACAAAGCGGACGTATCTGATTTTCCTAGATCTACCTCATCCCTGAATCGCGGCTCTAGGTCCTTCGTCATTACCTTCATCCTCTGTCCCGTAACTAAACGCATTACTGTTCATCTCGGTGCGAAATGTTGGGTGCCATGCCTACGCTTGCGTAGGCATGTCTGTTTCGTGTCCTCACAATTCTACGGCGAGCCAACGGCATTTCGGTTCACATGCTTACGCAAGCGTAAGCATGGCACCCAACATTTGATCCTTACGGGAAATGGTATTGAGACTAAACGGGCAAACGAAACTTTCGCTGTTCTTCAAACAGAATATAAATTGGATCCTGTTTCCAAACCGCTTCGCGTTCGGGCAGCCAGTAGCGGAAGGGGTCCGTTTTGCGGCCGGCGCCATCGCGGGCGACAAGGTGGCGCTGAACGGCGCGGTCGAGCCAGCGCCAGAGTTGGCTGGGATGGGGTTTGTCGTAGTCTGGGGACCAATCGTCGAGGATTTCCTGGCGGGTTAGCTTGCGTGGGGCGTCCTCGAGTACCATGCGGAGTAGTTGCCAGCAGGCTTCGAAATCGTCCTCTAGCGAGTCGGGGACGGGGAGATATTCGGAGCCTTGCGCGTTGAGTTCGAGTAGGAGAGATCGCGGGGTTTCGGCGTGGCGCGAAAGAGTGAGGAAGCGGCGTTGGCGCGTTAAGGGGTCGCCGCCGGGGTGGCGCATTTCGATTGAGATGTCGACATGGCCTAGCATGGCGCCGGAGCCGCGGGCGGCCTGGCCGATGGGCTTTTCGCCTTTGCCGGGATGGTGGAGCAGCAAGACGGCGAGGCTGAGACTTGTCAAAGTGCGTAGCGGTAAGAGCGTTTCGAGGATGCTGTGGGCGTGATTTTCGCAACGTAAGAATGGGGCGAGGGGGTCGATCACCAGGAGATCGATGCCATGTTCCGCGCGCAAAGAGACAATGGTGTCGAGCAGTGATTGCCATTGCTCGGAGCTGGGAATCGTGCGGAACGGTTGACAGAGGAAGCAAACCTGGCCGCAATAATCAAGGCGACGGGCGCGGTCGGCCCAAAGGGAGAGCGGCTCTTCCGAAATGACCACGGTTTTACCTGGTTTGACCGCCAATCCGGCCAGCGGGCCGCCTTGTTTGCGGCGGGATAAGAGCAGGGATAGCAGAGTTGTCTTGCCGGCTTTCCACTGGCTGGTGAGGAGAGTCAGGTTGCCCGCTGCAATGAATCCGTGCCAGAGCCAATCGAGGGGTTTGATCGCGTTGGACGTAACTTCATAGTCCCACACTGCTTGGGGAATCGCCGTGGTCGTCATGGTTTCTGTTCCTGGGCCAGGAAATTCGTTCGAAGGGGTTATGGGGGGGTCGAATGAAACGAATTTTGGCGCGAAGGGTGATCGGTCCGACCCTTAGATAATTGGATCAGGAACGCGCGTAAGAATGGCAGGTTGGTAGAGAGTTTTGGAGAAGTCGCGTCTGTCCGCCCGCTTTTTCGCGGAGGGCAGAAACAATAACGAGCCCGGCGTCTCCTCATCCTTGAGAAGCCGCCGGGCTCGTGTCGATTCCTTTCGTTCTTATTTCGCTTTTCTGGCTGTCTCTTAGTAGTGCAATTCCAAGCCAAAGTTAAGCGAGTGAGCGAAGAACGATTCCTGGCCGAAGTGGAAGCTCGGAGCGCTCGGACCAGTTGCCTGTCCGAAGCCAACCGAGGTTGGAACGTTGTTTGGATTAACGTTCGGGTTGATCTGATCGCCGGGGCGGACGACCTGATTCCAGTAGAGGAATGAGTAGCCGGCCGTGAAGGACATATGCGGTGTCAGGTTGACCCCAAAGTTCAGGCCGACTTCAGGAACCACACCGAACGAAGTCTGGTTGTGGTTGCCGATGTTGGACGGCAAAGCGAGGATGCCGCCGGTCGTCGAACGCGCTCCAGTTGGAGCATACAGGTTTGAAGCACCGGCGATGTCGACGCCTTCATCGGTTGCACCGATAGCGACCTTGCCGAAGGCGCTGACATTGAACCACTGTTGTTCCCAACGGACGCGGCTACCAAGCTGGAGGCCATAGAAGTTATTGGAGGTGGCGAAACGATCGAAGTCAGTGATCGTTTGGCCGACCGGGACAAACTGGCCCTGGTAGGTGATGGCCGTGTTATTCAGCGGATCCAGGCGATCTTCAACTCGGAGCGACTCCGACAAGCGAATGAAGCGGAAGCCAACCAGGCCCTGGAACGACAGGCAATCCATGCAGCACATGTGGTAGGCGGCGTTGATTTCCGCGCCCCACAGCTCTGACTTGAAGTCGACCGCGACGGCACCGGCGGTCACACCGGGCAAGGAATCGACAAACGAGCTTTGTGTTCCCGTGAGAACATTGAAGATCGGCCGTGCGATGATCGGATTGCCGAGCGTGTCTGACGACAGCGTATATTGCGTGCTATTTTGGAACATGTACATGCCGGCGACATCGATCGAGAACTTGCCGTCGTTGTCGATGAACATGCCAGCGTCGGCCTTGATGCCCGTGTAGACGCCGGGATTGATATGGTCGCCGAACAGAATGCCGGTGCCCGGTTGTCCTAGCGCGGCCGTGTGCGGATCCATCAGCGAACCGGTGGTCACGAGTGGCGTGTTCAGGCGTTCCGACTTGAACCAGCTTGTCGTGTAGTCGGCGCCGAACCAAACATGGTTGTTTACAGGCTTCTCGTAAACCGACCCGGTGCTACTTCGGTAGGGGTTGTACGGATCATCATAAAAGTGGTCCATGCCCATTGGAGCCGCTTCCATATAGGGCGTGGGGCTCATTGCGGGCGCTGGGCCGACTGCTGGAGTCGCAGCGGCGGGGGTGCCGTTTGGCATGCCGATCGACATCGTTGGGGCGGATGCCGGTCTTGCTACGTTCGGGACGCCGCCTTGCTGGAACGGATTTTGTTGAGGCGCCGCCATCTGAGGCGCGGCGTAGTACCCGTTATAAACCGGCGGGGCCGCTTGTTGGGGAGCGGGGCCATACTGATAGTACCCGCTGTTGGGGTTCGCCATCGGCATCTGAGCGGTTGCAACTTCGGCTCCGCACAGGAACACCAAAGCGCAGAGCATCCGTGTTCTCATATTACACCTGGAGAAAGTTGGGTCCGGCCATTGCGGTGGCCTACTTGCCATCAACGGCTACGCAAAGGAGTCATTCATTTCTCCCCTGCGGTTGTACATCGATTATGCACTTTCTAACCTTGTTATCGGTTAGCGCAAGGGAAACAGTTGACCCAGACTCGAACGAATAGACGGTAAAATTGGATCGTTTGAAACTGGGGGATTTGCGCGGTTTGTTTTTATATAGCACCCGGTGTGGCGTGGGTGCTACTCAAAGACCATAGCCCAACAAAAAGGGCGGGCGGAGTACAAGACTCAGCCCGCCCAAACTGTTTTACTTCGCCAGTCTCAATTATGAGAGGCGACCGTTCGTGAAGAAGGTCAGATCCACAATCACGCCCGCACTTGTGATGCGTAGCGTGTATTGTCCGCTCGCAGTCACGTCCAGGTTCGTGAAGTTTGCGACGCCGTTGACAAAGGTCGTGTTGAGGTTACCCAACAGGCTCGCACCGGTCGGACCACTGAGAAGCATGATCGTGGCCGGACCGTTGTAGTGCGACGCGAAGTTGTTCGACGTATCCGCCGCGACCACTTGCACGCCGAACGACGTGTTCGCGGTGACGCCTGCGGGAGCAACCAGCGAAGCATACAGGTGGCCGACAGCCGGCTGCACCGTCTGAGTAAAGGCCGCCGACTGGGCACTCTGCGTAAAGTTCTTATCGCCGCCGTAGACCGCGGTGAAGGTATAAGAACCTGCCGGCAAAGCCCCGCCAAACGTCGCGGACGTGACATTGAAGATCGCGACGCCGGAGCTATTGGCAGTCGCCGAGCCGAAGTAGTTATTGTTGACGTAGAAGTACATTGGACCCGAGAAGAATCCCGTACCTGGAGCTACAGGGTGAGCCGTCGCGGTGAGCGTGAAGCTCTGTCCGACGCTTGATGGGTTGGCCGAACTCGTCACCGTAACGGTGTCGTTGGCCTTGGCAATGGTCTGCGTGATCGCCGCGGATGCCGGGCTAATCGTGTAGTTGCTATCGCCGTTGTAGAAGGCCGTCACGGTGTAAGAGCCGGCTTGCAGCGGAGCCCCAAAGGTCGAGGCGTTGATAGTCAACGTACCCTGGTTTGGCGTGGTTGTATTCAGCACGCTCGAACCGGCGTAATTACCGTTGATGAAGAAGAACAGATAGCCACTGGCCGGCGGCAGCGATCCTGGAGCCGTCGTGGAGATCGTGGCCGTGAAGCTCATGGTCTGACCGTAGACCGTGGTGGCCGACGCGGAGGAGACCGCCACAGTAGTCGTGGCCAGAATCTTCACGCTCGCGTTCGTGGTAGTCGAAGAACCATTGAAGCTTCCGTTGCCGTTATACGTCGCGGAAATACCATTGGTTCCCGCCGGCAGCTTGTTGAGTAGTATGAAGGCCTGACCCTGAGCATTGAGGGCGACAGGCGTCTGAGCGACTCCATTTACAATAAAGGTCACTGTGCCGGTAGCTGTTCCGAAGCCCGGAGCAACTGGAGCCACAGTCGCGGTCAAGCTGACCGAGGTTCCGTATGGTGCGGCCGAACTCGACGGCGTGATCGTAATCGAACTATTGACCTTTGTCACAGTCAGCGAGGCTGCCGATCCCGCGGTGCTAGAACCGAAGGTTGCATTGCCGTTATAGATCGCATTGATCGAGTGTTGACCAGTGCTTAGCGTGCTCGAAGTAAAGGTTGCCTGGCCTGACCCGTTCAAAGTAACCGGCGATTGAGCCACGTTGTCCACGACAAAGGTTACCGTTCCGTTTGGAGTTCCACCCGGAGAAGTCACCGTTGCGGTAAAGCTCGCCGCTTGGCCGAAGACCGTGGTCGCACTCGATGGAGCAATGCTGGTGGTGCTTCCAAAGGTAGCTACTGTCTGGGTGAACGCTGTGCCAGGGCCCGAAGCGTTGAAGTTGCCATCGCCCGAATAGCTAGCACTAATCGTATGCTGGCCGACAGAGAGCGAGCTAATTTGGATAATGGCCTGGCCTTGAGCATTGAGCGTGACCGGGCTGCCCTGAGGAGTGCCGTCGATCAGTACCGTAATCGTACCGGTCGGCGTGCCCGAGCCGGGCGCCTGAGCCACAGCGGAAATCGTGAACGTGACCGGTTGGCCCTGAGCGGACGGATTGACCGAGGAGGTCACCGTAGTTGTCGAGTTCGCCTTCGCTACAGTCACGGCCGCGGGTGCGCTCGATGCACTGGAGCCGAAGTTTCCGTTGCCTGCAAAGCTGGCCGTGACGGAATGCGATCCGACCGAAAGATTCGTCGGTGAGTAGATAGCCTGGCCTGCCGCATTGAGCGGAACCGCAACACCGGTGCTGTTGCCATCGACGAAGAATGTCACGGGACCAATTGGCGTGCCGGCGCCAGCAGTCGTCGGCGTCACTGTAGCGGTAAAGCTCGCCGGCTGACCAAAGACTGTGGATGTCGCCGGGCCCGAGAGAGCAAGCGATGTGGCGGCCTGAGCGACATTTTGCGAAATCGTAGCCGAGCTACTGCCGGTGAAGTTTGTATCGCCGTTGTAAACCGCGGTTACCTTGTGGTTCCCGGCATTGACTGCGGACGTCGTGAGCACGGCCACACCATTGGCATTGACCGGTACGGTGACATAGGCCGACGGACCGTCGAAGAAGAAGGTAACCGTTCCCGTAGCCAACCCTGTACTCGGCGTGACCGGTGCCACGGTAGCTGTGAATGTGACCGACTGACCGTAGACAGTCGACGGATTGCTTGTCGTGATTGACGTCGTCGACGACGCTTGATTAACGACGAAGTTATTGATGACTCCGGTGCTCGACCCGAGATTCGTCGTGCCGTTGAAAACGGCTACGATCTGCTTCCCTTGAGTCGCCGGGATAGTCGATGTCGTCAAGGAGGCGACACCGCTGTTGTTGACGTTAGCGGTTCCGATCAAGTTGGCAGCCGTGGCTGTACCGAGATAGAAGCTAACCGTTCCGCCCGTGGCGATGACGCCGGTCGCAGCGGTAACAGTCGCCGTCAGAGTAACCGGCTGGCCATAGACCACCGAGAGAGCCGAAGCCGAGGCCGAAGTGCTCGTACCGGAAGCGACGACAACCTGCGTTACTGGCGAGGAACTCGAAGTATTAAAGCCGGAGCCGTTGTCACCAGCATACACTGCCGTGACCGTATGCGTACCTGCACTCAAGTTGCTCGTCGAGAACGTAGCCTTACCGTTGACCAGGGCCTGGGTCGACTGCTGTGCTCCGTTGTCAATAATGAACGTCACCTGGCCCTGAGGTGTACTGGTGCCCGGC
This sequence comes from uncultured Planctomycetaceae bacterium, assembly GCA_963790585.1. Classification (GTDB taxonomy): domain Bacteria; phylum Planctomycetota; class Planctomycetia; order Gemmatales; family Gemmataceae; genus CAWBOY01. The sequence goes on from CAWBOY010000001.1 coordinate 301,358, forward strand.
GCAACCGGCGCAACTGTCGCCGTGAAACTCACCGTCTGACCGTAAATCGACGGGCTTCCGGAAGATACCAGAGTTACCGAGCTGGCACTTTTCACCGATTGAGTGATGGTCGGCGACGTGCTGGAGCCGAAGGTGCTGTTCGCGGCCGGCGTGTAAACGGCTGTCACAGCATGGGACCCATTGGTCAATGTTGCCGTCGTATAGGTCGCCACTCCAGAGGAATTCAAAGTGACCGGTATCGAGCTAGAGTCAATCTTGAACGTCACCGTACCCGATGGAGTACCGACACCAGAGGTTGGAGTTGTCACGGTTGCCGTGAAGGTGACCGCATCACCCTGGTTCGAGGGATTCTCGGACGAGGAAAGCGATGTCGTCGAGGAATCGACGGTTACCACGAAGCTGGTAATCGTGTTGTTGCTGGCGTTGAAGTTCGTATCGCCGCTGTAAGAGGCGGTGATCATATGCGAACCGACCGACAAGGCCGAGGTTTGCAAGGTTGCGACGCCGACTCCAGACAGGTTAACGGATCCAAGTACGATCGTTGAACCGCCGAAGGTGTCCTTGAACGTTACCGTACCTGTCGCGGTGCCCGAGCCCGGGTTGACCGGCGAGACAACCGCGGTGAAGGTTACGGGCGTGCCAACCTGGCTCGTCGAAGGATTGGCACTAAGTACGGTGCTGGAGCTACTCTTCTGGACATTTACCACCGTATCGGCCGCGGTGTTGGAAGAGTTGTAGTTATTGTCACCGCTGTAGCTCGCGGAGATGCGGTAGATATTCACGTTCAGGTTGGAGAGCGTGAAGGTCGCCTGACCCGCGTTGTTTACGGTCACCGGTCCGCTGGCGAGCGGTACGCCATTGACGGTGAAGGTGACAGTGCCACTCGGACTTTGCGGGGTCAACGGACCCGACTGGGCCAAGCTCGGAGCGACGGTCGCCGTGATGGTTACCGACTGACCGTAAACCGGGCTGCTGGCCGAGGACATGAGCGTTATGCCGGTGTTCGCTCGGGTGATCGTTTGGGTGATCGTCGGGGCCACGGCAGCAGAGAAGTTGCCGTCGCCATTGTACGTCGCATCGATCGTGTGCTGGCTGACCGAGAAGAGCTGACCCGAAGCTAGCTGCGGATCGAACACGGCCTTGTTGTTTGCGCCACCTGGACGGTCTGGGTGAATGCGGTCGGCGTGCCCTGATCGATTGTGAACGTCACAGTGTCGGTCGTTGGGATCGAGCCCGAGCCCGCTTCAGGTGTGATCGTCGCGGTGATGAGCACGTCCTGACCGTAGACCGAGGGATTCGCACTGGAGGACAGACCCACCGTCGCCGTGTCGCGAACACTCGTGATGACCACGCTGTTCGAGTTGTAGACGATGTTGAATTTCTGACCACCGACGAAGACGGTGCCGGCCGATCCGGTCGTGGAGAATGTGCCGTGAACCGAGCCGCCGGTCGTCTGGATGATCGTGAACGAATCACCGAGATTCACACCCGAGCCGACGAAGCCGGCCAGGTTGGCGTTGTTGAGGTAAATGTCGCCGTTGACGTCGAGCTGGTCGAATTGACCGGCTCCGGTGCCGTTGAGAGCGACGAAGAACGTGCTGTTCTTGTCTAGTGTTACCGGACCCGAAGTCAAAGTACCTGTGCTCGTGTTGCTGTCGCCCGGTTGGATCGTTCCACCTGAGCTATTGATGGAAGCAACGATACCGTTGCCGCCGATCGCGCCACCATTGAGCGTGACAGCGCCGATAGTGTTGCCGGTGAGCGGCCCGTCGGCGAGGATCTCACCCTGACCAACCGTAGTGCCACCCGTATAGGTGTTGAGAGCCGTCAAATCCAAAGTGCCCGTGCCCGTCTTGACCAGGCCTTCAACGTTTACGCCGGAAATAACGGACGCGATGGTCAAACCAACTGGAGCCGTGCCGTTGACGATGATGTTGCGCGTGCTGCCACCGAGAGACAGCGTTCCAGGACCCGTAATAGTCGCGGGATTACCGCTGGCGTCGGCCGTCGCGGTCAGGTTGCCCAAGCCAAGCGTGAGCTTGCTGTTCGCTCCATTGAGCGCAACTTCGCCACCGACCATTGTTAGGGTGTTGACAAGCTGGCTGTGATTGTTGAGATCGAAAACTCCGTCGGCCAAGATGTTGACGTTCAAAGCCTGACTTGCCGTGGAGATCTGATTATCAGCGAGCAATTGGACGGTCTTTGGCGAGCCAGGTGTGACCACGCCGCTTCCGATTGTTAGGTTGCCTACGATTGCAAACGGTGAGAAGCCGGTTGCGATTCGGGTAACCGTTGCAGCCGCGCCGCCCGCTCCTGTGGCCGTCATGAGAGGTTCGCTCATGCCAGCGAAGGCTCCACCGAATTGGATGGTGTAGGTATTTCCGGACAGGGAAACTCCCACAGCCCCGCCGACGCCGCCGATGCTGGAAAGACTATTCAACGCCGTCTGTACCTGAACCGCCGTGGCATTGAATGCCAGCGGCGAAGTCGTTTGGCCGTTGAAGGTCAGTGAAAACGTACCGGTCGAGGTGCCGGTGAGGGCGACGGCCTGAGTATCGAGGGTAGCTGTCTTGTTGAGCTGGAGCGTTCCAGCAAACACTTGCGTCAAGCCTGTGTACGCGTTGCTAGTCGTTCCAGCGTATTGAACGGTACCTGTCCCGACCTTGTTGACGCCGAAGCCGTTAGAGTTATCGGAAATCGCTTGGTTGATGATGAGTGTGGACGACGCATCCGCTCCGATCGACGAGGTGCTGCCCAACGTGATCGGCGCCGACCAGGTGTTGACGCCACTGACGCTCTCCAGAGCACCTCCGGCGGGGTTAGCTCCGATACCGTTGAGGGTGAGGGCATCAGTCGACACATTGATGCCGCCCTGAAGCTGGAGCGTCGCACCAGAGGAAACGACAGTTGCGGTCGGATGACCTGCGGTAACTCTGGCGACATTCGCAACAGTGCCCGTAGCGCCCGTAGCGACCATGAGTGGTTGGCTTTGGCCGGCCAAGCTGCCGCCGAACGTCACCGTATATGTGTTTGCGAGCAATGTAACCGTGACCGAGCCGCCGACACCGCCGATGCTCGAAAGAGCATTGAGTGCGTTCATGACCTGGACTGCGCTCGAGGTGAAGGCGAGCGGAGCCGTTGTTTGACCGTTAAACGTTACTGTAAACGTTCCGGTCGAGGCACCCGTCAGCGAGATCGTTTGTACCTCATTGGTCGGGCTGCCGAGGGCGGCGGAGTTTTGGATATTTACGGTGCCGTTCGTGATGAAGGTGGCACCGTGGAACGTGTTGGCACTTGGTAGGACCAAGGTTCCCGTACCGAGCTTCGTCAGCGTCGGCGGCGTGAGCGGAGTCGGGCTCACATCTTGAACAGTTCCGGAGACTGTCAACTGCGAAGTACCGTCCACGCCAATTGAGGTATTGCTCTGCAGAATAATCGAACCGCCCAAAGTGTTGGCGCCGGCGAAATTCTCCAAGGCTCCCGTGTTCGTGAGACCTGTGCCGTTGAGGGTGACCGTTTCCCCAACGATATTGAGCGGAGCGATGCTGCCGTCCAGCTGAAGAGCGGCACCCGGCATTACGATCGTGCCACCCGAAGGCGGGCTCCCACCTGTTCCAAGGGCGCCCGAATTCTCGACGCGGATCGCACCCGCGTTGATAGAGGTGACTCCCGCGTAGGTATTAGCATTGTTTAGGGTCAGAACGCCGCCGCCCACCTTGGTAAGGCCGATCGGCGTGAGAGCCCCAGCGTATTGGCTGATCACACCGTTAATGACCAAGCCGTCGGTCGAGCTGGTAGCGAGGACACCGATCGACACACTGGTTGGAGGATTGGTAGCAGGCGAGAATGCCGCGTCCTGAGCCAGAGTGACCGACCCGTCCCACTTGTTGAGGCCGCCGGTGCTCTCGAAGGCGCCGGAGCCAAAGATACCGGAGCCGGAGATTCGCAAGTTCTCGTTAGCGACTTCAATGCCGCCTTGAATCTGAAGTTGAGCACCGTCGAGCACCCCTGTGAGGGTACCAGCGGCTCCGAGGGCCTGTGCGTTCTGAATGTTCAAGACACCTTGATTGACCGACGTGCCGCCATGATAACTGTCGGCCGTTGTCAGGTAGAGCGTTCCCGTGAGCTCCTTGGTGAGGCTGAACGAGTTGGTGCCATCCGTGATGGTACCTACCTGACCCGGCAAATCGACGCCCGTGGCGACAATGGCCAACGAGCTACCGGAATCGACGCCGATGGTCGAGTTGGACGCCAGCGTTATCGTGCCGTTGTAGGTGTTGATATTCGAGATATTATGCAAGGCACCGGTATTATGGCCGTTCAGGCTGATGCCATCGCCGTGGAGAATTATTGGCTTGATATTCAAATTCGAAGCCAACTCAAGTGCCGCACCGGTCTCGACGATCGCTGAGGTCGCCGTGTTCGTACCAAGTGCATTCGGACTCTGTACGACGAGGTTGCCCTGCTGAATATCGGTCACGCCACCATAAAGATTCGTGCCGGAGAGTACGACGTTGCCCTGGCCGATCTTGGTAAGTTGATAGTTCGCTCCCGGCGTGGCGTCGGTGATGGTGCCTACGATCGTAAGCTGTGACGACGAGTTCGTATTTGGCAATACAGTCGTGCCATTTGCGCTGATCGTCGTGGCGGCACTGAGGAATACGGTGCCGGTCCAGACTGAAGCGCCGCTGGTGGCGGTGAACGCACCTGCGTTCGCCTGTTGATTCGAGAGCGCTAATTGATAGACGCCACGGCCGTAGGTGGCGAGCGTAATCGTGTTCAGGTTCAGATTGAGATCGACTTGACGCACAGACACCTGGGGCAGGCCGACGCCAAAGGTCGACCAGGAAATACCCGAGTTGCCGGCCGAGTAGACGCCGTTGTCGGTGCCGGCATAAAGCGTACCATCGCGCGGATCGACGGTAAGGGTCCAGACCGGTTGGTCAGGCAAGTTGCCGGTGATACTGCTCCATGAACGGCCCGCATTGTTCGACACGAAAATGCGACCCAGACCCGAACCAATTGAAGCGCTGCTGGTGACATAGACTATGTCACGATTTCGTGGATCGACCACTACGTCGGAGATGACAATACCATTGGGCAGATTCGTAGTGCGATTCACCCAACTCGTGCCGTTGTTCTTCGAGAGATATACCTTGCTACCATCCGAGATATAAATCGTATTCGGATCGTAGGTATTGGCGCCGAGATCGGTAACACTCGTGAACGCTGGATCAGGACTGTAAGGACCCTGATCTGTCGCGATCGCAATCTGCGTTACGCCATTAAGTGCCGCCGGCGGCAGGAGGTCGCTCCAGGTCGTACCGCCGTTGAAGGACTCGTACAGCGCCGAAGCCGTCAACTGTTGCGGCGTGGGGAACGGTTGGTTGGGAGGCGTCAACGGCTTGCCACCCATCAATATGCGCTGGGAATTGATCGGATCCACGACGAGGGCGAAGTTGCCAAGGGCCGTCGTGTCGATGGCTCGCGTGAAGTTCTGGTTTATGAAGTTCGGGTAATTGCCGTCGCTGACGTAGCTCTGGTACGCCTCATAGTACGGCGAGTAAGTCGGGTCGGTCGGATAGAACGGTTGGACCTGGCCTGGAATCAATTGCTTGAAGCTGCCAAGCGTCCCGCCCGTTGTCGACTTGATGAGTACACCATCAGCGGCTTCGTAAATCGTATTCGGGTTCGTTGGATCGTAGTAAGTCGTGCCACCGTCACCAATCGCCGCCAAGTTCCAAGTTTGATTGCCATTGTCTACGGCTTCGCCGTTGTTCTCAAACCCTGCTACGAAGGCGTTGATGTTAGTAGGGTTCGAGGCGACGCTGTTGGTCAACAAATTCGATAGGTTGCCGTTGATATCTGTCCAGAGATCGGAAACCGGATTAAGGCTCCAGATACCGCCATCTGTGGCATCGAGGACTTGGCCACTCGCCGTGAAGGCGAGAGAATGGGCCCCGGTGTGCGGCGAGTTACCCTTGAGGTCGACGGAGATGTCCACCCAAGTAGGCGCGCCAGCACCGGTGTCCTGAGTAGTAAGAACTTGCTCGGTATGATTGGAAGGAACCGCGGGATTCGCCGGATTCGTTTGCTGCTCCGAACCGGCTACGTAAATCGTTATGGCACTGGAGAGCTGATTTGTCGGGTCCGTGAGCTTGGCGACGATCGCGCTCGCGTAGTAACCCAGGTTCCCCAAGTAGTTGAGGTTCGCGGGCGGCGTGATGGTAGTGCCCCAGGTTTGACCGCCGTCTGTGCTCTTGCGGATCTCAAAGAGCTGGCCATCAAGGGCTGAGTTATTCACGCCATTGCCCGGAGCGACGACTTCATTCGGAGTGTGCGAGATTGCAGCATAAACGGTCGTTAGAGCCAGGCTGCTGGATCCCGTGGCTGGATTGACGCGGCTAACGCCCGCCAACTTGATATTGCCGTTGGTCAGCCGAACGTTGGTCCCGGGATTCGGGAAATCGCCTGCCTGGCTATCGATATTGAGTTCCTGGGCCGGCGCGGAGGCCGTTGGCGGCACGAAGATGCCGTTGCCGACAAACCAGATCGGATCATTGGCCTGAGGATTATCAATGCGATAGACGGCGTTGATGACTAAACCGCCGGCCGGGAATGCAATCGTGTCATACGGATTTGGCGGCGGCGGGGCCAGTTGATTGGCCGTCGGCGAACCATTAGATGTACCCAATGCCGCATACAGGGAATAGGGATTGTTAAAGCCGCCATTGGCTCCCGGTTCGAGGTTGTATGCTTGCGTCGGCAACAGGATCAAGTCAGACCAGGTGGCGTTGACCGTTGGGAAGTTAATACGGAAATCATCATCGGGTCCAGGCGTGTGCGGCGGCGGCGTCGTAGTGCCCGTGGCCGTGGCGCGGGCCGTCGAAACAACCGCCGTCATGTCGAACCAGTTGGCGCCGTTGTAGCGATAGATACCCGGCGCACCAGTAGCCCCGTTCTGAGTAAGATCGCTCGACGCGACATAGATCAGGTTTGATTTGTTCGGGTCGACCACGATCGCGGATATACCTTGGCCGTAGAGTGGGTTTTGATTGGTTGCTGCCAAATCCTTGAGCAGCGTCCAGGTGCGGCCCGAGTCGGTCGATTTATATACGCCGGTGCCGTAATAAGAATCCGAGGTATTGTCCGTCTCGCCCGTACCTAGATAGATAACGCGTGGATCGCTTGGAGCGACAGCAATCGCGCCTGCATAGATCGTGCTGCCGTTGCCGCCGTCGAAGAGCTGGACCCAGGTTTGGCCACCATTGATAGTCTTCCAGGCGCCGCCACCGCCCGTGGCGATGTAGATGACGTTGGCATCTGTCGGATCGACCGCGACGCTCGTCACGCGACCGGCGACGGTACCCGAGCCGGCAATCAAACCCGCCTGGGTCGTGATATTGCCGGAGATCGGGGCTGGGCCGACGTTGAACCACTGATTCTGCAAGCTCGAAGCGGTCGCCAAGCCGGAGCCCTGGACCATCAAAGGCTTGCCGCCAACGGAGATTCCGCCCTGCAACACCAAGGAAGCGCCACTCGAAACAGTCGTCGCACCGGCGCCTATGTTCGAGACGGCGACAGTCGCTGTAGCGCCACCTGAACCGGTAGCCGTCATCGGGCTAAGGTTAAAGCCGGTAAGCTGACCGCCAAATCCAACATAGTAGACATTACCGACCTGGGTTACCGTGACAAAGCCATTGACGCCGCTGATGGAAGACAGGGCGTTCAGGGCCGCAGCAACAGCGGTCGGGGTCGCGTTGAACGGCAGAGAGATCGTTGTTTGACCGTTATAGGTCAACGTGAAGGTGCCCGCGGTACCCGTCACCGTGACGGTCTCGACCTGACTGATCGGCGTGCTTCCGAGGCCCTGCGAGTTTTCGAGTACCAGCACGCCTTGCTTAACATAGGTCGAGCCACGATAGGTGTTCGTACCGGAGATATCGAGTTCGCCGCCACCGGTAAAGTTGATGTCCGAGCCGCTCGCGGCGGTGTTGGTGGCGTCGTCAACCACGCCCGCGAACGTGAGCCGTGAATTCGTTGGGACAAAAATCGTACTCGTGGTGTTCATCGTGATCGGACCACGCCACATCTGATCGCCATTGATGACGGTCAGAGGCGCAACGATGCCGACAAACGGATCGACGAGAGGATTGACTGTCGTGTTGCCAGGCCCATTAAGGATCAGATGTTCGCCACTGGTTTGCAAACCCGCTGAGATGCCACCATTGTTTCGTGCCAGGGTCTGGGAAAGTTCAAGAGCAGCGCCTGTCTCGACAGTTGTAGTATCGCCCGTTCCGAGGCCTGTGTTGTTGGCGTCACGGACTACACCCTGTTTAATGTCGATGCCGCCTGTATAGGTCCCATCGCCTTGCAGAACCAGCAGCTGGGATCCCAACTTCGTAATGCTGCCCGTAGCAGGAGAATTGGGGAAGACTTGAGCGGTATAGTCCCAAACCGTGCCATCCTGCAGACTACCGCCCTGGTTGACGACAATTTCAATCTGAGTGCTGGTCAACGGACCGTAATTGGAGACCACGGGCCCCAGGCGGTAGCCCGTTCCGTCAACCGGGGCCGCCGTCGCTGTAGCGCTGGTTGCAGTCCACGTCACCGTAATGATGGCTTCATTCGAACTGGTCGGATTCTGCGGATCGGTGCCAGTCGAGGAATCATAAAGAAGCTTGCTGCCGGGCGTGCCGATCGGGCCATAGTATACGCGGAGGTCATCCGGAATCGAGTAGGCGTTGAAGTCGATCACCGCCTTGCCGCCGATGGTGCCGACATCGATGATGTTGTCATCTTCAGCGGGCCCGCCGGAGCTTGGGGCCGTAATGTTGATAACCGGTGTAATCTGCTGAATGGAGCCGGTCTCAGTGAGCTGGCTGAGCGGATTCGAGCTAAAGTTTGGATCACCGCTTGTGCTGTTGTAGATCTGCTCGACGCCCAGGCCAACATTACCATTCAGGGAAATCAACCCACTTATGGTATTGATGCCGGCCAGGTTTTCCAAAGCGCCTTGATTGCTGGTCAAGCTATAGGCGGTAGTCGCTCCGGAGCCGGCCAGGTTTAGATTGTAAGGCAGATTGAGAGAAGTCGTGCTGCCGACAGGCAACAGGTGGATCGCCGCGCCTTGGTAAACGGATACGTAAGGCTGTTGCGTATCGCCGAGGCCGGCTTCGTGGCCGCCGAAGGCCTGGCTGTTTTCAACCGTCACCCAGCCTGATGTGATCTTGGTTGGCCCAATATAGGCATTCGCCGTAGGCAGGATGAGCTGGCCACCGCCCACCTTGGACACCACGACAGTGTTCGTAAACGGGCCATTGGAAATAGTGCCCGAGAAAGTAAGACTATCGTCAAGAACGGTGCCGTTGGCCGTGACATCATAGGTATACGGCGCGCCAATCGGATTCGCGGCCGGATCGACACCGATGGATGCCGTGGGCTGTGCTACCGTGACACTGTCAATTTTCAGCGAGCCGGCAAACGTGTTGATACCGGAATGGCTATAAATTGAGCCTAGTCCGCTAAAGCCGTTGCCGGTGTTGTTGACCGTGACCGGGTTCGAGACAAGCAACGAGGTCGTGTTGCCGGTCACGGAATCGGGGATATTGTCGACAGCCAGTTCGAGTGTGCCGATGTGTCCGTTTACACCAGGGTTCGGATTGTCGATGGTGACAGCGCTCGTCACCGGCCCGAGGGCCTGGGAATCCTGAATCTCGAGGATGCCGTCATAGATGTTGGTACCCCCACGATACGTGTTGGACGAGGTCAAATCCAAAGTGCCGTGGGCAATCTTCGTGAGTGTCATCACGCCGTTGGGATCGCTGACCACACCGCTAAAAGTCAATGTGGTCGCTTCACCGGCACTGACAAAGACCGACGTACCATTCGAGGGGCCTGGGTTGCCCAAATGGACGGGACCGGACCAAGTATTCGACCCAGAGAAGTTATTGATTTCCCCAAGTTCGTTCGCGGGCTCGTTCAGGATGGTCGTATTCGTCGGCGGCGACAACAAATTCGTGGGATACGGATCCATGCTCAGGATCTTGTTGGCAACCGTGAAACCGATGCCTTTGGGATCGTCAAGCTGCAGGGTGCCCTGCGTGACCAGATTGCTGAAGACGTTGACTTGCGTGGCGGCCGTGCTATCGCCGGAGCCGAGGCTGCCCGCGTTTTGAATATCCAAGATGCCGTTGTAGATCGACGTGGTGCCACGATAGGTGTTGGCCTGGACGAAGGTGACTTCGCCAGCGCCCGCCTTGGACACGCTATGACCAGCGCCCAAGTCGGTGATGACGCCGGAGATGATCAGATCGCCGGCGTTGGCACCGAAAAATGCATCGCTATCGAGAGTGATCGGGCCGCCCCAATTATTGGGCACGTCTTTGCCCGCGACGACATTGTCCGAGACATTAAGGAGCGCGCCGTCATTCGAGATGCCGGAGCCGTTGAGCTTCAAGGCACTTTGAATCGTGCCGGTGATATTGATGAGCTGCAATTGCGAGCCGGCGCTCACCGTGACATTGCCCGTCGAGCCGCCCAAGGCGTTGGCATTTGTGATTTGAATGATACCGGCATTGGTATCAAGAGCGATGGGGCCGGTGAAGGCGCTATTGTCCGCCGTCAGCTTGAGGACGCCGGCGCCTTCCTTCGTCAACTGGGCGCCGGTCGCACCGCTGAGATTGCCGGAGATCGTCAACATCGCGCTCGAATTCACGGTAATGAATTGACGCGATGTGGCCTGATCGGCCAGTTGAATGTTCAGAGAAATTGTTTCGTTGTTGAGGCCGGCGCCGACGTTGATCGCGCCGCTGGCGGAAGGCGTGTTATTGCCCAGCGTGATGCCGTTGCCCGAGAGTATGTAATTATTACCGCTAAACGTTATCGAATTGAAAGTCGCCGACTGGCCATTGACGACCGGAAGGTCGTTATTCGTGTTCGTGACCGCGACGCCCGAGGGAAAGACTAGGTCGTCGAGAGTCGCCGGAGAGCCTGTCGGGGCGACGCCGCCGGCCCAGTTTTTTGGATTGCTCCACAACGCATTGACCGCGCTGCCGCCGGTCCAAATATAAGTCGCCGGGGCCAATCGTGTCTCGAGATGCTCGAGGCTAAGCGAGCGCCGCACTTTGCGGTAAGTCTTGATCTTGGGGTGAAAGAGCGACCGGAGCCAACGAGACCAGGAGAAAGGTGCCATTTTTTTACGCTCTTTATTGTACGGACAGGGAATGATTTTGGGGTATGCACGCAATCTTATATCGCAACGTACATTCAAAAGAGACGGGTAACAAGGACAAATAACTGTTAAAACCCAATCGCAGCTGCCGTTTACCTGAACAGGCAGGCAACTCGACAAAGTCTCGCTATTTCCATCCCTGGAGACCTTCTCCTCATCTACCGATCTACCCCTCCCTGATCGGATTGGCGGTGAGTTTACCCGTGCGCCCGAGTTTGAGGCAATACAAGATCGTTTGGGTGGATGAGGAAGGTTTATGCACCCGTCTTCCTTTAGGGAACGAATGGGAAGGCAGGCTGTTTGGAAAAATTTGCTCCAAGGGGCAGGGCTGCGAGGAATAGTGAAGATAATTCCCGGAATGTTTCAAGTCGGCGCGACTCCTCTTGCCGAAGCGTCGAGATGGCCCTTATAATCGCTGCTTGACAACCAACGGGGCCGTAGCTCAACTGGGAGAGCGCAGCGTTCGCAATGCTGAGGTTACGGGTTCGATCCCCGTCGGCTCCACTTCTTATCTCCTTACAATGCAAGTCCTTGCGGCTTCTAACGGCGCTGTGACCTGGGCTCTGTCTTATCAGCTTGCTCGGGGCGTGGACAGTTTCGCTTGCCCTTGGGCCTAGAGCATTTTAACGAAGGGATTGCACACAGCGATCGTGGCCGGGGTCGATACTCCGACCCCGGTGAAGGCCGAGCGACTCCTGAAAGCCGGGGTCGGAGTACCGACCCCGGCCACCACTCCCGCTGATGCTTCCTGTGTGCAATCCGCATGGTAACCGCTCTAGTCACATTAGCTTCCGTGGCGGCGACAACGGAAATTCGTTGCATTCGACCCCCCCATAACCCCACCGAACGAATTCCACAAAGTTGAATCTTCCGTATGTAAAAGGACTTACGTTCGTTCACGCCCATTTCGTTTCTCGACGAGAAACGCGCACCGCGCCTCTTCCTTGAGCAAAGGTGGCTTCCGTGTGGAACTCGAGATAGAACCGGGATTACGCGTTGGCAGATTTGGCGATCGAAAGTTAACGTCTAGCCGATCTTACAGCTGGGCCTCTTTTGAACAAAAATGCGAGCGAGGCCAGATGACCTCGCTCGCTCTGGTTGTCACTACACCTTTCTAATTATCGCCCCATCAGCTTCGTTACCCAATCGAGAGTCGTACGGAAGTTGAAAATTTGGCCTGGTCCTAGCCAATCGATAAGGACCAGGACGAGAGCCACGTCGACAACTCCGCACGTGTAAGGCAACTTTCGGCCTTTCCAGGCGCGTAGGCCCTTGAGCCAACGAGCGAGGGTATCGGCGCGATTCTGCCAGGTCGTGTACCGCGCCTCGACGCGATCGCGGGCCTGGACCAGCTCACCGAGCTGATACTGCCCCTTGGCCAAGAGGCAAGCGTCAGGCTTCGAGCCATTGCCGGCCTTCAGAGGTAGTTGGCGAACCAATGCGTCGGTTCGCTGCGCGATCTTAGCGTACTGCCGTTCCAGCGTCGCGGCCTGGCGTTTGACCAGGAATCGAGACAAAATCAAGCTGGCGACGAGTACGCTGTATAGAAAAATCATTTGTTTCTCCTTGGTTACTTGGGTGCGCATTTCTCCTGTTTCCACACCTCCGGTTGAAGTGGATTGCAGGTGGTTTTCGATCCGTGCTCGAGCGGGATTGTTACATTGACGACGTCCCCTGATGGAGCCGATTCCTATCCCGAAGGTTCGCGTCTAACCGAAGAGATTTGCGGTCGGTACAATGCTCACCAGCCCCAAGCGCCAGCGGACCAGCGGTTCCATCAAGGAGGATAACAATTATGGCCACAAACACGCCGGTCCAGGTCGGGCCGCTCAAATGCGGGACGGGGGAGCCGCTTCTATGGATTCTTGGCCCCTGCGTCATCGAATCGCATGATCTGACGCTGCGCATCGCCGAGACGTTGGCGGCTCTGGCCCAGAAATTGAAGATCCCTATAGTCTTCAAGGCTTCGTTCGACAAAGCCAATCGGACGTCGAGCAAGACCTTTCGTGGCCCTGGCTTGGTCGAAGGCCTGAAAACATTGGCGGCGGTCAAGCGGCAGACAGGCTTGCCGTTGACCACGGACGTTCACGAGATGCACCATGTCGGGCCGGTTGCGGAAGTCTGCGATCTTCTGCAAATTCCCGCCTTTTTGGCGCGGCAAACCGATCTGATCCTGGCCGCGGGGCAAACCGGCAAGGCCGTGAACGTGAAAAAGGGCCAGTTCATGGCGCCTTGGGATATGCGCAACGTCGTCAGCAAAATGAACGAGACCGGCAATAGCAATCTGCTGCTTACCGAGCGCGGCACGACGTTTGGCTACGGCCAATTGGTCAATGACATGCGCGCTATTCCCTGGATGCAGGATTTGGGTCGTCCCGTGATCTTTGACGCGACTCACAGCGTACAGATGCCAGGGGGCGCGGGCGACCGCAGTGGCGGCGATCGGCGCATGGTGCCCTATTTGGCTCGCGCCGCCGTGGCCGCCGGCTGCGACGGCCTCTTTTTGGAAACGCATCCCCGGCCCGACGAAGCGTTGAGCGACGGCCCTAACATGGTCCCTCTCGGCGAGTTGCCGGCTTTGATCGAGCGCTGCCTGCGGCTCCGTGCGGCGATATAAAGATTGATTGATTCGCTATTTAGGCTTGATCGGAGTTCGTGATGGCAAGCGACGAAACGTCGCCAGAACCGGGTCAGCGCCCGCTGGAAAGCTACTTCATTTACGTAGGCATCGCGGCCGTCATCGGCCTGCTCGTCATGCTCATCCTCTCGGTCTTGGGCCCAGCGTCCGATACGCCTACCGCAACCACCAAGTCGACCAACGAAGGCGAAGGCGGACTCGAAGCGGCCAAGCAAGGCGCCGCGCGCGAGACCGATTTGAGCACGTGCCGATCCGCGTTTCATCTCATCAACGATTACCTTCAGCAAAAGGCGGACAAGCGGCCATCCCTCGGCGGGACCGACGAGCGCGAGCGCCTACAACAGTTCTTCGGCCTGAAGCAGGACGAGTTGAGCGAGTTAGAAAGTCCGAATTTCACTCTTCTTGACGAAGCCTACCTTGAGTCTTGTTACGTCTTTCGCGACGCGGCTCATTCTCTCGACGTCATCGGCGCCAACGGGCAGGACGGTAAGCCGCTGGCATTAACCCAGCAAGAACGGGTCGTCAGCGCATTGGCCTGGAGCGTCCGCCAAATGCGGATCGGCTCGGGGGGACCAGGCTACTTCGACGCTCCGAATTTTCCCGCGCCGCCGCTTTTTGCCGCGCGGCGCGGCCGAGGCTCCGAACTGGAGCGGGCGCTCGTCTTTCTGACACTCCTGCAGCAAGTCAACCGTGCGGACGATCCGATCGTCACCTGTTTGCTCCAAGTTCCGCAGCGCGGCACTGTGGCGCGGCGCGTCTGGGCCTGCGGCGTAGCGTTCGGCAAGAGCGATGATTTGTATCTTTTTGATCCACGAATCGGCCTACCGATTCCGGGGCCGGGCGGGAAAGGCGTTGCCACGCTCGCCCAAGTTTGCAAAGACGACGCGATTTTGAGGCAGCTCGACTCGGACAAAATTGCCTACGACATCACCGCCGAACTCGCGGGACAGGCGGAGTTGACGGTCGTCGCGCCGCTCAGCGGCCTCTCCAAGCGCATGGCGTGGCTGCAAGCCAACCTGCAGAGCCCAGCGGTTCGAGTGAATCTTGCTGTCCGCGCTTTGGCGGATCTTGACCGGCTCACCTCGGCTGCGCGCTTGCCGGATGGTCGATCGTTGAGGGTGGTCCCCTGGCAAGAGGTCCTGCCCAATGGTCAGGAACTTTCCGGGCCGAGCTTGATGCGCCGCTTTTTGCCACGCGAGGAGGGTGGAATCGATGCCGAGCGGCGATTGATCTTTGTGCGCGATCTGGTGCCTTGGGGCATGATGCCTCCTTTGATCCGTGATGCGGACAAATTTCCTCTCAATATCGATCTCGGGCGGAAAGTCGCTGATTACTTCGCAGCGCCGTTCTGGAAGGCGGTTCTTCAACCGCAACAGCCGCGCGACATGATCCTGCGCGGCCGCATCGACATGGCGACGCCCGAATTGACCAAGGAACTGCGGCAGATGCAGGAATTCGAGCAGCGCCAGTTACCGGCCGACATCAATCAGCAGGTCGAGGAATGGGCCCGGAACGCCCGCGCCACATACTCCGCGTTGTTCCAGTTACAGAAAAACCCAAAGGCTGATCCCTCGCTGTTACAGGATGCGCGCGTGGAAGAAGGCAAACTCTGGAAGGAGAACTCGCGGCCCCTGGTGATGCTGATCCAATCGGGCTTCGCGGAACCCAGGGCGGCCGAGCTTACCTATCAGCTGGGCATTTGTACTTTGCAGCGTGCCGAAGGCGTTCAGGCACGCATCGACCTCGTGCGGCGAACTCCCGGCGCCAAATTGCGCGACGAAGACCTCAAGATCGCGCGGAAAGAGTGGCGCGACGCTCTCGGCTGGTGGACCCGCTACGGCGAGGAATACAAAAATGGTCCCGGCCAAGCCCATGCCCGCCGTCTGCGCCTCGCGCGCTTTGCGAATGATGGCACAGGCTCTCGTCGCGCTCAACGAAGACGAAAAAGAGGTCGCGCGCCTGCGCGAAGAGGCCGTCACGATCCTCAACGATCTCAAGGAACCGATGACGCCGAGCGAGAAAGTGGCCGCACTGTATTTAGCGCGGCAGTGAGCGTATATCCGATCATGTTGTGGCGGCACGTTGCTAGCCTGCCGAAGACGCATCGGCACGTCGGAAACGTGCCGCCACAACATGATCGGAAAGTCTCTTGCCCACCTTACCCAACCCGCGCGACCCGATCGACCGCACCCCACGGTGCCTGTATAACCCATCTCTTCGGATTAATCGTCACCTCCGCGAGACAAGGAGGGCGATAGTGAGAATGCCGCCAGCGCATTCCGCGTCGTCCTTCCCGTCCGCGAGGTTTCGCCATGTTGACCCGAATTGCCCCATTTGCCATCCTATTGACATCTTTCATATCCTTTTCAGTTCATGCCGGGGATGTCGCTGAGAAGCCATCGCCTGCACTGCTTCTGTGGCAACAGGGGCAAGAAGCGATGCGCCTGAACAACACCGATCTGGCGATCAACCTTTATTGCCGAAGTCTCAAGCTCGACGCCAATCTCGCTTGCAATCACCTGAGCCTTGCGGCCAGCTATTTGGAAAAAGGTGAGGACGAGAAAGCTGCCAGTTCTATGAAACAATATCTCGAAGCGCGACCCGATCACCTTGCGATCCGCCTTCATTACGCGGAGCTCTTATCCCGTCTCCAGCGGCCGACGGCGGCCCGCGATCAATTGGAACGATTTATCGCTGACGCACAGCAAATGCCCGAATTGCAGGAACGCTTGCTGGTCGATGGTCATAGCCGACTTATGGAATTGGCTGTCGCAACCGAGGATGCGTATCGCGAGCATCTCCATCGTGGTATCGGGCTTTATTTGCTGGGCTGCCATCTGGCGCGGGTGAAAGAGCAGCCGAAAGAAGCATCGGCCGAAGGCTTGCTCTGCCGAGCGGCGGCTGAACTTACGCTTGCGCGCCTGGACAAGCCAGGCTCGGCGCGTCCTGCGTATTATCTCCATGAGGTTTGGTCGCAACTCGCGCAAAACCAGCCGGCAACACGGTGGCTACGTGCCGCCCAAGCGGCCGCCCCATTTAGCGATCTGACGCCGACCGAGCGACGGCGCCTGGACGCGGCCTATCACGACCTCCGAGCGGAGACGCTTCACCGATAACGCGGCGAATGGCGCCAACACCGGCTACGTGGACGGGGTTCTTTCTATATCCGCGACGCTAACCGTTGACAGCGTCCCAGTCAGGCTGTTAGCTTCAGCAATAGCCACAAGTATCTTCGATAGTCCTTGTCTTTCATGGTGGGCCGCATGAACACCCAGACTATAGCTCGCTCGCGCTTGTTCTTTGGATTTTCACTCGTCCTTGGTTTGCTGGCTTATGGAGCCTGCTCGGCCTGGCCGCAAGCCAGTTCCGATGACATTTTGCCTGCCGACGGCCGAGCCGCGTTCAGCAAAGCCTACCTTGCCAGCCCGAGCGCGACCAAGCTTTTGAGCGGCAAAGATTCGTTTGATCCCAAGGACAAAAAACAAATCGACATCCTCGACATGGAAGCGAAGAACGCGATCTATCGCTTCACATGGCCCGAGGTGCAGCGCGGCTATGAGGAGAGGGCCGGCAAAGGCGACACCATCATCCGCGACACGACGCACAACGTTGAAAGCCAATTTCAGAAGCTCGTCGCGTCGCTCGGCAGCCTCTCCAATCCGAAGAACCCAACGTCCAAGATGGTCGCCCCTGTCTTCACACGTCTGGTCATCGAACATGCGATGGAAGTTATAACCCAGACGCGCAAGCCGATCGGCCAGATCAACGCGGCGCGCTGTTTGGCACGGCTAGCCGAGGCTCCCGACAAAGACCCGAACGAGACGCCCCAACAGGTCCTTGTTCGCTTGGGTGTAGCCGAAGAAGGCAAGCCGGCCGTGATCAATGATCTCGCCGAATCGTATCTGAAATGTCTCCAGAAAAGCCCTACGGACGGTGTCAAGTATTATGCGCTCAAGGGTATTATCGACTTGTTCAAGCTTAGTCCGCCGAAAGGCGCTGAGCTTACTCCCAAGAATCAGACGGACATCGCCGCTGCGTTAGATCAGTTCATAATGAAGCCTTTGCAGTTTCCCAACGGAGTGGCGGACCAAGAATTGGAGGGAGCCCGCTCTTTACGTCGTGAGGCGATCCGCGCTCTCGCGCAATTGAAACTTCCCGAAATTGGCGATCAAAGGCCAGCGCTAGTTCTTTTGAAAGTCGTCGCAAACGATGGGCTGTCCCCCGAGGCCCGTTCGGACGAGAGGATTGAAGCGGCGATTGGTCTGACACATATGAAGATTGATCCCGACAAGGGCTACCAACCGGATTATGCGATGTATTACATCGCCGTCTATCTCGGTGATTTAGCCAAGGGTATCCAGACGCAGACCGAGAAAAAACATGCCTGGAAGATCTACGCCGCGCGCATGACAGACGGTCTGAGCGGCATGAGCGCCAGGGCCAAGAACGAATATGTGACCAAGACGGCGGAAAAGTGCATAAAAGAGATTCTCTTACGCCTCGAAGAAAGCGGCGCCGACGTCAAAAACCTGCCATACGACAAATTCCATGACGAGATCATGGCTTCGCCGCCGCCGGCCAAGAGCCTTTTCAAAGGCGAAGACAAGGCGACTATTAAAACCGGGAATTGACAACAAAATATCGCACTTGTCTTGACGAGCCGGGAACGTCAGCTCCCGAAGAAAATCTGAGCAAGTCTAATGCTCTCCAGGAGCTGACGCTCCCGGCTCGCCGATCCAATACATTACAGTCAGGTCGCCCCATGGACGCCATCGTCATCGGTTCTGGCCCGAATGGCCTAGCAGCCGCTGCGACTTTGGCGGCGGCCGGGTGGAAGGTGCTGGTCCTCGAAGCACAACCTCGGCCCGGCGGTGCGCTCTGGTCGATCGAGTCGACCCTGCCAAGCTACATTCACGATGTCGGCGCCGCCTTTTTCCCTTTCGCCGATGAGAGTCCTGTTTTTCGCCATCTCCAGCTCGACCAACTCGGCTTACGGTTCGTCAATGCAACCTATGAAAGCTGCCATCCTGCGCCCGACGGTACCAGCGTTTCCATCAGTCGCGACTTAGATTTGTCCGTTCGCTCGTTCGGCAAGGACGGCGACGCTTGGCGCCGACTCGCCGCCTGGAAAAAGCGGATGGGCGGCCGTCTGGCGGGCGCGCTGCTTGCGCCCGTGCCTGACTTCGCTGCGGCCTTGCGCCTCGGTCCATTCAACATCCTACACCTGGCACGGCTTGGTCTGCGGAGTACCGCGTCCTTCGCTACGAAGCACTTTGCCACCGAAGCTGCCCGGCGCGTTATCCCCGCGCTGGCACTGCATGTCGATCTCGGGCCGGATGACATTGCCGGCGCAGGTCTCGGGCTCGTTCTCGCGTTGCTCGCTTCCGACAGCGGCTTTCGCGTCCCGGTCGGCGGCGCCGCGCGATCACGGCTGCTCTGCTACAACGACTCGAGCAAGCCGGCGGCAAACTACTGCTGAATCAGCGCGTTACCGAAATTGTCGTCCGGCAAAACCGGGCCGTCGCCGTCCGGACGGCGGCGGGGGAGCAATTCGAGGCCAAGCGCGCGGTGCTCGCCGACGTCGGCGCTCCGGCACTTTATCAAAAACTGCTGCCGCCGCGCGCGGCGACCTCATGGATGCGCAATCGGATGCGCCGATTTCGTTATGGTTGGGGCACTTTCAAAATGGATTGGGCACTATCAGGCCCGGTCCCCTGGACCAGCGCGGAAGCCCAGGCCGCAGCGGTCGTCCACACGGGCGATAGCATCGCCGATCTGCGACGTTCACAAATCAAGTTCGCGGGGGCCATTTGCCCGATAATCCGTATCTCGTAATTGGCCAGCAATCACTACCTGACCCGAGCCGCGCGCCTGCAGGTGGACAGACCCTTTGGGCCTATTCGCGTGTGCCGCCTCATGTCGACGGCGGCTGGGCGGCGCAGCGCGATTCGTTCGCCGACCAGATCGAACGGCGAATCGAGGGACTGGCACCAGGCTTCCGTCAGCGCATCCTCGGCCGAGCCATCTTCGACCCGCCCGACCTGGAGGCGATGAACGAGAACCTCGTGGGCGGCGACCTTGGCGGCGGTAGCGCGCAAATCGATCATTTGCTCTTTTTAAGACCCGCGTTCCCTTATTTTGGCAATCGAACGCCGGTACTCGGTCTTTATCTCGCTTCAGCCTCGAGCAACCCTGGCGCGGGCGTTCACGGCGCCTGCGGCTTCAACGCGGCCCAAGCTGCCCTTTACGATGCGCGTTGACTTGTTCGGGCGTGCAGGGTGGGTTCCCCTTTCCAAGGAGTACCGTAATGGATACATCCCGTTGCTCTCCCTCAATCCAGATCCGTCGGACCCGTAAGCCGCCAGCTGGATATTCATAGCCGGCCCTATGGATGTAGCCAGATTCAACATTCAGCTCAAACAAAAGGCGTGGTCGAAACTGATCGTCGTACACAATTATTCCTGGCTCCCTCGCGGCGGGTACGATCAACAGTGGACGCTGGAAAAACTCCAGATTGAGATGACCCATTAGTGGGGTGAAGTCGAAAGCCTCCAGTAAGACGGAGACACTGCCGCTTGTCGTTTGTAATAGCACAAAATCGTTGGCCGCCGCCTGGGCGTCGCGGAGCGAGACCTTTCCGGGCTGTGACATTCCGCCAACGAGATCTAGCGACAATCCACACACTGCGCCAGCGGCGAGGCGGCCTTGGCATCGTTCTATTTCCTGGAGATGAGAAGCTGCCCAAGGTTCTTCAGCAAGCCGCTTCAGCCGTTGCTTGGCGATTCCTGGGCTGAACGCCAATGTAGCGAAGAGCGGCGTCTGATCCCGCTCCAACAGGACTTTGGCGGTCCCGAGCGGCCGATCCAGAAACAAAGCCGCTCCCATTTCCTTTAGCTCTTCCTTATCCTCCAGATCTTGTATTGATTGGCTTAACAACTGCTCGATGGCACATGTTACTGACAGTTCATTGTCAGCAAATAGCGTGCGCGAGCGACATGTTGGCTGTAGAATCTGCTCCTCCGCGATGCGCGGATGTGAGGCCGGCAGGACGCGGGTGTTTTCGCCCGACGAAGTTGGAGAGTCGGGCACGAGATGGCCCTCATAGGATCGTCGAATGATCCAGGCTTGGCGAAGAGCTCGCCGCCTTCTGCGGGCCGACTTGTCGTTTCCCGTGAACAACTCCAAATGGCGATCCGCAAGTTTTAGATACTCCTGGAGTACAGCCTCGAGCAGCAAAGCGTCTGGGTAATTGGCTCCTCGGTGGTGGAACGTCACCAGATCATACGCGGTCAAGTGCCGACATACGTGACGCAGCAGCCAGCTGAGGAAATCGATAACATCCCGCAAGGATCGAGGGTTCTTGTTTAAGACGTAGCCAAAGAGAGAAATAGTTTGAGGTACGAGGTCCGTATACGGAGTGAGCGAAACGCCGTTATAGACTCGCCGCAAAACGGCAAAGGGATTGGACCCAGTAAGTTCGACTTGATCCAAGCAGTCTCGGGGTATGGTTCGGAGTAGGAACTCCAATACTCGACTCACTTCGCGCTCGGATAGAACCGATTGGAGATTCAACTCCACGTACGAACGCCAATCTCGCACCGGTTCGGCGGCGCCTGACCGATTCGCCAAATAACAATAGAAGAGTTGACCGAACGAGAACAGCGGCAACGGGGCCTCGACCGACGTCAAAGGTAGCCGGCTCGTGCCGACCACGGCAAGAAATAACTGGCAGATCAATTCATCCGCGAGATCGTCGATGCTCTCGAATGAAGATAAATCGATGGATCCCACCAGCTCGCGCACCCATTTTCGCCGCTCCTGTGTTTCGATCACATTGCCACCGGCGTCGATGGCCTGCCAGACATAACATTCCAGAGCGCGGACGACATGGAGCTGACCCTCTTGTATGTCGAACTTGAGAGAAACGAGAGGTTCCTGCGAGCGGCGGTCGCCCTCTACGAGATACGCATTCCAGCTCTCAAAACTCTTTCGAGCGCGGGTTTGTACTGGATCAAGCAAGTGGCCTCGGAAGATCTCCCAGGAGATGTCCTCGGACAGCAGATGTTCGAAAACAAGGCTCAGTCCACCATCCAGATAGAAATGCCCAAGTTGAAACACCTCAGCGATGAGGGCGCGGACGGAAGCGGGATTGACGCCGTAATCAGCGAACGCGGCTGGCAAATTAGGTGCGGCACGAAAACGTGGCATGGTACATTTCACCAAGTCGAGAGCCGAATGCAACATAAAGATAGAATAGCTGACAGACGTTTGCGTCAATGAGGAATCCCAATGAAATCAGGCGACAAACCAGAGCGGAAGAAGCGGCAGATCGAGCGTGAGTTCGGCGTGCCGATCGCGGGCGAGATCCTTGATCCGTCGCTCTGGACGCAGACCGCCCTCAAGAAGCTGCCCGACCCAGGTCCTCTTGATCCGTCAAAAATCTTTGGCCGCTCGGCGCCGCTAATCGTCGATTGTGGCTGCGGAAATGGTCGATTTCTGATCGGTAGCGCCGTCTGGAGGCCCCAATACGACCACCTCGGCGTCGATCTTCTCCCCGTCGTGATTCGCTACGCCACCCGTCGCGGCAACCAGCGCGGCCTAACGAATCTACGCTTCGCGGTCGTCGATGGTTATCGCCTGGTTCGCGACTACTTGCCGCCCGCTAATGTCGCCGAGTTCCATTGCTATCATCCCCAGCCGTATTACGATCCGCGGGACGTCGCTCTGCGCCTGCTCACGCCCTATTTCCTGTCCATGGTCCATCGCTCCCTGATTCCTGGAGGCCAATTCTTCATCCAGACCGACAACCCCGGCTACTGGCGTTATATCCGCGCCATCGTCCCATTTTTCTTCGATTTCCACGAACGCATCGGCAAATGGCCCGATTCACCAAAGGGACGAACGCGGCGAGAGATCATTGCGCTCAAGCGTGGTTTGCCTGTATTCCGGGGTTCTGGTGTAGCCAAAGTTGGACTGAGTGAGAATGAAGCGTTGGCGCTCGCGGAGGAACTCCCGCCGCCGGTGTTCGATGCGGACCGGTGCTTGCGACAACTGGATGAGGAAGAAAGAGAGTCAGGGCGGGGCGACGGGGCTTAGTTGTTCGGTTTCGGGGGCGATGTTGTCGTGAGGGCTACGATAAAACCTCGACGGGAATCAGAGTGCAACGGGATAGCTGGGCGTCATTCGTGAGGAACAGGCCGCAGCCATGTTCAATGGCGGCGGCGAGATGGACGGCATCGAGTGGCTTTAGATTAAACGTACTTGCGACCTGGGCAGTGCGCTCCCAGATCGTGGCGGATACAGGAAGCATCTTCACGTGTGGGCTACTGAAGAAAGCCTTATAGGTGGCAATGTCCGTTGCATTTCCCAATGCCAGAGGCTTAATCAAGCATTCCAGACGCCCAGCATCGCAAAAGGCAATCTCGTCGCCGGCCATTCGAAGTGAAGTCACGCGTGTCGTTGCTTTGGGCGTCCAGGTCGGGTTTGTTTCTATCAAATAAATTACGATGTTGGCGTCGAGAGCAACAATCATCTCTCCTCTCCGCTCGAAGGCGTTGCGGTTGCCTGCTCGCGGCGACATTCATCTTGTAGTCGTCCAGACTCCAAAACTTCCTGCTCCGACTGGTCACGCAATTGCCGACGGAAGGCCTCCACTTCCTCGGCCGTCCGCGGTGTTAGCCCGGCTTGCGCTGCGCCGCTCGAATGTTTCTGAGCAGTTGCAGAAATGGATCGACCGGGGTTAGTGCGTCCGTCGGTTGTTTAATTACGGTTTCAGTCAGGCTCATGATTTTGTCTCCGACTTGGAGTACGCTTCACACCAAGAACAACTATTCACACCTTACGGAATCAGATCCGCCGGCCTCGTCCCCGAGTCGACGCGCCCACTCCCCGCGAAGCGACTGATGATTCGCACCGTCATATCCTGCGTACAAAGGACTTGGCAGCTGAGCCGAATGCCGGTCAAGCCTCGGGCTGTGAGGACATTCCTTTCAGCGTCGGTCATCGTCGCGGGCTCCCCTGCCACGAACTGGACGCGGCAAGTCGTGCAGCGGGCGTTGCCGCCACAGGCATGGAGCTGGTCCACACCGGCTTCGTCCGTCAGCGCCAAAACCAGGCGCTTACCTGTCGGCACTTCAAACGTTCCGCCGCCCTCAATGGTCAACTTCGGCATCTTCTCATGCTCCCTTGTGAGATCTATTTTTCGTGCTTCTTGAGAAACTCGCGAAAGACCCCGAAGGCGTCGTTGCTGCCGCCATCGTGATGAAAGTGATTCTCCACCGCGTAAAACTCTTTGGGCCCCGGCGAGGCCTCATAAAGCTTTTGCCCCATAGCGAACGGAATCAGGCCATCCGCTTTGCTATGAATGAAAAAGGTCGGTTTCTTACACTCCGCGATCTTGGCCAGATTGTCGTATTTATTGGTGACCATCCAGCGCGCCGGCAAGAACCAGAACGTTGTTTGCGCCATGTCGGCAAACGATGTGAACGTACTCACAACCAGAAGTGCCCGGTGAGGGCGCCGCGAGGCCAAATCGATCGCCACCCCGCCGCCGAGCGAGCCGCCGTAGAGAATGATCCGCTCACCCGACACTTTGCGTTCTTTGACGAGCCAATCATAGCCCGCGTCGGCGGAGCTACAACAACTCGCTTCGGTAGCGGTGCCAGTGCTTTTTCCGTAGCCCGGATAGTCGAAGAGCAGGACGCCCATATGGCCGGTCTGTACCCAAAAAATCATGGAATGGCCGCGATAGCTCAAATTGCCGGCGTTGCCGTGGCACCAAAGCACGGCCCCATCTTCCGGCTTCCAATCCGAGGGCGCTGCCCACCAGCCATGAATCTTCGTTCCGTCCGCCAGCGTGTACCAGACGTCCTCGATCATCAGCGTTTTTGGCGGCGGGTACCAGTCGCTGGCTCCGCTGCCAGGATAGAGGATGCGGTTTTCGAGGCACATGAGGACGATGCAAACTGCCACATAGAAGTAGAAAAAGGAGACGCAGCCGCGCAAGAAGCGGTGGCCATAGGATTGCCGCCAAAACGGGGAACGAAGCGTAATCAAGCTCAGAAAGGAACGCCATGCGGGCGGAGGCGCGGGCGGGACGGCGTTCGCTTGGTCGGACATGGCTGCGTTTCCCTCCCACTAGTGCGCCGTCCAGACTAAATTTACGTGTGGCACAGACATTCCTGTCTGTGCGGGAACCGACGAATGTGCCTTTTGCTGCACAGACAGGAATGTCTGTGCCACACGTAAATTTAGTCTGGACGGCGCACAAGCTCTCTGTTTAAGTCGCCTTCCACTTGATGTTACAGCCGATGCTCGGCACCTGATGCGCCGAAACGGGCTTGCCAGCAAGTATCGCGTCGAGCGCGGTGCGCAGGTCGGCGCCGTCGTTCGGCTTGCCGTTGCCCGGGCGGCTGGCGTCCATCTGTCCACGATAAACGAGGCGGCGGTTTTTGTCGAAGAGAAAGAAATCGGGCGTGCAGGCCGCGCCGTAGGCTTTCGCGACTTCCTGCGTCTCGTCGAAAAGATACGGGAAAGTATAGCCAGCAGCCTTCTTCTCCTCGACCATACGAGCTGGGCTATCGTCTGGATGGGTCGTCGGGTCGTTGCTGTTGATGGCGAGGACGGTCACATCTTTTGCTTGATATTCGGTCGCCAATTTGGCAAAAGCCGATCGGATATGTTTCACATACGGGCAATGATTGCAAATAAAAGCAACGAGTAGGGCGGGGGCGGGCTTGAAATCGGTCAAAGAGACGAATTTGCCGTTGGTGTCGAGGAGGCGAAAATCGGGGGCGGGAGTGCCAAGAGGGGTCATTTTGGAAGGGGTCAGGGACATGGAAGAGTCCTTCGTTATCGAAGTGGGATAACATAAAGTAGACGCGGCAAGATGCCGCGTCCGCATTTAGTTGCACGCGGCATCTTGCCGCGTCCGCATTTAGTTGTACGCGGCAAGATGCCGCGTCTACTACACTTAGTTCTTCACTTCAAACTCAGCATCGATCACATCATCCTTGCCCTTGGCATCGCCGGCTGGCGAGGCTTGAGGACCATGTGAATGACCCGGGCCGCCTTGACCGGCGACGGCTTGCGCCAGGGCCTGCGCCGCGACTTTGAGGTCGCTGGTCGCCTGCTTGATCGCCTGGGCATCTTCGCCCTTCATCGCCGCGCGGGTCCGCTCGATGGCCGACTCGATGGCCGACTTGTCGCCGGCGGCGACCTTGTCGGCGTTCTCTTTCAACGTCTTGTCGATCTGGAAAATCGTGTGTTCCGCTTCGTTGCGCGCGGTGATCACTTCGACTTTCTTCTTATTGTCGGCGGCGTGCGCCTCGGCTTCCTTACGCATCCGCTCGACTTCCTGCGGGCTGAGGCCGCTGGAGCCCTTGATCTCGATGGTCGATTCCTTGCCGGTGTCCTTGTCCTTGGCCGACACCTTCAACACGCCGTTGGCGTCGAGAGCGAAAGTCACCTCGATCTGTGGCTCGCCGCGACGGGCCGGGCGAATCCCTTCGAGGTTGAACTCGCCCAGGAGACGATTGCTCGAATCGCGGGCGATTTGGCTTTCGCCCTGGAACACCGTGATCGTCACGGCCGTCTGATTGTCCGCCGCGGTCGAGAAGACCTGGCTCTTGCTCGAACGGGATCGTCGTGTTCTTCTCTATCAAAGGCGTCAAAATGCCGCCCTCTGTTTCCAGACCCATCGTCAACGGCGTGACATCGAGGAGCTGGATCTTCGACTGGCTCGCCAGCAACAGCTGGGCACCCTGGATCGCGGCTCCGATGGCGACCACTTCGTCCGGATTGACGCCCTTGTGCCCGTCCTTGCCGAAGATCTCTTTGACGAGCCATTGAATCTTCGGAACGCGCGTCATACCGCCGACGAGAACGATCTCATCGATCTCCGACGGCTTTTTGATCTTGGCATCCTTTAACGCTTGCATCACCGGGCCACGGCATTTTTCGATCAAGGGATCGACCAATTGCTCGAACTTGGAGCGCGTCAGCGTCAGCTGCAAGTGCTTGGCTACGCCGTCGATCGCCGTGATGAAAGGCAGATGGATATCAGTCGAGGCGAGCTGCGACAGGTCCTTCTTGGCTCGCTCGGCCGCTTCCTTGAGCCGTTGCAACGACATCGGCTCCTTGCGCAGATCGACGTGGTTCTCCTTCTTGAACTCCTCGGCGATATAGTCGATCAACACCTGATCGAAGTCGTCACCGCCAAGGTGGGTATCGCCGTTGGTCGAGAGGACCTGGTAGACGCCGTCGTCGATTTCGAGAATCGAGATATCGAACGTGCCGCCGCCAAGATCGAAGACGGCGACTTTTTCGCTCTTCTTCTTGTCGAGGCCATAAGCGAGCGACGCGGCGGTCGGCTCGTTGATGATGCGCATGCGCTGGCGCGTCTTCTTACCCGTAGAGGGATCTTCAATCTCCCATTCCGTCTCGAAACCCGCGACTTGGGCCGCTTCGATGGTGGCCTGGCGCTGGGCGTCGTTGAAGTAGGCCGGGACGGTGATGACCGCCTTGCGAACGGTGTGGCCCAGGTAAGCCTCGGCAGCCTCCTTGAGCTTGCGCAAGATCATCGCCGAGATTTCCGGCGGCGTAAATGTCTTGCCGTCGATCTCGACTTTGACCGGTTCATCCGGCCCGCCGACAATCTTGTAGGGCACGAGCTTCTCTTCGCCGCCCACTTCTTTATGGCGGCGACCCATGAAGCGCTTGATCGAATAGACGGTGCGGCGCGGATTGGTGATCGCCTGCCGTTTGGCAGGGTCGCCGACCAGGCGCTCGCCTTTGTCTGTGAAAGCGACAACGCTGGGCACGAGCGGCGAGCCTTCGGGACTCGGAATTACTTTGACTTCGCTTCCTTCCATGACCGCGACGACGGAGTTCGTGGTGCCGAGGTCGATGCCGATAATTTTTTCTTCAGCCATGTGTATCTCGCTCCTTGTGTCATTACGCCCGCTGAGCTTGGGCTGCTCTGTTCCGGCCCGACGTCAGCCAACAGACGTTATTTTAGTCGTTTATCTCTGACCTAAGCGAAAGATTTCGCTTTGAGAACGTTACGGATCTTTCCCCTATTTGAGCAATTGGCGTGCCACGATGCTTTGGGAAAGAAAGATCGACGTAACCTTATATTTAACTGGGAGATTCGCCAGGAGACGATTGCAGAATTGTATCAAAAGCTGCCAAAATGACAGAGAGGTGAAGACGGCAAGAATCTTTGCCGGGTCAATCTGGCAGGGCATATCTTGAAAGTAGACGCGGCAAGATGCCGCGTCTACAGATCGGCCCATCAGCGCGGCGGCGGCCCGGCGTTGAGTGCTTTGGGATCTATGGCAAACTTTATCTGGATATTCTTGTCGCTTTGCGTGATTGCAATGGCCTTAATCGCGGCCTCCACGGCCTTGTAGGTTGGCTGCGGCATGCCGGCGCAGTGCAAACCCAAGAACGATCACCAATTTCTTCTTGCCTGCCTCTAGAGCAGTCTTCACCTGCTCAGCTTTGGCACCGTCAGGAAGAGAGCCGGACAACTCCATGTCAAAGCTATTCTGGCTGATGCTTGCAGTAAGAAGTAACTGCTGCATCTCTTTGACGGCCTGGCACGGGACATCGTCGAGTTGTGCCTGCATAAGCATAGCCAGCTGGTTCATCGCGTCGGGGGGAGGATTGCCGCCAATCACTAATTGATCCGAGCCGGCCAAACGTTTCAGTGCGTCAGCGGAGGGGCCCGCCTTGGTGACCTTTGCTCCGCGTTCGAGAACCTTCACGATCTCCGGCTCGTCGCCGAAAATCATCAGGTGCTCATTAAAAAGGTGAGCTCCAACCATCTTTTGGCCGGGGAACTGATTCATTGAAGCCACCTGTTGATAAGTCCTACCGCCCGCCGATTTGTCGGTGAGCTTCATCCGACCGTTCAACTTCAGGCTATTGAGGTATTTTTCGCGGTTGATGGAGGCGCTCGACTGAAGGGCCATCCAGGCATTGGGACCCAGCGGTGTAATTGTCTGCATGACAAACGTCAGCCGCGTAACATCCCCGGGTTGGATACCTGGTAGGAAGTCTTTCATTTCTTGCATCTGCTGGGCCGCCATCGGATTTGTAGCCTGGAAGCCTTGTTGGAAGCCTTGTTGGAATCCAGGCACTTTCCATACATCTCCGATTTTTACGCCGACGATCGCTTGCGCATCGCCAGGAATGATGTCGAGGTCCGTCAGCTTCCCGTCCGCGTTCCCCAGACCGAAAATCAGAAACAGCACCACGCCCACGATCACGAGGAACGAACCCACGCCGGCCAGGATCCACGGCCAAACCGCTCGCTTTTTCGGCTTGGTCTTCTTATTTTTGGATCCTTTACGACGGACGGGGGCCTCGTCCTCTTCTTCGTCCTCCACGGCAGCCGCAGCGCGGGCCTTCGGCTTTGTCGTTATCTTGGAAGGCGAAGGAGCGGCGGCCTTTGGTTCTTCGATTTTGACCATGCTCTGACAGCCGGGGCATTTCGTCTGTTTGCCGGCATACTCGGCCTTGGCCTGCATTTCCTTGCCGCACTTGCCGCAAGAGAAGCGGATTTGCCGCGGCGCCTCGGCGATGAGCATTTCCGGTGCGGAGTCGTCCTCTACGAGCAGTCCCTCGCCACAGGCCGGACATTTGACCCGACGACCCACATATTGATCGGGCACACGAAGCTGCTTGCCACAGGCGCAGCTAACCGATACTGGCATGAAGAATACTCCCGGTGAAGCCCCGCGCCTGGGTCGACGGGACGAATCTACTTGTACTTATATAGCCCCCGGCTTGCCGGGGGTAAATGAGAATACCCCCGCAAGCCGGGGGCTATATAGAGTTATCTCGGTATCTGCCGCGCGGCATTCACGACGCGCCTGGCCATCGAGCAACGTCTTGACCTTGGCTTCCGTCTCCGCCCGAGTGATCTTCGCCTGGCTGACCGCCGTTTGCACTGGAATCAGCGCCGGAAAACCGAGCTTGGCGAAACCGAGCATCACCCCCAGCTTGCGTCGACCGGCATCGAGTGCCGTGACAACCAGTTCGGCCTTCTGCCCGTCGGGCAGGGTTGCGGAGAGTTCCAGAGCAAGGTTTTTATCCAGAGTGCCAATCAACGTTAGTTTTTGGATTTCCGCGATTGCATCGCAAGGCTCATCGATTTGCTGCTTGAGTTCGTTGGCGAGTTCAGCCATCCATTCTACTTGAGGCAAGAGACCGAAAACCAGAGGCTCATTGCCCGCGGCTTGCTTGAGCACGTCGGCCAGCCGGCCTTCCTTAGCGACGTTGGTTCCCCGTTCGAGCACATTGACGATATTGCCCTCGTAGCCGCAGATACAGAGCCGATCGTGGATCAAGGAAAACGCCAGTTGCTCGTTACCAAAGCCCCCGAGTTGCGGCGGCAATTTGACCAAATAATAAGTCCGGCCGCCGGCCGATTTCGTTTCAATTTGCCCATCGGCCGACTGAGCTTGCAAATCGTTGGGAAAGCGCAGCGGCATTCGTGGGACGATTGAATTGGAGATGCGCCCCAGATTGGTGGCTCGCCGCGATTGTTTAGATCTGCCTCAATGACCAAAGTGAAACGATCGATCCCGGCCGCCCCAATCTGATTGCCGTCGCCGTTCATCTTCCTCATGAAATCGGCGTCGACCGGCAAGGCTCGAATGATTTGTTGAAATATCGGTTTGTTCCAAACGTCGGCCACACGGATTCTCAGTATGCCTTGAGCATCCGCGGGAACCAAGTCGAGGTCGGTAACACTGCCATCGGCTCCGCCGAAGCCATTATTCATCAAGAAATAAGCACCCACCGCCGCGAGCACCAGCAAGAGCAACAACGCTCCCGCCAGATAGGGTGCGAGAGACGGATTCGTTGGCCGTCTCAGGTTGGGGATTTGCCTCAATTGCGGTCGGCTTAATCCGGAACTCGGAAGTACCGAATGGCCACTGATAGTGACAACGCTTTGACAGCCGGGGCAGCGTGTTTGTCTTCCCGCATACTCGGCCCGCGCCTGCATCGATTTGCCACAAGTGCCGCACTCGAAGGCGATCAAGCTCGCCTCGGGTTGCGGCGCGGTTGAGAAACTGTCGGCCGCCACTCCCTCCACAATCCGAGTAGCGCCGCAAGCGGGGCACTTGATGCGCTGCCCGATATAGTCGTCCGGAACGCGAGCTGCTTGCCACATTCGCAGCTTACCAAGACGGACATGCGGTTCTCTCCGAGTAAGGGGGACTGTCGCCGATCAAAAACTGCCTTCAGGAGCCGGGAGCGTCAGCGACCGGAGCGAATTACACTCGCTGAGCTTTTCTCCGGTCGCTCACGCCCCCGGCTCTTGAAGAGAGAAGACCTCTGGTCGCTCACGCTCCCGGCTCGCCATGAAATCGATTCACTTGGCCGGTTCCGGCGGCACAGGCCCGCCGCCGATGCCACCAAACGGTCCGCCCGGACTTTGAATGATTTGAATCCACGTTTTCAGATCAACGTCCAGCTGCGATTTGGCAACAACCTCTTTGTCGGCTTGCTCGATTTTGACGCCCTTGAGAACTTTGTCCACCGCGTCGAGGGCTGCCAGCGCGTCTTTATCGGGTATGGCGGCTCGAGCCAAGCCGAGCATTACACGGAGTGCCTCTTTGCCGGAATCCGCGATTTTGGCCGCTTCGCGAGCCGCCGGCTCGTCAGGGTAGTTCGTGTTCAGCACGAATTCGACAGCCTTTTCTTCTTTACCGAGGTTGATGCCGAGGGCAATCGTTTCGAGGTCGGCAAGAGGGCGATACTCGACCTGAAATTGATTGCGAAGGACGTCGCGCATGGACTTGGTGAGCGCAAAAGCCAGGACGAAGGGATTCCGCGATGTTTTGACGATGGCGGCAGCCAGCAGCCCTTCCGGTTTGGTCGCGTTTCGTTCGAGAGCTTTCTTGATTTCGGTCTCATCGCCAAAAACGATTAGCCTTGCGTCGACAAACGCAACCGCCATCCCCTTGGCGCGCTGGAACAGATTCGCTTTGTAAATGTACAAGGTCCTGTCGCCGACCTTCTTTTCTTCGGGACGCTCGCCGTTAGCAGTGGCGCTCAACGCTTCCAGCGTTTTCTTGACGTCAATGTCGCGCAGCGTGAGAACAGTTCCGAGTAGAGTGTCTTTGTCCATTTCGTTTGACATGATCATGAAGCGATTGATTTCCGTCAGGGCAAGGCCGAATTGCCCTTCGAACTTCTTCAGTTCCGTGGTCACTGGCGCCGGAAGGCTCTTAAAGATTTCCTTGACCGCCTCCGTTTTCATTAAATCGGCAATGCGCAACGCATACACTACCTGGGCATCGGGTGGGATCAGCCACAGATCGTTGTCCGGTGACTTGGGCGTTTCCTTGATTGGCGCGGCCGCAGACAGCGCGGCCAGTAGGCACAAGGCCAAACAGGCGCGGTAGATACGTGCAGAGGAGCTGAGCATGAAGGCTCTCCGTGCTTACGGTGAGTAGGGACGAGACGCCCCGTCGACTACCGTATAGCGTAGCGTCAAAGGAGGTCGCATTAAAGGGAAAAGGGCGCATTTTGGAGCGCCTTCAGGTGTACAGGTTCGCTTTATATAGCCCCCGGCTTGCCGGGGGGTTCTCCTGCGCCGGAGGCTGGCGCAAGAATCCATCCCTACTTCTTCTCGCCAATGCAATAAAGAAACTCCTTGCCCCGCACATAAAGCCGATGATTTGCCACGGCTGGGGTAGCGCTCACATCGTCGGCGAGATCGTTGCCCGCCAGCATCTTGAACTTGGGTTTCGCCTCGAAAACGAAGACCTTGCCATGGTCGCCGAAGACGTAGATTTTCCCATCAATGAGCAACGGCGACGCCGTCACGCCGCTACGGAGCGGATGGTTCCACACCTCTTCACCGGTCTTGGCGACGTAGCAAGCCGCTAAACCGGCGTCATTTACGGCATAGATATGTTCGCCGAGAGCGAGCGAGCAGGGAACGTAAGGAAACGTCTTTCTGTTTTCCCAAAGGAAGTTGGTCGTGCTGACGTCGCCGGCCCCGCCGAGCTTTACGCCGATGGCGCAGCGCGAACCGTCGCCGTCGCCGCTGGTGAGGACGATGACGCCGTCGGCGATGACGGGAGACGCCACCGTCCGCAGCGGCTTGCTGGCTGTGAACTTCCAGTCAAAGGTCCAGTTTTGTTTTCCGTCAGCCGGATTGTAACTTGTGACGCCGGCCGTGCTGGCGACCAGCAGCTCGACCTTGCCGCCGGCCTCGTGAAGGATCGGCGTTGAATAACAGGCTCGGAACGGCTTGCGCTGCACTTTCCAGACGTCATCCCCCGATTTGGCGTCGAAGCAGGCCAGTGTAGCCAGGCCATCCTGGTCGTTTGCCAGGATGACACGGTCTTGCCAGACAATCGGCGAATGACCAGCGCCGTGCTGGCTCTTGAACGCGCCGAGGTCGCGGTGCCAGAGCGGCTGGCCGTAGAAGTCATACGCCTGCAATCCCAGATGATCCCCATCCCAAAAGGCCGCGTAGACGCGCTCGCCATCCGTCGCCGGGGTGCCGGAGGCATAGCTGCTCAGCTTGTGGACCACCGATTTGTTGCCCGGAAGATTCTTGGACCAAAGCAGCTTCCCCGAATTGGCATCCACGCACAGCATCATGCGCTGTTTCGCGTCGGCGCTGGAAGATTGCATAAAGAGGCGATCGCCCCAAACGATCGGCGACGAATGGCCCACGCCCGGAAGAGCCGTCTTCCAGAGCATGTTGTCGGGAGTCCACTGAACGGGAATGCCTTTTTCGGTCGAGACGCCGGCGCCGTTCGGCCCGCGAAATCGCGGCCAATTGTCGGCGTCGGCGCCGCCGACGGCGAATAGACCGGCAAGCAGAGTAAGCCACAAAAGGGAGGCCCGAAGTCGCGAGCTCATAGGGTTGGCCCTTGGCAGGTGGAAGCCAGTTTTTCGGGGACTAGGGCCTTTCGCGGAGCGAAAGGCGACATCTTAGCCGGAAGCAACGGTTACTCCGCGATCATCTTCAACATCTCATCCGCGACCAGACGATTGCCGGCATCGTTAAGATGGACGCGATCGGCGGTGAGAATGCCCTTCTCCTCGTTTTCTTCGTTGTTCTTCTTAAGATATTCAATAAAGGCCTTCCGAAGATCGCATACAGGCACTTTCATTTCTTTGGCGACCTTGCGACTTATTTCGGCGAACTCATCGAGTTGCTTATCGAGCTTGTTCGTGCCGTCATTTTTCTCACCGATGACGCTCGGCGTGCATAAAACCACTCGCGCGCCAGCGGCTTGAATTTTTCCGATGACCTCTTTCAACCCCGCTTCAAACTTGTCCTTCGGCGTGCCGCGGCTCGGGTCGTTTTCACCATGCCAAACGTCGTTGATGCCGATGTAAACGAAGACCAGCGTCGGCTTCTTCTCAATCACATCGTGTTCTACACGGCTCTGCAAATCGGGTACCTTGTTGCCGCTGATGCCCGCACCGATGATCTCGATGTCGAGATCTTTGTGCTTTTTTTCGAGTTCCGCCTTGATGAGCTTAATATACCCTTTGCCTCTGGCCCCGGCTTGGGTGATGGAATCTCCGAGAAAAGCGATCTTATCGCCCTTTTTTAGGCTGATCTTGGTGTCTTCCGCATAGACCGAGGCGGGGTATGGCAACATGAGACTGATTGTCAACAAGCCACCGAGGAGGGACCAGGACATGAGAGACTCCCATTGAAATCTTGCAGCAGGCGAGCCACTCACAAGGATATAGCAGCGGCAGCCACTCGTAAACGGGGAGCATCAGAGTGATTGAATTCAACGCCGACGAAACATCGAGCGATTTGGGTGGGTATACCACGGCGTCCGATTCGCGCTTCCGGCCACGATCTACTTTCCAGAACGTGTGCGAATAGAATACGCGAACGAATCGAACGAAACCGTCCAATCTCCCATGCTGTGTGGTCAATAAGGGGTAATCAGTATGTTCCAACGATCGAGCAAAACAGGACGGAGCGCCTTCTTAGCCGCCTTCGTCGCCGCGCTCGCCATGACCTTTGCATCTTCCGCCCGTGCCGCGGAGGACAAGGTCGAATCTTCGCTGAAGTGGGTTCCCGCGGATGCCGGCTATTTCAGCACCATGCTGAACCTCAAGGAGCGGGCGGACGCATTCTACAACAGCAAGGCTTTCGCCAAATTAAAGGCGATGCCAGCCGTGAAGACTGGGCTCGACAAGTTCCATGAAGAATGGAACAACGGTATGTTGGCCGGCGTGAAGGCCGTGATGGCAGAGCCTGAAAACCAGCAAATGCTACAGTTGTTCAGCGACGCCTTTTCCAACGAGGTATTCATCCTCGGCGGCGAAAACTGGGGCGACTTCTCCCAGTTCATGAGCGAAATCAGCAACTCCTTCAACGGCATGAACATCGGCGGCGCCGATGGAGACGCTGGGAGTGCCCAGGTCCGCAAAATGCTCCGAACCCTGATGGCCAAGTCTGACAAAATTCAGATTCCAGACCTCACCTTTGGATTCCGCCTGAAGGACACCAAGCCCGCCGTCGAACAAATCAAACGCCTCGAAGACACCGTCAAGGTCGTCATCGGCTTTATCCCCCAGCTGTCAGCGCTCAAGGGCAAGTTCAAGCACGTCAAGGTTGGCTCGGATGACATCCTGACGCTCCAGCTCGACGGTTCGATGGTTCCTTGGGACCAGGTTCCGATCAAGCAAATCGAGGAAAAGCCCGGCGAATTCGACCCGCTCGTCAAGAAGCTCAAGGCACTGACGTTTACGATGAGTCTGGGCGTACGCGGCGATTACATGCTGCTCGCTTTCGGATCTTCCGCGAAACACCTCGAAGCGCTCGGCGGCACCACGCCTCGTCTTGCCGATCGCCCGGAACTCAAGCCGCTCGCGAAGTTCTCGGGCCGCAAATTGGCCGACGTTTCCTATGTGAGCAAGGCTCTCGCCGAGAAGCTTGGCAGCAACGCCGGCCAGTTCGACAGCCTCGTTCAGATGGCGAAATCCCAGTTGCCACAATCGGGCTTGTCAGAAAAAGATCAGGCGCAAGCCGTCAAGGACCTCGAAGACTTGTTCAAGAGCGTCCAGGAAAACATGCCGAAGCCCGGCGCTGTGCTCTCGTTCTCGATGACCTCGCCAAATGGTTTTGAAAGCTACGCGTATTCCTACGCCAAGAACTCGGTCGAAGTCGGCTCGAAACCTTTGACCCTTCTGAGCAACCTCGGCGGCTCGCCGATCCTCGGTTTCGTCAATCGCAGCAAATCCGATCTCGAAGCCTACAAGACCATGACGAAATTCATGGAAAAAGCCTGGACCTACACGGATAAGGCGATTAAAGCCAAGATCGAAGCGGAACACAAGCCGGTCTATGAAAAAGTGACCAAAGCGATCCTGCCGATCATCTCCAAAATGAACGAGGTCAACCTCAATACGTTGATTCCGGCGATGGCAGATGGCCAAAGCGGCCTGGTTCTTGATGCCAAGTGGAAGAGCACGCAATGGCACAAGGAAATGCCGCCGATGAAGTCGGCGATGCCGATGCTCGAAATCGGTCTGGTCTTCGGCTTGAGCGACACCGAGATGTTCCTTAAAGGCATGTCGGAATATCGCAAGCTCATCAACGAAGCATGCGCGGAGCTGCACAAGGTCAGCGAGCTCAACTTCCCGGAAATCACGATTCCCGAACCGCAGACCAAGAAGGTCGGCGACACCACTTTGTATTTCTATCCGATCCCGGAAGAAGCCGGACTCGACAAGCAGTTCCAACCGACCGGCAGCGTCGGCGACAAGGTCGCCGTCATCACGTTGTCCTCGGAACACACGGTGCGCTTGCTGACCAAGACGCCGCTCAAGTTCAAGTCGGCCTTGATCGAAAAGGCCGCCACCGAGAACCTGGCCAACGTGGTCGTGTTCGATTGGGTCGGCCTCATGGATGCATTGACCCCGTGGGTCGATCATGCCGCCCCAATGATCTTGACGCAGGCGGGCGTCACCAAGGAAGACAAGAAGAACTATGACGAGATCATGTCCGAAATCAAAACGGTCATGGAAGTACTCAAGTGCTTCAAAGGTAGCGCGAGCGTGACCAAGGTCGAAGACGGCGTGACCGTCACGCAAATGGAATCGATCTACGTGGATCTGAAGTAACTCGTGTACGAAACCCCGCGCTGGCGCTTGGTGCTGGTGAAATACCTTTACCAGCCCCAAGCGCCAGCGCGGGATTCTTTTTTTCTCCGATTAAAGCAACCCCATCTTCTCGTCAAATCCATACAGCCGATTGAAATTCTGCACCGCGACCCCGCTGGCGCCGCGAATCAAATTATCCTCGCACGCCAGAACGACAACCCGGCCCTTGACGATACGTAATGTCAAATCGAGGAAGTTAGTCCCCGTGCAATCCTTTGTCGCCGGCAAATGCTCGACCACGCGCACGAACGGGGCATTCGCGTAGTACGCTCGATAAAGATCCAAAAGCTCTTCTTGCCTCACCGGCCGGCGTGGGACCGCATAGATCGTGGAGAAGATCCCTCGATCCATCGGCACCAAATGCGGCGTGAAGATCAGATCGACCGCTTCGCCAGCGACATCGGTAAGAATCTGTTCGATCTCGGGCATGTGACGGTGCGTGCCGATCCCGTAGGCGCTGACATTTTCATTGCACTCCGAATAGAGCGATTGCAAGCTAAGCGACCGGCCTCGCCCTGAGACGCCGCTCATGCTGTTGATGATGATGTTCGTCGGCTCGACATGTCTCCCAGCCAGCAGCGGTGCGAGTCCGAGTATGGCCGTCTGCGGATAACAGCCGGGGTTAGCTACGAGCGAAGCCGAGGCGATCTCATCGCCATAAATCTCCGGCAATCCATACACCGCCTGCGCCAGGTTGGCGAGATCGCCATGACTTTCGCCATACCACTGCGCATAGACATTCGGATCACGTAGCCGATAGTCGGCACTCAGATCGACCACCCTCATTCCGCGCTGCAACAGCGCCGGTATCGCCGTCATGCTGGCTCCATGCGGCAAGCAGCCGAAGACGCAAGAGACGCCACGCTCCAAAAGCTTGTCGGCATCAAACGGCTCGCAACGCAGATCGAGGCGTCCGGTCAGACTAGGGTGAACCTCGGCAATCTTCGGCGTCTCGGCCTGGCGCGACGTCACCGCGACGATCTTGGCCTGCGGATGCCGCAGCAGAATCTTGATTAGCTCGAGGGCCGTATACCCCGTCCCGCCAAGGATGGCGACATTAAGCATATATGCTGTCTCGTTTATGAACTTTTCCACAACCTCATGGGGCTGGCTACGAACGCTTTCCACTGTACACTGATCCCATGATACCGACTATCCACGCCGCGGCCGCCGCCTTTCGCGCTGCCCAACTTACTCCCGTCACACTCCTCGAAGCGTGTCTCGATCGCATTGATCGTTTAGAGCCAGCGGTCCGCGCCTGGGTTCAGGTCGACCGAGATGGCGCCAGGGCCGATGCCGAGCGCTGCGCCATGGAAATGCAAGCCGGCAATTGGCGCGGCCCGCTGCATGGTATTCCAATAGGCATAAAAGATATCTTCGATGTCTACGACATGGTCACCGCCGCTGGTTCGCGGCGCTGGAGCAATAGCTTTGCGCGGCACGATGCCGAAGCAGTGCAGCGCCTTCGCCAAGCGGGAGGCATCTTCCTTGGCAAGACGGTGACGACGCAGTTTGCCAGCTTCGACCCGCCGCCCACGCGCAACCCCTGGGATTTATCGCGCACGCCGGGTGGTTCCAGCAGCGGTTCGGCGGCGGCGGTTGCCTGTGGCATGTGCCTCGGAGCGCTCGGCTCGCAAACAGGCGGCTCGATCACCCGGCCCGCGTCTTTTTGCTGCGTCGCGAGCATGAAACCGACCTATGGCCGCGTCAGTCTGCGCGGCGTCGTGCCCCTCGCGCACTCGATGGACCACGCTGGCCCAATGGCCCGCTGCGTCCGCGATCTCGCCATTTTGATGGAGACCATTGCCGGTCCCGACGACTCCGTGCCTGATTCCTTCGACATGCGAGCTGGCAATTGGGAGGCTGATTGCCTTAAGGAAGCCGAGAAGTTGCCACTTCTCGGCCGTTTGCGCGGCCTATTCGAGAGCCGAGCCGACCCCGTGATGAACACGATGATGGATCGCGTTTGCGATCAACTCCGCGCCCGAGGTTTCCAAATTATCGAAGTGGCTCTGCCCGCGAGTTTCAGCGAGGTCCCCCAACGCCATCAAACCGTCATGGATGTTGAGGCCGCCCAATATCACGGGCTACGCTTCCACCGCCATCCCGAAGACTACGACCCTTGCATTCGTTCCCTGGTCGAACGCGGCCTGGCGTGCGCAGCGACCGACTACGCCGAATGCAAATCGCATCAAGATTTATTGAAGCGACAAATGAGAAGTTGCTTCGTTGGCCTCTCATGCTTGATTATGCCATCAACAATCGGCCCCGCCCCCAACGCCGAAACAACCGGCAACCCACTCTTCAATTCACCCTGGAGTTATACAGGCTTGCCAGTCGTTTCATTTCCCGTCGAACGGACGCCTGAGGGGCTGCCGCTGGCGATCCAACTCGTCGGGGGGCACGGACAAGATGGGGAAGTTTTGCGAAGTGCTTATCTTTGTGAGCAAGCCCTGGCGTTTGAGATGCCGGATGTGGTTATTTGAACGAGAAGTCATTTCACGTCACTCCGCACAGGCATTGTTTTCTGTTTATCTTCGATGCTTGGACTGGGGGCGAGGACTCGGCTGACGCAATTTCTCAGGTGTTTCCCGTCCTTGGCTCTGAAGTTCATGCTTCCGCAATTGCAAGAGCCGACGTCGTTCGACGCCATTCGCCCAGACGATCCACCGCCCGTTTTCTCCGGGCAACTGCCGCGCATGTACCCAGCCCGACCAGCGCCACCGATGCACTACGATCGGCCTGACTCCCAGTTTTTTCGCCAATTCCGGCAGCCACCACTCGTCCTTCCCGGGTAAGTCCGCAGCATCGGCCACTCCCACGGGAACCGAGGTCAGTCCCAAGATCATGCATAGCCTTCTCACACGCGATCCCGTGTAGTCTCCGCCCCGCGCTGTCCGGTGACCTTCACGGTTCAAC
Organism: uncultured Planctomycetaceae bacterium; assembly: GCA_963790585.1. Classification (GTDB taxonomy): domain Bacteria; phylum Planctomycetota; class Planctomycetia; order Gemmatales; family Gemmataceae; genus CAWBOY01. Next base: position 341,320 of record CAWBOY010000001.1, read on the forward strand.
TCGTCCGCTATCTGCTCCCCGGTTTTTCCCTGGCCACGCAACTCCTTTACTCGCGAGCACAATGCCTCAAAGCCCACTAAATCCGTGGTTCGACGCAGTCTTTGGCACACCTCGTGCCGCGTCTCCGAACCGCCACGCCAACGCACGACGACATCGATTTCCGCGCCGCTTCCCCGCCGCGTCAGCACCACGCGATCTATCAATTGCCGCACGATCGCACGCCGGTCCGCACCCGTTGTCGTCGCAGCTTGCCACAACGCTGGCAGATCCGCTGCCAGTGCTACGATTCGCTCGCGATCTTGCGTCGTGAGGTGCCGTGGCTGCTGCTGACAGAACCGCGCATAATCATCCTCTACTTGGCGCAGTTCCGTCAACCGTTGTTCCCACTGCCGTTCCAATTCCCGCGCCACCAGCCGGTTCTCCGGATCCACGACGTCGTAGCGGCGTTGCGCCAAAGCCGCTTCATACTCGGCACGCTCCCGCTTCTGTTCCCAGTGGGCGTGAAGACGCTGCCGATCCCGCTCGCTCTGCTCTGCGGTCCGAAGACTTAATTCCAGAGACGCTGGCTGGACCGCCTGAAAAATGAGTCCCTCGATCAGACGATCCACTGCCGTCGCCGAGACGCTTTGACATAGTGGGCCACAGTGCTCCAGGTGATTTTGATCACAGGCGTAACGCGGCGAACTGTTTGCCCTGGCATTACGGGTCGCCATTGGACTCTCGCAGCGCCCGCAGGTCAACCGCCCGTTGAGCAGTGTCGGAGAGAGTCCGCTCGCTGATCGGCTCGCACCACGGCCCCGGTCGTTCTCGCGTAACCGTTGTCGGTTCCGTTCGTACTGTTCCCAGGAAATGTATGCTGGAACGTGATCTTTGAGCAAGCAGAGCCAGTCTTCAACCGCTGCCGTGCGCCTCCCCGATTTACGTTGCCCGGCAACCTTGGCCGTGGGATCCGTCGGGTTGCGACCGTAGACATAGGCGCCGGCGTAGAACGGGTGCCGCAGGATCTCGTACAACGCACGGCGGCGAATCGGCTTCCACTGGAGCTGACCTTTGCCCGAACCCTTATGGACCCGGATTCCAAGTTGAATCTCGTGCGTCGCAAAGTAGGCATTGACCTTCGGCACCGAGCCGAGTTCCTCAAACTTGGCAAACACCAGAGCCACGACCGAGCGAACCTGTTCATCTGGATCCAGAGCGACGCCTCCCTCGGCCGTGCGGATGTAGCCGATCGGCACGCAGGTAAATAGTTCGCCCCGTCGAGCTTTGTTGAGCTTGCCGTGGTGCAGCCGCGTCCGCAGGATATGCAGTTCCGCCTCGCTCATCATGCCCCGCAGACCCAGCAAAAGGCGATCATTGTAATCGGTCGGGTCGTAGATGCCATCAGCATCGGCAATCAGCACCGAGAACACAGCACACAGTTCCAGTAGTTGGTGCCAATCTTTGTTAGACCGCGATAGTCGACTGACTTCCCGGCCAAAGATGATACCAACTCGCCCCAGAGAAACTTCCGCAAGCAACCGTTGAAATCCCGGTCGGTTGTCGATGGTCTGACCGCTGATGCCCTGATCGTCATCAATGACCAAGACACGCGAATCGGGCCAACCAAGAGTGACGGCACGACTGCGAAGTTGATATTGCAGATCCGCTGACTCGCGATGTTCGGCGACTTGATGGTGCGTGGATTGGCGCACATAGACGATGGCGAGTCGGTCGACATGCCGGTTGCGAATTTTGGGACCGGCCGATGATTCAGCGTGGTTCATGGCCGACCTCCGAGGCGAGCCTGCCCTCGTCGATCTGTTCGCTGAGCATCCTCCCCAGGATGCGGAGCAGTTCCTCCCGCCTCGGATGCGGAAGATCCTCCCATTGAGGAATGGTTGGACTCGGCGAGTTGTTCAAGCGGGGGGGACGTAGTATTGGATTGGGGTCGAGACATGGTGTGGATCCTCCGTTGGCTTGCAATTGTCCGTGGCACCAATTGGCCAATTCGAGCAACGCCCACGGACAGACAGATAGAAAGTCTGTAATAGGAAGCTCGACAACAGCTGTGCATTCAGCCGGCTTTTGTTTTGTCTTCCTTCAGAGTGGCGAAAAAGCTTTCCATCGGCGCGTTGTCCCAGCATTGGCCGACACCGCTCATGCTGCACTCGATCCCGTGCTTCTTCAGCAGGCGTTGATAGTGGTCGCTGGCATACTGACTTCCCCGATCACTGTGCCGCCAACAGCCCCTCGCCAGGCAACCGTCGTGTCACGGCCATTTCCAGGGCATCAACAACCAGCCGGCTCTCCATGTTGTCCGCCAGCGACCAGCCCACCACGCGTCGCGAGTAGAGATCCTCGACCACCGCCAGGTATAGCCAGCCCTCGCGGGTCGGGATGTAGGTAATGTCCGCCACCCAGCGTTCGTTAGGCCCCTGGACATCATCGAACCGCCGGTCTAGGACGTTGTCCGCCACCGGCAACGCGTGGTTGGAGTCCGTCGTGTTGCGGAACTTTCGCGTGGTTTTGGCCCGAATGTCGTTGTCGCTCATCAGCTTGGCAACGGTGTTGACGCAGCAGTCAACGCCCCGGGCCTGCAACTCGGCATGGATCCGAGGGCTGCCGTAACGTTCTTTGACCTCGGCGTGGACGGCGCGGATCTGCACCAGTAGAGCGACACGGCGTTGCCCCTGTTCACACGGAGGACGCAGACGCCAGGCATAAAAGCCCTGGCGAGAAACCCCGAGGGTGTCGCACATCAGGGCGACGGGCCAGACGTCCTTGTGCTGTTCGACGAAGGCGAAAATCACAGGGCCTCCCTGGCGAAGAAGGCCATCGCTTTTTTTAGGATGTCGCGTTCCATCAGGAGCCGCTTGTTGTCGGCGCGGAGCTGGCGGAGTTCCTCTTCGATGGCAGGTCGATGGCCATGGCCAGGGAAGGCCTTTTCGCCTTCCTTGTCGAAGGCTATTTTCCAGGAGCGAAGCAAGGTTTGCCCAATGTCGAGGGAGCGTGCAGCTTCCGCTACGGAGTAGCCCTTCTGGGTGACGAGCTTGACCGCCTCGACCTTGAATTCGTGGGTGAAACGGCGTCGTTCTCTTGCCATGATGAACCTCCATAAGGTGAATTTACACCTTTAACTGGGTGTCCACCATTCGTGGGGAGGTTCACCGTCCCCCTCTTACCCTTGCCATCGCACCTCTTTTACGATTTGCTATGATTTCTTGGGAGACCTCGATAATCGCTTCGTTGGATGAATTTACACCAGGAGTAACACCATGCGTCAATTGCTCACTTTTCTTGGGGCGTTCGTTCTTTGTACAGCCTCGGCGAATGCGGCCAATCCGGTCGTCGTGATCAAGACTTCGATGGGCAACATCAAAGTTGAGCTATTCGAGGATAAGGCACCTGAGACCGTAAAGAACTTCCTCAAGTACACCGACGAAAAGTTCTATGATGGAACGGTCTTTCATCGCGTCATCGGCAAGCCGAACAGCAGCTCGGACTTCATGATTCAAGGCGGCGGCTTTGAGTCCGGCATGAAAGAGAAAAAAACGCGCGACCCGATCAAGAACGAATCCGCTAATAATCTGGCGAACGAGCGCGGCACTTTGGCCATGGCGCCACTCCCGATCCAGACAGCGCGACGGCGCAGTTTTTCATCAATCTCTCGGACAACAGTTTCCTCGATCGGAAGAATGCTCGCGATAAAGTGGGCTACTGTGTGTTCGGCAAAGTTCTGGAGGGAATGGATGTGGTCGACAAGATCAAAGCTGTCGAAGTGCATACTCGTGGCGGACATCAGAATGTTCCGGTCAAAGATGTTGTAATCGAATCAGTGAAGCGGGCAGATAAATAACCGACACGTTTGAGTGATTTATTTCTGACCCCACTACTCTCGAAGAGGAGACATCAATGCCGGGAACCCAAGTCCTGATGGAAACGTCACTAGGCTCCATCAAGATCGAGCTCGAAGATGAAAAAGCCCCGATCACTGTAGCCAATTTCTTGGCATATGTGGACGACAAGCACTACGACAACACGATCTTCCACCGCGTCATACCGACGTTCATGATTCAAGGCGGCGGCTTTCAAACCGGCATGAAACAAAAGCCGGTCAAAAAGCCGATCGTCAACGAATCCGCGAACGGGCTCTCCAATCAGCGCGGCACGTTGGCCATGGCGCGCACGAATGTGCCCGACAGCGCGACCTCGCAGTTCTTTATCAATGTGTCCAACGACAATGCCTTTCTGGATCGCAAGCAATCGCGTGACGGCGTGGGTTATTGCGTCTTTGGCAAAGTGATCGAGGGACTCGACGTCGTCGACAAGATCAAGGCCGTTGCGACGACGACGAAGTCAGGACATGAGAACGTCCCGGTGCAAGATGTCGTGATTCAGTCGATCCGTCGGGTGTCTTAATAATTTTGCTCACCAGCCCGGAGCGCCACCAGCCCCAAGCGCGGGTTCTTTGATTCGGAACCCCGCTTGCGCTTGGGGCTGGTGAATCAACGTGCAAACGCTGTGCGTTAAGCCGGCGCTCACCTCATTTTTTGATACCCGCAATATCCGGTATCGGCAGATCCATCTCAAAGAAAACCCCATCTCGAAACCCGCCATTGGCCACATCGAAAACGCGGCGTTGCCCCGTAAAATGCGAGCCTGTCAAAGTATATAAGCCATACGACCAGCGTCGCGCCTGGGTGGCGCTGCCGGTGCAAACCAGGCCGAAGGGAACGGAATTCGACGGCAGATGGTGAAACGCCTTGTGGCGGTGTCCATGCAACCAGAGGGATACACCACCGCGCCAGGCGATGTCACAGACGGCATCGACGTCACGCATGGCGCGAACCATCGGTTCCCGTTTGCCGCTAGCGACGCGGACGGGGTAGTGGGTGACGAGTATGCGCGGGCCGCCTTCGAGTTTCTGCAGCAACTGATCGAGGCGCCGCCGCTGTTCCGCGCCGACACCGCCGCGGGCGTCCCACGGCCAACGGTTGCCGCTCGCGGAATTGACACCGACGAGCCAGATCGGACCGACACGCTGAGCGAATGGATAGGTTTCCGGCCCGACGCGGACCCCCTCCTGCCATGCGCCGAAATGGTTCTCGAAGTTGCGCAACCGCGCCGCGGAGCGCGTGCAATAGTCGTGGTTTCCTGGCACGGCGAGGCCAGGCAAGAGTGTGGGATCGCTAAGTCCACAAAGGACCGCGGCGCGAGCCATTTCCTCCTTGAAGCCCATGGCCGTCGCGTCGCCGGAAAAGATCACGTGATCGACGTTGGCCTGGCGAATATCCTCCAACATGGCAACCATAATGCGTTCAGCGTGGCGGAAGCGATAGCCTCGCCCCAAGAGACGCATATTCATCCAAGAAAACAAGCGTTTGTTGACCCAGTCCTCCGCTCGCCAAATGCAATCGGGCGAGGAGAGATGGATGTCGCTAAAGTGCGCCAGTCGGATGGTAGGAGTGTCCGGCATATTCGGGCTTCTCCTAAAAAACACGGCGTTGGCCAGCGTCGACAAGGGGCGATGGCCCCAGCGGCAATTGGTCGCTACAATGCCCCCGCCGCCTTATTCACGGAGCGGCCCGATATTCCAAACATCATCCGCACGAGGGTTCGTTCTCATGCCCAAGGTAGTCATCGTCAACGAGAAAAACAAAGAAATCGAAGTTCCCCAAGGCTCCAACCTGCGGCAAGAGCTTCAAAAGGCCGGCATCGCGGCTTATCCTGGGATTCATAACACGCTCAACTGCCACGGCCTTGGCCTGTGCGGCACCTGTCGTATTCTCGTCAAGAGCGGCAAGGAACACCTGAGCCCCAAAAGCACAATTGAAAAACTCAACCTCAATTTACACCCACTGACCATGCTGGCCGCCCTGGGCCGCGAAGACGAAATGCGCCTATGCTGCCAGGTGCGCGTCGAAGGCGACTGCAAGATCGAAACCCAGGTCAGCGTCAACTGGACCGGCGAAAACTTCTGGCAGAAGCCCTATCCCAACAAGTAATCGATCATTTCGCCGGCGCTGCGGGCTTCGGCGGCGGAGCGGCGGCCATCGGCCCGCGCTTGGACCAGGCCTGCGCGGCCGCATCCGCTTCCGAATCCAAAAGCAGCGACGCCAGACTCATGTCAATCACGGGCGCGACGGCCCCAGGCGCGCCCGGTGTTTTTAAGGTCTCCGCTGGGCCCACAATCCGATAGACAATCGCGACCGCGCCTTTGTCGCCAGCATTGTAGATATACAAAAGATAGCGAATAGCGTTTTTCCCAATGAACTGGGTTCCCTCCCACATCGAATACGTCAGAGGCTCCTTGCCTGGCACTTCGACCATTTTCTTCGCTTCCGCGGGCTTCATCTCAATGTCAGCCTGCGTAAACAAATTGTCGTTTTTTACCTTGTCTTTGAAGGCGTCAAAATTCGCGAATTCCGTCGCCGACTTCGTTTCGCGGGCGTTGCCTTCCTTGTCTTTGCCAACAAATTTCGTGCAAAAACCAAGATAGACATCCGAAACGCTGACCGCCTCGCCCTGGGGCATGATCGGCTTTACTTGGCCCTCCGCGACACTGTAGCGGTAGAGGAATTCCTTTCGCGGCGTCGTGTCGATCTTGGTCGCATCGAGTTTGCTCGGATCGATCACCGTCGGAAGGATGCCGCGCGGCGGGCGGAAAAACACCTTGGCCACCGGCACGGAGTCCAGAACTTCGGACTCACCCATTTTGACCTTGGCCATTCGCGCGTCAATGTTGACCATCGCGTCGAGCAGTCGATTTTCCTCGTCGAAGCGCTCGACGCGTTTTTGGGCCTCGATCATGCTCTTCTCGTAGTCGTCCATGCCGCAGCCCACGGCCAATAGCGAGGCGACCATCGTCAGAATCACCAATCGTAGCGTCGGGAGCGGTCGGGCCATGATGGCCTCCAATCGGGCACAAGGCGGCTGCGAGCCGATCAGTCGATGCCGGCCAAGAAGGACGGCGACTCGGGAAAATCGTAAGGGTAAATTAGGGATTTGAGCCCCGCTTTTCCAGGGGACGATAAAGCTGGCCTGCAGGCAGTTCGGAGACTAACCGTGATTCGTTACTCATTCGCGGACAAAGTCGTCCTGGTGACGGGTAGCTCCCGCGGGCTGGGCGCGGCGATTCTGGAGGCATTTGGCCATGCCGGCGCGACCTGTCTCGTAAACTGGTTCGCCGACGATGCCGGACAAAACCGCGCCGACGCCGAGCAAACGGCCGCCCGTCTTCGCAATCTCGGCGCTACCGTTCACCTGCTCGAAGCCGACGTGAGCCGCTATGACTCGGTCGAAAAACTGATGAAACAGGTCGCCGAAGTCGCTGGAGGGCTCGACATTCTGGTAAATAACGCCGGTATTCTTCGGGATCGAACTGTCAAGAAAATGACCCCCGGCGATTGGCAGAGTGTCATTCAAACAAATCTCGATGGCGTCTTCTTTTGCTCCAAGCTCGGTGCGGAAATCCTGCATGAAGGCGGTCGCATCGTAAATATGGCCTCCATCTCCGGTGTCGCCGGCTTCCACGGCCAGGCCAATTACGCCGCCGCGAAGGCGGGCGTCATCGCCCTCACCAAAGTCATGGCCAAGGAGCTGGCACGAAGGAAAATCACCGTCAACGCCGTTGCCCCAGGTGTGATTCAGACGCCGATGCTCACCGGCCTCAAGCCCGAGGTCTTGGCCGAATACGAAAAACAGATCCCCGTCGGCCGCGTCGGTCGACCCGCGGACGTCGCGAACGCAGTCTTGTTCCTGGCAAGCGAAGAGAGTGAGTATATTACAGGGCAGACGCTGCCGGTGACGGGCGGCTGGTTGTGAGAGGGTGTTTATTAAGCCCACCCCCTTGGCCGGACCACCCTTGCCAGCCAAATCTACTTTGGCAAGGGTGGTCGTCTGGCTAATGCTTACTAACTTGGTGATATTTGTCTCAAGTCTATAGAAATAAAAGATTTACGGCTCGATTCGTGCGCGCTTGCCAAGCGTGCCCCGTTCCACCCTTGCCAAATAAAAGAGTAGCCTTGTCCACGAAAAACGGCGTGCGGGACTTAATAAACACCCTCTGAGAGTCGTGGCGCCACGTTTCCAACGTGCCGATGCCGTCGTCCTCTTCGGGTTTGCCTCAATCTCGATGTGTCCGTCTCCTATATACCGGTCTCTTTCCGGCATGTTGAAAACGTGGCGCCACGGGCCTACCCCATGAAACAGCTCACCATCGTCGTCAAACCATTCCGAGCGGAGCCTGTCCTGCGCTCGCTGACCGATTTGCGGCTCGATGTGACGTCTTGCGTCGTGCGCGAGGCGAAAGGGTATAGCCGGCAAAAGGGCTATCTCGATCGATACGTCGGCAGCGAATATAGCGAAGCGTTTTTGCCGAAGGTGGAAATCACGATCTGCGTGGCCGACGACCGAGTGGAGGAAGTCGGCGATCACATCGTGCGCATTGCCCGCACCGGACGCATGGGCGACGGCAAGGTCTTTGTCCTCGACATGGGCTGGCCCGACGCGATTGAGTTTTGACGCAGATTCCCTCACTTGGCATCGAGCCGATATCGGCGGCTGGGCCTCATGATGATGGTGATGGTCGTGCAAAAAGACAGCCTTATCCGTGCCGAACGTTCGCGCCAAGACGTCGCCCGTCAATATATCCTGTGGCGGCCCCTGACAACGAATTTGGCCATCCTCCAAACACAATATCTGGTGCGCCAGTCGGCTCACCACGGATAAATCATGAGACACCAGGAGAATCGTCACGCCCGTCTTGGCATTGAGTTCGGAGAGCAAATCATAAAACGGCTGTTGATCTTTGAAGTCGATCCCGGCGGCCGGTTCGTCGAGTAATAATAATTCCGGATTGGGTTCGAGCGCCAGCGCCAACAAGACTCTTTGCAACTCGCCGCCCGAGATTTTCTCAACCGGGGTATCGAGTAGATTAGGGTTCGCGCGGACCCTTTGGAGCAAATCCTTCATGAGCAGTCGCACGCGTTTGCCGACACCTAAGAACAAAGGGCGCCGCTGCAAAGCCAAGCCAAACAGATCGTAGACCGTCAGCGGCAAATTAGCTTCGACGCGCAACTTCTGTGGCACATAGCCGACATGCTCCGGCGAGGGTCGGGTGTGGTCGTGCCCGCAATGGAATCGGATCTCGCCGGTGCAATCGACTTCTTTCACGAGGGCGCGCAGCAACGTCGATTTGCCGGCCCCGTTCAGCCCGACGAGCGCCGTGATTTCATGGCGCAACACGTCGCAGTTCAACCCCTTGAGGATCGGCCTGTCGCCCAGGCGAACCCAAAGATTTCGCACCGTCACCAGAGGATGTTTCATGGTAGCTCGTCAACCAGCCGTTGAAGATTGGCGCGCATTTTGTTTAGGTACCAATCTTTGTCTTTGATCTCGTCCAAAGTCGCCGTTTCCAGAGGATCGATCTGAATTATTTTGATGTCCAGATTCTCTTTTTTAAGCTCTTCCTTGATCCGCCCGACGACGTCGGCTTTGTATTGAGGCTCCACTGTTATCGCGGCGGGGTTCGTGTCCTTGCATAGGTTCAATAACTTTTTCATCGCCCCGGGGCTTGGATCCTCGCCTGGATCGTTCTCGACGTGGCCGACGATCTTGACATCAAAACTCGCGGCGAAATAGCCGAGAGAATCATGAAACGTGAGCAATTTATTATTCTTCTTGGCTGTTAACTTGGGATTGAACTCCGCTGGCAGCGCCTTGAGCTTCGCGCAGAATTCCGCGGCATTTCGTTCAAAGTCCTGTGCGTTCTTTTTTTCCAATTGGACAAGCTCGTCGCGGATCAGCTCGGCCATCTTGCATGCGGTTTTGGTCCCTAGCCAAATATGCGGGTCATCTTCGTGCTCATGGGCGTGCGCATGTCCTGGCTTTTCGTGGCCTTCCTCTTTCTTCGCCTCCGGTTTGCCGAATGGCAACAGCAGGTCATGGGCACTTTCGTCAATCTTATCGCCGAGCTTGATGTAGCGCAGCTTATCGTTGCCACAATTGGCCTGTGTCTTGTCGCAGTAACCGTTATCGAGACCCAAGCCGAGCGCGAAGAAAAGATCCGCTTTGTGAAGATAGCGAGCGTCTTTGACGTTGTAGGCGTAATCGTGAGGGCCGTTTGTCGTCCCCAAAGAGATGATCGCCGCATGGTCGCCGGCGACATTTTTCACGAAGTTTGCCAGCGGCGGAAAGGAGACCACAACCTTGATCTGTCCCGGCCTGGCCTCGGTAAAGGCCTCCGGGGCGGAGGAGCATCCCTGGCCGGACAGCAGAACGCCTAATCCGCATACGGCCAGAAGGAGTTTCGACCTCGTTCCAAGCCGCCCATTGTTATAGGCCGTCATGGGCACTCCGAAAAAGAAATACTTCGTTATACCTGACTTTGAGATCCTACCTCCTGTTACAACGGTTGGCAAGTGTTAAACGGTCAATTACCGAGCCTGACGCGTCAGCGAATAGCATTACAACGCCGTAACGCCCCTTCGCTGACGCTTCAAAGCTCAGTTCTCGATGTTTCTCAAAAAGTAACCGATTCCGAGCCCGCGCGCGTGGCCAAGGCAGGAAGCACGTTGACCGAACTATAAGGCAAGAAATGGACCGACCCATCCGTGAAGAGAAAATGCGCTCCCCCGGAATGCAGGCTCCAGAAGTGAAACTGACTGCAAGGATCACGGACCTGACCCGGTTGATAAGTATAGACGCCGGCGCCGCACACCGAGCCAGTCTGGATGAGAAATCGATTGGGTTCGAGCACACCCAAAACCGAGTCCAGCGAGCCGCTGTTGAGTTGTCCATTTCCGGCATACCACCAGCCAAATTGATTATCGGAGCTTGCCGGCCGTTCGCCGACGAGGATGGTGTTGGTCAAGCCGTCGGTGATATGGCGAAAGCCGATGCGCGAGTTCCGGAACAAAACGCCGTCGCCGCGCCAGCTATCAGTGCCGGATACGCCGAGATAACTCGTCAAGCCCACGGAAATCTTCAAGCGCGGCGCGAACTGGGACAGATCGACACGGTCATCGAGCGGACAAGTGTAGATCTTCATTATTCGCGCCACGCCCGAGTGCGGCACCGGCTTGAACGGATTCGCCTGGGCCGCGAAATCAGACTGCGCCTGGGTGTAAATATTGTTTTGTTCAATATATGGCGTCAGCGCCAACATCCAGGTCGAGAGGTTCCACCGTTCGCGTGTCGACGCGCCGAAGTACATGCCCGACGGCAACGTTTGTCGGCTCTCATGATAATGCTGAAACGCGAGCCCGATCTGCTTGAGGTTGTTGAGGCATTCGACGCGATAAGCTGCGATCCGGACTTGCTGGACGGCCGGTACAATCAATGCGAGTAGAATGCCGATAATGGCCAGGGCGAGAACGAGTTCAATCAAAGTGAACGCAGCGCAATAGTTATTGCACGCTGGGGTTCGACTTCGCAAGAGGCACCTCCGGGGCAATCGCCACACCTTGGGCGGTCAGGGTAATGGTCCGCAGCCCGTTGTCTTCCAAGTAAACTGTGATCGGAATTTCGAACGTCCCTATTTTGCGCAGAGTGAGTTCACACGTATATTCATGAGTCGCACCGGCTTCAACAAGGATTTGCCCCTCGACGAGGGGCGTGAGACACCCCTGAACATTACAGGTTCCCGTGCCGCTAATGATGCGACGGGTACGCTTAGATGGGTTTGTTATGGTGAAGTTGACAAGTGTTTTGGTATATGTGGATACTTCTCCAATATCCTTTTCGGCGGTCAATAGCAACGTTTGCTCTACTCCATCGTTCTGAATACAGTACAAATAAGCGCTAGCCGCCAGCAAGATTATGGCCAGGAGACTGGCAAATCGTATTATGAATGTTGTCATACTGTTCCCTTGGTCGCCGGCGGTTTGCGGTGCGTAAGAAAACGCAAAGATAATGCAAGGATGCCAAATCCAGCTGCTGCAAGTAAAATCCAAATGTAGAGCGGGGTGGGTTTATCCCATTTGATGCCTTCAGGCTCTGGGAGGCCAAACGCTGACAGCGTAAAATCGCTCTCAGCCGGAGTAACGGATGGATCGATCTGGTAAGTCGATTCCGAATTATCGTTAATCGTCATATTTCCCGGCAAGCGCGCCACGATCCGCGTCAAAGTTTTCAACGGAATCGGCAAACCCTTCACGCTAAGGAATTCATTTTGAGTGGACAATGTACCGGTGTAGTTTCCTGCTTTGAATTCGGCGTCTGCCTTTTTGAGAGGGTAGTACGGTCCTTCGCCAAGGTCCGCGGTCAGAGTGCGAAAAGTTCGGATGTGCGGCCCAAATGGAAATTGACTTTCCTTGGTTAGAGATACTCTTAGAGACTCGCCATCCGCATTTGACTCGAGTCGCAGGTTGGACGCTAGCACCGTTAACGGAGCGCCATCAACGGAATCGAGACTACGAACTCCTCTCAATCCTGAATTAATCGATTCCAAAAGATGTTTTGCGTTGTCGTTTGGGAGCAGGACCATTTTACTAAGCAGCCAGTCTTTGCCTTTCTTTTCAAGTTGAAAAATATATTTTGAATTCAAGCAATACAATCGCTCCATGTACGGGGATTTGTCGCCTTCGTTCCAAACCTCCATGTACAACCGCTTGCACTTTCCAGCAAAGGCAAAGGTGTTTTTCGAGATCATCGACACCATAACTTTGCCTTTTGAATCAATTTGCTTCATTTCATGCTGGGACGAGCCTGAACCATGAGAAAAGGCATTATTATACTCCCCCCATCCCTTTGATATTGTATCCAAGGAGATTTGCCAAAATGCCAGGACAGAGCCCGTAAACAGCGACAAAGCAAGGATAAGGAGTATCGCAATCTTAACACGGGTGAACATAGTGAGATCCGTCGAGTCGAGTTACTCAATTAGCAGCTGAGCTAAATATTATCTAGAATAAGCAGCTGTAAAAAGCGTTAGCATACGTTGACCGGCTCCGCGCGAATCCCTCCCAACAAATTTGTCGGGAGGGATCGAGTGCAATAAATCAGGGGTTCGACTGACATTCACAATACACGGTATTGCCAGCAATTCTGCAGTTGGTTCGCCCCACGCATGCCGGATCTGTCGAACAACTTCCACCAATAGTCGAGCAGTAAGGGGAGGATTTATAACACGACATGTCGGGTGTATCACAGAGAGCAACAAGACCCGCGTCGGAACCTTCGTCGCCTGTATCCGCGTGACCTTTCGTCGTAAGCACGCCTAACATACCCAACACAAGAAGTCCAACCGCCAGCGAACTACAACTCTTCTCAAATAAACGGAACATTAGCGATGCCATTGCCTCTCCTAAAATAAAAAGGAAAGCACTTCCTCACCCAGATGGAAACCGAACGCCGGATTCCGCATCTTTCACTTGGTACGATAACGAATTTTAGTGTGTATGGTTCTCTGAACTTCACAGTCTGTATTCCAAGTCACATTCCTGGTCATCTCACCAGGATCGCTTTGTTGCACTTTGATTTGAACATGCACCGATCGAGTTTCACGGGCGGGGATGGTCAGCGGGAGGCCTTGTGCCGTCGCGCAGGAACAATCTGAAGCGCCTCCAATTAACCGAATCGGCTGATTAGTCAAATTAGTCACATGCACGATTTGACGAAGTATTTGATTAGGCTCACCAATACCGAGATTAACAAATTCGTCCACCATCAAAGAGTCACCGCGAAGGCGGCATATCCCTGCCGCAATTGAACCATATAAAAAGATGCTACTTGTCCCAAATAGTGCAAGGACTAGCGCGGGACCGCAGATAACTGAGAGTTGGCGTATCATTGATGTGAAAGTGCGCCGACTGTAATAGCTTTTTATAGGCCGCGCGATGATTAGAAGCGAGAGGATGATAAGATCGACGCCGAACATCCACCACGGATTCGTTTGCACCGATCCAAGACAATCACATGTTGCCTGCCCGAGCCATACGCTGCGTCCGCTCATAGCGGCGAATCCGGAAAATGTCAGAACCGATGCTAACCAAGATGCGAAAGGTGCTATCCCAGCAATCAGCCAAAAGCCAAGCAGGGTTTCAAACAGAACCAATCCGTAACCAAGCCCAGGATAGGCTTCCCAGGTTCCAAGGGAGACGGGATTTAACGTCATCCCGAATAGCTTCAGCCCAGCAGCGAAAAGTAACACAAAGCCGACGACATAACGAATTATATGAAAAGAGAAAATGCCCCGGACTGGGGACTGGGGACTGGGGACTGGGGACTGGGGACTGGGGACTGGGGACTGTTGAGAGTCATGGGCGAACTCCACTTGATTTGTACTTCTTGCAAATACCGTAAGCGATGCAGTTCCTCATGTCAAGAGGGTGCAATCACTTTTTCTTGAAAAGTTTGCAAAGAATGGGCCGAGCTGTTTCATGGGGTTTTTTCCCTCTTCGCTGACGCTTCAGGCTAAGTTCTTGATTTACCCATCCTTCAATACCCCGCATGCAAATCGACCATACCCTCCATTTCTCGTCCATTGTTCCAGGACACCAAGTTCCGCAAAAACCGTCGCGCCGGTTGATCCGAGAGATTCACGGTCTCGCCGCTGTAATGCGGACTAACGAACACCTGTGGCATCGACCAGAACGGATGATCGCTCGGCAGGGGCTCAACTGCGAAAACGTCCAGGCCGGCGCCGGCGACCGTCCCATCGCGCAGAGCGTTAAGCAATGCCTGTTCTTCAACAATGGGGCCGCGCGAGACATTGATGAGATACGTCCCCTTTTTCATCGCCGCGAAGGCCTTGGGGCCGAGCAATCCATTTGTCTGCGCCGTCAAGGGAGCGGCAACCGCGACGACATCGGCCTCGCCGAGCATGTCGCAAATCTGCTGCGGCGGATAAATGCGGTCCGTGAAGGGCGAGGATTTCTGCGTTCGACGGCAGGCGAGCACGCGCATCCCGAAAGCCCGCGCCAACCTCGCGATGGCGGAGCCGATGCTACCCAGGCCGACCAGGCCCATCGTCTTGCCGTGGAAGTCGAAAAGCCGATGCATGACGCTGCGATCCCAAACGCCGCGGCCTTGGTTTTCCCGCGCGATAAACAGGCCGCGCGTCAGAAAGGTCAAGAGAGCAAAGGCATGTTCCGCGATGGTCGAGCCATATAAACCGGCCAGGTTCGTCACCGTCAGATTGCGCTCCCGAGCCAGCGGGCAAAGGTCCTGCGGAACGCCGGCGGATACGAGCTGAATCCACTTGAGGCCCGGTGCTTCGCCGAGGCGCGCAATCGGCGGCAGGCCATAGGTGATGGTCGCGCCCGAAAAAGCAGCGTCGAAGGCGGCCGGTTCGCGCCCGTCAACCCAATCAAACTCGGGCGCTGGCGCTCGAATTCGGCCAACATTCCATCGGGCAACCAGGCGCAAACGAGGATTTTTGGTTTGGTCATTGTTTAATCTCAGGATACGCGAGCCTCACCAGCCACCAGCGCTACACCCAACCGCTCCGCCAACTCGACAAGCTGCGTCCAGGTGCCTTCATCGATCGGAATACCGTCGCGGACTCGCTTGGCCCGTGTTTGGCGCTCTGGATCGCCCGGTAGCTGTACCGGTTTCGCCGGGTCGGTCGGCGGGCAGGCGCGCACCGTGCGAGCCAGGGTATTCACTTCTTCCGCGCAATGGTCCGCTCCCGCGAACAGCGCCGGATCGAAGAGGACGAATAACACAGCGTTAGCTGTGCGCGGGCCGATCTCCGGCCGACTGCACGGGCTGCCGGAGAGACCGCCGACGAGCATATCGAGGAGAAGACCGATGCCAAATCCCTTGTATGCCTGGGCGCCGCCGAGCGGTAGAATGGTACCACGTGGCTCACGATAGAGAACGCCGGGATCCGTCGTCGGTTGTCCTTCAGGATCGAGCAGCCAGTTGGGTGGAACCTGCTCGCCTTTATTGAAGGCGACGCGGACCTTGCCTTCCGCACAGACGCTCGTGCCGATGTCGAGGACGATCGGCTCCTGCGCGGGCATGCCGATGCAGAGGGGGTTCGTACTGATCCGGCCCATTTTGCCGCCGGGCGGCGCGACGGATCGACCGAAGCCATGATTGTTGACGCTGGAGAACAGGACCAACCCTTGAGCGGCGGCGGCCTCGGCGTATTCACCGAGCCGGCCGATATGCCCGCATTGCCGCAGCGTTCCCGCCGCGATGCCGAGCGTTCGAGCTATCGGCGTCAGGCGTTCCAGAAGGCGATGGGCCTGGACTTGGCCTAAACCCCAACCGCCATCGCAAACCAAGACGGCAGGCGTTTGGCTCACTATCTTCAGAGGTACGCCGGCTTGCAAATGGCCCTGTTCGAGTGCTTTGACGTATTGAACGAGGCGGATCAGGCCGTGCGAATCATGGCCCGCCAAATTGGCGTCGACCAGGCTTCGAGCCACGACCTCGGCATCGCTCGGCGGAACGCCACGAGCGCGGAAACAAGCGGTGGCGAAGGGCACTAGTTTGTCTGCGGCAATAGTCGGCACGAATAATTCTCCGCGAACGGCAAGGGTCGTTGGGCGCGTTATACGACAGCAGCGCGGCATTGGGGAGAGCGGCGATGGGCTTCAACATCCATTCACAAACTACGATGGGCTCGACCGTCTATCGCCTTAGCGACGGCGTCGGCAACGCGATCGAAGTGCGGCCCTATCTCGGCTTCAATTGCTATCGCTGGGAAGCCGTTGCCGACGGCAGCGAACTGGAGCTTTTGTACGCCGATGAAAAGCTGCTCGGCCCGGAGCGGCGCGCGACCCGCGGCGGCATCCCCATTTTATTTCCGTTCCCAAACCGCATCCGCGATGGTCGTTTCTCATTCGACGGCAAAGAATACAGTTTACCGATCAATGATTCGTCGGGCCCCAGGAGCATCCACGGTTTCGCCTGCCGCCACGATTGGCGCATCGTCGATCATGGGTCTAACGACCTCTGCGCCTGGCTCACCGGCGAATTCGCAACGGAAGACGCCGCGGAACATGCCGACCTCTGGCCCGCACGCTACGCGCTGCAAATCACCTACCGGATCTTCAAAGGCGCCTTACGGATCGAGGCCGTCGTTCTCAATCCAGACACGAAACCGCTGCCTTTCGGACTTGGGTTTCATCCCTACTTCAAGCTCCCTTTCGTCGGCGAGGATTCAGCCGACGAGGCCACGATTCGTGTGCCCGCGAAGTCATTTTGGGTGCTCGACCAGTCGTTGCCGACCGGACGAAAACAGCCGGTCGATGAGGCACGCAATCTGAATCAACCGCGTCGCTTCGGCGATCTCAAGCTGGATGATGTCTTGACCGACCTACCGACCGATCTACCCGGCGGTTCCGATGGCCTGCTCCCACGAGCAGAGATCACGTCCGAGGGCCAGACTTTGCGGATCGCCTGTTCGGCCGGTTTTCGCGAGATGGTCGTCTTCACGCCGCCTCATAGGCAAGCTTTTTGCATCGAACCTTATACTTGTGCAACCGACGCGGTTCACCTCCAAGAGCGCGGCATCGACGCGGGGTGGCTTGTCCTGCCGCCCGGCGGCCGCTGGACAGGCGTCATAGAGATGCGTATCTAATTGAGATTCGTTCCGAGGAAGGTAGTCGATGGCAAGTCGCAAGTCTCGTGAAGTACCGTTGAGTCAACGTCCGGTCCCCGCTCCACTGATTGAACGCTGTCGGCCTCCGTTGGCGGTCGTCCTCGGCTCGCCGTCCGAAGTCGTCAATCTCCTCTCGTCGCTTGGCGGCATACCCGCGACCTGCTTCCAGCTCGATCTTTTCCAGGCCGATCGGCTCCGCGAAGTGCTGAGCGACAAGGGTCTCGCCGCGGAAGTTATGGCGTTACCGGATTTATGGGATCTGCCAGCGGAGTTTCAAACCGCGATCTATCTGCCGCCGCGCGGCGGCGAGCGCGAGCTAAAGATCGACATGGTGGAACAGTCATTTCATATCCTCCGTCAGCGCGGCTGTTTCGTCGTCTGGTCCTCCTATGGCGATGATGAGTTCTTCCCCGCCCTGCTCAAGAAAATCTATGGCCGCACCCATGCCCACGCCTTGGATCCCGACACTGTCCTCTGGTGCATCCGCGACGGCGAACGGCCCCGGCGCCGCCATGAAATGACGTTTCAGTCACGCATCGCCGGCGGCACGTCCTGTCGCTTCGTGTCCCGCCCCGGAACCTTCGCCTATGGCCGTTTTGATGAAGGCGCTCGCGCGTTAATGGAATGCGTGGAGATCAACCCCGGCGAAAGGATCGTCGACATCGGCTGCGGCTGCGGCACCAACGGCGTCTTCGCCGGCCAGCGCGCCGGCCCTGATGGTTTCGTCGCTTTCGTCGACAGCAACGTCCGCGCCATCGTTTTGGCTGAAATGAATGCCAAATCCAACGGCCTAACTCACTTTCAGACGGTCGCGACCCACGCCGTCGCCGGGCTACCCGAGGCCAGCTTCGACGTCGCCTTGGCCAATCCTCCGTATTTTGCATCCGGCGCGATCGCTCGCCTCTTCGTGGAGCGCGCCCGTGAACTGCTGAAACCGCAGGGGCGAATTTACCTCGTCACCAAACAGCCGAATGAAATGGCGACCGTGCTCGAAGAAGTCTTCGGCTCCGTCGAAGCCATGTCACGCCGCGGCTATATGATTCTCTGTTCGTGAAGCAGCATGGCATCGGGAGTAGATGTGGGACCAACTATTCAGGCTGAATCAATGGCCGCACGGACAGCATACGAGCGCCTTCTCGCCGAACGTGAAGCCGAGCTGCTCCGCCTCACCGAGCGCGAGCGCTGGATCGGCAACGCCAAGGTCGTCGTCTTTCTCGGTCTGATTGCCCTCGCGGTCCTGGCCTTCGGCACCGGCAAGGTGTCTGGCCTCTGGCTCGTGCCCGTCGCCGGTGGCTTTCTTTATCTGCTCTTCATTCATGAAAACATCCATCGCGCCCTCAATCGAGCCGGCCGCGCCGTCGCCTATTACCGCTTTGGCCTGGCGCGGCTCGACGGCCGTTGGCGTGGCTTCGGGCAACAGGGGGAACGATTCAAAGAGGATCATCACCCCTATGCCGCCGACCTCGACTTGTTTGGTCATGGCTCGCTGTTTGAACTGCTCTGCACCGCCCGTACTCGCGCCGGCGAGGATACGTTGGCTTCGTGGCTTCGCGGCCCCGCTTCCGCGAGTGAGGTAACCGCTCGCCAAAGCGCCGTTGCCGAACTGTCAAAAAAACTGGACCTGCGCGAGGATCTCGCCCTGCTCGGCGATGACCTCCCCTCCGGCGTCGATTTCTCCGGCCTCGCGGAATGGGGCGCGGCTCCGCCCACTCTCACCGCCTGGTGGCCGCGCGTCGTCGCGGGAATCCTGGGCTTTCTAGCGATCGTTTCGCTGGCCGGCTGGCTGCTCTCGATGTTCGGCTTGCTCGATCCGCAAGGCTTTATCGGCGGCTTCTTCCAGCAATATGCCTATTTGCCGCTCTTAATTGTCGGCCTTATCGAACTTGCCTTCGCCGGCTATTTCTACAAGCGCGTCCAACACGTCCTAGGCGCAGTGGAAAAACGGGCCCGCGATCTCACGCTATTATCCCACGTCCTGGCCCGCCTCGAATCCGAGACGTTCTCGGCTCCACGACTGCGCGAGTTGCAGGCTCACCTGCAACCACCAGCCCAAGGAGTGCCCCCGTCGCAATGCGTCGCCCAGCTCGTCAACCTGATCGACATACTCAACTCACGCCACGCGATGCTCTTCGCGCCAATCGCGTATCTCCTGTTATGGGGAACCCAGCTCGCCCATTCGTTGGAGGCCTGGCGCCGACGCTGCGGCGCGGCCATCGCGGATTGGCTAACCGCCGTCGGACAAGTCGAAGCCCTTTGCTCCCTCGCTGGCTACGCCTTCGAGAACCCAGCCGACCCTTTTCCGGAAGTCGTCGAAGCCGACCGAGGCTTCTGCGAAGGCGAAGGCCTCGCGCATCCGCTCCTTCCCGTTTCCTGTGTCCGCAACGATTTGAACATCACCGGCGATTTACGCGTCCTCGTCATCAGCGGCTCGAATATGTCCGGGAAGAGCACCTATCTACGTACCATCGGCATCAATACGGTCCTCGCCCTCGCCGGGGCTCCCGTCCGCGCCCGGCGCTTTCGACTGACGCCGCTCGTCATCGGCGCGACGCTGCGCATCCAGGATTCGCTGCAGGAAGGCGTCTCACGGTTCAAGGCCGAGGTCCTGCGCCTGCGCCAGGTCGTCGATTTGTCACGCGGCAAAATTCCCTTGCTATTCCTGCTCGACGAGATCTTCTCGGGTACGAACTCACATGACCGCAAGCTCGGCGCCGAGGCCGTCGTCCGCGGACTGGTGAAATCCGGCGCCATCGGCCTGGTCACCACACACGACTTGTCCCTGACCCAGATCGCCGACGATCTCGGACCCAAGGCCATCAACGTCCACTTCGCCGATCGTCTCGAAGAAGGACTCCTTCACTTCGACTTTCGACTTCGCCCCGGAGTGGTCCAACACAGCAACGCACTCGCGCTGATGCGTGCCGTGGGCTTGGATGTGTAAGAGACGTTCGCAAAAATAGGAAAACAGTCAACGCTTGCGAAGACCAGGTCGAAGAATTCGTTGCACTCAGCAACGACACACCCCCTGAACGAATTCCTTGGCCAAGGAACGGCACGGATGGAAGAGCGAAAAAAATCCATAAGTATTGTCACTACTGTCCCATTGAGCGTTTGAAACATTGGCGTAACCTATTAGTTGAGCCATAGTTATGACCATTTCTAGGCTGTATCGATTTCAACTCGGTCGGTTGCATTCTGCTAGTCTTTCCCACGGAAAACTGTGGAAAGGACTTGACGATGCACACCGGGACGTTTCTGTTCGCCCAACTCATGGCCTTCCTACCCAAACGCGATTTCGACCGCTGTGTCCGCAAATACCGAGGCAATTATCGCGTTCGCAAATTCTCTTGCTTCGATCAATTCCTCTGTATGACTTTTGCTCAACTGACGTATCGAACAAGCTTGCGCGACATCGAAATTTGCTTGAATTCTCTGAAAGCCAAGCTGTATCACGTTGGCATTCGTGGCAAGGTAGCACGCAACACCTTGGCCAATGCCAATCAAAATCGCGATTGGCGGATCTACAGCGATTTTGCCGCCATTCTCATTGCTCACGCACGCAAACTCTATGCGGGGGACTCCTTGGATGTGGCGTTAGAGCAAACTGTCTACGCCTTCGATTCCACGACGATCGATCTATGCCTAACGCTCTTCCCGTGGGCTCGATTTCGCCAACGGAAGGGAGCCGTCAAGCTGCATACCCTGATCGATCTGCGTGGCAACATCCCCTGCTTTGTCCACGTTTCCAGCGGAAAAATGCACGACGTGAAAGCTCTCGACCTTCTCGCCTTGGAAGCCGGAGCCTTCTACGTCATGGATCGAGGCTACATCGATTTTGCTCGCCTGTACGTCTTCCAGACGAACATGGCTTTCTTCGTCACACGTGCCAAGAAGAACCTCCAGTACCGTTGCCGGGCGAAACGTACGGTCGATAAAACCACAGGGCTTTGTTGCGATCAAACCATCAGACTGACGGGCGTCACGACAGCGAACGAGTATCCAGTACCTTTGCGAAGAATCAAGTATCTCGATTCGGAAACGGGCAAGCGTTTGGTATTTCTGACCAACAACTTCGTGTTGGATGCTCTGACGATCGCCAAGCTATACAAATGCCGTTGGCAGGTGGAGCTTTTCTTCAAATGGATCAAGCAGCATCTACGAATCAAAGCCTTTTATGGCACGTCCGAGAATGCAGTGAAGACGCAAATCTGGATTGCCATAAGCGCATACGTCTTGGTCGCGATTGTCAAAAAGGAACTCAAGATCGATCGGAGCTTGAATGAAATTTTGCAAATTTTGAGTCTCGGACTTTTCGAGAAAACGCCGCTTTTTGAGGCCTTAACCAGTCAAAACGTCCCGAATGAGGATGCCGCTGGTCATAAACAGTTGTCGCTATTCGACTTATGATGGGACAGTAGTGAAGTATTGTATAAAAAACAGGTTGTCGCTCTCACGAGGCGGCCCAGAGGACAAGTTAGTTTCGCCGGATTCGTTGCAAGCCTTGACACGAAACGCGAGAGGACAGCATGCACTTGATGCCTATGGGTCGAGCGAAGCGAAATCACCGGACCGAGGCTTAGTTCCGCCAAGATTCTAAGTATCGCCAACTCATGGCAATACTTAGTTCAAGTTTCGCACATTCCGGCGCGTAAATCTAGCGCTGGGGGCGATGATTTTTGGCGGTCCGTCGAGTCACATGCGCCGGGATTGGTTGAAAAAAGACGGCGAGCAGCTGTCTCATCCGACTCGGCTGAGAAGCTGGGTAATCTGGCTGAGCCAGGTTTTTACGCGACACGGTTTTGGAAGCAGTGTGTTGGTTTTCTCTTGGCAACTGACACGCCGTAGGGTGGTCAAAAGATCAGCAAACGAAGGCTCCTGTTTGCCTCGATACCAGGGACGGTACGGAAACTGGAGGAAGCGGTAACCAACCTGGTGGAACCAGACGACAACCAGGCTATACAGCAGCAGAGCCATCGGTGCGATCCGCTGGACGGCCAGGGGCAAGCGGTTGGCAGGGTCTTCCAGCCCCAAAAATTGTTTGCAATTCTCGAAGGTGCATTCGATGGCCCACCGGCACGCATAGGTGGAGAGGATGTGGCGGGCATCCCAGTCAAGGTTGGTGCAGTAAAACATTTGATCGGGCCTTTTACCTTGAAGATCACGTGTCAAGACGATGGTCAAAAGACGCTGGCCACCAGCCTTGTAGTACAAGGCTTGCTGGGTTTTGACCTGTAGGACAGCATGGAGTCCGAACTGATCGAAGTGGAGTTCCGTCCAGGGCTGCGTGGCATCGTCGGCCCATTGGGCCATGCTCGGCAAACGTGTACCCTTCTTTCGAGGAGCCCCTTTGCCTTTTGTCGTACGTGGCTGTGGGAGAGCATAAAGGGCGCCTTTGGGATGGACGTGGCTGATCAAGTGAACGTTGGCCGGGAGGTAGGACAGAACGCTCCTGCCGCCATAGGCACTGTCGCCTGTAACGACGATTTCGTCTTGAGGAAACCAGGTAGAGACCAAGGAAATCAACTCGACGGCCAGTTCGGGCCGGGTGCGATGGTTGGGGTCGGCCTTGGTCTTGGCGGCTTTGGCTTTGCTCTTTTTTCCCTTGGTGAGACCTTGGCGATTGCGATACAACCTCATGGTGATTGGTAAGGCAAAGACTTTGGTGGGTGCCCAGAAGGGGTGGGCGATGACGAGGCAGAGGACGACCCAATCGTGTCCCCAACTAACAAGAGGTTTGGCGCGGCTGGAGATGAGGGGATCGTAGTGCATGCCGACGCCGTAAACAGTGAGGCCACGTTTACGACACAAGGTATCATCGACGGCCCACGACAAGGAAGTGCCCAGGGCGAACACGCGTGCCACTAATTTGGCCAGGTGCAAAGACAAGACATCCCTATCCCAGGCGGCATGACTGAAAAAGCGATGGAAGCGGCACCAGTGTCCGTTGTCGAGGTTGCCTCCCGTGAAGATGACGTCGGTGACGTAGCGGCGGCGTGGAGAGAGAACCCAGCCGGAGATGATCTCGACGAAGGTCTGAAAGGTTGGGGCGGTGAAAACGGCAACGAAATGCTGTAGCAGAGCAACGAAAGAGGCGGTAACTTCCATAGATCGGCTTCCTTGCCACGGGGTCACCTGGAATAGTAGATGATCCCAAGTTACCAAACCGAGCCGGGAAGCCGAACTTTTTTCTCCCGCGAGATGCTGCCAACAGACCCTAAAATGTGCGAAACTTGAACTTAGTGCTGCTCCCCTTAAGTAAGGGAACACCTGCCTATAGGGAAACAGATCCCGTGGCACAGACATTCTTGTCTGTGCAGGAAGCAAGTGAAATCTGACACAGACAAGAATGTCTGTGCCACCCGATCCTGGCCGAACCGTTCCCCTTCTTACGGGGAGATGTACTTAAAATTGCGCGAATTCCCGATAAAACGGTCTCACGCGCGCCTGGTGAGCCTGACAGAGAAAGAATGGACCATCCGGATGAATGCCGTCGAAATCGAAGAAGCCGTATCCAAGCTCGCGGAGACCCCGTTTGACCCGGCGGCCTTCCCCTACGCCTTCCTCGAAGCCTTCGGCAACAAGGCCACCACCCTCAAACGGCTCAAAAGCGGAAACTCGAACCAATCCGACCTGCCCGGCGGGGTGCTCCAGCGCAATAACATCCACATCAAGGTCTGCCCGGAGGGCGAAACGACAACGACCCTCGCCGCGCTGCGGGACAGCCCTGCCACCACCCGCCACAAAGCCAAATTCATCCTGGCCACCGATGGCAAGACCTTTGAAGCCGAAAACCTCGTCGATGGCGAAATCGTCGCATGCGCCTACGCCGACTTTCATAACAAGTTCGGTTCCTTCCTGCCGCTGGCTGGCATCACCACGGTCAAGCAGATCCGCGAAAGCGCCTTTGACATCAAGGCCACCGGCCGCCTCAACAAGCTTTACATCGAGCTGCTGAAAGAAAATCCAGACTGGGACACGGCGGCCCGCCGGCAAGATCTCAACCACTTTTTCGCCCGGCTGATCTTCTGCTTCTTCGCCGAGAATACCCACATCTTCGATGGCGAACTCCTCTTCACCCGCACCATCAAACAGATGAGCGCGAGCGATTCCTCGAACACGCATGAAGTGCTTTCCGAGCTGTTCCGTGCGATGAACACCAAAATTGAGGAGCGCGAGGCCGCCAACTGCCGCTCATGGGCGATTAAATTCCCTTACGTGAATGGCAACCTATTCTCCGGCAGCGTGGACGTGCCGCGCTTTAGCAAAATCGCGCGTTCCTATCTCCTTCACATCGGCAGCCTGGACTGGACGAAGATCAACCCGGACATCTTCGGCTCCATGATCCAGGCGGTAGCCGATGATGAGGAACGCGGCGCCCTCGGCTTGCATTACACCAGCGTGCCGAACATCCTCAAGGTGCTGAACCCGCTCTTCCTCGATGACCTAAATTCCCAGTTA
This sequence comes from uncultured Planctomycetaceae bacterium, assembly GCA_963790585.1. Classification (GTDB taxonomy): domain Bacteria; phylum Planctomycetota; class Planctomycetia; order Gemmatales; family Gemmataceae; genus CAWBOY01. The sequence goes on from CAWBOY010000001.1 coordinate 366,314, forward strand.
AAGGAAGCGGAAGGCAACCCCCGCAAGCTGCTAAATCTGCGTCAGCGCATCGCCCGCATTCGCGTCTTCGACCCCGCCTGCGGCTCCGGCAACTTCCTCGTCATCGCCTACAAGGAGATGCGGAAGATCGAAGCGGAAATCAACCGCCAACGCGGCGAGGCGAAACGCGCCTCCGAGATCCCGCGCACCAACTTCCGCGGCATCGAACTCCGCGACTTCGCCGCCGAGATCGCCCGCCTCGCCCTCATCATCGCCGAGTATCAGTGCGACGTCCTCTATCGCGGTGAGAAGCTCGCCCTCGCCGAGTTCCTGCCGCTCGAAGCGGCCAACTGGATCACCTGTGGGAATGCATTGCGGCTTGATTGGTTGAGTATTTGTCCGCCGACCGGGACGGGAGTGAAGATCAAAGCGGATGATTTGTTTAGCACGCCGTTGGATCAGGCGGAGATTGATTTTGAGAATGCGGGTGGGGAGACGTATATTTGTGGGAATCCGCCATTCACTGGAACCAGGAAGCAAACTGAAGACCAAAAAAGTGATCTTGAACTTGTTTTCGCCCCACTAACAAACAAATGGAAGAATGTTGATTACGTCGGAGGTTGGCTTCTCAAGGCGGGACAATACAACATTCGCTGCCATGCACCATTCGCATTCGTTGCGACAAATAGCCTTTGTCAGGGTCAACAAGTTCCAATCACATGGGCTTTGCTTCGGCAGATGAACTGCATGATACGCTTCGCCTATACTCCATTTATTTGGTCAAATTTAGCCAAAAACAAAGCCGGCGTAACGGTGATTATTGTCGGACTCGATTTTGAAACAGGCGGGCCAAGATGTTTGATTTCAGCCGATGCACGTAAACTTGTTGAGCATATCAATCCGTACCTGACGGCCCACCAAGTCGACATAGTTGAAGCGTGTAGGTCCCCAAGGTTTACTGATGTCATTATGGACTACGGGGTATATTACTCAAAGTCAGCGGGGTTGATCCTAAACCAGGAAGAAAAACACGAGTTGCTTAGAAGGGGGCTCCCAGCGGAACTGACAAAACGATTTCTTGGTTCGACAGAGTTCATCAATGGAAAAGAGCGATATTGTCTATGGCTCGACGACGATAGCTTGAAGTTGATAGAGCTTGTTCCGGAGATTAGGGGCAGAATTGAAACCGTCCGCCAGGAAAGGTTGGCAACAAGTGATGTCTCGGTCAACAGGCTCGCATCGAGGCCACACCAGTTTCGCGAACGAAAGGGTGATGGAAGGCGGAAGATCTTTGTCCCAATCGTGTCGTCGGAAAACAGAGAGTTTTTTCCGGTCGGGTTAGCTGATGAAACAATAATTCCGACAAACAAGGCCTGCTTTGTTAACAACGGACCGCTCTGGTGCGTGGCCTTATTGTCTTCGAGGCTGCATCTAGCTTGGATAGCCACCATATGCGGCAGATTACGATCAGATTATTCCTACTCCAACACCCTCGGCTGGAACACCTTCCCCGTCCCCACGCTCACCGAGCAAAACAAAGCCGACCTGACCCGTTGTGCCGAAGAGATCCTGCTGGCCCGCGAGTCCCATTTCCCGGCGACGATTGCCGATCTTTACGATCCCGACAAGATGCCGGCCAACCTGCGGGAAGCCCACGGGCGCAACGACGAGACCCTCGAACGCATCTACATCGGCCGGCGTTTCAAGAACGACACGGAGCGGTTGGAAAAATTGTTTGAGCTGTACACCCAGATGACCGCCCGGCAGGCGTCGGCGAAAAAGGCGGGCGGGCGCAAGAAGAAAGGGGGCGACGCATGAGCCCGGGGCGTTGCCCCGGTCTATGTTATGATGCCCGCGTTGCGGGCGTGGAAAAGGTCGTGGGCGGGCATTTGTCCGAGCCATTTCGCCCGCAACGTGGGCACAAGAACATAGCCCTGGGCAACGCCCCGGCGCGCGCCGCGGACATCCGTAATCACCACCGCACAACGGTCATCACCGCAACGCGGCGTTCGCCCGGGGCGTTGCCCCGGTCTATGTTATGAGGCCCGCGTTGCGGGCGTCAAATGGGCGTTCGGCGGTCTTGGTCCCGACCATTTCGCCCGCAACGCGGGCATCATAACATAGACCGGGGCAACGCCCCGGGCGAACGCCACAGTCTATATCGGTGCGAAATAAGAGGATCCCATGCCTCAATCACTCGCCTCCCTTTTAGTTCATCTCGTCTATAGCACCAAAAACCGGGAGCCATTCATCACGCCTGATATCGAATCCGAGCTCTATGCCTATCAAGCCTCCCTTTTCCAAGCGCAAGGTTGCCCGGCCCTAATCATCAATGGCATGGCGGATCACGTTCATGCGCTCTTTCGACTGAGCCGAACGCGGGCTTTGTGCGATGTCGTTGAGGACGTGAAGCGGTATTCGTCAAAATGGCTCAAGACCAAGGGTCCGCTCCAGGCGGCCTTTCAATGGCAAACCGGATACGGCGCGTTTTCCTTGGGCGAGTCCAGTATCGAGGCAGCGACGACTTACATTGCAAACCAAAAGGAACACCATCGAGGGCGGACGTACCAAGAGGAGCTCCGCCGGTTCTTGCGGCGGTACAAGATAGAGTACGATGAGAGGTATGTTTGGGATTGAATCTGGCGTGAACGCCTGGGGCGTTGCCCCGGGCTATGTTATGATGCCCGCGTTGCGGGCGTGGACCACACCGCTGGGGCGTTGCGTCACAATCTCGACGACCACGCCCGCAACGCGACGTGAAACGCGGCGTATTGTTCGCGGCGACGAGAGTTGCGTCACAATTTCGACGACTACGCCCGCAACGCGGGCATCATAACATAGCCTGGGGCAACGCCCCAGGCGTGCCGCGGGCGTGGACCACACCGCTGGGGCGTTGCGTCACAATCTCGACGACCACGCCCGCAACGCGGTGAACTGGGGCGTCGCCCCAGGCTATGTTATGATGCCCGCGTTGCGGGCGTGGAACACCCCGCGTGTTGCGTCAACAATTTCGACCAAAGCGCCCGCAACGCGGGCATCATAACATAGCCTGGGGCAACGCCCCAGGCTAAGAGGCATCGATGAGCGACCCCATCTCCATCCCTTCCGTCACCGTCACCTACGCCCAGGACGGCAGTTCCACGCGCTCGAACGCACTGGGCATGCGGCCGATGCAGGAGCGTGTCTGGCTGAAGCGCGGTGAGCAGTATCTGCTCATCAAGTCGCCGCCGGCTTCGGGCAAGAGCCGGGCGCTGATGTTCGTCGCGCTGGACAAGGTGGCCAATCAAAAGCTCAAGCAGGCCATCATCGTCGTGCCGGAGAAGGCAATCGGCGCCAGCTTCCACGATGAGCCGCTGAGCCAGTTCGGTTTCTGGGCCGACTGGAAGGTAGACCCGAAGTGGAACCTCTGCGATGCGCCGGGTTCGGACAACGGCGGTAAGGTGGACGCGGTGAAGAAGTTCCTCGACAGTAGTGACAAGGTGCTGGTATGCACACATGCCACTTTCCGATTCGCGGTGGAGAAGTTTGGCGTGGAAGCCTTCGACGACCGCCTGATCGCGGTTGACGAGTTTCACCACGTCTCCGCCAACCCGGACAGCCGGTTGGGCGAACACGTCCGCCAGTTCATGGCGCGCGACAAGGCGCATCTGGTGGCGATGACCGGCTCGTATTTCCGCGGCGATGCCGTGGCCGTAATGGATCCGAACGACGAGTCGAAGTTCGATACCGTCACCTACACCTACTACGAGCAGCTCAACGGCTACCAGTATCTCAAGCAACTCGACATCGGCTACTACTTCTATTCCGGGCCCTATCTAGAGAAGGGCAATGTGGAAAAGAAGAGCATCTTCGACGTCCTGGATTCAAATGAGAAAACAATTATTCACATTCCAAACGTCAATTCCAAGGAGAGCACCAAGCAGAAGATCATCGAGGTTGAGCACCTTATTGATGGACTCGGCGATTGGCAGGGCGCCGATCCGAATACGGGTTTCCAGCTCGTGAAAACCGCCGACGGAAAGGTTCTCAAGATTGCCGATCTGGTGGATGATGATCCGGCGAAGCGGGAGAAGGTTTCCGCCGCGTTGAGGGATGCGACGCAAAAGAACAACCGCGATCATGTGGACATCATCATCGCGCTGGGCATGGCGAAGGAGGGTTTTGACTGGATCTGGTGCGAGCATGCGTTGACGGTCGGCTATCGATCGAGCCTCACGGAGATCGTGCAGATCATCGGCCGCGCCACCCGCGATGCGCCGGGGAAGACGCGGGCGCGGTTCACCAACCTCATCGCCGAGCCGGACGCCGCCGAAGCCGCCGTCACCGAAGCGGTGAATGACACGCTCAAGGCCATCGCCGCGAGCTTGCTGATGGAGCAAGTGCTGGCGCCGCGCTTTGAGTTCAGGCCGAAGAACCCGACGAATGGACCGACGCCTGGCCTGGACTATGGGGACGGCGGCTACGATCCGGGCAAGTGCAACGTCGGAGTCAATCCAGCGACGGGCCTCATCCAACTGGAAATCAAGGGGTTGGCGGAACCAAAGAGCAAAGAGGCGGAGCGAATCTGTCGCGAGGACCTGACCGAACTGGTTACGGCGTTCGTGCAGGACAAACAGGCCATCGAGCGCGGGCTATTCGACAAGGAACTCGTACCGGAGGAGCTGACGCAGGTCCGGATGGGTAAGATCGTCAAAGAGAAGTTTCCGAATCTAGATGATGAGGATCTGGAAGCGGTCCGCCAGCACGCGATCGCGGCTCTGAATTTCGTTCAGCAAGCCAAGAAGGAATTGGTTGGAGGGGGCGGTGAGGATACCAAAAGCACCGCGCTCGTCGATGGAGTGCGAAAATTCGCTTTGTCGGTGCGGGAACTTGACATCGATCTGATCGACCGCATCAATCCCTTTGGGGAAGCATACGCGATCCTGGCCAAATCGATGAGCGAAGAGCGGCTGAGGCTGGTCGCGGAGGTGATTGCGGCCAGGCGGGTAAGCATGACCTTGGACGAAGCGCGTGAACTTGCGAAACGCGCCAAGCGGTTCAAAGAAGACAAGGGACGACTGCCTTCTCTGACAGCCGTGGACCCATGGGAGAAGCGAATGGCCGAGGGGATTGCCTTCCTACAGCGCAAAGTGAAGGAGGCCGGCAATGCCTGAACGAGTCACGGACGAAGATTTGGAGTTGCTGGGCGAATTGGGTGTCGACACCGTCCCTGCCGCATCCGGCGGGCGCACCGCCAGAGAACAGCGAATCATCGCGGGGTTCGAGGAGATCGAGCGGTTCGTGGAGGAACACGGACGGCTACCAGAGCACGGCGAGAGCCACGATATCTTCGAGCGGCTCTACGCGGTGAGGCTGGATCGATTGCGGGAATCCGCGGAGTGCCGCGAAGCCTTGAGCGGGCTGGACTCGCGCGGTCTTTTAGGCGCTGGAGATCGTGCCAGTGCAAACCTGGCCAAGGACGAGCCCGACGACGAGGACCTGCTCGCGTCTCTTGGGGTCGAGACGCCTAAGGAGGATGACGTCACTCAGCTCGTTCATGTCCGTTCGCGCGAGGAAATCAAGGCTGCCGAGGAGATCGCCCAACGGACTCCCTGCAAGGACTTCGACGACTTCAAACCTATATTCGAAACGGTGCAACGCGAGCTGGAGTCGGGTGAACGACAGACCGTGAAATACAAAGAATACGCGGAGGTAAAGAAGGGCGACCTTTTCATCCTCGACGGCCAGAAGGTCCTGGTTGCCGACTTGGGCGAGCCGGTTGCCAACGGCTACGGCCGCCCGGACCGCAGGCTCAGAGTCGTGTACGACAACGGCACTGAGAGCGATCTCCTCGTCCGTTCCCTCCAGCGTGCCTTGTATAAAGACAAGGCCAGCCGCCGCATCAACGAGCCGGGCTTTGGCCCTCTTTTCGCGGAGGTTGAAGAAGAGGGCGACTTGGCGACGGGTTACATATACGTGCTCCGGAGCAAATCGGACCATCCCTACATTGCGGAGCACAGGTCGCTCATTCACAAGATCGGCGTGACCGGCGGCAACGTGAAAAACCGGCTTGCGAACGCGAAGAAAGACCCGACCTATCTACTGGCCGATGTGGAAATCGTCGGGAAATACAAACTAGCGAATGTCAACCGCAAGGCGCTCGAGAAACTGCTGCACAAAGTTTTCGGCGTAGCTCGATTGGATCTGGAATTAAAGGATCGCTTCGGATCGCAAGTGGAACCGAGAGAGTGGTTTCTCGTTCCACTTGCGGTGATTGACGAGGCGATTCAAAAACTCAAGGATGGGACCATTAGTGGGTTCCGATATGACCCGGAAACAGCATGTCTTACTCAAGCATGAACAGAAAAAGGTGCCAGGAATACCAGAAACCTTTTCTCCATCGCAATTTTCACATCCCCAGCAACGTAACAGCATCGGTGTTCAATTCGACCTTCGACACCGCGATACCCACGACTTGGACCCGGAGAATGGCGGCGCCGGCAACATCCTGGGAACCCAGCAGAGCGGTCCAATCGCAGCGGTCGAGCCGGATTCGTTGCTGGCCATCATCCAACGAAGAAGCCACAGGGCGCTGATCCCAACGCGCTCTACGATGCCCCTCTGCCTCTTGCTTTCCCATTCGTGTTATTCGTGCTATTCGTCGTTGAGCTTCTTTTCTACCGGCGTGATACCGTCTGTCTGCTCGGCCAAAAGCACTTCTACACGGTCGGCATTCGGTGAAACCTAACCAGGAATGCACAAAAGGGACGCATTTAAGTCTCCCAGCAAAAATTGAATTCGGCTTCGATCTGTTCCACTTTTTGGAAGACTTCGTACGTAAGTTGAACCCCCGGTCCATATCTTGTCTTCAGAGATCCTTCACGCCGGACCGATGGATCTCGATTTCTGATACTTCGACGAGCCGGTAACTCTCCAGGCGAGGCATTGTCTTATGAGATCTGTTTTGTTGTTTTCAGCGTTAGTGATCGTACTCCCGATTTTCTTCGCGGCCCGCGCGGACGATACGCCGCTCGTCAAGCACGAGAAATACTGGGTTTACGTCGGAACGTATACGGATAACAAGAGCAAAGGCATCTATCGGATGGAGATGGATGCGCTCACGGGCGAACTCTCCAAGCCCGAACTCGTGGCGGAAATGCCGAGCCCATCTTTTCTGGCGATTCATCCAAATGGCCGTTTTCTCTATGCCGTCGCCGAGGTTGCCGAGGGCCCGAAGAAAGTGGGCCAAGTCCGTGGCTTCGCGATCGATAACAGGAACGGCAAGCTGACACCTCTGAACCAGCAGAGCACCGGGGCGCTGGCCCTTGTTTTGTCGGCATCGATCCGGCGGGGAAAAACGCTCTGGTGGCCAATTACGGCGGCGGTAGCGTCAGCGCGATCCCCATCGGAGCCGACGGCAAGCTCGGCGAGCCGACGGCTTTCATCCAGCACATCGGCAAGAGTATTGATCCCGGTCGCCAACAGGAGTCCCACGCTCATTCAATCAATGTCGATAAGAACAACCACTTCGCGATCGTCGCCGATCTGGGCCTTGATAAATTGTTCGTTTACAAACTCGATCCCGCCAAAGGCACGCTGACCCCCAACGATCCGACCTTTTTCGCTGTAGAGCCCGGCGCCGGCCCGCGCCACTTCGCCTTTCATCCCTCCGCCCCGCTAGCCTTCGTCATCAACGAGCTAAACTCGACCCTGACCTCGCTCAGCTACGACGCCGACAAGGGAACCTTCAAAAAGATTCAAACGCTCTCGACGCTTCCGAAGAATTTCAAAGGCAACACCTCAACCGCGGAAGTCGTCGTTCATCCTTCTGGCAAGTTCGTCTACGGCTCGAATCGCGGCCAAAACAGCATCGCCGCATTCACGGTCGATCCAAAGACCGGCGCGATGTCTTTCATCGCTCATCAAGGCGAAGGCATCAAAACGCCACGAAATTTCAACATCGATCCGAGTGGTTCTTTCCTCTTAGTCGCGAACCAAGACGGCGGCGACGTCCTCGTATTTAAGATCGACCTAGCGACCGGCAAACTCACGCCGACGAAATACAAGGCCGAGATCAGCAAACCGGTATGCATCAAATTCCTGCCGAAGACGTGAAGTGCATGAGTTCCGATTGAACTTTTCGCGAATTTCGTTAGTGTAAGGACGTGTTCCAGGCCGCACCCGCGGCCACCCCAAGGAACCGCCGATCGACAACGATCGTGACACCGTCCGCCTCGGGGCGTGGCGCAGTTTGGCTAGTGCGCCTGAATGGGGTTCAGGAGGTCGGAGGTTCAAATCCTCTCGCCCCGATAGTTGGGCCTGATCGAATGGTCAGGTTCGGCTAAAATGTGAACGGCGTGCCGCTCACATCCAAGTTGAGGAGGCCGTTCTCCGAGGTAGTAGCCGGGGTTCGGACCTCCTCTTTCTTTTCCTGACATGGAAGCCCGATCTTTTACGCGGTTCCGCCGCCGTTCCGCCTGACATCAAACTTTTGTCCGTCGTGTCATGACTCTCGCGGTGATGGTGACAGTGACACGTGCGCCTGTCACTGTCACTGTCAATGTCATGACTCTGACATAGAGCGCACGTATGTTCACCTACCACCCCGCCGCGCTGGAGCGTAGGATCTCGAAATCCCGATAACCGGTTTGACCGCGACAGCCGCTACTACACCTGCCAAGCGTTTGGCCGGGGCTGGAACGAGACTGGCGATTCGGGTAGCGAGTCATTTCCTATGCCGGATTCCACTCCCATTGCATGGGACGACGGCCCTCCGTCCGTTCCGCCTCAAACGCCGGGCGTCACCGTCTACACCGTGCGTCCCGGATCCACACTGTATTTTCGCCTTCTCGGCCCATGGCGCGGCGTATGGCTGCACTGGCTAGGCGCCCGCTCACTCCCATGTACGGGCCGCGGGGATTGCCCGCATTGTGCGAACGCGAATCCCGCCGTGAACGCTTTGCGTTGGAAGGGCTACGCCCCGGCCTTACGCTGGGATTTCATCCCCGGCGGCGAAGGCAAGCAAGGCTGGATACCATGCGTCCTCGAAATCACGGAGAATGTAAAGGACGTGCTTGCGGGCCTGGAGCTGGCCGGCCAGGTCGTGGAGTTGAAGCGGCCACGCGGCCGGCCAAACGCGCGGGTTGAGGCCTCACTGATCGACCGCCCGGCCAACGCGCCCTTACCGCCGCCCTTCGACGTCGAGCCCATTCTCATGAAGCTATGGGGCCTTCATCGCCGGCGGTCGCCGATTGCCGAGCCCCTTGGCCCGGACGATCCCGTACCCCAGATCATCCCTTTTTTGCCGCCCGGCATGGACGCTGGTAAGAAACAGGGCAAGAAGAGGAAGGAGCAAGGTGCATGAGCCGGGCAAAGATTTGGAAGCTCACCGCCGAGCGGAAGCCAAAGGGCGGGCGCGGCGCCGGCTGGGTCGTCGCAATTTACCAAGACCATGCGGAAGCAGTGGTCTTTAGCTACGAGTTCGGCCTTTGGAAGCCGCATTGTCGAGCGCGACGGATCCTTGCCGAGTCCGCATATTGGGCCTGGGCGCGTGACCTATTATGGCAGGCCAACGGGCAGCTGTTCGCCGTATAACCGTCCGTGGGGCGGCCGCGTTGGCCGCCGCCCCATTGATTCCAACCCAAGATAGCCTAACTAGTCCTATATTGCACTATCCGCGAGTGCCCCCATGAACCATAAGCACAACGGCCCGCCGTCCCCCGCCAAGCGCGCCGGCCTTCTTGACCCGGCGTTCATCCTATTAGAAGGCTTCCGGCGCGATTACAACCTCTCGAACATCGAGCTAAACGAACTCCTCATGGACCTGGCTCTATGGTACGAGGATCCATATTTCAAAGCGCCCCCCTCCGTCACGAGCCGAAGCGCGGCAACTAACAATTAGGCGCAGCCCGACCGCCAAATCGTATAGTCTAACGTGGCTTACCTTAGCCTATGTCACCCTAACGATCTTCCGTAACACACCCTACCAAGCTCGATACAACGCACAACGACCAGTTAGGCTCGCCCTATCCCATGCTGCGTTGGTCGAAGCTCCGGAGGGTTGATATGTGTGTACGTCCCCGGCGTATCGCCGGCTGTATTGCGTTCTTTTTAGTCACGGCGGCCGTCGCAATATCGGCCCTCCCGGGGGCCGATCCGCGGCCGCCGCGGCCGCTTCCGCCCGCGCGGGCCGACCACCCGCGGGGCCACCGCACGCCGACAGCCGAGAAGCTCGCCGCTAGCCACGCGGCCGCCGCCGCCCGCCACGGCGACCTGGTCCGCCGGCTCCCCCGGGCCACCGCCGCGCAGTACGATTGCCGAGCGCTTGGCCTCGTACCGCCCGTGACGGACCAGGGCGATTGCGGTTCGTGCTGGGACTTTTCCGGCACGAGCGTTTGCACGTCCGCGCTGATAAAGGCTGCCATCGGCAAGCCCGACGGTAGCTTTATGCTGAGCGAGCAATACACGCTCGACTGCGGCCAAAACGGTGGATGTGACGGGGACGATAATACCACCGTGACGGCCTGGGCCAAAGCGACCGGCCTACCAACGCGGATCGACTATGGGCCCTACACCGCGCGACCGGGCCCGTGTCGGATGAAGGCGGGAACGACGCTTTACAAGATCGCCGATTGGGGTTTTGCCACGCCGACGCAACAGCAAGGCATCGCCTCAACCGACGATATCAAGGCCTGTATGGTAGCATTCGGGCCGATCGGCTCCGCGATCGCGGCGACGGACGGGTTCGCAAACACGCCCGCCGGCAAGGTGTTCACCGGCGACGGTTCCACCGACGTCAATCATGATGTGGTTCTCGTCGGATGGGACAACACCAAGGGACCTGGCGGGGCCTGGATCCTGCGCAACAGCTGGGGCGCCAACTGGTGCGATGGCGGATATTGTTACATCGCCTACACCGCCAACCAGATCGGAACCGAGGCCATTTGGGCCACGGCAAGCCCGATTCCTTCGCCCCCCGTGCCCCCACCGCCGCCCACGCCACCGAGCCCGCCGACCCCAACCCCGCCCCCCGGACCACTTCCCCCGCCGCCGGCCACCGCGAACCCCGCCGTCTCGATCGTGATCACATACCGCGATGGTTCGGTACAGGCGATCGCCGGCACCAGCTCGGCCGACCCCGCCCCACCGCCGGCCCCGTGTCCCTGCTGCGCGTGCTGCCCGTGTCGCCGCCGGTAAGGCGGCGTTTTAGTGCTTTTTTGGCACGATTGACGTGAGAACTTGCCATGAATTGGATCCAATTCCTCGCCGGCCTGGCAGCGATCCTAAAAGAAATGGCCCCGGCGCTAGGGCCTAACCTCATTCCGTTAGTTGACGCCATTCTGGCGGATGTCCCGAACGTGCCGCCATGGTTCATTCAGGCGGTTAACGCCGTCCTTGCGGATCTCCTCCCCAAAACGGACGCCCGGCACTTGGAATGAGGCCTGGCACGATAGTATGAACGTCCGTACATGAGGGGCATCCATGAAGGCGCGAACGGTGTTACCGCCCGGCGTTGGGCTCGACCTGGTCGACCCGCGGCTATGCGTTCATTGCACGGCCCACCCCCGCGACGCCGCCGGCTTTTGCGCGCGTTGCGGGGCCAGCTACCAAATCACCGAAACATATGCGCGGCGGCGCGGCTGGTGTGTGGAGTGGGAGTTACACCTCATGGCCATGCGGGCCCGGGCGGAGCGCCTCCAACCGCTATTTGTTACGCCCCTGGAATTACTACCGCCGCGGGCCATGTCGAATGCGTGCCGCGGTAACGAAGCGCAAATTGGCGTGCGCCGGGAAAGGTACCGATGCGATCAATACCAGCAGCGGCGAACGCGCCCCTCTCCCGGGAAGACGAGGCGGCGCAGTGTTTTGAGATCGGCATAGAGGCGCCGAATACCACTCGAAGGTGGTCGCCGCCACGTCGCACGAAGTCTGTGCCGCGGTCGCTTGCCCTCTCTGCCGCCATCCGTTGATCGTGCGCCAAGATTGCCGCGGCCCCTACTTCTTCTGTGCGGGGTGCTTCAATGTCTCGGCCAAGAGCGCGGGCACGGCGTGAACCAGAGCCGCCGACCGCCGCTTGGGATATGTTCCACGCGGTTCTACGTGTGCGCGCCGCGCATTCCCTAACCGACGCCGAGGCCGTGGAACTCCTTGGGGAGGTCAAGGCATGGTTCTCGCCAGCGACGTACCGCTTACCTGTCACAAACTACTCTGGCCTATCTTGCACTAAATCTCACTAACAAATCTGATTGACAACGCGGCTCGGCTGCGTCCTAATATAGCCGGCGTGGCTGGTACCGCGCCTGATGAGTCCCCTTCTTCGGCGGGCGAGGGCGGGCCGGTGCCTGGGCATCACCGCGACCGTTACTCGCCCGCCGTCCTTACTGCCGCTTTCTTCGGTAGCCGCCGAGTTCTTCGGCACTTCGCTATTTCTCATGAGATATTACCCTGGCACGGTAGTTGCTCACTAATCTAGAATTACAAGTACCTCAGCCCGAGCTTCGAGGTGTTACTATGTCTATTACTCTTCCCGATGCCCGCCATCTCTCGGACGATTCGTTGGAGACCTTGCGTTTGCGTGCCTTGCATGGCTTGGAGCTTGGCTATTCCGAAACCGATCTCGCCGAACTCCTCGGCGTCCGCCGCGAAACCATCTCCCGCTGGAATACCGCCTATTACGCCGAAGGCTTGGACGCCCTGCCCGGCGGGCGCACCGGCCGGCCTTTGGGCTCGGGCCGTATGCTCTCCGAGGCCCAAGCTCAAACCATTCGCGACCAGATCGACTACTTCTCGCCCCAGCAAGTGGGCCTGAAACACGCCCTGTGGACACGCCAAGCCGTCGCCGACCTCATCCGAAGAGATCTCGGCATCGAACTGGCCCTACGCACCGTGGGCAAGTATCTCCAACGCTGGGGCTACACCTCCAAAAAGCCCGCCCGCAAGTCGCGTCACCAAGATCCCGATGAAGTCGAACAGTGGTTGCAGGATACCTATCCGGCCATTGAGGCCCAAGCCCAACGAGACAACGCGGAGATTTTGTGGGCGGATGAGGTTGGCGTGCAGGCCGACCACCATCCCGGTTCGGGTTATGCCCGCCGGGGCGAGCGTGCCACCATGGAGGTGCCGCAACCACATCTGCGGGTCAATCAGATCTCGGCGATCAGCAATGAGGGCACGGTGCGTTTTATGACGTACAAGGGGTCGTTCACGGCGGAAGTCTTTCTCCAGTTCTTGACTCTCTTGATCAGTGGGGCGAAGCGGAAGATTCTGTTGATCGTGGACCAGTTGGGCTCCCACACCAAGGCGGAGGTACAGTCCTGGGTAGAGGCGCGTCAGGAGCAGATCGAGTTGTTTTACCTGCCGACGTATTCGCCGGAACTCAATCCGGTGGAAATATTTGAACAATGACATGAAGGGGAACATCAACAAGGCTGGCCTGCCGCCGGACAAGCCGACGTTGCAAGAGCGGTTGTTCGGATTCATGAGGAAGTTGAGCGGGATGCCTCGACATGTTATGAGTTATTTCCTTCATCCGCAGACCCAATATGCCGCTCCAATGGAATTAGGTTGATCTAATTTCGTGCCGGGGTAATAGAATGCAGATTCTTACCCCCGGCGACCTACCGGCGCCGTCCCGGCCGCTCCATCCCGTGGTAACCGATCGCCGTTCCCCGCGCCGCCGCTCCGGGCCGACCCCCCCAACGAGATCGCTCCGCCGTCGCCGCCCGCCCGTCGCCCCCAGGCGCTGCGCGGGGCGACGGGCGGGCGGCGACGGCGGAGCGAGGCGGCGGGGGCTCGGCCCTGCGCTAGCCCCCTCCTAGTGGCCATCGTCCGGGCTATCCGGCGAAGCGCCGGACAGCCCGGACCAATGCTGGCGGGGCTCGGGGTCGGTGCCCGCTCTGGCGGTGCGCGCTTCGCTTATGGCGCTGCGCTTGGCGGCGGGCACGATGCCCGCCGTTCCTGGGGCATGGATGCCCCGGCCCCGCGACGGGCTGGCGGCGGCGGCGGCTGTGGCCGCCGCGGCCGCGCGGGGGCCCGCTGGGCCGCAGCCCCCCGCCGGCCGGCCGGCTATTTGCCGAGTAGTAAACGGGCGGCGCGAATCATCCGCGCATGTTTGCAGCCCTTCCCCTCCGCACAGGTGGGCCCGTGGGCGGTCGCCCCGGGGCAATCGCAGTGCAGTTCCTGCCCGCGCTGCTCCAGGTCGTATGCGGTTCCGTCGCTGTGTTTAACCAGGCGGAACGCGCGGCCGGCCGTGCTGAGGCTCGTTAACACCAGCCGGTAGGCCTCTTGGTTGCCGCGGTCATCCGTGGCAAAAAACCATAGCCGCATGGCGCCCCTCTCGGCCGGGAAAAGCTGCCTCTTGCGCGTGCCCCCCGGCGGGCGGGGTCGCGGTCCGCGGCGCCGCGAGGGGTTCCGGCGCCGGGGCGGGCGCCGCCGCGGCGGCCGCCGCCGAGTGGGCGGCCGTCGTTTCGGCCGCCGCCCGGCTGGCCCGCTCGTCCGCGTATTCTTCTTCCATCTGCGCCCAAATGCTCCGCATGCGCTGGCGCATCGTCTCGGCCGGCGTTAGCTCTTGCTTCGGCGGTTCCGCGCTCGTAATCTTGCTCTTGGCCATGATCGATTCCTCACGGGGTCCATCGGGTCCGGTGCGGCGGGTGACAGCCCGCCGCACTAACTTACCTTATCTTAGCATAATTTAGCTCATTTTGTCAAGCCTTTTTTGGCTTATTTCCCGCCATTTCCGACCGCTTTTGTCTGCCATCGCCCCGACAAAACACGGCCAAAACGCGCGCGACGGCACCGACCGGGCCCCCGGGCGGCCGCGGCGGCCACAGCCGCCGCCGCCGCCAGCCCGTCGCGGGGCCGCGGCATCCCTGCCCCAGGAACGGCGGGCATCGTGCCCGCCGCCAAGCGCAGCGCCACAAGCGCAGCGCCGTACCGCCAGAGCCGAGAGCGGCCCCGAACCCCGCCAACGCTGGTCCCTCGGGGCCGGCGCTAAGCCGGCCCCGAGGGACGACGTCCAGCGCGGGGGAGAGCGCAGGGCCGAGCCCCCGCCGCCTCGCTCCGCCGTCGCCGCCCGCCCGTCGCCCGCGCAGCGCCTGGGGGCGACGGGCGGGCGGCGACGGCGGAGCGATCTCGTTGGGGGGGTCGGCCCGGAGCGGTGGCGCGGGGAACGACGATCGGTTAGCACGGGATGGACCGGCCGGGACGGCGCGGGTACGTCGCGGAGGGGTTAGAATCTGCATTCTATCTCATGAAAGATAGAGACCTAACATGGCCTATAATGCTCTAATACGCACTATCTTTGCGTCGACGAAACCTAACTACAACTAAGCTAGACTACCGGCATAGGCCATGTTAGGCTAGAAAGGAATCACCAGCTCACTTAGTGAGGAACGAAAAATGGATCCACTCAACCCGCTCGATAAGCTCTTCTATTCCCCCGCCGACCTGGCCCAGGTCCTCGGCATCGGGCGATCAACATTGTTTGGTTACCTGCGCCAGGGCCAGCTACCGAAGCCGCAATACCTCAACGCCAGGGTTGCGAGGTGGCCCTATACAAAGCTCGCTAAAATCTTCACCAATGGGCCGGCGGCGATCGGCACCTATGCTGCCCCGCCCCCGCCCGCCGAGCCGGACATCACACCCATTGAAGAGTGGGAGGCGAAGCAGGCCGCGGCCGCCCCAAAGAAGCGCGGGCGTTCCGCGAAGCTACCCACCGCGGCGGAGCTCGCCGAGAAGCAAATCGTGATCGAGGGGTTCGAGCCGATAGAGGAATTCATGGCAAAGGACGCCGCGGCCGCGGCGAGCCAAAAGAAGCGCGGTCGACCGCGAAAGGATCCGCCGCCCGAACCAGCCCCAAAACGGCCCCGCGGGCGGCCGCGGAAGACGCCGCCAACATCGTCATAACCCACAGTTCCCAACCAGCCTGAACCCACAGCCGAAGCGCGCTTGAATCGTGTTCAAGCGCTCCGGCGTGGCGACGGGCGCTTCGTGGCTTGGTTGATGGCGTCCCCTAGGTGCTGTGCCGCCAAGATGCTGATAACGAGCGGTCGTCTTCGTACTCGCGTGCCCCATCAAGTCCGCAAGGGTACGATCCCGTACATTATTCGCGGTTGCATCGGTCGCCGCCGTATGCCGCATCGTGTAGGCTACGACCCGCTCCATGCCCGGCTGGTTCAGCCCAGCCCGAGCGCGGCCCGTCCGCATGGCACACCGCACCGCGTTGGCCGTCCAGGCCTCGCCGACCCGGTTTGTAAACACGGGATCGTGTAATGCCGGCCTCCGATTCGCCTGCAAAGCGCGGATCAGTCCTTGCATGTACGCGTCAAGGAGAATGAGGCGCTCCGGCGCCTTGTCCTTCCGCCGTTTCTTGGCTTTATACTTGGTGAGAACAAAGGCCGTGCCATCGGCGTTAAGATCCGCCCACCGCAGCTGACGAATCTCCTGTGGCCGCGCTAACGTGTGCCGCATCGCGACGAGGAAGAGCCGAAAAGGTTTGGCCACACTATATAGCAACCGGCACATCTCCCCCCGGCTCAATGTCCGCGATCGCTGCCCGAGCTGAGGCCGCTCAATCCCCGCGAACGGATTCCCCTCGACGAGCCCGACCTTTACACCCCAGTTGAACAGCCGCTGCACCGCCTGTACGGAATGCCACCCGCTTTTGATCTTCTCGAGGTCGAACGCAATGAGCGAATCAAGCCGCCGATCGCTGCCACCATCCCCGAGCCCAGCGACAAATCGCTTGAGTTGCCGACCGTAATACTCCAACGTGCGCGCCTCCACCCGCAAAGCCCGCACTTCGCGAACCAGCCAGGTAAGGTAATGGTCAACCAGGTCGCTAACTGTGGTGGGCTTGTTCATGCCCAAAGTATGCGCCGCCGCCCGTTTTCCGCCAACCCAAACCACCAAATCAAAAGAGTTAAGAGAGCGGTTAAAATAAGAAAGCCGCGTATACCGTCCGGTCCAAACGCTTGACCTTACCCCTTGAATGGGGTTCAGGAGGTCGCTGGTTCGAATCCAGTCGCCCCGACATTGCAAGCCTCGCTGTAACAATGAGTTGCAGCGAGGCTTTTTCATGGAGTCGTCAGACTGCCCAGCGGAGGGCAGGGAATCGGGCAGGGAATGCTCATCCAAAACGCCTGTGGCGTATAATGGAATAGCTCTCGGTTGTTGCCTCGGCCGCGAGCCGCAAGTCAACCTTCTGGCTCACCCTCTGTTTCCGCAACAGAGTCAGGAGGTTCGTCCGTGCGCATTCCCTCAAAGCCTTGGTATCGCGCCTCGAGAGACGCTTGGTACGTCGAGTTCAACGGCAAGCAGGTTCGCCTTGCCAAAGGCCGCGACAGCGAGAAAGCCGCTCGCGAGGCTTTCTACAAACTGATGGCTAACGGTTCGGGTAAGCTGCCCGACGCCGAAACACTCCGCGTCGCCACTATCTGCGATCTGTTTCTCGAACACTCGCAGAAACACCATGTCCCCGACACTTACCAGTGGTATCGCGGCTACTTGCAGGATTTCTGCGAGCTGTACGGCACGCTTCTTGTGGTGGATCTGAAACCATTGCACGTCAGCAAATGGCTTGACGCACATCCCGGCTGGAAGGGTTCTCGGCGCTGCGCGGTCATCGCGATCAAGCGGGCATTTAACTGGTCAGAGAGCGAAGGTCTGCTTTCCGCCAACCCGCTTCGTAGAGTCAAAAAGCCTCAGCAGACATTCCGCGACCATGTCCTGAGCCGCGACGAGCGGCAGGAAGTTATGGCTGCAATTCGCGATCAAGCCTTCCGCGACTTCGTCTTCGCCATGCAAGAGACCGGCTGCCGACCAAGCGAAGTCTCCCGAGTCACTGCCGAGAATGTCAATTTGGAGTTGGGCGTTTGGGTGTTCACCGAACACAAGACAGCCAAAAAGACGGGCAAGCCTCGGATCGTCTATCTAACGCCTGCGATGGTCGAACTCACCCAGCGTCTGATGGCCCGACACCCGGACGGCCCGCTATTCCGTGGCCCAAGGGGAGGAAAGCCCTTCACACGAAATGGCATTCGCTGCCGATTCAAACGGCTCCGGCAGAAGCTACCACACCTAAAGGGGTTGATCGCCTATGCTTACCGTCATAGCTTCGCCACCGACGCCTTGGTGAGCGGCGTGGGCATCGCCCAAGTCGCAGAGCTGCTCGGTCACACCAGCACGGATATGGTCATGCGCCACTATTCACATATATCGGGAAAGGTCGATCACATGCGGGATGCGGCGACGAAAGCAGCGGGCGGAGGTTAATGTGGTTGAGTACGAGGGTTTGCCATTGTTGAAAGAATTGTCAGGCGGTTCGAAGACCTTCCTTCATTAACACAATCGCTTTCGGCAATCCTTAAAATGAAACAACCCCCGACCGTTGCCTCGGCCGGGGGTTGTGAGTGAACCTTCTGGCCCACCCTCTGCTTCGGATTGAAGGTGCCGAACCATCACAGCGTGATATGCTTCAGACCAAGCAAGGATGGATCGACCGTACCGCTTTCAACTTTCCGACTCTTCAGGAAAGCATCCAATGCAGTCTCTTCGATCACGATTTTTCCTCGCTTGCCCTTGCCACCCATTCGGTAATGCGGCAATACTTGCTGGTCACACCAACCGTAGACAAGACTGGCCGAAATCCCGAGTTTCGCCGCCGCTTGTTTGACCGTCAACATGGCTATGCTCTCCTTTGGTCACGTCTTTTGCGGATGCTTTAAGAGCCGGCAACAAACCTTCTCGTTGGTAACGCCGCAATTGCTCCTGGGAAATCGCCGAACCTCCGCGACGAATCCTACCGTTCGATCTCTCTCGGCTTACCCTTTTGGTCTTCCCCTTGTTTTGCTTGCGCTTGCGATAGCTCTTTCAAATCTTGCAGAGAGAGTTTCCCTGCCTGTGCTTTCCCTGGAGAGCGTTCCTCCGTCGCACCGGCCAAGGCATCTCGAAGGGACACCAAATCTTGCTTAGTTATTTCAGGGCTTTGCTTCGGCGGCGGTGGCGTCTTGCCGTCGGCGAGCAACCGGAAGGACTGGTGCAGTGACGTGCCTTCTAGCCATTGCTCCGGCTCTTTGCCGGAGGCGATGTTGTCGCGGATTCGGTACAGATCATCCCAAGACTTGTCCGGATACTGCCCCCAGGGGATGAATTCGCGCAGAATATCCGCCTGCTCACGCCAAGTAAGGTCGGCAAACGAAACAGGCGGACCGGTCTGCAACTCGGTAAGCCCGCCGTCGAAGGGCACCATGCCGCACCAGAGATCCTCATACACAAACTGGCGGCCGGTTAGCTCTTGGATGTCGCGGACCAACTGCCGCTCCGATGCCTCGGCGTGCTGCTTTTGCTTTGCCATTGCTCAAGTTCTTTCCAACAACTCTGATGGTTAGGGATCACAGGCGACGCCGGAAATGCCGCCCATCCTAAGCGGGACGACTCGCTACCTTTCCAAGTCATAATCCCGCTTCTTTTCTGGCTCGTTCTGGCGCGGGCGATCGGGTTGCCGGAAGGATCGCAGATCGGAAAGGCTGACGCATGCAAGCTGGCCCTTCAGGTAGGCTGTCAGGTCTTTGATCTCAAGCGCCAACAGGCGGTTTGCCGCTTTGTGTTCCTCGCCAAGGTTCGGACCCTTTGCCGCATCCCGAAGCTGAAGCTCCTTCGCGGAGAGTAACAGGCCCAAATCGGCAAATGATTGTCCCTTCAGCCCCTCCCGTCCAAATCTGCGGTAGATCGCATCAAGCGCGACAAGTTTCTTCTCCAGCCAGCTTCCGCCATTCGTCGGTTCCCGTTCCTGCCCCATGCGTATGGCTCCGATCCATTGACCAAATTGCCTGCGTCGATCGGTTACTTCTCAGCCAGCTTACTCTCGCATAGCGGCGAGTCGCCGTTGCTGCCAGACTGCCGTGTCACGTCCACTTCCGCCGCTAATGGAGGCCGGAAGGGCAACAATCCTTCTCGTTGATAACGCTGCATTTCTTCATGAGCAATAACCCAACAATTATGTGCCCCCCTACCGCTTTCTTGTTTCCGTGCGTGGATTCGGCCCAATCGACACCACTGGCGGCACGTCAATTCCGACCGTTTTACGATCCTGGAGAATTCCTCGATCGAGTACCAATCTTTAACCGGCTGCCGCTCGACCAGGAGGGCGAGCATCGTTTCGATATTTTCGAGCCGTTGTTCTAAACTGGTCATGGCTTCCCTCGTCGACTGTGACCTGCTCTCCCTCGAAGCCTTCGCCGTTCGCGGCACGTTGGCTTATCTCCATCTCCAGCTCAAACCACCCGAATCACGAACCCGCCGCAGGATCAACACCACCGCCACCGTCACGCCGCTGCCCAGACAGAACATCCGCCAACCATAGGACGACCGCGATGCCTGGTTTTCTGCGAGCGCCTTGTAGTAGTTCTGTGCGGCTTGGCGACGGTTGCGAACCTCGGCGACCGCGTCGTCCAATTTTTTGAGAGCAAAGGCGTAGGGCAACGGATCGGTCAGGTAGGCCTCGAATCGATCGGCATCGGCCAATTCCTTGGCGTGCAGGATGGCCCAACTAGCCACCTCATCGCCATGTTTCGGCTTGGCGATGATACGGAGTAGATCACGCGGTCGCGGGAACTTGGCCAGACCGCCCGAAACGTGGAATTCGACGAGTTGGAATGCCACGGATTGCGAGCAACCAAATATCGCTGCGACGGCATCCTCCCCGAAGGTCTCGACGAATTCCCTTCCACGATCTCCAACCAATGCAACTGCCCGCTCCCGCTCCGCCCGTTGCTGGCGCGGATCGGGACTGGGTGTTGCCGGTTGTGATTTCGGCGGGGATGACGATCGTGGCCGAGTCGCTTGGCCGAGAAGCATACGCGGCTCGATCAACACGACAACGAACACCACCATCAAGCATGAACGTCTACGGTAAATAGCTGTGCCTCCTGGGCGAAGATTACGATGCGGTTTAACGTTCAAGATCGCTGCGGTCACGATTATTGTCTTGTTCGTTCCCCTGCGCCTTGCCTTGGTCTTGACTCTTATCCTCCGACTGTGTGCGTTGCTCCTTCGCATACGCGCGCAGATCATCCAGGCTCATGCTGCCAGGAGATTCTTGCTCAGGTCCCTGACCAGCACCGCCTCGCGCTTCGGCGATCTCGCCCTGGGTTGCGGTCCCGTACAAACCCATCTCAACGTCCGCAGCGCTTTCGCGCGAGGGATTCATCGCATTTCTCAGTTCTTTCAGCCCAAGTCGAGCCATGGCTGACAAATGCCCTTCGCCAATTTTCTTTGCCATCGCACGCCTCCTTATACCTTTCGAGATCGACCATTTCTCAGTTACATGCTGGCCATCGCCAACACGACGAGACCCAAAGCTATCGCCAACAGCAGCCATAAGGGCGTCGCTTGCCTCGCCCGTCTCGGGATGGACGGGTTAAAATCAGGATCTTCGTACCACTTCACGCGTTTTGCCAGAATCGGTGGACTGCCGCGTAGTAGCACGATGACATAATCATTGTTGAGCGTGAGGATTTCCTCGGGTCGAAGCAATGCCCGGCCGTTTTCCGAATAGTTGAGTGAACTGCCTCGGCTCCTCTGGCCGCCGCCCTGCTGGGAGCCGCCATCTTGCGACGAGCGAGATTCGTTTTCGCCGAAATTCTCAATCACCTGTGTTCGTTCCCCGATGGATTTGCTAAGCCGTTCCGCCCCCTCATAGCTACTGGCGGCTCCAAGAAAAATCTGCGTGCTACAATTATCGTAAAGCAGCGTTGGCTTATCCTTGAATGCCGTGGTTATTTGGCTCGAAGATTGATAAGCCAACACCAGTCTGACGCCTGCACTTCGTCCTCGCACTAACGCCTCCTCCAGTGCGGGCAAAGAACTGCCCAGGGCTGATGCCTCGTCGATCAGCACCAACACCTCTCCTTCATTTTCGTTGCCGACTTCTCCAATAATTCGGATCAGCGTAGAAAACCAGCAGCGAAGAAGACCACGCTGAGCTTCGAGCAACGCTGGCGGAATCTGAATGAATAACGTAATACCCGGCTTGCGCAAATCCGCCGGATTAAATGTACTTGTGGATACGGCCCGCGCCACTAATTCAGAATTTAAGAAGGCAGTGTGGCGGATCACGGAAGAAATCACACTCGCGCCTTCTTTCGTGTATTCCGAGCCATCTCCGTGAAAAAGCGTTTTGAGCTGGTTCCCTAACCTAGCCGGTACTCCCCCAAGCTCCTGCAATTTGACGATTGCGGCTTTAAGGAGATCAATGTCACTGATGATTTCCAACATTGAACTGAGATTTCGATCTTCGTCCTTGAACACAAGCAGCACCAGAACCAGCACGGCGGAAATAACTTGAACCGATTTGTCGTTCCAATATTGATCGGGTTCGGTGCCGAGGCGTGCGACCAGCGCCTCAGCCATTGCTCTGGCGGAATCTACAAGCATCGGACTGTCGCGCTCCACGGTGTCGAGAGGATTCATCGCATCCTCGCCGCCATTGAACGGCGCGAGACGAATGATACGTTGGCCCATCGCGGCACGCCGAGCGGCCGTGGTCTCGTAAAGATCGCCTTTCGTATCGAAACAGACCACGGACCCACGGTTGTATTTGATTAAGTTCGGGAGCACCAAACTTACACCTTTTCCAGAACCTATGCCGCCACAGATCAGAACGCTGCAATACTGAGGCAAGCGGATCAATTCACCACCAAAGGTGCGACCAAGGATCAAGCCATCGTTTGCCAGCATCCCGGCTGCCCAAAGCGCCTTGTCGCTCATCCAGGTCGCCGTACCAAACGCTTTCCCCGATGGACGCCACCGAGGGCGGTAAAGTATCAAGGCGAAGAAAACGACCAAGCCAAATAAGGCGATCATTTGATCTTCAAAGGTCGGTTTCAACGTTTCGCTCCTAAATCGCAACTACATCCACCCGCCGTTAGCCACACACAATCGCCACCCGGTCCGCCAGCCCGCGATGAGCTGACGGACCGGACTCATGGGCCGAAAGCGTACTTCATTGTGATGAAGCACGCGAACCATCAGCCCGCTGCCTTCGCCTTGTCCCGGCAAACACGCGAAAACGTGGAGCCGTCGATGCCATCATCATTGGCTTTCTTCATTGCCTTTACCAAATCCGCAAGCTCCTGAATTGCGCTCTCCAATGTCATGTTTTTCCCTTTGAGAACTACCGTAGTCCCTGACGGCAATGGGAGTTTCAGGCTCTTAACGGCAACTTCCGGCTTCCGCTCGGTTTGACGCAATTGCCGCACTTTGGCAGCTAACGCATTGCGAGACAGGGTCGCCGCTTGTCCTGCCAACTCCCGTTGGCGGTCGGGATCGCTTTCCTGCTGCGCTATCAGGGCCGCCTTGGAGAGATGCAGGGTTCCGTTATTCACTTGTTCCTGTACCTCAAAAGGTAGAGTGAGCAGCGACAAATAGTCGCCGACAAGACTATCGCTCACACCCAATTCCTTTGCCATCTGCCGTGCCGTGCAACCACGCGCACCCATGTTTGATTGCCACAGTTTCGCGCAATCGATGGGTGGTAAATGCTGGCGGTGGATATCAATGGCGGCTTGAGCCATGAGCAACTCCACCTGCGTCGGCTGCTTGCCCAAGTCCATTGCTAGGAGTTCGCCGATACTGGATAGCCTTGCTCCCTCCAGCCGACAGCCTCCGTCCAGGACAATGAACCGATCCGTAGTCGCATCCTTATAGCCGATAATGGGCACTTGCTGACCGACGGTCCGCATGCTCTCGCCCAAGGAGCGGCAATAGTCGAGATCCGGGCAGGACCGGGGTTGCGAGGGGTAGTCGCATTTATCGACGCGAATGTTAATGAGGTTCGTTGACATCAGATTCTCTCCTTCTCATCCGGTAACAATTCAAGGACACATTCGATCTCTTTGGCGTGATCGTGTCCGATCAAGCCTCACAGGCTAATCGGGTCGAGGAAGCTATACCCGCCTCCAATATGTTCATGGCCACGGTGTCAGGGACGCCCCCGTATCTTTTGTCAGATACGGGGTTTGGCGTCAGAATCTCCTCTCCAAGGAGGCGGGTGACAGTCCCCGCCGGTTGGTTCCATTCACCAAGCGATCCAGTCGCTTGATGAATGGAACCGTTCCAAAGCGAGGAGGCCCTACTTCCTGACCATCTCAGGCCACTCGACGCCATTGGTCGAGTCCGAGACAGTCTTGCCGTAGTCCATTCCCTCCTGGAATGCGCGTTGGCGGATTCGTTTCCGTTTTTTCGCCTCTGCGTTGGATTGGCCCTTTTCGCCCAGAGCGCGGACTCCGCGCGAAATGAGAAGATTGTTGATTTTTGTCGCCTCATGGGCCACCGCGTTCATCCTCCCCGCGCAAATGCGGAAAACGAAGAACGCGACGAAAATCGTCCAAAGGAGGATGACAACGGTAACTAACAAGGCGATGACGAGCACAACGCCGGCTAGAAGAATGCTCCCGAACAGTTGTTGTTGGAGCATGTCCATACCAAATTGCAACATGTTATACTCGTTTTCGACACCTCAGTTTTGTAAGTTCTTTCCCCGCAAGGCGTTATGATTTCGTGTGGCCGCGTTGGCACTACGGTTCGCTCCTGCGGAGCCCTACTGATTTCCAAAGCCAAGGCGCACGCCCGCCGCCTATTCCGGCATGCCGCCTTCCTGCACCGTCGGCGGCGCCGCTACGCCGACCGCCTGGAATACGTGGCCGGCCGTCCCTTGCAGTTCGCTACGCAGGAGGAACTTTTTGCCATCCCGAGCCACCTCCACATATTGCACACGCTCCAAATCGCGTAGAATATTCGCCCATTCCAATTTCTTGCCACGCTTGGCCAAGCGCGATTCCAATTCTTGCTTCAACACCAATGCCAAAAATGAGCAGAAGACGTGCCCTCGGATGGTCTCGTCGCAATGATGGAAAATCGGCCGCGTTTCCAATAATGTTTTGCAATTGCGGAACCATTGTTCCACCATCCACAACTTCTTGTATTGACAGGCCACCGCCGCCGCCGATAACTTCGTATTTGTACGTAACACCCACACACCGTCGTATTTCGCCTCGGCCTTGAGTTTCTCTTCGTCGATCGTGAAATGACGGCCCGGCTCCGCCTTCAGATAACGGCGATATCCTGTGTTGCCCACAAACGACTTGTCGCCCTGTTTGAGTTTCTCACGTAGCGATGCCACGATACGTTCCCGTTGCTGACGGTCATGATCGGCCTGCTCTTCGTTCACACACACCACATAGCGCCGCTTCTCCACCTCCACATCCTTGACGCGAAGCGGTGCTGGATCATCCGAGGTCTCGCGTGGGCCAAACACCTCCTGGTACGACCCAGCGTCTGACAGCACGATGTCACTGACCTCCTTCTGCCGACGCATGCGTGCCCCAAGGATGAAAGGGCGGTTCGTATCTTCCAATTCACCGACCACTTCCCGACTGATCATGCCGCGGTCGGCGACGACACAGGCCTGTCGAATGTGAAAGCGCATACGCAGCCGATCCACAATGGCGATGAGGGTGTTCACGTCGGAAGTGTTGCCTGGCCAAATCTCACAGCAAATGGGCCGACCTTCGTTGTCCAGCACCGCGCCCACCACCAGTTGGTGCAAGTCGGGACGATGATCTTTGCTGTACCCGTGTTGTCCGAGTAGGTCTCCGCCTTCGCCTTCGAAGTACAGCGAGGTGGTGTCAAAGAACACCATGTCCAGATTGGTGAATAGGTCGCGTCGGCGTTCGTACAGATTTTCTTCGATCAGGTCTTTGATGCAGCGCGGCACGAGTTTACTGGAGACTGTTTGCTGACTTTCAGGAAGTGTTTCGCCGAGCCAAGCCATGGCTCGATAGAGGTGGTGGAGCTGGAGTTCCTTGTTGTGATCTTTGCCATTGAGTCCGGGTACGAGATAGTCCTGCTTCCATGCCATACAGGCCCTGTCGCTGCGAAAACCGTAGCCACCGGTGCCACAGAGTCGATGCAGGACCGTAAGAAATACGGCCCGTTCCACATCGAATTCGAAACAGCGGTGTTCGAGCAGTCGGCGCACGACCTCCTGACAACCAGTCTCTTTCCAGAGGCGTTCGAAGACGAGGGTCGGACCGATGCGTTTGGTGTTGACAGCAGGTGCTTGTCCCTCTTTGTAGGCGGTCAGAAGCATGGAGTGCTGGGCGAAGCGAGCGCCGGAGGCGAGGAGGCTGTCGAGTTTGCCGTCCTTTTGGAGTTCATCGAGTCGGCCGAGAGTATGGAGGACGCGTTGTTGGACGCGGCCGTCCTGTCGAGAGTTTTCGACGATTTGGAGGTACTGGTGGGCCTTGGATTTTTTGATGCGGAAAAACAAGGGTGCGTCTCCAGCAGGAAAGCGACACCACAATTTAACTGCAAATCTGACATAAATCAAGCTATTTCAGCGGCAATAAACTAGTTTTGTTGGCACTACATTTTCGAGCGGGCGAATCAATAAACGCGAAAAACACGAGGATTTCGCAAGTTGAGCGGCTATTTTTCGAGTGTTACTGTTGAAAACGAGCGATAGGTAGAACAGAAGGTCGCGAAGATCAGGCACCTCAATGATCTCCTGTATACCCAGCCGGTCGGAATGTCGGCATGGTCCAAATAGGACGAGGCAGGAACCAGTTCGGTCCCGGAGCCCCATCAAGGTCAGAGCTAAAGCGAATCGGCCTATCTTTTTCATTGATGCCTCACTTCGATAAGGGGTTCAACCGGTTCGACATACGAGCGGCTTTAGTTTCGTATGCGCAATCCCTCGGTTAGTCGCTCATAGATCAGGCCGAAAGCCTCGTTTTTTTCTTCGTCGCGTAGGTTGAAAACGTCCAGAATTTCGAGCGTGAGAGCAAAGGCGAAATCGTGCCGGAGACGCTCCATATTTACCCCTTCTTCGCCAGGTTGATTGCTGGGCCCCGTTGCGATCCGTTACCCAAATACTAGCTTGAGCGCACATCGGCCCGCGAATCGGAGACGATCAAATCGGGGTAAAAGGCAGCGATTGCTGTAGGAAATCGGACCGGCCGCACCGATCAAGTTAAGTCGCGACGATTTAGGTCGTCGCTTTTTCACATCGAATTGAAGCGGGTTCGTCGATGTTTTCCTACCCCATCGAAGCACGTAAGGTATTTTGGCGAAGTCAGTTATGGAGTGATCGCCATCGACGAGCATCAAAGCTTCTGGGGGAAAGACGGAGCGGGAACGGGCGGAGGATCTCGACTGCAAATGTTGAACGTGCGAGCTGGATCGACAATTCCGATATGGCCGTGGACCGTCCGGCTAGCCCACCGAAACCTATCCCGGAATGGGCGAGACATCCTGGAGGCTTCTCGTCTCAAAACGTACGGCGAGACGTGTAACGATGACCAAGCACCCCGTGTTCATTGGTCAAACACGGATCGGATTGGCGGTTGCTTAACCCATTGATCCTTGGCGCGCCAAGCCGTTGTGCATCTGCTTACCGGCTCGGTAGAGCATCCCCAGCCCGCTTCTTCCCGCCAATCTAGTCCGGCATTGGTGTAATTATCACCGCAATTCAATCCTTAACAGATGTAAACAAATCTAATGACATCCGCTTTTGCGTGTGCTACGGTCACGCCATAGGAGGAGTAGGAGTCTGGCACGTCGGAGGGAACAGCGTTTTAGTGCGGAGCAAATCCGTGAACGGGTTGGCCAGGTCATGGATGCCTGGCGGTCCTACCCGGACTTCGCCCATTTTTTCGACGCGCTGCTGAAGGCCAATGACGTGTCCGTCAACGCCTTCGCCCATCAATACAGCCAAGGGACAGGCAACGAAATATTGCAAAATGCACTTTACCGCATTCGTGATGGTCGGAATCAGCCGACCTATAACTTCGTAGCCGACATCGCCGACCATGGCCTCCTCTCTCTCGACCACGAGCGGCTCCGGCCTGCAACCGAAACCCTCCCAGCGGGTGATTACCGGGTCGCACTCTTCGCTTCCGCCGGGCTTATCGAGGTCACGCCGGCCTCCATTCGTCAATGGAATGAAGAAGTGCTCGCAGCTTGGCAGCGCCGGCTTAACGACTCAGCTCGACCCCAACTGACCTGGAGGCAGGTCATGAATAAGCTCCTTTCCTTCCACTCTCAAGGCGGACGTTGCCCACGGGAAAACATTGCCACCGCCATACATAACGATTCGACCTCGGATCATTCGCCTACCAAGGCTCGGATTGTCAACCTACTGACACAGGACTCGGCAGTTCCGTCCAGCATGGAACGCCTGGCGGTGGCGAACGCCGCCGGACTCACGCCGTCCGAAACTGAGCTCCTCGAAAGCGCTATAGATGGGGGCATGCTGTTGCTCACTCCCGCAAAATCGCCTTCGGTCTTTTCGATTCGGCTCACCGATATACTTGGTAGACTCAAGGCAGCCGGAATTTCAAAACATCAGCTCGCCTTGCGTTCGGTGTCGCCAGTCGAAAGCCAATCTGGAATCTCCGGCGCACCTTTAAGCGCATGGGCCCACAGAAACGTATCACCGACCCAAGCGTCACTGCATGCACTTATACGAGCATTGGAGCAATGCCGCGACCAGGAAGGACGCCGGCTGGTTCAAGACGACGAGATTCGGCAGCTCGTCGAATCGGCGGGCTTTACTCCCGAGGAATTGACCGCGACCACGCATGATATCATCGCCGGGATTAACGGAACAACTCGGCTTAAGCCGTTATTGTCAGACTTACGCAACGCAGCCGACCTAAACGTAATCCAGCGTATAGTCGCGGAAGTCGCGGCCGAAGAAGAGCCGAGGCACTCCGGCACCCGTATCACACAAGCTCTTCTACATGATTGGGAAAGAGAAACATCACCCTGGATCGCAACCAGGGCAATCGCATCTAATCCTCCATAAAAAGGCCAAGAATGGCCTCGCGCGTTTCGTCGTTCCAGCCTGCTTGCAAGCGCTTCTTCTCGATGCCGCCTTTGGTCGATTCGTCCTGCCGCAATAACGAGATGACCCAGCGTCGTAACAACGCCAGGTTCCCTGCCGCATGGCCCGTCCGAGCACGATTGCGATCCTCCGCAAAATACATGTCCAACACCCAATGCAAGCCATTCTCCACTCCCCAATGACTCCGTATCGCTCCCGCCATCTGCTTCGCCTTGGGTTGCAGGCTGCTTATAAAATAACGCACCTCCGACTTCTCCACTCCACCCTCCTGGTAGCTACGCGTGCAACGGGCGATGCTCACCAGATCCCGCCAATCCTCCTGATGACGCAACGTCTTGGGTACCGCCATCGTCTGCGTCCAGCGCGTTTCCAAGCGACCGTGCCCCTTGTCCTGCTCCGTGTGCGTTTGCACCGTTGCCGTGCTACGACCCTCGTCCACGGCGGCAAACGCCTCCACGATGTCCTGCTCCAAATGCTCCTGATTCCCTTTCACCGCCAGCACATAATCGGCTCCCTTTTCTCGTATCTTGCTGGCAATCTCTTTCTGACATCCCATGGCATCCAAAGTCACAATCGCTCCCGTCAATTCCAACACCTCCAACAGTTTAGGAATCGCTGTGATCTCATTGGATTTGTCATCGACCACTTCCTGACCCAAAAGCAATTGGTTCTCCGTGGCCCAGGCGCTAACGACATGAAGCGGATGCTTGCTCTTGGCTCGATCCAACGTCGCACGAGCCGTCTTGCCGTCGATGGCCACCACCTGGCCGGACGTACTCCGTTCGAGGCTGGTCACCCAGCTCAGAAAACACTCGACAAAGGCTTTGCCATCCAGGGCGGCGAACACACGAGCGAAGGTGTCATGCGACGGCACGCGGTCGGGCAGATCCAGGAATTTTTCGAGCCAGACGCGCTTGCTCTTGGCGAACTTTTCCATGGCCACGCAATCGTTGGCGCCGCTGACGACAGCGCACAGGGCGATGAAGAGGATGTCCAGCAGTCGGTGATGCTTGGTACGGTTGATGCGTGGATCCTGCAACTGGGCAAAAGCGGCAAGAAAGGGGGTTGCTTGGGTCTGCGCCATGAGTCTTTTCCTCCGTGAAACGGGTACGTTCCACCAGAATCATTCGCAGTAACCTTGTCCCTGACAACTGAACAGCCAATAATGAACAGGCGTTTAGATGCGATTGCCCTGGGATCGCAACTGCCGTGCAAGTCCGCGATTTACTTGCTGTTTATAACCGAATCCTCCGCAACATAGGACAACCTGAATTGCGCCCCGAAGAAATCGACAAAGTGGTGGAAGTCGCACAAAGTGAGAGAGAGGACGGTCTACGCCATGGATTTGGAAAAAGGGCACAAGAAACTCATCCACGCACAGCCCGCCGCACGATTACTCCAGATTTTGACGGCAGTCCAAGTCGCTAAAGGCGTGGAGATTGCGCAGCTTTCTAGATAATTCTGCAAGAGAGGGTGGAGGAACGACAAGACCAAACGAGTCATCGTTGGCAATCTATCATCTCTGAAGATCCAAAATCGAAAAAATAAATTGATTCGTACTTGCGGAATGGGTGGCATTCCGGTGGCGCACGGACCATGTATGTAATCATTAGAATCTTCGCAAACCAAGGCTGGCTGCGGTGGAGCAGAGATGCATTAACATTTCGTTAACGATGTTGTGATAGCCTAGAATGAGGTATGATCCGCGTCACGCAACAAAATAGTGCCAAGGACGCCAAGCGGTATTACGCTACGGCGGACTATTACACCGAAGGTCAGGAGCTGGTCGGCTCCTGGCGTGGGAAGGGCGCAACTCGTTTGGGTCTCTCTGGGACCGTTGACAAATTCTCGTTCGAGCGGCTTTGCGATAACCTCGACCCTCGGACCGGCGAACCGCTTACCGTGCGGACCCGGTCGGAACGGACGGTGGGGTACGATTTTACATTCTCGGTTCCGAAATCGGTGTCATTGCTATATGCCATGAGTGGCGACAAGGACATTTTGGAGGCCTTCCGCAGCGCCGTTGACGAAACGATGTGCGAGATGGAAGCCGAGATGAAAACCCGCGTTCGGACCCTGGGACAGGATACCGAGCGTACCACCGGCAACATGATTTGGGCCGAATTCATCCACACGACATCCCGGCCCGTGGACGGCGTCCCCGACCCGCAGCTGCATGCACATGTTTTCGCGTTTAACTCGACCTGGGATCAAGAGGAGGCACGGTGGAAGGCCGGCCAATTCCGCGAACTGAAGCGAGACGCTCCGTATTTTCAGGCTGCATTCCGCGTCCGGCTGGCGAACAAACTTCAGGACATCGGCTTCGGCATCGAACGCAAACGCGATGATTTTGAGCTTGGGGGCATACCTGCGGACATGTTGAAGCGGTTCTCGCGGCGGACGGCGTTGATTGAGAAGGTGGCCGAGGAGAAGGGCATCACCAATCCCGACCGCAAGGCCGAGCTTGGAGCCGAGACCCGCGAGAAGAAAAGTGAAGAACTCGGTTGGGATTCATTGCGCCAGGAATGGAACAGCAGGCTAAGCGACCCGGAACGCGAGCAATTGGCCAAGGTCCATCGCCGCGAGATCACGGTAGCCAGGCCAGACCGTGGCGAAGCGATGGCGGTCGATTACGCCATTGACCATTGTTTCGTCCGCGATGCGGTGATGCCCGAACGCAAAATACTGACCGAAGCCCTGAAACGCGGGCTTGGTGCGGTGACGGTCGAAGCGACGGACCAGCAATTGCGCGACCGGCCTTTAATCCGCAGCGAAGTGGAAGGCCGTTGGGTGGCAACCACCAAGGAGATGCTATCCCTCGAATCGCGGCTGATCGCCTTCGCCCGCGATGGTCGCGGACGTTACAGGCCGCTCGGCGATCCGAAGCGTCCCTGCTCGCGGGACTGGTTCAACCCAGGGCAAAAGGCGGCCGTTGCGCATGTGCTTGGATCACGGGACCGAGTGATGATTATTCGCGGGGCGGCGGGCACCGGCAAGACGACGCTAGAACAGGAGATCGGCGAGGCATTGGCCGAACCCGGGCGGCCGGTGGTCGCGCTCGCTCAATCGATCAAGGCAAGCCGGGGGGTGCTCCGCGAGGAAGCGGGCTTTGGCAACGCCGATACGGTGGCCCGATTCTTGAAGGACCAGGAGATGCAGGAATCGGCCAAGAATGGGGTCATTCTTGTGGATGAAGCGAGCCAGCTTGGTACCCGCGACATGAACCGTATATTCGACGTTGCCGAAAAAATGAGCGCCCGCGTGATCCTGGTCGGCGACCGCCGCCAGCATCGAAGCGTCATGGCCGGTGAACCGCTTAAGTTGTTGGAGGACAAGGCCGGGTTGCGCGTCGCCGAGGTAACGGAAATCGTCCGCCAGCAGGGCGACTACAAGAAAGCGGCGAAAGCGCTGAGCGAAGGCTGGACGGGCGATGGCTTCGCCGAGCTTGATCGGCTCGGCTGGATCATGCAGGTGCCCGACGAGGATCGCAACAGGCAGTTGGCCGAAGCCTATCTCGCCGCCGTTGCCGAGAAGAAACGCGATGGGCGTGCCAAATCGGCATTGGTTGTGTCACCGACGCATGCCGAAGCTGACCGCATTACCGAGGCCATCCGTGACGGCCTCAAAGCCCAAGGCAAGCTCGGCAAGGAACGCATCATCAAAGGATGGATTGCGACGCACTTGGACGATGCCCAGAAATCGGACCCTACGCAATACGATCCGGGCTACATGCTCCAGTTCAACCAGAATGCGCCGGGCTTCACCAAAGCCTCGCGATTGATCGTGAGCGAGGGGACCAAGCCGCCGATAGAACTGGCCAACCGCTTTGAACTCTACCGGCCAACCGAATTTGCCTTGGCGGTAGGCGACCGCGTGCGCGTCACGGCTCGCGGTAGGACGAAAGACGGCAAGCATTTACTGAGCAACGGGGCCATCCTGACTGTAAACGGATTTACCAAGCAAGGCGATCTCTTGGTCGATCACGGTTGGGTGGTGAGCCGGGAGTTCGGGCATTTGACACATGGCTATGTCGTGACGAGCCATGCCAGCCAGGGCGGAACGGTGGATAAGGTATTCGTCGGCATGTCGAGCGAATCCTTCCCGGCCACCGGGCAGCGGACGGCCTATGTCGCGGCAACGCGGGGCAAGGAAGAAGTCCAGATATTCACCGACGACAAGGACGGTTTGTGGAAGGCGATCAACCGTCCCGACGATCCGATGTCGGCAACGGAACTGAACGAGCCTCTGCACACGAAGCCAGCCCAGGAAGTTCGCCCCAAAAAGCGGTTGGCGTTCGCGCGCGGCAGCGGCGTGTTTACCGCCCGCAACGAACAACACATTACCGGCGGCGAGCGGGATGTGAAGGCCCAGGAGATTGACCATGCTCGATAAAGAGACGCCGAACGAACGTTTGCACGGCATCCTCCGTTCGGAAGGACGGGGCAAGGGCTTGTCAAAGAAAGAACCGGATGCTGACAGTATCGAGGCTTGTTGCGCGGCCTTCGGCTATCTTCGCGGCATCCGCGATCACGCATCCGCCATCGAGTTCCGCTTCCTTGACGGCAATAGCATGTGGTTTCCCTATAGCTGGCTCGGAACCTGGAAGTACAACCCGAGCGAGGGTTTGCTTCTCAAGTTCTCCGGCGATCTCGTTTATCTCGTTCTCATCCGTGGCAGCAATCTCGACCAGCCTCTGAACGACGGTGCCATCAACTTAACGCGTGGCGGCCTGCAACGCCATCGCGTGCTTTGGGTTCGGGAGATGACTGGGGAAGAGATTCATAATCTTGGAGAGAAGGGGCCGACCGTCGATAGCATCGAAATTGGCGAGTTCGAGTCGCATGAGGCGTTGAAGGAATGGCTAGGCAAGACCGCTCCCCAATTCTTGCATTGAAACCGGTGTCCGAAAGCGGCTTCTGTTGCGAATACCTCGGGAAATAGACGGAAACATCGCCATTCGTGGGCTGGCACCGGCTCAGTCAGCGGCTTTTTGAAAATGACTCGGACAACCGGGCGAGTAGCGGGTTCAGCATTAGTAGCGCATCGCGATCGGCCACTTTCAGAATACCCACAATCAGTTTCATCGTCTGGTCCCGAAGCACGGTCATGACTTCGGGATCTGCACCCGTCTCCAGCAGGTCCGTCACCGTCGCGCCGAGCGCTTTGGCCAGACGTTCGACCAAATCCACTCCGGGAGCCGCGCCGGCATTTTCCAAGCGCCAGACATAGGCCTGCGTAACAAGGGCCTTTTCCGCCAGCTGCGCCTGCGTCATACCACGGGAAATCCGCGTCTCCCGCAGTTTCGCCGAAAAGTGCTGCACGATAACGGAAGTGACGGTGAAAATCTCAACCCTTTACCCGGACGGACAAGAGGGAATCGTTTCTAGGAAATGGGATCAATGGGCCTCTCATGAACTTAAAACGGTCAATATTGCCGACATCCGACCGACGCGTGTCGATCTGGTCGGGTTTGCATTCCGTAAAAAATCTGTCGTACAGATAAGGCAGAGCTGGAAGTCGTAACCTAATTGAGTTCGCCAAGAGGAACAGGAAGCATCATAACGAGGACACAAGATGCCACCCGAATTACTCAAAAACCACCATCGCGTGTGTGCCAATTTTCGGCACCGTGACCGTTGTCCCGATGGCGGTAGGCGTGATCGTAAGCGATTGCTTGCCCGGCACCAGAAACGCTTTGCTGGGCTTTATTCCCTTGACCGTGATCTTGATGTCGTGAATCGGGATCACTTCCATGCGCATCGACGGGTTGTTGATGGGTAATGCCCGGTTCGCGGTGCTGTTCAATTCATTCAAAAGATGTACGATCTGGCGTTTGCCCTGGTTCTGCGTGTAAAACGCGGCTTGCACCGCCATCGGTGCCTCGACCTCAAAGGGCGGCGGTGAATCCTTGGCCGCCCACCGGACGGCATTGCTGATCAATCGTCCCTGGTAGTGATACGGTGCGATGAAATAGGCCTGACCGATGTCGGACGCGAAATAGACCGAACGACCTGGGTTAGCCTCGTTGATTGCGATGAACGGCCACTCCACCGGCGCGGTCAGACGCCGACCGACTTTGCGGGTTCCCGTCATCAACTCCACGTTGGTCGTCCAGCCGATATACTCGACGCGGTCGCCGCCACGAATGTTGCTGCGCATTTGCGGATGATCGAGGATCGGATGTTCCGGCTGGAGGATGTTCAAGGCTACCTGCATCCAGTTGGGGTAGTTCGGCCAGCGTCCCGAATAATCAGTCGTCCCCTTGAAATGCACACCCATAACCTCCGCCAAACCGAAATCCTTGCGGGCGTCGCCGAACTCATTGGCGATCGAGGCTTCGTGCATCGAGACCAGGCCGCCCCCTTCTTTGACAAAGCGGGCCACGTTTTCATTCATCCGGTCGCTGAGGCAGGCGGAATTGGGCAGGATCAGCACCCGGTATTGTTTGAGGGTCTCGAAGTTTTCGAGATCCGGCTCGATGATGATATCGAGCGGCAGATGGTCCTCCATCATCGCCCGAAACACACCGACCGCCGACTCCATGTGGGCGGGCATACGCCGTTCGCTCGGCAGCGACGCACCCATCTTGACCGAATCGACGCCGCTACCCATCCAGTTGCCGATCGGCACTTCATTACGAACGCCGTTGATCCCGTAAAGCAACCGGCTGCTCTCACCGACAAACATCGCCGCCCATTTGAGCGATTTCGCGCCACTGGTATAAGGCTCACGCTCGGCAATTTGCTGGTTGAATCGCTTGAGAGTCGCCTCGCTGCTTTGCTGCCACATCCCTTGTGCAGCCAGACAGCCGTTGGTGATGACGGTCATATTGCGAAGATCGCATTCAGCAGGCGGGGCCTGCATCCCGAATTGCCCCTGCTCGCAGAGATAGGGCAGAATCCAGGCTGGGCGATCGCCGGTCAGACCCCGGTAATAGCGAACCGTGAAGGACGGAAGCAGATTGCTTCCCTGGTCGGGCGGGAAATCCCAGAGCAATTCGAGGAATGGCGCATCGAGAACGCGGTGCATGGCTGTCAGCAGCGTTTTAGCATGGGGCCAAAATTGCGCGGTGGCCCGGGACAGTGCACGCCTATGGCCCTCTACGAAAGCGCGCGGCCTGGCCCGCGATCCTGCCTGCGCGCCCTGGCCCGGGCCACCGCGCAATTTTGGCCCCATGCTAAAACGCTGCTGACAGATAGCTTGGCGACATCGCCCGTGTCCTTGGCTAACTCCTCCCCCCAACCCTTGACTGTGAGCCCGTGGGCCTGCGAGAGGCCATTCTCGCGAAGTTTATGCGATAGAAACAGGATGAGTCCCCGGCACATGCTCAACACGCCGTAGTAGGTGAATAAGGGGCGGACGTCGCTTGTCGCGTCTCTTGCAGCGGCCATATAGTTTCGCGCTTGCGTGACGGCAGCGCAGATTTCGCGTGCCTTGCCAGCGGTCAGTTCCCCGCCGTGTCTCGCTTTGAACGCTGACCGTACTAGGTCGGAAGATTCATAGTTGCGAAGAACTTCCCAAGCTATTTTGACAGCGTCAGTCATTTCGTTTCTCTAGATGCGATTATTTTGAATGATGCCAGCGTCCTGTGGCCCGCGATCCGTGTCGCAGCGCAAAAGGCTTTCGGGCGGAAGGATGAGGCGAAAGGTCTTAGGCTTCGCCTGATCGTAGTTCGCCCACGAGCTGCCGAAGAACTGGCTTTTCCATCCTACCACCCTTTCGCGGAGTTCATCCAGGTCGATGGCCTTACTCGCAACCGGGTGATTTGCCAGCGCTGCCGTGTCGGAGTAATGGCGTGAAAACCTGTCTGCGGTGGGTTTCTCGGCTGGCCGATGGTATTCCGTGTGAAGTATCGTTGCCCTCTCCCAGAAGGTCCGCTCCACTTCCAACGCAACGACTTCACACTGCCAGTCGGGAAACGCTGCGGGCAATACATCTGCTACCCACGGTCGCACAGGATGGCGGCCGCTCGGTTGCTGGTCGGTGAGCGAGCCGAATTCCAGCTTGACCGAGCGCTTGAGGTAATCGAAGCCTGCGGGCTGCGACGACGGATAATGAAACAGGAGAACCGGCGAGTTCGTGTGGGAGTCCGTTAAGAATTCAAACCATGCCTGCTCGCCCTTTCCGAGGACACCGGCAACTGCCGCTTCCACCGCCGGTGCGATCCGATTTCGCACAGCTTCACTGCACGCGGCGTCTGCTTTTCTCATCCACTTGTTGGCTTGGTTGCGGCTTGTTCCCACGTCCCGCAGTTGCAGAAACTCCGGCGACAGCGATAGGTCGATGTCTTCCGAAAACCGCTCTATGACGCCGAATACCTTCGATAGCGACGTGCAGCCTTTGAACATTAAGTTTTTGGAGAATTCGGACTCGAACAGAATTCCGAGCAGCCAGCATACCCAGAAATCCTTCTCCAAGATCACGGGCGAGATGTTCCGCCGGGCTGCTGCCTGCTCGATATAGAGACGGCGCTCATCGGAAGGTAATGCGAGGAAGTTGAGTTTCATGCCTCTTCCTCGGCAAGTTCCCGGAAGATCGGATGCATCCATGCCGGGGCAAGTTTCAGGTCCTTGATAAGCTCGCGGCGTTTATCAGCCGGGAGGGTTCGTTTCAGGTGGTCCCGCCGCTCCGGGGTCACCTGATCTTTGCCGAGTTCGCGGAGGGCCTGAATCAGAAGGCCGCTTAATCGCCCTGCTGTCGCCATATTTCGTGCAGTTGTCCGACACAGCTGGATCGTTGTCATGCCGATCTTGACGGTTCGAGTCGGGCCGTTCGGCAGGAACACCGCTTTCGCCGGCACTTGTTCAGATAGGCCGAGGGCATTGGCCGCATAGGCCCCTGCTGGTTGAAGGCGTGTGCGGTCGCGGCCCGCCAGTGCTTTTGCCACTGCCTCGGCGGATGGAGATAGCGGCCCTAATGCTGGGTGTTCTTTTGGGAAGTCATATACGCCGCGTGCAAGGCGGCGTATAGTTCCTTTTCGGGCGAACCGGTGTAGGGCAAGGTCAACTGTCTCGTGGCTGCCGATCGCTAGGAAGTCGGACGGGGAAAAAATGAACCACGACATCGACTGTAACTGGTCGCAAGTATCCTGGCATCAATAGCTTGTGGTGATCGTTTTTTGCCGTTCATGTAAGGAATAGTGGTCTGTTTTCCTTACAGAATCAAGCCATAACTTTCGGCCGCCTCGTTGCCGGGAGGCAGAGACGGAAGCATCGTCGAGTAACCCCTATTTTGGGCGGTTTTCAGCATGAGGCGATGCTCGGGTCGCGTAGGTATCACGCTGGGTATCGCTTCCAAGGAAGTTTCATTCCGTTTGGACGGTCATCGCCTCTTGCAATCCGTCAGAAAGTCGTATACACTTTTCTGACAGGAGCATAGGCAATGAACACCATACAAGACGACATTCTAAATCGGATTCGCGAGCAAGGCCGTGGTAAGGTCTTCACGCCGAAGGATTTTCTCGACCTGGGCAGCCGCGATTCCGCCGATCAATCGCTCTCTCGGCTCGTTAAAGGTGGCGAGATTCAGCGGCTCGGACGTGGTCTTTACCATTTTCCCCGCATGAATGAGCGGCTAGGCATACCCATCGGTCCCGATCTTGACGAAGTCGCCGAAGCCTTGGCCCGGCAAACGGGCAGCCGGGTCGTCCCATCCGGTGCTGTGGCAGCGAACCGATTGGGGCTATCGACGCAGGTGCCGGCCAAGCCGGTATACCTGACGGACGGCCGAACGCGTGAGGTGAGGATCGACGGCACAGTATTCCAACTACGGCACGCCGCCCCAAAAGAGTTTCCGGTGGGATGCCGGACGAGTGCTATGGTGTTTCAGGCACTGCGTCACCTGGGCCAAGCTGCTGTCGATAATCAAGTGTTAGCGCAGCTGCGGCGAGCCTTATCGGGGGCGCAGCTTAAGGAACTCCTCCGGGATGCGCGTTATACGACCGACTGGATGGGGGCCGTGGTCCGCCAAATCGTCGAACAGGAAGGGGATTTGGTGAATCATGGATGACATCGCCCGATTACCGGCGTCTGACCGGCTGGATCTTTTCTCCGCGAGTGCCCGCCGGCGCGGCTTGACAGCTGAAATCATTGAGAAAGACTTCTGGGTCTGCTGGACGCTCAAGCGGGTCTTCACTTTATCCGAGCCGCCCGCGGGAATGCTCTTCAAAGGCGGCACCTCGCTCTCCAAGGTATTCGGGGTAATTGAGCGGTTCTCGGAAGATGTTGACCTGTCATTCAACCGCGCTGAACTCGGTTTCACCGGCGGGAGCGATCCGCTGAACGCCCTCACGGGAAAGAAACGAAAGCATGGTCTTGAAGCGTTGACCGAAACATGCCAGCGGGTCATCCGTGATAAGCTCCTGCCACAGCTCGTGACAGTGTTCAGCGCTGCCTTGGGAAAACAGGCTTCGACAACTTGGGATGTAGAATTGGCCGAGGATGATCCAGACGGGCAGACGCTACTGTTTCATTACCCGGCTGCCGAGCGCTCTCGTGCTGCCGACGAACCAGCCTATATCCAGCCGGCGGTGCGGTTGGAGATCGGAGCGCGGTCGGATCACTGGCCGGCCGTGGAGGCGAAAGTTATATCCTATGCAGCAGAGGACTTTCCAGATCTGTTCAAGGAACCGGCGTGCATGGTTCATGCTCTTGCCGCTGAGAGGACATTCTGGGAGAAGGCTACCGTACTCCACACATGGTTTCATGCTCCGGCGGAAAAGAAGTTCCGGGATCGGCAGTCGCGGCATTACTATGATGTGGTGCGGCTATATCAGACTCAGTTGGGAAAGACCGCCATTAAGGATACCGATCTGCTACTGAAAGTCGCCCGCCACAAGGAAGTATTCTTCCCTGCCGCTTGGGCGAAGTACGCGGACGCTAAACCCGGCACGCTACGCATCGTACCGCCGGACGCCCGTTTGCCGGAATTGGAGCGGGACTACCGGAAGATGCAGGAAATGATCTTCGGCAAACCGCCACCCTTCGAGCAATTACTTGAAGTGCTGCGGGAGATCGAGAACGCGATAAACAAGCCTGATAATGCCTAAATTGGTCGTTTTATTAGATGAGACGTGCGTTTCTCTCAAACGCCCTTGTCGCATCGGTCCATTGCTATCGCAGACGAATGCTTTCTTCCAAGCGCCGATGGTCTAACCGAAATGCCGAGCGGTAGGAAAGAGATCGAAGACCGCTGTACCCCCTTAAGTAGATGGCCTCAATCCCGCAAAACACGCGGTTTCTGAACGTCAATGATTCGCTCACCAGTTCTCGATGATGGCGGGCGAGACGCCACCCGTCGTGAAGATTTGGGCATTTGGTCGGACTCGAATAAAGCGCGGATAACCAAGCTGTATCGGTCGAGGCCGGGACGTTGCCGACCGGGTTATAGCTATCGTGCAGCCGGTCGAACCGGCACGACCAACGCCGCAGCGCGCGCAAGAAAAGGGATTGTTTGACCAGTGAGTCCTGGGGGAGTTGGACACGGAAGGGTTCGCCATGACAACAACCATACAGTCAGTGCATCCCGAGCAAGGCCAAATGGTCAGTGTTCGGTCGCGCAATTGGATGGTCACAGACGTTTTCGCCAGTACGCTACCTCCCGAGCGCCTGCAAACCGGCCTGGAGTCGCCTCAACATCTTCTTACTCTTGCCTCAGTCGAGGACGACGGTCTTGGCGAAGAACTGCAAGTCATTTGGGAGTTGGAGCCCGGGGCACGGGTTGTCGAAAAAGTCGCATTACCCGAACCGACGGGATTCGATCCGCCCGAGCAGCTGGACGCATTTCTTGACGCGGTTCGCTGGGGAGCGTCATCTTCCGCCGATTTGCGAAATATCCAGGCACCGTTTCGTGCGGGCATAGACATCGAGGATTATCAGCTCGATCCCGTGGTGCGAGCGATTCAGATGCCCCGTGTCAATCTTCTGATTGCCGATGATGTAGGACTCGGAAAAACGATCGAAGCGGGAATGGTTGCGCTCGAACTCATCCTCCGTCATCGCACACGGAAGATTTTGATCGTCTGCCCTGCCTCTCTCCAAGTGCAATGGCAGGAACAGATGAGGGATAAGTTTGGCCTCGACTTCCGCATCGTGAACTCCACGATGATGGGATTGCTTCGGCGAAGCCGGGGCATCCACGTCAATCCGTGGAACCATTTCCCCCGGCTCATCACCAGCATTGATTTCCTCAAGCGCGAGCGGCCTTTGCGGCTGTTTCGGGAATTGCTACCGGGGCCTGACGAGCCGGCCTTTCCTCGGAAGTTCGACATGATGATTGTGGATGAGGCCCACAACTGCGCCCCATCCGGCGTGGGCAGCTACGCCACGGACTCGATGCGAACCCAGGCGCTACGCCTGCTCGTGCCGCACTTTGAACACAAGCTGTTCCTCACGGCCACGCCGCACAACGGCTACCCGGAGAGTTTTTCGGCGTTGCTCGAACTGCTCGACAACCAGCGGTTCGCCCGCAGCACCACGCCCGACTGCAAGCAACTCAATGCCGTTATGGTCCGGCGCATGAAGTCCGAACTGCCTCCCAAATGGGATGGATCGCCCCGATTTCCGAAGCGCGTGTTGGACCCCATCGAGGTTCCCTACACCGACGAGGAACGGGCGGTTCACGCAGCGCTACGGGAGTATGCGGAACGCAGGGTCGAGCGGTCACAGGACAACTCCGAGAAATTGGCCACCGAATTCGTTCTCAAAACGCTGAAGAAGCGACTTTTTTCCAGCCCGGCTGCGTTTCTGACCACGCTTGATTCCCACGAGAAATCACTCCGTCAAGCCAAGCGGAGCAAGGTCGTCCGCAAGCCGTCGATCACCATCTTGAAGCAGGAACTCGACCGAATTGACGAGGATTATGCCGATGACTCCGATTACGACGAAGCCACGACCGACGCAGTAGATGCCGCCTCTTTGCTGTTCAGCGAACCCTCCGAGAAGGAGCTAGCGCTGCTAAAGCAAATGCGGGCATGGGCAGAAAAAGCGTCGGGACAACTCGACTCCAAAGTGAATTGCCTGATCGACTGGCTGAATACGCATATTCGCGCCAACAAGAAATGGGGCCATGAGCGGGTCATCCTCTTCACGGAGTATCGGGCCACGCAGAACTGGCTCAAGGAAATGTTGGCCCAGCACGGCTTCACAAAAGACGACCGCCTGCTGACCATGTACGGCGGCATGGACCTGGAGGAGCGGGTGTTGATCGCGTTTTGAAGTGAGGCCATTTTCGCGGCTTGAGATGAGGCCAACAGGAGTTGCCCGGCGAAGCGGGGTGAGCGTGGCGAGGTCCTATCCTTGGCGCGGTTACTTGGCGGACGGCTCTTCGGGGCCGCGATGAACACGATAGGATTTGCCCTTCAATTTCACGATGGTTGCGCCGTCCACGACGCGATCCAACAACGCCATCGCCAGGGGAGCATCGCCCAGGTATTCGGCCCAGGACTCGAAGTCGATGTTGGTCACCAGCGCCGTGCTGACCCGTTGGCTCCGCGCGTCGATGATCTTGTACCACAAGCTGGCGGCCTGCGGACACAGGCTGCGTTCAATGCGGTCCAGACCAAATTCGTCGATGATTAACAACTCGAAGCGGGCATAGAAGCGTACACGGTCGTGGATCGTTTGGTCGGCCAAGGCCGCAGTCAGATCTTCCAGGAGAGCACCGCTGGTCGTGTAAAAGACGCGATAGCCCTGCACGCAAGCGGCCTGACCGATGTTCTGAATCAGCCGACTTTTTCCCAAGCCGGATTGGCCGACGAACACCAGGTTCTGACAGCGGCGGACGAAGTCACAGCCAACCAAGGTTTCAAGTTGCGTCCGTGGGAGCGACGGGTTGAAGCTCCAATCGAAGTCGCTCAGTGGTTTCAGTTCGCGGAAGTGGGCATCCTTGATGCGTCGTTCGATGCTACGTTGGCGACGCAAGCCCGCCTGGTCGGTGAGCAAACGGTACAGGAACTCCAGATGCGAGCGGCCGCTTTGCTCGGCGTCGAGTACGACGGCATCGAGCTGTTCGGCAGTCATGGGGACGCGCAGCGTGGCGAAGTCGGCGAGGATCTGCTCACGCAGAGGTGGCGTCGGTGTTGGTTTCGCTGAACGGTTTTTCTTGGGACGAGGCGTCATTGGCGGCTTCCTCAGGCAAGAGCAAATGCTGATAGTCGCTGGTTGGCCGTGGACCGACCGCGTCGGCACGCAACAACGGGTCCAGCGTGTCACGATGCAGATCGGCCAGTTCCTCCAGGAGCGGCTTGGGCTTGGCGGTCGCGGCAAGGATGCGTCGGATTGCCGCCAAGGAGTAGGCGCCGAAGCGGACGGCACGCTCGAAGGCGGCCTGTACATCTTTGCGTTGGTAGTGGGCTACCA
Source organism: uncultured Planctomycetaceae bacterium (assembly GCA_963790585.1). GTDB lineage: Bacteria > Planctomycetota > Planctomycetia > Gemmatales > Gemmataceae > CAWBOY01. The sequence goes on from CAWBOY010000001.1 coordinate 409,532, forward strand.
CTGCCAACAGTTGCTGGGCCTGTAGTTTGCCCTGGACTTGCTTGGCGAGCAAGCCGTCGAGGAACTGTACGGCCACCGGCCCCAGTTCCGTGAAGCGTTGCCGTAACAGCAGTTCACGCTGGCCGGGGTCGTCGGCGGGATGATGGGTCTTGTTCGACTGGCGAACGCCCGTGTGGGAGCTGGCCACGAGAAGGTGGCGTGCGATCTCCTCCAGACCGATCGAGTAGATGACGACTTCACTCTCGGTGACGCGTACAGGTAGCACCTGGCCGATGTACGTCCACGGCACGGAGTACAGGTTGAGCCGATGGGTGACGTAGCCCTCGACGCTCACGTGGCGATAGATGACCTGGGCGGTGTCGAAGTCACAGGTCGGCAGCGTCAGCAAGTGTGGTTGTTCGTGTTGGTGACGCTGGAGTGGCGTCTCCTTGAAGTCGCGTAGGACACGGATGTCGGCGACGTTGTGCAGCCACCAGGTGGTCACCTCGTTGAGATGCTCGAGGGTGTCGAAGGTGCGACCATTGAGCAAACTGCTTTCGACGTGGAACATCTTTCGCTCGACTTTACCCTTGGTTTGCGGTCGGCGCACGCGGCAGGCTTGTGGCCGGAAGCCGTAATGCGTGGCGAAGGCCAGGAACTTGGGGTTGTAGATAACGCCATCGGCGTCATGACGCAGCACCACGGCTTTGAAGTTGTCATACAGGCAGACCCGCGACGCCGCCAAGATGGTGGAAGGCATGTACGTGTTCTCGCAAGGTCGTTGTTAGATCCATCGATTCCACGAAGCGTAGATACTGCCGGCGGGAGTAGCCGAGCAAATAGCTGAAGAGGTACACACGCCGGCGGCCTTCACGTGTAAAGTCGATGTCATAGACGCCGTAGTCCATTTGGGCTTGGATCCCTGGCCCGGTCTCGAAGCGCGGCACGGGTGGCCGCGCGGCGCGTGGCCGCAACAATCCCAGGCGCTGACGTACGACGGTGTACTGGCCAGTGAAACCGCGTGCTTGCAACTCTTCCAAGGCGCGCATGGTGGTGAGATTCGGGTACTTGGCAAGCAACTCCTTCAAGAGCGGCTCGAAGGGATCAATGATGCTGTGGCGTGGACGGGGCCGGGCGACCCGTCCGTCCCGCTGAGCTTGCACCTGTGCCAACGCGCGTGTCACGGCGCCACGCGACAGGCCCAATTCTTCCGCGATGGCACGCAACGACATCCCACTCTGACGCCGTTGCACGATCTCCAGACGCAACGCCTCATTCATGGCAGCCTCATACGCTTGAGGTCCGGTCCCAACACCAACTCCGCCACCACATGGGACTGATCGCCGACACGCGCCAATATCGGCTGGAGGATCTCACGATCCTGCGTTCGCAACTCAAGCACGTTCGGCGTCCGAAGCCAATTCTCCAGACGAGTCAGTGTTTCCAAAGCCTGTCTCAAATGCTTCGCCAGCCAGTTCCCGGCTCCACTCAGACGTGGATCCCGCAATGCCGTCGGCATACCGTTTACCTGAGCCAACGCCTCACGAGGCTTCGCCAGCACGAACGCCGCCTGCTCGTCACTGGCACCTTGCAACAACTCGATCACGCCGCTCACTTCCTGAGCCGTCAACGTCTCCCGGCGCGTCAACTCCAACAATGCTTCCTGGTTGCCCACGGGCAACCGCGTCAATTGACGGGCCAACGACGGACCCACTAATCCCAAACGCAAATCCTCTTTCACCGCCACACTCAACCGCTCCAACAACGCCAGGCGGCGACACACCCAACTCTTGTGTCGGCCCAACAAGTGGGCCGCTTCCACCTGCGTCATCCCATCGTCACGTACCAACCCCTGGACAACCCAGGCCTCCTCCAACTCCCGTACCGGACCCTGACCACGGTTCAACCCCAGAATCGCCGCCTTTGCCGTCGGCTCATCCACCTCCAATACTCGTACGCTCAAACTCCTTAACCCACCTACCTGGCGTGCCGCCGCATAACGCTTGAAGCCGTCGAGGAGTTCCAATTTTTGCTCACGCATACACACCACCACCGGTGACAACTGCCCCCAACGACGCAGCGATCCCGCCATTGCTTCCTCCGCCTCCAAATCGGTCAGGCGATAACGCCGATAGTGCTGGCCCAGGTCGGCAAGCATCACCGGTCGTGAGATACCGTCGTTCCAAGCCATGTACGTACCCTCCACCAAACCTCCCTCTTTCCTCCATTCGAAGAAAGGAAACGGGGGACGCAAAATCGCTCTCGCGACCGCCCGCTCCTCTCTCCGGTTTGGGGTGGAGGCACTTTATCCTGGCTGCTCGCTCAAAAATATCTGCAAAGACTTGGTCACGACGTATCTGGAGGCCGCACACGCTCGGTCACACGTTCCGAACGCCAGCGCCGACGCCGCGACCGATAGCGCGCCTCACGATCCAACACGCGACGTAACGCCAGTCGGCAGGCCAAACTACAGAATCGCTTGCACGATTGTTCATCGGCGATCGGGAAAAGCTCATAACAACCCGGTCGATCGCAGGGCCGCCTGGCAAAATCATCGCACGCAGACCCTGGCGCTGGCCCTCGCGCGGCAAAGCTTCGTCAGCTGACTCGGTTCGCTGTTGCTGACGCTGTCGCTCGCGATACCGCCGGCTCTGTTCCCGCCGCCGCTCTTGGCCTCGCTCGGTGGACCGATAACGCTGGCTCGCCTGCCAGCGTCGCCACCGCTGTGCCTCCCGGCGACAGGCCGCGCTGCAATAGCGCGCTGAGGACGCGCCGGCGTGAAGCGTCGCTCACAACCCTTGAGCAAACAACGCCGCGTTCGACGAAGACATGGTGCCTCTGGCCGTTGGCCACAGAAATGCTGAAATGAGGGTGGGCCCAAGGGAGGTCTTGCTCCCGCCGGTCAAGTCTCGGGGCCAGGTTGGCGCCTGGCTCCGAGGCGTTTTGGCGCCGAGTGGCGCTGGGAAGTGCTTCAAGCCTATCACAAAATCCCAACCAAAGAACCACGCCGCGTGCTGGCCCGGGACAGTGCACGCCTATGGCCCTCTACGAAAGCGCGCGGCCTGGCCCGCGATCCTGCCTGCGCGCCCTGGCCCGGGCCACCGCGCAATTTTGGCCCCATGCTAAAACGCTGCTGACACGTTGGCTGGCAACAGCGAACGGCGGCGCGTTTAGGTTTGGAATCGTCTCTGCGGGACCGGGGTAGGCCGGTGAAGGATGAGGGCGATAAATGAACCTGACCCCTGGTATGTGGGTTTTAATCAATAAAGATCCCTTCCAGCGAGCCATCTGCCACAATGAGACGAGCCCTCTCTCTTTTATCGGAGGCAGGTTTCATGGCCACTACTCGCACCCGCAAACGCTCCTCTTCTCGACGTCCGACGACCTCCCTGGGTAAGCCGCGCGGCGTTCTTCATCCTCGCGTCCAGCAGGTCGGGCCCGAGCACTTCGGCATCGTCTGCTTTGACTGCGCCAAGGCTCGTTCCAAATTTCTCGTCGCTGATTTCTATGGCCGCGTCCTCATCCCGCCCACCACCGTGGCTCATGCTCGGCCCGACCTCGCCGCGGCCGTCGCACAGGTCCGCGCAGCCTTCGCCGCTAACCAAATAGCTGACGGACTCATTGCTATCGAACGTACCGGACGCTATCACCGCATCGTGCAACGCACCTTTGCTGCCGCCGGTTTTGAAACACGCATCCTCCATCCCTTCGTCACCAAGCAGTATCGTCAGCCCGTCGATCCCGGCTACAAGACTGATGACACCGACCTGTCAGCGATTCACCGCGCTACCGTCACCGGCTGCGCCCTCCTCGAAGCCACTCGTGACGAAGCCTGGACTTCACTGCTCTTGCTCATCCGTCAACGCCGCGATCTCGTCCGCAAAGGCGCTGCCCTCAACTGCCAAATCCGCGACCACCTCGATGCCTGCCTACCGGGCTTTGCCGCCTGCTTTGATGATCTTTGGGATAGCCCCATCCCCTGGCATCTCCTCCAACATTTTCCTACTGCCGAGCTACTCCGCCAGGCAGGACTGACAACCCTATGTCAGTCGCTGCGCCTAGCCAGCATTCGCTTCCAACAACGCACCGTGCAGGCCGTCCTCGACTGGGCCGATCAAGCCACGCCCGGCGATGTCGCCGCCGACCTGCACCGCCGCATTGCCTTGGCCTACTATCACGATCGTATTCAAAAATCCCAGGAAATACGGGCTCTCGAGCGCGACATCGCTGCTCGATTAGTGCGCACACCCTACATCCTGCTGCTGTCCTTCCCAGGCATAAATGTCGTCAGTGCCGCCGACTTCGCGGGTGAAATGGGACCCATCGAACACTACGCCAATGCCAAAGCCATCACTGGTCGGGCCGGCCTGCGGCCATCGCGTTATCAGAGCGACCAAGTCGATAAAGCCAATGGCCCACTAGTGCGTAATTGTAACCGCTCGCTCCGCGCCGCCATCCTTGGCATCGCCGACAACCTGATCGTGTGTAACCATCACTTCCAGGTACTGGCAACGCAATGGCGGTCTCAGGGAAAAGACCCACGACACACCCGCGTCAAGGTGGCCTTGCGGTTCTGTCGCATCGCCTTCCAGATGGTGGCTGGCCGACAAGTGTTTCGCCACCCAAGCATCCAAGGCCGTCATTACATCCTCGACAAACTGACGGCCTTCCACCGCGACCACGATAGCGGCATGGTCGAGGTGCTACGTGACCTGCAAGCGGCCGTCGGCCAACTACCGAAACGAGAACATGCGGCCGAAGCCAAGCCGCTGGCCGAGGAACTGCAACGGATCCAAGACGGTCATCGGCGTGGTCCTCAACCACTCGGGGACATCCTGCCGATCGTGTTGGCACGCCTGGGGATCGGCGTGATAGAATCGGAAGAGTCAGGGGAGTAGATCCCAGCTGAACCAGGTCCACGAACCGAGAACGCCTAATGACCCCAAGGGGCGAACCCTTATCAAAGCATGGCGCTCTCTCGGATCACCAACGCCTGATACGGCACCATGGGGTCGCTCCCCTGATATACCAGTATGGCGACAAGGTGATCACACCAACGAGAGAGGCAGGCTCGTGGCTCCGAGTAAGCTACTCCACAACTCTCTTGTGAAGCCGTTTTGGACGGTGGCGTACTCCGTCCGTACATTCCGGGGCATCTCTTTGGGATATGGCACTCTTTGTGCGCCCGCGGATTGACGGTGGGCCGGCGAAGGTGACCCCGCCATGCCAGATCATCACGACGCCAAGTACGATCGGAAGCCCGACGGACATGAGTTTGATTACCGGCATGGTTTGGTCCTCGCCTTGTTAGCCGTAGTGACTCGCGGCGTCATGAAAGTTGGCCCGGGGGCGTCACCGCGCTGACTTGGATGTAGATTTAGAGGATGTTGAGCTTGTCCCAGTGCTCGACAAAGCGCCCATCTCGCCGCGATCGGGTTCCCCCCTCAGTACACCGCTCTTGAGGACGCTGGGCTAGACAAGTCGACGCCGGAGACCTTGACGATGGCGTGCCACGCGGACTCTTGGCTTGCGCGATCGTGAAAATGCGGGAGGCCAATCGCCTCAATTGGGTCTGCGCGTCAAATTCTTGTCCAGCCTCATATATGCGAAACTACTGCATTTCAGGACTAATTTATGAACTTGTGAATTGCCTCGTTGGCGTTATCTTGAAAGGAAGTATTTTTCAAATCAGTAAAAAAAGTGCTCTGATCCACCATTTCCCCCGACAACTTTCCCTGTTTACTGGCATAAAAAACGCCGCTTTTATACTGCTCATCCGAAATGGCATCTACAAAGCGTTTTGCACCTACCTCTAGCTTATGCACCATTCCGCCCATCAATGGGAATACAATAGGCATCATTACATACTTCAACATTAACCGCATGGCCGGGGGAAGACTATTTGCGCACTGAGTTCCTTTTGTATTGCCTGGACTCACAACAATAAACTTGAGCTTAGGGTATTTTCTTGCCATTGATAACGCCCACATGGTTTCTGCATACTTGACATATGCGTATGCTTGCAATGCATCAAACTTATTACCAAAATATGATCCATCAAGAACAGCAGCAAACTCATCTGCAGAAGAAGTTTTCATTGAAACTGGTTTTACTCCCAGCATTTTTACTCCTGGAATAGCTTCCGCACTGATTGCTAGAACTGTTTTTCTTAACTTGTCACGTTTAATTAGCTCCTCAACTAAAATTACATTACCTAAACTCGTTTTCAACAGTAACACTCGAAAAATAGCCGCTCAACTTGCGAAATCCTCGTGTTTTTCGCGTTTATTGATTCGCCCGCTCGAAAATGTAGTGCCAACAAAACTAGTTTATTGCCGCTGAAATAGCTTGATTTATGTCAGATTTGCAGTTAAATTGTGGTGTCGCTTTCCTGCTGGAGACGCACCCTTGTTTTTCCGCATCAAAAAATCCAAGGCCCACCAGTACCTCCAAATCGTCGAAAACTCTCGACAGGACGGCCGCGTCCAACAACGCGTCCTCCATACTCTCGGCCGACTCGATGAACTCCAAAAGGACGGCAAACTCGACAGCCTCCTCGCCTCCGGCGCTCGCTTCGCCCAGCACTCCATGCTTCTGACCGCCTACAAAGAGGGACAAGCACCTGCTGTCAACACCAAACGCATCGGTCCGACCCTCGTCTTCGAACGCCTCTGGAAAGAGACTGGTTGTCAGGAGGTCGTGCGCCGACTGCTCGAACACCGCTGTTTCGAATTCGATGTGGAACGGGCCGTATTTCTTACGGTCCTGCATCGACTCTGTGGCACCGGTGGCTACGGTTTTCGCAGCGACAGGGCCTGTATGGCATGGAAGCAGGACTATCTCGTACCCGGACTCAATGGCAAAGATCACAACAAGGAACTCCAGCTCCACCACCTCTATCGAGCCATGGCTTGGCTCGGCGAAACACTTCCTGAAAGTCAGCAAACAGTCTCCAGTAAACTCGTGCCGCGCTGCATCAAAGACCTGATCGAAGAAAATCTGTACGAACGCCGACGCGACCTATTCACCAATCTGGACATGGTGTTCTTTGACACCACCTCGCTGTACTTCGAAGGCGAAGGCGGAGACCTACTCGGACAACACGGGTACAGCAAAGATCATCGTCCCGACTTGCACCAACTGGTGGTGGGCGCGGTGCTGGACAACGAAGGTCGGCCCATTTGCTGTGAGATTTGGCCAGGCAACACTTCCGACGTGAACACCCTCATCGCCATTGTGGATCGGCTGCGTATGCGCTTTCACATTCGACAGGCCTGTGTCGTCGCCGACCGCGGCATGATCAGTCGGGAAGTGGTCGGTGAATTGGAAGATACGAACCGCCCTTTCATCCTTGGGGCACGCATGCGTCGGCAGAAGGAGGTCAGTGACATCGTGCTGTCAGACGCTGGGTCGTACCAGGAGGTGTTTGGCCCACGCGAGACCTCGGATGATCCAGCACCGCTTCGCGTCAAGGATGTGGAGGTGGAGAAGCGGCGCTATGTGGTGTGTGTGAACGAAGAGCAGGCCGATCATGACCGTCAGCAACGGGAACGTATCGTGGCATCGCTACGTGAGAAACTCAAACAGGGCGACAAGTCGTTTGTGGGCAACACAGGATATCGCCGTTATCTGAAGGCGGAGCCGGGCCGTCATTTCACGATCGACGAAGAGAAACTCAAGGCCGAGGCGAAATACGACGGTGTGTGGGTGTTACGTACAAATACGAAGTTATCGGCGGCGGCGGTGGCCTGTCAATACAAGAAGTTGTGGATGGTGGAACAATGGTTCCGCAATTGCAAAACATTATTGGAAACGCGGCCGATTTTCCATCATTGCGACGAGACCATCCGAGGGCACGTCTTCTGCTCATTTTTGGCATTGGTGTTGAAGCAAGAATTGGAATCGCGCTTGGCCAAGCGTGGCAAGAAATTGGAATGGGCGAATATTCTACGCGATTTGGAGCGTGTGCAATATGTGGAGGTGGCTCGGGATGGCAAAAAGTTCCTCCTGCGTAGCGAACTGCAAGGGACGGCCGGCCACGTATTCCAGGCGGTCGGCGTAGCGGCGCCGCCGACGGTGCAGGAAGGCGGCATGCCGGAATAGGCGGCGGGCGTGCGCCTTGGCTTTGGAAATCAGTAGGGCTCCGCAGGAGCGAACCGTAGTGCCAACGCGGCCACACGAAATCATAACGCCTTGCGGGGAAAGAACTTACAAAACTGAGGTGTCGAAAACGAGCTAAAATATTCGTGGCGGCTAATTCATTCATACCGGAAGGCGTTATTTTCGCAGCTGTTTTCCCAACTACTCCACCCGCATTTAAGATTACTACATCAATAGGCTCCTTTACTTCTTCTGCTGCTTTTCTCACAGAATCTGCATCCGCAACATCTCCAATAATTATTTCGAAAATCTTTTTCCCCGTTTTCTCCTCAAGGTCTTTTGTTGCTGCATTCGCTCTCGCTTGATTTCTACAAAAAAGAATTACTTTTTTTGTTTCTCTTTTCATTGCCAACTGTCGGGCAGTCTCTTTCCCAAGCCCAATATTTGCTCCAGTTATTAATATACTTTCGTTCATGTTTTCCATCCTTTTAGGTTGTATGCTTTTGGTGATCAAAGGATTAAAGCAAGTCGACGCCGGAGACTTTGACGACGGTTTACCACGCAGCTTCCTGGCCCCGCGTAGCCAGGGAGGGCTTGCCAATTTCGAACTATTCGGTACTATATCGATGTAATGGGTACTGTCAAGGAGTTTTGAACTAGATGTTTCAAAATGCCGGCAAACCGCGTGGACGGCCGCGCAGCTTCGACGAGAGGGACGCGCTGGAAAAGGCGACCCAGGTATTCTGGTCGAAGGGTTACGATGGAGTGACGATCGACGATCTCGTCGCCGGGATGGGCGTGGGACGGCCGAGCCTGTATTCCGTTTTCGGCGACAAGCGGGTGATATTCTTGCGCGTCATCAAGGCGTATGCAGAACGGAAAGGCGCATCGGCCGCGAAGGCACTCCTCTCGCCACAGGGTCTTCGCGACGCGATAATCGCCTTCCTGAGATACGCTGTCGAAAGTGCGACCGAGAAAGGATCAGCACCGGGTTGTCTTCTCGTGTGCGTCGCGCCGCTTGTGAACGACGATGAGGTTCGGAAGTTCCTGCAAAAAGCGGCCGCTGGTGGCGTCGCGCTGGTGGAAGGTCGTTTCCGGGACGCAATCAAAGCCGGAGAATTACCGTCCGACTTTCCTGTGGCCGTGCGCGCGATCCAAGTGACGGATTTTGCTCGTAGCCTGACCATGCGTGCGCATATAGGCATGCCACGCAAGACGCTCCTCAGAGATGCCGAGGAAGCCGCCGACTTGGTGCTCCAGCCGCGGCGTGGAAATGCGGCGCCAGAAAGTTGATGCCGGATGTGTGAAGGTCGGAGCGAGCAAGTTGGGCTGTCGCCTTCGTTCTCATCACCGTCGAAGCGCTTCGCCAGGCCATCATCCTCACCAACGACACCCTCCGCCACGTCAATGCGAACAACTTGCGCTATCTGAGTTCGCCAGGAGTTGGGATAGAGTTCAATCGTTTCAACACCTGCGTCACCCTCGCCCTGCTGACGCCAAGATAGCGGGCGAGAGCAGCACGGTTCTCGAACTGGCCAGAGTCGAGCAGCGACTGGTAGTAGCGGGCGAGTTTGAGCGGATCACGGGGTTCCTTTGGAACGGCCGGAGTCTCCGGTTCGGGATCGCTGGAACCGTTCCAGGGGATGATCTCGATAACAGCCGCTCGACGTAACCTCTTGAGGCGTAAGGTTCCGCGTTCGATGAATCCTGGTTCGAGTTGAGTACGCCTCGGGGAGTTTCTGGTCTCAAGTCGAACCACTCTAGGGGCCAGTTGTCGTGCCTCGACCGGACTGTTACGGCCATGGAAGCGCTTTTATCGGCGCGTCGCTCGTCCATTGACCTGTATCCTCAGCGCGCCGTGTAGCCGCCGTCGATGGCGAGGGCGTGGCCGATCACGAAGCCCGCCCCCGGGCTGCACAGCCACAAGACGGCGTCGGCGATCTCCTCCGGCCGGCCCAGACGCCCGATCGGAATATCCCGCAAGGCGTCCTTCATCGCCTCCGGCTCCTTGGCGAACATCTCCGCGACCATCGGCGTGTCGATAGTCCCCGGACACACGGCGTTGATCCGGATGCCCCGCGCGGCGTACTCCAGCGCCGCGCTCCGCGTCAGCCCAATCACCCCGTGCTTGGTCGCGTGGTAGGTGGCTCGCCCCGGGATGCCGATGAGGCCGCCGATCGACGAGTTGTTGACGATGACCCCGCTCCCTTGCTGGCGCATCTGGAGCAGCTCGTATTTCATGCAGCTCCAGACGCCGCGGAGGTTGATCGCGGTCACCCGGTCGTACACCTCGCGGGTGACGTCGGCCAGTTCGACGGCCGGGGTCATAATGCCCGCGTTGTTGAACGCGGCGTCGAGTCGCCCGAACTCGGCCACGGTGCGGTCGATCATGGCGGCGACTTGGGTGTCGTCGGTCACGTCGCACTGGACGGCAAGCGCCTTGTGCCCGGCGGCGACCAGTTCGCTGGCGGCCGAGCGGACCGCGTCCTCCTTGGCATCGGCGAGCGTCACCGCCGCCCCTGCTGCCGCGAACGCCCGAGCCGTTGCGAGGCCCATGCCCGACCCGGCTCCGGTGACGAGAGCCACCTTGTTTTGGAATGACCAGCTCATGTACTACCCCTTGCTTTCTCGCTTGAAGTCTTCGGATTGTCGGAGTTCAGCCGTTCACCATTCGATGGGCTTTCGATCTCGGAAGAAGCCGCCAGTGGGACCGTCGTCCGCCAGCGTCGCAAGCCACACGGCCGTATCGGCTCCCTCGTCGGGCGTTCGCGTTGCCCCTTGGCCGCCCATGCGCGTGCGCACCCATCCAGGACACATCGCGTTGATTTTGATCATGGACGGAAGCTCCTTCGCGAGTCGCACGGTGATCGCGTTGAGCGCGGCTTTTGTCACACCGTAGAGGCCCGGTCCCCCCATGCCCTCGGTGAACGATCCCCAGCCGGACGACACGTTGACGATTCGGCCATAGCGACGCGCAATCATGTCCGGCACGAGCCCGCGCACGAGGCGAAGCGGACCGGTCAGGTGTGCGGCGATGGATTCGGCGATCTCCTCATCCGTCAGTTCGAGCAAGGGCTTTTCGTGCAAGACCCCAGCGTTATTCAACAGCGCGTCGATGTGACGACCGGATTTGAGGACGTCTTCGACTGCGGCATCAATCGTCACCGGATTATTCAGATCGATGCGGACGGCTGCGACATCGAGGCCGATACGGCGAAGTGATTCAGCGGCGTCTTCGCCGCTCTTGGGATCGCGCGACCCGAGCAAAACCGAATAGCCATGCTCGGCGAGCCGACGGGCGATGGCGAGGCCGATGCCGCGGTTCGCACCGGTCACAAACGCTGTTCGTTTCATAAACGTGACCTCTCTTGATCCATAAATTCTGGCCCGTCATGCGTTCGATCACGACGGACGCGGCCGAACCAGCGTCCCCGCTTCGTTACCAGGGCTGGTTCGCCGGGCCCACGGTGAACTCGTTGACGGTCGTGTCCTCGGGCTGGTCGATCGCGAACGCCACGACGCTGGCCACCCGGTCCGGCGCGATCCCGTACTGCTGGTAGATTTTCTGCATGGCGTCGGCCGTGCCCGGGTGGCTAATCATGCCCAACAGCTCGGTGTTGATCGCGGCGGGGTAGATCGTCGCGGTTCGGATGTTCGTACCCTCCATGGCCGACTCCATGCGGAGGACCTCCATGAAGTCGCGGACGAACCACTTCGTCCCGCCGTACACCGCGCCGCCAGGGTAGGCCTTGAGCCCGGCCACCGACGAGGTCGCGACGAAGTGCCCTGACTTCTGCCCGACGAACGTCGGGAGCACGGCAGCGACGCCGTTCAGGACGCCCTTGATGTTCACATCGACCGTTTGGTGCCAGTCATCGGTCTTCATCGCCGAGAGCGGGGAGTTGGGCATGATGCCGGCGTTCAGGAAGATCACGTCGATACGACCGAACGTCTCCTTGGCGAGCTTGACGATAGCCTCGTTGTCGGAAGGTTTGGTCACGTCCAACTCGCGGTAGACGGCCTGGCCGGCGTCCTTCGCTATCTCGTCGGCGATCCGCTTCAACTTGTCTTCGCGCCGTGCGCCGAGAACGACCTTTGCACCCTTGCTTGCGAGTAGCTTTGCGGTCGCCTCGCCGATTCCGGACGACGCGCCCGTGATAATCACGACTTTGTCCTTGATCATGTTGGTCCTCCGCGGTTGGTCACTTGCCGTACTGTTCGTCAGTGACATGCTCCATCCACTCGCGGGCGCACAAAGGGGTCAGGTTCATTTATTTACAGACTCGCCGTAGCGCTTATACTTGCGGAGATGCCAAGTCGATACCCCCTATTTCTCCGCCATAAATGAACCTGACCCCTTTTCCGTCTCCAACGGTACCACGCTCACTACCACACCAGCGGGGAGGGTCCGCTGTACCAGGGGCGGTTCAAGTCGTTTCCGATTCAGGAGGATGAACATTTTCTTACGGTGTTGCGTTATGTCGAACGAAACCCCTTGCGGGCTGGATTGGTACAGCAGGCCGAGGACTGGCGCTGGTCCAGCTTGTGGCAGCGCCGCCAGCGCAGTCCGCAGCCCTTGATCGAGGAAGGTCCCGTACCGTTGCCACGGAGTTGGCGGGCGCACGTCAATGCGGTTCAGACCGAAGCGGAACTGGAGGCGCTGAGGCGAGTCGGTGCGCCGGGGCAGTCCTTACGGAGATGCGGCGTGGATGTCCAAGACCGCCACGCTCCTGGGACTGGAGGCAACCTTGCGACCGCAGGGTCGGCCGCCCAAGAAGAAAACGGGCGCGACAGATTGACAAACGACTCCCGACCCCTTTTCTTCCTCGCAGACCTAGACCTGGACGGCGGCACAGTGCGTATTCAAGAGAAGAAGCGGGCTCATGATCGGCGGACCAGCCGCCGTGTTCCGCTTTCGCCGATTCTCGCCGACACGTTGCGGGGCTGGCTGCGCGCACATCCGGGAGGTCCGTCCTTGTTCTGCCAGCAGGCTCATGTCTTTCGGAGCCGAAAAAAGAGGACGACGGCGACTCCTATTACGCGCGACGAGGCACACGACCATTTCAAGCGGACGTTGGCTGGGAGTAAATGGGAAGTGCTGCGCGGTTATCATGTCCTTCGACATTCATTCGCGAGTAATTGTGCGCTTAAGGGGGTCGACCAAAGGCTGATTAATTCTTGGCTGGGACACCAGACGGAAGAGATGGTTCAACGATATCGACATCTATTTCCGACACAAGAGAGCGAGGCCATACGCTTGGTTTTTGGGGGGTAAGGATGTTTGCTTAAAACCTCCGGCCTATTCACGGCAAACTGTTTCAGTGCAGGATATTATGCAGACTGTTCAGCAGCTTACCCTGGCATTCGCTAGTGAGCGGGCGTATAGTACCCTGATGGGTTATCTCCGGACGCTCGCTCTTAGGATTATGGGCCAACGTTTTTTTGACCCGTTTTGTCGCCTAGGCTCTGATTTGACGTTCTCTGAGGGAGACCGAGTCTGGGCCGACCGGGCAGCCGTGCATGCGGGGGTGTTCCGTGACCGAGAAGTTCTTTAATGAGCAGACCGAGCAGTCGCTGGTCAAGGCAACTCTTGTCGCGAAGTATTTTCCTGCCTTCATGCGGGTGATCGCGGGCGCCCAGCGCCGCTATGGCGGCGACCGAATCGCGTACATAGACCTTTTCTGCGGACCTGGCCGCTACGAGGACGGTGCGTCTTCGACGCCGGTCAAGATTATCGAGCAGGCGATCGCCGACCCGGAAATGCGGCAGAGGTTGGTGGCGATCTTCAATGACAAGGACGGAAAGAACGTCCAGTCGCTTAAGCTGGCACTAGAGGCCCTCCCCGGCTACGACACGCTGAAGCACGCACCCGTGATCAAACACGGCGAGGTGGGCGACGAGATCGTTAAGACGTTCGAGTCGATGAAGCTAGTGCCCACGCTGTTTTTCGTCGACCCGTGGGGCTACAAGGGCATGACTTTGCGGCTGATCAATTCCGTGCTTAAGGATTGGGGCTGTGACTGCTTCTTCTTCTTCAACTACGGCCGCATCAACGCCGGCCTGCCGAATGACAAGGTGGAGAAGCACTTGGACGCGCTCTTCGGCGAAGACCGCGCCAACCTGCTGCGCGCCCGGTTCGAGGACAAGAAGCACACGCCTATCGAGAGGGAGGCATTCATCATCGAGGAGATGGCCGCAGCCCTGAAAGAGATGGGTGGCAAATTCGTGCTACCGTTCCGGTTCCACAACCAGCGGGGCTCCCGGATTACCCACCACTTATTCTTCGTGTCGAAGGACTTCAAGGGCTACGAGATCATGAAGGATATTATGCACACCCACGCCACCGGCAAACACGACGGCATCGTCAACTTCGAGTACAACCCGGCGGATGCCAGGCAGCCCTCGCTTTTCAACTTACTGCGCTCCGTCGATGAGTTGGACGGAATGCTGCTGGGCCAGTTCGGCGGCAACCAGATGAACATCAGGGAAGTTTACGAAGCTCATAGCGTCGGCACGCCCTATGTGCTAAAGCACTATAGGGAAGTGCTGTGCCGGATGGAGCAAGAGGGAAAGATCACGATCGACCCGCCGTGCCCGCCCCGACGCCGGGGCACTCTTGCGGAGCACGCGAAAATAACGTTCAAACCGACGTAACCGCACCCACAGGGGAGACTCATGAGCGCTAAATCGAGCATCGAGTGGACCGACGCGACCTGGAACCCAGTACGCGGATGCACCAAAATTAGTCCTGGCTGCGCTCACTGCTACGCCGAGACCTTCGCCGAGCGTTTCCGCGGCGTTGAGGGACATCCCTACGAACAGGGGTTTGACCTGCGGCTGGTGCCGGAGAAGTTGTTCGAGCCGCTCAGATGGAAAACGCCGAAGACGATCTTCGTTAACTCGATGAGCGACCTGTTTCACCCGGGCGTGCCGGACGACTACATCGTGCAGGTGGCTAGGGTGATGGAGATGGCGAACTGGCATACCTACCAGGTGCTGACCAAGCGACACGCGCGGCTGCTAAACTTGCTGCGTGACAAATTGGCTACAGCGGCCACGCTGAAGCACGTTTGGTGGGGTGTCAGCGTCGAGAATCGCAAACACGGTCTGCCGCGGATTGACGCACTTCGCGAGACGCCGGCAGCTATGCGATTTCTATCCATAGAGCCGCTGCTGGAAGACCTCGGTCAACTCAACCTACAGAACATCCATTGGGTTATTGTCGGCGGCGAGAGCGGGCTGCGGGCGCGGCCGATGCAAGAGGAATGGGTCGAGAGCATCCGTATGCAGTGCGACGTGGCCGCAGTGCCGTTTTTCTTTAAGCAGTGGGGAGGGGTGCGGAAAAGCGATGGCGGCAGGGAATTGCATGGCAGAATCTACGACGCGATGCCGGAGCGGCCCGCGAGAGAGGTCGTCCCGCAGCCGATTCGCCTGGCCATGATCGAGCAAGTGACAACGTGGAATCGGGATCTTCAGCCGGCTTGACGGGGCTGTTCTCGGGAGATTGCTCGTGAGTGGATTCACATTGAGCGAATTGCTCAAATCTGCCGGCCAACGGATGAGGCTGGATCTTAACGAACGGCTAGTCTCCCACCCAGGAGAACTGGGAACGGGCAGGGAACACATCATCCGCCAATTCCTCAGCGACTATCTACCGAAGCGGTTCGAAGTGTCAACGGGGTTTGCCTTCGACGTGACCGGGAAGGTCAGTAAGCAGCTTGATATCATCATCGCCAACACGCTTGTCTGCCCACGCTTCGAGACAGCTGGCGAAACACGCTTCTACCCGTGCGAGTCCGTTGTTGCGGTCGGCCAAGTTAAATCGTCGCTCACGTCAGTGTCCGAACTCAAGGACGCTCTGGACAACCTTTCATCTGCGAAGGAGCTTGATCGCTCCGCCGGGGGTCGGGCGGTCGATAAGGACTACGGCGAGCCTATTGATCATACGCGGAATTACTTGCACCAGGTCTTCAGCTTCCTCTTCGTTACGGGGAACGCCCTGGCGGGTGAGACGCTGCATGAAGAGTTACTTCATTTTATACTAGAACGCAACGCCCACCTCTGGCCCAACGTGGTGATCGCATTTGACAAGTACCTCGCTACCTATTGTTGCGACGACGGGATCTGTCCGAACCCGATGCACGCGCGCGGCGTGGCGCTCCAGCCGTATACGGAAGACGAAGACCTGTTGATGCGGTTCTTCCTACTGCTCGGGAGGGCAATCGAAGTGACCAGGGTGAGCGCCCTTCCTTACTGGGAATACCTGCACAATGCCAGGAAGTGGTCTGCGACCGTTTCTTACTCCTCCATTGGCGACCCACCTCCTTACCTTAGCTCCATCAAGCGGACAAGGGAGTAAGGATGGCTCGCCTGGCGAATGACACCGATTTGATTGCCGCTGCGTAGAGGGGCTCAGGGAAGGTTGGATTCTGCAAGAAATAAATCAAAATTATCTAGGTCACGAATCTGGTTCTGAGGTATTGCGGTCACATTGAAAAAATCAAAGAGTGCCATATCCCAAAGAGATGCCCCGGAATGTACGGACGGAGTACGCCACCGTCCAAAACGGCTTCACAAGAGAGTTGTGGAGTAGCTTTATCGGAGCCACGAGCCTGCCTCTCTCGTTGGTGTGATCACCTTGTCGCCATACTGGTATATCAGGGGAGCGACCCCATGGTGCCGTATCAGGCGTTGGTGATCCGAGAGAGCGCCATGCTTTGATAAGGGTTCGCCCCTTGGGGTCATTAGGCGTTCTCGGTTCGTGGACCTGGTTCAGCTGGGATCTACTCCCCTGACTCTTCCGATTCTATCACGCCGATCCCCAGGCGTGCCAACACGATCGGCAGGATGTCCCCGAGTGGTTGAGGACCACGCCGATGACCGTCTTGGATCCGTTGCAGTTCCTCGGCCAGCGGCTTGGCTTCGGCCGCATGTTCTCGTTTCGGTAGTTGGCCGACGGCCGCTTGCAGGTCACGTAGCACCTCGACCATGCCGCTGTCGTGGTCGCGGTGGAAGGCCGTCAGTTTGTCGAGGATGTAATGACGGCCTTGGATGCTTGGGTGGCGAAACACTTGTCGGCCAGCCACCATCTGGAAGGCGATGCGACAGAACCGCAAGGCCACCTTGACGCGGGTGTGTCGTGGGTCTTTTCCCTGAGACCGCCATTGCGTTGCCAGTACCTGGAAGTGATGGTTGCAAACGATCAGGTTGTCGGCGATGCCAAGGATGGCGGCGCGGAGCGAGCGGTTACAATTACGCACTAGTGGGCCATTGGCTTTATCGACTTGGTCGCTCTGATAACGCGATGGCCGCAGGCCGGCCCGACCAGTGATGGCTTTGGCATTGGCGTAGTGTTCGATGGGTCCCATTTCACCCGCGAAGTCGGCGGCACTGACGACATTTATGCCTGGGAAGGACAGCAGCAGGATGTAGGGTGTGCGCACTAATCGAGCAGCGATGTCGCGCTCGAGAGCCCGTATTTCCTGGGATTTTTGAATACGATCGTGATAGTAGGCCAAGGCAATGCGGCGGTGCAGGTCGGCGGCGACATCGCCGGGCGTGGCCTGTTCAGCCCAGTCGATGATGTTCTGTACGGTGCGTTGTTGGAAGCGAATGTTGGCTTGGCGCAGCGACTGACATAGGGTTGTCAGTCCTGCCTGACGCAGTAGCTCGGCAGTAGGAAAATGTTGGAGGAGATGCCAGGGGATGGGGCTATCCCAAAGATCATCAAAGCAGGCGGCAAAGCCCGGTAGGCAGGCATCGAGGTGGTCGCGGATTTGGCAGTTGAGGGCAGCGCTTTTGCGGACGAGGTCGCGGCGTTGACGGATGAGCAAGAGCAGTGAAGTCCAGGCTTCGTCCCGAGTGGCTTCGAGGAGGCGCAGCCGGTGACGGTAGCGCGGTGAATCGCTGACAGGTCGGTGTCATCAGTCTTGTAGCCGGGATCGACGGGCTGACGATACTGCTTGGTGACGAAGGGATGGAGGATGCGTGTCTCAAAACCGGCGGCAGCAAAGGTGCGTTGCACGATGCGATGGTACCGACCGGTACGTTCGATGGCGACGAGCCCGTCAGCTATTTGGTTAGCGGCGAAGGCTGCGCGGACCTGTGCGACGGCCGCGGCGAGGTCGGGCCGAGCATGAGCCACGGTGGTGGGCGGGATGAGGACGCGGCCATAGAAATCAGCGACGAGAAATTTGGAACGAGCCTTGGCGCAGTCAAAGCAGACGATGCCGAAGTGCTCGGGCCCGACCTGCTGGACGCGAGGATGAAGAACGCCGCGCGGCTTACCCAGGGAGGTCGTCGGACGTCGAGAAGAGGAGCGTTTGCGGGTGCGAGTAGTGGCCATGAGACCTGCCTCCGATAAAAGAGAGAGGGCTCGTCTCATTGTGGCAGATGGCTCGCTGGAAGGGATCTTTATTGATAAAAACCCACATACCAGGGGTCAGGTTCATTTATCGCCCTCATCCTTCACCGGCCAGCCCCGGTCCCGCAGAGACGATTCCAGAGAATCAAAGAGTGCCATATCCCAAAGAGATGCCCCGGAATTTACGGACGGAGTACGCCACCGTCCGTCACGACTTCACAAGAGAGTTTGGGAGTAGCTTTATCGGAGCCACGAGCCTGCCTCTCTCGTTGGTGTGATCACCTTGTCGCCATACTGATATATCAGGGGAGCGACCCCCATGGTGCCGTATCAGGCGTTGGTGATCCGAGAGAGCGCCATGCTTTTCTAAGGGTTTGCCCCTTGAGGACGTTAGGCGTTCTCGGTTCGTGGACCTGGTTCAGCTAGGATCTACTTCCCTGACTCTTCCGATTGTACCACGCTGATCCCCAAGCGTGCCAACATGATCGGTAGGATGTCCCCAAGCGGTTGAGGACCACGTCGATGACCGTTCTTGGGTCCGTTGCAGTTCCTTGGCCAAGGCGCACAAAGAGGAAGCAGCTCGTTTCTTCTACGTTTCTCTTAAGGGGCTTCGTGCTACGTCTAAAAGTGGACAATAATAGTCTCTTGTTTGGCAAGGGTGGTACGCGGCGAGATTGTCTGGTTCGACGAGAAAACGACGTAAATCCATTGTTTATATGGATTTAATGTAAACATCACCAAAACGATCAACATTGCTAAGACGACCACCCTTGCCAAAAGTGATTTGGCATGGCAAGGGTGGGTGGACTCTGGGGAGTATGCTTTGTGATGGAATCGTGAATTCGTTCAGGGGACGTTTCTGTTTTGAGCGCAACGAATTTTGGCCGTTTTCTCATAATTGCCGGGAGTCATAATCTGGGGGCTTAGTAACAAACGATCTGCGCTACAACGTCCATCGGGGGTAGCGACACTTTTAGGCAGGTCGGCGAGCTTGGGGGGGTTGTCCGTGGATTTGTTTGCATCTCGCCCCTCTGGTGCGCTGCAAGGGCAATCGTGCCATTATGTTATAGCCAGAGGGCGGGATGCAAACCGGCTTGACATTTCTTGCATCTCGCCCTGACGGTGTGGCTTTTGCACGGCAAGCGGACGTGGTTTTCCACTGCTTGCCGGGCCGATGGCCGCGTTTGTCGCGCAGATACTCCCGTTTCGACCGTGTCAGCGTGGCGGTTGGCGGTGCTTAGATTAACCAAATCGTAATGAGCTAAGGATAAAAAGGTTACGTCGATTTTCAAGGATCGCCAACGTTGGCGGTACTTAGACTGGTTGGCTGACCTTAGAAAGGCTCGCGCACCAAGGGAATGTTCGTTGAGAAGCCGCTTCGCAACTGGGGTGGGCCGGATGTTGTGTGTATGCGCGCGCAATGCAATCCATTTTGCGGGTCACCGTTGACGTGAAGGGTCGTCGCCGGTCGGAAGCGGGGCAGGGGGGTCAGTGTCAAATCGTCTCGGGCCGGTTGGTTCAGCTAAGGAAGATTCTCCTCATCTCAAAATCCGCTCGACGCCTTGTCTCGTCTTCTAGGTATAAGAACGGATCCCTTATTCGAAAGGATCGGGCCATGCGGCGCTTACTGGCACTGTTGGTTTTGTTGACTTGGGCGGGATCATCCCAGGCTCATGGGTTGCTGATCCCGGTCGAAAAGACGGTTCCGCCTTTGGCGATGGTTAGCCACAAGGTGAATATCGTCATCGAAGATCAGATCGCGGTTACGAAGATCGATCAGACGTTTCGCAACCACACGAATCGGCCGTTGGAGGCGACGTATGTCTTTCCGGTGCCGCGCGGGGCCAACGTCGATAGCTTCACGATGATGGTCAATGGCAGCGAAGTGAAGGGGGAGATGGTCGACGCGGCGAAGGCACGGCAGATTTATCAGAGCATCGTGCGGCGGACGCAGGATCCAGGCCTGCTCGAATATATCGGCAACGATCTGTTGCAGATGCGGGTCTTTCCGGTGCCGGCCAAGGGCGAGCAGAAGGTGTCGCTGCGTTATAAGTCGATCGCGGGCAAAGAAGCGAATCTGGTCGAGTATATTTATCCGCTCAAGACGGATGGCAAATCTACCGCGACGTTGGAACAATTCAGCATTGATGTGTCAATCAAGTCGCAGCATAACGTCACGAATGTCTACAGCCCGACTCACGCGATCACGGTTCGACGGGTCAATGATAAGGAAGTGAATGTTAGCTTCGATAAGCAGCAGGGGCTGCTCGACCGCGATTTTCAGATGTTTTATGGCACGGGTAAGGATGCAGTCGGATTGACGATGTTAACCCATCGGCCTATCGCGGCAGAGAAGGGGTATTTCACGCTTCTGATCTCGCCGAAAGTGGAAATGTCCAAGGATTTTCAGGTGCCGCGCGACGTCGTGATGGTCCTCGATACTTCGGGAAGCATGCGCGACAATGGCAAGATCGAGCAGGCGCGGAAGGCGCTCAAGTATTGTCTGCGAAATCTTTCGGGCGCGACCGCTTTGCGCTCATCAACTTCGCTAGCGAGGTGAACTCGTGGCGCGATCAACTCGTTCCCGCGGGGGAAGACCAGATCCGAGCGGGCTTGAAGTGGGTTGATGACCTCGAAGCCACGGGAGGGACGGCGATCAACGACGCGTTGGCGAAGGCTCTCGATTTTCGCGGCAAGGACGAGGGGAGGACGTTTACGGTTGTCTTCTTCACGGATGGCCAACCGACTATCGGCGAGACGAATTGCGACAAGATTCTCAAAAACACCTTGGCCAAGAATACAGCGTCGACCCGCATCTTCAGCTTTGGCGTCGGCGACGATGTGAATGCGTCGTTCCTCGATCAACTCTCCGAACAGACACGGGCGATCAGCACCTATGTTCGGCCCAAGGAGGATATCGAGGCGAAAACCAGCGCTCTCTACACGAAGATTAGCCATCCGGTGTTAGCCAATCTCAAGCTGACGACGACCAACGATGTACGGTTCAGTGAAATATACCCCGTGCAGTTGCCCGACCTGTTCCAAGGCAGTCAGTTAGTGTTGATGGGTCGCTTCAATGGCTATGGCCCGACGGTCGTGCGGTTGACAGGGCAGGTAGGCGCCGAAACGAAGACGTTTGACTACGAGGTCAAATTCCCGGAGCGAACGGAGGATGGCCATGATTTTGTTGAACAGCTTTGGGCGCGGCGCAAGGTCGGGTTCCTTCTCGACCAGATTCGGGCCAACGGCGAGAAGAGAGAGCTAGTGGATGAGGTAACCTCCCTGGCCAAGAAATATGGAATTACCACACCTTATACGAGCTATTTGATCGTGCCGGACGGCGTTGTTCCCGTAGTTCAGAATCCAATACTGAGAAGGGGAGGAATGGGCGGCGGTGGCCTCGCGCCGATGAGTAGTTGGGCGGCGCCTGCGTTCCTTCAGAACGGCACAGCTAAGCCGCAGTCGGTTGAATCCTACGCGCGTATGGTCCAGGCGAACCCCGGCGATTTGACGAAGAACCGCGGCCTCGTGCAGGACGAGGCCCTCAAGGACGCCAAGGGGGAGGATAAGCTCGACGCGGCCGGAGCCGCTTCGCGCAAAGGAGCGCAGGAAAAGAAACAAAATTTCGACCGCGCCCGCGAGTACCTGGGACGAAAAGACTTGGACAGCATCCAAGCGGGCAAACTCGGCGTCGATCTCTCCGTGACGAACGCCACTTTGCGCTCGCAATCACGGCTGGAGCAAACGGCGTCCAAGATCGTCAATGGCCGCAATTGCCTGGAAATCGGCGGCGTCTGGATCGATGAAGGCTTCGATGCCAAAACGCCGACCCTCACGGTCAAGGCCCAAAGCGATGCCTATTTCCAGTTGCTCGATAAGGAGCCAAAACTGCGCGAAGTGCTGAAGCTCGGTAATTACCTTGTCTGGATCGCTCCCAGCGGCACGGCGTTGGTGATTGACACAAGTGAGGGCAAGGAAAAGCTTGACGAAAAGGAGATCGATAAGCTCTTTGTTGTTAAGAAGTAAATCACTTCCACTAAAGCGCAGAATGCGAGCGGAGGGCGATTGCTCTCCGCTCGCATTTCATAGCATATCTTTGCCATGACTCTAAATCGGCGGCTCCGAGTTTTGTTTGGCGGCAGCCGGCGCTTGACAGAGCAATCATGGCGCGTTATTCCCGACATCTCGCTCGGGCACTCTCTCACCAGGAGCAGGACACAATGACTGAGACTCTCAACCGCCGCGGTTTTCTTCAAGTCGGCGCCGCAACAGCGGGCCTCGCCATCGCGCCAGGCCTGTTCGCGGCCGAGGATGCGAAGGATGAGTTTGGCGGCTTCAATCTCGGCATGCAGACCTATACCTTCCGTAATTTCAATGTCGAGCAGGCGCTCAAGCGGACCAAGGAAGTCGGGTTGAAATTTGTCGAGTTCTATCCTGGTCAGATGGGGCAGGTGAAGCCTGAGAGTACGCCCGAACAGATTCAGGCAATGCTGAAACTGTGCAAGGAATATGGAATCACGCCGAAAGCGTGGGGAGTCGTCGGCTTCAATAAGAACGATGCGGCCAACGAAAAAATCTTCGCTTTCGCCGCGTCCATGGGCATCACTTCGCTCAGCGCGGATCCGGATCCAGATAGCTTCGATAGCCTCGATAAGATGTGCGAAAAGTATAAAATTGCAATCGCCATCCATCCGCATGGACCGTCGGGCGGTACCAAGGCCCATCGTTGGTCTTCCGCCGAGACGATCATGAAGGCGGTGAAGGACCATAATCCTCTGATCGGCTCATGCCTCGACACCGGCCATCTTATTCGTATGGCTCAGCTCGGCGTGATCCTCGACCCGGCAAAGGAAATCCTGGTCATGGGTCCGCGCAACTTTGGCATTCACCTCAAGGACCATGACAACGTGAAGAAGCGCGACGTCGTCGTCGGCACGGGCGTTCTCGATGTCGTGGCGGTACTCAAAGCTCTCCGTGAAGTGAAGTTCAAGAATCTAATCAGCATCGAATACGAACACAACCCGGCTGACAACTTGCAGGACGTCAAGGACTGCGTCCAGGTGTTCAAAGATTCGGTCAAGAAGCTCTCTTGATGTGGACGTATCCCGTATGAGGGCAGGGCAGGGGGGCCGATGCGCCCCCTTGCCGCGCGGCTTTCCACACCATTACTTTCGATCTTGTCCAGCAAGAGCGGGCGATTGACACGTCAACAACTATAATCATTTTCAGATCGGTCCGCGCCACGCTGGGAGCCGCGTGGGCGACGATTGTTCGTGTGAAAAACCGGGATTCCTAAGCGGGTCGGCCTGAGGCGAGAATGACTCCTCACGAGATCGCAGAGCTGCGGGCGCAGAAATACAATGCCCAGGTTGTTCGCCTGCGGAAGATCCACAGCGACTTACTGATAATGCGCGTGCGGCCCGATTTTCCGCGGCCGCCCCATAAAGCGGGACAATACTGCATCCTCGGCCTTGGCTTTTGGGAGCCTCGTTTTCCAGGCACTCAAGAAGAAACTTTGGCGCCAGGAGACGAGAAAAAGCTGGCGCGGCGCTCGTATTCGATCAGTTGCTCAGTCCTTGACGATTCGGGGAATCTCGAGGATGTGACGAAAACGGATTGGCTTGAGTTCTATATCGTGTTGGTCCGCGAAAGCACCAAAGCTCAAGCACCGGCGCTGACACCGCGGTTGTTCATGCTGCGCGAAGGCGACCGGCTAATCCTCGGCGAGAAAATCACGGGCGTCTACACGCTTGATCCGGTCCGGCCCGACGACACCGTAATCTTCCTGGCGACAGGCACGGGCGAAGCACCGCATAACTACATGTTGCTAGAGCTGCTAAGGCGCGGCCATCGCGGGCGAATTCTTTCGGCATGCTGTGTGCGTCATAAAAAGGACCTGGGCTACAAATCTATCCAAGACGAACTAATGCGGCGGCATTCCAATTACACGTACGTATCCCTGGCGACGCGCGAGCCCGAAACGGCTGGGCAAAAGGTTTATATACAAGACCTTATTAGTAGTGGTGAGTTGGAGCAACGATTAGGACAAGCGTTGAACCCGGCATCGACTCACGTGTTTTTATGCGGCAATCCAAAAATGATCGGTGCGCCCGAAAAGGACTTTGAAACAGGCCGGCTGATTTACCCCGAACCGCCCGGAGTGATCGAGCTGCTGGAAGGGCGAGGCTTCAAAGTCGATCAACCGGCTCATAAGATCAAAGGGAACCTTCATTTTGAGAAATATTGGTAGCGCGGGGCCACTCTTAATCGAAGTTGGGATTGATTCGTTGTTTAGCAAACGAAGAGTTTTTGATTACAACTGGGATTTAACCGTAGCGGGCGTTTTCTGTAGAGAGAAGGACTTATGGCAGAAGAGGTGATCGGCGGGTATCGCCTGATCAAGCCAATGGCCACGGGTCAGATGAGCCAGGTCTGGGAGGTCGTCGAGGCCAACAGCGGCCGCCACTTTGCCATGAAGCTCTTGCTCCATGAAAAAATTGACGATCCAGTTTCGCGCCACTTCCTTACGCACGAAGCGGAGGTCGGCAAAGAACTGGCACACCAAAATATCATTCGCATCGTGAGCGTCGGCAAGAGCCAAAACATTCCTTATTTCGTGATGGAGTACTTTCCTGCGGGTGCGCTGCGGGTCCGCATAACGCGCAAGGAAAAAGATTTTATTCGAGAAAAGGGACAAGACATTCTAAGACAATGGGCGACGGCTTTGGCGTTTATGAATGCCAAAGGCTGGGTCCATCGCGACGTGAAGCCAGACAATTTATTAGTGAACAGCACCGGTGACGCTCGGCTGATTGATTTCGCGCTAGCGCAACGCCCGCCCAAGGGACTCTTCGCCAAATGGACATATCGGAAAACGAAAGCTCAGGGAACGCGAAGCTATATGTCTCCCGAGCAAATCCGTGGGGAGATTCTCGATTGCCGAGCTGACATTTATAGTTTTGCCGCCAGCGCCTTTGAAATGGCGACATGGCGGCAGCCATTTCGCGCCGCATCCAATGAAGAATTGCTGCGTAAGCACATTTCCGAGCAGCCCCTGTCTCCCGTGCAATTCAATCCCGATATAACGAAAGATTTCGGAGATTTCATACTACATATGCTGTCGAAGAAGAAAGAAAACCGACCGCGCGATTTTCATGAAGTGCTAATCAAGATGAGGACTTTGCGAATCTTCAAAGGGTAGTTATTGTAGAAGTTGGGCAGTAGTCTGGATGGCCTGGGTCGAGCAGGCTCGGCGTCACATATTTCGGAGATCGGAATGGCGGGGCAACGATTGCCGTTTGAAACTGAAATTTATGAAATGGAAGAGCTGCTGGTGCGCTTGGAGACAGGGCCAGGCGTGGCCACTCAAGCGGTGGAGGAGGTACGCCGGATTCGCCGCGAACTCGTCAATCTAAAGCGGCGCATCTACAGCAACCTCAACAATTGGCAAACGGTCCAGGTTGCCCGCCACAAAGAACGGCCTCAATTTTTGGACTATGTCGATCTGGTATTTCAAGATTTCGTCGAAATGCACGGCGATCGAGCTGTCGGCGACGACCGCGCCGTGCGAACCGGATTTGCCAGAATTGGGGATTACCGGGTTCTGCTCGTCGGGCACCATAAGGGCAGAACGCAGGCTGAGCGTAAGGAATGTTTCTATGGCTGCGCGCATCCCGGAGGGGTATCGCAAGGCGCTCAAGAACATGCGCCTGGCCGCCAAGTTTCATATTCCCGTCATCTGTCTTATCGACACTCCTGGTGCCTTCCCTGGCATCGGCGCTGAGGAGCGTGGCCAATCCCAGCTAATCGCCATGAACATTCTCGAGATGTCCCGCCTGCCGACGCCGATCGTTTGCGTCGTCATCGGGGAAGGGGGATCCGGCGGTGCCTTGGGCCTGGGGGTCGGCGACCGAGTGAGCATGCTTGAATTCGCCTGGTACTCGGTCATCAGTCCCGAGGGGTGCGCAGGAATTCTGTGGAAGGAAGCCAACGAGACGACCAAGCCGATGGCGGCCGAAGCGCTACGGCTGACGGCCAAGGATCTCGCCAAATTCAACATTATCGACGACATCATCCCTGAACCGCTTGGAGCTGCGCACCGTGATCACCGCGAGATGGGCACCACTCTCAAATCCTACTTGCTCCGCTACCTTCGCGAGTTGAAATCGATGCCGCTTGAAAGTCTGCTCGAAGCCCGATATCAGAAATTCCGTAACATGGGCCTGTTCCTTACTACAGCCAAATCGGCGCCGATCGCAGAGAATGCCCCACAGTGATCGGCCAATGCCGGTAATGCGAGGGGAGGCACAACTCATTTCTGCCAAAGCAGTTGCGATTATGCCATAATTAAACATAACGGACATTATCGGACGTTGGCGTACGATGGCCTATTTCGAGGGTAATTGTTCGCTATGCCCGCTCAGATCCGCCAACGTCCGATAATGTATCTTATGTTTAATTGATGCCTTGTCGAAACCCGGTGTTTTCAGCATCCAGCGCAGCACCATGATCGCCGTCAGGCCAGGCATATTGTCTCCCGTTTCCGCGAAATCCGCACTTCGACTACTTTCGTCGCGCTCGGTGCGTATACCACCTACAAGCGCCCGCCAATGAGAGTTGCTTTATGGTCCAGATGACCATCGTCGAGCCGCATCGGCTACATGTCGGCATGGTCGGCATGGGGATGATTTTTGACGAGACCTACCGGCCACTGTTTGAACAGTTGCGGCAGACCGGCCTCACGCGCCGGGATTTCGGGCTCGTCGAAGTTGTGCTGACGGCGGTGGCGTCACGCTCGGGGCGCGAGCCGAGCGCTATCGCGCGATGTCCGGGCAACATATGCCTCCTTTCGCCAGCTGCGTCGGAGCCGAGGCGGTTACTGAGCTTCTCCGACACCCAGTGGACGTGGTCTGCATAGCGACGCCCGATGATCGTCATTTTGACGCGGCACGGCTGGCGCTGATGGCAGGCAAGCACGTCCTCATTGAAAAGCCTTCCGTGCTGCGCTTAGCGGAGTTAGACGAGCTACAAAGGTTGGCAATCGAAAATGGCGTCCTCGCCAAAGTGGTCTACCACAAGTTGGCCGACCCCGATCACAAGAAGCTGCGAACACTCGTCGTCGACGAGGTGTTGCGGCACGTCAACAACGGCTACTGTTCACTCTTGGAACCGAAATCGATCAGTACCAATCAGTTCGCGGAATGGATCACCGGGCGCAATCCAGGCACCTATGTGGCCGTCCACTACATCAAGCTGATCGATTTCACCTTTGGTGCCGGCGCCCCCCTGCCCTGGAAACTGGCGCGCATCTCGGGTACCGGTCAACGCGGCCTGGCTGGCCCGGCGGATGGGCCCACCTGGGATTCCGTACAATTGCAAATGATTTATACCTACCCAGACGGCAGGGAGGCCGCGTTCGACATCCATACGAGTTGGGTGACCCCGGATAACTTCCCCGGCTATGTCGAACAAGAAGTGCAATTTCGTTTTGACAATGGAATTTGGAATGGGCACCAACGCAAACGCGGCGTTGAACTGACAGTGGAAAATCAGTCGCCGAATCCAATAAAATATACACCAAATTATCATTATAATGGTTCATTCCTCGAACCTTGGAATGAGCGAAGTCAACGCGGTTATGGAATTGAAGTGTTGCATCGCTTTCTAGAAGAAGTTGCCTATGTAGAATATGGCGGACCACGCGAGGAGAGAATTGACCGCCTGGGACGTATGCGTGCACTCGCTTACAATGACCTTTCCGCGGACCGGCGGACCGTTGCGACGGTGCAGGCGCTGGAGGCGATCCTTGGTCATCACGCGGCGGGCCGGCCTGGGGCTGTGGTGACAATCAATGGCAATAACGGCGGCTTAATCTTGGCGCGGCCTGGAAGTAGTGAGTGCGAAATCTTGTATTCACCGGACGTATAGGATCTTTTGACTCTTGTATAGGTAAGGGAATTTGCGATGGCTTCCTCCCTGCACCATCCGTCTGAACAAAAATCCAACGGCGTGCGCGACGAACTTGCTTGCGTTGAGCCGCGCACCTTGCGAACATTTACGCCAACCCAGGCAGTCCTCGCGCAGCTCAGGTGTCTATCATTGGACGCCGGAGGGACGCCGATTGATCGACTTTACCTCGGGCGTCCTTGTCTCAAATCTTGGCCACAATCCGCGCTCCTGGATGAAGCGCTTCACGCAATCGATGGGTTGGGGATTGGACGTGGATGCTGAGGCAGCCGGTTTTTTCAACGCTCTGCCAATGACGACCTACAATGCCACCACGCCATTGGAGATCGAGTCGTCACGCCGGCTCGTCGAAACGTTGAAGAGCCGCCCTGGTGGGCGACGCCTGGAGCAAGTCCTTTGGGCAGCGTCAGGCTCCGAAGCGATTCAAAAGGCATTGTGGGCTGCGATCTCCAAAGATCCGGCGCGCGATATGATCATCGCAACACGGCACGGATTTCATGGCAAAAAAGGCCTAGCGGGAGCCGTCACGGGCTGTGAGCAAGACCACGAGCGCGACCCGCGCGTCCGGTTTATTTCGTTTCCGATGCAGGATAATTGCGATCTCCATAATCGGGATAAACCGTTCGATCCCGTCCCATACCGACGCGAGCTCGACGCGCTCTTTCAACAGTTCGGGATTCGATTGGGCACGCTAATAACCGAGCCTTACCTCGGCGGCGCGGGCTCCTATCATCCGCATCCGATTTATTTACAAATGTTGCAAGCTTTCTGCCGCGAACATGACCTCGTGTTTATTTTGGACGAAGTTCAAGCCAATTTCGGCCGCACAGGAAATCTATTTGCCTTTGAAACCTATGGGCTCGAGCCTGATCTGGTCGTCCTTGGAAAAAGTTTGGGCAACGGTGTGCCAGTCGCGGCGGTGGTCGGACGCGCGGATATTTTCTCCAACATGGATTACGGCGAAGGCTCCGACACTTGGAGCGCCAACCCGCTCTGCTGCGCGGCCGTCCTCGCCACCCTGGACGAATTCGCCGCAAATGACGTGTTGAGCCAAAGCCGCCGCTCATCCGCGGTCGTCGAAGAGGGGCTCAACCGCTTGCGCGATTTCCCCTTTATCGCCCATGTGCGCGGCGAAAAAGGGGGAATGGTCTGGGGATTGGAAACTCGCGATTGTGTAGGCATCTCCGCGGCCGATTGGGCGAACGCAATCGTCTTGGCCTGCTACCGCGGCCAAAAAGACGAAGGCATTCATTTTCTCGGCCCACTCGCGCGGAAGGTCATTCGAGTCGCACCACCATTAGTATTGACGGAAGACCAAGCGCACGAATCGCTCGGACTCATGTACCGAATTCTTGGATCGATGGTTTCCTAGGGTCCTGAATCGGACGCTCGTCCATTAAATCGCAAGCTGTGGCCGGGGTCGGTACTCCGACCCCGGTTCGGGGAATCCCCCAAGGCTTCACCGGGGTCGGAGTACCGACCCCGGCCACGGGACCGCTTTTTCATTTATGATTATTGTTTACCAGCCCCAAGCGCAAGTGCGGGGTTTTTCGACTTCGAACCCCGCGCTTGGGGCCGAAAAGCGAACGTACTCATTGACAAGCTCCGTTTCGTATAACATTGTTAAGACATTTACGACTGCACCGTTCCCTCAGTGATGGCTCCCTTGATGGCTTCCCTCGGTCGTTCAAATTTGTACGGGCTCCTCGATCCGGCGTGGCTGGAGTCTGTATTAGTCGACTTCAGCCGCTGGTTCCCCGAAGGCAGTTTTTTTCATGAGACTTTCAATCTGCGCGCTCTGGTCGCACTGGTTCTCGTAAGCATCTGCCTTGGCTCGATGGGATCGCTCGTCGTCGGCGGTCGAATGGCGTTCTTCAGCGATGCGCTGGCCCATTGTGCCTTTGCCGGCGTGAGTTTGGGCTTTCTTTTGTACGGGGTCTTCGGCCCCCCTGCTCCGCCGGATCAATCAAGCGCCGCCTTTTGGCGCTGGGTTACCCCCGTTATGGTTGGCTTCGGCGGTTTAGTCGGTTGCGGGATCGCTTATGTCCGCAATAAGACCGGCTTGGCCAGCGACACGGTCATCGGTGTCTTTTTCGCCGGCTCAATCGGCTTGGCTGCCATGCTGCAAAAGCTGCTCAATAGCCGGGCGCTCTTCAAGCTCGAAGAGTTCCTCTTCGGCAACCCGCTGGCGCTCTCGTCGGCCGACCTGCTCAACCTTTTCTGGCTGGTCTTGCTGACCCTCGGCGTCCTCGCATGGATTTATAACCCATTGTTGCTCGGCAGTTTCAATAGTAGTCTGGCTAAGTCAAGACGGATGCCGGTTCAACTCGTCCAATATGTTTTCATCGTTCTACTCGCCGTTATCGTCAATCTTTGCCTCCGCTGCGTCGGCGTCATGCTCATCAATGCTTTACTCATCGTTCCAGCCGCGACGGCGTTCAATGTCAGCGGCAATCAACGTCAGCTGTTCTGGAACACGTTAGTTTTTTGCTTCCTTGCCGTCCTTGGTGGACTATTTACGAGTTGGGAGGTCTACGCACGATTCGACCTCGATCTGGGCCTGGCGGGAACGATCGTTCTTTTCAGCGTCACGCTGTTCGCTCTTTCCTTACCGGTCGCCTGGTTGCGACGAGTGCGCGAGAAACGCAGATCCGCCGGTAGCAACGCTTCGTTGGTGTCCGAGTCCCCCTTGCAATCCGTGCCTTAGCAGCCGACAATAATCGTTGCGCAAACCTGCGATGATTGCACCCGCTGAAAACTGAACCAAGGTGTACGTCCTCGCGTACTGAAATGGGGAATCCTACCCTGCCGGTCCCTCCAACCCAGCGAGCGCCGTGAATAGCAAATACAACGACATGGCCAAGGATTTTATCCTTACCTTCACCGCAATCTTTTACGAAGCTCTCCCGTTCATCGTCTTGGGCGTCTGGATCGCGGGCATCCTTCAAGAGTATCTGCCGCAAAGTCTCGTCGCCCGCGTGATGCCGCGTCGCCGTGGCCTGTCGATCTTCATCGGCGGCATGCTCGGCCTCATCTTTCCCATGTGCGATTGCGGCATCATCCCGATCATGCGGCGGTTGCTGCGCAAGGGCTTGCCGCTCAGCTGCTGCATATCGTATTTGCTCGCTGGGCCGATCATCAATCCCGTCGTCATCCTTAGCACCCTTGCCGCTTTTCGCGGCAACGCCTCCCACGGCAACATGCAGATGGACGCATGGCTCATCACCAGCCTGCGCATTGGCATGGGTTACCTGGTGGCTGTCGTGACCGCTCTCATCGTCGAACGGCTGCATCAGAAATATGGCGATGACCTATTGAAGCCTTCCCTTCGGCCTGGCAATCTACCAATTGTCGACGATGAGGAGGCAACGGCTGCACGCGATCCATTCAGCAAACGTCTCTCGCGAATTTCGGAAACAGCTCTTCACGACTTCATCGAGATCACGGCGTTTCTGATCATAGGCGCTCTATTAGCCGCCACGGCGAAGGTACTCATCAGCGTCGAAACGATTACTCAGCTGTCGACCGCCCAACCGCTGCTCGTGATCGCCATCATGATGGTTTACGCAATCGCCGTCACGCTCTGCAGCGAGGCCGACGCGTTTATCGCCGCCAGCTTTTCGACCATGCGGCCGGCCGCCAAATTGGCGTTCATGGTTCTCGGCCCGATGCTCGATTTCAAATTGATCCTGATGTACATGCGTGTCTTTCGGCCACGCTTGATCTGGACCATCATTTTTGCCATTGTCCTCCAGATATTCCTCTATTCCGCCATCATCCATTATTTGTGGGAATATCTGCAGTCACCGACACCGACCGCAGGCATCTAACCTCATAATGAAAAGGAGCCTGCCATGGCTCACAACCATTCGCATGCACACGACCATCATCATCATGGCGATGGTACGTCGTATTACACGCAGCAATTATTCAACATCGCAGCGGCCGGGGCCCTGGCCGCCGTGACGCTGTCGCTCTGGTATTTTGATCGCCTCAAATGGATTCTGGCGACCTGGCTGCAACCCGTCACAGTCGCCGGCGGCGTTGGGCTCCTACTCTTGGTCGTAATCCGCGCGATCGCTGTGTGGACTTCAGTCGAGGAGCCGCATTCGCATCCCGCGGAAGGTGACGGCGATCATCATGACCACGATCATTCCCATCATGATCACGTTCATCACGCCGGTTGCTCGCACGATCACGGACATGAACACTCGCATAAAGACGCGGCGGAGACAAAGACCGAGACAGGTTTAAGCGTCGGAACGGCCGCCTTGGCACCGACCACATCGACGAGCGTGAAAGAACATCACCACCACGACCATCATGGCCACGACCACGACGACCATGACCACACCTGGGCGCCTTGGCAGTTCGTGCTGTTGTTTTTGCCAGTAGCGTTGTTTGGACTGGGCATGCCGAATGATGTTTTCAGCCAGGGCCAAGGGGTCGAAATGAGTTCGCTGACGGAAATCGGCTCAGCCAGTGGGTCATCCGAACGGATTACGAATCTCACTTGGTCCCAGCTCGAGCGCGCTTCCGATTCGTACACCGATCGAAGTAATTTGGAAGGAAAGACAGTCACTCTCACCGGCCAGTACAATGGCAGCGACGCCGCCTTTTTTACGCTGATTCGCTACAAGATCAACTGCTGTGCGGCCGATGCGATTCCTTTGAAAATCGTCATGAAGATCGACTATTCGAAGCTCGAAGAAAGCAAGGCAAAATATGCGCGAACTGAGGCCATCAGAATATCGCGGCAAGTGGGTCGCGGTTACTGGGCGCATCCATTTCGTCAAGAAAAAAGACGCGGATCAATACCAGACAGCCTTGATCGTCACGCCGACCGAGGTCACCGGACCCGAATCGCTTGGCGAACTCATCAAGGAACTCGACAAGATACCCGACCCGTATGTCAACTAAATCTGGCGGGGCGGATTGGCCATAATTGACAAGCTAACCGCACAAACGCGCGTATAATTAGCATTCGGGTTAGTATCTCGCCGGACAGCAATCGCCTCGCTTGCACAAGGAGCAACGCCGATGATCGGTCTGCTTAGACGCCCGTTCGCTTCGTTCGCCATTATGGTCGTTTTGGTCAGCACATTTTTTGCCGGTCCGGCGCATGCCTGCCCCTTCTGCGGCGCAGGGGCAGACTCTGACCAATCAAGTCACGCAGGCGAGCATGGTGCTTTATGGCACTCTGAAAAATGCCAAAGACACCTCCAAAGAGGGCGATGGTTCCGAGGGAACGACCGAACTCGTGATCGACGCGATTATCAAAAATAATGAAGTGCTCGGCGAAAGCAAAGTCATTACCTTGCCGCGCTACGTTCCTTCGGACAAAGGCGATTGGAAATATCTTGTCTTTTGCGACATCTTCAAAGGCAAAGTCGATCCTTACAGCGGCATGGCGGTTAAGGGCGAGAGTGATATGGCGGCCTATCTGAAGGGTGCCGTAGCGGTCAAGGATGAGAAAGCTGAGAAACGGCTGAAATTTTTCTTTGATTACCTTGACAATTCGGAAACCGAAATCTCGAACGACGCCTTCAAGGAATTTGGCAACGCCGACTATAAAGACTACAAGGACATGGCCGCCGGCCTGCCCGCCGAGAAGCTCGCCAAGTGGCTCAAGGATCCTAAGACGCCGAGCTATCGTTTCGGCACTTACGCTTCCTTGCTGGGCCATTGTGGCTCGAAAGACAAAGACAAATATGTGACATTGCTGAAGGAGATTCTCGAAGATCCCGAACGTCGCAATGCCAGTGGAGTCGATGGTGTCTTGGCGGGCTTCATTCTCCTTGAGCCCAAAAAAGGCTGGGAATACACGAAGGCCATCCTGAACGATGATAAGAAGGAATTTCTGTTGCGCTATGCGGCATTGCGCGTCGCTCGGTTCTTTTGGGAGTATCGGCCCGATGTCATCAACAAAAAAGAGTTGACGGACGCCGTAACGCTTTTAATAGCGCAAGGCGACATCTCCGATTTGGCGATCGAAGACCTGCGCAAGTGGAAGGCATTCGACCTGACAGAAAAAGTGCTCGCGATCCGCGACACGAAAGCTTACGAGACGCCGATAGTCCGGCGCGTGCTCCTGCGCTTCGCTCTCAGCGGCGTAGGCGTAAACGCAGCGGCCAAGAAGTACGTCGACGAGCAGCGCAAGAAAGACGCGCAAGCCGTGTCGGACGCCGAGGAGCTTCTTCAGCTCGAGCAGCCGAAGGATAAGTGAGCGCGTCGCCAGGCCGCATGCCGGCGATTGCCGATCTATCGCCGGATTGTTGGCCGTGGCCGGGATCGGTACTCCGACCCCGGTGTGGCCCCTTGCAGTTCCAGAGAACCGGGGTCGGAGTACCGACCCCGGCCACGACTTGCAATGCTCATAAACGAGTTTCTGACTCACAACACTAGCAACACACCGATCTATCGCCGCATTGTGGACATTGGACGTCCCTGTAGGAGACAGATTTCTATGCTCCGTCGCATCTCTGTTTTTCTTCTGCCCTCAATCCTCCTACTGAGTATTACCCCCCCTGCCCTGCCCTGCAGCCTCTGTGCTGGTAGCTTTAGTCGAACTCCAACGTTGCGGGAAGAATCAGGGCAGACCCAGGCTCGTCTTGTGCTTTATGGCACGCTGCAAAAGCCGCGTCTCAATGCGGATGGCACGGGAGCAACCGAACTGCAAATCGGCGAGATACTCAAGAAGGACAAGGCCCTCGGCGAGCGCAGAATCATTGAGCTGCCGCGCTATCTCCCGGTAAGCGACCCAAAGAATCCGCCGCGCTTTCTGGTCTTTTGCGACGTCGAAGACGGCAAAATTGATGTGTATCGCGGCGTCCCCTTGCAGACTGCTTCCTCCTACGAATACGTTCGCAAAGCACTGGCGCTGGACGCGCGCGACCGCGTTGCCAATCTCATCTTCTATTTTGACTATTTGGAAAATTCGGACAAAGAAGTAGCGGCCGACGCGTTTTTGGAATTCGCCAAAGCCAGCGATCAGGACATCAATCACGCTGCCGCCAAGCTCTCCGCCGACAAGCTGCGACGCTGGCTGAAGGACGCACAAACACCACCTGAACGCCTGAGCCTCTATGCCGTCCTCTTGGGCGCGTGCGGCACCGCCGCCGACGCTGAGCTACTAAAGGGAATGCTCAAAGAGAACAGCGATCGAATTGTGAACGCCTACGATGGCCTCCTCGGTGGCTACATCCACTTGAAGCCGGCTGAGGGATGGGAACTAGCGCAAGCGACGTTGTCTGACAGCAAGCGGCCCCTGCCGATTCGTTTGGCGTTGGTGCGAACGCTGCGTTATTATCAGGGCGCACAGCCGAAAGAGTCCCGGCCGATGCTGCTCAAGAGCTACGGTGCCATGATCGCCCAGGGCGAGTTGGCCGACGTCGCCATCGAGGATTTGCGGCGTTATCAGATCTGGGATTTGACCAAAGATATTCTTCTCGTTTATGGCAAAAAGGGTTACGACGCGCCGCTCATGCAGCGTTCCATCCTGCGCTATGCCGCTTTGCACCAAACTAGACGATGCCGTGAAAAAATTCCTCGCCGACGCAACGCGCGCCGATCCCGAGACTGTCAAGGAAGTGCAAGAGTCGTTGCAGTTCGAAAAGAAGTGATGAGTGTAATCGTCACTTCTTCTTCACCAGATCCTTGGTCGGGATGACCCAGATATCCAGGCCCCCCTTCCCTTCGGGTCGATCCGAAGCAAAATAAAGTAGCGCTCCGTCCCTGCTTAAATTCGGCGACCGGTCGCCCGTTTTGCCGCCCGGATGATTGAGACCGTCGAGGGGTGCGGGCTTGCTCCAGCCGTCCTTGCCCTTCATGGACTGGAACAATCCCAAGCGGTTTTCCTCCAAAGGACCTTGCAGATACATCGTGTTTCCGTCCGGCGTGAGTGTGGCGTGATAAAAATCAGCGGGAAGCTCCTTGATCAATGCCGGCTCGCCAAAAGAAGGAATTGCCTTAGTGTCTTTTGGGTTGGTCCGCGTGGCCATAAATACGCGCCAGCCGTCGGACGTTTTGCGGCTGAAATAGATCTCTTTCGCCTGCGGCATCAGCCAAGGATGCAGCTCATCGAGCGGGGAATCGACCGTGACCAACGGCCGCGTCGGACCGAAGCCGCGGCCCACCCGATCGCGGACGCCATAGGAAATATCCCAATTGCCCTTACCCATGTCCGAATCCGGATCGGGCGTGTGGGTGCCAAAGTAAATA
Organism: uncultured Planctomycetaceae bacterium; assembly: GCA_963790585.1. GTDB lineage: Bacteria > Planctomycetota > Planctomycetia > Gemmatales > Gemmataceae > CAWBOY01. Next base: position 446,160 of record CAWBOY010000001.1, read on the forward strand.
ACCTGCGGCAACACACCTTCCGGCGATACAAACACGCCTCGGACGTCGCTCTCGCCTCCGAAGTAGTCCGTGAACGTCACGGACGAACTCCAAGCATTTTTCGTCGTAGCCCTTGTAGCGTATTTGAGACCGAATTTGTCGGTGTTCTTCGTTTTGTCGGCCGCCGGATCCTTGTCCTTGAGCTTGGTGGTGAAATAGATCGTCAAACCATTGCTGGCGACATGCGGCTCGTCTTCATCGTCCCGGGTGTTGAAAGCCAGGTTCGAAGGCTTGAGGCTTGGCGGATCCGCGGCCTGCGATAACTCGAACAAGCCGAAGACGCCTAAAAGACCTAAGACGGCGACGGTGAAGCGTTTCATGGCGGCGTTTCCCCGAGATCAGTCGACCTGTGCCAAAGGAATGAACAGACGGGCTCCTCTGTAAATAGTATAAACCCGGACGCCGACAGCGCCGCTAGAGATTCCACCGACAACAATCACCGCCCGCGAAGTGCGTGGGAGTTCTGTGTGTGTGTCGTGCGCAATGCAATCCATTTAGTGCGTATTGAAAGAATGTAAAAGGCGGTGCATATGTGCCATGCTTTGGTGCTCCAAAGCATGGCACACAGCGGGAGTTCTGTGTGTGTCGCGCGCAATGCAATCCATTTAGTGCGTTCTCTGCCAAGCGTTAGCGGACTGACGGCGTGGTCATCTCGTCCAACAGCCAGCGCGCTCGCTCATTGATGCCGCGATAGGGCTCGCGCCACTTACTTTCAGCAATGCGTCGGAACAATGCCTTCGCCTGCTCGCTCTTTCCCGCCTGGCGGAGGTTCTGTGCTCGGCCCCATAGGACTTCCGGATTCTCGGGTTCTGCCGAGCTGGCAACGCCGTAAGCATCCTCGGCGAGTTCATACAGTCCTTCTTGCGTGAACCCTTGTCCGATACGCGTGAAAGGACTCGCATCCCCCGCCGTGACTGTAAGCCCGGTCGTGCCGTAGTCCCATGCCAGCTGATCCGCGCCGACGGCGCGAAAGACAGCGGCCGCGGCCTCGGCAGCCGGTCCCTCGTCCGGATCATGAGCACGCCAACGGTCGGCGACTCGAACCGTGCGGACCAGGAGATCTTCGGGCGGCGCGGTCTTCAGTTCCTTGGCTCGCTGGGCGAGCGTCAAATAATGCCCCAGAAGCTTGCGATGTTCCCCGCGCCACTGCTCCAGTGCGATCACCTCGGGAAGATGCGTGTATTCCAAATCCTCAGCGCGTTCGAGGCACGAAATTTCATCGATTGTCATGCCACGCTGCCCTGCCAGTTGCCCGGCCAGCCGCCATAGACCCGCCTCTTTTGCGTATTTTTCGTTTTTGAGCAAGCCCTGGACAAGGTCCCCAGCCTGCGCGATCTGGCTCGTCTGTCTGAGATATTCGACGGCGCTTAAAGATACTAACAGATGCTCTTCCCCTGTCGGTACGCTCTTGATGACCGAAGCATAGAGATTGTCCGCGAGCGGTACGTCGTTTAGCTGCCGACATTGCCAGGCGAGCAACAAAGCCTTATCGAAATGCTTGGACGCAACAAAGTCCGCCGTCGTTTTTCGCATCAGCGGGCCCCACAAGTCCTCATCCTTCTCCGCGCCAAGAAGAGCCGCGCGGAAATCTCGATCGATCCGCGGCAAAGTTCCTTCCTTAAGACTTCCGGTATAAAATCTTTGAAAGATCTCTCGACTCTCCTGATGCTTGCCGCCGCGGTACAGGTTTCGGGCCTCCTCGTACTTCGCTAGTGAGGTTGCATTCTCCTCCGCGAGCAGCTTCCAAGCGGCGGCCAGCGCCAAGCGCCGATCGCGTCCATGGCCGCCGCTGTCCTGGACGTAACCGAGCAAGGCCCAGGAAAGCGGTGACTGGCGATGCGAACGGACGAAATCCCAGGTTTGCTTTTCGTCTTCTTTCGAGATTCCCCATCTCGACCATGACCGCCGCGTACCGTGCCAGCGCAGATAAAGATCTTCAAACCGCGCGAGCCGGCTCAGGAGATCATCACGGTCGGTCACCATACTCGCCTGGTAAAGCGGGAAACGACCCCGCAATTGCTGATACCAAACGTTGTCACGAAGCGCGAAGTAGCGCAACAGCGGCTGATTCGGCTGCGCCTTCCATTCACGCTTAAACGTCGGCTCATCGTACAGGTCGACACCACACGAAGCCAGCATCGTAAAGTAGCCAACTTTGTTATCTTCCTGACGCGCGAAGTAGAGGCGATAAACCTCAAGAGCCTCCGCGCCGTGCCCCGAAGCCACGAGGGCAGCGAACAAGCGCGTCGCCTGATCGATGCTAAGGTAACGATACGATAAGTTCACGTTATGCGTCAGTTCCTGTTGTGGATCCAGTTTTTGTTCGACAAAGACATACGGGCGCGTGCGGAATGGCAAAGGAACGACCACGAGGGACGATAAATCCGGCCGCAGATTGACCGTCTCGGCTGGCTTAATCATGAGCTTTTCGCGAGCGACCTCCTTGAGGTTCTCATCGACGATCAGAACCGTCCCCTGGCCGTCGTATTGTGCCCTTGCAAGGATGTGCCTTTTTGGCATTTCGACAAGTTGCCGCTCCGCGAGGCGGCCGTCCGGCGCGAATACGAGATGGAGGCGGATGTAGTTCTTAGGCTTCTTCTCGTCTTCCTCCCATTTTTTGATCGCATGAGGAACCAATGCAATGGTCCTCTCATCAATGGCAACTAAATCGACGCCTCGTGCCAGGTCCGTCGCCGGCGGCAGCGTCCAGAGCAAAATACCCTGCAACCATTGTCGATGAAAGCGACTGACTTCGCGCTTGGCCGCCACTCCCAAGTCGGGATAGACATGAAGCAACGTCCGCCCATCACATACAACTTTCTCGCGTAATCCAACAGCAAGCGTCATTTCGTAGGCGTAGCTGCCGGCGCCGTCGTATGAAAGAGACAAAGGCGGCTCACCGTTCGTGGATTTCCATGTGATCGTCTCCCATTTCGCCGTTCGTGCTTTGTCGATCAAACGAGCGGCAACATCATCGATGTGACCTGGCGCTTGCCGCAGATCGGGAGCCGCATCATCCTCCAGGATCGTTTGAATATCCGCCCAAGACGTATTCATGCCTGGGGCATAAGCCAGCAAATCTTGGAATAACCGACTATCCCCATTGAATTGAGGAAGGGAATACAGCATCGAACTCGATCTGCTTCCAAACCTCAGTGGCGTGGCAAAGTCGACCATAATTCCATCTGCAAGCGGGTCCGACAAGGACCGAAGTTTCACGATACCAGGCGTACGCTCGATACCAATAAGCCTCTTGCTCGGAGCGTCGTCAAACATAAAACCAGATAGGGCGAAATCCAAACTTTCTACGCCTCCAGCGAGACGAGCGTGCTCTGCCCGACCGACGCCAAGTGAGCTAAGCTGATATCCTAAGGAAGATTCTCTTTTTTGTACCGCACTTAATTCGGTTTCTATGCCCAAATCCTCACGAAATTCCAAGGATAAAGGTGCGAGGTCGCCTGGGTGGAGTTCTCCGAGTTGTCGCATTCGACCGAAGCGCGATGCCCGCTCAGCACTCAGGCGCTCCAAAGGTATTTCGCGGCGAATACCCATATTCCAGTTATGGAACGAGTCAGGTTTGCCGTCAACTCCAGCACGTTCACTCCATGCCAACCGCCCAAGCAAATCGACGTCACGACCTGTGCGAAAGAAATTTTGTTGGCTGTTGTCGGCAAGACCTTCCAAAGAAAAATGCACCGCAGGAGGCGCGTTATCATTACCACCTTGAAATAGCCGCACGGACACTCGCGTCTGAATGGTCTGCATCACCGTGTTCGCCGCCGGCTTCAATCCTTTCGGAGCGTTGCGAACATCGACAGGTTGTGTCGGATCCGGTTCGTAAATGACCTCGATCGTCGGTGGACAGGGGTACAGGGCCCAATGATCCTTCCGGCCGCGGTCGACCCTGAAGGTTTCATACATCTCTTCATTTTCAAGGACCAACAGCGACGTGTAGGGCGTCATGACGTACATCGCCTTGCTCAGCTCAATGATTCGCTGTTTGTAGGCATTCGCATTATCAGCCAGGAGACGATCGATCTCCAGTTTGGCCCAGGTACGGGGTAGATAATCCGCGTTGCCAGCGACCTGGATGACCGGAAGCGTTTGCTCAAACGGTCGGCCATTCACTTGCCCCTTGATTGTCACCATCACCGGCAGCACTGGTTTGTCATCTCCAGAGATCAATTCGATGCGCGTAATAGCGCATACCTCCTCGCCGTGGGCGATAGATGGGTTATCCACCAGAAATCGCGGTCCATCCTTACCAGCATCTACGGTAACATTGAGCAAGCGCGGCGTATTGAGTGTCGACAATAAGTCGAAGGCTCGCCAGGCAATTGACTCGTCAGGGTTGATTTGCGTGTAATAGCCACCGGTGGCCTCGGCACATTGTTTCATGAACGCTCGCCCCCAGCGCTTGCCGACACCGATGCCTACGTAACGAGTGGCGTCCGGAATCGCCTTGAGAAGCGTATCCTGGGGCTGGCCCATGCCGGTTAAACCTGATCCAAGATGTACAAGGTGCGGATTGGTCGCGCCCTTCAAAAGTGGCTCCGCCGCAGCCAGCGCCTTGCCCAGATCGAGGGTGCCAATCAAATGTGTCTCTTCGAGGAATTTTAACGCGGGCCCGATATTTTCCGGTTTGGCGGGCTTCAACTCATTCGCGGACAGATGCGTTCGTGTGCCGGCCGTGAGAATCACAAAACGATCCTCATGCTCAACGCTAGTCAGTACGTGACGGATAATCTCAATCTGTGTCCGCGCCAGTAACGGATTGCGGTCGGACGATGATTCAAACAGGAACACCCAATCACGCCGTTGACGCTTCGGCGCCTTGGGCAGTTCTGGACGATAGCGCAGCATCAGATAGCGAGCGCTGTCAAAGTCTGTCTGAGACCAACGCAACTCCGGCGTTTGGGCCCGTCCTGCCAGCGGCGTATCGATGAGATTGAGGACTACGTCCTTATCAACACGGACATTCTTGGCCGAAGCCGAGAGAACCTGATCCGCATCCTGAGTTTCCTTTTTCAGCGCTGGATGCGATGGACTGGCGATCTCCAATCGCTTTCCGTCTTTGACCCGTGCCGCGAACGACCAATTGTCCACAGTCTGCAGACTATGGCCAACGGGAAAGCGATACTGTGTCCGCCCGTACAAGCTCGGCAGACGCTGGGAATAGCTCAAGATGATCCGCTTCTCCTGTCGCCCTTCCAGTGGGAAAACGCGCATCTTGAACGTGCTGCCATCGACCCATTCCAGCAGGGCCGGGTCGCGTTGACTCGATAGAATTTGATCATATACCTGCCGGGCATATTCGCGCTCCGCCATGCCACCTTCCATTAGCTTGCCATCGACATACATAGCCAGGCGCGATAGCGATGCATCTGGAGGCAATGGGAAAAAGAATGTCCCCTCCAACCTCCAGGGATGGTGATTGAAGTAGGTCTGGTCGATTGTTGTTCGGGCGAACCCATCTTCGATGTGAACATCTATGTGATATTTCCTCAAGCTCAGCTTCGCCTCCTGGCCGTTGGCATCGACGGCAATCAGCGCGCCGCCATCATATTTGCTGGTGGGAACAAGCGGCGATTCGGACGCAACCATGAGGTCGCGCGTCCAGTCGAGAGCGGAGGTTGCTCGTGGCGCGATTTCAGGGACGTCCCGACCCGGGACCAATTGATCTCCCGTCGGTATAGGTTCCTTGAGGCCGCTGACACTAACCTGACCTTGAGTGACGAGTACACCCGTACCCTGGATTCCCGCTTCGACCGAAAACCGTGTACCCAGGGCCGTCACGGTTCGATCTGGAGTCTTCACGACAAATCGATCGGTTTCGGCCTTCAACTCACGCGGCGAGACTTCCACATAGACATTTCCGGACGCCACATCGATTCGTCGTTCTCCGTCGACACGAACTTTGGTTAGCTGATCGACGAAGAGCACCGAGCCATCGGGAAGCAAAAGCGCTGCGCTCCCCTGCCCCGGTGGCCTCCTCTGCCCCGACAGCGAGTTCTCTTGGCCTTATCTCGTCGGGTCGCTGCCGTGCCGTCAGGAATTCCGCCTGGAGCCGGCGACGTGGATCGAGCGGCGTCGTGTCAGCTCGCTCATTACCACGCGGCGCTCCGGGCCGCGTCGGCGCGCGGCTCCAAATCATAACCGCAACCAAAATGGCGGCAGCCATGCCAAGAACCACCGCAACGCGCATCCAGGCCACCTGCGGACTAGGCACGACGGTCTTTTTCTCTTGCGGCAAGCGATCGATTACGACCGACGCATTTGCCGCGGCCGCTTCCTGGCGCGGCTCGAACGCCTGGCGAAGGTGCGCATCCTGCATTATCAAAGCTTCCTTTGTGGCCCGGCACGACGGACAATCCGCAAGATGCGTCGTCAATCGAGCGGCGTCGTCTGCTCCCAATTCGCGGTCGATCTGAGCCGACATCAATTCCAAGGCCTTTTCGCAGTCGAGCATGATTCACCTCATACAATCGGTTAATCGATCGCGCAGCAGCGCCCGCGCCCGAGTCAATCGAGCGTTGACAGTGGCCGGGGACACGCCGAGTAAATTAGCAATTTGACGGTAGGTAATGTCTTGGTAATAGTAGAGCATGATGACCTGGCGGCACTCTTCCGGCAGCGCCTCGACTTCGGTCATCAATTGGCGACGATCGTCGTCGCGTTCGGCTTCGTTCGGCTCATCTCGACCTGACCAATAACTGGGATCATGGTCGGGGCCAAGCGTGCTAAAAAGTACCTGCTTGTTCTTCCGCGCCCGGGTCCAATCGATCCAAATGCGCAGCGCGATGCCACAGAGCCAGGCGCCGAAACGTTCAGGATCAGTAAGGCTCCCCAGAGAGCGATACGGCGCAGCAACGCTTCCTGCGTTAGATCGTCGGCCAAATGCGCGTTGCGCGTACGCGCATGACACAAGGCCGTCACGCGACCGGCCCAGCGACGAGCCAGCTCCGCGAACGCATCCGTTTGTCCCGCACGCACCTGACGCACCAAATCCGCATCGGTCATCCACAGCCCTCCGCACCGATTCGGCGAGGTCGAAAGGGTATACCCTTGTAGTAGTGCGAGATGACGAAGTTAATAACCTTGACTACGGAAAAGCACGGATGACGTCAAAATCCGCATAAATGACAGGTTGTGAGCATTTGTAAAGATTGCCTTCGCTTCCTTGACTCGCCCAGACCCGATGTTAAGATTCTTTCATAAATCACTGTCAGCCGTTTGTGGATCCCGTCTCTGGATTGTTTCTGACCCTAACCTTCGATTCCTCTTTGAATCGACGCGAGGAGCCTCGTCGAGCATCTTCTATTTGGCCGTTCATCACCCCCTTTAGCTTTGACTGATTCCGCGTTGATCCCGTCGCTGAATTTGTGGCTTTTGTAACCGCAAATGGATTCTATCCAGAAATAGTATCCATTTGCTCTCTCCATAGACTTTGTAGGAGTCGTGCGCATGTCTCGTACTTTTGTCGTCTCCCGGCTGCTAAAAATGATGCTCGGCAGGAAGAGCTTCCACTCTCCTCGACCACCAAGTCCGCGCCTCGAGGTTCTGGAGGACCGATGCGTGCCGACCGGCGGAATCAGCATTACTTACAGCGTTCCGCAAGACTGGGGAACTGGATTTCAGGGCGGCATCAGCGTGATGAACCAATCCACGGTAAATTACCCAAATTGGACTCTCGCCTTTGACTATTCCGCGAGTATTTCCAGTATTTGGGATGCCACCGTCGTCAGTCACACAGGCAATCATTATGTCATCGGCAACGCTGGCTGGAACAGCACGCTCGCCGCGGGTAATTCCATTTCATTCGGCTTCAATGCATCCTCCACCTCTGGCAACTCGGTGCAGCCAAGCGGCTACCTGCTCAACGGTCAGCCTGTTAATAGTAGCCCGCCGCCGCTGCCAACGCTGGCCATCGCAAATACGGGGCTAAATGAGCCGACGACCGGAACAAGCAACGCGGTCTTCACGGTAAGCCTTTCGGCATCGACCTCTGCGGCGGTGACGGCACATTATGCCACCAGCGATGGTACAGCCCATGCCGGCCTGGATTATCAAGCGACGAGCGGGACAGTGACCATTCAGCCCGGCGCCACTACGGGCACCATTAACGTTCCAGTCTTAAATGATCCTACCGCCTCGGGAGATCTAACATTTAACGTTCTCTTGACGTCTCCGAGCGGCGCGACGCTGGGTCAAGCGCAGGCTATGGGGACGATACACGATCCAGTTCCCGGCAGCGCCGGTACAGCGCAATTTTCCGACGATTCCGATTGGGGCACGGGCTTCAACGGGACGATCAAGGTTACGAACACCACCAGTTCGACACTCACGAACTGGACCTTGGCTTTCACCTTCGGTGGCCAGATCAGCTCGATTTGGAATGGGACCATCGTGAGCCAGAATGGGTCTCATTACGTCGTTGAAGGGACCAGTTGGAACAACACAATCGCCCCTGCATCGAGCACAAGCTTTGGCTTTAGCGCCTCTCCAGGAAATGTCACTCCTGGCACCAGTCCGACGGGGTTTGTTCTTAGCGGGCAATCGTCTGGAGGCGGCTCATCCGGAGGTGGGTCCTCCGGCGGCTCATCCGGAGGTACCACCAGCCAACCGCCCGTGACCCCGAGCGAAAATTCGTGGACCTATCTCAATCAAGCCGTAGTTATAAATGTCTTGGCAGGCGTCATGGATCCCAATAATTCGGCCCTATCTGTATCTGCGATCACAGCGGCGCAGCATGGCACGGCAGTGCTGAATTCCAATGGTACCGTTACCTATACTCCTACCACGGGATACTTGGGAACGGATAGCTTCAACTATACCGTAAAGGATGCTCTTGGATTGACCGCAAGCGGCTCCGTATCGATTACGGTCGCCAATCCTACAACTTCACCCTGGCCAACGCACTATTTCGCACCCTATGTCGATATGACCGCCTGGCCCACCTACGATCTCGTCTCGGCCGCGAAGAATGAAAGCATCCACTATTTCACGCTCGCCTTTGTTGTAGCGGATGCTTCCAACAATAGCACACCATCATGGGGTGGCTTCAGCTCCAATGATGTGAATGGCGGAGCGTTCGACCAGCAAGTTCGTACGGAAATCGCGGGTGTTCGCGCCCTTGGCGGAGACGTCATCGTCTCTTTTGGAGGAGCCGCAAACTCCGAACTGGCAACGGTGGTCACCAACGTAACGACGTTGACCGCCGATTACCAATCGGTGATTAACGCCTATCAACTGACACACATCGACTTTGACATTGAAGGCGCGGCCGTGGCGAATAATGCCTCGATCGATCGTCGCAATCAAGCGCTCGCTGCATTGCAACAGAGCGCGGCGGGCGCGGGCCGCACCTTGGATATTTCTTACACACTCCCCGTGTTGCCTACAGGCTTGACAGCGAATGGACTCTACGTCCTGCAGTCGGCTCAGAAATATGGCGTCAAGCTATCGATCGTCAATGTAATGGCCATGGACTACGGCGATTCGGCGGCTCCCAACCCCAAGGGTCAAATGGGAACATATGCAATCGAATCCGCGACCAGCCTCTTCAATCAGCTCCAAGGTCTCTATGGCAACACGCTCTCGACCGCGCAACTTTGGCACATGGTTGGAGTGACGCCAATGATTGGCGTCAATGACGCGTCGGACGAGGTCTTCGATCAAGCCGCCGCCCAACAGTTGTTGGCCTTCGCTGAGCAAAAGGGAATTGGAGAAATCGCCATGTGGTCGCTCAACCGCGATCAACAGGATCCAAGCGGGGCTCTCAATTACGCCAGCTCGTCGTCCAGTAGCATCCTGCAAACGCCGTATCAATTCAGTTTAATCTTTAATGGCTTCAATGGGTAGCTGATTACATGTTGAGGCGAACCGGCGGATTCATGAGATTTCCGCCGGTTCAGAAATTTCAATGTCATGCCACCCCGCCATGCGTTTGCTTGACCAATTCGAGCAATACGTACGGATTGGCGACCTTGGCCAGCTCGACCGAGAAGGCCGGCTCACGCTTGTCCTTACGATAGAAAAAGAGTTGGCCACCGGCGATGTGCAGGTAGTGGTAGTCCGCCCAACCAAGCTGATTCTTCCCTTGAAATACCGCATGGCTATCGAGCTTGATCGGCCCGAAATCGATCGTCTCGCCAGAGCGATGGTCGGCCAAACCCTGGGCCAGCAACCGGCCGTGAACGGCGCCCATCGCGTAATCGCCGAACTTCTCGATATTCGCGATGGTACTATCAAACTCGAAGCGAGCCTTGTCGTCACGTTCGATGCTATATTTGTGAGTTGTGCCCGCGAACACGCCATTGACGTAATTGCGGGTGATCTTTTGCCAGATACCAGTAATGCGATTCCAGGAACAAACTCGTCCTATCTTGCCTTTGACATGGACAAACCCTTCGCGGAACACGAGCAGGTTGCTCCGTGAATTCGTTCGCACTTCGACGAGAAGGGCCGCGGACAGGCCAAAGAACAGGACCGACATAATGCCGCCGCCTATCAGCAAGCCGTTTCGTTCACCGCCTGGAGATATGAGAAACGCGGAAAGCACACCAATCAGCCCGATAATACCGCCCCAAAACGTGAGTTGTGCCACCAAGCGCGTTGTTGCGATAGTTCCCCCGTTACCGCCGCACACCCCGATTGGCGTGCCGAGCTTGGCTACCTCCTCGTCACGCAACGAATCTTGTCGCCACAAGGACGCCTCCGGCTCGCGCGCCTCGCGGGGCGATGTCACGTCCGGAAGTACCGCTTTATTGGCCTGCCCCAAAATGGTCAGGAGCCGAAAGAGAAGCATCACATTCGGAATCTTCGCCATCGGCCCGCGATACCATTCCGACCAGCCGTGTTGATACTTGATAACGAGCGCTCCGCCATCAATGAGAGCAGCGCTCGATATTTCCGCGAGCGGCAACAATTCATCCTTCCTGATCAGCCCGCGGCTCGAGAAGCGAATCGGCCCAAAGTCGATCTCCTCGTCCGCTGCCAATTTCTTGAGCGCCCCGGGAGCGAGCCGATTGACCGTCTCCAACTCGATCGTCAGTCCGAGTTGGTCGATCCCATTGATAAACCGCCCCAAAATGCGCCACTTCCCGTCGGCACGAATGAGCCGATAGGTCCCATAGAGCGGCCGTTGATCCTGCAGAAAATTCTCATTCGGGTTATACCAGACCTCTTTGATGTCGTCCCACGCCAACGACTCACGCCGACCGAATTGGTCGATTTTCATGCTGTCCGCATAGACCAAAACGCGCAACCCAAGGTGCCGCCCCGCGGCTCGCATCGCCCAGAGCCCAAGCGCGATTAAGCCTGCGCCAATAGGGACAAGTATCAGCAGATAAGGCAGAATGAACGACAGACCGAAATGATCGGTCGCGATCAACGGCAGAATGAGCGGAAAAAATGACAGCGCCAAGAGTAGTAGGCCCAGCGCGAAGACGAACGCCGTCATCAACGGCCGAACGGAATAGGTATCCTTGACCATCCGAGGCGGCGGGGCGGCAGTGCGGGGATTTACAGGTGAGATTGGTTGGTCATTGCTCATTTCTTCCTCTGTCGTTTTGGTTCATCGAGATTCCTGGGCTACTTCGGCACATTCGTCGCTATTTGGTCACTCACAAAACTCGAAACGGAGTTGCTCAGGACGTCAAATCGTGGCGTGTCCTTATTCTGAATCACCTGCAGGAGATGAAGTAACATTCGGAGATTGACGATATGGGTGAGCGGAACGACGGCCACCGGCAGGATTTGGTCCTGCCAAAACAAGCGCAGTTTGGCGCCTTGGATATCATAACTGTCGAATTTCGTCCATCCGCGCCGCAACAAGCCAAAGCGAAACGAGTTTCGCGTGACGGAAATCTCCCCAAAGTATAGTTTGCCGCCGGCGTGGTATTCCAGGACCATATGATCAAAAATCCGCTCGTAGACCGCGCCCAGGATGAAGTCCCAAACCTGATCCGCGGACACGAAGAAAGTGCCAAAATGAAACCATCGCCCGTCGTCTCTCTGGATTGCGTGCCGATAGTGCAACCATCGTGCATCGTCGGGCGCGTTTTTCGGACCATGAATTGTTTCTAGTATGGAATCGATTCGCCTCCAGGAACAAGCGTAGAGCTTGGAGCCTTCGAGGCGAACGAGACCCTGTCGATAAAGCAACAGTCGCGGGATGTCTCTGCGCATTAAGATGAGATAGAGCACACCAGCAATCAGGAGTAGCGCGACAACGAGACTAATCGCCATCGAGAGCGAAAGAAATCTCGTGTGAGTGATTACGGAAGAGTCAAGAGAATCGACGAGGAACCGCAGAAGAACAAGGCCAATCGCGCACCAGCAAGCATAGAAGGCAATGCGAATCTCTTGGATCCTGTGCTGACTCTGCCCTAGTGTACGCAATGGCGCTCCGAAGCCCTCGATTTCGTCACGACTCAAGCCGCCATTTTTCTCCCACAGGGCCGATTCCTTACTCTCCAGCTCACGCGGGCGCGTCGCTATTGTCGCCAACTCGGCGCCGGGGCCGCTCAATACTTCAATCAAATGAAGGAGCAAAGCAATGTTGGGGATGTGGGCCACTTTGATGCGTAGCCACTCGGTCCAATCATTGCATTTGTAGAGCACTAGCTCTTTGTTACCTTCAATCGTCGCCCTGGCAATTTCGGGCAGAGCGACCGTCTGTCCTCCATGTGTCAAACCAGACTGGCCGAGACGGATCGGCCCGAAATCCAGTTCCTCTCCAGCATGAAGACGCGCCAGCTCGCGCGGACCAAGACGGTCTATGATCCTTTCCTCAATAATTTGTCCCAGTTTTTCGATGTCTTCGATCAACGGCCCGAAAGATCGAGTCGCGCCATTCGAGAGCGTAAGCGTATAAGTAAGGTCATTCTGAACAAACCGTCCTGCAAGGATTTGAACACTTACGATTTCTTCCCAGGCAACGGTATTTCGTTTTCTCAGTCGTTCGATTGTTAATCCATTTTCTTCAACTCTCAGAGTTACCCATGCGAACGGCCAGGCTTCGCGGCAAAGCCGAACACCGCCATAGATGAAGAATAGGGCCGTTGGTAGGAGGATTACAAAAATTGCAACAAGGCCGATCATATCGGCCGAGGGGGAACCCCAAGGACTTAGCGAGAATTGGTCAAGCACGGCCAATACGGGCCCGGATAGCATACCTAAGCCGACAAGCAACATCGCAACGCCGCCAGCCAGGATTTTTCGGACGAGTAGACGCTTCCAACGAAATACAGATTGCGGCGCCTCGCCCGCTTCGAAAGAATTTGGTCTCCCCACCGCTAACATGAACTTCTCCGGGCTTGACTACGGTTGAATGTCCTGAGACGGATCAGGGCGGTATAGGTTGGTCCGTCGAGAAAGCTCGCCGATGACGTTTGATGGGTGAGAGCGCCCTGTGTCCAAAGGTTCATCGGGCGGGCCTTGCGTTGCATTAATCAAATGTAGTAGCAATCTGGCGTTGACAATTTTCGTGAGCGGTATTGCCAGCCACGGCTCGATTTGATGGCGAGCATAAATGAGGAGGTCAAACCCCGACAACTCGTAGCAGCCATAATCCGTCCAAGCCAGTTGTTTGCCGGTGGCCTCAAGGATCTGGCGACTAACCCGGATAACACCAAACTCTTGCGATCGATTTGATTGAAGTTGTTTGACAGATTCCTGCACTAGGCGAGGAAAGACAGCGTCGAGTATATATCGCCATAATATATCAAGGTTTGCCAGGTCGTCATCGAATACAAAGATTCGACCATCGTCGCGAACAACTCGATTTTCAAAAACCAACTGCTTAGTGGGGACTGCTCCATTGACGGACTTTGGCTTAAATGACAACACTTCTTCAATATCCCTGATCCGCGACCATGCGCACATGAGGCCGGCTCCATCATTAATTTCTACGAAGCCTTGCCGATAAAATTTGAAACGCGGCCATTTGACTGAAAACATCATAATAAAGAAAATGACAATAAGAAAGGCTGAAATTGCCGCCGGCCAAGCAGCGAGGGCCCGCAATGAGGCTCGCTCGGCAGCGGAGTTGGTAGATCCTATCGAAAGGAGAAAGAAAAGAAAGCTAATTACTCCAGACAACATTGCCATGGCAAGGAGACTATTCAGAATCGACTTCCTTCGAGAATACGGATTTAAGCGACTGGCACTGATTGGATTACCGAGTTTCTCTACGTCGACATAGCCTACGGCTTCTGTTTTACGCCATATTTCGGCCTCTTCTTTGTCAAGCTCTTGAGGGCGAAGAGCGAGTTTGCCTAATTCAGCTCCAGGCCTGCTCAACTCTCTTAGAATGTGAATTAACAGTATAGCGTTTGGAATTGCTTTGAATCGAAAAGTGGACCATTTTGCCCAGTTATCTCGATGATAGATTGCAAATGACTTTGTACCGGCGATCGGCCCGACGCTCGATATTTCTGGTATGGCTAGGTTTTTGCCGTCGAAGGCAACGCCGTGCTGGCTCAATTGGACGGGGCCGAATGCCAATACGTCGCCTGAGTGGAACTTCGTCAGGTAAATTGGCGCCATATGTTTTATAATCTCATATTCCAACCTAAGTCCAAGCCTTGAGATATGATTGATATACGGCGGGCGAATAATCCGGCGATCCCCCAGGGCAATCGCATCTAATCCCCCATAAAAAGGCCAAGAATGGCCTCGCGCGTTTCGTCGTTCCAGCCTGCTTGCAAGCGCTTCTTCTCGATGCCGCCTTTGGTCGATTCGTCCTGCCGCAATAACGAGATGACCCAGCGTCGTAACAACGCCAGGTTCCCTGCCGCATGGCCCGTCCGAGCACGATTGCGATCCTCCGCAAAATACATGTCCAACACCCAATGCAAGCCATTCTCCACTCCCCAATGACTCCGTATCGCTCCCGCCATCTGCTTCGCCTTGGGTTGCAGGCTGCTTATAAAATAACGCACCTCCGACTTCTCCACTCCACCCTCCTGGTAGCTACGCGTGCAACGGGCGATGCTCACCAGATCCCGCCAATCCTCCTGATGACGCAACGTCTTGGGTACCGCCATCGTCTGCGTCCAGCGCGTTTCCAAGCGACCGTGCCCCTTGTCCTGCTCCGTGTGCGTTTGCACCGTTGCCGTGCTACGACCCTCGTCCACGGCGGCAAACGCCTCCACGATGTCCTGCTCCAAATGCTCCTGATTCCCTTTCACCGCCAGCACATAATCGGCTCCCTTTTCTCGTATCTTGCTGGCAATCTCTTTCTGACATCCCATGGCATCCAAAGTCACAATCGCTCCCGTCAATTCCAACACCTCCAACAGTTTAGGAATCGCTGTGATCTCATTGGATTTGTCATCGACCACTTCCTGACCCAAAAGCAATTGGTTCTCCGTGGCCCAGGCGCTAACGACATGAAGCGGATGCTTGCTCTTGGCTCGATCCAACGTCGCACGAGCCGTCTTGCCGTCGATGGCCACCACCTGGCCGGACGTACTCCGTTCGAGGCTGGTCACCCAGCTCAGAAAACACTCGACAAAGGCTTTGCCATCCAGGGCGGCGAACACACGAGCGAAGGTGTCATGCGACGGCACGCGGTCGGGCAGATCCAGGAATTTTTCGAGCCAGACGCGCTTGCTCTTGGCGAACTTTTCCATGGCCACGCAATCGTTGGCGCCGCTGACGACAGCGCACAGGGCGATGAAGAGGATGTCCAGCAGTCGGTGATGCTTGGTACGGTTGATGCGTGGATCCTGCAACTGGGCAAAAGCGGCAAGAAAGGGGGTTGCTTGGGTCTGCGCCATGAGTCTTTTCCTCCGTGAAACGGGTACGTTCCACCAGAATCATTCGCAGTAACCTTGTCCCTGACAACTGAACAGCCAATAATGAACAGGCGTTTAGATGCGATTGCCCTGGGCGATCCCCATTCATCAATCTTAAGGTATACGCACCAACAATTTGAGCTGAATTATTGGGACTGAAGGGGCCGTACGGCGAAAAGGTCAACTCCTTGACTTCTGACCAAGGCAGTGTTTCGTGTCGGCGAAATTTTGAAAACGTAATCGCATTCTCATCGACTGTAATCCTGAGCCAGAAATAGGATACAATGTCCGCGATTCCCCATACGCACCATGCGGCCAAAATGGCGAATACGGAGAAAAAGACATAAGCGGTGGCCATGCCGCCAGAGGAGATATTCGGCTCCCGGAAAGCCATGACCAAAGTTCCGATTGCAAGGAAGGAGAATACACAATACGAAATTGAGGCCGCCGCGAACGAGATCGAGGAAATTAAGGTCTCACGCCTATAGATTTCAAGTGCCCAAGGAGAATGAAAGCCATTTTTCGGCGCATTGACACCTTCTTGGCTATCACTCATATGACTTATTCCTTCGGCCAATATATCGCAAACCCCTCAACCGCCATCTTGATCTTGTACAGCGATTGCCCCGCCGTCACGTACAGCGTCTTGCGATCCTTATCGCCAAAGACACAATTCGATGGCGTCTCCGGCACATGCACAAAGCCGATCTTTTCCCCCTTGGGACTGAAGATCCAGATTCCCCCGGTTTTGCCGTCGCCGGCGGCGGCGTAGATGTTGCCTTTGACGTCGATGCTCATGCCGTCGATGCCGCGGTCTTTGCCGAAATCGTAGAGGACCTTCTTCGTGCCGACGCTGCCGTCGTCGTTGAGCGGAAACGACAGCAGATGTTGATTGCCCTTGGGATTGTGATCGACGAGATAGAGAGTCTTCATATCGGGGGCGAGGATGATGCCGTTTGGCTTTTGCACGTCGGTTATGATTTGCGTTACGGTGCCGTCGGGGTCGATGCGGTAGACGCTTTCGGTGTCGATCTCGCGTTTTTCGTCGCCGACATAGCGCGGGTCGGTGAAGTAAACCCGGCCTTTGGTGTCAATTGTTAGGTCATTGGGGCTGTTGAAGCGTTTGCCTTTCCAGCCGTCGGCGAGGACACGGATGGTGCCGTCTTTCTCGGTGATGGTGACCCGACGGTTGCCGCCGGTGTTCGCGCCCTCGGCGGCGACGAGTCGGCCCTGGGCATCAAAATCGAGGCCGTTGGCCCGGCCGCTCGGATTGCGATATTCAACCGTCTTACCGGACTTCGGGTCATACTTCATGATCCGATTGCCGATGTCGGAGAAATAAATGCAGCCATCTGGGCCATAAGCTGGCCCCTCGGTGAACTCGCTTTCGCTCCAGACTTTTTCCAGCTTGGCCCCGTCCGGCACGACGGCCGACTGGGCATCCTCCGGCTTGAGATGGGAAATCCAAGCGGTCATCAGTTTTACCGCCTCGGTGTCGACGCGATTCGTCGCCAACGGCGGCATATGGCCGGGGCCCCGGTTCGACAGGCGATGCAGCAACACCGAGCTTTCGGGATGGCCGGCCACGATGAGCTTGGCATTGGGCAAATCAAAGGTATGATGTTGCGGCTTGACGTCGAGCACGCGCATCTTGTCGAGCTTGGTGACAAACTCCAGATCGATCTGGGCGTTGCCGCCGCCAGCATCGACATGGCACGAGGCACAATTGACATGCAAAAAGGCCCGGGCCCGCGCATCAAGGTCGGCCTTGGCGTCATACGGATTGGCCAACTTGCGATACTTGCTCGGATCCTGCGACAGCAACATCGATGGCTGCTTGGCGTCGCGCTGCAGCCGCGTCGCCGTCATCTTGTCGACGTAATTATCCAAATCCTTATCGGCCAAACCTTTGGCCTTAGCCTCGTCGCGCAAGCGGTTTTTCATTTCGTCGAAGGCATTGACGCGCAGCATTCCCAACGTTTCGAGCGTCTTTAATTGATTGACTTTGACGCCTTTGTATTCATGCTCCTTATTCATCTGGGCTTCGGTTAAACCAAGCACGAAATTCGCAGCCCGGCTATGGCAAACCAAGCACTCGGCTCGGCTCGGATAATGCCAAACCTGTTTGCGAACGCCGTCGGGGTTATCTTTGGAAACGGGTACCTTGATAGTAAATTCCCTATCCATTCCCTTCGCGTCGATCAGCGTCGCATCGGTCTGCTCGTCGTTCCATAAATAGGTATAACCATTCCATTCGCCGTCCTGTTTCGTCAAGAAGCGCGTCTCGATCCAGCGGCGCGTCTCCGGTTTGCCTTCTTCCGTTTCGAGGGCGAACGATTTGACGATCACGGTCTTATCCGGGAAGCCCCAGCCGCGACCTGTGCCGAACTCAATCGTGGAATCGGCTCCAGGCAGCGCGATCCAGCGCTCTTTGTGCGCTCCGTCGGACCAGAAAGGTGCATTGACCGAGTAAGGTACGAGCGCTGACTGCATTTCATGCCCCTTAACAGAGCGGAACAAGCCGCTTTCGCTCAGCTTGCGCGGGAATGTCGAAGGCGGCAGATCCTTCGGCGTCGGCTCCAAAGTGTAGAACCCGCCCTTGTCTTTGCCACGATGGTCACAGATCAGGATCTCGCCCTTTTGATCGGTGCCAAAGCCTGTGATCTGTAGATGGCTGTCGGCCAGCTCCTTGTGCCAAAGCGGCTCGGTCCCGTTATGTTTCATCGCCCAGATTTTACCAGTGGAGTAGTCGCCATAAATGTAGGCGCCGCGCAACTCGGGAAACTTCTCGCCGTAGTAAACGATGCCGCCCGTCAGTGACCGAAACTCGGAATGGTGGTGCTCGATGGTCGGCTTGACGGCGGGCGTCGGCCCAAGCATGCGATTGGGATAAAACTCATGGCTCCCTTCCCAAACGCTCCAGCCGTAGTTTTCGCCTTTTTTGATGAGGTACGCCTGCTCCCATAAATCCTGGCCATTGTTGCCTACCCAGATATGGCCCTTTTCCTTGTCCGCCGTCATTCGCCACGGATTGCGCAGGCCATAAGCCCAAGTCTCCGGCCGAGCTTCTTTATTGTCCAGGAATGGATTGCCTTTGGGGACCGAATAGGTTTTGCCTTCATCGGGATGGTCGACGTCAATGCGCAGCACCTTTGCTGTGAGTCGAGTCATATCCTGGCCGACGATGTCGCGGTCGGAGTCAGAAGTGCCATCGCCAGAGGTTACATACATCATGCCATCTTTGCCAAAGCAGATGGCCCCGCCGTTATGGCCATCCGAGGGCCATTCGATGATGACCTTTGCCGATTTTGGATCAAAGGTATAAGGCGGCTTGGGCGACATAGTGTAGCGCGTGATTGTGGTATGTTTTTTGTCGCCATGCTCTAGCGATGTGCCGTTCCAACCCAAGTAGAGGTAGCCGTTGTTCTTGAAATCGGGATGGAAGCAAATGTCATAGGCGGTGCCCTTCATATCGAGCAGCGTTTCGATTTCGGTCGCCTTGGGGTCATCCGTCATGCGCCGGACTTTCGTCGGGCCATAGGCGCCGTTTTCATCAATGAACAGCAACAGGTCGCTACCCGGTTGTGACACGATGAAGATCGGAAAGTTCACCTTCATATCGGGATAGACGCGCTTTGGGCGATAAGGCGGCAAAGGGTCGGGCGAGCCGACGACCGTGGAGGTAGTTAGGGGTACACGTTTCGGGCTGACCGTTGGCTTCGCCTCCAGGCCATCGGGCCCCACGAATTTGAGGGTGGCGTAATCTTCAAAATGATGGAAGTCCGGAAACTTGAGCGATGTGAGCGGCGCACAGGTCGATAACTCCGGCCCTTCAAAATCTACAGAGTAATCGTAGCGACATAATGCGAACTTCCATTTCTCACCTGGCTCCGGTCGGCCGCCCGTCCGCAGAAAATCGGTCCAGGGTATTCGCCCCTCGACCGACCAGCCCTCGTCCTTGTCCGTCCATTTATTGAGTGTACCGCGCAGGTGAACCTTGGCTTCGACGTGAAACGCCTTGTCGTCGCGATACCGCCCGGAACCGCCGCTATTGCGTCGCGGAATAAAGAGATCAAATACAGTCCCGGCAGCGTTTACTTGAAACTCATAGTATCCCGGCTTGTCATCCGCCGGCTTGAAAAAGAGTTCGAAGACATCATTGTTCCAGGTCATGCCGTTGTGTTCGGTCACGTCGGCGAATAGATCGGTGTCCTCCATGTCGGCATGAAAATAGAGATACTCGCGATCCCAGAGCAGCTTGGCCTTGGTGGCCGTCCGCGAAAAGCGGGCGTTCTCGCCGAGCCACGGCAAATAGAAGTGATCGATGACCTGGGCGTCTTTCCAGGCCCCCTCGTCGGCTTTGCCATCGAGCGTAATCGGACCGTTGGCCCACCGGCACTCGAAGGCCGTCGGCGGATTGTTGGACGACCGTTTGTCCTCAGCCTTCTCGGGTGACTTCTGAGCGGCTGTCCGCGAAATGGACACGAATACCAGCAGCGTCAGCGCTAATCCGCCAAGCATGATTGAGATTGGAGTTTTCTTGGCTGATGCGAGCAATCGTGAAAATAAGATCATGAGAGCATCTCTATTGATGTTTACGCGAGAATATCTTTGATGACCTGGCCATGCACATTCGTCAGACGGCGTTTGATACCGTTGTGATAGAAAGTCAGCCGCTCGTGGTCGATGCCGAGCAGATGGAGCACGGTAGCATGAAGGTCGGGCCAAAGCACTGGTTTTTCGACCGATTTCCAGCCTAAATCATCGGTGGCGCCATAGGCCAAGCCAGGCTTGACGCCGGCCCCCGCGAGCCAGACGGAGAAGCCATACATATTGTGATCGCGGCCGGCGCCGACTTGGCCGGCGCTCGACTGACTAAACGGCGTCCGCCCGAATTCGGTGGTAAAGAGAACGAGCGTGTCATCGAGTAAACCGCGCCGACGCAGGTCGCGCAGCAGCGCGGCAACCGGCTGATCGATCCGCTTCGCCTCCTGGCCATGATTCTCTTTCATGTTTTCATGGCCATCCCAATTGATTCGCGGCGAGCCAAACGAACCGCCCGAGAAAAGCTGCACAAAGCGGACGCCCTGCTCGAGCAGGCGCCGGGCCAACAGGCAGCTACGGCCAAAGTCGGCGGTTTCGGGCTGGTCCAGCCCATAGCTCGCACGCAACGATGCCGGCTCGCGGGTCAAGTCGAGGACTTTCGGCACAGCCAGTTGCATTTTTGCCGCCAGCTCGTAGCCACGCACCCGTGCTGTCAAAGCGTCGCCGCCGTTTTTCTCCAGGTGGCGCTGGTTCAATGCCGCGAGCAGATTGCCGCTCGCGCTCTCAACAGTCGGGTCGATTTTGCGGGCCGGAAAGAGGTCATCGATCGGCTCGCCCTTCGTCTTGAAGGCCACTCCCTGATGTCGCGCCGGCAAGAAGCCATTCGACCAATTGATGGTACTGCCCGCCGGTAGGCCGCGCGGGTCGGGCAAGACGACGTAGGCGGGCAACTCATCTGTTTCACAGCCAAGACCATAGGACGCCCACGAGCCGAGGACTGGGTAGCCATTGAGGCGAAAGCCGGTGTTTTCCTGAAAGGTCGCGGGTGTGTGGTTCGCCGAGTCCGCGACCATCGAACGGATGACGGTGAGTTCATCAGCCAATTGCCTGATGTGAGGGAATAGCTCGGAAATCCACAGGCCGCTTTGGCCGTGGCGTGAAAATCCCCAATCGTTCTTGCGCAACAGGCCAACCTGACCGAAGAAGGTTTCCGGCTTCTCAGACGATGGCAACGGTTTGCCGTGTAACTTCGTGAGAGCCGGTTTGTAATCGAACGAATCGAGATGACTCAGTCCGCCGAGGAGACAGATATGGATGACGCGTTTCGCCTTCGCCGGATGATGTGGCGGTCGATCGGCCGCCTCACCTGGCACTGATGCGGCACGAGCGCGGTCACTCATGAGCAAGCTGGCGAGCGCCGCGCCGCCCAGGCCATTGATGGCCCAGTTGAAAAGATCACGGCGGTTAGGCAGTGCTTCGGAAGAGGAATTCATCGTTGGCCCCGCGTCAATCAATCGTCACGAATTCGTTACTGTTGAATATCACCCGAGCCAACGCCGCCAGCCCGTGCTGTTCCAGAAACGGGCGCACGAGAGCGACCTCGTCGGCTTCCGGCTTTCGGCCATAAGCCAGCAGATACGCCCGTTTGATTTGCTTGTTCACATCATCGCCGACTTCGTTCCGAATACGGCGGGCGAACTGTTCCGACGCCGAGAACGTCAGCGCAGTTATTCCAAAGCGCCAGAGCTTGCAAAGGGGTCGTCGTCACAGCGCGGCGTGGCGTCGTCGTCGACGGATCGGGGCAGTCGAAGGTGTCGAGGAACGGATTACGGCCGCCGCGCGCCCACATCCGATAAATCGTGCGGCGCTGCTTCAGAGAAGTTAGCTCAATCGGCTCATAAAACTGAGTTCCTTTGAAGAAAAAGGAACGGAAATCCTGATAGCCTTGCCCGCCGACGGAACGATCAAGCTGGCCGGACAGGTCGAGCAGCGTATCGCGGACAGCCTCCGCTTCCAGTCGTTGCGGCGATCGACGCCAAAGGAGGCGATTATCGGCGTCGAGTGTCATCGCATCCGTTCGTTGTCGTGACGACTGGCGATACGTTGCGGAGAGGACAATTGTGCGATGAAGCTGTTTGAAGCTGCCCTTTTGCCGGACAAGCTCCGAAGCGAGCCAATCTAGCAATTCCGGATGCGAGGGCCGGCCGCCGTTGAAACCAAAATCACTGGGAGTATCGACCAGCCCCACGCCGAAATGATGGTGCCAAAGGCGATTGACGATCACGCGCGCGAACAACGGGTTGTCGGGCGAGGTAATCCACTTAGCCAACGCCAAGCGGCGGCCGCCATCGGACGAATTCGCCTTGAGGTCGAACACCGGGCCACGGTCCGCTAGAACCGCGATTGGCCCTGGCTCGACGACCTCGCCGGGCGTCGTCACATTGCCTCGCAACAGGAGATGTGTCGGCTTTGGATTCTCCGGGACCACGGCAAACACCTTGTACGCCGGCTTGCTTTCCGCAGTTGTAAGGTCTCTGGCCAAAGCCTGAGCTTGTTCCTTACCGACCGCCCATTGCTTGCGCTGATCAACCGTCAGGTGCGCCAGAATTTCACTCTCCGACACCGTCGGCACGCGCGACGAGATCGCCACTTCCTTTGCGGTTAGGGCGCGATCATAGAGCCGCGCACCCACGATCGTTCCGGCCAACATTTTGTTCCCGCCGGCCGGCTCATGACGAATGCCGAAGACAACTCGTGCCGTTCCCGCTTTGAAGGTGACAGGCCCGTCGCTCTTGTAAGCCTTGCCATATGGCTTGCCGTTGCGGTAGCCGGTGATCGTGCCGTTCGCCCCGTAGGTTATAGTGATAGAGACGATCTCAGCTGTCGCATTTGTTTCCTCAGGGCCTGAAAACGATTTCGTTCTTCGAAACCCGTCACTACCGGCCATCCAGTGTTTCGGCTCGTTCTCGCCGAAGACAATGCCGTCGAAGACGCCGCCGTCGAGCGACTGGACGCTCATCACCCCTCCGCCCCGTTGCGTAAGATTGTCGAGCCGAAGCCAGGCTTCGAGTGTTTTTTCACGCAGATCTGTAGTCAAAGGAGCGCCGTAGGCATAGGCGTCCTTGCCATCAAGAACCAAGCCATGATCGAGACGAGCTGTCTTGGTCAGGGTCACCCCCGGCGCACCGGCGGAGTCAAAGCTCCATTCGGCTATGGGCCTCGGTCCCTTTTCGGGCAATTCCTCATTGTGACCAGCGCGAGCCGCCGCGCGGGCAGGCTCTTCCAGCGCGGCCAATTGCTCGCGAAGCATCGCGGCCCGCTCGCGCAGGTCGGCGAGATGCTTGCGGTCAGCCACGTTTACAACCGTCCGCTCACCATGCTTCACTCCAGCGAGCGCGGCGGCGAAGCGATAGAAGTCCTTTTGCGAGATAGGGTCGAACTTGTGATCATGACACCGGGCACAGTGAACGGTCAGGCCCAGAAAGGTTTGGCCCACATTGCCGACGATGTCTTCCAACTCATCTTGTCGCATGGTCGCGATCATCGCGCCGCTTACTGGCATCACAATATCGTGCGCTCCGGCTACCAGAAATCCCGTCGCCGCAACGGCTGCCGGATCATCCGGCATGAGGATATCTCCGGCGAGCTGCATCTGCGCGAACTGGTCATACGGCATATCCCGATTTAGTGCGTCGACGACCCAGTCGCGGTAGGGCCAGGCGTTGAGCCTCGGAAGATCGCGCTCGAAGCCATCGCTCTCGCCAAAGCGGACCAGATCGAGCCAGTGCCGCGCCCAGTGCTCGCCATAATGCGGGCTTGCCAACAGGCGATCGACCAAGGCCTCGTAGGCATCCGGGCGCGTATCCGCAACGAACGTTTCAATCTCCTCCGGCGCTGCCGGAAGCCCCGTCAGATCTAAGGCAAGGCGACGAATCAGGGTGCGCCGGCCGGCCTCCGGCGACGGCGTCAGATTGGCGGCTTCCAAACGACTCAGAATGAACGCATCGATCGGATTGCGAACCCAGGCCGTCTTTTTGACATTGGGTTCTTCCGATTTCCTAATTGGTTTCAGCGACCACCAGTCATAGCCCGCTCGACTCGCGGTCGTGTATCGAAATGGGTCGATCGGATCGCTGCCCCACTCTGCCCCGCTATCAATCCAGGCTTTGAGCAGCTTCTTCTCATCGGCGCTCAACGCTTTCTTCGGAGGCATCTCGTTGTCGCGGACGCGTTCCCACAAAACACTCTCGTTCGACTTGCCCGGCACGATGACCGCTTTCGCGCCGGTCACGAGAGCCGTGCCGCGCTTGGCGAGATCGAGCTTGCCTTTAGCAGTTGTGCCAGAATGGCAATCAAGGCAGCGAGCCGCCAGCAGCGGCGCGATGACCTTGTCGAAATCGGGAGCTTTCGGCTGAGCGCGGACGACGGAGAGCGGCGCAGCGCTCGCCAAGAGGATTAGAAAGAGCACGCGGCGCATTTCTTGTCGTTCTCCCAAGCGCAGGACGAGGTAGGACTTGATTGTCCCGCGTCGAGTCGGCGTTGTCTAGTGGGCCAAGAGTCGAATTGTTCGATCAGAAATGCGATCAGGCAAATTCATTCCTCGCCGTAACGTTCGCGTCGCAGCCGCGCCGCTTGCCGCGCGATCATCGCCCGTCGGTCCGCCTGGAGCTTGCGTTGCTCACGAAAGACCTGGCGCACGACGCTCCAGGTCTCATACGCCGCGAGCGAAACGATTGACAGCAAAATGAGCAGAAAGACAATCCAGTAAATCACATAAAAGCGAATGAACCAACGCTGGTCATCGGTCCACGCGGCATCATCTTTATCACGCTGGCCATTGGCGAGATCAGCGAGCTGCTGTGCGTGTCCTTCGAGCCAGATCAGTGCGCCGGCAAGCATCAAAGCGAGCAGAAACATCGACGCCGAGGCCGACAGCCGCCGCCACGCCTGACCACGCGCACGAAATCGCTCTTCATCCGGCAAGCCGACCGATTGATTCAGCGAGCGCCATTGACTTCGGCCATAAGCGAACGCGACCACGCACAAGCCCGCCACGAGAACCCAGCCGAAAATGAATTGAGGCCAGCCCATGCGAGGCTCCGAGGGAAACCACTTGCCAACGTGACCAGCCCAAAGCGCGAGCGCGGAGTCCACTACCGAACTCGCTGGAGCCACGCGCTCAACACCCGCGCCACTTGCGCCATGCTCTCCCCCGAACAATTCTCCGGCAAATCGCTCAGCCGATGCCAGTGCGGATAGGTGAAGTCAATTATGTCGATCGCCGGTATGCCGACGCGATTGAGTGCGAGGTGGTCGTCCTGGACTTCAAAGTCACTGAGCTTATCCGCGTGGAACGCCTCGCATTTGAGTTCGCCCGCGATGTCCCAGACCTCTTTGACGAGCGAGCGTGCCAAAAACGCCGAGTTTCGCTCGATGGGGAACGAGATCTTCTTGCCGCCGACCATGTCGAGCAGGATAGCCGAACGATACTTGATTTTCGACTTGGCCCTGTTCTTGAAATACTCAGAAGCGAAATACTCGGATCCGAAAAAGTATTTATCATCGTGCTCGAACACATACTCTTCGCCATCAAAGAAAACGAAATCGACGCTGAGCTTGGGATCAATCTCCTTCATCTGGTTGCCCAGCTCCATGAGCAACGCCACGCCGGAGCCGCCGTCGTTGGCGCTGATAAACGGCTCCTTCCATTTTCGCCGATCCGGTTCCTCGTGCGGAATCGGCCGCGTGTCGTAATGGGAACAGATGATGACACGGCGTTCGCGGTCAGGATTCCAAGACACAATCATATTGGCCATGTCGATGGCCTTTTGCCCGTTTTGCTTGGCCGAGAATTTCTGATAGGTGACCTTGGCGCCGAGCTTCTCGAAGTGCTTCTCGATCAGCTCCTGCTCCTTCTTGATGCCCTCGGTGCCACTGATGCGCGTGCCAATCTTGCAGATTTGTTCGAGGTATTCCATCGCCCGCTTGCCATCGAATGCAATCGCTCCCGGTCGATCCGCGGCAAACTCGGTGGGTCGATCCTTGTTGGACGTCTTCACGTCGGGTCGATCCTTCCTCTCGAAGCCATCGGCACTCGCCTCGCGCACTTCCGAGGCCTCGTCACTACCAAGCTTGGTCGGCACCGAAGCCGCGTCGCAGCCGGCGAACGCCCCAATGCAAAGGGCAGCGAGCGCTGACCAGGTGACGATTGATTTTTGAGCAGCCCGTGAAAACATGACGATTCCCTCGCTGGGAAGAGAACACTTCCGTGGTTCGCGACTCGTAACGTCATGATATTCAGTCGGTTGGCGCGGTGCGAGATCGAATTCGGATGCGATAGAACAGCGGCGAGCCGCCGAGGTGAACGCAAATAAGCGGCACAAGCGAAGGAAAGCCGACGGAGCCTCCCCAGGTTGTGCCGCTCACGATGAGGTGCGAAAGAATGTTAGCGGCCCGTGCCCCAATAATAAGGAACATAGCTAACGGGCTGAATCGCCAGCGTCGGCATGGCGGGGGCGTAGCCGTAGTTGTAATAAGGGTTATAAGCCGGGGCGTAATAGTTCGTCGGCTGGATTGGGTAGTAGGACATCATCGGCTGCTGATACGTATACGGAGCCACCGGCGGCGCCGGCGGTGCCGTCATCGGCCGAGCATACGCCATTGCATTCGTTCCGGGCACGAACTGTTGATTCGCGGCGCACGAGCTACAGCCGCCACTCGAACAACCGCCTGATTCGCCTTCGCCACAATTGCCACTTGCGCAGCCGCCGGATTTGCCACAGCCGTGGCCACAGCCAAGGCCGCAGATGCTGCCAGCGCACAAAGGACTGAACGCGTTGTAAGGCCGAATCACAATGCCGCATTTGTTGCAGCATGCGCCACCACAAGTAAAGAGACCGAAGGTGCCCGCTTGGGTGGACGAGGCGAGCCCCGCCAGACCGGCCAGCGCCAGCAAGGCGCCGCTGAGCATGTTTTTCATGATGAGGATTTCCCAGGTGTGAATGCCCGGCGGTTCGTCAGCCATCGTCCTGATGGCGCTCCTCCGCCCATGATCCGAGCAAGTCTAACCGGCGTTCCGTTCCGTTGCCGTACTATCAGAGCCATTCGCGGTCGCATTTTCGAGAAAAACGACGATAAGACCTGCAAGAACTGAGCGCCCGGGAAAAACCCTTTGATCGACGGCAACTCGCGAAAGAATCGGGGGAAAAAGGAGAATAGATTCAAGTTGCGAATGGGTTGCGGTTACCCGCGCATCTGTTTCCTATCTCCCCCCAATGTTCCGCGCGGAACATTGCGTGCTGACCGTCGCGCCAAAAATGCACATGACCTTGGCGCGACGGTCGGCTAACGCAACTAGTTGACAGCGTTGACCTTGCGCCGCGGCCCAGACCGTCGCGCCAACATTTGCGTGTGGTACCCCCCTGCCTGGCGTCATGCTTTGCACACAAGGCGTTATTTGTCAGGGCCGGTCCATCTCGTTCTTTCAAAACGCTCTGAATAGATTGCATTGCGCAGGCACACAGTAGTGGCCGGGGGTCGGTACTCCTACCCCGGCGAAGCCCGAGCGTCTCCCGAGAACCGGAGTCGGAGTATCGACCCCGGCCAGGACACAAAGCGTCGTACCCAAGGCCAAAGCGAACCGCTCTAATGAATTGCATAGCGCAGCGCGCACAGACCTCCCGCAAACTGACCATCCAAACCCGTTTCTGCGTCCAATTCAACAAGCTAAGCGCGCTCGGCAATTCAAGGTAGGTTTTTAGCGCTTTGTCGACTCAGATCTGCGAAAATGGGAATCGCTGAGGGCGCACTAAGGTGTCAAGGGAGCACCAAGGTGTCAGGAATGCTCTGTAGAAAAGCTAATGGCTTGGCGAGCCGGGAGCGTAAGCGACCGGAGAAAGTCTGAGCAAGCGTAATGCTCTCCGGTCGCTTACGCTCCCGGCTCCTGAAGACAGAATGCCAGCTTTTCTACAAAGCAAGGAGGCCAACAACATGCTTCGCAGCTGGAAGATCCGTTTTTTTGATCGCCGCGGCACTATTACTGCTCGCCGGCATGACCATTCCTACAAAGCGCCTGATTTGGGATGGCGGCTATATGGATGCCGAGTTTGAATTGACATTCCACGACCAAGACGGAAACGCCCTCGAAGGCGTCGAACTGCGAGTAGAGTACCCAGGCGGCGAAAAATGCTTTTACTACCCTGTCACCGACTATCTAGCCGATGCCACTCCGCGATCCGGGGCCGATGGCAAGATCGTTTTTCATCACGTTTCCTTTCAAGCCTGCGAGACTAGCGGCAGAGTGTATGAGTATTTTTGGATGTACCAAGTCATGGAGGAAGGCCCCAAGTTCAATTGCCGATTTCTTTATCATGATCGCGAAATCTACCGCATTGACTTTGGGTAGCTCATGTACGGACAGGAAGCGCGGGAAGAAGAGGTCCAAGTGAAACGGACTTGGACATGGAACGCATGGCCGCCGCCGGAAATTGACTATATGGCGGATGCGGCTGATGAATATATCGAGTACTATACAAAGCGCGTGGAAAAGTTTTTTGGCATAGAAAAAAATGGAAAAGAACTGACGGAAAGGTACACGGTTTACAGTGCCTGCACCTGCTACCGCGCCGAGGAGATTTCTCGGGCGCGCCTTTTCGGCCGTCCGAAGGTGGAGGAGCTGGAGTTTCCGGTCCTTAAACGAAATATCACCGTGAGCCAAGCCCAGCTGAAGTAAAACTCTGTAATCGACCCATGATGCATAACGAGGATCGATTTGCACTATACACTCCTTCACTCGACCTGCGACAACAAAAATCGCCTCCAGGCCAACTTTCCGTAGAGAGACGCCTGGAGGCGGCCGTTGCAAAAATGTCCTTGAAGGACACACGAGTCTCCCCCTTCGCGCGTCTGAAAATCGCTCAAACATACGTGCTCCGGTCCCACCCCGTCGCCTGGACCTCCTCTTCGGCGATTGGGCGGATCTCGATCTTGGCTTTGAGGCGATAAAGCATCGAGCGCAATCCGTAAATATTGACGGGCAACGACCGGCGTCGTCGCCCTTGATCGACTGTAGCGCTTACGGACCATTTCGGAGAATATATCGATGCCACGACGGAAATCTGCCTCATCGCCAAAATCGAAAGGCCCATTCACGTAACGACAACGCCAGGTCCAATCCGCATAAGCTTCATTCAATCGAAGCCTGTCGGCATCCGCGGGATCATCCGAGATCGACGACCATTCCTTCACGCTGGCGATTCGATCCTCGCGCCGACCGGTCGTCATGGCTCGATCCATCCGTCTGATCATTTCCCATTCCACATCGTCATGGGTTAGCATAAAGCCAAAATCGAGCAAGCCGAGCGTGCCGTCGCCCATGAATAGGTAATTGCCGGGATGGACATCCGCGGAGGTCATGCGGGCCGTGAAGAGCATGCGATACCAGGCACGGATTAGCTTAATGGCGAACTCGTTTCGCTCCTCCTGCGATGGATTGCGCCATGTATTCGTCAAGGTGGACGCCTTGGAGCCGTTCCATCGTCAGTACCCTGGCTGTGGAGTATTCGGGAAAGACGCGAGGTACGACGATACCATCCGCTTCATGAAACAGGGAGCGCACTTTTGTCTGCGTCGCCGCCTCCGCGACGTAGTCTGTTTCCTGCTCCATCCGCGTAAGTAGATCGTCGAATTGGTCTTTCGTACTTTCCCAATCCCTGCCGAGCCTCCCGGGTAACAGAAAGAGAAACAAGTCGCGGAAATCATCGCAGATGGTCCGAGCAATTGCGGGATACTGAATCTTGACGGCAACCTCTTCGCCGCTCTCGAGCTTGGCCCCATGTACCTGACCGAGCGACGCTGCCGCGAAGGCACGCTTATCGAACGAGGCAAAAAGGTGTTCCGGATCATCGCCTAGCTCATTATGGACCATTTCACGCAAGAGCGACCAGTGCATCGGTGGCGCATCGAAATGTAGCTGATCCAAAGTCGAAACAAACGCATCGGGCACGATATCTGGAAAGTTGGCCAGGGTTTGGCCAACCTTCATCACCGCCCCGCGCAGGTAACCCATCGAATCGAGCAGCCGAAGCGCGGTCTTCCAGTGGGTCTCCGCGAGCGATCGCTTCTTCTGGTCCGCGTTCTGGAACCAGCCGCGGACCCAATAGAACAGATAGGCCGCTGCGATCTTTGCCTGTAGCGTGCCGAGCAGCCCTAGCCGTCGCCACCGACCGATGGGCACCGGTCGCAACGAAGCCACGTCCAACGATTCCCGCTTCAAACGCGGAATCGCGGCGGCCTCGCTCTCTTCAGGTAACGCACGCATCAATTCCGTCAATGACGCGGACATGATTTGCCTTCCTTTCATTCTGCGGGTGTCTGAGGAATCTCTGATTTCTCCAACCAGCCGACGAACATAGCCAAAGAGTGGTCCAACAGGGCGAGTGTCTCTTCCTGCTTGGGCGACTTGTCACGCGCCCAAAAGATGAGGACACCCGTATAAAGCGTCCAATAAAGTTGGAGAGCGATCGACGGCAATTCTCCGAGACCATGTAACTTTGCCAACCGTGCAACCGTCTCCAGATGCAAAACGCGCAAGGAGAGTGCCTCCTCGGCAGCTTCGAGCGCCAGCGGGCTCAGAGTTGTCTCTAGCAGGACCGGTAGATGTTTGCGCAGATGCTTGAGCTTGCGTAAGCCTGCCGCGACGAGAGCGAATAGATCTGCTTCGAAGATGTCCCGTTCCTTGGCCCCAGCTTCGCCAGGAATGTCTATGTCCGCCATGGCCTCAGCCGCCAAGGAGGTAAGAATGGCTTCCTTGGTGGCGAAATAATTGAATAGCGTCCCGGTAGCTATCCCAGCCGCATCGGCGATTTCGCGCGTGGTGCTGGCATCGTAGCCGCGCGTTGCGAACAGCTGACTCGCTGCCGCCAATATCCGCAGCCGCGTCGCAGCCTTGGTTTCAGCAGTCACTCGCATGGAACACCTCTGCGCGATAATATGACCATGCTCACATTCTAGCCAACCGTGTGGTGGAGTCAAGCGATAAAATGAGCATGCTCACAAAATTAGACCCTTGGCATTGACCCATCGCTGCCGCGTGAAGAACCCGGTCCTATAATGACCCAACAGCCGTTTGCTATCGTGAAAAGGACTCGTTGCCTCCCATGCCGTCGCTCCATCGCATGAATTCTCGTCATCGTCGCCGACTTTGCGTCGAAGAGTTGGAGTCGCGGCTCGCCCCAGCTGTCGCGACGATCCAGGTCAACGACCCTGTAAGGACCATTGCCACCGATTTTCAGGGCACGAATATCACTTCGTACGATAGCCGCCTCTCCGCCAACCACGACGGCACCGGTACGACGCCTGACGCGCAGACGGTCCAAATGATCAAGGCGGCAGGCCTCACGATGTTGCGCATCACCAATGGCACGGGCGCGGACAATTGGCATTTCGCGCAGCAGAACTCCGAAGGCTTTGCAGGAAGCGCTGGCCTTCTCGCCAACGTCGCGGCCGCGGCAGGAGCAAAAGCAGTCGTCACGATCAATTATGGGACCGGCACGCCCCAGGAAGCCGCCGCGTATGTCGCCTATCTTGATGGCGCGACCACGGATACTACGCCGCTGGGCACCGACCTGAATAATGTGAATTGGAAGACCGTCGGCTATTGGGCCGCGTTACGGTCCGAAGCTCCGCTCGCCACCGACGACGGCCTGAACTTCTTGAGGGCCAACCATCCCGCATCCTACGGCATCACGCAAATCGAGCTTGGCAACGAGATCTATTTCTTCGGCTGGGACGGCGCGCCTACAATTCCGACTTACGACGTCACTCCCGGCTCGCCCTATATGTTGTTTTATCAGCAGCAAGCCAAGAATTATGTGGCGTTCGCCAAATCATTCGCGACACTCGCGTCTTCCTTTGAACCGGCTCTATCGATCGGCTTCGACGTCGGCGATCCGATCGAATTTGACCCCCAATGGAACAGCCAAATCCTATTGCAAAGCGTGTCACAGGGCGTGACTCCCGGTTTCTTGAGCGACCATTTTTATGTGTACGATGGTTCGTTTCAGACAATGACAGACACGCAGCTCCTTGAGGAGACGGTGAGCGATCCTGGCAGCGTTGATCCGGGTCAATCCAACAGTCCGCGCAATTTCGCTCAGCGTGCCAGTGATTATCGAGCGATTTTGCAAACCTATTTGGGCAGCGCGGCGAACAAGGTGTCTCTAATGACGCTCGAGTTCAACAGCGATGCCACGTCAGGCACCAAGCAGAGCACCAGCCTCGTCCAGGGATTGTTCTACGCCGACGCCATTGGGGCCGCCCTGCAAACCGAATACGATTCCCTGATTACCTGGAATCTGCGCAACGCTTACACCGCCATGCCGAACGACAGCAATTACTATGGATGGCGCACCGGCGGCGACAGCGGCCTCCTAGGCGGTTATTCGCCGACTGACTCAATGGCCCCGGCGACTGGATACTACATCCCGTACCCCAGTTATTTCGCCGACGAATTGGCGGCGAAAATAATTCAAACAGGAGATACAGTCGTAAAGGCCGTCAGCGATGACACAGATCTTGCGGTCTATGCGGTGAAGCAATCGGATGGCGATCTCGGCCTCCTCGTCATCAACAAGTCACCAACGACGGACATTGACGAAACTTTCATTCTGGCCGGCGGATTCACGCCTGCCGCGGCGGCCACTTACTGGCAATATGGCGAAACACAGGACACTGCTCAAGAGAACAGCGCGAATGGCGCTGCCGCACTCGCCACTGGCAACGTTAGTTTGAACGTGACGATTAGCCCGGCAGGGGATAGTTTTGCATACACATTTCCCAAATACTCCATGACCGTGCTTGACCTCCACGTATCCGGGCCCGGCATCGTCGGCCTGGGGTTATCCAATCGGACCGTGCCCGAGTTTCGTCCGACGGGGATCTTGATCGGCACCCTTTCGTCGATGGAATCTGGACCGGGCCACACGTTCACATACTCTCTGGTCGCCGGCTCCGGCTCGACCAATAATGCCGCGTTCACGATCTCCGGCAATCAGTTACTCAGCGCGGATGCCTTTGATTTCGCCGCCCAGTCGACATACAGTGTCCGAGTCCGCACAACCGACGAGACCGGGCAGACATTCGAGCAGCCGTTCGTCATTACGGTCACTGCGGATCCGAACCTGAGCCGCGTCGGTCAAACCTTAACCATCTCAGGAACGAGCGGAAGCGACGTCTTTTCCTTCGTTTCCGGCGTGGTACGCGACAACATGACGCTCAATGGACTCGGTCTTGCCGCCGATGCAGCCTCGGTGAAGGTGGTTACGTTTCTTGGCGGGTCGGGAAACGACACGGCGTATATCAGCGGAGCCAGCAGTAGTTCAAACACCTTGGCGTTGACCGTAGGCGGCGGTTCATTATCCGGACATGGCTATACGCTTAATCTTGGCGGTGTCGAGACAGTCCAGGCGTTTGGCGCGAGCGGCGACTTCGCCTATCTCTATGACACCGCCGGCCAGAACACCTTCGCGGCGACACCGAGTTATGGCTTCTTCGCCGGGGCCGGCTTCTACAACCAGGAGGTAGGCTTCGGCACAGTCAATGCCTTCGCGGCGACAGGCGGAAACGACGCTGCCTATCTCTACGATACTGGCGTCAAGAAAAACGTATTTGTCGGCACACCCGGATATAGCTATCTCTCTAGCACGACCTACTTCAACCAAACAGTCGGATTCCGCGCGGTCAACGCCTTTGCGTCCGCAACAAGCAGCGATGCCGCGTACTTATTCGACAACGGCGGCACCAACACTTTTGTAGGCACACCGACCTATTCGTACCTCCAGGGCACAATTTCGTACAACCAAGTGGTCGGGTTTCAGTCCGTCACGGCGACCGCAGGCGCCGGTGCCAACGACACCTCCTACCTGTTTGGAGCCACCGGCGGCGGCAACGTGTTTACAGCCAATTCGTCCTACGCTTATCTCTATGGCATCGGCTATTTGAACGACGCCGTTGGATTCAAGAATGTCTCGGCATCCGGGACATCGACGGACACCACCAATCTCTACACAAGTGCCGGAGCAAATGTCTTCACCGGTCAAGGCGCAGTCGGGACGCTGATGAATGTACAGACTACGACCAGCTCGATTTCGTTTGGTTACATCAACCTGATAACAACGCTTGGCACGACGGAAGTAGGCCCAACAGATGGCATTACCTACGTGCTGACGCAGTTTGATTAGCGCGGCTGCGGTCATCCATGACAGCATCCCCCCTTGGCAACGGCCTTCTTTGCCGATGGCGGCACATCATTCGCCGGATTTTCGCTGAAAAACCCGTTCGGCTTGAGCATAAACCCAATGTAGGCCGTAGGCATGACCGGGTAGTCCTCGGGTCGCGGAATGTGCGTATGCCCAAAAGTGTACCACAGCACGAGATCTGTGTTCACGAGCTTGCGGTCCTGTTCCGTCCACTTCGGCAAGCCATCACCGCCCTGGCTCTGATTGGGATAATCGCCAGCGGCATGGCGTTCGCCGTCCTGGAACGGCGTCACCCAGACATGATGATTTACGAAGCCGGCCCGTTTACGCCACCAGGCGTCCTTCGAGGCAAAGGGCACCGCATTGTCGCCCGGCAAAAACCTATAGCCCACAGGCTCGCCAACCGCGTTGTGGACGTTTTCGTTGACAATCTTCCAAGTCCGGGCCGTTTCTAGTTTCAGGTTGCCCTTGGCTTGCTTCTCAGTCTCCAATAATGTCGCACGAGCCGAAAACGCATTGGCGTAAGGATTCTTCTCCCCCGGCTCATCCGGCACGACGTCGACCTGATAGATAGAGTTGGCCACCCCATCCAGATCGAGATCGAGTCTCACATTGAAAAAGTGCTGATGATTCGGAGCGTATAATTGCGGCGCTATGGTTGCGCCGTAGGAAGATTTCTCGCCTGGCTGTAGCGCCCTGAGGGAGAGTATGCCAGTCAGCTTGATCTCGAATTGAATGTTGCCATCCTGATACAGATACCAAAAAAAGCCGTACTCGTAGTTCTCAACGGTCGCCACCGAAGAGATAACAAGCCGCCGCGAACGCCTAACTTCCGGCGTATTCAGCCGGCGATCGGTGTGTTTCCAGAGAATGCCATAATCCTCCTCATGCATACAAATCGCATTCTTTATTGTCAGCGGCTCTCCTCGGCTCGTGCAGAGATGGCCATCGAAATACTTGATCAGGCCGAGGCAATCGCAGCCCAGTTCCAGGCTGTTAGCACATACGCCAAGCCCGTATTCCCCGGCATCAAAGGCATTCTTGCGCCCTGCTGCGGTGCGGGATCGCCATAGGGCACCACCATCTCGGAGAGCGAGGCGCGGTAGAGAATGGAGCGCTTTTTGCCGTTGTCATCGTAACAGACGTTATTGAGCGTTAAACCTTCGCGCGCGGTGAAGCCAATGACGAAGCTCCATTTTTGCCAGCGCACCTGATAGCCATCGACTTCAAAGCTAGGTCCCTCCGGCTGGGCGATCTCGAGCGGCTTGATGTCCTTGCGAAATTTCGTCAGCCGATCGGCGGCATAATTCCCTGACTGCGGCGGCAAAGGCCAATGGCCATGCTCCTCGATGCGGATCACTTTCATCTCATTGAGATCCACCACTGGTCGAAGCCCCTCGATCGGCCGGGCGTAGCCATTATCGGTCGGGTCGCAGCGAAGGAAACACAGAGGCCGGGCCAGGCGGCGCGTTCGGTCTTCCTCCGAGCCATAGTTGCCCGCGCTCCAGATGTCGACCATCAGCAGCTTGGTATCTTCGACGCCGTACTGCTTTTTGAGCAGGGCCTTGAATTCAGCGCTCGCCATCACCGCTTGCTCGCATTCGATCTGTTCATCCATTGTCATGCTCGGCTGGACGCCGGGGATGTGATTCCATGATAAAAGCTTGCGGTCGGTCAACGAAACGATCGCTTCATAGCAGGCATTGGCACCGTTATCAAAAAGCACCGCGAACGCCTGCCGCTCGCTTGGCTCCTTACCTGTAAATTGACACACGATCTTTTTGTCCGGTTCCTTCAAGCTGATCGATACGAAGCGCATCGTCCGTGTGACCTTGCCATTTTCTCTCAGGAGGGAAACCGCAAATTGCACTTCGGTCGCATCGAGCGGTTCCAGCGGATGGCGTATGGTAGTCGGCGTTGCGAAGCCAAGGCTGATCGTGTCCATCATGATAAGATCGCTCCGGTTGAGATCGGTATTGTTCGCAGTTTAATTGACCTAGCCGCGTTTGGCAAAGAAATCTTCCGCGCGGACCCGCTCACGGATTATCGCTTGTTTATGGCCCGCGCAAGATTATATTGTAGGAGACGCAACCTCTCCAATGCGTAGGTACTCAGGCGCCACGTCAGTCGTCGTGATTCGTTCGGACCGAATGTCGTGGGTACCCGTAAGCTCTCGCCACACCGGGAGTCCAGGAGAGTGTAATGGGCGATGAATTAAGCCAAAACAACGCGGCGTCGCTCGACGCCGTGGTCAACGAGGTCATTGCCGAAGCCAACGTGCGTCCGGAGGAGTTGCGCCTGGAGGATCGGGCGTTCTTGGAGCAGCACGCCCTCAAGAAGCCGTTAGGCGTGTTGGATATTTGGGGCCTTGGCGTCGGCGTCGTTGTTGCGGGCGCTTATTTCGGCTGGAACCTCGGCCTGAAAGATAATGGTCCGGTGGCGATGCTCATCGCCTCGCTTATCGTCTGCCTACTCTATTTAACGTGGGTCCTCGCGTTGACGGAGCTTTCCGTCGCCATGCCGTTCGCCGGCGGCCCATTGGCTTATGGCCGAAGGGCGGTCAGCCCACTTCTCGGTTTCGTCATGGGTTGGTCGATGTTCCTGGAATGTCTTTTCGCCGCCATCGGCACCGCTCTCGCAACGGGCGGCTACATTGCCTACCTGATCTCCCCGGACAGTCCAGATCCAAGTATCAAAGTCGTAGGTGGCGTAATCACAGTCATTATCTTTTTTGGACTTCATGCCTGGGGAGTCAAGGAACAATCCCGCGCAATGGTTCTTATGACCTATGGAGCACTTTCCGGCTTGGTCTTGTTCTGCGTAGTGGCCGCGACCCAGTTCTCCTGGGAACGAGTCTGGCCGCGTGGCGACCTGTTGGGAGGAAAGGGGTGGAAGACTGTTCTTGATGCCGTGCCCTATGCTCTTTGGTGGCTTGTAATGATCGAGACGGTGGCCCTATCCGCCGAGGAGACGCACGAGCCGCATCGCACGATCCCGCGCGGCATGACCTGGGCGCAGCTTACTCTGATTGTCGTTGTTGTATTAACGTGGCTGTTTGCCTGTGGAGCAATGGATTCTCAAGAGCTGGCCTTCACACAGGTTGTGGAAGATGGAAAGCAAGTCGATAAGGATGTCGATTATCCACTTGCGAAAGCTTTACGGTCGATCCCCATCGGGAAATCGCCTTTGATGTTTTACACCTTCGGCGTGGTCGCTTTATTCGGCCTAATCGCCAGCTATCATGGCATGATCTATGGTGCCAGCAGGCAATTCTTTGCACTGGGCCGGGCCGGTTACCTTCCTCGTTTCCTTGGTAAAGTACATGCCAAACGACGCACGCCTGTGATGGCGCTTTTCATCGCTAGCCTGTTCGTGATCGGTTTCGTGGTTGCCAATTTGTGGTTCGAGGACGCTGTTGGTATCGCCGTGCTTGTATCGACCCTGACGGCCCTGGTTTGGTATATCCTGGCCATGCTTTGCCTCTTCATCCTGCGCAGCGCGACTCGGAAATATTTCAGGCCTACCGTGCGCCGGTTTACAAAATCCTGCCGCTTATCGTCATTGTCCTTTCTCTATTCGCCGCGATCGTCTATAGCGGAATCAAGAATTCGAGAGAAGTGATAACACTCGCCGCCGGCCTGTATTCCGTTGGCCTGGGCTACTATTTATTCTGGGGCCGCCACCATCTACAAACCGCGGCCCCGGAGGAATTGGGCTCTCGTTCCGCCCTGGTTGTACGGGAAGAGATGAGCTAATGAACGCGAACACATTGCCTACGGACCAACACTTGCTTCCTACGCCGTCCTATCCATTGCTGGAGTGGATAACGGCTGTAGTCTTGATGCTAGTAATGGCCTCATTAGCATGGATGGCAACGGCAGACTATCTGCCAACTTCATGGCGTCTGCTGGCAATCGAATTTGAGATCGTTATCGTACTAGCGTTGCTGACCGTCTCATTGCTTCTTGTAAGTATTCTGGCATTACTGCAAACTAAGTGATGTCCGAGCTATAGAGAGTATCCCAAAGCGTTGTGGCGGCACGTTTTCAACGTGCCGGAGGCGGCAGGTGCGAGAAGCGGCGCATTGGGAGCAGGCCACCGAGAAAGGCGACGCATCAGCACGCTGATCCGTGGCCGGCGTCGGTACTCCTACCCAAATATGGCGCGAGCGGCTCCAGAAATCCGGGGTCGGAGTACCGACACGGCCACGGAGACGATTTCCCTTCGAGGTTCTACCCATTTTGGGCCAACGCAGCACTCACGATCTGCTGCGCTTCGGCCACAATGGCCTGTAAGTGACTCTCATCGTTGAAACTCTCCGCGTAGATCTTGTAGATGTTCTCGGTGCCGGACGGCCGGGCCGCGAACCAGCCGTTTTTGGCGACCACTTTGAGACCTCCGATCGAAGCTCCATTGCCCGGTGCGTTCGTCAATTTGGCAAGAATTGGTTCGCCAGCAAGGGTCGATTCTTTGACAGCGGCTGGGGATAACTTCTGCAGTCGCGCTTTCTGCTCGGGAGTTGCCGCGGCGTCGATTCGTGTGTAACGAGGACTGCCGAACGCGGCGGTGAGTTCTCGGTAATGTTCGCCCGGATCTTTACCGGTTCGAGCCAAAATCTCGGCGGCCAAGAGGTCCATGATGGGGCCGTCTTTGTCTGTCGTCCAAACAGTGGCGTCGCGGCGAAGGAAGCTGGCCCCAGCGCTCTCCTCTCCGCCAAAACAACACGAGCCATCGAAGAGGCCGGGTGAGAACCATTTGAAACCCACGGGCACTTCGCAGAGTTTTCGGCCGAGGCTTTCCACCACGCGGTCGATCATGCTACTACTGACTAGAGTCTTGCCAACCACCGCCGCTGGCGACCATTGAGGCCGATGCGTTAGCAGATAACGGATGGCCACGGCCAGAAATTGATTGGGGTTCATTAGCCCCGCCGACGGAGTGACGATGCCGTGGCGGTCGGAGTCAGGATCGTTGGCAAAGGCGACCTGGTATTTGTCCTTGAGACCGATGAGCCCCGCCATAGCGTAGGGACTTGAGCAATCCATGCGGATCTTGCCATCGTGATCGACGGTCATAAAGGAAAACGTCGGATCGATCTTGGAGTTCACGACCTGAATGCTCAGCCCGTAGATTTCGTTGATCGGCTCCCAATAATGCACCGCGGCACCGCCAAGCGGATCAACACCTAATTTGAGGCCGGCGGAGCGAATCGCATCCATATCTACAACGTTTCGTAGGTCGTTGACATACGGAAGGACGAAATCATAGGGGCGCGTCGTCGCTGCCTTCGAAGCCGCGGTGTATGGAACGCGTTTCACACCGGCATTGCCGCCGCGCATCAATTCATTGGCTCGATTCTGTACCCACTTGGTCACGTCCGAATCGGCGGGGCCGCCATTGGTCGCGTTGTACTTGAAACCTCCATCTTCCGGCGGATTGTGCGATGGCGTGATGACGATACCATCGGCCAAATGCGCGTCGCGCCCACGGTTATAAACGAGAATGGCATGAGAGACGACAGGAGTTGGCGTCACTCCATCGTCTTTCTGGATGATCGTTTCAACGCCGTTCGCCGCCAGCACCTCCAGGGCCGTGCGCTGGGCCGGACTCGAAAGCGCGTGTGTATCCTTGCCCATGTAGAGTGGGCCATCGATCCCTTGGCCGTTTCGGTAATCACAAATGGCCTGCGTGATCGCCAGAATGTGAGATTCCGTAAACGTGCCGTTTAGGGATGAACCGCGATGTCCACTTGTTCCAAAGCTGACGAGCTGATTTGGATCCCCGAGGTCAGGCTTGCGCTCGTAATAATCGCGCTCGAGCCTGGCGAGATCGACGAGGAGTTCTTTGGGAGCTGGTTTCCCTGCGAGGGGGGAGATTGCCATGGCAGTCTTCCTTTCATCATAATCTCAGCGCGGGGCGGCCATCCTGTCAGGGCGAACGTTTCTCTTCCGCGATCGCAGGTTTGACCACGACTGATGTCTTTCCAGTTATCTGGTGCAAAGGCGAATCGGCAACCGTGATCGTCCACTCTCCCGCATGAGGAAACATCACACTATCTTCGAAGACGTGTTCACTATTGTCGTAATGCGTGAAGGAAAAGTCCGGCGGCAGCGTGGCGTCTCGTGCGCTGCTGGAGAATTGGATAGTCCCGAGGTAGCGTGGTAGAGGGATTTCAAACGGCCCCATGACTTTCACTGAGATGCGGAAAGGCTTTTCCGCCGTCACATCCTTCGGTGCGACAATTCTGAAATGTGTTTCCGCGGGACCGATGACTTTAATGGCGCAGATGCTAAATGGCAGTTTCCCCGCGGCGTCTTGAACCGTCATTCGTTGGGGGCCAGGCGTGCCAAAAATTGCTGACACATAGTGGCGACCACGATCTTCCGCTGTAAACGAATACTCGGACGGATATTGGGCTTTACTGTCGCTACTGGAAATGCGGACCGTGCCTGTAAAGTTTGTGTCGAGTGTATTTTCGGCGGTAAAGACCTCGATAGCGATCGATATGGGAACTCCGGGGAGGCAGATCGAACTCGGATCCGGTCTCGCGGCCAGCCGCGAGTATGCGCGCCGATTCGCAAGGAAAGAAATATCGTTCGAGTGGGAGTTGATCACGATCAAATCAGGCAAGGGATTCCCCGGAAACGATGTCGCCGCGATCGCGACCGGGTGAGAACCGACGGCGTATTTGCCAGATGGCTGAAAGCCGCCGTGGCCGTCGCCCACCATGATTACGACGCTATTGCCATCTGCATTGGTCATCGCCACGTCGAGGAGGCCGTCGCCATTGAAGTCTCCCGCTACGGCCGACATCGCGGTGGCCGCCGTGCCGAAATTGATTGGCGGAGCAAAGGTCCCGTCTCCATTCCCCGCCAGGAAGTTCAAATCAGCG
The DNA here is from genome assembly GCA_963790585.1 of uncultured Planctomycetaceae bacterium. Classification (GTDB taxonomy): domain Bacteria; phylum Planctomycetota; class Planctomycetia; order Gemmatales; family Gemmataceae; genus CAWBOY01. The sequence continues at coordinate 487,694 of CAWBOY010000001.1, forward strand.
CTGCCCCAGTTCACGGCCACGATGTCGAGACAGCCATCGCGATTAAAGTCGCCCGTTACCAGACTACGCGGGAAAGAGCCGACGGGGTATTTCACTGGTTTCTCGAATGACCCATCACCGCGTCCTAACAAAACGCTGACCATGCCTACTTGAAAATCGTGAGCCACCGCCAAATCCAAGCGGCCATCGCCGTTGAAATCTCCCGCAAGCACGAATACCGCGCGAGGGCCGACCTCGATGGAGCTGGCTGCGCCAAATGCGCCGTCTCCATTTCCGATGAGGATACTTAATGTACCGCTGTCGAAATCGGCAACCACGAGGTCATCCAAACCATCGCGGTTGAGGTCGGCGACCGCGACACACATTGGTTTTTTCCCCACGGGATAATTAGCGGCTTGGTGAAACGTTCCATCGCCCCGACCTAGCAGCACGCTCACCGAATTGTCGATGCTATTGGTTACGACGACGTCGGGCACACCGTCGTGGTTGAAATCGCCCACCTTGACATGGGTTGGCCCTTTGCCGACGCAATAGGACATCGGCGTCTCATAAGCCCCCCTGCCCTTTCCGAGGAATACACTGACCGTGTTGTCGGCGAAATTGGCGACGGCCAAGTCCGGGGTCCCGTCTCGATTGAAATCCGCGACTGCGCTCGAGCGCGGATCTTTGCCTGCCGCGTTCTTCGGTTCCACGAAAAAGGCGTGAGGCGCAGGCTTCTTTCGCCTGTTGAGGAGTAAGGAAACATTGTTCGAGGCGTAGTTGGGCACCGCTAGATCGGGAGCGCCATCTCCATTGAAATCGCCGACCCCCAAGAGCCAAGGTTGCTTGCCTACGACGAAAGTTAGCGGGTCGTCGAAGGTTCCGTCTCCCTTGCCGCATAATATGCTCACGGATTTGTTGGCTCCGTTCGACACCGCTACATCCACATGACCATCGCCGTCGAAATCCGCAACGACTATCGCTGAGGCGTCGCCTCCACACGGGAAAGATGACGATTTTTGAAATGTTCCGTCGCCTTTGCCAAGGAGGACGCTGACGGTTCCGGCCCGATTGGAAACGGCGAGGTCGATCTTACCGTCATGATTGAAGTCCGACGTCGCGACGCCAGTGGACCCGGCATCGACGGCATAGGCAACGCCTTCACGAAATGTGCCGTCGCCGTTGCCCATGAGGACATGGACCAAACCCGCCAAATCGGCGACCGCCAGATCTAACTTGCCGTCGCCATTAAAGTCAGCCGCGGTCAAATGTTGGCAATACTCTTTGGCAACTGTGTAAACCATTCCCGCGCAAATTTGCCGGAGCCGTCGCCCAAAAGGATCGAGACCTTCCCACTGCTTGCGCAGACGGCGAGGTCGAGAATTCCATCATTGTTGAAATCGCCCACCGCAACGTAAGTCGGTCCGTAAGCTACATGATATTGAGTGGGTTCCTCAAAATGTCCGTCACCTTTTCCCAACAGGATGCTGATCGTATGCGAACCCTGGTTGACGACGACCAGATCGAGTTTGCCGTCGCCGTTGAAGTCCGCAACCGTTGCCGATGTAGCAAACCACTCGCCACTCGAAGAAGTTATCGCGTCGGCGAATCTGCCCTCGCCCTGACCCAGCAAGACGCTAATCGTGTGGCTCATTAAGTTGGTGACGACAAGATCGGGTTTCCCATCGCCATTAAAATCGCCAACGGCAACGCAGCTAGGATAAATCCCCGCTCGAAGGGAGACTGGTGGGGCGAACGATACCCGCGCGCTTTCAGCGTTCGCCGCAGAGGCCGCTTTATCGGGTTCAGCGGAATTAGCTTCACCGTAGAAGGCCTGAGCGAGTAGCACGCAAGCCAATCCTAAGATGCCCGTGAGGATCACCGCGAGTCCAGCCGCCGCCCATCGCCTCGGCCGCGGTGGCTTTTCTACCAATTTGCCGTCATCAATAGCTTCCAGCTCGTCCGCAACCGATCGCGCCGACGAAGGGCGGTCCGTCGGAGACTTGGACAGGAGCTTGATAATTAAATTGGAGAGCGGCTTTGGGACGCGGGCGTTGAGTACACAAGGAGGCCTGGGTTGATGCAATTCGAGCGACCGCATCACCGCCAAGATATCGCTCCCGGGAAACGGAATTTGCCCAGTAGTCATCCTGTAAAGAACGCAGCCGAGGCTAAAAAGATCGCAGCGAGCGTCGAGGGCGTGGTTTCGAGCTTGTTCGGGAGCCATGTAAGCGGGCGTGCCGAGAACGACGCCGCTCAAGGTCAGGTTCGCTGCCGCGTCGACCGCCCGGGCCAAGCCGAAGTCGAGGATTTTCACCCGACCGCTACCGGCCTCCAGCCAGACATTCGACGGCTTGATATCTCGATGGATAATGTGCCGACCGTGCGCCGCGGCGAGCCCCTCGGCGATTTGCCGACCTATCCGCAGCACCTCGGCAATGGGTGGTCTCGGTTCGCGCTTGAGCCGCGCTTCAAGTGTTTCACCCTGCAAAAGTTGCATAGCGAGAAAAGGGATACTGCGATCTTCCCCGACATGAAATACCGACACGATATGGTCATGGTCGATTCCGGCGATGGCCCGCGCCTCCCGAATGAAACGTTGCCGCGATGAGGGGCTGGCGGCGAGAACGGGCTTCATCGTTTTCAGCGCGACCGGTCGGTTCAAGTCGGCATCTTCGGCCTCGAACACCAGGCCCATGCCACCGATGCCGAGAACCCGAAGGACGCGATAAGGACCTAATCGCCCAATCTCGTTTTCTTCGAGCGGCGGCGCTAGAAAGTCGAACACCTCGGCTTCGGAGTCCGTCTGGGACGGCGCTTGCACCTCCCCGGATGTACCAGCGCTCGGGCCTATGCTAAATTCCGATTCGATCGAACCGTTAATAGAGTCCGTGTCCACCGAACTCGCCACAACGGTGGCGCAAAGCAGCGTCTTGTGAGACGAATCGTCGATCTTTAGCGTTTTGAGGTCTTCCAGACAGTGGCGGCAGAATTCGACATGCAGCGCTAGCGTCTCAAGCTCAGCCAGCGCGAGCGTGCCAAGAAGGTAGTTCTTCAGAGTTTCCGGCTGAGGGCACGCGGCAGGCCGAGTCATTTCCGTCTCATGGTGGGAAACAAAGATCCGATTCCGCAAGCAAAGGGACGCTTACGGCAGAAGGCGGGCGCAATACTCCAATCGTCGCCAAATATCTTCACGCGCCGCGCCTCGCCTTGCAAGGAGATTTGCAGATGTTTCAAGCTTTGAAATAAGCGAGAATTCCGATCAACTCAGGGCGCAGACGAGAGGCAACGACGGTCATTCCAAGCGCACCGGATTCTCCAAAAGCCGCAACGTCCCCTTGTCAGCGTCAAGTTCGGCAAGTGCGCCGTGGGGAAGGGTAGCGTTGTGAACCTGATGCCCGACCGGAAAGTTCATGAGCACCGGTACCTTGCTCTTGCCGAAATACTCACGCAACACCTCATCGATGGCCGTCGCGTCTTCCGCGCTTTTCGTCGTGAAGCCGCCAAGAATGACGCCGCTAACACCTTCAAACACGCCCGCGAGGCGTAACTGAGACAGCATTCGGTCGATTCGGTAGGGCGCCTCGTTGACATCCTCGAGGAACAACAGGTTCCCTTTCGCTTCGATGGCGTAAGGCGTTCCCATCGTAGCGGCAACTAACGACAGGTTGCCCCCGACGAGGCGTCCCCTGCCCTGCCCTCCGACAAGCTTGACCGGCGCCGGTCGATCGTCGGCTAACGCGACACTGTACCCCTTTTCATCCTTCGGATAGCTCGACGCGAAAATGGCTCGGCGAAACGAGTTGTTAGCAAAGGCGTGCGCCGGGTCTTCCTTAGTCAATTCATACATCGGCAGCGGTGAATGAAAAGTTATGACGCGTGCCTTGCGTGCCACCGCCAGATGCAAGGCCGTCAAGTCCGAGAAACCGGTGATAATCTTCGGATCCTTGCGGAGCGCATCATAATCAATCCGATCGAGGATCCGCGTTAAACCGTAACCACCGCGACAGGGCATGATCGCTCGAATTTTTGGGTCTCGTAGTGCAGCATTGAGTTCATCAGCGCGCTGTTCGTCTGTCCCGCCGAGATAGCCCACCTTGCGATCGCCGCCTTGCGGCAAGACGACTTTGAAGCCGTCTTTCTCAAGTATTTTCGCGTATTTGACGACCGTGACCATTTCCGCCGGCCCAGCCGGAGCGATGATCGCGACCGTATCGCCCGGCTTCAAGGCATGAGGCTTGAGCCATGGCAACTCCTCAGTTTTTGAGTCGGCCATTGTCAGGCAGCCGGCGACCATGAGGATGAGAATCGCGCTAAGTGCTTTCATCATGAAGGGTTCTCTCTCAGCAGCTTGCGCTGGGTGCGGCCAGGTTCAATAGGTGTGAGCGGGAGGTAACAACACCAATTCGTTTCATTCACACCCCCCAGACACCCCCCCGAACGAATCCTACAAAGTTGAATCTTCCTTGTATACAAGGACTTACGTTCGTTCACGTACATTTCGTTTCTCGACACGAAAACGAGCCTCGGGTCTCATCATGGAACGATGGTCGGCTCCGTTTGTATCCGAGCTTGAACCATGCCAGCGCGATCGAACGTGATTCTGCTAACTCGTTGCAGCGAAATCACTTAATGGATTGCATTGTGCGCGCCACACACAGAACTCCCGCCTACGGTCCACCAGAATCCATTTGGAAGCGGCCAAACTGAGATAGTGTCCCTATGATCTGGCTTCCGTTTTGTCGAACAGCACCAAACAATCAACTGTTTATGGCGCGATTCTCCGCCTTGCAACTCCATGCGGAAGGCAGGCTCGTTACAAAAATGCCTCAGACCTTCGCGGCAGCAAACAATTCGAGTCGGCGCGCGCGCTTGCCTTGGTTGCCACGGATGAACTCGTTCTGTATCGGTGATGAAAACGGACACACTTTCAGAGGCTTCCCCTATACATGCTTCGCCGCCCTGCGGATGCTGTAAGACGGCCCTCTTTAATGTCCCTTGCCGAAAGGCAAGAGACATAGCGTACCCGAGAAACGAGGCACTTTTCAGGTGCCGTAACATTAAACTCGACGCGAGGATTACACGCCATGGCCAAACACACGTCGAAGAGAGGCCTCCAAGCCGAACAGCAAGAGGATCCGACCGCGGATCTGCGCAAAGCACTGACCAAGCAAACGAAAGCCGAGCTAGTAAGCACCCTACTGGAATTGGCACAGGATCGCGGAATTTTTCGGACGCTCAACGCGCGGTTTGACGTCTCTGCCGCGCCCGGTCAGCTGGTCGCCGCAACCCAACAAGCCATTGCGGACTCAACCGATTTCGACGAACGCCGGATCAATCACAACTTCGACTACGACTTCGAGGCGTACGACGAGGTGAAGAAAAATCTGACACGTCTAATCGCGTCCGGGAATGTACGATCGGCGATGGAACTCTCGCTGGAGCTGATGAAGCAAGGAAGCTACCAGGTCGAAATGAGCGACGAAGGGTTGATGACCAACGACATCGAAGACTGCCTCTCCGTCGTCTTCGAGGAATTGAAGAAGGGCAACCTGCCGGCGGCGGAGATTGTCACCTGGTGTTCGGCGATGCTCAAGAACGACCGCGTCGGGTTTATTGCCGAAGAGCCGCTCGAAGCTTTGCGAAACCAATTCCAAGCCGCGCCTCGCAAAGGTAAGGCATGAAACCCCTTCCCCCATCGCGGAAGAGCAGTTCGTGCTGGCGCATGATCCGCCTTCTGTATACGGGCTCTTGGCTTTATTTGCTTTCAACTACGTGGCATTCGAGAGTAGCCTAAGTCAAAAATCGTGATACCCCTTCCTCTCTGATCCCGAAGGGAACGAGAACATCAAGAGAACGACACCGACTGCCCAGCCCCAAGGCCAGAACCAGCCCATAAACCAAAGCACTATGGAGGAAAACAGGATTGCGACAGCCACACCAAGCCGTGATTGCCAGGGAGGCCCGGCCTACCATTCAAACATGTGTTATCTCTTCGCTCGAAGCTTCTGTTACTTTGTCTTACTGTGTTTGGCCTGGAGTCGAATACAAGTTAGGAGCAAAAATGCTACAAGCAGAAATACGGAAATCAGAATCAAATCTCCAACGATATGCGAATTGGAATCGGCCGTGCGACTTAAATTCGGAAATTTACTTGGAAGATTCTCTAAAATCTCCAATTCGGCGCTCAGTTTCTTTGCAGCGACATCAGCACGTCTAATATTGTTTAATTCGTCTACAGAGAATCTGTCAAACTCCGCATCGACATTCTTGCCGTCACGAATCCAGCTGATTTCCCTTGATCTGAATTCTGCGTACCAAAGATCTCCATCGTCGATCAGCTCTTTGAGTTCGACATCTAAATTCTCCAAAGTGCGGGTAGGTCCAGCGCGAGGAAATTCCGGGCCACTCAATTGCAAACTAAGAGCTATTGCAGCAAGTTCGCGATACGCCTTCTTTACGCGTTCGTCATTAGCTCCTTGGGAAGCTCTCAAATACGCAATGCCTGCTAAAGATTTGGCGCTATTGGTAGGTTCATTGGCGACTTTGTATATAAGGAGATCGCCTAAAGTCTCAAGCAGTAGCGGATTTTCATGATTAGCAAAGCGCATCATACCCAAGATTCCCTTCAAGGCAGGTTGAATATCCTCAGCCGAAAGCCTCTTTTTTCCAAGTTGACGCTCAAGGAAGATTGGGAAGTTTGCTGCAATTCCGTCATGCTCCTTCTCGGATGGATGGCGAGCTAATGGCAAAGAAATCTTGCCATCCTTTCTCCGGCTCAGCGCATATTCCACAAGCCATTTTTGATACTTCTCCCGTCCGAAATGGGCGTCCGGATTGATCGCCAATGCTTTGTCAATGAAAGGCAAGCCGAGTTCAAAGTCGCCGGCCAGGATGTGAAACGTACCGAGATTCGAATATGTCTCATAGATGCCAGGCTTGATCGCTTCCTTGGCGAGAATCGTTTCGATGGCCTGAGAGTGTTGCCCTACCTTTTCGTAAGCCACCGCCAGATCGTCGTAGAATTCCAAACGATTCGGCTCGTATCGAAGCTTTTCCAGCCGATCTTGGATACGCCATTCGTAGAACTCTTTTGAATGGCGTTTGAACTTTCCTGTGATAAGTTCGAGTGCGTCGGGAAACCGCGAGCGCTCTTGTCTCAGCGTGTCATAGTCCCACAAACAGGCAAGCCCCGCAGCTGGGAACGCTGCTATTAAGGTCGACACCAAGATGAATCGAACGGTTGAGGATCGCATGGGTGGAGTCCTGTTGACGAGAAATTCGTCCTGGTTCTGATCGGTTGCCGTGAGACATCTCTACGTGCCTTCGCATTTAGGGACGTCGCTTCCTTCAATCCTCGGATCGAAGGAAATGCCCCAACGCATCTACCGCTCGTGAGACCGTGTCCGCAACGCACAAGCCATCCTACGCCCAAACAACGCGGAAAACACCACTTTTCCCAATTCCAGTTGTGGCCCCGGTCGGGAGACCGTGGCACAACGGGGACGACAACCTCGGCACGTTAGAAACGTGCCGCCACGCTTCCCCGAAAAATTCGCGCGCCCTGCGCCGACAGCAGTGACACTAGAATAGGAGTTTACCACCAATCCCTTATGGTCGCGTGTGATGGCAACCCTCCAGCTCAATCGGCTCTCACGAAAACTGCATCAGGCGGTCGAGGCCAAGCGCTGGGAATCTCTTACGGACGCTGAGCTGCTGAACAAGTTCCAGTCGGGCGTCGATCCGTCGGCGTTCGAGGTCATTGTCCGGCGCCATGGCCCGCGCGTATTGGCCGCGTGTCACAAGGCCCTTGGCGCGTCAGCGGACGTTGAAGACGCATTTCAGGCGACGTTTCTCGTTTTTCTGCGTGAGGGCGCGGATTCGGACGGGTCAGGCCCTCGGAGGCTGGCTCTATGGGGTCGCCCACCGCCTGTCGCTTCAGACCCGGTCGCGCTCGGCGCGCCGTTCCCGTCTCGACGCGAAAACAGTCGTCGCCAAAAACGAAGAGGCGCCCGACTTGAGCTGGATCGAGGCCTGTTCCATTCTGCATGAAGAACTGGATCGGTTGCCAGACACCTTTCGTCTGCCCTTGCTCCTGTGCTACCTCGAAGGCAAAAGCCGCGACGAAGCGGCCGAGTTGATTGGCTGCACGCCGACCGCACTACACGGCCGGCTGGAGCGTGGCCGAGATCGATTGCGCTCTCGGCTCACAAAGCGCGGCGTCACTTTATCGGTCGGCTTGCTAGGCGCGGTGGCAAACTCCGTAGTCGCGAGTCATCCCACGGAAGCGATCATTCAGGCGATTCTGACGACGGCGACAACAGGTCGCATGTCGTCAACGGTCGCCAGTCTCGTACACGGAGCCACGATTTCCATGATTTACAGCAAACTAAAATTGGCGGCAGTGACCTTTCTGGTCGTCGCGCTCGTCACCGGAGGCATCGGCGCCAAAATGTCGGCCGCAATCCAGCCACCGACGCAGCCGAAGCCATCAAAAAAGCCTCTACCGGATCAAGAAAAAGGCGAAGAAACAAAAGAGATCGCAAAAGAAGATATTGGCGTCGTAGGTCGTGTCGTCGGTCCCGACGGTAAGCCGGTAAAGGATGCGACGCTCGTCATTCCAGATAAAAACGCGTCTCGGGGCGTTAATGCAATTGAGCTAACGAAGACGGACGACCAAGGCAATTTTCACTGCACGGTAAAGGCCGGCACGCCGGGCGAGCCTGACTTGCGAAGTCTTGTTGCCCGGGCACCGGGTTACGCAGCGGACTGGATCGCTGTCAATGAAATCGCGGGCAAACCCGTGACGCTTCATCTCGTCGCCGACGATGTAACGGTCCGTGGCCGTGTCACCGACCTTCAAGGCAAACCAATAGCCGAAGCGACAATCTTGGTCCAAGGTTTGCAAACAACGCCCACTGGATCGCTCGACGACGTCTTCAAGTATTGGCAGACTGATGCGCGCCCGGGGTTGACATACGCTCGGAAACAACTATACACCCCCACCTGCGCCGGGCTGCCTGCCAAGGTGATTGCAGACAAACAAGGCAATTTCGAGATTAAAGGTGCGGGCCGTGGTCGGCTGGTGAGTCTGCGTTTCGAGGCGCCCGGTATCGAGTCGGCCAGCGTCCGGGTCGCTACGCTACCAAAGTTGGATCCAATGAGCGCCGCGCGGAAAGGCACTACGCGAGTAATGGCGATCCGCCCCGTGCCCGACCTGTATGGCCCAGAGTTTACCCATGCCGCGAAACCTGACGCCGTAATCTCCGGACGAGTCACGGACGCCAAGACGGGAAAGCCATTGGCCAAGGTCCAAGTCACAGGGTCGGCCGATCAGAGCTGGTGGGAAAACAACTCCTCAACTATGACTGACGCCGACGGGCGATACAGATTGACGGGTGTTGCCAAGGCGAACGTCCGCAAATTGACGGTGTGGCCGGGTAATAATTCGCCCTACCTATCATCAGGCGTTTTCGTAAAGGACGCCGCGGGACTCGGTGAGACCACGGTCAATATCACGCTGACGCGCGGTGTACTCGTCAAGGGTCGTATCATTGACCAGGCAACGGGAGAGCCAATCATGGGCGCAGGCGTCCGCTACTTTCCGCTGGCCGAAAACAAATTCTACGACAAGACCCCTGGTAGCGATATCTTCCGCATGGGTTCCGCCAGCTATTCCACGAAGGCCGACGGAAGCTTCCAGCTCGTCGCCTTGCCCGGCGTCGGCCTCATCACCGCCCAGGGCGACACACGTAGTTCGCGCTTCCGCATTACCTACACTCAGGTCCGCCTCGATCCAGCGGATAGGCTTCACGCCTACAGGGTGGGGGGCCCAGGCCTTGGTGACAGCTTCCTTAGCGCCGACGGCCATATCGAATCGCTTATTGGCCAGTCAGCTTACAAGATCATCGACCCCGCGGAGGGGGACGAGACGCTCAAGGTGGAACTCAAATTCGACTCGGGAAATGCTGCATCCGGAACTGTATTCGATGCCGACGGCAAGCCGGCGGAGGGCGTCATGGCATACGGTCTCACGGCGATTTACGACAGCCCGACGAAATTGAAGAAGGGTGCCTTCACCGCCATCGCTCTCGACCCGAAGCACCCGCGAACGATCGCGTTCGTCGATCAGGACCGCAAACTCGCTGGCGCTGCACAGATCAATGGCCCGGAAAAAGAAGCCGCGGTTGTGAAACTAAAACCGTGGGCAGCCGCGACCGGGCAAATTGTAGACAGTGATAAAAAGCCAATCGCGGAAGTTGAGGTGAGCCTGGTTGTTCTCGTGGACGATGCGAACGCGCATTATCTGAGCGCCGTGTATGACATCAAGGCGACGACGGATGCCGAGGGAAAGTTCCGCATCGACGTGCCGTTCGGCGATGTTCCATTCGATCTCACATTCATGCGCAAGGGGGCTTATCTGCAAGCAGAAAAAGCACGCATCAACAGAATCGTAGCGCCCGGCAAGACGATCGATGTCGGCAAGCTGGAGCTGACGCCGCTGGAGTGACAGGCGAATCCGTGAATCCGTTCGGACCTATGGATACACGGGTCACTCGCTGGTACCCTGAATCGAACAGAATCAGACCTCCGCGATTCCTCACTTCGGATCACGGAGGTCTGACCCGATTCCCTAGGTTCACGCGGAAAACCGGACATGGCCAGCCCGGACAGCTCCGTCTTGTCGACAACGCTCGATCACCTACTCGGCGTCACCCCGACGCGACTGACACTGCTCGCCCGCCTGCAATTACACACTATTAGCGATCTTCTGTATCACTTTCCGCGCGGCTACGAAGATCTCTCTGATCTCCGCACCATTGCAACAATAATGCCGAACAGGCCGCAGACCATTCAGGGTGAAATTGTCGAGATCGATTCGCGCACGCTCAACGATGGCCGTTTCATTGTGAGCGTCGTTCTCAACGATGGCGGCCCCACCTGCCTGGAAGGGATTTGGTTCAATCAAGCCAACGCCGCGCGGCGCTTTCGTTTTGGTCTTCATGTATCGTTCAGTGGCACGGCTCGCTGGTATCGTGACCGTTGGCAGATGAACAACCCGCGCGTGCAGATCCTTGATGGACCGGGCAGCAAAGCGACGACGCCTGGAATCATCCCAATCTATCCGTTGACCGAGGACTTGCGCCTGGAACATCTACGGCCATTAATGGCGAAAGCCCTCGATCTGGCTATTCCCCATGTGCCGGAGATTGTGCCTGAGTCGCTGCGCATCAAAAACGAACTGCCGGCCATCGGCAATGCGTTCCGTCAGATCCATTTCCCGCAATCGCTCGAAGAAGCCAGAAAGGCTCGGCAACGCTTCGTCTACGAAGAGTTTCTCGTCCTCCAATTAGCGCTGGCCTGGCGCCGTCGCGCCGTGCGCCAACACATGGCCGCTCCTGTTCTCGCCACAAACAAAGCCGTCGATGCGCACATTCGTCGGCTGTTGCCTTTTGCTCTCACCAATGATCAGAACAAAGTCATCGGGGAGGTCGTTCGGGACCTCGGTGCCATTCAGCCGATGCAACGGCTCTTGCAAGCAGACGTCGGTGCAGGCAAGACGGCGGTCGCCGTTTACGCCCTTTTGGTCGCGGTCGCCAATAAACATCAGGCAGCGCTGATGGCGCCGACCGAGGTTCTGGCCCGCCAGCATTTTCGGACGCTCGAACGTTATCTCGGCCATAGCCGCGTGCGCAGACTCTTACTCACGGGCGGCCTGACTCCCGCCGACCGCCGCGACGCCCTTGAGGCGTTGCGTCTGGGCGACATCGATCTAGTGGTCGGCACGCAGGCGCTCGTTCAAGAAGACGTCCAATTCGCTCGGCTCGGCTTGGTCGTCGTCGATGAGCAGCACAAGTTCGGCGTACATCAGCGCGCTCGCGTCCGCCAACTGGGCGTCGATCCTCATTATCTGGTCATGACCGCGACGCCAATTCCTCGCACCGTGGCGTTGACCGTCTTCGGCGATCTCGACGTTTCCGTGATTCGGCAGATGCCGCCGGGTCGTAAACCGGTGACGACCCGCTGGGTTCCCGAGGCGGAGCGCGAGCGTGTTTACGAAGCGCTGCGCGAGGAAATGCAACAGGGCCGTCAGGCTTACCTCGTCTGCCCGCTTGTCGAGGAATCGGCGAAGCTCGACGTGAAATCGGCAATCCAAACGCACGCTACCTTGCAAGCCGGCGCATTCCACGGCTTTCGCGTGGGGATTCTGCACGGTCGACAGAGCGAAGAAGAAAAATTCAAGGTGATGGAAGAATTTCGCACGAAACAGATCGATCTACTCGTATGCACATCCGTAATCGAAGTTGGCATTGATGTTCCAAACGCGACCCTGCTCGTAATTGAACACGCCGAACGCTTCGGCCTCGCCCAGCTGCATCAGTTGCGTGGGCGGGTCAGTCGCGGAACCGTGGCCGGGCAATGTTGGCTTTTCGCTGAGCCGACTAACGACGAAAGCCGCGAGCGTCTCAAGACGTTTGTGCGCATCCGCGACGGCTTCACCCTCGCGGAGGAGGATGTCAAACTTCGCGGCGTCGGCGAGTTTTTCGGAGCGAAGCAACATGGCCTGGGAGAATTGCGCTTCGGCAACCTCGTCGACGATGCCGAACTGCTGAGCCTGGCGCGACGCGATGCGTTTGAGCTGATCGCACAAGATCCGGGTTTGAGAATGCCCGAAAATGGGGGCTTACGCGCTGCAGTGATAGTGCGATACGGGCAGACGTTGGAATTGGCGGAGGTGGGATGACAGTAAACGCGCATCGCCGCGCTTTCGAGATTGGCTCGGGGCCGAGACTGCGGGTAGAATAGCGGTAGAAGGAGACAAGCTTATGACCGTGAACGCAAAAAAACCGGCCAAAGTGCCTCTAAGTCGCGAGGAGCGCACGGAAGGAAATGGTGCGGCGCGCCTTTCCACTTCGGTCAAACGTGAAGAAGAACGTGCCGACCCGCGCAATCTGGCGACAAAAGACGCCGAAACGAACCCGGAATCTGCCATCGAACCCTTGTTCGCTGATCTTTCGGCTCAGGACACACTCGTTGCTCTCAGTATCGTTTCAGCGCTTACTGCTCACCTAGGCTCCGTCGAAGCTGCTCGGCTTTGGCTTGCCACGGCTTCACCAGAATTTGGGACGACGCCTCTGAACGCCATCGCCACCGGCAAAGCAAAGCTCGTGCAGGCGCTGTTAGAATCTCGCTGGGGTCAGAGTCCTATCTATGCTTGAGTTGCCCTCGCTCTCGCTTGCGATTTCGGCCGCCCGCAAGTTCGCCTTCTCATTTTCCGGACTGACTTGGCGAGCGAGCCACCTCCGACACTTTTCCCATTTTTCGAATTCCCAACCCGTTTTTTGTGCGCCCGGAGGCTCGCTCGGGAGCCGATATATCGCGCCGCACGGTCCCAGCGCGATGTATGTTGCATTCGAGGCCGAGACTGCTGACCAAGAATTCAACCAGTTTTTCTATCGCCTGCGTCGCTCTACTCAAGGACGAACATTGGCTCGGAACGGCAATCTTCGCCCCGATCCTTATGCGATGCTGGGAATACATCTCCGTGTCCAACGCCTTTTGGACTTAACTCGGAAATACTCACATGGACGCCAGATCCGACGCCTATTTGCCGTCAGCAATCGCTCGGACGCGGAACTGCTTCAACCCTGGGCAGGAATTGCTAACGCTCCGACTCAAGTCTTAGGTACCGAGATATTCAATGATGGTTTTTTGAAGGGATCATATATCCTTCTGCGCAGCATATAGGCCGCTCCTGCCTTGTTCTTTTTCGCGACCGTCTCCTACCGACTTCCCGAGTCGATTTTCACGATAGCACGACAGGAATCGCAGCTCAGCTGCCTTAATAGCAGCGAATACGATCTGCAAATAGAAACAGCCTCCTAGCGCAATAGCCGGAGGCTGCGACAATTCACTGTGTATTCTTGGGGCAGTTCAAAGCGCCCCAATCAATAACGACCGCCCCCACCGCCGCCATAACCACCGCCGCCACCGCCTCCTCCGCCTCCTCCGCCATAACCACCGCGACCGCCACCGCCTCCACCGCCGTAGCCGCCGCGGCCGCCACCTCCGCCGCCATAACCGCCACGACCGCCGCCGCCTTCGGGCTTGGGTCGGGCCTCATTCACAGTTAGGGGGCGACCTTCGATTTCGGCGCCGTTCATCGCGTCGATGGCCGTGTGGGCCTCGGCGTCGCTACCCATCTCCACGAAGCCGAAGCCTTTGGAGCGACCGGTGTCCCGGTCCATGATTACTTGTGCCGACACGACGGTTCCGTGCGGCTCGAAGATGCCCTGGAGATCGCTGTCACTGAACGCGTAAGGTAGGTTGCCGACGTACAACTTCTTGCCCATGTGGGCCTCCGCAAATAGGACCGGCTGAAACCGAGGCGTCCCCCTTTATGGGATGCACTGGCTCAACGCTACACAAATACTGGGGTGGGAAGGGTGAATGGGAGAAATGAGCACGAAGCAAACAGATCACGCCATACCGATCCGCGCCACAAAATCCTCAGCATTGTAACAAACGGATTTTCTCTGGCTAGATCGATTCGCGCGAATTTACAAGATTTGTTGCCGCGCCGCCCCCGTAGCGGGGCGAAAATGCCCCACTAGCGAACGAACGACGGCTTACGCTTCCGGAGCTGCACCTTCGCGAGCTCGAATCGGACCACGGTAGGTGATACGGCCCTTGTTGATGTCATACGGTGAGATAGCCACGGTGACAATATCGCCAGGTAGGATGCGGATGAAGTTCTTACGGATCTTACCCGCGATATGGGCAATGATTTCGTGGCCATTGTCGAGCTTTACTCGAAACTGAGTGTTCGCCAGGGCCGCCACGACCTTACCCTGGGCGATATACGCCTCTTCTTTTGCCATACTCTCTCCAAAAAGGGGAACGGGCCACAACGATGCTTCATTTGAAACTTTATCGCACCGCGCGGGGGATGACAAGGTGAGAGGAAATCAACGACGCTAGGCTAAACAGACCTTCGCGCCCAGCGCAGCTTCGCCGACCGCGAGCGCGGGTTCGCTTCACGCTCGTCAAACCCCGGACGAATCGGATCCGGTGAGATCGCTTCATAGATCCCGAGTCGCTGGCCATCGCGGAACGACGTTTTGACTTGTCGATCTTCGCCACTATGAAAACTGATGATCCCCACCCGCCCTCCAGGGCGAAGAACGCTCGGCAAGAGTCGCAACAGTTGTTCCAGATTTCCCATTTCGCGGTTCACGAGGATACGCAGAGCCTGAAATGTCCGCGCGGCCGGGTGCAAGTTCCACTTCCCTGGCTCCGGCCGCAGCCGCCATTGTTCCTGCCCCGCCCCTTCGAGAAGTAGGCGCGATAACTCGGTCGTTCGTTCGAGCGGCGTCGTTTCGCGCACTGCCACGATCAGCGCGGCAACCTTGTCAGCTTCCGGCTCGTCGCCATAAGTCCGCAGGGCTTCCGCGAGATCGGCGACCGAAATTGTCTTGAGAAGTTGCGCTGCCGACCGGCCGCGACCGCGATCCATGCGCATATCAAGCGGTCCATCGCGAACATAAGAGAACCCACGTTCCGCATCGTCGACCTGCATACTCGACATGCCCAAATCAGCCAAAATCGCATCGACGCCTTCGATCCCTTCGGCCCCGAGCACATTGGCCAGCCCGGCGAAGTTCGAATGGTGTAACGAGAAGTTGCCGCCAACCGCTTCGAGCCGAGGCTGGGCGCGCGGCAGATTTTCCGGATCGAGATCGAGACAAATCAATCGCCCTCCTGGGCCGATTTGACGCAACAACTCGACCGAATGCCCCGCCCAGCCGGTCGTGCAATCGACGACAATGCCTCCCTCTAATGGAGACAAGCAGCCCAGCACTTCATCGAGCAACACAGGCCGATGTTCACCTGCCGGAGTGCTACGGCCACGGCGCTGCATAGTGTTTCCTCTTCCTTCGCAAACGAGCAAACCTTACGATGGCACGACTTCCAAAACGGCCACCAGCTCACGGACCGCTACCATGATCGCGAATGGAATCCCGATGGTTCCCGAGACGCCGGCGCACGACCCGGACTACACGGTCCCTGGTGCGCG
Organism: uncultured Planctomycetaceae bacterium; assembly: GCA_963790585.1. Lineage (GTDB taxonomy): Bacteria > Planctomycetota > Planctomycetia > Gemmatales > Gemmataceae > CAWBOY01. Next base: position 503,751 of record CAWBOY010000001.1, read on the forward strand.
GCTAGCGCTCATCCTCTTGCTTACGATTAACTTATTCAATTACATCGATCGACAGGTGTTGTCGGCTACTCTCAGCTCGATCGAAGATCACCTGATGCCGCCGAAAGATTCACCAGAGGGGGCACACAACGAGCAATATCTCGGCCTGCTGGCGCTCGCGTTTCTGCTCGCTTTTATGGTCTTCGCGCCCGTCTTTGGCTGGCTCGCCTCACGGTTCCCGCGTTGGAAATTGGTCGGCGTGGGCGTCATCATCTGGAGCCTCGCCAGTGGTGCTTCGGGATTGGCTTCGTCTTTCTGGATCTTACTGCTCACGCGCTGCTTCGTCGGCATCGGCGAGGCGGCGTATGGGCCCGTTGCACCGGACATGCTTTCGGATTTATACCCAGCCAAGAAACGCGGCTACGTCCTGTCGTGGTTCTATATTGCAATCCCGGTCGGCGCGGCGCTTGGCTATGCTCTCGGCGGCGCTACTGGTTGGCCGCTGGCTTTTTATCTGGTAGTTCCCCCCGGCATCATCCTTGGCCTTCTCTGTTTTCTGATGCCAGAGCCGCCGCGCGGCCAGACGGATGGACTTCAACATTCGACTCGCACGATACATCTCCGCGATTACATGGCTTTGCTGCGAACACCGTCTTTCGTCCTCAATTCGTTGGGAATGACCGCCCTGATGTTCGCCATGGGCGGCATCGCCCATTGGATGCCCTACTATGTCGAAAAATTCCGTCACGCCGCCGACAAAGACCACGCCGGACTCTACGTCGGCATCATCATGGTACTCGCGGGACTGAGTGGCACCGTCCTCGGCGGCATTACCGGCGACGCCTTGCGGACCCGCGTCTCCGGCTCGTACTTTCTCGTCTCGGGAGTTGGAATGCTGCTCTGCTTTCCCTTGTTCCTGGCCTCCCTCTACGTTGATTTCCCATATGCCTGGGGTCTCATCTTCTTGGCCGCGTTCTGCATGTTCTTTAACACGGGTCCGACGAATACCATTCTGGCCAACGTGACGCATCCCGGTCTACGTGTTCAAGCCTTTGCGTTGAACATCTTCTTCATCCACGCCTTCGGCGACGCGATCTCACCTTACGTCATCGGCACCGTCTCAGACGCGAACAATCACAACATGAACGCCGGCTTCCTGGTCGTGTCAGGATCGATTTTGATTTCCGCCATCTTCTGGCTTATTGGCGTCCCGTTTCTTGCTCGCGATACGGCGAATGCGGTGCATCAATTGGATTAGAGGCGTGTCATGGCGCCGCGCTCGCAGCAGCGACCTTTTCCAAGACTTCCGGCGGCGCCTCGCGCGTGCCTTTGCACTTCGGATAATTAGCGCATCCCAAGAAGAAGCCGCGACGGCCTGGGCGCAGCTTCATCGCGCCGCCGCATTCGGGGCACGGCTCCTTGATCTCGACCGCGGGCGCCTCCTTCTTGGGCTTAGGCGCAGGTAGCGCGGCGGCGACTTTTTCCTTGAGATCGTCCGTGATCTTCATCGTACTCTTGCAAGTCGGATAGGCGGAGCAGCCGAGGAACGGGCCGCGCGGGCCACGCTTGACCGCCATCGGTGAGCCGCATTTCTCGCACTTGATGCCAAGATCGACCGGCTTGACTAGGTTGCCGTTGGCATCGACATCCTTGGCATTGCGACACTTAGGATATCCGGTACATGCGAGAAATGGGCCGCGCCGTCCTTCACGGATCACCATCGGCTTGCCGCACTTCTCGCAGGTATACTCGGTCGGCTTGGCCGAGAGGACCGGCTTGCCTTCGGCGTCGAAGTTCATCGTCGTCTTGCATTCGGGATAGCCGCTGCAGCCGAGAAATGGCCCGGTTCGGCCATCGCGCTCGAGCATCGGCTTGCCGCACGTTGGGCACTTGAACTCCGTCTCCTTCGGCTCAGGCCGCTCCGGCTCGCCCTCGGCCGGCTTGATATATTTGCAGCCATCCTTGAAACCGGAACAGCCGATGAACTGGCGGCCGGTCTTTTTGCTGAAATTCAGCACGAGCGGTTTGCCACACTTGGGGCACATTTCGCCCGTCTCGACGCCCCGGCTCGTCGGCATCTTCTCTTGGGCCTCGGCCAAGGCCGCCGAGAACGGGCCCCAGAAATCGGTCAGGACAGCGCCGTATTGCGTCTGCTTCGTCTCGATCTGATCGAGCTGCTCCTCCATGCCGCTTGTGAACTTCAGGTCCATGACACGCGGAAAATGGGCGACAAGGAGATCAGTCACCTTCTTGCCGATTTCCGTGGCGAAGAAACGGCGTTCTTTCACTTCGACGTAGCCTCGCTTCTCCGACGTGATCTTGTTGATGATCGCGGCATAGGTGCTCGGCCGGCCGATTCCTTCCTTCTCCAAAGCCTTGATGAGCGACGCTTCGTTGTAGCGTGGCGGCGGCTGCGTGAAATGCTGGCTCGCCGTCAGATCAAGACGATCGAGACCTTGTTTCTCCGTGAGCGACGGCAGCATCGCGTCTTCTTGCTTGCCGGGAGCGAGCACTTTGCGGAAGCCATCGAATTTGAGGATCTTGCCCTGCGTCTTGAAAGTGCCGACGCCGCCATTGTTCGGCGCGGTCGCCGTCACTTCAACGTTGGTCACCGCGAAGATGGCGGGGGCCATCTGGCTCGCGACGAAGCGCTGGTAGATCAGCGTGTAAACACGCAGTTGATCGCCTGTCAGTCCCAGGCGAGCGACGCGCTCCGGCGTGTAGGTCACATCGGTCGGCCGAATCGCTTCGTGAGCCTCTTGGGCGCTTTTGCCTGATGCGAAAAAGTTCGGCTTCGGCGGCAGGTAGTTCGCGCCGTGGACGGTTTCAATCTGAGTGCGGACGGCTTGTAAAGCGTCGTTCGAGACGCGCGTGCTATCCGTTCTCATATACGTAATGAGCGCGACCGACCCTTCGCTTCCGAGATCGACGCCTTCATACAGTTTCTGAGCGGCCCGCATGGTGCGGTCGCCTGTGAAGTGCAGGCGGATATTCGATTGCTGTTGCAGCGTGCTGGTCGTGAACGGCGGCGGCGCCTTTTCTTGCCGATCCTTTTGCTCCACCTTGGTGACGATATAGGCGGCGGCATCGAGAGCCGTCGCGATCGTTCTTACGACCGTTTCCGTGCCGGAGTCAGGGTTGCCGACTTCGAATTTCTTGCCGTTCCACTCGGCTAATTCGGCCAGGAACGATCCCAGCGGCAATTCGGGAGCGGCGGCCTTCTCTTTCGCCTTTTCTTGCTCTTCACCCTCCGGCGTCGCGGCGGCTTTTCCTTTCGGTTTCGCGGCGACGACCTTGAAGGGTGATAGCGGGCCCTTGGCGCGCTAGCGTTCCAAGCAGCGCGGTGAGCTTCCAGTATTCTTCGGTCTTGAACGCTTCGATTTCGCGTTCGCGATCAACCACGAGCCGAAGTGCCACGGACTGAACGCGTCCGGCACTCAGCGCCTTGGCCACTTTGCTGCTCAGGAGATTACTAAGCGGGTAGCCTACGACGCGATCGAGGATGCGCCGCGCCTCCTGGGCATGGACCCGGTCCATGTCGACCTTGCCCGGGTGCGCAAGAGCGCCTTGGACCGCCGACTTTGTAATCTCATTGAAGGTGATCCGAAACGTCGTCGCTTCGTCCAGGCCGAGCGCGTCCTCGATATGCCAGGCGATGGCTTCGCCTTCACGGTCGGGGTCGGTCGCCAGGAAGACGTTGTTGGACTTCGCGGCTTCGCGCTTGAGTTCCGCGAGAATCTCTTTAGCGGTACGGCGGCGTGAAGGGCCTTTGCTCTTGCCTTTGCCGTCGTCCTTGTCGGAGACGACATAGGTCGGCACCCAACCGGCCTCGATGTCGATGCCGGCGACAATTTCGTTTTTTTTGCGGCGGCGCGGCAGATCACGAACGTGGCCATAGCTGGCCAGCACTTTGAAATTCGGGCCGAGATATTTGTTGATCGTCTTGGCCTTGGCCGGCGACTCGACGATTACGAGATCTTGTTTATGCTCACCTGCGCCCGCCTTAATCGCACGGGGTTTCTTGGGTGCGGCGGCTTTCTCTTTCGTCACGGCTGTCTTCTTGCGGCCGGTCGCGAGAGGGGCCCCGGCTTCTGGCGTTTGCTTCTTGCGTGCGGGCACAGACGTCTCCCCCTGGTTGCTGTTGTGTTGCTACCTGGACTCGTTACAATCACCGTTTTGAGCTATATTCCGCCACTAACCCATACTACACCGTTTCGCGGCAAGTCAAGCCCCTGGGTAGTCGGATCAGGCGGAACCGCTTGCCTTAAGTCGAGGATCGGCAATGGCCTTCAATCCCTTTCATCGCTTCCGAAAACACCAGAAGGCCGTCATGGCCGTCATGGCGATGGTTTGCATGTTCATCTTCATCTTCCAGTTCGGCCGGGGTGACCTGATCGAGCGGATGATGTTCTGGCTCGGCATGAGAAATAATCGTGGCGCCGAGATCCTGTCTGATGGCAAGCCTCTTCGATTGTATGGCCAAAAGATCACGACCGGTGATTTAGAAGACCTGGCACAGCGCCGCCGTATGGCCAGCGACTTCCTCGTTCGCACTTGTTACATGGCGATGGACCAACTTCTAGGCAAGAATCGCGACGGCTTCAAGGACATCGCCAACATACCCCAAATCAATCGTATCCTCGAGACGCGCCGCCAGAACGAACAATTCATGGGTATGGTGCAAAAAAATCCCAACCTGGCGAGCTTCGTTCTCCAAGGAATGCTCAAGAATCTCAGCGATCTCGATCGCATTCTGGCAGCCAAGGCTACTGGCGACATCGGCAGCGAAGGCATCCCCTTTAATTCTCTCAACGCCAACCAACCGCGGCGCGTCAACGAGCTTCGCGGCGTGATGCGCCTTGAAATTGCTCTGAATTTCTTCTCGCATCCTCAGCTTTATTTCCTCGGCGGCGCCTCGACGGCCGACAGCCTGCTTGATTTCAAGGTCTGGTTGCATCAGGCCGACGTGCTGCAGATCCATCTCACGGATACTGCCTTGCTCGAAGCGATCAAACAGGAAGCCCTCGAGCGCGACGTTATCTCAAGTTTTGACGACGACGACGTGCGTGCTTTCGTTGTGGGCGGTGCCAATTCCGGCTCGCGCGGCTATCCGAATCAGAGCCCAGCTTCGCTCAAGAGTGCTTTGCTCGACGAGTTTCGCGTACTCATGGCCCAGACAGGCGCTGCTCGGCGAAGTGGGCGGTGTCAGAGAACTCCGCTCACCGCAGTATCTAATGGAGAAAATACGTCGTGGCCCTCCCGATCCGAGCAGCAGAACTCAGGAGTACGACGCCGTCTTATCTCCCGCTGCCGTGACGCCGGAAGAGTTCTTTGAATTCTATCTGCGCGAGCGCACGACCGTGAATGTCGGCGTCCTGCCTTTCAAGGTCGAGGACTACCTCAGCAAGGTGACCGGGGAGCCGAAAGAGGAAGAACTCGAGCGTCTGTTCCGAAAGTTCAAAAATCAGGAGCCTTCCGAGGAATCGAGCAGTCCCGGATTTAAGGAGCCAGCTCATTTCCGTCTGGCTTGGATCAAAACTCAGGCGTCGCAAGATCGCTACAAGGACAGCGCCCGCCTACATCTGGCACGGCCAGCGGTTGAAACAGTAGTCGCCGCGGTGCAGTCGCTTGGCGCAGGCTCGGGTTTTGTTGGGACCGTCTCGACAGCCATCCCCGCCTTCGACGACGGCTACGACGGGACCTTGATGGAGCAATACAAGCGCTACAGCGATGAACAGTTCCGCAAGGGCCAGGCGGAGGCTTATCAGATGCTGGGTACGCTTGCTCCCGACAGCGCCAATATCTACCGCGCCGGAACCTTGTCGTTCACGCTGGGTCAACTTGGCGGCGCGACGTTCCTGGGCAACGCCCTGGCCGCACCGATGTCTGTTGCCGGGACGGCCGGGATCTACAGTCGCGGCGATCGCGCTCATGGCCCGATGGTCAGCTCGTTCATCGCCAGTACCGGGCCTCAGGCGCTTTATCCATCGCTCACGTTCGGCAGCGTCGGGCCGCTCTGGACCCTGCCTTTCGCCAGGCCGGAGCCTCTTACGCCGAAGCTGGTCAAGGAACAGCTCGCCGAAAAAGTCTCGCGCATTTTGGCCGAAAAACAAGTCAGCCGCGATCTGGAAAAATTCAGCTCCGAATTGGACAAATTCAAGGAGCTACCGAAAGACCAGCTCGAAACAAAAACACGCGACCTGGCTCAAAAATACGGCTTTACGCTTGGTATGATGGAGAAGGCCCGCGCCCGGCCGGACCTCGAGAAGGACTCTGCCTTGAAGCCTTACAAAGAGGCGTTCGAGCGCGCGAAGGACTCGAAGCCGGAGCTGGGCAGCAAGAAGTCCGAGTTCTTGGAGCAGATTCTCAATCAAAGAACGGCGCTCTTCGGCCTCGCTAATTGGCGCAGCGAAGCGAATCCTCAACCAGGCGAGGCCCCAAGCGAAAAGGCTGAACACTTCGCTTCATGGGTATTCGAGGTCGAGCAAGCCAAGGAACCGGACTCGCTCAATGACCCGGGCGTGCGCGAAAAAGTGAAAGCCGCCTGGCGCAAACAACGCGCCCGCGAACTGGCCCGCCAGGACGCCGAAAAACTGCTCAACGAGCTGAAGAAGCCGCCGCGCACGGGAACCCAGGCGGCAGCCGAACTCAAGGCACGCAACCCCGCGACCTATTTTGACATCGACGGCATCACCCGCCTGAAACCCGATCTCCTGACAGTCGCGGCCCAGCAGAGATACGCGCCTTATCAGATCCCGGAACGGCTCATTGCCAAACCGACGCCGACGATGGTCGATCGCTTCCTGAGCATCAAACGCGAAGGCGAACCATTGTTGCTCAGCGACCGACCCGAAGACCAGTATTATCTGTCGGTCCTGATCTCGCGCGTACCGAACCTCGACGACCCCACAGCGCGGCCCGAGGACCTGGACCGAGCGCGGAAAGCCGCCATTGAAGAATGGCTGCAGGTCTACAGTCGATCCGCGTTAGGCGACTCCTGATGAGCCGAATCCCCTTTGGCAATCAGAAGCGGCACAGATGCAGCAAAGCTATCGTCAAAAGCTAATGGCCAGCCTTCGGCTCGAAGCGGTCGGCGATGAAAAATTCCTGAACGACGGCCGAATTCGGCTACCCGACAAGCTGCAACTGCGAACCGGAACAGCACAATCAGGCGCTGCCCCAGAGCCGATGGATGATGGGTTTTGACGTTAAAGGAGAGAATTGTTTAGCCGCAATACCGTTCGTCTAAGGGGTTTTCTTTTGCCCAATCCCTGGGCGGACCAGCCTTGCCATGCCAAAGCACTTTTGGCAAGGGTGGTCGTTTTAACCATGTTGATCGTCTTGGTGATTATTAAGATAAGTACATGTGAATAAAGAATTTACGCGCCAACCTTGGAAGCCAGGTTATTTGGCAAGGATGCACCCTTGCCAAATAAAAGATTGCCGTTGTCCACTATAGGAAGAGCGAGGGGCCGGGTTAGACGAACGGTATTGTGTTTAGCCGCGAGCCGTTAGGCGAGCGCTGTGCGATAGCGCTTATCTAAAATAGCGCTATCGCACAGCGCTCGCCTAACGGCTCGCGGCTAAACAATTTGTGATAGCGCTATCGCACGGCGTTCTACTCCACAAAGCGCACCTGCACTGCCGGCCCCTCAATGTGATGCAGCAAATGCCGCGGAAATGAGCAATGAATTTTGACCCGCTCGCCCTCAAATTGCTGGCGCAAGATCTCCGCATGCGCTGACAGATACGCCAAGAGCTTGCCGTTTCCGGCATCCGCTTCGATCATCGCTTCGGCAAAGTCAGCGCTCAGGGCTTCCATCACCGCATCTGACAATTCACGCAACCCTTGTCCGGTCGCCGCGCTCACGGCGACGGCGCGCGGGTGGTGCGCTTCGAGGACTTGTAAGAACGAAAGATCACTCATGCGATCGATTTTGTTCAAAACCAGCAACGTCGGCCGATCGGCACAGCCCAATTCAGTCAGCACTTTATTGACAGCCTTGATGTTCTCCTCGGCTGAAGGACTGCTCGCGTCCACGACATGAAGCAGCAGACGAGCCTGGCGTGCTTCTTCGAGCGTTGCCTTGAATGACGCGATCAGATGATGCGGCAATTCACGGATGAAGCCGACCGTATCGCTAAGCAGCAGGCGGCCCCAATCCTTGATGTGCCATTGCCGCGTGCGCGTGTCGAGCGTTGAAAAGAGCTTGTCTTCGACATAGACGCCAGCGCCGGTCAAGGCGTTCATGAGCGTACTTTTGCCGGCGTTGGTATAGCCGACGAGCGAAACGGTCTGCTCCTCGCGGCGGCTGCGCACCTCGCGCTCGCGGCGAGCTTGCACTTCGGCAAGCCGTCCCTTGAGGTCGCGGATGCGGCTATCGACGAGCCGACGATCCTCTTCCAGCTGCGTTTCACCGGGACCGCGCGTGCCGATGCCGCCCTGGGTGCGGCCCAAGTGGCTCCACATCTGCCGCAGGCGCGGCAGGGCATATTCCAATTGAGCAAGTTCGACTTGCAGCCGTGCCGCAACCGAACGGGCCCGCGTGGCGAAAATATCGAGAATCAACTCGGAGCGATCGAGAACTTTGAGCTGCGTCGCCTTTTCGAGGTTCTTGACCTGACCGGGTGACAGGTCATTGTCGAAGATGATGACGTCGGCGTCGGTCGCCGCGACGAGCTGTTGCAGCTCCTGCAACTTGCCTTTGCCGATATAGGAGTGGTTATGAATCCGCTCACGCCGCTGTGTCAGCCCACCGACGACAGTAGCCCCAGCGGTGGTCGCCAACCCGCGCAGCTCATCAAGGGGATCGTCACTAACCCACGGTCTATTGGGAAGAGCGACGCTCACAAGGAAAGCTCGCTCGCGGTGAACCGTCAGTTTGTCACGGGTATTGTCGAGAGATGACACGTTGGAACTCGGCCCTCCTTTTCATGTAGCGGAACTGTATATTCTACGAGCCGGAGGGAGTAGAGACAAATGAGCACGGCGCTAATTACTACGGATTAAGGAATGTACAATCGGCCGCAACCACGAAATTGATCGATCCTTAACAAGGCCTCAAGAAGAGCGATTGCCGCCCGTTCGGCGTAGCCTCGGTCCATCAGAAACGCGCTCCGAATTCCCGATCGTGATAACCGGCAAACTATCTGCGACGGATTCCGTCCGGATCATTTCCTCGAGGGAATCCGACCCTTTGTAATTTCGATTGATCGTGATAAGGACAAGTTGCTCGCGCTGACACGTTTGCCAGACATCACGGTCCGATGATTGATGCGAAAGGGCGAGTTCTGTGAAGGACACGACGGAAAGATTGAGTGAATTCCAAAATTCCGACCACGGTTCGGAATGAAAAATGGTTGCAAGCGCTTTTACATGCCCTTCACAGTTTGCATCAGCTAGAAGGCCCCGCACTTTTCACTCCTTGAGTCTTCCTTTTTTGCATTTCTTCTTTTAGAGCCATCAGGTGTGCGTGGGCCTCTTTTTGAATCGCAACAATATGCGGCGGGTTTCCACGTGCTATGCGCTCTTCGATTTGGCGATGACCTTCCATTACTTCGGCCTTGTGCTCGTCAATGTATCGTAGGGCTGTCTGAAGCTGCTCTTCCGATAGAGGCAAAACCGGCCGAATCTGGTCCACAGTCCAATTGGCCGCGAGGTAGACGTAGACATCGTAGATGGTCATCCGCGTTCCATCAATGCGGTCGTTGACGATGGCAATAGTCATAGGTCGAGCCCTCCTTAAACCTGATTCTAGCACGAGTCGCCGTCTCTCGCCTCCCGCAAAGATCCGAATGCGCAACCTAGGCCGTCCCCAAATTCGCTCGTTCTCGTCGATCCCCTCTAGCATCTATCCCATCCCTGCAATACCACTACAATAAAGAGGTAGCAACGGGCACGCCGGTTCTGGCTGGGGGCGCTGAGCGCGGGAGCATCGTCACATGGCGGCAGATGGTATTACGATTAGCACGAGCGAAGCAAGCACCGCTGGCCTCAATGGCAACGGCGAAGGCGAACCGATGGTAAATGGCGTTCATGCCGATCACTCGACCTCGACGCCGATCTCCGACACCGATCCCGCGGAGACCCGGGAATGGCTCGATTCCCTCGATTCCGTCTTGCAGCATGAAGGCGCCGACCGGGCTCGTTATCTCGTAACACAGCTTCACGACAAGGCGATGAAGTCCGGCGTCGAGCTGCCGTTTACCGCGAATACACCGTATATCAATACCATCCCCGTCGACCGTCAACCCGCATTCCCCGGCAACCGCGACGTCGAACGTCGCTTGAAGAGCCTCGTTCGCTGGAATGCGATGGCGATGGTAGCCCAGGCTAATGCAAAAGAAGGCACGCTCGGTGGCCATATCTCCACCTTTGCTTCCTCAGCGACGCTATATGAGATCGGTTTTAACCACTTCTTCCGTGGCCCCGATCATCCAGGCGGCGGCGATCAGGTCTATTTCCAGGGCCACGCTTCGCCAGGCATGTATTCCCGCGCCTTTCTCGAAGGCCGACTTAGCGAACAAAAGCTGAAGAACTTCCGCCGCGAGCTGGCCGAGGGCGGCGGCCTATCGAGCTATCCGCACCCCTGGCTCATGCCCGATTTTTGGCAGTTTCCCACCGTCTCGATGGGTCTTGGCCCGATCACCGCTATCTATCAAGCACGCTACAATCGCTATCTCGAAAATCGTGGATTGAAGGACACATCCGACCAAAAGGTTTGGTGTTTCATCGGCGACGGCGAATGCGACGAGCCGGAGACCTTGGGAGCGATCACGCTCGCTTCGCGCGAGAAGCTCGACAACCTGATATTCGTTATCAACTGCAACCTGCAACGGCTCGACGGCCCCGTCCGAGGCAACGGCAAGATCATTCAGGAACTCGAAGCCGCCTTCCGCGGCGCGGGTTGGAATTGCCTCAAAGTCATCTGGGGCAGCGACTGGGATCCGCTTATTGCCCGCGACAAATCCGGCCTTCTCATCAAGCGGATGGGCGAAGTCGTCGATGGGGAATATCAGAAATACACCGTCGAGCCTGGTTCGTTCATCCGGGAGAAATTCTTTGGCAAGTACCCCGAGCTTCTCAAATTGGTCGAGCAGCTGAGCGACGACCAGATTTGCAAACTCAAGCGCGGCGGCCATGATCCGGTCAAGGTCTATGCTGCCTACAAAGATGCCGTCGAGCACAAAGGACAGCCGACAGTCATTCTCGTCAAGACGGTCAAGGGCTATGGCCTCGGTGAGGACGGTGAAGGCAAGAACAGTGCCCATCAGATCAAGAAGTTCCAAACACAGCTTCCTCTAGTCAATTTCCGCAACCGCTTCTCGTTGACTGTTCCCGATGAAATCGCCTCAAAGGCTGGACTTTATAAGCCAGCCGACGATAGTGAAGAGATTAAGTATCTCAAAGAGCGCCGAAAAGCCTTGGGCGGCCCTCTCCCGAGCCGCCGGGTCAAAGTAGAGGCTCTCCAGGCGCCAAGCAACGAGTTCGTCACGCCGCTATAGCAAGGGCAGCCGTGAAAACGAAAGCCCTTCGACCACGATAGTCTTCGTAGACATGCTCCAGCAATTGCTACGCGATAAGCAGCTTGCGAAATATATCGTGCCGATCGTGCCGGATGAAGCCCGGACCTTTGGCATGGATCCTTTATTCACCAGCCACAAAATCTATTCGAGCGTAGGCCAGCTTTACGAGCCGGTTGATGCCGCGTTCCAGGAATCGTACCGCGAAGCGAAAAATGGGCAGGTTCTTGAAGAAGGCATCACCGAAGCCGGCTCGATGTCTTCCTTCATCGCTGCGGGAACTGCGTATGCGACACACGGCGTGCCGACGATTCCGTTCTTCATTTACTATTCGATGTTCGGTTTTCAGCGCATCGGCGATTTGATTTGGGCGGCCGCCGATTTGCGTTGTCGTGGCTTCCTTCTTGGCGCGACCGCCGGCCGCACGTCGCTCAATGGCGAAGGGCTACAGCACGAGGATGGTCATAGCCATATCCTGGCTTCGACCGTGCCCAATCTCGTCTGCTACGACCCGGCATTCGCCTTTGAATTAGCCGCTATTATCCGCGACGGCATTCGTCGCATGTACCAAGATGCGAAAGAGGATATATTCTACTATATCACTCTTTATAATGATAATTATCCGATGTTACCGATGCCCGAAGGCTCGGAAGCCGGAATTTTGAAGGGGATGTATAAGTTCCGACCGTCTTCCGTGGCGGCACAGGGCGCGAATAAGGTTCACCTGTTAGGCAGCGGACCGATCTTGCAGCATGCGTTGCGTGCCCAGGAAATCCTGGCCAAAGATTACAACGTTGCCGCCGATGTCTGGAGCGTGACGAGCTATAAAGAGCTGCGCCGCGAGGCTTTGGAAGCGGAACGCTGGAACTTGTTGCATCCGACAGAGCCCGCGAAGACCAGTTACGTCCAGGACATCCTTGCGAAGGAGCAGGGGACATTCATCGCGGTATCCGACTTCATGCGTAGCTTGCCCGAGATGATCGCGCGCTGGGTTCCGGGTGGACTTTATCCGCTCGGCACCGATGGCTTTGGCCGAAGCGAGACCCGGCCGGCGTTGCGTCGCCATTTCGAGATCGACGCCGAGTGCATCGTCGTCGCCGCCCTGTCGCGGCTCGCTCGTCAGGGCGTCATCAAGCCGGCGGTCGTCCAGCAAGCGATCCAAAAACTCGGAATCAATCCAGAAAAAATCAGCCCGATGAAGGCATAACCACAAGCCCGAATGAATTGGGATTCAACGAATACCGAGGGATGGAGATGGCGAGCGAGATCAAGCTGGAGCAGTTGAAAGAGGGCGTCGATAGTGTCGAAGTCAACGCGGTCAAGGTCGTCGTCGGCGACGTCGTGACCAAAGACCAGCCGCTGCTCGAAGTCCAGGCCGACAAAGCGGCCCTCGAAGTGCCGGCGCCGGTCGCTGGACGTGTCACCAAAATCAGCGTCAAGGTCGGCGATCAGGTCAAAGTCGGCCAGGTCTACTGCACGATCGACGCCGCCGGCGGCAACGGCGCCGTTAAGACCGCCTGCGCCCGCCGAAAAAACGGCTCCCGCAAAGACAGCGCCGGAGAAGGCGCCGGCATCACGGCTGCCCGAAATCGCACCGAAATCGGCCCCGGCACCTGCTCCAGCCGTTGCGACGGCTCCCGTCGGCATCGCCAAGGATGCTCATGCGGGACCGGCCACGCGCCGCCTGGCGCGCGAGCTGGGCGTTGACCTGTCGCAGGTCAAAGGCAGCGGCAAACAGGGCCGCATCGTCGAAGAGGACATCAAGGCGTTTGTTCGGCAGCTGGCCTCGGGTGGCGCTCCGCTCTCGATCGGCACCGCCGGCGCTCCCGCAGCGCCTCCACTGCCGCGCTTCGAGGATTGGGGCACGGTCGAGCGCAAGCCGCTCAGCCCGATTCGCAAGTTGACTGCACGGCAAATGAGCCTGGCCTGGAGCCAGATTCCGCATGTCACTCAAAACGACTTGGCGGACATTACGGATCTCGAAGCGTTCCGCAAGGAACAGTCGGGCTCCGGCGGCCCGAAGCTGACAGTGACGGCGTTCGCTCTCAAGGCCGTCTCGCTGGCATTGCGCGAGTTCCCCGACTTCAATTCGAGCCTCGATCTCGCCAATGGGCAACTGATCCATAAGAGCTACTATCACGTCGGCGTCGCCGTCGACACGCCGACCGGCTTGCTTGTTCCTGTGCTGCGTGATGTGGATAAGAAGAGCATCGTGCAATTGGCCGAGGAGATGAACGCGGTCGCCGCTCGCGCTCGTGACAAGAAGATCGATCCGAACGAGCTCAAGGGCGGCACGTTTACTATCACCAATCTCGGCGGCATTGGCGGCACGGGATTCACACCGATCGTCAATTGGCCGGAAGTGGCGATCCTGGGCATGTCGCGCGGCCGGCTCGAACCGGTCGTGCGCGGCGGACAAATTGTGCCACGTCTGATGCTGCCGTTGTCTCTATCCTACGATCATCGCGTGATCGACGGAGCATCGGCGGCACGGTTCACGCGGCGGCTTTGCGATCTGCTCGAGAATCCGCTGTTGATGTTACTAAAAGCCTAACCTCAGTTTAGCCGCGAGCCGACAGGCGAGCGTTGTTTGATAGCGTGAACGCACGGGCTCGCCTTTCGGATCGCGGCTAAACCTATTGCAATCATTTATCATGGCCGAAATTATCGATACGCAACTTGCCGTTCTCGGCGGCGGTCCCGGAGGCTACGCCGCGGCCTTTCTTGCCGCGGATCGCGGCAAGAAAGTCACGTTGATCGAGTCGTCGCCCTCGACCCGGCGGGACCTGCTTGAACGTAGGCTGCATTCCCTCCAAGGCCCTCCTTCACGCCGCCAAGCTCATCACCGATGCCCGCGAAGCACCCCACGCCGGCATCACCTTCGCGCCGCCAAAAATCGACATCAACAGCGTGCGCGGCTCCTGGCAAAAAGTAGTCGAAAGTCTGTCGAGCAGCCTGGCCCGGCTCTGCAAGGCGCGCAACGTCACCTTCGTTAATGGCCGAGGTCGATTTGCCGACCAAAACACTATCGAAGTCGAGGGCGGCACGACGGTTCGCTTTGAACACGCCATCGTCGCCACCGGTTCGACGCCGGTCCGGCCTCCACGCACTCAACCTGCCCAACCCGCGCGTGATGGATTCCACCGGCGCACTCAAGCTCGAAGATATACCGGAAAAACTCCTGGTCGTCGGCGGCGGCTACATCGGCCTGGAATTGGGCTACGTCTATGCCGCCCTCGGCAGCAAAGTCACGGTCGTCGAATTGACCGACGGCTTGTTGCCCGGCGCGGATCGCGAACTGGTCCGTCCGCTGGCGCGTCGCCTGGAGACGATGTTCGACAAAATCTATCTCAATACGAAAGTGGCAAAGCTTGCCGAGGCACCGGGCGGCATCAAGGCCTACCTCGAAGGCGAAGAAGTCGCTGAGAAGGAGCCCGTGTTTCGGCCGCGTTTTAATTGCGGTCGGCCGTCGGCCCAACACGCGCGAGATCGGCCTGGACAAGGCCGGCGTCGAGCTGGACGAGAAAGGCTTTATCAAGGTCAACGATCAGCGGCGAACCTCGAATCAGAAGATATACGCGATCGGCGATGTGGCCGGTGAGCCGATGCTGGCACACAAAGCCTCGTATGAGGGCAAAATCGCGGCCGAAGCCATCCTCGGCGACAAGGTCGCCTACGACGTCCGCGCCGTTCCGGCGGTTGTTTTCACGGATCCCGAAATTGCCTGGTGTGGTCTCACCGAGACGGACGCCAAGAAACAGGGCCGCGAGGTCAAAGCGGTGCGTTTCTCGTGGATCGGCTCCGGCCGCGCCATGACGCTGGGCCGTACCGAAGGGTTAACCAAACTGCTCATCGATCCTGCGACTGAACGGGTTTTAGGCGTCGGTATCGTCGGCGTCGATGCAGGGGAAATGATCGGCGAGGCGATCGTCGCCATCGAGATGGCCGCTTCCGCGCGAGATATCGCCCTGTCCATGCACGCCCATCCCACGCTGTCCGAGACGATCATGGAAGCGGCGGAGATGTACTACGGCATGTCGACCCATCATCCGCCAAAGAAGTAAAAAAGTAGACGCGGCATCTTGCCGCGTCTCATTCGCACACACGTGGCAAGATGCCGCGTCTCGTTCGCACACACGCGGCAAGATGCCGCGTCTCGTTCGCACACACGCGGCAAGATGCCGCGTCTACCTTAATTCGGCGGCGGCAATTCTGGTCCGTCATCCTTCATCGGCTTCGACGACGTTGTAATAACCGGCACAGGGTTCGGCACAGGGGCGGCACGTTGAATCAACGCTGGATTCGCTAACGGCGGCTCTTTCGTCGTTGGTGCGGCGGGTGTTTTGACTACGGCCGCGGTTGGCGCGGGTGTCGGTGTGATTTTCTGAGGACCGCGATAACCACTCCATTGGTAAGACATCAGGGCGCTACGTGCTTGCAAGCGGACGCGCATCGATTCGTCCTTGTCTCGGGCAGTCTCAAGGGCCGTGGCGATCTCGGGCATCATCGGTCGCAGCTTGCCCAACGTCTGGGCGGCTTCGGCGCGGACGTAAGGCTTTTTGTCGTTGATGAGCGCGTCGATGATGGCAGGGACGATTTGCGGAAAGGCCTGGAGGTCGAATTGCCGCAATTCGTCTACGGCCGCTCCGCGCTTGTTTTCATCGCCGCTCTCCTTCAATTCTTTCAAAAGCTGTGGCACGCGCTCCGTCGGGGCGGGCTTAGGCGGCGTCGGCGTTCGATTGAAGAAGATGCCGGCCCGGGCAGTGTCGGCCAGCAGCGTCGTCAGTAACAACAGTAAGAGAAACTTGCGTCTCATAGTTGACTCTCCGCATCTTCACGGCAGTGGCCTCGTGGGCCGAGGTGCCGCGTTGTCACTTCACGTCGTCATTCTCATGATCGGCTAGGAAGCGCGGCGGAAAGCGTGAAAAGGCGGGATCTAGGCAACTAGCGGTGCGGAACTCGTAGAAAAAGTGGCATAGTTTGCCAGGAGGTGGCAAAATCGGCGAGATCGAACAATGCACAATCTGTATGGGTTATTCTTGCTGTTTGGGTCTATCCCGATACTCAGGGCCGTTGTTGCGAATCGCGGGACGTCTCTCCGTTATTCTACGCTGTGGGCCGTCGCTGCTTGGCTCGGCTGGGTGCTGACCGCGCCGAGTTTTTTCGGGCAATGGCATCCAGGCCATTATCTTGTACTCAGCTTGACGGCGTGCGTCGGTGTGTCGGTCTTAGGCGCGCGGCATCCCGGAGCCAAAGCCTGGAATTTCGTCGTCCTTTGTTTGCTGGTGATTCTGTCGTGGCCTCTCGCCGTCGGGTTAGGCGAGCTGAGAATTGATCTCGCTCATGTGATCTTTCTGTGGCGCACTACTGCTCGTATTCGCGGTGAATTACCTGCCAACTCGCCTTGGTGTGGCTGCTCTTATTATGGGTATTATCTGCGCGTTTGAGATTGGTGAACTTTATAATTCAGAGAATGGGGATAAGCTAAGCGAGTTTTTCAGCATCCTGCTCGGGACTGTTCCCTGGTTGGGATGGCTCTTATTGCGGCTGAAACCACGTCATTTGACGGAAGTGGATCGCAAATGGCTTGTATTCCGCGACAGCTTTGGCCTGGTTTGGGGCCAACGCCAGCGCGAGCAATTCAATCGCGCCGCGGCGAATGCGGGTTGGTCCGTTCGACTCGGCTGGGGCGGCCTTCGACGCATTAGCGAAGCACCGCCCCCGGCAAATGCAGCGATATTGGCGTTGTTGGCAGGCGTCCTTAAACGATTCGGGACTCCTGTCGGCGCGCCCGATACAAATCAAGATCAGCCGCCAGGTCCACCGCTTCCGGAACGTCCCATACCGCCGCCACCAGGGCCGCCTTTGCCGGATCCCGGTCCGCCGGGGCCGTCGACGATGGCCTTGTTGTAGATCTGCTTGTCCTGATTCAGGCTGTCCTTGGGAAATTCCATCGGCTCGCTGTAACGTTTTTCGTCAGGAGGCGCCACGAATTGTTCCGGCGGCTTTGGCGGTTTTAATTGCTGTTGCGTGCTCTTGCAGCCCGACAGCACAAAAATTGTGACAATCAGAAGTCCAAGCCCTTGCCCCATCCTGCGCATGGGCTGTCTCCCCACCCAATTGGTCACCTGGTACACGCAAATCCTCCCGCGAGGCGTTCAGCGCGAGGAAGATAACTTGTGGTGGGTAGAAGTCAATGGCAAGAATGGGGAGAAATGATCGTCTGCTCGTATTCAAGAGCCGGGAGCATCAGCGACCGGAGAGCGTTACCCTCGCTCAGATTTTCTCCGGTCGCTCACAATCCCGGCTCTTGAGAACATGATTTTACTTCGCCGCGTCGTAGCGCTTGCCGATGGCGGCCCAGTTGGCAACTTTCCACCAAGCGTCGACATAATCGGGACGGCGATTCTGATAGCGCAGATAATACGCGTGTTCCCACACGTCGACGCCGAAAATCGGCGTCTGGCCTGTCATGAGCGGGCTATCTTGGTTGAGCGTGCTGATGACCTGCAGCTTCTTGCCGCTATCGACGACGAGCCAGGCCCAGCCGCTGCCGAACCGGCCGGTGGCTGCTTCTTTGATCTTGGTTTTCAAAGTGGCGAAATCAGTGAACGTAGATTTGATCGCTTCGGCCAGGGCACCCGTCGGCTCGCCGCCGCCATTTGGGCCCATGATCTCCCAAAACATCGAATGATTGGCATGGCCACCGCCGTTGTTGATGACCTTCTGGCGGATAGCCTCGGGCACGCTCGAAATCTCTTTGAGTAGCTGCTCGATCGACTTCGATTCCAGTGTCGGATTGCCGGCGAGGGCGGCATTCAAGTTGTCGACATACGCCTTGTGATGCTTGCCGTGATGGATTTCCATCGTCGTCTTATCGATGGCTGCTTCGAGGGCATCGGGCGCGTAAGGTAGGGGCGGCAGAGTGAAAGCCATGATGAAAACTCCTCAAAGGGTGGGAACTCCTATCGTTCTCCTTAATCTATTCCTAGCGTTCTAAGAGGGCAACGGCGCCGCTCCCGGCGGCGGCGTCCCCTTACCTTCGCGGATATATCCGGCCCGTTTTTGTTCATACTCCTCGGCCGTGGGCAGATCCAGCTCGGCTTCTTTCCCACTTTTGGCTTGTTCAAACAGTTGCTTGAGAAAGGGAATGCACCAGCCGCAGCCGCTGCCCGCGCTGCCGCACTCGGACATTTGGCTCGGCACGGTCGGCTTGACGACCCGGAGGAAATTCACGAGCTTCCGCCGCGTCACATGAAAGCAAAGGCAGACTTTTTGATCGAGATTCATGTTCGCCTTTGCATCGGTTCGTAAGTTTTGACGGCGCAATCGCAAGACTATTCATCCCGTGGTCGCATAGCCTTTTTCGCGCCAGACGCGGAAGCCGCCGTCCATCGACAGCACATTCGTGTAACCCATCTTGCGAAGGTTATCCGCCGCGAGAGCTGACCGGTAGCCACCGCCACAATAAAGGACGACCTCCGTCGTGGTGTCGGGCACGGCGGTTTCGATGTCGCGCTCCATCACGCCCTTGCCGATGTGGATCGCGCCGGGCAAATGCCCCTTCGCGAATTCGCTCTCTTCGCGGACATCGATGAGCAAGAGTTTTTCACCCTGATCGAGCCGCTTCTTGATCGCGTCGGTGGTTGTTTCGCGGATGTTTTTGCGGGCTTCCTCGACGAGTTTGAGGAAGCGGGGAGAATGTTGCATGGCCATGATTTTTTATGTCACTTTCTTGAACGCGCGTAATTTCCGCGCACCTTCTTTATATCCGCTGCTCGTTTCCTTGGCGACCGCCCTCGCCGTTCCTATCGTGAAGCCATACATCCTCTCGTTTTCTCTCCAGCACAGGTGCGACGATGGCATATTTTCCAGAAGTAGGCAAAATTCGTTATGAGGGGCCGGATTCGACCGATCCGCTCAGCTTTCGGCAGTACAACGCCGACGAAATGGTCGAAGGCAAGTCGATGAAGGAGCACCTGCGCTTCGCCGTCTGCTATTGGCATACCTTTCGAGGCACCGGCAGCGACCCGTTTGGGCCTGGTTGCGCCAAGCGCCCGTGGGAAGACGGGACCGATTCGGTCGATATGGCCATCAAGCGTGTCCACGTCGCTTTCGAGTTCTTTGAAAAGATCGGTGCGCCGTTTTACTGCTTCCATGACCGCGACGTTGCCCCCGAAGGGAAGAACCTCGCGGAGAGTAACGCGAATCTAGATAAGGTGGTCGCCGCGCTGGAACAGGAGCAGAAACGCACCGGCGTCAAGCTGCTTTGGGGTACCGCCAACCTGTTTAGCAATCCGCGTTTCATGCACGGTGCCGCCACCAGCTGTAATGCCGATGTCTATGCCTATGCCGCCGCCCAGGTCAAAAAGGCGATCGAGGTCACGCATCGCCTCGGCGGAGTCAATTATGTCTTCTGGGGTGGGCGCGAGGGGTATTCCAATCTCTATAATACGGATCTCAAACGAGAGATTGAGCATCTGGCGAAGTTCTTTCATCTCGCGGTCGAGTACAAAAAGAAGATTGGCTTTACGGGCCAGTTCTTGATCGAACCGAAACCCAAGGAGCCGACGGTTCATCAGTATGACTTCGACGCAGCCAATGTCGTCGCGTTTCTCCGTTCTCATGGCCTGGCCAACGATTTCAAGCTCAACGTCGAGACGAACCACGCGACGCTCGCTGGCCACACGATGATGCACGAGCTGGCCTACGCCGCGATGCACGGCATGTTGGGCTCGATCGACGCCAACCGCGGCGATCTCTTGCTCGGCTGGGACACCGACCAATTCCCGACGGATCTCTACCTGACGACGCAATGCATGTTGGTGATCCTCGCCCAGGGCGGCCTCGCGCCCGGCGGTGTCAACTTCGATGCCAAGGTCCGGCGCGAGAGCTTCGAGCCGATCGACCTGTTCCACGCCCACATCGGCGGCATGGACGCTTTCGCCCAGGGCCTCAAGATCGCCGCGAAAATTCGGGCGGACAAGGTGTTGAGCAACTTCGTCAAGGAGCGCTACGCTTCTTGGGACAGCGGCATCGGCCAAAAGGTCGAAGCAGGCCAGGCGAAATTCGAGGATCTCGAAAAATACATGCTGGAAAAAGGCGAAGCCGCCGCGAATAGCTCGGGCCGGCAGGAAATGTTAGAGAATGTCATCAATCGTTATTTGCGATAATGACTGAATCCGCTCATCAGCCCCAAGCGCAAGCGCGGAGTTCGGAGTCGCTGAACCGCGCTTGCCCTTGGGGCTGGTGAATCCTCAGCGCTTGGGGGCCTTCGCCTGCAGCGCCGCCTCCTTGCGCGCGAACGTTCTCAGCACAAAATAGATCTCGATAATCTTCAAGCCCGAAACGACGAGCAAAATCATCGGCACGCGATTGAGCGTATCGACGATGAGCCTTAAGATTCCTTGCGGATGCAATTTTTGATAGCGCAGGCTCAGATCGGGCCAAATCACCCACCAGGCAATCAAAGTGGCCACGAGAAACACCCCACCCGTGGCTGCTTGGGCGAGGTAAGTCTTGCGAGTCAAGGAAAACAGACCGTAGACCTTGACGCGAACCGGATCCACGAGGGCATACCTCCGCGCGGGAGAGGATAAGATGGGCGTCGATTTGTACTATAGCAGACGTTGGGGAGGGGTCAACGAACGGCAAGGTCGGCATTGCCTCGCATGCCAGGAGCGAGATGCAAAAAATGTTAACCCAGTTTGCACCGCGGTTCGTCGCTCTAACACATTGACCGACTGAATTTTGCGCAGCGACACAGGGGCGAGATGCAAACAAATCCGCGGACAACCCCCCTTGCACATCGCCCACCGTTTCGCCAGAAAATCAAAAACTACTCTCCTCAAAACGCACATAGCGCTGCGCAAATTAAGAAACACATGGATCTTCTCTTAAGAGCGGCCATCGTGCCTTGCTCGGGCCTGCCTCGTTATTCGGCCAGCTTTGAAGCCAAATGGCGCGCATTTGCTGCGCAAACGCCATCGAAAGCCTGTACAATATGACTGGAGGATGGTCCCATGTTGATTGAATTTCGCGTCGAAAATCACCGGTCGATCCGTGACGAGCAAGCATTTACCATGGAAGCTGGTCCTATCGGCGACGCAAATGATCCGCGCCTCCGGCACGTCCCTGGTCATTCAGCGGCGCTGCTTCCCGTTGCTGCTATCTACGGTGCGAACGCAAGTGGGAAGAGTAATGTCTTGGACGCTCTCGCGTTCATGAGATCGGCAATTCTTGATTCCCATCGAATTTGGGATCCCCAGGGGCGGATTCCGCGTGATCCTTTTGCTTGGGGATCAAAGAATAACGATCCGTCAATGTACGAAGCGACCCTTTTGCTCAACGGAATTCGTTATCAATTTGGCTTTGTCGCAGCAGATCAATCTTTCTTAGAAGAATGGCTATATGCATGGCCAAACGGCAAGAAGCAGGTTTGGTACGAGCGAGACAGCATTTCTTTCAAATTTGGCGAACATCTAAAGGGAGAGAATAGGTTAATCGAAGAAGTCACCCGCCCGAATGCACTATTTCTTTCAGCGGCAGCGCAACACAATCATTTCCAGATTCGTGGGCTATACTCGTGGTTTAAGTCACTTAGCCCCTTGAATTTATTAAGCGGGCGACGAAGGCTAAAATTCATGGCCGAAGACTCTGATCCATACATCGCGCGGCTCGCCAAGTACATTCGACAGCCATCTTTGGCCAAAAATGCTGCTTCCGTGGAGCAATTTCGAATGGTATTACGAAGTGCTGACGTAGGGATTGAGGATATTAGGATACGTCCGACCGAATCCAATAATAATGGATCCAGCGCAAATCGAACTCAAATACAATTGAAGCACAAAAGCTCCACTGATGAGGCCTGGCTGCCGCTGCAGGAAGAGTCGCAGGGAACGCAAACTTTCTTTGACATGGCTTTGCGCATCCTCGAAATAATTCAAGTCGGCGGTCACTACTGTCCCATCATAAGTCGAATAGCGACAACTGTTTATGACCAGCGGCATCCTCATTCGGGACGTTTTGACTGGTTAAGGCCTCAAAAAGCGGCGTTTTCTCGAAAAGTCCGAGACTCAAAATTTGCAAAATTTCATTCAAGCTCCGATCGATCTTGAGTTCCTTTTTGACAATCGCGACCAAGACGTATGCGCTTATGGCAATCCAGATTTGCGTCTTCACTGCATTCTCGGACGTGCCATAAAAGGCTTTGATTCGTAGATGCTGCTTGATCCATTTGAAGAAAAGCTCCACCTGCCAACGGCATTTGTATAGCTTGGCGATCGTCAGAGCATCCAACACGAAGTTGTTGGTCAGAAATACCAAACGCTTGCCCGTTTCCGAATCGAGATACTTGATTCTTCGCAAAGGTACTGGATACTCGTTCGCTGTCGTGACGCCCGTCAGTCTGATGGTTTGATCGCAACAAAGCCCTGTGGTTTTATCGACCGTACGTTTCGCCCGGCAACGGTACTGGAGGTTCTTCTTGGCACGTGTGACGAAGAAAGCCATGTTCGTCTGGAAGACGTACAGGCGAGCAAAATCGATGTAGCCTCGATCCATGACGTAGAAGGCTCCGGCTTCCAAGGCGAGAAGGTCGAGAGCTTTCACGTCGTGCATTTTTCCGCTGGAAACGTGGACAAAGCAGGGGATGTTGCCACGCAGATCGATCAGGGTATGCAGCTTGACGGCTCCCTTCCGTTGACGAAATCGAGCCCACGGGAAGAGCGTTAGGCATAGATCGATCGTCGTGGAATCGAAGGCGTAGACAGTTTGCTCTAACGCCACATCCAAGGAGTCCTCCGCATAGAGTTTGCGTGCGTGAGCAATGAGAATGGCGGCAAAATCGCTGTAGATCCGCCAATCGCGATTTTGATTGGCATTGGCCAAGGTGTTGCGTGCTACCTTGCCACGAATGCCAACGTGATACAGCTTGGCTTTCAGAGAATTCAAGCAAATTTCGATGTCGCGCAAGCTTGTTCGATACGTCAGTTGAGCAAAAGTCATACAGAGGAATTGATCGAAGCAAGAGAATTTGCGAACGCGATAATTGCCTCGGTATTTGCGGACACAGCGGTCGAAATCGCGTTTGGGTAGGAAGGCCATGAGTTGGGCGAACAGAAACGTCCCGGTGTGCATCGTCAAGTCCTTTCCACAGTTTTCCGTGGGAAAGACTAGCAGAATGCAACCGACCGAGTTGAAATCGATACAGCCTAGAAATGGTCATAACTATGGCTCAAATAATAGGTTACGCCAATGTTTCAAACGCTCAATGGGACAGTAGTGGTCGGCGGTATACTATTGGTCGACGAACTGGAGGCGAGCCTGCACCCATCGCTTGCCCAACAGATCGTCCGATTGTTCAACGATCCGTCGACTAATCCCCGTAACGCTCAACTGCTTTTCGCCACGCATGACACAAATTTGTTAGGACCAACACTTGGTGAGCCAGCTTTGCGACGCGATCAGGTCTGGCTCACGGAAAAGGATCCCGAAGGGGCCACGGTCCTCTACCCCCTCACGGACTATAAGCCCCGCAAAGCCGAGAATCTCGAGCGCGGCTATTTGCAGGGCCGATATGGTGCTATCCCGTTCCTCGGCAATTTCAGTGTAACGGTCGAGTGATTCGTATATGTCTACCCATCGTCGCGATCGTGACCGTAGCAAGGCCAGGCGGGCGCCCTTTCGCGAGCCGAAGCCGCGCATTCTTGTTGTTTGTGAAGGCAAAAACACCGAACCGCAGTACCTGAACGGCTTCAAGAACGCCTGCCGAAACCCTCGGGTCGATATTGAAATCCCCAAATTTCAGGGCGTTCCCAAACCACTTGTGAATGAGGCAAAACGGCTAAAGAAAAAAGCGGACACAGCGGCCAAGAAGGAACGCGATGACAACCTAAAATACGACGCCGTCTGGGCCGTATTTGATGTTGATGTTCATCCCCATATTTCCGAAGCGCAACAGATGGCACAGGCCAGTGGAATTGAATTGGCCATCTCCAATCCATCCATCGAGCTATGGCTACTCCTCCATTTTCGAGCCAGCCCTGGCATGAAGGACCGCAAAGTGCTCACAAGTCTACTAAAATCACACGTTGAAGACTACGACAAGCATGTTGACTATGCCCGGCATTACAAGGATGGTTACGAGAAAGCGGTAACTCGCGCCAAAGCGTTGGACAAGCTCGCTGACGCTGCTAATAGCCCGGGTTGTAACCCGACGACCGGAGTCCACAAGCTCACGGAATCGATTCGCCGGAGTAGCTGAGCGCTTGCGGATACTGGATTGTTTGAGGTGGATACCCAAAAACCGCACTCCTCAACACGCACAAGCCACAACCAGGGTACGCTGTGCACCTACGTAGGGGGACGCGGCCCCCAGAGAATTCAGTTCTACCCTAGCCTTCACCCCTGGCTCGCTCGCTACGCGATCTCCGCTCCGGCTCCCGCCTACGCTCCGTCGCTCCGCTCGCTCGCCGCTGCTGCCTTCCTGCTTACTCGTTTCCTGACGGACCTGCGGAAACGCGAAAGCCGAGGTAGTTGTAGCGGGAACCAGGTGTATAAGCGCCCCGATAGGCCGAACGGCAGTGTACCGCCGCGTGGATGTAACAACCACCGCGGTGTACTCGGCTCGAACCCCCCGCAGGGCCTTTAGGATCGATCGCTTCTGCCTCTGTATAGCTTGCATGCCAATCGGCGACCCACTCCATGGCATTCCCGTGCATATCATATAAGCCCCATTTATTTGGCTTCTTTTGCCCTACGGGTTGAGTCTGCTGGTTGCTATTGCCGCTATACCAACCGACAGCATTCAAAGCACCTTCACCGTTACCGTTGCAGTAATCTCCTCCTTCGCCGGCTCGACAGGCATATTCCCACTCCGCCTCGGTTGGCAAGCGTATGAGCCGGTTTGCGAGTTCGCTGAGTTTCTTGCAAAACTCGATCGCATCATCCCAGCTCACCGTCTCCACCGGGCGATTCTCGCCTTTGAACTCGCTAGGGTTATATCCCATAACCGACTCGAACTGCTTCTGGGTGACTGGATGAACACCCATCCAAAAGCCTTTGGTAATCTGGACCCGATGTTGCGGTTTCTCGGCGTCGGTGGCGGACCCTCCCATCAAAAACCGGCCGGGGGGAATCCAGGCGAAGGGCATGTCGATTTCCATGAATTTGTTTCCTGTGTTAGAGTTCCCACGGCTGACGCCGTGGGCTATCGTATGCCGCCGCTGTGCGGCTGGACTGCGCCTACCACGTCGAGCCACGGAGCGGCGAGATATGGTACCCCACGGCGTCAGCCGTGGGAAAAAAAGTCGACCCCCAGTCTTTACTTCGCGTTCGGGTTGGCTCTTTTGCCGACGGCTCGCCAACGCAACGTCTCGATGGTACCAGGCTGCGTTTTCGGATCCGGAATGACGACTTTAAGGTTCCAGAGCGTGCCAGGCTGCGTTTTCGGATCCGGGATCATGACCTTTAGGTTCCAACGCTCGCCCGGCTCGCGCTCGGGAATCGGCAACGGAACCTTCAGCACGAACCTCTGCCCCGGCTGTGGATCCTTGGGCCATTCGTTCGGCGGCGGTAAATCCCTGGCGAATTCCTGCATATCCTGGTCGATCGGAAAAAGCTCCAGGTACTGCGGCACCCAGACCGAAAGCCGAGAGTCGTGCAGAAGCTCCTTGTCTAGCAACGTTCGGATATTCTTCGTCAACTCGGCGAGGCGATCGCGCTTTGCGCGCGCCTCATCTAACAGCCGTTCATCACGATGCGGCATTTGCCCTGCAGCGAATGACTCGAGAATTCGCACCGCAGTGGCATAGTCGTACTGTTTCACACAATTTCGAGCTTGCTCCAGTTTTTCCGTGGCCTCCCGTAGCCACCGTTGTTTCTTCTGGGCCGGGGTTTCATTCACCGGAGGAGCCGGAGTCCGTGTGGGTTGGGGTACAGGAGGAAGAACCGGTCGCGTCTCCGGAACCTCACTTGAAACAGGCGTGACCAGCTCAAGAGGCAGATCGAGTTCTTTCGTGGTGTTGGCGGGCGTGACTGCAAAGACTTTCAGAATGGGCAGAAAGTTATGAAATCGCCGCTTGCTCGGATCTTCCGGCAGCCATAATTCGCTGACGCAGCGGGCCAAAAGTTTTCGCAACTCGGAGGAGACTTCTGGATGCTCCTCCCAATCCTCATCCGTTGGGTTGGCGGTGCCGAGCAACGCCTCCTGTGCCGTCTTGCCGAATGCAAACGCGTCCGAATGCGGGCCGATGGGATAGGTCTTTTCGCCGAGCTGTTCCGTGCGGAATACTTGATTGTTCCGTCGATCGATTTATCGCGCGTCGACTTCTTTAATTCAGGAGTCTTGAGGCTAGGGGTGCGCGCCGTGGCCGTTAATGCCAGGCCGAAATCGATGATCTTCACTTCCCATTTGTCCTCGACCTAGCGAACCATGATGTTGGCGGGTTTGAGGTCACGGTGAATGATCTGTGAACCGGCGGAATGGGCCGCGTACACGCCCGCGGCGATTTGGGCGAAAATCGCGTTGAAGTCTTCGAGGCTGAGCTTGCCGTGCTGGTCGAGGTGTTCCTCAAGGGTGACGCCGGGGAAATACTCCATCGCCAAAAAAGGCCGTTGCTGGCCTTCGGAGTCGGCGAAGCCGTGGTCGAGCACTTTGATAACGTTCTTATGATTGAGATCTTTGAGAGTATTCGCCTCGCCAAAGATCTCTTTGAGCGGTCGTTCGAGGTCGGCCTCGCGGAAGGTCTTGACGGCACAAATGACTTCCTTACCTTTAACGAACGAGATGGTGTTACGGCACTTGAACACGACGCCAAACCCCCCGGCGCCGAGGATTCCTTCGATCACGTAATGCTTTGGCACTAAATCACCGTGCGCGATCATGCAGCGGTCCTCATGCCTGCCACTCGTAAAGACTTGCGATTGCGTTTGCGCAAGTAATAGCGCACCTCACGCATCAATTCCTGCAGGTTGGCGCAGGTGTGATTGCGGGTCACATTGGCATGTAGGTCTTGCCAGACACGCTCAATCGCATTCTCGTCCGGGCTGTACGGCGGCAAGAAGTGCAGGCGTACGCGCGATGCGAAATTGGACAACGCTATCATTGCGATCTTGCTGCTATGGATACCATAATTGTCCAAGATCACATGGATGACCGACGCCTTGGCATACACCACCGTCAACTTGTGGAGCAAGTCCAAGAATAGCCAACTATCCTTTTTCTCCCCTTCCACCCAGTGAATTTCTCCCGTTCGTACATCCTTGGCTCCCGCCAGATAGCGCTTTTCGTTTTGACCAGGAGTCCACGCCTCTTTTTGCTGCCCCCGTCCCATCCAATCCAGACCTATCTTCGGATTCAAATGGATGTCCACTTCATCCTCATACACGGCCGCCTCCCGCTTAGACAAGGTCGCGAGTATCTGGTGGATTTTGTTCATCCGCCGTGTTTTCGTTGAGGAAAGCCAGGGACAACGGACCCGAGGCCGCGGATTGGCTCGCCGTGCCTTGATCAATGCCAATGCTCGGCTCATAGTCGCCACATGGATGCGCACACCCGTCCGTTTAAGCATCGTTTTGACAAGCATCTCTCGTGTCCAAGTCGGTCGACGCCAGCCATGCTCTTGGGCATTGGAACGTACAACCCGATCCAACTCGGCCAAGAAGTGCTCCGAGAGTTTTTCGGTGCCATTATTTTCCCGGCCATCCCACAGAGAGGCCTCACCGCGTTCTCGAAAGCGCTTGACGACGCGATAGACCGTGGTGTTGTGGACGTGCAGAATACGCGCGATGTCGCGCGCACCGCGTCCATTCCAGGCATTGATAATGATGAGGTAACGCATACGTACCAAAGCCTGGCGACATTTTCGGAAGTTTTTAAGAAACCGCTCCTTGACGAAAAAGCGCGGGCGAGGGAGAATAGCGGCCATGGGAATTCCTCCTGGGGCCTCGTGGGCCTTGGGGTATCGAGGGGATTCCCATTTTTTATTCCTACTGCCTCAAAAAACTGCCCACCTGCTCCCGGTGCAGCTGAATCGCGCACGGTGATTTAGCCGGAAATTGGCCTTATCGAGCGCGCTGGCTCGGTTCAACGCGGCCAATGCGGCGTCCCAGTGTTTCGACTCGCAGGCGTTCTTGAACTGCTTGAACGCGGCCTCGGCTTCGGCCTTGCCGTCGTCCGCCTCCTTGGCGGCATTGGCCGCGGCGCCCTGCGCCTCTTCGGCCGCGGCGAATTCGCCAGCTGCCGACTGCAAATCGCCCAGCCGGGTAAGCATGTGGCTGCTCAGCAGCTCGGTCGGCAGTGTATTGAGCTGGGCGATAAACTCCCGGACACGTCTCTTCTGTTCTTCGTCCTTGACGGACATTGTGAGAGGCCGGCGGGCCTCGGTGATGGCTTGAACCAACTGAATCAACAGGTCGAGCTTGTCGCCATTTTCATGGATCGCGGCGTCGATGGCGGCGAACCAGCCGCCGAGCGTTTCGTTCAGATCCTCCCACTTGTCGTTGAGTGCGTTCTCCAGATTGGCGAATCCTGCCTGTTGCCGCAGGGAGAGCAGGCCTAACTGATCGTGGACAAGCTCGCGGGCCAGTTCCGGATTGGTGGCGATCTGACGGCGAAGGAAAAAGGCGAAGGCCGCGGCCAAGAGCGGCGTACCTCCGGAGGGCGGCGTCAGCACGAGGACCTGAGCGAGATGCGGCGAATGCTTCTCCATCGAGCCGGCGAGATGTCGGACCCCTCGATGAGCTTCCTCAACTTGGCCCGCCGTGTCGGCGAAGCGACTCATGTCGATCGACTTCAAGTTCTCCGCGTGAACGATCAGATGTCCCTGCTTTTGCAAGCGATAGAGTTCATCGCAAGCCTTGGCCCGCAGGGAATCGGTCGTGTTCTCGAGCCCCGTTTCCGCCGATTGGACAAAGGCGCGGATCTGCTCTTTGACCGCCTTGAGGTCGCCATCGCGAAAGAGATTGAAGACCCGGCTAAAGATCGTCTCACCGGCCAGAGCGAGGCCAAGCGCCTGCCACGCTCGATGATTGGCCGCCACGATGGCCTTGGGAAGGGCATCCGCATGATTCTCGAACCGCGACTTCACCCATGCGACCGCCCCATTGATGGGGACGTTCATGAAGGTTTTGAGAACCGAGCTGATAAGCGGATGTGCATTCGCATCGACGAGGCTTTCCGCCACGGCTACGCCGGATTGCACGAAAGAGGTAGCCATCGTCATGGTGAGTGTCCGCCATCGCAATGGTGTGCCGACGAGATTGCTTGAATGCTATTCGCAATAGGATGGCGGGTATTTTAGCAAAAGTGATAGTAAAGGAGTTCGGACTGAGCATCTGTCCCGGAAGCTGACCTCCCCTTCCTTAATCAGACGCTGTCCGAAGTACGACGTTATTTGTGAAACGGACCACTGAGGCCTCAGCGTAATTTCAATATCGCCCGAATGCCAAATTGGGGATGAAGCGTGAACGTCGGGATCGCGACAACCGGGGGTTCTGGGGCGATCGTGAAGCGCCAACGTTGGCCGATCTTGGCGAGGACCAGGACGGTCTCCATCATCGCAAACGTATTGCCGATACACATGCGCGGACCGCCGCCGAAGGGGAAATAGGCGAACTTGGGTAGACGTTGCGCCAAGTCTCCGTCCCAGCGTTCCGGGCGAAATTCGAGTGGCTTCTCGAAATGTCGGGCATCACGTTGGACGACCCATTGGCTCATCAAAACCGTCGTGCCGCGCGGCAGGCGATAGCCGCCTAGTTCGCCGTCGCTCAACGCCTCGCGGCCGATGACATAGGCCGGCGGATAGAGGCGCATCGATTCCTGAATGACCCATTCCGTATATTTCAAGCGGGGCAGATCCTCCACCGTCGGCGCTCGCCCTCCGAGGACGTCATCGAGTTCGGCCTGCAGTTTCGCTTGCGCTTCTGGATTCTCCGATAACAGGTACCAAGTCCAAGACAAAGTCAGCGCCGTCGTTTCATGTCCGGCGAGGAACAGCGTCATGGCCTCGTCGCGCAACTGGCGATCGGTCATGCCGGTGGCATCGTTCTCGTCACGAGCTTGAATCAAGAGTGATAGCAGATCGTTTTTAGTCTGGTCCGCGGCGGCTCGGCGCTCGCGGATGAAACGGTAAAGCACCTCATCGATGCGGCGCACCGCCCGATGAAAGCGCAAATTGCTTGCCGTCGGCACCCAGAGCGGCACCGGCAAAAAGGTGTTGAAGCGCTTCATGAAATTCGCTTGCAAAATGCGCATCGCGTCGCTGATCTCCGTCGCCTCATCAGCGACATCAGAGCCGAACAGCGTCCGAGCGGCGATTTGCAACGTGACCCTCATCATTTCCAGAAGGATGTTGCAGTCCTTGCCTGGCGTCCAACTCTTCAGCATCCGCTCGGTCTCTTCGACCATTGTGTCGGCGTAGGCACGGATTCGGCTCTTTTGAAACGCAGGCTGCGACAGGCGCCGCTGCCGCAACCAAAAGTCGCCTTCGCTGGTCAACAAGCCATTGCCGAGGACCGCGCTGATTGATCCTGAGCGCGAAATGCTTGCGGAAATTCTTGGCATTGGTGACGAGGACGGAATCGATCAGCTCGGGATCATGCACGAGATAGACGCGGCGCGGGCCGAAACGGACCAGGACTACGTCGCCATATTCCTCGGCACACTGTGTCAAAAAGGCGAGCCGATCACGGCGGAAGTCGCGCAGATTGCCGCCGATCCAAGTGCCGGGCGGCCCCGGAGGCAGGGGTAACTTGCCCATGAAGGATCTCCTAAAGAGTTCTTTGTCTCCCCTGGCCTTCGCAGCTTATCAGATCGGCCCGAACCACACCAAGAGACCTTGCGACGGCGGCGCGATCGGACTATGAGTCCTCCCCTTCCATGTTTCGCGGCTCTCGCGCCAGAGCGCGAGAGGGTTCGAGGAGCCTCGTCATGAACGTCTGGTTGTCCGCTGCCTGCTTGCCTGTTTTGATCTTTCTCGCCGAGATGACTGTGGTCACGGTCGGCACCGTGCGCATCATCGCCGTGTCGCGCGGCATGAAAGGGCTCGCGCCGTTGCTCGGTTTCCTCGAAGTAGCGATCTGGCTCTTCGCGATCGCCCAGATCATGCAGAATCTCAATAACGTCGCTTGCTTTCTCGCTTATGCCAGCGGCTTTTCCGTGGGCAACTACGTCGGTATCTGGATCGACGAGAAACTGGCGATGGGCAGCCTGGAGGTGCATATCATCACGCATCGCGACGTCGAGCCGCTCGTCGATCGTCTCAAATTCGCGGATTATGGTGTGACCGTGATGCCGGCTCGCGGGTCGACCGGGCTGGTGCATGTGGTCTGGACCGTCATTCCCAGAAAGGAGTTGGCGCGGGTGAAAGCGATCATCGCAGCGTTCGATCCGCGGGCGTTTTATGCTGTTGATGGGTTACAGACGGCGACACAAGGGATCACGCCGGTTGAACGCAAAGGCGCGATGGTAATCAGGATGTTGCACTGGCGTGCCGAGCCGAGAGAGCGCTGTTTGATAAAGTGACGTACCAATTGTTTAGCCGCGAGCCGGAAGGCGAGCGCTGATTGATAGCGCATTTTTTTAATCGCGTTATCAAACAGCGCTCGCCTTTCGGCTCGCGGCTAAACATTATTACTCGCCCCAAAACCAACTATCCGAGGTAAACGATCGCTTGGACAGCGGATCACTCGGGTTGACCGGAGGCGTTACTATGATTTGCGGCGTCGGTTTTCCGGCCGGGACGACCTCACCGAAATTGTAATTCGTCGCGCCCTGGTTTTGTTGCAATGTCAGCCAAAAGGTATTTCCCGCGGCTACACCGCCGAGGTTACCAAGATTCGTGGCAGCATCGATATAGCCGTTGGGAGTAGTCCGATAGACCGCGTAGCTACCGGGCAATAAGCTAGCGAACGTGTAGCTTCCGACAGAGTTCGTAGTTACCGTCTGCTGGACGTATTGGCCGGTGTAATCGTAGCCATAGAGCGTCACTTTCACGCCGGAAATGCCCGGCTCGATGCCGTTCATTACGCCGTTCTTGTCCGCGTCATAATAGACAGTTCCTGAAATCGAGCTGGGTTTGATCTCGCCGAAATTGTAATACCACCCGATCTGCCCGCCTTGCAACGGCACATTGGAAATTTGATCGGGCACAGCCGTGCCGCCGAGATTACCCTGGACGGTTCTGCCGTCAAGGAAGCCGGCGGGCTGGCTTGTCTTGGAAATCGTGTAGTTCCCGGCGATAACGTTGCTAAAGGTGTATTGGCCGTTGGCGTCAGTCACCGCGGTCAGCGAAACACTATTGTGGTTAATATCCGTTCCAGTCAAATGGACGGAAACACCGCTTAACCCCTTCTCCCCTGGATCCAAGAAGCCATTTGCGTTCGAGTCCCAATAGACGTAGCCGGACAGCGAGCCCCCTTGGACCTTGCCGAAGTTGTTTTCGGGTGACGTGTCGTTGTAGGTCTGTAGCGTCGCCGGAATGTATTCCAGGCCATTGTAAACTGGGATTATGGTCTGGTTGTTGCTCGTGTTTTTGCCATCGGAGAAGCCGACCGGATTTTGCGGCTCGACGATGATGTACTTGCCTGGGGCGAGCGCGTTGCTCGGGATATAATGGTAGATGATGCGTACCGTCGCGCCGGTCGTCATATTCAATTTCGCCGCGACGTTGGCCGAGCCGCTGATGGAACCAGAATCTTGCGAGCCATAAGTTAGGGAGACCGTGCCAGCTCCCTCGAATGCGGACAGGTCGGTGGTTGACGCGTTCAAGGTGACAGCGGAACTTCCTTGAGTCGTGTAAGGCGCGAATGTCTTGCCGCTCGTGCCCGCGAAGTCGGGCGTGCCGTCGAAGGCGCTGAGCGGTGCCGATTCGGCGCCAGACAGCTGGGTCGTGGTAAGTGTCTGCCCGCCTTGGGATAGGATCGCGGTACCTGTCAGGTTGATACTCACATTGGCAGCGGACGAATCGAGGTTCTCGACTTTGGCTCCGGTTACCAGCGAAGCGTTAGTGATGACATCGACGCTGGTCAACGTGCCGAGGGTCGGCCAGAACTGCGGCACGGTTTGCGTCGTCATGCCGCCCGAAGTCACCTGATTGAAGACCGAATCGACCTCGAGTGACAACGGCGCCGAACTGACGCTTTGATTGGTAGTAAATGTGTACTGACCATTGCCGTTGGTGGTCGTTGTGGAAAGTAGATGCCCGACGGTGTCCCATAACTGAATTGTGTTATTGGCGATGCCGGGATCGTTGGCCGCACGGAAGCCGTTCTGATTCAGGTCGTTATAGACAAAGCCCGAAATCGTAGCGCTGAGCACTTCACGAGCCTCTAGCGTTTCGAGGCGCGGCAGCGAGCGCGATTTTGCAGCATCCGACATGGTGTGAACAAGCGGACGGCCAAGGCGATCGAGGAGTTTCGATAGGTAAGGCATCATTAGGTGAATCCTCCGTGAGAGAGCTCGCGCGCTGATCGGGCTTTTATCCTGGGCGACTAGCGATACACGATCCGGAATGTCGGTCATCAGGCGTAGGTGTAGCCCAAAAAATTACTCGTGTTATGTGTCATCGGCTGGTGGAAGGGTCGGCGTGAAGGTCTTGCCCACCCTTGGAGGCTCATAAATGCGACGATATGGAAAAGTTTGCCGTCGATGCCGACAGTGACGTCTGCTTTGCGGTCGCGGCCGCTTGGCGGCGCCCGGTCTCCTACCTATACTGCGAGAAGAGCCGGCTTCCGGGGCCTGCGTACTCTTCCTACCGAAATGCCCCAGGTTGATCGTCCTCCTTTCCCGTGACCGTCGGTACGCCGACACCTGCCTGTGCATTTTTGAGGATTGGAATGAAGACGCGAACGCTCCTGTTCTTGGCGCTTTGTCTCACCCCAATAACCGCTATGGCCGCCGATTGGCCCCAATGGCAAGGCCCGGCCCGCGACAACGTATCTAAAGAAACGGGATTGCTCAAAGATTGGACGGTGAAACAGCCCAAGCTGCTCTGGACGTTTGACCATGCCGGAGTCGGCTATTCCAGCCCGTCTGTCGTGGGCGACCATCTCTATATCCTGGGGACGATCGACAAAACCGAAGTCGTCTTCGCCCTCAACGTAAAGACGGGCAAGCAGGAATGGACAGCCGAAATTGGTCCGATGTTGACCAACGGCTTCGGCGATGGCCCGCGCTCTAGTCCGACTGTCGACGGTGCCTATCTCTATGCTCTCGGCGGTCAAGGCGTGCTCGTTTGCGTTGACCTGGCCGGAGGCAAGGTAGTCTGGTCCAAAGACCTCATCAAAGACCTCGACGGTAAGATGATGTCCGGCTGGGGCTATTGCGAATCGCCCTTGATCGATGGCGACCGCGTCATTTGTTGCCCGGGGGCGGACAAAGGGACGATGGCGGCGCTCGAACAAGAAGACGGGCGAGGTCATCTGGCGCAGCGCGGAACTCAAGGACAAGGCATCATATGCGTCAATCATTCCGGTCGAATTCGGCGGCATGCGCCAATACGTTCAAATGACCAACACAGGAGTCGTCGGCATCGCGGCCAAGGACGGCGCTCTTTTGTGGAAGCAGCCCGTGGCGGCCAATGGTATCGCCGTCATTCCGACGCCGATTTATCACGATCGCTATGTTTATGTCACTTCCGATTACGGAGCGGGTTGCGGTCTGCTCAAGCTCAAGTCCTCTGGAGGCAAAGTCGAAGCCGAGAAGGTCTACGAAAATAAGAAGTTCATTCAAAATCATCACGGTGGCGTCGTGCTTGTCGATGGCATGATCTACGGCTGCTCCGGAAATACCTTTGCTGGCGGCACCGAATGGGTCTGCCAGGATATGAAAACGGGTGACAAAAAATGGGGCAGCAAGGCCTTCGACCAGGCCGGAGCCATAACCTATGCCGATGGGCGGCTCTACTGTTATGGTCAAACGGATGGCCAAGTCGTTCTCGCCGACGTAAGCGCGGCGGGTTGGAAAGATAAAGGGACTTTTACGATCCCGCAAACGACAAAAATTCTTCGCAAGCAGGGCAAGATCTGGACCCATCCCGTCGTCGCCAACGGCAAGCTCTATCTCCGCGATCAAGAGCTGTTGTTTTGCTACGACGTAAGTGACAAGTAACCAGAGCAAACAAACGGGACTGTAATTGTCTACTTCTCTCCAACAGGTGTAACATGCGACGCGGCGTGGTAGCGAGCCTTCTGCTCGGGATGTTGGCGCTTTCGGTGCGAGCGGACGATTGGCCGCAATGGCGTGGCCCCGACCGCAGCGGCGTTTCGAAGGAAAAAGGGCTTCTCAAATCCTGGCCCGCCGCTGGACCCACGCAGGTATGGATGTCCGAAGAAGCCGGCACCGGCTTCGGCTCGCCCGCCATTGTTGGCGACCTTGTGTATGTACTCGGCGCAGATCGACAAGACGGAATATGTCATCGCGCTCGATCAGAAAACAGGTAAAAAACTGTGGTCCGTTCCAATCGGCCCTGTCTTCGACTTCGCGGGTAATGCCTGGATTAATGGCCCCAATAGCTCGCCTTCTATCGATGGCTCTTTTCTTTACGCTCTTGGCAGTCAGGGCATTTTCGTTTGCGTCGACATCGCCAAAAAAGATCTGAAATGGAAAAAAGATCTCATCAAGGAATTGGGTGGCGTAGTCAACCCAGTCACCGGCGGACCGGGCGGGTGGGGCTACAGTAGCTCGCCGCTCGTCGATGGCGATCAGGTTCTCGTTGCTCCCGGCGGCCCAAACGGAACGTTAGCTACTTTGAACAAGCTCAGCGGCGCGGTGGTCTGGCGGAGTAAGGAAATCAAAGATGACGCAACCTATACTTCGCCGATCAAGGCAACGATCGATGGCACGCCACAATACATCTATGTCGCCCAAGAACACGTCTACGGCGTCGCGGTCAAGGACGGCGCTCTGCTTTGGAATTACAAGAAGGAGCGCACCGCCGACGAAATCGTCGCGCCGAGCCCTATTTATCACGAAGGCAAGGTCTTCGTTTGTGCCGCGAAGGCGGGAAACGAGCTGTTCACCATCGCCAAAGTCGGAGCCGTGTTCAAGGCGACAACTGTTTATGCCAACAAGGACCTCTCCACCATGCATGGCGGTGCTGTCTTCATCAACAATCATGTGTACGCCGAATCCGATCTGCGCGCTTGGCGCTGCATCGACTTAGCCACGGGAAAGGTAATTTGGACCAGCCGGAAACCGCCAGCGGGTTCCGTTTTGGGTGTTGATGGCATGTTGATTTGTTTCAGCGAATCAGAACCGCTCGTTACGCTGGTAGAAGCATCGCCCAAGGGCTTCAGGCAGCTGGGCCAATTCAAACTGCCCAAGGAATCCACAAAACGCAAGCCAAGCGGCCGGTTTTGGGCTCATCCGGTAGTCGCCAACGGGAATTTGTATGTGCGCGATCAAGAGTTGTTGTTTTGTTACAACGTGAAATGATGTCTAAACCGGCGTCATGACAAAATCAAGCGTCGTTTTGAGGAACCCGATGTCGATCGCGGCGGCGGCAGGCGCCTCCTCTAGCTCCGAGGTGGCGCGACGTCAGGAACAACGCTTGACGGCCCTGCTGCGCGATCCTGCCGGAAAACGGCTTTTACACGAAAAAGTTTGCTGCGATTGATCGCGCCTCGATAGCCTCGCTAACCGACCTGCCGCGCCTTCCATTGACCACGAAAGCTGAGCTGCTTGCGGACCAAAAAGAACACCCGCCTTACGGTACCAATAGAACGTATCCGCTCAATCATTATATTCGTCTCCATCAGACCTCCGGTACGTCCGGTAAGCCATTGCGTTGGCTCGATACGGCGGAGAGTTGGGCCAGCGTACTCGACTGCTGGTCGGCGATCTTTCGGATCGTTGGATTGAAGCCAGAAGACAGGCTGTTCTTTCCATTTTCGTTCGGGCCGTTTCTCGCGTTTTGGAGTGCCTTCGAAGTCAGCATCACGTGAGGGATACTTCGTCCTGCCTGGCGGCGGCATGGCGACGACGACGCGACTTCGTTTCCTCGTCGATAACGCGGCAACGATCGTTCTTTGCACGCCGACGTATGCGCTGCATATGGCCGAGGTCGCCAGGGCGGAAGGCTTTGATTTGGTCCGTTCCGGAGTGCGGGCGTTGATCGTCGCCGGCGAGCCCGGAGGCAGTGTGCCGGGTACGCGGCAACGGCTCGAAGCGGCTTGGGGAGCGCGGGTTTTCGATCATAGCGGCATGACCGAGATCGGCCCGGCCTGTATCGAATGCCCAGCCAGGCCCGGCGGTTTACACGTGATCGAAGATTACTATGTCGCCGAAGTGCTGGAACCCGCCACAGGCTTGCTAGTTTCCGACAGAACAAGTGGCGAGTTGGTCCTTACCAACTTGGTTCGTTGGGGCATGCCATTGATACGCTATCGGACCGGCGATCTTGTCCGCGTCGATCCCAGCCCCTGCCCTTGCGGCTCTCCCTATAAATGGTTGGACGGCGGCATTCGCGGGCGAATCGACGACATGATCGTGCTGCGTGGCAACAATGTCTATCCCGAGGCGCTGCAATCGATCCTACATCGCTTCCCCGAGGTAGTGGAATACCGCGTCGAAGTCGATCGATCGGCCGCGTTGCATAGCCTACGGATCGATTTGGAGCTAACCGATTCGGACCCGGCCGGCGTCCTCGGGCGAATCGATCGTGTGATCCGCGACGAACTGCTGTTTCGAGCGGAAGTGCGCCGCGTCCCGCAAGGCAGCCTGCCGCGTTTTGAACATAAGGCGCGACGGGTGGTGTTCAAGGACGCCGGCGCATAGAACAGATATTGCAGCGTCTAATCCCGTTTCGCCGCGATCCGAAGGGGAGCGCTGTGCGGGATTAGTGGTTTGACGTTTGATAGCGCTCGCCTAGCGGCTCGCGGCTAAACGGTTTTTTTGTCCCAGTGAGAGCAGCAACGATGAAATCAACTCTCCCATTCTTTTTGGCCTTTTTTCTCAGCGCCATAGAAGCCCATGCGGGCGACTGGTCCAATTGGCGCGGCCCCGAAGGGACAGGCGTCAGCCGCGAACGGGGCTTGCCGACAGCCTTTGATCTTGTTTGGTCAGCCAAATACGGCGGCCGCACCACGCCGATCGTGCAGAAGGGGCATGTTTACCTCATCAACAAGTGCGGCGATGGCCCGTCGTTGCAAGAGCGGGTGCAGTGCTTCAACGAGGCGGACGGCAAGCTCGTTTGGGAGCATAAGTTCAATGTTTGGCACACCGACATCGTCGAAGATCGCCTCGGCTGGACGACTATGGTCGGCGATCCGGAAACCGACACCGTTTTCGCTCATGGCACGCAGGGTGAGCTTGTTTGTTTCGACAGCAAGGGCAAGCTCGTTTGGTCTCACTCCTTGACGGAAGAATATGGCCGCATTTCCGGTTATGGCGGCCGCACCACCAGCCCGATCGTCGATGGCGAAATGGTCATTATCGGCATGTTGAACGCCGGCTGGGGCTACAACGCAGTCGGCCGCAATCGCTTTGTCGCCTTCAATAAACGCAATGGCAAAGTTCTTTGGTGGAATTCGACCGGAAATCAGCCCAAAGATACGTACTATTCTATCCCGGTCGTCTCCGTCATCGGTGGTGAACGGCTCCTTGTCTCAGGCGCTGGCGACGGCGGCGTTCATGCCTTCAAAGCCCGCACGGGAGAAAAGGTCTGGAGCTATATCTTCAGCACTGGAGCCGTCAATGTCTCACCTGTGGTAGATGGAAATCTGATTTACATCGGCCACGGCGAGCCCAATGATGGAACCGATCTTCAGGGCAGTGTGATTTGCCTTGACGGCGCCAAGCTCACGGATGGCAAACCCACGCTAGTCTGGCGCGTCGATGGCATCAAGGCCAAGTTTTGTTCGCCGGTTCTCGACAAGGAAAAGGGGCGTCTTTATATCGCCAACGACTTGGGCCGGCTCTTCTGCCTCGATTCCAAGACCGGCAAGCAGAAATGGTTTTTCGACTATGGCAAAAACAGCAAAGGCTCGCCTGTGCTCGCGGAAGGTCGGCTCTATGTCGGCCAGGTAGATTACCGCTTCGATATTCTCCAGCCCGAAGAGGACAAATGCACCAAGGTCTTCACACGCCGATTCGGCAGTGCTGAAATTAACGGCAGTCCGGCAATCGCCAATGGCCGAGTCTACTTTATGACCTCGACGGATCTTTATTGTCTTGGAAAACCATCAGCGGAGAAGGCCGATCCGATTCCCCCGCCTGTGATGGAACCGCCGATCGCACCTGGCGCGAAGGCGACTTTTATTCAAGTCTATCCCGCCGAAGTTGTACTTCATCCTGGTGAAACCGCGTTGCTGAAAGCCTACCAGTACAACAGCGTCGGCCAGCTCTTGGGCGAGGTCAGCGCTGAGTGGTCGCTGGAATCGATGCAATCTCCGGAGGGCATTCCTCCACCGCCGGCCGGGGCACCGAAGCCGCCTGTGTTGGCGGGTGAATTGAGTGACAAGAGTGGCGTCACCACGACGTTCAAAGCTTCACCGGCGCCTCCGCCGGGACAGTATGGTCGCATTATCGCCAAAGTCGGCGAACTGACAGGCGCGGCCCAGGTTCGAGTCGCTATCAAGCTGCCTTATAAAGCTGACTTTTCCAAGATCGCCGATGGCCGAACCCCAGCCGGCTGGGTGAATACCCAAGGCAAGTTTCTCATTCAGACTTTGCCTGACGGGTCCAAAGTCCTGACCAAACGAAACGACGTCTCCAGCCCGCTCGTGGCCCGCGCCAATGGCTACATCACGTTGCCAAACGAAACGAACTACACGATCGAATCGGAGGTTCGCGGCTCGAAGGTTGGTACGGACCTGCCCGACGTCGGTATCGTCGCCAACCGCTACACCCTCATGATCGCCGGCAATAGCAAGCAGCTAAAGCTCGGCACCTGGGATGCTCTCCCTCGACTGGATGAGAACAAGTCGTTCGAGCTGAAGCCGGATGTTTGGTACAAAATGAAGCTCATGGTTGATGTCAAAGGCGACAAAGCTCTGGTCAAAGGTAAGGTGTGGGAGAGCGGCACTAGTGAACCCGCCGCCTGGACCATTGAGCTGGAAGATACCGCGCCCAATAAAGAAGGGGCAGCCGCTCTCTATGGTCTTTCCACTGGGATTCTCCCGGGAGTCAAGGGAACGGAGATTTGGTATCGCAATGTATCGGTGGTGCCGAACGCGAAGTAATTGCGCTTTAGCAGAAATTGAGCAAGTTCCTCAAGAGCCGGGAGCGTAAGCGACCGGAGCGCGTTACGCTCGCTCAGATTCTCTCCGGTCGTTTACGCTCCCGGCTCTTGAAGGCGCGCAGTAATTATTCTTTTGACTGCTATTGAGAATTAAGAAATACGGAGAAATAACCCATGACCTCCTCACGCTCCGGCAAGCTCCTGCCCCTCGCGGGAACTGCGGCTATATTCGCTGGCGTCATCACCTTCGCCATCTGGCAAAACAGCCAGGCGGCCAAGATTGATGACAAGAAGGATGCAAAAGTATCCGCGTCGGAAGCCAAAGCCGGCAGTTGGCCTCTTTTCGGCGGCACCGTTCAGCGCAATCTAGTAAATACGGTCGATCGCAACCTGGCGACCTCCTGGGACCCAGCCAAGGGCACCAATATCAAGTGGAGCATCGAACTCGGATCCAAGGCCTACGGCGGCCCGGTCGTGTCCGGTGGCAAGATCTTCATGGGCACCAACAACAATCGCCCACGCAACCCGCGCGACAAGACCAAGGATGGCCACCCGATCGACAAGGGCGTATTGATGTGCTTCCGCGAAAGCGATGGGCAATTCTTGTGGCAAGCGGTCTACGATAAACTCGCGGCCGGGCGCGTTCAAGATTGGCCTGATGAAGGCATCTGCTCCGCTCCGTATGTCGAGGGAGACCGCCTTTATTATGTCTGTAATCGCGGCGAAGTCATCTGCGGCAGCGTCGATGGCTATTCGGAGGGCAAGACCGAGCCGACGATGAAGGGGTACACCGACAAAACCGACGGCGGCGTCTTCTGGCGCCTTGATATGATCAAGGAATTGGGCGTCTTCCCCCATAATCTCTCGACATGCTCGCCACTGGTGGTCGGCGATACGCTCTTCGTCATCACGAGCAACGGCGTCGATGAAGGGCATCTCAACATCCCGGCACCGGCCGCTCCAAGCTTCCTGGCCATCGACAAAAAGACCGGCAAGGTCAAATGGAAGAACAACCTACCAAGCGTTCGCGCTGTCGATCCTCCGGCTGGCGGCATCAAAGCTCTGACCACCAAAGGTTTGGCCCTGATGCACGGTCAATGGTCCAACCCGGTATATGCCGAGCCGACCGGCGGCAAGCCACAGATTATCTTCCCGGGCGGCGACGGCTGGATGTACTCGTTCAATCCAGCCAACGGCGATCTGATATGGAAATTTGATTGCAATCCGAAAGCCTCGTTCTATAAATTGGGCGGCGAGGGGACGCGCAACGACTTTGTTTGCACC
The DNA here is from genome assembly GCA_963790585.1 of uncultured Planctomycetaceae bacterium. Lineage (GTDB taxonomy): Bacteria > Planctomycetota > Planctomycetia > Gemmatales > Gemmataceae > CAWBOY01. Next base: position 545,717 of record CAWBOY010000001.1, read on the forward strand.
CCAGTGATCGCCGATAATAAGTTGTATATCGGCGTCGGCCAGGACCCCGAACATAACAAGGGCGTGGGCCATTTCTGGTGCATCGACATCACTAAGGTTCCCAACAATCCCGAAAAGGATTTGTCCCCGTTCAGCGATCCCAAAGATCCCAACCCCAAGTTCGATCCAAAGGATCCCAAGAACAAAGACTCAGGTCTCGTGTGGCACTACGGGGGCTTCAAACTCCCGGACGACAAGACCTATGAACGCGACTATTACTTTGGCCGTACCATGAGTACATGCTCAGTTCATGAAGGCCTCGTTTACGCCGGCGAGTATGACGGCGTCGTGCATTGCTTCGATGCCAATACGGGTAAACAGTATTGGGAGCACGACTTGGAGAAAGACACCTGGAGTTCGCCCTACTGGGTCGACGGCAAAGTGTTCATCGGCAACGAGGACGGCAAGGTCTTCATTTTCGAGCATGGCAAAGAGAAAAAACTCCTCAACACCGTGTCGATGGGGTCGGGCAGTGTGGTGATCCGCGTCACTCCGGTAGTGTGTAGCGGCGTAATGTATGTCTGCACCGAGAATCCGTGCCGCATGTATGCAATTAAGAAGTAGGAACAGTAAAAACTACGAAGAGCCTATCCGAAAAAGGGGTCAGACCCCTTCAAATTCAAGGGGGTCTGACCCCTTTTTCGGATAGGCTCTAAATTCTCGCCTCCTTCGTTGGAGCCTCCTGGATGACGCCGCAAAAATCCGCCCATATAGCTCTTTTCGGCATGACGATGCTACTCGCGGCTCTTACGGCCGGTTCGTCGCTGTCGCGCCCCGATGAGAAGCTGATCGCTCTGCCGGATCGTAACGGCGTCAATCTGGCCGAGAAAGGACTCCCGGGCGACTGGGACATTAAGAAGGGAACCAACATCAAGTGGAAGGCCCCCATCGGCAAGGGGACGTATGGTCGTGTCGTCATCGCTGGCGACAGGCTCTTTGTAGGTACGAACAACGATAAGCCGTTTGACCCAAGTGTGAAAGGCGACAAGGGAATTTTGGCTTGTTTCCAGGCCAGTGATGGCAAGTTTCTCTGGCAAGCCGTCCACGACAAGCTTCCGGACCCAAACCACAATGATTGGCCCGATATCGGCATCGTGTCGATCCCAGTCGTCGAAGGAAATAGGGTCTATTACGTTAGCAATCGCTGTGAAGTCGTCTGCGCCGACACGGCCGGCGATGGCGGCAAGGCGAAAATTCTCTGGTCGTTTGACATGATCAAAGAGTTGGATGTTTACCCTTGCTACGCTTCGGCGAGTTCGCCGCTTATCATTGGCGATCTCGTTTTCGCGCTCACATCCAACGGCGTCGATCCGGATGATCTGAACCTGATCAAGCCCAAGGCGGCCAGTTTCGTCGCGGTCGACAAAAAGACCGGCAAACTCAAATGGTCGAGCAACCTTCCCGGCGCCAAGATTCTCTATGGTCAATGGTCGAGCCCGGCGGCGGCGCAGGTGGACGGCAAGTGGCAGGTGATTTTCCCCGGCGGTGATGGCTGGCTCTATGGCTTCGAGGCTGAGAGCGGCAAGCTGCTATGGAAGTTTGACTGCAACCCGAAGAAATCCGTTTACAAGAAAGGCGGCGGCAAAAGCGATCGCAACTATCTTACAGCCACGCCTGTGGTTTTCGACAACAAGGTCTACATCGGCGTCGGCCAATATGGCGACGCGGGAGGAGGCGTTGGTCATCTTTGGTGCGTCGATCTCACCAAAAAGCCTACGAACACAGACCTCGACCTATCGCCCGTAGCCGACAATTTCGATCCGAAAGATCCTGTTAATAAAGATTCGGGTCTCGTCTGGCATTTCGGCGGCCTGGTCATGCCCAAGCCCGCCGCCGGCGACAGAGAATATATCTTCGATCGAACCCTCAGTTCGGTCACCGTCGTCGATGGTCTGCTTTATGCGGCCGACGTTGCAGGCTTCGTTTACTGCCTCGACGCGAAGACCGGCAAAAAACATTGGGAATTCGACACCACGGCGGAGATTTGGGCTTCACCCTACTATGTAGATGGTAAAGTCTATCTCGGCACGGTGAGCGGCGATATGTTCGTGTTTGAACACGGCAAGACGTTTAAGGAACCGAAGAAAATCGAAATGGGCGAAGGCGTTTACACAGCGCCGGTCGCATCCAAGGGTGTGTTGTATCAGAGCACGGCTGCCCGCCTATTCGCTATCGCGAAGAAATAGAACCACCGACAAACTCATCGCTAGAGGAGTCTCCTGTGTCCGCAACCGCCGAAAAGACTGCCAGCCCGGATCAGATCAAACAAGCCAAGGAGCGCCTCGACGCGCACGTTCGCGAGATCGTGCAATGGCACTTCAACCCGGAAACGGGAACGCCATTTTGGTTAGATCGTGCAAAGACGTTCAAATTCAATCCGCTCAAAGATGTCCACTGCTTCGAGGACCTGAAGCTTTTCGGCATGTTCGAGGACGATTGGCTTCGCGGCGGACCGGTGCGCCGCTGGGTGCCCAAGGCCTTGAAGGATAAGCCAATTTACGTGTTCGAGACCGGCGGGACGACGGGTTTGCCCAAATCACGCATCGCGCATGAGGACTTCCGCATCGACTACTCAATGATGTCGGAGACGCTGCCTGACGAGCATTTTCCGCGTGGGTCGAATTGGCTGATGCTTGGCCCGTCCGGCCCGCGCCGGCTACGTTTGGCGATCGAGCATCTGGCTCAAGTGCGTGGCGGCATCTGTTTCTGCGTCGATCTCGATCCGCGCTGGGTCGTCAAGCTTCTCAAGGACCGGCGCATTGATGAGGTCAATAAATACAAAGAACATTGCATCGATCAGGCGATCACCATCCTCGCCGGCGGGCATGACATCAAATGTATGTTCACAACGCCGAAACTACTTGAGTCATTGGCCGAGAAGTTGGAAAAAGGCGCCCTCGAAGATATGGTGAAAAAGCTGGGAGGCAAGGTCCCGCCCGGCGGCTTGCGCAGCATCCGCGCCGCCGGCATCACGGGTATCTTCAGTGGCGGCACCGAATTCACGCCGCAGTTCACGCGCTTCGCCTGCGAGGAACTGCTCGAAGGCGTGTACATGACGCCAACCTACGGCAACACCCTCATGGGCCTTGCCTGCTCCAAACCAGTCGGCCCGCATGACGGGTACAAGATCACCTACTACGCCCCACAGCCACGCGCCGCTGTCGAAGTAGTTGATTTCAAGGACTACAACCGGTCGGTCGGATACGGAGAAACAGGCCGCGTGGTGTTGACGACGTTGACCAAGGAATTCTTCATGCCACGCTTCCCCGAGCGTGATGAGGGCGAGCGCGAACTGCCCTACGAAAAATTCCCCTGGGACGGCGTCAGCGGCGTGAGACCGTTCCATGAATTCGCTAGTACGACGACGGTGGGCGTGTATTAGGATTATGCCGAGTCTACGATGACACACGCGACCGACAGAGCCTGAAGCGTAAGCGAAGTCGGCACCTTCGTCTCTGGCTAGGCGTCCAAAGTCCAGAAGGATTTCGGCAATGCCATCACCATTTCCTGGTATGGACCCATACATTGAGGCGCCTTTTCTCTGGTCGGATTTCCATCTTTGCATGCTCGCAGCCATGCGCGAAGCTCTGAACGCGGTACTGCCGGCTGGTTACGTAGCGGCGGCGGATGTGCATGTGTGGTCCGATGATCCTGATAAAGAAGAGGCAGTCCTTCTAGGCAGACGAGACGTGCCCATTGTTGAGGAAGGTTCTCACAACGGCGGTGTGGCAACAGCGGTTCAACACGCAACGGCTCCGCGGGTAGGGCGCTTACCGGAAGCGCGCAAACGTACTAGACGCTACCTGCGAATCCATGAACTACAAACCAGTCGAGTAATCACTGTCATCGAGTTGCTAAGCCCTTCGAATAAGACACCTGGTAAGGATCAAGATGTGTATTTGTCAAAGCGCGACGAATACCTTGCGACAGGGACGAATCTCGTCGAGATCGATCTGCTGCGTTCCGGCAAGCGGCCGCCACCCGGTGATGAACCTCCTTTAGCCGATTATTGCTATCTCATATCCCGCTCTTGGGAATTTCCGTCGTTTGGCATTTGGCCGATCGATCTTCAAGATGCTCTGCCTGATCTTCACGTCCCTCTCGCTGAAAATGAGTCCGACGCCATCGTCCCGATGCGAAATTGCCTCGATCGTTGTTATGACGGCGGCAGGTATTCCGTCCGGATCAATTATAAAAAGCCCCCGACCATTCCCTTGACCGAACGCGACGCCACCTGGTCACGCGAGCTTCTCGAACGACAAACCGCCCACTAACCCACCACGAGTAGACACCGAAATGATCCACATACCCGCTCTGCGATTAGGTAAACCTTATTCCAGCCTCGAAAAAACGACGCTCGTTCATCATGTGACCGGCGATCCCGTCGCCGAAGTGAGCCAGGTCAATGGCGGACTGATCGCACGCGATCTCGGCAAAGTCGCGGCCGCGCGGCACGAGCTGGCCGCGGTCCCAATCAAGGATTTGATGGAGATGTGCCGCAAGGCCGCCGATCATTTCGTCGGCGGCACGCTGCCATGCGGCGATCAGGCGCAGACGTTCGACGACTACATCCGCAGCCTTTCCTCGACGACTGGCTCGCCGATGGTCTTCTGTCGCCGCAACGCCGGGAAAGTCGAGTTCGTCCTGCGCAACATGGAGACGATTCTCGGCGGATTGACGCGCGGCCTTGATCTGAGCGTCCTCGATAAAGGATTTGGCGTTCAGGACGGTCGAATGCAGTGCTTCTTTCTGACGACCAACGCCTTCGGCGCGGTGCTACCGTCGAACTCCCCTGGTGTTCATTCTCTGTGGGTGCCCGCGATTGCGTTGAAAGCGCCGCTAGTATTGAAGCCGGGCGCGAGGAGCCGTGGACGCCGAATCGCTTGCTCCAGGCGTTCATGAAAGCGGGGGTGCCAGCGAGCGCGCTGAGCTTTTATCCCACCGATCATGCCGGTGCGAGCGAGATTCTGCGCGGCTGTGGCCGAAGTATGTTGTTCGGCGACGCCTCGACGACGGATACTTACAAAAACGATCATCGTGTCGAGCTGCACGGGCCGGGCTTCAGCAAGATTCTTCTCGGCAACGACTTGGTCGGTAACTGGCGCGAATATCTCGATCTCATGGTCGAATCGATCGCAGCCAACGGCGGCCGCTCGTGCATCAATGCCTCGGCTCTGTGGACGCCGGCTCATGGCCGCGCGATCGCTGAAGCCTTGGCCGAACGGCTGGCCAAGATTGTCGCCCGACCTTGGGACGATCCACAAGCGGAATTGGCGGGCTTCGCCAACCCCGATGTCGCCGAGCGCATCTCGGGTATGGTGGACAATCTGCTGCAAACGCCCGGCGCGGTCGACCTCACGGAAAAAGCTCGTGGCAGCTCGCGGCTCGTCAAGCAAGGCCGTTGCGCCTGGCTCTTGCCCACCATTATTTGGTGCGACAGCCCCGAGCATCCGCTGGCGAACAAGGAATTCCTGTTCCCATTCGCTAGTGTCATCCAGTATCCTCAAGAGGAGACGCTGCAGAAGATCGGGCCTAGCCTCGTCGTCTCGGCCATTACCGAGGATGAGGAATTCACACGGGCACTCCTCGACTCTCCCAGTGTCGAGCGCTTAAACATTGGCCCGATCCCTACCACCCGCCTCAGCTGGGACCAACCGCATGAAGGTAACCTCTTTACCCACCTCTATCGCCAGCGGGCGTTCCAGCAAACACACCGTGGGGCTGCCTCCGTTTGATTATGTGCCTCTGAACCGCGTCGTGTTCGCGGCCGGCGCGATCGCTCAGCTCGGCGACTTGGCCCGCGAGTTGGGCGGCAAGCGAGCCTTGCTCGTAAGCGACCCCGGCCTCGAAAAGACCGGGCACCCGCGCCGAGCCCACGCCATTCTTCAAGAGGCCGGCGTCGAAACTTATCTCTTCGACAAGATCGAGGAAAACCCGACGACACGTCACGTCGGTTACGGCCTGGAGTTGGGGCGACGCCACAAGGTCGATCTGCTCGTGGCCATTGGCGGCGGCAGCCCAATGGACTGCGCCAAGGCCATTAACTTCTTGCTGACCAACGGCGGCTCCATGTCGGATTACAAAGGCTTCGGTAAAGCCAAGCTGCCAATGTTGCCGTCGATCGGCATTCCGACTACCTCCGGCACAGGCAGCGAAGCCCAATCTTATGCCCTCATCGCCGACGACAAAACCCATCTCAAAATGGCCTGCGGCGATCGTAAAGCAGCGTTTCAAGTGACCATTCTGGATCCGGAGTTGACTCTTACCTTGCCGCGCACCGTCACCGCGATCACAGCCGTTGACGCTCTTTCTCACGCGGTTGAATCCTACGTCACCGCGCGCGGCAACATGATGTCACGGACCTTTGCCTGTGAAGCATGGCGCCTCTTGGAGACGAACTACGAAACCGTGTTGACCCAGCCCGGCGACCTCGAAGCGCGCGGAGCCATGATGGTCGGCGCCCATTTGGCCGGCATGGCGATCGAAAATTCGATGCTCGGCTGCGCCATTCTTGCGCCAATCCGTTGACGGCCCACTATGGCATGACTCACGGTATCGCCGTGGGTCTTATGCTGCCTCATGTCATCCGTTTCAACTCTGCCGTAGTCGGTGCCCTTTATGGCGACTTGGTCCACGAAGCCGGGCTGCTCAACGGTGACGCTCTGGCGGCGGGAGAAGTCCTGGCATTGCGCACGACAGAGTTTTTGCGCACAGCAGGTCTGCCGACGCGCTTGTCCGAATGCGGCGTGAGCCCGGGTATCTTCCCGATCCTCGCCGAGGAAGCGTCGCAGCAGTGGACCGCACGCTTCAACCCGCGACAAGTGACGGACATCGATTTATTGCGCCTCTATGAGGCGGCGTATTAAACCTTGTTTACGAGTCCCAATCGCGAGTGCGGGGTTCAGCGGCAAGCACCTCGCGCTGGCGCTTTGACGTGGTAATCAATTTGAAGGAGTTTCCCCCATGATTCGCATCATCGCTGCGTTGTTCGCCACAATGCTCGTCGCGGCGGACACTGACTGGCTCCTCTATCGCGGCAATCCCACGCAAACGGGCGTGGCCACGGGCAAACTTCCGGACGAGCTTGGCATCCTCTGGACCGTTGCGAGCGAAGACAGTATCGAAGGCGCTCCGGCCGTCGCCGACGGCGTCGTCTACTTCGGTTCGATGGACGAGTATCTCTATGCCGTCGATCTCAATACAGGTGCGCAGAAATGGAAGCAAAAATTCGGCTCGTTCAAATCGTCACCCGCGATACGTGGCAAGCGCATCTACATCGGTGACGCGGACGGCGTGTTTTACTGCATCAATGCTGATAATGGTAACAAGGTTTGGGACTTCAAAACCGGCTCGGAAATCGACGGCGGAGCCAATTTCGCGGACGATCGCATTCTGTTCGGCTCGCATGACGAAGCGCTGTATTGTCTGAAGCTCGATGGAACCGTCGATTGGAAGTTCAAGACGAATGGTCCCGTCAATGGTTCGCCACTGGTCTCCGAGGGCTACTCTTTCGTCGCCGGTTGCGATGGAGCCATGCACGTAGTCGATCTCAAAACGGGCAAAGAGCTGCGCTCTGTCGAACTCGACGGTCCGGCGGCGGCGACTGCGGCCGGCGTCGGCGATATGGTCTACGTCGGCACCATGAGCAATCAATTCAAGGCCGTGGATTGGAAAAAGGGCGAGGTTGTCTGGACCTACGAACCCAAGTTTCGGCCGCGCGAATTTTATGGTTCACCGGCGGTCGAAGGCGACATCGTCGTGACAGGCAGCCGTGACAAACGCATCCACGCAATCCATCGCAAGACCGGCGCGGCGATCTGGAGCGTGCCGACGAACGGCAAGGTCGATTCCTCTCCCGTCATTGTCGGAAATCGGGTTTACGCCGGGTCGTACGATAGTTTTCTTTGGGTGCTTGACCTGGAGACAGGACGCCAGTTACAAAAATTGGCACTCGATGGCCCGGTTTCTGGCTCGCCCGCCGTGGTTGATGGCAAGTTACTGATTGGAACGCAGAAGGGGACGCTTTATTGCCTGGGAAAGAAATGATCTTCCGAGCCGCGGCTATTTTTGCGGCGGTGGCTGATACGGGGCCGGCGCAGTCGGAACCGCCAGCGGCGTCTTGGTGCATTGCTTCAACGCCTCGATCGATGGCCGTCCCATCGCGGTGAATAGCTGGAACTGCGCTCGATTGTATTCGATCACCGCGTTCAGATATTGCGTGCGCGCCTGAGCCAGATATTGGATGGCGAGCAGCGGTTCAAGCGTGTCGAGTTCTTTTCTCGGGCCGGTCATGCCAAACGCCAGTAGATCTAGCTTGCGGTAGGTTTCCGCGGCCTGAACGACGGCTTCCTGAGCGCTGGCGAGCGCTTCTTGCCTAGCCCGGGCCAGCTGCAAAGCGGAGTTCACCTCGTCAGCTACCTGTGCGCGGAGCTCTATCACATTGAGATTAGCTTCGCCGACCTGTATGCGCCGCTCGCGATTAAGGGCGAGGTTTCCCAATCCTAAATTCCGCAGTTCCCACACCGCCCCGATCGAGCCGTCGCCACGCATGTTGAAGTTGTTAATCGTGCTATCGATGCCGCCGCCGAAGCCGCCGGCGTAATAACTCGCTTCCAGGCGCGGCAACAATGGCTTTAGCTCCGCCTGGCGTAGCCTGGCTTCGCTGGCACCGACCAAAGATCGACCCGCGCTCAGCTCAGGGCGGCTCATCACGCCAATGCCGATTAGCTCATCTACCGGAGATGACTCAGGCACGAGCACTACCGGTACGATCGCAGCGTCCGCTGGAAGGAGAGCTATCGCCGGCTGCAAGAGTAGGAGCCGCGCCAGCCTCGACGACGCGATACGAACCTGACCTTTAAGGGCGATCCTCTCCTGAATTCGTAGCTGATACTCGGTTCGAGCGCGATTGAGGTCGGCGCCTGATTTAGCCAACTCGGCTTTGTCGGCGGATTCGGTGCGGCGCAGCAATTCGCGGTCTCGGGACAGCAGGTCGGCGTTGACGGCGAGTTGGCCATAGGTTCGCAATAATTCCAGGTAGGCCAAAGCCACATCGAGCTGAACGTTATTGTTGACCCCTTGCGCCGTCGCCGCCGCCGCGTCCACGAGACGGCGTGCGATCAGCGGCACAAATAGGGCGTCGCCGGTGTCGACACGCAAGGTCGCGCCGCCAAGAGCCGAGACGGCGCTTTTGTTCGTCGGAAAGACGAAGCCTGTTGCGTTTTGAATCTCGCCGTCGTGGCGCAGATAGGTCGGTGCCGCCTCCAGATTAGGAAGCCAGAGGAGCTGGGCCTGCTGCAGCCTAGTGTAGGCTTCTTCGACGCGCAGCCGCGCGAGGGCGATCGTCGGATTACCCGCATCCGCAATTCGCAAGGCCGTCGGCAGGTCAATGCGCATGACCTCGACGTCCGGCGAAAATATCCCGTCGGTGCTGAATGAAGCATTACCTGGGGCCGGCGCTTGGACTTGAAGAGCTGGTTTTGGCGTCGGCAATGCCTCAGGATTTGTCGGAGTCTGTGCGCCACAGAACCCTGCGGTGATTGCAAGAAGCCCAGCGCACAGTGGGATCCCGCACCGAGGCTCCTGCAGACGCCCGCAGCCGTCAAATAGCTTCATGACAAGGCCCTCCGTGGCCCACAGTATTTACCACGGATCAATAGTCGCTTTTACAGATCGCCTTTCGCCTATTTCCGATTGGCGATTGAGCAAGAAAACTTCGTCGCCCGTTAGCTCACGTAGGACCTCGCCCTGACCGCGGGTTCCGGAACTCTCTTGTACGATGATCGACACTTTCGAAAGGTTTCCGTCCGTCACTTGCACGCGCACGGGCACGAGATGCGTAATGCCGTCCCTCACTTCCATGAGGTACGGCTTGCCGCCGCGCGAGAAGACCGCGCTCGCGGGAATCAAATAGGCGTCGTGAATGCTACTCAGGTTGAGGCGCGCATAGCCCGTCATTCCAGGCAAGAGCTGCGGCACCTTGGTCGCCCCGCTCACCGACGGAAGCATCGGCAACGGGTCACGGCGCGACCGCGACTCGGTACTCCACAAGTCACGGCCGACGGCCAGTAACGGAGTCAACGCGAGCGGCGAATCAGCCGCCATCCCAGCCATCCAGGTTGCCACCGCGCGAGCGCGGAAACGGTCGTATCTTTGAGGTGTATCGTTGAAGAGATCGACTTCGACTCGCATGGTCCGATCGTTGTTCTCAATCGACGGAGAAAAGCGCGTTACTTTTCCTCGGATCAAGACGCCGGGCAGCTCATCGATCTGAATCAGGGCCTCCGTGTCGCGTGTAACAAAGGGCGCGGCATGATCGGGGACCTTGGTCACCACGGTAACGATGTCTGTTCGGGCAATGGTGAGAATTGGCTCACTCTGGCCCGTGGAGGCATTTTGGACGAAAGTACCGACATCGACCTTTCGTTTGATTACCGTGCCGTTGAACGGCGATCGGATTTTGGCGAAATCGGCCATCGCCTGGGCGCAATCGCGCTGCTTTTCGGCGATGGCGATCATTTTCTGCTTTAACTCTACATCGGCTTCCGCGATTCGGATGGATGATTCTTTTTCTCGATAATCAGCCTCTGACTTGCGCACCACGGCGGCGGCGCCTTGGGTGGCAGCCTCGGCAGCGCGCAGGTCCCGTGTTTCCTCGTCGACGAAGCTTTGCTGCACGGCGCCGCCTCGGGCGGCCGTGACAAACCGATCGAACGCGCATCTTACGGTAATCTCGCGTCGCTTCGGCTTGAAGAACCTCGGACTTTCGCTGATCGATGGTTTCGCGCGAAACGTCGGCGAAAGCGCGGGCGTTTTCGACTTGCGCGAGAGCCAATTTGTATTCCGTCTTGCGCTGCTCGACGACTGCTTTGCTTGCTTGTACGTCCTGCTCCAACTGTGGCACCTCTATGGCGACCAACAGCTCTCCTTTGAAGACCGGATCGCCGATGTCTTTTTGAATGTAACGAACACTGCCGGCGACCTGGGCGCGGAGGTCGGCGAGGAAGAACGGCTCGACGGTCAACAGTTGCTGAACCGAAATCACCAACGAGGGATCGCGTTTGGGGTGAATCGCTCGGACAGATGTGTCGATGTCCAGATCGCCGTCGTCGCTCGCTTCAATCCCGACCGACTGGCGGTTGGTCGTCTCCTTCACTTTCGGGCGATCCGTTGCGTAGGTTATTAGGCCATAGCCGACCGCGAGCGAAACTGCGCCGCAGACGACGAAGAATAGAGTCTTGCGAATCTTGGTCATGTCGATCTCCTCGTCTACAGGGCGCTCGCCGATGCACGAACCGTGGCCGGGGTCGGTACTCCGACCCCGGTTTTCTAGAGCGGCTAGTGCGCCGTCCAGACTGAATTTATGGGTGGCACAGACATTCCTATCTGTGCGGGAACCGACGAATGTGCCTTTTGCCGCACAGACAAGAATGTCTGTGCCACCCGTAAATTTAGTCTAGACGGGCCCTAAAGCCACACCGGGGCCGGAGTACCGACCCCGGCCACGGTCCACTCCACGAGAGAATGCCCTTTCGCGGAGCGAAGCGCGAAACTTATTACGGCTGAATTTCTCCGAGAAAGACGGGGTCCGTGGCAACATGCTTTACCGTGACCGGCGGATGCGTCAAATTCACAGGTTCCGCCGTCATTTCAGCTTCCATCCGCGCCTCAATGGCCGCGATATCCTCTTCCTTAATCATAAGCGTATAAAGCACCGGCAGCAGGAATCGGCCCAGAAGCGTAGAGACAACCAGGCCGCCAATGACGGCGCGTGCCAGCGGCACCGTCGCCTCGCTGCCCCGCTCCAGACCAATTGCCATCGGCAGTAGATCAAAAAAGGCCGCGAGAAACGTCATCATGATCGGCCGAAAACGAATCGCCGCCGCCGACTTGATCGCTTCGGCCACCTTCATCCCGGCGCGCCGCTGATTATTGGCGAACTCTACCATCAAAACGCCCGTATTCACCTCGATACCGACCAGAAAAATCATGCCCATCAATGACTGCACGTTGAGCGTCGTGCGCGTCAAGTAGAGCATCACCAGCACGCCCATGACGCCGAGCGGCACCGTGAACATGATGATGAAGGGCCCGATCCAGGAGCGGAACAACGCCACTTGGAGAAGATAGACCAGGACGATGGCCATGCCCATGCCGCTGACAAGGCGGACAAAAGCGTCGTTCATGCGGGCATATTCGCCTTTGAGGTTCACGTGCATGCCGTTGGGAATCTTGACGTTCTTGAGCCGGGCCTCCAGGTCGCGCGCCACGCCGCCGACGTCGCGGTTTTCGGTATTCACCAAAACGTCGAACACGCGATAAAGGCTGACGTGGTTCACCTCGACGGAGTCCGTCTTCGAGCGGAGGCTGATAAGGCTGCTGAGTACGACTGGCTCACGCTGGTTCGTGCCCGTTACAACGATATTTTGCAGCTTTTCGATGGTTGCCTGCGGGTCCTCTTCGTATTGGACGGCGACGAAATACTGATTGCCGTTCTTGGGATCGACCCAAAAGTTGCGATCGATAGCCGTGCTGGAGTTCATCGCCGCGACCACCTGCTGAATCACGTCGCGCGCCGACAAACCGACATTCGCCGCCTTGATACGGTCGACTTCCAAGACGAGATACGGGGCGTCGAGACGTTGCGCGACGTGAACATCGGCGGCGCCGCGTACTTTGCGTGCCTCTTCTTCGATCTGCCGGGCCAGGCTCATGCCTTGCTCTCTCGTCCCGCCGTCGATCTGAACGTCGATCGGCGACGAAACGCCGAAATTCAAGGCCGTCGACACCATGCCGCCAGTGTCGAAGCTGACGCGTAGATCAGCGAAACGGGGATCGGCGGCGAAGCCATGGCGCAGTTGGATCGCATATTCTTGCGCACTGCGGGTTCGCTCTTCTTTCAACTGAATGCGTATGACCGTGTCCTGCTGACCAGAATTCTCGGTGTAAGCCGCGGACCAGTCGGGGTCGAGGCCGAGTTCCGAGACGATCATCTCACGTTCACTCGCGGGAATGTTGGCCTCGATGAACCTCTCCAACTCGGCGACTTTTTTCTCGGAGGCATCAAGCCTGAGATTGGACGGGCAACGCACATACATCGTAATTTGCCCGGCGTCGACCTGCGGGAAGAACTCCCTGCCGATGAGGGGAAGTAGCAACAACGAAGCAGCGAACATGAGCGCTACGATGACTAGAAACGTGACCCGATGCCTGAGAATCAGATTGAGCATCCGTTCGTAGTTCCGCGTTTGGCGCTCCATAAAGCGATCGAAAAAGGCGGTGAAACGGGCAAACCACCCTTTCCGCGGCGCCTCGTGAGTGGCCGAACCCGGATGATAGGCACGATGCTCATCGGGCAAAAATTTGCAGCACATCATCGGCACGAAGGTACGCGACAATAAGAAGGACGAAATCATGGCGAACGCGACAGCCAGCGCGAGCGGGCGAAACAAGAAGCCGGCCATACCCGGCATCAAGGCCAGCGGGGCCAAAACGATCATCGTCGTACAGGTCGCGACCATGACCGGCACCATCACCTCGGCACAGCCATCAAGAGCGGCCCGCGCCCTCGTCTTACCCATGTGATAATTGCGATGGTTATTTTCCAATTCGACGATCGCATCATCGACCAGCGGGCCAATCGCCAAGGCAAGGCCACCCAGGGTCATGGAGTTGATCGTGTTGCCCGTGACGTAAAGACAGGCGATGGCCCCGAGGACTGCCAACGGGATCGACAGGCTGGCGATCACCGTCATGCGGACGTTTCCCAGGAAGATCAAAATCATGATCGATACGAGAATGGCGCCGACGATACCCTCATTGATGAGACTCTTGATCGCTTGTTTGACGTACACCGACTGATCCATGACGAACTTGAGCGTCGTCCCGGGTTCGATGCGTTCCTCGATGAAGGGGATTTGTTTTCTTACGCCATTGGCGACGGACAGGCTGCTGGCCCCGCCCTGGCGATAAATCGGCACGTAAACCTGCGGCTTGCCGTCGATGCGCACCCGGGACGTCTGAATGGCGTAGGAATCTTCCGCCTCGCCAATGTCGCGCAAATAGACGTTGCGATTCGCCTGTATCCGGATCGGCAGAGAGTTAAATTCGTCAACGCTGCTTAGCAAGGCGTTGCTATCGAGCAGCACCTGATTATTGCCATAATAGGCGGTGCCTGGCGTGACCATCAAGTTGCCTTCGCGCAGGGCGTTGACGACATCGACCGCGGACAGGTTTTTCGCCTGGAGCCTTTTTGGATCGAGGTAAATCAGGATCGTCCGATCCTTGCCACCGACGGTCACTGGAGCGACCACGCCGGGCACCGCCCCGAGCATCGTCCGGACGTCGACACGCGCCACGTCCTTGATATGGGCTTCGTCGAGCTTTGGGTTGTTCACCGTCAGGATTCCCAGCGGCATCGTTCCCGTCGGATCGAAAGGTAGGACAACCGGCGGCAACGTATTCGGCGGCAACGTGGGCAACGTGCTCAGCGCTAGGGAGTTCGTCAAAGTAAGAGCGCTTGCCGGATCGATGTCATCCCGGAAATAGATGCGAACAATACTCACGCCCGGCATCGATTTCGATTCGACCGCCATCGCCCCCGGAGCCTGATTGACCCAGCGCTCTATTCGATTGGTGATGACCTTCTCGATCGTGGAAGCCGGCATTCCTTGGTAATACGTCATCACCTGCACGGCGGGTGTCTTGAAGACGGGGAGAATATCAACAGGAATATATAAGGTAGACAATATCCCCAATACGAGGAACATGAAGACGATCGTGCCGACCATATAGGGATTGCGGAGCGAGGCTTTGATGAGCCACATTCGTTTTGTCCCTCAGGCGAAACGGTGTCAGATAGAGACCTGCCAGGTGGGAGCGACCTTTACGGATGGCATGCATAAGGCAGCGTGCGTACCTCGGTACGAGTATTCTATCAGAGAAGAAAGTGGGCCGGGGCGTAAAATGGTTGAAAGCCTTGGTCTTGCAAGGAAACAGTTGCCAAAGGGTGGGATTATCTGTGGCACGAAAAAAGGCGGAGCCTGTTCGTGGTCCCTATTTACGATATCTGGAGCTACTGCGCGATCGCGTTCCGTCGTTCGATAAGTACCCCTACTCGCTTGCCGCGGTCCGCCACCTCGATCGGTTGCCTTTTCATCCAAAGGTAACATTCTTCGTCGGCGAAAACGGCTCGGGAAAATCGACACTTCTAGAAGCGATTGCCGTCTCGGTTGGCCTGAATGCCGAAGGCGGCAGCCGCAACTTCAATTTCGCAACGCGCGCGTCTCACTCTGAGCTCCACCTCTGTCTGCGCACCGTAAGAACCTTTCGACGACCTAAAGACAACTACTTCCTCCGCGCGGAGAGTTTTTACAACGTGGCGTCCGAGGTTGATCAATTGGGCCGGGAGATCGTCGAAAAAAAATACGGGGGGAAGTCATTGCACGAGCAGTCGCATGGACAGTCGTTCTTCGCTCTATTTCGTCATCGTTTTAGCGGCAACGGGCTATACCTGATGGACGAGCCGGAGGCGGCCCTTTCGCCGAAGCGTCAATTGGAGTTTCTCGCCGTCATGCACGACTACTGCAAAAAAGGTGCGCAGTTCATCATCGCGACCCATTCGCCGATCATCATGGCATATCCACATGCCTGCATTTATGCGCTTGGCAAAGACGGAATCGAAAAGGCGCTTTACCAAGACACGGAACATTATTTGATAACGAGGGGTTTTCTCGCCAATCCGCAGCGAACGCTCAAGGAATTGTTAGATGAGGACGAGCGTGACGGAATAAGCGAACAGAAGTAAGCGACAATAGCGCCGACGGGTGCGCGGATAATCTTCTTAAGAGATCTACATAATGACTGTATCTACTATAGTTTCTCGGCCGACGCGGCTCATTACTTCCTTGGCGTTCCTCGTTCTAATCCTGGCGACACTTACCCTCCCCGGCCGCACTCAGGAACCAGCGGCAATGTCAGCCGATGGCGATTTCGACTTACACCGACTTTCCAATAAGGATTTGGTCGAGAGGATCCGAAACACACTCAAGGAAGCCGCCGAGACCTATGCCGCTCAATTCCGTGAGCAGGCCATGTTGGAAGCGTACCTTGGCGACGCAATCCCGCAAGAGCGCGGCGATAAGGAAGCGAAAAAGGCCGCAAAAGATGCGGACCCGATGCGATCCTCCCTCGACAAGGCTCGAAGCGCGATGACGCAGGCGCGGCAGGAGCATGATAAAGCCCTGTCGAAGATCGAGACTTTGCAGAAAGAAAAGGGCATGTGGAATCGCCTGGGTCAAAGCGTCGAAACGTCACACTCGGCGAGCCTAGCCTATTTGAAAACCCTCGCTGGGCTCAAGCCTTACATGGTCGAGCTGGGCCTGCGCATCAAGGATGGAACTCTCAATGCCAAGGAGCTAGGCCCGCTGCCCACCGAGGAAAGCCTTGCGAAGCTGCGCGATTCGGTGAATCTGGATCTGGACAAATTACGCAAGCAAGCCGGGACGATACGCGAGTCCGAAGTCCAAGCGAATCAACGGCTCGATGCCGCGCGGCACGACGCGACTCATAAAGAAGCTCAGCTCCACCAGATCCGCAGACGATTGAAACTGGAGCTTACGCGCTCGGAAGTTGAAAAGGGTTTGGAGGGCAAAAAGAGCCCCGACCTGATCAAGGAATTGACGCACGAACTCGAGCAAGGCTCCGAAGCCAAAAGGCGGTTTGACCTTGCTTACGCGGCATTTAACAGCCAGGAGGAGGCGGTAGCGAAGTTTCGAGAGAAGCTTGCGGCCATTCGGCAGCCGGAAGGTCAGATCGGTCAGGTCAGCCGCATCGAGGACATCGATCCGGCAATTGAATCGCTTCGGCAACTAATTACTTTTTGTGTGCAAAGGAATTCAGCTTTCGACGAGGCAACCAGGTTGCTAGCTGTCCTCACGGAACAAGGACGGAAGGTCGAGGCGGAAGCAGTGGTTAGCATGGATGTGTTGTTCAAGCTGCAAGTGCTTGTTGCGGTAATCACGAAGCTGGACGACCCGACCGTTACTCTTCCACCCAGCACCGCCGCGGACAAATTGGCGGCTGCGTCGCAGCGTATCGACGACGCCATTGGCAAAGTCTACCTCGCACTCAATCGAGCCAATCAAGATAGTAACCAGATCAAAAAACAACGACTTGAAACGAACCTCTCGCTTGTCGAGACTCAAAATCGGCTCGCCAGTTTGCAAAAAGCACGCCAGGCGACCACCGCCGCTGAAGCCTCATACGAGGCGGCGCGACCGCTGACAACGGAAGCATTCTTGGCCGCCTTCGAACAATGGTCAGGTGAAATCAAACCAATGCTCGTCAGACTGGCAACGGACCGAAACAATTTCGCCGCGGCGCGGGACGCGGCGGAACGTGCGCGGGTGCGGCTGGATACCATCAAGAACCCTTTCGTGCGACTGGCCGAACAACAATCTCAAGGCATCAAGGAAAAATTTCGCGAGGAACTCGCCCGCGAAGGCGGCTTGGACCGTATGACCTCGGCGCGGCCCATTTCGCTCTCATCGCCTGGATCGGCCGCTCCGACCAAACCAGAAAAGGCCAATACGCCCCTTTCCAAAGATGAGCCGAGCAACGACGAGTTGCCATTTCGCAGCCTGGTTGAGTTTGAAGATCTCGTGGCCACTCGTGCGCACGTTCTCGAAGAACGGGAGGTCCGCAGGAAAGAGCTGGCGACGGCAACGGTCGCTCTGGAAGCCTCGTTGGAGACTTTTTTCGCAGCGCGTAAATAACGCCCGGCAAAAGATTCTCCAGGTTCATCTCGCGGCCATCGACCTGCGCAAACGCCTTGCCAACGATCTTCGGGACAAGCCAGACATCGCCGCTCGGTTCGAAGAAGCGCTGCAGCGCGATCTACTCCGTTCGCTCGACACGGAGGTAGCAACACTTTTTTCTCTACAAGCACAAATTCGCCAGGATCGTACATACCAGGAAAAAGTAACGACGGCATCGAAGACCTCGCAAACGCTCACGGAGGATCTCCTCCATTCTGTGGCGAAGCGGATTGAGTTGCTGGGGGATCTAAAGCGGCTCGGCGACGAACTCAAAAAGGAGCGCAAGGATCGCTCTCCTTCAGACGTCAAGCGCCTGCAACAGCTTGGCGCTGAGCGAGCCAATAGCGATTTGTCGCTGCTCGAACGCCTGTTCCTTCTCGACACATCGAAGGGCGCGGTGTCGTTGCGGGAGTTGCTTGACTCGTATTATCAGGAGTTGGTCGAGTTAGAAGAGAAAGACAAAAATCTCGGTGTCCAGCGGCAAGAGGTAGATCAACTTTTGGACTTAACGCGCCGAGAGACAGAATTGTTGCAAAAGGCGTTGCTCCTCCTCCGTGACCTCATCGCCGAATTCGAATCGGCTCAGGAGACCGAGTTTGTGTTGGCCCGAGCGCGGATCCATCCCGAGATGGCGGACCGTATCCTGGATCGCTTTCAAAACCGGACAGATCGATTATTGCTCAAGCCATTTCCTTTCGCCCTCAAGGAACGAGCCAAGAAAATCGAGGAAATGGCGGAGTCGCTATTTGATCGCCAAATGGGATTGGAGGCTGCCCGTCACTGGGAGAGCGTCCTATTGAGCCGCCTTAATTCCCAGGAGATCAGGAAGGAGGCCGCGGCTCATGAGGATCGCCTCTTGCGTATCAACACGAACCTGGGACGGAACCAGCGCCGTGAATATGCCTTGACCGGCAACAAGCCGCCTACGTCGGCGTTTGCCGTTGATGGTGACGAAAGCGAAGCCCCAATGGAACCTGGAGGCGCGATCGGCAAGCAACGACGGGCATCGCCGCCGTCGGCAACGAGGCCATGATTGGGTTAATCGTTAAGATTCTGCTCCTCATCGTAGCCGGCCTCGTATTGCCCCGCCTCGCCGATGGGCTCTTGCAGGCGACCATCGGTCGTCGGAAGAAGACGGGCCATTCGAGCCTGCTCCTGTTCAGCATGATGGGATTTACGCGGGTGGGAATCTGGATCGTGGTCATCTCCATGATCCTGACGACCTTGGGTGTCGACGTGACGGCGATCCTCGCGGGCCTTGGTATCGGAGGTTTGGCCTTCGGCCTGGCCGCTCAGCCGATGATTGCCGACGGTATCGCCGCGATGGTGATTTTCTTTGAACGCCGTTTTACAATTGGCGACGTCATCAAAATTGGCACGGACGAACCGGCGAAAGTCGTCGGCCTGACGTGGCGCAGCACGCAGCTTCGCAACGCCGAGCGAATGGTAGTCAGCATCCCCAATCGAAAGATCACGGAGCAGAGCATTCAAAAGCTGACACATTCCCACCAAACGTTTGACTTCATCCAGGTAACCGTGACGACTACACACGACCCGGAAATGATTCTGAAGGTGATGCAAGAAGTCATATCCGGCTCAGAGAACCTATCCCCCAAAGGCGAACGCGGCGCACGCGTTCAGGAGATCGAGGTAAAGGGCAAGAGCAAAGTAGTGAGGTACAGGTTCTGGTGGTATCTCCAGGATTATGATCAGAGAAACCAAACGCGCGACGAGATCTTTGCCAGAGTAAGCAAACGCTTGGCTGAACCAGACCTGGAGGGGACGGAGATTAAATTGGTGTAACGCCGCCCATTGCAGAACCTTAAGCGTATTTTCTTGTAGACGCGGCATCTTGCCGCGTCATTAACCTCCAACGCGGCATCTTGCCGCGTCATTAACCTCCAACGCGGCATCTTGCCGCGTCATTAACCTCCAACGCGGCATCTTGCCGCGTCATTAACCTCCAACGCGGCATCTTGCCGCGTCATTAACCTCCAACGCGGCATCTTGCCGCCTCATTAACCTCCAACGCGGCATCTTGCCGCCTCATTAACCTCCAACGCGGCATTAACCCAAGTTAGACACTTTTTGTTCTGGGCAAAGGACTTGCGTTCAATTTGAGGGGGTTTATTTCACTACATTTGAATCGCTTCATCGACTCGCCGAAGGCGGCGGGGAAGGGTCAGACCCAGGCGGTTCAACAGCACGCTTTGTGATTCGTCCGGCTCCGTCACGCAGCGCAAGGTAATCTTTCTCTTTTGCCCGCTACCCGGAGACTGGGCATTGAGCGTTATGTCCCCGCATTTGAGCTTCGCCATTTCCTCGATTAGCGTGCGTGGCGCGTTACCTAGGCCTGCGTTCTTCATCCACCCCGCCAGGGTCTTCCACATCGCATACGCCAAAAAGCACACCAAAATGTGGGCCTTGACGCGGTCTTCTTTCTGGTGCCAGATCGGGCGGATCGCCAATTCGTCCTTCGTGATGCGAAAGGCCCATTCGGCTTCCGTCAGTTGGATATAACGCTTCCACAAAGTCGCTGCATCCACATCTGTCAGGTTACTGCGGAGCAAGTAGCAACCGTCGCTCAATTTCGACCAGTCGCCGAATTTCTCATTGCGTCGCCAGGTGATTTCGAGATGGGCTTTGCCTCGGGGCTGCGTCAACTTCTTGATCGTCACCTCAAAGGCATGCGATGCACGCCAGTTCCGCTCTTTCAGCCGGCCCAGTCGCTCGCCCGCGATGGCTTCATCCTTCAATCGCCCCGCTTCCGCCGCGGCCTGCATCTTCTGTAATCCGGCCTCCATTCTCGCCGTGAACTTCTCATGCATCGCCTGCTCCTTGAGGCGGCGATCGGCACTGCGGGCCAGGATAAACGTCTCTTGACCCTCCGGCCCCGGCACCAGTTTTACTTCAACACCCTCCTGCACCGTTGTCCAATCATCCGCATTGATGTGTTGTTCGAACTGCCGCAGCATCTGCTTGGGAGTGCCCACAATGTACTTCCCGCCACGCTCCCGCAGGAACTTCAGATTCGCTTCACTGACCATGCCGCGATCCATCACCCACACTCGATTCAAGCTGCCATGTTTCCGCTCCATCGACTCGATCATCTGCTGCACTGTTTTGCTGTCATGCGTGTTGCCGGCAAAGACCTCATAGCCGAGCGGAAAGCCGTCTTCCGTGACTACCAATCCGATGCATACTTGCGGCCGGTCGCCCCGCGAATCGCGCGAGTAGCCGAGCTTGGCCATCGGGCAGCCTTCCATGTCTCCTTCGAAATAGGTGCTGGTCACGTCGTAGAGGAGCAAATCACATTTCAAGGCAAACAGCTCGCCCAGGCGTTGCCGCAGATGCTTTTCCAGCGTTTCCTTGTGCGGCAAGAGATGATCGTGTCCCTTATACAAGCGATTCGTATGCACTTGTTCGCATGTGACGCCCAGCAATTCATCCAACGCTGTTCGCCGATACCAGGTGTCGGCAATATGCAACTCACTCGAGGGTTCGCAGAAACGCGCGATGGTAAGGATGCAAGCCACCGTAGCCCACGACACTTCTTCGCGTCCGGACTCGATCTTCTCTTCCAACAACTCATCGAGGCCCAGCATCCGCCACAGACCCCGAGCCAACCAGACATCACCAAAATCACGAGGCCGCTCGAGCCGAATGCTGCTGAGTTTGACCAGCACGGGCTCATCATCGCGTGGGGTATCGCAACAGGGCGGATCGAACAGGGTGGGTTGCGGCCTTCGTTGGTTCGCTTCGCCGTTGAGATGCGAACACAGTTGGGTCCAGCCGTCCTGCTCGGTGCCGTCCAACTCACCCAAATAGGCCACGATGCGTTGACGCGATCCTTTGGCCGTTCGGTACGACTCGGCCAAGGCCCAGTAAGTGTGCGGCTTGCCGTTCTTGTGTCGCTCGAAGCGTCTGAGAAACATGTGCGTCTCCGGGCACGATTCGACATCGTGACCAAAATCGCACAAGGGGAGAGGACCTGTCAACGAGGTAGGTCTTCACTACATCGGGATTGGCGGATCGATTCCTTGTGGTTACAGGACTTACGTTCAATTTTGGGGTCGAAAAAACCAAAACGACCGACAAAGTGTCTAACTTGGGTTAACCCCCAACGCGGCAAGATGCCGCGTCTACAAGAAAATGCCCTTCGCTTACGCTTCAGGCTCGGTTCGTAATGATCCTTACGGCGCCTGCGAAAACCTTAGTTCCCCCGCTGGCCCCGTGGCCTCACCCACATTTTTATCCGTTGGGACCACCGAGAGCCGATAGAAGCCAGGCTTGTTTAGGTCAAACCATTCGCGCAGGTCAAACGTCGCGGCTTTGGCTTGTTCGGCGGGGCGATAGGTCTTTTTGGGCTCGGTACGAAACGCCGCGCCCGCTTTTATCCGGAGTTCGATCCATTCTTCGTCGCGGGTTGCTTTGGGCGCGAGCGCACCGCGTATGACGATTTCGGGCGAATAGAGCAATTTGAGGCGCACCGATTTGTTGAGGTCAGGCGCCGTCGCGTCAAGGCCGGAGGCGTTGAACAGAGATAGGCCGAAAAGCAGTTTCGCGTCGGCGGGCACGCGCGGCGGGTAACCTTCGTAGGCTTCGACCTGTATTTCGGGAACGAGGAGGCGGGCATCGAACTGGGATGCGACTCGGCGCCATTGGCGATCGGCTTCGTACATATTCGGCTCGGATAGGAACTCGATCTCGGAGGCCGGGACACGCTCGACGCGGTTGGCGCCGACGAAACCGTAGTATCGCTGCCAACGGCCGTCTTTGAATACTTCTTCGGCTTGGACGATGTGGCCCTCTTGCCGCCAGGTTGGCTTGATGATTTCTTTGCCCGACTTGGGATCGATCGTAACAGTTCCGACAGGCTGATCCTTCAGCGTCAACCAGCGTGCCTCAAGAGGCAGCTTCAATCCTGCAACCAATCGTGTCTCGCCTTCGCCCTCAAGGGAAAAGACTGCGTGGCCGTACCGCGCTTCCTCGCTGGTGGCGGGCTTGGGCAACTTCACCGCTTCCTTGAGGTGTGGTAACCGATCGGCAAATCGCATCAGGAACCCGATGCAAGCGGTCACGGCTTTGTCACGCTCGGCCTCCGGCCACCATAGCTCGCAGCGGGGCGCGCCAACGAGGTGTTCGCCAATAAGCCAGGCGACATAATCGCAATTACGAAATGTTCCTTTAAGCCCTTTCTTGGGAAAGTCCAGTTTTGTCTTGGACAAAGGATCAAGCCTATTGGTGGCGTCAATTGTGAGGCGGCGGCCAAAAGCTAAGGGATAATTTCTCCAAAGGCAGTCATTACTGGTGGCATCCATTTCATAATGCCCGTTTTTATCGAAAAGTGCATCAATAACAGCTTTGCGAAAAGATGCGACACCGTACATCAAAGGGCGTCGAAGCAGATGGGAGTGATCGCGGGTTCCGTCGTTGGAGAGATTGGGAAATAGCGGTACGCAGGGCGAATCCCTGCCGCTGAAAAGCCATTCCGCCGCTTCGGCTACTTGGGGGTGGTTCGGAAATTTTTCCATTGGATCGAAATGAGTCCAGTTCAAATTTGGTTGATTGACGGAATGGATCCAGGCCGGATACTCTTCCAGCGCTCTGAGATCGCCTGCTTCGACGCGTTTCAACATTATGGCGTAGACCCACCAACGCGAGGACTTTTCGTCCTGAAAGTAATCCATCAGACCGGGCAGGCTTTTGATAGCTTTAGGAAGATCCCAGTCGATCAATGCGTTGGCTATGGGACCAGCAAAATAGCTGCTCTTCGTGTGTTGGAGGCGTTTGACTAGCAGATCAGTAAGGGACGGATTTTTCCGAGATCGCAGCGGCTCGCCGACCCAATCGACGCAATCAACCTTCAATTGCGTGTCGGCTTGAAGGCGTGGCCAGAGAGCGGTTCCGTTCGGTCCGACCGGCCTCTCTCTTTTTGAGACGAGCGCTAGAGCAGCGTCGGCCCATCGGCTTTGGTCCTCTTTGTCGTCGGCAAGAATGGCAAACCAGCGCTCGATTTGTGACTGGCGATTGGCTAATCTGGAGCCGATGTCTGGTAATTCGGCCGGAGCCTCGACCCTGTTTCGTGGCCATCCGTCCGAGCCGTGAACCTCATGACAGATTGTCGTCAAAATGTCGTCAATCGTCTCGAATACAGCAGACTTGACGTACCCATACCTGTGATCTAGCGGGTTAAATGCCCGACTATTACCTTGTCGCGTCAAACGCCTATCGGCGGCGAAACAGATTTGTAGGGGCTTTAGTGCTGGTTCGCCCTCGCGGATCAATGCCCTGAGGATCGGATGCCGGTCATTTCCGTAATATGTTGTAACCTCATCAAGTAAAGCAATTAGCGCGGCGATTCTTTCTTTCTGGCCGGCGACTCGCCCTGGTCCGATGCATACGATGCTTGGCCGTGGTTTTTCTCTGACCCGGCGCTCCTGATCTTTCAGTATTTCGGAAAGATGATCGACGAAATTTATTAACTTAGAGACTGTCCCATAAGCAGCTGTCGATGCGTATAATGAGGTATGAGAACTCAAACATATCCCAGCGACATTACCGACGCGCAGTGGGCTCTGATCGAACCCCACCTGCCCGTTTATCCCGGCGGACGGCCACGCATTACCAACCTGCGTGATGTCGTCGATGCCATCTTTTACCTGTTACGCACCGGTTGCCAATGGCGTTACCTGCCCAAGGATTTTCCACCAAAAAGCACAGTCTGGCGTTACTTCGACTCTTGGCGACACAACGGCACTCTCGACAGAATTCACGATCTTCTCCGCACCAAGGTACGCACGGCGGAGAAGCCTTACCATCCGCGTACCACAGCCAGCGTCGATAGCCAATCGGTCGACACCCGTTGTGGCGGCGAACAGCGTGGCCGCGACAATGCTAAAAATGTCAATGGCCGTAAACGCCATATCGTCGTGGATAGCATGGGGTTGCTGCTGGCGGTCTTGGTGACGGCTGCCGACGTGGACGACGCCAAGGCGGCGACACAGGTCTTTGAACGCTTGGAAAGCCAACCGATGAGTCGGGTGAAACGTATGTTTGCGGACAGCAAATACCACAACCACGCCTTGTATCGTTGGGTGGAGGAAAAGGCACAGTGGGAACTGGTCATCGTGCGACGTCCTGAAGGAGCGGAGGGTTGGGTGACATTGCCAATCCGTTGGACGGTGGAGCGGACGTTTGCCTGGCTGAGTCAATGCCGCCGGTTGAGTAAGGACTATGAGCGTAGCGTGCTGTCGTCGGAGGCGTATCTCAAGTTGGCTATGATTCACCTTATGCTCAATCGCTTGGATCCAAAAGCAATCGAGGCGGAATTCCATTATCGAATGGCGGCTTAATTGGACTTATGGGACAGTCTCTTAGTGCCGTCCGTTCTTTTGAATCCGCGATTCTTTGCCTCTGCATTCACTTTCTTGGTCAAGGCTGCCAATTTGCGAAAATGGTAGAGCGCCGTTTCATCATCGCCCAGGTTGCGAGCAAGAGCAGCGGCATTGTAGACATACAATGCATAATCCCGAGCCAGCTCGAAATAGGGATCGATATATCCTTTTTCGCGATCTGGTTCCCGTTTATACATTTTCTCCCAATACTGAGAGGCGAGATCGCCTTCACCAAGGCGGAGAAGGAGTGCGACTTCGATCTCGTAGAACATTCCCTTTTGTACTTCGAGCCGGGTCAGAATACTATTTCTAAGGTCGCGTTTATCCCCAATAGTAATTACGGGCGTGATCAGACCATTCGAGCAAATGGCATATCGTTGAGCGTCGCCCGGTATCTCAGGCAGCAAGAAACCTTGCGTAATCTCCACACCGGGATGATAAACGTTCCATTTTTCGGTCGCAATTTGGATGACCCGATACTCACACCCGCGCGGGTCGGCGAGGCCCTGTTTGAAGAGGCATTCAAATGCCCGCACGACATCGTCGGGAATGCGTGTTTCCGGAGCTTTCCAAGGTTTGTTCTGTTGTGGCGGCTCGGGAATCGAATCTTGCGCCGGACGCGGCGGCTCCGCGACGGACGAGTAGCCAGACGCCCACAGCATATTAAGCAAAAGCAGCGCGGTCAAGAGACGCAACTTGTGAAGTCCCATCGGTCCGGTCCTCGAATCCGTGAGAATACCGTTCGCGCCCGTTGGGGCGTAGGGATAGATTACGCGATTGGGCCACTTCAAGGATAGGTTCCTTGTTAATCTGACTCCGTGATAGATTTTCCTGAGAGGGCATTTATTAAGCTCCACACGCCGCTTATCGTGGACAAGGCTACTCTTTTATTTGGCAAGGGTGGTACGTGGCATGCTCGACAAGCGCTCGCGAACCACGACGTAAATCCTTGATTTCTAGATACTTGAGACAAATATCACCAAGTTGATTAACATTTGCCAGACGACCACCCTTGCCAAAGTAGATTTGGCATGGCAAGGGTGGTCCGGCCGAGGGGGGCTTAATAAACACCCTATGAGGAAAGGGAACAGGCCGTGGCCGGGGTCGGTACGCCGACCCCGGTGTCGCTCGAGCGGCGCCGGAGAACCGGGGTCGGAGTACCGACCCCGGCCACGGCTCTTCCGAAACAAGTGTGGGCGCCATGAAAGGACTGTACAAAATCTGTACAGCGACACGCTAGACCCCCTACACTTGGCGGTTGGCGGAACTCGTTGGCGGGCCTTTGCGTCTTTGGCGGGCCTTTAGAAAGTCAGGACGTGTCCGTGGGCATGCGAGTGCAAAGGAAACCCTCAATCGATCGAATAAGACAGTAAGCTCGCCGAGCTTCGCTCGCTGGCGGGGAAGTGCCCGAAGGGAAAGGGAACCATGAACGCGACGGAATTCACGAAGACGAAGATGCATTTTACGATTGGGCTGTTGGCGGCGTTGTTCGCGCTGCATCCGTTCTTTCCGCAGTTCGACAAGATTCACTTCACCTATATGGGGACGGTGATTCCGTTGTCGTATGCGTTCATGGCCATCGGCGTGTTGTTGGCGGGAGCGGTTTATTTCTATGCGACCGACCTGATGAGCGAGCAATCGAGCACGCTGAGTCAACGACTTGGCAATTGGCTTTATGCGCTGGCGATCATGATGGTGCCGTTTTATGCCGGGATGTATTTGACGACGCTGTTGGAGAATTATCTCATCACCAACGAGATGTTGGGAAACGTGAATCTCCAGACGCCGGCGATTACGATTGGAATCTTGGTTTTCTGGCTCGTGCTCTGGCAGTTGGGTGGTGTGTTGTTGCGGCACTATATGACGGCGCGAGATTGGATTAGTCGGATCGACCAGATGGCCGACAGCGAGATGGACGCCCTCAAGCGAGCCAAGGATTTGCTAGAGGCGGACCATGCGGATCTAGCGATCATTCAGTTTTCCAAGGCCGTCAACGCCCGGCTGAAGATGGCGACCATGAAACGCGGGTACTTTCAGGGAGACCCGCTCGTCAATGCCCGCAAGTGTGGCATCATCAACAAGGTGAATGGCCAATGGCTGGACGTGATTCTGAAGAACGCAGCCGTGGCGGCGAGCGTACATCCAGTTGAGCCGGGTGCTGCCCAGCTTACGGCGGAGGCGACGAAACGGTTGTTGTCGACGGTGCCGGTGTGAGGTTGTGGTCTTAAGCTCCGCGAAAGAATGGCCTTTCGCGGAGTTTAGGACGACAATGATTTACGGCTTGCTCATGCCCACAAAACCACCCTCGTTCGAGCGAGCGAGGGTCCATAGAAACGCACCGAGATCCGGGCTTTCAAAGAAAAACCCGATCGCATTGATTTTCACGGGCCGTTTGCGATCGACCGGGATGTTCCATTCGTCCGACAGCTTCTTCAAGATATGCTTGCCGAGCTTCTCGCCCTTTTGGACTTCGTTGAGCGAACGGGCTTCGGCGGGCGTGAGGCCCTCGCCGACGTTTGGTAGACCATCGGAGAAAAAGTAGATGGTATCGAGTCCGCTGCGACGATAGTCAAACGCCGTGCGGAAGGCGTCGTACATATTCGTTCCGCCCTCGGGTTTGAGCTTTTCCAACACCTGCGATACTTGCAGAGGGCTATTCTTGGCATCGAAGCTCAGCCATTCTCCTGGTTTGCCCAATAAATAGATTGGTTGCTTATCTGAGAATACAAGCAGTTGATATTTCTCCAGAGCCGGCAAGCTGCACATGATCTTGACGACCGTCTCGCGGACGCCGGTCCACTTCAGCGGCGCGGGGACGTCTTCCTTGACATAGCCCATGCTGCCCGACATATCGACGAGGAAGATGACGCGCTTGCCTGACAGTTCGATGCCCGCGAAGCGGTTGTCGGCGTCGCGGCGCAAAACTTCCAATTCGCCGCGCACGCGCTCCAGGGCGGTCGCGCCTTCCGTCGAACGGCTTTCAATGCCTCGCAAGCGCGAAATGGCATCGTCGCGCTCGCGCTCGGCGAGACTCAGCTTGCCGCGCATCTCCTTGAGGCCTTGTTCCGAATCGGTGCGATTCGCCTGTAGCGCGTCGTAGCGTGTCTTGCCGTCTTTTAACTCTTTTTCCAAAAGCATTTTCTCGGCGAGCATTTTCTTGAGCCGCTCGTCCATGCCGCCCGCGCTGTCGCGGAGCCGATCCCGTTCGCCCGCGAGCGCTCTGATTTCCGCGTCATTCTTGTCGAGATTTCGATTCGCCTCTTTCAGCTTGGCCAATAATTTATCGTAATCGAGTTCGGTTTCTTTGAGCTTGGCTTGTTGTTTCTCGATACTCTGATCAGCTAAGCGGAGAACCGCGAACATTTTTTCGTTGCTTAACTCGAGTTCTTTGAGCTTGTCAAGCATCCGCTGATTGCTCAGCTCCGCCGCTTTGATTTGTGCGAGCTGTTTCTCTTTGTTTTGGTCGGCCGCTTTTAGCTTGGCCAACAAATCCTCGATCCGTTGATTGCGATCCTTGACATCGGCTTCGAGCAGGCCTTTTTCCTCGAGTAATTTCTTGAGTCGTTCATCGAGATTGCCAAGGGCTTGCTTGGCTTGATCTCTGTCCCGTTCGGCGGCACGCCGATCGCGCTCGGAGGCAGCAAGGTTTTGATCGACTTCGCTCTTAGCGCTCTCGATCGACTTTTTATCCAGAGCCGAACGGCCCTCGTGTTCCTTGGCTATTTTGAGATTGAGCAACCAAAGCAAAATCACACAACCCAGCGCGCAACAGAGAACATCGACCATCGAGAGATTGAAAATCGAAGGAATTTTGTGGCGCACGCGCATTCTAGTTTTCCCCGTTTAGCGAACCCGTCGCTTGCGCTCCGGGCTGGTTTCGCCGCGTCGCGCCCGTTATCCCGCGTGGTGCGGCGCTCGACCCCTTCGTCGGAAACGACACTATTTCCAGAAAACCTCGACCCAATTCGCCGCGTTGCACTTGGATCGCCACGTCGTGGGCTCCGTTCGCCAGAGCGTTGGCTGGCAGAACCTGGATCTGCGACGTATCCAATCCCTCGGCGTTCAGATCGATATCAAACTCACCAGGCGGGGGCGCGCCGACATCGACAAGCCGACGCATCTCTGGCTCGATCGTCGTGAGCAGACCCGGCAGCCGTGCCGCATCCTGAGTAACCAGGACGGCGACGATTGGGGCCTGTCGCGGTGTTCGCAGCATGGCCTGGAGTTCGGCCAAAGCTCGTCGCGCCAGTGGCACGCAGAAATCGGCGATCTCTCGACTCGGAATCATCAACAGTTGTGACCATGTGCCCATTTGCAGGCTTAGATCGATGCGCCCCTCCGGGAAGCCTCGTTCGAGGAAGTAGCGCAATTGATCGTAGAGCCCCTGCTCCGCTTCGCCGCTCTCGCGCGGATCGCGGCGCGTCGTCTGGATAGAGCGCTGGGCGATTTGATCGAGCAGCCGCGCGAGCCAGGCGGTACTCCCGATTTTCGCCACCGGGTTCGTCGCTATGAGGCGGGCTTTATCGTTGCCCAGTTCGACGAGCGACCAGGTCAAAGCATGGCTGTCCGCGTCGAGAACTAATACCATTCCCGACCACGGCAGCAGTTGCCGTGCCGATAAAACGGCGGCAAGAGGAGCGGAGACGAGCGCCGGGACGCGCAGGCGCGATTCCAAAGCAAGCGTCGAAATCAATGCTTGTTGATCGTTGGTAAGGTAGGTTGGGACCGCGAGCGTAATACTCGGGTCGGCCTTGCCGAATCGTGCTCGCAGATGTGCAAAACAATGTGAAAGCGCTTGACCGGCGTCGAGATGATGACGGTCGCCAATCCATTTGTGAGGACGTCCGATATGCGGCAGAAAATCGAGACAGGCTTCGTGTGGCTCCGTGCGGCAGATCCGCAGTGCCGAACGGCCAACGACCGGACTTCGCCCATCAAGGGCGAGGGCCATCGTGAGGTCGGCCCGCCGATCTTCCAAAGCCAACGGCTGGGCGTTGCCGCGATGGGCGCCTTGTACTGCACGCGCCCGGCTGGAGTTCAGATCAAGGCCGATAAGCGTCATGAACGATGTCTCCGGCTAAGTCTCTGACGGCGCCGGCCTAGTGTGCCGATGGTTCGTCGGACAGCGGCGCGGCGTGATACGACACCGGCAAACCGATCGTACCGTTCGTCTCATGAACGCCGGATGAATGGCCGGGTTCGACTTCGTAGAGCCGGCTGATCAGATTTTCAAGGCAGTATTGCTGACAATCCAAAACGAGCGCTTCCTCATCGCGTTGCACGGAATGCAACAAAAACATCAGCACAAGGCTCAGGGCCAGAGCGATCAGCGTGCAATCGAACGCGACATTGAGATGGTTCGTCGCATCGCGGATGAAGCGCTCGAGTTCTTCGCCGGTGCGATTGCCCATCGTCAAGCTCGCGGCCAAGCCTCGCACCGTGCCGAGGAATCCGATCGCGGGAATCGCCCAGGCCAGGTAGTGTACCGTGGACATGCTCGATACCATACGTCCCAAATCGACGTCGGCTTGCGTGCGAATCGTCTCGCTCACATCGCGGGCCGATCGGCTGGCCGCGTATTTGCCGAGTGCGAGGCGAATCATGTTGGTAAGCAAAAACGGCCCGCCGCGCTCCGCCCGTCGTTCGACACGCCGCTTCAGTTCCCAGGCATCTTCCGGCAAGATGCGCACGCCGGTTTCGGTGGGCAGCAAATGTAAGTCAAACGCGCCCTGCTGCCGTCGCACTTCTCGGTAACGACTCAGGAGGATGAAGCCGGCCCAAACAAAGCAAAAATAGCAGGCCGCCTGCTCCGGCCCAAGAAAGAGCCGACCGAGCCGCTCGCCTGTCCACTTCGACGCATTGTCCGCCTCGACGTTCGAGCCGACGAGCTGCCATAGCGGAATGCAAATCGCGCAGACCAGGGCGATAGCGACGAGCATCAACGGCCCTTCGCGTGTCGGTCGATGCGACGTATTGGTAATCATTCACTTCGTTCCGTGAGGGTAGCTTTCGATTGTCCATCATCGAGGGGAACTATGTCAAGGTGACGCTCTTGGCTTGTATGTCTCCCGATTTTGGCAGTCGTGGAACGGATACGACCACCATGCAAGGGGGGGTTGACTGAGGATTTGTTTGCATCTCGGTCCTAATTGTGCCTATAAGCTCAATAATACCAAGAGGTTAGTAAGAAATACCGAGATGCAAACCTGGTGTCTGTTTTTTGCATCTCGGTCCTCGCATCCTTTAGTCTCGGCCGTGCCAAAATCGTTAAACACACCCGCCCGTGATCTGCTCTCGCGTCCCCGGCGGCTCTCCTTATAATACGAGGCTCGGTTCGATCCGCGACTCACGTTTTTCGAGGAACAACGGAATGTTCCAGAGCCTCTCGCGCCGCCCCGCCGCCTATCTGCTGCTCCTCATCGCTTGGGGTGCCTTGTGCTTACCCAATTTGGGCGGTCCAAGCCTTTGGGACGTTGACGAAGGAAAAAATGCCCAGGCGGCCGTCGAGATGCAGGAGTCGGCCAACTGGATTGTACCGACCTTCAACTATGAACTCCGCGCGGACAAGCCACCCCTGCTCTATTGGCTCCAGGCCGGCTCCTACGCCCTGTTCGGCGTCAACGAATTCGCGGCCCGTTTGCCGTCGGCGCTCGCGGCGTTATTATCGATACTTTTGACTTACGAACTGGCTCGCAACGCCTTTGGTCCGATGGCCGGGCTTCTGTCGGGCCTGACCTTGGGCAGCGCGGTCTCCTTTTGTGCCTCGGCACATTTCGCCAATCCTGATTCGTTACTCAACGCCTTTTCTTTGCTGACCCTTTACCTTTTCTGGAGCGGCTTCGCTGCGAGGGGTCGTTGGTGGTTGATAACCTGTGGCCTCAGCAGCGGCCTTGCGGTCCTGGCGAAAGGGCCGGTCGGCCTTCTGCTTCCTGGCTGTGTCATGATTCTCTTTCTGCTGTGGGAACGACAACTATGGCGGCTGTTCGACTCACGCATCCTGCTCGGCTTGCTTGGATTCCTCGTGGTCGCGGCACCGTGGTACGTTTGGGTAGCCTTGGAGACCAAGGGGATTTGGATCGCCGAGTTTTGGCGCGTACACAATCAGGACCGCTTTCTGGGGACGATGGAAAATCATGGCGGGTCGGTCTTTTATTACATTCTAATTCTGATGATCGGTTTGTCTCCCTGGTCAGTCTTCATGCTGCTGACTGGGTGCCATTCCCGCGATGAGCTATACGCTGAGCCAACAATCCAGAGATCCGCGACCCGCTTTCTGTTATGTTGGATCGCTACCTACTTTGTATTTTTCTCGATCGCCCGCACGAAGCTCCCTAATTATATCCTGCCGCTCTTTCCGGCCGCGGCGATTTTGGTCGCGCGCTGCCTCGATCGCTGGCGGCGCGGCGAATGGCAAGCGCCGCAGTGGGCCTTGGTTCTCTCGTTCGCAGGCTTGGTGTTCCT
Organism: uncultured Planctomycetaceae bacterium; assembly: GCA_963790585.1. Lineage (GTDB taxonomy): Bacteria > Planctomycetota > Planctomycetia > Gemmatales > Gemmataceae > CAWBOY01. Next base: position 578,430 of record CAWBOY010000001.1, read on the forward strand.
GGGCCTGGGTTTGGCAACCGGCCTGTTGATGATCGGAGGCGCTGTGCCCCTACCGTTTGAGAAGCTGCGCACGATGCCCGGCCTGGAGATTTGGGCGGCCCTTGGCCTATTGCCGATCATGAGCGCTCTGGCCGGTTGGTTTTGGAAGCGGCTCGAAACGCGCTCGTGCGCGATCTGCGTTATGACCGGGAGCGCATTGGCTTTCACGACTTTGTTAGCCGCGGGTGCCGTCGCCGCCGTCGAGCCGTACAAGGCCCCGCGAGCGCTTGCCGCGCTTTTGCCGTCGGACCAACGTCAGCGCGAATGTCGCATCGCAACCTTGGATTATTTTCAGCCAAGCCTGGTCTTTTATTGCCAGCGACAGGTCCTCGCGTTCGACCATGCCGAAGCGGCCCTGCAGTTTCTCAAACAGCCATTATCGGCCTATCTGATGCTGCCTATCGAGCAATGGGAGCAACTCAAATCAAGGGTGCCGACCGGTACGAAAGAGCTGGGGGAACACTACGATATGTATCAGCGGAAAGTGATTGTAGTGGTAACGAATGGTCGGAAATGAAAGAGCCTTTGCCCGGGTGTGCCGATTCGTTTGGTCGCGGATAGGATAATACCATTCCTCTTCTGACGTAATCGAACACCACGGGATCTGTACGATGAGCAAGGTAGCCAACGACGAAAGCCTGAACGCGATCTACCGGGAAGCGCGGACGCACAGCGCCTGGCTCGATAAGCCAATCGACGACGCCTTGCTGCGGCAGGCCTACGATCTCGCCAAGATGGGCCCCACGTCGGCAAACATGTGCCCATTGCGTGTCGTGTTCGTCAAAACCAAAGCGGCCAAGGAAAAGTTGAAACCATGCCTCGACGCCGGCAACGTCGACAAGACGATGAGCGCCCCGGCAACCGCCGTTTTTGCGATGGAAATCCGCTTTTACGAACAGCTTCCCAAGCTCTTCCCACACGCCGACGCCAAAGCCTGGTTCAAGGATCTGCCGACTCCCGTGCTCGAAACGATCGCTCTTCGGAACTCCTCTCTTCAAGCCGCTTATTTCATGCTCGCAGCCCGCTCGCTCGGCCTCGATTGCGGCCCCATGTCGGGCTTCAACAATCAAAAGGTCGATGAAGCGTTCTTCACTGGTACGACGGTCAAATCCAATTTCCTCTGCAATCTCGGCTACGGCGACGCTTCCAAGCTCTACCCCCGTAGCCCTCGTCTGACGTTCGAAGAGGCTTGTAAGGTGGTCTAAGGCCCCGTCCAGACTAAATTTACGGGTGGCACAGACATTCCTGTCTGTGCAGCCAAAGGCACATTCGTCGGTTCCCGCACAGACAGGAATGTATATGCCACCCGTAAATTTAGTCTGGACGGAGCACTAGCCTGCATTTAGGAACGCACCATTCGCGATACGACTCTCGGCAAAATCATAAAACTTCGTCCTTGCAGTGGTTGGCAGCGGAGCGGATAATCGCGCAGAGGATGCCCAATCTCCCATCTGCCGTGCATTGTGAGAGGACGGAACCGCATGAATGCTATCCGCTGGACGATCAGCCTTGCTACCATCCTCTTGATTTGGCGCCCGCCGAGCGGAATATTACGGCCCATCGCCCTATGGCCGCGTCGGTATCGCCGTTTCTGGCTCCTTTGGAAAGAGCGGCCGGGTCACGGTCGTCGGAGTGCTGCCGGGTTCTGGTTATGTTCCGCCCGATCTCGTTTATGGGCCCGGATATGCGAACTTTCGCCAGATGACCATTGTCCTACCGCCACCAATTGTCGTGGTTCGCGATGGTCGGCCGCCTGATGGTTTGGAGGCATCTCCTCCGCCTCGTAGCCCGCTGGATAAAGGCTGGGTAGAGGATATGCCGGACCGTGTACGTCCCTTACCTCCGCCGCCGCGCGAGCCCAGGCCTGCCGAAAAGCTGCCGGAGCCGTCAAAACCCGATCCACTTTTCAATTGCCCGCCGGATGCGGCGCGGCCTGTGCCACAAGTTGAAACTCCAGTTGCCGCGAGTGCGAGGCTAATCGCATCAGGCCGTCAGGCGTTTGGAGCGGGCGAATATGGAACGGCTCGTGAGCGCTTTCGGCTCGCTTTGGATTGGACGCCGAACGATCCCCTCGGTCATTTTCTCCTGGCGCAAGCGCTGATCGCTATGGGAAAATATCCGGAGGCGGTTGCGGCGATCCATCAGGGACTTGTGCTCAATCCCGATTGGCCCAAATCGGCCTATCGACCCATCGCTCTCTATGTTGATAAGGAAGAAGAGTATTCGGCACATGCTCGACGACTGGCGTCGGCACTTGATCGCCATCCCGATGAGCCGGTATTGCTCTTCCTGTCCGGTTATCAGATGTGGTTTGATGGTCGCAAAGACGAGGCTCGCGCATTGTTTCGCCGCGCCCAGCGCGCGGAGCGGACCGAGTCGACGTCGATCGTTTCCTGCGGGCCGACGGCCCGTAGGCCGATGAGTCGGCCAGAGAACCCTGCCAATTTCCCCCTGCAATCCTGATGCTACTGCTCAGTTGTGCTCGTCTGTCTCGCGGCTTCGATGCCGCCCCGCTGTTCGAAAACGTCGGCTTCGAACTCCAGGCCGGCGAGCGCGTCGGTCTCGTCGGGCCTAATGGCATTGGTAAAACCACGTTGCTACGAATTCTCGCCGGTCAAGACCGCGCCGACGTCGGCGAGGTGCGCCGGCATGCCGGCGCCCGCGTCGCTCTTTTGCAGCAGCAACCCCATTTTGAAGCCGGGAAAACTCTATTCGAGGAAGCGCGCAGCGCTCTCGACGAGTTTCTGGCCGTCCATGACGACATGATAACAACGGCGGAAAAGCTTGCTCTCACCACCGATGAGACGGAGAGAAAGAGCCTATCCGCGCGCTACGAACGGCTCAACGAATTGCTGCGGCATCACGACGCCTACACCGTCGATCATAAGATCGAGCAAGTCCTTGATGGCCTTGGCTTTCGCCAGGAAGATTATCACCGCTCCGTGGCGACCTTCAGCGGCGGCCAGCAAAGTCGGCTCATGCTCGCCAAGCTGCTGCTGTCAGCGCCAGACGTCATGCTGCTCGATGAGCCAAGCAATCATCTCGACATCGATACGACGCGCTGGCTCGAAGACTATCTGCTCAAGCAGCCGGAAGGGATGCTCATCGTCAGCCACGATCGCTTCTTTCTCGATAAGGTCGTCACGAAGGTTTATGAGTTGCATCGCAACCGAATCAATGTCTATCCCGGTAATTTCAAACAATACTGGCGGCTGCGCGAAGAACGGTATGAAGCCGAACTCAAGGCGTTTGAAGCGCAAAAGGAATATATCGAAAAACAAGAAGAGTACATTCGCCGCGTCCATTATGGCCAATTACATAAACAGGCGGCCTCGCGCCAGAAACAAATCGATAAGATCGAGCGTCTCGAAGCACCAACCAAAATTAGTTCGCCTTTGATGCATTTCGGTTCGGTGCGGCGCACTGGCGACCTTGTCTTGCAGGTCGAGGACTTGACCAAAGCGTATGACCGTCCCTTATTCAAAAACCTCAGTTTTGATTTGCCGCGCGGTCGGCGGCTTGGGATCATGGGTCCAAATGGCAGCGGTAAGACCACTCTGCTACGTGTACTATTAGGTCAAGAAACCGCGGACTCGGGCAAGGTGCAACGCGGCGCGCTCGTCGAGCTGGGCTATTACGATCAGCACCTGCAATCTCTGCCCGCTGATAAGCCGGTCATTCGAGCGGTCTGGCCGGAGGATGATCCCGAGATCGTCGAGCAGCGCATGCGCGACTTGCTCGGTCGATTCGGCCTGGTGGGTGATCAGGTCAATCAAATCGTGGGCCGCCTCTCCGGCGGCGAAAAGAGCCGGGCCGCTCTGGCGCGGCTCGTGGCACTCGGAGTCAATGTCTTGGTTCTTGACGAGCCTACGAACCACCTCGACCTCTGGGCTTGCGACGCGCTCGAACAGGCGTTGCTCGAGTTCGAAGGAACCGTGATCGTGGTCAGTCACGATCGCTACTTCTTGAATCGTGTCGTCGATCTCTTGCTCGTGCTCGACGGCCAAGGCAACGTCGAAGTCATCCACGGCAATTATGACACCTATGAACTAATGCGATCCCAAAAGGAGGCCGCGCTCGCCGAAAAAGCCAAAGCCAAGGAGCGCGACGCGGCTCGACACAAGGGCGGGAATAATAACAATAATTCCGGCGCGACCAAACAAAAACGCAAGCGCAAGCATCCCTATCGCAAAGTGGAAGATTTGGAAGCGGATATCGCCGTAACCGAAGCGGAACTGATCGAGCTGGAACAATTGCTCGCGTCACCCGAACTTTACCGCGATGGCGAGAAAGTCAAAGAAACGACCAAAGCGTTTGAAGATACCAAAGGCGCGGTTGGCTCAGCTCTATGAGAATTGGGAAGAGGCGGTAGAATTGAATTAGCGCTCAGAGTTGGCCGTAGGATGGAGAATCAATTATGGCACCCGAAGAATTGCGGAGTAGCTTGAAAGAGCAACCCTTCCAGGCGTTTCGCCTTGTGCTGACCGATGGCGTGGGCTATGAAATTCGCCATCCCGATCTTCTTTGGGTGGGTCAGCGCACCGTGATGGTGGGCTTGACCTCGCAAGCGAGTCAGACCTTTTTTGAGCGCTCGGTGAAAGTTGATCTCCTGCACGTCGTTCGCATCGAGCCTCTAGAAGGTATAGCGAAGCCGCCGAGCAACGGCTCTAGTTCCCTTTAACGCGCCCGTTCGGAATTCAACGTCGGCTCATGGACAAAGATACCCGTACCGGTATCCTTTTTGGTAGTACGGCTGCGGAGTTTTCGGTGGATAGTTCCGTGGCCGACAAAACACAGGAGAGATTACTATGCAGCCGTTGAACCGACGTCGATTCCTACAAATCGCTGGGATGAGTGCCGCGTCCCTGGCCTTGGCCCCGTTGACCGCCAGCGCGCAAACGTTCACCGCTGGCATTCAAACGTTGCCGAAATTGCCCTACGATTACGACGCCCTTACGCCCGCTATCAGTGCCGAGATCATGACCCTGCACCACGATAAGCATCATCAGACGTATGTGACGAACTACAACGCCGCTATCAAGGACTATCCGGATCTGCAAAAGAAGACGCCGGTCGAGCTGCTGATGAATCTCAAAGAAGTGCCGGACAAAATTCGCACAGCCGTCAACAATCATGGTGGCGGCCATGTCAATCACACGTTTTTTTGGCAGATGATGGCCCCTCCCGGCAAGGGCGGCGAGCCGTCGAAGCCATTGACCACGGCGATCGATGCGGAGTTTGGCTCTGTCGATAAATTGAAAACGGCTATGAGCGAAGCCGCCACCAAGGTATTCGGCAGCGGCTGGGCCTGGCTGGTTCTGGACGGCAGCAAAAAGGTCAAGCTAGTCACGACACCAAACCAGAACAGCCCATTCCTCGAAAAGCAGACGCCGCTTCTTGGCATCGACGTTTGGGAACACGCCTATTACCTGCAATACAAGCAAGCTCGCGCCGACTACATCAAGGCTTGGTGGAGCGTGGTGAATTGGAAGCATGTTAGCGAATTGTTCGGGTCGTAATTCGCGCTGCGACTCAGCGAAGAATCAAGCACTTTCCTCACCAGCCCCAAGCGCAATCGCGGGGTTCTTTGATCCCGAACCCCGCGCTTGGGGCTGGTGAAGTTTGCATCAGACGGGCTTGTCAATCTCACATCAACCCAAGATCAAATAATCCATGCACCGTGCGGTAGAGCCATTGGGCGCATGTCTCGGGCTGACAAATGATCTTTACCTGGGCCATGTTTCCTGGAGCTATCGCATCGTCTGGATCGAGGATCTCGACGTCGACGAGGTAGAACTGCGTCGTTGGGGCAAGGTGATCGGGAGCGCTGCCCGCCTTGACTGCGACCGGACCGCCGCCCTTGTTGGAGAGAGCCCACGGCACTGTGGCCGCTTCGGATTCGGGCATCTGTGTGACGCGACCGCTCCAGGTACGCGAATCCCGACCATGCACCCGAAGCGTTACTGGCAATTCCGCATGGCCCGCGGCAGCCGCAGCCTGCAGATTTTCACGCAGGCGATGAAGCTCAGACGGTACAACGGGTACAGTGACTCGCAGTCTTACCGGGTCGGTAATCATACAGAACGGGTGCTTTGGATCGTTCTCGAAGTATTTGCCAACATCTTCCAAGCGCGGACAGTTAGAGACGACCCCATCTCGGCTGGCGCGAATCAATAGGCGCGAGCTACGCTCGGCCATCTGCTCAGCCTTCAGATTCGCCTGGCTTTGCTTCGCCTTATAATCGGCTATCGAACTCTTGATCGTCAGCTTATCCGACTCATCTGGGTTTTGCCTCAGTTGCTTTTCGATCGCGCTTACATATTTCCCATCATTCTCGGCTTCCACCTTGGCGGCCATCATCTGGACCGTAAGCTCGCTATTACTGAGTTCCGCCAGGAGTTCGCCTTTGCGCACATATTGGCCATCGGAAACTTTGAGGTATTCCAAACGGCCCGGTTCCGTGATCGTGACAGGCTTGACGTAGCCTTCTTGTGCCTGGACGACGCCGACGACGCGGACACGATTAATCGGCACGGGTACGAGAAAGACAAAAAGCAGCAGCGCCGCCAGCACACAGCCGGATACCACCACTCGCCAGCGCTTCATATCAGGTAGCCTCCCACGGCGCCAAATGTTTTTACCGAGATTGTATATAGGCCAACCACCCATTGAGGCGATCGACGCGATCGTCAGGAAATTGCTGATGACTTCGAGTTTGTAAGGACGCAGAAACGAATAGGTAAACCAGAGAATCGCGAACGTGATGACCCAGCGATAGATGTAACTCACGATCGCGTAGGTCACGAAGAGGATTTTGCGGCCCAGCTCCATGTAGCCTTCAGGCTGGACTTCCACTCCCATGCAGATTTCAAGGCACAGGTTGCTGAGGTAGCGATTCGACCGCTCACGCAGGTTGGGAATCTCAAGCCAATCGGCCAGGACGTAGTAGCCGTCGTAACGCATGAGCGGATTGGCGTTGAAGACCACCGTGCTGACGCTACAGACGATCATCAAGCTCAGAGCCATGTTGTTGACGTAGGGCTGCGTGGGCGTGTTCCACCAGACGAACGTCGAAATTGCCGCAATCACGAGTTCGACGTAGATGCCAGCGGCACTGATGATGATCCGATGCCATTTGCTGGGCAAAGTCCAGGCATCGGAGACGTTGCAATACATGGCGGGCGAAAAACAGAGAAACAGCAAGCCCATCTCATGCACTTCGCCGCCAAATTTTTTACAGCTCAGGCCGTGGCCAAACTCGTGGATGATTTTCACGATGGCGAGCGCCACCCACAGGTTGACGATCGTCTTGACGCTGAAGAATTCCTGATAGTTCGGCAGTTTGCTCAGGAACGTGTCGAAATGCGTCGCCACCAGTGTGACGGCGGAGAACATAAAGATCAAGCTGATGATGAAAAACCAGGTAGAGAATATGAAGCCACACCAGCCTAACATCCCCTGGAGCCATTTGTCCGGGTCGACGACGGGGATTTTGATATACAGGATGTTCGTGAGCGTCTGCATCAGCTCGCGATTACGGCGTTTCTTGCGGCGCTCGAAAAGCTGTTGGCCGGCTCGGGCGGAATCGTTCTGTGCGAGGCCCGCCGTTAGGAGTTGCTGGGCGAACGCTTCGAGGTCTTCCAGGCGCAGCCGTTCCGGCCTGTAGCGCTCCTCATACGATTTCTGAGCGCTCTCCAAGGTATGTTCGCCATCAAGGAATTGCAGCAGGTAATGCTCATTTTCCTTGAGGCGGTAGTAACGAAGACTTACCGGATCTTTCAAAATGTAATAGGTTCGACCTTCGTACTTGTGCGCTTCGATGCGAATGTCTTTCCGCAGCAGAATGCGGAGATGCTTACGCCTTTCGAGGTCTTTGACGGGTGCGGTATCGAGCATAGATCGGGTCCGTATTGAATCGAGTTTCGAGAGCCGAGAGCGTCAGCGACCGGAGAAAATTAGAGTTTGGGTAATTTTCTCCGGTCGCTGACGCTCCCGGCTCTCGAAGACCATTAGGCTACTTCGGTTGCTCATCCGTCTTGACGACTTCATTCGGATGAATGACCATCGTCGCGGTGACACCGGAGACGACCCAGCTTGGGACGGGGACCTGGACGGGATCAGCCCAGACCGACACTTGTTGCTCATTCGTGTCCAGCGTTTTCTGGACATAGGTCAGAACGGCGTCGAGTGGTTGTTCGGTCGGATCGGGCAGACTCCAAATCAAGACCTTGCCGTCCGCGCTGCCGGTCACGGCGAAGTTGTCCTTGCCGCGGTTGCTGAACGCGCCGCAGGTTGCCTGACCATTGGTCCAAACTAGCTGGCGTTGCTCGTAGGCTCGGCTATCCTTGGCTGGAGCGCGCAGAGTTGCAGCTTGCCTTCACCTGAGTTGTTGGTGAGGATGGTTTTGCCGTCGGCCGAAAAGAGAGCCATGGTGCTGAAGCTACCGGTGCCGGTCGTGTTCCTAAGCTCGCCTTCGACCGTGCTATTGCTTTCGAGCGAATAGACGCGGAGTTCCTTGCCTTCATCGACCAGCACGCGCTTGCCGACGCGATCGATGCCGAGGACTGGAACGCTATTACTGCGATGGCTGTTGAACACTTTCTCTTCCATACTCCGGCCATCAAGCGTCCATTCGGTCAACAAACCATCGCCGCGGCCGGCGGAGAACAGTTTGTTGTTCGAGGCGAACTGCAACGACGTGACCGGACCCTTGTGTGCCCCGGTTTTGTGGACGACGAGTTCTTGAGTTGCGGTATTCCAAACCATGATACTGCGGTCGTCGCTACCGGTTGCGCAGAGACTGCCATCCGGGCTAAAGGCGGCTGCATTGACCGAGCCACTATGAGCAGGCGCTGAGCGACTGGAGGTTTTCAGAAGTTTGGCGTTTACCTCCGCATTTTGTTTTGGAGTCGCCAACGGCATCAGATAAGCTGTGCCATCGCCAAAGCCGACCAGCACATCCTTTTCCGTACTGGCCAGAGATTTCACTGCCGCCCCGTGACTGATTCGCCACAGTTCCTTACCGCCATTGTCTGGCGTCCAGACGCGCAAGCTGCCGGCGTCGTCTCCAGAGACAATAAGCGGCTTTTCACCAGGCGTGACGGTGATTGCCGTGAGATCGCGCGTGTGGCCGACCAAGATCGCTAACGGCGGCACAGGTCGCGTCACTTCGACGGTCACCTTGACGGCCTCGCCTTTCTTTTGTGCTTGCAATTCCTCCATCTTGGCGCGGAGGGCGTAGGAATACTGGAGTTCAATTTTGCCTTCAAAACGAGGACGATCGGTATTGGCAATTTCCATCACCGGCTCAAGCTGCTTGACGGCATCGCCGGTGTGTTTGTGGATTTGCTGAATGGTTCCGGACTGCATCGCCCGAACTTGGTGCAGCTTGGTGACCGTGATTGCCTGAAGCAATTCTTGTTGAGCTGAGGCAATACCCGCGAATTTGGAGATCGCTTCTTCCTTATAGCGGAGAAAGCCCAGCTTGGACTTCATTACTTCGTCGTACGGGATGGCACCTCGGCCGCCCTGGTTGTATAGCTTCTCGTCACGAGTCCATTGACGTTCTAATTCATTTTTGGTTTCTACTGACGCACGCCAATCGGCCGCGGCTTGCTCAACCTTGGCGGCTTTGATTTGGAGATCGCAAAATGCAAGTTCTGGATTTACTAGCGCAAGCAAATCTCCAGAATGGCCGTCCTTGGGTCCTTGAACGAATTCGCCCACGTCCAGGCGTCTGAGCCAACGAAACTCCTGCGCAACCTTGAGTCGGCCCGGCTCCAAAAGATCGCCTTCTTTCCATCGTCGATAGCGTTTGGTTGGATCTGTATTGGGCGTTAAAAACCCAGTTGTCACCGCGTCGCTGGGCGCAATAACTTCCGCCGGATCAGCTTCAATCGCCAGATATCGAACTTCCTGGCGATACGCTTTGCCGCGACGTTCCAAATCTTTGAGTACCCATTCCGAAGGCAATGGGCCTTTGAACTCCGTCGCTACGAAATTCAATTTTCCTTCTCGTTCGCTCGGCACCTCGACAGTGTCGTACACATGCACCTGAGCGCGATAGATCGTGTAAGGCTCGAGCAGGCTGGCATCGAGGAGGCCGTTGACGTTTGCTCGACCTGGAAAAGTTGGGTTACGCTGAATGTTTTCGCGCGTGTCCGCTTGAGGCCTGACTTTGGGCGCTTCGGCGTTCTCGATTGGAACGACGACGCCTTCTGCGCCTTCGCCTCGTGGCACAGGCGATGAACCTGTTGTTGTCAGCGGTCGAACGAGGGCCACAGCCGCGTAAGTACCCACACACAACACAACGCACATTCCAAGCCAGCGAAACATCGGCGAACCTCCTATCGGAATGCATGGACTCGCGGGAGCCCGTGGATGCGGATCTTAGAAGAAGAACACGACCTTTTCGTAGATGAATTCCCACACGCCGTAGAAGAGCGAATAACCGGCGGCCTTGTCGCCACAGCGGATCTTGCCGTGAACCTCGGCACCGCTTACCAGAAGCTGTTGCGGCACACGGTAGGCTTCGGGCATCGTCGTGTCGCTCTCGCGGAAAATCTTGACATAGGCCATGACGACCGGTTCCTGCTCATGACCTTCATCGCGGCTGATGTTAGCGTCCCGAGCCACGCGGTTTTTATAAAGGAGTCCCTTGAAGGTCCGGGTCGGCTGGCTGCGAATGAGGTAATCCACTTCCAGGACATCGGTATCCAAATCGCGGTATGCGGATCGGACTTGACCGATATGTTTTTGAGGAATGCGAATCTCAATTTCCCAAGGAGCGTCCAGCACGCCGAGGCGAATGAGAGGGTCGACCGGCTTGGCAGTCTTGTTGATCCATTCATCCCGGAAATTGGCGTTTAGGACCGTCCAGTAGGGCGCTTGAACCATGCCGCGCTGCTCTTGCGTGAACACCGGTGCGCGGAGAGAGAAGAACCCTGATCGAGCCGGGTCGGCGTTGAATTCTCGGATTTTGCTCTTCAGTTCGCTGTCGTATTGATTCTTTTCGTTGCGGTACTTGGCCTCGTCCGACTGGAACCTCGCACGGTCGCGCTGCGTCGGCGCATCGATCGCGCTTTGCCGCGCGAGCTGCTCTTGGTTGGCAGCGCCATTGCTCTTGTCCTTCAGCGTGTCTATTTCCTCGCGCAGCTTCGGATCATAAAGCCGGGCTAACTCTTGGTTTTCCGTAACGTTGTCGTTCGGACCGACCACGAAATCCTCGACCTTGGCTTCGCGTTTCGGATAGACCTGAGCGCGGACGACCGGCAGCAGTTGCCCCTGGGCATCCATCTTGAGCGGATAGCTCCACAGGCAGAGCATCGACACGAGGAATGTAAGACCGACAATGGAGGCGAGAATAATAGTCTTGGTCCGGCCGCCCAGACCTTCTTGGACCGCTGCGAGTGGCTGCCATATGTATCGGAGCGGAATGCGGCGATGTTCGATGGCGTTGTAAAGTGCGCTGGTCGAATGCCGGCCCACGATTTCGAGCCGCTCGATGAGCGCGTCTGGGCTCAGTCGGAGGGTCGAAAGACTCCATGACGATGGCGGCGCGTGGTTTCTTTTTGTCCGCGTCCTTGCCGTCACGCTCATCGCTGAGCGGTTGAATGACCAATAGTTTCGAGCCGCTCTCCGCCAAATAGGCGTCAAGGGCGTCGAGCACGCGCGGCGGCAGGCTGTCGTCTTTCTCGCCGCGGAAAACGAGCTTTTCGCCCCAGTCAATCACCGTCTTGACCAGGGCTTCCATCAACACGACGAGGTTCGAGCGCCTTTCGATCGTATCGACGCCACTGATGCCCTCGACGCGGACCTGGCTGCCATAACGGGCGACGACGCAAATGCGATCGCAGTCGACGAGTCGACGGCCTTCGTTGGCGACCAAATAGGAGACTTCAATCGGATTGAGGCTGCCATGAATCTGGCGCGAGAAGGCTTCGAGTTGGGCCCATAGGGCCTGTTGGCCCGTGAGCTGGATGACTTTTTGATGACGCTGAAACCGCGTCGCCAAATCGGCCATCAGGCCGATGTATTGGAGGAAGCCGGTAATCGCGTTGAGCGGTCGATTGGTCGCCTGGAAGACTTCGATCAGCCCGACGATCTTTTCTTCGAGAAGAATCGGCACGAGCATGACGACATAGTTCGTCGGGTTGCCTGCCGGCGGTTGGCCATCCTCACCCGCGCCGAAGTACGCATTCGGCAGCAAATGCTCCGGCTTGGGCTGAAGGAGGGCGCGCTGGATTAATAAGTCGTGGCTTTGCTTGGCGGTGGCGTCTCGATCCGGGTTCGGCTCCTGGAGATTGATCTGGTAGAGCCGTTGCACATTTCCCTGCGTGGAGCGCAAATAAACCGCGCCGGCGGGCGCATTCGAGCGCGTCGAGCAGTTTTTTGAGCATCTCCGAGTAGAAATTGATCGCCGGAATGTCGGACTCGCAGAGGCGCGAAACCTCGTCGAGAAGCCGACCGATGCGGCGCCGTTCCTGCTCAATGTTTTGGACTTGCTGCGGATCCAGGCCGACACTCACGGCTCAACCTCCTATGTGCGAGCCAGCCGATGGGAATACGCCCCACCTTGTTTTCGCAGGGAAAGGTGTGTAATTATAGGGTCCCCGCATCCGTGGAGGGATCAAAGACGAGAGAAAAGATTCAAATTAAACAAATTTAACTGTCTGCGATAGCCGAGATTACAAGGACCCCGCCTCGATCTGATCGTCTTCCCAGCGAACAATCGATTGCATGAGCTCACACGGATCGACGGCAGTGGCCGGCAACGGCCAGCGAAACCCTTCCGACGCCGCCAATTGACAAGCCGCTCCACGCGATCGGTCTTCCGACCACAAGGACACGAAGCGAGCAATACCTCGGCCACGCCGACAGAGCGAATGCAACTCTCGTTCGCGTGGACGTTGGTCTCCGTCGTCCGCCAAGAGTTCGGCCCGCTCCACCAACCATTCTACCAATACTCGAGCTTCTTCATCACCTAGATTGGCAGTTAACCGTTCATCACGCAAGATGGGACCCAACCACGGATGGTCGCGCATGCCGCCCTCCCCAACAACGAACGCCGCTGGGCAGTCGAGAACTGCCTCGGAAACGGCCATCCTGAAATCGTCCGCAGAGGGGAGGGCTCATATCGTAGGAGGAGTTATCACGCAATGGCAAACCTTCATAATCGCGTCGGACGAATTCAAGAGCCGCGCACTCAGGCTCAGTGCGCGGCTCTCTAGATCCTGCGTCGCCTGGAGCATAGTTCAAGGATTTGGCGTTACCACGAGTTCGTTCCGAACATCGCCAACACCGCGCTCCATGCGAACCATATTTTCGATGACGAGCGCTTCAAATCGGTCTTTGACTGCGCCGCGCAGGACGACGACCCCTTTATCATCCAAGGAGACGCGAAGCGTTTTGGGATAAGTAAGATGATCGACGCTGCCGTTCAGCATTAATTGCGTATTCTCGCGGAAGACGGCCGGCGGCGCCAGGGGCGGCGGGTTGAAGTTGGACTCAATGGTGTAGAAGGTTGGAAAACGGTTTTGCATGCCAACGCCCAGGCCGTTCTGACCCGTGCTGATGCTTGCCGAACCAGCAGAGCCCGAAGACCCGCGCGTACCCGATGACGTGCCGACGGTGATCGTCGTCGGCGTGACGTTGTACAGCGCCGTGCCGAAGGCAGCGGCGTTGGTTACGCCAAGCGAGGAAGCATTGGTCGCGGCCGAGGTCGCCAATGGCTGGCCGATGGCAAGCGGATTGGCGTAAGCCGCGCCAAGGAAAGAACCTGCCCCGTATTTGCCGCTTGAAGTGGCGCCCAACAAACCAGAGCTAGGCGAAGAGCTGCTACCCGTCGACGAGCCGCTAAGGCTCAAGCTACCGAGGCTAGAGGAGTTAAACGTGGAGGAAGAGCTGCCGCCGCTACTTCCGCCGCTACTTCCGCCGCTGCTCATGCCGCCTTGCGCGAGGACCATAGACTGGGAAGCTAAGAATACGCTTCCACCAAGAATAAGGGATTTAGCGAGTCGAAGCGATTTCCGCATGGCCTATCCTCCAAGACAAACACGTCTACACGGTAAAATTGTCGACGAGACTGACTCCGCGAGCAAGGACAAACTGGCCCCTTGTCTCAGAAAACTTCACTATCTCTATCAACACCGCGTTTGCGAAAAGGTGTCTCGGTCGTCGATCAAAGCGCATCAGCGCGTCTCGCAAGTATGCAAGACATAAAAGCTCTTTTTCCCGTAAAGACTAAAATCAGGGTTACTTCGGTCATCGGCCGTGGCGATCTTGCGCGGTCAGGAAAAGGCTCGCTTTCGGGCACTTTTTGGCGACAATGCCGATTCATCCCTTCCGGTAGGCCAGGTAACTTGGAGATTCACCATGCAACTCGGTTTTGTCTCAGCGATTCTCGCCGATTTAACGCTCGAAGAGGTCTTGTCGTTTGCGCATGACGAAGGGTTTGATTGCGTCGAAGTCATGTGTTGGCCCGCTGGCAAATCCGAGCGCAGATACGCCGGCGTGACGCACTTGGACGTCGCCGCACTAACCAACAGCGCGATTGCTGCCGTTCATGACCTGGTGAACAAGTATGGCGTACATCTGTCAGGCCTCGGCTACTATCCAAACCCGCTCGACCCGGATTTGGCCCATCGCAAGGTCGTGGCCGGGCATATCAAGAAGGTCATCGACGCGGCGGAGCTGCTGGGACTGTCGGTGGTGAACACGTTTATTGGCCGCGATCCAGCATTGACGATAGAAGCTAACTGGCCCCACGTTCGCCAAGTCTGGCCGGAACTCGTGCAGCACGCCCAATCCCGCGGCATCAAGATCGGCATCGAAAATTGCCCGATGCTCTTCAGCAACGATGAATGGCCCGGCGGCAAGAATCTCGCCATTTCGCCATCCGTTTGGCGCCAGTTGTTCGCCGAGTTTCCGACCCTCGGGCTGAACTTCGACCCGTCGCATCTTATCTGGCAACAGATCGATTATGTCCGCTGCATCCGCGAGTTTGGCAAAAAGATCGTGCATTTCCACGCGAAGGACACGCGCATCGACCACGAGAGGCTCTACGAGGTCGGCATTATGGGTCAGCGGTGGGAGATAGCGAAGCTACCGGGTTTAGGCGAAGTGAACTGGGCTGCCCTATTCGCCGCTCTATCGGATGTCGGCTTCGATGGGGCGGTTTGTATCGAGGTCGAGGACCGGGCCTATGAAGGGTCGCTCGAAGCGCGCAAGCGAGCGTTGCGGCAGAGCAAACGCTATTTGGAACAGTTTATGAGCTGAATCCAACGTTTAGCCGCAATACCGTTCGTCTAAGGGGTTTTCTTTTGCCCAATCCCTGGGCGGACCAGCCTTGCCATGCCAAAGCACTTTTGGCAAGAGTGGTCGTTTTAACCATGTTGATCGTCTTGGTGATTATTAAGATAAGTACATGTGAATAAAGAATTTACGCGCCAACCTTGGAAGCCAGGTTATTTGGCAAGGATGCACCCTTGCCAAATAAAAGATTGCCGGTGTCCACTATAGGAAGAGCGAGGGGCCGGGTTAGACGAACGGTATTGCGTTTAGCCGCGAGCCGTTAGGCGAGCGCTGTTTGATAGCGCTATCAAACAGCGCTCGCCTAACGGCTCGCGGCTAAACAAAATCCGACAAAGCGCTTATCGGCGCCCTTGGCGGCGATACGGCTTGAACGTTGACGGCCCGGCCGCTGCGCCGGCACCAACGGGCCGACGCGACTTCGGTGGCATCGCTGTCTTCGGCGCCGGTGCGCCATAATCGAAATCGGCGAGCCGCTCGCGTTTGATCTTGAGACCAAGCTGACGCTCGATCCGCTGCAGCGTTCGCTCTTCTTCCGGCGCGACCAGGACGAAGGCGTCGCCTTCGGCCTCGGCTCGGCCGGTTCGCCCGATCCGATGGACGTATTCTTCCGCCACGGGCGGCACTTCAAAGCTCACCACGTGAGTGACGTGGCGAACGTCGATACCCCGCGCGGCAATGTTGGTGGCAACCAGGATTGGTGCCTTGCCGGAACGGAAGTCGTTCATTGCCTTGAGTCGTTGCGCCGGCGTGCGATTACTGTGCAGCTCGGCAACACGATGGCCGCTGATCTCAAGAGTGCGGGTTAGCTTGCGGGCTCCATGCTTGGTGCGGGTAAACACCAAAACAGAAGGCATCTCCAGCTTTTCAAGAAGCTGTTCGAGCAACGCAGTCTTGCGATGCGTCGCAACAGGATAGGCGGTCTGCGTAACTGTGGTTGTCGCAGCACCTTGAGTGCCGATGGCAACCGTTTGCGGATCGCGAAGAATCGCAGCGCTCGAGCTTCGCGATTTCCGGAGGCATCGTGGCGGAGAACAGCAACGTCTGACGCTTGACGGGCAGACGGGCGATGATCCGCTTGATATCGGGCAGGAAGCCCATGTCAAACATCTGATCCGCTTCGTCGAGGACAAGAATCTTCACGCCGTCGAGGCGTGCCGCGCCGGTGCGGATATGGTCGAGCAGCCGGCCGGGGGTCGAAATAATCACTTCGACGCCGGCTCGCAGTGCGCGTTCCTGCGGAATCGGCGGCGCGCCTCCGATAATGAGAGTCGATCGCAGACCCGTCCCCACGGCCAGGCCGCGGTAAACAAGGTCGATCTGTTGGGCGAGTTCACGGGTCGGAGTCAAGATCAGCGCACGGACATTGCCGCGATCACCAGATATAAGATGGTGAAGCATAGGCAGGAGGAACGCTGCAGTCTTGCCGGTGCCCGTCTGGGCGGTGGCAACGAGGTCGCGTCCTGCCAATACTTCCGGTATGGCCCGTGCTTGTACGGGAGTCGGAGTGAGGAAGCCGCGAGATTGGACGTTCTTAAGGAGAGAGGGATGGAGACCGAGTTTTTGGAATGGCATCAATAGCTCACAAGGCTCGAACGGAATCTAAGACACTGTTGGGAATTATAGCACGACCGGACCGAGAGTCCAGGGATTTAGCTTTTCAGTATCGCGCGCCGCCTTCTATTTGCTTGCATCTCGAAAGATCACCTATAGAATCCGTCGATCGGCTCACCGTGATGACCAAGGATTCTCCGCATGTTTTGGCCTGACGTTTTCATGCACCAACAACATCTGGACCCTCTCGCGGGCTGGATCTTCTGGTCGCCACTCTGGTCGACGTTGTTCGCGGCGTTGCCGGTCCTGGTGCTCTTTTGGCTTTTGGTGATGCGACGTTGGCTGGCTCCCAAGGCCGGCGCGATGGCCGCCACGGTCGCGCTGCTCATCGCTGTCTTCATTTACCACATGCGGCCCGACATGGCGGCGATGAGCTTCCTGCACGGTGCGGCCTTTGGCTTGCTGCCCGTCGGTTGGACGATCTTTAACGCGATGTTGCTTTACAACGTGACCGTGCAGACAGGAAAGTTCGACATCGTTCGCCGCTCGGTCGCTAGTTTGTCGGGCGATGCGCGGATTCAGGCGATTTTGATTGCCTTCTCGTTCGGGGCCTTTTTGGAAGGCGCGGCTGGCGGCGGCACGCCGGTCGCCATCTGCGGCGCGATCATGGTCGGCCTCGGTTTCAAGCCGTTTCTCGCGGCGGTCTTGTGCCTCATCGCCAATACCTCGCCGGTCGCCTACGGCGGACTCGGAACACCTATCTTCACGCTCGGCAACGTCACCGGCATTCCGAACGAGGCGATCAGCATCATGGCGGGCCGCCAGCTTCCTTTCTTGTCATTTCTCGTGCCGCTCTACATGGTCCGCTGCATGTGCAGCTGGAAACAGACCTGGGAAGTCTGGCCCGTATTGCTCGTCGCCGGCGGTTCGTTTGCCGGCTTTCAGTTTCTCTTCGCTCATTCCTCGATGTATCCCATGACGGACATAGCCGGCGGCATTTTCTCGCTTATTTTGACAGCTGTCTTCCTGCGCTTTTGGAAACCGAAGAAAGACTGGCATTTCGATCTGACGCCAGAAGAGGTGCCAACCGCGGAAAACAAGCTTTTGGATGCGTCCGATCCTCACGCCGCCGAAGCGGCGGCGCTGTTGGCACCGCCAACGTCTACCCAGGTCCATGAGCCATTGACGTTCAAGAACGTCGTCATCGCCTGGATGCCTTTTGCCATCATGTCGGTTTGCTTGCTCCTCTCCGGCATACTGCGGCAGGAGGAAGGTCGGCGCAACAGTGCGAAGGCCGAGGGCGTCGGCTTCGGCCCGATTCGGACCAACTACGTCGTGTCCGTGCCATTGCTGCAGGACGTCAAACGCGATCCGCGCCTGCATGATAAGAACCGAGGAGAGCAGCAACCAGAGAAGGCTGAGTACGATATAGCCTGGGTGACGTCGCCCGGCTCACCAGTCTTCGCGGCCGCGATACTCTCTATGCTATTGCTACGCATGAATTTCGCTCAGGTCAGAGCCGTTTTCGTGCGCACGTTTTATCAAATGAAGATTCCCATCCCGACCATCGCCTTCATGCTCGGCCTGAGCTATGTCACGCGCTATTCCGGGATGGACGCGACGCTCGGGTTCGCCTTCGCCGGCACGGGTTTGCTCTATCCATTCTTCGCCGCCCTACTTGGCTGGCTCGGTGTGTTCCTCACCGGAACCGACGCCGGCAGTAACGCCCTCTTCGGCAGCCTACAAAAGATCACGGCGACGGAGATCTTCAATCAGTTTCCCGCGATCTTCGGTAACGCCGGCCTGGGCCTCGATCAGGCTCAATTGTTAATCTGCACGGCCAACAGTACCGGCGGGGTTATGGGCAAAATGATTGACGCCCAAAGCATCGTCGTGGCTACTGCCGCGACGAACCAGCTCGGCAAAGAAGCGGATATTTTCAAAGCCGTGATGTGGCACAGCATTATCTTGGCCGTCATTGTCGGTTTCATGACGATGCTGCAGGCGTATGTGTTTCCATTCAGTCTGATGGTGCCGCATCAGTAGGCGCTCGCGGCTAAGAGACTGTCCCACGAACTCCCCCTCTCCCCCGAGTACGGGGGCGAGGGGCTTTTGGGACCGTCTCTAAACGAAATGTTGCGTCTTGATGCCTCAAATTCCTCTATCCATCCTCCGAAGGCTTGGCTATAAGGCCGAGTCTCGACAGTCGGCTACTCGTAACGTGGGCGCTGTCGTTTTCAGAACTCGAGGAGTTGGGTGATGGCCAGCCGGTTCGATGTCGTCCGTCCTGCGTCGCTTGGAACCTGGTCCCTGTTACTAACCATCGGCGTCGGTCTGCTAGCGAACGCCGGGACAGTACGCGCCGCCGTTGTCGAGACGAGGCATTTCTCGCTGCTCATCGACGGCAAGGATTCCGGTGAAGTCCACATGACCATCACCAAGCAAGATGACGGCACGCAGACGATGCAGTGCGACACCAAAATCAGCGTAAGATTCCTGTTAGTTCGATATACCTACACCTATCAGGGATTTGAGGCCTGGAAAGACGGCAAGCTGCAGCGCTTCAACAGCAAGTCGGACGACAACGGCAAAGCCGCTGATGTAACAGCGGTCGCGGGCAAAGACGGCCTTGACGTGCGCGTCAATCGCGTGGCCAAGGTTTCGCGGTCTGATGTCTGGCTGTCGAGCTACTGGTTCCAGCCTGACTCGAAGCTAATTAACACGACGATCCCGATTCTCGACGCCGACACCGGTAAAGATCTCGACGGCAAGCTGGAGTTCGTTGGAACCGAAACGCGCACCATCGCGAAACAGACGGTGAAAGTGAATCATTTCAAACTGAGCGGCAAAGTGAACGTCGACCTTTGGTACGACGGCAGCAGCCGCCTCGTCCGTGAAGAGTGGGTAGAGGAAGGCAAGAAGGTGGTAATGGAACTCAACGAATTGCGGCGTTGAGATCACCTTCCGAGAAAATAGGCGAGGGCGGCGATCGTGCCGCCGCCTACTCCCACGATCGCGACTACCGTCCAGAATACCCAATTCAATCCCTCAAAATCTAATTGCGGCGCTGTACGTCGATCGCGGCGAATGATGACAGGCCCAGTTACATCGCACGGCGTCGGCGCTGTGTCGCGGCCAATGGCATTGTCAATCGTGGAAACGTCATCGCCGGCGGCGAAGTCGGCGCGGGCTTCTGACTCTACCAAGCCAAAGTCGCGTGGTAGCTGGGGCGCGTCGAAGACGAAGGCCTCATTAGCCGTGTTGGTTTTGTAAGGCAATGAGCCACGCACCGCAAACGCTGCCAGCGCAGCTGCAACCTCCGCCGGCGATTGGAAGCGGCCTTCCGGAGCCTTGGCCACCATTTTACGAATGATCGCCTCGACCTCAGCGGGCACATCGGCGCGAAAACGATTCATCGGCGCGAGCGGTTCCGACGAATGTCGGATCAGCTTCTCCAGCGAACTCCCGCCGGGATAAGGGGCCTGACCGGACAGCAAAAAATGAAACGTGCAGCCCAGGCTGTAAATGTCCGACCGGATGTCCGTCGTGTGCAGCGAGCGCGCCTGTTCGGGAGATAGATAATCCGGAGTGCCCATGATCGTATTTTCGCCGATCACAATTGTTCCGGATAGGTCGCCCTGCGCGGGATCGACGCTGGGCGTGTGCAAACTGCGCGAGACCGAAGTCGCTGATTTTGACGAGTGCCGGCACCTGATCGCTGGTTCCGCGCTTTTGTACTAAAATATTGGCCGGTTTGATGTCACGATGCACCATGCGCTGCGAATGGGAGCACTGCAACCCCTGCGTGACCTGCAGAATGTAATCACAGGCGAGGCCGACGGGCAACGGTCCCTGCTCTTTGACTAATTGATCGAGATTGGGCCCGTCGACATACTCCAACACGAGATAATGCCGCCCCTGAATGGCGTTGGCGTCGAAGGCCGTCACGATATTCGGATGGACCAGCGACGCGACAGCGCGCACTTCGCGCAGAAACATTTCTTGGCGGCGCTCGGTGTCTACCAGGCCGGCGGCCAGCACTTTCAGCGCTACTATGCGGCTCATGGTGCGGTGTTCAGCTTTGAACACCTGTCCCATGCCCCCGCGACCGATCTGATCGAGAATCTTGTATTGTCCGAGGATATATCCCGAGGAACGGCCCGCCAACAGTCGTTCAGCCTGAAACTTCGTGAGTATGCCCTTCTCCACCAACAAGCGAGCGGCTACCCGACCGCCATCGGTCTCCGCAACGACGCGCTCAGCCTCGGCGAATTGCTGATCGGAAAGCAGACAGCTCTGGCGCACGGTTGCCAGTAGGGTATCCCGATCGACAGTTTTTGACGGTAGATTCATGAAGATCGCCCGAGCAACCTTTGGCACCGAGCCAGAAGAACTGCCAACAGTTCCAATACGAAGATAGACGATTCAATGGAGCCAGAGTTCACTTCTTTTTGTACGCGAACCTATCGCGGAAGGTTCGACCACGGCGGGAGAGAGTGCTTTTGAAATCGGAGAGGTGACAGAATTATCGCATGGCCCAGCCGGTATTGTCAATCTGCGCAGTGAGAAGATTTCGTGAACGGGGAGCGTGGTTTGCGCCTGATATCAGGACTCGCATGCGAACGCCGCAGACGAGTCAACGCGATCGTCGTAGAAAAGCACGTGAGCCCTTCGCTTCAGGTCCTGGCAACGAAACGTCGTATGATGAAAGGTCCGCCATGCTTCTAGCTATCGCCTTTCTATGCCTTTTCGATCCAGCGACGGATCGTGCCATCAGCGCCCTTGAAAAGTACGGCGCGCGCATCAGCAGGGAGAAAGCGGCCGTCGTAGGCGTTACTCTTTTTGGCAGCACGGTTACGAACAAGGCGCTCGAAGAGTTGGCAGCGCTTCCTGACCTTCGGACGCTCGAAATCATTGCAACGGATGTCGACGATGTGGGTTTGCAACAGGTTGCCAAACTCAAGAAGCTGAAAACATTGCGACTCGACGGCTCGCACTTCAGCGACAAGGGTTTAGGCCACATTAAGGATCTCAAAGATTTGGAAGCATTCGCATTAAAGGGGCCAGGCATAAGTGATGCCGGTTTGGCGATGCTTGCAAAGCTCACAGGCCTCCGCTCTCTCGATCTGCGCTTCACTTCGATCAACGGCGCAGGCCTCGCCCACCTGGCTGGGCTCCAGTCGTTGGAGAACCTAGACCTGTCGAATACCGCCATCGATGACAAGGGATTGCCACACGTTGCAGCGTTAACCCATCTCACGGATCTGCGGCTGGCACGCACCAAAATCACCGACGCCGGTTTAGGGAGCATCAAAAAGCTACCGCTGAAAACTCTCAACCTCGCCGAGACAGCGGTGACGGACGCCGGCATGATCCAGCTCGAAAAACTGGACCTGCTCACGCTCTACCTTGCCGGCACCAAGATCAGCGATGCGGGCCTGGCCCGTCTCAAAGGCATGACGAATCTACTTATCTTGGATCTGTCCGACACCAAAGTGTCCGACGCCGGCATCGATTATTTGAAGGATCTCAAGGAGTTGCGCAGCCTCGCCCTGAATCGCACCGCGATCGCCAACGCCGGCCTCGCGCCCATCGGTCGCTTGGCTGCCCTGGAAACCCTTGAGCTAAGTTTTACCAAAATCGACGACGCCGGCATGACGAACCTGAAGAGCCTGGCAAACCTGAAAAAGCTCGACCTGTGGAAGACCGACATCAGCAACAAGTGCCTTGGGGTGCTCAAGAGTTTGAAGCAGCTTGAAGTCTTAGAATTGGTCGGCACCAAAATCGACGATGCCGGAGAAGCCGAGTTGCAAAAGGCGCTTCCGAAAGCGAAGATCGGTAGATAGAAATTACCGAGCCTGAAGCGTGAGCGAAGGGTATTTCATAGTAGACGCGGCATCTTGCCGCGTTGGCGTGGCATCACGCGGCAAGATGCCGCGTCTACTATGAAATACCCTTCGCTCACGCTTCAGGCTCGGCCATCTCTGGAGAAGAGACGCTCGCTACCGCCATTTCACGGAGCTTGCGACGCAGCACTTTACCCAGGAAATTCTTCGGCAATTCGTTGACCACTTGAATCTCGCGCGGCCGTTTGTGGTGACCCAGGTGTTGGCGGCAAAAATTGGTCAGCGCTGCGATGTCGAGGTGTTTTCCATGGCTCGGCACGACCAAGGCCTTGACCTTTTCGCCGCGCTGTGTGTCGGGCACACCGACGACAGCAGCCTCGGCAACGCCGGGGAAGCGGCGCATCACTTCTTCTATTTCAGCCGGATAGACGAGGAAGCCTGAGGTCTTGATTATATCCTTTTTGCGATCCATTAAGGCGTAATAACCGTCCTTGTCGCGGCGGGCCATGTCGCCGGTGAAGAGCCAGCCATCGCGCAAGGGCGGCCGCGGTCGCTTCGGGATTGCGATAGTAACCCTTCATGACCTGTGGGCCACGGATCACGAGTTCGCCTACCGAGCCATCCGGTACATCGAGGCCCGTGTCGGAGTCGACCAGACGAACCTCGGTGTCAGGAAGCGGGACGCCAAGAGTTCCCGGCCGATTGCCGGCTCCGGGAAGATTGACGAGCGCGACGGGGCTCGATTCGGTCAAGACCATATCCTTCGACCACTTCACTCACGCCATGTTTTTCGAACTCCGCCCGAGTCTCCGCGGACAACGCCGAGGCGCCGCTGAGACAGAAGCGAACAAAGGAGAGGTCATACTCGTTATCTTTCATGACATGATTGAGGGCGTTGAGCATCGCGGGTACGGCGGGGATCAGTTCGGGCTTTTGCTCTCAGGATCAGGCCAGCACCGGCCGTGCTTGGAAGCGCGGAAGCAAGTGCATCGTCGAACCCTTGACCCAACTGGCGAGTAGCGACACGCTTAAGCCATAGGCGTGGAAAAACGGCAATACGGCCAGCATCCCTTCCGTGCCGTCCGGCGCCGCCGATGCGTTCGCGCAGTTGGAATGCGTTGGCTACGAGATTGCGATGGGTCAGCATCACCGATTTCGGTGACGCCGTCGTGCCCCCGGTCGGCGCGAGCACGGCGACATCGGTTTCCGGGTCGGATTGCAACGGGCCGTCGCAAAGGCTCAGCGCGAAGCAATTGCTCGAAGCGATGATGATGCGGATCATCCGGAAGATTGAAGTAAGCCGTTGCGGCGGAGTGCGCTCGAAGCGATAGAGGACGCCATGCCAAACGTCCATTCTCGACGCCAGGGACGTCAGGATCAGATGTTCGAGCGGCCCATGAAGCAGCGATCGCACCACAGCGGGCGCGAGCAGATCGAGCGTGATGACGATTTTGCAGTCGGTAATGCCGAGCCAATGGCCGACTTCTTCAGGTACCATGAGCGGACTGAGCTGCAGAGCCGTCGCGCCGGTTAACCATACGGCTTGAAGGGCGACGAGGTAGTCCGGAATGTTAGGCAGCAGAAGGCCGACATGCTTACCCGGGCCGGCACCTTGTGCGATCAATGAAGTGGCGAGCCGGTGGGCTTGGTCATCGAGCTGGCCGAAGGTTGTTGCTTTGCCAAAGAGAGTGCAGCCGGGGCGATTGAGGAAAACGCTTCGCCGTGTGCGTCAGTAGGGCGTGTAGCGGCACATGCGGGTAAGGTATGTCGCCCGACGGGTCGCAGGGGAAATCATCGACCCAGCGCGTTCTGCCAGGTTTGAGCTTCGCGTTTCCGTTGCAGGAACTTTGAGTTGGGCGTTCATGGCGGACGCTCCTTGCGCAGTGGAGGCGTCGAAGACGCGCCAATAGGTCAAAATGGACGATGGGGATTAAGGGAGACTGCGGGCGCATTGCTGCCCGAAAGGAGAGGCATGGAGGAGCAAGACAAGGGCTGTCTCTCCCTTCCTTTCTCCACTGCAATTCTACGTCGAGCAAGCGTCTTGAGACAACTGGCACGGGCCGCGAATCAAAGCACGCAAGACGGCGAAAGATGGGCCAGAAACGCGGATTTTGACGTTCACAACTGCTCTTCGGCCATCTCGAGCGCTCGCAGCAAGCCGCGCGCCTTGTTTAGCGTCTCCTGCCGTTCGCTCGCGGGATCGCTGTCGGCCACGATGCCGGCTCCAGCTTGAAAGTAAGCCGTTTGGCCTTTTAACACCATCGTACGTAGAGCGATGCACGTATCCATATTGCCGCTGAAATCGATATAGCCGATTGCGCCGCCATAGGGTCCACGGCGGTGCGGCTCAAGCTCGTCGATAATCTCCATGGCGCGGACTTTGGGCGCGCCGCTGAGTGTGCCCGCCGGAAGGCAGGCACGCATCGCGTCAAACGCCGATTTGCCTTCTTGGAGGCGCCCTGTCACTGTACTGCTCAAGTGCATCACATGGCTGTAGCGCTCGACGGTCATGACGTCGCTCAACTCAACTGTGCCAAAGCGTGCGACGCGGCCGACGTCGTTGCGGCCGAGATCGACGAGCATGATATGTTCCGCGCGTTCTTTGGGGTCGGCGAGCAATTCGTCCGCGAGGCGGCCGATCTTCGTCTTCCGTCTTGCCGCGTGGCCGAGTACCGGCCAGAGGACGAATCGTGAGCCGATCGCCTTCGACCCGCGCCATGATCTCAGGCGACGAGCCGATCAGTGTCAGAGACCCGGCTTTGAGGTAAAACAGAAACGGGCTCGGATTGACGACGCGCAAGGTGCGGTAAATGTCGAATGGTCGCGCCTTGGTTTCGCACTGGAGGCGTTGACTCAAAACGACCTGAAAGATGTCGCCGGCCTTGATATATTCCTTGCATTTGACAACGGCGGCCTCATAGCCCCCTGACTCGAAGTTGGATCGATACGACGTCTTGACATCACCCTTTGGCGCGATGTCGGTAAGCTGAAGGTCGGCCACTCCTTGTTGGAGCCGCTCCACCAGCCGATCGACGCGGTCGCAGGCGGTTTGATAGCTCTTTTTGAGGTCGCTTTGGTCCACATGAGCATGGGCGACGGCCGCGATCGTTTTGGTGATATGATCGAAGATGACCATGCGATCGTAGAACGCGAAACAGAGATCAGGAAGGCCGCGATCGTCGAGCGGAGGATTTGGCAAGTGTTCGACATAGCGGACCGCATCATAGCCGGCGTAGCCCACCGCTCCGCCGCAAAAACGCGGCAGCCCCAGCACGTGAGGCGCTCGGTAGGCTGCGAGCTTCTCTTCCAACAGTCGGAGAGGATCCGCATGCTCGAACTCGCTTACGGTGGTTCCCGACGCCCCGCCTTCGATTCGTATCTTGTTGCCAAAAGCCAGGAATCGCAAAAATGGCCCCGAGCCAACAAAACTATATCGACCCAAGCCGCTCGCCGCCGACCACGCTCTCAAAGAGGAACGACCATTCGCCCTCTTGAATTTTACAAAAGGCGCTGACGGGCGTTAGCATATCGCCGATCAATTGACGATAGACGGGCACCACGCTCGACCCCTTGGCCAGCTCGGCGAATTCCTCGAAGGTGGGTCGGTAGCGCATGAATCCCTCGGTCCGAGTATCATCCAATCCGTATTCAGAGTTGATCTAGATAGTGACACGCGGCCTGAACAGAGGTTCGACGAGGTAAGCGATGGCGAAACAGCGGAAGCGGCGACGTTCTTCGGAGGACGAGGGCCTTCATCCCTTGGCCGGTCCAGTCGATGGTCCGAACAAGGTGGCGCTACGCGCCTTTCGATTGTCGCTTTGGAGCCTGATCCCGGGCGCTGGCCTGATTTTGGGCCCCGTGGCCGCAGGTACTAGGCAATATCGCCAGTCGTCGCGGCAAGCACGACGAGGCGTTTACTTTTCAAACGCCTGCCTCAACTGCGGTTATGATCGGGAGCTTGACGGCGGTCACGAATTGGATTGGCTTGGTACTCATCATTTTAGGGGTGCGGTCCATGAGTAGTTGAGAGATCGGAAAAACGGTTTGATTCTATAAATATCGGAGGATTGCTCTACGAATAAGGACTAGAATAGCCCTCTGGTCGAGGCTGCTTTGTGAGACCTCTTTGAGGATCTAACCCATTATGGCGAACGAACTCGATCCGCGTCATTCCGAGAAGCAGAATGTTCTGAGAACGATCGGCCCCATCATCTTGATCTTAGGCTTGGTATTCACTGCTGTCGGCATTGGCAATTTCTTTTGGTCATTCGGCACATTTGAACCGCCGCGCTATTTCTGGTGCGCTTTTATAGGCTTGCCGCTGCTCTTCATCGGCACCTCGATCATGGGCTACGGCTACGTGGGCGCTGTTACGCGTTATATGGCTGGCGAAGTTGCACCGGTGGGCAAAGACGTTTTCAATTACACGGTGGACGGAACCAAAGGCTCCGTCCGCGATTTGGCCGCCGCCGTGGGCGAAGGATTGCGCTCGGGCTCGGCGATCGTCACCTGTCATTGTTCCAAGTGCGGCGTGGAAAACTCGGCGTCCTCCAACTTCTGTAAGGCTTGTGGCGGCGATTTGACGAAGACTAAACGTTGTGTTTCCTGCGGCGCGATCAACGATCCTGACGCGCGGTTTTGTGCGAAGTGTGGTCAAAGCGTTGGCATGGCGTAAACCGGACGAAGTTACTTCCGTCACTGGAGAAGATGCACTTGATTAATCGCGACGCACGTTGTGTCTACATCGGTGATAACTTCGCCCAAGCCGAAGTTGTCGCGCTTTGGCTATCGGAGCAAGGCGTTCCTGCTAAGGTCATGAACGGGGCCACTATGGGAGGGCTTGACGGCCTGACTTGGATGTCCAGCAGCGGCGTATCGCCGCGGGGAGTCGAGGTGTGGGTGTCGAACGACGCCCAAATCGCGCAAGCCAAAGAACTGGTCACCGAACACCAAGCGGTACTCGATTTAAAGGCCCTTCGGACCGCAGACGCACCCGAGACGATCGAAGTCGTTTGCGAGGACTGCGGCAGGTCGACGAAATTCTCCGGAAAAGAGAGCGGGTCGGTGCAGAATTGTGTTCATTGCGGAGCGTATATGGATTTATTCGCAGACACAGAGGATTGGGGCGAGGGGGAGGCAGAAACCGAGGGATGAGAACCTAATTGCGGCACTTTCCACTCAATCCCTTCGCCATCTCCGCCTTGATCTGCTCCAACTCCTCGCACCCCACCGACAATCGTATCAACCCATCCGAGATCCCCTGTCGTTGTTTCTCGGCGGGGCTTACCGAGCGATGGGACGTCGTTCCCGGATGGCTGAGCGTAGTAGTCGTGTTTCCCAATGAAGGGCTGAAGGGGATGCCCGGAGCGCGGCGCATGAATTGGTTCACGGTTTCACGGCCTCCGTCCAGCTCGAAGCATAGCATGTTGCCGAATTTGCCGTCGGTCAGTTTGCCTGCAAGAGCATGGTCGGGATGATCCGATCTGCCGGGATAAATGACGCGCTTGATGCCGGGTTGATTCGCCAGCCAGTCGGCCAAATTCCTTGCATTACAAGAGGCGGCGCGCATGCGCAAAACAAGGGACGACACGCCGCGTTCGGCGAGCCAGCAGTCGAACGGGTTGGCCGCGAAACCCCAAGTGCTGCCGACGGCGGAGACTTCTTGCTGCCATTCGCCGCGACCGGCGACGAGGCCGAGCATGACGTCGCTATGGCCGCCGATCATCTTTGTCAGGCTTTCCATCACCAAATCCGCGCCAAGCTCTAGGGGCCGAACCAGCGCAGGTGTGGCGAAGGTATTATCAACGACTAACACGCAACCCTTATCGTGCGCCAGCTTGGCCAAGGCTTCCAGGTCGCACATCCGACAAAGCGGGTTAGACATCGTCTCCACGAATAATACTTTCGCGGGCGTTTCTAGAGCACGCTGGACTAACTCGAGGTCATTGCAATCCACGAACGACGTCTTGACGCCGAAACGGCTGATTTCGTCGCGCAAGAGTTGTGTCGTCTTGCCATAGAGGCGATTGCTGGCAACGATACGTCCGCCCTGCTGCATGGTGGCCAGGAGAATGGCGCTGATGGCCCCCATGCCGGTGCCACAGACATAGGACCATTCGCCGCCTTCGAGCTTGGCGAGGGTGGCCGCCAGGTGCCGGGCATTCGGGTGGCCGTCGCGGGAATACACGAAGCCGGGTTCTTCACCGTCCCATACGCGATCGAGCGTATCGAGATCGGGTAAGGTGTAAACCGTGGAAAGGTGAATCGGCTGAATGAGCGGCCGGCTGGCGCCGAAGTCGCTCACGTCACGTTTGTCGGCCATCGTCGAATCTCCAGATGGCCTGCGTGATTTCTAGAGGGTTACCATCCTGGAGCGCAAGCGACGGGCTTGCCTAAGAACCCGTCGCTTGTGCTCCAGGATGGTTACCTTGCTTGATAAATCAGAAATCACTTCTCGGCCTTCAGGTTTTGTAGCAATGTCTGGGCCGCGATCAACAGAGTCCGGTTCTCTTCTTGGTCGGCCTTAAAGCCGAGGCGGGCAGCTTCGTCGCGCGCTTGCGTGTCGTCCATACCGACGTAAATTCGATAATGTAGATACCACAAGGTGCCCGTGAGCGATAGATTCTTGTCGTCGTACACAAAGAGCGGGAGGTTCGTCTGGTCGGTCACGAGGCTGTTGAATTTATCCAAGGTCGCCTTGTCAAGCGTCCGTGGCGACAGTTCGAGGCGCTCGTATTTCAGGCCGACTTTCTCGATCAAGCGGCGGGCGGCCGAATCGTCTTCGCCGGGGGCCGTGACATTCAATACGGTGCGATAACCTTGGCGTTTGAGCCAATCAAAACCTTGCGGAAATGGCTTCAAGCCGTTGCTCACGTTTGTGCGCGCGAGGGCATATTGCGGAATATCCAGCGGCAGCGCGTCGGCAGCGGCCTCCTTTTCCTTGGGTTTGTTCTCGCCTTCGACGCGCGGCATCTCGCGCGGCGCGATGGGAGGTTCCGCGAAATCGGGCGGATACAGTTGGACCTGCGAGCGCGGAGGCGTATCGGTTAATGGCTTGGGAGCCTCCGCGCGTTGCTCAGGGAGCGGCTGCGGGCCCTGCAAATAAGCCTGCGCTGAAGGTTGCTGAGGTTGAGCTGGGGCTCCACGCCAGACAAGCGGATCGTCGGGAATGCTCGGCGTGTAACCACCTTGAGCGCGCACTTGCGGCAATGTGGGCGCTGAGGCTGAGGGGATCTGCGCCGGCACAGCGGGAGGTAGGTAACCAGGAGGCGGTGCGTAGCCTGGCTGAGGAACATAAACCGGCGCCATGACGACAGGCGGTCGAGGCGGAGGCGGGTTGCGGTGAAATAGCTTACATGGCCCACCGCAACAACCTGAAAGTGCGCTCAGGATCAGACCTGGCAACACTACTTTTCGCATCGATAGACGGTTCATAAGCGCCTCCTCCTATCCGGTTCTCACTCAATCTTACGCAAACGAGGAAGCGCATCCGATAGTTAAAAGCCAAAGAATACGGCGATATTGTGCGGAGCACAGCGGGGCGTATGGATTGCGCGGACGGCGCGGGCTTGGAAAGAGCGGCGAGCTTGCGCTAGAGGCTGGTGAGAGCGAATCGCTTAACTCCGCGAGGTTTTACTAAGATGCCGTTGCGTGAAGCGAAGAAGCTATCGGGAGGCGTCATCATGGAACAGCCGATTATCGTCTGCGGGCTCGGTCGAATGGGGTGGCGCGTCTTGGATTTATTGCAGGCCGCCCAAATACCCGTCGTCATGATCGATTCAAAGTGCCGCCCCGACGACCCGGGACTTAAAGGTGCCAAGCTGATCGTGGGCGATTTTCGCCGGCGCGAACTCCTCGAAGAGGCCGGCGTTACTTCCGCACGCGGCGTATTGATTTTAACTGCGGACGACCTTCTAAATATCACAGTGGCGCTGACCGTCGGTTCGCTCAATCCCGACGTGCGTATCGTCGTGCGCATGTTCAATCAGAATCTACTGCAACGCCTTGGCCAGACGGTCAAAAATGTCTTCGCGTTAAGCACTTCGCTACTCACAGCACCGATTATTGCTGTCACCGCGTTGACAGGCAAAGGGCTAGGGACGGTCACAATCTCAGATCATGTCAACAAGCGGCAGATGGCGGAGCTGCAGATCAGCGTCGGTTCCAGCCTGTGCGGCAAATCGATCCGCTCTTCGCTTGGACAACGCGAGGCCCAGGTTCTCGCGCACATGCCGGCGTACGGTCCGCCTCAATTTCTACTCGAAGTTGCCACGGAAACAACGCTTTCCGCCGGCGATCGGCTCGTCGTCTGCGGCGCGTCGGCCACATTGGACGCGCTCGTCGAAGAGAGCAATCCGGCGAGTGGCGCCCATATATTTTGGGCGGGCCGTCTGCGGCGGCTTGGCAGAATGCTCAGCCGCACGATCACGGAACTCGATAAAGCGGTCCTCATTTGTACGCTCGTCCTCATCGCGGTGTTGTTCGTCAGCACGTTGGTACTTCATCTCGGCCACAGTCAATTGTCGATCTCCGAGGCTCTGTACCGCACCGTCAGCATTATGGCGACGGGGGCCAGTCTGGGGGCCGAGTCATACTCAGGATCGCTGAAGATTTTCGTTGCCGTCCTTCGCATCATCGGCGCTGCTCTCCTTGCCGCATTCACGGCCATCGTCACGAATTACCTGCTCCGCGCGGCTCGGCGGCATTCTGGAAGTAAGGCACATTCCTGAAGGCGGGCATATCGTGGTCTGCGGCCTCAGTCCGATCGGCTTTCGTGTCGTCGAGGAGCTTATTACGTATGGCCAGCGCGTTGTCGTAATCGAATGTGCCGCGGACAATCGCTTCGTCGTGACCGCGCGGCGTCTGGGAGTCGCGGTCATCATCGGCGACGCGACAATTCCTGAAGTTCTGCGCCAGGCACGTGTGGCGACAGCTCGTTCCGTGGTTATAACGACCAATAAAGATCTGGTAAATCTAGAAGTTGCCCTGCTGGTGCGAGAGCAGAACAGCACACAGCGTGTGGTGTTGCTGCAATCCGATCCAAACCTCGCGCACATGCTTCGTGAAGGCGCCCGCATTCGCCTGGCGTTCTCGCCGCCGACTTTGGCTGCCCCCGCGTTCGTGGCCGGTTTGTTCGGTGATCGCGTACAAAGCCTGTTCGTGCTCGAAGAGCGCATGTTCGCCGTCATTGACCTGGTTACATCTGCCGGTGATTTACTCATTGGCCAATCACTGCGAACCCTGGCGATCGATTACCAACTGTTGCCTGTGGCCCTCCTTCCGCACGAAGGACCATCTCCTCGGAATTTGCTCCAAGCCCGCATTCGGCAGGGCGACCGCTTGATCGCTATTTTGGCGTTAAACGATCTCCAAAAACTCCTACGACGCCAGCCGTCGTCTGCCGCTTTCGAGGTTGAGGCGACATCATGTCCCTTGCCCATGCGTGGCTGGCTTGCGGGCCTGGCGCGTGTCACGCGCGGCCTCAAGGCGGATGAGGCAGATCAGTTGCCCGACCAACTCCCCGCGATCATCGGCACCGGCCTGACGCGCGGCCAAGCAGAAGACCTCCTGGCCCAACTAGCCCGCGAGCGCGTCGATGCGCGTTTGCGTGAATTGGTTGGGTAGACCTTCCAATGATCGTCAGGCAGTGAATGTCCTCAAACGGTAATTATGCTCCGAGGTGGGCCGCGGCTTAACTTCATGGCATTTGTGCCCGTCCCTTTTATTTTATGCGTCGCCCTGTTTGTGCGCCGATTTAGGATAGGGCAGACTTCGTTTCTGATCGGAATGACCTACCTCCATTGCTTTGGAAAAAGCACGACCAAGATCCCCTTTTTTGATTAGCTACGGAAGACCGAGACTGATATAAGGAAGATCTCACAGTCTACGTATTTCAAGGGAGCACCTCCGATGACCCGAATCGCCTTATGTATCGTTTTGGGATCTTTTTTGGGGGGCACTGCTCGCGGAAGCGCCGGAATTCGATCGACACGTTGGCAAAGAGCCGGCTTACAAATCCAAAGCTCCCACGTACGGCGCGCTTCTCTTTGGCCCAGAGGGTAAGGATCGCGTTTGGCTCGTATTGGATGGCGACGTTTTATACGTCGATCACAACGGCAATGGCGATCTCACGGAGCCGTCCAAAAAGATTGCCATCACGAAGAATCCCGGAACGAATCCTGAGGAAGACGGCTTCTACTTCGAGGTTCGCGATTTGCTCGTGGGCGGCCGTAAGCACAGAAATCTGCTCGTGTCCTTTACGCCTCTCAAACGATACTCGCAGACCAATGCCGGGAAGTACGAAGCTGTCAAAGCGGCATTCGCCAGAGATCCGAAGGCGCTCGTGGTTTATATATCGCTTTGCGTCGAGCTACCGGGCTTGAAAGGTGGCGAAGCCGAGGACCGAGTGGACTTCCGCGCGGGCTGGCTCGACTCTACGGGGGTGTTCCAGTTCGCCGATTCTCCCGCCAAAGCTCCTGCTGTGTGGTACGGTGGACCTTTTCAGATCACCTTTTATGACACGGCCCCGACGCTGCAAGTGGGCCGCGAACGCGAGGTGAATCTCTGTGTCGGCTCACTTGGGATTGGCCCGGGGACCATTGCGAAAATCGGCTACGAAGGCACGATTACGCCGAAAATCAAGCCGGTTGTTGAAGTTAGCTACGCCACGATGCAGCCCGGTGGGGCGCCAATCAAGGAGCGCTTCGAGATCAAGGATCGTTGCTGTACGGTGAATTTCTTTGGACCAGCTAAAGTTCAAGAGAACGCCAAAGCTGGAACGGCCACGATAACCCTTTCCTTCGATGCCTGGACCGGGGCCAAAGTTGCGCCGAGCACCCACACCGTAACTCTCTTGCCCGCCAGAACGCGGCCGAAAGACGAGCCAGTTGCTAAAAACTTGATCGCTTCCCTGGCCAATTCGGATCGAAAAGCATCCGTGACGAGAGTGATGTTTTCCCCCGATGGTACGAAGTTGTTTAGTTCTGGCTATCCTTCCGGCATCGTCCAAATTTGGGACGTGGCTTCAAAGAAACAGATTAGCCAGATCCTCACTCCATCG
Source organism: uncultured Planctomycetaceae bacterium (assembly GCA_963790585.1). GTDB lineage: Bacteria > Planctomycetota > Planctomycetia > Gemmatales > Gemmataceae > CAWBOY01. The sequence continues at coordinate 612,237 of CAWBOY010000001.1, forward strand.
GGCTATCGCGGAACGGACGAATACGCTCTGCTTGATGCCGACTGGAAGACTCTCTATGTGCCCATTGAAAAGCGGACGACGACACGCATTGATATCGATGGGAAAAAAGCCTATCGATTCGACTATTCAGGTGAAATCCGCGTTTGGGATTTGGCATCGGGAAAAATGATCGAGCCGCTTCGGCCTGAGCCTGGCTACGGCACTCAAGCAGCGTTTTTATCACCGTCGAAGAGCATACTCATCAGTATCGAGCGCCCCGCCGACACAAGCGTCGATAGAGAAGTTAAGGGTGTGATGTTCGTATGGGATCTTAAATCTTTGAAAAAGCGGAAGTTGGCGGATGGATTCGACTTCCCCTCATTCGGTCCCGATGGAGAAACTGTCGACCTCATTTTCACCGACTATTCGCTTAAAAAGTCTTCTCTGAGGCGACTCGACCTCGCAACCGGGCGGGAGCTGGCAAAACTAAACTTTCCGGTGAGTGACAGAGTTTTTTCATCGAGCACGTATTCACCAGATGGAAAGCTCCTGGCAGTCCCTCTGGGAGGAAAAAGGGTGCGCCCATGGAGACCTGGTTCTTTGATGCCAAAACACTCGTGGTCAAAGGCAAATTGGTCGCCAAGGGGGATCCCGAACGATACGGCTGGGGTACAGGACATTTCACTCCTGACAGTAAGACGTATCTCCTTCTCGACGGGGTCGGAGATGTAATCGTCTGGAATCTCGCGGACCAGAAAGTGGAGCGAACGATTAAAACAGGATTCGATGCATCGGACAAACATGAATTAAGCCCCGATGGCAAGACACTCGCCATCGGCTGGATGCCAAAAATAGAGAACGCGGACGAACTGGACGCCGAAGCGCCCGATCCGTCGGACTTGCCGCACCCGCGCGTGCTGCTGATCGATCTCTTTGGTTCGACTCCGCCACGGGAACTCATTGCGCCGCGCGGCTACATTGGAGGCTTAGCCTTTGCGCCGGACGGCAAGACACTGGCCTTCGGCGGCTGCGGGGCCGTGCATCTGTTTGATTTGAGTAAATAAAGCGGTTCACCGTGACTCTGCATACTGCATCGTTCTACAGGACAGTCGCGGCCGGGGTCGGAGTACCGACCCCGGTTTAGCTCGAAAGTATTGCAAGAACCGGGGTCGGAGTACCGACCCCGGCCACGACCCTTATTACATTACATCTTTGTTTGGCTCCTTCGCTCACGCTTCAGGCTCGGTTCTCGATCGTGTGAGTTTTTCAATCTGCTGCAAACGATCTTGGGCCTGCTGTCCCTGTGGAGTAAACGGACAGATCTTGAGAACCGTTCGCAGCGCGACGGCCGCTTGCCGCGGTTGGGCCCGACCGACCCAAGTCTCGGCCAATTCGAGGCACATTTCAGCCAGCAGCGCTTCGAGATCGCTTGCGATCTCCGTTTCCGGGCCGACCGCGGCCAAAGCTCGAAAGCGGTCGAGCCAATCAGCCGCAGGCCGGTCGTCATTGACGGACAGCCGAGTTTCGGGGAGGTGAATTCCCTCAAAATTCAAGGCCGACGCTGCGGGATGCAGGACTGTCACAGCGTCGCTTGCGCGCCCTTGATCGCGCGTCAGGTCTTTCGGAAATGATATCGTTGATGGCGGCTCCGGTGCGTAGCGTGCCGCTCGGCGCTTTTTGGCCGCGGCCCCGATCAGATACGATGCGAAGTGCCAAAGGACTAACCCGAGGATACTCACTAGGGGGACGGCCAGGCCCACCCGGAGTACCCACGTGTCGATCCGATCCACTTCCGCAATCGGAATGCTCATGAGGTCCGCCCCTTTGCCGCGAGCGCGGCCTTTTTTGCGCGCCGACGCCGCGCATTCTATTCCGACTACGTAAGCTGCGCCGGATCCGCGAATTATTTCGATTGTTTGCGATCAATTGATCATACCGGTTTTGCCGATAATAGGTGTCGAGCCGATTTTCCTCTTTGCGCATGTTTCGAGTCAGCGCTGACGCGAAATTGCTTCCTCGACGGTTTGTCCACGCCTAAGTGCGCAGTCACGCGCTACTGAAAAAGAGGCTTCGATGAAAAATCAATCCTCGCGCCGTTCCCAAAACCAGCGCATAGGCACCCTCCTCTGCTATTTCACGCTGGCTGGCTTCGTTCTCGGACAGGCTGGATGTGCTACGACCCTTAGCGATTGGTGCCACAACGGCTGGAAGGTCGGCCCGGATTATCAGCAGCCGCCCGTTCCGCTGCCGGAACACTGGATCGACAATACGAATGCCCGCCTCGTTCCAGGTCAGCCTAACCTGGCATCGTGGTGGGACGTGTTCAATGACCCTGTCCTGACAAAGTTGATTCACGACGCAAATAACCAAAATTTGACCATTCGACAGGCGGCTCTGCAAATTGAGCAGGCGCAAATTCAACAAGGCATCGCCTTGTCGGAACTGCTGCCGCAGGCGCAGACCCTGAATGCCGGCTATGCGCACGGCCAAGTCAGCCGCAATGCGGGCGTCGCACCCGCCGGTGGCCCCTCGTTCGGAACGGGCTTTTCGCCATCGACGGTCGTTGGGCCACAAAACGGATCATCGACGCCAATCGCCAGTTCGATACCGCTATTCACTACGGCCGGCACGACGAACACCGGAACAAGTCCCTTGGTCAACGGTCTCGCCGCCGGCGGCGGAGGCGGCGTGCCGCAAGGAACAAGCCGATTCTTCAATAACTTCGGAACGTCGCTGAACCTTTCCTGGGAACTCGATTTCTGGGGTCTGTACCGCAGAAATCTAGAAGCCGCGAACGCGAGCCTCGAACAAACAATGCATAACAGCGACGAACTCATGGTCCAGCTACTGGCAAATGTGGCGACGCAGTACGTCCAGCTTCGAACGCTGCAAAAACGACTTGATCTGGCTCGACAGAATGTGCGCTTACAGGAGCCTCTGGTCGAACGACTCTATCAGCAATGGAAAACCGGCATCGCCAACTCTAAACCGGCCTATTTCCAGCTCAAATCCAATCTCGACAGTACCAAAGCTCTCATACCGCCGCTCGAGTCCTTACTCCGGCAAGAGAACAACGACTTGTGTGTGCTGCTTGGTATTCCCGTACGAGATCTGGTACCACAACTCGGCGACGGGTACGTAACCGACCCGAACGATCCGAGCAAGAAGGTGGTAAAAATTCCACATCCCAAGGACGACCACGTCGTGGTCGACATACCCGGCAATACACTGCTCCTCCGACCGGACATACGCGCTCTGGAGCAACAGTTAAAGATTCAGTGTGCCCAAATTGGCATCGCCGAAGCCGAAATGTATCCTCACATCGGCATCAACGGCAGCATCGGCGTCGCCGCGAACCGCTTCGGGACAGTGTTCAACCAACAGTCGCTCATCAGTAGCATTGGCCCCTCATTGTCTTGGAACATTCTGGACTACGGCCGGCTATTGGCGAATGTCCGTTTTCAGAACAAACAGTACCAGCAATATGTTTTGGTGTACCAGCAAGCTCTTCTGAACGCCGACCTGGACGTGGAAAACGCATTGGTTTCCTATGTTCAATCCCTCGAGCAGAGCCGCCATTTGCAGGATAGTGCCGACGCTGCGGTGGAGGTGACCAAGTATCTTTACAACCAGTTAGAGGCGGGCTACCTGCCACCAGCGGCGTCGTCGCAGGCGTTCTATAACCAGGTGTTTACGGCGGTGAATTTCCAGGTCACCCAGCAAGACCAGGCCGCTCAGGCTGAGGGGAACGTCGCTTTGAACCTAATTCTAATCTATCGGGCCCTCGGGGGCGGCTGGGAGCTTCACCATGGCGACGCCAATTGTCAGACCGCGACCAGCTATCCGAAGAGTATAGTCGAGGTAGACCCGCGACCAAAAGCGAAGGCGGCGACGAAGGAAGCACTGCCGGCTCCCACGCCCGCGAAACCGGCTACTCCGGAAAACAAAAAGCCGGTCGTCGCGCCCGCGGCACCTGGTGAGGCCAAGGAATTACTGCCGAAACCGGCTCCGGTCTCGATTCCGGACCCGCCTGTGAACGGCCCGGCTTTGCCTCAGCCTTGAGGCACTTTGGGTGAATGTCTCGTCCTTCGCTCCGCGGAAGAAAGGCCTTTCGCGGAGCTCAAGGCGACGTTCCGACATCGCCGATACTTATTTGCGCACATGCCTAGTGCCCGTCTAGACTATATTTACGGGTGGCACAGACATTCCTGTCTGTGCAGCAAAAGGCACATTCGTCGGTTCCCGCACAGACAGGAATGTCTGTGCCACCCGTAAATATAGTCTGGACGGAACACTAGCTTTCGAAAACTATTCGTAACGAAGCGCCTCGATCGGATCGAGTTTTGAAGCCTTCCAGGCTGGATAATATCCGAAGACAATTCCGACGCCGGCAGAGACGACGACAGCGGCCACGATCGCCGGAATGGAAAGTTCGATCGGCCATTTCAGCACCCAATTCAGCGTCAGCGACGCACTTCGGCCCAAGACGATGCCGATGAAGCCACCCATCAGGCACAAGACAACGGCCTCGATCAAGAACTGTCGAAGTATATCCGCTGGGCGGGCACCCACGGCCATTCTCAAGCCGATTTCGCGCGTCCGCTCCGTCACGGACACGAGCATGATATTCATAATGCCGACGCCGCCGACGACCAGCGACACGAGAGCGACGAATAATAGCGAGCGTGTCATCGTTGCGGACGCCGATCCGAGAGCGTTCGCCATCTCGGTCATATCGCGCACGCCGAAGTCGTCCGGCTGGCCGGGCTTGATGTGATGTCGTTCGTGCAACAGGCCGGTGATTTGACGGATGGCCTGTTTGATATCGTCCGGAGTGTTGGCACGCACCAAAATCTGATCAATGTTCGTGAAGCGTGTCTGTTGCGGGTAATCGACGGTGCGCAGCGGATCCTGACTCGGGTAAACGCTATCTTGGCTGCCGGGATAACTAGAGTTCAGCGTGTTCACTGTCGTCGCCCCGGCCACCGACGCGTTTGTCGAAGATCCCGCCGCTCCTGAGCTTTGATTGACGTTCGTAAGCTGCGTGCTGCTGACGCGCGCTTTGACGCTCGTCCATGGGGCGATAATGATATCGTCCTGATCGAAGCCCATCATGTTGGCTCCGCGCGGGCTAAGCACGCCGATGACTCGGAAACCGACGTTCTGCATGCGGACTTCGCGGTCAATGGGTGACTGGTTATCAAACAGCTCGCGCTTAATCGTCTGACCAATCAGGCAGACTCGTGTTTGATTCCGCACGTCCGCGTCGGTGAATGGTTCCCCTTCAGCAAGATCGGTCCACTCGCGCACATCGAGAAACGACGGCGTGGTTCCGTAGATGAACTGCGGCACCCAATTCTTGTTCGCAAAGGTGGCCTGAGTTCGCGCGCGAACCACCGGAGCTACACTGTTGATGCCCAGGCAGTCACGAGAAATGGCGTCGGCATCTTGCGGCGTCAGAGTCACGACGCTTCCCGAGCCCATAGTGACGCCGCCGGTCGAGGCCACGCCGGGCATGACCAGCAGATTGTTCGCGCCCATACTCGCGATAGTTTTTTGCACGGCACTGCTGGAGCCCTGGCCGATTTCCGTCATGGCGATGACGGCCGCCACGCCGATGATGATGCCGAGCGTCGTCAACGCTGAACGCATGATATTGCGACGGAGAGCGCGGAAGGCTGTTCCCACGATGCGATAAAACTTATGCACGGCTTCCTCCGGTTCGGAAGGTCTATTTGCGTTCTTACCGAATTCGTGATTTACTCTTTCTTTTTGTTGCCGCCGAATGGCGTCGCAATGAACGGATTGCTCTCGCCGCGGCCGTCCACTCCTGCCTTGGTTTCGCCGACGATCACTTGCGAATGTTCCGGTAACTCTCCGCCGCCAAGAACGCTGACGATTTCGGTGTGAACGCTATCGCTCAGGCCGGTTTTCACTTCGATATAGCGCACCGTACCCTCCTGCCCTGGCACCCATACGAGGCCCCGTTCCTGGCTCTCGGTATCATTGGAGCCGCGTTTCTTGGCGGTGATTTTGGCGTAGCTGTCACGCTGATCGGCCGCGATCTGATTTTTCGCCGGCTGCCAACGCAAAGCCGAGTTCGGAACCATGAGAGCATTTTCCGCTTCGCCGACAAGGAACGTCAAGTTCGCCGTCATATAGGGCCGCAGGAGAGAGCTAAACTTATTTTCGTTGCTGTCGACGCTGACGACGACGGTGTAGGTCACAACGTTCTGATTCATCGTGGCATTCAGTCGATAAGGAAGGTTGCCCTGCGGGACAACACGGCCGTGAAACGTTGTTCCCGGAAAGGCGTCGACCGTGAACATCACGTTCTTCCGTTTCGTATCGGGATCGATTTTGATTTTGCCCACGTCGACTTCATTGACTGTCGCCCAAACTTCGGTTTTGCTCAGGTCCTTGGCAATGAGAAAAAGACTGGGTGCCGACAGACTGGCGACCACGGTTTGCCCGACGTTGACGCGGCGATCGATGACCACGCCTTTGACCGGGGCGGTAATCTTCGTGTAGTCCAGATTGGTCCGAGCCGTCTTCAGATTGGCTTGTGCCGTCTTCACCTGCGCCTGCGCCGTTTTCAAATTGGCCTTGGCGACCTCAATGTTCGCGGTGCTTGATTTGACATTGGCCTTGGTTACTTCAAAGGCCGCGTGATACTGGTCGAATTCCGCTTTGGCGACGTTGTCCTTCGCGATCAACTTTTGGGCACGGTCCCAATCATTGGCGGCTTGTTCGGCGGAAGCCGTTTTTTGCAGCAGGTCCGCTTTGGCCACCTCGACAGAGGCCTCGGCTGATTTCACGGACGCTTCCGCCGCCGACGACGCTGCCTCGGCGGCGTATACAGCGGCGTCATAAAGGTCCGGATCGATTTGCGCCAGCAAAGTGCCTGGTTTCACGACCTTACCATACTGATCCATCACGGGGCCTTCGACTTCCGAGCCCCAGTCGACTATCTTCGACTGGGTTGTCGCGTCAGGACCGATGAAGATGATGCGGCCAACGACCTGGGCGCCGACGTCGACGATCTCGCGCGGCTGCAGAGTGCCGGTCGAGCCGACGGTCGCTTCGACCCGTCCGCGCCTGACCTCGGCAAACGTAAACGTGGTTCGAGGCTGAGCCTGCTGTTTCCAATACCAATAAGCTCCGCCACCGAGCAAAGCGACCATGATTACAAGGGCAATCAACCTTTTCATTTGTCTCTCCCAATATCAAAAAGGGAACCCCAGGTCGGCAGCCGCTTGCGCCGATTCATCCCGGACTTAGGATGGCGGCGGCACTCTTTTGGACGATTTCCTCGCCCTCGACTCGGCCATCGCGCATTCGCACGATGCGCTTGCAATGCTCGGCCACGTCCTGCTCATGCGTGACGATCACTATGGTGATGCCTTCGTCGTTGTTGAGCTTCTGAAACATCTGCAAGATTTCTTCTGTCGTCGTGGAATCGAGGTTGCCCGTCGGTTCGTCGGCCAGCACCAAAGCCGGCTGGTTCACGAGCGCCGCGCGATGGCGACGCGCTGTTGCTGACCACCCGACATTTGCTGCGGATGATGGTCCATCCGATGGCCCAATCCAACCAGCTTCAGCAACTTTTCGCCGCGCGCATGCGCATCCTTTTCGGTTATGACCGTTTGGGAATAATCCAAAGGCATGGTCACGTTTTCGAGGGCACTCGTCCGTGCCAGCAAATTGAAGCTCTGAAACACGAAGCCGATCTTGCGGTTGCGGACGTCGGCACGCTGCTCGGGTGAAAGGGTCGAGACCTCGTCGCCATCGAGCCAATAGCTGCCGGACGTGGGGCGATCCAAACAGCCCAAAAGGTTCATGAGCGTCGTCTTACCCGAGCCCGACGCCCCCATCAGCGCGACCATCTCGCCCTTACCAATGTCGAGAGACACACCCTTAAGTACGGGAACATCGATTTCCCCGAGGTAATACGTTTTGCAAATATCCTTGAGGACGATTAGGTCCATAAAGTGTACCGGCACTTGGGAGAAAGAGGAAAGCGCCCTTCGGCGACAGGCGGGTCGTAACTCTCCGAGAATTTTAGCACATCCGCGGCGTGGTTGCCACTCAGAATTAACACGAGACCGCTCTACAACCTGTTAGCACAAGCTGCCGACCAAGCCCTAAATTGTCTGTGCAATCCACCCCGACGTGCAAAAAAAGTGACGCCGGTTTGCATCTCGCCCTTTGACCATAACATCTTGGTACAATTAACATTGCAGTGCGCCGGAGAGGCTCGATGCAAACGAATCCGCAGTGAGCCCCAGGCTCGTCGATCTACGCGAAAGCGTCATTAGTCCTAATGGCCGTCATGTGGCAGATCGCTTGTTACCAGGCCACACGGAAACCAAGCCTGCTGGCAATTATGAGAAAACTCCAAGAATTCGTTTCATTCGACCCCCATACAACCCCTGCGAATAAATTCACCTGGGGTCATCTCACCGAAGCGGTTTGCCGGGTGTAAAAAGAGAACAATTAGGATGGAAATAAGCGCCTTATTGCTTTGCGCTTCAGGAAGATTTTGTTAAAAGAGATGCCGCCCGAATTCCGGTTACGAAAGCGGGTAGCCGTCCCACTGATCCGTGTTTTTCAGCAAACGCCGCTTTGCGACCTACAGGAGCTAACGCTCCTGGCTCGCAAGCCTAATCTAATAATCCCTGCAAGCCAGGAGCGTTAGCTCCTGGAGGACTCCGCGCTACCTCACTTCAGCGCCCGCCCAGCCTCCGCTCGGGCCGTTGGGCCAGTGTGGTGAAATCCAAGTTCAGCTTTTGTTCCTCGGCGTAGCGGACGAAATCCCACGAGGTCGCGAAGCTCCGGCCATAGCGGTTGACCAACTGGGTGAGGATCGCCCGCCGCACCGGGCCGTACAACAATGCGAGCTACGAAATCTACCGCGCCACTTCTCGATTCTACCCTGACCCAAGAGTGGCCGGACGGAAGGGTCAAAGTGCCCCTTTAGGCCGATCTAACCGCCGCTTCGATCGCCTCTCCTGACAGATAGACTGCATCAGCAAACCCTATTCCTTGAAAGCAAGTGCGCCTTACAATGGTACGTACGGCCGAAGGTAGCCCATCGAGTGTCAAGGGTTTAGTTGGAAAAGCTGCCTGATAATATCCAACCGGCCGCTTTCCACCCTGACATGAATAGAATACATAAAAACCACAAGCTGCGACTCTCACTGAGCCACTCACAAAATCACTCCATTTCTCATCATATTTCTCGAACGTAAACCGGGCTCTCCAAGAGTAGGCGGCGCTCTCAGCGCAAAATGGCCTTCACAATAACCATTCGTATGTAGAAGTTCACGAGAAGCAAACTCGTCAATAGCTTCAGCATCTTCAAGGGAGCAACAAACGCTAGCTGGTAATGCCGATTCTCCAAGCGATTGAAAGACGCCTAGACACTGGGAACCGTCAACCCCAAGCCAGAGCCAATTGCGCTTTAAGTCCTCTTTATCAAAAGTTGCCATCATTCCACCATTCAGTTTATTAATAAATTAAATGGAACTATTGGGTCGCTAGGCCCCGATAGCAATGGAGCCAAACATTGGTTCTCTCAACCAGGAACTGATGTCGGTGCGGCCGCAGCCTGCGGCCATCTGTGTCCAGGGCGTTCAATTTGGCCTGTTCGGTGGTCATATATTCGAGCGTGCCGACGACGCTACCGAAGGCGGTGAACATCGTTCGCTCGGTCAGCTTTTGGTGCAACGCCTTGGCGACTCCTAAGTTCAAGTTTCGCACATTCCGGCGCGTAAATCTAGCGCTGGGGCCGGTGATTTTTGACGGTCCGTCGAGTCACATGTGCCGGGATTGGTTGAAAAAAGACGGCGAGCAGCTGTCTCATCCGACTCGGCTGAGAAGCTCGGTAATCTGGGTGAGCCAGGTTTTTAGGCGACACCGTTTTGGAAGCAGTGTGTCGGTTTTCTCTTGGCAACTGACACGCCGTAGGGTGGTCAAAAGATCAGCAAACGAAGGCTCTTGTTTGCGTCGATACCACGGGCGGTACGGAAACTGGAGGAAGCGGTGACCCATCTGGTGGAACCAGACGACAACCAGGCTATACAGCAGCAGAGCCATCGGTGCGGTCCGCTGGACGGCCAGGGGCAAGCGGTTGGCAGGGTCTTCCAGCCCCAAAAATTGTTTGCAATTCTCGAAGGTGCATTCGATGGCCCACCGGCACGCATAGGTGGAGAGGATGTGGCGGGCATCCCAGTCAAGGTTGGTGCAGTAAAACATTTGATCGGGCCTTTTACCTTGAAGATCACGTGTCAAGACGATGGTCAAAAGACGCTGGCCACCAGCCTTGTAGTACAAGGCTTGCTGGGTTTTGACCTGTAGGACAGCATGGAGTCCGAACTGATCGAAGTGGAGTTCCGTCCAGGGTCGCGTGGCGTCGTCGGCCCATTGGGCCATGTTCGGCAAACGTGTACCCTTCTTTCGTGGAGCCCCTTTGCCTTTTGTCGTACGTGGCTGTGGGAGAGCATAGAGGGCGCCTTTGGGATGAACGTGGCTGATCAAATGAACGTTGGCCGGTAGGTGGGACAGAACGCTCTTGCCGCCGTAGGCACTGTCGCCTGTAACGACGATTTCGTCTTGAGGAAACCAGGTAGAGACCAAGGAAATCAGCTCGACGGCCAGTTCGGGCCGGGTGCGATGGTTGGGGTCGGCCTTGGTCTTGGCGGCTTTGGCTTTGCTCTTTTTTCCCTTGGTGAGACCTTGGCGATTGCGATACAACCTCATGGTGATTGGTAAGGCAAAGACTTTGGTGGGTGCCCAGAAGGGGTGGGCGATGACGAGGCAGAGGACGACCCAATCGTGTCCCCAACTAACAAGAGGTTTGGCGCGGCTGGAGATGAGGGGATCGTAGTGCATGCCGGCGCCGTAAACAGTGAGGCCACGTTTACGACACAAGGTATCATCGACGGCCCACGACAAGGAAGCGCCCAGGGCGAACACGCGTGCCACTAATTTGGCCAGGTGCAAAGACAAGACATCCCTATCCCAGGCGGCATGACTGAAAAAGCGATGGAAGCGGCACCAGTGTCCGTTGTCGAGGTTGCCTCCCGTGAAGATGACGTCGGTGACGTAGCGGCGGCGTGGAGAGAGAACCCAGCCGGAGATGATCTCGACGAAGGTCTGAAAGGTTGGGGCGGTGAAAACAGGAACGAAATGCTGTAGCAGAGCAACGAAAGAGGCGGTAACTTCCATAGATCGGCTTCCTTGCCACGGGGCGACCTGGAATAGTAGATGATCCCAAGTTACCAAACCGAGCCGGGAAGCCGAACTTTTTTCTCCCGCGAGATGCTGCCAACAGACCCTAAAATGTGCGAAACTTGAACTAAGTCGATCACCTTGGGCACCGGCTTGCCGTCATAGAGCGTCACGAGTACGCTCGTCGGCTTGATGTCGCGGTGCATGACCCCCTTTTTGATGGGCATGCTGCCTCGCCTGACAGACCGGGATGAACAGCGCGAGCCGTTTGCGCGGCGTCAGCCGATTCTCGTCGCAAAAGCGCGTGATCGGACTCCCTTGACCAGCGCCATGACGAAAAACGGCCTCCTGCTGGTCGTAAACGAGCGGCACCAACTGGCCCGCGGCGTTCGGATCGCCGAATGCCACAGCCTGCAGCAATTGTGTGACGTGTGGCATGAATGGCAGTATAAACCGTCGCGAAGTGGCGAGCAAATGATGAAAAGAAATGGATGCGATTGAATGCCATGTATGCTAAGGAACAGCAGAGATTTCGTGACCGTTAGCCGCCTTCGCCATTGGTAATTCCAGCGACGCGCTGGACGATCGGCATCAGGTCGTTCAACTCTTCGATGCGTAGCATTCTGATATCTCGAACGGAAGACGCGAACCAAGGCAGTTGAGTTGTTAGGTCGATGATCGCTACTGTCACCGTCGTGGCCGTTACGGATGCGTCGCCGAAGTAGATGCTGCCTTGTTGCCATTGGAAGCGGTGCCTTTCGAGCACGCGCCGAATCTCCAAATAGGCGTTGTTGTACGGGTCGCCGAAGTGGATCCGGAGTTGCTGAATATCCATGTCGAAAGCGATGGCGTACACCGTCTCCCCCCGTTTGAATGAGGCAGGAAGCTCTTGGCGGATGGAACTTGGTCGAGCATCCCCGCGGTGATCGTGGCCATGTCAATTTCTCCTCAAAGGGTTCGGTACGCCGATAGGGGCGCGGGACTAATAATGGCATTCCGTGCGACGTGCCGCCAGTTGAATTCGATCGGAGGCTATCGACGTTCACCGCTTCAGATCCCATCAGCGCGGTTGGACGAGTCCCCGAACTTTTCTACGCCGTCGACGCCGAAGCGGTCGAGCATGGATAGGAACAGGTTGGACATCGGTTGCGAGGAGAGCTTGGTGAATCGGCCGGGGGTGAGCGTTCCGCCGCCGGAGCCTGCCAAAATCACGGGTAGGTTGCTGTGCGTATGGCGGTTGCCGTCAGCGATGCCGCCGCCGTAGACGATCATCGAGTTGTGGAGCAGAGAGGTGCCGTCGGTGTCTTTGGTTTGATTCATTTTGTCGAGAAAAGCGGCGAACTTGGTCATGTAGAAGCGATCGATCTTGGCGACCTTCGTTTTCATATCCTCGATGTTGCGGTGGTGGGTCAGATAGTGATGGCCTTCGGGGAAGCCGAGGTCGGCGAAGGTGCGGTTGCTGCCGTCGTTGGCCATGAGGAAGGTGGCGACACGGGTCGAATCGGTTTGGAAGGCCAACAGCATCAGGTCGAACATGACTGTGAGGTAGTCGCCGAATTTTGGCGGGATGCCGTCGGGGGTCTCGACCTTGGGGTCGGGCGTGTCGCCGAAGCGCTCGGCGTCGGCGATGCGCTTTTCGACCTCGCGGACGGCGTTGAGATACTCATCGAGCTTCCGTTGGTCGCGGCCGCCCAGGTCGCGCGACAGTGCCTTGGCATCGTCGAGAACGAAGTCGAGGACCGATTGTTGCTCCTGTTGACGGGCCTTCATATTCGCGCGCCGTTCGCCGGCGACGCCTGGGCCAAAGAGTCTTTCAAATAAGAGGCGTGGATTTGTTTCCGGCGCGAGCGGTGTGTTGTAGGACTTCCAGGCCAAATTGTACTGGTAGGCGCACGAGTAGCCGGAGTCACAGGAACCCGATTTGCGGACAGCGTCGCAGGAAAGCTCGAGGGAGGGAAAGCGCGTCAATCGGCCCACGCGGTTGGCGGCCATCTGGTCGATCGATATGCCAGCCCGAATGTCCGCTCCGGCGGTCTTTTTCACTCGGACCCCGGTCAAGAACGAGCCGCTGGCGCGAGCGTGGTCGCCAGCGCCGTCGGGGCCCGCGGTTGCATTCGTGTGATTCAGTCCGCCGAGAACCTGAATCTGCTGCTTGACCGGCTTGAGCGGCTCCATCGTCACGGCGAACTCGAACTGTTTTCCTTCGCCGGTCGGCCACCAGGGAGTCTGCAATGCTCCATTCGGAAAGTAAACGAAAGCCATGCGGAGCGGCACGCCGGAGGCCGACACAGCCAACTTGGACGCCGGCGCGGCGGTCAGCAGCGACTCGAAGGCCGGGAGGGCAAGGAAGCCGCCCAGGGTCTTGAGAAACTGGCGTCGATTATTGAGAATCGAGGGAATGGTAGTCATGGGTTCCGATTCGGTTTAGGGAGCGGGTCGGCCGGCGCTTGCGCGCCGACGCTGGAACGGTGCCGATTCGATGATGCCGAGGAGAAGAGCCGAAAAGCGCCCGTCTTCACGGCCAAGGCGGTCCACAATCGTATCGACTGTTTGGGTGTCGTAATAATCCAGGCCTCGGCCAAGGGCGTAGGTCATCAGCTTTTCTGTAAGGCAGCGATAGAAATCTTGACGCCGCTCGGTGGCGATGACTTTCTTGAGTTCGCGGACGCTGCCGAACGATTCGCCGGAGATCAGCTTGCCGGCGGCGGCGATCGGCGCGGCCGCGTCTTTGTCACGCCACATGCCGAGCGCATTGAAATTTTCGAGGGCGAAGCCGAGCGGGTCCATGCGGGAATGGCACGAGCTACAGAGAGGCTTGCTGCGATGCAATTCGAGCGCTTCGCGGATGCTCATCTCCTTGCCCTTGGCCGCCTTGATCGTCTCTTCGAGTTCGGGCACATCGTCGGGCGGCGGCGGTGGTGGGCTGCCAAGGATATTCTCCAGCACAAACAGGCCGCGTTTGACCGGCGATGTTCGTGTCGGATTCGACGTGGCGAGAAGAATTGTACCATGCGTCAACACGCCGCCGCGCGGGCTGCCCTCGGGAAGTGTCACGCGCCGCATTTCCGGGCCTTTGACGCCAGGGATGCCATAGTGCTCGGCGAGGCGCTCATTCAGGTACGTGTAATCGCTATCGATCAATTCACGCACGCTACGGTCTTCGCGTAGGACATATTCAAAATACTTTTCGGTTTCCTGGCGCATCGCCCGCCGCACGTCGCGGTTTTCCTGGTCGGAATCGAGCCGATTCTTGCGCAGCGTATCTCGATCGAGGATGGATCGCGCAGTAATGACGATTCCTTCAACGTCACGAGCCTGCAGCCATTGCCCGACGAAGTTGCGGACCAGGCCATCCGCCTTCGGGTCGGCGACCATGCGCGTGACCTGTTCGCGCAGGTTCTTGCGTAGCTCGCCTTTCGCGGCGAGCCGGAACAGCGTCTCATCCGGCATGGTGGACCAAAGAAAGTACGAGAGCCGTGTGGCGAGGCTGTATTCGTCAATGAGCGGGAATGGTCCGTTCGCTGGACCCGCAGCGTCGGCCTCGACGCGGAACAAAAATCGCGGAGAGGCCAGCACCGCGACCATCGCCTGGCGCACACCCTCCTGGAAACTTCGGCCGCGCTGCGAGTAAACCCGCTCCGCGATCGCCGCGAGACGATCGACCGAGGCCTCGTCCACCGGTCGGCGAAAGGCCTTGGAGGAGAAAGCCCGCAAGACCTCGCGGGCATAGACCAGACGCTCGTCCTTGCCGACGGGAGTGTCATCACGCGGAAAGAAACGCTCGTAGTTCTTGGCCTTCACCCAGTGCTTGGAATCGATCGGCCCGCGCACGCGGGCACCGACCAGCGACAGGTCGATGGCATTCTTTTTCTTTTCGATCGGCACGAGCGGATGAATCTTGACCGCGAATGTATGAGACCCCGCTTTGAGGCTAGGCTTCAATCTCGCGTCGAGATGGTGAACCTTATTGTTCTCCCAGCCGAACTCCTGCTTGAAGAGTTCCTTCTCGTCCACCACGATCGAAACCTCACACCGGCCCGGATCGAAGTCAAACGCGCCGCGCACGCTTAGGTCCAGCGAGACTTCGTATTCCCCGTCGAGGGGTACCTCGAACGACTGGGTATACTGCCCTTCCAAATAAATCGAATGCTTCGCGGCGGGCGGCATGCCCTTGACGTCTTTGAAGCCAAGCCGTGGCAAGTCGAATTCGCGCGGAACGCGGGCGATCAGCGGCACCGCTGTGGTTGTGATCGTCTTCGCCGCTTGCAGATATTTTTCCAGCAGGATTGGTGAAATCGACAGGACGTCACCGATGGTGTCGAAGCCATAACCGGTGTCGTCCGCGGGAAACTCGTCATCGACGCGGAACTCGACGCCCATGAGATCGCGGATGGTGTTTTCGTATTCGACGCGATTGAGCCGGCGAATCGTCACGCGCCCTGGATCGACATTGGCTGGGTCGATGTCGAAGGCGTCGCGCTTGATCCAGGCTTCCAGCCGACCAAGTTCCTCGGCCGTCAGGCGATCTTTTCCGTTCGGCGGCATGATGCCGGTGCGCACGTTCTTCAAAACGGCCAACCAAAGCGTACGGTTTTTGAGCAGATCTTCATCCGACTTGAAGCTATCGAGAGTGACGTTGCCCTTCTTCGCTCCCTGGCCATGGCAGCTATAGCAATAGTCGGCGAGAATCGGTTCGACCGATTTGCGAAATCGCTCAGCGCCGCTGGGAGCTTCGCCCCGGGCAATGAGCGTCAAGCTGCAAAGGTACAGTAACGTCAAAGCGCTGCGCATGAATGCTCCGATTCGGCACTCTCGGGTCGAAGCTAAACCTTTCGTGCGAGGCTATACCAACTATCACCCTCCGTCAAGCAGGAAATGGCACGCTCTCGACGTGTCGAAGCTCGAAAAAACAGCAAGCCGGGCTCGCCTTCTGGTAACACATTCTGCAAATTCGTAAGATTGCCAACGAAGTCAAGCCCCGCCTGACCCGCCTCTTCGAGGAATCCATGCACCGGATTTGCTGCCTCGCTCTCTTTGTCCTTAGCCTGGCCGAATCATGCGCTTCGGCTCATTACAACATGCTCCTGCCATCGAAGCATTCCGTCAAAAAGGACGAAACGGTCACTTTCACCTATCAATGGGGCCATCCGTTCGAGCATCAGTTGTTTGATGCTCCTAAGCCATTATCTTTGATCGTCGTTGACCCGAAAGGCGATCGGGTCGATCTGCTTGAAAAGTTGGAAAAGGTCAGCATCGACGCCGGCGAAGGCAAAAAGGCGGTCGCGTATCGTTTCTCGTTTACCCCGAAAGAGCGCGGCGATTACTCGCTCGTTTTGAAAACGCCACCCATTTGGATGGAGGAGGATGGCGAATATCTTCAGGACACCGCCAAGGTCGTACTGCACGTTCAGGCACAAAAGGGATGGGACAAGTTGATTGACGCAAAGGAGCCAGGCGTAACGCCAATGACGCGGCCTTACGGTCTGCTGCCGGGGGCCATTTTTCAAGGCAGCGCCCATATCACGGCAGGCGAGCCTATCGGCGGCGCACTCGTTGAAGTTGAGCGCTATAACCCCGTCGCTCCAAAAGAGCTGCCGACGGATGAATTTATCACGCGAACCATGAAGACGGATGTCAACGGCACATTTACGACGACATTGCCTGAGCCGGGCTGGTGGTGCCTCGCCGTCCATTCCAAGGAAATGACTCTGGTGGGTGAAGGGAAAGAAAAGCCTCTGAAAAAACGGCTGATATTATGGGTTTATGTCGATGACAAGCCGAGCCGTTGATACCTTGGGAGCGGACCGATGGCTCTAATGCCGTTGCCTGTTTTGTTGGCGGTTCATATCGGCGATGGCCAATTGACCTTCACTTGGTTGCTCGGTGGTTTCGTCGTCGCGGGCCTTCTTGTCCTCATTGCTTCCTTGCGGATGCGCGATGACGATGTGCCGCGCGTCGCCGTTTTGACGGCGGCCTTTTTCGTCGCTTCGCTCATTCACGTTCGCCTGGGCCCGACTCCGGTTCATCTGGTTCTGAACGGTCTGTTAGGCGTCGTCCTTGGTTGGCGAGCGCCCCTGGCCGTTTTTGTGGGGCTAGGGCTGCAAGCTGTTCTCATGCCGGGGCATGGCGGTTTCACAACATTGGGCGTGAATACGTGTGTCATGGCCATTCCCGCGCTGCTGGCGTCGGTATTGTTTCAACTTCTCCATCGCAAGAGTTGGCTTCAGCAACGATGGTTTCGAGGATCGCTCATTTGGATTAGCACGGTTTTTTGGCTTGTCTGTACCATATTCGCAATTGCATTGGTTTGCACCAACCCGATACAACGAGTTTTTCAATTTACCGTTGCAACAGGAACAAGGCCCGCTCAGCTTGCCCTGCCCATTTTAGAACCCGCGCTCGCGTTGATTCTCCATCCCTTGGTAATTGCAGCCGTTGTTCTTATCGCCATGCTCATCACCTGGTGGGAGAGCCGACAGACTAACACGCCAGAATTCGCGCTAGGACTGTTCCTCGGCATTCTGGCAGTGCTGCTCACGCTTGTTCTCAATGCGGTTATCATGATTGGCGGTGGAATTGATAATTGGGCTGATTGGGTCGAAGTGATTTTCGTGGCCCATTTGCCGCTGGCTATACTCGAAGGAATTATATTGGGTTTCACGGTAGGATTTTTGGCGAAAGTGAAACCGGAGCTGCTGGACGGGTATCATCCAGAACCGATGGCCTTGCAAATTCCGACTTCCCTGCCTTCGCCGGCGGCCGCATCGTCTGTCCAATTATTTATTTTCGCGACGATCACAACCATGACAATCGCCAGCCCCGCGCATGCACATCGCCTCGTCGCCGAGTTTTCGCTGCTTCCCGAAAAACGAATCCAAATTGAAAGTTGGTTCGAGACCGGCGACTCGCCGCGAAAAGCGACCGTGCAAGTATTTCATGGAGACGGCAAACTGTTAAACGAAGGGCCTCTTGACGAAAAAAGTGGCAAGTATGTTTTTCCCTATTTAGAAGCTGAGACTCTCAAGGTTATTGTCAGTGCGCCGGGAGGCCATCGAGCTGAAGTGTTGATTCCACAGAGTGCGCTGACGGGGCCGAGAAAAGCCGAATCGGCGTCGAAGAACGGCGATGGCGACGCAACAGCCGTTCCTCCCAATGAAAATAATGCGACGACCGTCAAGGATGTGATGCTTGGAATCGCGTTCCTGCTCGCGCTGGCGGCGTTCGTGATGAGTTTGCGTAATGCGCAGAAATTGCGCTCACTGGAATCGTTTAGCCGCGACGCGAAGCGGAGCGCTGTGCGATAGCGCCATCGCACAGCGCTCGCCTACCGGCTCGCGGCTAAACAACAATTATTTTTACTTCACCTCTGGAAACACCTCTTCCAACGCCACTTCCCATTGCCCCAATCCAAGCCCGACAACCGCGATATTGCGCTTATGATCGACCCGAACCACACGACCGACCTTATCAAACCGCGGCACACGAACCATGTCGCCCGGTTGCAGTTTGAGCCGTTGTTCCCGAAGCGCTGCAGCCTCGGCCGCGACGCGATCCATTTGCGCCGATTTTTGCCGAAGCTCCTCGACCTGCTTCTCCGCTTCATGCGTGGCACGCAATGCCTCTTCGCGGGCTTGCTCGGCTTCCGCCCGAAGCTGCTGTAGTTGCACCATTTCCGGTGCCCGTTTTTGACGGCGTTTCAAATAGCGATGGGCTCGCTTTAGCAACTCGCGTGGTAACTTCAGCCGCTTGGCGATTTTCAGAGCGTTGCTCATGCCGAATTGGCCGATGTGTAGTCGATAGGTCGGCCGAAGGGTCTCGATGTCGAATTCGACCGCTCCGTTTTCCGCTCGATCATTGTTAAAGGCATAGGTCTTCAAGTCACCGAGATGAGTCGTGACCATCGCGCGGCACCCACATTGATCGAGGGCGTCGAGGATCGCGCGACCCAGGGCGGCCCCTTCCGTCGGATCGGTGCCGGCCCCCAGCTCATCGAGCAAGATGAGGCTGTCGGCTGAGGCGATTTTGAGGATTTTAGCGATCCGTGATATGTGCGAACTAAAGGTGCTCAGAGATTGCTCCAGGCTTTGCTCATCGCCGATATCAGACAATATCTGCTGGAAAATCGGAACGCTGCTTCCCTCGCCTGCCGAAATATGCATACCGCATTGGGCCATAAGACAGAGGAGCCCTGTCGTTTTAAGGCAGACCGTTTTGCCGCCCGTGTTTGGCCCCGTAATAATGAGGATGTTGAAGCCAAGGCCCAGGCGGATATCGATCGGGACAACCTCACGCACGACTTCAGGGGCAGGCTGCGGATCGGTGGAAAGGGAGACGGTCAGAGGCGTATCAGCCGATGCACCGTTTTTCGGGTCTGGCTCTTCATTACCAAACCGATCGCCTCGAAAGATCGCCATGAGCAGCGGATGGCGGGCTTGTCGCAGCCAAAGGCGGCCTTCCGTATTCAGCTCCGGCGCGAACATGTTGTAGTCACGGCTATAGCGCGCTTTGGCCGTTACGAGATCAAAGCGGGCAAGAATGTCGAGGGCCTGGCTCAATGGTCGCGCGACGCGGGCCACCTCGCCGCTGAGCCGTCGCAGAATGCGCCGAATCTCGCGATCCTCGTCGCCCTTGAGAATCGTGCGCTCGACGCTTAGCCCGGCGATCGCAGCCGGTTCGATGAACACCGTGTCGCCGCTACTGCTCGTGCGGTGTACCACTCCCTGTAACTTCTGACGATGATTGACGGCGACTGGCAACACATAGTGATCTCCACTGACCGTGGCATTGGGATAGCGCAAAATCTTGCGTAACTCAGGGTCGCGCAACAGGCGGCGGATCTGCGACTGGACTCGTTCATCGACATCCGCGAGCTTGCGGCGAATATCGGCCAAATCGCGGCTCGCCATGTCGAGAACATGCCCGCGACTATCGAGGCAGCCACTGATCGTCTTGGCCACGGTGCCGAGATCCTCAACCCCGCCAAGCAGATCGATCAGGCCTTGATGCTGCTCATTGAGCTTCATGCGATAACGATAGATATTGCCCGTGCAAGTGAGCGTGTCGGCGACTTCAAGGAGCTGTTCTATCGTCAACTGCGCCCCGATCGCGGCCCGGCGCACGATGAGCCGAACGTCGTGCAGCCCGCCAAACGGCGGTGTAAGTCCATGTCCGAGAGCATCAACCATTTCCGAGACCAGAGCCAACTCCACCCGCAATTTATTGAGATCCGTCCCCGGCTGAAGCTGCGCCGCCAGCTCTTTGCCCAGCGAACAGGCCGCGAACGAAGCCAGAAGATCGCGCACCTTGCCGAATTGGAGCAGGTCGAGCGTATGAGCATCCATTAGCACCATGTCGTTCATGTCACACAAGACAGCCACCGCGCCTGCGCGGTTCGCGTGCGGGGAGAGAGATGTTATTGTAAGTGAGACGGGTGGCGTTGCCTACCGGCGGGAAGTTCAGGAAATATAAACCATCTTAAAAGTGCTTTATAGGGAAATGAGTTCGACGATGCCGACACAATGGCTCACTCTCACATCGATCGCCGGTCCGACGGGTACTTTTGTCCAAGAGCATTTTAACAATTGGCGGGATACAAACGACCAAGGCGCCATTGATTCCTTTTGTTTACTTTTATTCGAACATCGGAAGGAATTGCCCATTATCTATTGGACAGAATGGATCGATCGCTGGCTCATGGCCGACATGGTTCCGTTGAAGGAATGGATCGACGGAAAGAGATTCGAAGTTTGGTGTGTGCCCTCGAAGAAAGCCCTAAAATGGGCGAAACGTATTCCAAAGCAGTTCGACGAGCAGGTTTGGTTAGCGACGAGACTTCAAGAGGCAAGCATGGCATGGCAAGGCTTATTCAAATCGACCACGGTGATTTTGATTCGCGAGACCTTGGGTGGCTGTTCGACGGATGAAGAAGTCGTCGCAGCGGCGGCGCCGGTGGCGGATTGGGTGTAGGTGTGGTGGTTACGCGTTACCAACGCCGTACGCTCTCACTGGCGGCCAGATGACTCTTTTTTAGACACCGAATCTAAACTTGGTATCGTTTCACTGGCTTTCCCGAAAGTCGCGTCCCCCTACCCAGGGTGCGCTTCGCGACCCTGGGCTTTGATATGGAACGCCTTCGGCGTTCTAAAACAACAAGGATAAATCTGTCTTAAAACGCCAAAGGCGTTTCATATCGAAGCCCAGCGTCGCGAAGCGCACCCTGGGTAGGGAAGCCTAGGCTTTCGAGAGAGGCTCTCAGACCATTGATCTGGCAACGCCCTTCCAAGTCGACTGCCAACCGGCACTAGCAGCCTCCCTTATCCCGCAATAGACTACCTCCCATCGGACCAATTCCACCAACCAAGGGGACTCTCCCATGTCACGCCATCTCAATCGTCGCCGATTCTTGCAAGCGACAGCGGCTGCGAGCGCTTCGGCTCTTGTGCCGCAGCTTCATGCTCAGGAGGTCAAGGCTCCGCCGAGTGAACGGCTGCGGATCGGCGTCATTGGCGTGGCGGGACAGGGTGAGTACAACTGGGGGCAGCTTGCCCAGGTCAAAACGGCGGAAGTTGTCGCGTTGTGCGATGTCGATGAAACGCGGACGGCGAAGGCTCGGCAGAAGTTTCCGAATGCGCCATTTTACAACGATTATCGCAAGCTGCTCGACGCCAAGGGACTCGATGCCGTGCTGGTGGCGACGCCGGACCATAATCATGCGGTCATCACGGCGGCGGCGCTCAAGGCGGGGTTGCATACCTATTGTGAAAAGCCGTTGACGCACACAGTCGTCGAGGCGCGAACCATCGCCGAGTTGGCGAAAAAGCATAAGCGCGTGACACAGATGGGCACACAGATTCACGCTCACGATAACTATCGTCGCGTCGTTGAATTGGTTCAGGCCGGGGCGCTGGGGAACGTGGCCGAAGTTCATGTTTGGGTCGGCAAGTCGTGGGGCGGTCACGGACTACCCAAAGACAAGCCAGCGGTGCCGAAGACATTGAACTACGATTCGTGGCTCGGGCCAGTGGCGTATCGCCCCTATTCGCCGGCTTACATGCCGGCCGAGTGGCGGCGTTACTGGGCCTTTGGCGGCGGCACATTGGCCGATATGGCCTGTCATTTCTGTGATCTGCCGTTCTGGGCACTGAAGCTGCGACATCCGAGCGCCGTCTCGGCGACGGGCGATCCAACGCCGGCCGATGCCGAGGGGGCGGCAATGGGTCTCGTCGTGAACTACGAGTTCCCCGCTCGCGACGGTATGCCCGCCGTCAAGCTAAATTGGTACGACGGCGGCAAACGACCCGCGATTCTCGAAGAAAAAAAGCTACCCAAGTGGGGCGACGGCGTCCTCTTCGTCGGCGACAAGGGGATGCTGCTGGCCAATTACGACAAGCGGGTCTTTTTCCCTGACGAACTGAAAGACATTACGATTCCGACGAGTCTCAAAATCCCCAATTCGATCGGCCATCATCGAGAATGGGTCGAAGCCTGCCGCAACGGCGGCACCACGACGTGCAACTTCGATTACAGCGGGGCATTGACCGAAGCTGTGCTCTTGGGAAATGTAGCATACCGCTCGGGCAAGGCGATCAAGTGGGATGCGGTAGCACTGAAGACGGGCGCCGCCGCGGCGGATGCGTTGTTGCACACGGAGTATCGGGAGGGGTGGAGTTTGTAAGGACGTCCCTGTGGTTTTCATCAGCTCAAAGTGAAGGCTTCCAATTTCGAGGGTGCTTCACTTGGGGCTGGTGAGAATCTGACTCCATCTCGCTGAGACTGTTTCTTTATGACACTATCATCGAAGGCACAACAGGTTCAATAGGGACTTTCAAAGGCCGCTCCAATTCGTTATACTAAACATTTGTTTGCGGAATCAACCTTGCGAGTGTAGCACGACGCTGGATAACGCTTGGAGGAACTGTTCATGGAGGCTCCGGTACCGGGACGACCGTTCCTCGGCATAGGCCGGGAAGCGCCTCGGCCGTCGGGACCAGAGGATTACCAACTAAAAAAAGCTATGCTTCGGGAAGCGCGGGCAAAAACCTTCAGATTCCGCGTGAATCTATGGTGTTGGATTAGAGATCTATGGTCCTGCCTTTGGGGACAAGGAAGGTGGTCCTGGCTAACTGAGCTAGGAAGGTTCGATTGGGACGGATTTGAAACACGCCTTGAAGAGTCCGAATTCCGCGCTTTCGCAACATTTTGGGAGAACATCGCAGGAGGTTGGGCCGGCCTTGGGACCAACGGAAAATGGCTCTTCGGAGTTGCGGCATGTCGGGTTGCACCACTTAGGCGGAGTGTCATGCGTCATGAAT
Source organism: uncultured Planctomycetaceae bacterium (assembly GCA_963790585.1). Taxonomy (GTDB): domain Bacteria; phylum Planctomycetota; class Planctomycetia; order Gemmatales; family Gemmataceae; genus CAWBOY01. Next base: position 635,759 of record CAWBOY010000001.1, read on the forward strand.
TATTTCACGCCGTGCAGGACTCCCGATTAGGAATATTTCAAAGGCGAAATGGCTTGATCCGCAGTTTTGCCATAGAATACTCAGCTCATTTGTGGGGCGGCCCGTTAATCGGATTGCCGCTGGCGTACGGCGGGACTTTCTTTATAGTTGTTAGTTTGGTGTCAAGTTTAAGGTGAAAAAGCAAGTGCTAGGAATGGTATATTACCCTGGCACGGTAGTTGCTCACTAATCTAGAATTACAAGTACCTCAGCCCGAGCTTCGAGGTGTTACTATGTCTATTACTCTTCCCGATGCCCGCCATCTCTCGGACGATTCGTTGGAGACCTTGCGTTTGCGTGCCTTGCATGGCTTGGAGCTTGGCTATTCCGAAACCGATCTCGCCGAACTCCTCGGCGTCCGCCGCGAAACCATCTCCCGCTGGAATACCGCCTATTACGCCGAAGGCTTGGACGCCCTGCCCGGCGGGCGCACCGGCCGGCCTTTGGGCTCGGGCCGTATGCTCTCCGAGGCCCAAGCTCAAACCATTCGCGACCAGATCGACTACTTCTCGCCCCAGCAAGTGGGCCTGAAACACGCCCTGTGGACACGCCAAGCCGTCGCCGACCTCATCCGAAGAGATCTCGGCATCGAACTGGCCCTACGCACCGTGGGCAAGTATCTCCAACGCTGGGGCTACACCTCCAAAAAGCCCGCCCGCAAGTCGCGTCACCAAGATCCCGATGAAGTCGAACAGTGGTTGCAGGATACCTATCCGGCCATTGAGGCCCAAGCCCAACGAGACAACGCGGAGATTTTGTGGGCGGATGAGGTTGGCGTGCAGGCCGACCACCATCCCGGTTCGGGTTATGCCCGCCGGGGCGAGCGTGCCACCATGGAGGTGCCGCAACCACATCTGCGGGTCAATCAGATCTCGGCGATCAGCAATGAGGGCACGGTGCGTTTTATGACGTACAAGGGGTCGTTCACGGCGGAAGTCTTTCTCCAGTTCTTGACTCTCTTGATCAGTGGGGCGAAGCGGAAGATTCTGTTGATCGTGGACCAGTTGGGCTCCCACACCAAGGCGGAGGTACAGTCCTGGGTAGAGGCGCGTCAGGAGCAGATCGAGTTGTTTTACCTGCCGACGTATTCGCCGGAACTCAATCCGGTGGAATATTTGAACAATGACATGAAGGGGAACATCAACAAGGCTGGCCTGCCGCCGGACAAGCCGACGTTGCAAGAGCGGTTGTTCGGATTCATGAGGAAGTTGAGCGGGATGCCTCGACATGTTATGAGTTATTTCCTTCATCCGCAGACCCAATATGCCGCTCCAATGGAATTAGGTTGATCTAATTTCGTGCCGGGGTAATAAGCCCGTGGTGAGGTACGCTAAAATGTCTTTGACACGAGGGCTGGTGCTGATCGCGGCATTCGCCACAACATGGGGACTGCTTGCTGGTTGCACTTGCGCATTCTTGCGCATGACTTTCGTCGGCCTACAAGGCATTATTGTTCCATTAGCTTCCGTAGGCGTTGCTTTTTTTGAGGCTTTAGGAGTATTCGGTATCATTGATCGATTTATGATCAAAGACCGAGTAGATGAATCCGTCCGGAGCGTAAACGTAAATTCGCTAAAAGTCTCTCCAGCAATAAACACACCTTTCAAACACTGGGCTAGATTAACAGCCTGCCTAAGTATGGCTTGTGGCCTATTTGGAATTCTACCGTTGTGGGCGCCACCGGCTTTTGTCACCGGCTTGTTGCTCTCTTTTGTAGCGATCGCGTTGGCTTATAAACAGAAAATGAGTTATCTCCCACCAGCTTTTGGATTGGTCACTAATGTAGTCGCGCTCTCGATGTGGCCGGCCGTACTTGGCTTCTTCCCAACCGAGACTGGATATGAATTCAGGTACGGCAAGAGAAGCGTGGCTGCTGATTTAAGTCAGCCCTGCATCATTATGCTATTTATCGAATTTCCCTCCACAAATCGCGATCGTGTTGATCTCTTAATTGATGGAAAGATGGAAAATTCCTGGGAGGATACTACGCATCGAAAAGAAGGATCACGGTTAGAACCACATGTTTTCATTCCTCATGGGTTTCACCAAGTAGCAATTCGATGGAACGGAACTACGATTCATTCCGAAATCGTTCAAGTACCGCGGGAGGAAAACCCCCATCGACAGATTTTTCTGTGGATCACTTTGAAAAGCCAACAGAAAGTCATCTATGACGGTCCAAGAATTCTTGAGAATTAACTATGTTGTGTCACGGTCTCCCGACCGTGACACTCGGCTCGACCGAAGGTCTCTGTCGTCCGTGGTCAACCCAGAACTATGAATCTGGCGATCGCATTATGACAAGTTTGGCGTGTCGACTATCAGGTGACCGTCCCACAACGATTTGCCAACTCACGTGATATGAGTGAAGGCATAACCACCCGCGAACAGCGCCTTCCAAACGACGACCACGACCTAATGGAACGCTACCCCCGGCCAGACGGACCCGCTCCGTTGGTAGAGGCCAGTACAGCACGCCCCTAGCAAGCCGGCCAGCGCGAGGAAGCGACCGTCCCAGAAGAGCGGCCTAGCAACCGGCAGGAACAACCACGCGTCCAGGGGATGCCAGAGGACGAAGCCCGCAAGGCCAGCTGCAAAGGCGAGCGCACGACGGCTGATCGGTATTTCCTCTGTCGGATGGGGCAGGATGGCGGCCCGGAAGAAAGACTCCTCCGCAAGACCAGGTAAGACGAGAACGACGACGCAGAAGGTGAGGAACTGTGATGCGGAGCCAACTGGCGCCGTCAGGTGAATTAGACCAGTGGCAAGTCCGAAAGGCACCGCGACCAAGCCGAAGGCTGTCAGCAGCGTTTTAGCATGGGGCCAAAATTGCGCGGTGGCCCGGGCCAGGGCGCGCAGGCAGGATCGCGGGCCAGGCCGCGCACTTTCGTAGAGGGCCATAGGCGTGCACTGTCCCGGGCCAGCACGCGGCGTGGTTCTTTGGTTGGGATTTTGTGATAGGCTTGAAGCACTTCCCAGCGCCGCTCGGCGCCAAAACGCCTCGGAGCCAGGCACAACCTGGCCCCGAGACTTGACCGGCGGGAGCAAGACCTCCCTTGGGCCCACCCTCATTTCAGCATTTCTGTGGCCAACGGCCAGAGGCACCATGTCTTCGTCGAACGCGGCGTTGTTTGCTCAAGGGTTGTGAGCGACGCTTCACGCCGGCGCATCCTCAGCGCGCTGTTGCAGCGCGGCCTGTCGCCGGGAGGCACAGCGGTGGCGACGCTGGCAGGCGAGCCAGCGTTATCGGTCCACCGAGCGAGGCCAAGAGCGGCGGCGGGAACAGAGCCGGCGGTATCGCGAGCGACAGCGTCAGCAACAGCGAACCGAGTCAGCTGACGAAGCTTTGCCGCGCGAGGGCCAGCGCCAGGGTCTGCGTGCGATGATTTTGCCAGGCGGCCCTGCGATCGACCGGGTTGTTATGAGCTTTTCCCGATCGCCGATGAACAATCGTGCAAGCGATTCTGTAGTTTGGCCTGCCGACTGGCGTTACGTCGCGTGTTGGATCGTGAGGCGCGCTATCGGTCGCGGCGTCGGCGCTGGCGTTCGGAACGTGTGACCGAGCGTGTGCGGCCTCCAGATACGTCGTGACCAAGTCTTTGCAGATATTTTTGAGCGAGCAGCCAGGATAAAGTGCCTCCACCCCAAACCGGAGAGAGGAGCGGGCGGTCGCGAGAGCGATTTTGCGTCCCCCGTTTCCTTTCTTCGAATGGAGGAAAGAGGGAGGTTTGGTGGAGGGTACGTACATGGCTTGGAACGACGGTATCTCACGACCGGTGATGCTTGCCGACCTGGGCCAGCACTATCGGCGTTATCGCCTGACCGATTTGGAGGCGGAGGAAGCAATGGCGGGATCGCTGCGTCGTTGGGGGCAGTTGTCACCGGTGGTGGTGTGTATGCGTGAGCAAAAATTGGAACTCCTCGACGGCTTCAAGCGTTATGCGGCGGCACGCCAGGTAGGTGGGTTAAGGAGTTTGAGCGTACGAGTATTGGAGGTGGATGAGCCGACGGCAAAGGCGGCGATTCTGGGGTTGAACCGTGGTCAGGGTCCGGTACGGGAGTTGGAGGAGGCCTGGGTTGTCCAGGGGTTGGTACGTGACGATGGGATGACGCAGGTGGAAGCGGCCCACTTGTTGGGCCGACACAAGAGTTGGGTGTGTCGCCGCCTGGCGTTGTTGGAGCGGTTGAGTGTGGCGGTGAAAGAGGATTTGCGTTTGGGATTAGTGGGTCCGTCGTTGGCCCGTCAATTGACGCGGTTGCCCGTGGGCAACCAGGAAGCATTGTTGGAGTTGACGCGCCGGGAGACGTTGACGGCTCAGGAAGTGAGCGGCGTGATCGAGTTGTTGCAAGGTGCCAGTGACGAGCAGGCGGCGTTCGTGCTGGCGAAGCCTCGTGAGGCGTTGGCTCAGGTAAACGGTATGCCGACGGCATTGCGGGATCCACGTCTGAGTGGAGCCGGGAACTGGCTGGCGAAGCATTTGAGACAGGCTTTGGAAACACTGACTCGTCTGGAGAATTGGCTTCGGACGCCGAACGTGCTTGAGTTGCGAACGCAGGATCGTGAGATCCTCCAGCCGATATTGGCGCGTGTCGGCGATCAGTCCCATGTGGTGGCGGAGTTGGTGTTGGGACCGGACCTCAAGCGTATGAGGCTGCCATGAATGAGGCGTTGCGTCTGGAGATCGTGCAACGGCGTCAGAGTGGGATGTCGTTGCGTGCCATCGCGGAAGAATTGGGCCTGTCGCGTGGCGCCGTGACACGCGCGTTGGCACAGGTGCAAGCTCAGCGGGACGGACGGGTCGCCCGGCCCCGTCCACGCCACAGCATCATTGATCCCTTCGAGCCGCTCTTGAAGGAGTTGCTTGCCAAGTACCCGAATCTCACCACCATGCGCGCCTTGGAAGAGTTGCAAGCACGCGGTTTCACTGGCCAGTACACCGTCGTACGTCAGCGCCTGGGATTGTTGCGGCCACGCGCCGCGCGGCCACCCGTGCCGCGCTTCGAGACCGGGCCAGGGATCCAAGCCCAAATGGACTACGGCGTCTATGACATCGACTTTACACGTGAAGGCCGCCGGCGTGTGTACCTCTTCAGCTATTTGCTCGGCTACTCCCGCCGGCAGTATCTACGCTTCGTGGAATCGATGGATCTAACAACGACCTTGCGAGAACACGTACATGCCTTCCACCATCTTGGCGGCGTCGCGCGGGTCTGCCTGTATGACAACTTCAAAGCCGTGGTGCTGCGTCATGACGCCGATGGCGTTATCTACAACCCCAAGTTCCTGGCCTTCGCCACGCATTACGGCTTCCGGCCACAAGCCTGCCGCGTGCGCCGACCGCAAACGAAGGGTAAAGTCGAGCGAAAGATGTTCCACGTCGAAAGCAGTTTGCTCAATGGTCGCACCTTCGACACCCTCGAGCATCTCAACGAGGTGACCACCTGGTGGCTGCACAACGTCGCCGACATCCGTGTCCTACGCGACTTCAAGGAGACGCCACTCCAGCGTCACCAACACGAACAACCACACTTGCTGACGCTGCCGACCTGTGACTTCGACACCGCCCAGGTCATCTATCGCCACGTGAGCGTCGAGGGCTACGTCACCCATCGGCTCAACCTGTACTCCGTGCCGTGGACGTACATCGGCCAGGTGCTACCTGTACGCGTCACCGAGAGTGAAGTCGTCATCTACTCGATCGGTCTGGAGGAGATCGCACGCCACCTTCTCGTGGCCAGCTCCCACACGGGCGTTCGCCAGTCGAACAAGACCCATCATCCCGCCGACGACCCCGGCCAGCGTGAACTGCTGTTACGGCAACGCTTCACGGAACTGGGGCCGGTGGCCGTACAGTTCCTCGACGGCTTGCTCGCCAAGCAAGTCCAGGGCAAACTACAGGCCCAGCAACTGTTGGCAGTGGTAGCCCACTACCAACGCAAAGATGTACAGGCCGCCTTCGAGCGTGCCGTCCGCTTCGGCGCCTACTCCTTGGCGGCAATCCGACGCATCCTTGCCGCGACCGCCAAGCCCAAGCCGCTCCTGGAGGAACTGGCCGATCTGCATCGTGACACGCTGGACCCGTTGTTGCGTGCCGACGCGGTCGGTCCACGGCCAACCAGCGACTATCAGCATTTGCTCTTGCCTGAGGAAGCCGCCAATGACGCCTCGTCCCAAGAAAAACCGTTCAGCGAAACCAACACCGACGCCACCTCTGCGTGAGCAGATCCTCGCCGACTTCGCCACGCTGCGCGTCCCCATGACTGCCGAACAGCTCGATGCCGTCGTACTCGACGCCGAGCAAAGCGGCCGCTCGCATCTGGAGTTCCTGTACCGTTTGCTCACCGACCAGGCGGGCTTGCGTCGCCAACGTAGCATCGAACGACGCATCAAGGATGCCCACTTCCGCGAACTGAAACCACTGAGCGACTTCGATTGGAGCTTCAACCCGTCGCTCCCACGGACGCAACTTGAAACCTTGGTTGGCTGTGACTTCGTCCGCCGCTGTCAGAACCTGGTGTTCGTCGGCCAATCCGGCTTGGGAAAAAGTCGGCTGATTCAGAACATCGGTCAGGCCGCTTGCGTGCAGGGCTATCGCGTCTTTTACACGACCAGCGGTGCTCTCCTGGAAGATCTGACTGCGGCCTTGGCCGACCAAACGATCCACGACCGTGTACGCTTCTATGCCCGCTTCGAGTTGTTAATCATCGACGAATTTGGTCTGGACCGCATTGAACGCAGCCTGTGTCCGCAGGCCGCCAGCTTGTGGTACAAGATCATCGACGCGCGGAGCCAACGGGTCAGCACGGCGCTGGTGACCAACATCGACTTCGAGTCCTGGGCCGAATACCTGGGCGATGCTCCCCTGGCGATGGCGTTGTTGGATCGCGTCGTGGACGGCGCAACCATCGTGAAATTGAAGGGCAAATCCTATCGTGTTCATCGCGGCCCCGAAGAGCCGTCCGCCAAGTAACCGCGCCAAGGATAGGACCTCGCCACGCTCACCCCGCTTCGCCGGGCAACTCCTGTTGGCCTCATCTCAAGCCGCGAAAATGGCCTCACTTCAAAACGCGATCAACACGAAGGCCGCCAAAAGCAGCATTGCCTCCAGCCAGACGCGCGGCCGACCGATCGTGGAAAGGCCGAGAGCAAGGCGACGGGTGACCGTTCGAAGCATAGCCGGTTCCCCTGCGCCTCAATACCGATCTGTTCCCTTGATTCAATGGGCAGCTCGGTCGGCACGCCGCGATACATGCCTCCCTCAGCCCTGAAGGCTCACCAGCAGGGCGTCATACCAAGTGTTTACGGAGGTAACTTTGGCTCAGGAAGAGATCTTTCGTCTGCTGCGTCAACTGGGAGTCTTGGCAGCAGACCACTCTGCCAAAAGTTCGTTTACCAAGGTCATGAGACGATGAGCGGATGAGGGTAGATCGCCAACCGGGAAACCATGGACGAGACGATTTCGCGTGCGTTGACACTCAAGTGCAACGTCGAACTGTTGGATGGTGAGTTCGCCCAGGGAATATAACTGCCGAATCATGATTGAGGGCGAGAGGCGTTCCACGGGAATTGCAGCTTGCCCGGCATGGATACGTAGAAGTTGTTCGAGAGCAATCCACAGGATGACAAAGGCTGCCTCGCTGTCGCTGGCCTCTTGCAACCGTCGGGCATGATTGATCCGGTTTGAAATGTCGTCCCACGAAGCAGTCTGATCCTCCTTGCCAGGCAATCCCTCAGACGCAACATCTTGGCCGGTCACCAGGAGGAAACGCCATCCCGGGTGCTTCTTCACTTCATCCGCCACTAAACTGAGTTGATCGACCGAGAGACGATCCGCTCGGTTTCTTACGGTGACGAGAAATCCACCCTGATCATTTCGCACAAGAAGGTCTGGCCGATAGGTATCAAGCTCGAAGGGCAAGTCAGTCGCAACCGGTTTCACAATCGCGTCGTAACCTTCGCGCCGATACTTCTCGGCGAGTTCGTCAGCTTGGGCTTTGTGTTCTTCGGCGTTTGAGAGGTTTGTCATAGCAATTCATCCAGGGGCCGGGAGTGACTGACCTTCACGTAAACACACTCCTCTTGTGCGGCGATTCCGGCTAGTGCTCTGTCAACGCTAAGAATTGGGGTCGCTGTGCCGTCCCTCACTGGGAATTCTCGCCATATTTTTCGTTACCAACCCCAAAATCAAGCGTTGACAGAGCACTAGTACGAGTTGAGGGAGTCGGGTCAGGTCGAAAGTGGCATCAAGAAAGCGGCGGTGACTTTCGACGTCTGCAATAAGGGAGTCGTCCGCGAACACCAATCCCACGAGAGCATCTTGAATGGGTTTGACGATGTTGTCGGTGTCTGGCGGTGACTCGTCACACAGGTAGACGAGGATTAGGTGCAAGTCACCTTCCTCAACCGTTTGGCCATTCCACGACTTGCGTGCTTCTTCCCGAACATACATTTTCCACGCCTGTAGACTCTCACGCTTCTTGGTCTGAAGGGAAACTGGACGCTTCGGAATTAGAAACTCGAAGTTTGGCATACCGCTTCGTTTCTGTTCCTTGAGGGCCAACCAGATTGGGGTTCGCGTGGCGTTCCTTTTGTTGAAGTATAGCGGATGACCTGGACTCGATCCATGCTGGCGTTGTTTAGGTTTTGCGATGACAGGTGCAAACGTTTTGGCAGGGTCGGTCGGGAGACAGCGCTACAACGCGAGCGATTGGTTAGGATTTGCGCCAAAATAAGTTACCGAAATTGGTTTCGCCCTGGCCAAGAACTACGGCATTTCAGCGGCGATGGCCGGCAACTTGTTTTGGCGCGAGTCCTTAGTTGGGTTAGGCGGATGACGGCTCGTTCGCCGCAAGAGCATTTTGAAAGTTCTCATACCACGCTTCGACGCGCGTGGGTGACGTGATAAACCACTCGTTTCCAGCACTTTCCGAAACCTCTGCGCCGACCAGTTTGAGGGATGAGTGCAATGCGTTTTCGCGGGCTGAAGAATCGTCTGTTCGAATGACGAGACCGACAGTTGGCATGCGCGAGAGGGCTGTTCTGACGCCCTGACCTAAAATTCGATGGATCGCATCATTGCTTGCCCGTGCGACCAATCTTGCACTCCCAAGTATCTCGGCCTTCGAGCGCCGCAAGTCGGCGATCATTCGGGTTGAAGTACAAATAGACGCACTCTGACCCGGTGCCAACCTCCTTGTCGGGTTGAATAGTAAGCTCATAATTATCGCTCGGGTCATCGACCAAAGACGTTGAAACTGTTGGCGGAAGTTCCTGCACGGGGAGTCCCTGCGGTGATGCGCCCGTCCAGCACCACCAACCCACACCGGGGGAATTGACTAAACCACCCTCTTTGAGGTCCCTCAAAGCCCGCTGTATCGTGAAACTTGGGTTTGAGGCGGTAGACCCGCCACGCTCGCGATGCACTTGAACGACCCGGTCGACGAGAGCGGCAGTCTTCCACTGAGACTGAGCGCGGAACAATTCCTCCACAATTTGGCGAGCGACGGGTCGAACAAATGGTAAGCCCGCAGTCGGTTGGCCACCTTTGTCCGTGTCAGAACCCATGCACATATCCTCCGGCTAACGAGTTATTAGTGCGCGTATGCACTCGACGATACTTTTCGCCTTTTCGATGGGCACGCGCCACCGAGGTAATTCAGTCACTCAGACCTAAAGCCGAGGCGGTCGCTCGATCTTGCAAGAAGCAGCGTAGGTGTGTCTCCAATTCGTTTCGTGGGCCTTGGGTCCCGCCGGGTTGTTTTGTTGCACCCGCTGGTCTTCCGACCGTTGAAAAAACTCAGGAGTCTGGTAATTCTGCTCACCGTTAATTATCCGAGAGTTCTGTGCGTCATTACCATAGAAAAAAGCAAGAAATCCCATTCTACACCCCGACTGTAGACATTGACATAGTGGCAAACGAGCCGAGTTCTATCGGCACAAAATTATATATAGAAAGCGTTTGCGTCAACTTCCTAGGTTTGCCAATCCGATTCCTGGCCTTGGCAAACTGGCATAATGGCCCCGCACCGATCTTTCTTCGATCTGGCCGATCCGAAGCTAGGTAATCCATTTGGCCGTTGGAAACAGATTCGGTTGGTCAGGCTGCGAGAGTTCTGCGTGTGCATGCGCGCAATGCAATCCATTTAGTGTTTTCCCTGCTAAGAGTTAAGCAGAAACACGTTTGATTGCGCCTTGGCATAAGCGCAATCAAACGTGTTCATCTGGACCAAGTTGGTGAGACAGAGCCGACAATCAAGAGGGATTATCGGTCGGAAGCTTTTGGTTTAGGAAAGTTTTGAAACCTAGCCGCCGAATCTGAACGAAGTCTGACGGCCACTTACGGGTTCAGATCGACCAGCCAGTCACCCCTGATTCGCAGTCGGGGGGCATGAATCTGTGCTTCTCCGTCGTCGCTTTTCCGTTTCATCCGCACGTTGCCTTCGAGCAATATCGAATCGGTGGGATCCTTCTCGAAGGTGATGTGATCCGCCCATGCTTCGCCGGACGGCGTGGTGAGTACAACACGCTTTCCAACCATCCGCAGCTTTAACTCCGTTCCATTTTCCTGTCGCATAATAATCACAGCCTTGGCAGCATCCGCCTTTTTGACTTTAGCCACTTCCGTCGCGTTGACTTCGTGCTTCGCCTGAAGGAGTGTAGCGGGCATGTACAGCGGCATTTCTTCCAGGCAGCCGTCGTCGCTGACGTAACCGGCTAGCTGGATCTCTTTGGCGATCGGCACGAGCCGGGGCGTCGGCACGGGCTGCAGGCGCTCTTCGGCTTGGGGCGCTGAAGCCGACTTTAGTCCGCCAAGCAATACGGAGCCACCGTCCACGAAGGCAACCGGAAAGGGATTCGGCGCGACATTATTTGTGGCGATTACCTCGGCCTCTTCGGGGATCTGTCGCACTACGACTTCGAGCCAGTCCTGGGGCTTGCCTTTGGCTGGCTCGCCGAGCTTCACCTTGAACGGCTCGCCCGGCTTCGCTTCGCGTACAACACGTACATGCTCGCCAGATTTGTCAAGATTGCCACGTTGCACGTCTAGATTGATGCCGATGCGGCCTTCGTCGATAGTGAGAACGCTGCCTTCCATCGTAAAGCCTGTTTTTTTCTGCACGGGCTTGGACGAGACTCCGTCCCGATCCTCGACGACGGCCTCAACCTGAATCGCTTCCAGCTTGGCTCGTTGGCCCTCGAAAACCGTCACTTTCGGCAGCATCTGGCAATTGCTTGGACCCTCGCAACCGGTGCCGACCGTCACTTGCAGGCTGAATTGCCGCGGCTGAAACTTACGCAAGACGGTCAAGAATTCGCCCACTTTCGCTTGCACGGCCGGCGTGGTGCTGACTTCGAGCGACATGCTGCCGGGAACATAATTGATCGTGCCAACCCCGCCTTGGCTAGACCAAGAAGTGGGAGCGACGAAATTCTCGATGGTCTCGATCAGATGTCTTTCCGTCGTTGTCGGCGGCGTATGCAAATTTTCGTCGTCGCCAACGAAATCCCGAACAGGAACCACGACATCCGCGACCGCATACGTCCTCGTTTGCAACGCTTTCTTCGATACCGGCGCCGTCGGCTTTTCGTCAGCGCGGACGCCGCTGAGCGTCGCTGCGATCAAGACGGCGATGGTCATCCATTTGAGCTTTCGGGTCATCGTCACTTGTCTCCTTGCGTTTCAACCGGATTGTGGTTGAGGCTCCAGGGGCGCGGGTTCGTCCCTGGTTGGGGCGTTGCTATAACAACTGCATGAGTTGGCATCCAGATATCTTGATCGTCGGCGGCGGCGTCATTGGCCTGACTACCGCGTATTACCTGGTTCGCCAGGGCGCTTCAGTCCGCTTACTCGATCAAGGCGACCTGGGCCGCCAAGCCTCCTGGGCCGGGGCGGGCATCATCCCTCCGGGCGATTCAGAACGAGCCCAAACGCCTTACGATCGCTTGCGTGCGTTCAGCTCTGGCTTGTTTCCGGGTCTCTCGGCGGATCTTCGGGAGCAAACTGGGATCGATAATGGCTATCTTGTCTGCGGCGGCGTGGAGTTGCCGGAGCCGGGATCGCCGATTGCAACGGATCAATGGTTACTCGAAGGGATCGAATTTGAGAAACTGGATCGGTCCGGATTGAAGCGCGTCGTTCCCGAACTCACGCCAAGTCCGCAAGAGGGATATTACCTACCCGCTATGGCGCAGCTGCGCAATCCTCGTTATCTCAAAGCCTTGATTCAGTTTTGTCAACAAACCGGCGTTGATCTGAAGCCAGGTGTCACGGCGCGGAGCTTCGTTCTTGATGGGTCGCGGATATTGGGCGTAGAGACGAATCAAGGGAGACAAACGGCGGGAAGCGTCTTGCTCGCAACCGGCGCCTGGACCGACCCACTCTTGCTGCAGGTCGGTTTTCAGCCGGGCATTCATCCGGTGCGCGGTCAGATCGCCCTCTTGCGAACCAACCGCACTGGTGTCTTTCCCATTCTGCTTCAAGGAAAGCGCTACGTTGTAAGACGCAACGACGGACTCGTTCTTGTCGGATCGACGGAAGAGAATGCGGGGTTTGACGCGGTCCCGACGGCAACAGCCATCGCGTCGTTGGTGGAGTTCAGCAGGCATCTCATGCCTGGCTTGGGCGAACCACCAATTGAGCGCAGCTGGGCTGGACTCAGGCCAGGCAGTATTGATGGTCTTCCTTACCTTGGAGTGGTCCCGGGTTATGACGGGCTATTCGTAGCTGCCGGCCATTTCCGCGCGGGGATCCAGCTCTCTCCAGCGACTGGTCTCTTGATGTCCGAGCTTCTTGCGAGGAAGCCTACGTCTATCGCAATTGACGATTTCCGTCTCGACCGCCCGCCGGCGCTGAAAACGGAGAGCGCTTTCCGGTCATGACAAAGGTTCGTTACAATGCGACTACGAGGAACTCGCCAGCCTAAAACGCCAGAGCGGGGTAAAGTCAACGAAACCCGTCGCTTGCGCTCCGGGCCGGTACATGACAAATGCAAGACTGACCAGGAGCCAGTACGAATGGAGAACCTTTCCGCCCGCGCCTTGACGGGCCAGCTCTCCGAGGACCTTGGCTGGCTGGAACAATACGCGAAGCAGCGGCCCGGTCAAGAGCTTGCGGGGGGGCTACTGCGCCTGGCGGCGGGTTTGATTCGTAACTGCGTCGGCCCTATTTTTGATGGCGAGCCGCCGACGCCGTTGCACGTCGTGGTCGTCGGCGGTGCCGGCGCGGGCAAGAGCACAGTCGCCAATCTGCTCAGCGGCGTCCAGGCAGCCGAGGCCAATCCGCAGGCTGGATTCACACGTCATCCGATCGCCTATACGAGCTATGCAGGACCGCAAAACTGGTCAGGACACTTCGGCTTTCTTGGTCCCTTGCAACGACTAACGGATCCGGCGCCGTCCAGTCTTGACCAGGATGTCTATCAGGTGCGGCGCGTGCCGACCGAACCGAGCGGGTACGATCTGCTCAAAGAGTTCGTCGTGTGGGATTGCCCGGACATGACAACCTGGGCCGCCGCCGGCTATATTCCGCGCTTGATTGAGGCAGCGTCTCTCGCGGACATTCTCGTCTATGTGGCGTCGGACGAGCGTTACAACGACGAGATGCCGACACAGTTTCTCGACATGTTGCTAAAGACGGGAAAGCCAGTCGTCTGCTGCCTTATGAAGATGCGCGAAGCGGATGCGCCAGCTCTGGTCGCTCATTTCAAGAAAGAGGTTGTCAGCCGCCTGCCTCCTGGCGTCGTCGGCTGTTTGGCCATTCCTTTCCTGACACCGCAGCAGATGGCGGACCCGGTGCAGATGGCGGGGCGCTTTCGCATTCCCCTGGTCAATCAAGTGTCCGTCCTCGGTACGCCCGCGAAGGACGCGCAGCGGCGCAGTGTTCAGGGGGCGTTGCGTTTTCTGAGCCGATCCCAGGACCAATTCTTGGCGGTTGCTCGCGAAGACGTCACGGCGATGAATTCCTGGAAATCGACGGTGCATCATGGACAAGCGGAGTTTGACTCTCGCTATTATCGTGAATATCTTGCCTCGGAACGGTTTCAGGGCTTCGACGATGTATTGATCCGGCTCATGCAACTCTTGGAAGTTCCAATAATCGGTCAGGTGATGTATGTCCTGCGCGTGCCGTTTCAATTGCTCAAAGGAGCGTTGAATAAGGCGATAAATCGACCCGACGCTCTCGGCCGCGGCGAGCAGCCCGTACTCGACGATGTGATCACCGGCTGGATCGACATGCTTCGCAAGGAAGCGGCACGGAATGCGGACAAACATCCGCTTTGGGCCCATATCGGCCGGGGCTTCGTCAGCGGCCGATTGATTGAGCAAACTCGCGAGAAATATCTACAGTTTTATCGCACCTTCCAGGTGGCTCTCGCCGACGAAATCAACCGTTCCGCGCGGCTGATCTATGAAGAGCTTGAAAAGCACCCCGCCCGGCTCAATATGATTCGCGGCGCCAAGCTGGCGGCCGAGGTAGGGATTGTCGGCGCGACCATTGGATCAGCTGGGTTGTTAAGCCCGCTGAACCTCGCCTTTGTCCCGTTGGCCTCGGGGTTGACGCATTCACTCGTCGAACTTGTGGGCAAAGGCTACGTCGATACGCAGCGCGAACAGACGCGGCGCCGGCAACAAGAATTGCTCATGCAACACGTTTCAAGGCCGCTCGCCGAGTGGCTGATCCAGTGGCCGGCGACAGGCGGCTCGGAGTTTGAGAGACTACAACTGGCGCTGCGCCGTGTTCCGACCGCGCTCAAGGAGTTGGAGATCAAAGCACACGCGGCGCTGCGTGGAGTGTGAACGGCAATCATAATTGCATCGTCGATAAAATAGAGAGACCGTGGCCGGGGTCGGTACTCCGACCCCGGTCTGGCAATAGCGACTCCCTGAGAACCGGGGTCGGAGTACCGACCCCGGCCACGGCTTCTTATGGCGCGGGACAGCCGTCAAGCTGCATCGTCGATAAAAAAGAGGGATCATGGGAATAGAATCTGCACCTCCCGTGGCGACGGCGCCTCTTCTGCGCACTCTCTCGCCGGCACTGCGCGGCCTCGAGCGCAGCCTCCGCGGCTGGCTCGATTTTCCCCATAAGGCGAAACTCTCGACGATCCACCGCGCCGCTCTGGAGGGACTAGCGACCGATTTACATCGGCAGGCCGACGCGCTCGACGTGGAGCGGCCATTGCTCGTCATCATGCTGATGGGCGGCACCGGCGTCGGCAAATCGTCGTTGCTCAACGCCCTCGCCGGTGGCAGCGTCGCTATCGCGTCTTTCACCAGGCCGACGACGCGCGATCCGGTTGTCTACTATCACGAATCGGTTCGCCCCGATCGGCTCGATCCGGCTCTGCGGAACTGCCGACTGGTGCCGCACGATCGGCCGGCCCTCGAACAGAAGATCCTCGTAGACACGCCTGATCTCGACAGCACTCATATCGAGAATCGCGAGAAACTGATTCAGGTGCTGCCCGTCGCCGACATCGTTCTGTTCGTCGGCTCCCAGGAAAAATATCACGATCAGATCGGCTGGGAGATTTTTCTCGAAGCAGCGCAAACGCAAGGCATTCGCCTTCGTGCTGAATAAATGGGACCGCTGCTCGCGGCAGACGCAAACCGGCCTTCGTCCTGACGACGATCTCCTGCGCGACCTGAAGGACGAAGGTTTCGTGGCACCGCTCTTGTTCCGCACCTGCGCTCAACATTGGGTCGACAAGGCGAACGTCACCAATGCCATTCCGGTGGCCCTCCCGGTCAACGCGGACGGTGAAGCGGCTGCTCCGGTCTCTGCGGCCTCGCCGACGGCGGAGTTGCCGGAAGGGGAACAGTTTCTCGACTTGGTTCACTGGTTGGAATCGGGTCTATCCCGGCTCGAGATCGAAGCGATCAAGGCGCGCGGCGTCAGTCAAATGCTGCATTATCTCGAAGATGCCCTGGAAGCCGCTCGGCCACTCGATCTCACCGAAGCCGGCGAACGCGTCCGTAAGGCCTGGAGCAAGCCGCTGACCGACGATGCGCGAACGACCACGGACGTACTCATAAGCACACTTGAGCCATTCCAACGTGAGATCGAGCATCATTTCGCCCTGGAGGGCCAACATCGCTTCCGAGGCATCATGGGCAGCTACCTCGGCCTGTTCACCAAGATGCGCTATGCCGGCAGTACGCTGCGCCAGCGCATACCCTTTGTGGGTCATGGCAACGTCGAACGCGCGCCGGCGGCGTGGGACCTCGCGATGTTCACCCGCGCTTGCTCCGACGTGACCGCGAACCGCCAGCTCGACGCCCGTGGCAAGGCCTTGGCGAATCGCCTTTTGGTCGAAGCCGATGGCCAAGGCTTCCCGGTCGACCTGCTCACCGAGTCTGTCGAAGCTGCGTCCCGGATCGATTGGCGCCAGCGCTATGCACACATCCTCAGCGAAGCGCTCCATCACGTCGAAAGCCAATGGACGCGGCCGACGGGACGCACGCCGCTATGTTCACGGAACGCTATTGATTCTCGCCGACTGGGTACCGGTGACGGCCTTTCTCGTATCGTTGGTTTGGCTGTTAATCCGCTATTTCGACCCCTGGCAACAGGGCTTGGTCAAACCGTCCATTTGGGATATTTTAATTCCGTTTATGATCCTTTTGATTGTCTTGATTATCATGCACTTGCTAATCGCGCTACTCCTCCCGATGAAATGGAGCGCGATTCGCGAAGAGTTTCGTAAACGGCTGGGCGAAGATTTGGGCAGCGAGTTGACGGACCGCTACGCGCCGCTCGTCGGTGAGCTGGTTACAGCGCTCCTCGCGGAGCGAAAACAGGTGGACGGAATCATAGCGGAAACGCGCGAGGTCGGCAGCGTGGCTTGAGAAGCACGAGCGATCATCGGAAATCGCGGGTTTATATGGGAAATGACAACGAGATCAGAAGGGATGACCCCCGGCAAGCCGGGGGCTATGCAAAGAGATCGCACTTGCGGTGGAATTAGGCAGCTTCATACCATAAGCAGCACGATTGAAATCAAATTTCACCCACCCGAGGGGAGCGGATAGGATGTCTGCTAACAGCCTCACTCTCGCACGTTCAGCTCCAGAGACATTCGATGCACGGCCAGCCGATACCGCGCTGGCGAATGCGATCGATCATGCGCGGGAGCGTCTCCTCGGCCTGCAAAAACCCGATGGCCATTGGGTCGGCGAGCTTCAAGGCGACACGATTCTGGAGTCAGAATATATTCTTTTGCTCGCGTTTTTGGGACGCGAACAGGAAGAAGTCGCGGCCAAGGCGGCGCGCTACATCCTGACTCAGCAACGTCCGGAAGGTGGCTGGTCCAATTATGTTGATGGTCCATTTGAACTCTCGGTGTCGGTAAAGGCCTATTTCGCGCTCAAGCTCGTCGGCCACGACCCCGAAGCGCCCGCAATGCGGCGTTGTCGCGAGTTGATCCGCGAGTATGGCGGCGCCGCGGCGTGCAACAGCTTCACGAAATTTTACCTCGCCCTTCTCGGACAATTCCCCTACGAAAACTGCCCTTCTGTTCCGGTTGAGATGGTGCTTCTGCCGCGTTGGTTTTACGTCAACCTCTATGCCATGTCGAGCTGGACGCGGACGATTGTCGTCCCCCTGAGCATTTTTTCCGCCATCAAGCCGGTGCGGCGCCTGCCGGCTCAACAAGGGATCGCCGAGCTATTTCTCCTGCCTCCCGAAACCCCGTTGCCGACCGGCGCGGCAGACGGGCCGCTGGCTGAGCTGGTCCAACTTTTTCCTGATGTTCGATCGGGTTTACAAGACGGCCGAACGGCTGAGCTTTCTGCGCCCGTTTCGTCAGCGTGCCATCCTCGCGGCCGAACGCTGGATGCGCGAACGCTTTGAAGACAGCGACGGGCTCGGTGCGATCTTCCCGCCGATGATTTACACGGTCATCGCCCTGCGTTGCCTCGGTGTCAATCGTGATGCGCCAGAAATTCGATGGGCGTTGAAGCAGCTCGAAGATCTCGCGATCGAAGAAAAGGATACCGTTCGTCTGCAGCCGTGTGTTTCGCCAGTCTGGGATACGGCGCTGAGCCTCATCGCGGTTGCGGATTGCGGCGAGGCAAGCGACCGCTCGGCCATGAACCGGTCTACTCAGTGGCTTCTGGACCGGGAGGTAAGGCGGCCAGGTGACTGGAGTATCACAAACCCGCATTTGGAGCCGGGCGGCTGGTTTTTTGAATATCGCAACGGGTTCTATCCCGACACCGATGACACGGCGATGGTTTTGATGGCCTTGGCTAAGTCAGGGCAGAAGGCCAAGGCGGACGCGCGTGCCGCCATCGAACGCGGCCTGAAACTGGCTGGTCGGCATGCAAAATCGCGACGGCGGTTGGGCGGCCTTTGATCGCGATATCAACCGCGAGGTTCTAACGAAGGTGCCGTTCGCCGATCACAACGCCATGCTCGATCCGAGCTGCCCCGACATAACAGCACGCGTGCTCGAAGCCCTCGGCTATCACGGCGTGGACGTCAATGAACCCTGCGTAATCCGAGCTATCGCGTTCCTGCGGCAGACGCAGGGTCGACGCGGATGCTGGCCGGGTCGCTGGGGCGTGAACTACATTTACGGCACCTGGCAGGTTCTCCAGGGTCTGGCGCAGATCGGCCTCAATCAGCAAGACCCCATGATTCGTCGCGGCGTGGTCTGGCTCAAGGAAGTGCAACAGGTCAATGGAAGCTGGGGCGAGAGTTGCCTAAGCTATGACGACCCCAACTGGGCCGGCAAAGGCGAACCGACCGCGTCCCAGACGGCCTGGGCCTTGCTAGGCCTGATCGCCGCCGGCGAAGCCGAGAGCAGCGCGGTTCAGGCAGGTATCGATTATTTGGTGAGCACCCAAGAAACAAACGGCGGCTGGATCGAGGAGCCATTCACGGGAACCGGATTTCCGAAGGTTTTTTATCTGAAATACCACCTTTACAGTCTTTATTTTCCGTTAATGGCGCTGGCGCGATATGAAAAGGTCATGCGGGATCGAAGTCGCGATTGTTTAGCCGCTCGCCTAACGCTGCAGCAGCAAAACGACGGTCGGACATATTCCGTTATTTGGAGAAACCTATGCGTTTTCCCTTGAGTTTGACGTCGAGCATGGTCGGCTACATGGCCGGCAAAAAATCAGCGGCGTGAAGAAGTTTCCGCTGGTTTTGATGCTGGAACCTTTGCACGCTTGCAACCTCACCTGCACCGGCTGCGGTCGCATCCGTGAATACTCATCGACGATCAAGGACAAACTCACGGTGGAGGAATGCCTCAACGCCGTCGACGAGGCCGGGGCGCCGATCGTCAGCATTTGCGGCGGCGAGCCGATGATCTACCCGGAGATCGGCAAATTGGTCGCTGCGATCCTGAAGAAACGCAAGAATATCTACCTGTGTACCAACGGCATGTTCATCAAAAAACAGCTCCATGAATTTGAGCCGACCAGCCGGTTTTTCTTCAATGTGCATCTCGATGGTTTGGAGGCGACCCATGACCGCGCCGTCGAACGCGATGGCGTGTTCCAAGTCGGCGGTAGAGGGGATCATCGCGGCCAAGAAAGCCGGTTTTCTCGTCTGCACCAACACGACGATTTATAAGGACTCCGACCTCAACGAAATCGATCAACTGTTCGCCTATCTGACCAAGCTCGGTGTCGATGGCTTCATGCTGTCGCCGGCTTATGGCTATGTCGCGGTGCAAGAGACCAATCCAGACGGCGCAGCCGAAATTTTCATGACGCGCGACGACATTCGGGCCAAGTTCAAAGAAGCGGAAAAACTGCTAAAGAAGTACCGGATGATGTCGTCACCGATCTACATGGAGTTTTTGAGCGGCAAGCGAGAATTGTCATGCACCGCCTGGGGCAATCCGACTTACAACACCAAAGGTTGGAAAGGGCCTTGCTACCTCATCACCGACGAACATCATGACACATTCCGCGGCCTGATGGACGACACCGACTGGGACAGCTACGGTCACGGCAAAGATCCCCGTTGCGAGCATTGCATGGTTCATTGCGGTTATGAGCCGTCGGCCGCTCTCGGCGTCAACGGCAAGCTGGGTGACAGCCTGAAAATGCTCATGTGGCAACTCAGCTGAGCAATGACATCTTCCGTGAGTAGCGAAGTCGCCCCGATGCCCTGCGTCGTTTTCGCACTTGACCGCGAATCCCGCTATTTTCGGCGCTTTTGGAAATTGGGCAAACAAGTTCCGGCCGCACCATGTCGAGCGTGTCATGCCACCCAGGCATCACGCTCGATTTTGTATTTGCAGCCTGGTTTGGGCGCTCAAGCGATGATCGCCGGCTTGCACTGGGCTCTTCAGCGTCCTCTCTCTTTCGTCCTGTTGGCCGGCTTTTCGGGTGCTCTGATTCCTGAATTGAAGGTTGGCGATCTCGTCCAGGCTTCAGAGTTCAGCGATACGATGGGCCACGTCTGGCCCGCCGCGCGACTTGATTTTCCTCCAGATATCCCGCGGGGTCGGCTTCTCACGACAGCTGGTTTGGTTGGCGAGCCGACCGACAAAAGCGATCTCGCAACTCGGCATCGGGCGGTCGCCGTCGACATGGAATCGGCCCACGCCGCTCGGCTTTGTCACGAAGCGAGGATTCCCTTCGCCTGCCTTCGGGCCATCTCCGACGATGCAACAATGCGCATTCCCAGGGAGGTGATCTCGCTATTAAAGGATGGCCGGGCGTCAGCGGTGCGACTAGTTGTGGCATTGCTTCGGCAGCCGCGTTTGATCGGTCCGTTGTGGCGATTGGGGCAGCAGACAAACCTGGCGGCTCGGCGATTGGCGGAGGGGCTGAACCAGATATTGGGATATCCGATGAGGTGACGATTTTGTCGGGTGCGGCCCCCCGGCAAGCCGGGGGCTATATGGGGAGCGAATATGATGCCGCGATTAAGGCAGGCCGCGAAGTAACACTTTTTGATAATAACTCTTGATATGGTTGTCTCGGCACTTTAGAATGAGCCGTCGTGTTAGGAAAAAGAGGGAGAAACATACCCTCTTTAAGGACTCCGGCTTGGGCATGACGCCGGATGGCCTTTTCCGACATGTGGATCCAGCTCGTACCGGGCTGTACCGGTGCGAATCAACGCCGAACCAGTGAGCGGTGACTATTGGGAATCTGCCCCCAAAAATGGGGTTAATGTGTTCCCGAAGTTTGCTCGGTTCGGTGTTTTTGTTTCTGCCGGAACCGCCTCGTGACTGGTGTGTTTCGGCGCCCCATGGACTAGGGGTCGCTCAGTGGCATGGACGCTTCGTCCCGCAGTTGACGGTAAACGACAAGCCTCTAGCAAATCGGGGACAAGATGGCCATGAAGACCAAGCGTCGCAAGCCTGATCCAGAGATCGAGGAAGTCGTGGAGGCGATTCCAGCAGCCACCACGATCTTCTCTTCCGATCTCCTGACACCCGAAGAAGAACGCGGATTGCTCGCGGATTTTTGGGAAAAGAAAAATCAGCTTGTAGACGCTCTGACTCGCTCGTTCCATCGGCTTCGTCAATATCGTACAGCGCGTGAACCCTGGCCGATGGCCCAGTTCATCCGCGACTACTGTCTCGAGGAAGCCCGCGCAGTCCCAGAAATCCGCCGCCTTCATGATCGTTATGTTCATCTCAAACACCGCCTCGCTTCCGCCAACATCCGCCTCGCCGCTCACGTCGCCAAACGCTTTCGCCATCATGCACTCAGCTACGCCGATCTTCTGCAAGAGGCCGTCTGCGGCTTGATGCAGGCCATCGATCGCTTTGACGTCAGCCACGGCACTCGTTTGGCGACCTACGCGACCTGGTGGATTCGCCAGACTCTGCAAATCGCGGTAGCACGCCAGAGCCATCTCGTGAGCCTGTCACCGCACCATTTGCAAGAACTCGGTTTGCTACAGCAGGAATCGGAAGCCCTGGCTCATGGCGGCAAGCATTTACCCAGCCCCCAGGAGTTGGCCTCGCGCACCGGCAGCAGCCTCGAACACCTGACGCATCTGCAAACCGCCACACGCACGCCAGTCTCCTTGAACGCGGTCCTCGATGATGACAGCGATTTTAAGCTGACCGAAGCGATGCCGGATAATGAAAGCTCGACGCTGCGGCAAAACTCGGAACGTCAGGAAGCGCTGTCGTTCCTTATGGAAAATCTGCGGCCCCGCGAGCGCAAGGTTCTTGACCTCCGTTTCGGTTTGACCGGCAGCGGCACGCATAGCTTGCGCCAGATCGGCCACCTGCTCCGGATCAGCAAGGAGCGCATGCGCCAGATTCAGAATCGCGCCCTGGAAAAATTGCGATCTTCCGCTGAACGAGTTGGTTGGGAGCCCAGTTTGCTGCTTGGTTGAGAAAATTGTCGGTTTGAACCATTCGTTTAGCCGCGAGCCGATAGGCGAGCGCTGTCTTAAAACAGCGCTCGCCTATCGGCTCGCGGCTAAACGGTTATTCATAGCGCTCCTCTAAGCCGCCGCTCCTCCACCTCGTAACCACGGCTCCAGCAAATACGTCACATACAGTGACAACCCGCATAAAAAGCGCACGCCGGCCTGCATCGAGACCCACCATAGCGCCGAATTCAAGAGTTTGCTCACATCGACCAAAGCCTTGCGGACCTCGGCATGCACGATCTTGCGCGGATTGATGAACCCGAGTGAAAAGACGCGAACAACAGGCGCTGTCCACGAGCGCAGCCAAAACTCCGCTTGGTCAAAATACCCTTCCAGCAGCTTGCGATCAATCTCGACGACTTGAAACACCGTGACGAAGTCGATGGCCACCATCAAGCCGGCAAGGCTCAGAACCACCGGGAGAGCGAGCCACATCTCCGCGAGGGCACGACCTGTCAGCGTCTGTTCCGCCGAGGGCCAAATCAGTGAACTTGCCAGCCAATTGATCAGGATCAAACTGAGCGATAGAACGAAGGGCAGTATCGTTTCCCAGCTGAGAAAGATGCCTTGATGGGTGCGAATCAATCGAAATAGATGCGGCCACCGGCCCGATGCGGCCCTGACAAGCTGAATAACGGTGAGATATTGGCGAATCCGAAGAAGAATGCTGAGAACGAACATCAGGGCCAAATAAAGGCCGAACATGCTGATAAGATGCAGATCGAGCAGCCATGACATGGGCGGGAATCCTTGCCAAAGAAACGATTTTTTCAGCCCATCGAGCCGTTCCGCAGGCGTAATCGTTGTGTCAACTCATTAATAGAAATTAGCGGCGCTTCCGTGATCTTATTTTTTGAGGTTACTTTGGAAGAGCAACGTCCACTACCGCAACTGCCGCAGCCGCCGCCATTGCCGCTCCAGGTGAGCCAGGTTCGGCGACTCAGATAGGCAAAGGATGCACCCAAGCAGATCAGGACGAGAAAATACTGGAATATCATCGTGTGCCCCTTCGTTCGCTCAAAGAAAGAGCCGGCCGATCTGGTATGTCGCTAACGCGCCGAGGTAGGCCAGAACCGTCATGTAGACGAAGGTAAATACCGGCCAACCCCAGGAGCGTGTTTCACGGCCGATCACTGCCAGCGTCGAAGCGCACTGGCAACAGAGCGCGAAAAAGACCATGAGCGACAGAGCGACCGGCACGCTGAAGACCGGTTTTCCAGCGTTCGGCCCCGATTCCCAGCGGGCCTCGCGCAGCGCTCGGGGCAAGTCGTGGGTCGACAGATCGGCGCTGTCACGGATCTCATCCGGGTCGACGGGACCGACTTGATACAGAATTCCGAGCGTACCGACGACGACCTCCCGGGCGGGGAAACTGGCCAGCGCCGCCACGCCTATGCGCCAATCCCAACCGAGAGGCCGGACCGCGGGCTCGATGAATCGGCCTGCCTGCCCCAAAAAACTCTGACGGCTCTGATCGAGACGAAGTTGATTCAGCTTGTCGACATTCGCTTTGACGTTGTCTTCTTCGGCCTTAGTATCCTTGTTTTCCTTGATCCACTTGTTCAAAACGTCGATCCGTTCATCGTAGCTAGGACCACCGTCCGGATGGCCTGACGGGAAGTAGAGCAGAGCCCAAACAACGACCATCGAGGCCAAGATAAGCGTTCCCGCCCGGGCCAGAAACGCCCAACCGGCGTCGAACATACGCCGCAAAACCAATTTCAGCGACGGCTGCTTGTACGCGGGCATCTCCATGAGGAAGACGGGCGTTTCGCCACGCAGAACGGTGCGCTTCAGGATGAGTGCAATTACGGGGGCAAGGATCAGGCCCAAGGAATACATGGCAAACATGACCAAACCCGGAAGCCACCAGGGGTATCCGGTCGTGAGAAACGCGGCGATCAGCAAGATGTAAACCGGCAGGCGGGCCGAGCAGCTCATGAGCGGGGCGACGAGAATCGTCGTCAGCCGATCCCGCCGTTCTTCGATGACGCGTGCTGACATAATCCCCGGCACAGCGCAGGCCATCGACGACAGGAGAGGAATGAAAGACTTACCGCTGAGGCCACAGCGCGACATGAGACGATCCATCAGAAACGCCGCCCGGGCCATGTAGCCACAATCTTCAAGGACCGCGATGAAGGCGAACAGGATCAGAATCTGCGGCAGGAATACCAAAACGCTTCCGACACCGCCGAGCACGCCATCGACGATTAAACTGCGGAACGGTCCGGCGGGCATTACATCCGTCAGAACATCGGCGACTTTATCCTTGCCATCGCTGATCCACTTCATAATCGGGCGCGCCCGTGAAGATCGATTGAAAGAGCAGGAACATGACGACCAGGAAGACGAGCGTGCCCCAGACGCGATGGGTCAAGATTTTATCAAGCCGATCCGTCCAGGTAACTGGCCGGTGAGCCGGCCTTTCTATACAGCCGGCGACAGCATCGCGGATCCATGAATACCGCGTTCGCGCTTCCACCGCGGGAATTGGGCAGCCCGACGCGATCAGCCGCGCTCGAGCCTCCAAGACGCGCTCTTTGACGTCGGGACTACGGTGGCTCAGGAGTCGTTGTTCCGTCCAACCGCCAACATCGAGCAGCAGCCGCCGAACCAGATAATCGGGCACCTCCGCGCCCAACAGGGGCCGCAACGCGGCAACTTCACGCTCGAACGGCTCAGGAAATACCGGCCGCCTGGGAATGGCACCAACCTCCGCCGCTCGCGCGATCGCCTCGCGGAGCTGATCGAGGTTCTTGCCTTTATTGGCCTGAATCGCGACGACCGGAAGGCCCAGCTGCTTGGCAAGACGTTCCCGGTCGACATGAAGCCCCTGACCTTCGGCCACGTCGATCATGTTAAGGGCGAGGACGACCGGGACGCCTAATTCGAGAGCCTGGGTCGTCAGATAGAGATTGCGTTCGAGGTTCGACGCATCGACTATGGAAACGACCACGTCCGGCCGAGGCTCACCCGCTTGTTGGCCCAATATCACGTCGACCGCGACCATCTCATCGGGGCTGCGCGGCGCGAGACTATACGTTCCCGGCAAATCGATAAGATCAAATGGCTGACCCGCGCAGGTCATTTGACCTTTCTTGGTTTCGACGGTCACGCCCGGATAATTCCCCACGCGCTGGCGGAGACCTGAGAGAGCATTGAAGAGCGTAGTCTTGCCGGTATTTGGGTTGCCGACCAGAGCGGCGGTCAGACGCCGGGGGGTAGATGTCATGGCCCGTCGGGGTGAGAGTTTCAAAGTGCGGGCGGATGGAGATCGATCTGGACTAAAGCCGCTTCATGGCAGCGGAGGCTGAGTCGGTAGTCACGGAGACGAATTTCGAGAGGGTCGCCCATGGGGGCAAAAGCAACCAATTCAACCTCTTCCCCCTCGAACAAACCCATCTCCATCAGTCGCTGCACCGCGGCGCCTTGGCCGGTGAAGGAAGCCACACGGCCTGACTGACCCGGTCGCAGTTTATCGAGTGACGGCATGGGTAGACCTGACCGGTTAATTCGAGGTCGGCCGGACCATGATTTTCATGGCACACTCGCCGCGCAAAGACAGCCGCGAGCCGCCGACCTGAAACAGGCACGGACAGCCCCCTTGCAGCATCTGCAGACGACAGCCAACTCGTACTCCCATTTCGGCCATACGGCAAACCCAGCTGGGCTCACCAGTGATCTCCGCGATGTCCGCAAACTCGCCCGGTCGCAGGAATTCTAGTGGCAAGATCGCATCCGTTGGCACGGTTGCCCTCGATTCGGCGGGATACCTAGCAGCTTGTTGAGACTGGATCTCAATAGCAGTTTATTCCACGGAAGTGCCTTAGTCAAGGGCTCACCGGCCCCAAGCGCGGGCTCGTGTCGCCAAAGCCCGCCGCTTGGGGTTGGTGAACTAGCGCAATAATCGAAAGGATTGTGGCGCGCCAAGAAGAATGGATGAAGACGGCGTGAATCTCACGCCTGAGAGGCGACGATGGTTACCGTATCAAAGATGGCTTGGAGGAGGGCTTGCGATTGAACGGGCTTGGTCAGGTAGCCGTCCATGCCGGCTTCGAGGCAACGATGGCCGTCGATATGAATCGGATTGGCCGTCAGCGCTAATATCGGCAGATGACGCGGCGTACCGTGTTCTCGGGCGCGAATCGTAGCCGTCGTTTCAATGCCGTCCATGATGGGCATTTCGAGGTCCATCAACGCCAGGTCGAACTGCTGAGTTTCGAGAATATCGAGCGCAACCTTGCCGTTTTCCGCGATGACGACAGAATGACCATGCTTTTCGAGCATTCCTTCGGCGACTTTTTGGTTGATCGGATTATCTTCGACGAGCAATATACGTAAGCGGTCGCTGAACATGATTAACCTCTTCGGTCCGGACGACAGGGCGAGCTGGCGGGTGGACTGAATAGCATGACCAGCTATTATAGCACAATCTCGACTGCTAGGCCAGTTCATCACGTAGGACCCTCCTAATTTATCCTCTTTCCCTCTTCTTCGTAAAAGGAAAGAGAAGATTGCGGTCGTGATTACGATTGACCAGCGGCGCCTTGTAAACTTATAGTTGATGGTAGATTAGAATTTGATGATCTAACCGGAGATTCGACTCGTGCGTAGCATCAAAAAGAAACCGGAACAGACGGAGCTGCTGGGATTCCTGGGCGTCGCTCTGGATAATCAGGACGATCATCAACGGTTGACGAAGGCCGAAAACTTTCTGCTCGTCGGCGGCTCGTCCGAGACGCACGAGCAAATGCAAGAGACCGCTCTCCGCTTCAATGAAAAGCTGCGCGCCAAAGGCAAACCCCTTGCCGAGACATC
The DNA here is from genome assembly GCA_963790585.1 of uncultured Planctomycetaceae bacterium. GTDB lineage: Bacteria > Planctomycetota > Planctomycetia > Gemmatales > Gemmataceae > CAWBOY01. The sequence continues at coordinate 662,983 of CAWBOY010000001.1, forward strand.
GCTTCAAGAGGCGATGGATATCTTGCGCGAGGTGATCGATCGTTAGGAGGTCGCCGGCTACGATCGTGGCGGCACGTTTTCAACGTGCCGATGCTGCGTCGCCCTTTTGGAGACCTGACTTTTTTAGTTAGGCCTATCCCTGGCCTTTGTCGCTCACGGCACGTTGGAAACGTGCCGCCACAATCTAAGGGGACAGTCCCCTAGCTGCCGCCTCGTGTGAAAGCCCTGTGAAACTTCCTGACTCTCTTCTGAGTAATCCCTCCTAGACGTTTACCCGAGCTGTTGTCGTGCCCGAAGAGGATGCTATTCTCGTTCGGGCCTGTCTCCGAGGGGACAATCAAGCGATCCGCGCGTTAGTGGAGCGTTTTCAATCGGAAGTGTTTGGTCTCTGCCTTCGATTGCTCCATCATCGCCACGACGCGGAAGACGTATCGCAAGAAGTCTTTTTGCGAGTCTTTCGCAGCCTGACCCGATGGGACTCGACGAGACCGCTGCGACCCTGGATCCTTGGCATTACAATTAATCGTTGCCGAACCTGGCTTACTCAACGCGCTCGGCGTCCCGAATTGGTCGATTACTTACAAGAGACCGTTGCCGGAGCAGAGGCGGACGATTCGATCGAGCTACTTGGCGAGATCCGTGATGCTCTCGCAGAGGTACGGGACGATTACCGCACTGTTTTCGTCTTGTTTCATGAGCAAGGTCAGCCGTATGAGGTGATCGCGCAGGCTTTGGGCCGACCGGTCGGCACGATCAAGACCTGGTTGCATCGTGCCCGTCTGGAAATCCTTGATCGCCTGCGCCGCCGAGGCATGGTTGGCGACGAGGACACAGCAGCTGACGAACCTCGCCCTCCAAAAGGAAAAGAGTCATGACCTGTTCGGAGTGCATCGACCTGTTGCAACGACGGCTCGACGGCGACGAAACCGCTGCCGGCGACCCGGTTGTTGCAGCGCATCTCCAGACATGCGTCGAATGCAGGACTCGGTATGCGTTGGCTCGTCGAATCGAAAAGGCTTTGGAGCGACAGCAAAGGTCATTGCCTCCGCTCGACTTCGCGCCTCGAATGACTGCCAATCTTCTAGCGGATCGCCGTCGTCGGCAGCGTCGCCGTTGGTTGGGCGATGTGGGGCGAGCCGTCGCGGCTGGCTTGCTGGTTTCGCTTGGCCTGCGACTCGCCTTTGTAAGTCCAGTGATACCAGACAAATCACCGACGGTAGCTGCAGACACTTCAGCAAATTCGATCAAGCTCCAGGATTCGGTCGCGCAAGCCCGGTCGGCAATGGCGAACATGACGAGTCGTGCCGCCGATGAGACAGTCGGTCCGACGCGGCAGTTGTTGGCCAGCATCGTGAGACCGGAATGGCGCGACCTACCGCCGATGGATCAACCGGCCCGTTCTCTCCAAGAAGTTGGACAAGGCGTCTCGTCTGGCTTTGAGCCAATGGCGACATCGGCACACCGGGCATTTGACATGCTGGTCCACAATTTGACTCCCGGTGACGCGGACGCGAGGTGAGCGAACCGAGCCTGAAGCGTCAGCGAAGAGCCTTTGTATTTCAGAAATCAACTTGCTCTTCGCTGACGCTTCAGGCTCGGTAATGGTTGGTGGAAACGTGAACTATTGCTGAGGTCATCCTTACCATGCCATCGTTCGCTCGCTCCACCACAACGCGATTCTTTGCCCCTCTCGTTTCGCTTCTTATCGCCTCCTTCGCTTCCGCCGCGACGCCACGCGATCAACTCCTTCGCTATGTCCCCGATGACGTCGGCTTTTGTCTGGTGGTGAATGATCTGCGCACGCACACGACGGCATTGGCCTCGTCGCCATTCGCGGAGGAGTTTGCACGCTCGGCCCTCGGAAAAACTCTGCGGTCCTCAGCCGAACTGTTGCAGATCTTGAAACAAGAAGAACAGCTAAAAAAACAATATGGCCTCGATTGGGACAAACTGCGCGACGAAATCTTCGGCGACGCCCTAATCTTTGTCTATCGTCCTGGTCCGCCCGACAAGCCCGAGCAGGAACAGGGCTTATTGCTGCTGCGCGCTCGGGACGAGGCGTTGTTGGCAAATCTGATGGCCAAGTTGAACGAGAAAGTCAAAGTCGAAGAGCTTGTCCATCAAGGCGTGAAATATCAGCGCCGCACCGAAGCCAAGGATGTTGCTTACTTTCTTCTGAAAGGTCCCGTGCTTCTGGTCACCGGCCAAGAAGACCTGTTGCGTGAAGCGATTGCTCTCGACCGAAATAGACCCACGTCGGACGAACCTGGCGTGGCTAAGCAACTGCGGACGCTCGGCGTAGACAAATCCTTTCTCGCGCTCTGGATAAATCCGCGTGCCTGGGACGCCGATCTCAAAACAAAAATCGCGAAAGCGTCGCCAACCGACGCCGCTCGTCTGAAACAATTTGCTATCTATTGGCAAGCCTTGGACGGCGCGGCCGTGGCCATTCAATTGGCGAACGACGTCAACCTGTCATTGACGATGCGCGGCAAGCCCGACCAGCTTCCCCCGTCTGGACGGCGCTACTTCGTCGCGGCGTCGAAGCCTTGCGAGCTGTGGCGTGCCATTCCGGACGATGCGATTTTCGCCATTTCTGGCCGCTTCGATGCCCCAGCTTTTTTGGACATGATCGGCGAATTTCTAACAACGGATGAACGCCGGCTTTTGCATTCCGGCTTGAACTTGAGTCTTGGTTCAGCGCTCGATAAAGACTTTGTAAAAGAGATACTACCTAATTTAGGTCCGGATTGGGGCTTTTTCGTCGCACCCCCCTCGGTCAGTGAAAAGAGCTGGGTGCCGACCTGTCTCTTCGCCGTCAAGGTCGCGCCCGGCGAGTCATCATCGGATCAGGCGCTTTACTCCTTGCTCAATTACGTGGCGGTCGGAACTGTATTCGCCCACAACTCACGATCGCCTGAACAGCCTATGAAATTGAAAACGATCACCAAGGATAAAGCCGAGGTTAAATATCTCGATAGCGGCAGTTTGCCTTCGGGATTGCGGCCCGCCTTCAGTCTAGCCGGGGGCTACCTTCTGCTCGGTAGCTCACCCGAAAGCCTCGACCGCTTCACCAAGCCGATCTCTAAAGGAACGGTTGATTCCCCGGAAGACTTACCTTTGGTGCGGCTGTCAATCAAAGATTTTCGCCGTTTCCTCAACGACCGCCGTGACTCGCTCTCCGATTTCTTCGTCGCACACGGCGGCGATCGCGCCGACGTCCGCCAGAAGATGGATGGCCTGGAAAACAGCCTTCAATTGCTCGATCGGATCGAAGTCCGTGAGCGAGTCGAAGCGAATCAGGTCACGTTTTCGCTGGTCGTGCGCCCGTCGAAGGCGTTGCGGAAATAGATGCGAAAACGCACCTGACCTTGTCACCGCGGCTTCTTCAGCCGCTCGCGCACGATCTCCGGCAAATACTTAACAGGCAATGTCCCATGATCGAGAACCGCTTCGTGGTAGCGCCCTAGCTCGAACTTTTCCCCCATCTCGCGCTCGACGGCTTGCCGCAGCCGATAAAACGCCGTTCTACCTACGAAATACGTTGAGAGTTGGCATGAGCTGAGCTTGGCGCGCGTGATCTTCCCCACGGCCTCGGCTTCCGACTGGTAGACGCGCTTGGTGAGGAACTCAAGTGCTTCCTCGTCGCTCATATCGGTGCAGTGCATCTTGTGATCGAGGATCGCGTTGCCGACAGCTCTCAAATAAAACTTGAGTTGATTGAGGCGCAACGGCAGGTCGCCATTGCCGTAGCCTTGGTCGAGCATCATCTGTTCCGTATAGACGGCCCAACCCTCGGCGAAGATGCCCGAGCTGAGTATTTTGCGAATCACCGAAGGATGACGATTGGAATACTCGAGCTGCACGTAATGGCCCGGATAGGCTTCGTGAATCGTCAAAATCTGCAGCATATATTTGTTATATTCTTCGAGATACGTTTGCACGCGGCGATCATCCCACGAGCGCGGCGGCGGGCTGATCGCGTAATGGCTGGCCGTCTTCGGATCGAGCGGCGGAGCTGGATTGAGATAGGCGACGGAAAAGCCCCTTTGAAACTCCGGCATCTCGATCACTTTGCAACGATCCGGTTCGGGTAGCCGTAAGATATCGTGTTTGGTGATGATTTCTTTGATCCGCTCGACGGTAGCCCGGGCGTCGTGAACCAGGTTCTTGGCCTCGCCGTGATCGCGGTTGTAGTGCGCCAGCACTTGATGAATCGTCGCGCTGCGTCCGGCGGCGTCGTCAGGCGGCAAAGTCTTGCCAGGATAGGCCGCAGACCAGAGTTGCCGGGAGATGACATACATCTCGCGTTCCACGCGCTCGAACTCGGTCTCGGCCTCCTTGTAAACCTGTTCCGCGGTCAAGCCGGCGTCGGTCTCCAAAAGCAGCTTCTCGGCGAACTTCTGCTTGCCGATGCGCCAATTGGCCTTGGTCTCGCCCAGTTTGCTTTCGAGAAACCGCTGATACTCTTTCAACTCCTCGACCACGCGACGGGCGGCCGGCTTTAGCTCGCTGATCAGTCCCGTCTCTCCCGCCGCCTCGAAGACGCCGCTTTCGTAAAAGGCGATCGCGCCGCGATTCTGATTTATGGCTGTCTTCAGGTAAACATCGACCGGCGTTTTCAGGCTCTCCTTGGCCGCGGCGATCACGCGCGGGATGTAGGCCATGCGTGCGACCGCGTTGCGAACATTGGTCGACTGTGGCAGCGACGATTGCGTGAGCAAGATATAGACGCTGTCGGTCAAGAGCTCGTTATAAGATCGGGGATCTTCATCAAATGGTTTCGTATTCTCATGCGCCCAGAGCGAGAAGCGCAAGTAATGCTTGAAAATCTCCAAATCAATTTGGCCCGAGCGCGAGAGCTTTTTCGGATCGATCTCCGTTTCGAGAGCCTGCAAAGCCTCGCGGTAATGCCTGGCCCAACCGGCCCGCGCCTTCGGCGAGACGTCGTCAAGTCGATCATCGAACCGATGATCGCCAAGGCTGGTGGCATACGTCGGCCGTTGCCGAAACTCCTCGTCAAGAAACGCTTTAAACTTGGCCTCCAGCCTGCCGTCCTCGTGCTCGGGCGGGCGAGCGATGGCAAGGGGGATAAGGAGACTCGAGGTTAGGATAAATAAGAAGTAATGACGAACGCGCATGTTGCTCCTCCGTAGGTGTCAAGGATGGGGTTAATGTAGCGGAAAATGTGGTGCTTGTGCGCCAGGATGTTATGCCGTTACGGCTCTCAGGCCTCCGCCCTGAATTCCACAGGCTGGCCATTCCAGTTCAAATCAGGCGCATGCTCGCCTCGCACAATCTGGACCATAGTCCCCGCGAGATTCCTCTCCGTCAGGCGCCGTAAGCCGACATATGATGTCGTCAAACGCGGATTGATCTCGATGACGGCATCGATATCACCGAGAACCAAATCGACGCCGATGTAGCCGTTCAATCCTTCAACTGCAGCCATGGCGCGCTCGGCAAGGCGGAACGCGCGGCAGTTCAGATCCGGCGCGAGCGGGCATCGGCCGCCGAGGCAATGAAAACGGCCGTCGGTTGAGATCAGCTGTTGCGCGGCCGGCAGGGCGAAACGCTGTTTCGGGCCTATCAGAAACGCGACGCTCGCGGCGAGACCGGGGATGTAGGGTTGGCCGATTAAGGGTCCGGTCCAGGCCTCCGCGAGCGCTCGCTCGGCTACGCTCTGCAGTTCGTGCTCATTTTCGATCAGGAACGTCGCTTGTGATCCGGCTCCGAAGCGGGGCTTGCAAACCAGTGGATAGGTCACGGCGCGCGGCGGCCAAGGCTCGGTGAGTGGGGTCGATATGCCGTGCTGGGTTAGATGGTGCGACAGCTCCAGTTTGTCGGCGGTTCGGCGGATCGCGGCCGGGGATGGGCCGAGGAGAGTGCTGCCCAATTCTTCCGTCCAAAGGGCTCGACGATACAAGAGATCGTCAAACTCTGGCACGATGAGCCAGGTGTAGTCGGCCTGCTGTGCCAATCGGCGGAAGGCCGCTTCTTCGTCGTGCGGCTGCGCGCGCTCGATTTGTAGATTTGTCGGCGCTTGCCAACTCTGAGGCAGCGGGCGATGGCTGAGAAGCGTTGTGATCTGGTAGTCGTCGCAGCGGCCGAGGTCGTCGAGGACGGCCGCGAGCATCGCCCAACCCTCGCGGTGGAGCGACTCGCTGCCTTCAAGGCCGGCGGGGCCGCAGAGATACTCGTAGACGAAGATGCGCGGGCTCATGAAGATGTAATAGGTCGAGGGGGAAAAAGAAAAACCCCCGGCAAGCCGGGGGCTATATGAACACTGGCTATTGTTTGCCCGTCGGTGGAAGCGGCGGGACGATCAGTGGTGGCGGAGCCTGCAACGGCGGTTCGGCCGAGCTACCACCCAGCGTCGAGAACTTCGGGGCCCCCGGCGCTGGCGTCGGCAGTTGTTCCGGCTGTGGCACCGGAACCGGCGCTGGTTGAACCGGACTCGAAGGCACCGGCGACAGGCCCGGAGTTAGTGGGTCCATCTTCATGTTCGAGAAGGAACTCGGGGCCGACATATCGGACCTCATGCCGGGCAGAGACTGAGCGCCGGTATTTCCGGGATGGCGTTCGGCAGCGCGCCTTGGATGGGCGGCGTCGTTTTCCAGACGGCGGGCAGCGATGGGGCTTGCGTGCCGGTCATGATACCGCTCGCTGGAGGAGCCGCCTGGTCGCGTTCCCGGAGGATGATAGCTTTGGACCGTTCGCGCTGATGTTCGACCGCTCGCTCGGCGACGCAGGCGGGCAGGTCGCCTTCGCCAATCGTCACGTTATCGTGGCGACGAATCGAGCCTTTGCCGAGCTCCCAGAGAACCAGAGCCTGCTGGTAACCGACGATGTTCGTGTATTCGTCGGCCAACGCTTGCGACCAGTTTCGCTGGGCTTCCAGGGCTAGATCCAGAGTGCCGCGGCCCGCGACGTAGATGCGGAACTGAGCGTCGAGCTGTTCGCCGAAGGCTTCGCGGCGAGCGCGGGTGGCGATGATGAGTTCGTAGTAGGTGGTGATTTCGCGGTAGAGTTCCGCGAGAACGCCCTCTATCTTCATCTCTTCTTGTTTGAGGACTTCGTAGCTGCGGGCCAAGTTCAAGCGCGATATACGCAGGGCCGCGTTGGCGTTGCGGAAGCCGAGCGGAATCGTACCGCGTAGACCAATGTTCCAGTTATGGAACTTGTCGTCCGCGAGATTTCGGTCGGCATTGGTGCTACCCGTGCCGTCAAGTCGGTTGCCGATGGCGTTGACATCGTAGTTGGCATAGAGTCGCAGGTCAGGCATTAAATTGTTCTTGGCGAGCAACAGGTTGAACTGCGAAATCTTCACTTCCTGACGAGCGATATACAACTCCGGGCGGATCGTGAGAGCTTCGTTCAGCGAGGTCGCCCAATCCGGATTGTAAGGTGCCAACGTCGGCGAATCGGCCGGCACCAACCGCATGCCATCTTCGACGTGCATACCCAGCAGGCGACGCAACTGGCGTTCATTTTCCAACACCGCGTCGAGAGCCTGAATGCGAGCACCGCGGAACTGTTCATATTGGCCGCGAGCCTGAGCCAAGTCCGCCTTCGCGCTTCGGCCGGCGAGGAATTTGGCTCCCGCAATGCGCCAGAATTCGTAGGCAAAACGTAGACCTTGTTCGTTCGCATACAAGTTCCAATACGAGCCGTAGAGCCGCCAGTAGGCGACTTCAATGTTCGAGAGCATGATGTTCACGGTACGCTCGAACTCGGCGCGCTGTTGGTCAAAGCGAACGCGCAGTGATCAGGATACCTTCGTTACTGGACAAAGGCTGCACCAAACCGGCGATCTGCTGGTTGGCGATCGCCCCTGGATGGGTGGCCCGCAGTTGGTTGATCTCAACGCCGTAGCCTTGGAGCAACGGTTGCTCGAACGAAAACGTTAACGCGGGCGAGTACGACGGGTTCACGTTCGAAGGAATGTTCGAGTTCTGATACTGTTCCGAGAACGTAATTCCGGCGGTACCACCGGTCGCCAACGGCTTGACCAGGGCGGCGGAAAGCTGGGCGGCCGAGGTTTCGATAAATGGCACGCCGCCGCTCGTGAGCGTGTCCTGAGCCGTACCAACCGGGCGATTGATCGTTTGCCAATTGGCGCTTGTTACCAAGTTCGCATCGAAACGCGACAAGGATTGCGTGATCGTGGCAGCCTGGATTGCCGGGTCAAGTTGCAAGACGCGAATATTGTCGCTGGTGAGTCGCTCCCCGGCGCCAAGGAAGGTGACCGGATTTTCGATCACATTACCAGAGCCCGGGAAACCGCCGCCGATTGAGCTGCCGGAGCTACCCACGGCGGTATTCACGCTGAAATTCTGGGTGCCGACGTTACCCTGCTCCAAGCCGATGGCAATGCACTCGGCCAGGGACATGTAGCGAGCGTTTCGTTCTGGATCGACGACCGTGGGCGGTGTTTTGCTGACAATGTCGATGATCGGGGTATTACCGGTAAACGGCGTGGTTTCGAGGTCTTCGTGGGCGGCCACCATCTCCATGTAACGCTTATGGTCGTCAAGCGTCATGAAGCATTGCTGTTTGCAACCCGCGACGGTCGTGAGGAGCAACGCGAGTCCCGCGCACCATGTCTTCCAGCGCATAGTCATCACCCCGTTGGAACTAGCCACTCCGGCCCGGCTGACCCGCAGGCGTTCATCCGCCTGGGTCGGAGGGCACTCCCGTTCCCGATACCCCGCCGACGCTCGATGTACGTAGAATCCGGCTGATAAGGGTTCTATCGACTATTCCGGCTCTAACGTCCAGTAAAGTTTTAACGGTTATGGCGATGAGTCCGAGAGTGACGAGAAGACAGGCAAAGGCGCGAGATTTGGAACCCGGCCGGCTGTGGAAAGTGGAGAAACGGGGGCGTCTGGCCGGGCAATGCGGACATGGGAATTTAGAGACTGTCCCATGAGCTTCTCTCCCCCGTACTCGGGGGAGAGGGGTTGGGGAGAGGGGGCAAGTTTTCGCAGACTTTGCCCCCTCTCCCCCGAGTACGGGGGAGAGGGGAGCTTCTGGGGCGGCAGTTTAGAGAACGTCGGGGTCTCGCGGGTTCCAGCGAGGGGCAATGCCAACATAAGGAAAGCCAAACAATCGTTTGATGGCCGCCCATTCGCCAAGGTCGTTGCCTTCGAAGCAATGGCCGATCCATTGCAACAAATAGCCGACGACGATCGCTGCCAAGCCCCACGGCCACGAAAAAAACAACAGGGCGACGCCGACGACAGCCATTGGAATGCCGATCAAATGCAAAACGAAATTGATCGGCAGTTGATGCCGCAGCCGCCAGCCGTGTAAGCGACGGCCGAGCCAGGCGAGGATGGGGAACGCGGGCGTTGGGGTAGGCTTTCCATCGGTTACATCCGTTCGAGCGTGCGGATGCCTAGAAGATCGAGGGCTTTTTGGATGACACGCGCGGTCACGTCGCACAGCAGCAGACGGCTCTGCCGCAGGTCCGGCGTCTCGGCCTTGAGCACTGGGCAATTCTGAAAGAAGCCGGAATAGGCCTTACAGAGATCCCATAGGTAGCTCGTAATCTGACTCGGTCGATAATCCGCTGCCGCCGACAGTAGTGCATCGTTGAAGCGCACCAGTTGCAGGGCGAGGTTGCGCTCTTCCGGAGCCTTCAGCGTCGGCAGCGTGCGACTTGGCACGAAGAGCGGCGATATCGACGTCCCCCTTGCGAAAGATGCTGCGATTGCGCGCATACGCATACTGCATGTAGGTCGCCGTGTTGCCGTCGGTGGCCATCATCTTGTCGAGGTCGAAGATATAGTCGCTCGTGCGATTCTGCGACAGGTCGGCATATTTACCGCTCCGTAGCCCACCGCTTCAAAGATGGCTGCGCGTTCCGCAACGCCCGGTGAAGAAGTTGCATCACCTTCCTTGACTTCCGCCATCGATGCCTCGTAAACCCGGCTAGCGTGACGAATCGCCTCGTCGAGGAGGTCATTGAGTTCAGGCACGCCACCGTCACGCGTACGCAACGGCTTGCGGTCTTTGCCTAGCACGGCACCAAACGAGATGTGAACGAGCGGCGTCGTGAATAGCCCCAACGCTGGGCCGTCTCGAAGAGATTCTTGAAGTGCAGCTGTTGGCGAAAGTCGACGACGTACAAAACCTCGTCGGGCTTCCAGGTTTCGTTGCGATACTTGATCGTGGCAAGATCGGTCGTCGTGTAAGTGTAAGCTCCGTCACTCTTTCGAATCAACGCGGGAGATTCATTTTCGCCGAGAGGAATGATGATCGCGCCATTGCTCTCGACTGCTAGACCGTTGAGTTCAAGACTTTGAACTACGCCCGGCAGCATTGGGTTATAGAAGCTCTCGCCGTGGGTATAGTCGAATTTCACATCGAGGCGTCGATAGACCTGATCGAGCATCTCCTGGCAATGCGGCATAAATTGCTGCCAAAGGCGTACATTCTCCGGATCGCCAGAGTGAAGCTTCGCCGTCTCCTTTCTACAGGCGTCGGCTACCGGATCGGCTGCCGCAATGGCTTCGTCATCATCGTCGGTCTTTTTCTTGAAAAGACTGCGCACGAAGATATAGAGCCGAGCCAATTCGCGCACAGGGTCGGCGTCGTAAGACGCCTTATCGAGATGGTTTTTGTAGCCATAGAGAAGGATGCCGAACTGGGCACCCCAATCGCCGAGGTGGTTATCGGTAATAACGGTGTGGCCGAGAAACCGTAGTAGGCGCGTCAGCGCATCGCCGATGATCGTCGAGCGCAGATGGCCGACGTGCATCGGCTTGGCGACATTGGGCGAGCTGAAGTCGATGACGTAGGTTTTCGCGGGCTGCATTGGCTCGACGCCGAGGCGGTCATCGCTGGCCATCGTCTGAACGGCTTGTGCCAGCCATTCGGATTTGAGGCGAAGATTGACAAAGCCAGGTTTGGCTACCTCTGGTTTTTCGAGCCAGGGATCATTGGCGAGTTTGTCCGCGATCAGCTGGGCGACCTCCAATGGCGGCTTGCCCATCACCTTCGACAGCGCCATCGCGCAATTCGCCTGGTAGTCTCCGAAGCGCCGCATCCTGCACGGGCTTGAGCATGATCGAATAGGGAGCGGGGTCGGGGACCAAGCCTGTGAGTGCATCGTGGAGCTTGGTTTGCAGTCTGTCGCAGCAGATTCATGAAAGGCCTCGGGTGTTTAGCCGCAATACCGTACGGCGAAGGGCTCTCCGAAAAACTGCGTCCCCCTTCCCAGGGTGCGTTTCGCGACCCTGGGCTCTGATATGGAACGCCGTCGGCGTTCTAAGACGGGTTCGCACTCTGGTCTTAGAACGCTGAAAGCGTTCTATATCGAAGCCCAGGGTCGCGAAGCGCACCCTGGGAAGGGAGTCGCAGTTTTTCGGAGAGTCCTTCGCGGTAAGGTATTGCGCCTAAACGGCGCGTTCGAAGGTTATCGTCTTATGCGTAGCGTTCCCAATCGACTCGGGGAGCGTCCGCGTAGAGTTCTTCAATTTGGAAATAGTCGCGTGTAGCGGGATCGAAGACGTGAACCATCACGTCGCCGTAATCCTGAACCACCCATTTGCTCGATTCATAGCCTTCGATGCCGACGCGGCGGTCGCCTTGGCCGTTGAGGGCTGCGTCGGTCTCTTCGCTAATGGTGTGGATTTGGCGGCGACTGGCGCCGGTGCTGAGAACGAAGAAATCGAACAGTGGCGTGACCTTGCGCATGTCGAGAACCACGACATCTTTGCCCTTGTTGTCCGCGGCGACGCGGGCACACAGACAGGCACGTTCGAGAGCACCGCTGATGAGTAGTACGGGCGCTTGCTTGGTTGCGACGATCAATGGACCTCCTTCCGGTTCACTGCTCCAGGTCGGAAGTCGGCCACGCTCGAAATGGGAGACGTGAATAGATTCGTCGTCGCCTTCGCCGTAGGTCACCTCCGGACCGGATAGAACCAGTCCCAATCGCTGAGAAGAAAAGCCAGGGGAGCATCGCTCCGATCGGGAGCCGATCTCCCGGTGAGATCGGCCATACCCTTCCTCTTTAATCATGGTGTCGGTTAAGACCGACGTCAAGTAGGTGGTTCGCGGGTGATGGGGAATTAATTGCCGGAAGCAGTTCCGATTTTAACGCCCCGATTCGACCCTCTCATTCTGATACTTGACAGACACCGCATGAACGCACAAGTTCGCCACAAGGCCCGTTTATTTCTTCGATCCAATGCAATAAAGATACTTATCGGATCGCAGAAAGATGGCACCGTTGGCTATTGCCGGCGTCGCCAGCAAGGTATCGTCGACGCGGTTGACCGCGAGGACCTTGGGCTTGTCGGCCAATTCTATAACTGTCACATCGCCGTCTTCGTTTGTGACATACATCTTGCCGTCCGCCACGATGGGCGAAGCGGAGAACGGGCCGGCGACGCGTTGTTGCCAAATAAACTTGCCGTCGGCGGCATCGACGCAGTTGATACCGGTGTTGGTCAGGCCATAGATTCGACCCTTATAGTAAACCGGCGACGCGAACGAAGATGTCAGCCTGTTGGACCGCCAAACGACTTGTGGCGTCGTGTCGTCCGGACCAGGTTTGAGGGCCAACAACTCGGTTCCCGGGGCGAAGATCATGTCACCGCCCGCAATGGGCGAGGGAATTGTGGAACTCTTATCCATCTCGACGTTCCAGCGCGACTTGCCGGAAAGCGGGTCTAAGGCGGTCACTCCCTTGGCTCCCTGGAACACCACGGTGGCCTTGTCGCCCTTGCCCATAACCAGGGGCGTGGTCCAATTGATGTCACGATCTCGTTCGAGCTTCCAAAGGTTTTTGCCTGTTTTCAAATCGAGCCCAGCCACGAACGAGTCGCCCGCATTTTCCATGGGAACGATAAGCGCGCCATCCGCCAAGACGGGCGAAGCCGCCATGCCCACTTGATTGGTAATCGTCGGGTAATCCGAGACGAGGGAGCGATACCACAACAGTTCGCCCTTGACGTTGAGAGCGGCGATGTCGCCCGTGGCGAAGAGGGCATAGACATACTTGCCATCGGTAACGGGCGTGGGCGCGGCCATGCAGGATTTGGGGTGGCAAGCCGTGCTGCCGGTCGCTTCGAATTGCCGCTCCCAGAGCTTCTTGCCCGTCTTCTCGTCGAAGCAGAGGACATGTAGCCGACGATCCTTGTTGCCGGAGCTGGCGGTCACATAGATTTTGCCCTCGGCAATCACGGGGTTGGACAGCCCACGCCCGGGAAGCTCAGCTTTCCAACGGACGTTTTCGTCAGCGGCCCATTGGATCGGTAGGCTCGATTCTTGCGAGGTCGCCGTTCCGCCGGTGCCTCGAAAACCGGTCCAATCGCCGGCAGAGGCTATCGACGCTCCAGAAAACATGATCAGTGCTAAAAGCGCCAAGCGCATTAGTTGCTTTATCATTGCACTCACTCCTTTGGCTGGGTGAAGGGAACCGCTACGCCGGTCGCGTCGCAAAGTCGAACCTGAAACGTCCAGGCCTGCGCCCAGGGTTCCTTTTGGTCGTTTTGACAAAGCTTAATGAGGATCTCGTTTCGGCCTTTTTTCAAGTTGCCGGTTCCGGTGTGTTGATCCATCTGCATACCGTGGTGATATTCGTCGCGGCCAAAAAGCTCTTGGCCGTTCAGAAAGATTTTGACCGAGTTCGGCGTGCCGGCGCGAATCTCGACAGGCCTGGCTTCCGGCGAATCAACAATGGCGTAGGCGTAACCGACGATGGATTTCTTCTTGCCAAGGACCTTGTTGAGATCAATGACGCCGTGCGGATCTTTGCATTCATAAACGGTCCAGCGTCCTTCGGTGCCGTCCTTGCCCTTGTAAACCGCTTTGAGATCGACACCTTTTTCAGGCGGAAAGTCGGTTTTGAAGCCAGCGCCGCCGGCGTTGTCGAAAGCGTTGACAAGATGCCAATGCCGGACCAACCCGAAGTGAGCCAACAGGTCGACCTCGACGCCAAGAGGCTTGAGAGCCTCGGCGATTTCGTCGACTTGATCCTGATCGATCGCCCCTTTTAGCGCCTTGCGGTAGGCAGCCAACACGGCGGGTTTATCGGCTGACTGCAGAAACTGGGTGCCGGTTGTAGTCATAGTCAGCGTGGAGGTCAGCATTGCCAGAGCGTCTCGTCGCCGATTGCCGAGCGCCTGGCGTCGAGCAACGCCTGAGCAACGGCGTCACGACGCAGATCGGGACATGGGTCGAGAAGCATCTCCGGAAGCAATCGCGACGGAGTTTTCGGATCTGCTTTAACCAATATCTCATAGGCGATGCGGCGTGCCGACCCAGCATGCGTTTTGTCGCGGACAAAGGTTTCGAGCTTCGCGCTCAGGCCCTTTGACACAGCTGGGGACTTTTCGAGAATGGCGTCGACGGCGGGCCGTAGCCAATTGTCGGAAATGGCCTCTTTATCACGCATCGCGGTAAGAACATCAATGAGCGCGTCAGGGCCTTGGGCGACCAACTCCTTCCATGCATGGGCCGACGCATCGTTCCCTGCTCCTTCACGTCCGACCGCTTTGATTGTCTTGAGCAAAGACTCCGTCCGCGTGGCATCGCTCGCTTCCGGTGCGACCAGGGCTAGAAAAACGCCGGCCACGGCTATCAGACTTCGCATTCTTTGGACCTCCTGAACACCGAGGGAGCAGCTCCCGCGATCACGTTCCGCGAAAGGTGTCTCGTGAACATTCTAGGGATCTGAATCAGAAGTTCGTTCAACAAATCGCAGGCCGTGAAGATGTGGCCGGGGTCGGTACTCCGACCCCGGTTATCTGGAGCCGGTCGGGCCACACCGGGGTCGGAGTACCGACCCCGGCCACGGCTCTCGGTTTGGCTCTAACGCTTTCAGATAACCGGGGTCGGAGTACCGACCCCGGCCACGGCTCTCGGTTTGGCTCTAACGCTTTCAGATAACCGGGGTCGGAGTACCGACCCCGGCCACGGCTCTCGGTTTGGCTCTAACGCTCTCAGATAACCGGGGTCGGAGTACCGACCCCGGCCACGGCTGTCTGGGAACCTCGTGTCGGCTTGGGTCAGGTTATGCCGCCTACCGGCGTCAAAGAAAGCAAATCTACTTCAATTCTCCATGAGCCTTCTTACGGTTGGTTGATTAAAGTATCGGAATTACCTGATTTCCTTTGTCAGGAGCCGTGGCATGAAACGAATTCTGATCCTTCTGGCGACCGGGCTATTCGTCGTCGTGGCCGCCACTTTGTCGCGTTCGCAGACGGACACGAAAAGCGGACCGCCAACGGGAGTTGAGGGCGATCTACAAATCCAGGTTGAGAACCGCAATCCCTGGACCAATCTGCCGCTGAATAACAATCCGGACGAGTTCCGCTTCGCGATCGTCAGCGATCGCACCGGAGGCCATCGGCGCGGATATTCTCGCAAGCGATCGAGAAGTTAAATCTCCTCCAGCCGGAGTTCGTCCTCAGCGTCGGCGATTTGATCGAAGGCTACACCGACGATCCACAGCGAATCGATAACGAATGGAAAGAGTTCCAGGGGTTCGTCGCCAAGCTAAAAATGCCGTTCTTTTACGTCGGCGGTAATCACGATCTCACAAATCTTTATGAGAACAAAGTCTGGAAGGAGAAGTTTGGCCGCCGCTATTATCACTTCGTCTATCGCAAGGTGTTGTTCCTGATCCTGTGCTCCGAGGACCCACTCGGCTTTATCAGTCCGGAACAGATCGCCTATGCCAAGGCCACGCTGGAGCAAAACAAAGACGTGCGCTGGACGATCGTATCACTTCACAAGCCACTATGGACGATGGGCAACATCGAGAAGAATGGCTGGCTCGACGTGGAAAAGGAATTGAATGGTCGGCCTTACACCGTCTTCGCCGGGCATGTCCATCGCTATCAAAAGTTCGTCCGCCAAGGACAAAACTACTATCAGCTGGCCACGACCGGCGGCGCGAGCAAGATGCGCGGCATCGAATACGGGGAATTCGATCATTTCACATGGGTGACCATGAAGAAAGGCGGCCCGGTGTTGGCGAACATCATGCTCGACGGCATCTATCCCGAAGACATGACGCCTGCCATCACCGACGAGCCCGGCGTCCGCGAACTGGATCGCAAAGTTACCTATCCCACGAAAGGGACCGTTTACTTTGAAGGCACACCCGCCTGCGGGTCACAGATAACCTTTTATTACCATGTCCCGGATTCGAAGCGAGTCATTCAAGCCGGCGATGCCATAGTCGGACCGGACGGGAGCTTTTCGCTCAGCACTTACATGAAAGGTGACGGCGCGCCGGCTGGAGAGTATAGCGTGACCGTCGGCCCCTGGAGCGCTTTGTATGACGGTTCCGCCAAGCCAAGCGCGAACGTGATACCGGAGAAATACAACAAAGTCGACACCACGCCCCTGAAGGCGACGGTTTCGGCGGGCAAGAATGAGTTTGTGTTTGAATTGACGAAATGAGGCGAAAAGTATCCACAGGTATAAAGTTGAGGCTTTTGCACGCGCACTTCGTGTTAAGCCGCGCAACGAATCCGCCCGGAAAGAATCCTTGCGGTCTGTCACATGGAACACAACCTGTTTTCTTTACGCCGCTTAGGTCATTTTATTGCATGTCATTCGTGCAGAGCGCGGGGCAGAAATTCGTTCAGGGGTTGTGTCATCAACGCGCAACGAATTTTTCAAACTCCTGCGCTGAGGCCGTTGAAGACCGCTACGCCGCGTCACGATCGATGCGCAGGATGATCCCGCGTGTCGAGGCCCGGATGAACGCCAGCATCTCCGCCACTTCGGGGCTTGTACCAACTTCTTTCTCGACCTGCTCCAACGCGCTCGGCAACACCTGGCCGCTGCGATAGATGATGTGAAAGGCTCGGCGGACCGCGTCGATCCGAGTGGAAGGAATGCCTGCTCGACGCATGCCGACGACGTTGACGCCGACGACGCAATTGATGCGTTGTTGGATGATGAAAGGTGGAATATCTTTCGTCGAACCGGACAGGCCGCTCAAGAGCGCGAGCCGGCCAACGCGCACGAACTGGTGGGTCGCGCTGTGGCCCGAGAGGAAGACGTTGTCTTCGAGAACGCAATGGCCGCCCATCGTGGCGCCGTTTGCCAAAATGCAGTTGTTGCCGATGACGCAATCGTGCGCAACATGGGCATTGGCCATGAGGAAGTTGCCGCTGCCGATCCGCGTTACCCAGGTCGCGGTCGTGCCGCGATGAATGGTCGTGTATTCACGAAAGATGTTGCGATCGCCGATCTCGACGCGGGTCGCTTCGCCGCCGTATTTAAGATGCTGCGGCGCATCGCCCAAAACGGCGAAGCTAAAAACCTGATTGTCGCAGCCCATCGTCAGCGGTCCGATCAGGTGCGCGCCGGTCTTGATGACGCAGCCGGCGCCGATCGTTACCGGCCCTTCGATGACGACGTTGGGACCGATCTGGACGTCTTCGCCGATATCGGTTTCCGAATCGATGATCGCGGTGGGATGTACCTTGGCGGAACGTGCAATCGGCATATATGCACCCGTCTTGAGCTATTCTTGTTTGATCGTTGCGAAGCCGGCGGAAGTCTCGACGTGGTGCGGTGCGGCATCCTTCGCGTCTGTCGGGCGAACATTTGGAACAGGTCTTCTATAAAACTTCTCGCCCATCGACGCTAGGCCATTTTGATCGTTGAAAATCACGCCTTTGGCTCAGTTTGACCGTTTCCAAACGGATTCCGGTGGACAGTACGCAGGAAGTCCTGTGTGTGCTTGCGTGCCATACAATCCCATAAGTGCTGTCGCTGCAAAAAGTTAGCAAAATCGCTCATCGGCCATTTGGAACCCATCTAAATTAACTGGCTTGGTACGTTGCTTGCGCGATTCAACGGCCTTCCCTTTCCTTTGGCAACTTAATCAGCCGATTCGTCGCGTTATTCGCCATGTTGAGCCACACCACAAAAGCGATGGGTGAAGCGAGGTTCAAACAGGGAATACAGAAAAGGGTGCAGGCGGCCAGGCCTTCAAACCATCCCGTCGAATGACGGCGTGACGGGTCGCGCTTGCGCAATTCTCGCTCAAGCGCCGCGGAAAGGCCTGGGACCGCGCGAAACATCCAGTATAGGTTGAAAAAAGGCACAACAAGCAGGCCAACCGCTGCCTCAGGTGTGGGATCTTCTTCCGATCGAGCGACGGCGCTCCACATTCGATGAATACCGAGTAGAGACGTCAGGAACGCGACGAGCCAACCTAGGCACGCAAAGCAGAACGCTACCACCATCAGATTTTCGTCTTGTCTACTACCGCGGCCAAACATGACTATGATGCAGCCGATGATCGCGACGAAATATGCCGCGCAT
Source organism: uncultured Planctomycetaceae bacterium (assembly GCA_963790585.1). GTDB lineage: Bacteria > Planctomycetota > Planctomycetia > Gemmatales > Gemmataceae > CAWBOY01. The sequence goes on from CAWBOY010000001.1 coordinate 681,289, forward strand.
GTCACAGCCGTCACCGCAATCGTATAAGCCGTGGCGGATGCTGCTGATTTCGTTACTTCGGTCGGTTCTGGATTGGTTTCATTTGAGCCGTCGAGAGATTTCAGCACCGCGCCGAACGTTGGCGGCCGTTTTTTAGGATCCTCTTCAAGGCAATTTTCCAGCAATTGAGCTAGAGGAAGCGGGACGCTTTGCCAGTGCTTGAAGAGAGGCTGCGTGGTTTGGAAAAGAGCGAAGCTGCACGTTCTTCCAAACCCGTAGATGTCCGAATAGGCGGCAACAGGCTCGCTCCGCCGGCCCATCTGTTCGGGAGCGGCGTAATCCAGGGTGCCGGCGATGCTGCTGCCCATGATGGTTTTACTTTGCCTGTTCGTGCTGGCAGCGCTGGCAATCCGTTCTTGCTTGAGCGCAAGGCCGAAATCGATGATCTTCACCTTCCAGCCGGTTTCGTCTTCGAGCACCAAGATGTTCGCCGGCTTCACGTCCCGGTGCAAGATCCCTTTACCGTGGGCGGCCTGTAATCCCTTGGCGACCTGGGAGGCCACGGCAATGAGGTCCCGCGGTGCTAGCGGTCCATGCTTTTGCACGTATTGCTCGAGCGTCACGCCTTTGAAGTAATTCATGACAAAGTAAGGGCGCACTTTCTCTGCCGAGATCGTGTAGCCGCAGTCGAGGAGACGGATAATCGAAGGGTGGTCCAGTTGATACAACACCCGTGCTTCGTTCAGGACCTCATCAACGTCCCGTCCAAGGTCCTCATTGGCCAGGGTCTTGACCACAACATCCGCCTTCAATTCCTTGTGGCGACATAAGAAAGCCACGCCGAAACCTCCGGCCCCAAGAATGCGCTGGGGATGGTACTTGCCGATTGGGAAGGGAGCGAAACGCTTGGCTTCCAGTTTGACGGCAGAGATTAGTTCCGTCAGCGCTGTCGCGTCGTCCCGCCGTTCGAGTGCGGCCTGATAGGCGTTAAAATGGGCTTCGGCCTTCGCAGAGGTGTCGCTAACCAGGGTTGCGACCTGCTGGAAATCCTTCTGGGCCGCATCGAAGTCGCCGGCGACCACCTCCAACTTGCCGATAGCGTTGAGGAGAGCCGGCGTCTTTGCCCGCTGCTCTTCCGGCAGCGCCCGATAGCGGCTGACGAGCTGCTTCACCAGTTTGCGTTCGGTGTCGCCCCGGATCGATAGGCTGTCGCTTGGCCGTAGCTCGCGGCGCTCGAGCTGGCGCTGCTCCAGCTGTTGCATAACCACTTGAAACATCTGCCGCGTTTCTTCGCTGAGCCCCGTCACCTGCCCTTGAAGGTCCAGAACGGCGCTGTGCGTTTCGACTACGACGGCCTTTATGTCTCCGAGCATTTCTTCCAGCCGTTGGCCCTGTTGGGCTAAGGCGTCCGAGAGAGCGGCAAAGCCTTTTTCTTGGGCGTCACCGAGTGCTTCGAGCTTCGCGAACGCTAAACCCTGGAAGAGCTGCTGATCGTCTTCAACGGCTCGGCGGAAGAAGTAGCGAACGGCAATTACCAGGATAGGCATCCCTTGTGTGGACCGCTGGGACAGAAGGCCAGCGAGGTTTGCGTACCCCGCCTGCTTCATTTCGCTGGCGATGACGAGGAGCATCTGCCATTCGGCCTCCACCAGGCCAACGGGGTCCCCAAATCGGGCCAAACCGCAAGCACGCCGCGCCAATAGCTGGTGATCCAAGCCGCCCTTGGTGAGAACCCCCGTTTTCCGCGCAGAGCGAAGTTCTGCCCGGCATTTCTGTCGAAAGACGGTCTTGCCGGCCAGGTCGCGCATTGGGGCCGCATCAAGAAAGGCTCGCACCTGCTGCGCGAATGCTTTGTCCTCACCCCGCGCGATCAAGACCTTGCAGCGATCCCAGAGCGAATCCCCTGCCAGAGCGATCTCAAGTGCATTCCAGGCTTTTTCATTGGAGCTGTGCAGGGCCTTGCTGAGCTTCTGGCTGTGGTCCGTGAACCGCTCCGTCAAGAAATTAAAGACGTCTTCGCTGTTATCCGAGATGCCAACGTATCCGCAAGCGCCGTCGACTACCTCGCGGATAGCGAGAGCGGACAAGCTCAGCAAGACACTCATAGATGTCCCCACACAATCAACAAGCTGATTGTCGGCTGCTCTAATTTGCCGCGTGGATCTGCGAGCGGATCGGCATTACTCCGAGCAGGAGGGGTGAGCCAGGCCGGATTCACAGAAAGTTTGTTGCGGGGTCAGATTATTCGCTGCTGAGTCGAATAGCAAGCCGCCAGACGATGTGGCTCCGGCCGCCCTCCTCGTTAACGCGGAACAATATCGGAGAAGCACCGTCTCAATTACGAAGATGGTAGGCGAGCCTGTTGCGGCGCCGCCACCGACTCGAGTGGCTATCGTGATCGATATCGCTATGGTGGTCATTGTTGTTGGCGCGGTGATATTCGTGAATAAGAGGCTGTCCCGCAAGCGCCCCCGCCCCCGTACTCGGGGGAGAGGGGTTGGGATGAGGGGGTTAAGTTTTCGCAGACTTTGCCCCCTCTCCCCCGAGTACGGGGGCGGGGGCTAATGGGACAGTCTCTAAGTACCTATTCCTTGCCTTCCTGTAAGGCGGAGTAAAAACCGGGTGAGGTTCGATTTCTTCGGTAATCCAACGGCAAGTGTGTGGCGCTGGCTCACTTGTCCGATCAACCTCAGCGTTGTGGAGATCGAGCTATGAGTTATCCGAAACTATTCTCGATGTTGCTCGGGACCACTCTCCTCGCAACCGCATCGACGGCGGTCGCAGGAGAAAAAACGATTTGGGTGGGAACCGATCCCGATAATCCTCGGATCAAGTTCACCTGTTCGAATGTCGGAGGCGATAACTGGGTACTGGAGCAGAACGGCAAGACCTCAATCAAATACGATGGTATCCGAAGCACCAACACTTATGTCGAATTGCAATTGAAGGGCGTCAAGGAGTTCGCCCGCGTCCGGGTCTACAAGGACAAGCTGCAAATGAATGAGGACGGCTCGAAGACCGTCTGGATCACCATCGCAAAGGGAAAGTGGAGCAACTGAAGGTTCGATCGGTGAGGCGAATTGCGGATCGCCTTGCCTGAATGTTGGGAATTCCGATTAGCACATGCTCTGTTCTGGTTACGTGGGCTTCAGGCAAATCGGCCAGCTCTTTACCGCAAAAGCGCCAACGATGTTTTCAGGAGGGACAGCTCTATCTTTTGGAGCGTGTACATCGATCTGCGATATTTACCCTTTCGCCAACCTTGCACCGCGCTTCGGCAATTAAGGCTGTGCATTTCTATTCCTCACTCTCCGGCTCCGCCGGCGGTGGTTCGACTGGGCCCGCCGCCTGCTCGGCGCGCTGGTAATCGCTCACCTTTTTGTGCAGCGTGTTGCGATTGATGCCGAGCTTTTTTGCCGCGGTCACTTGAACTTGATTACATTGCGTCAGGACCTGCTCGATCATCTCGCGTTCGACCCCGCCGACGATACGGTCGTTCAGGCTGCCTTCGGGCAACGATTGCACGCCGAGTCGCACGAGCTGTTGGATAAGGCCCTGCAGGTCGCCGCTGCCGCGCGCCTTGAGGGGGCGCCAGCGTCGTTCGACCCGGCCAGGAGCTGCGAGCAGCTCGGGCGTGAGCACCCGGCCATTGGCTAGCACGACGGCTCGGGCCATGTAGTTTTCCAGCTCGCGCACATTTCCGGGCCAATCATGGGCTTGCAGCATCTTGACGAAGGCTGGCGTCACTGCAGTCGAGCTCGCGGCGATTGCGCTCGCAATGGCGTTCGAGGAAATACTGAGCGAGCGACGGAATATCCTCACGCCGTTCGCGCAGCGGCGGCAGATAGATCGGCACCACATTCAGGCGATAATAGAGATCCTCACGAAATCGGCCGTTCTCGACCTCGTCTTCCAGATATTGATTGCTTGCCGCGATGACACGAATATCGACGGTGCGCAGTCTTGTGATCGCCCACGCGCTCGAATTGCTTCTCCTGGAGGACGCGCAGCACCTTGACCTGGAGCTTGGCGCTCATGCTCGAGATTTCGTCGAGAAAGATTGTGCCGCCGTGGGCCGCGTCGAAACGGCCGTTTTTGTCCTCGATCGCGCCTGTAAAGGCCCCTTTGACGTGGCCGAATAGCTCGCTTTCGAGAAGGTTTTCCGCCAGCGCGCCGCAGTTGACGCGGACGTAGTTGCCGTCAGCCCGATTGCTGAGCAGGTGGACCGCGCGAGCGACTAGCTCCTTGCCCGTGCCCGTTTCGCCGACGACGAGGACGCTTTCTTGAGTGGGGGCGACGAGATGCGTAAGGCGGTAGACTTCTTCCATCGCCGCGCTGGCGCCGACGATACCGGGAAGGTCCATACCGACGGAAAGAGCATCCCCATGTCGAGAACGACGTTCGTCCTGGCGACTCTGGCGCGGATCCTCATTCATCATCGGCGCGGCTGCCACGCAGATCCTCGACTGGGAAAAGGTGCCTTGTGCCCAATATGGGTGCGAGATTCGCACGTCTTATGAGCAACAAGAAGAGCCCAAAGCGCATTATAGCCATCCAAGGAGTCGGATCAACGAAAAGATGGAAATAAGGGTCGCTCAACTGCCGGCACTGCCGTTACATTAGGCAGACACGCGCCGCCGGCCATCAGCAAAGACGACTCAGGTGTGTCTTTGGACTTTGGCACCGGCAAGGACAAAAGGACGCAAGGACGGAGACGCAAAAAACGCAGCACGTTTGCATCGCGGTCACGCTCACTAAAGTCCTGGTATTATTGATCTTATAGACACGATAAAGACCGAGATGCAAACAAATCCCTAGTCAACCCTGCTTTGTAGAAAAGCTGGTATCTTGGCGAGCCGGGTACGTAAACGTCCAGAGCGCATTACACTCGCGCAGATTTTCTCCTGGAGCTTACGCTCCCGGCTCGCAAAAATACCAGCTTTTCTACAGTGCATGGCTGACCCTTTTTTCGGGTAGGCTCTTGGAGGGTGTTTATTAAGCCCACCCCCTCGGCCGGACTACCCTTGCCAGCCAAATCTACTTTGGCAAGGGTGGTCGTCTGGCTAATGCTTATTAACTTGGTGATATTTGTCTCAAGTCTATAGAAATAAAAGATTTACGGCTTGATTCGTAAGCGCTTGCCAAGCATGCCCCGTTCCACCCTTGCCAAATAAAAGAGTAGCTTTGTCCACGAAAAACGGCGTGTGGGACTTAATAAACAGCCTCTTAGCTTAGTAATGAATCCATCCCTGACTTTCGAAAAAGCGATAAATCCACGGATGACGCCAAGGGTTCCAGGGCGAGTAATTCGCGGACATCACGGACAGCGCCAGCAGAAACAAGCAAAGCCAGCGACCCCAGCTCCGCCTTCCCAGCCAATCGACGGCTGGTATCGCTCCCAAGAGCCAAAGCGGCGTCAGCCAGATGAGCCAGCGGGGGCCGTTGGTCCAGCCGCCATAGTTGTCCGTTTTGTAAATATAAAAACCGACAATGATCATGGAGACGATCAGACAAAAGGGATAAAATAAGGGCGGGAATCGGGCTTGAGCTTGGGCATCGGTCATTGATGCGCTCGGGTAGCGTCCTGCTCGAAGCAAAAGCCCGGCCAATGCCAAAAGGAAGATCGGCGTCAGCGAAAAAACGCCGTGATGGCCAATCAGCAAGTGAAACGCATAGACCGTCTTCGTCTCGCCATTGCGGCCGGCCCAATCGATGCCATGGCGTACTGTCCCTTTGGGCACAAGCCAATGGCTTCCCTCATATTCGTACCACGGCCCGCCGAACTCGCTATAAGCCGGCTGCCATTGTCCTAGTGCGATCCAGTTGACCAATATCAAAGCGATCAACGGCAATAGCAGCGCGGGTGCAAAAAGGAAAAAGGTTCGAGCTGGGAAACGGACCACTATTAACAGAAACAAGCCGAGGGCAAAAGCGGCCGCGGGCAGTTCATTGCAGACGGCGAAGCCGGTGGCGAGGCCGGCCAACAGGAACCAACCGGCCGAGATTTGCGGGCGGCTCCAGGATCTTCAGCATTGAATACAACGCCAGGGTAACCGCGACCACGGCGATGCTGTGATTGTTGAGCGTGATTAGAAACGGTGTCACCAATGTGGCAAAACAGGCCGATACGACCAAAAAAAAGCGTGCCCAATCGGTTGCCGCATGGCGGTCGATCATGTGCGCCATCAGCCAAAGATAAAGGCCAAACGGCAATAGGTTAATGGTGAACAAGATGACGCGCACCACTTCCCAGCGGTTTGACTGAAACGACCAACCAAACAGCTTTTTCAGCAACCAGTATTCTCCGGCGACCATCGTCGCCAGCAACGGCGGCTTGGTCGAATAGAATTCGAGCCGCGCGGGATGCAGCACCTTGTCCACCGTCTGCCAGCCATCCTCAAAGACGATCCCTCGATCACTGGCGACGCGGGCGCGGAAGCCGGCTTCGTGTAACACAGCCGTTTGCAGCGGATCGTTTGCGGCGAAAATCGCCGCGGCACTGAGAAGCAGAGTTTGCGGATCGCGTTTGCCGACGACGAAGGTGCCGTCGTCAACGAGGGCCCGCACGGTTGCCCAGCGTGAGCGATCGTTAGAGCTAAACGTCGGCATCGGCTCGGGCCGGGACCGAGGCCATATGCGACGAGTGTCGTCAGGTGAGGCATTTTCAGGCCGATGGATGTCGGGCTCGTAGACCATAACGACGCACAGGAGTCGGCCCGCAGCCATCGCGACAGCGACCGCGATTAACATCGTGTAAACAGAGCGGCGCGTTCGGTCCGTGTCAGTCATGGCGGCCGCGTCTCCTCGTCCCGTGGTCGAATGAGATTCTGATGCGTTTGCTCCGCGATGCTGAAGCCATCGGTGTCGCGGCCTTGATACATCGTAATCAATTCCGCGACGAGGCCCACCGACATCATTTGGGCGCCGAGCAAGACCGCTCCGAGTGAGTAAATCAGCAACGGCCGTTCATGCAACGGCTGGTAACGTATTCGGCACGAACCAGTTGATGATCCAGGTGATTCCCAGGTAAACCATGCCGATGTTGCCGGCGATGAAGCTGACGAGGCCTAGACCGCCGAGCATGTGTTGGGGCCGTTGCCCGAAGCCGGTGAGGAATATAACGGTCCCGAGATCAAGGAAGCCTTTCAAGAACCGTCGCACGCCGTATTTTGACTGGCCATAGCGGCGCCGCCGATGATTGATGACAATCTCGCCGACCTTGAAGCCGCGTGCCGCGGCCAAAACGGGAATGAACCGATGGAGTTCTCCATAGAGCCGAATCTCACGAAACACCGCGGCGCGATAGCACTTCATGCCGCAGTTATGGTCGTGCAGCCTCACGCCAGTGAGCGTGCTCACGAGCCAGTTGAAGATGCGACTCGGCAGGACTTTGTGCCACGGGTCATACCTAATCTTTTTCCAACCGCTGACGACATCCAACGGCTTGATCGGCTGCGACGATGGTGGGCCGTCTCCAGTCTTGTTGGTGCCTTCGAGCGCAGCCAAAAAGCGTGGAATCTCGCGGGGATCGTCTTGCAAGTCTGCGTCGAGGGTCAGAAAAATGTCGCCACGGGCCGTCCGAAAGCCGGCGAGCAGCGCGGCGGCCTTGCCGAAATTGCGGCGCAAGCGGATGCCTCGGACCGCCAGGTGCTTGTGGCTCAAATCCCGGATGACGTTCCACGAGCCGTCGTTGCTGCCATCATCGACAAAAAGGACCTCCAATTCCCATTGTTCCGCGGCCGCGACGGCGGCGATCTCGCCGTAAAGCGCCTCCAGGCTTTCGCACTCGTTGTAAACGGGGATTACGATGGAGATCATTCGCGTCGATCTGCTGAATTAGGAAACAGTTTCGCCCTGCTCGACATTCGGGGGTGCCGCATCAGCGACAACGGGGCGTACGGGAACGAAATACAGTAGGCCCGCCAAAATCAGCTCCGACAGCGTCCACAGCAGCCGCAGCATGAGGACGACGACTATCGCTCGCGGACCAAGCGGCTCCGAAAGAAATCGCTCGAGCACCAGCTCCACGCACGCCCAGGCCGCCGGGGGTCGATGCGATGTATCCAGCCACCCAGGCGACCGCGGACGCCGCCGTACAGCGCAACCAGAGCATCGTAATCCCAGGCCTCGACCTGCGGCGCGGTCGCGTAAAGGACGGCATAAAGACTCGCGCCTAAAAAGGCCCAGCCGCAGGCCGTCATCGCCAGGCCGGTCAGCAAAGTTCCAAAGCCAAATCGCGGCAACACTCCCTTGGCCCCGAAGCGAGCGGCCACGCGCTCCACCAGACCATTGAACACTCCCGGCAAGATCGGGATCCCGGCGACGGCGAGCAATCCCAAGCTGCGCCAAAGACTCGTCGCATTTGCGGTCGGTTCCAAGGCAAGAACGATGCAAGCGAGCAAAGCCCCGCCGGCCATGGTGACGAGCGTTTCATAGGTCGCGGTGAGCGCGGCTGTCCCCGGATTTGCCCCAGCCTCCGCCGCCAAAGACGTTCGCAACAACAGCGCCCATCCCTTACCCAGCGGCGCGTATTTGCCCAGATGACAGATATAATAGGCCCGTATACTCGCTAATAGCGTAATCCGCGCGCCGGCCCAGCGCATCAAAAGAATCCAGAACCAGCCGGAAAAGCCCAGTCCTACCAAATACAGAACCATGCACGCCAGCAGTCCTTGGGTGCGCGCTTCGCGCGCCTGATCCCAAAGAATTTGTGTCGGCGAACGCGGATCACCTTCGCGGCGAAGCGAGTCGCTCCGTAAGATATTTGCGAAGAACCAGCCCACGCCGGCCAAAATGGCCAAAGCGAGAACTGCCTTTATCCAAGGCCACCAGAGGCGGAGTCGGTCCCACATGACGTCAATTGTACAATTCAAGCCGGGCCGCGTCGTGAGAGCGACCTAGTTGCCCCGGACCCGGGCGTCTGGTAGCTTGACTTGGTCGCGCTTTTTCCGTTGTGTCTTTCGGAGTCTTTCGCATGAAAATGGCTCGAATCATCCTCTTCCTTTGTTTGACTTGCGGTTTCGCTGACGCAGCGCGTGCCGAAGGGCCCGAAAAAGGCCCATCGCCCTACGTGCATATTGTGATTTTCTCTTTGAAGAAAGACGCGCCCAAGGACGAGGTCGACAAGACCATTGCCGATTGCCAAGAACTCCTCGCGAAGATACCCACCGTAAAGAGCCTGCGGGCCGGCAAGCCGATGAAGAAAGAAACGCCGGACATCGCCAAAAAGGACTACGACCTCGGCCTCGTCATTCTCTTCGACGACGCGGCGGGGTTGGACACGTATATCAAGCATCCGAATCATTTGAAGTTCGTCGAAAATCATGGCAAGTATTTTGAAGTGGAAAAGCTCCAGGTTTTCGATTTTGTGAATGAGAAGAAATAGGGCCTGGCGGGGCGCGGCTAGTGAGCAAAATTAGTAATTTTGTCGCGCTGAGTCAGTAGGTCGACTTTTCGGCGAAGGATTCCTCATCATGGTAACAATCCGTTTTCTTATTTGCGCGTTGACCGCTCTCGGAGTGCTTATTTCCATTACACCGATCGCCGCTCTCGCAAGCGCCGAGATTACCGAAAAGGCCAAAATGTTCCTGCCGAGCACGAGGCTCGTGTGAAGACTTTGGAAGTGGCCGCGAACCGGGCATGGTGGGATGCCAACATTTCGGGCAAGAAAGAAGAATTCGAAAAGAAAGTAGACGCTCAAAATAAGCTCGACGAAGTCCTGTCGGACAAAAAAGTATTCGCCGACCTTACGGCGTTACGAAGTCAACGCAAGCAGATTGACGACCCGATTCTTGTTCGCTGCATTGATGTTCTCTATCTCCAATATCTGGAAAAGCAGGTAGATTCCGCGCTGCTCAAGAAGATGGTCGAAAAAGCCAACGCGGTCGAGGAGGCGTTCAATAATTATCGCGCAAGCGTCGATGGCAAGGAAATGACGGAAAACGACGTCCGCAAAGTCTTAAAGGATAGCAAAGACCCAGCGCGGCGAAAAATCGTTTGGGAAGCGAGCAAAAAGGTCGGCAACGTTCTCGAAGCCGATCTCAAGGAGCTTGTCAAGCTGCGAAATGAAGCCGCGACGAAGTTGGGTTTCAAAAACTTCCACGCCTTGCAACTCTATCTCAATGAGCAAAACGGCGAAGACTTAATAAAGCTCTTCGACGAATTGGACGAGCTGACTCGTCAGCCGTTTATGGATGCCAAGGCCGACATCGATGCCCGGCTGGGCAAGATGTACAACATCAAGCCGGATGAATTGATGCCATGGCATTATCACGATCCGTTCTTCCAAGAAACGCCAGCGGTTTTCAACGCCGATCTAGATCAGCCTTTCAAAAACGCTGATCTTCTGAAGCTAAGCGGCGCCTTTTATGCGGGCATCGGCCTGCCGATCGATCGCGTGATCGCGGCGAGCGACGTCACGCCAAAGAAAGGCAAAAGCCCTCATGCCTTTTGCACCGACATCAACCGCGAGGGCGATGTCCGCGTGCTCGGCAACATCGAGAACAACGACTATTGGGCCTCGACGATGCTCCACGAGTTCGGGCATTCGGTCTATAGTTCCAACAACAATAATATCCCGGCGTCGTTGCCCTATGTACTTAGAACCGAGGCACACATCCTGACGACCGAAGGCGTTGCCATGATGTTCGAGCGGCTGACCAAGCGTGCCGCGTTTCTGGAGAAGATGGGACTAAAGGTAGCTGATAAAAAAGCCTTTGACGACGCTGGAGCCAAGACCCTGCGTTACCGTCTCTTGATCTTCTCGCGCTGGTGTCAGGTCATGTTGCGCTTCGAGAAAGGAATGTACGAAAACCCGGACCAGGATCTCAGCAAACTCTGGTGGGATCTGGTCGAGAAATATCAGCTCGTCAAGCATCCGCCGGGGCGGGTCGCGCCGGATTACGCCAGCAAAATCCACGTCGTGACTGCACCGGTTTATTATCACAATTACATGATGGGCGAGCTATTCGCTTCGCAGGTACATCATGCGATCCAGCGCGAGTTGTATCCATCGACCGATCCTAACTCGGTCATCTACGTCGACAATAAGAAAGTCGGCGATTTCATGCGGACGAAAGTCTTCGCCCCGGGGCGACACGCTTACCTGGAATGAATTGACGAAATTCGCAACCGGAGAGGGGCTGAATGCGAAGGCCTTTGCCGCGGATTTCAAGGGGAAATAATATTGTCGTTTTTTGCTTTACGAAACATTGGCTTTTCGCGGAGCGAAAAGCGACGATCATTTTCGGCAGGTTCTTCCATTCGTTCTCATGGATATTCACCATGCTCCGCCGCTACGCTTCGATTGGGCTCCTTCTCTCCCTGTTGTCGATTCTGCTTGTCGTCCCGGTCAAGGCTCAACGCCCGTCATCGTTGAAGCCAACCGTGTTTGCCCTGCGTGACGCGAAAGTTGTAACCGCTCCCGGTAATACTTTGGCAAAGGCTACCGTCGTTATTCGCGATGGTCTAATCGAAGCCGTCGGTGAAGACGTCAAAGTGCCGGCCGATGCGCTCGTCATCGACTGCGCAGGCCTGACGATCTACTCCGGCTTTATCGATGCACTGAGCACATGGGGTTTTGACAACGCCCTGCGACGATCGGAGGGCGGCGCGGCGGCTGCCGAAGATTTGGCTTCCGACGCCCTGGCCGCGACGAAAGCGGATAATCGCAAGGGTATGACACCAGAATTCATCGTCGGCACCGCGCTGAGCGACGATCAACAAGCCGATGAATGGCGCAAGCTCGGCTTCACGGCCCATCTCATTGCTCCCGACGGCGGCATGATCGTCGGTCAGAGCGCGCTGGTGAGCCTCAGCGGTGGCACGGCGCGAGACGCGGTCCTGCGGTCGCCGTTCGCCCAGCATGTAGCGTTTCGTATCCCCGCGGGCAACGAATATCCGCGATCCCTTATGGGCGTAGTCGCGCATTGCCGTCAGACGCTGCTTGACGCCGGCCATTATGCCCGGCTTTGGAGCGCCTACGAAGCCGCCGGCCGAGCCGGGAAGAGGCCGCCACTTGACCTCGCACTTGCCGCCCTGGCAACGGCACTCGACGGTAAACAACCCGTCGTGTTCGAGGCGGAGGGGCGCGACGGCGTGCATCGAGCGCTCGACTTCGCGGCCGAGTTCAAGCTGAAGCCAATCCTCGCCGGGGGCCGCGATGCCTGGAAAGCCGTCGATCGCCTGGAGAAAGAACACGTTCCCGTCCTGTTGCGAATGCAATTCACGGAAGGCATGCCGGGCCGGCCTGGGCGCATCGCGGCAGTCGCCGCGGCGACGCCGGACGCCGATGCGGAAAAAGCCTTACCCAATCGCGTCAAAGAAGATCGTGAACGGCTTCTAAAGGAAGAGCAGCAAAATGCGTCAGTTCTTCACAACCACAAGATCCTTTTCGCCTTTAGCTCGCAGGGGATGACTGGTGAGAAGCCTTGGGAGAAGTTCAAAACCAATTTGAAGAAAGTCGTCGACGCGGGCCTACCTGCCGATGCGGCGCTCGCGGCTCTGACCATCGACGCCGCGAAGATCCTGGGCGTCGACAAGCAGCTTGGCACGATCGTGCCGGGGAAAGCTGCCCATCTCGTGGTAATGGATGGCCCGTTCACGGAAGCGGCCACGCAGGTCCGCTATGTCTTCGCGGACGGAAATCGCTTCGAATACGACGCCAAAAAAGCCGAGAAGCCAAAGCCCGGCGATACGAAGGATACTAAGAAGCCAGAAGAGAAGACAGCGGACAATAAGGATGCTAAAAGCGATGAAAAGCCCGATCCGGCGACTGAGATCGCGGCTGACCGCAAGCCGACGCTCAAGCTTAACGGCAACGCCTTGATCAAGGGCGCGACGATTTTGACGGCCGCGCGAGAAGGACGAAACGCCCGGCGTCGCCGACCTCCTCATCGAGAAAGGCAAGATCGCCAAGATCGGCGACAATCTGACCGCGCCCGAAAATTACAAGGTCATCGACGCGAAGGGCATGTACATCATGCCGGGCATTGTCGATACCCATTGTCATTTCGCGGTCTCGGGCTCGGTCAACGAGTTTTCCCTATCCGTCGTTCCCGAAGTGCGCGTTCGTGACGTGGTCGACGGCGACGACGTGCAGATCTATCGCTCATTAGCAGGTGGCGTGACGACGGCCCGGCTGCTCCACGGCAGCGCGAACGTGGTCGGCGGCCAGGATGCCGTCATCAAATTGAAGTACGGCCTGCCGGCGCGGGAGCTAATCCTGGCCGATGCGCCACGCGGCGTCAAATTCGCTCTGGGCGAAAACGTCAAGCGCACGGATGGTAGATTCCCGAATACCCGGCTCGGAGTCGAAGCGGTGCTGGTCCGCGCCTTCACGGAAGCACAATCCTATCACGCGACCTGGGAGACCTACCGCAAAGCCGTCAAGGAAGGCAAACACCCGGTCGAGCCGCGACGCGATCTACGCCTCGAGGCCCTCGCCGACGTCCTGTCGGCGACCTCAAGATGCATTGCCATTGCTACCGTTCGGATGAAATCTTGATGCTGCTACACGTCGCCGATCGCTTCGGCTTCAAAGTCAAGTCGTTGCAACACGTCCTTGAAGGCTACAAGGTCGCCCCGGAGATCGCAGCGCATGGTGCCAGTTGCTCGCCTTTCGCCGACTGGTGGGCCTACAAACTCGAAGCCTTCGACGCGATTCCGTTCAATGCCGCACTGCTCGCCGAAGCCGGCGTGAGTGTATGCCTGAAGTCGGATAGCAACGAATTGATGCGCCATCTCTATCAGGAGGCCGCCAAATGCGTCAAATACGGAGGCATGAGCCCAGAAGAGGCGTTACGGACGATCACGCTCAATCCGGCTAAACAACTCGGCCTCGATAAGAGAATCGGCAGCATCGAAGTGGGCAAAGACGCGGATTTGGCGATCTTCGATGGCCACCCGCTCAACAGCTATAGCCATGTCCGAAATGGCCCTGGTCGAAGGCGAAGTCTATTTTCAACGTTCTGAAAAGCTGGAACCTCTCGCTGCGGCGAAAGATCCACCTGCCAAATCGGTGACGGACTTCAAGGCGATCGCAAAGAATCCCAAAGGGAAATACGCGATCATCAACGTCACTCTTCATCCCGTGAGTGGTCCCGTTGTAAACAACGCAGCCGTCGTTGTTGAGGGCAATCGAATCCTTTCCGTATCTACGCTCCGCGACACCTTACTCGCCGACATCGAGAACGCCGGAGCTACGATCATTGATGGCCGAGGCAAGCATCTCTATCCCGGTATGATCGATGCTGGCACCGTTATCGGCCTCACCGAAGTCGGTTCCGCGAAGGAGACGCAGGATTACGCGGAAGGCGGCGACTTCCAGCCGGATCTCAAGGCGAGCACGGGGATCAACCCCGATTCGGATCTGATACCGGTAACGCGGGCCAATGGTATTACCACGGTAATCACGCGGCCCCTGGGTCCTGTCGTCGCCGGTCAGGGAGCGCTCATTAATCTCGCGGGTTGGACCCCTGGCGAGATGGCCATCGTCGATCCGCTCGGTCTCTATATCGACTTTCCAGCCGCGACGCCGTCGTTCAATAACGACCCCAACGTTCCGACCGTAGCGCTGCGTGCCCTCGCCCGCAAACAGCGCGAAGAGAAGCTCAAACGGCTCAGGGAGCTGTTTGCCCAGGCCATCACCTACGACGAAGCCAAAAAGCTGTCGCCGGACAATGCGGTCAACCCGCGGCTGGAAGCGTTGGTTCCTTATGCCAGAGGTCTGAAGCCGGTCATCATCCAGGCCAATCGAAAGCCTGAGATTGTCGAAGCGATGAAGCTTGCGGAGGACCTCAAGATCAAGATGGTTTTGAGCGGCGCTCTCGACGCCTGGAAAGTGGCCGACGACCTGAAAAAGCGCGACATCCCCGTGATCGTCGGCCCGATCATGAGTATGCCATCCGAGGGATACGACCCCTACGACGCCCCGTTCGCCTGTGCCGCAAAGCTGTACAAGGCCGGCGTGCGCTTCTGCATTCGCTCCGGCGGGGCTTCGAATACGCGAAATCTGCCATATGAGGCGGCGATGGCGGCGTCTTATGGCCTGCCTCCCGAAGAAGCACTCAAGGCGGTGACGCTCTATCCAGCGCAGATTCTTGGTGTGTCCGATCAACTCGGAAGCATCGAGAAGGGTAAACGAGCGAATCTCGTACTGACCAACGGTGACATCTTGCAAGCGTCGACGCAAGTGCTGGCACTCATGATCGACGGCAAGCCTTTGGAGCCGACGAGCAAGCACACCAAGCTCTACGAGCGCTATCGCGAGCGGCTGCGTGAGTTTCTCGAAAAACCGTTGTCCACCGGGTCAAAGTGATCCGACGCGAGTCCTTTCAGATGCGTCTTCTCATCGTTTCCGCTTTTGTCGCCGCCGCAGTTGGCATGATGCCCGACCGCGGCGCGGCGGCCCGATGCCAAATCGATTGACGCCCTCGTCGAGGAAGCAATGCGGGCCTGGCAAGTTCCCGGCGCCGCGATCGTCATCGTCAAGGACGACGAGGTGATCTACCTGCAGGGCCACGGCCTGCGCGAAATCGACAAAGGAGATCGCGTAACTCCCGGTACGCTATTTCCGCTGGCCTCTTGCACGAAAGGGTTCACGACGGCGGCCCTGGCGATGCTCGTCGATGAAGGGAAGCTCGGTTGGGACGATCCGGTGCGCAAGCATCTGCCCTGGTTTCACCTATCCGATCCCCTCGCGGATAGAGACGTCATGATCCGTGATCTCGCAACCCATCGCACTGGCTTGGCGGGCCATCCGTATCTGTGGTATCGTGCGCCGTGGTCGCCGAAAGAGGCCGTTGAAAAAGCCGGGCTCCTGCCGCTCGACAAGCCGTTTCGATCGGCCTTCCAATATCAAAGCACCATGTTCACGGCCGCTGGGCTGGCCATCGAGTCCGCTTCGGGGATGCCGTGGGAGCAGTTCATCAAGAAAAGGATCTTTGATCCACTCGGCATGTCCAGCGCCGTCTGCTCCGGAACGGAAGCCAAAGCCAGCCCGAATCGAGCAACCGGCTATCGTCTCGACGCCAAGGGCGTACTTGCACCGGTCCCATTCTATATCCACAATGCGCCCGATGCCGCCGGAACGATCCACGCTTCGGCCCGTGACCTTTCAAACTGGCTGCGTTTTCAGCTAAACGAGGGCGTGCTCGGCGACAAGCGGCGCGTGTCGGCGAAGCAGCTTTGTGAAACACATACGCCGCAGATCCCAATTCGACTCCAGGGCGCCGAAGCTGAGATTCACTGTTTCACCAATCTCATTAGCTACGGCTTGGCCTGGGTCATTCAGGATTATCGCGGTGTCAAACTCGTTTCTCACGGCGGCGTCATCGTCGGCTACCGGGTCCATCTCACGCTCGTTCCCGAGAAGAAGATCGGCATCGCGATCCTGAATAACCGGGACGGCACACAGATGAACCTCGCGTTGAGCAACACACTCCTGGATCGACTCTTAGGCTTGCCGCCGAAGAATTGGCATACCCATATTCGAGCCGCCCTGGAGCGTGAGGAGGAGCAAGCGGAACAAGCCGAGCGCAAGCGCCGAGCCAAATTGCCGCGCGATACGAAGTCTTCACTTGAGCTGGCTGCCTACTCCGGAACATACGAGCATCCGGCGTATGGCAAAGCTATTGTTCGCTTGGACTCGGGCCGGCTGATTTGGGAATGGGCAAACTTTTCGGGGCCGCTAATCCATTCACATTTGGACGTCTTTACGCTCGAAGACGAAGAGATGAATAATCCGCGCGTCGCTTTCGAGATTGGAGCGGACGCGAAGGTTGCGAGCTTCACGATGACCGGCGGGCCGGGCGTGCAGTTTCTCAGGACGAAAAAATAGGGTCAACGTTCAGTCAATCGACAGCTCACTCTTACGCGACCAATAATGCCTGAGAAACCGTTTGTTGCAGTTGCGACATCGATACGGTCGCCACATTAACGGTAGAATCAACCATTCCAGGCCGCGAACCTTGGACGGCTGCACGGACGCCGAAACGCACTTGGGACATCGAATACGGATTTTGTTCATTGGCGGCGAGGTCGCGTAAAGGCGGACGATGTTGCCGAGGCGCAAACCTGCGTAACTACGCAAACGTCGTTTTGCGAGAAACGGTCCGTCTGAGATAATCGCAGATGGAGAGAGAACGCACTGTGGGAGAGGAGATACGAAAAGCTTATCTTCTTGCCCGCTCTTCCGCAAGGATCTTTTCAATAGTTTTTCGTGAAAAATCGGCGTTCTTGAACCATATTTCAGCGATCGCTTCCGCAGGCGATTTCATGCGCAGCGCACACGGCGCCCTCTCTCGGACCAGAAGCCGATCAAGAGCCCAGCCAGCCCACCGAGAAATGCCGTAACCATCGCCAGAAACGCGAGAGGCTCAGCCGCGAGCCCCCCGTTTTGGCGCATTGCCAGGTAAAACACAATCGGCGTCAAAACAGCACCGATTGCGACGAACATCGAAGCTCTACTTAGTTGGGCGCGCTGCGCTTCGGCCTGGCATCGATCACACAGTGGAATGGCCACCGTAACCGATCGGCCTCGCTGTGCGCCGAGATTGAGCAGAAACTCCGCCCGGCTTTCAGCTACAAAAGACCTCGTCTCTGTCGTTTTTTCCTCGCAAACGCAACAAATCGGCGGGAATTGAAGGCGGCTGATACGGCAGCGAAACCAGCCGCGGCTATCCACTTCCAACGGCTCGTCAAAAATCTGCCCATGAGCTTCCGGCGGCGGCACGCCGCGCGGCAGCTGCGCGCCGAGGCGGCGCCCCAAATGCTGCAGAAGGAAGCCCAACTCCTCCGCGTTGACCTGATAACGGGCCGGGAAAACGACCTCATTGTTCCGCGCGTAGCGACAGCTGCCGCGTTTTGACTTGCACGCCATGCGCCACCGGGGATTCATGGCGCCGCTCTTCAATGAAAGGCACCGCGTCCGGATTTACCGGGAGAAGCAGCCCGGCCAGAGGGCTATCCGTCGGCGGCACAAACGGTTCACCGTCGGCATTAAAGAGAGCCCACGGGCACCAGACGGTACTTCCCTGATACTTGACCTCGACGCCGTCGGTTGCCAGGATCATCTGATGCCCGGCCAATGCCAAGGACCATCCGAGCCAGAGCAGTCCGCCGATCGTCAAACCAATCCCCAGCGCGATTCGCTCACCCGCCGACTCGGTTTGGCCCGTATACGCAAGCGAAGCTAGGCAGCCGACGCCGATGACTAGAAAGAACGCCGCCAAGCCATACATACGCCGTGGCCCGAGAACGACAGGCCCCTCCGCCAGGTACGGCACCGGGTCGCGCAACAGTTCGTCAAAATCAGGAACGGTTTGCCGGAGCGTCTGTCCGGCGGGAAGCCAGCTCATGACATAGTTCCTTAGAATGATCGATATGGCAATCGACCATGGTCATTCCTTCGTGAGTTCAAATACGGTACAGGGGCGAGCGTGGATCAGGATCGTTTTTTTGCAACCTGTGGCCGCGGCATCGAGCCCGCCCTGGCGACGGAACTAGAGGCTCTGGGGGCCCTCAACGTCCAACAAGGCCGCGGCGGAGTCCATTTTGAAGGCGACAAGAAGCTCCTTTATCGCGCCAATCTTTGGTTGCGTACCGCGATTCGCGTGCTGCTTTCGCTCCTGGAGACAACAACCACCACTCCCGATGAATTATACGAGGCGGTGCGCTCGATCGATTGGTCCGAGTATATGACGCCCGATCACACCCTCGCGGTGGACTGCAACGTCCGTGACTCGCAAATCACGCATTCGATGTATGCAGCGCTTCGTGTGAAGGACGCCATCTGCGACCAATTCGTCGACCGTTGCGGCCGCCGGCCGAGCGTCGACGTCGAGCAACCGATGATCGCTTTGAATCTGCATATATTCCGCGATCAGGCTTCTCTCAGTCTCGATAGCTCCGGCAATACTCTTCACAAGCGCGGCTATCGGCCCATTCTAACGCGGGCGCCGATCAACGAGGCGTTGGCTGCGGCGATCGTGATGCTATCCGGCTGGCGGCACGACCAACCCTTTGTTGATCCCCTTTGCGGATCCGGAACGTTGCCCATTGAAGCCGCTTGGATGGCTCTCCATCGTCCGCCCGGTTTGACGCGCAAGCGCTTCGGCTTCCAGGGCTGGATGGACTACGATGTCGGCCTATGGACTAGCTTGCGCGACGAGGCTCGTCAGGGAACATTGCGGGCGTTGCCGGCGACTATCACGGGATCGGACATCCGAGGAGACGCGGTCTCTTTCGCGATTGACAACGCCAAGGCCGCCGGAATCGGCCACCTTCTTCGCTTTAGCAAACGTGACTTTCGCGATTTTCGGCCGCCGGAAGGGCCGCCGGGCGTCATCATTTGCAATCCGCCCTACGGCGAGCGCATCGGCGAGGAGCGAGAGCTACGCTGGCTCTATCAGATGATGGGCGAAATCTTCAGCGAACGCTGTTCCGGTTGGTCGGCATTTGTCTTCTCCGGCAATCGCATGTTGGGGGAACAGATCGGCCTCGAAACGGCCGACGAAACTCCTCTGTTCAACGGGGCGATACCCTGCATGTTGCTGCGATTTGATATACCTTGAGACCGGTTCACCAGCCCGGAGCGCAAGCGACGGGTTTGCGGACTTGACACCGCGCTTGGGCTTGGGGCTGGTGAGCAACTTCAGTAATGTCAAATGTACGCCCCATCATCATTCGACTCGTCCTCGAAAGAAATGGCGGGAAGCTCGTGAACCGCTTTGCGTAACGAATGCTCCCATTTCAGGTGTATGTCGCGCAGGAGCGGGTCGTTATCGCGAATGCGGCGGCAACGGCTGAGGTTCAATTCCCCGTCACGATAGAGAGCGATATCAATCGGCGGCCCAACGGTGACGTTGGAGCGCATGGTGGAATCAAGGGAAATCAACGCGTATTTGGCTGCCTCTTCGAGCGAGGTGCGATCGTAACGTATGCCGCGATCCAAAATCGGCCGGCCATATTTGCATTCGCCGATTTGCAGGTATGGCGACTCCTCCGTCGCGGCCAGCGGATTGCCCTGTGGATAAATAAGATAGAGATTGTGGCTTTCGCCGCGCACTTGCCCGCCCAGCAGGAGATGAACGTTGAACCGATATTCGTCTTTCTCGAGCGCGGCCCGATCGAGTTCGGAAACATGGCGGACCTGGTCGCCGATGATTCGGGCGGCGTCGTAAAGCGACGGAGCACACGCCAGGCCTTTTCCCTGATCGAAATCGCGCCGTAAAAGCGTGATAACCGACTGTGTGAGCGACAGGCCGCCGCTCGTCAGGATCACAAAGGCACGTTCGCCCGCCTTGATGAACGTGTGCATCTTGCGGCAGGTGTTGACCTGATCGTAGCCGGAATTGGTTCGGGAGTCGGAGGCCATGACCAGCCCCTGCCGCGTTACGATCCCAAGGCAGTAGGTCATGGATCACGGTCCTCGAAGCGACGGCGAATTTGTTGGAATTAGCATCGTAGCGAATGCGGCTAGCGCTGCCTATTCGTTTCTTTCTCATCGCCCAATAGGACTGGTCCGCAGCGTCGTTAGAACCCGAACTGTATACAATTGCGCGATACCCGGATCGACCCCCGCTGCTCAATTCCCGAACCTATGTCTACCTCTTCGATCCTCGGGCCTGGCGGAGCGATTGCCAAGCGTCTCACGCGCTACGAGTCGCGGCCGCAACAGCTCAAGATGGCCGACGCCGTTGCCGACGCCATTGCGGATCGGCACCATCTGATGGTGGAGGCCGGGACCGGAGTTGGCAAGAGCTTCGCCTATCTCGTTCCGGCAATTCAGGCCGCATTGGCCGACAAGAATTGCCGTGTTGTCATCTCGACGCATACGATCAGCCTGCAAGAGCAGTTAGTCCACAAGGATATACCCTTTCTGCAATCGGTGATGCCCGAGCCATTCACGGCTGCCCTGGTAAAGGGCCGCTCCAATTATCTCAGCCTGCGCCGTTTGCGCGGAGCCCAACAACGGGCCTCGGCTCTTTTGGGCGAACCAAGCAGTATCCAGCAACTGAACCAGATTGGCCAGTGGTCGTGCGCCACGCTCGATGGCAGCCGCAGCGATCTGAAGCTTCAGCCGCTACCGGCGGTGTGGGACCTCGTCGAAAGCGACAGCGGCAATTGTTTGGGTCGAAAATGTCAGGATTATGCCAAGTGCTTTTATTACAAGGCACGCAAACAGATGGCCGGCGCCCATCTGCTCATCGTGAATCACTCGCTGTTTTTCAGCGACCTCGCGCTCCGACGCCAGGGCGCGAGCCTGTTGCCCGATTACCAGGTGGTGATTTTCGACGAAGCCCATACGCTGGAAGATGTGGCCGCGGACCATCTTGGCATTCAGGTGGGGCGCGGTTCGATCGATTATCTGCTCAATAAATTGCACGATCCACGCCGTGGCCGCGGCCTGCTCGCGTCGTTCGGCTCCGAGAGCGCGGAACGCCAAGTCGAGTTTGCGCGAACGTCGTCGGAGCGCTTTTTCAACAAGATCGAGGACTGGGCGATGCGCCAGCCTCGATCCAGCCGGGCCGGCGCGCTGTGCGCGGGCAGCGACTCCATTCGCGTGCGTACGGCCGACATCGTGGCCAATGAACTCTCCGAGGAAATGAAGAAGGTCGCGTCCGAAATCGACGGTGTGGCCGAGCGGCTGGACGAGGAACAGCAGATCGAGTTCAAAGCCATTTCCAATCGATGCCGGCTTATCGCCGACAACGTCAGCCAATGGCTCGATCAGGAGTTATCCGGGCAGGTCTATTGGATCGAATCCTCAAGCCATTCGGGCAAGCGACGTATCGATCTGGCGAGCGCTCCGATAGACGTCGGCCCCGCCCTGCAAGCGCTCCTTTACGACAAAGTACCGACGGTTGTCATGACGAGCGCCACGCTGAGCACGGGCGGCCGCGATGGCTTTAGGCATCAGCAGAATCGGCTCGGCTTGGATAAGTGCGAGACGCTGATTCTCGGCAGCCCGTTCGATTACCGTCGGCAAGCAGAGCTGCACCTCACGCGCATGATGCCCGATCCATCGACGAATCCTGCCGCCTTCGAAGAGGCGGTGTTCGCTAAAGTGCCCGAGTTTATTAATCGGACAAAAGGGCGAGCTTTTGTTCTCTTTACAAGCTATCAGATGATGCAAAAAGGGGCGGAGAAGTGGAGGGCGTGGTGCCAGCGTCAGGGCTACCCGCTCTTTTGTCAAAGCGATGGCATACCGCGCAGTCAGATGGTCCAGCGTTTCCAGGCTGCCGGCAACGGCGTGCTGCTCGGAGTGGATAGCTTTTGGCAAGGCGTCGACGTGCCTGGGGAGGCGCTTTCCAACGTCATCATCACGCGCCTGCCGTTTGCGGTGCCGGATCGGCCGGTGCTTGCCGCGCGGCAGGAAGCGATCGAAGCAAAAGGCGGCCAGCCCTTTTTTGACTACCAGGTGCCGCAAGCGGTCATCAAACTGAAGCAGGGCTTTGGGCGCCTGATACGGACATCTCTGGATACCGGGATCGTCGTCATTCTCGATCCGCGCGTTCTGACCAAGGGCTATGGAAGATCGTTTCTGGCGGCATTACCGGACTGTCGCCGCTTCGTGGATGGGGTGGAGACACCCGTTTCGTGATCGCGCCAGCGTCGGCGCGGCGTGACGTGGGCTTTCGAGGAGTTTCGACCAGACGAAGGAGAGGCGGATCCAGTTGGTCGAAGCGGACGACGCAGCCGAGGCGACAGGCCCAGAGACCGGCGGGGGTCGAGACGGCAATTTCGTAATCGACTCCCGGCTCGATTTCGCCAATCACGCGACGGTCCGGCCTGGCTGTTTCCGCTTGTTCTACAGGGATAAACTCGAAAAAGATCCCATGATCGTGCAGCAGTCGCAACGTGCCGCAACGTGGGTCCTCGAGCGCGATCGGTCCTTCGGGGCGAAACACCGATTCGAGCAACAACGTGTCGCCGAGGGACTTCGCTTTGCAAGATCGCCTTCATGCCCTCGTTGGGCCGCGTGTGCGAATAGACTACGGCTGTCAAGCTGGGCCAAATTTCTTCGATGCGATCGCGGCCCGATTGCTGCTTGACAAGCTCGAACAACGTAAAGATGCGATCGATCGACCCAGTGATTACCGTCGCGGAATGTGACCGCGATTTCTCCGCCAAATGAGTCAAGGAACTGTCATCACCCGCGCTGCTGAATGAAGAATACGGTCTGACTATCGAGGGAACGCTGTTGAGCCGATCCGATGAGTTCAAGCCGCGCTGCCAAACCGGTAGATCGTCGCCGACAAAGATGATTTGACCCGAAAGCAGTCGCCCCCTCGGCCGAGCATCGGCGATCGACGCCAGCATGGTCCGGTATGCCGCCCGCGAGGCGTCGAGGAGTTCCGTCGTGCAGGGCAAAGGGGCCGTCGGCGAGCCTTTCAGCGCGATCGCTCCCGGCCAGGTCGCCCCATTCAAATGAGGCAACGCCGGCTCCCAGCGGTCGCGCCATAGTTCCGCAGCTGTGGTCAGCGGCACGAGACGGCGAAAGTCTTCCGCCGTGCGGATGCGGCGAAAATCATGCTCCCGGCCAAAGCGCGTGGACTGCGCTCGATGTACTAATGCCGTCAGCGTATGCGCTTGGGATCTTGCGGTGTTGAGACGGTCGAAATGGGCATGATGGTAGCGGCAATGCGCGCGAAATGCCGCGTCCATTACTTGCCGAACGTAGCGGCTCTCGAAGCAACCGCGTTGGATTGCAGACAAGGAACGCAGCACGGATAAATGATCCCTTGCGCGAGTTTCGGGACTCAACCAGGTCAATCGAAATTATATCAAAACGGCTCCAGGCCGGCGCATTTACACGGACGACCCGAAGAGTACAATGGAAGCATGAACTATATCTCCATCGATTCCGTGTCCCTCAATACCGGAGACATGGATCTTGCCATCAAACCGTTCGCGGCTCTCGGCGTCGCGGTGTCAAACGAAGGAAGTGGCAAGAGCTACGCGCTTATTGGATCTGGCGCTAGCCCGTTCCGTATCGATTTTCAGTCGATCACTAAAGAAAGTGCCGGCCTTGTTGGAGTATCGCTGCGCGTCGATGATCTCGTGAAAGCTCGGTTAGCACTCACGAAAAACGGCGCTCGCATAGAGACCGATCCAGCGACCGGCCACCTGATCGTTGCGGAGGCGGATCGCGCAGGAGTTCGCCTTTCGCTCGTCGGACCGTCTACGCGCTCTTTGCCCTTTTCCAACCACTCCGCCGCCGACCTTCGCCGCCTTGATCACCTGGCGGTCATAACGCACGACCTGGAGGAGAAGACACGATTTTGGGCTGAGGTCCTGGGAATCAAGCATTGCGGTGAGATTCGGACGCCGCAGGTCGTCATTCGCCAGCTCAAGATTGGCGACGCGATCATCGAACTCCTGGGGCCTGTCGGCGCTGATAGCCCGTTTGCCAAACGGTCTGCCGGCTTGATAAGCATGGCTTCCTTTGAAGTGAAGGATCTCGAAGCCGCCGCTGTCAAACTGCGATCCGCCGGCTTCGCCCCGACCGATTCCGCTCGCGGGCTGATTCCCGAGACACGAATCGCCACGCTACCGGCCGATCAGACCGCCGGTCTTAGCTTGCAACTGCTGCAATACCTCCCAAATTATGGTCCCGAATTCTCGTCACGCCCGCTCGCCTGAACGGCGCAGCCCAGCAAGGTGTCTTCATGACTTATACGGTTTCAGCTGCAGCGGTCCTCCTTACGCTCTCGTTGCAATGCCTGGTCTACCGCGCGGCGGAGCCGACGGCGCAACAACAAAAGCTGGAAGCGTCCCTGCGTCAGCTGGAAAAGGATATCGCCGCGGTCCGTGGCCTGGCGTTCAAGGAACCGGTCAAAGCGAAGATCATCGCTCGACCGAAAGACGCCGACGCTTCGCTCAAAGGATTTTATAACCCGACAGAAAAGACCCTATTTATCTATGACGATCTCGCCGACAACTACGAAAAAGGCGTGCTGATTCATGAGATGGTTCATGCCCTACAAGATCAGCATTTCAATTTGACCAAGCTACACCAGGCACAATTTGACAGCGATAGTGAACTTGCGCGGCGGCGCTGATAGAGGGAGACGCTACGTTCACGATGATCGAGCTTCTCAAAAAGGATCAGCCGGCCGTCGCCAAGATGCTCGATGCGCCACTCGAAAAATCCAAGAATATCCAGCGAGCTTTTCTTTACTCGGAAGGGGCACGTTACGTAAAGGCACTCAAGGAGCGCGGCGGCTGGGAGGCCGTGAATTCGGCGTATCGCTTTCCGCCTTCTTCCACAGCAGCAATCCTCCATCCCGAGGGGGTGACCACAATCGATCTCGGCCCAGGGAACATACGTGGCGAATTGCACCTTGTCACGATGCTCGCGGCCAACGCGGCGACAGCGCCCGAGGCCTTGACTTCGGCGGCCGGCTGGAAGGGCGATCGCTTTCGCGAGCGCGACGGCGGCGCAACCTGGACCTTGGCATTTGCCTCGCCGGCGGCAGCGCAGCGTTGCCGCGATGCGCGTAGTGCGCCTCGAGTTCGCCGATAACCCCGGTCTCAAAAAACTCGACGGCGACGCTGCCGCGTGGAAAAAGACCAGCGGCGCGGTCGTCGCTATACAGGCCATCGGCGCGCGCGTGGCCATGATCGAGGCGAAGGACGAGGCCACTTATCACAAGCTGAACGACCAGCTATTCGGGCCGCTCGAACTAGTGGTCTACGACGCGAGACAGAAGAAACAAATTTCGTTCGGCGAGTTCACCGACCGGCTGTTGGATGCCGACATCGTCTGCATTGGCGAGACGCATGACAGCGAGCTCCACCATCGGGTGCAGCTGCAAATCATCAAGGCATTGTTTGCTCGGGATGAGCGCTTGGGCGTCGGCATGGAAATGTTTCAGAGGCCGTTTCAAGGCATTCTCGATCGTTATTGCCGGCGCACATTATCGAAGAAGAGATGCTGAACCTGACGGAGTACCGCCAGCGCTGGGGCTATGACTGGTCGCTTTATGGGCCAATCGTTCACTTCTGTCAGGCGAATGGGATCGGAATAGCCGCACTGAATGCACCCAAGGAGCTGACACAAAAGATCTCGAAAGGTGGACATGCCTCGCTTACCGATGAGGAAAAGAAACAACTCGGCGCGATCGATTTTCAGGTCAAGGTACACCGCGAATACTGGTATGAGCGCCTTGCGAAGATGCACGGCAACGCTGAAGTTTCCGAGGACCGTAAGGAGCGCTCGTATCAGGTGATGACGGTTTGGGACGAGTTCATGGCCGACAGTGCCGCTCGTTTTCAGATGGATCACCATCTCAAGCGGATGGTTATCCTCGCGGGCAGCGGTCATATCGAACGAGGGTTCGGCATTCCCGAGCGAGCGAGTAAGAGGACGAAGGGGAAAGCCGTTACCGTCGGCATTGAAACAGAGAAGCCTCTGGACATAGCGACGGCACAGCCAGCGAGCGATTTTGTCATAGTCATCCGATAGACCACAATGTGCCTATTTTCCAAATCGATCCCGCGCCGAACCTCTCTTGCCAAAATCGCCCAAAACTGGTTTTTATTAGGGCTGTCCAGCGCTTTCGAGTTCCTGATGCGGATAAGCAACGCATGCGGTTTGGGCTCGCGGC
Source organism: uncultured Planctomycetaceae bacterium (assembly GCA_963790585.1). Classification (GTDB taxonomy): domain Bacteria; phylum Planctomycetota; class Planctomycetia; order Gemmatales; family Gemmataceae; genus CAWBOY01. The sequence continues at coordinate 707,880 of CAWBOY010000001.1, forward strand.
TGGATAGACAAGGATGTCTCCCCTAAGCCAGGAAGGTGTGACTATGCACGATCGAGCCTTCATACGCAGCGCGCTTATCGAGATCCTCGAAGCCGATACCGGCGAAAAACACACAGATCTCAAGGATTCGGATGGCCTCCGCGATTCCCTTGGCCTCGATTCCGTCGACGTGGTGAGTATCGTCTCGCAGGTCGAACGCCGCTTTCACATTCGCATGACGCATCAGGAGTTGGAAAAACTTGTTGCCGTAGGGGATGTGCTTGATTTGCTCGTGGCCAAGCTGAATGCTCCCGCGAGCGCGCCAAGCGTCGCGCCGCCGGCAGCCGCCTGAGGCCGCACTTCAGACAAACTCGAACACCGAGCGAGCCTGAAGCGTGACGGCGGATGCATTTTTGTGCGCCATAAAATGCTCCGCATGCACGCGTCAGGCTCGCGCAGCCACGTATGTTCACTTCTTTTTCGGCAAGTTCTTATCGGCGAAGTCGAGGAACGCTAGCCAATCTAGTTTGGTCATGGAATGGACGCCGGGACGAATAAAGTAGCCAAGAGTTCCGTCACTTAGCTTGCCGATTCCTGGTTTTTCCTTCGAGGCCAACCCGCCTGCGCTATAAAGGCGATAGACCGGCTCCGCCGCTTGGAGCACCTCGAATTGCCCGTCAGGATTCGCCCAGGTGTCCTCGACCGCATTGCTGAAAAGCACGGGTCGTGGGGCCATGAGGCCTAGCAAACAATTCTGGTCAAACGGCAAGCGCTCGGGTTGATCGTTGAACTCTTTGAAGGCGCCGTCGAACCAATGCGGGAAGCTGGTGTTGATCCGCTTGACCGACTCGCCCACTTTGCCACGGCTTGGGGCCGTGCCGCCACAGCCGGCCTGGTGTGGAATCGCCAAGGCAATGCGATCGTCGAACGCCGCGGCGAGCAATGTCGCCTTGCCCAAGCGCGAATGTCCGACAAGTGCGATACGGTTTGCGTCTAAATCCTTGTCTGTCAGAACATAATCTACGACCCGATGAGCGCCCCAGGCCCAAGCGGCGATGGTGGCTGTGTCGAATGGGCTCGGCTTCTCCCCGCCTCTTTTCCAATAAGGCCGTAGGCCTTGGCGTTGGTCCGGGCGATCGGGATCGATGTCGCCGGGGTAGAATGCCACGACGGCGTAGCCCCGATCGATTGACTGTTCGAGGGCCCAATTTTGCGCTTCGCGGCCACGGCCAGCGGCGATCGCTCGATTGTCTTTCGCACCGGGACTATTCGGCACCCAGACGTCGGGAAGGCGGACATGTGGATCGTCGACCAACGAATGGTTGCCATGAAAGTTGAGCCCGATAAACACGGGCGCCGGCCCTTGCCGTTTGTTCGGCACCACAACCAAGACGTAAATCTTTCGCGCCTCCGGGGGTCCAACGGTGAGCGCTACTTCCTTGAGCGTCGCCTTGCCGCCAAATGCTTGCTTGTCTTCATAAAGAACCTCGGACTTTACTTGCTTCGGCGCGGCGGGAATCTGGCCATACATATAATGCTGAATCAGAGCTTTTAACTCCGGCTTGCGCTTATTTTCCCAGTCTTCCTTTGTGGTGATTTTTGTTCCATCGAGACAGATCATCGGGTCCGGCAGTTCAGGATGCACAGGTAGCTTCGACGGCTCGGGAAAATCCTGAATCAGCAATGCGTAAAGGAGAAGGAGAGTGGTCATGGCGGTGTCTCGAATCGGTGTGGGAAACGCGAAAGGACGAGTATACTTGGATTAGACATGAATATCGCGAAAAAACTCGGTGCCGCCAATCATGAATTATCCTCTGACCGTTATCGTGCGTAGCACCCGAGAGAACCCGCGGAAATGTTCCGTTTACCCGTTGCGCGGCCGAGCTGACTTGCTCTTTTTGAACTATCCGGTGGCGCCGTCCCGATTTGGACGGCTATGTTCGCCTGGCGGCCGAAGGGCCGCCGCTGTCGCTGTCGGATGCAGAGGCCGGAGTATTATTGCTCGACGGGAGCTGGCGCTGGGCCGAGTCTATGACGCATGACTTTGCCGATATTCCGCCGCGCTCGTTGGCCGGGTTTCATACGGCATATCCGCGCAGCTCCAAGCTCGGTACCGATCCCGACAACGGCCTGGCGTCGGTGGAAGCGCTCTTCATCGCTTATCACCTGCTCGGCAGGCCGACCGACGGATTGCTCCAGTATTATCGCTGGGCCAAGGAATTCTTGCGCCTTAACCGCTTCACGCCGGACGAGATCCCGCAACTGGAGTAGTTCGATTAATGGCCTGAGCCATTCTTCCTATTGCTCGCCTGGCGCAGCATTTCGCGCAGGCGATTCAGTTCGGTCTCGGCCGCGTCGGCGCGTTGTTTTTCATCGTCGGCTCGTTTTGCCGCTTCATCTGCGCGTTGTTTTTCCTTCTTAGCATCAACTTCTGCTTTATCGGCTTGCTTTTTCGCTCGGGCGGCTCGACGCTGTGCCTTCTCCGCCATAAGCTGGCCGGCCTCGTCTCCGGTGGGCACCAACGTTCCGTCAGCTGTGTAAAAACAAAGATACAACTCGTGCGTAAATGCCCAGACGCCACTCCATGTGCCAAGGTAAAGTTCCATTTGTTCCGACCAGAGCCAACCCTGTTCATTGCCCACGATTGGCTTATATCGCCCTCTTTTTAGCCGAAAACCCTCTAGTCGCTGTGTATCTGGGTCATAAAGAAAGTATTCTGGAGTTTTGAGAGTCTTTTCATAGATTCGGAACTTCGTCGTTCGATCTTCGCGCTCCGTCTTCGGCGAGAGTTGCTCGACGATCACGTCCGGAAGCCGGCCGCCCTCTTCCCAGACGGCCCAATACTCGCGGTGTTTCGCCCGATCGACGCCGTCCTTAATGAAAAAAATCGGGGCCGCGATAGTCGAGGTTTCGCGCTTGATCGGGATTGAAATAGATGAAATTGTTGCCGCCGACGAAAGAGTCCGGCTTATCTCGGTAGTGGTGCCTGGCAACCTTTATCATCAGGTTCATGCAGTCGCCATGCCAGAATGTGTCCATGGGCACCCCATCGCTCTCGATCAAATCAATCCCTTCATAGGCCTTCGGGTCGAGAACCAAGGTGTAGCCCGTCGCAGCCGTTTGCATGAAAAGACTCCTGATTGAGCCGGCGAACCATGCGATTATAAGGCAAGCGCTCGCGCCGATGCTAGCTGCGAGCGCCTCGTTATCGGCGTCATGGAGCGAAAGCGGCCATCACCTTTTTGACAAGGTTCTGCTCGAAATCTTTCTCCGGAAAATTCTTCGGGTCGCTCAGTCGGACGAAGACGAGGTCGAGGCTAGGTACGACATAACCTGAATTGTTGAAAGCGCCAGCCGTTTGCACGAGGTCTTTCGGCGCGTCTTTGAAGCGCGGGTAGACCCACCACTGGCCGCCGTACGTCGGATTGGTCTTCGTGCTGGCCCAGGCGAAATCGAAGTACGATTCGGGAAGAAGTTGCTGGCCCGCCCAATTTCCTTTGTGCAGCGAGAGATAACAAAAGCGAGCATGTTCGCGCGGCGTCGTCATGATGCCGCTATAGCCCTGACTCAATGGACCGAGCTTCCCTTTGCCGCCTATCTGCGTCCACGACACTTTTTCCATGCCGATCGGATCAAGAACACGCTCTTTCAAAACAGGGAACAGATCTTTTCCGGTAATGTGGTGGAACAGCACGACCAGATTGGCTACGCCGGCGTTGCTGTAGAAGAATTTCTCGCCGGGGTTGGCTTTGAGCTGGGCGAAGGGGGATTTCTCCGTTTTCCCAAGTGCTATCTCGAACGGCTCGCTGGCTGTCGGCAGGTTGTCCGGGCCGATTCCCGAGGCCATATTTAGCAGCTGCCGCAATGTGATGTCCGCTTTGCGCGGGTCAGACAGGGGCAGCGCCTCCGGCATCCAGTCGGCGTTAAAAACCTTGGTATCGAGGGTTAGCTTTTTGCCGCCGGGCAGTTTCCCGGCCTCGCTGTCGGCCAGGAGTAGGCCAAAGCCCATGCTCGTGTAAGCCTTCGAACTTGAGAAGATATTAAAGGTCTTATTTCGGTCGCAATCCTTGTACCACTCGCCGATGATCACGCCCTTGTGGATCACGATTAAACCGGTGGCGCCTTCGCTCTTGGCGTTGTAGTCCCAGGCTTCTTTCAGCTTGTCGGGGTCCACTCCGAGAAACTTCATTGAGGCCCGAGCGTTTGCGTCCGGCGCGCCATTTACCGGAACAACCGATTCCCAGCCGCCCTTACTCTCGGGTTTGGGAAAGGAGTCGCGGAGCCTCGGCTTGTCTTCAGCGCGAATAAATGCGTTCGCCCCGAGGCCAAGGTAGCCGGCCAGCAGGGCGTAACAGAATTTCCTCAGCATGATGCTCCTCCGGGTTGATCGATGGGTGGAAATCGACTTTCGTCCGCCAGATTATCCGAGGCGTGAGCCGGTTGCAAATCTCGTTATTTCGACTTTTTGTCCTTTCAGTGCCCCTACCTCTTTGCTTATAATTAAATCAATACCTGCCAGAACTCCCTCAGCCCCCCGCTTTTTGACCTGCCTCGGCTAACTCGCGATCCTACCCCGGCGGAGCCTTCGTTGATGACTACGCGATCACGATTTTGTTTTTGCGTCCTGTGCGCTCTTATTGGCATAGCAACCGCCCTCCTTCTAACTTTGGCGCCGATGCAAGCGCGGGCGGACGACAAGGGCGGTAAGAGTGCGCCTGTGAGTTTCATCAACGATGTGGCCCCGATTCTCAAAGAGTCATGTTTTGGTTGCCACGGGGCCAAAAACCCCAAGGGCAAGCTGGATATGACCAAATATGCCAGTCTTCGAAAGGGCGGCACGAAAGATGAGCCGATCGTCGAGGGGAAGCCGGAGGAGAGTTATTTAATTGATGCGCTCAAGGCGACTGACAAAACGCGGATGCCGCCCAAGGAAAGCGGCGACCCGTTGCCGAAAGACAAGATCGAGATTCTGGAACGTTGGATAAGCGAAGGTGCGAAGCTCGATGGAGGCCTCGCTCCCGATGCCGACCTGATGCGCGAGCTGCGCGCCCGTTGGAAACCGCCGGCGCCCCCCGCTGTCTACAGCTATCCGGTTACAATCACGGCGGTCGCGTTTTCGCCGGACAACACCAAGCTCGTCGTCGGCGGCCATCATGAATTGACCGTCTGGGACATCAAAACGACGAAACTAGAGAAGCGGATCGCGACTCGCTCACGCCGCGCTTTGGCGCTTGTTTATCTGCCGGACGGCAAGCTCGCCGTTGCCGGCGGTCGACCGGGTGAAGAAGGGGACGTGCGAATCTACGACCTGAACGGCAGCCCAGGAAAAGTCGAAAACGGCGTCGCCATGCTCGACGGCGTTAATGATCCAAAGGTAATGGTGAAAAAGTTAATCGAGTCCGACGACGAGATTCTTTGTCTTGCCATGAGCCAGGATGGCAAAAAGCTGGCGTCGGGCGGTTGCGATCGGATTGTCAATGTTTGGGATACTTCCGGCGGTGTTGGGGCGGTCAAGCTGGATCAAAGTTTTGAGAATCATGCCGACTGGGTGTTTGGCGTCGAGTTTTCTCCTGACAGCAAACTTGTGCTTACGGCGAGCCGGGATAAGACAGCGAAGGTGTGGGATCTAGCAGCGAAGGAATCGGTGCTAACCTTTCCTGAACATCAAAACGGCGTCTACGGCGTCGCCGCCAAACCGGATGGCAAAACTGGCTATTCAATCGGCGAGGACAACCAGCTGCGGTCGTGGGCCATTGTCAGCGATATGCCCGGTCGACAGATTCGCGTTCTCGGCGGTCATGCCAAACCGATTCTAAAGCTGGCCGCGCATCCGAAACTGCCGTTGATGGCCACCTGTTCGGCCGACGGCACGGTGAAGCTTTGGAATCGAGAAAACGGCGCGACACAAAAGACCCTAACCGGGCACACCGACTTTATCTACGCGGTAGCGATCAGTCCCGATGGTGCTCTCGTGGCGGCAGGCGCTTTCAACGGCGAAGTGCGGGTGTGGAAAGTCGCAGACGGCAGCCTCGTGACGGCGTTTAACGCCTCTCCCGGTTATAAGGCTCCAAAGTAGGCGGATTGGGTTACAAAAAATCCGCCAGAAATTATTGTTGGCGTCGAACGCGCCCTCCGAGTAGAATTGCTCCGTCCGTAGCCTACCTCCCTGCCTGCGCGATCCTACCTTCAGGTTTCCCGATATGAAGACCCCTCTTTTTTTCGTTGGATTGACGGTCGGCGTCCTCATGACGAGCGGGGCCGTCCACGCTCAAGACTTGTTGCCGCCGAATACCCAAATTGAACAAGCGATCGATCATTATGTCGACGAAGGCCTGGAACTCGCCGGCGTCAAGCCCGCGGCCTCAAGCCGACGACATGACTTTCATTCGTCGCGTCACCCTTGACCTCAACGGCCGCATTCCCACATTCTCTGAAGTCGCCGAATACGTAACCAGCAACGCTCCCGATAAGAAAGTGAAACTCGTCGAACGGCTGCTCGCCTCGCCGGCTTTTGCCCGCCATCAACTGAATGAGTTTGAGATGTTCCTGGCGAGCAAAGGCGAAAACGGCAAGCGCAACTCTGGCGGACCAATTCGGGCTTACCTGCAGGGCGCGTTCGCCGAGAATCGACCCTGGGACCAGATTTTCCGCGACCTGATAACAGCCGACGAAAGCGATCCGAAAAAGAAAGGCGCCGGTGACTTCCTTCGCGGCACGCATCAAGGAGCCGGATCGCCTCACCAGCGATGTCAGCATCCTCTTCTTCGGCGTTAACATTAGCTGCGCCCAATGCCACGATCACCCGCTGGTCGCCGATTGGAAACAGGACCATTTTTACGGCATGAAGTCGTTCTTCGCGCGCACAGTCGAAGCGGGAACGCAACTCGTCGAAAAAGACTTCGGCGTTGTCAAATACATTCCGAACAAGGGCAAGGAGAAGGTCTCGCCAATTCTTTTCCTCACTGGCACACCAATGGAAGTGCCCGGCATAAAGGAGCCGACGGGCGAAGAGAAAAAGAAGGACATCGAGCGCATCGAAACGGCCAAGAAAAGCAACAAGGTCACGCCGCCGTCTTTCAGTCTTCGCGCACAGGCTCGTCGAGGAAGCCCTCAAGCAGCGAGAATTTTTCTCCAAGGCAATCATCAATCGTCTTTGGAACCGCTTTTACGGTCTAGGCTTGGTGTCGCCTCTCGATCAAATGCACTCCGAAAACGCGCCTAGTCATCCGGAGATGTTGGATTGGTTGGCACGCGACCTGGCGGAGCATGGCTACGATCTAAAACGAACGATTCGCGGTTTGGTCCTGAGTCAGGCTTACTCACGTTCGAGCCGTTGGGACGGAGAGAAGATTCCACCGGCCAAGCTTTTTGCTTATGCTCAGGTTCGACCGCTCACGCCCGCGCAAATGGCGGTCTCGCTGCGGTTGGCTGCCTATGATCCCAACGCGCTGCCGAGCTACGGTCCCGATCTTGAAAAGCGGATTGAGGCCATCGAAAAGAATGCCAACGGTTTGACACAGTATTTCTCGCCACCGGCCGAGGACTTCTCGATCGGTGTGAGCGAAGCCCTGTTATTCAGCAACAGCGACGCCATTTTGAAGGAGTCGATGGTGGACGGCAAAGATCGTCTCGTCGGCGCCCTCAAAGAAGAAAAGGATCTGGAGAAGCGATCGGATCTCGCGGTGCGAGCGATTCTCGGACGACCGGCGCGATCGCAGGAGATTGCGGCCTTGTCCGACTATCAACGCAAACGAGCCGACCGCCCCGTAGCCGCGGTTCAGCAAGTGGTATGGGCCTTGTTGACGAGCGCCGAGTTTCGGTTCAATCGGTAAAAGTTCCTGGCCGCACTAGCGCGGTGTTTTTGAGTATTTGACGTAGCACCGTATTGTGGAGATGAACCATGACTGCGAAACGACGTTTGGCTTTGTGCGGCTCGCCGGAGCATCCGCTGTCGCGGCGTGGGTTTCTGACCAGTTTGGCTGCTGCCGGCACCGCCACCTTTGCCGCCGACATGACGGCGGTCCAGGCCGCTTTATCGGCTCCGGACGTGAGCGCGGAGTTAAAGAAGCATCAGAAACGCTGCATCCTCCTCTGGTTGGCCGGCGGCTCCAGCCAGCTCGAAACCTGGGACCCCAAGCCGGGCGCGGCGACAGGCGGCCCATTTCGCGCCATTCAAACGGCGGTTCCGGGCGTGCAGATCTCCGAACTCATGCCGCAGATGGCCAAGCGGATGAACAAGACCTGCATTATCCGTTCATTGAATACAAAGAACGGGGACCACGTTTCGGCTGCCAAAATTATGATGCGTGGCCGAATCAACGAGGCTGCGTTGTCTTATCCCGACATTGGTGCGGTCCTGGCCCGCGAGTTGGGGCACGCCGATAGCAAGGTGCCCGATTACGTATCATTCTTCACGGCCACCGAAGGCCGAACCTTCGCTCCTGGCACGCCGGGCTTCCTCGGCGCCAAGTTCTCGCCGATGGAACTCACCACATCGATGGTGCCGGAGAATATTCGCCGCGCCAGCGACATTAACGATCTTGATCATCGGGAACGGGCCGATCTCCGCGATTTCCTCACCAAGAATTTCGAGCAAGGGCGTTCCTCGTCGGCTCTTGCGAGCCACAACAACGCCTATCAGCGCGTCCGCGGCCTCATGGCGAGCGAGAAGCTTTTTGACATCGATCAGGAGCCGCAGAAAGTTAAAGATCGCTATGGTCCGACGTTGTTCGGCCAACAAGCCCTGGCGACGCGCCGCTTGATCGAAGCAGGCGTGCCCTTCGTTCGCCTCGCCCGCGCCTGGTGGGACAGCCATTCTCAGAACTTCGAATCGCATCAAGAATTGGTGCCCGAACTCGATCACGTGATGTCCACACTGATCGACGACCTGTCCGAGCGCGGTCTGCTCGAAGACACGCTGATTGTGACGTTGGCCGAGTTTGGCCGCACGCCCGCCATTAACCCCTCCCTTGGCCGCGATCACTTCGCCAATGCCTGGAGCGCGACGCTCACCGGCTGCGGCATCAAGGGCGGCGCGGTTTACGGCAAGACCGATGCGACAGGAAATCGCGTCGTCGACGGCGAAATCGGCGCCGCTCAACTTGCCGCGACCATCTTCCGCGCCCTCGGAATTGATCCGCAAAAGAATTACTACGTCGGCTCGCGCCCGGTGCCGTTGACGGATGTCGGCACGAAACCGATTCAAGCCGTCCTGGCGTAAACGCTCCTGTATTGGGTGCCATGCCCACGCTTGCGTGGGCATGTAAACCGCAATGCCATTGGTTGGATATTCGACACACACCTTGAAGAACACATGCCCATGCTTGCGTGGGCATGGCACACAACGTTACCAGAGTTCTATTCCATGCTCCTCATAGACCACCTCAAACCAAAATCCACCAAGATCGACCCCGCCAAATTCAAATCCGTCAAGGACGTCGCACGCAAAGACATTCTCTTCGGCGTCGCCCGCGTGCCGAACTCCGGCCGACTCTTCCTCGCCAGCTCCGATTTTTCGGTGCATGAGATCGACATGGCCGCTGCCAAGCCGGAGGACAAGGCCCTTGCGAAGCACGACAGCTACGTCACCTGTGTTGTCACGATTGGCAAATACGTGATCTCCGGAAGCTACGATGGTAAGCTGATCTGGTGGGATCTCGAAAAAGGGGCCGTCGTTCGCACGCTGGAAGCTCATACCAAATTTATTCGTGGCCTGGTGTTGTCGCCGGATGGCTCCCTCGTCGCCAGCGTGGGCGATGACATGGTCTGCCGCCTCTGGGATCCGATGACCGGCGAGAAGAAGAGGGAATTGCGAGGCCATCAAGAGAAGACGCCGACGCATTTCAATTCGATGCTCTACGTCGCCGCCTTTTCGCCCGATGGAACGCACTTGGCTACCGCCGATCGGATCGGCGCCGTCATCATCTGGGAAACCGCCACCGGCAAGCAGCTGGCGAAGCTCGACGCCAAGGGTCTCTATACATGGGACGCCGTCCAACGCATCCGCTCGATCGGCGGCGTCCGGTCACTAGCGTTTTCACCCGATGGCAAACTCCTCGCCGCCGGAGGCGTCGGCCACATCGGCAACGTCGATGGCCTTGATGGCCCGGCACGAGTCGAAATCTACGACTGGGCCAAGGGCGAAATGACGAACGAATTCAAAGGCCCGAATGGAATGGTAAACCGTCTCGCCTTTCATCCGAAGGGCGATTGGCTCCTCGCTTTGAGCGGCGGCGATAGCGCAGCGCTTTTTCTGGATCTTAAGACAAAGAAGATTCTGAATACATTCAAAGTGCCATTCTTCATGCATGCTGCGGCGTTTAATGAGGCGTTTGATACGGTATATGCGGTGGGTCATAATAAAGTAGCAATGTTTGAAATGAAGGGATGAGGTTTGGAGCCAAATTGGATGTCGTCCGTCGCTTCGCGAAAAGCAGTTTTTCGCCGAGCGGAAGACGATATTGCAACGGAAAAGGGCAAGGATTTAATTTGCCCTATTATTAATTAGATCTGTTCCCTTATGCATACACCTTTCTTGATAGCGCCGTCATTAGGGTGGCTGCCAAAGGTGCCTGTCTATCGCCGTGGGCAAGGCACCAGCGCCGAACTCATCCCGCATGTGCCTTGGCAACAATCTTGTCCATCTCCGCGGCGGTGAAGGCCCGACAGGTTGTAGTATGGACGCTGCCCGTCGCACCGAGATGCAGTATGGCGGCTGCCGCCGTTACATCGTCCGGAGCTTCCAAGATAAGTACGCCGTCGTGGTCTCCCAAGGTCCAGTAGATTTCCTTGACGTCCGCTCCCAGCTTTTTCGCCTCGGCCCGAAAGGCCGCCGCACGCTTGGTTGTGTGGTCGATGTTTTTGATGCCCCGCTGCAAGAACTTGATATTGACGACGAAAGTTGCAACTTGTCAGCTTCCTCTTAAGAGTGTGTGGTTGAGATTGGTTACGACGCATCGCCGGTGATTACGAGCAATTTCTCCAGTTTTTTCGAGTCTGAGGAAAGCTTGCCCTTGTTCCTAGTGCTCTGTCAACGCTTGATTTTGGGGTTGGTAACGAAAAATATGGCGAGAATTCCCAGTGAGGGACGGCAAAGCGACCCCAATTCTTAGCGTTGACAGAGCACTAGTGCGCCGTCCAGACTAAATTTACGGGTGGCACAGACATTTCTGTCTGTGCAGCAAAAGGCACATTCGTCGGTTCCCGCACAGACACGAATGTCTGTGCCACCCGTAAATTTAGTCTGGACGGCGCACTAGTGCTCTGTCAACGCTTGATTTTGGGGTTGGTAACGAAAAATATGGCGAGAATTCCCAGTGAGGGACGGCAAAGCGACCCCAATTCTTAGCGTTGACAGAGCACTAGCCACGAACTCTGAGTCGCCGAAGCCGTAACAATTAGGCGGTAAGGGAAGCAATAAGAGCCTATCCGAAAAAGGGGTCAGACCCCGTGAATTTGAAGGGGTCTGGCCCCTTTTTCGGATAGGCTCTAAGTTCAAGTTTCGCACATTCCGGCGCGTAAATCTAGCGCTGGGGCCGGTGATTTTTGACGGTCCGTCGAGTCACATGTGCCGGGATTGGTTGAAAAACGACGGCGAGCAGCTGTCTCATCCGACTCGGCTGAGAAGCTCGGTAATCTGGGTGAGCCAGGTTTTTTGGCGACACCGTTTTGGAAGCAGTGTGTCGGTTTTCTCTTGGCAACTGACACGGCGTAGGGTGGTCAAAAGATCAGCAAACGAAGGCTCTTGTTTGCCTCGATACCAGGGACGGTACGGAAACTGGAGGAAGCGGTAACCAACCTGGTGGAACCAGACGACAACCAGGCTATACAGCAGCAGAGCCATCGGTGCGGTCCGCTGGACGGCCAGGGGCAAGCGGTTGGCAGGGTCTTCCAGCCCCAAAAATTGTTTGCAATTCTCGAAGGTGCATTCGATGGCCCAACGGCACGCATAGGTGGAGAGGATGTTGCGGGCATCCCAGTCAAGGTTGGTGCAGTAGAACATTTGATCGGGCCTTTTGCCTTGAAGATCGCGTGTCAAGACGATGGTCAAAAGACGCTGGCCGCCAGCCTTGTAGTACAAGGCTTGCTGGGTTTTGACCTGTAGGACGGCATGGAGTCCGAACTGATCGAAGTGGAGTTCCGTCCAGGGCTGCGTGGCGTCGTCGGCCCATTGGGCCATGTTCGGCAAACGTGTACCCTTCTTTCGTGGAGCCCCTTTGCCTTTTGTCGTACGTGGCTGTGGGAGAGCATAGAGGGCGCCTTTGGGATGAACGTGGCTGATCAAATGAACGTTGGCCGGTAGGTGGGACAGAACGCTCTTGCCGCCGTAGGCACTGTCGCCTGTAACGACGATTTCGTCTTGAGGAAACCAGGTAGAGACCAAGGAAATCAGCTCGACGGCCAGTTCGGGCCGGGTGCGATGGTTGGGGTCGGCCTTGGTCTTGGCGGCTTTGGCTTTGCTCTTTTTTCCCTTGGTGAGACCCTGGCGATTGCGATACAGCCTCATGGTGATCGGTAAGGCGAAGACTTTGGAGGGTGCCCAGAAGGGGTGGGCGATGACGAGGCAGAGAACGACCCAATCGTGTCCCCAGCTAACGAGAGGTTTGGCGCGGCTGGAAATGAGGGGATCGTAGTGCATGCCGGCGCCGTAAACAGTGAGGCCGCGTTTGCGACACAAGGTATCATCGACGGCCCATGACAAGGAAGCGCCCAGGGCGAACACGCGTGCCACCAATTTGGCCAGGTGCAAAGACAAGACATCCGGCTCCCAGGCGGCATGACTGAAAAAGCGATGGAAGCGGCACCAATGTCCGTTGTCGAGGTTGCCTCCCGTGAAGATGACGTCGGTGACGTAGCGGCGGCGTGGAGAGAGAACCCAGCCGGAGATGATCTCGACGAAGGTCTGAAAGGTTGGGGCGGTGAAAACAGGAACGAAATGCTGTAGCAGAGCAACGAAAGAGGCGGTAACTTCCATAGATCGGCTTCCTTGCCACGGGGCGACCTGGAATAGTAGATGATCCCAAGTTACCAAACCGAGCCGGGAAGCCGAACTTTTTTCTCCCGCGAGATGCTGCCAACAGACCCTAAAATGTGCGAAACTTGAACTAAGGGGATCCCTCGAAATATCTTTCTGAATTGAGCGTTTCTTGGACGGCTAGATCATTAAACCGCACAAAAAGGACAAGGGATTTTGAGTTTTTCATGACTTCGAGATCGGTACGCGACAGCTAGGTTCGCTTGGTTAAGCATTAAGTGTAGGGCGCTGAGATTTTGTAGGTTTTCATAAAACAGTCGACGGACCGAACACCCTGACTTTTCAAATTCGTGGGTAAACTTAAGGCCTACGCCTCGACGCTCGCTACAAAAGTCGTTAGACAAGTGTGTGCCCATAGGGACAGCCTAAGGAGAGCTGAACCATGTCCTTCACGCCACAACATCTCTACTTCGACGATGTCGAGATCGGCCAAACCTGGGAATCGCTAGGCCGCACCGTGACCGAGGCCGACATCGTCAACTTCGCGGGTATCAGCAGCGACTTCAACCCGATCCACATGGATCACCACTTCGCTCAGATGACGCCCTTTCGCAAGCCGATCGCGCATGGCTTGCTCATCCTGTCGATGGCCAGCGGCATGACGACCTATTGCCCGCTTATGCGCACACTTGCGTTCGTCGAGATCCGTGAATGGCACATGCGCGGGCCGGTGTTCATCGGCGACACAATCCACGGTCGATCTAGCGTGCTCAGTAAAGAACCACGCGGGCGCGGGCGGCGCGGCACTATTTGCTGGCACCGCGAGATTCTTAATCAAGACGGCAAGGTCGTTCAGGAAGGGGTCATTCTGACGCTCGTCGAAGCCCGCCGCGCCACCGCGGGCCCGATCGATGACGAAGTAACCCAGGCAGACGCGGAGTCGTCAGGACCGTAACATAGCCGTTGCCGCGGGCCTCGAACGCCCTGGGCCCATGGTGTGTCCTGTAGGAATAAGGACACTCCCACACGACGACGGTTTTTTTCATGACAAGCATCCGCACCCGATTTGCCCCTAGCCCGACCGGCTATCTCCATATTGGCGGCGTTCGCACCGCTTTGTTCAACTGGCTGCTGACGCGACGGCTCGGCGGCCAGTTTATTCTGCGCATCGACGACACCGATGCCGAGCGAAACAAAGCCGAGGCGTTGCAGCCGATTCTTGATGGCTTTCGCTGGCTCGGTATTCAATGGGATGAGGGACCAGAGGTTGGCGGGCCCTGTGCTCCCTATTTTCAGTCGCAGCGCAATCATCTCTACGTCGAGGCGGCACTCAAGCTGCTCGAAACGGGGCATGCCTATCCCGATTATCTGACCAAAGAGCAAATGGAGGCCGAGCGCAAGGCTGCCGACGCGGCCAAGAAGCCTTACGTCCATCGCGGCCAGCACCGCGATACGCCGGCGGCGGAGTGTGCCCGGCTTTACCGCGAAAAACCGGTGGCTCTACGGCTCAAGGTGCCGCTCGGACGCAGCGTCGTCATCAACGATATCATTCGCGGCAAGGTCGAGGTGCAATGCGACCTGATCGGCGATCCGGTGATTTTGCGCGCGCCGGATCCCGATGGCACGACGCGGGCGCTCTACAACTTCGCCACCGTCGTCGATGATGTGGCAATGAAGATCACACACGTCATCCGCGCGGCCGAGCATCTCTCCAATACGCCGGGGCAGGTGTTGGCTTACGAGGCACTCGGTGCGCCCGTGCCCGCGTTCGCGCACGTTCCCGTGGTCAACGAGCCCAAGTCGAAAAAGAAGCTCAGCAAACGCGACATGAAAAAGTTTGTCACTCCCGAGATCAAGCTCAAGCTCAATTCGATCGGCTGGACTGATGAGCAGATCGATAGCCGCGATGATCTGAACCCAGCTACGGTCGCGTTTTATCGAGAGATGGGCTACCTGCCGGCAGCGCTCGTTAACTATCTCGGCCGCCTCGGTTGGTCGCTGGACGACAAAGAGGAGATTATCCATCTCGATAGGATGACATCGCATTTCGGTCTCGAGCGCGTCAACGATTCGCCGGCGAGCTTTG
Source organism: uncultured Planctomycetaceae bacterium (assembly GCA_963790585.1). Classification (GTDB taxonomy): domain Bacteria; phylum Planctomycetota; class Planctomycetia; order Gemmatales; family Gemmataceae; genus CAWBOY01. The sequence continues at coordinate 722,918 of CAWBOY010000001.1, forward strand.
ATCCGGACAAGCTCTACTGGGTGGCCGGCGAGTATATGAAGGAGCTGCCGCTCGATCAAAAAACCGAAGGGGTGTTACCGTTTCTCCAGCGAGCCAAGCTGATCGGCGATCCCGTCGACGACGCGACCCGGCAGAAGGTGCGCACCATCGTCGAAGCCTGTGGCGATCGGATCAAGCTGTTCTCGGACATTTTGGTCTATGGTGCGCCGTTCTTGCGGAAGGATCCCGCTTACGATCCCAAGGCGGTCGAAAAACGGCTCAAGAAGCCGGAGAACGTGCGTGCGGTGTTGTCCGGTTTTCGCAAGATCCTGGAGACAGCGGAGCCGTTCGAGCCGGAGGCTTTGGAGAAGCGAATGCAGGCCTATGCCGCCGAGGGCGGCTTCAACCCGAGCCTGCTGATCCACGCGCTGCGCGTCAGCACGACTGGCGTCGAAGTTGGGCCGGGGGTCTATCATTGTTTGTGTATTCTTGGGCGGGCGGAGACATTGCGGCGGATTGATCTCGGGCTGGGGTTGATGGAGTGATTTTGCCTGGTGGTTTAGGGCTCTATCTAGCGCGAGTTGCGGTGAATTGATGAAAACGTCAGGGAGTCTCGTTGTTTTCCTTGGAGCCTTATTTGTGGCTGGTGCGGTCCTCAATGCATCCCGCGCTCCCAGTATCAGCTTCTTGATAGGGACATTCATGCCGGGGCTTGTCCTGGTAATCATTGGGCTGAAGCTCGGCCAAAAAAAGAGCCCACGGATTGGTTCAGAGGAAGATCGCGAAGACGGCCCAATAGAGGTTGTCGAATTGGTTGCACCAGATTCTTCTGGCCTGGAAGACAACCGACGCGCTGAGTCATTGCGGCTCGGCGCCAATCTCGGCATCGGCGGCGGCATCATTCTAATGTTCCTAGGCAGTGCGATCATTCAGCGAAGCAGCGAAAGTCCGGTAGCGATGCTGGCGGGTCTGCTTCTGGCTTTTGCAGGATGGTCTTGGGAGATCTGGGGATGCGTCAGTTACATGAGGTGGAAAGGGTATTCGGGATGGTTGGGGGTTCTCGCCTATCTTCTCCTGCCCGGATTGATCGTTCTCGCCTGCATCCCAAACAAGAGAAAACGACTTCTCCGATTTGATGGTCCGGGATGTCTTGCCGACCTAAAAGCACTCTCAGTGCAGGACTCGATGTTTGGCTACCGATTCCTACTTTTGCTCCTGCCAGCTGTCCTCCTCTGTATTCTTTTTTGCGGCATCATACTGTTCTTCATATCCATCTTCAGCATCACGGAATGGACCCCGGTGGCACCGCCAGAGATTGGTTACAAGGCGCTGATGCCCGGGACTCCTCAGCTAGTGGAGAAAACTGAGGAGACCCCAGCCGGAAAAATACAACTTCACAAATTTATCTCGACTCCGAAGAGCAATCAGGAGGTGTATATCATCTCGTCGATACGATTCCCGGCAGGGATAGGTCGAGAACTTGGTGGACCCGAAAAACTACTGGCCATTGGAAAAGATGATGTCTTGCAGGCTTCTAATGGTCAGCTCAAGAGCGAGAGGCGCATCGAACTCAATGGCCGACCTGGACTGGAGTTGGAAGTGCTTCCGCCTCAAGGTGCAATCATCAAAGCGCGGATTTATTCGTTGGACAATCAGATCTTTCAACTCTCCGTTCACGTTCCGAAGATCCGAGTTACGTCGGAGGACGTGCAGAAGTTCTTTGACTCGTTTGAATTAGTGGTTGAGCCAAACCCTGCGAACAATCGTGGAGAGAAATAGATCTCCTAGTTCCACAGCGCTAGTATCGTTTTCCTTCGAGGTGCGTAATGCGCGAGTTTCAGCTATGCGGCCTGGGCAATGCCATCGTCAATATCTTCGTCGAATTGAGCGATGCGGAGTTTGCCGCCCTCAATTTTGAACGCGGCACGATGCGGCTGGTCGAAGCTGACGAGCAACAGCAGCTCCTGAGCCGATTTCTCACGCGCGATCCTCGGCTCGTCAGCGGCGGGTCGGTCGCCAACTCGACGATCGCCTTTTCTCAGCTCGGCGGCGATGCCGCGTTCATGGGTTGCGTCGGCGATGATCGCTACGGGCTCTTCTACAAGACCGAGTTTGACGAGCTGGATATCGACATCGGCAACCCGGTCATCTTCGGCGGCACGACCGGCACTTGCGTCTGTATCTTGACGCCCGATGCCGAGCGGACCATGCGGACCTGTCTTGCCGTCTCCGGTCATTTCGGCGCCCGGCATCTCGACGAGGAGCGGATCAAGAATTCCGATTGGATCTTTGTCGAGGGCTATCTCTGCGCCAATCCGGAGCACGGCCAGGGCGCGATCCGCGAGGCGATTCAGCTGGCGAAGAAGCACGGCGTCAAAATCGCTCTGACGTGCTCGGAAGCGTTTATCGTCAACGTTTTCGGGGCTTTCTTTTTCGAGGTGCTGGCTCAAGCCGATCTGCTGTTTTGCAACGCGACCGAAGGCGCGGCGGTGACGAAGACGACTACTACCAAGGAGGCTTTCGCCAAGCTCAAAACGATGGTGCCATCGGCTGTTGTCACGGATGGGCCGCACGGAGCTTTTGTGCGACACGCTGGAGTCGAGGCCCATGTCCCGGCGTTTCCGTGTCAGCCGATCGATCTAACAGGGGCGGGCGATATGCTCGCGGGCGGGTTTCTGTATGGCATCACACACGACGTCGATCCAGTCAAGTCGGTGCGGGCCGCTTCGTATTTGGCGATGAAGGTCATCACGCAGGTCGGGGCGCGGCTACATCATGGGACGCGCGATTTTTGGGATGAGGCGCTGTTGGCGGGGAAGTGATAACGGGTAGAACCGCCGGCAAGCCGGCGGCTAAATATGGAATCAGGGAAGTAGGTCGCGCACGGGGATCGCTGTGATGACTGTGCTCTGCAGGCGTAGCATTACGTTTTCCGATTCTTTCAAAATCATCTCTTGGTTGAATGTCGGTTCACTTACGGTATTGCCGGTCGGGTCGGTGAAGATCTCGAGTTGCCTATCAGGGATATTAAGGATCCAGTATTCGGGAACTGAGGACCGCGCGTAAATTCGTTTTTTCAGAGTGCGATCGCGGTTCAGAGAGCTGTCGGCAACCTCTATCGCAATGGCAATATCGCTCGGTGCCGGATGGCGCGTGGCATAAAGATGGTCTGGCCCTTTCACGATGGCGACGTCGGGCTCCGGCTCGCTTTTGTCCGTCGTGATTGCCGATTGGCTGAAACAGAGCCATTCGGCGGGGAGCGCGCGAAACAAAATACCCTGGATTCGGAGTAGTGCCAGGTCGTGCGGCGGGTTGCGTGACATTTTTGAAACCAACCAGCCTTCGAGGAGTTCGACTGGCTCATCCTCGTCGAGTAGGCCGATCCGTTTCATTTCATGGTATTCGGCGACGCTGAAAAGGCGTACTGGTTCGGGGGGCATTGGAGGAGGTAGTAAGGTAGGCATCGTTCGGCCGAGCGTTTGGAGGGGTCACCCCCGGCAAGCCGGGGGCTATATAAAGATCGTTACGCGAACAATTCTTTGACGTTTTCGCCCTGGTCGAGGATCTCGATCGGTCGGCCATCGGGGGTTTTCAGTTGTTTGCGTGGGTCGACGCCTAGGGCTTCGTAGATCGTGCAGGCGACGTCGGCGGGGGAGACGGGGCGGCGCGTGACTTGACGCCCAGCTTGTCGGTCTGGCCGATGACGTTGCCGCCGCGGACGCCGGCGCCGGCGAAGAGCAACGACGCGGCGGGGCCCCAGTGATCGCGGCCGGCGTCTTTGTTGATCTTGGGTGTGCGGCCGAACTCGCCCATCACGACGACCAGCGTCTCATCGAGAAGGCCGCGCGTGCTCATATCTTGCACGAACGCGGAGAGGCCAAGGTCAAATTCCGGCAATTTGCGATCCAAATTCTCGAATATCTTCGAGTGATGGTCCCAGCCACCGTAATTCACGGTGACGAAGGTGACGCCGCGCTCGACCAGGCGCCGCGCCAGCAGGCACGATTGGCCGAAGGTATTGCGGCCATAGCGGTCGCGGAGCGTCGCGCTCTCGCGCTCGATGGAGAAGGCGGTGCGGGCCTCGCTCGACAGGATCATGGTCGCGGCGCGCTGGTGAAACTCGTCGAACGTCGCCATTTGATCGTTGCCCTGCACCTGCTTGGCGAGGCCATCGACAGCCTGGAGCAGACTGGCACGGCGATCGGTGCGACTCTTATTCAGAACTTCAGCCGGCGAAACGTCCTGCACCTTGAAGTCAGCGGTATTCGGGTCGCCGGTCTTGAACGACTCAAAGCGTCCGCCCAGATAGGCGCTCTTGCCTAGCTCCCAGGTGAAAGAAGGATTGCGCGGAATCGAGACATAGGGTGGCAGCGTGCTGCTGAAACCGGTCTCATGGGCGACGACGGCGCCGATGGCGGGATAGTCGCCGAAAGCCGAGCCGAACCGGCCGCTCATGACCCAATTGGTCGCGGTTTCGTGGTGGTCGTTGTTATGAGCGCCTGAGCGGACGAGCGAAATCTTATCCATCGTCTGAGCCATCCGCGGCAATAGCTCGCCGACCTTGAGGCCAGGGACGTTGGAGTCGATCGGCTTGTATTTGCCACGGACTTCGGGCGTGGCGTCGGGCTTCATGTCGAACGAATCATGGTGCGACAGGCCGCCGCCGAGATAGACCAGGACAACCGATTTCGCACGGTTCTTGCTTTTCATGCCGGCGGCCGCTTGCTGGCTGAGCAACGACGGCAGCGTCAAACCCAGGCCGCCGATGGCGCCGATACGCAAGAAATCACGGCGATTGACGCCGTCGCAACGGCGCTTCAGGACTGCCGAGGATGAGGTCGAGCATGAGATAGCCTCGTAAAGGGCAGACAATTTACTGTTTCAGAAACGTTTAGCCGCGAGCCGGCAGGCGAGCGCTGTTGGATAGCGCTAACGCAGAGTGCTCGCCTATCGGCTCGCGGCTAAACATTCGTATCAATGATTAAACGAAAACTCCGTCGTGTTCAACAGCGCCCAAAAGAGGTCGCGATACACGTCTTCTTTGTTCACCCCAGGCTCAGCGAGCGATTTGGCGATCGTTGCCTTTTCCGCTGCTTTCGGCAAGCGTGAAAGTGTCGCCAAGAATAGGTCGTCTACCAGGGCATCGGGACTCTTCCCCGATTTTAGGAGCTTGGCGAGCCTGCCGTCACCGTGGCGAATCTTGGCAACGACGCTATCGCCGTTTTGCATGTGCAGGAGTTGCGGCAACGTCACCTCGCCGTTGCGCTCGCAGGCACACGCCGTCACGCGCTCGGATCGGCCGAAGACGCTGAGGAAATAGGATTTCAGCGTCGGGTCAGGCAACTGGCCGGCGCGGATACCGAGCGGATAACCCGGAAAGGCTTCAGGCACTTCCGTGCTTTGGCACAGGGCATCTAACAACACTTCGGCGGGGAGACGGCGGGCGTTGTAATGCGAGTAAAAGCGCGTGTCGGTTTCATTGGCTGGGCTGGTGGCCGAGGAAAGTTGATAGGTGCGGGAATTCAGGATCGCCCGCATCAGATATTTCAGATCGAATTTATGGCCGACAAACTCTTGATTAAGGGCTTTCCAAAGTTCTGGGTTCGTCGGCGGATTGCTGGCGCGGAGGTCGTCGACTGGCTCGACGAGACCGACGCCGAGGTAATGTTGCCAAATCCGATTGACCATGGCGCCGCTGAAATAGTCGTTCTTGGCGTCGGTCATCCAGTCGGCGAGTTTGATGCGCGGGTCGTCGCCCTCGGCCAGCGCTACGGCGGAACGGTCGAGAGGCTGCGGCTTCATGAACTGGCCGGTGCGCGGCTGCGTGATGCCAGCGGGGCCTTTGGGCTTCTTGCCCTCCGCGTCGGCGACTTTCAGTTCGGTAATGCCGTCTTTCGGCTCTTTGCGATTCAGTTTCACGCGCGAGAAGAAGGCAGCGAAGTGGTAGTAATCGTCCTGCGTATATTTTTCGAGCGGATGATTATGACACTGGGCACAGCCGACGCGCGTGCCGAGAAAAGCCTGGGCGACCGAGGCGACGACTTCGGAACGCGGCGCTTCGCGGTTCTCGCCGACGGTGACGATGTAATAGCCGATGGCCGGGCTGTCCGACGACTTGCCGGAGGCGGTAAGGACGTCACGGGCCAACTCGTTCCACGGCCGATTGTCGCCGACTTGCTTGCGTATCCATTCGTAGAAAGAGCGCACGCCTTTGGTGCCGCGCACGTCATGATCGCGCTCTTTGCGGTTCTGGAAAAGGTCGCTCAGAAACAACGACCAGTGATCGACAAACTCGGGTCGTTCGAGCAAGGCATCGATCAACTTGGCGCGCTTGTCGGCTGACGTATCGGCCACGAATGTCCGAACCTCGTCCGGCGTCGGCAGAATGCCGAGGGTGTCCAGAAAGGCCCGGCGAATGAATTCGTGATCCGTACACAGCGGCGACGCTGGGATCTTCAGGACTTCCAGTTTCTTGAAGACATGCTCGTCGATGAAGTTGTTGCGTTTGCTCCAGGTCTCGCGTTCGGCCGCGCTGAGCGTGACTTCGCGCGGCGCGGTGATGACCGTCACGGCTACCTGCGTCAGGAAGCTGGCGCGAATCGACGTTTCGCCGGTTCGCAGCACGGTGACCAAGCCGGCGGAATCGACGGTAGCCATACCAGGATCGTTCGAGTCGAAGCGCGTCAGCCAGGTAACATCTTGCCAATGGCCATCGCTGAACTTGGCTCGCGCAACCAGCTGCTGTTGCTGCGTCGGCTTGAGCATTCGGCTGCCGGGCTGGATTTCGAGATCGGTTACCATCAGATCGTCTTTCGACGGCCCGGGCATGCCCGCCGTCAGCCAGCTGGCGAGAAGCTTATAAGCTCGGCTGTTTTTATCAAAAAGTTTGCCCCCCTCATGAGCGGCAAGCCCGGTCGCCTTGCGCAAAATCAGGCTGTCTTCCGGAACGCTCGTACTGATGCGGCGGCTCGAAAACTCGCGCGTGAGCCATTGATGATCGAGTTCGGGAGCGTAGCCGCGCAACGATAGACGAAACCCATTCTGCCCCGCTCCCTTACCATGACATGCACCTTGATTGCAGCCAAAGCGCGTGAACAGCGGCTCCACTTCGTGGACAAAAGACACGCGCTGCGTCACAGGAGCGGCAGGCCCAACAGGCTCGCCGGCGTTAGCGTCGCCACGACAAAACAGGAGCGCGATCAGAGCTATCGTTATCCGTTGCACGGCGAACCTCGCCAGGTGGGTTCTCAGAGTATCTGCAAATAAGGCGGGCTTGCGACGCCCGGAGTCTCGGCAGGAATATGAACTATAGCATAGTTCGCCAGGCGGACGCAAACAACAAGAAAGTTGGGTAGTGTTGTAGGATGCAACAAATTGTCATGGGGACCGAGGACTCTCCACCTCGAGACTTTCCGCAAGGCGTTTTTGGCAAGACGCGGGACAAAGACATAGAGATGCTTGTCTGGCGTTGAGACACGCTGCATACAGAATGCACGGAAAACCCGAAAAAGCCTCAGAAGCACAATCATATGACGCATGAAGAGTGGCTTGACTGCACAGATGTCCCTGCGATGCTCGAAGTGCTTTGGGACGCTAAAGATGGGGGTGAACCCACCTTTACGCTCCGAATGCACCGCTACCTCGTGGCCTGTTGCCGCCGGATTTGGAAATTGCTTCCGCAGGAGGGTAACAGACGCGGGATTGAGGTGGCAGAATGTTACTTGACCGGCTGGGCCACCGATACTGAGTTGCAAAGGGTCAGTTGGGGCTCAGAGGGAGCTGCTTTCATTATAGACTATAATTGTTACCCAGACTCGATCAAGAAGTGGGTGGATGACGTGCAGGCATTGCCGCCTGACGAGTTGGCTAACATGCTTATTCCGCCAGGCGCTATCCTTGAAATAAATGCGCGGCACTTGCTCCTGCAGGCGGCGTATTTCGCGGATTTGGCTGCGCGCTACCCCCTGTGCTGTACAGAAGTGGGCTTGGCCGAAATATGCGCTGTTTCTGTCAGCTAACTTGCTTCGGAAGTATTTCGCGTATCCGCTTTAGGGACAAGCACCCAAAGTTTCGCTTATCTGAGCGATTTTTCGTTATGAGTTACATCGAAGGATTTCGAGGCTTATCCACGTGCATTTCGTTTTGGAGCCACTGAACGTCTCTGAAACAGTTCGACCGTCTTGGCGGCCCAAAAACCCGCGTATTCGGGCCATCCCATGGCAAATTCGGAGGTAAGTGGCGCTCGTTTGACCAAGATAACCCCCACCTCGAAAGGAATGGGCGCTGATCACGTGAACGCCAAAAGTATTTCATCGCGGTAGGCACAGCGGTCGACGGCCACGCTGCGAGCTTTCGAAAACAGAAGGTCGTGATTCAGAGGGTTCTCCGCGGATTTGTTTGCATCTCGCCCCCGGCCGGCAACGCAACCTTCAGTCATTCAATGTGTTAGAGAGCACGAGCGCTGTGCAAACCGATCCGACATTTTTTGCATCTCGGGGTAGGTCAGCTTCCGGCCGAGGACAAATCCCGACAAACAGATATTAGCGATGCTCTCCGCGCGGCAGTTGGCGGTGCTTAGAATCTCGTCGTCAAATTGCCGTGTTTTATCGGGAAAATGCGCGATTCTAAGTGCCGCCAAGGTTGGCGGACCTTAGAATCATTGGCGGAGCTAAGAATCTGTGACGGATGTACGCCAGCCTGCAAAAGAGGCACCTGCACACCTAACAAGCGGTTTATCGGGGCTGGCAGAGCGGCTGAATAAACGGCGAGTTCCCTAATATCCGCACGACCTCGCTCAAAAGACTTAAACTCTTCGCCATTTATTCATTTGAAAGCAAGGCAAAGCGCTGGACAATATCTCTACGGATACCCACCCTCCTTGGAACACGCGCCATGCTGCAGACGTCTCGCCGAGGCTTTTTAGGAGCCGCGCTTGCCGGCCTTTCTTCGGCTCATCTTCTCGGGGCACAGGAGCCGACCGACAAAGCTCTGCCGGTCGAAAAGGAAGAATCGCCCTTTCAACCGACGACACTATTTTTGACCTGGCAACGCGACCCGACGACGACGATGACCGTGCAATGGGTCGGCACCACCGGCGAGACCGCGGATACCAAGGTCTATTATCAAGCGGTGGCCGGGGATGAGCTTCAGAGCGAGAAGACGACCGCCAAGCCCTATCCATTCACGGATTATAAGGTCTTCCGTGCCGAGCTAACGGGACTCAAGCCGGGGACCGAATATAAGTTTCGCGTCGGCAAAGTATCGCCGACCTACAAGTTTCGCACCATGCCGGCCAAGGCGACCGACACAATCCACTTCATCAGCGGCGGCGATTGCGGTGTCAACGTCCACGCGACCGCGAACAATATCCAGGCGGCCAAGCAAGACCCGATGTTCGCCTTCATCGGCGGCGATTTGGGCTATGACAACGGCAAATCGGTCGAGATCAGCCTGGCGTTTCTCCGCAACTACAGCAAACATATGATCGCTCGCGACGGTCGACTCATCCCGATGTTGGCCTGCCTGGGCAACCACGAAGTCGCGGGCGGCTACGGTAAGACACGCAAAGAAGCCCCATTCTTTTACGCTTTATTCGATGGTCTCTACCTCGATACTGGCTTCGCAACGCTCGACTTTGGCGATTACCTGAGCCTGGTGATGCTCGACACGAATCACACCTCGCCCATAGCTGGCGAGCAGTCCAATTGGCTGGAAAAGCAGCTCAAGGCGCGGGCAGACCATCCCAATGTGATCGTCGCCAACCATGTTCCCTGTTACCCGTCCTTCCGCAATCCGACCGGTGCCGGTACGAAGGAAGGCACAGGCGAAGGGAACCGCAAACATTGGGTGCCCCTATTTGAGAAATACCGCGTGCCGGTGGTGTTGGAACACCATGACCACACATTCAAGCGCACGAAGCCGTTAATCAATGGGATGTGCGACGACAACGGCGTTCTTTATTTAGGCGACGGCTCCTGGGGCAGACTGCGCAATCCGAATACGCCGGACAAATTGTCGTACCTCGCCAAGACAAGCCACGATTACCACATGTCGCTGCACCGCATCGAGGGCGAGAAGCGGTATCATCTGGCTCTCGATGAGTTTGGCGCGTGATGGACGTCTGTAGCACGGGGCAACGTCGGAAGGGACTGGTTCGGGTCGGCGGCGATAGTTGACGAGGACGGTACTGACCACTGAGCCTGAAGCGTAAGCGAAGGGGCACTACCCCGAAGTAATGCCCCTTCGCTTACACTTCAGGCTCAGTAATACAAATGCTCATCGATAAACGTTTTCAATTCTACGTCGAATTTCCCGCAGCTCTCCATTCAACGCTTCCCTGTCACCGGACTTTCCGATCAGCCCGCGCGCACAGAGGTGTTGCCATACACGATAATACAGGCCGCCTTCGGCGGCGTCGGCTTGGCGGGCGACGATCGTGGCTTGCGAGCGTTGGGCGATCTCCATTTCCGTCATGTGTGAATCGAAGAAGGCACAGCTATACGGCGCCTCGGCGTGGACCGCACAGCGGTCCTGAAAAAGCCAATGGCAATGACCGTTGGACTGCCGCGTTGGAACGAGAGTCGGAAACGACTTGTCGGTCAAGGCGCAGAGGTGGGTCTCGGCCCAAGTGAAAACGTCCTGGCCTGGAGGACAGAGGCGTGTGAGATCTCCGACATCAAGGCTGCCGGGGATATGTTTGCACGGAGCTGTACAAAAGGCACAACCGCAGACGGTTCGCGCAAAGCCGTGTTGAACACGACTAACGGGCGTGGCCGGTTCGTTCAGCGCGGGCGAATGCGCAGGAGGTCGAGCCATTGGTGCGGCTCCAGATGTAAGTGACCCAGGGTGCTGGGTTCGTCGGTCCATAGTGCCAATCCTAGCAGAATCGGTTTGCCGCCGGCGTTGGCTTTGCCCGCGAGCAGGACCCATCGCGAGGGGGCGCCCTCCGGTTCTGCTTTCTGAGTCCGACGGCGGAACGTCACATCGAAGCCATGTTTGCTCAATTGCGGCGGCCACAGGCGGATGCGCGGCTTGTCCTGAGATACGATCGTTCCCAGGCCCGGAATGACGCGGTCAAAGAGTGAGGGAAGATCGCTTGTGGAGATGTCGTTGACGGTGCCAGCCGGAGCGACGACAACGAGACGGAGCCGCGCCGGCAGGTGATAAATCCAGAGAATTTGCGAAGCCGACAGCGGCGGCAACGGGCAACTCTCCAGATGCTCGATTTCTTCGGGTGGGATAACTTCCTGCTTCTGACGGCGGCCAAACAAGAGACGGAAAAAGCCACGGAGCGCCGCGAAGACCAGCAGGAGGGCAACCACCACTGCAATCGCTATGATGCCCCACCATGCCTCCAACGGCAGCTTGGTGCGGATATCGGTGGGGATAAAGTCGGTCAATGGTTGGAGGAACTCGCGCAGTTTGTCCATTAGTTTGTACTCTTATACCCTGCGGTCAAGGACGCCTCACTCCCTCTTCTGCCCAAACAACCACTTCATCATCTCCGCGTCCTTATAGGCTGGCTCCCAAGAGTTATGTCCAACTCCCTTGTACTCCGTATATTTCGGATCGCCCCCGGCTTTTTTCAGGGCGGCGACGATGTTGCGTGAACGACTCGTTTTTACGGCGGTATCTTGATCGCCATGGAAGGTCCAGACGGGGATCTTGCTGATGGTCGGCGCGGTGGCCTCGTCGGCGCCGCCGCAGATCGGAACGGCGGCGGCGAACCAATCAGGCTTGCGCGCGACCAGGTCCCAGGTGCCGAAGCCGCCCATCGATAGGCCGGTGACGTAGATGCATTTCGGATCGACCCGGTATTCTTTTTGAAACTCGGGGATCAACTCGAGCAACAGCTTCATCGGGTCGCTCGGATTCTTCGGCTGCGTGTGCTTGTCCGCGCCCCAATCGACCTCGACCCAGCGTTTGCCATCGGGACATTGCGGCGCCAGCAAGAAGCAGGGATAGGCCTTGCGATTTTCAGGCTTGGCGAACTCGGAGACGCCGTGGATCAATTGTTTGGTGTTGTCCGAGCCACGCTCGCCGGCGCCGTGCAGGAAGATGACCAGCGGATAAACCGTTTTCGAGTCGTAATTCTCCGGTTTCAACAGGCGGTAAGCCAAGGTTTTACCCTGGGCATCGGTGTAGACTTTCTTTTCGAGGAGATCGGTCAGTTTGTTGGCCTGGCTCATGGCTGCCGTGGGTAGGAGAAGCAAAAACGGGAGAGCGTATTTCATGGTGTCGTTTCCTCTACGGGGCCTTCTTGCGGTGCATCGAGCGACCCCGCCATCGGCACGGCGGGACAGCCGGAATCGAGATAGGCTTGCAGAAAGATAGACGCGGCCACGCGGTCGCGGCGTTCCTTTCGTTTCTTGTGCGTCAGGCCGGCTTGCCACAGGGCCGACTCGGCCTGGGTCGTGCTGAAGCGCTCGTCGAAGCAGACGACCGGCAGTCCAGTCGCCTGAGCGAGCCAGTCGCCATACTTTCGAGCCGCGATCGCGCTTTCGCTTTCGCGGCCATCCAGGTGGATCGGCAAGCCGACGACCAGGCCGACGATGGCTTCGTCGAGGACGAGCTTGCGAAAATAGTCCGCATCAAGGTCGTTGCTGCGGCGCGTGTACGTCGTGAGCGGGAAGGCGAATTTGCGGTCTAGGTCGCTGATAGCCAGGCCGACGCGCACCTTGCCATAATCAACACCCAGCAGCTTACCAATCACAGGTAAGCCTCCAAACCGCGTTGCTTCAAGAGCGCGACGAGCTGTTTGATGCCACCCTCCTCACGCCGGTCCGCGATCAAAGTCGCGTCGCCGTCGCGGATGATGATGAGGTTGTCTACTCCAGCCGTGGCGATGAGCTGGCCCGGCTCGCCAACAATGACGCAATCGTGCGTCTTGATGCCCGCGTGCGTCGCCAGGACCGTGTTGCCTTGCGCATCCTGAGGGTTCATGCGCTCCAGCGCGAGCCAACTGCCGATGTCATCCCAGCGGAAAGGCGCCTGGACGACCAGCACTTTCGGAGCGACTTCGAGCACGGCATAGTCGACGCTGATCGGTTTGATCGCAGTGAACTCGCGCCGCAGCACTTCGTCGCGCTGCGGTGTCTTCCAGGCGTCGGCGATCCGATTCACGGCGTCGGCCAGCGCGGGATGGTTCGCTTTCAGCGCCGCCAAAACAGTCGAGACTTTCCAAACAAAGATGCCGCTGTTCCAGTAATACTCGCCGCTGGCCACGAAGCGTTCCGCCAATTCGGCGTCCGGCTTTTCGCGGAACTGCTTGACCTGATAAACCGGCAGACCGAGGCGCGTCGCCGCTTCCGGGCCGCGATGGATGTAACCGTAACCTGTCGAAGGGAAAGCTGGCGGTATGCCAAAGGTTAATCAGCGCGTCGGGCTGCTCCTCAGCCATCTGGACGGCAACCTGAACGGCACGGCGAAACTCCTGGACCGGTTCAATGACATGATCGGCCGGCGTCACGAGCATGACGGCGTCCGGATCGTCGCGGGCAATCAGGGCGGCGCCGAGACCGACGCAAGGAGCCGTGTCGCGGCCGGCCGGTTCACCGATGATGTGGTCGGCCAGCAAACTCGGGAGCTGGCGGCGCGGTCTCCTCGCGAGTAGGCCTCGCCGGTGATGACCCAACAGTGCTCGGGCGCGGTCTGAGCTTCGATCCGCTCCAGGGCCTGCTGGATCAGCGTCAGATCACCGGACATTTTGAGGAATTGCTTGGGTCGCCGCTGGCGGCTGCGCGGCCAAAAGCGCGTCCCGCCGCCCCCAGCCATAATCATCGCGTGAAGCATTACGGTCCCCTTGGGTCAGCGAGAACCGTCCCTGCTCCGCTCACCGCGTCATATTTGATAGTTCGACCCGAAATCGGACTGCGGCCCCTTGATGCGAAGCGACGGTTTTTCCAGCGAGACCACCGTATTCGGCGCCACGCTCTGCGTCAGCCATACGTTGGATCCGATGACCGCGTGCCTGCCGACCACGGTGTCGCCGCCAAGGATAGTCGCGTTGGCGTAGACGACGACCTCATCCTCGAGCGTCGGGTGCCGCTTCATACCGCGAATGATATTACCCGCGGCGTCGCGCGGAAATGAGAGAGCGCCCAGCGTGACACCCTGATAGAGCTTGACGTGCGTGCCGATGTCGCAGGTTTCGCCGATGACGACGCCGGTGCCGTGGTCGATGAAGAACGCCGGACCGATACGAGCGCCAGGGTGAATGTCGATGCCGCTCTTGGCATGGACATACTCCGTCATCATGCGCGGGATGAGCGGCACGCCGAGCAACAGCAGCTCATGCGCGATGCGGTAGATCGAGACGGCCTCGACGCCAGGATAGCAAAAGATGATCTCGTGGAAGTTCTTGGCGGCCGGATCGCCTTCATAAGCCGCCTGAACGTCGCGGTCGAGAATCATGCGCAGATCAGGCAGCCTGCGAAGCAGTTCGACCGCTTTCTGCTGCGCCATCGACTCGAGATCTTCAGAGTAGGTAGCTTCGGCTTCGTTACACTCCTGCTCGTGACGCATTGCGCGGGCGATTTGCTGTGTCAGTTTGTCGTGCAGGCCATCGATCAGCTCGCCGATGTGATACTCGACGTTGCCGATATGCAGATTCTGCCGCCGGCCATAGCCGGGGTAAAGAATGTCCAAAAAATCCTGAATTATGGAATAGAGCGCCTCGCGGTTGGGCAGCGGTCGATGCCCAAGGTGACTCGTGCGATCGCACTCGGTATACGTGGCAACGATCGCCTCCGTAATTTCCGGAAGCCCTTCCTTGAGGCGAATATCCGTGGCCATGCGCCAGTCCTCACTCCTTGCAGGAATTGCCGCGTTCGCCGAAGCGGTCGCTCTTTCCTCAATCGTAAGGTGTGCGTCAAGTCCGGTCTAGGCTGGGTTCTTGACTCAACGCCCCAAGCGTGAGGGATACATGGGCTCGCATACGATCTAAGCACAGGTCGTGCGCATCTTGTGCGGTCGAGTTTAGTCACCCCAAATGACGCACTAAGTTCTCTCGCATTCGGAATTTCGTAAGTCATTTATTGACAATATGTTATATACGATTATCGAAAATTATTCGCCTGAGTCTGTCATTTGGTCCAATGTTTGCGTTTATCCTCTCTCGTTCTGCTCTGGGAGAGAGGGCGAACAACTAAGCCGCCCGGTTCGCGCCGGCTACGGGAGAGGTGGCTCGGCGCGGACGGGTTGGTTTATTCCCTGATGCGATTGAAAGCCTCACAATTACACTGACCATGGGAGAGATGGTTAAGTGCGTTGTGAGGCTTTTTTCGTTTCTATTACCCTAGCCCTTTCGAGAATTCCCCCTTCTGTGTTATGCTGACCTAGCTCTTTCTTTTCCGTAGCGAACCAGGGGGCCGCGCCCTTGAATACCACGACAACTCCCGCTCACAATTTGAACGGCGTCGTCCATCACGAGCCTCCCGTCGAACGCGCGCCTGCGCCGAAGGATCGTCTCGGCCCTCCCTGGCTAAACCAAATCAAAGCCCTCATCGGCTTGCCCTGGCAGCGCCGCCTGGGCGCTGCGGCGCTGATGGTGCCGCGCACCCGGGAATGGGAAGAGAAATATGACAATCTCGACGATGCCGAGCTAAAGGCGACCAGTTTGCGGTTAAAAGGCCGGGCCCGTGGTGGCGAAGATCTCAATTTGATCTTGCCCGAAGCGTTCGCACTCGTCTGCATCGCGTCCAAGCGCGCCCTTGGTATGAGGCCCTTCGATGTGCAGCTCGCAGCCGGCGGCGTTATGAACGACGGCGGCTTGGCCGAGCTGGCAACCGGCGAAGGCAAGACGTTGTGCGCCTCCTTGCCTGCGTATCTCAATGCTCTGGAAGGCAAAGGCGTTCATGTCACGACCGTCAACGACTATCTCGCCCGCCGCGATGCCGAGTGGATGGGGCCGCTTTACAACGCGCTCGGCCTGACGGTTGGTACCATTCAACAACAAATGGGCGATCAGGATCGGTCCAAGGCGTATCGTTGCGACATCACCTACGGAACGGCCAGTGAGTTCGGCTTCGATTTTCTCCGTGATCGCTTGCGGCAGGCAGGGAACAAAGGGAAAGAAGAGCCTTTTTGGGGCCCGTGGCAACCGGGAAGCGGCGGCCGCGTCACCGACAACACAACCCAGCGCGGCCATCATTTCGCTCTCGTCGACGAGGCCGATAACATCTTCATCGATGAAGCGCGGACGCCGCTCATCATCGCCTCGCCAACCCGACCTGCGACCGATGAAGAAACCGTCGTCTATCGTTGGGCCGACAAACTCGTGCGCGAGATGATGCCGGAGCAACATTTCAATTTCAACCCAACGAAACAAAAGCTCGAACTCACGCCGTTAGGCAAACAGATGGTGCGCTGGTCGAATCCGCCATCTGGCAAGCATGCTCACGCGATGGACAAGCTGGTCGAGCATATCGAGCAGTCGCTGCATGGCCATTTTCGCTTCCGCCGCGATCAACACTACATGGTCCACAAGGGCAAGATCGTCATCATCGACGAATCGACCGGCCGCGCCATGCCGGACCGCCATTGGCGTGAAGGACTGCACCAGGCCGTCGAAGCCAAGGAAAATGTGCAGATCAATTTCCCGAGCGACCACGCCGCGCAAGTGACATTCCAGAGCTTTTATAGGCTTTATAAGAAATTGGCCGGCATGACCGGCACCGCTCTCCAAAATCGCCTGGAGCTACGGCGCGTCTACAAGATATGGGTTGTCTGCGTGCCGACGAATCGGCCCGGCAAGCGTATCGCCTGGCCTGATCGAGTCTTCCCGACCGAGGCGGCGAAGTTCAAAGCCGTCGTCGAAGATGTCGCTCGCCTACGTCAGCAAGGACGTGCGGTGCTGATCGGCACGCGCTCGGTCGAGAAATCGGAAAAACTGAGCCAGCTGTTGACCGAGGCGTTGATCGAGCATCAGGTGCTCAATGCCCGGCAAAACGAGCAAGAGGCCGAGGTCATCTCCCAGGCCGGGCAAAAAGGCCGCGTGACAATTGCCACCAATATGGCCGGCCGCGGCACTGACATCAAGCCGACGCAAGAAGTGCTTGATGCCGGAGGCTTACACGTGCTCGGCACCGAACGCCATGAGTCGTTACGCATCGACCGCCAACTCGCCGGTCGCGCCGGCCGCCAGGGCGATCCGGGAACGTGCCAGTTTTTCCTATCGCTCGAAGATGAATTGCTCGAATCGCTCGGCATGGAGCGACACGAAGCGCTTAAACAGCGCGGCCGACAAGGCGGCGACGCCGACTGGAACGCCTTTCTGCCCCTATTCGCCAAGGCGCAACGACGAACCGAAGCACGGCACTATAAATCGCGCGTCGACCTGATGGTCCACGAAAAACAGCGACAGGAGATCTTAAAAGATCTGGGTGCGGATCCCTATGTCGACTAACAAGTCATTCACCATCCCTAGCACGTGGTTAAGGTAAAAAATCTGGGGTGAAAAATAAGATTGGATTGTTATCTCTTTCTTATCTTTTACCCCATATTTTTTACCATCACTCTGCCTCGCACCTCGTGACGCATCATCCGCCGCGTTTTGCTTCCAATTCCTGCCAGCGGGCGTAAAGCTGTTCGACCGCTTTTTCCGCCTCTTCAAGAGCGCGACAGGCCTCGGTCAAAATGACGTGACCCGCGGTGGCGACCTTTTCGACCTCTGCCTTGCGCAGTGACCACTGCCTCGGCCTCGTGGATTCGCTCTTCCATCTGATCGAATTCTTGCTGCTCACGGTAGCTTAGCTTGCGGGCTTTGGGTGCTGGCCCGGTCGCGCGTGCCGCTGTCGCTGCTGTTTTGGCGACTTCCTTTGTGGAGCGCTCGTAAGCGGCCAACCATTGGCTCACGCTGGCGTAAATCGCCGCGCCGCCTCGGCCATCGAGGCCGATCACTTCTGTACAGAGGCGATCCAGTAACTCACGATCATGGCTGACGATGACGATCGCCCCTGGAAATTCACTCAGGCTTTCCTCCAACACCTCGAGCGCGGGGATATCGAGATCGTTGGTAGGCTCATCCAGAAGCAGCAAATCGGCGGCTTGCAGCATCAATTGAGCGATGCGGACGCGAGCCTGCTCGCCGCCGGAAAGGCTGCCGACCAGATTGTCGAGCTGCTCGGCTTGGAACAGAAACTGCTTGGCCCAGGCGACGACGTGCATCGGCCGCTCGCGAAACATCACCGTGTCGCCGTTTGGACAAAGCGCGCGGCGCAGTGTGATCGCCGGATCGAGAGCGGCGCGGCCTTGCTCGAACAGAACGGTTCGCAGGCCGTCGGCGCGGACGACGGTGCCTTCGTCCGGAGGATTCTCACCGGAAAGGACGCGCAGGAGTGTACTCTTGCCGCTGCCGTTGGGGCCGAGGAGACCGAGCTTCGTGCCGGGCGTGAGCATCAGGTCGAGGCCGGAAAAGAGCGTTCGGCCTTCGATCTTGCGGGCGATGCCGGTCGCCGTGACCAGCTTGCGCGTTTGCCGGCCGGTGGAAACGAAGTCGATGGCGGCGGGTCCGGTCGAGGATGTGCGATATTTAAGCTCGGCCAACTCGTCTCGACGTCGAGCGGCCTCATCGATGCGCGACGCGCCTTTCCGCGTGCGCGCGGCGGCCTTGCGGCCAAGCCATTCCGTCTCGCGGCGCACCTGATTGGCAACCGAAGCCTGCTTCTGCGCCTGCCCCTCAAGGAATTCATCGCGGCGTTCGGCGAAGGTGTCATAACTACCCGTGGCGCGGAAGGAACCGCCGGGATAAACGCGGTTCACTTCCACGACTTCATCGGCAACCGCGCAAGAAAGCTCGATCATGCGTCGCCACCAGGTAGCCAAACGAAGACGCCCGCAACAGGCGTTCGAGCCAAACGATGCCCGGCAAATCGAGATGATTCGTCGGCTCGTCGAGCAGCAGGAAATCCGGCTTTTTCACGAGTTCGCGGGCCAGAGAGAGGCGTTTGCGCCAACCACCAGAGAGCACGTGGGCGGGCCGATCATGATCGAGAAAGCCGACCTGGGTAAGCGTGATCGCGGCGCGGGTGTCGCGCTCATAGTCTTCCAGCTCCTCATCCGCCAGTGCGGCGATCAGAACATCGCGCACGCTCAACTCCGGAGCGAAAGCATCATCTTGTGCCAGGTAGCCAAGCTTCGCCGTGCGCCGAAGCTGCCGCACGCCGCGATCGGCTTCGTCACGGCCCGCCAGCAGCTTGAGCAGCGTCGATTTGCCGGCGCCATTGGGCCCAATCAGCCCGATGCGTTCGCCAACACGGAGGTCGAGAGTGAGATCGGTAAAAAGCGGTCGCGGACCAAACGCCTTGGCAAGACCCTGGACACTGAGAAGGACAGTCATGCAGAACTCCGGGCGGCGGCGAGGCTTGGAAGTTAGTGGGCTGGTAGGGCTTACTATGTAATCATGGTCTAGGAAAGACAGGATTGGGGCAAGGGGAGTGTCCGCGCGAAGCGGGGCGAACAAAGATGGTTAGCGCCGCCGCTTGGAGCGCGCGACCTTGCGCTTGACTTTGATAATGTCGCCGCCGTGATACGCCATCAAGAGGGCCCCGGCCCGCGCGTGTTGCTCGAAGAGGTCCTCCATCAGCTTCTCTTCGTCCGGCCAAGGGTAGACGAAGATCATATCGAAGTCCGATGGGGTTAAGCCGAGTTCTTCCTCAGCTCCTTCGTCGCCGGTGCAGAGCCAGGAAAACTTTGAGCCGTCACCAAGTACGCTGCCAGTCGGAATGAAGCTGCCGCGGACAAACTCGACCGGCAGATTGAAATCGGCGGCCAGTTGGCGTGCCGCGTCGACCAATTCCGCTTCGATCTCGATGCCGCACGCGTCGAAGTCGAGCATCGCCGCCAGACAGGCGACGACGCCGAAGCCGCTGCCCCATTCGCAAAAGAGTTCGCCTGGGGCGCTGCGACTCTCGGCCACTTCACGAAGGGCGCGATAGACTCCGGCATAATCGCTAGGAACAAATCCCGGCAAGACCCGATCCGTGCGAAAGCGTTCGATTCGTTGATCGGCTTCGGTGAGAAATGCGCGCACATCGCCTGGAAGCGCGGTAGAGGCTGCTGAGAGACTCAGGTCCATCAATGGCATGAATGATCCAGAAAAGACGCCGCTCCAGCGTCCGTCCGAGCCTGAAGCGAAGGGCATTTGTATTTTGAATTAATAAATACAAATGCCCTTCGCTTACGCTTCAGGCTCGGTGGCGATACGTATTACGTCAAGTTCGGCAGCGGGCCGGCGGTGCAGAAATCGGGGTTGCCGAAGCGTTCGATGCGATGGCCGAAGCCGTGGGCCAAGGACAAAAGCAGGCGGTTGTGTGCCAGCTTCTTGTACTTCAGCGATCGGCCCATGCGGAAATCGAGGCCGCCACCCACGAGGACAAATGGAATGTCGTCGAGCGTGTGCGAATTGCCTTTGCCGAGTTCGTTGGTCCAGACGATGAGCGTGTTATCGAGCAAACTGCCCTTGCCGCCCGGTTCCGGCGTCTCGGCTAGGCGCTTGGCGAGATAGGCGAGCTGCTCGCAGAACCATTTGTTGATCTTCGTCAGCTTTTCCTGAGCGGTGGCGTTGGTATCCGGCTCGTGCGACAGCTCATGATGACCTTCATTGACGCCGAGCCATTTCATCCGCGCGCCGCCGACCGAGTTTGTGTATTGCATCGTCGCGACGCGGGCGAAATCGGCGGCGAAGCTGTTGACCATCAGGTCGATTTGCATCTTGCTCAGGCGCGGCATATTGTCGTTGTCTTTTTTGACGCCCGGCTCGACCTCAGGCACGGCATGGCCGATTTTCTCGTCGGCTCCCGCCTTCAGCTCCTGTTCCATCTCGCGGACGAACGTCGTATGTTCGTCGAGCAACCGGCGATCGTCGGCGCTGACCGCGGCACCGACCTTTTTGAGATCGTCCTTCAGATCGTCGAGCACGCTCTTGAGGATCTCGTTGTCTTTGGCGCGGCCATAAAGTTTGTTGAACATCCGATACGGGTCGTCGATCGGCGCGAGCGGCTTGTTCGGGCCAGTGTAAACCATGCGCGTCCAGGTGTCGGCTCGGTCGGGTACCATGACGCCGAATTCGAGCGAGCCGAAGCGGGTCTTGGTCGCGGCGTCTTTCTGGAGAAAGTTCTTGATCTCCTGATCGATCGAGATACCGCTGGACCACCCGGCCGGCTTGTCCGAGCCGCCCTGGACGTTGCCGGGGAACAGCTCGCTGCCGGTCAAAAGACAGCCGATGCCGCGCATATGGCTGTCGCCGTCGCCACGCACACGGTCGCTGACGCCGTGAAGTATTAGAGTCTTGTCCTTGAACGGCTCCAACGGCTTAAGGCTTTCTTTAAGCTCGAATTTCGTACCCTCTTCTTCCGGCCAAAAAGCCTTGGGCACGATACCATTGGGGCTGAAGATCACCACGAGTCGTTGCTTCCGTCGCGCCTGGTTGGCGAAGCCGAGGCCAGGGAGATTCAGAAGAAACGGCATGGCACCGGCACCAATACCCAGGTCGCGGATGAATTCACGTCGCGTCGTCGTTCTGGCCACGTTCTGCCTCCGTTGGAAAATTCACTCTCAATTTTGGCCGCGAGCAGTTGGGTGATCCCTATTAGAAACAGTCATTACTCACGTACTTTCGCGTCCGTCGGCGTACTCGTCAATTTCGTATCCCGCGCAGTTCAGCGCCGATGCCGTCATAATCTCTACCGCCAGCTTTTGCACGCTGAATCCATTGGCGGCAAACGCTTTCCGCAACTGTTCGAGTTTGTCGGGGCCATATGCCCGCACAGGTTGTTGCACCAGATGATGGAACAACTGCTCGACAAAGGCGGCTTGCACTTCTTCGCTATCGGCCACGAACTTTGCCAAATCGCGGGCGCCCTTGAAGGTCGCCGTTTTGCCTGTTCGCGTTAAATAAAGGCCGCTGGCATCGATCGGCTTGCCTTGCTCTTTGTCCCGGTATCGACCGACGGCGTCGAAGTTCTCCAGTGTGAAACCTAGCGGATTGATGATGCCGTGGCAGCTCATGCAGGTCGAAGCCGACGTTTGCAGCAGCACCCGCTCTCGCGTCGTCATATTTGGGTGCAGCTCCGGTGCCAAGGGCGTGATCGCTTCCGGCGGCGGCCGTAATGACAAGCCAAGGACGCCGCGAGCCAGGAAAACGCCGCGATGGATCGGCGAGCTTTCGGTTGTATACGAGAACGCCGCCATCATATAGGGGTGGGAAATCACACCCGCGGCGTTGCTCCGGATTCAGCTTCACCTTTAGAAAACCGGAGTCCTCCGGTACGGTAGTTCCATAGAATCTAGCTAGCGGAGCATTGAGATAAATCTCGTCGCTTAGTAGCAATTGACGAAGGTCGGCGCCTTTGTCCACGACCTCTGCAATCGACAGATCGAGCGATCTTTTCAGGTCGGCTACGATGGCGGTGTCGAAATCGGGAAAGCGTTTGTTCGATTTGCTCAACTCGGGCGCCTGATCGATCTTGAGCCAGATGCCGAAGAAGTCACGCAGTTTCGCTTTCGCGCGCGGGTCGTTCAGCATCCGCTCGGCTTGGGCGCCTACCTGCTCGCGTGTGCCAAGCTTGCCGGCGGCGGCTGCGTCCATCAGTTGTTGATCGGGCAACGAATCCCAAAGGCCAAACGACAGCCGCGCCGCGACCGCGAAAGCATCGGGATCATGCCCGACCTCGCGATAGAGAAAGCGCGGCGACTTCAGCACCATCAGAATGACGCGTTTGACAGCCAATTCCTGGTCTTTGACGGCCTCAAAGGGGCGATCGATGTAGGCTTTCTTCTGCTCGTCGCTCAGTGGCCGACGGAATGCCCGCTCCGCGAATCGACGGCAAAACTCGCGCAGTTTCTGGTCGCGGTCCGCAGCGCCGTCGCGCGCCCCGCTCAGCGCACCGAGCCGGATAGCCACGTAATCGGCCGTTTCGAGAGCCGCTTCCGTCGTCGCCTGGTCCCACGTTTTCGACACCGTCGTGCCGCGCTCCCAGCCATAGCTGCGATCATCAGGTGGAAATGGCGTCGAGACAGCGAACGTCTCCGGAAAGGCGTTCACCGGCGACAGGTTCAGCGCCGGGATCACTTCCTGTGCTTGATGCGGCGTCTTCCATTCGAGCCGAATCGACGACTTGACGGGTTTCGGTTTTTCCTTGTTCGTCTTCGAATCATCGACGCCCTGCTTGGCCTTGGCATATTCGAGCCGAAGCGAATAGACCCTGCCGCCGAGAAGATAGGTCGAAGCGCGATATTCGGTGTCGTTACCCGACTTGACCCAGGCATCGATCAAAGGGTGATTTTGATCGTTGACCCAAAGCCGGGTCGCGTGTTCCGTCCGAATGACGAACTCATATTCGCCGGTCTCGGGAGCGAGGACGGAGCCGTTCCAACGAGCCAAAAACTGATGCGGCTCGACGTAACCAGGCATCGGACTGTCGACACCGAAGTCAAAGCGAACCTCCGAGTCGAGGCGTTCGAGAAACTTCTCTTTGTTATTGAAGTTGCGGCCCGTGAAATACTCACCACGCAGCCCGTGCTTTTCATCCCACTTGCCCGGTCCGCCGCGGAAGCTGCCGATCAGATCGGCGACCGAATTGCGATATTGCCGAACCGTTAGGCGAGCCAGCTCAATCCGCGCTGGCCGATTGCGTTCCCGAGCCGTTCTCGAATAAAAGGCATCGTAAATATACGCGGAAACCTTATCCGCATCCTCGCCGACACACGTCCCGGGAGCATCCTCCGGCATCGTCTTGGCGATATACTTCGAGAGCTGAGCGACCGAACGATCGCCGACGAGGGCACGCGGATAGTTTTCCTTGTCCCCTTCGCCGTTGGCGCCGTGGCAAGATGCGCACGATTTGCGATATATTTGCTCGCCCGTCTTCCCATCCGCGGCCAAGACCGTCGCCGGAAGAATTGCAAAAGCGAGAAGTAAGCTAGTCCATCGAAGAGTCCGCATTGGCGGGAGGCTCACTGGCAGGGGGGTAAAACGAGTTCAGCGGGAAGGAGAGCGATCAAGTAGCTACATGGTATAATACTCGATGGCGAGCCAACCTTGAATAAGAAAAATGAGAAATGGACGGTTTTTTGAAATCCTTCGACGGATTGTGAACTCCCAACCGAAGTGCTTATGCAGGACTACACGGCCGTGATCGAGCGCTGTCAGGACACTGGACTGTTCGTCGGCTACGTTTCAGGCTTCTCAGGTGCGCATTCGCAAGGCGAAACTCTCGAAGAGTTGCACCAAAACCTATCCGAGGTCATAGCCATGCTGCTTGAGGGCGGCGAACCTAAATTAGACTCGGAGTTCATCAGGTACTCAGAAAGTGCAGGTAGCGTGAGTATGGCAAAGCTTCCAGTGCTTAAGCCGCAAGAAGTGATTTCGCGCCTGGAAGCTTTGGATTTTGTCGAAGTACGGCAGCGTGGCGCCCATAAATAATTTCGCCATGCGGACGGTCGAGGAACCACCGTACCATTTCACAAAGGCCGAGCCATATCCCCAGTCTTGCTTCGGAAAATCGCTCGTGATATTGGAATAGCCGCCGAAGATCTTGGTGCGGCTTCTTGACTACCTCTCATTCACCGCCGCCGCGAACATCGTCGTCCATTTCGTAAGTCTCCCCGTTTCGCGCTGCGCCACGCAGCGCAAAACGAAAACACCACGCCTAAACCTTGAGCTGCCACTGCTCACGGCGCGGTCGGGATAGCATCTTATTGGCCTCCTCATCGTCGAAGCGCGTTCACGGGATCCCACTTCAGCTTCTTGCCGGTACGCAGCGCGATCACGCCGATTTGGCAAACGATCACCGAGCCACCACCGACCGTGACATTGCAAATCGGCTGCTTGCGGCTCCTGACGCAATCGACGAAGTTCTGCATGTGGTTGGTCGGCCGGCTTTCGTAGACCTTCGGGTCGTCCTTAAGCGGCTCCGACAGAATCTTGGCGTCGCTGGCCAGCACACTATTTCGGCTGACAAAGATCGTGCCGGTCTCTCCTTGAATCAACACGCCATTGGCATTGGGGCCGACAGGGCGATTCGGGGCCTTACCATCCTTGTCGACGAGGCCCGTTGCATTCGTGCCGCCGCCGCTCATGGCGATCACTTTCGCGCCGTCGTCGTATGTGTATTGGACCTGAAAACTCGGGTGACAGTTGTAGCCGTCACCGCCCTTATAAGGCGCCTCGGCTTTCAAAACCTCGACGGCCACGGGTCCGCTGCCATCCTTGCCCAACGCCCACTGGGCGATGTCGATATGGTGGGCGCCCCAGTCGGTCATCTTGCCGCCAGAGTAATCGTACCACCAGCGGAACTCGTAATGGCAGTTCGACTGCCCGCCCTTCTTGCGATACGCCACCTTGGGAGTCGGTCCCAGCCAAAGGTCCCAATCCAAGCCCTCGGGAACCTGCGTTTCTGGGAGCGCGCCACTCCTCGGATTGCCATCAACCCGGCACTCGATGCTCTTGATTTTGCCCACTCGGCCGGCGCGGGCCAGCTCGACCGCAAGGCGGAACATGCCCCGGTAAACGGTGCGCTGTTGACTACCGGTTTGCAGGACGCGGCCGGTTTCCTTGACTACTTTTTGGAGCGCCAGCGACTCAGCAACGGTCAGCGTGAGCGGCTTCTCGCAATATACATCCTTGCCGGCCTTGAGCGCCTCGATGGCCACTTGGGCATGCCAGTGGTCTGGCGTGGTGACAAGCAAGCAATCGAGCGATTTGTTATTAACGAGATCGCGGAAGTCCTTGGTGTTGGCCTCGAAGTCTTTGAACCCTCTCTCTCGCATCACCTCCGTCGCGCGTTTGCGATGACCGGCATCCACATCGCAACCAAGCGTGAAGGTTAACTGGCCCGCGTCAACGGGCGGGCGTGACTCGCCGACGACCTGCAAGCTGCGGCTCTGCGGACTGCCAATGCCGACGATGCCCATGGCAAGGCGATCGTTGGCGGTCGCTTTCTTGGCCGCGCCTTCCTGGTGTGCGGCCAAGTGTTGCCGAGCGTACCAGTCCGGCAGCCCCGCGACGGCCAGCGCTCCCAGTGAGTGCTGTAAGAAACCACGCCGCGAGAAATTACCTTTTTTCATATGTACGTCTCCCTTTGGTAAGCGGTCCTCTTGCGAGGGCTCGCGAAATACTTGTAAGTGATGCAACGTCACCAAATTAGTTTCACAGGTGGCACAGACATTCCTGTCTGTGTTTTTTTCCACACAGACAGGAATGTCTGTGCCACCTGTCCGCTAACTGTTCACCGCTTCTCCACAGTCTGCTGAAACAGCCGCGGCGCGAACTCGTTTAACGCGTAACGCCAAGTCTGCCATTCGTGCGCGAATCCTTTGGCATCGCGGAAGACTACGTTCTTGACACCGGCTTCTTGCAGCGATTTGTGGAGGCTTTCGGCACTTTTATGAATCCCCTCATCGAGGCTGACGGTACCAGAATGAAGGAAAAGCAAGCTCACTTTCTTGTCGAACGCTGCTGGATCGGCGAATACACCGTTGTAGGCGGTTTTCAGATCGATGTTTCGGCCCACGCCACTGAAGGCACCGATAGCGGAAAAAGTATCCAAATGGGTCAAGCCAATCTGCATGGCCTGGCCGGCACCCATCGACAATCCGGCGATCGCCCGCTGCTCCCGGTCCGGGATCGTTCGAAACTTTGCGTCGATCATTGGGATCAGGTCCTTGAGAACCACATCCTGAAAAGCACCGCCATCCCCTCTGCCCGGCCCGCCCGGCACCGCCGAAGCGCCCGCTCTGGTAGCATAGCCTTTCTCCATGACAACGATCATCGGCTTGGCTTTGCCTTCCGCAATCAAGTTATCCAAAATGAAGTTCATGTACCCTTGTTTACTCCACCCGGTTTCGTCCTCACCGCTGCCGTGCTGAAGGTAGAGTACGGGGTAGCGCTTCTTGTGATCGGTGTCGTAATCCGGAGGCGTGTAGACCATGATATGGCGTGTTTGTCCTGTCACTCCAGATTTGTAATAGCATGAGCGAACTTCACCATGAGGTACATCCTTGGAGAAATAGAAATTGACACCTTTCTCTGGGATTTCAATTCCGCTAGTCGGCCGGCCCGTGCCGAAAAAGGTATCGCTAGCGGGATCATTGATCTGGACTCCATCCACGGAAAGTTTGTAGTAATGGAAGCCAGGAATGACAGGCGGCGTCGTTACCGTCCAAACGCCATCCGCACCGCGCTCCATTTCCCAAGGCCCACCCTTGCCCAAACCAAAATTGCCAACGACCTGGACCTTTTTGGCTTCGGGTGCTTTCAATTGCAACGTGACCCGCAAGTCGGGGTGGATTCGTGGATACGCAGAGGCGACGTTGGTCGACGCAGGCTTGGATTCGTCGGCTTTCTTTTCTGGCGCCTTTTTCTCCTGCACGGGCTCCTGGAACAGCATTTTAGTGAAATGGTACAGGTCGTTTTTCCAAACTTTGAAATCGTGCTGGCCGCCCGGAATGACATGGTAGATGTGCGGCACCTTCTTCTCGTCGAGCATCTTGTGGACCCCTTCGCTGATTCTGAGCAAGCCATCCTTATCGCCGCAGGCGACGTATAACAGCCGCAGTTTCTTCGCGGCCTCAGCCGGATCCTTCAAGAGGTCGCTGGCCGGCTTCGTGTTCGGCGCGGAAGAGAAGCCGCCCACCCACGCGAATGTATCCAGGTGACCAAGCCCGAAATTCAGCGACTGACCGCCGCCCATCGACAAGCCCGCCAGGGCCCGAGACTCGCGGTCGGCTCTTACCGCATAGGTCTTCTCGATAAACGGAATGAGGTCATTCAGTAGATCCTTCTCGAATGTGGCGAACGCAGGTGATTGTTGAGGAAATGGGCTCCGCGGCGTTACCTCCTTCGAAGCACGGCCGTTGGGTAGCACGACGATCATCGGCACGATCTGCTTGTCGGCGTAAAGATTGTCAAGGACCACATTGGCCACACCGCCGCGCGTCCATTCGTTCTCGTCGCCACCAATGCCGTGGAGTAAGTAGAGAACCGGATACTTCTTGTCTTTGGAATAGCCGGGCGGCGTGTAGACTTGTGCCTTACGCTTGGCGCCGATCGTTGTTGATTCATACTCGACAGTCTCCAGCTTACCGCGGTCGATGCCCTCGCGCTTGGCGTCAAACTTCTCGGGCGTCGCGGGGAGGCTTGGAGGCTGGTCCTGCTTACCCGCCTTGTCCTGGCCGAATAAGCAAGGACAACTTAACGCCAACAAGAAAGTACAGACTGTCGGTAACAGTATGCGTCGCATGTTTTCCTCTCTTCCAAGGATTCTGAAACCTAAGTACCGCTTAGATCACTGGCCACCTTCGTCGCCGAAAGATTGTCGATCAGCCGGCGCAGGCAATGAACTAGTAATTGTGCTTCTTCCTCAGCTAACCCCGATATCATCTGAGTGCGAATCGGCTCGCTTGTTTCCCATAATTGATGAAATAAGCGCCGCCCTTTGGCCGAAAGGGTGACCACGCGTGCCCGATTGTCCACGGGGTGTCGTTTGCGGGACACCAGGCCTCGGCCTTCCAAAAGGACCAGCATGGCCCGAATGGTGCTGGCGTCGGATGAGGCGTGGCGGGCCAAATCCTGCTGCGTGATTCCATCCCGTTCCGACAGGCATGCGAGCAAGACGAACTGGTCGGCGGTCACGCCTGCCCTCGAAAAATGGGCGTCGGAGACGCGGTGCATCCCAAAATACGCGGCTCGGAGCAGTCGCGGAAGTTCACCACTCTCGTTCATTGCGGTCCTTCATCACGGTCTGGTTGCCGCGCCAACGCGCTTATTCCGCGGAGCCAACATCGGCGATCTTACATTTTGTTACTCCGCGATCTCCACCGTTACGGCCATGGCGATGGGTGCGGTCGACTTCAACGGTGGAAC
Source organism: uncultured Planctomycetaceae bacterium (assembly GCA_963790585.1). Taxonomy (GTDB): domain Bacteria; phylum Planctomycetota; class Planctomycetia; order Gemmatales; family Gemmataceae; genus CAWBOY01. Next base: position 751,758 of record CAWBOY010000001.1, read on the forward strand.
AATGCGTATACGCATTAATTTTCCCTATCCTACTGCACTCATTGCATATGTCCAACGAAAAAATGCGGAGATAGAAACTGGCCGACCTACGCGCCCGTCGCCGCGCGGAGAATTTTCCGCCGAACTCAGGCCAGTCCAGAGGGGAGCATCAACCCATTCTCGATCTCGCGGAGATCAAAACTGCTCGGTCGTTTGAACGATTCGATTCCTAACACAACTCACTTGCAGGGGTAGCGAAAATGAAAAATCGTCGAATCCGCCAGCCGCGACCGCCAGATCCCGATCAAGCGTGTAAGCTCCATTTTGGGTTATCTTCCGACCAGGACCGTCGCCTCTCAAATTTTGTATTGACCAAGATCGGTGTGTTCCAATCGTCGTAAAAAAGAGCGTTTGGATAGAAGCAGCGCAGTTATGTCCAATGGAAAATCACGGTCAGCAAATCCGCGGAAGAGGAGCACCTGAAGGTTCGTCTAGTACCCGCAAAACACGTAACGGTCCTCGTACAAGTACTTCAGGAGGATAGGTCGCCGACATCTCCCCTATGATACAGGCGTTTGTTCCGATGGGATGGCTTCTTAGGCGACCTAGCACCGCGTCCGCATTTTTGGAGGGTACGATAAGCACCAGCTTTCCTTCGTTCGCCACATAGAGAGGATCGAGCCCAAGCAATTCGCAGGCCCCACGAACCGGAGGCGACAAAGGTAAACTCTGTTCATCGACAACGACGGATAAGCCTGTCGCCTCTCCGACTTCGTGTAACACCGCTGATACACCGCCGCGCGTCGGATCGCGAAGAAAACGAACGTCGAACTTAGGCTGCAAGATTGAATCCACCAACTCATGGAGGGGGGCCGCATCGCTTTGTAGCGCTGAGCCTAGTTCCAAGCCCTCGCGAGTCGCTAGGATGGCGATACCGTGATCGCCGATAGTGCCGCTCACCAAGACCAGGTCACCTGGTTGGATTCGGTGTGCACCGAGGTCGACACCCGAACGCATTCGGCCGATTCCCGTCGTAGTCACAAAAATCTTGTCAGCGGCACCCTGAGGTACAACTTTTGTATCGCCCGTAACAACCGGAATACCGCAAAGCCGAGCAGCGTCCCGTATGCTGTTGACCACGCGCAGGAGCACGTCTAAAGGTAGGCCCTCTTCGACAATCAAACCGAGACTGAGGTAAAGTGGCTCCGCGCCACTAACCGCCAAGTCATTCACAGTGCCATACACGGCGAGCTTACCGATGTCCCCGCCAGGGAAGAACAGCGGGCTAACTACATAACCATCCGTAGTCATGACTATCCGGCCTTCGATCGCAGGGAGGATAGCCGCATCGCTCAAAGGACGAAGAAACTCATTATCCAAAGCGTCCAAGAGAAGTTCTCGGACGAGACGCCGAGTCAGGCGAGCACCTTCGCCGTGGGCAAGGAGAACTCGATCTCCGACCGGATAGGGTACCGGACATGTCATCTGAAGATTCGGCGCACTTGAGTAAGGCAACTTGGTCATCTTGAAAACACTTAAGAAGTGGTGATCGTATGTAGAAAACTCTTGCTTCGTGATCGTCCGTATTTCCAATATGCTGAACAGGCTCCTTCACTAGAGACCATCGGGGCTCCTAACGGACGATCTGGATTACAGCGAGTACCGAACGCAGCACACTCGTCTGGTCGGATTAGGCCTTGCAGCACTTCACTACTACGGCATTCTGGAGGCTCGATAGCCGTGATGTGTCCGACGGCAAATCGTTTTTCGGAATCGAACTCGTGATAACTCGCTTGTAAGCGAAGGCCACCTCGCGGAAGAATACCAAGGCCGCGCCATGGACGGTCACAGACCTCATATACTTCCGACAATATCCTTTGTGCGTAAGGATTGCCAGCCGCGTCGACAGATCGGGCATATTGATTTTCGATCTCGTGCCGACCGCTTTCTAGCTGACGAATGCTCATCAATATCCCCTCGAGTAGGTCCACAGGCTCGAAGCCCGTCACGACGATCGGTACGTGAGAGCGTTCCGCGAGCGCTGGATAATCTTCGTAGCCCATCACCGTGCAAACATGCCCAGCTCCCAAGAAAGCTTGAACGCGACATGCAGGCTGCGCCAGTATCATCTCCATAGCGGGTAGAACCCGGACATGCGCCACGAGCATGGAGAAGTTGCCCAACCCCAATCCCTTGGCATGCCACACCGCCAAGGCCGTAGCAGGTGCCGTGGTCTCGAAGCCAACCGCAAAGAAAACCACTTCTCGTCCAGGGTTTTCGACGGCGATCCGTACCGCATCGAGGGGGGAGTACACGACGCGGATGTCGCCTCCCTCTGCTCGGACGCGCAAAAGGTCTTGTTTACTTCCTGGAACACGTAACATGTCGCCAAACGAACAAAAGATCACCTCGTCTCGCGAAGCAATCTCTAGCGCTCGGTCAATTTGCTCAAGGGGGGTCACACAAACCGGACAACCTGGGCCATGAATCAACGTGACCTCGGATGGAAGCAGCCGATCAATTCCCGCTCGAATTAAGGTATGTGTCTGTCCGCCACATACTTCCATGATGGTCCACGGCCGAGTCACAGTATTACGGATCTGTCGAAGAAGACACTCAGCGAGCTGAGGATCGCGGTATTCGTCTACATATTTCATGGAGATACTCCATCCGACCAACCGTCTAAGTCCCCAATTTCGTTCATGTAAGCGAATACACGCTGGGCCTCGATGGGGTTCACTTGACTGATGGCGATTCCGGCATGAACAATGACATAATCTCCCGGAAGAGCATCGGGCACACAGGCGAGACACACTTGTCGGCGTAGGCCAGCGAACTCGACAAGGCCGAACGCCAGGCCCTCAGCGGGCTGTGTTCGCTCGATAATTAGGCCTGGAACTCCTAGACACATCGCGCACCTCGGACAAAGTCAACTCGAACCGGTCTGAATCAAACGCGAGATCGCAACGGCCAACTGACCGGCTGCCAGACCGCCATCACCTGGCGGGATGGTGCTGTGTACGTAAACTTTGCAACCGACGCCGACTAGGGCCTTCACCGTTCGTTCCGCCAGAAACCTATTTTGAAAGCAGCCTCCACTCAAGACCACTTCTCGAATCTGTTCACGCGCGACAACATCAGCTGCCCACTGCGCAAGCGCATTGTGGAACCGGGCGGCGATCACTCCAGCCTCAACCCCGGCAAGCCGGTCGGCAAGGATTGCTCTACCCATCAGACGCCAGTCGCCGCGAGGAATAGACCGATCACCCAACATTTGGGTCGTTCCGTCTGGCAATCGAAGCGGTAGCTCATAGGAATCTGCGACAGTCGGATCAGCAATCGCCTCCAGTCGGACAGCCGCCTCACCTTCGTAAGAAGGTTCCTGGAATCCCAATACAAGGGCGGCCACCGCATCAAAAAGTCGGCCGACACTTGACGTGAAGGGTGTATTGATCTTTCGTTGCGCCATCGCCGAGAGCACGTGAATTTGGCCTATACCTAAGCCCAATTGATGATAGGCCTCATCGATCTGGGGATCTTTGCCACCTTGAATAAGCCAGAGCAGGCCGAATGCTATTCGGGCAGGACGGCGGATTGCCGCCTCTCCTCCGATAAGTGGAAATGGCAAGAGTGAAGCCACGCGCTTGAAAGACGTGCAGTTGGCACGCAGGATTTCCCCTCCCCAGATAGTGTTATCCGATCCAGAACCTGTACCATCCCAGGTCAATGCGAGTACTTCACGATCCAAGAGACTGTTTTCGACCATGCAGGCTACGGCATGGGCGTGATGATGCTGTACTTGAATGATAGGCTTATTTTGTCGGAATGCCCATTGCCTCGGATAATAGTCCGGATGTTCATCGCAAGAATAGCCCATTGGTTCAAATCCGTATAACTTCGCCAAGTCATCAGCGGAATTGGCTAGCATGGATCGTGATTGCGGGTTGTCCATGTCTCCGAGGTGCTGAGCGAGGATCGCTTGTGTGCCGGTCCAGATCGCGAGTGCTGTTTTTTGATGGCCGCCCGTTGCAATCATGGGACGGCAAGCGTGGGCGCGAGCAAGTTCTTCGATCGCTGGCAAGGGCAATGGCGCCAATCCCCTTGAGAGCCGTATCGTAACGGCCCGTTCCGCGATTACTCGGACGACAGAGTCATCAACGCTGCGCACAATCGGTCGATTATGGACAAGAAAGGTGTCCGCTATCTCAGATAACCGCCGCACGGCTTCTAATTCATCGGTCACGATCGGTTCATCACCCCTATTTCCGCTCGTGGCTACGACGGGCTGATCGAGAGCCATGAGCAATAGGTGGTGCAGAGGCGTCGTCGGTAGGAAAAGGCCTATGACCTTCGTCCCGGGCGAAACTTCATCTGCTATCCCTTTTTCGTTCACCGTATCGGGGGAGGACAGCCCCACTTGCCGCTTTTCAACGAGGACAATCGGATTCGACGGTGACTGCAATAAACGGCGTTCTACTGGTCCCAACAGGGCGATCCTCTCCGCATGTTCCAATGAAGGCACCATGACAGCGAATGGTTTGTGTGGACGGTTCTTTAGAAGCCTGAGACGCTTGACGCCGATCGAATCGTCAGCTCGGACTAAGAGCTGGAATCCGCCCAACCCTTTTAATGCGACAATCTTTCCGTTGCTTAGCGATTCGGCAGTTGAATTGATGGCGACCTGAGAATTAGCAAGCAGGCATCCCAACGAATCCCAAAGTTCCACCCGGGGTCCGCAATCTGTGCAGCTATTCGGTTGGGAATGAAACCGGCGATCCTCGGAGGCCCGATACTCCCTATCGCAGCTCTCACACATGCGGAAAATGCTCATAGACGTGTTCTGCCGATCGTACGGCATCGCGCTCAGGATAGAATAGCGCGGACCACATGAAGTGCAGTTGGTAAATGGAAATCCATGCCGTCGATTGCCTGGATCACAAATGTCGCTTCGGCACTCTGAACAGATGGCGAGGTCGCGCGTAACGCGTACTTGCGGCGCGGTCAAGGAGTCGCTCGACACAATTTCGAAGGACGTTCGTCCCGTGGCATCAATCCACGTCGTGCTATAATCGGCTATCTCCGAACACTTCGGCGCTTCCAGGACTAGGGATTTTTTGAAGCCTGCAATGCTGAGCTGAGCTCCTTCCACTTCGATAATAACGCCGACGGTGGTATTGAGAACGTGACCAAATAGCTGAAATCGACGCGCCAATCGATGAACATGAGGGCGAAAACCCACGCCCTGTACATGGCCGCGTACCACGATGCGCATAGTGGCTCGTCGTGATTTGTTGACTCCATCCGCTGTGGCCGGTTGACACTTTGGTAGGCAGTCCATCTCAATTCGCCTCAATCTAACGAGCGGATCTTCTCTTATTCTGGACGGGAGATCACCAGATCCAAACTCTCGAGCGTAAGCTCATGCAACTCGTCGGTCGTCTGGATCTCCAATCTAGCAGAGTCCGCGACGGTACCTCGTGCTGCCTCCTCAAAATGTTCGCGCAGATGATCCGGCTCAATGTGGGCCAACGGCCCAAGCTTCAGCCGCACCACACTCACACGATTCCCGCCATTAAGCCGGGCCGCTTCCGAGATTTGAGCCATCAAACCACGCAACAATGACATTTCGTGCATCTTTCAGAGCTCCTGGTTAACTAGATTGGTCGTGTTATCTGCGATGCCGCTGTTTTCACGCAAATCTTTTTCGATCCGCTTCACTAATTCTGAGATCGCAGAAGTAATGACGGGATTGAAAGTCGCCTTGAGATCAAGGCTATCAAGTTCGATGCCATAAACGATCGTTTGAGAAGGCGCGAGTTCAAGTGCTTCCGCTAGTTCGAGAGCTTCTGCCAGTTTCAAGTCATGCGTAGAACCAGCGCGCAGGTCTTGCATGCGCTTTTCGGGCCATCTAAAATGGTGAATCGTACCCGGATTCATGGCTGAACTTATAGCGTCGATCAATAGAAGTGTGCCGGTACCATCTAACAATTCGAGCAGACGCTGACCACCATTAATGTTGTAAAACTCGAACTCTGAACTCCATGTTGAGCGTTCTTGCAGTCTGCGAACAACTTCCCAAGCGAGGGCATCATCGCCTTGCGAACTCCCAATGCCGACAATGCGGATGGGATGAGACCAGTTCATCGTCCCTCCATTTTCAGTTTGAGGAAATGAGTGGCGCAACTAATACAGGGATCGTAGTTGCGTATTACGTGCTCTGCACGAAGCGCAGCCTCTTCATCCGTGAGTGAGAGAAGTTGTGGGGCCACCTTCAGGAGGTCGCGTTCCATTTGGAGCTGGTTTTGACTGGTAGGAGGGATGATGACTGCGTCGCGGATCAGTCCATTCGCATCCGTCTCGTAGCGATGATAAAGGATCCCGCGCGGTGCTTCCGTGATTGCATGGCCCAGGCCGGCACATGGTTGGTAGTCAACTGATGGCTTTGTCGGAGGTTCATACTCATTTATTATTCTGAGCGCTTCATCGAATGCGAGTACAACCTCTAGGGCACGCACCACAATGCTAATGAACGGGTTCTTATTCGGGAACGTAATGCCCGTGGCGAGCGCTGCGTCACGAACGATCGGATTAGCTTGATGCGCGTTTAGGTTCCAACGCGCCAGCGGCCCGACGAAGTATGCTCCGATGCCGTCCGATGGATTACGACGGCGAGCCTGGAGGGCGTTGGAATGGGGTACCTGGTATTCCTCAAAATGGTTTGGGTACTCTTCGGCCGAGATATCCAAACCGTTGCTTGATACAAGCCGCCCTTCGTTCATCGGATATTCGCTTGCGTGCCGAAGTGAAACGAATTCATAATCGCTCACGAAATCCGGGAATGGCAGCTTCGCAGCCCAGCGCACCGTTTCGAGGGCGGTATCCCGAGCCCATTTTAATTCCTCCACGAGCGAGATCATCTCATCACGGCGCGGAACACGGTAAAATCCGCCAACACGTATATTGATGGGATGAACCTCGCGGCCGCCGACGACGCTGACAAGTCGATTACCCGCCTTCTTCATGCGTAGCGCGCGGCGTACGATATCGGCGTAACTGGGACTTGCCTGAGCCATCGCGAGAGCGCTCTCAAAGCCCAGAAAGTCAGGCGCATGGAGCATGTAAATATGGAGCGTGTTGCTCTCGATCCACTCGCCACAGTAGAGCAATCGACGAAGTGCCCGCAGCTCTGGTGGCATCGTGACGCCAAAAATCTTCTCCAGGGCGTGGACACTCGACATTTGATAGGCAACAGGACAGATGCCACAGATTCGAGCAGTTATATCGGGCACTTCGGCTGCGGCCCGACCGCGCAGAAATGCTTCGTAGAACCGTGGAGGCTCGTAGATTCGAAGCTCCACTCCCTCCACCCTGCCGTCTCGAAAACGAATCGTCAGCGCCTCCCTCTCCCTCGACCCGCGCGAGTGCCTGAACTGTGATTGTTCGAGATGTATTGTCGGATCCGGCAGTCATGTATGATACCATCGAATATGTAAGGCTTTAAAGATCGGTAAAGTAGCCTACGCGTGCGCGTCTATCGACCTCCGCTGCCCCGGAACTCGGGAGCCCAGGCGTTGAACGTATGCATGAGATGATCGAGCGCTAATTTCTCGACGCCTAATTCTTGGAGCTTTTGAGACAGAGAAACCACGTTTGGCCCTTTTGATGGTCCGAAACAACCGAAGCAGCCGCGATTGTAGGACGGGCAAAGGGCGTCACAGCCTGCATGAGTAATCGGGCCCAAGCAAGGAGTTCCCTGCGCTACCATTACGCAGACCGTTCCAGCTCGCTTACACTCGACGCATACTGCATTGTTCGGAACCTTGGGCCGACGTCCAACCAGAAATGCGGATATAACCTCGATTAGTTGGTGCTTGTTGATCGGGCAGCCACGCAACTCGAAGTCTACATGAATGTGGTCTGAAATCGGTGTCGAGGTGGCGAGAGTTTGGATATATTCCGGCTTGGCATAGACGATCTGAAGATACTCACGCACGTGGCCCCAGTTTCGCAACGCCTGGATGCCGCCGGCGGTAGCGCAGGCTCCTATCGTTATCAAAAACTTGCTACGTTTCCGAACATCTTTGATTTGCTCGATCTGCTCCGGTGAGCTGATAGAACCCTCAACTAGGACGAGGTCAAATTCACCTTCCAACGCTCGTCTCGACGCTTCAAGAAAATAGGCAATCTCGACGGCGCCTGCGACGGCGAGAAGTTCGTCCTCGCAATCGAGCAAACTTAGCTGACATCCATCACACGAAGCGAACTTAAAAACGCCCAACCGCGGCTTGATCGATGTAATGCTCATTACCCGAACTCCTCGTCTAGATGCTTCACGCCTCGCGGACGTCGAAGAATGCCCTAATCCGATCGAGCCGGAACACTGGGCCGTCCACGCAGACAAAGTTCGGACCAAACTGACAATGCCCGCAAAGGCCGATCGCGCACTGCATATTTCGCTCGAGGGAGACGTAGAGGCGATCCGCGCTCACGCCACGTTTCTCAAATTCGCGCCGGGTAAACTGCATCATCACTTCGGGGCCGCACATCATGCCAATCGTTCTATGCGGATCGAATTGGATGCGAGCGAACAGAGACGTGACGAGCCCTGTTGATTCGAGCCATGACGAATCTGGCCGGTCGACCGTGAGAAGAACCTGGAAGTCGCTACGGCTTTTCCACGATCTAAGCTCTTCACGATAGAGCACATCGTCAGGTGTACGGGCACCGTATAACAGGATCATGCGATTGAATAAGGCGCGATGTCGCAAAAGATAGTAAATCGCCGGACGCAAAGGTGCCAAGCCAATGCCACCGCAGACCAAGACGACGTCTCCACCTTTTGCCGCTTCTAGTGGCCAACTGCTGCCGAACGGGCCACGCATGCCAATGAAATCACCGGGTCTTAGCCTTGCGAGCCCATTAGTCACGGAGCCAACCGCGCGGATCGTATGCACAATAGATCCAACCTCGGCTGCATCACCACTCATCGAAATGGGCACCTCTCCTAAGCCAAACCCGTATAGCATGTTGAATTGGCCAGACAAATACGCGTAAGGTTTCCACTCGCGCACGGGCGGCTCTAAGGTGATAGTAAAAGTGTCGGCCGTTTCCTTTTGATAGTCCATAACCCGGACGACGATCGGTACCATGGCGGAGTGGGTTTGACTTGGTTCAACGAGTGTGGATGACACCTGGCTATCCTTGTTTAGGGCCTTTTTGGTCACGTTCCGTCCAGTTACTTATAGATGTCAAGTAGTTGAACTCGCGTAGCCGTCAGTCGATTCGCGATGACGCTTACCAGTTGTTTCAGTAGCTGATACCCCAGCTCATGATCCTGGTCACATCTTTCCCGGAGCCAAACGGCATCGAAGGCCAATCCTTTAACCTCGTCGATTGCATCGCAATTAAATTGCCACTTGTGTGGCGGCACCAGCCAGGACCATCCTACAATCTCATCCGGCCCTACCGTTTGGAAACGAACGAGCCCACGGCCTGGAACGGAGAGATTGAGCGATACGTGACCCGACTGAATCAAATAAAGCGTCTTCGCCGTTTCTCTTTCACGGGCAAGAATTTCTTTTGGCGCGGCAGAGAATGGCCGAACCCCTGACGCCAGCAACATCCGATGTCGCTCGGACAGCCCGCTCAAAAAGGCGTGACTCGCTAAAGTCGCTAGCGGCCCTTGATCGGTCATTGACTACTCCCTACTTGATGACCATCCGATGATCGGATCGCGGCGATTTCTTCGGTTACATCGATACCCACTGGACACCAAGTAATACAGCGCCCGCAACCGACGCATCCCGACGTATCAAATTGGTCAAACCAAGAGGCAAATTTATGGGTGAGCCATTGTCGATAGCGACCCCGAGTACTGGACCGATAATTGCCGCCATGCACTCCAGCAAACTCAGGATTAAAACAACTATCCCAACGGCGAATGCGTGCCGCGTTTTCTAGGCTCAGATCGGTTACATCTTCCACACTGGAACAGAAGCAGGGCAATCGCATCTAAACGCCTGTTCATTATTGGCTGTTCAGTTGTCAGGGACAAGGTTACTGCGAATGATTCTGGTGGAACGTACCCGTTTCACGGAGGAAAAGACTCATGGCGCAGACCCAAGCAACCCCCTTTCTTGCCGCTTTTGCCCAGTTGCAGGATCCACGCATCAACCGTACCAAGCATCACCGACTGCTGGACATCCTCTTCATCGCCCTGTGCGCTGTCGTCAGCGGCGCCAACGATTGCGTGGCCATGGAAAAGTTCGCCAAGAGCAAGCGCGTCTGGCTCGAAAAATTCCTGGATCTGCCCGACCGCGTGCCGTCGCATGACACCTTCGCTCGTGTGTTCGCCGCCCTGGATGGCAAAGCCTTTGTCGAGTGTTTTCTGAGCTGGGTGACCAGCCTCGAACGGAGTACGTCCGGCCAGGTGGTGGCCATCGACGGCAAGACGGCTCGTGCGACGTTGGATCGAGCCAAGAGCAAGCATCCGCTTCATGTCGTTAGCGCCTGGGCCACGGAGAACCAATTGCTTTTGGGTCAGGAAGTGGTCGATGACAAATCCAATGAGATCACAGCGATTCCTAAACTGTTGGAGGTGTTGGAATTGACGGGAGCGATTGTGACTTTGGATGCCATGGGATGTCAGAAAGAGATTGCCAGCAAGATACGAGAAAAGGGAGCCGATTATGTGCTGGCGGTGAAAGGGAATCAGGAGCATTTGGAGCAGGACATCGTGGAGGCGTTTGCCGCCGTGGACGAGGGTCGTAGCACGGCAACGGTGCAAACGCACACGGAGCAGGACAAGGGGCACGGTCGCTTGGAAACGCGCTGGACGCAGACGATGGCGGTACCCAAGACGTTGCGTCATCAGGAGGATTGGCGGGATCTGGTGAGCATCGCCCGTTGCACGCGTAGCTACCAGGAGGGTGGAGTGGAGAAGTCGGAGGTGCGTTATTTTATAAGCAGCCTGCAACCCAAGGCGAAGCAGATGGCGGGAGCGATACGGAGTCATTGGGGAGTGGAGAATGGCTTGCATTGGGTGTTGGACATGTATTTTGCGGAGGATCGCAATCGTGCTCGGACGGGCCATGCGGCAGGGAACCTGGCGTTGTTACGACGCTGGGTCATCTCGTTATTGCGGCAGGACGAATCGACCAAAGGCGGCATCGAGAAGAAGCGCTTGCAAGCAGGCTGGAACGACGAAACGCGCGAGGCCATTCTTGGCCTTTTTATGGGGGATTAGATGCGATTGCCCTGGGAACAGAAGCAAGTTGGACATGCGAGGGTGCAGTTTGTGCATGAAAGGCAACGGTCAGCAACAATATCCCAGCGTGGGTTCTCTTGGTTGCGGTGCAATAGACCGCGGATGTCTATCACGTTGAGCGACCGCCCCATCGCTTGTTTCGCAGCCGCCACACGTCGATCCCCGTCTTCGATATCAAGTGAAGACGCTGAAGCCAATGCAAGCCGCTCCACTACGTCCTGGCCAGCCGCGCTACCCGAACGCACCAGGAATCTTTCCTTTAACTCCGTGAGCGCCAGATCGAAAAAGGCTGGAGGAGCTGGGTTTGGTGATGCAAGCCCCGCCGCGCAACGTTTCTCCTCGATTTCGGGACCGGTGCCCATAGATGCACAGAAGCACGTTCCCGCTGGATCTTCGCACTCGACAGCAACGAGAAATAGGCGTTCGTGCACCGCGGCATAATGAGGATCGGAGAACTGCCCAGGGCGGTTGAGAAAGACCTTATCCTGTATTGCAATCGCGTGAAGTTCGCATGCCCTTACTCCAAAAAGAACCCGACGGGGCGGGTCGGGAGGGGCTTCGCGGATTTCAAATCCCGTCTCAGTGCGTGTGCCTGCCAGAGTTGCAAGGTCGGTGGGAAAAGATATTTTTTCCAAGAGTGAGGCCCTACCGCGTAGCCAAAATAAGCATCGTCCAACCGCTTCTCTAATCGGTACGACCCCGGCTCTTGTCGGTCCGTCCAACCGACGGGCAGGTCTATTACGGAGCGGATCGGGCCGTAGACAATCGCTTGTTGATCGATCCGCGGGCCGACAACTTCAAAACCATCGCCTATGAGCAATTGGATCAGCTCATCCAGTCGCGGCTTTGGCAAACTCCAGCTACCGAGCCTTTGTGACGTAGTCACGAAGTCTAATCCTTTAGCTTGAATCACAGATCCGCCAGAAAGCGCTTAATTGCAAATCAGGTGCCGCGCCCTACCACCCGGCCGATGCGCCATTTCGTCTCCAGAACATCGATTTGTCATTGTTTTCGTAGCTATCCTATACACTAGCTCGATAAAAACATCTGCCTGTTAACCGAATTGTGCCGCGCCCACTGAGCGTGATGAGCGATTCCGCTCACTGAACTGTGCTCTCAGGCAAGGTTCAGGGCGCAAAAGGCCGTAACGCGATGGGGCCGGGCTTCAAGCGTCGTATTCTCACGTCCGGCATTGCAATTGCGACTGGGCTCGCCCTGGACCAAAATAAAGCGGGCTCTCCGCCGGAGTTCAACGGCATGTATGCAATTCAAGAAATTCCCACGAAGAGACCGATTCGTGCGCGTTACATCTCTCCACCATTTCAAGACGCGGCCGCGTCAGGGCGATTGATCCTACGCGATGGATCAATGGCTGAAATCCGGGTTGCTCAGCCAAGCGATCTTCAGGAACTGCGAGTCTTCTTGGACCATTTCATGGCGGCATCAGGTCGTCTTCCGGCCTTAGCACGTTCGCAACCCGATTCAGACTTACTCGTTTCCTTGTGTGACGATCGCAGCCCGGATAGCGCGATGACCCTTCTTGTTTTTCGTGATCACAACGGTCAATCGCGCATCATGGCCACCGGATCGTATATCGCAAAAAACGAGAACACAGCACAGGTCTTTTTTGCTGTAGACAACTCACTGCAGGGCAAAGGCTTAGGAACTCTGTTGTTGGAACGATTATCACTATTGGCAGTTGGACGCGGCTTTACCCGTTTTTCTGCTCTCACCCACGCTGACAACAAGGCGATGCTTGAGGTCTTCCGGGCATCCGGATTTGCACTCGAAGAAAAACAGCAAGGCGGCGAAACCGAAGTGAATCTTGCTGTCGTTCCCACGGAGGCAAGCGTAGCTCGCATGGAACTGCGCGACCGCGTGGCGACGGCCGCCTCTATTCGTCCGTTTTTCCAGCCTAAATCCGTGGCCGTGGTCGGGGCCTCTCGAGATCCATCGAGCATCGGCTATCGCATTCTAGAAGCCCTGGTCCTAAATCGCTTTCAGGGGCCGGTTTATCCGATCAATCCAAAAGCCAATGTCGTTGGCTGTATCCGAGCCTATCCTTCCGTCCGCGATTTGCCGGAAGCCGTGGATCTTGCCATTATCGCCGTGCCGAGTAGAGCCGTCATCGGTGTGGTCGACGAGTGTGCGGCGCGAGGAGTACGGGCTCTGGTCGTCATTTCGGCAGGATTCGCCGAGGTTAACGCCGAAGGACGAGACCTTCAAAAACAACTAGCAGATAAAGTACGTGCTTCTGGAATGCGGATGATCGGGCCTAATTGCATGGGGATCCTCAACACGGACCCAGCTATCCAACTCAACGCTTCCTTCTCCCCCGTGTTTCCGCCGCCAGGCAAGGTGGCGATGTCGTCCCAGAGTGGAGCACTCGGGATAGCAATTCTGGCGGCGGCGAGCCGAATGGGCCTTGGGCTTTCCAGTTTTGTTAGTGTTGGGAATAAGGCCGATGTCTCAGGAAATGACCTCCTCCAGTATTGGGAGGAGGATCCTAATACGGATGTGATCCTACTCTATTTGGAGTCATTCGGAAATCCGCGACGTTTTGCACGGATAGCTCGGCGGGTCAGCCACCGTAAGCCGATCATCGCCATCAAAAGTGGCCGGACACAGGCGGGCGGTCGCGCGGCCGGGTCGCATACGGCAGCCTTGGCGGCCAGTGAAGTGGCTGTGGACGCTCTGTTCCAGCTCACCGGTGTTATTCGAGCCGACACACTCGAAGAAATGTTTGATCTCGCGAGTGTGCTAGGAAACCAGCCGCTTCCCAAAGGCCGCCGGGTTGCAATCGTCACAAATGCTGGCGGCCCGGCCATCCTCTGTACCGATGTGTGCGAAGCGGGGGGCCTCACGATCCCCTCCTTTTCCGAATCGACAAGGTCGCGATTGGCTGCCCGATTAGCAGCTGCCGCCAGCGTCGCCAACCCGGTCGATATGATCGCATCAGCGAGTCCCGACAATTATTCCTTTGTTATCGAATCTGTCCTGACTTCGGGGGAAGTCGATGCGCTGATCGTTATCTACATTCCCGTAGGATTGAGGGAGACAGAAGCCATTGTCACCGCCATTTACGCCGGTGTTGCGGCGGCGCGAGCAAATGGGGCGATGGACCGACCCGTGTTGGCATGTTTGATGACCACCGAAGGGAGCGCACGGCCCCACGTTGAATCAAGCGGGGAGAAAATCCCAACCTATGCGTTTCCCGAAGCAGCCGGCGGTGTCCTCAGCAAAATAGCCACCTATGCCGAGTGGCGTAATAAGCCTGAGGGCCTGATACCGGACTTCGAGGACTTGAATTTGCCCGCCGCTCGGGAAGTATGCCACAGGGTTTTACGCCAGCGTGGAGCTGCCTGGCTTTCGAGTGCAGAAGTCTGCGAACTCTTTACGGCGGTGCATCTACCCATCGCCCGGAGTGGTACGGCGAAAAGCGAAATGGCTGCGATCGAATTAGCACAACGAATCGGTTTTCCAGTGGCTGTCAAATTGGCCTCCGGGCAACTGATCCACAAGACCGATGTGGGTGGAGTTCACCTAAACCTTGTCGACGCTGCCGGAGTTAGCAATGCGTTCCAGGAAATTCGTAATCGCTTGATTCAGATCGGCCAACTCGAAGCAATGGACGGCGTCGTCGTCCAGGCCATGGCCGCGAGCGGCGTAGAGGTCATGGCGGGCGTGACGCAAGACCCGCTCTTTGGTCCGCTGGTAGCATTCGGTCTTGGAGGCGTGCTTGTCGAAATCCTGGCGGATATTTGCTTCCGGATTACTCCCTTGAGCGACCGCGATGCCGCCGAGATGGTCCGGTCCATTCGGGGCTATCGGCTTCTACAAGGATTTCGAGGTCGACCTCCAGCCGACCTCGAAGCGATTGAAGAAATGCTCTTACGGCTTTCTAGACTCGTCGAGGAAATTCCCGAAATCCGTGAGGTCGATCTAAACCCTGTCATCGCATTACCTCCAGGCCAAGGATGCCAGATCGTCGATGCTCGCGTCCGAGTTGAGTTTGCCAAGAGCCACTGACCTTCATCTGCCAAATGACACCTTCCAGCTGTAAAGCGCATAATGATTACAAGCGGAACTCGAACGCCGTCAGGTCGCGCTGGATCGGCTCGCTGAAGGATACCGTCCGAAGAGATTGCAGACTTCCTCGGCGTTCACGTCCGCTAACATTGCCGGACTAACGGTTGTGTCAAATGCAGTTCCATGCCGACGGCTTCACGGTCAATGTCAATCAGACACTCACGCTCTGAGATGGATTCAATCCGAGCCAGCCTGTTTCTATGCAAATCGATGCAGAGGTTGGCACGACAACCTTCACTGAGGGCAAGATTACGCTATACCCGTATTTGCATTGGCCAGAATTTTCTTGCTTGTATCCGTCGATTCCCCATCACTTCGTAAAATATCAACCCCCGATCGACGAATAACCCGACGATCGCTACTCCCTGCGCAACCGGCCCTTGCGTGAGATGCCAACATGGACTGCGTCAACAACCTGATCGCGTTCGGCTTACGGCAAGTCATCGGCGACTACGCCGATACCGTCATGGAGGTCGCCGACCCAGCGGCGAAGATAATCGCGGTCGTTCGGCGGCGGTTCACGGACCATAGTAAGGCTTTGCCGGTCGCCTTGCAGCGGGCCAACGATCGAGCCTGGCAAACGCTGGCGATTGCCCTGGCGGGCGATGATTGGCTGACCTCGCTCAAGCTTTGGGTGACGGCCAACGGCGATCAGCGGGGCTTCCGCGAGGAAGTGACCCAGCTGCTCAAAGAGATGCCGTTGCCGTTCGAGCAGAGTCCGATCCGTTTCCGCAAGGCCTGCCTGAGTGAATTAAAGCGTGCCCGGGCACAGAAGCATCTGTCTGCCGAAGCGATCAACCCAAACACGATCGCCCACTGCGCTGCCGGCTTTCGTCGTTACGCCGATACGCCGTGCCTGATCGAGGGGGCAGCCCAGTCCGTCGACCAAGTCGCCGAGCAGCTGGCGCCGCACTACAAGAATTTGGCTCTGCTGCTGCGGCTAAGGCCGCCCGCGGGCGGTCCACCATTGTTAGCGGCGGCGTTTCTCTATTTCCTGCGCCGCGAGATCGCAACCAATGCCGAGCTGGCGCGGGAGCTTACGTTCGAGAGTTTGCGTGAATTGAGCAAGGGCCAGGATCAGCTTTTCGGCTTGCTCGAAGAGTCACTTGGGCATCTTGGGAAAAGTGTCGATGCGATCCTGGAAATCGTGCTGGGCATCCGCGAAGAGTTGGCCCAGTTGCGCGACGAGATCCGCGAGTTGGCCCAGCGCAACGCCATCCCCGCACATCGCCTCACGCGGCGCGTGGCTGTCACGATCAAGAGCGGCAACGATCAGGCACTTCTGAAAAAGCTCTGGGCGGCCTACAGTAAGCTCCCCGCCGCCGCGCACGACGCCGATGACTTGTTGCTATTGGGCGACACGCTCGAAGCCGCTGCTTTGTTTCAGGAGGCCGAGGCTTGTTACTCCGCCGCCGCCTTGGCCGCCCAGGCTAAAAATCAGGAGAAGGAAGCCGAAGCTCTTTACAAGGGCTACCGTGAGGCGTGCCAGCTGGAGCAGTGGGACATCGCTTTGCAGCGACTCTTGCGGGCGGCGAAGTTACAGCCCGAGCGTTACGAACCGTTCGATCTCAGGAAGTATGAACCCGTGCGAATTCTCGGGTCCGGCGGTTTCGGCACGGTCATCCTGTGTTGTGATCGGCACGGACGCAAACGTCAGGTCGCCATCAAAATCCTCTTCGCCGCCGACCTCGAACGCGAGATCAACGAGCTATTTAACGAGGCGCAAATCCTCTATGATTTGCAACACAGCGAGTACAAACATTCAGCGATCATCGGCGTGCAACACTGGAACTTCGCCGGTAATGATGAGACGCGGCCCTACATCGTCATGGACTATTTCGAGGGGGAAACTCTGCGATCGTATCTGGAGAAGCACAAGAAGCTCTCCCATGCCGACTTGATCGAGGTGGCCCGTCAGGTAGCGGAGGGGATGCGAGCCGCTCATGGCCAGGATCTTCTGCACCGCGATTTGAAGCCGGACAACATTTTGATACGACGTGATGAGGAAGGTCGTTGGACAGTGCGCATCATCGATTTTGGTTTGGCTGTGAAGCAGGAAATGGTTCGTACCAGTGTGGTCAACGAAGTGGGCCAACGCACGCGCGAAGATAACAGTTTCGCGGGGTCTTACAAATACTCGTCTCCCGAACAGCGACGTGAGCTAAAGGACGTGATGGTAAGCAAGCGCTCGGACATCCACTCGTGGGGCAAGACTTTTTCTGAAGCATTATTAGGCGACGGCGTAACGGAGCTAAAAAGCTGGGACGTTAGCGAGATGCCCTCCGAAATGCAACCTCTGGGACAGTTATTGGAAAGATGTACCGCGGCATTGCCTCATCATCGGCCTGAGCATTTTGATGAGGTAGTTGCCGTTTTGGCAAGGCTTCGCGAGAACCGAATTCACACCAAAAACACCGGCCCGGATGATGAGAAAAAGCACCTGGAACCGTGCGCCGAGAATCAACACCAAACGGAAATAGGGCAGGCCAAGCAACTATGTCAGCCGAAAATTGCCTCTTGTTCTTTGGGCACTTTTCAATCAGCCGGCTTTCTCGGTTTTGGTGCGAAGACGGTTGAACCATTCATGTCCTTCGCTTTTGTGCCGAAGGGAACTTTCTGGATGGGCGGTGGCTTCGGGACGTGCGGTGACCGACAGGTCGCGATTGAGCACGATTTCTACTTCGGTGTCTACCCCGTGACACAAGAGGAATGGCAGGCTGTTATGGGTACAAATCCGAGTTATTTCCGCAAAGGAGAAAGATTGCCGGTTGAGCGGGTTTCGTGGATTGATTGTCAGAGATTTATTCAGAGGATGAATGATTCAAGGAAAGACAAGACTTGGTTGTACCGTTTACCACGCGAAGCGGAATGGGAATATGCATGTCGAGGCGCGGCCACCACGAAAGAAGACTGTAGTTGGAATTACTATCTTGAATCCCCATCGAACACGCTTTCTGGGCAGCAAGCTAACTTCGCAGATTCCGCGATTGGGCGGACAACTAAGGTGGGATCGTATCCACCCAACGTGCTTGGAATCCATGATCTCCATGGCAATGTTTGGGAATGGTGCGAAGACACGGATGGCTCGTCCCGAGTGATCCGAGGCGGCGGCTGGGGCGGCTCTGCCGACCACTGTCGCGCGGCGTGTCGCGGTAAGTACGCGCCAACTGGCTCAGGCCGCCTCCTTGGTTTTCGTCTTGTTCGAGTTCCTGTCCGGTAGCCAGGGGTACGCTGGGCAAGCAAGGAAATTAGGGGTAGCTCCAAACGCATCAACTTATGTAGTCGAACCTGGTATTTCGCCCCGAAGGGGCGACGGACTTTAGCCACGGGTGGAGCGAAGCCCGCCGTCAGGCGGGCGCAGCGCAACCCGTGGAACGTGAGGCTCGTATACGTCGCTCGCCCAATACTGTCCGTACACGAGTTGCCGAACAGTCTTTACCCCGAATGGGCAGGGCTTCCAAGGTGGTCATAACATCAAGTGGCGCAAGATGTTATGGCGACAACTTTGTGAACACATGTTCACTATTGCACGTTCCGCTGTCTGGGGCGAGGGGAAACGGTCGCTCAAACACAGAGGTTTTCAGCTACCTAGGAACGGCGAAATACTATTCAAACGTATACAACCTTGGAAGCCCTGCCCCTTCTGGGTAAACGCACCCTGGTCGTAGTCCTACCGGTGCCGCCAGATTGCGGGAGTTCTGTGTGTGTGTGTGTGCGCGCAACGCAATCTATTTCATGCTTTCCCAGCAAAGAATTGCATGGTCTCCTGACCATTGCCATAACATGGGGGAGTGCAACGAATCGCAGGAAGCGATTGGACCGCTCCAAGACACTGTTCAAGCACAACGTATTTGCCTATAGCTACTTATGGAATTAATTCAACAGTTATCATGGCGGTTCAAACAACACGGAATTCGTTCGAGGGGGTTATGGGGGGTCGAATGAAACGAATCCGCGGGTATCGAGATGATGGATGAGTTCCGATTCGCAGCACCCCGCGCTCGCGCTTGGAGCTGGTGAGTGTTTCCTTACTTGGCAGATCTGTACTCACGACCCCGCAAACACATTCTCCCGTTCCAACGGCAACTGAAACGCATCGGCGACGCGAGTCATGTAATGGCACCGGCTCGCCCACCAGATGACGTCGAGCGTTCGTTCGTGACCAAAGTGTTGTTGCAGTTCTTCAATGTCCACAGCACTCACATCCGCAGGGGAATGCGATAATTTGCGGGCGTAAGCAAAGCCGGCGCGTTCGGCTGGGGGAAACGTCGACCAGTCCCCCTCGGCGAGGCGGCGCGTTCGTTCGGCGATGGCGTTTTGATCCAGGCCCGCGACCGCGAGCAGCATTTCGCTGTGGCCCGCTCAGTAGAAGCACTGGAGCGAGCGCGTGACAACCCAAAATAGGCTCTCTTCAAAGACGCGGTCCTGCTTCGCTTCCTCCTCGAAGGTTCGCAGGCAATTGGTCCAGGCGAACGCCAGCTCAGGCTGGTAGCCGAGGCAGACGCGGCTCCAGATGATCTTAAGCATTCGAGCCGGCGCGTTCGGCGGCAGGACGCGCTGCACCTCTTCGACGCTCGGCACGGGAATGCGCGGCGTTCGATTTTTCTGCAATACCTGAGCGGCGCGGAGAGCCTCGAAGTCGAGACTACGCCACTCGAGATCCGTGACATATTCGGTTGGCGAGGCGGTGGGCCCGTCTGCCGGTACAGCTCGCAGAGGTGCGATACCACCTTGATATGGCTTGCGAAAGCGAACCGCGATCGGTGGCAGGGCGCCATCTTCCTCGACCGTCAGCCCGAGCGAGAGGACCAGGCGATCTTGAAAATTTGCATAGGCGAGACATTGCACGAGCGCGACGGTGTTCTTATCGCCATGATGCTGGCGAAGGACCGCGACCTCGTCGTCGGTAACTCGATAGGCTTCGAGCGTCAATTTGTGCGCGAAGATCAGGGCGAGGCGCGTCGATTGGGAAAATCCGCTCCAGTCGCATTGAAGCGCGAGCACTTTGGCTTCGTCAGCACCAGCGCACCGCAAGTCTGCCAAAGCGTAGGCTTCACCATAAGGAGAGCCGTTCGCGCGAGCGGCCACCCAGCGGACTTGGGCACGCAGGACCGGATCAAATGGACTTCGCGCTCGCTGGATATGATCGGCCTCCATTGTCGCTGCAGTCGTGCGCGGCAGCGCTCCGGCGAGCGCCCGTGCCCAAGCGGGCAAGGATGCCGAGGTCGGTGTTTCGACCTGTGGCAGGCGCGACCAGGCGTCGGCGTTATCGAGTAAGGGAACCCGCGCCATCGGCTACTTCTTTTCCTTCTTGGCCAACTCCTGTTCAACCAACAAGAGCGCGATCGCCTGGTCGAGCTCCGACGGCTTGAAGCCGAACGGACCACGGCCGCCTTTGTAAGCCACGCGACCGGAGCGATCGATGAGGTAGAGCCGATCGGGCATACCGCTATAAGCGTATCCAACGCGGTCGTCGATCTCATCGACTAGCAAGGGGATCGTCATTTTGAGAGCGGAACAGCATTTCTCGGCGAGAGTCGAGCGCTCGAGGAGCGATTTCGGTTGGGCGAATATCACGCCGTCGCGGTCGTTTGACTTCATGCGCCAGCCATCGGTCGGATGTGCTTCACGCACATAGACGCCGATGAACTCGACCTGATCGCCATAGACTTTTTTCAAATCTTCGATGGACCCAAACTGGGCCCGGTAGGGACCTCACGTGAAGCTGCCGAAGACGAGTACCACCGGATTCTTGTCGCGAAAGCTCGATAGCTGAACGGTCTGTTTTCGATCGGGCGTGCGCAACGTGAAGTCCGGGGCGAGCTGTTCGAGCTTTGGCCCCATGCCGGCCGACCCAATTTCGCCGTTGAACAGGCCTTTGAGCAGCGTCCACTCGTCTGGCATATCGCTTGAAGGCGGAGTTTTTGTTAGCGTTGGAGCGGTCGCCTCTGGCGGCGGTCTTCGCGGCGTTCGCGTCGGCTTGAAATCGTCCGCGGAGAGTACGCCGTCTTTGTCGCGATCCAGGCGATCGAATAAATCGGCGGGACCGCGAAAATCGGCCTTGGCTATCTTTTCGATTGGCGAAATGCGATGTTTCGCTGCGAGCCAGCCCCAGGAATAACGGCTGACAGCCGGGTGGAACCATCCGGAGCCCGGACCTACCGGAGAACCGGTCAGAAGGGCTGTGAGCATTTCAACAAATTCAGTGGATTCCGGCACAAACGCTGGTGGCTCAATAATCTCGCCAGCTTCCTGAGCGGCCGCTTCGAAGCAATTTGTCGTGGGACCGACCAGGAGTGTGGCGGCCAAACTAAATAGTAAGGTTGTTTTATGCATTGCTTGAACGAGGCCTGGAATGAGAACGATCGATGGAATTCACAGACTCTTTGGAGCGTAACACGCCCACAACAGATCCGCAACAAGCTATCCGTATTTTGTTAGACGGACGCGTCTTCTGACAAAGTTCCGACCAGAAGTCCCCCGCGACTCGCTCGGCAACGTCGACCCAGGCCACGCGATTACCCCAAAAAACTGTTACCTTTCCAGTTGCCAACGGGCCAGAAGAGGGTTAGGATAGCGCTACCGTAGCGATTCTCTCCAACTCTCTCATTCATTTCTCGTAATCGTGACGAGAGAGTGGTCGCTGCCTCTTAATATGGCGCATGTCGGCATGGTTTCTTTGCCGAAGAAAAAGCTGTTCGGACTTGCGGGATGGGCGCTGCTCATTCTGTTCAGTTCGCTCTGCGCGCCGACGGCAGCCCGCGCCAGCTGCGGCGACTATCTGACGATCTTGCCCGCGGGCTTTGATGCCAAATTGCCGACGACGCATCCACTGTCAGTCAAAACACACGCGATTCCTGGCTCGCACGATCCATACAAGCCTTGTACTGGCCCACTTTGCTCCAAAGGGCCTATAACGCCCGAGATCCCCACTTATGTGGTGCAGCCCGTCCAAGACCGATGCCACGTCTCGAATGAGGCCGTGATAGTTACCGTTGAGTGTGGCACGCGGATCCTGGTTTCGAGCATACACCCTTCAATTCACTTCTCTTCCGACATCTTCCACCCGCCGCGCTTCTCTTTCTAATTTGCTTGGACTAATGCTCCCTGATCGCCAGTAAAGCGGCGCAGCGCGTGTACGCGTTCGCTTCATGCCGACGTTCGTGGTTGCTCAAAGCATCGTAAGCGTCTCATTCAACAGTTCCCTGCATTCAATAGCGTGTGGTCTCACGCTATTGATCGATTGATGTTTAACAGAGCTTTTGTATCTACTTAATTATTTTATTCTGTCCCAATCATCGGAAGGGTTCCAGTCATGAAGAAGAACAGGTCCGCATTCACGCTGATTGAATTGCTCGTCGTCATTGCCATCATTGCCGTATTGATTGGCTTGCTGCTGCCCGCGGTCCAAAAGGTCCGCGAAAGCTCAGCGAAGACGCAGTGCTCGAATAACATGAAACAAATTGGCATCGCCATCACGATGTATCTCGACAACACCGGCTACTATCCGCCGAGCCGAACCACGGGGAACGCCTTCGCCGTGCATGCCCTCATCCTCCCGTACATCGAGCAAACGAACCTCTATAACTCCATCAATTTCAATGTATCCTGCACCAACGCAGCCAACGCGCTACCGAGGGGCACGGAGGTCAAGACCTACCAATGTCCATCGGACCCAATGACCTTTGGACTTCCCGCCGGTATGGCAGGCACGAACTACCGTGCCAACGAAGGAACTGTCCCTGTATATGCTTGGGGCGCGAGCGATACCAAAGGCGTCAATGCGACTATGCCGCCTCCTAATGGTGGATTCTTCATCAACAGCACCTATCGCTACGCCAACATCCGCGATGGGTACAGCAACACGGCGGCGTTTAGCGAACACTTGATTGGCGACTTCTCCAATGCGATATCGTCGCCGAATTCCGATACGTATCAGCCAGGAACGTATCCCGTGACGGCGGACGACGTGCTGAATCAATGCAATGCCATCGACGTCACCAATCTCAAGTATCAAGGCAATTCCAACGTCGGGGCTCCTTGGATTCAAAGTGAACACTCGATCACGAGTTATTGGCACTGTATGCCGCCCAACGGTCGGTCTTGCATGTTTCCACCGCAACGCATCGCCACCTCGGCCACCAGCGGCCACGTCAATGGCGTCAACTTGCTGCTCTTCGACGGCTCGGTCCGCTTCGTATCCAACCAAATCGACCTGGCGACCTGGCGCGCCCTCGGCACGCGCGACGGCGGCGAGGTGGTCGGGAGTTATTAGTATTTTTATAGCCTCGTTTAGCCGCGAGCCGGCAGGCGAGCGCTGTACCCGTTGTGGAGCGGTCTCCTGACCGTTCCCACCAAATATCGGCGAACTGCAACGGTCAGGAGATCGTTCCACAACAGAGGATAGCGCTCGGCTGGCGCCTCGCCGGTAAACGGGTGTCTCTCTTGAGATCCGGTAAATCATGACCAATTCAACAAGGTGACTCTCCATGCGTACATCCACATACATTGCTTGCGGACTGCTACTTGTATTCTCACCCTCCGCGCGCTCGGAGGACCCTGCCAAGACTCCCCGCCCGGTTCCGTTGACACGGCCTGAGATGAAACAAATCCTGGAAGATATGAAGGATCGCAAGCCGCGAATTCCTTTACCTGAACTCACGGACGAAGACAAAGCCAATCTGGGCGACCGTGCCGATCAATACGAGGCAAGGCTTCGTTATCATTACATGCCGCGCGGCGAGGAGCGTGCCGGTGGTGGAGGCGGAGGTGGCCGAGGCGGCGATGGCAACGGATTGCTCAAGAATTCATTCAAAGTCGAGTTGTTTTGGATCGTATCGCGCACCAACAATTGCCAGTATTGTCTTGGCCATCAAGAAATGAAGCTGGCCGTTGCGGGCCTGTCGGAGGAGCGGATTGCCGGCCTGGATGGCGACTGGGCGGAATATACACCTGCCGAGCGAGCTGCCTATGCGTTCGCTCGTAAGATCACGCTCGAACCACATCTTCTCAACGATGCCGACATCGAGGGACTGCGCAAATTCTACAAGGACACGGAAATATTAGAGATGATTCTCTCTGTATCGGGAAATAACTCGATCAATCGCTGGAAGGAAGGCACGGGTGTACCCCAATCGCGTGAATTGAGCAGTTTCGCGCCGGGCGGATACGACCATTGAGCCGAATCGCGTACTGCCGACCAAGAGCTTCCTCACACCGACGCCGGAGAAGTTCAAGGACTTGATATCCAACGTGGCCCCGGTCGACGCTGACGGCAAGCGCGCAAAGACGAGTCGCCCGGCTGTCTGTATTCGACCAGCTCTGGAGTCGTGCGCGGAAGTCGAAAAAGCTCTGGAGGCGTGCCAGAAACGGACGCCCCGGTTGCCACTTGCGGCCGAGGACAAAGCACGCGAACTGCTTCCTGAAGATCTGCGCGGGCAAGGTTCCGCAACTCGCTCGCCTGTTGGCGACCAACGATCGTCCGAGCCGAGGCCTTTTGAACACTTTGCATACGGGAGAAACCAAGGGCGATCTCACACCGCTCATGAAGGCCCAGGCGAGCTGGATCATCGCCCGTCAGGATCGCGCCTGGTACGCAACCGGCGAAGCCAAGCGGCGTTTGCAGGCTCTCAAGGTTTCAGAAGATGAGATCTATAAACTCGACGGCGATTGGGCCGACTTCAAGCCGGTTGAGCGAGCGCTATTCACGGTCGCTCGCAAGCTGGCGGCGTCACCCGTTGTTCTGACCGATGAAGACGTGGCCCAAGCCGTGAAACTAGCCGGTCCGCGCGACGTCGTCCAGATGATTAGTTACGTGACCAATCGCGCCCAATTCGACCGCGTAACGGAAGCGGCGGGGTTGCAGTTGGAGAAATGATGTCGAACCCCGCGCTTGCTCACTAGCCCCAAGCGCGCGAGTGCCATGCTTTCGTACTCGAAAGCATGGCACTCTTCATGAACTGTCTCCCGAATTGATCGAACTCGTGAATCTACTTTTTAGCACCGTTGGCAGCACCAGCCGGTGGAGGATCAGGAATACTTACTGGAGTAGCGTCAGAAGCTGGCCGGGCACATTCCGGTAAAGACAGACCTTGGGCCGGGTTGCCGAGAGCGCGGTAGAGTTCGAACTGTGCGCGATTGTAGTCGGCCACTGTTCCGTAGTAATCGAGATAAGCCTGGAGCAAGGCTTGTTGCGACGCGATCGCTTCCTGCGGGCGGATGATCGGGATGCTGATATTGCCGCCGACGCGCTTGACCTGGCCTAGACTCTCATAGTTTTGATTGGCCGATACAATCGCTTCCTTGAGTTCGGCCTCGGCATGAACGGTCCGCGAGCGGGCTGAGCGAACGCGGGCATAAGCCTGAGCTGTCTCACGCGCCACGAAATCCTGGCGCGCAGTCCCTCCATTTGGGCTACACTATATTCCGCCTGACGGCGACGGACTGAGGCCAAGTTGCCCAAGCCCAAGTTGCGCAATTCCCACATCGCCTGGACTTCCCAATCGGACCGGACGCCGAAATTGTTGAGTTGACTACCGGAGCCGCCGCCGAACGCGCCAAACGCCATCGAGTCGGGCAACTGATTGCCATTGCCGCGGGCATAAATCACGGGGAGCAACGGGCGAAACTGTTCCTCGCGCACCCGATGCTGGGCGGCATCGGTCAAAGACTGGAACGCGGCCAGCTCGGGTCGGCGCGTCACGGCGATGGACAGCAGCGACTCAAACTTTTCGTCCGGCGAAATGAGGGTGATTTGGAGGTGCGGCGGCTCGATTGGAACCAGGAGAGCCAGCGGGTCTAACCTTATTATTCGCGCCAACTCAGCACTGGCCACCTCCCACCGTTCGCGCGCCGACCGCTCCGTCTGCTCGAAGCGGGAGAGCTGGGCACGGGCCCGCGCTATCTCAACGGTCGGCACGAGGTCCGGTGCCATCGATTCGATGCGGCGGACCATTTCGCGGGTGCGTTTGGTCGTGTCGATGTTGCCCGCCAGGTCGCCTCGGGCTTGTAAGACGTTGAAGTAGGCCTGCGCGACGTCAAATGTGGTATCGTTCGTCGCCGTCTGAAAATCGGCTTCGCGCGCCTGCACGACCCGTCGGGCAGCCAGAGGCTCGAATATCGCTTCCGAGAAGGAAAACACGGCTTCCGGCGCACCGCCGAATTCGATTGAACTGCGGCTCTTGTCCGTCAGGCTGGCGTCGGCGTTTTGAATGCGTCCGTCGTGATGTTGATAATCCACACCGGCTACAATTGTCGGCAGCCATAGAACATTGCTCTGCTGCAACAGCGCGCTTGCCACCCGAATTCGCTCACCCGCAATCGCAATGTCCCAAGCTTGTGCATTTGCCAGGCTCAGGGCGGTAGCGAGGTTGATGGGAAGCGGTTTTTGATCCGATAAAACGTCTGGAGATGCGAGCGGAACGATCGGCGGCGCGGGCTTTGGCGTAGGTAACTGTTCACTTTTCGCAGGTGGCTGCTCGGCTTTCGCCGCCGGCGGCTCGGCTTTCGTCGGCGGCTTGTCTTGGGCTGTCGCCTTGATTCCAACACAAGGAACGGCGGCAGCGAAACCACCCAGCAAGGCAATTTTCCACAGTCTTGATTTGTTGTTCTTCATAACCGACCCCACTGGTTGGAAGGACCACAATCCGGCTTAAATACCGGCATGGGTAAAGGGCCCCACCTATTTATCGGTTGGTCGGCATATTCAGCTTACGCGGATATTGCAGTTTATGATGGATTTTGTCAGAGGATGGATTTTGCATCCCGGCAGGGAGAGGGTACACAGGTGTTTTCTTGGCGCAACGGTATGGGTCTGCGGACATCCGCGGAACACGTTGTCCCACAGCAGCTCATGACCTCTTCTTGACAAGCTTCCGACGCCCTTCTATATCTGAAGAGGTTCCAAGCCGCCCCCATCGTCTAGTGGCCTAGGACATAGCCCTCTCACGGCTAAGACAGGGGTTCGAGTCCCCTTGGGGGTATCTTTGTACACTGTAGACAAGTGACCACAGTCGACAGGATTTGCCTAAAGCCTTTGTCAGCAAGGGCTTTTTGCATTTCTTGAGGTTTGC
This sequence comes from uncultured Planctomycetaceae bacterium, assembly GCA_963790585.1. Lineage (GTDB taxonomy): Bacteria > Planctomycetota > Planctomycetia > Gemmatales > Gemmataceae > CAWBOY01. The sequence goes on from CAWBOY010000001.1 coordinate 779,163, forward strand.
TGTCACCTCAGGTCACACCCTGTCGGCGTCGCCTTTTGCGATTCAGGTGAGCCGGATTGTGCGCTGCTTTTTCCGGCCCTCTCGAAGTAGTCAACGGTCACTTGCAAATAGTGCTTCGCAGCTATCCGCGCTGTGCTGCCGATCCAGATGCAGATAAAGTAAATTGGATATTCGGCGGCGAGTTCAGTTTCTGGCGCCGCTCACAAGTTGTGGAATAGCCGCGGCCATGCGTCCTGCCCAGCGCGACGCAAGATGCGTAAGAATTGCGTTCGCAGGGTGCTGAAGATCGATCCAGCCGCGCCAGAAAACGATCCAGCCGGGACGATGATCGCACTTGCGGTTTTGGTGGCCGCCTAGTCAGGCCAGAACAATGAAAAAATCATAGACGCTCTAATTGGGGCACGGGAGTGCCGTATCGCCAACTGCTGAGCACATGCACATAATGCGGGTCAACCATGTCTGTGGCTGCATACGCTGAAGCAGGGCGAGGCGCCGGCGAAGTAGCGTTGCGCCGTTGAACGGCCCCCGCTTCAAGGCCGCCAGTATTCTTAGGACCGCCAACTATTCTTAGCACCGCCAACGTTGGCGGTACTTAGCATCATGCTTTTTCCCAATAAAACACGGCAAATCGTCGCCCAAATTCTAAGTCCCGCCAACAATGGCGCGCTGAGGCTCCTATGGCCATTCTCGCCTCACTCGATCGCGGCCGGTGGCTGGTTATCCTCTCCTCGTTGAGGCGAGATGCAAAAAATGTCACACCAGTTTGCATCTCGCTCTTTCCTATCTAACATATTGACGGACTTAACGTTACGCCGCGCCGAACGGGCGAGAGGCAACCGAATCCGTGGACAACCCGCTCGTTGCATCACCATCTTTTTGACAGAAAAGCGAAAATTGCGCTACGCATAACGCACCGCACTCTGGTCAAATGCTGCTCGGGAACGCTTTCGCGATTCGTCGCGCGCGGACGACCGTGCGTGCCGCGCACGGAGCCACTGGTGGATGCAGGTGCTGCCGTTTGGTGTTTATCCTGTCCGGCGGGCGAGATAGTTGTATGGAGCAAGAGCAATGCACTTTCTCTTCCCGAGGGACTCCACCGTTCCTAATTGTCCAGATGAGATATTCGCCGACCAATTAGCTGCCCTTTCAGCAGCCGGGTTCTCCGCGTCACTATGCCCAGACGAGGTGTTTTCCGGAAAAGCACCACTTCGAAATATTCCGACCGCAAGTGAAGTAGTTTACCGAGGATGGATGGTCAAAGCTGGCGAGTATGAGACGCTCGCTAGGTCGATTGAGAAATGCGGTGCGAAGGCGTTCACCAGCCCAACGGAATATCTTGCCACTCATCATCTGCCGAATTGGTATCCCTTGCTTTTCGACCTGACGCCAGAGACGCGGGTGTTTCCGGAAGATGCCGACCTAGTTGCCGAGTTGCGGGCGTTGGGCTGGGATACGGTTTTCTTGAAGGACTACGTTAAGTCCCTCAAGGCGGCCCCCGGCCCCATTGTGCGGGAGCCTTTTGAAGCTCCAGCAGTGATTGCCAAGATGCGAGAGTACCGAGGGGAGATAGAAGGTGGCGTTTGCGTCAGGCGTGTCGAAGAGTTCATTCCGGACTCCGAGCGGCGCTACTTTGTTCTTTACGGAGTTGGGTTTGCCGCTTTGGAAGAAGAGCCGGTTCCTGAAATTGTTAGTCAGTGTGCCGAGCGGGTTCCAAGCAAGTTTTTCTCCGTCGATGTCGCACAACGCAGAAATGGAGCATTGCGAGTTGTTGAGATTGGCGATGGACAGGTATCGGATTTGGTCGGATGGTCACCTGCAGCCTTTGCGGCCATGTGGGTGAGTGGAAGCAGGCGGAAGGGCTAAGCGGGCGGGGAATTGACAGAACAGATGAGCCAAATCAACAACCGGCTGAAAAAGACGCTGGGTGCCATGCCTACGCTTGCGTAGGCATGTAAAGAGCAATGCCCTTCAATCGCGGCATGTGATTGGGAATACGAGACAGACATGCCCACGCAAGCGAAGGCATGGCACACAACAGTCAATCCTTAGACGAACATCTCGCCGCTTGACCGACTCGGGGTAATCCGCAGCCTGCCTATGCTCAGCAAGATGTGCTACAATTACCTGCCTCGTGTTCCACGCAAATTCCGACGCATATCGGAGCTGAAAATGGCGAACACTCCAATCCGATTCTCGAGGCCCTCGACTGTCTCCGGCCTCAACGGACACGATTTGTTACCCACCGTCGTTCCCCCGAACGAATCCTGGAAGCAAATCATGGACGCTTTGATTGACCTGCTTCGTCTGGAAGACGATTGGGATGGGCAAGGTGCGAAGGCTCCTTCGCAGTCTCTCGTTCACAGCTCTATCGAATTAGCTCGTATGCTTTCTGACCCGCTCGAGCAACCGATGGACGCCCTCCCCTTTGGGACCGTTCCCTCGCGTGTTGTCCCTGGCGTAAATGGAACTGTGATTTTCGAGTGGCAAGAGGGTGAAACGTACAGTGAGCTGGAAGTAACACAGCCAGGTTGTGGCGACCTTGTTGTGATGCAGGGACAAAACCCCGCCACGCTTCGAGCGATTGAGTGGTGATCCGGAAACGCCAATTGATGTAGCCATTCAACACACGGATCGGACTTACGGCTATGAGTGAAGCCGAACGGCCACCGAAAAACGAGGCGGCGGTCATGCGGTTGATTCACCGCAATTACTTTTCAGCCGATCTACCGCTGCCTGTTCATATCGAAGCGTTTCGACCCACGAACGCTGATGTCGATGGCTTGTCGGTGTTCCACGCGAACGAAGCGACGCCTGAGCAGGCACTGGCTGTAGTCGCACCAGAAAAGCGGCAAGCCTATTTCGTCGCTACAATCAAAGTTATCGAGCTAAACAATATAGGCCTAACGATCCGTTCATCTCCGATCGATGAAGCACCCGGGCATTACGTCATACCGGAGATCAACGCCATCGATTACAACCGAGACAAAGCCTCAAAAGTTGCAATGAAAAGTGCTTCAACACAAGCTGGCTCAACTGGCATCCAAGAACATCGTTCACTCACCTACTACATAAATGGATGAGGGGAGCCTTGTTGTGAGCCGTGGCCGGGGTCGGAGTACCGACCCCGGTTCTCTGGAGACGCTAGGGCTACACCGGGGTCGGAATACCGACCCCGGCCACGACTTCCTTAGACGAACGGCGTTGCGTTTAGCCGCTGGGTGCCATGCTTTCGCTTGCGAAAGCATGTGAACAGCCATGCCGCTGATTCGCCCTTAGGCAGTGGGAACACGATGCCGACATGCTTTCGCAAGCGAAAGCATGGCACCCACCATTCAGCCTAACGTAACACCAACGGGTGTGATACTATTATCCTCACGCTAGTTTACCTTGATTCAACACAGAAGTGAGATGCCCATGAACGCTCGAATGGTTTGGCTATCGGTAGTGCTGGCAATCGCAATCAGTACTGTTTGCGCGAGCATGGCCGCGCCTCAGAAAGAGCTAAAACTCGAGTTGGTCGTGCAGACCGGTCATACCTACGAACTTTCGAGCGTGGCTTTGAGTGCGGATGGAAAGACGATGCTGACCGGATCGCAGGATAACATGGCCATACTGTGGGATGCAAACACGGGAGAAAAACTTCGCAGCTTCACGGGCCATGGTTATGGTGGCTGGAGTGTGGCATTGAGTTCGGACGGGACGAAAGCGCTAACCGCGTCGTCCGATCATATAGCGATTTTATGGGATACGAAAACGGGGGAGAATCTATGCAAGTTCATCGGACACGAGAACGATATCTCTAGTATGGCATTGAGTTCGGATTGCTTGAAGGTTTTGACCGGCTCTTGGGATGGGGCGGCGATACTGTGGGACGCCAAAACAGGGAAAAAGCTTCGCACTTTTGATGGCCATGACAAAGGGGTCTATTCCGTTGCCCTGAGCGTTGACGGCTCTTTAGTGTTGGCCAGCTCGGGCGATGGGAAGGCGATCTTATGGGATGTAAAAACCGGCGAGAAAATTCGTGCTTTTACAGGACACACGGACGATATTAAATGTGTAGCCCTGAGTAAAGACTGCACCAAGGTGCTAACGGGCTCAAGGGACAAATCAGCTATTCTGTGGGATGCCAAGTCGGGCGAGAAGCTCCGCACATTCACCGGACATACTGAGCCGGTTTCGAGCGTGGCATTGAGTCAAGACGGCACGAAGGTGCTGACCGGCTCCTGGGATGCCCTGGCGATTCTCTGGGATGCCGAGACGGGTGAGAAGCTTCGCACTTATGAGCGACACGTCAATTCCATTACGGGCGTGGCCCTGAGCGTCGATGGCACGAAGGTAGTAACTTGTGCCATTGACAGAGCAGCCATCCTATGGGACGCCAAAACAGGAGCGATTCTTCGCATTACTAGAGGAGTTACGGACTCTATTTATAGCGTTTTGTTGCGGCGCGACAGCTTGAAAGTCCTAAGCGGTTCAGACCTGGAAAGAGTGATTTTGTGGGACGCCAAGGCCGGCAAGAATCTTGGCACGTTTCGAGGCCACAAAGACGTGATTCATTGCGCGACTCTGAGTGCGGATCACGCGAAGTTGCTGACTGGATCGAGTGATGATACGGCGATCTTGTGGGATGCCAAAACGGGAGAGAAACTTCACACGTTTGAGGGACACACGGACCCCGTTCGTTGTGTAGCCATCAGTCAGGACGGCACAACGGCATTGACGGGATCCGTGGACAAGTCAGCGATTCTATGGGATGCCAAGTCGGGTGAACGGCTTCGTACTTTCACCGAGCATACACACATTGTCTATAGCGTAGCTCTAAACAAGGACGGGAGCAAAGCGCTCACCGGATCGTGGGACGATACAGCTATTTTGTGGGACAGCAAAACGGGAGATAAGCTGCGTACTTTCACAGTACGTGATACTGCCTTCAACAGTGTGGTTTTGAGCTTGGATGAAACGAAAGTACTCGCCGGCCTGTCGGACAAGACGTCGATTCTATGGGATACCAAGACAGGCGAGAAAATTCACACGCTCAAGGGACATACAGACATAGTAATAAGTGTGGCACTCAATGTAGATGGCACCAAGATACTGACAGGATCGAATGACGGGACGGCGATTTTATGGGATGCCAAAACAGGAGCGAAAAATCTCGCCTTCACGGGACATACCCGTGATGTCAAAGCCGTGGCCTTTAGTGAGGATAACTCCAAAGTAGTGACTGGATCTTTCGACCAGACCATGCGAATTTGGAACGCCACCTCCGGCAAGGAACTCTGCTCCTTCATCAGCATCGACGCGGGCAAAGATTGGCTCGTCACGACGCCCGATGGCTACTTCGATGGCTCCGATGGCGGCAAGAAGTTGGTCCGTTATCGCATCGCCGGCTCCAATACATTGGAGCCGCCCGAAAGCCACCGCAAGCAATATGAACGGCAGGGACTGCTGGCAAAAATCTGGGCGGGCCAGGATTTTCGCGCGGCGCCGTGATGATCCGATTGTTAAAACAGGCCGGCTTGGTGGTGAGCCTCCTATTCAACGCAGTTGCCATTACAGAGATCTTTAATGACCCCTAATCCCTCACGCCGCCGCCCCTGGCTCATCACCACCTTCGTCCTCCTCGTCGCTCTCGCATCGCTCACCTTGTTTTTCTGGCCGCGGCACCCTCCCGGCTACAATCCCGAAGCCGCTGTTCAGGCCAATCTGCGTGGCATCGGTTTGATGGAACAATTTCAGTATCACGAAGCCGCCAACGAATTTGCCGAATGTGTCCGACTCGACCCCGATTGGCTCCCCGGCCAGATCAACCTTGCCATCGCCCTATTGAATACGGCGGATGCGGACGATCTCGTCAAAGCGACCGCCCTCCTGAAGAGTGTGTTGCAGCGCGATCCGGACAACCGCCATGCGCATTATTGTTTGGGTGTGATCGACCTTTACCAGAATCGCATGCCCGAGGCGGCGGCACATTTCGAGACCGTGACCAGGCTTGATCCGAACGATGCCTATGCCTGGTATCACCGTGCCTTGACGACGCCGGAGCGGGACGATGCACCAGAGGCCAAGAAGTTCTTTCAGAAAGCGCTGGAGCTAAATCCTTACTTGAACGCAGCCCGCTTCGGACTGGCGCAGCATCGTTTTGAACGGGACGATAATAAAAGCAAGGCATTATTGGCGGAGTTCGTCGACCTCACAAACGCCAATTGGGAGTCCGATTATCGTCTTATCTACACAGAGATGGGACCTTATGGCAATGTGATTGGCCGCTCATCCACGGAGAAAGCGCGTGTCGGGCCAGTGCCGCTGTTCGAGCGCGATGGGGCTTTTCAGGTAAACCTCGCCGAAGGGACGCGCTGGGCCAAGGCCGCCGATTTGGGGGTCGGCATCCTCGGCGACCTGCATCGCGCCGTCCGGGACCGTTTCGGCGCGACGATCGTGCGCCTCGACTACGACGGCGACGGTCGAGCCGATCTGCTTCTGCTCGGGGCCGTCGTTCGCAATGGCAAGCTTGGCGACCTGCTGCTTCACAATGAGGGCAATGGTCGATTCGTCGATGTTACGACTCAGATCGGTCTCGCCGATGCACCGGCGAGTTTCGGCTGCTCGGTCGCGGATTTCGATAACGATGGCCGACCCGATCTCTTGCTGACGGGGCCGACCGGAGTTCGACTTTTCCGCAATGTCGATGGTAAACGCTATGAGGACAAGACCAAGGACGCGTCGCTCGATGCGTTGACGGGCGTCTTTCTAGGGGCTTCGTGGATCGACATCGATCAAGACGGCGATCTCGACCTGCTCCTGGCCCGCTATGCCGACACGCCCGAGGCGGCACTGAGACGTTTCAGAGAGGCAAAGGGCGAAACAGGCGGCATGGTGGTCTTCCTCAACATCGGCGAAGCCCTGCCGCAGCAAGCGGGCAGTCCCATGGCCGGGCTTACCTGCCGCTTTCAACGCGCGGATAAGCTGGAGGCTTTGCTGCTGCCCGGCCCGATAGTCACGCTCGCGGCGTGCGATCTCGATGGTGATCGTGATGTCGACTTCCTCATTCTCGTCGATGGCCAATTTCCGCAGACCATTCTCAACGATCGCCTGCTGCGTTTCCATCGAGAGGCGACCGCGTTCGCGCCGAAGTCGGCCTGGAACGGGGCCCTCGTTCTCGACGCGAACCATGACGAGCAAGCGGATCTGCTGCTGCTCCCGCTCAACCAACCGCCGGTGTTGCTGGTCAGCAAGCGTGATACCCCGTCGGACACGTTGGCTGGCCGCTTTGAGCGTGGGCCCTCGAACGGCCCGCCGTTGCTACAGGCCCAGGCGGTCGATCTCGATCGCGATGGCTGGATGGACGTGGTGGGATTGTCGAACAAGCGCGAGCTGGCGTTCCTCCATAACGACGGTGGCCGCCTCGTGTACCGAAGCGACGCGCTCAATCCGGAGATGAAGCGCGGCGATCTTTGGGCGGTGGCTGCGTGCGCGCTCGATAAGGACCGCGCCCCAGACATCCTTCTTTGGTCCGAAGCGGAAGGGTTGCAGGCATGGCGCAACCTCGACAACGGTAACCACGCCCTGCGCGTCGACCTGTCGGGTCGCCGTGAAAAAGCCAGACAGATGCGTACCAACGCTGACGGCATCGGCGCGTTTCTTACGATACAAAGCGGCCAATTGCGATCGTCTTTAGAGAATACCACGCTCTCGGCCGGTTTGGGCCAATCGCGGTTGCCTCTCGAACTCGGTCTCGGCCGCGCGACGACAGCGGACCTGGTCCGGATTCGCTGGCCTGACGGCGTGCCGCAGACGGAAATCAACCAAATGGCCGGCCAGGTCCTGCGCATCGTCGAGACCAATCGCAAGGGCACGTCGTGCCCCGTCTTGCTGACCTGGGATGGTGAGCGGTTTGCGTTTATCACCGATTTTCTCGGCGCCGGCTCGATGGGTGAACTCGGCGCGGACGGCACGACTCGGCCGCCGCGCCCGGAGGAGTCGATCAAGATCGAGCCGGGGCGTCTCGTGCCGCGCGACGGCAAATACCTGATCAAAATCGCCGAGCCGATGGACGAAGTGCTTTACATCGATCATGTTTGGCTCGACGTGATCGACCATCCCTCCGATCTGGTCGTATATCCGGACGAGCGTTTCGTCGTCGAAGGGCCGCAACCGAGCCAGGATCTGTTGGCGTTTCGCGATAAGATCTTTGCGAAAAAGGCCATCGACCATCGCGGTCGGGACGTAACCGAGTTGCTGCGCAAGCGCAACGGCAAGATGGTCGATGGATTCGCGGTCCGATCCTGGCTTGGCTTCGCCGAGAATCACTTCGTCGAACTCGACTTCGGCGATCAGCTCCAAACGCTCAATCCCTCCGATCGGTTGTTTCTCGTCCTCGCGGGCTGGACCGATTATCCGTATCCGGAGTCGATCTTCGCCGCGAACCAGGGCGGCGTGCCGATGACGACGCCGATCCTCGAAAAGCTCGCGACCGACGGCAAATGGCAATCATTGGGAGAGCTTGGCTTCCCCGCCGGCTTGCCGCGCGTGATGACGGCCGCGATGCGTGGCCTCGCCGGAGAAAAGGCATGCCGCTTGCGCATTCGCACCAATGTGCAGATTTACTGGGACCAGATCTACCTCGCCCCTCTAACCGAGACAGTGACGGCCGACGCGAACGAGCGAATTCGCGTTCATAACCTCGAAGTCGATCATGCGTCGCTCGTGCATCGAGGCTTCATGAGAGAAATAACACCTGAAATAGGGCCAATTACCTACGACGACGCGCGCACCGAGCCGGTAACCGTAAGCCGTTGGCAGGGAAAGCTGACGCGCACCGGAGACGTGACCGATCTGCTGCGCAAAGTCGATGACCGTTTCGTCGTCAGCGGGCCGGGGGATGAGATCACAATCGAGTTTGATGCACGGAAGCTGCCGGTTTTGCCGGCGGGTTACCAGCGCTCGTTTGTGTTGCGAACGCGGGGCTACAGCAAGGACGTGTCGCCATTCACGGCCACGGGAGGCCGGGTCGAACCGTTGCCGTTTCGGAAGATGAAGAACTATCCGCCGGAGGGGACGCGGAACGAGAGCGTCCCGGATGATGACGCCATTTGGCGCACTCGGTCGGCGGGGAGAAGGTGACGGAACCCCCGGCAAGCCGGGGGCTATATAAATAGGAACGAGGTGCGCGTCACTTCACCTGCTTCTTCTTCCGCAGTTTTTCGAGCGCTTCGCCCGGGCGCGGATCGGTCAAATCGAGCTGTCGTGCGTTTTCCAGATAGGTTTCGGCTTCTTGCAGTTGCCCGAGTTCCAAAAGGACTTCGCCAAGGCCGTATTGCAGCTCCATCTCGACTGGTAGAGTCGCGACGCCATGACGGAGCGGGGGAACCGCGGCGTCGAGTTCGCCGAGGTAGCGGTGTGCTAAACCCCAAAACATGTAAGCTCGGGCGAAATCCGGCTTTTCTTCGGTCGCTCGTTTCGCATGGACGATCGCCTCCCTCAGCCATTCTTTGACGTGCGACTGGTCGCCCGATTGTTTGATGGCCTTCTCGGCGCGTGTGAACAGAACAAGAGCGAGTGTGTATTGCGCCTGCGGGCTGCCGGGGTCCAGCTTGACTGCTTTCCGGAGAATCGAGATCGCTTTATCGTACTGATTCATGCGCGCGAGGTTGATCCCGGCGCCGGTGAGGGAAGCTGCCGCGTTCGGCTCCTTTTCGGCCTGTTCGAGGTATATCTCCGCGGCCTCGCGAAAGCGATGGTCGCGCTCGAGGATGAAGAGTCGGCGATCGCGTCCACGGCGGCCGGCCTGTAGGGTGACAAGCTCATCAAGGAACGAATCAGGAAAGGCCTGGTCGTCGCCAAGTGTGGCAACCTCATGCTGATAGAGGTCAGCCTGCGCCTGATCGCCGCGCAACCGTGCCAGGGCGGCGAGCTGGGCGGTGGCCGTCTTGCGGCAGTTGCCGCTGGTGCGGGCCAGTTCGAATAATTCCGTCGCCTTGGCTTCGTCGCCGCCTCGGGACATGATGATCATCCCCAAGCCGAGGGCGCTGCGGGCGTCGCGCGGCCTTTGGGCCATTTCCTCGCGAAAAATAGCCTCGGCTTCGTCGAAGAGTTGCCTCTCCTGCAACGCCTCGGCCAGCTGCATGCGCATCGCCGATTGGGTCTCGGGTCGCGATGAGCCAATGCGAACCGCCTCGCGTAGGTATTTCAGCGCATTATCGGGATCTCGTTTAAGGGCGATTTGCCCGCGCGCGTAGGGCCAGGTAGCATCGTTCGGATCCAGCTGCGCCGCTCGAATGAAGCAACGTTCCGCCTCGCGGTCGAACAGTTGGGCTAACAGAATCATTCCGAATGTGCCCCAGGCGTTTCCCGACTTCGGAAATTCCAAAACGCGCCGACGCGAGTTCTCGAGCAGCGCTCGAACCTCGGGGTCGACAATGTTAGGCGGCATCGGCGGCACGGGATCGGCCGGCCCTGACAGCCACCACCAAAGGCCCGCTAAACCGCAGCCCACGAGAAAGGCGACCAAACTCCGCCGGAGCCAGCGTCCCAAAGCTGTCGTCTCTGCCGTTCGGATCGGTGGGAGCCCGACGTTCGGCGGCGGCAGGGGAATGCGGATCTCAGTTGAGTTGGACGGGGCAGTTAAGGGCGTGGCCTGAGGTTTCATGGTTTGGCGCCCTCCCCCTGTCGTAACGAAACCGTGCGATCGGCCAAGCCGCCCGGAAACTGCTCCTTCGTGCCGTCGGGCCAGAAAACGAGAATCGAATCGTAGCGTGCTTCGGAACCGAGGCCAAAAAATGCGAGCGGCGAACCGCTGGAAACATAGCTTTGCGCGGGATTGATAATCCTTAGCCATTGCTTCTGGCCGGCATGTACGATCACCTCCGCGCCGTAGGCGTCGCGCTTGTACCGCGGATCGATCGCCCGCACTTTGAGCCAATGGCCGCGGTCGGGAGCGACGTTGCGGAAAAGGCGGGCGCGATTGCCGATGGTGGTCACGAGCAGGTCCGGTGCGCCATCGTCATTGAAGTCTTCGCAGATCAAGCCGCGCGCGAGGTTCCAGTCGCCACAAAAGGCGGGGTTGGAGGTCGAAATGTCACGAAACTTGCCGGTGCCGTCGTTGGCCAAGATCTGGTTTTTCTCAGCATAAGTTTCCCAAAAGCCGAGCTTCGTTTGCGTGGCCGAGCCGCCACGGAAGACACGACCATTGACAATCGCCAGATCAAGAAAGCCATCGAGATTGAAATCGGCCATCAGCGTGCCGAAACCGGTGCCGCGCCAGCGCGTCGCGGTGAGACCGGTCTCGACGGTGCGATCGCGGAATTGGCCGCGCGGCCCTTGCTTCCAGAGGGTGTTGGTCTCGCTGCCCAGATGAGTGACGTAGAGATCCAGCATCCCCGTATTGCTCGTATCGCCGACGGCGACGCCCATGCCGGCAAAGGCCTTGCCCATTGCCGTGTAGGCCACGTTGCGCGACACGGCTTCGTCGATGAATGTGCCGTTTTTTTGGTTGATCCAGAGCCGATTGGGCGTGCCGTCGTTGGCGACAAAGATGTCTGGCCAGCGATCGCCGTTGAAATCTGCGACGACGACGCCGAGCCCGGGGCCGGCGATGCGGCCGACGCCGGACGCGAAACTCACGTCTTCAAAGCGGACGCGCGCGGCCGGCTTGCCATCCTTGGCCGCGATCGCGCCGAGGTTGCGATAGAGTTTACTACAGGTCCCCGGAAAGTTAATCGGCCCGCAGAAATCGCGGATCCCCTCCGGCGAAAAGCATTCCTTCTTTGGGTCATGGTCGAGATAGTTGACCACGAAGAGGTCAAGCAAGCCGTCGCGATTATAGTCTAAAAAAGCCGCCGAGACGCCCCACTGCGGGTTGCTCAGACCTGACTCCGCGGTGACATCCTCGAAATGACCATTGCCCTTATTGAGAAAGAGCCGGATGCCGCCATATTGGGTGAGCAGCACGTCCGGTAAGCCGTCGTTGTTGACATCGCCGACGGCGACACCGGTGTTGTAGCCCGCCACATCAAGGCCAGAGCCGATCGTTACGTCTTTGAGTTTGCCGTCCGGAAGTCGTTTGTAAAGCCGGTTGACGGATTTCGAGTTCGGGCCGGCCATGTTGACGAGATAGATGTAAATGGTGCCATCCATCTCGTGGATTACACCGCCACCCGAACCCATCATCTGCGGCGTAAAATAAGAGTCCGTCGGTCCGGGATCGTGGATGAAATCGAGGCCGACAGCGTCGCTCACGTCCTCGAGCCAGGCAGGTTCGGCCTTTTTATCAGCAGCTGGAGAATCTTCCACTTGTCGCTGCTCACTGCGATAACAGCTACAAATGCCCAGTAGGAAGATAGCGAGGAACAAAGAATGGAAGCAGGCGGCCCGCCTTGAGGAGAGAATCATGGCGCTCGCACGATTAGAGTAAACGCAAAAGGGCCAAATGGCTTTGGCTATTGTACACGAAGCTCAGAAGAACCGCTGGATGAAGAAGCGGAAAAGCAACTGGCGCCCCAAGATCGATCTCGGGCGCGCCAGCTGTAAATCGGAGCCGATTTGATACTGCCGCCAAGCACATTACGCTGGCGGTGACAAAGGAATCATTGACGCTATGGCATCGGCACAACGGTCTTATTGTTCCAGGCCAGAAGGTTGCTCAGGTAAGCGTAGTTGTAAGGAATCATACGCGTCGATCCATCGCAGAACAGGAACGGGCACGCGCCGTCATAAGGCGAACCCCAGTTGTTGCCGTAGTTTACGCCAACGGTGTCCTGGTAGATGCTTGTACCCCCACGGCCGGAGCCGCCGTAGCCGCCCTGGTAGAGGTTTTCGTCCCAGCCGCTGCTACTCGTGTTGCCGTACGTGTTCGGGTCCATCGACTTTTCGCCGACGATGATGACATTCGACGTTCCGGCCTGCTGCGTAATGGTCGACATCGTCATGGCGACAGCTTGGTTGCCAAAGCTGTTGGTGTTGATGTTGTAATCCATATACGGGCCGTTGTAGGCGGCGTGATTTCCAACGCCGTTGCCGCCGTTGGTGCTGTAACCGAGCCGGCCACGACCTGGATCGAGCAACGTCTTGATAGCCACGGTCGGAAGCGCTGTGGAAGAAGCGTTGTTGGCGACCAGCGTGATGACGGAGTTGTAGATGTTGCCCTGTTCGATCTCCGGCAGGATCTGGAAGGCCCAATTCCATTGCGTGGCGGGGACAGGATTGACATTGGGATTCGACCCATTGTCGGGCAGACGATGATTGACGTCGTGGTAATTCTGAATGGCGATGCCGAGTTGCTTGAGGTTATTCAAGCTTTGGCTGCGTGATGCGGCGGACCGCACCTTTTGGATGGCGGGCAGCAGCAAGCCGATGAGCACGGCGATGATGGCGATGACCACCAAAAGCTCGATCAGCGTGAAGCCGAGCCCTTTGCGTCGAATCAGACGTACTAACATGGAGAGCCCTCAAAAAAAGAAAAAGTGAGAAAGGGGACACGCAAGGACGCACCAAGCCAGAATAGGCTTGAATGAGTTTGCCAGCCTTAAAACATTTGAAGACAGGATGTTACGGCAGCGGAGAGAAACCCTGCTTCAAAAAATCGAGGCAGATACCCAATGTTCCACGACATGGCCGAAAGGCCGGAACATTCTACTAATTAAGATACTCTCATCTATGGTATGCCTCTTTCATACTCGATGCAAATGTTAAGTTCAAGGGAATTGTTAAAAAAAGGCGGACGGGGTAGTTTCTTCCGACATGGTAGTGTGCGGGTCATCGCGATCCGGTGGAATGACAGGGCTTGGCCGTGAAGGTTCGTGACCTCGTCTGGAGCGAGGCCGATGCACACAGCAAGCAAGAAAAACAGAGTTGAAAAAGGAGCTGAAAAAGAGGTTACCGAAAAAAGCAGCTGGCGCTCCCGAGATGATTCTTGGGAGCGCCAGCTGGAGGTCGAGCCGATTTGGTATCGCCGCCAGGCACATACCCTGGCAGCGATAGAAGAATTAATGACCTTATGGCATTGGCACAACGGTTTTGTTGTTCCAGGCCAACAGGTTAGCCATGTAAGCGTAGTTGTAAGGAATCATACGCGTCGATCCATCGCAGAACAGGAACGGGCAGGCACCATCATATGGCGAACCCCAGTTGTTGCCGTAGTTTACGCCAACGGTGTCCTGGTAAATCGCAGTACCCCCACGACCAGAACCGCCGTAGCCACCCTGGTAGAGGTTTTCATCCCAGCCGCTGCTGCTCGTGTTGCCGTAGGTGTTCGGGTCCATGGACTTTTCGCCGACGATGACAACATTCGAGGTTCCAGCTTGCTGCGTGATGGTCGACATCGTCATAGCGACAGCCTGGTTGCCAAAGCTGTTGGTGTTGATGTTGTAATCCATGTACGGGCCGTTGTAAGCAAAGCCGCGATTGCCGACGCTGCTGCCGCCGTTGGTGCTATAGCCGAGACGGCCACGACCTGGATCTAGCAACGTCTTGATTGCAACGGTCGGGAGAGCCGTAGCCGAGGCGTTGTTGGCGACCAGCGTGATGACGGAGTTGTAGATGTTGCCTTGTTCGATTTCCGGCAGGATCTGGAAGGCCCAATTCCATTGTTGCGCCGGGACCGGATAGACGTTGGGATTAGCCCCATTGTCCGGCAGACGATTGTTGACGTCATGGTATGCCTGAATGGCAATGCCGATTTGCTTGAGGTTATTCAAGCTTTGGCTGCGGGATGCGGCGGACCGCACCTTCTGGATGGCGGGCAGCAGCAAGCCGATGAGCACGGCGATGATGGCGATGACCACCAAAAGCTCGATCAGCGTGAAGCCGAGCCCCTTGCGTCGAAAGAGACGTACTAACATGGAGAGTCCCCGTAAAAAAGAAAAAAAGTGAGAAAGCGCACAAGTCAATCAAGCACCGAGCCAAATCAGGCTTCGATGATTATGCCTAGCTCAGCTCAATGGAATTTAGGATGAGACGGAGGCACTAAGGTATCCTGCTTCAAACGGATTCGCAGACAACAGGGCACGATCTAAACTAGGGCCGAAAGGCCACACCATTCCAAAAATTAAGAAAAACTAATGAGAATTCCTCATAGACTGGCTGCCTAACATTAAGCGCGGACTTGATTTAGGAGCTCTCATCAACGATATACTACTTAATACTCGATGTTGGAATGAAGTTCAAGGGAATAACCAAAAAAGCATTGCCATTAGTTTTTTGAGATCTCATTAGGCGATTGTTAGTCGAGGTCTGTCTTTCAAAGGGACACTCGGCGAACGCGCAACGCCTTCGAGAATGTCGTTATTGCGTCATTTGACGCTTTGTCGGGCGTGGCAATGGATAGTCGCGACCTCGTCATAGGTACGCCGCACTGTGTGGTCGGTCACTTGGTGACGCTCTTGTTCGCGAGATCGATTGTTATGGTCTGAGTTTCAGGCTCCTTCCCTATATCGACCGTAAGTTGCGATTTCGTGGCGGAAAAAGGATCGAACGCTTTGTCCATGAGCTTTTTCCGGTTTTCGACTCCAGGCGTCCCCATATACGGCTGGCAAGTCACCACCACTTTGTAGCTGCCCGGTGGGATTCCCTTACCTTCAATCCCTTTCAACGTAAAGGTCAGGCTCGTTGAGTCGATCTTCGCATCACCCGCGGTGGTCTTGGCGTCGAGAGTGGTAGGGAGCAGAGCTACCGTCAGCTCATCTGCTTTTTCAACAGTAAAGCCTTTGGGCGGGATCATTTTGCCGGTGACCTTAACGGCTGGTCCTCCTGAGCAGCCGGCAAGGACCAAAGCGCATAAAAGAGCGCCAAGACCAAGAAAGAAGCGAATTCGTAATACAGCACTCATGGAATCAGCTCTTGAAGTAGAGGGAAAACAATGGAAAATCGCTGGCACTTCTAGCTTTTCGACACCTCACGCCGATTTACGGCAATCTACACATTTAACGGACATACCCTAGGAAAAGTAGCCGATTTTGCAAAATTGTGCTGCGAAATCTGTGAATATGTTGACCCTAACACCCTAACCCCAGGGCTCGCCTATGGGCTCTTGGCTAGGCAAGGATGGCGCAAACACCATCACAGATTGCAAAACGATGCTAGTCTAGCTTAAATCCAATCACGACTCCCCTCTCCCGAGCTGATGGTGTTTTGATGACGCGTTCCGGTCGATCCAAATACGTCCCTACGGTGGGGCCCTGGCTTCGAGCGTTGCTTTACCTCATTTTCGGGGCATTCGCTGTGTTGGGGGCAACGGGAGCCTATCTCGGCGTCATCGCGTTTTTGAATTGGGCTGATAGCTCCCGGTTCTATACGACGCCCTTCACTTTCTGGATGTTTCTTGCCCACTGCGCAATCGGCGTTGTTGCCCTTGTGCCGTACTTTGTTTTTGGGTTCGCACACCTGGCGACGGCCTGGCGCAGGCCAAACCGAGTGGCCGTTCGGCTCGGGTTGCTCCTGTTTGTATTGGGTGCTTTGGTCGTCTTCACCGGGCTGGCTCTGTTTCAATTAGAGGGGCTGCCGCAGCTTCAAACGCGCAGCGTGGGGCGGCTGGTCACTTACTTCGCTCATATCGGTTTGCCGTTTCTCTGTGTCTACGTTTACATCGCCCATCGTCGCGCCGGGCCCAAGATCCGCTGGCGCTGGGCCAAGGCCTGGGCCATCGGCGTCGGGCTTTTCGTCGCGGCGCTGGCTGCCTTCCATTTTTTCGACCCGCGCGGCTACTTTCACGAAGGCCCGGCCGAGGGCATGCAGTATTTCTATCCCTCCGAAGCGCGAACCGTCACCGGCAAGTTCATCCCTGCCCAATCGCTTATGATGGACGAATACTGCCGCAAATGCCACCAGGACATCTATAGCGACCATCTACACTCCGCCCACAAATTCAGCTCCTTCAATAATCCGCCCTATCTTTTTAGCGTCCGCGAAACACGCGCCGTCTCTCTCAAACGCGACGGCAACGTGAATGCCTCACGTTGGTGCGCCGGCTGCCATGATCCGGCTCCGTTTTTCAGCGGCGCCTTCAATGACCCCAATTTCGACGACGAGAAACACCCGACCGCTCACGCCGGCATCACCTGCGTAAGCTGCCATTCAATCACGCATATCAACAGCCCAATCGGCAACGCCGCCTACACAATCGAAGAACCCGAACATTACCCCTTCGCCTTTAGCGACAATGCCGCTCTTCAATGGATCAATAATCAGCTCATTAAGGCCAAGCCAGATCTGCACAAAAGAACCTTCCTCAAGCCGCTGCACAAGTCCGCGGAGTTCTGCTCGACCTGCCACAAGGTCCACCTGCCGGTGGCGCTAAACCATTACAAGGACTTCCTGCGCGGCCAAAATCATTATGACTCGTTCGTCCTGAGCGGCATGGGCAACGGCTCGCGCAGCTTTTATTTTCCGCCCAAGGCCAAGGAAAACTGCGCTGCCTGCCATATGCCGTTGACGCCGAGCGCCAGCGATCCCGTGGCGCGGATTCGGGACGAAAGCGGTTTGAAAACGGTCAAAAGCCATCAATTTCTCGGTGGCAATACCGGCCTGCCGTTCCTGCTTCTGCAAGATGAACGATTCCGACATCTGAAGCCCGGCCTGGAAAAAGGGATTGAGGCGGAAGCCGGCTTTCTGCGCGGCGTCGACCCTGACGGGAAGGACAAGCCGCTACGTATCGACCTCTTTGGCATCAAGACCTTCAAAGCCGACGGCACCGTGGACGATGAAACGCTGGTCGCTCCCCTTCGGCCCAAGATGCCGGCGCTGAAGCCCGGCCAAACGTATCTGGTCGAAGTCGTGATTCGCACGCTCAATGTCGGCCATCATTTTTCGCAGGGGACTGTCGATTCCAATGAAATCTGGGTCGACTTCGCAGCCAAAGCGGGCGACCGCATTATCGGCAGGAGCGGCGCTCTCGCCGGGCTGGACGACTCGGGGCCGGTGGACGAATGGTCGCATTTTATCAACGTCCTCATGCTCGACCGTGACGGTAATCGCATCAATCGCCGCAATCCTCAGGACATCTTCACTCCGCTCTACGACCATCAAATCGCCCCGGGCACGGGACAGGTCGTTCACTATCGACTCGAAGTCCCCAAAGACGTGGTGGCCCCGATCGAATTGAACGTCCGCGTTCGCTATCGGAAGTTTGATTACGAGTACATGAAACTGGTCTACGAGAAGAAACCCGTGCCCAAGCTGCCGATCGTCGACATGGCGGTCGACCGGATCATCTTGCCTATCGAAGGAGTTGCCGGAACTCTGCCGGACAAGCAAGAATCGCCTATAAAGATCGGCTGGCAGCGCTGGAATGACTACGGGATCGGCTGCCTTCTCGAAGGTGGAGTCGGCAACAAGAAGGGCAATCTCCGTCAAGCCGAGGCCGCGTTCCGCCAGCTATTGACGCTTGGGGCAAAGGATGCCCTAGCACACGGCCATCTCAACCTGGCCCGCGTCTTCTACGAGCAAGGCAGATTCGCCGAAGCGACCACGGCGCTAAATGACGCTCGTTCCGACGAACCGCCGGCTCCGTGGTGGACGCTCGCCTGGTTTTCGGGACTCGTATCTCTTGAAAATTCGACAGCGGCTGATCTCGACGCGGCCATCGTCCATTTCGAGACAATCGTCGACCCCGCCAAGCAACCGACCGACCGCAACTTCAACTTCACCAAGGACTACGTCGTTCTGGCCCGGCTCGGGAACACGTTGTTCAAGCGGGCGCAGATGGAAAGTGATCGACCGGAGGCAGAACGGATGCTGCTCCTTCGCGCCGTCGCCGCCTATGAAAAGGCTTTGGACGTCGATCCCGAGGATGTCGAAACTCATTTCGGCCTCTATCAGAGTTACGCGCGCCTCGGCTTGAATAGCCCCGACCGACCGTCCACCGTCGCCACGCCTGTTGTCGATGAGCAGTTGTTAGCACAGAGCCGCTTCGCGGCCGATGCCAAGCAAACGGTCGCGAAGCGCATCGAAGCGGCGTTACAGCTGGGGAACGCCCTGACCATCTTTGGCCGGCAGCCTCCCGACCCCAAGGCGCCGAAACTCCCGGTTCTCCGGCTGCTCGGCGCACAGCTACGTGCCACCTATCACGCGGAGAAGAACGACGAAGTCCGTTCCGCGCTGGCAACCGCACTGGGCCATCTGCATCGTGAGCTGCACACGATTTACAAGGTCGATGAACACGCGCGCGCTCGCGCTACCGAAATTTATCGCGCGAGCCATCCCGCGGCGAACGCCGCGGCGGAGGCGATTGTCATTTATCCGACGCGACTCGATAGGCGTTAAAGAAATTCAATCCGGGCTGTAAAGTACGCGGCAGCCGTAGAGATTGCTGCGAAGATTTGGGGCATACCAGTGACGGCATGCGGCTCGGCAATGTTTGGCGAGGCTGTCCCAGCAACCGCCGCGCACGACGCGAATGTCCTGTTCGCCTGGATCCAGCCTAACGGGATCTTCCAAGTCGTCTACGCTATAGGCGGCATAGTAATCTTCGCACCACTGCCATAAGTTGCCGTGCATGTCGAACAAGCCCCAGGGGTTGGGCTTGAACTTGTTCGCGGGCGTGGGACGTTTACGAGCTGCTCCGATTGAGCCAAGGCCATAGCTCGACGTGCCGTCGTAGTTGGCTTGATCGGTGCTGATCGTCGCGCCGCACCAAAAGGGGGTAGTCGTCGCTGCTCGGCATGCGTTTTCCCACTCGGCCTCGCTCGGGAGATAGTATTTGCGCTTCTCCAGGTGGCTGAGTCGCTGGCAAAACTCCTGGCAGTCTTCCCACGAGACTGAGTCGACCGGCAACTGCTTTTTCGAAATGTCTGTCGTCGCTTTGAAGTGACTTCGATTCGCTTCGTTTCCGAGGACCGCTTCCCATTGAGCCTGAGTGACCAGATGGACGCCCATGTAGTAGCCCTTGGTCAGCTTGACGCGGCGCTGCGTTTCGTCTGAGCCGCGCTCGAGTTCGGTCGCCGGGCTTCCCATGAGGAAGCTGCCGGGCTCGATCCATTTGAATTTCATGCCAAGGGAATTGCTGAAGTCCTTGGCCCGAGCCGACATGATCGCCGTCGACTTGGCTGGGACGTTGGCAGGCTGAAGGGTGACCGCTGGTGTTTTCAGAAATGGCATCAATGCCTGGCTCACCTCGATCGGCTTTTGATATCGGTCCGACGGTTCCTTGGCCATCATTTTGGCTACAACTTGAGCCAAACCCGGAGAAACGTCGGACCGGAACTCAGACAGCGGCCGAGCTTCTTTCGATTGATGCGCTTGCAAGATCTCGTAAAGGCTATTTCCCTTGAATGGCGCGGTGCCGGTGAGCAGGTAGTAAAGGGTGCAACCGAGACTATAGATGTCGGCCCGGATGTCGGCGGTGGAGGCGTTGAGCGCCTGCTCAGGCGCGATGTAATCCGGCGTGCCGAGCATTTTGCCCATGCCGGTCAGCTCGGTATCGACTTTGCCTTCGCGCGAGGCCTTCGCCAGGCCGAAGTCGAGGATTTTGACGGTATGCTTCTTGCCTTCCACCGAGAGAATCAAGTTGCGCGGATTGATGTCCCGGTGAATCATTCCCTTCTCGAACGCGTGTTGTAACCCCTGGGCCGTTTGCTGCACGTAGTAACAGGCATGGATAACGGGCAACGGTCCCTTCGATTTGACGACGGCCGTCAAATCCTCACCCTCGACATATTCCATCGTGAAAACGATCAAATCGCCGACGCGCAGGGCGTGATAAGCTGAAACGACGTTCTTATGACTCAGCTTAGCCGCAGACCGAATCTCGCGTAAGAATCGATCCGCCGCTTCCGGGTTATCCACCACCGACTTGTTCATCAGCTTGAGCACTTCCAGGCGATCCATCATCCGGTTACGCGCGAGATAGACGACACCCATCCCGCCCCGCCCCAATTCGCGCATGACTTCGTACTGCGCGTGATGTGCCAATTCCGGGGGCACGCCGAATAGCGTGGCCGGCGAAATGTCTATGGTGGGAAGGCTTTCGTCCTGACTTGCATTCGAGCCGTCGGGTGCGGGAGTTCCGGCGGGCATCTTGGCCGCGCGGAGCCGATCGATCGAATCCTCGCCCGATAAGCTCGAAACGACCTTGCGACAGACGTCGCAGCTGTCGAGGTGCTCGAGAATATCGCGGGCCAGCTGCGCCTCGAGCTTTTGCTGCCCCCAGGCAAGCAGAGTATCGACAGAAGGATGGGTAGTGGGTTGCGCTGGCATAAGGAATCGCGTTCCTTGGAGTTTTCGCGCTGCGTTTGGCCTACCTTGGCGCCGCCACAGCCAAAAAATCAGCTTTGGTAATCGATTAACCTATTTTACGGGAAACGGACGCCCTGTTGCGCCGATAGCCGTGAAAATAGGCGTGAAATACATTTCTTTGCAAACGCCGGCATAGCAAGACTGATACAGCCAGATTGTATGGGGATCTGTAGCCGCATTCGGGCGAATGCGGCCACGAAAATGGATTGCGCGGCGCTGACATACACACAACGGGTAGCCGCGTTCACCAGAATGCGCCTACAAATTAGTCCTTGACTTAAAACATTTGTTTCATATACTTGTTTCAGACAATCGCTTGATACGCTCGTTTGGCAGGATCTCTCTTCCATGACCAACAACGACGACCCAAGGCTGCGGCTTCTCGAAGCAGCCGGGCAGGTCTTTGCGGATAAAGGATTCGACGGCGCTACCGTGCGCGATATTATCGGCCGCGCCGGTACAAATGTGGCCGCTGTCAACTATTACTTTGGTGACAAAGAAAAGCTCTACTACGAGGCCGTGCGCTCCGCCGCTTGTTGCCAGGATGAAAGCTTTCCGATGCCCGAATGGCCCGGGGGAACGCCGGCCTCGATAAAGCTGCGTGACTTCATTTACGTGATCGTGCATCGCATGTTGGACCCGCGCAGCCCGCCCTGGAAGCGGCAGCTGTTCCTGCGCGAAATGACGCAGGAGACCGCTGCCTGCCAGGCCCTTGTCCGCGACCATATTCGCCCGATGGCCGAGACCTTGGCGGCGATCCTGAAGGAGCTTCTGCCCGACGCGCCGCAAGCCAAGCGGAACCTGATCGCGTTCAGCATCGTCGGCCAGTGTCTTTACCACAAAGTCTCAGGCCCCATCGCCGCCCAGCTGGTGGGTCCGGATGAGTATCGACGTTACGACGCCGATATGCTCACCGAACATATCACCGAGTTTAGTTTCGCGGCCCTGGGCATTAAGTGCGACGAGCAACGCCGAGAGGAGTGAGAGCGCGATGACCTGGATTGCTCTCAAAATGTTGACCGGCAACCGTGGCAAGTATTACGCCATGCTCTTCGGGATTTCGTTCGCGTGCATGTTGATGGCGCAACAGCTTTCCCTATTCGTCGGCTTGATGCGCAATACGGCGAGCCAGATCCGTGACATTCAGGGTGCCGATATCTGGGTCATGGACCCGACCGTGCAGTTCGTCGATGACATCAAGCCGCTAAGCGACAACGACGTTTACCGGGTTCGCGGCGTGGAAGGCGTGGCCTGGGCCGTGCGCCTGTACAAAGGGCAGGCACGGACCCAGTTTCTCGAAGGTTCGTTCAAGCAGTTCATCTTGCTTGGTCTCGACGATGCTTCGCTCGTCGGCGCTCCCGGCGAAATGCTGCTCGGTTCCATCGAAGACCTCCGCCAGCCGGATGCCGTCATCATGGATGTCAACGGCTGGAAGTATCTCTGGCCCGAAGAAGCGTTCCATCTCGGCAAGACGTTTGAGATGAACGATCATCGAGCCGTCGTGGTCGGCGTCTGCAAGGCGTCGCCGACATTTCAGACGTTTCCTATCGCTTATACGCGCTATACGCAAGCCGTGCAGTTCGTGCCGCCCGAACGCCGCGTCTTGACGTTTGTCTTGGCCAAGGCGAAAGAAGGGCTCGCGCCCGCGGACGTGAGCAAACGCATCACCGAAGAGACCGGTCTGCAGGCGTTGTCTCAGGCCGAGTTTTCGTGGATGACGATCAAATACTACATGGCCCGCACGGGAATACCGATCAACTTCGGCATCACGGTCACGCTTGGGTTCATCATCGGCGCCGCGATCGCCGGGCAGACGTTTTATCTTTTCACGATCGAGAACCTACGCCAGTTCGGAGCGCTCAAGGCGATGGGGCTCAAGAATGCCAGCATCATTTGGATGGTGTTCGTCCAGGGGCTTGTCGTCGGCGTCTTGGGCTATGGCATCGGCGTCGGCCTCGCGGCGGCGTTTGAGCGCTTCCTCGAATGGAAGGTGACCACGGTGCCGCCGGCGTTTTTCATGGCGTGGCAGATTCCGGTCGGCGTCGCCGGCGCGGTGGCCTTGATTGTCTCGGTTTCGGCGCTCTTGAGCCTACGGCGCGTGCTGAATCTGGAGCCGGCGGTGGTATTTCGTTGATGATTTACTGAAAAGCGTCAGCGAAGAGCGTTTCGTATTTTGAAATACAAAAATGCTCTTCGCTGACGCTTCAGGCTCGGTCGGTTGGGATATTAAACGAGAACTTTCTCATGACCTGGATCGCGCTAAAAATGCTGATGGGAGACCGGGCGAAGTATATCGGCATCCTCGCCGGTATCACGTTCTCCGCGCTCCTGATCGCGCAACAAGCGTCGATCTTTTGCGGACTATTGCTGCGCACCGCCGCCCAGATACAGGACATTGCCGACGCGGAAGTCTGGGTCATGGACCCCGGCGTCGAATATGTCGATGAGCTGAAAGCCATGTCCGACGGGGCGCTCCTCAAGACACGCAGCGTCGACGGCGTGGCATGGGCTGTGCGGCTTTACAAAGGGCAGGCGCGCTTGAAGCTCGAACCGGACCCGAAATATCCACAAGGCACATTTCAACAAGTCATCCTTCTGGGACTCGACGACGCCACGATGGTCGGCGCTCCACGGCAAATGATCGAAGGAAAGCTATACGACCTGCGCGAGCCGGACGCGGTCATCATGGACATCGACGGCTACAAGTACCTTTGGCCCAACGAGGCGATTCGCCTGGGCCGCGAATTTGAAATGAACGACCATCGCGCCGTTCTCGTCGGCATCTGCAAATCGTCGCCGACGTTTCAATCGTTTCCAGTGATCTACACACGCTACAGCCAGGCGATGACCTACGTCCCGCCGGAGCGCCGTGTTCTGTCGTTTGTTCTTGTCCAGCCGGAGGCGGCCGTCAGCCCAGAGGAGATTTGTAACCGCATCGAAGCGGCCACCGGTCTGCGCGCTCGCACGCGCCAACAATTCTTCTGGCAGACCATCGGCTACTACATGCGCCGCACCGGTATCCCGATCAATTTCGGCATCACGGTGTTTCTCGGCTTCGTCGTGGGCTGCGCTATCGCGGGGCAAACGTTCTACACCTTCACCATTGAAAATATAGCCCAATTCGGATCGCTCAAAGCGATGGGCGTGACGAATCTCCGTCTGGTCGGCATGGTTTTGGTTCAGGCCTTGGTCGTCGGCTTGATCGGTTATTGCCTCGGGCTGGGGCTCGCCGCCTTGTTTGGCGAGGCGACGAAGAACAGCAGCAAGCTCGCGTTTTTCATGACCTGGCAGATCCCCGTCATCACCGCCGTAGCCGTTGCCACGATCATGACTCTCGCAGCGCTCGTCAGCATTCGCCGCGTGCTGGTTCTGGAGCCGGCTATCGTCTTTCGAGGATAACAGATGTCGATTTCCGCACAGTCCGTATTGGAGCGCCCTCCCACAGCCGCCAAGATGCCCGAATTGGCGGTCGCGTGCGTCGGCCTCACCAAGGCGTTCGGCGACGGCGACAACCGGGTCATGGCTCTGCGCGGCGTCGATATGGCCGTTTATTCCGGGCAGATGACGCTGCTTGTCGGTCCATCGGGTTGCGGCAAGACGACCCTGATCTCGATCGTCGCTGGCCTACTCGATCCCACCGAGGGGCAGATCATGGTGCTGGGCCAAGATCTGCGAAAGCTCAAGGGAGCACGGCTGGTGAACTTCCGTGGCCGCAACATTGGGTTTGTCTTCCAGCAATACAACCTGCTGCCGGCGTTGACGGCGGCCGAGAATGCCGCCGTGCCGCTTCTGATCGCCGGAAAATCACGCAAGCAAGCCGTCGACAAGGCCAGTGAGATCCTCGCCGCGGTCGGATTGGCCAACAAAGTGAACTCGCTGCCGTCCCAGCTCTCGGGTGGCCAGCAACAGCGCGTCGCCATCGCTCGGGCGCTCGTCCATGAACCCAAGCTCCTGGTCTGCGACGAGCCGACCGCCGCGCTCGATGCCCAGTCGGGCCAGACCGTGCTGGAGTTGCTCCAACGTGTGGCCGTGCAACCAGGAAGAGCGGTCATCGTGGTGACGCACGACAACCGCATTTTTCGCTTCGGCGATCGAATCATCGCGATGACCAACGGCAGAGTCGAAAAAGTGGAAACCCAAGCCGAACACGAAGCCGCCAGCCATGCGGCGGCCCATTGACCGAACATCGAAGGGACGAGGTGAGCCATGCGAGGAATAGGGAAATATATCCTTCCGCTCGTTGCGGTCGGTATGTTGGTGTTCGCCGTTTCTCATGTGATCCGCGCCCAACATTCCGAGCCCAACCCGCCGCCGCCGATTGAGCCTGCGCGCTCGGCCTATGGCCGGACCGTGGCCGGCGCTGGAATTGTCGAGCCGAACAGCGAGAACATCAGCATCGGCTCGCCGTTGCCCGGAATCGTCTGGGATACGAAGTACACGATCAGCGACGTCGGCAAATGGATCGAGAAGGACGCCGAACTCTTTCGGATCGACACCCGCGCGCTCGAGGCCCAGCTCGCCTATCAGAAGGCCAACCGTGATGCGGCGGTGGCCCAGTTGACCAAGCTCGAAAAAATGCCGCGCCCGGAAGAAGTGACCACCAGCGAATCCAAGGTGAAAGTGGCCGAGGCCAATGTCGCGCTCCAGCAGGATCTCGCGGAACGAGCCCGGCGGCTGCGCGGCACGGGCGCCATTGCCGTCGAAGACGTCAACCAACGAATGCTCACCGGCGAGGTGGCCGACCGCCAGTTGGCCCAGTCCAAAACCGAAGATGCCCTGCTCAAGGCTGGGGCCTGGTGGCCTGACAAGAAAATCGCCGAGGCCGCCGTTAAACAGGCGGAGGCACAGATGGAGCAGACTAAAACTGAAATCGAGCGCTCGATCGTTCGCGCCCCGATTGCCGGTCAGTTGCTTCAAGTCAATGTTCGCAATGGCGAGTTCGTCGGCACACCGCCGTCGCAGGCGCTGATGGTCCTTGGCAACACCAAACCGTTACACATCCGCGTCGATATCGACGAACATGACATCCCGCGCGCCTATAGCTTCTTTCAATCCGGCGGCTTGGCCGTCGCCTCGCCGCGCGGCAAGCCAGATCAAAAATACCAACTCCAGTTCGTCCGCGTCGAGCCGTATGTGATTCCCAAGAAGTCTTTGACCGGCGACAACACCGAGCGCGTCGACACCCGCGTTTTGCAAGTCATTTATCGTGTCGCCGACGATAATCCGGCCTTATTCGTGGGAATGCAGATGGACGTTTTTCTCGACGGCGACGCGAAGAAATAGTGTGTTTCCGTGCGTTTTCAAGAGCCGGGAGCGTGAGCGACCGGAGAGTTCGTTTTCAAGAGCCGAGAGCGTGAGCGACCGGAGAAAATCTGAGCGAGCGTAAAGTTCTCCGGTCGCTCACGCTCCCGGCTCTTGAAAACGCGCGGAAGCCAAAATTCCTTCAACCTCTCCCATCCCTACAACCGATACAACTCCCATCGTCCGCACGTCGTCCGTTTCACGTGAGCTGATCGATGCAGCCTTTTCCGATCATTCCTGGGCATGAATTACTGACGTGTTTGGGCGGCGGCGCGATGACTGCGGTTTTCGCCGCGCGAGAATTGGCCACGAATGCCGACTGCGCCGTCAAGGTTCTGCGGACTGACGGCGACGATGCGGCAACAGCGCTCCGCCTGCTGCAACGTGAAGCGCGTATCGGGCTGAGCGTGCAGCACCGCCATCTTGTTCGCTTTGTCGACGCCCATGTCTTGAAAGAGCCGCATTTTTTGGTGATGGAATTGTTACACGGCGAATCGCTTCGCAGCCGTCTGCGCCGTTGCTACCGCGTGGAAACCAGCGAAGCTTTGCGTGTCGCCCGGCAGGTTGCCGAGGCCCTGGCCGCGCTCCATCGCGCTGGATATGTTCACAGCGATCTCAAACCGGACAACATTCACCTGCGGGACGACGGCACGGCCATTCTTCTCGACCTCGGCTTCGCGCATCGACCCGGCGAAAATGCCGCACTCTTGAAAAATGGTTTCTTATTAGGATCGCCAAACTATCTTGCTCCCGAGCAATGCGCGTCGGACCCAAGCGACGGCCTCGCCAGCGATCTCTTCAGTTTTGGCGTAACGCTGTATGAAATGCTTACCGGTCAATTGCCCTATCCGACAGGTTCGCTGCGGCAAACTTTTCGCCGTCATCGGTGCGACCCGCCGGTCGACATTCGCCGCGTGATCGGCTCCGCTCCGGTTGCTTTGGTCGAATTGTTGGAAAATCTGCTGGCCCATCGGCCCGAAGACCGGCCCCGAGCGCGCAGTGCGGTCCAAATGCTCGTCAATCTAGAGATTGAGAATCTAGGCCGTGGTCTCGCGGCGGCTTGAACATCATTCCAGGCCTTCTGGATCGCCCGTCAGATCGTTTTCGGTAAATAGCTCAAATCCCTTGGCTTGCAAGGTAACGCTACCGCCTTCATGATCTTCGACAAACAACGCCAAAGCCGAGCAGCCACGCGGACCCACCAAAAGCGGGTAGGCATAATGGATATTGATTTCCGCAGCGAGAAGTGCTTTACAGATCTCCAATAGCGGCTGATCGCCCTCCGGGAGACGGACGACCAGCAAGTCGCTCTCCGTGACCGGCAATTTCGCCTGGTGAAATATCTCCAAGGCTCGTTCAGGGTCGCTGAGAACAAGGCGGATGATGGCGCAGTCGGCCGAGTCGACCACTGTCAGGGAAACGATGCGTATGTCCGTCGTTTCAAACCGGCGCACGACCTGGGCCAGGCCGCCGATGCGATTGGCAACGAAGACATTAAACTGACGCACGCTCGGGTAATCTCGACCCCGCGCCGTCTTGTAGTCAATGCCGGCTCCCGATTCACCGTTTCCGACGCTGCTCATATTCGCTCCCTTGCTGATGAGTAAGATTCAGTGTACGCCATTGGTCGCGCCGTCGTCAATTCAAGCCCGGGCAAACTGCATAAAGCCGCGCTTTTCCGCGCGATGCCAATGAGTTAAATTAATCTGATCGGCTTTATTCCAGGAGTTGTCATGATCCGATCGTTGCTCGCCTTTACGCTGATCGCGCTGAACATCAGCGCGGACGACAAAAAAACAGACACCAAGATCGAGGTCAGCAGTACCGAGCAAAAGCTGCTCGATCAAACCAATAAAATCCGCGCCGCGAACAAACTCAAGCCGCTGACGATCAATCCGCTGTTGCTCAAGGCGGCCCGAGCCCACTCGGCCAACATGGCCAAGCAAGAGAAGATGGCGCACAAGCTCGACGACAAGAATCCGCGCAATCGCGCCAACGACGTCGGTTACGAGGGCGAATGGTGCGGTGAAAACGTCGCCGAAGTCAAAGACGGCCCCGTCAAGCACACCATCGAAGACGTCATGGAAGGATGGATGAAATCGCCCGAACATCGCAAGAACATTCTCTCCGAGGACTACACCGAGGCCGGCTTCGGCTTGGCTGTCAGCAAGAGCGGCAAGACGTATTACACCCAAATGTTTGGCGCGCCGTTCAAATGATGGTTTGCGGCCTTCATTGGAATCGTGGCCGGGGTCGGTACTCCGACCCCGGTAAGGTTCGAGAAATTTCAGAGAACCGGGGTCGGGTCACAGCGGCTTCAGAGAACCGGGGTCGGAGTACCGACCCCGGCCACGGTTCATCCGTGAGCCGCCAGCTGCGTTATTAGCTGGCTCGCCGCTTCGTCACCCGTCATCTCCCCCTTTTGCCAGCGCGAAACAAGCAATTGCAGCGGCGTGGTTGTCTCGTCGCGGGCAAATCGACGCGCCAATAACTGCTGCGCCTCACGCAACAGATCGTAACTGGCTTTTCGACCCAAGCGCCGGGACGGACATTTTTGAAGCGCTTGCCAAAGCTCGGCCAGGCCCGCCTTGGTTCGTGAGCTGACGCGCGACACCGGAGCGGCCGGGGCCATAGACAACATTTGAGCCGATTTCACCTGTGCCTCGACACGCTCAGCGCCCGGCAGGTCGGCCTTGTGAATCACGACAATGTCGGCGACTTCGAGTAGGCCCGCCTTTTCCCATTGCAGGTCGTCGCCGGTCTCCGGTTGCAGGAGTAGCACTAGCTGATCCGCCAGGGCATGGACGGCTGTGTCGCCTTGGCCCGCGCCGACGGTCTCGATCAAGATCACGTCAAAGCCAAACGATTCCAAAATGCGAATCAGCGCGTCGAGATGATTCGCCAGCGCTCCTTGGCCGCCCGCAGCGGCTAGACTGCGAATGAAGACGTCGTCATCTTCGGGAAAACTGGCCATACGAAAGCGATCGCCGAGCAGCGCACCGCCCGAAAGCGGGCTTTGCGGATCGCAAGCCAGCACGGCAACGCTTTGACCCGCCTCACGGAGCGTCTCGACCAGTTTGCCCACCAGCGTGCTCTTGCCGACACCGCCGCTGCCGGTGATGGCGACAACGCGCGCCGGCCGAGAATTCGGGCCCAAGAGAGTGAGGATTTCTTCGAGATGCTCGCCTTGAGCCGCCAGGCTAATGAGGCGAGAAAGAGCCTGGCGATCGTGCTTTTTATAGCGGTCAATCAAGGAAGCGAGCATGATGCACCATTCGAAGAACGGGGCGGGAGTGCTCTGCGCATTTTAGCATGAAATCGCGTCGTTACTTGTTCGGTAGAGTGGCTTGTGTCTTGGCGTGCCGGGAGCGTAAGCGACCGGAGAAAGTCTGAGCGAGTGTAATTCACTCCGGTCGCTTACCAGTACTTTCAACGGTAGTCATTGTATGTAACTCGTTTAGGTTAGTGGGATTGAGAGTTCTTCTGGATAGAGGGCGGCGAGTGCGTGTATGAGCCATTCGAGCATTTTTTGCATGGGTAGCTCATCCATCCACTGGTTGGCACCGACGTTTCGGCTTCGCGCCAGGGCCTCCGTCAATACCACCCAGAGTTGACGGAGCAGATACGCCATCCCCTCCAGCAGCACCCGATAGACCGGATTACGGCTGGTTGTGAACGCCTTGGCTTGATTCTTTTGGCGGTAACTCGTTTCGATGCCGAAGCGTTTCCGGTAGAGCCGTTGTTGGTGGCGGGCCTGCTCATGAATGTTCCACGCCCGGTCGCCGGTCCAGCCGTGGAACGCGAAGACCATAGTCCGGGCTTGGCCTTTCCAAAGCAGCGTCCGCGTCCGCACCGGGCGACGGCTTTTTTCCGTGGTCCAGTTCACCCAACGGATCTGGCCGTGACGGCCCTCGAAGCAGCGGTTGCGAGCGTTAGTGCGGCTGGTGCCTTTGCGTCGCAGCGGTACCACGTAGGCTAGTTGGCGTTCTTGCAGCAACAGCAATGTCTCGCCGCTGTCGAAGCCGCTATCCAAGGCCACACCGCGGATTTTCAGGCCTTTGGTGACGATTTGATCGAGCAGCATCCGAACTATTTCATGCGGTTTAGTCTGGGATGTGAGCTGGGCAAAAGCGATGGTATAGCGGCGATGCTTGTGCAACAACACGGCAGTGGCAAAACAGTAAAACCATTGGGTACCTTGCTTCTTGGGTCCGCCAACGACAAAGGGGTTGCGTTTGCCATAGTAGGGGACGTAGTTGGTGTCGATGGCGAGCAGCCAAGATCGCTGACGGTCTTTCCGGGAGAATTGGATCGTGTCGTGCAACGACTGAACGATCGCTTGAATGAGACGTTCCATACTTGGCAGATTGGCATTAACGGCACGCTGGGCAGTCTCATGGCTGAAGGGGAAGAAGCGTCGCACGACGGCGAACAGGGATTTGCCGGAGGCGGCCATGAGTAAGAGCAAATCCCAGAGTTGTGGAACGCTGACGGAGTCGCGCCAGGGTGCCCATTGCAGGTTTGCTTGGAGGACCTGTCTGGCCTGGGCATGGATGACGGCGGGCGTGATGGTAGAATGAAAGAGACGCATTGGCAGCTCCTTATTCAAGCTAGGCGTAACACTTGAATTGCAGCTGCCTTGCGTCGTTTTTGCAATGTTGAAAGTACTGTTACGCTCCCGGCTCGCCAAGATACAAGTTTTTCGAGCGCTACCACGAGGTTCCTTGACGCTGCCAACCTACTCCACGTTTGTTATTTTTTCAGCGCCGGCAGCCCGAGGCCCCCGATCAACGCGAGATCGCGCGAGCCGAGCTTGTCCGCCTGTTTTGGCGTCATGGTGAACGTGACCACCATCTGATCGCCGCTCGGTGCCGCGACGATGAAGTAGTTTTGCATCACGTCCACACCGTCGAGTTTACCAAGAAACGACAGCCGATAGGCCCAAAGACCGTCGCCGATCGGTACTTCGCCGGTCTGCAGCTCTTTTTGCGGCTCCCAGCCGGGAGTCTGTTCCATGGTCGCTTTGAAATCGGTTGGGTCGAGATGCTTTCCCTTGGCCGCGGCCGGCCACGGCGTCAGCGTTGCCTGAGCGATGAAGTCGCCACGCTCCATAAGACGAAGAACGACATGTTCCTTCGTCTGCGACACGATCTGCCATTCCCGACTATATAACAGATCAAAGCGATCTTTTGAGTCGTGGTAGTCGAGCTGTGTCAGGGCTGCCAAAACCTTGTCGTCCGACGGCACCGAGACCAGCGCGACATCGCTGAGGTTGCTTGGCTGATCGATCGCCTGGCGCTTGAGTGTCGTCGTCGCCTGGACATGGCTCGCGGGGCTGACGGGGCCTTGCTCGCGCTCGTCCGATTGCTTCCAGTCGAGAGAAACCAGCCGTTTCGCTTTCAAATCGAACTGACCGGTGGCTTGGACGGTTAGCTTGACCAAGGCGCCTTGATCGATGCCGCCGGCGAGGCCGGTAATCTCAAATGTGGCGACATTGGCGTCAGCCTTCAGCAGCTTGCCGGATAGGCTTTGCTCGGTCAGTCCCTCGAAATTGCAGACCGCCTGGGCGACGGCGTTGCCGATCTTCCAGGTGTCGCCAATCGCCACAGCCTTACCTGGCAGG
Source organism: uncultured Planctomycetaceae bacterium (assembly GCA_963790585.1). Taxonomy (GTDB): domain Bacteria; phylum Planctomycetota; class Planctomycetia; order Gemmatales; family Gemmataceae; genus CAWBOY01. The sequence goes on from CAWBOY010000001.1 coordinate 811,312, forward strand.
AGACCGGCGAGCGTGAGCGTGTCGAAATGTTCGCTCGTGAGACCGAGTTCTTCGTAACGGAGCGGACCGGTCGGACTAAAGACCAAGGGCTGGTCCTTGCCCCGTTGGACGACCACCAACTTTCGCTCTGGCCGGAGCGTTCGCGCCGATCGATCGCCGTTGACCGCGATAGTCGCCTCGGCCTTGGCATAGACTCTCGCGGCCCGATCGGTCAGGCCGTCGGCGCCGACAGAGAGTACGCGCTCCGCGAAGTGATGCGTTCCCGAAGCCTCCATCGGCATTGGCACATATTTATCGCCGCGGCGGATTCGCATCTCGCCCGATAGTTTCATATCCAGCTGGACATCGAAGCAGTCGGCAGCCTTGACCGCTTCGGCGAGAGTGTATGTCTCGGCGTTCCCATGAGGCACAACGACGAACAGGACAGCGACGGTTGTCAGCAAGCGACCGATCGACATGGTTTCCCTCCCGCGCACTCCGTACCGATCACCTGAAAAGGATCAGGCGAGAGGGGACCATACTCGGGAGATGAATTGGCGTCAACGGCGGGATTGAAGGGTTTGTATATAGCCCCCGGCTTTCCGGGGGTAAATGAAAAAACCCCCGGCAAGCCGGGGGCTATATAAGAACGGTATTCAGCTGGCAGGCGGTGTATGCGGCGCTTCGGCGGGCGGTGTTGTCGGCGTCTCAGTCGCCGCAGGAGCCGGGGCCGGTGCAGGCGTCTCAATACGCGGAGCAGCCGGTGCCGATTTCTGTTTCTTGACCTTCACTTCGCCCGCTCGCAGCAGCTCGATGAAGGCTGTCCTACCCGCATCGCCAAGGCGGCGTTCGCTCCGCTTGAGAATACGGGTATAGCCGCCGGGCCGGTCGGCGAAGCGTGGCGCGATGTCTTTGAACAACTTGGTAAGGATCTGCGTCGGATCGTGATCGACGCCCGCGGTGCTATCCTCCGGCACTACTTCCGCCTTGGATGGCGTGCTAAGACGCGCGATGACGAGTCGGCGGGCATGAAGCGTGTCTTGCTTCGCCAGCGTGATCAGCTTTTCGACGAACGGGCGGAGGGCTTTCGCCTTGGCCACGGTCGTGATAATCCGCTCGTGGCGAATCAGCGCCATCGTCATGTTGCGCATCAATGCCAGCCGATGGCTGGCATTGCGATTCAGTTTACGGCCGGCTTTTAAGTGTCGCATTGTCGTTCGTCCGTTGTCCGTGGTCCAATCGCGCTCATCGACGCATCGATGAAGGCGATTTCATTCCTAGAGTGAGGCCGCGTTCCGTCAGCTTTTGCTTGACTTCCTTCAGCGTCGTTTCGCCGAAGTTGCGGACTTCGAGCAACTCGTCGTCGTTGCGGATCACCAGGTCGCGGACCGTGGTGATGCCTTCCGATTCCAAGCAATTCGTCGCCCGGACGGACAGTTCGAGTTCGGCCAAACTCATGTTCAGCTTGCGTTCGAGTTCGTGGTTGACCGCGTCGCCGGTGACGATGGCGTCCGGCTTGTCGTCGAGGCCGATTTCGGGGCCTGGCTCGGCGTATTGGATGAATGGATTCAAATGCTTCCGCATGATCTTGGCCCCTTCGACCAAGGCCATTTGCGGAGTGATCGTCCCGTTCGTCCAGATTTCCATGATGAGCTTGTCGTAGTTCGTCCGCTGGCCGACGCGCGTTTCCTCGATCTCGTACTTGACGCGCACGACGGGCGAGAAGCTCGAATCGACGGGAATCACGCCGACTTCGCGGTCGGCTTCGACGTTTTCCTCGGCCATGCGATAACCACGGCCGTTTTCGACCAATAGCTCGACGACGAAGGGCACATCATCGGTCAAAGTCGCGATAATATGGTCCGGATTGATGATTTCGACGCCCTGCTCGGTCAGGATGTCCATCGCCTTGACGACGCCCTTTTCGCGACGTTCGATGCGTATCGTCTTGGCCGAGTCGCTGGCGTTTTTGACAACCAGGCTCTTGACGTTGAGGACAATGTCGGTGACATCCTCGACGACGCCCGGGATCGTGCTGATTTCGTGCTGTACGCCCTGGATTTTCAGCTGGGTCACCGCGCTGCCTTCGAGGCTCGAAAGCAGGATGCGGCGCAGGCTGTTGCCGACCGTCACGCCGAAGCCGCGTTCAAACGGCTCGGCGACGAACTTTCCGTAAGTATCGGTCAATGATGGGCGATCGCTCATCACACGGTTCGGCAATTCCAAACCACGCCATCGGATACGCATGCGATACGTTCTCCCTGAAGAAACGGTGAGCCTCTTGCCCCCACGAGGGGAGAGCGGAGAAAGGCCACTCCGCGGGCACCCGTCAGCGCCCGTCAGCGGGAACAAAATTCAATGATTAACTGTTCGCGAATGTCTTGAATGCGCTGGTCAACGTCGCCGCGATTCGGCATGCGTACCATGCGTGCCTCGGGTGGCTCGTTGCCTAGACGTTGAAGAAAATCGGGGGGTGGCGGCGGGTTGTCCTGCAAATTCAGGCGAACCAGCGTGATCGTCCGCGGCCGATTCTTGGCCGCGATCGTGTCGTTGGCTTTGACGAGAAGGCTCGGAATATCGCAAGCGCGGCCATTCAGCTGAATGTGACCATGCGACACCATCTGCCGGGCGGCGGCGCGATCGGGCGCCCAGCCGAGGCGATGCACGATGTTGTCGAGCCGTCGTTCGAGGATCGTCAGCAACACTTCGCCGGTATTCTCGGGAGACCGAGAGGCCAACGCAAAGTAACGGCGGAATTGGCGCTCATAGAGACCGTAGAAGCGTTTGAGCTTCTGCTTCTCGCGCAGACGGATGCCATATTCGCTCGGCTTGCCGCGGCGCTGGCCGTGCATACCGGGCGAATAATTGCGCCGATCAATGGCGCATTTCGGGCTCTCGCAGCGAGAGCCTTTCAGGAATAGTTTGACGCCTTCGCGGCGGCACAGCTTGCAAACCGGATCAGTCGTGCGTCCCATTGCTTCTCGTAAATCCTCAGCAAAAGACTTGGCTCAAACGCGCCGCTTCTTGGGGGGCCGACAGCCATTGTGCGGCAGCGGCGTGACGTCTTCGATCGCCTTGATGTTCAGACCGCAAGCCTGGAGAGCGGTAATAGCCGACTCCCGACCCGACCCCGGTCCCTTGACGCGAACTTCGACTTCTTTGAGGCCGAACTTCGCACCACGCTCCGCCGCGATTTCGGCGGCCCGCTGCGCGGCGAACGGAGTGCTTTTTCGGCTACCCTTAAAGCCGACCGTGCCCGCCGACGCGTAGCACAGTGTATCACCATTCGTATCCGTAATGGTGACGATGGTGTTATTGAACGTCGCCTTGATATGGGCAATGCCCCGGCTGACGTTTCTTCGTTGCTTCCGCTTCTTACTTTTTGCCATTTTCGATTAGTCCGTAGTCCGTAGCCCGTAGTCCGTAGCAAATACCGCATTCGTCGCCGGCTTCTCAAAGAAGCCGAGTCCTTATGAAGGACCTTGCTACGGACTACGGGCTACGGACTAAGCACTAATTAACGCATTTCCTTAACGCCCTTCTTACCCGCCACCGTCTTGCGCGGTCCCTTGCGGGTGCGAGCGTTTGTCTTGGTTCGTTGGCCGCGGCACGGTAGGCTGCGCCGATGTCGTAGGCCGCGATAGCAGCCGACATCCTTGAGCCGGGCGATGTTCGCATTGATCATGCGGCGCAAAGGGCCTTCAACCGTATATTCGCGGTCGAGAAGTGTCGCGATGCGGCTGATCTCGTCGTCCGTCAGCTCTTTGGCTTTGCGGACAGGATCGACCTTGGCTTGTTCGCAAAGTCGCAGGGACAGCGCCGGGCCGATACCATAAATGTAACGGAGTGCGATATGCGTCTGCTTGTCGGTCGGTAAATCAACGCCGAGGATACGCGGCATGTGTCAGTCTCTCCTGATTAACCTTGACGCTGCTTGTGGCGCGGATTTGTGCAGATGACCAGCAGTTTGCCATGTCGCCGTATCAGCTTACAGTTCTCGCAGATGCGCTTCACACTCGATCGAACTTTCATCGACTGGCTCCCGCCCGCGTTCTATACCCGTCAGAGCAAAACGTTATTTGTATCAATTGCCCTGGGAGGGAGCAAGTGAGGAAAACCGATTCCTGTCAATCGATCCTTGCTGACTCCATCCATCAACTCACGCGGAGACGCTGGGGCGCTGAGAGAAAAGCTCCTTCTATTCTCGCCGCGCCCCAGCGTCTCCGCCTGAACTAAATTCTTAATGAATTCTTCCCGGAGTGTCCCATGCGACGCAGGCAATTTCTTTTGGCTTTCCTCGTTTGCCTTTGCCTTTACGCCTATCCGACGTCGTCCCAGGCCACCGAGCCAACCGGAAAAGTCTACGTCATTCTCTGGTTTGACACCGAAGATTACTTACTCCCGGCCAGCGACGATGCCGCCCTTAAGCTCGCTGAACTACTCTCGAAATTAAACATCCGTGCCACGTTCAAGGTGGTCGGCGAGAAAGCTCGCACCCTCAGCCGGCGCGAACGGACCGATGTGATCGATGCTCTCAAGAAGCACGAGATCGGCTATCACTCCAATTGGCATAGCACGCAGCCATCACCCGCGATGTATCTGTCCGCGCTCGGCTGGGATGAAGGGATCGCCGAGTTCGATCGCCGCGAAGGGCCAGGCCGAGATGATGTCGAAAAAATCTTCGGCGTCGCTCCCAGCTGCTATGGCCAACCGGGTAGCTCGTGGGGCCCGCAGAGTTATGGCGCTATGCGGAAATGGAACATGCCGGTCTATCTCGACGCCGGCAACCACGTCAACCTTGATGAAAAGCCGTGTTACTATGGCGGCGTCTTCAATCTTTATAAACTCGCCCACACCATCCGCGCCGACATCAATGACCCGAAGCTACTCGACAAGGCCAAGGAACGCTTCACCGAAGCCCGCGAAAAGCTCAAGGCCGAGGGCGGCGGCATCGTCAGCACCGTCTATCACCCCTGCGAGTTCGTTCACAAGGAATTCTGGGACGGCGTCAACTTCCGCAAGGGCGCCAACCCGCAAAGGCTCGACTGGAAACAGCCCAAACAAAAGACCTCGGACGAGACAAAAACATCATTTCAGATCTTTGAAGAATACGTTCAATTCATGAAACGCTTTGACGACGTCGAGTTCATCACCGCCTCGCAAGCAGCCAAGCTCTATCGCGATCGCGCCAAGGATCATACCTTCGACCTCGCGGAGCTACGGGAGATCGCCAAGGCCGTCGGCTCGGAGATCAGCTTTCAAAGTCGAAAAGACTTCACCCTCTCCGCGAGCGAGGTCTTTTTGCTCCTGCACACCTCCATCGCGGAGAATAAGCGCACCCGCACCGCCACATCGGTGAAGCTTACGATGACACCGGACGGTCCGTCAGCGCCCGCCTCTGTTTTTGAGGAAGCGATCAAGGTCGCCGGCAACCAAATGGAACGGACCAGTCTCGACGTCGCCGACTACCTGAAAAAGCATGGCCGAGTCCCATCCACAGTCTGGCTAGGCAGCGTCGGGGTTCCCCCTGAAGCCTATCTCGAAGCCCTGGCTCGCGTCGCCCCAGCGCTCCTCGAAGGCGGAAATCTCCCTGACGAAATTGAAATTAAACCAACGAAATTGACGGCGGCGAAATATGTGTCAGGAGACGATCCAAAACTCTGGACCTGGGTAATCTTCCCACCGAATTTCAAAGCGCCCGCGATGATGGAGCTGGCGAAACGCCAAGCGTGGTCACTGAAGCCGGCGGTGTTGGGGCGTGAGTAACAAGCGTACAACCGAGCCCGAAGCGGAAGCGAAGTGCATTTGTATTTTTGAAATTAAAGATACACTTCGCTCACGCTTCAGGCGCGGTAATGCAGAAATGCAAATGCACTTCGCTCACGCATCAGGCTCGGTTGTCAATGATCCCCCTCTGCCTCTAAATCCTCGCGCCTTCGGCGGGGCTGCTTCACCGGCTGTGGCCAAAAGTCGCCGAACCATTGAATGACGTAATAAAACACCGGCGTCAGGAAGATGCCGAAGATTGTCACGCCTAACATGCCGGAGAACACTGCTGTACCCAGCGTGCGGCGCATTTCGGCGCCGGCGCCTTCGGAAATCACTAGCGGCACGACGCCGAGGATGAAGGCGAAGGACGTCATCATGATGGGGCGTAAGCGGAGTTGGCACGCCTCCAGGGTCGCCTGGAAGCGGGGGACGCCGGCTTCGCGTTGGGCTTTGGCGAATTCGACAATCAAGATCGCATTTTTGCAGGCGAGGCCGACGAGGACGACGAAGCCGACCTGGGTGAAGATGTTGATGTCCATGTGGGCGATCTGCACGCCGATGATCGAACAGAGCAAACACATCGGCACAACCAGGATCACGGCCAGCGGCAGCGACCAGCTCTCATATTGGGCGGCGAGGACGAGGAAGACCAGCAGCACGGCCAGGACGAAGACCCAGACGGCTGTGTTGCCCGTCTGCAGCTGGAGCAGGGCCAGCTCCGTCCACTCGTAGCGCATGGTCGGCGGCAGGGCGTCGTCAACCGTCGATTGCATGCGCATAATGGCCTGACCGGACGACACGCCCTGGGCCGCGTTGCCGTTGATCGCGGATGAAGGATACATGTTGTAGCGGTAGATCAAAACCGGGCCATTGACCGGTTTGACGCTCATCATCGTTCCGAGCGGCACCATCTGGTTGACGTCGCTACGCACCTTGAGCTGGTTGAGCTGCTCGATCTGTTTGCGGAATCGGCTGGCGGCCTGGACGTTGACCTGCCAGGTGCGGCCAAATTTGTTGAAATCGTTGACGTAGAGCGAGCCGATGTTGAGCTGCAGCGTATTGAACAGCTCGCCGATCGAGACGTTTTTGGTCTTGGTTTGCACCCGGTCGATGTCCAGGAAAAGCCAGGGTGTGTTGGTGCGGAAGCTGGTGAATAGCCCCTGAATTTCGCCGCTCCTATTGGCGTCGGCCACCGCCCGTTCGGCGACGTGTTGCAGCTCTTCCGGCCCGGTATCGCCACGGTCTTCGACGACGATTTTGAACCCGCCCGCCGTACCGAGGCCGTCGACCGGCGGCGCTCCGAAGACGTTGATGTCGGCGTCGGAGATCTCATCGCGAAACCGGTCGTGCAGCTTGGCTGCAATGGCGTCGCCGCTCAAATCGTGGCCGGTGCGATGATGGAACTCATCGAGCATGACATACATGGCGCCGAAGTTCGGCGCGTTCGCGTTCAAGAGCAGCGACTGGCCCGACACGGCAACCGTATGGCTGACGCCAGGCGTATTGCGGGCAATCTCCTCGATCCGGTTCATGACGCGCTGGGTCCGCTCCGCCGAGGCGGAATCGGGCAGCTGAACGTTGACCAGCAGGTAGCCTTTGTCTTGGGCCGGAATAAATCCCATTGGGGTGTACTGAAAACCAAGCCAGGTCAAGTACAGCAAGCCGCCATAGATGAGCAGCACAATCAAGCTGATTCGCAACAACCCCGCGACGATCCAGGTGTAAGCGTTCGTCAGGTAGTCAAAAGCGACATTGAAGAGTTTGAAAAATGAGCCAAGTAGGAAATTGAGCGTCGGTGCCAGCAGCCATCCGACCAGAGCGCCGGCAGCCGCGGCTCCCCAGCGCACGGCCGGCTCCATCGGCGCCAGCTGAGGCAGCATCATCAAATAGGGCGTCAGGAACTGGTAGCCACAGAAGCCGCCGGCGAGAACGAAGGTCATCGGCGGCAGCGCTTCGTATTTCCCCTTTTCGCGCGATTTCAAAAGGATGGCCGCGAGCGCTGGGCTCAGCGTCAACGAGTTGAAGGCCGAGATGACCGTCGAGACGGCGATGGTCAATGCGAACTGGCGATAAAATTGACCTGTAATTCCCGCGATAAAGGCGCAAGGTATGAAAACCGCCGTCAGCACGAGACCGACAGCGATGACTGGGCCGGACACCTGCTCCATCGCCTTGAGCGTAGCGTCGCGCGGCGATGCCCCATGTTCGATGTGATGCTCCACCGCCTCGACGACGACGATCGCGTCATCGACGACGATGCCGATGGCGAGCACCAGGCCAAACAGAGTTAGGTTATTGAGGCTAAATCCCATCGCGGCCATGACGGCGAACGTGCCGATGACGGCGACGGGCACTGCCACCAGCGGAATGATCGTCGACCGCCAATTCTGCAAGAACAACAGCACCACCACGGCAACGAGAATCACCGCATCGCGCAACGTCTTGAAAACTTCATTGATCGATTCGTTGATGAACGGCGTCGTGTCGTAGACGATTTTATAATCGAGGTCGACGGGAAAGCGATTTTTCAGATCCTTCATCTTGTCTTTGACAAGCTGGGCCACTTGCAAGGCATTCGAGCCGGGCAACTGGTAAACCGACAGCGCCACCGAGGGCTTGCCGTCAAGCGTACACGATTGGTCATACGATTGGGCCCCGAGTTCGATCTGAGCCACGTCGCCGAGTTTGACGATGCGGCCGTCGGCGTCGCTTTTGAGGATGATGTCCTTGAATTGCTCGGGCTCGACGAGCCGACCGAGCGTCGTCATCGGGTATTGAAAGACTTGGCCATTGGGCACGGGCGGCTGACCGATCTGGCCGGCCGCCACCTGCACGTTCTGCTGCGCAATGGCGCTGGTAATATCGGTGGCCGTGAAGTTCCGAAGCGCCATTTTCTCGGGATCGAGCCAGATGCGCATGCTGTAATCGCGCTGTCCCAGATAGGTGATATCGCCGATGCCTGGTAAGCGGGCCAGTTCGTCACGCAATTGGATCGTGGCATAGTTCGACAGATCGAGACTCTCGCGCGTCCCCGCCGGCGAATAGAGGTTGATAATCATCAAGACGCTGGGCGACTTTTTCTTGACTGTGATGCCGCGGCGTTGCACCAGGTTGGCAGAATCGGCTGGGCCAATGAGACGCGATTCTGCACCAGCACCTGGGCGATGTCGAGGTTGGTGCCGAGTTTAAAGGTTACGGTGAGAGTGTAGGTGCCGTCGTTGGTGCATTGCGAGGACATGTAGATCATGTTCTCGACGCCGTTGACCTGTTGCTCGATCGGCGCGGCCACGGTGTCGGCCACGACCTGGGCGTTGGCGCCAGGATAATACGCGGACACCTCCACAGTGGGCGGCGTGATTTCGGGATATTGCGCGATCGGCAGCGTGAACAGCGCGATGCTGCCGCCCAGTGTTATCAGGATCGATAGCACGGAGGCAAAGATCGGCCGATCGATAAAGAATCGTGAAAACACGGCTCATCCCTCATTTCACGGAGCTTGAATGCCATCCGAGGCCGGCGGCGTCGGGCCGGCGGGCGGTTTCTTGATGGAAACGGTCTGCTTGCGCGCGCGGCCCTGGAACCACTCCGTTCGGCGCAATGCACCAAGCGTGATAACATCGCGCACGATTTGATTAAACCGGTGCAGCGTGGCCGAGTGATAGACGCCCGGTCCGCCCAGCCAATCGATGACAAAGAAAAATACCGGCGTCAAAAAGATGCCCGACACCGTGACGCCCAACATGCCGCTAAAGACGGCGATGCCGAGCGCCCAACGCATCTCCGCGCCGGCCCGCGCGCGAACAGCAACGGCAACACGCCAAGGATGAAGGCAAAGGAGGTCATAAGGATCGGCCGCAAACGCAGCTTGCACGCCTCCATCGTCGCATCGCGGCGCGACAGGCCGTGCTCGCGCTTGACCTTGGCGAATTCGACAATGAGGATCGCGTTCTTGCTGGCCAGGCCGACGAGCACGACAAAGCCGACCTGCGTGAAGATGTTGATGTCCGAGATGTAATTCGGCGTCTTGGCCATCCAAACGCCGATGATCGAGCCGAGCAAACACATCGGCACGACGAGAATGACGGCCAGCGGCAGCGCCCAGCTTTCATACTGTGCCGCCAACACCAAAAAGACGAGCAGCACGGCGAGTACGAAAAGGATCAAGCCGGTGTTGCCGGCCTGTAGCTGGATGAAGGAGATCTCCGTCCATTCGTAGGCCATCGCGCGGGGCAGCTCTTTCTCGGCCAACTGTTGCATGGCCTCGATCGCCCGGCCCGAAGAAACACCCGCGGCCGCGTTGCCGCTGATCGGCGCGGCGGTGTACATGTTGTAACGCCCAATGATGAGCGGCCCGGTAATCTCCTTGACGGTCGCCAGGGTCCCGAGCGGCACCATGCCACCGGTGGCGTTGCGGACCTTGAGCCGTTTCACGGTCTCGAGCTGGCTGCGGAACTGACCCTCGGCTTGAACGATCACCTGCCAGGTACGGCCAAATTTGTTGAAATCATTGACGTAAAGAGATCCGAGATAGATATTAACCGTGTCAAACACATCCTGAAGTTGCACGCCCAGCTTGAAACATTGCTCGCGGTTGACGTCTACGTAAAGCTGCGGCGCATTGGCTCGAAAGACGGTGAAGAGGTCCTTGAGTTCTTTGGGCATGTCTTTCGACTTATCGATCAGGTTGTCGACCTGCTCCTGCAGGGCCGTCAACCCGAGATCGCCGCGATCTTCGATGATGATCTTGAAGCCGCCCGCCGTGCCAAGACCCGAAACCGCAGGTGGGCCAAAGATGGCGACGGTGGCATCTGGCACCGCACGGCCTATTTTGGCCTTGAGACGCTTGATGATTTCATCGCTATAGAGTCTGGGGTCGCGCCGACTGTGAAAGTCATTGAGAACGATGAACAATTGGCCGAAGTTCGACCCATTGGCGCTCAAGACGAACGATTGGCCAGCGATCGAGATCGTGTCGGCCACACCCTCTTCGGCGCGGACGATCGCATCGACCTGATCGACAACCTCACGGGTGCGTTCGAGCGATGTCGCATCGGGCAACTGCACGCTCGCCAGCATGTAACCCTTGTCCTGCAGCGGGATGTAGCCGACGGGGAGTTGATTGAAGCCCCACCAGGTAGTTCCGAGCAGGCAGCAATAAAGAATCAGCACGATGACCGCGAGGCGCAGCCCCCAGCTGACGATGCCGCTGTAGATGGACGTCGCCAGCCCAAAAGCAAGGTTGAAGAGGTAAAAGAACCAGCCGAGCGTGAAGTCGAGCAGGAATGTCAACGGATCGCGCTTGGCTCCCTTGGGCCGCAGCAAGATGGCCGACAACGCCGGACTGAGCGTCAACGAATTGAACGCCGAGATGATCGTGGAGACCGCGATCGTCAGGGCGAACTGCCGGAAGAACTGGCCGGTGATGCCAGCGATAAAGGCGCAGCGGAATGAACACGGCGCTCAGCACAAGCGCCACGGCGACGACGGGGCCCGACACCTCTTCCATCGCCCGGATCGTGGCGGCGCGGGATCATCCCCTCTTCGATGTGATGCTCGACCGCCTCGACGACGACGATGGCGTCATCGACGACGATGCCGATGGCCAGCACGAGGCCGAACAGCGTCAGGTTGTTCAGGCTAAAGCCGATCGCCGCCATGACGGCGAATGTGCCGATGATAGCCACGGGCACGGCCACGAGCGGGATGATGGTCGAACGCCAGTTCTGCAAGAACACGAGTACGACGAGGGCGACGAGAATAACCGCGTCACGCAGCGTGTTGAAGACTTCGTTAATCGATTCTTTGATAAAGGGCGTTGTGTCATAGGCGATCTTGTAGCCGACGCCGGCGGGAAAGGTCTTCTGCAGCTCCGTCATCTTGGCGCGGATGCGGTCCGCCGTGTCGAGCGCGTTGGCGTCCGGCAGCTGGAATACAGCGAGGTTCGTGCAGGGCGCGCCGTCAAGCGAGGCGTTGATGTCCTTGTTTTTCGCTCCCAGTTCGACGCGGCCGACGTCTTTGAACCGCACGACCCGGCCATCGGGATAGCCGCGCAGGACCATTTCCGCGAACTGTTCGGTGTCCTTGAGCCGGCCGGTCGTCGTCAACGGAATCTGAAATTGCTGATCGTCTCCCGCTGGCCGTTGGCCAATTTGCCCGGCCGCGACCTGATTGTTCTGCTCGCGCACGGCATTGGCCACATCGCCCGCGCTCAGGTTCAGGGCGGCGAGCCGATCGGGATCGACCCAGAGCCTCATGCTGTAATCTTGCTGGCCAAAGATGAAGACGTCGCCGACGCCGTCGAGGCGCACCAGCTCATCGCGAATTTGAATCAGCGCATAATTGGAGAGATAGAGCCCGTCGCGCGGCACGGCGTATTCGCCGCTCTGGTCGCTGGCGATGCTCACGATCAACAAAATATCGGGTGAGCGCTTGCGTGTGGTAATGCCGGTTTGCTTGACCACGTCCGGCATCTGCGGTAAGGCGAGATTGACGCGATTCTGGACCAGCACCTGTGCGAAGTTGAGATTCACGCCTGGCTTGAACGTCACCGTCAATGTGTAGGCGCCGTCGTTGGTGCTCTGCGACACCATGTAAAGCATGCTTTCGACGCCGTTGACCTGCTGTTCGATCGGGGCGGCGACGGTTTCGGCGACGACGGCGCATCGGCACCGGCGTAGGTGCAGGAAACAATGATGCTCGGCGGGGTGATCTGCGGATATTCCGCGATTGGCAACGTGAACACCGCCACCGACCCGGCCAAAGTGACCACGATCGACAACACGGTTGCGAAGATCGGCCGGTCGATGAAAAATCGTGAAAACACGACCGAATCCTTGAGGAACTGGTGTCGGACGAAGCGACTCAAGAGCCTATTGTCGTTTTTCGCTCCGCGAAAAAACGACTTACGGAGAAAGAATGCTTTTCGAGGGGCGAAAAGAGACGATCAATGCCCCTTAGGCTTTTCGGCGCCGCCTTCTTTCTGCTTGGTAAGGACGGCGGGAGTGAGAGGATCGGTGCTGCGCGGCATCGGCATCAATTTCGGCTCGATTTGCGTGCCGTTGCGCAGCCTCTGGAGACCGCGAACCACGACTTTATCGGTCTCTTTGAGAGGCTCATTGTTTTTGGCGGCTCGGACAACGCGCAGGCCCTTGTAAGGGGCACCGACCTCGATCGTCCGCTGCACGGCTTCGTTTTTGTCGTTGACTATGTAGATAAACTTGCGCCCTTGGTCGGTGCCGATCGCTTTTTCGGCAACCAGCAGCTGTGGCTGCGGTTCGCCGATCGGCAGCCGCACCCGCGCGAACATGCCGGGTTGGAGCAGCTTATCCGGGTTCTTGATGACGGCCCGGACCCGCATTGTGCCCGTAAGAGTATCGATTTTGTTGTCGAAAAAGTTGACTTTCTCGCCCTTGAACGAAAAGCCCTCTTCATCGGCCAGGCCGACGTCGACCTTGAGCAGCGATTCCTGTTCCGTGGCGATCGAGTGACTCAGAATGAGCCGGCGGATGCGCAGCCAAGTCCGCTCGTCGACGTCGAAATCGACATGAATCGGATCGAGCATGACGATCGAGGTCAGCACCGTGTTGTCGGCGACGACGACGTTGCCTGGATCGACCATGCGGCGACTGATGCGACCATCAAACGGCGCGTGGATCTGAGAGAATTCAAGATTGATCTTGGCGGCCCACACATTGGCTTTCGCCACGCCCAGCGTCGCCTCCGCAACGTCGCGATCGCTACGCTTTTGATCGAGGTTTTCTTGAGTATCCGAGTTGCGCCGCACCAGGACTTCGGTCCGCTGCAGCACCTTTTGCGAATTCTCGAGCTGGGCCTCATTCTGTTTGACGGTGGCGTTCGCCTGAGCCAGCGTGGCCTTGAACGGATCAGGATCGACGACAAAGAGGAGATCTCCTTCCTTGACGTCGCCGCCTTCCTTGACCGGCAGCTCGTCGTCACGCGGCTCTTGCGATGTCCCACGGATCTTGCTCGACGCCGGTGCTTTGCGAAGATAACCGCTGACACGGGCCTTGATATCGACGGCGCTGATCGCGTCGACCCGGCCGCTGAAAACATCGGAATCGGCTACCATGTCGGCGACGGGATGGCTGACTTCGATCTCGAGCGGCTTGGGCGCTGGAGGCGCTGGAGGCGGCCCGCCGCAGCCGACGGCTGACATCGTGGCCAAGATTGCAACGACCCACCATCCGCGATTCTTTACAAAAGCCATCGATAGCCTCCGCCAGCACGACAAAAGATGCGCGTCCAACACAGCCGAACCGAAACAGAACTGACTGGTCAGTACCGTTATTGTCATATACCGTCGACGCGAAGTCAAGAGAAGCTGGGAGGACTTTAGCGGTTGAGTTTGGCTGCCGGCCCGCGTAAGCTGCTGGTGAAGCGTAATTCTCTCGAATTGTAGCCGCATTCGCCCGGAGAATTGGCTCACACCCTAAGCTGTTCTGTGTGTGTCCGCGCAATGCAATCTATTTTAGAGAGAAGCCTCAGCCAGGACCGAAAATTCAGCACCGGAGACCTCTTCGTGAAATATCTCCTTTTCCTTCTATCGCTCGTCCTCCCGGGATCGGCCCGAGCCGCTGAACCTTTTGAATTGAAAGACGGCGACCGCGTCGTCTTCGTCGGCAGCACGCTGATCGAGCGCGAGCAGCGCTACGGTTATTGGGAGGCGGCCCTAACACGGCGTTGGCCCGATCGCAACATCACCTTCCGCAACCTCGGCTGGAGCGGCGACACCGTCTGGGGCGACGCCCGCGCCAGTTTCGACTCGCGCGGAAGGCTTCAAACGACTCAAAGACAGCGTCCTCGCGTTCAAGCCGACGGTGATTATCATTGGCTATGGCACGAACGAATCTTTTGAGGGCGAGGCGGGGTTGCCGGCGTTCAAGAAGGGATTGGAGACGTTGCTTGATGCGTTGGCGCCGGCGAAGGCACGGATTGTGTTGCTGTCGCCCTGCATGCAGGAGAATATGGGGCCACCTATGCGGAAGCCCATAGAACAGAATCGGCTACTCATGCATTATTCTAATGCGATTGGTGAAATTGCAAAGAAGCGCGGGGCCGTGTTTATCAACCTATACGATCGGCAAGTAGAGCAATCGAAGCGAGCTGCCCCACTACTGTTGACCGACAACGGCATTCACCTAACAGATGTGGGATACTACCTTACGGCACAATTTCTAATGGAATTCTTTGAAAGACCCGTTAGTAGTTGGATTGAAATTGATGTAAATAGCAAGAAGCTAATATTGAGTAGGGGTACTACGGTCGACAAACTCAAATGCAGCTGCCATGTCAATTTCATTTGAGGCGACTTATGACATCCATCCCTCACCCGCATCCGAATCAGCGAGCGAATCACGTGCTGTAGCCTTCACAGGGTTACCACGTGGAGATTACGACCTGTATATAGATGGCATGGCAATCAGGTCCAGCGGAGAAGGTAGGGGCAAAAAAGCGGGTATTGAGTTTCGTGTTTTCTATTACGAAAATGGTCCCGACTTCGACCAATCCGAGAAACTCCGCCAAGCCATCATCGCCAAGAATCGCCTCTTTTTCTACCGCTGGCGTCCCGCGAATGAGACGTATCTCTTTGGCTTCCGTAAGCACGAGCAGGGCAAGAACGCTGCCGAGATGCCGATGTTCGATCCGTTGATCGAAAAGATGGAGGCCGAGATCGCCAAGCTGCGTGTGCCGGTGAAGCATGTTTACGAATTGAAGAAAGTGGAGGCGAAACCATGAGCGCAACCTACCGCCGTTTTCTCGCGCTGACGCTCACGCTCGCCTCGATCGGGCTCCTCGCGCTCCAGGCCCAACCACCCATCGACAAAGCCAAAGAAGCCGAGACCGATCCGGAGGTCGAGCGCAAATCCTTTGAAGTCGCTCCGGGTTTCGAGGTCAACCTCTATGCCGCCGATCCCCTGCTCGCCAAGCCGACGCAGATGAACTGGGATGCAAAAGGTCGCCTGTGGGTCGCTTGCGCGGAGAGTTATCCGCAGATCGAGCCGGGCAAGGTGGCGAATGATCGGATCATCATTCTCGAAGATACCGATGGCAAGGGGCGGGCGAACAAGTCAACGGTGTTCGCCGATGGCCTCCTGATCCCGACCGGCTTGGTGCCCGGCGATGGCGGCGTCTACGTGGCCGATAGCACGGAGATGCTCCATCTGTCGAGCAGTAAGGGCACAGACAAGGCGGATCGCCGCCGCGTGATGCTCTCTGGCTTCGGCACCGAGGACACGCACCACATCATTCACACATTTATGTGGGGCAACGACGGCAACCTGTATTTCAATCAATCGGTCTACATCCATAGCCATATCGAGACTCCCTATGGAGTTCGCCGACTCAATGGCAGCGGTATCTGGCAATATCGCCCCGACATGGGCAAGCTGGAGGTCTTCGCGCGCGGCATGTGGAACCCTTGGGGCTTCCAATTCGATCGCTGGGGCCAATCGTTTGCCACTGATGGGGCTGGCGGCGAAGGGGTCCACTACATATTCCCTGGCTCAGCCTACGTCACCTCCGTCGGCGTCAGCCGGATCTTGCAGGGTCTCAATCCTGGCCATCCCAAGTATTGCGGCGAGGAGATCCTCAGCGGCACACACTTACCGGAGGAATGGCGCGGCAACATTCTCACCAACGATTTTCGTGGCCATCGCGTCTGTAGATTTGCGCTAACTCCCGAAGGCTCCGGCTACGTCTCCAAGCAATTGCCAGACCTTATAAAGACGAAGCACCCAGCCTTTCGACCGATCGACATCAAGATGGGGCCGGATGGAGCGATCTACATAGCCGATTGGTATAATCCGATCATCCAACATGGCGAGGTCGACTTCCGCGATCCACGCCGGGACAAGACGCACGGCCGCATCTGGCGCGTCACCGCCAAGGGTCGACCGCTCGTCGATCGGCCCAAACTGGTCGGTGCCAAGACCGAAGCGCTCGTCGAGAATCTCAGATCGCCCGAAGCCTGGACGCGCCACTTCGCTCGCCGTGTTCTCAAGGAGCGTGGTGCGGAAGTGGTGCCCGCCCTCGCGGCATGGGTGAAAACACAAGACGCGAAGGTTGCGGAGAATGAGCCAAACCTGCTCGAAGCGCTCTGGACCTATCAAACACTTGATGTCGTAGAACCGGGCCTGCTCACGACTTTGACTCAGGCCAACGATCCGCGCGTACGCGCGGCGGCGTTGCGGGTCGCCGGCGCCTGGAGTGATCGTCTCCAGAATCCGCTCGCGCTGCTTGCTCCGCGTGTAGCCGACGACCATCCGCAAGTGCGCCTGGAGGCCGTGCTGGCTCTCGGGCATATTCACGACGTCCGCGCGGCCGAGCTAGCGCTCACAGCCCTCGATCGGCCCACCGACAAGTTCCTTGATTACGCCTTGTGGTTCACGGTCCGTGAACTCCAACCCTACTGGATGCCGGCCTATCAGACGGGCAAGCTCACTTTCGGCGGCGACGCACGGCGGCTTCTCTTTGCCCTCCAGGCCGCAGGGTCCAAGGATGTGGTCAAACCGTTGATTGAGCTGATCCGCGCGGGCAAGACAGCGCCCGGGAGCGAGGAGTCTATCCTGGCCTTGATCGCCTCTCTAGCGAACGCGGACGAGCTTGGACCGCTATACGATCGGGCTTTGTCGCTGAAGTCGCCGGAGCTGGAGAGGCTCCGGTTGCTACGCGCCTTGGGAGACGCCGCGCGGCAACGAGGCGTGCGGCCGAATAAGGATCTCGGCAAAATTGCCGACGCCCTCAAGGACAATAACGATCTGATCCGCATCGCCGCCGCCCGGACGGCGGGACTGTGGGGCGTCGAAGCGATCCGGCCCACACTCATCGACTTTGCCAAAGGGGAAGCGACGAGCGCTGATCTACGACTGGCCGCGATCGATGGCCTTGCCTCTCTGGGTGGCAAGCCAAGCATCGAAGCCCTCAAAAAATTGACCGAGACCGGCAAGCCGGCCGTGCAACGACATGCCTTGGTCGCTCTTGTACCGCTTGATACCGCAGGCGCCGCTCAGTTGACGGTTCCGATGTTGTCGAAGCCAAAAGCGGAAGACGCCGCGGATGAGGTTATCAACGCCTTCCTCCAACGCAAGAACGGCCCGGCTCAGCTCACGGCCGCTTTGAAGGAGGCGAAGTTACCGGCCGATGTGGCCAAGATCGCAATCCGCGCCGTGCGTAGCTCTGGCCTTGAAGGGAAAGACTTGATCGCCGCCCTGACGCAAGCCGGCGGTCTCACCACAGGCCTACGCAAGCTGACGCCCGAGCAGATGAAGCAAACGATCGCCGACGTCGCCAAGCTCGGCGACCCAGCCCGCGGCGAGGCAATTTTTCGCCGCAAGGACCAGCTCTGCCTCAGTTGCCACGCCATCGCCGGCGCAGGCGGTCAGGTTGGTCCCGACCTCAGCAGCGTCGGCGCCAGCGCCCAAATCGATTACTTGATCGACTCCCTGATCGAGCCAAGCAAAGCGATCAAGGAAGGCTTCCACACGATGCGCGTCGATACCAAGAAAGGCGTGACTATCACCGGTATCAAGGTGCGCGAGGCTAAAGATGAGCTACTGCTACGCACCGCCGAGGACAAAATACTCGCCATCCCGACCAGGGATATTGACGAGAAAGAAATGCTCAAACTTTCACTGATGCCCGAAGGATTGACCGACCCGCTAACTCGTGCGGAGCTAATCGACCTGGTTCGTTTTCTCTCCGAGCTGGGCAAGACGCCCGCGTATTCGGTAAGCCGGGCGCGCATGGCGCGGCGGTGGCAGGTTTTGGAGCCCACTCCAGTTGCAGAGCAACTGATCCGGGATAAAGGTCTTGGAGCCGTTGCCGGAGAAGATACCGCTTTGACATGGAGTTCGGAGTACACCACAGTAGCCGGCGAACTACCGTTAAAGTCCATTTTTTGGCGTCCCGGGTTACGGACTTTCGATCTGCCCGATTGTATCGCTCGCACGCAAATTGAAGTCTCGACAGGCGGCGAGGTAGCGCTTCGGCTCAATTGGGACATGGGGCTAAGACTCTGGGTTGATGGCAAGCCCGCCTACCCAAAGGGGACACTGAATCTGACTCCAGGGATTCACACCCTCACTTTTGAGGTGGATAGAACGGTGCGCAAAAAAGAGTTACAGTGTGAATTAGAGGACCTGCCCGGGTCCAAGGCCCAGGCGCGGTTTGTGGGTGGGAAGTAGCCAATCCGTTCTTAATTAGCCCCCGGCTTGCCGGGGGTTCGTTTTTCCGCACGTCGATTGCGACAACACGACACGTTGAGTTCGCTCTTGCCCAAATCCGGAGTCCCGTATCTAATCGCCCTTTTCCACTCACGCACCAAGACAAGGAGGCTCGGCCGTGCGTTGCGCCATCATCATTCCCGCGCGTTTTGGATCTTCGCGGCTGCCGGGCAAGCCTCTGCTGCGTCAGACTGGCAAATACTTAATCCAACATGTCTACGAGCGCGCCTGCCAGGTGCCTGGCATTGCCGCCGTAATTGTCGCCACCGATGATTCGCGCATTCTCGCCGCCGTGCGTCGCTTCGGCGGCACAGCCGCCCTGACGCGCCGCGACCATCCGAGCGGCACGGATCGCGTGGCGGAAGTCGCGGCCGGCCTGGATGTCGATGTCGTTGTGAACGTCCAGGGCGATGAACCGTTGATCGACCCGAGCGCCTTGGAATGTCTAACTGGCTTGATGCGGAAAAACCCGGTCGCCGACATGGCGACGTTGGCGGTCCCCGTCACGTCCAAGGCAGCCTGGCTCGATCCGAATTGCGTCAAGGTTGTCTGTGATAGCCAAGGTCGAGCGCTCTATTTTAGTCGCAGCCCGATCCCGTATGTGCGTGATGGCGAGCCGGCGTTTGACCAGCAGCCCCCCCAGTTTTTGCAACACCTCGGAGTTTACGCCTATCGCCGATCGTTCCTCCTCGAACTCGCCAAACTGCCGCCAGAGCCGATCGAGCAGCTAGAGAAGCTGGAGCAGCTTCGCGTGCTGGCGCTTGGCCGAACGATACAGGTCGGCATCGTCGGCCACAGTGGGCGCGGCGTCGACACTTATGACGATTACCTGCGTTTCGTGGCCGCGGACCGCGAGCTCCGCCGCAGCGACCTCGCGGCGTGAAGGATGTACGGCTTTGCGCAAGCTGGCTTCCGTTGACACGCGCCCGGGCGGTCTCCATACTGGAACAAGACTCCAAAAGACCGGCCGGCCTGTAGATCCTTGTCCCGTTTCCGCGGCATGGCCGAGGCTCTCGTCTCCTGCTGGGCCGCTCCATGACGAAGTATTTAGCTCTTCTTTTGCTGCTTTTGCTTTCCCCGCAATCCCGCTCCCAAGATAGCTCCGCACAACAGGATTTGCAGTTTGTGCAAAGGCTCCGTTCGGAAGGTTACAAGAACCTCGCGGAGGACTATTTGCAACGTCTCGACAAAGTCGGGCCGCCGGAGATCAAAGCGGAGCTGCCGCTCGAAATGGCCGTCACCCGACTCGAGCGCGCTCAAGAAGAGCCCGACAGTGGCAAACGGACGGCGGGCTATCGCAAGGCGGCAGCCGACATTCGCGCTTTTCTGACCAGCAATCCGAATCATCCCCGTGCTGACGAGGCGCGACTCTATATCGCACGCGTGAGTGTCCTGCAGGGCCGATCACAACTAAGCCGAGCGCTTGCCGATCCTGCCGCCGCGCGGATCGTTACGCCGGCGCTGCGCGAAGCCCGCCATACGTTTGAGGCGGCAGGCGAGGAAATCAAACAGGTCGTCAACGACATTGGCAGGAAGTTAGTGCCTCTGAAAAACCAACAGCCGACAACGCCAGCCGAAAAAGCAGTCAAAAGCCGCCTGGAGCAAAATGCGTTGAAAGGCACCTACGACCAGGGCCTAAATAGCTATTATCAAGCTCTGACTTATCCTCGTTTTGCCCAGGATAGTTCGGTCATCATCGACCGGGGCGAGCGCATCGATCAAGCGATCGAACACTTTAATGCACTGGCTCGCGCCGACGTTCACGATCCGATCTATTGGACGGCCAAGGCCTGGGGAGCGCGCTGTCTCGCCGACCGCGGCAAACCGAAAGACGCGCGTCAGAAATACGAAGACATTCGCAAGGTCGCCGACAAGGAGCCGGCCGCGGCTGAGGCGAATCGTCTCGTTCGTTACTTCGACCTGCTTACCGTTCAAGAAAACCCCGACCTGATCAATCCCAAGGGCGCGGCCTTACGCTATCTCGACCGCGAAGCGCGTGACTGGCTGGTGCGCTATCCGCGGTTTCTCAAGACTCCCGAGGGCTACGGCATTCGTTATCTGTTGGCAGAGCTTGTGCTCGAAAAGACGGAGAACCCGCGCGCTGACGACCTGAATCTCGGCGCAATCTGATTCGTGACGTCGAGTTCAGCGAAAATGACTTTACGGATCGCGCCCGCCAGCTCAAATTGCGGCTGTTCATCAAACAAGGCGGCTTGAAACGTGACGTCAAGGATCTCAATTCCTTCGACGACTGTTTCGTGCGCGCTCAATACGAAGCCGAACAAATGAGCCTCGCTACCGACGAAGTCAATCAGGCCCGAGAGCAGCTTCAGTCGTTGACGCGCGGCAAAAGTCCCGCGGAGCAGGAACAGAACAAAGCGATGATCGAAGCCAGCAAGAAAAAGGTGGATGAGAAAGAGAAGAAAAGGCAAAAAAGCCTTGATGATTTACTGCAGGCATTGGTTCACGGACTGAATACGACCGAAGCCAACGGCAAGACCCCGCCCTTCGAGGTCGGCACGGCTAAAGCCATGTTGACCTACTTCTATGTGGACACGAAAAAATATCGCGAGGCCATCGATCTGGGCCGAGTCTTCGCGGAGCAGAATCCGCAGGCGGCGCAGGCGTCGTTGACGGCCGCCTACGTGCTCGACGCTTATGTGCGCCTGCTCATCGAACAGCAATCGGGTGCCAACGCCAAGCCCGAGGAGGTCGAGCAGCGGCGGAAAGATGTCTTCGAGTGGGCCAAGCTCATCGAACAGCGCTGGCCCCAGGATGCCGCGGCCGATGTGGCCCGGGATCAGCTCGCGCATCGTGCTGAGCCAAAAGAATCTGCTCGAGGCTATCGATCTGATGACCCGCATCGGCGAGAGCTTTCCCGAGTATGGCCGCGTGCAATATCAGATTTATGAGGCCGCCAATCAGGCGGACCAACAAGGTCTCAAACGGCCTGGCAACGACGACCCCAAAGCCTGGCAAACGCTGGGACTCGAGGCACTGCGGCGCATCCCCGACGCGACCGGCGCGCGCCTGGACAATATGTTGGCCAATCACGTTTATCTCCTATCGCGCATCATCCTGGCGCAAGATCATCTGCGCAATCGAAAGTTCGACGATGTGGACAACATGGCGCGCGTCGTCCAAGAAAAACTTGGACAGCATCCGCCTTTGCCCTTCAATACCGATTCTGCCCAAGACGAGCGAGTACGGGAATATCTCAAGAATACGGCCACCGATTTACGGCTGCGCGTGCTCTATTCCAAGGTCGAGCCGCATTTCAAAGCCAAGGCGCACGAAAAAGTAGCGGCGCTGCTCGATCCCTGGATCAAAGAGGTTAACGACGGCAAATGGCCCGAACTCAAGAGCAGCATGGCTGTCGGCGATCCATTACTCAAGCTGGCGCTACGTTCGGACCTGCTTACGAATCGATTGCCGGAAGCCCGAGCCGTGATGAAGGCGCTCAAGGAACATGCCGAAGACACCGGAGATAAGACAGCGGACACCTTTAAGCTCCTGTCGGGGCTGAGCCGCCAACTGATCGCAGAAGTAAGGCAGAGTAATGATAAAGACAAACTCCAGCGCACCATTGACGGGTTGACCGGTCTACTCGACGAAGCACAAAAAGAGCTGACCAAAGGAAACGCCGACCTCAGTCCCTCCGTGAAAATCGCGCTGGCCCAGGCTCAATCGGCCATCGACCAACATGGCAAAGCCTCGGATCTGCTGGTGACGATCAAAGAGCCGAAACCGGACGCGACCGATGATCTCCGTATTTATCGCACGGCTCGCCTCATTCTGGCCCGTGAGTATCGGATGCTCAAGGAGCTGGCCAAGGCCAAGGCGATCATGGAGGAAATTATCAACGGCAAGATGGGGGCCAAAGGCTGGGGATCCGGCAGCCTGGAGGTGCGCAAGGAATGGATTGCTCTGCTGGAAGCCCAAGAGGATTGGGCCGAGTCGACGCCCAGGCCAACGCCATTATGCTGCAACTAGCCAAGCAGTTGAGCGACCCAAAGCATAAGGAAGAGTATATCGAGTGCAATTATCATCTAATTCTCGGACTCGTGCGTCACGCCCAAAAGAATCTCAAAGCGGATCGCGCTCGTTATGACAAGAGCATAACCGACGCAGGCAGGAGCCTGGTTCAGATGGAAAAAGAGATGAAAGGCTTGGGCAACTCTGAGTCGACCAAGCGCTTTCAGGATTTACTCAAAAACGAGTCGGAGCTACGGGCAGCGTATGAGAAACTGAAAAAGTGAAGGTTTCAAACCGGAAATTGATACGGCTTCCGATACTCGTAGCGAAGCAGCTTATTCGCCTTGTCGTTGTTGGTGAATCGCTCTTCTTTGCCATCCCATTCCAGGTAACTCTTGGTTTTGTGCGCAATGTTGGCGATCAATGCGGCGCTGGTGTCGCGATGGCCGACCTCGATGTCGCAGTTACACGCAGCGCGGCTTTTGACACAGTCGAGAAAATTGCGGGTGTGGTGCGATGTGTCCTGATCGCCTTCGCTCTTGGCCGGCTCGATGACGGCCTTGCGCACTTTTTCGATAGCCTTTTTCGGATTCCCGATCTACCGGAGTGCGGGCAGGGAATTCATTCTGCGTGATAATCTCGGGTACGACCTCCCAGCCACGGCCAGTCAGGTAGAGCGTTCCTTTTGTGCCTCGGAATTCGATCTCCGCTCCACGGTAACCGGTAGCCGGGGCGGCGGAGGCGTTGAATTGAGAGAACGTGACCAGAGTGTTGCCCGGATACTGCCAGAGCACCTCCAGGGTATCGGGGATCTCGCGGTTGTCGGCCAGCGTGTATTTGCCGCCCAGCGCGGTGACTGCGAGAGGCGCGTTGTGACCAAGCGCCAATGAATCACGTCGAGATAGTGGATGCCGAAATTGGTAAGTTGCCCGCCGGAATAGTCATAGAACCAGCGAAAGCGGTAGAAGGTGCGGTTTTTGTTGTAAGGCACTTTCGGCGCTGGCCCGAGCCAGGCGTTCCAATTGAAATTCTTGGGTGGATCTCCATTGGGCGGGTTGCCGATGCCTTTCGGCGTCTCGTTTTGGATGTGAAACGCGCGGCAAACAGTGACGTGCCCGATGCCGCCTTTGCGAACGAAGTCGGCCGCGTCACGGCAGTAGGCCGATGAACGACGATGCAGGCCGACCTGCGTGACACGTTTGTTCTTGCGCACCGCCTGGACCATCGCTCGCCCTTCGGCCACGCAGAGCGACAACGGCTTCTCGACATACACGTCTTTCCCCGCCTCACACGCTTCAATCATCTGCAACGCATGCCAATGATCCGGCGTGCATATCACCGCCGCGTCTACCTCTTTGTTGTCGAGCAGCTTGTGATAGTCGTCGTACTTCGTCGGACTGCCGCCCGCCTTTTTCGCGGCGAAATCAACATAAGATTGATAAATATCGCACAAGGCGACGGCTTCGCAGTCCTTATGCACACGGAAGGCATCCAATACCTGATCGCCACGATTACCCAGACCGATGAAACCAAGCCGAACACGATCGTTGGCTCCATAAACACGCGAAGCCGAAAGCGCGGTTAGCAAGCCCGCAGCGCCGGCTTTGTGAAACTGACGACGATTGGGATGGGACATGGGAGATTCTCCGCGAGGGACAAGGGATTGTGGACCTCACACAGTTTAGCCGCGAGCCAGTAGGCGAGCGCTGTGGTCTGTTGCGGAACGGTCTTCTGACCTCTGTTGTGGAACGGTGAGGAGACCGTTCCACAACAGAGGCTCGCGGCTAAACAATTGCTGATGGCGCTAATCAATCGCGCTCGCTTACCGCGCCGCGAGCGCCGGCGAATCGAGATCCAATCGATATAGAATCTGGTTGTACTCATAGCGCGGCGTCTTGTCCGTGTTGCCGGAAAAATCGCTGGTATACGTTCCCTCGAAGTGGATGAAGCGCCCCTCACCGCGGTCCAAGAAGGGGTGATGGCACACATTGTAGAAAGACTGTTTATTGTGTGTTACGATCTTGACCGCGGTCCGAAACGGCCCAGTGGGCTCGTCCGTTTCCGCATACCAGATCTCTCCTAGAAACGACGACTTGCCTCCAATCTGCCCGGCAATCAGTATCCAACGCTTACGATGCTCGTTCCAGCGTATCGTGCCGTTGTGCAGGCGGATTCGTTCTTCGGAGTCGGCTCGATTGGCCGGATAAAAGCGCGTCTGCTCTGGCTTCATCTTGCCGGTCTTGACCAAAGTCTCCTCCGTCTCCGATCCCATTGGAGGAAAGTCCGATTGCCAGCGCCAGATCGGGACTCCGTCGTTATCTACTTTGATGGAACTCGGTTTCCCTTTGTCCATCGCGGCGGCGCAGGTAAATGCCTCATAGTTCTTCGGTTCCAATACGTCCTTCAGCGTGGCCGGCACGCGGACGGCGAGCGCTGGATTGCCACAGAGCAACCACGTATTGCCGTTCTCCCTATATTTCTCCGGATGCCCGCGCACAAAGCGCCACTTTTCCGTCAGCGGCAGTTCCCGCGCTACGACAAACTGATTTCGCTCATCGTCAAAGACCGCGATCCCATGTTCAAACTCTGGGCCCAGGCCCTTGCGGCGGGAATAGTGAGCCACCATTTTTTCGACGCCTTTTTCATCGGGCGCGGTACAGACGCCATCGATCCAAATCACGCCCTCAGCACGTTCTCTAAGAGGCATCATGGCGCGGGCAAAACCGGTCCGGTCTGTGAAATAGTCGAAGGCGATGCCTTGAGAGAGATTCGCTGTGATCGGAATAGCTGGTGTTTTCGCGCCGCTGGTTCGGTACATTCCGAGCGGATAACTCATGCGATTGGTGTCGCCCCAAAACCAATAGATGTCACCCTTGTAGGGGACCGCCTGTACGGAGTCCTGGCCAGCGACGCCACCCGGATGGGCTGATTGCTCAAATGGCGCTTTGTACCCCAGAAGAAGTGTGTCGCGGTATTTTCCCTCTCCTGTCAGCCGGCATAGTCGCTCGGCGATGTTCTTCCGAGCGATCTTGATTTCGGTCCTTTGGCCCGCTTTGGGTGTGATCTTCACTCCAGCGCTGCCGAAGCCATCGGTTTTGATCTCGTACCCATGACTACGGATGGTGAAAAATACCTCGCGGTCCATGAGGTCTGGTTCATGGAAGGCGACGCGGCCCGCGTTGTCGGTCACGAAGCGGAGTTGATTTACGGTAATCAATTCGACCAGCGGGACGCCGTGGCCGGTTGCATCGTCAAGGAGGCGAATTTCGGCGTATACGGCAGTCTTCGGATCCGCGACGGTAGTCGTGGCGCAGCAGATGAGTAGGGCGACATATCCCATTAGGCTGCGGCTGGAGAGCATTGGAGAATGCCTTCTTCTACGTTGACTAGCGCACGAGATACTCAAACTTCTTCCGAAACTGTTCGGGCGTCATCTTCGCGGCTTCGGCCAATTTTGAAAGGCGGGCCGGCTCGTCGAAATCGCGCGGCACGAGACGAATCATGTACGCGCCGGGCACATTCGTAGGCCTCGCCGTCGACATTGACGCGGCGGGTCTGCATCCGGCTCGTCTGCGGATTGATCATGGTCTCGAAAGGCAATGGCTTGAGTCGGCCATCTTCGAGGCTGATGATTGCGCCGTATTTCGCCGCTTCCGGCGAGCGCAGGAACTTTACCGCGCCATAGCCGAGATCGCGCGTGTACTCGGCGTCGAACGGGATCGGATCGGCGCAGCGAAGCTCGTAACCGAGGTCTTTATCAATCAGCGTGATTGACAGCTTCATTTCCTCGAGCCGCGCTTGCAGGCGGTCCTTGATCATGCGCCCAAATTCAATCTCGCCGAGGCGCAAATGATTGTGCTCATCGCGGATCACCTTGCCGTAGCGCCCGAGTTGTTCATCGTTGAGCGACGACAGGCCGTGCTCGCCTATGGCTTCGAGCAGCCCTTCCGCTAGCACAGCGACGCCATAAGGCGAGCCGTTGGCCAAGCGTTTGACGATAGAGCCCGTCAAGATATCGGTTACCTCTTCGAGGGAGACGGGCCTGCCTTTGAACTCTTCTGGGATGATCGTCAAGGTGGCTGCCGCGGCCTTGCCTATGCCAAGTGCCAGGTGGCCGGCGGCTCGGCCCATACTCACGAGCAGATACCAGCGCGATGTCGTTCGCGCATCTTCGGCGAGATTGCGGACAATGCCGACGCCGACGTGGCGCACGGTTTCATAGCCGAAGGTCGGCGTTGATTCCGGCAGCGGTAGATCGTTGTCGATTGTCTTGGGAACGTGGGCGACGCGGACGGCGCCGTTGGCCCGTTTGTATACTTGACTGCCGGAGAAGGCGGTGTCATCGCCGCCGATGGTGACGAGGCAGGTAACATTGAGCCGACGCAGCACGTCGAGTACGTTCTTCATGAACGTCTCGTTTTTGGCCGGGTTGGTCCGCGACGTTCCGAGGATCGAGCCGCCGCGCAGGTGGATAGCCTTCACATCGACGATCTTGAGTTCACGCCACTTTTCGGCGTTGTTTTCGACGAGCCATTTGAACCCGTTTTGAAAGCCGATGACTTCAAAACCCTGTTCAATGGCCTCGATTGTGACGGAGCTGATGACCCCATTGATGCCCGGCGCCGGTCCCCCTCCGACGATCAAGGCGAGTTTTCCTGGTGTTTGCGCAGCGCTCATTTCCGAGCCTCCGTGGCCTCTTTTCTATTGCCTCTCCCGACCTCGGATCAGTTTATCGATGGACGTTTATTTGACAAACGGAGTGAAGTCGCTGCGAATCTCGGGTGTCACGGGAGTCTCTCGGGAGGATTCAAGGGCCTCGCACTAAGGGAGGATCTTGAACTTCCCTCTTTTTGAGCACCCGCGCTGGATTGCCGCCGACGATGGTCCAGGCTTCGACGTTCTTGAACACGGCCGAGCGCGCTCCGACGATCGCGCCGGTTTGGACGGTCACGCCTGGGCCGACGAAGGCGTCGGCACCGATCCATACATCATCGCCCAATACAATCGGCGGCCTGAGAAGAGGCATGTTTGGTTGCGTGTAATCGTGTGTCCCGGCGCAGAGATGGGCGTATTGGCTTACAGTTACTCGATCGCCGATGTTGATCGGACCGAGGGCATAAAGTATGGCATGGTCGCCCACGGCGGAATTGGCGCCGATCGTGATGTTCCATGGGATGGCCACCGTTACCGTGGCCCGGATGTAAGCAAGCGGATGAACTTTGGCGCCGAAGCGACGCAGCAGCCAGCTGCGCAAGCGTAACAGGGTTGCGGGCTCCAGCGGAACAGGGTCGCTTCAACCAACGTCCACAACAAGCGGGTCAGCTTTTCGCGGAGCGTCCACGGACTGCGGTGCCGATCGGAGGTGGCGGGAGGCAGGTTCGTCGTCATGTGTCTCTTTTATTTCGGCGCGTACGATGTAGCATCGAACCTCAATACCGTCCCAACATCGCATCCGCGGTCTCGGTCGTCGAGGCGTCGTCGTTGTCGTTGAGTGCGGCTAGGCATTGTTTTATGCGGCGATTCGATAGCCGCAGAAAATGGCGGCCGGCGGCGACTTCGCGGTCCAGCTCGGCGGCGTCGCCGTTACTCGTCGTCAGCATCGAATCGAGGCGGCTCAGCGTACAGCTCGAGGCGTAGATTTCACACGCGGCATCGGCGATTCTTTCCTGGATATATTGCTTGAACAATATACTTTCGCGGTATTGGAACAGCATCTTTTGCACGGCGAGGCTGAAAGCGCGGACGCTGCGGCCAAGCTCGTGAGCGTGGCTTTGGAGTTTCTCCGATTTCACGGGCACCGTCGGCGTCGTGAAGCGGACGCGGAGTTGGCTGCCGCCGAAGCGGAACAGCGTGCCCAGGCCGCGCCACGGATGGGTCGCGGCGTCTTTGACTTTGAGGAGCTGGTCAGCCACCGGCTTGATGCCGACCATCGCGATAAACGCTCGCAATACGTCGTTGGCCCCTTCACCGATCATGTTGATGCGAGCGTCGCGCATCATTCGTTCATACGGCTCGTCGAGAAAATAGGCCTTGCCGCCGAAGATTTGAATGGTGTCATTGACGATTTGCCACAGGGCATCGGTAGACCAGACCTTGAGCATCGCGGTTTCGAGCATGAAATCCTCGAAGCCGCGATCGATGAAGCTGGCGCATTCGCTAGTCGTCGCTTCCATGGCGAAAACGTGAGCGGCGATATAGGCGATCTTCTTTTTGACCAATTCAAACTCGGCCAACGGTTGCTCGAATTGAACCCGCTTCTTGGCGTGCGTCGCAGCGGCGCGCAGGCAAAACTTGGCCGCCCCCGTGCAGCTCGCGCCGAACGTAGTGCGGCCGAAGTCGAGAACCGTCAGCGCGATGCGCAAGCCCTTGCCGAGCTTGCCGAGGATATTTTCGTTCGGAACGAACATGTTGGTGAATTTGAGTCGGCCGGTCGCCGTGCCGCGAATGCCGACTTTGGGCATCCGCGCGTCGAGGACTTCGAACCCAGGCAGGTCGGGCGTGACGATGAAGGCGGTGATCTGCTTTTTCTTGTCGCTGCCGGTGCTGGGGGTGCGCGCGATTACGGTCAGGACCTGGGCGATGCCGCCGTTGGTGATCCAGCGCTTTTCGCCGTTGAGAATATAGCCGCGACCATCCGGCGTCGGCGTGGCGGTCGTCTGGACATTGCTCGCATCTGAACCGGCCTCGGGTTCGGTCAAGGCGAAAGCCGCGAGGCTTTTGCCGCTGACCAGATCGGGCAGCCAGCGCTGTTGTTGTTCCGGCGTGCCGAAGAGAACCAGCGCACGAATGCCGATGCTGTGATGGGCGTTGACGAAGACGGCGGTGCCGGCACAGTGGCCGCCGATAAGCTCCATGATCTTGGTGTATCCGAGCTGCGAGAAGCCACGGCCGCCGAAAGCGGGCGGCGCGGTCATTCCGAGGACGCCGAGCTTGCCCAGGCCCGCCACCACATCGTCCGGTATCCGCGCCTCGCGGTCGATCGTTGTCGCGTCGATATGCTCGTCCGCGTAGCGGCGAACTTCGCTAAGAGACTTGCTCAGCGCCTCTCGCTCCGTCGCGGCGATTTCTGGGTAAGGAAAGAGCAAGGAAGAGTTGAAATGCCCGAAAAAGAGTCCCTTGGCGAAGCCCATCGTCTGCGGACCGGAGAATAAGAGATCCTCCGCTTCCTTGCGTTGTGCGTCGATTTGGGCAGCAGTCAAGGCCATGGACGAGACTCCCGGAGAGGGGGATATAGGAAAAGCCGGGAGGAGATTGGAGCAGCCGAAAATCTACCCGGATTGGTTCAATCACGCTGGGATTATTATAGGCGATCCAGGCGGTATTGCACTTAATCGCTTTCCCCCCTTTTGCTACACTCCGGCCGTCTTACTCGCCGCAAGGAGGGTCGGGTCATGCGCTGCGTTCTTGCCCTGTGCTTACTCTTGGCTACGGGAATCCTGCTCGTCGCTGGCCCGGTTCGGCCGGTGCCTGTGCCCGAACCGGCGGCAGCGGCGAAGCCGTTGGAAGAGCAACAGTTCGCCACCCAACTCTTCGCGGTCCAAGCGCAAATCGCGGAGCTGTACGTGCGGCCGGTGCCTGCCGATGAGATCGCTTATGCCGCCTTAGCTGGGCTCTACGACGCCGCGCGGCTACCCGTACCTGCAAAGCTGCGTGAGGATGTTCGGTCAGCCGTCGCCGATCAGTCGTTGATCCTCCTCTATATCGAGACGCGAAAACAAGTCGGCGCGGTCGAGGCGCTGCAGGGGCCCAAAGCTCTCCTGGTGGCTTGCCGCGCGATCGCTCGTTCGCTCGATCCCTATTGCGATGTGGTGATCGGCGCGGAACAGAGGAAATCGGTCGGCCTCGAAGGGGAGGCCAACGGCGTCGGTGTCGAGTTGACCAGCGCCGGCGGCGGACCGGTCGCGCTCAAGACGGTCTATCCTGGCGGATCGGCCCAGCGTGCCGGTTTACGGCCGGGCGATGAGATCACGGCACTCAATGACAAGCCAATCGGGAAACTGTCGACCGAACAGATCGAACAACTCCTCTTTCAAGGGCCGCCTGACCCAACCGATTTGCGAGCGGCGCCGCTCACGAATCCGGACGTTCGGGTCACTTATCGTCGACCAGAAACTAAGGTGTCGAGAACCGCCACGCTGCGGCTCGAACACTTCACTCCGGAAATCGTCCTTGGCGTTCGCCGGGACGACGACAACCGTTGGAATTACTGGATCGACGCTGATCGGCATTTAGCCCATGTTCGCCTGACCACGTTGATGCGCGGCTCTTCGAGCGAACTCCGAGCCGTGGTTGGCCAACTCCACCGGGCCGGCATGACCGGCATGATCCTCGATCTGCGCTGGTGTCCAGGTGGTTATCTCGACGAAGCCGTCGACGCGGCTCGGCTCTTCTTGGGTACGGGCGACATTGCCACCATCAAAACGCGCCAGGGCAAACCGACCGTCTACCGCGGCGACGACTCGGGCTCGGGTGTCACCTTTCCGATGGTTGTCCTCGTCAATGGCGACACGCTCGGCGGAGCGGAATTGGTCGCGTCGGCACTGCAAGATCATGGTCGGGCCACCGTCGTCGGCCAGCGGACGCGCGGCAAAGCCAGCGTACAGTCCTCGATCTATTTGCCCGTGCCCGGCGCCGGTATGAAGTTGACCAGCGGCACGTTCATTCGGCCCAATGGCAAAAATCTCCATCGCTTTCCTGATAGCAAATCGTCCGATGACTGGGGCGTCCAACCCGATACCGAGTTTCGCATCTCCGCGGACCTGGAGCGAAAACTGGCGCGCTCGTGGCTAGAATACTCTTTGCGCCCCGCCGAATCGATGGAACGGCTGCCATTGGATGATCCTCAATCCGACCCGAGCCAACAGGAGGCGCTGGCCGTGCTGCGGGATATGTCGGGCGCGAATTGGGCGGTCAAACGGCGTTAGTGTCCTGAATTAAAAGTTCGTTCAACAAGGGTCAAGTCGTGGCCGGGGTCGGTACTCCGACCCCGGTGCGGCCTTTTCGATTCCAAAGAACCGGGGTCGGAGTACCGACCCCGGCCACGACTTCTGTAGAGGAACTCGCCCGAATTCCGCCATCATTGGACCGCACCGCTGGAGAACCGCAACGTGAGTGGCACCTGGTCCGTAGTCGAAGTTGCCGGAAAACCTGTGGACGTCTATGAACCGCCCGGTCCGCAGCCGCCGCGCTTCGGCCTGCTTTATTTGCATGGAGTCGGCCTGATCACCCTACAGGATCGTCCGGCGTATACGGCTCTCTTCGCCGAACTCAATCTCGCCTGCATCTGCCCGCACACGCAACGTTCTTGGTGGACTGACCGCGTCTGCCCCGAGTTCGATCCCAAATTGACGGCCGAGCGGCATGTACTCGAGAATGTGCTACCGTTTTTCGATCAGCGCTGGGGCCTCAAGCCCGGAAGTATCGGCCTGTTCGGCGTCAGCATGGGCGGACAAGGCGCACTTAGATTGGCGCTCAAACGGCCGGACCTCTTCCCTGTCGTCGCCGGGATCTCCGCGGCGATCGACTATCACGATCTTTATGGTCAGGGTTCGCCGATCGATGAGATGTATGAGAGCAAAGAGCAGTGCCGCCAGGACACCGCGCCGATGCACATTCACCCGAGCAAGCATCCGGCTCACATTTTTTATTGCATCGATCCCGACGACCGCGAATGGATCCGCGGCAACGACCGGCTCCATGAAAAGATGAATGCCTTGGGCGTATCTCATGACGTAGACCTGACAACACGCGCCGGCGGCCACACCTGGGATTATTTCAACCACGTATCCAAGCGCGTTGTGCGGTTCCTGGTGGCGAGCTTGGAGGAACAGAGCTGGCGGTTGTTGTAACGACGCCGCTAGGACGGCCCGCGCAGTCGCCGTAACTCTTCTTCGAGCCGGCGCACATACTCTTGTTCTTCGATTCGTGCGGCGGCTTCCGCGTCTGCGCGTTTCGATTCCGCTTCCGCTCGCTTCTCTTCGGCTTCCGCTCGCCTCTTTTCGGCTTCCGCCAGCGTCGTTTGCGCATCGGCTCGCTTCTCTTCGGCTGTCGCTCGCCTCTTTTCGGCTTCGGCTCTGAGAGTGGCATTCTTGCGCGATCCTCAGCCGCTGCTCGGGCTTTCGCTTCCATTTCCGCACGCCGCGCTTCGGCCTTCGCTCGCTTCTCCGCTAACTCTAATTCCTTCGTAACCTGAAGGTAATCGCCCAATTCACGGCCTTTCTTGTCAAAGCAAACGACGCGATTATCGCCGGTCCCCAACCAGAGTTCGACCGTCTCCAGCCAAAGATGGCCTTCCTCGTCCGGCTCCAGCTCGACGTAGCCATCTAGTTCATACCGATAGGCATGAATGCTTACCGGCCCCTCGGTCTTCTCACGATCGATGATGACATAAAATGGCACACGGGCTTCGTGATAGTGGGCGTATTTCTTTTCGACGTCGTTATCCCGATAGTCCGGCGAGACGATCTCGATCAGCAGCGTCGGGCGCACGCCTTCCAGGGCGACGTCAAAGCTCGTGCGCGGAGCATCGGGGTTGTTGACCTCGAAAATGACGCTGAGATCCGGGCAATGGGGGCGAAGGCCCGGGTCGTTCCACACGATCTGCAGATCGTCAAAGACTTTGGCTCCGGGCCAATCTTGCAACTGATGCGTGAGCACGCCGAAGAGATAATTGCGATCGCGTTGGTGTGGTGTGTTCTGCACGATGACACACGCCTCATCGGGATGGAGGAGATCATCAAGGGTGAGTGGGATTTGATCGAAGTCGAAGCGACCGTTGGGGAGCTGACGCTTGACCAGACGATGCCCGAAACGAAACGGGTCCGGCTCCGAAGGCCGAGTCGGCGAAGTGCCGTCTTGGTTTAATCGACCCATGATGTACCTCCCGCAAGTCGAAATTTATATAGCCCCGGCTTGCCGGGGGTGCATCCCTCACTCACTTCTCCACCGTCACCTTGACGTCGCGCAGCGTATACAGGAAATTCTCCGGATCGGTCGCGTTCAATTCCAGCGTCCCGGTCACGCGCAGTTGATCGCGCGTATAGGGTCGCGTCTTCCCATCGGGCATCTCGGCCAAGATGATCGCCGTCATCTCCGGCATCTCACAGAACCAGCAGCCGACAGGATATTCGATCAACAGAAACGTACTGCACTCGATCTCGTCGCCCACCGGCTGCATAAAACCTTGCAGCGAGACTTGCTTGCCCTTCAACTCTTTCAAATACGTGGGAAAGGTCGGCCTGGAGCTACGGTCCAGTGTCGTCTGCACCACGACCGACCACGGCAGATAGTTGATTCCCTTGGCGTCGATCGTCGGCAACGTCGTTTCCAGGACCAACGGCCGCGATGAGTGTGGCTTGAAGAGAGCCGCGTGTTTGTCGTGCTCGCCCTTGACGGCACCGGCCTTGGCCAGTTCATCCGCTGCCGCGCGGACCGCTAAACGATGCGCCCGCAGCTCGGGCTGCCGGAGCGCGAACTCGGTCACGCACCCATCCATGATCGCCGCCGCGGTGGCGACGTCGCCATGAGCATTGGCCAGCTCGGCGAGCTGCCATAATAAGCGTGGGTCTTGAGGCAACCAGAGAGCCAACTGCTGCGCCAGTGCGACCGCATCCGCCGGCAAGGTTTTGCGTTGCGGCTCCGCCAATCGACCAGGTTCGTACTTCCCGCTCGGCCCGACGAATTGGACACTAAAGAGATCGTCGAGATCCTGCACCTCGCGCCCTGCTTGGCCCGCTGACGAACCAACTTGAGATGTAGCTCCTCTGCCTTGAGCGATTTACCTGGGGCCAAGCGCACCGCTTGCTGCAATGCGCTCACCGCTTGGGTCAGATCGCCATTGAGCTGCCAGGCCGTTCCCAGGTTCGCCGACAATCGAAAATGCGACGGATGCTCGCGCTGCGCGGGGCCCAACACCTCGATCGCCTTTCCAAAATCGCCGAGTCGCACATAGATCGCCCCCAGATCCGCCGCCTCGTCGGCTGTCAACTTGCGCTCGCGTGTCAGTTTGACCAATTTCGCCGCCTCATTCTCATAGCGCGTGCGCGCGGGCGAGGGCGAAGCCGTGCCCACCGGTTTGAACGCGATAGTCCGCAACATTCGCTGATCGACCAAAAACCCGCGCCACTGCGACGGCAGCTCGGCATAGGTCTCGCCGGAGTAATACAACCCAGCGCGTGCCGGAGCCGCGAAGGCGAGGAATAAGCCGAAACCAAGCGCGGCCAGTGCATGACGCATCGGAGACCCTTTCAAGCGAGAAGAGCAGGCGGCAAATCCTAGTTTATCAGGGGCTTGGTGCTAGAGCAAAGGACTTGCCGCACCCCAATCTCCTATAAATACAGAAGAATACAGTTCCCACGCGGAGGCGCTCCCAATGCAATTTCGCCAACTCGGTCGCAGTGGCCTCACAGTCTCCGCCCTCGGCCTCGGCTGTATGGGCATGTCTGACTTTTACGGCCCGCGCGACGATGCTGAGTCGACGGCTACCATTCATCGCGCCCTCGATCTCGGCATCACGTTCTTCGATACCGCCGATATGTATGGCCCGTTTACGAACGAAGTCTTGGTAGGCCGTGCTCTAGCGGGTCGGCGCGACCGCGTCGTTCTTGCCACCAAGTTTGGCATCGTCCGCGATATCAACGATCCGAGCAAACGCGACGTTAGCGGCAAGCCGGATTATGTGCGGAGCGCGTGTGACGCCAGCTTGAAGCGGCTTAATGCGGACGTAATCGATCTTTATTATCAGCATCGCGTCGATCCGCAAACGCCGATCGAGGACACCGTCGGCGCGATGGCGGCGCTCGTGAAACAAGGAAAAGTCCGTTACCTCGGCTTATCGGAAGCGGGGCAGGACACGCTGCGCCGCGCTTGCGCTGTCCATCCAATCGCCGCATTGCAGACGGAATACTCCCTCTGGAGCCGCGACCCGGAAGATGGCATCTTGGCCACCTGTCGAGAATTGGGTATCGGCTTTGTCGCTTATAGTCCTCTTGGCCGTGGCTTCTTGACGGGCCAGATCAAGAAGTCTGACGACCTCGCCCCCGACGATTACCGCCGTGTCACGCCACGCTTTCAGGGCGAGAACTTCGCCAAGAATATCGCTTTGGTTGGCCGCATCGAAGAGATGGCCAAGGCCAAGGGCTGTAAACCGTCGCAGCTCGCGCTCGCCTGGGTCATGGCGCAGGGCAATGACATCGTGCCGATTCCGGGAACGCGGCGGCAGAAGTATCTCGAAGAGAACGTCGGCTCGGTCGATGTGAAGCTAACGGCAGAGGATCTCAAGCAGATGGACGCCGTGGCGCCAGCTGGTGCCGCGGCGGGGACACGTTATCCAGCCGCTGCGATGGGGATGGTCGGGAAGTGATGGCGCATCTAGGTCTGAATGTTGAAGCGAATAACCAACACGCGAGCTTGCTGATCGCCCACCTGAACGACTCGGTGTGGGATGGAACTCCTGTAAACGATCATGGAATCCATATCGCTAACCTCGCTTTGGGCAACTGTGTCCGAGCCAGCCTCCTTGAACTCGACTCGTACACTACCTTGCATCGGAAAAATGGTCTCGAACCCGGGATGACTATTCCAAGCAGTAAAGCCTAATTGGTCGAGGTCGAGAAGGACTACGGATAAGTCTGAGTTCGCCAATGTACGTGCCGGTATCCAATAATTGACATGAGCGGCTCCGTTACCACGCGCATTATCCAATGGTTTAACCCAGTCGAGAGCGCTAGCATCCTTGTGCGCCGCCCCGCGTACAGCTACTACGCGAAGGGCATTGGGGGACAGGTATCCGTCCAGAAGAACCCTCGGCATTCCAAAAAAGCTAGCGATTTCTTCTAGCGTTTCGGTGTTGGGAGTAGTCTTCTTGTCACTCGGAAGGCCTTCAAAGCAACACCGGACTTTCGCCAAATCACCTTTGAAGTTCTCGTCCAGGAATTCTTTTAGCCTATCCTGGAATTGTATGATCTTCTTAAACGCCGCCGCTTTCGGTTCACTTTCTCCGGGAGGCATTTGTTTTTCCACATCGGCTATTGCAGCCTGAAATTCCCGCAACCTTTCTTGCTTTTTATCATCCTTGTCATCCTGTTCAGTTAATTTCATCGCGCAAATATATGTCAGCAAGAACCTGGACAAACCGACGAGGTCTTCTACTTTCGACTCAGGTTTAACGATTCGCAGGCGATCCTTAGGACGGCGGGTGCGGTCGTGGACCCATGGCGCGATTTCTGTCCATAGTTTGTAGCTTTCTTTGGAGTTTTCAATCCAAGTCGCAAGATCTACCTTTAGACGGTCGAGCAGTCCCAGCTTTGTCTCCGTCTTGGGGGCATACTTTCCTCCTAACCCACTCAACAATTGTTCGATTTTTTGGAGACTTTTGATTTGCCGGAAACGAGTTCCGTGTCGCTTCAGCTGAAAAAACCGCACAACGATCGCTACTGCTTCGTTATTAGGATCCAAATTCCAGACAGCATGTGGGATCTCGGCATTGAAGTGCGTGTAATCGCCCTCCTGCAGCGGCGTCCAAATCCCAGTGTTCTCTAGTTCGATGAACACGGTTCCCTTTTTGATGAAGATAAGCTCATCGCCGGGGTGAACGTGCAGGGGGGAGTGCGGGACGTTATTGTAAACCTCCTGGTCGCTCAACCTCGTCAACAGTTCGGTCACTTCTAGGATCGGTCTTGCCGGACCGTCAGCCGACGAGAAAGCGTGATCATTCTTTCGTAGTTCAAACTTCACGAATGCGGCTTCCATACCGCCAAGGCGCCGCGGCGCGTTGAGGTACTTATATTTGTCGGTAGCCGAACTACGACCGCTCGCGCTATTTGGTGGGGCCGAAAAATCTTGGAAGGTCAAATGAACATTAGCAGCTGTCAATTCATGCTCCGCGCAAAGCCACTCCGCCATCAAGCCTGGCACATCGTGTTTAACTTGGAGATCGTGAAATGCGGCGATGAGACGCTGTAGTTTCTGAAAAGGTACGTCGTCTTTGATCGTACCTTTGTATAAGCCGCTGAAGTATTGCACCACATCATCATTGCCGCCGAGATCCCTATATGGCCATTGCTCGCAAGCGTCGCCATTGAACGTGCGGAAGTGCTCTGCGATAATCGCGTCTTCAAGTCCAATCAGCTCCCTGTATTCACGTAAGAATGGTCCGAGTTCGGCGAGGGAGACGAGGTCAATTGCCTTGGGCGGCTCGTCAGCAACAGCATGACCATGACCAGGACTTGGTACGGATGGCGCCGTAGCCTGAGAAGTTGCGGCTTTGTAGCGAACACGTTCTGATTCGGTAATTAGGTCATCCCATTCTTCGCATACGAGTTCTTTGCCCAACGGCTTCCCTTTCACGTGATCGCGAATTCTCTCGAGGATCGTTCGAGTGATTGGCAGTCTACGCCAAATGTTTCCAATGGTGCCGGGTGACACACCACAAGCCTGGGCGAATGCTTCATTTGTTAGGCCCAGTTTCACTTTGGCACGTTGAAACAAATCAGTGTTTGGCACCCAACTATCTTGGGTATTCGTCTGCTTCGCCATCCAAGATCCCTTGTCGAAGGTTGTCTGAACTTGCTTAATCTTCGCTCCCTCCCATAAGAATCGCGCCTGTGCTCCTTCTTTGAACTTGTCTAATCGTCGCTGGGACTTTTCGAGGATTCCAAGAAAGAATCTCAATAATGACTCGCGAGTCATTGCGGCCGATTCCACTGGCCACGGGATCGGCATGGTTTTCATCAACATAGTCTCAGGGAGGTTGCCAATGTGCAAGGCTTTTCGATGGCTTGTGGCGTCGGTGGTTTTGTGTGTCGTATTGTGTGGCCTATTTCACGATCAATGCCGAAGCGTAGTATTCGCTGACACCATCGGCGGATTGCTAGTCGGCGTCGTGCATGGCCCGCTCCACGTCTATTGTGTATGGGAACGCTCCAAGGACGGGAAATCTCTTCGCTTGTCCCGGATTAGAATGATCATCGTTCATGCCATTGAAATGGACGTCGTGATCGGTCTGCTAATTGGCGTCGTCAAAGCGCTGGCTGCTGCTTTCATGGGCTAAGGCGAGTCTTTAGTATCAATAGCATGTGTGAGTTTTCTTACGCATGTTATTGATACTACTCGCCCTTGACGCAAGGTTCTTTCGTTCTCTGACGGATTCTTGGTGAATTGCCGAAGCAAGATCCTGAATGCAGCGGTTGTCGCTGATCGTTGAGCATCGCAGGCGCAATTCTCATTTACTATCCGGCCAGAGAACACGCCTCGATGCCGCGGAGCGGATGCTTTAAAGCGTCCCGCCGCCCGTAATGTAGGGCGTCTTGAAAGGCAACGAAAGGGGACGGACCTGAGTGCCAATAAGATAATGTAATCAGCCCAGGGTGACTAGAACCATGTGGCATCGAAACACGTCGGTTTGCCAGGTCTCCGAAGGTCACGGAGTAGGAATCCTGCTTAACTTAACGGCATTCGTTCTTGGCACCTGTTTTCTTACTTTTCTCTTATCGCTTGTCGCCCTTGCCCCCATTCTTTTCCAACCACTCAATTCCGCCACGGATGTCATCATACAACGGCCCGCGCCAGCCGTGGCCGCCTTCGTATTCGACCAGCTTGACCTTGGCGCCGGCCTTGGTCAGTTCCTTTTCCGCTTGTTCCGCCATTCGGTAGGGGCAGACTCGGTCGTCGCGCGAGTGGTAGAGATAATACGGGTGTCCTTTCGCCGCTGTCAGGTCGGGCAAGCGATCCGGCTGAAATACGGACATCGCAACCAACGAGCCGGATACCTTTTTGCTTGTGAGCGAGATCGCGTAGGCGGCTGGGCCGCTGGAAGACCAAGAGAGCGTGAAAACCCGACGCGGATCGACCTTGTTCTTCGCCGCTACATCATCGATTACCGCCTCGACGAACTCCTCCGTCGTGAACTTGGCATCCTTCACGTCTTTCTTCGTTCCGGCGGTCGGCCAGACGAGTTCCTGATCCTTGGTCCATTTGACGGCCACCGGCTGGGCGACGATATACCCATCGGGGATGGCGGTCTTAAAGATTCGCTTGACGAAGGAGTGGAACTCGGCAGAGCCGGGCCCGCCCGGCATGATGATGACCAGGCCAAAACCGTCTTTTGGCGCTTTCGCATCCTTGGCAGGGCCGATCAGGAAATAGCGCTTATTCTCGTCCTTGCCAACCTTCAGGTCTCGAGACGGGACGTCCGCCACGTCGTCTTGGGCAGGTAGCGTCGAATTCAGAGCGAAGACCAAGAAAGCTAAGGTGAGAGCTTGCGCCATGGATTTACTCCATCTCATATGAACGCGAAAGACGTTTGAAGATAAAAGCCGTTCGTGTATCTTGCGTGGACCAGGCTGGGAGTGCTCATCTTTTTCTTCTCAGAACGAAGCGATTTCTTATTTAGGATCACTCTTCATTTGCCATTTGAGTCACGTGCATCTCCGCATCGCCATTGACACACTTACCCGTCTTCATTGGGTGAAGCTCAGGAACCAGGAAATTCGCTAGTCTTTCCCGATCGCGGAAAACCAACTCCAAGACTCGATAAAATAACAAAAGATCAAAATCGTTCGTGAAATAGTCGGACGCATCCGTAAAGATAAGGCCGTGCGCATGCTGAATCAAGGACTCAACAACCGGATCGCGAACCGTATTCAAAAAAGCGACTGCTTCGGCATGATTGATTAGTTTGGGCATATTCAAAACCCTCCTCAGGTTGCCATCAACACGCCGTTACCAGCTCGAAGATCATAGTCGAATATCTTTGGGGGCCCATGAGCAATTAAGGCTGCCAGTCCGGATGGCATCATTTTGTATACTTTTCCGTCGGCCATGATTACCACTATCGTGTGCCTTTGTAGAGTTGGTGGCGCTGATCCGACGAACAGATACTCTCCACCCTGGCCCACACCTTCAACCCACGTGAATGCTCCCAGTAGCCGTTGCTGTTGGAGCGTCCGAGTCGCCGCCACCTCCGCCAAGATGGCCCTCATTCCGGCGATTTTGTCGGAATACGCTAGCCCGACCAATTGCGCATAATCCGCATCACTTAGGACTCCGGGACTTGCAATCACAACGGGACGTGGCATTCCTTGTGGACTCTTCGTTGCCGAACTCGTGTTTTAGATCCCTGCAACGAGCGCACCCTCTTGGTCGCCGGCCGCGCCATCGGTACTATAGATCAATTCTATCCAAATTCGCGAGGACGCCCGACACTACCAACGCGCGGGAGGCCGCGGCCGGTTCGTAGCCCCGACGAACTTGACTCGGCGCAACCTGTCGACGCGATACGCCTGGCCCTCCAGTTGACCGTCGCCATCGAAAAGACCAATTAGATTCATACTCACTATGAACAAGCCAATGCTGCTAAGAGAGCCGGCGAGGAATCCGACGAACGCCAAGACTGGGGCCAGCATGATTCCGACGAACGCCAAGACTGGGGCCAGCATGATCATGGGAAGTATCGGGTTGCCGCACTGGAATTTCTCAGGCGCTTCGCCTGCAGGGAGTTTAACTTCTCCGGAAGGGAATAGGACACACCAGCCTCCTACTGCACCTAAAATTGGTAGAGCCGCGAGCAATACGGGTAACAAGAGGGCTACCGATCCGACGACGATGGCGGGTGGAGTACGACGCATTGGTGTTACCGCCGTTGGCGAATGGAGCCATTACTGACCTGGATTGCTCGCAATCAATTAGAGCCCTCAAAGCCTGGTTTATTCCCCAACGCAATGGCATCCGCCTTGTTCCTCCTCGCCATTCCTTTACGGCAGTGGAACGACAACCTTGTTTTTCCAGTCCAGAAGATTGGATAGGTGTTTGTAGTCGTAAGGGATTATGCGGGTTGAACCGTCACAGAAGAGGAACGGGCAACCGGCGGCATAGGGGGAACCCCAATTGTTCGCATATTTTATATCGGCGGCGTCCTTGTAGATGCTGTTACCCCCTCGGCCTGTGCCGGCCTGGCCGCCGGAGTAGATGTTTTCATCACCCTCGTCGCTGGCCTCTCGGCCATAGTCTTTCGGGCTCATCGCCTTCTCGCCGGCGAGAATGGTGTTGGAGGTGCCGGCTTGCTGCGTAATCGATTTCATGGTCATTATAACAGTCTGGCTACCGAAGCTTTTCGTATTGATGCAGTAGTCCGTATTGGGGCCGTCATAGGCATTATGGGTGCCGACCTTTTTGCCGCCGTTGGTCGTGTAGCCGCGGCGCCTGCGCGTTGGGTCGAGATACGTCTTACTAATAGCCACAATCGGGAGGTCGGATTCCTTAGCTGCTACTTTGGCGATCACGATATTGTAGATGTTGCCCTGCTCGATCTCGGGCAGGATTTGGAACCAGCAATTCCAATTGGCCGCCGGGTTGTTGGCATCCGTACCGTTGTCAGGCAGGCGGTTGTTGATGTCGTGATAGGCCTGCATGCCGATGCTGATCTGCTTGAGGTTGTTCAAGCTCTGGCTGCGCGCGGCCGCCGCTCGCACTTTCTGTAGCGCGGGCAACAATAGGCCTATGAGCAAGGCAATGAGCGCGATGACTAACACAAGCTCCATCAAACCAAAGGCGAGCCTCTTACGGTCAACTTGACGAGCGGACATGCGGCGATCCTCCAAAAAGTGGTAGCGGCTGAAGCACGGACGGACATGGTCTCTACTTGGTTTATGAGATTTTTGCTGCAAGAAGCGAGTTCGTTCGACGGCGCGGTCCGCGACTAGTGCTTCGTCCAGACTAAATTTAGGGGTGGCACAGACATTCCTGTCTGTGCAGCAAAAGGCACATTCGTCGGTTCCGCACAGACAAGAATGTCTGTGCCACCCCTAAATTTAGTCTGGACGAAGCACTAGTCACTTTCCCTCTTCGTTCAACGGCGTCAAACCCATTGCATCGACCCGCCATTTGCCGCCGTCCGGCTCCTCACGCACCAACAATAGAAACTTGAACTCCTTGCCATCTTTCATGAGGAAAGCCCCTTCGTAGGCGACCTCGTGATGGTCAGGAGCGAGCTTGGCCGAGCGAATCTCCCATTTGGCCATATTTTCGTATACGAGGCGATCTTCCCCCTTGTAGAACTTCACCAGCGGGAAAATGAGGACCTCGCGCAATGGTGAGCTGGCTCCCGGCAGTCGCTCGCGCATGCGCCGTTCGAAGTCTTTGGTAATGAGATCCGAAGCCGCCGCTAGCTGTCCCGCCTTGATCTTGTCCAGAAACCCATCCGCGACCGACCTGGCATACGCCAGGGTTGCCTGGTCTTCGGAACGAGATTCCGCGTGTGCAGGCGGTTGCCGATCACAGCCGGCGCTCGGCGCTGCAACGGCAACGATTCCAAGTAAATGGGTGATGCGAAAAACATTGTCAACGAACCGCGACAGCAACACCATTGGTCACCTCATTATTTACTCGCCGGCCAGAGCACGCGCCCGGGCGTTGTCGCTCGGATGCTGTAGAGCGTCCCGCCGCCGGTGATGTAGAGCGTCTTAAGGTCATCACCACCAAAGGCACAGTTTGTCACCTCGTCCGTCGGCACACCGACGAAGGCCAGGAGTTTGCCTTCGGGACTGAGGACGTAGATGCCGCCCTTTTTGTCCTCGGCTGGCTCGAAGGGTGGATTTGGTTTATTCAGCCCGGCGGCGACATAGAGTCGGCCTTTGCTATCTTGTTTCACACCGTCCGGCCCGCGGCCTTTGCCCCAGTCATAGAGCAATTTCTGACTTTTGAGATCGACTGTGCCGTCTTTCTTCAGATCAAAGCGGTAGAGCTTGCGAGCGCCATTGAGGGTGTCGTTGTTGTTGTCCGCGACATAGAGAAACTTGTCGTCGGCAGAGACGAGGACGCCGTTGGCGCGCTCGACCTCGCGGCCAATGACGCGGGCGACTTTGCCATCGCGATCGATGCGATAGACGCCTTCGATCGTTTTGCCGTTTTCATCGACGAGATCTTTACCAGCGCTTGGGCCATAGCGCGGGTCGGAAAAGTAGATGCGGCCGACGGAATCGACGGTGATGTCGTTTGGCTCATTGTAGCGCTTGCCCTCGAAACGATCGGTGAGCACGGTGATGGTGCCGTCGGTCTCCGTGCGCGTGATGCGGCGCTGAGCCGGCTCACAAGCTAACAGACGTCCCTTGTTGTCGAAAAGCAGTCCATTCGTGCCGGCGTCTTTGCGGTAGATGCGTGACTTGCCGTCGCGGTCGAGCTGGTAGATATGCCCATTGCCGCTGGTGAGGATGCCGAGCTTGGGATCCCACGCCGGACCTTCGCCCGCCGATCCTTTGGCCGCCTCCACCTTGAGCTTGGAACCCGGCTCAAAGATTGGTTCGTCTTCCGCGGCGAATAGCGCAAGAGTGGGGACGCAGAAGAGAGCGAGGCACAGGAGATGGCGCATAGAGAGTCCTCGAAATAATTACGTCTTCACAGTCGGGGCTTCTTTCGCGCTGCCGACTTTGATCGGCGTTTTGCAGAGCAGGCAGGCGACGACCTTATTAGAGTCGTGCTGCTCGACAAGCATGAACTTGCGACATTTGGGATTTGGACACTGGACGGCGAAAACCATTGGCTCACTCCGTTTAGCCTCCCCTCGCCCCCGAAGGGGGAGAAGGGTTGGGGGTGAGGGGGCGAAGTCTGCGAAACCTTGCCCCTCACCCCAACCCCTCTCCCCCTTCGGGGGCGAGGGGCTTAAGGAATGGACGTTTACTCGATCCGCAA
The DNA here is from genome assembly GCA_963790585.1 of uncultured Planctomycetaceae bacterium. GTDB lineage: Bacteria > Planctomycetota > Planctomycetia > Gemmatales > Gemmataceae > CAWBOY01. The sequence goes on from CAWBOY010000001.1 coordinate 855,957, forward strand.
CGACTGGACCCACTGCGCTTCTTGCGCCAGTTCTTCGTCGGACAGGCCGCTGGCGCGATGGATCTCGGCTCGCGCCATTTTGCCACTGGTCATGTCGAGTGCCATCACGTCGATAAGGCCATTGCTGCCGACGCCGCAGCGGACCTGGATCGGCGAGGCTTTCGGCAGAACAGGCGGCAGGCCATCGATCCAACATTCTCCGATGGCGATGCATGCGTCGGCCTGGCTCGCTTCGCCCTGCAACACCTTGACGCGCACCTTTTGTTGATTCTCATTGACCGTCCGATAGACTCGGCTCGCCGCCGTCGGCAGCTGCGTATTCTTCGGAATCAGGATGTCGTTCATTCTCTCGGTCGCTTGCTTGACTTCGATGCCAAGGCTATGCGCGTTGACGTTGATCTCGACGACCTGGTTGAGCAGGTCCATCGCCTGATTTTCGAGGTCGATGCCGACCGGACTTTCATGGGCGGCGACGATTCCGGCATGCAGTGCCGCCCCGCGCGCGACGACTTCGCTCACGGCCAACGATTGATCGGCTTGCTTGCCAGTTAGCTCAAAGAGCATCTGCCGCGTCATCGGCATGTGCGTCGAGCCGCCGACGAGCAAGACGCGCTCGACCTGGTCCCACGTCAGATTGGCCTGGCGCAGCAATTGTTGAGCGGTCAAGCGCGTGCGGATGAGCAAATCGCGCGTGAGTGCCTCAAATTCGACGCGCGTCAATGGGACACCCAGCATTTTGCCGGAGTGACTAACATTGACCATCGTCTGCGACAGCTTGCTGAGCGTTCGTTTGCGCGCTCGGCGGCGGATTGGAGATTCGTCAAGGTGAGCGGATCGGAGCGTGGGTCGGTGCCAAACTGTTGTTTGAATTTGTCGGCGACGAAATCGACGATGCGGTCGTCCCAGTCTTTGCCGCCGAGGCGGACGTCGCCTTCAATCGCCAAAGTTTGAAAGCGCCGATGCGAGAGCCGCACCAGCGTCACGTCAAAAGTGCCGCCGCCGAGGTCGTAGACAAGGACATTACGCTCGCCCTGCGGTAATGCTTCCTCGACGCGCGTCAGCATTCCACCTGCGGGCGGTTGAAACGAGTATGCGAGGGCGGCCGCTGTCGGCTCATCGAGAATGTCGAGTACTTCGAGCCCCGCGATGCGGGCGGCGTCCTTGGTCGCTTTGCGGCGAGTGTCGTCGAAATAGGCAGGGACAGTGATGACGACCTTGCTCACCGGGCCGATGCGCAGAGCGGCATCTTGGACGAGCTTACGAAGGATGATAGCCGAGAGAGTTTCAGGGCGAAATTCCCGGCCGGCGACCAGCTGGCCATAAGACGGCAAGCCCATACGCCGCTTGATGAGCATGGCGACGCGCTCGGGCTGCTCGAGTGAGACGTCGAGCGCAGCCTGGCCGACGACGGCGCCGCCGTCTTCAGTGAGCAAGACAGCACTCGGAGTGAGCATGTCGCCGTCGCGATTCGGCAGCGTCGTCGGCTGCCCGCGATCGTCGAGCGTCGCTATCGCGCAGAAGGTTGTGCCGAGGTCGATGCCGACCAGTTTGCCAGTCGCGCCCGCCATGCCGTCCCCTTGGTCCGTCAGGGTGTCCCGCCCGAGAAACGAACGCGGTCCGATGCTTCGGCCCCGTCGAGATGTCTACCAAAAACGTATTGTAACGGCCATGAAGTGGCGGAGGAAGAGGCAACTATTCAGGACGAAAAATGCCAAAGGACCGCAGTTGTAGCATTCGGTGGACTCACACGCAGTTGTGGCAAGGTCTCCGGACCTTGCCACTCATTCGACCGAAAGTCTCCTCGATTTCGGCTGCGGCGCATTGAGACCTTCGGTCGGGGCTAGTGGCAAGGTCCGGAGACCTTGCCACAACTGCGGGCCGCTGTTGTGGCATTTAGAGGACTGCCTCCCCTTCCCGGATTCATAAGATACCCTTAGGCTCGCGATCCGTCCGTTCATTCAGGTGCGTTGTGCCATGAAACTCAGTCTCCGTTCCCTCGACGGCTCTCTAGCGCGCGTCCAATGCGAAGGTCCGATCACAGTTACCCAGGTCGAGCACGGCATAGAGCCCCTGGAAAGGCTGCTAGGTGACAATCCCTTTGTCAAGCACGTTCTCTTCGACCTCGAGAAAGCCAATTACATCGATTCGAGCGGCGTCAGTTGGATGCTCATGTGCCACAAGGCCTTTACAAAAGGTGGCGGCGTCATCGTGTTTCACTCGGCCCCGCCGCTCGTCCAGCAGACGCTCAATCTGCTGCGCATGAATCTCGTGCTTCACCTGAGCGCCAATGAGGCCGCGGCGCAAAAGATCGCGCAGGAGGCCGCTAAGTGACAGCCCCTGAAGAGTCGCCTCTCGCGCTAGACGTCCGTGGTTTGGCTCCCGAAGATGGCGTTCCGACTCTGATCGATTTCGCGGCGAACCTTGGCGTCAGCGACTTGTTCTTCTGCACGAACGCCGACCACACTGCGGTTTTGGCCCGACAATTTGGCCTTATTCGGCCGATCACGAAGGTATCGATCGATTTCGGCAAACAATGCCTTGCCCACATCAAGGGCGTTTCCGGTATGGACATCGCCGAGAAGCGGCGGCCGATGGAAGGCCGCTGGCTGATGCCTCGTGACGGCAAAGGAACCCTCGACGTCCGCATCAGCACCATACCGACTCTGTACGGCGAAGATGCAAGTCTGCGGATTCTCGATCGTGACTCACGCCTATTGTCCCTAGAGCAGCTCGGCCTGCCGCGGCGCGATTACAACCAGCTCGTCGCGCTGCTGGCCAATCCAAACGGCATGATCGTCTTCAGCGGCCCGACCGGCTCGGGCACCAGCACGACGCTTTATGCCTGTCTGCATCACCTGAACAACGGCGAGCGCAAGATCAACACCATTGAAGATCCGGTCGAATATGCCATTGACGGCCTGCGGCAATCACAAGTCAACACGAAGCTAGAAGTAGGTTATCCCGAGCTGCTCCGCAGTGTGTTGCGGCAAGCACCTGACGTGATCATGATCGGCGAGATACGCGATCCCGAAACAGCGGAATTAGCCATAAGTGCCGCCAACAGCGGCCACCTCGTTTTGGCGACGCTTCAAGCACCGGTGGCCACGAGCGTGGTGGCCGCCCTCTTGAACCTCGGCGTGGCGCCGCATTTCCTGGCAAGCGCGCTGCTCGGCTCGCTCTCGCTGCGCCTCGTTCGCCGACTCTGCCAGGTGTGCCGCGTCGGCTTTGACATCTCCGGCAGCCCGCAGACATTCGAGGAAGTGACCCAGTATCTCGAACAAGGCCAGGGCGACATGATCTATGGCCCCAAAGGCTGCCCGACCTGTCACATGCTCGGGTTCACGGGCCGCACCGGCGTCTATGAAATGATGCCGATGACCACGCGGCTGCGCAAGTTGATCCTCGAACGCGCGACGACCAAAGTACCTGACGCAAGCTGCCATCGAAGAGGGGTTAATCCCCTTCCGCCAGGCCGCGTTGATCAAAGTCGCCCAGGGCGAAACGAGCATCGAAGAGGTATTCCGCGCGATCCCAACCGAGTATCTCGGTGTCGATTAGATGGGATCGCCTGAAAAGGCGGCCGACATGGTCGATTCGGTTGGCGCATCCCTCTTGCCCACGAGGAAGTTACACTCTAAGATTGGGAACGCAACGCAAGGACAGACTACGCGGAGCCATTGTGGTTGGAAAAGAGGCGAGCAGTTGAAATCGGCGTAAGTCTAATGATTCGCTAGGACATAATGGCGGCGTAGCTCAGAGGTTAGAGCAGCGGCTTCATAAGCCGCGTGTCGCCGGTTCGACCCCGGCCGCCGCTACTCACGTAAGTGCAATAGGCGAGGCGACTTAGAGCCTACCTTTCTTACCGGAAAGAGCGCCTGACCAGCTGGAAAAAGTCTGTAAGCTACAGACTTCGGTCAGGAAGCATTCCCAATGTCAAGCGAACGAGTGCCGCAACTCCGTAGACACAAGACGCACAAGAGAGCCTACGTCAGCTATGACGGCGGCAACAAGCAGAAGTATTTCGGTGTGGCAGGCGATTGGCCAGACGGCAAAAAGAAAGCCCCGGCGCAAGTCAGAGCGGAGTATGACGCTTGGCTAGGCCGTTGGCTCGCGGGAGGGCGTAAAGTCCCAAAGGACGATGACGAAGGCTTGACGGTCAATCAACTCGTCTTGGCTTATGACACCTATGCAGAGGGCTACTACAAACCCGGCAGTACCGCCACTACGGGTGAGCTACGGTGCGTTCGTGAGGCACTTCGTCCGTTGGTCAAGTTGTACGGTGCGACCAAAGGGGCTGAGTTCGGACCGAAAGCCTTCAAGGTGGTTCGCCAGCATATGGTAGATCTGGGATGGTGCCGATCGTACACCAATCATCAATGCCGTCGCATCATCCGCATGTTCCGTTGGGCCGCATCGGAAGAACTTGTCACTGCCGAGATCTATCACGCTCTCAAGTCTGTTCCAGGCTTGCGTAAGGGCATGGCAGCCGTCAGAGAATCGCCCGGCATCCGTCCCGTACCCGTCGAGTTCGTGAATGCTTCGCTTCCCTATATGCCCCCTCCCGTATCTGCAATGGTCCGTCTGCAATTACTGTCGGGATGCCGTGCTTGTGAAATCACCGTGATGCGGACGTGTGACCTAGACGTAAGCGGAGACGTATGGCTTTACCGGCCCGGAAGTGACAAGGGACCGCATGGGGAGCATAAGAACTCCCATCATGGCAAGGAGCGGGTAATCGCGTTGGGACCGCAAGCCCAGGAAGTGCTAAGAAGCTGGTTGCGAACGGAGCTTGAAGCCTACCTCTTTTGTCCGGCAGAAGCGGAAGAGGTACGGGCGAAAGAAAGACGAGCGAAGCGTAAGACGCCGATGACGCCCTCCCAAAGGAAGCGGACGCGAGCAAAGCGGCGTGCCCGTCCGGTAGGGGAACGCTACACGTCTCAGAGCTATAGCCGTGCCATTGCTCGCGCTTGTGGGAAGGCAAATCGTGAGAGTGGCAAGCCGGTGCCTGTCTGGACCCCAAGTCAGCTGAGGCATACGACGGCAACGGATCTTCGTCGTAAGTTTGGGTTAGAGGCGTGTAAGGTTATTTTGGGCCATAGCAACGTGGAGACAAGTCAGCTGTACGCCGAGCGTGACTTGAACGCGGCTATTGAGGTTGCCAAACAGGTAGGGTAAGCGGTCCAATTCTAGGCGGCATTCCTTGTGGTTTGTCGCCTATCTCCGTTGAGAGGCAAGCAATGCGAGAACTTATTCAAGAGGTTGTGGCAGCTGCCAAGGAATGGCAGAGCTTCATCCGAAATCAAAAGGCGAGTCCTGACAACGGACGCATCACGACACGCCTAATGAACATGCTCCCTTACGCAATGGCCGCGAAATCCCGACTGGAGGAAGCGCTCGCGCAATGTGGATACCTGCCCGGCAAACAACGAGATGAACTTATTCCACAACATCACGAAATCGCGGATGAGGCGCTGATAACGCTCTGGCGCTTTTGTGGGCTGGACGATCCTACGTTGTGCGGCGACGAGCTACCATCGTGGCATGTTCTGCCGGAAAAGCCGTTGCCATCGAAAAAGGAACTCGATTGGGGAATCGAGACGTTAGAATTATGGCTAAACAGAACCAACGAATCGGCAAAGAAAGAAGAGCAAGCGGACGGCCCATGTAACGGGGGGTTCGTTTGGCGGGGTAAGTTTCATGGCCTGTCGAAGACTCCGGAACGCTTACTGTCGGCTATGTGGGATAAGAGGAGCCGTACCCTTGACGATGTAATAGGCGAGGTATGGGATCGAAATAAGAGTCCAAACGATAATGCCGTTAGCGTGGTATTGAGCAAGCTAAACAAGGTATTGTTGGAAGCTGGCGTACCGTGGACCCTATCCAGAAAGTTAGGTCAAATAGTCCGAAGTTAAATCATTTCTTTCCGTTTGGAAATCGTTTGGAAACCCCCTCTTGCAATGATCCTCAATAGGCAATCAATACCTATTGAGGATCATCAATGCCAATTTCATTGAACGAAAACATAATCCCGCTTTCCAAGGCTGCGAAGCGCCTTCCCGCGTTGAAACCAGCGAAGGGAAACTCCATCAATCCCGCGACGGTATGGCGTTGGGCGACGAAAGGCTCACGCGGCATAAAGCTAGAAAGTCTCATGGTGGGGGGAATCCGTTGTACGTCGGTTGAGGCTCTTGAGCGGTTTCTATTACCCCGGCACGAAATTAGATCAACCTAATTCCATTGGAGCGGCATATTGGGTCTGCGGATGAAGGAAATAACTCATAACATGTCGAGGCATCCCGCTCAACTTCCTCATGAATCCGAACAACCGCTCTTGCAACGTCGGCTTGTCCGGCGGCAGGCCAGCCTTGTTGATGTTCCCCTTCATGTCATTGTTCAAATATTCCACCGGATTGAGTTCCGGCGAATACGTCGGCAGGTAAAACAACTCGATCTGCTCCTGACGCGCCTCTACCCAGGACTGTACCTCCGCCTTGGTGTGGGAGCCCAACTGGTCCACGATCAACAGAATCTTCCGCTTCGCCCCACTGATCAAGAGAGTCAAGAACTGGAGAAAGACTTCCGCCGTGAACGACCCCTTGTACGTCATAAAACGCACCGTGCCCTCATTGCTGATCGCCGAGATCTGATTGACCCTCAGATGTGGTTGCGGCACCTCCATGGTGGCACGCTCGCCCCGGCGGGCATAACCCGAACCGGGATGGTGGTCGGCCTGCACGCCAACCTCATCCGCCCACAAAATCTCCGCGTTGTCTCGTTGGGCTTGGGCCTCGATGGCCGGATAGGTATCCTGCAACCACTGTTCGACTTCATCGGGATCTTGGTGACGCGACTTGCGGGCGGGCTTTTTGGAGGTGTAGCCCCAGCGTTGGAGATACTTGCCCACGGTGCGTAGGGCCAGTTCGATGCCGAGATCTCTTCGGATGAGGTCGGCGACGGCTTGGCGTGTCCACAGGGCGTGTTTCAGGCCCACTTGCTGGGGCGAGAAGTAGTCGATCTGGTCGCGAATGGTTTGAGCTTGGGCCTCGGAGAGCATACGGCCCGAGCCCAAAGGCCGGCCGGTGCGCCCGCCGGGCAGGGCGTCCAAGCCTTCGGCGTAATAGGCGGTATTCCAGCGGGAGATGGTTTCGCGGCGGACGCCGAGGAGTTCGGCGAGATCGGTTTCGGAATAGCCAAGCTCCAAGCCATGCAAGGCACGCAAACGCAAGGTCTCCAACGAATCGTCCGAGAGATGGCGGGCATCGGGAAGAGTAATAGACATAGTAACACCTCGAAGCTCGGGCTGAGGTACTTGTAATTCTAGATTAGTGAGCAACTACCGTGCCAGGGTAATAGCGGCTCTCAACACTCCCGGTCAAGTGATCCAACCTAGCCAAGTGAATAGACAGGAGTCTATTGAGCAAGAATTAGCTCGGCGCGGATATGGCTCGGTATAAAATTAAACTACATTTTTCCCGATAACGGTAAAGAGTTTAATTTTATACAACTCACTTCTCCCCAATCGACACTATGCCTGGAGTGGTGTATTGAGATCTTGCTTAGCTGCTATTGCCAATACAATTATTTCCAGTATTATTACTACATACACTTTTGGAGGACATTTCATGATTCGTTTGACACGGCAAGAGACCTCGAAGCTACTTGGCATTGCGCCCGGCACAATGTCAACGTGGCAAAATCTTGGCCTGATCCCCGCGTCGGGTAGCGTCACATTGACGGAAGCCCTGGCCGTTGGCGTTGGTAGAGCTTTGAAACAGTTTGGCATACCGTTCCACCAGTGTGCGCCCGTTGTAGCCGCGTTGTGGAAAATGCCACTTGAGCAGCTTGAAGCCGCGTTTGCGTCTGGAAGATGCTACCTACTTGTGTTGGGCAACGTCGTCTGTCCTCGCCTGTTATCGCTGGATGCTTGCGCCAATCCAGATGGGATCGATGTAGCGAAATACACCGAAATGACCGGCATCCGACCGGCGGTCTACAACGTATATGGCTTGTGGCAGATCATCAACAAAGAGCTGGCGAAAATGAGAGCGGCGAAGCGCGAAAAAGTGAACCAGAATTAACATCCGAGATGATACGCTAAAATTCCCTTTCCATTGGTTTGTGTGAGCGTCTCTCGACAACCCAACGGAAGTAAATGAAAAATCTCGCAACGGTGCCGCCAAGCAAACCGCGCGAGATTAAGGATACTAGCTATGGGTTATTGTCTCAAAGATGGTGCGCAAAATCAAGACGAGTTCCGCGCAAACCTACTTGATTATGCCCTAAAATATCGGGATCAAGGCTTGTCTATCATCCCAATACTACGCGGCACAAAGAAGCCTGCGCTCCGTCGTTGGGAGCGCTACCAGACTGCGCCCCCTATTGAGCGGCACGCGGTCAATTGGTTCAACGATCCGGAATACGACATAGGTGGTCTAGCCGTTGTCCTGGGTTGCGTGAGCGGAGACGGTGCCGCTCTGGTATGCCGAGATTTCGACGTAGCAGAGGCTTACCTTTGTTGGAAGGGAGATCATCCAGACCTAGCGGCGACATTGCCAACTGTTCGTACCCATCGCGGATTTCACGTTTACTTCCGGGCGGCGGAAGAACGTTTCCATAGGCTTCTGGATGGCGAATATCGCGGTTCCCATCGTCAATACGTCGTTCTTCCACCTTCGCTGCATCCTGATGGTCATTTATATGAATGGCTCGTTCCATTGCCCGTCGATATTGCATCATTACCTATACTGGATGGCAAAGATCTGATATGTCTGAAAACGTCCATTCTGGATTATCAAACAGTAGCATCACTCACCCGGAGCGAGGACGGCCATAGCTCGTCTCCAGACAGAGCCGCCGGTCTACAACTCTCTTATGTAACGGGTGAGATAAACGGAGTCGCAAACTCTCAGTATAAAATTAAACTCGCGCCATCATTTAAGCCGGTTTTAACGGTAGCGGAAGCGATTGCATTAACATTACCAACGGGAGCGGGGCAACGTCATTTTCAGATATTTGAATTCGCACGTTACCTGAAATCAATGGCGATGGATTGGGATAAAGATCAATTGCGAAGGGCCGTGACGCAATGGCACGCATCGGCGTTGCCGTTTATTCGGACAAAGGAATTCGAGGATACGTGGGAGGACTTTTGTTCCGGCTGGGAGAGGATCAATCATCCAAAAGGCGCAGCAGCTATCATTGATGCGATTGCCTATTGTGTCCAGAATTGGTTCAACGCGAACGACTTCGACCAACGGGAAGGGTACTTGCTTCGTCTGGAATTGGCGTGTGAGCGACTGAGCGAAATACACGACGGTAGACCGTTTCATCTATCGACGCGCATAGCGGGTCATTTAATTGGGAAAAGCCATCGTTGTGCAAATTATGTAATCAAGACACTTGTTGCAGCGGGTACATTGAAAATCGTGCGCGAGGGTGTAATTACTGGCGACGTAGTAAGGCAAAAAACAGGCGCTCGAATCGTCAAGTACATGGGTGTGAAAATGAGTGACGTGGGACGAAGCGCTTAAAATTAATTATTATTGTAACACTGTTAGTATTGTGAGAGTATACTACTTTATATGCCTTGCGGAAACCGTTATCACTTGACGTTGCGTCTCTTGCCGGAGGACGGCATACCGGACGCTATCCGCTTGCGTCACGCGCTAAAGTGTTTATTACGTTCCTACGGCATCCGATGTGAAACAATCTTTAGCGCGGCGTCGGAAAATGATGCGACTTGCATCGACGATCGGAACGTCGATTTGATGGACAAATGATATTTAGGCGCGCCGACTTGCGGTCGGCACCTTTCGCCGGTGGGCGCTGTACGGAGCGGCGCCCGCCGGTTTAGATATGAGGTTCTTGTGAAAGTAACATCGAGCGCAATTACCATCGCAATGGAACGCCCTTTATCGGCGCGCTCCATTCAATTTGCAAAGAGTTATATCGACCGAACGCGGCCCGGATAGGGCGCAAAGGCATCGGAATACAGTTTACGATTGTGCCTTGTTCGCGCAATGCAAGCCGGAGACTTGTTAGAAGAACAATTAGAGACTTATCAAGGTCTAAAAATAAAGGATACGAAAATGACTGCGGTAAAGAAAAAAGCGTCTGCCGGATCGGGTGCTATTGCCGGTGCGTCCGGCGGTGCAAGTGCTGGGCGCGTGGATGTAAAAAGTCCGTTTGCGCGATTCTCGACAAAGCGCGTGAGCGTGGCCGCAACGAAGCACGGCCATACTATCGGCACCGTCGAACGGGATAGCGCATCCGACCGGGCGAAAATAGGTTCTTGGATCAAGTTTACCGCGTTGAAAAGCGGTGTACCCGTCAACTGGGGCGAAGCTGATGAGGCGATGGTTCGTTCGCTTTTTGCAACGGAGACGTTTTCCCGCGTCAAAGGCCGAAATGATGAGGACACCGTTTCCGGAGCGCAGGCGCGAGCGTTGCTCGAACAGCGTAGCTTCGGCGGGCGCCCTCTCGTCTTGAAGGGGTTACTGGACGATTCGGTTAGCGGCGGTATTGAGATTGCACCGATCTTTTTTGATGACCGACTTATTACTTACCCCGTCTTGACGGGAGAGATCTCGCCTTATGTAGACATCGTTGACGTGCCGCGTGGCCGACGTATTGAAGGCGGCGCGCTGGCCAACCCCAACGTTATTTGGGGCACAACGGAAGGTGCTTCAATTACCCCGTTCAATACGAGTCAAATGGTATCTGCAATAGATACTAACATTTTTAATTGCGTATGTGCCGTCGAGGTAGGCAACGACTTTTTAGCCGATTCTGGCGTAGACGTCGCGGGCGCGTTAGTGGAACAAATTGGTCAAAAATTCGCTGAGGCGCTTGATAGTATTATTTCCGTTGGCGATGGTGCTATTCAGCCATTGGGCATCATAAATGATACAATTTCCAACGCTGTTAATTCTGACAGCGGACTGCCCGGACCGGCGACAATAAGCGATTTAGAAAGTCTGTATTTCTCTGTTAAAAAGCAATATCGCCAAGCTACCTTGAATCCGCGTCTTTTGATGAACGATGTCACCTATAAGCGCTTCCGATCGATACCCGTTGGACCGACCGACGCGCGGCGAGTTATGGGAATGGGCGGCGAATTCGGCGGAGCTGATGGCACCGCGGCGGGACTTGCCGCATATATGCTTTATGGCGTGCCTGTTAGTATTGGGCAGCAGCTCGCCAATAATCAAGTGGTTTTTGGCTGTATGAAAAAATACCGTCTCTATCGCCGGTTGGGAATTGATATTAACTGGTTTCAAGAGGGCGAGTATCTCGCCTTGCGTAACCTTCGCCTGTTGGTTGTTCGTATGCGTGTAGGCGGGCGCATTGTCGATGGCAATGCGTTTGGCATTATGTCCGATGCTGCAAACTAACTGAAAGGGGAATTGATATGTCAACGATCACGGTCGAAATTGACGGCAAAGGAATGCGGTCAATTAGGAACGAAGATGCGCAATTGGAAGACCGCGAGGTCGATCTAAATGTCAATTGGTTTTTCCGCCCGTTGCAATTCAGTTTACGCGGCAAATTTGATATGAGCCGCGCGATGGATAATAACGCGCGAGCAAAGTCTTATTCCGCGCCAATTGTTCCGGGTCAACGTCTCATTCTGGATACGGACAAGAAAACCGGAACGATAATCGAGCCATTGCGCGACGAGCAAAATAGCCATATTGTTAAGAGGATCATTCGATTCCTGGGACACCCAATCAAGGTCTTACTTGAAGACGATCCATTGCAAGTAGGTCCGCACGAGACCGTAAAAGAATTGACCGATCCGCGCGACGTACCTACATGGTTGTACTGGATACGTCGCGGGGTTGAAAGCGGCTGTTGCCGGCTCGTTTCGGGGAAGTTGCCAGATAAGATAGAGGGCAAACCGCGCAAGGTATTCAATGGCCATGAACCCTACGAAGACCCCGTAATCGAGATGACACGGCAACAGCAAGCGCTTGCATATGCGACCATGACACCGGATCAACGGACCGCATACGATCGCAAACTAGCGGAGTTGCGCGAACAAGCGGAGTAGTTTACCGTTATCGGGAGAACAATTTAATAATAAATTGTTTCGACGTTTATCCCGATAACGGGAAAACAATTTAATAATAAATTGTTGGTGTTTCGGGGGGAGCATGATGAGATTGATTCGCCGCATATTAGTTTGGTTGTCAGCTTCGTTTGCCGATCCGATCTTGCGCCTTCAACTGGAGTCGTGCGAGACTGAGTTGAAGATGCTGGCAGTTAAACTTGAGGCAGCGGAACTGGAGAGGGATAGCCTCGCGTCTGTTGTTGAGCGTGACAGGCGCCGAGTAGCGGCGGAAACAGCGGAATACTCCATGAAATCGTTTCGCAACGGAGGCGGTTCATGAGTCTCCGTGACACTATGAATAGAGCCGCACAGCTGGCGGATGCAATGTTTTCATCGGCCCGGACAAAAGCGGCTGGTGAAAGTCTCGTCGCCGGTCAAGGTGCCGGATCGGGTCAACTTGGCTCGAATACGATCGGCATTCGACGCGAGCGGTTGCGGCATTTTATCGGTTGGCAGGCGGCGGTCATTAGAGTAGCAGCGCAAAAGATTGCATCGCAACCATTGCTACTCGCGCGGACACCTAAAAAGGGTAGCCCGAAAAAGCGTTTGAAACACGCGTCCGCGTGCGTGAAGCGGATTCATGATGAAGCGGAAATGATAGACAGTCATCCTATATTGGATGTATTGAATAATCCAAACGACTTGATGGATTATTGGTCGCTCATCTTTTTAACATTGTGTTCTCTCGAATTAGAAGGCGAATCGTACTGGTGGATATGTAGAGATGACAAGGCGCGGCCGTATTTATGGTATTTAAGTGATGATTGGGTTCAGCCGGTGCATACCGAAAAACGGCTATTTGATTCCTACAAAGTGCTTGTTTACGGGACTGGTCATAGTTTAGCTCGTTTTCAACAGTAACACTCGAAAAATAGCCGCTCAACTTGCGAAATCCTCGTGTTTTTCGCGTTTATTGATTCGCCCGCTCGAAAATGTAGTGCCAACAAAACTAGTTTATTGCCGCTGAAATAGCTTGATTTATGTCAGATTTGCAGTTAAATTGTGGTGTCGCTTTCCTGCTGGAGACGCACCCTTGTTTTTCCGCATCAAAAAATCCAAGGCCCACCAGTACCTCCAAATCGTCGAAAACTCTCGACAGGACGGCCGCGTCCAACAACGCGTCCTCCATACTCTCGGCCGACTCGATGAACTCCAAAAGGACGGCAAACTCGACAGCCTCCTCGCCTCCGGCGCTCGCTTCGCCCAGCACTCCATGCTTCTGACCGCCTACAAAGAGGGACAAGCACCTGCTGTCAACACCAAACGCATCGGTCCGACCCTCGTCTTCGAACGCCTCTGGAAAGAGACTGGTTGTCAGGAGGTCGTGCGCCGACTGCTCGAACACCGCTGTTTCGAATTCGATGTGGAACGGGCCGTATTTCTTACGGTCCTGCATCGACTCTGTGGCACCGGTGGCTACGGTTTTCGCAGCGACAGGGCCTGTATGGCATGGAAGCAGGACTATCTCGTACCCGGACTCAATGGCAAAGATCACAACAAGGAACTCCAGCTCCACCACCTCTATCGAGCCATGGCTTGGCTCGGCGAAACACTTCCTGAAAGTCAGCAAACAGTCTCCAGTAAACTCGTGCCGCGCTGCATCAAAGACCTGATCGAAGAAAATCTGTACGAACGCCGACGCGACCTATTCACCAATCTGGACATGGTGTTCTTTGACACCACCTCGCTGTACTTCGAAGGCGAAGGCGGAGACCTACTCGGACAACACGGGTACAGCAAAGATCATCGTCCCGACTTGCACCAACTGGTGGTGGGCGCGGTGCTGGACAACGAAGGTCGGCCCATTTGCTGTGAGATTTGGCCAGGCAACACTTCCGACGTGAACACCCTCATCGCCATTGTGGATCGGCTGCGTATGCGCTTTCACATTCGACAGGCCTGTGTCGTCGCCGACCGCGGCATGATCAGTCGGGAAGTGGTCGGTGAATTGGAAGATACGAACCGCCCTTTCATCCTTGGGGCACGCATGCGTCGGCAGAAGGAGGTCAGTGACATCGTGCTGTCAGACGCTGGGTCGTACCAGGAGGTGTTTGGCCCACGCGAGACCTCGGATGATCCAGCACCGCTTCGCGTCAAGGATGTGGAGGTGGAGAAGCGGCGCTATGTGGTGTGTGTGAACGAAGAGCAGGCCGATCATGACCGTCAGCAACGGGAACGTATCGTGGCATCGCTACGTGAGAAACTCAAACAGGGCGACAAGTCGTTTGTGGGCAACACAGGATATCGCCGTTATCTGAAGGCGGAGCCGGGCCGTCATTTCACGATCGACGAAGAGAAACTCAAGGCCGAGGCGAAATACGACGGTGTGTGGGTGTTACGTACAAATACGAAGTTATCGGCGGCGGCGGTGGCCTGTCAATACAAGAAGTTGTGGATGGTGGAACAATGGTTCCGCAATTGCAAAACATTATTGGAAACGCGGCCGATTTTCCATCATTGCGACGAGACCATCCGAGGGCACGTCTTCTGCTCATTTTTGGCATTGGTGTTGAAGCAAGAATTGGAATCGCGCTTGGCCAAGCGTGGCAAGAAATTGGAATGGGCGAATATTCTACGCGATTTGGAGCGTGTGCAATATGTGGAGGTGGCTCGGGATGGCAAAAAGTTCCTCCTGCGTAGCGAACTGCAAGGGACGGCCGGCCACGTATTCCAGGCGGTCGGCGTAGCGGCGCCGCCGACGGTGCAGGAAGGCGGCATGCCGGAATAGGCGGCGGGCGTGCGCCTTGGCTTTGGAAATCAGTAGGGCTCCGCAGGAGCGAACCGTAGTGCCAACGCGGCCACACGAAATCATAACGCCTTGCGGGGAAAGAACTTACAAAACTGAGGTGTCGAAAACGAGTTTAGATATTCCGCCTGAAGATATAATCCGGTTTAGCATACCGGATATTAAAAATCCGTATGCTGGCGGTTTGTCTACATTGTCGCTAAATGCGTTGGCTTGTGTGACGGACGAGCATTTACAAATTAGCCAGCAAAAGGCTTTTCAAAATGGATTGATGCCTGGCATCGGAATTGTTATTGGTCGGCATCCGGACGTAGCTGGTGCGCCGGGTGAAAGACCTATTCTTTCAAAGGAACAAAGGGCGCAGTTAATTGCAGCTCTCAAATTAGCTTACCGGGGGCCGTTAAATACGGGCGAGCCGTTCATCATGGATGGACTAGTTGAAGATATAAAGCAGCTGACGACTAACCCGAACGAAATGGGTTTTCTTGAGAGCGGCAAAGATACGAAGGGGCGCATCACGCAAGGGTTCCTGACGAACCCGATTGTAATGGGACAAATTGAGGGCGTTAATCGGGCAAGCGCCACCATTGCTAGTGAGAATTGGTTGGCACATAAAATCAATCCGTTGATCGAACGCTTGTCATCCGCCTTAACTCATCAATTATTACCACGGTTGGGGGAACCGGATCTCTTATTGTGGATCGAAGAGGCACGCGCGCATGATCCGGACCAAAAGAGAGCAGACCTTGACCAGCTGGCGAAATATGGAGCCTTACGCAAGAACGAGTTGAGAGATGCGTATGACCTTCCTCCGTTGGAGGGGGATGAGGGAGACGCGCTGATCGAATCGCCGCAACCGGCGGGATTGGAGGCGGGCATTTCTGCCCGATCCTTTCAGTTCCTTGACTAAGCATACGGCCGCATGGTTAGCCATGCACTCTGCCGGTAGCCGAACGCTCTACCGATCGCTCATGACGTTCTTCCGCGAACAGGCCGACGAAGTTGCTGACTTGATTCGTGATGGTGCCGGGCTGAACGTGGAGATGCTTTACCAGAGCGATCAATGGTCTATCCGGTTAAAGACCGAAGTAGCAAGCGCGATTACCCGGCTTGCGTTGCAAGGTGCAACAACGGAACTCGGGCGCGTTCGGCACCGTGCCACGGAAAAGAAAGAAGCAGTAACGATTGGTACGGGGTTACTCGCATTACCGCCGATCGTGAGGGAGCGAGTTGAATGGTTCGTGCAAACGTCGATCGCGCAACCGTGGTGGTCAAACCTTGTAGCGGGTGTGAGGGACGATCTCGCAACCGCGTTGATTGACTCGATACACGCCGGTGAAAATCTGTACCAGTCATCGCAGCGCGTGAGATCGGTTCTCATCGGCGCGAGTCAGGCAAGGGCAGAACTCATCGTTCGTACAGAGGCGACGGGTAGCCTTAATGCGGGTGCGGATGCCGCTCGTCATCAGTTGCACGCAATGGGTGTTCTTGCCGGCGTGGAGTGGTTCGCGGTCTTAGACCACAAGACGAGAGCATCCCATGAAGCCTTGCACGGCACGATAGTCAATGTCGGCGAAGATTTCATTGTGGGTAATGAGAAGGCACCGTATCCCGGATACATGGGATTAAGTCCGGAAGAGAAATGCAATTGCCGGTGTACGTCGATAAGTGTCTTGAAGGATTTAGAAGACATTGACGATATGTAAAGGTGAGTTATATGGCTAAGGCAAACAAGATTGAGACGCAACGCCGTATAGCGAAAGTGCTTGAGATGAGATTGCACGGTAAGACCATTACCGAGATTAGTCGATTCGCAGCGGAAGAAAAATGGAACGTAGGACAACGCCAGCTTTCGAGGTATTCCGAGCAAGCGGACGAATTGCTTGTCCAGCAAGTAGCAGAAAATCGGGACCGCATGTTCGCACGGCATCTAGGCCAGAGGCGGACGCTTTACGGCTTGGCTTTGAATGAGAGGGACTATCGCACGGCGTTGGCGGTGTTAAAGGATGAAGCGGAGTTGATGGGGTTGTACCCGGCCAAACGCACGGAATTAAGCGGCACGGATGGCGGGCCCATTCAAGTAGAAACGACGGTGTTAAATGACCATGAGCAACGAGCCGCGTTCATTGCCATCATGGCAGCTCGCGGCGATAGACCGCTTGCGATCGAGCAAGATGAGCAAGGAAGAAGCGAAGCTATGGACGGAACCCGAGACGGTAATGAGTCTGGCGGGAATGCAACCGGATGCGTGGCAGACTACGCTTCTCCGATCGTGTGACCCGCGAACGCTCTTGCTCTGCTCTCGTCAAAGTGGGAAGTCCCAAACGGCAGCGGCGCTTGCTATCAAGACGGCGGTACTTGAAATGCCTGCCCTTATCCTCATCTTGTCACCATCTTTGAGGCAATCGGGTGAGCTATATAGAGCGAAGCTGTTGCCATTGCTTCGGGGTGTACTTCCCGTTGTGGAAGTAGTGCAAGAGACAAAGCTACAACTAGAACTCTCCAACGGATCACGCATCGTCAGCTTGCCAGAAAATGAGATCGGCATCCGTGGATACTCTGGCGTTTCATTGCTCATCATAGACGAAGCGGCTCGCGTGAGTGATGGTCTTTACCTGGCGGTACGTCCCATGCTTGCGGTTAGCCGTGGCCGCTTGATTGCGCTGTCTACTCCCTACGGCAAGCGGGGATGGTTCTACGATGAATGGCAGAGCAACCGACCGTGGCAACGGATCCGCATTACTGCCGACGAATGCCCACGGATACCGGCGGAGTTCCTTGCCGAAGAGCGGGAGACGTTGGGGGACCGCTATTACCGGCAAGAATATGAATGCTCATTCGAGGAAACTGAGGACACCGTATTCAGTCACGATGACATACTTGCGGGCGCGGCTACCTATTCCGATTCGATACTATGACGCTCTCTTTTATAGCCGTACAATTTATTATTAAATTGATGGGGAACGGCGACTATGCGTATCTTTATTGGGAACGATCTTGGACAGGCAAGCGACTATACCGCGTTGACCGTGGTGGTTGAAGATGACGGGATCTATCACTTGCGTTACCTGGATCGGTTCCGTGGCATCCCGTACCCGTCCATTGTCGAGCGTGTTGCTACATTGGTGCGTAGGTTGACCGCGAAGAACGGTCGCGCGCCGGTTGCGATCGGCAACGGGTTGTATTTACCCGTCTCACCATGCAAATTGATCGTTGACGCAACGGGGGTGTCAGCAGCGTTTTAGCATGGGGCCAAAATTGCGCGGTGGCCCGGGCCAGGGCGCGCAGGCAGGATCGCGGGCCAGGCCGCGCGCTTTCGTAGAGGGCCATAGGCGTGCACTGTCCCGGGCCAGCACGCGGCGTGGTTCTTTGGTTGGGATTTTGTGATAGGCTTGAAGCACTTCCCAGCGCCACTCGGCGCCAAAACGCCTCGGAGCCAGGCGCCAACCTGGCCCCGAGACTTGACCGGCGGGAGCAAGACCTCCCTTGGGCCCACCCTCATTTCAGCATTTCTGTGGCCAACGGCCAGAGGCACCATGTCTTCGTCGAACGCGGCGTTGTTTGCTCAAGGGTTGTGAGCGACGCTTCACGCCGGCGCATCCTCAGGCGCGCTGTTGCAGCGCGGCCTGTCGCCGGGCGGCCCAACGGTGGCGGCGCTGGCAAGCGAGTCGGCGATATCGGGTTACCGAGCAGGGTCAAGAGCGGCGGCGGGAACAGAGCCGGCGGTATCGCGAGCGACAGCGTCAGCAACAGCGAACCGAGTCAGCTGACGAAGCTTTGCCGCGCGAGGGCCAGCGCCCAGGGTCTGCGTGCGATGATTTTGCCAGGCGGCCCTGCGATCGACCGGGTTGTTATGAGCTTTTCCCGATCGCCGATGAACAATCGTGCAAGCGATTCTGTAGTTTGGCCTGCCGACTGGCGTTACGTCGCGTGTTGGATCGTGAGGCGCGTATCGGTCGCGGCGTCGGCGCTGGCGTTCGGAACGTGTGACCGAGCGTGTGCGGCCTCCAGATACGTCGTGACCAAGTCTTTGCAGATATTTTTGAGCGAGCAGCCAGGATAAAGTGCCTCCACCCCAAACCGGAGAGAGGAGCGGGCGGTCGCGAGAGCGATTTTGCGTCCCCCGTTTCCTTTCTTCGAATGGAGGAAAGAGGGAGGTTGCGTGGAGGGTCCGTACATGAGTTGGAACGATGGCAACTCCCGACCAGTATCCCTGGGTGACCTGGGCCAGCACTATCGGCGTTATCGCCTCACCGATCCGGAGGCGGAGGAAGCAATGGCGGGATCGCTGCGTCGTTGGGGGCAGTTGTCACCGGTAGTGGTGTGTATGCGTCAGCAAAAATTGGAACTCCTCGACGGCTTCAAGCGTTATGCGGCGGCACGCCAGGTAGGTGGGTTAAGGAGTCTGAGCGTACGAGTATTGGAGGTGGATGAGCCGACGGCAAAGGCGGCGATTCTGGGGTTGAACCGTGGTCAGGGTCCGGTGCGGGAGTTGGAGGAGGCCTGGGTCGTCCAGGGGTTGGTACGTGACGATGGGATGACGCAGGTGGAGGCGGCTCACTTGCTGGGCCGGCACAAGAGTTGGGTGTGTCGCCGCCTGGCGTTGTTGGAGCGGTTGAGTGTAGTGGTGAAAGAGGATTTGCGTTTGGGATTAGTGGGTCCGTCGTTGGCCCGTCAATTGACGCGGTTGCCCGTGGGCAACCAGGAAGCATTGTTGGAGTTGACGCGCCGGGAGACGTTGACGGCTCAGGAAGTGAGCGGCGTGATCGAGTTGTTGCAAGGTGCCAGTGACGAGCAGGCGGCGTTCGTGCTGGCGAAGCCTCGTGAGGCGTTGGCTCAGGTAAACGGTATGCCGACGGCATTGCGGGATCCACGTCTGAGTGGAGCCGGGAACTGGCTGGCGAAGCATTTGAGACAGGCTTTGGAAACACTGACTCGTCTGGAGAATTGGCTTCGGACGCCGAACGTGCTTGAGTTGCGAACGCAGGATCGTGAGATCCTCCAGCCGATATTGGCGCGTGTCGGCGATCAGTCCCATGTGGTGGCGGAGTTGGTGTTGGGACCGGACCTCAAGCGTATGAGGCTGCCATGAATGAGGCGTTGCGTCTGGAGATCGTGCAACGGCGTCAGAGTGGGATGTCGTTGCGTGCCATCGCGGAAGAATTGGGCCTGTCGCGTGGCGCCGTGACACGCGCGTTGGCACAGGTGCAAGCTCAGCGGGACGGACGGGTCGCCCGGCCCCGTCCACGCCACAGCATCATTGATCCCTTCGAGCCGCTCTTGAAGGAGTTGCTTGCCAAGTACCCGAATCTCACCACCATGCGCGCCTTGGAAGAGTTGCAAGCACGCGGTTTCACTGGCCAGTACACCGTCGTACGTCAGCGCCTGGGATTGTTGCGGCCACGCGCCGCGCGGCCACCCGTGCCGCGCTTCGAGACCGGGCCAGGGATCCAAGCCCAAATGGACTACGGCGTCTATGACATCGACTTTACACGTGAAGGCCGCCGGCGTGTGTACCTCTTCAGCTATTTGCTCGGCTACTCCCGCCGGCAGTATCTACGCTTCGTGGAATCGATGGATCTAACAACGACCTTGCGAGAACACGTACATGCCTTCCACCATCTTGGCGGCGTCGCGCGGGTCTGCCTGTATGACAACTTCAAAGCCGTGGTGCTGCGTCATGACGCCGATGGCGTTATCTACAACCCCAAGTTCCTGGCCTTCGCCACGCATTACGGCTTCCGGCCACAAGCCTGCCGCGTGCGCCGACCGCAAACCAAGGGTAAAGTCGAGCGAAAGATGTTCCACGTCGAAAGCAGTTTGCTCAATGGTCGCACCTTCGACACCCTCGAGCATCTCAACGAGGTGACCACCTGGTGGCTGCACAACGTCGCCGACATCCGTGTCCTACGCGACTTCAAGGAGACGCCACTCCAGCGTCACCAACACGAACAACCACACTTGCTGACGCTGCCGACCTGTGACTTCGACACCGCCCAGGTCATCTATCGCCACGTGAGCGTCGAGGGCTACGTCACCCATCGGCTCAACCTGTACTCCGTGCCGTGGACGTACATCGGCCAGGTGCTACCTGTACGCGTCACCGAGAGTGAAGTCGTCATCTACTCGATCGGTCTGGAGGAGATCGCACGCCACCTTCTCGTGGCCAGCTCCCACACGGGCGTTCGCCAGACCAACAAGACCCATCATCCCGCCGACGACCACGGCCAGCGTGAACTGCTGTTACGGCAACGCTTCACGGAACTGGGGCCGGTGGCCGTACAGTTCCTCGACGGCTTGCTCGCCAAGCAAGTCCAGGGCAAACTACAGGCCCAGCAACTGTTGGCAGTGGTAGCCCACTACCAACGCAAAGATGTACAGGCCGCCTTCGAGCGTGCCGTCCGCTTCGGCGCCTACTCCTTGGCGGCAATCCGACGCATCCTTGCCGCGACCGCCAAGCCCAAGCCGCTCCTGGAGGAACTGGCCGATCTGCATCGTGACACGCTGGACCCGTTGTTGCGTGCCGACGCGGTCGGTCCACGGCCAACCAGCGACTATCAGCATTTGCTCTTGCCTGAGGAAGCCGCCAATGACGCCTCGTCCCAAGAAAAACCGTTCAGCGAAACCAACACCGACGCCACCTCTGCGTGAGCAGATCCTCGCCGACTTCGCCACGCTGCGCGTCCCCATGACTGCCGAACAGCTCGATGCCGTCGTACTCGACGCCGAGCAAAGCGGCCGCTCGCATCTGGAGTTCCTGTACCGTTTGCTCACCGACCAGGCGGGCTTGCGTCGCCAACGTAGCATCGAACGACGCATCAAGGATGCCCACTTCCGCGAACTGAAACCACTGAGCGACTTCGATTGGAGCTTCAACCCGTCGCTCCCACGGACGCAACTTGAAACCTTGGTTGGCTGTGACTTCGTCCGCCGCTGTCAGAACCTGGTGTTCGTCGGCCAATCCGGCTTGGGAAAAAGTCGGCTGATTCAGAACATCGGTCAGGCCGCTTGCGTGCAGGGCTATCGCGTCTTTTACACGACCAGCGGTGCTCTCCTGGAAGATCTGACTGCGGCCTTGGCCGACCAAACGATCCACGACCGTGTACGCTTCTATGCCCGCTTCGAGTTGTTAATCATCGACGAATTTGGTCTGGACCGCATTGAACGCAGCCTGTGTCCGCAGGCCGCCAGCTTGTGGTACAAGATCATCGACGCGCGGAGCCAACGGGTCAGCACGGCGCTGGTGACCAACATCGACTTCGAGTCCTGGGCCGACTATCTGGGCGATGCTCCCCTGGCGATGGCGTTGTTGGATCGCGTCGTGGACGGCGCCACCATCGTGAAGCTGAAGGGCAAATCCTATCGTGTTCATCGCGCCCCCGAAGAGCCGTCCGCCAAGTAACCGCGCCAAGGAAAGAACCTCGCCACGCTCATCCCGCTTCGCTGGGCAACTCCTGTTGGCCTCATCTCAAGCCGCGAAAATGGCCTCACTTCAAAACGCGATCAACAACGGGGGTAGGAAGGGCCGTAGTGGATATGTTCCTAGCGGCGGACATACCCTGTCGCATTGTGCCGATTACCATTACGGCGGGCAGCAAGGTCACAAGCGACGGTAGGGGAGGATTTCACGTCCCGAAAAAGGATCTCATCTCGTCGGCTCAATGCTTGCTTCAATCGCGTCGGCTCTTCTACGATCGCAAGTTGCGGCTCATAGACGTGCTTATCAAGGAACTGCAATCGTTCACGGTACGCATTACGGCAGCGGCAAACGAGACGTTTGGGGAGTGGCGCAGCGGCAAGCATGATGATTGCGTTTTGTCACTCGCTCTTTCGACGTGGGCGGGTTGCAACATGCCTAGCGGGCCGGTCGATCGTCCGTTGGTGAGTGAAGAGACGGAACAGCAACCAACGGAAAGGAACTCCATCTTGAGCGACTTCCCGAACATCTTCGCGGGCGATAATTGAAGCACTTCTCAAAAGTCTGTAACTACAGACTTTTCGGCAAATCCTACTCTGTAACATTTTGCCAAAATCGGCAAACTCTCTACCCATCAACAGACTAGGTTGATTAGTGTTAGTAAGCACTTGCAAGAGCATTTCGGGTATGGTAGGATTGCACAAGTTAAAGCTGGACAGGCACTTCCGTCGTAGCATTGTTTGCTACGAGGCTCGTTTCATAAGCCGCGTGTCGCCGGTTCGACCCCGGCCGCCGCTAATCATTTCGTTTGGTATCAATCAATTTGGCGAGCGTCGCGGCGTGCAAGCGTTCGTCGATCTGATGCCACATCGGGCTGACGCCGCGACGCTCGCCGGGACTGTGGCGGCCAATCGCCAACTTCGGAATGCCGCAGCTTCAGACAAAACGGCCTAGTCCCCCCAAGCGTATTTTGCTAAGCAATGGGCGCTGATTGAGGGCGCGTCGGCTGAGCTTGCGCTCATTCCGAAAATGGGAAGGTTACGCGATTTGGTTACATTCGATGTCCTCGGGCAGAATCTATGGGCGACTCTCCTGGTTTGGAGTTGGGCTTTCGTTCCGGGTTATGCGCTTCTTTGGCTATTGGGTGATCGTCGGCTCGGATTTCCGGGATGCGTTTTGCTGGGTCTCGCATATTGGCCGGCGGCGTTGTATCTATTTGGCTTTTCGCATGGGTTGGATGTCGCCATTGCGCTGGCAATCCTGGCGGCTCTGGCAGTTTGGCGCTTTAGGCAAGGGCCGCCGATTGGGGTACATGGCGGACATCGGTGGGCCGTGGGTTTGTTACTGATTGGGTGCGGAGCCTTTGGGTCGCTCCTCCTGGCGAACTATGTGCCGCCGGGGATGGACGCCTCGATGCATGCCACGGGGGCTCGGCTGATAGCAGTCAATCAGGGCGTGCCGCGGACGTATGCTCCGTTCGCGCCGGAGGTTGCTTTCTCGACGATCAATCTTGGCTTGCCAACACTGGCCGCCGTCGCCATTCGATGTGGGGCGACTGTGCCCGCGGCGATGTTAGGAGCGGAACAATTTGCTTTCTCGGGTTTCGTCTTGGCCTGCTATCTGTTGTTGCGACTGTGGGCACGTCCGACGACGGCCGCATCACTGGCAGTCTTCGCTGTATGGACCTCGCGCAACGCTCAGGAGACCGTCGGCTGGGGCGGCGTGCCGACGATTGCCAGCGTCGCCTTGGGTTTGCTCGCGGTGCGCTTGTTGATTGATATCTTACGATCGCCCACCTTTCGCGCGGGCCTGCCGTTAGGATTGGTCGTGGCCGGGTTGCCGTTGATTCACGGCGTCGGTGCCGCGGTTTGGCTCTATGCGATCGGCCCCGTGGCACTGGTTGCCGGGTTAGCCAGCTCCCGCTCAGCACCTTGGTGGTTGGCGTGGAAGCCGCTTGTCAGTGGGGGAACGGTCGCCGTTATTGTACTATTGGCGTACATACTTGTAGGCCGCACCGAGGTCGGCGCGAACGATCTCGCTTGGACCCGCGCCTGGCAGGCAGGTTATGCTCCAGCTGGTGAAGGTTGGGGTTTGTTGCTGACGACGCCGACCAATTTAGTATCCACGGCCGGAAGCGCAGGAGTGTGGCCTGGCATCTTCGCTGCTGCCGCGTTGCTAATCTGGCGCCGGCGGTTGCGGTCTTTGATTGCGCTCGCCATCGTCGCGCTGCTATTGTGCGTATTACTTGTCAACTCCAAGTTTTGGTTTCTACCCTTATCGTTTTTGCTGTACCCTGAGCGCGTCGTCTATTGGGTTACTCCCTTGGCGGCCATTCCGATGGCGATGGCCTGGCGGGAAGCTTGCGCCGGGCCTGCGCCATTCGACAGTCCTCCAGGTGGTTTTGTTCATAATTCTCGTGCCGTTGGCCCTGGCGCGGCATCATCATGGATTCCAACAAACTACCTGGCGGCCTGCCGTCGATCGGGAGGAATGGCAAGCTCTGCAGTGGGCGGGTCAACACCTTGATGTTCGACATGCTCTGGTATCGGCCAGCTATAACACGGCAGGGTCGTATTTGCCGGCGGTAGCTGGCGTGGCCAGCGACGGCTGGCATATGCACCACTTCACGACCAAAGCGAAGCAACGCTTTTCCGGAAGGACGCCCACGCACCTCTTTTTGATTGGGCCGAGCGATCCCAACTCAGCCATGCCGAGCACCGGCGAGACCATCTTCGTCAATGACCGTGTTCGGATTATTCGGACCGATCACTGAACGCCCCCGATAAACCAAGCGTCGTGCCAAGGGGGTGCCCAAAGCAACTTTTGGCGCGACGCCCTGTGTCGCAGCGCAAGACCAATACTGACAATCACTTATGACACGTGACCGTCGCGCCAAGCATGTTTGAGTTTTGGCGCGACGGTCGGCACGCAATGTTCCGCGCGGAACATTGGGTAGGTTAGGAAGGGCTCCGCACGCGCTGGTTTACGCGACAAAAGAGTCTCCGGTGAAGCCTGTAAATGTTGGAAACGACTTCGACAAAGGATTCAAGAACGAATCGAACGCTGTGACGGAATCCGGCCCATTTACACCTGAGCTCGCCAGAACAATGTCCAAACTCTGGCCAAGTCCGCTGACCACAGCTACGGGCACCGCTCCGGTGTAACCTGGATAGACAGTGGAATTATTGGAGATCAATTGTCCGGTGGCATCTTCGACGCGAATCGTCGGGTTCGGCCCTGGCCCCGAGCCAAAAACAAGGCGATCCAAGCCACTGTTATCAAGCCGGCCCGCGGCGACGAAGACGCCGCCCTGGAAGCCAGTAGGGAATGCCGAGAATGTTTGTGGCACCTTGGCAAACGTTTGGCCGTTGATGATCTGTACGAGTGAGGGGCCTCCAGGGCCTTGGGCGGCAACAATATCATCCTTGCCCGTGCCCGTGAGGTCGGCAACGGCTACGCGGACTCCACCTCTAAAGGTCGGGTCGAAAGCAGTGATGTAGGGAGCAAGGAAATTGCCGAACACGTCATGGACGCTGACAACAGGCGAGCCGTAGGATATGCCATCCGCGCCCGCGACGATCGCCAGGCTGCCATCTCCCTTAAGGTCGCCCGCGGCGACGTAGACTCCTCCGGCGAATCCAGAATCAAAGGCGAGCAACGAGAACAGGAGCTTCCCCGTGTCGCCTGAGAGCACGCGAATCAGCGGCAGGCCGCCCGGTCCGGCTCCAGCTATGACCACATTTTGACCATCAAATACACCTGTAGCGACACGGACACCGCCTGAAAATTGCTCGAAAACGTCCGCTGAAAATAGGACGTTTCCTGTAGCAGTATCGTAGACACGAACGATAGGTAAGCCGCCGGCGCCGGCTCCAACCGCGAAGATCTGCGGTTGACTTGCGCTGAATGTAACAGATGCACCGATGGCGCTTGGACTCAAGTTGGCACCATCCGAGTATGCCGCCACGACCTTGTATGCTCCGGGTGGGACAAACAAGGGAACCCGGATCGACCCGGTCGCGGCGCCATTGACAACGGAAACGCTCACAGGCGACCCAATGAGGCCGTTGTTAGACGAGACCAATGTGAAAGTCACAGAGCCTTGTGATACAACGCCGGCTAGACTGGTAACCATCGCCGACAGCGCCACGGTACGGCTACCATTTTGGACACTGACGACGGGCGCGGCCAATTGCGTCGAAGTCGATGCCGGACTGACGGTGAGTGTGAAAGATTGAGAGGCGTCCGGTCTGATTCCGTTGCTGGCAGTGATGGTAATTGGAAACGTACCACCCGCCGTAATGCCTGGCGTGCCTGCCAATGTGGCTGTCCCATCGCCGTTATCCGTAAATGTCACGCCGGTGGGCAGCGCACCTGTTTCACTTAGCGTCACCGTTCTCGGAAACGCTGGCCCGGTTTTGATTGCGAAAGTACCAGCGGCGCCAACTTGAAAAGCCGTCGAAGAAGAGCTAGTAATCGTCGGCGCTTGGTTGATCACCAGTGTGTATTTGTGAGACACGGTGGCGCCGAAAGCATCCGTGACATTGACGGTAAACGTTATCGTCCCACCGATTGTCGGCGTTCCGCTGACCGAAACGGTACCGTTGGTGAGATTTTCTGTCGGCTCTGGGAAATCTGTCGACTGAGAACTAAACGCCGAGACTGTGAGAGATCGGTAGGGAGCGGTTCCTCCATTGACCTGAATAAGCTGTTGATACGGACTATTTACCTGACCGGTCAACAGTATCGTGGGGCTCAAGGTGGGGACGGGATTTACGACTACCGTGTAAGCCTGAGTTGCCGGCGGTGCGTTCAGACTGTCTGTCGCGGACACGTTGATCGTAAAACTACCGGCGTTGGTGGGTGTGCCACTAATGGTGAGGGAATCGGCGGCGGGCGACGGCGGATCGATGCTCAGGCCAGCGGTAATAGTGCCCGTCACTGTGTATGTCAAAACATGAGCGCCTGTACCGCCGGTCGCGCTAATTGCTTGGCTATAAGCCACACCTACCGTATCCTGCGGGAACGGTGGCGCGGTCAGGGACACAGGGGGGTTCACTGTCAGTGTGAAGTTCTGGACACTATCTGGAGAAACACCATTGCCGGCGGTAATTGTCAGCGCATAAGTATTTGCCGAACCAGCGGCGGAGGCGCCTGCGAGAGTAGCAGTGCCGTTGCCGTTGTCGACGAATGTAACGCCGGATGGTAAGGCGCCGGACTCCTTGAGGATGGCGGCGGGGAAGTCGTGGGCTGTGGTAATTGTGAATTTGCCGGAATTGCCTTCCGTGAAAGATGTTGTGTTTGCGCTCGTGATCGTGGGTGCTTCGTTGACGACAAGCGTAAACGGTTGCGACGCGTCTGGCGTTATGCCGTTGCTGGCAGTGAAAGTGATGGGGTAGCTGCCACCGGCTCCAATCGCCGGAGTGCCACTCAGAACACCTGTCGCCGCTACGAACGTCACACCGGCGGGGAGCGTTCCCGACTCGGTGAGGGTAGGTGCCGGAACGCCGGTCGCCGTTACGGAAAACGTTCCTGAATTGCCGACCTGGAAAGTAGTCGTTGCCAGACTTGTAAACGCGGGCGCCTTCCCGGCCGTCAGAGTAACGGTCGTCTGAGTGTAGTGAATCAGGAAGCTTTGCCCGCCGGCGGTTACAATCGCTCCATCTGGCAACCCGGCGAATGTGCCTGTGATTCCGCCGGGGCTTGTCAGAATCGTGTAAACGTCGCCGGGAGTGGAGTTGATTACATTGAGACCGAGTTTTGCCCCGCCCAAATCGATGCCGCTCCCGGTGCCTGTAATATTGAGCAGGTCGGTTGCGGTGGGCTGCGTCGTATCGATGTCCACGGCATACGTATTTGCTGGTGTCAAAGAGATCAAGTCGGTTGTTGCCAAATTGATCTGACCTATGATGCCGTTTCCGCCCGGATTAATCATATCGCTAAATGTGAGAGCTTGATTTCCGGTCGATGTCAGCGTAACCGGACTTGCATGTGACATGACAGGTCCCATATAGGCCTGCGTGGTTCCGGTAGTGACGTTCGCTTCGAGATTGATCGGCGATCCTGACAAAGTCAGGGAGCCATTGGTGTTCGATATGCCAACGACACCATCGACAGTACCGACCGTCGTGAATCCGGAATTAGCGAGTTGAATGGCTCCAGAAGTGGTGTTTAGCGCCGCGATCTGGGTGACCTGTAGATTCAGGTTTGGGAATTGACCACTAGCGCCGATGCCGTTGACGGCTTGTAGGGCGAGATTCTTTCCAACGATGCCAATGCCTGTGCCGGAGTTGTCGTTTTCTATCGCACCACCGGTAAGCAATGAGAGAGCGCCGCTCACAGACATCGGCTGCGTGATCAAAGACGTGATCATAATGTTGCCGGCATTGTCCGTGCGGCCAATACGCAAAATGTTTGTCGTGATCTCATTCAGATCGCGTTGCGAAAGACCCAAATTGCCAGTGCTAGGATTCGTACCCAGATCTATCTTGCGGGTCGTGGCGCTAGCCTGTTGAAGAGTCACGATGCTGCCGCCAGTCCGGAAGCTCGTAATCGGATCGTTGAGCGTCATTGCATCGGCGCTGATGGTGACAAAGCCGTCGTCGGAGGTAATTAGGCCATTGGCGCCTGAGTCGAGCGTAAAAACGCCGCCGGGCCCGGTGGTCAGATCGATGTCGCCTCCGCCGGTGGTAGTAATAATCTGCGCGCGGCGATGGTCGTACCCTGCACCGTGATATTGCCGCCCGCTGTCGCTGTTACTCCGTTGCCACTGCCGAAGCCCTGAACGATGGAGCCGTTGTCGACAGTGATGTTTCCACCAGCTATCAGAGCGACGGGGCCGCCACCTTCAACGTTTGCGCCTGTGCCATTGGCACCGATCACCAAATTGCCTGCTGCCTGAAGTGTTGCGGTGTTGGTGTCGCCGCCGATGTTGATCGCATTAACGGACTGGTTGCCTCCGACGTCGATGTCACCGGAGGTGGTCATGATTGTCAACGACCCCGACGCCGTCTGAACAATGTCGCCCGTATTGGTAATGTTCACGTTGCCGTCATTGATGATTAGAATTGCGCCATTGTTGTTTTGAACCAATACGCCCTGGAATGGCTCCCCCGTATAGCCAATGGTCAGGTCACCCGTGTTATTTATGAAAATACCAGCATCCTGGTTGGATGCAGTCGTCACGGCTACGAGATGGCCCCCACTGGTCCTCAAGGGAAGGGCCATTGTGCCGATGCCGTTGACGGCCGACAGCGCAAGGTTGGAGGCCGTCACGGTGCCTGTCGGGGAGTTCTCCGTAATTGCGCCGCCTGTCAGAGTAATGTCACCAGTGGTCGAAATATTGGCACCATTAAATATGACGTTGCGACCGGCTGAAAGGGCGATTTTACCGGTATTGGTTGCGAGATCACCGTTGACAAGTATGTCATCAGTTGAGTTGCTTGTCGTCAGGCTAACGGTTCCGCCTGGCGCGTTGTTCATGGAGGTGGCAATGCCGCCTACCGCGGTGATAGTCTCGGACCCACTTGTGTTGATCTGAACGTTGTTCGAAGTAGCATTTGTGAACGCGACATTGGTCGGGCCAATAACCTGTATCGCGCCTACTTCGCCAATTCCCGTGGCGGCTTGCAGCGCGAGATTTGGCGCGGCAAGCGAGCCTGTGCCGGCCTCTATGATGGCCCCATTGGTGGCGGTCAATGCAACTGTACCGCCACCGCTAATGCTACCAGCGTTGATTGTCACATCTTGCCCGCTTTGCAGTGTCACGTTGCCGGCGGCGACTATCGAACCGTCCAAGTTGATGGCGTCGGTACCGGTTCCGGTCAGGATGCTAATGTTGGTATTGCCATGTGCATTGTTGGCGCTGTTTACATTGACAATATCGTTTCCGGCGACGGCACTGGCATCGACAACCAGCTTCGCATTGGCAAAGGCCGCCACGGTCTCGAAGGCAACGCCGCCGCTCGTCCCAGAAATCTGCAAAGCTGGGATGGTGCCGGTTGCGAAGTCGAAGCCGCTGTTGATGGCTATTATGTCATTTGCGTTCGGAGACGTGACTGTCGCGGTGGCCATGCCGCTTAGGTCAAGGGGGACCATGCCGCTGAAGGTGATTGTTTGGGTGCTGTCGATATCGATCGTGCCGCTTCCGGTCGTAGTGCCACTCGGCATATAATCGGCAGTCGTTGTGGCGCCGTCGCCTTTGACCGCGAGTTCGGCGTTGGTATCGCCCGTATCATCGACGTCGATGTTGAAAGGCAGCGCGCCCCCAGAGTAATCGACGGTCGCATTATCGGTGCCGCCGTTGCCATTAAAGGTGACTGAGGTGTAGGGTACGAGACTGATTGCGTTGGAGCCGTTGAGGGTGAACTCTGGCGTTCCGCCGCCTTTGGAGATGGCCAGACTGTCGTTGCCGGCGGTCCCAGCAATGAAGGCTGTGCCATTCGAGTTGATTGGCACGGCAAGTGTCCCAACCTTGGCATAAGCAAACACCTGATTGGTGCCGCCCTGAATTGTGCCAACGCCATAGGTGACGGACCCATTGGCCGCGTCAAAGTTCAGCGTGTGTCCGAGCGCCGGCGCGGCTAAGCCACCGTCAATGGCGGTGCCGAGGCCCGGCGACGATGTGACATTGAATATGTCGTTGCCGCTGCCGCCGTTGGCTTCGGTCGCTGTTGTTGCGGCGGATGTCACAAGGTTGATCGTGTCAACCGTGGCCGAGGCTCCGCCAATGCTGTTGCCATTAATAATGACATGAGCCGCCGCGGACGGCCCGCCATTGAGATTTACCGGTGCTGGCGTCGACGTCGGCAATGTTGCCGCCCCGTCCTGCACAATATCATTGCCTGCCGATGAGTTAAGAACGAGTGTTTGGACGTTGGTGTAGCCGATAGCCGCCGCTCCGGTCCGCGTCAGTAAGGCGGTGCCAATGCCGTAGGAGAAATTACCTGAATCACCCTGGTCATTGAGATTTACGGTGTTGCCAACGGTCACCGTTGTGGCGACAGGAGTTCCGGCATTGGCAGTGGTTGTCGCGGCGGTGTCGGTGCCGCCATTGATACTGACGATACTTAACAGACCAGATAGGGAGTTGGCTTCATTTCCCAAATTGACGACGTCGTTGCCGGCGCCCGCATTTATTTCGGTGGCAAAGCTGGATTGCGCTGTGGCCGCGCCTGTTTGACGGACGTTTATTGTATCCACCGTGGTCGCGCTGCTATTGCCGTTGATGACCACATGATCCGGTCCAGCCGCGCCGCCACTGAGGTTCACAGGCGCGGGATTGGCAATCGCCGGTAATGTGTTAGGTCCGTCTTCGACAACGTCGGTATCAGTTGACGTATTGAGATTCAGAGTCTGAATGGAGTTGTAGGCTATGCCGGCCACGCCGCTGCGAACGAGCAGCGCGTTGCCAATCCCATAGGCCT
Organism: uncultured Planctomycetaceae bacterium; assembly: GCA_963790585.1. GTDB lineage: Bacteria > Planctomycetota > Planctomycetia > Gemmatales > Gemmataceae > CAWBOY01. The sequence goes on from CAWBOY010000001.1 coordinate 887,657, forward strand.
GGTTGCCCGCATCTCCCTGGTCATCAATGTTTAGCGTGTTGCCAACCAAAACAGTCGTCGCCACCTGCGTCCCCGCGGCAGCAGTAGCAGTCGTGGTTGCGTTGGCGCCGCCATTGACGCTGACTACACCCGCAAGTAGTGCCAGGGAGTTTGCGGACGACGTTGGATCCTTGCCAATATTGACGATGTCGTTTCCAGTTCCGGTGTTTATCTCCGTGGCGCTTGCGGCTGCAGTGGCGCGGACATTTACTGTATCTGACGTCGTTGCCTTGCTGTTCGCATTGACGACTACATGGGCAGCCGACGATGCGCCGCCCGCTGGATTAGATCCAGTACCGTTACCAGTCGGCAAAGTAGTAGTGCCGTCGCTTACCGTGTCGTTTCCTGTCGAAGTGTCCAGGACCAGGGTCTGAATGGAGGAATAGGCGATTCCGCCCACGCCCCCGGTCGAGACCAGATTTGCGCCGATACCATACGTGAAACTACCCGATTCCGAGGCATCGGAGACGGTAAGCGTGTCACCGACAACCTCCGACGTAGCCACCTGCGTGCCGGAACAGGCGACGGAGGTTAAATTAAGGTGCGAACCACCTTGGATGCTGATTACGCCCCCGATATTGTCTAGGTTGTTTGCGGCACCGGTGACCGTGAAAACGTCGTTGCCGGCGCCGCCATTGGCCTCGACCACGCTGCCAGACGCAGTAGCCTGGATTTTGACCGTATCGGACGTAGTCGATGTGCTGTTGCCATTGAGTATTAGGTGATCGACGCCTGTAGGCGCTGCGCTGACTGTGATGGGATCGTTGCCCGTACTGGAGTTGAGAACGAGGGTTTCGATAGTTGTGAAAGTGACGAGTGTATTGCCGTTAAGGGTTACTTTATTGCTTGCGATTCCGTAGGTGTTGTTAGCCGTACTTCCCTGATCGAGAATGTTCAGCGTATCGCCCACAGTGACGGAGGCCGCAACCTGTGTTCCGGCGGCGGCCGTGGACTTTGTGGCAAGATTGGCTTGACCATTAACCGTCAGGATGCCGGCAGTGATCGTGCTCAAAGAATTGGCGGCGCTGCCGATGTTGATGACATCGTTACCTGCGCCGCTATTGATAGTAGTATTGGCAGCCCCCGTTGATTGCACGTTGAATGTGTTACCGGCTGTACCGCCGTTGATGGTAATCGTATTCGTTTGCGTGTCAACGTAGGTGATGCTTGCAGGCGCCAAACCGCTCAGCGAAGCGACGCCCGAGGCAACACTTAGGGTTGCGGTCCGGCTCGTTGCATCGGCCGAATCGTCAATCACGATCTTATCAGACCCACCTAGATTAGACAGGTTCAACTCACCCTGTATACCTTGGACGCTCCTAGCATTTCCCACGTTAACCGTCGGCGTACCCGGAGAGGATATCTGAACGTTGAGCGGGGTCGCTACCGGCGTACTGAGTACGTTGAGCAAACTGTTGGCAACCGAAAAATTGATTGAGAAGTTACCAGTCGGAACGTTTAAGACTGGCCCGGTTACGGAGTTCGTCCCACTTCCCGTCCAGCCCGCAGCTAATGCACCGGCCGTGAGAGTTATCGCCTCCGCAGTATCGGAGATCACGTAGTTAGTGCCGGCATTGCTGACGCTTAATGCGTCGGAAGTAACGGACGAGCCCACAAAAGTTAACGCTCCCCCTGTAATATCTAGCGTTGAAAGCAACGTGCGGTCTTCTAGTCGTTCGAGGCGCGGCAACAACCAGCGGCGCCGCGCCTTATTCGGCTGCTGTTGTAAGGACGAGCGTGAGAGTTTACCTTTAGGAGAGAAAACAGACATTAAGAGACTCCACTAATGCGGCGAATCCATTGCGCGACCTAAGCCAGAAAGCAACGCCACCTGATACATAGCCGAAATGCAATATATAGCCGAAATGCAGTTTGGAAAGATTGGGAAAGATGAGAAGTTTGGGCAATCATTTCAAAGATTCAGAATGTGCGGATTGTGACGATTGCGGCACGCGTCTGCCGCATCGCGTTGTCGCGAAACGAGTCCAAGTTGGTAAGATCGGCTAACAGTCGCGAACCTCAATAAGGGAACTTCTCATCCATCGGCGTATTGGCGAGCTCTATCAAGAACGAGCCGAGCCGCTCCGTCATCGCGTCCATCAACTTGCGACCCTTCTCCGCGCTCGCTAATGTGGGATCGCCGACGCCCGTATTCGTCGTGGCCAAATGCCAAGGCCGGGTGATGCTAATCCAGCCGCGATTGACAGCGTCGAGCTTCGTCGGGGTCACCGCTCCGACGTCGGCCAGCTTTGGGTATACCAGGTCGGAGAAATAGGCCAAGCCAAGACTCGTCTCCACCTCATCCGCATGTTCGCCGGGGCGCTCGAAGATCCCCTTGGTGAGGTCGGCTGCCATTCGGAACCAATCACACAGGCAAATGAACACACTGGTCTTATGATGGAGCTGGCGGATGAGAGGCTTCAATTCATTGGCGCCGTGGCCATTAAGCAGCAGGAGTTTCCGCACGCCTTGACATTCCAGTGATTCGACAAGATCGGTCAGGATCGCCAGTAGTGTCGTGGGATTGACACTACATGCCAAACCTCCAGGCACCTTGAGATGATTGGTGTTGACGCCGAATGGGACCGTCGGCAGTAGGACGACGCGGGCGCCGGCGTCGTAGGCTTGCTGGCAGGCGCACCGGCCCAAAACCTCCACCTGGAATACATCCGTGCCATAGGGCATATGGAGATTATGCGGCTCGGTCGCTCCGAAGGGCAACACGGCGGCTTGCCAGGCCTGCTCGCGCACAAAGGCGTGGGTTTGCTCGGAGAGAACACTTTCGTTCATGGCGCGTCACTCGGAGGAGAGGGTATAGCAACAGGCGAGGACTGATCCTTATATTCCAGGGGCGTTGACGATCGGAGATTCTGGATGCGCACCGATTGCTTGCCGTCCAGAATCGCCAGGAGGTCGGGCAGGATCTGTTCGGCGCCGCCAACCATGGGTCAGGCCCGATTCTTCTGGCAATGGTTCCCCGGCCATACGAGCGCGGATCAAGAGACGTATATCCGTCGTGCTGGCCACAAGATTGGCGGCGAGCTGTTGGCGTGTGCAGAGATCTCCAAGGACGGCAGTCAAGATACTTGTCACGTATGCGGTCTGTGGTGGATCCTGGTCGCGGTCGGCTTGAGCGGGGCATTGGTCAAGAGGAAGAGATTTCGCTTCAGCCACCGTACGGACAATCGACTGCAGGTCGCGATGCGGTAGGCCGCGCACGACTTCCAGGTCGCGCTCCGTAGTTGGATTGCGCCTTGCGATCTCAACGATCAGATCATCGCGGATGATGCTGCGCCGGGCGATTCGTGCGTGCGGCGGCGTCTTCGCGCCAGATGAACAAGGCACGTACCACAGCCAGGCGGCGGCGATCAAGCGAGCCGATGCCGCGCAGTTTGCGCCAACGCTCGCCGATAGGATCTTCCGGGGCCGCGACATTGGCCAGCCAGGTGAATTCCTCGCGAGCCCACTCTAGGCGATTCAGCTTTTGCAGGCGCGAGTTAATTATTTGATAGAGAGAAAGGAGATAGCGCACATCGTCATAGGCGTAGCCGATCTGGGCTGCTGTCAGCGGACGCCGGCGCCATTCCGTCAGCGTTTCGCCTTTGGCGACCTGAATATGCAAGAGCTGATTGATGAGTGCCCCATGACTGAGAGGATAGACCAGGCCGATCAGCCCGGCGGCAAGCTGGCAGTCGAACAGGTTTCCCGGAACCCGGCCGGTCGCCTGTCGGCAGAGCCTTGTTTCCTCCCGGCCGGCATGAACGACGACGACCCGGCCGGGATCGACTATGAGTTGCCAAAAGGCATCGAGAGAGCCCACGGTCAACGGATCGATGAGGATCAAGCGGTCCGGCGTCGCCACCTGAATGAGGCACAGAATCGGATGGTAAGTGTCTTCGCCGACAAATTCGGTGTCGAAGCCTATCTGTTTGCAGGAGGCGAGATACTCGCAGCAGGCGGCCAACTCGTCGGCCTGGGTGACCATTTGTTCCGACAGACGCGACATCGCGGACCTCGATCGGCTTAGGTGCGGGCTCCGCGATCCCAAAAAACAGTGAAGATGGGCCATTCGTGGCAGGAGTTTTACGACTCGCGCGGACTCTCTGCTTAAAATAGCAGGAAGCGTGGCGACGGGAACCCTTCGAGGTGGGAATGTTTAAGCCCTCTCTTCCCGAGAGAGAAGACGGACTCAAAGAGAACAAGGAATGCGGCCATGATCGAAGAAATGATCGGCGAACGCGTCGTGATCGACATGCGCAGCCAATACGTCTGCCTAGGCACGCTACTGCACGTCGACGATCATTACCTGGAATTGAAAAACGTCGATCTTCACGACCTGCGCGACACCGATACGACGCGCGAGCTGTATGTCGTGGAATCGCGAGCCACGGGAATCAAACGCAATCGCAAGCGGCTCTTGTTGGTGCGCAGGTGACATGGTGGCCGTGTCGCGCTTGGACGATGTGGTGGGCGAGTGAGCGTATTTCACGCGCTCCAGCGCTCGAGCTGCGGAACTCGATACGGTCTGCGATAGTCTTTCATCGGCAGAATCCGTGGCCGATCGTCGAGCTGCTGATCGATCTCCTCGAGACGTGGAACGAGACCGCGACCGTTGGCGATCTGAATAGCGAGGCCGGGGCGGGCGTTCGCTTCCAAAAGCATCGGCCCCTGATCGACGTCCACGACGATGTCGATGCCGATGTAGCCCAGGCCCACCGCCTTGGCGACCTGACGCGACATTTCGAGAATTTCGTTCCAGTGGGGCACCTTCATACCGACGACGGGCAGACCGGTATCGGGATGTTTCTCAACGGCGCGATTGCTCTGCACCGCGTGATGGGTGATGCCGGTCTCTAGGTCGATGCCGGTGCCGATGCCTCCTTGATGGAGGTTGGCGCGGCCATTGGATTGCTTGGTCGGCAGACGCAGCATCGCCATCGCCGGCTCGTTGCGATAGACGATGACGCGCACATCGGGAATGCCCTTGTAACTGATCGACTCGAACGTCGGATGCAGGCGAATTCGTTGCTGGATCATCACCGTATCGGTCTGGCCGCCTAGCGAATACATACCAGAGAGAATATCAGACATATGCTGCTTGAGCGCGTCGAGCGACAATTTCTCCCCGTTATGGCGTACATAGTGCTTCCCTTCTCGGCCCAAAACCACCAGCACGCCGCGACCGGCGGAGCCGCGATTCGGCTTCACGACGAAGTCGTCGTGCTTACCCAGCAACTCGGGCAGGCGGCGCAACGTGCCATAGCTGGCGACTTCCGCGTAAATGGCGGGCGTCGGTACTTTGATCTCTCGGCAGAGAGCGTGCATGCGCAGCTTGTCGTCGACGATCGGGTACTTGGCTCGTGGATTGTGATCGAGAATGCAGGTGGCATTGCGGCGATTCATTCCCAGGATGCCAAGCTCGCGCAGCCGGCGGGCCGCGGTGAAGATCCAGAACATCGGCGCAATCTCCTGACTTATTTTCTCGGAAACGTTTAGCCGCGAGCCGGTAGGCGAGCGCTGTGGGATAGCGCTTTTTCAAATAGCGCTATCCCACAGCGCTCGCCTACCGGCTCGCGGCTAAACGAACATGTGATTCCGCGTTACGCATTCCCGGCTACGGCAGTCGTTTGCGCGGCCATGAAATCGCGGAAGCGGAACAGCTCGCTCAGGCGGAACCCGGTATAGCGTCCGATCAGGAGTTGTAAAGCCATCATCAGGCCAAGGATCTCGGGGTAATCGAAGAGTAACCCGGCGACTCTGGTGGCGCCCAGCGCCAGGGCAATCGTGCCCGAGATGAACATGGTGCAGAGCAAGGTCCGGAACGAGGCGGACGTGCTGTCTTCGGTTTCGAGGGTCCAAAACCGCTCGATCATGCCGGTGAGAATGATCATGGGAAAGAGCGAAAAATAGCGCGTGACGGAGATTCCTTGGGCGTGTGCTACCGTGATGGCGACGATCATCACGACGACGATGAGGCTTAGCATCAAAGCGATGCGCGGCACCTGTAGAAGATGGAATCGATCCAAAACGCGGCGCAGCACCCAGCCGATGAGGAGGATCGAACAGAACAGCGACATACCGGAGACGAGCGGCATTTCACGCAAGGCCAGGCCGACGAGGGCTGGTGCAAAGGTGCCAAAGCTATTCATGCCGATCAGATTGCGAAACACGCAGATGATGAGGGCGGCAACCGGCAAGAGCAGCAGAAACTCGATGAGCCGCTGTTCCGTCGGCGGGAGGTGATGCAGCGAAATCGCCAGGAAGAAGCCGCGCAACGGCGTCGGGTTCGCCTGCCCCAGGTCTGCCGGCGTGGCGCGTTCGACCAGGATGCCGTAATCAAGGTTTTTGACGCCGCGGCCTTTGACGATGGTCTGGTCGCCGAAAGTAAGAGTCAGATAAGTGGGCGGAACTTGGCCGTAGTGGTGGTAAGTCGGGCACATCGGCATCCAGCGGCCGATCCATGCCTCGGCCCAGTAGTGGGCGCGCTGATTTTGGCTCCGGCCGACGACCACGCCCGAGACAAGCCGTGCCGGGATATTGCAATGCCGAAAGAGCGACACGAGCAAGCGAGCCTTGGCGCCGCTGTCGCCGCTCTCGTTCTTGAGACATTCGCCCGCGCTCGTGTCGGGTCCGTCGAGGCTCGGCTCCATCTGAATCTGCCGGCTGACGAAATCGAACAGCGCTCGGGCTTGCTCGGACTTTTCGGTGACGCTCTCGGTAAGCTCCGTCGCTTTCGCCGCTAATTTCTCGGCTTCGTCGCCTTCCGCGCTTGGGTCGAGGTACTCACCCATTTTCGGCGCGGCTGTCAGTCCACGCTCCAGCCGGGCCATGGAGGAGCTGGGATGAATCACGTCGAGCGCGACGGTGTATTCGGCCCGAACTCTAAAAGTATCGCTGCCGGCGCCGCGCCGGGTCCATAAGACCTGCCGGCGATCGGGTTGTTTATCCGGGGCCGGATGGGCGTGCATCTGGTTACTGGTGAACTGCTCGCGCAAGACGTGCTGATGCCCAAAATCGAGCGGCGCGGCGCAGAGAACTTTCGCGTCCGACGGCCCCGCGCCCTGGACGGTCATGATGACTTTCCACGTATTCGGCCCTGCCGGTATTTCGCCGCCCACCACGGAGTAACGAGTCACCATCATCCCCAAGGATAAAAGAGCAATCACTCCGCCGGTCAGGAAACAGAGGTGGGTCCGAGACATGGAGAATCTCCGTGCGTTGGGGCGATGAGAAAATCTTTGATATGGAACGGTCAGGAGACCGTTCCATAATCGGCGCCGTTTAGGCGCAATACCGTTCGTCTAACCCGGCCCCTCGCTCTTCCTATAATTAGTGGACAACGGCAATCTTTTATTTGGCAAGGGTGCATCCTTGCCAAATAACCTGGCTTCCAAGGTTGGCGCGTAAATTCTTTATTCACATGTACTTATCTTAATAATCACCAAGACGATCAACATGGTTAAAACGACCACTCTTGCCAAAAGTGCTTTGGCATGGCAAGGCTGGTCCACCCAGGGATTGGGCAAAAGAAAACCCCTTAGACGAACGGTATTGCGTTTAGCCGCGAGCCGGTAGGCGAGCGCTGTTTGATAGCGCTTTTTCAAATAGGGCTATCAAACAGCGCTCGCCTACCGGCTCGCGGCGAAACAAACTTAATTTCCAATCGTCACCGTCTCCCTCTTTTGAACCGCGATCTCGGCGCTCTGATAGCGGACATGAAACCGCAATTCGTCCTTGTCCGAGGCTCGCGGCGTTGCCAGCACATAGCCGGTGCGGCGGCGTTCGTCCCAGCAGAAGACCCAATGCGTTGACGGCAGCTTGCACGTCAAAACGGGTGTTTGGCCCTTCTTCGCCTTGGGTAGATAAACCTCCGCGAAGACGAACGGCACGAGCGGTTGGCCGTCTTCCTCTTTCTCCTTGCGCACCAGGCCTGCGAGACGGCCATTCGCCGGCATCTGGACTTTAAACTTATCGTTACTTACCGGGTCGTGTTTGTCGTCGGGCAGCGTCAACACAATCGTGTTGCCCACCACTTCATGGCGGACGGGCGGGTGCGTATATTCGGGCATGTCGGGCCTGGGCATATGAAAAGTCGGATCGCCCCAAAGGGTGAAGGACCACGAGGCCCGCATGTTGGCGCCGGTGCGCGTTGCCTCTTTGCCGAGGCGTTTTTCCTTGAGCAAAGCGTAGGCGAGCAGAAAATTCTTGGCCTGCCGCAGCGAGCCGCCGAGCGACTGATCTTCATAAAGCAACGCATTGAAGAAGGCCAGGGAACAGGCGCCGCCCGAGCCCGAATAGGTGCGCGTCGATGAACCGACGACAGCGACGGCACCGCGACTGAGCAAGGGTTGTACTTTGTAATCTTTCAGAGCGAGGCAGCTTTGCAAAAAGACCAGCGACGAAGGCATCGGCTCCAACCATGTGGGCATCTCGTATTCCTTGATGAGCGTGTTGTGATGCCCTTCCCAGAGAAAAATATCATGCTCGGTCATTAGCTTGCGCACGTCGGCGCCGCGGATCTCATTGCCGAAGCGCGTCGTGGTCTCGTAGCCGACGTTGCGTAGCTCTTGGGCGGTGTTTCGTGAAAAGGTTTCGAGGAACGGCAAACTGTTGCCCGGATTGCTGACGACGACCGCCTTGCGCAGCCCGCGCGACTCCGCGAGCAGGCGTTGGCGGGCGAGCATCAACGGCACCCCGCCGATCTCGTCGTGAAACAGCCGGCCGGTCGCAAAGGTAAACGGTTGCGTTCCTGTCGGCGTCAACGGCTCCATCTCGATTTCCGTGTCCTTATCGGTCGGGATCGGATTCGGCCGCTGCACCACCGGGATCGCTTGGAGGTTGCCGACGAGTATCAGATAATCGACCGCGCGCACTGCGGAACTTCGCAGGGCCCGTTGCACGACCTCGTCGACGTTCTTGCCATCCTTGGCTGTCAGCAGGAGCGGTGCTCGCTTTTGCACGGCGATCCAGGGGGCGAGAGCCGACATGCGGCCCATGCCTTCGCCTGTGTCGGCTGGATTGGCTACCACAACAGATTGAATATCGCCTGTAGCGATTAACAGCCGCAGCCGTGCCGCGGCGACCGCTTGTTCGTCGGCGAGCTTGATGCACTCGTAGCCGACGAGAGCGCTGCCGAGCTTACGTGCAGCGCCGGCGAGATGAACGCGGCGCGTGTCCCGGCCATCGAGCAGTCCCTGTAGGCGGGCGGTCTCACCGAGATGGCCATGTACGACGAACAGGGGCGCCTTGAGTGTCCCGGCCAGGCAGGCGCTTTGGAGGAGCAACGAACGCGGCTCGGCGGGACAGACGACGACGTCGTCGGCTTGGCGAAAGAGCGATTTCCATAGTTCGAGCGGCGGGCCGCGCGTCCAATGCATGGCTCCCGCGAGCTGCACGTCGAGTCGTTTTTCGACTTCGGGCACGCCCTCGGAAAAGCCGCCGATCGGCACCACCCGATCGGCCGCGAGGGCCTCCAGACAAATCTTGAGATACGGCGATAGTTTCACCGAATCGAGCAGGAGCGTGGCGCGCGGGTCGGCGGCAGCGACGGCGGAGCCGAGCGCGATGAGCGCCTCATCGGGGAGATCATGCCCGAGATACACCACCTGTGGCGGACGCGCGGGACTCGTGGGTCCGGCCGCTGGGCTGACGGGTAACGGGCCAACCAAGCCGAAGGTCAGCGTCGCCAACGTGGCGAAAAAGAGGGTCCGTGCGACCGTTTGCATCTGCCCGTATCCTCATTTTGAGGGAAACCAGAGCCAGGGCGTTCCGGGCCCCGGCACGGCAAGAGAAAAGAGTGCCCGACAGGGAAGTCGCCGCGGCACGTCGGCATCTTGTCCGCGCGAAGGCAAAAAAACCAGAGGAGTCTCGGCCTGACAAACGTGTGATGTCATGCCGAGGTCAACGCGGCAATGACAACCAATTGCCCCGACAGCAAAATTTGTTCGCCCTACACCCCGCACATTCGACAGACTCTCTCATCCAAGTTTCATTTCCTAAGATGACTGGCTTGCCTGCTCCCCGAAATGGAGCGCACAATAACAAAGGTCTACGGACGACATGCTCGGACTTCCTACGGAGCGGGGGACATTATGAGCCAGCGACGGCTGTTAGCGGGCATGAGGGTTCTGATAACGGGAGCCTCACAGGGCATCGGGCGCGCGCTGGCGGTGGAAGCAGCGAAGCGCGGCTCGCGGGTCCTGGCCGCCGCTCGGTCGTTACCTTTGCTGGAGCAACTGGCCAACGACGTTCGCACCAAGGGAGGCACCCTCGAGATCGTCGCCGCCGACGTGACCGGAGCTGAGGATCGCAAACGCATGGTCGAGGCCGCCCAGCGTCATTTCGGCGGCCTGGACATCCTCATCAATAACGCGGGCATCGGCGCCACCGGCCATTTCATGGATGCAACCGCGGATCGGATGCGCTCGATCTTTGAAGTGAATTTCTTTGGCCTGACAGAGACGACGCGCGTCTTCCTGCCGCTGCTTAAGCAGGGTTCCCATCCTGCCATCGTCAATATCTCTTCGGTCGCCGGCAAAGCAGCACTGCCGGGTCGACCGGATTACTCGGCCAGCAAGTTCGCCGTCCACGGCTTCAGCGAAGCGCTAGCGCCGAGATCGCCAAAGACGGGATCGAGCTTCTCATCGTCAATCCGGGCCTGACGCAAACCAACTTCTCAACCAACATGCTCGAAGCGAAAGCCCGATTCAAGCTCGATCACATGCGCGGCATGACATCCGAGCAAGTGGCAGACGCGACCTTGGATGCCCTTGAGCAACACAAAAGCGAAATCAGCCTGACATTCCTGGGCCGCCTGCTTCTGTTTGGGCGACGATTCTTCCCGGGAGTGGTCGATTGGGCCGTGCGACGGCGTGTGCGGAAGGCGTAAAAGGCGGAGATCGCGGCGTTGAAAAGGTAGACGCGGCATCTTGCCGCGTTCAATACCGTAGACGCGGCATCTTGCCGCCTTGGACCTAAATGTTTGGAACGTCCTTGTCCCAATTGCTGATGAACCGTCAAACGCGGCAAGATGCCGCGTCTACGAAATCACTTCCCAAGCGCCGCCTGTGCCGCCGCGAGCCTTGCGATCGGCACTCGGAAGGGGCTGCAGCTCACGTAGTTCAGACCGATCTTGTGGCAGAACTTGACCGAGTCGGGTTCGCCGCCATGCTCGCCGCAGATGCCGATCTTGAGATCGCTCCGCGTCGATCGGCCCTTTTCGACGCCGATTTTCATCAGGCCGCCGACGCCGTCGAAGTCGATCACCTGGAACGGGTCTTTCGGTACTAGGTCGTTTTCCAGGTAGTGGCGAATGAAGCTGCCGTAGTCATCGCGGCTCATGCCGAGGCCCGTCTGGGTCAGGTCGTTGGTGCCGAAGCTGAAGAATTGTGCTTCCTTGGCGATCTGATCCGCCACGATGCAGGCACGCGGCAGCTCGATCATGGTGCCGACGAGATAAGGCACGGTCTGCTTCTTCTCTTCAAAAACCTTCTTGGCCGTATCGTGGACCAGCTTGGATTGCGCCTTCAACTCCGGCAGAAACGCGACCAGCGGGATCATCACTTCCGGCTCGACCTTGATGCCTTCCTTGGCCACGTTGCAGGCAGCCTCGAAGATGGCGCGGGCCTGCATCTCCGTGATTTCCGGGAAGACGATGACCGAGACGGCAACCACGGAAGCCGAGCATCGGGTTGAATTCATGTAGAGCCTTGACGCGCTCGGCGATCACTTCCGGCTTGAGGCCCATGCGCGTCGCCATTTCCTGCTGGCCTTTTGCATCGTGCGGCAGGAACTCATGCAGCGGCGGATCGAGCGTGCGGATCGTGACCGGGAAGCCCTTCATCGCCCGGAACAGGCCTTCGAAGTCGGCGCGCTGGAACGGCAATAGCTTCTCCAGCGCCTTCTTGCGATCGGCCGGCGAGCCGGCCAGGATCATCTCGCGCATCGGCTCGATATGATCGAAGAACATATGCTCCGTGCGGCACAGTCCGATCCCTTCGGCTCCAAACGCGATCGCCTGTATCGCTTGTTCCGGCTTGTCGGCGTTGGTTCGCACCTTGAGCTTGCGCACGCCGTCGGCCCAGGTCATCAGCTCAGCATATTGCTGGTAGACCTTCGATTGCTCCGGCTTGAGCGTCTTGTCGATCAATACTTGAATCACTTCGCTCGGCTTGGCCGCGACCTGGCCCGCGATCACTTCGCCGGTGAAACCATCGATGCTGATGTAATCGCCGTCCTTGAGAACCTTGTCGCCGACGGTGAGGGTGCCCTTGGCGTAATCAACCTGGAGGGCGCCGCAGCCGACGATACAGACCTTGCCCATCTGCCGGCTCACGAGAGCGGCATGACTCGACGCGCCGCCGAAGGCGGTGAGGATGCCGTCGGCGGCTTGCATACCGCGAATGTCTTCCGGGCTCGTCTCTTTGCGGACGAGGATGACACGCCCATTCGGGTCGCGCTTGCCGTGAGCGTCTGGTTTGCCATGTTGATTGACCCAGGCTTCGGCATCCTCGGCATGGAATTTGATCCGACCGGTGGCCGCGCCAGGACCGGCGTTGATGCCCTTGGCGAGCAGCTTCCCTTCGGCGATTGCCTTCCGCTTGGCTTCGGGATCGAAGATCGGCTGGAGGAGTTGGTTCAGATCGTCCGGCGGGATGCGATTGACGCCAATCGCCTCTTCCTTCGAGATCAACCCTTCGTGGACCATGTCGACGGCGAAGCGCACGGCCGCGAAACCGGTCCGCTTGCCGTTACGCGTCTGAAGCATCCAGAGCTTGCCGCGCTGGACGGTGAACTCGATGTCTTGCACGTCGCGATAATGCTTTTCAAGCTTGCCGCGAATTTCTTCGAGCTGCTTGTAGACTTCCGGCATGTCTTTCTGGAGTTCTACGATCTTTTTTGGCGTACGAATACCGGCGACAACGTCCTCGCCCTGGGCATTGATCAGATATTCGCCGTAAAAGACCTTTTCGCCGGTGGCCGGGTCGCGCGTGAAAGCAACGCCAGTGGCGCTGTCATCACCCATGTTGCCGAAGACCATCGAGCAGATATTCGCGGCCGTACCCCATTCATGCGGGATGTTGTACTGGCGGCGATAGACGATCGCGCGATCGTTGCCCCATGAGTTAAATACGGCGCCGACAGCCTGATAAAGCTGCTCCCGGGCATCGTCGGGGAAGTCCTTGCCCGTGCGATCCTTGACGGCCTTCTTGAAGCGCTTCACCAACTCCTGCAAGTCGGCGACTTTCAGTTCCGTATCGAGCTTGACGCCCTTGGCATGCTTGAGATCGTGGAGGATTTCTTCAAACGGATCGGCTTCGTGCTTGCTCTGTGGCTTGAGGCCGAGGACGACATCGCCATACATCTGGACGAAACGGCGATAGGTGTCCCAGGCGAAGCGTTCGTTGCCGGTGCGCTCGATCAGGCCTTTGAGGGTCGCTTCGTTCAGGCCGATGTTGAGGACGGTGTCCATCATGCCAGGCATCGAGTCGCGGGCGCCCGAGCGGCAGGAGACGAGCAGCGGATTTTTCGGATCGCCAAACTTGGCGCCCATCGCCTCTTCGGTCTTGGACAGCGCCGCTTCGATCTCCGCCTTCAGCTCGGGCGGGTAGGTGTTTTTGTTGGCGTAATAGTAAGTGCAGACTTCGGTCGTGATCGTGAAGCCGGCGGGCACGGGCAGGCCGATATTGGTCATCTCACACAGATTGGCTCCCTTGCCGCCCAGGAGTGCCTTCATGTCCGCCCGGCCATCCGACTTGCCGTTGCCGAAGAAATAGACGTACTTACTCATAAACTCCCGTTCCTCTGAAATTCGAGTGTAACTCACTAGTGCTCTGTCAACGCTAAGAATTGGGGTCGCTTTGCCGTCCCTCACTGGGAATTCTCGCCATATTTTTCGTTACCAACCCCAAAATCAAGCGTTGACAGAGCACTAGCCCAAGCGCCAGCGCGGGGTTCTGCGACGCCGAACCCCGTGCTGGTTTGGATGCTAGTAGCGATTAAGGAAATGTAGGAATCTGGGGCCGCCGCGTCCAAAACTGAGCGGCGCTCAAGGCGACAGTCTTTCCAGGATCCAGGCTCCATCGGGGCCGCGCCGATAGCGCAAGCGATCATGCAGCCGACTCGCTCGTCCCTGCCAAAACTCGATCACATCAGGCACGATTCGATAACCGCCCCAGTTTTGCGGCCGCGGTATGTTGCCGTCGGGATAACGCTGCTCCAGTTTGCGCATCTCGTTCGACCAAGACCTCACGCCCGGCGATGACCTCGCTCTGGCACGACGCCCAGGCCCCGAGCTTGCTCCCGGTTGGCCGGCCTTTGAAATACGCATCGGACTCGGCTTCACTCACCTTCGTCACGCGCCCTTCGACGCGCACCTGCCGTTCCAGCTCGTGCCAGTAAAACACTAGAGAGGAGAACGGATTGGCGTCTGAGCTCGCGCCCTTTACGGCTCTCGTAATTCGTAAAAAAAGCGAAACCACGCTCGTCGACGCCGCGCAGCAGGACGATTCGCGCCGACGGCCGGCCCTCCGCCGTTGCGGTAGCCAGCGTCATGGCATAGGGCTCGGGGAGCTTGGCTTCCAGCGATTGGTCGATCCACACCGAAAATTGGCGAATCGGATCGGCATCAATGCTGGCCTCATCAAGGACCGCCAGGGTATACTCTTTCCGCAGGTCGGCGAGAGAGGGCACGTTCGGTCTCCTCGATATCGGGCAAGCAGGTTCACCACTCATCATTAGAGCGATCCCATGCTTCTTGGCTACAACACCAACGGTTTCGCCCACCACCGCCTCGAAGACGCGATCGGCATCCTCGCCGATCTAGGATATAAGAGCGTTGCGATCACGCTCGATTACCATGCGCTTAATCCGTATGACGATTATCTCGACGGCAATCTGGCTCTTATCAAGGAGATCCTCAGTGACCACCGTATGAGATCGGTTATCGAGACCGGATCGAGATTCCTATTAAATCCATACCGCAAACACTCGCCAACACTCATCTCTCGGCCTGAAGGTCGCAAACACCGCCTCGATTTCCTGCGCCATGCCATCGGTATTGCAGTCTTCTTGGGATCCGATGCTGTTAGCTTCTGGTCTGGTAAAGCCGAAGGTATCGACGATCCCGATGAGCAGATGGCGCTCCTCATTGATGGTTGCCGTACGCTGTGTGAATATGCCGATGAGCTTGACGTCCGCCTTGCCTTCGAGCCGGAACCCGGCATGGTCATCGACACTATGAGCCGCTTCGCCGAATTGCACGACCGTGTCAATCATCCGTCCTTCGGCCTCACACTCGACATCGGTCATCTCTATTGTCTCGGAGAGGTTCCCATCCTGCCGCATCTCGAATGCTGGAAAGATGTGCTTTGGAACGTCCACCTCGAAGACATGAAACGAGGCGTCCACGATCACCTGATGTTCGGCGAGGGCGAGATTGATTTCGCCGAAGTATTTCGCGGATTGATTCAGATCGATTATCGCGGCGGAGTTCACGTCGAGCTGAGTCGGCACAGTTATGACGCGGTCGAGACGGCACGAAAGGCGATCAATTACTTGCCTGATATTAGTCCTGACAATCGGTTTTAAGAGCCTATCCGAAGTAGAGTCGAGAAGTGGCGCGGTGGTTTAGGTCGAGTCCAGCGGTATCCGGCCCTTTCGTTGGCCGGTGCCTCAATCTCCCGGCCATGCCCCGTTTCCACTTCCCGCTCGTCGAACCGGACGGGCCCTATTAAGGCATCCGGCTCTCGGACAAGGTAACTCATGCGTTCGCTCACAAGACGCGAGGTCGCGGTCGCCCTGGAAGCCACACTAATCCCAGGTCCTCACGCAGGTAACGATCCGAATAACACTGTCGGGCCGTACCCTGCACGCGGTGCTTCCGACCCAGCCACTGACGGAGCCGTTGACAGGTGTGCGCCATCACCTGCTTCATGGCCGGGGCCGTGTTACCGAGACAAAAATAGTTCGCCCAGCCCACCAGTCGGCTGTTGACGCGAGTTATTAACGCCCGGCAAGACAACCACTGCCACGTTCGGCTGGTCTGATCGCGGATCACCTCACAGATCCCGTGGATCTTCTTGACGGCCGGACGGGGACCGATGTAGCTACGCCCCGTCTTCGGCGACCAGTTCCGACCGAACGTGTAACCCAAAAACGAAAACGTCTCGTCCGGCAAGCGGCAAACCCGGGTCTTCGTCTCGTTCACCGTCAACCGCAGCTTCGACATCATGCGCCGCATCACCGCCTCGGCTTCAAGAGCCGTACCACGGCAGCAGATCACAAAGTCGTCCGCATAATTGACGATACGCGCCTCAAGACGATTGGCATGCCCGTTTGTCTTCCAGCCCAGCACGAAGCGACGCATGTAGAGATTCGCCAGCAGCGGCGAGAGCACGCCCCCTTGCGGGGTGCCGCGACCCTCGTCCTTGTTGCGAGTCGTTCGACGCTTGTCCCCACGATCTCCAAGGTCTTCCACCGGTGCCTCCAACCAGCTTTTGATCAGGGCCAGTAGTAGCCCGTCACTAAGCCGTCGGCTCACCGATGCCATTAACTCGGCGTGGGGGATGCTATCGAAGTACCCACTCAAGTCCGCATCGACAATCTCCGTATGCCCGTTGTCTAGCAACAATTGGACCTGCTCGATCGCGTCCAGAGCGCTTCGGCCTTGCCGATAAGCAAATTGTTCCGGCTGCAAGTCCGCCTCGAAGATCGGCTCCAAGACGAGCAACACAGCCATCTGCACGACACGGTCGCGGATCGTTGGAATGCCCAACGGTCGCTGTTTGCCATCCGACTTCGGTATGTACACCCGTCGGACTGCTTGCGGGCGATACGCTTTGTTTCGGAGTTCTTCCGTCAGTTCACCCAGCCAACGGTCCAGCCCGTACTCCTCAATGTCCGTGAACGTCTGGCCATCCACCCCCGCCGCGCCGTCGTTAGCGGCACAGCACAGGTACGCATGGCCCAGCACATCGGCCCGGTACACCTTGTCGTACAACGCATAGAACCGATAGGTGGGTGCTCTCTTCGCTTTGGCATGCAACGTCTCCTGGAGTTTCCGAACCGTATCGGGAGGTGTTAGGCTCATCACCAATCTCCTGGCTCTCTTTCCTTCGGACGCTGTCCTTGAACCAAGGCCCCTTCCCTCCACCGGCGTTACCCGGCTTCAGCGGTACTACGAGCCTCTCCGCCACCCCAAGCGGCCCGGCCTGTCCCTCGCGGGCGTCCGGTTGGCACTGCTGCCACCGCAGGGGGTTTCCCGTGTTGCGTTAACTTTCCTATGCCGACATGCCGTCGCCATTACCCCGGTGGCAACGCGGGTGGGGCTAAAGTCGTTCCCCCTGTATCCTCGCGTCTGCGGCCTTCCCCATCCCTTTGCTGGGTCGGCTACCACATTACCCGTTTCGAGGCCTGCTCAGCGTTCACTCACGTTACGGCCTGCCTGCTCGCGGAGTCGCTCAAACGACCCTTTCCATCGAAGGCTTCGACAGTTTCGTTACCTCCACTGCCGCTCCGATTGCTACCGGCTGGAACGACCAGTTGCCGGGTGGGATTCGCACCCACTGAAAAGTCACGCCTTGGCACGGCGCACAATAGGGGTCGGGTACCATTGTGCGAAGCACCCTTCGGGCCGTTCCGGCAATGGTACCCGACCTGCTCCGTAGAAAACCCCCAGCTGCACCGTCAATTGGGCCGTATAATGCATTATGAGCACTACAACCAAATCGCCAATTGCCGTGGCGCAGCGGGCTTTGACCGTCGCTCGCAAGACATTGCGCGCCTTTGCCAACCGCTTCAGCCCCAAACGCTACACACAACACCAACTCTTCGCCTGCTTGACTCTCAAGGTCTTTTTCAAGACAGACTACCGTGGCATCGTCCAGCTCTTACGCGACCTCTCGGACCTCCGTCAGGTTCTTCGCTTGACGCACATTCCGCATTTCACCACACTCCAAAAGGCCAGCGTACGCCTGCTCCGACGACCCCGCGCCCGCCGGCTTCTCCACGCCACCGTGCGGCGGTTTCTCGGCCGTCGCCGACGGGTGCGACGAGCTGCCTTTGACTCGACCGGCATGGACTGCGGCCACGCCAGCCGCTACTTCATCCGGCGACGCGGCAAGGGGGCAGCAACGAAGCAAACCGTACGCTACACGCGGTTTCTCAAGCTGGAACTCAGTGTCGATACCGACACGCATGCGATCCTCGGCGTCGCTACCAGTCGGGGGCCTCACCCAGACGTCGATCGCTTCGTCGGCCTGATGGATGAGACCTTGGCCACCGTTCGGCCGGAGCGAATCGTGGCGGACGCCGGCTATGATTCGGAGCCGAACCACTGTTACGCTCGAGAGCAGCACGGCGTGAAATCCTTTATGCCTGCCAGCCACGGTCGCCCGAGTCGAACTCCGCCGACGGGCCGATACCGGCGGCAGATGCGTCAGCGTTTGGACAAGAAACATGGAGGCTATGGACAACGTTGGCAGGCTGAGACTGTGAACTCGATGATCAAGCGACGTTTAGCGACGTCGGTAGCGGGCCTGGGTTTTCCTAGTGAATCTCGAGATGGGTGGTTGCTTGCTTTGACCCTAAACCTCATGCTGGATCGGTCAGGATGAGGGTTTTCTACGGAGCATACCCGACCCCTTTATCGATCGGATAGGCTCTAATGGATGGCGCTGGTTCATTGTCGAGTATCAAACAGCGCCACATCCGGCCAAATCTCTTGAATTCGTTTCGCCAGATGTGTCCGTACTTCGTTGGCCGTGCGCATCTTCAATACCTTCTGAGCGATCTCCTGGGCCACCGGCAACGTCACATGCCGTAGCAATTCGCGCACGGAAGGCACGAGACCGGGGCTCATACTGAAGCTGCGCAAACCCATGCCGAACAGGGCGAGCACGCAACGCGGCCGACCGGCCATCTCGCCGCAGACGGTGACCGGTTTGCAGCGATCGTCGGCCGCCTTGATGATGCGATTCAGCACGCGCAGCAATGCCGGAGCGAACGGCTCGCACAAGTTTGCCACGCGCGGATTGTCGCGGTCGGCGGCCATCAGATATTGAATGAGATCGTTGGTGCCGATGCTGATGAAGTCCACTTCGTCGAACAGTTCCTCAATGCAGATCGCCGCCGCCGGGACTTCGATCATGATGCCGACCGGCATCTTCTCGGCGTGAGGAACACCGGACCGTTGCAGCATCACGCGCGTCTTGAGCAGGATCTTTTTCAAGTGTTGCACTTCTTCCAACGTGCTTATCATCGGGAAAAGCAGGCTCACTTGGCCCTCGACGGCCGCACGCAAGATCGCTCGCAATTGCGTCTGAAAAAACTCGGGATACGCCGAGCTGATGCGACTGCTACGAAAGCCCATGAACGGATTGGCCTCGCGCTGCGTGTTGAAATAGGCGACCTGCTTATCGCCGCCCAGGTCGAGTGTGCGAATCGTCACTTTTTGATTGGGCGATGAGGCGATGACGTCGCGATAGGCCTTGTACTGTTCTTCTTCGTTAGGCACGGTCGGATGCGCGAGGAACAGATATTCGGTGCGATAAAGCCCGACGCCGGACGCTCCGCCGCAGCCGGCCATGGTCGCGTCGGCAGCGCCGCTGACATTGGCCAACAGTTCCACTTCGACGCCGTCAGCGGAGCGGACATCCTTATCTCGGACCTCAGACAATCGACCACGCAGATCGACATACTCACGCTGCAGCTTGCGATAAGCCGACTCTATCTCCGGGCTGGGATCGACGAAGACCTGCCCCTCGCGGCCGTCCATCGCGATCAATTGGCCGGTGCTGATCTCCTGCATCAAATTTTGCAGGCCCGAAATCGCGGGTATACCCATCGCCCGAGCCAGGATGGCCGCATGGCCGGTGGGTCCGCCGGTCTCGGTCAGGATGCCGGCGATCAGTGAGCGATCGAACGTCAGCGCCTGCGAAGGCAAGATCTCTGGCGTAACGAGGATCACGGCCTCGGTCAGCGTTTCGAACGGCTTCGCCTGTTGCACCGCCAATTGTGTCAGAATGCGCGAGACGACGTCGCGCAAGTCGGTCATCCGCTCGCGGAGATAGGTGTCGGAAATTTGACTGTAAAGCGTGGCATATTCGTCGAGCGTCTGGCGCAGGGCCGTCGCGGCGTCAACTTGTCGGGCGCGTATGGCCGAATGCACGGTACTGGTCAGGGCTGGATCGCGGAGAATCTGCCGATGCGCGCAAAGATAGCGGCCTGATCATCGCCGACTTCTTTCGCCACACGCTGAATGAATAGGTCGAGCTCTTTGCCGGCCGCGGCACAGGCCTGGTCGAAACGTGCCAATTCCCCCGAGAGCGCGGCGACATCGATCGGTGTCGGTTTGTGGCGAACCAACAGATTTTCGACGCAATAGGCGCGCGCCACCGCGACGCCCGGCGAAATCGGAACTCCTTTATTCATAAACAACCGCTGGCTCCCCTCCGCAAAAGTCCGTGCTCACGGCAACTCAATCGCAAACGTCTCATTGAACCGATTCGTCCAATTCGCCAACCCAACAGCAGCCGCGAGAACAATGATCTGCGACGGCGACAGGCTCTTGCCCAATTCCGCTACGACCGCAGGCTCCGCTTTGCCCTTCGCGGTCCATTGATCCGCAAAGCGAATGGCAGCTTTTTCAAGTGGTGTAAACTCCGAGCTAGTCTCATAGCTCTCGAGCGCCGCGATTTGCGCCGGCGTGACGCCCGCCCCCTTCGCTCCCATCTTGTGATAATGCTGGCAATACCCGCAATGATTGACCATCGACGCCTTTAAATAGGCCAGCTCACGCAGCTTGGGATCAAGGTCCTTCTGAATAGCCCCATTGAATTCGAGCGTCGCTTTCAGAACCGGCGCTGTGGCCCATCGTGCGGAAGATGTTCGGGACCATCTTGAAGACGCCCTGGATGGTCTTGAACAATCCCTGCGTCTCAGGCGACGCTTGGCTGTCGGTCAAAGCGGGGAGATGTTGCATGGAACGCTCCTAGAAAAGAGAATCTCCTGTCTTTGGTCTATTCTAGTGGCGCGATGAAAAACAGTCTCATGGCAGCGGCGGGTCGCAAATTCGTTTCATTCGACCCCCACATAACCTATGCGAACGAATTCACCTCGGCTCATCTGACCGTTGCGCTTTTCCTAGGGTACAATACGGTCAATTAGGACGGGAAGAATCGCTTTCTTATGCTACGTTTCGTGAAAATTGTCTGAAATGAGATGCGCCCCATTTGGTTCGTTAAATCGCCAACCGTGGCCGGGGTCGGTACTCCGACCTCGGTGTGGCGGCAGCGGCTCCAGAGAACCGAGGTCGGGGTACCGACCCCGGCCACGGCCGGTAAACTAAAGGACGAAAACTCCATGCGTTATACTTCAATACTTTTCCTACTCGCCGTTCTCATCAACTCGCCGTCGGCCGCCGTCTTTGCCGACGATCCCAAGCCGATTACGCGCGAAGTTCGTGACGTCGAAGGTTGGAGCGTGCGCGTCGACGATCGGCTGTTGCGCGGCGATCAGGCGGAGCTTGGCGTGAAGGCGTTGCGGGTTTTGGCGCACAAGCTGGATGAGATCAAATTGATTATGCCCAAAGACCGTTTGGCCAAATTGCAAGGCGTGACAATTGTTTTGGATCTGAATTACGCTCCGTTCAAAAAGATGCAATATCACCCGTCGGCGCAATGGCTCAAAGACAATGGGCACGATCCGAAATTGGCGAAATGCGTGCATTTGCCGCAGGCGAAGGAGTTGACGTCGCGCTTCCTGGTGAACCAACAACCAATGGCGATTCTGCATGAGCTGGCTCATGCCTATCACGACCAGGTTCTTGGTTTCGACGCGCCAAAAATAAAGGCGGCTTGGGCGCGGTTCAAGGAAAGTGGTAAGTATAAGAAAGTATTGCATATCTCCGGCAAAGAAGTCGAGCATTATGCGCTCACCAATCAAATGGAGTTTTTCGCCGAGATGACGGAATGCTTTTTCGGGACAAATGATTACTATCCGTTTGTTCGCGGCGAGCTGAAGAAGGAATTGCCTGAAGTGGATAAGCTTCTCGAGGAGATTTGGGTTAAGGAGAAACCGTAGCGTCCATCTGTTCCTAAAGCGTTGGCGACCGGACGCATTCTGTCTTCAAGAGCCGGGAGCGTGAGCGACCGGAGAAAATTCGAACGAGCGTGACTCACTCCGGTCGCTGACGCTCCCGGCTCTTGAAAATACCAGTTATTCTTTTAATGAGCAGGGCAGTCCAGTCCCATTTACGCTCCAAGCTTCTTCCGCGCCAGCGCCAGCGCCCCATGAACGACGACTTCCTCGCCGAGCGCCGCGGGCACGATGTCGGTCAGGCCGGCGAATGGGGCGAACAGGCGTTCCGACACCAGGCGACGTAACGGCTCGAATAAAATCTCTTCGCCCATCAGGGACACGCCGCCGCCGATGACTATGCTTTGCGGACATAGTAGCGTGATAACATGGCAGATCGCCTCGGCGAGAGCTTGCCAGCTTCGCTGCAAAATGGCTAAGGCATCGGGGTCGCCCTTGGAGGCGAGCAGGGCGATCTCTTCGGCGCGATGGGCGGCCGGCAGCTTCGGATGCGTCTGACGGGCGATCGCCCAGCCGGAGGTTTGTTCTTCGAGTATGGCGGGAGGTCCGCCGTCGATGCCGATGCGCAGATGGCCAATTTCGGCTGCGCCTCGGCCGACGCCGCGGTAGATTTCGCCTTGGACGATCAACCCGCCGCCGATGCCGGAGCCGATCGTGATGTAAAAGATCGGCGACAGCCCTTTGCCAGCGCCGAAAAGAGCTTCTGCTAATCCCGCGACATCCGCGTCATTACCCAACACGGCTGGCAAACCGACGACGTCGCTGATCCAGTCGGCGAGCGGAAAATTATCCCAGCCGGCGATCTGATGCGACTTGATGACCGAGCGCGTCCGATCGTCGACCGGGCCACCGAAGCCGATGCCGACGCCGCGCAGTGCGGAGCGATCGATGCGACTCTTGGTAAGGAGTTCCGGGACCGCCTGGGTAATTTGCTTGCGGATCCCATCGGACCCCAGGGCCGGATCGACGGTGCCGCGCCAAAGGCCGGCCAGGGCGCCGTCGCCCTTGCCCAGCCCAAGTTGCAATTTCGTACCGCCGATCTCGATGCCGAGGAACATGGGTCAGCCTCTTAGAAAGTCTCCCCTCTCTCTCTCTGGGAGAGGGGTCGGGGGTGAGGGAATAACGTCATTTTAGGCTTGGCCCCTCACCCCCAACCCCTCTCCCAGAGGGAGAGGGGAGACTTGTCCGACAGTCTCTCAGGCCTGCGCCGGCATCCCCGCGAGACGGCGATGCAGATCGTCGACGACCCAGTGAAACGCCGCGAGGTGAACGGTTTCGACGATGCCCATGTCGTCCAGCGCGACATGGAGACATTGATGCGCGAGGCCACGCAGCTTGCCGCCGGTGAAGCCGGTGCAGCCGAACGTCTTGACGTTATGCTTCTTGGCCCACTCGACAGCTTTGAGGATGTTCGGACTGTTTCCCGATCCGCTGATGGCGATCAGCAGGTCGCCGGGCCGAGCGAGATTCTTGAGCTGCTCCACGAAAATGCGGTCGAACCCCTCATCGTTGCCCCAGGCCAGGATATAAGGCGTGTTATCCGAGAGACTGAGAATGCGGATACGCTTCTTGGTGTCATCGTCAAAGTCCTGGCGGCGCAGGCTGCCTTTGCCGACATCCTCGCAGAAGTGCGAAGCGTTCGAGCCGCTGCCGCCGTTGCCAATAATGAAAATCGTGCCGTCCTCGCGATAGCACGAATAAACGGCATCGGACAATGCCTTCACTTCGGCGGCATCGAGCCGCGACAACTCGTGGCCGATCTTTTCCAGGAAGGGACGGACGTTCAGTGTGGTCCCGAGCATGTTCGATACTCCAAAGTACGAGAAACTGTCGCGTAATCTAGCAAGACCGGACCGCGAGAGCCAGACGGACCGTCCCGTCACATGGCCGGCTCGGGTCGAGGCACCGGTTCTTCCTCCCGGAAACCGACCAAAAACAACAGAAACATCGCCGACATGATCGCCGCCGCTATGCCGAACGCTTGCGGCAATTGGCCGTTGTGGACCCAGCGAACGAGACCGATAAGGAGATGCCCCAGGAGTTGGCCCGCGCCGTTTACGAAAGTCAGTAAGCTTTGTACGCTCGCCCGCAAATCGCCGGTGGCCTTGCGATTGACGAAGACTTGCCCGGTCACAAGAAATCCAGATACGCAAATGCCATTCAACAGCAGCGACGACACGGCCATCCAGAGCGGCTCACCGATCGTCAACAGGACGAGCGCGACCATCCAACTTCCCAGGCCGAGCAACATCGTCCCGCGTATGCCGAGTCGAAAAAGGAGCGCTGGGAGCACCGCAAGCGAGGCGACCTCCATCACCTGGCCGAGCGTCATCGTCGGGCTTATCCATTGAACCGGCATTCCGAGATAGTGCAGCAGCAAGGGCGTCGCTTGCGTCGAAAAGGGCCAGGTAATACACAGCCCCGCGGTGCAGGCGCAATAGACGAAGAACGATCGACTGCCGACGAGCCGCAACGCCGCGAGCGGTGCGTCCTTTTGCGGAGCGTCGGGCCGCGGCGGCGTGTGCGGCAACGACCAGGCGTAAAAACCGAGCGTGAACGCAAAGAGTGAACCGACTCGAAAGAGATCGGTGCTGCCATTGCGCGAGATGGTCGGTTTGGGCCAACCGAGCAGAGTGGCAATCAACAGAATCCAACAGGGTACCATCCAGCCGATTGTGCCCCACAAGCGAATGGCCCCGAACTCACGCTCCGGATCTTTGAGATGGGCAAAACAGAGCGAAGTTCCCAAAAGCATGACCGGATTTGCCAGCATCCAAAAGAGCAGCGTCGCCGCGAAGACGATCCAGACATTGTCGAGCCAGGGTAAGATCCAGCAAATAACACCACAAACCAGAGAGCAAAAAGCGATAATTCGCTCCGCCGATACCCAGCGATCGGCGGCTTGACCCGCCAACAACGTGACCAGCACCGACGCCAACGCCTGGGTCGCGCAGCAAATGCTCACCTGGACCGGCGTAAATCGCAGGTTTTGCAGGTGGATGCTGTAGAGCTGGAGAAAGGCGCCCGGAAATGTGTATTGCAGGAACATCAACAGAGACAAACGAAAATGCACAGTGCGTCTTTGGGAAAGAGAAAACGGAAACGAACCATTACAGAGCCTGAAGTCAGCGAAGGGCATTTATGTAGACGCGGCATCTTGCCGCGTGATTAACTTCGCACGAAGTAAATGCATTTATGTAGACGCGGCATCTTGCCGCGTGATTAACTTCGCACGAAGTAAATGCATTTATGTAGACGCGGCATCTTGCCGCGTGATTAACTTCGCACGAAGTAGATGCGAAATCACATAAGCTAAGTAAAACAACGCGGCAAGATGCCGCGTCTACATAAATGCTCGCTGACGCTTTAGGCTCGGTTTTGCTGCCATTGCTCGAGCAGGTCGCCGATGTCGCGGTAGGAAAAATCGAGGTGGGCCAAATCTTGGCCGCGCTCGACGGCCTGCTTGAGATCCCCCGAACGAGCGGCGAGGTTTGCCATCTGGTAGAGCAGTTCCTTGCGCGTGTCGGTTTCCTGCGGCGGCAAGAGACGTAAGGCTTCGTCAAAATTCCGTTGCGCCAGGCTCATGTTGTTTGCGCCAGGAAACATTCCCCGAGGTACTGATAGGCTCGGCACGAAAAGCGTGCGTCTTGCGCACGCTCTGCAATTCCTTGATCGCCTCATCGACCTGCCCCAAGCGAAAAAGGCGGACGCCGATTTCAAGATGATGGCCGCGCTCCCCGGGATAGCGGTCCGCCTTCTGGCGGAACAGATCAAGCTCGCGC
The DNA here is from genome assembly GCA_963790585.1 of uncultured Planctomycetaceae bacterium. Classification (GTDB taxonomy): domain Bacteria; phylum Planctomycetota; class Planctomycetia; order Gemmatales; family Gemmataceae; genus CAWBOY01. The sequence continues at coordinate 913,573 of CAWBOY010000001.1, forward strand.
GTGGTGATTTCCCGATTTAGCCGCTCGCGCACCTGAAGCAGAGACGGGTCGTCCGGCGTGGCGGCGAGCTTCTGGTCCGCGTGTGCAAGATCGTGACGGAACGCCTCGATGTCCAAATCAGCCAGCTCGCTACAAAGCTCGAAGGCGTTGCTGGTCGGGCCTAATCCTTCGACCAGGACGCGCCGGGCTTCGTCTATTTGCCCTGCTTTGCGATAGACGGCCGCCAATTGCAGATGGACGAGATAATTCGTCGGGTCAGCCTTTTGGCGTTCGAGCAGCGGCGCACTCTCGCGAGCGATGCGATTCTCTCGGAGCGTCGTGGGAGTCTCCGGGGACTTGACGGTGCCATCGACGTGGTGGGTCCCAGAGCCTAGCGCGCTGAAGCGCTGATCGGCGTGATCAATTGCGCCCTGATAGTTGCCGCGGGCGATCGTGTCGGACACGGCCAAATCCTTCACCTTCTGCCAAGACTCGGTGTCGGCCGGTACAGCCTCATGAACGAGCTGCCAAAGCGCGATCGCCTGGTTGAAGTTGCCGCGCTGCTCGTAAAGAATGGCCAAGGCTCGATTGAGCTTTGGATCCTTCGGATTCGTTTGCCGTGCCTGCTCCAGAAACCAAACGGCGAGGTCGATTTGCTCCAACTCCGCCGCGGCCTCGGACATCACCATTTGGGTCGGCACGTCCCACGGAGCGCGCTGCAAGATCTGCTCGCCCTCTTGTAGAGCTACCAGATACTTTTTGGCGCCCATGGCGCGGTGCAGGGCAGGCGCGAACGGAGCGTCGTCAGCCAGGCGAGCCAATGGCCGCGCATGTTGTTGCGATATTTGGCTTTCGCGGTGCGACGTAGGGCTTGCCTGTAAATCAGATTGGTCGGATCGAGCGCGGTGCAGCTCAAAAGAAGTTGAATTCCATAGTCATAGTTGCCGGTGACGATGACCTGATTGGCGCGCTCGAATTGGCCAGCAGCGGCGCGGCGCTGGTCGGGCGTCGGGGTCGGGACGACGAGCTGCCTACGGTCCGTCAGTTTTTTTGTCCCAGCCGGCCTAGGCATAAGGCTGCCTCCTGCGACATCGCTGTTGAGAAATGCCGAAGGTAGTTTCATTGCTGTCGAAAGTCCGGCATCCGGCCTTCGCAAACGTCCGATTCCCATTCGTCCAAGAGCGGCCAACCAATGGCACAAGTCCCGAAATCGGCCATGTACTGATATTGCGTGAGCCGATCGATCGCCTTGTCAATAATCGCGCGGTCGCGGCGAAAGACGGGACCATGACTGGGCAGCCAAAACGCGGCGTCGTCCGCCCTGATCCGTTTCAGCGACAACAGAAAGTCCGGAATGTTCGAGCCGTGATGCGCGTCGATAACTCCCACGCAACCATCTTTATAAATGTTATCGCCGCTAAAGAGAAGGTCTCCCATCTTGAAACTGAGCTGCCCGGCCGTGTGGCCCGGTGTGTGCCAGACCTGCAATTGCAACTTGCCGACGTTAATGACGTCGCCTTCATTGAGGAAAATATCGATCTTGCAAGGCGGCATCGGGATCTCGATTCCCTGGGCCGCGATGGTCGCATAGGTCTGGATTTCATCGCCGCTCTCGATCGGGCCGACGCTGGCGGGATGAGCCGCGACCTTGGTTTTCAGGAGTTCCTTGGCCCGCGCTAAACCTTGGATATGATCGGCGTCCGCGTGCGTGCCGATGATCATCTTGCAGCTGGAAAGGCTGAAGTCCATCTTGCGGATCAGTTCGACGATCTCATCGACGGTGTCCTCGAAGCCGATGTCGATGAGCACGAACTCGCTGCCCCCGTCGATCAGATAGACGTTGACGCCGAGCCTATGGCTGGCCTGAAAGTTCATTTCGATTACGTGCGGGAAGAGATATTTGCGCTTGAGCATGATCGAGGCCCCGCTCCAAGACCCTCCGTGACTCGGTCATCTTAGAATGGAATAGGGATGATTCAAGCGGGGTGATGGCTACCGCCGGCAAGCCGGCCGCTACATACAGAAATCACATCGCGGCTTGGAGCCGCTCGCGGAGGCTGTCGGGAATGGCGATCGACTCGATGCCGTGCGGCTGAACTTTACAGCAGACGACGCTCAGCTTGCCTTTGGCGACCACCTCGCCTCTAAGCTCGATATCGATTTCATAATTCAGCGATTTCGTGCCGATGCGCGTCAGGCGCACGGCGAAATCAAGGACATCCTCGAACCGCGCCGGTCGCAGGTAGTCGCAGGTAGCGGAAACACGCGGAAAGCCCAGGGAAATGCCTTCGTATTCCATGACGACCGACAGGCCGAGCGAACGCAGAAAGGCGTGCTCCGCTGCTTCCATATAGCGAAAAAAAGTGGCGAAGTGAACGATGCCGGCGAGGTCGGTATCGGCGAACTCGACGCGCCTCGACGTCCGAAAGGGTGGCATGAGGAACTCTCGCGGCGAGCGGCCTGGCAGTCTAGTAGGCGTTTTTGTGCGTGCGCCCGTGAAACAGCGTCATCCAGAGGATACGCAGGTCGAGCCAGGGCGTCCAGTGAGTGATGTAGTAGAGGTCATACTGGATCCGTTTTCTCAGCGATGTGTTGCCGCGCCAGCCGTGAACCTGGGCCCAGCCGGTGATGCCAGCTTTGACGCAGTGGCGCGCCATGTAATTGGGAATCGTCTTGGTGAATTGCTGGATGAATACGGGCCGCTCCGGCCGCGGGCCGACGAGGCTCATATCACCCATCAAAACGTTGAAGAGTTGCGGCAGCTCATCCAGGCTGGTCTTGCGGAGAAAGGTGCCGAACCTGGTGCGGCGATCGTCGTCTTTGCTGGTCCAGACGGCTCCCGTCTTGGCTTCGGCATCCATTTTCATGCTGCGAAACTTCAGCATCTTGAAGCTTCGGCCATTTAAGCCACAGCGCTCTTGCGAGTAGAAAATGGGCCCTTTGCTCGTCAGCTTGACCAGGACCGCCAGGAAGATGAGCAGCGGTGAAATCAGCAGAATGCCAAAGAACGAGATTGCCATATCCATCACGCGCTTGACGACGATGCTGAGGCCGACATGCGGACTCTCGCGCAATCCGACGAGGGGCATACCGTCGAGATTCGTGGTCGTGAGCGATAATCCCGCGAGATTCGGTACATCCGCCACCAGCCGGATCTCGACGAGCGATTGCGACAGAATGTCGAAGACCTTGCGCGCTTCATCGTAACGATTCATTGGCAAGGCGATGAAGATATGCGCGACGCTGTATTTTTTGATTAGTTCCGGCAAATCGGCGAAGCCACCAAGGACATCAAGGTCCCCGCTTAATTTCGGCGGATGATCGTCTACGAAGCCAACCGCTTTTATCCCCATCCAACTGGCGCAGCGCAGGGATCGAGCCGTCCTGCGCGCGACCCGGCAGGAGCCGACGATCAGGGCGTAAGACTGGTTGTACCCACGGCTTCGCAGTGTGCGGACCGCGGCCCACGTCACGCGCCGCATGAGAAAAACGCCTACCGTAGTCATGCCGGAAAAGAGCAGCAACGTGGCGCGCGATTCATAAGGCGAATGGCTCAAGAACGTCGTCGCCAGAACCAGGAGCGTCAACAGGCCCGTGCATTTGAGGACGCCGACCAGTTCTTCCCGCAAACGTCGCAGCCGATCGATGTTGTATTGCCCTGTCATCTGACCCGAGACGATCGACAGCAGCAAAACCAAGGGGAGATTTTCCCAGCAGAGCAGAACATCCGGGTTCTCTTTGGTGCGTGGGATCCAATTCGTCTCGAAACGGATGTAGTAGGCCCCGATCCACGCCAAAGCCGTAACACAGAGATCCCAGAAAAGAAACCAGGCCGTGAGGAGTTGACTGCGCTGCTTGATCATACAAGGCCCCATCCTTGGGGTATGCTTGGGCCGCCGTATCGGTAGGAATCGCCGAAACTGTAGCAAGGGTGGTGAAGGGATGTCTAGAGCAGATAGGAGTCGAGTGCGTTCGCGCAAATTCTCTCCGGGCGCGGACGTTCTCTGCTCCTGAAGGCCGCATTTGCTCGTTCCTACTGCTCCAACTGCAACTCCGTCAAATTGCGATACACGCCATCCTCGCGCTGGATCAACTCTTCATGCGTCCCCGATTCGACGGTCATCCCTTCCTTGAGAACATAGATCCGATCCGCTCGGCGAACCGTTGAGAGTCTGTGAGCGATCACCAGGCTCGTGCGGCCTTGCATGAGACGGTCGAGTGCTTGCATAACCAGGTTTTCGCTCTCGGAATCGAGAGAACTAGTCGCCTCGTCGAGAATGAGGATGGCCGGGTCGCGTAGGATAGCCCGGGCGATGGCGACTCGCTGGCGCTGGCCGCCGGAGATCTGGAGGCCGCGGTCGCCGACGCGCGTTTGATAGCCCTCCGGTAACGCGGTTATGAAATCGTGGGCGTTCGCTTTCTTGGCGGCGTCGATCACTTCCTCGAGACTCGCGCCGGTCCGACCGTAGGCGATGTTCTCGCCGATGGTGCCCCCGAAGAGTAGCACGTCTTGGGGCACGATCGCTGTCTGGGCGCGCAGGTCATGTAGATCGTAATCGCGGGCGTCGTGGCCATCGATTTTCACCTGGCCGGATTCGGGATCGTAGAACCGCAAGAGTAGCGAAACCAATGTCGATTTGCCGGCTCCGCTAGGCCCGACCAGCGCGATCCGTTTCCCTGGGTCGGCTTGGAGCGTGACGCCGCGCAAGACCTCGACCTCGGATCGGGTCGGGTAGCGAAAGCGAACCTGATCGAAGATGACCTCGCCGCGCAGCCTCGTTATCGGCAAAGCTTTGCCGGGTACGCTGATGACCTCGATTGGTTCACGCAAAATATCGCGCACCCGCTGCGAAGCGCCGAGCGTGCGCTGGAGCTGACTATAAAGATCGGCAAACGATCCCATCGCACCGGCCACGAATAGTGTCAAGAGCATGAAGCTCGTCAGATCACCCGCCGTCATGGTGCCCGCTTGCACCATGTGTGCTCCGTACCACAAAACCAACACGACGGCACCAAAAAGGGCAAAGATGATGAAGGACACGAACGCCCCGCGAAAGCGCGCCCCACGAATGACGGCAACCAGAAAGCCGGCCAGGCTCTTCCCGTAGCGATCCGTCTCGAACTGTTCATTGCCGAACGCCTTGACACTGGCGATGCCTTGCAAGGTCTCTTCGACCACGACGCCGCTCTCGGCGAGGCGGTCTTGCGAATCGCGCGAGGTCTTGCGCATCAGTCGGCCAAATACGACTGCGATGCCGATCAGGATGGGAAACGAAGACATCATAATCAGAGTCAAGCGCAGCGACGTCATGGTGATGAGCACGATGCCGCCGATCAGCATGACGAGCTGCCGCAAAAATTGCGGTATAACGTTGATGACTGTTGCCTGGATCTGCGAGACGTCCGCCGCGACCCGGCTGGATAGTTCTCCAACCCGGCGCCGCGCGTGAAACGCCATCGGCAGGCGCACCAGCCTCCCGTAGGTGTCACGCCGCAGGTCGGCGACGCTCCGCTCGCCCACTTCGTTGATCCAAACCAGTTCGAGAAAAGAGAGCCCGGCTTGCCCGGCGAGCACCAGCATGAGCAGAAGGGCCACGCGGTCGATATCATCGATTAGACCGCTTGCGATTGGAGCTTTTTCGACGATTACGCCGGCTTTTTCCTTAAGCGCACCGTCGACCAATCGTCCGGTAACGAGCGGAAACACCAGACCAAGCATGTTGGAACAGACAAGGCAAATGAGCGCCGCCATGAATTTGAGGCGATAAGGCTTCAAGTAACCGAAAAGGTGAGCGGCTTCCTTTAAGCTCTCACTACTTATCTTGGCGGGCGGGACATCGGCTTCATCGGTGCCTCGGCCATGTCGGGCCATTTTGCGGACCTCCGTTTGACTAATCCTGGCGTCAAATCATTGTAAAAGGTCCGTGTCGAGGCGTCGTGTTTATCGGGGCCAATACTTGCCGCCCTGACACGTAAGACCGATAATTGCCTACACGTCTCTCCCGGCGACGCGGACGGGACCGATGTCGCAATTCTCAATCCTCCTTCCAAGCGACTTTCATGACTCCACCGCGTCCGCTCGTCCTCAAGAGTCGTCGCACAAAGATCGTCGCGACGGTCGGACCCGCTTGCTCCTCCGCCGAGATGGTCGAGCGACTGATTCGCGCCGGCGTCAACGTCTTTCGCCTTAATCTGTCGCATGGCGAACATGATTTACAACGAGATGCCTACGAAACGATCCGCGCCACTGCCGCGGCGCTCGGGCAGCCTATCGCAATTCTCGCTGACCTGTGCGGGCCAAAGATTCGCGTCGGTCGCTTCCCGAGTGGGCCGATCGAACTTGTCGCCGGTCAATCGGTCGTCGTCACGACGCGAAACGTTCCGGGCGCACCAGGCTTGATACCGTCGCAGTATGTCGATTTGGCGAATGACGTCCGGCCGGGCGATCAAATTTTGTTGGATGATGGATTATTAGAGCTGCGGGTCGAGGCCGTTCAAGGCACGGAAATTTCATGCCGCGTGGTCAACGGCGGGCTCCTCAAAGATCGCAAGGGAATGAATCTTCCCAATGTTCTTGTTTCCGCGCCGGCCTTGACGGACAAAGACCGAATCGACGCCAGGTTCGCCGTCGATCTCGGCGTCGATTGGATAGCGCTGTCGTTTGTTCGGCGACCCGACGAGATAGAAGATCTGCGCCGGCTCATCGTGGATCAAGGTGGTAACACGCCGATCATCGCGAAGATCGAGAAGCCTGAAGCCGTAGACGCGATTGACGAAATCCTGGAAGCGGCCGACGGGCTCATGGTGGCGCACGGCGATCTCGGCGTCGAAATGCCGCCGGAGACTGTGCCGATCATTCAGCAGGAATTGGTGGTAAAAGCGCACCATCGGGCCAAGCCCGTCATTGTCGCGACGCAGATGCTGGAATCGATGATTCAAAATCCACGACCGACGCGAGCGGAGGTATCCGACGTCTCCCACGCCGTCTTCAGCGGCGCTGACGCGGTGATGCTGTCGGCAGAAACTTCCGTCGGCCTTTATCCGGTCAAAGCGGTCGAGATGATGGACCGCGTCGCTCGCCAGGTCGAAGGCTGGCAATCGCTCGAAGGTTCGTTTCGGTCGATCACGGCTGGGGAAGCGTTGCACACGGCACCCCTGCCCTTGCGCGAGGCGGTGGCGCAGATCCACGGCGCAGCTTTCGCGCGACTTGGCGGTGCGCGCGGTGGTCGTGCGCACCAAAGGCGGCATTTCGGCCCAGATCGTAGCGAGTACTCGGCCTTCAGCGCCCATTGTCGCGCTGACGATGGAACCGCGCATCGCCCAGCAGTTGAGCCTACATTGGGGCGTGGTGCCGCAACTAATCGATGCGAACGAATTCGAGAATCCGGAGGCCGCCGCGCGGCGCGTGGCCCAAGAGTTGGGTCTTGCCACGGCGGGGCAATATATCCTACTGCTCGCGGGCTTCGGTAAGAATGAGCCGATGATTACGGTACTGGCGGTATGAATCGCAAATGTCTTCCAATGACGACCTACCGGCTTTACTCGGCGGTCCGGCGATACGACCGGCTGGGCCGCCAGTTTGGCCACCGTGTGATCGGGCCATTTCGGATGCTCTGAATCAAGCGTTCGAGGACGGCTCTTGGGGCCGATACGATGGTGGCCGCGTTCGCCTCCTGGAGGAGCGTTTAGCTGCGCGTTTTAGCGGCTTCGTGGCCGTCTGCGGCAGTGGCACCTACGCGGTCGAGCTGGCGCTGCGGGCGCTGAAAGTGGGCCCCGGCGATGAAGTGGCAATGGCGGCGTATGACTACCCAGGCAATTTTCTCAGCGTCCATGCCGTCGGCGCGACACCGGTCTTGGTCGACCTTGATCCCGACAATCGCAACATTTCTCCGGCTCATCTCCGCGATGCAATCGGACCGAAGATGAAAGCTGTGTTGGTATCGCACCTTCATGGCGGCCTGGTGCCAATGAGAGAGATACGGGAAATCGTCGACCGTCATGGTATTCCAGTAATCGAGGATGCAGCTCAATCGGTTGGAGCGGTGGTCGACGGCAAGCCAGCCGGAACCTGGGGTGACATCGGGATCCTCAGCTTCGGCGGCTCGAAGCAGCTTACAGCGGGCCGAGGCGGCGCACTGCTTACCTGCCACGCTGACCTATTCCAGCGGGCTCGCTTGCATCTGACACGTCATGGCAACGTCGTCAGCCCCCTGTCCGAGCTTCAGGCGACAGTCCTTTTGCCACAATGGGAACGGCTCGACGATCACAATCGCCGCCGCAGCCGCGCGGTCGAGCGACTGCTCGCGCAGATCCAGGACATTCCTGGCCTGCGCCCGTTTCGCAATCGGGCCGACGGTTCTTCAGCCTTTTACAAGGTCGGTTTTGTCTTGGAGGAAGCAGAGATCGGCCTGTCCCGCGCCCGCTTTGTTGCTGCGGTCCGTGCGGAAGGAATCGCGCTCGACGAAGGGTTTCGTTCGCTGCACGTCGGGCGCTCGGCCACGCGCTTTCGCGCTGCCGGGTCACTCGAGGTGGCGGACCTGAGCCACCGCGATATCGTCGCTCTTCATCATCCGGTGCTCTTAGGCGAGGATCAAGAAATCGATCAGGTCGCTCTGGCATTTCGAAAAACTTGGAGGCACGCCAGCAAGCTAGTGCCCCGTCGAGACTAAATTTAGGGGTGGCACAGACATTCCTGTCTGTGCAGGAAAAGGCACATTCGTCGGTTCCGCACAGACAAGAATGTCTGTGCCACCCCTAAATTTAGTCTCGACGAAGCACTAGGGGAGTAAGTGGCCGCCCGGGACAGCTTCGCTAGAGGGACCGTCGCGCCAAAAATGCGCTACACGTTGGCGCGACGGTCCGTCGATCTAACGCATTATCCTGTTTAATGTTACAACGAGACCAAGACCGTCGCGCCAAACAATCACGTGGGCACCCCCTCGCCACCGAGATGCAAAAACAAATTCCTCTGCGGTGCAACGGTCCCGCTCATTTCCGTCTTGTCTTTTTTGCCGATGTCGACGTATATCCAGGCGGGAACGAACGGACATTGATTTCATAGGGTCGAAGGTCCAAACATGCAGATCCGGTTGCTCGATCTCGATGGCGCCCATCAAAATCAATCGGCACTGCGTGATGTTCGCTGTTCGACCATTTCGGCGACCGATTGGGGGCCGCGGATCCGCCAGGGGTGTTCCTTCGGCCGTTTTCGGTCGTTTGAAAAAGCTCTCGCCGAACGCTTTGGCCACCCGCTAGACTCCGACCCGTTTCTCACATTTTATGGCTCAGGCGACTTTCACCATGTCAGTCTCGCGCTCTTGCGCCGCCAACGCACACCGTTCAATTTGCTTATTCTCGATAACCATCCTGATTGGATGCGGCGCATCCCCTTTATGCACTGCGGCACGTGGGTGGCGCATGCAGCTCGAGATGCCAAACTTAAAGCGCGTCTTTCACGTTGGCGGCGATGTCGATTTCGACAACTCGTTTCAACCTCTTGCACCATGGCGCGAACTGCGCTCCGGCCGCGTCGTTGTGCTGCCAGCGCGGCGGACCTTTCAGGGCCGGGCGTGGCGGAACGTGCCGCACACTCCGATCAAGGCGGCCGAGAACCGGCGATTCGATCTGGATCGACTCCAAGACGCACTGGCGCCCCATCTGCTAGACCTACGTCGCTGGCCGTTGTATATCTCGCTCGACAAAGACGTCCTCGGCACTGAAGAGGCTGTCGTCAACTGGGATTCCGGACGACTTTGCCTCGACGAAGTAGAAAAAATTCTTGGCCTATTCCGCGAGCTGTGTGGCGATCGTTTGGCGGGAATAGATATTCTTGGAGATTGGTCTCCCGTTCGCACACAGGGCTTGTTTCGCCGCCTACTCCACATCGTCGAACATCCGTCACTTGCCGTGACGAGCGAAGCGGCTGCCCGAGTCAACGAGGCAACCAATCGCCGGCTGATGGGCGCGCTCGGATTGTTGCCTGTTCGCCGCCGCGCCGTGGCCTGAGCGACTACCCCGTAAGGTTGTGGCGGCACGTTTCCAACGTGCCGGGAGCAACAAGTGTCCTAATGCCCCGTCCAGACTAAATTTACGGGTGGCACAGACATTTCTGTCTGTGCAGCAAAAGGCCCATTCGTCGGTTCCCGCACAGACAGGAATGTCTGTGCCACCCGTAAATTTAGTCTGGACGGCGCCCTAGGCAGGGACATCAAGGACGGGCTAAATCCCGAACATGACGACTAATCGGCACGTTGGCAACGTGCCGCCACAACCTTATGGGACTGTCTCCGAGATCGACTCGGCCTTCGCGCCGCACGCGAAATTGGCGATAGTCTAGGCCGCGAAAGGAGGCTCCTATGTCTCGACCTGGATCTTTGTTCCGAACGAGTATCTACGATGTCATCCCGACCTTGTGTGTCTTTGGCATCGTCGCCCTGATTTTCTGGACGTTTCTATCGTTTCAGACGCTGTCGTGGTGGATTCTCATTCCGGCGTTCATCGTTTTGGCCTGGTCCTATTGTTGGAATATGCAATGTCTGTCGCACAACTTCATACATAATCCCTTCTTCCATGTGAAAATGTTGAATCGGCTGTTCAGCGTTATTGAGACGTTGCGCTCGGCATTCCGCATGTTTTCTATCATCATTATCATTTGAATCATCATTTCGGCGACAACGATAAGAAGGGGCCGGACGGGTATACTCGTGATTGGTCTTCGATTTATCGGCATAGCAAAGACGACAAGCCGGAGCCATTTTGGCGTTATGTGTTGCTCAGCTATTGGCGTGTCGAAGTCGGGCCACTGTTGAAAGTCGTGTGGCGGCATGGCTGGAAAGAAGTCGCGCAAGCCGTCGTTGAAACTCTGGCGCTCGCCACCTTTTAGGGCGCGATGTGTTGGGTTGATTGGCGCTATTTTGTTTACTTTTATTTTCCATCCTACTACATCGGCTGGATGCTCAGTTATGCCGAGGGGTATTTGGAACATTACGGTGCCCAACCTGGCAACCCGTTCGCCAACTCCGTTAGTTCGTATCATCGCCTTTATAATTTGATTTGGTTTAACAACGGCTACCATCAGGAACATCACTGGGACCCGAAATGGCATTGGTCCCGGATGCCGCAGTTGCATGAACAAATCAAGGATCAGATGGCCCGCAACCACACACGAATCCTCAAAGGCCCGCACATGACGGCTTTGCTGGAGGATTGGTGGAAGGGTGAGGCGAAAGATCAGACCGTCGAAAAGCGTAGCGCGGCTTAGGACCGTCTCGTGAGCCCCTCGCCCCCGTACTCGGGGGAGAGGGGTTGGGGTGAAGGGGGCAAGTTTTCCCAGACTCAGCCCCTCGCCCCCATACTCGGGGGCGAGGGGAGAAGCTCACCGACCGCGAATAAGCCCGCGTCAACTCCACGGATGGAATCCATGCGCTATCTGTTACCAAACTGGCTGCTTGCCTTCGGTTTATCTCTCCTCTTCATTTTCGCTGCCGTCGTCCTCTTTTTTCGACCTCAGCTTGCCACCTACTACACGCCGGTTACGATTCAATTTCATGCTCTAAAAACAGACAAAATCTATCTTTCTTGGAACGATAACCCAGGCGATCGAGTTTCCCTAGTACCAATCGCCGAAAAATCCGCGCCGCTGAAACCGGATTCGGATCAAACCTGGTGCGGCCTGCTGCCGCCGGTTGCTATCGATCGACTCACGCTCATCGCTCCTGGCAGTGCCGATTTCGTCTTGGATCAATTGATCCTTCAGACGCGCTCCTCGATCGGCGCAGATACGACGTTGGCGACAACAGATTTCCAGCCGGCGAACGCCGATGCGGGTGTGGTGACGCTTCAAACGCGGGCGGCATTGAATATCAATCCGCCGGCGCGTCTATTTTCGCTCGTCGCGCATTGGTTTATTCCCGCGCTGGTGTTGACGCTCGTGGTCCTTGCGGCCATTCGATCGCTAACCGGCGTGGCTACTGCGCTGCCGTTGAGCGAGCGTACGCCGCGCGGATTGGTGATTGTTTCTCGCCTTTGTATTGTCATTACAGTTCTCTACGTCTTACATCACGAAACGATGCCGGCGTTTTATAATTCCGGTGATTCCAATTGGTATTTGTGGAAGGGCGGTCAGATGGCCGAGGAGTATGGCCGCTTTGAGAGCGACCACTCCTATCTCTACGAGCTGTGCAAACTACCGGGCTATTCCTTCCTTTACGCGGTTATCGTCAAAGTCGTCGGCTACAACATTTCGACTCTGATGCTGTCGCAGCATCTCGCGTTTTGCTTCGCGCTCTTTCTTCTAGGCCGAGCCTTATTGCATTTCGCTACGCCGCTGGTCGTATGCCTCGGCCTGCTGGCAATTGCATTGAGCCCTATTCAGCTCTTTTATTGCAGCTTTGTGATGTCGGAAAGTTGGCTGATGTCGCTGACGCTCATCGCGTTCGCGTGTCTTTTGGAGCTGGCAGGGGGCGAGCGGAAGTGCGAGGGACGCTGGTTGTTGGCGTTCTCGCTGGCGGTGGCCGCCGCTTCCATGATGCGTACCAACGGCATTTTTCTCGCTCTCGGATTGGTGCCGTTCTACGCGAAACAGTTTCGGTTGGGGCAAATCTCCTGGTCACGAGCGCTCGCTCGAATGACCCTGTCTGGACTGCTGATTCTCATGCCGCTGACTCTATGGTCGGTGCGGAATTATTCGTCTCGCCGGGTGCTTGGCCCTCAGCAGATGGAAGGGATCATGTTATTTCAGGGGCTGACGTATGGCGGCGCGCTCGATCCGCGCGCACGGCGTTTGAACCCGGCTACGCCGAATTCAGTCGATTGCACGCGAATCACGAGTTGGCTCCCTGGGCCCTGCGCGTTCCTTTTCGATCAAGGATTAGCGAAGAACTCCGACGGCATCCAGGTTATGAGCGACCTGGAGACCCAACTTCGCGCCATAGTTCGGCAATCGATAGAAATGCAGCCGCGCGTTTATGGGGCCGCCATGCTACGCGGCCTGTACGACAACGTTTGGCAACCAGACGCGATCGACCACATCAATCACGATCGCAACGCACCGCTCAGCCTTAATTATTTCAATGATGAGAAGACACAATGGGCGGTTGCCAACGTGAAAATGTCGAACTCACGCCATATCTACGACGTGCGCGGCGGAACGAGTTGGCTGGCGCGATTCTTCCGCCAATGGAACCTTTGGTATTTGGCGTATTACCGTACTCTGCTCATCGGGGCCTTAATCGCGGGATTCCTGTCCCTGCGCGGCCAACAGACGCAGGCTCTGTTCTACACCCCCTATCTGTTATTTGGCGCGAATATACTGTTATATACGACCCTGATTATGCCATATGGCCGCTACATCCATGTCCTCGATTGCTTGTTGACATTGCAAATCGTGTTCACGGCGTCCAAGCTAAGGCTTGGCGGGCTATCGGCGCAAAGAGTAGATTCCCACCAGATTCGTGCCGCCGCCTGATGACCAACGCCGATGCCCACAACCGAAGCGACAAACACTTCGCTCAACGTGGCAGCAAATTCTCACTCAACACAGTCGGGCACCAATACTTTTCGATGTGCTGAATGATCTGCTCCGTGCCTTCCTTATGCGTGACGAACGGCCTCATCTTGGGGTTGTACATAGCATCCGTCAGGTCGCGCACGAGGACGCAGTGAATGCCCCAGCGCGTCATCTGCTTGATCGCAAAGGTGCGATTGAGGATGCACATGTTGGTATGCACGCCGATCACGATGAGGTTCTTGATGCCGCGTTGCTTGAGCAGAGAATAAACCTCTTTGCCATCGTCCGAGACGAAATCCTCATCAGCCACGGTGATGGCGGAGTGTTGCCGGGTCCAGGCGCGACTTTGTTTGGCGGGGGTCTCGTCATCGCAGCCGCCGTCCGAGGCATCGCATGGAAGTCCCGGGTCGGGCAGCTCGACGGCCTTGGGCGGGTCGATACGCTTGATCTCGAGCATTCGTTTGCGCTGAGGTGTGTCTTTATAGAAGCTCATGCAATCGGACGGGGCATGAATGATTGTCACCCCCTTCTTGCGCAGAGCCGAGACGACCGGCTCGGCGTTCTTGGCGAGGACGGCACAACGCTGCGCCGCACTCTTGCACCAATGATCGTCCCACATATCGCAAATAATTAGGGCCGTCTCTTTTGGGTTGAGTTCTTCCGACACTTTGACTTCTTTCCACAACCCGCTGCCCTTGAAGGCTTCGACACGCGTGCGCAGCGCCAGCTTAAGTGCCGGGTCCGTGTCGGCCGGTAGGGCCGGTCCGAGATTGGCAAGCAAGGCACCGGGCAGAAAAACTAGCAGGGAAAGTCGAAGCGCAGTCATGTCGAGGACTCCAAAGGTGTGTAGGCAGGCCCGCCCCATATTATCGCGTTCCGTTTGCTTTCGCATCTCTTCACGGAAAACTTGTTTGCCATTTTTAGAAAGCTACGGATAATCACCCTTGCTAGTACACATTTCCACTCCGGAGAGACACCGATGCAACTGACCGCGCTCCTGTTCGCGCTGGCGCTGACGCCGGCACTTGAAGAGACCAAGGGCTATCACCTCGTCAAGACTGTGCCTATCCCCGGCGATGGAGGCTGGGATTACGTCGTCGTCGATGAGCCAGGCCGACGAGTTTACATCACGCATGGTACCGATGTTGTTGCGTTGGACGCCGATACCAACGAAGTGAAGGGTACGATCAGTGGCCTCAAGGGCGTTCATGGCGTCGCGGTCGCTTCGGAGCTGGGACGCGGTTTTATCAGCGATGGCAGGGCCAACACGGTCGTGATGTTTGATACAAAAACGCTAAAAAAGATCGGCGATGTGGAAGTAGGGCGAAATCCGGACGCGATCATCTACGATCCCGCGACGAGCCGAGTCTTTGCATTCAATGGCGCCGGCAAGAGCGCCAGCGTCCTTGAAGCCAAGGACGGCAAGGTCGCCGGTACCATCGAGCTGGGTGGCAAGCCGGAATACGCGATCGCGGACGGCCAAGGCTTCGTTTTCGTCAATATGGAAGACACCAACGAAGTCTTGAAGCTGGACGCCAAAAAATTGAAAGTCGCCGAGCGAATCGCGATAGCCCCGGCCAAGATTCCGGTCGGCATGACAATGGACACGAAGGGCCGCCGCCTGTTCGTCGGGTGCCGAAGCAAGCATTTGATTGTGATCGACGCGGATACGTCGAAAGTTGTCGCCACTGAGCCGATTGGCACGGGCGTCGACGCGAATTGCTTTGATCCCGAGACCAAGCTGGTTTTCAGCTCGCAGGGCGATGGCACGCTGCTCGTGTTCCATCACAGGGCAATCGCATCTAATCCCCCATAAAAAGGCCAAGAATGGCCTCGCGCGTTTCGTCGTTCCAGCCTGCTTGCAAGCGCTTCTTCTCGATGCCGCCTTTGGTCGATTCGTCCTGCCGCAATAACGAGATGACCCAGCGTCGTAACAACGCCAGGTTCCCTGCCGCATGGCCCGTCCGAGCACGATTGCGATCCTCCGCAAAATACATGTCCAACACCCAATGCAAGCCATTCTCCACTCCCCAATGACTCCGTATCGCTCCCGCCATCTGCTTCGCCTTGGGTTGCAGGCTGCTTATAAAATAACGCACCTCCGACTTCTCCACTCCACCCTCCTGGTAGCTACGCGTGCAACGGGCGATGCTCACCAGATCCCGCCAATCCTCCTGATGACGCAACGTCTTGGGTACCGCCATCGTCTGCGTCCAGCGCGTTTCCAAGCGACCGTGCCCCTTGTCCTGCTCCGTGTGCGTTTGCACCGTTGCCGTGCTACGACCCTCGTCCACGGCGGCAAACGCCTCCACGATGTCCTGCTCCAAATGCTCCTGATTCCCTTTCACCGCCAGCACATAATCGGCTCCCTTTTCTCGTATCTTGCTGGCAATCTCTTTCTGACATCCCATGGCATCCAAAGTCACAATCGCTCCCGTCAATTCCAACACCTCCAACAGTTTAGGAATCGCTGTGATCTCATTGGATTTGTCATCGACCACTTCCTGACCCAAAAGCAATTGGTTCTCCGTGGCCCAGGCGCTAACGACATGAAGCGGATGCTTGCTCTTGGCTCGATCCAACGTCGCACGAGCCGTCTTGCCGTCGATGGCCACCACCTGGCCGGACGTACTCCGTTCGAGGCTGGTCACCCAGCTCAGAAAACACTCGACAAAGGCTTTGCCATCCAGGGCGGCGAACACACGAGCGAAGGTGTCATGCGACGGCACGCGGTCGGGCAGATCCAGGAATTTTTCGAGCCAGACGCGCTTGCTCTTGGCGAACTTTTCCATGGCCACGCAATCGTTGGCGCCGCTGACGACAGCGCACAGGGCGATGAAGAGGATGTCCAGCAGTCGGTGATGCTTGGTACGGTTGATGCGTGGATCCTGCAACTGGGCAAAAGCGGCAAGAAAGGGGGTTGCTTGGGTCTGCGCCATGAGTCTTTTCCTCCGTGAAACGGGTACGTTCCACCAGAATCATTCGCAGTAACCTTGTCCCTGACAACTGAACAGCCAATAATGAACAGGCGTTTAGATGCGATTGCCCTGTGTTCCATCAAGAGAGCGCCGACAAGTACAAGCTCGTGGAAACCTTGAAGACGCCGCTGCGCTCGAAGACGATGGGTCTCGATACGAAGACCCACAAGCTGTTTGTGCCGATGGTCGAGACCAAGACCGACCCGGCCAATCCGACAGCCCGGCCGACGACGAAGCCGGGTAGCTTCGCGGTCCAAGTCTGGGCGCGATGACGAATGATTCGCTGTGTGACAGGGCTATCAAGAAATGTTTATTAATCTTCAGTCAGATAGGGTTATCGAGAACCGAGCCTGAAGCCTAAGCGAAGGAGCATTTGTATTACCGATCCTGAAGCGTAAGGGGAGGGGCACTACATCGGTGTAATCCCCTTCCCTCACGCTTCAGGATCGGTGATGCTGCGCCTTACTGCTTACATTCACTGGATGACGATCAATAAACGTTGGATTTGTGAATCTCCCTAATCCGCGTGCATGCTTTCACGGACTTTGCTCAGCGCTTCGCTTTCGATCTGCCGGACGCGCTCGCGCGTCAAGCCGAGGCGTTCGCCGATCTCTTTGAGCGTCTTCGGCTCTTCGTCGTCGAGGCCGAAGCGCATACGCAGGACTTTGGCCTCGCGCGGGTCCATCTTGCTCAGCAGCTCCAGCACATGCGTCAGGTCGTCGGCTTCCACCATTTCCATGTCAGGCGTCTTGGCGTGCCCATCCGTGAGCATTTCATCAAGCGACCAGCCGGTCTCGGTCTGATCGGTCTGGGGCACTGAGTTGTAGACGCGAATCGCCTTTTTGATGATCGATAGCTTTTTCTTGGGTAGATCAAGTGACCGAGCCACTTCTTCGAGCGTCGGGGCGCGGCCCAACTCTTCCTGCAGCTTGGCCGAGGCGCGGCGCCATTTCGCCAGCTGCTCGACCATGTAGGCCGGTATGCGGATAGTCTTGGCGGTGTTGACGAGGGCACGCTTGATCGACTGCTTGATCCAGTAGCTGGCATAAGTGCTGAAGCGGGTGTTCATGGTCGGATCGAAGCCTTCGACGGCGCGGAGCAGGCCGAGGTTGCCTTCCTCGATAAGGTCCTGCAGGCCCAGACCCTTGCCGGTGTAGCTGCGGGCGATGTTGACGACGAGGCGCAGGTTGGCGCGCACCATCCGGTCACGCGCATCACTGTCGCCATCTTCAATACGGTAAGCGAGCTGCTTTTCCTCGTCGGCGCTGAGCAACGGAGTCTCGTTGATTTCGCGGAGATACGTTTCCAGAGGCGACTGGACGGCATCTGTGGAAAGCCGGCGTGCTCTTGTCATGGGTGTTTCCAGCGCTTTCAGGAGTAGCCCTGCTGCAAGTCAAGTTCCGAGCGGAACGTCCCTATCCCGCTCGGGCTTCGTTGTCGAAACACCGCTCGGGACCAAGAGTCTGTCCAAAAAGGGGTCAGGTACCATTGTGCGAAGCACCCTTCGGGCCGTTCCGGCAATGGCACCTGACCCCTTTTCGGACAGACTCGATGTCAAGGCCCCCACGATCGCGGGCCGTGAACAATCCGCCTGACGACTGAACTATCGGCCCGTTCCGGGCTCAGGCTGGATGGGTAAAGAGGAGCGAAAGCATTTGGCGGGTCATCCTTCGCCGGAAGGAGTTGATTAACCCTCCTCTTCGGACCACTCTGCCGGGCCAGCACGCTGCCGGGGCCGCTGCAACGCGCGGCTGTGGAGGCGGACCTCCACTTCCGACACCGTCAAACAACATGACAGACCTTTTACAACTTTAGTCGTATATCACGATTCGCAGGTTCCCGGTTCCGTCTGAAACAGAAAAATCGGCACTGCCGAGAAAACCAGTGCGATCTTGTTCGCGCCCCGGAATCCGCCTAAGATTCGCTATAGTCCGCAATCCCTTATGCCGGTTCGCGCAAGCACCATGGTCGAAGACGTTCGTCGATAGAATGTTCGACTCACTTCAGGGAGTTTCTCGATGAATCGGTTAGCGTTTCGTGCTCTCTTCGCGATTGTCTTGCTGGCGGGATGCTCGAGTAAGGCTCCGGATCCCCAACCCCTCGCATCCGATCCCAGAAATGTCGTTGATCCGGCGCCGGTCGCGCTAAACGGCACTAGCCCACCCGTCGCGCCCGTTGCTGGAGGCGAGCCGTTGCCTCCAACTCCCGCGCCTTTGGATCCTCTCGTTCAAGACCGCCAGGACCGCTACGACGACGCCATCCGTCGCTCGGCCCAGCTACAAGGCGACGGCAAATTGGACGAAGCCCTCAAGGCGCTGCAAGAGGCCGAGGCGACGATCCCGGGAGACCAAATTCACGCGGACATCGAACGACTCAATAGCCGCATCGCACTGCGTCAAGGAGCGGAACGAGCAGTACATGACATTCGTTTGATTCTCGAGGACGGAAAGCCCGAATCAGCGGCAACCCTCGCGGCCGACGCCTTGAAACAATTCGGCGGCACCGATTTGGTGGCCGATCTAGAACAGCTTAAACGCCAGGCCGACGCGCTGGTGGCCACATCGACGACGGAGACCGACTCCGGCAAAGCCCGGCTCGGCAAGGACGCGGACGACGCCCTCAAGGACAATAACCTGCGCGCCGCCGTGATCGCTCTCGAACAGATTCTCGCGCAGGGAGCCGACCCGGATCGTCAAAAGCAACTCGACAACGTCCGCGCCCGATTGAAGACATACGACGACAATCGAGCCAAGGCAGTCGATCTGCGCCGCGATCCGACGACGCTGGAAGATGCGCTGGCCTTGCTCCAGGAAGCCGCGAAGGCTTGGGACACGGCCCAAGTCCATCAAGACATCGATGAAGTCGTCACGCTGTTGCAGAAGCGCCGCGAGCGCCTGGCGGTCGCTGACTTTGAAGTGCCGGATGCCGCCATCGCCGAGCTTGGCAAGGCATTGAGCGATGACGTTTTGCCGGAGTTCAAGGCGCGGTATGACCTGGTGGACCGTAGCCAGATCGCAAAACTCCTTGAAGAACTCAAGCTCGATAACGGCCTGAACGACGATGACACGGCGCGCCAGCAACTGGGGAATCTCGCGAAGGCTCGCTATCTGGTCGTCGGCAGCATTTCGCGCCTGGGCGGGTTGACCCTGAATGCCCGACTCATCGACACGAAAACAGGTTTGATCGTCCAGACAGCCCGAGTCGTCAGCGCCGACCGCGGACGATTTCCGCGCCTCAGCTTCCCCAGCTGGCGCAGGTATTGATGATGACCGACGATCAGAAAATGGCGTTCGAGCAGAAGCAGGCGGCCGATCAAGCCAAGATTCCGGTTGCCGGGGCCGCGCCCGTGCCGCCAGCGCCGGCGGTCCCGGCGGCGAACGCGGTGATGCCGGCTCCGATCGTCGCCGCGACGCCGTTGCCGCCGGCTCTTGGCAATGTGCAGATCGACCTTTTCAATGGATTCCCACAGCAGCCGGTCATTCCCGTAGTGGTAGTCGACTCGCCGCTGCGCCGGCGGCTTCTGTCGATCGCCTTGGAGTTGGGCGACAATTTTTTTAATCGTGGACGCTTTCAAGAAGCGAATCGGCAATATCAGATTGCTCTTGGATTGGCTCTTGGGCTTCCCATCGACACCGCGCCGATCCAGATGCGAATTGACCTGACGTTGCCCTACATGCCGCCGGCTCCGTTCATCGCGATTCCACAACGGCCCCGATTGGCGATCTTCAACTTCGCTACCTTCGGTAATCCACTCGTCGTCCCGCCTGGCCTGGGCCCGTGGACCGCGGATAACATCGCTCCTTATTTCAATTCGACTTACGACGTGATGGACCGCAACGAGCTATTTTGGTACATGGCGCGCTCGGGGCTGAGTCTGCGTGATGTGGCCTTCGATCCCGCCGCTCGCCTCTGGCTAGCGCGGGCGATGAACGTGCGCTTTTTCCTCTTTGGGATCGTGAACGAGACGCGGAGTTTCGATGTCACGACCAACTTGATCGACGTCGAGAATGGCTACCAAGTCGGCGGAAGCCGGGTGCATGTGCAAACTTCGTGGGAACTGCGCCTACGGTTGGCGGAACTCGCCAATGGGACAATGCTAGATCCAGCGACGCGTGCCTTGCAAAACGCGGCAGCGCTCGCGGCGGCTCAGGAACAAGAAAGACTGGCGCGCCTAAGCGACCTGGAACGGCGGCGCTTTTTCCTGGCGAGTAACAACTACGATCTGCTCGTCCTCGAAGGCCGTCGCGCTCAGGCGCTGGGCAACATTGCCCTGGCCCTTGAGCTATTTGGCCGGGCCAACACTATTCGTCCGGGCAATGTCGAAGTGAGCTTCTTCCTCGAAAAGAATCGGCAGGCCGATCGTTTCAATGGCTGGGATACGTTAAGGCGCCAAGATGAGGCGCGGCAGCGGGCGCTGTTCGATCAATCACAAGTGCAAAGGCTCGAGTTCGGCGCAACGCCGAGTTCGAGCGCAATCGTGCCGCCCAAGGGGCGGCGGCCCGCAGCGCCGCGGAGAACGCGGCCTGGCAAGCGCGGCGCGATCAGGCTCAACAGAAACTGATTCAACAGGCCGCCTGGGCTCAGAAGCAACAAAACTTCAACACGGCCGTCAACATCCTCCAGAGCGCCGTGGCATTCAAAGGCGGCGAGGATGTTCATCTCCAATTGGCCAAAGCCCAAGCCGAAGCGGCCGACGCGGCTCGTCGCCGTGAGCAGGCGCAACGCGATTTGGCGGATCTAAACCAGAAGCGAACTCAGCGCAAGGCGCTCGCCAAGGTCGAGCTACAACGCAAGCAACAGGCCGACCTGGAAGAAGCCCGGCGCAAGGCGAATGCCGAGCGCGACCTGAAGGCGCACAAGGAAATGCTGGCCAACGCCCAATCAAGTCTGGCCAAGCAACAATACGACTCCGCTATAGCTCTTTTGCAGAGCGCCAAGCAACTCCGGGCCGATCCCGAAGTCGATCGGTTGTTGACCCAGGCTCGCGGCGATCAAGCCAAGGCCGAGGCGCCAAGCAAGGCGCCGCGGCCCTCAAAGAGCTGGATTTGCGCCAAACCGAGGAAGAAGCGCCGTAAGGAAGCGGCGGAGGCCGAGGCCGTCAAGAACCGCAAACTCTATGAGGACAGTTTAGCCAAAGCTGACGCCGCGTTGACAGCGAAGGATTTCAAGGTGGCAGCGGCCCACTATGAAGCGGCTGGCAAGGTCTTCAGCACTCCCGCCGTCCAGGCGGGTTTACAGAAAGCGCGCAGAGCGCAGACCGCCGATCAAGCCAAGTCCGATCAGCGCGCGGCCGAGCAGAAGAAGCTCGCCGATCTCAAGCAGCTCAAGGATGACGCCGCCAAGGCGACGGCCGCCAAGAAACATGACGACGCCGTCCGCCTGTTGACGCAGGCCAAGCAGGTGGCCCCGACCGATGTCGAAGTGTTGAGCGCTCTCAATAAGGCTAAAGCGGCACAGGCCGACGCAGCGACGACGGCGCGCGCGGGAGGCTGACAAGACGCGTAGCGAAACCGAGTTTCGCCGACTCGCGGACGCCGGCCAGGCGAATCTCAAAGCCAAGCAATACGAAGCAGCGTTAGCCAGCTTCAACCAGGCACTCACTCTGAAGCCCGGCGATCCCGAGATGACCCGACTCGTCAAAGAGGCCAAGACAGGCGTCGATTCGATGGCCCGAGACGCGGCCACGCAAGCGGAGCTGAAAAAGAAACAAGACAGCTATCAAAAGCTGATGGGCACCGGCCGATCGGCCCTGACGGCCGGGCAGCACGACGCCGCGATCAATGCGTTTACTGAGGCGCAAAAGCTCATCCCGGAGGATAAGAGCGCTGGCCAATATCTCGCCGAGGCGCGCAAGGCCAAGGCCGACCTTGCGGCCAAAAATACCGCGGACAAGACCAAGCTCCAGGCGGATCAGAAGATGAGTCAGGATGTGCAGACGGCCCTGAGCCAGGGCAAGGCGGCTCTGGCGGCGCGCGACTTGGCTGGGGCCGAAAAGGCGTTCAATGAAGCGAGCCGGCTGAATGCCAAAGATCCGCAAGTAGTCGCCGCCTTGTCGGACCTCAAAAAGGCCAAACAGAAAAGCCAAGACGATTACAAGCTGGCTATGGACGCCGGCCGCGGCGCCATGAAGGCCCTCAACTACGACGGCGCGGTCAATGGCTTCAAAGAAGCTCTTCGCATCATGCCCGGCGACAAGGATGCGAGCGACCTCCTGGCGTCCGCGCAGCGGAGTAAGGACAAGATCGCGCAGGACAAGGCCAAGACGGCCACTCCGCCGGTGACTCCGCCCGTTACGCCACCCGTAAAGCCTCCGGTAACTCCGCCCGTCACTCCGCCGGTAAAGCCTCCGGTAACTCCCCCTGTCACGCCGCCGGTCGTGAATGAAGCGGCCAAGAAGAAGGCGGAGTTTGACCGCCTCGTCACCTCGGGTCAGGCAGCCATGAGCAAGAAACAGTATCCAGACGCCGTCAAGGATTTCACCGACGCACTCAAGCTGACACCGAATGACCCGACCGCCACGAAGGGCCTGAAAGACGCCAACGCGGCAATCGAGGCCGCGAAGAAGATGGCAGACTTCAATCGGCATATGGCCGATGGCCAAAAAGCAGCCGCTGCCAAGAAATTCCCTGATGCCGTGAAAGAATATGAGGCGGCTCTGAAGCTGTTCCCGGATAATAAGGATGCGAAAGACGCACTGGCGCGGGCGAAAATGAACAAGCCGTAAGAGAGGCGGACCGAGCCTGAAGCGTAAGCAAAGGGCATTTGTATTTTTGTATTTGTAAATACAAAATGCCCTTTGCTTACGCTTCAGGCTCGGCAATCGCTGATCATGGCATTTTGTTGGTGTATGGACTTACGCGGCAAGATGCCGCGTCTACCTTAAGGACTCTCCTATCATGCGACCGCGTTCCCTGCTTTCGCTGTTTTTTCTAGGGATCTCAACTCTTCCTCTCGTCGCCCAGGTGCCGCCCGAGAAGGCGTTGTCGACATTCAAGGTCTCGGAAGGGCTTGAAATCTCGCTTTTCGCGTCCGAAAAGGAAGGGTTCACCAATCCGACGTGCTTCGACATCGACCACAAGGGCCGCGTTTGGGTTTGCGAGTCGGTGAACTATCGTACGAAGCTCCATCGCAAGCCGCTCAATCGGCCCTCGGGCGATCGCATCGTCATACTCGAAGACACCAAGGGCGAAGGCAAAGCCGATAAGACGACCGTCTTTTATCAAGCTCCGGAGCTTTACGGTCCGATGGGGATCGCGGTCGCCAAAGATCCGGTCGGGCCTGGTTACAAGGTCTTCGTCTGCCAATCGCCCGATATTCTCGTCTTCACCGACAGCAAGGGCGAAGGCAAAGCTGACGGGCCGCCTAGAAAGCTCCTCACTGGCTTTCAGGGCTTCGACCACGATCATGGCGTTCATGGCATCCTCATCGGCCCTGATAGGAAGCTCTACTTTAGCGTTGGCGATCAGGGAGTGCACAATCTCAAGTCGTCCGACGGCAAAGGCAAGAGCTGGACCAGCAACAACACCGATTGCCGCGCCGGCACGATCTGGCGTTGTGACATGGATGGCAAGAACCTCGAACTGATCGCCCACAATTTCCGCAATGAATACGAGCCTTGCGTCGATAGCTTCGGCACGGTTTTCGTCTCCGACAATGACGACGACGGCAATCAGCAGACGCGCATTTGCTACGTCATGCCCGGCGGCAATTATGGCTACCACCCGCGCGGCCAGGGTCAGACCCACTGGCACGAAGAGCAACCCGGCGTGGTGCCGAAAATTCTGCGCACCTACTTCGGCTCGCCGACCGGAATGTGCGTCTATGAAGGGACGCTTCTTCCAAAGAAATACTGGGGGCAACTGCTGCATACAGACGCCGGACCGCGCCAAGTACGCTGTTACCACCTCAAGCCAAACGGCGCGGGCTACGATGTCGATCGCGAAGACATGGTGTCGAGTAGCGACAACTGGTTTCGGCCTTCGGATGTTTGCGTCGCGCCTGACGGCAGCGTTTTCGTCGCGGATTGGTACGACCCGGGAGTCGGCGGCCACGGCATGGGCGACATCACGCGCGGCCGCATCTTCCGCATCACGCCGACGGGACACAAAGGCTACAATGTGCCTAAAGTGGATCTGGAAAGTGCCAAAGGTGTTCTCACGGCTCTTGGATCGCCGGCGCTGCTCCGTGAGCTATATGGCGATGGCCAAGCTACGAGAAATGAAGCCAACGGAAGCCGTCGAACTGCTGACGACAGCCACGAACAAGGATTCAGATCCCGTGTTGCGCGCACGCGCCTTATGGCAAATCGCCGCGATCGCGCCGTTGACCACATTGGCCGGGACCAATTTCTTGCCTGGGTTCGAATCGGCCGGGGCCGACTCGACGCACTTCAAGCTGCTTTGCATCCGCATACTCCGCGATTTAGCGGGGCGGCGACCCGACCTCGATCTCGTTGGCCACATGAACTACTGGATCAACAACTCGGAGCCGGCCGTACGCCGCGAGATTTTGCTCACGCTGAAGGATGCACCTGCCCAGGCCGCCAAGGGTCCGATTCTTGATTTGGCATCGAAATACGACGGCAAAGACCGCTTCTATCTCGAAGCCATCGGCATCGCGGTCGGTCAGGATCCGGAGCGGCGTAAGATCATTTTGGCTGACTTCGACAAAGTCTTTCCCGAGTGGAACGAAAAGGTACTCGACCTCATCTGGGAGCTTCGTCCGCCGGCCGCAATGGCCAAGCTCGGCGAAAGGCTCAGCGATCCGAAGACACCCGCCAATCAGCGTGGCCGCATCGTCGACATACTCGCCACCTCGGACGATCAAGATTCCGGCAAGGCGCTGTTGACCGTCCTGGGTCAATCCGGCGTCTCGGCCGAGGTGCGTGAAAAGGCGATGGCGAATCTCCGCCTATTTCTGCCCGGAAAGTGGCAAAATCTGCGCGCGAGCGATGACGTGATGCGTGCCGCTCGCGGACTGATGCAGCAACCCGAGACGCGCGGCGCCGGAATGCAATTGATTGGCGCGGCGGCCCGCGTCGATGCGTTGGCCGACGTTGCCGGTGTGGCGCGCGATGCCAAGGAGACCGACGCGCTGCGCCGCGTTGCGATCGAAGTCCTGGGCGAATTGCCGACGGATGAGACAGCCAAGGTATTGGGTGCCCTCACCTATATGAAGCCGCCGTCCGTACCCGTGGATGCGGTGAAGTCACTCGGCCGCCTGGCCGGCAAAAGGCCGAACAGCCCCGGGGCGTCGTTCGCCATGAGGATATTGCAAGATCTGGTCGTTGCGACGGATCGTGATTCCGGCCTTCGTGTCGAAGCTGTTTCCGCTCTGACCGGCACACGTCCCGGAACGAGTTGGCTGCTTGACCTCCAGGCCAAGGGAAATTTACCGGGAGACGTCAAGAACGAGGCAGCGCGGATGCTGCGGAATACACCGTATGTTGACCTAAGGAATCGCGCAATGGTCGCGTTCCCGCCGCCAGGGAAGCTGGATCCCAAGAAGCTGCCGAACATTGGCGTGCTCGTCAAGCGGACCGGGGACGTCACACATGGTAAGCAGCTGTTCACGGCTAGCGCCAAAAGCGATATGCAATGCATGAAATGCCACAGCGTTCGCGGAAGCGGCGGCCAAATCGGGCCTGATCTCTCGATGATCGGCAAGAAAGCGAGCCGTGAGAATCTTTACGAGTCGATCCTTTTCCCAAGCAAGGCGATCGCCGACCAGTACGTCACATGGGTCATTGAGGACAAAAGAGGCGTGACGGTTTCGGGCCTGATCGTCGAGGATCATCCCGAACACGTCTGGATCCGCGATGCCAACGGCAAGGACACCAAGATCCTCAAAAAGGACATCGAAAGCCGCGAAAAGAGTCCCAAGTCGTTGATGCCCGAAGACCTTCTCGTCTACATGAGCGAAGACGATCTGGTCGACGTCGTCGAGTATCTCTTTAGTCTCAAAAACCCGGTCCTCGCGCTCGACTACTGGCATATTGCCGGCCCCTTTGACAACGGCGAAGGAGACAAGGGACTTGATGAAGTCTTCCCGCCAGAGAAAGGGATCGATTTGAAAGCACGCTACGACGGTAAAGGCGGCAAGATCTCCTGGCAGACCGTGCGACCCGACGCAGCTGGCTACGTCGATCTGCAAGCCCATTTCGCGGGCCATAGCGATCAGATTGTGTCCTACATGTATCGCGAGATCGAGTCGCCGAACGATCAAGAGGTGACCATTCTCCTCGGCACCGACGATGGCGGCAAGCTCTGGGTGAACGGTCAGCTTGTCTTCACGAGCCGAGAACATCGTGCCGCGGCCCCGGAACAGAACGCGGTCAAAGTGAAGCTAAAAAAAGGTCTGAATACGCTGCTGCTCAAGGTGAACAACGGGAACGGCGCACATGGCTTTTATTTGAGCATCGTATCCGGGGAGGAGCTGAAACGCGTCGTCAAGAAGTGACGAGTGCGAGAGAGCCGCGCACGGAGTAAGCGGCTAGGGGCCGACTTCAAGAGCCGCGCACGATAGCAAGCGGGTAGGGGCCGAAAATTTGAGGCGCTTGCTTCAAATTATGTGGCAACAGAGTCACTCAGTTACGTGAGACCTTCGGTCGCGCCGAGTGGAACGGTCAGGAGACCGTTCCACAACACAGGGAGACCGTTGCACAACAAGTTCGGCCAAATGTTCGGAGGCCGCGAAAGCATGGCACCCAACATTCGGTCCTTAGGCGAGCGGTATTGTGTTTAGCCGCGAGCCACCAGGGGAGCGCTGCGGGATAGCGCTATTTGAAAAAGCGCTACCGCACAGGCGCTCGCCGACCGGCTCGCGGCTAAACGTGTTGTAGGCTGCCGTGTAATCGTTTCCAATTCTTCATCTTTCCTGTTATTCTGAAGCAGCCTCTTTCGTGCCGTGCGCAACACGGCGACAAGACGAAGATCCGGAGTCACGCGCATGGCGTCCGAGCAACCGCCCGACATCCCGCCAGTTCCCGACCTTGGGCCGATTCGATTTTCACCAGCGCAGCAGCCCGATCCAATCGCCGAGCAGAATCCGGTTGCTGTTCCTGGCGCCGATTACGTAGAAACGCTAGACGCGGTGCTCGCCGATCCTGAACCGGAGCAACCGGAGCCGCGGGGTTTGCCACTCTTGGCCTGGTTTTTTATTATCGCGGCCGTCGGCTTTATTCTGACGGGGCCCACGATCATCAATTTGCTGCAATCTTTGAAAATACTTCCTCTCCCCAAGGCGGACGGTCCGGCAATGCCGACGCTCGGCATACCCGAGATACAAGCTCGGGTGCTCGCTCGCTACGTGGTCGGCACGAGCCAAATGCTGGCGCCCGATCAGCGCGCTCAGCTGCTCGATCAATTGCAAGTCCTCAAGCAAGGTACCTTCCAGCAGCGACTGACCTACGCGATCATCGTGGGAGAGGTGCAAGGTCCGGAAGCGGCTGAGACAGAATTGCGGAAATTGCGTCTGGAGGCCTGGGCGCCGCAGGAGGACCAGCGTTTGGTGGATATTCTGCGGACAAATTACGAAGCCATTCGGAAAAGAGAGAAGCCCGCTCTGGCGGAAGAGGACAAAGCCCTTGTGTCAGCGAAGCTCGGCTGGGCGGGCAACCTCGCCCTTACTCCGGCATCCGCACCGCCTGAGGAACGGCAAGCCGTCCTCGCGCCGGCGAAGCGCACGGTCATTGGGGTTTTCGCCATCGCGGGGGGAGGTTGTTGCGGCGGCATTACAAGCTTGGCTCTCGCGACGCTGTTTATCGTCTTTTTGTCGATGGGAAAGCTAACATCTCACGGTGAGCCGACCGGCACAGGTCACGGCGGCATTTACGCGGAGACATTTGCCCTCTGGATTCTATTTCATGTTGGTTTCACCAGCATTGCGGTTCCGTTTTTCGGCGAGAAATACCACCTGCTTATCAGCGGGACCGTGATGCTCCTGAGCCTATCGACCTTGGTGTGGCCCGTGTTGCGCGGAGTAGCCTGGGCTCAGGTGCGGCGCGACATCGGTTTAGTTTCGGGGCCCAGTCCCTTCCTCGAACCGTTCTATGGCCTGGCAAGCTACTTGGCTTTCCTGCCTATGACGGCGCTAGCTTTGCTTTTCATGCTAATCATGATGCGATTATCGGGAGCAGCGGTATTTGGAATGTATTTGCCTCTGGCCGCCAATCCGGGGCCATCCCATCCGGCGGTTGGCTGGCTGGTCGAGGGCGACTGGAGCGTCAAGCTCCAGGTCCTGTTTCTGGCAGTCATCGTCGCGCCGCTTGTCGAAGAGATCGTTTTTCGAGGTCTTCTTTATCGCCATTTGCGGGAGGCGACGCGGCATTGGCCGACCGCCGCTAGTATCATTGTGAGCGGATTGACCGTGAGCTTTATTTTCGCCGTCATTCATCCGCAGGGGCCGATTGCGGTTCCCGCATTGATGAGTCTCGCTTTGGCCTTCACCTTTGCGCGAGTGGCGCGGCACCTTGGTCGGGTCGATGACGGCCCATGCGTTCAACAACGGTACGCTAATGCTGTTGGTCATCCTGTTGCTGACGTGAGCGATTTTATAGAACCCATCCTTTATGGCGGGTTCTATAAAGAATTGTCGAAACCCGCACCCGCGCCAGTGGTTTAATGAAAAGTAGCCGATGAGTGAACCGTGGTATAAAGACGGCCTGCGCTTCCAATGCACCGAGTGTGGCGACTGCTGCACGGGCGATCCGGGGTATGTCTGGGTAAGCGACGCCGAGTTGGCCGACATTGCCGCCTTTCGGGGTGAGACACTCGCCGAAGTACGCGGGCTCTGGACGAAATCGACGCGCCGCGGCCTGAGCCTGCGTGAAAAAGAAAACGGCGACTGCGTCTTCCTGGGTAAGAACAAGGGTTGCACGATCTATCCGGTCCGGCCGCGCAGTGCCGCACCTGGCCCTTTTGGGAGAGCAACCTCGTTACCCCGGAGCATTGGCGGCATACCTGCGAGGTCTGCCCGGGCTCCGGACAAGGGGCACTAATTTCTTCAGAAGAAATAACAAGACGCTTGCAAGTGATCCGGCTCTGAGCGATACTAACTGTTAAAGATAGACGATTGCCTCCCGCCGCATGACTCGTTGAACCGCACGCCAGCCTGACCTGACAGTCCCGCCTCCGCCGCTCGATCGGCTTTCGATGAAGGAAACGCACCGAATGTATGCGCGCTCGCGACCTGGTCTGATAGTCGGTCTGCTCCCCGTGATTGCGATTGCGGCGTGGCTGGTTCAGCCTACCGTCACGGCCTCGCCGGAGACCAAGGCCGCCGTCGATTATGCCCGCGATATCGCGCCGCTAATGGAGAAATACTGCGTCAGCTGTCATGGCGGGGCCAAGCCGAAGGCCAATTTGGCTCGATACGTTCAAGACCGGTGCCGACGTCGAGAAGAAGCTCAAGGTTTGGGAGATGGTGGCGGACAATCTCCGTTCTGGGGACATGCCGCCGCAAGGCCGGAAGAAGCCGACCGAGGCCGAACTCAATCTCATCAACTCCTGGCTCGACACGGCCGTCTTCAAGATCAATTGCGAGCTGCGCGAGCCGGGCCGGGTCACGATCCGCCGCCTGAATCGCGCGGAGTACAATAACACCATACGCGATCTGGTTGGCGTCAATTTCCGCCCCGCTGACGATTTTCCTTCAGATGACGTCGGCTATGGCTTCGATAACATCGGCGATGTGCTGTCGATGCCACCGATCTTGATGGAAAAGTATCTCGCCGCCGCCGAACGGATTCTCGATGAAGCGATCGTGCCGGAAGTGATCGTCAAATCGTCGAGGCAGATGTTTCGGCCGCAAAACCTGGTCGTTCGCCCGTTCGGAGCCAAGGGCAGGGACGACAAGAAAATCACGTTCACCACGACCGGCAATGCCCAGATGGGCAAGTTTCACTTCGCCGCGGAGGGGGATTACATCATTCGTATCCGCGCCAGCGGCGAGCCGGCGGGCAACGATCCGCCACGCATGTCGCTGTCGATCAATGACAAAGAGCTGAAAACGTTTGACGTCAAACCGAAAGAAACGAAAATATACGAATTCAAAGTTAAGCAAACCGAAGGCGAGCGCAAGGTGTCGGTCGCATTTCTCAATCCCTTCAAGGAAGAGAAGGCCAAGGAAGCGCCGAAGACCGAGAAGGCCAAAGACGACAACGCCAAAGATGGCGACGCCAAGAATGACAAGGCAAAAGACGAGAAGCCCGTCCCGCCACCGGAGCCGGCCGAGCGCAAACTCATCATCGAGTTCATCGAAGTCGAGGGACCGATCAGTGCCCTGCCGAAACCGTTGCCGGAACCGACCCGGCGCATTCTGATCGCCAAGCCGACAGGCAGCAGCGACAAGGAAGCCGCTGCGGCGAAGATCATCGAAAACTTCGCCCGCAAGGCCTATCGCCGTCCCGTGCAGAGCGATGAGGTGCAAAGGCTGCTCAAGCTGTTCAAAATGGGTTCCGAAGCCGGCGAGTCGTTCGACAAGGCGATCAAGTATCCGCTCCAGGCCGTGCTGGTCTCGCCCCATTTTCTGTTCCGCATCGAATCGGACGGAAACATCAAAGAAACCGGCGGCGTCCAGCTTATCAATGAATTTGAACTGGCGACGCGGCTATCGTATTTTCTGTGGTCGAGCATGCCGGATGCGGAATTGTTTGAGCTGGCCGACAAAGGCAAGTTGCGAAATCCGGGCATCCTTGAATCCCAAATCACGCGCATGCTCAAGGATGCCAAGGCGAAAGCCTTGACCGAGAACTTCGCCAACCAATGGCTGACGCTTCGCAACCTTAAGGAAATCAAGCCGGATACGAATCGATTCCCGAGCTTCAACGACCAGCTCCGCGACGACATGCTTCAGGAAACGGCGCTGTTTTTCCAAAATGTGATGACCGAAGATCGCAGCATCCTGGAGTTTCTCGATGCCGATTATACCTTTTTGAACGCCCGGCTTGCCAAGCTCTATGGCATCGGCGGCGTCAATGGCCCAGACTTCCGCAAGGTCAAGCTGACCGAAGAACAACATCAGCAACGCGGCGGCCTGCTCATGCAGGCGAGCGTCTTGACGGTGACGTCGAATCCGACGAGAACGTCCCCAGTGAAACGTGGCAAGTTTATCCTCGACAATATCCTTGGAACGCCGCCGCCGCCACCACCGCCGGATGTGCCGGAATTGAAAGAAGACGGCGGCGAACTCAAGGGTACCCTGCGCCAGCGTATGGAACAGCACCGGTCGAACCCCAGCTGCATTCGTGCCATCAGCGGCTCGATCCGCTTGGATTCGGTTTTGAGAATTTCAACGCCATCGGCGCCTGGCGCACCAAGGACGGCCAAGAGCCAATTGATCCCACCGGCGACCTGCCCGGCGGCAAATCGTTCAGCGGCCCGGCCGAGTTGCGAACGATCCTTCTTGAACGGAAGGAAACATTTGTGAAGTGTTTAGCCGATAAGATGTTAACATATGCCCTGGGGCGCGGTACGAAACGAGCGGACCAATGCTTCACCGATGAGATCGCCCGCAACCTGACCAAGCAAGATTATAAATTTTCCGCCCTTGTTCTCGAAATCGTCAAGAGCGACCCGTTCCAGAAGCGTGGTATCAAACGAGGAACTCCATGAAGCCGCATCTGTTACTTTCTCGACGCGCGATGCTCCGAGGCGTTGGTGCCGCGGTGGCCCTACCTCTTTTGGAAGCGATGATCCCGCCGACCGCGTTTGGCGCACCTGCCGCCAAGGCGCCGCTGCGGATGGCGTTCCTTTATGTTCCCAACGGTAAGAACATGGCCGAGTGGACGCCGAGTGCCGTCGGGTCTGATTTTCAGTTGCCCAACACCCTACAACCGCTAGAAGCGCACAAAAAAGATCTGCTTGTGCTCTCTGGACTCACTCTGGACAAAGCACGCGATCACGGTGACGGCGGCGGCGATCATGCCCGCGCCATGGCCTCATTCCTCACGGGCCGACAAGCCCGCAAGACCCACGGCGAAGACATCCGCATCGGCATCTCCGCCGATCAGGTGGCCGCTTCCCGAGTGGGCCATCTGACGCGCTTCCCATCGTTGGAAATCGGCTGCGAAGGCGGCCGCAACGCCGGCAACTGCGACTCTGGTTATAGCTGTGCTTATTCCTCGAATCTTTCCTGGCGCGGCGAAGCAACGCCGATGTCCAAGGAAGTGAACCCGAAGCTCGTCTTCGAGCGCCTCTTCCTCAATGCTCAAAACGGCAGCGCCAGCCGTCAGAATATCCGCAAGAGCGTGCTCGATTTCGTGACGGAAGACGCCCGCAACCTTCAAGGGCAGCTCGGCGCGACCGACAAACGCAAGCTCGATGAATATCTGAGCGGCGTCCGCGAGATCGAACTCCGTCTCGCCAAGTCGCAAGAGCCAGTCGCGGAAGTCGGTCAGAGCAAGCTTGGCAAGCCGGACGGCGTGCCCAAAGAATATCAGGACCATATTCGGCTGATGGCCGACATCCTCGTGCTGGCGTTCCAGGCTGATCTGACCCGCACAGCCACCTTCGTCTTCGCTAACGACGGCAGCAATCGCAATTACAAGTCGATCGACATCCCCGAAGGCCATCACGATCTGTCGCATCACAATCGGGCCAAGGAAAAGCTCGAGAAGATTGCCAAGATCAACAAATTCCACGTGACCCAGCTGGCCTATCTCCTCGACAGGCTCAAGTCGGTCCAGGAAGGCAGCGGCAATCTGCTCGACAATAGCATGATCGTCTATGGCAGCGGCATCAGCGACGGCAACCGCCACAACCATGACGACCTACCGATCCTCCTCGCCGGAAAGGGCGGCGGCTCTCTCAAAACGGGCCGACACGTACGCTACCCGAAAGAAACGCCCTTGATGAACCTGTACCTGTCCATGCTCGACCGCGTCGGCGCGTCGATCCCGTCCCTCGGCGACAGCACGGGACGGTTGACCTCGCTGGAAGGTTGATCGAACAACTCGGGTGTTACTCTTGCGGTGCCCGCGATCCGACTCGTAAACTGGAGTCGGATCGCGGGCACTGTCGTTTCGCCACAGGGATAAGTGATGAAGACTCAAGTTCACACACCGACAGCTCATATTTGGTTGGACGAGCAGGCGAAAGCCTGGATCGATGATACGAATATCAAAGTCATCGAAGTGGCAATGGAGATGTTGGGCTACGGTTGGTCCGCGGAGAAAATAAATGAGGAACACCCTGGCATGTTCTCCATGGCCCAAATTCATGCGGCGTTGAGTTATTATCACGATCACAAGATTGAATTTGACGCGGAGATTGATCGACAGTGTGAGGAAGTGGATCGCCTTCGAGAGGCAAGTCTCAATTCGCCTGCGCGACAGAAATTGCGTGAAATGGGATACCTCGCTTGAGTCTCTCCCTCTATATGGACGCGCATGTCCAGTCTGCTATCAGCAATGGCTTACGTGCTCGCGGCGTCACGGTATTGACCGCGCAGGAAGACGGTGCGGACCATCTCTCGGACCCCGCTATCCTTGATCGCTCCACCTCGC
This sequence comes from uncultured Planctomycetaceae bacterium, assembly GCA_963790585.1. GTDB lineage: Bacteria > Planctomycetota > Planctomycetia > Gemmatales > Gemmataceae > CAWBOY01. Next base: position 947,540 of record CAWBOY010000001.1, read on the forward strand.
TCGGATACGTTCTTTTCACGCGGGATCGCGATTTCTTGATTGAGGGCATCGGCGACAGGCGGCGGGAGAGACGTTTTCAGGCGTGATTTATGCGCATCTTATCCGTGTTACCGTTCGCAGATGTATTGATGATCTAGAGATCATGGCCAAAGTTTTGGATCCGGCTGCGATAGAGAATAAGGTCGAGTATCTGCCGTTTTGAACTCCGTAAGTCGCACGGAAACCGTTGGTTGTCTTTACAGAAGAGTTCAAATGTCCAACCTCCGCCGCCAGGTTCTCGAACTCTATCAGGCCGTCAACCGCGAGGTCGCGGCGGCGGGGCCGGTCTGCATCGCCAGCGGCCGCTGTTGTCGCTTCAAGGAATATGGGCACACTCTTTTCATCAGCAACCTCGAAGCGGACGTCTTGCTCGCCAGCGCACCGCCGTACACGGCACCGGTCACTGCCGAGTTTTGTCCCTTTCAGAAAAACAACCTTTGCACCGCGCGGGAGCCGCGGCCTCTTGGGTGCCGGGTCTACTATTGCGATCCGACCTATCAGGAACGAGCGGCGGAGATTACCGAGAAATACCTGCACAAGCTGAAAGAGTTGGCTGACGCGGAGGGTGTACCGTGGCGTTATGCGCCGTTGCATCTGTTTTTGAACGATCCAGCGCAGGCGGACGTGAAGCCAACGCCCACACTACTAGAATAGCCAGGCATCTTGTTTTTTCACTCGAATTTGGGAGGGTGCTCGGATGCCTTGGATTCGTTCGCTGGCTGTCTTGTTGGTTTTCAGTGCCCTGGCGGTCGCGGCCGATTGGCCGCAATGGCTTGGCCCCAATCGAGATTGCTCCACGCCCGAAAAGATCACTCCTTGGAAGAGCCTCAAAGTCGTTTGGAAAAAGCCGGTCGGCGAGGCGCACAGCTCGCCAATTATCGTCGGCGGCAAGGTTTACCTGTTCACCAAGGTAAAAGGCAAAGAAGAAGAGCAGCTCACGGCGTTCGACGCCAAGACCGGCGACTCCGTTTGGAACAAGACCTACCCTCGCACCGCGTTTAGCTCGCCATTCGGCAAAGGACCGCAATCGACGCCGGCTTTCTCGAAAGACAAGATCTACTCCTACGGCGCGACCGGCCTGCTCACCTGCTTCGCAGCATCTGAAGGGAATCAGCTCTGGCAGGTCGACACGCTCAAGGAATTCAAAGCCGTCAATCTCCGATTCGGCGTGGCCTGCTCGCCGCTCGTGAATGGCGACAATGTGATCGTCAACGTCGGCGGCAAAGAGGGGTCGATGGTGGCATTCAACAAGGAAACAGGAGCTACGGCCTGGAAAAGCGGCACCGATCCCGCGAGCTACTCCTCGCCGATCGTGTTCGGCAAGGACAAAGATCGGCAAATCGTCTTCCTCACGCAGAAAGGCCTCGTCGCGCTCAAGCCGAGCGATGGCACTCCGCTCTGGAATTACAAGTTAGTGGATCTTTTAAATGAAAGTTCCACGACTCCGGTCCGCGTCGGCGCCGATTTGCTCTATGCCAGCTCCGTGACCTTCGGCAGCGTCGCGCTCAAAATAGATGACAAGAGCGGCAAGCCGGGTGAAAAAGAGGATTGGAAGAATGGTACGTTGACTTGCTACTTCTCGACGCCCGTTCCGGTCGGTGAAGATTATGTCTATGTCGTGACCGGCCAGCTAGGTTTTGGCCCGGCCTCGTCGAATCTCCATTGCGTCGAAGCGAAGACTGGAAAGATCTTGTGGACCAAGGAGAAGGTCGGCCGCTATCACGCCGCCCTGCTGCGAACCGGTGACAACAAGCTGCTCATGCTCGACGACTTCGGCAACCTGAGCTTGATCGAACCCGATCCCAAGGAATTCAAGGAATTGGCTCGCTCCAAGGTCTGCGGCCAAACCTGGGCTCATCCCGCACTCTCGGAAGGTAAAGTCTATATCCGCGATGAGAGAGAGCTGATGTGTATTCAGTTGAGCGAGTGACGATGGGTCTGGTGATCGCCAAAAGACCGTTTGCCGATTCGTCTGTCGTAAACAGGAAAAATGCCTTGGCCGAGACAAGTAAGACGGAGCCTCTCGATCCAACGTTGGCGCCGTATGGCTGGATGCTGCTCGGCTGCCTGTCGTTCACTTTCATGGGCCGATGGACCAACGATCTGCATCTCGCATGTACCTGGCAAATCCCGGCCCTCGTTCGGAGCGCTTTGGCCTTCTTGTTCTCGGCATTCCTGGCTTATTTGGGAGGGGCCCGCCTCGTATTCTGGCGGCCACGCATTCTCTGGCTCCGCAGTCTCGCCGGGAGCGGCAGCCTGATTTGCACGTTTTACGCGATGTCGCGGATGCCGCTTGCCGAACTGCTGACGCTGACAAACACATTTCCTATCTGGATTGCCCTTTTATCCTGGCCGCTGCATGGCCAACGGCCAACCATTCCGGTTTGGCTGTCTTTGCTTGGGGGCGTCCTTGGCGTCGCCCTGATCAAGAAACCGAGTTTCGACCAGGGCTTGGAAGCCGTCCCGCTCGCGCTCGGCGCGTCCTTTTTCACAGCCGTGGCCATGATGGGGCTGAATCGAATCCGAGGCATAGATCAGCGCGCGATCGTCGCTCATTTCTCCGGCGTGGCCGTCCTCTTCTGCCTGCTCGCTTACTTTTTCTTGCCTCACGATCAGATTGCGGCTCCGATCGCCTGGCATTTGATCGCGTTGACTCTCTTGGCGGTCGGCATTTCCGCTACGGCGGGGCAACTCTGTTTGACGCGGGCCTTTTCGACAGGCGATCCGACGACAGTCTCTTTGGTCGGACTGTCGCAGGTGGTTTTCGCGTTTGTCCTGGACGTGCGCGTCTGGCGCGGCGAGATGGAGGGACTTACCGTCGCGGGGATCCTGCTAATCGTGCTGCCGACTGCCTGGGTGATCCTCACGCGCCGGCCAGCTCCTGCGCAGGAAGCGAATTCGCAAGTCATAGCAGTTGAAGAACCGGTTACATGACCGGCGTGCCCCGTGCTTAAGAGAGAGTTGCAGTTGACCGTTTCCCTACGGATTCAGGGGCCGCTCCACGGGAGTTCTGTGTGTGTCGTGCGCAATGCAATCCATTAAGTGCTTTCCCTGCTAGAAGTTAGCAAAAGCACGTTCGATTGCGCCTTGCCGAGGCGCAATCGAACATGTCCATCGCCGGTGCAACCCCGTCAGACAGCGCCCCAATTTATTGTTTTCCGTCTCCCTTAGTCGCATTCCGCTTCACGGCTCCTTGAGCCAGGCCCATCAACATCATTGTTTTGATCTCCGGAGACTTTTGCGATCTGAGCCAGCGCAGGACCGATTCCTCCTCGCCGTGTTCGCCCAGGCCCAAGGCGAGCATGTAGACGTTGATAGCGCTCGTGTCGGCGTTCTCCTTTACAAGCTTGCCTACGGCGGCCAACACGTCGTGATAAATCTCCGCTGCGGTCGTGCGGTCACCCGCGGTGTCAAGCGCGGCGGCGATTTGCATCAATAGGTCTATGCGCTCGACCTCCGGCTTGATTCGGGCCGCTGTCTCTTTGGCTTCTTTCGCTTGCTTACGCTTCGCCAGTTCCAAGGCGATCCGCTTCACCACTTCGGGTTTTCCACGGCTGCCGGCCCGTTTCGATTCGTAAACCTCTTCAACGGTTTGCAGTGCGGCTTTGTAGTCGCCGGCTCGCACCTGGGCGACGGCGATCTCGGTCTGAATGGCGTTGAAATTAACGGCCATGAGATATTCACTCTCCGGACGCTTGCATTCCTTCAACGCCGCCCCAGTCGTGCGGGCCGCCTTTATGTCGTCGAACTCGGCCTCTGTCGTGCCGATCGAACCCAAGCTGCTGACCTTGGCATGCTCCGTCTTCATATCCTTGACGAGATCGCGAGCAATAGTCAACGTCTTGCCGGCTGTTGGCTTGTCACCCAATTTGGCTTGGCTGCGCGCGATGTTTACCAGAATGTTGATCTTCCTGCCGATCTCGTCGTCGTCCTTCGTTTCTATTGAGCGTGCCGTGAGCACAGCATGCTCCAGGAAATGGGTCGGCGCTGGCGGCTCCTCGACGACTCGCACCGGCTGTTCGCGGCGCGGCTCAGGCCTCGGCGCCGCATTCGACTGCCAAAGGCCGGCGCCAAAAAGGGCACTGCCTCCGGCAAACAGAAAAGTCAAAGTCATCAAAGCAACAGTCTTCAAACGCACGAGAAACATGGTGTGCAACACTCCTTGGCTCAATGCGACGACAGTGGGTGGGATGGAACTATTCGACGCGCCTCCGACGGCCAGCCGCGCCGCGGATCGGACCAGTATTTCGAGCGGGAGTGAGGCGGCGCGTAACGCGGCTGGGGCGAGAGCAGGCGCGATCAACGTGGTGGAAAGCGCGGGGTAATGCCGCGCTAGGCGAGCATGGAGACGTTGTCGGCGCGCGTCAGGCGTGACTCGATCGTGCCGACGGGACAGCGCAGTATCTGTGCGGCTTCGGCATTGCTGCGACCCTCGAGACGGCAGAGGATAAAAGGGAGACGAAATTGCTCCGGCAGCCGCTGTACCTCATCATCGATTAGTCCATGTAACTCGCGGACAGCGGCCTCGGTGGAGGGATCGTGCGAATCAAGAAGTTCCGGCGTGGCGCCGATTTGTTCGCGACGGCGATGGAGGCGTTTGCGCGCGTCTTGGGCCGTGTGACAGGCAACGTGATACAACCAGCCGGCAATGGCTTCACGCCGCGCGACGGATTTGGCGCGACGAGCCAGCGTCAGAAAGGTAGCTTGAAACGCGTCTTCCGCGTCACAGGAGTTGCGAAGCATTCGCTGACAGACACCCAGCACCATGCGGCCATGACGCCAGACGAGCAGCTCAAACGCCGCCTCATCGCGCTGGTCGACAAAGCGGCTCAGCAGGTCGGCGTCCGACACGCCGTCTTCTGACGCGGCGGCGCGGCGCAGATAGCCGACGAGTCCAGCAAGGACCGAGTTTGCCATGTCACGAACTCGTGAGGAGACGGGCGTTCTATTTTAATAGACGACAGAAGCCGCCGTCACCCTCCCGAATCTAGCGCATTCGCCGTTCCTACAGACGGTGGAAACAGGAACTCAGACTCCGGGTCATGTTGATGAAACCGCTCCAAGGCGAGCGGACGATTGTTGACCGCGTAGCAATAGACGCAGCCGTGCGGGCAGGTGTCATACGCGCCAATGTCACGGGATTCATAGCAACCGCATTCCGGCCGATTTCCCTTCAATCGAGCCTTGAATTGCGTACCACCGATTTCGCCGAGCCGCACGGCATCGATACAGCGAGCTTCGCTACTCCCAGGTACGAGGAATTCAGGTTGGGTGCATATCGTCAACTGGACGCCGTGTGTGGCTGCGATCGCTGTCAACTCCATCGCCAAGTCCCGCTTCCACTCGATCGACGGATCGGACCAGGTAAAGCCGTGGTCCGCCGACGCCTGATTTATATTTCGCAGAGTCTTTTGGTAAAGGTGGGTAAACGAGATCACAACCTCATCGGTCGATCCAGCAAGCTCCTTTGCCAGGCGCGAGAACGTCTTTACGTGGAATTCGCGCGGCGTGGCTGATGAATGGACAATCGTGTCATAGCGCCAGACGCATATCCTTGGCCCATATTCATCCGCCAGGCGCTTCACATTTTCCACCGCCTTGGCCGCGTCCACAACCGCCTGCTCCAACAGGCGCGGATAGCCATTGATCGTATGCTGAACGACGAAAGGAAATTGACGGCGATGAACCTCCGCCAAATGACCAAGAAACGGTCCAACATTCTTGGTCCAAAAAACAAAGCCGTCGACGTCCTCCGGCAGCAAAGAAATCGTGAGAGCCTGCCGGTTATACGGGTTTATGCTCTTACAGTATCCGGCCCGCAGGCGGTTGATAAACCAGTCGCCATAAAAGGTGGGAATGTCGGTTCGATAGCTGGCGGAGATGATCATTGGCTTTGGCGAATTGATTTTGCTATGCATCGACGCAGGTCGAGAAGGCTTTCGAGCACCTGAATCCCAGATATAGGTCGGGTGTTACGAATTTCGACTATCCGTCGTCTGAGGACTTCTGGCTTTCTTCTCTGAACTCGACGAACCGGCGCTAGTGACATAGCCGCCCGTTACGATTCCTTCAGCTGTCTCCTCAATCGGCGCATGGTAAATCTCGTCCCCGACGCTGATTTTCTCAAGTGCTGCCTGATAGGTCGCCACAGCCCGTTTAGCAGTCGCCGAGGGGAGTTGATACTGTTTCTGTAGCAACTGTCGAACTGCCACCCAGTAGCCTTGTGTAACACGCTTTGACAAGCTTGAATGAGGAGTGGCCATAAGAAACCCCTGCGTTAGTCACAGAGCAGTGATCTTAAATCCAGGACGCCCAGTAGCGATCACTTTGTCGATTATCGCAATTCCAGCCGCTGTGTGGAAGCTAAATTGATCCGATTCTGGAATGACCTCTCGGCCGTCCGGTGGCCAGACAGCGGCCAAAGGTCCACATATTACGTCATACCAGTCGCGTGGCGCCACATGCGTCGGGTGAAGGTGCGTCTGTGGTGCAACCGAAGTGCTGCGACGACAATGGTGAACAAAGCTCAAGAATGCTTCGTGGCGGATGTCTCCGCGCACAAACATCAGACTCTGCAGCACAGCCAGGTGATTGAGAGGAACATGGAACTCAAGAATTGCAGGTCTCATCACTTTTCGGTCGACTGGAGAAAGATTTGCGTGCTTCCTCCTTGCCCACCTTACAGCTTGCCCGCGATCCGTCGTCGTATAAAAGCCGCGACCGAAATCGAGCGCATTGCGGCTTCTAGAAAGGTCGATTCCATTGGCCTCGATACCTTGAGCGTGGGTATTTACGCATCCATGCCAAAGTACCATATGCGTATTTAAGCTATTCCAAGACTGCGGAATGGGTGCGAATTTCGGCATCGGTCATTTCGCGGAATCGGAACCGAATCACATATGTCGATTAAGACCAACAGATCTAGCTAAGAGATGAAAGCCCTTACTTCGCTGTCTGCCCCACCACCCGCAACTGGGCCCGCGCTCGCGCTTCGGCCTTCAGCTTATTCTCTTGGGCCTCGAGCGTGGGCGCCACCTTGCCGGCTTCCGCCAATACTTCGCGGGCCTTGTCGGCGCTGATCTCATCGGGCTTCAAGGCCCGCGCGGTCAAGACGGTGACGCGGTTGTCGCGGACTTGAGCGAAGCCGCCGTCCACGTAGAAATGTTCCGTCGTGCCGCCGTGGCGGATGCGCAGCTCGCCACAGCCCAGGCGGCCGATGAGCGCGGCGCGGCCGGGCAGGACGCCCAGCTCGCCGTCGAACATCGGCAGGGCGACGAAATCGGCGCTCTGGTCGAGCAGAGCGCGCTCGGGGGTCACGACGACACAGGTCAGCGCCTTGCCGCCGTGCATGGGATCGGCCATTGCTCGCTCCTTAGGAGGTACTTCTTCGCCGCTTCGGCCGCTTCGTCGATGCCGCCGACGTACATGAACGCCTGCTCGGGCAGGTGATCCCACTTGCCTTCGCACACCTCCTTGAAGCTGCGGATAGTTTCGGCCAGCGGCGTCACGGCGCCCTTCTTGCCGGTGAAGACCTCGGCGACGATGAACGGCTGCGACAGGAACTTCTCGATACGTCGAGCGCGATTCACGACCTGCTTGTCTTCCTCGCTCAACTCTTCGACGCCAAGGATAGCGATGATGTCTTGCAATTCGCGGTAGCGCTGCAAAATCTGCTTCACACGCATGGCGACGTTGAAATGCTCTTCGCCGACGTCGTTGGCTGACAAGATTGTCGAGTACGAGGCCAGCGGATCGACTGCGGGATAGATGCCCTTTTCCGAAATACGTCGTTCGAGATAGATAAAGGCGTCCAAATGCTGGAAGGCGTTGGCGGGGGCTGGATCGGTCGGATCGTCGGCAGGCACGTAGACAGCCTGAACCGACGTGATGGCCCCCTTCTGCGTACTGGTGATACGCTCCTGGAGCTGGCCCATTTCCGTGGCCAGCGTCGGTTGATAACCGACGGCACTCGGCATACGCCCGAGAAGAGCCGACACTTCCGAACCGGCCTGCGAGAAGCGGAAGATGTTATCCACGAACAAAAGGCTATCGGCTCCGGTCGTGTCGCGGAACCATTCGCACATTGTCAGTGCCGACAGAGCGACCCGGAGACGAGCGCCTGGCGGCTCGTTCATCTGGCCGAAGACCATGGCCGTCTGCTCAATGACCGCGCGATCGGACGTACCGATCTTGGTCTCCTGCATTTCGAGCCAAAGATCGTTGCCTTCGCGAGTGCGCTCGCCGACGCCGGCGAACACGGAATAGCCGCCATGCTGACTGGCGATGCGAGCGATCAGCTCCTGAAGGATAACCGTCTTACCGAGACCGGCACCGCCGAAGAGACCGGCCTTGCCACCGCGAACGAGCGGGGTCAGGAGATCGATGACCTTGATTCCCGTCTCGAAGATTTCGGTCTTGGACGAGAGCTGATCGAACGACGGCGGATCGCGGTGGATCGGCCAAAATTCTTTGGCATTGACCGGGCCGCGACCGTCGATTGGCTCGCCGAGGACGTTGAAGACCCGGCCGAGCGTCTCCTTGCCGACGGGAACCATGACCGGCTTGCCAGTGTCCTTGACGTCCATGCCACGCACGAGGCCGCCGGTCGAACCGAGAGCGATGCAGCGAACGCGGTTGCCGCCGAGGTGCTGCTGCACTTCGCCGGTGAGCCGAATGCTGACGCCCTTGAAGTCCGATTCGATGCGGAGAGCGTTGTAGATCTCCGGCAGGTGACCATCGGCGAATTCGACGTCGAAGATCGAGCCAAGCACCTGTACGATCTTGCCGATATGTGTGCCGGTCGACACGCCGTTTTTTGTTGCCGTAGCTGCCATGTGAACTCCAGAACTCGATGGATCTACAATGTCCGAGAAGCAATCTTTGTCGCGCGTCATCTTTTGGCGAGCCGGGAGCGTAAGTGACCCGAGAAAATCAAAGCGAGTGTGATGCCCTCCGGTCGCTGACGCTCCCGGCTCCTAAAGACAAAATACTCCGCTCGCTTACGCTCCCGGCTCTTAAAGACAAAAGACTACAGAGTATCCGTTACTCCATCGCCGCCGCTCCGCCGATGATCTCGGCGATTTCCTTGGTAATCTGTGCTTGCCGGGCGCGGTTGTATTGCATCGACAAGCTCTTGATCATGTCGCCGGCGTTGTCGGTCGCGGCTTTCATGGTGATGCGGCGGGCGATCTGTTCGCTGACGGCGGCGTCGAGGAAACACTTGAAGAGGCGGACCTTGAAGGATACTGGCAACAGCTCGGCGAGGATGCCGGCGGCGTCGGGGAGGAATTCGTATTCGACTGCCTTGGCCGGCTTCTTCTCGGCTGTCTCGGCGGGGGCTTGCTTCTTGGATCCGATATCGAGCGCGCGGCGCTGAGCGGCAGCAACGTTTCGACGACCGGAATCTGGCGGGCGGCGTTGAGGAATTTCATGTAGGCGACTTCGACGCGATCGACCTTGCCGCTGATGTATGCCTGGATATAGCGGTCGGCGATCGGCTCGATTTCGTCGAACTTGACCTTATCCTCAAACTGCGAGAAAGTCTGCTCGGCGGTCACGCCTTGATAGCGGAAATAAATCACCGCGCGCCGGCCCGATAGTTCGAGATGCGGCGTGATACTTTCGGCGTTGATCTGGCGGAGCCGTTGCGTCGCCTCGCGGAGAATGCCGGCGTTGTAGCCGCCGCAGAGACCGCGATTCGAGCAGATGACGAGGAGCAGGCTATTTTTCACGGGCTCGCGCTTGACCATGAGCGGATGAGAGACCGTGGTCGCGGAGGCACTGAGGTCCGCGGCCAACTCGCCGATTTTCTTGGTATACGCGTCGGCTTCGACGGCGCGATCCATCGCTTTCTTGAAACGCGCGGTGGCGATCAGCTCCATCGTCCGCGTGATCTTGCGGATATTGCGGATCGCTTTGCGACGTTTGACAAGAGCGCGGGTGTTGGCCATGTATGAACTCGTTCGGGGAATCTTGTTTTGTCTTGGCGAGCCGGGAGCGTAAGCGACCGGAGGGCACTACACTCGTTCTGATCCACTCCGGTCGCTAACGCTCCCGGCTCGCCGGAACATCTATCCGGTCGCTAACGCTCCCGGCTCGCCGGGACGTATTACGCCTTGAACTGCGGCTGGAATGCCAGGATCGCGGCTTCGAGGGTCTCGTGGAATGGCTTGCCGTCGGGGCCTTTTTTCCAGCTATTCTTGTCGCCGACCGTTGCTCGCACGGAGGCCTTCTGTTCGGCGATGTAGCGCAGGAATTGCTCTTCCCACTTCTGCACCTGGCGAGCGGGGATCTTGTCCAAATGACCCCGGGTGCCGGCGTAGATGATCATGACCTGATCGAGCACGTGCATCGGTTTGAACTGGCGCTGCTTCAGGATTTCGACCATGCGATAGCCACGGTCGAGTTGGCCCTGAGTCGCCTTGTCGAGTTCGGTGCCGAGCTGGGCGAACGCTTCGAGTTCGCGGAAGGCGGCGAGATCGAGACGCAGACCGCCTGCGATGTTTTTCATGGCCCAGGTTTGGGCTTTGCCACCGACGCGCGACACGCTGATGCCGACATCGATGGCGGGTCGAATGCCGGCATTAGCGAGATCGGGTTGCAGGTAAATCTGGCCATCGGTGATCGAGATCACGTTGGTCGGGATGTAAGCCGAGACTTCACCTTCGAGTGTTTCGATAATCGGCAACGCCGTCAGCGAGCCGCCGGAGTTCGGGATCTTCGCCAGTTTGCAGCCGGGGAACTTGGCCAGGTCGTGCTTGAGCGCGTGTTCTTTGTCGAGCGGGCCGACGTAGACTTTGCCCTTCTCACCGGTCTTGCGCTTTTCGCCCTTTTCGTTGTTGACGCCCCAATCCGCTGTCACCTTCTTGTCATCCGATGCTGTCGGCACGATGACCCAACGTTCGGCCATTTTGACCGACCGCTCCAGCAAGCGCGAGTGGGCGTAGAAAATATCGCCCGGATAGGCCTCGCGGCCTGGAGGGCGACGTACCAGCAACGACATCTGACGATAGGAGGCGGCTTGCTTGGAAAGATCGTCGTAGACGCAGAGCGTATCTTTGCCTTGCTCGTACATGAAATGTTCGGCGATGGCGCAGCCGGCGTATGGGGCATAGTATTGCAACGCGGCAGGAGCCGACGAAGAGGCGGCAACGACTACCGTATAGTCCATTGCACCCGCGTCACGAAGCGAGCCGACGATTTTGGCGACCGTCGATTCCTTCTGGCCGATGGCAATGTAAACGCAGATAACATTTTGATCGTGCTGATTGATAATCGCGTCGACGGCGATGGCGGTCTTGCCTGTCTTGCGATCGCCGATGATAAGCTCGCGCTGGCCTCGGCCGACGGGGGTCATGGAGTCGATAGCCTTGATACCGGTCTGCAACGGCTGATCGACGGGTTGGCGCTCGGCCACGCCGGGGGCATGGAATTCGACAGGTCGGAACTTGTCGGTGACGACGGGGCCTTTGCCGTCGAGCGGATTGCCGAGCGGATCGACGACGCGGCCGATCAAGGCTTCGCCGAACGGGCACTTCGAGCAGCGTACCGAGCGAGCGAACTTCGTCGCCTTCGCTGATATGCTGATACTCGCCCAAAATGGCGACGCTGACGGAGTTCTCTTCGAGGTTGAAGGCGATCGCGTTCACCTTGGTCTTGGTGAATTCGACCATTTCGCCAGCCATGACGCCGGAGAGGCCGTAGATGCGGGCGATACCATCGCCGATCTCTAGCACCCGGCCCACTTCGCGGGCGTCGATCTTCTCGCGATAGCCTTCAATTTCTTTCTGAAGAACTGAAACGATCTCGTCCGCTCTTAATCTCATGGCTGCCTCTCTCGATCAGTTGGTCCCGCAATGCATTGAGCCGAGTGCTGATACTGGCGTCGTATTGATAATCGTCCACGCGTACGATCAGGCCACCGATGATGTCCGGATCGATCTTGGTTTCCAAGATGGGCTTTCGGTGCATGCCCTCGCTGAGGGACGCGAGCAGCTTGTTCTTGAGGTCGTCATCCAGCGGCACGGCGGAGGTCACGAGGACGCGGGCATGGTTCTGCCGTTGGTCATACGCTTTGCGATACTCAGCCAGGATCGGCCTTAGCAAATCGAGCCGGCCATGTTGGTTGAGTATCTGCAAAAAGTCCACGAACTTGTCATGCGCCCGGCCGCCGAAGACCTTTTGAATGATCGTCGCCTTGCGCTCCGCTTCGATGATGCGGCTCGACAAAAACTCTTCCAGGTGAGCGTCTGCCGGAAATACGGAATTGACGACCGAGTCGAGGTCGTCCAGCATTTCCTGGCCGCACATCAACTGCCAGCCGATGTTGAGCAACGATTCGGCGTAGACGCGCGCGACCCGTTGCGCCGACACGTCGGCTTCGACATGCTCCAGCTTCTTTGCCGGTTCGCTCATCCGATTTTCCCCGCGAGAGCCTGTTGATGGTCTGACGTCGCCCGCCGCAGATCCGTTATGGCTTCATCAATCAGGCGTCGATGATCATCCTGCGACAGCTTGCGCCGCAGCGTCTTTTCCGACGCTTGCACGGCTAACTGCGCTGCCTGGTCCCAGATTTGGCGCAACGCCTGATCGCGGGCCATCTCGAGGTCGTGCGTCAGGCGGGTGCGCTCGGCCTGAATCTCCGCCTTGGCTTTGGCAAGGGTTTCTTCCTGCATCCGTGTGGAGGTTTTGCGTGCCTCGTCTAAAAGTTGGCGAATCTCTTCCTGAGCGCCATTCATCTTGACCCGGAGTTCCTCTTGCAGTTTCTGAGCATCCTGTTGGGCCTTGAGGGCGCTGATCCTGCGCGTCTTGAATCGTCTTCTCACGAGCTTTCAGCCCTTCGAGCATCGGCTTCCAGGCGAAGCGCGTAAGAATGGCCATGGTGAGCAGAAAGACGACCGTGGTCCAGATCGTGAGATCGAGAATCAGTTCGGTCGGATTCGGCTTGGCGTGAGCATCGTGATCATCGCCCGCGGCCTGCGGAGCGGCGCCGTGAGCATGGGCGTCAACAACATGCGGCACCTCTTTGGGCTCTTCCGCGGAAGCATGCCGCGCCGACACCACGGACAGCGCGAGGGCCATCAGGCTTGCAACAATGACTGTCCACACCGAACGCATAGACACCTCTCCCCTCGAACCGTCCGTCCGCGACTGTTTCATATTCGGCACGATCTCAGACCTTGCCGGCAATGGTGTAGCAAACGAAGAGAGCGAAGAACGTCGCACCTTCGAGAAGAGCGGCGATGATAAGCATCGAGGTCGAGATGCTACCCGCAACTTCGGGCTGACGAGCCATGCTCTCGAGGGCCGCCGAGCCGATCTTGCCGAAGCCGAGGCCCGCACCAATCATCGTGATCGCAGCGCCGAGGCCCGCGCCGACCCCGGCTCCGGCGAGCACATTCGTCGTATTGCCAGTCTGAGCGAAGACGCTCGCCGAGGAGACGAGCACGGCGACGACGGCCATCACGAATACATTCAAATACTTCATCTTTAGATAACTCCCTCAAACGTTACCGGGCAGAAATCCGCCAACGGCAGTCCAAAAAACCAGATCAGGAAAGACACAAAAGTTCATTCAAGAGCGCGCTAAGTTTGCTCGGATTTTGTCCGGTCGCTTTACGCCCCCGGCTCGCCATATAAACTCAATGGCTCGGATGCATCGCCATCCCTGTAAATACAGCTGTGAGAAACGTAAATACATAAGCCTGCAGGAAGGCGACGAACAATTCCAACAACCCAAGCAGCGTCACGCCCAGGACGATGATTGCGGTGGACAAGCCCCAAATCCAGGTAATCCCAGATCCGCCCAGTACGACGATCATGGTGAGGATCGAAGCCGAGACGATGTGTCCCGCAAAGATATTGATAAAGAGACGAAAAGCAAGCACGCCGCTCTTGATGAAAGTACCAAAAAATTCAATCAAAAAGATCAGGCAGCTAATCGCCTGACCGAACGCGGTTGCAACCACCCAGAGGGGTAGCATCCACCAGGCGACAGGGCCCTTGGGCTCAGCAGCGACGGTGGTTGAATGGCCATGGGCGTCATGTCCATGATCGTGACCGTGTGCGTCTCCATGTCCATGATCGTGATGGCCGTGACCATGTCCATGGCTCGAAGCGGATGCATACGGGTAAGGCATGATCTCGATATGCGGCCAAAGGGATTTCAAATAGCGGAAGAAACCCAATTTCCAAATCGCCGCGCCATGGAACATTAGCAAACTGAAGAATGCCAGCGACAACGTGAGAGAGATGCTCGCGGTAGCGGACGACAACAGCGGCAAAAAGCCGAACAGATTGAGGATCAGGATGAAAACGAACAACGTCCAAAAGAAGGGCATGAAGAAATCGGCGTCTTCGCGCAAGTTTGGCTTGACGACTTCGTCTCGGATAAAGGTCAGGAGCGACTCGCGGGCGTTGGTCCACCAGCCCTTGGGCGGTTTGCCGTCACGCGCTTTTCGGCCAAGCGGGATGAAAAAGAGGCAGAGCAGGCCCGCGGCCAACAGTTCCAAAATCATGAATTTGGTGATCTGGAAGTTGTAGCCAAACAACGGAATGGAAGGTAACGGAATGTAGGCGTTGCCGATGAGGTCCCAGCGACTGGAGTCGACGACGTGGTTGATCGGATCGTGTACTGGCATGGAGAGAGCGCCTCAGTTATCCGCCGCCCGGTCTAGCCTCGCTCGATGCCGTCGGTTTCGTGGCATGAGTCGAGAGCAACAGGACAATTTCCAAAGTCAAAAGCAACAAATAAAAGCCAAGAACCCAGCTGAGAAATCCGGCCGATTCGAGGTAGGCATAGCGTTGACTCAAAAAGAACGCCGTCCCGGCCACCGCGAACATGCGAATGCCGCTGCCGCCGAGAAACGCCGCCAATTTTTGCTCCGGCGTCCCGCTCTCCAGCGCCCATGCCGACCAGGCAAAGGTCAGTAGCGCAGGCGCCAAACATATGGCGAAGGCGATGCTGCATGTCCAAGCACTCTCATCACCCGCATACGAGCGAACCGGCAGGCAGATCAGCAGCCAGCAGGTTAACGCCGAACTCAGGAAGAGAAGCTGCTTCCGAATCAAGGCTTCGGCCCTCGCCGCGATTTCGTGTCGGCCTCGGCCTTGAGATAGATCATCAGGTGGGCAATGCCGCCGCCTAGCCCAATAATCATGCCGGCAAGCACACCCCAAGGCGTCCAGCCGAATCTCGAATCAAGAAACATCCCCAGAGCGATCGGGGCCACCATCTCAAAGGCGACCTGCGACAGAGCCCAGTATCGACCGACGTCACGAGGATCTTGCTCTTTCGGGGTCATCCGACGTCTCCCCCGCGACGGTAATCATCGAGGAAATGGGTCGATGACACAGTTTGAGTGATCCTTACGGCTCAGTCGTGCTGTGAGGGAGGTATTTTGGCGGAGCAGGGATGAAAGTCAATGGCCTATCCGTGATTTTTTTCACAAAGTCGCTCCGTCGCTATATAGCTGCCGGCTTGTCGGCGGTGGATCTAGAGTCCGTCGGCAAGCCGGCGGCTATATAAACCGAAGCAGCGCGGCGAATTTCATTCAAATTGCATGAATTTCGAGTTGACATTTATTCGTTCATTTGTGTAAGATCTGATCCATTAGGGACTAACGCATTAACAATATCCCTGCTTCGTGACAGGTTCCTGCCTCTCGAAGTCAGTCCAGCCTGCGATTCGATTTCGCTTTTCGACCTTTGGATCCAATGCGAACGCACGAGCCGTTCCACGACGAAACGTGGAGACGAGTGCCTGAATGCGCGTATTGATTTCTAGCCTTCCAAGGCTGGACGCGCGGAACCCGTCTTTTCCTTCGCTTTTTCTCTCCCCATCTCCGTGGGAGACGCTCCCTGGAAAAGGATGTCCGGGGCCTTAAGTTCCGTTAACAGGGACGTGGCTCTTCAACACCTTTCCAGAGTGCCTGCACCGGTCAGGCCGGAGTTGTTTCGCCATGACACGCGATGAGTTGCAGTCTTGCAGCAAAAAAATCCTGGCTCAGATGGCCAAGGACTGTAGCATCTCCGGCTGGCACGACATGACGAAGGACCAGCTGATCCTCGCTCTCGCCCGCCGCCCTGTCGCTCGTCCAAAACCTGTTGCGAAAGCGACCAAGGCCGCCGAACCGGCCAAGGTTCCTCAAACTGTTGCCAAAGTCCGATCGACTTCCTCTTCCTCACCTCGCACACTGACGCCCAGCCGGCGAACTCCGGTCCAAACGGCAGCTGCGCGTGACACCTCGTCGTCAGCGGAACAAGAAGTCGAATCGAGCAAGTACAACATCGGCGTACCGACGAGAGACCTTTCCACGAAAGGGCCGCGCGATCTGCCGACGGGTTATGGCAAAGATCGCATCGTTCTCATGGTGCGCGACCCTTATTGGCTTCATACCTACTGGGAGCTGACGCGCCACGCCATTCAACGGGCCGAAGCGGCGCTGGCTCAAGAATGGTATGGCTCCAAGCCGATCCTTCGGCTACTCGACGTCACGACCAATGACATCACGGCTACCACTGAGACGATCGTTCGCGATATCGAAATTCATGGCGGCTGCAACAGCTGGTATATCGACGTCAACAATCCGCCGCGCTCGTTTCGCATCGACATTGGCTACCTGTCGAAATCCGGCCGATTTTATGTGCTGGCGCGCTCGAACGTCGTCAACACACCTCGGGCCGGCATGAGCGATGCCATTGATGAAAACTGGGCTGACTTTGACACTAAAAAGGCCGACCGCATCTATGCCATGTCCGGAGGCTTCGATGCAGGCGCCAGCAGCCTCGAACTCAAAGAACTCTTCGAAGAGCGCTTGCGTCGTCCCCTCGGCTCGCCGTCGGTCACGAGCTTTGGCTCCGGCGGCTCCCTTTTCGGCGGCCGATCGCGCAAGTTCTGGTTCCAACTCGATGCGGAACTGATCGTCTACGGAGCCACCGAACCGAACTCCCGCGTAACCCTGCAAGGCGAGCCGGTCCAGCTGCGGCCTGACGGCACCTTCACGATGCGGTTCAGCCTGCCCGATAGCCGGCAGATCCTCCCCGCGGTCGCCACGTCACCGGATGGCATCGAAGAGCGCACCATCGTTCTCGCGGTCGAGCGGAACACAAAACATCTCGATCCAGTTGTCAACGACGGGAATGAGTGACATAATTGGGGCAAGTAGACGCGGCATCTTGCCGCGTGAAAACACGACGCGGCATCTTGCCGCGTCTACATTCCCTCCCCACCGCATCGCCCCTCTGGATACCCCTCGTGGACACAGAGCAAATCGCTACTCTTCCGCATTTGCCGGTGGCTCCCCCGCCTGGACGCTCCCTGATAGCTCGCGTCATCGACCTGGAAAAGGAATATCACCTGTCCGTGGTCGTCCGCGCACTGCGCGGCGTCAGTCTGAGCTTTGAAGAAGGCGATTTTGTCGCACTGATGGGACCGTCCGGCTCGGGCAAATCGACGCTGCTCAACTTGCTCGGCTGCCTCGATCGACCGACGCGCGGCCACTATTACCTTGGTGAAAACGACGTCTCCACGATGGAAGACGATCAGCTCTCCGAGGTCCGCAGCCGCTATATCGGCTTCATCTTTCAGTCTTATAACCTGTTGGCCCAATACACGGTCGTCGAGAACATCGAAATCCCCCTCTTATATCAAGGATGCCGCCTCAACGAGGCGACGCGGCAACGTTGCCACGCGCTGGCGGAGATGGTAGGCCTTGGTTCGCGCCTTGATCACAGACCCAGCCAGCTGTCAGGCGGCCAGCAACAACGCGTTGCCATTGCCCGGTCGCTTGTCAACGATCCACACGTCATTCTGGCCGACGAGCCGACTGGAAACCTCGACTCGAAGACCAGTGACGAAATCATGATGCTTCTGACCGAACTCAATCGCGCCGGCAAGACGATCATAATGGTGACGCACGAAAACGACATCGCCGCCTGGGCGCGCCGCGTCGTCCGGATGCGCGACGGCAGCGTCGAATCCGACGTCCGCAACGATCCCATGACGAGGATCACCCCATGAGCTTTTTCACCATTCTCTCCATCCTCGGCGGCGTCGGCATCCTGGCGTTCTTGCCCTTGTTCTCGACGGAAAAGGGCCGCCGCAGCTTTTCGCTCGCGCTGCGCAGCCTGTGGTTGCATAAACTGCGGTCGTTCCTGTCCGTATTGGGCATCATCATCGGCACCGGCTCCGTCGTCAGCCTGATGGCGTTCGGCGAAGGCAGTATGCAAGACGCCCTCGACGATATCAAACGACTTGGCGCGACGAACCTCATTGTCCGCGCTGTCAAGCCGCCGGACGATTCCTCAAATCAACAGGGGCAGCGCGTCGCGATCTATGGCCTGACCTACGACGACTACGAGCGCTTCAAGACCATCCCGTCGATCACGCGCCTGGTGCCGATGCGCATTTTTTCGCAAGAGATCCGCAACCGCGAATACAAAATCACCGGACGTGTCGTCGCCACCTTGCCCGAATATGCCGAGGTCAACACATTGGTTCCTGTTTCCGGTCGCTTCCTGACGGCTGCGGACGACCGTGAGATGTTGAACGTGGCCGTGCTTGGTTCGACGACGGCGGAGCGCCTGTTTCCCTATGAGGATCCGCTCGGTCAGTCTGTCCGCGCTGGGGAAATACTTCTATCGGGTGATCGGCATCCTCAAAAATCGTATGCCCACTGGTGGGAGCGGCGGCAGCCAGGCTGCCGAGGATTTCAACAGCGACGTCTACATTCCATTGCAGACATGCAAAGTCCGTTTCGGCGAGCGCATCGTCATTCGCCGGCCCGGCAGCATGAATGCCGAACAGGTCCAGCTCAATCAGGTAACGCTATCGGTGGCCGACACGGACGACGTGCGGCCCGCCGGCGAAGTGATTTCCGACCTCTTGCAGCTCTACCACGGCAAACGAAACGACTGGGTCGTGACCATCCCGCTTGATCGCCTTGAAGAGGCCGAGCGCGCCAAGGACCGCTTCATCGGCCTGCTCGTGGTCATCGCCGGCATTTCACTTCTCGTCGGCGGCATCGGCATTATGAACATCATGTTGGCCACTGTTACGGAACGCACCCGCGAAATCGGCATCCGCCGGGCTCTCGGCGCCAAACGACTCGACATCACATTGCAGTTCCTGATCGAGGCCGTGGTTCAGACCACGGTGGGCGGCATGTGCGGCGTGCTCCTCGGTCTCGCCTCCGTCTTCGTCTTCCCGCCACTTTGGAACCTGATCATGGGCACGCCTCTGCCGGCGAAGCTCAACATCATGTCGATTTTCCTATCGGTCGAGTTCTCGGTGGCCGTCGGCGTCCTATTCGGTTGGTACCCCTCGTGGCGCGCCGCGAAACTGGATCCGATCGAAGCCCTTCGACACGAGTAGTAGGACATTTATATAGCCCCCGGCTTGCCGGGGGTCCTAACCATGTCCGTCTCGGTTATCAGCAACCTCATCCGTCCAAACCGTGAACTGCAACAGAGTCGTCGGCCCGAACGACGTGGTGAGCGCCACGTCGACGGCGTCCCGGCCGTAAGCCATGACCACGCGACCGATGCGCGGGATGTTGTGCCGTGCGTCGAACGTGTGCCATTGACCACCCAAATAGGCTTCAAACCAGGCGCTGAAATCCATCGGAGCGTCCGTCGCCGGTACGCCGATGTCGCCCAGGTAGCCCGTGGCATACCGCGCGGGAATGCCCATGCAGCGGCAGAAAGTAATGGCCAGGTGGGTGAAATCGCGGCAAACCCCGGCCCGCTCCTTGTAGACGTCATGGGCCGTCTTCGTCGGGCGCACGAAGGCGTAGCCAAAGCGAACGTTGGTATGCACCCAGTCGCAAATCGCCTGCACTCGACCCCATCCCGTCGGCGCGGTCGCGAACAGGTTCCAGGCGATCTCGGAGAGGGAATCGACTTCGCAATAACGGCTGGCCATCAGAAAGGGCAAGGTGTCGAAAGGAAGGTCTTCGACAGCGTGCTGAATCGCATCCGGGCGAACGGCATCCGGTACTGCGGAGTCCTTCACCATTGTGTCATTCCAAAAACGGATACGGCCAGCGGGGGCGACGATGCGAGTACAACGATTACCAAACTGATCCAGGAAATCGTCGCGATGATCCTCCGGTTCGACGCAAACCCGATCGGGCCGCAAGTGGCTGGCAGCGCGCGTGGGGTGAGTCGAAAGACATAATATCATCGGCGTGCGTGCCGGCACTTCAAAGATCAGGTCGTAGCCGAGTCGTAGAATCATGAGCGTCTCTTGAGAAGGTGACGGACGACAATGTCGGCAAATCTATCGCTTGTGCGATGAAAGGCGATCACGCCCTTCCCGCCTCGAGTTCATCACCTTCCTTGGTGTAGGCAGGCGGCACGTAGATATTCAGCGTCTTCAGCGGCTCTGATCCGAGATTTCTGATCTCATGTTTGTCACCGTGCTCAATTAATAGTAAAGTTCCCGTGCGCAGCTCCACTCGTTCATCGTTGACAATGGCTACGCCAGTTCCGGCGATTACATAAAGCCACTGATCCGCTCCTTTGTGCCGATTCTCTGAGCCGCCCGTGGTTTCCTCGGGTTTCAGCGTCATTTGAGCGGCTTGGGCCTTGCCATTGCAAAGTACAACGCGAAAGCCCTGGCCGAATTGTAGGTGTTTGTGTTGCATGGTTGAGCGCGCAGTCTCTTCGTCGCCAATGAGTAGTCTGCCAAACAGTTAGCAAAGTGCATGCCGGGGGTGAGTTTATTTATCGTTGCATAAATAAGCCCCCCTACCCAGGGTGCGCTGCGCGACCCTGGGTAGGGGGACGTGCAAGCAACCGCTTCCGACCCCGCACGCCTCGCAACACCTCGTAGATCTGCCTCGCATACGCCTCCGTCGAATACCGCAACCGGGCTTGGTGCCATCCAGCTTCGCCATGTTGGCAAGCGAGTTCCGGGGCCTCGACATAGCGTGCCATGCACCCTGCCAGAATTGCAGCGTCACCGTGATAAAGGAAGCCGGTGCGGCCATGTTCGATAAGCTCGCTGGTGCCGCCGCTGTCGTAGCCGATGACGGGGCGGCAGGCGGACATCGCCTCCACGGTAACTCGGCCCATCGCCTCATTGCGTGAACACATGAGGGCGACGTCAGCCGTCAGAAAAGCGCGTTCCGGATCTGGTATATAGCCCCAAAACTCAACTCGGTTGGCCACCCCGAGGTCGTCGACAATCCCGCGGCAGTGGTCGAAATAAGCCTGGTCTCCCGTTTCGCCGGCGCCGCCGACGAGAAGCAAGCGCACGTCCGAGAAGGGGTCGGCAACTTGCGCGAAAGCCTTGATCGCCTCCGCTTGCCCCTTGCTCTCACGAAAGCGGCCGACCAGCACGAATGTGAATGGCTGTTGGCGACCCAGCTGTGCCTCCGCCGCTCGGCGCCGATCGTCGAACACCACTTCCGGGGCAACGCCGTTATAGATGACATGCGCGTTTGCCTGGGTTGGCCTACCTAGAAAGGCTCGTTTCAATGCTCTCGAAACGAATATCGTACCATCGGCGCTACGGAGGCCAGTGCGCATCAACCGCATCCCGAAGTCGGGCCAAAGATCGTAATCGCGGCTACCGAATTCGCGGATATGCCAGATGTGTGGCAGGCCGAGCCGGGCCGCGGCCATCGCGCCGATCGGTATGACGGACGAGTTAGAATAAACCAGATCCGACCGCCAGCGAGCGATCTGCTCGACGATCGGCCCAAGGTTGCGGACATTTTGAAATAGCCGCCGCACCGCTCCTACGACGGTAGGCCGCGTTGAGACCCACCATTCAAATGGGAGACGCGCGGTGGGAATAGCTCGGCTGGCCAACACCGTAAGTAGATCGCCCCCGTCGGGACAGATGACGTGAGCGTGAACGCCGAAATTACGGAGCCCTTCGATAAGATTCAGCAACGACAGGTTGGCGCCATAGAGTTCCGCGTAGTGGGTAAAGAATGTGATACGCATGGCATTAACCCGCGCCAAAAGGAATGTCGCCTTTCGCTCCGCGAAAGAACACAACGTCGGCGCGGATCCTGGTGCGCCGTCCAGACTAAATTTGCGGGTGGCACAGACATTCCTGTCTGTGCGGGAACCGACGAATGTGCCATTTGCTGCACAGACAGGAATGTCTGTGCCACCCGTAAATTTAGTCTGGACGTGGCACTAGCCTTGAGGATGCACAAATTCGCCCGCGGGCGGAGCTTCGACCGGTTCAATTAATTCAGGCGCCTTGTAGGGAGGCTGGAAGTTCCGTATTTGCCGCGAGAACCAGGGAATACAGAAGAAGGTCGCCGCCACCGCCAGCGGACCAACAAAGGCGAGATGAGCTTCGGCGACGAAATATTGACCAAAGGTCTGTTCTCCTAAGGACTCCGATACGGCAACGAACGGGTTACCAATTTTCCACCATTGCGCACGGTTACCAAAGCGAGCTTGGGTCGGATCCGCATCGAGAACAAAGGCTAACATAAAGGGCAGCGTACTACCCAAACCGATGAGAATCATCGCCACGAGCCAGGTATGGGCAGGCTGAAGACGATTGCGAAACACAGATCGGCGCACCAATACCGCCAACAGGCAATAGGTGTAGATGTAAAGGTATCCCACCAGAAAGGTCGGCCATAACCGCATAGCTATGTCCCGGTCGCCGAGTAACCTCCCGACTCCAGCTACCCCCACGGCCATGACCATCTGACTCTGGAATGCGACCCCCCCCACAGCCGTGACCGTGGCGAAAGTCAATACAAGAAGTCCTGTCACGAAAAAAATGCCGCCAGCTGCACCGCTGTAGAACGGAAACGCCAGCCAGCGCGATGTGGTGGAACGTGGAATGGCGCTAATTAATCGAGGCCCCAACTCCTCGCGCTCGCTGATGACAATAAAGAGATTCATACTAAAGAACAGAGCCCAGAAAGTCATCCAGCAGCGAATTGGCAAAAAACGGTGAAATTGCAAACTCCAAGCCAGCGCTACCCCGCCGCTAAACGCCCAGAAACCTAACAGGAACAGTCGAACCGGCAGTGCGCGGTTTGACGACGGCGGACTGAGCAGGGCAACAGACCATGTGAACAGCACTCCGATTATTCCGCCGACGCCAGCTGTGTAGGTGCCCAGAACCGACCAGAATTCCAGCGAGTCGGCCGGAAAAAAGAACAATCCTTGCGCGGCAAGGAAGAGAGTCATCATGAGCGAGCCTGAAAGAAGATTGCCAATCACACTAAGACCCATGAAGCCCAGGAAAATCTTGAGACCGCGATTTGCGGGAATTGCCGCCAAACAAATTGCAAACTGCGTCGAGAGCATTACCGTCAAAAAATCGGCGAAGAGGATCGTCAGGATCGTGGGGATATCAACGCCGCCCATCAAATAACAGAACGTCATAAACGGGGCGCAAGCGCTGAAGATCATCAGGCACAAAACCATCGCCGCGAATAACTTGCCCGACACAATGGAGCCAGGTCCGAGCGCGGAGATGAAGAGCAAATCGACATTCGTATCGGAACGTTCGGCGGCGAGCCTCACGCCGGCGTAGGCGGGGATCAACAACATACAGGTGCTAAGCAGAGCTACCTGCAACGCAGAGAATACCGCCAGGCCAGATTGCATATTGGCCTCGTGGTGCGCCTCCTCAATAGAGAGGATACCTGTGAACAGCGTGACCTGGATAGCCAGAAACACCAAGAGCGATAGGACCACGATGCGGCTCTGCACCACCTCGCGCAGTTCCTTGACAACGATCGGGTTGAGCGAATCGTCGATCCAGTCGAGCATTCCGGGCGTCTTCACTGCACATCCCCCTTGGTGACACTCATGAAGATCTGTTCGAGGTCGAGCTTGCGCTGGCGGAACTCGACTACCGCGAAACCGGCATGGATTAAACCGGAGAGCAAGCCACAGCAGACGTCCTCAGTGCCGATGACTTCGGCTTCGATTGTGTGTTCCGTTACCTTCGCTCCTTCGACATTCGGTTGAGTCTGGAGATATTTATGTACTTCTTCCAGACGATTCAGTGGGCGGACGATCACGGTGCGGCGCATTTGGTTATCGACCAGCAGCTCCTTGAGCGTGCCGGCGCGCAGGATCCGGCCGCGCTCGATGAAGACCGCCCCGGTACAGATTTCCGCCAGCTCACTCAGAATGTGGGAGCTGATGAGCACGGCTTTGCCCTGAGCGGCAATGACTTTGAGAAGCTCGCGCAATTCGATGCGGGCACGCGGGTCCAAGCCGGCGGCCGGCTCATCCATAATCAATACGGCGGGATCATGGACGAGCGCTCGAGCGACACTGACGCGGTTCTTCATTCCTTTGGAAAGAGCGTGGAGCCGTTTGTCACGGATGCCGCCGAGGTTGGTGAACTCCTCAGTGTCGGCCACGACCTTGCGGCGCCGATTGCCGCAAATACCGTAGGCGCGAGCAAAGAAATCGAGGTACTCGTGAACGGTGATATCACGATGGCTTGGCAAGGAATCGGGGACATAGCCGACCAGGCGGCGCGCTACTTCAGGCTCCTGTATCAACGAAATCTCGTCGATAAAGGCATCGCCACTCGTCGGTTCATCGAGCGTGGCGAGAATGCGCATCGTGCTACTTTTTCCCGCTCCATTGGGGCCGACAAAGCCAAAGATCTGGTCGGAAGCGAAGCTGAACGAAATGCCATCGACGGCCTTGGTAGCGCCGAAGTGCTTCTTCAGCTTGACGACGCTAATTTTCATTGGCACCCTCTTTTCGGATCCCGTAGACGACGGCCTTGAGATTGCGATTGCCGGCATGTGGAAACGACTCTTCAAAGAACGGGTTGCCGTCCAAAATGGCGAAGTAGGTGCCTTTCCTCAAATAATCTCCAGGTCTATTTTCGAGTTCTTGAATCGCTGATATCCAGCTTCCTGTGTACAGTGTCCTTAGGCCTTTGTTCGACGCTACTGTGTCCGCAAGAGGGAACAACTGCCTATCAGCGCCGGCCGGGATCATACGTTCGGTGAACAGAGTTCCTTTCTCATCCGCGTACATGAGTTGTTCGATGGTAGCGCCGAGGCCATTAACTACAAATACTTGGCCAATTTCGCCACGGCGAATGGTAAGCCGTTCGCTACGAGAATCACATTTGCGCACATGGAATTGGGACATGATGCGCGGCTGAACCCAACCCTGAGCCAGATGCTGATCCTGTGTCCAATCGATCGTCCTACTCACATCTGTCACCCTCGCTCGGCTAAATGGGACAATTCCGGTGACCAAGGAGGTAACCTCCGTTTCATTGCTGAAATGGAGGCCGGAGCGCGGAGTCAGCGGTGTATAGACAGCGGTCCGCCCGAGCGTCGTCGCCCGGCCAGTGCTTTCGTCAAGAACTGTCAGCGTCTTGGTGCGCAAATGGCCGGACCAACCCTCAGCCCAGAGCATGTAGCCAAAAACGGCGAAGCAGGTGAAAAACGACAGAGCCGGCACGGTCCAGAGCATCCAGATACGCCGTCGCAGTCGGCCGAGCACATACAGATTCACGGGACCGATGACGATAGCGAATAGTATCATCAGGAAAAGCAGCCCGCGCACGGGCAGTTGAAACTCTCCTACCGGAAAAACCATAGCGGCGGAAAAATCGTTGTCGACATTTTGCCAGGGAGACGCCGTGCGGCGCAGGACGCTATTGAGAGGTCCCCAGGGCGCGTTATCCCAGGCCTTTATATCTTCCGAGTCATCGATAATGCATTCGCCGAAGCCAGCTTCGAAGTGAGCGGGTTCGCCCTCCGTACGATGCCAGGCCCGCGGTCGATTTTCGAGTTTCCCGCGGACGATGAGGACGCCTCCGGCCTCGGTATATTGAATAAGCGCAGCGCGAATCTCCGGGGCCGCCTTCTGGAGGTCCTCACCGGTGACCAGTACGCCATCGTACCGAGAGTAGGCCAACCAGTTTGGGCTCCACACCGAGACCGACGAATCCGCCTGGAGAATCTGTGGGAACTCGTTTGGGAATTGCCGACGACCGATATTGAGACGAGTCATCACTTCGTCGCGCACGCCGGGAGAAACCAACAACAGCGGCGCGATTGCGAACCTTTGTGACGGCATGGCATTGCTGGCCAAACGAAAGATATCATCCGGGCCGTGGCCATCGACCGTGACGAGTAATCCATCACCTGGAACAAGCGCTCGATCGGGAATGAACAAGGCAACGCGGGTCGTCTCGCCCGGGCCAAGAGTGACAGTCCGCGTCAACGAGCGAAGGACAAAGGCTGCTTGGTTTGCGCGACGGCTATCGATTTCACTTGGAATTTTCAAAGTGACCGTGTGGCCGGAGCGCGTCGAGCGGTTGCTGAGAGTCGCGGCGTATTCGGTGTAGCCGTGGGTACTCACGCCGCCTGATTGCGAATCGATGCGGACATCAATATCGCCAGCCGCGCCGGCTCGGGCTGGCATCAGCAACGTCGCAACCAAGAGGGCCGCGCGGATCGCCCGCTTCGTGGATCGAGAGCTATGCATTTGTCGCCTCCCAGAAATATGGGAACAGCTCTCACCAGCCCCAAGCGCAGGCGCGGGGTTCGGAGCCTCTGAACGCCGCGCTTGCGCTTGGGGGCTGGTGAGAGCAGCAGCCCTGACGCGATGAGACTGCATAAGTCAAGAGTTGTCAAGCAAATCCCCGGTGCCCCTTCCCAGGATGCGCTGCGCGACTCTGGGCAGTGATGTGGAGCGCTTTCAGCGTAATAAGACCGAGGGTCGAACCGGTATTAGAACGCCAACGGCATTCCGTATCAAAGCCCAGGGTCGCGCAGCGCACCCTTGGTGAAAGGACAGAATCCCTCAGCTCTCAATTGGAAACCGAATAGGTCGCCGCTCTTGATTCGATCGATAGATCGCCGTGAAGAGGGCCACGACGGCTCGGCCATCCTCGCCGGTGACGCTTGGCGGGCGACCGGTCTGGATGGCTTGTAGGAAGTCTTGAATTTGCAGCGCATGATAATGGCGCGTCGCCTGGATTCTGCCAAACGACGCTCGGTCATCGGCCTGGAACTCGCTCAGGAGGTGTTCTTCGCCGGGGATGGTCCACAGATCGTTCAACGGCGGCTCGGCCACTTCGGAGACGCCGGCTATGAAGGTGGCGCCGCGATCGGTCTCGACGCCGACGGAAGCGCCGTTGGAGCCGTGGATGTGGACCTTGGTGAAGATGCCGGGCTTTTGTGAGAGGCTGGCGACGATCGAGCCGAAGCCGCCGTTTTTGAAGCGGATCATCGCCAGGGCCGTGTCCTCTACTTCGATGTATGGATGATTGAGATTGCCCCAATAGGCGCTCACTTCGTCGATTTCGCCCATGAACGATTGCAACAGATCGAGTTGGTGCGGCGATTGATTGACGAGCACGCCGCCGCCTTCCGTGGCCCATTTGCCGCGCCAGGCGTCGGAACGGTAATAGGCCTCGTCGCGCCAGCTAAACATCGAAAAAATGCCGAGGACCGGCCTACCGATCTTGCCGGCGTCGATAGCCGCCTTCATCCGCAGAACAGGTTCATAAAGTCGCCGTTGGCTGATGACGCCGAGCTGCGTTCCTGCCCGGCGGGCAGCGGCGATCATCGCATCGCAATCGGCGAGACTGGCGGCCAACGGTTTTTCGACGAGGGCATGCACCCCGCGCTCCGCCGCATGGACGACCGGAGCAGCGTGGAGCGGATGTGGCGTGCAAACGACGATCGCTTGAACGGCGGCCTCGCGCAGCATTGCGTCCAAATCCGTAAAGGCCTGGACGCCGTAGCGCTCCGCGTAACTCGCCGCTCGCGCCGCATCGCGGTCGCAGACGGCGACGAACTGGGATTGCGGCAATTCCCGCAGTGCGGCCGCATGGATCTGGCCAACTTTGCCGCAACCGACGAGAGCAGTACGTACTGGGGTCATGAAGGGACTCGTTGGGTACAAGTATTCGCCGAGGTTCGGGCGCCGCGTGCCACAACCGCGTCGATCTGATATTGTTATTGACTGCATCCATCGTGCGGGAGACAGCCATGCCGAATCGACACGCAATCGCACTTCCGACTTTCTTGGCCCTCTGCGTTTTCCTTCAAGTTGCCCACGTTTCGTGGTCAGCGGAGGAGCCGACTTACGACCTGGTCGTGCGCAACGCCAAGATCGTCGACGGGACCGGCAACCCCTGGTTTTATGGCGACGTCGCCATTCGCGGCGACCGAATCGTGGCCGTCGGCATTGTGCCGCGCGGCATAACCAAACGCGAGATCGACGCCAAGGGCCTCGTCGTGGCTCCTGGGTTCATCGATATCCATTCGCATTCGGATACGCTATTGCTGGAGGACGGCGCGGCACAGAGCAAGATTCGCCAAGGCGTGACTACCGAAGTCCTTGGTGAAGGTCAGTCAGCGGGGCCATATAAGGCGGCACGCACGCTTGTCGTGAACGGGACGACGCTCCGCTGGACGACCTTGGGTAGTTATCTCGATACCTTGGATCAACGCGGCGTCTCGGTCAATGTCGCGTCCTATGTCGGCTTGGACAATGTCTGGCAATCGGTCATGGGTACATCTTTCGACCGGCCAACCCCAGCCCAGCTCGACCAGATGAAGGATATACTTGCCGACGCGATGAAGGACGGAGCGTTTGGTCTTTCTAGCCTCCTGGCTATGCCTCCAGGTTCCTTACCCTCGACCGACGAGATTGTGGAACTGTGCCACGTCGTGGCGAAGCACCACGGCATCTTCTCTTCACATATTCGAAATGAAGGGATTGGCGTGTTCGACTCGGTCAAGGAGATTATCCAGATCGGCGAGCGCGCGAAACTACCAGTCGACATCATCCATATCAAAATTGCAGACCAGAAAAACTGGGGACATATGAACGAGGTCGTGGCCTTGATCGACAAGGCTCGCAAGCGCGGCGTCAATGTGCAGGCCAATGTCTATCCCTACACGCGCGGCAATAACAATCTGGCAAGCATCATCCCGCCTTGGGCTCACGAAGGCGGCACCCGAAAAATGTTGGAGCGGTTGAAAGACTCGACGGTGCGCACACGGCTCAAGAAGGAGATACGCGATGGTATAGACGGCTGGTACAACCATTACACAGCCGTTGGCGGCGACTGGGGCCGGATGCTCATCAATGGCAAGGGCCCTTACGAAGGTCTTACCATGGATCGTGTCATCGCCGCCAAGACTCTGAATAAGTCGCCGGCCCCCGATGCCCTGGATTTGTTGTTCGATCTGCTGACCGAACAAGGAGGCTCGGTCCCCACGGTCTACGAACATCACACCGAGAAGGACATGAATTTGGCGTTGGTCCAACCCTGGTGTTCCATCGGCTCCGACGGACTGGCCCACGCCACCGAAGGGCCCTTGCGCCGTGGCCTGCCGCATCCACGGAGCTTCGGTACGTTTCCGCGCGTCCTCGGCGTCTATGTGCGTGAGCGCGGCTTGCTCGAATTGGAGGACGCCGTCCGCAAGATGACGTCGCTCAACGCCGCCAAGATTGGCCTTACGGACCGCGGCTTGCTTCGCGCTGGTAACTTTGCAGATGTCGTAATCTTTGATGCCAACAAGATCATCGACCGCAGCACCTACGAAAAACCATTCGCGTACAGTGACGGAATCCTCCATGTCGTCGTCAATGGTAAAGTAGTCCTCGACGATGGCAAGCACACCGGCGAGAAACCAGGCAAGGCGCTACGGCATAGGGTGGAGTGACGGCAACACCGCGTGGCGCTACCACGCGCTGCCGCGAGCCATTCTAAGGATCGCCAACGAAATTAAGTATCGCCAACGTTGGCGGTAGTTAGAATCGACGTAACCTATTTCTTATTATGCTATTGCGATATGACCTTCTAGGTGCCGCCAACCGCCAAGCGGAAGGGTCTAGAACGCGGCCGTGTACAGATATTGCACAGCGTCAACACTTGTTCAATCTTCTCCTCCTTTTTCGGCCAGACCTACGCAAAGAGCCCAGTATTTCGCATCGTGGCGACGCCCAACTTCTTCCGCAACCGGCATGTCTTTTGCTTCGACTCCTCAAGCTAAGAAACGCATCCGAGTTACATAGACAGAAAGCGATGACATGGCGAAGAAGCGAGGCAAAGCTCCAAGCAAAGCCGTAACCGGCGAAGATGCCGAGGCGACCGTAGGCACAGGCGGTGAAACGCATCAAACGGCTGCCGGCGACATGCCGGTGATGACCACGCAGCAGGGAGTGCCTGTAAGCGACGATCAGAACTCGCTCAAGGTCGGCCCGCGCGGGCCGACGATTCTCGAGGATTTCCATCTTCGCGAGAAGATTTTTCACTTCGATCACGAACGTATTCCGGAGCGCGTAGTCCATGCCAGGGGCTTCGGCGCTCATGGCTATTTCGAGAACTATCATTCCCTCGCGGATGTCACCCGCGCTGATCTATTCCAGCGGGCGGGCGAAAAGACGCCGGTATTTGTACGGTTCTCGACAGTTGCTGGCAGCAAAGGCTCGCCCGACCTGGCCCGCGACGTGCGGGGCTTTGCCGTGAAGCTGTACAGCAAGGAAGGGAACTGGGACCTCGTGGGCAATAACATTCCTGTCTTCTTCATCCAGGACGCGATCAAATTCCCCGACCTGATCCATGCCGCGAAGCCTGAGCCGGACCGCGGCTTCCCGCAGGCCCAAACCGCCCACGACAACTTTTGGGACTTCATCTCGCTCACCCCCGAAAGCATGCACATGGTCATGTGGATCATGTCGGACCGTACGATTCCGCGCTCATTCCGCTTCATGGAGGGCTTTGGAGTCCACACATTCCGGCTGGTAAACGCCGCGGGGAAATCGACGTTCGTCAAGTTTCATTGGAAACCAAAGCAGGGCTTGCAGTCGGTCGTCTGGAACGAGGCGGTGAAGATCAACGGCGCCGATCCCGACTTCCACCGGCGCGACCTGTGGGCCGCCATCGAAGCAGGCGATTTTCCCGAGTGGGAACTCGGCTTCCAACTCTTCGATGACGACTTCGCCCACCAGTTTGCTTTTGACATTTTGGATCCGACCAAATTGATCCCAGAGGAAGACGTACCCGTGCGACCGGTCGGCCGGCTGGTCCTCGACCGGCGCGTTGACAATTTCTTCGCGGAAACGGAGCAAGCAGCATTCTGTACTCAGAACGTCGTGCCGGGGATCGACTTCACGAACG
Organism: uncultured Planctomycetaceae bacterium; assembly: GCA_963790585.1. Classification (GTDB taxonomy): domain Bacteria; phylum Planctomycetota; class Planctomycetia; order Gemmatales; family Gemmataceae; genus CAWBOY01. The sequence continues at coordinate 978,696 of CAWBOY010000001.1, forward strand.
ATCCGCTCCTACAGGGGAGAAATTTCTCCTATCTGGACACGCAACTCAAGCGCTTGGGTGGGCCAAACTTCACACACCTGCCGATCAACGCACCGAAATGCCCGGTCAATACGTTCCAACAAGACGGCCATATGGCCATGCGCAACCCCGTGGGCCAGGTGAACTACGAACCGAACTCGCGCGGTATGGGACCAAGGGAATTGCCCCGGAAAGGCTTTCAGTCGTATGCGGCTAATGAAGAGGGCCCCAAGCAGCGTATTCGTTCGGAGACTTTTGCCGACCACTACAGCCAGGCCCGCCAGTTCTTCATCAGCCAAACCGAAATTGAGCAAACACACATTATCAACGCGCTGACATTCGAGTTGAGCAAGGTCGAGACTTTGGCAATCCGGGTACGTATGGTGTCTCACCTCCTGAATATCGACCAGGGGCTGGCCGACCAGGTAGCTAAGAATCTTCGCCTGGAGGAGATGCCCGAGGCCGCCAAAGCGGCCAAGCCGACCCGGCGAGACCTAAAGCCATCACCTGCCCTAAGCATTCTCAAAAACGGCCCGGAAACCTTCGCGGGCCGCAAGGTAGGGGCGCTGGTGACGGACGGCGTCGATGCGAAAATCCTGGCAGCCTTGGCCAAAGCCGTCAAAAAGGAAGGAGCCATGCTGAAGCTGATCGCGCCAGAGATAGGAGGCATCTCGGACAGCGATGGCGCCATGCATCCAGCCGATGAGAAGCTGGAAGGCGGACCTTCCGTGCTGTTCGATGCCGTGGCGCTCTGAACGTCTGCCGAGGGAGCGGCGAAACTGGCGAGCTTCCCGGCGGCGCGTGACTTCGTCGCTGACGCAGTTGCGCACCGAAAGTTCATTGCCTATGTCGAGGATGCAGCGCCCTATTGGAGAAGGCAGCGGCCAACGTTGATGCCGGGTTCATTCTGCTGGAGGGGGTCAAGGACTGCTCAAGGTTTGTAGAGGAGTGCCGAAAGCTGCGCTTCTGGGAGTGCGCGGGAGCGGAGCGGTAGGAGCGAAGGGCACACGACGTGCCGATGTGGAACCCAAGAATTCTCTAGGAAGCCGGTAAGTTCGCAGCGCCTAATACTGACAGCGCTACAATTGTATTCGCGGTCGTCTCTTACGGGATTCTCGGGCCGCCTGATTACGCTGCTGATGGTACACAATGACTTCCGAAGTATGGACCAGCTCCGACGTCCCCCGGCGATTCGCCAGCCATACGCCGCACCGTTGGTTCAAGGCTCGACAGACTTGCTCCAGGGTTATCTCCGGGTTTTTCCCCCCGAAGCCGATCGGTATGTTCAGCTACGAAACCAAACACCAACAAACACAAAATCATATGACGCATCAACGCCACATAACTCCGTCCCTCAAAATGGCCAAAGCCAAGCTCCGTTTTGCTCACACGAAATGTATGCTCCACGTTCCATCGTTTGAATGCCACTCGTAACAACTTCTCCAACGGCGTCGCCGCCGACGCGTTCGACACAAAATACTTCACCTCCGCTGTTGTCAGGTTACGGGCCACTACCAACCAGTAGCTCCGCTCTGTTACCTCGCCATCACGCACCAGATACACCTGACCCGATCGTACTTCCCACACTTGGTCCGCCATCGTCAGCCTGGTCAAAGTGATTCCCTGCCATTCTTGTTGGTTCAACGCTGAACTGTACCGCGATAGGTTATCGACACGTTTGCCTTTCCAACCGCCGCGTGGTGGCTGGCCCTTCGGCCGCCTCGTCAAACAACGAAAATTACGCGGTATTTCACCGATGTAGTACATGCCGTCACGAGTATCCAAGTCCGCAAGGAAGGCCGGCTTGCTACCGTAGTATTCGTCAAACGTCATCCAGTCAAAATGGAGACCATTCGCTTCGGATCGGCTTAACTGCTCCAGGGCAATTCGCCATTTGGGTCGATAGACAATGTCATCAGGAATACTGGCTTGTTGACAACGTTCTCGGTCCTGACTCCATTGCTTGGGCAAAAACAAGTCGGCATCCACCAGCGTCTTGAACTGGCCATGCACGACTCCAAGATGGACGGTGACGATACCATTCTCCACCTTGCCAACGGACCCACAATACTGGCGATGCACACCAGGAGTCTTGGTGCCTTTCTTGACCTGACTGGTTTCGTCAATGATGCCGATACGCCCAAGGTCGTCGGCTGTGATAGGTGCAGCCTGTTGAGCAAGGCGTTGCTGCAACTGGTTGCGTAGACGATCCTGATCCCAGACATGATCTCGTAGAAACTCCTGGAGGGTGCGGACGGCCGTACCTGAGGCCAGAGCGATCGGCTCAATGCTCTTGCGTGGCAAGTCGGAGAGTAGTCCGCGGCAGTATGTGTTCAAGTGTTCACGCGTGCGGTCTTGGACGAAGCAATCCTCGAATTCACGCAGGTAGGAAGTGAACGCCGGTCCCAGGGCCGCAATTTGTTCGGGAGTCATGATGGTTCTCCGCTGTAACAGCTGTACTGTGGATAGCTTATGCAGCTGGATGCGGATTTTGTAGCGCCGTAGGTACTAACTGATGTCGGCCAACAAAAGGGGGCCTGGAAATTTCTGTCCAGGCCCTTTTTTTATTAAACTCGTGAATCGTCTTATTTTTTCTCACGCCCGCCGGTCCCGTGCGTTTGACCGGCTACTCCCGCCACCTCGCTCGGACGCGATAAGGCTCCCTCCGGATTGCGTGGCGGTTCGTCGTAGTGGAGGTCGCCGACTCGACCGGCGGCCATCTTGTCTGTCATACCCGGCACGAGTTTCGCCATAGTCGTATTGAAGAGCGACATCGCCCCGACCTTCTTTTCACGAACGGGCGACACGGCTGCGTCGAGGATGGCTTCGGCCACCTGCTTCGGCTCAATCGTTGGCGGCGGGAGCTTCGGTTCCTGACTCATGTAATTCCTGGCATGCTGAGGAAACGGCGTGTTGACGGCTGTCGGCTGAATTAGGGTAATCGAAACGGGAAGCCTGTCCACATCCTCAACCTCGATACGTAACACATCAATGTACCCCTTGATCGCGTGCTTGGTTGCGACATACATACTCATGAGCGGTGCGAACGAGTCCGACACCTCGCTGCCGACGGTAATCAATGCTCCACCTTTTGTCTTGAGATGCGGCAGGGCAACCATGCAGCCATTGACCGCTCCCCAGAAGTTGGTGTCGAACAGTCGTCGGGCGTCTGTCTCTTGCGTCGCCTCAGTCCGTCCATACATGCCCAGTCCGGCATTGTTCACCCATGTGTCGATGCGCCCGAATTTCTTGATGGCGGCGGCGGCGACTGCTTGAACCTGGTTGCGATCGCAAACGTCACAGGGCACAGCGATGGCCTTGCCACCCGCGGCCGTGAGGCGATCGACGACCTCGTTCAGCGTTCGCTCACTACGAGCCGCCAAGACCACGGACGCCCCGCGCTTCGCTGCTTCCTCGGCTGTCGTCAGACCGATCCCCGAGGACGCCCCGGTGATAACAAGGACTTGATCGGCGATTTTCTTCAGCTTTATTGACATCTTGGTACTCCAGAAAATGTTTTAAGGTGGCCGTCACAACGCAAAATTACGGTGTGAAATGTATTTGCAATCGGCGCGCCAGAAAGTCTTTTCCATCCACGCTGAACCAATAGGCGAATTTCGGCATGAAAGTTGCGTTTTGGGTCTTGCCTCTATTGTTTTCGGAGATCCAACATGGAACCAAACGAAAAACCCTCACGTCGTCACGCTATCCAGATGGGAGCGGCGGCTGTACCCGCGCTCCTGGCTGCCGCCGGGGCCGTGGCTTCGCAAGAAAAGACATTAGCCCCGGCCCTGGAGAATCCGCGCGACCTCTACCCGAAGCCACCGTTCAAGCGGCAGCCTCAGGAGCCGCCGGGTCTCGCCTCGAAGATGGAGCCACGGCCTGATCACGGTGAGAAGAGCTACAAGGGTTCCGGCAGACTTGCGGCGCGGAAGGCTCTGATAACCGGCGGCGACTCGGGCATCGGCAGGGCCGCCGCTATTGCGTTCGCGCGGGAGGGAGCTGATGTTGCCATCGGCTACCTGCCGGTCGAGGAACCGGACGCCAAGGAAGTGATCGAACTGATCCGCGCAGCCGGCCGCAAAGCTATCGCGCTTCCCGGCGACATTCGTGACGAATCGTTCTGCAAGAAACTGGTAGCCGACGCTATCAAGGGCTTGGGTGGACTTGATATTCTGGTCAACAACGCAGGCAAGCAAGTAGCTCAGGCGTCGATCGCGGATATTACTACCGAGCAATTTGACGCCACCTTCAAGACCAACGTGTACGCGATGTTTTGGATCACGAAGGCAGCCTTGCCGCATATGCCCGCCGGGGCGGCGGTCATCAACACGGCGTCGATCCAGGCCTATGAACCATCGCCAAATTTACTGGATTATGCTCAGACCAAGTCGTGCATCGTGTCGTTCACCAAGGCGTTGGCCAAGCAGTTGGCCTCCAAGGGGATTCGCGTGAACGCCGTGGCTCCCGGTCCGTTCTGGACTCCGCTGCAGCCCAGCGGCGGCCAACCTCAGGAAGCATTGGAGACGTTCGGCGCGAAGTCTCCCCTCGGCCGCCCCGGCCAACCAGCCGAAATCGCTCCCACCTACGTCCTGCTCGCTTCGTCGGAAGCGAGTTACGTCACAGGTGAGGTGTTCGGCAACGCAGGGGGCAACGCCCCGTACTAAAGGCGGTACATGCTAATGGCCTAGCGCCGAATTGAGCACGGTGATAGAGCTGGAGCCAGCCAATAAGGAGATAAAAATGCATGGCTTGACGGGCGTATTGTTGGATGTAGACGGTACCCTCGTCGACAGCAATGACGCTCATGCGCGTGCCTGGTTGCAAGCGCTGAGCGAGGTTAAGGTTCAGGCGGCCTTTGCGACCGTCCGGCGCCTGATTGGCAAAGGTGGAGATAAATTGCTGCCGGAGGTCGCGGGGATCGATGCTGAGTCTCCAAAAGGAAAAGCGATTAGTAAACGCAGGGGCGAAATCTTTCAAAAGGAGTTTCTGCCCTCGCTGCACCCATTTCCTGAGGTGAAGCAATTGCTTGCTCGCATGAAAAAGGCAGGTCTGCGCCTCGGAGTCGCAAGCTCCGCCAAAGACGACGAACTCAAAAGTCTCTTGCGCATCTGTGAGGCAGATGAGTTCGTCGAAGCCTCCACCTCATCCGATGATGCCGACAATTCAAAGCCGGATCCGGATATAGTACATGCAGCACTCAAGCGGCTCGGCCTTCCGGCCGGCCAGGTCATCTTGCTGGGAGACACACCCTATGACGTGGAGGCTGGGAATCGGGCGGCCGTGAAAGTAGTCGCACTTCGATGTGGAGGCTGGGACGATACGGGGCTTGCGGGAGCACTCAAGGTTTATGACAGTCCCGCCGAGCTACTTGCCCAATTTGAGGAATCGCCATTTGTTCGCACATCCTGACGTCGGTCTGCTAAATTGGAGTTTAAGGACGGAAGCAGCTGTGAAGGCCCAGCCCGGTGATCTCGCCAAGGGCCGTGGCCATCTCCACTAGTGTATGCACAGCCTCGCGTGAGGACACATCGACCGTCGCGACGCACACTTCGTATCCGGCGTTTCCCAGTACCTCTGCCGGCACATTGGCGTATGCCGGGCGCATATCGGCCAGCAAGACTTGCTTACCGACACCGACCCGCCGCGCGATTGCATGACCGATCTGACCTGCTCCTATGACAAAGACAACTCTTTGCCTCTCTTTTCCTTTCATAATTTCTTTGTTTCCAAAGGAGGTGCAACTTCGTCGATTGCCCGTAGTCCGTTGAGCATGCGTGGATAGCCGATGTACGGTAGCAGTTGCGTCAGAACGTCGATCAGCTGTGCGCGGTCGTTGCCGACGTGGAGGTTTGCGGCGACATGGCCTTTCACTTGTGCTTCGCATCCCCCAAGTGAGACCAGAAAACTAAAGGTCAACAGTTCGCGTGTGGGAAGATCTATTCCGGTGCGGGTCAAGTAGTCACCGAAGCAGTTCGCTGACAGGTAATGCTGTACGCGTTTTTGGTCGGCTGGGGCGGAGGCGTAAAGCTTGTCGACGACCTCTTCGCCGACGATCCGCTTTTGGACCGCGTGTCCTTTTTCGCCACGAGTCTCAGGATTAGTCTTGGATTGACCCATTAGGGGAAGTTTGATGCCACGCTCGGTGAGTATTTCGTTCGTCGCATGGATGAAGTCGAAGACCTTGGACATGCCGACATAGGGAACTGCCTGATAAACGATCTCCTTGACCTCAACTGGCGTCACTCCGACGGTAAGCGCTGCGCCGAGCATGACGCGGTACTCTTGTAGTGCCTGAGATGCGATCATTGACGCAAGCTGGACCATCAGGCGCGTCTGCGCGTCCAGACTGCAATGGCGGAGAACTTCATCGAAGGCGAAGTTGTCGAAGATTTCAATGAGATCGGGATCTGTCAGCACCAGTGTAGAGACGTGGCCGGGAAAAAGCTCATCGTGGTTTTTTCGTGCTCGTTCATTTGGCGGCATAGCTATTCTCCTTTAGCGATTGATCATTTTCTGAGCGGCCTCCGAGTACCTCTCGCCCTGCACCGTGATCTTTGCGGCAGCGGTGTCGATGTCGCGTAAATCGCCTACAGTCAGTTCGACGGCACTCGCAGCGGTGTTTTCCTGTAACCGGTGTAGTTTCGTCGTCCCCGGAATCGGCACGATCCACGGCTTTCGGGTGAGAAGCCATGCGAGTGCGATTTGCGCGGGTGTCGCGTTTTTCCGCGGGGCGATGTTATCGAGAAGATCGACCAATGCCCGGTTTGCTTTTCGGGCCTCCGTGGAAAAGCGGGGCACGCTATTGCGGAAGTCGGTGCTGGCGAAAGAGGTGGTCTCGTCCATCTTTCCCGTGAGGTAGCCCTTGCCCAGCGGACTGAACGGGACGAAGCCAATGCCGAGTTCTTCAAGGGTTGGAATGATTTCCGTTTCCGGTTCTCTCCACCAAAGCGAGTATTCGCTTTGAAGAGCGGTAACCGACTGAACGGCGTGTGCTCTTCGAATGACCTGCACGCCCGCTTCCGAAAGTCCAAAATATTTGACCTTTCCTGCCTTTATGAGGTCTTTCACCGCTCCGGCTACATCTTCAATTGGTACGTTCGGATCGACGCGATGCTGATAGAGAAGGTCGATGCGGTCGGTCTTGAGCCGCTGCAGAGACGCCTCGGCCACTTGCTTGATATGCTCGGGGCGGCTGTTGAGACCTGCTTGTTTTCCGTTGGCGTCAAAGTAAAAACCGAACTTGGTGGCGATCACGACTCGATCGCGAACTGGTGCGAGCGCCTTGCCCACAAGCACTTCGTTCGTGTACGGACCGTAGACTTCGGCGGTGTCGAAAAAGGTGACGCCGAGATCAACGGCTGCCCAGATGACCGAAATCATCTCTTGTTCGTCCCCGGCCGGGCCATATCCGAAGCTCATACCCATGCAGCCAAGGCCAAGAGCCGAGACTTCCAAGCCACTCTTTCCTAGTTTTCGCTTTTCCATTGCTATCTCCTTCTGATGATTGCGGGGTTATTCGGATTTGAGCGAGGCCATGTCGATGCTGAAGCGATATTTAACATCGGATTTGACCAGCCGCTCATAGGCTTCGTACACACGTTGAATCGGGATGACTTCCACGTCGGCGGTTATGTTGTGCTGTCCACAGAAGTCGAGCATCTCCTGCGTCTCGGCGATCCCCCCGATGATCGATCCGGCGAGGTTTCGACGGCCCATGAGGAGTGCGAACGCGGAAACCGGCATTGGCTTTTCGGGGCTCCGACCAGGCACAGTGTGCCGTCGTGCTTGAGTAGATTGAGATAGGCGTTTACGTCATGGTCAGCCGCGATAGTATCGAGCAGAAAGTCGAAAGTTCCTGCCGCATTTTTCATCGCGTTCGCGTCTTTCGAGATGATCACCGCGTCAGCCCCAAGTCGCTTCGCGTCCTCCACTTTGTTAGCCGAGGTGGTAAAGACCGTGGTATGAGCTCCAAAGGCGTGGGAGAACTTGACACCCATGTGGCCCAGGCCGCCTAAGCCCATGATGCCCACGCGCTTCCCCTTTGTAACGCCCCAACGTCGTAACGGAGAATAAGTGGTTATGCCGGCACATAGGAGCGGAGCAACTCCGGACAGCGCCAAGTTCTTTGGCACGCGGAGAACGAAGTGCTCATCAACAACGACGCTACCGGAATAGCCGCCGTAAGTGACGGGAGCGGTTTTGTGCCTGTCAGGCGAGTTGAACGTGAGCACCTGATTCGGGCATAGGTTTTCGAGGTGGTCTTTGCAGTTCGGACAGGTGTGATCCGAGTCCACCAGGCAGCCGACACCCACCAGGTCGCCGACTTTGTACTTCGTTACCGCAGAGCCGACTTTGGCTACCCGGCCAACGATTTCGTGGCCTGGCACAATCGGATAGACGGTGGGCATGATGCTCTGCCACTCGTCACGCACTGAGTGCAGATCCGAGTGACAGATGCCACAGAAGAGGATTTCGATTTGCACGTCCCGTTCGGTAGGATCGCGGCGCGGGATTGCTATAGACGCAAGCGGCGAGGTTGCGCTGGCGGCGGAGTAGGCTTTAGTCTGATAGGCCATTTGTACGCTCCTTAAAGTTTCCGTAGCAGTTATTGCCGGGGCGGATGGCTTCAATAATGTCCACAATTGACTTGTGATTGAACAAAAGTCTAAAACAATTTATAATGTTAGGGCTATAACACGATCCACATGTATCGTATTCTAGGCTATGAAGCACGAAGGTCGATATAACGATACTCGAACATCATTGAACAATCGTCCATATCCCGCTTTTTAGACAGAAAACCGAAACGTAGACTTATCAGACCTCACATGAGACATATTCCGACGGAAAAACAAGTAAATCGAATGAGGGTAGACCAGGAAGAGTTGGCCGACCGGATCGCCACGGCATTGCCTCAAGATGGTGCAATCGAGGTGCAACCAGGGTTGCACTATCGACGGCATTCGCGGCCGACGGAACCGGTTTACGCGTCCGCTCAGCCCTCATTCTGCGTGATCGCGCAGGGAAGTAAGGACATTACGCTTGGAGAGGATACATTCCGATATGATCCTGCGCATTACCTCATCAGCACAATGGAATTGCCACTGAGCGGCAAGGTGGTCGAAGCAACGCCGGAGCGGCCTTACCTGAGTTTCCGGCTAGTGCTGGACCCGTCCGTCGTGACTTCGGTCATGGTGGAGTCCGGGATCGTGCAGCCGATGGGCGATAGTAATGTGAACGCGGTCGATGTCAGTTTGCTGAACGTGGATTTGCTCGATGCAACGGTTCGACTTGTTCGGCTCACGGAAAAACCCAACGAATTTCGCATACTTGCGGCCTTGGTTATGCGTGAGATCACCTATCGGCTGTTGATTGGAGCACAGTGCAATCGAATGCGGCACCTCGCAAAATTCGGCGGCCAGGCCCATCGGATGGCTCGTGCCGTCGAGATAATCCGCAATAATTTCGATAAGCCTTTGCGGATCGATGGGCTCGCGAGAACTTACCATGAGCGTTTCGGGATTCCTTGCCCATTTCAAAACAGTAACTGGAATGAGTCCGTTGCAGTTCCAAAAGCAAATCAGACTTCAAGAAGCCAGACGGTTAATGCTCAACGAAGACCTTGACGCCGCTCAGGCAGGGTTCCGCGTCGGTTACGATGACGCTTCGCACTTCAATCGTGAGTACAAGCGCTACTTTGGTAAACCACCGATGCATGATGTCGAACAGTTGCGCGAATTGTCTAGCCCCAGCACTATTTACTAGCTTAGTTGACGCTAATCCTCGTACAGGCAAAAGGGTGGTTTGTCACGAAACTAGCGACTGGATTTGAAGAGTGTTCCTGCCAACTCTTTGCAGGGAAGGCACTAAATGGATTGCATTGCGCGGACGCACACACAACTCTCGCGAACGGTCCACCCGAATCCGTTGGGAAACGGCGATACTGAGAGACTGTCCTCAAAGCCCCTCGCCGCCGTACTCAGGGGCGAGGGGTTGGCGTGGGGGGTCATGTTTTCGGAGTCGTTCCCCCCTCACTCCAGACCCCTCTCCCCCGAGTACGGCGGCGAGGGGCTTTGGGGACAGTCTCTCAGATAGAGGCGCGTACTCAAATTAGCGAAGAGCCGAAAAAGAGCTTGCAAAACATTACACCTTACGGTATAACGTAGACATGGATCAACTTACAAATGTGCTGACAGCCATCTCCCACCCGACACGGCGGGCGATTATTGGCCAGCTCGCGAATGGGCCTGCTCGATTCCTGGATGTCGCGAAGCCGTTCGACACGGCTTTAAACGCAGTAACGAAACATTTGAAGCTGCTCGAAAGAGCGGGACTCATTGAACGAAGGAAACAGGGCCGCGAAGTCCTCATTTCTCTTCGCGGGGAACCACTCCGTGAAGTAGCAATATGGCTGCATGAGTACGAGCGGTTCTGGAGCGAACGCCTCGACCAGTTTGAGCAGTATTTTAAGGACAAGAAATCCAAGGAGAAAAAGACATGACGACTACATCCACCAAGACTCTTGAACTCAAGTTTGAACGCACGATCCCTGCTCCTCTGAGCGAGGTGTTTGATGCGTGGCTGGATCCGAAGATCCCGGGTACACCTTTTCATGAGCATGACAAGCTGATCATTAATCCGAAAGTAGACGGGTTCTTTTACTGGCTCATCAGGGGTACTCCCCATTATGGGCGATTCACGGAAATCGAGCGACCGGGCCGAATTCAGCATACCTGGGTGTCGCCCTATACCTTGGGAAGTGAGTCGACGGTCACTGTGACATTTCAGAAAAAGGGAGAAAACACTGTGATGAGCCTCGTGCATTCCGACCTTCCGGATGACGTTAAGTCGCAAGCGCATGAGAAGGGTTGGAATTTCCTTCTCAATAGCTTTGTCGATATCTTTGGTAGTGGAGCGAGCGCTCGGAAGTAACACCGAGCGGGACGTTCCACCTAAGTCAAACGCGATCGGAAATCGTTACATTCTCGGAGGGTCGATTGATGAAGCTGCGATTCATCGGAACGATGGCAATTTCGGTCTGCCTTATCGCGGCCATCGTCCGCGGCGAAGAACCCGACGTCAAGCCGATCAAGAAGACCTTTCGCGCCACGGATGGGGCGGGCATCGTCGGCGAGGTGCGCGGCAAGGGGGAGACGTCTCTCGTCTTCCTGCATGGTTGGGGCGGAGACCGCGAGTACCTGGAAGAACCAGGTTGCCACCTTCGCTGGGGACTACCGCATCGTCGCCCTGGATCAGGCCGGACATGGCGAGTCCCGAACCGACCGCAAGGGCTCCACGATCGGCGCCCTGGCCGGAGACGTCGAGACGGTCGTCAAGGACCTCGGGCTCAAGCGCGTGATTCTCATTGGCCACTCGATGGGAGGATCGGTCGCGCTCGCGGCGGCGAAGCGGTTGCCTGGTACGGTCGTCGCCGTGATCGGCGTCGACACGCTGCACAACGCCGAGATGAAGTTCCCCGCGGAAGTGGCGGAGAAGGTGGCCGCCGATATCGAAAAGGATTTCAAGGGAACGATTCGAGCTGGTTTCTTCACCGCACTCTTGCCGGAGAAGGTGGACCCCGAATTGGTGAGCTGGCTTGCGAAAAAAGCCGAGGCCCAAGAGCCGAAGATGGCCATCGCCCTCATGCGCGACATCTTCGGCCTCGACACTGCGAAGCTTTTTCGTGAGGCGAAAGTGCCTGTCCGCTGCATCAACTCCGGCGGCGGCTACGCGTTCTTCAATCCGACCGCGGTCGAGGTCAACAAGAAATACGCCGACTTCGCGGCGGTCTCCATCGACGCGGTCGGCCATTATCCGATGCTGGAGAAGCCGGACGAGTTCAACCGCGCTCTTCGAGATACGCTCAAAGAGTTCGCGATCAAACGCTGAGTCGCATGTCGGTTGTTGCGCACGATCGCTCTCGTAGGGGAAACCGAAGAGCTATCGGATTTTTGCTATCGTAGAAAACGCACTAATGAGATGGGTAATATCTGGAAAAATAAACCTTCAGAACCATATCGGCCAAGATTTCGACACCCTAGGCTATGGTCGCCACTCCGGACCGAGCGAATCCTTGCCCGCTCCCGTGATGGCGGACCGCAGAATCACCTCACCCACCTCTTTGCGCACAAACCGCGCGGAGCCGTCGGCCATCAGGACCATGAAGTTTTTCGCATCCTCCCGGCCCAGCGGCGGGAGTGGTCGATCAGGGGAGTACGGGAGGTCGACGGGCTGGGGCAAGGGCGAATCCTCCCGTCCTTCGGCAATCATGATCGTGTTCGCCATTCCGTTGGGAAGTGTCAGCAGCGTTTTAGCATGGGGCCAAAATTGCGCGGTGGCCCGGGCCAGGGCGCGCAGGCAGGATCGCGGGCCAGGCCGCGCGCTTTCGTAGAGGGCCATAGGCGTGCACTGTCCCGGGCCAGCACGCGGCGTGGTTCTTTGGTTGGGATTTTGTGATAGGCTTGAAGCACTTCCCAGCGCCACTCGGCGCCAAAACGCCTCGGAGCCAGGCGCAACCTGGCCCCGAGACTTGACCGGCGGGAGCAAGACCTCCCTTGGGCCCACCCTCATTTCAGCATTTCTGTGGCCAACGGCCAGAGGCACCATGTCTTCGTCGAACGCGGCGTTGTTTGCTCAAGGGTTGTGAGCGACGCTTCACGCCGGCGCGTCCTCAGGCGCGCTATTGCAGCGCGGCCTGTCGCCGGGAGGCACAGCGGTGGCGACGCTGGCAGGCGAGCCAGCGTTATCGGTCCACCGAGCGAGGCCAAGAGCGGCGGCGGGAACAGAGCCGGCGGTATCGCGAGCGACAGCGTCAGCAACAGCGAACCGAGTCAGCTGACGAAGCTTTGCCGCGCGAGGGCCAGCGCCCAGGGTCTGCGTGCGATGATTTTGCCAGGCGGCCCTGCGATCGACCGGGTTGTTATGAGCTTTTCCCGATCGCCGATGAACAATCGTGCAAGCGATTCTGTAGTTTGGCCTGCCGACTGGCGTTACGTCGCGTGTTGGATCGTGAGGCGCGCTATCGGTCGCGGCGTCGGCGCTGGCGTTCGGAACGTGTGACCGAGCGTGTGCGGCCTCCAGATACGTCGTGACCAAGTCTTTGCAGATATTTTTGAGCGAGCAGCCAGGATAAAGTGCCTCCACCCCAAACCGGAGAGAGGAGCGGGCGGTCGCGAGAGCGATTTTGCGTCCCCCGTTTCCTTTCTTCGAATGGAGGAAAGAGGGAGGTTTGGTGGAGGGTACGTACATGGCTTGGAACGACGGTATCTCACGACCGGTGATGCTTGCCGACCTGGGCCAGCACTATCGGCGTTATTGCCTGACCGATTTGGAGGCGGAGGAAGCAATGGCGGGATCGCTGCGTCGTTGGGGGCAGTTGTCACCGGTGGTGGTGTGTATGCGTGAGCAAAAATTGGAACTCCTCGACGGCTTCAAGCGTTATGCGGCGGCACGCCAGGTAGGTGGGTTAAGGAGTTTGAGCGTACGAGTATTGGAGGTGGATGAGCCGACGGCAAAGGCGGCGATTCTGGGGTTGAACCGTGGTCAGGGTCCGGTACGGGAGTTGGAGGAGGCCTGGGTTGTCCAGGGGTTGGTACGTGACGATGGGATGACGCAGGTGGAAGCGGCCCACTTGTTGGGCCGACACAAGAGTTGGGTGTGTCGCCGCCTGGCGTTGTTGGAGCGGTTGAGTGTGGCGGTGAAAGAGGATTTGCGTTTGGGATTAGTGGGTCCGCCGTTGGCCCGTCAATTGACGCGGTTGCCCGTGGGCAACCAGGAAGCATTGTTGGAGTTGACGCGCCGGGAGACGTTGACGGCTCAGGAAGTGAGCGGCGTGATCGAGTTGTTGCAAGGTGCCAGTGACGAGCAGGCGGCGTTCGTGCTGGCGAAGCCTCGTGAGGCGTTGGCTCAGGTAAACGGTATGCCGACGGCATTGCGGGATCCACGTCTGAGTGGAGCCGGGAACTGGCTGGCGAAGCATTTGAGACAGGCTTTGGAAACACTGACTCGTCTGGAGAATTGGCTTCGGACGCCGAACGTGCTTGAGTTGCGAACGCAGGATCGTGAGATCCTCCAGCCGATATTGGCGCGTGTCGGCGATCAGTCCCATGTGGTGGCGGAGTTGGTGTTGGGACCGGACCTCAAGCGTATGAGGCTGCCATGAATGAGGCGTTGCGTCTGGAGATCGTGCAACGGCGTCAGAGTGGGATGTCGTTGCGTGCCATCGCGGAAGAATTGGGCCTGTCGCGTGGCGCCGTGACACGCGCGTTGGCACAGGTGCAAGCTCAGCGGGACGGACGGGTCGCCCGGCCCCGTCCACGCCACAGCATCATTGATCCCTTCGAGCCGCTCTTGAAGGAGTTGCTTGCCAAGTACCCGAATCTCACCACCATGCGCGCCTTGGAAGAGTTGCAAGCACGCGGTTTCACTGGCCAGTACACCGTCGTACGTCAGCGCCTGGGATTGTTGCGGCCACGCGCCGCGCGGCCACCCGTGCCGCGCTTCGAGACCGGGCCAGGGATCCAAGCCCAAATGGACTACGGCGTCTATGACATCGACTTTACACGTGAAGGCCGCCGGCGTGTGTACCTCTTCAGCTATTTGCTCGGCTACTCCCGCCGGCAGTATCTACGCTTCGTGGAATCGATGGATCTAACAACGACCTTGCGAGAACACGTACATGCCTTCCACCATCTTGGCGGCGTCGCGCGGGTCTGCCTGTATGACAACTTCAAAGCCGTGGTGCTGCGTCATGACGCCGATGGCGTTATCTACAACCCCAAGTTCCTGGCCTTCGCCACGCATTACGGCTTCCGGCCACAAGCCTGCCGCGTGCGCCGACCGCAAACGAAGGGTAAAGTCGAGCGAAAGATGTTCCACGTCGAAAGCAGTTTGCTCAATGGTCGCACCTTCGACACCCTCGAGCATCTCAACGAGGTGACCACCTGGTGGCTGCACAACGTCGCCGACATCCGTGTCCTACGCGACTTCAAGGAGACGCCACTCCAGCGTCACCAACACGAACAACCACACTTGCTGACGCTGCCGACCTGTGACTTCGACACCGCCCAGGTCATCTATCGCCACGTGAGCGTCGAGGGCTACGTCACCCATCGGCTCAACCTGTACTCCGTGCCGTGGACGTACATCGGCCAGGTGCTACCTGTACGCGTCACCGAGAGTGAAGTCGTCATCTACTCGATCGGTCTGGAGGAGATCGCACGCCACCTTCTCGTGGCCAGCTCCCACACGGGCGTTCGCCAGACCAACAAGACCCATCATCCCGCCGACGACCACGGCCAGCGTGAACTGCTGTTACGGCAACGCTTCACGGAACTGGGGCCGGTGGCCGTACAGTTCCTCGACGGCTTGCTCGCCAAGCAAGTCCAGGGCAAACTACAGGCCCAGCAACTGTTGGCAGTGGTAGCCCACTACCAACGCAAAGATGTACAGGCCGCCTTCGAGCGTGCCGTCCGCTTCGGCGCCTACTCCTTGGCGGCAATCCGACGCATCCTTGCCGCGACCGCCAAGCCCAAGCCGCTCCTGGAAGAACTGGCCGACCTGCATCGTGAAACGCTGGACCCGTTGTTACGTGCCGACGCGGTCGGTCCACGGCCGACCAGCGACTATCAGCATTTGCTCTTACCCGAGGAAGCCGGCGATGACACCCCGTCCCAAGAAAAACCAACCAACGAAGCCGACGAAATCAAGTCCAACTCCACCTCTGCGTGAGCAGATCCTCGCCGACTTCGCCACCCTGCGCGTCCCCATGACTGCCGAACAGCTCGACGCCGTCGTACTCGACGCCGAGCAAAGCGGCCGCTCGCATCTGGAGTTCCTGCACCGTTTGCTCACCGACCAGGCGGGCTTGCGTCGCCAACGCAGCATCGAACGACGCATCAAGGACGCCCACTTCCGCGAACTGAAACCACTGAGCGACTTCGATTGGAGCTTCAACCCGTCGCTCCCACGAACACAACTTGAGACCTTGGTTGGCTGTGACTTCGTCCGCCGCTGTCAGAACCTGGTGTTCGTCGGCCAATCCGGCTTGGGAAAAAGTCGGCTGATTCAGAACATCGGTCAGGCCGCTTGCGTGCAGGGCTATCGCGTCTTTTACACGACCAGCGGTGCTCTCCTGGAAGATCTGACTGCGGCCTTGGCCGACCAAACGATCCACGACCGTGTACGCTTCTATGCCCGCTTCGAGTTGTTAATCATCGACGAATTTGGTCTGGACCGCATTGAACGCAGCCTGTGTCCGCAGGCCGCCAGCTTGTGGTACAAGATCATCGACGCGCGGAGCCAACGGGTCAGCACGGCGCTGGTGACCAACATCGACTTCGAGTCCTGGGCCGAATACCTGGGCGATGCTCCCCTGGCGATGGCGTTGTTGGATCGCGTCGTGGACGGCGCAACCATCGTGAAATTGAAGGGCAAATCCTATCGTGTTCATCGCGGCCCCGAAGAGCCGTCCGCCAAGTAACCGCGCCAAGGATAGGACCTCGCCACGCTCACCCCGCTTCGCCGGGCAACTCCTGTTGGCCTCATCTCAAGCCGCGAAAATGGCCTCACTTCAAAACGCGATCAACAAGAGTTGCCGCTGCCACTGGTAGAAGAGCGTGGGGCTGATCTCGAACTCATCGCAGAGTTTGGAGATGGGCGTGTTTTCGAGGAGATGGCGCTTGACGATAGCGACCTTCTCTTGGGGCGTAAAGTGGCGGCGTGTCTGCTTCTCGGACATGGCAATACCTCCGTTTCAGGTTATGCTAACCCAAACGAAGGCGTTTTCCAGATCCGACTGGGGCAAAACAGTCTGATCCTCACGCGCCGTGGCACTGTTGCCCGTAAACTTGATGCTGGTCTGCTCATTCAATGCATTATAACTATAAGTCGTTGTTCCACCCAAGCTGTCCTGCGTTAACGTGTGATTGCTCGTTGGATCGTAGCTACACATCAACGATAATCCAAACGGTTCTTGCTCCGTTATCAGCCGGTTCATAGAGTCATAAGTCATTGTGTAGGCGCCCGAGGTATCCGACGCCGTTAGCAGATTGTCATTATTATCGTAGGAGTATGCGATCGTGTTAACCGTTGTACCCGCTTGTACCCACGTCGAACCGGTCACGCGGCCGTTGACATCGTAACTGTAATTGATCGTCCGTTCTAACGCATCAAACTTTGATGTTAAACGACTATCCGCGTTATACGACATCGTGATTTTGCCAAGCGGATCGGTCACGACCGACAGTCGATTCAGTCAAACCAGACTACACTATATCATCCTTGGGATATGGACGTATCCATCCGGATCATAAATCTCAACCATCTGATCAGAAGGATCACAATCGATAGCTAAGTCAAGCTTAACAAAAACCAACCAACCACACCGATCGTATCCGAGCCGCATGTCATTGTTCTTCCAAATCGCGTCATGAGGACCGATCTCGCATTTTACACCTTGGTTTCGCATAGCTGTCAATGCAATTTCAATTGCTTCATCCTTCGACATCTGTCGCTCCCATTGTAAGACAATTACAATTCACGGCGCCTTGCGATTATACCTTGTCGCCAAATCACGAATATATCGTGTGGCGTCGTTAAGTTCCTCAGCAGTAAACAGACCTCGATTATGCATAATTTGCTTATTACCCCGGCACGAAATTAGATCAACCTAATTCCATTGGAGCGGCATATTGGGTCTGCGGATGAAGGAAATAACTCATAACATGTCGAGGCATCCCGCTCAACTTCCTCATGAATCCGAACAACCGCTCTTGCAACGTCGGCTTGTCCGGCGGCAGGCCAGCCTTGTTGATGTTCCCCTTCATGTCATTGTTCAAATATTCCACCGGATTGAGTTCCGGCGAATACGTCGGCAGGTAAAACAACTCGATCTGCTCCTGACGCGCCTCTACCCAGGACTGTACCTCCGCCTTGGTGTGGGAGCCCAACTGGTCCACGATCAACAGAATCTTCCGCTTCGCCCCACTGATCAAGAGAGTCAAGAACTGGAGAAAGACTTCCGCCGTGAACGACCCCTTGTACGTCATAAAACGCACCGTGCCCTCATTGCTGATCGCCGAGATCTGATTGACCCGCAGATGTGGTTGCGGCACCTCCATGGTGGCACGCTCGCCCCGGCGGGCATAACCCGAACCGGGATGGTGGTCGGCCTGCACGCCAACCTCATCCGCCCACAAAATCTCCGCGTTGTCTCGTTGGGCTTGGGCCTCAATGGCCGGATAGGTATCCTGCAACCACTGTTCGACTTCATCGGGATCTTGGTGACGCGACTTGCGGGCGGGCTTTTTGGAGGTGTAGCCCCAGCGTTGGAGATACTTGCCCACGGTGCGTAGGGCCAGTTCGATGCCGAGATCTCTTCGGATGAGGTCGGCGACGGCTTGGCGTGTCCACAGGGCGTGTTTCAGGCCCACTTGCTGGGGCGAGAAGTAGTCGATCTGGTCGCGAATGGTTTGAGCTTGGGCCTCGGAGAGCATACGGCCCGAGCCCAAAGGCCGGCCGGTGCGCCCGCCGGGCAGGGCGTCCAAGCCTTCGGCGTAATAGGCGGTATTCCAGCGGGAGATGGTTTCGCGGCGGACGCCGAGGAGTTCGGCGAGATCGGTTTCGGAATAGCCAAGCTCCAAGCCATGCAAGGCACGCAAACGCAAGGTCTCCAACGAATCGTCCGAGAGATGGCGGGCATCGGGAAGAGTAATAGACATAGTAACACCTCGAAGCTCGGGCTGAGGTACTTGTAATTCTAGATTAGTGAGCAACTACCGTGCCAGGGTAATATACACATATAATTCTCGATCAAACGGACTCAACTTCCAATAAGCTGCCTCTCCAATGGATTGCATATGTCGCGCATGTGCAAGTTCATGGTAAACCTCATAATACGTTGCTCCTGCCCGCGTGTAAATATCTTTGGTTTTATTGTGGAAATACGCTCCCCAAGTTTGATTGACCGAATCTATGTGTTCGTCCGCGTTGCGATGCAAAGTAATTTTATATTCCGCCAGCTCTTTTTCGATTTGCTCCCACTGCTTTCGGCTTGGCTTCCAGCCGTTTAAATATTTACCACGACTAATCGCGTCCAAGCTCTGCCTTGCACGAATTTCCTCCGCAGTAAATTCTTTTATTACTTTCTTAGTTTGACGGTCGATAATTTTCAAAGACCCATTCTTCGCAAGCGGCACTCGACTCAATATTGCCAAAGCAACACTTGGAATATCCGTAATTTTGGCAGGGTCTTCCGCTAATTCACCTATCTTGTCTAATGTTAGAATCCAATCCGCCCCTTGTAAGTGCAAGGAGTACCAAGATCCAATTAGGC
>CAWBOY010000002.1:0-1542266 GCA_963790585.1 uncultured Planctomycetaceae bacterium
AGTTGGTGGAAATTTTGTACACCTATCAGCGGTAGGACGATCCGACAAGAATGCCCCCCCGCTCGGAGAAGCAACGATGTCCGTCGACACCCCAACCCGGCAAGACCAAGTCCAGGAATTGGCCGCGGCCATTGCTGAGTTTTCGCAAGATGAGTTGGTCCAGATGGCCCAACTGCTTGTGGACGCGGAACCCGCTACGCTCTTTGGTGCCACCGAATTCAAGATCCGCGACCTTGCCCTGAAAATCGCCGCCAAAGCCTATGAAAAACGCCTGGCTCAAAAAAAAACGGCTACGAATCCTCCTCAGTGACCTGCCCCGACTGCGACCATGCCGCTCCCTTTCACGGTGACCGCCCCCGTCGACTCGTTAGCCTCTTCGGCACCATCGGCTACCGACGCGCCTACTACTACTGCCGCTGTTGGCGCGGGGCTATGCCCCGTTCGACGAGCGAGCCGGCATCACGACACGGTCGTTGACGCCCGCGGCCGAACAACTGACCACCTTAGCGGGCGGCGTTTGCGATAGCTTCGAGAGGGGAGCAGAACTACTCCAGGAGATGTCGGGAGTCGATGTGTCCGAATCGACGATCCAACGCACCACCGAAGACGTGGGGCAACGGATCGAGAAGTGCATGGCCGACGGCATCCTTTTTGGTTTGGCGGTGCTTTGGCCGTGGTATCAGGATGCCCAGGGACGCAGCGTGGCCTATGTGACTGTGGATGCAACGGGCACACGTCAACAGGGCCCCCGCGGTGCCAAAGCGGAAGGCCGGATGGCTTATGTTGCTGGTGTCTACAATCCGTATCCCGGTGACGCCTGGCTCCAGCCACCGGGCAAACCACCGCCCTGCTTGCAAGTGCGTTATCTGAGCGGGCTGTATGCATTGGACCAGTTAGGCCCGTTATTGCGTCGGCAGGCGGCCCATGTGGGCATGGAGAAAGCCCAAAGGTGGGTGGCGTTGACCGATGGAGGCAACGGGTTGGAGGCGTTCATGCAGACTAACTTTAACCGTGAGGACCTGGTGTTGATTTTGGACTTCTGGCACGCGGCGAGCTACCTGGAGAAGTTGGCCAAAGCCTTGTACCTGACGGACGAAGAAAAAGCAAAGGCTCAGGCGGAGCAGTGGTGTAGTCTGCTCAAGCGGGAGGGAGGGGCGACGACGCTGGGCGTATTGGAGAACTGGACTTGGCCCGAGCGGATGTCGGCGACGTTGCGTGACCAGAGGGAAGAAGTGGAGAGATACTTCGGAAACAATGTGCATCGGATGGAGTACCCGGAGTATCTAGCGGACGGATTGCAGATTGGCAGCGGCGTGGTGGAAAGCGCGTGCAAGACGGTAGTGGGGCAGCGTCTGAAAGGGGCGGGCATGCGTTGGGGTGAGAACAGGGCGCACGCGTTGTGCCACGTGCGGGCGCTGTACCGCAGCGAAAAGGGACAATGGGCTGCCTTTTGGGAACGACGGTTTACGAAAAGAACAACCGTTCAGCAACTTAACTGACGCTTACACCCACGAGTGCAGCCGACGGCGCGGGCGACTTTGACCAATTCGTTGCGCGTGGATTGCTGCACGCCGCACGCAGCACCCGGCAATTCATCACACAGGTGTCGGTCGCAAAAGTAGTGTCTTGCTTGTGGAGGGCGCCCGGCCCAAAAAAATACCATTCCGGCACCCAGGTGAGCATAGCTCGGATCAACGCCTCATTCGCAGGGGTTGGAGATCCGTTCCTCATCCCCTAAGTCGCGTAATGCTAGGCAAGAGGCAAACTCCTGAATCCAAGTTGGCGGTGTAGATTGATCTTCATTCACGGTATTTTTCCGAACGAGCAGGAACACCCATCGCGACCGAATAGGGAGGCAGGTCGGAAGTAACCACGGCATTAGCTCCCACTACACAGCCATCGCCGATCGTTACACCTCCCAGAACGGTTACACCCGCTCCAAGCCAAACATCACTACCAATAGTGGTGGGCAGCAGTATGTCGGGGCAGGAGCGAATGAGCACGGAACGATTGGGAATGGTGTGATTTGATGAAAAGGAGCTTCATCCGACTAATGCGTGAAATTCGTAAATTTTCTACCTGCGAGCATCCGCTTCACTCGGTTCAGCGGCTTTTATTCCAACCAAATCATTGATGTAATGTTGAGATCAAGTTACCGCCACTAATCTGTTCAAGACCATTTGCGTAGGCATATCTACCGTACGCAAGCCACTTAGGAGGGTCTCAAGTTGTAAGTACAGGCCACAATGCTCAGCAATTGTTTACAAATTGTCGGCATGACGATTCGCAAGATTTGGTATTGGCGGGCGGATACAGACCGTTAACTCTCCGCTATGCGAGACGCGAAAGCCTTGTCCGACGATCGCGTTATGGAATACGGCCTCACACTCGGCATCGTGCAACTCAATCGCAATTGCGTCGCACCGATTGAGCCAACTCGGCGTGCCAAGCCGAAAAACTTCAAATTCGGACCGCTCGATGTCCATCTTGAGGATCGAGATTCGATCGGACCCAGATTGATCAAGGAGGGTGCCAACATCTACAGAGTCAATATCTGCCAGCTCATTTAGTTTACATTCGCGGACCCAAATCGACCACTCGCGACCATCCCGATAACCGGCCCGTTCCACTTTTAATCCACATGAACGGGACCACACCCCAGCCCTAATCGTTCGAACACGCGCCCCGAACTGTGCCAGGTTTGCTCGCAAGGCGAGGTAATTGCTCGCATCAGGTTCAACAGCAATTACTCTAGCACTCGGATGCCGGCTTAAAAGGTAGGCTGAAGTGAATCCGACATTCGCCCCGCAGTCAATTATGAGACCAGGCGATATCACGTGATCCAAGCACCTATACTCAAGGGTGTCGAAAACTTGCGTATACACGTCGAGGTCACTCGTCCCTGGACGGTAAAAGATTGGTTTTTTTAGCCCGCGCGGCCAGAGGCGATGGCCAAATACTCGAGCCAACCATCGTCCGCGTCGCGATGCCTGCGCGAACACCCACCCACGCCATCCCTGCCGAGCTAGATCTTCCCATTGGCGGCGCAGGAATCGCACGAGTCGTATTAACCAGCTTCTGGCAAAGTTCACCCAGCTTCTCCGTCAGTCGATGAAGAGTTAGGATTGAGCGTACGGCTACGAATCACCCGAGCGGGCACTCCAACGGCCACGCTAAATTTCGAAATATGTCGTGTGACCACACTACCCGCACCCAACACGCTACCATCCCCAATCGTAACGCCGTCCAACACTTTTACCCCACATCCGAGCCAACATCCGCGCCCGATATCTATCCCAGTAGTTGATAAAGCTTGGGCAGCAATCAAATTGGTCCCCGTTATGCCATGGTTAGCAGGGATGATGACTGTGTGTGTCGCGATGAGTGTGTCTTCTCCAATCTTCAAACCGCCATGACCGTATAGAACGCAGTACGGACCAAGGTACACTCTGTCCCCGATCTCAATGTGCCCACCATAGGCATCTAGTATGCAACCCTGCTCGATCTGACACCCCTGGCCGAGAGTAATCGATCCTCCTTTTGACACATCGAATCGTGTAGTGGAGTGAATTTTGCAACCATATCCAAACGTGACCCGATGCCGGCGAGAATTCCCATTTATCATCTGTCTAACAAATTGACCAATAAAGCGGAACATGTTTTTCATCGGAGAGAGTTTAGCTAAGTTCAGATTGTTCCCAAAAAGCGTTAAGATAAAGTACACCCATATCGGCGAACGGTAATCGGCCCGTTTTGTACACGTCAGAAGGCACGATTTGAAAACTAACCCCGCTGATTGATACGTCGATGTTCGTTGCCCCGTCTCCCAACCATATATCGGCCGTATAATTACCTTGGAGCAATGGAAGGTTTTCTAATCGACAACGAATGCTAAATTTGCCAGAGTGTATGGGAAATTTGTTCTCCGTCATTCGAGTATTAATTCCTGCAATAGTCCCGAAAAGAGGGTGTCGAATAACTACCCCCATCACCGGTTCAGTCACGCATCGATCCGGCGGTATCTGAATCGTCATCTCAATCCCAACGTTGCCACCGAGGGGAAATTCATTTTGATCCTTATACCCGTCGCCAAATGTCCGCACAGCCTGAATCAGTGGGTCCGCCCAATCTGGCCTTACAATTTTACCGGCCGATGCATTGGCTCCTTCACCGGCAATCATGTACTGCTCGACGATTTTTTTTGTCACCCGTAATCGGTAACACGTCCACGCTCAAGTAAAATAGTCTTACTACAAAGATTAGTGACGGTCGCGAGCTGATGGCTGACAAACAACACCGTCCGCCCACCCATCGCGACGTCGCTTATCTTACCAAGGCACTTCTTTTGGAACTGGGCATCCCCAACAGCTAGCACCTCGTCCACGATAAGGATTTCCGGTTCGAGGTGGGCTGCCACTGCGAAGGCGAGCCGGACGTACATGCCACTACTATACCGTTTAACCGGCGTGTCGAGGAACTGTTCGACCTCGGCAAACGCCACGATTTCATCGAATTTTCGTCTTATTTCCGCCCGGCTCATTCCGAGAATGGTTCCGTTTAGATAAACATTCTCACGGCCAGTCAACTCTGGATGAAATCCAGTACCGACTTCCAAAAGACTGGCGACGCGACCATTCAAGGTTACGCGACCCATGGTCGGCTCGGTGATCCTACTAAGAATTTTGAGAAGAGTACTCTTACCTGCACCATTCCTACCGATGATGCCGACGACTTCCCCTTCCGCGATGTCGAAATTAACCCCCTTAAGAGCCCAAAATTCCTCGCTCGCTCCTCGCGCACCATCCCATCGTCCTCGAAGTAACTTTCCGGCCGATTTTAACCCACCCGTCAGTATATCTCGTAATGTACGATAATTCCCCTGGTCCTTTTGGTGTTGGATTAGATATTTCTTTCCTAGATTCTCAACCCGGATTATCGGCTCGGACATAGTCAGTCTCAACCCTTAAATAACATCCGCGAACGTCCGCTCTGTCTTCCGGAAGTACCGTATACCGCCCCAAAGGACGAGCACCATAAGGAAGAGCGACAGCAAGAAACCGACATCGTCAAAAGGGGCTCGTGTCGCAAACAAGGACCAGCGTACGCCTTCGATTACACCAACCATCGGGTTGATGCCGTAAAGCCAGCGCCATTCGTCCGGCACGAGGCCACTGCTATAGCCGACGGGAGACAAATATACCCCAAATTGTACCAGGAATGGAATGATGTAGCGAACATCGCGGTAGCGCACATTTAGAGCACATAGCCAAAGCCCAGCTCCCACGGCGGCAACGAGCGCCATTGCGATGAAAAGTGGCAAGAACAGCAATCGCCAGGTCGGCATAACCTGGTAGTATAGCATCAGTCCAGCCAAAATCGGCATGCAGATCAGGAAATCTACCAAAGCTACTGCAAGCGCGCTAAGAGGCACAATCAGGCGTGGAAAATAGACCTTGGAAACCAGATTGCTATTTGCCACCAGACTGTTGCTAGATTCGCTTAGGGCTGTGGCAAATAATTGCCAGGGAAGCATGCCGGCAAGGACGAGCAAGGGGTACGGTATCCCCTCTGAAGGCAAGCGCAATTTTGCTGAACACCAGAGTAAAAACCAACATAGTGCTGAGCGGGCGCAGCACTGCCCAAGCTACGCCGATGACTGTCTGTTTGTAATGGACGGTTACATCGCGCCAAGCCAGGAAAAAAAGCAGTTCGTGGTAGTGCCATAGATCGCGCCAATACTGCCGCTCAGTTCGGCCCGGTTCTATGATAATACGTTGTCTATTCATGCCTCTCCACATCGGGTGCGTTTGTTTTGCCTCAGTCGAATCTGGAAAATCGCTTCGTTTGGGTTAGCATTACCTGAACGGAGGTTTCCACATGAACAAGCCGCGTCGTCACTTTGCCGATGAGGACAAGGTCGCCATCCTCAAACGGCACCTTATCGACAGGGTCCCTGTTTCTGACCTGTGCGATGAACTCGACCTCTACCCCAACCAGTTCTACGATTGGCTCAAAAAATTCTTCGAGAACGGCCACCTGGCCTTTGCCAACGGTCGCAAGGGTAGGCCGCCTCAAGACACGCAACAGGACAAGATCCAAAAGCTCGAAGCCAAACTTCAAAAGAAAAACGAAGTCATGGCCGAGCTCATGGAAGCCCACACCGAGCTAAAAAAAAGTCTTGGGGAACTCTAACCGGCTGCTGGGTCCCCCACGACACGCGCAACCAGCTCGTCGATTTCGTCCGCACTTGGGCCGACAAAACCGACATCTCCGTCGCGCGTTTCATGCCCTGGGTCGGCATCGGCCGCAGCAAGTACGAGGACTGGCGGCAACGCTTCGGCAAAGTCAACGAACACAACGCCTGGGTGCCACGCGATCACTGGCTCACCACCGACGAAGCCGATCGCATCTGTGCCTTCGCCCGCCAGCACCCCGACGATGGTTACCGCCGTATGACCTTCATGATGCTCGATGCCGACGTCGTCGCCTGTAGCCCGGCCAGTGTCTATCGCGTCCTCAAAAAGAACGGACTCCTGGCCGGACAGACGCCCAACGTCACCAAGAAAGGCACAGGCTATGTGCAGCCCCTGCAACCGCACCACGAGTGGCATGTCGATGTCAGTTACCTCAACATCGCCGGTACCTTCTACTTCTTGTGCTCCATCCTCGATGGCTATAGTCGCTTTATCGTCCACTGGGAAATCCGCGACAAAATGGAGGAAATCGACGTGGAAACCATCCTGCAACGCGCCCGCGAACAGTTCCCCGGCGTCACCCCACGCATCATCTCCGACAACGGGCCTCAGTTCATCGCCAAGGATTTCAAGGAGTTCATCCGCGTCGCCGGCATGACGCATGTGCGTACGTCGCCTTATTACCCCCAAAGCAACGGCAAAATCGAACGCTGGCACAAGACCATCAAGGGCGAATGTATCCGTGTTCAGGTGCCGCTGTCCCTCGACGAGGCACGGCACAAGGTCACCGACTACGTCGCCTATTACAACAACACACGCCTCAACAGCGCCGTCGGCTACGTCACACCCAAGGACAAGCTCCTGGGCAATGACGCACGCATCTTTGCCGAACGTGACCGCAAGCTCGCCGAAGCACGTGAACGCCGCAAACAGATGCGTCAGACAAGACACGAGCAGTCGCAGTCAGGCCCAGAGTCGTCCCGTCCCGCCATCGACTTCGCAGCTGTTCGCGCCGCCATCACCATCGCTCAGGTTCTCACCTTGCTGGGCTTCAACGCACGCTCCGACCACGCCGGCCAGCAACGCGGCCCCTGTCCCTTGCACGGCTCGACCCGTGGCACTGCTTGCTGCTTCTCCGTCAACACCACGGCCCACACCTTCCACTGCTTCAAGTGTGGACGCTCCGGCAATGCCCTCGACCTTTGGGCCGCTGCCCGACGCCTGTCGACCTACGACGCCGCCCTCGACCTGTGCCAACGCCTCAACATCCCGCTGCCACTCCTAGCGCCGCCCCCACCCCGGAACAGAGAAGAGGAACCCGTAGCCAACCGTTAAAGCACCTGTACAATCCCTTGAGCGTTTCAAGGGACGGTCATCCTAACCCACTAACTCGAACACGGCGATTTTCCAATTCAGGCTGAACCAATACACGTTGAAGTCCTGGGTTTACCTCTTCAGCACCTATCAACTTCTGCTTGGGACGAGGCTTATTGAGAAGGTGCAAACTGTTTTCGTGTCAATACTTATAGACACACTATGTAAGCGCGCAGAGGTTATAGCCGATATTTATTGTCCTTTATTGGCGATTATAGGGATGCAATCGATAGACTTCGTCCCCGTGGGTTACAGAATCTGTAGCCTTCAGAAGATGATTTATGTATAATCTCTGCCGACCTAAACCGTTCAACAATCTATAGGAAAGGCAATTGTAGTGACGGATAAGCGAGTGTCAACTGGTGTCACTTAGTTGCCGTCATGGAGCGGTTTTGCAGGCATCTCTGGGAATATCGTTTTGGCTTCCGTACGTCAGCGCTACTCATCATTGTCAATTTCTGAAGCGGACGCAGCGCTCACGAGATCGATCGAGTCCTGCCTATCAAAATACCATCACTTTTTGGCGTTGGGACGATAGCGGCTACAGTAAGTGTCACAGCAGAGGAACGAACCACCTCTTTGGGTCCGCAGCGGCGTGTAGAGCTGCCGGCGATCATAACTCCTTGGAGGGCTCACTGGATCGGCGGTTATTCCTTTGCTGGCGCGTTCGCAGTAGAGGTCGCGGTCGTACCACTCGTTGCACCATTGCCAAACATTGCCGGACATATCATATAGCCCATAGTTGTTGAGTTTGAACGCTTTGACGGGCGATGTACGCTCGTATCCGTCGCGGGCGGTATTTTTGTATGGGATTTGACCCTGCCAAATGTTCGCGTGAATATTGCTTTCGGTCTAGGCCGGTCGTCGCCCCAGACCTATGGCTTGTAATCCAGGCCGCAACGAGCCGCGAACTCCCACTCGGCCTCAGTTGGCAGTCGTTTACCCGCCTTCTTCGCATACGCCGCGGCATCGTCACAGGAAACATGAACGACAGGATAATCGTCTTTGCCGTCGAGGTTGGTGCTCGGTCCTTTCTTCTTAGAGACTGTCCCATAAGCAGCTGTCGATGCGTATAATGAGGTATGAGAACTCAAACATATCCCAGCGACATTACCGACGCGCAGTGGGCTCTGATCGAACCCCACCTGCCCGTTTATCCCGGCGGACGGCCACGCATTACCAACCTGCGTGATGTCGTCGATGCCATCTTTTACCTGTTACGCACCGGTTGCCAATGGCGTTACCTGCCCAAGGATTTTCCACCAAAAAGCACAGTCTGGCGTTACTTCGACTCTTGGCGACACAACGGCACTCTCGACAGAATTCACGATCTTCTCCGCACCAAGGTACGCACGGCGGAGAAGCCTTACCATCCGCGTACCACAGCCAGCGTCGATAGCCAATCGGTCGACACCCGTTGTGGCGGCGAACAGCGTGGCCGCGACAATGCTAAAAATGTCAATGGCCGTAAACGCCATATCGTCGTGGATAGCATGGGGTTGCTGCTGGCGGTCTTGGTGACGGCTGCCGACGTGGACGACGCCAAGGCGGCGAAACAGGTCTTTGAACGCTTGGAAAGCCAACCGATGAGTCGGGTGGAACGTATGTTTGCGGACAGCAAATACCACAACCACGCCTTGTATCGTTGGGTGGAGGAAAAGGCACAGTGGGAACTGGTCATCGTGCGACGTCCTGAAGGAGCGGAGGGTTGGGTGACATTGCCAATCCGTTGGACGGTGGAGCGGACGTTTGCCTGGCTGAGTCAATGCCGCCGGTTGAGTAAGGACTATGAGCGTAGCGTGCTGTCGTCGGAGGCGTATCTCAAGTTGGCTATGATTCACCTTATGCTCAATCGCTTGGATCCAAAAGCAATCGAGGCGGAATTCCATTATCGAATGGCGGCTTAATTGGACTTATGGGACAGTCTCTTAGCGCGGAGAGAAGGAGAGCTTCGGGGACGCAATTCTTGTACAATAGCTACAGTAGGGCGTGGCTAACATTGGCAAACACGATCCGCTGTGTCGCTTATGGCGCAGCTGGGTGACCATAAACGGTGCCTCTAAACGCTTGGTGCCTCGGCGTAAACCGGTCTCTGCGAGGCCGATGGCTGAGCAACAAACTGGAGGGCGCAGCCGATGAATGTAGAGCCATTGGTCGAGGATATTCAGAACTACGCCCTAAACATCGTGGATACGGTACGCGAGTCCCTGCTAATACTCGATACCACGTTGCGCGTGCGTTCCGCCAACCGCGCTTTCTATCAGACTTTTCATGTCTCTGCCGAAGAAACGGAAAACCGTCTCATCTACGAACTCGGCAACGGCCAATGGGATATTCCCGCTCTGCGGACGCTCCTCGAGGATGTGGTCCCAAAGAGTTCGGTCTTCAATGATTTCGAACTCGAGCACACCTTCCCGGTGATCGGCCGCCGCGTGATGCTGCTCAACGCACGCAAACTGCAGGCGGGCCACCACGGCGAGCTGCTGGTTTTGGCGATGGAGGACGTCACCGGCGCAAGCGAGCGGAAGAAGCGCTCCTCGAAGCTGGGGCGTTACAAAGCGCGATTTTCAATAGCGCCAATTTTTCGAGCATTGCCACCGACGAGAAAGGCGTTATTCAGATCTTCAATGTCGGTGCCGAGCGCATGCTCGGCTACAAGGCCGCCGAGGTGATGAACAAGATCACGCCGGCTGACATATCCGATCCGCAGGAAGTAATCACGCGTGCCAAGGCCTTGAGCGACGAACTCGCCACGACGATCACGCCAGGCTTTGAAGCCTTGGTGTTCAAGGCATCGCGCGGGATCGAGGATATTTACGAGCTGACCTACATCCGTAAGGATGGCAGCCGTTTTCCGGCGATCGTATCGGTCACCGCGCTGCGCGATGCCCAGGGCAAAATCATCGGCTACCTGTTGATCGGCACGGATAACACCGCACGCAAGGAGGCGGAAGAAGCTCTCCTTCGCGCTGGGGCCTTGCAGAACGCGATTTTCAATAGCGCTAATTTCTCGAGTATCGCCACGGATGCCAAAGGCGTCATTCAGATCTTCAATGTCGGTGCCGAGCGGATGCTGGGTTATACCGCGGCCGAAGTGATGAACAAGATCACGCCGGCCGACATTTCGGATCCGCAGGAAGTAATTGCCCGCGCCGAAGCGCTGAGCGTCGAACTCAGCACGCCGATTGCGCCAGGGTTTGAAGCCCTCGTGTTCAAGGCCTCGCGCGGGATCGAAGACATCTATGAACTAACCTACTTCCGCAAGGATGGTAGCCGGTTTCCAGCCGTCGTGTCTGTCACTGCGCTGCGCGATGCCGACGACACGATCATTGGCTACCTGCTGATCGGTACTGACAACACGGCACGTAAGCAAGCGGAAGAGGCCCTACTCAGGGCCGGTGCCTTGCAGAGTGCTATTTTTAATAGCGCTAACTTCTCTAGTATCGCAACTGACGCAAAAGGAGTTATTCAGATCTTCAATGTCGGCGCCGAGCGCATGCTGGGCTACATGGCCGCCGAAGTGACGAACAAGATCACACCCGCCGACATTTCCGATCCGCAGGAAGTTATCGCGCGAGCTATTACGCTCAGTGTGGAACTGGGTACACCGATCACGCCAGGCTTTGAAGCGCTGGTGTTCAAAGCGTCGCGCGGGATCGAGGACATTTACGAGTTGACCTACATCCGCAAGGATGGCAGCAGGTTTCCAGCGGTCGTGTCCGTCACGGCCCTGCGCGATGCACAAAATGCGATCATCGGCTATTTGTTGATTGGAACGGACAACACCGCGCGCAAGCAAGTGGAAGCCGAGCGCATGCTTCTTGATCAGCGGGTGCGCGATCAACAATTTTATACGCGCTCACTTATTGAATCGAACATCGATGCGCTCATAACGACCGATCCAAGGGGAATCATAACTGACGTAAACAAACAGATGGAGGCTCTCACGGGATGTACGCGGGATGAACTAATCGGCGCTCCATTCAAAAGCTACTTCACGAATCCGGAGCGTGCCGAGGCCGGCATCAAGCGCGTCCTGGGAGAGAGCAAACTCACGGACTACGAACTCACCGCGCGAGCCAGGGATGGTACCGAAACGGTTGTATCCTACAACGCGACGACGTTTCACGACCGCGATCGGAAGCTTCAGGGCGTGTTCGCCGCCGCCCGCGATGTCACGGACGCAAGCGCTACGAGCAATCGTTGCAACAGGCCAACCGGGCCAAGAGCGTCTTCCTGGCCAATATGTCGCATGAAATCCGCACACCGATGAATGCGATCCTGGGATTTTCGCAACTAATGCTCCGCGACCAGGACCTGACACCGCGCCAATGCCAATACTTGGAAACGATCAATCGTAGCGGCGAGCATCTTCTCGCACTGATCAATGATATTTTGGAGATGTCCAAGATCGAAGCGGGTCGCACTACTCTAAACCTTTCGACTTTTGATTTGCCGGTCCTTCTCAAAGACCTGGAGATGATGTTCCGCGTTCGCACAGATGAAAAGAAGCTAGCGTTCTCCGTGGAGATGATCGGCGACGTGCCTCAGTATATTGTGGCCGATGTCAACAAATTGCGTCAGGTTTTTATCAACGTACTCGGCAATGCCGTCAAGTTTACGGAGCAGGGAGGCATTGTTTTACGCGTGCGTGCTGACCGCGCCAGCTCGACGGGACCTGTCCTTCAGGTCGAAATCGAGGACACAGGTCCAGGTATTTCTCCAGACGACCAAAATAAGTTGTTCCGCCATTTTGAGCAGACGAAGACTGGTCAACAGACAGGTACGGGTACAGGACTCGGTTTGGCCATCAGTCAGGAATTT
Organism: uncultured Planctomycetaceae bacterium; assembly: GCA_963790585.1. GTDB lineage: Bacteria > Planctomycetota > Planctomycetia > Gemmatales > Gemmataceae > CAWBOY01. The sequence goes on from CAWBOY010000002.1 coordinate 12,393, forward strand.
GTTCGATTGATGGGCGGAGCGATTACGGTCAATAGCCAGGTTGACAAAGGAAGCGTTTTCAAAATACATCTGCCCTTGAAGGAGGGAGATGCGCAAGCAGTTCAAGCCAAGGATAAACCACGGCAAGTTCTAAAACTCTTGCCCGGCCAGCCGACCTGTCGGGTGTTGATCGCCGACGACATCGAGGACAATCGGCAGTTGTTGGCACAACTATTGGGTCCCGTCGGCTTCGCGATTCGCTTGGCGGTCAACGGAGCGGAGGCTGTCCAGGCGTTTGAGGACTGGCGGCCTCATCTCATCCTGATGGATTTCCGCATGCCCGTGATGGATGGTCATGAAGCCATCCATCGAATCCGGGCGATGGATGGTGGCAACGTACCCAAAATAATCGCCGTGACCGCGAGTGCCATGGATGAAAATCGGCAGGAGTTGATGAAAATCGGCGCGGACGATTTTCTTAGTAAGCCGTTCCGTGAAGCCGAACTCTTTTTGAAGATTCGCACGCATTTGGGAGTCGAGTACATTTACGCCGAGAAGCCCTCGGCGGTGGCTCAGACCGAGACCGCTGTGTTGACGACTGCATCGATGGCAGGCTGGCCGCAAGACTTAATCCGGTCGATGCGCGAGGCCGTCATCACCGCGGACCTGGACCAGCTTTTGGTGAAGATTCAGGAGGCTGAACACCATGATTTTCCCGTCGCTCAGGGGCTGCGTCGCCTGGCGGAAGGCTTTCATTATCAAGAATTTCTTGATCTATTAGGTACGGAGGTTGTTCCTTGACTCCTGAGAAATCGATAATAACAACCAGTCGCGTCGCGAATATCATGGTAGTCGATGATACGGCGGCAAACCTTCAGGTTCTGGCTGGTATGCTCAAGGACCGCGGCTACAAGGTCCGACCAGTTCCTAGTGGTAAGCTGGCACTCCTGGCCGCGCGACGCGATCCGCCCGATCTGATTCTGCTCGATATCAATATGCCGGAGATGAACGGCTACGAGGTATGTGAACGTCTGAAGGCTGATGGTGCCCTCAAGGGAATTCCCGTCATCTTTATCAGCGCCCTCACCGAACAGATGGACAAAGTGAAGGCGTTTGCCATTGGTGGAGTGGACTACATCACGAAGCCATTTCAGATGGAAGAATTGCATGGCGCGTCGAAACACACCTCAAGATTCGCCGCCTCCAGGTTGAGTTGATGGAATACAGCCAGCACCTGGAGGTCGCACGCGCCCGCATCAAGTTCGATCTGGATATGGCTCGCGGCGTACAGCGCGGTTTCTTGCCGCTCGAGCTGCCGAAGGTTCCAGGCTATGAATTTTTTGCCCACTACGAGGCGGCTCAGGAAGTCGGCGGTGATTATTATGATTTCATTTCACTGCCACGAAATCGAGTCGCGGTCGTGCTGGGCGATGTCGCCGGCAAAGGCGTAGCGGCGGCCCTACTGATGGCGAAACTCAGCGCCGACGCCCGGTTCTGTATGCTGACAGAGCCAGATCCAGCGACCGCCGTTAAGAAGTTGAATTCCTTGATGAAACAATCGGTGATCGCCGACCGGTTTGTGACGCTGATAGTTGCGGTCCTTGATTCAGCTAATCACACCGTAACGCTGGTCAATGCCGGGCATCCGTCCCCACTTATCTATACCAGCGACACACGCACGGTAGGTGACGTTATAAGTAGCGACGTGGCCGGATTACCTTTGGGTATTCTTGACGACTTCACCTATGCCTCATGTCAAGTCTCCTTGCAGCCTGGTGACAGCATTCTGGCGTTCACTGATGGTGTTACGGAGGCCATGGACATTGAAGGCAACCAGCTCCAAATGGAAGGTGTGCATGCCGCGGTCCAGGGAGCGAGCTATTCGTCGCGAGAGTTAGGTGAGCAAGTGGTCAAGGTTGTCAAACAATTCGCTACCGGCCGTAGCCAGCACGACGACATCGCTTTAGTTGGCTTTGGGAGGTCCAAATAGGGCCCCTGCAGATTGTCCAGCCCGCTGGAAAGGTGAAGTGCATCTGCGCGAACAGCCCGGTCGTCTCGCGCAACGGAAAACAGCAGTCGAAAATCCCCGCGACAGACCGGCGTCTACCATCACACGCTGACCTTTTCGTGCGCCTGCGAAGCTCGCCGGTCGTTGCCCTACTTTAGTAACCTTTCAGTGATTTCTTCTCAATACCTTTGATTTGTGCGAGCTAAAGCTTGTCTTGTTAGTTGAAAATGAAGCTGGGGAACTAGGATTCGAACCTAGACGAACTGATCCAGAGTCAGTTGTGCTACCGTTACACTATTCCCCAAAAGTTGAAAACCGGCATAGACGATACAAGAGCGAATCAATTGCAAGTTTACTTCCGGCTCCTTGCCCTGACAAGTGCAGAGGTGGCGAGGTTCAAGCGGCTTCGGAACGTGCGGAAGTCGAATGGAACAGGGGGCCCGCGGCGGTTGGCAATTGCCAAGGGCCGACAGGGCCGCCGGCATCGCCGGACCAAGCATGGGTGCGCAGACTATCCAACACCAAGCCGGCAAGCATGACGGCGTCGCGGCCGGCGCCGCCGTCAGCGCGGGGAACTGAACCCGTGCGTACGGAGCGTGTGAACTCCTGTAACTCGCGCGTCAACTGATCGCCGCCTTGGCAGTCGATTTCGAGCGTCTCGATATGTCGGCCAAATAAGTCCGTGCGGAAGGAGGCGACTTCTTCCGTGGAGAGGCGCACGGTGTTCGGGCCGCGCAGGTGGGCGGCAGGCTGCATGAGGGTCAAATGGCGCTTGCCGAAGTCGACTCCCGCATAACCTTCAGCGCCCCAGACCTGCATGCGCCGAACAGGAGTCGGATGGGCGCGACTCGCGGAAACGTGAGCCACACAGCCGTTGCTGAACGTAATGCGAGCGTGGGCGAGATCCTCTTCGCCGCCCAGAAGGGCAGCTCCGAGCGCTTCCACGGAGCGAACGCGCGAGCCGACCAACGTCAAAATCAAATCCAGATCATGAATCATGAGATCGAGAACGACGCCGACGTCGGTGGATCGGCCCGTGTAACCACCGAGACGTTCGGCCTGGATGAAGCGCGGCCGAATGGAACGCTTTTGAAGCTCTTCAAATGCCGGATTGAAGCGCTCAATATGTCCCACCTGAAGGACAATGTTATGGCGAGCGGCGAGAGCGGCCAATTCCTCGGCTTGAGCCGGTGTCGACGCCAAGGGCTTTTCGATCAAAAGCGGAATACCGCGTTGCAAAAACTCGACGCGCCACCGCATGGTGGTGCAGAGTCGGCACAGCCAACACGGCGGCATCGACGAGATTGAGAAGAGGCGCAGGATCCGAGAAGGCGCGGCGTACCGCAGCGCTCCGCAACTTGAGCCGCTTGGGCGGTGCGCTGGTCGACGACGCCGACTAACTCGACGTCGGGCATTCCGGCCAGGATGCGGGCATGTTCTTTTCCGAGGTGTCCAACGCCGATCACACCAAGGCGTAATTTGGACATAAGCCATCCTTAAAATACTGTTTAATGTCAGGCCGCGATGAGTTGGGGCGGGATGCCTGTCGCCGACAATTGGCGATGGAGGGCGGCTACAAGTTCGACGTTCAACGGATGGCCTGACCGATACGCCACAAGGTGGCCGTGGATGTCGACTCCGAGCAGCGACAGATCGCCGATGATGTCGAGGATTTTGTGGCTGCGCGGGCTCATTGGCGAAACGCAGGCTGTTATCAATCGGCCCGTTCGGCCCAAAGAGGAGCAAGTCGCGCGGCGAAGTATGCTTACCGAGGCCTTGTCGCAGGAGCTCCTCGGCTTCGGATTCCAGCAAGAAGGTCCTGCAATCGGCAATTTGATTGATAAAACTGCTTGGCGTAAGTTTAACTGTGTGGTTCTGGCGGGCGATCGGAGCTTTGGGCCCGTAGTCCAGGAAATAGCTTATCGAAAGGCCCTTTTCGTCGCTAGGATGTAACGCAAGCGTGGCACCTCGGCTCGACACGAGGAGCGGTTCCTCTACGGTGAATATTGGCCGGCGCACCATTTGACGAACAATGCCAGCGCCAAATAACGCATCGATAAAGGAACGGCACGAACCGTCGAGACCGGGCGGCTCGGGCGCATTCAATTCGACGAAGCAATTATCAATTTTCAGCCCGGCCAACGCAGCCAATACATGTTCGACAAGTCCGACCTGAACCGGCAGATCGCCGAGGGTCGTCCTGCGTGTCGTTCCCGTCACATGATCGACATGAGCGAGCACTTGAGAACGCGGTTCCAGATCGGTGCGAACAAAGAGGATGCCCGTGTTGGGCGGAGCCGGCCGAAACCGCAAACGAACCGCCGCCCCAGTGAGATAACCAACACCATCAACCGTAGCCGGTCGAGTGAGGGTTCGTTGATACCGATAGGTCAGCCTTTTCACGATCTCACCCTCTTCAAGAGCCGACAGCGTCAGCGCCGGAGCGCATTACGCTCGTTCAGACTATCTCCGGTCGCTGACGCTCCCGGCTCTTGAAAACAGAATTCTCCGGTCGCTTACGCGTCCAGCTCTTGAAAACCTTCAGACACCGAGGCCTAAGGACGTTGCGTGCCGACGCCAGGAGCGGCCGCGGTTGGGTTCGAGGCCCGATACTGCGTGTTTAAGGCCGTGACGACATCGGTGGTGATGTCCATGCTCGGGTGGCAATACAACGGCATGAGCGGCTGGGTCTGCATGCGGCGCGTGACGGCTGCTGGGTTCAGATACTCCGGAGTGTTTACCGGCGAATCGTTAAAGCTCAGCACCATGTCGTAGCCGCGACCCATCGCGAATCGTTGCGCGGCGTCCTGAACTTCGCGGAAGAGAAGCACGGTCTCTTCGTCGACCTGCTTGCCCATCTTCATTTTGGCGTCGTTGTTGTTATCTTCGAGCTGGCGCGTCAGCTCGCGGATGCGCTTGTCGAGCAGTTCCAGTTGGGCCGTGTTTGTCGGGCCAACTTTGATCCCTTCTTGCTTGGCAATCTCGATTTGGCTGCGGATCTTGGCTTCGTTGTCCTGGAAAAGCTTGAATTGGGCCTTCATGGAATCTTGGAAAGCCTGGGCCTTTTGGTAATTCTTCAGAACTTGGACCACATTAATAAAAGCGATCCGAGTCGTGACCGGGGCGGCGGTGGGGGCCGTCGCGGGCCGCGCTCCGCCGGCGCCTGGCTGCTGTGCGACGAGCAAACCGGTGATGAGGCCGACTGCTCCGAGCGCCATCATGCCGCCGAAGATGACTGGTTTCTTCACTGTTCCGTTCTCCTCGTTCGAGTTGGCGAACAGCCTCGGTCTGACCTTAGCTGCTTCCCTGTATCCGTAATCTCAGAACTCGGTGTCTGCCCCTTCCGTGTGAGCGACGGGTGTACCCAACCTAGAAGACCGGGTCAAGGCGAACCGGCGCCGCCGCCCGCCGCCGGTTGTGTTGCCGCTTTCGTCAGTATCCTAGCGCCCTAGCAAAACCGCAACAGGCCACCGGGGCACTGGCGAGACACACGCCCGCGCTGAACCTGAGATTAGAAATCTGGCTCGATTCCGAGCGAAAAGCCCCTCTCCCCCGAGTACGGGGCCGAGGGGTTCATAAGGCCTTCTCTAACTTCTATTTCGTCTTCTTCTCCAACGGCGGCATGAGGATCGCTGGCAGATCCGCCTTTTTCGCTTGGTCATTCAGCTTTGCTAGGCCATCGGCGACGATCAGCTTCCATTCCAATTCATACTTCTTTAGCAAGAGCGATTGTTCCTCGTAAATTTCCTTGATGCCCTGGCTTGGCGCGCCGTCGCCGTCTTTCGTGAGGTCGTAAAGGTTCGCGAGCTGCGAATAGAGTTTAGCGCCGCCTTTTTGGGCCAGGATGTCGTAGACGACCTTGGCTTTCGGATTATGGAACCTCTCTTCCAATTCGTCTATCTTGGCGACGAGATCGGTCGAGGCTTTGACCAACGCTTCGGTCTTATCCAGGTCCTTGAGTAGAGTGTTGCGGTCCAGAAGCTGTTTTTTCACGCCTCGCATCTGCTCGACGGTTCGCGTCAGGCGGGTGATGTCGTCGCGCATCTTGAGCGCGAGCTTCTCTTGCTCCTCCAGGTCGGCGGCGATTGTGCCGGGCTTTGGCGGCGTGATCGCCTTTGGATCCTTGACGGCCATCGGCTTCGCTGTGGGGTCGAGCCGTGGATCAGGCAGGACTTCGAAGAGCTTCGTCTGCGACTTGCCGTCGGCGGTTAGCTTCACGGTGTAAATTCCTGAGGTGACCACCACTCCGGCCTTGGGATCGCCGCTGTCGACCTTGGCCTTGCGAATCGCCTCAGCGCCCTCATGGCGCAGGTCCCAGACGACCCGATGCAGTCCCGGTTCGGTCGGTAACGGATCTTTTTTCTCCTTGTCCGCGTAATCGCCTTCCTCGGCTGGCTCCTCTGGTTCTTCCTTGCTCGTCATTTTGGCGATCACTTTGTTATCCGCGCCCAGGATTTCAATGGTGAGATCGCCCTTGGGCTTTGCCTTGAGCGAGTAATAAATCACCGCGCCGTCGGGCGGGTTCGGGAATGTATCGGTCCCGCCGCGCTCCTCGATCGTCGAATAATAAGAGTAGCGCGTAGCGTCCAGGACCGAGAAAAGGTGCATATCGTCTTTCTCGAAAGCGGGCGTCCACTCGCGCAACGGCGTGATGTCGTCCAAAATCCAGATCGATCGACCTTGAGTCGAGAGAACGAGATCGTTGTTCTTCACGACGAGGTCAGTGACGGCCACGGTCGGCAGATTGAGCTTCAGGTCTTTCCAGGTCGCTCCTTCATCGGTCGAGAACGCGACGCCTCTCTCGCTGGCGAGATAGAGCAAACCCTTCTTTTTTGGGTCTTCGCGCACGGCACGCAAGAAGACGTCTTGCGGCATTTTGTCGCTGAGGCTCTTCCAGGTCTTGCCGCCGTCGGTGGTCTTGAGAAGGTAGGGCTTGTTGTCGTCGAGCCGGTAATTTTGGGCGACGATGTAAACGGTCTCGGCCGAAAACGGCGAGACTTCGATGCAATTGATCGTGGCCCACTCCGGCAAGCCGGTGGCGATCTTGGTCCAGGTTTTGCCGCTGTCGTTGGTGACATGCACAAGGCCATCATCGCTGCCGACCCAGATCGTGCCGGCTTTCTGAGGCGCTTCCGCGATCACGAAAATGGTGCCATAGACTTCGACACCTGTGTTGTCGCCGGTGATCGGTCCGCCGGACCATTTCTGTTTCGCCTTGTCGTTGCGCGTCAGATCGCCGCTGATCTTTTCCCATGTTTTGCCGCCGTCCTTTGAGCGGAAGAGGACATTGGCGCCATGATAGATCTCTTTTGGGTTATGTTGGGAAACGACGATCGGCGCGGTCCACTGGAAGCGGTAGCGAATGTCGGCCGCCCCGTAGCCGGAGGGATCGAACGGATAAATGCTGATGTTTTTCGCCTGCCGCGTGCGATGGTCATAGCGCGTGATGATGCCGCCATATTCGCCGGCATAAACGATATTGGGATCGCTTGGATCGGGCACGGCCGAGCCAGTTTCACCACCGCCGACGGTGTACCAATCGCTGAGGCGAATGCCGGACGAGGACAGACTATTGCTCGGGCCGGAGGCGCTGCCGATGTCCTGCATGTTGCCCATGACGCGATAGGGGCGGCTGTTATCGCAATGGACATGATAAAACTGGGCGATCGGCAACGGCGGGGCATACCAATTTTCGCCGCCGTCGGTCGAGATGTCGACGCCGCCGTCGTTGCTGCCGATGATGCGCCTGGGCATCTTGGGGTCGATCCAAATGTCGTGGTGGTCGCCATGATGCGGCCCCTTGACGCGGGCGAAGCTCTTGCCGCCGTCAATGCTCTTGAGCAGCGCGACCTGGGGGCAATAGATGACATCCGGGTTCGTCGGGTGAACGGTGATCGTCGAGAAATACCATGCGCGCTGACGTAAGCCGGCGCCGCCGTTGATGAGCTTCCAACTCTCGCCGCCGTCGTCGCTTCGGAACAGGCCGCCCTTTTCGGCTTCGATCATGGCATAGACGCGCCGCGGATCGGAGGGCGCGACGGCGAGGCAGATTTTGCCCCAGATCCCTTCGGGGAGGCCGTCGCACCGTTTCTCGCCGGTGGGTGCATCCTTGGCCGCTTCGGGCGATTCCGGCGCCGGCGGAGCGACGAGATGGGTCCAAGTGTCGCCGCCGTCGCGCGAATGGTAGAGCCCGCTACCCGCGCCGCCGCTGGTCAACTCCCAAGGCTGACGTCGAGTCTGCCAAAGCCCCGCGAAGAGAATACGAGGGTTTTTGGGATCGAAGCAGACATCGGACGCGCCGGTGTCTCGATCCTTGAAAAGGACGCGTTGCCAATTCTTGCCGCCATCGACGGTGCGATAGACGCCCCGTTCCTCGTTCGGTCCAAAGGCATGGCCGAGAACAGCGGCGAAGGCGATATCGGGGTTCGAGGGATGAACGATCATCGTGCCGATCTGGCCGGGGATCTTCCAGATATGCTTCCAGGTCTTACCGGCATCCTCCGATTTGAAGATGCCGTTGCCCGGCTGGACGTTGCCACGAATGTTCGCTTCGCCGGTACCCACGTAGATGACATTGGGATCCGACGGCGCGATGGCCAAGGAGCCGATCGTCGAGGCCGGCTGGTCGTCAAAGATCGGCTTCCAGTGAATGCCGCCATCGATCGACTTCCAAACGCCGCCGCCCGCTGTTGCGCTGTAATAGGTAAGTGGATCGCCCGGCACCCCCGCGGATCGGGCGACTCTGCCGCCTGCCGCAGGCCCGACATTGCGATATTTGAGCCGCTTGAACTCCGGCGGCCCGCCCTTGGGCTCCTCGGCGAAACTGGGTGCATAAGAAAAGGACAAAAGGGAAAGAAATAGGACGAATGAGCGTGTGACGAGAGTGCGATTACTCATGATGCTCCTGTCGCGATGATGGGAGGAAGGCCAAATGCCCTTTAATTGCCAAAGGAACGGGTGGTGACAAACATAAGATATTGAGGCTATCGCCCTGCGCCATGATCTTTCGAGGTCCGAACGCTGGTGGGCGTAACCGAATTCCCTGGTGGTGAATATAGGCTTCGGCCACCCAGGGCGTTGCCCTGGAGGGTGTCGGCGGCCTGGAGGACATCGCTGCCCAGTGTGAATATAGGCTTCGGCCGCCCGGGGCGTTGCCCTGGGCTAACATATGCCGCCCTTTCAGGGCTTAATGCGGTCGATCCAGATCGTTTAGGCCATGTGGGGCGCCCAGTCTTAAGCCCTGAAAGGGCGGCATATGTTAGACCAGGGCAACGCCCTGGGTGTCAGGGAACGATTTCGCCCCCAGAGAATTTGGTTACACCCACGCTCGTTTAAGCCAACAATTATCACTTCAGACTTGACAAGTAAGCATTTGCTTACGTATATTGGATACATGGTGACGACTCCCAATCACGAAGCTGATGTCTTTGGGGCTATTAGCCATCCCGCGCGTCGGCGGATGCTGGATCTCCTTGTCGAGGCGGACCGCTCGGTCAACACGATTGCGGGACAGTTCCAGATGAGCCGGCCGGCCGTCTCGCAGCACCTGCGCATCTTGCTTGATGCCGGTCTCGTGACGGAGCAACGGCATGGCAGAGAGCGGCGCTACCACCTCGTTCCCGAAGGGCTTGGTCTGGTGCGCGAGTGGATCGCGCATTACGAGCGCTTCTGGGATGACCACCTCCAGCGGCTTCAGGATCTCCTGTCCAAAGGGCGCGAAAAATGACGAAGACGATTCAAAGAGAGCTTCTGATTCCGCAACCTCGGGAGCGGGTCTGGCGTGCGCTCACCGAAAGCGCCACGTTGGCCCAGTGGATGTTTCCGAATGACATTGTGCCGCGTGTCGGGCATCACTTTACGTTTCAGGTGCCGCCGAACCCGAAAATGAAATTCAACGGGATGGTCGTGAACAGCGAAGTGCTGGAATGCGAACCGCCCAGTCGACTCGCATTTTCGTGGTCGGCCGGTGGACTCGAAGGTACGCGAGTGAGCTTCCGGCTCGAACCGGATGGCGACGGGACGCGTGTCTTCTTTGAGCACTCGGGTTTCGATGTCTCCCAGCCTTGGGGCAATCAGGCGTTTAGGGGTGCGGAGTTTGGGTGGGCGAAGATGTTGGGGCAGCTGCCTGGGGTGGTAGCGGGCTTGAGAGCTGATCGCAATTAAGAGCGCCGGCGAATTACGTGCTGGCAGAGGGCTCCAACGGTGAAAAATCGTGCCGTTCATCGTCACGTATAACGGCATGGCTAGCGGCCCATGTATCACTCGCTGCGCCGAATACCTGACGGCCAACGGTCCCGCGCCATTTGGGACATCAATCGAGCGAATTGAAATATACGCCCGCGGCCAGAAGCGAGATCCGATAATCCCTGGCCTCGAGTTCATGATGGATCGTTTTCGAGCCGGCTTGGCCACGTTGCCGATCTTACGTTTTCGCCGAAAGGCCAGGCTATTCGAAGTTTCTTTTGCAAGTGAGTGGCTACATTCAGAGCGCGATGTTCGGAGCATCAACAACCGAGATGTCGCCGTCCGAGTTCAATTGCCTTTGTCGGGAATTCGTCGCTGTTCTTTCGTTGGTAAGGCGCGTGTTAATAAGCGGGACGACTGCGATGTGGATGCGTTCGAGGCGCACTTGCAACGACGTCTTGAAAGTTTGCATTAGATGGGACACCGTGGCCGGGGTCGGTACTCCGACCCCGGCGAACCCGCGAGGGTCACCGGATGCACTGGCGACATCGGCGCATGCGTCGGCCCGCTGCCAACGAGCCCGGACATGTGCATGAATTGACCTTCTCCTGCTTTCGCGGCTGCCCGTTTCTTCGGGCCGAACGTGCGTGCCAATGGTTGGCCGACGCCATTAATGCCGCGCGTGTAAAACTCAAACTTTCGCTCTGGGCCTACGTGTTCATGGCTGAGCATGTGCATCTCCTGATCTATCCCAATGAACCTGACTACGATGTCAGTGCGATTCTCAAGGCGATAAAGCAGCCAGTCGGATCCAAAGCAATCAAATACCTGAGCAAGTACGCGCCGCATCGGCTGGAACGCATCAGCGTTCGGCATCGCAATGGCATCGAGCGGCGCTTCTGGCACGCTGGCGGTGGCTTTGATCGAAACACCATTGAGCCGCAAGTGATTTTTGCAATGATCGATTACATCCATGGCAATCCTGTACGGAAGCAGCTGGTCGTGGAGCCAGAGGATTGGAAATGGTCGAGCGCGGGTTGGACGGAAGGTAAGAATTCACTCAGACCAGACGCGGTGGAAATTGGCGGAGCCGTGGTCGGCGGTGTGAGATGAGATCAAGGATGGGACTGCCGGGGTCGGAGTACCGACCCCGGCCACGGACTGCGGAGACAAAATGGCGCGATGGGTCAAAACTGAGGTTCGGCGATTGATCGTTGACGCCGTCGCTCCGGTGGTAAGCGTGGCAGGCTTTCGCTTCAAGAAAGCATCGGAGGCCTTTGTTCGCAAAATCGACGGCGGCCGACAGGAGCTTGGCTTGCCTTTGGTCGATTGCAATCCGGTTTTCAAGTTCTCGTTTACGCTCTGCATTCGACTTGAGGCTGTGCAGGAAATCACCAACCGGTTTTCTGGGTCGCCCCCGAAGTATCACTCGATGACATTGACCTCGATAACGCAGCTGGAGTTTTTGGGGATGCCTCCTAACCCGGCGGGACAAGGCGTCAATTTTCAAGTGGAGTCCGAGGCGGAGTTCGGTGCCGTTATACCTGGCATTCTTATGTTGATGCGGGAGCAAGTCCTACCTTTCTTTGAAGAGTATCGCGAGGTGGCCGCGGTCAATCGAGGTTTGAATCCCCAAGGAGCTGAGGGTGTGTTCCGCATTGGTAGTTTCCCTGATCGGCGCGCGTTTGACGCCACCAATCAGCCTTACCGTGCGATGACAGGCGTCGCGGTCGCTCATCTGGCCAAAGATCCTCGCCTCCCAGCACTCATAAGCGCGTATCGCAGTCAAATAAGCGGGATGCAAGAACACGATCGGGCGAAGTTTGACAACATGACAGACCACCTGAGGTCACTTTATTTAGAGTAGCGACAAATGAGCAGAACGAATCCCAAGGTCAATTTCTATTTTAGTAAAACCAAACAGTGGCAGCAAGAATTGGAGAAATTGCGCATCAATCGCTATCGACTGCCAGCTGACCGAAGAATTGAAGTGGGGTAATCCCTGTTACACACTTGAAAAAAGCAACATAGTCTTGATACACGCATTCAAGGAATACTGTGCGTTTTTGTTTTTCAAAGGCGCCTTGTTAAAGGATACCGATAGTATTCTCATCCAACAGACCGAGAACGTGCAGTCAGCCCGGCAGATTCGGTTTACCAATGTTCGAGAGATAGTCGAGATGGAACCCATCTTGAAAGCCTATATTCATGAAGCCATTGAAGTGGAAAAGGCTGGTTTGAAGTTAAATTTCAAGAAGCCCACGGAATTCGCCGTTCCGGAAGAATTTCAAAGCAAATTAGATGCGATCCCTGCCTTGAAAACTGCTTTTGAGGCGTTGACGCCGGGGCGGCAAACGAGCATACATCCTTTATTTTTCCGGGGCCAAGCAATCGAAGACCCGAGAGTCAAGGGTTGAAAAATCGATGCGGCAGATTCTCGATGGAAAGGGCTTAGATGATTAGTAATGCCACCATACGATCGATTCTTCGCTGGATTCACATCATTTTGAGCATTCCGATAGCCGGTTACATTTATGGCGAGCCTGCGGAAGTTCAGCAGTACGCCGAGCGCTGTGCGGTTTGTCTTCTTTCCCGCAATAGTTCTTACGGGACTTTGGATGTGGAAAGGTCATGTCGTTCGACGACTGTTTTTGAAACGGGCGGCTTAGGGAGTGTCGCTTCAGGTTATGGTGGCGCGTTTTCTTGGTGTCGAGACATCGTCTTTTTTGGGGAATCGGCCTGTTCGCAACGCGCCCGCCTCGGGCGCGTTGAAAAGGTGCCGCCACAACCTTCCGTGCGCAACGAATCCATCGTAGCCAATGTTTTTATGGTTGCATCGTTAGAACGCAACCTGCTTCTATTAAACTAGTTATGCCATTTTTTCTCCAGTCATCCGTGCTGTTCCTTGGCCAGGGAATTCGTTCAGGGGTTGTGTGTCACGCGCGAACGAATCTTTCGACCTGGTCTCCGCATGGTTTGATTCGAGTAAGATGCTGCGGATAACCCAAGACGAAGTCACTGAGCCGTCAAGCCGCCGTCGACCGATAAGCTATGGCCGGTGACGAACGACGACTTGTTGGACGACAGCCAAATCACTGCGTCGGCGATTTCTTCGGGAGCGCCTATTCGGCCGATCGGATGCAAGGCGGTCATGGCGGCGCGAAATTCTTTGTTGTCTCCGGCGAAACGGCGGAACATGTCGGTTTCGATGACGGCCGGGAGCACGGCGTTGACCCGGATGCCCTTTTTGCCGAATTCCAACGCGGCCGATTTGGTTAAGCCGATGACCGCATGTTTACTTGCCGTGTAGACCTCGATCTGTCCGAAAGCAATTACACCGAGCACCGAAGAGGTGTTTACGATCGCGCCACCGCCTGATTTGAGCATCGCGGGAATCTCGTGCTGCATGCTCAACCAGACGCCTTTAACATTGATGTCCATGATTTGGTTGTAGGTGTCGAGCGTTTGCTCGAGAAAGGGCGTCGGCGTCTGCTCGATACCGGCGTTATTGAAGGCGATGTCGAGTCGGCCATATTTCTCGACCGTGCGGCCGACGAGATTTTTGACCTGTGTCTCCTGCGACACATCGGTCGCCACGAAGATAGCTTCGCCGTGTTGAGCGCGAATGAGTCGCACGGTCTCCTCACCTTCCGCCGCACGTCTGCCTGCGACGACGACTTTGGCGCCTTCCTTGGCGTAAGCGAGCGCGGTTGCGCGGCCAATTCCGGAAGTTCCACCGGTGACAAGCGCCACTTTTCCTTGAAACTCGCTCATGATCGTTCTCTCTTTCCTGGTAAACGGACCGCTGCAGGAGGTTTTCATTTTCGTGTCGTCGGGCCCCGTGTCTTTTCTGCCCGACATCAGGGAATACCGGAGGAAAAGAGCGACCTTACAGGAATAAATTTTGGGTAGCCGCATTCTGGCGAATGCGGCTGCAGATGGCACCGAGCCGCTCTTTGTTTCTTGACGATTGCCTTTCGGCTAATCGTCGCTTAAAATTGAGCCCGTCTTGGGTCAATGCCGTCCGAATTTCGGCATTTAGTGCTCCTGCCAGGGAAAATGGGCATTTCGCTTCCGAAGCTGGTACTCAAAAAAAGCCAAAGGCAATGGCGTAAAGTGTTCCTTTGCGAACCAACGTCATGCCAGCACGCGATTTCCTTTCGTTTTGCGATGCGTTTGAATCGGAATTACGCGACCCCACAAAATCTTTGATTTTCCAGGTGCCTAATGAACGACCCCATGATCCCGCGCTCACCGTCCAAGTCCCCTACCGCTGTCCTGGAGAATGGCGACGGCGTCGACTTTAAGACTAAGCCGGACGTGTCAGACCATTCCGCCGGCGCTCGGTCGCGGCAGCTTTTGGCGGCGATGACGGCGTTTCGAAACGGGGATTTCTCCGTTCGGCTGCCGGCGGACTGGGAAGGCATTGATGCGCGGATTGCGGAGGCGTTCAATTTCACGATTGGGCAAAAGGATCGCATTTCCAAGGAGGTCACGCGCCTGAGCGAAATGGTCGGCAAGGAAGGACGCCTCAAGCAGCGTATGTCGTTGCCGGGGTCGATCGGCGGTTGGGCCGAAGAAGTCGATGCGGTTAATACGCTGATGGATGACTTGGTGCGGCCGACGACCGAAATCGCCCGCACCATCGGCGCCGTGGCCAAGGGCGATCTCGGGCAATCGATGGAGCTGGAAGTAGACGGCCGCACGCTCCGAGGCGAGTTTCTGCGGTCCGCCCAGCTCGTAAATACCATGATCGAACAGCTTTCCGTCTTCACGTCGGAAGTGACGCGCGTTGCGCGCGAGGTCGGCACGGAAGGCAAGCTCGGCGGCCAAGCCCAGGTTAAAGGCGTGTCCGGCGTGTGGAAGGACCTCACCGACTCGGTCAATCAGATGGCGGGCAACTTGACCGCTCAGGTGCGCAATATCGCCGACGTGACGATCGCCGTGGCCAATGGCGACCTTTCCAAGAAGATCACAGTCGACGTGCGCGGCGAGATTTTGCAGCTCAAAGAGGCGACGAATACGATGGTCGATCAGTTGCGGTCGTTCGCGTCCGAAGTGACGCGCGTTGCGCGTGAAGTCGGCACCGATGGTCGGCTTGGCGGCCAAGCGGTCGTCCCGGGTGTGGCGGGGACCTGGAAGGATCTTACCGACTCGGTCAATGCGATGGCGACGAACCTCACTGCGCAGGTTCGCAACATTGCAACGGTAACGACGGCGGTGGCCCGCGGTGATCTGTCGCGCAAAATCACGGTCGACGTGAAAGGCGAGATTTTGGAGCTGAAGGAAACCATCAATACGATGGTCGATCAGCTCAATGGCTTCTCCTCGGAAGTGACGCGCGTCGCGCGCGAAGTCGGCACAGAAGGCAAGCTCGGCGGCCAGGCCGTCGTACCGGGTGTCGCGGGTACGTGGAAAGATCTGACGGACTCTGTCAATTCGATGGCCTCGAACCTTACCGGACAGGTGCGCAATATCGCTGGCGTGGCGACGGCCATTGCAAAGGGAGACCTGTCGTCGAAGATCACCGTCGAAGTGAAGGGCGAAATCCTCGCCCTCAAGAACACAATGAATACGATGGTGGACCAACTCAACGGCTTCGCATCGGAAGTGACGCGCGTCGCCCGCGAAGTCGGTACCGAAGGTAAGCTGGGCGGTCAGGCGCAAGTCCCCGGCGTTGCCGGCACGTGGAAGGACCTCACCGACAACGTCAACTTCATGGCGTCGAATCTCACCGGCCAGGTGCGAAATATCGCCGAAGTGACGACGGCCGTGGCCAATGGCGATCTTTCCAAGAAGATCACCGTCGATGTGCGCGGCGAAATTCTCGAACTCAAGAACACCATCAATACGATGGTCGATCAGCTCAACGGCTTCGCGTCGGAAGTCACGCGCGTGGCTCGCGAAGTCGGCACCGAAGGTGCGCTCGGCGGGCAAGCGGAAGTGCGCGGCGTGGCGGGTACGTGGAAGGACCTCACCGACTCCGTCAACGCCATGGCGACGAACCTCACGGCCCAGGTGCGAAACATCGCGGATGTGACGACGGCCGTGGCCAACGGCGATCTTTCCAAGAAGATCACCGTCGACGTGCGCGGCGAAATTCTCGAACTCAAGAACACCATCAATACGATGGTCGATCAGCTCAACGGCTTCGCTGGCGAAGTGAGCCGTGTCGCCCGCGAAGTCGGCACCGAAGGTAAGCTCGGCGGTCAGGCCCAGGTTCCCGGCGTCGCCGGCACCTGGAAGGATCTCACCGATAACGTCAACTCGATGGCCTCAAACCTTACAGGCCAGGTGCGCAATATCGCCAACGTGGCGACCGCTGTGGCCAATGGCGACCTTTCCAAGAAGATCACGGTCGACGTGAAGGGTGAAATTCTCGAATTGAAGAACACCATCAATACGATGGTCGATCAGCTCAATGGCTTCGCCGGCGAAGTGAGCCGCGTGGCCCGCGAGGTCGGCACCGAAGGCAAACTCGGCGGTCAGGCGGTCGTGAAAGATGTGGCCGGCACCTGGAAAGATCTCACGGATAACGTCAACTCGATGGCCTCCAACCTTACAGGCCAGGTCCGCAATATCGCCGACGTGGCGACGGCTATCGCGAAGGGGGATCTCTCGTCGAAGATTACCGTCGAAGTGAAAGGCGAAATCCTCGCGCTCAAGAACACCATGAATACGATGGTCGATCAGCTTAACGGCTTCGCGTCGGAAGTGACGCGCGTGGCCCGCGAAGTCGGCACCGAAGGCAAACTGGGTGGTCAGGCCCAGGTCCCTGGCGTCGCCGGCACTTGGAAGGATCTAACCGATAACGTCAACTTCATGGCGTCGAACCTGACCGGCCAGGTGCGCAACATCGCGGATGTGACGACCGCTGTCGCCAACGGCGACCTTTCCAAGAAGATCACCGTTGAAGTGCGTGGCGAAATTCTCGAATTGAAGAACACCATTAATACGATGGTCGATCAGCTCAATGCTTTCGCCGGCGAGGTGAGCCGCGTGGCCCGCGAAGTCGGCACTGAAGGTAAGCTCGGCGGTCAGGCGGCGGTTGAAGGCGTCGCCGGGACCTGGAAGGATCTCACCGACAACGTCAACTCGATGGCCAACAACCTCACGAGCCAGGTCCGCAATATCGCGGAAGTAACGATCGCCGTCGCCAACGGCGACCTTTCCAAGAAGATCACCGTCGACGTGCGCGGCGAAATTTTGGAGCTTAAAGAGACCATAAATACCATGGTCGATCAGCTCCGTTCCTTCGCGGCCGAAGTGAGTCGCGTGGCTCGCGAGGTCGGCACCGATGGCAAGCTCGGCGGTCAGGCCCAAGTGCCCGGCGTCGCCGGTACCTGGAAGGATCTCACGGACAACGTCAACTCGATGGCCTCGAACCTCACCGGCCAGGTGCGCAACATCGCCGACGTGGCGACGGCCATCGCGCGCGGCGATCTCAGCCGCAAGATCACCGTCGACGTCAAAGGCGAAATTTTGCAGCTCAAGGAAACCATCAATACGATGGTCGAGCAACTCTCTGCGTTCGCGTCGGAAGTGACGCGCGTGGCCCGCGAGGTCGGCACCGAAGGCAAACTCGGCGGTCAGGCGACAGTTCCCGGCGTCGCCGGTACCTGGAAGGATCTAACCGACAACGTCAACTCGATGGCGTCGAACCTAACCGGCCAGGTGCGCAACATCGCCGAAGTGACGATCGCCGTCGCCAATGGTGATCTCTCTAAGAAGATCACGGTCGACGTGCGCGGCGAAATTTTGCAGCTCAAGGAAACCATCAATACGATGGTCGAGCAACTCCGCTCGTTTGCCTCGGAAGTGACGCGCGTGGCCCGCGAAGTCGGTACGGAAGGGCGACTCGGCGTGCAAGCCGTGGTGCCGGGCGTGGCTGGAACGTGGAAGGATCTCACCGACTCGGTCAATACGATGGGTGCCAACCTCACGGCCCAGGTTCGCAACATCGCCGAAGTGACGACGGCTGTGGCCCGCGGCGATCTCAATCGCAAAATCACCGTCGACGTGAAGGGCGAAATTCTCGAGTTGAAGAACACCATCAATACGATGGTCGATCAGCTCAATTCGTTCGCCGGCGAAGTGACGCGCGTTGCGCGCGAAGTCGGCACCGAAGGCAAGCTCGGCGGGCAGGCCCAGGTTGCGGGCGTGGGCGGTACCTGGAAGGACCTCACCGATAACGTGAACTTCATGGCCTCCAACCTCACGGAACAGGTTCGCGGTATTGTGAAAGTTGTCACCGCCGTGGCCAACGGCAACTTGAGCCAGCGGCTCACGGTGCAGGCGAAAGGCGAGGTTGCCGCGCTCGCCGACACCATCAACAACATGACAGATACCCTGGCGACTTTCGCCGATCAGGTGACGAACGTGGCCCGCGAGGTCGGCGTCGACGGGCGGCTCGGCGGTCAAGCCAATGTGCCAGGCGCAGCCGGTACCTGGAAGGACCTCACAGGCAACGTCAATCTGCTTGCGGCCAACCTTACGACGCAGGTGCGTGCCATCGCCGAAGTGGCCACGGCCGTCACCAAGGGCGACCTCACCCGCTCCATCCAGGTCGAGACGCGCGGCGAGGTGGCCGAACTCAAAGACAACATCAATACGATGATTTCCAACCTGCGCGAAACTACCGAAAGTAATCGCGAGCAGGACTGGCTCAAGACCAACCTCGCCAAGTTCACAGGTATGCTCCAGGGCCAGCGCGAGTTGAGCACGGTTGGCCGGATGCTCCTGTCCGAATTGGCACCGCTCGTCAACGCTCATCAAGGCACGATCTACCATTTGATGAGCACCGGGGATAGTTTCGAGCTTAACTTACTCTCGAGCTACGCGCATGGCAGCGGCACGCAGATTCGTGAGACCATCCGACTCGGCGAGGGCCTGGCCGGTCAGTGCGCCGTGGAGAAGAAACGGATCTTGCTCGCCGACGTGCCACCCGATTTCATTTCGATTTCCTCCAGTCTCGGCGCGGCCAAACACGTGAGCATCATCGTCTTGCCGGTGCTATTCGAAGGTCAGACCAAGGCCGTGATCGAACTCGCTTCGCTCTATCCTTTGACCGTCGTCAACCTCACATTTTTGGAGCAGCTAACTCAGTCGATCGGCGCCGTGTTCAACACGATTGAGGCGACGATGCGCACCGAAGGTTTGCTCACCCAGTCGCAGCAACTCACCGCTGAACTCCAATCGCGCCAGCGCGAGCTTCAGCAGACCAACGAGGAACTCGGCACCAAGGCCAAGCTGCTCGCCGAGCAGAACGCCGAAGTCGAACGCAAGAACGCCGAAGTCGAGCAGGCACGCCGCGCCCTTGAGGAAAAGGCCGCCGAATTGGCGCTCACCTCGAAATACAAGTCGGAGTTCCTGGCGAATATGTCTCACGAGCTACGAACGCCGCTTAACTCGATCCTCATTCTCAGTCAACAGCTCGCCGGAAACCCTGGCGGCAATCTCTCCAGCAAGCAGATTGAGTTTTCCCGCAATATCAACTCCTCGGGCTCGGATCTGCTCAACCTCATCAACGATATTTTGGACCTCTCGAAAATCGAGTCAGGCACTGTCACTGTCGAAGTTGAGGAAATCTCCTTCGCCGGCTTGCGCGAAAACATCGACCGTAACTTCAGGCACGTGGCCGAGGCCAAGAACCTGCCGTTCCAGGTCCATTTCGCCGAGGATCTACCCCGCACCATCGACAGTGATCCCAAGCGCCTCCAGCAAATTCTCAAGAACCTCCTGTCCAACGCCGTCAAGTTCACGTCTCACGGCCATGTCGAGGTTCGCGTCGGTTTGGCGTCAAGAGGCTGGAGCCCGGATCACCCCGTTCTCAGCGCCGCCGAGGGCGTGGTCGCCTTCGCCGTTGAAGATACAGGCATTGGTGTCGCACCTGAGAAACAGCGACTCATTTTTGAAGCGTTTCAGCAGGCTGATGCAGGCACGTCTCGAAAATATGGCGGCACCGGTTTGGGTCTCGCCATCAGCCGCGAACTGGCCGTGCTGCTCGGCGGCGAAATTAAATTGTCCAGCATCCACGGGCAGGGCAGCACCTTCACTCTCTTCCTCCCGCTGCGTTACTCCGTGCCCGAAGTAGCGCGGAACTCGCCAGCCAATGCGAACTCGGGATCGTCGGCCAAGACGCACGGACTCACCGTTTTGCCCATCGCTCGAGAAGAGCACATCGAGGACGATATCAACCACCTGCGCGAAGGCGAGCCGGTCATCCTTATCATCGAGGACGACCCGCACTTCGCGCGCATCCTGCTTGGGTTGGTGCGTGACAAAGGTTTCAAGGGTATCGTCGCAACGAAGGGCGCCATAGGCATCATGTTGGCTCGGCAGTATCATCCGACGGCAATCTCGCTCGATATTTTCTTGCCGGACATGCTCGGTTGGACCGTGCTCAACCAGCTCAAGCTGGATCCGAAGACACGCCATATTCCCGTGCAGATCATCACCTTGGAAGAAGAACGCCAGCACGGTCTGGCGCACGGCGCCTTCTCTTACCTCGTCAAGGAGCCGACCACAAGCGGGCTGGAAGCGGCGTTCGACCGAATCAAGGAATTCACCACGCCGCGCACGAAACGGCTCTTGATTATCGAGGACAACGACATCGAGCGCGATTCGATCGTCGCGTTGCTCGATCATGAAGACATCGAAATGGTAACGGCGGGCACCGGCAGCCACGCGCTCGAAGAAATGCGCAAGAAATCGTTCGATTGCGTGGTACTCGACCTTCGGCTGCCCGACACGACCGGCTTCGATCTTCTTGAACGGATGCGCGAAGAGCCGGCCTTGGCGGACGTGCCGGTGGTCGTTTTCACCGGCAAGGAATTATCCGCCGGGGAACAGACCCAGCTCAAGACGATGGCCAAGAGTATCGTCCTCAAAGACGTTCAATCGCCTGAGCGTCTGCTCGACGAGACCGCGCTCTTCCTGCACCGTGTGATCACAGACCTGCCGCCGGAGAAGCAGAAGATCCTCGAACGGCTTCACGGCTCGAACGAGGTGCTGTGCGGCCGTAAGATTCTCGTCGTCGATGACGATGCGCGTAACATCTTCGCTCTCACGTCGCTGCTCGAGAATCAGGAAATGGATGTCATCAGCGCGACCAACGGCCGCGACGCCATCGATATTATCCAACGCACACCGGAACTGAGTATGGTACTAATGGATATCATGATGCCAGAAATGGACGGCTACGAGACCATGCGTGAAATCCGGAAACATCCGAAACTACACACGCTTCCCATATTGGCGCTGACGGCAAAAGCGATGAAGGGTGATCGCGAAAAGTGCCTGGACGCGGGCGCGAGCGATTACATCGCCAAGCCAGTGAACACGGATCAACTGCTATCGCTGATGCGCGTATGGCTGTTCCGCTAATACCGAGTTAGAAACGCAGGTCCACTTATGAACGACGACAGCTCCGGCGGCCGCGAACGGCAAGGGTCAAGCATTGCTACCGGGCAATCGTGCCCCGTCCGCCAACCCCGCGCCGGCTCGTCCAGATGGACCTATTAATATCCTCATTGTCGACGATGAGCCGAAAAATCTAACCGTCCTGGAAACTCTTCTGGAGGATCCGCGCTATCGGCTAATCCGTGCTCAATCAGCGGAGCAGGCGCTGCTCGCACTCGTCGTCGAGGAGTTCGCACTATTGATTCTCGACATTCGGATGCCAGGCATGACAGGGTTCGAGCTGGCGCAAATAATAAAAGAGCGCAAGAAAACGGCCCGGGTGCCGATCATCTTTCTTACGGCCTACTACAACGAGGATCAGCATATCCTGGAGGGCTACGGGTCTGGCGCGGTCGACTATCTTCATAAGCCGGTGAACCCCGCCATTCTACGCTCGAAAGTCGCTGTCTTCGCCGAGCTGCATCGTAAGAATCGCGAGATCGCGCAGACGAATCGCGCCTTGCTCACCGAGGTGGCCGAACGGCGTCGCGCGGAGGAGCAACTGCAACAACTGAATGCTACCCTTGAGTCACGCGTCATCGAACGAATGGAAGCGCTGGTCTCAAGCAACGCCGCCCTGCACGAAACCAGCGAGCGTTACCGCTCGCTCTTCGAGGGGAGCATCGATGCGATCTTTTCGGTCGACATTGAAGGGCGATTCACGTCAGCCAACGCGGCGGCGGTGAAACTGGCTGGTTGCACGATTGAGAAAATGAAGGATAGCACCGTCTTCGATTTTTGCGCGCCTGGGCAGCGAGAAGCGGCTGAAAAGGCCTTTCGCGCCGCGTTTTGCCAAAAATGCAACATGACAGAGACCACGATCCTCACCGCCACGGG
The DNA here is from genome assembly GCA_963790585.1 of uncultured Planctomycetaceae bacterium. Taxonomy (GTDB): domain Bacteria; phylum Planctomycetota; class Planctomycetia; order Gemmatales; family Gemmataceae; genus CAWBOY01. The sequence goes on from CAWBOY010000002.1 coordinate 34,861, forward strand.
CGAGCAACGCGATCTCATTATCAGCGGCGCACCCGAATTCGTGGATGGCAAGGTCGTCGGCATCTCGTGCATCGCGCGCGATATCACCGATCGCAAGCGGGCCGAGGAGGCGCTGAAGGAAGCAGACCGCCGAAAAGACGAATTCTTGGCGATGTTGGCCCACGAACTCCGCAACCCACTCGCGCCCATTCGTAACTCTGTCCAGATCCTTCGGCAGATGGGAGCGCGCGAACCAACAATGGACCTTGCGCGCGACATGATTGAGAGGCAGGTAAACCACCTGGTGCGGCTGGTCGACGACTTGCTGGATGTGTCGCGCGTTTCCAGCGGCAAGATTCGTTTGAAGAGAGCGGAACTGGATTTGTCGGAGGTAGTGCGGCAGGCAGTCGAGGTGACGCGACCGCTCATCGACGCGGACCGGCACCAGTTAACCGTGACGTTGCCACCCCACCCGATTCGCGTTTATGCGGACTTCACGCGCCTCGTCCAGGTCGTCAGCAACCTGCTCAATAACGCCTCCAAATACACGGACGAAGGCGGCAAAATCTGGGTTACGCTGGAAACGGTGAGCGCGGGTTCCGACGAACCAGCGGAGGCCGTCATCCGTGTCGGCGACAATGGCCGCGGCATCGACGCGCCCGCCTTGAAGAGTTTGTTCGATCTCTTTTATCAGGCCGATCGCAATCTCGACCGCTCCGAAGGCGGCTTGGGCATCGGCTTATCCATCGTAAACAAGCTCGTGGAAATGCACGGCGGGCGGGTGACCGCTTATAGCGCCGGCCTTGGCAAGGGCAGCGAGTTCATTGTCCGTCTGCCGGTAATTCAGCATACGCCACCGGCCGTGGCCGAACCGCCATCGGCCGTGGCGGCGAAAACCACCGCGACGCGCATTCTCGTCGTCGACGATAATCGCGATTCGGCCGCAAGCATGGCCATGCTTCTTGAGATGGAAGGGCACAAAGTATTCCAAGCCCACGACGGTCGCCAAGCCGTGGAAATCGCTCTGCGCGAATCTCCCGCGGTCGTTTTTCTTGACATCGGCCTTCCCTATATGGATGGTTATCAGGCCTGCACCGCCATGAGAGAAGGCGGCCTGACCGATGCCTTGATCGTGGCCATGACAGGCTACGGACAAGACGAAGACCGACGGCGTTCCGCTGAAGCTCGTTTCGACGCTCATCATGTAAAGCCTGTCGACCCAGCCGCAATTTGGGAACTTTTGGCCCGGCGCGTTCCACGGAAAAAATGAACGCAATGCTTCGGAACGGATTCGTCGATTAGAAAAAGGCCATCTGAAAAGTAGCGTCACCTGCTTTGTAGAAAAGCTGGTATTTTGGCGAGCCGGGAGCGTGAGCTCCCGGAGTGCGTTACGCTTTCTCAGATTTTCTCCGGGAGCTCACGCTCCCGGCTCGCCAAAATACCAGCTTTTCTACAAAGCAAGCGTCACCCCTTCCCAGGGTGCGCTGCGCGACTTTTCGGATCGGCTCAACGAGAACCAGGGATGGCAAACACTCAACGCACGATTGGCCGGCGTCTGCCACTGTCGCTGCCGCGGCGATTCATCGGTGATCTGGTTCACTTCGCGCGCAAAATTCCTCTGTGTACAGCTGTGCGGCCTATGGCTCTTGGTGAACTTGTTTCGCTAAGACAGCGCCTTGCCGTCCGGCCCGCGTGGTGCGCGATCTTCACCAAGGCATACGCGCTGGTCGCGCAGCACCGGCCGGAGTTGCGCTGCGCTTACATCGCCCTGCCTTGGCCACATCTCTACGAACATCCGTTCAATGTCGCGTCGGTCGCCATCGAAAAGCGTTACCACGATGAGGATGCCGTATTTTTCGGTCAGCTCCGTGGACCTGAAAATCAATCTCTGCTAGAGCTCGACAGCCATCTCAAGCGCTACAAGAGTGAGCCTACGGAGAAAATCGCTCTCTTTCGTCGCATTCTGAAGACGAGCTGGTGGCCCCAGGCGTTGCGCCGGCTATTGTGGTGGTACATCCTCAGCTGGGCCGGCGAAGGCCGCGCTCGCCATCTCGGTACTTTTGGCGTCAGTACGACGTCTAGTTTAGGAGCCTCGACGTTGGAATTGCTAACGCCGCTGACGACGGCTTTGAATTACGGCACCTTCGCGGCGGATGGCACGATCGAAGTTCGGCTGACGTATGATCATCGCGTACTCGATGGCTGCACGGTGGCACGCGCGGTGGCCGAACTAGAAGAGATTCTGCGCGGAAAGATAACGCAAGAATTGGCTACGCTGAACGTCGCTGCCCCATTTCGACTCGCCGTGGACTAGGCGAACTTTGAGGACTCTATCTCCGTTTGGCCGTTTCCAAACGGATTCGGGGTGGACAGTCCGAGGGAGTTCTGTGTGTGTACGCGCAATGCAATCAATTATGAGGGTTCGGAAAGAATGAGATGGACCGGCGCCGGGAGGGGGTACCACACACGAATGTTGGCGCGACGGTCCGAGCCGCAGCGCAAAATCAACGCTGTCAAGTAGTTGTGTTAGCCGACCGTCGCGCCAAGGACATGTGCATTTTTGGCGCGACGGTCGGCCCCCAATGTTCCGCGCGGAACATTGGGGGCCAGGACGGTGTTATTCCTCAAGTCAGTAATTTAGCAGAGAAGCACTTTTGATTGCGACTCGGGAGCGGCGCAATTAGAAGTGTCGGCCCCGAAACAAGCTGGTGAGACAGAGCCTGCGAACAGGGTGCAGTTTTTTGCATCCTGGTCCTGTGCCCTGTTGTCTCTGCTGCAGCCGAAATCGAGAGGCACACCCGAACTTGGCCTCCCCATTGAACAGGCTCTCTTGTCAGGCTACAATCGTGTTAATGAAATTGGGACCGAGGCCATCCGACAGCCTGCGCACGGATCGCGGTTCGAAACAGGTTGCTGCGTCGAAGGCGAATAGTGCAGGTCACCCTTATAAGGGGATGGCCAGCCGCCCTCGATCGATATGATAAGGAGCTTGCGCCGTGCAGATCAAGATTTCCGTGCGTCATGGACATCTCAGCGAAGACATTCAACAGATCATTCGCGATAAGGCTCAAAAACTCATTCACCTGTTTGAACGCCTCACTCTCATCGAGGTGACCGTTGACTTGTCGGATAAAGTGAACAAGTTGGTCGAATTTGTGGTACAAGCAGAGCATAAGCACGACTTTGTGAGTCGTGAGTCCCACCCCGAATTGCTGACCGCGGTGGAAACGGCATTACACAAACTGGAAGCCCAGTTGCGGCGTTACAAGGACAAGATACAGGATCACCGCCGGGCACCATCGGCCGGCGAAGTGGCTGGCGCCCCCGAAATTGGGGATGCCGACGAGGCGTGACGGAGGAGAAGGCATGCGCATGTCGGACTTCGTGGTGCGCGACGCGATCATCCCGCAGTTGAACGCCGTCACCAAAGAAGGGGTTATTCGCGAGATGGTCGAGGGCCTCAAGCTCGCCGGCCAATTTCGCGGTACCGATCTTGAGGATGTCGTGCGCGCCATCCTCAAACGAGAATTGCTTGGGTCGACAGGTATTGGTCGAGGAGTTGCCATCCCTCACACCAAACATCCTGGCGTGGAAAAACTCGTCGGAACAATCGGCGTGTCGCGCAACGGAGTCGCGTTTGACAGCCTCGATGGCGAACCGGTTCACGTATTCGTTCTCTTAATTTCACCGCAGGATCGGCCAGGCGATCATCTGCGTGCCCTGGAAAACGTCTCACGCTGCCTGCGTGACGACGCTTTCGTTCGCGCGTTGCGCAACGCCACGACAAAAGAAGAAATCATCGCATTGCTCGATGCGAACGGTCCAAACCCCGTGTAGCGAATCGGCGATTTATCCTCTTCGTGTCTCGGTTGTTTCTTGGAACGACCGTCCTTTCCAGGATAGAGGTGGGCATGAGTGGCCGCTCTCTCCAGCAGACGGTGATGCTTCGGAATCCACAAGGTTTCCATCTTCGGCCCAAGGGCGCGGTGGCCCAGAACGCGCTGAAGTTCAAGAGCGATGTCCGTTTGCGTTGGGACGGTCAGGTTTTCAATGGCAAGAGTATGCTCGATCTTCTTGGCCTTTCGGCCGAGCTGGGCCATGAGGTCATAGTCGAAACCGAAGGGCCCGACGCAGAGGAAGCGCTCAAGGCCGTCGTCGAGGCTTTAGACAAATTCGAGTCGGAAGAGGGCATGGGTTAAACATACCGGTGGTCGTTCCTGAAACGGACGCGACGCGGGCCTCGCAAAGGCTGCGTCGGTCGAATCGCACTCGCATGCAAATTAAACGTGGTATCGCCGTCTCTCCCGGTGTCGCCATCGGTTCAGCCCTCGTGCTGGATACAGAGTGGTTCCGTATCCCCCAGCGCTTTATTGATCGCAATCATATCGACGAGGAAGTGTCGCGGCTGCTGACGGCCCTCGCCAGTGCCGCGCGCGAGACCCGCGAGTCCCAGGATGCTGTGACGGCCCGTCTCGGGGCGCAATACGGAGCCATATTCGGCGCCTCACGTTCTACTACTGAGTGATCCTGCGCTTGGAAAAGAAGTCGAGACTCTGATCCGCAAGCAGCACTTCGCGGCTGAGTACGCCGTAAGTCGGGTGATGCGTCACCATGCGAAGGCGCTGGAGTCGCTCGGCGACGCGGTCCTGTCCGAACGTGGAGCGGACCTGTTCGACCTCGAAAAGCGGATTCTGCGCCACCTTCTCGGCCAACGCAGAGAGCAACTCAAGGAATTGCGCGAGGCCGTCATCGTCTTGGCCCACGATCTCAGTCCGAGCGAGACCGCGTCGCTCGATCCGACCCATGTCCTTGGATTTTCGACGGAGTCGGGCGGACGCACCAGCCATACAGCCATCGTGGCCGGCGTCCTTGACATACCTGCAGTCGTGGGTCTCGGCTCGTTCATCACGGACGTATCCGGCGGCGACCAGGTTATCGTCGACGGCACGAACGGCTTGCTCATTCTGAACCCCGACGAACAGACGCTGACGCGCTACGAGGAAGCGCGCCGGACTCAGCGCCGCCACGAAGGCCGGCTTAACGAGCTGCGATCGCTCCCGGCCGTCACCCGCGACCGGGTGCGGATATCGCTTCAAGGCAATATCGAGTTTCCTCATGAGGCCAAGCATTGCCTGGAGCGCGGCGCGGAGGGGGTCGGTTTATATCGCACGGAGTTCCTCTATCTGAACAAGACGACTGACCCGACCGAAGAGGAGCATTTCGATGCGTATGCGGCGGTTTTGCAGCAGATCGGAACAAAGTATCCCGTCGTGATTCGAACGCTCGACTTGGGCGCGGACAAGTTCATGCCGCGCTCGGAAACAATCCCGCATGAGCGAAACCCTTTCTTGGGCTTGCGTTCGGTGCGACTTTGTCTGCGGAATTTGACCTTGTTCAAAACGCAAATGCGTGCCATTCTTAGGGCTAGTGCATTTGGGGACGTTCGGTTGATGTTCCCGATGATTAGCACGCTTCTCGAACTCCGCCAGTGCAAGATGATCTTGGCGGAGGTCAAAGAAGACCTCGAGGACGAAGGCATCGCGTTTAACCACGAGCTGCCCGTCGGTACGATGATCGAGGTGCCCTCCGCCGCCATCATGGCCGAGCAGCTGGCGCGTGAGGCCGACTTCTTTTCGATCGGTACGAACGACCTGGTTCAATACACCTTGGCCGCCGATCGGAATAACGAGGCAGTTGCCGGATTGTATAGCCCAGGCGACCCGGCAGTGATACGATTGATCGACAACGTAGTGAAAGCCGCACTGAAGCACGGCATTGGCGTGACTGTCTGCGGCGAAATGAGTGGGGATCCGCTCTACACGATATTACTTTTGGGTTTAGGACTAAGACAACTAAGCGCGTCCCCCCACAATCTTCCTGAGATCAAGAAAATTATCCGCTCCGTAACGGTCGAGGAATCGATCAAAGTCGCACGAGAAGTCATGCAACTGGAAACGGCGCGGGATGTGAACAATTATTTGCGGGAACAGACCCGACGGATTTCCCCCGATGGGGTGAGCTGACGTCCTCCCGCACGCTCCTTGGTGGTCAAAGGCGGCCGATGCCTCTGTATCGCCGAAGGTCGTAGAAGTTGCCGGACCCCCGAGGTCCAAGCCGTGGTGATGCCCGGCAACGAACCCTCGATCTTAGCCGTTTTACAGGAGTGTGCTCCGTTTCCGGCCCTCTGTTTCGACGAAGCAGAGGGGAGGATGTACAACAGTCCCCTGCCGCGGCTAGCCCGTCCTTTCTGTCCCCGCGCCCTGGGGATATTCTCCGTCATGCTCTCCGAGCAGCCGGTCTTACCACCTGATCCGATAGCGACTCCACCAAACGAACCCATTGAGCCTTTGCGCGATAAGATCCGGCTGCGCTTCGCCAAAGTCGGCGATTTGCGCTTTCTCAGCCATCACGATCTGTTGCGAACCTTCGATCGCCTGCTGCGCCGAACCGCGCTGCCCGTCCGGCAGACACAAGGCTTCAATCCCAAAGCACGCCTCATCTTTGCTCTCTCCCTTCCTCTCGGCGTCGTCGGCCGCGAGGAGGTTGCTGAACTCGAGTTTACAGAGCAGTTGCCGATCGAAGAAATTGAAGGTCGTTTAAGAAGCCAATGTCCGCCAGGCCTTCAGCTCTTGAGTGTCCGACGAATCTCCCCAAAAGCCTCCGCGCAAGTACGCTCGTTCTGCTATCGGCTCCGCGTCCCCAACGATCGCGCGGAGACGGCCCGCGTGCGCCTTACCGAGGTTTTGGCTCGAACCGAATGCACTGTCGAGCGCACCAAACCGACCGCCCGCCGCGTGGACGTCCGCCCGTTCCTGCGCGATTTGCGGCTGGCTCGTGAGCCGAAACAAGAATCCGATGCGCTCGCTGCGACAAATCCGGAAGAGGAAGTCGCCTCTTTTCCTGGAAATAGACCTGTGGTTGACACCGACCGGCACGGCACGTCCCGACGAAGTTTTGGGGCTGCTCGGTCTGGCCGATTTACTGGAAGCCGGGATCGTTCTCGAACGCTCCCAGCTTGAATTACATGATGAGATTCCGCCTCTTTAGCACAAAAGGTATCGCATGAAAAAAGAGATGCTGATTAACGTCCTCCAACCGGAGGAATGCCGGATCGCGATTCTCGAAAATGGGATCCTCGAAGAACTCTACGTCGAGCGCACCAACCAAGAGAGCTACGTCGGCAACATTTACAAAGGTCGCATCGTCAATATCGAGCCGAGCATTCAAGCGGCTTTCGTTGATTTTGGCGTGGGCCGAAATGGCTTTTTGCATGTCTCGGATGTCGAGCCAGCCTATTATCGCCATCTCGAACAGCGCGGCGAAGTCGGTCGACCCCGTGGCCGCGATCGCGGTCGCGGTATGGACGCCGACCGGCCACCGCGCACCGAGAGGCGTGAGCCGGATCGCGACCGCCAACGAGAACCCGAAGCCGAATCCGCCAACACCCCAGAGCTCGAGCATCAATCTATTGTTTGGGAAGAAGAGCGAATCGAGTCGATAGCGACGCCAACAGCGCCAATCGACTCGGGTTGGGATCTAGGCTTCGACGAGACGCCCAAAGCTTCGGAATACGTGGAGACAGCCACGCCGTCTCACGCTCAAGCTCAAATGGCGGACGAGAAAACGAGCCAACAGGAACTGCCATTCGCCGATGAGTCAAGGTTCGAGTCGCCCGTCCCGGAAACTATCGCGGAAGCAACCTCAACGATCGAGCCGCCGGCCGAAATAGTTGCTCCTTTGGTAGCCCTACCCGAAACGGTCACTGAAGAGGAACCGACCCGAGGCAGGCGGCGTTCGCGCGGCGCAGCTACGCCGGCTCCTCGGCGCAAACGAGGTCAAGCGTCTGACACAGCCAAGGAGACGCCGCCCGCGAAGGCTGAGGGCGACGACACTCCCAAACCTCGCCCTATGGAATCCGCCGAACATCGCACAACGGAACGCGGCATCGACGATGACGATTTGCTCTTTTTTCCATCGTCGTCTCCAGCGCCCGCTCCTTCGCCCGCGCCCGTGCCGACGCCGGCTCCGATTCCCGAGCCTACGATGGCAGAGGCACCCGCCGCGGAACCGCAAAGGGCAGAGCCACGAAGACCTGAGCCGCCGCGCACACCGGCGGCCCGATCGCGGCCGCCTCGATCCCATACGACCATCGAAGAAGATCTCGAAGCAGATCTTGCCGCCGTCGAAGTCGGCGCTGCTCCTCAGCTCGAAGCTCCCATGCCGGCATTCCGCGAGCCTGATTCCGAAATTCATCGTGAGCCCGCCTTCGGCGAAGGACCAGGTCCGGTTCCAGGCGAAGTCGGAGATAACGAGGAGGAAGACGAGCCGCATCAAGGCTTCGAGGAAAACCTCGGTGATCCAGGGTTCGATGCGGATCTCGACGACCAACCTCGGCAACGCCAACGCTCTGACGACCGTGGCCGCAACGACCGCGATCGCGGTGGTAGACCGCGCAGCAACGATCGGGATCGTGGCCGCGGCGATCGTGACCGGCCCCGCACCGGCGGGCCGCGTGGTCGACCGATGGGTGGCCGTCCCGGAAACGGCCGGCCTAAACCGCTAATCCAGGACATTTTCAAGCGCGGCCAGGAAGTGCTTGTTCAGGTCATCAAGGAAGGCATCGGCACCAAAGGGCCGACCCTCAGCACCTATATCAGCATCGCGGGCCGCTATCTCGTGCTCATGCCCGGCCTCAATCGCGTCGGCGTTTCGCGGAAGATCGAAGACGAAGAACAGCGCCGCCGCCTGCGCGAAATCTTCACCGAACTCAAGCCGCCAAAGGGGCTCGGCTTCATCATTCGCACCGCCGGCATAGATAAAGACAAAAAAGAGCTTCAAAATGATCTTTCGTATCTCTCGCGCCTTTGGGAGGTTATGATCCGGCGCATCCAAAAGACGAAAGCTCCTTGTGAAATCTATCAAGAGAGCGACATGATCACGCGGACCATCCGTGACACCTTCACGCCGGATATCGACGCGATTGTGGTCGATGAGCCGACGGCCTACGAGCACGCGCGTGAATTCCTCGAAGTTGTCATGCCGCGCTATGCCAATCGGCTCAAGAAGTACGAAGGCAAGGAGCCAATGTTCCATCGCCTCGGCATCGAGGATGAAATCACCCGTATTCAGCAAAAGAAGGTGCCGTTGCCAACCGGTGGCTCGCTGGTCATTGAGCAGACGGAAGCGCTCGTCGCCATCGATGTGAACAGCGGTAATTTCCGCACCGATCGCCAGGACGCCGAAGAAACCGCTTACCAGATGAATATGCAGGCGGCGCGAGAAATTGGCCGTCAGCTTCGACTCCGCAACCTCGGCGGAGTCATCGTGAATGACTTCATTGACATGCGCGATGAAAAGCATCGCCGCAACGTCGAAAAAGCTTTGCGCGATGCTTTGATGCGCGACCGGGCGCGGACGAAGATCTTAAAGATCTCCCAATTCGGCTTAATCGAAATGACCCGCCAGCGCGTCAGCTCGTCGCTCAAACGCAGCGTCTACCAGGACTGCCCGTTCTGCAAGGGCATGGCCCAAGTTAAGACAAACGAGAGCATGTCGATCGAAGTCATGCGTCTTTTACAGCTGGCGTGCTGCAGGCCTTACGTCCGCCGCATCGAAGCCAAAGTCGCGGCCGAGGTAGCCGATTATTTGCTGAACAAAAAGCGCCGCGAGATCGCCAAGATCGAGAGCGAAAACGATCTCGCCGTTCAAATCCGTGGAGCGCATGGCGCCCCTCCCGAACTGATGGAGTTTGTGGCGTTCGACAATAATGGCAATGAAGTGAAAATCACCGCGCCCGAAGAGCCACCGGGCCGACCGCGGCGCTGATCGCTGAATTTGGATTTATATAGCCCCCGGCTTGCCGGGGGTATTTTTTTGTACCGAGCGTCGGCTCCAAAACTAACGCACCCCCCACTCCCACAACCCAAACGCCGTCTTCTGATCGAGCGCATGTCCCGAATACTTCAACGTCCAACCAATCTGCCCGCGATGATGCGATTCGTGGGAAATCAAATACCCGACAAACGCAACCACGTGCGGTTTGAAGCCCTTTACTTTGCCACCATTCGCGATAGCTTTTCTGAGTAGCTCCTCAATTCGCGCGCCAGATAACTCAAGAGCCGAGCGCAACGATTCCTTCGTGCCGACAACTTTCGTCTCGAGTTTGAGCATGCCTTCCATCAGCTCCGGCGCGGCTGCTTTCAGCCACAACAGCCTGACATTGTGGATATGAGCAAATAGCTCATACACAGAACGGCTTTTCGGGTTCAATGTCGCCGCGAGAATCTCATCCTTCAGCACATCGAGAAGATAAAAGTGAATCCGATTGTGGATCTGCCAGGTCTCGATCAGTTGCTCGTCCATACTTCGCTCGAAAAACGTTTAGCCGCGAGCGCGCTATCCCACAGCGCTCGGCTCGCGGCTCGCGGCTAAACTGGCTCGGATTTACTTCTTGAGTTCTGTTTCAATCAGTTCGATTACTTTCTTATCGTCCGGCTTCACGGCTGGCTCAAAACGGCCAACAACCTCACCGTTCTTGCCAACAACGAACTTTGTGAAGTTCCATTTGACATCGCCGGCGAACTTCGGGTCTGTATCTTTCGAGGTCAAATACTTGTACAGCGGGCAGATCCCGTCGCCTTTGACCACGACCTTCGACATGAGATCGAATTTGACGCCATATTTGCTATCGCAAAACTTGGCGATTTCTTCATCCGCGCCCGGCTCTTGCTTGCCAAACTCGTTGGCCGGTACGCCGACGATCACGAAGCCGTCCTTGCTGTATTTTTCATAGACAGCCTGCAATTCCTTGTACTGCGGCGTGTAGCCACACTGGCTCGCGACGTTGACGAACATCACGACCTTGCCTTGGTACTTGGACAGGTCGACCTCTTTACCATCGATCGACTTCATCTTGAAATTCAATGCTCCAGCCACTTTCTTGTCTCCTTTGTCATCGGCCCGAACCATTGCGGGGCAAAGCAACGCCACGCCCAAGAGCAGACTCGTCAGCACCTTCATAAGAACTCCGTGGTTTGATCGGACGGTGTGGATTAATCTCGCAATCATAGTCTAGGCGGCCGAGGCTTTCGCGTCCTTCAGTAATTGAAACCTCCGGCTGCTTCGACCACAAATTCGCTGAACACACGCGAGGTTGTCGATCACCGCACTTTCCGTGGATCTCAAACCTTGTATATAAACCGAGAATCGAATCAACCCGCTCGGCCCGAGATGAGCACCCCCATGAACTCTCGATCCACGCTGCAAATGCTCGGCTCGCTCCTGGTTTTTCTTGCCATAATCATTCCCGCCAACGCTCAACCGTTCAGCGTGGAACCGCGTGTGGAAGTGGCCAAGTGCATTTCGCCGGGAGGATCGCTGGTCACGCGCAGCCGCGCGAACAAGGCCTGGCAATTCGCCGGTAGTTCCGAAGCGATCAATAGTCGCGATCTACTCGTCTGTCTCCCCGGTTTCCGCGCCGATTTGGAGCCGCGTTCGGAGGCCGTCGTTTTGTCACTCCGAGGCAATCATCCGACCCTTTCCTCGTTCAGCGGGCTGGATACCGCCGTGGTCCTGCATGACTCACGCACATTCGATCTGGATTTCACGTTGCTTCACGGCCGCGTCGTACTCACAAATAAGAAGGCGAAAGAGGCAGCGCAAGTTTGGTTACGATTGCCAGAAGAAGCGTGGCAATTGACATTCACCGAACCCGGCTCTGAAGTAGTGGTCGAGGAATTCGGCCGTTGGCCGCGCGGTGTCCCGTTTACGCGCGCTCCCAAGGAGAGCGACATTCCGGCTAGAGCCGTCAGCCTCGTCGTTCTCAAAGGCGCTGTGACTTTGAAAACCGACACGCGCGAGTTTTCGCTTTCGGCTCCTCCCGGACCTGCTGCGTATCGATGGGATAGTGTCGGCGGCGCGAGTGCGACACCGCAACGGATCGAAGGCTTTCCCGACTGGATCAGCTCGCCGCCCTCAGCCGACGGCAAAATGTTCAATGGCGTCGTCGAGACTTTCCGCAGCCGTAAAATACAAAAAAATCCCTTGGCCGCTCTCAACGCCGAGTTAGCGGAAGCCGTTTCTGAGTCGAATCCACGTCTCGCGCGGCTCAAGAGCGAGTTCGCTCTGGCCGGCCTCGTTGCCCTCGACCAGCTTGATCCAGTGATCGAAGCCCTATCCAACGACAAACATGGCGCCACTCGGCAGGCGGCAATTCTGGCTCTTCGCGAATGGATCGGCGAAGAGCCGGGCCGCGACCTTTTCCTCTATCAGCTATTAACCGAGTCAGGAAATAGCCGAGGGCAGGCGGAGACCATAATGCAAATGTTGCATAGCCCGTTCGAGGCGGAGAAGCCGGAAACCTATGACACGCTAATTGCGTACCTCAATCATAATAAGCTCGCGATCCGCGAATTGGCGGCGTACCACCTCTATCGGCTCGTGCCGAGCGGCAAGGATATTCCATACAACGCAGCGGGTTCCGAGGACGAACGGCTGAAGGCAATTGGTAAATGGCGGAAACTCATTCCCGAAGGGAAGCTGCCGCAAACCGGAGGCTAAGCGTAAAGGCGTTTATATTACCGAGCCTGGAGCGTAAGCGAAGGGCTTCCCACCAATAAAATGCTCTTCGCTTACGCTTCAGGCTCGGTTCTTTTCGGAGTGCGTCTAATGCGTGGCAAACTCTCCTTGGTTTTGTGCCTCCTCTCACTGCTTCTCATCCTTGCCACCTGGCCCCTATCAGCACAGCGCAACAATAAAGACAACGCCGAGCGTCCGCCGCATGGCCAGGACCAGCTTCCCGGGCCGGCCCTGTCGCCGACGGAGGCCATTAAGAAAATGAAAGTGCCCGACGGCTTTTCCGTCGAACTCGTCGCTTCCGAGCCAGATCTTGTCAATCCGGTCTCTATGTGCTTCGACGAGCGCGGCCGAATCTGGGTTACCGAGAGCCTCGAATATCCGCGCCGAAATCCCGGGCCTGGCCGCGATCGCATCAAAATCTTTGAGTCGACCAAAGGCGATGGAAACTACGACAAAGTGACCGTGTTCGCCGAGGGGTTGAATATCCCCAGCGGCATCGCCGTCGGCCATGGCGGCGTCTGGGTGGCTAACTCGCCCGATATTCTCTTTTACAAGATCGGCACCGATGGCAAAGCCGCCGGAAAGCCGGAGGTCGTCGTCACTGGCTTTGGCCGAGATGACACACACGAACTACCGAACTCGCTGACATGGGGTCCAGATGGTTGGCTCTATGGCCTCAACGGCGTCTTTAATCGCAGCGTCGTGAAGCAAGGCAATAAGACATTCGATTTCACCTGTGCTCTTTTTCGCATTCATCCTCGGACGCGCGAATTTCAGCTATTTTGCGAAGGAACGAGCAACCCCTGGGGTGTCGCCATCGACGGCGAAGGCAGTTTTTTCGTTAGCGCCTGCGTCATCGACCATCTTTGGCACTTGGCGGAGACCGGCTACTACCACCGCCAGGGTGGCCCTTACCCGCCATTCACCTGGAAGATCGACTCGATCGTGCAGCATCGTCATCAAAAGGCCGCCTATTGCGGTCTGGTCTGGTTCGACAGCGAGGCCTATCCGCTCGAGTATCGCGGCAAGCTCTTTATGGGCAATATCCACGGCAGCTGTCTCAATTCGGACGAATTGAGCCGCGACGGCTCCACGTACTTTGGGAAGTTGTGCCCTGATTTTCTCACGGCCAACGACGCCTGGTTCATGCCCGTCGCGCAGAAAATCGGCCCCGACGGCTGCCTTTATGTCCTCGATTGGTACGACCGGTATCATTGCTATCAAGACGCGAATCGCGACCCGAACGGCATCGATCGCGAGCGTGGCCGACTCTACCGCATTCGTCACAAGAACACGCCGGCATCCGCTCCATTCGACCTGACTCTGGAAAGCGATGAGCAACTCATCAAACGCCTCGGCGATAGCAACGTGTTCTGCCGCGAACTCGCGCAGCGTTTGCTCGTCGAACGGGACCTGGGCGCAAATCTCCGATTCTAGCCGCCAAGTTGGAACAGATTGCTTTAAACCCCGATGCACCGCGGAAACAGCGTTTGCACGCACTCTGGGCGCGCTCGACGATCGCGCCGGCTTCACCGGCCCTACTGGAAAAGCTCCTTGCTCTTCCGGATCCGACGTTTCGCGCCTGGGCTGTCCGAATCGCCGGCAACGACCACAAGGCCGAGCCGTCGGTACGTGAAAAGATCTCTAAACTCGTCGAAGATCCGTCACCGGATGTCCTCCTGCAGGTTGCGATCGCCTCGCGCAAGATTGAGGGGATGGACGCCATCGGCACACTTCTCGCCGTCCTGAATCGCTGCGGCGAGGACAAATTGATTCCTCACATCGTCTGGCAAAACCTGCACCCGCTGCTGGAAGATCAATCCGACGCGTTTCTCCGTATCGTTGAGCGCACCGATTTAAATCAAGCGAAAAATCTCGCCAGCTTGATGCCGCGAATCGTCGAACGCGTGTTGGCTCGAAAAAAAGCGGATGCGACGTTGGTTGAAAAGCTGATTGCCGCGCTGATCGATAGTCACAGCCAAGACGCTGCACGGCAAACGCTGACGGCATTGGCAAACAAGATCCAAACGGGCGAGGTGAACGACCAATACGCTAAGGCTCTAAGCATTTTGGTGATCCCACAGTTAACCAAGATTCAAAAAGGCGATTTCGAAGGCGCCTTCGATTTGAAGCGACTCTGCTGGCCGCAACGTTCAAGGACCCGGCCGCCTTGGACGAGGTGCGTCGCTTCTTCGCTTCATCGGCCACGATGGGCCCGCGCCGGCTGCGTGCCCTGGAAGCCTTGGTCAGCGCACGCGATCCAAAGATAGTCGACGTGGCCGGTGAGGTACTTGGGGACGCTAATACGTCAAAGCTGCTACGCGCACAAATCCTCGCCGCTCTCGGCCGCTTAGAAGACCCGCGCGTGGCCGATGCCGTCCTTTGGGTCTATGCGAAACTCGAACTTGATTTGCGGCCTGCGGCGATCGATCTCCTCACACAGCGCCCGACGTGGGGTAAGCAGTTACTAAAAGCGATGGAGGCCAAAAATGTGCCGCCGGTCGTGTTGAGCGTCAATCAGGTTCGCAAGCTTTTGGCTAATAAAGACCAGGAGATTGCCGAACTGATCAAAAAGCAGTGGGGAACGTTGCGCGACGACCGCAATCCCGAACGCGAAAAAGTCGTCAAAGAGATGAAGGATTTCTTGACGCATTCGAAAGGCGATCCGACCAAAGGCTTCAAAGTTTTTGAGACCGTCTGTGCCAAGTGCCACAAGATCCACGGCGAAGGCCAGGACGTCGGGCCTGACATCACCAACAACGGCCGTTCCACCTTCGACCAATTGCTGTCGAACGTCTTCGATCCGAGCCTGGTGATTGGCGCCGCTTATCAGGCTACGACGGTGACAACCGTCCGCGGCCGAGCCATCAGCGGCCTACTTGTCGAAGATAGCCCTGCACGGATCGTGCTCAAACTCGAGGGCGGCAAGCTGGAAACGATCCCCCGCGAGCAGATCGATGAAGTGAATATCAGTAAAGTATCGCTCATGCCCGAGGGCCTAGAAAAACAGCTCAAACCACAGGAGCTGGCCGATCTCTTCGCCTTCCTCTGCCTTGATAAACCGCCGAGCGACGCGACCGCCCGCAAGATCCCCGGCGCTCCCTAAATCCTTATATAGCCCCCGGCGTGCCGGGGGCATTTTGCTTCAACTCTATTGGTAATACTCCGCCCTTTTCCTCTTGAGGAATTCAACCGAGCGCCTCAATTCGTCCAACCCATTGACGCCATCCTCAACTGAGATCCAGCCAGTGTAACCAACTTCAGCAAGAATCCGAAAGATCGCGTCGTAGTCATTCAACCCTTTGCCCGTTTCGCCATGCTTCAACTTGTCGGAATAGCCCGTCGCACCATCCGAAGGCCGTAGATCGGCCAAGGTAGCGCCCGGAACCAAGTAGCGGTCCGAGGCATGCATCGAAACGACGCGGTGCTTCACTTTTTGCAGAAACGAAATCGGATCAAAGCCACCGACGATCGCGTTCGACGGGTCGTATTGAACGCCGAAATACGGCGAGTCGATGCGATCGATGATTTCGAGAAAAATGTCCTCTGGTTGAGCGAACTCGGGATACTTCCAATTCCCATCCTTATAGTGGTTTTCCATGCAAAGAGTCACGTCCATTTGCTCGGCATAATCGAGGCAGGATTTGATGCACTCAACTGTGCGTTCGATCCCGTCGGCGCGCGTCAGGACCAGGAAAATTCTGCCCGCTCAGCGTTCGGCAATGCTTGATCCCAAGATAAGTACACATACGAATCGCCTTCTTTTGAAGGTCGATTTGTGCGCGGCGCTCATTGGCATCGGGATGCGTGAAATCCGGTGAAAAGCAAAGCAAGGAAGAGATCTGGCCCGTTTCCTTCAAAACCTTCAGAGCGGGAGCCACATCCGCTTCCTCGTAGCCGGGAAAGAAGCCGGTGTAATGCTCGACGCCTTCGCCGCCAAGCGTCGCCGCGTCGCGCAACCAATCTAGATAGTCGCGTTTCCCTTGGCAGAGTTCGTCGAAGTAGCACTTTGGAAAGACGCTGATGCGCGGCGCTGGTTTCATGAAATGTCTTCATAAAGCCCCCGACTTGCCGGGGGTAAGCCAAGAACCCCCGGCAAGCCGGGGGCCATATATGTCACAGCCCGCGAATGGGATTCGCCGTCAACGGCAGAATCGGCGCCGGCCGCCCCGCGACATCGGCCACCATCGAATGCGGATCAATGCCGAGATTGTGATAAATCGTCGCCAAAACGTCGTGATAATGAATCGGCGTGTCCTTGGCTTGACCCGCATTTGCGTCGGTCGAACCGATCACTTGCCCCGTTTTCATGCCACCGCCGGCGAGCAAGGCGCCGTTGACTCGCGCCCAATGGTCGCGGCCGGCATCCTTGTTGATCTTCGGCGTGCGGCCGAATTCGCCCCAGACGACAAGCGTCACATCACGATCCAAGCCGCGATTATGTAAATCCTCGATTAGTGCAGAAATACCCTGGTCGAAGAGCGGCAAGCGCTGCTTGAGCTCCTTAAAGTTATTGCCATGGGTGTCCCAAAAACCATAAGCAACCGTGACGCAGCGAGCCCCTGCTTCCACGAGGCGGCGTGCCATCAGCAGCTGGTCGTTCCACATCGGCGCACCGTCGCCGAGATGCTTCGGCGAGCCACGGCCATAGCGATCGCGGAGCGGCTCAGGTTCCTTACTCACGTCGAGCGCTTCGACAAGTCCGCGCAACGTAAGGACATCGAAGGCGCGCTGATAATAGACGTCCATGCCGCTACGGTCCATCTGATCGGCGTTGCGGCGATAGGCGTCCATCTTTTCGAGGAGACGACGGCGATCGTTCAGCTCGTTGATCGTGTGCGATTTGAGTCGCATCGTATCGAGGTCTTGCCCATCCATACGCACCGAGGCAGACGCTCGACCGAGTAGGCCTGGGCCAGGACTGTTATAAGGCTTGTGTTGCATCACCGGCGACAGATCGACGAACGGCGGAATGACAGGATCGGCCGGCCCTTGTACCTTCGCGATAATGGATCCGAAATGGGGTTTACCTTCACGCTGCGTCACGCCCATTGGGAAACCGGTGACGTTTTGGAAGCTGCTGTGCTCATCAATAAAGCCCGTCAAAGAGCGGACAAGCGTCATCTTGTCCATGCACGCGGCGAGCTTCGGTAGATGTTCGCAGATCTGAATGCCGGGCACGTTTGTGGCGATCGGCTTGAATTCGCCGCGTGTTTCCGCGGGAGCGTTTGGCTTTAGGTCGAACGTGTCCTGATGGGCCAAACCACCCGTGAGATAGACCATGATGACGGAACGTTGCCGTTTCCCGGGCCGATTCTGCTCCGCCTGCAATAGTTGTGGCAACGTCAAGCCGCCAAGAGCGAGGCTGCCGACTCGCAAGAAATTGCGGCGTGACACGCCATCACAATAGTCTTGGCGCGGTCCGAGAAGGTTGAGCATGGCCGGAAAACTCCGATCGGTGTGAGGATGGCCCTGCGCGGCGGGAGTGCGAACAAGTATAGTTTAACCGCTCGTCAAGAAATCGCCAACCAAAAGCCGATAGAAGAATCTCATCAGGGTTTGACCACGGGAGTCGACGCATTCGTTGATTCCTAACAAAGCTCTCTTGCCAAGTTCAGCAGGACGAGTAAATTGGTTGAATCCTTCGCGGTTAGCAATCATCTAACCTATGCGAGTGAGACAGCGACGGGTGCTTTAAGGCCCGCCGCTTCTGTTCTTTGACAATTTGGCAGCGGTAGATTGTTGCGAGTCACAAGCAACGAGACTATGGATATCTTCTCAAGAGATATGTGTAGTCGTAGTTTCTTGAAATGATAGAGAACTCTTGTAAGAGCCTGAGAATAGAGTGGATTTTGTTACTCTATCCCACCGTGATGCAGCGGTGGGTGGTAACTTGGAAGTTGGTTGTCTGCTTTCTGTTTTGAGCTTTGGATTCATCCTGAAGGGGATGGAGTCAGGGGCGGCGGGGGGAGGCGATCAATGCGGCCAAGCTACTAAGGGCATGTGGGGGATGTCTTGGCACCAGTAGGCGAAGAAGGGCGTGGAAAACTGCGATAAGCCCGGCGGAGCTGTTAAACGAGCTTTGAGGCCGGGATACCCGAACAGTCCCGTACTGAATACATAGGTACGGGTCGCGAACCCGGGGAACTGAAACATCTCAGTACCCGGAGGAAAAGAAAGAAACCTCGACTCCGTCAGTAGCGGCGAGCGAACGCGGATCAGCCCAAACCACTTGGACTCGTCCGAGTGGGGTTGTAGGATCAGGCGCACGGATCTCATGGTACCCTAGCGGAATGTTTCTGGAATGTTGGACCATAGAGGGTGAAAGTCCCGTACGTGACAGGGGAAGTGAGCCAGCTTGACACCTGAGTAGGGCCGGACACGTGGAAGTCGGCTCGAATCCGGGAGGCCCATCTCCCAAGGCTAAGTACTCACTGGTGACCGATAGCGAAGAAGTAGCGCGAGCGAAAGATGGGAAGAACCCCGACAAGGGGAGGATAGTGAACCTGAAACCACATGCCTACAAGCGGTCAGAGCCCTACGGTGGTGACACCAGGGTGATGGCGTGCCTTTTGCATAATGATCCGGCGACTTACCGTCACGAGCCAGGTTAAGCGTTTCTGACGCGGAGCCGAAGCGAAAGCGAGTCTGAATAGGGCGAATAGTTCGTGGCGGTAGACGCGAAACCACGTGACCTACGCATGGCCAGGATGAAGTGGGGGTAATGCCTCATGGAGGTCCGAACTCATTAGTGTTGAAAAACTATGGGATGAGCTGTGTGGGGGATTGAAAGTATCATCAAACGTGGAGATAGCTCGTTCTCTCCGAAATAACTTTAGGGTTAACGTCCAGATAGTTGGCAATGGGGGTAGAGCGACTGAATCGGCTAGGGGGCCTACCCGGCTACCCTTCCGAACCAAACTCCGAATACCATTGTACCAAGTTTGGGCAGCTAGACGGTGGGGGATAAGCTTCATCGTCGAGAGGGGAACAACCCAGATCGCCCGCTAAGGTCCCTAAAGTACGCTCAGTGCGAAAGGAAGTTGGATCCCTGAGACAGCCAGGATGTTGGCTTAGAAGCAGCCATCATTTAAAAAGTGCGTAATAGCTTACTGGTCGAGGGATCCTGCGCCGATAATGAACGGGACTAAGCGTACTACCGAAGCGGCGGGTGTAGTAATACACGGTAGGAGAGCGTTGTGCCATAGGGTGAAGGGGTACGGACAACGGACCCTGGACGAAGCACAAGTGATCATGCCGGAACGAGTAACGATAAAACGGGTGAGAATCCCGTTCGCCGAAAGCCTAAGGTTTCCTGGGGAAGGTAAATCCGCCCAGGGTTAGTCGGACCCTAAGACGAGGTCGAAAGGCGTAGTCGATGGACGGCAGGTTAATATTCCTGCACCACTAATGAAGGTTGAGCACATACGGACGCTGGCTGGACAGTGGGCGCTCTGCTAGAAGGGGGCGTACCGCAAGGTGGAGGGCATATACGATCCCGAAGCCATTGGAAAGACAGTCAAGAAAAGCGTATGTGGGACGACATTGGTGTCCGTACTAAAACCGACACAGGTAGGCGAGATGAATATTCTTAGGCGCTCGAGAGAACGCTGGCGAAGGAACTCGGCAAATTAACCCCGTAACTTCGGGAGAAGGGGTGCCCCTTGGGTTGCAAGGCTCGGGGGGCCGCAGTGAAAGGGATCTGGCGACTGTTTACTAAAAACACAGGTCTGTGCGAACACGTAAGTGGAAGTATACAGACTGACGCCTGCCCGGTGTCGGTAAGTTAAGGAAGGAGGTTAGCCTTCGGGTGAAGCCTGCGACCGAAGCTCCGATAAACGGCGGCCGTAACTATGACGGTCCTAAGGTAGCGAAGTTCCTTGTCGGGTAAGTTCCGACCTGCATGAATGGCGTAACGACCGGATCACTGTCTCCGCCAGCGACTCGGTGAAACTGTAGTTGTTGTGAAGATGCAACATACCCGCAACTAGACGGAAAGACCCCGTGAACCTTTACTGCAGCTTAGTATTGGGTTTAGGCCCAGCATGCGTAGCGTAGGTGGGAGACGTAGAAGTTGGCGTCCCGGCGCCAGCGAAGTCGACCAATGAAACACCACCCTTGTTGTGCTTGAATTCTAACCCCGACCCATGAATCTGGGCGGCGGACAGTGCTAAGTGGGC
This sequence comes from uncultured Planctomycetaceae bacterium, assembly GCA_963790585.1. GTDB lineage: Bacteria > Planctomycetota > Planctomycetia > Gemmatales > Gemmataceae > CAWBOY01. The sequence continues at coordinate 55,596 of CAWBOY010000002.1, forward strand.
AGTTTGACTGGGGCGGTCTCCTCCCAAAGAGTAACGGAGGAGCCCAAAGGTACCCTCAGCCCGGTCGGCAATCGGGCAAAGAGCGTAAAGGTATAAGGGTGCTTGACTGCGAGTCCCATCAGACGAGCAGGTGCGAAAGCAGGGCTTAGTGATCCGGCGGTGCTGGATGGAAAGGCCGTCGCTCAACAGATAAAAGGTACTCCGGGGATAACAGGCTTATCTCCCCTGAGCGTTCACAGCGGCGGGGAGGTTTGGCACCTCGATGTCGGCTCATCGCATCCTGGGGGTGGAGAAGCTCCCAAGGGTTTGGCTGTTCGCCAATGAAAGCGGTACGTGAGCTGGGTTTAGACCGTCGTGAGACAGGTCGGTCCCTATCTGTTGTGGGCGTAGGAAACTTGAGCGGATTTCTCCCTAGTACGAGAGGATTGGGAGGGACGTACCTCTGGTGTGCCAGTTGTCCCGCTAGGGGCAGCGCTGGGTAGCTATGTACGGCCCGGATAAACGCTGAAAGCATCTAAGCGTGAAACCCCCCGCAAGACGAGGTTTCCTGTTCTATACGAACGAAGGCTCCTGGAAGACTACCAGGTCGATAGGCCGGGTGTGTAAGTGGGGCAACCCACTCAGCTAACCGGTACTAACAGCCAAGCGCTTCGCCGCATTGATCCCCTCCCCGGTCCCTCCAAAGACCGGGCATATCAGGCTCAGGCAACGTTCTCCGACTCGAACAATCTACCACTGCCATTTGTATACAAGGCTCCATCCGAGCCTGAAGCGTTAGCGAAGGAAATCAAATACCCTTCGCTAACGCTTCAGGCTCGGATGGGCCAACGAACTTCCCGGTGAGCATACCTGGATGGCCACACCCGTTCCCATTCCGAACACGGCCGTTAAGCATCCAGGGCCAATGGTAGTCCTTCGCGGGCGAGAGTAGGTCATCGCCGGGTTTTTGCAACACCCCGCTGGGAAACCAGCGGGGTGTTGGCGTTTCAACTCAACAGTCCCAATACGCCAAGCCCGTAGAACGTATACTCCACATCGGTCGCCTCGTCCCATAAACCCCCAAGGAAGCCGCCGTTCGCCTTCACTAGTTCGGCGGCGAAGCGGCGGACCTTCTCTCGGTTGACGCGATCGAGTCCTCCCAGTTCATGCAGCGTCCACATTCCTGTAAAGGTCGATAAGAGATCCGACAACGGTACCCGGCCATTTGCCCGCAGGCCGCCGTCTTCTCCCGCCATCTCCGCTAGAAAGTCAACCACTCCCGTCCGTACCTCATTGGAAATCCCTTTGCCATCCTCGGCCACGAGCTGAAGCAACCCAATAGCCGCTGCTGTCGGATTCGTACCACTCTTCCGCATTTGGGTTACTTCGACAAAGCCGCCATCCTCGCGTCGCCTTGCCAGTACAAAGTTCGCCGCATCTCCGGGTCGAGGCAACGAACGATTTAGCAGCTGATAACAAAGACCGACCAGAAACGCGTGATAGGTGCTACCGGCACTTGCGCCCGGCGACTTGTTGTAGCCACCATCTGGTGTCCGAAAAGTCTCTAACGTCGCTGCCACTCGCTCGGGCCAGTCTGATGGCGCATCGGCTAGTACGTCTCTTCCACCGCTAACTTGGATGAGCAATGCGGCATAGAGAAACGAAAAGAAATCGATGACGCTCGTCTGAGCGGTCAAATTTGCGCTCAAATAGGATGCCGCACGGTTCGCAATCTCGGGCGTCAAAGTGTCGAGAACAGCGAGGCCGCGTAAGGCGAAGCCGGTGTAATAGAGGTCTGAACCGCCTTCTCGGCCGGAAAAGCCGCCGTCCGTATTTTGTGAAGCAGCTAGATAGATCGACTGTCGATTACGAAAGTCGGCGGGCAGCCGCGATAGGCCGTCGGCAAGGCGGACTGTAAGGCGTGACAGATAGGGTTCAGAATCCATAACGCGCTTTTACCTGAGCCAATTTGATTGATGAGTTCATCGGCACAGAATTACTGATCGTCAACGACGACCGGCCTATCCCGCTCTGCGTCCACCATACAGAGAAAGCCAAAGGGCTCGGTCAGCGACGGATTCCGCAGCTGATGTACTTCGTTCGGCGCGACATAGATCGTGTCGCCGAATGTCACATGGTGGACCATCGCCCCGAGCTGCACTTCGCCTTGGCCGCGAAGAACAACTACGACATGTTCATGCCGGTGATGTTCCAGGGTGCTATGACCTCCCGGTTGGACCTCGAAATAGCGGACCTGAAAGGCGGTTTGTTCGCCCTGATTGCCAATGAGGACCGAGCGCGTGACGCCGCAATGATGGTCGGCGGCTTCCTTGTAATCTATAACGGGCACACCGGTCCAGCGATGACCGCTGGCATCGGTCGTTGCCGGCTGAAAACGCAGCACGCGCGAGCCGTTTGTTGTGGACGCTTTTGAAACTTCAGGGATTTCACAGCTGCTTTTCATCGTTCGCCTTCCTTTGGGAACGTAATCAGCACCTTCAAAGCCGACCCACCGCCGCGCCATGTCGAAGGCTTCTTGAACCCGCTCAAGGCGGTAGCGATGCGTGACAATTGTCTCTGGCCGGACGCGGCCCGATCTCAGTAATTCATACGCTTCGCGGGTGTCCTCCGGCCCACAGGAGTAAGACGGAATCAGGGACACGTCGCGGAAATACAGGTCGCCGAGATCGAGCGGAGTCACGACGCCGGTCGCCGTCGGCGTAAATAGCAGCGCGACCCCGGCATCTCGGACATAGGCAAGCGATTGGAGAATGATATTAGGTTGGCCCGGACCGATCAGGACATAATCCATTACCCTGGTCAATTCGCCTTCCGCCGTTTGCGGCGTCAAGGCTGATGCGGCGCCCATTGCCAAAGCGACTTTGCGGCGGCCCTCGTCCGGCTCGACCACGATCACTTCGCGGGCTCCGTATGCCAACGCCGTTTGAAGATTCAAAAGGCCCATGATACCGCAGCCGACGATGGCCGCTCGGCCTCCGGCTAGCGGCAGCTGTTTGCCGATACGGCGATAGGCCTTCACGCAGCACGCCAGGGGTTCGATGAAAACTGCTTGCTCCGGTGTCAGGTCATTTACCGCGAAGGTATCGCCCACGACATTTTCCGCTGGAACCCGCACCCATTCCGCCATGCCACCTGGATCAAGATGCGTTCGCTTCCAAGTCGAGCAATGAACGAAATCACCTCTTTTGCAGATCGTGCAAGCGTGACAAGGGGCATGATGGTGGACGAAAACGAGATCCCCTCGCTTCACGTGAGCGACCTCATCCTCAACCTCCTCGGCCCAACCAACGATCTCGTGGCCAAGGACGGTGCCGACCTTTTTGGCGAGATACCAGGTCATGAGGTCGCCGGAACAGATGCCGCTGACGGCGGTTCGCAGCAATATCTCGCCTGGGCCGCGCAGCGTCGGCTTCGGCACCGACACCACGTCGATTGATATGGGTGTCGCAATAACGGCCTGTTTCATGAGGGGACGTTGCGTCATTGCCTTTACTTATTCCATCAACCACCGCTCCACCCGCGGTATTGCCGTGGCGAGCATCACTAAACCACACAGATAGGCGAACGTCGCCAATAGAATTGCGACGCAAGCCGTACCACTAAAGCTCATGCAAAATAGGGCGGCACCGAAGAGACAAAAATGCGGGTATCCGCCGATCCGGCGCCGGGCCGCGCGGCTAAACGCAAGATCGAACACTGCCAAGACTAAAACAGTCCCGAAGAATGCGGCAGACGATAGTCGCCAGGGTGGAAAAATGCCAAACGCGGCGACCACCAAACAAACAAAGGCAGCCCAGGCCATCAAGCAGCTAACCCAACTGAAGTGATCCAGGCTATCTGGCGCAATTTCGATAAGGAATAGCTGGCGCACCAGCGCTACGACTCCGATCGCCAACATCGACCCGCCGGCACACAGGCCAACACCGAAACTTATCGCATCGGTTCCCTGGTAGACCATTATCAATCGGTGGTCCCGAGTCCGAAACTCATGCCTTTGGTTCTGTATTGCATCCACTCCGCCGGCCAGTAGCCCGAGCGCGATTAGCGTCAGAAGTATTACAAACCCACAGGCCAAGAGGATATCAGTAACCATTAGAGTCGACTCTCAGTCTTCGTCTATCATCGCTTGCTCTCCGCTGCTGCGCCCAGCTCCGCTTACAACGTGGGTCCGATGCTCCAGGGCGCGAACTCTTCTTCGCCGATGCCATTGATTTCGCTCTTGGTCTTTTTGCCGCTGGCGACTGCGAGGATCTCTTCAAAGATCTGTTTGCCGACGACTTCGACCGGAGTGCCGCTCAAGATCGTGCCGGCGTCGATGTCCATGTCGTCGATCATGTGCTGATACATGGGCGTGTTCGTCGCCACCTTGATCGATGGTGCGGGCTTGCAGCCGAATACGGAGCCGCGGCCGGTAGTGAATACGAGGACATTAGCCCCGCCGGCGACGATGCCGGTCATGCTCACGGGGTCGTAGCCCGGCGTGTCCATGACGACGAAGCCCTTGGATTTCACGGGCTCCGCATAGCCGACGACATCCATCATGGCCGTGCTGCCCGCCTTGGCGATGGCCCCCAACGACTTCTCGTAAATGGTGGTCAGGCCGCCTTCTTTATTGCCCGGCGAGGGATTGTTGTTGATCTCGGCACCAAACATCTTCGTATACCACTCCCACCATTTGATGCGCTCGATCAGTTTCTCGCCGACCGCTCGGCTGATGGCGCGGCGCGTGAGTAGATGCTCGGCTCCATAGATCTCCGTCGTCTCGCCGAGAATCGTCGTGCCGCCCTGGGCGACTACGAGATCGGACGCGATCCCAAGGGCGGGATTGGCCGTTACGCCGCTGTTGCCATCGGAACCGCCGCAATTGGTGCCGAGGATGAGCTTGTCGGCTCCGATCGTCACACGCCGCGTGTCGTTGACGCGCGGCAGCAGCTCGGCTATCGCCTTCACGCCTGCCTCGACCGTCTTGCGAACGCCGCCACACTCTTGCACCGAAATAACAAGCGGCGGCTTGTGGCTGCCGTTGAGCTGCACGAGCTTTTGCTTCTCGATCAGGTGAATTGCTTGACCTGTCTCGCAGCCGAGCCCGATCAGGATGTAGGCAGACACGTTGGCATGTTTGGCGAAGCCGGCGAGCGTGAGATCGAGCTGGTTGTGATCCGGCCCGTCGTATTGCATGGCGCAGCCGGCTTTATGCGTGATGGCCACGACGCCATCGACGTTTGGATAGCTTTTGAGCAAGTCAGTAGCGCGAAACCGTTCCGAGATATATTTGCTCGTGCTCGCGGAGCAATTGACGGTGCTGATCAGGGCGACATAGTTGCGCGTGCCATAGCGGCCATCGCCGCGATCATACCCCTGAAAAGTGCGCTTTTCCAAAGGTGCAGCGGGCGGCAGCGGGCAATCGCGACAGAAAGCATAGTCGCGCTCGAACGCATCGGCGCTGACGTTGTGAACATGGACATGACCGCCGAGCGGAATTTCGGCACTCGCAAAGCCGATAACTTGGCCGTATTTATAGATCGCCTCGCCTTTCTTGATCGGGAAGATCGCGATTTTATGGCCCAAACCGATGCGCTGGCTCAAAGTCACGACGCGGCCCGCGATCTGAATTTCCGATCCCGCCGGAAGATTGCGAGCCGCGATAGCGACGTTGTCGGTCGGACGCAGTTGAACGGCGACATGCTCGATAGCGACAACGGCCATTGTCCGGTCTCCGCGGCGAAGAAAAGATGACTCATTATCTCAACGATAGAGCAGAGCGATAGAGATGGCAAATGGAAGTGGTGGCCCTACCTGGCGCGCACCGGCACGCAATTACAGACGCTGGCAATGCGATTCAGCAAAAGCCGAGGTAGCGACTATTTAGATGCCGATTGCCCGATGTGAGAACTGACGTGAAAAAGTGAGCGGCGGCGTTTAAGCAACGTCGATAGCCGACCCAAAACGCCGCCGCCAACGAACTGCTTCAACCCCGGCGATGGTTCCGGCTCACCGACCGCTTTCCCGCCGGCGTTCCGCCGCCTGCTCCACCTCCGCGGCCGCCTTCGGGAACTTCAAAGGCCTCGGCATCGCCGACATCGTTGTCCGTGGTCGGTTCGTCCTCCGCCGTTTCGCTGGGATTCCCCGCGATCCGTTACCATCGCGCATCGCCGAATTCGTCCGCGGATTGTGGTCCTCCGACCCGACGGCCTCTTCTTCGCTGCCATCCATCGGCATCAAGATTTCACGCGGCTTATCGGTGGTTCGACTGGTCTTCCTGGTGGCCATGATTTGCTCCATGAAGTGTTGGGTAAGATGCCATTCCACTTCATAAGCCAGTGCAAATATGAAGCCGCGCCGGCGGGCCGAGCGCCGGGTCGAAGCTGGGCTCAGGTGACTCGCTGGAGGGGGATGGTTCCGCTCGAAGAGGCCCGACTACGGTTTGGGTTGGGCAAACCATGATAGTGAACTGGACCGAAGCGGCGCTCGCTGATCTGGTCACGATCGAAACGTACATCGTGGCGCTGAGTGGAGGATTTTTTTCAATCGTTCGCGGTTCGCGGAAATCAGTGATTTTTTTCTTGACACTGATTCATATTGGGAATAATCTCTCCATCACCTCTCCGATTCACTGATTAAGGATTCGTAGCGTGTTTCGCCAAGCCCAACAATTCTTCGTGGCCGCCCTACTCGTCATCGCGGCCGCTATGAAATTGCCTCACGCCCTTCATGATTGGGGTTTTCTTTCCGCATTCCAAATCGTGGCCGAGGTTGTACTCGCATCGCTCTTGATTCTCGGTATCTGGGCTCGAACTGTTCGTTGGGTCTGCATCAGCGTGTTTGCATGTTTCCTGGTTTATGCGATCGCCCTGGCGTTTACCGGCGCTGAGAGCTGCGGCTGTTTCGGCGACTTACGCATTTCTCCTTGGATCACGGCGGGCTTGGATGCGACGGTAATTATAGCGGTCCTCGTCGCCGCGCCAGAAGCCCAGCCTCCGACGCTCAAATGGCGATCTCTCTCTTTGGTCGGTCAAGCAACAATTCTAATGCTATTAGCTAGTGCGGCTTTGCACTATAATCGTGGAGTGGCGGCGCAGCCACCTTCGGGGTCTAGCGATCATCCATCGAGCTGGGTCGGCAAACCGTTTCCTTTGAAGGAACACATCGCGCTGGCCGGCGATCTCAACGCTGGCGATTGGCTTGTCCTGCTCCATCGACCCGACTGCTCAAAATGTCAGCAGGCTTGCCGCAGTCTTGAATATATCGCGGGGGGGGTGGACCTAATCTGGCATTGATCGAGGTCGCCTCGCCTGTTGACCAAGTCCGCACGAATCAGTCGTCTCACGGTACCCAGCGCGTCGCACGCGTCACTCTATCGAACGCCCAGTTTTGGGCCGTCCCAACGCCTCTTTTTGTGTCTCTCCGTGATGGAGCCGTGATCGGCGTTCGTACCGATGTTGCCGAGGCGCTCGCCGATTTTCCTGGCATAATAAAAATCAAGACGGAATAGGCAGACGGTTTACTGGCTCGTTCACAACGCGAGGATTTATGCTCCGTATTTTGCTATCGCTCGTAGCTGGATGCTGCTTCGCCGGCTCGCTTTTCTGCGTTTATTACTCGATCCCTTCCAAGCCGCGCGGCCTGGAAGCAATGGCGCCTGATTATGATTTCGGCCAACTCGGGCAGGGCGAGAAGGTAGCGGCAACCTTTGAAGTGGTCAATCACCACGACCGGCCCATCACGATCGTTGATTACCTCAAGAGCTGTGATTGTGCCTCGGTCAGTCACGACAAGGCCGAGTTGGGGCTAGGCGAAAAGACGACCATTCGAGCACTCTGGAAAATCGGGAGTCGCCGTGGTCAGGCGCGAACGCAAATTTGGGTGGTTTATCAGGTGGTTGGCGAAGAGTTTCCTCACCGAACGGCGCTTCAACTCAAGGCGACGGTGAAGCCCGACATTGAGATGAGCGCAACGCGATTGGTTTTTCAATCGAACACAGCAGCGAAGCAAGTCGTCTCCTTCACGCATGGCCGGATGGCCACTTTTGAACTTCGCAAGGCGTACGTCACACAGAGTGCCTTTGATGCGCGGCTTCTTCCGGAGTCGAACCAGGTGGAGGTGTCGTTCGATCCGAGACAGTGGCCCACGGATGGAACGCAGGCCTATCTGCGTGTGGAGACAGATAGCCCCAATGAGCCAATAATTGAGATCGAACTTACGGCAACGGAAAGGTAATTTGCAAATCTGGTCGCCTTCGTTTTTTTGCTGCGGATCGTTGTTCTATTAGCCAAGGAGAATGGAAATGTTGCGCCGAATGCTGCTCGCCATTGTGGTTTTGACCCCTCCAATGTTTTTCCTATCATTGGTGCAGGCGGATAACTGCCCCTACGAGAGAGCGAAGAATGTTTACTGTACCAAGGAGCCAATAATAACTTGTGGCTCTGCGTCCTACGGGAAAGGCATTGCTTGTACTGCCCGAGATTTTAAGCATAAAAAAATTGGACCATTTGCGTGTGTCGATTCACTTACTGCTACGATGTGCGATGAAGTATTGGACGCCGATTTTGGCGAACCGGTCACAAAGCTCTGCTACAGCCATGGACCGTGCATAGCGGACGAAGAGCTCCCATTTTTGTGTATTCCTAACCTGGCAATGACAATCACTGAGCGTGAGATTTTGCACGTTACAAAAGCATGCGTTGTTATAGGAAATCAATGATGGCTGATAGACCAACTGGTGTGTTCTCCAACCGGAATTCTCTTGCCGTGCTCTGGATGCATTTGGGCTGGCACCCTTCAGTTTTGCTGAAACTACAGCGGTTCACACACCAGTTACATATATGAGCCGCGCACGCAGTAAGCGGCGAGTCGGGGAAAGCATGCTTACTAGGTGCGCGGCTCATTCGTTAACCGCTCTATCTGCAGGGAGAATAGCGTTCGCGATAGATTTTTTCGGAACGCGAGGCTTCTGAGAATACGGCAATCGGGCGCGACGGTTTACGTGCCTTTTTGCTATGCACCAAACATGGGGGGACCATGGACGCTTGCATTTGGATTCTAGTTGCGCATCTTGTAGCGGGCCAAACAACTCCTCCCTCCTTCATGGAACTGGAACGGCGAGCCGTGGAGGCTCGCCGGGCGATAGCAAACTGTCGCGTGTCATTGGTTTGCCGATCATTTGACGGCATGAAGGACGAGCCCTCTTCGACCAGAGATTACACGATTTGGTTTGAAGGGGAGAAAAAGCGAACGGAATGGACGGACCGTGCCGACGGTAACTTATACGCTTACTGCCGCGGATGCAAGGAAGGAGACGTATTCTGGACAACGGAAAGAACTGAGCGCACCGTCTCGTGTGTTGAAGTGACGAAACCCGCAGAGACGTCGGAGATTCAAACGCTGATGACAATCGATCCTCGGCTCATTGGGATGTTTCCAACTTCCTTGGCGAATTTATCCCACAAAAACTTGGATTCTATTCTAACGTGCGCGGATCGGCAACAAACCAGCGTGTCTCCCTTCGATTGGAAGGGACACCCTTCGTGGAAACATGCATATATAAACGCCAGCGGAGTCGAAATTCAATTCTGGATCGTCCCGGAATGGGGACACGCCGTTGTGCGAAGGGAAGCAAAGTTCAAGGATTCGGCCGGCACTCGCGAATCGACCGTGGAGAGCGACGTCGAACGCTATCACAATACGGACCTTTATTTCCCGCGCTTTGTGACTTGGCTTGAGAAAAAAGATGGAGTTGTTCGTAACCGTCAAACGCTAGAAGTCACAGGGCAATCGCATCTAAACGCCTGTTCATTATTGGCTGTTCAGTTGTCAGGGACAAGGTTACTGCGAATGATTCTGGTGGAACGTACCCGTTTCACGGAGGAAAAGACTCATGGCGCAGACCCAAGCAACCCCCTTTCTTGCCGCTTTTGCCCAGTTGCAGGATCCACGCATCAACCGTACCAAGCATCACCGACTGCTGGACATCCTCTTCATCGCCCTGTGCGCTGTCGTCAGCGGCGCCAACGATTGCGTGGCCATGGAAAAGTTCGCCAAGAGCAAGCGCGTCTGGCTCGAAAAATTCCTGGATCTGCCCGACCGCGTGCCGTCGCATGACACCTTCGCTCGTGTGTTCGCCGCCCTGGATGGCAAAGCCTTTGTCGAGTGTTTTCTGAGCTGGGTGACCAGCCTCGAACGGAGTACGTCCGGCCAGGTGGTGGCCATCGACGGCAAGACGGCTCGTGCGACGTTGGATCGAGCCAAGAGCAAGCATCCGCTTCATGTCGTTAGCGCCTGGGCCACGGAGAACCAATTGCTTTTGGGTCAGGAAGTGGTCGATGACAAATCCAATGAGATCACAGCGATTCCTAAACTGTTGGAGGTGTTGGAATTGACGGGAGCGATTGTGACTTTGGATGCCATGGGATGTCAGAAAGAGATTGCCAGCAAGATACGAGAAAAGGGAGCCGATTATGTGCTGGCGGTGAAAGGGAATCAGGAGCATTTGGAGCAGGACATCGTGGAGGCGTTTGCCGCCGTGGACGAGGGTCGTAGCACGGCAACGGTGCAAACGCACACGGAGCAGGACAAGGGGCACGGTCGCTTGGAAACGCGCTGGACGCAGACGATGGCGGTACCCAAGACGTTGCGTCATCAGGAGGATTGGCGGGATCTGGTGAGCATCGCCCGTTGCACGCGTAGCTACCAGGAGGGTGGAGTGGAGAAGTCGGAGGTGCGTTATTTTATAAGCAGCCTGCAACCCAAGGCGAAGCAGATGGCGGGAGCGATACGGAGTCATTGGGGAGTGGAGAATGGCTTGCATTGGGTGTTGGACATGTATTTTGCGGAGGATCGCAATCGTGCTCGGACGGGCCATGCGGCAGGGAACCTGGCGTTGTTACGACGCTGGGTCATCTCGTTATTGCGGCAGGACGAATCGACCAAAGGCGGCATCGAGAAGAAGCGCTTGCAAGCAGGCTGGAACGACGAAACGCGCGAGGCCATTCTTGGCCTTTTTATGGGGGATTAGATGCGATTGCCCTGCTAGAAGTCACGTCTGTGAGCATCAACGAAAACTTGCCGTCGGATTTATTCTCCTTGCGGGGGATGAATATTCCTCCGAAAAAGATGATCGTCGGATTGAGTGACGAGGTCCTGGTCTGGACCGGTAATGAAGCCGTCAAACGTGCAAGCAATGTGGTTGCTCCGGCCACCATCACGGGTCGCCCCGTTAATAACTGGATGGTCACGGCCGCATGTATTCTCGCGGTCGTGGCTGCCGCTGCTGTTTGGGTCGTGTTTCGCGTTAGGGCGGATCGCGGAGCGAAAACTTGAAGTGGCTGATTTGCTTGCGCTATTGGCGGGGGAGTTGGATCATGACGACATCAAACTCGCGCCGCGGATTTTCTTTGATCGAGCTTCTCGTGGTGTTGGGCGTAATGGCGTTGCTGATCGCGCTCCTTCTGCCAGCCGTCCAGCACGCGCGCGAGGCCGGGGCGCGGACCCAATGCCTGAATAATCTCAAACAGATCGGCCTGGGCCTGCAGCAGTACCACGACGCGGGCAATGTATTACCGCCCGGCATGATCCCGGATGACGGCGTGACGCCTTACCCCTGGCTTTCCTGGCAGGCACGCGTTTTACCGTATCTCGAGCTGGAGGCACTGTGGCAGCAAACACAAGATTCGTATAACCATAATCGAAGTCCGTTTTTTCGGATGCCTAGCCACCCAGGCATGGCGACGGTTGTGCCCGTTTTTATTTGCCCATCGGATGGCAGAGAATCGGCGCTTCGGCCGATGCAGAAGCCGCCCGTCGTCGCCTTCACGCATTATTTGGGAGTCAACGGCACCAATCTAAACACAAAAGACGGTGTCCTTTTTTGCAGATCCGCGATCCGATTCGCGGCGATCCGAGACGGGCTTAGCAATACGATCATGGTCGGCGAACGGCCTCCGAGTCCCGATGCCTATTATGGCTGGTGGTACGCCGGGCAAGGGATTGACGACACGGGTGCTTTCGACATGATCTTGGGTGCGCGAGAACTCAACACCGGCGGCCTCTCGATCGTAAGCTGCCCAAAGGGGCCCTACAACTTCGCACCCGGTCAAGTCGACAACATGTGCGATGTGCCTCATTTCTGGAGTCAGCATCCCTACGGTGCTAATTTCGTCTTCGCCGATGGATCGGCCCGCCTCCTTCCCTATTCCGCCAAAGCCATTCTCCCCGCGCTAGCGACCTGCGCTGGCGGCGAAGTTGTTACCGTGCCAAATTAAAACGCGTTCGAGGGCATGCCTTCTGAATTCCTTCTTTAGGAAAATGATCGCCCTATCCCAATGAATTGGTCCAGACTGACGGCAGTGCTTATGATTTTTGGGGAAGCCTAGCCGCTGGCCGGTGATGTTCTCGCGCGGGAGATAGGCGGAACAGGGCAGATCGATGGTGACTTCGAGTGGCGCGCGGCGCGATTGCTTCTCGGTTTCGCGGACGGCGTTTTCTAGGAGCTTGCGATAGAGGTCATAACCGACCGCCACGATGTGGCCGCTTTGCAGCGCCCCGAGAATGTTACTGGCGGCCGCGAATTTCGAGGTGGCGCAGGGCGATCTTGAAGCCCACAACTGCCTTCCGTTTCATGAACGGTACGGGATTTCTCAATGAAGCTCTCGGCTTCAGGACTGTCTCGGCGACCGGTTCCAAGACGGACACGGCGACCTTCTATGATGGTCCGGGAACAAATACTTACAACGGACATTTTGCCACAGGCAGTCTAACGGTTGGGAGTCTGGTTTATTCCCAGACAGGCTTTGGCTTCGTCAACATCGTGCAAAGCCAGGGAAGCTTCGATCAGGCGATCGATAGCGCGCTTACCTTTTCCCTGAACAAAGTTGGGACGTGGCATTGATAAACTGTCCCGCAAGTGCCTCGTCCCAAAAAGGGGAGGGAAGGGTTTAGCGGACGGTCTTTGAGGCTTGATGATGCCTCTCGAGAGGCGGTCCGCCTTAGGTGGATAAAACGGATCTTTTCACCGGAGCGGAAAAAGGGTCAGGTTTGGATTCACGTAATCTTCACATCCGCTTCGCCCGTCCTGGCGAGTTCCACTACGAAGCGCGTAATCGGGGGGTGCATTGTCATTTGAGCAGAGTATTGGGCGTTTGTAGGAGTCTAGTTTTTGCTTTTCCGTCCAAAAAGTAGGGCGATGCAAAGGGGGTTGTACGTGGATTTGTTTGCATCTCGCCCCTCGGGTGCGTTGTAAGGTCAAGCCTGGACTTATGTTGCATTCACGGAGCGAGATGCAAACGGGTGTGACCTTTTTTGCATCTCGCCCCCTTGAGGCTATTATTACAGTCGGTCGTCTCCAGGATACGTATCACTTGTGACCTGCCTACTGCTCGGCATTAGCGAATGGCGGAGCGTAAATCGGAAGGCGCTGACGGCGCGGATTCGTTGCGCCGGGGTATGCGTTCGGGCGAATCGGCGCGCAACGAATTATTTTAAGTCTTTTCTTGGCAGGCAGTTATAACTACGAAATGTAACTTCTCAATAACCCTGGGTGACTAAGTTGATCAACAAGGCGCAAGTCCTTATTTACCAATGATCCGACTTCACAGACAATCCGTCTTACCCAGGGTTATTGAGAAGTTACTACGAAATTCGTTCAGGGGGGTTGTCATTGAGGCGCGCAACGAATTTTCGTACACCTCTCGCGCGGGCGGCTTTGGCGGCGGTGGTTGGTCGCAAGGTCAACAAAAGAAGCCAGTTAGCGCTGATTCGCACCAACTGGCTTCCGATTGCACAAGTGAAGGCGCTGGGGCTCGAACCCAGGACCTACGGATTAAAAGTCCGTTGCTCTACCGATTGAGCTACGCCTTCAGTGTAATGGTGATAAGGACTTACGTCGATTCGTCTCATCCGGTTCTCTGAATCCGATACTGTTCGACGCTGCGGTCCTTAGCAGCCATCCCCAATTTATAGCGAAGGCTGACGTAAATGGCAAAAAAATCGCAGCCGCGGGTCTGGCAAGCCCGAAGCGGCTGCTAGGCATCATCAACGCCCATCGCCGTCGCCTGGGCGATCATCCTATGGACACCCTCGACCGCGAAAGGGTGAGCGCGGTTGCAAATTTTACTCTGGGAATAGGTCAGGCAAATGGCCGCCTCGACGCGAGCGAAACATTGCAGATGTCGATAAGGGGCGGCGGCAGCGTGGGCGGCGCGAGAATGAAACCACTCAGCTCGCTTCCAGCTTGATGGCGTTATTCTGGCTCTTTTCAACCTTCGCCTTCAATTTTGAGGTTTTCGGATCGGAGTAAGCGCCTTTAAGCCGATCGGGAACGAAGCCCTTGTTTTCCGAAATGAGCCCGGCGGCGCCCTTTGGTTTTTCTTGCCAAAGGAGCGTGACGACGTATTCGCCTTCGGGTGCTCCGTCATTGGCGTCGTAAGTCGTCAATTGAAACGAGCCATCCTCGGCCACGACGCCGGAGGGCCGGGTCAGATCCTTCTCGGCTGCGTTAACAGGGTGAAATACGACCATCGCGCCGGCGAGAGGCTCGCTTCCCTTGAATGCTTTGCCTTGAACCGCAAATGCCGGTTTGCGGCCGTTCGAACAGCCATGCACCAAGATCATGACAAGGGCGAAAGACAACCACGTTAGCTGGCGCGCACGTCGAATGCTTTGAATCATGGAAGAAACCCTCGTTAAAAATGATCTGGACGAAAGAGGCCGTCGAAACGACGGCCTCAATGATTTCTTGGCGGACTAAAACAATCAATTAATAATTAACGTTGACCTCGCTGCCATTGGCGGTAATCAACGCGCCCATGACAAGAATGTTGATACTCGAGGGCAGGAAACGTACGCTGCCGTCGGCGAATTGAGCGTTTGCTCCGTTTGCGTGAAAGGAGTAAATTTCGTTGTCGTTATTGCAATTTACGGAACACAACGGCAGACCGGTGGAGCCTTGGGGCACGGTCCCATCTAGGCCATATTCGGCATTGGGATCACCCCAACCGGCGCCGCTACTGGTCGAATTGGCAACGAGTCCCTGATACATCCAGCGCTCAGGCCTGCCGCCGTCCTCGGCGAGCATGATCGTGTTCGATGTTCCGTCCTTGATGTTGACGATGCGCATGCTGCCGTTCACAGGCCCCGGATAACCCACGGCTTTGAGAAGAGCAAGCGGCCCTACGATAGTGGGCGAACTTGGTCCGATAACTTGGGCTGCCTGCAGGTAAGGCGGATTCGCGCCTAAGGTATTGAGCATGGCCGCCGCGCCGCCATTGATGCCATCATCCGGCGCATAATCGGCTACGGCCGCGGTGAATGGGATTTTTTGCCCTGTGATTGGGTTACTGATGGTATCGGAGTAGGTATCGGCCGAGTGAATTGCCGAGGGACAAAGGAATGTTTTGACTGGCGTCTGAATCACTGCTTGATTGCCGGCCGTAACAAAAGGCTGGCCAAAATTATATTGGTTGAACAAATTGCCTTGCTCGATGTAGGGCAACAAGTACGGACCCCAGCCATGCGCGATCGGCAGACCGCCGGTGGCCGCTGGAGTAAGATCATAAAAAGCGCTCGGTGGAAACGTGCCGTTGTTGGCGTCCGCATAGCCAACGTAGGCCAAGCCCAGCTGCTTCAAGTTATTTTTGCACTGCGAATTGGCTGCCGACTCACGGACCTTTTGGACAGCCGGCAACAACAACCCGACCAGGACCGCGATAATGGCGATCACGACCAGGAGTTCGATCAGAGTAAACGCTGATCTTGTTGCGACACGATTCATGATGCACCTCGATAAATGCAATGAAAGCGGCACGCCGAAGTAGGCAAAGGCGAATCTTATCATCGTGTGCGCTCGATGTAACCCACTTCACGGGGTATTGACGGTATCTTCTCAGATTCGCCGTAATGTGAGTTGCGACAACGGATTTTTGCGCCTTCAGCATGAAATCCGCCGGCGACAGAATCTGCCTGGCCTGCTAAACTACTGTTATTTCCCCACTGGTTCCGAGGGCCGCAGTACCGATGGCAAGCCTGTTACAGATCTCGAAAGCGTGTAAGAACTACGGCGATCAAGTCTTGCTTGACAACGCCGATGCAACCATAAGTGACGACGTAAAAGTAGGCTTCATCGGACGAAACGGCGCGGGAAAAAGTACCTTGCTCCGAGTGTTGCTGGGCGAAGAAGAGCTTGACAGTGGCGAGGTGATTCGTCATCCGAGCCTGCGTCTGGGTTATTTGCGACAACACGATCCCTTTCTCCCCAACGAGACCGCGCTTGAATTTCTGATGCGCGACAGCGGCGAGCCGAACTGGAAATGTGGCGAAGTCGCGGGGCAGTTCGAGTTAAAAGGTGCCTATTTGGAAGGACCAATCGCTAAGTTATCCGGCGGTTGGCAGACGCGCGTTAAACTGGCCGCTCTGTTATTGCACGAACCGAATCTGTTGCTTCTCGACGAACCGACCAACTTCCTTGACCTGCGCACACAGATTCTGCTCGAACACTTTTTGCAAAATCATCGGTCCGCATGCTTGATCGTTTCGCACGACCGCGCCTTTCTGAGCGCGACGTGCGATCATACGCTTGATCTGTCGCGTGGCAAATTAACGTCGTTTCCCGGAAAGGTGGATGCGTATTTGGAATTCCAAAAGGAACGCCGCGTTCACGAGGAGCGCTCCAACGCTTCCATTTTGACAAAGCGAAAACACCTGGAAGAATTCATCGCTCGGAACAAAGCGCGCGCCAGTACGGCGGCATTAGCGCAGTCCAAGAGTAAGCAGCTCGAAAAACTAGAAATGACGGAGATCGCGCGCGACGAGCCAACGGCCCGCATTCGTGCGACGCGGATTGAGCCGCGCAAAGGTCCCGCCCTTCGTTGCCGCGATCTGGTAATTGGCTACCCCGAGCGCGAAATCGCGTCCGATGTCCAATTGGAAATTGACCACGGATCACGAGCCGCCATCGTCGGCGATAACGGACAAGGAAAAACAACGTTTCTGCGAACTGTTGTCGATTCCCTCAAGCCAATGTCTGGAGAAGTGCGGTGGGGCTTCGGCTGTCAGATCGGGGTCTATGCCCAACATGTTTACACCAGCATCCCCCAGAATCAGACTGTTTTGACCTACCTGCACAAACAAGCCGCCCCTGGCAAGAAGGACCAGGAAGTACTCGAAGTCGCCGGCGCGCTACTCTTTCGCAAGGCCCATGTCGAGAAACCTGTATCCGTCCTATCTGGTGGAGAACGAGCGCGGCTGTGCCTGGCCGGCCTGCTTTTGGGCAACCATAACGTCTTGATCCTGGATGAGCCGGGTAATCATCTGGATGTCGATACGGTAGAATCCTTGGCCGAGGCGCTGGTTGATTACCCCGGTACGGTGATTTTCACCAGTCACGATCGGCATTTCACGAAAAAGGTCGCCACCTGTATCGTCGAGGTCCGCGATGGCCGCGTAACCTCGTACGGCGGCAACTACGACGCCTACGTCTACAAGGTCAACAAAGAAATCGAAGCGGGCGAAAGAGAACTCGCGGCACAGCACACGCCGCCAGCGGCGCCTCACCTGAAAGAGGGAGGCAAGGGTTCAGCCTCCAAGCCAAACAGGGCCGCCGCACGGCTCGCGCAACGGGACGAGCGCATCGTGCGCAAGGAACTGAAGGCCCTCGAACGAACGATCGCCCAGTTCGACGACCAGAAGCGTACGCTTAACGCGGAGCTTCTGAAATCGACCGATGCTAAGGAAGCCTTGCGACTCCATAACGAGATCGCCGCCCTAAGCGAGCAACTCGCGGAGGTTGAGGAGCGCTGGTGTGAGTTGCAGGAAGAGATCGAGGGAGCGGCCTGAGCGGTTGTCAAGAAAGGTTGTGGCGGCACGTTTCCAACGCGCTGTGGCCGCGGTCGGTACTCCGACCCCGGTAAAGCCCTCACGGCTCCAGAGACCCGCGTTCTGAGTAGCGGCCGCGGCTCGGAGTTAATCGGACCAAGGCATCACGCTCGAAAGTACCTTAATGTCACACCAACCGATCTCCATTGAAGGTGTCCAAGTTCCACGCTTTCTGTACGGAACCGCCTGGAAGGAAGAGGAGACACAGCGCCTGACCGAGCTGGCTCTCCAGCAAGGCTTTCGTGGTATCGATACGGCGAATCAACGGCGTCATTACCACGAAGCCGCCGTAGGCCAGGCCGTGGCGGCCTCGATTTCTCGCGGCCTGTTTTCGCGCCAAGACCTGTTCTTGCAAACAAAGTTCACGTTTCGGCGCGGCCAGGACCATCGCCTTCCCTACGATCCCGCCGCGCCGATCGCTACCCAGGTGGAACAGTCTTTCGCCAGATCGCTAACACACCTCGCTACTACCGCTATTGATTCTTACGTTTTGCACGGCCCCACCAATCGCGAAGGTCTCACCGCCGCCGATTGGGAAGCTTGGCGCACGATGGAGGCGATCCACGAACGCGGGCAAGCTCGCTTCCTTGGCATTAGTAACGTCAGCCTCGAACAGCTCGATCTCTTGTGCATGCAGGCGCGAGTGCGACCTCAGTTCGTGCAGAATCGGTGTTATGCCGTACAGGGATGGGATCTGGAAGTGCGCCAGTTCTGTATGTCGAAAGGCATTGTTTATCAAGGATTCTCATTACTGACGGCGAATCGAGAATTCCTAGCACGGCCGCAGTTAGCCGAAATTGCCCACCGGCACGGCCGAACGGTAAGCCAAATCGTTTTTCGGTTCGCCCTGGATGTTGGAATGATGCCGCTCACTGGAACCACGAACGCGGACCACATGAAAGCGGATCTCCAGGTATTTGATTTTGAATTGAGCAAGGAAGAAGTGTTGCGGATTGGAAAGATAGGTATGATGTGACAACAAAAGTCGTTGCCTCGGCACCTTCGTCCTTTACATCCGATCGCCTACTAATGCGGCCGTTGCGCCAATTTTCAACAGTAATTCCTGGAGTTTTTCCGGGTCCACGGGCTTGATGAGGTGACAGTCAAAGCCCGCGTCCTTCGTCCGTTCACGATCTTCAGGCTGTCCGTAACCTGTCATCGCGATTAATACAATTTTGTCCAATTTGTCGCGCACGCGCCGCGCCACTTCATAGCCGTCGATTTCTGGTAAGCCAATATCAAGTAAGGCGACATCCGGTTTTTGAGCGAGAATTGCTTGTAGGCCAATCGGCCCGCTGTGAGCAGTCTGAACTTCATGACCATAAAGACGAAGCAGCATGGCGAGGCTATCCACAGTGTCCGAATTGTCGTCCACCACCAATAGCCGCAGGCCGCGACCCTGCTCAGTTTCCTGTGGCGGGCATTCCAATTGAATGGGGGTAACCTCCGGCACGGCCAAGAGGCGGATCACGAATTCAGTTCCTTGACCTACGCCCGGGCTAAAGGCTTCGATGCTGCCGCCATGAAGGCGCACGAGACTCTTTACCAACGTCAGCCCGATACCCAACCCGCCTTGCGCACGATCAAGCGACCGATCGACCTGAACAAACAGTTCAAAAACTCGAGGCAGCATCTCCGGCAAGATACCGATGCCGGTGTCTTTAACGCGCAATATGAGCTCGGGTCCTTCGCGCTCCGCCGTTATCCAAATGTGACCGCCCGGCTCTGTGTATTTCGCCGCGTTATTTAAGAGGTTTCCCAGGATCTGCTCCATTCGCGCCGGGTCGACCTCGAGCCATACGGCCTCTTTCGGCAACGTAACAGTTATCTCGTGTTTTCGTGCGGTTATGAGAGGTCGGGAAGTCTCCACCGCGTTGTTGACGATCTCGCTCAGCAGGACGCGCTGTTTCCGCAGGTGGATCTTTCCCTTGGTGATTCGAGACACGTCCATCAGATCATCGACCAGGTGGATCATTTGGCGGATTTGCCGGTCGATCATATTGGTCGCTTCTTGTTGAGCCGAAGTAATGTTGGGCCCGCGCCGAAGCAAATGGATGGCGTTGAGGATGGGAGCGAGCGGATTGCGTAGTTCGTGCGCCAACATCGCTAGAAACTCGTCCTTCAATTGATCGCGCTCCGCCAATTCGATTTCGGCCTTTTTTCCGCGGTGATATCACGCATGACTTTGGCGTAGCCGCGGAGATGGCCTCCCCCATTCCACAAAGGGGTAACAACACCGCTAGCCCACAACTTGGAGCCGTCTTTGCGAACGTGCCAGCGCTCGTCCTCCGAGCGGCCCTTCTCTAGCGCAATCTGCAGTTCGTGCTGGGGATCATTGTTCATGATCTCCTGCTGTGTGAAAATGATGCCGAACGGTTTGCCGATGATCTCCGACTCCTTATAGCCGAGGATCCGTTCCGCGCCAGTATTCCAGGTAGCTATCTTGCCGTCCGTGTCCAGCAAAAAGATCGCGAAGTCCTTGACGTTCTCCATGAGGAGCCCATATTGCTCGTCGATGTTTTCCCGCAAAGTTTGGCTAGGCTTGCTCTGGTCAGCCATTGGCGAACATCTCCAAAATACAGGAAGAAACACTCCAGCCGGACTTCAGGCTTCGGACAAGAGGATGGAACCCGTCGGCTGCTGTACGAGCTTGCTTTTCCGCGCCCGTCCTCTTTGGTCCGTTTTCAGCGCTCCCGGCTGGCTTTTTATTTTTGCAATTATTCAGATTCTATTGGTTGCATACTGCCCGAGGCCGGCCAGGAGTTCTTCTAGTGCGGTAGGGTCGACTGGCTTTACGAGATGGAGATTGAACCCAGCCTCGCGCGACCGGCGTCGGTCTTCCGCCTGGCCCCAACCAGTCAGAGCGATAATGTACATGTCCTTGCCACACGGTAGTTCCCTGATTCGGCGAGCGGCATCGAACCCATTCAACCGCGGCAAGCCTAAATCAAGAAGAACGACCTCGGGCACGAACTCCGCGGCAACCTCGACGGCCTTTAACCCGTCGGGCGCGGTTCGCACCTCGTTGCCGAGCATCCTCAGGAGCGTCGACAAGCTTTCGAGCGAGTCCCTGTTGTCATCCACAACCAGAATACGCCGGTCGCTCTTAACGACCTGGGACCCCGTCCCGTTTGTCGAAGGAGCTGAATGACCAGTTGCAGGCACCGTGGCGAGCGGCAAACGGACAATAAATGAGCTACCTTGGTTTCTTCCTTCGCTTCGGGCCTCGATCGTTCCACGATGCATTTCCACAATGCGCTTCACGAGAGTCAGCCCTATGCCCAACCCGCCCTGAGCACGTTCGAGCGAATTGTCGACTTGCGTGAACATTTCAAAGACGCGTGGCAGCATTTCAGCCGGAATGCCTATCCCATTATCACGGACGGTCACACAAACGTCGGTTCCGTCACGTTCCGCGGTGAGCCAAATATGACCGCCTTTTTCCGTATATTTCGCGGAGTTATTCAAGAGATTGAGCAATACCTGAGCCAGTCGCGTCGGGTCTCCCTGAAGAAGTATTGGCTCAGAAGGCAAGTTAATAGTGAGCTCGTGACCCGATGCCTCGATCAGCGCCGCGCTCGTTTCGAGTGCGCTTTGGATTACATCCGCGAGCTCGACCTGCTCCAGACAAATTTGCATTTTGCCCCGACTAATTCGGGATAAATCAAGGAGATCATCGACGAGCCGGATCATCTGTTTTAGCTGCCGCTCGATCATCTCGCGACAGTCGTCCAGCGTCTTGCGGTCGTCGCCAACGAGCCTCATGACTTGGAGCGAGTTGCGGATCGGCGCCAGAGGGTT
Source organism: uncultured Planctomycetaceae bacterium (assembly GCA_963790585.1). Lineage (GTDB taxonomy): Bacteria > Planctomycetota > Planctomycetia > Gemmatales > Gemmataceae > CAWBOY01. The sequence goes on from CAWBOY010000002.1 coordinate 77,259, forward strand.
ACGCAGTTCATGAGCCAATGTGGCGAGGAATTCATCCTTGCGCCGGTCGCTTTCACGTAGCTCTTCGTAGAGGCGAGCATTGTCGTACGCAACCGCTGCCATATGCGCCAGCTGCGTAAGGATCGCCTCGTCATCGTCGGAGAATTTCCCCCCGGCCTTACCAGTAAGGTGAATATGACCCCAGGGCTTTCCGGACCGAGCAATTAGCGGTGCTATCAGCGCGCCTGCCGGGGCGTTGTACGTGCCATCGAATAGGTTTACTTCGGAGTGCCGGGCACCGATAATACGCCGTGCCTCTTCGCGGATCACGTCGACGACGCTAGATGGCGAGGTAGCGGAGTTAATCGTCAAGGATGCGGCGGCGACCTGTCGTAGGCGCTCTGATCGCTGCCGCTCGCTTTCCAATAGTTTGGTGACTTGCTGCTCGGCGCGTTTCCTTACCACGCCTAGCGCGACTTCGCTAGCTACAGACGCCATCGCGTCCAACGTGTCCTGAGCGAGCGGCTGCCGCGCGAACATGCCCATCACGCCGACGAGATGGTTCTCGACGACCATTGGATAGCCGGCAAATGCAGTGATGCCCTCACGAGCCGCCAACTGCTGCTCTGGAAATTGATCGTCGCCGATGACGGAGTTGGTCAAAAAGGGCTTTCTCTGTTCCGCGATCTGTCCGATCTTGAACATACCTAACGGGACCCGGTCATGCGGGCCAGAACTGTCCGCCGCGAGCCCTGCGTCGCCTGAAGCTCTAACACGTTTTCGGCCGCGTTGAAGGTCCATATGCCGCCGATCTCTCCGTTGAGATTCTTTACGACCGCTTCGGTACATCGCTGTAACGTTTCTCGGATTGTGTCGCCCTGCGTCAAAGCAGTTCCGACCTCGGCACTCAGCGCCGATAAGCGAACGCGCTCGGCGATGGCTGCGTCGCCTTGGCGTCGCTGCGTCACATCTCTAAAGGTTAATACGGCACCGGCGACGTTTCCGATGTCATCGCGAATCGGCGCCGCGCTATCATCCAGCGGCCGTTCCGTGCCATCCTTGGCAATCAGTATCGTCGCATTAGTCGGACTTATGACATGACCTTCTTGAAGTGCGCGGGCGACAGGGTTGACCGCGGCTTTTCGCGTTTTTTCGTCAACGATTTTGAAGACGTCATCCAGCGTCTTCCCCTTCGCCTCATCCTCGGTCCAGCCTGTCAAAGTTTGGGCCACGGGGTTGACAAACGTCACACGTTTTTGCGCATCGGTGGCGATGACGCCATCGCCGATGCTCGCAAGCGTCACTCGCAGCATTTCGGCTTGTTCCCGAATCACTTCCGCGAAGCCTTCGGCCGCGCGGCGGGCTTCCTCTTCACGAAGCAATCGGCGCACGTTTTCCTCAGCGTGTCGACGTTCGGTTATGTCGCGCGTGACTTTGGAAAAGCCGCGCAGGTTGCCATCCGCATCGCGTAGCGGCGTGATAATGACGCTGGCCCAAAATTGCGTGCCATCCTTGCGGACGCGCCAGCCTTCATCCTCGGCACGGCCTTCAATGGTGGCCGTTCGAAGCTCATGTTCGGGTTTACCAGCGTCGACATCCGGGCTCGAATAGAATCGTGAGAAATGCTGGCCGATGATTTCCTCCGCTCGATATCCCTTAATCCGTTCCGCCCCCAGATTCCAGGTAGCGACGTGACCATTGGGATCGAGCAGAAATATCGCGTGATCTTTCGTGCCTTCCACCAGCAGGCGAAAGCGTTCCTCGCTAGACTTTAGGCTTTCGACTTGTCTCGCAAGTTCTTCGTTGATCCGGTTTAAGTCCGACTGGGCCTGGATTCGCGCCGCTATTTCGCGTTCGAGTTCATGAGGGTTACGGAGCCGGAGAACTTGGGGAACGATCGGCACTAATGCAATTACCGTGGCCCACGAGATGATGGCCGTCGCCAGCTTCAGCAGGCCCGCCAACCGATAGGCCGGCCACCAAAAGATCAGCGCTTCCATCAAATGCGTGGTCCCGCAAGCGAGGATAAACGCCACGAAAAGAAGGAATATCGAGCGAAATGGCAGATCCTTACGGCGAAACGCGAAAAAAGCAAGAACGCATGGAATCGCCAGATAAGCCGACCAGATGCCGAGGTCGGACAGAATGTGCAACCAGCCCAGCCAAGGAGACTCTTGCCAGCCCGCGCCACAAACCCAGCGCGCGGGAAAATCCGACGCGTCGAAGAGCTTGCTCAGGAAGTCCACTGTCGAGGCTCCCGTCCTCCCGCCTCAATCAGACGGGTAGTTTTGCAGGATTCGGTACATGAAAAGATATTACTTTGATTAGTCTATACGAAGCGGAGGCGAAGGGGCAACGGCGCGATGGCGGTCGCCTGACAGCAGCTTTGTACGCTAACGGACGCGGCTGCAGGGTGGTTTGCAGGCCCTTCAAAAATTGAAACCGAGCTTCAATGATAGCGCATCGAGAGTCAAGTCGCCTTGCCGATGCGTCGTATGGTTTGGAATGACACTATCGAGATATTCAACGTTATTGACCATGTTGAACCAGGTCACGAAATCGTAGCCGGCGCTCACGAAAAAGTGCTCGCCGTGATAGCTCACGCCCGCCCCCAATTCGCTGCAGGGAATGACCCTGTCGAAGCTCTCGTCGATGGTTGGATAGCTCTCGCGCTGACCGATCGTTTCCTGTAGCTGCGTCCGAAATTGACCGACGAGAAGTGACAGGCGAGCTTTGCCGTAGAGGCCCCAATTTTGATAAAGCTTCCAATTGCCTTCACATCCGGTGGTCAGACCGCCGCCTTGAAATGTGTCCGGGCAACTGACGTTGTCGAGGTTCGAACCGAGTGTTCCGCCAGTGTAGATGGTCTTCAGCGTCTGATCGATTTGGGCAAACCGCGCTCCGCCGAAAAGACGCAGATCGACAGATTCACCAATTCGTAGCGTTTTGCCCAGCGCTAGATCGATGAGGAGATAGTTAAGTCCTGTCGTGCCATCTACCGAATCCACGAGTTCATAGCCGCCCCAATGCGACCGCGTGTCCAGGATGAAACCACCGCTCGCCGGCGTGAGGGTCTGATGATTTCGCGCGTCAAAGTAAGTCGCGAAAAGGCCGACGTCCCAATCCGTGCCCGGAAGAGTGTAGCCAACGCCGCCGCGCACTCCGCTCGTGTCGCCCCAGTGCAATGATTCAACGGCGCCCTGGGATAATCCAGCGTAATTCGGGGCGGCGATGCCGACATTCTGGCCGCCGCGTTGCGGGTGAAGCAGCAGATATTCGCCGGAAAACCAAAATCCGGAAGATGGCGTGTCCGTAGCTATCGTCGCTGAGGACGGAGTGAAAGGTGGACTTTCAACGATGCCGGCCACGGGCATTGGTTCTTGGGAATACGCTGAAACCCCGAAGAGATCGACGGCAAGAGCGAGAATGGCAGCGAGGCGAATACAAAGTCTGCGCATGTGAAGGCTCCTCGGGCGCGACTGATTATCAAAAAGTGCGCGAACCAAGCGCGTTATATGACTGAACCGGCTGTTTGCTCCGTGCCGCTCTGTCGCGCCAGCTTGCTGTCGGGCCCGCACTTTCTGTTGCACCTCTGCTGAGGCGCATTCGGCCTGGTTCAATAGGTGTGAGGGGAAGGTAGCGACAAAAATTCGTTTCATTCACCCCCCCATACACCCCACCGAACGAATCCCGAAAACTGAATCTTCTGTGTGTATAAGGGCTTACGTTCATTCACACACATAGCGTTTCGCGACGCGAAAACCAGCGCCGCGCCTCAAGTAATAGATTGCAATGCGCCGACGCACACACAGAACTCCCGCGTCCTGACCGGCCGAGTCCATTTGGAAACGGCCAAACAGATAAAGTGTCCGTCTACCTCAACGTTCCAGACGCACGTATTGACAGAGCAGTTCTAGAAAGCGAGTTGTATAGACGGAAGTGACGATGGACGCAACCGCTATTTGATTGCTTCTTGCCTTCGTCTGCTGGGCTCGCCAGCTGCACTACGACGGATGTGAGCAATCATTTTCAGCGCTGAGAATCGCATTTCCTGATGCTGCTAACGCCGCTTCCTCTGCGATTAACCAGTCTATAAATCACACTTCGAGGCGTCGCTGCGGTTGGTCCTCCGTTCCCTTATGGATCACCTTTAGTAATCGAATTGGGTGTTCGCCCCGGCAGGGGCGAGAGACGGTAGCCACGGGTGAAGCGAAGCCCGCCGTCAGGCGGGCGTAGCCCAACCCGTGGTAAGAGTGCGAATTGTGTGAATTTCGCCCTGAAGGGGCGAATTAACGTGCTTGCGTTACTAGTGACGCGGTATTCGTCGGTGGGGAGACGGGCACGACCTGCGCCATCGGCTGCGGCGTGGCAGGCGCCGCCGGAGCGGCCGAACTGCTCATGGGAGCTTGGACCACGGGTATCGATGTCGGCGCTGGCGTACCACTTCCGTGAACGGCCACTTCAGCCGGGCGCACAGCCATGCCGATCGGACCTAATAGGGCACCGATCACGGTAACTGTCAGGCCGCTCAGCAAGAAGCCGTAGCACCAATAAAATCTCGATTCCAGGCTTGGATCGTTATGGTTTCGCAGCCAAATGAAATAAATGCTGCTCCACACCATCACGAGCGTTCCGATTGTAATGTAGATGATCGACAGACGAGCCGCGGACGATGTCTTACTCATGAGCGCCATGGCATTTCTCCCCTAAAAAGAGCGCGTGTTTGAATGTTCTTTTGAGGTCAACCAACACTACGCGAGGAAATGCAAATTGCATACCAGCGAAGATGGTTTCCTCTCTAAGGGAACGACGCCAGGTCTTTCGCCAGCTACTTCTAACCGACAACACTTTGCACGAAAAAGGCGGCACGACAATTGCGTTCTTCGCTGGCGCGGACCATGCTTGTCTCCTTCTTTTCGACAAGCAGATCTCCGAAGAGATCCAAGGCCGCGGTATCTCGAATAAAAAACTCCTCTGTGTCGGAGATCACACCATGAGCGCGATGAATGGGACCAAGAATCGGCTCGCTCCAATAACGATACCAGACCCCGGCACCCCTGCCGGCGGCGGGCTCGAGGGTCTCGCCCGACGGACGGTTGTCGTTTGCCTAGTGGCTGTACTGATTGTGGGGCTCGCCTATTTATGCGTGCGCGGCGCGAGTGTACTGCTGGTCGGTTTCGCCGGTGTACTTCTCGCGCTATTCCTGACCATGCTCAGTGAATCTTTGGCCAAGTTCGCGCACATTCCACATAGCGTGGCTTTGAGCATCGTGACCATCGCCCTTTTTGGCCTAATCGGCGGCCTGGGTTGGCTGCTCTTCAACCGCCTAACTTCTCAGGCCAGCGAATTGTCAAATAAGATTCCCGCAGCGCTCGACCAGGTGCGAAGCAACTTAGCCCAATTTCCATTTATTGACCGCATGTTAGACCAGATGCCTAAACCCAGCGAGGCCCTGGCCAAGTCGGCGGATTTACCGCGAGTCACCGGCTTCCTGTCCGCTTTCGCCGAGACGTCCATTGCCGTGATCGTCGTGTTATTCGTGGGCATATTTGGGGCAGCGGAACCCTCGATCTACCGCGAGGGATTGGCCCATATGGTCCCATATTTTCAACGGAAGCGCGTGGAAGAAACCGTTGCTGCTCTCGAATACAACCTGCGCCGGTGGGTTGTCGTGCAAGGATTGCTCATGCTGATTGTCGGCTCGATCACAGCCGGCGGACTATGGCTGATTGGCGTGCCGGAGGCCTTGGTGCTTGGCTTGATGGCCGGCTTACTCGAGTTGATCCCCTATGTTGGCCCTTGGATTTCGGTCGTGCCGTCCGCTTTGATCGCCTTTCTGGTCGGGCCCTGGCACCTCTGTTCGACGTTGGTGCTTTACTTGGGCATCCACATGTTGGAGGCCTATTTATTGCTTCCTTTGCTGCAGCGCCGCGCAGTGTTGCTGCCTCCGGCTCTCGGGCTCGTGTCCCAGCTCCTGCTCGGACAATTGTTCGGGATATTAGGATTAATTATTGCGGCGCCTCTGACATTAGCTATTTTGGTGCTCGTTAAGATGCTTTACGTTGAAGACACGCTCGGTGACGAAGCCGTCGAGGTGCCTGGCGAGCCAGGGAAGCCGGAAACGGCGGAAGCGATGGCGAACCCGATTTAGAGCTTGTCCCATAATGCCTCGTTTATTGATCGTCATCCAGTAAATGTCATCAATAAGGCGAACATTGCCGAGCCTGAAGCGTAAGCGAAGGGGCATTTGTATTAGCGAACCTGAAGCGTAAGCGAAGGGGCACTACATCGGTGTAATGCCCCTTCGCTTACGCTTCAGGCTCGGTTTTCGATGACCCCAACACTCATCTCTCTCGCCTCTCTCCTATTTCCGGCCTATCTAATCATTGTCTCTCCCCTCAATGATTTCTTAGCCGGAGGCTCTCTCCCATGACTCACTCTCGCATTTTCGTCACTTCCCTCATCGTACTCTCTCTAGCGCTATCCGACGGCAACGTCATGGCGCGGGAACGTTGGTCCACGGAAACAGCCAACGCCTGGTACAAGAAACAACCCTGGCTGGTCGGCTGTAACTTCATCCCCAGCTCGGCGATCAATCAGTTGGAGATGTGGCAGTCCGACTCCTTCGATCCAAAGACCATCGACCGCGAGCTGGGCTGGGCCGAATGCCTTGGCTTCACGAGCGTGCGCGTCTTCCTGCATCACCTGGTTTGGGAGCAAGACAAAGACGACTTCTTGAAACGAATGGACGAGTTTCTCTCCCTCGCTGAAAAGCACAAAATTGGCGTCATGTTCGTCCTTTTCGATAGCTGCTGGGACCCGCATCCCAAACTTGGCAAACAACGCGCGCCGAAGCCTGGCTTACACAACTCCGGTTGGGTTCAGAGCCCCGGAGCCGACGATTTATTAAACGCCGATCGGCACAAGGTCCTCGAAGGCTACGTGCGCAGCGTAATCGGTAGATTCAAAAACGATCGCCGCGTTCAAGTCTGGGACCTATGGAACGAGCCGGACAACGATAATGGCAACAGCTATGGCCCCGGCAATCTCAAACAGGAGCCGAAGGGTAAACAAAAACACACATTAGAACTCCTTATACACGCTTTTGTTTGGGCTCGCGAGTCGGCGCCTACGCAGCCCATCACCTCCGGCGTTTGGATTGGCAATTGGCCCGACGCGGCAAAGCTATCCCCGACGGAGCGAGTTCAGCTCGAGCAATCAGACGTCATATCGTTTCATTGCTACGACCGGCTCGACGGTATGAAACGCTGCATAAATAATCTGAAACGCTACGATCGCCCGATCCTATGTACGGAATTCATGGCCAGGCCGCAGGGCAGCACCTTCGAGGCAATTCTCGCAACCCTCAAAGAAGAAAAGGTCGCCGCCTATTGCTGGGGCTTTGTCGCGGGTAAGACCAACACTATCTACGCCTGGGACACCTGGCAAAAGCCGGCGACCAAGGAGCCGGAGGTCTGGTTTCACGACATTTTTCGGCCGGACGGCGCACCTTATTCGATGAAAGAGGTCGAACACATTCGCAAGGTGACCGATAAAGGGAAATGAGGCAATGTACGCAAGCGCGGCAAATCTTGCCGATCCTAGGCTCGCACAGAGCCTGTTAACTGAACATAGTGGGAGTCGGACTCAGATAAAGATCGCGGCGCGGCCGATAGAACCGAGGGATGGGACTTCGTTGAATCCCGTACCAATCAAGGTTTGACCGTGCCCGATCGATTGCTTTGCTCCGCTGACCATGCGCCGCCGTCGTCGGCCGCGACCAACAAAGAGCTGAGGTAAGGGATATGCCTCTCAGAAGCCGCGAACTGCTCCTCGCCGGGATGGGAGGCCTGCTGGCCTTAGGTCTGGTGGCCGGATGCCAAACCCGGTCATTGCAAAATGACGGCTTGGCACCACCTCCGGTCGCGATGGGCTTGCCTCGATCGGCCGCGATGTCGCCGGTCGCCGCGGCGGATGCGCCGCCTGCCTTGGTCTCGTTAGCGCCTGTGGCCGGGGCGCGGTCGGTTTCCTCGGAACAAGATAACACAAGCGTCCAGGCCAGTTCGTGGCGCTTCGCAGACCATTTCGACAATGACGGCAATGGTCCGGGAATGCTACTGCCGCCGCGCGGTGCGCTGAATCAGGTCGCGGGAACCGAAGTGACGCCGGGATCGAGCGCCTCCGGCCGAGCTTGTACTACCAACCACCACAACGGCACCGAGCACGCGCCCGCCGACAATAGACGAGCCTCCGCAGTTGCACATGCCGGCGCCCCTAGTGACGGCTCCAAATCCAACTCCGATTTCCGCGCCTCCTTCGGTTCCGGTAATTCCGATCGCCAGTGGGCCAGCGTATGGTCCGCACGGCCTGCCGCGTGAAGGCGCGAAACAGGCGTTGCCGCCTTATGTTGTGGAGCCGCCGGATATATTGCTTATCCAAGCCAGCGCCGCCGTGCTGGGCTCGAACAAATATCGCGTGCAGCCGCTCGAAGGGCCTCACCTTGTTCGCCCTGATGGCACGGTTGACCTCGGTATTTATGGTCAAGTTTTTGTTGCTGGCATGACGCTGGCCGACGTGAAAGACCAAGTGGCTCGCCAACTGCTGGTTACCGGGGCTCGCACCTACCGCGACACAGAAAAGAATGCCGACGGCACGGTCAAGATGAAAGACGGCGTTCCCGTCCTCGCCGGCAAGCCGAAGGAGTTCACCCTGGACCAGATCAAGGAGGAAGTGCGCGTCGATGTGATCGGCTATAATAGCAAGTGGTATTACATCATCACGAGCGGCGCTGGCTGGGGTGAAATGATTTACAAAGTGCCCGTGACTGGCAACGAAACGGTGCTCGATGCGCTAGCCTACATTCAAGGCCTTCCGGTCGTGGCGTCGCAGAAAAAGGTGTTCCTGGCACGGCCGACGACGGACCCCAATCATCCGCTCGTCGTCAACATCGACTACCGGAGCATGACCCATGGATCGGCGAGCTGTAATTATCAGCTATTCCCCAACGACCGGATCTATGTCGGCTCCGACCCGTGGCTCAAAGCGGATGGCATCCTGGCCAAGCGATTTGCCCCTCTCGAACGGATTTTGGGCATTACCCTGCTAGGCAGCAGTACGGTAAATTCGATCTCGGGACGGACGTCTCGGTAAACCTGACAATGAAGAGTCCGTGGCCGGGGTCGGTACTTCGACCCCGGTTCTCGGAAACTGCTCGGGCCCAACCGGGGTCGGAGTACCGACCCCGGCCACGGACTCGAAGACCGCTTTCTCTGGAGTAGCCACCGATGAAACAGCGAATCCTGCCAACTCTGATCGCGTTTCTCGCAACGCTCGGCGGCGCCAACGTAGCCTCGGCTCAGGCGCCGGGTCGCTATCCGCCGAGCTACGGCCCTCTTTACCGACCGCAATTAAGCCCGTATCTCTACCTCGCTCCAGGCGTTGGCGGGACTAATGGCGCGGGTGCCACCGTTGACCCATCGGTGCGGTATTTCCTGGGAACGCAGACAGAATTCGATCGGCGGGCAAACTTCGCCCAAACGCAAACGGAGATCAGAGATATAGAAGCGCGGCGGGCGACTGGCGGCGAGTTTGGCAATACGGGTGACGATGTCGATCTCTACCGACCGTTGGCGTCAACCGGCCACGGTACGGCCTTTGGCAATACGGGAGCTTATTTTGGGGCGGGCTATCCACGCTTGAACCAGCCAGCCGGCCAGCGTCAACCGGGCAAGCCAGCAGCACCAGCCGGCGCGTCGCAATCACAGGGATATACGAGACCGTAATTCGTCTTTATCTAGTCGCCGGCTTGCCGGCGTGTTCAAAGACCGCCGGCAAGCCGGCGGCTAGATAAATTCAGACCTCACCCATTTTCACGCGCCTGACGGCGTCGCTTGACGGCCGTAACCACGCCCCCAACTCCACAGCCCAACAAACCCAGTATCAAGCTCGCTGGCTCCGGGGCGTCGGCTGGAGGGGTTCCATCTGTCTTAGGGCCGGGCGCATCCAGGCTTTGAATGTGAGCCGTGTCGGTGGATGGCTTGGGCGTCGGCACCACCGGCTTGATAAACGGTGTCACTTCCACGGGATTCAAAACAGGTGGTATGACTAAGGCCAAAGCCATCATTCCCAGGTAATTCCCAGATCGAGGCTCTTCGACTTCCGCAAATTCAAAAGCCGCAGTTCCGGCTTGAACGCACGTCATTTGATCCTGAGCCGGATCGACCCCCACAGTCAGGCCACGCCCAGGCGTCGCCAGGCGATCGACGAAGGCCTGAGTGAGCACGTCCGCCCGACAGGTGCCGACGCTGCCGAGAACGATGAGCCAAGCCAGCAGGGCACGGCCGCGTTTCAGTCGTAATGCAGCCATTCTCTCAACTCCTTGTTCCCGTATTACAAATCCGTTTCCGTGCCGTGTAGCGATTGGCTACGCGGAACGGGTGGCAGTGCTACTTTTTGCTTCGATTGAGTTTCCTGATAGCATGAAGTGCGCTGGAAAAAAAGTGCAGTCGCAGTGATTCACTCTTTTACCATTTCCCCCATCCTCCAATTCTGGCCCCGATTTTCACCTTCAAAGGCATTTTCAGCCGTCTGAAACGTCTTTGCCGACTGTTTCGTTTCTTTTCGTCGTATCAAATTGCCGACATTCTCTGGTGGAGACGATTGCAGCAGGGCGCTCGTGTTCTTTCGTTAAGAGTCTCCACTCTGTGTCGCGGGAGAGTGGCCTCATGTACAAGAGCCTTGGGATCGGTTGTTTCGCCCTATCCCTCTTCGGTTGGGGCTCGCCATTGATTGCCCAAGATGGTGCTTGGCGCTCCGTAGCTCGGCCGTCGGACAACGCCGATGCCGCCGGCCGAACGACGCCGATGCCTGGGCGTGTCGTCTCGATCGGCCGCCCTATCGCGGCCTCGTCGAATCCTGGCGAACCGATTGCCCGCGGTACCGCACCGAGCCCTGTCGCGCCTGATCAAACCGATTTCGCCGCCGAGCGCATCATCGCGGTAGCTCATCAAGCCGAGGCCGAGCCGCTTGCGGCTCCCCGCGCGGTGATTCCGCCGCTCCCGGACGATTCGTCCTCATCAAAAGCCGAGCCTCCTTCGGATAGCAAGAAGGATGCGCCGGCGACTTTATCGATGCCGACGAAAGTCGCGCCGGCGACCGTTGGCGCTCCCGTTCCGCTACAGCCGGGCGCTCCCTATTGCGTCTACGCTCCGCCGGACATCACGGACGGAGTCGTCGAGTTCAAAGACGTCAACGGCGCGAATAGTTCCCGATTCTGGGTCAAACCCGAATATCTGTTCTGGTCAACAAAGAGCGAGCATATTCCGCCTTTGTTTACGACGGGCAATCCCGCGAACGTCGAGACGATCGACGTCAACGGGAAGCCGGTCACGCTTCTCCGTGCCGGCTTTTTGGACCAACCAGACACCAAGGTTCTTTACGGTGGAACAGGAATCAACGGCGATCTTCGCTCGGGCTTCCGGCTGACCGCCGGCTTCTGGTACGACGCCGACGACCACGAGTCCGACCATGACGAAGGCCTGGAGTTCAGCGGCTTCGTGCTTGGCAATCGTTCGTCGTCGTTCGCCGCGAATTCGACGCAGTATCCCGTTATCACAAGGCCGTTTTATAACGTGAACCTTGGGCGCGAATTCGCCGAGATCGTCGCCTCGCCCGGCATTTCGACGGGAAACGTCTCATCGAGCGCCCCCAGTAACTTCTGGGGACTCGAAGTAAACGAGAAATGCAATCTTTGTTGTGACTGCTCGGGCCGGACCGACGTATTCGCCGGATTTCGTTATCTGAACCTGAAGGAAGGCCTCACGATCAACGAGAACATCATGGGCAACCCAATGTCAGCTGATCCTACATTTAGCGGCGACAATATCTCTTCATTTGATCGTTTCACGACGCAAAACCAATTTTACGGAGCTCAGATCGGTGTCGCGACCGAGCGAAACTGGGGCAGCTGGAGTCTGGATGGCAAGTTTAAGTTAGGACTCGGCGACACGCATCAGCAGGTCAATATCTCTGGAGTACAGGTCGTCGTTGACCGGGCCACCGGCGCTTCCCAGGCTTCGCTCGGCGGCCTCTATACAGCACCGGCCAACGCCGCCACGGGGTATCCTGGCAATATAGGCCAATTCAACCGCGACCGCTTCAGCTTCGTCCCCGAGCTTGACCTCGCGATTGCGTACCACCTCAACCCGAATTGGAAGGTTTTCGTCGGTTATAATTTCTTGTATTGGAGCGACGTCGTTCGCCCGGGCGATCAAATCGATCGCGTAATCGATGTCGCCAATGTACCGCGCCTAAATTTCGGCTTGCCGGCGACCGGCCAATATCACCCCGCGGTACTCTTCAAGAGCAGCGATTTTTGGGCGCAGGGCGTCAATTTTGGTGTCGAGTGGAAATTCTAAGGAACGGTCGCAAAGTCGTGGCGGCACGTTTTCAACGTGCCGGAGGACGGCAGCGCGGCAGACGAGCACGTCGAAAACAGGTTAACTCCAGCATAGGACAAATCGGCACGTTGAAAACGTGCCGCCACAACAGCCTTCCTCTTCGCATCGCCGTCAACCTACATATGATGTTATCAGCGTCAAAACGATCAGCCGTCGCGTGCGTGTGTTGATGTTTCGCTAAGGAGCGCCGTGGATCGTCAAGCCGAAAACGCAGCCTTTGCCAAAGCTTGCTCCTATCTCAACTTCAGCCCGGTCGCGAAGTGGCTCGCCTACATTTGCGGTGCGCTGACGGGCTTTGTCTATGTCGGTCTGCTCGGCCTGCTGTGGATCTTCGCCGACTTGATGGTGTGGCGCAACCGCCTGCCCAAGACCTTTCTTTACTGACGCGACCGCCGAGCAGCAGCGCGAGGAATTCCATTCTTGGATCAGCCGTTGGATCGGCTGGGCTACGTCCGGCGACCTTGGCTTGAATTTCGCCTCGATGCTAGCCCTTCTAGCGTTCCTGGGCCTGATTTTGGCGACGGTGCTCGTAACGCTTCATTACCTACTCCGCGTGTCGGCCGCCCAGGCGGCAATCGAAGCCTCCACGCGCATGCGGCGGCAGATTTACATACATTCCTACCGTCTCGGCTCCCTAGCCTTTCGCGCCTCGGACCAAGTGAGGCGATCAGCGTATTTACCCGGCATATTGAGGCCGTTCACGACGCATTTTATCATCGGCTCACCGTGACCTATCGGATGCCGATCAAGACCCTCCTCATTCTGATTTTCTGCTGCGTGGTGAACCTACCGTTGGCGCTGGCCTTTCTCTTGGCGACGCTACTCGTCTGGACGCTCGGCAGCCAGGCAGCTGCGTATTATCGCCGGCAAATTCGGGAAGGAACGAATCTCGCCGGCGAGCATCTGACCGTGATGCGCGAGAGTCTCAACCTGATGCGTCTCGTCAAATGCTACCTGATGGAGGAGTTCAATCGCACCCGTGTCGAGCGCCAGCTGTCGGCATTCTCAAAGGTCCAGCTCGAGCGCTATCGCAGCGAGGCGTTTTATCAGCCCCTGTTGTTGCTTCTGGGCTTAATTTGTCTGATCGTGCTCTTAGGCGTGGCCGGCATAATCATTTTGTTGACGGGTCTCAACGTCTCGCGAGTCTTCGTCCTTGCGGTAGCTGTTTTGGGGCTTTATTCACCACTTCAAACTTGGCTCGAAGCCCGCAAGTTTATCCGCCGTGGTAGGGACTCGGCGCTTCAATTCTTCCGCTTCCTCGAACGCCGCGGCGACGTGGCCCAAGTTGTCGGAGCCGAGTTTCTTAATCCGCTCACATCGCAAATTGAATTCGACAATGTCAGTCTGCGCGAGCCAGGCACCGGCCGGATGCTGCTCGAAGAAGTGTCGCTGACGATCAAAGCCGGCCAGCGCGTTGGCATCATCGGGGCCGACGAACTGGAAAAACACGCTCTCGTATATCTGCTTCCGCGCCTGCTCGACCCCAGCGCCGGCGAGATCCGAATCGATGACAACAATCTTCGGCTCGTGACGCTCGATTCCCTGCGCTTGCAAATCGCCACGATTTTGCAGAATAACCTCGTCTTCCATGACTCAGTGGTGAACAACATCGGCTGCGGCGACAAAGTCTTTTCGCCGCAAGACGTCATCGCCGCCGCCAAGATGGCGCGTGCCCATCAATTCATTCAAAAGCTGCCCAAAGGCTACGACACCATCATCGGCGAGCAGGGTCATTCGCTGACAATCGGCGAGCAATTCCGCATCGCTCTGGCGCGCGTCATCCTGCGGAATCCGACCATTCTCATCATAGAAGAGCCCAACATCGCCTTGGACGAAGAAACAAAAGACATGCTGGACGACACCCTAAGCCGATTGCTGCCCGGCCGAACGGTCATCTTCCTGCCCCATCGCATTTCGACGCTACGTTCGTGTAACCAGATATTCCTGCTAAGCAAGGGCCGCGTGGTCGCCACGGGCGAGCACAAAGAATTGCTCGCAACGAATCGGCTGTATCGCCATCTGCATTATCTCGAGTTCAACGAGGTTGATGAGGCGTAAGTTACACGGCAATGTTTAGCCGCGAGCCGATAGGCGAGCGCTGCGCGACAGCGCTATCGCACAGCGCTCGCCCATCAGCTCGCGGCTAAACATTAGGTTGTTCGCCGAACCAACTCCGCCCGCCGCGTGTCATCTCCACAGCCCCTTCTGTATAATTTCCGTTGATACCCCACGACGAACAGCGAAGGACAAGGAAGATACTCATGGCGGAGTGGCAGCGGACACATACTTGCGGCGCGTTGTGCGAAGCTCATAACGGCGAGACGGTGACCCTCAATGGTTGGGTCAATACCGTGCGCGGCTACAGCCAGCAAATCTTCGTCGATCTGCGCGACCGTTATGGGGTGACGCAAGTCGTGTTCGAGGCCGATGCGGCGGAGCTGTTCAAGCAGGCGGCGATGGTGGGTCGTGAGTGGGTGTTATCCGTGACCGGACGCGTGCGCGAACGATTGCCGGGCAAGCATAACGCAAATCTGCCGACGGGAGCGGTCGAACTCGAAGCCAAGTCGCTCAAGATTCTCAACAAATGCCCGACGCCGCCTTTCGAGGTAACGGAGTTCCCAGGCGAGGAAATCGCCAACGAGGATTTACGGCTGCAATATCGCTACCTCGACCTGCGCCGGCCTTCGTTGCAGCGCACTCTCGAATTACGGCATCGGCTCAACAAAGTCATACGCGATTACCTCGATGAAAAGGGCTTCCTCGAGCTGGAGACGCCGCTCCTCGGCCGCAGCTCGCCGGAAGGCGCGGGATTACTTGGTGCCGAGTCGCGTGTGGGAAGGGATGTTTTATGCGCTGCCCCAGTCGCCGCAACTGTACAAGCAACTTTTGATGGTGGCAGGCTACGACAAGTATTTCCAAATCGCGCGTTGCCTGCGCGACGAGGATTTGCGCCGACCGCCAGCCGGAGTTCACGCAGCTGGACGTCGAAATGTCCTATGTCGAGCGCGACGACGTGTTGACCTTGATGGAAGGTTTGGCGGTTGAGATCTTCAAACGCTGTCTAAACATGACGATCGAAACGCCGTTGCCGCGCTTGAAATATGAGGAGGCAATGAGCCGCTACGGCAGCGACAAACCGGATCTGCGTTATGGGTTGGAGATCGTTGACGTCGGCGACCTGGCCGATCAGACGGAGTTCACCGTCTTCAGGGATGCGGTTGCCAATGGCGGCAAGGTGCGTGGCATCAATGCGAAGGGGGCTGCCGCCAAGTTCTCGCGCAAGGGGCTCGATGAGCTTACCGACCTCGTTAAGCAGCTCAAGGCCAAGGGCTTAGTGTGGATCAAGGTCGAAGGCGAGAAGTTTACCAGCCCGATCGAGAAGTTTTTGCCGGCGGCCTCTCAGCAGGCTCTGAGGCAGCGGATGACAGCGGAGAATGGCGACCTGCTGTTGTTTGTCGCGGACAAAGAAGATGTCGTTTGTCAGTCATTGGGCACACTGCGCACGACACTGGCCACGAAACTAGGGCTGGTCGATCCGATGCGGAAAGATTTCAAGCTCGCCTGGGTTCTCGACTTTCCATCCTTTATTTGGGACGAGGAAGAGAAGCGCTGGGCCGCCAACCATCACCCGTTTACCGCTCCGATGGATGAGGACTTGGCGAAGCTAGAGAGTGATCCCGCCACCGTTCGCGCCAAGGCCTACGACCTTGTATGCAATGGTTACGAAGTCGGCGGCGGCAGCATTCGTATTCACGATCGGACCGTGCAGTCGCGGCTGTTCGCCATGCTCGGCATG
This sequence comes from uncultured Planctomycetaceae bacterium, assembly GCA_963790585.1. Lineage (GTDB taxonomy): Bacteria > Planctomycetota > Planctomycetia > Gemmatales > Gemmataceae > CAWBOY01. The sequence continues at coordinate 93,492 of CAWBOY010000002.1, forward strand.
GACGAAGAACAGGCCAAGGCACGCTTCGGGTTTTTGCTCGATGCATTGCAATATGGCGCGCCTCCCCACGGCGGTATCGCTCTCGGGTTGGATCGCTGGGCGATGATCCTGGCGGGGACGGCGAATATCCGCGATGTGATCGCGTTTCCGAAGAATCAGCGGGCCAGAGACCTCATGACCGGCGCGCCCGGGCCGGTGGACGCGAAACAGCTCAAGGAGCTTGGGCTGAAGGTCTGATCACATTTGAATTACCGAGCCTGAAGCGTAAGCGAAGAGCATTTGTATTTTGTATTTCCAATATACAAATGCTCTTCGCTTACGCTTTAGGCTCGGACGGAAATTGGAGTTGATTCGTGAGTCAGAAGACCTGGGGCGGGCGGTTCAGCGGTGACACGGACGACCGGGTCGAAGCGTTTACCGAATCGATCAGCATCGATCGTCGGCTCTATCGCCATGACGTCCGGGCCAGCCAGGCTCATGCGCAAATGCTCGCCGAAGTTGGCCTCATCATGGCTGACGAGTCAGAGAAGATCGTCGCGGCGCTCGATGAGATCGCCGGCGAGATTGAGCGCGGTGAGATGGCTTTCTCATCAAAGCTCGAAGACATTCATACGCATATCGAAAGCGCCCTCATCCAACGGCTCGGCGACACGGGTCGCAAGCTTCATACCGCGCGGAGCCGTAACGATCAGGTAATCACCGACGTCAAGCTCTGGATCCGCGACGCGATCGATCACCTCGATGGGCGCTTGCTTACTCTGCAGCGATCGCATCTGGGCGCCGCCGAGGCGAACCGGGAACTGATCTTACCGGGCTATACGCACATGCAACGTGCCCAGCCGGTGCTTGCCGCCCATTATTTTCTTGCGTTCGTCGAAAAATATCAACGCGACCGAGAACGGCTGGCCGATACCCGCAAACGCGTCAATATCCTTTCGCTCGGCGCGGCGGCGTTGGCGGGAACGTCTTTGCCCATAGATCGTGACTCAGTCCGGCAGAAGCTCGGCTTTGACACGGTCGCGGCGAACAGTCTCGATGTCTCCAGCGACCGAGACTTTCTGCTCGAGTTTGTTTTCGACCTTTCAGTGATCGCGCTCCACCTGAGCGGCTGGGCCGAGGAATGGGTGCTCTGGTCGACGACAGAGTTCAACTTCATCGCGCTCCCGGATGCCTTCTGCACGGGCTCGAGCATCATGCCCCACAAGAAGAATCCAGATGTGCTTGAGTTGATACGTGGCAAGTCGGCGCGGGTCATGGCGGCTTTACAGCAATTGATGATGCTGGTGAAGGGGCTGCCTTTGGCCTATAATCGGGATTTGCAGGAAGACAAGCACGCATTGTTCGATGCGTTCGATACGGTTGATGCCTCTCTTGAATTGGCCGCCGCCCTCATTGCCGACACGAGCTTTCGCACCGTGGTTATCGCCAATCGGCTCGAAGATGGCTTTCTGGACGCGACGACGCTCATGGAATACTGCATTGCTCAGGGTGTGCCCATGCGTGCGGCCCACGAAGCGGTTGGCAAGCTGGTGAAGCTGTGTGAGCAGCGACGCTGCCGCCTCAAAGATTTGTCGCCTGCCGAGTACGAATTAGTTCACGCCGGTCTCAGTCCGGGGGTATACAAGGTGTTGGGTGTGTCCAACGCCCTGGCCGCGTTTAAGAGTTATGGTTCGACCTCGCCCACGGAAGTGGGCCGGCAACTGTCCCTCTGGCGCGATCGGCTCACTCCGCGCTAGGACCGTGCGACAAGGGATTCTTGGGAATCATGGATCATTTTTCCTATCGCGATCGCGTACTGCATTGTGAGGACGTTCCGCTCCGCGACCTGGCCGAAGCCTACGGAACGCCTTTGTTCGTCTATAGCAAGGCAACATTGCTGCATCACCTGAAACAGTTGCAGGAGGCTTTCGCGGAAGCGGAACCTTTGCTCTGCTACAGCATCAAGACCAACGGCAACCTCGGCATTTGCCGGCTCATGGCCGAACATGGCTCCGGGTTCGACGTGACCAGCGGCGGAGAGCTCTATCGCGCCCTCAAAGCCGGTGGCAAAGGGGAAAAGATCGTTTTTGCCGGTGTCGGTAAGACGGATGCGGAATTTCGCATGGCGACTCGAGAACGGTGTCTTTCTCTTCAACGTAGAAAGTGAAGCCGAGCTGCACACGCTCGCCGACGTGGCAAAGAGCATGGGCAAGACCGCCCAAGCTGCACTTCGCGTAAATCCTGACCTGCCTCCCAAGACGCATGTCAAAACAGACACGAGCGTCAAAGGAGTCAAGTTCGGCCTGGACATCAACACGATTCTCGACGTCGCCAAAGGGATACTCGGACACTCTGGCGTTCGCGTCGTTGGCTTGCATATGCACCTCGGCTCGCCGATTCTCAAGACGGAGCCCTACAAGGATGGGGCCGCGAAGGGGCTCAAGCTGATCGAGGAGTTGCGGAAGCAAGGGCATCCGATCTCGGTGCTCAATATGGGCGGCGGTTTCGGCATCCATTACCGCAAGCAGGAAGCTCAGCCGGCTAAGGCGTTCGCGGATGTGATCTTGCCCGTCGTCAAGCAGGCGAAATGTCGGCTGGTGTTGGAGCCGGGCCGCTTCATCGTCGGCAACGCCGGTCTGTTGTTGAGCCGGGTTATCTACACCAAGGAATCGGGCGGCAAGCATTTCCTGATTCAGGATGCGGCCATGAACGACCTCATTCGTCCAACGTTGTACGATTCGTTTCATCGCATCTGGCCGGTGGCGCCGCCGGCCGGCGTGCCCGCGCCGCCGGAAGATTATGAGGCAGAAATCCCGGGGACGATCAAACAAGACGTCGTCGGCCCGGTCTGCGAATCAAGTGATTATCTTGCGAAGGATCGCCGCCTACCCGAAATGCACCGGGGCGATTTGCTAGCGACTTTTAGCGCCGGCGCATACGGCATGGCGATGAGTTCCAACTACAACAGCCGGCCACGCGCCGCGGAAGTCATGGTCGATGGCGCGACGCATCGGCTCGTCCGCCGCCGTGAGACATTTGAAGATCTGGTACGTCCGGAACTCGACGTATTGGGAAGTTGAACACACACTGCCGCTTCTCACACTCCTAATACAGGAGACGCTGAACATATGGTCCAGCAACCGTTTCGCATCGTCGGTGGGCTGCTTGTCGTCGCTGCTTTGATGTCATCGGCCGCTCCCGCGCAAGATGCCAGAAAATCACCTGCTGATTATCGCCAATACTTCAACAAGCCGGAGACGCCGGCGGAGCTATGGCACGCGCTCAATTTCGAGATCGAATTCGGCGCCCGGCTCGATCTCGCGGCGGCGCACCTACATGCGCTCATCGCGAAGAAGCCAACCAACGAAGAGTTGGTGAAAATCCATGACAGTGAAAAGTCTGGCATGATCGCCTTTTTGCGGCTGCGCAATATCCGCAACTGGGTTTCCGAAACCGACCCAAGCCTCACGGCGAAAGCGAAAAAAGACGCGATCGCTTTGAACGTCCAGGCTCGCAAAGACGTCGAGACGTTGATCGACGAAGTCAGTCGAGCGATGAAGGAATACCTGGGCGATCCCAAAAGGATTCGCCTCTTCGTTCAGAACTTGAGCGGCGAGCAGGAGGAGCGAGCCCATGCCCTCCGTGAATTGGCGCTCGGGCGCCGAGGCGGTGCCCTACCTGATCACCGAGTTGCGCGAGGGGCCGGCGACCGATCGCAATGCCGTAAACTCGGCCCTCGTCAAACTGCCTGCCGAAGTTGTGCCGCCGCTCATTGCTGGCCTCGAATCGAACGACGCGAATTTACAAATTGATTTGATTGATGTGTTTCTCAAGCGCGGCTCGCGCGAAGTAGTGCCCTATTTGTGGCCCCTCGTTGGCAATACCGAGCGTTCGGCCGCTGTTCGCCAAAAGGCGAGCGACGCACTCTACACCTTTCTCGATATCAAGCCGGGCACTTTGTTGAGCGCGAAAGAAGCGTTAACGAAAGAGGCGGAGCGCTACTACTACCACAAAGTGAACATGAGCCGCGATGGCTACGGCCTGTGGCGCTGGGATCCGACAGCGCAAACAGTCGTCTTCGTCGAAATGCCGGTGACGGAAGCGCAGGTCAAGAACTATGCGGCCAGCAAGGGTTCGACCGATCTGAACGCCGCGACGACCGGCCTCAAGATGAGCAAAGCCGAGGAATATCGTACCTTGTGGTTCGCACGCCATGCCCTGGCGATCGATCCGACCCATGTGCCGGCGCAGATTCTGTTGGTCAGTTCGACGGTTGACAAGACTATCGAACGTGTCGGTCCGCAAAAACCGCTGGCTGAATCGGCGCCCGCCGTCCACGAAATGCTGACGACGGTGAATCCGGACCTCCTCATTGCTGTCCTCGACCAGGCGATGGAGGACAAGCGTACCAACGTCGTACTCGGCACGGTCCGGGCCCTCGGCGATGTGGCCGACATCAAGGCGACGAAAGCGACCCGATCCGGCGAGTCGTCGCTGGTTAAGGCGACGACCTATCCAGATCGCCGCGTCCAGTGGGCGGCGGCTGATAGTTTGCTCCGCATTCCGGGAGTTCCTTCCGGTGCCGCGGCCGCTCGGGTTGTAGACATCCTCGCTCGCGGTCTCGAGGCGGAAACAATGGCCGGCACTCGCCGCAAGGTTCTTGTAGCGATGAATGACGTCCGCTACCGCGACCTGGTCGCTAAATCGGTCGAAGACATCGCGGCCGAACCTGTAGTGGTCGGAACGGGCCGCGACGCGCTTCGTCGCTTGCTCAAGGCTTCCGACATCGACGCGATCTTGCTCGATTCTACTCTGAATGATCCGACCCTGGCTTATTTGATGGGCCAGTTGAAGGCCGATGCGCGAACGCAACGCGTGCCCGTGCTGCTGGCCGCGATACCGGAATCTCCCGCCGGCAAGGACATCTTGAATAAATACCAAACGGAAAAGGCCAAGCTGGACGCGCTCGAATTGCGAGCCCGCGGCTATCGTGATAAACGGCGCGATTTTCAGACGCAATACGAAGCGGAATTGGCCGGGCTGGAAGAAAGTCTCAAAGGGTTGCGAGCCTTACAAACCGTAGAACCCGAAGATCGCGAAAGATTGATTATCCGCACACGCGACGCGATCAAAGTGCTCAAAGATTTGCATGCGTCGAACCTCGCCGAACTGGCACGGCGGTTCCCGGAACAGGCTCACACCGATGAGGAAGCACAAAGGATCGAAGCCGCGTTGAAACTTCTCGATCGTCGCTATGACCTCGAGGCAGCGCGCCGCGAAGACGCGCTACGACGTGCTTACGAATCAAACACGTCCGTGCAGGTCGTTTCGGCGCGGCGTTCTCAGCGATCACCAGGCGCTCCATACCAGCTTGAGATTCGGCGAAGAATTGACAGGTATTCCGCTCTCAGCCGAGGAGCGTGTCCAATATGCCGAAAAGGCAATCCGTTACCTTGATGAGATCGCGCGTGGCGAGCGCCCGGGTTACACCGCGGCGCCTGCGGCCGACGCGGTTTATGCGGCTCTACGAGCAGCGAAGCTGAGCCCGGACGGGTTGAAGGCGGCCATCGACTTCACGGCTCGTCAAAATGGCCCGAAACCGCAAACGCAACTCGCCAACGTCGTCTTGGATGGCAAATATCCGATCGACGTCCGCAATGACGCCGCCAAAAAGCTCGTGGCGCACATTCAGCTTCACAGCCTGGTCCTTTCGCCGGTGGAGATTCAAAATCTCAAGACGACCTTCGAAGGCGAAAAGGACAAGACACTGCGAGCCACGCTTGCGGACCTCCAGGGAGTGATGCGACCCGACGCCAAGGCGACGGGCAAGCGCCTGCTCAAGGACCCGTTGCCCGAGACGAATCCAAAGAAGGACAAGTAATTCAGACGACACGAACCGAGCCTGAAGCGTCAGCGAAGAGCCTTTGCATTTCGATATTTCAGAAATGCAAAGGCTCTTCGCTGACGCTTCAGGCTCGGACGGACAACGCACCTTGCTTCGTTCGCGCTGCCTTGATTCATCTTCATCATCCCACTACAATTCTTGTGGGTATAGACGGAACATCTTGTAAGCTACCTCAATACTCCAAAATGCTCTCTGTCACCTTTGCCGGTCGGCCCTGGGGGACGCTTGGCAGAGGATGTTCCTGAATTTTCGTTGCGCTCTTGGATCACAATTGGTTTGTTCCAGGCCGCGTACCCTCGATTTTGATCGACCGGCTGAGACAACACTTGGCTCCCTCGATGAACCGGTCCGGCGGCGTTGCTGTTGGGGATCGGCGGGGGAATTGTCGGAGACGGCTGGAATGTATGAACGCTTTACGGATCGCGCTCGCAAGGTGATGCAGCTAGCCAATCAAGAGGCTCAGCGCTTCAACCACGAGTATATTGGCACGGAACATATTCTTCTTGGCCTCGTCAAAGAAGGTTCCGGCGTCGCTGCCAACGTCCTTAAGAACCTCGACATCGATCTGCGTAAGATTCGGCTGGAAGTCGAAAAGATCGTGCAATCGGGGCCGGACATGGTGGCGATGGGCAAGCTGCCGCAAACGCCGCGCGAAAAAAGTGATCGAGTATTCGATTGAAGAGGCCCGAAATCTAAACCACAACTACGTCGGGACGGAACACTTGCTGCTCGGATTGTTGCGCGAGCAGGAAGGTGTGGCCGCCCAGGTCCTCATGAACCTATCGCTGAAATTGGAAGACGTCCGCGAGGAAGTCCTGAACCTATTGGGGCACAATATGGCGACAGAAGAAGGCGGCAACAGCGGCAGCACCGGTGAACGCCAGTCCAATAAAGGCAAATCCAAGACGCCTGCCCTCGACAGCTTCGGGCGCGATTTGACCGAGCTGGCGCGACAGGGCAAGCTGGATCCCGTGATCGGCCGCGCTAACGAGATCGAACGAGTCGTTCAGGTTCTCAGTCGAAGAACCAAAAATAACCCAGTCCTTCTGGGCGAAGCAGGCGTTGGCAAGACCGCCATTGTCGAAGGCTTGGCTCAGTTGGTCGTCGATAGCAATGTACCTGAGCTGCTCCGCGATCGACGCATCGTTGTCCTTGATTTGGCGATGATGGTGGCCGGCACGAAATATCGCGGCCAATTCGAGGAACGCATCAAGGCCGTCATGAACGAAGTTCGACGGGCCAAGAACACGATTCTCTTTATCGACGAATTGCACACCCTGGTCGGCGCCGGCGGCGCGGAAGGGGCGATCGACGCCTCCAACGTCTTAAAGCCGGCACTGGCTCGTGGTGAAATTCAATGCATCGGCGCCACGACGCTCGATGAGTATCGCAAATACATCGAGAAAGACGGCGCTCTGGAGCGTCGCTTTCAGCAGATCATCGTCAACCCGCCCTCGCCGGCGGAGACAATTGAGATTCTCAAAGGTCTGCGTGATCGCTACGAGGCCCATCACCGTGTGCAGATCAAGGACAGCGCCTTATTGGCCGCCGTCGAGCTGTCGGATCGCTACATCAGCGCTCGATGCTTACCAGATAAGGCGATCGATGTCATCGACGAGGCCGGCGCTCGCGTTCGCCTCAAAGCGATGACTCGGCCGCCCGATCTCAAGGAGATCGATTCGCAGATCGAGCAGCTTAATCAGCAAAAAGAGTTGGCCGTCGTCGATCAAGACTTCGAGAAAGCCGCTCACCTGCGCGATCAGGCTGACAAGCTGAAAAAGAAGAAGGAAACCATCACGCGCGAATGGCGCGAGAAGTCAAAGGAAATCAACGGCGTCGTCGACGAGGAGATCATCGCCGAAGTAGTCAGCAAGATGACCGGGGTACCTCTCAAACGGCTCGAAGACAACGAAACGCAGCGTTTGCTACACATGGAAGTCGAGCTGCACAAGGCCGTCGTCAGTCAGCACGAAGCGATCGTCGCCATCGCCAAGGCGGTGCGCAAGAGTCGCGCCGGTTTGAAGGATCCGAAGCGTCCGATCGGCAGCTTTATCTTCGCCGGCCCAACCGGCGTCGGCAAGACGTTGCTCGCCAAGCGGCTCGCGCAGTTCATGTTCAGCGACGAAAACGCCCTCGTGCAAATCGACATGTCGGAATACATGGAGAAGCACAACGTCAGCCGACTTATCGGCGCTCCGCCGGGATATATCGGCTACGAAGAAGGCGGCCAGCTCACCGAGAAGATTCGCCGGCGGCCCTATAGCGTGGTCCTGCTCGACGAAATCGAGAAGGCCCATCCCGACGTCTGGAACATGCTGCTCCAGATCATGGAAGAAGGTCGGTTGACCGACAACGTCGGTCGGGTTATCGATTTCAAGAATACCATCTTGATCATGACCACCAATATCGGCGCCACGGAAATCACCGTGCAGCGGCCCTTCGGTCTCGCGTCGGGCCGAACGTTGGATAACAACGTCAGTTACCGCGAGATGAAGGAAAAGCTGAAATCCGAGATGGAGAAGAACTTCCGTCCGGAGTTCCTCAATCGTGTGGACGACATCATTGTCTTCCGCAGCTTGAACGACGACGATCTCAAGCACATCGTCGATATGGAAATGGTCAAAGTCTGCAAACGCCTCAAGGAGAAGGGTTTGAAGCTGATCCTGACCGACGAAGCGAAAGAGCTGCTGATCAAGAAGGGCACCAACACCGATTACGGTGCTCGTCCCCTGCGTCGCGCGATCGAGCACAACCTCGAAGATCCCCTTGCCGACGAGTTGCTACGCGGCAACTTCCAGGGCAAGGATACGATCACCGTCAAGGTCCATACAGTCGACGGCGAGGAGAAGGTCTATTTCGAGATGACCGACCTCCCGCCCGTGGAGCCTGTAGTGCCGGATGTCGTGACGACGGAAAGTAAGAGCTAATGTCATGGTAGGATTGCAGGTACCGGTCGCTGTGGAGGCACGTTCTTAGCGTGCGCTCGACAGCGGCCGGTATCTGAGACTACTCGCTTTTGAACCATGCTGAGGTAGTCAACCTCGTTTAGCCGCAATACCGGCTGTAATGAGGCCGTGTTCGCTATTTTGTCCTTTGTACAATGGCCTTGATCTACTGCACAAACGCGGAAATCGGCCTTTATTGAAACATATCACGGCGCGCGTCCCAACCTTGTCGGCGCATCACTATAAGGTGACTTCAACGCCGTTAAGGATATCTCGGGCTAACTCGACCATAGAAGTGCGGCGATTCATCGCGGCTCGTTGGAGTCGACGGAAGGCTTCGGCTTCTGTCCATTTGTGCCGTTTCATCAAAGTGCCTTTAGCGCGTTCGATGAGTTTACGATTTTCCAGGTTTTGCTTCAGCGTTGTATTCTCGTCCAGGAGCGCGCGTTCCTCGGCATAACGCATATGCGCGACGCGCAGAGTGATGAGCAGCTCCTGTGGTTCGACCGGTTTGACTAGGTACGCAATGACCTTCTCGCCGATTGCTTGACGTAACATATCAGGACTTGAGTCCGACGTGATAACGGCCGCCGCCAGATTGGTTTGCTGTCGGATCTGGCGTAACCCGTCGAGGCCACTGAGGCCCGGCAGATGAACGTCGAAAAGCAGCAGGTCCGGGCGCTCCGCCAGCGCCAATCGGGCCATTTCGACGCCGTCGCTCGCTTCGCCGACCACTTTATGACCGGCACTTTCTAAAGCCGACCGCACATGTTTCCGATCCGCAATATCGTCGTCAACGACAAGGACGCGGAGGGAAGGCAGCGTCGGCGCCGTTCGTTCCATGACAAGACACTCCCGAGAGGTTGCAACGACACCTCGGTAGATTCCGCGTGGTCCCTGAAGCAAGGAAAACCCGTGTGAGACGTTTGGCGATCGGAGAGATTTCGCTCAGAACCGGGGTTGCGGCCTGGCGGTTATTCATAGTTGGTGGAGAGGCTGACACGTACCAACCGACAGTGATCATACAACAACATATCAACATTGCCAAATGTAATCGACCACTTGGCCATTGCGCGTTCGTTTAAGTCTTTTGTAATCATCCTGTTATAACATCCGACAGTACGGCGGTCGCGCCGTCGAATGCCGGCGGATCGTAAAGTAGAATGAGAAACAGTCCCTTAATGTATATCGCCGCCGCGCTGCCATTTACCGACATGACATTTGAAGGCCTAGCGTGTACGCTCAAAACCTGTCTAGACACAGTCCGCCTAATTGTTATGTATTAGGTCCAGTCTGGCATCTTTTCGTAAGGGATCGGTGGAACCCCACTCGACGTCGCACTCTTTATCGTTCTTCCACTCATTCCCCGCAGCTCCGCCCGTAAACGATGTTTCCCGAGTAAGCTCTGTCGTCGATACCGAATGGCGGAGCCGCGCTTCGTGGAGGACGATCATGTTTCCACTCGATTATGCGTTGGCAGTGACGTTGTTGTTGGCTTCGCCGGATGAAGCGCTGTCGAAAGACAACGCTCCTTTGGGCCAAGCGCTGTTAGTCAACCTCCAAGCCGTCGGCCTGGCACTTGAATTGTTAGACCCGCGCGAGATGCGGGAGATCTTTTGTGAGCAATCCCACCTGTCAGACGATCTTAAGCTGATGCGTGGCCGCCGCCTGGATCTTTGTGATGCCCCGCCGATGAACGATTGCATGCGGTTTCCGGACCGGAATCTGATCAACGACTTCCAAGAGTTCAATCGTCTTTACCGCAAGCAATTGAATCATCGACAGGCGCTAGAGGTTTCCTTCTACGCCGAGATCAAGGAACTGATCGCCGAAACGGACCGCCTCTATCAGATCTGGGACCTGGCGCGCGATTCGCGCACCGAGTATTACTACGTTTGGGTGCGTCGGGACGCGCTCAAAAAGCTCCGCGAACGAGTCGGAGCGCAGGCCTATATGAGCGGCTGTCTACCGCCCCATGTCCCGTCGTGGAATTTCGCGAAGATTGATTGACGGGAGCTTCATCCGCCCGTTTTCTGAAGCAAGGCCCGCACTTCCGCCGCGGTGCGGCCGGCCAACAAGAGCGGCCTCATCAAATTGAGATTTGCCGCCGATCGTTGCGCCAAAGCGCGCCGCGTCGCCAGAAACTGACTTACCGGGACGCTGATGGCATCAACGCCAAGAGCGGCCAGTGCAGCAGCGCCTATCGGATCGGCGGCCATCTCGCCGCAGACAGTTACCGGCCGAAACGCGGCGTGAGCGTCGCGGACGACGTCGTCAATGAGATGCAATAGACCCGGGTGCAACGGATCGGATAGGCCCGACGCCGCCGGATCGTCGCGGTCGACGCCGAGAGCCGAAGCTGTCAAATCGTTTGTGCCAAGGGCAAAGAACTCGACGCGCTCGGCCCACAGGCGCACGAGTGGCACCGCCGCCGCAACCTCGATCATGACACCCAAGGGTACCTCGGACGAATACGGCAAGCCTTCCTCGCCGAGTTCCGCGCGAGCCCGCGCCACCGTTGCCAAGATGAAATCTAATAGTTCGGTGCGCCAGACCAGCGGGATCAGGAGCCGCACCGGTCCGACCGTCGCCGCCCGCAAGACCGCGCGGATTTGCTCGAGAAAGAGCTTTTGCAGCGGCGCCGAATCGAGGACCAGGCGCCAATCAAACGGCCGAGCGGCGGTTGCGCCGAGATGTGTGTACGCGGCGAGCTTATCAGGACGAAGATCGAATGTTCGGATCGTGACGGGCCGCCCAGCCAGATGCGTCAATAGTTTGCGGTAGAGGTTGTACTGTTCTTCTTCCGTCGGCAGCGTGCGCCGCGCAGGAACATGAATTCACTGCGAAACAGGCCGACACCGCCGACGCCGATCGCCACCGCTTGCGCGAGCCTCGTAAAGGAGATTCAGATTGACTTCGACGCGCGGCAATCCCGCGGGCAGCTCCGTCGGCGGCGCAGGCGCGGCGGCCACCGTTTCCGTCGTTGCGGTCATCGACTCGTCGGGATCGACGATCACACGGCCCTTGTCGCCGTCGACGAGAAGATAGCGGCCCGGCTGAAGGAATGGTGTCAGATCGGAAACCTGCCCCACCATCGGGATGCGCAGGCTGCGTGCGAGAATGGCCGCATGACTCTGGGGTCCGCCATGTTCGACGATGACGCCGGCCAAACGATCGAGATCGACCGCGAATAACTCCATCACCGAGGCTTCTCGCGCGACGAGGACGACGCGGTTACCAAACTCAGTAGCATTGGCCCCTTCACCGCGCGGCCGAAGCTGCCATAACAGACGATGAAAGACATCCTTTATATCGTAGACGCGCTCCTGAAAGAACGGTGTCGTCAGTTTTTGAAACGCGCCGACATATTTATCCAGGGTAGCAATCGAGCGCCCCTTCGGCACTTGCACCGACGTCGAGAGAAGCGTTGAGATCGTTTTCGATCGTCCGGTCTTGGAGGATCATCAGCTGCGCCTGGAGAATGGCGCCGTGATCCTCGCCGACCAACTCGGAGATCCTTTGACTGAGCCGAGCCAGCTCTTCGCGGGCCCGCGCGAGGGCGAGGTCCAGCCGCTTCTTTTCGCCGGCTGGGTCGGTGGAGGTGAGCACGACCGACTTACGCCATTCATCCATCCCATCAAGGACAAACGCCTGCCCAAGCCCGCGGCCTGGACTGAGGGCTACGCCCTTCAAAATCACCGCACCGGCCGGCGCAGGCTCCGGTTCGCGGGTTTGCGAATGGGCGGCCGCGGAGACTTGCTCGAATAGGTGGGCATCGCCGACGAGCGACGCCAGCTGGGCCGCGACGGTGACCAACATGCGCACTTCGCTGGCCGTGAACGTGCCGCGGCTCGACCGTTTGGACGACGAGTACCCCTTGCAATGCTCCGCCTTCGACCAGCGGCACGCCGAGAAAGGAGTGATAAAGGTCTTCGCCGGCATCGGCGAAATACTTGAAACGTGGATGCTGAAACGCGTCAAAGACGGCGACGGGCGCCATCTGCTCGGCGACGAGACCGGTCAGGCCCTCGTCAAGCCGCATGCGCACGCGACCGACCGATTCACGCTTGAGGCCGACGGTCGGCCCCGAGCACCAGCTCGTCGCGCTCCGGTTCCAGGAGATAGACCGAGCAAACCGCCGTTTGATAGCGGCCTTGAATCAGCGCGACGATATTTGCCAACGTCTCCGCCGGATCGTGGCTGTGCGAAACAAGCTGACTGATCTCTTCCAGAGTCAGCAGCAGGGAGCTTTCGTAGGTAGGTCCAGTTTGAGTCATTTGCCCGTAAGCCTACCAGGGAACCTCTGAACACAAAATCAAGCGCACGGGGTCATTGTAAGCGTAAGTAGACCACGAATTGACCCGGGAGACACGAATAAAAGGAAAATCATAACACGGGCGAAGGCCGCCGCAATTCCCGCAGCACTGCGCCGACATCAGGCGCTCGCATCAACGTCTCTCCGACCAAAACGGCGCGAACGCCGGCCGCTGCCAAACGACTCACGTCGTTGCCGTCGCGGATGCCGCTTTCACTCACGAGCAGGACATCCTTCGGCATCGTGGCGGCCAGGTCGAGCGTCTGCTCGAGCCGAACTTCAAAAGTCTTCAAATCTCGATTATTCACGCCGACGAGGCGAGCGCCTGCGTCCAAGACCCGAGCCAGATTTTGTGGTTCATAGATCTCGACCAGAGCCTGAAGGCTTAGATCATCAGCTTGTCGTAAGAGGGTATGCAGAGCCGTATTGTCGAGGATCTCCGCAATGAGCAAAACCGCAGAGGCGCCGGCCATACGGGCCTCTAACAGCTGTAACCGGTCGAGTATAAAATCCTTCCGCAAGAGAGGAAGCCGTACGGCGGCGTAGATCGCACGTAAATGGTCGAGATGACCCTGGAAGTAAGATTCATCGGTCAGGACACTGATGCAGGCTGCACCGTGCTCGGCATAGCGCCGCGCGATCGCCACGGGATCGAAATCGGCGCGCATCACGCCCACGGACGGCGAGGCTCGTTTCACTTCGGCGATGACCGCCATACCCTCCGCCGTTTCGAGAGGCGCGACGAAAGTCGAGCGGTTCGGGTGCAGCGGCTGCCTGTCGCTCCAAATCCGCGACCGACATGCGCTCACGAAGCAAGGCAAGCTCCTTGTGCTTTGTGGCGACGATTCGATCGAGAATGCTACTCATCGACTCTCCCGACACCCGGCGGTAGCATGTAAGGACGGTGTACTAACGGCGAAGGATGTCATGCAGACCGATCTACAGAGTGACCAACCATCGGAATCAGCCAACCCCGCGGCTTCATGGCGGGGGGCGGATTTACTGGTAATCCTCTATCTGATCTATCTATTTTGGTTTCCGCTGGCCCAGGTGACACTGCTTTCGTCCGGCTTCTATTCTTGGTATTACGGGCCCGAAACAGTCGCGCTCACGACAGCCGACAAAGCACGCACGGAAGAGCGACGAGCGCTAGTCGGCGTGGCAGCGGGTTCGCTGGCGTATCAAGCGGAGCCCCTCGCCCGCCAGCTGCGCCAACAGCGCATGGCCCTTTGGGCACTGGCTCTTGCCTTTCCCTTGCAGGTGGTCAGCTGCATCGTCTTTTTGACCCTATTTCGCTCGACCAAGCCAGCGCAGCTCGGTTTGACGGTAAAGAATCTGCAGCGAAATCTGCAGGTCGGTTTGGGCGGTTGGCTCATACTTACGCCGGTTGTTTTTGCCATTCATGCATTGTCTGTTTACCTCTTCACAATTTGGCCCGGCGGTATTCAGACGCATCCTCTGGGGCTGCTCGCGCAGCAGCATTTGTCGCTCTTTGAATGGGGCTTATGGCTCTTTGCCGCCGTAGTCGCCGCCCCTGTTCTCGAAGAAATACTCTTTCGCGGCATCCTCCAGTCATGGTTCGCCCGAAGTAGGTTCGGTGGCGCCTGGGCCTTGGCTTTGGCTTTGCTTGTCACTATCGCCAATCGCGGACAGGCTGTGATTCAAAACAGATCGGATCCGCTCGCGCTGCTTGCTACATCCTTGCCAATCCTTTTTGTGCTCTCCTTGAGTCCCCTCTTGGTTTTTGTTTTCAAGACCAGCCAATCACCCTATGGCACCGCCATCGTCGGAACCGCAGCGCTTTTCGCATCGGTCCACTCCGCTTGGCCGACGCCGATCGCGCTTTTTCCGCTGGGGCTAGGCTTAGGAGTGATGGCCCGGCGGTCGCGAAGCCTAGTCGGACCAATTCTGGCACATGCGCTTTTTAATGGAGTGAGCGCGGCTCAGGTATTGTTTTTGAGCGTGGTTCAATAGGTGTAAGCGGGAGGTAACAACGGAAATTCGTTTCATTCACCTCCCAGACAACCCCCCGAACGAATTCCACAAAGTTGAATCTTCTGTGTTTACAAGGACTTACGTTCATTCACGTACATTTCGTTTCTCGACGCGAGAACCAGCCTCGCGCCTCATCATGGAACGACGGTGGGTTCCGTTGGTACCCGAGCTTGAACCAAGCCTTTTTTTGGAGGCCAGCGGCACCACAGGGCTGACGCTCGCCGCACCTCTTGAAGATCTTCCAAATTTTCCTTGCTTGACCCCCGGGTTGTGGAATATGCTTACAAGAAGGGCTTGGTGTTATTGGGCCAGGTTCTCTCCATTAGCCCATGCTCGCCGTAGCTTGCCTGCCTGAATGACCGCTACCTGACGACCCACCTGTTATCTCGTTCCGTTGCATCACATTAAGGGCGAACGATGAGACGATGTTACCTCGTCCTGATCGGATTGGTTCTTTCAGCGCCCCAGCTCGTTGGCGCGGAGCCTGATGTGAAAGGGATCGAATTCTTCGAGAAGAAGATTCGGCCTGTACTCGTCGATCAATGTTACAGTTGCCATTCCGCCGAAGCGAAGAAGCGAAAAGGCGGTCTCGCTCTCGATACCAGCGCGGACCTGCTCAAAGGTGGCGAGACGGGACCGGCTTTGAAGCCGGGCAAGCCGGACGAGAGCCTGATATTTCAGGCCTTGACGCATGAAGGCGATCTGAAAATGCCACCGAAGGCGCCGCTTAGCGCCGCCGTTCAGGCCGATTTCAAGACATGGATCGCAATGGGCGCGCCCGACCCGCGCCAGGGCGGCGTTAAGCCGGTTGGAATCGATTGGAACGAGGCGCAAGCACTGGTCGTTTCAGCCCATAAGCAAACCGCCCATTCCGGGCGGACAAAACAAATCTTGGCCAAAGACGGACCTCGACCGCTTCGTTCTGGCAAAGCTCGAGAGCGAAAAACTGCGGCCGGCGCCGGCTGCTGACAAGGCGACGCTCCTTCGTCGCGTGACATTCGACCTCATCGGCTTGCCGCCGACTCCGGAAGAACTCGACGCATTTCTCAAGGATCAATCGCCGGACGCCTTTGCCAAGGTAGTCGATCGTCTGCTCGCATCGCCGCATTATGGCGAACGCTGGGCGCGCCATTGGCTCGACGTCGCCCGCTATGCGGAAGACCAGGCTCATACGTTTGCCGTCGAACCGAATACCCAGGCCTTTCGGTATCGTGATTGGGTCATCGACTCGCTCAATCGAGATCTGCCTTATGATCGTTTCGTGATGCTGCAAATCGCCGCGGATCTGATGGAAGACGCCAATCCGCCCGCGACGATTGGGGACCGATCTGCCCTCGGCTTCTTTGGCCTCGGGGCCCAGTATTACAAGAACACCGACGCCGCGCGTGCCATCGCTGAAGAGTTGGACGATCGGATCGATACGCTGGCGCGTGGCTTCCTTGGTCTAACGGTCTCATGCGCCCGCTGCCACGACCATAAATTTGACCCAATCCCGACGCAGGATTATTACTCATTAGCCGGCGTGTTCAACAGCTGCAAGCTGGCCAATTTACCGCTCGCCCCCAAGGCGGAAGTCGACCGCTTTCAAGAAGCACAGCGCAAGATGCAGGATGGTGAGAAAAAGGTCAAGGAACTGCTGGCAGCTGAGCGTAAACGCTTGGCCGAGGCGGAAACGGACAAGATCCCAAGCTACCTGACAGCCGCCTGGAAGCTCAAAGCTCGCCAGATCTCCGAACCGAAATTCTCGAGCAAGCAGCAAGCGAAGGAAGATGGCTTGAATCCAGTTGTGCTTGATCGCTGGATCAAATTTCTCGACGCCGGCAACAAAGTCTCCATGACGATTTCCGCGCTCGATCCGTGGCGCAAATTGCCTATGCCGGGGAAAGACGCAAAGCCGGATAAGGACGCGAAGATCGAGGTGAGTGACGACGTTCGCAAGGCTGGGGAAGAGTTTCAGGAATTTGTCCATGTAGCACTCGGCAAGGGATTGCCGGACGCCAAGGCCAAGGCGAAAGCTGGCAAAGAAAAAGAGCGCCAGGATGTGCTGAAGGCCCTGTTCGCGGAAAACGGTGTGTTCGCACTGACCGACGCCGAGACACTGGCGAAGATGGGCGCGGAACAAAAAGCGAAGATGGAAACGCTCAAATCGGAAGCTGAGAAGCTCAAGAAGGCGATGCCGCCCACGCCGCCGCTGACCCACGGCATCGCGGAGGGCAACGCGGCCGATTTGAAAGTCTACGTTCGCGGCAACCCGGCCACGCTCGGTGAAGTCGCTCCACGCCGGTTTCTGGCGCTTTGACACCCAATGAACCGCAGCGATTTAGCAAGGGCAGCGGCCGCCTCGAATTGGCTCAGTGTATCGCCAGTAAGGACAATCCTTTGACGGCCCGGGTCTTTGTCAATCGCGTCTGGGCCTGGCATTTTGGCCGTGGATTGGTGACCACTCCAAGCAACTTCGGCCAGCTCGGCGAACGGCCCAGCCATCCGGAATTACTCGACTACTTGGCTTCACGATTTATCGAATCCGGTTGGTCGATCAAGGCCCTGCATCGCGAGATCTTGCTCTCCGCAGTCTATCAATCATCATCCGAAACTTCGGAAGAGGGTCAAAGCAAAGATCCGGACAACCGCTTCCTGTCGCGAGCCAGTCGGCGCCGGCTCGACATCGAGTCGTGGCGCGATGCGCTGCTAGCGGTCTCGGGTGACCTGGACACCAAAACCGGCGGGCCAACGACCGATCTCGGCTCGAAGGACAATCGCCGGCGAACAGTTTACGGCAAGGTGAGCCGCCACGATCTCAATGGCCTTTTGCGGTTGTTTGACTTTCCGGACGCCAACATCACCAGCGAACGCCGCACGGAAACAACCGTGCCGCAACAGCAGTTGTTCGTGCTCAACAGTCCATTTTTTGTGAGTCAAGCGAAGGCGCTGGCCAAGCGCGTGCAAACGGAAGCCCCCGACGACAAAGCCCGGGTCAACCGAGCGTACTTGCTAAGCTACGGCCGGCCACCGTCCGAGAGCGAAGTCAATTTGGCTTTGCAATATCTCGGCGGCAAGGACGACCCCGCCGAAGCAAGCCGGAATCAGCTGACGCGCTGGGAACGATATGCCCAAGTGTTGCTCGCCGGGAACGAGTTTATTTACATCGATTGATTGGGTTTGTGTAAGCACAGGTCGTGGCCGGGGTCGGTACTCCAACCCCGGTGTAGGCTTGACGTCTCCGGAAAACCGGGGTCGGAGTACCGACCCCCGGCCACGACTGGCAAACTTATTAACGACTTTCCGCCTCAGGACGCCAAGACGAAAGCAACGATATTCCCTCCGCAATGAGGGTGAAAACGGAGCCTTGAAATGTTTCCACTCTCACGACGCGACATGCTGATTCGGACCGGAACGGGCCTCGGCAGTCTTGGTTTAGCCTCCGTGCTCGCGCAGGCGGGTTTGTTAGCGGCGGAGGAGGGGAAGCCCGTCAACCCCCTGGCGCCCAAGCCGGCGCACTTCAAACCACGCGCCAAGCGGCTCATTCATCTATTCATGAACGGCGGCCCTTCGCAGGTCGATACGTTCGATCCGAAACCGGGCCTGACGAAATACAACGGCCAAAAGCCACCCAACAGCAGCATCAAGACCGAGCGCCAGACCAATAGCCTCATGATGTCGCCGTTCAAGTTTTCCAAGCATGGCAACAGCGGGCTCGAGATCAGCGAGATTTTTCCCAATATCGCGGAGTGCGCCGATGACCTCTGCGTGCTGCGATCAATGCACACCAACGTACCCAATCACGAGCCATCGCTGTTGATGATGAATAGCGGCGAAATGCAGCCGACGCGGCCTTCGATGGGTTCGTGGCTCCTTTATGGCCTCGGAACAGAAAACCAGAACCTGCCGGGCTTCGTCGTCTTCTGCCCCGGCAAGCCCGTGGTCGGGCCGCAACTATGGAGCAACAGCTTCCTGCCGGGAATCTACCAGGGATCGCATATCCATAACGGCAAGATCGATCCGAAGAACCCGATTCCGAACGTCAACAACTCGTATCTAAGCAAGACTTCCCAGCGCGAGCAGATGGACTTGTTGAAACAGCTAAACGAACTCCATCTCGAGAAACGCAAAGGCAACAACCCACTCGAAGCTCGCATCCAATCGCTCGAGATGGCGTTCCGAATGCAGTTTGAGGCCCAAGAAGTCTTCGACCTCAGCAAAGAGACCAAGTCGACGCGTGAAATGTATGGCTCGGCGCATTCGCCGATGCGTGCCTGTTGTCACGCCGTTTGCTCGAGCGCGGCGTTCGCGTCGTCCAGCTGTACACGGGCGATGGGCAGCCGTGGGACGATCACGACGACATCAAGGCCCACGCCAATAAGGCCAAGACCGTCGATAAGCCAATCGCCGCGCTCTTGAAGGACCTCAAGCGTACAGGCATGCTCGAAGACACGCTGGTTCTTTGGGGCGGCGAGTTTGGCCGCACGCCGACGTCGGAAGGGGCCAAAGGCCGCGACCATAATAATCACGGCTTCAGCGTTTGGCTCGCCGGCGGCGGCGTCAAAGGCGGCATGACCTACGGCTCAACCGACGAATTCGGCTTCGCCGCCGCCGACAAAAAGATGCATGTTCACGACCTGCATGCCACCATCCTCCATCTGATGGGGCTCAACCATGAGAAGCTGACGTATCGCTACGCCGGCCGCGATTTCCGACTGACGGATGTGTCCGGTGTGGTGAATAAAGAGATTTTGGCTTAGAGACTGTGGCGGCACGTTTCCAATGTGCCGAGCCGTGGCCGGGGTCGGTAATCCGACCCCGGTCTAATCGAGGCACGACGACTATACCGGGGTCGGATTACCGACCCCGGCCACGGCCTCTGGTTACAGGGGCGAGATTTTTCAGATCGCCTCGACGAAAAGCCGTCTCACTTCTTCGTCTGTTCCGCCGGCCCCGCACCGTTCGATCCCTTCGGATGCTTATCACCTTTCGCCTCCGGCTTGCCGGCCCGTAAGCGCTTTTTGGCTCGGGACAGAATGGCGCCAATGCTGTTCACGGGAATGTTCAATTCCGTGCTGACTTCTTCGTAAGACCGCCCCTCGAGCAGGGCCAAGCGGACCACGTCTCGTTCGCGGCGGGCCAGCTTGGCGAGCATATTTTCGACATCTTCGCGGTCTTCGGCTTCGCTGTGCTTTTTGGAGCGGCGGGCGGCCACGGCGCGCAGGCCGCCGTCTTCCGCTGGTTGAAACTCGTGGATCGAATGCTTGCGCCAGTTCGTGAACGCAAATGCGCCGCGCGATCACAGTCAGGTACGTGGCCAAATTGCATTGTCCTCGGAACTGGCGGAGCAAGGCGTAGTCGCCGGCGATGATTTGAACCATCACCTCGGCAGCCAAGTCTTCGACATCTTCGGGCTGCAGCGGCGTGCTGCGCTGATGGGCGGTATGCGAAATGACGTGATAAATCAGCCCCAAAAAGCGGTCCACGAAATCGTTCCACGAACCTGCTTGATGAGCCAGGCACCGCTTCAAGAGGTCGCGGTCGAGGTTGCTCGAGCGCCACGTGCGAATCCTCGTGAGTTGCGTGCGATTATGCCCGTGCGGCGGAAGGAGGACTAAACTACACCATTTTATCCAGCAGACGAATTTATGAGTAGTCCTTGCGCGTGAAAATTGGCGAAGATGCAAAGCTATCCCGTGACGGCGTGCCGCATATTAGGAATAGACGTCACATAGGGATTCTCATTTCGCATTCAGCCCGCCGATGGAGGATTCGTCTTGGCAGCGCCCGTTCCCATCACGTGAGACCAGGCTTTTTCCGCGAGATCTAGCTGTTCCTTGTAGTAGCGTTTCAAATCCTCCGCCTGCGGAACATGGCCTGAGTGGACCGATCGGTAGTAGTAGCAGAACGCTTTGCCGAGCGCGAAGGTCGACGCGCCGGCCATCGCTCCAGCTGCGACGGAACCGAGAACCGTCCCAAGTCCTGGAATGAATTTCAACATGCCGCGCCGCTTGTCTCGCGATCAAGCCGAGGCCCATAGCTGAGGCGATTTCGCGGAAACGCGCTCCTGTCAACGGTTGCCCGTACAGCTGCGCCAAATGGTAAACCATACGCGACTGCACACCTGAAATCAGCACGGCATCGACAATTGGCACCGGTACCGCTCCCGCAGCCGCGGCCATCTGAGCATAGGCCATAATGTGCGGGAGAGCCCGGCGCGAAAACAGATCCTGTAAGTCCTTGGTAACTTCATGCAGGCTGATAAGCGTCTGACCCAAAGCGGAAGGTAGCGATTCGAGCAACACCTCACGCAAGCGCGATCCACCGTAATTCGGTTCCGCGAAGCCCTCTTCTACAGGCGTGAGGTCGAGGGCGACCCAGTGATCGAAGAGGCCCGCGAACTGGTGCTTTTGCTCCGCGATGCTTCGCAACAGATCGTCGGGCAGCGGTGGTTCTGTGGGTATCGGCTCATGGTCGCTGGTAAAAGGATAGGGCTCGGAATGTTGCCTTTGCGGGTACGCCTCGTGCAAACAGGTCAGCGCGAGCACGACCGGCCGCCGTGGTTGAGCCCGCCGCAGTCGCCGTACATTTTCGATTACATGGGCTTGCGCGTGATCCATCGCTTTGACGGTGACGATGACGACATGAGCGTCGTTATTAAAGCGGTCGAGGTCCTCGGTCGGGTCATAGCCCGGCTCATCCAGGCCGCGCGTGTCCAGGAAGCGAATGAGCGGCGCTTCAGGCGTGGGAAACTGGTACTGGCGCGAGAACTTCGTACACGGCTGAAATCCCTTTCCGATCTCGGCCTGATCGGCACCCGTTAGAAATTTTATGATCGACGTCTTACCGCTCTGCGTCTTGCCGAAGAGCCAAAACAGCGGCTTCGGTAGGTGCTCGCGAACTTTTTCAAGACTCTGGCGCATTTCCTCATCGTCGACGGCTACGCTTTTCTTCGGCAAGAGCCAACTCTTCACAGCATCGAACATGGGTTCGTTCTCCGAGCGTACCATTATTTTTGCAATCGTCTGACGCGCGTGGCCCCGTTTTCCAGCTCGAAATGGTAACCGTCGCTAAACGCATCGGCGAATTCGTCCTGATGGGACACTAGGAGGATGCAGCGCATCTTATCGCGAAGGTTTTGCATCTCCTGAATCATCTCCTGGCGTCCGAAGCGGTCGAGGCAGCCGAAGCCCTCATCGATGATGACAGACTCGATCGGCCGGTGCTGGCGGCTTGCGTATTGACCGATTCCTAGAGCCAAGCTGACCGCGACACGGAACTTTTGGCTGCCGCTCAGGAAGGCGACGTTTATCGGCGTTTCGCCCGTGACACGGTTGTACGCCTCCAAGTCCAGCGCCTTCGCGGAGTTGCCCTCGCCATCCGCTTCACCGCACAGCTGCAAGCAGAGCGTTCCGCCTGAGAGGCGATCGAGCACCGCGTTCGCATACTCGACCACCTGACGCTCCGCCTGACGGAGCAGATAGAGTTGCAGCCGTTTCTTGCCGAGGAGTTCGGCGAGCAGTTTCCAGAGCGCCAGCTCTTTGTCAGCCTCCTTGAGTTCGGCTTCGATGTTCTTGCGTGAGGCTTGTAAGCCCTCGAGCAGCGCCCGACGATCGCGCGCCTGACCAAGCTCGGCCTCGCGCTGAATTGCAACCTGGCGCGCCTTCCTTCAGGAGAACACGGACGGCCTCCGGCGAAGTCCTCGCTTCTGCTGCATAGTCCTCCTGCTGTTTCTCCATCTCCATGATGGAGTTACGAATTTCACCGTGATGAATCAGCGCTTGCCGCAGCGACTGGCCCCGGCCATCGGTGTCGGCCTTTTCGAGCGCGTCGCATTCGCCCTGCCAGAGAAAAAGCTCCTGAGTGCCCGCCTTTAGAGCCAATTCCTGCCAATCAACGGTGAGGGATTTTTTGGCTCGGTTGAGCGAAAGCTGTGCCTCCTGGCGAACTCGTTCCTCGGTTCTGACCTCACCCTCAGCGACCACCTGGTTCTTATGAATGGCATCGCGCTCTTTGCCGAGCCGATCCAAATCGGCGTCGACTTCCTTTAGCTGCAAACGCCGAACTTGGATTCCTTTCTGCAGCGATTCCTTTTCCGCCTCGAGCTGCGCGTGCTCTTCACGCAAAGTATTCGTGTTGTTCGGCAATTCGGTTTTCAGTCGATTCAAAAGCGTCAGGATGGACGATTCGGTGATTTTCAGTGTTGTCCATCTCTTCTCTGTTGCCTCGGCCTTGGTGACCTCGGTTCGAGCGGTAGTTAAGCCGGCCGCCTCCGCCTTGAGGGCGGTCAATTGCCTTTCGGTCGGATAAGCTGTTCGCGTCCAATCCGACTGGGTGCCATTTGTGATTTGGTTCTGATATTCAGGGCTCAACTCTTGAAAGCATTTGCGACAGTCCTCGCTCAGGCGCGCTCGGTCGGTCTTCGCCTGTTTGGCTTTCCCATTCATTTCGCCATATTCCAAGCGCGCATCGATTAACATCTTTTCCAACTGCTGCACGTGCTGTGCCAACTGTTGCTCGGCGGCGCGAGCGTCTTCGCTGAGTTTTTGGGCCTGTCGTTCGCGCGACATGCACGCGGTTACGGCCGTGCTTCTGCGCGAGCGTTCCTCTTCGATATGAGCCGGCGTGAGCGGTTGGCCGCAGGCGTTGCAGGCCGTCATGCCATCGAGCCGGGATAGCTCCGAAAGTGCGAGCTGGGCCTGGGCGCGGAGGGTCTTCGCCTGTGTCATTTCGTCATTTGCGGCGCGTGCCTGTTCCGTGGCTAGCTTTTGTTTTTCCTTCTCGTTCTCCAACTCTTTTTTCAGCGCTTCGCCTTTGTCGCGCAGTTGGCTTAGCTGCTTGGTGGTCGATTGTTCGAAGACTTCGGCGTCTCGTAATTCGTGCCGATAGCTATCGAAACGGCTGAGAACGGGGATGGCCACGGCGATCTGCGTGAGACGGTCGACCGTCGCGCGGGCTCTGATGACCGCCTCTGCCGGATCTGCCGGCAGCTGGCTCAATTCCTCGCGCACCTTGGCCAGGTCACGTTCCTGCCGCTCCGAATCCTTGAGTTTTTCCAGAAACGCGATTAACTGCGGTAAACGAGCCAGGACCACGGCGTGCCGTCGCTCATCGTTGGCAATGACCTTCAGATGCGATTGGCTCTTGTTCCGCGCTTGCTCGATCGCGTGTTCGCATTGAGCCATTTCCTGGCGCAGCTTTTCCTGATTCTTGATCCAAGTTCGGGAGCGCTGTTCCGATTGTTGGATCGTGCTGCGCTGCTCGACGATGGCCTGCACATGCGGACTGTTCGCACGCAATTCGGCGAGCCTCGCAACGTCGCGCTCGATAGTTTCTCTGTCTTTGATGAGCAGCTCGGCCTGGCCGCAACGCTGGCGGGCGCGCTCGAGCCTGTCGCGCAACTCGTTCCACGCGATCGCCTGCATTTCGACGCGCTGGTACTGTTCGACCCGCTCGCGTGCCGATGTCCGTGCTTCTTCCGCCACGACGCAACGTTGCGTAACTTCGACTACCTCAAGTGGATCCACTTGAGCTAAGCCGGCCAGCTGATTCTCGAGGCCGCGTTTCCGTTCCTCGCGTGCCTTTTTCTCGTCGTCCGCTTTCTTCGACAGCTGCTCGTAGCGTTCGAGATCGACGATGCCGGCCAACACGTCCCGTCGACCCGCGGGCGTGGAGTCGAGCAGTTTCTCAGCCCGGCCCTGCAACAGCAACACCGATGACGTAAAGGTCTCATATGTCAGGCCGATATTCTCACGAATCCATTCCTTGAATTGTTCGCGATACTGGGTTCCCTCGACGGCGACCCATTCTTTATTGGCCGTGCGCAGGATTTGTTGTGTGCCCTTCGATCCACCCTTGCCGTCGCGCTTTTGCGTTCGCCTCGCCCGATAATTTTGACCATCGAGCGAGAACTCAAAATCGACCGCAAGCGAATCGCTGTCCTTGTTGATGAGTTCTTGTGCTTGGAGGCTGCCGCCACGGTGAACGCCGAAAAGCGAAAAAGTCAGGGCATCGAAAATGGCGGATTTTCCGGAGCCGTTGAGCCCGCTCAGCATCCAGAGTGTCGACTGTCCCGCAAAATCGATGCGCTGCTCCTCGCGGTAGCACAGGAAGCCGGACAAGCGTATCGAGCGCGGGATCACGTCTTCACCTCATTCAGCAGGGCTTCCGCCCTGGCCAAAATTTCATCGCGTTCGGCGTCGGAGTAGTTGGTCAATTCAAGCCGCAGGTAATCGCGGACCGTCTCCTCAAAGCCTCGGCTTCGGACTTCCCCAAGCGTCAGGGATGGGCCAAGCTCGCTCGTTTCGGTCATCTCTCGATGATACCAGCGCGGGAAAAGATCCTCCAAGCGCCGTAGGACTTCTTCGCGGCTGTCGACCCCTGCTGTGTACGTGCCAATGATGCGGACCAAAGCGCGCTCGTGGTCCGGGTACTTTGTCTCAAGGAGCGGCAACTCTTCCTTAGGAGAGTGTAAAGCGATCTCATAAATCGGCGTCGCATCCAGCGGCAATGTGATTGGCTCGTCATGCAAGCCGTCAGGCCCGACGTCGAGCAGGATCACCCCTTTGTCGTCCGCGTGTTCACCGAGGTCGAGCCGTTCGATGCTGCCGGGATAGCGAACCTTTGGATCGCCGTTGAGAGCTTGCGGTTTATGGATGTGGCCGAGCGCGATATACGCGAACGCCAACGGCAAATCGCCATCATCGAAGACGACGTCTTCTTGCTCGGTCATCCGAAATGTCGAGTGAACCGTCGCTCCACGAACATGAACATGCGCGGCGAGGACGGTCGCCAAGGTCGGGTCGAAGGCAGGATCCGCTTGTAGCTCGTGAAGGCGACGCGTGAAGGCCGCCATCAATTGCTTGTTTTTCTCTTCGAGGCTTTGATAGCGCTGCGCGGGGTCATCGATTAAATAGCGATGCGGTGTCGGATAGGGCATCAGCAGGAATTGGATCGGCTGACCGCTGGCCTGGTCTTCCAGCCGCAGCAGGGTGGGCGAAGTCGCCAAGTAGAGGCGGCCCGGTCGAATCAAGGCGCCGGGCCGATCCGACAGTGGCGCCGCCAAACTCATGGCGTGACGCAGTGTCTGACAAAAGCTCTCCTTATCGTGATTGCCGGTCAGACTCAGAATCGTTCCGCCGCCCGCGAGAAAAGTCTCGAATACCTGTTGTAAATGCCGTATGGCGTCGCGCAACCCCTCAGGCCCGGCAAGTTCGCTAAATAAATCGCCGGCAATGAGCAGGAGTTCGACCTTTTCCGAGGTGCAATACTCGGCAATCTTCTCCACGGCGCGGCGAAGATCCTGCGTTCGATCGATACGCCCGAGTCGATCGCCGAGATGCCAATCCGCGGTGTGTAGAATACGCATAAGAAAAGATGGCTCCGGTCCAGCCGATTGACGAAGGCGGCCGCGTCGAGTCTACTACCCTAATAGCTTCGCAACTTCCGAAAAACACGGAGCGCGCACCATGCAATTATTCGCACCATATAGCCTGATCGTTCTTTTCCTGCTGAACTTTTTTGCTTCCGTCGCCTCCGCGCGAGCTGAGCCGGCTGGCATTGTCTTCGATGGCTTTGACGGCCCCGGCAAAGGGAAGCATATCGTCTTCGTCACTGGGGACGAGGAATATCGATCGGAAGAATCGATGGCCCAATTGGCCAAGATCCTGGCAAAGCATCATGGGTTCAAATGTACAGTTCTCTTCGCCATCGACAAAAAGGACGGCACAATCAACCCGAGTGAACTCGACAATATCCCAGGGCTCGAAGCGCTCGATTCAGCCGATCTGATGGTCATCTTCACCCGATGGCGCGATTTGCCGGACGACCAGATGAAGCATATCGTCAATTACGTCAACTCGGGTAAACCGATCGTGGGCCTGCGCACCAGCTCACATGCCTTCAATTTTAAGACAAGCAAAACCTACGCTAAATACAATTACAACGGTAAGGAGCCCAAGGGCGGCTTCGGCCGGCAAATTCTCGGCGAAACCTGGGTGAGCCATTATGGCAATCACCAATCGCAGAGCACGCGCGGCCTGCCGGCAACCGGAATGGAGGCCCATCCCATCCTGAAAGGCGTCAAAGACCTTTGGGGACCGTCCGATGTCTACGGCATCACAACTTTGGAAGGCGACGCCAAGCCGGTCGTTATGGGCCAGGTGCTCAAAGGGATGAAGCAATCGGACGAACCCGCGCCGGGAAAAGAACTCGTCCCGATTGCCTGGACCAAGACATTCACCGGCGACCAGGGTAAAACGTCGCGGGTCTTCATGACAACGATGGGCCACAGCGACGACCTGTTTAACGAAGGCTTCCGCAGGCTCCTGGTCAACGCCTGTTATTGGGCACTCGGGATGGAAGACAAAATTGCCAGCAGTAGCAGCGTCGAACTCGTCGGCGAGTACAAGCCCAACAAGATCGGCGTCAAAGGCCACAAAAAGGGCGCGAAACCAGAAGATTTTAAGATAAAATAAACGTGGTAATCCTAAATGCGTCCACTGAATTATTGCGCCGCAAGCCGATTCGGTCCCTCTCCACAAGGCATAACCATGAGAATGTCTCTCAAACGGATCGCTTTTGTATTTATTGGCCTCGTCGGTCTTTCCTTGACGAGCGCCGCACCGTCGAATCCGCAGCGTCTCGAATTAAAGAAGGGCGATCGAATCATTCTGATCGGCAACACACTGGCCGAGCGGATGCAGTATTTTGGTCATTTTGAAACGCTTTTGCACAGCCGCTTTCCCGACAAAGAACTCGTCGTGCGCGACCTCGGCTGGTCCGCCGATGAGCTGACGCTGCGGCCTCGTTCATTCGATTTTAAGAATCACGGTCATAACTTGACTGACGAAAAGCCGGACGTCGTTCTTGCGTTCTTCGGCTTCAACGAATCGTTTGGCGGTTCAAAGGGCCTGCCGAAATTTGAGAAGGATCTCGAGAAATTCATAACAGAGACGACAAGTACGAAATACAACGACAAAGCCGAGCCGCGTCTCGTGCTCATCTCGCCAATAGCGCAAGAAGACCTCAAACGGCCGAGCGTCACCGACGGCAAGCAAAACAACAAGAATATCAAGCTCTATGCAGACGCGATGGAAAAGCTGGCGGCGAAACACAAAATTCTGTTCGTCGATCTGTTTACACCAACCGCCAAACTGATGGAGTCCAGCTACAAGAAGCTAACCTTTAATGGCATCCATCTGACCGATTACGGCGACAAAATGGTCGCCCCAATGCTGGACGAGGGCTTATTCGGGCCGCGGCCCAAAGACGAGTCAAAAGTCGACATGGAAAAACTACGAGCGGAAGTAAATGAGAAGAATCTACAGTTCTTTTATGATTATCGAGCGGTCAATGGCGCCTATATTTACGGCGGCCGCAAGTCGCCGTTTGGCATTGTCAATTTCCCGGCTGAGTTTGCCAAGCTTCGCAAGATGATCGAGGTCCGCGATCGGCGCATTTGGGATGTCGCGCAGGGCAAGACTGTTTCTGAAAAAATCGACGATAGCAAAACGGGCGACTTTCAGCCGATTAATACCAATGTCGGACGGCCAATTGTGATTACGGCTCCCGAAGAGGCGATCAAAAAGTTCACGCTGCCCAAAGGCTTTGAAATCAATCTCTTTGCGTCCGAGGTCGAGTTTCCGGACCTCAAGAAGCCATGCCAGATGGCGTTTGATGCTAAGGGGCGGCTGTGGATTTGCACGATGGCGTCTTACCCGATGTATCTCCCCGGCACACCGGTCAACGACAAGATCCTGATCTTCGAAGATACCAAGGGAGTTGGCAAAGCGGACAAGGTGACCGTGTTCGCCGATGGCCTTCATCTGCCAACGGGGATCGCCTTGGGCGACGGCGGTGCTTATGTCGGCCAACAGCCGAACGTCGTGTTTCTTAAAGATACGAAGGGTACGGGCAAAGCCGATTTCAAACAGATTATTTTATCGGGCTTTGACAGCGCTGATTCGCACCATGCCGTTCATAATTTCCGCTGGGGGCCGGGTGGCGACCTCTATTTCAACGAAGGACTATTCCATCGAAGCCAGGTGGAAACGCCATACGGGCCAAAAAGAAATATCGATGCGGGCATCTATCGCTACGAGCCCAAGTCGGAGAAATTTGACGTCTATATATCTTATAATTTCAATAATCCCTGGGGCCATGTTTGGGATAAGTGGGGCCAAGACTTCATAGCTGATGCCTCGGGAGGAAACAATTACTACGCCACGCCTTTTTCCGGGTCCGTCGATTACCCTCGCAGGCATCCGCGCATGAATGAGTTTCTCAAGATGCAATGGCGGCCCACTTGCGGTTGCACTCTCGTCGTCAGCCGGCAATTTCCTGACTCGATGCAAGGCGATTTCTTGTTGAATAACTGCATCGGTTTCCAGGGCACATTGCAATATAAGATGAAGGAAGATGGTTCCGGCTTCTCGGCTGCGCCGACCGACCCATTGGTTAAATCCTCCGATCCCAATTATCGGCCCGTCGATCTCATGTTTGGGCCCGATGGGGCGTTGTATATTTGCGATTGGTTCAATCCTCTGGTTGGCCACATGCAGCATTCCGTGCGTGATCCCAATCGTGACAAGACACATGGCCGCATTTGGCGCGTCACCTACAAGGACAAGCCGCTGCTCAAGCAGCCGAAAATCGCCGGAGAATCTGTGCCGGCGCTCTGAAATTTGCTCAATGAATACGAAGACCGTACGCGCGAGTTGGCGCGGATGGAGTTGCGCCTGCACGAAACGAAGGACGTGATGGCCGAGCTGGACAAATGGATGGCGGCACTCGACTCGAAAGGCAAGGACTATCAACATCGCTTACTCGAGGCGTTGTGGATCTGTCAGCACCACGACGTCGTCAACGAGCCGCTGCTAAAGAAACTCTTGCGTTCTCCGGATTATCACGCCAGAGCCGCCGCCACGCGGGTTTTGTGTTACTGGCGCGATCGCGTCAAAGAGCCGTTGGAATTGCTACGGGTCCAAGTCAATGACGAACAGCCGCGGGTGCGGCTGGAGGCGGTTCGAGCCCTCAGCTTCTTCGACGAAGAAAAAGCTCAGGAGGTGGCGCTGGAGTCGCTCACGTCGGCGCAGGATTATTATTTGGAATATGCGCTGAAGGAGACGCTTGCCACGCTCGACGGGCGGCTCAAGGCTAAGAAAGGGAAGTAAACGCGCGCCGCTCAGAAACAATGCGTCAGGAGTCAGAGATTATGACCTTTGCCAGGCACCTTTGCTTCAGTTTGCTGCTCGTTTGTATCATCGCTTTGGCGCTCGATGACACTGCGCTCGCCGCTGACGATCCGAGCCCGGCGGCGACGATGATTAATCTCCTCAAGGCAAACAAACTCGCACCCGAGCGCTTGGGAAACGTCGTAAAGTTAGCCTGTCAGCGCGGCGATAAAACAGATCTCGAATATATTTTTCAGCGCGCCGTAAAGCCCGATGGATTCGCGCCGGCCGTTCGCTTGATAGCGTTCGAAGGCTTGGTCGAGGCCGCGCAAACGCGAAAGGTGTTGCCAAAGGGCGATCTGGCCGGACTGCGTGAGCCAATCCAAACGGACAAGGAAGTGGATCGGCCGGCGCGCCTGGCCGCCATGCGCCTCGGCGGCGTGCTGAAGGTCGAGGCGGTAAGGTCCGATCTGACCAAACTAGCGCTCGGAGAAAAAACGGATGTGGAAGTCAGGGAGACGGCCCTTGGCGCGCTCGTGCGACTTGGCGGGAAAGAAACACGGGCGACCATTGAGGTATTGATCAAGCCCGATCGTCCCGCGGAGCAAAGGCTGATCGGCATGACGGGCTTGGCTCAACTCGACCCAGAGGCTGCCGCCGCGCCGGCGGCTGAGCTTCTGGCGAAATTAACAGGCCCAGCCGACCCAGCACCACTTTTGGCCTCGTTTCTCAATAGCAAAGGAGCGCCCGAGAAGCTCGCTGCGGCCATTGCGAAACAGAAGCTGCCTCCCGATACGGCAAAGCTATCGTTGCGTTACTTATTCTCCATTGGCCAGGCAGATCCGGCCCTCGTCGACGCTTTGAGTAAGGCGGCTGGGCTCGACTTCAACCCGAAGAAGCTTAGCGCAACCGAGGTCAATGAAATTGTCAAGGAGGTCGCCGCCAAAGGCGATCCAGCGCGCGGTGAGAAGATCTTTCGACGGGCGGACCTTAGTTGCATCAAGTGCCACTCTCTCAACGGCGCTGGCGGCGACGTCGGCCCTGACCTACGGGCGATTGGAACTAGCTCGCCGCCGGATTACATCCTTCACGCCATCCTTGATCCAGACCGCGACATCAAGGAAGAGTTTTTGACGGTCCTCATCACTACCAAGGACGGCAAGCTCTACCAGGGAATCGTGGCGGAAGAGACCGAGGCCCGGTTGGTTCTCAAGGATGCTACCGGCGTCCGCAAGATGATTTCCAAAGCCGACATCGACGAGCGCGAAAAAGGCAAATCGCTGATGCCCAAGGGGCTCGATAATTTTTTGACCCGCGGCGAACTGTTCGACCTGGTGCGCTTTCTGTCCGAGCTTGGCAAACCGGGCGGTGAATACGCAATCAAGACTGAGCCGACGCTGCGGCGTTGGCGTGTACTCGAGAAAACAAGCGAGGAATTGCTGAAAGACGTGCCGGACGATTCGGCGTTTCGTGAGAAAGTGCTGAACTTGGCGGAGACACAATGGACCGCGGCCTACGCGAAAGTCTCCGGAATACTGCCTCTCGATGAGATCCCAGGACTATCGGGCCAGAAGGTTTTCTACGTCCGGGGCGACCTGGACGTGAAAGTCGCCGGCAAAGTCGGCCTCAAGCTTGATTCCAATGCGGGCATCAATCTTTGGCTCGATGGCGAGGCGATCGCCTTATCAGACAAAACGGTCGTCGAAGTGACGCCTGGACGTCACAAGCTCGCATTTCGACTCGACGCGGCCAAGCATGGCTCGGCTCACATTCGGGTCGACCTCGTGAAGCTCGACGACTCAGAAGCCGAGGCCAGCTTTGTCGGCGGCCCCTGAGCGGCCCATTATTGAGCCTGCGTCACGGCCGGCGGCTTCGGCAGCGCCGCTGGCTTCTCGGTCGGATACTGCATGTAATCCAACATCAAGAACGTGCCGGCTGTGATCTGTGCCAGCAGGGCGATAACCAGCATCGCCGTATAGGCGTCGTTCTTCGGCTCGCCGCCATTGGCGCGATAGCCGCGGCCTTGTGATCGGATTGGTGCTGCCACGTTTCCGTTCCCCCAAATTCGAAAGATCAGTTCTCTTGCTCAGTTTGCGCATTTGGCCTTTGTAAGCCGGGCGCGACTTCACGTTGCCAAATCGATGTTAATTCGAGCCCAAAATACGGCTCGCGACGCGATCGCCGACCTTCAAGGGTGCCGACATTTTGCCCATCGGCTGCACAACCGCATCGGTCGCGCTGACTTCGAGAATGCGGACTGTACCTAGGTATTTTCCGGACAGCCCGTCGACGCGGAAAGCCTCGAGGGTCTGGCCTCGGCTCAAACCGGCGTCGCCGCCGATCGAGATCTTGTACAGGCCTTTCGGATCTGCTTCACGAACAGTGCCAGTCACTTCTTCGGCCGGCGGATTCTTAGTATTCGAACCAGGAGGTCCTCAAACCCGACGAACCACGACCCGTCCCGAGCTTTGAGTTTTCCTTGGCCAGCATCTCGACTTGTTTTTCCAGCTGTTGATTGCGGTCACGGAATGAGGTTGCTTGAATATCGGCCTGCACCTTCTCCTTACGTAGCGTGTCGGTCTGGACGAGAAGAGTGTTGTTGCGAAGCTGTTCCTTTTCCAGCGTGAGCCGAATCTGCTCGACGTCGTTGGCCCGCTTTACGGACTCGTCTTGTAGCTTCGCTGCGACTTCTTCGACCTTGTTCTTGTCGTTTCGCAGGGCGAGGAGTTCTTTGTCCTTGTCGCCGATGAACTTGTCGCGGGCGGTGAGGTCGTCCTGGAGCTTCTTGATTTGGTTCGCGTAGCCAGCTGCTTCGAGCTTGGCTTCTGCTTTGACGCGTTGAACCTGCTCGGCCGACGTCTGAGCGTCCTTGTAGGCAGCGGCAATCTTGTCCTTGGCGTCGTTATACGCTTTGGCGTATGGAATACTCTTCGTATACCACACGACGATCAGGCCGCTGAGGGTCAAGCTCATCAGCATGACAATGATGACGAAAATCTTCCCAACAGTGGTCATGATCCATCCCCCTATGCCGGACTTGGGCCGCCGCCGCGGCTCCTCGTCCATTCAGACCGATATTTGATTGTTCCAACCCCGCGCACTCAATCCAACAATTCCCCCGAGTGAGTGGGGCGGGTTTATGACGAGACTTGACTTTCATGTCAATAGGAAATTGTCTCGGCTTACGGCAGTTCACGCAAGGGGAAATAGCACAGGGTGAATTGGGACAAGCGAATTCGCTTGTCGAATATGGCAAACATGGAGCTTGGAGGTAGCCGTGGAGGCCCCTTTGGCCTAGTAGCCCAACCAGCACGATTTGTCGGGTCGAAAGTGCCAGTTTGATCTGTTTGCTGCCAGAATGGCAGGCATTTACCCGACAAATCGTGCTGGTTGGGCTACTAGCTCAATTGCAACTGGCTGGGAGAGTAAACCTTTTCCGCCAGCCATTTACTGTCCGATCTGTTCGCCGCGAAATGCCACGATTCGCTCTACAAATTGTTCGCCATACCGGGACAATTTCTGATCTCCAACTCCATATACCCCGCGCATCCGTGCCAACGTCGTCGGCTTTATCTTCGCCAGCTCTCGCAGTGTACGATCTCCAAAAACAATGTACGATGGCACCTTTTCCACTTCGGAAATTTCGCGGCGCAGCTGACGCAACGCCTCAAAGAGTCCACGGTCCACCCCTTCCCAGGAAACTTCCTCTACCTTCGAGCGTACCGGCGCTTCGCCTTTGCTGCGACGCTTTAGTTGCACGAGCCTGGGTGTTCGCTCGCTGCGCATTACTTCCCATGACGCGGCGTTGAGCTTCAGCACCGGGTACTCATCGCCTACTTGCAATAGAAACCCTTGACCGATTAGCTGATAAATCCAGTCACGCAACTCCGGCTTCGAGTGGGCTTTCAAAAGGCCAAAGGTTGAGAGTTGCTCGTGGCCACGACGCCGAATCGCCTCCAGATTCTCGCCGCGCAAGATCCCGATTACATGATTGATGCCAAAGCTCTCTTTTACCCTGGCAACGCACGACAATATCTTCTGGGCGAGTAGCAACGGCTCCGTTACCTCCTCGGAATCGCCGAGGCAAAGATCACAAGCATTGCAGTTGGTCTGGCTCAGTGTCTGGCCGAAATAGCTCACCAAGGCCTGATGGCGGCAAATCGCGCCCCGGCAGTAGCGGTCCATATCTTCGACGTGACGATTCGCCGAACTGAGGAACGCGGCATCGAGTCCGGCTTCGTTCGCTGATCGCTCTAGCATCGATTTCAGCCTCGGCGGGTCGCTTCCGGAATACAACAACACGCACTCCGCCTCCAAACCGTCGCGGCCGGCTCGGCCTGTCTCTTGCTGATAATGCTCCAATGACTTCGGCATCGCTGTGTGCAAGACAAATCGAACATTCGAGCGATCGATTCCCATACCGAATGCGATCGTTGCCACCACGATGTCGCATTCTTCTACCGCGAAGGCCTCTTGCGTGGCCTGCCGCATTTCGGAGGTCATGCCCGCATGATAGGGCCGGACGCGGAGCTTATTTTTCTTGAGATTCACTGCCAGTTCGTCGACGTCCTTGCGCGTCATGCAATAGATGATGCCGGCTTCATTGGGGTGCCGAGAAATCACGTCCATTACCTGCCTCAAAGGATCCTGTCGCGGCAAGACGCGATAGGTCAGGTTGGGTCGATCGAACTCACCGATAAGTACTTCAGGATTTTGCAGCGATAGTTGTGCGATAATATCGCGTCGCACCTGTTCCGTAGCCGTCGCGGTGTAGGCGTGAACGCTGGCTCTGGGAAAAAACTCGCGAAGCCGGCTCATTTGCCGATATTCGGGCCGAAAATCATGGCCCCAGTGGGAAATGCAATGAGCTTCGTCGATAGCGAATGTATGCACGCCGATCGCGATCAAAATGCGATAGAGTTCCGTCTGGACGAGGCGTTCCGGCGAGACGAACAGCAGCCGCACAGCGCCTTCACGTAGGTCGGTTGCGTTGGCGTCACGTTCTGCCGCGGAAAGGGAGCTATCGAGCTGAGCCGCCGGGATGCCGTTGGCCCGCAGCGAGTCGACCTGATCTTTCATCAAGGCGATGAGCGGGGAAATGACGACGGTCGTTCCGCCGCGGTAGACGGCGGGCGCCTGATAGCACAACGACTTGCCGCCGCCCGTCGGCAGCACAACCAAGGAATCGCGGCCATCGAGGACCGCCGCCATCGACCGCTCCTGCAGCGGGCGGAGCGTCCGATAGCCCCAATGCCGGGCGACGACGTCTTGCAGTTCAGGCAGCGACCAGTTCTTCGTGGACTCCCCCATGACAGCGATCTCTTATCTCATCAATGTGGAAAATCTACACGCCTAGCTCCGCTACCCGTGCCTTCTCTGATTCTTCCATGATGAATTTATATCGAGGGGCCGCATCTTTTCCGAGCAAATCGACGAAGGTCTGGTCTGTGTCGAGCAGCGAGTCGATTTCGACCTTCAGTAAGGTTCGCTTGGCGGGGTCGAGAGTGGTCTCCTTGAGTTCTTTAGCGTTCATTTCGCCAAGGCCCTTGAAGCGGCCGACTTTCGGTTGAGCGTTCGCACGCAGTCCTTTGAGAATCTGCTCCTTGTGCTTGTCGTCGCGCACCCAAAAGGTCTCCTTGCCGACGTCGATACGATAGAGAGGTGGCTGTCCAATAAACACGCGGCCCTGCTTAATTAGCTCCGGCATGTGGCGGAACAAAAATGTCAGCATGAGCGTCGTAATGTGCGAACCGTCCGAGTCGGCATCCATCAGCAGAATGATCTTGCCGTAACGAAGATTGGCAGCGTTGAACTTTTCGCCGGCACTTGTGCCAATCGCCGATACCAGATCGCTTAACTCTGTGTTCGTGAGAACCTTTGTCAGCGTCAGGCCTTCGGAGTTAAGAATCTTGCCACGTAAGGGCAACACAGCTTGCGTAATATTGTTCCGCCCTTGCTTGGCGCTGCCGCCGGCGCTGTCGCCCTCGACGATAAACAGCTCGGTTTCATCGGCGTTGGTACTCTTGCAATCAGCCAGCTTTCCCGGAAGATTGAGGCGCCGTTGCGTCACCGATTTTCGCTTGACTTCAGAAGCCGCCTCGCGCAATGCCAATCGATGCCGCGCCGCGAGAATGATGCGGCCGACGATCGTGTCCGCAAACGTCTTGCTCGCGTTAAGCCAGGATTCGAGCCCGGAGCGGACGAAGCTCTCCACCGTCGGCGCTAGCTCGGGATTGTTCAGCTTTTCTTTCGTCTGGCCCTGAAACATCGGCTCGCGCACGAAAACCGACAGCACGGCAACGATTCCCTCGCGAATGTCCTCCGCCGTGATCTCCAGTCCCTTGATTTTGATGTCGTGCGTTTCCAGATAACCACGAACCGCCTTGTTGATGCCGCTTTTCAGACCGTTTTCATGCGTCCCGCCGGCGGATGTCCGAATGCCGTTGACATACGACTGGATCGTCTCCGCGTTTGATCCGGTCCATTGCAGCGCTACCTCCATCTTTTCGCCATTATCTCGGGCGAGACAGAAGGCGCTTTCCGTGATGGGTGATTTATCCCCTTCCTTCACGAGTCGACTTAGAAATTCAGGTATTCCGCCAGGATGTGTCAGGTCAACAGTTTCGCCGGTGATCTCGTTCTTGAAGGTAATCTTCAAGCCACTATGGATATACGACATATCGTCTAAATGAACCCGAATCGTCTCAGCGTCGAGCTTCGTCGTCTTGAAGATTTGAGGATCGGGCTCGAAGTAGATGCTGGTGCCATGCATGCGGCTGGGGTTGAGTTTCTGTAGCTTGCTTGTCGGCACGCCGCGCAAAACGACTGCTCCCATTCAAAACCGTCACGGCGAATCGTCGCGACCAATTTGCGCGACAGGGCGTTGACGACCGAAGACCCGACGCCGTGTAGCCCGCCCGAATGGATATAAGATTCACCTTCGCCAAATTTGGCACCCGAGTGGAGCGTGGTTAAAATCAACTCAACGCCCGGTTTGTTGAACTTTGGATGGATATCCACGGGAATGCCACGGCCGTTGTCGCTGACTGTGACAGCGTCGCCAGGCTTGTGCAGCGTCACGGTGATCGCATCGGCGTGGCCATTGAGGTATTCATCGACGGAGTTATCAACGATTTCCCAAACGAGGTGATGGAGTCCCTTGACATCGACGCCGCCAATATACATGGAAGGCCGTTTGCGAACCGGCTCTAGCCCTTCAAGGACCTGAATCGACTCCGCTGCCGTGTATGCTTTCGTGGACGGATTGCTCATATCTCGATCTCTAAACTCGGATTCATCAACTCAACCTTTATCGCGCAGGCGGCGAAGCTCCTCTTCCATCGCTTGCAGCTTCTTTTCCGCCTCGTCCGCGCGGCGTGCTTCCGTCTCCGCTCGTCGTGCTTCCATTTCCGCCCGGCGTGCTTCTTTCTTCGCCAACCGGTCCGCCTTTTCGGCGCGCTTGGCCTCTTC
Source organism: uncultured Planctomycetaceae bacterium (assembly GCA_963790585.1). Taxonomy (GTDB): domain Bacteria; phylum Planctomycetota; class Planctomycetia; order Gemmatales; family Gemmataceae; genus CAWBOY01. The sequence goes on from CAWBOY010000002.1 coordinate 131,253, forward strand.
ATCGGCTCGCGCTTCCGCAGCGCACATCGCCTCTGTCACTTCGATGTAACTCTTAAATTCCTCGCCCGTCTCGGCGTCGATCAGAACCAAGTCGGGGCCGCGAATCTCCAGCCAGAGGTTCACGCATTCCAGCAACACGCGCCCATGGTCGTCGGTTGGCTCCAGCCGATAGCCTTTAGGCGTGTCACGATGCGACAGCAACCGCGACGGCATCCCCTCTTCGTCTCGATCGACGATCACATATTGCGGCACCTTCGCGACGTGATAATGCTTTATTTTTTTGCCGAAATCGCTGCTTCGAGTAGACGCTGACACGATTTCAATGATTAGCGAAGGGCGGACGCCTTCCTGCGCTACCATAAAGCCAGTTTGCTCGATTGGCTGCTCCCCAGCCCCAAAAATGACGGCAATATCGGGACTATGATGCCGGAGCGCTTTGACGTCCCAGTAGACGCCGCAGTCATGCAGAACGAGAGCGCTGGGGTCGTTCCGTAACCGTTCCTGGAGGACATTCTTTAGATAGATGCCCAATTCATCATGAAGAGTACCGTTCGTGATGTGGTCCCCCAATTGAGGGTGTAATACGTCCTCCTCGGTTAACGGCACCGTTTCCAGGTCGGTCTCGCCGTTTGGAAGCGTAACTTCGACATGGCGGAAGCCATAGAAGAATGGGTCAGTCGGCACCGGCTTTTGGAATGCGGATGTCTTGCCCATGGTCTGTCTCCGATTCCCATCAAGGCACTAAGTCATTCAAACAGAGTCTTCTGCTCACCATTGCTTTCCGCCCGCCGTGGCTTGTCTTCGCCCTTGCCTTCAACCGCTTCCCAATTTGGCAGTTCGATCGCCGGAGGAACGACGCGGACGAGGGTAGTACGCTTGACCGCTTCAAAGCCTTTACCACCGCGCGACGTCATTTCGTATTTGCCACGGCGAAACTCCATGGTACGGCCACCCGAAGTCTCGACGATCAAGGCATCGTGCCGATCAGAAATCAAAGCGCCGCCAAGGCAGAGGTCACCCTCCGCTAATTTGATACCCATGACGCCCTTACCAGCTCCGGAAAGGATATTGATCTCGTCGAGGCCGAAATGAATCACATGTCCCGATGCCGAAGCCAAAAACAAGCTCGTCTCCTCCTTGAGAACAGTGACCAGAACGACCTTATCGCCCTCGGCAAGTCTCACAAACCGCCGGCCGACTTTTGTTGACGCGGTTCGATAGGCCGCCAGCGGCGAGCGCAGCACTTGTCCTTGAGCCGTGACGACAAGTAAAAAAGGCGGCGTCGGTTCGCCGTCATCCGTCGGCGTATCGGCGGGCGTGAAGCGCTCGTCCGTCGTGGCGGCGGCAATGATGCGAACCTGATCGGCCAGCCGGAAAAACTTTGCTAAAGGTTCGCCATAGCCCGAACTGGGCGGCACATCGAGTATGCGCATCGTGTACGCCGTGCCGTCCTCGGCGAAGAAGATCACATGGTCAACCGTGCTGCCCGGAACGACGGCGATAACCTCGTCTCCTTCGCGGACGCGCGTTCCTTCGACAGACGCCAGCCGGCCGACGCGTTTGATCCAGCCTTCACGAGTCAACACGACGTTTGTGTTCTCGCGTACGATATAGGCCTCGGGATCGAAGTCGGGGGCATCCTCAGCCGAGCCCATTTTGGTGCGGCGTCGATTGCCGAACTTCTCCGCAACCTCACCCAACTCCGTCTTGATGATGCCCCACAGCTTTTCCTCGGAGGCCAAGATGGATTCGATCTTTCGCGCGGCAGCGATCTTTTCTTTTAGCTCGTCAAGGATTTTCTTTATCTCTAGTTGAGCGATCTTGTAAATCTGCGCATCAAGAATCGCGTCGGCTTGTTCAGCGCTCAACTCAAACGCGGCGATAAGCTGCTCCGCCGCATCGGTCTTGCCGCGACTCTGTCGAATGATCCTGAGCGCTTCATCGAGCGCGTTGAAAATTATCTTGAAGCCTTCGAGAAGATGGATGCGCCTGCGAAGCTGTTCCAACTCGAACTCGAAGCGTTTTCGGACCGTGGCAAGGCGGAACGTCAGGAAATGCTCGAGGATTTCCTTTAGACCGAGCCGCGCCGGTTTGGTTTTGCGATCTTCTTCACCTGGCACCGGGATCAAGCATGTCAGGTTGTAGGCAAAGTTTTCCTGTAGCTGAGTGTGCTTGTACAGATAAGCCATCACTAGGTTCGGATCGGTGCCGCGCTTGATGTCCAGGGCAATGCGCAGCCCCGCCTCCTCCGTGGATTCGTTGATCAGATTGAGGAGCTGTGGCAGTCGCCGATCCTCGATAATCGCCCCGATCTCAGCCTCCAATTTGCCTTGATCGACTCCATAAGGGATCGATGTAATCACAATTTGTTCTTGCGCGTTCTGCTCCAGTTTCCATTCGCCCTGCACCTTGATACTGCCGGTGCCCTCTTCGTAGATTTTGCGCAGGGTTGTTCGGTCGGTGACGACCTTGCCACCCAATGGAAAATCAGGTCCCTTTATCTTCTCCATCAGTTGCGCCGTTGTCGCTTCGCGGTTATCAATGAGATGGATGCTGGCTTTGCAGACCTCGGCAAGATTGTGCGGCGGAATGTTGGTGGCGATGCCAACCGCAATTCCGCTGGCACCGTTGACAAGGATATTCGGAAATTGAGCCGGAAGGACGACCGGCTCTTCACGCTCGTTCGAGTAGTTTGGGCGCATCGGCACGGTGTGCTGCCGAAGCTCGCGCATCAAGATTTCCGCCACTCCCGTCAACTTGGCTTCGGTGTAGCGATAGGCTGCCGCGGGATCGCCCTCGACTGAGCCGAAATTCCCCTGGCCATCCACGAGCGGCTCGCGCAGAACCCAGGATTGGGCCATGCGCACGAGCGCATCGTAGGCAGCTGTGTCACTGTGTGGATGGTATTTCGCTAACACTTCGCCGACAATCGCGGCGCACTTTTGCGGCCGACCATCGAAGGTCAGCCCAAGATTATGAAACATCGTATACATGAGCCGCCGCTGGACCGGCTTCAGGCCGTCACGCACGTCGGGCAGTGCGCGGTCGGTAATAACTGCGATGGCATAATCGAGATATCGTTGGCGCGTCTCCGCTTGGAGGGATACGGGCAGGATCGTCTCCGCCATGAAGTCCTCTCTCCGCTATTGTCAGGCTCAATTCACACGAATTATAGCAGCGTGGCAGAGAAACACATAGCTCAGCGGTCGAGTCGGGAAATGGAAGTAGACGCGGCATCTTGCCGCGTCTCAGCGAACGGTCGGTCGAATTCACGACGCGGCAAGATGCCGCGTCTACGCTAGATCGCATTACTTCGGCGCTGGATATGCCTTGATGATCTCTTTCAACTGAGAATCGTAATCTTCTGGGATCGGCCCAAACCGATTCAGGCGAATCTGTCCGAGCAATTCCTTGCCGCGAGCCGTTTCGTGAGCGGTGAGCATTCCTTCTCGGAAGCGCCGCACGGTTGCCTCATCGACGCCGCCTGACTTGTACGCGATCACGCCGGCCGGAAACGGTTCAGACTCGGCGAGAATACGAAACTGTTTCCAGGCGTCTGGTGACGTTTTGCGATATTCCTCGATGACGACTTTTTCGACCAGAGCCGCTTGCGTGTAATCCTCGGCTACGTCGGTGAGCGTGTCTTTCGGATCGCCGCGGTATTTGACCTTGCGGTAAAACGCGTCCGCCTCCTGGCCGCCGCAGCAACGTTTGCTCAGAAACATATAGCAAGGCTCACGCGTACCATACGCGATCGACAGGCCTTTGCCCTTGAGATCAGCGGGGTTGGCAATTTTGCTGTCGCCGCGGACCACGAGGCAGGCATGCAGCACCGTCTCTTGACCCAACAACGTTACGAGTGGTTTCAGATCCGAATACTTCGCTTTCATCCACGCGAACTCGTAACCGTGAAACACCGCCAGTTGCGTTTGCTCGGCCTCGAGTTGCTTGGCGAGCGTCAGCGCGTCGACACTCGGCTGAAGTTGCGCGGACAGACCCGTTTGCGCCTCCATCAGCGAAAGCATCGGTCGCGACAGCACCTTGACCAGACTTTCGGGAATGTCACGGAAGAGCGAGCTGACCAGACTGATTCGCAGGGATCCGTCGGGCGGAGCAGCGGCATAAACGGGCTCGGGCGACGCGATCGTGCTTGCCCAGATTGCCGTTGTTATGCCGACGATGAGGAAGCTGAATTTCATCCTCCCTGCTCCTTTCGCTGGATTGCCTAAAACCGAACCGATGGAAAAAATCAAGGTGTGCCTCCCACCAATGCGCCACCGTCAAAGCCCGCGCTGATCCCGCCCGCGGTCACGCGTTCGAGTGCAATCAATCCCAGCCAGGCTTCGTAGTGCGATTGATTGACCTGAAGGTGCAACTGCGTGGCCCGCGTTCGCGTATTGATGAGGTCGTCGAGCGTTGGTCGTGGGCCGTATTCGTCGCGCGAGTTCGGCGACAATTTGCCGGCGGCCTTCGCCGATTCATCCGCGATCTTCGCCGCTTTGCGGAAGAACTCGAGTTCGGCTGTCGCCCGCTCCCACTTCGAATAAGCGTCTTCCGTTTCGAGCGTGATGAGGTGTCTCGTCTTTTCGAGAACGGAGTGCGCTCGCGTATTCAAGGCGCAAGCCTGCTCCACTCGCGTCGCCCGTGAGCCCGACATACTCGGCGGCATCTCGATGCCAATCGCACCTGGACGATAGTCCCCATTCGCCAGTCCCTGCGGAATCGGCTGGACGTGAAGGTCCGACCCGGACGCGAACGTTTGCGTCTGTGGCCGGAGCAGCACGGCGTTCTGTGCTTGAATTTCCAGCGAAGTTACCTCGATCCCGGCGCTGGCCTGGCAGATTTCGCCACGCCGGGCTAGTGCGAGGGCGATCACCTGCTCGCGTGTTTGCCGAAATGGCGGCAAAGCGGGCAAGGTGTCTTCCGCCACGGTCAACGGGACGTCGAGTTCCAACCCGATCGCCTCGCGCAGCGCGGCGTAGGCACGCTTGATGCCGATCTCGGCCTCAATTCGTCGGCCGCGCGTCGACTCGATCAACACGTCGACCTGTTGGGCGTTCCATTTCTTAAGATCGGGTCGCCCTTTCTCGGCTGCAGCTATCTCGAACGAGATCTCTTTGAGCCGTTGCAGGCCCAGGTCCTTGTCGTTCAACGCCTCGTCGGCGATCTTGAGCTGGGTGCGGGCGTAAATGACGCTGAAATAATTGCGCGTCACCGCATAGAGCGTTTCATACTCCGCTTGCTTCAATTGCGCCTGGGCCACGAGCAGGCCTTGGGCCGACTGTTGCTTCCGAGCCGGCAGATCCCGCCGAATTATGGACGCCAAATTGTTTACGCCCATGATTCCCGCGGTCCGGCTTTGAGCGGCGGCCAGACTGGCGCGGTATGCCGACAGCGACGGCTGTTTCTTGAGGGCGAGGCTCCGCAAAACGGCGACTTCGTTGGACAGCGCTGGACCGATTTCCACGGGAGCCGCTTTCGGCGCTGGCAGATTTTCGGCGGCCGGCTTCGCTTTCGCCGGCGGATCGTCGGCGTGAATCCGTGTGTAGTCGCCGCAAAACACCAAGGAAGGAACCGCGAGACCCAGAAGTGTCCGGCGGCGCGCAGCCTCTCCACCAAGAGCGGGAGCCAATCATGGGAGCATCCTCTCGTTGCCGGTCTCTCAGTTCCATCAAGAAACCGTGTCGCGTCTGTTACCAACATGATCGGCCCGAAATCGAGCCGCCGTTGACGCCGTCTGGCCTCAATCGATTCGGATTTGACGATGATGGTGGGGATTATTCCGTCTTCGCGGAAGGGACGGCGAGACATATCCTGTCGTGAGACCTCGCGGCGCACGATCGGCGAACCGGCCGGAGACCTTGCAATGATCCCTGAAACGACACCCGCGGTCGCACGAGCACTAAGAGCCGCACAGGCCCTTGCTCTGGCCGACCGCAGCGCCGAGGTTGGAACGCTCCACCTGTTACACGGCCTTTTAATTGAAGAGGAGGGCCGAGCGGCCTCGTTGCTGATCGAGGCCGGGCTCGATTGGCCGGCCTATCGCAGGCTCGCGGTCGTGCCGAGCGCTGAGCCTGCTGATTCTGTAATTGCAATTGGAGTGAAACCCAGAGAAGTTTTGGCGCACGCTGTACACTTGGCCCGAGAACTCACTGGTGAGCCGACGATCGATAGCGAATCGGTGTTATTCGCCTTAATTGAAAAAGATCTGTCTATCCGAGGCTTTCTCGCACCTCTCGGCCTTGACGCGACGACTCTTGAGCAAAAACGGACTCAAGAAAGGAGTCCGCCCCCGAGCCTCGAAGAACCTTTGGTTTTGCCTGAGCGGACAGATGAGATCGACCTCGGACGAGTATTGGACGCCTCGGCCAACCGAGCTCGTGAAGGCTTGCGCGTTGTCGAGGATTACTGCCGCTTCGTGCTCGACGATTCGTTTCTGTGCCGCGAATTGAAGCGTTTGCGTCATGAACTGACGGAAGCCCTCACGCTACTGCCCCACGACCTATTGCTCGAAGCCCGCGAAACCCAGTTCGACGTCGGCACAGCAATCAGCACAGAGAGCGAACAGGCGCGTGGTTCTCCGACGGCGGTGGCGACAGCCAATTGCAAACGACTGCAAGAGGCTCTGCGTAGCCTGGAGGAGTTTGGCAAAGTCTACCGGCCCGAGCTCGGCTCGGCAATCGAACAGATCCGCTATCGATCGTATACATTGGAACGCGCGATCGTTCTGGGACGCGCATCGCGATCAAGGCTCGCGCACGCACAGCTTTACGTTTTATTATCCACGTCTCAATGTAGCGCCGCGATCGACTGGACCATCGAAGAAGCGGCGGCCGGGGGCGCCCAAATCGTCCAGCTTCGCGAAAAGGATGCTGACGACCGCCAGTTACTCGGCATAGCACGCCGCGCCTGCGCCGCCGCCAGGCGCGCGGGAATCATCTTTATCGTCAACGACCGACCAGACATCGCCCGCCTCGTCGGCGCCGACGGCGTCCATCTCGGCCAAGACGATATGCCCGTCAAGGAAGCCCGCCGCATCATCGGCAGCGATGCGCTCATCGGCGTAAGCACGCACGCGATCGAGCAAGTTCGTCAGGCCGTTCTAGACGGAGCGAACTACCTAGGCATCGGTCCCGTCTTTCCGTCTTCGACAAAGCAATTTGAAGCATTTCCGGGTCTTGAATTCGCAAAAGCCGCCTTGGCCGAGACGTCTTTGCCCGCATTCGCCATCGGCGGCATCAATCCCAACACAATCGCGACCGTCGCCACAGCCGACGTGCGCCGCGTCGCGGTAAGCGCCGCCATAGCCCAGGCCGATGATCCGCGCACCGTTGCGGCTCAACTACGCTCGGCTCTCGGCCCCGTGTGACTTGATTAAGTCTCAAGTGTGTCGCCTTTACGTTGCGTGTGGCACAAAACCAAACTCCGGCACGTACGAAAAGCGAGCCCGAAGTTGTCGACAGCTTGGAGGTCGTTGACGAACTCGAGATCGTGGAAGAGCCAGAGATGGTCGAGGATTTGGAACCTGCCGACGAAGATCGTCCCAATCGAAATCGGCGCAAGACTACAAAGAGGAAGCCCCTAAAAAGCTCTTGGAAGGGATGGGCCGGAAGCGATAATAACCAGGGGCGCCGAGGGCAACAACGGCGTTCCGCACGTCATTTCGCCATCCATCGGCTTACGATCAATGTAAATAATGGCGAGGGGAAATCGATTGATTGTCGGTGGTGAAACCCCGGCTGCGACCCTCGAGAACGTGGCAAATCTGAAACATGCGTAATCAAGCGTGCTCATGACACTCAATAGGCCCGGCAGACCTGGCCCTGCTTCATTCGCGGCTCTTGCGTTATGGCAAGACGTTCAACGCTGCGCCAACGGCATGGGCCGTGGTCGCACCCAGCCGACGGCGATGGCGGCTCGTGAGGAACTTTGCGTTTCGAAGATGAGCGAACGTGGCAGTTCGGCCAGTAATTCCTGAAGCGTGTGGCCCGATTTGACGAGTAGCAGCGTCTGATCTTGCGTCTCGAGCTTACGGAGTAGCTCGTCGCGCTGATCGACACGATAGCTTTCGACGTTGGCAGTCGGAAGGTAATAGCTCGCCGAGTCGAAACGCAGCGGATAGCAGATGACATGGAGCGGCGTTTGTGATTTTTCGGCGGCAAGGGCTTCGAGGTCGTCGCGCAATGCAAACATGCGATTGTAAGCGGGGAGAAGGAACTGCACTCCACCCAAGAGGAGCAGGGCCATCACTCCAGCACAGATTGGCCATGCCATTCGATAATTAAATTTCGAGGATGCGCTCGGAGCGGATGCTCCATAATTAAGGCTGATATTCGGAACGAGCGTATTCAAATAACATCCCAATGCGAGCGCCAACGGTGGCAATGCGGGCACGATGTAGACCGCTCGTTTACAGCCGGATGCGGAGAAAAAGGCGATCGGCCAAAGGGTCGCCAGCAGAAAGAAACCGAGCGCTGCCGGAGGACGTGACGCATTTGGCTGCGAGCGCTGTATAAGCCAGCGTATCATTCCTGGCACGAGCAAAATCCAGGGTAGTGAGCCGATCAATAACCCGGGCAAGTAAAACCAAAAAGGCTCCTGATGATCGAACGGCCGGACGAAACGCTCGACATGGTGATGCCAGAAGAACTCGTAGGCGAAGCTGGGCACCGTGAGTGACGTTGCCACAAACCAAGGTGCGGCGACTACGCACGCGACCACGAGATAGGCCGCCCAGAAAACGAGCGAGATGCGCGAGCTGCGGCGCTCCAGCCAGACGAAGCCTTGAACGGGCACGGCTATCAAGACCAGAGCGACCGGACCTTTGGTTAGTAAACCAAGGCCGCAGGCGACGCCAGAGAGCAGCCACCAACGCCAACGAATATGAGGGCAGGCAAGGAGCGCCAAATGAGCCGATGCCCACGCCAGGACGACCCACAATGTAAGTAAACCGTCCATGACGATCATGCCGCCCGAGATAGACGTAACGTACCGACAGGCAGAGTACCAGCGCCGACCAAAACGCGGCTTTCATGCCGACGGTTCGGCCGGCCCAGAAATACGAAAGCATGATTGTGAAGATGCCGGCAAAGCCAGGGATCAGCCGCGCGGCCCAATCGTGGACGCCGAATAGCTGATAGCTGAACATGATGAGCCAATAGAGCAGCGGCGGCTTATCGAGATAGTCTTGGCTGTGCAAAATCGGGACTAGCCAACGCCCCTCGGCGAACATCTGCCGAGCGATTTCGGCGTAGCGTGCTTCTTGCGGCTCCAGGAGCGGTGCGGAAAGCTGGCTCAGGAAGAGTAACGAGGCAAGGCCTATGAGCAGCGACCAAGCAAAGGAACTACGATAAAAGGGTTCTACTTGAACGTCCATTGCGCCTCCGAGGTGGACTCTTCTTTGCCGAGAAGAGTCGCATTCGGGGCGCAGGATCTGTCAAGACGAGGTTAGTTCATCTTGCCAAGAGGACGCGGAATGAAGTAGACCCTTTCCTACACGCTCGCGTTTAGATGGGACTGAATTCCAAGGAAGGGACGCCTGTGCCGCGCATTCTTGCCATCCCATGCTGTCTTTTGCTCCTGGTCAGCGGCTGTGGCCGAGCGCCGGTCCTGCTCGATATTCCTTCGCAGCGGGACGCGGGTTCCTCCGACATCGGCCGCCATTTCGATCCGCGCTCGACAGGCAATATCCGTGGCCAGGTGACCTGGGAAAATGAGCCACCGATCGTTCGGCCATTTCGAGCCCCAGTGAGCCCGCTGTCGGAGCAGGAAGCGCGCGGGCCTCGGCGCGATTGGGCGAATCCCAATGTGCCGGTGATCGATTTCAAGAGCAAGGGTGTCGGCGGAGCCGTCGTCTTTCTGCGTGGCATCGACCCGAAACGCGGCAGACCCTGGGACCATCCGCCCGTGCGCGTCGAGATCAAAGAATATCAGTTCAACGTGCGCCAAGGGCAGATGGACGGCCATGCCGCATTCGTCCAGCGCGGCGCCGCTGTCGAATTCCAATCGAGTCAGCCCGGGTTTCAATCGATCCAAGCGCGCGGCGACGCCTTTTTCGCGCTTCCGTTGCCCGAACCGGGGATCGCTCAAAAACGAGAACTGACTCGATCTGGCTTAGTTGAATTGATGAGCGGCTGTGGACACTTCTGGATGCGCGGCTATCTCTTCGTGGCTGAGCATCCCTATTTCACGCGGACGAATCCGGACGGCTCGTTCACGCTGTCGAATGTGCCCCCGGGCGATTATCAGATCGTCTGCTGGATGTCGAACTGGCGGCCGAGCGGCCGCGAAATAGATGCGGATACCTGGGAAATCTCGAAGCTGACATATCAACCGCCCATTGAGAAATCGCAGCCAATTCGCGTTCGCTCCGGCAATACGCTGCCGACCTGGTTTCATCTCAACGAGGCGGATTTCGGGCGATAAACCGTTTCAAAATTATTTAGCAGAGAGCCGAAAGGCGAGCGCTCGCCTTTCGGCTCTCTGCTAAACCGTCGTAGATCATTTGGTCCCGAACCTGTAGACGGTTGTCTGCTTGTAGGTCTCCCCTGGCTTCAGCGTCATCGTCGGGAACTCGGGATGATTCACTGAGTCCGGGAAGTGCTGCGCTTCCAGGCAAAACCCATGATTCTTTTTGTACACCTTCCCATCCTTGCTTTTTAAGGTGCCATCAAGGAAGTTCCCGGTGTAAAACTGTATGCCCGGTTCCGTGGTCAACACGTCCATCACACGTCCGGACTTGGGATCGTAGACGCTCGCGGCGAGCTGAAGGCCGTCTTTTTTCGGCAGGACGAAGTTGTGATCATAGCCGCCCGGCTCACCCTTGAGTTCGCCGATGCGCTTGCCGATCGGGGTGGCTTTCGTGAAGTCAAGCGGCGTGCCTTTTACGGACGCGATCTTGCCGGTCGGGATCAAGGTGTCATCGGTAGGCGTGTAGCTGTCCCCCATGAGCGTCAACTCATGGCCGAGGATGTCACCGCTGCCGGCCAAATTGAAGTAGCTGTGATTGGTGAGATTGACAGGTGTCGCCTTATCGGTCTTGGCTTCGTAATCGATGCGTAGCGCGTTGTCGTTTGCCAAGCTATACGTCACAGCGATCGTCAGCTTGCCCGGGTAACCTTCTTCGCCGTCCGGGCTAGTGTAAGTGAATTTCACGGCAGCGACATCGCTGGTCTGAGTGATCTGGGCTTTCCAAACAACTTTGTCGAGCCCCTTGAGCCCGCCATGTAGGTGATTCGGGCCATTGTTGACCGCTACCTTGTATTCCTTGCCGTCCAGCGTGAACTTGCCCTTCGCAATGCGATTCGCCACCCGGCCGACGGTGGCGCCGAAGTAAGGATGGCCGTCGAGATAGCCTTTCAAGTTGTCGAAGCCGAGCACGACGTCACCCATCTTGCCGCTTTTATCAGGCACGTCCAGCTCCGTAAGGATGGCGCCGTAAGTAATTACCTTGGCCTTCATACCCTTGGCGTTTGTCAGCGTATAAGCGTCAATTACGGTCCCGTCGGGCAGCTTGCCGAACTCCGACTTCGTTATCCCGGCCTTCTTTGCATCGTCGGCACTCACGCTTGCCATCATGATGGCTCCAAAAAGAACGACACCAAGAGAGATAAAAACGACTGCCTTTGCCATTATTTGGCTCCTCGACTTTTGTTCCCCAAAATAAAATCCGGCGTTCCGCTTTAGGGAGAGAGCGGAACAGTGTGATGGTATTCTTACAGAACGGCGCCTCGTCGCCAGCTATTTCGTGAGCGACGACGAATTTTCGCGGGTAGGATAACGTAAAGGTCATCGACAGTGCCGGACGAGAAGAGGATTACCGAGGAGCTTGTACGATGCCATCACCTTTTCCTGGAATGAATCCGTATCTCGAGCATGAAGATGCGTGGCATATTTTTCATGAGCAATTTCCGATGGCTGTCGTCGAGGTTTTGGTGCCGCAGGTCCGGCCCGATTATTTTGTCCGCGTCGATGAGCATGTCGATCTTCATGAGATGCCGGAGGATCGGCGGCGCCTTTGGGGTAAACCGGATGTAGCATTGTCCGCGAATCCCGGTCGCTCTGGGCGCGAGCAAAATGGGTCTGGGGGTGTTGGCCTGGCCAGTTCGACTGGTTTGGAAACAGGCCATTTTCTCGAAACGGAAGAGACGAAACTGTCCTTCGTCGAGATTCGTGATCGACGCAGTCGTTGTTTAGTGACCGTCATCGAGCTTCTGAGTCCATCGAATAAAGAGCCTGGGCCCGACCGAGAGCAATACCTTGGTAAACGACGGACGCTCCTGCGCAGCCCAGCTCACTTTATCGAGATCGACCTTCTGCGCGGCGGAGCGCGGACGCCTCTCAGAGAGGAGGTGTCATCCGATTATCTCGTGATCGTAAGTTGCGCTTCGCGCCGGCCGGAAATGGAGTATCAGCGGATCAATCTAAGAGATCCACTGCCGACGATTCCCATTCCGTTGCTCGAAGGGCACAAGGACGCCCAGCTTGATTTGCAAGCTATATTGCATCGGCTTTATGACGCCGGCGGATATGAGGATTTTATTTATCAATCAGAACCGCAGCCGCCGTTGTCACTTGCGGACGCCGCATGGGGGCGATCCTTACTCCCGACGAGTGTAGAATAATCAGTCGTCGATCGAAGGAAGAATGCGAGAGAACCAAGGAAGCGAGAACGATGCCGTCACCATTTCCTGGGATGAATCCGTACCTCGAGCATGAAGATGCGTGGCATAATTTTCACGAGCAGTTTGCCACCGCTCTCGTGTCGGCCCTGGAACCACAGCTTGGGCCGCATTACTTTGCCAAGGTCGATGAGCGGGTCTATGTTCATGAGCTGCCTTATGAAGAACGACGCTTTTTGGGTCGCGGCGACGCGGTGGTTCGCATGACGTCGTCCGCCGGACCCCAAACAGCGACCGCTTTGGCCCAACGACCGGGCTTTATTGATGTGCCTACCCCGCCTTACGATCGCGTGAGTCTTTCCAACGTCGAGATACGTGATCGGAAAAACCGCAGGTTAATTACCCTTATTGAGCTGCTGAGCCCGTCGAACAAGGATAGCGGACCTGACCGGCAGCAATACCTCGCCAAGCGCAATGATGTTCTTTGCTCCCGAGTCAATTTTGTTGAGATCGATCTGTTGAGAGGCGGCAAGCGCATGCCGTTGATCGAAGGCCGCGAAGGCTCCTATTTCGTTCTTATCAAGCGACTGGAAGCGTCGCCACCCTCGGTATCGATCTGTCCAATCGGCCTGCGGGAGCGGCTGCCGGTGATCCCGATCCCTTTACAGCCAGGAGATCGCGAACCGGAAATTGATCTACAGGCGATTCTACATCAGCTTTATGACCAAAATGGCTACGCGAAATTCATCTATGACGAAGAGCCGCCACTGCCGCCTGAAGAGGAAGAGTGGGCGCGATCGCTTGTGCCTCGTTCTGATTTAGGATGAAAACCCCCGGCAAGCCGGGGGCTATATATGCGGTTCGCGTTAATCCTTCTCGATGCAATACAACGCTTTTTCGCCGCGCAGGAATAGCTGTTTGCCTACAATGGCTGGCGACGCGTCAAACGTATCATCCAGCTTATTTGACGCGAGAATCGTCAATTTATTTGTCCCTGCCTTTATCACCAGCGTCGTGCCCTCGCGGTCGACGAGGTAGATCCGGTCGGCGGCTGCCACCGGGGAGGCGTAAAAGCTATTTTGACCCGCCAGACGCACATGGTCGAGGACGGGCTTACCTGTCTGGATGTCGAGGGACGTCAGGAATGGCTTCGTGTCGTCCGTGAAATAGAGCCGATCTCCGACAAGCAAGGGAGAGCCGACATACGGTGTCCCTTGCTTGTGTCGCCATAGCGCCTTGTCTGTGTCTGTTATGTCGCCCTTCGAGTCCAAGGATATGGCGCAGGCGAGCGAGCCTTTATAGCCGCTCATGCAATAAACCACGCCGTTTTGTGTCACAGGTGAAGGGATGGCGTTGACCGTCATGCCGCCGCATTGCCAGAGTTCTTTGCCATTCGCCAGGTCGTAGGCACGGACGCGATTCGTTCCGTTGACGACGACGCTTGTCGTGCCACCGAACTCGACGACGAGCGGCGTGTTCCACGAGCTATGTTCCTCGCGCGCCGTTTTCCACCGCGTCTCGCCGGTCTTGGCGTCGAGACAGTAGAGCATCGAGTCGGCTTCTTGGTCCCAATTGAGAAGCAGGGAATCGCCATAGATAACCGGCGTGACCGCCTCGCCCCAGCCGAGACGTGTGTGCAAAATTCCGAGGTCGCGCTTCCAAATCAAATTGCCTTTGAGGTCGTAGCAGTAGGTCCCGCGCGAGCCAAAGGAGACGTAGAGATACTTGCCATCCGTCGTCGGCGAGCCGGCGGCGTAGGAATGGGTTGGATGATGCCCTTCGTGTGGCACCTGTTCGGTCGCGACTTTCTTCCAACGCAGTTTACCCGTGTAGCGGTCGAAGCTCATTACGACAAATTGATAAAAACTGGCGGGCGCATTCGTCTTCGTCTCGAAGCGTGGATCGGGCTTGGGCAGGTCGGCGGGCGTCACGGGGCGATCAATCTTGATCGCCGTCAGAACGAAAACCTGATCGGCCCAGACGATCGGCGACGAGCTGCCTTTCCCACCAATCTCGGCCTTCCATTTGATGTTTTTCGTATCCGACCATTCGACGGGCGGATCGCCGCGCGGCGCAACGCCGTTCGCGAGCGGGCCACGCCAATGCGCCCAGTTGTTCATCGGATCCTGGTCGTGACTGTAAGCGGGACCAGGTGGGAAGGCCAGGAGAAATAGTCCGAGGATGATTTTCATATAAGGATGACTCCAGGAATCGGGCGGGCTCACGGCTTACCGAAAGTTATTGTACCGACGAGTCAGCGATCGTCAGGACGGCAAACGCTTGCGAAGACGACTAAGCAAATCGCTCATGTCTTTCGGCAATTGCGCCTCCAAGCGCAGCCTTTCCCCAGTGGCGGGATGATCGAACCCCAGTGTCGCAGCGTGCAGGGCGATTCGCTTGGCCCCGCTGCCGTCTACAACCGGTTTACCATGCCGAGGCCTGTCGTAGACTCTCTCGCCGCACAAAGGCGTGCCCGCCTCGCCTAAATGGATTCGCACCTGATGAGTCCGTCCCGTTTCTAGGCGGCACTCAACCAGGCTGAAGTCCCCCAGATGTTCGATCAACCGGACATGCGTTACCGCCAGTTGGCCACCTTTGCCAGCGCCGCTACCCCGGCGACCATCGCCGCGATCGTCGACCAATCTGCTTTCGATCCGCTGCGAAACGGCTTGCCCACGCACAAGCGCGATATAAAGCCGCTCGGTCGAATGTGCGCGAAACTGGCCGCCGAGATGACCTTCCGCCTCCTTGGTGCGCGCGAACACGATCAAGCCGCTCGTCTCTTTGTCGAGTCGATGTACCGCGAAGACAGGGCGCGGTCGGGCCGGGTCGATCAATGTCGGCAACAGATCAGCCAAGGTGGTCGGCAGAAATCGCTTGGCTCGTGTACCGAATTCGGCCGTATCCTCGGCGTGCCGCATGGTCGTCAGGCCCGCCGGCTTATCGACGACCACGACATGCGCGTCCGAATAAACGATCTTGGGCTGAAGGCTTGTTGTGGTTTTTAGCGGCTCGGGGTGTTTCTCCGGCTTGGCCTTGGGCAGCCGAACTTCTACCTTTTGCCCCTGGCGCAGCCGTCGTTGCGGATCGACACAGGGGACGCCGCCGATGCGGACCTGATTTTCTCGAAGCAGGTCGATGGCCTTTTTGCGCGACAGCTGCAGTCGGCTACAAAGCCCGTCGATTCGCGCTCGCCCGGTCTCTAAGTGTCCGACGGTGAATGTGTGGGGATTCATCGATCAGCCCACCTCCAAAGCTATCTTGCCAGAGCAGAGCACGCTAAGTAAGTTTACTCCTTGCTCATGCACGAAACCCTCCCCACTTCCATTATCCTTGGGGTTAAACCAGTTATGGCGAAACGCACACGCAACCGCATGGAACTCCGAGACCAGTTCGAGGCCTCCGAGCGGATTAAGCAAGACGATGAGACGGTTGAAGACGAAGATGAAGATGCCGATGAAGAGTCCGATGCGGATGAGGAAGAGGATGGCGAGGAAGCCGATGAAGAGAGCGACGCGGTAGCCGAAGTCGAGATCGACCCGGATGCCGAGGAAGAAGAGGAAGTCAAACCTGTAAAGAAGAAGCGGAAGAAGGCCGCGCCCAAGGAACCGAAGCCCAAACGGGTGCGGGCCAGCAAAGTCACGCGCAGTGCGCGTTGTTTGGGGCGTCTTCAACAATTCAAATCAGCGCGTTGCCACGTATCCATACCCGCAAAAGAAAGAGGCCGACGAACACGCCGCCCGTCTCAAGGCCGAGAGCAAGAGCAATCAAACGCACTTCGTTCAACCGATCAAAGAACCGATCGAGGAGCCGAAGGCGTAGCGGGCGTTGCGCAGTTGCCACGAAATGTTTAGCCGCGAGCCGTTAGGCGAGCGCTGTTTGGTAGCGCTATCTGAAAAAGTGCTACCAAACAGCGCTCGCCTAACGGCTCGCGGCTAAACGTTCTTACCCTTTCGTCTCGACCACAGCCTTTTTCTTGAGCATTTCTTCGATCTTGCGCACCTTGGTACCAATAAAGAGTACATTAGGCAGCAGCATCTGATGAAGCTGGGCGCCGCTCGTCTTGACAATCAAATCGCCTGAGCCGAGGCCCAAAACCCAGTGTCGGAATAGATCGCTGCGCTGTTTTTGTAGCGACAGTCCCATCGCGTCGTACACCTGCTCGCCGCCGCCGATTTCCGTGCATTCCTTGACCTGACCCGGCGTGAAGATGACGTAGATGTTCCGGTCGAAGAAGACCATGGTTACGATCCACACGACCAGCAGCGAAGTCGCGATCAGAAAGTAACCCGCCGCATTGATGCGGATGTCAAGGAACTCAAAATACTGGATAATGTATACCCAGACATGACCCAGCCAGAAAATGATCGTCAGCGCGATGATCAAGAAGATCACCATCATCGACCACATGCCGCGCAGCGGCACGTTGGTAATAATGATCACCAGGATCAGCACAATCGCGAAGACGACGCCCAGGTTCTTATTGTTGGAAACGTGGAGATGCGGGCGTTCAGCGTCAGTATCGGTCAGCTTCGCATTCTTCGGAAGAATGAGAACATCGCGATTCTCCTTGGTTACCTTCTCGTCCTTGTTCTTTGTTGAAACATAACTTACCGTCGCATCTTCCGCGACTTCGGCCCGATCGGGAATCACGACCATGTAGTGGCCGGAGAAAAACGTGATCAAGCCGAACAAATAACCGAGGGCCCAAATGGGCCACCAGTAAAATAAGTTCGAGTGACTGATGATCTTGATCTCGTCGGAATCCGTTCTTACGTTGCTCGTAACGTCAGCGTTGGAGGCCATGACGGCGGTCTCGTCGGTTGTAGGTTGCTAAACAGCGGGCTCATTCTCTGATTCGCGGGCGGTGAGATGATATTTTGACGTTCTCGCCCAGCCGCGAGGGGTTCGGTCACAAACTATGACCGAGATGGCTTAATGTCAAGCAAATCGGAGCCGGGGGACGCATTCACCCAAGGCAGTTTGATTATCGCCGCTTGCGTGAAGCTTGGTTGGCTGGGTGGTCACCGTCGTGACCGCCTTCGATGGAGGGACCGTCGCGCCAAAAATGCGCTGCACGTTAGCGCGACGGTCCGTCAATATAACACCTTATTCTGTTTAAGGTTACAACGACACACCGACCGTCGCGCCAAAACATCGCATGGGTACCCCCCTTGTCACCACGATGCAAAATCAAATTCCCCGGGCCTTCACCAAGCTTGCCGCACACGCCGTCAGCGTCACCGGTTCATAGAATTCATGGAACCATTCGCACCTTGGCACAAGAGGACTTCAAATGCAGGCTCGCGCAGCTTTTAGGAATACTCTTACTGCTGAGCACAATCGGTCTCATCGCGATTTGCCACGGCGAGCCCGGGCCTGAGCCGGCGCCGGCTGCGGTTTCGCCCTATATCGCTCCAAGAGGCTACGTTTGTTATCGAGCACCCGGACCTATCAAGATCGACGGCAAGCTTGACGACCCGGCGTGGGCGGCGGCACCATGGTCAGAAGATTTTGTCGATATCGAAGGCATTGATAAGCCGAAACCGACGTACCGAACGCGCGTCAAGATGCTCTGGGATGATGCGTGCCTCTATATCGGCGTCGAGCTGGAGGAGCCGCATGTCTGGGCGACAGCTAAGGAACACGACTCGTATATCTTTCACTTCGATCCGGACTTCGAAGTTTTCCTCGATCCGGATGGCGACAGCCATCTTTACGCCGAGCTGGAGATGAATGCCCTAAACACGACCTGGGATCTCCTGCTGACGAAGCCTTACAAAGACGGCGGCAAGGCGATCGACGCTTGGGAGATCGCCGGTTTGCGCACGGCCGTTCATGTCGATGGCACAATCAACGACCATCGCGACAAGGATCGCGGCTGGTCAATTGAAATCGCCTGGCCTTGGCGCGGCTTAAAACAAATTGCCGATTGCCCCGTGCCGCCGCGCAACGACGATCAATGGCGCATGAATTTCTCGCGCGTCGAGTGGGACCATGATATCGTCGATGGCAAATATCACATCATCCCCAAACGTCCCGAGCACAACTGGATCTGGTCGCCGCAGCATATCGTCAACATGCACTCGCCGGAGCGCTGGGGCTACGTGCAGTTCAGCACCGCGGCACCCGGCACCGGGTCGTTCGTTCCCGATCCGGCGGCCCAGGCGAAACATCTGCTCCACCAGGTTTACGAAGCTCAAACACGCTACCTGAAAAAGAACAAGGAGTATGCGACAAATCTTCGTCAATTAGGCCTGAGCGCGCTCAGCGATAAGAGCCTATCGGGCGGCGTGGAGCTGCAAGGCACCTCGACGCAGTGGCAGGCTAATGTTAGCCTTACCAAGCCAGGGAAAGGGCCGAGTCGTTGGCACATCCAACACGACGCGAGAATTTGGGGTGACTAAGAAGAGCGAGCGCTCCGGTTTTTCATGCGATTGAAAGAATTACCGACTATTCCCTTGTTCACGACTCAACTCATCCGCTGGATTCGGTCGATAACCTGAGAGCCTTCGCGCCAGAGTTTATGAGGGCTCATCGGATGGACTCAATCTCAAATGTGCCGCGCTCGCTGGACGGCAATTCCGATAGCCAACCGCGCGCCGAACTCGTTCTCCAGAATACTCGGCAAAGTGGCACGCGCATCCCGATCGACGGCTTCGCCGTGCTCATGGGGCGATCTTCCAAATGCGATGTGCAGCTCGACGTCGACGGAATTCAGCCGCTGCATTGCATTTTGATTGATGGCCCGGAAGGATTCTTGGTCCGCGGCGTGAGCGACGGAACCATTACCGTCAACGATCAGCAAGTCGATTCGATCCTGCTCGCCGATGGTGATCAGCTGGCAATTGGGTCATTTGTCTTTCAGATTGAGATCCACGAGGCCAGCTCTGTCGATCGAGATGAACGGGTAGCATTGCAAAAAGCTCGCTCCGCTGTGCGAATCCAGGCGGCAGCCGTTGCCGCTCAACAAGCGGCCCTTGATGAAGAGGAACAACGGCTCAACCTGCAGCGTGTCGCGCTCGATCGCCAGCAAGAACAGCTCGCAACCCACCTCGAAGAACGCCGCCGCGAACTTGAAGAGATGTGGCACGATTTGAGCGTGGAACGGGAAGAGTCCGAGGCAGAGCGCGAACTCATTCAGCAAGAATTGAATGAAGTGAACCGAGAGAAAGCAACTCTCCGAGCCTCGATTCAGGATGTCGAGAAAGAAAAGAAACGCCTGCAATCCGACTACGACAAACGATCGCAGCGTGACGAGCGCCTACGACAAGAGCAAGCGGCATTGGCTGAAAAACAGGCCGAAGAATTGCAGACGGCGCTCGACCGTTTGAAACGTGAGAAGGAAGGACTTCAGCGCGACCGCGCCGACCTAAATTCGACTCGCCTTCGAATCAACGGCGAGGCCGAAGTGGCGCGATGCCAGCTACGCGAGAGCTGGGACAGTATCGCCCGCGCCCAAAAGGAACTGGAACAACGCCTCGATCAGGAGGCACAACAGCAAGCCCAACGAAACCACATTCTGGAAGAGCGTGAACGACTCGTGGTGGCGACGGAAAAGGCTCAGGCCGCCCTCTTGGAATCCCATCGCAAGAAGCGCGAGGCCCTCGAAAAGGAAATCGCTGGCCTGGAGAACCGGGCCAACAATTTGCGCCCAAGCTCCACGTCGATGAACTACGTGCGAACGTGACTTCCTCGGTGTCCGCTACGGTTGTCGCACCCGCTCCAATCGCCGCGCCGCGCGTACTTATTCCAGTGCCCAAGCGTATGCGGCAGGTCGCGGAGACCCTGATCGAGCAGCGGTTGCATCTGCTCGAACAATGGCAATCGCTGATTCAGGTTCATGACCAATGGCGCGGAACGCGAGACATTAACCCAGGAGCTGGCGGCCGAAGGCCAAAAATTGGCCGAGCGCGAACGAGGGGTAGTGGACCATGAGCAGCATTTGGTCGGTCGTGAAACCGAATTGAGACGGCGTTTCGAAGACCTTGCGAAACTGGATCTGTCGCTCCAGCAAAAGCAGAGCCAACTCAACGCGGCCTACGCTCTTTGGGAAGCAGAGAAAACCAAACTGTTGGCCGACCTCGAGAGTCGTGAGTCGAGCCTGGCAACGCGATCGAAGAGCCTCGGAATCTTGCGTCGTAAACTTCTCCGCAGCCGCCGCCGAGATTTGGCGCGAGTTCAGTCTGCCATAGACACTCAAGCCGCGACGCGGCGACGGTTCCTTGCAATCGTGAAACAATTGCAAGCGCGCGACGACGAAATGACGGAAGCTCGACGGTCGATCGCGAGCGAAACTCTCGGCCTGGAACGATTCCGACTGGAATGTGTCGGCCTGTTGGATGACGCGGCCGCGGCGGAGAAGAAAATTGATCGCCTGCGCCGTGAAGAGGAAGACCAGCTCGCCCAGGCCTATGACGAATTGCACCGTCAGCGCGAACAGATCCTGGCCGAGACGGAGCGTATTGCCGAATCCGCCGAAACGCTCGATCAGCAATTCGCCGCCCTGGCGGAGCGCGAAGTCGAACTCCGCGATGCCCAAGAGTCGCTTCGCCTTCGTCACATCGCCGAGCGAGAAGCGATTCGGCTGCGCAACCTCGAGATGCGACGGCTGCGCCTGCATTACGATCAAGCGAATCGTCAGGTCGAGTTCTTGAAAGGCGAAGTGGAGCGCATCGCGGGGGCCGTCTTCGGCTCAGGTGACGTAACGTTAACGCTGATGAATCCCCAAGCGGCATGACGCTCATTGAGGACTCTGAAGCGTTCCCACGATCTCTTGAACGGAAGTAGCGCCCAAAGTCGACAGCGCCAGCGGAAGGGCGTCGACCAAACGCGGCGCCGCGGTCGGATCATAAAAGTTGACTGTCCCCAACTGGACGGCCGTTGCTCCCGCCACGAGAAACTCCATCACATCATCGATCGACGCGATGCCTCCGATGCCGATAATGGGCACGCGGACTTTTCGCGCTACCTGGTAGACGATCCGCAGCGCGATCGGCTTGATGGCAGGCCCGCTCAACCCGCCGGTAACGTTGCCGAGGATTGGGCGCCGGCGCTTCCAATCGATCGCAATTCCCAAAAGAGTATTGATAAGCGAAACAGCATCGGCCCCGCCGTCAGCCGCCGCTTGCGCGATGGCCGTGACATCGGTGACGTTAGGCGTCAGCTTGGCGAGCAGCGGCAAAGTGCATACGGCCCTGACCCGGGATACGACACGGCGCGTCACTTCGGGATCCGTGGCGAAATCGACGCCGCCGCTGACGTTGGGACAGGACAAATTCAATTCGAGACCGGCCAGCCCCGCATGGTTGCTGAGCATGGCCGCCATCTCCATAAACTCATCTTCGGTCTTCCCCGCGATATTGGCGACGATCGCCGTAGGCAGAGTTTTGAGATAGGGAAGGTGATGAGCAAGAAAATGTTCGATGCCGTCGTTGTCGAGACCGATGGCGTTGAGCATGCCGGACGCGGTTTCGACGGTGCGCGGCGGTGGATTGCCGATGCGCGGTTGCCGTGTGACCGTCTTCGGAACGATGCCGCCGAGCTTGGCGAAATCGACGCTGCCGGCCAGTTCCCGGGCGTAGCCGAAGGTGCCCGATGCGACCAGGATTGGGTTCTTGAGGTGCAGGCGGCCAAGTGTTACGGAAAGATCGGCCATGGGTGAAAAGCGTCCGAATGCAAGTTTCGCCGCTCAATCGCAATTCGTTTAGCCGCGAGCCGGTTGGCGAGCGCTTTGGGATAGCGCCATTTGAAAAAGCGCTATCGCACAGCGCTCGCCTACCGGCTCGCGGCTAAACAGCGCGGCGCGGAACGGTGCAGCGCTCACAGCTCCTCAAGATAGGTGTAGCCGTCCAACCCGGTTTCGTAAAACCGCAACAGCTGCTTCTCCTCGGTCAGCGACAGTCGGCCGGCGCGAACCGCTTTTTGCACTTCCTTGCGCAGCTTGCTGGTTAGCTCCTCGGCATTGTATTGGACATAGGCGAGCACCTCGCGGACGGTGTCGCCCTTGATGACGTCATCGATGCTATATTCGCCGTCCTCATCAATGCTGACGTGGACGGCGTTGGTATCGCCGAAGAGGTTGTGCAAATCGCCCAGGATCTCCTGGTACGCCCCCAGTAAAAAAGCACCGAGATAATAGGGCTCGCCTGTGAATGGATGAAGTTGGAGCGTCTTACGAACATCGCGAAGATCGATGAACTGATCGATCTTGCCGTCCGAGTCGCACGTGATGTCGCCAAGAACGCCCCGGCGCGTCGGCGCTTCGTTGAGACGATGGATCGGCATGATCGGGAACAACTGCTTGATCGCCCAACTGTCCGGCATCGACTGAAATACGGAGAAATTGCAGAAATACGTGTCCGACAGTGTCGCTTCCAGTCCCTGCAATTCTTCCGGCATGTAATCCAGCTCGCGCGACAGCCGAAGGATCTTGCTAGAGACCGCCCAGAAGAGACGCTCGACAAGCGCTCGCATCTCGACGGACAGGCTGCCGAGGTTGAACATGTTGATCGCTTCATCGACCGCTTGAACGGCGTCGTGATAGCTCTCGATCAGGTTTTTCTTTTTCAGGTCGCGGTGAATATAGAAGAGATCGCTGATTTGCTGCGGCGCCTCGATAGGCGCTTCGGGCGGCGCCTCGTAGCGGTCGAAATTGGACACGCCAAGGACATCGAAGACGAGCAGGCTGTGGAACGCGACGACGGCTCGGCCGGACTCGGAGATGATCGTTGGATGCGGTACGCCTGCCTCCTCGCAGACGCTCTTGATGCGGAAGACCACATCGTTGGCGTACTCTTGCAACGTGTAATTTACCGAAGATTCAAAGTCGGTCTGTGAGCCGTCGTAGTCGATACCCAAACCGCCGCCGACGTCGAGGAATCGGACCCCGGCGCCGATGCGATGCAGCTCGACATAGACGCGCGAGGCTTCGGTCAGCGCATTCTTGATGCTGCGGATATTGGTGATCTGCGAGCCGAGATGGAAGTGGACGAGATTCAAACAGTCGGCCATGTCGCGTTGCTTGAGATACTCGACTGCTTCCAAAACTTCCGTAAGCGTCAAACCGAACTTGGATCGATAGCCCGCGCTCGAGCGCCAGCGGCCCGCCCCGCGCGCTGCCAATTTGACGCGCACACCGATTGAAGGCCGAACGCCGAGATCCTCCGCGTGCCGAACGATCGCTTCCAGCTCGGTATATTTCTCGACAACGGGTATAACCTGTTTGCCGAGCTTTCGAGCGAGCATGGTCATGCGGATGAATTCGTCATCCTTGAAGCCGTTGCAGATAATGGGC
This sequence comes from uncultured Planctomycetaceae bacterium, assembly GCA_963790585.1. Classification (GTDB taxonomy): domain Bacteria; phylum Planctomycetota; class Planctomycetia; order Gemmatales; family Gemmataceae; genus CAWBOY01. The sequence continues at coordinate 155,169 of CAWBOY010000002.1, forward strand.
GTTTCGTTGCCGTTGGTAAGCGCCAGCACCGCCAGCAGCTCGGGTTTGGAGCCGGCTTCCAGGCCGAAGCGAAACGGCTTGCCGAAGTCGAGAATTTCTTCGACGACATGGCGCTGCTGATTGACTTTGATCGGGTAGACGCAGCAGTATTCGCCTTGAAAATCGTATTGGCTGATGGCCTTGCGGAAGGCGTCGTGAATTTCGCCGACCCGGTGCCGCAAAATATCGGTGAAGCGAATGAGGATCGGGAGCTGGATGCCGCGCGCCTGAAGTTGATCGACCAATTCCTTGAGGTCGATCGAGAGATCAGCTCGTTTCGTTGGCTGAACGGTGACGTGCCCAGACTTGTTGATGCCGAAGTAGCCCTTGCCCCAGAGGCGGATGTTATAGGCGTCGATCGAATCCTGGATCTTCCATTTTTCCATCGACACGGGCTCCGCGACATTGGCCATCGATTTTGCCTCCAGGGTTGGAAAGCTGATTCAAACATTCCTAACGAAAAACGCCTGCCTGGCAAATAAGGGAGCGGCACCGCGTCGACCTGCCGGTTTTTGGTCCAGGACGCTTCACCGGCGGGTTGACGCGGCGCCACTCGTTTCAATTGGTGGGCCGTCAACGCGGTCGCGATCCGCTCGTAACTCTTATTATGGATTGCCAGTCAAGCGGCACCCTCACGCCGTCCAGTCCTTGCGCTGACGTGAGGAGGGAATGTGCAAGGTGTCGCGGTATTTCGTCACCGTGCGCCGAGCGACGGGATAGCCGGCTTCGTTGAGGCGATTCACGATCTCCTCATCCGAAAGCGGATTGGACTTGTCTTCTTTGTCGATCAATTCGAGGAGCTTGGCCTTGATCGTCTCCCAGGCGACTTCCTCGCCAGTCGAAGTCGTGGCCGCTCCGCCGAAGAAGCGCTTGAGCGAGAAGACGCCGCGCGGCGTCTGCATATACTTGCCGACGACGGCTCGGCTAACCGTGGTAACGTGGACGCCGACCTTATCGGCGATTTGCTGCATCTTGAGCGGCTCAATGAACTCAGGCCCTTTGTCGAAGAAGCTGCGCTGGTGCTCGATGATGGCCCGCGTCACTTTTTCGAGGGTCGCGCACCGTTGCTCGATCGACTCTTGGAGCCATTGAGCGGACTGAATTTTGCGCTTGAGATACTCCTTCGTCTTCGCATCGGTGCCTTTGTCGCGGAGCGAATCGAGCCATTTTTGGCTGATCGAAATCGTCGGCAGCCAATCGTCGAGTAGCTGAACGGTGTACTCGCCATCTTCGGTACGCTCGACCTTGATATCCGGAATGACGTAGGGAACATGCTCGCCGGAGAAGCGCGCGCCGGGTCGTGGATTGAGGTGCCGTATTTCATCGATCGCTTCTTTGATCGCTCCCAAATCGAGACCTGTGCGGCGCTGGATCGCGGGCAGCCGATTGTGTGAAATATCTTCGAGATGGTGCAAAATGAGAGTGCTCAGCACCTCGCGCAAATGCGTCTCCGGCGTCAGCTGCAAAAAGAGACATTCCTTGAGATCGCGAGCACCGACGCCAGGCGGGTCGAGTTTCTGAACATACTTGATTGCCTCCTCAACCTGCTCTGTCGTCACGGGCCAATCAAAGCTCGCGGCTATCTCTTCGAGGGAGGGACAACGGCGCGGCATCGCTTTCTGAATATCTTCCTCATCGCCATCGTCGAGTTCTTTGTCGTTTTCCTTGGCGACCTCACGTGCGTCGGTGATGGCCTTCAGCGTGGCCAACTCGTCCGGGATGCTCAAGAAGCCGTTGTCGTCTATGTGCGCAATGACATGGCGGACCAGGGGCAGCTGGTCTTCTGGGATGTCGAGAAAGGAAAGTTGGTCTGTGAGGTATTCCTGCAATGTCTGAGGCCGCGACGCCATGTTTTGCATGGCGTCGTGCTTGCGATCGCCTTCTTCGTCGGAGCCGTTGCGCGACGGGCGGTGTTCGTCGTTGAATGAATCGCCCCAATCTTTATTGAGGGCTTCTAATCGATCGAAGTCGAGTTCATTCGTGCTGCTGTCCTCGATGACCAGTTCGCCGTCACCAGGATCGTTCGTGTCCGCTTCGGAATCCGTATCGGTGTTGTAATCGACATCATCCAAATCGGAGGTTTGCTCTGGAGCCACCTCAGTCACTTCGAGAACCGGATTCTCTTCCAGCTCCTGCTGGATGCGCTCCTGAAGCGCCATGGTGGAAAGCGTAAGAATCTCCATCGATTGGATCATTCGCGGCGCCAGAATCATCTGCTGGGAGAGCTTCTGACTGATCACCATATCCGTGCGCATGAGCGGTACCTCCATCCGACAGAAAAACCGGCTCTATATATAGCCCCCGGCTTGCCGGGAGTGAGAGCAAAACCCCCGGTAAGCCGGGGGCTATATCTAGAGGACTAGAAACCTCGGCGACCTTCGAGGGCGTCGGCGAGCATCTGACTATTGGCGAATTCAAGCACCGAGCCCGAGGGCAGACCGCGAGCAAGCCGCGTGATCTTGATGCCTGACGGCCCCAACAAGCTGGACAGAAACAGCGCTGTCCCATCGCCTTCGAGAGTCGGGTTCGTCGCCATAATCACCTCGCGCACCGTTCCTTGACGAACACGCTCCATGAGCCGATCAATCGTCAGTTCCTCGGGGCCGATATTATCGAGCGGCGCCAGCCGGCCATGAAGAACATGATAGACGCCGCGAAAGGTCGATGATCGCTCCAACGCGGCGACATCGCGGGGCTGCTCGACGACGCAAATCAAGGAGCCATCGCGCTTCGGGTCCGAGCACAGCGGACAACGCTCGCCCTCCGTCAAGTTGCAGCACTGGCGGCAGCGATTGACCTTTTCGACTACTTCGCGCAACGCCTCGGCGAGAGCGAGAACCTCTTTGCGACCCTTGGCGAGCAGATGGTGCGTGAGCCGTTCCGCGGACTTCGGGCCGATTCCAGGCAACTTACCTAACTCATGAGCCAAGCGGGCGATCGCCCCGACCGGCTCAAGCCCCATGCCGCGCTTAAACATGTGTCCCATCCTCCGCAATAGCACCGAGTCAAGCTTGCGAACCCCGCGCTTGCGCTTGGGGGCTGGTAAACCAGTCCTATCCAATCCCCGGTAGACTCACGCCTGGAGGCAATCCCAGACTCATCCCGATTTTGCTCGTCTCCTCCATGACCTCGTGCCTCACCTTGGTCATAGCTTGATTGGTCGCGGCACGAATCATGTCTTCGAGCATCTCGCGGTCATTGAGTTTCATGGCCTCTTCGCTGATCCGGCAGCCGACGATTTCCATTTTGCCATTGGCTTTGACTTTGACCATGCCAGCGCCGGCGTCGCCCTCGGCAACGATTTGACTCAAACGTTGCTGGAGCTTGTCCATCTCTTCTTTGATTTTTCCGGAGTTGCGCATCATCCCGAAAAGCTGGCTCATCTCCTTGAACATCGCTAAGTACACCTTCATAGAAAGGAGAAACAGGGTCTGATTCAACAGGCGTAAGCGGCAGGTAACAACGAGGATTCGTTTCATTCACCCCCCCCACAACCCCTTCGAACGAATTCCCCAAGTTAAATCTTCTTTCTAATTCTCTTCATCTGGTAGATCCGCGGGCTTCGGTAGGGTCGCCGCAGAGGTCAGGCCGCCAAAGCCATCATCGACTCGGACGATCTGGGCATCGAAGACCTCCAGGGCCCGTTTAACAACGGGGTCTTTTTCCGCATCTTCGCGCGAATTTCGTCGCGGTGCCACTGCTACTATTGGCGCCGGTTTTTGAATCACTGCCGAGTCAGCTTCGGGCACACCTTCGACGCGAATCTGCCATCGCTGAGCAGTCAATTTACGCAATGCCTGTTCGATTCGCTCGATCGGATCTGGCTTCTGACAGTATTCACGGGCTTGATTGTAACGAGCGGGAAAGCGGATTACCAGAGTGTTTGGCCCGAAAATTGCTGGAATACCTGCTTTTTCCAAATCGCTTCGCAAAAGACTGCCGATTCCACGCAATAATTGGGCCCAGATCTCCTCGACGTTATCAGCTGTCAACGGCGTGCAGATCTCTACATGTGCTCCATTTGACTCAGTCAGAGGTTTTTTTTTTAGGCCTTCTGGCAAGGTCAGCGCCCGCGCCGGAGCCGTGTCGCCGCCGACGCGCGGCGCGGGGCTTTCCGATCGACCCTGGCCCAGCCATTGAGTCAGCTGCGCGAGAGGAATTAGGTCACGCAGGCGACAGAGGCGGACCAATGCCATTTCCACCAAGGTTCTGGCATGTCCGGTGCGATGTAGTCTCAACCGAGTCGTCGAGAGCAGATCGAGACCGGCGAGAATGGAATCAAGATGCATCGATTTTGCCTGGGTGACCAGCAAGGGACGCTGCGACGCCGGCACACTCAGATCTGTCGCCGCATCGCCGGCAACGGAAATGACCATCAAATCGCGCCAGTATGCCATCATCTGATCGAGCAGCTCGCCGGGCTGAAAGCCATCGATCGACGCGGAGTCGAGCCGTTGCAAGGCTGCGCCCGCGTTCCCCGAGACGACCGCTTCCGCAAGGCCGATGATATGCTCATCGCCCGCCGTCCCGAGTAAATGGTGGACCTGATCGGCTGATAGCCGATCGCCGCCGAAGGCCAGCAATTGATCGAGCAACGATTGGGCGTCGCGCATCGAACCGCCCGCCCGGGCGCAATCATCTCTAACGCATCTTGGTCGGCTTGCAACCCTTCAGCCTTCACGATCGCGGTAAGGCGCTCGACGATCTGCGGCAAGCCAATGCCGCTCAGGTCGAAACGCTGGCACCGCGATAAAATCGTGACCGGAATTTTATGCGCGTCGGTTGTCGCAAAGATGAATTTGACGTGTGGCGGTGGCTCCTCGAGCGTCTTGAGCAAGGCGTTGAACGCTTGCTTGGACAGCATATGGATTTCGTCGATAATGTAGATCTTGTAACGCGCTCTTGACGGCATGTACTGAACATTGTTGCGCAAGTTGCGAATTTCCTCGACGCCGTTGTTGCTCGCGGCATCGAGTTCGATGACGTCGACATCTTCGCCAGTGGTGATGTCCCGACAAATGTCGCACACACCGCAAGGGGTGGCCGTCGGTCCATTGACGCAGTTGAGGGCCTTGGCGAGGATGCGGGCCGTCGAGGTTTTGCCGACGCCGCGAGCGCCGGTGAAGAGATAGGCATGGGCAACGCGGTCCGAAGTGAGCGCATTGATGAGCCCGCGCGTCACCGGCTCTTGGCCGACCAATTCGCCAAAAGTCTGCGGGCGATAGCGCCGAGCCAGTACCGTGTAGCCGCCCTGGGTTTCGGCGCGAGGTTCGGCGTGCGTGATCTCGTCTAGGCTTGGTTTGTTCTTAGCCATGAACCATTGGTCTTTTCAGCGCTGGATTCCAAATGGGGCCTCCGACGGTCCCTCATCTTTAGGAGCATTATACGCGGAGGCCGCCAAATTACGTTCGCGCTGTTTTGACAGATGCCCTACATCAGCCGATCGACAACGAGGCTTCCTCGGCTATCGAAGTCGACGAGTCGCCGAGCAGGCCGGACGATACCTCATCCCAATGCTCGAGGTTGCTCAAGAGGAATGACTCCGCCAGGCGCTCGAGTTCGTTGGTTTCGCCGCGCTCGCGCAATCGCCGCGCTTCGATCTGATAATCCGCGGCCATGTGGTCAAAGCGCTGCTGGAGCCCGCTAAGCACTTCACGGACCGCTTGGCCTTGCCATGGTCCGTGAGAGGCGATGTCGGCCAGACGACTCATGCGGTTCCAAATGGAATTAGCATCGGCTGCGTGCGCGGTAAACTCTCTGGGCAACGGGGCCTCAAACGTCAGCGGGAAATAGAGATCGAGGTGAGGCGTGCCGAACGAATACCAGACTTGCGGCCGATCACTGCCGACGGGGATCTGCACGATCATGGAAGCAAGTGTTGCCTCCGACGAAGGTTCCTCATCCATCGAGGCGAGACAATGTTGGCCGAGCAGAGAACGAACCAGGCTCACGTTGAGGCCGCCGCTTTGATATTCGAGACATTGCGTCATTTGGTGCAAGCGCTGCTGACTCGCGGCGGCAGTCGATTCGATTGAGCAAATGGCGGCTTCGAAATCCAACTTGCTGCCATCCTCTGGCCACCAGCCGCGTGATATCGCGAGGTCGCCCAGACCATGGGAGACGCGATCCCAATTTCTTTGCACCTGACACACTTCACCGAGAAGAGCGCACCGACCCGACATTCTGTAATGCCCAATGTTTGCCGGCCGCGATCAGAATGAACGCCTCGTCATTATCTACGATCAGTAAGGCAGTCCCTGCATTTGCATTCGAATCGACATGTCCGTGGCGACAAATGAGATCCATTAATAGCTCGACTGCATGAGGAGCGTCCTGCGCACGTTCCAAGCCCAGGCGAACCAAGTCCGCGCCGCTGAGCCCATTGGCCTCGCCTTGGAGTCGCATAGGAACATGCGCACAACCTATCGCCACGCCATGTTCGTTGACTCCATGTTCGTAACCCCAAGCGCCCTCTTCGCGGCCAGCGAGGACCGACGCAGTCCGCCGAACCTGAAGAAATTCGAGTCGCCCAAGCTTCACGGCCTCACCAGCCGTGAATTTTTGACCCTGACTGCGAACCAGTTTCAGAGTTCTGTCGCCCGGCCCATTGTAGTTGTGACCAAATAGCGTCTGCCCATCCACCGTCGTGGCGGCGAGTGCTACGACCATATCGCTGGCCATGATTGGACACTCCTAATTCCGAGGTGCATCTTCCTGCGAAGCGTATGACTGCGAGCGAACCATGAGAAAGGGCGAAATCCTTTGTTTGGTCCAAGGCAACAGACCTGTGCCGCCGAAGCGCTTGTATTGGACCATACCAAATGGCGAATGGCAACAGTGCGTTGTATTCGTTCTTAGCTTTCGTGGTTGGCTTGGCCGATAGAGCGGATTGAGCAACGTGTATCGTATGTGTGGATGGGCCAAAATGGGAGAGGGAATATCACTCACCAGCCCCCGCGCTTGCGATTGAGACTGGCGAGTGTTCTCTTCTCTTGAAGACTTGAAGCAGCAATCCGGACTTACTTGACCTTAATTAGCTCCACTTCAAAAAGCAGCTCCGAATTCGGCGGAATGACGCGACCCGCACCAGCCTTGCCGTAGCCGAGTTCGGACGGAATGTAGAGTTTGCGCTTTCCGCCCTCTTTCATTCCGGCGACGCCTTCGTCCCAGCCTTTGATCACATCCCCTTTGCCGAGGTTGAACGAAAATGTTTCATTGCGGTCCTTGCTGCTGTCGAACTTCGTACCGTTGCGGAGCGTGCCGACGTAGTGGACTTCCACCTTTGTACCTGCGGTCGCTTCCTTGCCATCGCCGACCTTGACGTCAAAATACTTCAATCCCGACTTGGTGACGGTGGCTTTCTTCTCGTCGGAGTCTTCTTTTTTGTCAGTCGTCGTCTGCGCCATCAGCAGTGGGGCAACCAGCAAGCTGGCGAGGCCGAACAGTGCAAAATGGGTCATGGTCATGGATTAATTCCTTTCAAATATCGCCTGGACCGCGACGGCGGTCGGTGCCTTGGATCCTACTGAGATGATATACGACCAGCTGCCGGCCGATAAGGTTGCGGCGGCACGTTTCCAAAACGCTTGGACCTCAATGTGCTGGAAGCGGGCGCGTCGAAGTTAGGCCTGTTCCCGAAATGACGACGGATCGGCACGTTGGAAACGTGCCGGCACTACTTGATCGACACCAATTCAACTTCAAACACCAGCGTGGCCATGGGCGGAATTTCGCCTCTACCTTCCTGTCCGTAAGCCAATTCCGGGGCGATCGTGAGCTTGCGTTTGCCACCTTTTTTCATGCCGATGAGGCCGCGCTCCCAACCCTGGATCACGCCGTTTTGGCCCAATTCCACCTCAATCGGTTTGCCGCGTTTGGCGCTGCTGTCGAATTCATGGCCATTGGTAAGCCAACCAGTGTAGTTAACTTCCAACTTGTCGCGCGGTTGCGCATCAGGCCCTTCGCCGACCTTGAGATCCTCGATCAGGAGAGCCGGCTGAACGCCCAATAAATCGATATCGAAGAGCAAATCAGAGTTGGGTGGAATCTCGCGGCCGACGCCGGTCCCGCCATAACCCAGGCTGGGTGGAATGAAAAGCTTACGCTCGCCTCCAAGCTTCATTCCCAGGATCCCTTCCCGCCAGCCTTCGAGGATGGAAGTTTCACCGAGCAAAATACGAACGGGCCTGTTTTGTTTTCGCGACGAATCGAACATCTTGCCGTCGCGCAGCCTGCCGTCATAGTGGACTGAGACGACGTCGCCGATCTTGGCTTCCGGGCCATTGCCGACTTTGACATCGTAGATCTTCAGGCCCGAGGGCGTCTTCGTCGCTTTGGGTTCGTCCGGATCAGGCACTTCGTCGCTGCGGCAGCCGCAGAGCGACACCGCGAGCAACGCCACGATTTGCAATTTTGCGGCAATAGGGATACGCATAAGATTATAAACCTTGCACACGAACCGTCGATCAACCTGTCGAGCCGACGCCGGCTTGTTTTAGGAAATAATAGAAAGCGAGGGAGAATCCGATCAGGATAACTCCCCATCGGACAATCGGTTTTGGCAAGCGACGGCCCATGCGGGCGCCGAAATAGCCGCCGAGCACCGCAGTGATCGCCATCGCTCCCGCATAACCCCAATCCACCTTGCCCTGAGCGACGAATATAACGATTGAAACCCCGTTGATTATCGCGGCCAGGACCGTCTTGATCGCGTTCATCTGATGAATGTTGCCCAAACCCATCAGGCCCAGGGAGGTTAGCATCAATATGCCGATACCAGCTCCGAAATAGCCGCCATAGACCGCGACGAGGAATTGATAAAAGACGAACAGTACGCACATCGCACGGGAGGGCATGCCGCTGCCGTGAGTTGTGCCGATCCACCGATTTAATGTCGGCTGCATCAAGAACAGGAACGATGCCGTGAGCAACAACCAGGGAACAAGGGCATCGAAATAGCTCGAAGGCAAAGCTGTCAAAAGCACGGCGCCGACGATGCCACCAACCACGCAAGGCGGAATGAGCAGCCAAAGCCAGCCGCGACAATTTCCCAGGTCATGACGATAGCCCCACGCGCCGGCGACCGACCCTAAGACTAACGCGACCGTCGAAGTGGCGTTTGCGATCACCGAGGCATCTGGATTTTGCCGCAAAGTGAATAAAAGCGCCGGAAAAGTAAGCAGCGTCCCGCCGCCGGCAATGGAGTTGACTATGCCTGCCGCCAGAGCTGACAGACAAAGGAACAGGTAAATCCAAATCATTAAATGGCTATCGTGGTTACGGGTTTTGTCATCGATTCTTGAGTCCGAAGTCAAAGGCTCAACAAAAAATCGGCGTGCGTAGCGTCTGCGAAGTTCTAGGAGCCAATCCGAAAAGCCCTCTCGCCCGGTGGTTAAGTGCGGCGACACGACAGGGAGAAATGGCTTTTTCGGACGTTCTCTAATTCAGGACATCATCGATGCTATCAGATGCACTGCGAACCGACTACCGATTCTGGCCACACCCACGAACGATTCGTGAGGGGTCGCGGTCAAAACAGGCGGCCGCATTGTTTCTGCAAGCACCAAAATGCCGCGGCCCTGGCATAACAATGTGAAGTCGACTAGGGAAAACGGGCTATAGCGGACTTGCGCGACGCCACTCTTGCGTCTGGCCCGTTAGTCCTATAATCTGTTGGAGATCACGAACCGCGAAATCTCGGCTGCCAAACATGGGCTTCACATGCGCAAGTGGTTCAGCAATTTATACCTGGCGATCAAGACGGTCGCCGAAGGTATGTATGTCACGCTCTATTACTTCATCCAGACCTTCACACTCCGGCGCACGTTCACGGAGCGACGCGAATATCCTGACGCACCCGTGCCTGTCAAAGCTCGTTATCGCGGATTCCATCGCTTCGATCTGACGACCTGCATCGGCTGCGATAAATGCGCCAAAGCCTGTCCCGTCGACTGCATCTATATCGACAAGATCAAGAACCCCGTCGGCAAAGGCTTTCGCGTCAACGGCTTCAAAATTGACTACACCAAGTGCATGTTCTGCGCTCTATGCGTCGACCCCTGCCCAGTCGATTGCATCTATATGGGATCGACATTCGACCAAAGCTGTTTCAGCCGCGATGGTTGCATCGTCGATTTCGCTAAGCTGCCGATTGAGGTGGCTTGGGGCCAGGATACCTTGAACCCGACCGCGATCGCGGCGTCAAAATTGACTTTAGAGCCCGTTTGGACCAAACCGCCTGACCCCGTGCCCGTTAAGAAAGCATAATCGACTCGCAACTAATCCAGGTATCAGGCGCAACAGGGGGGTTCGATGGCATCTTCCAAGCCACGCAAGAAGAGCAAAAAATACTTCACCGTGGACGAGGCTAACGCGACCTTGCCGTTGGTCCGTGTTGTGGTCCGCGACATCATGAATTTGGCTAATGAACTGCGCGATCGGAACGATCGGCTGACGCGGCTCGAGCCTGAGAAGAATGGCCATCGCACGGAGGCCCACGCCGAGGAATTGGTCCACGCCCAGGCCGATTTCGAGCGCGGCCAGGAGCGGATGCAAGAATACGAGACGGAGCTGCGGCAGCTGGGCATCGAGCTAAAAGACTATTTCACGGGCCTGATCGATTACCCCTGCTGGATGGACGGACACGAGGTCTATCTCTGTTGGAAGTTCGATGAGCCGGAAGTGGCTCATTGGCATGAAATCGATGCCGGTTTCAGCGGGCGTCGGCCACTCAAGGCTGATGCGGTAACGCGGCGTTAATCGATTCTCAGCTTCTTCCTACGGACGAACAAGGAACATTCTCTCCATGAGCGCTCCTCTCGCTGGTTATCTTCTGGTCTTCGTGGCTGTCGGAGCGATCTTCGTTCTCGCCAATCTCGTCGTTGGCTTACTTGTGCGGCCGAATCATCCGGACGCTGAGAAGAAGACTACTTACGAATGCGGCGAAACCACCATCGGCAGCGCCTGGATCCAGTTTGACTTGCGCTTCTATGTCGTGGCCTTGCTCTTCGTCATTTTCGACGTCGAAGTTGCGTTCTTCTTCCCCTGGGCCGAGGTCTTCGGCAAGAACAATGCCTTAGCAGCCGCGGTCGTCCCCGACACTACGGAAGGGCTCGCCGCGATGCCGTGGCGGGAAAAAACCAAGTTCGCCGACCTGGTGAACCAACTCAATCCCGATTATCCGGAACACAAAGCGATTCGCCAAAAGTTCGCCTATAACAACCTTGAAAAGCTGACGGTCAAGGACTTTCAAGATCAAAAAACGAAGTCATCTTGGACGAGCTGGCTGGCGTTTTCGGAAATCCTCGTCTTTTTCGGCTTCCTCCTCGTCGGCTTCGCCTATCTCTGGAAACGCGGCGATCTCGAATGGGTCCGCAGCACCGAGGCCGCGACACCCGAAGAACGAGCCAAGCGAATCGAAGTCGAAGTCTCTGCGCCAGTACCGGAGCAAGAGTTGGTCGGCGCGCATCACTGATAACGATGTGTTTGGATCTTTTTGAGCCGTGAGCGTCAGCGACCGGAGCGCGTTACGCTCGCTCAGACTTTTTCCGGTCGCTCACGCTCTCGGCTCTTGAAGACGCTTGCGCGGCTCGCCAAAATCTACAGGGAGCATATCAATGGGTTGGATCACCGAGCGGCTCGAAGAAAGCGTCATGGTGACGACGCTCGAACAGGCGGTCAACTGGGCGCGCGAATCGAGCATGTGGCCCATGACCTTCGGCCTGGCCTGCTGTGCTATCGAAATGATGGCAACCGGCGCTTCACGTTATGACATCGATCGCTTCGGCGCTGGTGCCTTTCGAGCCACGCCGCGGCAGGCCGATCTGATGATCGTCGCCGGGACAGTCAACTATAAGATGGCCAGCCGTGTTCGCCGGCTTTACAACCAGATGCCCGATCCGAAGTTCGTCATCGCCATGGGTGCTTGCACCTGCGGCGGTGGGCCTTATTACAAATATGGGTACAACGTCGTCAAAGGGGTCGATCTCGTTGTCCCCGTCGACGTCTATGTACCCGGATGCCCACCACGGCCGGAAGCGTTGCTGGAAGGCTTAATGCGGATTCAAGACAAAGTACGCTCGATGCGTTGGCTGCGCGAAGGCGAAGTGCCGATTCCATCGCGCACCGGTTGGTCCGAGCTGCCGCCGGAATTGGCCGACCCTGATCCCGTCAAAGCGCTCGAGAAGCAAAACGCCTGGGCCAAGAAAACCAAGGAACTCGCGGCGCCGACCAAGGCGTGATGCCAAGAGAGATCATCCATGACACCGACCGACATCGCCGCTCGCCTGGAGGCCAACTTCGCCTCCAGCATCGTCTCCAAGAAGCTCGACGCGCCGAATACCGATCCGTTCATTGTTGTCAAAGCCGACGACATTCCAGCGGTATGCCGTTTTCTGCGCGATGATGCCGAGCTGGCCTTCGATCTGCTCAATTGCATCAGTGGCGTAGATTATCTCGAGCCGGACCCCAAAAAGCTCGCCAAGGCTGGGTTTGAGCCACACACGGAAGTGGTCTACCATCTCTCCAGTTTCAAGCATCGGCATCGCTTCGTCATCAAAGTGATCCTACCCCGCTGGAAAGATAACAAGCCCGGCGAGCTACCCGAAGTCCCGTCAGTAGCGAAGATTTGGCCGACGGCGGACTGGCATGAGCGAGAAGTCTACGACCTATCGGGCGTCACCTTCACGGGTCATCCCGACCTGACGCGCATTCTGCTCGCCGAGGACTGGGTCGGCCATCCGCTGCGCAAGGACTACGAATTCCCTCTCGAATATCAGGGTATCCGCTGCCGCTGAAATCAATCCGGAGAATCTTTCGCTATGGCCAGCGCCACTCTGCCCCGCCAGACTCATGACCAGACGATCGTCGAGTTCGACGTGCGAACCGACGAGATGCTGGTCAACATGGGTCCGCAACATCCCAGCACCCACGGCGTATTGCGGCTCGTTCTCCGCACCGATGGCGAAGTCATTTCGGAAGTCGTGCCGCACCTCGGCTACCTGCATCGCTGTGCCGAGAAGGTCGGCGAGAATGTCACGCCGCTGCAGTTCATTCCCTACACCGACCGCATGGATTACCTGGCCGGGATGAATATGAACCTGGGTTACTCCCTGGCCATCGAGAAGCTCTGCGGCATGAAGCTGCCCGACAAAGCCCAGACCTTGCGCGTCATCATCAGCGAAATGAACCGTATCGCCAGCCATCTCGTCGGCATGGGCGCCTATGGGCTCGATCTCGGCACCTTTAGCCCTTTTCTCTATGCATTCCGCGAACGCGAGATGATCCTCGATCTTTTCGAGGAAGTCTGTGGCGCCCGCCTCACCTACAGTTACCTGACCATCGGCGGCGCTCATGACGATCTGCCCGAAGGCTGGATTGGCCGCTGCCGGGCGTTTCTCGATTATTTCAAGCCACGCATCGAGGAGTATCACACCCTCCTGACGCGCAACCAGATTTTCATCAAGCGCACCGCCGGCATCGGCATTTTGTCCAAGGAAATGGCCCTCGCCTACGGCTGCACCGGCCCGATGCTCCGCGGCTCACTCGATCGCTCCAAGGGAGACCCCGATTGGGACCTGCGCCGCATCGAACCATATTCCGGCTACGAAAATTACGACTTCAAAGTCATAGTCCCGCCATTTCCCGAAGCCCCAGCCGACGCCGTCATCGGCGACTGCTGGCACCGCTTCTATGTCCGCATGTTGGAAGTCATCGAAGCGATCCGCCTGGTGGAACAATCTCTTGAGCGCTACGAAAAATCTCAAGGCTCCCACCGTATCGAGATGCCGAAGCACCTGCCCGCCGGCGAAGCCTACGTCGAAACCGAATGCCCGCGCGGCCAAATGGGTTTCTATGTCGTCGGCAGGCCGAACAAGGACAGCGTGCCCTTGCGCGTCCGAGCGCGCTCATCGTGCTTCAGCAATCTATGTGTGACGGACGAGATCTGTAGAGGATGCTTGATCGCCGATATCCCGGCGATCGTGGGGAGCATTGATATTGTGATGGGCGAAATTGATCGATAAGAAAATTTGCCGCGAACACCGGCCCGTCGCCGACGAGCAGGCGCAAGTCCTCTTGTTCGAGCCGGCCTCGACGCTAAACACGGGCAACGTGCGGAACGAGCGGACAGTCGCCCAACTCGACCGCATTTGACCGAGGGGTTCGATGGCCAAGCGCAGCGAGAAAACTGTCCTATTCCTCTGCACCGGCAACTACTACCGCAGCCGATTCGCCGAAATCCTTTTCAACTCCGTGGCCGGCAAGATGGGGCTGCCTTGGCAGGCATCGTCCAGGGGGCTGGCCCTGGAGCGCGGTGTCAAAAACGTCGGCCCGATCGCAGCGGAAGCGATCACAGAACTGGCGGCGCGAGGCATTCGATCGGACTACGCCGTCGCCCGCTTCCCGGCGCAGGTGACGATGGACGAACTGGAACGCGCCGATCGGGTCGTCGCTCTGAAGCAGGCCGAACATCTTCCTCTGCTACAAGACCGGTTCCCGGCTTGGGCTGAAAAGGTCGAGTTCTGGCATGTCGATGACGCCCCCGGAGTGCTGAGCCTGGTCGAGCAGGAAGTCATGGGCCTCGTCGCCCGCATCCTCGGCGGAGGCCAGCGCCAGGAAAGTGAACCGACAGAAGCCACGCAGCGCCCCGCAACGAAGGAGCCAGCCAAAAAGCCTGTGACCGTGAAGGTAGGCAGGGAGACGGCTGGCCGGCGTGGCAAGGGCGTGACGACCGTGTTCGACGTACCGCTCAATGACGACGGCGTTAAAGAACTGGCCGCTACCCTCAAGCAGCGCTGCGGGACGGGCGGGACTGTCAAAGAGGGTCGAATCGAGATCCAGGGCGACCAGAGGGTCCGCATCGTTGCCGAGTTGGAAAAGCTAGGCTACAAGGTAAAGCGGGTCGGAGGCTGAACGAGATCTCTGATGATGTCCTTATACGAAGACCCTTGCTTCACCTTCCGGTTCGCTGAGGCCCGGATCATCTCTCGCTTTCACTTGGACGGCGTCGAGGCCGGGCGAGCCGTAGAAGTCTTCAGGCTCGATCCCGGTAGCGGCGAGCGCTCGGGCCTACTGGCGACCGCGACTGTGGGAGAGGGCGGCTGGGTAGACCTGCAAGAGCCCATCATCGTGCGGGCTGGCGAGGCGTTCATTGCGGTGCCGGAGCCATCTTCCAGGTAGGCCGCACGCCCTTTTCAGCTTGATATTACAATGACCCGCCTTCAGGAGAGTCCCAGCGCCGCCCTCTTCTCGGCCACGAACCGCAGGTGATGGCGCAGGTGGTTAATGGCGTGCAGCAGCAGTTGCCGCAACGTCACGAGGCCCGTTTCACTGTGAACGGCAGTACGCCGCCAGGCATCGGAAGCAACGAGCCTAAGCGTGCGGGCCATCTGTCGCCGGGTGACAGCCACGAGGTCAAGTTCTTGTTCAAGGTCGTGTTCTTGGTAACGCAACGGCTCCGGGTAACGAAAGGCATCGGCACCGAGCACAAGCGGTCGCTCTAACGCCACGGTGCGCTTCATGCGGTCTGCGAAGAACTGCTCGCAGTCGGCGAGGTGGCAAACCACTTCGAGCGTACTCCACTTGCTGGCGACCGGACGGGAGCGCAGTTGCTCAACCGTCATTCCGTCGACGGCGAGCCGCAGTTCCTCAACGCCTCGCTCATAGGCCGAGATCAGGTCGGCGCTAGTAATGGCGTCGTCGTCCCTTTGGGCGTCAGCGACCGTATTTCTCTCCTGCATGACAGTCCTTTCTTCAGTGTAATTCGATTGCCTTTTTCACCAGCGCCTCCAGTTTTCCGTCGAGCATGGCGGCGACTGCGGTTGCCTCTGCATTACCGAACTGGCCGAACAAGCGACGATGGCTTGTCGTATTCCACGCATGTCTTTCCGGCTTCGTTCTCGTAGATCAACACCCGCAGTGGAGCGTACAGGCTCGCCCGGATGTCGTGCTGCGTCATCTGGAGTGCGAACAGGGGATTGCCTACGACGTATTGGATCGCTTTCCTCTTCTGGCCGGCGAGCCGCAGCAACGCCCCGTGGTCTTGCGTGCCAAACAGCATGAAGCCGCTCGGTCCCACCATCGCCTCGATCTTGGCCTTCGCCGCCTCGGTGTCGCCGCATTCCGTAGCCGCTTTATGCACGTCGGCGTCGAACTTGCCCAAGCTGCCGCTCGAAGGCTTTGGTAACTTCCTCGAACGGCTTGTTCGTTTCCAGGTGAACGTGGTCAACGAAAATGCGAGTGGTGTTCATCTCTTTCCCCTCTTGGCGATGTTTCGCGGAGCTATCAAGGACGAAAAGGCCACCAAGTACAGCGGCGCTACCGACCACCGAGCAAACCAGAACGGTCCAGGGCTGTTGAATTGTCATCGTCGACCCTCCTTCTCATGAAGGAAAACACTTGCCGAATGCCACCAGCAGTTTCGGCGACCCCTTGATGCGGATGCGCCGGCGCAGCAAGGCCCACAGCAGGCTTCGCTCCTTCGCCAGGAAGCCCAGCCACGTCTCGCTGTCGGCGGTCACTCGCAGGTCGGCCTCGCCTTGATGACCGTCCTGTACCTGCAAGGTGCCGTTACGGATCGCGACGGTCGCCTCCTTGCTTACCTTGCCGGTGAACGTGAAGTGGTAGACGGCGTCCAAACTCTTTGACTTGCCCGGCTGGAAGATCAGTTTCAACCCGAACAGGAAGCCGTCGATGGACGTTGCTCTGATCCCACTGCCCACCCGCTTGATCTTCTTCTTCGGGAATCGCCGCGGGGCATAATCCTCCGCGTCGGAGCCGGCAATGACGTAAAGGGTTTCTTCCTTCTCGGTGAGCGGTCGCAGGGTGTCCTTCAGGAAGGTCGCCTTGTCCGTCAGAAACGGGCCGATCACGTCCTCGCCAGCGGGACAGACGGCCAGGCAGTACGCCGCCTTGTAGTTCGGCCCAAAGGCGAGCGACTGCCACATCGAGGCCGTCTCCGAGAGCGCTCACCTTCTTGCGGTAGTCGAGGCCGTCGTTGCTGTCGGCCACCTTCTCCACCCAATCGCGAGAAGCCGCTCATGAACTCCCGGTAGTTGTGGGTCAGGCAGTTGGCGAAGTTGAAGTCGCCGTTCGGGGAGATGGCCCCGACCGGGCAGGCCGCCACGCACAGCTTGCATTCGAGGCAGGGGTTGTAGGCGATGGGCTGGCCGTAGGCCGACGCCTCGGCGTCGATCAGTACCGTGCCAAGGACGATGAAGTTGCCGAACTTGGGGTGGATGACGTTGCGGTGGATGCCCATGTGACCCAGGCCCGCCGCCACGGCCACCGGCTTGTGCGAGACGACCCAAATCTTGCCGGGGAAGCGGTCCTGCTCCATCGGAAAGCCCGCCGAAGGGTTCATGGCCCGGACGCCCTTCTCTTCCAGGGCGGCGACGACCTTGCGGGCGACCTCGTTGGAATGGTCGTAGGTGCCGTGAAACTCCAGATTCGAGGCGGAACGGGCTGGACTGCGGATCGGCTCTCGATTCATCCGGCAGACGAAGCTGAGGAGCGTCTTGGCAGTGCGGGAAGTAACGCAGGATGTCGTCCCGCTGGTTGTCCAGAGCCGGGCGGCTGATCTCGACCAGCCCGGCGTCATCGGCCCCGCAGTCGAGACACAGTTGCCGCAGCCATGCCGCATCAAGGGGTTTTGGCGGCGCGGCCGGGCCGGCGCGTTCGTGGAAGTGCCGCACGGTCGGATGTTCGGCAAGGTTCATGATCGCCCCTCGTTTATTGCATATGCAAGTACATGTCGAAAAAAACACAGCCTATCCGTTACGGGCCTGTCCCAGGCCCACTTTCTTGGCGGCTTTGTCGAGCAGGGCGATCCCCTCGTCCCCTAGCAGTTCCGTCGCCTGCCGCTGGGCTTTTTCCCAGGCCGGGACCGCTTTTTCGATCAACCGCTTACCCTCGGGCGTCAGTCGGAACGGTTGGGCGCGGGCGTCCTCTTCCGGCACGACCTCCAGCCAGCCCTGGGCCTGCAACGGCTTGACGTTGCGGCTGAGGGTGGACGTATCGAGTTGCAGAATCTCGCAGACCTGGGCGGGCCGGGCGAGGCCGAGGCGGGCCGTCACGATCAGGATGTTCAACTGGCTGACCTTCAGGCCCAGCGGCCGCAGGGCGTCGTCATAGAAGTTCGTCACGACCCGGTTCAGCAGCCGCAGGCGCACGGCGATGCACGTCTTGGAGATCGTGTCGATGCTGTGGTTCGTCGCCTTGTGCATAATCTTCCTGCTTCTTGAGCGTCGCAATAATTGTATATGCAAGTATCGGCGGAAATCAAGGCGGCTTCTTTGACAATTTTGACAGAACAAGGCAGGCGATCACCCACCCCTTTTCGCCGCCCCCAGGGAATACGTCGGGTCTGCTTCGTCCCATGTTACGTCGCCCGAAGGCCTGTAGATCGCCGGGACCCGCTGGTGTCCGGCCAGGCGCAACCACGTCTGTACCTGCGTCCGATGATGGCAGGTGTGCATCACACGCCGCCAAAGATCGGCTCGACAGTCTGCGGCAGGTCGGCGTCCGGGATGGCGTTGGAGTCGTAGTGCATGGTCGTTCTCCATTCACTACAGCTGCCGACATCCTTAGCCCTTCACAGCGCCGAAGGCCGCAAAACAGACGTTCTTGTGCAGGACTTCGACCTGGGCGAAGCCAACCTCGCGCAGCAAGTCCAGTTGGAACAGCAGCGGACGGGGCGTGTCTTCCTTCTCGACGTAGGCGAACACATGGTCGCGGTAGGCTTCGTCTTTCAGCTGAGTTAGATACCCGCCGTAGCGCCGGCGCATGAGTTCCTTGATTGCAGGGATCGAACTCTCCACCAGATCGAAAATCCAAACCGAACCTCCAGGCCGCAGCGCCCGGTGGAATGCTCCGAAGACATGCCGCCATTCCCCGTCAGTTCGTAGATGGTGAAGGACAGCCGCCGCCAGCACAATGTCGAAACGCGCCTCCGGGAGTTTCACATCTCGAATGTCTCCTTGAATTGTCGTGACGGCTCCCGTGGTCGCTCGACTAACTCTCTCCCTAGCCCGGTCGAGCATCGGCTGGCTCAGGTCGATCAAGTTTGCATCGAGGTTTGGCAGGAACTCCAGCAGTTTGAGAGTGTAGTTGCCGGCTCCGCAACCCACGTCGAGAACGTGCCGAGCTTGTGGCGTCGTGGCCGCTGCCGCCTCGGCGACTAGCGCCATCGCCAGCGGCGCATCGACCGTGGCCGACTGTCCAGTTTCAAGATTGGAGAACCGCTCCACATCGGCGTCGAAGCGCTGCCGGATTTCATCGACCGTCGATTTCATCATTCCCTCCAGGAGTAGCCGCCTTATACGGGCCGCCTACGTGGTAATTTCCCGGATGACCCGACACGGATTCCCGGCAGCGAACATTCCTGCTGGGATGTCTCGAGTAACGACACTTCCGGCACCGATGACTGACTTCGAGCCGATCTTCACGCCGGGGCAGATAATCGCCCCGCCGCCGACCCACACATCCGATCCGATCGAGACGGGCTTGCCGGACTCCTGCTTGCGGCGCAGTTCGGCGTTCATCGGGTGCGTGGCGGTGTAGATTTGCACGGCAGGCCCGAATAGCGTGAAGTCGCCGACCTTCACCACGCATACGTCGAGGACGACGCAGTTGAAGTTGAAGAAGACTCGCTCGCCCAGCAGTATGTTCGAGCCATAGTCACAGAAGAACGGCGGCTGCATCCAGACCGATTCGCCACCTTTATCGAAAAGGTGCTTCAAGATTGAGCGGCGTGTCTCTTGGTCTCTTTCACGGGTCGCGTTCAAGTCCTGGCACAAATCCCGGGCGCGTTCCCTGGCCAGGACGAGTTCCGAGTCGAGAGGGTCGTATAGTTCTCCGGCCAGCATCTTTTCTTTCTCGGTTTGCATTTGACTCTCCCCTTTCGCCATGCAATCAATGCGGCGGCACCTTGATCTCAATGCCGTAGCGAGGAGCGACGGCGAGCATCTTGTCGGCCTCGTCCTTCGTGGGCGGAGACGCTGTGGTTGAACCAGCAGGGACGGGCTGGCCAACCTCAAAGAACATCTGTTCCAGGCCGGCAGGGGCCACCGAAATCAACATCCGGGCCGGTCGATCCGTCTCGTTCTTGAAGGAATGAAGCGAGCCGACCGGCAAGTTGGCGAACATTCCTGGACCGGCCATGAGGCGTTTGTCCTCGACATGGACAGTAATCTCGCCTTCTAGGATGTAGAAGCCCTCCTCCTCCCGACTGTGGACGTGAGGAGGAGGACCGCCGCCCGGAGGCACGATGGCTTCCCACAGGGCATACTTGCCGTTCGTGTCCTCGCCGGTTGCCAGGAAGCGGTACACGTCGCCGACAACGGCGATGGTTCGGCCTTCGGTCGTTTGTCTCAAGACTGGTGGATGGGTCACTCGACTCTCCTTTCAGAGCACTTCCAACATTTTCGCTAGCGAATCCGTGTTGTTTACTTGAAGGAGCGGCGAAGCACTTCGTCGCTGCCACCCAGCATCGCCGGTCCTTACCTGGTAATTCTATCGACCGGCTTACCGCGAACCCCCCTGCTTGGATTGTGTCCTGGGGTGTATGGACACAAACATTCTCGACATCAAGTTTGCTCGCATCGGCGCACGGTTGAAAGTAGCCGACTGGCCAGCTCGTCGCAACCGCATGCCGGGCATCATTTCGCTTGACGTACAGGCTGATGGCAAGGGCGAGTTCTTCGAAATCCTCCGCCAGCCGGAGGCCGAGGCCGAGATCGCCGTCCTCGACGTGCAGCCCGCCGACCGTCACCTACTCCTGTTGGTGCGTGAAGGTAAGGACAAGAGCAAGTTTCTCTGCGGCCACGACGAGCGCCACTGGTTCGTCGCCGGCATCCTTGAAACTGCGCCGGTCGGCACCGTCCGCCAGGCAAAGGAGGCGCTGAAGCCTGCCGAGGTCTTGGCCGCCCAGGCCGGCAAGCGGCTCCGGGCCAAGGCCCGCAACCGCCGCAAGAACGCCGCGTTCGTCCGCCAGGGCGAGTGGTTCTTCCTGCCGGTCCCTGGCATTGTCGTGGACAAGAAGCTGATCCTGCCAAACGAGCCACTGCGCCGAGGCAACGCTGGCAAGCCACATTGGGCCGAGTTCTGCTATCGCACAGGCGGCGAGACGGTCTACGTTTGCTCCCGCCATCCGAACGGCGTCACCGCGGCGCAATACAAAAGCATCCTGGTCGGCAGCTCGAAGGCGAAGAGCTGGGGCTGGCGCACGATGCGGCGCAATCCCGGTGTCTACGTTCACGGCCGGGTTCGTCATGCAGACCACGCCACGATTAAGCTATACGGCTGGCATCAGGTGTTAATGAACACGGAAGGTCAGTCGAAGGCAATGAAGAACGTGGCCTTTTTGGATTGACTCCTGGACACGAAAAACGAAAACAGCCTGTAGCAGACAAACGCTGCTACGGGCCTTTTCAACTTGTAGACTGCCCATTTTCGCCCCTTGCTGGACGCCGCCAATGTGGAGACTTACCGAACAAGCACAGGCGTTGGTGCAGCAACTTCACAATCTGCTTTCCTCAACCTCTTCGTTGGGAAAGGCAAAGCGTGAGGAGAAAATCATTGCCCTACTTGGCCAAATCACAAGCCAAGGAGAAATTGCGGCGATCTGTGCAATTTCTTGGTGCCTCTTCGAGTCGTCGCCGCCGATCAAGACGACGGCCTCTCAATCCATTCATCGCCTTTTGTCTCTGGTTTCGCTGGATCGATTAATTCACCTGAGTGGAGTCGTTGGTCGGTCATGGGGCTGGGAAATGCCCGGTGCTTGGGACAAGCTGGCACCCATGCGCATTTCCGCCTTGTTATTCGATCTGGATAGTCAGGCGGCGGTGCTGGGTCTCCTGAGCTTCCACCGAAATGGTTATGTGCGACATGAAGCCGTTCGCCTCCTCGCCAATGAGACAACGGGTGATGAGCTTCGCTACCTGCTGATACGCCAAAATGATTGGGTGAGCGTCATTGGTGATGACGCTCAAACGGCCATCAACAAGAGGCTCGTGCCGAGCTACCTGCATCATTTCGTTCGGTGCTTGCCTCTGGTGGTTCACCTACTCGCATTGAGGCGGCGTGATCTGGCTCCTGTCGTTCACAGGGTCGTTGATATGCTTGTGCAACTGAGGCACGACGCCATGCTCGTGGGGGTCATTAAGGCATCGGACCGGCTTGTGCGTCGTCAGGTCGTGCGCGTCACCCTCGACATGGCTGGGGAACATCAGACAAGAGTGATCCAACACGGGCTTTCGTCGTCAGACGCCATTATTCGGTTGATGTGTGCGAACCGTGTGGGCCAGACTTTATCTGGCCCAGAACTGCATCAGGCGACGCGAATGCTCCAACGGGATCGGTTTATGCCGGTGCGTCGAGAGGGCTTTCGTATTGAGGGCGAAAGCAATCCAGGCAGAGCATCGAGCATCTGGCAGGGTGCCTTGCTTGATTCACATGCGTCCATTCGAGAATTGGCGAGGTACTCACTTGGGAAGGTGGCACCGTTTGACGCCGCCGCCTTTTATCGTCAGGTTATCGCCAATAAAGGCATGTCGGTGCCCTCAGTCGATGGATTAGCTGAATGCGGGGATGAAACGGACCTCTCCATACTCCGAAGCCTTTTGACTAATCCCCAGCCGCGATTTCGGCGAGTCGCAATTCGTGGCATCGCTCGAATCGTCAGAGAAGGGGCGGTCAATGATCTAGTTCGCTTACTTTGGGATAGTAGCCCAAGCGTTGTTCGTGAGGCCAAGACGCAGCTTGAAGAATTCTTGGGCGACGTGCCGGGCGAATCCTTGTTCAACATCGTCAACGAGGCGGGCAACGAACTGGCCAGACGGTGTGCTGTGAAACTAATCTTCGACAAGGGCAAATGGCAAAGCCTGCCTTGGCTGATTCGGATTGCATTCCAGGCTGACGAGGGAATCGCTTCGATGGCCCGTCGATTCATCGAAGCATGGTTTTCACCGCCGTTGTGCAACAAAATCTTTACAAAGCCCTCCGCGGTCGAGAAGAAAGCAATTGATGAAGCGATGAACAGCCTGCCGATATCCATCAACGCTTCGTTCGCTGGCAAATTGCAAGAATGGTTGCGAATCGTATGAGGCGTCAGGAATGACCAGTAAATCGTTCGCTTTTTCCGTAATTGCTTATGTGTGGCAGAGACCAGAGACCGAGGCTATGTGTGCCTTGACCAAGGATTTTTATGACAATACCCCTCTTTCATGTTGACGCCTTCACCGACCGCCCATTTGCCGGCAACCCTGCGGCGGTCTGCCTCCTTCCTACCTGGAAGCAAGACCGCTGGCTTCAGGCCGTCGCCAAGGAGATGAACCTCTCCGAGACGGCGTTCTTAGTGAAGCAGGCGGATCATTTCGATCTGCGCTGGTTCACGCCTACTGTCGAAGTGGACCTATGCGGCCATGCTACGTTGGCGTCGGCGCACGTCCTCTGGGAACAGGGTCATGCTAACGGCGGCGAAATCCGCTTCTCCACCAAGAGCGGCATCCTCAAGGCGATTCGTAACGGCGATGATATCGACCTTGATTTCCCACTGAAGCCAGAAACAGCGGCGGATGCTCCTCCTGGACTCTTGGAAGCTCTCGGAACTTCCGCCAAGTACGTCGGCAAGAATCAATTCGACTATCTTGTGGAAGTGGAGTCCGAGGCTGCCCTGCGAAGGATTGCCCCCGACTTCAAGCGCTTGGCGGCGGTGCCGGTGCGGGGGATCATTGTCACCAGCAAGTCAGCCGATCCACGGTTCGATTTCGTTTCCCGCTTCTTCGCCCCGGCGTCCGGTGTGGATGAAGACCCAGTGACGGGATCGGCGCATTGCTGCCTGGCCGATTTCTGGCGGAAGCGGCTGAACAAGGCCGAGTTCGTGGCGTTTCAAGCATCGCCCAGGGGCGGCATTGTGAAAGTGCGGGTCGTGAACGATCGGGCCTTGCTTGGTGGCAAGGCCATCACCGTGACGAGGGGCGAGTTGCTTGTTGAGGGAAACGAGCCGTGAACCGCGATCGCTATTCGACTGGAACGCCGTGGGAGCCTGTTGTGGGTTATTCCAGAGCCGTCCGTGCGGGCCAGTTCGTATTCGTGTCGGGCACGACGGCCACCGCCGAGGACGGAAGCATCGTCGGCCAAGGCGACCCGTATGCGCAGGCGATCCAAGCGCTCAAGAACATTGAGGCTGCACTGCTCAAGTTGGGAGCGACGTTGCAGGACGTGGTGCGTACTCGGATGTACGTTGTGAACATCGACCAGTGGGAGCAGGTTGGCCGGGCTCATGGCGAATTCTTCAAAGATATTCGCCCCGCGACCAGCATGGTAGAGGTCAGCCGGCTGATCGCCCCGGAAATCCTGGTCGAGATCGAGGCTGATGCCGTGGTGGCGTCATGAACTCGACACGAATTCTGGAGATCCTGAGTTTTGATGATGTGCGGCGCTGGACCTTTCCCCTGGAGTCAACCTTTTCCCTCGCCTTCTCTTTTTCGCCGCGCCAATTGATAGTCCCGTTCCGCTCCATCTGCTTCATCCTGTCGCCCGAGAGCGCGATACGCGAATCGTAGTACATCGAACGGCGCCTCGTACCATGCGGGGAGATGCCGAAAGCTGGTGCGCTCTTGGCCGGAGTGAGCCCCCTTGAATTGGCCGAGCGCGATGGCCATCTGTTCCCAATGAATTGCATGGCTGTATAGCCGTAACTGATAGCAGCAAAAGCCGGCCAGCCAGGCGAGTTCTGGTGATCCAGGTAATTTGCTCAGGCCATAGGCGCATTGCTCGATCGCTTGCGACAGTTCTCCAAGTTGGGCTAGGCAGCCGCCGGCTTTGTAACAGGCCCAGGCGGCTTGTTCCGCCCAGCCATCGAGCGTCGCGCAGCGGCGGTAGGCGTCGACGGCTTCGGCGAGGTCGCCTTTGTCTTCCAGTGTCTGACCAAGGTAATACCACCAGCGCGGATCGTCTGGATATTTTCTCGTCTCTTCGCGCAAAACCGTGAGATCGCGGGTTAGCTTGGAGGCGATCTGAGCCGAGGTTTTGGCCAGCTCCAAGAAGGTAACGCCTGGTAGAATCTTGATTTGACCGGAGGCTGCTCCTGTCAGAGCTTCATGGACCTGACCTTGCCATCTCAGTTTAGTGGGCACTCGGACAAAGCGTTCCTTGGTGTAGTAGTCCCCCTGAAATGGCACGAGCCAAATGAGAACGCGCGCGTCGGCGTTGAGCTTGGTCCGCAAGTCCACAGGCGACTTCACACCAGGAAAGGAAAGTCGTTCGTCGGTATCTATGGTCAAAGCCCAGCTCCCGCCGTGTGCTCCTGCCCGTTCGAGGGCAAAGTTTCTGGCTCGGGCGAAGTCATGGCACCAGGGAAAACTCTCACGAAGAAACTTCGGCCCGGCCAAGTTCTTGGCGATCTCGGCTGTCTGATCCGTAATACCCGTGTCAATGAGTAGAAAGAGATCCACCCAATCAATGACACTACGGACAGCGTCCGCTACGATAGATTCTCCATTGCCCGTGAGCATGGTGGCGACGATTGGACCGTCGGAGTTTGGAGGGTGACTGTACTTTTTCGATTCCGCAGTTATTGCCGAATCTTGGACATCAGCTACATTCGTGTTTCCAGTGGCGCCTGTAGGTCCGCCCGCGCCAATGGCACTGGCTACGCCTGAGGGGCCGGCCGGGCCGGTGGCTGTTGTGACGTCGACGCAATCTGTAGGCTCCGCCATCGGGAACTTCCTAAATCTACAATTCAAGGCTACGCACCCGCCCCTCGTGGCCGCAACACCAGGCGTTGTTTGCTCACACACGTCTCGACGATAAAACCGCTCTTGAATATCCGCACCGTGACTGCGCCGTGCGGCCATGTCGATAAATAGGTTGCGCCGCTGTCGCGATAAATCGCTTCAGCGCCGCCGTCTGGCCGTGGGCCCTGACAGGAAACGATGACGCGCGGTTTCGCCCAGTTGGCAATCCGTGCATCGTTCGCGCGGGCTGCCGTGATGAGGCGCCATCAATAAATCTACGTGGCGTGATGGCAATCCCAGTACGCGATCAGCGCCCAAACCTTCCAAATCTCCAGTCAACAACAGTGAGAACGAACCATGTTTTACGACGAGTACGAGGCTCCGGCTATTTTCGTTACCGGCCGGCCCTTGCTCGGGCGGATGGAGCACCTCAAAAGTAACGGCACCCGCGTTAAGGACGTCGCCGGATCGGACAGTTCGTCTGGGGACGCCTCGACGCCGTAAGATATCGAGAGTGTGCAACACGCCGGGTGCGGTCTTATCTTCGAAGCTGGGCGTGGTCGTCACTTGGCCGACGGTAAAGCGGTCTAAGAGAGGAACGAGGCCGTTGAAGTGATCTAAATCGGCGTGGGAGAGAAATACTTCATCAATGCGATGGATGCCGCGATGCCAGAGATACGGTGCCACAATACGGCGGGTCACTTCGGGGCCGGCGAGCGCGCCGGCGTCGTAGAGGATCGTTCGGCCGTCACCGGATTCGATCACCGTGCAGCCGCCGTGACCGACAGCCAGGAACGTGCAGCGAAATTCATCGGACGGCAGCCGCATCGCTCCGGCGAGCAGGCCGAAGCAGGTCCACGACACCAGCAGGCTCAGGACGAAGCTGATCCGGCGACGCAAGAGCCTCTGCGTTAGGAGGGCCAATAACAGCAGATAGAAAGGCCAGGTCCACCATTCGGGAATTTCGGCCATGTAGATGTGCCCGAACGGCAGAGCATCCGCGGCATCGACGAGGGCTTCGCATAAGCCGAGACTCCAATGGACCACCGGAGCGATCAGGTTGGCAACCGGTGGCCAAATCGCGGCTCCGACCAGGAGCGGAAAGCCAGCGATCAACGCGATGGAGGTCAAGAGCGTCAAAGGCGGACCAAGGAGGATGCCGATCGGCGACATCATGTAGTAACGTGATGCTGCCAAAGGCGTCACAGCGAGCCAAATGACAACGGTCACGAAATACGCTTCGAGTATGCCTCGGCCCAACGAGAGGAGCAACCGTTGCCACGCTGGTCGGCTGCGTTCAATGAGCTGATCCAGAGGATCTTGTACTTCTTTGCGGCCCGACCAGGGACCCCACATCAGCACGGCCACGGACAAAAACGATAATTGACATCCCGTATTGAACAAATCCATCGGGTTTAAGAGACCGACGGCGAGCCAGGCGAGAGCGAAGGTGTTGGCGTTGAGCGTGCGCCGGCGGAGGAGAATGGCGCCCGCGGCCGCGCAGACGGCAACCGCCGACCGCATGGCGGGCGGCCTGCCGCCAGTGAGAAGCGCATAAAGCAACAGAAAAATAGCCACGCCGATCGCGCCGTGGCGCCGGCGCACGCCAAACAGCCGCAAGGCGCTCCAGATAACGGCGGCCAACACGACGAGGTGTTGGCCTGAGATGGCAAGGACATGAATGACACCGGTGCGGACATATTTCTCCCAATCGTCGTGGGTCAGCGGCGCTCCGTCGCCGAGAAGAAGAGCCATCGACACGCCGGAAATCGGCGCGGGAATCGATAGGCCCAAGACGTTTTGCCCCCAACCGCGCGTGACGGCGAGCCAACCTTGGAACGACGCGGGCCAGCCGCGCTCGAGCCGGACGACGCCGTCGCGCGTTTTGCTCACGACAAATTGAGCGCGGATGCCCCGATCAAGCAGAAAGCTGGAGTAGTCAAATTCGCCTGGGTTCGCGGGGCCGTCGATCGCCGAGAGGCGGCCGACGGCTTCGACGGAATCGCCGACATGAAGGTCGGCCAAATTGCCCGCAACTATCATCCGCACACGGCCATTGGCTTGGACCCAATCGTCGGCTTGCCGAAGTTGCGTGACCAACACAGTCGTCGACGACGACTCCAATCGATCGCGCGAGTGCAGCGGATCGCCGACCACGGGCGCATTATGTGAGGGTTCTTCGTCGATCACGCCACGAATTTGGGCGACAAGTGGCTGAGCGGGAGCAAGGTTGCCGATGTCGTCCGGAGGGTACGTGTCACGACGATAATGATGGTACGCCGCGCCAAAGCCGACGCCAGCGAGGGCGAGGTAAACCAGCGGCAGCCCCGCCCGAGGCGAGTGGGTGCCCAAAACACAGGCGAGCAGTGCGGCGGCAAGCGCGAGTAGGCTGTAGGCAAGTGGTGGAGAGAAATACCGGTCGAGAATGATGCCGGAGGTGACGGCGAGCGCGACGGGAACGAGAGGGGCGCGCGAGAAATCGTCGGTGGATAGAGTGGCTGCGTCGGCCATGGCGCGGGCTCGCGACGGTGGTTCCGGAACCAGAGTATGTCAGATAAGTTTGTGGCGGCACGTTTCCAACGTGCCGGAAGCGCCCAGTGCCGGAAGCGGGCGCGTCGAGGTACGGGCTAGATCCCAAAAAAAACGACGCCTCGGCACGTTGGAAACGTGCCGCCACAAACTTATTTGAGGGGCTCTAACTCCCCTACCACCATCGTATGAACATCGAGGCGTGGGACGATCACGGTGGTGCCGCCTGCCGCTGTTTTCATTTCGAGTTCTTTGCCTTCGGGTTCGAGGCGGATCTTGCGGAACCGATAGCGGGAATCGAACGTGATCTTGATGTCATGAATCGGCACTACTTCCTCGCGCAGTGGGACATCGTCGTTTGGCAACGCGTGATGAGCGGTCGTGTTAAGGTCGCTAAACAAATGGACAATTAGGCGCTCCGTATTCTCCTTTTTCTGGCGCATGATGGTCGAATGAACGCACATGGGTGCATCGACAATCATGGGCGGCGGCCCGGCGGCCACCCAATCGATGGCGTGGCGCAGAGCAAGACGCTCGTAGGGGTAGGCGTACATGTAGTAGGCCGAATCGAAACCGGCGGCGAAATAGACGACTTTGCCTTTGCCGTGAGTGCGCGACACGACGCCGGGAAAGGTAGTTGCTGCTGGATCCGCCTTGACGCGGAGAGTACCGAGGACTTTAGCCGCCGTGTCCTTGAGAGCGACACGGACGGCCGGCCCTTTGAACGTGACAGGATGGTCGCCGACATAGGTCTTCATTTTGCCCTGATTGAGAAACGACGCGACGTCTTGCTTGAAATCGAAGACGTTCTTGCGTTTCTCCCAATAATCCGGGCCGATAGACAGAGCGAAGTTGACATCGATCTCTTTTGACGGCTCCGCCTTGGCAACCGGGGGTAGGCCACGATAGTCGACGCCGAGTACGTCGCTCAGCGAAAAGTTCTTGCGGGGCGTGCCGAATTCATCAAACAGCGACGAATCGAGGCTGGCCACCAGGCCGCCGCCGGCGCGGACGAACTTGTCGATGGCCGCTGTCTGAGCGTCATCAAGGCAAGCGGTATTGGGTAGTATCAAGACCTTATATTTCGCCAAATCGGCGGAATTCAGATTCCAGTCGTTGATGACCGTGACCGGTAGATGCTCCTCAACCGCGGCGCGAAAAGTGCCGAAGACCGAGGCCATATATCGTTCTTCGACGAGGCCGGCCGATCGGCCATAGAAATTACGGGTGTTGTCGCTCATGACCATCGCGGCCCAAGGCTCGGGGCTTTTGTGTGTCAGCCAAGGCTTGCGCTTCTGCACTTCATCCATGCAGTCGTAGAGTTCCTTTTGGAGGTTGGCCGGTTGACCGACGGCGATGCTCGGCGCGGCCCCATACGTCAGCGCCAACATCATGCGCCTTTGAATTTCGTGCGGCGGGAAGCTGTCTTTGCCGTACGGATTGCCATGGCTCAGGATGTAAGGCTCGCTGAACGCGACGCGGTGGTTCGTCGTAGCCCAGATATAGGCATTGGCAAACGCCGGCACGATCGTCGTCCCACGATTGGTCTCGTCCAGCCAAAATTCTTGATCGGGGGCGTCGAGCAACAGGTTCATCCGCGCCGGCATGTTGCGTGGTATGCTCAAAAAATGGCCAAAGCGCCCGGCGTTGGTCGTCCAAGTGACGAGGGCGACCTCGGGCTTGATCGCCTTGAGGCGGGTCTGCATCCGTTTGATGAGGTCCTCCATCCGACGATCGGCCCAATGTTGATAGCGACGGAATGCCAGGTCGTTCAAATCGGTCTTCGGAATCTCGGCTCCCGTCTCCTTGCGGTAATTATCGCGGCAATGCGAGCAGTAACACACACCGCCGTAATGCAGCCCATCGAAGCTAAAGGCGTCGACATCGGGAAACTTCGTCACAATCTCGGCGAGGACGTCGATAAAGAAGTCGCCGTAGGGACCTAGCAAGCAAAGCATCCCGCCGTGTGGATACTTCTTCATATCGATCGTCGGGATTTCGGTTGTGTTCGAGGCGATGCGCCGCCAGTCGGGATGATCCTCGTAGACTTCGCCCTGCAGGCAGGGCGGATAGACGCCGAGGATGCGAACGCCGAGCTTCTTATATTCGGCTATGTCCTTCTCCAGGCGTCCGAGCGGGACATGGGGGCTGCGTTTTTTGAGCAATTTGCTGTCGTAATAGGCGTAAAAAGGATCGACGAAGCCCATCTCGCTGATGGTGACGCCGTGAGCTGCCGCGTTGGCGCGTGCTTTGCTGTCCATCCCAGACAGCGTGTAGCCGCAGCCGACGGTGTCTTGCACCCAGGCGGGGATCTTGATCTGATAAAACGGATCCTTGTCAAAGGGCTGTTTCATGATCGTCTCGCCCCAGATCAAAGCCGGCTTCGACTGAGGAGACGCGGGGAAGAGATATCCCAAAAGGAGCGCGAGTGCGGCAAAGGAAAATAGTAAGACAAATCGCATCGCTGTAGTCTCCTATAGGTGAACTAACCGCTCGGCGTGCCGGGACGTTCGACGGTTATCCGGTAGATGGCTTGCCCTTGTCGTTCTGTGAAGAATCGATCTTTACAACGCGCGATCACCTAGCCAAGATATGGGTTGTCCACGACTTAGGAATCCCGAGCGCTTTGCGAATTCGGGGTAGTGACGAGTAAGGCTAGGCCGTCAAACGCCTTGACGGCGACAGACTTGTTTGACGATCTTCAACAGGAATGGAATGGCCATGTCCAATGATCGAGTGCCGATGACGCGGGAAGGGTATGAGAAGCTGAAGGTCGAACTGGACCGGATGCAACATGTCGAGATGACAGAGATCGCTAAACGAATTGCTTCCGCGGCGATCTCGGCGATCTGAGCGAAAATGCCGAATATCATGCCGCCCGTGAAGATCAAGGTATGCTTCAGGCTCGTGTCGATTCACTGAAAGACAAATTAGGGCGTGCGTTTATCGTCGATCGAAGCACGCTTCCCAATGATACCGTTGTCTTTGGCAGTCAGGTTCGCATCAAAGACCTCGATTCGGGTGAGGAAGAAGTCTATGTCCTGGTAGGCCCCGGCGATGAAGACTACGACAACAACAAGATCCTCACGACGAGCCCGCGCGGCCAAGGGCTTCTCGGCAAGAAAATCGGCGACATCGCCGTGTTCAACGTGCCGCGCGGTGCGCTGCGTTATAAGATCCTCGAGATTTCCTTTCCCGATATGCCGTGACGAAAAGCGTGAGTCCTATAGCCGAGCCGGAGGGAAACTTGGACCTTTCGAGTCATTGCGGGGTCAGCGTTCCTAATTCGCTATTTTTGCCGGCAAAGCTCTTGAACAATTCGGCCGATTCCAATCTTCCTGGTTGACGATGAGTCTTCGCAGGTTAGAATTACGTATGGTGGATCGTTCTTTTTTCCTCCCTCTTCCGGCAGTAGTCTATGTCGGACCCACGATACAGCAGCGTTCAGCTTGAAGCAGAGCGCCGCGCCGACTTTCGCTGGGTACGGGAGGTTTTATTTGAATCGCGCGGCCCGCGAACGTCGTGTGCTGAGCAATCGAGCGATGACGACGAGAGTTCGCGCACGGCGGTTCATCCGCACGGCGTGAGAGCGAAGATCCCCGAAGGACTCGATTTTTGGCTCACCGACCAGATGTTCATTTATCCGCTCAAGATCGGCTTGAATACGATCGGTAGAGCGGCGGAAAACGACGTGGTTGTCGATGACACCGCAATCTCACGTCGGCATTTTGCCATTCTCATTCATGCCGTACATGGCTGTGAGCTTCACGACATCTCATCGAAAAACGGTACATTTCTCAACGAAATGCGCTTGAACGGCCCTACGCCGCTAAACCCAGGCGACCACATCCGCATTTGCGACCGTAGCTTCATCTTTCAATCCCGCCGTCATAACGCCGGCATACATCGGTAGATTTTGTAGCGGCATTCGCCAGAATGCGGCGCGAATCCGTTTGCGCGGAATTCTGGCGATTTCCCCTATGAAATACATGCGAGCTGCGCATTTCGTGCTGGCCGTGGCCAGCCCCGCATAGTAGGAAAAGGTGATACAACCGCGCGCATCCGACTTCTTCGAGGAGGCACCAATGACCTATAAGCAAGTGATCCTATCCGCGGCCGTGCTGACCGGAATGGTCGGTGTCGCTTGTCTGAGTCGCGAGCCGGATGCAGGCACAGCTGGTCTAGAAATGACGCGGGCGGCGGATGCATTTCTGACCATGCTTGACGCCGACCAGAAGAAACAAGCCGTTTATCCATACGACTCGGCCGAACGTTTTAATTGGGATTTCGTGCCCCTCCAAGATGCCTCACGCAAGCCGACACGTAAGGGTCTTCGTCTCGAAGAAATGACAGCGCCCCAAAAAGAGGCGGCCAAGGCCTTACTTAAGGCGGGCACCGGTGCCAAGGGCTACGCCACGGCTACCACGATCATGAGCCTTGAATCGATTCTCAATGAACTCGAAGGCGGCAAGGGCAACGTCCGCAATCCGGAATGGTACTTCTTCACTCTCTTCGGCACACCAGCCAAAGAACAAAAATGGGGCTGGCGCGTCGAAGGTCACCACCTTTCGATCAACGCAGTGGTCGACAACGGCAAAATTATAAGCACAACTCCGCTCTTTTATGGGTGCAATCCCGCCACCGTCTTGGCAGGGCCGCGCAAAGGCGAACGTGCCATGCCCGAGGTAGAAGACATGGCTCTCGAACTCTTCGGCTCTCTGGACGCCGATCAACGCAAGGTCGCATTTCAGAACAAACAGTTTCCCGAGGTGAAGCAGCGAATCAAGAAAGTCGAGATGACGCCAGCGGTCGGGTTGCCAGCTGGCAAAATGAACGAGAAGCAACAGGCTTTGCTTCTCAAGTTGTTGGACGCTTATGCGGTGCGCATGCCGAAAGAAGTCCACGAGTTGGAAATGGCCAAGATTAAGCAAGCAGGCTTTGACAAGGTGTACTTCGCCTTCGCGCGTGAAGACGACAAAAAAGGTAAACCGCACACCTACCGCATTCAAGGCCCGACATTCCTGATTGAGTTTATCAACGTGCAGGCAGATTCAGCTGGAAATCCAGCGAATCATATTCACTCAGTCTGGCATAACGCCAAGGGCGACTTCGGTTTATGATCTGACTGGCGCTAATTAGGGCGAGCGGCGCGGCGTCAGCCCGCCGTGCGGCGTAAGTAAAGGGCGGGCCCGCGTGACAGCTCAGCGCCTTACTCCCCGCGGGGGGCTGACGCCGCGCCGCTCGCCTTCGCAGCTGTTTCGTCTATTCAGGCAATTCATGACGCTTCCATCGTTCAGGGACGGTGGAATCATGAAAAAATCGTCTTTTTTCCTTATGATACACGCCTCTCCGTGCAGGAGCGGCCTACAATTCAGGATGCTCAAAGGGTTATGGGCCCGGCGGCATCAAGAATAAGAATGCGACTAACTGGGCGGAGACTTGACAATTCTTAAACAAATTGTAAGTAATTCCTCTTGGTAATGATGCGTATAATCATAGGATAGGGGGCGGTACACGCTCGAGCCGGGCGCCTGTGTTGTCAATCCCAGAGCAGGCGTGGCCCGGACACCTACCCCAGGCAGTTAGATGCCGATGCCGTCGATATTCCCAGGAGGGGAAGCGACGGCAAGTGTTTTTTCCATCTCAAACGGTTTGCCGCATTGGTAGACGACGAGACAGACAGGATCGACGCCATGAAACGGACCATCAAAAGGGCATCGAAAAATCGGATTGCCGATTCGCTGGAGGCCGTACGCGAGACTGCGGTTGTCGAGGCTCTTCCGCTTAACGACTTTCCGCCGCAGCGACTCGTCGAAGCCGATAAAGTCGCCAGCACCGTACGCTGGGACGATATTCCCGGCCCAGAGTTTATTGCGGCCGTGGACGTGCCCGAAGAGCTGCTCGCGCTTGAGGAGCCGGCCGCGGCCATCGAGGATGACGATACGTCGTCTCCGGACGATGCACTCGGTCTGTATCTTCGGCAGATGGGTGCGATTCCTCTCTTGAATCGCAAGCAGGAGTTGGCGTTAGCCGAGCGTTTGGCTACGCAGCGCCATCGCTTTCGCCACGCGGCGATGTGTAATTGGCGCACCCTGTCGTTAATTGTCGAGACCTTTGAACGTGTGAAAGCCGGCCAGCTACGCTCGACCCAACCATCGATGTCGTGACGACGCAACATCTGAGCCGCGAGCAGATTCTAAAGCGAATGCCGCACCACCTACCGACGCTACGCCGACTGATCAACGCGGCTGATGAAGACTTTCAGAAAATTCAGCGTGCCGGCAGCGCCCGTGAGCAAGCCACAGTGCGCCGCGATCTGTGGCGCCGCATGCGTAAGGCAATCAAATTGGCTGAGGAGCTCTCGCCGCGCATCGATCTTCTCGACCGCTGGACCGACGAGCTGCGCGTCAAGTCTCGCCAAATGACGGAAATCGAACAACAGATGGGCACCGGCGATCGCTCGCACGCCGACCGGGAACGCCGCAATAAGTTGTCCAAGCAATTACGCGACCTGCGACTCGAAACGCGGTCGGCGCCTGAGGATCTTGCTCGCCTTGTGAAAATTCTCGAAACACGTCGGGTCAAGTATCAACGGGCTCGGCGCGAGCTGGCCGAAGGCAACCTGCGCCTTGTGGTGTCGATTGCCAAGCGTTATCGGAGTCGTGGGCTGCCTTTCTCGGATTTGATCCAGGAAGGCAACCGCGGTCTAATGCGTGCGGTCGACAAATATGAGCATTTGCTTGGCTTCAAGTTCGGCACATATGCGACTTGGTGGATCCGCCAAGGAATCACCCGGGCGCTCGCCGATCATGCTCGGACCATTCGCGTACCGTGCCATCAGGTCGGCACGTTGGCAGCCGTCGAACGTGTTCGGGGTGAATTGTCGATCCGCCAAGGCCGCGAGCCGACGGTGGAGGAAATTGCAGCCGTCTTGGGCGTCACTCCCGAAGAGGCCCAATCGCTGCGCGTCGTAGCTCGGCATCCGGTCAGCCTGCATGAACCACTGGGCGGTGATGGCGAACGGGCCCTGGAAGATTTTCTCGACGATCCAGGTGCCACCAACCCTGGCCAGGCGGTCGACCGTCACCTGTTGCGTGAGCGCATCGTCGAAGTCCTTCGTTCCCTGACCCCGCGCGAGCGCGAGGTCATCGAACTACGCTTTGGCCTGAAAGATGGCCAACCACGAACCCTAGAAGAAGTGGCCCGAGCCTACGGCATCACCCGCGAGCGCATCCGCCAGATCGAAGCCCGCGGCCTGTTGAAGTTGCGTCAACCTTTGCGCAGCTCACGCCTCGCCGAGTTCGCCGAAGCGGAGTAACGACAAAAAACGATGGCGTTTCTCGCAGGAGAAACGCCGTATCCTTTCTCGGGGCATAGCTCAGTTTGGCTAGAGCGCACGGTTCGGGACCGTGAGGTCGGAGGTTCAAATCCTCTTGCCCCGATTTTTTGGCCGTTACGCGGCCAAAAAATAGAGAGGAGAAAAGAGAAAGTAGTGAGTGGAACGAACTACTTTCT
The DNA here is from genome assembly GCA_963790585.1 of uncultured Planctomycetaceae bacterium. GTDB lineage: Bacteria > Planctomycetota > Planctomycetia > Gemmatales > Gemmataceae > CAWBOY01. The sequence continues at coordinate 190,985 of CAWBOY010000002.1, forward strand.
CCTCTCTCCTCGGTATCCTCTCAACTTTCTACTCTCATCTTCATAGCTCATGTCTTCGGCGACCTATTACCCAGGGCTAGCGTCGTGGGCTATCCGGTGCCGCCGCTGCCCGTGAAGCAATTCGTGAAATCTTACGAGAGACCTTGTGAGGACCGACTTCATGCCCCAGGAATACATTGAGATCCGCGGCGCGCGTGAGAACAACTTGAAGAATGTTTCGCTGCGCATTCCCAAGCGCAAGATCACCATTTTCACGGGTGTTTCCGGTTCTGGAAAATCGTCGATCGTGTTTGATACCATCGCCAACGAAGCCCAGCGACTGCTGAACGAAAACTTCAGTTTGTTCGTCCGCAACTTTCTGCCGCGCTATCCTCAACCCGAAGCGGACGCTATCGAAAATTTGAGCATGGCAATCGTCGTGGATCAAAGACGGCTGGGCGGCGGCTCTCATTCAACCGTGGGAACAGTCACCGATATTTACAGCATACTACGCCGCCTCTTTTGGCGCATCGGGCAGCCCTTCGTCGGTTCGGTCAACGCATTCAGCTTCAACGATCCGCAGGGCATGTGCCCGAACTGCAACGGGCTTGGCCGCAAGCTAGACGTGGACCTGGACAAATTTCTGGATAAGTCCAAATCGCTCAATGAAGGGGCGATCTTATTCCCGGAATATGCAGTCGAATCATGGGGATGGAGCCTCTGTATTCAAACCGGATTGTTCGATCCAGATAAAAAGCTTTCGAAATACACACAGAAGGAAATGGACCTACTGTTGTACAGTGAGCCCATCAAGGTCAAAACGAAAGTCGGCGCAAAGGACATCAATCTGACCTTTCAAGGTATCATCGAGAAATTTGCGTCCAAGTATATCAAGGGGGACGTCAAAACGAAGTCGGAGCGTACGCAAAAAGCGGTCGCTCCGTACATGACGATCGGCCCGTGTTCGCAGTGCCAGGGTGCACGTCTCAGCCAGGCGGTTTTGAAATGTAAGATCAACGGCCGCAACATTGCCGAGTTGGCAAACATGGAGATTAAGGAGCTGATCGAGTTTGTGAAATCCATTAAAGGCCCAATTGCCCAGCCGATTGTCAATACGCTCGTGGAACGCCTGCAACACCTGGTGGATATCGGTCTCGAGTATCTCAACCTGAACCGCGAAACCGACACGCTATCCGGCGGCGAATCGCAGCGCATCAAGATCGTCAAGCATCTCAGTAGCAGCTTGATGGACGTCATGTATGTCTTCGATGAACCCAGCGTGGGCATGCATCCGCGCGACGTGCATCGTATGAATGAGCTGCTGCAAAAACTACGCGACAAAGGCAACACGGTCATCGTGGTGGAGCATGACCCGGATGTGATCAAAGTGGCGGACCACATCGTCGACGTCGGTCCGCATGCCGGGCGCCATGGAGGCGAGATCGTCTTCGAAGGCAGCTACAAGGAATTGCTGCGCGCCGATACATTGACAGGGAAACACCTCAAGCAGAGCATTCCGCTCAAGGGTGAATTCCGCAAGCCAAAAGGCAAGCTGACGGTTAAGAACGCCAGCGTTAACAACCTAAAGAACATTAGTGTGGATATCCCCACCGGTGTTCTCACGTTGGTGACAGGGGTAGCTGGCTCGGGAAAGAGTTCCTTGATCAACCAGGTCTTCTTGCAACAATATCCCGACGCCATCGTCATCGACCAGTCGGCCGTGGGCGTTTCCAGCCGCTCCAACCCGGCCACGTACACGGGCATCCTGGATGATGTGCGCAAGGCATTCGCCACGGCCAACAAGGTCAACGCATCGCTTTTCAGTTTCAATTCCAAGGGCGCCTGCGAAAACTGTGAGGGCCTCGGCGTAATCTACACAGACCTGGCCTTTCTGAGCGATGTGAAAACGCCCTGCGAAGTCTGTGGCGGCAAGCGTTTCAAAGACGAAGTGTTGGCGTACAAGCTCAATGGCAAATCGATCAGTGATGTCTTGGCCTTAAACGTGCAACAAGCTCTGGAGTATTTCACGATCAAGGAAGTGCTTCGCAAACTACAGGCTATGAGCGATGTAGGGCTGGATTATTTGAGCCTGGGTCAGCCGTTGAGTACACTCTCAGGCGGCGAATGCCAGCGTATCAAGCTGGCCAGCGAACTGCACAAGAAGGGCAGCATTTATGTGATGGACGAGCCCACCACCGGCTTGCATATGTCCGATATTAGTCATTTGCTGGAAGTCATGAACCGCCTGGTGGATACAGGCAATACGGTGATCGTCATCGAGCATAATCTCCATGTCATCAAAAACGCCGACTGGATTATCGACATGGGTCCCGAGGGTGGCAGTAAGGGCGGTACAATTTTGTTCGAAGGTACACCCAAAGAACTGTTACGAGCGAAGCGGTCGCTTACCAGTGCGTACCTTCGAAACTAGTCCTGTATTTTCGGAAAATCCGCTACTATTTTCGTTCAGCCGAAAAAAAGAAAGTGAAACCCAGAGAGGGGCACCTGGAACGACCTCCTCTCTCGCCTCTACGACGCAAGAGCCATTATTGTTCGCCTGCTTCCGCATTTTTGATGAGCTTGCGCACCATCTGACGAAATTCCTCAGGCACGTCGTCGACGCCCCTGTAGGTTTTACTTGGCGCATCGCCGTTTTTCGGCGTTACCGTGATCGCCAGCGAGCCTGCCGTCGCTTTGCCGTCTTTCATCTTCGCGGCAATAGCGATTACCATCGTACCGTCATCGTGTTTGATGGCCAAATCTTCATTACTGCGCACGACGGATGCGTGGTGGAATCACCGCCAGCGAATGCATTAGCGCCGGCTCCTCTGCCGTCGGGAATTGGGGCGCCCGGAACACCGGAACCGGGGCCGAAGCCTATGCCAGCCGCTCGTTTCAGCGGCAGCAAAAACATCAGAACATCGTCCTTCAAAACGCGAAGGTGCAGTGGATCAAATGGCTGGATAGAGTAAATGGCCATAGCCACGGTTTCTCCCTTGATGATTTTTATCAAAACATCCTTTCGATCGACCTTTTTCCCTTTGTTGTTGAGGACCTGTACTTCGTCGAGATCGTATACGCCGCTTCGTCGCGAAGATCGAGGAAGTCGTGGAGCAATTGCAAGTCCGTCTTTCCTGCTGCCTGTGGCCATTGGGCGAAGCGCCGCAGGTGTTGAATGAATCTGCTCATCTGGTCGGTTGGCATCGCTCGCGCTCCGAATTCGTAACCGTACCCTACTTCTACTGTTCCCGAGGCGCCTTGGATCCGTGCATCTCTTTTCTTTTTTTGTTGCGGTCGGCTAGATTTCATAGCATTTCAACTTTTAACCCCGGCGAATTATCGATGGGACCGCGCGGTTGCCGTTTCGTAAAATGGTGGAAAGGAACTGCTGTCAAGTCCTAGGAAATTGTGCCGACGAAAGGGATGGCGAGCCAGCTATGATGAGTTCCTCGTCGCTGTCCTTTCGCGCTATCCTTGATGAATACCGGCATCAAGCCGAGGGTCTGTTCGAGGCCTTCAAATCCGGCGACGAATCCGCGGCCTGGCGCTTCATGTGGACGCACCCGCGCTTTCGTGACAAATTGATGACCGACGTCCGCGCTGCGCCGCTTGATCTCGCCGATGCTCAGACGGTCATCGCCCGAGAATATGGTTTCGAGAGTTGGTCAGCGCTTGCGGATTTTGCCGATGCTGGCCGGCATGATGATGCGGTCGGCCGCTTTGAAGCTGCGGTGGAGGCCGTCGTCTCGGGTGATGTGGGAACGCTGCGGTCCTTGTTGCGCGACCATCCGGAGTTGGCCCGGGCGCGCTCGCCGCGCCGGCATCAGGCGACACTGCTCCACTACATCGCCGCCAATGGTGTCGAAGCCTGTCGGCAGAAGACGCCGGCGAACGCCGTCGAAGTTGCCAAGACTTTGCTGGACGCGGGCGCCGAGGTCAACGCCCTGGCCGATATGTACGACGCGAAGTGTGCGACGCTAAGTATGTTGGTGTCGAGCTGCCATCCGGCCAACGCCGGGCTGCAAGTCGCGCTCGCGGAAACTCTTCTAGATTGCGGCGCTGCGATCGTCGATCCAGGCTCGCGCGGGCAATCGGCGATTATCACGGCCCTGGCATTTGGCTACCTGGACACGGCTGAGGCTCTTGCCCGGCGTGCCGCGCCGTCGGACGACCTTGCCGCCGCTGCCGGATTGGGCCGACTCGCGGATGTAATTCGACTGTTTCCGGCAGCCGACGCCGAGAGCAAACAGATCGCCTTCGCTCTCGCGGCTCAGCATGGCCACGCGGACGTCGTCGAGTTGCTCCTCGACGCCGACGAAGATCCGAACCGCTTCAATCCCAAGGGATTTCACGCACACTCGACGCCTCTGCATCAAGCCGCATTGGGTGGACACGCGAACGTCGTGCGCCTGCTCGTCGAGCACGGCGCACGTCTGGACATTCCGGACACGGTTTATCAGGGTACGCCGCTCGGTTGGGCCATCCACGGCGGCCGGGTTGAAGTCGCGGATTATCTGCGGTCTCAGGGCAGGCCGACGGTGTGATTCAAGCTAACACCTTCACTTATGCTGAGACAAAGGCCATCGCCAGCTGCAAATAACGATTGCGGCGTTCTACTTCACCATAACGACTTCCAAAATAGCATCTTATGGCAAATACGCCTCAGATCTCAAGACTTCGTATTTGCCTTTTTACTGGACATTAGTATACACTTCAGCCCAGGTGGCATTTCTCGGGTTACTTAGCCAGCGAAGTAACCCTGCAGGCAAGGTTCGGTAGACGTGAAAGGGTCCGAAGAAGCCGTTCGGCTGTTGGCGGAGAAGATCCGCGCGCTGGAAACCTCGTTTCGGCTGAGCAAGCCGGCGGCGATTCCGCTTGGGGGATGCGGCCTGGGCAAGCTCTTTCCAGCGGGGGAGTTGCCATCGGGGTCTTTAATGGAGCTGTTGCCGAGCGTGCCTGGAGCGGGCGCGTGGACGGTGGCGCTCCTTATCGCGCGCTATGCCTGTGGCGAGCGCAAATCCCTGTTGATCGCGGATCCAGAGCGATGCTTTTATCCACCGGCGGCGCGAAAGTTTGGGATCGAGCCGGAACGCACGATTATCGCTCGTCCACGGAACTCGCGGGATGCCTTGCTCGCGGTGGCGCAGGCGTTGCGCTGTTCAGCCATTGGCACGGTGATCGGCACATTTGAACACCTGGCTGACCGCGATAGCCGGCGGCTGCAATTGGCGGCTGAAGCGAGCGGCACGGTCGGAGTGCTATTGCGGCCCATCTCGGAGAAGGGATCGCCTTCCTTCGCATCGATTCGTTTACTGTTGGATCCACTCCCGTCGGCACACCGTCGGCGGCGTCTACGCTTGGAAGTGCTTCGTTGCCGAGGAGGGCACGAGGGGAAGACAACAGGTATGGAGATTGACGATGTCACGGGTCATGTGCGTGCATTTTCCCTTTTGGAGCTTACAGAGAAATCGGCATCAACGGCCTGAGCTGCGAGGCAAGCCGCTCGCCATTATGCGGCCCGTCCTCAACAAAGGAGGCAAAGTCCTCGTATGTTGCGCGGAGGCGCGCCGTCAGGGTATTAGGCCGGGAATGATGCAGGTGGAGGCATTGGCGATGGCCCCGACATTGGCTTGCGTCGAGGAAGACCTGGATGCCGACCGTCAGGTGCTTACAGAACTTGCTGGATGGTCGCAGCAGTTCAGCCCCGTCGTCGGAATCGAGGAGGGGATGGCGCTGACATCCCTATTAATCGACACGACAGGCTGTGCCGCCTGCTTCGGCGGTGAGGAAAAATTGATTGAGAAGGCATGTGGAGAATTCAGCGGCAATGGTTGGACCGTGATCATCGCTTTGGCCGACACGATCGGTGCGGCATGGGGGATCAGTCATTTTCCGCTACAGGTTAGCTCGAACCTCGCGGTGCGTGGCACCTGTGGGTCCAGTTTCTTTGTGTGGATTCCTCCTGACGGAAGTCAGAGAGTATCCGATGAAAATTCCTCCCCTGTACTTGGGGAAAATGTTACCCAAGAAGTTCCCCTCTCCCCTGTACTCGGGGGAGAGGGGTCGGGGGTGAGGGGGCAATATCAGGGAAAACATCACCCCCTCACCCCCGACCCCTCTCCCCCGAGTACAGGGGAGAGGGAAGCCTCTTGGAAATGCTCTCATCAGAATGTAGGGCAAATGGAAGCGTCCGCGCGATGCGTTCTCGATTTGCCAGTGGCGGCGTTGCGCTTGTCGGAAAGAAACCTGGGGCTTCTAAAGCAGCTTGGTATCGAGCAGATTCACCAATTGGCGGTACTGCCGCGCGACCAGGTGGCGGAGCGGTTCGGTGTCGAAATCCGTATGCGTCTTGATCAAGCCTTGGGCCAAGCTGCCGAGGTGATTACACCCTTTCACGCTTTGCCGGATGCCGTGGCGGGCTGGATGTTTGAAGATCCCGTCGAACGGCGCGAGATTTTGGCGCAGGTGCTCGATCTCTTACTCGAACGCCTGCAAGCCATTCTGGAGAAACGCTGCTGTGGCACGAGGCTGTTGGAATGCACATTCGAGCAAGAAGGAATGGACGCCCATGTATTTGAGTGTAGCCTGTCGCGCCCCGCACGCGCGGCGGCTTATCTACGTCCTTTGCTCAAGGTGCGTTTGGAGCAGCAACGCCTCCAGGCACCTGTTATCGCCATCTGTTTGCGTGCGCTGGTGCTCGAACGAATGCCGGACGAACAAAGAGAGCTATTCGACGCGGAGGGCGCTGACAACGAGAAGACATTGGCACATTTTCTCGATAGTCTTGTTTCTCGACTGGGCAGAGACGCGGTGACGAAAGCACGTTTCGTCGCTGATCCCCAACCGGAGAAAACCTGTAGTTTTGAATGTGCCTTGGAAGATGGATCTGGAGATGCGGAATCCGTGGAGCTGCCGATATTTCGGCATCGCCCCGTGCGGATCTTTCCGCGGCCCATTCCTATTGAAGTTACCGCCCTCGTCCCTTTGGGAATACCGCAACGCTTTCATCATGCCGGCACAAACTATACGGCGATTCATTGCCAGGGGCCGGAGCGAATTGAGACCGGTTGGTGGCGTGCCGCCGATATACATCGTGACTATTACATGGTGGAAACCACTGAGGGAACGCGCTGGTGGCTTTTTCGTCGCATGGACGATGGGCATTGGTTTCTACATGGCTGCTTCGATTGAGTACATGTTATCGGAGCAAGGATGAAATACGCGGAGCTATGGTGCAAGACAAACTTCTCCTTTCTCGAAGGGGCGTCTCATGGCGAGGAATTGGCCGAGCGCGCCGCGGAGCTTGGCTATCACGCCTTGGCTATCACGGACCGTAATTCGCTGGCAGGCATCGTCCGCGCCCACCAGGCCGCGAAGACGGCGAGGTTGAAGTTGCTCCTAGGCGCGGAGATTACACCGCTTGACGGCGCGCCGGTCGTCTTGCTCGCCATGAATCTCGAAGGCTATCGCAATCTCTCGCGCTTGATCACCCGCGGACGACGCAACGCCGAAAAAGGGGACTGTCAGCTCACCGTCGGCGATATTGGTGAATTCGCGGGCGATCTCCTGGCCGTGGTGCCGACGTTTGAAACGACTTCAAATGCCGTGGTACAAACGTATGCCGACATTTTTCGAGAGAGGGCCTATCTAGCGGCTGCCGTGCATCTTGGTCCGTGCGACGATACGGAGCTGGAGCGTTGCTCGTGGCAAAGCCGCCAATGCCGACTGCCATTGGTGGCAACGAATCAGGTTCATTACCACGTTCCCAAGCGGTGCGCGCTTCATGACGTGTTGACCGCCGTTCGGCATCACACCACGGTGGCGAATCTGGGCGCCTTGCGCTTCCCCAATGGCGAACGCTATCTGAAAACACCGACGCGGATGAGTCGACTCTTCGCCAACTATCCCGAGGCGATTCATCGCACCATCGAAGCAGCGGACCGCTGTGACTTTTCGCTCGACGAGCTGCGCTATGACTATCCCGAAGAGTTGTGTCCCGACGGCAAGACCCCGACCACATATCTCGCGGAATTGACTTGGGCCGGCGCGCGCGGACGCTATCCCGACGGGATTCCGGAAAAGGTCCGCGAGCTTCTTGGAAAAGAGTTGGAGTTGATCGCGGAGCTGCGCTATGAGGCCTATTTTCTGACTGTTTGGGATCTGGTAGAGTTCGCCCGTTCCATCGGCATCCTCTGTCAAGGCCGGGGGTCGGCCGCCAATTCGGCCGTCTGTTACTGTCTTGGCGTCACCTCGGTTGATCCGGATCGGGCCGATCTGCTCTTCGAGCGATTCATCAGCAAGGAGCGCAACGAACCTCCTGATATCGATGTCGATTTCGAGCACGAGCGGCGTGAGGAAGTCTTTCAGTACATCTACAGAAAATATGGCCGCGACCGAGCCGGCATCGTGGCCGAGGTCATCTGCTATAGGCCCCGTTCCGCGGTACGCGACGTCGGCAAGGCTCTAGGATTTTCACCTGACGCCGTGGATCGGCTGGCCAAAGCGATTGATTGGCATTCGCATTCATCAGCGATTGGCGAGCGCATTCAAGAAGTCGGGTTCACACCGAACGTGACGAGCGTCCAGCATCTTGTCGAATTGTCCAGCGAATTGATCGGTTTTCCACGGCATCTATCGCAACATGTCGGCGGCTTCGTCATCACCGGCCGACCGCTCTCTGAGATGGTTCCCATCGAGAATGCCGCGATGCCGGACCGCACCGTGATCGAATGGGACAAGGACGATCTCGACACGCTGGGCATTCTCAAGGTCGATTGCCTGAGCTTGGGAATGCTGACGGCGATCCGCAAATGCTTTGATTTCATTGGGCCGATCGTACTCCCCTCTCCTTCTGGGAGGGAAATCCGTCTCCCCTCTCCCTCAGGGAGAGGGGTCGGGGGTGAGGGTTTAGAAAACATGGACAATGCCGTGTCCGCTCCCTCACCCCCAACCCCTCTCCCAGAGGGAGAGGGGAGTAAAAACAGATTCACCCCTCTCCCAGAGGGAGAGGGGAGCAAAAACAGATTCACCCCTCCCTCCGAAAAAGAAGCGAGAATGCTCACCCTAGCCAGCATCCCCGCCGAAGATCCGTTGGTCTACGACATGATTTGCGCCTCGGACACGATCGGAGTCTTTCAGATCGAGAGCCGGGCGCAGATGAGCATGTTGCCGCGCCTCAAGCCGCGCTGTTTTTATGACCTCGTGGTTGAAGTCGCCATCGTCCGCCCGGGGCCGATCCAGGGCGGCATGGTGCATCCGTATCTACGGCGAAGGTCGGGTGAAGAACCCGTGACCTATCCACACCCCGTCGTCGAGCAAGTTCTCTCCAAGACGCTCGGCATCCCGCTCTTTCAAGAACAGGTGATGCGGCTGGCGATCGTCGCGGCCGGCTTCACGCCTGGCGAAGCGGACCAGCTCCGCCGCACGATGGCTTCGTGGAAGCGCCACGGCACCATTGCCACGTATCAACAAAAATTCCGCGACGGTCTGTTGGCCCGTGGCTTCTCGGCACAGTTCGCCGAGCAGATCGGCGAGCAGATCAAAGGTTTCGGCGAGTATGGCTTTCCCGAATCGCACGCCGCCAGTTTCGCCTTGCTGGCCTACATCTCGGCCTGGCTCAAATGTCACTACCCCGCCCATTTCACCGCGGCCCTCATTAACAGCCTCCCGATGGGTTTTTATGGACCGGCGCAACTGATCTATGACGTTCAGGCACATGGCGTCGCTGTCCGGCCAATCGACGTCAATCGTAGCGAATGGGACTGCACGCTCGAGCCCGTTGAAGATGCCGCTCGGCCGGCGATTCGCCTGGGATTTCGGCTGATGAAAGGGTTCTCGTCGGCGCAAGCCGAGTTAATGACCGCCGCGCGGCATAAGGCGGCGTTTCGCTCGATCGCGGATTTCGCCCGGCGGGGTCATGTCTCCAAAGCCATGCTTCTCCGGCTGGCGGCAGCCGACGCCTTTCGCTCGCTCGGCCTCGACCGCCGAGCCGCGTTGTGGAAGGTTTTGGCTATCACAAGTGAGGATCTACCTCTGTTCGACGGATTGGATGACGACGAGGCAGACCTGCCAAGCCTACCGGAACTGTCGGCCGAACAGCAGGTCATCGCCGATTATCAGTCGACCGGCTTGTCACTCAAAGCACACCCGATCGGCCTGATTCGCACGGACCTGGGGAAGCTCAACGTCGTGCCGGCATCGGGGCTGGTTGATCTCGCCGACAAAGCGAAGGTGCGTATCGCCGGGCTGGTGTTGGTGCGGCAGCGCCCGCCGACAGCCAATGGCACAGTGTTCATGTCTCTCGAAGATGAAACGGGATTAATGAACCTCATTATCTGGAGTCGTACCTGGGAGCGATACCGCAAAGTCGCCAGGCAGGCGGTCGCTCTCTTCGTCGAAGGCAAGGTCGAGCGCGTGGAACGCGTCATCCACGTTTGCCCCACGAAGATCGACGACCTATCGCACGCCTTGCAAGGCATCGCGTCTCGATCGCGCGACTTTCGATGAGGCGGGATAATCGTCGCAGTGCTGGCCAAGTGCGACGCAATTGTTCCTATTTTCGCCTTTTTTCGTGGATTCTGGCCGTTTGGACAATTGCCCCAATACGCTGGTGCCGCTACGATGGCTAAGATCTTTGATGATCCCTAAACCCGTCACCACGCATGGCCGTTCATGGCGCTCGCACCTCAGACCGTTGCACTGCTCCGAGCGGCTCGGCAACTCGTCGAAAGCCTGCCCGCCGACGCGGTCCTGATGTTTATCGAAACCGATATGGACTGGGACGGCGTTCGTGACAACCTTGGCCCCTGTCGCCTACTCATAGCGGCGGAAGATCCTCAGCTGACCGCGCGCTTACAGACGTATCCCGATCTGGTCGTCGTGGAAATCGACCCGGGCCCAACACCGACCCAAGAGCGCATGAACCTGGCGCTGTTGGAAGCCGTCCGCTCTGACCTGCTGCGCCAAGGCGCCCACGTGATCACACTCTACAACGGTATCGATGTCCAACAAAGTCCCACGGAACCGATCGATAGTTTGAGCGTCATACACCTTGACGACCATCTCGAACGATTAACGCCTCATGACCTGCGCAAGCTCGATACGCAAGTGCCCCTGGAGACCCTGCGAGCCGTGGTCGATCTGGGTGTCGCGATAGGCCGCGAAGGTCGCGAGGGCCATCCGGTCGGCACGATGTTCGTCGTCGGCGACACGCGCAAAGTATTGACGATGAGCCGCCCCATGAATTTCAACCCGTTTCGCGGCTATAGCGAAGCCGAGCGCGATGTTCGCAATCGCAACGTCCGCGAACAGATCAAAGACATCGCCCAGCTCGAAGGGGCGATCGTCATCCGCCGCGATGGCATAGCCGTGGCCGCGTGTCTGCGAATCGAAGCTCCGGATCGCGGCTTCACCTTGAGCATGGGCTTGGGAACCCGCCATGCGGCAGCGGCGGCGATTAGCAAGAGTACCAAAGCGATCGCCATCGCCGTCAGCCAGTCGTCGGGAACCGTGCGCCTCTTTCAGAACGGCGAGGTCGTGCTGCACATCGAACCTTTGGCGCGGCCGTTGACGTGGGGACCGTTCCGTCTAGAAACGCAGGATATGAGTAGCAATAGTCGCTCAGCGCGCACGGCGATGGCGAATGATCGGGCGGATTTAAGTTTGTGACAATTTTGGTATTGAAGATCCTTAATGCGATAATTATCATGGCCCCCGGATTGGGAATGATTTGTTCGCTGTCAGAGTGAATTCTTGATCGTAGCTGCGAAAGTGGGCATCGAAGTACTGTAAGAAGCCTGAGTAACCTAAAAGACTTCGGGACATGCCAAACGGCACGAAAACGACTTGAGTGGTCCAGTCATAGGTCTCTTTAATTCCATCCGTGATACTAAGGTGAACTTGGGCGTATCGACCGCGAAGGATGCCACGTCCCACCAAGTAGAGCGACCGTTCTCGGGCTTTATTCAAATCGACTCCGAGTAAAGCTGCCGTCCGTTCATCGAACACCGTATCATCCGCTCCAGTGTCGAGTAACCCATCACGCATCACGAATTTGCCGTTTGGCCCCGTCAGCATCACGGGGAGTATTGGCCTTGGCATCAATAGACTACCACCAAGATTAAATCGGGGGTTACTCGTAGGAAAGTGCGTGTAACGAAGAATCACCGTTCGGCTCCATCGTCCATGAAGAATAAGGCTCCTCCTAAGTCGCCGTCTGATGAAAAATCAACCAAGTCGATCAGGATTTTTCTCATATCGTGACCAACATCAGTAAGGCTTTGATGCAGCCGCTCCATATCAGTATGACTCGCCAAGATCCGCGTTCCGTCCTCGCTCCAAGCCACGTACTGGCCCTCATATTTCTCGAGTTCCTCGCGCGGAAAGAGGCTTTGATTTAGGCGAAATTCATCTACTGGGATCATCATACGTCTCCTTTCAAACGTCGCTCGTCCGATTTCTAGCATATCACACGTTGTTGCGCCCTTCCACCTCCCGCAGAGCGTCTTCATATTCCTCCGGCGTGTTAATATTCCGCAGACTTTGTAACGTCGGATCGAGCTTCACAAGCTCGCGCCCTGTGACAAAGCGCGTGGGCAGGCGCTCGAAGAGTGCCGACATTCTTAGTTCATTCGCGCAAAGCAACTCTTGGACTGTTGCGAGCACATTGACACGATACACCGCCGCGAGGGGATGAAAGAACTCGTCGATCCGTGGAACAGCGATCGACTCGGAGCCGAGCGCGTCGACCATGTACTGAATGAACGCGGGCCGCAGAAAAGGCGTATCGCAGGCAGAAAGGTAAGCCGCGTCAACGCGCCCCACTAAAGCGGACAGGCCCATGGCGAGGCCCATCATCGGGCCGCGTTCTGTTTCGTCATCGCGGACGATCGGAACGCTCGGAGGAAGGGGCGGCAAATCTTGATCGGGGGCGGCGACGACGACAACGGGAGCGACGACTTGCGACAGAATGCGGACGATTCGTGGCAACAGAAGTTCGCCGCCGAACCGCAGCCAGGCTTTAGGCCGACCCATGCGCCGGCTCTGGCCGCCACAGAGGATGATGCCGCCACAGATCATGCGGGTCTCAATAACGCGGCTGGCGCGGCTTCTTCTGCGCCTTGCCGCCTTCATCCGACTTGGGGAGTAAGACGTTCACCAACGAATCGACTCCCACTCCGACAACAAAGCCAGCGAAGCCACAAGCCAGGACAATCAGGAACAGGAAGAAAAACGAGGCACGCAGGCCCGGCGTCACATTGCGAGGACTGTCTGACGCGACCCATGTCACCAGGAAATAATCGAAGACGATACCGCCGACCAATCCGAGAGCTATGCCAATTGACACGATCGGCGACACGTCGCTAAACAAGTCTTCCAGGAGTGACCCGAAATCGCCGAGGTCCTTCTTGGACATGAAAAATCCTATTTCAGACCACTACGTCTTTTCTATGCCATCAAGGCCCGAAACTCTTCAAACAGGTAACTACTATCGTGTGGCCCGGCGGACGCCTCGGGATGGTACTGGACACTAAAGAGGGGCTTCGTCTTATGTCGCAGACCTTCGAGCGTTTGATCGTTCAGATTGATGTGGGTCGGCTCCAAGTCGCGCGGCAGATCCTCCCCCGACACAGCGAAGCCATGATTCTGCGTTGTGATTTCGACCTTGTTAGTCCGATGATTCATCACTGGATGATTGGCGCCGCGATGGCCAAACTTCAGCTTAAACGTCTTTGCGCCCAATGCCAGACCGAGCAATTGGTGCCCAAGACAGATGCCAAAAATGGGCTTCTTATCCGCCAACTCCGCGATGGTTTTAATCGCATAGTCGAGCGGCTCCGGGTCGCCCGGGCCGTTGGATAGAAAAACACCGTCCGGATTATGTGCCAAAACCTCGGACGCAGTGGCGTCGCCGGGCACCACCGTCACCTTACAGCCGACCTGAACGAGACAGCGCAGGATATTCCACTTCATCCCATAATCGATGGCGACGACGTGGTGCGTCGGTTTCGTCGCGGGTAAATAGCTCACGAGCTTGTTGGTGAACCCTTCGCTCCAAGAAAACGATTTCTCCGGCATTACCTCACGGACAAGGTCGCGGCCCACCATGCCCGGGCTGTTGCGCGCCTTACGTACGAGCGAAGCACTGTCGAGGTCGATCGTCGACAGGACGCCGCGCATCGCCCCGCGCACGCGCAATCGGCTCACTAGGGCGCGTGTGTCGATGCCCTCCAGCCCCAGCACGCCATGCTCGGCCAGGTAAGCGTCAAGCGATTGTTGCGAGCGATAATTGCTGGGTAAACGCGTCATCTCGCGGACGATGAACCCTTCGACTTGCGGATGCCGCGATTCACGGTCATCGTCACTGATGCCATAATTCCCTATTAAGGGATAGGTCATGGTGACGATTTGGCCTTTGTAGGATGGATCGGTGAGGATCTCCTGATAGCCAATCATGCTCGTGTTGAAAACGACTTCGCCCATCTTCTCGCCGGGCGCGCCGAAGCCTTGGCCGGTAAATACGCTTCCATCCTCGAGTGCCAACTTCGCCTGCATCAGAATTCCTCAAAAGAAACGTTCATCGCATTAGCGATATTATTGTATTACCGAGCCTGAAGCGTGAGCGAAGGGCATTTTGACTTCGAAAATGCAAAATGCCCTTCGCTCACGCTTCAGGTTCGGCAAGCCAATCTGTTACACGGACAATTCTCCACTCTGCTCGCGGAAATCACGAAGCCCCGCCCGCACCGGAGCGATCTCCTGCGTAAGAACTCATCGACTTGCGCGGGAGCTCGGCCAATAAAGTGCCTGGGATCCAGCAAGTCGCTGAAATCAACTCCGTGAAACAACTCGTCGTTTTTGAGCCGGTCGATCAGATCATTCCGTTCGTGCCCGGCCTTGAGGTTCGCGGTGACGACATGGCTATGGCGGCGAATCGCTTCGTGCGCATCCTGGCGATCAACGCCAGCGGCGACGGCGGCCATGAGGATGTTTTCGGTCGCCATATAGGGCAGCGTCTGCTCGACGCCGCGCTTGATGATGGCTTTATTCACGACGAGTCCCGTGCTGATATTGAGCGCGAGGCGTAACACCGCATCCGCCGTCAAAAACGCCTGCGGCAGCGTGAGGCGGCGATTGACGCTATCATCCAAGGTGCGTTCGAGCCATTGCGTCGCGGCCGTCTGGGCGGCACTGACCGACAAACTACTCAGAAACCGCGCCAGGCCACACATGCGCTCGGCGCGCATCGGATTGCGCTTGTACGCCATCGCCGACGATCCGACCTGTTCCACCTCAAACGGTTCATCGACCTCTTGGCGATGTGCCAGCAGGCGCAGATCGCTGCCATACTTATGTGCTGTTTGGCCCAGTCCGCTCAGAACGTCCAAGATTTGGCTGTCGACTTTGCGCGAATACGTTTGGCCGGTCACGGGATAGACAGCCTCAAACCCCATCTTGCGCCACCAGGCGATCAAGTTCACGAACTTTCTCATGGTCGCCATGAAAGAGAGCGAGGAAACTGGCTTGCGTGCCAGTCGTTCCCTTGACGCCACGAAAACGCAGCGACTCGATGCGGTGTTCCAGCTCCTGATAGTCGAGCAGAAAATCGTAGCACCATAAGCAAGCCCGTTTGCCGACGGTCGTCAGCTGGGCTGGTTGAAAATGCGTAAAGCCGAGCGTCGGCAGGTCGCGCCATTGTTCAGCGAAGCAAGCCAAGGCATCGATAACAGCGACGAGCTTGGCCCGAAGCAGACCCAACCCTTCGCGCATCAATAGGAGGTCCGTATTGTCGGTGACATAACAGCTCGTGGCGCCAAGATGAACGATGTCCCGCGCTCCGGGTGCGACTTCGCCGAGCGTGTGAATGTGGGCCATCACGTCATGGCGCAGCCGTTTCTCGTGATGCGCTGCGCGAGCGAAATCGATGTCGTCCAGATGTCGGCGCAGTTCGTCGAGCTGCGCCGACGAAATTCGTGGCCGGACGCCGTTGTCCGCTTTGAGCCCTAGCTCCTGTTCCGCTTCAGCCAACGCGAGCCACAGCCGGCGCCAGGTCGAGAACTTGCGTTGGGGCCCCCACAGCTCGGCCATTTCCCGGCTGGCGTAGCGCGTCACGAGCGGGTTGTCGTAAACCTGAAACGAATCCATGAATCCTGTCCTTTTTTCGTGCGGCACAAGGCCGCGCAACGCTCATACCGCGCCTGAAGCATAAGCGAAGAGAATTTTCCCGTGGCCGGAGGTATTTTAACGAAATTCGCCCGCTTCGTCGGCGCACGGCGTTCGGACAGCGGCTAGAGTTGCGTCGAATGGATTCGGGGCACGCTGCTCCGTACCGTCAGGAGGACATAAAGACATGCGACGAGTCATGATGGCCGCACTGGCAACGGTTTTGGCAGCGGGCCTGTGGTCCACGTTGGCCACCTCAGCCTTCGCTCAAAATCCCGTGAACACCGGCGTCGGCAACTATTTCTACTATCCCTACTACTACTTCCCACACAACTATTGGCCGCAACAAGGCCCACGTTGGCCCGAACCAGTCGGCGCCGGCTACATGAAGCCGCCCGCCTACATGGCCTACCCGCCGTTTCTAGAACCGCACTGGCGCTACGAGGCGTTCAAGCCCCAGCCCTATTATCGCGGCTTCCATTTCTGGTTGGATGCGTTTTGAGATCGCGCCATTTAGCGGCGAGCCGGCAGGCGAGCGCTGTAGGGATCGCGCCATTTGAAAAAGCGCTATTCCACAGCGCTCGCCTACCGACTCGCGGCTTAACAAATTGAAAAGAATTTCATTTCTTCTCGAACGGCGCCAGCCCCTGCGACTTCATCTTTCGTGTGTAAGTTTGGTCTCCGAATACCACCGTCAATTCATCCAGGTTCTTGCCCGTGAACGCGATGCGGCCGATCGTGCCGCCTACTTCTGTCGGCGGAGCCAAAATCCCCGCTAGGCGACCAATTGGGTCGAAGATCTGCACGCCGCGCTCGGTTGCTGCGTATAGGCAACCCTTTCGATCAACCGTGAGTCTGAGCGCCCTGAAATGGCTTGGTCGGGTGACGTTGCGGAGTGTAATAATTCTCGTTCGCGTCTAACTGACGAGTGTCTTTGATTCTAAACATACTGATTCGATGTTTACCATCGATTTTTTGCGAAACTATCAGAGCATCCTGATCGGGTCGAAACGTCATGCTTATGATTTCGCCGATGTTAGTATCTACCCTAGTCCCTTTAACATCGAATGAACTGATCCAGCTGACGTCAAGAGTGTTGTCGCCGGCTTTGCCTTTGTAATAGGAGTAGAAGGTGCTTGGAGATACATAAACGGAGACACCATCGATTGGGCCGCTCGGAATCTTAGCGCTAGGAGTCAGCCGCCATCCTTCGTTGGGTGTCACGAAATCGCTAACTTGCATGTCTTGAGCGTCGACAGACGATGACAAGTGAACAAGTGCGCAAAGACAAATCGCTTGGCTCTTTAGATTCATTTTACTTCTCCTATATCTGTATTGTGATAGGCTGAAGGCGCAATCATTCCTTGTCTTTCACATCCCGCCACAACCACTTCAACGACTCCGGCAAAATCGCCCCGCCATGCTTGCCATTATGGCCACCCTTGCCCCACGCAACCTTGTAGTCGTAGCCCATGAATTTCAGCGATTCTTCCATCTGGCGATTCGACAAGAACCAATGACCGTGTACGTTGTTCAAATCAGTCTCGCCGTCCTGTAAAAAGACACGGATCGGTTTCTTCTCGGTCTTGCGGATCAAACCAGGATAAGCGTCGCCGCCGCGGATGTTGGTGAAGCTGCCGACGTGGGACAAGACTTTGCTGAACAGGTCCGGCCTTTCCCAGGCCGCGGTGAAGGCACAAATACCGCCGGATGAGATCCCGCAAATCGCTCGGCCCGCGGCATCCTTGCGGATGTTGTAATTCTTGGTGATTTCCGGCAGGAGTTCCTTCTCCAAGAAGGTTGCGTATTGGTTTGAGAGAGTGTCGTATTCAAAGCTACGATTATCGCGATCCTTTTTGCCTTCCATTGTCGCCGGCACTTTGCCCGGGTTGATAAAGACGCCGATGGTCACCGGCATCTCTTTCTTGTGAATCAGATTGTCGAAGACGGTCGGGACGCGGAATTGTCCTTTGGTGTTGACGTAACCGCCGCCGTCTTGAAAGACCATGAGACAAGCGGGTTTCTTGGCGTCGTATTGCGATGGGACATAGATCCAGTAGTCACGGACTGTTCCATTAAATATCTTACTTGTCCATTTGTATTGAGTCACCGTTCCTTTTGGGACGCCCGGCTGCTCCAGCGAGTCAGGCCCGAGCTTTTCTTCGTCTTGAAATGCACCGACCAAGGGCGTCAGGCAAATGAAAAAAGCAGCAAAAGCAAGAACACGATGGTGCATGGTGAGAATCCTCGGATGGCGGGAGAGAATGGGCTGGGATTGGCAACGTAACACGACGCAAAGCGTCAAGCAAGCGCTTGGTAATAAAAAGGTGTTCCAGCCGAAGTGAGGCTACTTGTCGAAACGTCGCCACGGTAACCCAGTCTTCGTGGCTCCGTCCCGAGCGATGATTCCCTTCGAAACCATCTGATTCAATTGATCGAGACCGTAATCATCTACAAACTGCCTCGCCTGAGTCGAGAAGAGATTCAGACTATGTTGCAGATACATGATATCCGTGAAAGCCGCCTTTATCAGGAAGCCAAAGAAGTAGACCTGAAAGAGGGCATTGAAAAAGGCATCGAGATTGCCATCACACGGATGGCTGCAAAGAAGCTTTCTGCTTCGGAGATCGCCACGATCGCTACCATCCTGCAACTAGACGAGGCGACCGTCCGCGAGGCGCTGGCGAAAGCCAGCCGAAATTAACTGCGAAGCATCAGACGGTGGCCCAGCGAACCGATTGGCCGCGTCATCGAACACGTCAGCGCCGGGCCGCGACAAAGCCTACGATTGCCGCGACTGCGCCGGCGGAGACGCCGATTCCAAAAAGAATCAGGTCCCGACGGTTTAGTACAAATGGATGCAAGCGCCCCTGCGCTTCACGGATGCCCGAATCAGAAGCGATCAGCTCCACGTCTGCCTCCTTTTTGCGCTCTGTAGCCACGGCGCTGTCGCCTTCACGGGCGCAGTCAGCATCGCGGGACGTTCGGCGGAAGGCCTTTTTCTGTCTTGATTGGACGGCACTCGATCACCACTCTTGGGGTTGGGCGGCGGCGCCTTTATGACAGGTGCATTCGTGTCAATTTCAACGACGGTCAGCGGTTTTTTGGGCTGCTGTTCCTTGATTAAAGAAAGATAAGAGAGCATATTCGGATCGCTCTCAGGCTGGACGAGCGGGCCTGTGGCGCCGGCGAGAAAAACCTGGAGCGCCTGCGCCGCCCGCTCTGGCGTCGGGTAACGCTGCGCGGGATCTTTCGCCAGCATCCACGTAACGATTTGTTGTAGACCGTCTGGGACCGTCGCATTGTGGGCCTTGAGCAGCGGCGGCGGCTCGGTCGCGTGCCGAATCATCTGACTAATGACGTTGGTATCCGGGAACGGCGGTTTGCCTGTGAGCATGAAATACAACACACAACCAAGACTATAGATGTCGGCCCGTATGTCGGCGCTGCGGGGATCGCGCGCCTGCTCCGGAGCCATGTAATCCGGCGTACCGAGGAGCGCCCCTTGAGTGGTCAGCTCGAGGTTGGAGCCGTCGTCCTTTTTTCTTTCTTCAAAGAGCGAACGGCCTAGGCCGATATCGAGTATCTTCAAAGTCGCTTGGGCCGTGCTCTCGGGCGTCGAGTTGACAAGCATAATGTTCGAGGGCTTGAGGTCGCGGTGAACAAGGCCCTGAGAATGGATGTGCTGCAATCCCTGAAACGCTTGATAAATCAGCCGAACACCTTCCGTCGCTGAGAGGGGGCCACGGCGATTGACTAACTCTTCGAGCGTCTCGCCTTCCAAATACTCCATGACGAGATAGTGAATTTCTCCTGTTTTACCGAGGAGAAAGGTGCGCACGATATTCGGATGCTTGAGCCGCGTTGCCAAACGACCTTCGCGCAGGAATCGCCCGAGCATCTCGAGATCGCGCGCCCGCGACGGCGGCAGAACCTTGATAGCCACGGTTTGCCCAAGCGGATGCCGCGCTTTGTAGACGCCGGCCATGCGCCCCTTGCCGAGTCGATCGAGGATCTTGTATTCCTCGATGAAAAAGCCTTCCGCATGTCCGCGCGCCAGAAGATTGGCTTGATACGCCGTCAAATGTTTGTTGGCGACCATCCACTCCGCGAATCGCGTCAGGTTGGTCGCTCCCTCGCCGGCGTGGAGTTGCCAACGGGCATACATCTCGCGGGCTTCCTCGACCGGGAGAAGCTTGCTGCGCAACAGGAGGCCATAGACGTTTTGAACCGTTAATTCCATGCCCACCGCCTGGCCGCAGCCGTTCACACGACGATCGAGGCATCAATTGTCTTGGTTATAGTACAGGAGTGCGGGGTCGGAGTCGGGAGGTAATTCTTGGCAGTGTCGGCGGACAGATGGAAGGCTTTTCATTGCCGCGATTCCCTTCGCAGGTTATGCTGTTGCCTTGTAGCTTTCATTCTTCGATTCGTCCCGGATGGCTTTTCATGTCCAATGCAGTTGGGACCGAACCTCGTCGCGCCCCGATCGATGTCGCCGCCGTCGCCGGCCGAGTGGCGGCCAATATCGAGAAAGTGATCCTCGGCAAACGCCACCAGATCAATCTCGCGCTGGTCGCCTACCTCTGCGAAGGCCACATCCTGCTCGAAGACGTGCCGGGGGTAGCCAAGACGATGCTCGCCCGCGCTCTGGCACGCAGCGTCGGTTGCACGTTCAAACGAATTCAATGCACGCCTGATCTGCTGCCGACCGATGTCACTGGCGTCTCGGTCTTCAATCAAAAGACGACGGAGTTTGAATTTCGAGCTGGCCCAATTTTCGCTCAAACACTGTTAGCGGACGAAATCAATCGCACAACTCCGCGAACGCAGTCGTCACTGCTTGAAGCGATGGCGGAACGCCGGGTCAGCGTCGACGGGCAGACCTATGTTCTCAAGCCGCCATTCTTGGTGATCGCCACGCAAAATCCAGTCGATCACGAGGGGACCTTTCCGCTGCCCGAAGCGCAGCTCGATCGGTTTTTGATTCGTCTAAGCCTTGGCTATCCATCGATCGAAGAAGAAGGCAAGATGCTTCAGCGGCTGCAAATGGGCCACCCCATCGACGACCTGAGTCCCGTGGTCTCGGCTGCCGAGTGGCTGGCATGTCAAGAAGCGGTGCGGGAAGTGCATGTCGATGATAAAGTGAGAAAATATATCCTCGAAATCGTCAAAGGGACGCGCGGACCACGACGATGTCGCCCTCGGCGGCAGTCCGCGGGCTTCCATCGCGCTGTTCCGCACGGCCCAGGCGCAGGCAGCGCTCAATGGCCGCAATTTCATCACGCCCGATGACGTGAAACGGATGGTGCAGCCAGTCTTGGCGCATCGCATGATATTGCGACCGGAAAGCAGGCTGCGAAAAGTTACGGCTGCCGCTCTATTGCATGAAATCGTTGGCGATGTGTCCGTGCCGGTGCCGGCGCATCGCGGGGGAGATGATGGATTTGGGCGCGGCGATTGAGTGCGGTCCGAATAGCTCTAGCCATTTTCACGAGCCGGGAGCGTGAGCGACCGGAGAGCATTACACTCGTTCGGACTTTCTCCCCGGCTCGTGAAATTTGGCTTTATCAGTTCCCTTTCTTCATCATCGCGCCTGTCGCCGACAGCAGATCAGGCACATTTTTGATACTATCGTCCGCCTTGTTCGGGTTCGTCATCAACAAATTCGGGTTCGCGACTTTCCTCAACTCGGCGAAGAACTTGGGCACTTCCAGCAAGGTCTTTTTATCCACGATTTCTTTGACCAGTTTTGGACGCTCGGCGTCGATGCTGACATTCGTATCTGGCGGTATGCGCCGGACACATTTCGCCAGCACGATGCCTTGTGGCTCTTCGTGAAGTTGCGTGATCTCGCCGGGCTGTAGGCTGAAAAGGTCCTTTTCAAATCCTTCGCTGCAACCACTCGTATGGTGCCCGATCGGCGGCACGGCACCGCCCTTGCTCGACAATTGCGGGCTGGCTTGAGATTTCGATTTGGCCTCGAAAGCCTCAGGGTTGTCGCGCAATCGGCCATATTCCGCCTGAGCCTGACGCTCCTCTTCCTTGGGCCAAAGGATGATTCGGGCTTCGATCTTTTCGCCGTGATAGGCGTCCCAGCACATTTTCACTTCTTCTTCTGTATAGGTCACTCGTTCGCGCACCATCTTGGCCAGTTGGAGCTTGGGACGAATGATGTCTTCGCGCCACATGTAGAGGTTCATATGGTGCGCTTTGAGGTAGTTGTTCACAAACTGCTTATGGTCCAGTTGGAGGCCCTTGAGATCTTCGGCGAGTTGCGCTTCGATTTCCGCCTGGGTAACGTCGACGCCACGCGCTCTACAGGCTTCATCGATGATCATTTTGTTGACCATCAGCTCAAGCTTCTCGTTGCCGTAGCGGGCGATGAGATATTCGCCGAGTTGTTCCCGCGTCACCGGCACGGAGTCGTGTATGTAAGCGACCACACGCTTGCTGTAATCCGAGGTCGAGGTCGGAGCGTTCGTCGGCTCCGGCGTGGAAGATGCCGTGGAAGGGCCCGGCGGCGCGGCCTGGGCGCTCGCGGGTTTTAGGGGCGAAGCCTGCCAATAAACGAGCCCAGCAACGATGGTGCCCGTGCAACCTGTCGCGATGAGCCAGCGGCGCCAGCTCCAGCGCACCCGGTTTTCGATTGCTTGCCGACATTCCCTGACCTCCCGTGTTTGCCTCGGGATCCTGGCCCGAGATGATGCCCTACGTCGGCGGGGGTATAACGCTTCGCCATGGGGTGTGCAAGGCCAGTAGAAACGGCACAATCGTTCCAATTGACAATCCTGTTAATATCGCGCGGCTCGCGTGCCGATTAATGGAATGAGTCCCGGCAATTGGGGCTCGCAAATTGTTTGTGAATCTGCCGGTAGCAACGCGGCTTCGAAAAGACGAGGGTGGCATGAACTTAACGAAAATTTGCCTGGGTGGCTTGGTCGCAACCCTCTTCAGCTTGGGGCAAGCCAATGCCCAAATGCCATCGGACGGCAGCGTCGCCACCGGCGGTGCCGGCTATAGCCCGCCCACCATCCCGGCCCCGGGCGGTTCCACAAACGCTCACGAAGTGGCCTCTGCGGGGACTGCGCCCCGGCCCCGGACCTTAGCCTCTCCAGCTGGATGCTCTATCAACGCCCGGGCGGATGCTGCGGACCCGTCGGCGGCGACGGCCCGATCGGTGGCCAACTCTATGCCCGAACAGGTGTCTCCCTGCCGATCGGCGGTGGTTTCTTAAATAATGTCCTCGCACCGGGCTGGGACATCGAAATGGGCGTATCGAACGCTCTTCTTCAATCCAGCTCAGGACTCGGCTTGGGTATTCGATATTGGCGTGAGCAACATTTATAACAACGCAAGCGATAAATCCAGCAAAGTAGACTTGCTCAATGTTTCGTCTACTGTAAATAGTACAACCACGACCATTCCGAGTGTGCCCGTCAGCGTCGGAAACCTCAATCGAACCTACCTCAACTTGGCTGGCGGTAAGGAATGGTATCTATGGGGCAATGCGGACCCGCACGATAAGCATTCCAACATGAAAGCCGGAGTCGACCTGGGTGGTAGATGGGGTACGGAAAAGATTGATCTGAACGAAATCGAGCATCGCACCGACACCATCGGCGGCGTCTTTTTCGCCGCTCACGCCGACTACGAAACGCCCTGTGGCGACTTTCCTGTTCACCGCTGGCGTTCGGGTCGAATACTCGTATACCTGGAGCGACATTCTCCAGCATCAGAACCGTACCGATATAGAAGAATTGAATGTGCTGCTGACGGCGGGGGTGCGGTTTTAACGATAATTTTGCAAGTATCGCACGGGTTTCACTCGCTTCAAGAAGAAGTCTAATGGAGCGAGCAGGAACTCTTAGGCTTCTTCATCAATGTCCTGTTCAACTTGTCGCAAAGCCTCAGCAAGGTTGCCCGCATCCGGCCCAGCAATGGTAAAGCGGGCTATCGGATTCTCTGGCGAGCCAACGACGAGAAAGCAGCGGTCGTCGTACTCATCGTCCTTGACCAGCGTGAGTGCTGTCAAACTGTCCTTTCCAAGGGCGAAAGAGGCTTGCGAATCCGCCGAATCAACAAGCGGTTGCTTCGTTGCCGTCAAACGTGGTTCAAGAAACTGAGCCATCCGACTGATGATTTTTAGCGAGGGGATCTCAAAATAAAAGCTCGCGGACGGTCCGTCAATTTGAGCGAACCATTTCTCTGGACCGGAAGTAGACTCGTCGACGGCGACCTCCCAGGGCCCAGCGGAGCCATTCGCCAAAAGCCCGAAGCTAGATGTTGCGCTCTTAGGAATTTTGCGCGGTTTTTTCGTCGTAGCCATAGGTGCCTCGTTCCCAGGTCAAATATCAAGTTCCGCTAGGGCAACAGATTTCCTTGTTGATCGACCCGAAAGTATTCTATACCGCCGTTTTCCTGAACATCCCAATGATCGGGGTCGGCCGCATGCGCCCGATCTTTGATCCATATTCGTCCCTTTGTATCAAC
This sequence comes from uncultured Planctomycetaceae bacterium, assembly GCA_963790585.1. Classification (GTDB taxonomy): domain Bacteria; phylum Planctomycetota; class Planctomycetia; order Gemmatales; family Gemmataceae; genus CAWBOY01. The sequence goes on from CAWBOY010000002.1 coordinate 215,618, forward strand.
GTATCCTTTATTGCCTTTCTTCGGGCCATGTGAAACGATCTCTTTCTTGATGATCTGCTTTCCTTTTCGGCTCTTTTCGAGCAGCGGGTCAAAAGGAACGGCCCCTCCGCTTGGCAAGCCCGCTTTAGCGATTTTCCTTTCGAGTTTAGCTGTTAGCTTTTGAGCCATTTTCAGCTCACCTTTGGCCGGATCGCTACGTGTTGTTGTTACTGCCTGATTGGCGGTACGACCGCTTCAACTCGCCCGCCTAAAACTCCTCTTCTCCTCCACAATTTCCATCACTCGCCGCGCCGCCCGCTCGCAAGACCCAGGCACTGCTACCTGTTCGCGCAAGGCGACCAATTCCGCACGCAATTCCGAGTGCTTGCTCGGCTTCTCCAGCCACTCGATCACTTCCGCCGCCATCGCGTCGGACTGATCGTGCGCGGAAAAATACTCCGGAAACAGTCGCCGCTTCGCGAGGAGATTCACGAAACTGATGTGTGGCGAACGGATCAACCGCCGTCCAATGGCGATGTTCAACCAGTGCTGGTGGTAAATCATCACCGACGGCGTCATGTGAAACAGTAGTTCCAGACTCACCGAACCAGACACGGATAAACAAGAGTGCGATAGATGTAATATCTCCGGCGTTCGGCCCACGTGCGGTTCGATCGGCAGCCCCAGTTTGCTTAGTTTGTCCGCCACTTTTTGCCGGTGTTCCTCTTTGAAACAGGCCACGAGGAAGCGCGTTTCGGGCCTGCGGGCGTGAATGAGTTGTGCGGCTCGAAGCAGCGGGTCGAGATTATAGAACACTTCCTGATTGCGCGATCCCGGCAACAGGCCGATGATCGTTCCTGTCTTCGCTTTCTCGGCGGCTATGAAATCTTGGTCGAGCAGTTGGCGGTGCAGTTCGTCGAAATACGGATGGCCTATGAAGCGCACGGGGATGTGGCGCACGTTGAGCCAATCCACCTCGAAAGGCAAACCGGAGAGGGCTTCATCGACGAGTTGCCGCATCTTGCGATGGCGCCAGTTGGCCCAGGCCCAGATCTGTGGCGGGACGAAATAGATGACGGGAATTCCGCGCGCGGGCCGCCTTGGCCAGCCACCAGTGGAACCCAGGGTAGTCGATCATGACGAGCGCATCGGGCCGATGCTTGCGAAGATAACGATCCCCGATGTCGAGAATGGCGGCGAATTGCGGTAGACTGCCGAGTATTTTGACGACGCCGACCACGGCGAGATCACAGAGCGGAAAAAGAAGCTCGCAGCCTGTGCTGCGCATCTGGTCACCACCGAAGCCTGCTACTTCCACACTTGGATCGAGTTGGCGGAGTGCGCGAATTAAATTGGCGCCGTGCATATCGCCGCTCGGCTCACCCGCGCTAATGAATAGCCGCATCTCCGGCCTCCTGCCTTGGTAGGTTTTCCTAATCGTGTGCAGACTACCCACGATTAGGCCAACGCGACAAGGGCTGTTTAGGGCTTTTCAGTCGCTATTGCTTTACAAGTAATTGGGCAGGAGGTCGTTCAGCGGCTTCGAAAGCGTGCTCGGAGCTTGTAATCGCTTCTCCCATTACGCAAATGCTATTGACATACAAATGACCCGAGCCTATCGTTCCCGCCCTGCGCGGGATTATGCTCGGCGAGCCAATCGAGGTCTGGGATGAGACGGCGTTACGGGATTCTGCTACTCGGAATCTGTGCCAGTACCTGCCTGGCTCTCGGCTGTCGGCTGACTCAGCCGACGGACGAGTTTCCCATGACGCCAGCGCCGGCCGACCACCCACGACCTTCGTTCGCCACGGACCCGGTCTCGACTATCGAACCGCCGCCGCCAGTGTCGATTCCCGATCCAGTCCTACAAAAGGCAACGCCCATCGAAATGGCCAAGCCATTTGAGCCTCTGCCGGTTCCACAGACTCCCGTGCTTAGTGTGCAGGGGCCACCAGATCCGCCAACAGTTACCGCATTACGGGAGTTGATCGCCGATCATCCGGATCTCGCGCAGGGCGCTGCAATATCTGGAAGGTGTCGATCAAGAGCTACTGAGCAGCTTGTTGGAGCTGAGCGTTCAAGTGAGCGAGAAGTCGCGCCTCAACACGAAAGAGACGGCGGAGCTGAAGAAACAGAAAAACGACTTGTCGGAGATATTACGTGCGCGATTGCCTCTGACGCTCGGCGCGGTGACGTTTTGCGGCGAGGTCAAGAGCTTCGGAGTCTACAAACCGCTTGCCGGAGCGCCGGAATATCAGTCAGGTATGGAAGGTCAATGTGGCGAGCCGATGCGCCTCTATATTGAGGTGAAGAATTTCACAAGCGTGCCCCATGATGGAGCCCATGAAACGCGCCTTGCGGCGACTGCACTCATTTTTAGCCAAAACGATCAACACGGCACGCCGGTGGCTCGGATCGATTTTCCGCCCCGTCCGGACCGCAGCCTTAGCCGACGCCAGGACTATTTTTTCACGTTGAGTATCCCGGTCCCAGCAAGGCTGGCAGCGGGGTCGTATACTTTACGTCTCGACGTGCGTGACGAGATGCCGCAGTCGGGACGAGGAGCGCTTGCTTCACGAGTGGATAGCAGAACGCTCGATTTCCGAGTTGTGCAACGGGCCACGACCGTGAAAGCGCCGTGAAACAAATTCGGCTAGTGCGCCGTCCAGGCTAAATTTACGGGTGGCACAGACATTCCTGTCTGTGCGGGAACCGACGAATGTGGCTTTTGCTGCACAGACAGGAATGTCTGTGCCACCCGTAAACTTAGTCAGGACGGGGCACTAGGCAGACCGATTTATGCTCCGGCGCATTCGCGATTGAGTCGGCCCTGCAGCATTTTCAGATCTTCTTCCAGGCGTTCGACGAGTAGGACGGCGTCGTCGGTCCGGCCATCGGCTGCCTGGCGATGGGCTTCGCGCAAGCCGCGGCGAATTAGGGAAAGCCGATTTTGCACCAGACGGTTCATCTGGTCGAGCGGGTTGCCGAGCCCATCTTCGCCTCCGTGAACGGAAAGCAATTCAACGGTCAGCGTGTTGTTCGACGTGGGGAGAGGGGACTGAGGAATCAGTCGGGTCGTCGTTTCGATCATGGGATTTCTAGCTCCGGTTCGGGAAACAGTGGTGCCGGCAGCTCCGCATCCATCGCGAGCGGTCCCTCTCTCCAAAGAGGGATGCCGGCCAAGCCACACAACCGAACGAGGTGCATCTAAAGCGGGCTCGATCAAGGGTCGTGTGCGGGCGTATCGCCGGGGAGCGTTCGGTTTCCCTACCGTACAAGCCTATTAAGCCGTGAGATCCTCTCAGGCGCTCTGGCGTGACCAGCCGTTATACGCGAAAAGTCCTTAGCGAAGCAAGGGGATTTTTTTCGATTTGATTTGCATCTATCGGAAACGTCGTTTTGGTCGTCGCTGAACAATCCGCTCTTTACCTCCCGCCGCTTCGCCTTGCAACGAAGGGCAGCGCCTGCCTACAATCCCGACCCCGCACCTCATGGATGAGGTCGGCTGCGCTATTGGGAAGCCAGGGCAATCACATGAACCCGGTTCAGCATACTGTCCCGGCCTCGTCGCCGGTGCAGCGCTTTCTGCGGTCCCTGGTTTCGCTTGTCTGCCAATACCCTCGACTGGTCTTGCTCATCTCCACTGGCCTGTGTGCCTTATCTATTTTCGCGGCTTGCACGCGTCTGCAATATCTGACCTCGCGCAGCGATCTCATTAGTCCGAGAAAGGACTATCAACAACGCTGGCAGAAATACCTTGCGGAATTCGGCGATGATGACGACATCGTGGCCGTCATCAAGGGCCATGATCGCAACCATATGGTGGCCGCGCTCGAAGAAATTGCCGCCGGCGTCGGTGAACACGCCGATTTGCTCGATCGCCTGTTCTATAAAGCCGATCTCCGCAAGATCCGCGACCGCGCACTGCTGTTATTACCTCTCGCCGATATTCAAGCGATTGCGGAGAACCTGGGCGGTATGGCGCCGATCCTCAAGCTTGGGACGATCGGATGGTCGCAGCTGTCGCTCGGCAATCTCTTGGCGGAAGCCCAACTACGCGCCTCCCGCCTTCAACCGGGGCAACCGCTCGCTCCGGCCGACGCCCAATTCATCACCCAGCTAACCGCGGTTTGTCGATCCGCGACCCAGGCGCTTCAAGAGCCGGCCAACTTTCAGAATCCTTGGGGCAGCTTGATGGCCCGTCCCGCCGGCGAAAAGGATCAGCTGGCCGAGCCACAGTATTTCTTCACCGATAACAAAGAGGACGGCTGCCTCGCGTTCCTGCTCGTTCGTCCGAAGAAAGAGTCCGGCTCATTCACGGCCGCCTTGCGCGGCGTCGAAGCGATGCGCACCGTTCTGGCTGGGGTCAAGCCGCGCTATCCCGAGCTGCAATTCGGTCTGACGGGGATGCCCGTACTCGAGACGGACGAGATGGCCGCCGCCCAGCATGACACCGGCGTCGCCTCGTGGCTAGCAATTGCTGGCGTGATGCTGCTGTTCATCCTCGTCTATCGCAGCCTTTATTACCCGATGCTCACGGTCGTGACGCTGCTCGTCGGCACCGCCTGGGCGATGGGTTGGCTTACTCTGACCGTGGGCCATCTCAACATTCTCTCGGCCACCTTCGCCGTCATGCTCATCGGCATGGGCGACTACGGCGTTCTCTGGGTAACGCGGTATGAGGAGGCACGGCGGGACGGGATGCCGGTGCGCGACGCTCTCTTGCACACGACGACTCACGTCGCGGTTGGCAACCTGACCGCGGCGGCGACGCTCGCGCTGGCTTTCTTCGCCGCGATGTTCGCCGATTTCCAGGCCGTCGCTGAACTCGGCTGGATCGCCGGGTGTGGCGTACTACTCTGTGCTTTCGCTTGCTTTACGGTATTGCCGGCCCTCGTAACCTTATTCGACAAGCGCCCAGCCCCTGGATTCAAACAGGAGTCCGACAGCGGGCCAGCGATGATTCTGCCGTTTTCGGTGGCCGCCGCGGACGCGACGTGGCTGCCTGTACTGTGCCAGAGGCCGCGCCTGGTTCTTGGCCTAAGCGTTCTCGTCATCGCTGGCATGGCCGTGTGCGCATCCTTCGTCACCTATGACCATAATCTGCTCCATTTGCAGGCACAGAATCTCGAGTCGGTGCAATGGGAGATGACGCTCATCGAACATACTACCGGAGCGTCATGGCATGCTCTCGGCATCGCCGACAGTGCGGCGGAAGCCTTGGCGATGAAGGCCAGATTTGAAACCTTGCCCGAGGTAAGCCGAGTCGTCGAAGTAGCGACTCTCGTACCGCCGGACCAGGACAGCAAGCTGCCGATCATCAAGCAAATCCGCCACGACCTCGAATATCTCCCAGCGCGGCGAGACGATCCCTCACTTCCGTCCCTCGAGCGCCTCGCTTCGCGCGATTACGACGTCGCTCGATGCTCACCTTGGACCTCTAGGCGCCGATCAGAAAATCAGCGATCTAAGAAGTGCCTTGAATCAACTATATGACCGTTTGCTGAACATTCCCGATGGCGCAATCGCCAATCAACGCTTGTTGGAATTCGATCAGAAACTGTCCGGCTACCTGGCCGAGGATCTGCACCGACTGCGAGACGTGGCGACACCCGCGACGATTACGCTTGACGACCTGCCCCAACCACTCCGGGAACGGCACGTCAGCGCCAATGGGAAGTGGTTGCTGCGCGTATTCGCCAAAGACTGCCTTTGGGATTTTCAGCCTTTGGAACACTTCACGCAAAAGATCCGCGAAGTTGATCCGTTGGCGACCGGCAAGCCTTTCGGCACCGTCGAGGGCCTGCGAGCTATGAAAGACGGTCTCGAACGAGCGGGCTTTTACGCGTTCCTCGTCATCGTCGCCGTCCTCTATCTCGATTTTCGTCACCTCGGCCACACGCTGTTTGCGCTATTGCCTCTGCTACTGGGCGTATTGATGGTGCTTGGCGTCATGGGCTTATGTGGTTTCCCGCTCAATCCCGCGAATATGATCGCATTCCCGCTAATACTCGGCGTCGGCGTCGACAACGGGGTGCATATCCTGCACGACTACCTGATCCGCCGCGCGGAAGGTAAATCGTCCGTCAGCTTCGCGATCGGGCGTGGCGTCCTCATCAAGGCCCTGACGACGATGATCGGCTTCGGCACCCTGATGATTTCAACCGAGCGCGGCCTGGCCGGGCTCGGGTTTATCCTGACGCTCGGCGTCGGCTTTTCAATGATCGCGTCGCTGATCCTACTGCCGGCGCTTCTGCATACGTTTATGAAGAGCGGAGCAGCGCAGATTCCGACCAAAATCGATGAAATGCGCCGCGCTGCGTAACGGATTTTGATAATAGTTTAGCCGCGAGCCGTCAGGCGAGCGCTGTTTGATAGCGCTATGTGAAAAAGCGCTATCAAACAGCGCTCGCCTGACGGCTCGCGGCTAAACGCAATACCGTTCGTCTAAGGGGTTTTCTTTTGCCCAATCCCTGGGCGGACCAGCCTTGCCATGCCAAAGCACTTTTGGCAAGAGTGGTCGTTTTAACCATGTTGATCGTCTTGGTGATTATTAAGATAAGTACATGTGAATAAAGAATTTACGCGCCAACCTTGGAAGCCAGGTTATTTGGCAAGGATGCACCCTTGCCAAATAAGAGATTGCCGTTGTCCACTATAGGAAGAGCGAGGGGCCGGGTTAGACGAACGGTATTGCGGCTAAACGTTCCCTCTCAATTATTTCCTTACCAACCCTCTTGCCCACCCCGCCTGACGCTGCAAAACGCCGCGCGTAGCGGCATCGACGAGCGTTGGCCGCCACGAGGCCAATAAACTCGGATCCGTAATCAACACGCCGCTGTCCGGTTCAAATTCGACGACCCAGCTACCTTGCTTATCGCGGCCGAGCCAGCGGAGGCGCGCTCCGAAGATCATGCGTTGCGTTTCCGTGAGCGGCAGCATTTTCAACAATTGAAGCTCTTCTAAGGCGACGCGTGCTGTCTCGCCGCCGGCTTCGACGACGTGAAACGGCAGCTCGGGCAGACCGGCGTTGCCGAGCCGTAGCTCGCCGTCGAAAAGGATCGATCGGCCGAGGTAGTCACGCTCAAAGTGGCGCTGCCATTCCTCCGATCGCGTCGCCATCGCTTGGCGCAAGATCTCGCCGAGGGACTCGACCAGCAAGCGATCCAATAGTTCGGCCTCGGCCAATAGCTCGTCGAGCCGACGATTGTCTTCAGGCGATAGGATTCCAGGCCCACGGGCCCGCTCGCGCGCCGCGCTGCGCAACTCATCGAGGGCCTTATGAAAGCTGCCTTCTTCGAGAGCGCGGCTTCCTTGATCCCAGTGAGCCTTCAATTGCGCTGGTGAGGCCTTTCGGCTGAGCGTGCCGAGCAATTGCCAGAGGAGTAACAATAATACGACAAGCGTTGCCGCGCCGGTGATCAGCGGCAATTTCCAGGTATTGATAAACGTGGGAATGTGCGAGTGCCAACCCGCCGCGTCCTCGGCGTGAGGCAACCGCTGGGGCGTGTCAAGGTAAGGACTATGGGCCAATATAAAGACAGGTTTGCTACAGGAAGGACAGTATAAGACTTGATAACGCGGGCCGCGCGTACCTTGTAAGAGATGATCGCACGAACAATGAACATGAAAAGGATCCGAGGCAGATCGGCGTTTCGAGGCGAACCATCCGGAATTTAGCTTTTTCCGCGGATCGTTCATGGGGTCCTCTCAGACGACCGCCTCCTTTCGATGAAGTGTCAAAAAACGTGTTCGCGGCGGGAAGCCGGAAGAGGCGAATCCACGCCACTCGGTCCAGTACGTATGGCTGCTCCCGTCAGGGCCTGACCAGGTTGGCACCTTTCCTCTGGGTGGGGCCCCTCCCGGCTTCTCGCCGCGATCCACGTGTCTTTATCGTTTTTCCTGAATCGTCACCTTCGTCATGACTATCGGTTTGAGCGGCCGGCGAACGGAGCTTGCCTCGTCCTCAATATAGGATTGCGATCCTATCTTACGCACGATGTCCAGTCCACGTGTCACTTTTCCGAAAATCGTCGAGTTATCGTCGAGATACGGAGCCGAACTCAAATTAATATAGAACCTTGTTGCCGCCGTGTCTGCCTCTTCGAGACGAACGGCGCCGACGACGCCTTCCTCATGCGTCAGTTTATTGGCCCGCGCGTTAAACTCCGGCTTGAGCCAGTAACCGATGCTGCCCGAGCCGGTCTCGCCCGTTCCGAGTGGGCAGCCGGCCCATACTTGATCTAGACGCCGAACATTGCCATTCTCGTCTTTGGCCTCATCATGAAACAGACCGTCGAAGAATAAACCGTCGTAATAACCAGCCCGAGCGAGGGCAATAAAGTTACGCACATGGTTCGGCGCTGTCTCCGGCAAGAGTGTAATCTCGATCGGTCCGACGCTGGTCTCGATCGTGGCGACATAGTCAATTTTCTTGCCGTCATTGCTGAGGAACAGGATACTGTCCCACTGCCGTTGAACTTCGGTATATATTTTGTAGACGGCCTTCTTTGTCACCATCTCATCGGGCGGCCGATTGGCGTCCGCCGGCGGATCGTCGGCTCGCGTCGCCTGGGCAAATGTTTGGTGCAATGGATCGCTCGGCGCTTCAGGCGCCGTGGCCACGACCGGGACTGTATCGCCGGTAGGCGCGGTCTCGGAGGCAGTCCGCGGGCTGGACGTGTCAGCGGCGGGTTGCGCCGTCGTTGGCGAGGAGCCGCCGCAGCCGACGGTTCCGAGCATGATCGCGACAGCCGAGACGGAAAACCAAACGGCTCGCCCTGATTTCCTAGCCCACCGTGCCATCGTCGAGCCTCCTTGCCGAACAAGATCGCTGAGACAATCCGAGACGCGGACCATAGTCGAAGGCCGCAGTGATAGTCAATTGGGATTGCCTGCTTACAAACGACGCTGAGGTAGCCAAGATGCCGGATCCGCTTTATGTTCTCGGCGCCCTAGCCGCAGCGGCTCTTATCGCCGCGGCGATCATGCTCGTCTGTGGTTTGCCCTGGCGACAGCCGCATCCCATTCTCGTATCAGGCGGGTGGGTGATCAGCCAAGGTGCCGCCTTTTATCTCGGCTGGTATTTGCTCGGTGGTCTGGTCTTGGACGCTTGGCCAAAGTGGCCGCCGACTGATAACGAGGGACGATTTTTTTACCTTTTGCTGCCGGCGGTAATCGGCGTCGAACTCTTCGGCGCGCTGGGCCGCGCATGTTTTGGATCGCCTGGCCTTTACGGGCCGTGATTGCGTTCGGTGCTGCCCGGGTGCTGCTTCATGGGACTGTTTACTTGAGTAATTCGGAGCCTCCTGACGAGGAAGCTTGGACGCCGATGCAGATATGGCTGATCCTGGGCGCCTTGGGGTTCTCTGTCTTTGTCGTATGGGCTTTGCTCACGTTCTTGACATCGCGCGTGCCGAGTCGATCGATCCCGGTTGCATTGGCCCTGACCTGTGCGGGAGCGGGCGCGGTGATGATTAACTCCGGCTACGCGACCGGCGGACCGATGGGGCTGACTTTATCCGCGGGACTTATCGGAGCCGTCGTCGCGTCACTGCTGGTTCGTGGTCGATTGAATCTTTCCGCGAGCCTCGGCGTGCCCTTGATAGCGCTGTTCGCACTACTGGTGAGCGGCCGATTTTTCGCGGAGCTGACGACGACTAACGCAATCCTTTTGTTTTTCGCGCCACTTCTCTGCTGGTTGCCGGCGCTAACTCCGTGGCAGTGGTCCAAGCCGTTCTTGGCGAGTTGCTTGCGGTTGGCACTGGTCGCCGTGCCGGTCGTGGTCGCCGGCATATTAGTCCTTCAAGCCGCCGCTGCTAAGAATCGAAGCACAACGGACGCAAACTCCGATGGCGTCGACGAGTATTCGACTTATAAACGCTGAATTGTGGCCTAAGCACACATCACACTGGCGCTATTCCGTTACCAGCGGTCGAAGTCGAAATGTGTCGACAAAGCGTGGCAGGTAGCCCTTTTCGAAGCGATCGTCCATGGCATAGCCGAACACTTCCATGAAGTCTTGCGGCAAGGATTGAACCTCGCGAAGGTGTTCCGCGGTCAGGACGGTCTTATGTCCGTTGATCGTGCCTTTGCGAAAAGTGGCGCTGCGGTCCGTATAGGTTCGGTTGCCATATTTCAGGGGCGAGCCGGGCACCTGGAGCTTTAGTTGCAGCGACCAGATCGCTCGGCCCTGCGCGGCATCCGAGCCGTCGCCGACGTCGCCCACAAATTCCTCATAGCACAGCGGGATGACGTTTTTTAACCGGGGCCAAGGAGCGTGCCAATTCATCCGCTCGCGGAGCGAGGGCAACATCGCGTCACCGCGAATCAGACGGAGACAGCGTTCGTCGATTGACATGTCTTGGTAATAATGGGCGAGCGCGGTTTTGTCTTTTTTGACGTAGTAAAAGGCCTCGGAGACGACGACGTCGAGAGGATTTCTGTAGACGAAAAGGGTGGGCGTCGAGAAAAACGCATGACCGCTGCCGCCGCGCGGGCTATTGTCCAATTCGCGGAAGAAGTCTTTAGCCGGAATATGGCTATGCTCGCGCCAGAAAATAATAATGACCCGGCGTGAAGTGGCCCTGAAACGTTCCGCCAGGAGCAAGGCCGAATTCATAAAGCAGGTGAAACAGAAAATGAACGCCTGCCTTGGGTATGCTCACGACGAAAATGGGACGCAGCGTGATATGCCGATCCGTCAGCGGCGCCACAATTGTCACGGGGGCGTCAAGATAGCGAACTAGCTCGGCATCGAGTTCACGACCGGTGATCGGCGGAATGATCACGCCGTCGAGGAGCGAGCCGGTAACGTGGCCGCGGTAGAGATTGATCGCGACGCCGAAGCGCTCGGACAGTCGCTCGGCGAGGCCGTTGTCGAAAGGGTGCAGCAGAAACGAACGCCGGCCGCGCTCGAGCAGACGCTCGACTGCTTCTTCATATCCATCGGGCCGGACGAAGGTCAGTTCGGCGCGGCGCCAGTCTACTAATTGAGTCATGAAAGCCAAAACCCCGTTGCGCAAGAGCGCAGCTTCCTGCCGAGGATAAGTTCGCTCGGAGGTTGGTCGAAAACGGAGCGGCTCGGACGGGGAGCGGGGTACGAAGGCCCGGGAAGCGGGAGGGAAAAGGGGCCAACCTAGCGGCAGCGAGGAAGGCGGCCCGGGACGGACGCCGGCCCTTACACCCCCATCACATGGTAGCCGCAATCGACGTAGAGAATCTGGCCGGTAATTCCCGACGCCAGAGGGCTGCAGAGGAAGGCGGCGGCATTGGCGACCTCCTCCGCGGTAATGCCGCGTGGGAGAGGGGAGCGCTGTGCGGCATAATCGATCATGTGTTGAATGTCGCCGATGGCGCTGGCGGCACGCGACGCATAGGGACCGGCGGAAATCAGGTTCACGCGGATATTCTTTTTGCCGAGGTTGTGCGCGAGCTGTTTCGCGTCGATCTGCAGGGCAGCTTTTGCTGTCGACATGCCGCCGCCATAATGCGGCACGACGCGGTCGCCACCCAGATAGGTAAGGGCGACAGCACATGCTCCGTCCGGGCGATTTTCCATCAGCGGCTCGGCCGCTCTCAAAAGCGCGGTCAACGAATAGGAACTCACGCTCAATGCCGTCATATAAGCGGCCCGGCTGGTGTTGAGCGCGGAATTTCTGATCTCGGGACTGAACGCGACGCTATGAATGAGAATGTCCACGCTGCCACAGAGCGCCTTGACCGTTTCCAACATGCCGGAGATTGAATAATCACTATTGAGCCGCGTATAGCGGCGATCGTCTCGTATGCCAGCCGGCACATCCGCCATCGTGTCGTAACTGACATCGCAAGGGATAACCTTTTCGACCTTCAATTCGCCGGCGCCGTAGGGAAGAACGCGGTATTCGGCGTCCGCGGCCCGATCGAGAATACTCTGAACAATCGAGGTCATCCGCGGGTGGACGGCGAAGATGAGACGAGCGCCGGCCGCCTGGAGAAACTTGGCGATATACCAGGCGAAGCTGATGTTATCCCCGACCCCAGTCACCAGAGCTACTTTACCAGACAGATCCAGAGGGATCATGGAAATCCTCGCGAAGCGGAGTTCAGCCAGGCCAGAGAGTGCCTATCTGACAATGAGACTCCAATTTATGCAGATACGTTAAATCGGGCAAGATGAGATTGAGACGACAAGAATCCCGCGAAGGCACGGCATGCGCTCTCGCTCTCGGCGCTTTTCCGTCTATAACTATCAACAGAGGGGCGCCATCGGGACGCAATCGCCTCTCTGTTAAGGACGTGACCTCGAAAGGTTCGATTGATGAATATGCTGTTGCAGCCGGTTCGTTCCTCGCTTGGCAGCAAGTATGCCATGGCGATCACCGGTGTGCTCTTGATCGGATTCGTGCTCGCGCACATGGCGGGCAATCTGCTCATCTTTCTCGGCACGGACGCCCTCAACGCCTATGCCAAGCATCTCGAAGACTTCGGCATGTTGTTGTGGGTCGCGCGCCTGAGCCTGCTTCTGATCTTTGCAACTCACATTGCGCTCGGCCTGCGGCTTTCCTATTGGAAGAAATACGCGCGACCGATTCCCTACCAATACGAAGACACGGTGCAGGCTAGCTGGGCGTCGCGGCACATGCTGCTGACGGGGCTGGTTATCTTCGCCTTTGTGATCTATCACCTGCTGCACTTCAGCTTTGGGCTGACCGATCCTGACAATTTCAAGGGCTCCCATAGTTACCGTTTAGAAGAGTATTCGCGCCCGGTCCACGACGTCGCCTTCATGGTGATTCATGGTTTCCAGCAGCCTATCGTCGCTCTCAGCTATATTCTCGCGCAGGTCTTTTTATTCCTGCATTTGTGGCACGGGGGCGGCAGCTGGTTTCAGTCGCTCGGCTGGAATACCAAGGCCAGCAACAAGATAACGTCCGCTATTGGGCCGATCATCGCCACGGTCGTCCTGATCGGCAACTGTTCGATACCTTTGGCGATTCTCACGAAAGTCATCGTCTACACACCCGCCCTTGCGCACTGAGAGGCACCGTTCCATGAAGCTCGACGCGAAGATCCCTGGCGGCCCCCTGGCCGAGAAATGGGACAAGCACCGCTTCGAGATGAAGCTGGTCAATCCGGCCAACAAGCGGAAATATAAGATCCTCGTCGTTGGAACCGGGCTGGCTGGCGGCTCGGCGGCCGCCTCGCTCGCCGAACTTGGCTACAACGTCGAAACGTTCTGCTTCCAGGACAGCCCGCGCCGCGCCACTCGATCGCCGCCCAGGGGGGCATCAACGCCGCCAAAAATTATCAAAACGACGGCGACAGCGTCTACCGCCTGTTTTACGACACGATCAAAGGCGGCGATTTCCGCGCCCGCGAGGCCAACGTCTATCGGCTCGCCCAGTTATCGGTCAACATCATCGATCAGTGCGTGGCTCAAGGGGTGCCGTTTGCCCGCGAATACGGCGGCCTGCTCGACAATCGCTCCTTCGGCGGCGCTCAGGTTTCGCGCACCTTCTACTGCCGCGGCCAAACCGGGCAACAACTTCTCCTGGGAGCTTATCAAGCTCTCAGCCGTCAAGTCGGCCTGGGCCGAATCAAGAGCCATCCGCGCACGGAAATGCTCGATCTGGTCGTAGTCGACGGCCGGGCGCGCGGTATCGTCACGCGCGATCTCGTAACCGGCAAGGTCGAAGCCCACGCCGGCGACGCCGTCATTTTGGCGACCGGAGGCTATGGACCGGTTTTCTACCTGTCGACGAACGCGATGGGGTGCAACGTCACGGCCAACTTCCGCGCCTACAAACGCGGCGCCGCCTTTGCCAATCCTTGTTACACGCAGATTCATCCAACCTGTATTCCCGTCACGGGCGATCATCAGTCGAAGCTCACCTTGATGTCCGAGTCGCTTCGAAACGACGGTCGCATCTGGGTGCCGACGAAGCCTGGCGACACGCGGCGACCCGATTTGATCCCTGAGTCGGAGCGCGATTACTACTTAGAGCGCAAGTACCCGAGTTTCGGCAACCTCGCGCCGCGCGACATCGCCTCACGGGCTGCCAAGGAAGCCTGCGACAACGGCAAAGGCGTCGGACCGGGTGGCCGCGGCGTCTTTCTCGACTTCGCCGACGCGATCAAACGGCTCGGCAAGGACGTCATCGAAACCCGCTACGGCAACCTCTTCGATATGTACGCCCATATCACGCACGAAGACCCGTATCAAACACCGATGCGCATCTATCCCGCGGTCCACTATTGCATGGGCGGGCTTTGGGTCGATTACAACCTGATGAGCACCGTCCCCGGCTTGTTTGTGCTCGGTGAAGCGAACTTCTCCGATCACGGCGCCAATCGCCTTGGCGCCAGCGCGCTGATGCAAGGACTGGCCGACGGCTATTTCATCGCGCCTTATACCATCGGCAATTATTTGGGCGGCACGCCGCAGACAGCGGTGACGACGAGCCATCCCGAATTCAAGCGTGTCGAAGCCGAGGTTGCGACACGTCTCCAGCGGCTCCTGTCCATCAAGGGCAAAACGCCATCCGTGGTGTTCCACCGCGAGCTGGGCAAGCTGATGTGGGAAAACTGCGGCATGGCCCGTTCCGAAGCAAGCCTGAAAAAAGCTTTGCAAAGAATCCCGCAAATCCGCGAAGAATTTTGGAGTTCCTTGAGCGTGCCTGGCAGCGGCGAAGAGTTGAATCAGGCCCTCGAAGCAGCGGGCCGCGTCGCCGACTTCATCGACTTCGCGGAACTGCTTTGCACCGATGCCCTCGTCCGCAACGAGTCCTGCGGCGGCCATTTCCGCGAGGAATATCAATATCCCGACGGCGAGGCGAAGCGAAACGACGAGGAGTATTCCTACGTCGCGGCCTGGGAATATCAGGGGTCCGACAAAGCGCCGTTGTTGCACAAAGAGCCGTTGGAGTGGCATGAAGTGCATCCGAGCGTGCGGTCGTATAAGTAAGTAAACAACAGCTTCAAGTGACGACGAGGAGCAACGCGTCGAATGAATCTCACTCTCCATGTCTGGCGCCAAAAGAACGGCGCGAGCCGGGGCGCATGGTCGAGTACACCGCGCACGGACGTCATGCCGGATATGTCCTTTCTGGAAATGTTGGACGAAGTCAATCGCGAGCTGATCGCCAAAGGCGAGGAGCCGATTGCCTTCGACCACGATTGCCGTGAGGGGATCTGCGGCACCTGTTCGTTGATGATTAACGGCCGGGCTCATGGACCTGAACGCGGCACGACCAGTTGCCAGGTTTACATGCGGCTTTACAAGGATGGCGACCACATTTACATCGAACCTTGGCGCGCCCGTGCCTTCCCGGTCGTGAAAGATCTCGTCGTCGATCGCAGCGCCTTCGATCGGATCATTCAGAAAGGCGGCTTCGTCTCGGTAAATACCGGCGGTGCGCCGGATGGCAATTGCCTGCCGATACCGAAGCCGAACTCGGAAAAAGCGATGGACGCCGCCGCTTGCATCGGCTGCGGCGCCTGTGTCGCGGCCTGCAAAAACGCCTCGGCCATGCTCTTCGTCGCGGCTAAGGTCAGCCATTTGTCGTTGCTGCCTCAGGGCGAAGCCGAGCGCAATACTCGCGTCCGCAATATGGTCACGAAAATGGACGATGAAGGCTTCGGTAGCTGCACCAACTACTACGAATGCGAAGCCGCCTGCCCCAAGAACATCAGCGTCGAATTCATCGCCAAGATGAACCGTGAATACCTGGTAGCGAGCGCTGGAAAATCGTAAAGTCTCCCGCGGCGACGTCCGAGCCTAAAGCGAGAGCGAA
Source organism: uncultured Planctomycetaceae bacterium (assembly GCA_963790585.1). Taxonomy (GTDB): domain Bacteria; phylum Planctomycetota; class Planctomycetia; order Gemmatales; family Gemmataceae; genus CAWBOY01. The sequence continues at coordinate 231,373 of CAWBOY010000002.1, forward strand.
CAGCCATTGAAGTAGACGCGGCATCTTGCCGCGTTATTGACGTTGCGCGCGATAAACGCGAAATCAACCAAACTAAGTCAAACAACGCGGCAAGATGCCGCGTCTACTTCGGTGGACGCGAAATCAACCAAGCTAAGTCAAACAACGCGGCAAGATGCCGCGTCTACTTCGGTGGACGCGAAATCAACCAAGCTAAGTCAAACAACGCGGCAAGATGCCGCGTTTACTTCGGTGGACGCGAAATCAACCAAACTAAGTCAAACAACGCGGCAAGATGCCGCGTCTACTTCGGTGGACGCGAAATCAACCAAGCTAAGTCAAACAACGCGGCAAGATGCCGCGTCTACTTCGGTGGACGCGAAATCAACCAAGCTAAGTCAAACAACGCGGCAAGATGCCGCGTCTACTTCGGTGGACGTGAAATCAACCAAGCTAAGTCAAACAACGCGGCAAGATGCCGCGTCTACATAGTCTTCACTTACACTTCAGGCGCGGAAGTCGGCGTGAAAAAGCGTGATCGTCGGAACATCTCGATGGGCCAAGTTGTCGATCCTTTTTCCACGAGATCGGCCAACACTTCGCCGATGATCGGCGCGAACTTGAAGCCGTGGCCAGAGAATCCGGCTGCGTAAAAGACATTGGAATGATTAGGATGGACGTCCATCAAAAAATGCCGGTCAGGCGTCAGCGTATAGATACAAACCGAGGCACGACCGAGCGCTCCGTTGGCCATCGGAAGACGCCGCGCAAGATAGCGGCGGACCGACTCTTCGTCCGCTGGACCGGGCGTCCGATCGATGTCCTCGGGGCTATCTAACTCAGGCGCACCATAGTGCCGGGCGATCTTGACGCCGGCGTGGTCGATCATCGGTAGGCCATAGAAGTAGCCAGAATCTTCGTCTGCAATAAAGATCGGAAAACGGTCTCTTCGGAACGCGGCCACGTCATTGGGTTGGAACCAATGCACCGTCTGCCTCATCACTCTCAAGCTTACGCCTGGTTGACCTAGCAGCAGCGCCAGCCCACGGGCCTGCTGTCAAAACGAGGCGCGCGGCATGGTAACGCCTACACGACGTATCGACCTCTATGCCAAGTCCGGAGGCCTGCCAGACACGGACCGGCTCCTCGTAGCGGATCTGAGCTCCAAACCGCTGCGCCGCGGTGACAAAAGCGGCGACGCTGTTCTCTACCGCTAAAAAACCGGCGCCGTGCTCCACAACACCGACCTGATCGGTGTCGATCTTGAACATCGGATAGCGTTGTCGAATCTGCTCCGCCGATAGCGAATCCACGGCGAGAGAATGTTCCCGTGCCGAGCGCAATACGCCGCTAACTAGTTCACTCTCCGGTCGGCCCAGACTCAGGCAAGGGCAAGTCGTCAACAGGTGTAAGCCTTGCTCTTGCTCCAATTCGTACCAGCCCTCATAAGCGCGGCGCAGCAACGGCACGTAGTCGGGATGCTCGAAATAGGCTTGGCGGATGATCCGCGTCCCGCCATGCGAGCTGCCGCGATCATGCCCGGCGGCGGATTGCTCAAGGGCCAGCACATTCCAGCCACGCTTGGCGAGGTGATACGCTGCCGAGGAACCCATAACGCCGAGGCCGACGATGATTACGTCGTATGCGGTGGTCATTGGTTAACCTGCTTTTAGTGGCGCGCTCGGCCTTGCCAATGTGATATCCGGAATTACCACAAAGTGCCCCATACTCTTGCGACGCCTCGCCGGATAACGTAACTTGGAACGGACCCTTTGGCACCCTGTCCATTGAGCTATATGGGAGTCGAACCTATGCCGTCGCTGAATGCATGCCGGTCTGCTTGGGGTGCCGCGGTTTTAAGCGGTGTTATCGTGGCGGCTACTATGGCGGCCGCGCGGTCGGCGCCGACCAAGGCCGAAGCGGCGGCCTCGTCTGCCGAAAAAATCCGTAAGCAGATGGACCAAATCATCTCGGTCGATATCGACGGGCAAAGCCTGCAACTCGCCATCAATCAACTCCGCGAGCAAACGAAGATCAACTTCGTCGTCGACAAAATGATGATCGCGCAAATGGGCATTGATGTCGATCAGATGGAGGTCAGGTTAAAGCTGAAAGATGTGAAACTCAAGTCCGTCTTGCGCTCGCTTCTGACGCAATACAACCTCAGCTATGGCATAGTCGACGATACGGTAGTCGTCGCGACCGAGGAGGCCGTTTCCGCGCGGCAAATGCGACAGCGCGTGTCAATCGATCTCGATAAGACGGAATTTTCCAAAGCTCTCAAGCAACTGGCGCAGAAACAGCCACGAATCTGGTGATCAACTCGCGCGTCGCCAAGGATGCGGCGGGAATGATCACTTTGCAACTGGAGGATGTGCCGCTCGAGACGGCCGTCCGGATCATGGCGGAGTCGGTCAATCTAAGGCCGGTCCGCGTTGGCAATGTACTCTTTGTTTGCAGTAAGACGATAGCCACGGAACTCAAAGGCGACCCCGACATCAATCCGCAGCCCGTTGGACCGCGTATGACGCCAGACGGCTTGATGATGGGCCCTGGCGCAGCCGTGGGCGGTTTCATTGGCGGCGGTCCTGGCGGACCGGTTCCGGCGATCGCACCGCCCGCCCTCGCGCCGAAGATCGAAGACAGTAAACCGATTCCAGCGGATAAGGCAGACAAGACCGACCCGAAAAAGGATGGATGACATGCGTTACCAGCTCCAAGCGCAAGCGCCGGGTTCTTTGATTCAGAACCCGGCGCTTGCGTTTGGGGCTGGTAAAATCCGAGAGAAAGGCACCTTCACTATCACGCGCTCTTCTTGTCACTGATAGGGCCGCGCTCGAAAAGCTTCGCTTCGCCGCGAACGACTGCGTCGGTCACGACATATTTCGATTTCGGCTCGACATCGGGCAACTCGAACATGATTTCGGTCATCAGGTCTTCGACAATGCTGCGTAGGCCGCGAGCTCCGGTGTCGCGTTCTTTTGCCAAGTGAGCAATCGCCTTCAGGGACGGTGGCGTGAATTCTAGCTCGGCGCCTTCCATCTCGAAGAGCTTCTGGAATTGCTTGGTCAGAGCGTTGCGTGGTTCTGTGAGAATGCGGACCAGAGCGTCCTCATCGAGCGGGTCAAGCGGCGCGATCACGGGGAGTCGGCCGACGAACTCGGGAATCATGCCGAACTTGATCAAGTCGGCGCTTGTGACCTTGCTGAGCATTTCGCCGATCTTCTTTTCGCGCTCTTCCGGTTTGGCGCCGAAGCCGATGCCGCCCTTGCCTAGGCGTTTCGTGATGATGTTGTCGAGGCCGACAAACGTGCCGCCGCAGATGAAGAGGATATTGCTGGTATCGACCTGAATGTATTGCTGTTCCGGATGCTTGCGGCCACCCTGCGGCGGAACGTTGCTGACGGTTCCTTCGAGCATTTTCAGGAGCGCTTGCTGCACGCCTTCGCCGCTGACGTCACGAGTGATACTGACGTTTTGGCTGGTCTTGGCAATTTTGTCGACTTCGTCGATATAGATAATGCCGCGTTGGGCGGCCTCGATGTCGAAATCGGCCGCGTGAAGCAGCTTGAGGAGAAGATTTTCGACGTCTTCACCCACATAGCCGGCTTCGGTCAAGGTCGTCGCGTCGCCGATAGCGAATGGCACGTCCAGGATGCGCGCCAGCGTACGGGCCAGCAAAGTCTTGCCGCTGCCGGTTGGGCCGACGAGCAGGATGTTGCTCTTGTCGACTTCGACCTCGCCCATGCCCTGGTCGGCCATCGACAGGCGCTTGTAATGATTGTGTACCGCGACGGCGAGCGAGGACTTCGCCCGATTTTGGCCGGTCACGTAGAGATCAAGCTTTTCCTTGATCGTCCGCGGCGTCGGAATGTTGGTGAAGGGTGTTTTGGTGCGGCCCTGACGGCGCTTTTCCTGGTCGATAATCGACTGGCACAGCTCGATGCACTCACCGCAAATATAGACGTCGCTCGGTCCCTCGACGAGGGGCCCGACATCGCGGTAGCTTTTACGGCAGAAGGAGCAATAAGCATTGCGATTCCGTCCGGTGCTCCCGGTCGGCTTGCGGCCTCCTCCTCCGGTGCCCGAGTCTTTCGTCGGCGGCATGCGCTCTCCCTTCAGGTTCATCCCCACCGGAGTGACCGGCTCAGGGGCTTTGATTGCGGCGGTTTGTGGACATCCCATCGTGAGGCGAAAAAAGCTCGCGCCGTGCGGAAGGGATAGGTATCTATAACAGGTCCGTGATCTCAAGCTTCCGAGTTGATTGCAAATAGTACGGCTTCGCGCGATTCTCCGCAAGGAGTGTCGCTAAAATCGGCTCCCACGTCAGGATATAGCTGGCCCATCGGGCGGTTTACCATTGGCTGGCGGCGGCTCCGGTGGAGGCTTGTCAATCTCCGATTCGGGAGGAGCAATCGGCTTCTTTTCTCCGACTGGTTGAATGGTCTCGGGATGCGGCACACGCTTGGTCCCGCGCCGTAGCTCACCGCCGAGAACTCGGCGAAGGCTATCGTATTCCTTTTGATCGATCTCACCCTTCTCGTAGAGAGATCGAAAATGAGCCAGTTGGTCGCTCGCGCTCTGAGCGGCGTCGGCATTTCTTTTCCGCCAGCGGCCGACCATCGCGATAATGATCGCTCCCACAAGGAGCGCGCCCGCGGCGTAGGCGCCTTGAACGATAAAGGGAAAGGCCCGCGGCGGCCCCTCTTCGGCGAACAACAGTCTCCCAGTTTCCGCGAGAATCATACTCGCCTCACGCGCGGTTGAACTATACACCATCTTTAACAAGATGCGTCAGAATGAAGGCACCTCATTCCGCTCCGCTCGTGCCCTCTATTATAACGCGGTGGAACTGTGAGAGATTATTTTCCTTGGCGTGAAATGGAAGGCTTCCTTAGCGCCGCCCCGGCATAGTAGGAAAAGTGAGACTGGCTCCGCCGCTTTGCCGCGACCGTCAGAAACCGCGTCACCGGCCTGGATCGGCCAGCCCTTGCATGTTACGCTTTCGCATTCTCGAGAGTACGCTTCATGACGACGATCCTGGCGCGCCTGGCGGCGCTCAACTTTTTATTGCTCTTGGCGGCCTTTGGCGTCGGTCTCGGCTCCTTTTTCACGGGCGGACTACTCGACCCCGAGTCATCCCTGTTTCCCTTGCACTTTTATCTTGGTCTGACGTCGGTCCTGTTGAATCTGGGCGTTCATTCGCTCGTGTTCATCTACTTCCTTGGTACGGGCCGCTGGATCAAGGAAGTTGCCCAGGCCTATCGGATCCCAGACGACCCGCTGCCGAAAATCACGCGAGCGCTTAAACGTTCGACGTTTCCCGTCGCTCTGACCGCGATGCTGGTGCCGATCGCGACGGCGGCGGCCGGCGCCAAAGCGCAGGGTCGCGAATGGCACTGGAGCGCCCATCTTTCCCTGGCCGCCGCGTCCATCCTGGTCAATGTGTGGGCTTTTTACAACGAATATCGCAATGTGCCGCTTGAATGCCGAGATCATCGATAAAGTGATGGACGAAGTCGAACGGATCCGCGCCGCGCACGGGCTGGTGAGCAACGCGGAAGCGCTCAAGCAAGAAGAGGCCTCGTCTTAGGCGCGAACCGAAGGGGGCACTTTGCGGTACCGCTATCTAAAAAATGCGTTATCGCGAAGCGCTACCGTTCTCCTACGGGCGCACGACCAAAAGTGCGCTTGGTAATTTGCTACTTCTTGACGCCTTCAAAACTGATCGACACGGCGACCTCGTCGCCGATGGCGTCTTTGAGTTTGTCCATGCCGAAGTCCGAGCGCTTCAGCACCAAGTCGGTCGAAAAACCGGTGTGAAGGGCGCCGCGCATCTCGACCATTTTGCCGCCCTTGAGCAAGAAGCTGATGCTCTTGGTGACGCCGTGCATCGTGAAATCGCCGGTCACCTCGAAGCCGCTTTCGATTGCCTTGACGCTTGTGCTCTTGAACGACATGTTGGGATACTGCTTTACATTGAAAAAATCTGGCCCGCGTAAATGTTCGTCACGGGCCGTATTGCCGGTGTCGACGCTCGTGGACTTGATCGCCAACTCGAACGACGATTTGGGGCCATCGACGACAAAGCTACCACTGACGGCGTTGAAACGACCAAAAGTTTGGCTGAGACCCATATGCGCAACTTTGAACGTAACGCCCGTGTGAGCGGTATCGAGAGCGAAATTGTCGGCCGACGCCGAAGCGGCGAACAGCGAGGCGACGGCGAGCGCGCAGGCGACAGGTGCAAATCGGAAACGCATAATTCAGATCCTCAAGGAGAATGAAACGATCTCTTCGTTCTCTTTCTTTATATAGCCCGGCATTTATGCCGGGACAGACCAACAGACCCCTGGCAAGCAGGGGGCTATATAAAAAAGGCGCCGATCACTCTTTTTCCAGCGGCAACAGCGCGCTATCGTGCCACGACGCCTGTTCCTCGATCGGCTCGACATGGATCGTCACTTCGGCTCTCGCGAACTTTTCGAGGATTGCCTTCTCGATTTGCGCACCTCTGGCATGAGCGACGCGAACGCTCAGGTCGCCGGGTACCAACAGGTGAAAATCAATGAAACGATGAGAACCGGACAGCCGGGTTCGTAGGGCGTGAAACGTGTGGCCCGGCTCGAGGTTAGCTGTGATGAGAGCGCGCAGGCTTGCCACTTCCTCTTTTGGCAACGCATGGTCCATCAGGCCGTTGAACGATCGGCGCATCAAGCTGACTGCTGTCCATACGATGATGGTAGCGACGAACAGGGCAACGACCGGATCGAGCCATTTCCAGCCGGTAAGCCAAACAAGCCCGAGGCCTGCGAGAACGCCCGAGCTGGTCCAGACGTCGGTCATCAAATGCCAACCGTCGGCCTCCAGGACAATGGACCGATGCTTCTTGCCGGCCTGCAAAACCAAATAACCAACGCCGCCATTGATGACTGTGGCGACGAACAAAAGAATCATGCCGAGGCCGATCGTTTCGATCTCGCGCTGATCAAGGAGGCGGACGAAGGCGGCCCACGCGATGGCAATTGCGGCCACGAGGATTAGGCCACCTTCGAGCCCGCTGGAGAAAAACTCAATCTTGGCATGGCCATAGGTGTGCTCGCGGTCGACAGGCTGGGCCGAATAAATGAGCGAAGCGTAAGCCGCCGAGGCCGCAATGAGATTAATTAACGACTCCGCCGCGTCGGACAACATGCTGACCGAGCCTGTGAAAAAATAAGCCACGGTCTTGAGGCCCAGCGTCGCCAGCCCCGCGAGAATCGAAAATAGGATTGGCGTGCGGAGATGCGAATCCATCAAGATTTCCTCAGTGCGGATAACGGTTTTCAGCGACCCGGGAGCGTCAGCGCAGGCGCGAATTCGTTTAGCCGCGAGCCGCCAGGCGAGCGCCGTGGGATAGCGCTATCAAACAGCGCTCGCCTGACGGCTCGCGGCTAAACGCAATACCGTTCGTCTAACCCGGCGCCTCGCTCTTCCTATAGTGGACAACGGCAATCTTTTATTTGGCAAGGGTGCATCCTTGCCAAATAACCTGGCTTCCAAGGTTGGCGCGTAAATTCTTTATTCACATGTACTTATCTTAATAATCACCAAGACGATCAACATGGTTAAAACGACCACTCTTGCCAAAAGTGCTTTGGCATGGCAAGGCTGGTCCGCCCAGGGATTGGGCAAAAGAAAACCCCTTAGACGAACGGTATTGCGGCTAAACGAATTCGCTCCGGTCGCTCTCTCTCCCGGCTTTTGAATTTCTCTAGAGCAAACTCGTCAAACAAGCATCAGCTGCAACTCGGCCTTTCACGGCCCCACGAAAGTCAATTCGCCGTAATCCTCATAGCGATGAAAGCTCGGCTCCGTCAGCGGCGCCGTTGACGACAGTTCCGGGCTCTCCAGTGTTGCGGAGAAATCATAGCGGCACAGGGCGAAGCGCCACTTGTCTCCAGGTTTCGGCCTGCCGCCGGTTAACTTGAATGCGGTCCAGGGAATGAATCCCTCGACCGTCCAACCTACATCACGGTCGTCCCAACGATTGAGTGTTCCGTGGACCTGCACTGCCGATTCCATGCCCAGGCGCGTGCCCGCGGCGAATCTACCGTAGCCGCCCGCGCCGCGCGAGGGGAAGAATAGCTCCAATTGCGTATTGAGCGGATTAACCTGGAACTCGTAATAGGGGAGCTTGTCAGTAGCCGGCTTTAGGAAGATCTCGAATACGTCCTCAGTCCAGAGCATGCCGTTGGGCTCGCGAATCGTGGCGAAAACGTCATGGTCCTCCATGTCGGCGCTGAAGTAGAAGCCTTCACCATCCCAGAGCAGCCGAGCCGTCGTTTTCGTGGCGGCTTTTCGTTTCCGCCAATAAGCGGAGAAATCGGACAATTTATCCGCCTTACTCCAGGCGACGTCATCAAGCACACCGTCAATCTTGATCGGGCGAGACGCCCAGCGGCACTCGGCCTTGCGAACGGCTGGGGTGTCTTCAATCTTTGGGGCCGGCGGGTCGTCTACGATCGCCGCCGTCTTTAGGTCACATCCTGCCAATAGACTCGCGTCAGCGCCGTGACGACGGCGACCCTTGAGAGGCTCATAGCGGCTCCTTTTTCAGGGGAACTCAGGCGGTGTTTTCTTCGTGAGAAATTGCAGAAATTGGAGGCCAAGGAAAATAACCAGCAATGGCGGGATGACGAACACGAGCGACGGCAGCCAGGCCGACAGGATCAACACGACAAGGATGATCCAGAGTAGCCCGCAGCCGACCAGCGTCATAGTCCCCTTGAAGCCGACTTCCTCGTTGGCTTCTTGATATTCCAAAATGGTTGTACGCCGACGAAACAGGCTGCGCCGCGCTGCCTCGTCAAGCTCGAGACAGCGAATCTCGTCTTGCCAGGTCAACGTCGGGGCCGACCTTACGACCGCCGGCAGCGGCGAACTCGGCAAGTCGCGCACGTCACGGCTGTCGCGAGTCGTGGGGCGCCTTCCGTTTGAATCGCGTCGGTCGAGCCATGAATTCGAGAAGCCCCAGGTAGCTTGATCTGGTCTACCTGCTCTTCTTTCGGGATCGCATGAGTGGTGCCGAGAGCGGATTCAAATTGTTTGACCAGCAGTGGCCAGGGATACCAGGGCTCAAAGGACTCTTCGACGCGTTCACCTGTTTTATCATGCCACGACAAAAAAGCGGGGCCTTGCGGGCCGACGGGAAAAAAGAGGCTTGCGCGGCCCTTGGAGCCTATCACATCCAGCCGCCAGCTGGGGTCCTCGGCATTTGGCAAAAGTGTGATGCGAAACAGCCCACCGCCTTGAAAACTGCCCGCGATGAGTACCGGTTGTCCCTCTTCGAGAATGTCCTTGGCAGCGAAGGCGCCGATTTCCGCGACATCGCCGGCGAGCCCGCGCACCATACCCCAACCTTGGAGCGATGCCCGAGGTCCCGCTGGATCGACATAAAGGAGAACCGAGCCTTCGGAGTTAATTTGCATCTCTAAAAGGCGAAATATGCCGATGGTCGGCCCGGCGGCTTCTTCGCCGCGCTGCACAAAGTCGCGCAGCCGCTGAACGGCGGGATGCAAGGCTTCGTGCAGCAAGGGTAGCAGCACGCGGCCGCTGTCCATCTGCATCATCGCGACTTCGTAGGCGATTTCCGGCGAATCATCGGCCGGATGGACGCACAGTACATGCCGTTCTGATTGGACCGAACGCCGCAGTTGCTCTGCGCGCACCGCGCCGGAGCCGGCGACGATGACCATATCGATGGCGGGATCCGCGAGTATTTCTTCGACGTCGCCGAGCATCCGCGTCTCGGCGAAGGACGGTTTCATGGAGTCCGGAAGGGCTTCGGTGGAGACCGAGAGCTGGTGCCGCCCTGTTTCGGCCAGAGCGCGGGCCATCTCGATTCCGTCGGGATGGGATCCCAAGAGCGCGAAACGCATTGCAGGACCTCGAAGAATATCGGATCGTTCGCTAATCGCCGCAGACTTCTTCGAGAACATCCTCGGAGACATAGATTGGCACGCTTGCCGTCACGGCCAGGGCGATCGCATCGCTCGGTCGGCTATCGACCTCGACCATTTCGCCGTTTTGCCGAATGCGGAGCTTGGCGAAGTAGGTGTGGTCGCGCAGCTCGCTAATATAGACGTCGCGCAGCTCGCCGCCCAGGAGCTCGATTGCCTGTGCGACCAGATCATGTGTCAGCGGTCGCGGCGATTCCTGCTTTTTCACGCGGCGGTCGATGCTGGTCGCCTCAAATATGCCGATCATAATAGAAAAACTACGCTTGCCATCCACTTCTTTGAGCATGATGACCTGCTGCTCGTGGACTTCGCTGATGATAATCCGTTTCAGCTCCATGTGGACCGGCACGGCAGCCTCTCTTTCGCCGGAGACGATTGCGCAACATTGTGGAACAGAAGCATTATAAACACCGGTGCGCGAAGTGGGCAGGGGGGACTAACCCAATCGAACGAGCCGAGGCCTCTTTTGAAAAACGACGCGAGTTGATCTTGACGCGACGGCTCAATCCAGGCACTTTATCGCTTACCGGGCTGTGAGTTTTTTCAAACCAAGGAGGGTTTGCACCAATGATCTACCAAACAGAAGCCAAGCCTCAGGGATGGCGCGCGGTGGCTGTGTTCGACGATCGCACCGATCGTCTTGTTTATCTCGGTCGGTCCTCGACCCAGATCCGAGCCAGCTTCGCCGAAGCCTATTTCGACATTCTCGACGATGAAGAGCGGGATCATGTCTGCTCCATCTCGTTGCAGCGCTGGCAAGGCGCCCCCGACGCCGGCCGCTGGATGCACCAAACGAACCTAACCGTGCCCGCCAAGCCGAAGCTCGTTGCGCCGCGGCATAAGCGGTAATCCGCACGCATAATGAGCCGCGCCGCCCGGCGCGGCTCTTGAGCGCTCTTGGCTCGCCATGCCTCCCAGGGCGAGCTTGAGCGCGCAGCAGATCGCACTCCACTGCATTCAGCTCTTTAATCTCGCCCGCTCCAAGGCTGCCTAAACTTAGTCCGCCAATACCGACGCGAATCAACCGTTCGACCTCGTGGCCCAGGGCCCAGGCCATGCACCGAATCTGGCGATTGCGGCCTTCCGTGAGTACGAATTCCAGCGAGCGGCCGCCCGTATCCGGCAATAACCGCACTTCGGCCGAGCGCGTACGGCCGTCGGGTAGATCGACTCCGTCATTCAGCTGCTGGATCACTTTGGGCGAAGGCGAGTCTTTTAGAGTGACGTGATAGGTCTTTTCCACATGAGACTGCGGATCGGTCAGGAGCGTCGAGAGGGCTGAGTCATTTGTCAGGATCAGCAAACCCTCAGATTCTGCGTCGAGTCGGCCGACGGGGAATAACCACGGTAGACCGGGCGGCAGCAGGTCGTAAACGACGGGCCGGCCCCGTTCATCGCTCCGCGTCGTCACGACGCCGCGCGGCTTGTTCATGGCCAGGGCGAGCGTCGTCTTTTGCAACGTTTGACCGCGGCGGGTGATGTCCTGCCGATCAAGATCGATCCACGTAAGCGGATCCGTGACAACCTGGCCATCGACTTCCACTTCGCCTGCCTCGATCCAACTCCAGGCCTGGCCGCGCGAGCCCCAGCCTAGCTTGGACAGGGCACGATGCAGCTGCACACGCTGCCCCGGTTTTCGCATGCCGTGATTCAATGCGGGCCTCACCACCGGATACCATGACCGGAAACTCTTGGACAATTTATACTCTGGGCCCTATGCGCCGGCCTTTTCGATCGGTAGACTTTCCCCGGTAAGATTACGTCAATACGCCGAACACACATCACCAAGCGATCAAGCCAGCTGAGGATTTTATGCCTGAAGTCACCAGTTGCCCCCAATGCCAGCGTAAATTGCGAGTCCCAGACGAGCTGCTGGGTAAGAAAGTAAAGTGCCCTGGTTGTGGGCTGACCTTCACGGCCGCTGCCGACGCCCCCGCGCCGCCCGTTTCCCCGAGCGCTATGGGCACCGAACCGTCCAGGCGCGCGGTTCCGGCGCCGCCGTTACGACGAGCGCGACGCGACGAAGAGGAGGATGTCGAAGACGATCCGCCCGAAGAGGATTTTGAAGAGCGCAAACCCAAAGTTAAAGGCTCGCGGGCGGCGTGGACTTCCGTCCGTCTCGGGATAACCTTGGTTCTTGTTGCCATTTTGGGCATGGTCATTACCATTGCTATTCAATTCATAGCACAGGTTGCGCTGGCATCATCAATGCCGCGGCGATTTGATCCCAATAATCCGACGGCGGATGTCTCCAATTTCTTTCTATTGGGCATTTGCATCCAGATACTTTCCGTTATATGCCGGTCCACGCAAGTGGCTGGATATTGGTTCTTCATGCGCGTTCCGGAACGCTCTGGAGCGGGGTCGCTTGCCGGCATCTGCTTTGGTACCGGTATCGCGAACATCGTATTGGGAATGATAATGTCTGTACTGATGTGGACGATCATAGGGTCGATTCCAAATATGATGCCCAACGCGGCCAATCCCTTTGGCCAATTCACTCAATCTGTCGCAATGGCTTGGGTATTCATCATATTGGCTGTCATTATTTTTTTGCTTTACCTGACGGAATATTTTTGCTCGCTTTTTTTTCACAAGATGGTTGCCGACCATCTCAAATCCAGAGCTGTCTCCGCGAGCATCATTTATCAGGTTGTTGTCAGCGTAATCTCGATGTTGATGACAATTGGGCTGGTTATAGTCTCGTTTGCTATAGTCGGCGCGGCTGCCCAGGGGTCAGGCGCGTTTCGGCAAAACGGAGACATGCTCGCCGCACTGCTAACTGCATGTAGTTGCGCGAACATTATCTTGTATATCGGATTGTGCATTTGGTACATCGTGACGCACTTTCTCATGCTCAGCGTCGTCAGCGGGCCGATCAATCGGCGCTAGGTCCGATTCGCTGTTCCCTTGTCATGGGCGGGCGAATCTGCTTTGCTCAAGTGGGAACCTGAATTTTTGAGAGATACTTCATGCGCACGCAGTTGCGGATCGTGGCCGGGTCGATGCGGGGACGAAAAATAACCTGCGACGTCAACCAGTCGCTCCGCCCCACACCCCAGATGGTCCGCGAGGCCCTGTTCAGCATCCTTGGCAACGCCGTGCCGGATCGGCCCTTTTTTGATGTCTTCGCGGGAACCGGCGTCGTCGGCCTCGAAGCGCTAAGCCGCGGCGCCAGTCACACGACCTTTGTCGAGCGCGACTTTCGCCTGATCGCGGAACTCGAAAAACATATCGCCGTCTTTGGCGTCCATCGTTCCGCGAACATCGCGCGGGCCGATGTCTACCGCTGGGCCGAGCGTTGGCGCTCGGACAAGCCGGCGACGATCTTCATTAGCCCGCCGTTTCCCGATCTCGAGGAGCGCGGCCCCGACCTGATGACCGTCATTCGGCACCTCCAGGAACGTGGACCGGTCGGAACCGTGATTGCTCTCCAAGCGGAGCGCGACGTTCCGCTGGAAGGCTTGCCGGACCCAGAGCACTGGGATCTGCGGCAATACGGCCGGAATATGCTGCTGTTTTGGGTGAAAGAAGAGGTCAAGGACGAGGCGGCGCCTGCGGAAGCTGTCGATCCGGGCCAATGAGCCACCGGCCCAGAGAGTTGGAGTGAGGGCCTGGGCTGCCATGCTTTCGTACCCGAAAGCATGCTTTGGAGTACCAAAGCATGGCACACATCCGCTGCCTTTCACATTCTTTCCGAACTCTCTTAGTAGGGAGAGTCTTATCTTGTCCGCCGCTCCCCTTGACCGCGAATTCGCCCTCGACGTGGTGCGCCGTCTCCGCAACGCCGGTCACGAAGCACTCTGGGCCGGCGGTTGCGTGCGCGATCAACTCCTCGGTTTCAAGCCAAAAGATTACGACATCGCCACGTCGGCCCACCCCGAGCAAGTCCGCCAGCTCTTTCGGCGCACGATTGCCGTCGGCGCCAGCTTTGGCGTCGTCGAAGTCATCGGCCCGCGACCTGCACCGGCAGCCCGCCGCTGATGATTCAGGTCGCCACGTTTCGCGCCGACGGTTCCTACAGCGATGGCCGCAGGCCCGACGCGGTCGTCTTTTCCTCGGCCAAGGACGATGCCGAACGGCGCGATTTCACGATCAACGGCATGTTCTTCGATCCCCTTGACGAAAAACTGATCGATTACGTCGGCGGCCAGGTGGACCTCGAAGCCGGCATTCTTAGGGCGATCGGTGACCCGCAGCAGCGCATCGAGGAAGATAAGCTGCGCATGTTGCGCGCCGTCCGCCTGGTGACGCGCTTCGGCTTCGAGCTCGATCCGGGGACGGCCGAGGCGATCCGGCGCCATGCGGCCAGCATTGCCGTTGTCAGTGCCGAGCGCGTCGCCGACGAGTTGCGTAAGATGCTCGTCGATCCGCGACGAGCCCACGGCATGGCGCTGTTCGTGGAACTAGGTTTGGCCGCCGTCTGGATGCCCGAGCTGCTTCTGCTCCGAGGCGATCCGGATCAGTGGTCGCACATCTTGAAAATGCTCGATCTCCTCGGCTCGGAGGCGTCCTTTCCCCTGGCGCTTGCCGCGCTGCTGCAAGGGTTGGGGCGAACCAAGGCGACGGAAATCTGCCAACGATTGAAACTCTCGAACGACGAGCGCGAGCGCGTCGAATGGCTGGTCGAAAACGGTCAAGCGCTGTGCAAGGTGCGGCAGATGCGCACGAGCGCGATAAAACAATGGCTTGCACAGCCCGGCATAAGGGATTTAATCGATCTTCATAGGGTAAATGCCCTAGCAGATGGGTCGACGACCGATCCTGTCGCGTATTGTGAACAGCTTTTATCGCAATGGACCAAGGACGACCTGACTCCGGTACCGCTGCTCACCGGGCATGACCTGTCGCGCTTCGGTCTCGAACCAGGGCCACAGTTCAAGACATTGCTGGACGCCGTGCGTGAAGCCCAACTCGATGGTGCCATTCGTAGTCCGAGCGAAGCTCAGGCCTTCCTTCATCAGCTTTTGCAACAACGGACGCAATCTTGATGGCGGCGAAACTCATCATCGGCTGTGGCTACCTGGGGCGACGCCTCGCCGCTCTCTGGCGCGCTCAAGGGCACACAGTTTTCGCTACGACGCGCTCCAGGACTCGCGCCGACGAGTGGCGGGCGCTCAGCCTGGAACCCGTTTTATGCGACATACTTGATCCTGTTTCACTCAAAAATCTGCCGCCGGTCGACTGCATCGCCTACTGCGTCGGCCTCGATCGCTCGGCGGGAGTGGCGATGCGAACCGTATACGTCGATGGGCTCGCCAACGTCCTCGCCGCGCTGCCGCGGCCATCGCCTCGGCTTGTCTATGTCAGCAGCACCAGCGTTTATGGCCAGGCCAATGGCGAGGAAGTGGATGAGAGCGCTGCCACGGAGCCTCAAGAGGAATCGGGCAAGATCGTGCTCGAAGCGGAGCAGCTCTTGCGGTCGGCCCTGCCATCAGCCGTGATTTTGCGGCTTTGCCGGCATCTATGGCCCCGGCCGGCTGATGCGTGGCCAGGCGATCAAGAATGGGGAGCCGATCATCGGCGATGCGGACAAATGGCTCAATCTGATTCATGTCGAAGATGGGGCTGCCATCGTCGCCGCCGCCGGGGAACGAGCAGCGCCGGGTTCGCTTTATAATGTCAGCGATGGCGTTCCGGTGCGACGGCGGGATTTCTATACGACCTTGGCCGAGCGTCTGAACGCGCCGCGACCGCACTTTGTGCCCTTGGAGCCTGGAGCCGCGGTGCCGCCGCATGAAAAGGGGCAGCGGCGAATTGTGAACAAGAAAATGATTGCGGAACTGCAAATATCGTTTCAGTATCCGAGTTATGAAGTTGGGTTGACGTCCGATCCTGAAGCGTAAGCGAAGAGCATTTTGTATTTTGAAACTACAATGCTCTTCGCTTACGCTTCAGGATCGGAGGCGAGTCCGAAAATAATTATCGCACGAGGATTCCATCGATGCGCGATCGACGTTCCTTCTTGAAAACCTCCGGACTTACCGCGGGCGCGTTACTCGGCGCTCCGCTTCTCGCGGCCGACGATGCCACTACATTCCCGCGCATCGTCCCGCCGCCGCGCGTCAACAAGGCGACAAAGACCCTCGCTGTCGTTACGACGGCGTATCACTACCTGTCCCACACCTACCACGTCTGTGGCCGATTTCTTTATGGGTATCTGCGCAACGGCAAAATGCACTATCCCAATTATCGCCTGGCGAGCATGTTCGTCGAGCAGCAGAAGGCGAACGACCTGAGCAAGGACGTCTGTCGCAAGCATGACATCAAAATGTTCGCCGACCCGGGACAGGCGCTGACGCTTGGCGGCGACTCGTTGCAGGTCGATGGCGTGCTGCTGATCGGCGAACACGGCGATTACCCGTATAACGACAAGGGGCAAAAGCTCTATCCGCGATACGAATTGTTCCAAAAGATTGTCAAAGTCTTCGAGAAGACCAAAAAGACGGTGCCGGTCTTCTGTGACAAACACTTGTCGTATGACCGTAAGCAGGCCAAGGAGATGTACGAAACGGCCAAAAAGATGGGCTTTCCGCTGATGGCGGGATCGAGCTTGCCCATAACCTGGCGCAAGCCGGAACTCGAGCTACCGATCGGCGTGCAGATCGAAGAGGCGGTGGTCGCCTCGCGCGGCGAGATCGAGATCTATGGCATTCATGCCCTGGAAGCGCTGCAATGCATGGTCGAACGGCGCCTCGGCGGCGAGCGCGGCATCAAAGCGGTCACTTGCCTCGAAGGCGACGCCGTCTGGAAGGCGGGCGATGCCGGCGTCTGGTCGAAGGCGTTGCTCGACGAGGCCCTGAGCCGCACCCCATCGCTGAATGTCGGCGATGCCCGCGAGAACTGCAAGCAATACAGTCCGCCGCCCGGTCGACCTTCGTTTCCGAAAGACGCGGTCGCATTCGTGCTGGAATACCGTGATGGGCTGAAAGCGACCGTGTTCCTCCTGAACGGCCATCTCGACGACACCGTTTTCGCCGCCCGCTTGAAAGACAAAAAAGAGCCGGTTTCGACATTATTCTACTTGCCGCCCCCGCCCGGAGCGGCGTTTCTCGAAGCGTTGGCGATCAAGATCGAGGAGTTCATGGACAGCGGCAAGGCACCCTGTCCACTGGAAAGGACGATGTTGACCGGTGCCGCCCTGGATCTGGTTCTGGATTCGCGCGTCCGCGATCACAAGCGAATCGAGACGCCGGAGCTGGAGATGCCCTATGAGCCGTATCGGGAGTCGGTGTTCCTGCGCGGCGGGTAGAACCGAGCCTGAAGCTTAAGCGAAGAGCATTTTTTTATAAATACAAAAATACAAATGCTCTTCGCTTAAGCTTCAGGCTCGGTAAATCTCACGCCAATTCGTCGAGAGCGGCGAGCAGCCGATCGACCTCATCGGCCGTGTTGTAATGCACCAGGCCCAGGCGCACGAGCCCGCCTTGATCGCGCAGCCCGAGGCGCTCGACCAGTTCCCACGCATAGAAATCACCGTTCCAAACGTAGATCTCCCGCTCCGCGAGGTGACGAGTCACTTGTTCCGCCGTGCGGTCTTTGGCGGTGACCGAAACCGTCGGCGCCCGCTGGTGCAGACGGCCCGGATCCGTGATGCCCCAAACCCGGAAGCGTGGCCGCTCGGCGAGGCCCTTGAGTAGGCGCACGGTCAAGGTGGACTCGAAGGTTTGGATAGAAGACATTGCGGACCGCAAATGAGTACGACGGTCACCTGTTGTGCCTTCGATCGAGGCCAGGTATTCGACGGCGGCCGCCACACCGGCGAGGCACTCATGATTCTGTGTCCCCGTCATCCAGCGGCCCGGCAATGTGTCCGGCGCGGGGCGAAGTTTATACGCGGGCAACTCTTCGAGCAATTTCGCCGTCCCCAGAGAATGCCGATGTGGGGACCGAAGAACTTGTAAGCCGAGCAGGCCAGGAAGTCGCAGTCCCAGGCTTGCACGTCGATCGGGCCATGAGGCGCGTAATGCACCGCGTCGAGATAGATCAGGGCGCCGGCATCATGGGCGATCTTCGCCAGCGCCTTCACGTCGTTCATTGTGCCGACGGCGTTGGAGGCGCACGAAACCGCCAAAAGCCGAACCCGGCCATCCGCAAGTTGGCGCCGGACATTGTCGAGGTCGAGTGTACAATCCGCCGGCCGAATGTCGGCGAAGCGAACTTCGGCGATGGCGTCACGCGCCGCCAAGACCCAGGGCCTGACGTTGGCGTCATGATCGAGCCGCGTGACGAGGATCGCCTGCTCCGGCCGCAGTGTCCTTGAAAAGGCCCGGCTCAAGTGAAGCGTCAGGCTCGTCATGTTGTTGCCGAAGACGATCTCATCGGGGGATGACGCATTGAGCAGATCGGCCACCGCCTGATGCGCGTCCGCGAGAATCGCGTCGGATTCCTGACTGGTGGCGAATAGTCCACCATGATTCGAGTTGCACGTCGTCAGATAATGGACGATCGCATCAATGACACGCTGCGGCACCTGCGTACCGCCCGGCCCATCCAAATAGATCGGCGTGCGGCCATTGACTTTGCGTTGCAACGCGGGGAACTGCTGCCGAAGAGCGGCGAAATCGCGCATGGAGTTATTCTCAGATTGCCGTCAGTTTCTCTTGATGATCTCGTATTGTAGCCGCATTCGCCAGAATTCGGCAGCGCCGGGGTCGCCGCCGAATTGTGTCAGGGGGCAGCGCCTGGTTTGGCCGCTATGATCTACGCAAGAGACCGGGGATGGTGGTATAGGCATCCACCAACCCATGCGTCACCGCTCCCGCCCAAACAGTGCCAGTCGTTGCGCGCAGATACCCGTAAAACAGGCCCTCGATGGCGGTACCCAGCCCGTACCACCAGCCGAAGTCCCAGCGTCCGTCGAAGTAATCGACCGTGTTGAGGGCATGTATCAGACCAAACAGCACGGAGGAGACGACCACGCCCGGGCCAATGACGCACCCGAAAAGGCGCCACGGCCTTCCGAAACCCGCATCCACTCGACTCTGGATGTAGCCCCGAAAAAAGACCTCCTCACCGAAGCCGGCACCAAAGAAGTTCCACAACACCGCCAGCAGTACCGTCGGCCGGTTAAGAAAAGCTGCAAGGAGCGGCGGCCCGGCAAGCAGAGCCAGCAATAAAGTCAGACTGACTGCTGGTGGCATGGTCCATTTGCCGCGCGGTAGGTGATAGACCGCGAGCATACCCAAGAGAACGAGTAACCCGATTACCGGCCCTCCGAGAGTCCGCATGAACTGAGGAGGGCCGTTCGGATCCGGCGGCCGGGTCGGATCATACTGATATCCGGTCACGCCCAAGGCCACTGCGGCAATAGCGATTACCACTGTTCCAAAGGCCAAACCCAAACTCAAGTCCTGGGGCCACCGTCGCACACTCAGGCCATACGTCTCGAACCGTCTCCCGCAGATCAGAAGTATGGAGACCGTCACATACACCATTACTATACCTGGCGTGAAGTTCGTCCGGGCCGCGCTCTCCCACCCGCCTACGGGAGTGAACCGCTTGATCGATCGGTACAACAGATGTGTCGCGGCGAACACGGCGAACACCTCCGCGAGAGCCGCCATCCGCTGGATGAGACCGTGCCGCAATGCGGGACTAGTGTTGGAAATCGCGCTAGTCACGCATTGCCCCTCCGCCGGCGTACGAAACAGGTCAAGTTCCACCTAGTGTCCTGAGTCGGAAGTTCGTTTATGAGATTCGCCAGACGTGGCCGGGGTTGGTACTCCGACCCCGGAGTGGCGCTAGCGGCTCCAGAAAACCGGAGTCGGAGTACCGACCCCAGCCACAGCTTTGTGATTTATTGAACGAACATTCGATTCAGGACACTAGAACAAAGTCAAGAATCTGGGAAAGGGATAGGCTCTCACTTGTCCTTTTTCTCATTCACCTTCATCGTCAGTATTCGATGCCGTTCAAAGTCCGTGTTAAACCGGATTGTGACGGAATCTCCAGGTTTCAAGCCTTTGAGCATCGCCATGAACGCCTTGTCGTTGTAATTCGCACCTGGGGCATACGCGTCCGCGACACCATCCTTTGGCTTCACCTCGACCCAGAAATCGTTGTAGACCTTCACGACCTCGCCCGTGACGGTGCCGGAGGCCTTAAGGATTTGCTTCTTGATGCCGACCACCTGCTTCGCGTCCCCGTCTTTCTTGAAAGTCAATTGCACCCGACTGGCGTTGAAGATGCCCTTCAACGTGGCAAGCAGTTTCGCATCACTGTCCTTGGCAATTGTGTACTTTGTGGGATCATCTTCGCCGTCAACCTTCACAGTGATCGAATCGCCGGTCTTGTCGATCACAATTCCAGCTACCTTGTTATCTTCCTTATCCGCTTTCTTTTGAACTCCTGGTGCGGACGAAGGCGACTGGCAGACACCAACAATCAAAACTACACAAACGAGAAGGAACCGCATGCATTTCAACATGGTCATTTCCCCTTAGATGTAGAAACACTCCGTAAACCGGAATCGACTCGCATTTGTCCGCGGCTCCCGCACCTTCTTTATTGGATCAACCGCGTCTTCGGCCATCGCAGGCAGGAAAACGACAGCGATTGCGAAAAGAAAGACGGCGAGCAGGAGTGGAAGACAAAAAAAACGAGACCTCCTCGTGAGTTTCAAGAGGCGGGAGCGTCAGCGACCGGAGAGCATTGCACTCGCACAGACTTTCACCGATCGCTTGCGCTCCCGGCGCTTTAAGGCTAAATGGCATTTTCCCGGCGTATGGTATTATAACTGAATGGCCCAGCGTGCGAGGCCGAGTGGTAGTTATCTACACATTCATTGCGATGGCTCATTAGGAAACAATCATGCCCGAGATCATCTGTCCCAAATGTCAACGGCGTCTTCAGTTTGGCGCGGAAGCTGTCGGCAAAGAAGCTCGTTGCCCAGCGTGCGATGCCGTGTTTATGACGAATGCCGCGGGACCAATCGCTTCAGAAAAAAAGCTGCCTCCGGAGCAGAATCTCGAAGCAGTTCTAAAGATTGTCGATGCGTTAGCGCCACGAAGCGCTGAACCGCCAATCCGATCGGCCAAACCATATAAGATGGATCTTCGACTTCCAAGTGAGTACACTGGGACCACCAAGATTGTCGCTGGCGTCCTCATTGGGACGGCATTTCTTTTCCTGAGTGCCGTAATTTTCTTCGCGGTGTGCATGCCGCATTATTGAAAAGCTCTCACTTTTTCCCAATACAATAAAGATATTTGCCACCTTTTATATAGATATGCCCACCGGCGATTGCGGCCGATGCCGCACTGTCGTCGCTCAGATCATTCGCGGCGAGGATTTCAAACTTGGGGCCGACGGCCACGACGTAGCTTTTTCCGCCAGCCGCGAAGTAGAGGCGCTTGTTGGCCGTCAAAATCGGACTTACGGCGGAATTGATTCCACCGGTAAAGCGCTCGCTGAAGAGGCGTTCGCCGCTCTGGAGGGCGAAGCATTTCAAGACTCCGGGAGTGTGTAGCCTGTAGACGAAATCACCAGCGATAATCGGTGAGGAATACCCTTCCGGGATCTTTGGCGTTGTCCATTTCACCTTCGTCTCCGTCACGTTTCCCGAACCGGTCGGGTCGACGGCAATGGCTGGGCCGCCGCGTCCGCTCTCGGAATAGACCAACCCGCCGCCGAAGGCCGGTGTCGGCACGTCGCCATTATTTTTGGCGTACCAAAGGACCGCACCATCGTTGGGGTCCACGCCTTGAAGCGCTCCCGACGATGCGATTACGAGTTGAGGTTTGCCGTCCACCTCGATCAGAATCGGCGTCGTGTGATTGAAATTCGCTTCGGGTCGTTTGCTTTCCCATTTGATGTCGCCGGTTTTCTTGTCGAAGGCGATGAGCCGCGAAATCGCGGGCTTGGTGCCGTCGGCCAAAACCAATACCGTGTCGCGAAATAACACCGGGCTGGTACCGACCGCCACATCCCAGGCAAAGGGCGTGATTTCCTTGCGCCAAGCCAGTTTGCCATCGTATGTGAGGGCGACCAGTTCAGACGAGCCGAATAGCGCATACACGCGCTCGCCGTCGGTGCATGGCGTCGGCGCCGAGTAGCCACCGCGCAAATCGGTCAGGCGCCATGGCCCCGGTGGAACTTTCGTATCCCATAGCAGCTTGCCATCGGCTGTTGCGTAGCAGGCGATATGGTGCTCCGGAAACTCGCTGCGCGCCACTCCCGCCGGCCAATAGACCATGAGGACAAAAACACGATCCTTCCAAACGATCGGGCTCGATTGATTATGGTCCAACTCGGCCTTGGTATCCGTGCCGGGCAACGGCACCTTCCAGAGGATATTGGCATTTGTCTTGCCGCCCCAGGTGAGTGGCAGATCCGTTTCATCGCTTACGCCAAGCCCTGTAGATCCGCGCCACCCGGGCCATGAATCGCCTCCTCGAACCGAGGAGGCGCAGAAAACAACCGCTACAAGAAATGCCAATACGCGCATGACCGTCTCACCAAGGGAACAAGCGGCATCCGGGAAAGAGATACCCTCTCCAGATATCGGCGACGGCAGAGCCATTGTCAACTGTCAAACAATTCCTCCTCAAGGCCAAGTCGGTGCGATCACGATGGCTTGGCCGCCTTGACTCGTTGGATAAACGCCATGTCGGCTGCTTGGGCGCTCGGTCGTGTCCTTCGAAATTTCCCTTTTTGTAATTGTCCGCGATCGCCTTTTTGACTTCTGGGAAGTCTTGGTATGCTCGCATGGTGCGTTCGCTGAGCGCATCCCAGCATGATGCCAACGCCTGCAACTCGGCACTCTTGGGGTCCAAGTTGAAATTGGCCCTCACCTCGGCAAGTAGGGCCGTCCATGCTTGCTCAATATCGCGAATCTCGTCCGGACCGGTTCGCGCACTTACTTCGGCGAACTGCTTGATCTGATCTGGCGTGTAGAGCCTTTGTATGTAGTCATCGCCTCTATGGTCTGTAAAAACTCCTCAGCAGAGACCTCCCCGGCCGAGCGCAGCATCGTGGCCAAGTTTTCGAGCCGTCCGCACAGTTTCGATTGCAAGTCGAGCTGAGCACGCAGCCGAGCAAGGTGGAGATCGACGAGCTTAGCCGGCGAAAATTCTGGCCGCTGTAGGCAGTCCCGTATTTCCTCCAGTCGAAACCCGAGCTGGCGCAACGACAGGATTTGCTGCAGTCGGGCCACGTCCGCCGCAGTGTAAAGCCGATGCCCGGACTCGGAATGTAGCGACGGGCGCAGCAAACCGATGTCGTCGTAGTGATGCAGAGGCGCGAACGGTCAACCCTGTTCGCCTTGCGAGGTCTCCAACCTTCAAAGCCGCGAATTGCATGGGTATGCTCCCATTTCTCGCCCGTCTAACGAATGCCACAATGGAATGGTACGACCTCACGTAGCGTGAGGATCAAGGGCTTTTTTTGAAAAAATGAGTTGCGAAGCGATGCATTGCAAACGATCTCTCTAGGACAATCCAAAAAAATTTGAATTGGTAGCCACTTGCGCCGGCGGGTAGAGTACAAGGCCTTTTCATGAGGACCAATTTTGGCAGGAGACGACCCAGTAAGGGTGCGGCACCAAGGGACTACAACATGACACTGAAATATGGCTACCTCAAATGCAAGATCATCACCGAGCCGACGCTCAAGGCGAGTCGGCACAAGACGGAGACGCAATATCACCTGCATGCAACCTTGAGCGTGCCTGGGAAAAACGGCGGCACGGAGAATTGGGATACGGCCATCAATGTTGGCACCAATGACGCCGATGATCTGCTCAACTTCAAGCTCGTCTTCGATTACCACCATCCGATTCGCACGACTCTGGCGGCGGCAAGCGCTGGCTTCAACGATTTGACCGGCACCTCCGCTCTGCCAGCGCTTGATTTTCTGCGTTCTGATATTCTCGCGGAGACGGGACACTGGCGGCCGAGCGACCCGATGGATGGCAGCGAGATTCCGGAGCCGGTCGCCACGCTCAAACGGCTTCTTCTTCGGGCCAAGACGAGCGCGGCAGACGTGTATGTTTTTGGGCGAGCCTATACGCCGCCCGACAAGGGCGTCCATGATATTCACATGAACCAAGGATCGTCGGGTGATTTTCTGAACAATGGTAAAGACGACCATAACGATCACAACGACATCTGGCAGGACGGCGCGGTGCTGATCGATTTGGGCCAGCCTGAGTGGGCCGCTTACTTCACGGCATTCACGCAGCAAAAAGTGCCGACGGATAACCTGGGCAATCCAACGAAAAGTAGTCGAGGTATGACCGACGCGGCCGACGGGAGTATGAAGGCTTAATTCGCCAGGAATGGCCGCACAAACACGTAAACGGCAAACGCGACCCCTGTCGCGCCGACGATGACGAACAAACAGATCGAGAGCCAACCGCCGGTCTCGCCGGTTTCTGGGCTCGATTGACGTTTGATCGGTGCCACACGCTTCGCCTTGGCGGGAGGCGCGAGGCGCGGGGGCAGGACGGGCGCTCGGTGCCCGCGTTCGGCGTCGGGCGGCGTCTTGCCCGGCTCCATCCTGGTGGCTGGTCTCGGACTTACAGAGGCGGCGGCGTTATTTGCCTTCGGCGTCGCCGGTTGGGGTCGCTGCCATATCGTCGGACGCGGCGCGTCCAGTGGCTCTGTTTTTTCCAGATCGATCTGCGGGGCCGAGTCCAAATCTTCGCGCGCGGCGCCGTTTCCAATTTGCGTTTCAGGCGACTCCGCCGCTTGCTCGTGTAGGGTGCGCAATAAATCGAGTGCGGCATCGAGCGGGTAGTTCTGTTTGAGGCTGCGTAGATAGGACTGAACATCCTGCGTTTGCACGGCTTCGGCCATGCTGTTGTAGGGCCTTAGAAAATGCTGCGCGCTGCGCTGCAGCAAGCGCTTGCGGAGCCGTTCCGCCAGCGGGGCTTGATTGGCGGTCAGAGCGGCGTCGGCGGCCAGGACGAGAAAGCGGTCGCGCATCTGGGGCTGGCCGTGGTTTTCATACCACTCCGCCAAGGCTCGATAGACTTGTAAGACTTCTTCCTGTTTCGTCATGGCTTCTTCCCCGCCGTTCTGCCCCAATGATCGAGGCTTCCTCGCTCTCGTAGAATACCTCCGGGAAGTGGGACAAGCCAGGGGCCGTCTCGCCAGCGTGACTCGAGGAATTGAAATGAAGCATTTTGCCGATCGTTTGGCTGCCGCGGTGCGAGCAAAAGGGACGGCCCTTTGCGTCGGCCTGGATCCGCGCTGGGAGCAGCTTCCGATCGAGCTGCGACGGCGATACGGCGGCGACGACCTAGCCGAGGTCGCGGGCGCTTTTGAAGAGTTTTGTACTCGGGTACTCCACATTGTCGCGCCGCTTGTAGGCGTGATCAAAGTACAAAGTGCCTTCTTCGAGATGTGCGGGCCGCGCGGCATGGTCGTGCTTCAGCATGTTCTGGCCAAGGCGCGGCATCTGGGTCTAATGACGATTCTCGATTCCAAGAGAAACGACATCGCTTCGACCGCAAGTGCCTATGCGGATGCCGCGTTTGCGGGAACTTCGATTGATGGCCAGACAATTCCGGTTTGGCATGCCGATGCGATAACGATCAATCCCTACCTCGGCCGCGATGCTGTCGAGCCGTTTCTTCAAAGCGCTCGGAGGTGCGGCGCTGGTGTTTTCGTTCTCGTGCGGACGAGTAACCCCGGGGCTGGTCAGTTTCAGGACCTCGTGTGCGACGGTAAGCCGCTTTATCAGCACGTCGGCGAAGCTGTAGCTGCGTGGTCGCGCGAGAATCTCGGCGAGTGCGGCTTCGGGGATGTTGGAGCCGTCGTCGGTGCGACTTATCCCGCTGAAATCGCTGCGCTGCGGAAATTGCTTCCCGAGGTTGTCTTCCTCGTGCCGGGTTTCGGCAGCCAAGGGGGAACAGCCGAAGATGCTCGTCCAGCCTTCGGCACTGACGGCCTTGGGGCCATAGTAAATAGCTCGCGCGGCGTTCTCTTTCCCGGTAAGCCGGAAGACAATGATTGGGAGGCCAGCATAGAGGGCGCCGCTCGAAAGGCGGCAGCGGCCCTGGCCGTGAAAAGGCAGTTATGAGAGTTTGATAAGAGCAGAGCGGTCGATATCGGTTTCCATTACAATGAACTGTGTAGCCCTAATTCCGCGAGCGCGGAGAGAGCTTATGCGCCGTGCTATCGATTATGGAAGGGACCGAGCCGAATTCGAGGTCGATGCCGGCCGTCTTTTGGGTCGACTCGAATCGATAACGGATAACCTCGAACCCGTAGCCGCCTTGCTGAACGCGCTCGAGCAACCGTATTTGTTCCCCGCTCTGAATCGCGTGGTCACGCCGGGCGATCGGGTGACCGTCATCGTCGATGAAACGCTTCACGACCTGGTCAAACTGCTGGTGCCATTGCTCGAGCAGATCGTCCTGGCGGGTGTTCAGCCGCGCGATATTACGCTACTTTGCGCGCCGTCATCCACGAATCAGCCTTGGCTCGATGCCCTTCCCGACGAACTCGAAGAGATCGAACTGGAGATTCATAACCCGCGCGATCGGAAAAAGGTGAGCTATCTCGCCACGTCCCAACAAGGCCGAAGACTTTACCTCAATCGCACGCTCGTCGACGCCGATCAGGCGGTGATTCTTTCGGCGCGACGCTACGATCCTCTCCTGGGATATGGCGGCGCCCAGGGAACGATTTTCCCTGCGTTCAGCGACGAGGAGACGATGGTCGCTCTCAAAAGCCAGATTCGGCTATCCGGTCCTGGCCGCAAGCCGTGGCCGATCCGCGAGGAGGCGGCCGAGGCGACTTGGCTGCTGGGCTTGCCGTTTTTTGTGCAGGTCATCGAAGGATCGGGCGACCGCCTGGCGGCTATCGTCGCCGGTTCGTCAGAGGCGACCGACGAAGCGGAGCGCTGCTCGATAGGCGTTGGCGGCAATCTGTGGCGCGACCGTCGCAAATCGTTGTAGCGGGAATTAGCGGCGATCCGGCCCGGCACACATTCGCCGATCTAGCCGCTGCCGCCGCTTGTGCAGCTCGGGTGGTGCAACAAGATGGACGAATTGTTTTGCTGGCGGGTGGAATACCCACGCTGGGCAAGGAAATAGATTTTCTGCGCGGAGTCGACGAGCCGGAAAAGGCTCTCGTGCAACTGCGGCGCGAGCCGAGTTTGGAGCGCGTCGCCACCATGCGCTGGGCGGGCGCCGCGGCTCACGCTCGGCTCTATCTTCTCAGTGGACTGGAACAGCAGGTCGTCGAGGACCTTTGGGCGACGCCGCTCAGCGACGTCAGCCAAGTTCAACGACTGCTGTTCGCCGGCGGCGACGCACTGTTTCTTGACGATGCTCACCGAGCCTTGGCCGCGGTCGAAAAGAAGGCGGAGGTGCCAGCATCGTGATCAAGAGCCGCCAAAGTCCCGAAACGCTGAACGAAGAATATGCGCTCGCCAAAACCGGCTGCGTCGTCTTCGATCGTTCACTTCAGGGCAAGATCGACGTCGTTGGCCGCGAGGCGCGTTTTTTTCTGCATAACCTCTGCACGAATGATGTCCGCAATCTTCCGGTGTTATCGTGGTGCGAAGCGTTTTTCACGACGGCGACTGCGAAGGTGGTCGCGTATGTAAAAATAGCTTGTTTAACGGAGGACGCGGCCGGAACCGTTCTGCGAATCGAAACCGCGCCGGAAGCGACACAGAGGATCTTAAAACACCTCGATCATTATCTCATCAGCGAGCAAGTCGAGTTTCTGGATCGGACCGCTGAGCTAAGCCAATTGCATATCGCGGGGCCGGAGGCGGCTCGTATTTTGGGCCAGGTCCTGAAGGATAGCGCAACGGTGCCGGCCTTGTCGCGTCTAATAATTGCCGACATCCGCGGTATTCCCGTGCAGATACGTCGCAACGACGAACTCGGCGTCTCGGGATATGACGTTCTTTTCCCTGCCGCACATTCTGAAGAGGTCCTGCAGGATCTTGCAAGTGCTGGAGCGGCCCTCGCGGGACCGGACGTGTACGATATTTTGCGTATCGAGGCTTGCACGCCGTCGGCTGAAATCGACGTCGACGAGACAACCTTTGCCCCGGAGGTAGGCAGGCAACTCCAGGCAATCAGCTATGCGAAGGGGTGTTATCTGGGTCAGGAACCAATCGTCATGGCCCGCGACCGTGGCCAGGTCAATCGAAAACTCGTGGGCCTGAAGCTCAGTGGCGAACCAGTGCCGCCCGGCAGTCTCGTATTTCTTGACGGCAAGGAGATCGGGCGGGTTACGTCCAGCGTCAAGTCGCCCTCGCTTGGCACGATTGCTCTCGCCTATGTCCGCCGTGGCCATCAAGACCCCGGCACCAAGGTTGAGATCGA
The DNA here is from genome assembly GCA_963790585.1 of uncultured Planctomycetaceae bacterium. GTDB lineage: Bacteria > Planctomycetota > Planctomycetia > Gemmatales > Gemmataceae > CAWBOY01. Next base: position 259,645 of record CAWBOY010000002.1, read on the forward strand.
AGCCAACGGACGACAGCAAGCTACCATTCGATGATTAGTGCGCCGTCTAGACTAAATTTACGGGTGGCACAGGCATTCCTGTCTGTGCGGCAAAAGGCACATTCGTCGGTTCCCGCGCAGACAGGAATGTCTGTGCCACCCGTAAATTTAGTCTGGACGGCGGACTAGGGAAGTTCACGGAGTCTCCAAGCCAATGGCCCGATCAATGCGAGTCTTCTGGCCTGCCTTGGTCCTGGTTTCGCTGTTCTTTCTTTGGATAACTTTATCCGCAACAAATGCCTATCAAACTCCAGGTGGTTCACCCGATTCGCCCAATGCCTTGACGGGCGAAGTCGTGAAGCTTCCTTCAGACCCTGTCCTGAAACAAAAGTACGACGCCGCGCGCGAGTATATTCAGGAACGCCGTTGGGCTGAAGCGGTGCGGTTACTTCAGACGATTCTCGACGCTCCCGACGATGTGTTATTCACCGTCGGTGGCAAGGACGGCGTGGCGGAGTCGCGTATTAGCTTGCGAATCGAGGCGGAGCGATTGTTGTCCGAGATGCCGGACGCGGGGCTCGAGTTTTACCGCGCCACGCAGAACGTCGCCGCGCGGCAACTCCGGGCACGTGGCGCGGCGACGCATGAATTAAGGCCGCTCGAAGAACTCGTCCGCCGTTATCGGTTCACTCCCGCGGGGATCGAAGCGCTGGAGCAACTTGGCCTTTATCATCTCGACCAGGGCGATGCGGATTTGAGTTCGCTCTGTTTTCGCAAGCTACTTGCCACGCCGGGGGCCAATCCGTCGCCGCGCGCCTTACACGCGGCAGCGCTATCCTTTCGCGCTATAGGAGATCTTAAAAGTCGAGATGCAGCGTGGAAACTGCTCGAAGCGAAGGTGCCCAAGACCGGCTTGGTTTTGGACAAGCGAACGCTCACTCTCGCCGATCTGCGACAAGAGATTGAGCGCTGGCCCGACGGCTTAAGCCGGCCTAGCGGTTCGCTCTATCGCGGCGATGCCCGACGCTCGTCGTCGGAAGATGGTGACGTGCCTGTTCTTGAAATGCGCTGGAACCTGGACACGACCGGGTCAGAAAAGTCGCGGGAATTTCTCCAGCGAGCGCTACGCGGCACGTCGGCCTCGGCTCCGCTACTTCCCGGTTCCGTGCCGATTGCGCGTGCTGGCCGGCTTTTCTACCGGAGCGCGCAGGGAGTTCATGCGCTCGACATTTCAACCGGCCACGAGCTTTGGCGTGTCGAGTCGCCACTTGCCCTCGACACGCTTTTGCAAGATCCCGGCAAAGCGGTTCAACTGCAGAATTGGTTGAGTTCCTATCTCACGCCGGGAGCACAGGGCCGAAACGCCGCGGCGTTGCTCTGCGAAAACTTGGCCGTGGGAACACTTAGTTGCGACGGGCGCTACGTTTATCAACTGGAGGATCTGCCGCTACCGCCGAACCCGAATTTCTTGCAGATGACGATGCCAGGCGCCAAACCAATGTTCGGGCCGTTGCGCAACCTCGTGAAGTTCAATCGCCTCCGCGCAATCGATTTGTTCACCGGAGAGGTCGCCTGGGAGCAGGGCGAAGCAGGAGCTGGAGAGCTAACGCAGGGCTATTTTCTAGGGCCGCCTTTACCGACCGGTGGCCACCTTTATGTGGCGATGGAGAAGGGAGCCGATTTTTGGCTCGTCTGTTTGAGCACCGACGGGAAGTTTGTTCGTCGGCAGAAATTGGCCGGTTTGTTGCGATTTCCGCTGGCCAACGATTTGCCGCGCCGACTTCAGGGCGTACATCTCACGCAAGACGCTGGGATTCTTGTTTGCGCTACCGGCGCTGGCGTCATCGTAGGCGTCGATTGCTTGACGCTGAATTTGCTATGGGCTCACGTCTATCGCGATCGGCCGCGTGCCGCATCGCCGGAAAACGCGCTGGCCTTTGACAACGGCTCTTATGCGTCCGGTTGGAAAGCGAGGCGCTGCCGTGAGTTGTCAGGGCCGCGTCGTGGTCACCGCGCCGGATAGCGACGACGTTCGCTGTCTCGATCTGAAAACCGGCGCCCTTTTGTGGAAGAGCGGGCGAGGTGAGGATGATGTTTATTTGGCCGGCGCGTTCGGCGACCGCGTCGTCCTAGTCGGTCAGAACGCCTGCCGAGCGCTCGCGCTCAAAGACGGACACGCCCTCTGGACTTACGCGACCGGAATGCCGGCGGGCCTGGGGGCTGCGTGTGGCGCGTATTATTATCTGCCGCTACGCAACGGGACACTGTTTGCTCTACATTTGCAGTCTCCTTTGTCGTCTTTGCGAATCACGGGACAAGGTCACACGCTCGGTAACCTTCTGTTTCATGAAGACGGGCTTTGGTCCCAGACAGCCACCCGGTTGACGGCTTTTCCGCAAGTCGGGCCTCGATTGAAACGGCTAACCGAACTGCTGGCGCAAAGTCCGCGCGATTCCGGCCTGCTCGAAGAACGCGGCCGGCTGCGCGTTGATGAAGGCGACGCCGCCGGCGCGGTCGCCGATTTGCTGGCGGCGCAAGGAATCGATGCCACGCTGAAATCAAACGAGCGTCATCGCTCGCGCTTGTTCAATGCGCTGACGCAATATCTTGAGCGCAGACTTCCCCGCGGCTGAGCCTTATTTGGCAGAATACCGCTCGCTGTGCCAGATAACGGACCATAAGGAGCAAGCGCGGCGTAAACGGTATTTGCAAATCCTCGTCGCGCGCGGTCGAGCCGGGCAGGGTCGCGTTGAAGAAGCCGTAACCGCCTATCGTGAGCTACTCCGCGACACGCCCGCTGGTGAGTTACTGGCCTCTCCAGACGATCCCTCCCACCGAACACGGCCCGATATCTGGGTGCAGGCCCGAATCGCAGAGTTCGCCACGCGCGCTACTCCGACACAACAAAGTCAACTAGCGGCGATCATGGAGCGAGAGTGGCGCGATGCCTCCAATACCGGCGAATCGGAAAGGGTCGCGGCGTTTCTAAATCTGTTCGGCGGCGTTCGAGATCCTCTCGGCGACAGGGTGCGCGAAGCACGCCACTGGTTGTCTGAGGAGCCGTTACGAAATTATCAACCAGGCCGAGTGGCCGAAGCTTTAGCAACGTTAGCTGACCTGCAACATCATGCGGCATCGCCGGCTCAATCCGCACGCGCTGTTTATGGCGAGGCGTGCTTGCTCACTCGATATGGTGCGGCCGAGGATGCCGCGGAACGCTTTCAAGCAATAGCACGCGACTTCGGCCACGTGCTATTGCCCGAGGGCCGATCGGGTGCGGACGCCGCCCGCGATGCGGGCCAAGACAAGCGCCTCATCAGCGCTCTGCATGAGCCAACGGCTGCATGGGAAGGGCGATCGATGGCGGCCGTGCAAATAAATGGATCAGTTCCAGATCCGCAATGCGCTTTTGCACCACTGCCCGCCGGCTATGCCGAGTGGCGGCCGCAGGAACGGATGTTCGCTCTAGAAATGCCGACGTCGCCCACCGAACCAGAGACGCCGCGACTCAAGCCAGCGGCGCTGCCGTCGACGCGACGGTTGCAGCTGACAATGAATATCACGTCGGGAAGTCTGATGGTGGCCGGGGATCGACCGGCGGATACTTGGAGCATAGCCGTGCCAATCGGAGCGGCATCGCGAAATGTGCCTCAGAACGACACCCCCTATTATTCGTTGCAGGGGCCGATCGCGATTATTCTCACCGGATCATTTCTCAGTGGTGTGGATCTGATACAACGTCGTCTTCTGTGGAGCGTCAACGTCGAGGAGTTCAATGCTCCGGGAAAGCCGACTCGAATTTTTGTCCAACAAACAGGCGTCTACATTCAAACACGCGACGGCCTCACGGCGTTGGATCTGCTCACTGGCCGGCCGCGTTGGGTTCGCGGCGGCCTTACCGGCTCATATTCCCTTTTTAGCAACGAACAATCGATCTATGTCGTTGCCTTTGAAGCCGATGGTTCCGTGCGAACACTGCGCAGGATTTCGTGCGGCGGATGGTGCCGCCGTTCCAATTGGACTAAGCGCGGAAGCGTTCGAGGCGCGGCAAGTTTTTTTGGGAGATAAGCTCCTCTGGATCGACCGCGGCGCGAATGACTTATTCCTTCGTTTGTCGGAGATCGAGTCGGGGAAGGACCTGCTCGCCGGACATTTTCCGGCCAAATCGATTTGCCTACCCAGCCCGGACGCGCGCTACTTTGGAGTCATAACTCCCGACGGCAACGGGGTCGTGCTCGATCTGCGGCAACGGCGTGAAATTGCGAAATTTGTAGTCGGGCAAGACTACCGCGACAAAATACGCGGTGGCTTCTTGATGGCGGATCGCTCTCAATTTTATGTTATGTTCGAGGAGAAGAACCGGCCGGAAATGAAAGTTGTCAATGGCCCATTCGACGACTTTGAACCTAATTTGGGGTTTGCAAAGAGTTTCAATGGCCGCATTTATGCCTTCGACCGAACCAACGGCGGTCTCCGGTGGTTCAAAGCGATGCCGAATCAAGCCATTCTCCTGACGCGTTTCGAGGAACTGCCGGTTATTCTTTGTAGCTCAATAGCGTATGTACAAAATAACGCCGGTTCGAATCAGCGTATGATTTCGACAATTCGCACGCTCGATAAGCGCACGGGAAAGATCTGCATCAGTCGAGATAATAGCTCAAATAATAACTCGTACCATACGCTTCTAGTCGACCCAGGTGCCGGCACTGTCGATCTTGTCGGGCTGCGCACCAAAATCCATCATTTCCCTCAGCCATGATGGAGCACAATCGATTCCGAGCCGCTTACAACTCGGGGAATTGCGTTGAAAAATAGCAAAGAACCCACAATCGAAGATACATTCGCCGAAGCTTTTCCGATGTCGGCGGCGCGGCTCATTATTACGGCGGCCACGGCCGAGTGGGCGCGAATCGCGGCGACGACGGCGACAGGTTACGCATCCTCCGTGATCGGCTGCGACGCCGAAGCCGGCATTGAGCGGGAGCTTGCTCCGGAAGAGACGCCGGATGGTCGACCCGGGAGTTTCCGTGTTGCTCTTCGCCTTTAACCGCGACGCGCTGCAAAAAGCGGCTGTCGGCCGCGTAGCTCAATGTGTCCTCACTTGCCCTACAACAGCGTGTTACAACGGCCTACCGCTCTTAATGGAAAAAGCAATTCGCATCGGCGGCAACCTGCGTTACTTCGGCGATGGCTGGCAGAGCAGCAAGCAGCTCGCCGGCCGTCGGTATTGGCGTCTGCCGACGATGGACGGCGAATTCGTCTGCGAAGATTATTTTGGAACGATTAAGGGTGTGGCCGGGGGCAATTTTATTATACTTGGTGACAGCCAGGTGTCAGCTCTCGCAGCTGCCGAGGCCGCGGTCGCGGCGATTTGCGCTGTTCCTGGAGTCATCCTCCCCTTCCCCGGCGGCGTCGTTAGGAGCGGGAGCAAAGTCGGCAGCCGATACAAAAAACTCAAAGCCAGCACCAATGAAGCGTATTGCCCGAGCGTTCGCGGTATTGTCGGGACGGAGTTACCGTCAGGCGTTAATGCGGTGTACGAAATTGTGCTGGACGGAATAGACCTGAAATCCGTCGAGGCCGCGATGGCTGCCGGAATAGCGGCCGCGTGTCGTCCGGGGATCGTAAAGATTACGGCGGGCAACTACGGCGGCAAACTGGGGCCGCATCAGATTCGGTTGCGTGAGATTTTGGCGCAAACATACCAGCCCGGAGCTCAAGCGACGGGTTCACAAACTTGACCGCGCGCTCGCGCTTGGGGCTTGTGAGTAAAACCCATAGCAGCTTAAATTGTTGCCGCCTCGACTTCAACCAAGTTGTCGAAGAACGTTGCGCCGCGCCGAAATCGGTAAGAGCGGTGCTCGTAGTCGTGTTACAGTTCACTTTGTCTACCACGTATTTTGCCCACCATAATCCTTGGCACACCACGACGCCCGGCCGAACGGTCGGGCCGACGGCGGCACGTGCTAAGAAGCTCCCTCGATCGTTGAACAACCGGACGCTCATGCCGGCGGTTATCTCTCGTTCCGCGGCGTCATCGGGGTGTAATTGAGCTATTGGCTCTCCGGACGTCGCGTCTCGTAATGCCTTTACATTGACGAACGTCGAGTTCAAGAATGTTGTTTCCGGCGGTGTCAACAATTGCAAAGGAAAGCGGGCGGACAGGTCGAGTCGGATGCGTGGATCTTCGTGAGGCGGCGTCCATGTGGGCAGCGGATCCAATCCCCGTTCGGCGAGGCGGGCGCTATAGAATTCACATTTACCTGATGGCGTATTGAAGCCACCTTCGGCGAAGGGGGTGTAATCTTTGGGCACATTGAGGCGAACGGGCCCCTCCCTGCGGAGCCGTTCGATCGTGATGCCATTATGACCCCGAACAGGCGGAAATTTGCTCGCGGGCGCCGGCGGCTCGAGCGCGACGCGTGCCAAATCCTCGTCAGAGACTTCGAAGAGCCGGGCGTCCAATCCCATCTTTCTTGCAAGCAGCCGAAAGACATCAGTGTTGCACTTCGCCTCTCCCAGCGGGGCGATGGCTGGCTCATTCAGTTGCACATAGAGATGGCCATAGGAGCCGTGGATATCGAAATGCTCGAGTTGCGTCGTCGCCGGCAGGACAATGTCGGCGTAATTCGCCGTATCTGTCTGGAATTGGTCGTGAACGACGGTGAACAGATCTTCGCGCCGCAGCCCATCGAGTACACGGCTCTGGTCTGGGCATACGGCGGCCGGGTTGGAATTGTAAACAAACAACGCTCGCACGGGCGGCCCTGGTAACTCCCCGTGCAGGGCCTCGGCAAGTTGGACCATGTTGATGGTGCGCGTGCCGGGTGGAATGAGGTCCGGCCGTTCGAGTCGGCTGGTGTTGGCGAAGGGATAGAGCTTGCTCGTGCTTAGCAAAGCACCGCCGCCGACTTCGCGCCACGAGCCGACGATAGCGGGTAAGCAGACAATCGTCCGCACCGCCATGCCGCCGCCGCCGTGCCGTTGCAGGCCGTAATTCAGGCGAATCAGCGCTGGCCGTGAAGCCGCGTATTCGTGGGTCAACTTTTCAATTTCCGCGATCTCAAGCCCGCAGATTTCCGCGACCCGCGCTGGGCCATATTCCTGATGCACGCGCTCGCGCAGGGCTTCCGTTCCGAGACAATAGCGATCGAGATAATCGTCGTCTTGCAGGCCGTCGCGCCAAAGGATGTGCATCATCCCGAGCGCCAGGCGCTGCGTCGGTGCCGGGGCGCGGAGCGATCCACCAGTCGCTGCGTTCCGCGGTGCGGCTACGGAATGGATCGATCGTCACGATTTTCGCGCCGCGCTTCCGCGCCTGGATCATGAGCGACCAGAGGTGCGAATTGGTGACGCTGGTATTGCTACCCCAATTGAGGATGTAGCGTGAGTGAACGATCGATTCCGGATCGGTAACCGCGCACGTTCCGAGGGTGATGTCGCAGCCTGCGGAGCCAGCGGAGGCGCAGATGGTGCGATCGAGCAAGGAGACGCCGAGCGCATGAAAGAAACGCCGATCCAGACTGTTGCCCTGAAGCTGTCCCATTGTGCCGGCGTAGCTATAGGGCAGGATCGCTTGCGGCCCAACGGGTGAGTTGATAACCGAGCGAAATTTCGCCACGATGATGTCACTAGCCTCGTCCCAAGAAATCCGCTCGAATGCTCCGCTCCCCTTGGGTCCGGTCCGGCGCAGCGGATGGAGCAGACGCTCGCTGTGATAAACGCGATCAAGATAGCGGGCGACCTTGGAACAGAGGAATCCGCGCGTAAATGGATGCTTCGTGTCGCCGCGCAGATCGATCGCCTTACCGTCGCGTACGGTGACACTCATGCTGCACGTATCCGGGCAGTCGTGCGGGCAGACCAGGCGAAGCGTTTGGGGCGCGACCGACATGAGAATCTCCGGGTTGGATCGGAAACATCGCACGGTGACTATCTTAACAGAGTTTGTCGTGGGCTTCTGGTGCAACCCCCCGAGGAATTTGATTTTGCCTAACCTGTTGGGAGGGGTACCGGCGTGATGTTTTGGCGCGACGGTCTTAGAACTGGCAGCCTGGAAACTACTGAGGGACATTTCACGGCCGGAATCAGCGTCGTGCTTGAATCTTGGCCTGAGACTTTGACCGCGATCCAACTGCGTGTAGTGCCCCGTCCAGACTAAATTTAGGGGTGGCACAGACATTCCTGTCGGTGCAGCAAAAGGCACATTCGTCGGCTTCCGCACAGACAGGAATGTCTGTGCCACCCCTAAATTTAGTCTGGGCGGCGCAATAGTTTCATACGACGACGCAAGCATGGGCAGGGAATTCGGCCGTGTTGTAAAATTCCAAAGGGAAACAGCAGGTCAATGTGCCCGTGACGGCCGTCACTCGGTGACGACACGGTTCTCGGAGACCTTCGGTCGGGGCGGGTGGTCTCCGACCTTGCCACAACACGGAACATTAGGGTGGCAAGTTCGGGAGACCTTGCCACAACAGGAGCAGGCGATTCGGCACGTTTGAAACGTGCCGCCACGACTGTAACTGTCTATTTATCAACCAGTTGCAATTTGTGAAGAATCCATGAATTCGTTCGAGGGGTTTTTGGAGGGGTCGAATGCAACGAATTTTCGGCGAATTCTCATAATTGATGGCGGTGTCGATTCGACCGTTACCCCCAAATCTACCAGCCCAAACAGCAACCCACGCCGCCTGTGTCGCCGCTTACCGGCAGGGCGCGGCGGGCTAAGGGCAATTTGAGATAGTCGGCGCGATCATAGACAACTCGTCCCTCTTGTATTGTCATTGTTACGTGCGACACATTCTCGAAGGGGTCGCCGTCGTAGAGGACGATGTCGGCTACTTTGCCGACTTCGAGGCTGCCGCGGGTGTCGGCGATGCCGAGGATCTTGGCTGCGTCGAGGGTGATCGACGCTAGGGCGCGGTCGCGGCCTAGCCCGTTGACCATCGCCTGGGCGGCCTCATCGCGCACGAGCCGGGTCTTGGGTACGTAGCCCTCGAAGCCAGTGCCGATGGCGAGGGGGATCTTCTTATCGGCGAGAACCATCGCGTTGCAGAGCGAACTATTGTAAGTCTCCATCGTGCCGCCCGCGCGTTGCATGGTCGGATGGACGACGACGGGCACTTTGGCGGCGACGAGTTCGTCGGCGATCAGGTAGCCTTCGGTGGCCATGTCGAGGCGGGCTTTGAGCTTGAACTCCTTGGCGAGGCGTAGGGCCGTGGTCAGGTCGTCGGCTCGGTGGGCGGAGAAGATGACCGGCATTTTGCCGTCGAGCGCGAGGCCCAGCGCGTCGAGCTTGGCGTTGGCGGCAGGTTGCTTGTCGGTCCCCTTGGCGGCGTCGCGTTTGTGTAGTTGGCTTTGAGCTTGGGCAAAAGCTGTGCGAATCAGGCTCGCGGTTCCCATGCGGGTCGTCGGCAGCTTGTTCGTGTAGGCCGCTTTGGGTACTTCGCCGAGGTTCACGAGGAGACCGGCAGGGAAGCGCAGCGTCATCTTATCCACAGTTGTGCCCGAGGTGCGGAAGATGCCGGTTTGCCCGGCGATGACATTGTGGCGGCCCGGAACGGCGTGAATCGTAGTCACGCCTTGTTGACGGAGAAACTCCAACAACGGCTCGTTCGGATTAAAGCCATCGACCACGCGCAAATCGGCTTGATTCGGGTCGCTGCCTTCATCTTGGTCTTGGTCGGCGCTGATGTTGAACGCGCCAGACAGGCCAACGACGGTGTGGGCGTCGATCAAGCCGGGCGTGGCATCGGCGGCGCGCAGATAAGGCAGTTCCGGATTCATCTTAAATGCCGGGTCATCGCGCTTGGCGATCTCGGCAATCTTGCCGTCCTTTACGCGTATGACGCCGCCATCGATCGTGCCCTTGCCGACGGTATGGAGCCGGCCAACGAGAATGTAATATTCCTTGGGTGACCCTTCAAATTTGGCCTCGGCGCCTCGTTGTTGCGGCATCGAAGCGACGGCGAGCGCTTTCTCATCCGTTGGCATTTTTGGCAGGCGCTTCTCGTCGGCCAGAGCGAAACCGCCGGTTTGGTAGCTCCAATCCTTTTGCTTGCTCCGATCGAAGACACGTTTGCCGTCGATATACGTTTCCAAAACATGCGTATAAACGCTGAACGGCTCCCCCGAGAGCACGACGAAATCGGCGTCCTTACCCTTCTCCAGGGAACCGACCCGATCCGCGAGGTGCATCATCTCGGCACCATGAATGGTCAACGCCTTGAGCGCAGATTCCGCCGACATGCCGCCGCGCATGGCGATGGCCCCGGTTCGCAGGAAGAACCGCGATTCGGTGATAAAGTCGTCGGTGTTGATCGCCACCTTGACCCCGGCCTTCTCCAAGACAGCGGCGTTTTCTTCGAGCAAGCCCGTCGCCTCCGGTTTGCCGCCGGGGCTATCGAGCAGCGTCAGCGACACCGGAACTTTCCGCTTGGCGATCTCCTCGACGATGCGATAGCCCTCGGTGCAATGCTGCAAGACCAGCTCGAAGTTGAACTCATCGGCGAGACGCATCGCCGTCATCAGGTCGTCGGCGCGATGGCTATGGAAATGGACCGTCCGCTTCCGCTCCAAAACTTCGACGAGCGGCTCCAGAGCCAAATCGACGTCCGGCGATGTCGCGTTCTTGTCGGATTTCGCCTTTTCACGATGGGCCGTCCATAGTTTTTGATACTCGCGTGCCTTGACGAATTGCTCGCGTTGCAGCGCGGCCAGCTTCATGCGCGTCGCCGGCGCCGTCTTGGCGCACGTGAAGTTGAAACCCTTGGGATTCTCGCCATTCGCCATCTTCAGGCCGCCGAGGACCTCGCCCGGCGTCAGTCGCATTGCTTCGATGGTGTGGCCGCGAAGCTTGACATAAAGCGTCTGCCCGCCGATGACATTGCCTGAGCCTGGCATGATGTTCGCGGTTGTAATCCCGCCCGCGAGAGCCATGCGAATGCCGGGATCATCCGGCGTGATCGCGTCGATCGCCCGCAGCGACGACTGCACCGGCCCGCTGCCTTCGTTGCCGTCAGCGTTGGCCTGCACCTGCGGACGTGAGAAGATACCAACATGCGAATGGGTATCCACGAGACCCGGTATGATCGTCGTCCCCGCGAGATCGACCACAGTTGCATCGGCGGGAATCGTCGTTTCTTCGCCGCCGACGGCGACAATTTTCCCCTTCTGAATGATGAGAACGCCCTTGTCGATCGGCTTACCCGCGGCAGTGAGAATGCGAGCGCCTTTGTAAGCGATCGGTTTGTCCGCGGCTGGTTCGTCGGCGAAGGAATGTAGGAGAAAGGCGCTTACGAACAATAAGGAGAGGAAAACAGCGTCGAGACGGCGCATGCGTGATACTCCGGGGGATACTCATTCGTTTGGCCGCGAGCCGACAGGCGAGCGCTATTGGATACCGCTCTTTGAAAAAGCGCTATCGCACAGCGCTCGCCTAACGGCTCGCGCCTAAACATTTCTGAAAATCATGCCGCTTGGAATGCAGTCCGCTGGCATGGGAAACGCCGCCGACCGTCCGTAGGATGAGTATACGATTTCCATCGAACCAGCCGCAACGATTCTCCCCGCACACCGACGAGTAGGCCATGCCGTCCGATCATGATCCTTATGCCGCACTTCGATATCGCGATTATTGCTTTCTTCTCTCGGGCGGCGTGCTGACGAGCGTCGGCTCGACGATGCAAAACACCGTAGTTTCCTGGGAAATCTACGAGGCCTGGCTCACCTCATATCCGGACATTGGGGCGGCCCTCGGCCTGGCTTTTATCGGCCTGGCTCAGTTTTTACCGATCCTGCTACTCGCCCTGCCCGCCGGCCAACTGGCCGATCGACATAACCGCAAGCACCTCCTCCAGTTTTCTCAAGGGATCATGATCCTGTCGTCGCTCGGGCTGGCGACTTTATCGCTGTTTCATGGACCGCTGCCTCTTTATTATGTTTGTCTGGTGTTGGCCGGAATAGGCAGATCGCTGAGCGCGCGGCGCGGACGGCGCTCGTTTCGCAAGTCGTGCCCGCCGAACATCTCGGCAACGCCGTGACCTGGAACAGCAGTGGCTGGCAACTCGCCAATGTCTCGGGCCCAGCGCTCGGCGGCTTGTTAATTTTCCTGACGGCGAAATTCTCCCCGCTATTCTACGTACTTGCTTATTGCTTGACGGCTCTATGCGCTTTGACCTATTTTCTGTTGCTGAGCCCGATTCGACCGCGCACAACGGCACGGCTCATACAGCCGCGAACGCTCGGCACACTTCTCGCGGGCGTCCGTTTCGTATGGAACACGGATCTGCTCCTCGCGGCGATTACCCTGGACCTGTTCGCCGTGCTCTTGGGCGGAGTGACAGCGCTCCTGCCGATATACACAAAAGAGATTCTAAAGGTTGATAACATTTGGTTCGGGCTGATGCGGGCCGCGCCGGCGGCGGGAGCCGTGGTGATGGGCTTAATTCTGGCTCATCGGCCGCCGTTGCGACGCGCTGGGCCGACGCTTCTGGCCGCCGTGGCTGGGTTCGGTTTGGCAACGATCGTCTTCGGCTTGTCGACCAATGTGTATTTGTCTCTGGCGATGCTGGCCGTGATCGGCGGACTCGACAATATCAGCGTCGTGGTGCGCGGCACACTGATGCAGATTTTGACGCCGGACGACATGCGCGGCCGAGTGGCAGCGGTAAGCACGGTCTTCATCAGTTCGTCCAACGAGCTGGGCGAGGTCGAGTCGGGTTACACTGCCTGGCTCTTTGGCCCGGTCGTCTCCGCCGTCGGCGGCGGCATCGGCACGATCGTGGTCGTTTTGTTGGTGATGTTACACTCGCCGAAACTGCTGCGATTGCGCGAGCTACGCCCGCCGCAGCCGGAGACGCCGGAGGCGGCGGTGGCGCAAGAGATCATGAACGAAGAACAAACTTCGGGGCAGACATGAGCGTGTCCAAACGTCTCGGATCTCACTTTTTCGTCTGCAACTCCGCCAGGCGCCGATTCGCTTCGTCGATATGCTTTGGATCGGTTTCGGTCTTGGTAATCTCGGTATAGATCTGAATCGCCTTGGTTCGCTCATTCAGATAGCGCTCATAGAGCCGGGCGGCGCACAGGCGGGCGTCGGTGTGGGTCTTGGGATCCCATTGAAAACATCTTTCAAAATAGGCGGCGGCGCGCTCGTACTGACGGTAAGCCTTGCCCTCATAGAGATCGCCCAATTGATAGGCGGTATCGTCGATCTTGTTACTTTGCGGATAGTTCGTGAGGATCTGCTGAAGCAAAATCTCGGCACGGCGTTGATTGTCGATGTAATCGGTGCCCCAGCTTGTTTTGTCTTTGAACGTCATCGCGCGGATGTAAAGTTGATTGGCCTCGGGAATGTTTTGTTCCCCCTTCAGCGTCGGCGGCGGCACGTCGAGTTCGAGCCGATAAGCTTGCTTGGGTATGCGGTGATACTGGAGTAGTTCTTCTTCTGCCCAGCGAGCGTGCTCGATGTCGCCATTGGAGATATACTGGGCCCGCAGCGATTCCAGGGTCGACTGATATTCCTTCCGAGCGGCGAGCAAGCGCTCGACGAGTTCAATATCGCTAGCACCCTTCTTCGGCGGCGTCTTTGCAGGCGCGTTCGTCTGGGCGTTTAGCGCCGCGGCGAAGATAAAAAGCAATAGCGCTAATCCGGCAAATCGAAATTGAGAAGGCATCCTTGCGCTCCTTGTGGACAGACATTGTTCCGCATCCCGCTTAGTCGTGCCCCCCGCCAGCGGCTGAGGCGGAAACGATTGGGTGCGTAGCCGACGAGCCGGAGCCGGATTTCGGCTCATGCCGGCCGAAGATCATCCGGCCCGCGGGCGTTTGCAATACGCTGGTCACCGTAATTAGAACTTCCTGACCGATCCATGACCTTCCTTGCTCGACGACGACCATCGTGCCGTCTTCCAGGTAACCGACGCCCTGGCCGATCTGGTCGCCGGCTTTTACCAGCCGCACCAGCATCGTTTCACCTGGCAGTGCGACTGATTTCAGCGAGTTGGCCAGCTCGTTGAGATTGATAACTTCGACGCCCTGCAACTGAGCTATCTTATTTAGATTGTAATCGTTGGTGACGACGCGAGCGCCGAGAGCCTTGGCCATGACCACGAGACGTTCATCTACCTTTTGTATGTCGCGCAGTTCGGCCATATTGCCTTCGTGCATCACCAGCTCGATTTTCGGATTCCCCTGCATCCTCTTCAGCATGTCCAAACCACGCCGTCCGCGATTGCGTTTCAGCTTATCGGAGCTATCGGCCACGTTCTGAAGCTCTTGGAGCACGAAGCGCGGCACGATCAGCTTGGTATCGATGAAGCGCGTCTCGCAAATGTCGGCGATGCGGCCATCAATGATGACGCTCGTATCGAGAACCAGCGGCCTGGCCCCCTTGATCTGCTTGGAAAACTCGACATAAGGGATGATGAATCGGAATTCATCCTTAGTCTGCAGCAGAGTCGAAATCGAGATATAACAGCAAACCACGGTTAGGAGCAAGGTCACCCCCTTGCGCAGCGGGTCGTTGCCCTTGTCGGGACCGTTGAACAAGAATGGGTCAAGCGCGTAGGAAAGAATCTGACCCAAAAGCAGCCCAAGCAACATGCCGAAATAGATGGCCGAGATCGTGGTGATCTGCTTGTTGCGGACCCAAACGTCGAGCAGCACAATCGTGAGGCCACTACCCAGAATGACGAAAAACGCAGTCCAGGCTTTGAAAGTCTCGCCATTCGGCGAATCATCGGGGCCATTGAAATGATAAAAGGCCTTGATTGCCAGGCCGATCAAGATGGCTCCAAAGATGCCTCGCACGAGCCATAACAAAACTCGTGACGATGACATATTCGGTTGATCGGATTTGGTGAACCATCGGGAAAGAGGTCGGAAGGGATTGAACACGAGACAAACTCCGTGTCGAATTCGCCGGGAGAGACGAACGGTGGGATTCACGCCGGCGGAAATCAACGCCAAAGCGCGAGGTATGGAACAATAAATACTTTATATGATACTGAAAGGCTGGAACAGGCGGAGATACTCATCTTGGGCGTAGCGATCCGTCATGCCGGCAAGGTAATCGCATACCGTGCGCTCCACACCTAATTCTTGAGTCTTGCGCGAATAGCGTTCCGGCAGCAGCTGCGGCATGCGACAGAATTCGGCGAACAACTGCGTCACGATGCGCACCCCCTTCACAGCCATTCGCTGAACGCGTGAATGCCGGTAGACACGTCGCAACAGGAAGTCTTCCAGGTCCGCTTTCAATTCTTGCACCTCGGCCCCTGGGCCAATCAATTCCGCATCGCAATGACGAACATCGTCAAGGCTGGCAATTCGATGCTGCCGAAGTTGAGCTTGTGAGTGCCTCAGTAAATCTTCTACTTGCCAATTGACCAGCGTGCGAACCATCGTAGGCCGCAATTGTTCTGAACGCAGCTCGCCGTGCCGCTCGTGGACTTGCTGGCGCACGGCTCGCCAAAACGGCACTTCGTTTAGGTCGTGGGGCGTTATCAACTCCAGGCCCAGGGCGTCGTCAATGTCATGAGCGTTGTAGGCGAGGCTATCGGCCGCATCGACGACACGCGCTTCCAACAACGGCTGCCCAACGATAATAAAGTCGGCAATCTCGGCTACATCCCGCCGCTTGCTGTGGTGGGCCATCGCCTCCAACACTTCCGACGACAGATTCAGCCCAGGAAAATCGGGATACGGGTACTCCAGGACTTCGGCGATCCGCAAGGCGTGCAAATTATGTTCAAAGCCGCCGAAAACTTTCATACACTCATCGAGCGCCGCTCGCCAGCATGGCCAAAAGGCGGATGCCCCAAGTCGTGTGAGAGCGCGATCGCCTCGGTAAGATCCTCGTTCAACCGAAGACTGCGCGCGATGGTGCGGCTGATTTGAGCCACTTCGAGGGTGTGCGTGAGCCGCGTTCGATGATGGTCGTTGGTCTGAGTGACGAGCACCTGTGTCTTGTGCATGAGTCGCCGAAACGCGGTCGAGTGGACGATCCGATCGCGGTCGCGCTGGTAAGGCGTCCGGAGCGGATGTTCCGTTTCCGGTCGCCGCCGTCCCCGGCTCAGCCGGGTATGCATCGCAAAAGGAGCGAGATTGTCATCTTCGAGGCGTAGCGCATCAGCGGGGCCGAACAGCGGGTCATCCACCGCCATGAAATGTCCTCGGGGGGTAGATATTGCAATGGCGAGCCGGGATCGTCAGCTCCCGGAGGGCATTACATTCGCTCAGACTTTCTCCAGGAGCTGACGCTCCCGGATCGCCAATACAGCGGTTCTTGACCCATTATGGCTATTTCCGTCGGTCTTGTCGTCGGCTTCTTGTCTAAGCCTTTTGAAGTTCGGGCGTCAGCAGGTCGTAGAGCGCTTCGAGCGATTGCGAAATGACGTGGGTGTCGGCGATGGCGGACATGAAATTCGTGTCGCCGTTCCAGCGTGGAACGATGTGCCAGTGCAGGTGACCGGGCAAACCAGCGCCTGCGGCGGCGCCGAGATTTAGGCCGATGTTGAAGCCGTGTGGTTTGATTAATCCTTGAAGAGCCGAAACGAGGTGTCGGATCGTGTCAAAAATCTCCAGCCCCTCTTCGACGCTAAGGTCTTCCAGGTTGGCCTTGTGTGCGAGAGGCGCAATGAGGAGATGGCCGTTGTTGTAGGGATAGCGATTGAGCACCACGACGCAGTGCGGGCGGCGCCAGGCTATGAGGTTGGTGCGATCATCGGTTTCGCCCAGACCACGGCACAGAAAGCAATCGTTTCCCGGATTTGGGCCCTTCACCTTTGTGATAAACGGCATCCGCCACGGCGCCCATAAATGATCCATCGTCACACTCGTTTGGAGTCTTCGCGAACCCGACAGGCTCGCCATATCAAGATGACCAACTTATCTGTTTCCCATCCCGCTTGACTGGCACCCAATTCGGAAGCCTTCCGAGGAGCCGAATTGACTTGAGGCATAACACCGTCCTAGCCACCCTTTGTTCCGCGCGGAACATTGTATGCCGACCGTCGCGCCAAAAAAGCACATTGCCTTGGCGCGACGGTCGGCTAACACAACCAATTGATAGTGTTGATGTTGCGCTGCGGCCTCGACCGTCGCGCCAACATTTGCGTGTGGTACCCCCCAGCGCCGGCCGTCATGCTTTCGAGAAAGAAAGTAAGGCACACAAGGGGTTATTTCGGGGCCGGTCCATCTACTGCTTTCCGACCCCTCTTAATACTACTTCCCAGATATAAGGGCCCATCTCACACTAGCCCCAAGCGCACGCTTTGGGCTAGTGAATGTTCCCCTTCTTTTTGAGGAGTTGTACTAATTCCGCTCGTCAGGGCTTCAGGGGTTTCAATGGCCCGGCCATCGGTTCCGTAGACTCAGGCGGGAAATTCACTGGGATGCGCATCGCCTTCCGATTCTCAAACGGATCGGGCAGGTCGATCTTCACGAAAGGGGCCGGAGTCGTCCGCCGCGGCATGGGGGCTCCCACCGCTACCTTGGCCGACATTTCCTCGGTCGCATCCGTAAGCGACGCGCGGTCGACGATAGGCTTCGCCAAAAAAGGCAACGGTGGTACGACATTGGCGTCAACCGACGGAACCCGAAGCCGCGGCCCCGCGTTCATGTCCGCTTTTTGGGCGACGGGCGCATCATTGCCAGCGTAACCAACCAGCGCACAGGCCGAAAAAAAGAATAGCGGGGAATATAAGTCGACCTGTCATGACATTCCTTTCAAAGGCTTTCTGGAGAGTTTTACCTTTCCCACCCAGGGTGCGTCCGCGACCTTGGGTAGGGGGACGCAACTTTTCCGAGAGATTTTCAACCACACGCGAATGCACTTGCCTCGGCTACTTACCCGCCACTTCGAGAATCAACTTTACCGGCGTCCCTTCCTTCGGCAACAGCTTCTTGTCCGTCTCCAACTTAACAAACTTCTCTTCTTTCATGGTCATGTTCGTTTGAAACACGGTCTTGTCCGTCACGGGGAAGATCGCGATCAAAGTGCCGCTCAGGTCGGCGGCGTAGACCATATCCGGTTTGTTTGGGTCGGGCTGCCGCATGGCCGAGCCAGTAAAGCGCCAATCGACTTTTCCGATCGGCTTTAGCGTCTTTTTATCTACCAGGATTTTTTCTATCGCCACCTTTTTCGTGCCGCCGTCTTCAGTCGGAACCTCGATAAAGATATTGACCTTCGGCCCTTCGCCGGCGGGGTGGTCTTTGTCCTCGCCGAACGCGGGCCTTCCGGCCTTTAAGCCGAGGTCCTCGAGCGCCTTATGAACAGGCTCGGCTTTATGGCGATCGTAACAACGGTTTCATGCGACTTTTCGCCCTTGGGAAAACCCCAGCAAGCGACGACCTCAATCGGATAAATCTCCTTGAAGCGCGGATCATCGATCTTGCGCGGCGCCACTTTCGCGTCGATCGTTATGGTTCGTTTGGCTTTGTCGACGACAATGCCTGGCTGATCCTTGTCGGCCGCGATCGCCATGAACCCGCTCAGCGCGACAAGCACCGACGTCAGGACAATAAGCTTAATTCGAGGCATGATCTCTCTATCTCCGTTCTGGGGCCGTTATTTCTCACCGATACAGATGACCGCGGTTGCGGCCCGTGTCTCTAGATTGCATGTGGCCAGGTAGAGCTTCCCGCCGTGCAAAACTGGGCCGCCGTAGACCATTCCTGGCGCTTTAACCGCCGGATCGCCTACCATGTTAAAGGTCCATTTCGCCGTGCCGTCCGCCAAGCTGATCGCATGGACGACGCCTTTGAGATCGGCCGCGTATGCAACTTCTTTTGACAGGGCTACCGGGGCGAATACCGGGTTTGTCGCGTCGTAGACCCAGCGACGCTCACCGCTTGCCAACTCGAACGCCCGGACCTTGCCATCGGTCGCCGTGGCTATCGCGGCATCGCTCGTCGAGCGCGACGGAGCCGAGGATTCCACCCGGCACTTCTTTGCGCAGATTGGTTTGCCATCGGCCAAGTCGAAAGCGGAAATATCGCCCTTGGCCCCTTTGAGACCTTTCGGATCGTAATTGGCGGTACTGCCGCCGAGCACAATCGTCTTGCCCGAAACCGCCGGTCCGCCCCAGGGATTGAACTTGAGCGGGGCGCGCCACTTCACGTTCCCCGTCTTGGCATCCAAGCACAGGAGCGCGCGATCGCCCACCTTTTCCTTATCCAGAAACGCCGATGCGACGAGAACGGCGTCGCCGCTGAGAGCGACCGGCGCATCGACGTGCCATTTCTCTTTGCCCGTTTGCCACAGGACTACCGGTGCGGGTCGCGGCAGATCCTCGCGGCGCGGCGGCACCGCGAACATCGGATCTTTCTTTTTCTCATCCTCATATTTCGCCTGGAGCTCGTCCCATTTCTTATCGAGGAGTTTTTGGATCTCCACGAGCGTCATTTCCTTGCCGTCGAGGGTGACGCGGTTCATATCGACGCACAGAACGCCCGCCGCGCCGCCGCCGATGTAGACCTTGCCGCCAGCAATCGTCGGCGCCCCTTCGAGGTGAATCAACTCGCCCGGCAAGGGAAGCTGCCACAGCGGCAGGCCATCTTCGAGACGTACACAATAAAGCGAGCCGCCGTTGTTCTGATGCATCCCGTCACCGAAGACGAGCTTGCCGTCACTTATCGCCGGCGAGCCGACCGTCGGTAGCTTGATTGCCGCCGCCCCCTTGCTCCAGACGATTCGTTTGGCACTCATGGGATCGGTGTCGAGACAATAAAAGGCGGTGACGTTGAAGCCGCCGAAACCAGACACAATTAGGCGATTCCTATCTGCCGGCATAGGCGCGGCTATGAAATGGTTCTCGGAAGGCAGCGACCAGAGAACGCGCGGCGTCGCAGGGCCCGGAAGACCATCCGTATTGCCGGCTCGCTGCAAATTGCCGCGAAATGTGGACCAGGGTTCGTCCGAGCGACCAGGAGCAATTGTGAGAGCAAGCGAAAACAGAGTGATTGATAAGGTGCGAATCAAGAAGTAGATCTCCCAATTATTACCCGTGCTCAAGAGCCGGTAGCGTCAGCGACCGGAGCACATTACACATGTGCGGATTTTCTCCAGTCGCTGACGCTCCCGGCTCTTGAATACAAATTCATTTCGCTTTCGGCGTCCCATCGTCAAGCACGTCACGAAACGGCGTCTGCACGACGGTAATCTCCTTGGCACGTCGCACCCCATCGGTGAACGCCACTTCCACACGATATTTGCCTGGAACCAGCGCGAAGCGCGCCATCGGCGCCGACTGTCCGCCGCGGCCATCGCCGCCTGAAACCTGCTGCGTGCCGACCGTCTTGCCATCCTTATCGAGTACCTTGACGACGCTGCCGACGACGCCAGACTTCCCAGCCACGGTTAGCGCGACCGGTGTCTTTTTGCGCACCAATTCCTTGTTGCCCAACAGGACGCACGATTCCTGGCCCTCGTTATTGAACACCATGTCAAGAACGCCATCGTTATTGAGATCGACGAGGCACACAGCCTGCGTGTTGAAGATTCGCTGATGCAAGCCGAGCGACTCGGTGGCGTCTTCAAAGGTGCCGTCGCCTTTATTTCGGAAGAAACGATTAGAGCCGCGCAAACAGCCGATCACGAGGTCGAGGTGCCCATCGTTATCCACATCGCCGAACGCGCCGGAAGTGGAGTGGCCCCTGAAACCGAGCAAGCCGGCTTTCGCTGTAACGTCCTCGAAACGGCCCGTACCGTCGTTGCGGAAGAGTTTGCAACCGTCCGCTTGCGGCACGAAGAGGTCCGGGAAGCCATCGCTATCGTAGTCGCCAAACACAGGGCCGACCTTGCCCGGCTTGAAGGAAATGCCGGAGTTTTGCGCTTCGACAAATCCTTTGGGTGTATTCAGAACGAGAAGACCAGTTCCGGCCCCATAAAGGAAATCAGCCCGGCCATCGCCGTTCACATCACAAACCGTTAAAGTGTCGCCCTTGGTGTTGCTGCCGATGCCATTAACCCCAAGACCCACCTGATCGGAGACATCTTCGAACTTCCAGGTCATCCGCGGCGGAATTTTCGAGTCGGCCCGGAAGTAATAGGCCCACTCACCGTCGCCCTGGCAGACTTTGAGCAGCAGTTGATTCTTGCCCTTCTTGAGCTTGAGCGTGAGTAATGTCTGATCCGGCACGCAGGCCCGATAAGAATTGTCGGCGTGAATCTTTTTGCCATTGAGGAAGACCGTCAGCGTATCGTCGCTGCCGAGCGAGATGGGCAAATCGGTTTCTTTGTTGACCTCGATTTCGCGCGCGAGATAGACGACTGACCAACTCTGATGTTCCGGCTTGAAAAGCCCGTTGAGGCCGTTGACCTCGCCATCGACGAATTTGCCTTCCTGCCAACCGATGTCGAGATTGTCTCGTCCTTTGAATTTCGCCTTGAGATCGAATCCCTTCTCCGGGTCATAATCCTTGTCGAATCCGGATTGATTTTGATTGGAAAAGGGACCACAAGAGTACCAGTGACCGAGCGCGAGCGGCGGTGGCTCATTTGAGGTAAGCGCGCCCGCGTTGCGATAGAGCCGCAGGCCGTGGTAGCCGTTGCCCAGGAGAATATCCGGCTTGCCGTCGCCATCCTGATCGATCCAGGCCGCCGCGGTGACGTTGTAGCCCGGCTCCTTCGGCAGCAGATGGCTGTCATCCCGGAAATTGCCTTTGCCGAGATTGGTATAGAGCCGTGGTCCCGTGGCAGTAGCTAATAAGAGATCAGGTAAGCCGTCGCCGTTGTAGTCAGCCCAGACGGCCGCGCGACAGCCCGACGAATTCGGCAAACTGATTTCCGTCAGCGCCTCGCCGCCGTTGAGGAGTAAAGAGATCTTGTTAGCGCCAACCAGGCAGAGATCGATTTTGCCATCGCCGTCGATGTCGAGAGCGGAGATCGCTTGCGCATCGGGATCGACGCGCGCCAATGCGGAATAATGCGTGAAGCCTGGCATTCCCTTGATTTGCCGGAAGTCCTCGCCGCCCCAGCCAGCGAAATCGCGTTTGGGGTTATAGTCTTGAAGTTTGAGACTCACGCGCAGCCGCTGAATACGGGCCCGACGGAGATGGAGATCATCTTTCGGTCCGTCGACCATGCACGGCACGATAGTCTCACGACCGGCGTTGATTTCGGCCGCGGCGAAAATCAGTTTGTCAATGTTACCCGCGAAGCTGCGCAGTAGGAATGGCTCGCCGTGGCTCATTTCCCACCATTCGCCGCCCGGGCGGGGATAACACTGATACCAATTCGTGCCGGTACAAGTCTCGCTCGCGCTGCCATTGTGAAAGAACACAGCGGTCTTGCCGACCTCGGCCCACTCCATCGGAAATTGCCACTCGCGCGGATGAAACCCCCGCTTGCCGATGTCGTGGCGAATCATCTCCACTGGATGCTTGCCTTTGATGTCCTTGACCTTGCGGTAGATTATGAGGTTCTTCTCGCGATCCACCGACTCGACGCGCATCTCGACGATGTTACTCGATTGATTAACGACGGCCCCGAGGCTATGCGGAGCTTCGACATAGGCCTGCGTGAAGCGCACGGCGATGAGAGACAGGGTGATACCAAGGACGATGAACAAGGCACGCGTACGGGTCGTGGACATGAATCCGTCCTCCACTGATGAACGCCGTCGCCGGCGGGGATTTTTGGACTGCTGCTCCTACCTAAAAAAACTACATTCCAAGCAATGGTTTGAGCTTGGCCTGCACTGCGGCAATGACCTCTTCTGGTGCGTCGCAAACATATTCCGCTTTTCTCATTTGCCAATCCGTACTTTTTATTTGATCGCTCAAAACCACACCGGTAATAGCGAGGTCAGTAGGAAGCGCGACCTCGAAAGGGTACGCTTTGACCTGACTGGTGATTGGACAAGCCACACACAACCCGGACTTGGAATTGTACTTGCGCGGCGACAAAACCAATGCAGGTCGGCGGCCCGCCTGCTCGCGACCCGTTTGTGGAGAGAACGAGATAAAAATAAGATCGCCTCTGTCTGGTATATAGGGTTGATCACCAGGCTTCCTTCCCGACAGCGGGGCCCCAATCCGTTTCGCCATGCCGGTTCTCCGGAGTGATACCTGCGATTAGTTCATCAAGAGTTTTGGGCTCGTTACCAAGTTGCAGCATTAATCCGTCCGTGACGCGCGATACTTCCAGAGTCATTCCCTCAGTTAGGTTGAGATCCAGCGCGAAGTTGTCGGGAATCAGAACGGCCAGGCTATTCCCACATTTGCCGATCTGTGTCTTCATGGCTGTGATACACCCCCATAATAAAGCCGGTCAACATTCGCCTACCGCAACTCCTCCAACCGCTTCTTCGCCGCCGCGGCGAATTCGCTGTCTGGATGATCGCGTAGCATCCGCTCCAGATGTTTGACGGCCTGATCCTTCTGATTATTCTCCGAACAGGCCCGCGCGGCTTCGATCAGAGCGACGGCGCTGAGCGATGGGTAATCGTAAGTGTACGGCACAAGAAGCAGTGCCGTCGTTGCTTCTTTGTAGCGCTTCTGAGCTAAGCGACAGATGCCGATGTTTAGCTGGGCTCGCGCTCCCAGTTCGGTGGCGGTCGCGTTTACTACTTGCGAATAATTATTGACCGCTTCGTCATGTCTATTCTGCTGTTGTAGCGCGATGCCAATACCAAAGCGCGCATCGTTCGCCCAACGGGAATTGTTGTTAAATCTGCCGACAACCTGTTCATACGCCTGCCGGCTCGGGTCCCATTGCGAGAGCTTCCCATAGGCGAAGCCGAGTCGCAGGAGCGCCCGATCGCTCAGCCCTTCCAATCTTTGATACGGCCCGTGATCGCGAAACGGTGTCAACCGCTTGACAGCTTCGCCAAAGTCTCCGGCCTTGATGTAGCATTCGCCAGCGCGATAAAGCGCCTGGGCGTTCATCGCGCTCTTCGCGTTGCCGGCTACCGGAAGAAGCTGCGCCAGGGCCAATTTCACATCGCCATTGGCCAGGTACGCTGCGCCGAGCCGCACGCGGATCTTGTCGGTCAGCTCAGGCACCGGCTCTTTGTCGAGGGCTTCTTTAAGTTGCTTGATTGCGCCGTCGTGATCGTCACGACTGCTATAGAGTTCGGCCAACTCAAAGCGGGCGTCGGCATTGATCGGGAGGTCGCCAAAGTTTTCGATTAGATTCAAATAAATCGTGATCGCCTCTTTCTCGGCCGGTTGGATGGGCACCTGAGATAGCATGACTTCGGGTTTTTGAAGATTGTTTGGCGCGTTGCTGCCACCAGACTTCGAAGCGAATTCGTCCTTGAGCTTCTTCCAAAGGTCATTTTGGATCTTTAATCGTGCCGTTTCAAGCTCAAAATCGGCGAGCGTCCGCGCGCCCCAGGCTGCTTCATAGAGCATCTTAGCGCGAGACTCCGTGTCCTGAGCCTTCTCTTTATATTTGTCGACCTGCGCCAGGAGGAATGCAACCGCTTCGCGAATCTGTTTTGTACCCTCGTCGAGCTGTTTGCGGGCAGCGATCTCGACGTCGGACTTTACGCCAGGAGCGCTGAGCTTCTTGCTCGCCTCGCTGACCTTGGCTTGGCCATCTTCTCTTAGGCTTTGGCCCAAACGTAACGTCGCTTCCGCAGCTTGCGAGGAGGCGGGCGATTGTTTGAGGAGTTGCTCAAAGACCGTTCGCGCCTCGGCTCGTTTCCCGGATTCTTTGAGAGCAACGCCGTGATGATATTGCAGCAAGGGAACGACGTTGGCGCGCGTAGGTCTTTTTGCAATGCGGCTTCATATTGATTTCGGCAACGCTGCATGACCTCCACAGCTTGCAGCGGCTGATTTTGAGCCCGCAAAAGTGTGGCAAGATGGACGAGCGCCAGCGGCGCGACCGGCGATGACATCAATTGGCCGTCACCTTGGAAGCGGCGCAATTCCGTGATGCCGCGATTGGGATCGCGAATCTGAGCCAAAACTTTGGCACGCTCAAAAACGGCCAAAGGCATCGCCGAATCGCGTGGGAACAATTGAACCAGCTTTTCATAAGTCGTTCGGGCGGTGGTGAGGACCTTGGTCTTTTCCGCCGGATCGGCCAACACCGCCGCGCTACGCTGATAGCAATGGCCGAGCTTCAGATAAGCGTCTGGCGTGCGCGGGTCTTTGGGTTGAGCCGTCACGAACCCTTCAAGCAACTCGATCGCCGCCTTCATGGCTTCTTCGAGCTTCCCCGCATCGACCGCATTATTGATCTTGGTCGGCGCCTGTCGAATCAGGATATCTGCCAATTGATAAGGGACTGCGGCCAACTCGCCGACGCGCTCAGGCTGGGCAATGCTTTCAAACTGATCCTTTGCCTTATCGAGATCGCCTTTGTTGTAATAGGCGAGCGCGATACCGTATTTCGCCAGGTTGGCGTGTGTGAATTCTGGAAAACGAGTCACTACCACTTCGTAACGCTTGACAGCTTCATCGGTCCATTGCTTCACATCTCGGTCTCGCTGATCGGCATTAGGAATTTTCTCGGCGGCGAGGGCACGAAAATAAGCGTTCTCCGCTCGGCGAAAAAGCACGGCGGGGAGCAGCGGATTCGCCGCATAAGCGGCGATAAATCGATCGCAAATCTTGTCGGACTCGGCGTAGTCGCCAGCGAGATGTAAAGCGGTGGCCAGTCGTTGCAGCGTTTCGGCTTCGCGCTCAGGAAGCTGCTTGTCGGCGAGCACGCGCTGATAGCTTGCAACGGCGTCGCGATAAAGTCGCGCCATTTGCTGCACGTCGCCGAGGTCCATCAAGATTTCAGCGCCACGAACTTTGGCTTCGGGGTCCCTCGCCGCAAGTTGGCCCACGCGTTCGCCGGCTTTGCGAAGGGAATCAATACCGGGCTTCAGCAACTCGACATAATTCCCCGCAGCCGGATCCGCGGCATTGACTTGAGCCTTGCCGACCCAAAGGATCGCCTGATCGGCTAGGCGAGCATCTTTGTCAGCCACCTGGCGCAGCGTCGCCATCGCTTCCTTGTATTGCTTCAATTGCACCTGGCAGATGCCCAATCGTAGCTGCGCATCGATCGCCAGAGGCGATTTGGGAGACTCCTTGACGAAGGTCTGGAACCGCGTGAAGGCATCGCCGAATCGGCCATCCTCGTAGGCCAACACGCCGGATCGAAACAACGCGCGGGCGATATGATCCGGGGCTGGGCCATTGGCGAGGAGTTCGAGGCGAGCCTTTTCTTCGGGATCATTCTTGAATTTATCTGGCGATTTAAGAGCTTCGCGCGCGTCGAGCCGCCGCTGGGCGAAGTCGGTGAGCGCCCCTTCAAATTGCGCGGCTGCCTCGGCCCTCTCGCCATCGTTCAAATGGATGCAGCCTAGAAGGTACCGCGTGTGTGTGCCACTTACGGGATCTGAAAAAGGAGCAAGCTGGCTCAGCGATCGGCCGGCACTTGGAAAGTCATTGACGAGATAGCTTGCGAAACCGTGGTAATAAAGGCCGATCGAGCGATATTCGCTTTTGGTAAATGACTTATCCTTGAGAAGAGCAGCCGTTAGAGACTGTGCTTCCTTGGCTTTTGCTAGACGCAGAAGCATTTCGGCTTCGTCGCAGCGCGCCGAAAGGAACGCGCCGTGTCGTTCGGCGTCGACCGAGATACGAATGCGGCCGCGGCGGCGGTGAATGACTTTCGCGCTTCTTCAAAACTCTGATTCGCTTGTTCTTTGAACTTGCTCGCTTCGTTCGGCCTGGCCGCCATTTGGGACAGCGAGCGGACTCCAAGGCCGCGATGCGCGATGCCAAGATCGTAAACAACATAGGGATACTCGGCAAATGCCTTGTTATCCGCGAGTATCTTGAGTTGCTCGACGACACGGGCGAAATCGCGCTCGGGACCTTCGAGAAGTGCAACGGCCAAACCATAGCGCGCCGCGGGAGCGCTTTTATTTGAGCTAAATTTGTCCAAAAACTCTTTATAGCGCTGGGCTGCAGCGCCGTAGTTTTTCTCGTCGTAGGCACGCCGCGCGTTTAGAAGAAGCATGTCGGCCGCTTGATCGGCTGGAGATTCGGCAACAGCCATCGCTCGTTCAGCAAGGCATACCACCAATGAGGCAATGAGTAATCGAAAAGGCTTCTTCATGGCGGGCATCCTTTATCCTCACCTATGGGAGAGGCGGTTATCTCATTCGACGATCGGAAACAAAACAAGTTTTTATCGAACGAGGATAAATCTGATTCACGAGAGATTAGTCGATGGCAAGACACGCCAACGCGACGTGGCACCTAGGGGCGAGTTATGACAGAGCGGAAAACCGCTGCGAAAGCAGAAAGTATTGTGGCGGGCACTACCGAGGTCGTCAATGAGAATTTGCTTTCGCCAGCGTCCCTTTGCCGCATTGTGGGTTATCGGCATTCCAATTGCACGCATAGAAGCGTCTGACGCGCCGATTCTGACTATGTTAAGTAAAAGAGGCCTCGGCGTCGAACTGCTGAAGCCTCTTAAGAACGGCGAAAAGGCACTCGAGGAGTCCAACATGTCGCTCGCGAATTCTGCTCGGCACGTTTCTGGTAGGAATGGTTTTCATCGTAGCACTATTTTACTCAACCACGGGGCAGGCGTTGCCCACGTCGTCCCAGGCGGGAAACCAGCCGATTGTGCGCTCCGGCGAAGAATCGGCAATCAACCAAGCTCTCGCGTCCTACGCTACTGCATTCAACAAAGGCGACATCAAAACATTGATGGCTGCCTGGACGGCCGACCCGGAGTTCGTCGACGAATCGGGTAAGAGTACCAAAGGTCAGGAAGCGATCGCGGCGCTTTTCAAGAGGACATTTGAAGAAAATAAAGGCGTGTCTTTCGTAATCAAAGTGCGTTCGCTGCGGTTCATTAGGCCCGATGTGGCCATACAGGATGGCGTTGTGTCCCTCAAAACGGCGGACGGCATGTCGGAGGATGGATTATACACCTCGATTTGGCTCAAGAACGATGGCAAATGGCTTATAAGCCGAGTTCAAGACTTGCCGAACGAAAGCGCCGCTCCCGCCGGCAACGCCGAACATCTCAAGCAATTGGAATGGATGCTTGGCGACTGGACCAGCGAGGGATCGGAATCTGCCGTCTCCTTCAATTGCAAATGGAACAGAAGCCAAAGTTTTCTCCTCATCGATCAGACGATTGCGCTCAAGGACCAGGAACCGCTGACAATAAAGCACATCATCGGCTGGGATCCGGCCAAGCAACAAATACGTTCCTGGGTCTTCGATTCGCGCGGCGGGTTTGGCGAGAGCATGTGGACACGCAAAGGAAACCGTTGGCTCCTTGAATCAGAGGGAGTATTAGCTGACGGCCGCCGCGGCGCGGCAACCTCTACGTGGCACTACATTGACGACCAAAATTGCGAGTGGGACTCGACGTCCCGAGAAGTCGACGGCAAACCGATGCCGGACGTCCGAGTGAAATACGTTAACAAAATGGGCAAGAAGTAACTAACCGCCCAGGGTCGGTGGGACAAAATTCTGGCGACCTTCTAATCGCGGTATTAATATTGCTTGAACTCGGAGACTTAAAGAATGCGAACGCAATTTCGGCTGTGCCTTGCTTTAGTTCTACTAATGAGCGGCCTATCGATAGGGCTGGCAATAGGCCCGCCGCGCGGGCCGGCTCCGCGCCCAGTTATTGTACCGCGCCCGATTGTTCATCCGCCCACGGCGATTCCAACTTTGCCGCCAGCCCGCGTGCCGGTGCGCCCCGCTCCGATTATCCACCCCGCCATTCCGGTTCGACCGGTCGAACCAGTTCGTAGACCAGCTCCGAGCCCTGTTGCCCGGCCGGTTGAGGTGCGCCCCGTGGTGCGACCCGCGGAAAATCGGCCTATAATCAATCGCACAAACGTCGTCAACGAACGGAATCGCGTAAACAATACGTTTGTGCGAAACTACACAACAAATCAAATCCATGTTGAAAATCGTCGTTATGGAGGCTACGGCGGGTGGGCCCCCAACGGCAACTGGTATGGCCATTATTACCACCTGCACGATGATTGGTATCACGGCGGTTGGCATTACGGTAATTATCACCCAGCTGCTTGGTTTGCGGCCGGAGCCGCTTTCGGCTGGCTCGGTGCGTGGGGTCCAAGTATTACCTATTACAACCCTTATTGGATTGCGCCGCCGCAAAACGTCTATGTGCCAGTTGTGCTCAACTATTCTCAGCCAATTCCAGTTCCCGAACCTTTGACTACCCAGGTTCCGGGCGACGTGCCTTTTGAAGTACCCGCCTCGGGCAGCTCATCGGGATACGGTGATGCATCAGGGGCCGCCGATCCCGACACGGACAAGCAGGCGGAAGCAAATCGCTTGTTTGAGCAGGCGCGCTCCGCGTTCAAGACCGGCGACTATGGCACAGCGCGTGAATGGGTCGAGAAGGCGATCGCCATCCTACCGGGCGATGCGCAGCTGCATGAATTTCGTGCCTTGATTCTGTTCGCACAAGGAAAATTCAAAGAAGCCGCGGGAGCTGTTTACGCCGTGCTAGCTGCCGGTCCTGGATGGGACTGGGCCACGTTGCGGTCACAATACCCTGACAACGATACTTACACAAAACAGCTGCGCACCCTGGAGCAAGTTCAGCGGGACAATCCGAATAGTCCGGAACTCAGCTTTTTGCTTGCGTACCAATACCTTTGCATCAACGCCCCTGATTCCGCGCAGCGAATGTTGGAGAATACGTTACGCTCGAATCCGAAGGATCAGCTGGCAGCCAGGCTGCTTGCGATGCTGAAGGCGCCGCAAAATAACGACGATCGACCGCAGCCAAGACCCTGACGGCGCAACTCCGACAAGTGGAGTCGTCGGCAGCCCCACCCAGATCTTTCCCGGACAATCGCGGGCCTGGGTGGGGTAGCAACTTGCTTCAGTGACGCGGCGAGCGTAAAATGCACAATTAATGAGGTCAATTCCCTGGTCTTCGCCATTGGGAATGAGTTGCCCTCGCAAAATTTCGCAGCACGGAATCAAACACCTTTTTTTCGAATTCGGAGAGACCTATGCGCATCTCCACCAGGCATGTCACGACAATGATGCTCGCGGCGGCAGCTTTTGCGACCGCAGTGCCGGTCCAGGCCCAGCTGATCCGCCCTAATGTCCCCGGGTCCGTTCGGAGCGGTTTAGCGCCCGCGATCAACCAAGGCCTGAGGGTCGGCGCCGCCATGAATTTGCAACAATATGCGGTGAATTCCGCCATCCTTGGCCGAGTGGCGGCCATCGACACGGCGGCTGCGCTAACGTCGCCTTTGTATGCTTCGCCGTTGAGCGTCGTGCCGAATTATCCGGTTTTGACTTCGGGATACAATTCAGCCGCCCCCGCGTATTTGTCTGTTCCAAGTTATGGCACTCCAGGTGCGACATTAACTACGACAGGCGGCGACCCGTATGCCTCCCTCGCACCAACTGCAGGGCTTCCCGTACCCTACAACCCCTACAATCCTTATAATTCCGCCTATGCCGATCCCTACGGTGGCTATTTGCGCGGCGTCGCTGACCTTGTGAATTCACAGGGCCAATACATGATGCAGGAGCAACAAGCACGCATAACTCAAAATCAAGCCGATTCCGGCAGACTCGACCTGCGCCGTAAAGCATGGGAGCAAGCCGCGTGGGAACAAAAAATGACGCCGAGCGTTGAACAAATGCGGCAGTATGAGATGAAACAACAATTGAGCCGAGCGATCTCGAACCCGCCCGCCAATGAAGTGTGGGACGGCACGGCCCTTAATAACATTTTCGATAGCCTTCGCGATCGCCAGGCGGCCGGCGCCAAGGGACCGAACGTGCCGCTCGATCCAGAGACACTCAAGAAGATCAACGTTCTCGTCAGTGGTGGCAACGGCAACGTTGGTCTGTTGAAAAATAGCGGCGACTTGAGCTGGCCGTTCTCTTTGACCTCGGATGAATTCAAAGAGGGGCGTGAAAAGCTCTCGAAGCTGATTCCCGAGGCCGTCCAACAGGTTCGCTTCAATAATAAGGTAGGCATCGCGACTTTGCGTGACATCATTGCCGCGCAGAAGAGCCTGCGTGAGACTTTGGAGCGGAAGAACACAAGCGACCTGACGCCGTCTGAAACTCTGGAAGCGCGCCGCTACCTCAATCAGATCGACGACGCGATCAAAGCGTTGCAAGATCCGAATGTTGGGAATTACTTTAACACCTGGATCGTTAAGGGCAACAACGTGGCCGACGTCGTCGACTACATGGCCAAAACCGGCATCAAGTTCGCGCCGGCGACCCAGGGTACGCAGGATGCCTATCGCGCGCTCCATACGCGCATGGTCGCCTATTACCGCGGTTTGTCCGACACGGCCAACGCGTCGACGGCCCCAAAGTGAGCCGCTGACATGGTGTTCGAGCGAAGCTTAGAGGCTATCCGAAAAAGGGGTCAGGTACCGTTGTGCGAAGCACCCTTCGGGCCGTTCCGGCAATGGTACCTGACCTGCTCTGTAGAAAACCTAACAAGCCGAGGCGAGCGGGGCGTATAAACGCCCTGGTTTTCGCCGAACCAGGGCGTTCACACGCCCCGCTCGCTGGGGTTTTCTACAGAGCATACCTGACCCCTTTTTCGGATAGGCTCTTAAAATCGCACGAGGCCGGCATTGTTGCCGGCCTCGTGCATTTAAACGAGACAGCGCCATGAGCAACTCGCGCGCGGAATGTTTGCGAAGGCTACATGCACAGGTCGCTGCCGGCCGTGCTATTTTGGGCGGCGGAGCCGGCACCGGTCTGTCCGCGAAATGCGCGGAAGCTGGCGGTGCGGATCTCATCATCATCTACAATTCCGGCCGATTTCGCATGGCCGGTCGCGGCAGCCTCAGCGGCATGATGCCTTATGGCGATGCCAATCAAATTGTCCTCGATATGGCGCGCGAGGTTCTACCGATCGTCGAATACACGCCGGTGCTGGCAGGCGTTTGTGGCACCGATCCCTTTCGCGTCATGAAAAGGTTTCTTATTGAAGTTAAACAGACCGGATTTTGCGGAGTGCAAAACTTTCCTACTGTCGGCCTGATCGACGGCGTTTTCAGGCAAAACCTCGAAGAGACGGGCATGGGTTTTGACAAGGAAGTGGAAATGATCGCACTCGCGCATGACCTCGATCTCCTGACTTGCCCTTATGTTTTTAACGCGGAGGAAGCACGGGCCATGGCGAATGCCGGGGCTGATGTGCTAATTCCTCACATGGGCCTGACAACGAAAGGCACCATTGGCGCGCAAACGGCGCTAACTCTCGAAGAATCGGCCAAGCGCGTTCAAGAGATGCGCGACGCCGCCGCTGCGATCAATCCGTCTATTCTCGTCCTTTGCCACGGCGGCCCCATCGCCGAGCCGGCCGATGCCCAATTCATTCTTAGCCATACCCATGGCGTTGTCGGCTTTTTTGGGGCCTCGAGTATTGAGCGCCTGCCGACCGAGGTTGCAATCACTGGGTGCGTGCGGCAATTCAAAGCCATGCGTATTCGGTAAATTGGCTCAGCGGACCGGCGGAACGGTGGCGTTTACCATCCCGCCAAGGCGACTCCGAAGACGACCACGGCCGCGACCATGCAGTAGTAGCCGAAATACTTCCAGCCACCCCTTTCCAACACCTGCCCCAGCAGCCGTAACGCTACCATGCCTGCAAGAAAGCTGAAGACCATGCCCACAAGGCCAGGAAGAGCAAGACCCAAAACCGATTCACTCGCAAGCATTTTCTCTTTATATAGCTTGTAGACACCTCGCCCGATCACGGCGGGCGTCAGGACGACGGCGAGGGCGAAGCTAAAATCCTCCGATAATTTACGATTGATACCGCAATAAAAGCCCGTCGATATCGTAGCGCCCGATCGGGACAATCCACGAAATGGCAGGCAGAGCGCCTGGACGAACCCGATAATCATGGCCGAAACTGGCGAAACCGTCGGTTTGAACGCTGTCTCCTCAAACCATGAAGCAATAAGGATTATAAAACTGACCACCAGCAAGCTACAGCCGATTAACGGCAGACTCTTGAAGAGTACTTCAATCTCTTGATTTTCGCCCGGAAAAAATTGTGGTAGAACGATTTTTTCGAAGAGTTTGACCAACGTATATCCAACGACCGCAGTAACGAGGCTGGCCAGCAAAACCATCCAAACAAAGGAATGAGAACCGACCATTAGCTTGCGCGCTTGGCGTCCGGGTAAATCAAGTCCAGCCAGCGCCGGCAAAAATAGAAAAGCACGGCGAACATGGTGCCGGTGTGCAACATCACAAGCAGAAATACCTGCTTGCCGCTCGACGGATCAAGGCCCATCAGTTTCTGCGCGAGGATGACATGCGCCGAACTCGACACAGGCAATAACTCCGCCAGCCCCTGGAGAACGGCGAGAACCAGAATTTGAAGATATTCCATTGGGAGAGTCTATCATGCTAAAGGTTTTAGTTAGCGGCTCGCGGCAAAAGCCGTTCATCGAATTGTTGACCACATCTTTGTATGTCGACATTCTGACCGCGCGGCACGAAACCAACGCAAATGGTTGTGAGCATCAATCGTAATTTCGGTCGCTCGCATTGGATTCCGGGCCTTCGCGCAGGTTTACACCCAAGATAGGAAACAGGCAAGCCAACGCATAGGCGGCGAAGACAATTAAGACGCCATCGAGTGGCAACCTCGGCCCATGCAAGGCCTCCGCATGACCGAGAAGATAAGGTACCGGAAGCCACATCACGGCGAGGGTCGCGAAGATAGACTCCTGACGCCACGGAAAAGACCAGCGCCAGCCCAAAAACGCCAGAAGGAACACGCCGAGCAGCCAGGCAACCGCAATTCGAGTCATTGAAATGTTTTCAAAATCAGCCGAGTCTTTTCCGCTAGCCAGCTGCACTACGGTCGTTTTGCCGAAGAGAAAACTTAATCCTACTTTCATGCGCTTCTCGACCAGGGCGACAGGATCGCGCCAAAGGGCATCCACGAGCGCGCGGGCCTCGAGCCTACACAACGCCTTGCGATCTTTGGCATCCGGCTGAAACTCGAGTTGTTGTCCATCTGCTTTGTTCCCTTCCCATAGGTTTTGATAAACGGCTTGGACGAATACCAAAGGTTCCTTGTCGGTGCGAAATTCATGAACCATCCAGGGTGCGATGCCGTTGGCAAAACCGAGAAATGCGAGTAACGAACAAAGCCAACCACGTGGTAGCACGCGCATGCGGAGTAAGAAAACGGCCACGGCAACAAACGCGAAGGGGAAGCAGGCGGCGCGAATGAGGCAGAGACCGGCAAGCGACAGGCCAAACAGCAAGCTGCTGAATGGGCCGCGCTGGAGCAATGCGGCCGTACCCGAATAAAGAGCAATCGAGAGTATAAAACTCGACAACACGCCATCGCTCAGTTCGCTAACGTTGACGATGCTCAAAGGATAGACGGCGTAGGCAATTCCCGCGAACAACCCCACCAAGCTGCTCTGAAACGCAGCCCGTGCGAAAAGGAAATAAAATAGCCCCGACAAGGTTCCAGCGCCGCTTGAATAAAGCGCGGCAGCGATTCTGCCGCGACGCCGAGGCGCGGCGCTTCGGCATCTAGTTGTCGGAACCAGCCATAGCCGGGCGATAACGAAGTGCCGGTGTTCGTTGAAAATTTGTCGGTCTGCGCACGCACCGGGCCGGAGCTTTGACCATTTGCGCAATACACGATCAGATAGCCAGCCCGCGCTCCGCCGCCGATTGTGAGTATAAGTAATACAAGCAGCCAATCGAGCAGGGTGAACGGTTTTATCGTTGCCATTACTTCACCTTTTCGGTGCCGAAGCCGATGCGTGTCGTGCGCGGTGGCGTCAGGCGTGTAGAATATAATACGTTGTTGGACTTCGCATCGCCCATTGGCCGTTCCTTGACTGTTCTCGAAACGTGCCCTACAAATGACGGGATTCTCGCGGATGCACACCGGACGGAAAGCCAAAAGGCGCAATCATGAGTGACCTAACAGGTCGGCCTCGCCGCCCGACACTGCCGACGAAGAATGGCACCCCACTGAGAGTCGATCACGCTCGTATTGAGGCGGCCGTCCGTGAAATTCTGCTTGCCGTTGGCGAAGACCCTGATCGCGAGGGGCTCCAGGAGACGCCGGCGCGCGTGGCCCGCATGTACGCGGAGATCTTTGCCGGACTCAATCAAGATCCGCGCGAGTACCTTCGGAAGACGTTTACGCAGAAATATGACGAGATGGTTCTTGTCAAAGACATTCGCTTTGAAAGTTGCTGTGAGCACCATTTATTGCCGTTTTTCGGCCAGGCGCACATTGGCTATCTGCCGAATGGAAAAATCGTCGGCTTAAGCAAAATAGCGCGGGTCGTCGAAGCCTTAGCTCGTCGGCCACAGGTCCAGGAACGAATGACGGAAGATGTGGCCGATCTGCTCATGAACGAACTCGACGCCCGCGGCGTCGGCGTCATCGTCGAAGCCTCGCACACTTGTATGACAATCCGTGGCATTCGCAAGCCAGACAGCCTTTGCGTGACGAGCGCGATGCGTGGTGTATTCCGCGACAGTCAGGCGACACGTAACGAGATGCTGTCCCTTGTTCGCGGAGCGCGGGGTTGAGATGCTTGCGGTTTTCTGCCTCCGCCTTGCCGTCGGCATGATCGCGACGCTGCTTCTCTTGTCACCGTCCCAAATTCAGCCGCGCTATTATCGCGTTCACTTTCTGATTGCTTTTGGCCTCACCGCAACCGCTTTGTTCGATCCGGGGATAGCGGTCGATTTTCAGGTTCGCGGTTTTTCTATTCTGGGTTTGGTTCTCGCCTTCGCCGGATCATTCTCTTGGTCACTCGAACAGACGCCGTTCGGGCGGACTTTAATCGTAGCCACCGGGGTTTGCCTGGCCGCGACACTCCTCTCATTGGAAATCTCGTCGCAACCGACGCCGCCAATTGCCTGGGTACTCCTGGGTGACGTCGCTTCCGCTGCTGTCCTGGGAACGACGCTATCAGCTATGCTTCTCGGCCATCATTATTTGGTAGCCCCCAGCATGTCGATTAAACCGCTACTCAATCTACTTGGCGCGATGACAGTGGCGCTATGCGTGCGAATGGCGGTAGATGGTGCCGCGCTCGCCGGGTCCCTCACGCAGGGACCTACGAGCTCTTTGGATTCTGATATGATGATTTGGTTGCCCGCCCGCTGGCTGATTGGGTTCGTCGGTCCGCTCGCGCTTACCTGGATGGCTTGGCAGACGGCCAAGATTCGTTCAACCCAATCCGCGACCGGCATCCTTTATGTCGTTGTGATTTTCACGTTCCTGGGCGAGTTGACGAGTCAACTCCTGCGGGACAAAGGCGTCACCCTGTGAATGCGACCTTTCCTTGTTCTGTCTGCAACATTCCGATTCGCACCGAGCTACCCACCGATGTCGAGCCGAGCTGCCCCGTCTGCTCTCGGCTGCTGCCGTTGGCGGACGCGCAATGCAATCCAAAGCTTCCATCCTGCGCGGTATGCGGCGCCCGTGAATTTTACACCAAGAAAGACTTTCCCCAGAGCCTTGGCATGTTCATTCTCTTGGCAGGGCTCATCGGCGCTACGATTACATACTATTTCTATCTGACTGTGGCGACTTGGGCGATTTTTATTGGATCGGCGCTTCTTGACGTCGTGCTTTATCTGTGGGTCAAAGACGCTGTGGTCTGCTATCGCTGCAACGCTCATTTCCGGGGCGTGGATCCAAGTCCTCGATTTGCTCCGTTTGACCTGGGAACCTTTGAGCGCTATCGGCAAGAACGGATACGACGGGATGAATTACAGCGAGCAGGGCGGGATCATGGTGGATCGCGAGCTTAGAGCCTATCCGAAAAAGGGGTCAGACCTGCTCTGTAGAAAACCCCAGCGAGCGGGGCGTGTGAACGCCCTGGTTCGGCGAAAACCAGGGCGTTTACACGCCCCGCTCGCCTCGGCTTGTTAGGTTTTCTACAGAGCAGGTCTGACCCCTTTTTCGGATCTGACCCCCTTTTTCGGATAGGCTCTTAAGGGAAACCGATATCCATCCATTCCTGAGTCCGCATTCATCGTGACGATACGCGCGTTTCTTGGTTACATCCTTTATGGAACTTCCGCCACTCGCACTTATTCGCGACGATCTCAAGGGGCTCATCAAAGGCGATCTGCTTTTTGACGATCTGTCCCGCGATCTGTATGCGACCGATGCATCGCTTTTCGAAGTGCGTCCACTCGGAATCGTCCTGCCGCGAGATGAAGCCGATCTGCAAGCCCTTGTTCGCTACGCCGCGGAGCACAATTTGCCGCTCATCGCTCGCGGCGCGGGTAGCGGAGTTTCTGGCGAGTCCCTCGGCGCGGGGCTAATCGTCGACCTGAGTAAGTATTTTCGGGCTATCGTGGCGATTGGACCAGACACCGTGAAGGTCCAGACAGGTGTGGTTAAACGCGATTTAGACACGGCCCTCGCCGCACATGGACGACGATTCGCTCCAAACCCTGCTCACGTTGAATGCACCATCGGCGGAATGGTCGCCACCAACGCGTCCGGTTCGAACGCCAATCGTTATGGCTACACGAGAGATCATGTCGCGTCGTTGCGTGCGGTCCTTGACAACGGAGATGCTCTCGAAATTGGACGATGTCCGAGATGGCCCGCGGCCGAAACGCAGCGAAGCGGCCGGCTCGATGACATCGTTTCGTCGACGATCACATTATTGGAGCAAAACGCAGAGCTTATCAGCCGATGTCGGCCACGGACCTTATTTGACCGTTGCGGCTACCTATTACGCGATGTGCTCGAACGCGAATCGCTAGACCTCGCGCGGCTTGTTAGTGGGAACGGAGGGTACGCTCGCGCTGCTCACCGAAGCGACCCTGCGCACAATTCCGCTGCCGGGGGGCCGCGCAGTGACCCTTCTCGGCTTCGCTAGTCAAGAGAACGCGTTGCGAGTTGCCCGCGCGGCCTTAAATGATGGACCGGTAGCATGCGACATTCTCGATCGGCGACTGCTTCGCCTGGCTAGCGGGTCATCGCCTGTCGTGGCGGAACTAATTCCTGGAGCCACGGAAACGGTATTGATCGCTGAATTTGAAGGAGACTCATCGGCGGCCGCACTTGGGCTCGCAGCCGATTTCGCCGACTACGCCCGATTTAGTGACCTCGGTGCCCAATTCGCGCGAACAGCGAGCGACACTGTCGGCATCGAGCACCTTTTGCTGGTGCGCAAGGCGTTGCTGCCGGGTCTATATTCGCTGCGTGGTCCGGTACAACCGCTGGCATTTATTGAAGATGTCGCGGTACCAATTGATGTGTTGCCGGAGTATCTTCAGCGGGTCCAGGCTATCCTCAAGCGCTACGACTTGATTTCATCGTGCCTGATTCATGTCGCCACGGGACAAGTGCATATGCGCCCATTTCTATCGGCGCGGACCCGTGAAAATGCGGCCCGCATGTGGCAGCTTGCGGACGAAGTCCACGGCGTCGTTCTTGACCTCGGCGGCACGATCAGCAGCCGCCACGGAGTCGGGATCGCTCGCACCCCTTGGGTCGCCCGCCAGGCCGGGCCGCTTTATCCGGTTCTCCGTGAACTTAAGGCGATTTTTGACCCACGTCACATATTCAACCCAGGAAAGATCATTGCGCCGAAAATAGGCGCGATTGGTTGGCCGTTACGGCAGGTCGAAGCTAGTCGAGCCGAAACCGCGGAACCTCCAGCGCACCAGCGAGCGTCGCAGTTTCCTGCATTGGGCCCCTGAGGCACAGCTTTCGGAGGCGGCCGCATGCAATGGCTGCGGATCCTGCCGAACATCCGAAGCCGCCAAACGAATGTGTCCAATCTTTCGCGTGACACACGATGAAGCGGCAACCCCGCGAGCCAAAGCGAATTTGATGCGGCGAAATCCTTCAGGGCGACGGCGACCCGCGCCGTGCCGCCAGCGACGACGTGCGCGCGGTAGCTGACCTTTGCGTAAACTGTAAGATGTGCGCCAGCGAATGCCCGGCGCATATTCAAATACCCCGGCTCATGCTGGAAGCAAAGGCCGCCAACGTCGCCCGGCACGGTTTGAGTCGAATCGATTGGGTAATGGCACGCACCGAAACCTTTGCCCGACTCGGCAGCGCGCTCGCTCCAATCGCCAACGGTTTGTTGGAAAGTCACGTCGTTCGTTGGGTGATGGAAAAGCTTCTTGGGGTTTCGCGGCGTCGTCGATTGCCTTTTTTCGCAGTCAATAGTTTCCTGCGCCTGGCCCATCGTCGAGGCTGGACGCGAAAGCCTCGCTCAGCGCGGCCTCGCGTGGCCTATTTTGTCGACATTTTTGCCAACTACATTGACCCATCGATTGCGGAGGCCGTCGTAGCCGTCTTGCACCACAACGGCATCGAGGTCTACGTCCCGCCCGGTCAAAGAGGCTGTGGCATGGCCCCGCTCGCTTGTGGCGATCTGGAGACCGCCCAGGAAACCGCGCTACACAACCTGCGTATTTTCGCTGACCTGGCGCGCGACGGCTACCCTATCCTGTGTTCCGAGCCGACAGCTGCCATGATGTTACGTCACGACGCGCTGGACATTCTCGATGACCCCGACGCCCGCCTGATCGCTGCTCAGACCGTCGAGAGCACGGCGTTTCTTTGGGATTTGCATCAGCAAGGATTGTTACGTACCGACTTCCAACGCATCGAAGCCTCAGTCGGACATCATGTGCCATGCCACCTCAAGGCGCTGGGTCGTGAACCCGCTGGGCCTGAGCTGATGAGGCTAATCCCCGGCCTTACGGTACGCACGATCGACAAGAGCTGCTCAGGAATGGCAGGGACCTTCGGCCTCAAGGCAGCGAACTATAAAACTTCGCTGCTTGCGGGGCGTGCTATGCTTGAGGAATTGAGCCAGCCCGAGCTGGGTTATGGTTCCACTGAGTGCAGCACCTGTCGCGTGCAGATGGAACACGGCGCGAGCAAAAGGACTTTACATCCATTGCAATATCTGGCGTTGTCCTATGGGTTGCTGCCTGAAATCTGGCAGCGACTGAATCGTCCAATCGGTAGATCGGTGCTGCAATGACAATCTTCGTGCGGATGTTCGCTGTTTGTCGTGATCTGGCTAACGCGTCGACGCTTGCAGTTGAATTACCCGAACCGGCGAATATCGCCGACCTTCGTCACGAATTGGACACCGCTTGCCCCGCACTTCAGTCAATTCTGCCGCGCTGCGCTTTTGCGGTTTGTGATGAATGGGCGACCGATGAGACACGCATCGAAGAAGGCGCTACAATCGCTTTGGTTCCGCCCGTGAGTGGAGGGTAAACGCGGCACTTTCCTTAGAGCCTATCCGAAAAAGGGGCCAGACCCCCTCAAATTCAAGGGGGGTCAGACCCCTTTTTCGGATAGGCTCTTATTGTTGACGCGGCATTTTGCGGCGCCCTCGACTCACGACACTCCGAAAGCCAGAAGCTCGCCGGCGCGAAGGCTCACGCACCAAGATGCCGCGTCTCGGTTACGCGCCTCATGCAACCTGAGACGTCTGCGACTGGCGAACCCGTTCTAGCGTCCGGCCTGCGGCTTGCCTCACGCGCCAATCGGAGTCGCTCATGGCCAACAACAACGCTGGTGCCGCGGCGGCAGCGTCAAGCCCCATCTCGCCGAGCCCCATGATGGCACGACGGCGGCACATCGACGTCACCATCGCTCATCGCTTCGATCAGGACGGGAACGGCTAAGTCGGCTCGGCCCGCGATGTCGCCGAGGGCCACCACAGCCATTCGACGCACGTTTACCTCCGGATCCTTTACGAGTGACGCGAGCGCTGGCACTGCGGCTTGAGCCGCGTTTCCCATCTCACCGAGAGCGGCCGCTGCGCAAACACGGACACCAATATCAACAGCGCTCAATTGACTTACCAATGTGTAAATCTCGTCGTTCATGAGACCTCCCAGGCATCTCGGCGGAACGCTTATCATACTCAATCGCTTCTCTTATCGGACGATTTCCCGGCACCCGTTCAACGATTCGCAGCCGTCGGAACTACCATTGCCCCATTTATCCCGTTAAAGTCTTCCCCCCACCTTACCCGAAGGATTAAATGCCTGACACCTTGGAGTCTACCTCGTGGATGAAGCGCCTCTCGTGGCTGATGAAGCCACGTTTCCGCCGTTGACGGTGGCAACAATAAATCCGATTTTGTCGGTCGAAACGCGAGCGTATCCTCGATTCGACAAACCGATGGAGGTAAGCGTTCGCGCGGCCGGATTGCTGAACACCTCCCCTTGGGTGCGCTCGCCGGGTCGGATGGCAATGGAGGTTACTACGCAAGGCTGGCGCTTTCCGGCGCCTGTCGATTTCGGCTCGGCGCCGCCGAAGCCTGAGCCTGAACAGCCTACTGCGCCGGCGGCAACGCGGATCATCAGCTTTTTAGGCGAACGGCCCGCGACGCATTTGAAGCCGCCGCGCGACAACATTATTTTCAAAGACCGCCTGCTTTATCTTCTGCAGCCGCCGCTCGAAGATCTTTTCGCCGGGCGCGAAATTGAATTGCCCTTTGAGCCACGGCCGTATCAGATCGCCGGCATCGCGTTCCTCATGCCGCGCGACGCTGCCCTGATTGCGGACGAAATGGGGCTCGGCAAAACAGTGCAGGTCATCGTGGCGATGCGGCTGTTGATGAAAGCGGGGCTCATCCAACGCGCTTTGGTGGTATGCCCGAAGCCGTTGGTCATCAACTGGTCGCGCGAACTGCGTCTGTCGGCCCCGACATGCCATTTGAAGTCATCGGCGGCGACCTCGATACCCGACGCTTTCTCTGGAATACATCCAAATGCCCTCTTAAATTGGTCAATTATGAATTGCTGACGCGCGACATCGGTGACGGCACGGCGGCGGATGTGCAATTTGATTTGGTTGTTCTCGACGAAGCGCAACGGATCAAGACGAAGGAATCGAAAACCGCGCAAGCCGTCAAGTCGATCCGCCGCGATCGCAGCTGGGCGATGAGCGGGACGCCGATCGAAAACAAGATCGACGACCTCGTCAACATTTTCTCCTTCGTCGATCCGGAGCGCATCCCGCCGGATACGCCGGCGAACATGATTTCCTCGCTCACGAGCGAGTCAATTCTGCGCCGCACCAAGGAAGAAGTGGCCAAGGACATGCCGGCTCGGATCATTGTCGATCAAGAAATTGAACTGACGACGGCTCAGCGCAAGACATACGAACTGGCCGAGAAGGAAGGGATCGTCCATCTCAACGAGCTGGGCCACACCATCACCGTGCAACATGTCTTCGAGCTGGTGATGCGGCTCAAGCAGATTTGCAATTTCGATCCGCGAACCGGGCAGAGCGCGAAGCTCGAACAGTTGCTCGCCGACATGGAGGAAGTGGCCGCCAATGGCCGAAAAGCCATCATCTTTTCACAGTGGGTCGAGCCCCTGGAGCACCTGGCCGAGGCGCTCAAAGACTTTGGCCCGCTGCAGTATCACGGCAAAATTCCCCAGAAAGATCGCCAACCGATTTTGGACTGCTTCAAAAGCGATCCGAAAAAGAGCGTTATCTTGATGAGCTATGGCACCGGCAGCGTCGGCCTGAATCTCCAGTTCACGAATTATGTCTTCCTGTTCGACAGGTGGTGGAATCCGGCGATTGAAGACCAAGCGATTAATCGCGCCCATCGACTCGGGCAAAAAGACACGGTTTTCGTCAAGCGTTTCATTAGTTCGCAGACGATCGAAAACAGAATCGCGGAAATCCTCGAAAAGAAGCGGCAGTTGTTCAATGACCTGATCGCTCAAAACGGGCCGCCGTCGTCGTTGGGGTTGGACGAAGAGGAGATTTTTGGCTTGTTCAATATACAGGCTCGTCCTAAGCGAGCGGCGTAGTCGTTTCACGTTTCCGCGGCAGACAGAGCCCACCTGCCGTTTTTCCGCTCACTGGCCTCACCAACGGCCCTCGATATTATGGGAGAGAGTAAAAATCGTCGCTTCCTCCGCCGCCAGCGAGACGCTCTCATGCATCTGGATTTGCCGCCGTCGTCGAGTCCCGAACCGACTTCGTATGGTTCTGGTCCCTGGTGGCGTGAGCTGAATAGTTATCACTGGTTTGTCCTCGTCGTCGCCGCCCTGGGTTGGCTTTTCGACACTATGGATCAGCAGCTTTTCGCGTTGGCGCGGGCACCGGCGATGAAAGCATTGGTTCAAGCCGCGCCGGGGGAGGAGCCGAAGTCTGTCGGCGATCGCCGTAATTTCTATGCCGCGATGTCGACGACTATCTTTTTGCTTGGCTGGGCGACCGGCGGCCTTATTTTCGGCGTTCTCGGCGACAGGGTCGGTCGCGCGAAGGTGATGCTCTGGACCATTCTGCTCTACTCCGCCTTTACAGGATTGAGCGCGCTTTCCTTTACGATCTGGGACTTCTCTCTTTACCGCTTCCTCACTGGCTTGGGCGTCGGCGGCGAGTTCGCCGTGGGTGTATCGCTAGTCGCCGAAGTAATGCCCTATCGCGCGCGCCCGTTCGCTCTTGGCCTGCTCCAAGCTCTTTCAGCCGTAGGTAACGTTTCTGCCGCATTGATTACGATGGGCCTCGGCAATCTAGAGGAAGGCAAAGCTTTGGAAGAACTGGGTCGGTACACCGGCATCCAAGCACTTGGCAGTGCCTGGCGCGTAATGTTTTTAGTCGGCATATTGCCGGCTTTGCTCGTCATCTTTATTCGCAGGCGATTGAAAGAACCGGAACGTTGGCAAGAAGTGGCCAAAAGCAGCGGCTCCAAAGCTCAACTCGGCGGCATAAAAGCCCTCTTCGCGGACCCACGTTGGCGCCGAAATGCCATCGTCGGCTTGCTCCTGGGTTTTTCAGGTGTCGTAGGTCTATGGGGCATCGGTTTCTTCATTTCTGATTTGCTGCGCAAAGTATTCCAAACCAAACTAAGCTCCGGCGACATTACTTTTTATGTCGGCGTCACGTCGATGATGCAAAATCTCGGCGGTTTCTGCGGGGTCTATGCCTACAGCTATGCGACGCATTACATCGGTCGCCGCTGGGCTTTCGCTATTTCATTCGTGGCCGCGGGATTGTCGACGGCCGGTACCTTCTGGTTCATCTCGGACGTCAGCCATATTTTTTGGATGATACCCATCATGGGTTTCTGCCAACTCTCTCTCTTCGGCGGTTATGCGATCTATTTCCCGGAGTTGTTTCCGACGCGCTTGCGTAGCACAGGCACCTCCTTTTGCTATAACGTCGGTAGATATGTGGCCGCGTTCGGCGTGTTGATGCAAGGGGTCCTATCCGGCTGGCTGATGTCGTACTCCGGTCAGGATGAGAGCATGCCCCTTCGCTATGCGGGTGTGGCCATGTGTTCGGTGTTCCTCATAGGATTGGCCACGTTGCCTTTCGCTCCGGAAACGAAGGGTCAACCTCTGCCGGAAGAATGAGAATCAAGGGAGTTTTGCGAGATGGCAGTCGATATTCCGACCTGGATACGTGAGCGCGGCGGCGACCTTAAAGAGAGCAAGGATACCAATTCGTACCTGCTCTATTTCGCCGGTCAATTGCAATACCTTATCATGCCTGTCCCCGCCGACGGCAAATTCGCCTGTCGGCTGACGCAAACGATCAACGGCAAGCGCCTCGATGGAACCACGACCTACCCGACCAAGGAAGCGAGCGTCGCCGGCGGGTTGGAGGAGCTTCGAGCGAAGCTCGGGTGGTAATCGTCATCGAGAACTGAGCCTGAAGCGTAAGCGAAGGGGCGTTACACCGACGAAATCTCCTTCGCTTACGCTTCAGGCTCGGGAACACAAATGCTCTTCGCTTAAGCTTCAGGCTCGTCAATGGTCTAAATCGTTACCCACTCCCCCGCTTTAGGCAG
Source organism: uncultured Planctomycetaceae bacterium (assembly GCA_963790585.1). GTDB lineage: Bacteria > Planctomycetota > Planctomycetia > Gemmatales > Gemmataceae > CAWBOY01. The sequence goes on from CAWBOY010000002.1 coordinate 304,404, forward strand.
AATCCCTTGCGTTTTCATCTCACTCTCCACGCGCTTGACCCATGCGGCGGCGTCCTGAACGATTAACGGAAACGTGTTGTAATGGATCGGCACCACGCTCTTCGGCGCGATCAACTTCACCGCCTGAAGTGCATCGTCCGGCCCCATCGTATAGTTGTCGCCGATCGGCAGTAGCGCGAGATCGACGCCTTCCGCGCCGATCATCTTCATGTCGCCGAACAATCCCGTATCGGCGGCGTCATAGACGCGCGTGCCGTCCTTGAACGTGATGTAAAAGCCACACGGATTGCCGCCATTGCTGCCGTCAGGTAATACCGAGCCATGAAACGCCAGCGTCAGCTTGACACGGCCGAAAGCGAAATCATGCGCGCCACCGTGCTGCATTCCGTGGGCCTTCACGCCCTGTTTTTCGAGCCAAAGGCTGATCTCGTAATTGCAAATAACCTTGGCACCGGTGCGTTTGGCGATCGCAATCGTGTCGCCAACGTGATCGTCGTGGCCATGCGAAACCAAAATATAGTCCGCCTTAACGGCAGTCGCCGTCGTGGCGGCCGTTGGATTGCCGGTCAAGAATGGGTCGATCAAAACATTGCAGCCATCGCTTTCCAGAAGGATGCAAGAATGGCCAAGCCAGCAGAGGCGAGTCGACATGGGGTGTTGCTCCGATTGATTGCATTGTGCGCGCGACTGACACAACAACTCGAGCACGTGCTCCAAGCCTACCGCGCTGTAAACCGCGGACGTCGTGGATTATACTTGAAATTGAATCTCGCACCAGAATTGAGCGGCTGGACGAATCGCGCTACGCCATCGCCAGGCCCAACCAATAAAGAATTGTCTTCATCTCAAACGGCTTCAGTCCTGGTCTCAGCGAAAGTATCCGTGCCGCTATGCCAGCGAGGTGCGGCGCTGCCCAGGACGTCGCCGGTTCATTGGCGAATGGGCCGAGGTAGCCCCGGCTGTGGGCCTGGAATTCGATCTGCTCGCGGAGGAAATAAGCAAATTGCAGCGGTTTGTCGAAAATGTGCTTATCGACGGAAATCAAAGGCGGCGCGAAGACGGCTGGATAGCTGCGCGTCAGCGGATGGTCGTTATGAGCCGCGGCGAAGATCAGGACGTCTTTGTAATAAGCGTCCTCAATCGTGCGCTGGAATTGCTGTCGCTTGGGCACGGATTGCATTCGTTCCTCGGGCACTCCTAACGATAGGTTTATGACTTTGCAGCCCCAGACATCAATGGCATGTCGCAGCGCCCGTATGACGGATTCCACCTCGCAGCTACCACGCGGGCCGAAAACGTCGGCGGAATAGAGCTTAATCCGTGGGGCGAGTGACAACAGGATGTCAGCAACCGTCGTGCCATGCGGGGCGCTTTGATGGCCGTCATAAGGGGACGGATCTGTTTTTTCGGCGGTGAAGATGCCGCCTTCGATCCGGTCAATTTCTTGGCCCAATGCGTGATATTTACTCTCTAAGATCGACCGTTCCACGCCGCTGTCTATCAGGCAGACATTGACGCCTTTCCCCGTGGCGCACGGATCGTGCAGGATTCGCTCCGGCGTCATTAGCGCAAAGATCTCGGCGAAAACGTCGGCGGGCCGGGATGGCTGATCGCTCACGGCCGCGCCTCCCTGTGCCTGCTGCGTCGTCGAGCAGATCGCGCACGCTTTCGATTAAGCGCGTGCAATGGCGGACCGCATTCGGGCCATGCCTTACGGACAGGACGCGGATCGCCTCGGCCAGCCGAATCGTGTCGTCGGGCCCAACTTCGCTTCCAGGCCAATTTTGGCGGAGTTGCTTGAGCACGGCATCCGGCGGCGGATCTTCGGGCTTCTCAGCTGCACTGTTGAGCAGTTCTGCCATCGAATCGCCAGCGCCCAGGGCGGCGTCGACCGCGTCGAACAAGATCTTGTGTGTCTGCTGTTCCGCGAGAGCGTTGCGCAGCAACTCGGCGCCGAGGTCGGCAACGGCCGCGACGACCCGTAAATCGGCGGCATTGAAGCCACCTTTGTCGACTTCTCCTGCCAACGTCTGCTTATCGAGAAGTTCCAGAACGGCATGAAGACCCGGGACGACATCGAGCGGCGCGGCCACGACCGACGTTCGCCCGTGCTCGAACGTCTGCGCTTCGACGCCGCTGGCGCGGATCGTCGTATCGAGATCAACGATCGCGTGCGGCCCGCGCATGCTGACTACACCGCCGGCCAGCGACCGAGCGAAGGGGACAAGCTGGATGTCGAGTTCTCGCCCATCAATGGCATAGGCTCGGTAGACGGTAGAAGGCGTGCGTTCCGCATCGAAACCGTGGATGAGAAGGACGCCATCGGCAGCCCCGGTCGTCCGGAGGAGGAACCGAAATAAATTTCGCACCGCCTCGGGCAATGGCAGCGGGTCGTGTAAAGCGGCTGCGGCTTGGACCAGAGGCAGGACTTTGGCCACCGCACCGCGAAATGCCACCAATTGCTGGTGCAAGCGCCGCTCCCGTCGCGCCGGCCTTATATGGTCCAGTTGGCGGCGAACAGCGTTCAAGAACGTCGTCCGATCCAGCGTCTGATTCTTGTCGAGATAATCGCGTACGCCCATGCGCATGGCGTCGAGCGGCGTCGCTTGGTGGGCGAACCCGGTAATCATGATCGCGACGACGTCGGAGTTAAAAAGGGCCAGGTCTTCGAGTAAATGCAGCCCATCGTTGCCAGCGCCGAGATTCCAATCGAGTATCGCGAGGTCAATTGTCTCATTATTGGCTTGCTTCAATGCGGATTCGGCATCGCCCGCCGAGAGGATGCGACAGCCAAGATCGGCGCTTTCGAGCCATTCACGAAACGTTCTGCGGACAGGCTCCTCATCATCGACGATGAGTATGGTCTCTGCCGAAACAGCGGTCATGCTGGCTCTCCCGGTGAACGCTTATCAGGAGAGGGTTATATACGCGGCAAGGTTGCAGACGAAGAGAGCACTTCGCGGATCGCCTGGCCCATTGTCGGTGCGGACCTTAGATCATGAGTTCGTTGATTACTTTGCCATGGACATCCGTGAGGCGACGATCGATGCCGTTATGGCGGAACGTTAGCTTTTCATGGTCAATGCCGAGAAGGTGCAAGATTGTCGCGTGAATGTCGTAACAATAGGTCGGCTTATCGACGGCCCTGAAGGACCATTCATCACTTGCGCCATAGGCGGCGCCTCCCTTGATCCCGCCGCCCGCGAGCCAATTCGTGAAGGTGAATGGATTGTGGTCGCGGCCTTTGCCACCCTGACTGCAAGGCATTCGCCCGAATTCCGTCGTCCAAAGGACGATGGTATCTTCGAGCAAACCCCGTGCTTTGAGATCCTGAAGCAATGCGGCGGCTGGTTTATCGAGACTTCGGCCCATGTCGCCATGATCGCGCGCCAGGTCCTCATGGCTATCCCAATTGCGCCGCGGAAAGCCGTTGTCGGCCCCGCTCCAAAGTTGAACGAAGCGAACGCCGCGTTCGAGGAGGCGGCGGGCAATCAGGCAATTGCGGCCAAAATCGCTGGTTACTTTGTCATCAAGGCCGTAGCGGTTCTTTGTTAGTTCCGTTTCGCGCGACAGGTCCAGGACCTCCGGCGCGCTGAGTTGCAGACGCGCCGCCATTTCGTAAGACGCTATTCGCGCGTCCAGGCGTGAGTCCCCGGGTCGCGTGGCCTGATGCTGTTGATTGAGCTGCATCAGCACCGCCTGGCCATCAGCGTCACTGGCCGGCGTTACCGCGGATTTGTCAGGTGGAAATAGGTCGTAAATTGGATTGCGTGCCGAAGGACGAATCATCGTTCCTTGATGCGTGGCGGGTAGGAAGCCGGCACTCCAGTTCGCCGGCCCGTTCGGAGCGAAGCCGCGCGAATCGGGCAACACCACAAAGGTAGGCAAGTCATCCGTCAGGCGACCGAGACCGTAGCTGACCCACGCTCCGATGCTAGGAAACCCTGGAAGAACGAACCCGGTCGCCTGCATAAACGTCGCCGGGCCGTGAACGTTGCTCTTGGCTACCATCGAATAGACGAAGGCCATGTCATCGACGCAATTGGCGAGCTTCGGCAACAAGTCGCTAACCCAGCGGCCCGATTGGCCATGCTGTTTCCAACTCCAGGGGCTTTTCATGCAGGCGCCGGGAGATGATTGAAACAGTTCGACCTTGCCACCCGGATCGAACTTTTCGCCGTGTCGTTTGACAAGCTCCGGCTTGTAGTCGAACGTGTCGCATTGGCTTGCCGCGCCGGACATAAACAATTGCACGACGCGCTTGGCTTTTGCTTTGTGATGTAAGCCACCGTTCCATTGGGGCGGCGGCTTTGAACCTGAGGACGCATGTACTTCTTCAGCGCCGAGCAGACAGGACAACGCGATCTCGCCGAGCCCGCCACCGGAGTGCCATAAGAAATCGCGGCGATTTGGCATGATTGGCTCTTGAGAAATCTTCTTGGTTGGCTCATCAATCTTTCAATCGACGAAGACGAATTCATTGGTGTTGAACAGCAGCCGGCACGCGTTCGCGAGCCCGTGTTTTTCGGCGTATTTCGTGAGGGTCGCGAGCTCTGTCGGGGTCGGCTCGCGACCAAAAACCAGACGACACGCGGCCTTGATCCGTTTCGGCAGACTTGGGTAGTCGTCGCTCAGCCTGGCCGCGAAATGTTCCGACTGGCGCACCATGAAGGGATCGTTTAACAAAGCAAGAGCCTGCAGCGCGGTAAGTGTCGCATTGCGGATTGGTACATTAAGATTGGGGTCGGCGCAATCCAGGCTATCGAGAAACGGATTCGGCACACTGCGAACCACGAAGCGATAAATGGTCCGACGATAGGTTGATGGATCGTGGATCTTTTCTAGAGCGGTGTGATCATATTCGGGCGAATGGTCGTGGCGATACCGAAAAAGCTCGTAACCCGGGCCGCCCATCTTGAGATCCAGCTTGCCGCTGATGGCGAGGACGGCGTCGCGTGTGGCCTCGGCGTCGAGGCGCTGGCGATTCATGCGCCACAGCCAACGATTTTCCGCGTCGATTTTGGCCGCCTGCTCGTCATGACGCGACGATTGGCGATAGGTAGCGCTCGTCACGATGAGGCGATGCAACTTTTTTAATGACTGGCCGCCATCGCGAAATTCGACTGCCAGCCAATCGAGTAGCTCCGGGTGAGTCGGCTTGGAACCGTTCGCTCCAAAATCGCTCGGCGTATCGACGATGCCGCGCCCAAAATGACCTTGCCAGGCGCGATTGACGATTGACCTCCATGTCAACACATTTTTGGAGTCGACGATCCAAGACGCGAGCGCGGCCCGACGGTCCCCTTCGCTCGCAGAATCAGGTTTGAACTCACCAGCTAAAGTCGAAACAATTGCGGGCGCTTCCGGGACCATTGTGTCTCCCGGCTGTTCCACCTCGCCACGATTTAACAAACGAATCGGGCGCAGGAGAGCGCGAAATGACAGCATATACCTTTCTCGTGCTATCCTGCGGAGTTAAAGCCCGGTCACCGCGCTCGACGCCCGCGAACACAGCCTGCAATCGATAATATTCTTTCTGCGAAATTGGATCAAATTTGTGATCATGACAGCGCACACAATGCGCGGTCAAGCTGACGAATGTTGAGATCGTGTTTGCCACCATATCGTCACGGTCGAGCGTGCGCGTTTTCTCTTTGTCCACCGTACCTTCGCGGAGTTCGACATTGCCTACGAAGTCCCAAGGCCCGGCGGTGACGAAACCGGTGGCGACGATAGCTTCGGGATCGTTCGGATAGAGTATGTCACCCGCAAGCTGCTCTTTCACAAACAAGTCGTAACGTTTGTCACTATTGAAAGAGTTGATGACATAATCGCGGTAAGGCCAGGCATTGTCGCGTCGTTGGTCTTTGTCGTAGCCGTGTGTGTCACCGTAATGAACCAGGTCAAGCCAGTGACGGCCCCAACGCTCTCCATAGCGGGGACTCGCGAGCAAGCGTTCGACGAGCTGCTCGTAAGCGTCAACGGCCCGATCGCCGACGAAAGCGTCGATCTCGGGCGGCGTAGGAGGCAAACCGAGGAGATCAAACGACAGGCGGCGAATCAAGGTAATGCGATCCGCTTCGGGTGCCGGCCTTAAGGCGTGTTCCTTCAGAGTAGCCAGGACAAAAGCATCGATCGGCGATCGGATCCACGTATCTCTGAGAGCCGGAACGGCAGGGCGCTGTAACGCCGACCACGCCCAGCCAGCGCCGTTATTTGGCGATGTCGTCTTTGCATTTAATTTCAGGTCCTCCGGCCATGTAGCGCCCGCTTCTATCCAGGCGCGAAAATCGGCGACACGCTCCGCTGGTAGAGCGGCGCTTTTTTGCGGCATTTTTGGCTTCGGCCCGCTGATCATTTCTAACAGCAGGCTCTTATCCGGCTGGCCCGGGACGACGCCCGGCCCCGAATCACCGCCGCGAACGAGGCCGTTTCTAGTCGTGAGATCGAGCGAGCCGCGCTTGTTCTTGTCGTTGTGACAGCCAAGGCATTGTTGTTCCAGGACAGGCGCGACGTGCTCGCGAAAGAATTTTTCCTTGTCAGAATCAGCATTGGCCCGGATTGGATGAATAACCAGCAAGCAGATAAGCGAAAATTGGATCGGCATCGGACCAACTTGTGAGTCGTGGGGTGTGGTAATTGTTATAGGGCGCGACCGTTTCCCGGCGAGTCGCCTGCCGGTGCTAAAGCTGACGTACCAAGGAGGCCGTTCATCGCTTCTTACGCAAATGATGCAAAGTCGCGGCTGTCTCCGAGTGAGGTATATCCGTTTTGGACGTGTCCAGCTGCTGAGAAAGGTAAATTCCGCGATGGCCGGACCAGACATAGCTGCCGCAACAAGCGATGGCTAGGTATACCCCGTATTGAGATCCGAAAAGCTCGATCCCCATGATCGTGCATGCAAGCGGAGTGTTAGCAGCCCCCGCGAACACGGCGACGAAGCCTAAGGCTGCTAAAAAATCCGGGGGGATATGGACCAGCCGACCGAGAACACATCCAAGAGTGGCCCCCATGCAAAAGAGTGGTGTTACCTCGCCCCCCTTGAAACCAGCCGAAAGAGTGACGGCCGTGAAGATCAATTTCCACAAAAAGGCATCGTTCGCTACACCTCCTGGTAGAAAGCTCTGCTTGATAAGCGGGACGCCAAGGCCCAGGTAATCGCGCGAGCCGACCAGCCAGGCGAGTGCCAGGACGAGCAGGCCGCCGGCCACTGGCCGAAGCGGTCCCCAGGGTAGGAAACGCTTGAACAGCCCATGAAGGCTATGTGTCAGCTCAATGAAAAGAACGCTGACGAGCGCGAACAGAAACGCGGCGAGGAGAACGCCGCCGATGAGCCACGGCGTCAGTGGTGGCACGGCCTGCACATGATAATGGTAATGTTCGATGCCCCAAGCGGAACAAGTCCAGTCGCCGACAATGCTGGCGATCAGACAAGGAATCAAGGCGTCGTAGCGAATCCGACCCACTGCCAACACTTCGAGGCCAAAGATCATCCCGGCGAGTGGCGTGCCGAAAACGGAACCGAAGCCGGCGCTCACCCCGGCCATGAGTAGTGTGCGAGTGTGACGCTTATCGAGCCGCAACAAGCGAGCGAACGCCGCGGCAAGGCCTCCACCCATTTGAACAGCTGTACCCTCGCGGCCTGCCGAACCGCCGAACAGGTGCGTGCCGACGGTAGCGGCGTAAATCGCCGGCGCCAATGCGAGGGGCACGCCGCTGCTAGGTTTATGGATTTCCTCGATGACGAGATTGTTGCCGCCTTCGATCGCTTTGCCGCCGTAGTGATAGCAGAGTCCGATGAAGAAGCCGCCCAGCGGCAGGAGGTAAAAAAGCCAAAGATGCGCTTCCCGAGTTTGAACGGCCCAATCGAGAGATGCAAGGAAGAGAGCCGAGGCGCTACCGGATAGTATGCCGATGACAGACGATAGAAGCGTCCATTTTGCGATATACCAGGCGATTAGGACCTGCTCGCGCGGGTGCCAGTAGAACGACATCGGTCACTCCGCGCCGCCACGGCGAATTCCTCGGACAACAAAAGAGTTGAAAAAAGGGCCAGCCTATTGCGGTGAGCCATGAGTTTGCTACGATATCGTCTGATCGAGAGACTCCTTCAAAGCTGATTGGGCGACAGCGATGGGGTTGAGTTCTCTCGATCATTTCGTTTACAAACGGAACGAAGACGCGAGGTCGGCCACAGCATGGTCCGACCTCGCGTTTGTTTTCTTGAAGAGGATTTTCACTTGTCCTTCGTCGCGGCGTCCTTGTCCTTTACGTCCTTGTCTTTAATTTGATCCGCGTCCTTTTTCAGGTCTTTGTCTTTGATAATGTCTGTATCTTTCTTGACGTCTTTGTCTTTCAAATTCGCTATGTCCTTGTCTGCCTTCGCGTCCTTGTCTTTTTGAGAGTCGGAATCCTTCAGTGCCTTGCCGTCCTTGTCCTTTACGCCATCTTTGTCCTTTACGACATCTTTGTCCTTATTGATGTTCTTATCTTTGATGGTTGCGTCTTTATCCTTCAAAATACCGAGATCTTTATCTTTGATGATTGCCGCGTCTTTATTTTCCGTGATGGCCTTGTCCTTGATGATAATATCCTTGCCCTTGATAACATCCTTGTCTTTGGAGTTGAGGTCCTTGATGGCCTTGTCTTTTGGTATTTCGGTGTCCTTTTTCATCACATCTTTCAACTCTTTATCTTTGACATTTTTGTCTTTATCTTTCTCGACCACGGGTTTGGTGGGATTGGTTTCGGTGCGAATCTGATCGAGCGTCTCGCGCAACACCCATGAGCGATCGACATAGGAGGATTTGTTCTTGGCGTTGTCGATGGCGGAGTCAATCGCCTTTTGCAGCGTCGGCCGGTGACCCAGCATCGGCTTCACGGTAATCAGCGCCCTTCGTAAATATGATAACACCCCGCGAAGTCGCGCGAGCCGTTGTACAGGTCGGCGCCGCGATTGATCGGTTCGCGCAAACTCTTGAAGATAAGCTGGTCAAGATTGGCGAATTCCGGCTTCACTCCGCCCGTTTCGTCCGCCGAACCCGAAGAGACATAGATCGCGAATAGTCCCAAGAGGGTCGCGGCCGTGATGCCGTAGCCCAGTCTTCCACGAATGGTTTCCATAACTACCTCTGTTGTAGAACGTTAAAACCAGGCACACCCATTTCGCGAGGCTGAAGGAAGCAAAGAGCGATCCTGGATGAATTCGCTAATCATCGGCAAACGCGATCATACCGAAGTGAGGAAAGCCGCGAAAGTTCTTTTTCCTGGACTTGCGTCGATTGGCGATACTGGCGAAAATGGCGTTCCGATAAAAGGAGTTGTGCCAACCCAAGGAGGGGCTCGTGGCAGACAAGGCCGGCCAGATTGTCCTCAGCGCTTTGAGTCTAGCGGTGGCAGACGCCGCCGGTTTGCCTCTTCATGCAACCAAATCGACGCCCGGACTCTTCCCCGCCACCGTGCTCGGCAAACAAGCCGCGGAACGGTGTACGGCAGAAGGTCTGCTGAAGCCGCTTTCCTCTCTGATGCGCGAATTTCACGCGACCGAGCCGACGCGCTCCAAGGCGCCGGTCGAAACCTTTGCGATCACGGAAAAAGGCTATGCGTACCTGTTCAGTCAGGTCAGCCCGCGACCCGTACTCGAAGATCTCCTCCGAAGCTTGGAAAAGCGCCAGGCCGAGGTAGCACAGGCTGACAGCGGGCGTCCAACAGATGGCGATGGCGCTCGACGCCATGCAGCACAGCACCGCGAAGGTTTTGGAGCAGGTGCCGCGCTCGATGCCGTTGGGCATGACGCCGACTTCCAACGGCGAATGTCCGAAGGCCGCCGAACCGTCGCGGCCAGCATCGACAAGTGCTGAAAGCAACGTGTTCGACGCGTTGCAACGGTGGCAGCAATCCGGTGTCAGTGACGATTGTCCGTTGCCCCAGCTTTATCGCCAGATCTGTCCAGCAATCCCCGACATGACTATCGGCCGCTTTCATGATGAACTGCGCCGCCTCCACGACTTCGGGCAGATCTATCTGCACCCTTGGACCGGCCCGCTTTATGAGGTCCCGGAACCAGCATACGCCTTGCTCGTGGGCCACCTGGTCGCCTATTACGCCAGCCTGAAAGACAGTGTTCACCAATGATTCTGATGATCGTTCCGCGCCGAGCCAACGCAGCGATTTTGTTCGGTTCAACCCAGGCATCCGCGAAGTGAGGTGTTCCCATGCCAGCGACAGTAACCAGCCTTCCTTTGACCGAGCGGGCGCTAGAGGTTCTGCGTCGAACCGGAAACCCGTTCCGCAACTATTTCGCCCGCAATCCCGATGATGAAGTTTGCGCCCGATATCACGTTCCAGAACTCTTTGACAAACAACGGGAAATGCTCCTTGGCGTAGTCGATCTGTACCGTTGCTGCCCGGCGACACATTCGGAAATCGTTCCAATTCTTGGAAACAAAGGGTCCGGCAAGACGCATCTGCTGCACTCGATCAAACACGGTACGGGCGATACCTGGCAACTCCTGGTCACGCCAGGGACGTATCAAAAAGACACCGATTTCCTTGAATATCTGCTGTTTCAGCTGATCGACACCCTGCTCGGCGGTGGCAAACAACGGAATACGCGGCCACTGGAATATATCGGCGAACAGCTGCGTGCGCGGTCTCCTGGGTGAAGCCCTCTGGAGCCTGTCGCCGACGGAGCGGCTGGACCTCTTTCCGGCTCAAGGCTTAGGAAAATGGGCCCGACGACTTGGTCTCGGGGGCACGCAAGCTCTGGAGCGAACGCAGTGGCTGATCGACAATCTCGGCCGACCGCTGCCGTTACCGTTTCAGGCGGGCTGGCTCAAACGGATCTGCCAGGAGGCCGGCCTCGATCCGGCCGTGGCATCGCAAACCGTCGTCGCTTGGATTGATCGCACGGAAGCCCATAACACCGCCGGCTTGATGCGCCGCGCGATCTTGAAGGGGTTCGCAGCTTCGGCTCTTCTCGGCGATGAAGCGGAACTAGCCTCATTTTTGACTTACGGGTTCGCGGAACTCGATTTCAGAGTTCGGCCGAGCCGGCAGGATCTGGTTCTCGCGGTTTTCAAGGCGCTCATGGAAGTGCTACGCGGCCTCAAGATTCCCGTCGTCGTCGCCTTCGATCAACTCGAGGATCTCTTGCTGGCGCGGCGCTCGGATGATGCCCATCGCACGGCCGAGGCCTTTTTCGCAGGCATCGTCCAGGCGATGCACCAGCTGGACGGCATGAGTTTTCTCGTCTTCGCGGAGCGCGGCCTATGGAACCGCTTCGTGCCGTCGCTCGATGGCTACATACAAGATCGGTTAAATAACCCAATCCACCTTCCGGGCCACGGGACGCTCAAGACTCTGAAACTGGAGGCGCCCGCCGCCGAGTTGGTGCGCCGAATCGTCGCGGCGCATCTGAGCCCGGCTCTCGAACAATTGTCGGATCATTCCGACTTGCCGCCGCTGTTTCCGTTCGATGCCGAGGTAGTCGATCGCGTGGCAAAGACCGAGCCGACGCTGCGCGATATGCTGCAACAGTTCCGGCATCAGTTCGACCATCTCGTCTACGGGCCGTCGGCCGAAGAAGGAACGAGCCGAACCGAAGAAACAACTCCGGTTAATCGTATGGCGGCTACCGTGGTTGCCGAAGAGATTGCGGTCAAATCGTATATCGAGGTCGAATCTCCCTCGAATCCACCAACACCCTTGCCTACCACTGTTTCGGCGACACCGACTGTCGTGCCGCCAACCAGTGAAAAAGGCCGTTCGCTGCTCGATCTGTGGGAACAGGAGACGCGTGCCGCGCACCGCAAACTGGAACCCGATGGAGCGCTGACGGGTGCTACGCGCGAGTTGCAGGCTGGTTTGTCGGCCTTTTTGCAGATTTGTCATGAACATGGCGTCAAGGTTGGCCCCTGGCGCTTGCACCACGTCGTCGGCGAATGGACGTTCGGCGATCATCCGACTTACGGAGCGCTCACAATCGCTCACTGGGTTTGCAAGGATGGCCAACCGTGGAAAGTCGGCATCGGTTTGTTCCTCGGACGTGGCTCGGCCAAACCGCGCGACTTGGAAATCAAGCTGTCCGCCCTCGGCGTCGAGCCGACGGTGATCGATCATCTCATTCTGCTTCGACCCGAGGATGATTTGACCCTTAGTGGCAAGAGCAAAGCGATTTGGCAAGATTCGGAGCGAAAGGGACGTCACGCGCGTTTGGAGCCAGTGTCGCTGGATGGTTTCGCCGCTCTGTATGGATTTTCACGCTTCGTTGCCAGTTTGACCGAGTCATTGCCGCAAGCCACACCCTTGCCGAACCTCGCTGACTTGCTCCAGGACAAGTGTGAGAAGTTGCTGGAACAGGTCTGTATGCCGGTTCAGGGATGAGCGATCCAAAATGAAGCTGCGCAACCCTTACCTGATGCGGATCTTGGCGCTTGCTGGCGCCTGGTTTTTGCGTCTCTGGATGCGGACCGTGCGGCGCCATTATGATTTCCGGGCCTCCGGAATTCATCCGACGCACGCGCGCGCCGAGCAAAGATACCTGTACACGATCTGGCATGAGTCGATTTTGTTTGGCGTCATGATCGTTCGCGATCAGCGTGCCAAAGTTCGAGCGTTGATTAGCCAACACACCGATGGCGAATTTGTTACGCAACTCAGCCAACATTTGGGTCTTGATGCCGTCCGGGGGTCGAGCACGCGCGGCGGTGAAATGGCCATGCTGCGCATGTGCCGCGTGAAAGACGATTGGCACTTCACGGTCACGCCGGATGGCCCGCGCGGGCCGCGCCGACAAGTTCAGCCTGGTATCATCTTCTTGGCCTCACGGGCGGAATTGCCGATCGTCGTCGCTGGGTTTGGGTACGCCAAGGCCTGGCGCACCAGCAGCTGGGATCAGTTTGTATTGCCGTGTCCATTCAGTGCGGCCTATTGCGTCGTAGCGCCTCCCATCGTGGTGCCGGCCAACTTGGACCGAGCCGGTCTGGAGCGGTACCGACTCGTTGTCGAAGCTCGGTTGCAGGAAGTGACGGAACGAGCGGAGCATTGGGCCGAGACGGGAAAAAGGCCAGCGCCGATCGAGCCGCTATTGATCGATCAACAGCGACGCGTCAGCGCCTGAACCGATCATTCTTTCGGCGTCATCGCATCCGCGCCCCGGGGATGAAATTGGTTATGGATCGAACGTAGCCGCTCGCGGTCGACGTGCGTGTACATCTGGGTCGTTTGAATGCTGGCATGGCCAAGCAACTCTTGTACAGTGCGCAGGTCAGCGCCGCCTGCTAACACATGCGTGGCGAAACTGTGCCTTAATGTGTGTGGGCTAACTTTCGCATGAAGGCCGGCCCGAGCCGCATATTTTTTGACGACGACCCAAAGCATCTCACGCGTCAACACCTTGCCGCCGCGACTCACGAAGACCCAAGGCGCGTCCGGAACCATGCGCGTTAGCACCGAGCGTGATTTCTCGATGTAGACGCGCAGCGCCGCTACGGCGTAGCTGCCGAGCGGAACGATGCGTTGCTTACTGCCCTTGCCGAGACATTTGCAGAATTGCGAATCGAGATAGAGGTCTTCCATGCGCAGGCCGACCACTTCGGAGGCCCGGCTGCCCGTGGCATACAACGTTTCCAAAATCGCGCGATCACGCAGAGCGAAGCGATCCGTGTCAAGCGGCGCATCGAGCAAGCGCGTGACGTTTTCCGGGCTCAACACCTGCGGAATGCGCTCCCAAAGCGACGGCGAGCTGAGCAAATCGACCGTGGCCGTATTCGTTCGCTCTTCGAGGCGAAGAAAGCGATAAAAGACCTTTAATGCCACGAGATGCCGCGCCACGCTTGGCGGCGCGAGCTTTTCCTCGCGCAAAAAGTCCAGGTAATGGCTCAAATCGCGCAGCGTCGGATGAAGATAGTCCGCCAATCCTCCGCCCGCAACCCATTGGCTGAACCGATCGAGGTCCCGACCGTAAGCGAGCACAGTGTTGGCGGCGAGCCCACGCTCCGCCTGAATGTAGTTGTGAAAAGCGCGGATATCATCCGTGAGAGCGGCGTAATGGGTGGTGGAATTGTCAGCCATGATGTCTCCACGCGTGATCAGATATTGCAGCGCATCGACCAATGGACGGATATGCTTGAGAAAATCTTAACCCTTTACTTATGGCTCATTCCCATGCGTTTGGTGTCATGGCGCGCAACAAATCTGCCGAGGCATATTTTCTCGTCGTCACTTAGCGAGAACGCAACCTATTTATATTGAACTACTTAGGTCATTTTTTCCAATAGCATCCGCGCCGTCCCTTGGGCAAGGAATTCGTTCAGGGGTTGTGTGATGAGTGCGCAACGAATTTTCGACCTGGTCTCTGCAAGTGTTGTTGCGAGCGAGCGGTTCCTTGCCTTAGAGCCTATCCGAAAAAGGGGACGGGCACCATTGTGCGGAGCACCCTTCGGGCCGTTCCGGCAATGGTGCCCGTCCCCTTTGTGCGCCGTGCCAAGGCGTGACTTTTCAGTGGGTGCGAATCCCACCCGGCAACTGGTCGTTCCAGCCGGTAGCAATCGGAGCGGCAGTGGAGGTAACGAAACTGTCGAAGCCTTCGATGGAAAGGGTCGTTTGAGCGACTCCGCGAGCAGGCAGGCCGTAACGTGAGTGAACGCTGAGCAGGCCTCGAAACGGGTAATGTGGTAGCCGACCCAGCAAAGGGATGGGGAAGGCCGCAGACGCGAGGATACAGGGGGAACGACTTTAGCCCCACCCGCGTTGCCACCGGGGTAATGGCGACGGCATGTCGGCATAGGAAAGTTAACGCAACACGGGAAACCCCCTGCGGTGGCAGCAGTGCCAACCGGACGCCCGCGAGGGACAGGCCGGGCCGCTTGGGGTGGCGGAGAGGCTCGTAGTACCGCTGAAGCCGGGTAACGCCGGTGGAGGGAAGGGGCCTTGGTTCAAGGACAGCGTCCGAAGGAAAGAGAGCCAGGAGATTGGTGATGAGCCTAACACCTCCCGATACGGTTCGGAAACTCCAGGAGACGTTGCATGCCAAAGCGAAGAGAGCACCCACCTATCGGTTCTATGCGTTGTACGACAAGGTGTACCGGGCCGATGTGCTGGGCCATGCGTACCTGTGCTGTGCCGCTAACGACGGCGCGGCGGGGGTGGATGGCCAGACGTTCACGGACATCGAGGAGTACGGGCTGGACCGTTGGCTGGGTGAACTGACGGAAGAACTCCGAAACAAAGCGTATCGCCCGCAAGCAGTCCGACGGGTGTACATACCGAAGTCGGATGGCAAACAGCGACCGTTGGGCATTCCAACGATCCGCGACCGTGTCGTGCAGATGGCTGTGTTGCTCGTCTTGGAGCCGATCTTCGAGGCGGACTTGCAGCCGGAACAATTTGCTTATCGGCAAGGCCGAAGCGCTCTGGACGCGATCGAGCAAGTCCAGACGTTGCTAGACAACGGGCATACGGAGATTGTCGATGCGGACTTGAGTGGGTACTTCGATAGCATCCCCCACGCCGAGTTAATGGCATCGGTGAGCCGACGGCTTAGTGACGGGCTACTACTGGCCCTGATCAAAAGCTGGTTGGAGGCACCGGTGGAAGACCTTGGAGATCGTGGGGACAAGCGTCGAACGACTCGCAACAAGGACGAGGGACGCGGCACCCCGCAAGGGGGCGTGCTCTCGCCGCTGCTGGCGAATCTCTACATGCGTCGCTTCGTGCTGGGCTGGAAGACAAACGGGCATGCCAATCGTCTTGAGGCGCGTATCGTCAATTATGCGGACGACTTTGTGATCTGCTGCCGTGGTACGGCTCTTGAAGCCGAGGCGGTGATGCGGCGCATGATGTCGAAGCTGCGGTTGACGGTGAACGAGACGAAGACCCGGGTTTGCCGCTTGCCGGACGAGACGTTTTCGTTTTTGGGTTACACGTTCGGTCGGAACTGGTCGCCGAAGACGGGGCGTAGCTACATCGGTCCCCGTCCGGCCGTCAAGAAGATCCACGGGATCTGTGAGGTGATCCGCGATCAGACCAGCCGAACGTGGCAGTGGTTGTCTTGCCGGGCGTTAATAACTCGCGTCAACAGCCGACTGGTGGGCTGGGCGAACTATTTTTGTCTTGGTAACACG
This sequence comes from uncultured Planctomycetaceae bacterium, assembly GCA_963790585.1. Lineage (GTDB taxonomy): Bacteria > Planctomycetota > Planctomycetia > Gemmatales > Gemmataceae > CAWBOY01. The sequence continues at coordinate 320,528 of CAWBOY010000002.1, forward strand.
GCCCCGGCCATGCAGCAGGTGATGGCGCACACCTGTCAACGGCTCCGTCAGTGGCTGGGTCGGAAGCACCGCGTGCAGGGTACGGCCCGACAGTGTTATTCGGATCGTTACCTGCGTGAGGACCTGGGATTAGTGTGGCTTCCAGGGCGACCGCGACCTCGCGTCTTGTGAGCGAACGCATGAGTTACCTTGTCCGAGAGCCGGATGCCTTAATAGGGCCCGTCCGGTTCGACGAGCGGGAAGTGGAAACGGGGCATGGCCGGGAGATTGAGGCACCGGCCAACGAAAGGGCCGGATACCGCTGGACTCGACCTAAACCACCGCGCCACTTCTCGACTCTACTTCGGATAGGCTCTTAACTTGATGCCTATGGGGTGAAGTAAGATCAGTCCTCGATATATAATAAGACTGTAGCCTGACGCAGCCCTGCTTCGAAAAACAAGCCTCGCGGGCCTTGGTCGCGACGCAAGATCGTTGTGCGAGTATCATGACGCGCATTCACATTTATGACACGACGTTACGCGACGGCAGTCAGGGCGAGGGCGTAAACTTCTCTCTCCAGGACAAGCTCAAGATCACCGCGCGACTCGACGAGCTGGGGGTCGATTACATCGAGGGCGGCTACCCTCTCTCGAATCCCAAAGATTTTGAATATTTCCAAGCCCTCTCTGCCCTAAAGCTCCGTCATGCGCAGGTCGCGGCTTTTGGCATGACGCGCCGCAAAGGAGTCAAGCCGAGCGAAGATACCTGTCTCAAGGCACTTCTCGATGCTAACACGTCGCTCGTCACCATCGTCGGCAAGACCTGGGACCTGCATGTCCGCGAAGTCATCGGCACAACGCTCGAAGAAAACCTGCTGATGATCGGCGATTCGGTGGCCTATTGCAAATCGGCCGGCCGCGAAGTCTTCTACGACGCCGAGCATTTTTTCGATGGCTATCGAGCTAACCCCGAATACGCTCTTCAAACGCTGAAGACCGCGGAGGCAGCTGGCGCAGCGGTCGTGATTCTGTGTGACACCAACGGCGGCACTCTGCCTGAAGAGATCGCGGCAATAGTCGCGGTCGTGAAGCGACATTTGCGTGTTGATCTGGGAATTCATTGCCACAATGATTGCGACGTCGCCGTGGCCAACACGCTCGCGGCGGTCGCCCAGGGGGCAACGCAGGTTCAAGGGACAATCAATGGAATCGGTGAGCGTTGTGGCAACGTCGATCTCGTCAGCGTCATCGCCAATCTGGTGGTCAAACGCGGCTACGACGTGCTATTTACCGGAAGTGTCGGCCGCCTTACCGAGGTTTCGCGATACGTCTACGAAACCGCCAATATGAATTTTCGATCGAGCCAGCCATTCGTCGGCGCCAGCGCATTCGCACACAAGGGCGGAATGCACACCCACGCTGTCGCTCGCCTTAGTTCGAGCTACGAACATATCGACCCCACGATCGTGGGCAATGAACGGCGGATTTTGGTAAGCGAATTGTCCGGCCAGGCGACAATTCTGACCAAGACTGCGCGATATCAGCTCACCAATAATAAGCCGTTGATGCAAAAGATACTCGCGCGCGTGCAGGATCTGGAAAACGCGGGTTACGAGTTCGAGGCTGCGGAAGCGTCGTTTGACCTTCTGGTACGCAAAGAGGCGGGCCTCTACCAGCCGTGGTTCGAGCGGGCGTCGTACCGCGTCAATATCGAGACATTCCACGATGGTGTTCCGATCACCGAAGCGACCGTGAAAGTAAAAGTAGCCGGGCGGACGATGCACACGGTAAGTGAGGGGGACGGCCCGGTGAACGCTCTGGACGGGGCATTGCGGAAGGCTTTGCTTTCGACCTACCCGCGCCTCGGGGAGATGCATCTCGACGATTATAAAGTGCGCGTCGTGAATGCCCGCGCGGAGACAGCCGCACGGGTGCGCGTCGTGATCACCTGGCGCGACGGTGACACCCTCTGGGCTACCGTTGGTGTGAGCGAAAATATCATCGAAGCGTCGTGGCTGGCCCTTGCGGATTCCTTTGAGTACAAGCTATTCAAAGACAGCGGCTTGTAGAAGCGGCTCGCTCCAAGGCGGAGGCACCCAATGAGTACGACCACGCAACAACCACCCAAAAGCGACGCAGCGGATGGCGATCCGTTTCGTCTGGGGCGACGCTATGTCCGCCATAAGAAGGACGACGGCACGGAGTGGGTCGAACAGGTGCCATTGACCGAGAGGGACTTGCTCTTTCCCCAGGAGGGCGATGAAGTCATGCACGTTGACGCCCACTCGCGCATCCTGTTTTACCTGTACATGATCCTTTGCCATCAGCTCCGCGACAGAAACGATGCGAAAGTGCTGTTCGATCATCGGGTCGACTTCGGGATCGATGGGGTCGAACCGCTCGGGCCTGATTTGAGTGTGTTTTTCAACCTACCCGATTGGGACGTGAAACGCGGCACGTTGGACGTCGCTGCATGGAACGCAGTAGCGCAGCTTGTGATCGAAACGACCTCACCGGATACGCGCAAGAACGATCTTGGCATCAAAGTCGATTTTTACGAACGTGCCGAGGTTCCTTACTACGCCATCATCGACCTTTACGGTGGGGACAACGGCGACCGATCCGAGTTAATTGGCTACCGCCGTACGCCGGTCGGCTATGCTCTGGATGAACCCGACGAACGCGGCTGGCTCTGGTTGGAACCGCTTGGTCTCTGGCTGGGACTCGATGGAATTTGGGCTGTCTTATATGACACCGATGGTCATCGGCTCGGAAATTATGACGAGGCTGTGGAATCGGCGCAGATAGCGTTGAAGGAGTATCTGGAAGAAAAACAAGCACATGAAAATACCGAGCGGCAGTTAAAAGACGCCGAGCGGAAGTTAGAAGATACCGAGCAGCAGTTAGAAAACACCGAGCAGCAGTTAGAAAACACCGAGCAGCAATTAGAAAACACCGAGCAGCAGTTAGAAGATGCTGAGCGGCAACTAAAGGAACAAATCGCGGCAAAGTTACTTGCGGAAGAGAATGCAAAGAAAGAGGCCCACTTACGTGCCGAGTTCGAGGCTCGCCTTCGGCAAGTCGAGGCAGAACTTTCACGCCGGCCCCCTTCAGCGAATGGCAAGAGCTGAACTTGGGCTCTGCAGCGGCCCGCTCCTAAGCGGAGGAACCCAATGAGTACGACCCCGCAGCAACCAAACAAAAGCGACGCAGCGGACGGCGATCCGTTTCGGCTGGGGAGGCGTTATCTCCGTTATAAGAAGGACGAGCGGCAGTTAAAAGAAGTGATCGCGGCAAAGCTACGCGCGAATGGTATAGTCGCCGAGATAAATGCGTGCCTTCGTCAAGTGGAGGCAGAGATTTCACGCCTACCTCCTTCAGCGAATGGCACAGGTTGAACCCGGGCGCCGTTAGGTTGTCTGGTAAGTCGAGAGGATCTCGATTCGATAAAGGACGCGAGAACTTATGGTGACCGAACTGGCGAAGCAGTACGACCCCAAGGAAGCTCAGCAGCGCTGGCTGAGCTTTTGGGACGAGCGTGGCTATTTTCACAGCACACCGCGAGCCGACCGCAAGCCGTATTGCGTCGTGATCCCGCCGCCGAACGTCACCGGCGCCCTCCACATGGGCCATGCTCTCAACAACACTCTCCAAGACGTTCTTATCCGCTGGCGGCGAATGCAGGGTTTTGAAGCGCTCTATATGCCCGGCACCGATCACGCCGGAATTGCCACCCAAGCGGTGGTCGAGCGTCGCATCCGAGAAGAAGAGAAGAAGACGCGCCATGACCTTGGTCGAGAAGAACTCGTCAAGCGCATCTGGAAATGGAAGGATCAATACGAGAAGCGGATTCTCGGCCAACTCAAGGAGCTAGGCTGTAGCTGCGACTGGCAACGCACGCGCTTCACCTTGGATGAAGTCTGTGCTCGGGCCGTGCGCGAGACCTTTTTCAAAATGTTCCGCGATGGTTATATCTATCGCGGCAAGCGTCTCGTGAATTGGGATACACAGCTTCAAACCTCCGTGGCCGACGACGAGACCTATGACGACACGATCAAAGGCGGCTTTTGGACGTTTAAGTATCCTGTGAAAGGTACAAGCGAGTTTATTCGCTTCTCGACGACGCGGCCCGAGACGATGTTGGGCGATTCAGCCGTAGCCGTGCATCCGGATGATCCGCGTTACCTGCACCTGATCGGCAAGACCGTGACCGTGGCCCTGATGGGTCGCGAAATCCCGATCGTGGCGGATGCTCAACTCGTCGACATGACGATGGGCACCGGCTGCGTGAAGGTGACGCCGGCGCACGACCGCTTTGACTATGATTGCGGCATCCGGCACAAACTGGCATTTATCAACATTCTCAACCCGGACGGAACAATCAACAAAGAAGGCGGCAAATATGCTGGCCTCGATCGTTTCGCCGCGCGGGAGCAAGTCGTGGTGGACATGGAGGCCCTTGGCCTCTTCGAGGGCTGCGAGGACCGCGAAATCGCGATGAAATTCAGCGATCGAAGCAAGACGCCGATCGAGCCGTATCTGTCCGATCAGTGGTTTGTGAAGATGGGCGACCGCAACGATGGCCGGGCCGGCCTTGCCCAGTCCGCGATGGACGCCGTGACATCGGGTCGAGTGAAGATTCATCCGGAACGCTATGCGAGCAATTATCTCAATTGGCTGGCGGAGAAGCGCGACTGGTGCATCAGCCGCCAACTTTGGTGGGGCCACCGCATCGCGGTCTGGTATGCTGCGCTGTCCCGAAGAGGAATTAACGCGCAGCCTTCGGCAATCTGCCTGACGTGACGTGGCAACGCGATGACGAAAATGGACAATGGCTCTTGTGCGCCGTTGACCGATCTGAAGGCGGACGCTCTCGGGCCGAACTATCCGCTGATCCACGAAACCGACGTCCTCGATACCTGGTTCAGCTCCGCCCTTTGGCCACACTCGACCTTGGGCTGGCCGGAAGCGACCCCGGAGCTCGAAGTACTATTATCCAACTGCGACGCTGGTCACGAGCCGCGACATAATCAGTCTTTGGGTCGCGCGCATGGTGTTGACCGGGTTATACAACCTCGGAGATGTGCCATTCCGCGATGTCTATATCCACACCAAGATGCTCGATGGTTTCGGCGAGACTATGAGCAAGACCAAAGGTAACGGCATCGACCCGCTCGACATCATCGAACGCTATGGCACCGACGCGCTCCGCTTCGTCATGGTGTTTATCGCCACCGAGACTCAAGACAGCAAGATGCCTGTCTCCAATGTCTGCCCGCATTGCGATACGCTCGTGTCCGTCAAGCAAGAACACATGTATATGCGGACGAAGAAGGTCACTTGCCCGGAGTGCAAAAAGGCCTTTCGCCCGGGCGGCCCTTGGCCCGCGCCTGACCCTGAGCTGCCAACCGCGAAGCAAGCATCTGATCGTTTTGACATTGGACGTAACTTTGCCAATAAGCTCTGGAACGCATCGCGGTTTTTATTGCTCAATCTCGAAGACTACACGCCAGGCCCGATCCGGATCGAGGAATTGCCAATCGAAGACCGCTGGATCTTGAGCCGATTGGCGACGACAACCGCGGCGATGACCGACCAGTTGTCCGGTTTCCGATTCAGCGAGTGTGCTCGGTCAATCTACGATTTCACATGGTCGGAGTTCTGCGACTGGTACCTGGAAATGAGCAAGGGGCGGCTCAAGGATGAAGCGGGCCGCGCAACAGCTCAACGCGTGCTCATTGGTATACTTGACGCGATCCTTCGACTCGTGCAGCCGATCATGCCCTTTTTGGCCGAGTCAGTGTGGCAGGCGCTAGCCGAGACAGTCCCAGTACGCGGCTTGCCAAATCCACAGTCGGCGGCCGAAAGCGTCGTGATTGCACCGTGGCCCGAATTTCCGGTGGCCTGGCAAGACCAGGCGATGGAAACGCGGCGTGGCCCGTATGCAGGAACTGGTGCGCGGCCTACGCGAGGTTCGCAACCGCTATAGCATCCATCCAACGATAGGCCTCAATGTCTGCGTGAGTTGTGCGCTGAACGTCGCTGAGGATTTCAAGGCTCTCGCCCCGTTTATCACCTCGCTTGGCGGCGTGGACAAGCTCGAGATTGGCCAAAATCTCAAGCGTCCGGCGCAGGCGGCGAGCCAGCTTAATCCGGATTTCGAGGCCTATGTCTCTCTCGTCGGACTGATCGACGTCGCCAAGGAGACCGACCGGCTCGAGAAACAGCTAGCCGAGAAACTCAAACACCTGCAAGCCACGCGCGGCAAATTGGGAAACGCCAGCTTTGTCGAACGAGCCCCCGCCGACGTCGTGCAACAGCAACGCGACCTCGTCGCCGATCTGCAAAATCAGATTAAAGCGCTCGAAGACAATTTGAGGGAACTCAAAGGGGGCTAATCGCGTTCGTTGGGCTCATTGATCGAGAATTATTTATCATCAATTTGATTCAGCCAAATAGGGGAGAATTGTGATTCGCACCAAGGGAGAAATGTTCGCCGGCGTGACGGTTGCTCTGGTAACGCCTTTCAAGAATGGCGATGTCGATTTCAGCGCTTTGAAGCGGCTGGTCGAATGGCATGTGGAACAGGGAACGGATTGCCTGGCGCCGGTCGGCACGACGGGCGAGTCGCCGACGCTCGATCATGACGAACACGAGCGCGTCATCAACGCGGTCACCGAGCAGGCGCGCGGCCGCATCAAGGTGATGCCGGGCACAGGCTCGAACAGCACCCGCGAGGCGATTCGGCTGACCAAGGCCGCCAAGAAGGCTGGTGCCAATGGCGCCCTCATGGTCGGCCCCTATTACAATAAGCCCACTCAAGAGGGTTATTACCGCCATTTCGCCGCCGTAGCTGAGGCGGTGGATCTGCCGATCGTCCTTTACAACATTCCCGGGCGGACAGGCTCAAATATGTTGCCGGAAACAATTGCGCGGCTCGCCGAGGTACCGACCATCGTCGCCGTCAAGGAGGCGACCGGATCGCTCGATCAGGCCTCGCAAATCGCGGCCCTGTGCAACATCACCATTCTCAGTGGCGACGACAGCCTGACTTTGCCTCTCATGAGCATCGGCGGCCGAGGCGTTGTCTCTGTCGTCGGCAACATCGTGCCGCGCGATCTCAAAGCCCTCGTGACTGCGTTCGACAAGGGCGACACAGCCGAGGCGCTCAATTGGCATCGCAAGCTATTTCCGTTGTGTCGAGACATGCTTGGCGTCGCCACGAATCCGATCCCGCTCAAGGCCGCCATGAAGTTGTTGGGCCGCGATACCGGCGAAATGCGACTGCCGCTCACACCACTCGACTCGGCGGGCGAGGCCAAAGTTGCGCAGACATTGAAGGCCTATGGGTTGATGGCATAAGGGTTGGAAGTGGCAATCCCGGCTTGCCCGGGTGCTAGATTTGGATGGTTATGACACAGCGGGTCGAAAGTAGCGGATTGCTCTATGGCGTCGCGGCCTATGGTCTATGGGGCATGATGCCGTTCTATTTTCATGCGGTCGATTGTGTTCCGTCCGGGGAAATTCTCGGTCAGCGCATCTGCTGGAGTGCGTTTCTTCTGATCCTATTGGTGAGCGTTCTCGGCCGGTGGCCGATCGTACGCGCCGCGTTGACACACCCACGCCATCGATCGTTGCTCTTCGCAAGCAGTCTGTTCATCGCGATCAATTGGTACGTTTACATTTACGGCGTTTCCACCGGTCGCGTCGTACAAACCAGCCTCGGGTATTTCATCAACCCCTTGTTCAACATCTTGCTCGGCATGGTTTTCTTCCGAGAACGGTTGCGCGTCGGACAATGGGGAGCGGTGCTCTTGGCGGCGGCGGGATTGGCTTACCTGGTATGGTCCGTCGGCGAGCTGCCCTGGATTGCACTGACCGTGGCCGGTTCGTTCGGCCTCTACGGGCTGACGCGCAAGGTCGCGCCTGTCGACGCGCTCACGGGCTTGGCGGCCGAATCGTTCATCCTGGCCCCTCTTGCTCTTGGGTGGTTGATCTACCTGGCGAGCACCGGCGAAATGGTCTATCGCGGCGACCGCCCAACGGTCAACTTTCTTTTACTAATTAGCGGCGTCATCACGGCAGTCCCTTTGATTTGCTTTGCCATCGCGGCGAAACGGCTGCCGCTATCTATTCTGGGATTTGTGCAGTATCTCGCGCCCAGTATTCAATTCTTAATCGGCGTGTTCATTTTCGGTGAGCCGTTTCGACCCGCGCAATGGGTCGGTTTCGGCTGCATTTGGGCCGCGCTGCTCATTCTTACGGCGGAATCTCTGTGGTCCATGAGTCGGCGCGGTCCGAATTCTATCGTCGATCCGACAAGTGTCGATGAGGCGTTGGTGCCGAGCGCCTTCGTTGATTGACCTGGGTTGGCGGCGAGCCTTCCGAGATCCTATGATGAGGGCAGCTTCAGGTAACACATTGTCGGGCGAGGATGCCGATGACCGCTCCGCAACGACGGCCAAGCGAAGGGCAAAAAAGCGCACGCGCGAATTACGAAGGCCGAGCGCCGGCAACAGTTGCTTCACCTTGCCCGACAAATGTTTACCTCGGCCGGCTATGCGGGAACAACTCTAGCCCGGTTAGCCGAGGCCGCGAGCATCAAAGAGTCCGTTCTGACTAAGTATTACTCGGACAAAAAGTCTCTGTTCGCCGACGTCTTGGCGCAAATCAAAGCTGACTCGCTCGATCGCCTGCAGGCGTCGACCGCCGACCAGTCAGATCCTCTCGCACGCTTGCATGCAATCGCCGAAAATTGTCTCGGGACCGTCCGGCGCCATCGGGCTGATTGGAAGCTCGTCTATCTATCACTCAGTGAAGCGGATAATGAAGAGGTGGCCGAGGCGTTGCAAGCGTTTTTCCTTGACGCGGAAACAATGCTTGCCCGAATCATTGCTGAAGGACAACAATCAGGAGTTTTTCGCCGATCGATCGACCCGCGCGTTGCGGCTTGGGAGCTAATTCGCTCCGCCCTTGGCTACGCCTTGGTCCTCCCCGTCGGCGTCCCACTTCTCGCCGAAGCCGATTATCTGGCCAGATCGATAGAGTGTTTGCTCCACTGTTTAGTGAAAACCGACGTTTGATTTTAGAACTAGAAAAACAAAAACCGCTTCATGGCCGTGGCCGGGGTCGGTACGCCGACCCCGGTTCGGTGAAGCCGCTGCGGGCAAACCGGGGGTCGGAGTACCGACCCCGGCCACGGATTGCGATTTATTGAACGAACTTCTGATTCAGGACACTGGAAAAACAAAAACCGCTGCTGAGCAGCGGTTTAGTAAATCGCCAGCACAAGTTGACAGGAAATAATTACCGCAAACCCACAATCTGCAGCGGTAAGAGCTTAAAGATGCGATCGTTTTCGCTCTTGGCTGGCATCGGATTGGCCCCGGGCTGTTGAAGCCAAACGTAGGTGTTCTTGCGGAAATCGCGGGTGTCATGTTCCGGCGCTGGCTTCTTTTCAAGTAGTTCAGGAAGATATTTGGTAACGATCCATTTTTCCGTTTCGAGATCCTTATCGAGCAGTTGGCTACCTTTTAGATTCTTCGCCGCGGGAACAGGGAAATCGGTGGTGAACTCCAGGTCCTTGTCGGCTTTCTCTGGCTTCTTACCGTGGACATAATTGGGAATGATAATTCGAAGAAGCCGCAAGTTATAACTCTCTGACGCGGGATCTTCTTTGCTGTAAACAAACGCTTGCGGTGTTTTATGGACTTTGCCGATTTCCTGAATCCACGTTTGGAGAGGCATATTTACCCGGCCCAAACTCGGGCTGATGTTCAGCCAGATACATGCACCAACTTCACGACCTTCCGGCTTGCTGTATTCCGGCCGCGCCAGGCCGCCAGGATTTTTGTATTGGACGCGCTTCCATTCCGAAGCCAGCCACATCGCACCGAGAGTGGCGCCTTCACCCGCACCAATTACGATCAAATTTTGCGTGTTGATATCGCCGCTGTCGTGACGTTGATCGAGAAAGGCCTTGGCCGCGAGGATGTCGTTGACAAGATAGGGATAGTAAGCCGGTGTGAATTGTGAGTGGCTCACGGTAGGCGGATCCTTGGCCGGCCCTTTCCGCACCCTAGAGGAGTTGTGGGGCTGCTTCCAAAAATCCGCGCTTACTTCGGTGCTGTTGCCGTGGCCGCGGAAATCAAAACTTAGCACCGAGAAATCTTTTTTGTTGAGTTCTTCGGCAAGACTACCCCAACCATCTTTGGTACTGTCCCCGCCCTTGCCGGCTTCAAACGTATGAAGCAGCAGCACTGTGGGCATCCCCTTACCCTTGCGCTCGGATAAAAGGTTCCCTTGAGCGTGACCCCGTCCACCGTCTCGAACGACACGGGCTTTGATTCTGCCGACGCCCGATGAGTGTCAAACAGGAAAACGCTTAGAACGAGCCAGTGAATCCGTGATGCTGGAAGTCGCAAGCGCATGTCGAACTCCTTGGCCAGGAAAGCGGATAGCGATAAAATTGATCTTAAAGGCTCATTCAACCCGGGTCAAGCTGGCGGCCGACCTGCGGCCCGATCCAATGGCCGCGCGACGCGTTCGCTCCTCGCGTCAAAAGAGGTAAACCCGGAAAAATAGGAATCGCTTGGCCAGCTTGGTAAGGTATTGATGCTGCGATTGTATTTCCGCCACGCTTGGCTATAGTCTGAGACCGATACCGTCTAGGAAGGACGGCCGTTCTATCGCGCGTGCCGCAAGGAGGCGCTGATGCAGCCGCTGCAATTGATAGTCCCGCGCCAACTCTGAGGACGATTCCCGTCTGGCCTACGCCCGCACGGTCGTGCGCGCCGAGGCCGCCGCTTTGGAATTGGTCGCGGCTCGCCTGGATGACTCCTTTCTGCGAGCGGTGGAGCTGATTCAGAACCATTGCGAGCGCGGACGGGGTCGAGTAGCCATCTCTGGGACTGGCAAATCCGCCGATGTCGGCCAAAAGCTGGCAGGCACGCTTAGCTCGACAGGGACGCGGGCTTATGTACTGGATGCCACACGCGCCATGCATGGCGATCTCGGCATGGTCCATCCGGACGATGTGGCTCTGGTCCTGTCTCATAGCGGCGAGAGCGAAGAAATCCTGCGGCTGCTCGGGCCGCTGCAATCATTGTCGAAATGCTTGATCGCGATGACAGGCAACGGCAGCAGCACCCTGGCACGCAAGGCCGAGGTCGCCCTCATTTACGGTCCGGTCGACGAGGTGTGCCCACTTGGATTGGCGCCGAGCGCGAGTACCACGGCAATGATTGCTCTGGGTGATGCACTGGCTTTCACATTGAGCCGGGCGCGCGACTTTAGCCAGGAAGACTTTGCTCGTTATCACCCGGCCGGCAGTCTGGGCCGCAAGCTGCTGAAAGTGGAATCGATCATGCGTCCGCTGCCGGAACTAAGGCTGGCACATGAAGAGGAGACCGTCAGAGCCGTGTTTGCGGGATCTCGTCGCAAAGGACGACGCAGCGGCGCCGTCATGCTCACGGACAGTGACGGTCGATTAAAAGGACTATTTACCGACAGCGATCTCGCGCGTCTCATCGAGAACCGCCGTGACGCCGACCTTGATCGGCCTATCCATGATGTGATGACGCCGGCTCCGCTCACCGTTCCGATGGGGATACGAGTCGTGGATGCGGTCGAAATCCTGCGCCGGCACAAAATCAGCGAGCTGCCAGTAGTCGACAGCGACGGTCGACCCGCGGGGCTACTCGACATCACCGATCTCATCGGCGAGTCGGCGGTTCTCGAGGAATCATCAAGCACACCGACGCTGCGATTGGGAGCTTGATTGTCATGAATGGATGCACGACTTCACAAGAAACGCTCAAACAGCGATGCCTGGCTGTGTCGCTGTTGGTCCTTGATGTCGATGGCGTTTTGACGGATGGCGGCATTGTTCTGGGCGCCTCAGGATTCGAGGTCAAACACTATCATGTCCGCGATGGCTCGGGCCTCAAGCGATGGCACCAGGCTGGATTGAAATCGGCCATCCTTACGGGACGCAAATCTCAATCGGTCAAAGATCGCGCGGCGGAACTGGGGATCGGCATCGTACACCAGGGAGCTGCCGACAAAGACACGGCTTTCGACCAGATCATTGAGGAATCCGGCATACCGGCAGAATCGATTTGCTACGTCGGCGATGACTGGCCCGACCTTGGTCCTATGCGTCGCAGCCGATTGGCGGCGACACCCGCGGATGCCTGTTCCGAGATTCGCGCCATCGCTCATTACATTGCGAAGCGAAATGGCGGGCAGGGAGCCGTTCGCGAAATCATTGAACTCATTTTGCGGTGCCAGGGAAGGTGGGAGCGGTAAACAAGACCACCCCCGACTCGTGGCCGGGGTCGGTACTCTGACCGCCATAGGCATCAAGTTAAGGTAAGAAATTCGGTGCGCTCGTCACTGACACAACCCCTGAACGAATTCCTAGGCCCAGGAACGGTATGGATGACCGATGAAAAAATGACCTAAGTGGTGTAATAAAAATAGGTTGCGTTCTTACGAAGCGACCAACGGTACAAGGTGCTTCGGCGGATTCGTTGCGCGGCTTGACACGAATCGCGGAGGATTGGGCCTTACCTTGATGCCTATGGGGGTCGGTACTCTGACCCCGGCGTGGCCTGAGCGGTTTTAGAGAACCGGGGTCGTAGTACCGACCCCGGCCACGGCTCCCCGATAGCCGAGGGTAGTTTTTAAGTTGGATTCGAGCTCAGTCGAGCGGAATGAAGGAGGGATGACGCATGTGGACCCCCCGGCGGATTGTGATGCTGGCGTGTGGCGTCGTGCTTTTCGCGTCGTCCTACGTGTCCTACGCACACACATTTTTGGGTGCAATCGATGGCCTGCCGGCCTTGCCGGATTCGTGCCGCCGCGCCATCGGCGGCGCCCCGTTTCAAGGCGAGGTCAGTCCTCGCTCCGGCCCCAGCCAACTCGAAGCGAAAATCACGATGGCCTTCGGTCCCGGCTGCGAGGAATTAAAACGCCCGATTCGTTTGGAGATGCATTCACGAAATATGGTCATCTGCGCGGCGACTTCAAGCCGACAGACGATGGCAATCAAATTTACCTGGCCCCCGTAAGCGTGGCCATATTCGGCAAGGACACAGGCGACGGCCGAGGTCAAGAGATCAATACGATTCGCTGCAAAGAAGCCTTCCTCACATTGAACAAGCCTGTCAAGAACCCAACCGAATTAACGGATCGCAAAATTACACAAGCCAAGTTAATCGATGATATTTTGATTGTCAATAACCACCGAACGCCGGAACGGTACGACGATTTGGAGCTTTCAATCAGCAAGGGTCCGCTCTTTTACGACGAACTCAAACAGGTTATCTGGACCGAAGACAGTATTCACTTGCTCGATAAGCAATCCAGCCCGCCAACAGACGTGCGCGGCAAAGGTATGAATGTCTTGCTCGTCGCCGACCCGCCCCAGGTCGTCAATGGAAAGACAATGAAAGGAACCAGCGTCAGCGGCATTAAACAAATTATCTTGCGTGAAGACGTCACGATGCATCTTCATCCTGACTCTTCCGACGGCTTTCCAGGTGTGGCCCAAAATAATACCAAGGAAGCCGCCGGCGATATGAAGCTTGATCCCCCGGCAAAATTTGTCGGCCCGCTCTTGCCAGCGCCGAAGTCGCACATCATCATCACGACGCTTGGGCAATTTCTTTATGAATTAAATAAGGATCACGACCTGGCCACTTTCACGGTCCCGGCGTTGACGTCGTCCTGGGCTGAGCGCTTGTTTTGGAATCCTACGAGTTCCGATGTAAAAGTAGTGCGCCAGAGTCCGCGCCTAAGCCCGGCAGATCCCATATTGATCGACCAGTTGATCTGCGAGAAATTGGTGCTCCGCTTATCACGAAAAGATGAAACCAAAAACGCTCCCGCTAACAAACAAGCGACCACCGGATCGGGTGGAACGCTGGAAAACGGCATGACGATCGAAACCGCGCACGCCACGGGCAAGGGCGAGGTCGGCGTCGTGATTACTTCGGATGCCGAGCATCTCGTCGCCGAAGGTGATGAGATGGATTATAGCGCCGCGACTCAGGTAACCATTCTTTCCGGTGAGAAGGGGATGGTAGCAACCAAGGAAGACGCGACCGACAAAACCGTCATTCGGGCTCGCCTCTTGCAGATTCGTCAATATCCGGCGGATAAAGATACCAAAGCCTGGCAATCCCTCGTCGGCATGGGCCCGGGCCGCATCGATATCTACGACATCAAGTCCAAGCCTGAAAAGAAAAAGACCTCCGCCACTTGGAACGACACGCTAACCTCCACGAAAGACAACAGCAAAGAACTCGACGGCATAAAAGATCTACTTATCTTGACTGGAGCGGCCCGCTTCCAGGACGAAATTCAGGATCAATCTCTGCGTGGCGAAACATTGAAAGTCTGGTTGCAAAATAACGACAAAGACAAAGCCAGCTCACCAACATCAGGCTCGTCTTCGATGAAACCCTATATCGTCGAGGCGACGACCAATGTCGAATCAAAATCGAAAGATTTAATTATTCACGATTCTGGCCACCTCGTGCTTCACTTCCTGGATGTGCCGGACGAGGCAATGCTGCCAGATATGGCAGTGGGGCCCAAACCAACGCCGCCTGTGGGGGTGCAGGCACCCGGTGTGCCCATGAATCGGGATCCACAGCAAAAATCGACCGCCGCCTCGCCCCTACCTCCGATGATTCCTTCAGAGGCCGGCGGCGTGTTACCTCGCCCGGCAACCGCCGACGCCAAAAGTACGCTGCCGCCCGCGAAAACAGAGGGGCAGCCGGCAGTTCCGGCGAATCCAATGGATCTTAGCGCCCGCTCGATCGAGGCATGGATTCTGCGCCGGGGCGAAAGAAACGTCCTCAAGAAGCTGCGCGCTGACGGCTCCGTGCAGGTCCATCAAGACCCGGACCCAACCAAAAAAGATTCAAAAGGGGTGTTTATTGAAGGCTATTCGCTCTCGATGGTCCGAAAGCTAGAGCCCGGAGCTTTTCCCGCCGAGGGCGAGATCGAAAATTATGATTTACAGGTGCTCGGTGATATGGCCGTATTGGTCCTGGACAAGATCTTCATAACAGGGCCGGAAGTAAACATCGATCAAGAGGCCAACCGTTGCACCGTCCACGGCGGCGGCGCTATGCAAATGGAAAGCACGAGCACCCTCGGCGGCCAGCCGACAGAAAAGCCGGTCCCTCTCAGGGTATATTGGGACGACTCGATGGAGTTTTTGGGCGATGCGAAAACAGCCGAATTTTTTGGCGGGCCCAAGGGCGGCGTCCAGGCCGAACAGCAAAACGCTCACCTCGTCGGCGGCTCAATGCATGTCAATTTCGATCGGCGGATTTCGCTGCGCGATGGCAATAAGGGTGAAGAACCAGCACGCGTCAAAAATCTGATCGTGAACAAAACCGTCGTCATCGAGGACTACACATACGACGACCACAAGGCGCTCCTCAAGTATCAGCAGCTTTCCGCCCCATTTGTGTCACAAGACACACTGGAATCGGACGATGTGAAGCCCATCGTTCCTGTCAGGCCGTGCCAAATCCCGGCAACCTGATTCGAGCCAAGGGCCCGGGGGTGCTGCGCATCCTGCAAAGAGGCAGCGCGGAAATGACCCTCTCCACGCCCGCAACGGAACCTGCTCCCGCACCCAAGCCGAAGGCGCCCGCTTCTCCAGATAAAGCTGGTACCAAGGACGAGGATGCAATGAAACTGACTTACGTCAGTTTCGGCAAAACCATGTATGCGAATAGCAAAACCAACACGGCAATCTTCATGGAAAACGTCCGCGTTCTCAACATGCCGTGTGAGGATCCGAAGATTGAAATTGATTTGGATACTCTCCTCGTCGAGCTTTCCAAGGGAACCCTTCCGAGCGGCACGATGTATATCAAGAGCGATCGCTTGGAAGTGCTCAATCGTCCACAAATCGTGAAAGCGCCGGATGGAACGGTTACCCAAAAGGCGCAGAATGAGATGCTGGCGAAAGGCCGAGTCCTGGTTCAGGGCCAAGATTTTTACGGCCGAGCGGACAAGGTGACCTTTAACGAAGCCAAAGATCAAATCGTCTTCGAAGGCGGCGACGACAGCATGGCGATGCTATTCCGCAAACAAACCCCGAACAGCCCCCCTCAGCCTATCAAAGCGAAGAGGATCACCTACTATCGCAACACCGGTGGTTACTCGATCAACGGTGGCAGAGAAATCAGCAATTAGCCCCAGCCGAACATTTGTCTTACCGAGCCTGAAGCCTTAGCGAAGAGCATTCCGCATTTCAAAATACGAAATGCCCTTCGCTGACCCTTCAGGCTCGGAAAGTTCGTCCCTGCGCATAAGATTACCCAGGTTGATTTCGTTTACGAAGGAATTGCGCAATGGAACTCATGTCAGTAGCCCAGGCTCGCCTTGCGGTAGCCGTCGGCAAAGAGGTCAAGTTGCAAGGTTGGGTGCGAACGCGCCGTGACTCCAAGGGCGGCTTCAGCTTTATCGAACTCAACGATGGCAGCTGCCTGGGCAATGTGCAGATCGTCGCGGAAGGCTCGTTGCCGAATTATCAGACGCGAGATCCTTAAACTCTCCGTTGGTAGCAGTGTCACGGTCACGGGCCTTGTCCGTGCCTCTCCCGCCAAGGGCCAGCCGACCGAAGTGCAGGCTGCCACGATTGCCGTGCATGGCGGCGCCGATCCGGCGACCTATCCGATGCAGAAAAAAGGCCACACGATGGAGTTCCTGCGCGCCAAGGCCCACCTGCGGCCGCGCACCAATACGTTTGGCGCGGTCACGCGCGTGCGCAATCGCATTTGTTACTCGATCCATCAGTTTTTCCAGGAGCAGGGTTTTTTTTACGTCCATCCGCCGATCATCACGGCCAGCGACTGCGAAGGCGCGGGCCAGATGTTTCGCGTGACCACCCTCGACCTGGGCAAGCTGCCGCGCAACGAACAGGGCGAAATCGATTACAGCCGCGACTTCTTCGGCCGATCGACCTATTTGACGGTCAGCGGCCAACTGGAGGCCGAGATCTTCGCCTGCGCGCTGGGCAAGGTATACACGTTCGGCCCGACCTTTCGGGCGGAGAACTCCAATACGTCGCGCCACCTGGCCGAGTTCTGGATGATCGAGCCGGAAATGGCCTTCTATGAACTGACCGACAACATGGACCTGGCCGAGGCGTTTCTGAAGCGGATCTGCGGCGACGTTCTGCGCCATTGCTCCGAAGACGTGGCCTTCTTCCAGGAGCGCATTAATAACCAGGTCGTCGCCTCATTGGAAGGAATTGTCCAAAATCAATTCGTGAGATTGCCTTATACCGAGGCCGTCGAGATCCTGCAAAAAAGCGGACAAACGTTTGAGTTCCCCGTCGCGTGGGGCACCGATTTGCAATCGGAGCATGAGCGCTATTTGACCGAGCAGCATTTCAAGAAGCCGGTGATCCTTTTCGACTATCCGCGCGACATCAAAGCCTTCTACATGCGTCTCAACGACGACGGCAAAACCGTTCGCGCGATGGACGTGCTGGTCCCCGGCGTCGGCGAAATCATCGGCGGCAGCCAGCGCGAGGAACGACTCGACATTCTTGAGATGCGCATGAAGGAGCAGCACCTCGACCCGGCCGCGTATTGGTGGTATCTCGATCTGCGCCGCTACGGCACCGTGCCGCACGCCGGCTTTGGACTGGGACTGGAGCGCACCGTGCAGTTCGTGACCGGCATGGCGCAACATCCGCGATGTGATCCCGTTCCCACGCGTCCCAGGCAGCGCAGATTTTTGATTTCTTTATATAGCCGCCGGCTTGCCGGCGGAAAGCGAAACCCGCCAGCAAGCCGGCGGCTATATAATTACAATCTGTCTGCTTCTGCGAGTGCCGCCTGCACTGTCGCCAAGGGCAATACGAGCGACAATGGAGCGTCCGCAAGTGGTACTGCACCAAAGGATGCATACCACTTCGCCGCTCTATCGCTTTTGGCGTCGATTAAAAGCGCAATTCCACCGACCTCCGTAGCGGCGAGCAGACATCGACGGCCAGCCGCCAAGATCAATTGGCCACCAAGTCCTTGTCCTTGAGCCGACCGGTCCACGGCCAAGCGCGCGAGTCGGAAGACCGGCACGTCATGGTGGGCAAGGCCCTTGCTGACAATTCCTGGTGTACGGCTAAATTCTAGCGCTGCTGGGCAGACACTGTAGAATCCGAGAATCGCTTTGGGATTGGCGTTGAAAATAGCTAGAAATGTTTTGGCTGCGCCCTTCTCATGGCTTTGGCGCGCTTGCCGTTGCAAAAACTCGTTCAGTTCCGAGTCTCCGCAATCAAAAGAAGTGCGATTGTGTTTTTTGGCAATGGGCTCCTCGTGCCAGAGGGGCAGACTCATGGTCGCTCCGGCAGTCCGCGAGCCGCTTTGCGCATTTTCGCGTTGGGCAACGGCGGATTCTCGAGAAGAGCCAACACACGAAGGCTGTCTCGCTCGGTGAGCTTGACCCTCTCGTGCGCTTCGATAACAGATTGCGCCTCACGCAACGCCGTGCGCAGGATGAATTCTGTCATATCCGTTTGAGCAAGCGCTACGGCGCGCATAATAATGGCCTTGTCAACCGACCGAATACGCAGAGCCAAGCGGTTGTTATCATCAACGGATGCTCGTGGCATGACATAACCCCTCTATGTACATATTGAAAGCGTACACGAATGCAGCCTTGCGGACAAGAGATATTTGGGTGCGTTTCGCGGTGATCCAAAGGAGGAGATACCATCCGATGGCTTGCGGTTTTTCTAACTGGCGGCAAGCTGGCGGCTATCTATTCGTCGGTCGAGTTTTGTCTAATGCCGTTCGAATCCCCTCAATTGCTGGTGATTGATCTGGTTTCATTGCCACACGGGGCTGCTTTCTCCAACGCTGAATCGCCATCAAGAATCGCTTCTTCTCATCCTCATCCGAGAACGCGGTTGGTGGCACAATGAGGCAACCTTTGTCGCGAAGGTCAAATAGGATTCGTAGCTGCGTGGAAATTATCTCAGCAACCGCATCCCAAGATGCTCGACTTTCTTTCTGTTCGAGTAACTCGATCCCTTCGTCCGATTTCTGATAGGTCATTCGCTCTACAATTCCGTTGGCTGTGAAAAGAACACGATAACGCGCCTCAGCGCGATAGACACCGAGCTGATAACACAGATCCACAAGACCCGTAACTGCGCTGCTGCGCGATTTATGCTGTCGATACCAGAACCCAATAAGCAGGATAGAAACACAGCCAAAGAGCAGCCACACTAACACAGCCCCCAAGTACACGGTGACCAACACAATAGTGCCCATTATAAATGCTAGGGTAACCATACTGAGAGAAAATGAATACAAGGCGCTCCAAAGACCTTGCAAAAAGCGAACTGAAAGCGAAGTGGTCTGTCTGCCCGCCTTTATTGCGCTACGCAATGAATATCGGCCAAGGACAAGGTAATCGCCCTTAGTGAGGACATATTCAACCTCCCAACTATCCCTTGCGGCCGTTGCGGGCAGATTGTTCGTAATCCCTGTATTCATCACGCTGGCCCTCGTGGATCGCTTCGACTATGACATGCTAATCAGCTTCGAGACCAAAGCGAAGCAAAAAAGACCACGAGAGGAGACGAGCGTGCGCGTTCTTTTGACAGGCGGCTATGGGTGTATCGGCAGCTGGATCGCTGCGCAATCTGCTCGAGCGCGGCGACCAGGTTTGGATTTACGACCTCAAGGAAGATCCACGCCGGCTTCAGCTGATATTGCCAGAAGAGAAAGTGCGGCAGATCTCCTTTATCCAGGGCGACGTCACCGATTTGCCGAAGCTCAAAAAAGCACTGAGCGATAACAAGATTTCGCATATCGTACACCTCGCGGGCCTGCAAGTGCCCACCTGTCGAGCCAATCCGATTCTTGGCGCGACGGTCAATGTCGTCGGAACACTGGCTGTCTTCGAGGCCGTGAAGGAGTTGGGTGCGCAGATTCAGCGGCTGGTCTACGCCAGCTCGGCAGCCGTCTTCGGGGCGCCGGAGGATTACCCCGCCGGCCCGCTGGCTGACGACGTGAAGCTGACACCTTCGACGCATTATGGCTTCTTCAAATGCTGCAACGAAGGCAACGCCCGCATCTATTACCGAGATTCGGGAATATCCAGCATTGGCTTGCGGCCCTGGACCGTCTATGGCGTCGGCCGTGACCTTGGAATGACGAGCGAGCCGACCAAGGCGATCAAGTCCTTGGCTCTAGGTCGGAAGTATCACATTACCTATGGTGGCTATCAGGATTTGCAATGGGTCGATGACGTCGCCAAGACCTTCGTTCGCTGTCTCGAAGCACCGTATACGGGCGCCAAATCATACAACCTGCGCGGTGCCGTCGTCGATTTACCCACTCTTCACAAAGCCCTGTGTGAAGTCGATCCCGCGGCGGCGAAGCTAATCACGCATGGCGAAAACCAAATTGCCATCGCCTACAACCTCGACGATGCCGCGTTGCAGCGCGACCTCGGACCGATGCCGAAAACGCCGCTAGTCGAAGGAATACGGCGAACACTCCAGCATTTCAAACAACTGCAGGCCGAAGCACGTTTGGATACGTCGGATATCGACGCCCCCGCGCCCGTTGTAACGAAAATTGACAAAACGGATATTTGATTACGCTCACCAGCCCCGTTTAGCCGCGAGCCGATAGGCGAGTGCTGCGCGGTAGCGCTATTTAAAAAAGCGCTATCAAACAGCGCTCGCCTGCTGGCTCGCGGCTAAACACAATGCAAGTCCTTTAGGAAATCCCGAACCACCCCATTAAATCGCTCCGGCTGTTCCATATTGCTCAAATGCCCCGCGCCTTCGATTATCTCGAACTTCGCTCCAGGAATCGCCGCCGCCATCCGTCGAGCCCCGTCTGGCGGCGTCGGCTTGTCGTAGCTGCCGACGACTATTAGCGTTGGCACGCACAGGCCAGGTAAAGCGGACGTCGCGTCGCCTCGATCACGCAGCGCTTGTAAACCAGCGACGATTCCTTCTCGAGACTGGCTCGAACCGATCTGCCGCACGGCTTCGACGAGGTCGGGCCGTTCGCTCAATGTTTTTTCGGACAGCAGCTTCGGCAGCATTTGTTCCACCACCGCCGACGCGGAATTCGTGGTTGCGAGGCCGATCATCTTGTCACGATTGGCTTTCGCGGTCGTATCATCGGCCTCCGCTTTTGTGTCGGCAAGGATAAGTGCGAGCAGGCGATGACCGTGGCGCCGCGCGAACGACAGGGCCACATAACCACCCATCGACAGGCCGCCAAGGATCGCCTGCTCGATTCCCAACTCATCGAGCAAACCGACGATCGTGTCGGCCATGCCGTCAATGGTTGTTAATCCCACCATCGGCCGGCTGTCGCCGAAACCAGGCAAATCAGGCGTAATCACGCGCACGATCGGCGACAACGCCTGGCGCTGCTCGTGCCACATTGCCGCGGACAACGGAAAGGCGTGAAGCAATATCAGAGCCGGCCCTTCGCCGACGTCGTCGAAGCTCAACGAATCCTTTTTGGTGCGTTGTTTCATACTCGTGCCGTCAATTGGTTGGCCTGGTCGAGGAAAGAGTTTCGCGGGGTTCCCTTGCGGGTTACGCATGTCCGTGCCTATCTTCTTATTATGGGAAAACAAACACCTGAGCCGCCGACACTGTTCAAGGATCATACGGCATCCGAATTGTGCGCCAGGCTGAAAGTTCACGGCGTGACGCCGCGACTCGCGCGACGGCTGCAGGCCGCGATTTTGCAACGTGGCGCCCACGAAGTTCCGGCAACTCTCCCCGAGACGTCGCCGCGCCTACTCGACGAAATTCGCACGGCCACCCGAGTTCCGCGTCTGACACTCGTGGAAAAGCTCACTTCTCCGGTTGATGGCTTCACGAAATACCTGTTTCGAGGCGAGGGGCCACAAACATTTGAGACGGTGCGGATACCGCTGCTGCATCGGCAGGGCGAAGAGAAATATATCGTGTGTGTCAGCTCCCAGGTCGGCTGCGCCCTTGGTTGCGTCTTTTGTGCGACGGGACGGATGGGCTTTCAGCGCAATCTCCAAACCTGGGAAATCGTCGATCAGGTGCTTCAAGTGCGCGACGACTCCGAGTATCCTGTCCGCGGCGTCGTCTTCATGGGGATGGGTGAGCCGTTTCTGAATTACGATCGAGTTCTCAAAGCGGCCGATATTCTTTCGGAACCCTGCGGCGGGGCGATCGCGGCGGCCGCCATCACGATCTCGACGGTCGGCGTCGTGCCGATGATTCGGCGTTTCACCTTGGAGAAACGGCCCTATCGTCTCATCGTGTCGCTGACCGCGGCCACGTCCGAGTTGCGAAAAACGTTGCTGCCCATGGAAGAAATTCATCCCCTTCCTGAATTGATGGCTGCGATCCGCGAATACCAAGAGGCGAGCGGCACGCGCATGACCCTGGCCTGGACGATGCTGGCCGGCGTCAACACGGGCGCGGATCAGGCCCGCGCTCTGGGCGAACTCACGGCCGGTCTACCGGTGAAACTCGATCTCATCGACGTGAATGATGTGACGGGGCAGTTTCAACCGCCGAGCGATGCGGAGCGAAACGCCTTCCGTGACGCAATCACGGCGCAACTAGCGATTCCTGTCGCGCGGCGTTACAGTGGCGGGCGAGACATCCAGGGCGCATGCGGAATGTTGGCGGGCCGGCCGCTCGATCTGCTACCCAACGACTGAGACGGGCCTACTGCGCCGTGCAGACTAAAATTACGGGTGGCACAGACATTCCTGTCTGTGCAGCGAAAGGCCCATTCGTCGGTTCCCGCACAGACAGGAATGTCTGTGCCACCCGTAATTTTAGTCTGCACGGCGCACTACTTCGAGCGGAGCCGTGGCCTCGTCGAACTCGAGTCAATCCTTTTGGAAACGCTTCCCATGTCGCGGCAGTGCAAGCTATGCGGAGGCAAGCTGTTCGGCGGTTCGATCGCGCTTGGCGTTTGCGAGTATTGCGCGCTTGATCGGCAAGTCGTGCGCGGGTTGATCGCCAGGGAACCGGAAGATGATGACGATTTCACGAAAGATGATGTCCCCAGTCTTTATGAACGGCGCCGTGGCGGGCCGGAGTGGGCCCGATTCAAGAGCGGCTTGAGTTTCCACCTGACTTGTTTGTTTTTCTTGACCCCCATTTCCCTCGGCTTAGTGGGTGCTGTCTCGTCGCACGCGGTCGGACGTGACTTAGGGGGCTTCTTGGTCTTAGGGTGTGTGCTTGTCTTCTTTTTTTGGCTTATCGGTTCGGCGCAGCTCTGTTCGGTGCCGAATCAGGCAGGCTTGAAAGTGTTCGCCTGGGGCAATTTCGTCTGTCCGCTCGTGGGCGTCTTTTTCTTCTTCATCTTCACCTGCATGAATGCCTGGTCGCATAGTGGCAGCGGGTCCGCCGTCGGGCGCTCAGCTTGATTGGCGCGACTTGCTTCATCCCGTTGCTAGCCATCGCCATGGGAGTTTTTTACACGGGATTGCTCAGAGGCACCGCTCGATACTATGGCGACAACGAGCTAGGCGGTCGAGTGGTAGTCTTCGCGGTTCTGGCGTTGATTGTGTTGCTCCTCTTCTCTTTCGTTTGGGTCAACCTTCTGATTGCCGGCATCCGCGACGACAATGGCGCTGTCCCATTCTTCGTCTGCGTGAGTGTCGTGCTTTTGCCGATCTTGAATATCTGGCTAATTACGTTAGTCAGCAGGGTGCGCGGCCTTATTGAATGATTGACAAAAGTGTCAACGACGGATCCGGAGAGTCGGCTCATGAAGATGGCCGTTGTTGGTGATTGAGGCTGACTGGGGGCGACAGCAGGTCGCTATGGGTAGTTTCGACCTTTGCCGACGAAAATCTAGCTCGCTTGGGTTAGGTAGGCCAACAAAAAAATGATGCGCGGAGTTCTGAATGGCGAAGCGAGCAGAGCGGGCGCATTGGGGATATGGTCGTAGGCTCTTCACGCCCGGCTCTTGTCTAAGCATGGCCCGCCTTGACCGGCGCGGCGAGAGCGACTACAACCGAACCCACCCGGATGGATTCGGGGAACATCGCATCAAGGAGGCAGAACCCCGTGCCGATGCCGCCGCGCTCCGCAGATCTCTCGCCCTCGCCTTGGCTCTACCGCTCGCTTGCTGGCCTCCTCATCTTCGGCGCCGCTTTTGCTCATATCGCTTACCTTTTCAGCGCCAACGCACTCGATCTCGCGCCCGACGAGGCCCACTATTGGGATTGGTCCAGGCACCTCGACTGGAGCTACTACAGCAAGGGGCCGCTGGTCGCGTACCTTATTCGGGGCTCCTGTGAATTGTTCGGCTCACTATCGATGCACTGGGCCGGTAATCTGATGCCGGCGATTCGGCTGCCCGCGGTTCTATGCGGCAGCCTGCTGCTGGTGAGTGTTTACGTATTGACCGTTCAAGTCTTTCAGCGCGAGGCGCTCGCACTCGGCACGGTGGCGCTGGCGCTGACGTTACCCATCATCACGGCCGGGTCGACGCTCATGACCATCGATTCGCCTTATACCTGTTGCTGGGGTTGGGCGCTCGTTTTGTGCCATCACGCGATTTTTTCTCGATCGACCTGGGCCTGGGCTCTAGCCGGCGTGTTGATTGGGCTGGGCGTACTGGCCAAGTACACGATGATCTTGTTTGTGCCCTCGGTAGGGTTGTTTTTGCTCTTCACGCCCGCTTTTCGTCATTTGCTTTGGCGGCCCGGGTTCTGGATAATGACTCTTGTAACCGCTCTCTTTTGTCTGCCAATCGTCGTCTGGAACTTCGAACACAAATGGGTCACGTTCTTCCATGTTCAAGCACTCGGCGGTGTGAATCAGACGAAGATTTATTGGCTCGGACCGATCGTCTATATCGGCGGACAATTCGCGCTGCTACTCGGGTTTTGGTTCATCGCTTGGGTGTCGGCCATGGTCGACCGCAATCCGTTGCGCGAGTGCGATCCCAAGGTTGGTTATCTCTGGTGGCTTTCAGCGCCGATGTTTGGCCTTTTTCTGACGTTTAGTTTGACGACGGGTGGCGGCGAACTCAATTGGCCCGTCACGGCCTACATTTCCGGCTTGGTCCTGACCGGTCCCTGGCTGACGCAGCGACTCCGAACGGCCGTCGGTTGGGATCGCCGCCTATTCGCCGGTAGCTTGGCGTTTTGTGCGGTCCTGGGCTTGTCGGGGGCGATTTTGCTCCATTGCAGTTCGGTTATTCATCCGCTGCTCCTCCAGATCACCGGTCCCGAGGGCGTCGACAATCGCATGCCGTTGCGCAAAGTCGATCCAACCTGCCGCCTCAAGGGCTGGCGACTCCTCGCGGAAGAAGTCGATCGTTTACGTCGCGAGTGCGAAGCCCGAGGCGAGGTCGTCGAAATCGTCGGCTCGAACTGGTCGTTGCCTGGCGAACTTGGCGTTTATTGCGCGGGGCATCCACAAGCCTATTCGTTAGGCGACATGCTACAGGATCGGCACAGCCAATATGATTTCTGGCCTGGCCCGGGCAAAGAGAGGGATCTCGACCTGTTCAAAGGCAAGACGTTTATTGCGGTAAACGTCTTCGAAAAGGACGTCGCCACGTTGGCGCCAGCGTTCGATCAGATCGAGCCGGCGCGGATCGTCGAATATCGCGAAGGTGGCCAGGTGCTGAGCCTTTGGTCCGTTACCGTCTGTCGGGGATACAAAGGCGGCGTGACGCGCGGCGGGCCGCAGTTTCATTGAATTGTGCGTGCGTATAGAGTGAGCAAATTCAAGTTGATTGCCGCCGGTTGCCGATAGTATCCTTTATGTAGACATCAGCGGACGCATCCTGGCTTGGGCTGGGATCAGGATTTTCGAGCGTCCGCTTACCCTGGATGGGGTGGTCCGTGGATCTGTTATCTATCTGCTGCGCCCGCTGCGGCCGTCTTTGGCGCGCGGCGTTGTCCTTTTCCCTCTACGAACAGCAGGCGGTAGAATCCTGCCCGTGTCCTGGGTGCGGGGCTCAGACTCTTTGCGTTCAGGAGCCGGCACCGTCGACGCCGACGCCAGTTTCACGGCGAGAGACGCGACGGCAGTTGCTGCAGCGGCGGTAGCGACAACGGTAAATTAGGGGCGACCCCCGGCAAGCCGGGGGTTATATTAAGAGATCACTTCTTGGGCTCTGCGTGGCGCAGCACTTTTCCGGCGAGAGCTTTAGTATATTTTTCATCTTCTATGGCGAGTTTGCCGTTTACGAACAAATAGCGCACTCCTGGCGTGTATTGGTGTGGCTTCTCGTAGGTAGCGACATCGCGAAAGGTCGCTGGATCGAAGACGACGATGTCGGCAAAATAACCGACTTTGAGATAGCCACGCTCTGGCAAATGCAAAATGTCGGCCGGGAGCCCGTTGCAGCTGCGCAGAGCGTGTTCGAGCGTGATGGTGTGATCGATTAAGGCATAGCGGCCGACTTTACGCGGGAAGGTGCCGTAGCTGCGTGGGTGGGGCACGGTAGTATCGGAGGGAACACGGGCACCTCCGTCGCTGGCCGTGGCGACCCACGACTGTTTCATGATGAGCCGGACGTCTTCTTCACTCATGCCAAAGTTCACCACTCCGGCGCCGCCATTGCGCTCGATCTCCACGACAATATCGACGGCCGACTTTTTCTCCTTCTCAGCGATCTCGTTGAGACTCTTACCGCTCCAATCGGGGTGCGGCTTGTAATAGGCGATTTTGACGCTGGCACCTCCTTGACGGCCGTCGATTGCCTGCTCGATCGACTTGCGCATGGCGGGGCCCGCGACAGGATCATCGAGACGCGCGAGATATTCTAAGCGATCGCCCTCGCGAAAACGGGTCGGAATAACGGTCGCGGCCAGGGAAGTGCTGCTGGCGATATAGGGATATTGGTCTGCCGTCACTGTTTGGCCGGCCTTGCGAGCCTTTTCGATCAAGGCAATCTGATCGCCTGCCTTGCCCCAGACTTTTCGGCCTGACGCTTTCATGTGCGAAATATGGACGGCAAGTCCAGCCTCCTGGCCAATGCGGATCGCCTCGGCCGTCGCATCGAGTACGCCCACGCCCTCGTCACGAATATGGCTCGCGTAGAGACCACCATGCTTCGCAGCTGCGCGAGCGAGCGCAATCAGTTCGTCTGTCTTCGAGTAACTTCCGGGCGTGTAGATCAGGCCGGTAGAGAGGCCCCAGGCGCCATCGGTCATGCCGTGCTCAATTAAAGAGGCCATTTTCGTCAGTTCGGCTTCCGTCGGGGCACGGTTCGAATTCTTCATTACCTTCTCGCGGACGGCGTTATGAGGCATCAAGTGGATGACGTTGCTGCCGACGCCGTTCTTCTCCAATCGCGCGAAAAAGCTGGCCACATCGGTCGGCCCTGCGCCGCAGTTGCCTGTCACGACTGTCGTTACGCCTTGCTTGAGATAGTTCAGATTATCGCGCGTCGCTGCGGCCAGGAGCGGGTCGTCGCTGTGCGTGTGCAAATCGATGAATCCCGGCGTGACGATGAGTCCTTTGGCATCGAGAATGTCAGGCTTATTCGCCAATCGGAAGGTGCCGACGGCGACGATGCGATCCCCCTTGATCGCCACATCTCCCGCGACTCCAGCTGCGCCGCTGCCGTCGTATAAGGTGCCGCCGCGAACCACATAATCGGCTTCAACTGGGTCATCCATTAGCGATGCAGTGATCGACGCCGAGAGGAGCAGAAGCAAGTGGAACATGGGAATACCTTCATGCCGAAATCATTGCGGGATTCGAGGATAATGCGTGTAGCCATCCTATGGAAAAGGATTTCGTACCATACCTTGCCTGGAGGTCCAATTTTAACGTCATTCGTCGGACTTTTTCGCTGATCTGCTCTTGCTGCGCAACCCATTCAGACTTACTATATTCCCTGAAGTACCTATCTTCTCGCCCGAGTCGCAGAGTATTTTGAATCCGAGGCAAAGAGAGGTTTCCTCTCGCGGCAGCTCTGTCGAAAAATTGGCGACGAAAGGGACTTCATGACAGGTGTTTTGTCCCGCTTCTTTGATTTGCTAGGAGAAAAAGAATGTACAGCGTAGTGTTGATGGTGGCGCTGAGCGGCGCAGGTGACGCCCCGGCTCATGGTGGTTTGTTCAAAGGCGGCAGCTGCTGCGGATCTTCTTGCTCCGGCTGCTCCGGCGCGGTCGTGGTTTACTCTGGCTGCAGCGGTTCCAGCTGCTCTGGCTGGAGCGGTAGTGGTTGCTGCGGTGGGTCTTCTTGCTGCGGCGGCGGCGGCCTCTTGGGCGGCCTGTTCAAAGGCCACAAGCACAAAGGCGGCTCGTGCTGCGGTGGTTATAGCTATGGCGGCTCATGCTGCGGTGGTTCTAGCTACGGCGGCGGCTGCTACGGTGGCGCGATCTACTCCGGCGGCGGCTGCTACGGCGGCGTCTCGTATTCGCCAGCCGGAGTTTCCTATCCCAGCGCTGGCATGCCTTATGCCGGCGGCGTGATGATGGACAGCTCCGTGATGGGCGCTCCGGTTTATCCTTCCTCAGTCGTTTCGCCCTCCTCTTACGAAGCGCCGGTTGTCTCTGATCCGATGAAAAAGGCGGAAGAAAAGAAGGCCGACGAGAAGAAGAAGGAAGAGAAGAAGCCTGACATGGTCAGCACCAAGGCGACCGTCGTCGTCAATCTGCCCGCCGACGCGGTCCTCATCGTCGATGGCCAGAAAACTCTGACGACCTCCGCGCGCCGCGTTTTCACCTCCCCCGAACTCGAAAAAGGCCGCGACTACTATTACGACATGAAAGCCGAGTTCAAGCGTGATGGCAAACCAGTCGAAGTTAGCAAGCGGATCATCGTCCGCGCTGGCGCCGAAACGGCGGTAGATTTGAATGAAGCGACTGTGTCGACTGTCAAGAAGTAATCATTTGCAATGATCACATTACCAGCTCCTCGTCCAGGAGCTGGTAATCCAGTTCTCTCACATGCCCACCGGCACGGTTGGCTCTTTTCCATCCTCTTCCCAAATCCAACCATATTGCGTATTGCTCGGCTGTGGGTTGCGGCGATACTCCTCGCGCAGCAAACTCAGCTTGTCGGTCTTGATCGCCTTGCGCTTTTCCTTGGGATCGAGGCCAAAGAGCCGGGCGGAGTTCAGACCCAGGATCTGATCCTTCACGGCGTCGGTCAATTCGGGATACTTATACTTTTTGATGAACTCTTCCTTCATCACCATCTTGCGTAGCCGAACAATTTGGCTCTGTGGACTACCGTTCCAAATAGAATCTGTACCCCAGAGGATATGGTCGGGCCCGGCCACCTGTAGCATCTGCCCGAGCATATGGAGGCATATGTCCGGCGCGGAGGACGACAGGATATTAAAGGTTCCACCCAGCTCGAAATAGACGTTCTTGATCTTCGGATTTTTCTTGAGGCTCCGAAGGATGTCACTCACCCACGGGATTTCTTGCGGGTCGGTCGATTCCGCATCGACCACCTTGTCGCCGGTGCCTTTGCCGATCCAGGAGGAGAAACCCTTGGTCGGGCCACGGTAGCCTGAGTGGTAAATGATGAAGTTGAGATCAGGAAAATCGAGAGCCGCCTTTTCGACGTCGAGCGGCCGACAGCCCTTTTCATTGAAGGCGCTCAAGGGCAGGCCTTTGTGGACACAGATGTTCTTGATGCCAAGCTTTTTCGTCCGCTCCCAAAAGGGGTAGGCAATCTTTTCATCGTCGAGGAACCAGGCCTTTTCACCGAGTTCCGCACCTGTATACATCTTCCAGGCGTCGATCTTGAGAACTTTGACCTGGCGTTCCATCTCATCGAATTCTTTGGGGCCCAAGTTTGGCCGCAGCAACCCGTGCGATAGGAGGCGCTGCGAGCCGGCGAGGTCGTTGACATATTTGCGCGTCGCCACCATCTGATCGGGTGGCAGAGGATTCTTGTCCCACTCGCGACTGGGTACGCCGCTGATGACGGCCATCGTCGTGTCGCTATCGCCGAACAGCTCTTTGACGTAGTGAACGCGATTGAGTTGTTCCAGGCTGCTTTCGAGTCCCTTGATGGAAGGCCGAATTAGTTGAAAGAACTGCACGATCGCCTTGCCATTGGTGGTGTCTTCGTACCATTTGCGGCTAATATCGACGTGATGGGTTTGTATGTCGAATATGAACTGGTCCTTGGGCCATTTTTCCTCGAACGCCTTGGGGTCGGCCACTTCTTCCGCGCCGACCGCGTAGACCGGGCCAAACACCTGATTGAGCGCTGTCAGCGCGGCGGCCATTCCGGCACCAGTCCGCAGAAAGTTCCGGCGCGACAACCCCTGATTCTTGGCGGCGGCATCGCTCAGCGCCGTCAACCGGGCCTCGACTTCTTTGAGTTCAGGCGACTGCGGCGGAGGTATGAACTCTTCATTGGAGGCGATGCGCGTCGGGATCGGCGACGGCGCGTCGACAGTGGCGTCGAGATCACATTTGCGGATCCACATGTGGCGGACTCCCGTACAGAATGTTAATGCGCATGCTCGCCGTGCCCGTGAGAACCGGTCGCCCCGCTTCCCGGCGGCTCGAACGCAATCTCACCCGGTCGACAATGCCAAATCCCTTGCAGCCAGCCTGAGAAGAGAGCCATCGCGACCAAACCGCTTACTAGGACGAGCTGGTACCAGAAGTTCGGAACGCGACCCATGCCGCCGAGCGAAAAATCGTGCGGCGCAAGCTCAGACCAGACGAGGGCGACCATTAGCATGAGCAAAACCAAGGGCAGCCACGCGCCGCGCTTCAACACGGGCCACATCTTGGTCCAATCGGCCGCGCAAAGCCAAAAGACGCACCATAAAGCGCCCGGAAGAAGAGCAAGAAGGATCGCCAATGTCTGTTCGAGCCACGGCGGTAGCCCAGCGTTCATAGGCAGCATGTCACTGTCCCTCCGGTACGAAGACTTCGGTTGGCAGAGCCTTTCTACGAAGCGTCGAGGCGATTAGCGCGAGAAAGGCGCCGAGGACGATCATGGCAAGCCCGCCGCCGATCACGCCGGCGTACCAGCAGGCCCGGTAAACGGCGCCGGCGCCCGGCTTCGCCAATGTCAAATCGGCGCTGTAGGTAAAATTCTCGGAGAAGTTGTCGTCGAAATGCGTGGCATCCATCAACTTCGGATATCGGACGGCCAGGCTCATCTGCACGGTTAAGGTTTTGCCTACCAGATCCGAATTCCCAGGGATGCCGACCTTGACCCAGAGCGCCTTGGTCGACGTGGAAGAGGATTTATTGTCAACCTGGATCGTCTGTGGCCAAACATCTGTTTGAGTCCGCGCCGTGAGTTTCCCTACCTGTAGCGCTGGCTCTGTTTTACAAGTGGCCGTCGCGCTCGCCTGGCCATTCCAGTAGCCTTTGACGCTGACGATTTTGTTTGGAAAATAGACATAGGCTTCATCGCCCGGCCCCGCGACATTCGGCACCCAACTGCTGTTGACGGGCCAATGATTGACGACGCTCAGCATGGGAGCAAGCAGCGAACTCAAGACACAGCCAAGCATGAGCAAGAGGACGAAATACGACGCCATGCCCGTCGCCGTCGACGGCGGCACCGCATCGGGGTCTGGCCGACTCTCCTCGGGAACCCAAATCTCGCCGTCCGCCTTCTTGCGCTCGCCGAGCGCCTGATTCGCCGCCAGGTTGCGATTCGGATTGTAGAGGCAGAACGCCAGGTGAGCGATCCAAACCATCCCGTAAAGAGCCGCAGCCAAATAGGCGGCCGCGGCAAGCGAAATGGCCTCGGCGGCCGCGAGAATTATCACCAAGGCCACGGGCACGATGCTGAGGAAAAAGATCAGCCAATGACCATGACTGCGGCGCACCGCAACCATGTCGGGCTGATACAGACCGCAATCGGGACAGGGCTGAACGTCTATTTCGTTGGCGAGTGCCCGGACGACGGCTTTTTCGGCGTTGGCCACCGCCCGCTCGGGGCTAGTGCCCTGGCCGGCTTTTTTGCGCCGAAACAGGTAGCGATATTTGCAGGCGCAGCAGGCGCAGATATGTTCTTTCCAGACATTGAGTTCGACG
This sequence comes from uncultured Planctomycetaceae bacterium, assembly GCA_963790585.1. Classification (GTDB taxonomy): domain Bacteria; phylum Planctomycetota; class Planctomycetia; order Gemmatales; family Gemmataceae; genus CAWBOY01. The sequence continues at coordinate 352,525 of CAWBOY010000002.1, forward strand.
GTTTGGGTGAAGTTGGCCATGACGCTGATCCAGAAGGCTGAGGGTTCTTTGTTGGTAAAGATAAGCTCGTTTATCTTCAGAGAACCGTAGCGCTGCGTCAAGCGTGTTCACCGCTACCAGACGGGTATAACCGAAATCTCTTGTGGTAAGCCTAGGTTTCAGCCGCCCAAGGCGTTGCCCTGGGCTACGATATGCTGCCCTTTCGGGGCTTAATGCGGTCGATCGAGAACATTCATGCCATTTGGGGCGCCCGATCTTAAGCCCTGAAAGGGCGGCATATCTTAGCCCAGGGCAACGCCCTGGGAGGCAGAGAACGATTTCACGCCCAGAGAATTTGGTTGCCCCCTACCAGACAACCATTTCTTGTTCTAATTCCAGATTGAACTTTTCCTGAACACGGCTGCGCATGAGATCGATCAAGCGCAACACGTCGCGGCTCGTGCCGTTCGGCGACACCACGATATAGTTCGCGTCGCGGTCACTGACTTCGGCGCAGCCAACACGAGTCCGCGCCAACCCGCCTTGCGCTAATAGGGCGGCCGCGCTCAAGCCGCGCGGATCCTTGAACACCCGGCTCGCTGACTGAAAGCTCAAGGGCATCGTCGACTTCCGCATGATCCACGCCTTCCGCATCCGCTTGACGATTGCGTCGATGCTGTCGGATTCGAGAGCGAATTCGACGGTGAGCAGCACGGGATCATCGAGATTGCTGGCGCGGTCGGCGAAATGTAGCTCATCGCGCTCGCGCACCTGCAAGACGCCGCGACTGTCGAGAACCTCGACCCGGCGCACGAATTGACCGATATCGCCGCGGTTGTCGCCGGCGTTGGTTCGGAGCGCGCCGCCGACCGTGCCGGGTATGCCGACCAGCGATTCCAGGCCAGCGAGCCCATGACGCGCCGATTCCGAGATCAGCGCTGACACCGTCGCCCCGGTTCCCGCTTTGACCCGTCGCCCTTCGACAGTCACGTTCGCAAAAAGCCTGCTCCGTAAGCCTCAAAACAACGCCCGGTACGCCTTCGTCGCGCACCAGCATATTGCAGCCGCTGCCCAGCACGCGCAGGGGTATCTCTTCCTGATAACAGCGCTGAACCAGGGCCGACAGTTCCTCGCGCGAACGCGGCTTGGCCAAGATCTCCGCCGGCCCGCCGACGCGCAGGTGCGTAAACGGCGCCAAAGGCTCGTTCCGCTTTATAATGGCCTCGAACTCGGCGAGCCTGACCATGATCGATTCCTCAAACTGATTGACCCATTGCTCATGATAGGACCAGCCCAGAAAAAGCGTCAATGCAAAGCAGCCAACGCCAACCTGCCGAGCCGACTGAGCCTGAAGTGTAAGCGAAGTCAGCGAAAGTAAAATTCGATGGCTCTCAAATAATGAGGATAATGAATATCCGCATTAGATTTATTCGGCACGCCTCCTCCAGCGGTTCCTCGCCGCCCACCCGTCTACAATAAGGTGAGTCCCATGACCTGCTGGAGCCAAGACATGAGCGCTGCCGCGCCCGATTCGCTCGCCGTCCTCGTCAGCGGCGGCCTGGATAGCGCCATCCTGCTTGGCGAGTCCCTGCGCTCTGCCAGCGCAGTTTACCCGCTCTATGTCCGTTGCGGCCTAACCTGGGAAGACGTCGAGCAGAGTTACCTGGAACGTTTCCTCAACGCGATCCATTCTCCGACTCTGCGTCCGTTGCATGTTTTTCATATGCCCGTAAGCGATCTTTATAGTGACCATTGGAGCCAGACCGGTGTCGAGGTCCCAGGCTCCGAGACTGCAGATGAAGCGGTCTTCCTACCCGGCCGAAACGTCCTGCTCCTGAGCAAGGCCCTGCTGTGGTGCCATCTCAACCAGGTTCCCAACCTCGCCCTGGCTCCGCTCGACGCCAACCCGTTTTCCGATGCCACGCCTGAATTCTTCGCCGCCTACACCGCAATCGTCAACCAGGCCGTCGGCGGCCATGTTTGCGTTCTTTTGCCCTATCGCCACCTGCATAAATCCGACGTGTTGCGGCGCGGGCAAGGCCTGCCTCTCCAGTGGACTTTCTCCTGCATCCGCCCGCTCAACGGCCATCACTGCGGCGACTGCAACAAATGCGCGGAGCGGCAGCGCGCCTTCCGAGAGGCCAACCTGCCCGACCCGACCATCTACTCAAGGGAATGATTATGTATAACGTCGCGCGCGAAATCAGTTTTTGTTATGGCCATCGTTTGTTGGAATACAACGGCAAATGCAAGCACCTGCACGGCCACAACGGCCGAGCCGTCATCACTCTTATGGCCGACCAACTCGATTCCCTGGGCATGGTAATGGACTTCTCACGCTTGAAGCGCATCGTCGGCGGTTGGATCGATGAGACTCTTGACCACAAAATGATATTACATAAGGACGATCCGGTATTGGGTTTTTTAAGGCAACAGGGCGAACCTGTATTCGTTCTTGATGTGAATCCCACGGCTGAGAATATCGCGCGTCTAATTTATGATTACACAGTCGCTCAGGGTTTCCCCGTGGTTGAGGTGCGCCTGTGGGAAACGGATTCGTGTTATGCGGCGTATCGCTTGTAGCCAAATCCGCCGGAATGCGGCTACAAGCGATACGCCGCATTCTGGCGAATGCCGCGGCAACATAAGTTTAGTATCTCAAAATTAAACGTGCCCGTCCCTTTATCGGCCCCCGTCCCTTTATCCGCCCCAAAATTAAACGTGCCCGTCCCTTTATCCGCCCACGGCTCTGACTGTTTTACCGCATTGGTTATTGAGCGCGACGATGGCAAACATTCGCCGCCATTCAAAACGTTCAAACCCCTATGCAAACTCAAACATCTTTATCGATGTGTCAACGCATAACAATGCACTAAACCGACACCAGCTTGCCATTTCGAGACGCAGTTATCTCGGGTTCCTGCCAGCGCTTTGACTGGCGGAAAAAAGCAAGCGGATTGTCATGAACGACCTTCCGAATGATCGCTTCGCCATGCCCGCGCCGCCTCATTTCTAAAATGAGTTCCGGCACGGCCAAGGGATCTGATTTCCCCCAGTCGCCCGCGGAATTGACCATGACCCGCTCCGTTCCGACCATCTCGAGAATGTCCACCGCCCGCGCCGGCGTACACTTCGTCGTCGGATAGAGCGTCATGCCACACCAGAAGCCGCCCTCGAGCGCCAGCCGCACCGTATGCTCTTCGACGTGATCGACGCAGACCCGCTCCGGCTTGACGCGCCGATCGCCCTTGAGCATGTCAAGGATCATCCGCGTCCCCTTATATTTGTCCTCGAGATGCGGCGTATGAATCAAAATCAGCTCATCCAACCGCATCGCCAGATCGAGATGCTCCTGAAAGACAGTCGCCTCATTCCGTGTATTCTTGTTCAACCCAATCTCGCCAATGCCCAAAACATTCGACTTGTCGATATATTCCGGAATCAGCGCAATCACCTCGCGCGACAACTTCACATTTTCCGCTTCCTTGGCATTGATGCAAAGCCAGCTGTAATGCTTGATCCCAAACAGCGCCGCCCGCTTCGGCTCCACGTCCGTCAAATGATGAAAATAATCCCGAAACCCCTCCGCCGAGCCCCGATCAAAGCCCGCCCAAAAAGCAGGCTCCGAGACGGCGATACAACCGCATTGAGCCATGCGGTGGTAATCGTCGGTGACGCGGGAGATCATGTGGATGTGGGGGTCGATGTAGAATGGCACGGCTGTAACTCCTAACTGATAAAAGGCTTACGTCGATGTATGCCCGAATTCCTGCATGGTTTAGCAAGAGTGAGTGCTGGATTGGCTATGCATCACACTGCACATCATCCCATGCCTCGATGCCATGCAACCACTCGAACGCGTATTGACGCTCATACAGCACACCGAACTTCAGGTCGCTGGGCAACAAGTGGGAGCCCTCGCGACGGGTCTGAAAGTAGCCACACCATAGGTTGTAGTGCCGGTCATCCTCTGCCAGCAGTGCTCCAAGTGGTCGCAGTTCGGCGGACGTCAAGAACGGCTCAATGTCCGACCCGAGGGCAGGGATGATCTCGTCAACCAGCCGCCGGGTGTCGCACTTGCGGGTCGGCAGCCCGAGCGCTTCGACCTTACCGATCACCCATAGCAGTGTCCATTCCGCCTCTTGATGCCACCGCAACCTATGCCACTCGTCTTGGGTAAGGGAAGCCGGATCGATAAGGAAGGCCTGCTCCTTCGGGCTGACGTGGTCCCAAACGCCCTGTCCTCGATACCACTCGATGACCGGATCGGGATCAACCTCGGAAGCGACGGCTACCACTCCCTGAAGGATGATGGCCCGAGTGGCGATCTGGCGCGCGGTGAACGGACACGGCTCATCGTAACCGTCGATTGCAGGCGGGGTCGGAGCCGTCGAGATCCCGAGAGCTCGCACCCATTCCTCTGTCGTAGGTTGCCGCAAAGGCTCACCGGCACGCGTCATCCATCCGCCCTCTTCCACCGTCACGAGAAAGTCACGAATTACATGGAAACCGTGAAGATTATGGTCATTTCTCCCCGTTCCAATTTCAAGCCGATTCGCCGTAAGTCCTTTATCGGTAAGAGATGTAGCGTCGGTTCCAGCACAATAAATCGTGCGGGTCGATGTTATAGGACATAGCAAAAAACTCCTTCGCGAAGCGTCTTCGCTGGCCCTTTTGGTTCACCTTATGATACCAAGCTGGGCACACCGGACATATCACCGAGCCGGATTTCGACCAATAGATTGCATTGCGCCGCGACACACAGCAGACCTGCCGCTTTGCCCTACGCTTCTCCGACTTCAGACCAACCGAAAATAGATTGCATTGCGCCCTCACACACACAACCTACCGACTTTGTGGTCTGCATCGTTCGCATGATACCATCGATAGGAGATAGATTGCATTGCGCCGCGACACACACAACTGCATCGCGCACCCGTCCCAAGACTGCTTTAGGAGCCCGATCCATGCCCCACCCAAAGCACCTCGCCGCCCAACACGGCAACGACTGGGTGCAAACCTTCAAAGAGCCGATCCCGTGGATCTGGGATGGCATGATCGCGGAGGACGCGGTCACGCTGCTTTCCGCCCCGGAGAAGACCGGCAAGAGTACGCTGCTTAGCTTGCTGCTCGACCGCCGTCGAGAGGGAGGCCAACTTCTGGGCCGAACGGTGCGGCAAGGGCGAACCATACTTTGCTCGGAGGAACACCAACGCATTTGGGCTCTGCGTCAGCCGCCTCTCGATTTCGGCACCCAACTCGAATATCACTGCCCGCTTAGTATTAATCCCTCGCGGAAATACTGGCGGCGCTTCATCGATCATCTGCTCGAACTGGAGCCCGATTCCTTCGATCTTTTAGTAATCGACACCGTTATGACCTTTCTGCCCGCTGCCCAAAATAATCCGCATGCGCTGCGTTGGGCGCTCAACGAAATTCGCCTCGTAGCTGGCCTGCCCGCAGCCGTCTTGCTTTTGCACCAAGCCAACACCGGCCGCGGCCGGACCCGCACGCATGGGCCGCTGACGGCCTTCGCTGACATTCTCATCGACATGAAAGCTCCGCCCGGCGATCTCTGCACCCGTAGGCGGCATTTTTCCGGCGTGGGCCGCTACCCCGGCACCTTCCAGCACCTGGCCGCCGAACTAAATCCCGAGGGGACCGACTATCTACCGCTGCCCGACGACCCCTCGCAGCAATCCCTTGCTCCGATCCTCGAAACCGTGCTGCTGCTGTTGCGCGAAAGTTCGGCTCCCCTGACCCGCCAGGAAATCCTGAACCGCTGGCCAGAAACGGCAACCCCGCCGCACGCCGACTCTCTGGGACGCTCGCTGACGCATGGCTGCGAACGGGGAATGTTGGTGCGTAGCGGGGCCGGAAATAAGGCGGAGGCGTTCCGCTATGATTTGGTGCGCCAGTCAAGCGGATCGAAGGACTGAAACAAGCGGCACCGCGGCGGGAGGTGCTGCGTAGCGCCCGAGGACAATGCCCATCCAGGCTTTTTCGCAGCTCCGACTCCACGAAAGTCCTGCGGCTGGCCCACCGTTCATCCGGAAGTCTTGTCAGTGGCGAACGTCTGTGTATTCACGTAGGCAGGCTGCGATGATCTTAACGGCTACTAGGTGTGGCTTCCAACCTGCGTTGGGGAAGTCTGCCTCTCTATAAAAACCATCAGGTTTCGAAGAGCCGTCCGATGGTAAGCTTCCGGTCTGGTCGGCCACCTCGAAGAACCAGCCCTCATGGCGAGCGCGGAAGTACGCCTCGCGGCCAAGAACGGTTCCAAATCCTTGGACCGGACAGTTGCCGTAAAACTCGAACTCGGCGTTGAATTCAGGGGCGGTGACAAACAGCAGCTGCGTGCCATTTTGGGCAGCTTTGATTTCCACTCCAATGTCCTCCCGCCATTCATTAGATTCAGTGTCCAGTAGTGTGTGAAATGCCGCTGTTATATCGCATCGGCCGAAGTAGAGCACGTATCGGATTCCAAGTGGACACATCTCAACAAACGGCGTGCAGTTAGACGAACGTCAAAGAGATAGTCGTCAGGCGCGCAACACTCCTTCGGGACGACAACCGAACAGGTCTCGTAAGAGCTTGCACTGTTCTACCTTCTCCGCCGATTGTGCGGTGCGCCGCACCTCCGTAATCTGGGGCTGTAATGCGCCCGCCACCCGAAGTGGCTCCGACGCTGCATATCCGGCTGCCTCAAGGCAGGCTGCACACACCTGCGCTGCGTGTCCGTACCCGACGCCACAGACGGACTCAATCGCTTCATTCGTGGAACCGCCAGCGAGATCGTGTACCTCGCCCTCTTTGTAGGTGCGCTCCCAATGAGCGTAGACCTGGCCTGCAACCTCGGCGGTCATATTCCCCGCAAGGTAGTCCTCTGTGGTTTCGACAACCGCACGGCTGCGCCGGTCGGATAGAAGCGTCCAGATGCGCCGGCAGCATGCGACAGAGAACCGCATGAAAGCCTCGTCGTAGACCTTGCCTTCGAGGTACTTAAGCATATCGAGAGGCGAATCGCACGTCAGCCATTCGGTATTGGTTATGTGCATCCCCTCCGTCCCAAGACTGTGCCTGACTTAATCCCTAGTTTACCGCCTTCTTTCTCCGGTAGTCGCCTTACTCGGTGAGTTCCTTCTCATTCCGAATCACGGCTTCCTTATTTGCTGCCGCATTGAGCGAGGGATAGCGGCCTGGACTCCTCACCAGCGTCTGGCAATCTTAGGTCGCCGACACAGGTACCGGTGAAGGGTAGATATACACCTCGTCCACCGGAAAGTTGCCGAATACTTTGCCGTTTAACCGTGCGGCCACCCGTCCATAGGACCGCATGTCGATCTCCGACGCCGCCTTCGCTAGCGGGTCATCAGTTCCGATCAGCTTCACCTGGAATGGGTCAAAGAGGGCGTCGCGCAACTCCCCGGCAATCCGGAGAACTTCCCCATAGGCAATGTCGAAGTTGTCGTCAGTTATTTCACCCGACGCTACATAGAGGTTCCACTCCCCCTCGTCACTCTCTTTGAGCCAGAACGCGGTCTGGACGGGCATATACTTCTGGAACTCGCCGAGGAATCTGGCCCCCCCTTCGATCTGATCGATCACCAGCGGACCTTGATCCATTGCATCACCCCGTTTGTGTTTTCCGTGATCGCCTCGTAGAGCTTCTTGGCCTTCTGGTGCGATGTCGTATTGTAGCGGGTCTTCTCGCTCCAATCTTTCACGACCAGCCAATTCTTCCCCAGCGCTGGCTTGGCGGCCGCGTCTGCAGACCGTGCCCGCTCCAGATCGGCCAACTTCACTAGATCTAGGATGCTATGCGTCCAGCACTTCTCCGAGAACTTCTTGTCTTCAAAAATGACTTCCGGAGCAGCGGCAACACGCACCAAGACGCACGCCTTGAGGCCGCACTCGACCGCATACCCGGCGAGATAATAGGCGGCCGACCACCGGTGATCGTCCAGCAGATGCTTCGCGTCCACCAGCCAACGCTCTGCCAGCTGCTGCCAATCGAGCCGGGTCAACTTCACGTCTCCTCTTGTTGCCAAATTGTCGGTACGGAGCCCAATTCATGGTAGCAGGGCCGAAGCCTGCTGCATACAAAAGCTGGCCGCACGCCACCATGCCAACCCAGCGACCCGACTTCAGTCGCCACCGCCCACCCGCTTCTGCAAATTGGCCGTTTGCTCATCGTCCGGTTCAGTATAAATATCCAGGCCCAACTCGATCCCGCGCCGGGCCAACTGCCCTAGCACGCGAGCCGATAGCACGAACCCTTGGTTGACTCCGCGGACGAACACGTCGCACGTCAAGTCCACACGGAATCGCTGCCCTAGTTCTGTCCAGATCAGATCATCGTCGGGCAAGGCGAGCAGCATCTGTTCGATCCCCTCTTCGATCGTTGCTTCCGCATCCAAATAGTGGTCAAGCAGCCACGAGCCTATTCGGGCGACTCGCTTGACTTGGCCGGAGGAGTCCAGCACCGCTTGCTCTTTGCGCTGCGATCGACTTGGGGAACAGCCCAGCAGGCGCGTAATCTCGTCAGGGTCCAGATTCTCGCCGCAGACTCGTAAGCATAGTTCCGCCCCGTAAGGCTGCCCTCCGAACAAGACGGTGCCTTCCGGCGCATTCGGCGGCGAACCCCTTGGCATCTGCGACTCCCTCGTTGCTTCTCGCGTCAATCTCCTCACTTTACACTGAAGAGAACCCAAACAAATGGCAAGATACCAACTCGCCACGAACAACGGTCATAACCCGCGAACCCTCGGGCGTTGGCGGGATCTTTATTTCAATTTTTAATATCGTTAAACTACATATTGTAGCGCGGTCACCCAACGCCAAAACACCGTCCCCAGCCTACAATGCCTTCGTCGTCGGTTCTGCCGCCGGCCGGCCTGCGCCCCTGCCAACCAGCTAGCAAGAGTGCCACATGGACATCAAACGATGCGGATCGCAACCTTCCAGCAAAGGATCAGCCGAGTATTTTACCGGTACGGTGCGCATTGACCCTTTGCATCAGCCCAATGCGCCCGCACGGGTAGTTTGTGCGATGGTCACTTTCGAGCCCGTGCTCGGACGGCTTGGCACACCCATCCTCTTGGTCAAACTCTGATCGTGACCTCCGGCTGTGGGCGCGCCGCAGCGCGATGGTGGGCCAATCGAAGAAATCAGGCCTGGCGACGTGGTTTGGTTTCCGCCGGGCGAGAAGCACTGGCACGGCGCCTGCGCCAACCACGGGTATGACGCACATCGCCATTCAGGAGCAACTCGACGGCAAGACCGTCGAATGGCTGGAACAGGTCAGCGACGAACAATATGGCAAATAAAGCAGATATTGAAGGAGAATTAAGAAAAAACACCGCCGTTGCGGCACGGTCAGGAGACCCGTGCCACAACTTCAGGACCCGCGCCAAACTAGGCCCCGCAGAGTTTTCCTATGCTCGAATTGTCCAACGTTTCGAAATCATTCCAAGGCAAGGTCGTGCTTCAACCGACGAACCTGTTCGATTGACGCTGGCCGTGCCACCGTTCTTATCGGGCCGAGCGGCTGTGGCAAATCGACTTTGCTTCGTTTGATGGTCGGATTGATTCAACCCGATTCCGGCACGGTGTCCTTTGAAGGGACGCCAATCACGCCGAGTGACGCTCTGGCACTGCGGCGGCGCATGGGTTTCGTCTTGCAAGATGGCGGCTTATTTCCACATTTGTCGGCGCGTGACAATGTTACCTTGCTCGCCCGTTTTCTACGCTGGGATCGAGCAAAACTTGATGTGCGCGTGGCCGAACTCGCCTCTTTGGTGCGCCTACCCACGGAACTCCTTGATCGCTATCCAGCGCAACTCTCCGGCGGGCAACGCCAGCGCCTCGGCATCATGCTGCGCTCTTTCTCGATCCGGCCGTAATCCTGCTCGACGAACCAATGGGTGCGCTTGATCCGTTGGTTCGCTACGACTTGCAAACGGACCTAAAACAGATCTTCAAAAGCCTCGACAAGACCGTTGTGTTCGTCACCCATGACATGAGCGAAGCGGCTTACTTTGGCGACAAAGTTGTGTTGTTGAACGAAGGCGCCATCGTTCAACAGGGGTTGATCGACGACCTGATCGAAAGGCCCGCGTCGGAGTTCGTAGAACGGTTTCTTCAAGCCCAGCGCTTGCCGGTCGGCACGAGGAAAACAGGATGAAACGTGTCATTATCCTCGTAGTGGCCTCGGTAATCAGCAATCAACCTGCGCGGGGCTGAACCAATCAAGGTCGGCTCCAAGAGCTTCACCGAAGGTGTCATCACGGGAGAGATCGCCTGTCAGTTGGTCCGCTTGAGCGGCCTTGAGCCCTGGCATCGCGGAGTTGGGCGGCACGCAGGTTCTCTGGCGCGGCCTGCTCACGGGTGATATCGACGTCTATCCCGAGTACACGGGAACGCTCATCAAGGAAGTGTTGAAAGGCGTCCCAATTCGCAACGATGCCGACCTACGCCGCGAGCTTGATAAGCAAGGTATTCGTATGTCGCCGCGCCTTGGCTTCAACAACACGTACGCGCTGGGCATGCGCGAGGACAAAGCGGCCCGCCTCCGCATCCGCACAATCAGCGATCTCGTCAAGCACGCGCATAATCTCAAGTTTCGCTTTAGCGAGGAGTTCGCCGGGCGCGACGACGGTTGGCTCGGCGTAAAGCCGCGCTATCAATTTCCCGATGGTCTCGACATCAGGAGCATGGACCACAGTCTTGCCTACAGTGGCCTGGCCTCCGGTAATGCCGACGTGATGGATCTCTACTCGACTGACGCCGAGATTCGAGCCTATGATCTACGCGTTCTCGAAGACGATCGCGGCTTTTTTCCAGCTTATCAGTGCATGTACCTTTACCGCGCCGACCTGGAGCAACGGGCCCCCGCGTTCATTACCCTCCTACAGGAACTGGAGGGCAAGATCGACGCCAAGGGGATGATCGAGATGAATGCGGCGGTTCGAATTGATCGCAAGAGCGAAGCCGAGGTGGCGGCGCTGTTCCTGCGCGATCGGCTACACCTCAACGTGGCCGTGTCCGAATCTCAGGCTGGAGCTTTCTGGTCTCATGCGCGGTTGGCTCATTTTGCAATGCACCGAAGAGCACCTGTATCTCGTTGGCGTGTCGCTGTTCTTCGCGGTGATAATCGCGGTACCGTTGGGAATTTGGGCCTACAAACAGCCACGCATTGGACGAATCGTGCTCGGCGTCGTCGGCATGATACAGACGCTGCCCTCGTTAGCGCTGCTGGTGTTCATGATTCCGCTGCTAGGCTTGGGCGCCCGACCCGCGATCGTTGCCTTGTTTCTCTACAGCCTGCTGCCGATCGTGCGCAACACCTGCACCGGCCTACAAGAGATTTCGGGCAGCCTGCGCGAGTCAGCATTGGTACTCGGTTTACCTGCATGGTTTCGACTTTGGCGTATCGAATTGCCTTTGGCATCCCGATCGATTTTGGCTGGCATCAAGACGGCCGCTGTCATCAACGTGGGCACGGCAACGATCGGCGCGGTCATCAGTGCTGGTGGACTTGGTCAACCAATCCTAACGGGCATTCGGCTCAATGATGTGAGTTTGATTTTGGCGGGTGCCGTTCCCGCGGCTCTACTGGCTCTGCTTATTCAGGCCCTTTTCAGCGGTGTGGATCGCCTCGTCGTGCCGCGTGGCTTGCTCGTAAAATAAAGAGCGAAGTCACACTTCCGCAGTCACGCCGAACATCGCCACGACAGGCGGCAGCGCCTGCGCTCTTTAGTTCCTGGAGCAACCGTTGTTGCTTGATCACCTCATCATTCGTTATCAGGCCGAGCGCATGGAGCCGCTCTCGAATTTCGTCGTAGATTAGGCGCATGTTCTCCAGCATGGCGTCGTTCGTTACACACGGCGTCCAACTCGACCGTACATTGCGGTAGCCACAGTTTTCCAATGTTTGATGCAACGTCGCTCCGACGGCCGGCGAGATGCGGTTCAATTGATAAAGGTTACTGACAACGGTTGCAAAAACTCGCAACGGGGCCAATTGCGGTTGGCCGGTGGCTTCGAGATACGATATCTGGCCGAGCGGCGATCGAAGGTCAGGCTCCAGAAACCCGATGCGCGTGCCAGGTCGCAGGCGGGCACGCATTCGCCCGAGTACGCACTCAGCCGCGGGCACATGATGAAGAATCGCTCGACCGACGACGGCGTCCGCGCCGTCAAGCCAGGAACCCAACTCCGACAGGTCGCCAAGCACCGTCTCAAAACGCGCACTGTTTCTTCCATAAAGTGCCGCTCGAGCTTGGGTCAAAAGGTCCGCGCTCCCATCCACGGCGACGAGTACGCCCTCCTTGCCCAGCCGACTGATAATTCGCCTGCTGAATCCGCCGGGCCCGCAGCCAAACTCCACAACCCGGTCTTGCGGCCGTAGCGCTAGCTGGTCAAGCAACTTGTCCGACACTTCCGCAAAAATAGTGTCCTGCAGTTCCAGCCTTCGGGCAGCGCTCGCGGACTGGCCGAGAATATATTTGCGTGCTTCGCTCATCGTTCGCTCCGGTTACGTCGCAACATACCCTATTTCCTATGTGCGAGCCTACCCGTCTAAGCGTTGCTCAAACTGCTGCAATCCTGTCTTGTAGACCGGAACCCAGGCGGGATTCGGAGCAACCGGTGCGCGGAACTTCACCATCTGGGCCACCGCATCGGCTACAGTATAGCTCGCGGTCAGCCCTTTTTGCTTACGAGAATATGTCTCAAGCGCCGCCAATGCCGTCACCGCGGCGCCGAGCGCTGGTCCTTCAAAAGATTGCAGCAGTTCGATAGGCCTGCCGAGCGCGGAGGCGAGAATCTCGCACATCAATCGACTTCGAGCGATGCCGCCGGACACGGTAATCCGCGTGATCGTCTGCCCGTCCGCCTCGTGCTCGGCGACGCCGCGGGCTATAAGATAGGCGAGGGCCTCTAACGCGGCCCGGAATTTCACGCCGAGTGACGCTGGCTCGTTCGGGAACCATTGGACTCTCGGAGCCGTGACGCCGAGCGATGGCTCTGGCGATGAAAACGGCAACACCGCGACGCCGCCGCAGCCTGCCGGAACTGAACGCGCTTTCTTGCTCGAGCCTGTCCCAATCGGGCTTCTCGCCGACGATGCGGTCAAGAAACTGGGCGCCGTTGTTATAGCAGCGCATCCAGAGAAATGGCCCCCAGTTCAGCCGCATGGCGTCGAGGCTGCCGGACGACGGCAGCCGGGCCGAGGAAGAATTGACCACGGCTGAATTGCCGAGAATGACGGCCAATTGGCCATCATCGACCGCGCCGCCACCCACCAATCCTGCCTGCTGATCGTCTGACATCGGGAAAATCAACGGTGGCTTCGACACCTCGGCCTCAAGGGTGACAGAGGGCGACAAGGGCCCTAAAGGCTCGCTTTGATCGACGATGCGCGGCAATTGTTTCCAAGCAAGATCTCGGTACTCGCTATTGGCGACGGCACTCAGCATTTCCTGACACCATTGAGCAGTGCGGAAATCCATGATGCCGGTCGAGGCCGCCGACGAGACACTAGTTACATCGAAGTTGCCCGTCAGGAATCCGCCCGAAAGCTGCGCCGTGCGACAAAATGCGGTCGGTGCGACGCCAATCTTCGGGGGATAGTTTTTCTTCATCCTTGACGAGGTGGCTCAAGGAATAGCGTATCGCCCACGGTGCGCCGATTAACTCTCGGACGCGGTCCGGGCCGCCGAGCCGTTCCAAGCCGTGCGCGTGATACGGAGTCAGGGTGTAGTCGTTCCAACAGATCGCCCTCCGCACGGGAACGCGGTCTCGGTCGATGCGTCCCGAGGTGTGATGCGTGGCCGAGATGCCGCCGGCGACCCAATTATCCAGTCGGCCAAGCTCTCGGAGGTGCGCGGCGATGGCACGCGTGCTTGCGCGCCTGGCCTTCGAGTTGAAGGATGTTGAGTTCACTTACGCCGCCGGCCGTCCAGAGATCGGTCGGCATGCGCACCTCCGCGATCGTTCGGCCATCCAGATCGAACGCCAGGCACTTAACCGCGCCCGTGCTAAAATCCCAGCCGGTGATGACGGCATGGCTCGGTACACAACGCAGAGGTTCGACCACGGCTGCAATCCTCATGTGTAAGAATTGATTTGTATGCAAAAAACGGTCTTGTTAATCTTTTATCCCGTTCGCGCCATCTTGGCGCGGCTTTTCTACAATGTTCGTTAGACGCAAGCGACGCAAATCAATCAAGGAGCAATCATGACGGGAATCGATGTAATCCGCAAATCTCTCGACTCTACGCAATTCTTGTTGAAAAATTACCTCGGCGATCTCTCCGACGCCGACCTCCGTGGTTCGCCCGGTGCCGAATGCCAATCATATCGCTTGGCAGTTGGGTCATCTGATCCAATCGGAGGCGGAGATGGTGAAGTCGCAGCTTCCTTCAGCAATCTATCCCGAATTCCTAGCTGGTTTCGTCGCTGCCCACACCAAGGAAACTGCCTCAATCGAGCCGCCCAAGGGGTTTTGCACCAAAGCCGTCTATATCGACCTGTTGGACAAAGTTCGTGAGACGACGCATCAGGCGATCAGCGGCCTCTCGGACAAAGACCTGGACCGGGTGACGACCGGATCAATGGCTCCCTGGGCGCCTACTCTGGCGGATTTCATCCTGTTGCTTTCCAATCATGCCCTGATGCACGCCGGCCAATTCACCGTGGTTCGCCGCAAGCTGGGCAAGCCGATTTTGTTTTAATTCGACTCGCGTTGGACACCGTGGTAGACGCGGCGCTGCGCCGCGTCCAGATTATTCGCTCCACAGTCGTTCGCCGCCGACAAATGCGTTGACGTTGCTTCCGAGGATTGTGCGTGGCGGCAGGTCTTCCATTTTCTTGGCATTGCCGCCGCCCAGAACGACGTAGTCCGCGATGACGGCGTTTTTGAGCCGGGCCACGACATCGAAAACGGACTCGCGCCATTTTCGGGGGCCGCGCTCCCTCCGTCCTTTCTCGCCGACGTAATCCTTGAAGCTAAGTCCCTTTCGATAGGGCAAATGTCCGAGTTCCAAAGCTGCGATTACGCCGTCGATAATCAGCGTCGAACCGAGTCCTGTGCCCAGCCCAAGGAATAGCATTCGGCCCCCTTCGTAGCTTCCCAGCGCCTGCATGGCGGCGTCGTTGATTATCTTGACGGGGCAACCAAAGGCCGTGCTAAAATCGAATTCGACCCAGCCCTGCCCCAGGTTGACAGGCTCGAGCAAAGCGCGACCGCTGAGAATTGGACCCGGGAAACCGATGCTGATGGCATCGTGAGGCCAATCGGCGGCTATCGCTTTTACAGCGTCAATCAGTTTCTGAGGCGTAAGCGATGGGCCTGATATGATCTTGCGGATCTCTTCCTGACCTTGTAGCCGAGCCTTTATATTCTTGCCGCCGATGTCGATGACCAGGATGCGCATCGCCCCTCCCTCTGTATTTATTTTCGCTCTTCTCTTTCCTGCCGACATTCTATGCCTCCCTCCACGCGCTACGACGACCTACCGACTGCCTTGGCACTCCGCGCACGAGCGACGTATAATCTTTCCTATCACCATTTCCTGCGCGCGTCTTATGAGGTTAGGTCATGACTTCGCAGACCACGTCGTTCAAGCGTCTCGACGAAGCCGAACTGACGAATCTTAGGCCATTGCAGGCCTTGTTTCCCAATCTCGACGCCGCGCTCGGGGAGGTGGCACGACTGACAGCTGAATGCACACTATCGAAAGGCAGCGTGCATGTCCTGAGCGACATACACGGTGAAGACCAAAAGCTCCGCCACGTGATTAATAACGCCTCGGGCACCTTGCGTCCGCTCGTGGAAAAGACGTTCGCCGGACGCCTCGACGCCTCTCACCAAAGGGAATTATTAACTTTATTGTTTTATCCGCGTGAAACGCTTGGCCGCTTGCGCCAACGATGACCGATGACGAATCACAGCGAACCTTTTATCGCCCCGTCGTGCGCCAGCTGTTCGAGGTGATGCGCTTGCTGGCCCGCCGCTATCCGCGCACGCGTGTCGAGCAGGTGTTCCCGGCCGATTATCGCGAACTTTTTCGAGAACTCATGCTCGACCCGCAAAGCGAATATGGGCCGGCGTACTACGACGCTCTCGTTGATTCGCTCGTTGCTAATGGCCGGGTTTTAGAATTTACACATCTGACAGTTCGAGCCGTTCGCAATCTCGCCATTGAGGAACTCATCATCGCCGGCGATTGCTGGGACCGCGGCCCGCGCGGCGATCGCGTGGTCGATTACCTCGAGCGCCAGCCGAATATGACCTTCGTCTGGGGAAACCACGACGCCGCCTGGTCAGGCGCATGCCTCGGCCATGAGGCCTTGATCGCGCATGTCTTGCGGATTTCCTGCCGCTATCGCCGCCTCGCCCAGCTCGAAGAGGGCTATGGCATCACGATGCAGCCCCTCGAAAAGTTAGTGCGCACAGTCTACAAAGACGACCCCGCCACCTGTTTCATGCCCAAGGGCCAAGGAATGCGAGAGACGATCACGATCGCCCGCATGCAAAAGGCCGCGGCCATCATGCAATTCAAGCTCGAAGGACAGATGATCGCGCGTAACCCCGATTGGGGCCTCGAAAACCGGCGATTCCTGCAAACCATCGATCGAAAAGCCGGCACCGTCGTCCTGGACGGCAAGGTACAAAAGCTGCGCGACAGCTATTTCCCGACTCTCGACGAACAAAATCCTTACGCACTCTCAGCCGAAGAGCGGCAGTGCATGGATCGGTTACGGGCCTCGTTCCTGAGCAGCGAAAAGCTTTGGCGACATATCAAATACCTGCTGGAACGAGGTTACATGTATGTCATTCGTGACGACGCCCTCATTTTTCATGGTTGCGTTCCCGTCGATGCTGACGGGACATTTGAAGACCTGATGATCGACGGAAGGCCTTACCGAGGTCGAGCACTGTTTGACGCCATCGATTGTGTTTTGGCGCGGATGTTGGACCGTCCCTCGGAAAAGGACCGCGATTTGACGTGGTACCTCTGGTGCGGTCCGCGCTCGCCTCTATTCGGTAAGGACCGCATCGCCACATTCGAGATCGACCTTGTCGAAGACCCGGCCACGCACATCGAAACGAAGAACCCTTACTTCCAGATGATAAACGAGGTTCCATTTTGCGATCGCGTGCTCAAGGAATTTGGTGTCGATCCGGCTCGCGGTCTGATCGTCAATGGCCATGTGCCGGTCAAAATTGAGAAAGGCGAGTCGCCTCTGAAACGCAGCGGCAAGGCTATCACGATCGACGGCGCCTTTTCGGAGGCCTACGGCGATCACGGCTATTCGCTGCTCCTCGAACCGGTGCGGATCCTTCTGGCCAAGCATCATCATTTTGAATCTGTCGAAGCGGCAGTGCGCGATGGAGTCGACATCGTTCCCGAAGTCACCGTCATCCGCAAATCGGATCAAGCCCGGCGCGTCGCCGACACGGAACGTGGCCGAGAAATCCGCCGCACAATTGGTCAACTGGAAAGGCTGGCGCTTGCATACCGCACCAATCAGTTACGGCAAACGTCGCGCGAATAATCGTCGGGCGATCCTCTTTCACCAAAATGCCTAAACCGCCGATCCGTTAGTCCTACATGGTCTTGTTCTTTTCCCAAGAAATCGCCATCATCCGGACGCTTGGCGAACGGCTCGTTCCGTATGCGCGGGGGCGATCGGTATGAAGAGATGGCAATTGGTTCTTCTGATCGCGGGTCTCTTTTCCATCGTCGTCATCGCTCCGATCGTCGTTTATCGCCAGCATTACACTGATGAGAAGCGTCTTCGTGAAATCATCCCGGGCCGCATCTATCGTAGCGGCCAAATGACAGCGGCTGGCTTTGCGAATGCCGTGCGTCTACTGAAGATCCAAACCGTGGTAAATCTGCAGGACGATTTTCCTGATCCCGATATTTACGACGATTTCTGGAATTGGCATTCGACTCCTGAGAGCGAGATGTGCGGCAAACTGGGCGTGCGCTATGTTCTCATCAAGCCTGACTTGGTTTCACGCCACCTTGTCCATAGCTTCCGGCCGGCGGCCATTGATGAAATGCTTGATTTGCTAGACGACGAATCCAACTACCCGGTATTGATCCATTGCAAAGCTGGATTGCATCGTACCGGCGTGCTGAGTGCCGTGATTCGCATGGAATACCAGGGTTGGTCGCCTGACGCGGCTTACCGCGAATTAAAAGCCCATGGCTTTGGCGACTGGGTCTGCACTTCCTCCAATGACTATGTCTACCAGTATGTCCTCAACTATCATCCATACGAGCGTCATGTCGTCGACAGGGGATGCCTGATCCCCAGCGTCGCCGACAATCCTTGAACCCCAGGCCACGGATGGTCCGAGCATGATCAAGCTGATGGATCGACTGATGATCCGCGGCTACTTCAAGGCATACTTCGTATGCTTGACGAGCTTGCTGAGTCTGTACGTCGTCGTGGACCTATTCACGAACCTTGACGATTTCGTCAAGAAGGGGCAAAACCTGCTCGGCGTTTTCGTTCACATTTTCACGTACTATTCGTTCCAACTTACACGTATCTACGATCGCCTCTCCGAAGTGATCGTACTTCTTGCCGGTATGTTCACGGTAGCCTGGATGCAGCGTAACAATGAGCAATTACCTCTCTTGTCCGCCGGCGTCTCGACGCGCCGCATTGTCATGCCGGTGCTTTTTTGTGCCGCCTTCATGCTTTGTGTCACGGTCCTGAATCAGGAGTTATTGATTCCTGTCATTTCAGAACGGCTCAACTACGACAAGGACGATCCCAAGGGTGAGAAAGAGCAATCGGTCAAGGGCCAATTCGAGCCGAACATGATCCATATCGTCGGTGAACGGGCCTATCGCAAAGACCACATGATTCGCAAACTAGAGGTAACGATCCCCGAGGCCGTCGCGGGCCACCCGTATCACATCACTGCCAACGAGGCCTATTTCTCGCGCATCGAACCGCGCGGCCCGAACGACAAGTACAAATACAAATGGGAACTCATCGGTTGCCATTCGATTCCGGGCGAGATCGACGCCACCTGGAACCCGGAGATATTTCAAGTCAAGGACGTGGGCCGCTATGTCCTGTATACACGCGAAGTGGACTTCGACTCTCTGACGCGCAATGCCCAGTGGTACCTGCTGGCTTCGACCGGCCGCCTCTATCAAGAATTACAGAAGCCCGATTGTACCAACCTCAGTCTGATCGCCGTCATGTTTCAAACACGCCTGACGCGCCCGTTGCTCGGCCTCCTGTTGGTGTTCATGGGCGTATCGATGATCTTGCGCGACCAAAACCGCAACATCTTCGTCAGCACAGGCGGCTGCCTTGCCCTCTGCGGCGTCTTCTTCGTCGTCGGCTTCGGCTGTAAAATGTTGGGCGATAATCAACTCCTCAGCCCCACACTAGCCGCCTGGCTTCCCGTGGTGTTGTTCGGGCCCTTTGCTTTCGTTTTGTTTGATGCCGTGCATACATGACATCGCTCAACCATTTCCGTTTTGATGATGCCTAACCAAACGCTTGGTCGGTAATGCGCCCCATTCTTCGCTGATCCACTGAAGAACTAATCCCGCAATAAGCCCCAGTGTCAGCCATTGGTAGAAGGTTAGACCCAAAAACCACACCGGTTCCGGACGAATGAACTCAGTCAGAAACCGGTACGCTCCGTAGGATATCAAATAAAGATGCAACCTATGGCTTGGCAAGGCGCAGTGCAGCGTTAGTTGCAGTAACACAAGCGCCATCGTGAAATGAAAGAGACTCTCGTAGATTTGTGTCGGATGGCATTTTAGCAATTGGCCGTCCGGCATTAGAAAAGTCACACCCCAAGGTAGGTTTGTCTCCACGCCGTAACAACAGCCATTGCAAAAACAACCCCAGCGGCCGACGGCTAATGCGCAGGCCAAGGGTAGTGCGAATGTGTCGCCCGTTTTGACGTGAACGCCCATGAACGACTTGGCTAACTCCACCGCGAGATAGGCACCGATTAGCCCGGCGACCACCGTCTTGCCATCGCTGATCCACGACTCGTAGCTGAGCCAGCCGATTGGACTCAATGGCACGAACGGCACCTTGCTGCCCAGCGACCCGCCGATGAAAGCGGCGAGGGCCAGCAGCACTCGTTTGCGCCAAGGAAGCGCCACGATGCCTGCCGGTCTGGGAACGTAGCCGCGAGTTACAAGGAATACCACCAAGGCCAGGACCATGAAGGCCGAGTATAGCGAGTGCGGCGACATCAGTGGCTCAGCACCGTGAGAGGAAGCGGAGCCGACTTCAATGGCGGGGGAACTGGGGCCTCATCTACCAAAGGGGGCAGCGGAACATGGCCGTCACGATAGAGCGTGTTATAGGCACAAAACGGAACGACATGCCCGCTCGGCAAGAGATGGGCGAGACAGCATTTCATGACCCGACGTGTATCGAAGTTGTGAACATCGAGAAACGCGGTCAGCGTGACGCGGAACGTCTCAGCTCCGACGAGTTTCTCCGCTAGCGCTTTGACGATAAACTCGTCGAGCATCGGATCGACTGTCGGAGTCTCGCCATTGCCACAGCCTGCGGGGCCACAGCCGCAACCGCCGGCGCTCTCCAGGTATTTCTGGATGAGATGCCGGGCGCGAGCCGGTGAGAAGACGAGGCTATTGGCAATGAGATCCATATGCTTGCGAACGTCGATCAGGCGATTGATCGGTATGGGTCGTTCGCCGCCGCGATACAGGTAGGCCAACATATGGCAATTGGGGTGGGCGCAAGGCAGTGGATAGAAGTCAGTTTCGGCCAGAAGTCCAGCCGTCTGTGCGACCAGGCCTTTCACAAGGTCGGGCATTGTCACGCGCCGTTCCAAATCTTGCGGATCCAGATGCCGGCCGCAGTACGTGGCCAATTGATAGCTGATGCCGCGCACGATAGGCCTTTCCAGGCCGAAACGGAGCACGTTCCCCACTTCGTGCAGGTTCGTGTTATGATCGACTGTGCAAACCAGCGTGCAGCGCAGGTCGTGCTTCTGCAACATCTCGAGCGCTGCCAACTTGGTTTGCAGAAGCTCCTCACCGCGCAATTCGGTATAGGTCCGCTCTTCGAGCCCGTCGAACTGGAGGTAGATCTCCAGTCGGTCACGCATCGTTGCCAGCTCTTCGACTAGCTTGGTATCGTGAGCCAGGCGTATGCCATTGGTGTTGATCATTACCACTTGGATCGGCTGCTCGTAGGCATAGCGCACCATGCGCACCAAGTCCGGATGCAGCGTCGGCTCGCCACCGGAAATCTGGAGCATGTCGGCGACACCTTCCAGATGCACGTAACGATCGATCATGCGTTGGTAGGTGGCGAAATCGATATGCTTGCCTCCAGGCCCTGACTCCGCAAAGCACATCGGACATTTGAGGTTGCAGTTGGACGTAATCTCCACCAAGGCAATGCAAGTGTGCTGCTCGTGCTCGGTACACAGGCCACAATCGAGCGGGCAACCCTTGTCCGGCGCGGTGCCAAATTCGCGCGGCATACGGGCCGGCTGGTCGAACTCGTGGCGGTCATAGTAAGCGACATCGGAGCAAACGAAATCTTCTATCAGCCCATGTTCCGGGCAGCGCTTGCGGAAGTAGACGCGGCCGTCGCGGGCCACGATCTTGGCGTCGACCACAGCGCGGCATTCGGGACAGAGGCTGCGCGTCGTGCCGAGAAAGGTGTAATCTCGAACTTGCATCCTGAACCTCATTTGGGTGTCGATTAAGTTTGATCAAATCGTCGACGCAGAGAGCGGTGTCGAAACGGGATTAGCGAATCGATTTGCACGCGACGCCCAATAGGATCGCAGTCGCTCCGAGCACGGTAAGGGCAAGGAACGTTGCCAATCCGACTCGCTTCATCAGGTTTTTCATGGCCTCTCCTCCTTGATGGCCGGGGACTATTAAGATCGTTAGAGTCTAGCCATTTCTGAAAAATCACGCAAACCGAATCCTGAATCTCCTCATAGAAGCGCCGCGGCCGGGGTCGGTACTCCAACCCCGGGATCTCTGGAGCCACTCAGGCTACACCGGGGTTGGAGTACCGACCCCGGCCACCACTTGTGAATCATTTAGCGAATTGCCGATTCGGGACACTAATAAATGCTCTCAATGACGACGACGCATCCGCCATCTCGCGCCCGCTGATACATCTCACGCAGGCTCGGGAACCATTCACGAGCGAACTCGAGTTCGTCTTCCCGATCTTCTTCTTCATTCGAGCCGGCGACATTAGCGACGATCCAGGACGTTGGATTGATGGCGTCCAAATAATCGGCCAAGCGCTCGACGTCGGTGGCGTTGTTGTAGCCTGCGTTGTCAGGGCGGTAGACTGCCGCGCCGAACGATAGATCGCGTGTTCCACGGTGAATTTGTTGGATTGGGGTGAAGCCGCCTCGTTCGACCGCGGCAGGGATGCCAGGAAAGAGCAGGTCGCTCAGTGTCTGTTCGACGAGTTGAAATTCTGGAATTTCTTGCGCGGAATAGAGCAACATCTCGCCAACAAGAGCGCGCCAAAACCCGCGCTCAAAAGGGAGGGCCGATGCGGCGACGGCGAGTTGACATAGGATCGGCTGATCGCCGGTGTGATAGCGCTGGGTAAAGTCCCGTGCCGCCGGCGCCAACTCCTGGCAGAGCGGGATGCATGGCTCGAAACTCCGCTGCCGCCAACTCGCCGTCAATGCGGGCCGAAGTTTTGTTTCAAACGCAACTCCGTCTAAGAGCAGAAAATAGTCGGCCATGATTGAATTCCTGGCTGGCGCCGCGTCGCTCCTGTTGGTCGGCCTCACCTACAATAGCAGGGGACACCGATGATACGAGGCGAAAGACATGGGCTATCGCAATCTGCGCGACTGTGTCGCCGATCTTGCGCGGTACGGCAAGCTGGCGCGAATTGACGTGGAGATCGATCCTTGCCTCGAAATGGCGGAAATCCATCGCCGCGTGTATCAAAACGGTGGCCCAGCCTTGCTCTTCACCCGGGTCAAAGGCTGCAGCTTTCCGATGGTGAGCAATCTCTTCGGCACCTTGGAGCGGACGCGCTTCCTTTTTCGTGACACGCTCGAAGCGGTCCGCCACCTCGTCGAACTAAAAATCGAACCGGCACGCTTTTGGAAGAACCCGTGGCGCTATCGCGATCTACCGGGCGCCGCCTGGCACACTTTGCCAAAGTATGTGCGGAGAGCACCCGTATTAAAGCACCAGACGACGCTCAGCCAATTGCCACAACTCAAATGCTGGCCGCTCGATGGCGGTGCCTTCATCACGCTGCCGCAGGTTTATAGCGAGGACATAAATCACCCTGGCTGGCGGCATTCCAATTTAGGCATGTATCGCGTCCAAATATCCGGCAAAGACTATCAGCCCGATCAGGAAGCCGGGCTCCATTATCAAATCCATCGCGGCATCGGCGTCCATCACGCGGCGGCGCTAAGAAAGGGCGTGCCCTTTCGTGTGAATGTGATGGTGGGTGGGCCGCCGGCGTTGACTCTCGCCGCTGTCATGCCGCTACCCGAAGGCCTTCCGGAGTTGGCGTTTGCCGGCGGCGCTCGGGGGCCGGCACGTCACGCTCGCCCGTCCGCCCGACCTTGATGTAACGTACCTACCCGTCTTCGGCGAAGCCGATTTCGCTATCGTCGGCACCGTCGATCCCAACCGCCAGCTACCTGAGGGGCCATTCGGCGACCATCTAGGTTATTACAGTCTGACCCATGATTTTCCGGTTCTTCGGGTCGAGCGGGTCTATCATCGCGAAGGCGCCATCTGGCCCTTCACCGTCGTTGGCCGGCCGCCGCAAGAGGACACGGCCTTCGGCGAAATCATTCATGAAATCACCGGCCCGATCATCCCCACCGTCATCGCTGGAGTTCACGCCGTTCATGCCGTCGACGCCGCTGGCGTCCATCCACTGTTGCTCGCCATCGGCAGCGAGCGCTATGTGCCATACGCCAAAGTTCGACGCCCTCAAGAATTGCTAACCTGTGCCAACGCCATCCTTGGCCAGGGCCAACTATCGCTGGCGAAGTACCTTCTGATCATCGCGCATGAGGATAATCCCGACCTCGACATTCACGATATCCCGGCATTTTTCAAGCATCTGCTCGACCGGGTCGACTGGCATACCGACCTCCACTTCCAAACTTGCACGACGATCGACACGCTCGACTATAGTGGCGACGGCTTGAACAGCGGCTCGAAGGTAGTCATCGCGGCTGCCGGTCCGCAACGCCGGCGCCTGGCGCGAGAGCATCGCGGCAACTTCCGATTGCCCGACGGTTTCGACGAACCGCGCGTTTGCATGCCGGGTGTCATTGCGCTGAACGGTCCAGCATTTCGCAAGGAAGCCATCGAAAAAGCGCGACAAGAGATCGAAAATCTCGCGTCCATGATCCACGATCAAGAGCTGTTCGAGGGCTTCCCACTCCTCCTCATCGTCGACGACAGCGAATTCGCCGCGACGACACTTAACAACTGGATCTGGATGGCGTTCACGCGCTCCAACCCCGCTTCCGATATCTATGGCGCCGGTTCATTCACACACAACAAACACTGGGGCTGCGACGGCCCGCTAATCCTCGACGCCCGCATTAAACCGCAACACGCCTCGCCGTTGGAAGAGGATCCCAAGGTTTCCAAGCGCGTCGATTCGCTCGGCCTTCCGGGCAGACCTCTCTATCGATTAATCTGAGTACAATTCCTTAAATGGAAGGGGAACACTCATTAATCCCAAGAGTCGCGGCCGGGGTCGGTACTCCGACGGCGGTTTCTCGAGGATCGCTAGGGCCAAACCTGGGTCGGAGTACCGACCCCGGCCACGACTGACAATTTTTTGAACGAACTTCCGATTCAGGACACTAGCAACCCGGCGGATCCTCGGTTACACTCTTTGCAGCTTTCTCTCCCTCGCCGCGCCAAACACGCCAGGTCCGTGATGCCCGTTCCTCTCTCTTCGCGTCCGATCTACTGGAAATGGTGGGTCTGTGGCCTATTGCTGCTCGCCACCACGATCAATTACATGGACCGCGTGGCCCTCAACGTGATGGCCCCGGAAATCATGTCCGCGTTGCACATCGACGAAAAAGGCTACGGCTATCTCGAATCCGCCTTCGGGACGGCCTTCGCCCTCGGAGCGATCCTTATCGGCTGGCTCTCCGATCGCATCAATGTTCGCTGGCTTTATCCGATCATCGTCCTGACCTGGTCCTCTGCCGGCGTCGCTACCGGCCTGGTCAATGGCTTCGTCGCTTTTCTGGTCTGCCGATTCTTGCTCGGCCTGGCCGAGTCAGGCAATTGGCCTTGCACTTACAAACCACAAAACAGATCTTAACACCCGCTCAACGCACCATGGGCAATGGCATTCTCCAGAGCGGGGCGGCCATCGGCGCGATTCTGACGCCACTAGTAGTGATGACCCTAATAGGGCTCCCTGGCGCTTGGAAGGTCCCCTTCGTCGTAATTGGCGTCGTCGGCGCGTTGTGGGTTTTACTTTGGATATTCAGCGTTCGCACCAGCGACCTGACCACGCCGCGCGGCCCGACGACATCTTCCATGATTGGCATTCTCGCCTGGCTTGTGGCACTTCAGCTAATCGACCTCACCGTTCATCTCACCTGGCCCGAGGAGACGCTATTCGGCTGGCCAGCGACGCTCGTGAGCAAGACATTCTTCACGGTCCTGTGCATCGTCGTGGTCGCGCGCTGGATTTTCGACGCGACCCGCCACGAGGTCACGGATCGCCCGACATTCCTGCGCCGGTTTTGGGTCCTGGCCGTCACCGTCGTCGTCATCAATGTGACGTGGCATTTCTTTCGAGCCTGGATGCCGTTGTTCCTGGTGAACCAACACAAATACACGCCGGATCAACAGAAATGGTTCATCGTGGTTTACTACATCGCCACGGACGTGGGATCTCTCACAGCCGGTTGGGCCGCGATGACGCTCGTGCGCAACGGCTGGTCCGTTCACGGCAGCCGCGTCTTGGTCTACACGGTCTGCGCCCTTCTGGCGACGCTCAGCGTGGCCGCCGCATTGCTTCCCGCCGGCCCGGTTTTGCTTGCCCTACTGCTCATCATCGGCTTCGCCTGCCTTGGCATGTTCCCCATTTACTATTCCCTAAGTCAGGACATCACCGTCCAGCATCAGGGAAAAGTGACGGGTGCGCTCGGCTGCATCTGCTGGTTCTCGCTATCGCTCCTGCACGAAGCGATCGGCGATTCCGTGAAGCGCAGCGGTTCGTACTCGGACGGCGTCGCCCTCGTCGGCATGTTACCCTTGCTCGGCTTGCTTGCTCTGCTGCTATTCTGGGATCGGCCTGCGCGAGTGCCGAAAGCGACGGTCGTTCATGCAACGCCGAAAAGGGGGAAGCTCGGCGGCAAGCTCTCCTCTAAGACGAGTTCGGTGAAAAGAGGCTCGTAGAAAACCATCCCCGAAAAGAAGGACCGGTCCTCACTCAGCGCAGCAAGCGTTTCAAAGGTCCGCCAAATAATCTAAGTACCGCCAACGTTGGCGGCACTTAGAATCACGCTTTTTCCCGATAAAACACGGCGAATCGACGCCAAAATTCTAAGCCCCGCCAACTTTTCGCGCGTTGGCGGTCCTTAGAACTTTGCGCACTGTTCGATCCTGGCGGAACGCCGGTCTTCCCATTCATTATGAAGGACGCATACCGAGCGCTCGACGGGCGAGATGCAAAAAATGTCACGCCTGTTTGCACGTCGCCCACTGATAGTTAACATGTTGACTGAATAATTGTTACGCCGCGCCGAGGGAGCGAGATGCAAACGAATCCGCGGACAACCCCCTTTGGCGCGTCACGGGCATTCTTGAAGAAAATCGCAAATTTGCACTACGCAAAGCGCACTTGAGTCTGGTCAAATGTGGCCAGGCGAGCGCCCTATGCAATGCACGCAACTCGTACAGGTGAGCCGCACCCAGAGTAATCGCGTACCACGAGTCGATATGAAAGAGTGAGCGACCACACCAACGTTCTTCGGCGGGCCAATGATGTTGCGATGGCGTGCGGCTCAGAATTCATCAACGCCGACCATGTCCTATTTGGCAGAATTCGCGTTTGTGGTGAAGTCGTCGAGAGGGTTTTGTCGGCCCGGTTGAGCGATGAACCATGAAGCGAAAGAGGAAAGTCAATCGGTACGGCCCATCCCACTTCTCCGACAAGGAGAACCGAATTTCAATCTGGATTGGCGTTTGCCCACTCATAGAAATACCGGAAGACTATTTCAAGGAGACCTACACGGACCAAGATCAGCCTTTTACTCACTTTTCCGAGGACTTCGGATTCGGCTTTTTCGATCACGATTTTGTGGAAATGAACTGCTCACGATCAGGAAGGAAGTCTGTTCGTGACTTATTGCCCGTTCATTCATATTCGGCTTCTTTTCTTGAAGCCGCTTCAACCGCAGCCGAACAACCCGGTATGGACGAAACGGAACTGATCTTCTTGATGTACAATTTTGAGTACGACCCGGAGTTGACGGGCATCAAACAGAGCAAGTGCTTGCGGTTCTTGGGGTGCTTCGACTAAAACAAGAATGCACAGAACCCTAGCCAACCGGACTGAGTTTGGACCAGAAAAGCTGTCAAGAGTCCAGACACCTTTTCTGGTCCAGCGGTCCCGGCTAATGGGCTCAATATTTCGACGGCAGGAGGGACAAGTCTTGCCCCAGGACGCTGCATTAGCTATCCCGATTCGGCAGGGTTCGTCTGTCATCGGACTGGTACGTCTCAATCCGTCCACCGATTCTCGGATTCGCGGAGTATTCGACGCGTCGCCGGGCGTTGTTCCATGTCGCTCGCTATTCGAGATCGCAGTCGAAGCGTATCGGCGGACCGATAAGGCACAGGCCAAGGATTACCAGGCAGAATGGCAATCGTGGAGCGACGCCTTGCGGGCGATCAACGCATTGGAGCTGACCTTCGGAGAGCGAGCTGTCCCTATTGAGGATTTCGAGATCGATGACCAATGGCGCGTTGAGTTCAACGTCGCCTTGTGGTGGCAAGTCGAGCAGGAGTTGTGAGGCATCGCCGAGCTACATGCCACAGCCGCGATATTGGTTCTTAAAAGTTCATTGATGCTCAGCGCGGCCGCCGCTGGCCTGGACCGTTCGCCCTCCAGGAGTTGTGCCGTGAATCGCAACACGTTCGAGACCAGACTACGAACCGCCGCCCAGCTGGCCGTAGACGTCGCGCGCCAATATGTGCAGCAGCCACTGCTTGGTGAGGTAGCGTTCTTGGTCTATCCCAATCAATCTTGCAACGACAACCCGCTCGTCGGGGATGAGGTGGTCTTCCCCGAAGAGTCGCTTCCCCTGCGGCGTTCTCACGGCCCTTGGTTGATCGAGCAGGCCGCGAAGTTCTTATGGCGGGGCGGCCTAGTGCCTGAGTGGATTGATGCCGCCGTGGAGTCCGAGAACAGAAGCCAAACGTTTGTCGGTCTGCTTTGTTGTGGCCGCTTCACGGCGCAAGAGGATCTTCTGTACCATCGCCGGTCAGGTGGAGTTCCGCCGTTTGCGATTAAGAGCCCGTACTTGCCTCCGGACTGGGAGAGCCTTGCGGTGTCTGGGAAGTTTGATTTGTATTGGCGAGAGCAGTGGCATCAGCCGAATCAGCCGCTGCCGCGCTGACTTGTTGATCGGCGGAGGACTTCTGAGCGGAGAAGGAGTCAGCAAGACCGGCACGTTAAATATTGCCTTACTTAAAATAGTCGCTTCGTCATCCGCAGACCGCCTTCATGCGGCCCCCGGTTGCGCGGCGCGGATAGCGTGATCGTGTGCGGCGGCGAGCCAAGCGGCGGCGGCCTCGCGGATATTGGCTTTGGCCGACTCGAGTGTATCGCCTTCAGAATAGCAGCCAGCAAGAGCTGGAACTTCAGCCGTATAGCCGCCGTCGGGATCTTGGTGCAGCACGGCGTCGATCGTGAGGTGCAGCGGCACAGTAATCGGTGCAGGCATGGGGATCTCCGTTGAGTGTTCCTCATAATCTAATTTAAGGCCCGGATTGTTGCGGTACAAGAAGACCATCATGCGTATCGTCTCCCTGCTCCCAAGCGCCACTGAAATCATCTGTTTTCTCGGCCTGAGAGATCAACTCGTCGGCGTCACGCATGAATGTGACTACCCGTCGTCCGTGGTCGGCTTGCCGAAAGTTACGCGCACGCTCATTCCGCATGCGCTGAGCAAGGAAATCGATGCGTTGGTGCGTGAGCGATTGAAGACACAGCGGGCGCTTTACACACTCGATCAGCCCGTTCTCGAACGCTTGCGGCCCGACTTGATCGTGACCCAGGCGTTGTGCGACGTCTGCGCCGTGGCGGAGGAGGAGGTAACGGCGGCCGCCTGTAAACTTCCTGGGCAGCCAAAGGTGTTGAACCTGGAACCGACTACGTTGAGTGAGGTTTTCACGTCCATACTGACTGTCGCTCGCGCGGCCGGAGTCGAGAGCCGAGGCGAGCAGACGGTTGCTAAACTTCGAAAGCGCGTTGACGATGTGGCCGCGCTCAAAGGCTTTGACACACCGTCCACGTGTCGTGTTGCTGGAGTGGATCGATCCGCCTTTTTGTTGCGGCCATTGGTCGCCGGAGATCGTCGAATTCGCGGGCGGCCAGGAGATGATAGGCCGCCCGGGCGAGAAAGCTCGCGGCATCTCCTGGGACGCAATTACGGCGGTACAGCCCGAAGTCATTTTCGTTGCCAGCTGTGGCTTCACCGTCAAGCGAACGCTGATCGATGTCCCTCTGATGCGCGATGTCGGAGCGAAACGTGTCTATGTCGTCGACGGTTCGGCCTATTTCAGCCGACCGGGGCCACGGTTGGTGGATAGCTTGGAGATTTTGGCACACGCACTGCATCCGAGCTTGCATCCGCAAGTCACGGAAAGCTCGCAGCTTGCGATTGAGGCTAATGTCCTGAATCGGAAGTTCGTTCAATAAATCGAAGCCGTGGCCGGGGTCGGTACCCCGACCCCGGTTTGGCCCCAGCACCTCCAGAGAACCGGGGTCGGAGTACCGACCCCGGCCACGGCTGGCAAACCTCATAAACGAATTTCTGACTCAGGATGCAGGTGAATAACGGCCTCATCGAGACCCACCAATGCCCAACAACATTCCGTGGACCATTACCGCGCGCTGGATCGTTCCCGTTTCTCAACCGCCGTTGCCGGGCGGCACGGTGACGATCCTGGGTGAACGTATCACCGACGTCCAACCGCACGGCGATCGTGTCGCGGACATAGACCTCGGCGACGTAGCCGTCCTTCCGGGACTTGTCAACGCTCATACGCACCTGGACCTCTCTGGTTTATCCGCACCTATTCCTTTCGACGGCGACTTCACGCACTGGCTACGCGGTGCCATCGGCTATCGCCGCAATCTATCGTTGGACGATGTCCGACGATCCGTACAAACCGGCATCGAAAAAAGCATTTCACATGGCGTGACCCTGATGGCGGACATCGCCTCGCAGGGTCTCGGCTGGGACTTGCTCGCGGCGCAGGCGCTCGCACTCGGTCGTCTTTCATGAATTGATCGGACTTCCCGCGGACCGCGCAACCACCGCATGGAGCACGGCCGAGGCTTGGCTTCACTCGCACGCCGCAACAACGAATTGTCGACCGGGCTTGAGTCCCCATGCACCGTATAGCGCTGCCGTCGACCTTATCACAGCTGCAGCCTCCGCTCGGGTCCCGATTGCCACGCACCTCGCCGAAACGATTGCCGAGAGGGAGCTGCTTTCCCATCATACGGGACCATTCATCTCGTTTTTAGAGGGTCTTGGTGCCTGGGCGCCGAATAATCTCGCCAAGAGCTTCGATGACATTTTGAGCCGAAGTCGACCCGCTCCGAATGCCCTGTTCGCTCACGGCAATTATCTGTCGGCTGATGCAAGCGTCCCGCCGAATGGCACCATTGTCTATTGCCCGCGCACGCACGCCTTTTTCGGCCACTCGCCGCATCCGTTTCGCGCGTTTCTGTCGCGCGGCGTTCGGGTCGCTCTCGGCACAGACAGTCTGGCGTCGAATCCGGACCTCGACCTGCTTGCGGAGGCGCGGTTTCTGCATCGCCAATATCCGGAAATCCCTGGATCGGTTCTGGTGCGCATGGCAACGTTATCAGGAGCCGAGGCCCTTGGCTGGGACGACGAAACGGGCTCGTTGACGGCCGGGAAATCAGCTGACCTGGTTGTTGTGCCGCTGCGCAACGGCGAATCCGCCGATGTCTACGAGCTTGTTCTTGGCTCGTCCGAGCCGGTCCAGCGGGTCTTATGGCGAGGGCGGTGGGTTTATGACGGTTGCGGGGGCGGTGCGCTCTAAGTGGTTGATAAGATTGATGCTTCCGGTACTTGAAGTCGCCCCCATTTTGCCATATTACCACATCGTAGCGACGAGTTCGAGACCCTGTTTCTTCTGAGGTTCCCGCGATGCCACTTGGATACCTTTGCCTGGTGTTGCACGCCCATTTGCCCTTTGTGCGTCACCCGGAATACGAAGATTTCCTGGAAGAGGATTGGCTCTACGAGGCCATCACCGAGACGTACATTCCGCTACTCGATCATTTCGATGCTCTCGAACGCGACGGCGTCGATTGGCGCCTTACCATGTCCGTCACGCCGACGCTCGCGGCCATGTTGGCGGACCCGCTTCTTCAGTATCGCTACATTCGCCATCTCGATAATCTGATTGCCCTAGCTAACAAGGAACTCGAACGGACCCGCTGGCAGCCGGAGTTCCTCGCGCTCGCGCAGATGTATCATCGGCGCTTCACGCGCTGCCGCGAGGTCTTCGTTCAGCAATACAACAACAACCTCTTAACGGGTTTCAAGCGCTTTTACGACAGCGGGAAACTAGAGCTCATCACCTGCGGCGCGACGCATGGCTTTCTTCCCCTCATGGAGCATAATCTCAACGCCCGCCGTGCGCAGATCGAGATCGGCGCTCGTGAGTTTGAGAACCATTTTGGCCGCAGGCCGAAAGGCATCTGGCTGCCTGAATGTGGCTACATCGAGGGCGTCGACGAACTGCTGCGCGACGCGGGGATTGAGTATTTCTTCACCGACACTCATGCGGTCACGTTCGCCCATCCACGCCCTAAATATGGCGTTTACGCTCCGATCATCTGCCCCAAGAGCGGCGTCGCGGTGTTGGCGCGGGACACCGAATCGAGCAAGCAGGTATGGAGTTCGGTCGAGGGCTACCCAGGCGACGCCGTCTACCGTGACTTCTATCGCGACGTCGGTTTCGATCTCGATTTCGATTACATCAAGCCGCACCTGCACCAGACCGGCATCCGCTCGCTCCTGGGCATGAAGTATTTCAAGATCACCGGCCAAACCGATCAGAAGCTGCCTTACGTCGAAAAAGACGCTCTCGACAAGGCGGCCGAACATGCCGGCAACTTCATGTTCAACCGCGAGAAACAAGTGGAATGGCTCGCCGGGTCAATGGACGGCCGGCCGCCGCTGATCGTCGCGCCCTACGACGCCGAACTCTTTGGCCATTGGTGGTTCGAGGGGCCGGATTGGATCAATTTCCTGTTGCGGAAAATGCACTACGACCAACAGACTGTGAAGACGATCACCGTTCCAGAATACTTGGCCATCGTTCCGAAATCGCAGGTTTCGCAGCCGACGCTGTCGAGCTGGGGCAACAAGGGCTACTCCGAGGTTTGGCTCGAAGCGTCAAACGACTGGATCTATCGCCATCTTCACGAAGGCGCCGACCGCATGGTCGAGCTGGCCCGCGAAAACCCGGCTCCCTCCGGCCTCTTCCGCCGCGCCCTCAATCAGGCTGCGCGAGAGTTGCTACTCGCCCAATCGAGCGACTGGGCGTTCATTCTCAAGACCGGCACGATGGTGGAATACGCGACAGAACGCACGCGCGTCCACGTGTTGAACTTCAACAATCTCTACGATCAGATCAAGCGCACCGAAATCGACGAGCCGTGGCTCAATCACATCGAGCGGCGGCATAATCTGTTTCCGAACATTGACTATAGGATATATGCGTAATTGGGGATTTTCTTGAACTCGCCCCC
Source organism: uncultured Planctomycetaceae bacterium (assembly GCA_963790585.1). Lineage (GTDB taxonomy): Bacteria > Planctomycetota > Planctomycetia > Gemmatales > Gemmataceae > CAWBOY01. The sequence continues at coordinate 385,573 of CAWBOY010000002.1, forward strand.
GCTTGCCGGGGGCGAATTCAAACCCCGGCAAGCCGGGGGCTAATTAAAAAGCGTCATTCCTTCTTCATCCACTCTTTGTTGCTGGTGCCGCCACGCAGCGGTGTTGTGCGCGGCCGGTATGGCTTCGCTGGTGCTTCCGGCTCTTCCGCCTCAGCCTCGGACGCCACTGGCTCCGGGGCCGCTTCTTTGGGCAACGCCGCCTTCAGGGAAAGCGAAATACGGCGTTGCTCAGGATCGACGGTCAAAACCATCACTTGGACCGATTGGCCGACCTTCACGATGTCGGTGACGCTGCGAACGCGTTGCGGCGACAGTTCGGAAATGTGAATCAAACCCTCGATCGCCGGCTCCAGCTCGACGAACGCGCCGAAGTCCATTGTCTTGGACACAGTGCCGTTGACCACCGATCCAGGCGGATACTTCTCGGTGATGTTGGCCCAGGGGCTATCGGTCAATTGTTTCAAGCCAAGGCCGACCTTGCGGGTCTCGCGGTCGATCTTGAGGACGACGACGCGGACCTTTTGGCCGGGTTGAAGAATCTGCGTCGCGTCTTTGACGCGCGTCCAGCTGATTTCACTGACGTGAACCAAGCCGTCAACACCGCCGAGATCGACGAAGGCACCAAAGTCGCGCACGGAACGGACGATTCCTTCGTAAACTTGGCCTTCCGTCAGTTCGGCCCAAAGCTTCTCTCGGTTCTGCTCGCGTTCCTTCTCCATCAGCGCGCGGCGGCTGACGACGAGATTTTGGTCGGCCCGATCGACCTCGGTCACCATGCAGAGCAGTTTGGTATTTACGAGTTTCTCAGGCTCTTCAGTGCGATAGAGATCGACCTGGCTGATCGGCAGGAAACCGCGAATGCCGTTGACGTCGACGGACAGGCCGCCCTTGTTCGTGGCCGTAACTCGGGCTTCAACCGTCATGCCAATGGTGACGCTGTCCCAATTCGCGGCGAGAGCAGCGCCCTTGCGCGAAAGGATTAGCAAGCCATTGGCGTTGTCGAAGCCTTCGATGTTGACTTCAACCTCGGTCCCAATCTCGGGCGTGCCTTCCGGGAATTGCTCGGTCGGCAAGATACCCTGGCTTCGGCCTCCAGGCAGGTCGAGGAAGACATCCTGGCCATGGACACGAAAGACCTTAGCCATCTTCATCCCGCCGGTGGCGACAAGCGCTTTGTCATGTGTCGCCGGATCGCCGAGCAGATCGACGGCGTCGAGACCGCCCATCGCTTCTTGGAGTTCGCGCTCCATGGCATCGTCAAACTTGTCGATTTTTTTGGTCGCGTTGTAGCCTGCTTGGTATTCGAGCGAGGGCACTGGAGCCGGTCGCGGCGGGCCGCTCCGTTTCGCGGCAGCCTTTTCGCGCATCAGAGTTACGCGATCCGACTTGGGTGGTTCTGCCGGCTGGGCCGGGGACGTCGCGGTCTCTGTCGAAGGGACACTATTTTCGGCCTTCTCTGGCTCACTCATGATCTCACCTTGATAACGTCTCGGAGTCAATTTCGGCAGCTTGCCCTCTCCCCGTTCGGGGACTGGTAAGTCCGGCACTCAGCGATACTCCTCGCGCACGGGACTGAAAATGTCCAGCGCCTGCGCCGGTTCATCGAGCGTGACAACACGATGTCGCACACCGCCCGGGATGCGATACATATCACCGGCTTTGAGCGCCTCTTTGCTCATCGCCGATGAAAAAGATCGCCTTCCCCTTCAACAGCATACCGACTTGCTCATGCGGATGCGAATGCTCTTCGACGATGGAGCCTGGGGCGAGGTCGACAAGCGACAGCAGCATCTTCTCAGCCGGACAGGTTTGGATCGTGACGCCGGGGAAAATCGTATGGTGACCTAGTTCGTTTGTTGCCGGAAAGTAGAGGCTCATGATGGGAATACCTGAAACGAACGTGCCCGAGGCAAATGCCTCGGGCTGTTGTTCTTATATAGCCCCCGGATTATCGGGGGTAGGGAAACGACCGCCGGCAAGCCGGCGGTTATATGAAGAGTCATATCAACGAATGCTATTTCCAAGGAGATAATGCACGTCGGCACTCTGCCGAACGATCAACGTCATGGTCGAAGGATGAAAGGCGATCGTCCCCGCCCCGCCGCGAACGTCCCAGCTCAAAGGGTCGACTGACGAGCGGACCATATCGACGAGACTAACCAAATTGTTGGCCATGATTTGCTGATTGACAAATGGGCCCCAGCGAATGTCGACGATGCCCGCGAGGTCTCCGAGGTAATACGTGCGCGTCGTCATGAGTTCTTTGGCCCGAGCAACGGTCGTGATTTGCACCGCATTGTCCTTTACAACGAACGTCAAGCCGAGGTCGGCGAGAACCTTGCGGAGCATCATGCGGCTGGTGCCACGGCCTTTCAGGCGAACCGTTGACGTATAAGAAATGCCAGCATCTTCGAGCGCCTGCTTGCTGACGACAAAGGTCATGCCGTGACTGGTTTCCTTGTCGATCCAATCTAGAAACTCTTGAAAGGTCATGTCCTTGATGTCGGCGGCAACAACCGTGTCGAGAGCCTTCAGGATGGCTTTTTCTTCCGGTGTCGTCTTCAAAGCGGTCGTCTTGGCTCGGAGCATCGACTTCTTGGCCCAATCGGCCGGGAACTCGATTTCACCGTCGAGCGGAATAGCCGATTTCTCGATGGCGTTGAACGCCGCCAGCATCGCCTTGCCGGATTTGTCTTTAATGTCTTTGTTGGAAGCGACATCTTCCTTGCGCCGAGCGATGATGTCCCGAGCGGTCTGGGTCGCGTCGCCTACTTTGGGCTTCGTCATGTCCTCGGCACGGCGTACTGTTTCGGCCCGCTTGAGTTCGGAGGCGAGGAGAGAAGCTGGGTCTTTTTTCTCCGGCAAATCGCGTATAGTCTGCTTGAGCGATCGAACGAGACTTTCGCGACGATCGGCGGCGAGCGTAGTGTCGTTTTCTACCTTGGTAATGGCGAGGCGCAATAGATCGGCTGCGATGGTGGGGTCGGTTTTCGCTTGACGTTGCGCCTCACTCTTGAGTTCACGCACCTCGGCTTCGATCTTTTGCCGCTCGATTTCGACGCGACGACGGGTCTCTTCGAGGATGTCGTCAGCCACGAGCCGCGGCACGACACACAGGATTACGCTTAATAGGGCAATGGTGAGGCGTGGACTGCGATTTGACATGGATAGAAACCTCACTGGATAACGCATCGGCCTGATGCTCCTGACCCTGCAGTTTAGATTGTATGCGTGGCAACTGCCAGAGAAAAAGCGCCTAATCGGCGATTTCACACCTTGTTCAGCCGGCACCGCCGCCCGGCGGCGTCAAATCCAGCAGCGGCCTCATTTCACCGGCGAGGAAGACTGATCCGGTTATGCAAATCAGGTCGTCCTGGCCGGCCAAGCCGCGCGCGGCCGCGAGCGCTTCCGCCGCCGTGGGATGAACGCTGAATTCGCCGCCGCTTGCGCTGGTCCATAGCGATCCGAGCAATTCGGGAGGCAAGGCCCGCGAATTACTCGTAAACGAGGTGAAAAACGCCCGCTCGAAATGTGGCACGAGGACGCGAAAGATTCCAGCGACGTCTTTATCTCCGGAACTAGCAAAAATGAGCAAGCGCCGGCAAGGCGGAAACGACGTCCGCAAGGTGTCAACCAACGCCTCGGCGGAAGCGACGTTATGCGCGCAATCAAGGACGATGCAAGGGGTCACACCGACGGGCTCCATCCGCGCCGGCCAAACGACGCGAGCCAACCCAGTGGCGACGGCCTGGTCCGAGATAATCCACTCCTGTTTCCGTAGTTCCTCTACACACGCAAGGACAAGAGCAGCATTCGCGGCTTGGTGCTCTCCTAGTAAATTGATCTCCATAGGTGGCCAAACGCGCTCATTCGACGTTACTTGGACGCGCGATTTGCTCATGCCGCCCGTCGTAACATGGCCCGGCTCAAATTGATAGGTGAAATCGAACCCAAGCTGTCGCAACGGGCAGCCTACTTGCCGCGCAGCCTCTTCGATGACGATCCGGGCGTCATTAGTGGTCGCCGCGCTGAGCGCAGGTCGATTCTTTTTGAAGATGCCGGCCTTTTCCCGAGCGATGTCCGCGAGCGCCGGTCCGAGCTGCTTCATATGGTCGAAGCTGATGCTGGTAATGATCGATACGAGCGGTAAGCAAACATTCGTCGAATCGAGGCGCCCGCCCAGGCCGACCTCGAGCACGACGAAATCCGTCTGTTGACGCAAGAAATACAGAAAGCCGACCGCGGTCGCGACCTCGAAAAAAGTTGGCGTCAGAAGACCGTGTTCTTTTCCATCGGCGTCATGCGTCAAGCTCTCAACGGCGCGTTGGACTTCCGCGAGCAGTTCGCGCAAGTCGCTCGTTGGGATTGGTCGGCCGTCTACCTGAAATCGCTCTTCGACATGGCTCAGGTGCGGCGACGTAAAAAGCCCCGTACGATAACCCGCGCTCCGCAAAATGGCCGCGAGCATTGCGGATGTAGACCCTTTTCCCTTACTGCCGGTGACGTGGATTATCCTCAATGGAGTATGCGGATCGCCTAGGCGAGCCAGGAGCTCACGCATCCGGTCAAGCTTGAAGTCGTCGGGCGAGGGAGTCCGCTGCTCGTAATTGATCAAGCCATACCAAAACGCAAACGGGTCGAGCATCGAAGCCTCTCTTAGCGAACCTGCCACCTAAACAGCCGGACTGGCTAACGGCTGAATCGCTGTAACAGCGGCATCCAATTGCATCTTAGTTGAGTATTGCACGAACGGTCGACCTACGCCGGCGACGCGCCAAAATCGACCGCTTCGCCCTAACTTTCGCCATTATTGTGTTCGATTCAAGCGCGGGAGGCGATTTTGACGACAGAAGTAGATACCGAGTCTCGCGCCGGCCGGATTATAGGGGCGGCAGCATGCGTGAGGCCGGACCAGGAGTCTGAATCATGGTCCGACGATTGCTAATTTGCGGCGCTTTGACGCTGCTGCTCAGCTGGGGAGCGACCGCCCGCGCTGGCGACGACGCGTCCTGCTCCAAGCCTGGCTGCGCCGACAATGCGCAGAAAAAACATGCGCACCCGGTCCTTGATTGGGTGCGGTCCTTTCCAGTCGCCTACACCTGGAGTAACCACAACGAATACCTCAGCACCAATGTGCGCTCCGAGGTCGTTTTTCTCTTCGGCTCGGCCCGCGACTTCTATGGCGAGCCAACGGTGAAGGGCCCTCCCATTCCGGCGTATCCGGTCTATCCGAGCTATCAGTTCTCACCCGGCTACCCTGGCTGCAGGGGCTATGAAAACAGCCCGGAATATCCGTTCCGCGCCAATCCCGCTAAGCCGATCAGCGCAACTTTCTACCCAGCTTACACGCCGTACCCTCCAGGTCAGGTTTATCCGAAGAACGACAAGTAAACAGGATATGCCCCTCCAAATCGATCCTGGTCGAGAATGGAACGATGGCAACCGTACAATGAGCATGAGGGGCCTGGGCGGCTCCTCATGCTCTACGGTGCCGCATGAAATCCTTGGAAGTTGTCGCTCCACCTCCCGCGATTGATCCGGTTTGTGGCATGACCGTCGATCCGGCCCGGGCGGCCGCGTCGCTTACATATGAAGGCGCCACCTATCATTTCTGCGCCAAATCGTGCGCTGAGCGATTCCGCGCCAATCCCAACCTTTACCTCTCCCCAAAATCTCCAAAGTCCATGCCGATGCCTGAAATGCCACCCGGCGCCGGCATCGATTTCATTTGCCCGATGGACCCCGAAGTCCACAGCGAACGCCCCGGCAGCTGTCCCAAGTGCGGCATGGCCCTGGAACCGCGTGTCGCCTCGCTCGACGACCGGCCGGATCCAGAGTTGGCGGACTTCGTGCGTCGCCTTATTGTCGGCAGTTTTCTCACATTGCCTCTCCTTCTAATTCATCCAATCGGCCTTCACGGCTGGGGTTTGGCGGAGCTGGTGCTGGCGACGCCAGTTGTGTTTTGGTGTGGGCTGCCCTTTCTCGTTCGTGCCTGGAATTCCATCGTTCCATTCAATCCGAACATGTTCACGCTCATCGCGCTGGGCGTCCTGGCGGCTTTTGGGCTCAGCCTCAGTCAACTACTGACGATGTCGACGGATCATGGAAGCTATTTTGAAACCGCGGCAATGCTCGTTGACTTGGTCTTGCTCGGCCAGGTGATTGAGTTGCGCGCCCGACACCGTACCGGCGCGTCCATTCGCCGGTTGCTCGGCTTGACGCCGCCGACTGCGCGTCTCGTCGGGTCGGATGGCCATGAGACGGACGTACCATTGGCTGTTATCGAAGTCGGGCAAACAGTTCGTGTGCGCCCGGCGAGCGCGTGCCTGTTGACGGCGTCGTCCTCGAAGGCCGAAGCGCGGTTGATGAAGCCCTGTTGTCCGGCGAACCGCTGCCGGTCGAAAAAGAACCGGGCACGACGGTCATCGGCGGAACGCTCAATGGCACAGGCGGCATGCTGGTCCGCGCGACACGCATCGGAGCCGACACCGTTTTGGGTCAGATCGTCCGCCTCGTCGGCGAAGCGCAACGCAGCCGAGCGCCGATTCAGCGACTCGTCGATCGCGTCGCCCGTTGGTTCGTGCCCGCGGTCCTTGGGATTGCCGTCCTGACATTTACCTACTGGTTTGGCGTCGATCCGACGTCTTATGGCATGAGTCGCGCCCTGTTGCGAGCGGTTGCAGTGCTGGTAATCGCCTGCCCGTGCGCGCTCGGTTTGGCGACGCCGATGGCCATTATGGTCGGCGTCGGGCGTGGCGCGGAAGACGGCATCTTCGTGCGCGACGTCGCCGCGCTCGAGGTTCTGACTCGGGCTTCCGTTCTGCTTTTGGACAAGACGGGCACCCTCACCGAGGGAAAGCCCAAGCTCGTCGTCATCGAACCCAGCGGCGAATGGACCGGTGACGAACTGCTCCGGCTTACTGCGAGTTTGGAAAGGGGGAGTGAACATCCACTGGCCGCCGCCTTTGTCCGACGAGCCGATCAGGAATCCATCAAGCTGACGCCGGCCACTGATTTTCAATCTGCGACCGGTTTCGGTGTGCGGGGCAACGTTTCCGGCCGTGCCGTGGTCGTTGGCAACGAACGCCTTTTGACCGAGCGCGGCATCGAAGTGAGCTCGATAACAGCAAGGGCCGACGAACTTCGGCAGAAGGGCCACACGGTCCTGTTAGCCGCGATCGATGGCCGACTCGCGGGTCTTTTGGCAGTTGTCGATCCCATTCGAGCGACGACGCCGGCAGCCATCAAAGAATTGCAGGCGGACGGCCTAAAGCTTGTCATGTTGACCGGTGACAACGCGGTGACAGCAACCGCCGTCGCCCGCCAACTCGGCCTGCAAGATTTCCGCGCCGGCATGTTGCCCGCCGATAAGAGCGACGAAGTTGCCCGCTGGCAGTCGACAGGAACAATCGTCGCCATGGCCGGCGATGGCAGCAACGACGCGCCAGCGCTCGCCGGTGCTGATGTCGGCATCGCCCTCGCCAGTGGCACCGACGTCGCGCTCGCAAGCGCTGGCATCACGCTGATGCACGGCGACCTTCGCATGATCGTTCGCGCCCGCCGGCTCAGCCGCTTGACGCTAAATGCCATCCGGCAAAACCTCTTTTTGGCGTTTTTCTACAACACAGTGAGCATCCCCCTGGCCGCGTTTGGTTGGTTAAGTCCCGTCGTCGCAGGCGCTGCGATGAGCCTGAGTTCGATATCTGTAATTCTCAATTCCCTGCGCTTGCGTTGGCGGTAGCGTCCTGAGCCAGAAATTCGCCGACGAGGCTTGTGAGCCGTGGCCGGGGTCGGTACTCCGACCCCGGTTCTCTGGAAGCACTATGGCTCCGCCGGGGTCGCAGTACCGACCCCGGCCACAGCATCTCGATTCCCTGCACTTGCGCTAGCGCTAGCCCGGCGTCTCATACTGTTTTTTGCAATTTTCCTCAATCAGAACGCACATGTGCGCCTCTATACTCTTGAAATCACCGTGAACATGGGCGAGCGCCATGCGTCTACCGATTCTTTTGCAAAGCCTCATTCATCGGTTCCACAAGCTGGACCCGACGGACGCATGCGCTGCGCCCAGCGATGCCGAACTGCTGCGTCGCTTTGTCGCCTCGCATGATGAAGCGGCGTTCGAGGTGTTGGTTTGGCGTCACGGTGGCATGGTTTTAGGCGTTTGTAAGTCCTTGTTACGGAATTCCGCAGACATAGAAGATGCCTTTCAGGCGATATTTCTGATCTTGGTGCGCAAAGCCAGTTCCCTGCGTAACGCCACGTCCTTGGCTGCGTGGCTTTACAAGGTGACGCGGCGCGTGGCGATCCGCCTGCGAACGCAAAAAACCAGACGACGGCTCACGGACGCGTTGATTGAGGATCAGCCCGCGCCTCAGGTGGAACAGGACGATGATACGCGAGCGGTTCTCGATCATGAGATTGCTCGTCTTCCGGCAAAATATCGGCAAGTGGTGATTCTCTGTTATTTAGAAGGACACACGACATCCGAGGTTGCCGCGCTTCTCGGCCGTCCGAGAGGGACGATCCTTTCCTGGCTGGCCTGGGCCCGGCGCCGACTCGCTCAGCGGTTGAGCCGGTGCGGCATCGCTCCGATGGCTGCCTTTGGCGTCCTGGCAGCATCGCCCTCGACGCCTGCGGCAACATTGGTCGCCTCTACGGTATCCACGGCCCTGCGCTTCGCGGCAGGCGGGCCAATTCCGACTTACGTCGCCGCGCTCACAAACGGAGTGGCATTGAGCATGTTTATAAGCAAATGGACGTGGGTTACTTCGGCAGTAGCGTTAGCGCTGCTCGCCGGAGCTGGCGCAGTTTATTGGCGAATGGGCATACATGGCGAGAAGTCGCAAACTACCGCTCAGGCTGTGCGTCCAATAGCCGAGCCACCTGGTTCCAAGGCCTCGAACCTAGCATTGTCCAAAGAAAAAGCTGAAGATGTGGACGACGAAAAGGCTGGACCGGACCAAGCTACCCCTCCTCCACCGGCTTTAGTGGCGAAACAAAAACAGCAACAACGCGATCAAGACAAGCTGCAAAATGTATTGGAGATTTTGCGAAAGGAACTGCGCATAGTGTATGAGGACGCTCAAAAAAATTCCCTTGAAATGAGTAAGACATTGATGGGCCCAAAGAAGCAAATTTTTTCTACTCAGGGAGTCTTGCAATCAATCGAAGAAGAACGTGAGTTGCACCGCCTCGAGCGAAGATTATTAATGGAACGTCGGGTAAGAGCGGATCTGCCACGCGAAGTGCGGGATGACGATGCCAAGCGTGATGCCATCGTAAAAATGAAGCTTGATGAGTTGGCTCTAAAATCTTTTGATTTCAAAGTCAAATTGCTTGAAATCCAGGAAAATCTTAAGCTCTTAGAAAAGGAATTCGATGATAAGTCGAAACATATCGACGATGTGATAACGGATCTACGTGATCGGATGCGTGAAACAAGCCGGAAATTGGAGAAGCTCAAGAACGAGATAGATTGACGGGTCCGTCGGAGTCTATTCTCTACAATAGTGGCGGCACGTTTTCAACGTGCCGCCACAAAGGGACACCTACTTCGTCGGTCCGCTGCCAATATACTTCTCCAACCAGCCAAACACTTCCTTGTGCCACAGTTTTGAATTCTGTGGCTTCAATATCCAATGGTTCTCGTCCGGAAAGTAAACCAATCGGGTCGGTACGCCTTTTTGTTTCAGCGTGTTGTAATACTCCAGGCCCTGCGTCACGGGAACGCGGAAATCTCGCTCACCATGCAGAACAAGCGTCGGCGTTTTGAAGTTGGCGGAGTAGCGCTGGGCCGATTGTTTATCGACCTTCTCCAGGTTTTCCCAAGGAAACGCACCGAGCGAGCGTTCGCGGCCGCGGACGACGTCGGACGCCATCTGGCTGTGATAGCTGTAAACACCGGCGTGGCAAATGTAGGCTTTGAAGCGATCCGTGTGGCCGTTTAAATAAGCGACCATGTAACCACCGTAACTGCCGCCGGCTGCCGCCGTGCGGTCCTTGTCAATCCAAGGCTGCTTCTCAAACCAATCGGTCGCTTTCATGATGTCAACCGTTGGCTTGGTGCCGTAATCGCCCGTTATCGAGTCGCAGAACTTTTGGCCGAAGCCGCTGGAGCCGTGAAAATTGACGCAGCCGACGACATAGCCGCGAGCGGCCCACAATTGCAAATTCCAGCGAAAATGGAAGTCGTTCATGATGCCGTTGTGCGGGCCGCCGTGGATGAACTGAACCAAGGGCCATTTCTTAGTTGAGTCAAAATCGGGAGGGTAGATCACCCACATCTGCACGTCATCGTCGTCCGCTCCCTTAATGGTTTTTTCTTCGACCTTGCCGAGCTTCCATTGCTTGACGATCGCATCATTAAAAAAGGAGATCTGCCTTGGCTCTTTTTCGCCGGCTTTGTGCGAAAACACTGTCGGCGGCAAATCGAAGCTGGAGCGAAGATAGACGCCAAGGCTAACCCCGTGGGCGAACTCGATTGACCGTTCCGAATAGCCGGTGGTAACGGTCTGAGGCTTGGGGTCGGCGATCGTCACGAAGTAGACGTTTTCGTAACCCTTGTCCTCGGTCTCGAACGCGATTCGTTTGCTGTCAGGCAACCAAGTCGGGTTGGCACAAGTGCGGTCGAGATCAGCGCTCAGCGCCTGCGCTTGCCTGTAGCCCGGTCAAAGAGCATCAAGATCGCCCTGTCCGCGTAAAAGTTCTTGATGGTCGTGCTCAGATAAGCGAGCTTGGTTCCGTCAGGACTGTAGACGGGGTTGCGGTCGGTGGCACCGTTGGCTGGTGTGATGTTTTTCGGCGTCGCCTTGCCTTCGAGTGACAGCGTATAAAGATCTAAATTGGAGTCGATCCCAGGATCCTTGGCCGAGTCCGCGACGAAGCAAAGCTCCTTCCCATCAGGGGACACATCGTAGTCAGCGGCTGAGGGCTCTTGAGGCGGGAGTCGCAACGGTGTGCTGGTGAGAAGATCGCGATGCTTGCCGCTGGCGACGTCCACCGCGAACACCGAAGGCCGCTTGCCGTCTGCTGTCCAGCGATCCCAGTAGCGATATTGGGCGTCGTCGATGACGAACGCCTTGACCTTGCTCTCCTTCTGTTCCTTGTCCTTCTTGCGATAGCTGACGTCATCCGGCGTTTCGGCCCAGGTCCAGGCGAGACAGTAAATCGTTTTGCTGTCGCCAGCCCATTTCAAACCGGACGGCGCTATCGGCATGGAGCTTACGCGCCGGATCTCGCCGCCATCGACGGCGACAACATAGATTTGCGGCCCTTCATCGCCCTCGCGCTTGGCAGTGAACGCGATCGACGAACCATCGGGCGACCACTTCGGCCCGGAGTGTTTCCCGGCCCCTCCCGTCAACTGTTTTTGTTTTGTGCCATCCGTCGCCAAGAGCCAAATCTGCGATGAGCTGTCGTCTTTGTCCATGTCATAAGTCGTCACCTCAACCGCCGCCCAGGCGCCGTCCGGTGCAACGCTAGGTGGGCCGATGCGCTTGAGTTTCCAGAGGTCCTCGAACGTCATTGGCCGCAGATGATCTTTTTTCGCATCGTCCGCGCGGATTGTCGCCGCGGACCAGAGAAGGGCAAGCACGCAAAAGGACGCGGAAAATCGATAGGAGAAAAGCATGGAGATAGTCCTAGGTGTTTCGCTCCGCGAAAGAACGCTATCAACCCACTTCGCCAAGCTGAAGCCAATTCACATCACGTAACGCCGCGACCGCGAGCGTTACATCTTTGTACGGCTCATAAGGTACCACGGCCAAAATCGGCACACTGAGCCTGCGCCGAAGCTCCTCGACGTTCGTCTTCTCCGCCAATCCGCTAACAGGTGCTATTTCGCTCACCACCACGCCCGCGATTCTTAAGCCTCGGCGCTCGGCCGCTTCGACAGTCAGAAGCGTGTGATTGAGCGTCCCAAGAGATCTTCTAACGACAATAATGAGTGGCATGGCCAGCGCTAATGCCAAGTCGGCCACGGTCTCGCGTTCCGTGAGGGGACAGAGCAAGCCGCCGACGCCTTCGACGAGGAGAATGTCGCCGTGCGCCGCGGCTCGGACGGCCGACGTGAGGTCATTTAGTGTCAGGACCTTTCCCGCGTGTCTGGAGCTAACAGCAGGAGAGGCCGGCTCCGCAAAGGTATAGGGCGTGATTTCCTCAAACGGTTGTCCGGTGACCTGGGCCAGTAGCCGCGTGTCTTCGCTTAACCAACGTTCGCAGACACGCTCAGCGCCGGTCGCCACGGGCTTGCAGACGCTCACCTTTCGGCCTTGATCGAGCAGCAGGCGCGCGACAGCGCAAGTGAAGTGGGTCTTGCCGACTCCTGTGTCCGATCCGGTGATGAACAGCGCTCGCATGATCGGTTAGCCGAAATTTTCCAACGTTTCGTGTAGCGCCAAGCAGAGCCGATCGAGCAGCGGTTCGTCGATGGCCAAGGGCGGCATCACGACGATAACATCCCCCAGCGGACGTAGCAAAATCCCCTGCGCGAGTAGCCGCCGGCAAACTTCAGCGCCAACGCGGCGCTCGAACGGAAAAGGCTCCTTGGTCGTTTTATCGGCGACTAGCTCGATGCCGGCAAGCAAGCCTCGCTGCCGGACGTCGCCGACGATTGGCAGCGTTCGCAAGCGATCGAGATGGCTCTTAAGTCTAGCAATTTTGGCGGGCAACACGGGCAATCCTGTTGGAGCGGTCAGCAGTTCGAGACTCGCCAAAGCGACCGCTGCGCCAAGCGGATTGCCGGTGTAGGTATGGCCATGATAAAAGGTCCGGCCGGCGCTCGCTGGACCAAGGAAAGCCGAGAAAACTTCGTCCGTCGTCAGCGTCGCCGCCAATGGCAGATAGCCGCCGGTGAGGCCCTTCGCCAGGCAGAGAAAATCCGGAGTTATGCCCTCTTGTTCGGAGGCGAACATCGTGCCCGTCCGCCCGAAGCCTACGGCCACCTCATCCGCGATTAGCAGGACGTTGTGTTTTTTGGTGATTTCCCGGACACGGCGCAAATAACCTTCCGGCGCGGTAATCATTCCCGCCGCGGCTTGCACGAGAGGTTCAATTACAACCGCCGCCAACGTGTCGGCGTTATCACGCACAAGATTCTCAAGTTCGCCAGCACATTCCATCTGGCAGGTCACGCGTTCCAACCCAAGCGGGCAGCGGTAGCAATACGGGCTATGCGCTCGAATGGTCGGAAACAACAGGGGGCTGAATAGATGATGGAACCGAGCGAGGTCGCCGACGCTGACATCGCCGAGCGTGTCGCCGTGATAGGCTTTTTGCAGAGCTAGGAACTTGGTCTTCGCGGGCTGGGGCGTTGGACACTGGCGCCAGTATTGAAAAGCCATCTTCAAGGCGACTTCGACTGCTGTCGCCCCGTCGTCGGAGAAGAAGACACGATTTAGCCCGGGCGGGGCCAACTCCGTGAGACGCCGAGCGAGCAGAATCGCCGGTACGTTCGAGATGCCGAGAAGTGTCGAATGTGCCACCGAGTCGATTTGTCGGCGCAATGCTTCGTCGAGCGCCGGCACGCGGTGCCCATGCACGTTGCACCACAGCGACGAGACGCCGTCTAGATAGGCGTTGCCGTCGAGGTCGTAGAGGAAACAACCATCCGCGCGCTCAATGATGAGCGGTTTTGCAGCGGCATACGGTTGCATCGGCGTGAACGGATGCCAGACGTGTTCGCGGTCCCACTGTTCGAGTTGTTCGCGGGTTGGTGGCATTAAAGAGATTCGGAATTCTGCGAAGACACGAGGTTATGGGACGGTCTCCAGACCGTCCCATTGGAGCGGCGGGTACAGTGAAACGGTCAGGAGACCGTTCCACATCTGCGGTAACTACTGCCTTTTTGTAGACTAAATTTACGGGTGGCACAGACATTCCTGTCTGTGCGGGAACCGACGCCTTTTGCTGCACAGACAGGAATGTCTGTGCCACCCGTAAATATAGTCGCGACGGCGCACTACACCTTCTCCGGCACCTCGAAGCCCTTGCGATACTCGCGCGTGAGCATCTGATTGGCTTCTTTGTCGGTTCCGAAGTTCTCGCGCATCGTATCGATCGATAACTTGCGACCGACCAGATAGTTCATCTCCGAAAGCTCGAGACGATTGTCTTTCAAATGTTCGACCATGCGGTCAAAGGTCGCAACGGCTTCCTTATCGTCGCCGAAAGCGTTCGTCGGCTTGTTGAACGGTTGCGGGGTGCCGAGGCGCAGGCTGATGTTGCCGAGGTGGCAGAGCGCGCTCGACAGGTGGCCTTCGAGGATGTCGGCGTGCAAATCCTGGCGTTGGCGACTGCGCACAGCCTTGATGAAATTGGCGAAATGATTCTCGCCGCCCTTGAACTCCTTGATCACCTCGCCATCTTTGTTGAAGACGGTCGCATTGGAATAATCCGTACTCGCTATGATCCCTTCGGTGCCGTACCAGATATTGCCGACGTGGTTCTTGGGTTTGCCATCGTCGGGGTACTTCTTGGCTGGGAAAGGCGACTTCGACGGCCAACCGCGGACTTCAAAAATCAGCTCGCAGTCACCGTAGTCAAAGACGCACACCTGCGAATTCGCCGTCACGCCATCATCCGGTTCGTTGTAAAATCGACCGCCGAGGCTCAGGACCGACTTCGGCAGCTCGTTCTTGTTGAGGCCCCAGCGTGCCTTGTCCATTTCATGGATGCCCTGGTTGCCGAGATCGCCGTTGCCGTAATCCCAGGTCCAGTGCCAATCGTAATGCAGCTTCTTCCGCATCATCGGCGTCTGCACTGGAGCGGGGCCACACCAGAGATCGTAGTCGATCGATGCCGGGATCTTGCCGCCTTCGGGTCCGACCTTGCCAATCGAAGGCCGTAGCTTGTAGCAGATGCCCCGCGCGAGGCTCACTTTGCCGAGCTTGCCGGAGTGCATGTAGGCCATCGCTTCGCGCAGGCCGACGCCGCTGCGGCTCTGGGTTCCGGTCTGGCATATGCGGTTGTATTTTCGAGCCGTCTCGACCAGTTGTCGGCCTTCGTGAACATTGTGGCTGACCGGTTTTTCGCAATATACGTCTTTGCCGTTCTGCAAAGCCCAAATCGCTGCGAGCGAATGCCAGTGGTTCGGCGTGGCGACGGTGACGATGTCGATATCTTTGTCTTCGACGACTTTGCGCAGGTCTTGTTCGAACTTCGGCTCTTTGCCCTGTCGCTTGGCCACCTGTTTCATGGCGTTCCCGATCACGCCTTTATCAACATCGCAGATGGTGGTGACGATGCAGCCGTTCTTCTCAGCGAACGCATCGACATGACTCATGCCCCTGCCATTGACGCCGATGACGGCGACGCGCAGTTTATCGTTGGCCGCGACCTTCGCTTCGGTCTTTGGCTTGTCTTCCGCGGCATTCGCGGTCGACAGGCTACCGGCACTGGCGGCGGCGGCAGCCAATAAAGCCGATTCAGATAGAAAATCACGTCGATTCAACGGACGCATGGGAGGCTGCTCCTTGTGAAAGAAGGGCGATCGCGAGAGTGTGCTTGGACAGTCTTTTCCCAATGTAACCGGATCTAGTGCCAGGTCAAACGAGAAAGAGACGAAATTTGTTGGGATTTATTGAAGGTGTCACCGTCCCGAGGGCATGACGGTTAGAGCTTTCCAGAAACGGATGAACCCCGGGCCAGGCCGGGGTTCATCGTCGTTACAACCCTGCGGTCATTCAGCGAATAACAATCACAGGTCGCGGCGCGGAGCGCGCGGGGCGTCCGCCTTGTATTCAAACTTCGGACCGGTCATAGCTTCCCAGGTCTTCTTCTGGTCAGCGGTCAGGCTGTCGGTGAACTGCGTCATTGCCTTTTTGGACATCGATTGAATCTTCTGCATCGCTTCCTGACGATCACCACCGCCGCCGCGAATGCTTTGCATCAGGGCAGCTCGCTCTTTAGTCACTTCGTCGTTGAGTTCCTTGAGCGACGACTTCTGCGCGTCTGTGAGCTTGAGTTCTTTCTGAACGTCTTCCGTCGTAAAGGTGGTCAAGCCACCCATCTGAGCGCCGACTTGCAGTTCGATCTGCTTGAGCCGTTTCGCCTGTTCCGGGGTTACGATTTCTTTGGCGAGTTTGTTTCCGTCTTCGGTCATCTGCTTACGCAACTCCGCTGCCTTTTCCGCATCGAAGCCGCCCGAAAAGGCCTCGCGCATCTTTTCCATCGCAGCGGTCTGAGCCTTTTCGATCTTATCGGTTTGATCTTTGGTCAGCTTGAGTTCTTCCTGCACGCCCTTGTTCATGAGCAGCATCAGGCCGGTCGGTGCGCCGCCGAACATGCCCATGCCGCCGCCCTGGAACCCGCCTTTGCCTTTACCCTGGCCCTTGCCTTGGCCATTGGCCGGGCTGATCGCTATGGCGAACATGACTGCGACAGCAGCGAACATAAGCGAAGTACGAACATTACGCATAATCTAGCTCCTCGTGGTGTTTCACAAACAGGCATAGCCGCGCGCACGGAGAGTGGGCAAGCGAGACCTGCACGAAGGAAGGAACCCCGAGGTCTCGCAAGGGTCTCATGAATAGGAGCGATAATTCTGAGAAAAGAGGAGATCGAGCTAAAAGGCTGTCCGAAAAGTCGCGTCTCCCCTCCGGTCGTGTCGCTGTGCTTACCACCGGCTAATTGCGGCGATCCCTTCGGGATCTATTCGGCTGCTTAGTAGCATCCCGGAGGGATGCCCGCAATTAGCCGGTGGTTGAGCGAAGCGACACCACCGGAGGGGAGACGCGACTTCCTCCCTAACCTCTTGGCGGCTGTACTTAGCACGGCATAATTTACGGTCGAATCGTCTTCGGCGGCCCTTCGGCGGTTAGCTTTTCGACTTTAATTTTCCAATCGCTGCCGGGCGGCTTCGGTGCGTCAAAGTTGCGGCGGTCGACCGGGGTGCGGTCGTCGATGCGCGGGATGTCCCATGTAGTCTCACGGCCGTTGACTTCCTCGAACCACAGCTGGCGCGGATAATAGTTGCGTTTATCGATGACGATCTGGGCTTTGGCGAAATCCGCCCGATCACGCTCCGTGCGCGGACTGACATCGATAAAAAAGTAATACGCGTCTTCTTTGGACAAGCGCATGTCGTAGCGCTTCTTGGCGTCCTCCGCCTTCATGCCGAACAGAAAGGACATGAAGTTGTCATCGGAAATGGCCCCGGGCTTCGGCTTCGGAAGCTCGTGAGCGACGATTTCTTTTATCGCCGGCCGAAACTCATAGAGATACGTGCCGGTCGACGTGAATTTGTAGCGCAGGTCTTTCTTGCCCTCAGTCTTTGTCTCGAGGTTGGCCAAATTCAAAGACGTCGTCCCTTCGCCAGCTTTCAGGTACTGAGCAAAACCTGTGGACTTCATCGTCTGATTGAAGGTCTTGTCTTTTTCGATGCAGGCCAACTCCGCCGTGAGAAACTTGACCCGCGCCATTGAGGCTTCCCAATTGGCGAGCACTTTATCGAGCACCGGGTTGGGCTTGGCGCCAGGCGGCGCGGTCGGCTGCGGATTTTGGGTGTTTTGGGGGTTCTGAGCGGCCACAAACGTGGCGGCAAGCAGCAGAGCTGCAATGACAAAGCGCAAGGGTCGCATCCTGACTCCTCCTTATATTCCAAGTGCAGTCGGTTTTCCTCGCACCCATGCGGGTGGGCCGAGAAAAACGATGCCGCACTCTTGCGCGTTATAACACGCCGTGTCCAGGGCGTGAAGGCGAATGAGCCAAGCGCCCCCTGCTCATCCCACGACGATATTCACTAGTTTTCCAGGCACTACTATTAGCTTTTTGATCTCCTTGCCAGCGATAAGACCGCGGACGCCGTCGTCTTCAAGGGCTTTCGCTTGCAGAGCCTCTTTGTCCAGGCCCGCTCCGACCATCAGACGTAGTTTTACTTTGCCGTTGATCTGAACCGGAATCTCGACCTCTTCTTGCCGCAACAAATTCGGATCGAACCTCGGCCACGGTTCGTAAGCCAGCGTGTCCGGATGGCCAAGGATACGCCAAAGCTCCTCCGCGAGGTGCGGGGCGAACGGCGCGAGCAATAGTACGAGCGGCTCTAGGGTGCGCCGGGGCTTAACGGTTAGAGGAGTAAGATGATTGGTATACTCCATCATGGCCGAAATCGCGGTGTTGAAGCCCATCGTATCCAAATCGTAGGTCACTTTTTGGATCGTCTGATGAAGCCGCCTGAGCGTCTCTTTCTCGGGAGGGACGTCCTGGACGGCCGGCGCCAAGGTTGTCGCTTCCGCCCGATCCTCGACGAAGAGCCGCCAGACGCGGCCCAGGAAGCGCGATTCGCCCTCGACGCCGCGCATACTCCAGGGTTTGGTTGCCTCAAGTGGGCCCATGCGCATTTCGTAGAGGCGCAGGCTATCGGCGCCGTATTGATCGACGACCTGATCGGGATTGATGACGTTGCCGCGCGCTTTCGACATCTTGTAGGCTCGTGCATCGACGCGGATTTCGGCGTTCTCCTTGAGAACAAACGAATCGCCGCGCTTCTCGACCTGGTCCTCGGTGAGTTTGACCGATTTCCAGGAATCGGGCGTGTCCTTCACGGCTGAAATCCAGGCGCCGTTTTCCTTGAAACCGGTGAACTCCATCTCACCGAGAATCATTCCCTGATTTACCAGCCGGCGAAACGGCTCGGCCGTGCTGACATGGCCCCGGTCGAATAGCACTTTATGCCAAAAGCGCGAATAGAGCAGGTGCAACACCGCGTGTTCCGCGCCGCCGACGTAGAGGTTGACGGGCATCCAATACTGTTCCTTTTTCGGATCGCAAAACACCTTATCGTTATGCGGATCGATGTAACGCAGATAATACCAACACGAACCAGCCCACTGCGGCATAGTGTTCGTTTTGCGCCGATAGCGTTTGCCATTGCGCGTCACAAAAAGCCAATCGGTCGCCTTGCCTAGCGGCGGCTCCGGCTTGCCGCTCGGTTTGAAATCATCAAGGGCCGGCAGCGTCAGCGGCAACTCGTCCATCGACAAGGGCTCGATGACACCGGTCGGGTTGCCGGCGGCGTCGAGTTCGTGCAGAATCGGAAACGGCTCACCCCAGTAGCGCTGGCGGCTAAAAAGCCAATCGCGCAACTTGAAGTTAATGCGCAAGGCGCCGATGCCGCGCTCGGCAAGCCAATCGATGATGCGAGCCTTGCAGGTGGCGGTGTCGAGCCCGCTAAATGCCCCCGAATTGCATGCGATCCCTTCTTCGCAATAGGCCTCGGGCAATGTCTCCATTGTGCTTGCTGTTTTCGCGAGCCATGCTGCCGTAGGCTGCACAACGATGCGCATCGGCAAGCTGTACTGTTTCGCGAACTCGAAGTCGCGTTCATCGTGGGCGGGCACGGCCATGATCGCGCCGGTTCCGTAACTCGCCAGGACGTAGTCAGCAAGCCAAATCGGGATCGGCTCTCCCGTCACAGGATTGATGGCATAGGCGCCTGTGAAAACGCCTGTCTTCTTCTTTGCCAGTTCCGTCCGTTCGAGATCGCTCTTGTGCGCTGCTTGCTCTTGATAGGCTTTGACAGCGGCTTTTTGGCCTACAGTTGTGATGGCGTCGACGAGGCGATGTTCGGGTGACAGAACCATATAGGTCGCACCGAACAGCGTGTCAGGGCGTGTCGTGAACACGCGGACGACGGCGTCCGGCTTGTCTTTGACGCGAAAGTCGACCTCGGCGCCTTCGCTCTTGCCAATCCAGTTACGCTGCATCTCCTTGATCGAGTGGGGCCATTCGACCAGGTCGAGATCCTCTAGCAGTCGCTCGGCGTAGTCCGTGATGCGGAGCATCCACTGTTTGAGCGGCATGCGCACAACCGGATGATCGCCGCGCTCCGATTTGCCATCGATCACTTCTTCGTTGGCGAGCACCGTGCCGAGCGCCGGACACCAATTGACCGGCACTTCCGCTTGATACACTAAGCGTTTGCTGTCGCGATAGGTTCGCATCGCGGCCTCGCCCTGCGAATTGATTTCGCTCGGTATGGGCAATTCCGCGAGCGGCCGACCGCGCTTGGTATCCGTGTCGTACCACGTGTCAAACAGGGTCAAAAAGATCCACTGCGTCCAGCGGTAATACTTAGGGTCCGTCGTGTCGACTTCGCGATCCCAGTCGTAGCTAAAGCCCAATGATTGAATTTGGCGCCGAAACTCGTTGATGTTTTTTTCGGTGGTGACTCTTGGATGCGTACCAGTATTGATTGCGTATTGTTCGGCCGGCAGGCCGAAGGCGTCCCAGCCCATCGGATGGAGTACGTTGAAGCCGCACATACGGCGGTAGCGGGCGAGAATATCCGTGGCCGTATAGCCTTCCGGATGACCGACGTGCAGCCCCGCGCCGCTCGGATATGGGAACATGTCGAGAACATAGAACTTCGGCTTATCCGACGTGTCCGGCGTGCGAAAAGTCTTATTTTTCAGCCAATACTGCTGCCAACGCGGCTCGATCTCTTTGGGACTGTAGCTCGGCATACTCGGCCATCCAGGTCAGGGAACTTTGAATTCGCCGCAACGTCTCGACTGCGTTTAGGTAGGCCTTTATCCTATGCAAAACGAAATCCCTTGCCCGCAACACTCAGAAGGTGTTCATTAAGCCCCACGCACCGTTTATCGGGGACAATACTACTCTCTTATTTGGCAAGAGCGGAGCCTGGCACACTCGGAAGACACCCACAAATTACGACGTAAGTCTTTTATTTTTCAAGGGTTAAGATAAGCGTGAATATGTCGATCAACATCAGCACGACGACCACCCTTGCCAAAGTGATTTGGCATGGCAAGGGTGGTCTGGCCGAGTGGATGGACTTAATAAACTTCCTCTCAGACACGGCCCGTGACGTTTAGGCTCACGATAATGTATTCGCTTGACGGCAGACCCGAATTCTGAGAATTAAACGCTTTCCTTTTCAAGTAAGGCTTGCTAATCTCAAAAAGTCCACCCCTCCTATACCCAAAGCTGGGTCTATCAATGGGGCCGCCTTACCTGTGCGTCCAGCCGGCCTATCATCGAGATAAACATAATGGAAGAAGAACCAAATGCATTTGATCTCTCTTTAATCCTTCTACTACTCGCGCTAACGGTGCTGGCCGCCTGGGTCTATTGGGGCGGACCGCCCAATACCTGGCAGCAGCGTGCGCCGATCGCCGTTCTCTGCAGCGGCTTCCTCGCGGTGAGCTATGGCCAGGTCATGCAAGCCAACAGGGCCAAGCGTCGCGCGCTATTGACGCGCAATGCCGAAGTCACACGCCAGTCGGCGGTGATTACCAAACACAAGACCGAGCTTCTTCAGCGCGATAATTGGCTCAACATGGCCTTGCGATCGGCCCACATGGCTTGCTGGGATTGGGATCGCTCGCGAAAGCACTTTTCGTCCACGGACCAGCTCGCGGCGCTCTTTGAGGTGCCGACCGGTACGAAAATCACTTCCTGGGACGACCTCTTGCCTCGCATTCATCCTCACGACGTGAAAGAAGTCACGGAATCGATCGCGGAGGCGACGGCCGCCAAACCGGATGTCACCGTGAGATATCGTGTCGTAACGCCGGACGGCGCTGAACGCTGGTTAGAGAACGTCGGCAAGTGGGTCATTGAAGGGAACCAGCCGGTTCGTCTCATGGGCATTACGCGCGACATCACCGAGCGCAAGAAGATGGAGGAAGAACACGAACAACTCGTGTCCCTGGTTAGAAACAGCAGTGACTTTATTGCCATCGCCAATCTCGATGGGACGATTTTGTACGTAAACCCTTCCGGCATGAACCTGCTTGCTTTGGAAGCGACGGATAACGTTGGAAAGCTGCGTATCAACGACATTTTCAAACAAGCGGGCACTGAACTTTCGGCCGACTTCATTCGCAAATCTTTGTCGGAGACTGGACGCTGGGAAGGCGATGGCGGATTGCAGAACACCCGGTCACGTAAGCTGCTTCCGATCTGGATGACGGCGTTCTTCGTTCATCATCCTGGATCGAAGAAGCCGTTTTGCATTGCTTGCGTTGCGCGTGATATGACCGCGCGGCGCGAGATGGAATCACAGTTGAACCAGGCGCAAAAGATGGAAGCGATCGGCCAGCTCGCCGGCGGTATCGCCCACGATTTCAATAATCTTTTGACGGTTATCCAGGGCTATGCCGAACTACTGGGCGTATCTCTGCTGAATGAATCCGCGACGGAAGCCGTCAGCGAAATTCGCAATGCAGCCAGTCGCGCCACCGCATTGACGCGCCAGCTTTTGACCTTTAGCCGGCAGCAGATGGTGGACCCCGTGCTGCTCAATCTCAACGACGTGCTCAATGGCGTGGAGCGTCTGATCTCTCGCTTGTTAGGCCGGCCTATCGCAATCGTGAAAAAGCTCAGTCCGACGCTTGGCACCATTCGCGCGGATTCGGGTCAAATGGAGCAGGTTCTCATGAACCTGGCCCTCCATGCCCGCGACGCGATGCCAACGGGCGGAACCATTACGATTACAACGGAAAATGTCACAATTGATGAGAGCGACAAAGCTCACAAGGCCGGTGGGCGGCCGCGACAAGTCGTGCGCCTGACTTTTGCTGACACCGGCCGAGGAATGGATGAAGAAACGCGGGCTCGCCTGTTCGAGCCGTTTCAGACGACGAAGCAATCCGGCAAAAGTACAGGATTAGGACTGGCAACTGTCTTTGCTGTCATCAAACGCTGCGGCGGCTTGATCGAGGTTGCGAGCAAGCCTGGCAAGGGCACCGTTTTTCAGATTGACTTACCGCGGCAGGCTGAAGCTCCAGCATCGAACCAACTCAAGCCGACTTGCATTACGACGCTCAACGGTAATGAGACGTTGCTTGTCGTGGAAGATGAAGATGCCGTACGCTCTCTCATTTGTTCGGTCCTGCGCACGGAGGGATACCGTGTAATCGCCGCGCCGCGCACCCATGACGGTATGCAATTTATTCTTGGGTTCCCCGAGCGCATTGATCTACTGCTGACCGACATCGTCATGCCGGAGCTCGACGGGCGCGAGCTCGTGGATCGACTCGTGAAATCGCGACCGGGCGTAAAATGGCTGTACATTTCAAGCGACACAAACGACAAGGTTGTCCGTGACGGTATGGCTGGCGATCGGCTCAGTTTCCTGGCGAAGCCATTCACACCATCGGACTTATTGATCAAGGTGCGCGAGATTCTGGATCGAAAACCGATGCGCGTGAACGGGGTTCAAGCGAGAGAACTGTCGGTTTAATTTGCGACTTGTTACCGAGCCTGAAAGCGCAAACGAAGGGGTATGACATTGGCGTAAATGCCCTTTGCTTACGCTTTAGGCTCGGTAATTCAAATGCCCCTTCGCTTACGCTTCAGGCTCGGTAGCCGATCACTCAAAATACCGAGGACCCGATAGGACGGTTCGGCGATCCACTTTGTTCTTTACTTCCTGCGCATCCAGAGCGAACAACGGACTAATCTCCAGCGGATGCGTGACCGACCCGTCTGCGCTTCGTGGCACCTTCACGCCAGCGGACTCCAGCCAAGACGCCGCCAGGTTTCGCAGTGCCTGGTCGACCGTCGCCGCCGAGTCTTCGCCGGTCGCGTTCTTCAACGGCGCGAATTCTTCGGCGCGGGGTTTCCACAACGATCCAGCGATCGGCGAGGGGCAGCGCATCGAAGATGAAGCGCTCGAACTTGAGGGCGTTCTCCGCTGTCGGCTGGACTGGGTTTCCAGAATCGTCGACGTGGGCGACCTTCTTCGCGCGACATGGAACGGCATCTGGCTTGGTCCGCTGGTAATTCGGTCGAGGAATGCCGTCTCGAAAAAGTGAATGGCGGGGCTGCCCGCCCATAGGCGAAGTCGGCCGTTGGCATCGGTCGCGGTCATCAGGTCCTTGGGTAGGTCGATGTATTCGATGATGGTGCAGCGCCCGTTGACGCTGGCGAAAACACCCATTCGTTCGGAAGCGTCGCGCTTGGCGACGACGCGCGAAGAGGCCTCGGACTTGTGTTTGAGATGATGGCCGAGAAACGTGGGGTCGGCAATTTTGACGAGCGGATTATCTACTTGAAAATAAAAGATGTGATGAACGCCGCGCTTATACATTTTCTCCAGCAGACCGCTCTTCGCCAGGGCTGTCAGCGTTCCGCCATGACCGTCGGGACTGACGAATAGTTTTCCCGGTTTTTCAAACAAAAGCCGACCGGTGTTCAAATCGAGCGTCGGCATCCCGCCCTGCTGGAAGAAGAATACTTCCGCCGGCGGCAGGCCGAAGTATTTGTGGTCTTTGAAAAACGCTTCCGTCTCCGCATGTGTCGCGGGGCTCGTCATCACTAGCAGCGGAATCGCTTTGCCGTAACGCCGGCTTTGAGCCAGCACCTTTTCCGCGTGTATCTGAAATAGCGTCTTTCGGCTCACTGGGCCGACCGGATACATGCCCTTGGGATGTTCAAAACCCAGCCGACTCCCTTGGCCGCCAGCAACTACCAACGCCGCGACCTCGCCGCGGCGCAAGGCCTCTTCGCCGAGCGATTTCGCGGCCGCGTCGTCCGGCGAATTCGCTGGGATGACGGGCACCGGCAAGATCTTCGACGGGTCGGGCAAAGCGAATTTCTCATCGCGCAACGCGAACAGGCGCGGCAAGCCGGCGATGTCGACCGCGGTCAATTGCTCCAGCAACGCTTTCCGCCCAGCATCATCGAGACGTTCCCAGGCGGCGATGACATGGGATTGATTGGTCTTTTCTAATGCGTGGCGGATTGTGTCCGGAAGGGTGAGCATAGGTACTATTCCTGGGCTGAAGAAATGGGATTAATCTTGCGCGGTAGAATCGCTGGCATTTTGGCGAGCCGGGAGCTCACGCTCCCGGCTCGCCAAAATACCAGTTTTCCGAATCGCTCTTAACTCGCTCAGTTCGACGCTTCAGCCGCTGGGTCCTTACCATTGACCCAAGGCCCTTCCAGTTTCTGGTAGTCCGGTGGTGTCAGCGTGCTGCCGCTGTCGCCGCCCTGCCAGCCGATGATTTGGTGCGGCTTGCCGCGCTTCTTGCTGACGGCTTCGAGCTTCGTCGCCCAGCTGGAGTCGGCTTCCTTGGGAGCGCGCTTTTGCTCGTCCCACACGAAGACTTTGCCTTCGCGGTAACTGCGGACGCCCATGTTCACAGTCGAGAACGCCGCCGCTCCAAGTTCTGGGGTGCTTAGCGTGTTGCGATTGCCGGCAGCCACGCAGGAGATGAAGTTTTCCCACAGAGCGTAGGTCGCTGTTTCTTCCAGCTTCGGCTTGTCCTTGTATTTCGGACTCTTGAAGGTGTGGATCGGCGCGGAGAAGCCGCCTTGCGGCTTTTGGGCGCCGCCGCTGATCTCTTGAGCGAAGACTTCGAAGCCGCGAATATAGTCGCCGTTGATGTCCGGGCTGAATCGGATGGTGGCGAGGCGGCCACGAATCATTTCGCCCAGCTGGGTGCTGTTGCACATTGTCGCGGAGATGATGACCTGGCAACCTTCGTTGTAGTCGGCCACGACGGTTGCGACGTCGGGAACATCGCGGTTGTCGTATTCCAAATAAAGACCGCCGCCGCCGACTACACGTCCTGGGAAGCGTACGCCCATTGCCGAGATCAAGTGCGTCGTCTGATGTACGAAGAGGTCGGTGAACATGCCGCCGCCGAATGGCCAGTAGCAGCGCCATTGAGCCCAGATGGCGCGATCGAACGGCACTTCTTTCGGAGTTGGCCCGAGCTTGTGGCCGACGCACTCAAACTTGTGGCCGAGCCACATATCCCAGTCGATCGTTTTCGGCGTCATGCCTTTCTTGAGCGGGTAGTAGCGCCATTGGCCAACAATCGAGTTTCGATAGTAGCTTGTCTGGCCCTGGAGAACGTGGCCAATTTTACCGGAGCGAATGTATTCGTTGGCTTCGCCCCAGGTTGGGTCGGCCATCGACTGGACGCCGACGGTCATGACGCGATTATTCTTGACGGCGGCATCGGTGACGGCGATCGCTTCATCGATCGTCCGCGTCATCGGCTTTTCGCAATAGACGTGTTTCTTGGCATCCAAGGCGTCGATGCACATGCGCGCGTGCCAATGGTCGGGCGTTGCCACGACCACGGCGTCGACATCCTTTTGATCGAGGATGACGCGATAATCTTTCGACACCTTGGTCTTGTCGTTGACATCAATACCGCAGCGCTTGGCGGTTGGGTAAAGTCCGCGGCCCTTGCCGCTGCCCAACTCGGCGTCGCCGTCCCAAACGTCGCAGACGGCGACGGGGACGATGCCCTTTTTCTCGTCGCGCATTTGCAGGATCACATCGACATGCTGCTGGCAACGGCCGCCAACTCCGAGGAACCCGACGCGCAGAGCTTCGTTGGCTCCTATAGCACGTTCATAGCTTGCCGCACTCAACGCCAGTGCCGATGCGCCGACGGCAGTCGTCTTGAGAAAGCCTCGTCGATTCACATTTTGATCCGACATTTAAAAACCTCCATTAGGGAGAGCATTTGGTATCAAAGCTAAATGTTGTTCACTTCTTTTTCTGTTCGAGGAGCCAGGTATACAGTTCCTTGGTGGCGTAGGCTTTGTCCCATGAGTTATGGCCGACGCCGGCATACTCGTCATACTTTGGCATCGCGCCCGCTTTTTTTAGGGCTTCCATCATCTTGCGAGACATATCGACGTTCACCGTCGGATCCGCACGCGCCATGAAAACACCAAACCGGGATATTCTTGATCGCCTCGGCGACTTCCGTTTCCTTACCACGAGCCCCGCCGCACACCGGCACGATCGCCGCCCAGCGCTCGGGATATTTCGCGGCCACGCTCCAAGTGCCGAATCCGCCCATCGATAGACCGGTCAGATACTCGCGCTTCTTATCGATTTTGTATTCCTTTTCGACTTCGTCGAGAATGGCTAACGCGCGATTCGCATCCGGCGAGCCGGCCTGCCAGTTGCGTTTTTGCGACTGAGGGAAGATGGCGAAGAAGGGAAAGCTCTTCTCGTTCTTCTTAATCGCCGGCCCGAGACCCGTGGCTGCTTGCTTCTTGCCGTCGTCGCCAGTCTCGCCGCTGCCGTGCAAAAAGAGAATAACGGGATATTCTTTATCGCCCTTGTAGTCATGTGGCACGAAGAGGACATACTTCGCCTCTTTGCCATCGGGGTCCTTGAAAACGCGATCAAGGAAGCCGGTCTTGGCTCCCTGGGCTTGAACGCTGCTCGGCAGCAACAGGAGGCACGCAAGGAGACCCCAGCGAAGTGACTGCTTTTTCATTTCGACATCCTCGGAGAGATTGGGTGCGAAGCGCAACGGATGATCGATAACCTATCATAGCGGCAGAGCAACCGCCACGGTCTGAATCAAAAAAACGAGCGAATGCGGCCCTAGAGCGGTTCTCCGTGACACTGCATATTTCTACAGGGCAGTCGTGCCCGGGGTCGGTACTCCGACCCCGGTTTAGCCCGAGCTTCTTCCGAGAACCGGGGTCGGATTACCGACCCCGGCCACGACCCTCAAACGATAGGGCATGCAATGTCACGGTAAACCGTTCCATCATTGCTTTTCGACGCGCGCCTGAAGATACGCTGCGAGCGCTTTGCGCCAGGGGCGCATCGGCTCGAGGCCGGCCGAGCGTAACGCCGTCGACTCCAACACGCTATAAGCCGGCCGGCGCGCGGCCGCCGAATAGTTATCACTGCTGATCGGCTTGATGTCGGCTTTTAGCCCGGCCATCTCAAAAATTGTCTGGGCGAACTCGTACCAGGTACAAGCGCCCGAGTTCGTGACGTGGTACAGTCCGGTTGCCCCGGAGTTCACGAGCGCGACGGTTGTCGCGGCCAGATCTTCAGTAAATGTCGGCGTGCAACATTGGTCATAGACCACTCGCAGCGGCTTGTTTTGGCTGGCGACCTTGAGCATTGTCTCGACAAAGTTGCCGCCCTTACCGCCGCTGCCATGCAACCCATAAAGCCCGCAGGTGCGAATGACGAGATGCTTGGAACAGATGGAACGAACGAAGTATTCGCCCGACAGTTTGCTGAGGCCATAAACATTGACGGGGCCAGGGGTATCCGACTCGGTCCACGGAGTTCGCCGCAGCGCGTCCAAACCGAAGACGTGATCGGTGCTGAAATGGACCAGCACGCAATCCAAATCGCGGCACAACCTGGCCAGCTCGCGCACACCCCATGTGTTGACGGCGAAACAAGCTTCTGGCTCGCTCTCCGCGCGGTCAACAAAATTGTAGGCGGCGCAATTGACGACAAGAGTTGGGTGAAGCTCACGAAGTGTTTCGCCCAACAAATCGGGCCGCGTGAGATCGCCGCCGGCCGTGCGCGTGAGCGGATAGACCTCTCCGCGAAGGCGTGGCGTTAGATCGCGGCCGAGTTGTCCCTGGGATCCGAGCACGACGGTTCGCATGGGACTTCCTTTGTCCGTGGGCTCAATTTCGCGTTCGTCTGGTTGTAAGTATAGGAATCTGTCGATCCAATTAAGAGCCTATCCGAAAAGTTGCGTCTCCCCTCCGGTGGTGTCGCTTCGCTCAACCACCGGCTAATGGCGGCGACTCCTACGGGGTCGATTCGGCGTTTGGTAGCATCCCGGAGGGATGCCTGCTATTAGCCGGTGGCTCGTTTCTCGACAAGAATTTTGTTTACAAACGGTCTCGATATTGGAAAGATGAGTCCGGTGGCGGCCGCCCGAGAAAAAGGCTGCGGATTTTTGTTAACGGAGTTTCAGCGATGAAATTTGACATAGCATCTCCGCCTGCTCCGACCTTTAAAAGTCCGAACCAGCGCGCCTTGGTTTCTCATATGCATGCGCCAATTTACATAATTTTAGCGTGCGCGCTCCTATGGCTGGTCTGTCCGCCCAGTCAAAAATGTTACGCTTTTGGCAACGAGGACAAGGAAAATGAAACTGCAGTCCTAGCATTAACGAGGCTAGGATGTGAAGTTTCGGAGAAAAACAATCAAACCCGTGTCAGCGCGTATGCTGAAGATCGTGACGCAGATACGTGTAAAGCCATCGAAGCCAATCTGGTGAAGTTACGCCATTTGACCTCACTATCGTTTAGTTGCGAAAAATGGACCGCTACCAGACTAAAAACCATAAGCCGTCTGACCACTCTCCAAAGGCTCGGTCTATTTGGCGACGAGCTGAGAGATGCTGATCTCAAGGAACTATTTCCCCTCACTCAACTGCAGCGATTGAGGATCTCGTCCAAGTTCGTGACCGACGAAGGAATCAGGAACCTGTCCACGCTTCCTATCATTAAGTTGGAACTGCATCGCATGAAAATCACTCCTGCAATCATACGCCGCCTCCAAGCATTGCCCAATCTGGGGGAGCTTATACTTGAGGCCGTGGATCTGCCGGCCGAGAGTGTTGCGGAGATGGTCAACCTAAGGAAATTAAAAGCGCTCGTCCTGAGATCACACGAATTAGACGAGGCAGCAATTAGTGCATTAGGAACATTATCGGAGTTGCGCGAACTAGACATAAACGATACCAATGCCACAGAAGATTCAATAGTTCATTTCGGCGCCATGACTGGGCTTCGGTCTCTCAATATGGACGGGTTGGGCATATCGGACGGCGCCATCAAAGCACTCTCCACGCTCACGGAGCTGCGCGAGCTTAGGATCAATGCGACGGGCATCACGGAGGCTTGCGCACCGGATTTGAAGAAACTTACCAAACTCCGGATCCTGTGTGTAGGAGGAACGCGGATCCGCGGCGAAGTGATGAAGAGTATCGGTACATTATCTGAATTGGAGGAATTGAGTCTCTATACCACGCTAATTGGTGAAGAATTGGCCGAGATCAAGAAGCTGGATCGTCTCAGAGTGCTTGATTTGACCAACGCAAAGGTGGGCGATTCTGATATGAGTCAAATAGGCGGTCTCTCGCGCTTGGAGGAGCTTAATTTGTCTGGCACTAACGTCGGAAATGACGGAGTTGCCAAGTTAACACAGCTAACAGCGCTTAGGAAACTTGTGCTCGACGGTACTAAGATTCGCACAGGTGTTGGTAAGTTTCTGGCGAATTTAAGAGAATTGCGAATGCTTGACGTGTCAGGTACTAAATTCGATGATACGGACTTGGACAGTTTGTCCGTCATTTCTTCGTTGGTTGAATTACGCCTGGGATATACAGCAATTTCCGACAAGGGAGGTTCTGTGCTTGTGAAGTTTAGCCAGCTTCGCATGCTCGTGATCTGGGGAACGAAGATTACCGACGCGAGCGTGAAGAGTTTGTGCCAGCTAAAGTCGCTGCGGAGTCTGGATATTTCGGATGAATTAATTACAGACTCCGGTTTTGCTCAGCTACGAGCCGCCCTTCCAGGTTGCGACATTTATAGGCGGGTGCGACGCGGCGGGAAATAAAAGACCTGCGCATGGCTCCAATTTGACCGATGCGAAGGACGGAAAGGCGCGTCGAAATCAACCGGAAATCAACTTGGACGCGTCTCATTTCACAGATTTTCGCAAGAAACGCATCTAATTGACTCACCGAAGTCGCGTTTTTCACTGGTCCGCATTTTCCCTTGCCTCGGTGCGTTGTTACCAGAGGAAAATCTGATATACCTTTAGCTTCGCCACGATGCCCTCGGCGCCAAACTTGGCAATACTTAATATGTGTTGACATAAGGTATTACTTCATAGTAGTTTACGACGATTCTAAGTTCCGCCAACGTTGGCGATGCTTAGAATCGTTGGCAATCCTTAGAATGGACTCCCGACGCCGAGGGGTGTCCTTTTTCCAAGATGTGTACGACAAGAGTTGAGAGGTACCGCCGGCCATGCGCGATTATTCCGTCAATCTTGAAGACATCCACGCCGCGGCGCGACGGTTGTTCGGCGTCGTGCATCGGACGCCAATAGCGACGTGTACAACATTGAATCAAATGTCCGGCCGGGAGTTGTTTTTCAAGTGTGAGAATTTGCAAAAGGTCGGCGCCTACAAGTTTCGCGGGGCGTGCAACGCCATCGCCCAGCTCGACGCGGCGGCGGCTCCGCGCGGGGTGGTGACGCATAGCTCTGGCAATCATGCGCAAGCTTTGGCGTTAGCCGCGAAACTGCGCGGCATTCCGGCTCATATCGTCATGCCTGAAAATGCGTCGGCGGTCAAGCGTCGTGCCGTGGTTGGCTACGGCGGCAACGTTGTGTCGTGCGCTAACACGCTCGAAGCGCGCGAGTCCACTGCCGCGGCCGTCCAGGCAAAAACTGGCGCGACGATGATCCCGCCTTACGATCATCCTCACATCATCGCGGGCCAAGGCACCGTTGTTTTGGAAATGTTAGAAGAGATTCCCGATCTTGACGCGATCGTCTGCCCCGTCGGCGGGGGCGGGCTGCTGTCGGGAACCGCGTTGGCGATCCGCGAACTCAACCCCAAAATTCGCGTCATTGCCGCCGAGCCCCTCGGAGCGAACGACGCGGCCCGGTCCAAAGCCGCCGGAGAATTCATGCCACAGACGGGACCGAAGACGATCGCCGACGGCTTGCGGTCGAGCCTTGGAACGTTGACCTGGCCTGTCCTCCGCGATTTGGTCGAGCGCGTCGTCACCGTGCGCGAGGACGAGATCGTTCAAGCGATGCGTTTGAGCTGGGAACGTGCCAAGATGTTCATTGAAGTGAGTTCGGCGGTAGCGGTGGCGGCGGTGATGACTGAGGAATTCCGAGGGCTCGCGGGCCTGAACCGCGTCGGCGTGATCTTGAGTGGCGGCAACGTCGATCTCGACGCGCTTCCGTGGTGAGGCTGTTTTTATAAAGCCGCCGACTTGCCGGCGGTGTTCGGAGGGGCTCCGCCGGCAAGCCGGCGGCTATATAAATAGTCGGCGACGCGCTGGGCCCCGAGGTCGGATTGCTCGACGCAATCGTTCAGTGCCACGCCGCGATAGGCATTGCCACCAAGAAATAGGCCCGGATGCGTGGCGGTCCGCTGCTCGATCGCCGCGACACGATCGAGATGACCGATGAGATATTGCGGTATCGCCGTCGGCCAGCGGATTATCCGATGATACACCGGCTCCGCGACGATGCCGAGCGCTTGCTGCATCTCGCCGCGCACGGCGATCAACAGTCGATCATCCGACCAATCGACAATTTCGCCACGATTCCAGCCGCCGCACATCGCCCGCAATAGCACCATGCCCTTCGGCGCCCGATCGGGAAAAATCGATGAGCACCATTGCACGCCCAGGACATCGCGGCGCTGATTTTGTGGCGACAGATAACCGAATCCGTCGAGGCTGTGCGGAATGTCTTGCGCGATACCCTAGCGCGACTACGGCCACGCGGTTGTACTGTATGCCGTTGATCGCTTCGGCGAGAATCGCGTCTTCATCGGCCAGCAAAGCGGCCTGTTCAAAAGCCGGGCAGGTAAGTGCAACGGCGTCCGCGGTCCACCTATCTCGTCCCTCGGCTTGAATCACCCAGCTTCCGTCGTGCTGGCGGCGGATCGAGCGCACCGCCGCGCCCATCAGATGTTTCGCCAGCAAGCGGTCTTTCAACGTGGAAATTAAATGGCCAAGGCCCTCACGAAACGACCACATCTGGCCGCTGGCTCGCTTCGCGGGACTGGTACCGTTCTTGTCTTCTTTTCGTCGTTGGGCCCGTGCGTCTGCCATGCCGCGCGTGACGCTGCCGAAATTTCGCTCCATCGCCACGATGCGCGGAAAGGTCGCTTCGACGCTGAGCAGCTTGGCGTCGCCGGCGTGGATCCCCGTGACGAAAGCGTCGGCGAACGTGTCTGCCACTTCGGAGCCGACGCGGCGGCGGGCGAACGAATCAATCGATTCGTCGTCGAGCGTTCGCCGACGCGGTCGAAACCGTTCCATCATCAGCGCCAGCTTGGCGGAAGCGCTAAGGCAGTCGCTCTTGAGGAACGACCAGAGGCTGTTGGGCAAAAGCCGCAGTCGGCCTTGGAGGAAGAGAAAGCGATTCTTGGCCGCGGTTTCACTGGCGGCGATTAGGTCGTTGTCAACGCCCAAGCGCCGGCATAACGATAATACAGACGGTTTGTTGTCCAAGAAGCCGTTCGGACCCGCTTCGAGACGGAAGCCGTCGCGATCGTCGGTTGCGATCTTTCCGCCGAGCCGATCGTTCTTTTCCAGCAAGGTAATTTCAGACGAAGGCAGCAATTCCTGCAGGCGATATGCCAACGATAAGCCTGATATTCCGCCGCCCACAACCACGACGCGAGACATGGGAACTCCGAATCCGCCCACCGAACAGCAAACTGGGGCCGTGTCCTTGATCTTAACTCGTTGTCGGCCCTGTCCGTATTGGTTAGACTTATGGGTTATGGGTGTCTGTAACAGATGCTCTAATTTCAAATGAAGAGCGAAGGCATTCCCATGAGCGACTTGCCGCTTGGCGATCCCGAGGCAACCTTTGCCACCAATCAAAGCAATTCTCCGGAAACGAGCACGCAACAAGCCGCGACGGTGGTTCTGGGACCAAAAACCTCACCTATCGGTCGGCTGCGTGTGCCTGGATATGATCTTCTATCGGAACTCGGTCAGGGTGGAATGGCGATCGTCTTCAAGGCGCGGCAACAGGCGCTCAATCGGTTCGTCGCTCTCAAGATGATCAACGCTGGCCATCTCGCAAGCGCAGAGATGTGCGGGCGGTTCAAAATCGAGGCCGAAGCGGTCGCGAAGCTGCAACATCCCAATATCGTCCAAATCTACGACGTCGGCGAGGTCGACGGCGCACCGTTCCTTGCTCTTGAATTGGTCGAAGGCGGCGATTTATCTGAAAAACTGGATAGAAAACCGCAGCCGCCACGCAGCGCGGCTCAGATGGTGGAGATCCTGGCGCAGGCGCTGGGATATGCCCATCAAAATCACATTATCCACCGCGACCTTAAACCCAGCAACATTTTGCTGACGAAAGACGGCACGCCCAAGGTTTCTGACTTCGGACTTGCGAAAGATCTGGAACGAGCCCAATCGAAAACGGAAACGGGCTCGATCCTTGGAACGCCAAGTTACATGGCGCCGGAGCAAGCGGAAGGGCGCATCCGCGACATAGGTCCGGCGACCGATGTATATGCCCTGGGCGCGATCTTATACGACATGCTGACGGGCCGGCCGCCGTTTGTCGCGGACAGTTCGCTGGAAACAATTCGGCAGGTGGTGGCCGACGAACCGGTTCCTCCGTGCCGCCTCATCCCGCGGACGCCGCGCGACCTCGAGACAATCTGTCTCAAGGCGCTTCATAAAAATCCCGAGAGGCGTTATCTCACCGCGAACGATCTTGGCGCCGACCTCGGGCGTTTTCTGAGAGATGAGCCGATTCACGCTCGACCGGCGGGATTAACGGAGCGTGCCGTGAAGTGGGTGCGTCGACGGCCTACGTTGGCGTCTGTCATCGGCCTGGGTGTTGTCGCCAGCGTATTATTTGTGTTCCAGGTGATTTCGTCCAACGTCGCCCTTCAAGAACGCGCCGACGCCGTGACGCGGGCGAACAACGAGACCAAAAACGCTTTGCAGGAGAGCACGCGCCGGCTCATAAGCCTTAACGTGGCCAACGGCTCGAATGCCATGGACGATGGCGACGACGGCTATGCTTTGCACTCGTTTGCCGAGGCGCTTCGTTTGGAAAACGGCAATTCCGAACTCGAACGGATGCATCGGTTGCGTATCGGCATGGTCGCCCAAGAATGTCCGCCGCTGCGTCAACTCTTGCTTCAGCAGGGCTCCGTCGAGGCGGCGTTTTTTACTTCAGACGGGAAAAATATAATCACCGCCGGCGATGACGGCAACGCCTACATAAGGGACCTCAAAACCGGGCAGGACGTTGTCCCGCCCTTGCATCATGACAACCCAATCCGGTGCGCTGCGGTCAGCGACGACGGTCGACTCTTGGCGACCAACGGCACCCGGGGTGCGCTCAAGATTTGGGATGTCGCCACCGGTAAGTTGCTTGCAACCAATAATGACGCCGGCCGCCTTAATTACCTCATTTTCACGCGCGATAATCGACAAATCATCGCGGCGGCCACATCCGGGCATGTGCGTCTTTTGAATGCGGACTCGGGCCGTACGGAGCGAGACCTTTTCACTTTCCGCGAACGAGTCGTATTCGTGGCGCTCGAGTCGGACGGGCAAACAGTAATCGCGGCGAATGCTGATGGCTCCATTCGGCGCTGTGATCTCCGCACGGGCCAAGCGGTCGGCAAGCCCGTCGAGCCTGGCTCTGCGATAACCTGCGCCGCCCTCAGCCCCGACGGTCGGACCTTGGTCACGGCGGGAGAGGGCAGAGCGCGCCTCTGGAAACTTACGCCCGACGAAATCGTTTCCGGGACTCAATATCGCGCGACGCGAATGATTCTTGCCGCCGCTTTTAGTCCGGATGGTAACACTCTTGCCTTGGCGTCGCTCGATGCGACAGCCCAAATTTGGAACCTTAGGTCCGGCGAATTGATTCCCTCCCAAATCCGTCACCTCTCGTCGATCAATCGAATCCTCTTTAGCCCCGACGGCAGCTCCGTCGTGACCACGAGCGACGACAATACAGCTCGAATCTGGGACGCTTACTCAGGCATACCCTTGTCACCATTGTTGAGACACAACGCCACACCGACCGGAGCTGTTTTTAGCCCGGATGGACGCTATTTGCTTACCATTTGTCAGGATAGTCTCGCCCGGGTATGGGATCTCACGACCCTAAATCGCGACCGCGTGAATCAAAGCTGTTCCGACATGACTTTGGACCAGGGTGTTTCCCCGACGAGAGTTCAAAGTCCCGATAGGTCCACAACACTCTCCTACGGCATTAACGAAAAGACACGGCTGACTCCGTCTGACAATACGCGCAAAACAATTGACTTGCGTACCTCTGCCGTCTTGACATGCGCCGCTTTTAGCCCTGATTCCAAACTCGTGGTCACGGGAGACGAGGACGGCTTGATGCAGATTTGGACGGTAGCCACGGGACAGCCTCAGCTTGATCCGGTGCGCCATGCGAGCCGCGTGTTGTGTGCGGCTTTCAGCCAGGACGGCCGGTTGGTGGGCTCCGGCAGTGAAAGCAACGTCGTCCTGGTATGCGAAACCGACACGGGGAAATCCGTCGGTCCGCCGCTCCGGTTCAACGGTAGTGTCGTTCACATCGAGTTCGCACTCGATGGGAAAGCGATATTCGCAACGATCCGCGACGGCACTTCCCGGCTTCTCGACATTCGTACCGGCGAGGCTATTTCGCCGCTGCTGACTTGTATTGATAAATCCGATTGGAAAAGCCGGCTTACGCCGGACGAGCGGCCCGTCGCGGAATTGATCGAATATGGCGAGTTACTTAGCGGGCAGTATATTTGTGACACCGGCGGCCTTCGGATGCTATCACCCAAAGCATTGCACATTCGTTTTGTTGAGTTGCGGGAAAAGTACCCATTTTCCGATGAGGCGGAAACGGCTCGATTTGTCGAGTGGCAAAAAAGGCAGGCAACTACGGCCGAGGCGTCGAAGCGGTGGTTTGCCGCTATTTGGCACCTGGAACGCCTCGCGGCACAATTTCCTTCGGAAAGTAGTTATCGAACACGGCTGAACAACGCTCGGGCAGAACTGCATTGAAGCCGCGCCTAAAACGGCCAACCGTGATAGGTCCAGTAAACCAAGGCTGCCAGGATGCCGTAACAAATAACGTTTGCGATCCAGGACGGCGAAAAGAGCTTCAGAGCGCTCCCAGCATACTTGTTGAACTTCAGCCGAATGCCATTGAAGTCGACGCTATAGAGTTCGTCCAGTACAAGGTGGGACAGGAACCCGAGCATCACGCCGCCCGATAGATAAAGTCGCACCATGTAACTTCGCAGTGGAAAGACGTGGTACGTGGCCAGTCCAGCTATCAATAGCGCCGGAATACTATGAAACATGCCGCGGTGAACCGTAAAGTATTTGAAGAAACTCGAAAGGCCGAATCGGATAAAGAGATAAAGGCCGGACATGCAAACGATGAATTGCTCGGCCGTGAGGCCATGTTGCAGAAGGACCTCATGAAGCAATAGAGGTACCACGACGGCCGTTAAGCCAAATAATTCTCGCACCGGGACGCCACTGTCGCTGTCGAGATCGGGAAGAAGGCCGCCGACGGTCGTCAGGCCAAAGCCC
Organism: uncultured Planctomycetaceae bacterium; assembly: GCA_963790585.1. GTDB lineage: Bacteria > Planctomycetota > Planctomycetia > Gemmatales > Gemmataceae > CAWBOY01. Next base: position 422,635 of record CAWBOY010000002.1, read on the forward strand.
AGGAGGCTTCGTCCCCAATCATAGTCGAGCTTCCAGAACGCGAGCGCGCCGTACCCGGCGCCAAGAGTCGAGGCAAAGAGAATGTGCCCGCGATAGCCTGCCATCTTCTCTCCTTGAAGATCCGTCGGTCCCAGAATTTTGTTCTACCCTCCGGACCAAAAAATAGCGACGCGCAAATCTGGATCGAGCGTCCAAGGAGTCGATTGCCTATGTCTTTTTTCCGAACAGGTGCCGACGTGCGGGCTGCTTGCCGCGGTGGGCAATTGCGCGGTCCGACTCCTGGAATGGCTCCGGGTTTCGTTCAGGCCAATCTCGTAGTGGTGCCCCAGTCGCTTGCCTTCGATTTTCTTCTGTTTTGCTCGCGCAATCCCAAGCCGTGCCCGCTCTTGGACGTGACGGAGCCTGGCAGCGCCGAGCCTCGATTCGTGGCCGCTGGCGCGGACATTCGCACCGATCTACCGAAGTATCGAATTTATCGTGAAGGAGTGCTTGTCGAGGAACCATCCGACTTGCGGGCATACTGGCGAAGCGACCTCGTAGCTTTTCTGCTCGGGTGCTCTTTCACCTTTGAAAACGCGCTGGTCGAGGCCAATGTCCCCGTGCGGCATATCGAACAGGCCCGCAACGTGCCGATGTATCGGACCAACATCGTGTGTCGTCCCGCCGGAGTCTTTCGTGGGCCGATGGTCGTATCGATGCGGCCCATGACGCCGGCGCAAGCGATCCTGGCAACTCGCGTTTGTTCGCGCTTTCCACGAGCGCACGGCGTGCCGATCCACTTCGGGGACCCGGAGGTGATCGGCATCAACGATATCGCCCACCCTGATTTCGGCGATGCCGTGGACATAGGCCCTGGTGAAATCCCCGTGTTTTGGGCCTGCGGCGTCACTCCTCAAGCCGTGGCGATGGAGGCCAGGCCGTCCTTATTCATGACCCATAGCCCCGGTCATATGTTCGTAACCGATTTACGCAACGCCGACATGGAAGGCGAGTGAGCCGTCTCAGGTATCCTTCGACTGCCGGGCTATCCAGCGTAATTGTTTTGCCAGACCAAAGAGAAGCTCCGCCTCCATAGGCGTAGGTCCAGCACGTCCAATCAAATGCCGGACGGCGTGCATCAACGAATCCGCTTTCTCGCCGTAAAGAAAATGAATCGCTTCGAGGCCCTCGCGCAAAGCCGCGAACATTCGTTCTTGATCCGCGAATCGCGCCGGCGTGTCGCCGGCCGATGCAGAGAGGCCCTCTGGATCGGCCTCTCGTCTAAGCTCATACAGACAAATCGCCACCGCCTGCGCCAAGTTGAGCGCTGGAGCATTTTCTTCCGTCGCGATGTGAACCAAGCAATGGCAGCGACTGATTTCGTGATTGGAAAGACCGGTAGGTTCGGGTCCGAAGACGAGCGCGACCGGCCCTTGGGTCATCCGCGCTCGAATCAGCGGCATGATGGCCTCGGGCGTGCCGACGGTTTGTCGTCGAAAGAGCCCGCCGAGCCGGGCCGACGTCGCGGCGACCATGACGCAATCGGCGACAGCCTCGCCAAGATCCGCCACCCGCCGCGCTGTGCGTAGCAGCGCTTCTGCATGAGTTGCGACCTGGAGCGCGTTGAGATCACACGGGTCGGCAGCCGGATCGACAAGAACGAGATCGGAAAGTCCGAAATTCTGCATGACGCGAGCCGTCGCTCCGATATTCGCGGCGATGCGCGTGCGAACCAGGACAACGCGACAGTTTGCGCTCGACATGGCGACCCTTCTTTATATAGCCCGCCGTTTACGGCAGGTATTCGCTGAATCCCGCCGTAAGCGGCGGGCTATATAAAGAAATGAAATTATCGGATTCTTGCCTACGCGGAAGCGGCGACGGGCTTTTTCATCTTCTCTTGGGCCAATTCTTTCAGCCTTTTCAAATCGAGTTTACCACTTCCAAGAATCGGCAATTCCGAAACTTCGTGGTAGTCGCGCTCGGCCGGTATCCAGAGATTCGGCAGCCCGCGTCCGATCAGCTTTTGATTCCAGCCGCGCACGTCCACGCCATACGGCTGGAGCATTTCGGGTAAATAAAGGACGATGAGTCGCTCGCCCCGTGCTTCATCCGGCACGCAGGTGACAGCGCCGATACGATCCGCGGTGCCAAGCGCCTCGTGCAGTTCATCCTGGACGCGCTCGAGAGGCACCATCTCGCCTCCGATCTTGGCGAAACGGGAAAGACGGCCTGTTAGAGTTACGAAACCGTCGGGGTCGATGCGCCCCATATCACCCGTGACATACCAACCATCCTGCACCACCTGGCGCGTCAAGTCGGGCTGGCCGAGGTAGCCCTTCATGACATTCGCGCCGTAGATCAGCAACAGGCCATCCGAGCCGACGGGTAGCGGCGCCATCGTGTCGGGGTCGACAACACGCGCCGCGATTCCAGGAAGCGGCTGCCCGATCGTGCCGGAACGGTTGGCGATTTGGCGGTACCCTTCGATTTCGATATCCGGCAGGTTAGCCGCGGCTACGGGCGACAGCTCGGTGCAACCGTAGCCTTCGAGCGGCAAGACACCGAATTTCTTCTCGAATTCAACAGCGAGAGCGGGCGGCAGCTTTTCCGCTCCACACATGAGGATTCGGAGACTCTTGAAATCCTCCGGATCGCATTTCCGCAGACAAAACCGAAGGAACGTGGCCGTCGACACGTAAAGCGTGCATTGCAGCTTGCGACAAATCTCACCAATCTCGCGCGCCGCCCGGGGATCGGGATGATAGACCGCGGACGCCCCGACCTGGAGGGGCGCCCAGAGAGTGACCGTGAACCCAAAACTGTGGAAGAATGGAAGCACACCAAGAATACGATCTCGCGCCGACACTCCGGTGGCTTGCACCACCGATTCGAGGTTCGCGGCGATATTAGCATGGGTTAGCATCACGCCCTTGGGCTCACCGGTGCTGCCGCTGGAAAAGATGATCGTCACTAAATCGTCGAGCGAGTGGTGATGAAGTCCGAGCATCCATCGGTCTAGGACAAACGCTGGCAACAAGACGATGGCGACGAAGGCCCGGAATTTTTGCCACCAGGAAATTGAGGTTCCCAAATCTTCCAGATTCAAGATGGTTATCCCCGGCGGCGGATCAAACTTGACTCGCGCGGTAAATCTTTTCGATGTCAGGAGATATTTGCAGTCGCACTGACGCAAAGAGGCGTGAACGACCTCCATTGACGAGCTGTAATTGAGGTTTACCGAAGTCTTGCCCAGCATCGTAACCGCGATGTTCGTGAGCGCGCCGCCGATACTCGGTGGTAACCACAACGCTACCATGGTGCTGTCTTTGAGGATTGGCCGAAGTTTGTCGGCAAGACACCAGATGGCAGCAAGCGCTCTGCCGTAGGTGTAGCTGCCATGCTGGCCAGTGCCGTCAAAAAGGCATGGCTTAAAGAGATGCTTGCGGGCGACGCGGACGAATTGTCTATGAATGGGAAGACGACCTTCGGTTCGGGCAATCGAACTTGTCGCGGATAGGTACTGAATTGCCTGGCGAACGTCGGCAGCGCGCGTGTCGTGAGGCAATGGCTCGCCAAAGGAAACAGTCACCCGATAGGGCCAATGTAAGGGCCATTTCCAAAACGCCTTGCCACCCGACAAGCTAAAAATGCTGCCCCAAACTTGATCGAGCGAGACGGGTATTATCGGTGCCTTGCAATGCTTCAAAATCTGCTCGAAGCCCCGATGAAAGGGTAGCAAAAAGCCATTGCGCGTGAACCGTCCTTCCGCGAAAATGCATACAAGTTCGCCTTGCGCCAAGGCGTCGCTCGCCAGCCGCAGGGACTTAACGATTGCCCGGGGCCCCGAGTCGCCATCAATGGGAATTACGTGAGCCCAGCGCAACAAATGCCGCAGGATCGGCCTCTTGGTCCAACCTGACCACACCAAAAAACGAATTGGCCGCGGTTGGGCAAGGATCAGCAGCATCCAATCGATATAGCTGACATGATTGCAGACGAGCAGCGCCCCACCTTTTTTGGGCAGGTTATCGAGACCGTTGACGCGAATTCGATAGATCAGCCAGGCTACGAAGCGAATAGTCCAGCGAATCAGAAAGCCGGGAAAAAGAACGCCAATCAAAACGAAACCGGCTAAAGCGTCCAGAGTAAGGAACCAGGGGTTGAGAGCCCAAGAGAAGGTATCGCCGTCAGCCAGCAAGGGCGCAAGGGATGCTGGCAAGTTGCTAAGCAGCGTTTCCGCCACGGTTTGCGCTCCAATCAAAACAGACACGCCACTTTGAAAATCGGCTAACAGGGCAAATTAGCCCGGACAAGCGGTCTCGTCAAGCGAGTTGTCACGGCCCCGGATTTTCGCCCCTGTACCAGGCGACGGTTCGCGCCAAGCCTTCGGCAAAGGTCACAGTCGGCTCAAAGCCGAGTTCCCGTCGGGCCAAAGCGATGTCTGCGCGCGAATGGCGCACGTCTCCCGCACGTGCGGTCTCATGGCGCGGGGCAATCGATTTTTTTAGAATTCGATTCAACTCGCCCAGGAGTTCTCTGAGATCGACACCCTTGCCGGTTCCGACATTGTAAACCCGGCCGGAAATACCTTCGACGCTTCCAGCCCGGAGCAGCGCTTGGACAACGTCCGCTACGTAAGTAAAATCCCGCGTCTGGCGGCCATCGCCAAAGACAGTAGGCACACGGTCGTCCAACAAAGCTCGAATAAATAATGCGATCACGCCGGAATAGGGGCTGTCGGCGCGTTGCCTTGGCCCAAAAATGTTGAAAAACCGTAGGCGGACGGTCTCCAAGCCAAACGTCGTCGAGAACGATTGGGCATACAACTCGCCGGCGAGCTTCGCCGCCGCATAAGGCGAAAGCGGCGATAGCGGATCGTGTTCCTTTTGGACCGGGCCCTTGGGCACGCCGTAAGCGCTGCTGCTTCCCGCGTAAACGAGTCGACCCACTCCGGCGCGACGTGCGGCATCGAGCACTTCGAGAGTTCCCGTCGCGCAGACACGATGGGTCGCGCCGGGATCTTCGACACTTTTTTGCACGGATGCCAGGGCCGCGAGGTGGTAAATCGTGTCGACCCCGGCCACGGCGCTCGTTACGATCTTCGGATCGCTGACGTCGCCCTCGATCAACTCCGGCGGCTGGGAAAATCCAGAAACATTGGCCGCGAGTCCGGTGCAGAGATTGTCCAACACCCGGACGCGCTCACCCCGCTTGAGGAGCGCCTCGACCAAATGCGACCCGATGAAGCCACAGCCACCGGTCACAAGAACGATTTTGGACATCTTGAAAAGACCAATAGATGAGATCTATACTACTACTCACGCGAACAAGGCTTCTACAAACGACTCCGGGTCGAACGGCTCGAGGTCGTCGAGGTTTTCGCCCACGCCAACGAATTTGACCGGCAGGTCGAGTTGTTGCTTGATCGAAAAGATAGCGCCGCCTTTGGCCGTGCCGTCGAGTTTGGACAGGATGATACCGGTGCAATTCACCGATTTCTTGAACTGTTTCGCCTGCTGCACCGCGTTTTGACCATTGGTGCCGTCCAGTACCAGCAATACTTCATGGGGCGCGCCTTCGATTTGCCGCGTGACGACGCGAAGGATTTTCTCGAGTTCGCGCATTAGATGTGTCTGCGTGTGCAGTCGGCCAGCGGTGTCAACAATCAGAACGTCGAAGTTTCGCGCCTTAGCTTTGTCACAGGCATCGTGGGCGACAGATGCGGGATCGCTTCCTTGTTGGTTCTTGACAATCTCGCAGCCAATCCTGCCGGCCCATATTGTCAATTGTTCGACGGCTGCGGCGCGAAACGTGTCGCAGGCCGCCACCATTACCTTTTTGCCTTCTGATTGAAGTCGGTTGGCTAACTTGGCAATCGACGTGGTCTTGCCGGAGCCATTCACTCCCGCCACAAGAATAACTGTGGGTCCGGAAAGAGCGTAATGAATTCCGGAGGTTTCAGAAGCCAACATGCCGCGCAGCTGTTCTTTGACGAAGCGTTCGACGTCGCCTGAAATTTCCTTATCGAGAAAGGCCTTGCGCACTCGGTCGACGATCTGGGTGGTCGCCTCGCCGCCGACGTCCGCTTGATAGAGGCGTTCTTCAAGTTGCGTTAAGAAGTCTTTGTCGACGCGGCCGCGAAGACGGAAAAGAGAGGTGATGCCGGAAAAGAAATCTCGAGTCCGAGCCAGCCCCTGTTTGATCCTGTTATATATCGCCTTGAAAACCATGAAATTCCTCAAACCGCACCATTCACCCGGTCGCCACAATCCCGCAATCAGTTAAGGGATGCACATGGAGCCGGAAATCGCTTAGCGACCTGTAGCCATTTCATTCTAGCTACAGATCGCTAATTGTGAAAGCGGTTGAGGATGATCTCAGTTCGTCACGTAATGCGATGTGTGGAGGGCGAGGGGGTCGTCCTTTTGCAAGTCCGCGATGAGGCGCTGCACTAATTTCGTCCGTGTCGCATCGCTCGCCGCGATAAGCTTGACTTGATCCAACACAATCCTCGCATATTCACGAAGCGGTGCCTCGGCCTGTTGCGCATCTTGCATGGAAGGTAGTTTGTCTGCGCTTTTCTCTTCAAAGAGCAAAATCATGGCAGCTTGACGAAGCGTCAGTTTCTCTGCCAGAACCGCCTGCGCGACGTTCGTTCGTTTCTGCATCACGGTCTTGTTCTTCGGCATTATTATTTGGGGACGCACGATGGGTAGATCCGTGGCCTGCTCCGGCTCGGGCTGCGCCCGAGGAGCCGACCACAGGAGGGCAATCAAGCCTATAAACCCGACGCCAATCAGCGTCAGACTCCAACGTAATGACATGATGCACCTCCTTTGGGAATCCATTTGAATAACCGAGCCTGAAGCGTAAGCGAAGGGCATCACACCGATGTATCGCCCTTCGATTACGCTACAGGCTCGGATGTCGATGACGGCGCCTTCGCCTTCCTTCCTCATTCGCTCTGCATTCTAAGACATTTTGTCTGATAAAGCTACTTCGTTCACTGGTTAGATTTAACAGCGGCTACATAGGCTTCAAAATTTGCAACTGGCGTGCCACGATCGACGCCGTGATTAAGATTAACGATATGGCGTCTTCCGCCTCCAGCACGGACACAGGCTTTCGTGGCCGCTGCGACTTCAGCAGGCGTGCCGTTACGCAACACCTCTTCATTGACATTGCCTTGGAATGAAATGTTCGGGAAATTCCGTCGAGCGAGAGCCAGATCGTGGCAGGCGCCGAGGCTGATCACATCGGCCCCCGTCGAGGTCAACAACGAGAGATAGGGGCATTCCTTTACGAATAGGATTCGCGGCACGCCAGTCGCCTCCTGCAAAACCGATTCATGATAGGGCTGCGCCCAGCGACGATATTCCTCTTCGTCCAACATGCCGGCCCAGGAGTCGAAAAGCTGATAGGCGTCTGCGCCAGCCCCAATAAGTGTCTTGAGGAAGTGCGTGGTCGCTCCGAGCAGACGGTCGAGCAAGTCGCCCCACACCACGGGGTTTTCCGCGGCGAAACGTCGTGTAGCCACCATATCTTTGCCCGTGTCAATGCAGTAGCTTGCGACCGTAAAGGGAGCGCCGGCGAACACGAGAACAGGAAGCGAACCGTCGAGTTCATGCCGCACAACTCTGAGAAGTTCAAGAATATGCCGAAAACGTTCCGGATTCGGTTTAGGGTCGAGCGCTAGCACGTCCGCCCGCGTCCGAATGGGATGATCCGGGACCGGCCCACGACCCGGCTGAAGTGTGAAGCGCTGGCCCATAGCCACGGGAAGCGTGGTAATGTCATAAAAGAGAATGATGCCGTCAACGCCGAAACGGCGCGGCAACAGCGAGGCCTTGGCAGCCAGCTCGACGTTCTCAGAAAACTCAAAGAACGATAACCCGGCGCGCACGCGGTTGAACTCCGGATCCCACCGCCCCGCTTGACGCATGGCCCAAACGGGCGGCCGCTCCACGACTTCCCCGCGCGCGGCGCGAACCAAGAGATGCTGTGGTTCCGCTGGCTTCATCGTCGCTCCTCCGCTCGAATGCCATTTAGAGCATTCATCCTATCAAAGCGGCAACGAACAAGCAGACCCGCAGCGAGCGTGGCGTAAAACGAGTGTTGACGTTCTCGCACATCTTCGGCTATAGGCCGCTCGCTCGGTAGAACGAGAAGGGGCGGATTGCGTTCGCCCCGGTCGCGCCTCATATCCGAACAGGATGTTGCATGGCCTGGCGTAAATGGTTGGTCCGTGGCCTCGTCTTTACCTGCCTGGGAGCGCTTGCGCTTACGGGCTTGGTCTGGCAAGCCTGGACGAGCCCAGAATCGGTTCGCCAGTTAGTTCTCGCCAAATTAAGCCAACGATTCCCTGGAGCTGTCGTCTCGCTACAGTCCGCTCAAATGCAGCTTTTCGGCGGCATCGCCGTAAGCGAATTGCGCATGACTGCGCAAGGGTGACCCGGATCAAACCATTTTCTGCTACATCCCGTCGGGCATCCTTTATCCTGACAAAGAAGGTATCTTGGGAGGTCGACTCGCTCTACGGAAGATCGAACTGAGTCGATCCTTTGTGCATGTCATTCGCGAGCGCGATGGTTCGCTCAACATCAAGGGAATTAGCCAATCGGCACTATCCGAACGCTGGCCCCTCGTCGTCATACGTCAGGGAACGTTGATTGTCGAAGACCGAGGAGTAGCCGTTAATACGCCGCTCGTTGAGATCAAAGACGTCAACTTGACCATCGTCAATGATCCGCTACCCACACTGATCATTCAAGGAGCAGGCCGCTGTGACGTCGCTGGGGCGATAAAAATTCAAGCGCATTGGCAACGCCCTACAAGTGAAGTGATGGCGACGATTGAAACGCCGGCCATTCCGGTGGGTCCAACACTTGTTCAGAGGCTCGCGGGCCTGTGCACCGGATGTCGCGGTTCACCTTCGTCAGCTTCGCGGGACAGCCCATGTTCTCACATCGCTCTCGTATTCGCCCAGCGCGTCGCAGCCAGTGAGTTATGACATAAATGCTCAGTTCGACAGCGGTGAATTTTCGCACGCAGCTTTACCCTGGACGAGTATCTCACAAATAGAAGCGACGGTTCGTTGCGTCGATGGGCGGATCACGAATGCCGACATTCGGGGCGAGTTCGATGGCGCGAGGGGGGAATTGCATTTCTCAGGACTCACCCTACCTCAGGCCGGCATGCCATTCGACCTGGAAAATGCCGCCACCGCGATAAGGGGTAAAGTCGAGCATTTGCCACTTACGCGCAAATTATTCGCCGCTTTGCCGGCGAATATGCATGACTTAGAAGAAACGTATCAGCCGAGCGGGCGAATGAACGTCACATACGATTTCAGACGTGACCAGAACGGAGTGATTCACAAAAACTGGATCTTCGTTCCGGAAAAACTTAGCGGTACTTGCAAGTATTTTCCCTACCACGTCGAAGGGGTGACCGGAATCATCGAGCGCGAGTTGATAGGATCGAATCCGGCCATTGTGCGGATCGATGTGTCGGCTCTTGCAAGCGGCCGGCTAATTACGATCAAAGGAAGGGTTCTAGGCGACAAAGGTCACGACGGAATTGACCTCGAAATTCGCGGCGACAACGTTCCAATCGACGACCGCCTGATCGCCGCGCTCCCGGAGCACCCTCAAACAATTGCGAAACAATTCCATGCTCAGGGCCAAGTCGACATCGAGGCTGACATACATCGATTGGCGGGCGTCGAGCCCAACTTCAAAAATCATTTCGTCATCCGCCCCCATGATGCCGAAGTGAATTATGATTTAGTTCGGTACCATTTGACCGGCGTATCCGCCTCGTTGGAAATCTATCCCGATCGGCATTGGGAATGTCACGAGTTCTCAGGACGGCACGGGCCAGGATTCATCCAACTAACGGGTTATTCGACGCCGTCACTTGCGGACCGGGATGCAAAGCTGACGGCACATGCGACACCCGATCAGGCCCCGGAGTTGATGCGCTTTGCTATTCGCGGGTGTAACATTCCGCTCGACGAGGAGTTTGAGACCGGTTTGGCACCGCCAGAGATCCAATCACGACAATCCTTGAAAAATACATTTAAGATCTTGCATCCAACCGGCAAGATGGATTTCACTTCCCAGATAGTTTATCGCGGTCCTACGGACGTGGATGTAACTGCAAGTGTAGTAGGCGCGTCATTGCGGCCCAAGTTTTTTGACTATTCCCTTGATCGGGTCAGCGGCACAATTCGTTATGCCCATAATCAGGTGCTGTTGAGCGACGTGCGCGCGCAACATCGTGGCGTTCTCCTAGGTTTGAGGTCCGGAAATATCGTACTGCAACCGGGCGGTGGGTATCAGGCCTATATCCGAAACGACAGCGAGCGACCTCTGATATTTCAAGGACTCACGCCGGACGATGAGCTGTTTCAGGCGTTGCCCATAAAACTGCGCAAAACCCTCGAAACATTACAGCTTCAAGGCCCTCTTAATATCGCGACCTCCTTGATCGTCACCGTGCCAGACGCCGGCGCTGAGCCCGAAATCTGGTGGGACGGCGTCGCCTGGTTGACGGAAAATGGCGCATGCGCGGGCATCGATCTCACAGGTATCAAAGGCCGCGTTGCCTGCACTGGCTTATGCAAGAACCAGCAGATCGACCAGCTCTCGGGGAATTTGCTGCTCGACCATTTCACCGTGCTTGGCCAACCCCTCAACGCCCTGCATACCCAATTTGAAGTGTCGCCGAAATCTCCGGAGATTCTGAGGTTTCGCAACCTCGAAGCCGAACTTTTTGGCGGAACCGTAGGCGGCGAAGCCCACCTTAACATCGGACCTGTATTCAGTTACGAGGTCCTGCTCAAGGCGATGAGCCTTCAGTTGGAGCCTCTCGGCAAGCACAACAAGTTTGGTCCGGACGTGGAAGTTCAGGGCGCCATCTCTGGCGGGCTATACCTGCGCGGCGACGGCACCGGAATGAGTGGCTTGCGGGGCAGCGGCCAGATCGAGGTTCCTAACGGTAAACTTTATAGGTTGCCACTATTGCTATCCCTGCTGCAAGCGTTTGGTTTGCGCATGCCAGCTGATCGCACGGCGTTCGAGCAGGCGCGGGCGAAATTCACGATCGATGGTCCGGAAGTCCAAATCTCCGAATTAGAATTGATCGGCAACGCCATCAGTCTGAATGGCCAGGGAACTCTGAATGTCGATGGCACCAATATGAATCTTGATTTCACCGCGACTTGGGGTCGACTGCGACAGATGTTGCCTCCAGTTCTGAATGAGATCCCTGGGTTTCTCAGCGGCCAGCTTCTCAAGATCAAGATGCGCGGCAAAATAGGCGACATTCACTTTGAGAAGGATCTGGTGCCCGCGGTATCCGAGCCCGTAAGGCGCGTCTTCGGCGGAACTTGATTCGACGCACGTTAGCCATTAGCCCAGGCGAATGGAGGTGTCTGTGTTCGGTATCCTTCAGCGGATGATCTTGTGGGAGCTCCTCAAGGTATTCGTCATTTCCTTGATTGGCATCACGGGCATCCTGTTGATGGCCGGCATCGTGGCCGAAGCCTCTCAGCAAGGGCTCGGCCCGGCTCAGATTCTGACCGCCATTCCGCTGCTCATTCCGAGTACGTTGCCTTACACCATTCCGGCCACGACGCTTTTCGCGACCTGCGTCGTCTACGGCCGGCTGGCCGCCGATAACGAAATCCTCGCTATTCGCGCCGCCGGCATCAACGTCGGCAATGTCGCGCTCCCGGGGTTGGCGCTTGGTCTCGTCATGAGTTGCGTCACCATGTCGCTCTACTTCGAGATCATTCCAATGTCACACCGCATGTTGCGTGACATGGTCCTCGAGGACGCTGAAGAGTATTTGTATACGACGCTTCGTAAACAGCGCATGCTGGTCAATCCCAAGATGCCTTATGCTATGTATGTCAACAAGGTCGTGGGCCGTAAGTTACTTGGTGTCATCTTTAAACGGCACGAACAGCCGAAGAAAGGTGATCCGCCCGGCAAAGAGTTTCAAACGGACTTGGTAGCCCAGGCACATGAGGCGGAACTCAAAGTCGACATGAAGAATAAATTGTTGCTCGTGCATATGCGCTCGTGCGTCACGATCTCCAACGATGGTTCGTTCGGCAATATCGAGGACAAGATCTGGGAGGTCCCGTTACCGATCAATGAAGAAGCCGAACGCCGAGCCCGCGATTTGACCTGGAACGAAATGCTCGAGTTGCGTGCCGGTCATCAGCAGGCAGTAAGGGACATGCAGGCAATAAAGTTGCAATCGCCTAGCAATAAGGCGATCGTCCAGGACGCCGACAATCAAATTCGCTACCACGCGATGCAGAGTTTATATATCGACGTCGAATTGATGATGCGGCCGGCACTTGCCCTGGGCTGCTTTTTCTTTATTGTGGTGGGCTGTCCTGTGGGGATATGGTTTGGGCGCTCCGATTATCTTAGCTCATTCATAACCTGTTTCATGCCGATCGTCTTTGTCTACTATCCATTGATGTTATGCGGTACGGGTATGGCAAAAGAAGGTCGGATCAATCCGGTCATCATGGTCTGGGCCGCCGATGCCGTGCTTGGCGCCATCGGCATTGGTCTTTTGCAGCGCTTGGTTCGGAAGTAATCGCAAGGCGGTGAGCGGCGCATGCAGTTGTTAACGCTTTGCGTGCCATGCTTTGGAGTACCAAAGCATGGCACTCCCTGTGGATGCCTTCCGCATCAAGTCAGCAAGTTTTCTCTAAAATTCCTGCTTACTTCATACGCCGCTCATAAATTAAAGCCTACAGATGAGTAATTCTCGCTCATAAATCGTCTCCGCGGGCAAGCGATCGTGGAGACGGAGAAAGAGCTCCTCATGGCCCAAGACCTCCTTGTGCCATTCGTCGCGGTTGAAAGCTTGAAGTTCGTTGAATTTCTCCTTCCGAAAGTCCAGGCCGCGCCATTCAATGTCTTCGTAACGTGGGGTCCAGCCGATCGGCGTCTCCTGGCCGATAGCGCGACCGTGAGTGCGGTCGACGATCCATTTTAGGACACGCATATTCTCGCCGAATCCGGGCCAGATGAACTCGCCGTCGGCATTCTTTCGGAACCAATTTACGTGAAAGATTCGAGGCGTTTCAGAAAGCGCGCGCTGCATACGAATCCAGTGGCGAAAGTAATCACCCATGTGGTAGCCACAGAACGGCAGCATGGCCATCGGGTCGCGGCGCACTTGGCCGACGATTCCTCCGGCGGCGGCCGTCATCTCTGAACCGACAGTCGCCCCCATGTATACACCGGCGCTCCAGTTGAAGGCCTGGTAAACCAAAGGCACCGTCGTCGCGCGGCGACCACCGAAGACAATCGCACTGATCGGTACCCCTTCCGGTGCTTCCCAGTCCGGGTCAATCGTGGGACACTGGCTCGCTGGGGCTGTAAAGCGCGAATTGGGATGCGCGGCTTTCGCACCGGTCTCCTTGGCAATCCGCGGCGTCCATTTTTTCCCCTGCCAGTCGAGACACTCGGCGGGGGGCTCGTCGGTCATACCCTCCCACCAAACGCCGCCTTCTGGAGTGAGTGCGACATTGGTGAATATCGTGTTGCGCGACAGCGTGGCCATCGCATTTGGATTCGTTTTTTTGGACGTGCCTGGAGCGACGCCGAAAAAGCCGGCCTCCGGATTGATGGCACGCAGGCGATGCTCGGCGTCGGGCTTGAGCCAGGCTATGTCGTCGCCAACCGTCCATATTTTCCAGCCTTCGAATCCGGCGGGCGGAATCATCATGGCGAAATTGGTTTTACCGCATGCCGACGGGAAAGCAGCGGAAATATACGTCTTCTCGCCTTGCGGATTCTCCACGCCAACGATGAGCATGTGCTCCGCCATCCAGCCTTCATCGCGGGCGATGTTGGACGCGATGCGTAAAGCGAAGCACTTCTTCCCTAGCAGCGCGTTGCCGCCGTAGCCGGAGCCGTAGGACCAGATTTCGCGAGTCTCGGGAAAGTGGACGATATATTTTTCGTTATTACAGGGCCAGGGTACATCTTTCTGGTTTGGCGCGAGCGGCGCCCCTACGCTATGCATGCAGGGGACGACGCGCTTTTCGCCCTTATCAATCTCCGCGAATACGGGGAGCCCAATGCGGGCCATGATTCGGGTGCTAACGACGACATAGGGTGAATCGGTTAGCTGAACGCCGATCTGCGACATCGGCGAGCCGATCGGACCCATGCTGAAAGCCAGAACATACATGGTGCGACCGCGCATGGAGCCATCGAACAGCTCCTTGAGCTTGCGCCGCATTTTGTACGGATCTTCCCAATTGTTCGTAGGCCCGGCAGCCTCCTTGGAAAGCGAACAGATAAATGTGCGATCCTCGACACGGGCCACGTCGGACGGATCCGAGCGCGTGTAATAGCAGCCAGGCCAAAGATCCGGGTTCAGTTTGATGAAGATGCCCTCGGCGACCATGTGGGCACAGATCATCTCGTATTCTTCGAGCGAGCCGTCGACCCAATGAATCGCCGCCGGCTGAGTGAGCCGAGCCATTTTGGCCACCCACTTGAGAAGGTGGTCGTTTTTGCTCAGCGGCGCACCGTTCGACCGGCCGTGCCAGTCCAAAGCGATGTCCTTCGAAGAATCCGTATTCATCTCATTCGGAGTATTCATATCCCACTCGTATCCGGTTGCATGATTTCCATCGTATCGGTATGCGGTTCATTTTCAGCTAAAAGTTCTGGCTCGTCGAACATCGCCTCGGCCGGCGCGGCGAGGATTTTGGTCGCTCGTTCGACGTCGAGCGCTCCTTCCCATTTAGCGATGACCATGGTTGCCACGCCGTTGCCGATTAGATTGGTGACGGCCCTGGCCTCCGACATGAAACGGTCGATGCCGACGAGGAGGGCGAGGCCTTCGACAGGGATCACGTCAATGGTGGATAGCGTAGCCGCCAGAGTGATGAATCCCCCGCCTGTAACGGCAGCCGAACCTTTGGACGTGAGCAAAAGCACGGCGAGGATAGTCAATTGCTGAGTTACAGTCAACGAGACGTCGGTTGCTTGCGCAGGAAAACGGCGGCCATGGTCAAGTAGATCGATGTTCCGTCCAGATTGAACGAGTATCCGGTCGGGATGACCAGCCCGACAACCGCCTTACCGCAGCCGAGGTTTTCGAGCTTGGTAATCATGCGCGGCAGGGCCGCCTCGGAGGATGAGGTACCGACGACTATTAAGATCTCGTCCTTGATATATAGCAAGAATTGATAAAGACTAAAACCCGTCAACCGCGCGATCGAACCGAGCACCAAGACAATAAATAACAGGCACGTTAGATAGACGCACGCCATCAGTTTTCCGAGCGAAAGGATTGTCCCCATCCCGAATTGACCAACAGTGAACGCCATCGCTCCAAAAGCTCCAATCGGAGCCAGCTTCATGATGAGCGTGACTATATCGAAGAAGATATGGGAAAGTTGATCGAGGCTCGCCAGCAAAGGCTTGCCCCGGGCTCCGCAACGGCATAAAGCAACTCCAAATAGCACCGAAATCAGCAGGACCTGCAAAATGTCGCCGCCGGCGAATGCGCCGATCACCGAGTCGGGGATGATATGTAATATCCGCTCGACCGCGGATTTGGCTTGCGCCTTGTCGGTGTAGTTGCTGATCGCCTTCGTATCAAGCTTGCTGACATCGGCATGAAGGCCGATCCCGGGCCCAACGAGGTTAACGACAAGCAGGCCAATAACCAATGCCAGCGTGCTGACGATCTCGAAGTAAACCAGGGCCTTGAGGCCGACGCGGCCGACTTTTTTCATGTCGCCGGCTTTACCCATGCCGACGACCACCGTCGTGAAGATGATCGGAGCGAGCATCATCTTGACAAGCTTGATAAACCCGTCGCCCAATGGTTTTAGCGTCGTCGCCACGGAAGGATAAAAATGTCCAAGTGCCGCGCCGAGGATGATCGCGACAAGCACCTGAAGGTACATTTGCCTATAGAACGGCTTGTGCGACCGACTTGCCATCGAGAATCTCTAATTGGCTAACTTACTTTCTGAATGGTGCTACGCGATTCTTTAGATCAAGATGCCGCGAACGGATCCGTGGCCGGGGTCGGTACTCCGACCCCGGAATCGCCCAAGGCGCTTTAGACAACCGGCGTCGGAATACCGACCCCGGCCACGACTCGCAAACCTCTAATTGAATTTTTGACTCGGGATATTAGGGAATACTTTAGTTCAAGATACCGCGAACGGATCGAATGGCCAAACGAGAGCAAAACTTTTCCCCTAACCTTTACTGAATTGAGAGCAAGATGCCTATTCTGATCGGTATTCTCATTGCCATAGCCGTGATTATCGCTGTCTTGGTCATTGTCGTGGCGATGCAGCCAACGGATTTCCGTATAGCGCGCTCGGCTACAATTTCGGCCCCGCCGGCGGAGGTTTTCGGGTTGGTCAATGACCTTCATGCCTGGGATGACTGGTCCCCCTGGGCGAAACTCGATCCAGCCATGAAGCAGACCTACGAAGGGCCGTCGGCAGGGACCGGCGCGATTTACAGCTGGTCGGGCGACAGCAAAGCGGGCGAAGGCCGAATGACGATCATTGACAGCCAGCCGTACCAACTCATCAAGATTCAGCTGCAATTTGTCCGACCATTCTCAGCGACCAACGATGTCGAGTTCACTTTCAAGCCTGAAGATGGTAAGACGCTGGTCAGCTGGATCATGACCGGCAGGAACGGCTTAATGGGTAAGGCGTTCAGTATGTTGATGAATATGGACAAGATGGTGGGCGGCGATTTCGAAAAGGGACTTGCTTCGATAAAAGCCATCGCGGAAAAGACGGCTTCGCGATAGTAGATGCGATGATCTGAATTGTTTAGAATTTGATCGGTTTTTTAACGCGGGAAGGAATGAGTCTATGCAGCCACAAGGTCAATCGCCGGCGACTTCGAGCGTCCTGATGTGGACGGGCCGCGTTTTGAGCGTTCTCGTCTCATTGGCAATGCTGATGAGCGCCATCATGAAATTTGTCAAACCGGCTGGTTTTTTGGACGAACTTGCCAAGCTCGGCTGGGACGAAACTGTCATCACGAATATCGGGATAGTAGAGATTCTTTGTGTCGTTTTGTATTTGATTCCGCAGACGGCTATCCTAGGCGCCATACTTCTAACTGGTTATCTTGGCGGCGCGATTGCAACGCACGTGCGCATCCACGATGGCTTTATTCCCCCGGTCGTTCTGGGCGTCATCGTTTGGGCGGGCCTTTGGTGTCAATGTCCCAGGCTGCGAGCGTTGCTGCCGCTACGAAAATAACGGCAAGCTTGCACGGCCGTGAATTAAAAGCAGGGAGGAAAGGATGAGCCACGTCCGCGTTTTGGTCGGCACAAAAAAGGGCGCGTTTATCTTAGAGTCGGACGGCAAGCGTGAGCGCTGGGACGTCGCCGGCCCGCACTTCGGTGGTTGGGAGATTTACCATCTCAAAGGCTCCCCGGTCGATCCGAATCGAATTTACGCATCACAGACCAGCGGTTGGTTCGGCCAATTGATCGAGTGCTCAAACGACGGCGGTAAGACCTGGGAGGCTGTCGGCAATAAGTTCGCCTACGACGGCGTGCCCGGCACCCATATGTGGTACGACGGCACGCCTCATCCTTGGGAATTCAAGCGCGTTTGGCATCTCGAGCCGTCGCTTACCGATCCGGACACGGTTTTCGCCGGCGTCGAAGACGCTGCCTTATTTCGTTCGACCGACGCGGGCCAGACCTGGCATGAGCTTGCGGGCCTTCGGGGCCATGGCTCCGGCTCGCGCTGGCAACCGGGCGCCGGAGGCATGGGACTGCATACGATCTTGCTCGATTCGACCAATCCCGACCGGATCTATATCGCCATCTCGGCCGCGGGTGCGTTTCGCACCGACGATGCCGGCAAGACCTGGCGACCGATCAATAAAGGCCTCCATTCGCAGTACATTCCCGATCCGACAGCCGAGGTCGGCCATTGCGTCCATCGCATCGCGATGCACCGGTCGCGCCCAAACGTGCTTTTCATGCAGAAGCATTGGGATGTCATGCGAACCGACGACGCCGGCGAATCATGGCACGAAGTGAGCGGCAATTTGCCGACGGAT
The DNA here is from genome assembly GCA_963790585.1 of uncultured Planctomycetaceae bacterium. Classification (GTDB taxonomy): domain Bacteria; phylum Planctomycetota; class Planctomycetia; order Gemmatales; family Gemmataceae; genus CAWBOY01. The sequence goes on from CAWBOY010000002.1 coordinate 440,727, forward strand.
TTTGGTTTCCCAATCGAAGTTCACGCCCACGAGCCCGACACGGTTTACGTCGTCCCGATCAAGAGCGACTCGGAGCATTATCCCCCCGAAGGCAAGCTCCGCGTCTACCGTAGTCGCACGGGCGGCAATGAGTGGCAGGAACTCACGCAAGGGTTGCCGCAAAGCAATTGTTATGTCAACGTGCTGCGCGACGCCATGTCGGTCGACTCTCTGGATTCGTGTGGCATCTACTTCGGCACCACCGGCGGCCAGGTCTATATGTCGCCCGATGCTGGCGATCATTGGACCGCCATTGTCCGCGACTTGCCGGCCGTCTTATCCGTTGAGGTCCAAACGCTGCCATGATCCGCGTGATATTGCCGACCCATCTCCGAACATTGGCGAAGGTTGGCGGTGAAGTTCAGCTCGACGTGTCCGGGCCGGTCACTCAGCGCACGGTACTTGACGTGCTTGAAACCCGCTATCCAGTGCTATGTGGCACTATCCGCGATCACGAATCCAAAAAACGTCGCCCGATGTTGCGGTTCTTCGCCTGCGAGGAGGACCTGTCGCATGAATCGCCCGATGCACCGCTGCCGGCAGCCGTGGCATCGGGTGATGAGCCGCTATGGGTCGTAGGGGCGATCGCGGGCGGGTAGAGGGGCCGATGCTAAGATAAGCAGGCCAATGGTCACCATGAAATTCTGTCATGGTCTGACGGAATTTCATGGTGTATCATTGGGCTATGATCGACCGTGAAACGGATATACACCTGGTGCGAACGGCGCTCCAACGCAGTCGTATCGTGGCGCTGCTGGGTCCCCGGCAATGTGGCAAGACGACCTTAGCACGTCAATTTGTCACTCCCAGTTCGATAAACTACTTCGACCTCGAAGATCCCCAGAGCGTGGCCCGTCTGGCCGAGCCGAACCTGGCCCTCAAGCCACTCAAGGGCCTTGTCGTGATCGATGAGATTCAGCGTCGCCCCGAGTTGTTCCCCGTGTTACGAGTCTTGGCTGACCGTAAGCCGCTACCGGCACGGTTTCTCATTCTCGGAAGTGCAGCGCCCGATCTGCTCAGCCAATCGTCGGAAACGTTGGCCGGCCGATTAGAAATTGTGATTTTAGAGGGCTTTCGGCTGAAGGACCTCAAACCCGGCGCTCAGGATCGGCTTTGGCTACGAGGCGGATTCCCGCTAGCCTATACGGCCAAGAGCGAAAGCGACTCAGCTGTTTGGCGGCGGCAGTTTTTGCAAACGTTCCTCGAGCGAGACATTCCGCGCCTCGGTATTCAAATTCCTGCGACAGCCCTGCGACGGTTTTGGAGCATGGTGGCTCATTATCATGTGCAAACGTGGAACGGAGCCGAGCTGGCCCGCGCTTTGGCGGTAAGTGAATCGACGGTACGCCGCTACCTCGATCTATTGACCGATGTTTACATGCTCCGTCAGCTACCGCCGTGGTTTGAGAATCTTGGTAAGCGCCAGGTCAAAGCACCAAAAGTGTTCGTTCGCGACAGCGGCTTGTTGCATTCACTCCTGGGCATCTCGAACCGCCGCGACCTGGATCTCCACCCTAAAGTCGGAGCCTCCTGGGAAGGCTTCGCGATCGAAGAAGTGCTAAAGGCTCTCGAGCCTGACGAAGCCTATTTTTGGGCCACGCATCAAGGCGCTGAAATCGACTTGGTTTTGTTCAAAAATGGCCGTCGCGTCGGGGTCGAATGCAAACGCAAGGACGCGCCTGACTTGACGACCTCCATGCGGACCGCCCTCAATGACCTGAAGCTTGATCGCCTCATTGTCGTCTATCCCGGGGACCAGCGTTATCAACTGACGGACGGCGTCGAAGTGATCCCATTGAATGACATCGTCGGACCCAACGCGGATCCCGCCGCGTTTTCAACCGAAGAGTTCGCTAGCATTGCGATGCACGATTTGCTTGGATCGAGTGAGACAAAACGATGCCAACCCTAGTTCTCGGCACCCACAATCGCAAAAAGCGACAAGAGCTAATGGAGATCTTAGGTGGCGACGGTCTCGAATTACTTGACCTGACGCAATTCCCCGATGCGCCGGAGGTCGTCGAAGATGGCGCGACCTTTGAAGCGAACGCGCGGAAGAAAGCGACGGAGACGGCAAAGTATCTAAACCGCTGGGTACTCGGCGAAGATAGTGGACTGGCGGTGCCGGCTTTGAACGGTCGGCCAGGGGTCTACTCGGCGCGCTATGCGGGAACGCATGGCGACGATGCGGCGAACAATCGGCGGCTCCTTGCGGAATTGGATCCTTTCCCAGACGATCGACGAGCCGCCTACTATGTCTGCACGGCTGCGCTCGCGGATCCAACCGGCGAGGTTCGCGCGGTCGTCGAAGGGCGTTGCAACGGTGTCATCCTGCGCGAGCCGCGCGGCGATGGCGGCTTCGGCTACGATCCTCTCTTCTGTATTCCTGAATATCATCGCACCTTTGGCGAGTTGAGCGCTCGTGTGAAGCACGCCCTCAGTCATCGCGGCAAAGCGATGGCTCGATTGAAGCCTCTACTGCGCGGACTGCTCAGCGCCGGATGAAATGGCCCACGTGCCATACAGTTCACAGATCTCTCTTGGATTTAATTCTCTTCCAAGAAAGCGCATCGGCTCGCGCCGCCCTTTGCCTGTCTCGATGTTCGCCTGGTATTGATGCAAACTGCGCAACGGACATCCGGTCAACACTTTGATCTCTTCCGGACGCAAGCCGTCCTTGAGCAGGTTCAGGCAGAGACTCAGCCTTCCCTTGCGAATGCGTCGGGGCTCGGTCAGGAAGCGATAGCGTTTGAAGAAATAACTGAGGCGCGCTTCGGGATGGTCGTTTCTCTTGAGCGACATGCCGATTCGGCTCGATTGCCAGATGCGCAACGCGTCGTTGCGCTCGTTCCACTGCAAATAAATCGGGCCTTGGTCGTTCCAAGCCAGGTGCGGCAGAAGTCGGCTATTGAGATCGCGAACCGAATCGATGCGCGTTTGCTTCATGATGTAATCGACGAGTAGCGAGGGGCCGTCGATCAACGTGTTTTCTGGTGTTTCAAGGCTCCGAAAGAGGATGCCGCCGAAAGCGGATTCGTTGCCGAAGGTAACATCCAGGCCTTTGTAATTACCGTTCCGCAGACCTTCGCCCGAGCGGTGGAGATACCAGCGGCCGATCTGTTTCCCCAAAGAATGACGATGCGAGAAGGGATCAGGATGCGTCGCGCTGTGGTAGTAAAACTCGACTTCGGTCAATCGATGGGAAGCGCCGTTGATGACAAGGCGGCTCGATCGCAAGAGGACGTCCGCGATTGTTTGAAACCAGCTGACGAACGCTTGGTCGGAAACGCAATCCGTCGGCAGTTGCAGCAAGCTCTGCCATGAGAACATACTAGTGCCCCGTCTAGGGTAGATTTACGGGTGGCACAGACATTCCTGTCTGTGCAGCAAAAGGCACGTTCGTCGGTTCCCGCACAGACAGGAATGTCTGTGGCACCCGTGATTTTAGTCTGGACGGAGCACTCGGGTCTCTATTGTGTCAATTATGTCCCTGGTCCAGCAATTGGCGCGCTCCTTGTTTCCAGAGTATCTCGGCCAGCCGCTTGCCGACGTCTTCCGATTCAGATGCTGGACCATCCAGAGACGAGGCGACACGGCTGGACCCATCCGGCGGCAGCACGACGCCTTGCAAGACAAGGTGTTCGCCTGCAATGCGCGTATTCGCCCCAATCGGTACCTGGCAACCGCCGCCCAGGCCGCGTAAGAGAGCGCGCTCGGCCAACACCGCTCTATAGGTTGATCGGTCGTTCAGATGTTGCAGCAGAGTGTGAGTATCCGTGTCAGCGATGCGGCATTCCAAACCGAGCGCTCCCTGTCCCACGGCGGGCAGCATCCAAGCGGCATCGAGAATTTCAGTAATTTCGGCAGCGCGGCCGAGACGGACCAGCCCCGCTTGAGCGAGAAGGATGCCGTCTAGCCCTTGTTCGTCGAGCTTCCGTAGGCGCGTATCGACGTTGCCACGGATGTCGATCAGTTTGAGGTCGGGCCGATGATGGAGAACCTGGGCACGCCGCCGCAGGCTGCTCGTCGCCAGCACGGCTCCGGGGGGCAGATCGTCGAAGCGCGGGAAACGCCGGGAGACAAAAACGTCAAAGGTCGGGCCGCGCTCGGGCACGGCGGCGAGGATGAGCCCCTCGATCTTCGTGGTGGGCAGGTCTTTAAGGCTGTGAACCGCGACATCGACGGCCTCGGCTAATAGCGCATTCTGGATCTCTTTTGTAAACAATCCATCGCCGCCGATCGCGGAGAGGGCGCGATCTCGAACTTGATCGCCCAGCGTTTCGATCAGAATTAGTTCGACGGCCCTCGGCGCGAGGATGGTGCGCAGTCGATCGGCGATGTGATTCGCTTGCCACAGCGCGTAATGGACTGCCGCGGGTGCCGATACGGAGGGGAGAGGTCATGCGCGGGGTGCGTCCAGCTCGGTGAGGGTTCGTTGCAAGCGAGCGATCGTCACGACGCGCTCGCTTGGGCCTGTCTCCATTTTATGGCGCAAATCAGCGTCGCGGTCGGCGGCATCCAGTGCTAGCCAAACAGGATTGAGCCGGGCGGGATCGTCCAAATAGCGCGGGAAAATGTGCCAATGAAGGTGGGCCACCTGATTTCCGAGGGCTTCGTAATTCAATTTGTGCGGCTGAAAGGCCACCTCGATAGCGCGCGCGAGACAACACATTTCTTCGAGATAATCGCGCCGCGCCGCGAGTTCTAATTGACTCAGTTCGCTCGCATGTTCGCGCACGATCAAGACACAATAGCCATGATAATACTGCCAACGGCCAAGGATCGCGATACTCCGAGGAAAGCGCCAGACAACCTCGGAATTCGCCGGCTCCTCAAGGCCCGGCAGCAATTTGCAGAAGTGACAATCGCTCACGATCATGAAGGCACCTGCTCCTTCATGGTATCTTGCAAGGACGTAGGCATCTCGGCCTCAGGGGACGGCAGCTCCGCCGCCTTCTCGGCCAAGAACTTGTCGTAAATCCAATAGCCGGCGACTGTCCCAAACATTCCGCCGAGGACGCCCGGCATAAGCCCCTGATATCGTTTTTCTGATTTTCGCTCCAATCGGCTCAGAATGAGGCCGAGAACGATCCACAACAAAAGAATGCCGAGAATTATGCCGACGAGTACCAGTCCGCCATTGACAGCAAAACCGGCCGTCTCGGACGGAAACAGTTGATTTAGCTTGGCTTCGAGCTTGTCCAGTAGACTCAAAACGGCCTTGTCGACATTGACCTTTCGTTCGAGAAAGGGTCGGCGCAGCGCGTCGCATTCGCGTTCGGAAAAGTAGGCTTTGTCCTTCGGCCAATCTACGACCCGAATGTCTTTCGGATCCATGCAGATCAGCACATAGATACCGTCGAGTTCGGCTAACGCTGCGCGCTCTTGGGCCCACGATTTCATGAGCGCTGTCACACGCGATGCCGAAAGGTTTTTCAAACGAGCGCGCAGACCGTCAGGCGCCTGGGGCACGGTGTCGATGAGAACGTTGAGTTTGAAGCGCTCCGAAATGGCGTCGAGTCGTTGCTGGGCTTTTTCCTTGGTCTCAGCACTCAGAATTTTTGCTTCATCGCGCACCGTCCGCGTCGGGGAGGGGAGCGGTTCCGCTCCGCACAATAGCACGATAATCAAGAGCGCGAAAGGAAGTGTTCGCATCCCACGTCTCCTGGTGCCTAGAAGAAAAAAGCCGTCCCGAAGCATTCGGAACGGCTCTATATTATTGACAGTTAGAAATCCCCGCCACCTCCGCCGCCGAAATCGCCACCCCCGCCGCCGCCGAAATCGCCACCACCTCCACCACCGAAGTCACCACCGCCGCCGAAATCACCCCCGCCGCCAAAGTCACCGCCGCCTCCACCAAAATCGCCTCCGCCACCGCCGCCAGCATCATCACCGCCGAAGTCACCGGTGCTGCCCGTCGAGTCTGTGTCGGTGCCAATTCCGCCGTCGCCGCCGCCCATGCCGGACGAACTATTGCCCCAACCACCCGCATGAGCCTGGCCGCCGAACATCGAATTGTACATCCACATGCCGGCTGTCGCTCCGAACATGCCGCCGAGCAACGACGAGAAAAATCCACCGCCGCCACCGCCTCCTCCGTAACCGCCACCGTAAGCAGGCGCACCGCCATACCCGGCGGGGCCGCCAATCACGCGGGGAGCGCTCATCGCCCTGATGATACCGAGCAAGAGCCAAAGACCGATGAAGCCGAGCAGGCCGATGAGAATCCACCAAACCCAGTTGCCATCGGAGTTCCTGGCTTCGTTCTTGGTCGTGGTCGTCCTGGTTTCGACCGGAGCGGGAGGAAGCGTGTTTTTCACGTAGGTAATCGCTTCAATCAACCCTTGGTCAAACGCTTCGGGTGTCTTTTTTACGAAGTTGTCATGGATGATCTGATCGAGTTTTTTCTCGTTGGACTCGGAAAAAACGCGACCCGTTTGCGTTCCGACGCGCGTTGCAAACCAGCCTTTGTCTTTAACAATCAGCAGGTACAGGCCGTTATGGTGCTCTTCCTTAAAGCGATCCCGCGCGAACGCGCCTAACTTGGCCCGGTCGTCGACCGGGGATTTCGCTTCCGTCTCGATCACAAAATAGCGACCCGTTTTTCGATGCAACTCATCGAGGAGCCGATTCGCTTTTTCTAATGCCTCGGCACTAAACATGCCCGCGTCGTCGCGCACGGGAACCGCCGCCGTCGGTATCTTATCAGCGTAAACTGCTACATGGCTAAGCATTAGACCGACAAGCGCTGGTGTCAGCCACCTGGTCAAGGACCGCGTCATAGGAGTGACTCCCGCGAAAAGGTTTTCTCTACTCTGTTATTCGCCGCTGCGATTCCCTTATTATTATGGCTATACGATTCTCAGCGGGAAAGGGCGCGCCGGGCGTCCTGCTAAAATGGTTAGCGCCTGGCCCACATCGATTTGGGGGCGAGCTGGTGTATTCGGAAGGAGGACTTCGTGCAGCGCATGCGTTCGACGACGATTTTGGCCGTTCGCCATAAGGGATCGGTCGCCATCGGAGGCGATGGCCAGGTGACCCTCGGCAATCAGGTGATGAAGGCGGACGCGCAAAAGATTCGGCGCATGCTTAGCGGCAAAGTCCTCACCGGCTTCGCAGGCTCGAGTGCCGATGCGTTCGCTCTCTTGGAGCGCTTTGAAGCGAAGCTCAAAGATTTTCAAGGCAACGTGCCGCGCGCCGCGACTGAACTCGCCAAGGATTGGCGCATGGATCGCAACCTGCGCCGGTTGGAAGCCATGCTTATCGCGCTCGATCGAGATTCCCTTTTGATTGTCAGCGGAACCGGCGATGTAATCCAGCCAAGCGACGGCATCGCCGCCATCGGCTCCGGCGGCGGCTTCGCCCAAGCCGCGGCGCGAGCCCTTATTGCACATTCCAATCTCACCGCTGCCCAGATCGTTCGCACAGCCCTGGAAATCGCGGCCGATTTGTGCATCTATACCAATCGTAACATTGTGGTGGAAGAAATTTAACAGTCTGTAGTCCGTAGCCCGTGGCCCGTAGTCCGTAGCAAAAACTTTCATGACACAAGATGGCATTTAACCAATGAACGACATTGCTACGGACTACTGGCGACTGACTACGGACTTTTAGGAGCTATATCGTGGCAGACCTGACTCCCCGTCAGATCGTGGAAGAACTCGATCGTTACATCGTCGGCCAGGACGCGGCGAAACGGGCCGTATCGGTCGCAATTCGCAATCGCTGGCGCCGCCAACAGCTGCCGGCCGAGCTGCGGAAGGATGTGAGCCCGAAAAATATCATCCTAATTGGGCCCACCGGCGTAGGCAAAACAGAAATCGCCCGCCGTCTGGCGCAGCTGGTCGGTGCGCCGTTTCTAAAAATTGAGGCGACGAAGTATACAGAAGTCGGCTACCACGGCCGAGACGTCGAAAGCATGATCCGCGACCTGACAGACATTGCGGTCGGTTTGGTTCGCCAGGAACAACGCCGCACGGTTGAAACGAAAGCCAAGGATCGCGTCAACGAACGGCTGCTCGATCTCTTGCTGCCCAAGTCCGGCACTTGGGATCCAGAAAACGCCGAGGAAAACGAACGGCAACAACGCAGCCGCGAAAAGATGAAGGCACGCCTGGAGGCTGGCGACCTGGAAGACAAGTCAGTCGAGTTGAACGTCGAAGCACGCCAGGTGCCCGTCCAGATCTTCTCCAACCTCGGCATGGAGCAGATGGACGTCGATTTTCAAAATATGTTTGAAAAGATCATGCCCAAGCAAGCACAGCAGAAACAGGTCACGATCAAGGAAGCGCGGCGCATCCTGCTCGAGCAAGAAACCGATGCCCTCATCGACCGCCAGATTGTTTCGGAGAAGGCCATCGCCCTGGCCGAAAACGCCGGCATGATCTTCCTCGACGAGATCGACAAAATCTGTGGGCCGCAGTCGTCGCATGGGCCCGATGTTTCCCGGCAGGGTGTGCAACGCGACCTGCTGCCCGTGGTCGAGGGTACTACGGTCAACACACGGCATGGGCCGGTGCGCACAGACCATATCCTGTTCATCGCGGCGGGGGCGTTTCATTTCTCGAAGCCATCGGACCTGATGCCGGAACTCCAGGGGCGCTTTCCGATCCGAGTGGAGTTAACGGATCTGAAAAAGGAAGATTTTCTGCGCATCCTCACCGAGCCGAAGCATTCGCTGACACGGCAATATGCCGAACTGTTGGCCACGGAAGGCGTGACGCTTAACTTTACCGACGATGGCATCGAAGCGATCGCGGATATCGCCTTCGAGATCAATCGAACGACGCAAAACATCGGCGCTCGCCGGCTGAGCACAATCCTGGAGCGCGTGGTCGAAGAGATCAGTTTTGAAGGGCCGGATCGGAAAGAAAAGAACGTCGTGATCGATGGGGCCTATGTGAGGCAGCGATTGAACGATGTGTTGCAGAAGGAAGATTTGAGCCGATTTATCTTGTGAGGCAATTTTATATGGCCCCGGCCTTGGCCGGGGTTTTGGTTTTACCCCGGCCAAGGCCGGGGTTTTGGTTTTACCCCGGCCAAGGCCGGGGCTATATAAGGAAATGAACTACGCCATAAGGGCCACATCTTCGTCGTTGATACGGCCTTGAACCCAGCGGTCGATGTCGCGCAGCATGGCGGGTTGAATGCGATTGGTAGTCGGATACGTCTGCATTTGCACGTCGAGGCCGGCGGTATAAAGCAGGCGATAATCACTTCGAGCCATCGACAGCGGCACGACGGAGTTGGCGATGCCGTGGCCGATCATGACGCGAAGACTGCGAACGTCGGGCAGACGCAACAACGGGCCGCCGTGTCGTGGCATACAGCCGTTGAGCGAGACGACTCCCGCGAACTTTTCGGGATATGTCAGGCCCAAGGTGTAAGCGAGGGTGGCGCCTTCGCAAAATCCGGCCAGGTAGATCCGCTCCGAATGGACGTGGTATTGTCGCCGGGTCGCTTTGATGGCGTTCAAAACGTATTCTTCGACCTGCGAATCGTTGGCCGCGTCGCCCCAGCTAAAGCCCCGCGAGCCATCCGGTTTGGGCTCGGAAAGGTGCGGGCCTCGAAGCGCGATGCAAATGTAATTGCGCCGGCTCAGGCTTGGCGCGAGGCGCAGAACCTGTTCCTCGCTCCCGCCATGCCCGTGAAGGAACACGAGGAGCGGATACGGATAGTTCGGCTCATAACCGGTCGGCATGAAGGTCATCAGCGGCCAGCGTTCCGGCATGGGCAGTTCCGAGGTGTAAAACCCCTCGGAAGGTCGAGGCAGGCAGCTTGAAGGAAGACGAGGGGTCATGACTTACCCGATTGTTCCAGATAATTCGGATCCGCGAGTCGCAACGATTGGGGCGCCTGTGCGGGCAACCCCTTGAGACGTAACCACTTAAATAACAACTTTTCTTTCAGTCGTCGGGCCAAGTCTACGATTCCCGCGAGGGGGTGTCAACGCTCTCCCAGGCACCCCCGCAGCAAAAATTCATATTTCAGAGGAATCAATGACGGCCTGCAACGGTTAGGTGAGGTAGGTGGGAGAGCGAAAATAAGAAGGGGACCGTTTCAGATCTCCCACGTGGTTCTAACGCCCTAAATGCCCCTGTTTCGTCATGTAATCGATCAGGAGCAGAGCTGCTTGCTGAGGGGTCGTCGAAGTGGCGTCGATTGTGACTTCGGGTGCCGTCGGCGCCTCGTAGGGATCGTCAATACCCGTGAATCCTTTGAGCTGGCCAGCACGGGCTTTTTTGTAGAGCCCCTTGGGATCGCGCTTTTCGCAGGTCTCGATCGGCGTGGCCAGGTAGATTTCAACGAACGGTACGCCTGCTTCGACGTGCATGGCTCGGACCAAGTCCCGATCTTTGCGATACGGGCTGATGAAGCTGGTCATAGTCACAACTCCGCAGTCGGCAAAGAGTTTCGCCACTTCGCCGATGCGGCGAATGTTCTCTTCACGGTCCGCGGCCGAGAAGCCTAGGTTCTTGTTGAGGCCGTGGCGGATGTTGTCGCCGTCGAGGACATAAGCCAGGCGGCCGAGCTGGACCAAGGCGTGTTCCAACGTGAAAGCGATCGTGCTCTTTCCCGATCCGGACAGCCCCGTGAACCAGAGTGTCGCCCCTTTTTGTTTCAGCAATGCGGCACGCGCAGCGCGGTCGACATGGCCTTCATGCCAGGTGATATTGGTTGCTTTCGTTTCTTCTGCCATCCGCTCATACTCCTTTGAACTGCCGCAAACTACGCCGTTTCATGACGTTTATCGAACGCGTACGTCAAATCGGTCCCAGCTGAAGACGCAGCTGTATAATCCAAGTGTTATATGAATTGGTCAGTTCTCTGGCTCCCAGGGCGTTGCCCTGGGCTACGATATGCCGCCCTTTCAGGGCTTAAGACTGGGCGCCCCAAATGGCATGAATGTTCTAGATCGACCGCATTAAGCCCTGAAAGGGCGGCATACGTTAGCCCAGGGCAACGCCCTGGGCGGCTGAAGCCTATGTTCACCCCCAGAGAATTTGGTTACGCCCGGGGCTGCCTCGGAAACGAGACGAGCCCTTTGATGCCGGTGCCTCGATCTGCTATCCTTGGTGGGCCACGAGGCGAACGGCGGGATGACGGAGATGACGATGCCGAAAGTCGATCAATCCAAGGGAGAGGCCGTCCTTTACCTGGATAACGCCGCCACGAGCTATCCGAAGCCGGAAAGCGTTTATCAGGCCCTGGACTCGTTTGCGCGAACGAGTCTTGCCAACCCTGGACGTGCCGGTCATCGCATGGCCCTCGCCGCTGAACATGCGCTCGACGATACACGCCATCTGCTCAATCAGCTTTTTCATGGGCAGGGGCCTGAGCGATTCATTTTTACGCTTAACTGCACCGACGCGCTCAACATCGCTTTCAAAGGCGTTTTGAGCGATGGCGACCATGTCATCACGACGAACCTCGAACATAACAGCGTCAGCCGACCGTTGCGCGCCCTCGAGCTGGCCGGTCGCATTGAGTTGACTCGTCTAGCCGCCGACGAAACGGGCACGATCGATCCGGACCAGGTGCGACAGGCCCTCAAGCCGCGCACGCGCTTGGTCGCCATCACTCATGCCAGCAATGTGACGGGAACCGTGCAGCCGATCACGGAAATTGGCCAAGTCGCGCGCGACCACGATTTGCTCTTTCTGGTCGACGGCGCTCAGACCGCTGGCGTCTTGCCGATCGACGTCCGGGTCATGAACATCGATTTGTTGGCCCTTCCGGGGCACAAGGGGCTGTTTGGTCCGACGGGAACGGGCTTGCTTTATGTCGGTCCACGCACGAAAGTTCGAGCTTGGCGCGAGGGCGGCACCGGCGGCAATTCCGCCGACGAAACGCAGCCCGTCCAGCTGCCCTTTTTCCTCGAAGGCGGCACGCCCAACGTCCTCGGCGTGGCCGGCTTGGCCGATGGGATTCGCTTTGTCGTGGACAAAGGCCTGGAGTCGATCCATCATCATGAGATTTCGCTGACGGAACGGCTCTGGCGTCGGCTCGATGAGATGCCGCAAGTCAAGGTCGTCGGCCATCGCGATCACTCGCGCCGTGTCGGCACCCTCAGTTTCAAGCACGATTCGATCGCGGCCGCGGAACTCGGTGGCATACTCGACGAGGCATTTCAAATCGCCATACGACCGGGCCTGCATTGTGCGCCATACATTCACAAGGCACTCGGCTCGTTTCCCGACGGCCTGGTGCGCGTGAGCCCGGGGCCGTTCAACACCGAGGCAGAGATCGATCGGTTCGCGGATGCTCTTGGCGAAATCTCGCTCTAACGATGAACTTGGCACATACCGTAAGGAGGGTCTTAGATGTCCTTTAATTCGTGGCGAAACCTGGGCTTTTTTCTAATGCTGGGACTATTTTGCGGTTTCGCATCACATCGAGCCGAGGCCCAGGCCAAGAAATCTGGCTCCAAAGCCAAGATCGAAGCCACCGCCGACAAGGCCGACAAGGATGGCAAGCAGACCATCACGATCACGATGACGATCGATAAAGATTGGCACTTTTACGCGAACCCCGTCGGCGTCAACGATCTCGTCGATGCCCAAACGGTCGTCAAAATCACCGGTAAGGGCAAGCCGGAGGTGCTGAAGATCGAATATCCCGAAGGGACGCTTTTCAAAGATAAGACAGTCGGGGATTATAAGGTTTATGAAGACAAAGTTTCGATCAAAGCAATCGTCAAGCGCAAGCCAGGCGACACCGAGAAGCTCGATATTTCGGTCGAAGTGCAGGCGTGCAGCAAGAGCACCTGTCTGATTCCGGAGACGGTGAAGCTGACGGTGCCGTGACGAAGGACAACGCAACCCGTTCCCTGGAGCGGGTTGCGTTTTTTCATGCGAACAAGAGCGACTTCGTTGAACGATTTACGCGAGCATTCCTCGGTGCCAGGAGAGATCAAATGCGAGTCCTAACGAGCAGTCTATGGACGGCCGTAAAATGGCTACTTCTCGCTTCGTTGATCCTTGGCCTCATCGCGGGCGGTTGGTTTCTTGGGTATCGAAATGAATCGTACAGCCGCTTGGCTCAAGCCATCGCCGCTCAGGATCAAAAGACTGTTAGCTGGCGCTTGCAAGACCTTGAAGCAGCGCGGGCGAAAATCGCCGACAATGACAACGGTGCGCTCGTAGTGCAGCGCGTCTGTAGTAACTTGGGTTCAAGCTGGCCCTCCGCTGAATTCGAGGAGACGCGAACGTCATGCTTTTTGGACTACCTCACAACGAATGAATTAATGACGAAGGAGCAGCATGAGCTTCTGACGAACGAACTCGATCGCCGCAAGGACGCCGTTACGCTAGCTCGCACATTGGTCGATAAACCGAACGGCCGGTATCCAATCCAATATCATGCGATTCCAGTTGCAACGCCACTTGACCACGTTTACAAGACTGGCCACGTGCGCGAGTTGATGAAATTCGACTGCTGGCAGCGCTTGCAAAGCGAGGAGATGCACCAAGCGATCGAATCTTGCCGTGCCTGCATCAATGCCGGTAGATCTATCGGGGATGAGCCACTGATGATAGCCCAGTTCGTTCGGATTGCCAACGACTCAGTCAGTTGTAATTTGGTCGAGCGTGTTCTCGCTCAAGGGCAACTCACCGATCAAGACCTGGCAAGCCTGCAAAGATTATTGGAAGCCGAGGAAAAACATCCGTCTCTCCTTATCATCGCCCGCGGAGAACGAGCGGCACAGCACCAGTCATTCGAGGCGCTTGAGAACGGACAGATCCCGGTCGAAGACCGCAAAGGGTGGGACCTAGCTCACTATACTGGGATTCCAGACTTTTTCACAATACCTTGGCTACGCTACCAACACGCGGAAATGTTCCGCCAAATGGACCAGTATGAGCATGCTATCTCACAACCGGAGTCTGAGCAGAGGGCGCATCTTCAGGCTTTTGATGCCGCTACTCGCGCTTTGGCGAAGCCAAACCTCGCTACCTTGGTTGGCCCAGCTTTAGTCAAGGTATCAGAGTCGAAGCAGCGTCAACTTGCCCTAATACGCTCGACGATCGTTGCACTAGCAGTCGAGCGATATAGGATCGCCCATGACGGACATTGGCCCGACTCATTGGATCAACTCAAGGGGAAGCAGCTCGAAGCGATGCCGCTCGATCCCTATGTCGGTCAGCCGCTTAAGTATCGCAAAGTTGCCGATGGCGTAATCGTTTACTCGGTGGGCGCGGATCGCGTTGACAATGAAGGCGACCTCGATGTTACGGGTCAACGTCCGGGTTTGGACGTCGGGATTCGTCTCTGGAATCCGGATATGCGCCGTCAACCCGCTCCAAAGCGTCTCGACCCACCGAACGAACCGGACCTTGGCGTGCCGGATCCTCCGTGACCTCGCCTCCCTCATTTTCGCGTCATGTGATACACTTAGATCTATGCAAATGCCTCATCGAGCGGCCGGGAGCGAGAATCGAGACGGGATGACGCCGAACGACAAAAAGCCGAAGCGTGGGGTGCCGGAAGGTCTGTGGATTCGGTGCGCGAAGTGTAGCGCGACGGTGTTCCGCAAGGACGTCGACAGCAATCTAAAAACCTGCCCGGAACCGGCTTGCGATTACCATTTTCATGTCCGGGCCAGTGAGCGAATTGTACAGTTGCTCGACGAACATAGCTTCGAGGAATGGTTCACCGATCTGCAGCCTTGCGATCCGCTCGAGTTTACGGACCGGGTGCGTTACTCCGAACGGCTTGCGGTCGAACAAGCCAAGACCGGCATGAACGACGCAGCCGTCGTCGGCAAGGGATTCATCCGGGCTCGCCCGGTGGTGTTTGCGGTGACCGATTTTGCTTTTATGGCCGGAAGCATGGGCTCGGTTGTCGGCGAAAAGTTGACGCGGGCGATCGAAGAGGCGACGCGGCTCCAGCTTCCGTTAATAATCGTCAGCGGTTCAGGCGGCGGCGCCCGCATGCAGGAAGGAATCCTGTCGCTCATGCAGATGGCCAAGGTCTCCGCCGCTCTCGGTCGCTATGACTCGGCGGGCGGGCTTTATATCTCGATTTTGACGAATCCGACGATGGGTGGCGTGGCGGCGAGCTTCGCCTTTCAGGGGGACATCACGTTGGCGGAGCCCGGAGCGCTCATTGGCTTCGCGGGCAAGCGGACGATTTGGAACACGGTTCGCCTCGAGTTGCCGGAAGGATTTCAAACCAGCGAGTTTTTATTGCAGCATGGCTTTATCGATCGCATCGTGCATCGCAAGGACCTGCGCACCGAAGTGGCTCGAATCATCGATTATTGTGATTATTAAGTCGCAGCGACGGAAACACAGATCTAACCGCCCGGAGAGCAGACCGTGGGCTTCCTCAGCAACTTGTTCGGCGGGACCGGCGGCAAGAAGCAGCAGAAGCGTGTCGATGTCGCCAAGCGCTTTGACCTGCTGAACCGAACGGGCCAAGGAAGCATGTCCAAGGTCTGGTGCGCCCGCGATCGGGATCTCGGCCGCGTCATTTGCTTGAAATTGCTCGATCGCGTCAAAACCAAGGAGTTCGAAGCACGCTTCCCCGGCATCAAAAAGCCGAGCGAGGGGGCGATCTGCATGTTGTTGCATCACAAGAACATCGTCCAAACCTTCGAGCATGGTTTGACCAAGGAAGGTGACCCATACCTTGTGATGGAACTGATCGAAGGGATGAGTTTCAACTATCTGGTCGAAAACCGCAGCGAGCAGCTCAATGGCCATCGCGTTAGTTATCTCGCGCAAATGGCCGACGCCATCGAGTATTTGCACAACCAGGGCTTCTTGCATCGTGACATCTGCCCGCGCAACGTCATGGTGACGCGCGACCATCAGGTGAAGCTCATTGACTTCGGCTTGACGATCCCGAACACGGCCGATTTTTGTAAGCCAGGCAACCGCACCGGGACGCCGAACTATCTCGCGCCGGAAATCATTCGGCGACGTCACGACGGATTTACGGGTCGACATGTTCGCGCTGGGTGTGACCGCATACGAAGTGTTCACACACGAGCTGCCCTGGGAAAAGACCCAGTCGCTGCAAACGCTGTTGAGTCACATCAACACCGTCGGCCGCGACCCGCGCGATTTCAAACCGAAAATGGATGAGGCGACCGCCAAGTTTTTGATCAAGGCGATCAACCGCGATCGGACGCAGCGGTTCCAGAACGCGGCGGAGTTTCGGGATGCGTTGAAGATGTTGCCGAAGCAGTGAGAGACTGATGTCCTGAATCGGAGGTTGGTTTAATAAATCGCCAGCCGTGGCCGGGGTCGGTACTCCGACCCCGGTTTGGCTTTGGCGGCTCCAGAGAACCGGGGTCGGAGTACCGACCCCGGCCACGGTTCCCATTTTGTCGAATTTCGGATCATAGCTATATTTTCTTTGCACCCTTGCTCCGGCTATGGTCAAATTTCAGGATGCCTCCTGCTCACCGATTGGCCTGCCATTGACCGACCGCTTTTCGCTCCTTCCTAAATGCGAGATCGCTTATGCGTTTCCGCGTTATCATTGCCTTGCTATTCGTTTCGTCCCTGGCCAACGATGCCTCCGCCGCTCCGGTCAGTTTTCGCAACGAAGTGATGGCCGTCCTCTCGCGCGCTGGCTGCAATATGGGCGCGTGCCATGGAAATCAGAACGGCAAGAATGGCTTCAAGTTGTCGCTGCGCGGTGAGGATCCCGATTTCGATTACGCCGTTCTTAGTCGTGGAACCCTCGGTCGCCGAACCGACCCTGTGCGACCCAACGATAGCATGATCTTGCAAAAGGCGATTTGCGCCGCGCCGCATGAAGGCGGTCAGCGCTTTTCGCGGTCTTCTTACGAGTATAGCTTGTTGCGTCGTTGGATCGCGGAAGGGCTACGCTTTGACAGCGAAGGTGCGCCCCGATTGGCGAAACTGGAAGTCTCGCCGCGCCAAGCCATTCTCGTCGAACCCATGGACAGTGTTCGTCTCGAAGTGAAGGCCACGTTCAGCGACGGCACGGTTCGTGACGTAACGCGACTCGCCACGTTCGATCCATCCAATCTTCTGACGGTCGTCGATGCGACAGGCATAGCACACCGCAAGAGCGACGGCGAAACGACAATCCTCGTGCGCTATCTCAACAAGCAAGCGACGGTGCAGCTTGCGTTCGTACCCGCGCGGCCAGGGTTTGTTTGGCAACCTCCCGCGGAAACAAATTACATCGATCATCTCGTCTTTGACAAACTAAAGCTCTTACGAGTCCAGCCCTCCGAGCGCTGCTCGGACGTCGTTTTTCTGCGACGGGTCTATCTCGACCTCATCGGCGGCCTGCCGACACTCGAGGAGACGCGCCGATTCCTCAACCAGTCGCGGCCCGATAAGCGGGCGCGTTTGATCAACGAGTTACTCGAACGGCCAGAGTTCGACGACTTTTGGGCTCTCAAGTGGTCGGATTTGCTCAGGAATGAGGAAAAGGCGCTCGATAAAAAAGGCGTGGCGATCTATCACGATTGGATTCGTAATAACTTGGCCAAGCGCGTGCCCTTGAATGAATTTGCGCGCGAATTGATAGCCGCCCGAGGCAGCAGTTATAGCAACCCGGAAGCGAATTATTATCGGGCTTTGCGTGAGCCCGAGACCCGCGCCGAAGCGACGGCCCAGGTCTTTCTCGGCATTCGGCTTCAATGTGCCAAATGCCATAATCATCCGTTCGAGAAGTGGACTCAGGACGATTACCACCGTTTCGCGGCCCTTTTCAGCCGGGTGCAATATCGCATTGTCGAAAACAAGCGCACGGACAACCTCGACAAGCATGAATTCATCGGCGAGCAGATCATCTTCATGGACCGTAGTGGCGAGACGCTGCACCCGCGGACGAAGGAGATTTTGCAGCCACGTTTGCTAGGCGTGCCGTCGCTTGTCGCGCCGAACGCCGACCGATTGCAAGTGTTGGCCGATTGGGTGGCCGACGTTCGCAATCCCTTTTTCGCTAGAGCCCAGGCAAATCGCATTTGGGCCCACCTTCTCGGCCGCGGCCTGGTCGACCCAATCGACGATTTCCGCGATTCCAACCCGCCGAGCAATGAAGCCTTGCTCGACGCGCTGGCCAACGACTTGAGCGAGAATCATTTTGATTTGCGCCATTTGGTCAAAACAATCGTCAACTCGACGACTTATCAGCTATCAGATGTTCCCAATGAGACGAATCGGGATGACGAGACCAATTTCTCACATTCGCTGGTGCGCTCGTTGCAGGCGGAGCAACTACTGGATGCCGTCGCGCAAGTTACGGGATCGCCGTTACAATTCAATGATGTGCCGGCCGGCACGAAAGCGATCCAGCTTCCAGGCGCAGTGAGCACTGGCCGCAGAAAGCGCGGCCAACGCAAGCCGGATACGGACCTGTTTCTCACGACCTTCGGCAAGCCGTTGCGCTCCCTCAGTTGCGAATGCGAGCGGTCGGAAGATACGACCCTCGCTCAAGCGTTTCAGCTTATCACCGGACCGATGCTCAATCGCATGTTGGCCGACCCGGACAATAGGCTCGGCAAACTCTTGGCGTCGAAGAAAGGTGATGAGGAGATTGTAAATGAATTATATACGACTGCGCTTTGTCGACCGCCTAACGCCAAAGAATTGGAGGCAGGCCTGGAATTGATGAAACGAGATCGCAATCGGCGAAATGCACTCGAAGATCTCACCTGGGCGTTGATAAACTCCAAGGAGTTTCTGCTGCGGCGGTAGCGCGTTTATTCGACGGATATTCTAAGAGTCAGGATCATGCATATACCCGTATTAGTTGAACGAAAACAAGAAAATAGTACCGAACGGCCCTGGACTCGCGTTTGCGGTACCTGGAGTGCGGATGATCCCGTGATCGATCATTGGTTAAACCTGATTCAGTAATACAGGCGACAGAGAGATAAATCCGACCTCGATTTTGCAGCTTTACCCGACATCCGCACAGAGAATTGGCAATGAATCGATCTACTATGGCCAACCTCTCCCGCCGCCATCTCATTCAAGTCGGCGGCCTCGGCATGCTTGGCCTTGGCCTGCCGGCGCTGTTGCGCAGGGCGCTCCTACTACCACGCTCAAAGCGAAAGCCAAATCGGTCATCTTCCTTCATCAGTACGGCGGGCCGAGCCATCATGACACCTTTGACATGAAGCCGTCGGCTCCCGAGAAGATTCGCGGCGAGTTTAAGCCAATTTCCACCAACGTGCCTGGGCTGCAGATCTGCGATCGGCTGCCGCGCACCGCCACCGTAATGGACAAGGTGACCGTGATCCGCACGATGCGGCACACGATGAAAAACCATAATTCGGCGGGCTATTATAGCTTGACTGGCTACGCCCCGCCGACCGACGACCAACGCCTCCGCGACTCGCGCGACCTCTTTCCGGCGTATGGCTCAATCGTCGATAAGCTCGCTCCGGCGCGGGCGGGGATTCCGACGTTTGTCTCGTATCCCTATGTGATCGCCGACGGCTCGGTCACGCCCGGTCAGCATGCTAGTTTTCTCGGCAAAGCCCATGATCCGCTCTTCATTGGCCAGGACCCAAACGGACCTGATTTTCGCCTGCCTGAGCTGAGTCTGCCCGCGAATCTCTCGGCCGAGCGCCTGGCCAGTCGGCGCGAGGTCATGAAGATGATCGACCAGCAGACGGAATTGCTCGAGTTCTCGGCCAAGGCGAAAGGGATCGATGCGCATTACGAACGCGCACTGACGATGTTATCTTCCCCCGCCATCAAAAAAGCGTTTGACCTTTCCGCCGAGCCTGACATGGTCCGCGAGGCCTATGGCCGAACGACCTATGGCCAAGGTTGTCTCCTGGCCCGGCGGCTCGTCGAGGCGGGGGCGCGCTTCGTCAACGTTTATTTCGCAGCCCAAATCGGCGGCTGTGAAGGGGGCTGGGACACGCATGGCTTCAACGGTAAGCCGATGTACCCGATCCTCAAGAACTACCTGTTGCCCATCACCGATCAGACCTTGCCAACGCTCTTGCAAGATCTCGATAGTCGAGGATTGCTCGATACGACGCTAGTCGTCTGGGTCGGCGAGTTCGGGCGGCTCGCCGAAGATCAACGACATCGCCGGCCGCGATCATTGGCCGCAATGCTACCCCGCGCTGCTGGCCGGCGGCGGCGTCAAGCGTGGCCATGTCTTCGGCGCATCCGACAAGAATGGGGCGTATCCGGCGAACGATCCTGTCCGGCCGGAGGATCTCTCGGCCACGATGTTTCATCTTCTCGGCATAAATCCCAAGAGCGAAATCCGCGACGCGCTCAATCGGCCGTTGCCGATTAGTCCGGGCGACGTGATCGAAGGCGTACTGGCTTAATAGAATCTCTCTTTCCACGATGATATATCGGCTGCCGCGGTCCGTCGTCGCGCCGAATCCTACCACCTTGAGGATGCCTTCATGAACCCCCGTTACTGTCTGGTGGCGGCCCTGTGCCTGGCCGCCGGCCTCTCCGCCTCGAAAGCGGACGACAAAGCGATCGCGTTGCCCGATGGCAATTGGATCCTGTCTTACTCGACCACGCCGGCAGCTGAGTCGGTGTTGCGCTCATCAAGGTCGAAAACAAAGGCGGCAAGCTCGCCACGTCTGATCTTTCCATCCCGCGCACGAATTTCAAAGTCGGCGACGTCTCCGTCAAAGGCCCTCTCGTCACCGTCAATTTCAAGCTCGGAAGTGGTGACAAATACACATTTGAAGGAACGCTGAGCCCAAAAGACTCTAAGACGATCGTCGGCTCCTTTGGGAAAGATCAGCAAGTTTGGCGCGCCAAACTTACAAGCTCCGAAGAAGAAAAGCTCGAAGCCGCCCAAATGACGACCCGCCTAACCCCACCCGAGGAATATGCGGAAATCAACAAGCTGCGGATCGCGCCACTCCAGCTTCAGGCGAAGCTGCGCATGACCAAAGACGATGAAGAGAAAGCCAAATTACTCACACAGATCGACGCGGCGAAGAAAGAGGCCGAGGAAAAAATCCCAGCTCTCAATCGCACCGTGATCGAAAAATACCCGACATCGCCGGCGGCATTCGAGGTGGCCAATTCGATGCTCGCCACCGCGGCGAAAGACAAAGCCAAGCCCGAAGAAGTCGCGGCTCTCGTGAAGCTGATGCAGAAATTCTCCGAGACGTATGGCCCGCGGTTTGAAACGGAAATGAACGCACGCGCAGCCGAGACGCTCGTCCGCCAAAAGGGCTACGAGGCGCTAACGAAAGAGATCGCGGAGAAAGTGGCCGCCGCTATGCCGAAGGATGCGTCTGCTGCCGCGCAAGTTCGCGTGCTGAAGACATACAAAACCGCTCTGGAAAATGCCGGCGCTGCCCCGAAGGCGAAAGAGATCGCCGCCGAGCTGGTCAAACTGGAAGAGAAGCTCGACGCCGAATATCTGAAGAACGTGCCCCCCTTCAAGCCCGAGACATTCTCCGGCCGCAAGGGCAAGGCTGATCGCGTCGCGGTGATGGAGTTGTTCACTGGTGCTCAGTGCCCGCCCTGCGTCGCCGCCGACGTCGCGTTTGACGCGCTCAACAAGGCTTACAAACCGACCGATTTGGTTTTGATTCAATATCACATGCACATTCCCGGCCCCGACCCGCTGACGAATCTCGATTCGATCGCTCGCTGGGACTATTACAGCAAGAAGTTCCCCCAGGACATTCGCGGCACGCCTTCGACTATTTTCAATGGTAAGCCAGCAGCGGGCGGCGGCGGCGGCATGGCCGGCGCTGAAGGCAAATTCAAACAGTATAAAGATCTGATTGATCCGATCATCGACGAAGAAACCGGCATCAGCCTCAAGGGCAGTGCCTCACTCAAAGGCGACAGAGCGAATATTAAGGTCGCCGTCAATGGCGTGAAGGACGCAGCCGACGGCGTCAAGGTTCGATTCGTCCTCGTCGAAGACACCATTCGCTACGTCGGCAGCAATGGACTACGCTTCCATCATCACGTAGTCCGGTCGCTGCCCGGTGGCGCGGAAGGCGCGAAGGTCAAAGACCTGAAAAACGGCGAATACAGCGCCACGGTCGACCTGACGACGCTGCGAAAGGACCTGACCAAGTATCTGGATACCTACGCCGCTGAGACCCGGCCGTTCCCGTATCCGGATCGGCCGCTTGACCTGAAGCATCTGCTTGTCATCGCCCTCGTTCAGGACGATGAGACGGGCAAGATTCTCCAGGCCGCTGAATTTGAGGTCGGCGGTAAGTAAGCGTCTGTCCGAGCCTGAAGCGTAAGCGAAGAGTATTTGGAAGAATTGAACCACGAATAACACGAATAACACGAATAAAGGCAGGAAATGGAAGAGAGAAATGGATAATTACTTCACTCCACTTCTTTCTTGCCTTTCATGCCTTTATTCGTGTTATTCGTGGTTCAATTCTTCTAAATACTCTTCGCTTACGCTTGAGGCTCTGTAATCCCACCCCCCTGAGGCACTTCCCTATGACCCGTCCCGTCGCATTGGCGATCCTTCTCGCATTCACGCCGATCCTTACCGCTCAGTCGCCGCTACCCAAAGTGCCTGACGGCTTCAAAGTGGAGATCGTCCTGCAGGCCCCCGACATCGAAGCGCCGACGGCGCTTTGCGTCGCGCCGAATGGCGATGTTTACTTCGCCGAAGATCCGATGGATATGTCCGGCCCGCCGACGAAGAACATCGACAAGATCTGGATGCTCAAAGGTGGCGATCCAAAAAAGAAAATCCTCATCGCCGATCAGATGTGGGCGGTCATGGGTTTGGAGATCGTTCGCGATAAGCTCTATGTCGTACACGCGCCGCACGTCACTGTTTTCACGCTCGACGCCGACGGCAAGCCGAAAGAGAGAAAAGAACTCTTCGATGATCTTGGTCCGCCAGTCGCTGGCGTCCCGGGCTTCAACGATCATATTCCGAGCGGCATTCGCATGGGTATGGACGGTTGGCTCTATGTCTCGATCGGCGACAAGGGCATCCCCAAGATGACGCGGAAGGAAAAGGACCAAGGTTCCGTCCACGTCGCGGAGGGGCGCTGGCGGCATACCAAGGAGGGCAATCATATCAGTCTCGAAGGTGGCGGCGTCATCCGTTTTCGGCCCGATGGCAGCGGCCTGGAGGTCTTCGCCAGCGGTACGCGCAATCATCTCGATGTGCCGATGGACGAGCATGACCGCATCTTCGTCCGCGACAACACCGACGATGGCGACGGCTGGAACACGCGCTTCATGTATCTGCCGCGCGGCGGCTTTATGGGCTATCCGTGGGCGTTCAAGCAACATCCCAAAGAGACGTTGCCGGCGATCAACGACTTCGGCGGCGGCGCTCCGTGCGGCGGGTACATCTATTGCGATGATGGTTTGCCGGAGAAATACAAAGGCCGCATTTTCCACTGCGAATGGGGCCAAGGCAAAGTCTGGGCCGTCAAGGTCGTGCCGGATGGGGCGGGATTCAAGTATGTCGATCAGATCGCGTTCATGGACTCGACCGGCACCGGCGTCAAGGATTTCCGGCCTTTCACATTGCGACCGACAGCCGATGGCCGTGGCTTCTACGTCACCGATTGGGGCCTGAGCGGTTGGTTACAAAAGGTGAAGGTGGGGCGGATCTTCAAGGTGACGTATGTCAAGGATGATGTGAAGCCGAAGCCGCGCGGAAAGGATACGGATTCGATGGAGGAGTTGATTAAGTCGCTCGATCATCCGGCGTTTACGGAGCGGTTGCGGGCACAGAGGGCGTTGACCGAGCGTTCCAAGGAATTGGACGTCTTCTTGGGGAAACCCTGGGAAACGATCAGCAACAAGGAGATCGGCGAAATCCTGAAGAAGCCTGTCGTCGGCCGGCACATGACCTGGGTTTCGGACACAGCCGCGGGGAGGACAGGGACGCCGTTCACATTCGATCAATTCAGTGAGGTGTGGCGTGTTGTGGGAAATCATGCAGGCCGATCCGAAAAACCGATCGACCCGATGTGGCGTGCGTGGATTCTCCAGTCTGTGGGTTCGCCGGAGGACGCGATGTACCGTTTGCAAGCCGCCATCGCCAGCCGGGTGGATCTCGGCGATGCGACAATCGTGATTCCCGTGGTCGAACTCGCGGGCAAAGAACATGACGTCTATGTTCGCCATGCTCTGGTCCGCTCGCTGAAGGAAGCAAACTGGACCAAGGTGGGCACGCTCTTCAATGACGAGTGGATCGCCAAGGCCAAACCCGAATCGCTCGAAGTGCTGTGCGACGTGCTAACCGAGCAATATGAAGTGGGGGCAACGGCGATTTTGAATAGGATCCTGAAACGCACGGAGTATGAGCTCCGCGCCAAGGCCGTAGAAGCCCTCGCTCGCACTTACAAAGACCGCAAACTCTACGCCGGCACTTGGTGGGGCACGCGCCCTGAGCAACAGAAGCCGCCAGCTCGCGTCGTCGAATGGGAAGGAACGCCACTCGTCCGCGACGCACTCGTCGCGGCGCTCGGCGATAAGGATGCCAAGGTCCGCCAAGCCGCCGTCGTCGGCCTAATCAACGCGGCGGACCCGGCCACGCTTGGGCCGCTCACAAAGCGCTTCGCGGAAGAGAAGGACGAGGCCGCGCGCGTCGATCTGTTGCGAGCGATCTCCGGATTGCCGACCGAGGAGCGTACGACCCTGTTAGCCGCTGTCGCGGGTGATAGCAAATTTGCCGTTCCGCTGCGTGTGGAAGCGATCGCGGGTTTAGAACGTGTGTCGTTGAAAGAGGATAGCGCACGCTCTTTTAGCCGAGTGATGGCGTTGGTAAGCGCGGCACATCCAATTATGAACGCCGCTGTGCAGGCTCGTGCTCTGGAAGCCCTTGGGGTTCTTAAATGTAAGGCCGGCCGTGGGCCAGCGATTGCTGCGCTAGAAAGCCAGTCAACCGCTGTTCGCAAAGCTGCGATAACGGCCTTGGCTTCGATTGTGACTCCGGAGTCGGCTGACAAGAATCGATTTTTGCCGTTGCTCGAAGACAAGGACTCGACCGTTCGCACGACGGCCATTCAAGCGCTCGGCACGCTAAAGGCCAAGGACGCTTTGCCTGCTCTCATCAAGGCGTCCACGGTGGAAAGTACACAGTTCGACGCCATCAATGCCTTGGCGAAAATGCCGGACAAGAACGCGCTCAGCGCCTACCTGACCGGCCTCGCATCAAAAAATGCCGATTTGCGTAAGGCATCCGCATCCGCCATCGCCGCGATCCGCGAGGACGCCGCGCCGCTGTTGCAGCAACTCGTCAAGGGCAACGAGATCCCGGCAACGCTCTTTGCCGAGCTACGCACAATTTACCTCTCGTATGAGCCAATTCCCGGGTGGGCTCTGATCGGACCGTTCCCGGACGATGGCGCCGTTTATCCGCCGGAGAAGGAGATCCATTTCGACGAGTCGTATCAGGGAGCCGAGAAAAAGGTTTCCTGGCGGCTCAACGTGAGGGCGGATCTCAAGCAGCATGGCCGCGTCAATCTCGCGGGCAAGTTTTCGCCGAGCGACAATGTCGTGGTCTATGGTTACACGGAAATCGAGGCTCCGGAAGCGCGCGACGCGGAGTTGCTCGTCGGCAGCGACGACACCATCGTCCTTTGGGTCAATGGTAAGAAAGTCCACTCCTTCGATAACAGCCGTGGCTGGAGTTTCGACCAGGATAAGGTTCGTATCAAGCTCGAAAAGGGCAAGAACACGCTCCTCGTCCGCTGTGGCAACAAGAGCGGCCCCTGGGAATTCAGCGTCGCCGTCTCCGCGGACGCATCGAAATACGCCTTTCTCCAGGGCGGAGCGAAGAAGCTCGACCTCGAAGCCTTCCGCGCCTTCGCTCGCAAAAACCCTGGCGACCCAGAGAAGGGCAAGAAGCTATTTAACGACGTAAAGGGTCTCGGTTGTGTCAAATGCCACTCAGTCGGCGGCGAGGGCGGAAAGGTCGGGCCCGATTTGGCCGGCATCGCTCTCAAATACAAGCGCGAAGATCTGATGACCTCTCTGCTCGAGCCGTCCAAGGTGATCGCCCAGGGCTATGAGACGATCGTCATTACCACCGACAAAGGCAAATCGCTCGTTGGCGTCTTCAAAGGGGAAACCGCGGATGTTGTGAACCTGATGAATGCGAACGGGGAGGCCATCGCGGTTCCGAAAAAGGAGATCGATGAACGAACGATCTCGCCGATCTCGACGATGCCAAGCGGACTGAATGATGGGATGACCTTACAGGACTTCGCCGATCTCATCGCGTTTTTAGAAGCCCGGCGCGAAGAGAAACCGGTCGAGAAAAGTAAGAAGTGATTTGAAGTAGATAGCCTCGGGCGCCAGGGGGGGTACCACACGCGATTGTTGGCGCGACGGTCCTGGCCGCAGCGCAAAACCAATACTGTAAGGTGGTTGTGATAGCGGACCGTCGCGCCAAGGTAATGTGTTTTTTGGCGTGACGGTCGGCAAGTAATGTTCCGCGCGGAACATAGGGGGCTAGGACGGGGCGAGGCTTCGAGTCAGTTCGTTCTTTCGGGCACCTTCCGAACTGGCAAGCGGATTCGGGCGCGCATGCTTAGGAGGTATGTGTGTGTCAGCGCAATGCAATCTATTTCGTGCATGACAGGCCAAATTCCGTGGCCGGTAATCCGACTCCGGTTCTTTGGAGCAACTTGGGCCCCGTCTAAACTAAATTTACGGGTGGCACAGACATTCCTGTCTGTGCAGCAAAAGGCACATAAGTCGGTTCCCGCACAGACAGGAATGTCTATGCCACCCGTAAACTTAGTCCGGACCGAGCACTGAAGCGACACCGGGGTCGGAGTACCGACCCCGGCCACGTCCCACGATCTCTCGATCATATTCGCGGCAATACCACCTCGCCCTTGTTCTGTAGCATGTTGACCCGCATTTCTTCACGCAGCCGGTGTAGCACCGCATCGCGCTGACTCCGTGAATAACTCGCCATTTCGACATTCGCCCACTGGATCACCTGCAGGCATGTCAATTCGGCTTCAGCTACCGCCGTCGGTCGCAAGTGTAACGCGCTCGGAAACTCGGCCGGCTGATCGTTTAGTTCTTTGAACCAAACGGCGGCCTGAATCAGAGTTAACCTGCCGTCGAGCAGGTCGCGAACGACCAACACCTTTGCGTTACCTCGATCGCGCAGAATTTCCTGGCAGCGCACGAAGTCTTTTTCCTGCATGGCATCGGCCGAACCAGCCTCAGCCGCGGGTATGCCGAGCCCCAAGGAATCCAGGCAGTCTGGATTAGCGCAAACATATCCAGACAGTATGGTGCTGGCCAAAAGCAAATAGGTGAGCCGTGTCATGCGCTTCATTAATAAGGTCTCCAAAAATCGTGGCCCAGCCCTTAGACAACAGCACAGGAAAGCAGAATTTCCACACGCGAAGGCGAACGACGGCAGGAGAGTCGGACGGAAGCGGAATCGGCTCAACGAAACGATTCACGCGCTGGCAGGAGTTTGAGAATCACATTGTAATCATCTCGGCAGTGTCGTAGTCACAGAGCGTCATTTTTTGTCTCTGTTTGAGCAACACTGCCTTGAAACGTACCCATGCAAAAACAGACGAGGATGATGGTCAGCATAAATCATGCCGAACAATCATTTTTTGTATCGTGCGTCTTAAGTTGTTGTAAAATAGTGAGTTAAGATTACCACTCAGATGGGAGGCAAATACCTGTTGCAACAACTATGAGCATTGATTGACAGGACATCAGCAAAAACGCCACCTCGCGGGCAAGCCTATTGCCCTGGAAGGTGGCGTTTTTTGCGTAGGATACAGGCAGTGACGTTCTCCTGCAAAGGAAATTACTTCGACTTGCCAGTGAGCTCGTCGGCCAGCTCGTCGGCTCCGTAGACCTTCCGAAGGGCTTCGATGATGCCCTGAGAACAGACAGAAACGGCACGAGCTTGCGTGTCGGTGTAGGCGTAGTCGAGCACCAGCGATTGGATGTTGCCATCGAAGATGATGCCAACGAATTCGCCGGCCTTGTTGATGACGGGACTGCCGCTGTTGCCGCCGATGATGTCGGCCGTACAGACGAAGTTGAAAGGCGTGCTCGGATTTAGCTCGCCCTTTTTCTTGAGCCAACGCTCGGGTAGATCGAATGGTTCCTTGTTGTTGTTTTCCTTCGAGCGTTGATAGAGGCCCTCAAAAGTGGTAACGGCCGGAACGTGCTTGCCATTTTCCTCGAAGCCTTTGACCACGCCGAAGGCGAGCCGCAGCGTGAAGGTGGCATCGGGATACGTGCTCGTTCCCTCGAGAGCAAACTTGACCTTGGCGATCTCCGCATAGGCTTGGCGCTTAACTTCCTCAACATCCGTCTCCATCGTTTTCCGGAGCTTGCGTGCCTCCGGATCGACGAGGATCGCTAACTTGATCATCGGATCGTCGCTCGTCGCGATGGCAGACGCCCGGCCTTCATAAAGCTTCTTGCGAACCTCGACGTCCTTGAGCTTTGTACCCGTCACGAGTTCCGCGGCACGCGCGGACGGCGATTTGCCTGCCAGGACCTTTATGACGAGTGGGTCATTCGATACCCAGTTGCCCGGCGAGGAAGGTCAAGGCGTCGGTCAGTTTGGTGATTTCGTAGTCATCAGAAAAAGGCACCTTGGAAAAAAGCTGCTGTTCCATCGAGGCGAGACCGGCTTCGCCGAACTCGCGGAGCCGCTCGGCATTTGGCTTGGCCCGCTCCTCGGCCGCTCGCACCAAGGTTCGGGCGACCCCAAACAAATCGCTGTTGAAGCCGACGCCACCCTCGAGCATGGTGTAAGCGATGGATATTCTTGGCTCGAATTTTCTCCGCGGCGGCCACTCGGTCCCACGGAGATTTGCCGGTCGGGCTAGACTTGGCTCCACGCCTCTTGCAGCTTCTTCTCATAGGCCTTTTTGCGGTCCATTAACTCTGGGTCGAGTAACCCACCAAGTCCGCCGATGCGGGCCTTGCGGCTGTTCTGCACGCTGAACAGCGTTTCCTTGGCTTGACGGCGGTTCTCTTCGCTGCGGCGGAGTAGGCCGACAACAACACTTCGGCCCGATTGAGCCGCTGCATAATGAAAGGCACACCGGTATCGCGGAGATATTCCAGCTCGGCAACCGTCGCAATGCGACTTGTGCGGCCGGGATGGCCGGACACGAAAACGAGCTTCCCCGTCCTTCGCCCCGTCTTTGCTCCATTTGAGATAATGCTTAACCTTGGCCGGCTTGTCGTCCTCGTAGACACGGAACAGACAGATGTCGAGATCGTAGCGCGGATACTCGAAATTATCCGGGTCGCCGCCGAAAAACGCGATCGCTTGCTCTGGGGCGAAGACGAGCCGAACATCGGTATATTTCTTGAACAGATAGAGGTGATAAAGCCCGCCCTGATAGAGAGTTACTACTTGAGCTTTGAGCTTCGACCCCTTCTGAGCCTCTTCCTCGATTTGGTTCATCACCCCGCGCCGCGCTCTGGCGGCGTCCTCCGAAGATACTCCGGCCTTCACCGCGGCGTTGACTTGCTCAGTGACGTCTCTGATTTCTTCGAGGACATTGAATTCCATCGCCTCGCAAGGGAACTCTTTATCTGAACGATCGGGCATGGAAGCCAATTTGAACGTAATCTTTTTTATCTTTGTCCAAATCGCTGAGCTTCTGCAGCGCGTCGAGGCCGACGTGGTGATTGGTCAAGACGAGCCCATCGGCCGAGACGAACGATCCCGAGCCGCCGCTATTGAAGCGGACGGACGATTTTTGAACTTGCTCAAGCCAATCCTTTGTCGGCTCGAAGTCATATTTGGCTTTCAATTGGGCATAAAGGCAAATTATTGAATAACCACATTCCTTCGTCGGCGTGCAGCATCGCGGAGGGTATCCCCAGGGCGAGGACTGTGAGAATGAGACAGGTAACAGCGCGATTTCATGAGAAAACACTCCCAGATTGAGATATTCGTTTGGCCGCATGCCGGTAGACAAGCACTATTTTATAGCGCTATCCAACAGCCTCCCAGTTATGGAACGGTGTTCACCGGTGATGCAACGGTCTACGGATCTTTGCATCACCGGAGGTTCTATCAAATAGCGCACGCCTGACGGCGCGCGGGCAAACTATGGATTATCAACTCCCAACTTGAACAGGCGGCGGCGTTTTCAACACAAATCCCATACCTACGACGAACAGGAACAACACCATCAAAGAACTCGTTACCACGGCCAGCAGGTCGCCCTGCGGAATCTTTAGTACGGCTCCTTCGGGCAGGAATTGCGGCGACCTAAGCGCTTGATCGTCTTTATTATCCTCGAACAGTGTTGTCACCTTTGCTGGATTTTTGAGGGTGTCGCGGGCGATGTCGCCGAGCGTTGTCGCCTTTGGCGCTGTGAAGTAGGTTCCGTCGGGTAACTTTATTTTCGTCCCGGCCGAAATTGGGGTATACGCAAGGATCTCTTCTTTATTGATATCTTCCGTCTCGTCATATTTGTCGGCGATGCCTCGGTCTCTTCGAGCGTTGATCCGTGCTTGCTCATCGCGGTTGGATTGTTCCTTAAGAAATGCGTCGATGCGCGGGTCGTTCTCGCTCATCCCCTCCGTCTCCGAGAAAGCGATCGCGGTATACGCATCCTCGACCGACCGTTCTCGCGGCAGCGTGATTCTGCGATTCTCCAGGAATTGGAGCGGCTTCGTCAACGAGTCGGACATGCTCAAGAATGCAAATACCACGCCGGCAATCGTGCCGCCGGCGATGTAGCCGGTCGCCAGAAGTGACCCGGAACTCATCTCTTCATCCGTCTCCTTGGGCGGCGGCTGCCCTATAACGCGCGGTTTCGCAGTGAGCTTAGTTACGAGCAAGCGCACCATCCCGCCGATGAAAATTGGCACCGAAGATTGGAGCGGCAGATAAACGCCAACGGCGAACGGCAATGACGGCACGCCGGAAAGCTCGAGTGTCACCGCAATCAGTACACCAAGCAAAACCAAGCCCCACGGCAGCTTTCGATTGAGGATGCCATCGATGATTTTGGCCATCAGCTGGGCTTTCGGGGCTGTGAATTTGCTCCCCTTCTTACTTACGCCGGAATCGGTCTTTTCCAGTTCGCCATTAATGGCGGGATCGACTTTGTAGTGGATTTTGCCCTCATCATCGACGAGGAATTTGCCCGGCGGCAAGCTCTCCGTCTTTTCCGACTCGCCGACATGTAGGACTATGTAATCAACCGGATCGCCATCGTACTCACCGCCCGGCGCGTTCGCGGACTGTGTCACCTCGACCGAGCGCTCCATGAGCTTGGCGAGTTGTTCCGGCTCTAGTTTCTCCAGCTTGGGAAGGTTTTCCTTCTTCTTCGTGTAAATCGTTCCGGCTGTATTTAGCATCAGCAGCGTAAAGCCGATCACGACGGCCGACGTGAGGGCGCCGACCAAAATCGAGAGCTGTTGCCATTTCGGCGTGCCGCCGACGAGATAGCCTGTTTTGAGATCTTGAGAGGTTGTACCGCCGTTGGACGAGGCGATACAGACAATAGCGGCGACAGTCAACGCGGTGAGTGTGGCCGGCTTGTCCGTCTTATGGATGAGAAGGAAGACGAGGCAGGTCAACAGCAAAGCAGCCACGGTCATTCCGGAGATCGGGTTCGACGACGAGCCGATTTCGCCGGTCAGCCGCGACGAGACGGTCACGAAGAGAAAACCAAGCAAGACAATAAGCCCCGCAGCGACGAGGCCAAGTGTATTGAAGCCGAGACCAAGCTTTGGAGCGGCGGCGATAGCGCCGACAAGTCCGAGTGAGCCAAGCACGACGATGCTCATCGGCAGGTCGCGCTCCGTCCGCGGAGTTGTCTTCGGCCCGGAACCATCGCTGCCGCGCCGCCCCGTCAAATCGCGAAAACCACTGAGAACAGACGAAAAGATGACGGGCAACGCTTGCAACATGCTGATGATGCCGCCGGTCGCGACGGCGCCGGCACCGATATAGAGAATGTAATTCGACCGCAATTGGCCGACCGACATATCACGAATGAGTAGGCCTTCTTTCGCCGGCGGCAAAGCCTTTTCTAGCCCGTCGCCGACATAGGCAATCGTCGGGATCATTACGAGGTAGGCAAGCACACCGCCGGCCACCATGATCGAGGCGATACGTGGCCCGATGATATACCCAACGCCGAGCAACTCTGGACCGAGCTCACTTCCCAGGACACCTTTTTTCAGGCCTCGGCCCTCGACTGTGTAAAGGTTTTTGTCGAGCGTATCCTTCCAGAGCTTCATCGCCTTCATCAAGAACGTGAAGAGAAACGCGAGGCCGAAGCCGACGAATACGGTTTTGGCCGTCGCCCCGCCCTTCTCGCCGACGATCAGCACGTCGGCGCAGGCGGTCCCTTCCGGATACTTTAACGTTCCATGTTGCTTGACAATAAACGCACGTCGCAGCGGAATCATCATGAGGATGCCGAGCAAGCCGCCTAATGTGGCTACGGTCATGACGCGAACGACGTCCATCTCAAAGCCAAGGAGCAGCAGCGCCGGCATCGTCACGCCGACGCCGAAGGCGATCGATTCGCCCGCCGACCCGGTCGTTTGAACGATATTATTCTCGAGAATGGTCGCTTTACGAATTGGCAAGAACCGCGAAAAGACGCGAAACAAGGTTATTGAAAGAACCGCGACGGGAATCGACGCCGAGACCGTGAGGCCGACCTTGAGTACGAGATAGAGCGATGACGCGCCGAAAATGATGCCGAGAACCGCACCTATGAGGACGGCCGGCCAAGTGAACTCTGGGATGTCGGCTTCATCAGGCACATACGGATCATGAATCGCCGGTTCATCAGTGTTTGTTGTCACGGCAGCATCGCTGTTTCGCGTCTCAGCCATCAGCACGGCTCCAGCAAGATTACTTATGAATGGAACAGAGCAATTCAGGCTAGATTGCGGGGTTGCCTCGTCACTTTCAAGGGCTGAGCCAATGATTTGTGTTGGCAACCTGGCCAGACAAGCGGATTCGCTCGTTACTTTGAAATGGCCTGCACGGTTATACGATCGAAGGAATCGCTTTCCTTATTTGGCCGCCGGCTTGCCGGCGGTGTTCTCGCGGCCCGTCTCCCTTGACTCCCTGACGTCTCGGAAACTACGATGACGGTCCAGAAACAATTGTCTGTCGTTTGCTCGAAGGGGTGGTTGCCATGACGACTTACCGACACACGTTCACGCGCCACAAGACGCGCGAGGTCAAGATCGGCGATCGGATCGTCGGCGGCGACAATCCGATTTTGGTCCAATCCATGACCGTGCCCGATACGCATCTGGTCGATCAAGTCGTCGCTGAAATCCTGCGCCTGGAAGAGGCAGGCTGCGAACTGGTGCGGGTGACGGTGCCGAAGCCGGAAGATGCGGGCGCCCTGTCGGAAATTAAGAAAAGAATTCATATTCCGCTGATCTGCGACATCCATTTTGATTACAAGATGGCGCTGGCCGCGCTCGATCATCCGATTGACAAGATCCGCATCAATCCTGGCAATATCGGTGGTTACGACCGCTATCGCCAGGTCATTCGCAAATGCAAGGACAAGGGCATTCCGATGCGGATTGGCGTGAACGCCGGGAGCCTTGAACGCGAAATGGCAATGAAATATGGCTTCCCGTGTCCGCCCGCCATCGTCGACAGCGCTCTGCGTTATATCGAGATCGCCGAAGAGGAAGGCTATCACGATCTCATCATTTCGCTAAAATCTTCCGACGTCATCATGGCGGTAGAGGCCTATCGCCTTTATGCCAAGCAGGCGAACTACCCAACGCACATCGGCATCACGGAAGCGGGAAAACCGCCATACGCTGTCACCAAATCGGCGTGTGGACTCGCGCCCATCTTGCTCGACGGCATCGGCGACACGATTCGCATCAGTTTATTGGGTGACCCGGTGCCCGAAATCGCGGCTGCATTTGATATTCTGCAAGCGACCCAACGCCGCGTCCGCCGCCCTGAGTTAATCGCCTGCCCTACCTGTGGCCGACTGGAAATCGACCTCGAAGGCATCATCGCTCAGATGGAAAAACGGCTCGAAGGACGTCGGACGCCGGTCAAGGTGTCGATCCTTGGCTGCATCGTCAATGGCCCCGGCGAGGCACGCGAAGCCGACCTCGGCATCGCCGCCGGGAAAGGCAAAGGCGTGATCTTCAAACGCGGCGAGATCATACGCCATGTCCTCGAGTCGGAAATGGTCGATGCGTTGATCGAAGAGATTGATAAGTGGGAAGAGGAGGAGCGGGTGAACGGGACGCTGCGGATGGAGAAATCGGTCGATACGAACAAGGGGCGCGTGAAGTTGCCTCTGTTGGCGTGACCCGTTTTTATATAGCCGCCGGCTTGCCGGAGGAAAAACAAAAACCCCCGGCAAGCCGGGGGCTATATAAGAGATGCAATTTCAGTTGTCCATATCGTCGATCGTCATCGGCATGACGGTGACCTCTGTTTTGCCGTGGTCATATTGTACACGATACATCGTCTTGCCGCACTGAACTTGCATGATGCAGCGGACGCCATCGTTGCCGATGCATAGATCGTGGCAGGTGCCATCAACGAAGTTCTTAATCAGCGAATCCCATAGGTCCGAATCGCCGAGAGAACTCGTCTTGGCTTTGCACGGGCAACCCTTGCACTCACAAGGACCCTTTTCGCAACACTTTTTGTCGCCCGTGCAAGCGCAGGTTTTGCACTCGCATTTTCCATCTGGACAACAGCATTTCGGCTTTGGCTTGGGTTCCTCGGATGCCTCCTCCGAGCCTTCGCCAGTGCCGATTTTGACGCCAGGGCATCCTTCCGGCACTTTCGCGTGAGCTAAACGCGCCGTTCCCTCATCCGGGCCCGTCTTATGCCAGGTATCGAGCAGGTGTAGGCGATACGCTTCGCCATCGGCTACAACCATGCCCGGACATACAGCGAAAGCGCGACGGGCCAGATGAGCGGCTTTGACCTGATTGCCTTTGTTCATGGCGGCGTGGCAATCGCCAATTAATTTTGTCGCCTGCTCTTGGACATCGCCATCTTCATATTTCCAAAGCGTGCGCCGCAGGCCCATTAGCTGCGTCGAGATCATTTCGTGAACGGCCGGCGTTTGATTCACCATCAGGTATTGCGATCCGGGAAAGAATTCGAGTGTTCCGGGGCCGCCACATTCGAGCCAACGCTTCGGCTCAACCGCAGTAATGAACTTGACGACCCTGGCCGCCTTTTCGGTGCGGTTTTTATATTCGCCGGCCAAAGACGGCACCTTGGACAGGTCGCAATCGAGAATATCGCCGATTGGATACGTTGTCATCGTCAGCGCCCCGCCGGCTTGCGCTGGGGTAGTGATAAGAATCACTTCGTCCGTTATCGTGTAGGTCAACCGCGCATTATGGAGCAAGCGATTCAGGGCCGATTTCATGGTGATATTGGTCACTTTGAATGTGACATTGGTATTAATGGAGATGTTCTCCATTTCGAGCGCTGGCACATCGATACAAATGTTAACGCCATATTTCTCGCGAAGATCGTCAATTACTTGAGACAACGGCGCCAGATTGTAATCCAATGATATTTTCTTCGTTAACTGTTGCTCGCATGTTTCCTCTTTGGGCGCAACCGGGGTGTTTGTCGTCAAATCTCGCGTGCATTCCGTTTTAGGTGCATGTGTCGGGCCCCTCGTCAGCTTGATAGCGGGCACCGGGTCGCGCGTGACGTCGATGTTAAAATCGACGCCGATTCGCTCCAAGCCATCCTCGCCGACGGTACGAATCATGCGCGGAACACCGCTAAGTGGATTGCGCATGGCCGATACCGGCGTCGGCATCGGCAACACTTCCGGCGTGATGACTTGAATCGATTGCGGCTTGCTCTTGCTTGGCGTCGACCCGTCCGTGGCGGAAGGCTTGGCTTCGCCTTGCGCCGCTTCATCGACGATCAATCGCAAGTCTTGAAGTTGTCCCTGAGCCCACTCAGCCCCGACGGTTCCGAGACCGGTCTTGGTCCACTCAAACTTCGCCATCAGGCCATCCGGGCCGAAACCGAGGCCGAACGTTAAAATGCCGGTCGGCGCCGGCGCGACGGGAGCAGGCGCCGGCACTGCGTAGTTTGCTGGCGGCGGCATCATGGAAGCCAACAAAGTGGGCGGCAACGGCGGGGCCAAATCTTCATCGTCGTCGGCCAGGCCAAGCCAATCCCTAGGCAGAAACGCCAACAATGGGTGGATGCTGAATAACATGCACGACGTCATCGTTCGTTCGGAACGCATTTCGTCAAGCATCGCCGCGTCCGGCACGTAGGTCATTGGCTGCACGGCAGCCTGCGGCATCGCGGTAGGCCAGGTCGTAAAGCGTTGGTTGGGCGAAGTCGGCTGCATCACCGGACCGGGCTCGTTGGCGAAGGGAAATGGATTGGGATAGACCGGGGAGCCAGGCAACAGCACTCCCGTCGGCGTCGGCTGGGTAACCTGGATCGTCCAGGCCGCCGGGACGACGCCCTTGAGCATCGGCGTCATCGGCGGCGCGAGGGGACTCGGCGGCACCAAAGGCGGCTCGACATGCTGGGCGCAAGCGGCAAATCGGGCGGTTTGGCGTATGTGCGGTTCGGCATGATTGCCAAGCCGAAGACCGAGAGCGCTAACAAGGTAAGACGGGCAAAACGATGAATCATGTACGGGTCCCTCCGTTCCGCGAGACGAAATCGCGACCAGCCGTCGCGCAACCTGCGGGAAGCAGCACGGCCAGACTAAAGGCGAGCGTGTTATAACGACTTGGCTTGACGGCGAAAGGTCAATTGGCGAATTGCTACAGATGTGTAAGGGCGCCGCGGTGTCACCGCGCAGGAACACCTGCTGAAAGCCACTACGAACGCAATCCTCCAGGCAGCAGTCTACCTCGTCAGCCGCTCCCTCATGGGAGAGACTGTTACCCGAGCGATTCGTGATGCTCAGAACTTCGTTCGTTTCCGCCATGGTTAGCACCGAATCATGATAGATTCAGGGTTTGGACTTCGCCCTTGGGTTGTGGCGTTGCGGTGGTCCCCATCTACCTGCCTAAACTCCAACGGTCTAAGCTGTCCAATAAAAGCATCGCAATGTCTTCTGCCATGCCTCTTTCAGATCCTTCAACGCGGACCAAACGATCCACTCTCCTGTGTAGGCGCGGGTCTACCACCGGCGATGCAGGATGTGACCCTGATTTTCAAAGCCAACCTTTGCGACTGTTCTTGGTTGGCATGCTTTTCTCATGCTACCTGAGTACAAGTTCCCAAATGAAGGGGAACAGTCATTCCCGCAGAGCCGAGAGCCTTTCCAAGCACCGCCAAGGATGCTAAGTGCCGCCAACGTGGCGGACCTTCGTCTTTGACGTAACCTGTTTATTTATATAATTTTATGATCTTGCCATCCTAAGTTCCGCCAGCCGCCGTGGAGACCGGGTCTGAGCAGTTTCTGTACACATCGACGCGCTACAAGCTGTTCCCTTTCTTCTGGGGAGTTGAACTAAGGGAATGAAGTGAGTAGAGGCAAATGACCTTCCTAACCGGCCTATGTTCCGCGCGGAACATTGCCGGCAGACCGTCGCGCCAACTAAAACAACCCTTTGCCGTGGGGGCGTGACCTCCCGCCGCGCTATCCGGGACCGTCCCGTTGACTGGCTGCCTGGCCACAGTTCGATGACTCGGCACCGACTTCCCTTACCGGGTCATCGCGGAAGGAGTTCCCCAGCCCCAACGGTACTATTATGCATAAAATAAACCTGACTCTTTTGATCGTCTCAAGGGAATTACTCGGCAGGAAGCCGTAGAATGAACGCGGAGGAGATTGCTATGAACCGCATCGTCATCGACCCTAGCATCCTGTGTGGCAAACCCGTGATTCGCGGTACGCGCTTGAGCGTGCAGTTCATTGTGGGGTTGCTCGCCCAGGGATGGCCGGTGCAGCAGATCGTTGACAACTATCCCGGCATCGAACCTACGGACGTATTCGCCTGCCTCGAATATGCCAACGAATTGCTGCAGGCCGAACGTGTCTATCCTGTCCCGGCGTGATCCTCATGCAACTGCTTGCCAACGAGAACTTCCCGCGTCAGATTGTGGAAGCCCTGCGATCGGCAGGCGAGGATGTGCTGTGGGTCCGAACCGAATCGCCGGGCATTGCGGATACAGAAGTCCTGGCGCGAGCCGTTGCTGACAGTCGACTGCTCGTGACTTTCGACAAAGATTTCGGCGAGTTGGCCGTGCGGTACGGCTTGCCCGCGTCTTGTGGGATCGTCTTGTTCCGCATCTCGCTCCGCGAGCTGACGGCGGCTAGCGCACTCGTCGTCGCCACACTTCAATCGCGGACCGACTGGGCTGGCCACTTCAGCGTTGTGGCAGATGCCCGTATCCGTATGAGGCCGTTGGTCTGAACGAAGGCATGAGAAACGAGCTGCGTCCTTCTCTGCTCAACCTGACCCCTTTGTGCGCCGTGCCAAGGCGTGACTTTTCAGTGGGTGCGAATCCCACCCGGCAACTGGTCGTTCCAGCCGGTAGCAATCGGAGCGGCAGTGGAGGTAACGAAACTGTCGAAGCCTTCGATGGAAAGGGTCGTTTGAGCGACTCCGCGAGCAGGCAGGCCGTAACGTGAGTGAACGCTGAGCAGGCCTCGAAACGGGTAATGTGGTAGCCGACCCAGCAAAGGGATGGGGAAGGCCGCAGACGCGAGGATACAGGGGGAACGACTTTAGCCCCACCCGCGTTGCCACCGGGGTAATGGCGACGGCATGTCGGCATAGGAAAGTTAACGCAACACGGGAAACCCCCTGCGGTGGCAGCAGTGCCAACCGGACGCCCGCGAGGGACAGGCCGGGCCGCTTGGGGTGGCGGAGAGGCTCGTAGTACCGCTGAAGCCGGGTAACGCCGGTGGAGGGAAGGGGCCTTGGTTCAAGGACAGCGTCCGAAGGAAAGAGAGCCAGGAGATTGGTGATGAGCCTAACACCTCCCGATACGGTTCGGAAACTCCAGGAGACGTTGCATGCCAAAGCGAAGAGAGCACCCACCTATCGGTTCTATGCGTTGTACGACAAGGTGTACCGGGCCGATGTGCTGGGCCATGCGTACCTGTGCTGTGCCGCTAACGACGGCGCGGCGGGGGTGGATGGCCAGACGTTCACGGACATCGAGGAGTACGGGCTGGACCGTTGGCTGGGTGAACTGACGGAAGAACTCCGAAACAAAGCGTATCGCCCGCAAGCAGTCCGACGGGTGTACATACCGAAGTCGGATGGCAAACAGCGACCGTTGGGCATTCCAACGATCCGCGACCGTGTCGTGCAGATGGCTGTGTTGCTCGTCTTGGAGCCGATCTTCGAGGCGGACTTGCAGCCGGAACAATTTGCTTATCGGCAAGGCCGAAGCGCTCTGGACGCGATCGAGCAAGTCCAGACGTTGCTAGACAACGGGCATACGGAGATTGTCGATGCGGACTTGAGTGGGTACTTCGATAGCATCCCCCACGCCGAGTTAATGGCATCGGTGAGCCGACGGCTTAGTGACGGGCTACTACTGGCCCTGATCAAAAGCTGGTTGGAGGCACCGGTGGAAGACCTTGGAGATCGTGGGGACAAGCGTCGAACGACTCGCAACAAGGACGAGGGTCGCGGCACCCCGCAAGGGGGCGTGCTCTCGCCGCTGCTGGCGAATCTCTACATGCGTCGCTTCGTGCTGGGCTGGAAGACAAACGGGCATGCCAATCGTCTTGAGGCGCGTATCGTCAATTATGCGGACGACTTTGTGATCTGCTGCCGTGGTACGGCTCTTGAAGCCGAGGCGGTGATGCGGCGCATGATGTCGAAGCTGCGGTTGACGGTGAACGAGACGAAGACCCGGGTTTGCCGCTTGCCGGACGAGACGTTTTCGTTTTTGGGTTACACGTTCGGTCGGAACTGGTCGCCGAAGACGGGGCGTAGCTACATCGGTCCCCGTCCGGCCGTCAAGAAGATCCACGGGATCTGTGAGGTGATCCGCGATCAGACCAGCCGAACGTGGCAGTGGTTGTCTTGCCGGGCGTTAATAACTCGCGTCAACAGCCGACTGGTGGGCTGGGCGAACTATTTTTGTCTTGGTAACACGGCCCCGGCCATGCAGCAGGTGATGGCGCACACCTGTCAACGGCTCCGTCAGTGGCTGGGTCGGAAGCACCGCGTGCAGGGTACGGCCCGACAGTGTTATTCGGATCGTTACCTGCGTGAGGACCTGGGATTAGTGTGGCTTCCAGGGCGACCGCGACCTCGCGTCTTGTGAGCGAACGCATGAGTTACCTTGTCCGAGAGCCGGATGCCTTAATAGGGCCCGTCCGGTTCGACGAGCGGGAAGTGGAAACGGGGCATGGCCGGGAGATTGAGGCACCGGCAGACGAAAGAGCCGGCTACGGCTGGGCTTGGCTTAAACCACCGCGCCACTTCTCGACTCTACTTTTTTTCCCAGAGCGCACCCACCCTTGCCATGCCAAATCACTTTTGGCAAGGGTGGTCGTAATAGCGATGTTGATCGTCTTGGTAATGTTTACATTAAAACCATATAGATAATGGATTTACGTCGTTGCTCGACGAACTAGCCAATCTAGCCACGTACCACCCTTGCCAAATAAGAGACAACTATTGTCCACTTTAAGCGCCGCGCGGACCTGCTTAGAAGAATGGATCTGGTTCCTCCCTTCCGGTCTGCGGCCTATATCTGCACCTCAGAGAGTCTGTCATTAAATAAACCTGACCCTTTTGATCTTCCATTAAATAAACCTGACCCTTTTGATCTTCTCCCATTTTTATAGGATTTCCACAGCGCTCTTGCCATATCGACGCAAGGGACGTAATGTCCACTGTGTTTGTCTCAATAATTCGTATTAATGGATGTAGCTGCTGGACTGCACGCGATCAACGAATCGCGTCTTATCCGGGAAATCGCTTATGACCTCGAATCATGCAAATCTGATCTACGTAGCGGTTAGCGCGGCAATTTTGCTGTTTTACAATCCCGCGGCGGCTCAGCCGACCGAGCAATCGGTGCGAGTAGCGGCGCTGGCTTGCCAGGCAAATCTCGACTCTTTCAAATCCTACAAATGTCGCTTTACGGTGATTAAGGCTGAGGCTAGCACATTAGCGAAAGCCCTTCGCGGCGAATATGAAAATGTCCGACGTCATGAATGCCTCTTGGTTGTTGATGGTGACAAGGAAAAATTAGAAACATTGGACAAATCAATTCAGAAAATTAAGTTGCCGGAGCCAAAGAAGGGCCAAAAAGGGCCGGTAGGAATTTCTGTCGATTGGGTCAATTTCGGTTATATTAGCAACGGGTTAGGCGAGTTCGAATATTTCGCCGGACCTTGAAACGGCCACTCTACGCGGCCACCAGATGCGCACACAGACGACGGCCACTGTGCCTCTCTCGATGGGATACATGGGGTATCGATTATCGTTGTCTCCTGGCAATCTCCTCAAAGCATGTGATGAGGGCTCAAGTAAAATTGTGCCAGGTGGCGAAAAGTTGATCGATGGGCAACCCGTTGTCGATGTAACGTATATCCCAGTAGACAATCCAGATCATATACAGAGGACTTTTTCTCTCAATGTTCAACGGGGCTATCTCCCTCAGCAATTTATTGCCCGCATGGAGAAGAAAGATTTTCAAGGCATTTGGTATCGCTCATACCTGCTTGAAGCGAAACAATGTAGCCATGATCGCTGGTTTCCTATGCATTCCCTTCGTGTAATCTTTCCCGACAAATCACCGGTCGGCGTCATTGACATCAGAGTTACCGAACTGGATGTCGACAATCATACTTCAGACAAGGATTTTGAGCTTGTAATTCCAGCGGGTACTTCCGTTATCGGCAACGAGTCCAACGTACTCGCCGGCTTCCAACTAAGAAAACAAGAAAACTTGACGCCGAACGATTTGCCCCGATTGTTTGAAATGTATGAAGATTCAAAGCACGTGCGACGGATGGATACAGCCGTCAAAATTCCGGGCTGGTCGTGGAAGGTTTATGTTAATATTTGCCTTACAGCCGTTCTACTGCTCTTCGTTGGCGTGTTTGTTTGGCAACGACGGGTTCGCTCAAGCGTGTAGAAATCGTGGAAAACGACACTCATGATAGCAGATCGATATGACCTCGTGGTCAAAGACACGACTTCCCCAAGCTCCTCACTGCACCGACGCGGTTTCACGCTCATTGAGCTATGCGTTGTTCTTGGAATAATGGCGGTTCTCCTGGCTCTCGTCGCTTCCGCAGTCCAGCGAGTGCGAGAGTCGGCGAGTCGATCGCAGTGTCAAAATAATTTGCGCCAGTTGGGAATCGCTTTGCAGGGCTATCATGATGCCTATCGCTTTCTTCCACCGGGAACTAGTCGATCTAAGTTTCCGTACCGCTATATGAGCTGGCAGACGCGAATCCTCCCCTATTTGGAGCAGGGAACGCTGTGGGATCAGGCGGAGAAGGATTTTAAGGCTAATCCTCAATGGGCCCGGCCTCCGCATATCGGCTTGGCAACCGTTTTATCACTTCACATCTGCCCAGCCGATGGCCGCGAAACCGGCACGATCGAGCCTGAAAACGTGACGGCTGCTTTCACGCATTACCAAGGAGTATCCGGTTCAGATACAGTTAATGGAGTCCTGTTCCTTGATTCCAGCATCAAGCTTTCTGACATCAAGGATGGCGCTAGCCAGACGTTAATGGTAGGTGAACGCCCACCGAGCAGCGACAACCATTTTGGTTGGTGGTACGCCGGAGTTGGGCAACAATATTCCGGCTGTCTCGACGCCTATATTTCCGTGCGACAAATGAATCAGAGCTTCCGAGAACCGACTTGTTTTGATGGTCCTTATCATTTCGTCCCTGGCGGCGATGCGGATTCATGCGACGTCTTCCATTTCTGGAGCCGACATCCGGGTGGTGCCAATTTCCTGTTCGCAGATGGTTCGGTGCATTTCCTACCTTATTCCGCCGATGCGATTTTGCCTGCTCTCGCCACTCGCAATGGTGGTGACGTTGTGTCGTTGCCATTTTGACCGGCCCAGGCAGCATCGTCGTCGCACGCCCCAATAAAACTCATCGCAACGTCTTCTGCCATGCCTCTTTCAAATCCTTCAACGCCGACCAAACGATCCACTCTCCCGATGCGCCGGCGATCCGCAGTCGTGGTTCCTTCACGGTGACGCCGAGGGGGTGCCAGGGGACCTCGCTGCCCAGGCAGCGGGAAAGCTCGTCCATGCGTTGGGGTTGGACTTCGATCACGAAGCGCGTGTTTGATTCCGAGAATAGGAGCACTTCGTCGGGCAGTTTGGAATCGTGTGGGCCGATCGCGGTGATGTCGGCGCCGAGGCCGCCGGCGAAGGCCATTTCGGCGAGGGCGACGGCGAGGCCGCCTTCGCTGAGGTCGTGGCAGGAGCGCACCAGGCCGCGGCCGGCGATGATCTCGTGCATTTTGTGGAAGATTAGCGGCGCCAGCGTCTGGTCTACAGACGGTACGGTTCCTCCATCGCCGCCGTTCACTAGCTGATAGTGTGAGCCGGCAAGCTCGTCGCGCGTGACGCCTATCAAAAGGAGATGGTTGCCGGGCTCCTTCAGATCCATGGTGACGCAGCGGCGCACGTCTGGGACGCGGCCGAGGGCGGTTATCAAAAGTGTTGGCGGAATCGTGATGTGTCGGCTCGCCGAGCGATACTCGTTGTTGAGGCTATCCTTGCCGCTGACGAACGGCATGCGCAAGGCAATCGACAGATCGCGGCAGGCCTCGGCCGCGCGGACGAGGGAGCCCAGCACCTCGGGCCTTTCGGTGCGGCCCCAACAGAAATTATCGAGTAAGGCGATAAAACGCGGGTCAGCGCCGACGGCGACGACGTTGCGCACCGCTTCGTCGATCGCGGCTGCTGCCATTGCGTAGGGATCGAGATCGCCATAACGCGGATTGATGCCACAGCCGACGGCCAAACCGGTCGGCTCACCCAGGATGGGCGCGACCACCGACGCATCGCCGGGGCCATCCTCGCGGACGCCGACCAACGGCTTGATGACGCTGCCCCCCTGGACTTCGTGATCGTATTGCCGAATGATCGATTCCTTGCTGCAAACATTGAGAGAGCCGAGAATCCGTCGCAGTGTATCGTTGGCGTCGATGGCCGTCGAATTCGTTGTCGCTGCCGCGGTAGGCCCGTTCGCCGGGGGCCAACAGGCCGAGCGAACGACCGCGGGCCGCCCCTCATGGAGGAAGTGCATATCGAGATCCGCGACTTGATTTGACTCGTAGAAGAGCTTCAATCTCCCTGTTTTTTCAAATGTGCCAAGGATCGTCGCCTCGACGTCTTCTTTGTCGCACAGCCGTTTGAGGCGATCCCAATGGGGCGGGGGCACGGCGAGGACCATCCGTTCTTGCGATTCCGAAATCCAGATCTCCGTGTACGACAGTCCTTGATACTTGAGCGGTGCCTTTTCGAGATGTACATCCGCGCCGAGTTGCTCCCCCATCTCGCCGATGGCGGAGCTAAAGCCGCCCGCCCCGCAGTCGGTGACGGCGTTGTAGAGTCCGGCATCGCGCGCCTGCAGGAGAACGTCGAGCAGCTTCTTTTCCG
Organism: uncultured Planctomycetaceae bacterium; assembly: GCA_963790585.1. Classification (GTDB taxonomy): domain Bacteria; phylum Planctomycetota; class Planctomycetia; order Gemmatales; family Gemmataceae; genus CAWBOY01. Next base: position 485,265 of record CAWBOY010000002.1, read on the forward strand.
TAATGGCGTTGCCAATCTGCACCGCCCCGCCGCTGATTTGCTCGGATTCGGAGGTCAATTCGATCGAAGAGAAGGTTGCGCCGTGGATGCCGTCGCGGCCCGTTCGACCGCCAAGGGCCACGATCAGGTCGCCCGGCTGGGCCGCCTTTTCACAGCGATTGACGGGGATCAAACCGACCGTGCCGCAAAACACCAACGGATTCGCCAGGTAACGCTCGTCGAAGCAAACCGCGCCGTTGACCGTCGGAATGCCCATGCGATTGCCGTAGTCGCGGACGCCGGCGACGACGCCGTTCATGATCTTGCGCGGACGCAAGACGCCTGGCGGCAATGACTCGGGCTTGGTGTCGGGCGGAGCGAAGCAGAAGACGTCGGTGTTACAGATTGGCTTGGCTCCAAGCCCGGTTCCCATCGGATCGCGAATGACGCCGCCCAGGCCGGTGTTCGCGCCGCCATATGGCTCGATGGCTGAGGGGTGGTTATGCGTCTCGACCTTGATGCAAACATGATGCGAGTCGACGAATTTGACGATGCCGGCGTTGTCGGAGAAGACGCTGACGGTCCAGTCGTCCGGCCCCAAAAGGCGGCGAACCTCCTGCGTCGCGCCGAAAATAGTCTCCTTGAGCAGGTTGCTAATGCGGCGAACGCTTTTGCCGTCGTTGAAATCAATCGGCCCCTTGAGCGTCTTGTGCGAGCAATGCTCGGACCAGGTCTGCGCGATGGTCTCCAGTTCGACGTCCGTCGGATCGCGACCGATCGTTTCAAAATGACCCTTGATCGTCTGCATTTCCGCGAGGTCGAGCGCCAGTTGGCCGTCTTTACTCAGTCGGACCAGCGCCGCGTCATCTAGGGCGCGGAGAGATATTGTGAGCGGCTGAAAGGTGTATGGTTTGCCGACCGCCAGGTGTTCGAGGGCCAATGGACCAGACACAACCTGTTCGATCGCGTCATTGGCGAGGACCTTGCGAAACAACAGCTCGCGGACCGCAGGGGTAAGCGTCAGGCTGCGATATCGACGAAAGGTTCTTACCTGCTGAACATCCAAGCCGAGGTCATGCGCCGCGTCGATTACGCTCAGCGCGGCCGGGTCCATGACCCCCGGCTTGAGCAGCACGGTTGCCAGGCAGTCCGGGGCCAGGTGCTCGTTCAGCGCGCCGATGCGCCCCTCTTCGACCAAGGAGTCGACCAAGAGTTCCTTGAGGAGTCGATCCGCACCGTCTTGGTCGAGGTCGCCCTCGATCAGGTAACCCCGGCTTGTGCCGGTGATCGCCCGTGATTTTGCGGACGAGCCACTCAAAAGATCGTAATCATCGCAAATGCGGGCCCGCTCGGCGTCGTCACCTTTGGGCGTGATCTCGATTTCCCAGAGCATCCCGCTTCTCCTCGGGTCAGAACCCGCAAATTCCCAACGTGAACACACCCAGGAGGATACCTAGATAGGCTCCCCCCAAAACCATGCCAATCGTGGCCCGCTGCGTCGTGACGGCGCAATCGGGCGACCGCATCACAGTAAGGCCAAACCCGATCCCGAACAGCGCGATGACGCCCGCAGCCAGGTAAAGTGCCAAGAGCACGAGAAGAACACCGCTCGACAAATCGGAAGAGCCGCTAACCCAGCAGATAAGTGCCAAGGTCAAACAAGTCAGGACGAAGCCGGCCCATGCGGTTGCGCTCAGAACACAGGAATAGCTCGCGTATTGGCCGTTTCGTTTCTTGAGTGCCTCCGTGCCCCTGCTCGACACGATGTCGGATTCCACGCAAGCGATACATAGGACTTGGTCGCGCCATCGGGTTCGGCAAACTTCGCAGGCACCGCCTTGGCAGCGGGCGCACACGCTGATGGCCTGGTTCCCTGGATGAATCGCGCAGCCACGCTCGCCGCGCGGCACGCCCTTTGGCACACGGCCCGGCGGCTCGAACAAAGGCTCGGCACAGGCGGGGCAGCGCGCGGTCCATCTCGTGCGGTCGTCGGTCAGCGGGTAATCACAGGCGGGACAGCGGGCCATGATGCACTCTTAACTTTGTGACGGCACGTTTCCAACGTGCCGATGCGTCGTCTTTTCCGGGATTTGTCCTCTTCTCGACGCGCCGCCCCCCGGCACTTGTCGCTTCCGGCACGTTGGAAACGTGCCGCCACAACTGCAGCCCAGCTTTACCACAGCTTCGACGTCATCAAAACGATCACCGTCACGCACCAGAGCAGACCTACAACAGCGGTAACCGATCCTGTCAAAGCCACCGGCAGCCCGCTAGTGTCAGGCTTGGCCGCGATTTGCCTCAGGGCCGCTCGCCCGAGAATGAGGCCGCCCGCGGGCAACAGGGCTCCCAGAAAGCAAAGCACGATCGTCAGAATGAGCGAACCATCGCCTGTCGATTGCAGATGTACACCTAAAAAACTTAGCCCGAGGCTCATGAGGCCGCCCAAAAGGGCGAGCAGCAAACAAAGCGATGCGAGCGACGCCGCGTGATCGTCGGCCTGCATGCGCCGGGTGCGAAAATTCTTACAGGGTCCGCACAGAGTGGCTTCTTGAAACGATAGCGCGCAGGCTTCGCAGAATCCATTGCCGCAGTCCGTGCAGATCTGCGTCGAAGCCAGGCTGCCATGATTCACGCAATAAGACGGATTGAGCTTGCGCCGATTCGGGCGTCGCGTCGGCTTATTTGTCTCGCGATTGCGCGGCGCGGGCCGAACCGGCTCTTCCACTTCGGCCAAGGGAATCGGCAAATACGGTTCGAGAGGACGAGCCGGAATGCGCACGGGTTCGACTTCCAGCATCTCCGGCTCGGACGCCGTGCTTTCCCAGGGAACACGATTGCCGAACCCACAGTCGCAAAAGACCATCGAGCCCGAGGAATTATCAGGCCGGCCTTGAACCTTGCCGCATTGTTTGCAGGAAAACCAAATCATGATCGCCGTCCCCACGATCAGCCGGGAAACTATCGCTGTTATAGGTGATGTGCGGGACTTTGACATGAGAGGTTCGCGCTCGTGCAACTTCGTGAAAGTCACTCTCCGCGTGCCACCACAAGTCGACCGCCATACAATCGCTGAACAGAAGAGACACCCATTCCGTCGAAGCGAGAACGCCATGAAAACCCGTCAGGCCGTCATCCTTGAACCGTATCAAACCGCGGTACGTGAGGTCGATCTGGCCGCGCCAGCGGCAAACCAAATCCTTGTCTCGACGGCCGTCAGCTGTGTAAGCGCCGGAACCGAGCTGGCGGTCTACACGGGCAGCCATCAATGGCTCAAAGATCCCGCCATGACGGACTGGAAATTCCCTTTCCGCTCAGGTTACAGCGCTGCAGGCACGATCGTCGCGGTCGGCTCGGATATCAAGGGCTGGAAGCCGGGCGATCGTTTGAGTTATCCCGGCAACCATGCGTCGGCGGAGCTACTCACGATCGGCCACGAACGGGGCCGCTGGTGGCGCTTGCCCGAGGGAATGGAATTTGAACGGGCCGCCGTCGCCTGCGTCGCGCGCTATGGGCTTGGGGCATCGATTCGCGCCGGATTGACGCTGGCGCGTTCAGCCGTTGTGCTCGGCCTCGGCGTCATCGGCCAATTCGCTCTGCGCTGCCTACGGGCGGCCGGGCGCACCCAGTCGTCGGCATCGACGCCGTGGCGATGCGTCGCGCCGCCGCCTTGGCCTCAGGCGCCGATTTTGTCATCGATCCAACTGCCGGCGATCTACGCGAGCAGCTCACGAAGTGCCTCGGCAAGCGCGGCGCCGAAATCGTGGCCGACGCGACGGGCGTGCCCGATGCGATACCGACCGCCATGTCTCTGGCCTGCGATGCCGGTCAAGTCGTCGTCGTCGGCAGCCCGCGCGGCAAGGCCAAGGAAGTAAACTTCTATGACGATCTCCATAGGCGCTATATCGAAGTCACGGGAGCGCACGGCAACATGCTGTTCGAGCCGGCGCATACGCGCTTGGCGGGAGCGTGGGACATCGATAAGGCACAAAACTGGCTGCTGGCGGCGCTACACACCGGGCGTTTGAGTTTGGCGGGGTTGTTCACGCATACGATCAAACCGGAGGAATTGGGGACGGCGTATAAGGGGTTATTGGAGAAGAAGGAAGAGTATTTGGGCGTGTTGGTGAAATGGCAGTGAGGGTGCATTGCCGAGCCTGAAGCGCCAGCGAGGAGGTAATTCGTCAGGTTTGCAGGCGCCGCAGATTATCCAAGCAAATCATTCGTTCACGATTTAACGTGGTACAATGATGCCGACATTGGGAGGTTCATTATGCCAGTTCACGACTGGACCCGACTCGAACCAGGTGACTTTCATCATTTCCACCACCAGTGGATAAGTCGAATTGTCGATTCCCTCAACGGGGGGCGGCTTCCCCCCGAATATATGGCGATGGCTGAGCAAGTCACAGGTCGCCCAATCCCGGATGTGGTTACCCTTCACACACGCACGCCGAAAGGCGACCCAGGCGGGATTGCCGTTGCCACGGCGCCGCCGACGGCACGAGTAATCGCCAGGTTTGAGAAGATCAATTACGCCAAGCGGACCAACCGGGTTGCCATCCGACACGGACGAGGGAAGGTCGTCGCCGTTATCGAGATTGTGTCGTCGGGGAATAAGGGCAGCCGCCATGCGATTCGGACCTTCGTCGAGAACGCCGCCGACATCCTTGAGCAGGGAGTGAACCTGTTGATTGTGGACCTGTTCCCCCCCACGCCGCGCGACCCGCAAGGGATTAATAAGGCCATTTGGGACGAAATCGGCGACGAGCCGTTTGACTTACCGCCGGATAAACCCTTAACCGTCGGCTCCTATCTCGGAGGCGACCTCCCAGAGTCCTATGTGGAGACGATCGGCGTCGGCGATCCACTGCCGTCTTTGCCAATTTTCCTGTCTCCGGACCGATATATTCCGGCGCCACTGGAAGAGACATACCACCAGGCCTGGGCGGTGTTTCCGGCTATGCTCAAGGAAATCATGGAATCTGCGGGGCGCTGAAGCCGTCGATGGAGTCAAAGCGGCCGCTTGATTCGATGCACCTAAAGGGATCGGAGCAAATCGCTGCGAAGCTACGACGCGAAGTAACCCATGACGCAAAATATGGAATAGATCAGCATCTGAAAGCCAATCGAGTGCCAATACTGAAACGGTTCCAGCTTCCGATAATATGTACCCCAGTTACTCGACACCATCCCTCGACCTAAGTCCACGAATAACGAAGCTGCTATCAACACCTGGAACACTAGGAATACGACAGCAGTTACCCAGCGACCACCGCGAAGGCCAAACGCAGCCGAGCTTGCGAGCGGTGGCAGCAGGAAGATCAAGAACCAGCGAATATTACGCCACGAACGAAATAGGGATAGACCGCCTGGGTACGCATGCAGGTTCTTGGGCCGATCGCGGGCGGGTATCGCCTGCCAGTATTCAAATGCGTTCAAATCGGGCTCTGGTGCAATTGGGCGTTTCTTTTTCCTGCTCATCTTCTTTTCTCACGAAGAAAATTGTCATCTTCGTTCTCAAGTGCCGCGGATGATGCGATCATACTCCGCGTGCGACCCGATCCAGAACCAGATTGGCCCGTCGCCTCCGTCCGCGGCGAGCGCTCGAAAGCCGATGCCAACCCGCACCGACCACAACTTCCCGACCCGCTTGAAGTGAAGCGACGGGTGGCGCGGGTCCGCCTTCAGAAGCTCGTAATTGGCGTCGGCGAGAATCCGCACCGACTCCGGCAGCCGGTTGTAGCAGTCCCAGAAATCCGACGTCGTGTGGTGGTTCATAACGGGCGGGTCCGCTTCGCAACGTGTTCGGCTAGACGCGGTCAGCCAGGGCATCGAGTTTGCCCGCCCGCTCGTCCTGCTCAATCTTAGCGTCCCACTCAGCCTCGGCTCGCTCGTCCAGCCAGGCACGAACCTGGGCGACCTGCTCAGGGGTCAACTGAGCTATGGCGGCGGTGATCGTTTCAACGCTGGTCATGACGGGATCCTCCAAATGCAGGTATTTCACAACAATCGATCACCGCGTCCGGCCGCCGCGCTAGCCCTCTTCCCTGCGATCCTCTAGGATCAAAGCAATGGCATCCGCCAGGCTGGCTCGGCATTGCTCAATGGTCCGACCCTGACCATTGGCTCCTGGAATTTCGGGCGAGTAGCCGATATAGAAGTCCTCGTCGCGCTCGATAATCGCCGTGAATTCGTTTCTCATTGATGTCTCCAAACTCCAAGCAATCGCGGTGGGCCATGCGACTTATTGTATCACCCGCCGAGTTAGCGCTGTCGAGTGCGAGACAATGACTGAAAACCGGCTTGACAATTTTTGCATACTGCGCCATTTGCAGTCGGCGGCCTGACTTCAATTTCAAGTCCCGATTACCCAGTTGCGGCCGACCAAATGACGCTTTCCGCGCGGGCCGCGGCGGAGGGTTTCTCGCCACTGAACATCATGCAGTCCGGCGGTGAGATGCTGCACTGGCGCGGTCATTTAGTTTCGCCACCGTTTCAAACGTGGGTCGCCAAATGGTATGGAAAAGCGCCGGCGAAATAAAATGAGAGAAATTCAAGTCCGCGCGCTCGGGTGCCGATGAAACGGATGTGTCCGATCAGGTTTGTCCTTGCACCTGGAGTTCGCAGCCATGCCGGCACCGCGCCTGTGGCGTCTGGATGTGACCGCCGGCGCTTTGCTGTTGAGCGGTCTTCTTGTCGCGCTTGCTCTTTTCAGCTACGACCCGGCCGATCTGCCGGGCAATGTCGCGCCTACCAATCTGTCTCCACATAATCTGCTTGGCGTTCCCGGCGCGACGTTGGCTGCGGCTCTGATTGCCGCGCTGGGCGTGGCCGTGCCGCTGCTTCTCGCGGCCTGGTTCGTGGTCGTGTTATGGATGTTCCTGCACGGCGCTGGCTGACCTGGGCGTTGCGGCTTGTGGGCTGGCTGCTGCTGGTGCCGAGCGTCGCGGTTTTGGCGGATTTGTGTGCGTTCGCATGGCCGAACGTTCCACCGGAAGGGCCGGGCGGGAGTTTGGGAGCTTACCTGTCTTTGCTGCTTCGGGCGAATTTGGAGCCGGTCGGCCAGGTTGTCCTGCTTAGCTGCCTGTTGATTTTGGGACTGGTTCTTGCTCTCGACATCGTGCTGCGGGGGCTGTTCTATCTCCTCGTCTCCGCCCTGCCTTCGTTTGGTTTTCGTCGCCGCTGGCCACAGCTACGGCGTGAGCCGATTCTTGTCCGCCGTCCACGGCCGGCGAGCATTGGAAAGCGGCCTGTCGAAGACACGGCGGATTTTGAGGTGACTGCCGAAGCCACGGGGACCGATTTTACGGTCGAGCCGGATGCCATTTCAACCGGTCCAAAAGGTCCGAAGGGGATCCCGATCCATCACCACGGCGTTCAAACGGCGGGCGCTGAGGAGGCAAACCATCCACGCACACTGCCGATCCCGGCCCTCACGATGCCCGAGTATGCAGACTTCGAGTTGCCGGCGCTGAGCCTTTTGGAAGACCCGCCGCCGTTCGATGTCGCGAGCCAAGATGAGGAATTGCGCGAGCGGGCCGCTTTGCTCGAAAAGACTTTTGCCGATTTCGGGCTGAACGTTCACGTCGTCGGGATCAATACGGGCCCGGTCATAACCCAGTTCGAAGTCGCGCTGGAGACAGGGCTGCGTGTCAACAAAGTGACTAGCTTGGGCGATGACATTGCCCTCAATCTTAAAGTGCCGAGCGTCCGTATCCTCGCGCCGATTCCGGGCAAAGGGACCGTTGGCGTCGAAGTGCCGAACGAGCAGCGCGCGGTCGTCTGCCTCAAGGAAGTGATTCAAACGGCGAGTAAAAAGATCGCCAAAATGAAGATTCCGCTTTTTCTCGGCAAGGATGGTGAGGGTCGGCCGCTCGTCGGTGATCTCGCGGACATGCCGCACTTGCTCATCGCGGGCTCGACGGGCACCGGCAAATCGGTCTGCCTCAATTCGATCATTTTGAGCATCTTGCTGACCCGCCGGCCCGACCAGGTGCGGATGATCATGATCGACCCCAAGGGCGGCGTCGAACTCAGCGAATATGGCCGAATCCCGCACTTGATGTATCGAATCGTCTCCGACAAAGACAAAGCCGAAGCGATTCTCTCCTGGGCCGTCGACAAGATGGAAGAGCGTTACGACCTGCTTCGCCGGGCCCGGGTCCGCAACATTGCCAGCTACAACGAGCTGAAGCCGGACGAAATCTTCCGCCGCGTCGCTCCGCAGGATGAAGAAGAGAAGAGCCGCGTGCCGGTTTGGCTGCCCTATATCGTTATCTTTATCGACGAATTATCGGATCTCATGATGCAGCAAAAGAAAAAAGAGGTCGAAGGCTACATCATTCGACTGGCTCAAAAGTCACGCGCCGCCGGCATCCACCTCGTCGTCGCCACGCAGAAGCCGATTGTCGAGGTCATCACCGGGCTTATCAAATCGAACTTGCCGTCGCGCATTTGTTTTAAAGTCTCGAACAAGTCGGATAGCCGTGTCGTCCTCGACGAGGGCGGAGCCGACAAGCTGATGGGCAAGGGCGACATGCTGTTTTTGCCGCCGGGCACGAGCACGCTGGTCCGCGCTCAGGGAACTTATGCGAGCGACGCCGAGATCGGCCGCGTCGTCGGCTACCTCGACTGCGAGCCGCATTTCGATGCCGAGCTGATGCAATTAAAGCCGGCCGGGAAAGGCGGTCCGACGGGGCTTCAGGAACGGATGCGCGAGGATGACCTTTATGAGACGGCCGTCGATGTCATCATGCGTGAGGGCCGCGGCAGCACGTCGCTGCTGCAACGCGCCCTCGGCATTGGTTACGGGCGGGCCTCGCGCATGATCGACTGGATGGCCGACGATGGCATCGTCGGCGCTTTCAACGGCAGCACGGCGCGGGATGTGTTGATGACGGCCGAAAATTGGTCGGCGCTGCGGGGGAGATCGGCTTGAACGATGCGTTCGGGGGTGCAACGAATGCGCGCACAGTTTGTTTTCAATTGGTAGGCGTAAGTTGTTTTGGAAATGCTAGTGCCCCCTTCTAGACTAAATTTACGGGTGGCACAGACATTCTTGTCTGGGCAGCAAAACGCACATTCGGCGGTTCCCGCACAGACAAGAATGTCTGTGCCACCCGTAAATTTAGTCTAGACGGCGTCCTAGCTTTGCCCGGCCCCGGAGAAGTCTCCGTCGAGACAATCGCGCTGCGTAATACCGTTCAAGGAAGCGATCGTCAGCAAGGGGCCGAATTGAAGGAAGTGTTATAGAATAGACAGGTTATGCGGATCCTGTCTTCAATATACTACCGCATGAAGTGTACAAAGATGCCCCGTGTAGGACTCGAACCTACAACCCGCTGATTAAGAGTCAACCTGATGCAGACTGCAAGGTTATTCCTGATAACGACTTACGGCATGACGAAAACGGGTTTGTACTGGGGTTTGTACAGAATAATTCAGAACAGTCTATCGACCCCATCGCCTCGACCCCGCCCGCCGATGGCGATTTAGCCCGCTTGGTCAATGAGTGGTCGAGTCTTCCGAGTCATATCAAGGCCGCGATCGTGGCTCTGGTGAATGTTACTCGATGAGGGGGTTCCTACCCACCACGGCAAGCGAAGTGTACAAGCGTCCGCGATGGGTGCTATGATTTGAGGGAAGGGCTGGATTGATCCCCGGCTCGGGCCCGAGTGGCGCGATGGTTTCTCACTTGATCGTCGCGCTGCTCAGGTCCATCCTCAAACAAGTGAGAACATCATGTCTACCACCCGTGTCTCAGCCGGGCGCGCCGGATTGGAGCGTATCCGGGGCCAATTTGAAAAGCACATCGACCTGAATCTTCATCATCTTCGTACCCGACCAATCGGACACCCAAGCCCGTATCCCCCACCGAATTACCGGGAAGTCATCCACGCTCAAGAGGGCTGCATTGAATCCGAATGGCTGCCCGCGTTACTAGAAGAGCCGACTTACGAAGAACCTGAGCGAGCATGGTTATACGGCGATAAATCAACGATCGACGACTTCCGCCGCTTGGCTGCGAAAGCATGGAGGGAAATTCGAGGCTCCAGGGAAGCAAAGACGCATTTTGCTCCGTTCGCATCAACGGACACTGACCGTTGGCTTTCGTTTGTCTATCGTGAACTTGAGTGTTTTACTCGACAACGATGGCATCAACCCATCGAAGATGAATACTTGCTATTTATACGCCAGGAAGACGGCACTTTCCGAATCGATGAGGCTGCTAATTACGCGCTCCCATACCTTTGGGGTCAGATCCCGGAACACGGTGTTCGGCCAGTGCCTTCAGGCCCTTATGAACGGTGGCGGACCTATCGACTTGTAGACGACGTATTCACTTCGTCGATTAAAGCGATCGATTACGTGCTTGAGGATGATGAGTTCTGCCTGATTTCCTGCAAGGAAGCGGACGCATGGCAGAAATCCGCCGAATTTCAAAACGCAAACTTTACAATTAACGCGATCCGGCTCGGGGGCGGAACCCGCTTTCCGATCAACAGGTACTCCTGCAAACCCGTGCAGGGGCAGACTCCGTCCGTATGTCCGGAGGCCGAGCCTTCGTTGAGGATTGAGTTCCTACCGATGGTCGAAGGGGAGTTTCGCCGAAGAGGTTTTCTTGCGGAAGGAGAGACGATTCATTGGGTCGGGGATCAGGCAACTCTACCCTCCGTTTGCAGTAATCCCCAGCAATGCTCCGTGAATAGCGTAGCTGTTGTTAAGGCTGATGATGAGTTTTCGCAACCTCAGCAATCACCGCCGAGGGGTGGCGTCACAAAGACCCGTGAAAGGCTGAATACCGATGGTGTCCGCGTGAATCGCGAAAGGATCCTGAATGCTCTGGTCAAACACCATCAATACGAATGCAACTCCGTTATGAACAGCAGTGTTTTGAACTCTGATCCAATAAAGGGGAAGGATTTGGCCATCGCCGCCGGGGTCTCACCGCCCACTGTGTGCCGGTTCTTTAAGGAAGAGTTTAAGGAAGGTGGGTATGAGGCATACAAAATCAAGTGTAGAGATAATAGCTCGATCGCAGAAAAAATCCAGTACATGAGGGGGGAGAACCCTGACAGAAGCGAACCACGATCAAGGCCATACAACGATAATCTATGAAAACTGCGTTATCTCAGATTTCACGTTTCACGGCGAATATGAAATCGCCTTCAATTTACATCAGATGCAATTCCTTGCGATTTAACGCGATTGCGTGAGACTCCAGTGAAATTTCACGAGAATCCGTGAAAGATTTTCACATTATCGTTCGGACCGCACTTTGCGGACCCGTGGTAGTGGAGTCTCCCGTGAATCCTACATCCAATCCTCAAACCAAAGACGTAACCATCTCGGACCCTGTCGAGCTTGTTCCGGCGCGACGGGCTGCACCAATCGTCGGGCGAAGCCTGGCTTCATTCTGGCGCGATCACGCGGCAGGGCGCATTCCCGCACCAATAAAAATCGGCGGATCAACCCTATGGAGGATCACAGAACTCCGTGAATGGATCGAGTGCGGCTGTCCCGACCGATCGGCTTGGGAAAAACTTCAAGCCGGAAAGCGAGGCCGAAGATGAGTGAGATCCTTGATGCTACCGCCCTACAGAATCTTGGCCATGATGAGGTTCAGGTTCAGTGGTTCCTAAGCCTCGCATCGCGGGGGATGACGGGCGCTGCCTACTCGACCCGTGACGAATACGAGCGACTATTGCCGAGTATGCCGCGTGGCTCAGAGACAAAAGGGGGTTGCTCATGACATTTCCGACCCGCAACGGAGTTTTCCCCCGTGATTCAAGCGATGCCGCAAAAATTTACCTGGCGCGGGGATTGTCACCTATCCCACTACCACCGCGAAGCAAGGGTGACGGACTCTCAGAGGGATGGAAGGAAATGCGACTAACCCCCGAAATTATCGACCAGCATTTTCCGCGCGGGTACTCTCGGAACATCGGCATCCTGAACGGCTCTCCGTCGAGCAACACTCTCGACGTCGATCTCGACTGCGATGAGGCTCTTCACGCCGCGTCGATACTCTTGCCCTCGACGGACTGGATCTTCGGTAGGAAGTCTTCCCCGCGCTCGCATTGGATCTATCGGGCCGATCGATCGCTGAATAGCGCAGCCGAGAAGTACACGGACATTGACGGGGCGGTATTGATCGAACTTCGCGGTACGGGAGGGCAGACGGTCTACCCGCCATCGATTCACAAAGAAACAGGCGAGCTTATATTCTGGGATCAATTCGGAGATCCGGGAAAGGTGCCGCTGGCCGCGTTGCAACAGGCCGTTCGTGAAGTGGCCGCCGTCGCCTTGCTTGCTCAGCACTGGCCGACGAAGGGAACCCGACAGGATACCTACCTTGCGTTGGTGGGCGGGCTGATGCGGGCTCGTTGGGAGCAAGAGCGGATCGAGAGATTCGTCGAGGCTCTCACGCTTGCGACTGAAGACGAAGAAGCCCGCAAGCGGATTCAGGTTGTGAGCCAGACTTGCGCAGCACAAGAGCGGGATCGGAAAACATGCGGTTGGCCGAAACTTGAGAAACTACTTGGTGAGCAAGGCAAGGCCGTGGTGAGCATCGTTCGGGAGTGGCTCGGCATGGTATCGGCACCATCCTCGACGACGAAGAAGCAAGCCCGACGCCTAGACTCTTACCGACCGTTTCCAGTAGAGGCACTACCCGAACCCATCGCGGAATATGTCCGACAGGGCGCGGTTGCACTTGGCTGCGATCCTGCATACCTCGCTCTACCGGCGCTGTCCGTGGCCGCGTCCGCGATTGGTAACACCCGGAGCGTTCGCCTCAAGGGGACGTGGTTTGAGCCGAGCATCGTTTGGGGTGCTATCGTCGGAGACAGTGGCACGCTAAAGAGTCCCGCCTACCTATCGGCGGTGTCTCACCTGATTCGATCCCAGAAACGCTTGCATAAGGAATTCAAGGTCAAGCAAGCGGAGTATGCCAACGAATTGTTTGCGTATGAATCGGCAAAAAGTAAAGCCAAAAAAGGTGGCCCAAACCCTGGAGATCCGCCGGTCCCACCGATTCATCATCGCGTCGTTTGCTCTGATACCACCATCGAGAAACTAGCGGAGATTTTGGAGGATAACCCCCGTGGTACACTGGTTGCCCGTGATGAGCTTGCCGGATGGCTCGCATCTTTTATGAGGTACAAGGGCAAGGGGGGCGGTACGGATTTACCCGCATGGTTGGAGATGTTTCGAGCCGGTTCGGTACTCATCGACAGGAAGACGACGGAGCGGAAGAACATCTTCATTGACCGCGCTACGGTATCGATTGCGGGAGGGATTCAGCCGGGTGTTCTGGCCCGTGCTTTAACGCCTGAGTTCCTTGATTCCGGTTTGGCCGCACGGCTGCTTATGGCCATGCCCCCGAAGAAGCCGAAACGCTGGTCAGAGGCCGAGATCAGCCTCGACGTCGAGCAAGCCTACCACGATACCATCGATCGGCTCTTGGCTCTCGACTTCAACACCAAAGACGATGAGCGCGTGCCTCATGTTCTGAGGTTGTCGCCCGATGCCAAGAAGGCCTGGATCTCGTTTTACAATTCATGGGGACTGGAGCAAGCTGGCGTCGAGGGAGAGTTGGCCGCCGCGTTCAGCAAGCTAGAAGCCTACGCCGCCCGGTTCGCCTTGATCCATCACGTCGTTGGTCTTGTATGCCGTGGTGAAGACGATCTTGTTCCGATCGAGGTAAGCAGCGTCGAGGCTGGTATTACTCTTTGCCGTTGGTTCGCGGGAGAGGCACGACGTATTTACTCGACTCTGGCCGAGTCAGACGATCAATGTGACACTCGGCGACTCTTTGAATGGATCCAGGCACGCGGGACCAAGACTACTGCAAAGGAACTTCAAAGATCGAGCAGCCGGAAGTATCCTACAGCCGATGACGCCAAGCAAGCGCTCGATGCCTTGGTCGAGGCTGGTCTTGGCTCATGGGTTGACCGTCCTACCGCCGGCAGAGGGGGACGTCCGACGAGCGACTTTATCTTGCTACAGCCCAGCGACGATACCGACGATACCGACGATACCTATCGGGACGATGACGACTTAGCGCCCGACGGAACCCCGAAAATGTCCGACGATACCCCTAATCCGTCCGACGAAACCCCCTCTAAAAAGCCTGTTTTGGGGGTTTCGTCGGTATCGTCGGTATCGTCGCAAGGTAGTAATGACGGTATTCAGGCATCAGAAACCGTTACGGAGATGGAAGGGGTTTCGTCGGACGCGGTTGGGGTTTCGTCGGACGGTTCAGGGGTTTCGTCGGACAACGCAACCTATCAACTGGTGTCTCATCGGGCTGGACTCGATGTCGTTTTGACCGCTCTCGATGGTACGGATCTTGTTGGCCTTGATCTGGAAACCACGGGACTTGATCCCCGCAAGGATCGGATCCGTCTACTATCGCTGGCCCTCGATACGACCGATGGAGGATCGTTCGCATACCTGATCGATTGCTTCGAGCTAGACCCCGCGCCGCTCTTCGAGACCCTGGCCGCGAAAGAGCTGGTGCTACACAACGCCGCCTTCGATCTGGCGTTCCTGGCCCAGCGAAACTTTACCCCGTCAGGGAAGATTCATGACACGATGCTCTTGGCTCAACTGATGACCGCCGGCACGTTCGAGAAAGTGAGCCTGGCTGCATGTTGTCAACGATGGCTGAACCGGACGATCGAAAAGACAGGACAGAAGTCCGACTGGTCAGGTCAGTTGTCAGAGGGTCAACTGGCCTACGCCGCGCTGGACGTCGAGGTTCTGCCCGCGCTCCTGAAAGCCCTGAGAACCAAGATCAAGGAAGCCAGTCTGGCGAAGGTAGCGGAGATCGAGCAGCGTTGCTTGCCCTCACTGGTTTGGATGGCTCGGAAGGGAGTGGCCCTCGATCGAGCCGGATGGCAGGCCATTGCCGATGCTGCCGACGCGGACGCGAACCGTCTTCGCGGTGAGCTGGACGCAAAAGCCCCGAACAAGCCTGGTGAGATGTTCACGTCTTGGAATTGGGAGAGTCCACCGCAAATCAAACTGGCACTTGAGCTAGTCGGGTGTCCCGTCACCAGCACCGCCGACGAACAGTTAGCCGCCCTCGATCATCCCCTTGCCAGGCTGCTACGCGATTATCGTGGAGCCAGCAAACGCGGATCGACCTACGGCACCGATTGGCTTGCTCACGTTGCCGACAATGGCCGCGTCTATCCGCACTGGCGACAAATCGGAGCCGGCACGGGACGAATGAGCTGTTCCGATCCGAACATGCAGCAACTCCCCCGAGGCGATTATCGCCGTTGCGTCGTGGCACCGCCGGGCCGCTTGCTTGTGAAGGCTGACTATTCCCAGATTGAATTGCGGATCGCTGCAAAGGTCTCGGGAGACAAGGCCTTGCTCGAAGCGTACCAACGCGGTGATGATCTTCACACGCGCACGGCCCGAAGCGTCTTAGGGGTCGAGGAAGTGACGAAGGAACATCGTCAACTAGCGAAGGCCCTGAACTTCGGTCTGCTCTACGGCATGGGCGCAAAGGGGTTCAGCCGCTACGCGAAGAGTAACTACGGAATGAATCTCACCGAAGAAGAAGCAGCCCAATACCGCAAGGCCTTCTTCAAGACCTACCCCGGTCTGGCCGCATGGCACATAAAAATTGGCTCGATGAGGACGGCTCAGACGCGCACTCTCATCAAACGCCGGCTGCTTCTCAACGACAAGACGCCGGGAACGCTTCGATTGAATGCACCAATTCAGGGGAGCGGGGCCGATGGCCTCAAGCTGGCCTTGGCCCTTCTCTGGGAACGTCGAGATCAAGTTCCGGGAGCGTTTCCAGTGATGGCGGTGCATGATGAAATCGTCGTCGAGGCCGACGTCGATCAGGCCGACACCGTGGCCGCGTGGCTCAAGTCCGCGATGGTCGAGGCTATGGCACCGATGATCGAGCCGGTTCCCGTCGAAGTGGAAGTGAAGGTCTCCCGGACGTGGGGCGGGGGTTGACGTCAGTCAAAGGAATGGCACAGGCCAGCGAGGTCTTTCCAGCGCCAATTTGCCGCCGCTAGGCATCTTTTTAACCACCGATCCGACAACAGACTATCCACAAGGAACAAGGGCATAGTAGAGGGAAATTACCCTTGAATGCCCGCTTAACGAGGTTGATATGAGCAGAAAACCAGCAAACCCAAGACCGAGCGGTGCCGCACACAGATTGCGGATTGACGAGATCGTACAAATCCGCCTCGAAGGTGCTACTTGCTCCGACGTTCGTGGCTACATTGAAGAGAAATGTAAGAATGGCGTACCGCCCTGGGCGACGGAGCCGAACACGCCTTGCCTCTCGATCCGACAAGTCCGCGAATATATAGTGCTGGCCGACAAGCGGATGGCCCAAGAGAGTCGTGCGTCGATAAAGAAAAGCCTCGCGCTGCATCTCGCAAAAATCCAATATATATACGCAAATGCAGTGAATCGGGATGATTATCGGACTGCCCTGGCCGCTCTGAGAGAGGAAGCCGAAGTTCGCCGGCTCTATGACTACACGCCGGACGGCCAAAGAATCGAGCAGCCGAAAACCGCAGCAGACGCGGTGAGGATATTGGGTCAGATGTTGGTTAAAGTGACAGCTGGGACCCTTGACTACCAGACTGCATCATCGACAAATTCACTAACGGCCACGTTCCTAAAAGCGGTTGAAGTAGCTGATCTGGCCTCGCAAATCGCGGAAATCGAGATCAAATTAGAGGAACTCATCAACGGCGGGTCGGGTCGGATCAACACGCTGACCACGTCGAGGATTGTAGACCGGATCGCTCTCAACGCATCCGTTCACGATTAAATTCCGACACGGGCGGAACCGACCACAATTGCAAGCCAGCAAAGACAAGAGCCAGAATTACGCCCAATCCGATCTAAAAGAGTGAGGTAGTAATGTCGAACAACCTGTTCAAACATCCCGTGGTTCAACACTGGCTCTACAATTGTTGGATCGACTCGGACGGAGTGCCATGCCAAGCGGATACACCCGGCGCACGGTTCGTGACGTCCCGCAAGGTCAAGGCCGGGACGCCGGGAGCGGTGAAGATCAAGGCAAAGTCCGCTAAATGGTACGGACGGGTTCCAGGCTCTACCAAGGCCGTTCCGTTGTCAAAGAACAAGGTAGCCGCTCAACAAATGCTCGCGGCGCTGGTCCGCAAGTCCGAGCTGGGCCGGGCAGGGATTAGCGATCCGTTTGAGGACCATCGCAATCGTCCGCTCATCGAGCATATAACGGACTTTCAATCGTGGCTGTCGGCACGGGGTAACGGTGAGAAGCATTCCCGAGATGCCGCCTCGCGGGTACGTCGAATCATCGAGGGTTGTCGTTTCCACCTGATCGGCGACATTACGCTATCACGGGTTCAAGAATTCCTGGCAGGTTTGAAGAATGCCGATCGTGTTGCACCTGCCCTCGATCCCAGCAAAGAGCAGTACACAAAGGCCGAGCTTGCTGCGGCGCTTCGTGTCAAGCCTCATTCGATTACGCCGCTCATCTCTCGTTGGAAGCTGCCCGCGACCGGAAACGGCAAGGCGAGACGTTATCCGCAAGAGACCGCAAGATTCCTGGCCGATCGGCTCGGACACCCGGCAGGCCCCGCCACGATCAACCACTACGTTCGCTCCGTCCGCACATTTACACGTTGGCTCGTTAAAGATCGTCGAGCGGGCGATGATTCCCTTGCTGGCCTGTCGGGAGTGAATGCCTCATCAGACGTGCGACGCGCCCGCCGGGCGCTCTCACCAGAGGAACTAGGCCGGCTGCTTCAGGCTGCTCTCAACAGCTCCGTTTCGTTCCGAGGCCTGTCGGGCCGGGACAGGTATTTCCTCTATCTGACCGCTTGCGGGACGGGTTTCCGGGCAAGTGAGCTTCATACCTTGACTCGGCAAGCCTTCGACTTCCAATCGGCCCCGCCGTCGGCGACGGTTCCAGCTGCTTATACCAAGAATGGCCGGCTTGCGGTCCAACCTTTGCCGACAGAGCTTGCCGAGCTGTTGCCCGCGTACTTGGCGGATCGTGCGCAAGGTCAACTGGTTTGGCCTGGAACCTGGAATGAGGATGCCGCGCAGATGATTCAGGCGGATCTCGAAGCAGCCGGCATTCCTTACATCGTCGAGGGTCCAGACGGTCCGCTCTACGCCGATTTCTCATCGCTTCGTCATTCGTTTGTGAGCCTGTTAGACCGCGCCGGTTTGTCTCTCAAGATGGCCATGCAACTCGCTCGGCATTCTGATCCGAAACTGACGATGGCACGGTATGGGAGAGCGGCACTGCATGATCTCGGGACGGCGGTAGGATCGATTCAGTCTCTGCTTTCAAGGAGTGAGCCGAGTGAGGTTGTCCGCGCCACTGGAACGGATTCGACGATCCTGGTTTGTACGCCGGTTTGTACGGAGTTTGTACAAACCAGTGATTCTGATTGCGATGAGTTGAGACGGATCGGCACTACCGGAGATGAGGGAGACGTTAAGGGGGGTATTCGTAACCCCTTAATTGTGAAGGACTTTGAAACTCGTTGCGATGAGATGAGACCGGATGAGACTAATGCCCCGTGTAGGACTCGAACCTACAACCCGCTGATTAAGAGTCAGCTGCTCTGCCAGTTGAGCTAACGGGGCGATTCGCCAGTGCGTCTGGTTTTTATGGCACATGGCTTGGTGGATAGCAAGGGCAATTCGGTATCCGAGCCAAGACGAAGGGCGTGGCGTCCGAGCTCGGTCCGACGGAGGCGGCAAAATCGATCCGACCCAATCAAACGGCCTGCCTTTGGCGGCTATTTCGTGATTGTTACCTCATAAAGGACATTATAGCTCGGGTTCGTCTCCATTCCCTTCGGTGGCGTGCCCCTTAAGATTGCCTTTGTGCCGTCCAGCTGGTAGCGAAACGCCTTGCCCGTGATCGGATCGGCAGGAATGGGCACTGTGCAGTCTTCGAGTTTATCTGGCAGTTGGCCTTTGCTGGCAGCGTAAAGTCTCAGCGCTTCGACGCATCGAAGCAATGCTACACGCTGTTCTAATCGAGCGGCGGCCTGCCTGACGTTTTTTACTGACGGGGCCAGTCCATCCAAGAGACGGCTTTCATCGCGCCGTGCCGAGGCGGATTCCATTAACTTTGCCCCTTCCCAAAAAGGCAAAGACATTGCTTTCGCAACCTCATCACGTTGGATCTGCAGCTCAATCATTTCCTCCAATAGGACGAATTGTTGCGGAGGAAAGAGTTTGAGCTTTTCCTCGGAGACTCCATACTCTTTCAGCCGTGCCCTTGCTGAGGACACGAAGGCCTCATCCGCGGTTCGCTTGGCGAGCCAGCCCGACACATCGATTTTTGGACCTTGGGGGCCAAAGATTCCCCTCATCGTCTCATGAAGCTTAGCGACGGCAGCAAGGATCTGTCGCTCAGTCATGGGCTCGGTTTGATCAAGCAGCGCAAACTCGGCGTCAAAGAGGCAACGCTCGCCCTGCAAGCCCTTGCGCAGGTCGAACATCGGCTTCGGTAAGTTTGTGAGTGCCCAGTAGAGATTGGGGCAGCCCGGTTGCTGAATCAACTCATCGACTGGGCCGAGCGCGATGTTTGCTACAGCGATTCCGACGAGGTTGCCGATGAGTGTGGGATGCTCGCCGAGATGGCGGGAGAGCGCGAGCAGAGTCTTGGTTGTGCCGATGGCGGCGTTGATATCGCCCGAGGCAATCTCGGCGCGCAATCGAACTTTTAAGACCCCAGCCAAACTTCGGAGAGGCTGCAAATCGGGAAGCAAGAGAGCCACGCCATCACGGCGGATCTTATAGAGGATTTGCCAGTCCGGTGTGTCCAGACGAGCTGCGTAGTCAGCTTGCCTGATCGATTTTCCGTTGTAAGAGCTTAGGATTTCCTTGTAAGGCAGATCTTTGAGCGGCATCGTTTGCCATTTCTCTCGATTTTCGAGAGCTTCTTTGTTCTGATAGAAATTGTGCTGCTCCATGAAACAGATCGAGTATGCATATATTGGGTTGCCCGATTGCATCTCGCGCAATTCTGGGAGAAGTTGATAGCGGAGTGCCGGCTTCGGCGCGGCCATTGGCGACACTTTAAGTCGAATCACCGTCTCCGTCGCCGCATCATCGGCTCTGCCCGTCACGGGCAAGGTAAGACAAATCAACAAAACACGGATAGCTCGCATCTTGATGCACCTCCTAAGGAGAAATCTAATTGAGAAGATTGGCTGGAAATTCCGCAAAGCCTCGTGGCTGGAGTAGGTACTCCGCCCCCGGTGTACCTTTGGCGTCTTCAGACAACCGGGGCCGAAGTACCGACCCCCGGCCACGGCCTGGAAACCTCTTAAACGAATTTCTGACCCAGGACACTAATTGAGAAGACTGGCTGGAAAGTCCGCAAATGCATGCAACGGCGCGGCTTCGCCGACGAACTCGGCCTCAAATGGGGGAGACAGCAAATTCCCGTCCGCCGCCATCGCGCGGTCCTGGAGCCTACGCCAGGAAGATGGTTCCAGGGGAATCAACGGCAAAGTCGGTTCCATGACGGCCGGACGCGGCTCGCCAGGCGACGACGACGACATGCGCGAGGGCCAAAGCAGAGCCAACGTCAGGACTTGCGAAGAGGCCAAAACACCTGCTAATGCGATCCAACCACGATTCGGCCGCGCGGTTGCTCTCCCGGCAGCGACGAGAAGTGCGTCGCGGTCGAAGCCGCCGGCTTCAGGCAGCAAATGACCTAAGCGTTCGGCGAAGTTTTCGGACATGGCACACCTAATTCTTTGCGCAGGGCGTCGATCCCAGCGTTATAACGGCGAAACGCGGAGCTCGTGGAACACGACGCTAGCGATGCGATTTGCTCGAAACTTAATCCGCCCCAAATGCGGGCAATGATGACCTCACGTTCGTCAGCGGAAAGTCTTCGCAAAGCGATCGTCGCTGCTTCGGCGTCGAGACCCTCGACTTCCGGTTGTACAAACCATCGATCCGGCCGGGCCGACGCCCATTCACGTTGGTGCCGGCGGCGGTCTGATTTTCCGGCATCGATCGCCGCATTGCGTACAACGCGATACAGCCAAGCCACAGTGTCCGATAGCGGCGAACGCAGCGTAAGAAGCTTGACGAACGCTTCCTGCACAACATCTTCTGGCGCGCACACCATTGTTGCGCATAAAGGATGAGCGCCGAGCTGTGTCGATCGATCAGTGTGATAAAATCGTGAGGAGCCATCGAAAGAAGAGACGACGCGGACGGGCGTCTCATTCCGGCAAGTGCCAAAAAAGCCGACGATAAAGGAATTGTTGGATTACGTCGTCGGAACCCAATTAGGCAGCGAGCTGATCCGAGTTTTGGCCTGGGAGACGTATCGATCGGCTTAAAGCCTCGATCGCGGACAGCAGGCCTTCAATAGCCTGCGGCGTGTGATTGGCGTTGATTTGAATGCGTAACACACCGGCGTGATAGGGAACGGCCGGGAACGTGACCGATTGAACGTAGAATCCCTCGTTGAAGAGGAAGCTACCGGCATTCAGCGTATCTTCTTCATCGCCAATGAGAACGCTAACAATCGGCGTTTGGCCGCCCAGTACGGTGAGCCCCAGTGCTCTCAGGCCGGACGTGAGGGCGTGTAGGTTGGTATCGAGTTTACTCCGTAGCACGTCGTACTCGGGGGACATCAGAATGTCGCAGACGGTGCAGACTGCCTCAAGATACGGGGGCGGCACTGGGCCGCCGAAAATGTAGGTATTGGAGCCGCATTTTGAGGAGCCGCTTCATCTCCTGCGAGCAGCCAATGAAGCCGCCCATGCAGGAAAATCCCTTGGATAGAGACCCGACGACAAGCGTATTGTCGTAGTTTCCCAAGGCGTCAAGGACGGTGCCGCGACCGCGATGGCCTATGACGCCGGTGCCATGAGCATCGTCGACATAAAGGATCGCTTTTCGCTGCAATGCGACGTCGTTTAGCTCTGCTAAGGGCGGCAGTTCGCCGCTCATACTATAAACGCCGTCCAAAGCCACGACGGCAACGCGATAATCGCCGGCGTTGTCTAGGACGTTGGCCAGGGCTTTCGGGTCGCAATGAGAGAATGTCTCGATCCGCACGCCATTCGCCTTGGCGATGCGTGCGCCTTCTTGCATGGAATTGTGGGCGTTCTCATCCATTACCAACAGATCAGGCCGACCGACCAGACCGGGAATAGCCCCGAGATTGGCAAGCGTCACGGATGGATAGATGAGTGTGGCCTCTGTCCCCAGCCATTCGGCGAGGCGATCTTCGGCATCGGTGTTGGCGCGAACGCTGGCAAAGGCGCGCGAAGCCCCGTTGTGAGCGCCCCACTTCATGACGCCCTTGCGAATCGCCTCCTTGACACGAGGATCCTGATCCAGACCGAGGAAGCTATCGCTCCCGAAATTGATTACGGTTTTGCCTTCAACCTCGATCGTCCGATCGGGCTCCATTCGGTCGACAACCAGATCCTTTAAGTGGCTGGTCGGAAAAAGTTCCGCGAAATGTTCGAGGAACCGAATTAACCCATTCTGGCGCAACACCGTGGTCAAGTGCTGCATCGGCGAGTGGCTCATACCGAACCTTCTACATCGAGGTACGGGGTTTCGAAACCCAATAGGCAAAACGGCAGAGGGGGTCTAATCAGTCAGCGGGGCACATCAAACCATAATCGTTTGAAGTCGGCAATCGCAATCGAGTCGTTCGGGCGTGTCCTCATGAGGAACAGATTACTAGATCGGCAGCCTGGTCAATTGCGGATGAATAAATCAGGCTTGCGTGCTGGAAGTCGCTCGCCCTGGCGTTGCCGAAACGCTGCGAGGTCGATCCGGAGAAAGCGCACGGCATCGCCTGTTTTCAGGGGAAAGTAGGCATCAGCAATGTCCACGAGTACGAGCGGGGTTCGTCCTATAAGGTTCCAGCCTCCCGGTCGAGCCTCTGGATAAATACCGGTTTGACGGCCCGTCAGGCCGACGCTGCCTGGCTCGACGCGCAGCCGCGGCGTAGACAAGCGCGGGACGCCCGCCAGGGCTGGCGAAAGGTAGCCAAGATAGGGAAACCCGGGGCAAAAGCCGATGGCATAAACTGTATAAGTTAGGGAAAGATGTTGCTCGATTACTTGCTCAGGCGACATACACGCATGCGTCGCGACTCGATCGAGGTCCGGTCCCATTTCATAACAGCAGGGGATTTCATGAGTCGCACCTTGGCCAACTCTCGGCAATACCGCGTCTAAATCCAGTTCATGGAGTTGCCGGGCTACGGACAAGTACGATGTCTGCTCAATATCGAAATGCACAGCTACTGCTGAATAGGCCTGGACGATATCGACTAACCAGGAGGGCGAGGCTTGCCTAATTCTATGCGCGAAGTTAAACGCTCCCGATTCATTACCGAAGTTGACCAGAGCCGCCTGATCGCTCAAGGGCACTATTTGGAGGAGAGGAATGGCCGTCTCCGTGAGGCATTGTCTCTAGGCAATTAAGTATTAGCTCGACCAAATTTCCCGCGATTCATTCGGGACGATAGACAGCATATTCGATTAGGATCTCTATGCTAACTACCTCGTTTTTCTCGTAAAAGAGCTTAACCATAACTTTATCCGCTAAGCGAGGCGTTTTACGATAGTAGGCCGTGCAGCGCATGCAAACCCGGCCATCGTCGGGTACACCGCCCCAGCAGGTGAAACCATGCCCTTCCATGATACTACGCGCTTTGGTCAATGAGGATTTGAGCGGAATCTCCTTGATGACTGGATCGGCCTTGAGCGTAGCCGACCCAGGCTGTTTTGTGAGCGTGTCTTGCTTGATTATTTGTTCAAGGAGTGGGTCTTGAGTTTTTTTCTCGGTGGGCGGCGGATTAACCACATTTTGGCCATTGACCAGACAACCAGCGGAACCGAGGCCAAGGAGCCCGAGCACCACAAGTAGAATTCGTCCGGTCATTTTCTATTCTCCTGGACCATCCGCTTGTGCTCTCATATCGGGAGCGAAGCGAAGGCACAAGAGGTCTTGCGCAGCGATTAGCCTTTCGTCCCGACATAGAGCGTGGCGATGCCAAAGGTCAAAGGGTACCATTTCACGTCCGTCAGGCCATGCTGGCGCAGGCGCTCGGCGAGGACTTCGCCGTCCGGAAATTCCATCACGCTCGCGGGTAGATATTTGTAGGCGTTTTCTTTGCTACGCGAGATCCATTGGCCGATATGAGGCAATACGTAGCGGAAATAGAGCCGATACATGCGCCCGAAAAACCAGTGGCGCGGCTGTGAGAACTCGAGAATCGCCACCCGCCCGCCTGGCTTCGTCACGCGCGTCATTTCGCGTAAGCCTTTGTCGGTATCGGTGACATTGCGAAGCCCGAAGGCGACGGTCGTCAGGGAAAAGGTCGCCTCGGGAAACGGCAGACGCTGGGTGTCTGCTTCGAGAAACGTGATGCGCCCGTCCGCCCGGCGGCGACGTGTTTTATCCCGAGCGGGCTGGAGCATGGGCAGGCAGAAATCGGAGCCGATAATTCGGAGCGTTCCGCCGCTGGCGTCGTCATACGCGAGGGCCAGGTCACCGGTGCCGGTGCAGACGTCGAGAATTGGGCCTTCGGGCGGCGGCGGCACCAATTTCGTCGTGCGCCAGCGCCAGTAGCGATCGATGTTGAGGCTGAGGAGGTGGTTCAAGAGATCGTAGCTGGGCGCGATATTGCCGAACATGCGCCGGATGCTGGTTTCGCGCTTATCGAGTGCCGAAGGGGACACGCTCACTCCCGTTTGTGATTCCGTCGCCGGTCTTGTTGGGCTCATTGCCTCTCTCTTTACCGAAATAGCATGGGCGGGGTAACACGTTGCTGCACCGGCTTTGAGCAGATAGAGTATGCAGCAGCGAGGGCTGGCGGGTGCGATTCGTTGGGAGAGGGGCAAGTCATCCGAATTCTACTGGCTGCTTCCGAGGTTATCGGGTTCGCAAAAACGGGCGGATTGGCCGACGTCGCCGGTTCGCTGCCGCGGGCTTTGGCGCGTCTAGGCCTCGACTGCGCGATCATCATGCCGCTCTACCGCTGCGCTCGCAGCGCGGCGCCGATGCAGCCGACACAGCATCTATTACAAATTCCCATCGGCGGCTCGACGTTGCAAGGCCGACTGTGGCGCTCGCAGTTACCAGGGTCGTCCGTGCCCGTTTACCTGGTCGAACAGGACGATTTCTTTGGCCGCGACGATCCCGCGCACCGCCGAGGCCTATATCAATCGACCGACTCCAGCGGCGTCAAGCGCGACTACACGGATAATGCCTCGCGCTTCGTTTTCTTCTGTCGCGCTGTGCTCGAGTCGTGCCGGCTGCTCGACTTCTGGCCCGACGTCTTGCACGTCAACGATTGGCAGACAGGTCTGGTACCGGTGTTCCTGCGCGAGGAATACGCGAAATTGCCAGACGCCGCTCTGCGTGAGAGTTACTCAAGAATTAAAACGCTACTAACGATCCATAATATCGCCTATCAGGGCAATTTCTGGCACTGGGATATCAAGCTCACGGAACTCGATTGGAGTCTATTCAACCCCGATCGCTTGGAGTTTCACGGCAATTTGAGCTTTCTCAAAGCTGGTTTGGTCTACGCCGATTTCATCAACACCGTCAGTCCGACGTATGCACGTGAAATACAGACGCCTTATTTCGGCTGCGGACTGCAAGGCCTGCTAACGAGCCGACAGCGCCGGCTTATTGGGATCGTCAATGGTGTCGATTACGGGGTTTGGGATCCGGCGCTCGATCCCTATCTGCCGGCCAACTACTCGGTCGAGAATCCGGAACCGGGCAAATCCAAATGCAAAGACGCGCTCCAACGGACGATGGGGCTAGACGCGGATCCGCGCTCTCCCCTTCTGGGCGTCGTCGCACGGCTCGTCGAACAAAAAGGCGTCGAACTCATTTGCCAGGCCATGCCGGCGTTGATCGGTATGGGGGCGCAATTCGCGATTCTCGGCGAAGGCGATCCGCACTGGCATTATGTCTTGCAAGAACTCCGCGACGGTTTCCGAACAGGGTCGGCGTTCGCCTCGGATTCAGCGAAGCGCTGGCGCATCAGATCGAAGCAGGGGCCGATATTTTTCTCATGCCGAGTCTCTATGAGCCCTCGGGACTCAATCAACTTTACAGCATGAAATACGGCACGCCGCCTGTTGTGCGCGCAACGGGAGGCCTCGCCGACACGGTGACGGATGCTTCCCCGGTGAACTTGGCCGCGGGAACCGCGTCGGGTTTCACGTTTCAGGTTTTCAACACGGAGGGACTGCTGGAAGGCGTGCGGCGAGCGATCGGGCTTTATCGTGATTATGGCGATCTATGGCGTGGTCTGATTCGTGGGGCGATGCGCCAGGATTGGTCCTGGGATCGTAGCGCGGTGGAGTATGAGAAGCTGTATCGGCGGATTGTGGCGATGTAGGGTGGTCGGAAGCGGGTTTGTCAAATTTTCCCTCGGCAAGCCGGGGGCTATATAAATTCGGGGCGGTGGTCGATGACGTTCGCGGCGATTTGGGACATGGATGGGACGCTCGTTGACACCGCGGAACTCCATTTTGACGCGTGGCAGGTCGCTTGCCGTGAAAAGGGGCGAGATTTCACAAGGGCCGATTTCGCGGCGACGTTTGGCCGTCGGAATCCGGAGATTATTGACTATTTGTTGCCGGGTCAATTTAACGCGGAACAAGGCGCGGCCTTCGGCGATCACAAAGAAGACCTCTATCGCACCGCCGCTCTGAAAGCGGGCGTTACACTCTTGCCCGGCGTAAAAAATCTTCTCGAAGGACTGCACCAAGCCGGCTTTCGGCAGGCGATCGGCTCGAGCGCGCTGCGCGGCAATCTCGAATTGATTCTCAAACTAACTGGCGAAGCACGTTTCTTCGATGCCGTTGTGGCGATGGAGGACACGCAGCGCGGCAAACCTGATCCACAGGTATTTCTTATGGGAGCCCAGAAATTGGGTGTCGACCCGAGTCGATGTGTCGTATTTGAGGATGCGGTGGCGGGAATTCAAGCGGCGAAGGCCGGCGGCATGAAGGCCGTCGCCGTGCGCTTTGTCGGTCATCATAGTGCCGGAGCATTGCGCGCTGCCGGCGCGGATTGCGTCGTGAATTCGTTGGAAGAGCTAGACGTGAAAAGTATCGAAACGCTGCTGAGCGAGCGCCTTAAAGAGCCGGCAGTGTGAGCGACCGGAGCGCGTTACGCTCGCTCTAAATCTCGCCGGTCGCTGACGCTCCGGGCTCGCAAAGACAATTCTCCGGTCGCCGACGCTCCCGGCTCGGCGAGATACCACTCGGCCTTGACACCTCATCTCCGATTTGCCAGAAGCTCGACGTTAATCTGAGCTGGCAGGTGACTGACCTGGCGGCGCGAGGAGAGCGAAGATAGGGGAAAGACGTATGGCGACAACCACGGTAGCCTCGGACGCGGCGCCGGCTCGAACGGCTGTCAAGCCACGCAGGCCGTTGTGGGCGGCGCCTGTCTTTATCGTCGGGATCGTAGCTTTGGTGGTGGTACTCATTCTCCGCCCCACGCTCGGTAACCTTAAATTTCGTCGACTGGATCGCGAACTTGCCTCCCTCAACAAGACGCTCGCGAGCATTGACGGGAACCTTGAAGAGGTGGCACGAGGGGCGGCGCAAGGACTCAGCGCTGCCGAGAAGGACGCTCCACAGCGGCAGGGCGATTTCTATCTGCTCCTGGGTAGCGCCCTAGCTTATCGAGCCGACAAAGTATCAGCAGACGAAGCCGCGGTTCACTGGCGCGACGCCCAAGCCAATCTGGAACAAGCCCAAAAGTTCGGAGTCGCTCCGGCAAACGCCAATCGACTCGCCTTCCGCCTCGCGAAGGTTGCCGCGCACACCGGCGCGAAGCCGGAAACAACCGTCAATGAGATCAAACCACTCGAAGGCAAACTCGAAGATCCCCGTGACCGGGCCGATTACTATCGCGTGCTGGTCAGCGCCTACTTGGCCAAAACGCCGCCGGATCTCGTCGCTGCGCTGGACGCGAACGACAAACTGCGTGGCTCGCAAGCCGCCGAGGAGGTTCTCGTCGAAGCGCGCGTTCGGAGTGCTGAATTAAAACTCCAGCTTGGCCGCGGGCCTCTCGACATTCGCAAGGATCTTGACATGGTTCCGCGAGATGCCCCGGCTTACCTGCGGAACAAGGCTCTGGTGCTGCGCGGAACGACTTATCAACAAGAAAAGAACTGGGGCAAAGCCGCGGAAGCATGGCAAGAGGCTTTAAAAGACGGACTGGCAATCACAGATCGCCCACGGCTCAATTATCTTCTGGGTGGCTGCTACCGACAGCTGGACCAGACAAGCAAGGCGGTCCAATGCTGGGAAGAATGCGTTCGCGCTGGCTCCGGCGAGGAAGCTGTCGCCGCATCGCTTGAGTTGGCCGAGTTGTCGTTGATTGGGCCGGAGCCGGATAACGTGCTAGTCCATTTGCGGCGCGTTCTGCGTGACGTCCACAGCCCGGGCGATTGGCACAATTCGTATATCTCGTTCGCAAATGTCAAAGATCGTATCGAACGAATCGCACAGAATTTGAGAAACGCTGCTCGATACGAGTTGGCGGCCAAAGTCGCGGGACCCTACTCACTGCTGGCCCCTGGCCCCGCGACGGTGTTGGTCGCCGAATCTTCGGCCGGCTGGGCCCGCCAATGCCGCGAACAAGCGAGTCACCAGGCTGACGCCACCAAGAGACAAGCCGAGGAGCTGACGACGCGCGATCTGTTCCACCGGGCCGCCGAGGCCTATATGCGCGCGGCCGAACTCGATCCGCCCGGCGCTGAAAAATCGCTCTGGCAAGCCGCCGCCTGCTACCTCGACGGCGCCGATGCCGATCGGCAGCTCGACGCCTTGAGCCGCTTTCTAGCAGTGGCCACCGATCCTGTAAAAAAGGCCGAGTGCTACTTCCTTATGGGCGAAACCTTGAGCGGCAAAGGCGTAAAGGATAAAGCAGAGATCTGTTACCTGAATTGCATTGAGATGGACCAAAGCCCCTTCACCTGCAGGGCGCGCTTGCAACTGGCCCTTCAATGTCTCGGCAACAAAAATATTGATCGCGCCAAGGACCTTTTGGAAGACAATCAAAAGCGCTTGCGCCAAGAGCGCGATTTGGTGACGCAGGAAAAGACGAGTTACGCTCTCGGCAAAATCTACTTTGATCGCGGCGATTACTACACGGCATCGAAAGAGTTTGAAAAGCTTAGCAGCGTGCAGGACGATCCAAGGGCTAACGCGCAGGTCGGACCTGAATCGATCCGTGCGCGGCATTGTCTAGCCCGCTCGTATCAGGAAATGGCCCGGCTCGAAATGGAAAAGGCCACGGCTCCCGGCGAAGAGATCAGCTCGGAGACACGGCTCAACTTCCAGCGCGACAGCATACGGCTGCGCGTCCGGGCCGGCGACGAGTTCACGAAGCTCCGCCGCATCTTGCAACAACAACCGACTCTGACCAGCCAGCTCACGGGAGAGGAGGTTCGGGATTTGCCGTTTTATGAAGCAGACTGTTGGTTCGAAAGCGGCCGATTTAATGAGGCCCTGAGCCTTTACGAGGACCTCAATCAAAAGCACCACGGTACGGAATTGGGCCTGCTTTCCCTGGGTGGCATGGTCCGTTGCTACGCCGGCATGGGTCAGACTCCGCAAAAGTTACAGCGGCTGAACGAGATTCGGGAAACCTTGAAGACGATGGACCCAGCGCTGCAACAACGCTGGGAGCCATGGATTCAGGGTGCGACCAAGTCGAATGATATGTAGAGATTGGTTGTAGTTTCTTCGGCGAGCTGAGGCAGCTGAAGACCATCCGAGCGTCCGATATCCTATTCGACCAATCGACGAAGCGCCTTCGGAGTGTCTATCCACGTTTGCATATACGATTCTTCGAGCGGAACCAGGACGTGCGCGTTGGGCGCGATGAATAGCGGCATTGGGGGTAAGGCTTCCCCAACGGCAACTGTCTCTACAAATGCCGTGTTCACACCATCCGCTTCGTAGGACGCGACCACGCGATTCTGAGAATCGGTCAATTCAAAAGGCTCGTCTTCTTCAAAATGGTTCCAGATTTGTTTATGGATGCCAAAGGGATCGCGACGCGTCGGCGGAAACAGATCGACCACCAAGACGTGAACGCGGGCACGGATCGCTTCGACGACTTTGTTGCAGAAGTTGTCAAAAGCAAGATCGTCGTGTTTGTTCCCTGGAGAAACAATCTCAATAAATGCCACCACGCGACCCAGGCGATGATGAATGGCCACTCGACTCGCCTTATCTGCGTAGTAGTCCCTGTCGGACTGTTGTATATATTTCGTCTTTGGCCTTTCGCGCAAAGCGACTATCGTTCCGGCCGTTTCCTTTTCGTCGGAATACTTTTCTTCGATAGCGAGCACGTCGGGCTCGCGCAGGCCGCTGCGTTGCTCGACGAGCGCTGTGTAACCGTCCGGCAATGATCCGCGATTCAACATACGCGCGATCTCGCAGCTCCAATCTTGATGAAAGTGATGAAATAGGCCGGCGTTAACCCTTGTCCAATCGTGTATCGGCATAATCAGAACTCCCTCGGAGCTACATAAAGCCTGGCCGGAATGCTGTTGCAGCCCCGTTCGGAATTGTAACATACCCATCCGGTGGCACTGTCTCTAAAAAAATGTGCTGTCAATGGTTTTGAGCGCAAATCTGTCGATCTTACTGTTTTGCCAATTCTCCTTCCTGGCATTGTTCGGCTTCTCCGGCCGCAAGCCTTTGCTCTTTAGATCACTATGCAGCTTTCCACTCGTCTTCTATACTGGCAGTGAATCGATTCCGCCGCGATCTGTTGGAGTTTCATTCATGGCTCAATCGACCACGACGCTCCTGTCGGGTGCTGATATTCTCGTGCAGTGTCTGATCAACCACGGCGTGGATGTCATTTTCGCGTATCCAGGCGGCGCCAGCATGCCAATTCATCAGGCGCTGACGCGGTTTGAGGATAAAGTGCGCACGATTTTGCCGCGGCATGAGCAGGGCGGCGGCTTCGCGGCGGAAGGTTATTCGCGCAGCACAGGGAAGGTCGGAGTATGCGTGGCGACCAGCGGGCCGGGTGCGACGAACTTCGTGACATGCCTTGCCGACGCTAAGATGGATTCGACGCCGATCATCGCTATCACCGGTCAGGTCGGAACGCCCGTCATCGGCACGGATGCGTTTCAAGAAACGCCGATAATCGAAGTTTGCCGGGCGATCACAAAACATCATTATCTCGTGACCAAAACAGAAGATATCGTCCGCGTCTTCAAAGAAGCGTTTCACATCGCTCAGACAGGTCGGCCGGGGCCGATCATCATCGACGTGCCCAAGGATGTGCAGACGAATTCCATCGTCGTCGAGGATTGGGATCCGCCGATGAATTTGCCGGGTTATCGGCCCTACTATAAGGCGACAAAGTCGCAGTTGCGCAAGGTCCTGGAGCTGATCGGTCAGAGCCGCAAGCCAATCATTTACGCGGGCGGCGGCATCATCAGCGGCGAAGCGGCGGCCTGTCTCAAGGCGTTCGCGGAGCGGACCGGAATTCCGGTGGCGCTTACACTACATGGGCTGGGCGGCTTCCCGAGCGAACATTTCCTGTGCCTGAATATGCTCGGCATGCACGGCACTGTCTACGCGAACTATGCGATCAACGACGCCGATCTGCTGCTTGCCTTCGGTGTGCGCTTCGACGATCGCGTGACCGGCAAGGTGTCCGAGTTTGCCAAGCATGGTAAGATCGTCCATATCGACATCGATCCGTCGGAAATCAACAAAAACAAGGTGGCTCATGTCCCGATCGT
Organism: uncultured Planctomycetaceae bacterium; assembly: GCA_963790585.1. GTDB lineage: Bacteria > Planctomycetota > Planctomycetia > Gemmatales > Gemmataceae > CAWBOY01. Next base: position 517,057 of record CAWBOY010000002.1, read on the forward strand.
CGGCGACATTGGCGATGCGCTCAAGGGTCTGATGGCATTGCTGGACGAGAATCCGGAATTGATGGCTAGCAACGGCGCCCGCTTCGCCGACTGGATCAAACAGGTCGAACATTGGCGTGAGACCGAGCCATTGCGTTTCGACGAGCGCGACGATGCGATTTTGCCCCAATACGCCATCCAACGGCTCTGGCAAATTGTCAAGGACCGCGGCGAGCTGGATGACACGATCGTCACCACCGGCGTGGGTCAACATCAGATGTGGGCGGCCCAGTATTGGCAATTCAATAGCCCGCGACACTGGGTCACCAGCGGCGGCTTGGGCTCGATGGGCTTCGGCTTGCCGTCGGCAATGGGTGCGCAGGCAGCGCATCCGGGCAAGCGTGTTATCGATATCGATGGTGACGGCAGCTTCCTCATGAACGTGCAGGAATTGGCCTGCTGTTTCACGGAAAAGCTGCCAGTCAAGGTGTTGCTGCTTAACAATCAGCATCTCGGCATGGTCGTCCAATGGGAGGACCGCTTTCACGCCGGCAATCGGGGCCATACCTATCTCGGCGCCGGTCATGGTGAAGCGCCGTACCCTGATTTCGTCACCATCGCCACGGGATTCCGCTGCGGCTCGCGGCGCGTTACGAAGAAAGATGACCTTGATGGAGCACTCGAGGAGTTGCTGGAAAGCAAAGGCGCTTTCGTCCTGGATGTAATGGTCCCATACCAGGAACATGTGCTGCCGATGATCCCGAGCGGGCGAACCGTGCGGGATATGATTAAGTCCTAAGCAAGGTTTTTTCGCCATGTTGGATCCTAACGCCACGACGGTTGTGCCGCTTTCGCTTCGCAGGGAAGGCGCTGATCGGCTTATAATCGAATGGAACGATGGCCATCGCGCGAGTTATACTTGGGCTCAACTGCGCGACGCTTGTCCCTGCGCCGGCTGCCGCGAAGAGCGATTGAAGCCGCCGGACCCGTTTCGGTTGCTGAAGCCCCAAGAATTGGTTCCTTTGGCGGCGGTCAGTATGCCGCGCATCGGAAACTACGCGTATAAGATCGTTTGGAGCGATGGACACGATACGGGGTTATACACCTTGAAACAATTGCGGTCGCTATGCGAATGTCCGCAATGCAAGACGATTCGCTAAACCAAACGCTCGCCGGGCGGCTCACGGCGACAGCACGAGTGCATACGACAACTATTGAATTGGGAGACTAGGGATGCGACCTCCTGCTGGTCCGCCGCCGAAAATTTCGCTGCCGCACATCAAGAACGTCGTCGCCGTGGCCAGCGGTAAGGGGGGCGTCGGCAAGTCGACTGTCGCCGCGAATTTGGCGTTGGCGTTGGCGGCCGGCGGTCATCGCGTCGGGCTGTTGGATGCCGATATTTATGGCCCGAGCGTGCCTATCATGATGGGGGTCCGTGGTCTCATCGATCAGGCTACGACCTCGTTTCCGCTCGACAAGTTTGGCATCAAGCTGATGTCGATCGGTTTTGTCGTGCCCGAAACCCAAGCCGTCATTTGGCGCGGTCCAATGGTCGATCGGGCAATCCGTCAATTTCTCACCGATATCAACTGGGGACCGCTCGATTACCTGGTTATCGATCTACCGCCCGGTACCGGCGACGCTCAGCTCACCCTTACGCAGAATGCGCCCCTCACAGGTGCCGTCATTGTCACGACGCCGCAAGATGTCAGCCTCGTAGATGCACGTAAGGGCCTCGAGATGTTTCGCCAGGTGCGCGTCCCCGTTCTTGGCATCGTCGAGAATATGAGCTATTTCACGGGAGACGATGGCAAGCGTTACGAAATCTTCCGTCACGGCGGCGGCAAAAAGTTAGCGGAACAAGCTGGCGTACCTTTTCTGGGTGAGATACCGATCGATCAGCGGGTCGCTGAATGTGGCGATCAAGGTCAACCGATCGTCGATCGCTATCCCGACTCGCCGGTTGCGAAGGCCTACATTGCGTTGTCCACCACCGTGATTCAGGAGCTGAAGAAGGCTAAGCAGGTGATGGATCTTCCTGAAGCGGAGCTGTAAACGCTCAAGAAGGCTTGTTGAAAATTAATGCGCCCCACGCAGAGTGCGCTGCGTGGCGCGGGGCGTTGATGTAGAACGCCTTTGGCGTTCTAAGGCAGGCCCATCCTTGTTGCTTGGGAACGCTGAGAGCGTTTCACACCACAGCCCAGGGTCGCGCAGTGTTCTCAGGTGCGTGCCCCTCTTGGTCGCTAGTCTTATTCGGAGTACATCTCCTGTCTCTGCTCCGAGGTCACTCGTGCCGGCGATAGAAACCGCAAAGCTCGTCAAGAATTACCGGGGCGTTCAGGCGCTCAAGGGCGTGTCGTTGACTGTTCAACGCGGCGAGATCTTTGGCTTGCTCGGGCAGAATGGCGCCGGCAAGACGACGCTGATTAAGATTCTTCTTGGAATCACCAAACGCAGCGGCGGCGAGGCAACCCTTCTCGACGAGGCCGTGGGCACAACTGCGGTCCGCCGCAAGGCCGGCTATCTGCCGGAGGATCATCACTTTCCAGGTTATCACACCGGCGTCAGCTTGCTGGATTTTTATGGAGCGCTGCTCGGCGTGCCCGCAAAGGAACGGCGCGTTCGCATACCGCACTATTTGGACATGGTCGGACTTCGCAAGCGGATGCACTACAAGATTCGCACCTATTCCAAAGGAATGAAGCAGCGGCTCGGCGTGGCCCAGGCGCTGATGCACCAACCCGAGATCATTTTTCTCGATGAGCCGACCGACGGCGTCGACCCAATTGGCCGCCGCGAAATTCGCGAGATGCTCCTAAGGCTCAAAGACGAAGGTAAAACAATTTTCCTCAATTCGCATTTGCTGGGCGAAATCGAACTCATCTGCGATCGTGTCGGGATCCTGGCTCAGGGCGAACTTATCCGCGAGGGGAGCGTCGCCGCGCTGACGCACACGGAAGGTCTATATGATATTGGCTTAGCGGAAGGCGAAGAGTTGCCGGTGGCGGACCTAAGAAGGCTTGGTTTTGGAATCGGCCGCAACGGGTCGGTTTGGACGGTACGCATACCCGTCGGCACGACAATTGACCCGGTGGTGGGACTGCTCCATCAGCGTGGCCTCAAGTTGCGGCATTTGACTGAAAAACATATTACCTTGGAAGAGATGTTCTTGGCGACGGTGCAAGATGCTCTGCCGAGCCTTGATGCCGGTAACGAAACCGCCCCGCTTCTGGAAGTGCTGCCCGCGGATGATCGCATTCAGAAAGCGAGCGCTGATTAAATGAAATACCTTGCTTTAATGCGGGATTCACTCCGAGAAGTGATCGATGCGAAAATCTTCATCGTGATGGTGTTCTTTTCTCTCCTGCTCATTGGTTTCCTTGGTTCAATCAGTTACCGGCCAGTAACGGTAGAGGAAGAGATCCAACGGAGCCTTCAATGGTACCTGTTCTTTGCTCAGATGGCGGAGCAAGATTTGCAGCAGGGAGCTAAACCAAAAGGACCGTTCCTACGGCCTACGGCACCGCCGACGCGATCTGTTCAAATCATAGACTTCAAGCAAACCAACGACGCCAAGCTTGCCTGGCGCGGCGACTATCAGATGAATCTTGTCGTCACTTTTGATAAGCCACAAGACATTCCGCAGTTCAATATCCTCAACATGTTTGGGCCGCCAAACCCTTTTGCGCCGAAGCTCCTTGCCGAGCAATTCCAAGTGTTGATTCAAAAAGAATTGCCCTGGCTGTCCTCTGTTCAGGTGGAAGTTGGGCAATCGGCCGAGCCCAAAGAAGTATTGTTCTCGCGCCACACTGGTGGCGGGGACAAATGAGCGCTTCAATGACATCCGCACTTGGCCTCACGAGCCGTGCCTGTTTTTTGGCACCGTACCGATTAAGGTTTGGCATGCGACGCTGTCTAGCGAGCTACAGTTTTTCATGGATTGGTTGGTCGGGCAATTCGGCTCAAGTGCTTCGATGCTGTTGGCAACCGTGGTCACGGCGTTTTTCATTCCGAACATGTTGCGCAAGGGGACAGTCGATCTGCTCATCGTCAAGCCGATTCATCGAAGCACGCTGTTGCTGTTCAAGTTTTTGGGCGGCGTAACGTTTATGTTTCTAAATACCGTCATCGTGGTATTCGGGGTGTGGCTGGTAATTGGTCTGCGCTCTGGAATATGGGCCAATAGCTTTTTGCTGTTCATCTTTGTTCTGACCTATCAATTCGCGATATATTATTCTTTCTCCACACTATTCGCGGTAATGACGCGAAGCCCAATCGTGGCGATTTTGATGACTTGCCTGCTCTGGCTAGTTCTCTTTACGGTAGGTTCGCTCTACTCGATTTTTCATCGCTTCGAGGATCGCCAGGCCGAGGAGCGCGATCCGGCCTGGGTCTACGACACGGTCGACACGCTGCATTATGTATTGCCGCGCGTTAGCGATTTGACGATTCTCAATTCCAAACTCATTATCAATGACATCGCACCGCCGAGTAGCTCCGAATATATTCGTGAAAACAAAGCCTTTCAAAGATTTGCCTGGGGCGAGAACTTGATCGTTTCCGGAGTGTTTATCGGGCTGATGCTGGGCCTATCGTGCTGGTGGTTTAGCACGAAAGATTACTAAGAGATTAAAGCCCCTCGCCCCCCGTACTCGGGGGAGAGGGGTTGGGGTGAGGGGGAAATTTTTCGCATATTTGGCCCCTCACCCCCGACCCCTCTCCCAGAGGGAGAGGGGAGGATAGATTAGCGCCCTCTCGCCAATATAGGGGCGAAGGGAGTTTGTGGGGCCGTCTCCTAACAATCGTGTACTATTCCCTATGTCCGACACAATCTTTCAACGGTGCATCGCGCCGGCCTGTGCGGCGACTTCCTCGCTGGATGACACCTCCTTTGTCTGTCCGCGCTGCGGCGGGCTTATGGATGTGGCTTATGACTGGAATCGGCTGGAGCCGCCGAAATCGCTTGGTGCGTTTGAAGCGAAGTGGTCGCGCCGCACAGATCCGCTTTGTTTCAGCGGTGTTTGGCGCTTTCGAGAGCTGTTGCCGTTTGCGACGGCTGATCAGATCCTCACGATCGGCGAAGGTCAGACCTTATTGCAGTGTGCCGATGTCGTTGGCCAATATGTCGACCTCGATGCGGGCAAGCTGTATTTGCAATATGAGGGGATGAATCCGTCTGGCAGCTTCAAAGACAATGGCATGTCAGCCGCATTCACGCACGCGCGCCTGACCGGCGCTCGACGGGCGGCCTGTGCGAGTACGGGAAACACCAGCGCGTCGCTGGCTATGTATTGTGCCGCAACAGGCACGATGCGCGGCATCGTCTTCATCGGCTGCGGCAAAATCAGTTACGGCAAGCTGGCGCAGGCTCTCGATCATGGTGTGTTGACCTTGCAGATCCAGGGCGACTTCGACGACGCCATGGCCTGGGTGCAACAGGTGGCGAAACGGCTCGGCATCTACCTCGTCAACAGCATCAATCCCTTCCGCCTGGAGGGACAGAAAACGGTTATGTACCGTGTCCTCGAAGCGCTTGGCTGGGAGGTGCCGGATTGGATCGTCGTGCCCGGCGGCAACCTCGGCAACTGTAGTGCCTTCGCCAAAGCGTTTCGAGAGCTGTTTGACCTTGGATTGATCAAAACGCTTCCTCGCCTCGCCGTGATAAATGCCAGCGGTGCGAACACCTTCTATCAGCTGCACGAAATTCAAGGGCTGCGTTGGAACGGTGGTAAGCCGGACCTAACCAAAATTGAAGCGTATTACAAACAATTAGACGATTCAAAGAAGCGCGCATCGACGCTCGCCAGCGCCATCGAGATCAACAGACCCGTGAACCTGACGAAGGCACTTCGTGCGATGGAATGGCTCAACGGCGTGGTCCGCGAGGTCAATGATCAGGAGATGCTCAACGCCAAGGCGCGCGTCGGCGCTGGAGGCTTCGGCTGCGAACCGGCATCGGCCGCAAGCGTGGCCGGTGCTCGTCTGCTCCGTCGCGAGGGCATCATCGCCAAGAGTGACCGAGTTGTCTGCATCCTCACCGGCCATGCTCTCAAGGATCCTGACGTGACCGTCGCCTACCACAGCGGCGATGCGAAGAAGTTCAATGAAATCTTGAGAAGCCGTGGCGTCGACCAGGCTACGTTCGCCAATCAGCCGGTGCCGGTGCCTAATGATTTGGAAGCGATCATTAAAGCAATCGAATCGCGGTGAAGAATGGAAGTGGGTTGATTACAGACGGACCGCGACAAAGGGGACCAGGCGCTTTATCTCGCCCGGAAAAAAGAAAGATCCCCCTCGCAAGCCGGGGGCTACAATGCGGTCGACTTCTAGACTTTGGTTTGCGCTGGATTGGTAGGCGGCGCCGGCAATGGAAGACCGTTGTTTCGCAACGAGGTCTCCTTTTGTTTCGAGGCATTGCGAATCGCGGTCCAATCGATCGCGGCAACCCAACAATGTTCTTCTGGTGAGAAAGAGACGGTTCCTTCAACTACAAGTTCATCCAGCTGACCCTCATCGTCAAGATCATCGGAGTAAAGGGTCAGGACTAAACCATCGCGCAATTCGAGTTGATATTTCGCCAAGTCTTCCATCGTGCCGATGCAATTCAAACGTAGGCGGCCCGACGAATTGGCGTTATGGAAATCCGCATAGATTTTGGGTGTTGGCATGTTTCTTTCCTTTCGTCACGGCTTCCTTGCGGGATTGGGCATGACCGGAGTGAGCAACCGACTGGCATCCTCGGGGCTAAGGCCAACCAAGGTTGCATGGTCCACGAGATAAAAGGCGACGGAGCTAACCCAAGTTAGACACTTTGTCGGTCGTTTTGGTTTTTTCAACCCCAAAATCGAACGTAAGTCCTTTAACCACAAGGAATCGATCCGCCAATCCCGATGTAGTGAAGACCTACCTCGTTGACAGGTCCTCTCCCCTTGTGCGATTCTGGTCACGATGTCGAATCGTGCCCGGAGACGCACATGTTTCTCAGACGCTTCGAGCGACACAAGAACGGCAAGCCGCACACTTACTGGGCCTTGGCCGAGTCGTACCGAACGGCCAAAGGATCGCGTCAACGCATCGTGGCCTATTTGGGTGAGTTGGACGGCACCGAGCAGGACGGCTGGACCCAACTGTGTTCGCATCTCAACGGCGAAGCGAACCAACGAAGGCCGCAACCCACCCTGTTCGATCCGCCCTGTTGCGATACCCCACGCGATGATGAGCCCGTGCTGGTCAAACTCAGCAGCATTCGGCTCGAGCGGCCTCGTGATTTTGGTGATGTCTGGTTGGCTCGGGGTCTGTGGCGGATGCTGGGCCTCGATGAGTTGTTGGAAGAGAAGATCGAGTCCGGACGCGAAGAAGTGTCGTGGGCTACGGTGGCTTGCATCCTTACCATCGCGCGTTTCTGCGAACCCTCGAGTGAGTTGCATATTGCCGACACCTGGTATCGGCGAACAGCGTTGGATGAATTGCTGGGCGTCACATGCGAACAAGTGCATACGAATCGCTTGTATAAGGGACACGATCATCTCTTGCCGCACAAGGAAACGCTGGAAAAGCATCTGCGGCAACGCCTGGGCGAGCTGTTTGCCTTGAAATGTGATTTGCTCCTCTACGACGTGACCAGCACCTATTTCGAAGGAGACATGGAAGGCTGCCCGATGGCCAAGCTCGGCTACTCGCGCGATTCGCGGGGTCGACCGGCCGCAAGTATGCATCGGATTGGTAGTCACGGAAGACGGCTTTCCGCTCGGCTATGAGGTCTTTGCCGGCAACACGCATGACAGCAAAACAGTGCAGCAGATGATCGAGTCGATGGAGCGGAAACATGGCAGCTTGAATCGAGTGTGGGTGATGGATCGCGGCATGGTCAGTGAAGCGAATCTGAAGTTCCTGCGGGAGCGTGGCGGGAAGTACATTGTGGGCACTCCCAAGCAGATGCTGCGGCAGTTCGAACAACACATCAATGCGGATGATTGGACAACGGTGCAGGAGGGTGTTGAAGTAAAACTGGTGCCGGGGCCGGAGGGTCAAGAGACGTTTATCCTGGCCCGCAGTGCCGATCGCCGCCTCAAGGAGCAGGCGATGCATGAGAAGTTCACGGCGAGAATGGAGGCCGGATTACAGAAGATGCAGGCCGCGGCGGAAGCGGGGCGATTGAAGGATGAAGCCATCGCGGGCGAGCGACTGGGCCGGCTGAAAGAGCGGAACTGGCGTGCATCGCATGCCTTTGAGGTGACGATCAAGAAGTTGACGCAGCCCCGAGGCAAAGCCCATCTCGAAATCACCTGGCGACGCAATGAGAAATTCGGCGACTGGTCGAAATTGAGCGACGGTTGCTACTTGCTCCGCAGTAACCTGACAGATGTGGATGCAGCGACTTTGTGGAAGCGTTATATCCAACTGACGGAAGCCGAATGGGCCTTTCGCATCACGAAGGACGAATTGGCGATCCGCCCGATCTGGCACCAGAAAGAAGACCGCGTCAAGGCCCACATTTTGGTGTGCTTTTTGGCGTATGCGATGTGGAAGACCCTGGCGGGGTGGATGAAGAACGCAGGCCTAGGTAACGCGCCACGCACGCTAATCGAGGAAATGGCGAAGCTCAAATGCGGGGACATAACGCTCAATGCCCAGTCTCCGGGTAGCGGGCAAAAGAGAAAGATTACCTTGCGCTGCGTGACGGAGCCGGACGAATCACAAAGCGTGCTGTTGAACCGCCTGGGTCTGACCCTTCCCCGCCGCCTTCGGCGAGTCGATGAAGCGATTCAAATGTAGTGAAATAAACCCCCTCAAATTGAACGCAAGTCCTTTGCCCAGAACAAAAAGTGTCTAACTTGGGCTAATTTTCAATTGCCATAGGTAGTTACATACTATTGTGAGTTTAGATCCGTGGCCTTTCCCCTTCAGGAGTACGTGAAGATGTTCGACGATCGGATATGCCCGGCGTGTTAGGTAGTGCTTTCAGACGGATCAAGTAAATGCGTGAAATGAGGAAGGACGGTCGAACAGTCGAAAACGAATTTGATTTTCCTTGCTTGGCCAACCACGGTGTATCCTTGGCTGGCCAAGCATTTGGGACCTGTTTGGGCCGGCGTGGCGACGTTCATTCTTTTCGTGGTTCTACTCGTTCTACTCATAGGCGGGGCCCTGTTAGCGGCGTCGCTTCGCGAGCAATGAAAAAAAGGCCTCGAACTGGAGCGGAAAAGCGGGGCGATGGTGTTCCGACCAGACGAAAAAGGACATTTTGATCTCTTAGTTATGAATTAGATCGGTTCCCTTATTTCTTATTTATTCGACTCGCCAGAAGCCGTTGATCGCATCGTCCAGTTCCGAACTCTCTAATTCGTAAAACTTCCTCAGGAAGACCAGTACGTCATGGACGCACTTTTTTTGAGCGGCGTTGAGGATTTGGAGCCGCTCGACATTATCCTGGCTGAAGTACGTGAGGTTGAACATTAAACTCTCGAGCGCCAAGTCTGCCTCCGGGCGCTCGAAGTCTGTCACGGCCAACGACAGATAGGCCGGCAAATGAAAACGTAGGCCTGCGGCATCGTAGAAGCAGGGACCGCCAACACCGCCGATCCGAGCCAATTCGGGGTCGTTGATTAACTTACGCCAATCGTGTCTCTCATCTGGCAGCCGCGCCATGCGCCGTTCTTCGCTGTCGCCATAGTCGTCGATGACCACCGTTTCGTGGAGGCTGACTCCATCGCCGAGCTCGACATCGCGGAAGGCGCGTTCAATGGCATCGAGTTGTTGTTGCCGTTCAGACATCGGACACGGCCTCCTATGGCGTAACAAATTGATATGATAAGGCGCGTACGAACCTTTCGGCTACGGCCCTACCTTAGCATAGAATGAGCGCTATTTTACTCGGAACTGGGCTTGGGGCCATCCAGTTAAAGTAATTTTGCATACGTTGGCAACAAATGTCGGCGGAAGCTAACGGGCTTGTCCAGTTTTACGGTCCCCAGTTTGAGGGCTAACGCTACAATAGGGCAAAAGGAGAACCATATGCCCCTACGCGATCACTTTCGCTCGCCATTGGACGATGTCCATTCCTGGGACGGCCTCCACGGCGGATGGCCGATGGTGATCGTTCAACATTTGATTAAGGTCCTCCCAGAACCATACTTCGCCCTTCCTGGTGTGCATCTTGGCACTCTTTACGAAGTTGATATTGGCACGTACCGTGGACCTGAAGAGCGTTCTAACGGCGTCGATGTTGGCGATGGTGGCGTAGCTATCGCGGCCTATGCTCCGCCTACGCTGACGCTGGAACCGCAGCTGCCGAATCAGGATTTATACGAAGTCCGCATCTACGATAGCCGACGCAATCGGCGGCTGGTGGCGGCCATCGAAATCATTAGTCCGTCGAACAAGGATCGGCCTGAGAACCGGGCGACTTTTGTCTCCAAAGTCGCCACGCTGCTCAAGAACAATATCTGCGTTTCGATCGTCGATGTCGTGACCACGAGTAATTTCAATTTGTACGCGGAGCTGATGAGCTTTCTGCATGGCGTCGACCCGGCCTTGGGCAGCGAGCCGCCGCCGATTTATGCGGCGACCATGCGGATGCGCTACGACGATGGCCGTCGCATGATGGACAATTGGTATCACCCGCTCGCCATTGGCCAAGCCCTTCCGACGCTGCCCATCTGGCTTACCGAAAAGTGGGCCATCTCGCTCGCACTGGAATCGACCTACGAGGAGACCTGTCAGGTTCTGCGGATACGGTGAGTTGCACCTGGCGTGCTTTGTACAGATTTTGTACAGACGGCCAGGGACGTCCGATCAAGTTCCGAATGCAATAAACACCGACCCAGACGTAACTTACGGCGTACAGGGTTCGTTCGAGGGGGTGTATGGGGGGCTCTGAATGAAACGAATCTTGCGCTTTTGCTCTCCGAGGTCCAATCGCGAGCGGCACGGTTGGTGGCCCTGCGCAGCTTTAGAGGCCGCACTCCTTGCATCTCACGGTCCCCATCTGTAGATTTTCCTCGACAGACGAACGCTCTGTCCTTTCGTCGCGTACTTACTGAAGTGCTGGGCTGCCTTCCGCCGGTTGGCCCCGTTTCGTTCGACCTGTCGAGGTGGCTATGGCCGTTGATGTCGTCGTTGATACCCGCAAGTTAACCAAAATCTACCGCGATTTCTGGGGCCGTCAGAAGAAAGCGGCCCTTCGTGCGCTGTCGTTGGAAGTCCATCGCGGCGAGATCTTTGGGCTGCTTGGTCCCAACGGCTCCGGGAAGACGACGACGATCAAGCTATTGCTCGGCCTGCTCTTTCCGACGGATGGCGAGGCGTTTGTTTTTGGCCAGCCAGCTGCGGATGTCGCCAAGAACGAGCGAATCGGCTATTTGCCGGAGGAGTCTTATCTTTATCGCTTCCTTAATGCGGAAGAGACGCTCGATTTTTATGGCCGGCTATTCAAGCTCGATCCGGCCAAGCGTCGGCAACGCGCTGGCGAACTCATCGAGAAGGTCGGTCTCAAAGCGGATCGCAAACGCAACCTGCGCGAATACTCGAAGGGTATGCGGCAGCGCATCGGCCTGGCCCAAGCGTTGATCAACGATCCTGACCTCGTCATTCTCGACGAACCGACGTCGGGCCTTGATCCGCTGGGTGCCCGGTGGATGAAAAATCTGATTCTCGAGCTTCGCAAGCAGGGCAAGACTGTCATTATGTGCAGCCATCGGCTCGAAGATGTCCAAGATGTCTGCGACCGTATCGCCATCCTTAGCGACGGCGAACTGCAAGCCTATGGTTCGGTGAAGACGCTGCTTCAAGACACCAATCGCATCGAGCTGAGGGCCAGCGGCTTGGCCCTCAACGAAACGCTGCGACACGAGTTGGCCGAGGTCCTGAAACGACACGGTGGCTCGATCGATACTCTAGGCCATCCGACGACGACGCTCGAAGATTACTTCCTGCGCATTGTTGAAGAAAGCAAAGCTCGGCCTGGCCGGCGCTATTTGCCGGGAGCAGAAAACGTCAAACCGGGCGATGGCACGGTCACAGCCGGTGGCAAGTCTGGCAATGTTCATGAAAAGAAGTAAACGACTCGATCGTTGAGAATCGGCACGCCGAGGTCCGGTAGGTGGGCCGCGGTGTTTCTCGTGTATTGGCTTGTGCTGCTGCAAGTGGGGATCGACTATGCTGTTTGCTTTGATTTTTGAACGCGAGCCGATGTATCTTCGTGAGTTGCCTTATTATCTTCTCTCCTGGATTCAGATTGTCGGCGGCTTTGCGATGGTCGCAGCGTATATTTGGTTATTAGTCGGTTATCCCCGTATTCGCGCGATCGATCGGGTTCGAATTCCTCAGTGGAAGACGTTGGCTTTCGCTTTTTTCTTCGCTGTCGCGGCGGTTTGCTATGCGGGTTCGCTGTATGCGTTTTGTGATAATGTTCTTTTGGCAATGGGATTCAAACGTCATCTCGTGGCCTCAATCGCGGTGAGCGTTGGCTCTCTCGCCATTCTTTTCTCGCTGCTAATCGCCAGTTGGACCACATCGGAAGTCACAACGCCGATCAAAGTTTTTGGGTTCTCTCCCAAGACGCTTTTGATGATGTTTGGTACAGTCGCTGTTGCCTGCTTGATCTATTTGGCGATCGATGGCATGGAAGCGATCACTCTCATTCGACAGCAATCTAATCAGAGTTTGCCGGGCCTTCCTTACCTTTATTATCTTTACATTGGCCTATTCACAGTCGGCAGCGTTGCGGCGGCCATTGCCGTGCTCGTGCCGTTTGTCTCCAATTTGGCGGTAATGCGTGGGCAGCGGATCATCGCCATTGCCCGACTGAGTTTCAAAGAAGCGGTGCGCCGCCGCGTGCTTTATGCGTTCGCGCTGATTCTGGTCGTCTTTTTGTTTGCAACGTGGTTTGTACGCACGAAGTCCGAGGACCAGGTTCGCACCTACGTCGGCTTGGTGTCCTTCGCGATGGCGGTGCTGATGTTGTTCGCGGCTGTCATTATTGCCTCATTTAGCATTCCGGCCGATATCAAGCAGCAAACGGTCCACACGATCTTGACCAAACCGGTGCAACGTTTTGAATTGGTATTGGGGCGATTTCTTGGTTATGTTGCTTTGATGACGCTTGTCCAACTCGTCATGTCAGCGCTCTGCCTGCTTTATGTATTACGCGAAATCAATCCCGAAGCGGCGAAAGAAAGTCTTAAAGCGCGGGCGCCGATTTATGGCGATCTCATGTTTGAAAATACATCGGACCCGAATCATCGCCGGGGCGACAGCGTCGGCGTCGAGTGGGAATATCGCAGTTACATTAGTTATGGTCTCCCTGGCGGCAAACAACAGGTTGCGATCTGGAGTTTTCCAGCGCCGCCCGCCTCGGTCGCCACACGGAAAGAAGTGCCCTGCGAGTTCACATTCGCCGTCTATCGCACGACCAAGGGTAAGGAATATGAGGGCATCTCGTGCCGTTTCGTCCTGCTAAGTTCGAGTTTCAAGGAAGGCGCGTTGGGTGAGTATCAAACACGCCTCGATAAGAAACTGCTCTATCGCAGCATGCAGCCCGCTCAAATCCAAGGAGATTTGGCAAACGATTTGGAGCTGAAAAACTCACCAGAGAAATTGGAAAAGCGCCTCAAAGAAGAATTGGCCGACCGCGAGCACCGATCGAAGACGTGCGCGGCGACCTGTGCGAACGCTTTGGATGTTTCACGACTACCACAAGCGTAACCAATGGCCATACGCAAACGTTCAATGTCCCGGGCGGGTTTTTTCGCAGCGTCCTTGCGGACTCAAATCGTAAATCGGATGTAGCGCCGCTTACGGTTCGCGTGACGTGCGAAAGCCCGACGCAATACATCGGCATGGCGCGACACGATCTGTATTTTCGCATGGACGAATCCGGTAGAGCCGATCGCTTCTGGTTCGCGGTCAACTTCTTCAAAGGTGGCTTCGGCCTGTGGTTGAGGTTATGTCTCATCATCGGGCTCGCCGTGGCGCTCTCGACCTACCTGAGCGGAGTGATCAGCCTGCTCATCGCGCTCTTGTTTTTCCTGGGCGGCGAAAATCGCGAGTTCATCCAATCGGTCGCCTATGGCCTCACGCCAGGTGGGGGGCCCCTCGAATCGTTCTACCGCGTGGTGGGACGACAAAATACGCAGGTAAAACTAGAGGAATCGACAGCGAAGAATATCGTGGAGTATTCCGATATTGCTTTCCGCTGGGTGATGCGGCGCGTCATGGATTTGGTTCCCGACACGCAACGTATGACCTTGACGCCGTATGTGTCGGAGGGCTTTGATATAGGAGCGGACCAACTCTTTCTGAGTTTTGTCCTGTTGCTCGGGTATCTGGTCCCCTGGGGTGTTTTGGCCTTTTACATGATTAATTGGCGTGAAGTTGCCTCCGCGACCTGAGCGGGCACGATCGTTAATACAGTCTCGGACGCCACGATTTTCCCGGAGTCCGATTTTCATACAAATCTTTTTCGACGGGGACAGTTGTCATGCAGAATTCCATGCTGCAGTGGTTCTCACAACGATTTCTGGACAAAACGCTCCAACCGCGTGAACTATTGACGCTCCGGAAATTCATATATGTCGGCCTTATCTTGGTCCTATTCACCGCCGCATTTGTTTGGCGGCGCTACCAGGTCGAGGAGCAGGCCCGTCAGTTGGCGATTCTCGAACAGAGCATGGGCGATGTCGAGCTATCCGGCCGGCTCATTCGCTTGTCTTTGACCGGATCGCACGGCATCGCGACCTGCGTCCTGTGGTCCTCAGCCATCGAGAAGCAGAAGAAAAACCAGTGGAACGAACTCGAATTCGTCGTCGATAACTTGACTCAATTGCAGCCGCATTTTCTGACGCCATGGATGTTTCAGAGCTGGAACCTTGCGTATAACGTTGTAGCCTTTATTGATCGCGTGCCGGACAAGTATTTCTACATCAGTCGCGGTATCAATTTGATGTGGCGCGGCGAACGGCAAAACCTCAATCAGCCCGATCTCCGCTCCGCCCTGGGCTTCTATACTCAGCATCGAATCGGCCAGCATGACCAGAAGAATACACTGCGTTCCTTGATGTCTTTGAGCCTCATTCCCCCCTCTCAGCGTAACCCCGATCGATTTATCACGGTCCTTGATGATAAATCGACTTCGTTCAATTGGCCGGAGTTCGAAGTATTCTGCGCGCGTAATCCGCAGCTCGTACGCCGGCTGCGCGAGGGCGTACGTATGCAATCGAAGGAAGAGCAGGATCAGCTCTTTCATTGCAAGACCGCCGAGGAAGTCGTGGCCTTTCTGAGAGAAAACTTCGAGCTTCCCAGCCTCTATATCCGAGGTCGCGACGGTAAGGATGAATTGCGTCCATTGGCTGAGCGTTTTCCGGCTCTCCCGCCTGAGCGCGTGCCCCCGATGCCCCAGGTACTCTATAATCCGCCCGGTTTCCGGCAGCTTACGGATAAATCGCCATTGGACGACAGTACCGATTGTTATGCGATTTCTAGCTCTTGGTTTGGGTATGCTCAAGAGCCACTTCCGGAGCCCGGACGAATTCCGGGTTCCGAGCAGGACGCCAAGGATCGGAGTGTACAACGACGGGCGCGATATATGATGTCGATCCTGTTCCGTGCCCAGCCGTGCTTGGCGACGGCTATGATGCCGCAAAGGCTGCAGGAAGAAGGTTGGTATGACGAGGAGCCATGGAAGATCCGAGATTGGTTCTCGAAAAACGGCAACTATTTTAGTGATAATACAACCGTGGCAGCTGTCGGGCCTTTCCCGAAAAACTCACAATTTGAGAAATCCGAGCCATTACCCCGTTCGAAGACTACCGACGATCCGGACCCTGGCATCACCGGTCAGGCATGGTTCCGCGCCTCGCAGATGTTTCAGGAGCTTGGCCGGCAAAATCATGTGTTATTAAGCCCGGACGAGCTCGAGCGGCACAAACGCGACACGGAATTCATGAGGATGTATGACTCGTCGCGCCACGTTAGTAACTATCCACATCACTTGAACCGTTCTCAAGTGGAATACCGTATTCGAGCTGTGCAGGCGCGTAAGACGTTTTACAACGCTGACACCGAAAATATGTACGGGTCGCCGGACGAAGCGCTGGCTCAATTCGATTTGCCGACTGGCATCAAGGCTTGGCTAAGCTTGCTCTTCGATAATAAAGAGTTTCGCGAGGATACGTTGATTCAAGAGCAGACTTTTGAAACGCAGCTCACCTATATGATCGTCTTGAAAAAGGCGAAGAGTAAAGAACTCAAGGCTTTGCGTGAGGATATGTCGTTGCGATTCGCGGCCTTTGCAATGGCTGGTCAGATCAATCAGGTCGGGTTGGCGGGCGCTTTAGCACCCGTACCATTGCTTCGGCAACGGTTCGCAGCCAATTGGTCGGAGCCGATCCCTTATTTCCTCGCCTTCGCAAATGGACCATTTGACAAAGATGTTGTCGACGCGAACGGCAAAAAGGTTCTCGATGCCGATGGCAAACCGATTCCGCTTATTCCCGAAAGCGTTCGGACAAGCGTATTGACAAACCGTGGCGTAAGCGCGCCTGCGCGGGCTGCCGACCCCTCCGCGACGACGAACGTAGCTCCGACTACACGTGCGGAATGACTTGGGGGACGTGGCGATCGTTTTTGTAACCGCATTCGCCGGAATGCGACGGCGCCCAAGGGGCCGTCACAAACTAGCGAATGCGGCTACCATTCAAGGATCACAAATAATCTGTCTGGCCCCATTCCCTTCATGATTGCCTGATGGGTCTATACAACGACATTGTATTCTCCTAGAATTTCAGGCTGTTCATCTTGCCTGCTTGACAAACACGCCCGCTAGAAAGGTTCTAGCGACAATTAGAAATCGTTCCATCAGGAGGAGTCGCTTCATCGCGGCAGATGTCTGCGGTATCGTGCGACGAGAATTATGAAGATTTCGGTTATCGGCACCGGCTATGTCGGCCTTGTTACAGGGACTTGCTTCGCGGAAAGCGGCAACGAAGTCATCTGTATCGACAAGGACGCACGCAAGATCGAGATGCTCAAACGCGGCGAAATGCCCATCTATGAGCCGGGTCTCAAGGAACTCGTCGAGCGCAACGAACGAGATGGACGCCTCAAGTTTGTAACCGATTTGGCAGCCGGCATTGCCCCCTCTCAATTGGTCTACATCGCGGTTGGCACGCCACAAAGTCATGACGGCTCCGCCGATCTGTCGGGCATTTGGGCCGTCGCCGAGGCGGTCGCCGCGCACACTAATGGATCCAAAATCGTCGTAATCAAGAGTACCGTCCCGGTCGGAACCAACCGTGGCGTCATGGAACGCCTTCAGGCTAAATGCAAATTTCCGATGGACGTCGTCAGCAATCCCGAGTTCCTCAAGGAAGGCGCCGCTATCGACGACTGTATGAAGCCGGATCGGATCGTCGTCGGCGTTCGTCGACCGGAAGTGGCGGAAGTGCTCCACGAGCTTTATTCACCTTTCCTGCGTACCGAACACCCGTTTCTTGTCATGTCCCCGGAATCGGCGGAGATGACCAAGTACGCCGCTAATGCAATGTTGGCGACCAAGATCAGTTTTATCAACGAGATGGCCAACCTGGCTGAGAAGGTCGGTGCGGATATCAACGATGTGCGCCGCGGCATGGGCCACGATGCACGAATCGGTTTTCAATTCCTCTTCCCTGGAGCCGGCTACGGCGGCTCTTGCTTCCCCAAGGACGTTCGGGCCGTGGTCGGCATGTCGCGCGAGATGAGTGTTTCGGTGCCGATCATGGAAGCAGTCGATCTGGTTAACGAAGCGCAAAAACAGGTGCTGGTTCGCAAGATTAAGTCGCATTTTGGCGACAAGCTGCGTGGCAAGACATTGGCAGTTTGGGGCCTAGCGTTCAAACCGCGCACCGACGATATTCGGGAGGCGCCAGCGCTCGTGTTGATCGACTCGATGTTGGCGGAGGGCGTAAAAATTCGTGTTCATGACCCCGAGGCGATGGCCAACGTCCGCGCGATCTATGGCGATAAGCTGATTTATAGCGACCGACCGTATGGTGCGCTCGAGGGGGCCAACGCCCTTGCGATCGTGACCGAGTGGCAGGAGTTCCGCAACCCCGATTTTGAAGTGATGCGCCGCCTTTTGGCCGAGCAGGTCATATTCGATGGCCGTAATCTTTATGACGCCAAAGTGCCATCGAGTCATGGGTTCACGTACTACAGCATCGGCCGAAAGGTGGTGAGTCATGATGGGAAGTGATCAAGGATAAACGAAGACTCCGGCAACCCGTGACCGTTATAAGATCGCCACAGTGATTAGGGAGACGCGCCCTTGATGAGTCGCTGGCGTATCGTTGTGCTGGCCTGTCTTTTCGTGCTGCCTCTCCTGCTCTTGCTCGGCGCTGGCTCGTACTACCTTTGGACGTTTCCCTGGGGCTTTCTCGTTTGGTGGCTCGTGCTGGCCTTCATGGCCGCTGGGGCACTGCTCGCCAGTTATTGGCAATCGAAGCAATCTCTTATAAAGCCGCTCGATCTCACTCCGGCAGCTCATTGGACCGATCGAGACCGCGAAGCGTGGAAGATCGTCCTGAGCCGAGCCAAGGCTTCCGCCAAGGTCGATCCGACTAAACTCACGGATTTGAACACCTATGTCGTCGCCGGCCAGGAGTTGGCCCAGGAAGTGACGGCTGTCTATCATCCGGGCGCGAAAGATCCCGTCGGCAATCTAACCATCCCTGAGATTCTCGCCGTCATCGAATTGGTGGCACACGATCTCTCGGAGATGACGCAGACCTATGTCCCCGCCAGCCATCTTTTGACCATTAACCACTTTCGCCAGGCGAAGTCCGCTGCTGACTGGTACAACTCGGCCAGCACCGCTTTTTGGGCCGTCTCCGCCCTTTTTAGCCCGATCAACACCGGTCTTCGCTATGTCGCCACGAAGCTGGGCGTGACGACGCCTCTCCAAATGTTGCAGAACAATTTAATCTTGTGGTTCTACTCCGCCTTCCTAAATCGAGTCGGCACCTACTTGATCGATCTCAATAGCGGGCGACTCAAGCTCGGTGCGCAACGATACCGCGAATTGGTCCAAGGCCGGCCGCCGCTCGAGGTCGCAGCCGAGGGCGACGGGGTCGATGCGGCCGAAAATGTGCAACAGGTAATCATCACGTTGATCGGCCAGACGAAGATGGGCAAGTCGAGCCTCGTCAATGCTTTGCTCGGCGAACAGCGGGCTCGCACCGACGTTCTACCAGTCGTGGACGGCGTGCAGAGTTACGAGCTGACGACGCCAGGCATCCCGACGAAACTGACCCTGCTCGACACCATCGGCTACAATCAGACCGGTGCGCAGGGCGATCAACTGCGAAAGACGCAGCGAGCGGTGCGGGGCACCGATTTGTTCCTACTCGTCCTCCACGCTCGCAATCCTGCGCGGCAGGCGGATGTGGAATTGTTGCGATCGATTAAAGACTACCACGCGCAACATCCCGACATGAAGCATCCAGCGGTCATCGCGGTGGTGACGCATATCGATTTGTTGTCGCCGAGCCTCGAATGGCAGCCGCCTTACAACTGGCAAGACCCCAAGCGGCCCAAGGAAGAAAACATCCAACAGGCCGTTGCCGCCGTGCGAGAGCAGCTCGGCGACCTTGCGGCCGCCGTGATTCCCGTCTGTGTCGCGCCAGGGAAAATCTACGGTGTGCAGGAATGGTTGATTCCGACGATCTCCGCCAATCTAGACGATGCGCACGGTGTTGCCATTCTCCGTTGCCTCAAGGCAGAAGTGGATACTCGGAAGATCCGCAGGATTTTCGATCAGGTCCTGGCAAGCGCTCGCGACGGGGCCAACGTCCTGTGGAAGTCACTGCGAAAGTAAGGACAGCTCACGGCACGGCTTCGAGATACTCCACTTCCGGCACCCGCGACCGCAACTCTTGCTCGATTCCCATGATTACGGCCTGAATTGTGCTCGGACAGCCAGAACAGGTCCCTGTCAAACGAACCTGAACCACGCCGTCGCTGACGTCGAGAACCTCCACGCCGCCGCCGTCCATTTGCAGAATGGGCAATACCTCATCGGCCATGACCTTCGCAATCCGGTCACGCAACGGCGAAACTATTTCAAGAGACATAGAAGGCTTCCTTTGTCTGATTATTTTAAGATTTCGTGCGCCTGTTCGACGTCCTGTTTCAATTGAGCGATCAATGCCTCTGGTCCCGCGAACGTTTGGGTGTCGCGGAGTCGCGCATGAAAGTCGACTGCGAGACGTTGGCCGTAAAGATCGCCTTGGAAATCAATCAGGTGGACCTCGACCTTGCGAGCGTCCTCGCCAAATGTTGGATTGGGCCCCACATTCGCGGCCCCGCTGAAGGTTTGATCGCCGACCGGCACGCGCACCGCATAGACGCCGTCGCGCGGAGGCAACGTCCAGACTGGATCGAGGTTCGCCGTGGGAAAGCCAATCGTCCGCCCGCGCCGTTGACCGACACTGATCAAACCGTGCAAGCGATAAGGTCGACCCAAAAGGGCGTTCGCCTCCGCGATGTCGCCGTGCAGCAATGCGTTACGAACAGCGCTGCTCGAACAGTCTCTGTCCTCGAACCGCTGCGGCGGGACGATGGTCACACGGATGCCAGCAGCATGTCCTAGCTCTTCGAGCGTTTTTACGGTGCCTTCGCGGTTGCGGCCGAAGGCAAAGTTGAAGCCCTCGATCAAGCCCCTGGCCCCGAGCTGTTGCTGTATGACTCGTGAGAAAAACTCCGCCGCGGTTAGCGACAATAACTCGCGCGTCGTCCGCATGATGACAATCAGATCGGCACCGGCTTTTTCGAGCAATGCCGTCCGATCCGTGACAGTCGTTAATGGTAACAAGGCCGGCGGGCGCAACAGGC
The DNA here is from genome assembly GCA_963790585.1 of uncultured Planctomycetaceae bacterium. Classification (GTDB taxonomy): domain Bacteria; phylum Planctomycetota; class Planctomycetia; order Gemmatales; family Gemmataceae; genus CAWBOY01. Next base: position 537,904 of record CAWBOY010000002.1, read on the forward strand.
TGAGAGGATGCGGATCGAACGTCAGCACGATGGCGGGACAGCCGCGGGCCCGCGCTTGCGAACGCAGCCCGGCGATGAGCGCTGCATGGCCGCGATGAACGCCATCGAAATTACCGATGCTCACCACGCCATGCCGACAAGCAGCCGGCGGAGACTCGCGCCAATCGATCGTGTAACTCGCCATGTTCGGTTCGGCTACCCCTGCAATCTATCATGCGGAGTCGAGCGCAGCCCGGCCAGCGTCAGCGGCGCTGCATTTCCAACGTTCACGATCCTTTCGCTATAGTGATAGTGTTCGCAGGCTGGCTGGACGGTCGTCGCCCGCCGGATCGTGGGTGGCGTTTCGGCGCCAACCACGAAAAAAGCGGGGGGAGGAAAGTCCGGGCTCCATAGGGCAAGGTGGTGGGTAACGCCCACCGTCCGAAGCTGTCGCATCGCGAGACGCAACAGCCCGAGGACCGGGACAGTGCAACAGAAAGTATACCGCCATTAGTCTTTAGTCCGTAGTCCGTAGTCCGTAGTCCGTAGCAAAAAATGTTAACCAGCTTCCGGCGACCACGGCATGAAGGGCGGTTTTTTGCTACGGACCACGGACTACGGGCTACGGACTATGGGCTAAAGGTAAGGGTGAAAAGGTGCGGGCGCGCGAGCGCCTTAATGTAAGAGCGCACCAGCAGTCTGGTGACAGGCTGGCTCGGCAAACCCCACCAGGAGCAAGGCCAAACAGGGGGCAGGGTCGGCTCGGCCCGTTATCGACCTCCGGGTAGGCCGCTTGATCGGGCGAGCAATCGTTCGACTAGAGAAATGACCGTCCCCGCGTTCGCGCGGAGACAAAACCCGGCTTATAGGCCGGCCTGCGAATCTTCCATACGTTTGTGGCGGCACGTTTCCAACGTGCCGGTGCTTTATTTTTTGAGAGTGCGGCAAGTTCTCGACCCGCCAATGGCACTTGTCGCTTCCGGCACGTTGGAAACGTGCCGCCACAACCTCGCGGGACAGGCCTCCCATAGGGGGCGCGCAGCTGCAAACTAACTCTCCATCACTGCCACGAAATCGGCGGGGCGTCCTCGCGCCGCAAGTTCCGTTTTTTCCGCAACATCCGATCGATCTCTTAGGGCATCCGCGCGCGACTTTGATTTTCGTCGCGGACAGCGCCCAAGGCATCAATGTAATATAATTGCTATGCGGCCCCGTCTGGCGCAGTTCCTCTCCTCCAGTCACACACGTGAGGAGTCCTATCGATGAACCCCTTCTTTCCGGAACGTCCTGAACACCCGCGTCGCAAAAACCCTAGCCCTATCGACAAACAAAATAAACTGAGGCAGTTTCAGCCTTTGGCTCGATACCAGGTGATATTACTTGGCGATCCGCAGCAAGATTTGATGCTTATTATCCGCAGCGTAATGGAGCTGACTCGTTTTCCCCGCGCCGAAGCGACGCATAAAATGTGGCAAGCCCACCACACGGGCCGATCGATCGTCCTGGCCACCCATTTCGAGCGCGCCGAGCTTTACGCCGAGCAGTTCGCCGAGCGCGGCGTGCGCGTGACGATTGAGCGAGCCTGAGTGCGTTAGGTAACGCTCCCGGCTCGCCTTGAAAATCTCAGCCCGATGTGCCACTAATAGCCACGCCTTCGCCCGGCCCCTGGCAAGGAGTGAGCCATCGGATCGACCGCGCGCGCTGCAAAGCTGTTCAGCTTCGCCTGGCTACTAGTCTGGGGCGTGGCCTCCACGGTCTGGTGCGTGACGGCGGCTCACCAGCTCGGGGCTACGTTCGACGAGCCTCTTTATGTAAAACTCGGGCTCGAATCGTGGCGCACCGGCAGCCATCACGGCATCATTCATACCGGCACGATGCCCCTGCCGTCGGACGTTCAAGCCTTGCCGCTTTATCTGGCCGAACGCTGGACCGGCAAGCCCTGGAACCTGGAAACCGATGTGCCGCTGCTCTTGCCGTGGCTGCGCCGGCAATCTCGTCTTCTGGTGGTTGCTTCTCATCTACGCTCATCTGACCGGCAGCCGAATCGGTGGCCCGTGGGCGGGCCGATTGGCCGTGGCCCTGATCGCCTGCGAGCCGAACCTGGTCGCCTTGGCGACCATCGGCGGCTCCGACGTGGCGATCGCCGCATGCCTCCTGATGCTCCTTTATCATTTTCGCTTCTTCCGAGAGAGAACCTGGCCCTTGCGCATCGGCGTACCGATCCTTTGTTACGGCCTTTGCCTAATGACCAAGGCCTCCGGGCTGATGTTCGGGGCGATCTGCATGACGGTTTCCGAAATCGATCGACTCTATCTACATCGTGAAGCTTTTCAGCAAACGTTGACGTGGCCAACGTTTCAAACGGATGCCCGGCGTTTCGTCGGCGATGCCTTGCAAATCGGTTTCGGCGGCCTGATGTTCACTCTCATTCTTTGTGGCTGCGACTGGCAGCCGGAACCGTCGTTCGTCGCCTGGCGCATCAGCTGCCGGAAGGATCGACGCGGTCGGTCATGGTGTGGCTATCCGATCATCTCTGCATTTTTAGCAACGGCGCTGAGGCGCTCGTGCGGCAGGTGAAGCACAATATGCATGGCCACGCCATGTATCTGCTCGGCGTCGGCAACGATCGGTCTCTCTGGTATTACTTTCCGGTCTTGCTCACGATCAAGCTGCCATTACCGCTGTTGATTCTTCCCATCTTTTTGGCTCTCTTTAGGCCTCGGACGCTATTGAATACGCCGTTTCTCGTGTCGTGCGCACTTCTGGCTATGAGTGTGAATTACCGTGTGCAGATCGGCGTCCGCCTCGTTCTACCGATGGTGGCACTCGGCATCGTCGGTCTCGCGAGCGCTCTGGCAAATGCCTCGATTCGCGCGAAAACGTCCGACACACCCACCGGGAGCTGGACAGCCCGCTTGCTGCCGCTTGTCGCTGCCGTTTCTGTCGCATGGATGACGTTTTCCACCGCTCTGATTTGGCCGAACGCACTTTGTTTCGTCAACGAAGCCTGGGGCGGCCCGCGCGACGGCTATCGGCTGGTCAGCGATTCCAATTATGATTGGGGCCAAGGCGTTCCCGAGCTAGCCGAGTGGACGCGACGGCATCCCGAAACGCGGCTCGAAGTCTGGTATTTCGGCACGGATCCCAAAATCAATGAGCTACCGATCCAAGTGGTGCCGCTCCACGATCTCCCGATCGAGAAACCGGAAGACGTGCGACGTTTCGTGCATGGCCCGCTCTTGGCTGTGGGCACGACCTTGATCTACGGCCAAGGCATTACCTCTGAACACCATCGTGCCGCCGCCTATCTAAGGCAGTTCCCCGTTGTCGATCGAACGACGACATTTCTGATCCTCGATATCGGCCAATCCGCGCAGACTTACCCACCGGCCGATGAGAGGTCGCGATGAAGCTGGCATTCCAGGCCCGCGAACAGATGATGGGCGTCCTCGTCTTCATTTGCGCGATTAGCGTCGCGGCCTTGCTCACGTCCTCTCATGCCGGCTCCTGGAACGATGGCAGTCGATTGGCTACCGTTGAGAGCCTCGTCGATCGTGGTACCTGGGTGATTGACGATTCCATCTTCGTGCGCGTCCCACCAATGGTGCCAGGGAAACAGTCGCCTTATCGAGCCGAGGATGAGCTTCTGGTTGTAAAGGGAACCGCCGACAAGCTGTGGATCGACGGCCATTTTTACTCCGACAAATCGCCGGTCCCCGCTTTAGTGATGGCGGTTGAATATGCGTTACTAAAAACATGGACGGGCCTCGAAGCCAGCGAGCAACCGGAGCGATTCTGCTGGATCATGAGCTTTTCCACCTCGGGTCTCGCCTACGCCCTCGCGGTCTGGTGCTTCTTTTTACTAGGCAAGCCGCTCGGCCTATCTCCGCGCCTCCGGCTTGGTTTAACGGCTAGCTTCGCCCTATCTACGATTGCTCTCCCGTATGCCGGTTATGTCAATAATCACATTCTGCTGCTCGCCGTTTCGGTCCGTTTGTTGACGGACGCCGCCTGGCTGGGCCAAGCCTCCGTGTTTCAGTCCTGGCGACGCCTTTTCACGCTTGGCACTCTCGCCGGCCTTGGCTACGGCATCGATCTCGGCGCTGGTCCCGTCTTCTTTTTCGGCACGATGTTGCTGGTCGCCTGGCATTGTCGCAGTTATCCCAAATCCATTTTCTGCCTCGCGGCCGCGTTCCCTTGGCTCGCCTTGCACCACGCCATCAATTACGCCATCGGGGGCGCATGGAAACCGGCCAATGCCGTCCTGGCCTATTTCGACTGGCCTGGCTGTCCCTTTAACGCCACCAATATGACGGGCATTTGGCACCACGAAGGGCCTATCGCGTTTTTGCTTTACGCTTTCGATCTACTGGTCGGCAAAAAGGGTTTCCTCTTCCACGATCTGCCGCTTCTCGTCGCCGTGCCCGGAACCTGGCTGCTCCTCAGCCGTCCACGCCCCGAGCGGCCTGAGATCCTTCTTTGTGTTTTCTGGTTCCTCGGGATCTGGTTGGCTTATGGCGCAACGTCGAACAATGCCGCGGGAGTCTGTTGCTCTATCCGTTGGTTCGTGCCGCTCCTCGGACCTGGGTATTATTTGTTGGCTTTAGTCGCGGCGAATATCCGGAGTACCAGACCGACATCGTATTATTAAGTATTTGGGGATCGTTAATGTCTTGCATAATGGCGTACTACGGCGCCTGGATGCAACATATGGTACCCGGTTATTGGTTCATCCTCGGAGCGGCGCTGATCCATTGGGGCTGGTATTCAATGAAGCGCCAGAGAAAAGGAATGAGAGTCAGACTTTTTAAGAACGCTCAAGAAAAACGGACCGCGGCTTAGACACACTGGGTCACTTGCCCGAACTACTCATAAAGACAAGTTAACGTCGGTCCAAGAAAATCGGTCGAGCGCGCCTACCACATTTTACGTATCTTCGATTTTCAAACTGCACCCACTCTGTCGCGTGTGCCTCCCGAATTTGGCATTCGCAGATCGAGTGGACCATCGTGCAAGGGGGGGTAACTCGGAATTCGTTTGCATCTCGGTCTGTGCGTAGATAGAAGATCAATAATACCAATGGTTTAGAAAACGGGACCGAGATGCAAACTGGATGCGCCGTTTTTGCACTCTAGTCCTCGCGTTCAGGCATCTCTCCGCCGATGCCTAAGGCGAGAGGCACTCCACACCCTGTCCCATTACCATAGGGTCCGTATTGACCCCGCTCCGCCCGGTTCTCTAGACTGATGATGCGTAAATTTATCGATTGTGCGGACTGTGACGACGGTGGCGACGCTGCGGAGGCGCGGAAGCGATGAGCAATTCGGTATCGATGGGACCATCCGTTCTCGAACGGCTTGGCACCAGCCTGTCGGTCATTGGCAACGGCGTCGGCCGGATGATCGGCCGCCTCTTCGGCTCCTATAGCGATCGTTACATCCGTAGCCTGGGCTACTTGCGTAAATGGAACGAAGTTCAGCATCAAGTCAAACCAGGCTCGCTCCTGGCCCAAATCAACTCCTTCGAAGAGGCGATGAAGGCGCTCAGCGACGACGAGCTACGCGGCCTGACCCCGAAGTTCCGCGAGCGCCTCGCCAAGGGTACCAAGCTCGATGATCTGATCCCCGAAGCGTTCGCCGCTTGTCGGGAAGCGGCCCGGCGCACCAAGAACATGCGCCATTATGACGTGCAGATGCTTGGCGGCGTTGTGCTTCATCGCGGCAATATCGCCGAAATGGTGACCGGCGAAGGCAAGACCCTCGTTGCCACGCTGCCGGCCTATCTCAACGCGCTCGAGCAAAAAGGCGTTCACATCATCACGGTGAACGACTACCTCGCGCGCCGCGATTGCGAATGGATGACGCCGATTTACAAAGCTCTAGGCGTCAGTGCCGGCTTCATCCAATCGGACATGGAGCCGCAAGACCGCCGTCGCGCCTACGATTGCGACATCACCTATGGCACAAATAGCGAATTTGGCTTCGACTACCTGCGCGACAACATGAAGCCGGCGCGCTGGGGCGACACGCATTTCGACCCCTATTATCAACAATGCCAAAAGTCGCTTCATTACGCGATCATCGACGAAGTCGACAACATCCTTATCGATGAGGCGCGCACGCCGCTCATCATCAGCGGTCAGGCGTTTTCCGATGTGCGCCGCTACGCCAAGGCCAACGACATCGCGGTTGCGCTGACCGACCTGGAAAGGAAAGCACGCGCCGCCAAGCGGGCGGCGGGCGAAGAGGCGCTGACCGTGGACGGCGGTCTACGGCCCTTAAAAGTCGAGAACCCCGACGATCCGACCGGCGTCTATTTCGAGATCAAGGAGAAGGAGCACACCTGTCACTTGACCGATGAAGGTGTGCGCAAGGCGGAAGAGTTGGCGGATGTCGAAAGTTTCTACACCGCCGGCAATATGGAATGGCCGCACTTGATCGACAATGCTCTCAAGGCGCACCATCTCTATAGGAAAGACAAACAATATGCCGTGATGCGCCATCCCGAAACCAACGAGATGAGCATCATCATCATCGACGAATTCACCGGCCGATTGATGATTGGGCGGCAATGGTCCGACGGTTTGCATCAGGCGGTCGAGGCCAAGCACGCGCGCGAGGGCGTCAAAATCAAGGAAGAGACCCAGACCCTGGCGACGGTGACGCTGCAAAACTTCTTCAAGCTCTACAAGAAAATCTCCGGCATGACCGGCACGGCCATGACGGAAGCGGCCGAATTCGGCAGCATCTACAAGCTCGAAGTCATCGCCATTCCAACGAACAAGGCCCTGATTCGTATCAACGCGCCCGATGTCATTTACCGCACCGAGAAGGAGAAATGGGGTGCCGTCGTCGACGAGATCGAGCGCATTCACAAATGGGACATTCTCCATCTCAAAGACGGCACCGAAGTTGTCGGCATGATTAAAGCCGATCGGCCCGATAACTACGAAGTCCAGCTGCCTAGCAGCAGCAAGCGCGAGACCGTGGCAAAGGACAAGGTCAAGCGCGTCGAGATGAAAGGTCGGCCGATGTTGATCGGTACGACGGACGTGGACAAATCGATCAAGCTGAGCGACATGCTCAAGCGCCGCGGGGTCAAACACGAACTGTTGAACGCCTTACCGGAACACGCAGCGCGCGAGGCCGAGATCGTCGCTCAAGCGGGGCGTATCGGCGCGGTGACGATAGCCACGAATATGGCCGGTCGCGGTACTGACATTATCCTTGGCGGCAATCCGGAAACGATGGCCTGGGCCCGGCTCAAAGATCGCTACGCTACACGCCTCGACGTGCCCGAGGATGAATGGAAAGCGCTGGTCGACGAGATCGAATCGCGCGAGAAGATGAAAGACGAAGGCCGCAAAATCGCCGAAATGGGCGGGCTGCACATCCTTGGCACCGAACGTCATGAGTCACGGCGTATCGACAACCAGCTTCGCGGCCGCGGGTCGCCAGGGCGATCCTGGGTCGAGCCGATTCTATCTGTCGCTCCAAGATGATTTGATGCGCATTTTCGCTCCGGAATGGATGTCTTCCATTCTTGAACGGCTCGGCATGACCGAGGGACAAGCGATCGAGAGTTCGATGGTCTCGGGCCGCATCGAGGCCGCTCAGAAGAAGGTCGAGGAGCGTCATTTCGATAGCCGTAAGCATCTTCTCGATTACGACGAGGTGATGGATACGCAGCGGAAGGAAGTCTATGGCTTCCGCCAGAAGATCCTCAACGACGCGAATCCCAAAATCCTCGTCATGCGCATGCTCGACAAACAGAGCGATCGCGCGGTCGAGCGTTTCTTGAGCAAGGACTATGGCGCGGCCAGCTTCGCGGAGTTCGCCGCCACCCGGCTCGGCATCGAGTTCGATAAAGCGGACTTCTACCGCAGCAATTACGAGGAAGCCGTTCGTGCCGCCCAGGAAAAGGCCGCCCGCAACGTCGAAACTCAGGTCATCGAAGCGCTCGAAGAAAACCTCGGCGGCGACGAGGCTTCCGAGTGGAACTGGCAGGCGCTGGCCAATGTCGCCAACAAACGTTGGGGCATCAGGACATCCGATCGTGATCTCAAGAAGATCGGCAAAGACGCGCTTAGCGATTATCTCACCAAGGAAGCGATGAAGTCGATTTCCGCGGTCGATCTGTCCGACGGCAAGGACTTCCTCAATCCCGATTGGGGCCAGCGCTCGCTGATCGACTGGGCCCGCCAACGATTCCAGATCAAGCTGAGCCTCGCCGATCTCACCGGCAAGAGTGAAGCGGACATTAAGGCTCTCTTACGTGACAAAGTGCGAGTCTTGTATCGCTTGAAGGAGATCGAGTTTCCCGTGACGGCGGCGATGGCGCGCTTCATGAGTGAGCGGACGCAGGGCCAAATGCCCGGCAGTCAGGCGCTATAATCGCGAAGGCCTCTTTGGCTGGGCGCGCGAGCGCTTCCCGGAAGGCAAGAACAAGCTGTCCGAGGAAGACTTCCGCACCCAGTCACGGCTCAGGCTAATGGAAACGTTGCTCGAAGTGAGCCGATCGGTTTATCCCGAAAAGGACGAGACCAAGATCGACGAGCAGCTCGAAGCCGCGTTCCGGGGGACCACGTTGTCCGAAGCCGGCGATGCGCATGACCTGGCCGCCTGGGCCAAGAGCGAGCTGAAACTGGACATTCCCGAAGCGCAATTGACGGGTGTGACGCAGGAGGTCGCTCGGCAGATATTGTGGAACGCCTTCGACCTCAAGTATCGCCCCGAGATGCGTGGTCTCGAACGTAACCTGCTCCTGAATAACCTGGATTCGCACTGGAAGAACCACCTTTACACGATGGATCATCTGCGCTCCGGCGTCGGCTTGCGTGGCTATGGTCAGGAAGATCCCAAAATCGTCTACAAGCAAGAGGGCATGAAAGAGTTCCGCATCATGTGGGACAACCTCGAAGACAAGGTGAGCGAGACGATCTTCCGCATGGAAGAAACCGAGGCGTTTCAGGATTCGGTTTGGACGATCACTGAAGCAGTCCACGAGGCCGCCCCGAAAGCCCGCCTCGAGGATGGCCCTCAGCTAAGCACGAATAGCGGCACGTCTGACAAGAAAGCGGAGCCTATCCGGAATCGCGGCGAAAAGGTCGGCCGCAACGATCCCTGCCCGTGCGGCAGCGGCAAGAAGTATAAGAATTGCCACATGCGACAGGCAGTTTGAGTTCTTCAACGAGCGCATTCCTCTTCAAGAGCCGGGAGCGTAAGCGACCGGAGAACGTCTGAGCGAGTGTAATGCGCTCCGGTCGCTTACGCTCCCGGCTCTTGAAGAATCTTCGATGACAATCTTGGGAAAGGATTCCCATGTTCCTACTCCTCGACACTCTCTATCTCCTCGCCCTTTTACTCTTATCTCCGTGGTTGATCTGGCGGGCGATCCGCACGGGCCGCTATCGCTGCGGCATCTCCACAAAGTTCTTCGGCCTGGGGCGCCCGATCGAGACAAAGCAATCCGGCCCCGTCGTCTGGTTCCACGGCGTTAGCGTCGGCGAAGTACACCTGTTGCGTCAAGTCGTGGCCGCGTGTCGGCGCCGGCATCCCGATTGGCAATGCGTCGTCTCGGCAAGCACGGATACGGGCTTGGCTGAGGCGTGGAAGCATTTCACGGATCTGCCGGTCATTGCGTTTCCGCTCGATTTTTCTTGGGCCGTCGCGCGGACCATGCGCCATGTAAAGCCGGACCTGATCGTCCTCGCCGAAGGGGAATTGTGGCCCAACTTTCTCGGAGCGGCTCGATGGCGCGGCATCCCGGTCGCGGTCGTCAATGGCCGGCTCAGTCCGCGCAGCTACCAGCGCTATCGCCTGCTCGGCCCGCTCTCGCGCCGACTGCTGCGCCAAATCCATCTCTTCGCGGTCCAAACATCCGAATACGCCGGCTATCTTCACGCGCTCGGCATGACCCCGGGGCGCGTCCACGTTACCGGCTCCGTCAAATACGATGGCGTAAACATGGACCGAGAGAATCCACGCACTGTCGCCTTGCGCGAGCTTTTTTTGGTCCAACGCGACCAGGTCGTCTGGGTCGTCGGCAGCACGCAAGCGCCCGAAGAGGAAATTACGCTCCGCATTTTTTTGGCTTTGCGTGAATCGCATCCCGAGCTGCGTCTTTTCCTGGTGCCACGCAGTCCGGATCGCTTCGACGCGGTGGCAAAGATATTGACATCAAGTGAGGTCGCATTTGTCCGACGTAGCGAACTAAAGTCACCGACAGCCGCGCCCGTCGTCCTCGTCGACACCATTGGCGAACTCGGCGATCTCTGGGGCCTGGCCGATCTCGCCTACGTCGGCGGCAGCCTCGACGGCAAACGCGGCGGACAGAACATGATCGAACCGGCAGCATACGGGAGCGCCGTCCTTTTCGGCCCGCACGTGTGGAATTTCCGCGAGGATTCACGACGCCTGATCGCCGAGGGCGGAGCGATCCAGATAGTCGATGAAACCGATTTGCGAAATGAGGTGAGCCGGCTGCTTGCTTCCAAAGTGGAGCGCATCCGCCTTGGCGCCGCCGCGCGGCGACTCGTTCTTGAGCAACAAGGAGCGACGGCCCGGACGATTGACCTGTTGGATCAACTGTTGCGGAGACAGGCGAAGAAACACCGGGCGGCGTAAATGTTAGTGATTCTTGCGTCCGCTGCGAATGACAACGCCTTCTCGTTGTTCTAGCATGTCAGCCATATTTTATCCGCGACGACAACCATTGCGCCGGCCGTTCGATTAGCCGATTAAACACATAGGCGGCCCCGATCGAAACCGCGAAAGCCATAAACAGAACGGCGAGTTCCCAACCAAGGCCGCCGTCATAGCGTGTTCCGAGATTGACCACGCGACCGCCAATCGTAGTGTGAAGAAGATAAAGAGAGTAGGATATACCTCCTAAGAACACAAGCACTCGAAAAAACCTGTGCCGCGGCATTGGTACAAAGGCGATAACCAGGGCTGTCGTCGCGCCCAACGCTCCCGTCACCCAATTCATTTTGAATACGTTTACCCCGATTATCCCCGCGACCGCCAACAAAAAGGACGGTCTGGAAATGAGTTTTGCATGCAATTGGAATGCTAGAATTCCAAACAGAAATAACGAAAGGAACGGAAATACCAACATCGATGTGTTGACGATCACCGATAATGCGGCCAAGATGGCCAGCGTCAGCCAGCGCACGGCGGCCCGTTGGGCCGTCAGCAACGGGTATACTAGAGCCACGAAGATGTAATATTGGAATTCGATTCCGAGCGACCAATATACCGGATTGAGCCACTGGTAACCAAAAAACGTGTTTAGGTATCCCAAGTGCAACAATAGTTGTGTAGCGGAGATATTAGGCTGGGATCCGGCGAATCCTGGCGACAGCGCTGAGAGGTGCCAGAGAACTAACACCAATACGATCGACGCCAGATAGGGTGGTTCCAGGCGGGCCATCCGCTTGCCCATGAATAAGAAAAAATGGCGCCTTAAACGATAACCGCCGCAATACATGGAATAGGGGATCACGAAGCCGGAAATAACGAAAAAGACATCGACTCCTAGATAGCCGTAATGCCCGCTCGCTCGCAGCCATTCGGTTTTTACGAATGGAGAGCCGTTGGAAAAGTGGTACCAGCAAACTGCTAATGCAGCCAAACCGCGGAGGGGGTCGAGGATATTGATCCGGGGCGCGCTCTTATCTCGGGCCATCACCGCTCCTCAACGTTCCTTTGTCCGGATCCAGGGCCCGGAAGGCAGTTTCGCTTGCATTGTCCCGGAAGGGGATTTTTCGTTACCCCTGGTGTTATAGAACAACACGGGCGAAAAGGGATGCCAAGGATCGCCAATTCGCCGGCCCGATCGATGTAGTCTGTCTGTGTCGCTTCATCGCCCCGGCACTCCCGAAATCCGCACGATTTCTACTTCCCCACCGTCGGTATTCCTATGGTAATATGACGTTCTCCCGTCGGGCCGAGGACGGCGGCCCTTGTCGATGTCTACCGAGGCTCTCCATGCAAAATGTCCTCAGCCTGATCCTGGGCGGCGGCCGTGGGTCACGGCTCTATCCTCTGACCAAGCTCCGCAGCAAACCGGCCGTCCCCGTGGCCGGCAAATATCGCCTGATTGATATTCCAATCAGTAATTGCATCAACAGCGGCCTCAATCGCATTTTCGTTCTCACTCAGTTTCTGAGTGTGAGCCTCCATCGCCACATTGGCAACACCTATAAATTCGATCCTTTTAGTCGTGGTTTCGTCGAAGTGCTTGCGGCCCAGCAGACGAATGATTCGACCGATTGGTATCAGGGTACCGCCGACGCCGTTCGCCAACAGATACGCTATGTCGCCGAGGATCCGTGCGATGAGGTGCTCATCCTCTCCGGCGATCAGCTGTATCGCATGGATTTTCAGCAGCTACTCAAGACACACCGCGAGTCGCAGGCTGATGTGACGATTGCCGTCCTGCCGGTGCCGCGGAATCAGGTCGAAGGGTTCGGCATCGTCCGCGTAAGCGATGAAGGCCGCGTCGTCGGCTTCGTCGAGAAGCCGAAGACGGAAGAAGAAGTCTCTCCCTATTTCACGCCTCCGGAATGGACGGCTCAGCGCGGCATCAAGAGCGAAGGCCGGCCATACCTGGCGAGCATGGGGATCTATTTGTTCTCCCGCGCCGCCCTTCTCGAGCTGCTCCGAGCGCAGCCGCTCGCGGCTGACTTCGGCAAAGAGGTCTTCCCGCGCAGCATTCGTTCTCACAAGGTTCAGGCCCACCTGTTCGACGGCTACTGGGAAGATTTGGGGACGATCAAGGCCTATCACGAATCGAGCCTGGCCCTGGCCAGCGAAAATCCCCCGTTCGATTTTCACAGTCCCGATGGCGTCATCTACACGCGCATGCGCTTTTTGCCGGCCTCGCGCATCAGCGGCGCCAAAGTATCGCAATGCCTTATCAGCGACGGCTGCGTCGTCAGCGAAGGGGCGACGATCAAGCGCTGTGTCGTCGGCGTGCGTAGTCGCATCGGTAAAAATGTGACGCTGCGCGACACGGTTCTTATCGGTGCCGATCGTTTCGAGACCGATGCCGAGCGCACCGCCAACGAGAAAAAAGGCATCCCCAATTTCATCGTCGGCGACGGAGCTGTTATCGAGGGAGCCATCTTGGATAAAGACTGCCGAATCGGGAAAAATGCGCGGCTGACCAACGCGCGACGGATCGAGGATGCCGAGGGGCCAAATTATGTGATTCGAGAGGGGATCATCGTGATTCCACGCGGAGCGGTGATTCCGGATGGGACGGTGATTTAGGGTGCGGTAGCATTAAGGTATAAGACTGATCGTCACTGCCTCATTCGGAACCGTTTCTATGCGCAACTCATGCCCTGCTAAGAGACGCATGCCGACAAGAGCCTCGGCGCCGAGAGCCGAAATCAAGACGGGTCGCCAGGTGCCGTTCCACTCAACCTCTGCGGCATAGATGTCAAACTCCTGAACCGATCCGTCGGCAAGAATCGCCTCACCCTTCGATTGACGAAGAAGCCCGAGTTCCGAGACATCTGCGCTGGCCAGGGTCAGCGAACCGGTGAACCCCGAGTCGATTATCGCCTCGGTGTCGAGTTCCGACCCGGCGGCACCTCGAACGCGAAGATGTATGACAGCTTCCAGACGACCGTTGACGACGCCGCGGATCATCGTTGTCGCCTCATCCGATAGGCGGCCGGTTGCCCAACTCGGCCGAGCCAGATGTCGGCGACCGGTTTACGAGCGCGTAACCGCGAGACAGCTGCGTAGTCATCTTCATCAAGCTCGTACTCCCCGGTCGTGACATCAAGGGCTACAAACTTGTCGTTGTCTTCGGGCCTTAGCTTAGGCGGCACATGGCGGTCGAATAACTCGGACCGCAGGCGGTTTCTTTCTTCTTGCGAGCAGGCTGAATTGGCGATAGCCATAACGTCTCTCCGAGTGGTGTTGCACCTGAATCCAACATATCCTTCGCCCTGGACGTTGTCACCAATTGCCAAGCTTGACAATGCTGTTGTGACAGGATCACAACCACGTCTAAAACAGCCTCTGGCCCGCGCTTTTCTCGCGCAAGTTTCCTTTCGCAACACGTCTCTTCCACGTCAAGGAGGACTTGCCATGTTAGACACACCGCGCCTTTTGGACCGGTTCGCCATTCATCAGACTGAAGAAGCGAATAGCGAACGCGAACCGTCCTACACCGATCTAACTTCGCTGGACCGAGATATGTGCCTTCCGATCGCTCAACGTTGTCGCATTGCCGACCTTCAGCACTGGATCGATTTGAGCGCTTGATTTTGCCCCTGCCGCGCTCTTTTCCTCACTTTCCCAAACATTCCGTTGACCGCAACCCACCCAAGGCGACAAGATAGACAACCGATACCCCAAATGGGAGGATGCGATCGATGTCTTATCTGATGCTTTGTTTCCTTAGTTTGTTCCTTTCTCAAGTCCAAGCGGAGCCGCACAAGGAGAAGCCGCGTTACGAGACGCGCAAGATTCATGACCCGGATGGAATCGGCAAGTTTTACATGGACCGCGAGATTGCCCAATTTATGAGCCATCTGGCAGCCGGTTGGCTTGATCGACCTGAGCGCGAGAAAGAAGAACAGCCGACCAAGCTGATGGAGGCACTCAAGATCAAGTTGGGCGAGGTCGTTGCCGACATCGGCGCGGGCAGCGGCTATTTCACATTTCGGCTGGCCGATCAGGTCGGGCCCAAGGGCAAAGTCCTGGCCGTGGAAATTCAGCAAGAGATGCTCGATCTGATCGCCAAGAAGATGAAGGCGAAAAAGCTCGAGAATATCAAACTGGTCCTCGGCACGGAGAACAACCCCAAGCTCGATCCGGCTTCGGTCGATCTAATCCTGTTGGTCGATGTATATCACGAATTTGAAGAACCTTACGAAATGACCACGGCCATGGTAAAGGCCTTGAAGCCAGGCGGGCGACTCGTCTTCGTCGAGTATCGGCTCGAAGACAAGGAAGTGCCAATCAAGCTGCTGCACAAAATGAGCGAGAAGCAAGTGATCAAGGAAATGGGGCCTCACCCCCTCAAGCATCTAAAGACGATAGAAACGCTGCCGTGGCAGCATATCATTATCTTCGAAAAGAAGACGGACAAGCCGGAAGGGAAGTAAGAGTGTCTCAGGAAAGGTTGTGGCGGCACGTTTTCAACGTGCCGGGGGCGACAATCGCCCGTGACTGGTACATCAAGTACGGTCAAACTCTCGAACACGACGACATATCGGCACGTTAGAGACGTGCCGCCACAACCTTTTAGAACAGCGCCACCCTGGGTGCGGAACTGACATTGACGAGACCGATCATGGACCAACGCATCCTCGGGCGGACGGGCTTGGCGGTGTCGCGCCTCGGCCTTGGCTTGGCCGCGCTCGGTCGGCCCGGGTACATCAATCTTGGGCATGCCGATGATCTAGGCGGGAGCGAAACGGCTCGCACGAGAGAAGCCATGCGCGACCGTGCGGCCGACGTTCTTGATCACGCGTGGGAAGCAGGCATCCGCTACTTTGACGCGGCGCGATCGTACGGCGCCGCGGAGGAATTCCTCGGCAATTGGCTTAAAGATCGAGAGATTATTCCGGGGACGGTGACTGTCGCATCGAAATGGGGCTACAAGTATACGGCGGACTGGAAAGTCGAAGCCGAGCAGCACGAGATCAAAGACCATTCCTTACCCATGCTGCTCGAGCAACAGCAGGAAAGCAAAGCTCAACTAGGTCGGCATCTCCAGATTTATCAAATTCATTCCGCGACATTGGAGAGTGGTGTTCTCGACAATCTGGATGTTTGCGACGAGCTGATTCGGCTCCGACACGAGGAAGATATGTTGATCGGCCTTTCCTTATCCGGGCCGCACAGGCAGATACGCTGCAGCGCGCGCTCCAGGTTGAAGTAAAAGGCGAGCGTGTTTTCGATTGCGTCCAGGCAACCTGGAACCTCTTGGAGCGGTCAGCCGGCCCCACGTTGTCCAAGGCTCATGCGCGGGGAATGGGCGTCATTGTCAAGGAAGGACTTGCAAATGGTCGGCTTACGATCAGGAACGACGATCCTTCTTTCGCAAGAGCGCGGCGGATTATGGACGAACAGGCACGCCGATTGGGCACGACGAGCATTTCGCTGGCGCTCGCAGCTATCCTGGCGCAACCCTGGGCTGACGTCGTGCTGAGCGGCGCGGCGACGTGTGCGCAATTGAAGTCGCATCTAGAAGCACTAAAGGTTTCCCTCGATTCGGAAGCCGAGACCACGCTTTCATCGCTGGCAGAGTCGCCAGGGGCGTATTGGCGGACGCGCAGTCAGCTGGCGTGGAATTGATGAGGGTCTGCCAAAACCCCTAGCGACGCTTGTTGAGTTCTCGTAATCTCATCTCTATGCTGAAATAGGTCGTCTTTCCTCTCCGTTCCGAATCGCTAGGAATTCCGCTCCATGAAACGACAACCCTCTCTGTCGCGCCGTCGCTTTGTGCAAATGGTCAGCGCTGGCGCGGCGGCTCCTTTGGCGGGCGATTTTTTGTATGCCGGCCCCGATAAGCCGGCGAATGAGCGTATCAACGTTGGCTTCATTGGCGTCGGCACGATGGGCCGTGGCCACCTTGGTTCGCTGCTTCAATCGCCCGAGGTTCAGGTGATTGGCATCTCCGATGTCGTCGCGGAGCGGCGCGATGCGGCTTTGAAAACGGTGGAAACGTATTACGCTTCCAAAAAAACCAAGGCAACGGGCAAGGGGTGCAAGGCCTATCCTGACTTCCGCGACCTGCTCGCGGTCAAGGACCTGGAAGCGGTCGTCATCGCCACGCCAGATCATTGGCACTCGATCGCATGCATTTTGGCGGCCCGAGCGGGCAAAGATATCTATTGCGAAAAGCCTTTGACGCATTCGATCGCCGAGGGCCGAATGATCGTCGACGAGGTTGCGAAGGCGAAAATCGTTTTCCAGACGGGAAGCCAACAGCGTAGCGAATTCGGCAACCGCTTTCGGACAGCCGTCGAATATGTCCGCAACGGTCGCATCGGTAAGCTCAAAACAATTCGCATCGGCGTCGGCGGACCGGCGGTTCCCTGCGACTTACCGACGAAAGAAGTTCCCGCGGGGACCGATTGGGACGCCTGGCTTGGGCCAGCGCCGGAACGCGGCTACAACGAAATCCTTTGCCCCAAGGGTGTGCATAGTCATTTTCCCGCCTGGCGCAACTACCGCGAGTACGGCGGTGGCGCGTTGAACGACATGGGGGCGCATCATTTCGACATTGCCCAGTGGGCACTCGATATGGACGGCAGCGGTCCGGTGAAAATCGAGCCGCCATCAGGTAAAGAAAAGACCGGCTTGAAATTCACCTACGCTAACGGCGTCGAAATGTTTCATGGCGGCCCGGCCGATTGTGCGTTCGAGGGTTCGGAAGGCACGATCCTGGTCTGGCGCGATAAAATCCAATGCATGCCCGAAAAGATTCTCAAGGACCGTCTCGGCGGGAACGATTTTCGTGTTTATCCGTCTAACAATCATCGCCAAAACTGGCTGCAGTGCATTCGTTCCCGCAAAGTGACGATATGCCCAGCAGAGGTTGGGCATCGCAGCGGGACGGTCTGTCATTTGGGCAACATCGGTTATCGCTTGGGCCGGCCGCTCCAGTGGGACCCTGTCAAGGAACGATTCGTCGACGATGACGATGCGAATAAGCTTCTCTATCGCGAGCCCAGGGAGAAGTGGAAAATATGAGAGTCTGCAAGCCCTTGTCCCCGAATAAGGGGGCGGGGGAGCTTCTGTTAGATTGGATTTATACAGCCAGGCCTTTCCGAGGCAGTCGTAATTTATCCAAACAAGGCAGCGGGCCATATAACGAGTTTGAGGTGGTCTTATGCGTGTTTTGACAGGCCTGGCAGCCGCTCGTACCTGGTCGGTTTGAATGCGCGAATGCGATAGGTGGCGCTCGAAAAGCGGATTTCTGTATGCGTCGAGTCCTAATTACCGGCGTGACGGGCTTTGCCGGCGGACATCTAGCCGAGGCGTTGCTCACGCAAAGCGATGTTGAGTTGCATGGCGCGGCACGCACCGCGGCTTGGCCGCGCCATCGGATGGCGCTGGCGGAGTGCGTCAATCTTCACGCTGTCGATTTAGCTTCGGACGATTCTCGGCTGGTCGAGTATTTACGATCGATCAAGCCGGACCAAATCTATCATTTGGCCGGCTACGCTGCGGTGGGCCAGTCGTTTCGCGAGCCAGACGCTGCCTGGAGAGGAAATCTGACGGCGACGCGTCGACTCTATCAGGCCATTGCCGAATGGGGCGGCAAGCCACGAATTGTGTTTGTGAGCAGCGGCCTCATTTATGGCGATGGACACGGGCGGCCGTTGACGGAAAACGACGTGTTGCAGCCCGTAAGCCCGTATGCGGTGAGTAAGGCATCGGCCGATTTGTTGAGCTTTCAATTTGGACTCGAACAGCGACTCGACATCATACGCGTTCGAGCTTTCAACCATATCGGGCCAGGACAAGCCGCGGATTTTGCCATAGCCAGCTTCTCGCGGCAGCTGGCAGAAATTGCGGCCGGTCGACGTGACCCGATTCTCGAGACAGGAAACCTGTCGTCCGCGCGCGACCTTACCGATGTCCGCGACGTTGTCGAAGCGTATCGATTGCTCATGGAACGCGGCACGCCAGGGGCGGCCTATAACGTCGCGTCTGGGCGGACCTATTCGATAATTGACATTCTGCACCAGCTTATTGCCATCTCCGGACTAAACGTCAAGATCCGCCAAAAGGACGAGTTCACGCGCAAGGCCGACGAGAGCATCGTTCGCGCCGATTGTCACCGATTATTAGAGGAGACCAGCTGGAAACCTCGATATTCTATGGACCAAACTCTGCACGACACCCTAGTATTTTGGACTCAACGGCTCGCCGACGCTGAAGTGCCGGTTCCTCCGTATTCCACCATCGGTCACGCGCCGAGCACGAAATAGGCGGGTGACCCTTACCAGCCCCAAGCGCAAGCGCGGGGTTCGGAGCCGCTGAACCCAGCGCTTGCGATCGGGGCTGATGCGAGTGGTTCCACTCCTTGTTGAGGCGTCGTACTAATGATTGTGGCGTAAAACGCTATTCAACGCTAATATAAGTTCTTCCCTCCATTCCCCCCAAACCGCCTGTGGCAATGGTGTTCGTTCCATGACCGACCTTCGGGATCTCGCAACGGCGATCCGCAGGGTCGGGCACGCCGTCACGTTTCGCCGGGACGAAGGCGAAGTCTTCGTACCCTCCTGCCGACCAGAAGACCTCGGCGACCTGTCGTTCCGGGCGGATCATCGGCTACGTTATCCTTACGTCGCTGGCGCGATGGCAAACGGCATCGGGTCCGCCGAAATTGTCGAGGCGATGGCGCACGGCGGCATGCTCGGCTTCTTTGGCTCGGCAGGCCTATCCTTTACTAGTGTCGAGCGTGCGGTAGATCGCATCCAAAGGAGCCTCGGTGATCTGCCCCACGGCTTCAATCTGATTCACAGTCCGAACGAGCCGGACCTCGAAGCGCGACTCGCCGACATGTATCTTCAGCGGGGTGTGCGGCTCGTAGAAGCATCGGCGTATCTTGATCTGACGCTGCCGGTCGTCCGCTATAGCCTAAACGGCCTCCGGCTAGACGCCGACGGACGGGTGTACAGACCCAATCGCGTCATTGCCAAAGTGTCGCGCATCGAAGTGGCGACGAAGTTTTTCAGCCCGGCGCCTGAGCGGATGATTCAGGAATTGCTGCATCGCGGCAACCTGTCGGTGGAACAAGCCAATCTCGCGAAACGGGTGCCGGTCGCTCAGGACGTGACCGCGGAGGCCGATTCGGGCGGTCATACCGATAATCGGCCAGCTATTACGCTGATTCCAACATTGCTGGCTCTACGCGATCGGCTACAGGCGCAATATCGCTTTGCCGTTCCGTTGCGCATCGGCGCGGCGGGCGGAATAGCCACGCCGGCGGGCGCGGCCGCTGCTTTCGCCATGGGCGCGGCTTATGTTTTGACCGGCTCGATTAATCAAGCGAGCGTTGAGGCCGGCACCTCAAACGCCGTGCGCGACATGCTCGCCCAGGCCGAGCAAGCAGACGTTGCCATGGCCCCGTCGGCGGACATGTTTGAGATGGGCGTCAAAGTCCAGGTTCTGAAACGTGGCACCATGTTCCCGATGCGTGCCACCCGCCTTTATGAACTATATCGATCTCATTCGTCGCTAGAGGAGATCGCAGCCAGCGACCGCGCAAAACTCGAGAAAGAATTCTTTCGCGCCCCGCTGGACGAAATCTGGCGGCAGACGCGTGCTTACTTTCAGGAACGCGATCCAGGCCAGATCGAGCGTGCCGACCGCGATCCAAAACATAGAATGGCTTTGGTGTTCCGGTGGTATCTGGGGCAGTCTTCTCGTTGGGCCAATAGCGGCGAACCAACGAGACGGCTCGATTACCAGATCTGGTGCGGCCCAGCGATGGGGGCGTTCAATGAATGGGCCAAGGGCTCTTTTTTGGAACAACCGCGGAACCGGGATGTTGTGACGATCGCACGCAATATTTTATTTGGGGCCGCGGTGATGCAGCGACTCCAGATGATGAGACTACAGGGTGTGGTCCTCGACTCTGAAACGACTCGCCTGAGGCCGCTCGAGCCGGCACAGCTGGATGAACTGCTACGATCCTCGGATGATTCGGAGCTCGCTAACGGCCTGGCGCAGGATAATCTTGGATTAACGCGATGAGCGGTCGTACTTTTATGTAGATGCGGTGGTCCTCACTGGCCCCAAGCACAAGCTCGGGGTTCTTCGGCTCCAGAGCCCGCGCTCGGGGCTGGTGAGCAAGATTGTCGAGATCGAATCCGCTCTTATAGTTGGTCAGAAAGGGAACCCCGGTTTGAACTCCGCAGCATCCTCGACTACGCCCTCTCCCGAGAGGACGCCGCTCGCGATTATTGGTATTGGTTGTCTTTTCCCTGGCGCGGATGGGCTTTCGAGCTATTGGGGCAATGTGCGCGATGGCGTCGATTCCATCACTCCCGTCCCAGCGAGCCACTGGCGGCCCGAGGATTATCTCGACGCCGACCCGCGTTCGCCAGACCGTGTCTATACCGCTCGGGGCGGGTTTCTGTCTCCGGTGCCATTCAATCCCGCTGAGTTCGGCATCGCTCCCAACGATCTCGAAGCTATTGATACATCCCAGTTGCTAGGCCTTATAGTTGCGCGTGCCGCTCTTGCTGACGCTGGCTACTTAAGCGATCCAAAAAAGAGCGAACATCCGTTGCGCGAGCGAACTGCTGTCATTCTCGGCGTCACCGGGACGCTGGAGATGGTCGTTCCACTTGGAGCGCGGCTGGGTCATCCGATATGGCGCCGGGCCTTGCTCGAGGCGGGCGTGGAAAAGGCCGTCGCCGATGATGTCGTGAAGCGGATCGGCGATTCCTACGTCGGCTGGCAGGAGAACTCATTCCCCGGCTTACTTGGCAACGTCGTCGCGGGACGCATCGCCAATCGCCTCGATTTGGGCGGGACAAACTGCGTCGTTGATGCCGCGTGTGCCAGCTCGCTCAGCGCCTTGCACCTGGCCGCGCTCGAGCTTGCCAGTGGCCGCGCCGATATGGTTCTGACCGGCGGCGTCGATACATTCAACGACATTTTCATGTATATGTGCTTCAGCAAGACCCCAGCGCTGTCGCCGACCGGCGATGCTCGGCCCTTCGCCGCCACCGGGGATGGAACGATCTTGGGTGAAGGCCTCGGCATGGTCGTCCTGAAACGATTGGCCGACGCCCAGCGCGACGGTGATCGCATTTATGCGATTGTCACCGGCCTTGGGACGTCGAGTGACGGCAAGGGCGATGCCGTTTACGCGCCGAAAGCAGCTGGTCAAAAGGCGGCGCTTCAGCGCGCCTACTGCTCCGCCGGCATCGACGCCGACACGATCGAATTGGTTGAGGGCCATGGCACCGGCACGCGCGTCGGCGATGCGACCGAAGCGTCTGCGCTCGTCGAAGTCTACAAGGCGAGCGGCAGAGAAGGCACATGGTGCGCCCTCGGATCTGTTAAGTCGCAGATTGGTCACACGAAGGCGGCGGCCGGGGTTGCTGGTCTCATTAAAGCGGCGGCCGCCTTGCATCATAAGGTGCTGCCGCCGACGCTAAAGGTGGACCAACCGCTGGAGCTACTCGAGCCGGGCCGTTCGCCGTTTTACGTCAATACCGAGAAGCGTCCCTGGATGCCGTCGCCTGAGCATCCCCGACGGGCCGCTCTGAGTGCCTTTGGCTTCGGCGGCAGCAATTTTCATTGCGTTCTCGAAGAGGCGACACCCGCGAAACGATCGATCGACTGGGACGAGTCGGTGCAGATCGTCGCCTTTTCAGGTGACGATGCCGAGAGCGTCCAGCAGCAACTGGACGGGTGGTCCGCGGAGCTAACCTGGCCTGAAATCCGAGAACGGGCGGCACGCGCGGGCTGAGTTCCAGAGCGACCGGCGCTATCGTCTGACCTTTGCCTTCGAGCGTGGCAAAACTGATCTGGGACGGAACCTGGCGTCGGCGCGCAAGCTGATCCATGACTTTTCGGATGCCAATACGTTCAAAAATGTCGACGGCGTCTCATGGAGCGTCGGGCGGCCTGGCAAGCTGGCCGTTTTGTTTCCCGGCCAGGGAGCGCAGTACGTCGGCATGATGCGTGATCTGGCATGCGCGTTCCCCGCTCTGTTCGATACGTTGGCCGAAGCGGTCCGAATCAATAGCCACCTAAACGATAAAATATATCCGATTCCGAGCTTTACCGACCAAGGCCGGCGCACGGCCGAAGAGGCCTTGCGCCAACCGAAGTTGCTCAACCTGCGCTGGGAGCGATTAGCCTTGGCCTCTGGCGTGTCTTGCAAGGCTTTGGTGCCAAGGCCGACCTGTTCGCGGGACATAGCTATGGCGAGCTTACGGCCCTTTGTGCCGCTGGCCGGCTCACCTCAAACGAATTTCATCGGCTCTCGCGCCTACGTGGCGAGCTGATGGCTGCGGCGGGAAACGGACGGGATGCCGGTTCGATGCTCGCCGTACTGTCGCCAAGCGCCACGATCGCCGAGGTTCTTAGAGCCGAAAGTCTCGACCTGACTCTGGCCAACAAAAACGGACCGGCGCAAACGGTGCTGTCGGGAGCGACCAGCGAAATCGAGCGTGCCGCGGCCGTCTTCGCGGCAAGAGGGATACGAGCCCAACGACTCGTGGTCGCGGCGGCGTTTCACAGTTCACTTGTTGCGGCGGTGGAGCAGCCATTCGGAGCTGGACTGAACGATGCGCCGTTTGCCACTGCGGGGATGCCGGTTTTTGCCAACACAACTGCTGGCCTCTATCCAGACGAGCCCAGGGCTGCTCGCTCCTTGTTAGCCGCTCAGCTAGCTCGGCCCGTCGAATTCGCAGCGATGGTTGAGCGAATGGCTGACACGGGAACGACAACTTTTCTCGAAGTCGGTCCAGGCTCTCGGCTGACGGGCATGGTTTCGAGCATTTTGCAAGGTCGTGATTTCGCCGCTCGCTCCGTAGATGCGTCGAGCGGACAACGCAATGGTCAGGCCGACTTGGCCAATGCGCTCGCCTGGCTCGCCGCTCGTGGACATGAAATTGATTTGCCCAAATGGGACGCTGATTTTCGCCCATTGAAAGCCGCCGAAATCTCACGGCGACCGACGCTGATCGTGCCGCTGACTGGGGCGAACTACGTTAAACCGAAGCCAAAACGTCCGCCATTGTCTCGCCCTGTTTCCAAACCCGAACCGCGCGCCTCCATGAATCCCAATTCCCATCCAGAAATGAACGGCTCGACTGTCAACGAACGCGCGACCCGGCCGACGCCGATTGTTAAGCCGGCTCAGGCTGCGCCTAGCGATAACGGCTCGCTCGCTCAGGCATTAGCACTGACTCGGGAAAGCATGACGGCGTTGCAAAAACTTCAGGACCAGACGGCGCAGTTGCACCGCCAGTTTCTCGAAGGGCAGGAGACGGCACAGCGAACGGTTCACGTCTTGATTGAGCAGCAACAGCGACTCTTGCACGCGTCTTTGACCGGCGTTACGCCCGCGCCGATGGCGTTGCCGCCGACTCCGCCACTGGTTCCGACCGCCACGCGCTCGCCGATCGGTTCAGGCAATGGCCACCACCCGATCGCGCCTGTGAAACCAGCGCCCATTGAATCTGCACCCGCGCCAAGTTTCGCTGCTCCCTCAGCTCCGGTAACGAAAAACGAAGCGGTCGAACGGGTCCTTCTCGAAGTCGTCGCGGAGAAGACGGGTTATCCGGCCGACATGCTAGGTCTCGATATGGCCCTCGACGCCGATCTTGGCATCGATTCGATCAAGCGCGTCGAAATCCTCTCGACACTTCAGGACCGCATTCCCAGTGCCCCCATCGTCAAGCCGGAACACTTGGGTACCTTGCACACCTTGCGTCAGCTCGCGGATTTCCTGGGCGGTCCGCCGAAAAGCTCCCCTCTCCTTCTGAGAGAGGAGTCGGGAGTGAGGGTCAAACCAAGCGAAAACTCCACCCCCTCTCCCCAACCCCTCTTCCCCTTAGAGGACGAGGGGCTAACACCGTCGTCGTCAGACTTGAACATTCAGGCCATCCTGCTCGACGTGGTCGCGGAGAAGACGGGTTATCCGGCCGACATGCTAGGTCTTGACATGGCTCTCGACGCCGATCTTGGCATCGATTCGATCAAGCGCGTCGAAATCCTCTCGACGCTTCAGGACCGCATTCCTGATGCCCCCATCGTCAAACCGGAACATTTGGGTACGCTGCACACCCTGCGTCAGCTCGCGGAGTTCTTGGACCGTCCGCTGAAAAGCTCCCCTCTCCCCCTGGGAGAGGCGTCGAGGGTGAGGTCTGAACACCGCGGAAACGCTGCCCCCTCACCCCAAACCCTCTCCTCCTCCGGGAGCGAGGGTCTAAGTCGTGCTCCCCTCTCGCCCGAACGAAGCGAGAGGCATAACGGAACGTCTCTGAATCGATACATCATAAAGCCGGTGCCTTTACGCAAGGATGCATCGCGCGCCTCTATTCATCTTCGCTCTGGAGCCGAGTTCTGGCTGGCAATCGAAGGCGACGTGGCACTTGGTAAAGCACTGGAGGTGGGACTTCGCAAGCGTGGCCTACAGCCGCGCTTGCTGACCTGTGCGAACGTTCCAGGCATCCCTTGCCCGCCTTCGCTCGGTGGATTACTGATCGTCAGCGACGCCCAAGAGGTGGCGGACGCATTTTTGCCGCAGGCATTGCATGCCGTGCAGCATGTCGGACCTGCCTTAGGCACTTCAGCTCGACAGGGTGGCTCCATCCTAGCGTGCGCCTTGCGCATCGACGGTGCCTTTGGCCTTTTGAATCCCAACACGCAGCGCGAGCCTATCGACGGCGGCCTGGCAGGCCTCATCAAAACGGCAGCGCGCGAATGGCCGGACATTGCCTGCAAAGCACTCGATCTCTCAGGCGATTTTAGCGATCCGCAAAGTCTCGCTTCCGCCATTCTGGACGAGCTGTTCCTTGCGGGACCTATCGAAGTCGGCATCGCCAACGACCGGCGTGTCACTCTCGAAACCAGCTTGCAACCGCAAGCGCGGCATTCCCAGTCGAACCCGTTGGCGCGCGGCGACGTCGTCGTTCTCTCGGGCGGCGCACGAGGAGTAACCGCGGAAATCGCCGTGGCGCTAGCGGCGTTTCAGCCGACTCTGATTCTGCTTGGGCGCAGCCCGCTTTCCGGGCGCGAACCGGATTGGCTTCTTCCGCTGATCTCGGAATCGGAAATCAAACGTGCGCTTCACAATCGCGCCAATGGCAGCGCGACTCCGCGCTTGATTAGCGACCAATACCAAGTCGTAGCGGCGGAACGGGAGATTCGCCAGACGCTGGCTCGGATCGAGTCGGCAGGGGCGCGGGCAGTCTATCACGCGCTTGACGTCCGGGATGCCGCAGCAGTCGCATCTCTGTTCCAAAAAATTCGGTCCGAACACGGGCCGGTCCGTGGCCTCATACACGGCGCTGGCGTCCTTGCCGATGCGAAGATCGAAAACAAGACCGATGAACAGTTTCAGCGTGTCTATCAGACGAAGGTAAACGGCCTGCGTCTCTTCTGCAGGCGGTCCACCCTGATGAGTTGCGCCTGTTGGTCTTATTTTCCTCGACCACGGCTCGTCTCGGGCGCGTTGGTCAGGTGGACTACGCGATGGCCAATGAGGTTCTCAACAAAATAGGCCAGCAGCAAGCCCGCCGACAATCCGACTGTCGCGTGATCTCCGTCAACTGGGGGCCGTGGGACGGTGGTATGGTCACGCCGTCTTTGAAGACTCTCTTCCAAAGCGAAGGCGTCGGTCTGATCGAGCCGGCGAGCGGCGGCCAATTTTTGATAAACGAGATCTGCCAAGAAAGCGATCACGCCATTGAAGTCGTGGCGCTTGCGGGAAATCTCCCGGAACCTACGAAGCAAGCAATCACATGCGCTCCGGTCATTCCGAAGTTAGCGCCCGCTCTGCCGATCGCGTTCGAGCGCGATGTCAATCTCGATGAATGTCCAGTGCTACGCTCGCACGTCATTGATGGCCACGCGGTGTTGCCGATGGCCTTGATCGCGGAATGGTTCGCACACGCGGCGCTGGTCCACAACCCCGGCCTATCGTTTCTCGGCTGGGACGACCTGCGTATTCTCCATGGCGTGGTCCTCGACGGCTCTTCCCTTCGTCTCCAAATCGGGGCGGGCAAGGCGCAGAGAATCGATGGCGTATCCCGCGTTCCCGTCGAGCTGCGAAGCAAAAAGCGCGATGGCCGCGAGATTTTGCACGCTCGGGCGGACGTGATTCTGGCCGGTTCGTTGGCGATGGCCCCCTCCGCTAAGCTGCCGCTGCCGACGGGGGCGTATTCCCTTGCGCTTGCCGATGCGTATCGACAACGGCTCTTTCATGGCATCGATTTGCAAGGGATCGAACGGATCGATGGTTGCGACGCCCGTGGGATTGCCTGCACCGCTCAAGCCGCACCCGCGCCGGCGAAGTGGTTGACAACACCACTACGACCGCACTGGCTGACCGATCCGCTTGTCCTCGACGCGGCGTATCAACTCATGATTTTGTGGACCTTCGAAGAACATGGCCTTGGCAGTCTGCCGTGCGCTGCCTTGCTCTATCGCCAGTATCGGCGCTCTTTCCCAGCTGATGGTTGCCGTATCGTCATCGAGGTCACGCGCTCGAACGCTCTTGCCGCTCAGGCCAATATCGAATTTGTCGATACCAACGGGTCGCTGGTCGCACGGCTCGAAGGATACGAATGCACTCTCGACGCCGCGCTTCAGGAGCGGTTTCGACGAAATAGCGTTCGTATCACCGAGCCTGAAGCGTTAGCGAAGAGCATTTGAATTTTCGACTCAAAAAATGCTCTTCGCTAACGCATCAGGCTCGGTACTACAAATAACCTTCCCTTACGCTTCAGGGTCGGTTCTTGATGATGCTGGAGACGTCGTCGATGATTGAATCGCAGCGCATCGCCATTGTGGCGGTGGGCGGATTATTCCCCTCGGCGCCGTCGCCTGATCGGCTTTGGGATGCCGTGGTCGCGGGAGCCGACCTGAGTCGGGATGTGCCAGAGGGCCGATGGATCCTGTCGCCCGAACAGACGTTCCGGGCCGGCCCTCCATCGGCAGATCACGGCTATTCCAAACGCGGCTACTTTCTCGATCCTCTTACTCTCAATTCTGCCTCGTTCAATCTAGCGCCCGGTCTAGTGGAGGAGCTAGATCCTGTTTTTCATCTTGCCCTCCTCGCAGGCAAACAGGCTTTTGACCGCGCCCAGACAAGAACATTGGATCGGAAGCGTGTAGGCGTCATTCTCGGTAATATCGTTTTGCCCACGGAAAAAGCCTCTGCTCATGCGCGCGCTGTTCTCGGGATCGGAACAGAAAAAACGCATCCGCTCAATGGCCACGCCGCCGCGATGCCGGCCAGCATTCTGGCGCGTGCGCTCGGCCTGAGCGGCGGTACGTTTACTCTCGATGCCGCCTGCGCTTCATCGCTTTATGCCATCAAGCTGGCGATGGATGAGCTGAGAGAAGGCCGAGCCGACGCTATGTTGGCCGGCGGCATTTCGCGGCCTGATTGTCTCTATACGCAGATGGGCTTCTCCCAACTACGGGCACTGTCACGCGCTGGACGATGCCGGCCTTTCGACGCCCAGGGCGACGGCCTGATGGTCGGCGAGGGCGCGGGCATATTTGTCCTGAAGCGACTCGCCGACGCGCGACGTGATGGCGATCGCATCCTCGCCGTGATCGTCGGCTGTGGTCTGTCGAACGACATTCAGGGCGGGTTGTTAGCGCCGAGTACCGAAGGCCAATTGCGTGCCATGCGAGCTGCTTATCACGAGGCCGGTTGGCAGCCGCAGGATGTCGATCTGATCGAGTGTCACGCGACCGGCACGCCGTTAGGAGACGCGGTCGAGTTTTGCAGCTTACGTGAGTTATGGGGAAATAAGCGGTCCGGTTCATGCGTCATTGGGTCGGTGAAATCGACGGTCGGGCATCTCCTCACGGCCGCCGGCGCCGCAGCTCTCTGCAAGGTCCTCCAGGCATTTCGAGCCGAGACACTGCCGCCGACAGCGAATTTTGAAACGCCCTCGCCGGAGATCGATCTGGCTTCGTCGCCATTTCGCGTTTTGCGAAAAGGCGAAACTTGGAACCAACGCGATAGTCGAACGCCGCGGCGCGCGGCAATCAGCAGCTTTGGCTTTGGCGGGATCAATGCCCATTTATTGTTGGAGGAAGACGCTCCTTCATTGCATGGCAATTCCACGCCTTTTTACGTTGGTCCCCCCACGAAACGGATCGAAGAGCCGATCGCCATCGTCGGCATCGCGGCGCAAATCGGCTCGCGCTCCACGATCGCCGAACTGACGCCGTGGCTTTTGGGTGTGGAAGAAACATCGCTAGCTTCATTAGCTCTCGATACCGTGACGATCGATGCCGAGAGTTTTCGCATCCCACCGCGAGAAATCGAAGCGATGCTGCCGCAGCAATTGCTGATGCTGCGCGTCGCGGATGAAGCGCTTGAAGGTCTCGCCGTTTCGGACGCGGAGCGCGCACGTTGCGCGGTCTTGATCGGCCTGGCGCTCGATTGGAATACGACCAATTACCATCTGCGTTGGTCTTTACTTGCCGAATCGGAATCGCCGGATCAGGCAGGTCCGCCGTTGACGGCCGATCGCACGATGGGT
Source organism: uncultured Planctomycetaceae bacterium (assembly GCA_963790585.1). Classification (GTDB taxonomy): domain Bacteria; phylum Planctomycetota; class Planctomycetia; order Gemmatales; family Gemmataceae; genus CAWBOY01. The sequence continues at coordinate 567,122 of CAWBOY010000002.1, forward strand.
GCGCTCGGTAGCATCGTCGCCAGCCGGATCGCGCGGGCACTGCGCATCGGCGGACCGAGCTTCGCGTTGGCAAGCGAGGAAACGTCCGGCATTCGCGCGGTCGCGCTGGCTGTGCAGGCGTTGCGGCGCGGCGACCTCGATTTGGCCATCGCCGGTGCGGTCGATCTACCAAATGATCGTCGCGGTCTACAAGGAACGGATGCGCCCACGGGCGAGGGGGCTGTCGCTTTCGTGCTCAAGAGGCTGAGCGACGCAGAGCGCGCTGGCAATCCGGTTCATGCGATTATCGCGGGAATTGAGGTAAAGGGCGGCGTATCAACCACGGAGAACTCGACACGAACGGCCATTCCAGTTCCTTCAAACAACAAGCCGGTTGCAATCGGCAATACGCGAGATCTCGGAGCGATTTCGGGCTTGGTGGACCTGCTTCGAGCAGTCGTCTGCTTGGAAAACCAGCTCCTTCCAGATTCGGTGAAGGCGTCGTCCCCTTGGCCCTGGTTGCGCGACCGCGTAGATGGAGCTCGACGCGCTCTTGTTCAGACAACGAGCTTGGACGAGACGTCGGCATCTGTTGTCTTGGAAGAAATTGTAAGACGCCCAAAAGCGGTCCGCAAACTATACATTTCGATAGATGCACAACCAGAAACACTCTTCGTGCTTGTGGGCGATACCGTTGCGGACTTGCTCGATCAATTGCAACAATTGCGACGCGTGGTTAGCGACGAGGTCACGGCAGCCGCACGCCAATGGTGGCAAGACAATCGTCAGCGATATGGCGGCCGTGCTCTCGCTTTTGTCAGCCGCGAGGCTGGCGAACTGCGTCGATTGATCGAAGAGGCAGCCGCGCATCTACAGGCCAACCCCGCGCAGCCGTTGCCTCTCCCGGGAGCGACTCCATCGATAAAAGACCAGCTCTTCTACTCGCCCGAGCCGCTCGGTCCGGACGCTCCAATTGCTTTCGTCTTTCCTGGATCGGGAAACGATTTTATTGGCATGGGCGTTGATCTGGCGCGGCGTTGGCCGGAAGTGCTCCAGAAACAAGACGAGGAAAACGATCGTCTCGCCAGCCAGGTTTTGCCGTGGAAACTGTGGCGCCGACCAAGTAGCGGCTCGGCCAGTGTGCGCGAGCGCATCTTTGGCCAGGTCGCGTTGGGCACGATCGTCAGCGACACCTTGGCTCTGTTCAGCGTGAAGCCGACCGCGTCGATCGGCTATAGCCTTGGTGAGTCGGCCGCACTGTTCGCCTTGCGCGCCTGGACCGGCAGGGATGAGATGCTCCGACGTCTGTTGGCCTCGCCGCTTTTCGAGACCGACTTGACCGGCCCGTGCAATGCGGCTCGAAAGCATTGGAGATTGGCGGAAAACGAGCCAGTCGATTGGGTTTCCGGCTTGGTCGATCGGCCCGCCGAGATTGTGAGCGACTTCTGCTCGGGAGCGGAACGCGTCTATTTGTTGATTCGCAACACGCCGAATGAGTGCGTGATCGGCGGCCAGCGCCGCGCGGTCGAACAGCTTTTCGCTCGTCTTGGGTGCCGTTTCGTCGCTTATCCGGATGCGATGACGGTCCATTGTCCTATTCTTGTCGAAGTTGCCGACGCCTATCGTAAGCTCCATCAGATGCCGACGAACGCGATCGCGGACGTACGTTTTTACTCGGCGGCTTTGGGACATTCCTACGAAATGAACTCGACCAATGCGGCCCAGGCGATTCTAGGTCAAGCCCTGACTACACTCGATTTTCCAGGCGTGATCGAGCTGCGCTTACCAGGATGGCGCGCGACATTTCATCGAGATCGGGCCGGGCGCGTCGTGCTCGCGCATGATCGATGCCATCCTAGAAAGTCGTCCCCATCGAGCGCGATCGGCTTGCATCGCCGGCGCAAGAGACGGGGCGTTGTTGCGAGTATTGGCGCAGTTGTGCGCTGAGCGTGTTCCGGTTGATCTTGCCCCACTTTTCGCGGACGAAACGCCGGCGCTTCGCTCGACGTCTAAGCGAGTGATCACGATACCCGTGGTTCGTTGCCCTGTCCTGGTAAAAAAGGATACAACGGAGCCGTTAATTGTAGAAACGAAAATTCCGTCTTCGCCGCCTACGGAACCACTCTCATTTCCCACAAAGTTGCCCGTCATGACGACGCTAACGCAGGTTGTGGCGGCGGAGATTGCGCGGAGTGAGGCACATTCTACCTTTCTCCGCTTTACATCGTCGGTTCATGAAACAATGGCGTCGACTCTCGCTTTTCAAACGAGCCTGTTGGAACGATTTGTTGGCGGCGATGTGTCTCTTAATGAGATTCTTGAGAGCACTTCTCCCCCTCACCCCCGACCCCTCTCCCCCTTCGGGGGCGAGGGGAGGACGATAGATCCTTCTCCTTCGGAGGTGGGTCCGAAACTCGTGCCGGTCCTCGATCGCGCGGCGTGTCTCGAATTTGCCATCGGTTCGCTGGCCCGTGTTCTAGGCCCGGAGTTTGGCGAGATCGATTCGTTTCCGTCGCGCGTCCGATTACCCGACGAGCCGTTGATGCTCGTCGATCGCATCTTGGAAATCAACGCGGTGCCGCGGTCGCTGTCATCGGGCCGGGTGCTGACGGAACACGATGTCCGCGCTGGAGCGTGGTATCTCGACGGCGGTCGGGCGCCGACGTGCATCGCGGTCGAGGCGGGGCAAGCCGATCTCTTTTTGTCGGGCTATCTCGGCATCGATTTTCATACGCGCGGCCAGGCGGTTTACCGGCTGCTAGATGCGGTCATTCGCTTCCATCGCGGCCTTCCAGAAGCCGGGTCCGTCCTGCGTTATGACATCCATATTGACCACTTTTTCCGGCAGGGTGAGACAATCCTGTTCCGTTTCTGGTTCGAAGGGACCGTCGACGGCGAGCCGTTGTTGAGTATGCGTAACGGCGTCGCGGGCTTTTTCTCGGCTGAAGAACTCGCGGCCGGCAAGGGCGTCGTTCAAACCGAGCTGGACCGCCGACCGCTCCCAGGCATTCGACCGCCGGAGGGGCCGCTGGTGCCGATGCGCGCCGAGTTCTACTCCAAGTCGCAGGTCGATGCACTCCGTTCAGGCGACCTCGCCAGGGCGTTCGGTCCTGAGTTTACGGGTCGTCGGCTGGCTCCGAGCCTGTGCCTTCCTGACGGGCGCATGCGGCTCGTGGATCGCGTCATACATCTTGATCCGAACGGTGGCCGTTATGGCGTGGGCCTGATTCGTGCCGAGGCCGAAATCGACCCGCACGCGTGGTTTTTGACGTGCCACTTCGTCGATGACCAGGTGATGCCAGGAACCTTGATGTATGAATGTTGTCTACATACTTTGCGGATCTTTTTACTAAGAATTGGCTGGGTCGCGGAAGAAGGAGATGGCAATTGGGAACCGGTGCCAGAGATCGATGGCCGACTCAAATGTCGCGGCCAGGTGACGGCGACGACGCAAGTCGTGACTTATGAAGTGACGCTGAAAGAGTGGGGTTATCGGCCGGAACCGTATGCCCTGGCGGATGCGTTGATGTATGCCGATGGCAAGCCGATCGTCGAAATGAATGGGCTCTCGCTACGGCTGACAGGCATGAACGAGGCGCGACTGCGTCACCTGTGGAGCAACCGCAAACCGGCCGGCGCGTTGTTCGACCACGACCGTATTCTGGCATTTGCCGTTGGCAAACCCTCGGTGGCATTTGGTGAACCGTATCGTATCTTCGACGAAGGCCGGATCATCGCCCGTTTGCCGGGACCACCCTATCAGTTTCTCGATCGCATCACGCGGATTGACTGCGAGCCGTGGAAGATGGTTGCCGGTGGCTCGATCGTCGCCGAATACGACGTGCCTCCAGATGCCTGGTATTTCGCGGCGGAACGCCAGCCGACGATGCCGTTTTCCGTCTTGCTAGAGGTGGCGCTCCAGCCGTGCGGCTGGCTGGCGGCTTACATTGGTTCCGCGCTGACGAGTCCGATCGACCTGTCCTTCCGCAATCTCGGCGGAAAGGCCGAGCTGCTGCGTCCCGTTCGGCCAGACGAGGGGACGCTGACCATTGACGTAAAGATTACATCCGTCTCAGCCTCGGCCGGGATGATCTTGCAAAATTACACATTTGAGGTCCGCAGCGGCGCCGAATCGATTTATAAGGGTACTACAAGCTTCGGCTTCTTTTCCAAGACGGCCCTCAGCCAGCAAGTCGGCATGCGCGAGGCTCGCCTCTACGAGCCCGACGCCGTCGAGCGCGGGCGCGCCGCCGCGTCTTATCCGACCGAGGCGCCCTTCCCGACCGATCAGCTGCGGATGCTCGACCGCATCGAGACCCTCATTCCCAATGGCGGCCCCGCAGAGCTCGGCTTCATCCAAGGGACCAAGCGTGTCGATCCGACCGAGTGGTTTTTCGCCGCCCACTTTTATCAAGATCCGGTTTGTCCCGGGTCGCTCGGGCTCGAGTCGTTTTTGCAGCTTCTCAAGTTCTTTGCGGCGGATCGCTGGCAAACTGTGCTATCATGGGAGGGAGTCAATTTGGGTAAGCACGAATGGCTGTATCGAGGCCAGGTCGTGCCGAAGGACTCGCTCGTGACGGTCCAGGCGGTGATCACGGATCGCGACGATGTGACTCATACGTTGAAGGCGGATGGCTTTTTGGCGGTCGATGGCCGTATCATCTACCGCATGAAGGACTTCACCTTGACGGCTGGAGTCTGTAGATAAGTGATACAGTATAGTGCTGAAGATCGGACACCGGAATCGACTCGAAGGTCGGGGAGTCGAGTGTGGTAGCCCTTTGGTCGTGTTGATGGCATGAAATACACGCAGGTTTATTTAGACGCTATCGGTTACGAGCTGCCTCCTGTCGTCGTGACGACGCAGGAATTGGAGCAACGCTTGCGACCTGTCTATCAGGCGCTCCGTATGCCGGAAGGCCAGCTCGAGTCCCTCACGGGCATCATCGAACGCCGCTGGTGGGAGCCGGGCACGTCGCTCGCTTCCGGCGCGGTGCGCGCCGCCCGCAAAGCGATCGACGCGTCGGGTGTACCGCCCGAGGCGATCGAGGTTGTGATCTATGCGGCTGTTTGCCGCGAAAATTTCGAGCCGGCGACGGCCTGCCGCGTCGCGTCCGAACTCGGACTGCATCCGAATACGGTCTACGATATCAGCAACGCCTGCCTGGGCGTCCTCAACGGGATTCTCGATCTCGCCAATCGTATTGAGCTTGGGCAGATTCGGGCCGGTCTGGTCGTTTCCTGTGAAACGGCCCGCGAAATCAACAACGCCATGATCGAACGCCTTATCGCCAAGGGCGACATGGAGACGTTTAAGAACGTCCTGGCCACACTGACCGGTGGCTCGGCGCAGTGGCAGTCTTGGTTACCGATGGGTCGTTCCAGAAAAACCCGCGCCGTCGTCTGCTCGGCGCGACCACGCGTGCCGCGCCGCAGCATCATGGCCTGTGTCGCTGGGGCCTCGAAACCGTCTTCACCGCCGCCAAGCAGATCATGACGACCGATTCGGTCGCCGTATTGAAATATGGAGTCGAGCTGGGCCTGCGCACCTGGAAGACGTTTCTTTTGGGGCTCGGTTGGGCCACCGATACCGTGGACAAGGTCATTTGCCATCAGGTCGGTACGCCACACCGCGACTCGATCCTGCGCGTACTCGGCATCAGCCGCGAGAAGGATTATTCGACCTACGAGTATCTTGGCAACATGGGCACGGTGTCGCTGCCGCTGACAGCTGCGCTGGCCGAAGAGCGAGACTTCTTGAAGCCGGGTGACATGGTCGGGTTTCTTGGAATTGGAAGCGGTCTGAATTGTTTGATGCTGGGCGTTGAGTGGTGACGAACTTGTATTAACCAGCCTCTCGCGCTACCCGCCCCAAGCGCTAGAACAAAGTGCAACGACCGTGGCCGGGGTCGGTACTCCGACCCCGGTTCTTGGCGCGACAAGGGCTTTTCCGGGGTCGGAGTACCGACCCCGGCCACGACCGCGCTTGGGCCGGAAGCGTTTGGGGCCTCTAGGACACCGATGATCGCGCTCGCACCCGGCCTCTATCCCTTCACATCGCACTATCTCGATCTCGATGGCCATCGCTACCACTACCTCGACGAAGGCGGCGGCGAAGCCGTCTTGATGCTGCATGGCAATCCAACCTGGTCTTTTTACTTTAGAGATCTGATTAAGGTTCTAAGAACGTCGCACCGCGTCATTGCGCCCGATCACATTGGCTCTGGCCTGTCCGATAAACCGTCCGCCCGCGACTACGATTACAGCCTGGAACAGCGCAGTCCGGGACGTCGAGACGTTGGTCGATCACCTGAAGCTACCCGATAAAATTACGCTCGTTCTCCATGACTGGGGCGGCATGATCGGCATGGCCTTCGCCCATCGCCACCTGGAGCGAATCAAACAGATCGTGTTGCTAAACACCGGGGCTTTCCTGCTGCCGGAGGGCAAAGATCTCCCTTTGTCGCTCAAGCTCTGCCGCTTCCCTTGGCTGGGCGATTTTCTCGTCCGTGGGCTAAACCTATTTTGTCGTGGTGCGGCCAAGCACTGTGTCACACGACGGCCTTTGACGCCGGAAATCCGTGCCGGCTACCTAGCACCCTACGATTCTTGGCGCAACCGCGTGGCAGTTCTTCGTTTCGTGCAGGACATACCCGTTCGGCCGGGTGATCGAGCTTATGCTCTGGTACACGCGACACAAGAAGGCCTGTCGCGCCTTTCGTAATGTCCCCGTACTTATCTGCTGGGGCGGACGGGATTTCGTCTTTGACGATTCCTTTCTTGAAACCTGGAAAAAGCACCTGCCCCAGGCCGAGGTTCATCGCTTTGCCGACGCGGGGCACTACGTTTTGGAAGATGAAGGCGATGAGATCATTCCGCTGATACAGGAGTTTATCGGTCGTCAAAAGGTATAATTGAGGTGAGGCGTAGCGCTACGGTGGGGATCGCTGGTATCCGATTATCGAAACCCTTGTTCAGTGATGAGCATGGACGGTTGAACGTATGAGCCACAATTCCTATTCTGAACCTCTGAAACCGTCGCATGCCGATGACTCCTTGATCAAATCAAAACTTGACAAATACGGGAAGCTTTCTGATCAGGATTTGATCGACTCTCTAAAACCAGGTCAGCCAGGGGCCCTCAAGGTGCCACCCGATGGCACAATGATTGACGGTCACCATCATGTCAAAATCCTTCGGGACCGCGGCGTAGACGTGGATTCCCTTCCAAGAGAAATCATCCCGAATGATCCAATTTCGGATCTTTTATGGGCCAAAGTCCAATTGAGGATGATTCCATGAGAACCGAACTTTATTGGGTAGAAGGGCCATGGCCTGGGCATTTGGCAATCGCACCTCGTCCGCGCGGTGGCGACTGGCTTGACGACGAGATTCGGCTTTGGCGTCGAGCCGGTGTCGACGTTGTTCTGTCGCTTCTTACTCCTGATGAAATTGCCGACCTGAATCTAACAAATGAAGAAGAATTGTCTGGGGCCGACGGTCTGGACTTCATCTCTTTTCCTGTTGGAGACCGAAGCGTTCCATCGTCAACGCAGGCTGTCCTCGCCTTGGTAACGAAGCTGGTCGAGAAGCTAGCGGACGGGAAGAGCATCGCCATACATTGCCGGCAAGGGATTGGGCGGGCAGCGTTGATAGCGATTTGCCTTCTGGTGTTTTCTGGAGTTAAAGCCGGCGAAGCCGTTCAACGTGTCAGCACAGGCGCATGGGTGCGCAGGTTCCAGAAACTTCAGAACAACGGAAGTGGATCGCGGCGTTTGGCAGCTCTTTGATGGCCCAGCATCAGAAATAGCAACGCGTCGGAGTTGTGCTACCAACGACGGAGCTGACACCTAGGATCTCGCTTCTACAAGAGTTTATCGATCGTCCAAAGGTGTAAATTGAAACCTGCCGTAACGCAGGTGAGGCCATTCCGGCAACGCAAACGGAATGACAATGCGAAAGCCGGGCCTTTTTCTGTTGGTCGGGGTTTATTTTCAGCGTACCATCTTTTTATTGCTAACGATTGCTTTCCGAGTTCATGGACCTCCAGGAGATCCGCCAAATGTCGAAAACGCTGCGACATCGTTTCGCGGGGTTGCTGCCTGTGTTTGCCTTGATTGTTGCCTGCTCGCTCGTCGCCGCGGCACAGCCACCGAAGACGGAAAAGGCTGCGGATACCAAAACTCCTGCCAAGAACGAGCCGGACCTTACCGGTTTTAAGACGGTCGATAAAGCCATTACGACGCGCATCAGCAAGGCCGCGCCCGAGCAAGCGACGCAACCGGGCTATCTGGGTATCCAGGTCGCGCCGAATCCGAAGGGCAAGCTGCTCGTCGAATACGTCGAACCCTCTTCGCCCGCGGCAGCTGCGGGCTTGGCGGAGGGCGATCTCCTCCTGAAACTCGGCGATCAAGAGATCAGCAACGCCGACGCGCTGCGCGGCCAGCTTCTGTCACGTTCGCCGGGCGAAGTCGTCCGCTTGGCGATTCAGCGCAAGGATAAGCCAATGGAATTGACCGCTCAGCTTGGCGGGACGAGCCGGCCTTTAAATGTCGACGGTCGACGTGTTGTTCTTGGCATACGCTTTGGCGAAGCCAAGGACGACAAAGGGATGCCGGTGGATGTCGTCACCGAAGGATCCGGCGCCGCCGTGGCCGGCGTCAAGAAGGGGGACATTCTCGTCAAACTCGATGGCGTCGCGTTGACGGCGAACGACCGTATGGCCGACAAGCTGGCGGAAAAGAAGCCGGGCGACAAAGTGACCATGCTCATTCGCCGCGATGGCAAGGAAATGGAACTAAGCGCAACGCTCGGAACGGACACCTTAAACGGCGGTGCTCGCCCAGCTGGCTGGGATGAGCGGGGCCGACGTTACTTCACCAAGAACGTCTACCGTCTTGCCATCGTCGGCATCGAATTTCCCGATGTAAAGCATAACGACAAGATCAAGAACACCGATTGGCAGGATTCGCTCTTCAGCAAGGGGACATACACCAAGACCAGCGTCACCGGCCAGAATGTCTTCGGCAGCCTAAATGATTATTACATCGAGCAATCGTACGGCGCCCTGCGCGTCGAAGGCAAAATGTTCGACTATGTCGAGGCGAGCAAGAAACGGGCCGAGTACGCGAACGACACCGGTAATCGCAAGACCGCTCTTTTGAGCGAGGCACTCGATAAGCTGCTGGCCCGCGACGGCAAAGATGCGTTGAAGGACTACGATGGCATCTTCTTTATCTATGCCGGCGAACGCGTGTCGACGAATCGTGGCGGCCTCTATTGGCCGCATCGGGCCAATGTGACTCATTCAGGCAAGCGGTTGGATTATTTCATCGTCCAGGAAGGCGGCGCGCGGATGACCAACATCAGCGTCATCTGCCACGAATTCGGCCATCTGCTCGGCTTGCCGGACCTCTATGCCCGCCCCGAGAATCCGGGCTCCGAAGGCCTCGGTGTCTGGTGTGCGATGTCTAACCAGATCGGCACGGGCCGGCCACAACATTTCAGCGCTTGGCCGAAAGAAAAGCTCGGCTGGCTGAAGCCTGCCGTGATCGATCCGACAGTCAAGCAGAAATTGATCCTCGCCCCCGTGGAGGATTCCGCGAAAGAGTGTTACAAGGTCCTTATTAGGCCTGATGGCAGCGAATACATCCTACTCGAGAACCGCGTCAACAAAGGCTTTGATAAGGAGTTGCCCGCCCAGGGTCTTTTGATTTGGCACGTCGTCCAAGACAAGCCGATCCTGGAAGAGTCCCACGGCGTCGAAGGCCCGTCCGGCCCGCGCGTATTCCTCAACTCGGTCCCCTATCCGAGCCCGTCGAACAACGCCTATACGCCGTACACGATGCCCTCGAGCAAGCCCCAGATGGGCGCCGGCTTGCCCGTTCATATTACGAATATCCGCAAGCTGCCCGATGGGCGAATCACTTTCTACATCGGCTATGAGCAGCTGTAATTTGGTGGCTTAGGGCAAAAAAACAGGTCCGCGTGAATCGAGAAGCGATCGTCTCGATTCACGCGGACCTGTTTTTGTGATGTGCGTGTGGAACTAAATTCTCTGGGCGCCGCGTCCTCCTACCCAGGGTGCGCTGCGCGACCCTCGGCTTTGATAGGGAAACGCCTTCGGCGTTCTAAAACATCATGTGCGAACCCGCATTAGAACGCTGAAAGCGTTCTATATCAAAGCCCAGGGTCGCGCAGCGCACCCTGGGTAGGAGGACGCGGCGCCCAGAGAATCTGGGAATACCCTTACGCGCCAATCGAACCCATCATTCCACGGCGTTGTCATACTCATAAGTCGCTGCTACAATCACGGTTCGTATCATCAGGCAACCCGGCTCATGAGGCCGGGCGTTGCCATCAGGAGAGGTGACCGAGCGGCCGAAGGTGCAGCACTGGAAATGCTGTGTGCAGGAAACTGTACCAAGGGTTCGAATCCCTTCCTCTCCGATTTTTTTCTGTCCTTTGCGATTTGGCTTGATTTGCCAAAGCTTTCAGGTTTGAACGAGTCGGCTCAACCATGCAGTGAAAGTTTCTGATCGTCGCAACTATTTATAACATATTACACCTATAAGGAAACAACCGGTCGTATCGAAACGGAACGGTGTAATCTCTCTTTCTGGAGGATTACGCTGCATAGGACTTAGAGACGGGTGGGCGAGAAGAACCGAGTCGGTTCGCGCGGCGGGGGCGTTACTCAATGCTCCTCTCCTCACTACTTAAGGGCCAGATTCAGGCATGTTTCAAAACCGTACGAATGCGTTACCCCGGCAAGATCGACATGTAAGTTGAGGTGAGCTGTGAGTAACGATTTCGAGCCGGAACTCGTCATTGGCCTGGTAAGCGCCGTCGGGACGGAAAATAGCAGTGTCATCAATCTTTTGACCGAGCGGCTTGGCTTGGCCGGATATCGTGTCCATCCAATCAAGATCTCGGCGAAAGTCATTCCTCTCCTGTGCCCGGTGGCGGATTGCGGCAACGACCAATATCAGCGTATCAGCAACCACATGGATGCCGGCAACAAGGCAAGGGCTGACAGCAAAGACGATTCAATCCTTGCCCTAGGTGTGGCCGCGCTAATCTATGCGAATCGCGAAAAAAACTCCGACAACAGCACGAAGGAGTCGCCCAAGACCGCTTACATCATCGACTCGCTCAAACGGCCCGAGGAAGTCAACCGGCTCCGGTCGATTTACCCGCTCGGTTTCGTGCTCATCGGCATCCACGCTGACGAAGATCGGCGTCGCGACCACTTGACGGCGGACCGCGGCATGACATCGGACAACGCAAACGATTTGATGCGCCGCGATGGCGAGGAGAGTTTGGACAAGCATGGCCAACGAGTGAACAAGACCTTTCATATGGCTGATTTCTTCGTGAGGATTTCGCAGAGCCGGGACCGATTGCGATGCGACGTAGCCCGGATGGTCGAACTCTGGTTCGGCAATCCGTATGTGACGCCGATTTTCGATGAACATGCGATGTTCATGGCCTTCGGAGCGGCGCTGCGGTCGGCGGATATGTCGCGACAGGTCGGGGCCGTTATAACCTACGACTCGCAGATTCTTGCTACCGGGGCAAATGACTGCCCCAAAGCTGGCGGCGGACTCTACTGGCCCGAACGGAATGGGAAAGGGTGTATCGCCGACCATCCAAATGGGCGAGATTATACACGCAAGAACGGTGACTCGAACCGTGCTGAGCAGATCCTCATCATCAACCGAATCGTCGACGAAGGCACCAAAGCCGGCTTGGACCCGGAAACGTTAAAGCAGCTACTGAGTAACAGCTCATTACGCGACTTGACGGAGTACGGTCGCGTCGTTCATGCGGAAATGGAAGCGTTGTTGAGCTGCGCCCGGAATGGTCGATCCACGGTGGGCGCGACACTGTACTGCACCACCTTTCCCTGCCACAATTGCGCCAAGCATATTGTCGCTGCGGGGATCAAACGCGTCGTCTATGTCGAGCCATATCCGAAAAGCAAGGCGTTGGAATTTCACGACGATTCGATCATAACGTCTGGGGAATCTGGAGAAGACGGCAACGGTTTGGTAGTATTCGAAGGGTTCGTCGGGATCGGACCACGCCGATTCTTCGACCTTTTTTCGATGCAGCTGGGATCGAGCTATGAGTTGGTCCGAAAAGACGATCAAGGCAGAAAAATCGATTGGCGTATCGATAAATCCCGGATTCGGATACAGATGAAACCGACGACCTATCTAGAAGACGAGGCTGTAGCCTGTAATATGTTCGTAGAGCATCGAAATCGCTTCGTCCAAGCACCCACATAAGGATGATCCAATGAGCCAGGCAGAATTAGACAAGCAGTTTACCCTTGCATCTACGCTGGTCAAATCATGGCCTGAGTGGAAGCAGAATATCCTGGAAATCTCTTTGAGCCCCACGGTGGCTGTTCCACGCGAGCCGGTGGACAATTCTCGTGCGACTGACGAGCCTTCACCCCAGCGAGACAAATGACCGTTCCACTTCCCTTCGCACAGCTCAGAGCCCAATGGCAGCCTTGGGGCTATCGTGACAACCGCATCTTAGCCCCCCAGAGAAAGATTTCGGACAAATACGTATGAGCATTTCACCGCGAGAATCTTCTCGCAATCCGGCCCGTGCGAGACCTGCTTTGATTCCCTTGACCGAAGTATCTAACACGGAATCACGTTTGGTGCCTCGCAGACGGAAGTTCATTATTATAAAGCCTTTATGTAATTCAGTCGTTGCCGAACCCTGACATCCCAATCCCTCACTCCGGCGACAAAAAGTTCAATTGGCGTCCTGTCCTCTCCGATAAGTCCTATCTGCAATGCCGGCATGAGCGGTTTAGTGATCGCAAATGCCGGGTTCCTGTTTAGTGAATCAGACTTCCCGCTCGCAATATCCCGCCGATGCCGATCAGCACCCAGAAGAGATTGAGGATCGAGTAGGCGAGATCCTTTTTGAGGATGACGCACCAGGAAAGCAGGATCGCGTCAATCGTGTTGAAAATCCAAACGAACAGGAAAGGGCTGGCTGGGCCAAACCAACTTACGAGACTGAAACTGAATATGCGCATGAGGACGCCGATGAGTTCGATGTGGCGGATGTGTTTTAGGATGAACGTGTTCATGGGGGGGCCTGGGGTTTGAATGGATCGATGGTATGTGCGGAGTGCTAGGAGTTGATCGCTTGTACAACCTCTTGGCTAAGCTCAAAGTCAGTTTGCTGGTGCTGCGTAAATTCTAACGCCGTATTGATGACGTTTACTTGCTCGGCCTCTCGCAGCACATTTTCTTTAATCAAATCGTTCTGCCAAAGCCACGAAGCAACTTCGCACCAAGCCCAGAGGGGTGAATCATCCCCGATGTAGCAAGTTGGAGGCGGGAATCCACCTGGTCCGCGGTCGCCGTTCATGTACTGATGGACGAGCTGCCGTGTCCGATTGATTTTTCTGGCGATGTCGGCTTGAGTGACGAGGTTGCAGTTATCAACACGAAGAACGCCAGCGCCAATGTGTGCTGACTTGACATTTCTGATCGCACTGAGAATCGCGTGCTTGAGCGTAGGAGCTATGCGCGAAAACGTCAGAAATGTGCGACCAGATCGTATGCTCAATGTGGCATCGTCACAGCCGGCTTCAAACAGAGCATTCTCCACGTCTGAGGTCAACTCGGGAACGCCGGTCAAGACCAGGGCGAAATCGTGCTCGCTTTCACACGCGGTCCTGGTTTCCGTCTTCATCTTCTTCATCTCCATTGGTGGTTTCCGTGTTTCTGGTGCCATGCGGACACAGGTCCACGTCTCGTCTGATATGTCTGGCGTGATTCTCGGGATTTTTCGGCGTCGACCAGACACTAATAATGCAGCCAGCTCTGGTTCCAGATGGGAAAAAAAGGCGCACCCAGGCGTGACCATTAGACATTACTACGCGCCATCCGAGCGACTCGGCATACTGGACGGCGCTTTCAATATGTTTGTTCGGATGTCTGGATCGCGACATGTAGTAAAACCTACTCTTTCCGTTGACACGTGTCAAGCGTGGCGACTTTGGCGTTGTGTGCACGGTCCTCTGCTGACGGGCAGTGCTAAATCGGGGGAAGGCCAATTTGCAAAGGGAGCGTTTTTTGGTCTTTATGGTGCTGCACAGACGCGCGATTATGATGAGAAGGGAATGTCGTGATGGTTGTCAACCGGTTCGGTTGCGGGAGGGATGGAGGCAATTTGACAACGGAAACGTAAGGCGTGAGTCAGGACGGGGCAAATCGCTCTCGAAAGCTTGGGGGGGCGGTGGAATGAGTAGTCTCCTGTTCGATCAACGATACCAGGATGATTCAGGGCCGCAAACTCTCTGCCCACCTATTTGATCGTCCGGCGAAGTGGTCCCGAAGCCGATCTACAAGGTGATCCAGGTCCCACACAGCCGAACACTCCAATTCTTCGCATTGCTCCTTAGTTGCTGGGATTTCTTCGCCGGTGCTGTCCCGATAAATCGATACACTTCCAGAAATTGGATCCTTCTTATAGAAGAGAGGTTCTTCGCGTAGGTCTGCGGTTAGCGGTGCATTTCCAATAATGGGCCAAATTCCGGATGTGACGACGTGGTTCGTCACACATACACAAAAGGCAATCGGAGCCGATAACACCTGGTCTAAGGTAGGGATCGCGGCGATTCGCAGATCGTAGAATGCAATTAACGGCTCCTTCAAGACGTGCGCGAAGCTGTAGGTGGTTTCGTCCAAACGAATGGCGAGGATATCACCCAGTTTTCGACGAATTCTCTTCTTCGCTGCCATCGTTATTCTCATCCTTCACGAAGACCAATTGCAGATTTGTCACGATAGGTCTTTCGGAAGTCAGGTGCACCTCTGTCCGTGATTATCGCTACGGAGGAGCGGTGGGTTGTACCCGCGGGTGAAGCGAAGCCTGCAATTAGGACGGCGCAGCAACCCGTGGAAAGCGGATAAACAGCCCGATTCCGTCCCGGAGGGACGGCGGATTCGGACAAAGAGAGATGTCGGGTAGGACGACTCCTTCGCCCCTCACGAGGAGAGAAAGGCCTTTTCGCCCTTCCTCTCCCATGGGTTGCGCTACGCCCGTCTGGCGGCGGGCTCTGCTCCACCCGTGGCCGCAGCCCATCGCTCCTCCGGAGCGAGAGAACAATATCGTATGTACGCCGGAGGCCGCGAGTCAAGGTGACGGCTGCTCCATCAAATCCCCGATGAACTGGCTGACTCCTTCGTGGTCGAACAGGACGGGAATGCCGCCGGCGCCGATGAAACCAGCCACGCCGCGGCGGAATACCAGGGCGCCGGGGTGGGCGACTTCGAAGCGGTCGCCGTTGACGAGGGCGACCGTGAATGGGCGGAATGGGACACGTTTCTGGATCGCGGTCAAGGCGTGGTCAAAATTGTCGGGTTGCATCGGGGCCCCCGAGGCGCGGATGATTTTATTTTTCTATGATACCGCGAGCGTCATCGGTGGGCGAGTGTATAGTGCTCCGATCTTAAGCCATTCTCCCGAATGTTCGTGCGTTGTTACCAGGCCGTTTCAATCACGAGACCTGTCACTGGATGATTCTATTTGTCCCAGCTTCGATTCGTGGGCAAGAATTCGTTCAGGGGTTGTGTGTCGTGCGCGCAACGAATTTTTTGACATGCTTATTTCATAGGTGTCGCTGCGAGAGCTGGAATCGCTGTCTCTGCACCAGGAATTCGTTCGGTGGGGTCTAGGGGGGCCCGAATGAAACGAAATTTGTGGTCGGTTCTTACGAGGCCACTCGATGGCCGGTTATTTGTCGCCGAGGCGCTCCTTGAGCCGAGTCAGTTCTTCGAGAAGTCCGGCAACTTTCGCCTCCGCTTCAAGTCTCTTGGTTTGTTCTTCCTGACGGTCGCGTTCCGCGTCTTGACGGCCTCGTTCCGCTTCCTGACAGGTACGTTCCGCTTCGTGACGGCCTCGCTCCGCTTCCTGACGGCCCCGATCGGCCGCCAGTCGATTTTTCGTTTCCTTATCCAATTCCAATAACATCTCGCCCGGCAACGGCAATAACTTGCCGCGATACCAGTATCGGACCCACCGATCTAAAATTGCTACTTCCAAATCCAGCTCCGGGATTGCGAGCCGGTCCACTTCGTTAGGGAGTACTTTGAGATACTTCCGCCGATTGTGGCGGTAGAGGGTCAGGTCTTGATTGTCTGGATGAAACAGCAGGTAATAGCGCACGGCGCAGCTCATGCTCATACTTCTGCATGTTCTCTTCGTAATCTTTGCGTGAAGTCGATTTCGAGACATACTCCAGTACGCAAAACGGCTTTTTCGGTTGGAGCGGCACGTTGTAGCTGCCGTCGGCCTTGATCGGCTCGGAGTGAACCACGATCATGTTGTCCGGCACGACCTGGCCCGGCTTATCTTGGCCTGGCAGCTCGTATTGCACCAATAACTCATTAAAGACCTGGACGTCGGGCCGACGGGCATGCACCAGATCTAGACTTTCCACCGTAATCTTCCGCTGCGTGGCCTGGGACGTCGCTTCCATGAAATGCTCCAGAGGCAAACTCCGGCAGTATTCCTCAGCCGCTTTTTCATACGCCAAATACATGAAAGCCCGGGGTCTGGTCGAAGGCATCTTTCGCACTCCTGATCGAACCGGCGCGACTTAATCAGTCTAATCGAAGGATGGCACGGACGAAAGAGAATACATGGCCATTGGGGGCGTGAACCATGGGGGGCGGTTAGAATGTTCCGCGCGGAACATAGGTAAGGCGAGTTGGCGATTCGCGCCGGTGTAACCACGTTTCTGGGGGCGAAATCGCTCGCGGGCGCCCAGGGCGTTGCCCTGGGCTAACCTATGTCGCCCTTTCGGGGCTTAAGACCGGATGCCGCAAATGGCGTGAATTTTCTAAATCGACTGCATTAAGCCCTGAAAGGGCGGCATATGTTAGCCCAGGGCAACGCCCTGGGCGGTTGTAGCCTATGTTCTCCGCAAGAGATTCTGGTTAAACCCATTCGCGCGATTTCCATGCTTCATCTTGACCCGCTTGCCTGCGCTCGGTAGTTTGATTTTTCATAGGTCGCTGCGCAAATGAGGCGTAAGCTGCTAGGATGATGCCTGGCCGCCGTGGCGATTGGACCCTGATTTACCCCCGAACGATCGAAGAACTGATGCCGACCATCAACCAGCTCGTCCGCAAACCGCGCGTTCCGCAGCATAGCCGGCCCAAGCATCCGGCCATGCAGGGCTGCCCTCAGAAAAAGGGCGTCTGCCTTCAGGTCAAGATCATGACCCCGAAGAAGCCGAACTCGGCGCTCCGCAAGGTAGCGCGCGTTCGCCTGTCGAACGGGATCGAAGTGACGGCCTATATCCCTGGTGAAGGCCATAACTTGCAAGAACACTCGATCGTGCTCGTGCGCGGCGGTCGCGTCCGCGATCTTCCGGGTGTCCGCTATCACATCGTCCGCGGTGTGCTCGACTCGCAGGGCGTCGCCGATCGTAAGCAAGCTCGGTCGAAGTATGGTGCCAAGCGCGAAGGCAAGTAAGCCAAACCGCACTCGACACCGTCGGCTCTGTCATGGTAGATGAGCCGATCTGTTTGCGTTCCATCATCCCCCCGAGGAGTATCCCCGACGTGATGATAGCGTTGACGCTTAGTCTCGACTTTGTCTGTCAAGGATGTGATCGCCCAGTCTGTGTGACCGTGAAGTGTTCAGGGAAAGGTCCGCGCGAAGGCGAGGACCAACCGGTCGCCAATGTTAATGTTCCCTGTCCTCATTGCGGACAGGTAAATCGAGTTTCGTTCGAGCCGTCCGGCACGGTCCGCACGGTTCGGCCTTATGTAAATGTTTATCCGTGTCCGGCGCCATCGGTAAATTGATTGGATTGCGCCGCCGACACGTCGCTCACTTGAACGACAACCAGAGTGACCTGAGAGACAAAGGCAATTAGCGTATGGGAAAGAGAACCGCCAGCGCCGAAACGCTGAAACCCGATCCGCGTTACGGCTCCGACCTGGCCAGCAAGTTTATCAACTGTTTGATGTATCAGGGCAAGAAAGCGACTGCCATGCGCGTCTTTTATGGCGCGATGGATCAGATCAAAAAGCGCATGCCCGACCTCAGCCCGATCGACGTCTTCACGACGGCGGTTGAGCATGTTAAACCGACCGTCGAAGTGCGCTCCAAGCGCGTCGGCGGTGCGACCTACCAGGTCCCGATGCAGGTCAATAAGACGCGTCAACGCAGCCTGGCGATCCGCTGGATCATCGGCGCCTCGCGCGGCAAGACCGGCCGGCCGATGTACCTGCGCCTCGCCGACGAGCTGATGGCCGCTTACCGCCGTGAAGGCGAAGCGATGACCAAGCGCGAAAACACGATCAAGATGGCCGACTCCAACAAGGCCTTCGCCCACTTTGCGTGGTAACGAAAACGACTCACCGCACAATCACCACGAAACAGATCGCGGATTGCCGATAGCGGATCGCGGGCTGAATGACATAGATCCCTATGTTCCTCAACCCGCAATCCGCTATCTTCAATTTGGGCTCTGTTTCGTGGTGTTTTCCTTTGGAGAGTAGAGAGATGGCTGTCGCCAAGCTCGATCTCGGCAAGATTCGCAACTTCGGCATCATCGCGCACATAGACGCCGGCAAGACGACGACCAGCGAACATCTTCTCTTCTACGCCGGTGCCACGCATCGCCTCGGGGCTGTCGATTCCGGCAACACAACCACCGATTGGAATGACGAAGAACAAGAGCGCGGCATCACGATCTACAGCGCGTGCATTCCATTCGATTGGGAAGGCTGCCGCCTCAACCTGATCGACACCCCCGGCCACGTCGATTTCACCGCAGAGGTCGAGCGCTCGCTTCGCGTCCTCGATGGCTGCGTCGTCGTCTTCGACGCCCAAAAAGGGGTCGAGGCCCAGTCCGAAACCGTCTGGCGCCAGGCCGACAAATACAAGGTGCCGCGGCTCGTTTTCATCAACAAAATGGATGTCGTCGGCGCCAACTTCTTCAACGCCGTGGACGACGTCAGGGAACGGCTCGAAGGGATTCCCGTCCCGATAAGCATTCCCATTGGTTCCGGCTCGATCAAGGATAGCCCGACTCCTTTTAAGGGGATCATCGACCTGATCACGATGCAGGCACTTTATTTCGATCCAGCCGACCAGGGCCGCACGTTCAAAGTTGATTTGATTCCCGCGGAAATGATGGACGAGGCGCACGTTTGGCGCGAGAAGCTTTTTGACGCTCTGACGCGGAACGATGACAAGGACCAGCTGACGAGCCGATACCTGGAAGGCCAAGAGATTTCGGTCGACACGATCCGAGCCGTACTCCGCGATCAAACGCTTCGCCGCGTCTTGCATCCCGTGCTATGCGGTTCCGGGCGGGAGCATATCGGCATTCAGCCATTGCTTGATGCCGTGACCTGGTATTTGCCCAGCCCGCTCGATCGGCCGCCCGTCGTCGGCGTGAATCCGAAGAAGAAGGACAAAGAGGAGAAGCGCAAGCCCGACGTCAAAGAACCGTTCTGTGCTCTTGTCTTCAAGATCGTCGCCAACGATCACGGCGAGCTGTTTTATCTTCGCATCTATTCCGGCACGCTGAAGCCGCAGAGCCGGCCCTACAATCCGGGCCGCGACACCAAGGAGATGGTCAGCAAGATTTATCACACGCTTGCCGACCCGACGCAACGCGAGGAACTAAGTGAAGCGGTCGCCGGCGACATCGTGGCCGTCATCGGCATGAAGGATTCGATCACCGGCGATACGCTTTGCGACGTCGCCAACCCGATCTTGCTGGAAAAGATCACTTTCGCCGAAGCCGTCGTCAGCCGATCGATCGAGCCCGAGTCGTCCGCTGACAAGGACAAGATGGAAAAGATCCTGACGCTGCTGCGGCGTGAGGATCCGACCTTCACCTGGAAGATCGACCGCGACACCGGCCAGACGCTGATGAGCGGCATGGGCATGCTGCACCTCGAGATCAAGCAACATCGCATGGAACGCGATTTCCGTCTCAAGCTGCGCGTCGGCAAGCCGCGCGTAAGTTATCGCGAGACGTTGCGCAAGGCAATCACCGTCGAGGGCGAATGCGTCCGCCAACAGGCGGGCACGACGGGCCTGTTCGCCAAAGTCAAAGTCGAGTTCCAGCCCGTGAAGAGTGACGAGCCGATCCGCATCACGAATAGCTTGCCTGCCGAAACGCTGCTGCCGGTCTTTGTTGCCGCCGCCGAACAGGGCATTCGCGGCGCCATGGACTCCGGCGAGCTGGGTTATCCCGTCATGAACGTGCAGGCACGCCTCATCAGCGCCGAGATGGACCCTGAGCTTTCGAACGATACCGCCTTTCTCCAAGCCGGCGCCGACGCCGTTCACAAAGCGATGCGCGAAAACATCATCCTGCTCGAACCGATGATGAAACTGGAGGTCACCGTCCCGGAAGAATTCCTTGGGCCGATCACCGGCGACCTCAACGCACGCCGCGCCGAGATCACGGAGATCCTGGCTCGCGGCAAGCTCCGCGTTGTCCTAGCCATCTGCGCCCTATCGCGCCTGTTCGACTACGCGGACAAGGTCCGCAGCCTGAGCCAGGGCCGGGCGTCGTCCACGATGGAGCCGTTCGAGTACCGCGCCGCTCCAGACGAGGTGCTGCATTTGTTGCTGCATCCGGAGGATACGTACTGATGGTGAGCGGCGTTGGGTACCATGCTATTCGTACACGAAAGCATGCTTTGAAGTACCAAAGCATGGCACACATGCGCTGCCCGCCGCATTCCGTCCGAACGCTCTGAGTCGCTCAGCTGCGTGAGACATCTCCGAAACACACCGTGAGCAACCAGGGAGTTATGCCATGCACCTTAGGCTCTCCACCTCGATTCGCTTTCTGCTTTGCACTTTCGCAATACTCCAAATTACCGGAGCCGTCCGAGCCGCCGATCCTGCCCCGTTCGTTTGGATCGAGGCCGAAACACCGGCCAAGAGTAACGTACCCGTCAAGCCAGCGGAGGCGGCGCGGCCGGATTGGTTGTCGGGCGGCAAGTGGCTTTTTCTGAGTGTCGACAAGGATGTCGAGAAGCTGTGGCCGGCGGGCGGCGCGGTCCTGTCGTATCCGTTCGCCGCGCCGACCGAGGCGAGATATGAAATCTGGCATCGAGCCGGGATGGAATATGTCCGCTCGGCGTTCGACTGGCGGATCGACGGCAGTCCTTGGCAGACCATTCATCCGCGCGACCCCAAGTATCAGACTATCGACCTGATGGAGCTAAGTACCTGGAACGAGGTCGGATGGCTGAAAATGGGCGATCAAGCGCTCACGAAGGGCGAGCATACTCTCGAAATCCGCATCCCGCTGCCAAAGGATGATAAAGGCAAAGTAACTCGGGTCCTCTACGCCTCCGATTGTTTTTGCCTGAGTGCGGGGCCGTTTCGTCCACACTCGAGATTCAAGCCTGGCGAGGTGGATCGAACCGCGGCCGATGAGGAGGCTGCGAAACATGTATTCGAGTTCCCTAATCGCCCGCTCAATGGCGAGCGCACTTCCATAGCGCTCAAAGGCCCGTGGGAAGTATGCCGGCATGACGAAGCGTTGCCTGGACCGGTGGCCGTGCCGATTGGCGAGTTACCGACCGAACCGCGCTGGAAAGCGATCGCCGTGCCCGGCGACAAGAATACGCAACGACCCGATCTCCTGTTCGCGCATCGGCTCTGGTATCGCTGCCGCGTCAATGTACCTGCTATCGGCGGAGCAGCCTCGTATGTCCTGACGTTTCCACAGAACAGCTTGAATACCACCGTCTATGTCAACGGCGTGCTGTGTGGCTTCAACAAAAATCCGTTCGTCCATTTCGATATCGACATCACCAAAGGCATCAAACCGGGACAAGTAAACGAAATCTGGGTCGGAATCCGCGACTACTGGTATGCCTATTCCGCCAGTCCGACGAACCCGATGAAACTCCGGGAAAAATTCAATCTGCCTCCAGATTTCGGTCGCATGGGGTTTCAGGATTTGGCTTATCCGGTGTGGGGGTCCCAGCAATCGGGCATCCTGGTCACGCCGACTCTTACAATTGCCGGGTCGGCATATGTTTCCGACGTATTTGTGAAACCGTCGGTCGCCAAAAAGCTGCTCGCGGTCGAAGTAACGGTTACCAATAACACAGGCAAGGAAATCAACTGTGAACTGATGTGCGCGGCGATCGACCGAGAAAAACAAAGAGTCGTCAAGAGTCTTACCAAGCCGGTGACGATCGGCGCCGGCAAAGTTCAGACGCTCGATATCGTAGGTGACTGGGCTGATGCCCACTACTGGTGGCCCGACGAACCGTTTCTTTACACGTTACAAACGACCTTGAGAGTCGGAGTCCATTCGTCGGATGTCCACAACACAACCTTCGGCTTCCGCGAATGGGGCGAGCGGGGCAAGGATTTCACGCTCAACGGCATCGTCTGGCACGGCTGGAACATGGGTATCAACGGCTCAAACCCGGATCAATGGCTCGCCTATTACCGCAAGACCAATCAGACGATGATGCGAATGAGCGGGGCGACCCAGGGTGGAGTGCGGCCGTTTTTTGGCATGTCTCCTGACGAGGCTCTCGACTGGATGGACACCAAAGGCATTCCCGTCCGCCGTTGCGGCATTCTCGACGGCGAGGCAATTGGGTCGATGGCAATCGAGAATGATCCGGAGCTCGAGAAGCTATACGGCTCCAAGGTAAAAATGGAGTTGATGAACAACTGGGTCGATCAAATGGTGGCCCAGGTCAAAGGGGAGCGGAACCATCCGTCCATACAGATCTGGTCGATCGAGAACGAGTGGCTGTTCATCAACTGTATCAACTTGTACGGCGGGTTGATGGATGAGTTCGAGCGAGAAGTGCTGCGCTGCACCAAGGCCGTGCAGGCAGTGGATCCGACGCGGCTAATCATGACCGATGGCGGCGGCGCGAACAAGGACCAGTCGATGCCGGTCCACGACAATCATTACGTCGCTCTCGACAATCCGGGCGGATTCACGGCGTATCCGAACCAAGCTTATCTACCCAATCCAAAGGGCGGCGGTCGCGGTCGCTGGGTGTGGGATGAGAAACGGCCGCGTTACCTCGGCGAGGATTTCTTCTTCACCGGCAACCATCCAGAGCTTGCCACCATCGGCGGCGAGGTGGCGACGACGGGCAAGGCCGGTACGCTGAAAGCCTGCGGCCTAATGCTCCGGATTTTGCAACAAGGCTACCGTTGGGCCGACTATGCGGCCTGGGATTTCTACACCGGCCCGGACGATGCGGACGATAGCCAATGGCTCTACTTCGCGCCGCGCGTGGCACTGTGCCGCGAATGGGACTGGTCCTTTCTCGCTGGCCGGCCGGTCAAGCGGACGATTGGCATCTTTAACGACACGCACCACGCCGATCCCATCACATTTGTCTGGGAATTAAAGGTCGGCGGCAGAACGGTGGCCGGGGAGACGAAGGAGTACAAGGTCGCGGCGGGCACGCGCGAAGTGTTGGACCTGACCCTACCGATCCCTGACGTGGATAGCCGAACGGAAGGCGAATTCGTGCTGACGATGGCCGTCGGCGGTAAGGAGGTTTTCCGCGATGTCAAGGCGGTGTCCGTCTTAAAGCCGATAGCTCAAGCTGGAGTCTCCGAAAAGACCCTGGTAGTCTTCGACCCGGCCGGCGGCACGGCGGCCTTTCTCAAAGACCGGCGTTTACCCTTCACCCCAATCACCGACCTCAAGAATCTGCCCGAGAGCGCGAAGGTGCTGTTAGTCGGTAAAGACGCTCTCGATGCGGCAGAAAGTACGTCGAGCCGGCTGGCAGCCTTTGCCGCGGCCGGCCGAGCCGTAGTCGTATTGGAGCAGGCCCGCCCGCTCAAATACCAGGCACTGCCGGCGGAAGTGGAGGCGGCTAACAACGATGGGCGCGTTGGTTTTGCTGATGACCCGAGCCATCCAACATTCCGGGGCTTGGCGGATAAGGACCTGTTCACGTGGGGACCAGACGAGGTCCTTTATCGAAACGCCTACCTAAAACCAGTGCGCGGCGCCAAGTCGCTTATTCAATGTGGCGACACGTTGCGCAACTCCGCCCTCATTGAGGTACCTACCGGCAAAGGAGTAATGCTCCTGAGTCAACTGTTGGTAGCCGAGAAACTGACCACGTCGGGACCAGCCCAACAGCTTCTGTTGAACTTGATAAGTTACGGCGCCGACTACAAGCAAGTGACACGTCCGGTGCTCGCGGCTGTGGGAACTGATCCCCTTCTCAAGCGGAATCTGGACGCTATGGGCTTGAAGTACTTGGCGGCAGCCGACCCGCTTGCAGCCCTCGCGCACGCTGGCGGAATTGCCATCGTCAGCGCGACGCCGGCAAACCTCAAGTTGCTCGCTGCCAACACTTCCAAAGTGGAGGACTTCACCAAGCATGGCGGTTGGCTTGTGCTTCATGGCCTCACGCCCGAGGGCCTACCAGACTACAACTCCATCGTCGGCTGGGATCATGTTATCCGCCGATTCAAGCGCGAGCGCGTGACGCTCGCGCCGGTGCGCCGGCCGATCATGTCCGGCGTAACCGGCGGCGATGTGGCCATGTACTCTTCGAAACCGATCTTCAACTGGACCGCCGGCAACTACGTGGTCGATGATGAATTCAGCTACATCATCGACTTCGATGAGATCGCCCCGTTCGGCAAGTCCTCCTTCTTTGCTTATGACAATATCGTCAATGGCTTCGTAAATGCCGACGGTTGGCCTCTCATCATTAACTTCCCGATCCCCAAAGACGGCAGCCCCGCGGAGGTGCCGATCGTCTTTCCGAAGAAGGAGACAATCACTGCATTTACCTGGATCGGCAACACCAACTATTGGCCACAGACTAAAATCAACCTGATCTTTGATGGCGATAAGAAAGGGATGGCCTCGTACGAAGTGAAGCCGACTGGAGACCCTCAGGACCTTCCCGTCAACCCGCCGCGGCCGGCAAAGGCAATGACCCTGCAGATCGCCGGCTGGCAGGAGATAGCGGGCAAGGGCGCGCTGGTTGGCATCGACAATATCTACATCAAGGTCCAACGACCGCCTGAGTTTTACGATCGCGTCAAGCCCCTGTTAAATGTCGGAGGCATGATGGAGTATCGGCGCGGCAGCGGCGGCATACTTCTGTGCAACATCAAGTTCAAAGATACCGAAGAAGTGCCGGAGAACGCCGTGAAAAAACGGACGATCCTTGCGGCCATGCTGCGCAATCTCAACGCCCCAATGGCCGGGAAGAGCGTCATCGCTGGGGCCAATCTGGAATATCACGCGATCGATCTGTCGAAGTTCGCCACGCAGTTCCGGGATGAAAAAGGCTGGTTTGGCGACAAGGCGTTCACGTTCCGCGATCTGCCGAAAGGCAAACAAGTGATGGCCGGCGTAACCTACGACATCTACGACTTCGCCACATCTCCCGTGCCTACGGTCGTTATGCCGGCGGGCCCTGGAATCCCTGGAAAACTGCCGATCGAGGTAAAGGAGATCCCGATCCGCCGCAAAGCAGACGCCCTGTTCTTCCTGATGGCCGCCCGCGTCGACCGACGGCGGAATCAAGACGAAGTCAAGGCGCACAAACAATTCGAATTGGCGAAATATGTAGTTCACTACGCCGACGGCAAAACCGAGACGGTCCCGGTCTACGCCGAGATCCACGTGGACAATTACCGGCAAAAGACACCGTCGGCGCTCCCAGGCGCCCAAGTCGCCTGGACTCGACCCTACGACGGCACCGACCAGTCAGCCGTCGCCTACTCCGTCCAATGGACTAACCCGCGACCCGATGTGGAGATCACAGCGGTCGATTTATTGCCAGGCGCCGACAAGGCCGGTGTGCCGGCCTTGTTAGCCCTTACGGCGGCGTCGGCGAAGTGAATGGGAAAGGTGAGCAATCGAAGTGCAGTGTGGGGCCGAGTAAAGAACGAGTTCGTTTATGCCACTTACTCGGCCCCGTTTCGTCGAGCAAGACATCGCCCGCCGAAGCGTCTGTGAGATGCACCAACACGACGGCCGGAACGTCCCTCTGTCCTCCTACTCGGCCCCGAGATCCTCGATCAATCGTGATGATGGATATATCCGCTCGTATTCAACGCCGAGACTTTCCGACAGAATCCTACGAACTTTCAGAGCCGCATGCACATTGGTTTTGGGACGGCAGCGCGCAACATACTCCGCATCCGAAATAGGGGGAAATCGTTCATCAAAGCGGGTGCGCTGCTTCTTCAAGAATACGACGCCAGAAAACAGGACGATTAGGAGAAAGAGGATAAGTTCCATAAAGGTCACGCACCTCCGAACAATGTGTAAACTCCAGTAGTTTCACACAGGGGGCCAGGGACCGAAATCCCTGAGCCACGCAGCGCGCCCTGGGTTTACAATCGCTCTGTCACAAATCCTCATACTTCAAATCAAACAGTTTTTTGGCTCCGTCGATATCGCCCGTTTTCAAACCCAGATCGAACCAGCGCTTGCGTTGCGCGGACGTGCCATGCGTAAAGGAATCCGGCACGACGCGGCCCCGAGCTTCGCGCTGGAGTTTGTCGTCTCCGATCTGATTCGCCGCGTTCATAGCGGCCTCGACGTCGCCCGGCTGTATGAACTTGTACTTTTCTTCGCCGTAATGAGCCCAAACGCCGGCGAAATAGTCAGCTTGGAGTTCAAGCCTGACGGACATGTGATTGGCTTCACGCTTGTCGCCGCCGCGCATGACCCGTTCCGCTTTTTCGGAGTATCCAAGGAGGTTTTGAACATGATGGCCGACCTCGTGCGCTATCACATAGGCGTGCGCAAAATCGCCAGGGGCTTTGAGTCGCTCCTGCATCAATTTATAAAAGGAGAGATCGATATAAACCTTTTCATCGCCGGGGCAATAGAACGGCCCGACCGCGGCATCGGCTTGTCCACAGGCTGAAGTGACTTGGTCCGTGAATAAAACAAGTGTTGGCTTTTTGTATGTTTTGCCCATCCGCTGAAACAATTCTCCCCAAACTCTCTCGGTATCTCCGAAGATGATTTTCGTGAAGTGGGCCGCCCTCTCCTCGGCCGGATCCTTGGGCCGATTATCGTCATTCTGTTCTTGCTGCTGCTGTTGTCCAGCCCCAAACATTTGCAGCAAAGGACGTATGTCGAAGCCAAGAAAATACGAGATGAGAACGACGACAATGCCGGCGGCTCCGCCAAGCGCGAACTTCGTCGGAGTAGTTGCGCCACGTCGATCCTCGACGTTTTCACTTTCCTCGCGGCCTTCCCACTCCATGACGAATCTCCTCTTCTAAGTTTCCGTGTATCGTGTTTGCCCATTGGCGGTGAGTGAGGGCCCTGGGCGCTCTACAATTCAGTCAGGTTCCATTCTAGGCGAACGCGCTCAAGGAAACAGGTCGCAAACGACGCGCCGTGCGCGGAATTGAAACGAAAAAGGTACGTCCATGGATCCGCTCGAAACGCCACCCGTCACGCGCCGCTCGTTTCTCACGGGCGCCGCGGCGGGTTTGACCGTGACCGGGTTGCCGTTGATTCAACCGGGGTCGGCCCCGGCACTCGATGTGCCCGCGTCCCCAAAAAAGGTCCCCGACTTCACCGATCACGCTCCAGCGCTCCAGGCCGATCAAGTAGTGGCGAGCGCGTGTCAGTTCTGCAACTCCCTTTGTCGCTTGCAGGTCCATCTCAAGAAGGGCCGGATAATCGAGATCAAGGGCGACGAAAAAGATCCGGTTCAGGCAGGCGAGCTGTGCGTCAAAGCGTCGCTGATGACTCAGCTTGTCTACAACCGCTTTCGTTTGACGAGGCCTTTGAAGCGCGTCGGCGGCAAAAAGGGAGATCCGGAGTCGAAATTCGAGCCGATCTCCTGGGCGGAAGCGCTGGAGACGATCGCCAAGAAGATGCTGGCGCTGCGCGATGCCGGCGAAGCCCGGGCCATCGTGAGCCGAACCTCGGGTCGATTGCCGCGCGGTGTCGGCTCGCTGATTCATCGGCTCTTTTCCTTGCTCGGTAGTCCGAATGACACCGATGTCGGACCAGTCTGCAACGACGCCGGCGGCAATGCCCTGGCCTGGACCTTCGGCATGGGCAATTTCACCAACGGCTATGGCGTCGATCCGGCCACCGGCAAGGAAGACCTGGGTTCGGCGAAATTCTTTCTCTTTCTGGGCACCAATCAGGCCGAGACGCATCCGGTCACCTTTGCGCATCTACTCCGTTGTCGAGAAAAAACGAAGGCCCAACTCGTCGTGGTCGACCCACGCAAGACGGCAACCGGGGCGCTGGCCGATGTCTGGCTCGCGCCCAAGCCGCACACCGATCTCGCGCTCGTCCTGGCCATGATTTATCATATAGTGGATCGCAAATTGTGCGATGCCGCCTTCGTTGGAAAGTGGGTCGTCGGCTTCGATCTGTTGGCCAAGCACGTGGGTGACAACGGCTATAGTCCCGACTGGGCTGCCAAGGTCTGCGATGTTCCCGCCGACCGCATCCGCGTTGTTGCCGAGGCGTATGCCAAGGCGAAGCCGGCGGCTATCTTCTGCAACGCCGGCATCTCGCATCAGTTGAGCGCGTTCGACACCTATCGCGCCCTGACCTTTCTCGCGGCGATCACGGGAAACATCGGTATTCCTGGCGGTGGCTGCAATTTCATGCACAACACCTGGCCCGGCGATCTCCATTTGCCTGATCTCAAGGTGAAGACGCCCGAAACCGGCGCCGCCCTACCAGTTGGCCCCGACTGGTTCGCCGAATCGGTGCTCGAAGCACGGCCCTATCGCATCAAAGCCCTGGTCACGATGGGCAATCCGCTCCTTGGCAGCGCCAACACAGCCAAGGTGAAGAACGCGTTTTCGCAGCTCGAATTCTATGCCTATACCGGATTGTTTATGGAGGAATCGGCCTATTATGCTGATATTATCCTCCCCGTTTGTAGCGGCCTGGAGATGGAAACCGTCTACATGCGGCGCGACGATCGCGCCATTCGCTGGCAAAATCAGGCCGTCGTCCGGGTCGGCGAATCCAGGCCCGATTGGGAGATCTGGATCGAGCTGGCTCATACGGTTGCCAGGCTCGACAAGAAAAACCCCGCGAGCTATTGGGCTGATAGTTTCCCGAGAGAGTGGCTCGACTACCGCAAATTATGGGCAACCTTTGTAAGTCTAACGCCGGCGATGAAAGGAATGACAGCGGAGCGAATGCAAGCCCGGGCGGAACCGTTGCGTTGGCCATGTCACTCGGAAAAACATCCCGGCGTCAGTACGCTCTATCTCGATCATCCGTCGTGGTACGAAGCGGCCGAAGCGTTGCGCCCGCCAACAAGGGCAAGCGATTCTTGACTCCTTCGGGAAAGATCGAGATATCCACTCCGGAACTCGACAAGCGATTGGCCGCTTCAGGCCATGGCGCGCTGCCCATCTTTTACACCCATCCCGAGGTGACCGGCGGCAATCCGACGCTTGTCTATGACAAAGAGTTAATACAAAATCCGGTAAATCCCCAGGCTCTGACGCCGCGCGTCCAGCTCGGCACCAAGGGCAACGGCGATGTCCACAAAGAGTTTCCGCTGATGGGAATGATCGGTCGGCCGAGCGTCGTCCATTTCGCGGGGGTGACGCAGTGGACTTACACCGGCAAACAGATGAACGGCGTGCGGCTGGTCCAGCTGCATCCCAAGGCCGCGGCACGCGCGGGCGTGCGCGATGGCGACGCCGTGGTCGTCGAAAGTCCGCGCGGCAAGGTGACGGGCACGGCGTTAATTTGGGAAGACATGCGCGAAGACACCATCTTTGTGCCAGGCACCTTTGGCCCCATGCAAAAGGTCGGCGACGAATTCGGGCTGCCGGCTTATGACAGCGCGAACCTGCTGACGGACGATCGCTACTTTGATAATTTATCGGGGCAACAAGCGTACAAGTGTTTCGCCTGTCGCGTCAGAAAGGCTTAATTGATCTGAACCGACTTGACGCCCTCCCGACTTGACGCCAGACTGCTATACTAGAAATAGAGTCCGTACGTGGGCCACCGGCCCTCTTAAACTGGAGAACTAACACGATGTCATCAACTCTCACTCTGGAGACCCCGACGCTGCCGACGACCGAGACGGCTCCTCCGCTGATCGTCACGCCGAAGGCGGCGAGCGAGGTGAAGAGGATCATCGAGGAACAGAAGCAGGCAGCCAAGCCGGGCGAAGTTCCGGAAAAGATCTACCTCCGCGTCCGCGTAGTCGGCGGCGGCTGCAGTGGTTTCACCAACAAGCTCGACCTCGATCCGCAGATCAACGAAAAGCTCGACGAAGTCTTCGAGTACCACGGCATCCCGGTCGTTGTCGACAAGCGCAGCATGATGTACCTGAACGGCGCTACCGTCGATTTTCATGACGACCTGAATCGTCGTGGCTTCAGCATCACCAACCCCCAGGCGAAGAGCACCTGCGGTTGTGGCAGCTCGTACTCGATGTGATTTAGACGATACAAAATGTTTAGCCGCGAGCCGCCGAGCGGCTCACGGCTAAACAAATCCCGGGCGCTTAACTCAGCGGCTAGAGTTCCTCGCTTACACCGAGGCTGTCGGGGGTTCGAATCCCTCAGCGCTCATTTCGTCGGAATCGACATCCGATGGTGTCTCGTCGGTCGTGGCCTTGCCGAAGGCGGCGGATAGCTTCAGATGCTGGTCTAGATCAAGCGTCTCGGCTCGGGCCCTGCCGTCCAATTCCAATTCAGCCAACTTCTCATCGACTTGCTGTTTGCTCCAAAGATCGCTGTCGATACTCAAGAGTCCGCCGCGCAGGTTCTTGCGACGGTGGGCATAAAGGTCACGCAGAAAATGTCGAAAACGGCGGACGTCGCCGACGCGGGCCCGCTTCTCGGCGTTGGGCAGGATCATGATTATGGCCGAATCGACGGCTGGCCGCGGCCAAAAGGCGGTCGGCGGAATGCGTCGCACGATCTGCACATCCGCTAAACTCTGCACCAGGATCGCGAGAGCGCCATATTGCCGCGTGTCCGGCAGCGCGATCATGCGTTCGGCGATTTCCAGCTGGACCATAACGACCATGCGTTCGATAGGCACGGACGAGAGCAACAGGTTGGATATAACCGGCGTCGCCACCGCATAGGGGAGATTGGCGATCAATTTTATATACATCGTCGCCGTGCGCCGGCGCAGGTCATCGAGGCATTCGAGCACGTCGGGATTGAGAGTATTCTTACCCTTGAGAATGTCCCCCTGAATGAGCATCAGCCGGCCTTGCGATGGTAGTTGCCGCACTTCGTCGCGCGCCATCGCCGCAAACGCCTGATCGATCTCGACGCTGACCACGGCACCCGCTTCCTTGGCCAGCCGGACTGTGAGGCTGCCGGTGCCGCTGCCGACTTCGAGGACGATGTCATCACGAGTCAGCTCGGCCGTGCGCACGAGCAGGTCGATCAAGTTCAAATCGATCAGAAAATTTTGGCCCAGCTTGTTTTTGGGCCGGATGCCGCGCTCTTCGAGCAGCGTGCGTAGATAAGAAAGTGTTTGTCGCGGGTGTTCGCTCACGTTCGTACTCCGGACATGGATTGCAGTGCCTTCTGAACGTATTTCGCGAACAAGTCAGTTTCCAAGTTGACGTTGTCTCCCGGCTTTTTGAAGCCGAGCGTCGTCATAGCTAGTGTATGCGGAATGAGCGCGACACTAAAGCGTTCGGCTTCGACATCGACGACCGTCAGGCTGACGCCATCTACAGCGATCGAGCCTTTGGCGACGATTTGCGACGTCAACGGCTTCGGGCAGCGAAACCAAATCGTCATCCATGCGCCTTGTTGCAGCCGCTCATCGATCGCGCCGACGGCGTCGATGTGGCCTTGGACGATATGCCCGCCGAGGCGATCATTAAGACGCAACGATCGTTCCAGATTGACCCGATCGCCCGCTTGAAGTTCGCCAAGATTGGTGCGCTTTAACGTCTCCGGCCCCGCTTGAAATTGGCACGTTGTCGCGTCGTGAGCGACGACAGTCAGACAGGCGCCGTTGATGGCGACGCTCTCACCAATCGCCAGCTGGTTTGCGAAAGGGACTTCGATGATAAGAAGCGAGCCGTTGACTTGTTGTTGCAGCTGGCGGACAGTCCCCAGAGCTTCGACGAGACCAGTGAACATGAGGGATTTCAAAAAATATAAGAGCAATTAGGCGCGTGGAGGGCCGTTGGCCGCACTTTCCATCCTCATTCTTAGGGGACGAGGTCTGACGGTCAACCGGTAGCGCGGATCATTGTCAAATTCATATATTAAAGATGGTCTGATAATTCCGGCCCATTTTCCAATAAGCATTATACGAGATCTTTTTATGCACTACACCGGCTTTGATCTTTCCGGAAAAGTGGCGCTCGTCACTGGTGGCAGCAAAGGCCTTGGCCGGGCGATGGCGCGCGGTCTGGTGGCGGCCGGCGCCGACATCGTTCTCGCCAGCCGTAATGAGGCCGAATTGAAGACGGCTCTCGACTACGTTCTAGACAGCACGGGTCGCAAGGGCTATGTCGTCGCCGCCGACCTGAGCAAACGCGGCGAGGCCGACAGGCTGGGAAAGGCGGCCATCAAAGCCGCGGGCAAAATCGACATTCTTATCAATAACGCCGGCAGCAATAAGCCACAGGCGATCGACGAGATTACCGATCAGAGCTGGGACGAGATCTTCGAGTTGAACCTTCATTCCGTGATGGCCCTGACGCGGGCCGTCGTGCCGCAGATGAAACAGCGCGGCTGGGGGCGCATCATTCACATTTCGTCGATCATGGGCTTTCTGTCGAAGGAAAAGCGCAACAGCTATTCGGCCACCAAGACCGCGTTGCTCGGGCTGGCGCGGGCATCGGCCCTCGACCTCGGTGAATTCGGCATAACGGTCAACTGCATCGCTCCCGGGCCGTTCCTCACCGATCTGCCGATGAACATGCTGAGCGACGCCGAGAAAAAGGCTTTCTCGGACCACACAGCCCTCGGCCGTTGGGGCCAGCCCAACGAGTTGATCGGCCCCGCCCTACTCTTGGCCAGCGATGCGGGATCGTATATTTCGGGTCAGACGATCGTTGTGGACGGCGGGTTTTTGTGCCGGTAGTTGTGCGTGTCGCCTGCTTGCTCCGCCGTCCTTTTCAGGATAGAATACATTATCCAGTTAAATAACTCTTTGATGGCTCGTATCGGCGCGGTGCGGCTCATTCGGGCCGTCGAGAGAGGTTTTGTCATGGAAAAGTCAAACGTCGAAAAGTCCAGCGTCTATGTGGACGGCGAGCAGGAGGCTCTGAAGTTCAAATGGATTGAGAGCGAAAAAGCGGGGTGCGACTTGGGCGAAGCCGCCATTCGCCGCTGGGTGCAGAATCATTGGTGGGGCTATCTGCGAGCGCGCTGGCTCGAACATTTGCAAGGAAAGCGCTTCTGGGTCGAACTCGATCGAGGTGATTTTGGCTTGCTGCTACGCACGTTTCAGGATCAGACGGTCCTGCTCGATCGCATTCTCGATCGTTTGAAAGCCGGCCAGGAAAACCTCGACATCGTTTGCTGGGCCCATAGCTGGAATATCCCGACCGAGCCTGTCATTCAAATCCTCGAAGCGCTCGATATCAATAGCCGGCGCTTGGCGCATCGCTTCGATCCCCAACCTTAACGCGGCAATTCTCAGCGAATCGCGCCGCCGTTGACGCGAATCGTTTGTCCCGTCACGAAGGCAGCGCCCGGCGAGGCGAGCCAACGAACGGCACCGGCGACGTCCTTGGGCTCCCCCCAGCGCAACAACGGTGTTTCCCGCAACACGCGCTCTTGCCATGTCGCCGAAGCAGCGTCTCCCCAGGCGGTCCGAATCCACCCGGGTGCCAAACAATTGACACGAACGGTCGGGGCCAGGCTCAAGGCGAGACTGCGACTAAACGCCATAATACCGGCCTTGATGGCCGCGAACAGTTCGCCGCTATCGCCCGCCATTCCCGTCTCGGCTTGATCCCAACCCATGTTGACAATCATGCCCTGGCCGGCTTCCTTCATCAGCTTTCCGATGGCACGCGACAACAGCATCGTCGCCCGCAGATCAACTTCTAGAACTTTTTGAAATTTGCTTTCAAAGCTCAGGTGAGCCGCGTCGCCGGTCAATACGTCGGCGCCGGCGTTGTTGACCCAGATGTCGATGCCGTCCCAC
The DNA here is from genome assembly GCA_963790585.1 of uncultured Planctomycetaceae bacterium. GTDB lineage: Bacteria > Planctomycetota > Planctomycetia > Gemmatales > Gemmataceae > CAWBOY01. The sequence goes on from CAWBOY010000002.1 coordinate 601,260, forward strand.
GTTTGCCAGGCTTCCTCGGTAAGATGTAAGGCCTGTCGCGGATCGCTTAAGTCCGCCATGAGGGCAGCGCTACGTCCGCCCAAGGCTTGCACTCGCGCCGCGATGACCTCCGCTCTTTGCGGCGAACTTCGGCAATGAACGATCACGTCGGCCCCAGCCAAGGCCAACTCCAGGGCGATCGCTTTGCCGATGCCGCTCGTCGATCCCGTCACCACCGCGCGCTTGCCAACCAACTCCCGACCCATGAGCGGCCCCGCAGGCTTGATCCCCGTCAGGTCGGCGTGCAGCTCCGCAACGGTTTTTCCGAAAAGGGGATGGCGCACGCCGGGCGCGATTTGCAGCATGGGCCGGAGCACGAAAAGTCGCTCATGCAAGCGCGGATGAGGCAACACGAGTTCCGGCGTGTCGAAAACTTGATCGTCATAGAAGAGCAGGTCGAGGTCGATCGTCCTTGGTCCCCAGCGTTCTTTGCGTACACGACCCAGTTTCGTCTCTAAAGATAGAAGAAGCTTCAGCAAATCGATCGCATCGAGTCTCGTCTCTATTTCGACCGCCGCATTCAGATAGTCCGGGGCGCCCGACGGGCCGCCAACGGGCGCTGTTTCGTAAATGGACGAAACCCGTACGACAGAAAGTTTCGATTGGCTGCCCAGCTCTCGGATCGCCGCCGCGATATGGGCGCGGCGGTCGCCTAGATTGCTTCCCAACACAACGTAAGCGGTCGACGGCATCACGATTTTTGTCCCAATACATAAGGCGATTATTGTTCTACGACATTTTAGATCTAAGAAAAGATCTTGCGGTCTCTCTACCAAACACACGGACGACTTTCATTGGGATCTGGTAGCACTTGAAGGCTATCTGGAAAGCAAGACTTTCCGGAGAGCCTTACCGGGCCGATACCATAGACGGTCTAATATTCGCTGACGCTCAATTACTATGTTAGCCTTGCCTAATTATATTCCTACGCTACACTAATGCCAGCGAGTGGCAACGGAGGAACCGGATCATGGGCGTGGCCATTGAGGAGATCGTGGGCGAGAAAGAAGGGCAAAAGTCGCTAGCGGAGCTGCACAGTTCGGTGCCGATCCCTCGCAGCGGATTTTGGTCGACCTGGCGCGCCTACACGGGACCGGCGCTGCTTGTGAGCGTGGGCTACATGGACCCTGGAAACTGGTCCACGGACCTACAGGCCGGCGCGACCTATCGATTCGGGCTGCTCTGGGTCATCGGCGTGGCGAGTGTCATGGCCATGATATTGCAGGTCTGCGCGACGCGCCTGGGCATCGTCGCTGGCCGAGATTTGGCGCAAGCCTGTCGCGATCACTACCCGAGTTGGATGCGTCTTCCCAATTGGTTTACCTGTGAGATCGCCATTGCGGCCTGCGATCTCGCGGAGGTTCTTGGCAGCGCGGTTGCGCTTCACCTGCTTTTCGGCATCCCGCTCTTTTGGGCCGTCGTCATCACGGCGTGCGACGTGCTGATTTTGCTGGCTCTTCAGGGTTACGGCGTGCGACTCATCGAAGCGGTCGTTCTGGTCTTGGTGGCCACGATCGGCTTGTGCTTTTTCCTCGAGCTATTTGTCCTGCCGCAGACGCGTCCTGACTTCGCCGAGATGGGGCTCGCCCTCGTCACGCCGACGCTGGCACGGCCAGGCATGGTAACGATGGCCATCATGATGATCGGCGCAACGGTTATGCCCCACAATCTCTATTTGCACTCTGCCTTGGTGCAAACGCGCGAAATACGCTCCGATGAGAGGTCAATTCGTACCGCCCTGCGCTTCAATCTGCTTGATTCCGTAGTGGCACTGACTTTAGCCTTTTTGATAAATGCCGCAATCTTGACGCTGGCAGCCATCGTTTTTCACGGTCTTCAAGAGACGAAACTTCAGGACGGATCGGTTGTTTCCTTTCGACCCGACGACAACCCGGATTGGATCCAGGTGGCTTATCTGACCCTCGCGCCCTTGCTCGGAACGGCGTTGGCCAGCGTATTGTTCGCCGTGGCACTCCTCGCGAGCGGGCAGAGCAGCACGATTACCGGAACAATGGCCGGGCAAGTCGTCATGGAAGGATTCCTCCATTGGCGCCTCGCGCCCTGGAAACGCAGGCTCATTACACGGCTCGTCGCTATTTTGCCCGCGGTGCTGTTTCTAGGCTTGCGCCGGCAATCAGGCCTGTCCGGCGTAACGGACCTAATCAACCTCAGTCAACTCGTGCTCGGGTTGCAATTGCCCCTGGCCATGCTACCCTTACTTCATCTCACCAGTTCGCGCCGGGTCATGGGCAAGTATGCGAATGGCTGGTTCCTTCTTCTCGCCGGTTGGGGATCTTGCCTTCTCATTATCGCTTTAGATCTGTGGGGACTACCCGGCTCATTTCAGCAGACGATTGCCGTTCTCGGCGGAGAGTGAACCGCTTAGTACAACTCCTCAGGAGTAGGCGAACACTTACCAGCTCCAAGCGCAATTGCGCTGAGAGCTGGTCGGAGCTTGTGAATCGAATTGTGGGAGACTCACTTGTCCCAGTTGTGGCGCACCCTCCGTTGGTCGGCTTGGTTGGGTTGGCAGATCGAGAGCAATTGGACCGATCCAATCCGATTCGCGATCTACCTCGTAATCAAGCCACTGACCGGGTCGCTTTTGCTCATCTTCATGGTCCAGGCCGCGCAGGCTTCGGCTCCGGGCCGGGTTCCTCCGCAGTTGCTCGCGTTCGCATTCTTTGGCAACGCGATCTATATGCTCATCGGCGCGGTGGCGTTTGGCATGTCGGCGGCCGTCATCACCGATCGTGAACATTATGGCATGTTGAAATATATTCGCCTGAGTCCGGTAGGGTCGCGTGCTTACCTCATTGGGCGCGGCCTGGCGAGCGGGTCCGGGGGAATGATCGGCGCGCTATGTACCTTGCTCGCCGGTTTGTTTCTGCCGATTGGATTGCGCGGCGCGCTACACACCGAAGGAATCGCCATCGGCTGGCTGTTGGTGTATCTGGGCCTTGGCGTCGTCATGCTTCTGTCTTTAGGACTGATCCTGGCGGGCACCGTACTGAACATGGCCCGGCACGGAATGTTCCTGAGCGAGGGTGTCGGGAGCATGCTGTACCTGCTCTGCGGCGCCATTTTCCCTCTCGATCGTCTGCCAATGTGGATGCAGGCGGTCGGTCTCACGCTGCCGCCGACGTATTGGATGGAAGGGATGCGGCGGTCGCTGCTAGGAACCGCCTCGCGCAGCGGGCCGTTGGCAGCCTGGGATCATATGCAACTAGCCGGCGCCCTGCTCTTCGGCACGATTGTCATGGCAGCAATTGCGAATGTCTACTTCAATTGGTGCGAGCGCCGGCGCGCTTTCGCGGGCGGTACGACGTCACCACCGGCTATTGAAGTTTACCGAATATCGCCCGGCATTTATGCCGGCAACGCACAAGACGCGGCGGCTCTTCTATAGACAGGGAAAGTTGTTTTTGCATTCCGATTGGGAGGGGGGTGCCCACGTGATTGTTTGGCGCGACGGTCTCGTCCTCATTGTAACCATATACAGAACAATGTGTTAGATTGCCAGGCCGTCGCGCCAAAGCATACTCGTTTTTTGGCGCGACGGTCCCTCCGTCGAAGGGTACGGCACAGTCTTTCAAACTGAACGCAAGCGGCGATAATGAAACTACTGCCCCGTCCAGACTAAATTTGGGGGTGGCACAGACATTCTTGTCTGTGCGGAACCGACGAATGTGCCTTTTGCTGCACAGACAGGAATGTCTGTGCCACCCCTAAATTTAGTCTGGACGGGGCACTACCCTGATTTGATAAACAAGATAAACCGTAACGCCTGTGCCGCGCGATGCTGCCACCGATTGGCTTTTGCCGCAATGCTTTCACGAAATCACTTCTGAATTGGCGACACCCCCGCCGATTTTTATCAATGGAGGATGAACCTTCGCGAACAGGCTCCATGACGATCGCGCCATGGAACACGACCCAGGCATCCGCGCCGATTGCTAGATAGCATCATGGAGGACGCGCCAAATGAGAGGTATCGGATTACGAAGCGTGGCCCTGTCGCTGGGTTTCCTAGTGACAGCGGCGCGGGGAGCGGATGACCCGTGGCGCGTTTCCGCCAGCGCCGGCCGGTTCCGCCACAACCGGCGCCGCCGCGGCACAATTGGGCAGCCCTGTGGCTTCGAAGGCGCCTGCGGCGTCGCTTGAACGACCCGTGGCCGCCGCGTCGCTTGCCATGCCCATTCCCGCGAACCGCGTCGATTCCCAGGTGAAGCCAGTTGGCTACAGCGCTGGCATCGTAGCACGCGGAGCGCTGCCCGATGCTTTGCCTGACACCACTGCGTCCGGCCAAGGCGCTTTTGACGGCGGGATCATCCTACACGGCTGGCGTCAGGCGCCCGACACGGCGACCCCCATTTCGCGGCCGGTTGATTCGGAATCGTCACTCATGCGAACCTCGGCCGCGCAGGGGCCGTCTCCGATGATGCCGTTGCCAGGTGGGCCGCCGATGCTGAGCGGACCGCCGATGCCTGGAGTTCCAATAAACACGTTGGGTGGCCCGCCAATGGGCAGCGCTGTGCTTTACGGCACGCCTTCACAAGGAATGAACGGCGACTGCGGCGCGTCCTGCTTTGCCGGCGATGGCTGTGATGGGACTTGCTATGGCCGGGGCAACAATTGGTACGTCAATGCGGAATACCTTCTGTGGTGGGCCAAAGGCGATCGGACACCGGCGCTCGTAACGACGGGGACGCTCGCGCCTAATTTCCCCGGTGCGCTCGGCAACAGCGACACCCGTGTGCTGTTCGGCGACAAGGGGCTCGGCGGCGATGCTCAGTCCGGCGCCCGCGTAACGCTCGGCTACTGGTTCTGTGACGACCACGCGCTCGGCATTGAAGGCAGCTACTTTACGCTTGGCAAACAAAAGACCGATTTCTCGGCAAACTCAACGGGCGATCCTCTGTTGGCCCGGCCGTATACGAACTCGGCAGCCTTTGGCGGCTTCAATACGGCGGAACTTGTCGCGAATCAGAATCGCGGCGACCCAGCCAATCCGTTGGCCACCCGCTTCCTTCCCGCACTCGCCGGCGCCATCAATGTCGATCGGACCTCGAGCCTGTGGGGCACCGAGCTGAATCTGCGCTCGAACTTGTTGTGCGGGCAGAACTACTTCCTCGATGGCATGCTAGGCTATCGTGGCCTGGCTCTCGATGAAGGTTTGACGATCAGCGAAAACCTGGTCGGCGTGACGCCGCTGCCTGGCCTGAATGGTTCCACTTTCAATGTCGTCGATAGCTTCTCGACCCAAAATCGCTTCTATGGCGGCCAGGTCGGACTTGCGGGGCAGTATCGCTGGAACCGATGGGTACTCGATAGTTCGCTAAAATTGGCCGTGGGCACCACGCAAGAAAGCGTGTCGATCAATGGTGGCACGGCGATCAACGGGCAGCCGTTCACAGGCGGATTGCTCGCGCAATCGACAAACATCGGCCGTTACACCCGGGATGCATTCACCGTAGTACCGGAAGTGGGTCTGACCATCGGCTATCAATGCACGGATCACCTACGCTGCTTTGTAGGCTACAACTTCCTCTACTGGAGTGAAGTCGCTCGCCCTGGCGCCACGATTGACACGGTTGTCGATCGCCGCCTTCTCGCCACGGCCAGCGGCGGATCAGCGCCGGTTCCGGCAGGAACACCCGCGCCGATGCGGCCTGCTTACAACTTCAATACCACCGATTACTGGGCTCAAGGAGTGACTGTTGGGTTGCAATATAAGTGGTAAGCAACACACGCTGTTCGTGATCGAAGCAGATTATTTATAAGCGTGCCGAGGACCCGCATCCTCGGCACGCTTATTTCGTTTCGTCATTTCCGACAGACTTGTAAGATGACGTTAGCAGTGGCGAAGTGATCGCCTCGCGGATCGCTTCGAGCGGAGTTATCTCATGCCCCATGCAACGCAAATGTCGAGTGCTGACACGGCGCTCCTTGTAATCGACGTTCAAGAAAAGCTCTTGCCATTGATGCCGGAGGCTGCGCGGCTGGTGCGCAATGTCGCCTTTCTGATTGACGCGGCCCGATTGCTCGACTTGCCGATCTTGGCAACGGAGCAATATCCGAAAGGTCTTGGGCCCACCGTCGCTGAGCTTCGCGGCCGATTTGTGGATTCACCGGCGGAGAAGGTTGCGTTCAGCAGTTGCGTCGCCCCTGGCATGGTCGAAACGCTGCACCGTGAAGCCCGGCCAAAGGTCGTGCTCGCGGGAATGGAAACGCATGTCTGCATCTTGCAAACGGCTCTTGACCTGCTCGCGCTTGATTTTCGGGTCTACGTCGCCGCCGACGGCGTGAGCGCACGCTCGCATGTCGATCATGAGTTCTCGCTTCGGCGCATGGAACAGGCGGGGGTGATTCTCGTAAGCTGTGAGATGTGCCTTTTTGAGTGGCTCGGCAGCGCCAAGCATCCGCGCTTCAAGGAAGCTAGCCAGCTTGTGCAAGCCCGCATGAAATCACAATAACGGAAGTCGTAAATACAGTATTCTCTCTGGAAAGAAGAACAATAGAAACGGACCGGTCCTCATGACGCTACCGCTCGCACTAAGCATCACGCCACGAACGCTGCTCGGCCCGGGCCCTTGTGACGCCCATCCCAACGTGCTTCGCGCAATGGCAACGCCCCTGCTGGGCCACCTCGATCCGCAGTTCCTGGAGGCGATGAATCAAATCCAGACCATGTTGCGATCGGCCTTTCAAACGGCAAATCCATTGACGTTCCCGATCAGCGGCACAGGAACAGCGGGCCTTGAAACGTGTCTGGTGAACTTGCTGGAACCGGGCGATCGCGTCGTCGTCTGTTCCATGGGATTTTTTGGCCAGCGCATGATCGAAGTCGCCGGCCGCACCGGGGCAGAGGTCACGGTGGTGGAACGGCCTTGGGGCCAGGTGTTTGATCTGGGCCAGATTCGTGAAGTGCTGCAAAAAACGCGGCCCAAAGTGCTGGGCATCGTACAGGCGGAAACGTCGACTGGGGCTTGGCAGCCGATCGAACAGCTCGGCAAGTTGTGCCACGAGTTCGACAGCATGTTGTTGGTAGACGTGGTGACGTCTTTCGGCTGCGTGCCCTTGGCCGTGGATAGCTGGGAAGTCGACGCCGTCTTTAGCTGTTCCCAAAAGGGCCTGGGCTGCCCTCCTGGTCTTGCGCCGGTATCTTTCAGCCCACGTGCGGTCGAGGTTATGGAGAAGCGCAAGAGCAAGGTTCAAAGCTGGTATTTGGACCTCTCCATTATTCGGAAGTACCTAGGCGCCGACCGCGCCTACCATCACACTGCTCCGATTTCCATGAATTACGCCATTCATGAAGGCTTACGGCTTCTTCTCGAAGAAGGGCTTGAAGCTCGCTGGGCGCGGCACCTGCGAAACTACAAGGCGATGCGCGCCGGCCTGGAAGCCTTGGGCCTCGAATACACGGCGGACAAAAACCACCAGCTACCGCAAGTCCATGCCGTGCGCATTCCGCCCGGGGTCGAGGACCTCGCCGTGCGCAAGCGCCTGTTGGCCGAATATGGCATCGAGATCGGCGGCGGACTGGGCGAGTTCAAAGGCAAAGCGTGGCGCGTCGGGTTGATGGGCTATAACAGTCGGCCATCGATTGTGATGATGTTTCTCGGCGCGTTGGAACAATGTTTGCTTGGCCATGCGGCGGTTGTGCCTGGAGCGGGTGTGGCGGCGGCCGAGAAAGTGTATAGTGCGGCGTAGAAGTCTAAACCGCCGGTAAGCCGGCGGCTATATAAAGAGACGCTGGAATTATGTCAAATGCGGGCTTTCCGACAGCGCGGCCACGGCGTTTGCGACACAATCCGCTGGTGCGGCAGCTGGTGCGCGAGACGTGCTTGAGCGCGACGGATCTTATCTTGCCTCTTTTCGTCCGGCCTGGGACGGGCATCAAAAAAGAGATTGCTTCGATGCCGGGCAATTACCAGCTCAGCGTCGATCGTCTGATCGGCGAGGTTGGTGCTGCGCTCGATCTTGGAATCCAATCGTTTATTCTCTTTGGAATTCCCGCGTTCAAAGACGCGGTAGGGTCCAGCGCATTGACGGACGACGGCATCGTGCAACAGGCGCTGCGTTCCCTGCGCTCGCAGTTCAAAGATAAGACTTTGTTGATAACAGACGAATGCTTCTGCGAATACACGGACCACGGACATTGTGGCGTCCTTACCGACAAGACGGGTCGCCTCGATCTCGACAACGATCTTACGCTGCCGAGGCTCGCGGCTCAATGCGTGAGCCATGCGCTGGCCGGGGCTGACCTCGTCGCGCCGAGCGGAATGCTCAACGGCATGGTCGGCGCGATTCGCGGCGGACTTGATGCCGCCGGGCTCGACCATGTTCCCATAATGAGTTACGCGGTGAAATACGCTTCCGGCTTTTACGGCCCATTTCGCGACGCAGCCGAATCGCCGCCACAGTTCGGCGATCGCGGAAGTTATCAGATGGACCCGGCAAACGGCGATGAGGCCTTACGGGAAGCAGAGATGGATCTTGCTGAGGGGGCGGACATAATCATGGTTAAACCCGCTCTTTCTTATCTCGATATTATCAGGCGCGTCAAGGATCGCTTCCAAGTTCCGCTGGCCGCGTATAACGTGAGCGGCGAATTCGCGATGGTCAAGGCGGCCGCGGCCAAGGGCTGGATTGACGAACGGCGCGTGGCACTGGAGATACTGACGAGCATCAAGCGCGCTGGGGCGGACATGATTCTCACGTATTATGCGCTCGATGCCGCCCGTTGGCTTAAGTAGCCGCGGCATCTTGCGGCGTGAGGACTCAAGTAGACGCGGCATCATGTCGTGTGAGGACTCAAGTAGACGCGGCATCATGCCGCGTGGGCGGTAGTCACATCGGTAACATTTTTCGCGCCGCCGGGACGAGGATTCATACGCGGCTGGAAGCCGCGTCTACTTTGTCGGCGTCCACCCTACTTACAGCGGCGCCTTCGGAAACGGTGGGTTCTCGTTATACGTTTGCATCTCGCGCGCCACGGCCCAGTCGGGAAGCCAGGCCAAGAGCTTCATGAGAATGGTCAGTTGCCAAGGGAAATTGAACACCTTTTTCTTGCGGCTCAGCGCCTTCACGATTCTTCGAGCGGCATCGTCCGCCTCGAGTAGCCAGGGCATTTTGAAATTGTTGACGTCGGTCATCGGCGTTTTGACGAAGCCTGGGCAGATGGTAGTCACGTTGATGCCGTGGTCGCGCAATTGGATGCGTAGGCCTTCCATGTAGACGTTCACGGCCGCCTTACTGGCGCAATAGCCCGATTCTCCTGGCAGGCCTTTGTACGACGCCATGCTCGACACGGCGGCTAGGTGACCACTCTTGCGCTGCAACATCTCGGGCAGTACGGCCTCGATCGAGTAGACGACGCCAAGGACGTTGACCTGAAACATTTTTTCGACGTCTTTGATGTTAACCGGATCCAGGAACGTCGGGGCACCAACGCCAGCGTTGGCGATCAAGAGGTCGATGGGCCCAAGACTGCGCGCAAGGCCGCGATGCCGTCGTGGACCTGTTGACGGTCGACGACGTCGGCTTTCGCGCATGCAGCCCGGCCGCCGGCCTTTTCGATTTCACTTGCCAACTCGGCGAGTTGGTCCTCGCGTCGAGCCATCAACCCAACCTTACAACCCTGGGCGGCCAAGACCTTGGCCAACTCCCGGCCGATGCCGCTAGAAGCACCTGTAATTACCGCGACTCGATCGGCAAATGACATCGGCTCGCCTCATTTCCTGCATAGGTCGGATCTTTTGCCGCATGCGTGCTGGTTTCCCAAGAACGACCATCACGGACGGCGCGGCTCAACGGAAGGACGTGGCATACTTTAGCGATCCGCGCCCGTTGGGCATCCTTGACGCGAACGCTGCGTTGTGCATCAATGGGAATTAGCACTCGATTCACGTCCGTGAGGAGTCCTCCGATGTGTCGTCGTCTCCCCTTATTGAATGCCGGAGCGTTGCTACTCGCGGCCTGTACACTTCAAGCCGCGATTCCTCCCGGGCCAGCTCCCAAAACCTTCGACGCCACGATTCGCTATCGGATCGACGCGTTCCGAAATGAGCGTATCCCGCAGTTTCGCGCCTTGAGAGCTACCTCAAAGCAGCCGGGTTTCAGAGAGACGAGGACGATGTCGATCTCGATGAGCCGGCCGATCGTCGTTTCTCGCGGATGAAGGGGACCGTCGCTGCGGCGAAAGCGCGGCTGCTGTTGGGTGAGCCGCACGTGGAAACGGTATTTCTGCTGCCGGCCGGCGCGCACAGTTGCCAGCGGATGGCCAGGCGGTGCGCATCGAGATTCAATTACTGGGGCCTCTGAATTACCAAAAACAGGCGCAATTAGCTAATGAAGTTCGGACCTTTCTTCGTCGGCTCGATTTCGCGGAGGGTGTCGGCTACGACACGGCGGGACAAACGCGGCTGGTCGGCGGGATGCCCTTTAAGAATGCCAAGCTGCTGGTCGACGATGTTCGCCTAAATCCGGCCGCTTTCTCCCTACTCAAGACGAGTTTGCTCGCCGATTTACGCAGCGCGCCAAAGGGCTATGCCGCACTCCTGGCCATTTTGGATGATTGGCGCGAGACTGCCACCGGGAAGAAGCAAGTCGATTCTCTGATAAGTGCCTGGGGTCGCCAGGCGGGCGGGGCGGTGGTATTGGCGACTCAGCCGGCGAATCCGACGTTCGCGGATCGTCAGGTGACGCGCGAGAAATTGCTGCAATCGCTGGTCCGAGATCCGAATGCCGCGGGCGTTCTCACTCAGTTCTTTGAAGATGCCATGAAACTGCCGAGCGCACCGCAACTGATGGCGCTGGTACTCCGCCGGACCCAAGGGTCGACGGCTACCGCCGATTTGCCGCTCATGTTTCGCGTGCCTTCCGCAATACGAATCGTCGAGGTTCGGCCTGATCTGCCGCTGCCGAGCCCACTGCCGCCGCCGGTGTCCGTCGTGCCGGAGTTGATGAACGTTGGCGAGGAGATGCGCGCATTAATCGAAGATAAGGACGCCGCCGATAAGCCTTTACGTTTTGATGTTTTGCTCGCTCAGACGCCGGAGCGTGGTACCGCCTGGCGCCGCGCTCTGACTCGCGCAGGCCTGACGATTGATGGCCGGCTGGGGCCGCTCGTTTCCGTCGTCGGCACGCCGGCACAAGCCAAAGAAGTCTGCGCGTTATGACGAAGTCGCAGCCATCCGCCTGCCTCGGCCGGCGCGGCCGCAAACGGTGGAGGGGCTCAAGCCGATTGCCGAAGATCCGATCGCTTTTCGGTCCAGCGGCATCGCTCGGCTCTGGAGTTTGAAAAAGCTCGGCGCCGGTGCTCGCATCGTCGTCGTCGATGACGATTTTCGTGGTTGGGAATCACAGCTCGGCAAAGGTCTAGCTAAAGCCACGATCCTGATCGACCTCACGCGCTCGCGGCGCGAAGATCTCTTGGCGGACCCATTCGCGGGTGATGCGAACCAGTTGGGGCTCGGAACGCTGAGCGCCCTAGCCGTTCATAAAGCTGCCCCGCTGGCGGAAGTGACGCTGATTCGCGTCGATTCGGCTGCGCCTTATATGGTTCAAGCGGTCGCCTCGGCGATCAATGGCAATCCGAACGACCTGCCGAATCTCATCGACCGGCGTGAGCATCTCGATCAGGCTCGAGATTCGCTTCGCGCCCGCCTGGATCGCCTGCTTATCGAGCGCAAAGCCGTCTTTAGCACAACCGAGCCCGACCTCGAAGCTCGGCGTCAAAATATGAAGCCGGACGACCCGGCCGTCGTTCGACGCAAGAAATACGAAGACGATCAGAAGACCTACGACGAGGACGAGCGCGAATATCAGCTACGCGTCCGCCGTTTCCTGAAACTCCAACAGGATTTGATCGGGTTGAAAGGGGCGCAGATTGTCACGTCGGGCTTGATCTGGAATGAAGGTTATCCGGTCGATGGTGGTTCCGCGCTAAGTCGTTGGTTTGACGATCGGCCGTTTGGTGCGTCGATCTGGTTTCAATCCGCGGGCGACATGCGCGGCCAGGCATGGAGCGGACCGTTCCTTGATACGGACCAGAATGGCGTCATGGAGTTTTCGGCTCCGGAAGTTCCTTTGGCCAAGGGCCAATGGTCGCGCGAGCTGAATTTCCTGGCATGGCAACCGACAAAGGGTGAGTCAACCAAGGAATTGCCGGCTGACATCACGGTCCGTCTCTCCGTGCAATGGCGTGAACCGCACGAGGCGGACATCCTAAAATCCGGTGAGGATGCCTACCGAGAGCCGTTGTTCATGCCGCGTATGTTCGTGTTCAATCAACTCGATCCGGATGGCAAGGCTCGCCCGGCGGATGATTTGGAGGTCGTGGCCCAATCTTCCGGGCTGCCGCAAAGATTGGAGATGTCGGCGAACTCGGCCGTGTACGAACAAACGGTCGTGCTCACCGTCAAGAAACCAGGACGCTATGGCATCTGGATCGAAGGAGTGGTCCCACGCACCATTCGCCCGAAAAACGCGCCGACCCTGCCGACGTCGCCACGGTTCGGTGAGCTGCGCGTCCGACTGTTCGCACAAACATTGCATGGCGCCGGTCGGGTGATTCTCAACGACTACGTGACAGATGCCGGCACCATCGGAATGCCGGGCGACGCTCTGCGGGTGCTGACAATCGGCGCTGCCGATTCTAAAGATCAGCGGGCACCGTTCAGCGCTGGCGGCGCGCCGTTTGGGAGCGATCTGGCCATTAAGCCGGACTTGCTGGCGTTCGATCAGGTCGGTGCTGATGGCGACCGGAGTACCGCTTTGGCGAGCGCTGTCGCAGCCGGCATTGCGGCATGCTCGCTTGGTAAGTGTGCAAGTGTTGTCCAATGGCTCAGCGAAATGCAACTTCGGCCGGGAAGCGTAGTGCGCGTGCCTTGAGGGTGCTTTGATCGAAGTAAGAATCGAGCCTGAAGCGAAAGAGAAGGGCATTTGTATTGTTGCATAACCGAGCCTGAAGCGTAAGCGAAGAGCCTTTGTATTGTGACATACAAAGGCTCTTCGCTTACGCTTCAGGCTCGGTTATACAACAATTAGTACCGAATGATGAAATCAAGCCCAATGCGGTAATCGTTAAGCATCTTCTGGCTAGTCAATGGAAACTCAAAATAGCCGCCGATTTGGTAGTGTTCATTGAATTTGTAACGCATGCCGGTTGCCATAGTCAGCGTGTCTTTGCTTGTCAAATTCGATGATCCGAAGTTAAAGAGGTCGCCGCCCTCGAAGCTAAAGTCGTTGGCGCCGCCTTTGTGCGTGTAATAGAAATAGTTCAATTCCACGGTCGGGTAGAACTTATTCAAGTTGGCCACGTCATAGTCCAAATGCAGCGACGAATGGAAATACGAGCTACGCTGCGAATCGACCGAGACATCAAAGCCGGTCTGGCCTAGGAAGTTGAACGATCCATACGACGTCTTGCCGAACGACTGGCCGAAGGTTAGATACGGATCAATGCTCAGCGATCCGACATTTTGATAGACATGGGAATCGCCGACGGCGAAGTCGAAGTTCGTGCCGAAGGCCGCGACAGTTCTGGTTTGTTGATTGCGGTAAAAAGTCCATTTCGGCCCGATGCTTACCTCGGCGAAGCCAGTGCCGCTCTCGATTAACCCTGGCACTGTTTCGTTGGGATGAAAGCTGACAAAGCCGAACTTGTTCAGCACCACACTCCACTGATCCGTTAAGGCGAGCCGGCCCTGCACGCCATAGAACTCCGCGTTGCCACCATTGAGTCCTGGGGTCGAAGTCGGAAACTTTTCATAGAGGAATAGGGGCCTAAGTTCTGTCAGCGCACGTGGATCTTCAAAATGAAACGGATTGGATAACGGCGAAATAATACCACCCTGATCGAAGCAGTGGTCTCCCTGGAACCAGCCATTATTATTGGTTGAGGAATGAGCCGGGCCACCGAACCAGTCGTGGCATCGCTCCCAGAAGCCCTTCTGCAATGGATGGTCGACGGTTGCGGCTGGGTTATAAGCCTCCGGCGGCAAAGGCGCGGCCATACCGTCGGCAGGGGGCGGAACCGGCGGCGGTCCGCTCAAGCTGGTCCAGCTTCGAAGCCCTTCACTGTTGGCCGGCGCGTTGATTGGTTCTTGATAGCCGACTTGAGCCAACCTCGCCTCGATTGGAGTGCCGATGGCGGCATAGGGCTCCAACCGAAGCGTTTGAACCGGCAGCGCGGCGGTGAGCGGGGCGCGGCCCCCAGCGGCACTGGTCGGCCCAGGCTGGCGATCGGCTCGGGCCGACCGAGCGAAACGGGCGATTCGAGAGCGGGAACGACTGGATCGTACGGCGACGTTTGTTGAGCGAAGCCAGGGACGGCGGATCCTAGTGCCACGGCCAGCGCGGCAGCCCATCGCTTGCTCTTCATCGTCATGCCTCCCATCCGTGAGACTCGGCCATAATCTGTCAGTGCCGTCCATCGCGCGCGGCGGCCTCGTCCGGCTATTCGTACAATTCGGCCCTTGACGAAGGATGAGGCCATTCGCTCTGGGCACATTTTTCGTTTGCCGGCAGCATTATCATTGCGTAGGTTGCGCTTTTCGGCATAATCGAACGAACTTGTCTCGAAGATAGCGGTAGGCGCGGAGCGATAAATCATGAGACGAACGATTTCAGCCTTGGGCATTGTCCTCGTCGTGCTCGGGCTCGCTGGGTTGGCGTCGGCCTGGTGGGTCAAGGGTCATGAAGCCATAGCCGAGGCCGGTTGCCTGGGCTTGCCCGACGATGTTCCAGCGTTTTTTCGAGCCGGCAGCAAAGCGTTGGCTCATTACTCCGGCGATCCCGACCGCTGGAAAAACCGTGAGGCGCACCACCTGAATGCTGCCGAAGCCTGCAACCATTACCTGGATATGGAGGACCTGAACGGCAACCCGTTGCCCGACGATCGCTGGAAGGCGGTTAAACTACTCATTGACTTGAAGCAAAAGCCCGAGCAAACGGGTATGTTGCCGTATGCTCTGATGGAAAACTTCGATCGCCTCAGCTGCGCGTTTTACGATTACCGCCAGGATCCGAAGGACGAGGCCGTCCGGGCCAAGTGTTTAGTTTACGCGGGCGTGCTCTCCCACTTCACGGGCGACTGCGTGATGCCGCTTCATACCACGCGCAGCTATGATGGAAGGAAGGGGACGGACGGGACGTTTGCTCAAAAAGGAATTCACGCGCGAATCGATAGCTTTCCAGAGAAGTTCGGCATTACGACGGCTGAAATGGCACGCGATTTGAAAGCAAACAAGCTCGCCGACGTCTGGGCCACGGTTATTCAAACGACTCAAGATTCTCACAAGCAAGTAGACAAATGCTATGAATTAGACAAGCTGGGGGCATTCGACAAGCCGACAGACGAGAGCCGCAAATTTATCGTCGACCGCTGTCGCGTCGGTGCTCAGTTAACGATGGATCTTTGGTATACGGCTTGGCTGAAGTCAGCGAAGATGCCGAAGCCTTACTGATAACACCGCCCGGAGTTCTCCTCGATTATGGATCCAAAAGCGAGTCTTGTTCGGGTGCAGGCCCCGACGCTCAATCACGCAACCTACCCGGGTGAGAAATCGCATTTGATTCGGCCGCGCTTTGACGCAATCGACATAGTCCGCGGCGCCGTGATGATCCTGATGACGCTCGACCACACCCGCGTTTTCTTTAGTAAATCTCGCTTCGATCCGCTCGACTTATCGCAGACATCACCAGCCTTGTTCTTGACGCGCTGGATTACGCATTACTGTGCTGCCGATTTTTGTTTTCTTGGCGGGGACGAGCGCTTTCCTGTCGCTCACGCGCGGCAAAACGAAGTTGCGACTCGCCGGCTTTCTGCTGGCGCGCGGTCTTTGGCTTATTTTCTTAGAGTTTACGCTCGTTCATTTAGGATGGTCTTTCAATTTCAATTATACGTTCATACTCGCTCAGGTCATATGGGCCATCGGCGCATCAATGGTTCTGATGTCACTGCTCGTATTCGCACCGCCAGTGGTCGTCGGATTGACCGGCGTTGCAATTATCGCTTGCCATAATTTATGCGACGGATTTCGTCTGGAGGGACCTCTTGCATGGGTGTGGACTTTGTTTATGCGGCCCGGACCGATCCAACTGCCTTTTGGAACGACGCTGATCGTTGCCTACCCGATTATCCCTTGGCTGGGCATCCTAATGGCCGGCTACGGCAGCGGCGCATTTTGGTTGATGCAACGGCGCCGGCGCCGCCTTATCTTAGTGTGCTTGGGCTTACTTATGATATTGATGTTTTTGGCTCTTCGGGCCTTCGATCGATACGGCGACCCACAGAAATGGGCACGCCAAGAGGACAACCCGCTTTGGACCGTTTTTTCTTTCCTGACCGTCACAAAGTACCCGCCATCGCTGATTTACGCGCTAATGACTCTTGGTCCGGCGCTGGTCCTGCTGGCACTCCTCGATAGGCCTTCGGGTTCATTACGTAACATGATCATGACGTTCGGTCGCGTGCCGCTGTTCTTTTATCTCCTTCACATACCGTTAATCCATACTCTGGCCATTTTTTTCGCCCTTTTTACGAGTGATGGTGACGTCGGATATTTATTTCACAGCATTCTTTTTGAACCAAACCTCCCGAAAGATTATGGCTACCGCTTGTGGGTCGTATACGTTGTCTGGCTGCTCGTCGTAGGGATTCTCTATCCTCTATGCGCGTGGTTCGCGGACCTCAAGACCCGCTCGCGTGCGGTTTGGCTAAGCTACCTTTAAGAATGGATTCGTTAATTGGCATTGCCGGTGGTTTCATATGACAAATAATCGGATCTACGACAGCCTACTTTTCAACAGACTCGAAATCGGCGTAACCGTCAATCAGCATCACACTTGTGTTCAGGGAAACACTTGTGCCGAACAGTATTGGTTATGTGGGGTCGAATGAAGCGAATTTCCGCCGGTTTCTCATAAATGAACGCTGCTTTGAGCTTCGAAGCGTCAGGTTCATTGATCGTTTTGATCTTTCACGATCCAGCGCCCCCGCGCAACGCCAGCGCATATCCCGTCGCATAGGCCCGGCAGTGGGCCATCGATATTTGCACCTTGCTCACGCCTTGTTTGTCCGCCAAATCGCGGGCTGCGCCGATAAGGACGACATCGGGGCGGAAAAGCGTTTCGATGGGAATTTCGATGTCAGTCGGTGAAAAGCCGCGCTTCCAGGTGGCTCCGAGGGCTTTGAGAATCGCTTCCTTGCCTGCCCAAAGCGCAGCGAAATGTTCGGTCGAGCGCCGGCGGGCCTGGCAGGCGCGGATCTCGCCGGTAGTGTATACGCGCGCGAGGAAAAGCTCGCCGTGTTGCTCGATCATGCGGCCGATCCGCAGGCATTCCACGATGTCCGTGCCGATTCCGACGATGTCCATGCGATTTCTCGTAAGCCTCGATAGCTTCGCTGATCTTAGCAAACGCGGCTGGCTGCTGTACAATCCCCTTTTGCCCCTTTTGAAGTGCCCTCATCACCCCGCCACCGAGATCAGTCGATGCCTGCGGATTCCGCCAACAGTTTGCTCGCCGATTTGACCGACGCCCAGCGCGAGGCCGTCACGCATTTTGAAGGTCCCTTGTTGATTCTCGCCGGTGCGGGCAGCGGCAAGACGCGCGTGATAACCCGGCGTGTGGCTTACCTTCTGCAACAAGGCGTGCGGCCGAGCAACATCCTTGCGATCACGTTCACTAACAAGGCCGCCGGCGAAATGCGGCAGCGCGTCGAAGCGATTGTGCCGGGGTGCCGCGTCTGGGTCAGCACCTTTCATAGCCTCGGCGCACGGCTGCTGCGCCAGTATGGCGACCACCTCAATCTCGATAAGAACTTTACCATCTACGATCAGAGCGATCGCGCCAAAGTCGTCAAGATGGCTCTCGAGGACGCCGGCATCGACAATGCTCGCTTCACGCCCGAGACTATCGCCGGCGCCATTAGCAAAGCCAAAAATCAACTCCTCGGGCCCGACCGCTATGCCGCGCAGGCCCATGACTTTTTCAGTCAAACGGTGGCGCACGTCTATCCCGGCTATGAAAAGCGCATGCGCGACGCCAACGCTCTTGACTTCGATGATCTCCTTTATTGGCCTGCTCTCGCGCTGAAAAACGATGCCGAGTTACGCAAGGAACTCGACGAACGCTTTCGTTTCGTGCTGATCGACGAGTATCAAGATACGAATCAGGCTCAATACGCCATCGCGCGCGGCCTTTCGATCACCGAGCCCAATCTCTGCGTCGTCGGCGATCCGGATCAGTCGATTTACAAATTTCGTGGCTCCGACATCCGCAACATTCTGGACTTCGAGCGCGATTTTCCCGGCGCTCGCGTCCTGACGCTCAGCACCAACTATCGCAGTACCAAAGCGATTCTGGCCGCGGCCAGCAGCCTGATCGCCCACAATAAGCAGCGCAAGCCCAAGGACCTGATCACTGATAACGCGGACGGCAATCCGGTGACGGTGCAGGTCTTTGAATCCGGCGTCGAAGAAGCCGAAGGAGTCGCCAGGCACATCCTCGACGCCGTGCGCTCCGGTAAACGGGCCTACCGCGATTTCGCCATCTTTCTACGCATCAACGCTCTGACGCGCGGCCTGGAAACGGCCTTCGTCAAACATCGTGTGCCTTTTCAGATCGTCAAAGGCCTGGCGTTCTTCGACCGCAAGGAAAACCGCGACGTCATGGCGTACCTGCGGCTGCTCGTCAATCCGCGCGATGAACTCTCCTTCCTCCGCGTCATCAATGAACCGGCGCGCGGCGTCGGCAAAGTCTCGCTCGAACACCTGCGTAACCATGCCAATAAATTTGAGCTGAGCCTGCTCGAAGCCGCTTCGCAGGTGGCCAAGATTCCGATGCTCAAAGGCAAGGCGGCCAAGGCAATTGACGAATTCGCCCGCATGATGTACGACCTGACGAAGCTGATCGATCATCCGCCCGATGAAGTCATCCGCCTTGTGCTCGATCGCAGCGGCTATCGGCTTGCCTTGATGGACAGCAAGAACGATGAGGACGAGGACCGCCTCGCCAACATCGAGGAATTGATCACCGCGGCCAAGCAATTCGCCGCCGAGGATTCGAGGCGAACCGTCGGCGACTTCCTGGAAAACGTCACGCTTGCCAGCGACACCGATGGCTGGGACGAGCGTCAGGACTGCGTCTCGATCATGACCATGCATGCCGCCAAGGGGTTGGAATTTCCCGTCGTTTTCTTGTTGGCGCTCGAACAGGGATTGCTGCCGCACGAGCGTAGCCTGGGTCGTGAGGAAGAGGTCGAGGAAGAGCGCCGACTCGCCTTCGTGGGCATGACGCGCGCCCGCGAGGAACTCCATCTCTGCCACGCCCGCCTACGCGATTTCCGTGGCAACACGCTGTACGCCGTTCCGAGCATGTTCCTTGAGGAGCTGCCCCGAGACGTCAACTGGATCGACCACTCCGCCTCGGCATCGATGGCCGGCCGCACGCTCGATTCGTGGCGCAGCGGCGGTTCCTCAGCCGTCGAGGGCTGGCGCGAAGCGGGCATCCGCCCGCTGCCGCCGCCGGTGGCCTCGAACCCGTCGACGACATCGCCGTATGTCGAAGGGATGCTCGTCAAGCATGGCACCTACGGCGCCGGCCGCATCGTCGAAGTGAGCGGCCACGGCATCATGCGTAAAGTCAAAATCCGCTTCAACGGCGGCGAGAGAACATTTATCGCGGATAAGGTGACGCTGGAGATTGTGAAGCCGAAGTGATTTCTGGATCTACAGGGTACGCTGATTGGCCGAAGGTGCCGATGCGTGGCTGCCCACAGCTCTATGTTTTCGCCGTCGCGCTGTGCCGCGGGTTTATGATAAAGGTACGGTCTCGCCCCGCCTTCACTGAACCTTTTCGCGCCCTTGCCAATCCTACCTTTTCAGTCGATACTTACGACGTCGATTACTGTTTCCTGCTCCAATGGTGAGGACTTTAGCGGTGTTGCCAAGCGTTGCGGTGGTCGGTGCGACTGGTGTTGTCGGCGAGGTGTTGCGGCGAGTGCTGACGGAACGAGCGTTTCCTGCACGCGCCTGGAAATTCCTGGCTTCCGAGCGCAGCGCCGGTAAATCGATCACGTTCAAAGGTAAGGACTACATCGTCGAGCCATTGCGAGCGGATTCGTTCGTTGGCATCGATCTGGTTTTCTTCAGCTTGCCGGCGTCGGTGAGCCGAGAGTTCGCGCCGTTGGCGGCGAAGGCGGGCGCGGTCGTCATCGACAAATCGAGTGCGTGGCGTATGGACCCCGATGTGCCGCTGGTCGTTCCCGAGGTCAATGCGGAGGTGATGAGCCGTCTTCCCAAGAGGATTGTCTCAACGCCGAATTGCTCGACGACGCAGATGGTCGTGGCTCTCAAGCCATTGCATGATTTCGCCAAGATCAAGCGCATCGTCGTCTCGACCTATCAGGCTTCATCGGGCAAAGGGGCGAATGCCCTGAGCGAGCTTGATAGTCAAATCGAGGCGATCGGTCGAGGGCATACAATGCCGACTGTCCGTGTTCATGCGGCTCAGCTGGCGAACAACGTCCTGCCGCACGACTGGAAACTCGAATCGGATGGTTATTCCGAGGAAGAGTCCAAGATGATCGCGGAGACGCAAAAGATCATGGGAGACTCGAGCATCCTCGTCTCGCCGACAACGGTGCGCGTGCCCGTGCGTGTGGGCCATTCCGAAGCGATCAATCTCGAGTTTCATCGCCCGATCTCCGTCGAGCAGGCCCGCGAGGCACTGCGTCGCGCGCCGGGCATTATTTTGCTCGATGATCCGAGCAAAGGCGAAGTGCCGCTGGCGCTCTATTGCGAAGGCAAGGACGAAGTTTTCGTTGGCCGGATACGACGCGATCCGACGGTGCCGCATGGATTGAATATCTGGGTTGTGGCGGACAATCTGCGGAAGGGCGCCGCGACGAATGCGGTGCAGATTGCGGAGGTGCTAGTGCAACGGGGATGGTTAGGGAAGTGATCGGATGAAGGGCGGAGGGTAAACTGGTCGGGGACGTCGTGCGTAATTTCAAGCTCACTCTCAGCTACGATGGCACAGCCTTTTACGGTTGGCAGTCGCAGCCAAATCGCCGCACGGTGCAGCAGACGCTCGAAGAAACACTCTCGCAATTCACACACGAGCCAATCCGCGTCAATGCGAGCGGCCGGACCGACACCGGCGTTCACGCCGTCGGGCAAGTCGTAAACTTTCAGAGCGAAACTAAGCTCGATCCGGCTGCGATTCTGCGCGAGCAACGCGCTGCTGCCGGACGATCTGATTGTGCGCGATGCGATTGAAGTTCCGGAGAACTTCGACGCCAACCGGCACGCGGTGCGGAAGCTTTATCGCTACGCGCTGCACGACGGCGCTATACCAGATCTCTTTATGAGGAAATATTGCCATCATTCACGGCATCGGCTCGATGCGCGGGCGATGACCGAGGCAGCTCGTTGCCTCGTCGGCACGCATGACTTTCGTTGCTTCGAGACGCATTGGCCCAATCGAGCCAGTAGTATCCGCACAATCACGCATCTTGCCGTCAATCGCTTCGGCGACTGGATCTGGATCGATGTAGAGGCGGACGGCTTCCTGTACAATATGGTGCGGGCGATCACGGGCACGCTCATCAACATCGGGCGGGGTTATTGGCCTATCACTCAGGTGGCCACCATCCTCGAAGCCGGCGATCGCACGCAGGCCGGACCGACGGCACCGGCTCAGGGCCTGTTTTTGATGCGCGTCACTTACGAGAGTGAAACACATGCCGGATTCTAATCCGACGTATCCGGACCAACTAGAGATCGAGCCGTTTGCGCATCCGCCTCATGCCATCTGTCGTGTGCCCGGGTCGAAGAGCATCACCAATCGAGCGCTCGTGCTCGCGGCTTTGGCCGACGCACCGTTCGGCTGCCGCTTGAGCGGCGCGCTGCATTGCGAAGATACCGAGGTGATGATCGATTCGCTCCAGCGTCTTGGATTCGAGGTTCGCCCGGACTGGACCAAGCGCGAAATCTTCATCGTTCGCCCGACGCCCGAAGGGCCTTTGTATAGTCGAATTCCCGCCAAACGCGCATCGCTCTTCGTTGGCAATTCGGGCACGAGTATGCGTTTTTTGACGGCCCTCGTCAGCATCGGCGTCGGCGAATATCGCATTGACGGCGTGGAACGGATGCGCGAAAGGCCCATTGAAGATCTGTTAAATGCGTTGCGACAGCTCGATGTCACCGCGCGGAGCGAAATGGGTACGGGATGTCCGCCGGTCCTGATCCGCACGCAGGGCTTGCGCGGCGGCACGGTCAAGCTCAAGGGTGACGTCAGCAGTCAATTCCTCGCGCAGTGCTCCTTGCCGCGCCTTATGCGAACTCGGACGTCACCATCACCGTCGAAGGCGAATTGGTCTCCGAGCCTTATGTCGTCTTAACCGAGCGGATGATGAAGGATTGGCGTCTGCTCGTCAATCATCCCGCACCGGGAACCTATCACGTCTCGGGGATGCAAAAGCCCGCTGAGGTCGAGCATTACAACATTGAGCCGGATGCCTCGACAGCCAGCTATTTCTGGGGCGCAGCGGCAATCACCGGCGGCGAAGTGACGGTCGAAGGCGTGACGACCAAGAGCCATCAGGGCGACGTCCGTTTCGTCGACCTTCTTGAAGAGATGGGCTGCACAGTCAACCGCACGCAGGGCAACATCGCTGTCAAAGGCGGCCCGCTGCACGGCATCGATGTCGATATGAACGACATTAGCGATACCGTAATGACGCTCGCCGCCGTCGCCTGTTTCGCTGAAGGGCCAACCAAGATCCGCAATGTCGCTCATATTCGGCACAAAGAAACCGATCGGATAACGGCCTTGGTCAGTGAGCTACGACGCCTCGGCGCTGAGGTCGAGGAGCGGCCCGACGGCCTGACGATTGTGCCGCGGGTCTTGCGAGGAACCGCGGTCGACACGTACAATGACCATCGGATGGCCATGAGCTTGGCCTTAATTGGTTTGCGCGTGCCGGGCGTCGTCATCAAGAACCCGGCTTGCGTCGCCAAGACATATCCCCATTTCTTCCGTGATCTCGATAAGCTCCGCCACTCTTCGGAGTCATAAATATGCTTCGCCGTTTTGTCCTGTCGGCTTTGTGTGTTTTGGGATTCTGTTCACTTTCCTCGGCTGCCGCCGACCCGCAGTCCAAGGAACGCTATGAACTCAAAGTTGTACTCCATGTCGAATATCATCGCCTCCTGACGGAGGTGTTCGTCGATCGCCTGCAACGCGAACTGAGTGACTGGTTGCAAGAAGCCGTTGGCGAGCTGGCTCATGTGCAAATCGTCAAGCCGGAGGCAGCCGTGGCGGCGGCTATGGAGAAGGGCTTGAGCACGTTGGATCCCGTGCGCGATCCCACTATGCCCAAGACGCATTTCGTTCTCATCCGCTATGTCAAAGGGCAGTACGAAATACAGGCCCGGCAGTTCGACGGCATGACCGGGTTATGGAGTCCCGTTCGGACCGATCACACTCGCGCGCCGGATGTCGTCTCCAAGATGGCGACCACCTTGGTATATCGTGATTTCGGCGTGGTCGGGACCGTGGTCACTCGATCGATCAACGACAAAAATCCAGTCAAAGTCGAACTCAAGGGTGGCGGCCTCGGCGTGCCGATGAATCGCTGGGTCAAAGAGAAGGAAGTCTTCGCCCTCGTGCCGATCCAGGCCGACGGCACTCCGGGCACGCGCGAACCTTGGGCCTTGCTGCGCGTCACCGAAGCGCCGGCTGAAGGCTCGGGAACCTGTATTTGTATGCTTTACCATCGACACCCGCTCCGATCGGAACCCCCGCAGGGCTATCGCTGTCTGAAACTCGGCACGACCGTGGGCCCGCTCAAGATACGTATCTCGCAACGCGGAGAGGAGGGCGGCGCCTTGCCTCTCACCGAATCGATCGACGTTGGCGTCAGCCCCAATGGCTTCCAGGAATCGACGTCGCCTGTAAAGGGTATCGCCCGCGCGGAAACCGGCGTCTTCGATTCGTCAACAAAGGGGGGCAGCTACGAACATGTCGCTTTTGTCCGGATCAAGACAACTCCTGAAGCTCTTGTACCCGTCGAGATCCTCGACGATGACTATGTGGACATCTTGGTCAATGTTACCAAGGAGGAAGGGCTCATACTCACCTTGGAACGCGACGACTGGCGGCGCGGGATCGATCGATTAAAACAGATGCAGGCGAACAAATTCGTCGAGCTGACACAGATGGCGACCAAGGCGGAAAGCCGCACCGAAGCCCTCGAGAGCGCCAAGAGATACCTTGATCGCCTCCGCAATGAGGTATCCGACTCGCGTAAAAGAGGGAACGAAATAGGCAAAAAGCTGCGCGAAGCCAAACGGCCGGTGGATTTCGATTCGGATTTCAAACGGCTCACCGAAATTGAAAAGAGTTCCGCGGAGGTTATTAAATTCATCGATAGCTTGCAGGAGATCGAGAGGCAAGAAAACTCTCCGGAGCGCAAACGTTGGCTCCAGATGCTCAAGGATGGCGAAATCGCTGAAGAGGCGGCCGACATCGGGACGGCGATCTCGATCTACGAAAAACTGCTGATGAAAGAGCCTGACCCTTTCGACAAAGAACTTTTCGCAAAGCTCGGGCAAAAAACGAAAAAGCTCAAGGACTGGTGGGAGCCGAAAAGCCCCGCTCATAGCAATGCCCGCGAGTTTCTAACGAAGACGTTCCCCGGCCTCACGCCGGCCGAAGTCAAGGCACAGACCAGGGAAATCAAAGACGCGGTCGAAGAACTAAAGCGGTCCGAAGATCGATTTTTCCTGCCCAAATTCATTCAGGAAATCGACACCTACGGGCAGAAGATGAAGGACAAGAAGGAGAGCTTGAAACCGAATGAGAGCCCGGAGGACCGCGAGCAGTTGGGATTGCTCATTGATGTTGCCAAGCTACTTAACGAGATCCGCAAAGACGCCGATCAGGCGAACGATGCGCTGATGAAGAAGAAGTAACGCGCAAATTCGGACTTTCGCAAAGCGGAGCAGAGTTCAATTCTGGATTTTATCCCGAAGGGCATCTTCGCGGGTGGCGAATCGCTCGCACCGGTGGTAGGACACGGTGTAGTTTGGTTCGTGGGACAGCCGAAACATCAGAGATCGGCGCGAAGCTACGTCTCGATCCTCCGAATAAGCTTCATACGCGCTGGAGCCCAGCTATTTCGGGCCATGACCTGCGGATAGCCTTTTACATCCACGTTTCTTGACTATCTTTCACGTCAGTGAGACAATTCGGCCCATCGAAACGATTTTCCGTATCGCCCTCATTCTCTAGGCAAGGAGCGACTCTCCATGGCAACCGCAACCGCACCCAAGCCACGCACCGTTCAGGCTCCGCAGGTCAAGGACCAGCCGCTTTTCATCGGTGGCAGATGGCTCGACAGTGTCTCGGGCAAGACCTTTGCCACGGTAAACCCCGCGACCGGCCAGACCATCTGCCAGGTCGCTGAGGGAGACAAGGCCGACGTCGACCTCGCGGTAAAAGCCGCACGACAGGCGTTTGAAACCGGCCCGTGGTCGAAGATGAGCGGCGCCGAGCGCGGCCGGCTGCTCCTCAAGTTAGCGGACAAAATCGAAGCACACAAGGAAGAGTTAGCCGCTCTCGAATCTCTTGATAACGGCAAGCCATACAAAGATGCCCTCAACGCCGATCTTGCTCTCACCGTCAAATGTTACCGCTACTACGCCGGCTGGGCCGACAAGAATCACGGTAAGACGATTCCCGTCGAGGGAAATTTCTTTTGCTACACCAAGCACGAGCCCGTCGGCGTGGTCGGGCAGATCATCCCCTGGAACTTTCCGCTCCTGATGCAGGCATGGAAATGGGGACCGGCTTTGGCGATGGGCTGCACCGTCGTCCTGAAGCCGGCGGAGCAAACACCGTTGACTGCATTGCGAGTCGCGGCCCTGGCGCAAGAAGTCGGTTTTCCCGATGGTGTTCTAAATGTCATCCCTGGATATGGGCCGACTGCTGGGGCCGCTCTGAGCGGGCATAAGGACGTCGATAAAGTCGCCTTCACCGGCGAGGGTTCGACCGGCCAGATCATCATGGAGGCCGCGGCCAAGAGCAACCTCAAACGCGTCAGCTTGGAACTCGGGGGCAAAAGTCCCAACGTCGTCTTCGCCGATGCGGATCTCGACGCCGCTGTCGAAGGAGCTTATTTCGGGCTGTTTTTCAATCAAGGCCAATGCTGCTGCGCCGGCAGCCGACTATTCGTCGAGGACAAGGTTTACAACAATTTCGTCGAACGCCTCGTCAAGAAGGCCAAAAACCAAAAGGTCGGCGACCCGTTCGATCCCGACGTCACGCAAGGGCCACAGATTTCACAGGAGCAATGCGATCGCATCATGGGCTATATCGACGCCGGCAAAACCGAGGGGGCCAAACTTCTCGCCGGCGGGAAACGCATCGGCGAGCGCGGCTACTTCATCGAGCCGACGGTCTTTGGCGACGTAAAAGACGAAATGAAAATCGCCAAAGAGGAAATCTTTGGCCCCGTTATGAACATTCTGCGATTCAAGGATATCGAAGAGGTGGTGCGCCGCGGCAATCAAACGTTTTATGGCCTCGCCGCCGCCGTGTGGACGCGCGACATCGGTAAGGCTCATCGCCTGGCAAACAGTCTCCGAGCCGGAACCGTGTGGGTTAATTGCTACGACGTCTTTGACGCCGCAGCCCCGTTCGGCGGCTTCAAAATGAGCGGCATCGGCCGCGAACTCGGGGAGTACGCTCTTCAGCTGTACACGGAGGTGAAGACGGTTTACGTGAATTTGGCGTGAGGCGAAAGCAACCCTAAAAGAGAGGAAAGACTCACCAGCCCCAAGCGCAAGCGCGGGGTTTGGACATAAATAACCCGGCGCAGTGCGCTTGGGCTGGTGAGTGATCGCAAAAATTGACAGTACCGATACTCAGACGACGGGATACAACAAAAACACGGGATAGCGCCGCAAGTTCGAGCTACGGCACTACCCCGTGGAGGTGGGATTCCTTGCTGTTCCTCTTAGAACAGCTGAGCGATTGGCTCGCCATCGGCTATCGGACCGGGCCGGCCAAGGTTGTCGCGAATCTTCTTTGCGGGGTCGAGGCCCATCGCTTTATAGACAGTGGCGAACAAGTCGCCGATTTTGACGGGGTTGTCTTTGACATCCATGCCGTCCTTGCTCGTCGAGCCAAAAGCGTGGCCGCCCTTGAGAGCGCCACCGCCGAGGACCACCGACCAGCAACGCGCCCAGTGGTCGCGCCCTGTATTTTGATTGATGCGCGGAGTGCGACCGAATTCGCCCATCCATAGGACGACTGTGTTCTTCCACATTCCGCGATCGACGAGGTCCTTGACAAGCGCGCCCATGCCTTTGTCGAGGCGGCCGCCGTTGCCCATGTTGGTGCCGTTGCCTTTGATGGCGTTGAAGATATTGGCGTGATTGTCCCAACCGCCGAGATCGACTTCGACACAGCTGACGCCCTTTTCGACTAATCGGCGCGCCAGCAGGCAGCCCATGCCGAAGCCATTCCCCATGCCACCATAGGAATCGATGACGCTGCGCGGCTCTTTGGCAACTTCAAAGACGTCGCGGAGTTTAGAAACGGTGAGGTCAAAGCCTTTTTTGTAGATTGCCGCGTGAGCTTGCGCCGCGCTGCCGGCCGCTTCACGATCGGCCACAGTTTTCATGTGCGGCAAGCTGCCTTCGGCGAACTGATCTTCCAGCGTCCAGAAAAGACGCTGCCGCCGATGGAGACGTTCGTTTTGCTCTTCGCCAGAACCGAGGCTCGTATGAGCCTTGATGTTTTGCGGCGGTTGACCAGCATTCTGGACAGTGAACGGCGCATAAGTCATACCGAGGAAGCCCGGCCCGATGCGTTGGGCTGTGCCGCCGACTCCGATAAAGCCAGGAAGCGCCAAATTCTTGTCCGTCAACTCCGACGATGCGATTGCCCCGACAGCCGGGTATTGCACAACCGGGCTCGGCTGTCGGCCCGTGTTCATCAGCGTCGTGCCGCGCTCGTGGCTGCCTTCATTCGTAACGAGCGAGCGGATTACGTTGAGATACTTGAACTGCGAGGCAACGGTCGGCAGAACTTCGGAGATCTCGATACCAGGTGCGGTCGTTTTAATCGGCTTGAACTCGCCACCGGTCTGCTCGCCGAGCTTCAGGTCCCAGAGATCCATGTGGCTCGGGCCACCGCCCATCCACATGATGATGAGGCTTTTGTTTTGTTTTTTGAGGTCTTCCTGAGCGGCACGAACGCCGTTGAGGAATTGCATTCCCGGCAACGCCATAGCCGACGCGCCCGCGACATGGCTTAGAAAATGACGCCGATTCATCCCGCTCATGGAATTCCCCTCGCACGCCAAGGACCGAACGCGGTCCGATTATTGCATTCTTAATGGACACTATTAAAGAAATGTCGCCTGATGCGCGACTTCTGTCAAGGATTAACTGTTGGGGAGCCTGTATTTTGCGGGCCCGATGTTAACTTCGACGACGCACAATGTGCGAAAGTTCCCGGTTGGGGGAAATTTCGTGCGCTTATTTCTCTTCCGCCGTGATCGCCACGCAAAACGGAGCAACACCGGTATCCATTGCCGTCGCGACGAACGCAATCTCCACGACTTTCTTTTTGGGATGCGGGTTTTCCCAGGTCGTCATAAACAGTTTAATCTTAGCCTCAAAGCCTTTCGAGGCTTCGTTTTCACCTTCCCAAACGAGTTTACTCTTGGTCGGATCCTTTTGGCCGGGATACGCCCACCAATCGACCACGTCCTGACCGTAAACGATGTTGATCTCAACCTGCGACTTATCGTCATAGGTCAGGACGTATTTGCCGATGACCATTTCCTCGGGAACGCTATAGCCACACGCTTGGACGATATGCAGCTTTTGAAATGTGCGGTCGACCTTGATGCCTTCGATCTTTTCGGGCTTGGCTTCGACTGTGGCGCTACCCAGCTGCATGACGCCGTCGCCGACGAAGAATTCGACATCGGCCCATTTCTGTTTTCCGGTCGGCAGCGTCGCGAGGTTGTTGTTAGGGTATCTCTCGGAATGCAAATTATCTTTGTGCTTGACGTTGATATGCGCCTTGAGGTCAATCGGTGTAAACGGGCTGACGTCTTTCACGGGAGCGGCAATCAGCGACACCGTCAGGATCAAGGCGGTTGTAAGCAGGGCCAAACCACGCTTCATGACAAAACCCTCCTTCCAAGAAGATGCTTTAACAGACCGGAAGAGTCCTCACGTCGAGGCATCGTAACATCGCGTAAGCCAAGTCGCTACGACAAAATGTCTGAATTTCCTGGCCGGTTTATTGTCCCGGCGGATTGAAAGACCAAAACGTCCCATTGCGCCAAGCGACGCCGCGGTCGGTGATGACGCCGGTAAGGTTGTCCCAATCGAGCGCGGTGACCTCGGTCGTCGAGTTCCAACGCATGCGTGAGATCATGCCTCGTTCGTTGATAACGATAGGCTTGCCCGCGAGGCCTTTGATCGCTGGAGTCTTGTCTTCAACGTAGAACACCGCAGTGAACCAGTTGGCACACCAGAACGTGCCGTTATCGAAGGCGATACCGTCGCGCATATGCTCGGAATTGAGCCGTAGCGTCCCCTTAACCTTCCAATCCAAAGCCTCGAATTCCGTTGCGGAAAGCCAGCGGATGCGCGTTTTGTCGCCCTTCTCATTCATGGCATAGGGTTCATGGCCATCGACTCCTAACCGAGCGACCAAGGCGCGCCGTCCATCGACGTAATACTTCCGCATATACGGGCTGCTGGCCGAAATCCAAGTCGTGCCGTCGTTCCACCGAATGGTGTGGTCCAAAAGCTCCAGCTCGCCTTTGAGGCCGGCCCAGTCCGGGGCGACCATGTGCATTCGTCCAGCGCGAAATTCGAAAACTATCTCGCTTCTCGAGCCGCGCTCGGTCATCGCGTACCACTTCCCTCCGCGTTGCTCGAATCCGCCTGCCCGCGTCACATCGCCATTCGCCAGGAATATCGATTCGGCCAAAAACTTCATGGCCGGTTCTTGCGCTTGTGCCTGGCTCAACCCGATCGCTCCAAGCAATGTTAGCGCTAGCACTGCGCAGCAAAGGTCTTTCATGCAACGTTCTCCTCGTTCCAAAGAAAATGGATGCCTCTGTGCGAGCATTTTCGCGGCTCGCTGGGCGAACTGCAAGAGGGTAGGCAAAGGCAAAGTGAAATTTGAAACGGCAAGGAAATGACAGAGCGGCGGTGGCGCGAAATCAGCCTTCGATAATGCCGTGCTCCCGTTCGAAAACCAGGATCGCGGTAATGACCGAGGCTTTGGCGGGCCGCAAGCGACCGGTTTTTTCGGAATACTGAGAGCTAAGTTGTTGAAGCTCCTCTTTACCCGCAGCTGTAGCAAGTAGGGCTTGAAGCTGCTTCTCCCTCTCCTGGAGCGTAATCTTCGCGGTCATATTGTTTTGCTTTCGGAATTGAACGGCGTGGCCGTTGAAAACGGGATTACTTCCCTTTTTCGAGGCCCTTACTGCTGAAAAACAGCACCGTTCCGTCCTCGACTTTGACTTTGTAAACGTCTGAATTTTGATTGGTGATGATCGTGGCCTTTTGGCCCTGCTGTTTTCCATAACGGATCACGACCTGCTCGCCGACAGCAAAGCGTACCATCATCGTCCCACCTAATCGGGCTGGTTGGTGTAAAATACGTTGGTGCATTGAGCGGGAAGTTTCAAGAGCCGGGAGCTCGAGCGACCGGAGCGCCTTAGAGTTTGTCTAATGCACTCCGGTCGCTGACGCTCCCGGCTCTTGGAAACATCTTAGTAGCGGTTGCCGCCGCCGGAGTGCGGGCGACTGCTGCTCGAAGAACGATCGCTTCGCTCTTCACGAGGGCGCGCTTCGTTGACCGTCAAGGCGCGGCCGTTGATGTCTTGGCCGTTTAAGGCGTTGATCGCCGCGGTCGCCTCGTCGCCGCTGTTCATCTCGACAAAGCCGAAGCCTTTCGAGCGACCAGTGTCGCGGTCCATGATCACCTGTGCCGACTGGACATTGCCATGCGGTTGGAACAGGTTTTGGAGATCGGTGTCGGTCATGCCGTAAGACAAGTTGCCGACGTACAGTTTCTTAGCCACGTGGGCCTCCTTCAAAGAAAATCACGCAACAAGAGCGAGGCCCAAAGCGGGCTGATGCCGTCACATGAAAAGCCAAAAATATAGCTTGTGACCTGGGACGAGGAATTGGCAATTGGAAGGGATAGCTGAAAAAGTCATCACCGCCGGAATGCGTTACAGGACCCAAGAACACTAAGATCATAGACCGATGGCGAAAATTTAGCAAGTGCGCATGCGACTAAAAATGGGGAAATGAACAAGATTTGTCGCATTTGTTTAGGTTTCGCCATGTCTGTCGGCTATGATTGGTTCATTGCCGGGTGCTCCAGCCCGAATTTTCCGCTTAATTCCCAAGCGGCCTAAACAAGAGATTCCGATGGCCGACCGTTTTTATTACGAGCATGACGACAAGAAACTTGGGCCTTTCTCGGGGCTCGCGATGAAAAGTTTCGCGGTCGCCGGACAGATCCTTCCCTCCGACACGGTTTGGAAAGAGGGCGCCGAAACGGGAATCCTGGCTGGCGACGTCAAGAACTTGTTTCCTGTCGTACTCTTAGTCGTGCCGGAAATCCCGCCAGCCGCCGTCGTTCAAATTGACGCATCGCCCGCCGAAAAGTCGTTTGTCGAAGTCGATCCCGGCGACGCCCTTCTGCTCCCCATGTATGTAAAACCAATTTCCGATGCGCAAATTATTGTCGAGGAAACAGATTTACCCACGGGCATGACTGAGTTAGCGCCCGGTAGCGTCTTACTCGATCAAATAGCGGTCAGTCCGGCACCGACCAAAATCGATTCGAGACCGCCCGAGAATAAAAAGCGGCGCACCGTTCCCGGCAAGGGCGCCGTAATCGTAGGCCAAGACGGAACTAGCGTTCGGTACAAAAAGAAATGCACCACCTGCGGGCATGAGGATTCGTTTTCAAACTCAATGAAAATTATTAATGGAATGATGAAAGCGCATTTCTTTTGTCCCAAGTGCAAGAAACGGCGCAACGTGGAGATACAAGGACGCATGTCTTAGATTCTGCATTCGACAGGTCGATTCGGCCGCGTAAAGATTGTAAATTGACGAACCGCCGACGCCAAAGGTCCTTGACTCCGCGAGACGTAGGGCTTTACGATTATTATACAGAACAGATAGCCGTGTTCTCCAGCCAGCGTCGCGGTTGTTCACCTCTCCTCAACGCGCCGCCGCGGCTGCCTTCGTGCTGAAGGTGTGGGATACTGGCTATCTGACGCACCATGTCACATCTACGGAGTAGGTCATGTCATTCAGCGTCAAGGTCTTCGGTGTCATTGCGGTCGGATTGGTTCTTTCTTCGAGTCCGCTCCACGCCCAGTCGACGGGAATGTGCGCCGGCAGCCGGATGTCAACCACAAGTCAAACGCGCCAGCCTAACAACTCGCGAACGTCCAACCAAGCCCTTTTGCAACAGCGTCAATTGCAAACGACCTTGGCTCAACAACAACTCATTGCATCGCAGCAGCCGCAATTTTCGACTTTGCAGTTACAACAGGCCGCGACGGTGCAAAACCAACAAGCCGCTTTGCAATTGCAGCAGCTTGTGAGCTACCAGCAGCAGCTACTCCTGTTACAAAATCAGGCGAGCTTGACGGGCAACCTCTTTACGCCTGCACAGGTTCAGCAATTATTGCTGTTGCAGCAACAGATCGCGGCGTTACAACAACGTGCTTTGAACGGCGGCCTGGGCCAATAGTCGCGGCATTCGTGGAGCCTGACCTTCGGGCGCAGGCTCCTTAATCCAGGGCGACCTTGAGCGTCACTTGGAAGCCAAAATCTTTCTTGGTCGCTCCATGAAACGGCTCAGAGTAGCTGATCCATAACGGATCGAGAGCAGGGTCCGGAGCGAACTCCGAAGACGCGGCCTTCGATGGGAATAGACTGCGATCTTGATTGGCGGAAACATGAAACGTCTGATGTAACACGTAATTGCCGACGTTTACTGACGAACTGACGGGCGCCGCTCGATCGTTGATCGACAGGTTCTCGCCGCCGCACACGGAATGTGCCGGAGCCGAGATAGTCAAAAGCTCTGTCGTTCCGGAACTTACCAATGCCGACGCGCCGGCCTCTTGCGTGACTCCCTTTTTCGTGTGACTTCGTAGCAGCCCAATTACGCGCGCCTCCGCCGAAAGGCTCAGCTTTTTCTTTTCCGGCTTTTCCAAGGCGATTTCAAAGCATTGCGTCAGATCAAAATCCATCACGGCGATCGAGTCTTTACAAGGATGAGCACCAGCGACGGCGACGCCGCTCATGGTGATGATTAGCGTGTCGGCAGTTGGTTGGGCGACGTCTATGTTGCCGCCTCCGGTGTGCTCGAATCCTTGCCGATGTGGCATGACATGGCCATGACGGTCGAGCAATTTAATCGTCGGCACCGGCGCTGTCGGTGCATCGCCGCCAACAGAAACGCTGACCAGAAGCAATGCGCCGCCAATGCCTAACAGTAAGGCCTTCATAATCTTCGTACTCCACTTTTAAATTCGGCGTGCCTTATATTACCAGCGCACGATCACGTCGGTCGCGGCGGTAAACAAGCCGTGCTTATGATCGAACTGAGCGGAATCGTTGTTGTAGTCGTAGCGCAGTTCCGGTCGGATGTGAATGGCATCAAGCGGGCGAAACGAAAGGCCCGCGGTCAAAGCCGCGTATATGCCTTCAAATCCCGTGCGCTGCCCCTGGGCGTCGTCAAAATCTCAAAACGAGTCGTTCCACTTAGCCGAGGTGTGAAATCATAAGTCAGATAATCGAGAATGCCGAACCAATTGGCCGTGCCAATGCCTGTCACGTTTGTCTCAAAGCCAACGAGCGACTCGAAGGAGTAATCTAGTCTCGGATTAAACTTGTGCGTATAGACCAGATCGAAGATTTCCGGGTTATTGAAATCTCGACTTTGGTTATAGCGACCCGGGCCCACGATCACCGAAAGTTCTATGGCATCGCGATTGTCCGCCGTTGTCCACTTCACACTGCCGATAAATGTAAGCTCGTCTGCTGGATCAATAAACACGTCGCTGCCCAGGACCAGGCCGGCTTGCACCGATAGCGAATCCGTAAGCTTGAGCGTCGCCAAAACCCCCGCGTGCGTGAATGGGTCGTATATGAAGGTATAAGTATGGGAAAAAAGGGCGCTGCTGGGAGCATCAATGTCCTCTACCCCATACTGGGCGAAGAAGCGACCGACCTTGATATCAAGGCCTCGGCCTATTGTTGGAACGTAGGCTTCGCCGTAAAACTGGATCGGGTCCACGCCATATAAACGGGGGTTGCCATTATCGTCAGTCAACTGACCATTTGCTATCCCGCGCGGCAGCGTGAAGCGATAATCCGCACCAGGGAGGATCGTGTCAGCGCGAAAGCCAAACGTCGGCTCCGTGGTACCGCTCGTCACCACCGACTGCTCGATCCGCAACCAATTTTGTTGAATAAGGGATTTGTCCGCTCGATAATTAAATCCCATTGGTAGGTTGCTGCGCTCATCGGAGCTTGCGGTGAAGGAAGCGTCTGTCCAACCTGAAATCTGCATGCGATTGCCGTCTAATAAGAAGCCAGGCCAGGTTCCCTGAAGCTCCTTCATCAAAAACCAACGTTCAGGCGGCGTGGGGGACGCGGCGGTCGTTTGCGAAGGTGCGGCCACTTCTGCCGCATTCAGCGAAATTGAGCCATCGACAGCCGTCGAGGTCGGTCCGGTCGCGGCAGGTTGCGCGGCTTCGAAAACTGCATGGCCTAGAGAAGATTCCTGCCCATAAACTGGCGTACCCTCAATTAATCCGATCAAAGCGAGCAATGCGATCCGATATAGCACGGGCGTCTCCAGACCGGTGGACTTTGTGCTTTATCGGCATATTCGCCAAAGACGCTTAATAAAGAGATTGGACAGGCAGCGTATTTGCGGCTGTTTGCGAGACTTGATTTCAATTCCAGCGGCGTAACGATGTGCTAGGCACCTGTCCAAATGAGCTGTGGCGGCACGTTTTCAGCGTGCCGAAAAGCGACGGGGTCCGGACGCGGCGGCGTCGAGAACAAATCAAATTCCCAAAAAGACAACGCATAGCCACGTTGGAAACGTGCAGCCAGAAACTCTTAGACCAGACTCTCAAGCAAATACTTTAGTTTGCGCACTTCGGGAATAAGCGGAAATGGCGGATCCGGAATATCGCGGATATCGACACTCAAGATTCGGTTGTAGCGATGGCGGGCTAGCTGCGTGATAATCCGCCCGTATTCGATTTCGCCCTGCCCGACACGGACCTGAAATTGATCCGGCTTCCGGCCGGTGTCGCGCAGCTGAACATGCCGCACATAGGGAAAAACTTGGTCGTAGCTTTGCCCTTGGTGAGGTCCCGTTATGTAATGGCTCGGGTCGAGCGTCAATCCAAGCCCGGGGACAAGTTCGCACAACTCCACCGCATGGTCCGGTGTTTCCGTAAGAGTACCCGTAACGGTCGGCACAGTGAGAACGACGCCTTCGGCTTGGGCAATCGTCGACAGTTTTTTAAGACGTGCGGTTTCCGATTCCAACGGCGAGCCAACTGATGCGGCTGGAATGCTGACAAGTGGAACCGCGCTAATGCGGGCTAGATGGCAGATCGCTTGAAATTGCTTTTGGTATTCAGCTGCATCGGGCGCGTCTATCTGGACGGAAAATGCGCAGGGGGCCAAGCCGGGCCCGTAACGCAACCGCGCAGCTGCGGCGTTGACGTCGGCTACGACCTCTGAGGGCTTCAAATGATTGCCCGTTTCGTGGATGTCGATATCGAACTTGTTGAACTGAAGTTCTGAGATTGTCCTCAGTGCTTCGTCAAGCGTCTGGCGACCGAAACAGAGCGCGGAACAGGCGACAAACACGGCACTTCTCCCGCAAAAAGACGCGGCAAACCGGCGACCAATAACGCTCCAGTATACTTTGTATCTCCCCGCCGAAAAAGGGCAGTCAAGCGGGGGATGAGGTCGCCGACACTGCCCAGATTGCCCATCCCGGGAAGCGCCGGCGAGAGGCGTAGACCCGGGCGCCTCGTTCATAGGCTCAATCTCTTTACGGAAAATTTGTGGTGCGAAGCGCTTGTCACTGCTACAACAGAGCTAACTCATAATTTGCTCATAAATCACGGCCGATTCGCCAAGTCGTCCTGCATTAAGCCTCTGTTTTGTCCAAATCCTGAAATGCGGAGGGTACACCGAAATGCGCCTCGCCACCATCCAGACTGCGAACGGCCCGCGCGCCGCATTGCTGCAAGGCAGCAATTACATCGAATTGAATGCGACGGACGCCTCCTTGCCGATGTCGGTGCGTGGCTTACTCGAAGGTGGGCCAGGACTGGTTCATGCCGCCTTGGAATCAATTGCCCGGCGCGGGAGTGTACGTCATCCAGCGTCCCGAACCACCGTCCTCGCTCCCGTACCGGATCCTAGTAAAGTTATTTGCGTCGGCCTCAATTATCGTGACCATGCCGAGGAGAGCGGCGCGGCGATTCCAACTGAGCCCGTCATTTTCAGCAAATTCTCAACGGCATTAATTGGTCCTGACACGCCGATTGTTTTACCGCCCGTTTCCAATGAGGTCGACTACGAGGCTGAACTCGTCCTAGTCATAGGTAAAACAGGCCGATTTATCAAAGAGGCCGACGCTATGAAGTATGTAGCCGGCTACACCATCGGCAACGACGTGTCGGCCCGTGATTGGCAGCTGCGGAAGGATGGCAAGCAATGGCTCGCAGGCAAATCGTTTGACACTTTCGCGCCGGTCGGGCCTGTCCTTGTGACGGCCGATGAGGGCCTAAACCCCTCGGATTTGCGCATTCAATTTCGGCTCAATGGCGAAACGATGCAAGATAGCAACACGAAGCAGATGATCTTCAATCCAGCCCAAATTATCTCCTACGTGTCCCAGTTCGCCACGCTTCAAGTCGGCGACCTGATTTTTACGGGGACTCCGCCTGGAGTCGGCATGGCACGTAAACCGCCGGTATGGTTAAAGCCAGGCGACGTCTGCGAAGTCGAAATCGATGGCTTGGGAGTTTTGCGAAATCCAGTCGTACAGGGCAAATCTGGATAAGGTTTTGTCCGGGACCTTTTGTGGCCGCACGTTTTCTACTTGCCGGGAGTGACATTACAGGAGGGGGATGCGACTTTTCGGCTAGCCTTTGCGTCCTGATCGAGATGCCGCATTGGCACGTTGGAAAGGTGCCGCCCTAACTTCCGTTTGGGAGGCAGGCACCTGAATCAGGCGCCCTTGCTCAGAGCAGTTGCAGCGCGCAAAAGAGACGGCGACTCCTCACGGCGCGGTAAGCGGAAAACGAACCGAGTGGGCTGAATCGATTCGAGGTGTACGTCACCTTGCTGTAGCCGAGCCAGCCGCCACGCGATCGGCAAACCGAGCCCGCGTCCTCGGCCAGCCGAACGGCCCGAATAAAACGGGTCAAATAGATGTTGCCGCTGCGACTCATCAGGCCCAGGCCCGTTGTCTTCGATCTGAATTTTGACGTCGGACCCGGATTCTGAAGGAAGCAGCCTGATTCGCGCCCAGCCATCGATCGGCGAGGCCTCTACAGCGTTGCGAAGCAAGCGCAAAAGAATCTGCCGCGTTTGTTCGAGGTCCGCAACTACGCGAAAGCGCGTTGGCGCGTCGATTTCGATTCGAGTACGTCGGCTGTCGATCACTTCACGTAGGGCTTCAGTAACTTCGCCAAACAGTTCGGGTAGATCAAAAGCCTCAGGCCGCGGCGCTGCTGGACGTGCGAACTGCATCAGATCGCGGAGGACGCCGTGAATTCGTTTTGATTGGCTGACGATTGTTTGCAAAGCCTTGCGGGCGGCGTCGGCCTCGCCATCGAACCATTCTTCACCGTGGCCCAATAAATACTGGGCCTGGCCCGAAATCACGGCAAGCGGGTTGTTAATTTCATGCCCCGCTCCCGCGGCGAACTCAGCGAGTGAGGTTAACTTTGCTGAACGCAACCGATCGGATTCTGTTCGCACCTGCTGCCGTAGCGCGGCGTGCAACGTATCGTTTTCTTGCTCCAGACTACGATGAAGAGCCGTGCCCCGAAGTCGCCTATTCTCGGCCGTCGCCAGAAGCAAATCGTGCAGCAACGGCTGATTTGCCGGCTCCTGCCAAATGCAAGCTGGAGGCAGGGGTGGCTCCGGCAAATCTAGTGGAAATGACACGTTAAGGGCTCGAACCGCGATCTCGGCAACGTCAGCCGGCACCAAGCCGAGGTCGATGTTTTTTAAGCAAATGCTCGCCACCGCTGTCTGCACGCAATGCAGCAGGTCCGGTTCGACCTCGTCCATTTCTATCGACGCTGGCAAATCGAGGTGGCTGATCAAAGATAGGAGCCAACTCGGCAAGCACCAGCGACGGGCCAGCCGACGACCGAGATCAGCCGCATAAGTTGCTTTTAATGGATTCGCCTCGACAGCGCACGCCGCCAGCCATCCAAGCGGGGCAAGCAAACCACCGACCCAGGCCGCCTCCGGATCGCAGCAGCCATGGCGCGCAGCCAGACCCTGGGCTGTGTGTGCGCAGCGCAATGCAAATTGGTAAATCGGCCGAGACGCCGGTGCGCTCCAGTCTACGTAAGTGGAGTTCGGAGATTCGAGGTCGCGCAAACTAGATTCGAGGAGCCTCGGATCACTGAGGGAGGCAATCGACCAAGGTAAGCCACCCGCGCCATGACGCGCGGCCAAGAGCACCGCGCCCGGATCGTAACGAATTGATTCCCACGTGGCCGGGGTGATTGGGCGACAGAGAACCGTAAGCGAAGAGGCGCTCGGCACAAGCCAGGCAAGGGAAGAGAGAGTTTCTTCTCGATCCGCGGCACTGGCCGGGACGGGCACGGCGCGGTCCCGCTCGGCAGATTCCCTCACGGCATGGACTCCTTTCCATACCCACCAGCCTCAGGCGCGAACGTAGCGTCGTTTAGTGATTCCGCGTTCGCGCCTGGACCTGTGAGATTTACGAGACATTTCAAGCCGTTAATGTGGAAGCGGCTTCGATGTCCAGCAACGCGCACATGCGATCGATCAAGAGATCGATCTCAAATGGCTTGTTCAAGAAATCGTCCGCGCCCGACAAGCGCAGCTCCTGGATTTTGTCTTCTTCGATCATGCCGGAGATGCACAAAATTCGCACATCTTCGAGCGATGCGTCGGCGCGAACGCGATGGCAAACTTCTTTGCCGTTGATGTCCGGGAGCATGACGTCCAGTACGATGACGTCGGGACGATATTCTTTTACCATCATGCCCGCGTCGAAGCCGTTCGAGGCAATTCGGACTTCAAAGCGTCCATCCTCGTCCAAAACCTTGCTCATCAACTCGACGAGGTCTAGATCGTCGTCGACCAGCAGCACTTTCCGCTTGCCGCTTTCGAGAGCGTCGGTCGGAATGCCGTTGTCTTTCATGAATCGGTAGAGCGATTCGCGTGGAATACGGCGAAAGCGTGAGCCAGGCACGCGAAAACCTTTGAGTTGACCGTTGTCAAAGCAACGGATGATGGTTTGCTGGCTTACCTTACAGATCTTGGCGGCCTCGCCGGTCGTGAATACAGTCTTCATGCGTCTATCCATCCCTTCCTGGCGCGGCCAGTCGCACGAGTGTGGCTCTTTGGGTGTGGTTCCGTGGGTCCACCCGAAAGCCGATATCGTCCGTGATCTGCCTCTAGTCCCTGCCGTCGTGCATTACGGCGCTCGGCGCGTACCGATGCCTTGCGGCGCAAGGTGGCGCGTTCAGACAATCCGCCTCATCTCGGCGTTAGGTGTCTTTGTGTCCGGGTCGGAGAGACCGGACGCGGAGACTCGCTTACGTACTTGTCGTGGCAGAAAGCCACTCTCTTCGTTCGATAGGGGTCCAGACAAAGATGGAGAGGAAGGATTGCCAATCTTGCCACTCATTAGGATTATATCCACCCTACTGGGCCTGTCAACGTGAATAAAAGGTACCGGATTGCTCTAAGTTGCGTACTCAACTGTAGTTCCTGCCGATGGGCTAAATTCTGTATCTTTCCGTGAAAAGTTATCCCCTTCACGCACAGCACCTAGACCACCATAACCTCCTAGATCCGTTGAACGCCCATGATCGTTAGCCTTACCCTCTCTTCATCGGATTACCAGACCTCGCAAGTTGCGTCGAAATCGCCTAGTTTGCCAAAGCAAGTTTGGCGAATCGCCTGTAAAGCCGCGACGGCCATTCGGGTCGCAAACGTCGCATCTTAGCTGATCTATGTCAAGACGGTTCGTAAGACGAGAGTGAACGGTGTAGCGCGACTACTCTAGAAGTGTTGCCGCATTCGCCGGAATGCGGCCGCGTTGACGTAGACCAGTGTGCAAGGGGGATGACTGTGGATTTGTTTGCATCTCGGGTCTGTGTGTAGATAGAAGATCCATAATACCAAGCGTTTAGAGAACGGGACCGAGATGCAAACGTGATGCAGTTTTTTTGCATCTCGGTCCGCGCGCCCAGTCGCCTCCGCCACTTTCAAATTCGGAAGGCTCTCCGCAAATCCAAATCGCCTTGTTTCCGGGCGAAATGCCGGGTATAGGGCGAGGTCTGCTTTCGCTGGTCAGGTTGGGAGCAGGTCGATATTAGAGGGCTTGGCTATGGATCTGAAAGGGACTCAGTTCGACGAAACGTCGACGCCGGAACAGCAACTGGAACGTGGCCAGGTCGTCTACTTTCCGTCTTGCCCTTTCGAACTGCCCACCGGCGACGACCATGCCTTTCTGCTGCAACAAGAGTTAGGGAACTTCCGCCACAAGAATATCAGTTTTGATCCGCAGACTGGCAAAACATCAGGCTTCGTCCGCCAAGACGAGGCCCAAGCCGAGCGCTTGCGCTCGATCCTGGTCAGTTTCGCCGCGAGTGTGACCAAGTGGGTTCGTGCCTTTCTCTCCCACTATGCCGAAGGTTGCAAACCGGATCGCGTAAGCTACCGACCCCAGGAAGAAGCGACGCGCCGCTTGCGCATGAACGCTCGCAACGATCTCCTCCACGTCGACGCCTTTCCGAACCGGCCCTCGCGTGGTGATCGGATTTTGCGTGTTTTCGCCAATATCAATCCGACGGAGCCGCGCATTTGGGTCACATCCGACCCATTCGCCAAGCTGCTCGAACGGTACGGCACCGAGGCCGGCTTACCCGGACGTCATGTGACAGGCTGGATTGAGACTGTCAGTACAACAATGCTTAACCTGTTTCGCCCAGGCAAGCCACGGCGCACGGCCTATGACAGCTTTATGCTCCGTTTCCATGATTACCTCAAAAAGAATGAGGCATTTCAAGAACGCGGGGCCAAGCGCTTGTGGAGCTTTTCTCCCGGTTCAGCGTGGCTCGCGCTGACGGATACGTGCAGTCATTCGGTACTTCGCGGCAGATATGCGTTGGAGCATTCGTATTTTATCAGTCGCGATGTGTTGGTGCTGCCGGACGAAGCGCCGGAGGCGTTGTTAGCGAAAGCAAGCGCCATGCAACGTTCAGGGCGCGCCGCTTGAATTGGTTCGCAGGTTTGCCGCAAGCGGGCCGCGAATTTTGGCGCGGCTTGCTTCACATCCTTTATCCACCCCTCTGCGCGATTTGCACCCGGTCCCTCGTAGATCATCAAATTCACTTTTGCGAACCATGCAGTATTTATTTGCGAGCCGATTCCGCCGCAGCTTGTCCGCGCTGCGCGATAACCGTTGGTCCGTATGGGGTCACCGATGGTCGTTGCCCGACGTGCCGTAAAGAGCCATTTGCCTTTGAGGCGGCAATGCGGTTCGGCATTTACGAGGGTGTGTTACGCGACGCTGTTCTCCAAATGAAGCATCACAGTGGCGAAGGGCTCGCCGAAATCATGGGAGAGACTTGGGCCGAGCGTGACCGAGAGCGCTTCCTGGAATTCGGGATCGACGTAATCATTCCTGTGCCGCTCCATTGGTGGCGGCGTTGGAAGCGCGGCTACAACCAGAGCGCGGCACTGGCGCTCGGACTTGGCGCCATGCTCGGTCTACCCTGTCAACAAGGCTGGCTCGAACGTGTACGTTACACTCCGAGCCAAACGATCCAAAGCGCCAAGGGCCGCCGGGATAATGTGCACGGCGCCTTTCGTGCTGGGAAAAAAGCGGCTTTGAAGGGATTGAGCGTCTTATTGGTCGATGATGTGATGACGACCGGATACACGTCCAGCGAAGCCGCCCGAGCTTTACGCGCAGCCGGAGCGAGGCGCGTCATTGTCGCGGCGTTGAGTCGGGCGAGTCCTTGAGAAATTATTATCCAGACGTGTGGTCATGCACGATCCGCCAGCCTTCGGGCAGCTTCTTGAAGATCAGCGTGTACAAGCCTCCTGGCTTATCTTTGTCTTTGCCGTAATCCAGTTGCCAGCGCCCTTTGACCACAGCGCTGTCGGCGCCGAGGACCGTGACTTCGAGATCGGAGAAAGTCAATTTGCCCATCTCCTTGCCTTCCGATTTGTATTTCTTTTGATAGCGCTCCAGCGTCGACCTTCCAGCCGGCCGTTTTGTCCTTGCCGGAGAAAAACGTCAACTTGTCGGAGGCCCAATATCCTTTCATAAATCCTTCGAGATCGCCTTTGTCCCATGCGATCACCTGATCGTCCAATACCTGGCGGATCGCTTTTTCTTCGGCCAAAGCCGATTCGTCCGAAGTGTCGGCACAAAGCACAAGCATGAGCGCGAGTGTGGCTGTCATTTTGGATTCCTTGAATGCGCGTTCCTTAGGCGATAATCTCTTTGATCACTTGGCCCTCGACATCGGTCAGGCGGAAATCCCGGCCGCTATACCGATAAGTCAATTTTTCGTGATCGATTCCCATCAGATGCAGCATCGTGGCATGGAGGTCGTGGACATGGACTTTGTTGTCGACAGCGCGATAACCGAATTCGTCGGTAGCGCCGTAGGCCATGCCCCCTTTGACGCCGCCGCCCGCGAGCCAAGCGGAGAAACCCCAATGATTATGGTCGCGGCCGGTTCCTTGTGCGGCCGGCGTTCGGCCAAACTCGCCGCTCCAGAGCACCAGCGTTTCGTCGAGAAGCCCGCGTTGCTTTAGGTCTTTGAGTAACGCCGCGATCGGGCGATCGACCCGGTTGGCGAGCGACCGATGCTCGGTATCGCTATTCGAGTGGGTGTCCCAAGGCTGAAAATTGCCCGTGTAAATCTGCACGACCCGTACGCCACGCTCGACCAGCCGGCGGGCGAGGAGGCAGTTGGTGGCGAAGACGGGATCGCCTTTGTTGGT
The DNA here is from genome assembly GCA_963790585.1 of uncultured Planctomycetaceae bacterium. GTDB lineage: Bacteria > Planctomycetota > Planctomycetia > Gemmatales > Gemmataceae > CAWBOY01. The sequence continues at coordinate 644,669 of CAWBOY010000002.1, forward strand.
GCCGAGGCCATACATTTCGCGGACACGATCCGGCTCGCGCCGAACGTCAAACGCTTCCGGAGCGGCAGCCTGCATTCGAAATGCCATCTCGAACGATTCGATTCGGGCATCGAGCACCGCTTCATGGCCGCGACGCTCAACTTGGAGCGAGTTCATCTTTTGAATCAGGTCAAGCTGATGACGCTGCGCGTCGAGCGACAGCGAGGTGTTCGCTAGATGTGGAATGACGTCGCGCGGCTGGAAATTCGCCGGCAGATCGAGATGTGTGCCTTGATAAATGCCAGGTAGGAAACGATTGCTCCAGTTCGAGGCGCCGTTCACAGGTCGGCCATTGCCAAGGACGATGTATCCCGGCAGATTTTGATTGACGGTGCCGAGGCCATAGAGCAGCCATGAACCATAGCTCGGCCGAATCGATTGGACGTTGCCGGTGTTCATCATGAACATCGAAGGCTCATGATTGGGCACGTTGGTATGCATCGAGCGAATGACGCACAGATCGTCGGCGCACTCAGCGACCTCAGAAAAAATCTCGCTTACGGGCAAGCCGGACTTGCCGGAGCGTAAAAATCTGAAGGGCGACGGCCGTAGGCCACCGGTGCCATTTTCGGTCTTGAGCGAGGCAATGCTCATCGGCCGCTGGCCTTCAAATTTAGCGAGAGCAGGCTTTGGGTCAAAGGTATCAACCTGCGAGGGTCCGCCGTTCATGTAAAGATGAATGATGCGCTTGGCCTTGGGCTGGAAGTGCGGCGACTTGGGCGCCAGCGGATTGGCCGGCGCTGCGGAACCTTCGTCGCCCGTCGCGGAGTCGTTGAGAATTCCGGCGAGGCCAAGCATGCCGAGGCCGGTGCCGTATTTCGTCAGCATTTCGCGGCGTGAGATCTGTTGGTTTATCGCCATATCGGCCTCGTAGGAACAGGGACCGTTTAGCCGCGAGTCGTCAGGCGAGCGCTGTTTGATTGCGCTATCAAACGGCGCTCGCCTGACGACTCGCGGCTAAACTTTCGGTCTACTCGACCCAAGTAAACTCATTCGTCGCCAACAAGGCTTGGGCGTATTGCTGCCACGGCGTTAACTTCTCGGTTGTCGAAGCCGTGCGGAGAAAGTCCAAGCCAATTTCTTTTTCCTTCGCGGTAGGCGTTCGGCCAAAGGTCAGGCGAAATGCGATGTCGATACGTTGTGCATCCGTAGGCGCGGCTTTCTCTACGCGGGCTGCAAACGCCCTGGCACAGTCGATGATAAACCCGCTATTGAGGATGAACAATTGTTGCTGCGGCACCGTAGTCACGTTGCGTTGCGCGCTGGAGACATTGGCGTCCGGAAAGTCAAAGGTCGTCAACATCGAATTTGCCACCGACCGGCTCACTAGGCCATAAATGGTGCGGCGAACATTTGTCGGACTACTCGGATCAAGCGATGGGCCGCCGAGGCTGCGATCGAGTCTGCCGGACACAGCGAGCAGACTGTCGCGCCATGCTTCGATGTCGAGCCGATGCGGCGACATGCGCCAAAAGTATCGGTTTTCGGGATCCTGGGCCAGGTTCTCTTTTTGATTGTCGCTACTCAATCGATATGTGGACGAGAGCATGAGTTCGCGATGCAGCGTCTTGAGCGACCATCCCGACTCAATGAAGTGGACGGTGAGAGTGTCCAGTAACTCCGGATGCGTCGGCTTATCGCCGAGCTTGCCGAAATTGCTCGGCGTGGCGACGATGCCGCGCCCAAAATGGTGTTGCCAAACGCGATTGACGAAGACGCGTGCCGTCAACGGATTGTTCTTGGTCGCGATGGCTTGGGCGAGTTCGAGGCGCGTAAACTTGTTGGGCTTCGAGTCAGCGCCGGGCCGTAAGATCTGCAAGAAGCCCGGCGGCGCCTCTTCGCCAAGCGTCTCGACGCGACCGCGAATGTGGACGCGCATCGCCTGGCCGCCGCCTTTGACACCGTGACTCAACGGTAGCGCCGGCGGCGCCGATTGGACGTGTCGATCCAACTTTGTTTTGCGTTCGCTGTATTCAAACAGTTCGTTCCCGTCGAGAACGCTCACAATATCCTTGATGTCGACAAAAAATGGACTTTGCGGACTCAGCCAAAATTTCTTGGCCGTGCTATCCGCATTTGAGGAAACTCGAAGGTCATTGGCTAATTTGATAGGTTCATAGGGAATTGTGGAACATTTCGCTGACAACGCCTTGTCCGCCGCAGCCCGCCACGAAATCAGTGCGGCCGGCACAGCTTTCGAATTGCCAGGTTCCAGGAAGGCTAGAAACCGCTTCAGGAAGAGCGGACGAAGCCCTTCGTCTTTAGCGATGGCAGCTTCGTCGCAGGGCATTTTACTGTCGCGCATATAGCGGATGCGGTACGACGTCAGGAGGTATTGTCTTAGATCCTTAATCGCTTGCTGCGTTATCGCTTTGCCGCGCTCCTGTTGCCATTGCGTGAGACCGGATTCTTGGCGTTTTTTCTCGTTGGACCATTCCGAAAAAAGCTTGACTTTAGAATCGGACGCCAGCGGCACTTCGACCATGTTCGCGCCCTGGTACGCCGACGCCAAGGAATAATAATCGCGCGTCGGAATGGGATCGTACTTGTGGTCGTGACAACGGGCGCAGGCAACGGTCAGGCCAAGAAGGCCACGTGTAAGTGTGTCAACGCGGTCATCGAGTTCGTCGGCCATCACTTGAGCGGCGAAGTTGCCTTTGTGATATTCCGCGCCCAAGCCTTGAAAGCCGAGCCCGCCGAGGCGCGCGACTGGATCGTTAGCCGGTTCCGCCATCAAATCGCCGGCAAGTTGAAGCCGCAAAAACTGATCGTAAGGCAAGTCGTCATTGAAAGCCTTGATGACCCAATCGCGATAGCGCGAGGCATGAGGCAATGGCTTAGCAACGGCGAGCGCCTGATCGTCAGCGTAGCGGGCGATGTCGAGCCAATAGCGGCCCCAGCGCTCGCCATAAGCGGGCGACGCCAGCAGACGATCGATTACCTTGGCAAAGGCCTCGCTGGATTCATCTGCGAGGAAGGCATCGATTTCTTCCGGCGTCGGCGGCAAGCCAATGAGGTCAAATGTCGCGCGGCGGATTAATTCGAGCTTGCTCGCCGCCCGCACCGGCTTTAGCCCGCGCTTTTCCAGGTCGGCAAGTATGAAATAATCTAAATCCGCCTTGGGCCAGCTTGGGTCATTCACGCTGGGTTTCGGATGTTTCAACGGCGTCTGGAAGGCCCAATAAAGGCGTTCCTTGTCCCAATCGACGACTGTTTTCTGCTGTTTCGACGGGGCGTCGCCAGGCGTTGGCGCACCCATTGCGATCCAAGTTTCGACCTCAGAGATAGCCTTTTCAGGTAGTTTGCCCTTTGGCGGCATCTTTAGTTCATCGTAGCGCAGCGCTTTGACAAGCAAACTTTCTAACGGCTTTCCGGGCACCAGGAGCGCACCGGTCTCACCGCCCTTGCCAATGCCGGCGGCCGTATCAAGAATGAGGCCGCCTTTTAATTTCTTGGCTTTCCGAGCGTCCTCCGAATGGCAGCTATTGCAATGTTCGAGGAACAAAGGCCGAATCTTCTGCTCGAAGAATTCGATGCCGCGCATCCGGCCCGTCGGCCTGGGCGGGTTGAACGGTTCCGAATGTCACGATGCAAAAAAGAAGAAGCAGGCAGCTGGCTTTCACGAAGGTGATCTCCATTCGCGTAGCGGCGGGTTGTGACAAGATCGTACACGAAGTGTCCTGGAGATTCAACAAGCTCGTCGTATCGGCGGATGAAACGATACATCCGACACGCTTTGGTGTTATTATCGATACGATCGGCTCATCACGTCAGTCTCAAGGGACCGGAACCTCATGAAAAACTTACATTTGAGATCAGCATTGTTCGTTTGTTGCGCCTGCTCGGCGCGGCGGCCGTTCAGGCGCAAGATTGGCCGCAGTGGCGTGGGCCCAATCGGGATAACAAGGTCGTCGGCTTCGTCGAACCAAAGGCTTGGCCGAAGGAACTCAAGCAAAAGTGGAAGGTCACAGTCGGCGAAGGAGACGCTTCGCCGGTTCTCGTGGCCGACAAGCTGTACTTGTTGACGCGACAGGGTGGTGAGGAAGTCGTTCGCTGCGTCGACGCCGCTACCGGCAAAGATGTCTGGATCAACAAATATGCGACGCCCCCGGCGACGGGAGCAGGTGGCGGAGTTCATGCGGGACCGCGCAGTACACCGGCTGTGGCCGACGGCAAAGTCTGCACCTTCGGCGTGTCGGGCGTTCTTTGCTGCTTCGATGCGGCAAGCGGTAAAGAGCTGTGGCGGAAAGATACAAATGCTCACCCGCGTTTCTTTATTTCCTTCTCGCCGATCATCGTCGATGGCAGGTGTATCGTCTACATCGGCGGCAATTCCAACGGTGAGATCGTCGCTTACGACCTCGCTACCGGCGCTGAAAAATGGAAATGGACTGGTGCTGACGGTCCGTCCTATGGTTCCCCCGCCCTGATGGACGTGGCCGGGACCAAGCAGATTGTGACTCTGACGGGAGCGAATTTCATCGTTAGCGTCGGCACAGTGGACGGCAAGGAATTATGGAAAATGCCGTTCAAAGCGTCCTACAACAGCGGCACCCCGATCGTCGATGGCGACACTGTTATCTGCTCGGGACCAAACGCCGGCACGGTTGCCTTCAAAGTCGAGAAAGTCGGCGAAGCGTTCAAGGCCAAGGAACTTTGGAAACAAACGAAATCACCCGCCGGCATCTACAACACGCCCGTCCTAAAGGATGGGCTGCTTTTTGGGTTTTCCTCCTCATCGGCCCGCACAGCGCCCACCAACCTTTATTGCATGGACGCTAAAACAGGTGATGTTCTCTGGACGGATGCTGCGAGACGTGGCGCGTGCGGCACCGTTCTCGACGCCGGCCCGGTCTTGCTTGGTCTTTCAGACGATACCAATCTTATCGCTTTCAAGCCGAGCAAAACCGCGTTTTCGGAATTGGCAAAGATCAAGGTTGCCAGCTCCCCGGTGTGGGCATACCCAATCGTTTCGGGCAACCGGTTGTTCGTGAAGGACCGGGATTCGTTGACTTTGTGGACTTTTGAATGAACTGAGTTTGCACTCGAGGCCGGTGCTTCTAGTGCGCCGTCCAGACTAATTTATTGGTGGCACAGACATTCCTGTCTGTGCGGGAATCGCCGAATGGGCCTTTTGCTGCACAGACAGGAATGTCTGTGCCACCAATAAATTAGTCTGAACTGCGCATTAGACCCGCTTCAGCGTTAACAGCGTCACTTCGGGTCGGCAGCCGTAGCGCACCGGAATATCGCCGCCCATACCTCGGCTGACGTGTAACACGGTCGGTGGCACCGAAAAGGTGCCGCAGTCGTAGCGTCGGCCGAGCTTGCTCGGAACAAGAAGGGAACCGATTAGCGGAAACCGAATTTGCCCGCCATGAACATGGCCGGCAAGCATGAGATCGACGCCGGCGCCGCGCCAGGTGATGTTGTCCGGCGAATGGCTCAGGCAGAGCCGGAACGGACCGACGGGGCAGCCCGTCAAATCCGGTGGCGGCGCAACCCAAGGGTACTCATTGCCAATGACAATGAGCGGCTCGCCACGCACTTCGATTTGCTGCCAACTGTTCTTCAACACGTTGAAGCCAAGATTCGTCAGCCGTTGGCGAATGCCGTCAGGATCGTACCGGAATCATGGTTGCCGAGGATCGCGTAGCCAGCGATGCCCGTCTTGATCCAGCCAACGGACGGCAAAATCCAAGAATGATGATAAAGGCTATCCACATAATCGCCGGTGAAGGCGACAATGTCCGGATTCCACGCGGCGCAACGCTTCAGGATTAAGCGATAATAGTCGCGGTCTGGCGTGCCGCACAAATGTAAATCGCTGACGTGCAGGATCGTAAGGCCGTCCCAGGCGATTGGCAGGCGCGGAAGCGCTAGTGTTCGTTCAACGAACTCGACCTGAAAGATCTGATTTCCCGGCAAACGAGCCAGAAGCTGGCGCATTGCCACGTCCCTCGGGGCGATGGCCCAGCTCCTTGACGACATCGACGAATCGAGACGAAGTTGACGTCACTTCCGCCGGAAGTCCGCGCAGCGCGCGAAGGGCCGTAATCCAAGGCAGCCAGACCAATCCCGCAGCCCAGCACGAGACGACGTAAGCCGCGACGAGCGGTTGCCACCATGTCTCGGGCGGCCATCCAAAAACGGCGAATATATCGAAGCCAAATACTGCCCAATACCCGATTGGTCCGGCCAGAATTAAGCTCGCGAAGACCAGGTGTATGAATTTGCCCGCATGATGCGGCAGGTTTTGACCATACCACCAATTATGGCAGCCAATCATCCAAACGAAATGGCCCAGCGCAGCGCCTAAAAACAATAAGACAGTAAAAGCGACCACCGAACTCCTTCCGCAAAGGACACATTCCAACAGCGAACCAAGCGGCGGCAAGGCGCCTCAAGGAAACAGGCTGTTACTATAGTATTGGATGCGCGCCGAAGCCGGCTCGCGCGTGAACGCAGGCTACGGAGGTCTACCGATGTATCGTTCCGGACCGTGGCGCGGCTGGTGGGAGCAACTCGAGTGGGGCCGCCAACCGATGGGCGATTTGGTTCTCCGCTTCGCCAACGGAGAAATCGAGGGCGAAGGTCACGACATCATCGGACCGTTCGTTTTCACGGGTTCCTACGATGACCGCGGCAATTTGACGATGACCAAACAATACACCGGCCGCATGCGCCATAGCGTCTTCTACAACGGCTCGTATGACGGCGAAGGGACCATTCTCGGGACCTGGTCGATTGGTGAACTATGGCGTGGTCCGTTTGCCCTCAGCCCGATTCCGGGCCAGCCAGGGGTCTCTCGGCCGGCACAGGAAATCAAACCTCGCTGAATCTTCGCCGTAAACAATGAAAACCCGCGCACCCGTCGCCAGTCGCTTACTCTCCCGGTTTTGGCGAGCCGGGAGAGTAAGCGACCGGAGAAAATCTGCCCGATTGTAACGCCCTCCGGGAGCTGACGCTCGCAGCTCGCCAAGATACCAGCTTTGCTACAAACCAAGATGCAGCCCCACCCAAGGGCTCCCGTTTTCGCTAATGACATCTATGAGAGCCATTCTCATCTTTGCTCAATTCACTCATTTGATCCTTGCATTGCCAGGTTGCTCCCCATTACAGTTAATTCCTTCGCTTGGATGAATTCAATTTGGCAGCAAGGATGCGCATGCGGTCAATCCGCTCGTTCCTAAACGCGCGGAGGGGGAGTCGTTTTTATGGGAAAGCTGCGTCAGCTGTCGCAATATCTGCCGCCGGGAGCGCTGGTGGCTTTGGTCGCGGTTCTCGTTTGGATGCCGGTCGTGGTGGCCGAGGAAACACCGCCATTGAAGACGGAGGCTTATCTCACGCCGCCCAAGGAGATTCTCGACGCCGTATTGGCGACGCGCAACGATAACCACACCCTGACGAATCTCAGCCCGGACGGCAAAAAGTTTCTCATCACCAAAACAGATGGGCTGCCGCCGCTCGCTCGGCTGGCTCGACCCTGCGTTCACCTCGCGGAAATGTCGTTCGACGCCAGCGCCAGCCGCGCGCACAGCCTCTACGTGAACAGTGCCGATGGCTTTGAGCTCTTCTATTACGGCGACAAGCGCACGGTGAAAGTGCAGGTTCCGGAAAAGGCGCGCGTCAGCAATCCAGTCTGGTCTCCTGATGGCTCGATGTTGGCCTTTTATGCTCACTTTGAAGACGCGACCCATATATACATCGCCGACACCGAGACCGGATTTTCACGCAAAGTGACACTAACGCCCGTGCTGGCGACGTTAGCCACGTCGTTTCAATGGTCGAAAGATGGCAAGCAGATTCAAACCGTGCTTTTGCCCGATGACGGCAAGCGCGAAGTGCCCAAGCCAGACGCGGTGTCAACCGGCCCGAAAGTGCGTGTGACGCGCGGCGGCAACAACCCGTCCCGGACTTATCGCTATCTGCTCGAATCCCCCTACGACATGAAGTTGCTCGAACACCTGGCTACGGGGCAATTGGCTCTGATTGACATCCGCGATGGCAAGGTCACCAAAATCGGCTGCCCGAATATGATCCGCAGCGTCAGCATGTCGCCCGGCGAGACGCAATTCCGCGTCGCCACGATCAAGAAGCCCTTCTCCTACTATGTTCCATTCACGAACTTCGGCTCGACGGAAGGGATCTGGAATACCGAGGGCAAAGCCCTTTATGTCATGAACGATCGCAATCTGCGCAACACTGAGCCGCAACCGACGGCGTTGGCTGCCGCAACGGGAACGGCACCACAAACGGGAGCCCAGGGCGGCGGTCGCCGTGGCGGTCAAGGGGCAGCTCAAGGAACGACGCCAATGACGGCGACGAATCCCGATCAGCCGCCGACCACGGATCCAGCGCCTCAGCCCGGGCCCGACCAGCCGCCGGTTGACCCTGATTTGCCGCAGCGCCCTCGTCAGCCGGTCGATCCAGACGCCAAGCGCGACATCTCCTGGCGGCCTGATGGGGTCGGTATGTCGTTCCTGCAACTGGAACCTGTCAAGAAAGACTCCAAAGAACCACGGAAAGATCGCGTCAATCAATGGCTGCCGCCCTACCGTCCTGAAGACGTCAAGGTCGTCTATGAGACGCCAAATCGGATCACGAGCGTGCAATACACCGAAGATTGCGGCATGATCTTTTTGACACAGACCGTAGATAGCCAGCGCCAGATCACGGCTATCGACTTGAAAGATCCAAAAACTCCTTATGTCATTTTCAAGAGCGGCACCGTCGCGGCACCGGCGACGCCTGTCACCGAAGAACCAGAGAACGATTTCGACGACGAGCAGCAACCCGGCCGCGGCCCGGGCGCTGGCGGCGGTCGCGGCGGAGCGGGCGGCGGCGCTGCCGGCCAAAGTCTGATGACCCGTTCGGGTCGCGGCGAAGTCGCGGTCGTCCGCGTCTCCAGCACCGGCGATGTCTATATCTCGGGAACAGATCGCGCTCGCGGCGGCATGGCGCCGGCCAGCCCCAAGCCATACCTCGACAAGATCAACATCAAGACCGGCAAGAAAACGCGCATCTTTGAGGGCAAAGCCGAGCTATCGGAAACGATCGATGCCGTGGACGGCAACGACGTCAAGCTTGTCTTCACGACCCGTCAAAGCAAGGATGTGGTACCCGATTCCTACGTGACGGAGTTACAAAGCGGCAAATCGACCAAGCTGACGAATAACGTCGATCCAGCACCCTGGTCGCACCAACTCAAGGTCGAACGTTTCCAGGTGACGCGCGTCGATGGCTTCAAGTTCTGGGTCAAAGTGACGACGCCGCCCAAGCACAATGGCAAGCTGCCGGCGCTGTTCTGGATCTACCCGCGCGAATACGCCAGCCAGGCCGCTTACAACGCAGGCGCTAGCCGAGGCACAGGCGGCGGCGGCGGTCCGGGCGGAGCCAATCGCTTCACGCCGGTGGCGCCGCGGTCTATGACCATGCTGACGCTGCTGGGCTACGCCGTGGTCGAACCCGACGTGCCGATCGTTGGCCCCGCGGGCAAGATGAACGATAACTATATTCCGGATCTCCGCAACAGCCTTGCCGCCGCCATCGACGACCTCGACAAAAAAGGCATCATCGACCGCGATCGTCTGGCCTGCGGCGGTCACAGCTACGGAGCATTTAGCACGGCCAACGCTTTGGCCCACACGCCGTTCTTCAAAGCCGGCATCGCCGGCGACGGCAACTACAATCGCACGTTGACGTCGATGAGTTTCCAGTCCGAGCGCCGGCAACTCTGGGACGCGCGAGAGACCTATCTGGAAATGTCCCCTCTCCTTTGGGCCAATCGCGTCAATGGGGCGTTGCTCATGTACCACGGCATGTGGGACGCCAACGTCGGCACCAACCCGATGAATGCCGAACATCTCTTCATGGCCCTTGACGGCCTCGGAAAACCCGCGGCGTTGTATATGTACCCGTATGAAGGCCACGGCCCCATCGCGAAAGAGACGACGCTCGACCTGTGGGCCCGCTGGGTCGCCTGGCTCGATATGTACGTGAAGAATCCCAAGGGGGAGAAGAAAACGACGACTTGAGACGTTCTTTATATAGCCCCCGGCTTGCCGGGGGCTATATAAAACTTGTCAAACCTTCAACAGATCACACGCATCCTTATATCCCGGCGCGGCATAGCCATACGCACTCGCCGTGACACGCGCCAATGCCACCAATTGTCGCCATTGGAAAATCGGCCGCGCCGCCGCGAATTCCTCGCTCGCGGTGCAATAATACTTCTCGGCGTGCAAAGCACCATCCTCGCTGACGGCGTATCTAAGCAATAGGTCCAACACCGGTCGTGCCGGCAATCCCATTTCACCGTAGCGCGCCTACCAATGCCGCTGCCCGGGCCTGATTCTTCTCCTTGATTGCGCCTTCGGTCTCTTTCAAAAGAGTGTCGCGGCCCACACCATTGACGCTGGCTCGCGCGTCCATGCGCGGGTAGGGCTCCCATTTGAAGAAGTCGCCGCCCCGGTTGCCGCGATCCAACGCCACTTGGTAGGCACCCAGAATCAGGCAGGCGGCTTTGTTTCGGCCGCTGCTGGCCTGAGCCAAGTTGCGCCAAGCATTGGCGGAGTCGCAAGCGTGAACGCCGATCGAATCGCCGTGGATGCTGCCAACCGGCTTGTTCTTGTCAGTCTGACCTTGAGGCCGGCCGTTGTCGCGCAAAACGAGTTGATTCGCGGCCAACGCGATGACTTCGCCCAGTTCTGTCGGCGACCGCCCATTTGCCAGTGCCTCGGCAACGGCGCCTGCGGCATCGCTCGGCGAAGATTTGAAGATAGTATCAGACAGCTTTGCCATTTCGTCGTCGTCGAGATGGCGATGCACCTCGCTAGTCGGCGGACCATTGAGCAGCTTGTACCTCTCCAAAAGTTTCGGCAGGAGTTCGCGCAGGCCTCCAAAGTGGCGCACGGCGTTATCCTCGTTCTGCACGCAGTAATGCACCGACTGACGCAGCATCGTATTCGCATGTTCCTTGCCGACGACCGGCAGCAGATCCCAGGCGCGATAGGGCATAACAACACGGTGTACTTCGGTCGCATCTTCAACCATGTACAACACGGCGTCCAGCGCTCGGTCGGCGTCGCTTTGAGCAATTGAAGCCAGGATGCCTTCAGCCTCGTTCAGCTTTTTTGCTCGGGCCAAATCACGCAAGTGTTCGCCTGTTTGATTACCGGCGGTCGGCACCACCGGATGAAGTATCTCGCTTTTGCGGCCGCCATGCTCCTGAATGCGGTTGGTGTTTCGGTAGAGGACTTTTAGGACCGGCAATGCTTGTTTCTCTTTTGGCAATTGCTTGGCCATCTGATAAGCCGGAGACAGAGCCATCATAGTGTGGAAGCCGACATAATCCTCGCCGCCGAAGGTACGAGCGTTCGCCAGTGCCGCGGCGGCGACTAGCTCCTGGAGGTTCGTGCCTGCTTGCAACTTCTCGACGAGAGCCGGCAGCAGCTTATTTGGAGCCGTCTCCTGCATGAAACAAACCAGCGGCTCCAATTTCCCAAATGTGAGTTCCTTATCGCGGCCTTCGCCGACCCCGTGCGCATTTGCAAGGCCCAGGTCAGCCGCCAGAGCGGAGCCTACGGTGGCGATCAAAGTGCCTCGGCCTACGTCAGCCAGAAAATCACGACGACTGCGGTTCATGAGATCGTCCTTCCACGTTGGAGAGAGGAGAGCGGACGGGATGACCTGTAGAGTAACGCGATTACGGAGATAGCTCAACAAGGAATTTCTGTTTCGTTGATCGAGTCGAAGCAAAAACTGCCACGGACCCGGCCGTCCCCGACAAGCACGATGATGACACTCCGTTAGAAGATTGGATAACGCACATCACCGCCCCAAATACGAAACATCGCGTACATTCTGCTCGGCGACTTCGCGCGTAATCAGCTCCGCCTTGAGAAGCTGGCGCACCGATTCATCGAAGCTGATCATCCCTTCGTCACGGCCGGTCAGGAGGTAGTTGTCAATGCTCTCTACTTTTCCCGTGCGAATGCCACTGGCGATTGGGTAGGTGTTCCACATCACCTCCAACGCGAGATGACGTTTGTTTCCTTTCTCCAGGTCCGGCAGCAGCCGTTGACTGACAATCGCGCGCAGGCTCATGGCAAGCTGAGCGCGAATATCGCGCTGCACGTCTTGAGGAAACAGGTCCGGAAATCGCGTAATCGCTCCCTTGGTATCGCGGGTGTGCAAAGTAGTGAACACGAGGTGGCCGGTCTCGGCGGCGCTAAGAGCCATTTGCGCCGTCTCTTTATCGCGTATTTCGCCAATGAGAATGACGTCTGGGTCTTGCCGTAGACCGTATTTCAAGCCGTCGGCAAACGATAGAACATCGCTGCCTACTTCGCGCTGTGTCACCACGGAATTCGCTGCGCGGATAGACATATTCCACCGGTTCCTCAACCGTGATGATGCGATAGCCGCCTTTTTGATTGAGCAGGTTGACGATCATCGCCAACGTCGTTGTTTTACCCGAGCCGGTCGCGCCCGTGACGATGACGAGTCCGTCGCGCTGAAAGGCAAGGCGCTTGGCGAGGTCGAGCGGGAATCCGGTCCATTCGAAGTCGGGGATCTCCGTCGGCACGACGCGCAGGCACGCGCCCATCTGCCGTCCGGTGTGAAACATATTGGCTCGAAATCGGCTCACCTGGCCATCGCGGGAGAAGTCGAAGGAGAAGTCGAGGTTTTTCAACTCTTCGAAGCGCGAGCGCGACTCAGGCGGGCAGAGAGCGTCCGCTAACATCAGGCCGTCAGCTTCCGACAACGGCGGTTCCTTCAGCTCGATAAGGTCGCCGTGCAGGCGCAAGACCGGCGGATAGCCGACAATGAGATGCAGATCCGAAGCGCCTGCCTCGATAGCGCGACTGAACCACCTGCGAAGCCGTTCGGAAATGGACGAGGAAATATCGTTCATAGATCTTCTTTATCTGTATTTGTCTTTACTCTCGAAAATTTGCTGGCGTTGTCTAAATTATGGTAAACCTCTCGGAGTAACCCCATGAACGACGATTTCGTCTCGCTCTATGCATTTAATCGCTGGGCCAACGACCGTGTGTTGAGCGCATGCCACAAATTGACGCTCGAACAATACGGCGCCGAGCCATTCCCGGGTTGGTCTTCCGTTCGGTCGACGGTTGTGCATATCGCACTGGTTACGGAGGGCTGGCTGCGCGGCCTGGCGCGCGCACCGGATCAACCAATTCCGACCGAGGACGAGCTGCCCACCGTCGCGGATTCGGAAAAGGTACTTGCGCGGGCGTACAAGCTTTTCGACGAAGTATTCCCGACACTAACCCCGGAACGTCTGACCACACCGATGACCTTTCGTCGCCGAACCTTCACCGCGGAGTTGCCCCCTTGGTCGGTGCTGCGCCACATCGTCAATCACTCGACCTATCATCGGGGCCAAGTCGCCTCCAAACTGAAGCGCTTCGGCATCGAGCAGCCAATGACCGATTTCGTTAAATGGGTCATCGAAATGACACCGCAGCAGAAGTGATGCGACAAAAAAGTTTAGGCGCGAGGCGTCAGCCGAGCGCTGTTTGACGGCGCTTTTTGAAATAGCGCCATCAAACAGCGCTCGCCTACCGGCTCGCGACTAGACGAATTATGCATCGCGGTCATATGCGACCCGCAACCAGTCGTGCACTTCATCGTCAATCTCATCAACTGACGTAATCCCGATCCGATGCGTAATGCGATCGTTTTTTGCCGCGCCGCCGGTATCGATCAATCGTGCCGTCGCCTCCACGCCTTTAAGAGCGAAGCCGAGATCGATGCGGGTTCTGGTCGTCGGCTTGATCTGCGCGAAAACGTGGTTGCGATAGAGCGGCACGATGCTCTTGCAGGGGCAAACCTTGACGTCCGGCGCGAGCGCCAGGCCGACCTTCAAAAGCTCATCGTAGATCGGCCGGAGCGCCGCCTTCGGGCCGGAGAACATCTCGTCGACGTATTTGACAGCCGCCTTGAGATAGTTTTCCGGCGAGTCCTCCTCACCCTTGTCCCGGCCCTCGGAACGGTCGACCAGGAACATTGCGGAGTTGGTACCCAGCTTGTACTCCTGCTTGAGCCATTCACGCCGTTCCTTGGTTCCGGGCGGGCCCGATTTTTCGATGAGTTTTACCCATTGCTCCAGCGAGCGACCTGTCTTTTCCGGCAACTCCGCGAGCCATTTTTGGACCATGGCAACTCCGGGGTGGACGGAATAGAGCGATTTCTTGGAAGCCTTGGCGCCGGCCTTTTTCATTGTGATTCTCCCTTGTCATCCTCGCATCATCGCGAGTAACAATCGCCACCAGCCGCGCATTCGTCCCCAAAACGTGGGCGAGTGCCCGCTTTGCAGTAAACCGAGAAGCATCGCATGTTCACTCGCTTTGGTCGGACCTATGACCATATCATAATGCGGTCGAAACGTGCCTGCTCGCTTGCTGATTACCTGCGCGACTGTCATTTCCAGCAATCCCGCTTCTCCCTGTGTTTTGCCCCAGCCGCTGTCGCCGACGCCGCCAAACGGCGTGGCTGGGTGGGCGGTCGCTACGACGACATCGTTTATCGTAACTGCGCCTGCATTAATCCTGGGCGCAAGGGCGCGACCGCTTGCGACATTTAGCGTGAAAATCGAGGCGCCGAGGCCGTAGCTGCAGCGGGCATTCATCTCCAGGGCGGCTTCGATGTCGTCGTAAGGCAGTACCACGAAAACGGGCGCGAACCACGCTTCGCGGCAGATTGCCATCTCGGGGCGCGCGTTCACGACGACGGCAGGCGTGCAGTGACCGGTCGGCGCCATAAGTCGCTCGACGAGCAGGCTCGCGCCGTCGGCGATAGCGTCGGCGATGAGCCGGTCGATTTCTAATACCTGAAATGGCAAAGCAAGCCGCACTGGCTTTGCCTGCTCTGCGAATGGCCGCAGCGCATCGAGCATAGCCTGGTAAATCGATCGCTGGACGAAGCAGCGCCGCACGGCGAGACATGTTTGTCCGCGATTCATGGTGGCCCCGAACCACGCGGCGCGAGCTGCCAGTTGCACGTCGCCATCTTCGAGTACAAACATGGCATCGCATCCCGATAGCTCCATCGTTGAGCTGACAAGCCGCTCGCCCAGACGAGCTGCGATACGCCGACCTGTCGCCGCAGCTCCTGTGAATACCAGATGGTCGATCGCCGCATTTGCTAAGACCTGTCCCGCCTCACGTGTCGACTCTAAAGCGCCGAACAGGTCGCTTGGTAAACCGGCGCGGCGCAGCAGGTCGACCAAGACGCCGGCACTGCGTGGGGCAACTTCGGATGGTTTCCACAAGACCGCATTGCCGGCTGTAAGCGCTTGGACGATCTGCACACCGTTGAGAAAAAGCGGATAATTCCAGGTGCCAATGATGCCAATGACACCGCGCGGGCGCTGTTGAATAACATCCGTCTGCCCATAAAGCCAAAGTGGGCGAAGACGCGTCGGAACGCGCCTTGGCTTCAGGATTCGGTCGGCTTCGCGCTCTAAAAATAAACAGGCGTCCGCCAAAGGCAACACTTCTCCGGCTATCGTTTCATTCGCCGTCTTTCCGAGATCGGCGGCGACGGCGTTGCATATATCGTCCGTCCTCGTTGCCAAGAGTTGCCGAAGTGCTCGGATCGGAACCAACCTCTCCGCCGGCTTCAGCCCCGCCCAAGCGCGTTGGGCGGCGCGCCGCAACAGCCAATTGATCTGCCAAATGTTGGGTCGGCATGTTTGTTGAGGTCATGTCCGTTATCATAGGCAACTCACGCCCTACTCAATCTACCGGCCCCCGTAGTCGGGCCATAAACCCGTATCAGGTTTGATCATGTCATTTGTGCCGCTCGCACCGACGCCTTTCCTCACCGCCGATCTTCCCGGAATTGGCGGCCGAATCAAAGTCCACCCTGAAGATTTTGAAGTGGAAGAAATCCCAGCCTACCCGCCGAGCGGAGAAGGGGAGTATCTCTATCTGTGGATCGAGAAGCGCTCGATGGGCGCGGAGTATTTCGTCCGCCAGATCGCGCAACGGCTCGACATAGGTTCCGGCGAAATCGGCACCGCGGGACTCAAAGATCGTCACGCCGTCACGCGCCAGATGGTCTCGGTCCCAGATCGAGTCAAGCCTCTGCTTGGTCACCTCGACGGCGACGGGATTCGGCTGCTCGAAGTTGCCCGACACAGCAATAAACTCAAACCGGGCCATCTGCACGGCAATCGATTCAAAATCCTTATACGCGATACTGCACCAGAGACGAGAGAACGAATTGGTCCCATCGTCGATCGGCTTCGCAGCAATGGCATGCCCAATTTCTATGGTCCGCAGCGCTTCGGTCGAGATGGCGAAACCTTCCGACTCGGATTCGAGCAACTCCAGGCCGAGCCTGGCAAACCGCCACGACGGCTCAACCCGTTTTTGAGGAAACTGGCCCTGTCCGCCGCGCAGTCGGGCCTGTTCAACCACTATCTCGCTGCCCGAATGAAAGACGGTTTGTTGGCCAACGTCATCCCCGGCGACGTCCTGGCGCATTGGCCCCAAGGCGGAATGTTCGTCACCGATGACGTCGAACGCGAGCAATTGCGCTATAACGCCCACGACATCGTTCCAGCGGGACCGATATTTGGCAAGAAGATGTATCCCGCCCGCGAACTAGCCGCGGAGCGCGAAGCGGCCATCCTGCAAAAGGTCGGCTTGACGCCGCATTCGTTCCACGGTTTCGGCAAACTGATGCAGGGCACACGGCGACACAATCTTGTATTTGTCGATGACTTGAGCGCGACCGTTGACGGCGAGGGTGTACGGGTTTCCTTCACGCTTCCCGCCGGGAGTTACGCCACGGTGCTGATCGGCGAAATGATGAAGTGCGAGCTGACGGAGCCGCTCGAGTGAAAGGGCTCCCAGCTGCAATCCGACAGCTGTTTGACAGCTGATGCTTTTTTGTAACAACAAGCTTGGTAGGAGTGTGAAAACCATGAATTTATGGGCATTTTCTTCCGATCGGAGCGATTGTGACGTCCGCTGTGGATGATCTTCGCTTATGCTTCTCTGAGGGCTATTGATGGACATGGGTCGTTAGAGAGAGAATCGAGTTTACCTCTAACCTGTGTCCGGCGCCTGAAGAGAGTATCCGCAGTGAGTACCGTAGCTGAATACACGCTTCCCGAGAAAATTCTCATCGCCGCGTCTTCCCTCGAAGACGCCGGCCAATCGCCGTTCAGCGCCGAGGCGCTCATTGTCAGCGCCTGGCAGCATCATCCGCGCACGTTCGGTCTCAAGGGTTATGCCGAGCAATTCCCCGACTCGAACAAGGTGCTTTCGAGCATCATGGGCGAGAAAGGTCTGGCCCGTCGAGGCTGGCTGAGCAAAGTCGGCCAAAAGATGTATTCGCTCACCCGCGAAGGGCGCGGCGTGGTCCGGCGCTTGCTCCGCGAAGAGGCTAGTGACGACGCGGTCGAGAGCCCGTCGCTATCGGAAAAGCTAGCCAATCTTATGTATAGTTTGCTCGACACTCCCGCGGTCGAGAAGATTCGCGAGGGTCGCAACGAGGAGTTGACGTTCGCTGAAGCTTCCAAGTTTTGGAATATCAGCAACGGCCTGAGCGCTGCCGAGCTGGATGCTCGGCTCGACAAGATGGACTCAAATCTCGAAGAGGTCGTTCTGCAACTCGAGAATTCAATCGCCACCCTCCGCGATGGCCGTGAAGTCAGCTCGGAAGAGGCAAGCCTGCTCAATCAAGCACACATACATATGAAAGAGCGCTTTTCACGCCATTTGACGTTGCTGCGCAATCGTGGCGGCAGGGCGTGATTACAGAAAAGGACTAACCATTTTTTGGTTAGTCCTTTTGCTCAACCCGCTTTCGCAACAGTCTCCTCTGATTCAAAGAATCTCAGCCGCGACCCGGCTACATAGTCTCCGCTCATTTCGACGCTAATCCAGCGGCGGCCTAGCCGCTCCGCCGTGAAGCCCGTCATATTGCTTCCGGAGAACGGATCTAGCACTAGCTCGCCCGGCTCCGTGAGAAAATTGATAAAAAACTCAGGCACCGCGGGCGCGAACCGCGCTGGGTGAATTGGCAACCCAGCGGCACGACAGCGTCGAAAATAGGTATCACCCGAGTTGGTATTCGGAGCCATGATCATGTTGGGCGGAATGGCGCCGCCATTATCGCGGCGGAAGTGCGTGGAGATTTTGTGCTGCGACGGTCGATCGGCGGCATCGTAGCCGTCGCGCAGAAGCCGATGCATCGAGGCACTGTAAGGCCGAAGCACTTTGCGATTATCCGCGCGCGGCGTCTTGCTTTTGGATAGCCACCATATCGTGTTGACAGCGTCTTTGACGCGCGTCCTCTGAATCGTCACCCATTCAGCCGGCGTCGGCAGCTTGCTCGGATTGTAGCCGTAGAAATCTTGAGCGAGAAAAAAGGTCTTGCATAGGCGAAGTATCAGCTCGTATTGATAGAGCGACCTCGTTCCGCTGCCACGATTCCAGGTGCCGCCAAGATCGAGGACAAAGCTGCCGTCGGGCGCAAAATGCGAAAAATCTCATCCGCGAAGGGCATAAACCATTCGACATAGGCATCGTCTGCGACGTTGCCATAAGCCTTTTTGCGTCGCAACGCGAAGGGCGGCGAAGTCATGACTAGCGAGACATGATTGTCAGGCAGGCTCTTCATGAACTCCAGCGCCTCCGCCTGATAGCAGCTTCCCGACGCCGTCGAATAGGCTGGGAGAAGGCACGAAGAGAGCATGATCTTCCTCCATGAAGATGCCGCGTCGCGAGGCAGAGCGAGGCAGCATGATAACGTAGAGGGGAAAATCAAGCCAGAGGGACAACCGGAGTACATCGCCTAGCCTCGAATTCGAGATCGGCGCGGCGGCCAGCTTCGTCCAAACGGCCTGCATTAATGTCGGCTTCGACGCGGCGGTCCCAGGCGTCTGCCAGATACTCTTCAAACCACGGGGCGAAAGCGGATAGCTCTTCGTCGTGCAGTTGGCTTACCAGGGACTTGAGATCAAATAGGCTCATGGCATTCTCGACGTGGATTCAGCGCGGGATGTTAAATGAGATTCGCCCCTGTGTTCATGAGCCTTTGATCTTCAGAAGCTGGCTTGGCCCGTCACTTATCGCTCCATCCCCAATCCCATGATGACGACCGCCACCAAAATGTGCTTTGCAACCATGAGCGCAAAAATAGTCGGAATCGGGCCAAACGAGCAGATCCAGCCCGCGCCGAACAGCGTGACCATTGAGGCAGCCACTTGTGTCATTCGCATGCGAAGCCGCTCGATGCGGCCATCATCATCCGGGCCGATCAGCGGAGGGAGGGGCGGTGGTGCCAGGTCAGACATGGGGCACTCCTCGAAGTGAATTACATCATGATAAATGCACCCCGGCAAGCCGGGGGGCTAAATAAATCAGCTTATTCGGGATATAGTAAATAGCCTTTGCGCCGCTCGCGGAACTTCGCCAGGTCCGCTTGCCATGCTTTCTCGAGTTCCGTCCAAGCGAGGCCCTTTTTCAGCGCCTCGAATGTTGCTTTGTGAATCAGCAACGTGTCGTACCGATCGACCTTCCATTCGTCTGGATGAAGCTTTCGTAATGCGGCCGCAAGCGCTAGTCCGGTTCGCACCGGTCTAAACTGCGCTCGATCGTCGATGACGAGCTGTACACCGTCGCACGGCTTGTCTTTATGCACGCTGGCGGTCGGCGTCAGCCGCAGCGGGACGAAATGCACTCCCGGCAGCCCTTCCTTGCTCATTTCTACTGCGAGTTTTCGTCCATCGATCCAAGCGCTCCGACCCATTCAAAAGGCCGATCGGTGCCACGGCCGACGCTGACGTTGGTCGTTTCCAAGATGCCGATGCCCGGGTAGAGGAATGCCTCGGTAACACTTCGCAGGTTCGGCGAGGGATTGATCCAGTGAAGATTCGTGCCATCGAAGGCCTCGCCGCGCCTCCAGCCTTCCATCGTTATGATTTCGAGTTCGACATCCAGTTTCCGCTCGGCTTTGAACATCTGGGCCAGTTCGCCAACTGTCATTCCATGTCGAATCGGCAATTCATGCCAACCGACGAACGATTCACGGCCCGCGTCCAAAATCGGCCCTTCAATCTCCACGCCACCGAGCGGATTCGGTCGATCGAGAACCACAACTTTTACCTTGTGCTCCGCGGCGGCTTCGAGGACCAAACCTAGCGTACTGATGTAGGTGTAAAATCGACATCCCGCATCTTGAATGTCGTAGACGATCGTATCGACACCTTTCAGAGTTTCGGCATCTGGTTTACGCCGTTTGCCATAAAGACTGTAAACGGGAAGGCCCGTCTTTTCGTCTTTGCCATCGTTTACTTTTTCGTCGAGCAGGCCACGAATGCCATGCTCAGGGCTGAACAGCGCAACAAGCGTGACGCCGTCGGCCTTGTGCAACAAATCAATCGCGGCTCGACCTTCGCGGTCTATACCGGTGTGATTGGTAACGAGCGCTACCTTGCGACCCTTTAGAGACGCGAAGCCATCGCGGACCAGGACGTCGAGGCCCGTCAGCACGTTGCCGCTCGGTTTCGGATCTACCGCGTCAGCAGCAATGGTTGCGATTTGACTGCGCAGACGCGTCGCGTTGCCTTTGCCGTCAGGATGGACGCGATTCGCAAGAATGATGACCGCCGTTTGGGTCTCGGGATCGATCCAAATCGAAGTCCCCGTGAAGCCGGTATGGCCGAAGCTTACACCTTTGCGAAATCCGGTGCCGCGATTCGAGGAGTACGAAGTCGCCATATCCCAGCCATAGGTTCGTAAGCCACCTGGCACAGCACGACCTGCCGTCATCGACTGCACCGTTTCAGGCTGAAAGATTGCTTTCTTATTGTGTGACCCACCATCGAGCAGACATTGCGCAAAGACTGCCAGATCGTTGGCAGTGCCGAATAGTCCTGCATGACCGGCGACGCCACCGAGCAATGCCGAGCGCGGATCGTGAACCACGCCGCGTAGCCATTGGCCGTCGCGTTTTTCGGTTGGGCGCAACGCCCTTTGAGTTCAGCCGCCGGCTTGAATCCGGTGTCCCTCAGCTCGAGCGGTCGAAAGATATTTTCCGCCGCGAATTGATCGAGCGGTTTGCCGCTGACTCGGGCAACGATTTCGCCCAGGACGATGTAATTGACGTCGCTGTAGATAAAGCGCTCACCGGGGCCTGCGAGCGGTTTGAGATCGCAGATGTTTTCCGAGGCTTTGGCCGGACCTTTTTGGTAATCGGCGACCGGATTGTCCGCGATCAGTCCGCTCGTGTGGAGCAACAGATTTTCGAGAGTGATATTCTCTTTACCTTTGCCGGTGAACGCCGGCCAATACGTTGCAACCGGTGAGTTTAGCTTTAGCTTACCTCTCTCAACCAACAACATTACCGACGACGCCGTTGCAATCGGCTTCGTCAGCGAGGCGAGGTCGAAAACCGTGTTGAGCGTCATCGGCTCGACTTCGGGCAGCTTGGCTCGATTGCCGAACGCTTTACGATAAAGGATCTTGCCACGATGCGAGATAAGAACCACGGCCCCCGGAATGTCGCCGCGATCGATCGCGGCTGTGACCACGCCATCTATACGCTTGAGCGAAGCAGGCTCTGCTTGAGAAAGGCGAACAAGCAGAGCGCCGGCGAGGAAAAGGGAAATCATAGGGGCCTGTAAAATGAGAGGATTTCCGCAAAGCTGCGCCCCCCTACCCAAGTTTGCGCAACTTCGGTGGGGAACGCGTGACTTTCCGGGCAGATTCATCAAACGCATCGGCACATTCGAAACGTGCCGCCACAGCCTGTGGTGGAAGTCTCTTACTTCACCTCGACGATAACCGCCTGCAAGACTTCCTGTGTATCGTCATTTTGCACAAAGGCCACGACGGAGAGCTTCTTGAGATCTAAAGGCCGATCCTTGGCTGGGATCTTTTCTTCATCCGGGATCTTTTCGAGAGCGGCTGTGAGCTTCGTCTTCAGCTCCGCGATGTCGACAGTGACAGTTTTCGTCGCTGTTTTCTCTTTGACTGCCGTTCCGGCAGGACCGCCCGGGAAGGCACGCGCCAGGTAGCGGTGGTCGCTCAAGGTGCTTCCGCCCTTGTAAACAGCATCATCTTCGACGAGGACGAGCCGCAGGCGCACGTCGTCGCCGGTCTCGTCCAGGCCGCTCACGTCGGCCTTGATCTCGACTTTGTCGCCCTTGCGCGTGGCGGCGAGCGTCACCTTGCCCTTGGCAGGTTTTTCGAGCAGCGGCTCAATGATGCCTTTATAGGTCGTGAAACGTTCCTGCGCTTGCTCAAAGGAGCCGGCACCGCCGGGTATCGATTTGCCGTTCACAATCAGAGTGCCGAGCGGAGCGCTGCGGCCATAAAACTTTTGCCGCGTTCGGCTCTCGTCGTTGGCGAGCGGATCCTGTGGGGGAAGGTAGTAGCGTATGACAGCGAGATCGTTGGGGCGGTAGGCCGTGCTGAGAGCATCCGTGGCCAATTCCGCGGCCACGACCTGCGGAGCTTCGGAAGTCGAGAAAAGCTCGGCGAGGACGACCCGGTCGCTCTTGCCTTTGCGCCCGGCGAACGGCGTCGCCGTCACATAGGCCAGCTTGTCGTTGCGAGCGCGTACGGCCTTTGCTTCGTCCGCTTTGCCGGCCTTCTCCAATACGGTCGACAACAGCGTCAGCACCTTCTTTTGCGCAGTAACCGGATCTTTTTTGGCGTCGAGCGACTTCTCCGCGCGCTGAATGTAGGCTAAAGCGATCTTGGCGTAGGTTTCTTTCTTGGACAAGGGTTCCGCCACCTGGAGGAGCGTATCGCGCACCAGTCGATCGCCATAAATTTCCGACGACTTCAAGGCCTTGTCGGCCCAGGCCGCGACCTCTCCCGGCGTCGCCTTTTTCTCTTCGGCTAATTGAATCAACGTCAGCGCGGCGTCTAGCGTCTCAGCGCTCGGAGCCTTGGCAACTGCGTCCTTGGCCAAAGTGTACGGCTCTAGATCGGTCCACTCTGTTGGTTCGAGCTCGACGGGAACAACCTGTTCATTGGGTAGGGCGGCGTTGCCGAATATCCTGACGCCCTTTTCCTTGGGCACCTTGCATTCAAATTCCAATTTCGGCGGGTTTGGGTTTGGAAAGTCCTTCTCTTTTGGAAACTGCAGGGTGAATCGCAACTTATCGCCGCTTACGCCGACGTCCTCAAGGGTCGCCCCGGGCGGCAATTGCAGCCCAGGACTCTGGGCGACGATTGCTCCTTTATTCGTGCCATCCTTTGATTCCAGCTTGATAATCCAGAGAGCCTTTCCGGCCCCAAGCGCGGGCGAACTGATTTTGAATTTCCCGACGGGGACAGCGTCGGCCGCATAGATCGGAGTGACGAGAACCAGGACCAGACCTGCAATCAGGCCTCCTGCGAGACGGACCATGAGCGGTTCCTTTGGTTAGGGAGCCGGGGAGGGTTTGCCGACGCAACGCTATCCTACAGAAGCCGCGTTTCTTTATATAGCCCTCGATTGCCGCAAATCAGCTCCGTTTAGCCGCAATACCGTTCGTCTAAAGGGTTTTCTTTTGCCCAATCCCTGGGCGGACCAGCCTTGCCATGCCAAAGCACTTTTGGCAAGAGTGGTCGTTTTAACCATGTTGATCGTCTTGGTGATTATTAAGATAAGTACATGTGAATAAAGAATTTACGCGCCAACCTTGGAAGCCAGGTTATTTGGCAAGGATGCACCCTTGCCAAATAAAAGATTGCCGTTGTCCACTATAGGAAGAGCGAGGGGCCGGGTTAGACGAACGGTATTGCGTTTAGCCGCAAGCCGCCAGGCGAGCGCTGTTGCGTAGCGCTGTCTCGATAATCGCTACGCAACAGCGCTCGCCTGGCGGCTCGCGGCTAAACAAACGGTGTTGCGCCTAAGAGCTCGCGCAAAACCTGTGCATGTCGCTCAAACGGCAACCCATCGACCGTCGCCTCGCGCCGCCGCGTCACGCCATCGACCAGCGGTCCGGCGTCGATCATCAACTGCAAAAGTTGCCTTTCGCGCTCGGGATCGAACAGATGCGGATCGGGCGGCGCGTTTCGCAACAGCCGAACACCGGCCGCGAGGCCGTATGCACCCCAATTGCTTACACCTGCCACAATCAGAAAATCCGTGCTGATGCGACAGGCAATGGCCGCGCTCCCGTTGACGTTCCGACGAATGATAGGCCAGGGGATCTTGCCCATACCAATTTCATTGCCACCATCACCGATACCTATTGTAGTTATTGCCGGCCCCCGCAACCCGGCGGCCTCGAAGAGAAGATGCGTCGGATTGATACTCTTGGTGAGATCAATGCCACGCATAGATTGCGGGCGATCGCGCCGATTCGGCGGCACCTCTGCCTCGAACAAGGCCAACGTCTCGGGTGAGCAACCCGGCCTGCGCCTGGATCGAGTCGTATGTATGACTAGGACCGACACGCTCCAGGGCGAGTAGATGCGTGAACGTGGGGCCGGAACCGGTCGCTCGCGCGAACGTCGATTCGACAAAGTCGAACTTGTCCCCTTTCCGGGACGCGAGGTCTATGACCGGAACATCTTTTTGTAATCCGCACGCTCTTACGCCTGCTTCAAGCGCGGGAACGCAGGAATAATCGGCTGCCAACACGATGCCGATGCCCAACGGCGTCAGGGCCCGTGCGAGAAAGAGTGCTCCGGCTGGTCCGTCCGTCTCTGAGCAAGGAGGCTCCGCGTCAAGAATGGGAAAGCCGGTCACGACCAGCATTCTCGTTCCGGGCTGCGCCACGCTCTGACAGGTGGCGGTAAAATCTTCGGCACAATAGGTCAACAGATTCTCGGTCGGATCGGTCGCCAGGCCACGCTTTCCCGCATCGACCTGGATGACATCGCGCATACTTAGCAATTCGCCTTCGCTCATCGTGAGGCCTCTCGAAATAAGAAGGCGAACCGGCCGCGCCACGACTTTGGTAGCTCGGCTGTAAGCGTGATCGGCTCATGTTTGATGGGATGGAGAAACGTCAGGCTCCGCGCGTGCAGCCCGATGGCGCGCCCGAACGTGTGAATACCGCCATATTTGGCATCGCCGTAAATGGGCCGTGCATGATGAGCCAATTGGACGCGAAGCTGATGCGTTCGCCCGGTCTGTGGCCGAACTTCGAGCCACGAAAGCCCTCCGTATTGTCCGCGAAGATGATAATGCAAGAGCGCTTGTTTCGCCCCCGCCGCATCCGGAGATACCACCTCGACACGGCCAGTCGCCTCATTCTTGCGAAGCCAGTCTACCAACGACCCCGCCGGTTGCGCGACGTCCCCTTCGACGACGGCCCAGTAAACCTTTTCAATACTGCCATCGCGAAACTGCTCCGAAAGCCGAGCCGCCGCCTTGCTCGTGCGCGCGAACAGCAGCACGCCGGACACCGGCCGATCGAGGCGATGCACGACACCTAAAAAGACATTCCCCGGCTTTTGGTATTTAGCTTTGAGATAGGCCTTGACCGCGCGATCAAGCGTTTCCTCAGCGCCGTCAAAATGCGTGCTAAGACTGCCGCCCGGCTTGTCAATCGCCACGCAATGATTGTCTTCGTAGAGGATTTCCGGCATTGGCAAAGTCACGACAGATCCTCGCATTTGTCAGGCCAAGGATCTATTGTAGGCAACACCACTATCGAGGCCGCCTCAAATGGTTAGGATTTGCGCCAAAATAAGTTACCGAATTTGGTTTCGCCCTGGCCAAGAACTACGGCATTTCGGCGGCGATGGCCGGCAACTTGTTTTGGCGCGAGTCCTTAGTTCCCTTGACGCTGCCGAAACCCAGCGCTAAGATGTCACAAGTAATTAGGCGAGCCGAAGTGGCGGAATTGGCAGACGCGCCAGCTTCAGGAGCTGGTTCTCGCAAGGGAGTGGAGGTTCAAGTCCTCTCTTCGGCACTATGCAGCATAAGGGGTTACGGCAAATGGCCGTGATCCCTTTTTTGTTGCGCCCGCGTTTCGGGGGGCATTTGGGGGGCAGTATTGGGATGGCGTTGGAGTCGTATCGCTGGTCACCGGCGGTACGATTATCTGGAGGGCAATCCCATGGCTTGGCTCGAAGAACACCCAACGTCAGGGCACTTCAAGATCTGCTTCCGGTGGGCAGGTCGGAAACTGAAAAAGACCGTAAAGACCTCCGGCAGGAAAGAGGCCGAGGCGATTCTGGCTCGGTTTGAGGAGAATATCCAGCTGATCGAGCGAGGCCGTCTTTCGCTGCCAGTTGGCGCGGACATTGGCACCTTTCTGCTTTCTGATGGCAAACTTACCGCCAAGCCCTCGCCCGTGCCCCCCGTTTGCCCCCTAACCCTTAACGAATTGCGGGACGCGTACCTCGCGGTTCACTCCAACGGCGCGATGGAGAGCAATTCCCTCGATACGGTGCGTCTGCATTTGCGTCACGTGGCGACGACCCTCGGAGCGACTTTCCCGATCGAAACACTTGAGGTATCTCACCTTCAACGGCACGTCGATCGCCGCGCTCGAAAAGTCTATCGGGGGCGACCGCTCAGTGCCGTCACCTTGCGAAAAGACATTACCAGCTTGCGTGCCTGCTGGAACTGGGGCATACAGACTGGCAGACTCAAATCCGTATTCCCAGGTCGCGGGCTCAAATACCCCAAGACGGATGAAAAACCTCCGTTCCAGACACGACACAGCATCGAGCGTCAAATTGCTCGCGGCGGCCTGACCGATGTCGAGGTCCGCCGGCTATGGGAATGCTTGTTCCTGACTCGCTCTGAAATCGACGAACTCCTCAAGCATGTGAAAGAGCGTTCCAAACAGCTATTCCTCTACCCGATGGTCTGTTTGGCCGCCCACACCGGCGCCCGGCGAAGCGAGTTGTTAGGTCTCCAGGTCGATGACGTGGATTTTGCAACCGGAACGGTGCTGTTGCATGAGAAAAAGCGCGCTAAGGGGCGACGCACAAGCCGACGTGTTCCGCTCTCGGTGTTCATCCAACAGGTTTTGCGTGATTGGCTACAAATCCACCCAGGTGGTCAGGACTTGTTCTGCCAGTCGGCGGTCGTCCGCAGCAAAACGCATCGAACTGCCCCCGTCCCCGTAACGCGTGATGAAGCTCACGATCACTTCAAGCGGGTCATGGCGGACAGTAAATGGTGCGTGATGCGGGGATGGCATGTTCTGAGACACAGCTTTGCGTCGAACTGCGCTGCCGTCGGCGTCGATCAGCGCGTGATCGATGAGTGGATGGGTCATCAGACCGAGGAGATGGTCATTCGATACCGGCACCTATTTCCCGAACAACAACGGAAGGCGATCGATATGGTGTTTGGATAGCAATATCGGCACCTGGTGCTAACCATCCTCTCGGATGGTTGTTGCCTTTGGTAGAGCCAACTCAGCCGGAGCGTCACGTTCTCAAGTAGGTGGAGGACCACGGGCCAGAGCGAGACTGCCAAATGGAACAGTTGCGGAGTTTGGATCAAACAGATCTGCATAGACGCCATTCTTCACACAATCTTCCCAGACTGTACGGTCGTTGAGTTCACTGTGCCCCGCTCTGCACGCGTATAATACAGTTGATATCTCGTACATACGTCGCCGGTCCCGGTGGTTGCGCGGCGCACCGATCGTGGGCCAGAGGAACTGCCTATGGTGGTCATCATCATGTAACAATGGAGATTTGAGTGCTTTTCACCGAGCGCTTCGGCGTCACTAAGGAATACGAAGACACCTGGTTCGACCCAGCCCTTCACCTCGACACGCCGCTATTCCTGGATCCCTTCCTGGTTTACGCATCAGAACAAGGCGAATTTGCCGGCAGCCATGCCGAGATCATCCGCTTCTTCGACTGCGTGTTCCGGTTGATCGCGACCGCTGGCAGCGACGCCACCGCTGCTGAATATAGGCGCGGCGCTACTCTGCCTGCGTTTTCCGGAGGTGGAGGAGATCTGCTTGGGCTACACCGCCGCCGGCACGCGCGGCGCGGGTCCGGCAACAACATCGCCAGCGAGATGGGCGCCGCCATCCACGAGGCGATCAGCGTCGGCATCGTCAACATCCGCCACTTCGAGAAAATCGCCGTCCTGCGCGAGGGCATCGGCGCCGACCGCGTCAGCGACATCACCGCTGCACTGCTGCGCCGGCGGCTGGTGAAGTACACCGAGGAAGTCTGCGATCGCCACGGCATCGACACCCAGGCATGCCGTTTCATCCGCGGCGTCTTCGACTTTGAGGGCCAGCGCTGGCAGGTTCTTGAGGCCAACCTGCCGATGAACCCCTACAGCGAAAAGCCGATCTTGCTGGTGCCAGCTCGTTACCTGCGCGAGCTGCCGACCATCAATGCCGACGGCTTCCTCGATTTCTGCCGCGACGACACCTCTGAGCGCTTCGGGCCGAGTTGAACGCCGACATCTTGGGCAAGCTGCCTAAGAGCGAGATCGTCGCGCTGGCCCGTCGCCACCCCCAGCTGCTCGAGGCCTACGTCAACGAGGTGGAAGGCACGCCGGCCCGGCCCTACGACTTCCGGCGCGACCAACAGGGCCTGGTGTCCTGGTACGCCCCGACGCGCGACTACTGCGCTGCCCATCCGCTGGCCATGGAGGTGAACGACGACGCTGGCATCGGGCGTCTGCTCGACGCGGCCGTGGACCAATTCAGGACCTTCGTCGAGGAACACGACGGCTGGCGCTGCCTGTGGAACCCGGGCCGGGTGCCGAAAGACGAGCGAGCTGCCCAGATGTTGCTCCTCGGCGTCGTCACCCAGGTACTGCGAGGCCGCCGGGGTGACCGTCCGACCGGCCCAGCACGTCGGCCGGGCCGTGGCAAATTTCACCAAGGGCGACGCAACCATCCGGGCCCTGCTCGAACTGAAGCTGGCGCGGAACCGTCGCTACTGGAACGCTCTCGAACGAACTCAGCCCGACCACGAGCGGGCCAGCCGGTCTCAACGGGGCGCTATCGTCGTGGTTATAATGAACTTCGATGACATGGATCGTGTGGGTGCCTGCAACAGGCTAGTAGGCCAGCTCAAGCCCGAGTACAACCTGCGCTTCGTCACCGTCGATGCTGGCCACGACGAGACCGACATCTGGCGGCCAGCGCCAGCCGTGCAGGTCGGCGACACCATCAACATCAACGGCCCGGTCACCGGGTCGGCAGTGGGCACAGGGGCCAGCGTCGAGGCACGCGACATCATCGATGCGTCGGCAGCGGTTGACAGGCCCACATACGAGATCTGAAAAAGCCGAAAAGGAGCAACAGTGAGCGATCAACAGCGACGGAAAGTCGTGATCGAGGAAGTCATGCGGCAGACCACCGGGGCAGGCAGGCGGATCAGCGAGGGCGAAGACCAGTCCTCGATCAACAACCTGCTGACCAGGTTACAGAACGCCGCACCGTCGTCGGCCCAGGGTGGCCAGGGTGGCAAGACTCAGAGCGGCACGGATAAGAAGTAATCGACGAACCAAAACACTAGGACCGGCCGGCGCCAGCGGCGCCGTCGCCCGGATGGAGGTGAGCATGAACGTGCGCGAGAGGATGAAGCACAAGCTGAAGCTGCTGGCCGGCCTGCCTTCTGAGCCGACCGACACCCAGCTGGACGCCATCGTCGGCGACATCCGCAAAATCCAGCCCACCAAGACGCCCACCGAGGGCGACTGGCGGGAGGCGGCGGCGCGGCGCGTCCCCGGCGCCGGCACCCGGAAGTACGCCGGCGAAGACTTGTCCGACCTCAACGCGCTGCTGATGCTGCTGCAGGGCGCCAGCCCCTCGGCGGGGCCCAGCAAGCCATCCGGCGGGTCCGGCGGTGGCACGTCCGGCACAGTGCGAAAGTGATCCGCCCATGATCACCGACCAGCAAGAACGGCTCACCCTAGAACAGCAGCGCCAGACCCTGCGCGACGACTACGATCAGTCGATCAAAGCCTTCTACTCTCTCGCAAAGGTTCAATCGAGGAAGAAGAAGAAGCTAGCCGCATTCCAGAAATGCCATGACGCCGCGCTGGCCTACTTTAACGCCCACGACCAGGCGATCCCGGCCGATGCGCGGTTGAAGCTGGATCGCGACCCGACGTGTTACACGGACCGGGCTGACACGTCGGTCAACGTGCTCCAGACGATCTGCAAGCATTACCGTTGTCTGCGCCAGTGGGCTGGCGATCTGGCCATCGACATCATAGTCCTGCAGCCGAGCCTGACCGCCTTCGCGAACATGCAGCGCCGGGTCCAGGAGACCAACGCCGGCCTCGCCGCCCAGCTGCGGGCCGACTTCGTCGAGCTCGCCCTGCCCACCCACGGCTTCGACACCCGGGAAGCGGCACGACCGCACCGGGACGAGCCGGTCGCCTTGCCGGCCCAGAACACGACAAACAACTACACGTTCAACAGCCCCACCGCCGGCTGTGCCTTCGGCGAGGGCGCCACTGTCAAGGCGGACCAAGTTCATTCTCATCAAGAAGGAGACCAGATTATGGGTGACAAGATCCACGTCGGCGGCAACGCCATCGGCAACGCCATCGGCCGGCGGGCCAGCGTCAAGGCCAACGACATCATCGCTCAGGTCCAGCAGTCAGGCATGGACAACGACCTGAAGGAGAAGCTGTCCAAGGCCGCCGAGATCATCGACGCGCTCAATATCTCGGAGGACGACAAGGCGGACGCCACCGAGAACCTCGGCAAGCTTAGCGAGGAGATGCAGAAGCAGGCGCCGGAGCCAGGCCGGGTCTGTCGGCTGTGGAACCACATCAAAGACGTTGCGCCGACGGCGGCGTCGCTGCTGGCCTCGGTGGTCAGCATCGCCAAGCTGGTGAGCGGCACCCCGTAACGGATGGGGTTGGTGACATCGGATGGCGGCCGTGAAGGAATCGCGGCCGCTGTCGTTGCTGATGGGGGACGCGCATGAAACTAACAAGAGACCCGTCGGGTGCCCTCGAGCTAATCCTGTGGGATATGCCCTCGGGGGAAATCGAGCGCGTCGCGACGACCATTCTGAGAGAGGCCGGCTCGGTCGCGAAAACCTACATCGGGGGGAACGCCATCGGCTGTGCCATCGGGGATGAGGCTACGCTGACCGCCCGCGATCTGATCGCGGAGCTGGAGGACACGCCGGCAGCCCCCAACCCGGCTATCCGCGAGCTGCTCGCCAGGCTGTACAAACTCCCATCGTTCGATGCGAATCTGCCTTACGTCCCCGAGGGCAAGAACACCGAAAGGATGACCTGAAGGCCACAATATGATCGAGATTTTTCCCAACCTGTTTATTGGCACGGAAGCTGATTACGAACTCAGTGTTCGCTCTGTGCCGGGCTGGTGCGTGGTTCATGCCTGCAAGGACCCATACCATCGTCAGGCCCTCGGCTACACGAGTCGAGGCGCTCCTCAGAGTCACCCAGAGTACCTCCTTGCCAGGAGAGACAATCGGTTGATTCTGAACCTCGTTGACGTTGCTGATCCCTCCTACATTCGGAGGGAAATAATTGATGCTGCACTTTCGTTTATCTACGAAGGTTTGCAGGAGCAAGAGAAAGTCTTGGTCCATTGCAACAAAGGCGAATCGCGAGGGCCGTCCATCGGCCTTCTCTATTTGCTTTCGCGGACCGACAAACTTGTCGTTGCCGATTTCTTTGCAGCGGAGGATGCTTTTAGAAAGTTATACCCTCTGTATAATCCGGCGGGCGGCATACGAGGATTCATGCAAACCCACTTCGCTACATATGCGCGGAAATAAGTGCATGTGCAAGCCCATTTTGAGGCCGTCCTGGTCCGTCTTTTGCCGGTGCTCTGCCGCTACGTCGAGGCCGGAATACACGGTTCGGTCCACGAATACGTCATCGAAAACCAACACGTCCGGGCAGGTACGGCTCCAAACACCGTTTTGGAACGCCGCTGGCTGTGCCACCGGCACAAGCGATTATCACTTCGGGTGGGTGAGCCGCTCCAAGTCGGCGGCGGTCGGTGATGGGCAATGTCTCGCTGCTTGCTAGTGACCGCAGGACGGCCGCGAGGGTCGTCTTGCCCCTGCCGTTCTCGGCATAAATCAAAGTCAGGCGCTTCAAGTCGAGCGATGCAG
Organism: uncultured Planctomycetaceae bacterium; assembly: GCA_963790585.1. GTDB lineage: Bacteria > Planctomycetota > Planctomycetia > Gemmatales > Gemmataceae > CAWBOY01. Next base: position 676,750 of record CAWBOY010000002.1, read on the forward strand.
AGGTAGAAACGTTGTCGAACTGCCCAATATTTGTCAGGAGTTGCAGACGAGTAATCACGACGCATAGTCGAGAACCTTGGCCCTCGCATCGTCAACCTTCTGCCTGAAGGCCATTAGATCGTCAAATCGCACGCGACGACACTTGCCAACAGTTCGCGAATTAATCTGGGGTTGGCTCAAATACCTCCGGTTGCCTTCACCAATCCGGCGAGGGTCATATTCTCCGCGACGACATCATGCGGGATCAATAGATACTTCCACGGCTTTCCACCGTGTTTCGATGCGTATGCGGAAGCCTGCTCGCACCAATTGATGCCGGCGTGCTTCTTGGCCAGAACCTCGGCGATGGTCATTTCAGTTGCCTTCTTAGCCTCGATCATAAACACTACGTCATTGGTTTCGGCCACGAAATCCGGTACGTACTCTTGTTGATCGTGTCCGGCCTTGTAGAAGATTTGGAATTGGCCTTTTGCCGGGCGGAACCACCGCATCGCGTCTCGTTCCAAGATGATTGCCAGCTTCCGCTCGGTGTCGGACTGAAACTTGGTCAGCCGGTATAAGCTGCGCTCGAATCCCGAAAACAGAAACTGGGCAATCTTCGATTTATCCGCAGGTGGATAGCGGTAATCGAGTATCGTGTCTTTTGCATTGGCGGTGTATGCATCGGCCGGAGTTCTGTGAAGCCTTTCCTCACTTCGGCGTCATAGCCGGTTATTTCCTCCCAGAAATGCTCCATCATTTGCGAGTGAACAAACACAGCGATCTTCTTCTGGTAAACCCGAAGTACCTTCCGAACCTCCCGCTCGTCATTGAGATAATCCTTCAAGTGGTTCACCGTCTGTATCGCTAGGTCGTAGAGCAGTTCGGCATGGTCGTCGTAAGAGATGTCATCAAAGTCTACCAACCCGCCGACGACATAGTCTTCCAACCGTTCCTCCTCAATTCCGCCACGGCCCAGGCTGATACTCACCTGTTCACCCGTTCGCAGCGTTTGGGCAACGAGGTCGTCCGATGGCACTGGATACCGCAACGCGCCCAGGTTCAGCTTGAACGGTTTGAACCCGCTCCGCACCTCGTCCTTCGGCATCACGATAATGCGTGGAATGTCGATTGTGCCTAGGACAACTTGCTCCGTCGTCTTGGCGACTACGTCGGCCACCATGTCTTCCTCGGTGAACAATTCCCGTTGGTGCGGGCTTAGTCGCCGCTTCACTTCCGCAACCAACTGTTGCTGAACCTCCTTCTTCTGAAGCGATGCCACAGTTGGAGCGACGTCAGTTTTGTTCTCGAATGAGCGGATCACCTCATAAGCGACCCTGGCGACCTGCTGCTCGGCTTCCGTTACGAAGTATGGCGTTATGGGCGGTACGGCGGGGCCTCCGTCAGATGCCACCGATGACGGCTTCGACAGTCCTAGCTTCTCCGCGACAGTGGAAGGCGAAACGACCGTCATCGTCTTCTGAGCCAATTGCGACGGGTCGAGCACAAGTTGTTGCAGTCGGATTGGCGAATCGGAGCGTTTCGCCTCGTCCACGATCTCTTGGAATTTGTCGTGTGCGATGATGTTCAGTCTATCCACCGTGCTGACGCCGGTGCGTTTGCCATATGGCAAGCGTAGGCCGCGGCCGATGCTCTGCTCGATTAGGATACGGGCATTCGCGGCACGAAGCGGAACGATGGTGTACAGGTTCGTTACGTCCCAGCCTTCTTTCAGCATGTTAACGTGAATCACAATTTCGGTCGGCTCATCGGTGTTCTCCACCCGCAGGAGCTTCTCGATCATCTCATCTTCCTTCGTGCCGGTCTGGGAGGAATCGACTTGAATGACGCGATCCTTGTAACGACCATCGAAGAACGTGTCGCCCTGGATCAGCTTCAGCAAATTTCCGGCGTGCGTGGTGTCGCGGGCAATCACCAATACGAATGGCTTTACAATCGGTTGGCTTGTCTGCCGGGCGTAGGTTTCTAGTTCTACTTTCACCTGCTCGTGCAGGTGCACTCCGTCTTCGAGCTTGAGCTGTTCGATCTTCTCGTTTGACATGCCCGCCGGGTTGAAGTCCTTACGCGTGACAACGGCCGGTTCTTTGACGAAGCCAGCGGCCATCGCTTTCGCCAGCGGGTAATCAACAATCACGTTCTTGAACGGAATTGCTCCCTTGCTTGTTTCCACGAATGGCGTTGCGGTCAGTTCCAGCCCAAGAATCGGCTTCAGGTCGTTAATCGCACGCCAGCCCGCACTCGCGCGGTAGCGGTGCGATTCGTCCATGAGCAACACGAGGTCATCAAGCTTACTCAGGTAGTCGAAATAGCTCTCGCCGATGTACTCCGAAAGCCGCTTGATGCGCGGAGACTTACCGCCGCGAACCTCGCTGCTAATCTTCGAGATGTTGAAAATGCTGACCTTGCAGTCTTCTGGCCGGTCGAACAGCGTGCGTGCTTGGGATTCGTAGTTGTCGCCGGTGATAATGGTCGGCGGGTTGATGGCAAAGTCCTGAATCCCCTGGAACACATACTTCGGATGGGTGCGGTGGCTGAAGTCCGTAATGAGCTTGTTGTAAATCGTCAGGTTGGGGGCCAGCACGAAGAAGTTGCGGATGTTGTGCGCTAGATACAGGTAGCTGATGAATGCACCCATCAGCCGTGTTTTGCCCACGCCAGTGGCCAGCGCGAAGCAAAGTGATGGAAACGTCCGCTCAAAGTCGGTAACGCCGGGATACTCTGCACGAATAGCCGCCAGCGCCACGTCGCGGTCAGAGTCCTTTTTCGGCGGGGCGATTTCGCAGATGCGGGCCAGGGCCTCGAGCGATTGCCTTTGCGGAGGCCGCAGACTGAGCCGACCCGCGACACTGTTGACGTGTCGGTTCATGCGTCACCCCCTTCCATGCCCTCGAACAAGTGCGTTCGCGGTTTCTTTGGCGGCTTGGGCAGGTTCTCCACCTTCAGCGAATAGTCGTCGTGGCCCCACTCGCATTTATTTAGCACGGCTTTGGGAATCTTTTTCACCGTCAGCTTCGGCCAACGGTCGGGTTTGCCGCGAAAGGCACTGCACAGCACCAGCAGAGTGCGATTCTCGCCCACTTCGTCGGCAAGTTGCGACAGTTGCTCGGCGCTGAGCGTTTGCGTGGTGCAATAGAGGAAGTCCGTCTCCGTACTGCGGCCTTGCATCCAGAAGATGCTGTTGCTCGGCTCGTAGCGGAAGCCTTCGAGCTTGCACAGCGCCTCCGCCAGCATCGCCGCGTTGTACTCCTTGCTGATGATCCACTGGCCCCACTTGTCTTGCATCAGCAGGCTGGGGGCGAGCCGGAAGTAGCGGAAGCCACCGCCCCCCTTCCAGCCGGTCGCCTCAGTGACACCGCCGGGGTCTTGCCCGTCGATCACCTTTTTCAGCCGCGGGATGATGTGCGTGTGGCAGTGCTCGCCGAGTTCGACCATGATCCAGCGGCGGCCCATCTTGTGCGCGACGGCCCCCGTCGTGCCGGACCCGGCGAACGAGTCGAGAACGAGGTCGCCTGGATTAGTGGCGAGTTGGAGAATACGTTGAATCAACCCCTCTGGCTTGGGTGTGTCGAAATTGGCGGCTCCATCAAATATCTCGTTTACATGCTTCTTTGCGCCATCATTTGTTCCGACATCGGCCGCATACCAGATTGTCTCTGGGGTGAGTGCGTCATCAGGGTTCTCCTGAAGGTATCTCTTGATTCTTGGCACGTTGGAACCATCTTTGCCGAACCAGATCCGACCGGCAGTGATTTCGTCTTTCATCCTCCCTTGGGTCAAGCGCCAACAGTTCCCTGCCGGGGGGTCCAATTTCCTCCCTGAGGGTGTTGTAAGTGTGTAGAACTGGCTTGCGGTCGCATGGCCAGCCTGTGCCAACGCGGAAATTGATTGCCACGGGCCGCGAGGATCGTTGTCGGGATTCTTGTAACGGGACAGCACTTCTTCGCTGAGAGGAAGGCCATTCATTACAGACTCAAACTGTTCCTTGTTCTTTGCGAACAACAAAACGTAATCGTGCTTGAAAGACAACGCTCGCCGGTTTTCTCGTGTTGTCCGCTTCTCCCAGATGATTGTTGCCAAAAAATTGTTTCGCCCGAAGACTTCGTCGAGAAGCACTCGAAGATAGGCAAACTCATTGTCATCGATGCTTAGCCAGATCGAGCCATCCGGCTTAAGCAGAGCTTTCAGGATATTGAGGCGTTCTCTAAGTAGAGACAGCCACAGGGAATGCTCGATGCCGTCGTCGTAGTGCTCGAACGCGGATCCGGTGTTGTACGGCGGGTCGATATAGATACATTTCACCTGGCCGGTGAACTCGGCTTCAAGGGCCTTGAGGGCGAGCAGGTTGTCGCCGAAGATGAGGCGGTTGTCGAACAGGTCGTTGGCCGTCACGCGCGCGTTGGCGACGTGCGACCGGGCCGGGTCTTCGAGGAGGATCCTCGGCTCTAGTTTTGGCCGCACCTCCTTGCCGATCCAGGTGAGTTCGAGTTTCTGTTTCCGTTGACTCATGACCCGGCTCCCTCCGCACCGCCTGAGGGCGCTGTTGTCTTTTTCTGGTTGAGTCTCTTCATAGCACCGGATTTAAGACTCTGGCAATCATTTGAATTGCCGAGGACCGACTTGAAGTGCCGTGGCGACGTATAAGGTTCAGCGGCTGACACATACCCAACCTCCTGGGCCGTAACCCAGATCGCGTTTGCGATCTCCAGTGTTTGCGCAGCGGCCCTGGCCTTTTCCTCGTCCGTGAGGGCAAGTGTCTCCCCCTGTTCGAGATGCTCGCGCAGGAAAAGCAAACTCAGCACAAGCCAACGTGCGTTCTGGTAGAATTCGCGTCGTGCTCCGGCGGCGGGACGTTCGCCGTTCAGACGCTCGATGACGATTCGCCGTACTTGTACGGCCCGCCAGACTGTCCGAGAGGAGCGCTCCCGGCGGAACATCCTTTCGCACAAACTCAGTAACGGATCGCTCTTCGGGTACACCGGTTCGGCCGACCAGAGAACCTTTCGGTTGCTCAGTAGCATGGAGCAAAGGTCACAATCGTTCTCCCGTTCCAAGCACGTCAGAGCCGTTGCGGCTTCATCAAGGGTGAAGTTAGTAGCGTCCGAGTCAGGTACGTCGTCTGCTTCCTTGAAGTGGTAGTGAATTCCGTCCACTTCGAGCTGGAGGGCGATCCGCTTGTGTTGCTCGTCGAGGGCGGCGAAATCCCGTTGGCCGATCTGGTTCTGGAAATTGGTTGATTCCGTGATCCGCCGGGCGAAGGCGGTTTCGTCTTCGCACTTTTCCAAGGAGATGACTTTTAGGAAGACGAACCCATTGCCACCCGCCTTGGCGGCGTGGATCGTACCAATGGTCTGCGCCCCGTTGACGATGGAGAAGCTTCTCGCAGTGATCTTCTTTTTCTCGGCGTTGGCACGGTCGGTCGGCGCAACGTCCAGTTTCAGACAATACGCCGTCAACCCGTTGTTGAGGTAAAAAAAGTATTTCTCCTCTCCTTGCAAGGTTTCCTTGATGCGCTTGTTGACTTCCGTCAGCCCGTTATAGCGCCGAAGGTTAGCTTCAACGAGAGCGGTCCCGTGAGCCTCATAGAGGGCGACTACGTCGGCAACCCGAACTTGGCCGTAGATCGTTTGGTACGGTTCCGTTACCCAACCGGGCTTGAGTATTTCGAGTTCGACCTTATCTACCCCAGCTGCGGCGTCGGCCCCGGTGATCCAATCATGAATGCTGACGAGGCTGTATGTCCCAAAGTGAAGGAATTCGTCGCCGTGGTTGTAGCGAGACTCCAGCGTCTTGAAGAAACGAAGGCGGTCTTCTGAGACGGCGTTAATCCCGGAATAGACGAGCACAGCTTCAACATGGAGGACGCTGTGGTCTTCAAAGAGTTTCTTGATGCGCGGTAGGCGCTTCACCCACGCCTCGTTCTTCAAGAACGCCTCCCATTTGCCGGACAGGAGGTTGTCGATGCCGTCTTTGAATTTGCTTGCCTCACCGAGTTCCGGCTCGCCCCGTCCGTTTTCGATGAACTTCGACTGGACAAGCCAAAGCGTGTTCGAGGTGGGTGAAAAATGCACGGCATCTATGCCGCCATCCCCACCGCCGTCAACGAGGGAGGCCGCAGCTTCGTCCGGCGTGGCACCGGTGAGCTTGTGCATTGCAAATGCCGCGAGCGCGCGGGAAAGGAAGTTGTTCTCCTTTTCCTGCGCCGTCTTGCCGCTGACCGCTGGCGGTACTTTGCCATCGAATACGGCGTGCAGGTGCTTCGGGATGTGGTCGATCTCGTACGGCTTTTCGACGATCACGTTACCCTCCAACGGATCGAGAGAAGCCGTTCGAGGCTGACTCGCTGTTCGAGCTTGGCCTCCACGGACGCGATGAGCTTATCTCGCCGCTGTTCAATCTCGTCCTGGGCGGCGAACAGTTTTCTGCGTTTGTCATTCCGCTCTGATTCCAGTTTCTTAACCTGCCTTTGACCGGCGATTTTGTCTTCGAGGGTCAGTCCCGCCGACGCGGCACGGCGTACCTCCTTCAGTTGACGGTCGAGGTCTTTGATTTCGCGTTCAAGCCCCACCTTCAGGTCGTCGGCCCAGCTATCGAGCTTACTCGCTTCCTCTTCAAAGAGGCGGCCGTTCCGCTCGGAAATCTTCCGCCGCTCGTGCGTCTGTTGGCGATCGATCTCAGCCTCAAGCCGCGCATCCGGCGGAAAAGCCACCACGGGGCGAACTTCCAGGGCACTCAGAGAAAAGAACTTTCCCGCGACTTCGGCGGGGAGCATCCGCCCATCACTGGTGACTGCGGCGGCCAGCAGGATGTCCTCAGCTTGATCCATCGATTCAACGCTCAGCTTACTGACGAGCAATTCGCCGGTGGAGCCGCGGTACAGGTCCATCGCGCCGACCCGTGGACGCGTGCCATCCCGGTCGAACTCGACCTCGGCAGGGCCAGGCAGTCGCGCGATTGCCTGCTGCACAAGACGCATGGCGAGCGGGTGGCCTAGGCGATACAGGTGAGCGTCGCCGGAGCGACGCGGCAGTTCGTATCGCCCGGTCGGTATGGCCAGTTCTGGGAACGGGTTGGCCGTCAGGTCGAACGACTCCTCCGATTCAGCGAAAACAGCATGGCCATTGAGTTCGTGGCGAGACAGCCGCATTAGCATCCGCTCGTACCGGGTCTGGAATCCTTCACTCGCGGATTTGGAAAACTTCAGCTTCTCGTGGACCTCCTCGTCGAAGTTTTCCAGCAGTTGCCTGCGAGTATTCGTAATCGCCTCGTTGATCTGCGCAGTGAGTTCTTCCTGAAGACGAGCAAACGAGACACGGATTTCGTCGGGCGTCCGGCAATCCTGGTAGATTCGGGCGATGCGCTTCTCAAAATCAACACCCGATTCGATAGCCCCAAGTACCTCGTCGGATGCGCCGAAAACGCCCTCGAATAGCTTGAACTTCTGGTCAAGCAGTTCGAAGACTCGTTGGTCGGCTTCGTTATTCCGGTTCAGGAAGTTGACAACCACCACGTCGTGCCTCTGCCCGTAGCGATGGCAGCGACCAATTCGTTGCTCAATCCTTTGTGGGTTCCAGGGCAAGTCGTAGTTGACCACAAGGGAACAAAACTGGAGGTTGATACCTTCCGCTGCGGCTTCGGTGGCAATCATGATGGTGCCGGAATCGCGGAAGTAATCGACTAAAGCCGACCGCATGTCGGCTGTACGGGAGCCTGTGATCTTGTCCGTACCAGCACTCCGCTTGATCCAATCGGTGTAGATCGTCTTCGATCGATCATCCGAGTTCGATCCGTTGAACAGAACGATCCCCTCTCCATAGGGGCTGTCCTGAAGCATCCGGAGAAGATAGTCCTGGGTCTTCCGCGATTCGGTAAAGATAATCGCTTTCTTGGCCGCACCAAGGCGGGCAGCATCGGAGAATGCCCTCTCCAATCCCTTCAGCAGGGCCTTACCTTTAGCGTTCTGGGTGATCGTAAGCGCTAGGTCGCGAAATTTCTCCAGGTCGCGGATTTCTTGTGCCAGCGCCGTGCGGTCCTTTTCCGACAGTGGCTCGGCTTCAACGGAGTGATCGTCCCATTCCTCAGCCGTCTCGTCAAGTGCCTCGTAATCTACGTCGAATTCGTCTTCGATGGGCTTTTCCTTTGGCCTTCGGCCTAATTTGGCTTTGAGGCGGGCAATAAGCGTGTCGAGCGCCCCAGCGATGGCGAAGGTGCTTGATGCGAGAAGTTTCCGCAGGACCAGCGTCATCAGGCATCTCTGGCTGGCTGGGAGCGCTAGGAGATTGTCTCGCTGGAGGTAGGCAGACACCTCGTTGTAGAGGCGGTCTTCGCTTTCGGCAGGGGTGAACTCCTCAACCAAGGCGTGCCTCTTGGTGAAGGAGACATACTGTAGCACCTGACGGCGAAGGGTTCTGTGACAAATTGGGGCAAGCCGAGCCTTGAGAGTTCGGAAGACCTCGTCCTCACTCAGGTTGGCGAATTGCTCCCGAAAACTCTTCAGGTCGCCAAAGGCATGTTCATCGATGAAGCTAACCAGTCCGAAGAGTTCGAGCAGTGAATTCTGGAGCGGAGTCGCAGTCAGCAAGAGCTTCGGCGACGATGCCAGTGCAGTCTTGAGGATATTGGCGATAACGTTTGATGGTTTGTAAACGTTGCGGAGCCGATGCGCCTCATCAATGACGACCAAATCCCAGACCGTGTTAGCTATGTCGGACGCTTTCGACTTAGCAAACTGGTAAGAACAGATAACGACCGCATCTGGGTGGGGCAGGAACGGTTGGAATGAGCCATCTCGGATTGCGGCGTTGTATGATTTCGCTTCCAAGATGCGGCAAGGTAGGAAGAACTTCTCCGAGAGTTCCTGATGCCACTGTTTGCGAAGGCTTGCGGGTGTGATGACGAGCAGCTTGCGTTTGTGTTCGGCCCACTTTTGGGAAAGGACAAGGCCAGCTTCAATCGTTTTCCCAAGCCCCACTTCGTCTGCGAGCAAGGCCCCGCGCGACAGCGGTGAGCGGAACGCGAACAGCGCCGCCTCCACCTGGTGGGGGTTCAGATCGACTTGGGCGTCCACCAGCGCCCCCGCGAGCTTCTCGATGTTGTCGGAGGCGCATCGCTTGGTCAGATCGTGTGCGAAGTATTTGGTATGGTAATCAGTCAGCATAGTGGGCCTGCTCGTCATGTAGTGCCCGTTTCATAGTTGGTTTTGGGGCAGCAATAACATGCCACCAACCCGTCATTGTGCTTTTCTGTCTTTATTTCGTATCTCAACATCATCTCATTATTGTTTCTTTCGGGGCTGGCGCTTGCTCGTTTTTCTCTTCACGCCTTCCCGTTTGCTAGGAGGTGCAGCCGGCCGCAGCGATGCACTCGGATCGCCAGCCATGAACAGGTGATGGATCATGAAAGGATGAACGGTAGAGCGAGTATGAATAGTTTCTCTAACCCTTAAATCTGTCGGCCTCACACTTGATGTTCGGAACCCCCCTGGGGCATTCATGGCAAGTTCGGAGTGCATTCGCCTGATATTGCCTTCAACGCCTGATATTGCCGCCAGTACGTCGCCGTTCAGCACAAACGCGAGCATTCCGCCGAATCGCACAGAGTTGGCGTACTGACCACGAACAAACCTAAACATTCCGAACTGCACGTACTCGACGAAGTACGGGCGAGGCGGCCCGCCAAAATGGTCGCGAACATTCAGACGTTTGCATTCGAGACAAAAGTAAATGTCCTCTCTTGGCACAGGTGGAGAGAAGACGATGTCCATTCGCCCCTGATCCTGACCAGCTGCCGGGTCCAGCTCGACCAACTGGGTATCGATGCGAAATGGGAGGTCGCATCGGTTACGTGATTGACGTAACGCACGACAAAGGGATTCCGAAACGGTGTCTTCGAGTTCGTTCCCCGCAGGCGCTGGCATTGACTCCCACGTCCCGACGACGAGTTCAAGTATCTCAGGCATCTGGGATTCGATGAAATCGACCCAGTTATCCGGCGATCCGAAATGCATCATGCGTCTCCCTTCGGAGAACGCATTAGAATGGTGCCAGCAATCTCGTCGGCATCATTCATCGCGGCGGTTTGTGTCCAGAACCGCTGTCCGATTGGTTTGACCACGTACAACCGATTGTCGTCGAACAGCATGACTCCGCGTACCACGTCGAGAGTCGCGTGTTTGCGTGGAATCGCCTTCCGAACGACATCAAGGAGTCGGATGAGATTGGTATCTGTATCGGGCATAGCCTTGTTTACGTCAGCGCGTTGAACCTTCTCCAGAACTGCAATCCCCACTCCGAGCAACCCGGAGCCTTGAACGTAGCCACGCACCGCGAATGGGCCTGACTTAGCCCAACCGTTCAGCATTTCGCATACGCGGTCACGGTATGCTTCCTGCTGGGCTCGGGTGGCTGGAATCAGCGTCGGCACCAGCGGTCTGGCTCGGGTCGGCCGAGTGCTTTCGATGGTGACACGAATCGTATCTTCGATCAGTGCCCTTTCAGCGGGGAGTACGTCGAAATACTCATCGACGAGAGGTTTCGATCTTGGCACTGGCGGCCCGCACGATCCCGACGCGATCCACCATGTCGCCCTCTGCACGTTTGGCCACATCTTCAACGAGTTTTGCGACTTCTCGAATGATGTGCCGACTTCGTTTAGGATCGGGCAACTGTTCCGGAGGCGGAAATGGCAATCGAAGTATCTCTTCTACATGAACTTCTTGCCGACTAATTCCCCAGTTTGATGATGTGTGAAACAGAAAGTAGTGCGCCAGCGATGTTCTAAGGAATGCGGCCAGGAAAGCTAACTTCTCATTGTCCTCCTCTGGGCCGTGTATACCTCGAACCGCTTCGAGAAACGAGACGTCGCAACTCGCAAATGCCGCTTGGCTAAATCCCTTCGTAAAGAGAACATGAGGCGCGAGGAAAACCTCTGGAGCCTGATGATTCCGGCGCACCTCGATTGTTCGGGACGCGAGTTTCTCGCACTCTGACTCGATCAAAACGAGATCAATTGAGGGAGACGATGTTGAGATAAAATTGCGTGTCGGCAACTGATAAAAGGTCTTCGTATTCTCAGGGTCGTTCTCTCCGAAAAGTCGCAGCCCAGTTGCGATACACCACGGCTTATCCGAAGATTCTGTAGTTTGTCGAACTAAATCTCTTAGTCGAGGGTACAAGGATAATCTATCAAGGAGACGCACATCTCGCGCTGTGGCCCAAAATCGCTGCTTCCACACTTGTGGAGCATCTGGACCATCAAGGTCTTTTAGCACTTCTCCGACGGTGAGCGTTGATCGATCCTGCGGTGCGATGGTGATGACTTCGGCCTTCGTCACAGTCCAGTCGGCCTTCGGCCCCCAGTATTCGATACGATGGGCGGTATTGGCGGGTGGGAGTTTGCGATAGCTTACGACCAGTGCCGGATGGCCCGCCTTCTCGAAAAGGAACCGTTGGAAGTCGGCGAGATTCAGAACTCGGTCGATTGCGTGGGTTCTAATCCATGCTTTCTGGAATGGTATGGCCGTCGTGCTGTGGTTGAACAGAACGCCATGTGGCAACACAAAGCAAATGCGTCCGCATTCGGCAACATGTTCAGTTGCCTTCCAAATGAACGCTGCAGCGATCTGCTTGTCTGGCAAAGGCCGTGAGTGTGATGCACACCAACGCCCTGCCGGAGTGTCATCTTTGGCGATGCTTCCCCAAGGCGGGTTTCCAATTACGAGTGAAACGTCTTTGGGAAACCACTCGTCGGAGTAGAAGAAGTCAGCTTGACGGATGTTGCCCACTTCCGGTTTAGCCGATTGGTCTTCATCCTTTACAACTACTAGCCGTGGCAGTGCCCGGCCTTTCGCCTGGAGCGCCTGGATGTCGGGCGGTGAAAGTTGGTCGAGATAAGCAAGGTACAAGCTGAACGCGGTAATCCGGCACGCAGTGAGGCTGATGTCAACTCCGAACAGGCTTTCCCGCAATATCTGCATCAGTTCCTTAGACTTGCGGTCATTGCGGGCAGTTGGATTTACTTGCTTCCACTCTTCTGCGATTCGGTTGAATAGCCCAACGAGAAAAATTCCCGAGCCGCACGCCGGATCGAAGAACCGTTTTCCAATCAACGGATGAGTGCCATCAAGCGCAGTGTCTAGTACGACTTCCGCAAGGAATCGCGGTGTATAGAACGCGCCGTTCTGCTCGTCTGACGACTTCAGGAACCTTTCATATATGGCACTGATGGTTTCGATAGGGATGAACTCGAAATTGTACGGCCAGAATGCCCGTTGCCCTGTGTTGACATTGGTGCCCTGAAAGAAGTCGTTGAGCGTTGAAATGTGCTTGTCCTGGATCAACTCCTTCTCGGCCGCGAGATCGTTGCTAAACAGGTCGCCGTTGAAATCTTCCTTGAGCTTCTCGAACAAGAGATACAGCGCATCCTTGGCCTTGGCCGCTGTGGCATTGCCGAGCAAGTCCCGCAAATGTGATGCTTCCTTGATGCCAAGTTGTTTGAGGTATCCTTCGCCGATCACGTCTCGATCAAACAAGTAACAAGTGAATACGAGTCGGCAAAGTATTGCGTCAAGGATATGGGCCGGGATTCGCTTGCGTGTTGCTGAATCAAGTTTCTCGCGAGTATTGCGAAGGTTGTCGAGCAAATCCCGGTCAACGCGGTGGGCGGGATTGAATGACCGATGGTACGTGTGGAAGAATTCGCCGGATTCTATCGCGACGATGAATTCTTTAAGGCCGTCAGCAACCCGCTGGAGGCTCACAACCAGGCTGGATGGGTCGGCTGCTGTGCCGGACTCCGGCTCAGGTCTGGTCATTCCCGAATAGACATGAACGCTATCATCCGTCACCAAAACCAGAAGCGAAGCGCCGCTGTGATTCCAGAACTGCTTATGCAGTTCAAAAACGATCTCCGGCGTTATACGCTTAAGAAATTTGAAATAGGCCAGCGGAGAGTGGTCAACACAGAGTATTCCATCAACCTTCAATACATCGAACGCCCGGCGCAGAAGGTGAGCCTGCGGGGTTGAAGAGTCGATCTGACTCTTGCTGGTAAAAAGGTTCGGCGGCTGACGCGCGTCAAGTCCGAATTCTCGCGTCCAGTCTTTGGGGGTGGCTGCGGTCATTGGCTCGAAGCTCCATTCCCGCTTGAAGCCTTCGATGGTTCCGCAAGAAGGTGGTACGCCCAACCGTCGGCGTGCTTCTGAGACCGGATCGAGTAGCCGTTCTTTTTCAGATGGTCAATGTCACGGTAGATCGTTTGTTCGGAGACACACAGTTTTTCGGCAAGTGTGGGCGTGGAGTATTCGCCAGTGCGGATCAGGTCGATCAGCCTTTCGTGACGTTCCGATATTGCCAGGGCACGTTCGTAGCGCATGGTCTTCCTCTCCGAAGCGTTATGCCTAACGCGCCGTGATAGACTTGTCAAGGTCCGTAGTTCTTACGACGAAGGGTTTTACGGCGATTCGATTTGCGGTGATTTGTGATTTCTTCAAGTCTGAGTACAGACTGACAGGCGGCAAAGCCCCAAGCTCTCCTGCCGAAGCTTCCGGGCCGCAGCCACGGCGATCGCCGTATCACCCGCCTCGGCGGTAGTACGCGGTCATTTCGGCCGGCGCAAGTTCGGTGACGCCAGGAATCTCCTCGACCCGCTGATCGCACAACGGTCCATGATGGCGTTTTATCCACGGGATTTCATGCATGTTCTACCCCCAGATTGGCAGATCACCCGGCGAGGCCGAGCATACATTACCGGCAATCCTCGAATTGGATCCGATCCATCCCCGGGCGCGTAACGACCTGGCGGTGCTACGAAGGCGAAGAGGAAGAGGAAGCAGCAAGGACGGTTTTGATTCGCGGGATTGAAAGGGCCTTATCTCGAAACGCTTCAATAAATGCCCGTACAGCAGCGAAATTGTATCTAGGCTAGGTAGGTAGCGGCTAGCCACATTCTTCTCGCTGTAGGCATGTTTCTGGCCGAATAAACGGCTTTCTGACTTGTCGTGTCACGAAATCGATCCACGCATTGTCATCTGGTACCCAGTGGATCCCAGACTCGATCTCTCGATAACACCCTGAACCTTTCCTGGATGCAAGCCTTTCTTAGTTCCTCGATGACCGAGGGCTAAAACTCGTATACGGAGAATTCAGGTGCCACGGGATTGAGCGACCAAGTGACCGTGGCACTTTCTTTCATTCTCAACTGGTTAATCGTCCTGGGCAACCAATTCCTAATGAATGGCCCCCTCCCCTTCTGGTACCTAAAAGTTATGCACAGGCCCTGGGCGTTAAGCAAGTTAAATATCTTATATTTGAAGTTAAACAGTTAGCACCTGGCTATACCATTGACTTCGCGAATATTTTGCCTCCTTGTTGCGCCTAATAGGCCGATCCTTTGCGTTTAATAGGCCGATATAGTGTGCGCTTAATAGGCCGATAGATTTGCGCCTAATAGGCCGTGCTCATTCACAGGTCGGCCGCAGAGTTTCGGTTCCAAGCGTATAAGGCAATTCCCGGCGAGAAGATGCGCCTGATAGGCCATGAAGGGCAATTTCGGGGCAAAGGACGCCATTTGCCAATGCTCCCATCCGATTTGTGACTCGTTGCGCCTGTTTTCGGATAGATTCGTGTCATTTTTGCGCCTAATAGGCCGTGCCTTTGCAACAGAAAATGCCTTGTTTACGTCTAATAGGCCGTGCTCTTACTCGGGCAACGTGCTGAATCTGGTCGCTTTCGAGGTAATGCCGCGAGCGACGCGACGGCGTTGATGGCGCGGAGTTTCGTAACGCGGATCCTCGATCGCCAGTTGATCGCGTTTGAGAAACTGGACGATCTCGTCCCCTTCTTCGTTCTTATGCACGATCGACGTATACTCCGGAAGTGAATCGGCCTCGACCACCTTGCGCACGTCCAGAGCAAAATCGGAAAAGCGCGACGTCGAACCGGACTTCTCGTAGAGCTGGCGCATCGTGAACTGCCATCCGTTCTCTTGATGACCGGCATGTTTGCGGGCGACCCGGTAGAGCCAGCGCTCGATGCCGCCGGTGAGCAGGAAGTAATCCTCGTGAATGGTAAGGACCCCGCCCTTCATGCGGATGCCGTCAAAGAGCCAGTCGGGCAACGTCAGCGTTACGCCTGTGGTCTCGCCATTCTTTTCATCAATGACCTCGGTCCAGCTTTCGAGCCAGTGAAAGGATGCCGTTTTCTTCTTACCCTCGGCGCGGATATTGGTACGAACGGCCGTATGCGTCAGACGTTCGAGAGCCGCTCTAAGCCGTTGATAATGCTCGCCACCCGTCGGCCTGCGTATCGATTTGAGTAGGTTATGTGGGTGGAAGTGAATCACGCGGCTAGGAGTCAAGCCCCGGTCTATCGCTTCGGTGACCTGGGTCGATGCCCAAATCAGGATATCCGCATCCCAGATGGTCGCCAACCCGAAATTAGGATTCGCACTTACTTCGACCCAGACGTCGCCAACATGGTATTCGATGGGCGTAAATCGTGGTTTCTTGGCCAGGCTGAAAAACGGCCTCTCCATCGTATCGCGCTGATCGCGAATCGGAATGTCCGCGAAATTGGCCGTGAAGAGATCAGGCTGTATGTCCCCGCGAGGTGGTCTGCGTATGGTCATATCGGTGCTATTGGGCGTGGTCGATCAAAACAGCATTATTTTGAATTTGGTTTTTCGTCAACAACTTACTAGATCGCATTTGCGACTTTCCGCATTTACGATTTCACGGATTTCTGTGTTTGTGCGATCGCTTGCGGCAACGAAGGATGTGATTGGCCCCTCGTCTCTGGGAGCGGAAACTCTTGTTCCAACATGTCCCGGACGATGTCGGCCATCCGTACATTTCGGAGAGCACATTGGCTCTTGACCCGTTTGTGTAAGCTGACGGGAATGTCGATGGTCAATCTTTTTTTCTTGTCGTCGCTTAACTCCCGATCATTAACCCAGTCATCAGGATTAGCCGGGCGTGGTTCATGGACTGGTTTGCGGCCAATGGGTACTTTTTTCATTTCAGCATCTCCATGATTTCGACGACAAGAGCATCCATCTCGCCGGTGGCCTGACTTCCAGGAGCGATTTCGTAGACGGTGAGTCCTTGCGTCGCGCTCTCGGCAAAAGAGACCCGTTGACTAATCGCAGCGTGGAGCACAGGGATCGGATACTCGGCAAGCGCCTCGGTCACGTCTCGGCCAATCGCCGTATTTACGATTTTGCGATTAATTACAAATGCGGATTTCAGCTTTTCCTTAAATACGGAAGCCTCCTTGAGGAGGTCGACGATCTCCTTCGCAGCCCACACATCGTAAGGCGACGGTTGCACGGGGATGAGAACGAGATCGCAGGCCATGATCGCCGATCTCGCGACGTCATAGACTCGCGGTGGACCGTCGATCAGCACGAAGGCATAGCCCGCCGCCAGGGATGCGAGTTCCTTATGGATAGATGATTTCGGAAGACCGGCGACGGGAAAGAGTGGAGGACCTTGTCGCGCTGCCGACCAATCGAGGGCGCTGCCCTGGGGATCGGCGTCGATTAATAAGACCTTCTTTCCCTGACGAGCAAGAGCTGTGGCGATATGAACGGTAAGGGTCGTTTTGCCGACGCCACCTTTCTGATTGAGTACCGAGATGATCTTGGTCATAGGGTCCGGACGTAAATACGATTATGCGATTTGCTGTGTATCTGCATACACGACGATACGATCCTGTCAACCAGTTTCACGTCACGGCCGTCGATTGCAGCGATTGCATCAAAAGGAAGAAGAGTTACGGAAAGCCGTAAAATCGTGTTTCTGTATTGGCAGAATTACGACGGTACAGCGAAGGCAGAAGAGGCGACACTCGTCGGAAGGAATTTACTCCCCGTTGGCGGTGCAATCGTAAATCCGGCTTGCCGTGTCGTCGTGGATACGGAAACACGATTTCCCGGGGAAAGTCTGGGTCAGCCGACTGACTTTCCCCGGGAAATTCTGCCTATGCGGTGCATAGGGGAGAAGTCTGACGTATAAAGGACACTTTAGATCTTGCAACTTGTTTTAGCTGTCAGCCCACCTGGAACACGCCATTTCCTCGGCCTAAAAAGGCTTTTCAGGAGGCCATTTCTTAACGCTAGAGATTCCCCTGGGGGGAGCGCGAAGGCGAGGTAAAATGAGGTCACCAGACAAGCGTGTAAGTGAGGATTAGGACGCGAAACCAGGGGGGCTATCACGATCATGGCAGAATGAATCGGGTCGAGAAGCGAGCCACCTTGGACGCCATGAGAGCCGGATGGTAGGAACAGCGACGGAACGTAAGTAAGCCACGACGAGAATCGGCCGCACACCCACGCGCGGACGAGTTCGTTTTCTTCAGGTCGGGAGGAGGCGCAGAGGGGCTATGTTTCGGCTCGACTGCAACGCCCAACGGAGTTGTCGTCTCAATCAGGCGGAGAGTCTTCGCCGCGCTGATCGTTCGAGGTTCGTAGGGTTGGAGGAAGTGCCGGGACCGCGGTCAAGTTCTGTGTTCAAGGATTCCCGATTCGGTTTTTCTGCCCTCGAAGCAACGCGGCCCCGATTTTTCTTGGCCAGCTCTTGCTCATAAAGATCGTAGGCCCGTCGCCGAGTCAGCTCACAATCAGGAGGCCACGTCCCGCTTTCGGCCCAGATTTCAAGGTAAGCCTGGAAAGCAGATTGATGAAAAAGGTCCTCGAACAGATCTTCGGTCACAACACCCCTCCCGTCGCTTCGGCTATCACGGCAAGAGCCATTGCTCTCGCTTCTGCTTTGCCTTCGCCCAACGCTATACCGTATTTCAGATCCATGTCCACGGTTTGTTCGAGCAGATAATCGAGCGCTTGGAGCAGCTTCGGAGCGGCGACCATTACACGCAGGGCGGCGAGTGTCGGTGGAACCGGATCGTCTCCTTCAGGCAACCAAAACGGACGGCTACATACCAGGTCATCGCCGGAAAAGTCGCGAATGATACCGATGTCCTCGTTGCCGTCGCGGTCGAAATGCAAACTCCAGGGCGTAGCAATGTCCGGGCGGGTTTGAGTGTCAGAATGTCGGGAGTCAGTCATAAGAATCTCCATGAGAGGTAGAGTGAAAAAAGCCGGTGGGCGAGGGGCCACCCACCGGCATCCGGCTCAGGCGGCTGCCTTATCGGATTCCTTGCGAGCCTTGCGGTCGGCATCGAGCCGATCCCGAATCCAACTGTGCGTGAGATCCAGGAGCTTCGCGGCGGTGAGCAGGTCGTCGTAACCGAGATTGTCGGTATTGCGCCAACCCTCGTCGGCCTTGTAGCCGCGTGTGACTTTCACCGAGTACCAATCGCCTTTGTCGTTAAGGTTTCGCCAAATCGTTGCTTGAAGTAAGCCGATGCGGATTTTGTGTACGGGACTGGACATGTTCTTTCTCCTTCTGTGATGAGGCAGCGACCATCGCCGCCTTTCATGAGGAGCGCCTTGAACCTGCCGGGCTGTCGGGTGCAAGCTGGATTTTGGGGGGACCGCCCTTGCGGGGGAACCAAAATACTGCTTGGCGAAGCGAACGCCCGAGAGACGGGCGGGTTAGCTCTCCCTCCAGAAAGGCAAGGTGGGTGATGTCGAAGGGCGGGAGAATGAATGGCTAGGCTCGTGAGTGAATGAGCGTCGCGAACGGCTTCAAGAGCTGGCGGCCCGATAGCGAGACGAGAAGGGCATCGGCGGAGGTCGCGCCGAAAACATGATCGGCCGAGAAGGCTGGGAAACACCGTAGCTTGCTGTTCGCCGTCATTGGGCTCAGTGAGGCTCTGGCTCAGGGCGGAGGGCCTTCGCTCCGGCGTCGAATGCGGCTCGCAAGGCGCCTTTGATTTGCCAGACGGACAGGTCGTGAAAGTCGAGTTGATCGAAGCGTTGGGACTCAAGCGACGTGATGCCCAGGTACTCGCTCGCGATGCCGGTTAGGATTTGATCCAGGTGATGCACGATTCGACTCCTTGGTTGGTTGATGATTCACTTGTTGAACAACGCTTCGCTACGGTGGTGGCCTTCGATGACGAGCAACGGGGCGAACGCGTCGGCCTCAATTTGGTCGTCCTCCAAGCCCGCGATAGCGTGTCGCTGTGCCAGGTCGACGGCTTCGGACGGATCTTTGGCTTCGACGAAGGTGTAATAGGTTTCCGTGCCGCTGTCGTTGGCATAGTCAGGATAGAGCAGCAGAACGGAATAGGGCTTGGCGGCGTCGCGTCCGCCGCAACTTTCCGCATCCCATTGCGGTCGCGGGAGTTTTCGATAGGTGCCATCGGGTTGTCGTTCGCGGACGTTGCACGGGCCTTCGGATTCGAGGGCGTCATCGTCCCGGTCCAGGAAATCGCCCTCCTGCCAGTTCTCGGCGGCGCTGCGGGCGTCCTCGGCGTCGATCTTGTAATAGCCGAGCGCACGCTCGATCACGCTGACAAGGTAGGTCTTGGTTGTTTTCGTCATAGAGGTGATGTCCTTTCGCTGTTGATTATCGTTGCGGCAAAGTAAAAATCGAGAGTGTATCATGTAGGCAGGGAATAAAGGAGGTGTTGTAAACCTTTCTTCCGTTGCTGGCGCCATGACTGAACCGAACAATATCCGTGTCGCGTTGTTTGAGGCCGGCATTGAAGGCAAGATGCTTTGTATAATAAACCAGTGGGACAAATCCTTCCTGGCGATCCTTGTAATCACCTACGAGAATGGCGAGCTTGCCTCCAGGCTTCAAGGCCTGGGAGCAATTCCTAATGAACTGGCGATACCTTGCGAGGAACGCGTCTAGCGTTGGCGCGCAGACAGATCCCGTTCATCCGAAGCGTAGAGCTTCATGCGCCAATAAGGTGGATGCGCCAGATCAGGTCATAGATCTCGCCTTTGGGGAACATGGTCGGATCGCAGGCATCGAAACCGTCATGGATGTCGAACCCCATGCAGGCGATGCCAAGTTCCTCACACACGTCGCGGCAGGTGCCGGATCCGAGCATCGGGTCCATCACCAAAGTTGGCTTTAGGTAAAGCATCAGATCGCGGATGAGACTACCTCCGCAATTGCCGGGATAACGACGGTCCCCGTAATCTCCTGGCTCCTCATTGGAGTAAAGGCTCGTGAGATGTGGTACCGGACTGGCCGTCACCGGCGCTTGCGGCAATCGAGCATAACGCGCGGAGGGCTGATGCCCGATACGGGCGGCGTCGGCCTTGTTGACGACGGTGGGCGATGCATAGCTCATGATTATTCCTCCTCTGTTGTTTCGGATTCAGGCGCGTCACCGAAGAGCATTTCGGCATGGCATTCCAGGACACTCCAATTGATGCCGATGCCAGCATCATGGTTGTCCCTGGCGGCTTGCAAGGTCTCCCAGGCCTGTTCTTCGGATAAATCCGGCCGTACCTCGCCGATGTCCTCGATCGTCCAGACCATGGCGATTTCGCGGCGTTCGGCCAAGTAAGGATGAATATCAATCGTCTCGGTGGTCATAAGTCGTTCCTTTCGTTCGTTGATTGGTGGTTAAGCTTTACCTTCTCGTTACTATTGGTCTCGGCACTGAAATGCATCAGGGCCGTGCCGAGAGCGTTGCGGAACGAGTGCTCATTGGCCCGACACCAATGCAAGCCGTCGGCAAGAAAATCGACGAAGTTGGTGTAGTCATCTTCATCGGAATAGTCGGCGACAGCCAACCGGCAACGATGCACGCGTTCATGGTTGCTGAGCGTCATGGGCTCATTCTCCTTTCGCAAGTTGGCTTGCCGTGTCGAGCTCGGCCGCGACGGAACCATAGGCCGCGGGATCCTTGCTTTCTTCTTCGGGCAGGGCTTCAATGCGTCGCTCAATCCGAGCGAGATACGCCCGAAGGGCTGCCTTCCCACTTGGCTTAGGGAATAAGTCAGCGGACAGCCGCTTGATGGTCTCACGCATGAGATCAGCGAGCGGGTCAAAATGGGGGCGGCAGGCCTTCAGAACGACCCAGGCTCGCTCGTCGTCGAGGTCGGGCCGTGCATCGATAACATCCTGAACGGTCCAGAACAGGCCAACCTGCCGGTTTTCCTTGAGCAGATCTTGGATGTCGATTTCGTGCATCCAGTCGTCGTCGGCAAACTCCAGAAAGTTGCTGATCTCGATGTCAGCCGGGGCATGGAACCCATGCGGGTATTTGTCCTCCAAGATGTCGGCGAGGTTGATTTCCAATTTCGTATTCATGGTGCAGTCCTTTCAGTTGTGGTAATCAACGACTACGAGCCATTTCCGCCCGATATACGCCTCGTCGACCGGCTCATCGTCGAGGTCGCAGAAAGAACACCGGTCGTTGCGCGGCCAGTCGCAGACTTTGCCGTCGAACTCGCGCAGGAACTTGTCGTAGAGGAAACGATCGATCCGCATTGCATCATCTTCATCGCCGAGTTCGTCATAGCCTTTGCGGTTCAGGGGACTGATTTCTGTCCCGCCAACCTCACGCCAGATGTCGTTGAGGCGGTCAGGATACTTTTGAGTCAGGCGTTCGGGATACCAGCCTTCAACGATGTCCGCGAAGGCGGCAAGCAAGGCCTCGCGGTAGGTTTGACCAAGTCGGGCCTCGGCAAGCGTGCCGCTCCAGCGGCCACCGAGGACGAACCAATCGCACAGCGGAGAGCCGAATCGGCCTGCGGAGCCGCAGAAACTGTCGTCATTAATGAGGGTGGAGTACACCTTCTCTCGCACCGCGAGGGATTGGTCGAAGGTGGTGGTGAGGGTGACAAGCATGAGATAGTGCATGGCTCGATTCCTTTCGTTAGTCGTTGGTTAATTGCAGGCGGAGTTCGGCAAACTCGCGTTCGAGTTCTTCGATTCCGTCATCGAAAGCGGCATCGATGGCGTAGGCTCGCTCGTCCAAAACGGCCGTAAGTTTGTTGAAATGGCTGCGGAAGTTGTGGTGGGTCTGCATGATTCAAACTCCTTCTGTTTACGGTGACGTCGGGCTCTGGGCCTGGCCGTTGGATTATTTCTGTTTCTTGTCGGCGGGTTGGCAAACGATCCGGCCGTCAATGGGCAGACTGTCGAGCTGGAGCGTGAATCCTCCGTCCTTGTTGGCCCAGGCAACGCCGATGCGGTTCCAGAACCCTTTGCCGTTGCTGGATTCCCGGACCTGGTAGGCGATATGGGTCGGCGATTTGCTCGCGGGTTTGCTGTCGGTGTTGGTGGTGTCGGTCATGGTCGTTCTCCTTGGTTTTGGTTTTCGTCCCCGCCTTCCGGGGCCTGACGGCACTCGATCCGAAGCCGCCTCAGACGGGAGCGTTTGCGTCCGGTCCAGCGGAAAAGCTGAAGGCTTCCTTTAGGAAAGCGGCTTTTCTGCTTGACCGGCCCGGCGGCGGCTTCATCGTGCCGGAAGGATGGCCTCGGAGGCGGGACGCAAAGACGAGCGAGGGAACGGCCAGAGTGATTCATCCAAAGACAGCGTGCGTTGCGGAAATCGTGCCATCGACAAGCGGAGTGCGGGATTGACAGGAAAGGGTAGGACGGAATCGGGGGAACCCGCCGCAGGGGGAGGGGGCGCCGGGCGCGGCAGGCGGCCGAGCAAGAGGGCACGCCAGGCCGCGCCAAAAACCAAATGTCCCAGGGGCGGGACAACAGCGCCCACCAGAAACCGCGTGGATCGCCTCGGCGACACCCTCCGCGTTGACCTGACATTTGGTCGGCAGTGGAGTGGCGAGGCAAACCCCTCCAGGGACGCAGTTGCCTGATCGATGGCGTGATTCTTGCTGAATTCGCGCCCCGAACTGGGGCGCTAGAATTTCGCATGTTACGCATCACTCAACAAGACAGCGCTGACGCGGCCAAGAAATATTACTCGACGGCGGATTACTACACCGAAGGACAGGAGATCGTCGGCAATTGGGGCGGTAAAGGTGCCGCCATGCTCGGATTGCAGGGAGAGGTCGATAAGAAGGCGTTCGACCAACTCTGTGACAACCTCGATCCTCGTGACGGCTCGCCATTGACGGTGCGGACGCGAGCCGGCCGCCGCGTGGGGTACGACTTCACATGGTCGGTTCCAAAGTCCGTTTCAGTGCTGTATGGGCTCACCAATGACGATTTGATCGCCAAGGCGGTACGTGAAGCGGTGGAGGCTACCATGCGCGATATGGAAGCCGAGATGAGGACGCGCGTGCGTAAGGACGGCAAGGAGGAGGATCGTGACACGGGCAACATGATCTGGTCGGAGTTCATCCATACCACCTCGCGCCCGGTCGAGGGCATTCCCGATCCGCAACTCCATGTCCATGCCTTCGTGTTTAACGCGACGTTCGACGACAAAGAGCAACGCTGGAAGGCAGGACAGTTCGCCCTTCTGAAGCGTGATGCGCCTTATTTCGAAGCGCTGTTTCGGATGCGGCTTGCCGAGAAACTCCAGGATCAGGGCTACGGCATCGAGCGGACCAAGGATGCCTTCGAAATCACCGGGGTGCCCCAGACTGCGATCAAGCGCTTCTCCCGCCGGACAAAGGTCATTGAGGAATTCGCTGCGGAAAATCACATCGTCGATCCTGTGAAAAAAGCAGAACTCGGGGCAGAGACACGCGAGCGGAAGAACTTGAAACTCGGTTGGAAGGAATTACGCCAGGAGTGGGTCAAACGGCTGCCCAAAGAAGAACGTCTGGCATTGGCCACTGTTTATCAAAGAAAAAAGCCATCTTCCATCGTTCACGGACGCGAGAGCGACGCCGTGGACTACGCACTGGACCATTGCTTCACGCGCGAAGCGGTGGTGCCCGAACGCAAGTTACTGACCGAAGCCATGAAACGCGGCGTCGGCACGGCCTCCGCCGCTTCGATCAAGAAAGAGATGACCAAGCGGGCGTTAATCGTCAGCACCATCGACGGCAGGCGGATGGCCACGACGCGCGAGATGCTCGGTAGCGAACAGAAGATCATTGATTTCGCCAGGAAGGGGAGGGGCCAATACCGGCCCTTCGTGGAGGCGGATCGGCCGTTGCTGCGCGGCTGGCTCAATGCCGGCCAGCAAGCGGCGGTGAAGCACATCCTTGGCTCGCGCGACCGGGTAACGCTGGTCCGAGGCGTGGCCGGCACCGGCAAGACCACGCTGGAGCAGGAGTTGCGGGACGCGTTCTTCGAGGCGGGGATTCCAGTGGCGGCGTTGGCGCAATCGGCGGCCGCCAGCCGGGGCGTGTTGCGGGAGGAGGCGGGCTTCGCCGAGGCCGACACTGTGGCGCGGTTCCTGAAGGACCAGCAAATGCAGGACGGTGCGAGGGGAGGGGTCGTTCTCGTAGACGAGGCGAGCCTGCTCGGCACCCAGGATTTGCGGAAACTCTTCGAGACCGCGCAGCGGATCGAGGCGCGGGTGATCCTGGTCGGCGACCGCAAGCAACACCGCTCGGTGTCCGCCGGTGAGCCGCTGCTCCTGCTCGAAGAAAAGGCCGGGATGCCGGTGATCGAGTTGAAGGAGATCATCCGCCAGAAGGGCGACTACCGTAAAGCGGCCAAGGCCTTGAGCGAGGGCAAGGTCGAGGCTGGTTTCAAGGAACTCGACCGAATGGGCTGGATCAAGGAAGTCTCGGACGAGGGCGCAACCAGACCCTCGCCAAGGCCTACCTCTGCGCGACCACGGAGAAGAAACGCAACGGGGAACACAAAACCGCGCTGGTAGTGAGCCCGACCCACGCTGAGGCCGCCGCGATTACGTCGAGCATCCGCGCTGCCCTGAAATCCAAAGACAAGCTTGGCGAGGAGCACAGCTTCGCCACGCTGGCCTCGAAGCATTTGACCAACGCCGAGAAAAGCGATGCCCTCAACTTCAAACCGGGCGACACGCTGCAATTCCACCAAAACGCCTCGGGGCACCCGAGCGGCTCTCGCCTCGTGATCGGCAAAGCGGAACCGCCCCCGGTGGAATTCGCCGATCGCTTTGAGGTCTACCGCCCGGAGAAGTTGTCACTCGCCATCGGTGACCGGGTGCGATTGACGGCGGGCGGCAAGACCAAAGATGGCAAACACCGGCTCAATAACGGGGCGTTGTATTCCGTAAAGGGGTTCAGCAAAAGCGGCGATCTCATCGTCGACGGCGATTGGGTGATTGCCAAAGATTTCGGGCATCTGGCGTATGGCTATGTCGTGACCAGCCATGCCAGCCAGGGCAAGACAGTGGACAAGGTTTTCATCGGACAATCCTCGCGGTCATTTGCCGCGAGCAATCAGAAACAGTTTTACGTCTCGGCGACGCGCGGACGCGAGAAGGTGGAAATTTACACTGATGATAAAGATGCTCTGCTCCAGGCCGTATCGCGCGCCGACAGTCCAATGTCGGCCATAGATTTGGCGAAATCGCGTAAACGCAAACCCCTCTCGGCACGACTGCGAAAGCATGTTGCATTCCTGCGTCGGTTGAGTAATTTCGCGCAAACCCACGAACCGCGAATCAACGAACCGCGTCGCCTGCTTCACCAAACTCAGGAAGCCGTCCATGCACGATGACGCCGAATTGCTCGATGATCTGAACGGCAACCCGCATCTCACGGCGGCGATTCATCGACTGCCGCGCAAGGCCGAAATGGAGGCTGATTCGGAAGAAGACGCCTGCTCCGCATTCGGGTATCTGCGCGGCGTTCGCGACCGTGCCTTTTTCCTGCAATTACGATTTCACAACGGCAACAGCGACTTCTTCCCCTATTCCTGGCTCGGTCCGTTCCGGCACAACCCCTCGGCCGGGCTATTGCTGAAATTCACCGGGGACGTGCTGACGCTGGTGCTGATCCGCGGTAGTAACCTGGACGGGCTGGTGAACCGGGGATCGGTGAACCTGACCGATCGAGGCCTTCAGCGACAGCGTATCAGTTGGATTCGCGAGATGGACGAGCTGGAACTGCGCAAAGCGAAGCCAGGCGAGCCGACCATCGACCGGATCGAGGTGGCGGAATTCGAGACGCACGAGGAGATGGCGACATGGATCAAGACTCACGCGCCGTTGTTTTCGCGGTAAGACAGGGGAAAACCGGCGGCACGAATGCATGATTCCCTCATCATGACCGTTTGGACAATCCTTGGATTTGTCGATCCCGTCATCGTTTACCTGGATGCCAGTTTCCGCCCGATTGGCCGAAGCAAAGCCAAACGATCCTTCTTGAATCTGTCCGCCGTCGAATGGGGCTGTGCCACGGCCATCCTCGGCCTCTTTCCTTTGATCCTGTACCTGTATGTGCGCGAGAAGTTGCTGGGTGAGTTACCCCGGGAAGACCAGTCGAGTAATCCCGTCCGTCGCTTGAACATCGTCATCCTCTTGGTATCGATTCACTTTTGGATGATAGGCCTGTTGGCCAATTATCGGGCCATCCTGAGCGGTCCGTAAGCGCAAAACCAATGCGGCAGGCGTAGTTTTGCAGGCCACCACCGCGAAGCTTCGACCGTCACCGCATCAACGACCATAGGACGAACGTTGCGAGCCAACTATCTCGGAAGCAATGCCGGCAGCCGACAGTTCTGCATCAGAATAGGAAGAATCCAGGAAAGAGGTATCCGAGGCAACCGAGACCGAGTTTTCCTGGGACTGCGACCTTCGCCGAATGCGCGTTGTGACCGGCTCCTCTGCCGCCCTGGGACGCTGATCTAGTCGTGACGCCGTTGCTGCGACGGTATTTGTGCCACGAAGCACCTTGATGGCGGCAGCCACGTCAGAAACTTGCAATTCCCTGTCATCTTGTTGATTCTGCCCAGAAAGACCGGCCTTGAGCCGATCGCGTAGCTCCGTTAGCTGGGCCAGGTAGGTTTCCTGCGGGAAGGGCAGGCCGAGACGTAATTTGTAGTCACGTAGCTGGGTTTCCGTGATGCTCAAGTCTTTCTGAACCAGGGCGCACGACGCCTCGTAGCTGTTGGCAAGCCTCTCCAGGGCATTCAGAACGGCGCGTGGACCTGGATGTTGTGCCATGGTGGCCTGGCGGATGGCCTGTCCTTCGAGCGACAACTCCGGTGCGAAATGCGGGTGTAGCACCATGCCAAAACGCAGGCCGCGATACACTCCAAGCGAGATACGCCTGACCTCACGAATCTGTTCCGGGAGCGCTTTGAGACGCTGGCCAAGAACGGCAGCCGCATCCGCGTGGTTCACTGGGAGATTGCCAATCGTAATCGGATCCTGTGCGTGCGTCCTGGCCGTCGCCGCATCGCTTCTGAGATTCGACAAACGCTGCGATAGGTTGGCAATCGAAGCAGGCAAATCCCGGACGCTGCGTCTGGCAACATACTGTTCGTCCAGGTGATTTTTCTTGAGCAGCGACAAACGCTGCAACTCGGCGTCGGTTTCCGCAAGCGTCAATACCGCCGGGTTGCCCGAAGCGATCGCCTTGACCTCGGCGTAGCTCAGCTCTTGGCCGCCGATGTCATCGGCGCGGCGCAACGCGTTGTTGCCGGTAATCACTTGGGTGATGAAGCGCGCCTTGGTTTCCAAGGCCTGCCACATGTAACTGTCAAAGGATCCCGTGGTGACATAGCGGTAGATCGCCACTGCTTCATTCTCATTGCCTTGGCGCAAGAATGCGCCCGTCGCGTTGCTCGACCTCGGCCGGCTTCCAGGGAGCGTCCAGGTGATGCAAGGCGACGAGCCGTTTCTGTACATTGGTGCCGGTGCCCATTTTCTGGGTGCTTCCCAACAAGACCCGCACCGAACCATTACGGACTTTTTCGAACAAAGCCTGCTTTTTTGCATCGGAATCGGCATCGCCGATCGAGGCAATCTGCTCGCGTGGGATGCCGTTGGCCGCCAGCTTGGTGATGATCTCAGCGTAAGGTGAGTAGTCCCAGGCGGTCGGGTTGACCCCCATGTCGCAGAAAACCAGCTGCGTGCCGCGAGTGGGCGCGTAACGTTTCCAGATGGAGACCACGTTCTCGATGAGCCTGTTCACCTTCGATTCCGGGAAATCCGGAGCCGTGGCCGACAACAGCCGCGCGTCGAGGGCGAGCTTACGACCGTCGGTTGTGATCGCCAGGGCGTTATCTTGCCGTGGATCGACCTTTTGGGATCGTATCCTTTCGTAGCGGGCCACCAGCTCGCGTTGCAGATCGGCTTGCTGCTGCGACATCGGGCAGGCAACGACATGAGGCTTGCCGCCTTCGAGGTGCGGCATCGGCAGGTTTAGCATCTCCGGCGTTTGCACATCGGCGAAGGCCCGGAACATCTGCTGGAGCTCCGGCAGGTTCAAGAAACGGGCGAAGCGGCTACGCGGCCGTAGGCTGGCTCCGTCCGGCGCGATTTCCATGGTATCGACCACCTCGCCAAAGGTTGCAGCCCAGGCGTCGAAATGCTCCAGACCACGGCTACGCAAGCCCTCCAGGTCGAGGAACCGTTGTAGGGTGAATAACTCAACCATCGTGTTTGAAATAGGAGTACCTGTAGCGAAGGTAATGCCATGACCGGGATGCTGCTCGTCGAGGTAACGTGATTTCATGTAGACATCAAAGGCCCGCTCGGAGCCGCCGGTCTGGACACCGGCGACACGTTCCATCTTTGTCGGCGTTTCCAAGTTCTTGAAGTAATGGGCCTCGTCGATAAAGACGTGATCGACGCCGAGCTCGTCAAATACCAGGCCATCATCCTTTTTCTCCTCGGCAAGGAGGTTCTTGAGCCGTTCCGCGCGTGCGGCCTTCTGCTTCTCGATGGTCTTGATGAGATTGCGATTGGCTCCCCGATCAGCAGCGTGCTTGAGAAGCAGTTCATTGTATTCCCCGATCTGTTCTTGCAGGAACTTCTCCTGATAGTCCCGCGACATGCCGATGCGCTCGAAGGAAGAATGCGTCACGATGATGCCGTCCCATTCGCCGCTGGCGATTTTGGCGGTCAGGAACTTACGGCGCTCGCGCGTCAATTCCTCCTTGGCGGCCACCAGGAGTTTGGCATTGGGATAAAGCTGCATGAACTCGCGGGCGAACTGTTCGAGCAAGTGGTTGGGAACGACATACATTGGCTTGTGGACGAGGCCGGCCTGCTTCATCTTCATGCCGGTAGCGGCCATCGTGAACGTCTTACCCGCGCCGACGCAGTGGGCCAGCAAGGTGTTGCCAGCGCTCATGCCGCGCCAGATGGCGTCTTTCTGGTGCGGGCGGAGCGTGATGGTCTGGTTCATGCCTGGGAAGTCGAGGTGGGAGCCGTCGAACAGCCGGGGCCGAAGATTGTTGTACAAATCGTTGTAAATGCGGACGTTACGCTCCGTGCGTTCCGGATCGGCGAACAGCCAATTGCGGAACCTCTCCTTGATCTGTTTCTGCTTCTCGCGGGCGGCGAGCGTCTCCTCTTGATTGACGACACGCTGTTCCTTGCCACCATCCAGGATCGTGTCATAAATGGTGGGCGTCTTCATGTTGAGCGCCAACTCCAACAATGTTGTGCCGTTGGCTCGTGGCGTACCGTATTCCGACGTGGCGGCGACCGAGGCTTTGGCGGCGTAGTCGGCCTCCAGACTCCAGACCGCGTCTTTTTTCAGGTGAGAGATGGGAATGGAGGAGAGCTCGACTTTGAATAGCTCGGCGGCGAAGGCCTGAATGTCGCTCTCCGGAATCCATGGCGCGCCGAGATTGGCGTCAATGTCGCCAGGCAGGACGTCCGCCGGTTGTACCAGACGCAAGGACTCGACGTTGCGGGTGTAGGTTGCGCCAGCTCGTTCGGCCATTTCCAGTTTGGCCCGGACATTGCCGGAGAGGTAGGCGTCCGCCGTTTGCCAGGACTGGGAGTGCGAGTCGTGATAAATCAGGTCACCTAGTTCAGCAATGATCGTTTCCTCCGGCTTGCCGTATAAGGAAACTATGAAAGGCAGATCGACCGTACCACGTTGGTTGAGTGAGACCAGCAAGCCATCCTCGGCACTCCTGACGTGGGTGATGGGCGGGACCTTGCCGACCACATCCTTGGACATGATGGCGGCTTTGGTCGCCTTGCCGGTGGTTTCATCGTAATCCTCCAATGACATGACCAGCATGGCGTCCGGATCTTCGCGGAACTTGACCAGATTGGGCATGCGGCGGATGATCGTCTCGTTCGCGGTTTCGCCGAATGTGGTCTTGTTGATAGGGCCGTAACTGGAGGCAAACCGGTCGTAGGCGTGGTTCAGGTCGCGGCGGGCGTCGTTGCGATCCTTCTCGGGCCAGCCTTCGTTCTGCGATTTCAGAACGCGCCGGGCTTGGTCGCGCAAGCGGATCAGGGCGGCCAGGCGTTTGCCGGTCAAGTTGCCGTAATCCGTCAGTTTGGTGCCACCGTAAATGACCGGCTGGGCCTGCCCGCCATTCATCTGCTGGATCGTGCCGTCCTCCCCGATAAAGAAACTGCCTTCGGTAACATGGATCTCCACCGGAGGCGGCATGAAAACGGCGGGTACGGCATCCTGAGTAGCGGTTGCTTGCAAGGGAACATATTCCGGCAGACGGTGGACCGCTTCAGGAAGTTGCTGCCGTAGGTCGCCATTAGCGACGATGCTGTATCCTTCGCCATAAAGTGTGTCTTTTCGGCTCCAGGTTCCCAGTACCATCTCGGGATGGTTCAAGAAATAACGATTGATCGGCACTTCAATTCCGTCGATTCCCAGCGGAGCAAAGCCAAGCCACTCGGGATCGGCATGGTGAGCAGGCACGCCAGGAGCCCGTTTCCGCAGGAACACGACGTCGGTAACAACGGCCGTACCTTCGTTCTTAAAGGCATCGGCGGGCAAGCGAATGGCACCGACGAAGTCAGCTTTGGAGGCGAGTAATTCCCGAAGGACGCCAGTCTGCTTGTCGAGCGTGAAATGCGTCGTGACGAGGGCGAGAACACCGCCGGGTTTCACGGCATCGATGGATTTGGCAAAAAAGTAATCGTGTAGCGATAGCTTCTGCCCACGGTAATCAAGCTTCACGTTGGCGAAAGGGACGTTGCCGATCACGGCGTCGATGCGGTTTTCCGGTAGCTTGGTGTCGCGAAAGTTCTCGATGCGGATGTCCTGGTCGGGATGTAGGAGTTTGGCAATCCGTCCCGAGATCGAATCCAGTTCCACGCCGATGAAACGCATCCCGGCCTTGGCCTGACTCATGAAATTCCCCACGCCGCAACCCGGCTCCAACACGGTGGCGTTATCCGGAACTCCAAGCCTAGCGATCGCTTCATGCATGGCGCCCATCACGGTTGGGGAAGTGTAGAAGGCGTTGAACGTGGTGCGTTTGGCGGATTCGTATTCCTCGGGTGTCAGGAGGGATTTGAGTTCCTCGCCAAGCACGCGCCAGCCGTGATCCTTATAGGTGCCGCGAATCGGATCGGGGAAGAGGGTAAGTGCCACCGGCCCGAAACCGCCGAACCGCGCCAGCAGGGTCTTCTCCTCGGACGTGGCGGCGCGATGCTGAGCCTCGGCTCTCTTCAATATGCGGATTGCTGTGAGGATGTCGCGGGCCTTGGTCTTCTCGCCACTGGAGGAGGACGCGGCGAGGGGTAGAGAGAGCTGAAGTGCTTGCATGGCGAGGTCTCCTTCGTCTGTTTCCGGCCCCGCGGCGGGGGCCTTACAGGACGCAGACGAATCAGCCCTAGCCCGGGGCTCCGCTCGCGTAGCGACCGGGCCAGCGGAATTTTGGGGGCGACCTTCAGGGGGAACCGGAATTGCGCTGGCCCGGCCCGGCGGGCTGATTACCGTGCCGTCCGGGAAGGTCTCCGGCGGGGACGCGGTGAGAGGAACATCGCTTGCAAGAGAGGAGGCATCTTCCGGATCGGCAGAGAGAGGCGCATCGAATGAGAAGAGCTTTTGGCCTCGTGAGCTCGTTACGCGGGCTCCATATGACTGCGGATATAGCTCATCGCGGCGTCGAGGGAGAGCGGCTCTCTCTCGTCCGGTGGCGTAACGGAGGGTAAACGTTCCTCTAGTTCCTGGAGGGCCAGCTCCATCGCTTCGCTCGCAATCTGGCTCGGGCGCTGTCCGGCCTCGCTTCGCTGAGCCGCTCCGTCCAGGCCTCGTGACTCTGCTTCAGGTCGATGGCCAGTTGATTCATCGTCGCCAACAGCAGCTTTTGGCGACTCAGTTGTTCGTGCAGCTGCGGGCGATTCTGGAGGAGTGCGAGAACGATCGTCTTGTAAAGCATGGGATTCTCCTTGCGCGAGTTGGTGTTCGGTAGCATCCGACGCTGGCGTTTCGCCGGAAACCGGGGTGAAGTCGAAGAGCTGTTGTTTCGGGCGAGGGGGCATCCGGACGGCACGAATGATGAACGCGATTTGCCCATATGTGCTATTTGAAATTGCTTTATTGTGCAAATTATTTCTGACACGATCCGGCCGTGTCGTTCGATCAATTTTTTTCGAGCCTGTTCCTCCTCATTGGCAGTCTTTAGCCTCGCCCTGGCTGGCGTTCGCCGCCCCAATGAAGATCTGCTTGGCGCAGCCGTCGGTCGGTCGCGGTTTTTCGGGGGGTGCATGGCCGGGCCCCCCCGAAAAAACGCGGACGATCGGTGGCGAGCAGGTCTTCTCGCGCAGCTTGAGTGAGGGAGCGGGTGAGGGCGGGTGCCTCGTTACATTCCCGCCGCCATGGTCTGGCCGACCGGCGGCAACCCGTTTTGCTCGCGGATGCCATTGGCGATCTCCTTGAAGAGCTTCTCGGCGTCGGCGTGTGCGCCATTCAACTCCGCGTTCTAGTTGCAGCGTCCAGGCCTTGTCCGGGTTGCTCCAACGAAAGCCATTGTCGCGCAATTGCTGAAGTATTTCCTCACTCGGTTTAGTATCGAACGATATCCGCATTTGGCGGAAGCGGGAGCTCGCGATAGGTGCATTCTCGGGCCGTTTTTGTCCGCCGTGAGGGCGATGGTATGCGTTCCGAAGGGGTCCGGGAACTTGAGGCGGTCGACGTTATTTCCTTGGCTTGGTTTCGCCGGCTCTGATGTAGCGGTGCCTTGTCCGAATTCGACTTGCGAGTCGACAGATTGCGGTGCTGTTTGCCGTTCTTGCTCGCGTAGAGCCGCCTGTTCGTCGAAGATGTCGGGGCCAGCATCGGAAGGCTTGCGGGATCTCCGCTTCGGCTTTGGTGCCGCAGCGTCTTCCGGAGAAGCAGGTGAGGGAGCGGAGTTGTTCTCTTCTGGGCTCATAAGCGGTCCTTCCTTTGGGTGAATGCTTGTCCCCCTTGATGGCTGGCAAGCGGCGGGAAGGTAGCGCCCGGCGGCGAAATTGTCAAACGGACTTGTGTAAACGCTTTCTTAACCATTTAGCCGTAGACTAACACAAAAACAAATGGCAATTTCAGTGTCGTACCGAACCAGCAACTCAAACTGAAAAGGAACCGTCCCATGGGATACAACGCCTATATACCCAACGAAACGTCCAATACCGTTTCCGTGATCAATACCGCAACGAATACGGTCACGGGCACCATCAGCGTTGGTTCCGACCCCTATGGCGTCGCTGTCGCTCCGGACGGCAAAAAAGTATATGTCTCTGAAATTGGTACAAGCACGGTTTCCGTGATCGACACCGCAACCAATGAGGTCACCGCTACGATAACGGTCGGCACAAATCCCTACGGCGTGGCGATTACGCCGGACGGCACTCAGGCCTACGTTGCGAACCAGGGAACAGATACGGTAACCGTAGTCAACACGTCGACCAATGCCGTGACGAATACGGTCACCGTCGGCAACGACCCGGCGGGAGTAGCAATTACACCAGATGGCACGCAGGCATTTGTCGCGAATACCGCGTCAAACGATGTTTCGGTGATCAATACGGCCACCAATACGGTGTCCGCCACCGTGACGGTTGGCAATCATCCATTCGGTGTCGCGATCACTCCAGACGGAACCAAGGCGTACATCACAAATTACAATGACGACACGGTTTCGGTGGTTAATACGTCTACCAAACTGGTCACGGCCACGATTACGGTCGGCTCCGAGGCGGCAGGTATCGCCATCACCCGCGATGGCGCCAAAGCGTATGTCGCCAACCGGGGTGTTGGCACCGTATCTGTCATCAACACCGGCACCAACACAGTGTCCGCAACAATCACGGTTGGCGGCTTGCCCACTGGGGTGGCAATGACGCCTGACTACAGCAAGGCCTATGTTGCCAACACGGCGGATGGGACGGTCTCCGTAATCAACACGGCCACAAACCTCGTGATCGACACGATCACGGTCGGGAGCGATCCAGGAGCCCTCGGCATTTTCATCCAACAAAAGGCCGCCACTTTTGCCTACGTTCCGAATTATGGGTCGAACTCCGTCTCCAAAGTCGATACGCAAACCAACACAGCCCTCGGCACGCCAATTGCCGTCGGAGCGAATCCGTATGGCCTGGCAGTCACACCGGATCAAACCAAAGCCTATGTGACGAATTATGGCTCGACGACGGTCTCGGTCATCGACACCGCGACGGACACCGTAAGTGCCACTGTCACGGTCGGCACGACTCCCTTCGATGTGGCGATTACGCCAGACGGTTCCAAGGCTTATGTGCCGAATATCGGCTCGAATAATGTGTCGGTGATTAACACGCTGACCAATGCAGTTTCTGCCACGATCACCGTGGGCACCCAACCCACGGACGTGGCGGTGAGCCCGGATGGCACCAAGGCGTATGTCGCGAATTATGGCTCGAACAATGTCTCGGTGATCAACACCACGACAAACACAGTGAGCGCTACCATCACTGTCGGCACTAATCCCCAGGGAGAAGCATTTACTCCTGATGGCACGAAAGCCTATGTTACCAATCGAGGAGCAGGGACCGTATCGGTGGTCAATACTTCGACGAACACGGTAAGCGCTACCATCACGGTCGGCACCGACCCGTTTGACGTGGCGATCACTCCTGACGGTATGAAAGCCTATGTCCCCAACTTTGGGTCAGGCACGGTATCCGTGATCAACACTAGTACAAACACCGTCTCGGCTACCATTACCGTTGGCAGCGATCCATGTGGCGTAGCGATTTCACCTGACGGAACTGAGGCATATATATCCAACGATGGCGACGGAACCCTATCGGTGATCAACATTGCCACCAATGCAGTCATCGCGATTATTAATGTTGGCAGCGAGCCGCAAAATGTGGCGTTCTGTCTTTTGCCTCCAACTCCGCCGTTCGGCTACGTGGCGAATGGCGGGTCAAACAGCGTTTCCCTGCTCAATTCCTCGACCAACGCCATACTTGCCTCTATCCCTGTTGGCGCGAATCCGCTCGGTCTCGCCGTTACCCCCGACCAGACCAAGGCGTATGTGCCCAATTACGGCTCAACGACGGTCTCGGTCATCAACACCGAGACGAACACCGTGAGCGCCACGGTCACCGTTGGTACGAGTCCTTTTGACGTGGCAATTACGCCGGATGGTACGAAGGCTTATGTGCCGAACCTCGGCTCTAATAATGTGTCGGTGATTAATACCTCAACCAACGCGGTCTCCGCCACGATCACCGTGGGCACGAACCCCACGGACGTCGCAGTAAGCCCGGACGGTAGCAAGGCGTACGTCGCGAATTACAACTCCAATAACGTGTCAGTAATCAATACAGCCACCAACACGATCAGCGCTACGATTACGGTCGGCGCGAATCCGCAGGGAGAGGCGTTCACGCCGGACGGCACGAAGGCCTATATCACGAATCGGGGGGCCGGCACCGTGTCGGTCATCAACACCGCGACCAACACCGTCAGCGCCACCATCACGGTCGGCAGCGATCCGTTCGACGTTGCCATCACTCCCGATGGGACCAAAGCATATGTGCCGAACTTTGGTTCGGGCACCGTCTCGGTGATCAATACGGGGTCAAACTCCGTGACCGCGACGATTACCGTCGGTACAGACCCCGGTTTTGTAGGACTAACGCCCGATGGCACCCGAGCCTATGTCACCAACAACGGCAGCGGCACCGTGTCGGTGATCGACATTGCCTCGAATACAGTGATGGCGACGATCCCCGTCGGGACGAACCCCTACGGCATTGAACTCTTTTTCCCTGAAGTGTCCTGTTCGTGCCTCTGACTTAACAATCGGCCTCGACGCTGATCGGGCAGGCTCGAATCTATTAGCTTGAACGACGATCACGCAGGCGACCGGTTCCTTACCTTTTCGCTGGCAATCGGCCGCGAAAACGGCTAAAGCTGGGCGCGATTGGTGCTGTCGGCTTCGATTAGTGCGGCCCGGAGCCGAAAACCAGGAAGGAGAAAGGGACATGACTGCCGTGGACGAATCCATACCGCTGTCGGCACCGTTCAGCGTCGGCGAGTTTGAATGGCGTATCGTTGTCAAGACGTCGGCCGCAGGAAGCCAATGTCTTGGCTATGAGTGGCGAAGGACGGACCAGCGGGACCGTGCCTGGAACGATCAGAAAAACTGGCCAGGAGACACAACGGTCGTGCGATCGTCGAGCAATTCGGAACCCCTATCATCGGCTATAAGGGTCGGTGACTACGAATGGCGAATTGTGACCAAACAATCAGCCTTTGAAACGCCATGCCTTGGTTATGAATGGCGAAGAATCGCTCTTCCAGGCCAACCGGAGGCGCCCTGGAATGATCAAGAGGACTGGCTGGCAGAACAAGATAGAGAGACTTCTGCTCGATAGCGTTATGCAGCAATCGTCGTCATTCAGTTGGCATGAGAGCGCGGCTCGCATCCGGATCGCCCGGGCATTCGACGAGAACGGTGCGCCAATGAGCTTCGGCTCCAGCCTTGTCGCCACGCTCGCCGGCGATGATGGCAAGATTGCGGCGCGTCAAATGGCCAAATATGCCAGGATCCACGCTGTAAAACGTCTGCGGCGGTCCCAAGCTGAGTATCCGCTGCCAGGCTTTTTCCGCCTCGGCGGTTTCACCACGGTAACGGTGAGCGATCGCCTTGCGGAACCACAACTCGCCATCATCAGGAAATAGCGTCAGCCCCTCATTGCTCACGCGCAAGGACTCGTCGTAGCGGGTCAGGATTTGATTCGTCCACGCGATCATCGCAAAGAGCTTACGAGCAATGGACTGTGTATTCCCCCATTTCGCATGGCTTAGGATGTAATAGCCCAGGGCTTCTGGCCACTGCTTCCGCTCAAAGGCGAGTGTTCCGAGATAGTAAAGTACGAACGGATCGTTCGGACGCTCGGCCAACTCACGGTGAAGGAGGTGCAAATTACGCTGGCGTTTCTGCTCATGCACGATCGGATCGGCATAACCGGTGTGCCGCACGATGATGTCGGTCCATTGCATCGCGATCTGTGCCTTTAGCAGGGACGGAATGATCTGCTCGTGAACCCGGTACTCCCAGCGAACCTCGTCCAGGCGCGGGAAAAGGCGGGGATGATCGACAGCGAGCTTTCCGCCATCGACGGTATCGCAAACACAGCGCAGCACATACGCCGTCCTTCGATCCGGCTTCAGCTGACTCAACAAGTCCTTGAGCTTTTCCTGGTGCGGAGGCTCAATCACGTCGTCGGCATCGAGCCAGAGGACGTAGTCGCCCGTCGCATTGGCGAGCGCGACGTTACGCGCTGCCGCGAAATCATCGATCCAGGCGAATTCGATCACGCGCGCGCCGAACGCCTCGGCGATCTCCTTGGTGCGGTCGGTGCTTCCCGTATCGACCACGATCGTCTCGTCAAAGAGTCCGCGCACCGATTCCAGGCAACGGGGCAGATTCTGCTCCTCATTGCGAACGATCATGATAAGGCTGACGGTAGCTCGCTGCGAATTCTTCCGTTTCGCCGAGGCCGTAATGACCTGTCGCAATTCGTTCTCCAGGGTACGTCCATTACGACCGGCCTTTTGCCCGTGCCACTCGACGACCCACTCTTCCAATTTGAGGTTCACTTCCTTCATAATCCGGCCTCATTCCTTATCGAAAAACAATCACTTCAACGTCTACTTTTGCCTTTAGCCAATCACGGTCCCCGGTGATTGCCGACGCTTTGCGGGTGATAGCGAGTGCCAGGCAGGCGCGATCGCCGAGCGACAGCCCAAGTGGCTTCGTCGCTGGGCGCAACGACGCCGTAACATAGGCTTGGTCGGCATCATAAGCAACGACACGCAAAGGAAGGCGACCAATGGCAGCGGCGGTGTCCTCGACGGGCTTGCCCAGATCGAGGGCGCGAGTCACGACCTCGGCCAAATTGACGCTGGATAAGTAAGCCCCGGGCAACCGAGCGATGACCGCCTCCGCTCCCGCCTCGGCGAAGAGGACCGCCAGCAAGGCAGAAGCATCGAGAACGACGCTACTCACGGTCTTTTCGGCCTTTCTTGGCCGATGGGGCCAAGAGAGTATCTTCACGGACCGCTTCCACGCGCCGTTCGCGTATCAACTCATCGACCATGCTGGTGCCGGGATGTTTGAACGGCGCGAATGCCGCTTGAACTTCTCGGATGATCTGCGTGTAAGGCATAACTTGGAAACCATCGTCTTGAACTTTGATGGCTAAGGGAGCACCTGGGACAAGCCCGAGCTGCTTACACAAATCGGCGGGGATGGCGATGCGGTGACCTTCGGCAAGTTTGGTGTGATAGACATGATCCATAAAAGGGCGGCTTTCGATTTGTTCAGATTCAGTGTATCTCCAAGGACGGAATAATGTCAAGAAATAGTATTTGCCAAAGATGGCGATCCTGACGTCAATCTTTCAATGAGTCACTTAATCATCCAACAAACCGGTTTACATTACTCTGAAAATGTGACAAGTTGCGTGACGCGGTTTTCACGCAACGGAGAGGGGTTTCGCCCTTGTCACTTAACCGAACGTTTTTGTGACAATTGTTTGGAAAGCAATTTGCAAAAGGAGGATGGCGTCGGATGCTGGTCGGGTACATGCGAGTAAGCAAAGCAGATGGA
Source organism: uncultured Planctomycetaceae bacterium (assembly GCA_963790585.1). Taxonomy (GTDB): domain Bacteria; phylum Planctomycetota; class Planctomycetia; order Gemmatales; family Gemmataceae; genus CAWBOY01. The sequence continues at coordinate 715,499 of CAWBOY010000002.1, forward strand.
AGTCAATCGACGGACCTCCAGCGCGACGCCTTACTCGCCGCCGGCGTCGATTGCCGCCACCTCTATGAGGACGTCTCTTCCGGCAAGCGGGACGACCGGCCCGGATTGGCTGCTTGTCTCAAGGCATTGCGGGAAGGAGATACCCTAATTGTCTGGAAGCTGGATCGTCTGGGCCGTGATCTCCGCCATCTGGTAAACACGGTACACGACCTGACGGCTCACGGCGTTGGGTTCAAGGTCCTGACCGGCCACGGGGCGAGCATCGACACCACGTCGGCCAGCGGCAAGCTTGTCTTCGGCATCTTCTCGGCTTTGGCTGAGTTTGAGCGCGAGCTCATCATCGAGCGCACCAAGGCCGGGTTGGCCGCTGCTCGGGCACGGGGTCGCTGTGGTGGTAGACCCTACAAGATGACGTCCGCGAAACTCCGGCTGGCGATGGCGGCGATGGGAGAGCCGGAAACCGTTGTAAGTGAGCTGTGTAACGAACTGGGCATCACGCGTCAGACGCTTTACCGACACGTTACTCCGAATGGCTCGCTGCGACCGGACGGACAGAAACTTTTAAACCGCGGCAAGCAAGCCGCTGCAATAGTCCCATGAAAGGAATCACTGTATGGAAAACCTTTTGACCGTATCGTTTGAAGCCCACAACGCCGAGCAGAACCATCATCGCCGCTATCAGGTGACAGTCGGTCGCGATCTCCTCGATGACTGGACGGTTGCCGTCCGCTATGGACGGACCGGCCAGGGCGGTCAAGAGCTACGCTTTGCCTCGGCCAACTCCGCCGAGATGCAGGCCGTCATCCGCGAACGCCTGCGCCGCGCCTCTCCGCGCCGAAACGGATCGGTTGTCCCTACCGACTGACGGCCTATAGCATGGCACCGGGCTTCGATCCTGCCGCTTGGTTGCCGGGGGATCTCATGGCGCGGTTTTTTCAGGAGAGATAGCCGCAACACTCGGTCTGCATACGCAGTTAACCAACCGACGTACCGGGCAAGCGCGATGCTTTTGCCTGATACGTCAGGTAGAATACCTCTCAAGCAACTTCCTACCCGGAAGAACGTCAAGGGCGCTGACCCAAAGACGCGACGGAATAGGCTCAAAAGGCCGCTCGTCGGCTTGGTTTTTCCTGCGGCAATTTGGCAACAATCGCCATTTGAGAGGAAATCGGCCTATGTCATCCAGTACCTTACCCATGGTCTCGGACGCTCTGGAAACCCTGCTCGGTCAGCAGGACCTTTGGACAAGAATTTCAGGTTGTGGACGGCTCCTTGATGCAGAGAATGAAGCCGTCAAGGTCCTGGACGGCGATCCTCGTATTCCTGTCAATTATCACAGCATTCGCCTTGGTTCGCACGCCTTGCTACACAGCAAGGGGAAGAAATTGCTGGGAGAGGTGAAGCGCGATTTCGGCTTCGGTCACTGGGATTTTTGGGGGATCAACAGCAAGTGGCTGGCAAACGAACTTCGGCAGCGCTACTCGAAGACTGGTGAAGAAGTGGGCTGGATAACGAAGACCCCGGTGCGGCGACCCCCGAGCCTGCGGCATCTCCAAGATACCGATCTGCACATGGAACAGGAAAAGGCGCGCATTTATTTTCTATGTACCGAACCGGAAATGGTGCATCGTCACTCGATTCTGCCCTTCCCGACACGCGGATTACGCTTTGCCTGCAAAGAATCGTCGGAGGCGCAGCGGCGGAAACAGAGTCTTGTGATGCTGGTGGTGCCACGTCGCGTCTGCCATGCTCGCTTTGGTGTTGACTATCGCTACAAAGAAACGTGGTTTTGTTTGGGTCGCCAGGGTGAGGATGATAGCCGTCTCGTGCGTGGCGAGATTCCGGCGGCGCCGGATGAAGCGTACCAAGGCGATGCTTTCCGCATTCGCACCAATCCCATAGTAAATCTCACGAGGGTGAGCCGAGGTTTATGGGTTGATAACTGCGGGATCGAGCTCGATCCGCTGAGCGGTGAGGTCCTTAGCATTCGCTTATTTCGGATGCCTCTGAAAGAAGCGTTGTTAAGCGGGGCACCTGTCGAATATCAGGGGATGCACGATGCTTCTTCCAAGATCGACTAATGACTAAAAAAAAACGAGTCGCGCGCCCAGGGGACGCAACTGTTACAACGGTCCCCTGGGTCCCCGATCCGTTCGTTCTCTGGTTGTTGCCGAACGAACTGCCCATTCAAGTACCGTTTCAAGGGGAAATCGCGCCTGCTTCGGAGCTCTTCTTCTCTGAGATTTCTAGCTTTATCCTTGGAGCTATCCGCACCCATCCCGAGTGGCCGCGGTTGGGGTTGTTGCAAATTGCGGCCCGCACCGATTTTCCGCAATCGGGCATTCCAACCCCTGCGCTGAGTCCGGTACTGGAAGGCGTGACCCGTTGCCTCGGGCAAGCGTTTGCCGAACAGGCCGGGGAGTATTCCTTCGTCAGTGATTTTGGCTCCTGCCACTTCAACATTTCGTTTTTGGCCGTCCCGACGGCGTTGGCTCCATTTGTAGATCGAAAGACAACTGCGTCGGAGGCGGCGCTCAGCGCTTGCTCCAAAAGACAAAAAGGATCATAATAAGCCACATATTGCAACCTTGTTTGGAACACCGGGTGAAGAAGATCCGTCGGAACCAAAATTAGAAAAGGAAGGATCCGCTACGTCCGAGCCGCCCGTTTCCCTTAGCCAGACCGAACTTGCTGCCGAATACACACCGGCGCAAGAGCGTTTGCGCGGCGAAAGACGGACCTATTTAGCAAGGGCTAACGAGTATCTGGCGCCACGTTTTTGGGCCAATCTGCAAGAACGATTGCAGACCAATCCACCGCAAAACCCACGTGACAAAGAAGCGTTCGCCCATCTGCTCGATGCCGAGTTGGACCAGCTGGGCCTGGGCGTGCGTTGTCCCAAAAAGGGTGTCGTCGCTCACTTTCGCGTCACCGCGCGCGGCGACTTTCAGCTAATCCCGCACGGCCACAATAATCCCTCCCTGTCCAGCATGGACGTTGGCAAGTTCTTTGCCGAATTGATTGCGGACAAGCCTCTGGAACTGGCTCTTGCCGTAAGCACCACGTCGGCTCGAAGGCGCGGCTCGCCGTCCCCCCCATAAGATGCGTTTTTCTGGTCGTACGCTTTTTTTGGTAAAGCTCTCTTGCCAAGCAGCCTCTTTGTGTTAGTATTAATGCTAACGACGGAGGGGAGAAAAGCAGCAGCGCATGTCGTGCCTGTTCGCTTCGCTCTTCCTGCCAAAACGAAGACGCTGAAAGCCTTTTTTCGTGCCGCGTGAAGCGACTACATAGGTAGCGTCTTTTCGCCTGCGTCTTCATGCCTCCTTCGACATTCCAAACAGAATCCCACCGGCGCAAGCCGGCCTGGGCAAACTCCGTCCCTTGCTGACGCCATCCCGGCTGTCGGTGCCGTGGACAGTCCGTACACACAGATGCTTTCGGCGCTAGGTTCTAAAGGAGGTATTCACGTCATGCTGGTTCCACTTGAGAAAGACGTACCTTGGTTCAAAACACGCGATCAGTCCCGAAAACAAGACCGCGAAGACGATCTCCGCGATCTCGGTGAGAGCCTAAGAGTTCGCCAACTCCAGCCGGTCGGCGCCCTGGCAGATGGGACGCTGATTTGGGGCCATCGCCGTTTGCAGGCCGCCAAGCTCGTGGGTTTGGCGAGACTGACGACAGTCATCTTGGATGAACCGATGACGGAAACACAGTTTCGCTTGCTACAGGCCACGGAGAACATCCATCGTGTCGATTTGACTTCTCATGAGAGGGCAAAAATCTGTGAGGAACTACGGCGGCTCAACCCACAATGGCAAGCCAAGGATCTCGCGGAAAATCTCAAAATTTCGGCTTCGGTCGTGACAAAGCTGCTATCGGCCAGCCGCTGCATCGAGGCGGTTCAGACTGCCTTCGCAGACAGGTCATTGTCCCTCAACGAGACCTACGCCATCAGCCAGTTGTCAGAATCCGAGCAACAGGCGGCGTTGAACTTAAAGCTTAACGGCGTGACCCGGGACGCCTTATCGAATCACGTTCGCCAACGTAAGAGCCCGGCCAGTTCGGAAATTCGTCTATCGCGCGTCGTTTGCCCGCTGCCTACCGGAGTCAACATCACCATCTCGGGGCCATCCCTGGCACTCGAAGGGGTCCTGGATGCCTTAAGTGACCTTCAGCGGGAGGCCCGCCGGGCCCGGGACCAGCTCCTTGATGTGAAGGTGTTCTCTGCTGTTTTACGCCAGAAGGCCCGGAGCCAAGGAAAAACTCCGTGTTCCTAACAGACCGATTTGCTTGGAAATGCCTGCAACGCTAGTCGCCTGGCTCGATCTCCTGAACTGCCGGGAATGTTTCCCGGCGATCCCGATGCCGCCCGTTGCGGTATCTGCATCTGTGACCCTTTTGAAGGAGTTTTCTAATGGGTATGAACCTGAATCTCACCCACACCCGCTGGCTTCGCCAGCTCCTGGTGGCTACCGGCGTGATCGCCGGTCTGCTCGTCGTGGTGATCATTCGCATGAGTTGGGGCTATGTCGACCCCGTTCGCCAGGCCGCCTGGGACAAGATCGCACCAAGGCTTTCCAGTGCCGAGCAGACCTCGTTGAATGCCCGCGAAAAGTACGCCGAGCGCGTCAAGGCATTCTTCGCCGATCGGAAGAAGGCGGCCCGACGCTTCGCCGAAGAAGCGTTATCTCTGTCTGGTAAATGGGCGTTTGTCCGGGCCAATCTGCCGTGGGCCGATCGTGACGGCCATAATCGTTTTTTGCGCGAGTCCTTCGAGCGCATGGTGTTCAGCGGCCAAGAGATCAAGGAGCTCATCGAGTCCTGCGTTCGCGGCTATCTCAGTGAGCTAGAAGGGATCGAAAGCACGCTGCTCGTTGAGATTCGGGCCGACTTGAGCGACAACGAGCTGGCTCAGAGCGACCTGTTGCCGGCACTGGGGAGCGATGAAACCTTTCACAGAGCCTATGCTCAGATGGTCGATCGTGTCCTTCCCGTCGTCCAGCTCGACATGGGCGTTACCGTCACCCGTGAAGTCTCCACCTTCATCGCCGCCGATATTGCGGCCAACATTTCCTTACGCATCCTCACCGTCGTTAGCGAACGCCTCGGCCTCTCAGCCGGCATCCTGGGTGGCGGAGCGGCGCTCAGCGTGGAAACGCTTGGCGTCGGCTTGGTGGCGGCTGTGATCGTGGATCGGGTCGTTGACTTCGTGCTGCACCGAGCGGGCTATGACCCGGAAGGCGATGTGGCGAACAAGGTCTGCGAAGCCCTCAATAAAGTTGAGGCAGCTCTACTGGACGGAGAGCCAAACCGCCGGGCGCTAGGGCTGCGTGCCGAACTACTGAAGCTGCAACAGGTCCGTTCTCGGCTTTGCAACGAAGCACTGAAAAAACTCATACTGGAAGGGAGTTGAACAATAATGGACAAGCGCATCAACCATGCCTTACGTCAGGCAGTCACGGCTTTCTGTGTCGTGACCGTGTTCCTGGCAAACGGCAGTCCTCCAGCACATGCGGACGGCAAAAGCAAGCTGGCCCAAGAAGCTGCGGATTACGTATTGCAGAGATTCGGCCGCCAGGTAGCCAGCGAAAGCATCGGCACGCTGGCAAGTAAGATCGAAAGTTACGCCGTCCGACACGGTGACGGATTCTACGCGGCGGTGCGCAAAGTAGGACCGACCGCCTTCCGCCTTGTCGAAGAGGCAGGCGAACACGCTCCGCAGGTGGTGGGGATCCTCAGCCGCTTCGGCGAAGACGGAGCCGTTTGGGTGATTGCCCGGCCTCGGGGGATGCAACTATTCCTGGAACACGGCGAAGCGGCTGCTGCCGTGTTGGCAAAAACGCACGGCGTGGCGGAGCCAGTAATGGCGACGTTGGGCAAGCCCGCCGTTCAGGCGTTTGAGTCGTTGGCGAACGGGCAAAATGCCCGGCGGCTCGCGATGATGGCCTCCGAAGGCGGGGAACTGGCAGCGGCCGGTAAGGCGCCCGAGGTCCTGGGCGTCGTAGCCAAATACGGTGATCCGGCCATGGAGTTCCTGTGGAAACACAAGGAAGTTCTCGCATCGGGTGCTGTGCTTACAACCTTCGTAGCCAATCCAGAGCCGTTTATCACAGGTGCCAAAGACATCACTCAGGTCGTGGCGGCAAATACGCTCAAACCACTGGCGGAAGCGCCGGGGGCCGTGGCGGGCGAGATCGCCAAAGCCACCAATTGGACCTTTATCCTCGGCCTGGTAGTGATCGCCCTCGGCGTGTGGGCGGCTTTGCAATCGTGGCGTAAGGCGCGGAGTGCCGTCCATCCGGATACTACTGGTGTCAAATGGAGGTAAACCCATGTCCGTCAAGAATGGATTCCATACCGGGCTCGGCTTTGTATTCGGCATGGTGTTGGCGACGGTGCTCGTTTTTGTGGCGCTGCATATTGCAGGCACATTCATAACCCCATGCCGCTCGTGTTTGACGTCCGGCCAGTGCATCCTGTGCGGCGGCAACGGCAAAGGCATCGTGTGGGGAGACTGCATGAAATGTAACGGCGCGAAGAAGTGCCAGGAGTGCAGCGGCAGTGGTTGGAGATGGATTTCCGAGTGAGCCGATTGAGGTTTGTCGAGGGCTTTTTTCACAAGTCCCTGGCCGCCCGCGCCAGGCAGCCGGGGACTTTACGTCGCAACTAGGAGGAGTACTCCGTGAGTCAGGAATTGAGAGTCCCGCGCAACCGCGTCAAGAAGGGAGATTTTCCATGCTTTTCCACAAACAGAAAACGCCGGCAGAGCCTCTGGATACTCCGCTCATGAAGTGGACGCCCTACGATCATTTTACCAAACGTGATCTGCTGCGTTCCATCTGCGTGCAGGGAGCCAGTGGATCGGGCAAGACCAACTTCGTGGGCTATCAGATCGCAAAAGCATTGGCCAGTGATCCTGACATTAGCTGTTTGTGCCTCGCCTCCAAACCTGTTGAGGATTTGCAGTACTGGCAGGACATCCTAGGTAACGCCGGTCGGCAAAAGGACCTGTATGTGTTTGGGCCGGGACACGAACTTCGCTTCAACTTTCTGGATCATGAACTGAAATCTGGGGCGGACAGCCGGGAGCTCGCGAGCCTTCTTATGAACCTGGGCGAGACATTGCATCGCGGTCAATCCGGCGCGCCACCAAGCGACCAGTTCTTTCAGGGGCAAAGCGAGCGGATGTTGCAATTGTCCATTGAGCCGGTACGGCTCGCAACCGCAACGCTTGCTCCCGCGGACTTGCAGCGATTCATCACCGGTGCGGCCATGAATCCGGATCAAATCGGCACGCCGCAATGGCAGGCTGGATTCCACAATCGCATTCTTGAAGCCGCTTTTCATGCGCCGAAAACGCCCATCGAAGCGGCCGACTTCGAGCAGGTGTTGGCTTACTGGTTGGGGGAGATCCCCTCGTTGAATGATCGCACCAAGTCGAGCATCACGACGCAAGTGCAGGGAATACTCCATGTCCTGTGCAATGGTGTTTGCCGCGATTTGATGGCAACTACGACGAACATTTCGCCCGAGGTCATGGACCGGGGAGCTTGGGTGCTGGTGGACATGCCGATTTCGCGGTATGGGGCCTCAGGAGCAATGGTAAATGGCATCTGGCACCTCGCCACCCAACGACACATCTTGAGGCGCTTTGCGGCGGACAAGCGCAAGGTGACCGTACTCTGGATCGATGAATTTCAGAACCATTTGAATTCGTTCGACCCGCAATTCCTGGCCGAGTGCCGTTCGCACGGTGGTTGCATGGTAGTGCTGACGCAGAGTTTGCATTCCTACTATGCCGCTCTGAAAGGGGGCCAGGCGGCGGAACACGAAGCCAATGCGCTTCTGACCAATTTCGCACACCGCTTGTTTTGCAGCTTGGGTGACGCCAAAAGTGCGGAATGGGCGTCGGGTCTGCTCGGCCAACGCTTGGAAACTATGATCGGCGGGTCGCTGGCGCCGGGAGAATCCATGTGGGACACGTTAATGGGACGCGCGAAGTTTACGGGTAGTTTCAATCAGACCTACCACCCCATCGTGCAACCCAATGTGTTCATGCACAACCTTCGCACCGGCAGCTCAGGTGTTGCCGATGCCATCGTTATCAGGCCGGAGCGCTTCAGCAACGGCCAGAATTTCCTCCAGGTAGCCTTTGAAAGGAGGTGAGTCGTGGCCGATGAACGTTTGATCCACGATGTCGCCGTCATTACGAGCCAACATATTTTGAAGGTCTTTGCTGGTTGCTTTCGTGCAGAGGACCAGCGCGAGGTATTCGCCGAAATCTACGAACGAATTAAGTTTGGCATCGAGGTTTTTGAAATCAAGCGTATGGGGATCGAACGCCCGCTCAATCCGGGAAGGAATTAGGGCGTCATGACTAGACAGGAGAAGCTGCTACATGCACTGGCGTCGCAAACGACGCTGCGCGTTGAAGAAGTGCTGGCTATCCCGGCCAACCAACGGGCACGGATGTACTTTGCGCTCTTTCAATTGGTGAAACGCGGCCTGGAGGCACTTAGCTTGCGGAGCGACGGGCAAAGGAAACTCACACCGAGCAACAACTAAGATCGATCTCTGTTTTTTCTGGAGGAAAAACCATGTCAGGCGGTCAAGGCAATGAGAAAGGGCTCAATCCAGGTTACAAAGAGACTTTCAATATCGCTTACGCGGTGGCTAAGGGGCACTGCATCTGCTTCCTGCCATTTTTCCGGACGAACTTCGGTAGCGAAGCGTTGGGGTTTCCGGGCCTTATGGCCTTCGCGTTCATGCTTCTGGTCGGCTGCTTCGGGCGCATCCCGGAAATGGTTCCCTTCCTTGGTGTTTGGGCGGTCGCCATGCTGTGTCAGCGGGCGATCACTATGCGAGCCATGCGTCAAGGCGTCGTTCGCCATAGCCGGTATGAGGGCGACGTCGATACGAAACTGATCAAAAATGCGATGACCGTCAAGCAAGTCGTGGAACCGCTGGCATGTGTGATCTTTGGTCTATGTTTCGAGATCCTGGGGCTGTCACACGGCTTTGCCATGTATGTGGGTTTGGGAGGCTTTTCGCTAGCGTTCGTGGCGGCAATCGACCGGCAACTGGAATACAAGCGGCTGCAGGCCATGCGTGATGCCGAAATAGAACAGCGGTGTCTGGTGGCGAAGTATCGGGGCGAGATCGAATAACTCCAAGAGGACGCGAACATGGCCAGAACGCAAGCAAATATCGACAAGCAGCAACAGGGGCAGCAGTCCGGGCAATCGTGGGCCGATCGGCTCAAACAATGGGTGCGGAATAATCATGAGCGGCAGCCGGCGTTGGGAGCCGAGTTGGCGGCAATGGGGCGCGAAGCGGTCAAGGACATTCGCGCGACCTTAATGGAGTCGTATTTCGGAAAGCCTGAGCACGCCTCTGAGCCAGGGACGCCACTTTCGCCGACTATGCAGGAAGTGAGTGCTGGTCGTGGCCTAGTCGGACAATACCAAGCCATACTTGATTCATACGGGTCAAAAGGCAGCGTACACGGTAAGATCCAAGAACAGCAACGCGGGCTTGAACATTAGCGCCGGGCATGGATGGGTTCCGGACATATAGTCTCCCTTGAGGCATTAGCAAAAAGCGGTATTCAGTGCATTTACTTGCGTTTGCCCCTCCTACCTACAGCGATCCTCGATGAGTTCTTGGATGTGGCTGAACCTGATCGCCGGCACGGAGTGTAGCCTTATCCTCGTGCTCGATCGCCGAAGGATGACGCCTCCAATGTAAGCGAGGTGGATCGCGAGCGCAGTCGCCGCTCCAATTTGACTTCGTCGTCATTCCCTTTCGTGTCGGAGGACTGTTTTAGGCTTGCGTATTCGGTAACCGCGCCAGATACGAGACACCGTCGGTGACATTAAAACCCGATCGAAGGTTGTCAAACACTAGTCCGGTTGTTTTTTCGGAGAAATCAGATGCAAAATGGTGACGCACAACGGATAGTGGATGGTTTCGATCTCGTGTTGGTCAAATTGGAAGCGTTCAGCGAACAGTTCGAGCATCTGGCAACGACTACCGATCAGCGCAAACTCTCTAATGACTTCAACGCTTTCGTTGGACAAATGATTCAGGCATTTGAGTCTTCAGTTGAAGAGCGGGAACCTGGTTTCGATGGACCCTCGGAGAGGAACGCATTCCCGAAAATGCACGGACATGAGACTTTGGCTGGCCTGTTTGCAGAGATTCGTGCGGAGGAATTGGCGGGTAAGCGCGAGGATGCGCACCAGTACGGGAAAGACAGCTACCAAAGTATTCTCGATAGTAAAGCAGCAGCTCCGCCGGCTCGTATGGAAAAAGACCAGGGGATCGAGAGATGAGGTGCTGCGATGACGGTCGAGGAAAGGCTTGCGAAGATCGAGGAACTGCTGATCGTCCTTGTCGAGAGGCAGACCGTCAAGGAATGGTACACGACGCAGGAGGTTTCACGATTGGTCGGTAAGGCGGAATTTACCGTGCGCGAGTGGTGCCGTCTTGGCCGAATCCACGCCGAGAAGCACCATTCGGGGCGAGGTTCCTTTCCCGCCTGGGTGATTTCGAATACCGAACTGCTCCGCTTCCAACGGGAGGGCCTATTGCCGATTCCGCAGTCTATTTCGGCGCATCAGCGACGTGGCTCGTAATACTCAGCGTCAATTAGGCTGCAGGACCGGCGGAATCGGCAAATGGTCAATCCGCGGGTGATGAAGGCGGCGATACCATGACTCGATTCGGTGTCTTGGGAAAACCTGCCGGTGCTTGACCATCCGACCGGTTAGCTGTTACCGTGATCCCTCGCTCCGAGCCAAAATGCCGGAGAGTGCGTGCAATCGGTGAACGACTGGAACCTGAAAATGACCACCTATCCGCTTCCGGTAAATCTTGTCGATCTGCTCGACGCCCGGAAGGTGGAGTCCGATCGAGTCGAATTCAAGGAAGGCTGGAATCCAGCGGCCATTCTCCGCACCATCTGCGCGTTTGCAAATGATTTCCACAACTACGGTGGCGGCTATATTGTCGTCGGTGTGGCCGAGCGTGACGGCACTCCCCTTCTCCCTCCAAAGGGCCTCGCGACAAGTCAACTCGACAAGATTCAAAGGGAGCTGCTCCAGTACACTAATCTTATTCACCCGCACTATGCTCCGATCCTGGCTATCGAAGACATGAACGGCGTGCCGATCCTGGTCATCTGGTGCCCGGGCGGACAGGATCGACCGTACCGCGTCCCAAAGGATGTCGTGGCCAAGGAAAAGGATTTCGCCTATTACATCCGGCGCTACGCCAGCACGGTCATGGCCAAGAACGGCGATCTCAAGGAACTCCGTGACCTGGCTCCTGCTGTCCCTTTCGACGATCGCCTTTGTCATGCCTCCGATTTGGCCGACTTGAACCTCGCTCTTATTCGTTCTTATCTGAAAGCGGTCGACAGCCAGCTTTACCGTCAGGCTGAGAGGATACCCTTTTCGGATCTTTGTCATCAGCTGGCCATTGCCGGGGGCCCAACGGAAGCACCTCGGCCTCGGAATGTCGGGCTGCTGTTTTTCAGTTCCGATCCCGAGCGATTCGTTCCCACTGCTCGCATTGAAGTGGTGCATTTCCCCAAGGGCGTAACGGGGCCGATCGAAGAGCATACCTACCGTGGCCCCCTCGATCAGCAACTTCGCGAAGCGCTCCGCCACTTGCAGAACTCCATCTTGGCGGAACGAGTCACCAAAGTGCCGAACCGCGCCGAGGCGATTCGAGTTTTCAACTACCCTTATGCCGCGTTGGAAGAAGCGCTTGTCAATGCGGCCTATCACCGCAGCTACGAGGTCCGCGAACCGATCGAAGTTCAGGTGCTGCCCGATCGGATCATCGTACTCAGCTATCCCGGCCCTGATCGGTCGGTGTCTCACGCCGATCTGCAAAAGGAGCGCGTTGTCTCGCGGCGGTATCGCAATCGGCGGATCGGGGATTTTCTCAAGGAACTCGATCTAACGGAAGGTCGATCGACAGGCATCCCGAAGATTCGTGAAGCGATGGCGCAGAACGGGTCACCGGCGCCTGAGCTATCCACCGATGAGGAGCGGACGTTCTTTCGCATCGACCTGCCGATTCACTCTGCCTTTGTTCAGGCCCATGATGAGGCCCATGATGAGGCCCATGATGAGGCCCATGATAAACTGACCGAGACGGAACGTGGCATACTGAGCTCGTTGGTGGACGGTCCCAAAGGATCGCCTGCAATCGCAACCGAGCTAGGCTATCAGGCTCGCAGCGGGCATCTGAAGAAGGCGCTAGAGCGGCTCAGTCAGTTGGGGCTCATCTCGTTAACATTCCCGGAAAAGCCTCGGAGTAAGAACCAGCAGCGTCAACTGACGGCGAAGGGCCGGCTATTGGTGGACTCCTTGTAGGTAGTCAGCCCCCATTTCCGGGCTCCGGACCAACCGCACGTTTTTGAAATAATGCGGCCGGCAATCTTCCGCAGGGCGATCGCCCTCCGCTTTTGTACAACTCCCCGCTTCCTGGCCGCCAACTGGGCTGGGGCTCCTTGCCTCCTCACGACTCTTTTTTCTTGAGTAAATTTTTGGGGACAAATTGGGGACAACATTGACCATGTTAGCCCTACGCGGGTACAATGTGAGACGTGGTGTTCAATCGGCGTATTTCAGTAGCTACCAAGAGGTTGCAACGCGAATGATGGGTCACTCCAATGTGGCCGCAATCCCCCAGAACTAGATTCGAATCCTAGGCAATTTTGAATTGTCGAGCGCGCCTAAAATGCGATAGTCCTTTGCCTCTTTTTGTCGATAACAATTCACTTCATTGCCGATTCACCGCAATTGAGCGACGAAAATTAGTGCCTACTTGCCCGTGGATGCTTCGACGTGTCGGACGAATGGCACTAGCTTAAGCGGAAAGTCGTCAATGTAGGGCCGGAATGGTGCCAGCCTGCTTTGCCTATTTCCTCAGAATCCGGATTGAGTCCAAATTGCTTTTTTTGCCGATAAGGACCGATGCCTTGCTCGCCCTTTCAGGCTGGAATGGGTTTTTCGGGGACGTTGCCGCTTGCTGCCGAACCGACATGGATTCCACACTCCGAAGCCGTCCAGCAATGACTAACCTGCATCTGAATCAGCACCGATTCACCCCACGTCATCGCCGGGCTAGAATAAGGTACGAGGCGCGGAGCCGGCGACGCCCGCCCCCGCAGCGTATCGACCTTTGACTTGCCACGTATCCACACTTGTGCGCTGTAGTCACACAGAGGGACTTAGACATGGGAGCGATCGCAGAAGGGATTGTGGCTTATGCGCAGCCACTCCTTAATCAGACCGATGGTTCAGTGGAGCAGATGAACAAGGCGATGACGATCAGCCAGCTCTGCTGGAACCTCGCGTTGCTATCGGAAGATGCGCGGGATCAGATGCTCAGCGAAATACGGCCGAGCCTCAATATGGATGAAGAACAGTTCGGAGAATTCCGGCGTTCCATCGTCGACCCGATGATCCGACGACACCTAGAGATGTTCCCGCTAATGCACCGGCGGGGTTCGACTACTGCCTTGCCAAGCAACCCCTCGCCGCAGGCGCACTCGAGAGCGACGGCCGGCGAAGCCTATCCTGGAACCGAGCCGTACGCACTGTGTCCCTGTAAGAGCGGCCGAAAGTACAAGTTTTGTTGCAGAAAGAAAGGTCACTGATTCTCGTCGAATCGTTGCGCGCTGGGGTCCGGCGCTTGAATGGCGCCAGCCTAATACCATTTCGAGCGATTGTGCTCCAGCTTGGCGATGGCTCGCGGTTGCGTGAGCGGGTTTTTCGGCTTCCCCCGGCTTTTCTTCGCCCGCGGTTCCCAGCGTCCGGGGCGGTTGCCAACCCTGTGGTATGCCACGGCCGTCAACATGGCTTCGATTAACGCCGCGCGGTTTCTCGGTCGCGCCGATTCAATTTTCGGAGCGAACGCGGTCACGATTTGCTTGGCTCCTTTGAAACTTACCTGGCAAGGCTCGATGTCATTCTCACTAGCGGCCACGGCCATAACCGTGCGGAGCAAGTTGTACGCCAGCAGGTGCGTCCAGATTTCTTTTTCGACCATGTCGGGCGTCTTGCAGCGCAGGATATCCATCTGCATCGTCGATTTGATCGAACGCAGATCTAATTCCCCGGACCACCTTCGCTCATACAAACTGCCGATTTGCCCGCCATCGATCGCTGCGTCGAGGATCGTGGTTACGACTTTGAATTGCTTGGCCCGGTTGTTTTTGTCGCGTGCGTCTACCGCCACCTCTCGCATGAGCAGAGTTTTTGGGTAGGTGCGGTATTGCTCTCCTGTCATCCCGCGTGGTTTTTGCGGCCGCTGCCAGGCACGGATGGCGCCGTCGGGCCTGCTTCGTTTCGTTAGGCTCCCCGCCCGCGGGTGCTTAACGCGGGCAACGAGGTCGATCCCGCGATCACGCAGATCAGACACCAAGAAGTAATTGTCGTACAAGGCGTCGGCCAGAACCACGTCGCCGGGTTTGAGGGCGTCGAACATGCGGCGCAGGAGAGTGGTTTCACCAGTACCCTTGCCCTTGTAAGGTGCGATGGCCAGATCATGACAGGCCCCGGTTGCCAGCGACAACAGCACAGTGATCCGGGCCAGCGGAAAGCCGATCCCCGGTTTTTGCGTCGGCGGTTGTGGGTAGAGCGCTTGATTCTGTGGTGTGTCCGGCATGGAAACGTGCGAGCCGTCAGCGATCAGCACCGTCCTCCCGTTCCACTTCCACTCCTCGGCGACGCTGCTTTGTAACTCCTCAGCTGTTCGCTTGGCCAAAGTGCGAAGGACATCCGTGTGCATGCGGCGGCGGGCGTTACAGTAGCTGGCCGTATTGGGCGAGCAAACCCTGATGCCCGATGCCGCCCGATGAGCAATGATACGCGAGACAGCATCGCGACAACTGTGGTCGTCGCTGAGGACCTGAGAAAGAAAACCCCAGATGGTCGTTACTGGGTTGAAAACGCGGTGACGGTATTTGATGCCATGATCGTTGAGCACATCGAGGATCTTGGCCTCGGTCAAAACCTGAGCAAAGGGAAGCCCCGCGTTACGGGCGAAACGCGCAAACTGTCTTCAAGTTTTTCATTGAGCACCTTCCGTAGCTCTAATTTTGTAAGTGCGTAGCTTGGGTCAAAATGGCAGTGCGGCAGCTTGACCTTGCCGTGGCCAGCCCGACCGTGTTCTGTACTGGCGTCGTAGAGGTGATTGAGGAGGGGACAACGGAGCTTGAAATGCATCAAGCCCTGCTCGTCTAGCTCGACAAATGCCTATCGACGCGAGTGCAATAATGCGATGGTCCGGTGCGAGCAGCTGCCAAAGCGGCAGAAAAATCGCCCGCCGCGACTACCAGGCCCCTATACAGCTGATAACGTGCCAAACTCCAAGAAACTGACTGAAAAAGTAACTCTTGGAGGAAATCGGACTTGCGAGCTGTCGCCAATGAGAGAGCGACTGCCGACCAGGAGAAGATGCGGAGCCAGTTGCCTTAAGCTAGTGCCATTCACGTGTCGGACCGAAGAAGGTTACGCAGTTTGGCTTGCGCTCTCCGGGCGATGTGACCGCAGCCAGCTCTCATCGATCCCTTCGGGTGCAGGCAGTAAAATAAAGGCCAAGGCAGACTACATTTGAAAGCTCCAGGTGTTCTCAACCATGGCGAAGGCGAACGCCTCGGCGAAGCTTACAGGCGGCAGGGGGTTTTGTTACGAAGACCTCGTTGCCGCGCGCTTCCTCCTGGGGATGCTAGGGGCGGTCCACCCGCTGGGGCCTGACCTCGGGCAGCTTTTGAGGATCGACTGGCAGACCGGGGACGCCGGGTGCGCGCCTCGACGACCTCGCCATCACGTTCGGCACGGGCGACCAGGAACGGTGCGCCAGCATGTCGAACAAGAGCCACAAGCAGGTCACAGAGGGCGGCTTCAACGACACGTTCACCCGCGCCTGCTGGGAGCAGCGGTTGGGGGTGGGGACGAAGCGTGTTTTCCGGGAGGACCGAGACCTGCTGGTGCTCGTAACCGGCGTACTCGCAGACGGGGTCCGGACCGGCTGGGACGCGCTCCTCGGGGCCGCGCTCGAAACCGCGGCAGCGCCCGAACGGCTCGTGGCGCGCCTCCAAACCCCCGTCACGCAAGGCGGCGGCTCTCTCTCTTCCGAGATGCAGCGGTCGTTATTTGAAAGCCTCCGTTGCCCCGGCGACCTTCAGGCGGGCATCTCGATCGACGACGTGGCAACCGCCAGTCTCACGCGCCACGTTCGCCTACTTCACCTCGACTTCGAGAGTGTGCCGTCTCGCGCTGACGGAGGCGATTGCCGAATGCCGCGGTGCGCTGGAGGGAGGTACGGACGAGAAGGCTCAGGAACTATGGAACGCGCTTGTCGGCATCGCGTGGCGAAAGCGGGGACGCGGGGGGAGCATCGACCTCCGTGAGCTCCTTTCGCGCCTTCGCAGGCAGTTCTCGCTCCGCGCGCACCCTGATTACGAACCGGACTGGAACGTGCTCGACCGGCGCTCCCGTGAGCGCAGTGAGGCGATCGGCCTCTCGGTCGGTAACGCCGCCCCACTTCCGCGGCCTTCTGTGAGGCGGCGGCTCTCGCGGCACCTTCACGAGGGCCACGCGTGCGTGGTCGTCGGTGAGTCGGGCGTGGGGAAATCGGCGGTCGTCCGCCGATTTGGAGAGCGCGGTGGGTACAGATTGGTGTGGCTGACCGAGGACCAGTTGCATTCCGGCCGACAGTCGGCGTTCGAGGAGGAACTCGGGCTCCGGCACTCCTTCACACAGGTTCTTGCGGCGTCCCCAAGCCGGTGCCTCGTGGTGTTCGATGGGGTCGAGGGGTTCAACGAACCGGCCCTTCAGCTCGTCGCCCGGCTGATCGGCTCGATCCGCTCCGGGAGTTGCGACGTCCCTCGGATCGTTCTGACGATTCAGCCCGATTGCCTGGCTCGTTTGCAAGGAGCTTTCGCCGCCGCAAGAGTATCGCTAGAGCCCTGGCGCAGCTCACAGTTCGCCTCCCTGGCAAAGCAGCCGTTCAGCGGCTACTGACCGGCTTCCCCGGGCTTTCCTGGGCTGCACTCCGCCCAGAGTTCCGTTCGCTGCTCCGCAACCTGAAGGTGTTCGACTGGGTCGTCCGACTCCACGAGAGCGGCGGGCTCCCCGAGACACCGACGGCGGTTACGTTAACGGGGATCATCGACCGGCTCTGGGCGCACTTCGTCGAGTCCGGGGAGGGCGGGCTCGCGTGCAGTTCGCTCCTGAAGCGGGTGGGGGCGGCGGAGGCCGACCAGTTGGTGCAGGGCCTCCCCTTCCAGCAGTGCGAAGCGGGAGACCTCGCTGCAATTCCCGCGCTAGAAACGGCCGGCCTGGTACGACGGCAGGACGAGAGGGTCCGGTTCGCCCATGACATGCTCGCGGACTGGGCCCGTCTCAAGCACCTAGTCGAACAGCAGCTGACAGAGTCCGATTCGGCCATCGTCCGCGCGGCCACGGCCGGCTGGTACAAGGCGGTCAGGCTCTACTGCGCAGCGAATCCTGGAGCAGCCGGGGGACGGGCTTGCCCGGTGGCACCGGGACATTCGTGCTCTGGGCGGCGGCAACCCTGAGCGAGTGATCATACGGGACCTGTTCCTTGAGTGCTCGTCCTTGCGAATAACTCAAGGGCCCTTATCTCGGCAGCCTGGCCTGCGTTAGTGGAGGGCGAGTTGTTGAGTCTGCTCCTGGACCGGTTCGCCCACGTCGGGACGGTTGCCGACTGGAGGGTGCTCTCCGGGATCGAGGACCCGGCTGCGGCCGCGCGGTTTGAGCACCTCTACCGGGTCCCATTCGATGCTTACTGGTACGGCGTTCTGCCCGTCCTGGCAGAGCACCCGGATGACGTCATCCGGTGCGCGCTGGCGCCGGCAGCGAAGCTCCTTCGGTTGTGGCTTTCGACCGTGTCGCCGAGGCAGCGATTCACCGTGGGGTTGCGGTGCGCCGCGGCGAGGTTAACGCTCACCATTGCCCGGGAAGTACAATCTCAGGAGGCCGAGGACCAAAGGTCGATCGACCAAGAAGTCAGGACGGACGTGTACGTCGCGCTGCTGTGGGCGGTCCCCGAGTTCGCTGGCGAAGCCGCCCAGCTCTGTCTGGAGCTTGCAAACAGATGGCCGGAAGCTGACCCGGTTCGACGGCGCCGTGAGGCGGCGAGGGAGCGGAGTCGCCTGGCGACCGAGCAAATCAATGCAGAGCGACCAGAAACCGCGGCGTTGACTCGCGGCTTCGTGATCCCGGATGAGGTGTTTGGCCCGAGGTCCGCCCCGTGGCCGGATGGTCCGAATCACCGCGTCGATGAGGCGTTCCAGGAGGCCTGTCTCGACTACCAGGCGATCTTCCCCATGGTCGTGAACCGGCCTCGCGAAGCGCTGGAGATCTTTCTCGCCGTAGTCATCGAGCATCCGAGGCCTCACCGTTGGGGCGAGGACTCCCTCTCCCAAGAGGCGGTCGGGCTCGATAACAACCACCAGAATTGCCACCCGCCCTTCTTTCACCGGGGACCGTTCCTGAACTTGCTGCGAAGCGGTGAGGAGACTGCGGCGTTCGCGCTTGCCCTGATCATCCGGGTCACCAACTTCGCGACCGAGCGCTGGCAGGAGCACCACCACCAACTTATCGCGAAGTATCCGGACCTCGCGAAGGAGGGGCCAACCTGCGTCACCTTGCCGAACACGGAAGGGTGGAAGGCTTTCTCGGGTGACAGAAACGTTCTCCGGTGGCACGACGGCTGGCCAAGTCAACCGGGCGTCCTCTCGTCGATGCTAATGGCGACAGAGAAATGGTTGTACGACGAGGCTGACGCCGGGCGCCCCATTGATCGTTGGGTTCAGCAGATAGTCAAGGAAGGCCACTCGGTCGCCCTCGTCGGGGTACTGCTCGCGGTCGCGAATTACAGACCGGATCTGCTGCCCGGGCCGCTCCGGCCGCTCGCTGGCGCGTGGGAGATCTACGTGATGGAGTCCCGCCTCCAGGTGGAGCGGGGGAACGTCGCATTCTGGTCGATGCAATGGATGCGCTACGGCGAAAAAGCTTGGAACCGTGCGCGCGACTGGCACACGATGCCACACCGAAAGACGATGCTCATCGACCACGTCGTACTGCTGATACTTGAAGACGAGGCGTTCCGGACCGAGGTGTTCGGTTTTCACCAACACTGGGAAAGCTTGCTCCAAGCCGACGAGGGTAATCGACACCTGCGCGGCCAGGTCAACCACTTTGGAGTTTACTCGCGATACTTTCGTGCAAGGGCGGAAGGGGGCGAGAAGATGCCAGACTTCTACGCCTGGCTCGCGGTGCAACAGCGGGAAGCGGCGGTCGCCGAGGAGCAGGCGAACGAGGAACTGCTACCGCTCACTCTCGCGCCTCAGTGCCGTAAACGGATCGACGACAACCAGACCCTAAAGCCAGACGAGTTGGCACCCTTTTTGGACACCTTGAAGAGGCTGAGCGGGCAGCCGGCGGTGCCTGCCGAGGGCGGCACGCAGACCGTCGACGCGGTGTTAGGCGGGATAGCGGTACTTCTCCTTCTCCACCGCGACTGGGTGCGGGAAGACCCGGACCGCGAACGGTGGTGTCGCAGTCAGCTCGAGGAGGCGGTTGGTCGCCCACGCGGCCGCCAGCCATTCGACTTTCCCGATTCTGTCGCTGGATGGGAGTGGGACACATTCGCGCCTGAATGTGGCGTGGCGATGCTCGCCGAAAACCCCCTCGACCCACTCGCCCGAGGACTCTTGCTCTTGGGGCTCATCTGCTTCCGGTACGCGACCGTCGCAGCGACGACGCGGCGGTTGTACCGGAAGCAGGGGGCCCTTGAGAACGAGTTCGATCGGATGGTGCGGTTCACGGCCGAGTGGTCGGCCCTTCGTTGGGGGCTTCGATGGTCCGACCAGTGGCAACTCGGCACCAAGCGGCTTTGGGAAAGGCAGTGTGCCCCGCGGCTGATTGCGTTCGTCCGCGGAGGGGCCTTGCCGCCGCGCCGAAGCCTCGCCGAGATCGAGGAGTCCGGGCGACAACTCACGGCGGCGCTATTTGCCGAGTTCCGGACGGCAGTCGGCCGCGAGGGCGAGGGGCGGCTTCGGAGGCTCGCCCGCTGGACCGGGATCCCGTGGCTCATCGATCGGCTAAGAACCTTCTTGGCCGCGAAGAAAGCCGAACCCCAACCGGACACGGATGAAGACCACAGCCTCATTGAGGCGGACCACGACAGCCCGACCCTCTACCGCGGCATCTCCCCGACGTGGCCGGGGCTTGACCTTCACTATCTCATGAGCGGCTTTGCGTGGCTAGAGATCGCGGCAAAGGAGAACCGACTGTCGGACGACGCGGTGGATGCGCTCCGGGGCCTGCTCGACGTCTCGCTAAGGACGGTGCCGAAATCCGGCAGAGAGAGACGGCGAAGCTCGAGCCGATCCCCGACGAAGTTTGACCAGTGGCTCTACGAGCGGATCGGGGAAGCCCTCCCCCGCCTCCCCAAGGATAAGGCGAGAACCCTTTGGCAACCCGTCCTCGCCTTGGGCGTGAAGCGAGAGTATTGGCTGAAATACTTTCTTTCGGATTGCTTCCGGGCGGCGGCGGACAAGGGAGTGGAGCCAGAGGTGTTCGTAACGCTCTGGGGCCAGCTCATCCGGTTCGCGCTTGACGAGCAAGGATGGGACGCGGGCGGAGAGTTCGAGAGTGACGCCTATGACGTCGTTCACCAGCTCCTCGGTTTCGACATGGGGAAGACCGTGTTCGGCGACGATGCGCGGTACGGGCCACTTATCGCGGGGATGTCGCCACTCTTTGAAGAAGCAGCCTCCCGCTGGTTCGTCTTCGGCAAGGTGGCCGCCGGGTTCTGCAGGTTCTCGTTGAAGCCTGCCGGGGCAGAGATGCTGCTACAAGGCGTCCGCTGGCTCGCAGCCGCAGAACCCTGTTGGTCAAAGTGGTCGTGGGAGCATGATGGCTTGGCAGAAGCCCTCGTGGACCTGTTGAGGGCTGCCCTTGATCGCCACCGGCCGGCGATTGCCGCGAACGCCGAGTCGCGCACGAGGTTCTTCCACCTCTGCAATCAGCTGGTAGCGCGCGGGTATCCTTCGGCCTTGGCTCTGCGGGAGAGGATTGTCGCCAGTCAAAGCGACGACATTTAGCCTCGCCGGAAATCTCGCTCGTTACTGCATCCATTCCACCACACCGAGGTAAGTTCGCATCGATGCGTCAGACGCGGCGGTAACATCGACCGACGAAGAATCACAGCAGGTTGGCTTTTTTGGGGGGCATTTGGGGGGCAGTATTGGCCACACAAGCCCAACCTGAATACAATGCGAATAAGGTGCGGAATGGCCGTAACCTGTTGTAGGAATGAGGGTTCCAACACAATACCGATACAACCCCAATATGCTTGAAATAGTGGCAAATTAGCTTCAGGAGCTGGTTCTCGCAAGGGAGTGGAGGTTCAAGTCCTCTCTTCGGCACCTTACAGCATAAGGGGTTACGGCAAATGGCCGTGATCCCTTTTTTTGTTGAGTAATCTTTTCTGGTGGTGCGCTGACGTAGGAAACGGCGGTTTCGACCTTGGGAGATTCTGCCGATCTATCAATGCGCCATATCACCTGAGCCGGCGGGTGGTTCACGATGGCCATAAAAGCTGTACAACACCGGCATTAGGTAACGAGTCAGGAACAGCGTCGTAATCATGCCGCCAACGACCACGATGGCCAGCGGGCGTTGAGTCTGGGTGCCAATCTTGGTAGAGAGCGCAGCTGGCAGCAAGCCGAGAATGGCTGTCAATGCTGTCATCATCACGGGCCTGACGCGCTTCTCGGCTCCATCCATGATCGCCTCGTGCAGCTTCATTCCATGTGCTCGATTGGCATTGAACGACGAGATGAGCAATAGGCCATCCATGATGGCCACGCCGAACAGAGATACGAAGCCGACGGCTGCTGAGATACTGAAATTGGTACCGGTCAGCCACATCGTCCATACCCCACCCAGCGACAGAGCGACCACGTTGCTAAAGACCACGATGGCGTCAATAAGTGAGTGGAACGCCATATACAGCAAAATCAAAATGAGCACGAGCGACACGGGAATGATGTAGAGCAAGCGTGCCTCGGCTTCCTCCATTTCCTCGAATTCACCGCTCCATACTAGCCGATAGGGCGGCTGTACAACCGACTTCGTCAGCTCTTGCGCCTCCTTGACGGCGCTGCCCAGGTCGCGGTTGCGAACGCTGAACTTGATGGCGATCAAGCGCTCCCCCTGTTCGCGGTAAATCGTCGAGCAGCCTGATTTCTCGTAGGAGCCGCCCGCGTCGATGGCGCCATCCTCGCCGACGGGGCTGACAAGATCGCGCAGCCGAAGGCGTGGCGTGTTGCTGATCGGATTAGCCGTTTCGACCAAGCTGCCGACCTTGGAGGGCGCGAGCAAACCCGACCCCGTAGGGCTCGGCGTCCATCCTGGGCCGGAGGCGGCGATGACTTGATTGTTGGAGACATCTACCGGAATATCGAGGATGGAATCTTCGCTGCCGCGCCGCCATTTCGGCCAGCGGATCGATACGTCGAACATCTTTTCGCCCTCGATCATCGTCGTCATCGCCTTGCCGCCGAGTGCGCTGGAGATGACGTTGTTGACGTCGGCCACCTGCACGTTCCACTTCTTGCATTTCTCGGGATCAGGCCGAAACTCCAGGTTTGATTGACCGCGAATGTCGAAGATGCCGACATTCTCCACCCCAGGCACTTGCCTCAAAGCATTTTTGAGCTTGCCAGCGTATTCCTGTAGTTTCTCCAGGTCCGGGCCAAAGATCTTGACGGAATTGTCGCCTTTGACGCCCGACAGCGACTCCATGACGTTATCGCGGATATTTTGTGAGAAATTCCAATCAATGCCGGGGAGCTTGGCCTCCAGCTCGGCATTCATCTCGTCGATCAGCTCGATCTTGGTGCGCGGCCTTAGCGGACCATACAACACTCGCTCGGTAGAATCTAAGAGTCCATACCAGATCTTGAATAGGCCAATCTGCCCGCCCTTGGCCTCGTACTCCGAGACATGATTGCCACGAGCTTTGAGACCACCCGGCCATTGCTTCTGCGGCTTGAGCGGCACAAAGTATTCGGAGTTGTAAAAACCTGTAGGATCCGTACCATCGTCCGGCCGGCCGATCTGGTTGACCACCGTCTCCACCTCGGGATACGAAAGCATGATCCCACGGGCCTCCTTGGAGATAGCACTACTACGATCCAAGGTGATATTAAGGGCATCGTGCCGCGAATCCAAAGATTGCCTTCTTCCAACTCTGGCATGAACTCGTTGCCCAGGTGAACCATCACAAAGCCAGTCGCGACGATCAGTGCGCCCATTAGGCCGACGGTGATCCAACGGTATTTCATGCACAGGTCAAGCTGATTTAGATAACTGTGTTTGAGATAGCGAACCAACATATTGTCGTGCGCCGGCTTTAGGTTCTTCAGGAGGAACATGCACAGGACCGGAGTAAACGTCGTCGCCAGCACCAGGGCACCGAAGAGAGCGAACATGTAGGTGTCGGCCATCGGCCCGAACAGCTGCCCCTCCGGGCCGCGCATCGTGAATAGGGGTAAGAAGGCACAGACCATGATGAGTGTCGAGAACAACAGGGCGCGTTGAATCTCGCCGGCTGAACGAAGAATACGGTCCTTGAGCGTCAAATGCGTGTTTTCGTCGGTGGCGAGGTGGCGATAGATGTTCTCTACCATAATGACCGACGAATCGACGATGATGCCGAAATCGACGGCGCCGATCGACAGGAGGTTGGCCGACTTGCCGCGCATGAAGAGCATCGAGAACGCGAACAGAAGGGCCAGGGGGATATTGATAGCAACGATCAAAGCCGTGCGCACGTTGCTCAGAAACATGAACAAAATGATCGTCACGAGTATGATGCCGACGAACAGATTCTCTTGCACCGTTTCGGTGGTCACGCCGATGAGATCGGTGCGATCGTAGTAAGGTTCGATCTGCACGCCCGGCAGCATTCGGCCGGACGCGGGGTCGTTTAACGCTTTAACTTTGGCTTCGACGTCTCTGAGAGCGGGAAGCGAAGCCTCGTTCTTACGCAAGAGGACGATGCACTGAACCTTGTCCGCCTCGTCTTGGCCAATTAGCTCTCCGGTGTCGTTGTAGATGGGGCTACTCAAGACGCCATGAAAGTCTTCGAGGTGCTTACTCTGCCCGACCTTGCCGAGCCGCGTCAAATATGACACGACCACGCCGCGCTGGCCCGGTTGCTCGCCGGGCATGAGTCGACCGCCTTCGACGACATCCTCAACACAAATGGGCTGGTTGTTCACGGAGGCGATCACGAGCTTGCGAATGTCGCCGACGCGGCGCAACTCCTCACGGCGGAGGACGGCAGCGGCAGCGCGCGCAATGCGGCGCCGGTGGGCTTCACGTAGCTCGCGCAGCTCGTTTTCAGAAGGTTTATCCTTGTCCGACGCTTTCTCCGCTCGCTCTAGCTCCGCCGCCGCGATAGGGTCGGGGTCTTTGAGGCCGATCACCTTGCGCGTGGGATCTTCACCGCTGCCGAACAGACCTACGCTTCTCACCGACAGCGACACATGCCCCTGACTGACGGTATCGCCGCCCGTCGTTTGATTGCTGTTGCTGATCGCCTGTTGCAACTGAGCGAGCGTGATGCCATAGCGACGAAGCCGGTCCGGGTCGGGATGAATCTCATAGCGTCGCACCGTGCCACCGCTGCTGCTTACGTCGATGATGCGTGGCACCCGGCGGAACTCGCGCTCGAGCACCCAATCCTGGAGAGCCTTGAGATCATTGAGAGTGTAAATGTCCCTGCCGGCTTCATCCTTCGGAGCGTTGAGCGTGTACCGATAGATCTCGCCTGTCGGCGATTGAGGCGACAGCGTCGGTTGAACGCCCTGCGGAAGATTCTGCGCGAACTGGAGGCGGTTGATGACTTCCTGGCGAGCGAGGTTGTAGTCGGTGCCATACTCGAACTGAATTCGCAGATGCGACAACCCAAAGAGCGATTTGGTGCGGACGTATTGGAGACCAGGCATGCCGGCCAAGGTCACTTCGAGCGGAATCGTGACCTGGCGCTCGATCTCCTCCGCGGACGCTCCATTGTTGGGCGCGACGACCTCGATGATCGGCGGCGCTGGATCGGGATACGCCTCGACATTGACATGGATAAACGAATAAACACCTGTAATGACGAGAGTAAGACTGGCCAACAGTACCACTAATGGGTTGGACAGGGACCACTCGACCAGCTTGCGAATCATTCGACATCTCTCCCGCGCATACGAAACGTAGACACGGCATTTCACCGCGTCCGGTGTTGCAAAGCCCGCATTTTATGGGACTATTTCGTCGTTGTGGCACGGTCTCCTGACCGTGCCACCAGGTCTGACCGAAGGTCTCCATTAGTCCTAGACATCGGGAGACCTGAGTCGGCAAGAGTGGCACGGTCAGGAGACCGTGCCACAACGCGGCTGTCGCATACGTTGCCCCTCACCCCGACCCCCCTCTCCCCCTTCCGGGACGAGAGGCTTATCTGACTACTTTTTTGTATCCTGTTCTCGCTCGGACTTGGCTTTCTGTTCCTCGAGAGCCGCCTTCAATTCAAGTACGCCGGTGAGGAGGACCTTCTCGTTGGCCTTAAGCGGTTGGCGGAGCAGGAGGCCTTGCTCCATTTCGTCGGCTGTGAGTTGCTGGTCGTCGGCGATGGACAGGCTGCTCACGAAGGCTGTCTTCTCGAAGCGATTGGTCACGACTACACGGCGCATTGTGTAATACTCCTTCGCCGCATCGGTTTGAACAAAGACGATGCTCTGCTTGCCGTCCTCGACGAGTGCGTCGATGGGGATTTCGACCACATCCTCAGGAGGCGGGAGGTGGACCGTCGCCGAAATGAACTGGCCGGCGCGAATCTTGCCGCCTGGATTGTTGATATAGCCAGTGATGAGGGCTGTGTGCTGGTTCTGGTCGATAAACCATCCAATTTCGTCAATCGATCCCTCGATGCCTTTGACCGGGTTGGCTCCCACAGTCTGTATGGTCCAGCGCATCTGCTCCGGCTTGAGCCGATAAAACTCCGGCAAGTCGTCCTCAGGGCAGTTGGCCCGGACGATGAGCTGATCGGTCTTGGCGAGCGTGAACAGGTTAATGGTGTTGTCGACGACGATTTCACTCTTGGAGACGTTGCGCTCGACTATTACGGCGCTGTCCGGGGCTTTGAGGACCACCCGACCCCAATAGTCATGATTTTTGTTCCAGTCGGCGTCCTCTTTGGCCTCGCGCTTGCCGTCCTTGAGATTAGCGTCGTTGGCCTCTTTCTCGATGGCGGCGATGTCCTCATCGGGGATACCCCAAATCTTCAAGGTGTTCTTCGCACGCCTCACAGCGCTACGGTCGGTATCGACATTACGGCGAGCGGTCAGAACAAACACCATCGGTAGTGCGGAGCCACCTTTTTCCGCCTGGTCGAGGATGATCTGATCAAGCCGAAGCTGCACAATGGCCTCGAACAGGTCGCTCTTTTTATTGCCGACGTCAGCGCTGTAGAACGTCGCTAGATCCTGATTAGCCTTCACCTCGTCACCCGGGCGCAGTTCGCGATCGATCGTCTTGTTGGTCGAGATCGCAGGGTTGAGCGGGACGGTCGTTTTCTTGATCTCGACCACTTCCGCGGGTGCGAAGCGAGCGCGAATGCGGTTGATGCGCGATGGGTCGAGGGCGGTCGAGCCAGGCAATACCAAAGGTCTTGCTTGAGTCGGCACTTTGGCGACCGCCAGCATATCCTTGCCGCCACGCAGAATGCCGAGCGAGCGTCTGACTTCGGCCGGCAACATCAAGGTGTTTGGTTGCTCTTTAACAATCTCAATTCGCTTGAGCTCTCGGGCGGGCGGCGGCTGGCTTGCCGCTCCGGCCTCGCTCGGTTTCCAGGGCAAAGGAATGCCGAGAAAGAAGAAGCCAAACGCTGCGAGGACGCTGATCCCAATAAGGACACCGGCAGCTATTTTTAAGATCTGTATCATCGCGTTACTCCCGTAGTGCATCGTGTTTAGGGACACTGGCCGAGCTGGTGTGCGCTCGACAAAATCAAGAGCGGTCAAAGTGGCCGGCATGGGTGCTGCCTGCAGAATCCCGTCAATCGCCTGACGCAGCTCGGCTAGGTGCATTGGCTTGGAGAGAATCGATCGAAACCGCGGTGCAAGCTCATGGCGTTGCTCGGGCGTCAGCGGCGTCCCGGTAAGAAGAATCAATGGAAAGTTAGGACGTTGCTGATGTGCCGTTTCAGCCAGATCCAGGGCGGTGCCGTCGGGAAGATTGAAATCGAGCAAGGCTAAATCTGGCCACTCCTGCGCCAATTGCTCCCGTGCTGCCGCAACCGTTGCGGCAGTACGCACCGTAAAACCCATGTCCGCTGAGCGCTCGGTCGAGCGCGACCGCGACCGCGACATCATCTTCGACGACAAGGATTGTCTTTGATTCTCTCATGGCCTACTGGTAAGGCATGTTGTGTGCCAGTGCTAAGAGAATGGAATCTTGTTTTCCTAAGACCTTATGGGCAAATGAGATAGAAATGCCTGATGGATGTGACAATCGGACGGCAACATGCAGAATGCAATCGTATCGGGCGTAATCTGGCCAGAATCTGTACAGACGCTGTACAAGATAGGGCCAAAGAAACTCGCATCGGCTTTTTGTGTACAAAATATGTACACTGTCGGCTCGGTCCGATCTGTCTGCGTGGCGGCAGGCAACACTTAGCTTTATCAAACGCGCAACGATTTAAGAATTAACAAGTTACGTCGCTGGCAATTATTGGAATGGCACTAGTGCCCCGTCCAGACTAAATTTACGGGTGGCACAGACATTCCTGTCTGTGCGGAAACCGACGAATGTGCCTTTTGCTGCACAGACAGGAATGTCTGTGCCACCCGTAAATTTAGTATGGACGGCGCACTAGTCGCTGTTATGGAACGGTCGGTAGACCCTCCCATAACAGGCTATCGCACTGAGCTTGCCTGTGGGCTCGCGGCTAAACAGGCGGACGCCTTAAAAATCAAACACCATCTTCAACATAATACCTTGATCGCTCAGTTCTCCGGTCGTCCCGACGTTGCTGACTTTGCCGACATTCCACCAGTATTCGTACTGGTAGCCCAAGAACAGATACATATTCGGATACGCCTGCGGTTGCCACTGCAGGCCGATTTGGGTGCTCAACACGGGTACATCTTGCGAGCCCGAGACGCGGGTCTCGCCATTTAGGGGAAGGCCGTTGGGGCCGGCGATCAGCGAGGACTCGAAATAACCCTGGCGTATTCGGCCCAAGAGATCGGTAACGTCGACGCGGCCGACAAAAGTTAGGCCGTTCGTGTCAAGTCGCCGTGCCAGTTCGAGTCCGACATGGGGGCCGATGCCCCAGAAACTATTACTGACGCGCTGTTCATAGACGCCGCTGCCTTGCGCGGCTTCGTCGAACGATTCGTCTGCGCGGGAATCAAAGTAAATCCACGCGGTGCGGACGCCGACAGACCAAGACATGTCCCATTTGGGCCAAAGAGAGATCTCGCGCGTCCTGTAATCGAGGTTGAGCTGATTCATACTAAGCTGGCTGTGCAAGAACGCAAAGCCATCGGGGCTGGGCGTCACGGTCGCGCCGTCGGACCCGAAATAGCGATAGCCCAGCGAAAACTCGCCGAGTCCTCCGGGCAACCGATAACCCCCTTCCAGGTGTGGCGAACCGACCCAATGCAGATCCGCGTTGGTGAGTGCAACCGTGTCCAAATAAGGACCCAACGGAACGGTGTTGCTCAGGTTTGTCTTCAGATGGGGTACGAGAAAACTGACGTCGCCCTCGACAAACCAACCCGGCTGCGGCAACTGCGGCGGATCCAGCATCATGTTGTGTTCGAGGACAGATCCCATCACATCCGCGTTCGCATAAAGGGGCATGGCCGGCGGTTGCATCAACGAGCGCGGCTCGTCCGGCGGCCTTGGTAACCCTGGCAGTGGATCGACCAAGGGTGTGGGATTCGCCGGCAGCGTCGTCGGCGTCTGCGCCCTGGCACTCGAGAATGTCCCAAGGCCACTCAGGGCGACAATCAGCAGCAGACGAAAAGAGCGGATCATGAGAGACTCCTCGGTACGGCGATGCGCGAACGTCGATTCCATCAAGATGTGGCAAGTTCTTGTTAAGGCTTGGCGACTCCAGGCGGTGCCTGACGCGGCGCTGACAGCTTATCGGTCTGTGGTATCGTCGCAGGCGCTGGCTCCGCCGTGGTCGGAGCGCCGACGCTCGGAATCGTCTGCGAAAGCATCATGGGCGCTGCGCAGCCTGGAGCCGCTCCGAGCCCGCCCGCTGCGCAAGTGTGTCCACAAGGCAGCGGCGCCAATGTCTCCAAATCAGGTAACGGCGGTAGTTGCTTCGGCTGAGCGAGCTGGAATAAGTCGTCTGTTTGTAAGAAGTCGGCTACCTGGGCAACGGACGTCCACAACTGAGCCAGAACCGTTAGGTATGTGTTCACATTGGTCGTGAGCGTCTGCTGAGCTGTCACGAGGTCGGAGAAGGCTACGCTCGTGTCGATCTCGCGGCGGACCAAGACGCCGCGATACGTGCGGATCTGGTCGGGCAAAATAAGTTTTCGGTAGTATTCCAGAGCATCGAGATTGTTTTTATAGTTTGTGTAGGCGTTAGCTAAGTTATTGGTCAGGTTGCTCTCGACTCGGTGCGGCTCTTCGAGAGCGCGTACCAATGCAGCCTCAGCAGAGATAATGCCTCCCTTGTTGCGATCCCAAAGAGGAATTGGAATTCCGATCTGGGCAGTATGGACGATTTTCTCTGGCGCGAGCGCGAACTCTTTCAGGACGGCGAACTGAAAGTCGATATCGCCAACGGCGCTAACCTGAGCCAATTTCAAACTGAATTGGTTTTTCTCGACCGTGTTCTGCGCCGTCAGCACGTCGGTATGGTGTTTGAGCACGTGCGAGAGAACCGCGTCGTAATCGTAGAATGGCAGCGCGACATCGACCCGCCCCGCGACCTCGGACAGCGGCAGCTGGCGTAATCCGATGACGGCAACCAGTTGTTTCCAATTGTAGAGGTACGATTCGAGTGCTTGTTTGTAGCTCAAGCGAACCGTGTAAGCTTGGCGCGCAGGGCAGCCGGCTCATAGGAAGCCGCGAAGATGCTTTTCTCGACCAACTGCTCCTGGAGGCGATAGACTTCGTCGGTAAGATCGGCCAAGCCGCGGTTGACCCGCACCGCTTCCTTGGAGACGATTAATGAGAAATAGGCGTTGCGGACCTGCGTGGCCAGGTCGCTCCGGGCCCGGCGCAAGGCAAGTTCTGCGTTATCCAAATCCTTCTGAGCCGCCGCCGCGGCCAGCTTGAGTTTACCCGCCGTCTTGATCGTCTGGTCGATACCAAAGCCCTGAAGCCCAGCCGTGCTCCCATCGTTGGATGGCTGAATTTGATAACTGAGCGTGGGGTTCGGATATGCGCGAGCCGTGAGGAGATTGCCAACAGCTGCTTGAACGTCGGACGCCGCTTGCCGAACCGTGGGACTATTTTCCAAGGCGATCTTCTGAAGCTGCGACAATGTATAGGGCTGACCGCCGGGTCCGGGAAGCGGCGTCGGCTCAGATTGGAGTGGCGGTAACGTCGGATAGAGAGCGCGGACCGCCTTGGCCTTGGCTTCCTCATCCTCCGGAAATTTCGCGATAGGCGGCGTTTCCGAGCCGGGAATCGAACCGGGAACTTTGAGACGTGCGCTGGCATCCGGATTCTTTTGCGTGTCGGTTGCGGCAGACAGAAACGCCGTGGTCTGTATGTCCGTGTCAATGGGCGTAACCGGTTTGGCGCGTGCGGGTGCCTGAGCCTGTTTCTGAACGCCTGGCTGATCGGGAGTCGCGCTTGTCGTGTTTTGCTCTGCGGGAGCGACATCGACGGCATGATTTGCGAAGTCGCAGACGAGTTTGTCTGTCTTCTCACGCACGCCATAGAGGCAGCCGCTGAGCAGCAACGGTCCCGAAAGTAAGAACCAGCGTCGTTTCATGGCTTGTCGTGCCTCGTAATAATTCCCGCCGTTCAGAGACCGTCCCTTAAAGCCGTGTCCGCAAAAAGGGGGAGGGAGACGCAAACAGTCAGTCTCTGAGGTAATTTTCCAGCGAAACGATCCGGTCGTGCAGATAGTATCGGATCGGCCGACGCCCTCACTCGCGTTTTTCTGAAAGCAATCCAAGTTTTCTAAAGTTTCGAGCAGCTCGTTGTTCAGATTCTGGTCAAGGCTGTGCAACAGTTGAACATGGGCAAGTAAGGCAACTGATTTTAAGACCAGGAGCGACGTATGGTTTCGCCACTAATATTGCGGCTCACGATCCCTTTGGTATGCGTGAGCCTCCTTTTGCTCGGCGTGGGTGTGGTCGGCGCGTGGTATGTTCACCACATTCAACAAAGCGTTTCCCATACGTTACTGATGAACGTCTCCAACATGCGCGCGGCCGAGGAGGTCGAAATCCTGGTTCGCGAAATGCGCACGCAGCTTGATAATTATCTCATCACCGGCGATCGCAAGTATCTTCAGGCGGGGCCGATTTTCCGACAGGAGACTGACCGCTGGCTCGGCGTCGCCGAGAAGTACAGCGTCACGCCATCGGAGAAGGAGATGACCGCGCTCGCGGCAGGGATATAAGCAATTTCTACAAGAGTTGGACTTACCAATCGAAGGAATGCCAAAAGAGGAACTAAAGACACGGGTCCGCAGGATGATCGACGAAGTTCTGGTCAGTGAGATATTGCAGCCCACCCACGCCTATCTGGATCACAACGAGGAAGAGGTCGAGAAATCTGTGTCGCAGAATGAAAAGCTGGCGGACGTCATGAGCTACGCTCTGTTGTCACTTGGTGTGTGTGGTTGTGGGGCTGGCTTGGCAGCCGGTTTCGGCATCGCCAGAGGCATAAGCCGATCGCTCATTCAACTTAGCTTACCGATCCGTGCAGCTGCCGGGAAACTCGAAGCGGTCGTCGGGCCGATCACCATCCCGCCTGGTTCGGGTCTGGGTGAACTGGAGGACCTCATGCGTTCGATTGCCGATCGTATTGGGTCGGTCGTCGAACGCTTACGGCTCAGTGAACGTGAAGTGCTTCGCGCTGAGCAGCTGGCCGAGGTGGGACAAATGGCCGCGGGTATGGCACATGAGTTGCGTAATCCGCTCACATCCATGAAATTGCTTGTGCAAGCGGCTCTGGCGCGGGATTTGTCCGGCGATGGTCACGGCGGCGGACTCGCTGGACGCGACCTGCGCATCCTCGAACAAGAGATTAGCCGCGTCGAGGGCCTGATTTCCGCTTTCTTGCAATTTGCCCGACCGCCGCGTCTGGAACGGCGCAATGTCGAAATTCGCGGGCTCGTCGAAGAAACCGTCGGCCTGTTAGTCGCTCGGGCCGCCCAGCGCGACATACGGATCGAGTGCAAATTGCCTCATGATCCGACATGGCTCGCCGTCGATCCGGGACAGGTAAGGCAGGTGTTGCTGAATCTTCTGGTTAACGCAATCGAGGCATCTCCGCCGAGTGGCTTGGTAGAGGTCTCGATAAAAATGGAAGCCGATGGCCTACAGATCGGCGTCGCCGACCGTGGCGCCGGCTTGCCCGCTGCCTTGGGACCGCGCATCTTCGCGCCGTTTGTCACCACGAAAGAGATGGGCATGGGGCTCGGTTTGTCGATATGCAAACGCATCGTCGAGGAGCATGGTGGCACCATTGTGGCCGAGGATCGACCCGACGGCGGCGCCGTTTTTCGCGTCCATCTTCGCGCTACCGCCGCGGCTGAATGAGGAAACTCATGACGAGTCTCTTGGTCATAGATGACGAACGAAACGTGCTTTACTCGATCGAGCAAGGCCTCAGTTCCGATGCGCTCCAGGTCCTGACCGCCCCGACAGCGCGGCAGGGCCTGGAGATGGTGGCGAGCCTCAAGCCGGATGCCGTGATTCTCGATGTTCGTCTCGCCGATATGTCGGGCCTTGAAGCGTTCGACAAAATTCGCGCGATCGATCCACGCCTGCCGGTCATTTTCATAACGGCTTTCGCCGAGACGGAAACGGCCATCGAGGCGATGAAACGCGGCGCTTTCGATTATCTCTTGAAGCCGCTCGACTTCCACCAACTGAGCGACGTCATTCGCCGGGCTCTAGAACTGAGTCATTTTCGCCACGTCCCCGCCGTCATTGATGGCGACGAAGCGGGAGTAAAGGTTGACCGGATCGTCGGTCGATCGGCCGTGATGCAAGAAGTTTACAAGGCGATAGGCCGCGTCGCCCCGCGTGATGTCACGGTGCTCGTGACCGGCGAAAGCGGAACCGGCAAAGAGTTCGTCGCCCGAGCGGTCTATCACCATAGCTCGCGATCCGCCGCGCCCTTCCTCGCGCTCAATTGCGCAGCCATCCCCGAAACGCTGCTAGAAACCGAACTCTTCGGCCATGAGCGCGGGGCCTTTACAGGAGCTGATCGGCGGCGCATCGGCAAATTCGAGCAATCGCATCAGGGGACGCTTTTCCTCGACGAGATCGGCGATATGACTCCCGCCACGCAAGCCAAGCTCCTGCGCGTCCTGCAAGAGCAACGTTTCGAGCGGCTCGGCGGGAACGAGACGATCCAAACCGATGTGCGCCTGATCGCAGCGACTAACAAGGATCTCGCAGCCGAAGTCGCGTTGGGCCGGTTCCGTGGCGACCTGTATTATCGCCTCAACGTTTTTCAAATCCACGTGCCGCCGCTGCGCGACCGCCGCGAGGATATCCCATTGTTGGTCGAGTACTTTCTGAGCCACCTCGGCCAAAGCTTAAACCGCCGCATCCGTACCGTGAAGCCAGAGGTACTGCGCTGCCTGGAGGCGCACAATTGGCCCGGCAATGTCCGTCAATTACAAAGCGTTCTGAAATACGCCCTGATCCAGGCCTCCAGTGAAGTGCTCACGCTGAATTGCCTTCCTGAAAACCTACGCGTCGGTGTCGCGGCACCTAGCGTCGGCAATCAATCGGTAGCCGATCTTACAAGAGGCCTTCTAAGCGCCGGTGAACCTGACATATATCGGCGTGTTTGCAACGAGGTCGATCGAGTTATCTTGGAGGTCGTTCTTGCCCATGCGCATGGGAATCAAGTGCAGGCCAGTGAGTTGCTGGGAATTTCAAGAACGACGTTGCGGGCGAAGCTACGAGCGCTGGGTATTCTTGGGGAGAAGTCATTTTTGTCGGATGGGGATCAGGGTGATTAAGTGACATCTCAGTTGTCCGAGAAATACGAGGGTATCCCGCGCCAACTTGAGTGGCATCTTGGGGCCTTCGGTAGCCTTATAAAAAGCTAATAATAGCGCAATCGAGATTGAGCTTATGCCGACCATTACTCGGTCACGGACGGTTTTTTGGTCATTCATTCTTGTTCGGAGACTTGGCTATGCCGCGTCACGACAATCGTAGGTTCGATGAATTAAGGCCTTTGAGTTTTCAAAGACGTTATACCGGTCAGGCGCCCGGTAGCGTGCTCGTCCGAATGGGCCGGACGACGGTGCTCTGCACTTGCAGTGTTGAAAAAAGTGTCCCGCCATTTCTGGAAGGGACGGGCAAAGGTTGGCTTACGGCCGAATATTCGATGTTGCCAGGAAGTACGCACACGCGCAAGCCTCGTGACCGCGGCGGCAAGATCGATGGCCGAGGCGTCGAAATCCAGCGGCTGTTGGGCCGTAGTTTGCGAGCGGTCGTCGACCTCGACAAGCTGGGTGAGCGCACATTGTGGATCGATTGCGATGTGCTCGAGGCCGACGGTGGCACGCGGACGGCGTCGATCAATGGGGCTTTCCTAGCGCTCCTTGACGCGCTGCGCTCGGAACATGCGGTTGGCGGCGTAATGCCGATGCCGACACCGCGATCGATTGTGCGCGGCGCTGTCGCGGCCGTCAGCGTCGGGCTACTCGAAGGTGCCGCCCTTCTCGATCTCGATTACCGTGAAGACAAAGACGCGGACGTCGACTTGAATTTGGTAATGACCGGAGCTGGTGAATTGATCGAGGTCCAGGCCGGCGGCGAAGAGGCGACGTTTCGACGCGATCAGCTGGACGATTTGGTGAATTTGGGCACCGCTGGTGTCACCCGGATCATGCAGCTTCAGCGTGAGGCGATGGGATCGGAATGGCCTCTGGACTAAACCAAAATCATTTGTTATAGCCGCCGCTCCCAAATAAGAATGGTCGCGGCCACGACGGTTCGCGCCAGGTCGCATGGAGGCAGGCGAGATGAGAAGGATCGCAGGCGGGCCGGCGCTGGCGCTGGCAATGTTCCTCATGACAAGTTCGGGGCGCGCGGATCCGATTCCCGGTCTCGACCCAATTCAACAATTCGCCGTCACGCCCCAAGCGGGCGCGTGGATGATTTCAGCGGCATGCTTCCCAGGAGAAGTCGGCAAAGAGTTGTCGCGCCAGCTCGTTTTGGAGTTGCGAAACAAACATCATTTACAGGCTTACATTTTTAATCTGAATGCCGACAAGCGTAAGCAGGAAATGCTCGAAGACGAACAACATTACAAAGAAACGCATCCAGGAATGCCGTATCGTCCGCGCCGATCCAAGATCGAAGACCAATGGGCCGTTCTCGTCGGCGGCTACCGCGACATTGAGGCAGCACGGGCGGTTCTACCGTCGATACGCAAACTGCCGATGCCGGATCTAAAACTGCCCAATGGTAAGGTGCCGTTCGACACGATCATCGCCGGCAGCGCCGATGGGCAAGGAAAGGTAATCCGGGAAACAGTCAGCCCTTACTTGAACGCTATGTGCGTGCCCAACCCTTCGATTCCCCATGACCCGAATCGCAAGAAATATGACAAATTCTGGGAGACGTTGAACGCCAACGAGGAATTCAGCCTTTTGCGCTGCAAAAAAGCGTGGACATTCGCCATCAAGGAATACCGTGGCATGTCCACGCTTCAACCCAGCACGAAGGCAACGTCCGGCGGCTTTATGGACAGCCTTTCTTGGTTCGGCGGCAAAAAAGAGGGTCAGGCTTTAGACGCGTCGGCCGCCGAGGCGCACCGGCTCGCGGAGACCCTGAAGAAGCTGAACTTCGAGGTCTACGTCTTCCATACGCGCACATCAAGCATCGTGACGGTTGGAAGTTTCGACAATCCTAACGACGCTGAAGCGCAACGGGTGCGCGCAGCAATATATGACGTTCCACGAAAAACAGCAGGCCGCGTGGGTCGCCGACAAAAAGCCGGACCCGTTCCAACTCTTTCCGCAAGTGATCTCGATGGAAGTGCCGCGGCCGTAGGATCATATAAGTCAATTTGTCACCAGCCCCAAGCGCCAGCTCGGGGTTGGTGAAGCAAATACACATCAACGCCCTACCTCCCCTCTTCGTCTCCAAATAGAGTAGCTTTACTCACAACTCTACTTTCCTGGAGACGCCGACGATGCGCTTCTTGATGGGTATCTTTTCAGGCTTCCTTGGGCTCGTTGTCATTTTGCTGCCTCGGAGTCCCGAGGCGCGTGCGTATGAGCCGACGGTGAGAGCGGCGAAAGGGTACGAGGAGATCGCTGGAAAGCTCGAAGACCTGATTAATCACGAAGTCAAGGAAAAAGGCTTGCCGGCCATCTCGATCGCATTGATCGACGATCAAAAGACGGTATGGGCGAAAGGCTTTGGTTACCAAGATCCAAATAAAAAGGTCATGGCGACCGCGGATACTGTTTATCGCGTCGGCTCCGTTTCCAAGCTATTTACGGACCTGGCCGTCATGCAACTGGTCGAGCGCGGCGTGCTCGACCTCGATGAGCGAATCACAAAATACCTGCCTAATTTCAAACCGGTCGACCCTTTCGGCAAGCCGATCACATTGCGGCAATTAATGGCCCATCGCTCCGGGCTCGTCCGCGAATCGCCGGAGGGCCATTATTTCGATCCGGAAGAGCGGTCGCTTACGCGCATGGTCAGCAGCCTCAACCGAACCGAACTGCTCCATGAGCCCGGTAGCAAGATGCAATACAGCAATGCCGGAATCAGCGTTGTCGGCGCGGTTCTCGAGGAAACGCAAAAGCAGCCGTTTGCCCGCTATCTTTCAAAATCCTTGTTGGCACAGCTGGGCATGAAACACAGTAGTTTCGAACCGGAGCCGGGGCTCGTCAAGGACCTGGCCAAGGCCACGATGTGGACCTACCACGGCCGCGATTTTCCCGCGCCGACCTTTGAACTCGGCGAGGCGCCGGCGGGGTCGATGTATTCGACAGTCCTCGACCTGGGCAAGTTCGTGAGCGTGCTCCTGGCCCAGGGCAAAGCCCCGGGCGGCATCATCATCAAGCCGGAAACGCTGGAAAAAATGTGGCAGGTCCAATTTGCCAAGGAGGGAGAAAAGACCGGCTTTGGGCTAGGTTTTAACATCAGCCAATTCGAGGGTCATCGGCGCGTCGGCCATAACGGCGCCATTTATGGATTCGCTACGGAACTGGCCATTTTGCCCGAGGACAAGATCGGCGTGGTCGTAGCGATCTCGCGTGACTGCGCCAACGCTGTCGGTACGCACATCGCGGACGAAGCGCTCAAGATGATGCTGGCCCTTAAACAGAGCAAACCTCTTCCCGAGGCGTTGAAAAGCGATCCGTTACCACTGGAGCAGATCCGCAAACTGGCTGGCCGGTACAAATCCGGACCGAAGACGATAGACCTGACCGAGCGTGACGGCCATCTTTGGCTGCTGCCAGCCGCCGGTGGCTTTCGCGTCGAACTTCGTAAACTCGGCGACAATTTGATCGTCGACGACCGGCTCGGCTTCGGCGCTCGCGTGGAGATCGACGGCGACAAACTCAAAATCGGTAAGGATCTATATGAACGCGCCGCCGACGACAAACCGCCGCCAGCGCCCGAGAATTGGCTCGGCTTGATCGGCGAATATGGCTGGGACCACAATACGCTGTTCATCTTCGAGAAGGACGGCAAACTGCATGCGCTGATCGAGTGGTTCTTTGATTACCCGTTGGATCCAATCTCCGCGAATGTATTCAAATTCCCTGGCTTTGGTTTGTATCCCAATGAAAAATTAGTTTTCGAGCCGCGATGCCAGAGGCAAGGCTTCCAAGGTCACAGCGGCCAACGTAGCCTTTGTCCGTCGGCATCTCGACGGTGAGGACGGCTCGACTTTCAAGATCAAACCACAACGGCCCCTGACCGAACTCCGCAAGGAGGCACTCGCGGCCAAGCCACCCGTGGAAAAAGGCGAATTCCGCAAGCCGGAATTGGTCGATCTCGCCACGTTGGATAAGACGTTCAAGCTCGACATTCGCTATGCTTCTGACAATAATTTTTTGAGTAATCCCTTCTACACGTCTGCCAAAGCGTACATGCAACGTCCCGCCGCCGAGGCGCTCGCGCGTGTTAATAAGAAATTGGCCGACCAAGGTTATGGCATACTCATATTCGACGCATACAGGCCGTGGTTCGTGACGAAGATGTTTTGGGACGCGACCACGGAGCCGCAGCATGTCTTCGTCGCCGATCCATCCAAGGGGTCGCGCCATAACCGTGGCTGTGCCGTCGATCTGACGCTTTATGACCTGAAGACCGGCAAGCCGATCGAGATGGTAGGCGGCTACGACGAAATGTCCGATCGATCCTATCCCGATTATCTGGGCGGCACGTCGTTGCAACGCTGGCACCGTGATTTTTTACGCAAGGCGATGCAGGAGGAAGGATTCACCGTCTACGACGCGGAATGGTGGCATTTTGATTACAAGGACTGGCGCAATTATCCGATCTTGAATTTGACATTCGAGGAGATGGGAAAGGCGAAGTAAAAGCCGCGCACCAGCCTCGTGGTTGTTTACCAGCCCCAAGCGCAAGCGCAGGGCTCACCCTCGTTGCGGATCGGTCTCCTGACCCCTGGTTGTGAAACGGTCTCCTGACCGTTCCACTTTACCCGGCCCTTTAATGGGACGGTCATGAGACCGTCCCATAACTGCGCGACCCTCCAATAGCAGCTGTCAATCCTCAAACTTCGCCTTTCCTTCGCTCAATCCAACCGTCGCCGTACTCACCTGGCGAATCGTCTTGGCGGCGACCTCATTGGACAGCCGTTGCACCAGCTTCGCCATCGTCAGCGTTCCTATGTCGCCGTCGAGCCGATCACGGACGGCGATAGTTCCGGCGGACTGCTCTTTGTCCCCGACGACGAGCATGTAGGGGATCTTCTCGAGTTGGGCCTCACGGATCTTATAGCCGATCTTTTCGGGCCGATAATCGCCGTGGACGCGGAACCCATGCGCCTTTAAGTCCGCCTCGATCTTTTTGCCGTAGTCGGTAAACCGCTCGCTCACCGGCATGACGCGCGCCTGTTCAGGCGCCAGCCAGAGCGGAAACGCTCCCGCGAAATGTTCGATCAAGATGCCCATGAAACGCTCCATCGAACCAAAAGGGGCGCGATGGATCATCACCGGCGGATGCGATGTATTGTCGCTGCCGATGTATTCGAGGTTGAAGCGGACCGGCAAATTGTAATCGAGCTGGACGGTGCCCAGCTGCCATTCGCGGCCGATGCAATCACGGACGACGAAATCGATCTTAGGGCCATAAAACGCCGCCTCGCCGGCCTCGGCGCTATAGTTCATGCCGCGATCGCGCACGACCTTGATAATCGTCTGTTCGGCTTTGTCCCAGTTCTCGGCGCTGCCGACATATTTGGCGCTTGAAGGGTCGCGCAGGCCGATGCGGACCCGATAATCGTGCAAGCCGAGACTCGTTAACACATAAAGAACCAAGTCGATATTGGCGATCATCTCGGCTTCGATCTGTTCCGCCGTCACGAACAAATGCGCATCATCCTGGGTAAAGCCGCGAACGCGCGTCATGCCTGAGAGTTCGCCGGTTTGTTCATAACGATAGACTGTACCAAACTCAGCGAGGCGAACGGGGAGGTCTCGATAGCTGCGCGGCTCAGCTTTGTAGATGTGGATGTGGTGCGGGCAATTCATCGGCTTGAGCAGAAATCCCTCCTGCTCCATAAGCCAATCGAGCAAGGCTTTCGCTCGGCCCGCGTGGTCAGTCGCCTTGTGATACTCCGGCAGATCGACCTGCATCACTGCCATCAGTTTCACCGCGTACTCGTGAACGCGATTTAGCTTTTCTTCCTGTGTCGGTGCCTTATCGTAGGCCTCGGGCACGAATTGACACGATTTCAAGTACTCATGGATTTCGGCTTCCTTTTTGTCATCAAGGATGCCGAGCTCGAGCCGATGCTGACACAGGTCGAGAGCACCGGCCGCGGGCCGTGAATAAATCGGCGGAAACTGGGCATCGCGATAGTAGGGAAAATGGCCACTGGTTCGATAAAGTTCCAGTCGGCCGATATGAGGCGTGTACACGGGTTGATAGCCGCGCTTGACGAGTTCATCCTTGATAAAGGATTCGAGAATGCCGCGAACGATGGCGCCGCGCGGCATCCACAGTATAAGACCGCTCCCGACCATGGGGCTGATGGTGAAGAGTTTGAGCTGTTTGCCGAGCAGCCGGTGGTCGCGTTTTTTGGCCTCATCAAGCTGGGATAAATATGCGTCCAGGTCCTTTTGATTGAAAAACGCCGTGCCATAAAGTCGCTGAAGTTGCTTGCGCGTCGAGTCGTTTTTCCAATAAGCGCCGGCGATCGATAGGAGTTTGAAAGCGCCGACTTTGCCAGCATGTGGAATGTGCGGACCGCGACAGAGATCGATAAACTCGCCCTGGCGATAGAAGCTCAAAGTCGAATGTTCGGTCCGCAGATCGCCGATATGTTCGACTTTGTATCCCTGGTGCAGATCGGCGCAGAGAGCGATGGCCTCGTCTGCCGGCCGTTCGAAGCGCTCGAACGCCTCGGCTTCTTTGACGATCTTTTTCATCTCTTCTTCAATGCGCGGGAAATCCTCTTCGCGGATTGGAGTTGGCGAATCGATGTCATAGTAGAAGCCATTGGCGATGGTCGGCCCAAAAGCTAGCTTGGTTCCCGGGAACAATCGCATCACGGCGCGCGCCATGATGTGGGCCGTGCTATGCCGCAGGACGTCCAACGAATCCGGGTCTTTGTCCGTCAAGAGTTGAAAGGAATGTTCGCCGTCGTCGTTCAACTCGCGCTCGAGGTCGACAATCTTGCCATCGACCTTGGCGGCTATGGCGGCTTGCGCGAGGCGTTTCCCGATGCTCTCGGCCACCTGGCGCGGTAGAGTTCCGGAGGCGACCGTGCGAAGGGAACCATCCGGAAGTTTCAGAGTCGGCATAACGGAATTGCTCCTATGCAACAGACGAATACGGCTCGCCCCTACAACAGGCCAGCCATGTCGCGGACACGATGAAAACCGATCAGGTTCGTGGTCGAACGAGTAAATATCCTACACGTCCGCGGATTCCAGGACGAGACCGACTCGACTTATCGTTGGTAATCGACAGCCGATGCGATATTCTACTATTTAGGTCTTACTCACATTGCGGGGGAATGGTCCCATGAGACGCACCCTGTCGATTCTGGTGGTCACGGTCTTCCTGCTCGGCGTCGGAGCTGGTCGAGCAGGCGCGGTGCCGCCGGAACAAATCAATAAAGCCGTCGATCGCGGTGTCGCCGCCCTTCGCAAACTACAAAATGGTGGCCTATGGCCGCACAACGAGATCGGTCTCACCGCGCTGGCCGGGTTGACGCTTCTCGAGTGCGACGTTTCTCCCGATGACAAAGTGTTGGTTGAGGCAGCCGGGCACATCCGCACCCAGGTGCCGACGCTTGCGACGACCTATTCCATTTCGCTTGCGATCATGTTTTTCGATCGGCTTGGCGATGTGGGCGACATCCCTTTGATCGAGTCTCTCTCACTGCGCCTGATTGCCGGCCAAGGTAAGGACGGCGGCTGGGCCTACCATTGTCCGATTGTCGGCAGCCAACTGGAGTCGGAGCGGCTCGTCTACTTGATCAGTAAGAGATCGGGCCACACCCCCTTTCGGCGCGGCAAAGACGCGAACGAGAAAAAAAGAACCAAGGACGATTTGTCACCCGAAATAAAAATATTGCTGAAAAAGATCTCCAATGGAGATTATGCTGTAAAAGCTCCCGCGAGTATTATTAGCGATAACTCGAACACCCAATTCGCGACGCTCGCGCTTTGGATCGCTCGGCGCTACGGGATTCCAAGTCACAAGGCTTTGCTCGCCGTCGCAGTTAGGCATCGAACGACGCAAAAACCCGATGGAGGCTGGACCTATCGCCCGCATGAAGAAGGAGTTCACGAGTCGTTGCCAACCATGACCTGTGCTGCCGTCCTCGGCCTGGCCGTCGGCCGCGGTGCCTGGGTCGAATCGGGAAATGACAAACACACCGACATCAAGGAGGAAGTCAAGGTCGCCAAGGACGTCGCGCTCCAGCGCGGGCTCAA
This sequence comes from uncultured Planctomycetaceae bacterium, assembly GCA_963790585.1. Classification (GTDB taxonomy): domain Bacteria; phylum Planctomycetota; class Planctomycetia; order Gemmatales; family Gemmataceae; genus CAWBOY01. The sequence goes on from CAWBOY010000002.1 coordinate 757,949, forward strand.
GGCCATTGCCGGCTGCATTGACCAACCCGCTTCGGTTCGGCGCACACTCGTTCAAAAGGTGGAAGGCAAAGCCTATTACTTCCTTTGGTCGCTGGAACGCGTGGCGATGGCGCTCGGTGCCGAGACGTTTGACAAAAAGGATTGGTACACCTGGGGTGCGGAGATCCTGTTAGTGAATCAAAAGGACGACGGCTCCTGGCAAGGCGAGTATGGAGCTTCCGGGGCGGACACCTGCTTCGCGTTGCTCTTCTTGCGTCGATCCAATTTGGCGATGGATTTGACTCATACTTTGCGCGGCGACATCAAGGATATGGTGGTCTTGCGCGGCGAAGCCATGAAAGATGGCGACAAGCTGTTCGACGGAGTCTCGATCAAGCGAGCCCTCGAGGCCTCGGCGCTGGACAAGGGAATTAGTTCCAAAGGCGAGGTGCTCGCGCATACGCTAGTCGCGGCTGAACCGGGCAAGAGGGATTCGCTGCTTGACGAATACCGTGAGGGCAAAGGAACGATGTACACCGAAGCGCTCGCAAGCTCGATTCCGCAGCTCGACAACGCGGAGCGCAAAAAAGCACGCGATTATCTATCGATACGCTTGACGCGGATGAAAGACGCGACGCTGAAGGAATACCTGCACGACGAAGACGCCGAGATTCGCCGCGCCGCGGCTTGGGCCTGCGCCCGCAAAGATAGTAAAGCGCATATACCAGAGCTGATAACACTCTTGAATGACACGGATCTTGGAGTAGCGCAGACGGCCAATGAAGCGCTGCGTGAACTAACGTCGCAAGCCATTTCGTTCGATCCTAAAGATCGGGAGCGAACGTGCAAAGCGTGGAATGATTGGTGGGCGAAACACGGCAAGTGATACGAGACGGGTGAGCGGAGGCCCGCTCGACGAATGCTACGACCTTTGCTACTGTTCGTGACGGGCAAGCTGGCCGAGCCGGCCCTGCGCCGCCTTCTCACGGACCTCGCGCCGCGGCTGGCGTTTGAATACGAAATCGCGGTCTTACCCATTACGGTCGCATCCTTGGCTTCGACCGCCTGGATTGCTCGCCACCTCACGATTCCACCAAACGTCGGGCGTGTCGTCATTCCTGGCCTTTGTCCGGGCGATCTCCAGTCGATTGCCGTTGCCGATGGAACCAAGATCGAGCGCGGTCCAGAGGATCTGCGTGATCTCCCGGAATATCTCGGCACGTCGGCACAGCCAAGCTATTATGGCACGTATGACATTTCGATATTGGCCGAAATCAACCACGCACCGCGGCTCTCGCGCACAGATCATCGAACAGGCGCGCTCCTACAAGGCTTCGGGCGCGGACTGCATCGACCTCGGCTGCGATCCCGGATCGACCTGGACAGACGTCGGCGACGCCGTCAAAAGTTTAGTCGACGCTGGCTATCACGTCTCCATCGATAGCTTCAATAACCACGAGGTGGCCGATGCGGTTTTCGCGGGCGCTGAACTCGTACTCAGCGTCAACAGCAGCAATGTCGCTGCCGCGGGCGACTGGGGCTGTGAAGTCGTCGCCATTCCCGACGAGCCTTCGGATCTGGCGTCCCTCGATCGGACTGTGAATCAGCTCGTCGCTCGCGGCATTCCGTTTCGCATCGATCCAATCATCGAGCCGATCGGTTTCGGCTTCGCCGCATCGCTCGGCCGATACCTGGACGTGCGCCGCCGCTATCCGCAAAGCGAAATGATGATGGGCGTAGGCAACATCACGGAGTTGACCGATGTCGATTCCTCAGGGATCAACGTCGTGTTGCTTGGTTTCTGTCAGGAACTCGGCATTCGCAGCGTCCTGACCACGGAAGTAGTCAACTGGTGCCGATCGTCGGTACGGGAACTCGATCGAGCGCACGACTCGTTTACCATGCCTATCGCCACAATGTGCTGCCCAAATATCGCGAGCCCAATCTCGTCATGCTGCGCGACCCGAAAACGCGGCCACTGGGTGGCGAGTTCTTGGAGGGGCTGGCAACGCAATTGACCGATCCGAATTTTCGCCTCGTCGCCGAAGAAGGGCTGCTGCACCTCATAAACAAGGAAATGTACCTGCGCGGCACCGATCCATTCACTCTGTTCGAAGAGGCGATGAAGCGCCAGGCCATCGATTCCGAGCATGCGTTTTACCTGGGCTACGAAATGGCCAAGGCAGTGACGGCCTTGACTCTGGGCAAGAACTACGTGCAGGACCAGGCGCTGCGATGGGGCATCTTGACCGTGCCGGAGCAGAGTCATCGGGATAAGAATAAGAGGAGTAGTTAATCGTCGGAAGCAGCGCTGCGTAAGAGGCTAGCGAGGATGTCGGACCTGCCCCTTTTTGAGGACCTCGCTCCCGTTTATGACGCCTGGACCGTCGCACGTCGTCTCGCACATTTGCCACATCTACTCTTTCTTGACAGCGCTAGGACCGGGCCGCCGTTGGGGCGATACTCATTTATCTGCGCCGATCCTTTCGGTTGGCTCGAGTCGCGTGGCGGAAGGATTAAATGGATCTTAGAAGGGGTAGAGACGTCCAAATATGGCGACCCCTTTGACGTTGTCAGGCAACTATTGGGTGAATACCAAAGTAGCCCCCTTCCCAATCTGCCTCCGTTTCAAGGAGGAGCGGCCGGGCTTTTTGGTTACGAACTCAATAAGCACATCGAACGCCTGCCCAAACCCCGGTTCGACGACTTCGAGGTTCCCGATTTGGCTCTGGGGTTTTATGACTGGGTCATCGCCTTCGATCATGTCGAGAAATCATCTTGGATCATTTCCACGGGATTGCCTAAGCTGGCCAATCCCGACCGTCAGCGCAGGGCCCAAGAACGATTGAAAAATATCAAGCGATTGATAACACAAGATTCCAACGTGCTTCTCGAAGCCGCCGCCGCGCCGCCAAATTTGATGGCACCGAAATATCCGGTCGAAGGATTTGCCAATGTTTCCAGCAACTTTTCGCGCTCCGGTTATCTGAAGGTCGTGCGCCGCGCGATCGATTACATCAACGCTGGGGATTGCTTTCAGGTCAACATCTCACAACGGCTGCTGTACCCGGCCACGCTGCCGACGCTGGAGCAGTATGACCGCTTACGCCAACGTAATCCCGCGCCGTTCGCTGGCTATTTCGATGTCGGCGCGTTCACCGTCCTGAGCGCCTCGCCGGAACGCTTTCTCCAGGTCCAGGCCGATCAAGTCTTCACCAGACCGATCAAGGGAACGAGGCCGCGCGGCCAGACGCCGGCGGAGGATCAGCGCTTGCGCGAAGGATTGCTCCGTTCGGCGAAGGATAGGGCCGAAAATGTGATGATTATCGATCTTCTCCGAAATGACCTGGGCCGAGTTTGTTCCTATGGCTCGATTGAAGTGACAGCGGTATGTCAGTTGGAAACCTATCAGACCGTTCACCATCTCGTGTCGGAGGTGCGCGGCCGTCTCCGGGCGGGGTCGGGGCCTGTAGACGTGCTACGTGCGGCTTTTCCGGGCGGATCGGTTACCGGAGCGCCGAAGGTGCGGGCGATGGAAATCATCAATGAACTGGAGCCTACCGCGCGCGGACCTTACTGCGGGAGCTTAGGTTACATCGGCTTTGATGGCACGATGGATACGAACATTCTGATAAGGACTCTTACCGCGGGGCGCGGTTGGCTTCAATTCCCCGTCGGCGGCGGGATCGTCGCTGATTCGACGCCGGAAAATGAGTACGCGGAAACGCTGCACAAAGCGGAGGGGTTGTTGCGGGCATTGCGCTAGCAGATCTCCTTCATCTCAGAGTCTGTCCTTTAGCGTTTCTCATTCCACGCGGTGTTGGCGTAGCGCGAAATGATCAAATCGCCACAGCGTCGTCTTTCTTCATCAGTCCAATCATCGTCAATTAGTAGACAATCTAAATCCCGCGCAAATTCGACGGCGACGGATCGAATCAAGGCATCACGGGTCGGCCGTTGACCCGTCAGCTCGAAGATTCCTGGCAGCTCCGGCGTGAATCGGCTCTGAGACAGCAAAATACCGCCATGTTGAAGCAGGGCGCCGCGCTGCTTGCGCTGAGCGCTGCCGACGATCTTGTGAGATCCACAAAGGATGTCGCCTGGTGTCTGATGAAGGAAACATAGGACAGGACCAAGCTTCTTCTCAGCACTTGGTTCACAAATATCCGTTTGAACGCCGAGTGCGGCGAGCGCGCTTACCAAGATTCGATGGAACCGCGGAATCCAAGCCATTCCGCGCGGCTGCCAATCGGGAGTGGCTGGAATGGCCAAAGAATAGGTCAGTTCTTGGTCATGTACTAAAGTCGCTCCGCCGGTGGCTCGGCGTAGCCAAGGCATCGACGACAGGCCCGCGCGATCGAACCGCACTGATTGCGGCTGAAAATAACCGAGACTAACCGTAGGCTCGGACCAGCGATAGAAGCGCAATGAGGCCACGCCGGTTGACGCGGCTGTGGCAAGAAGCGATTCGTCAGCGGCCATTTGGAAGACGCCGACTTCCTGGATAATCGGCAGGAGGCGACAGTGGCGAGAGGGCATGGGTGGCTGCTCGCATGGTTAGGAGCCCCGAGCGCTCGCCTGGCGGCTCGCGGCTAAACGCGCGTAAAAGGAACTGCGTTATTGAGCCTTCCAACGCAAGATCGGTTCCTTGGCCGCACGCACCTCGTCGGGCCGGCTGAGGTTGAGCGTCAACGGCGCGTCATGCAGCGTCTGCGGGTCTTCGTCTTTGATACGGATTAGCGTACTGGCGAACGCATCCAGAGTTTCCTTGCTTTCCGTCTCCGTCGGCTCGATCATCAACGCTTCCGGCACAACCAAAGGGAAGTAGACCGTTGGTGCGTGGTAGCCGAAATCGAGCAAGCGTTTGCCGATGTCCATAGCACTGATTTTTCGCTCGCGACGGAGATTCTTGGCACTGGCGACAAACTCGTGCATGCAGGAGTCGCCGTAGGGAACTTCGTAGCTCCCTTTCAACAGGCTCAACAAATAATTGGCGTTGAGGACTGCTATTTCGCTTACCTCTCGTAGGCCGTCGGGGCCAAGTGTGCGGATGTAAAGGTAGCCGCGCAGCAGGATGCCGACATTGCCGAAGAACGAGCGTACGCGGCCAATCGACTTGGGCCGGTCGTAATCGAGATAATAGCGATCGTCTTTCTTGGCTACCATTGGCGCAGGCAGATAAGGGATCAACATTTCCCGTACGGCAATCGGCCCAGAACCCGGTCCGCCAGCGCCATGCGGGCCGGTGAAGGTCTTATGAACGTTGTAGTGCATCATGTCAGCGCCGAAATCGCCTGGTCGGGTGATGCCTAGGATGGCATTCATGTTGGCGCCGTCCAGGTAGACGAGGCCGCCGTGACTATGGACGAGACCGGTGATGGTCGCGATTTGGTCGTCGAACAGACCGAGTGTGTTCGGATTGGTAATCATGAAGACCGCCGTGCGGTCATCGAGCTTGGCCCGCAGGTCGTCGAGATCGACGAGGCCACGCCCGTTGCTTTTGATCGTGACAGCGTCGAAACCGGCGATGGCGGCACTGGCCGGGTTGGTGCCGTGAGCGCTGTCGGGTATGAGTACGCGCTTGCGTTTGTTTTCGCCGCGGTCCTGAAAATAGGAGGCCGCGACGAGCAGGGCTGTCAGCTCGCCCTGTGCGCCGGCAGCGGGTTGCAGCGATACACCATGAAGTCCGGCGATCTCAGCCAAGTAGTTCTGCATTTCCCAGAGGATCTGCAGCATACCCTGACATGAGGAGTCGAGTTGCAACGGGTGGACGCTCGCCGTGCCGGGCAGGGACGACAGGCGCTCGTGCCGCTTCGGGTTGTACTTCATCGTACAGGAACCGAGCGGGTAAAAGTTGCAATCGATAGCCATGTTCTTCGTCGACAAATTGACGAAATGGCGAATCAGATCGATCTCGCCGACCTCGGGCAGGGGCGCCGGTGTCGTCGACAAGGTTTCGGGCGGTAGCAGTTGATCAAGCGCAATCTCAGGCACATCACTCTTGGGCAGGAGATGGCAACGCCGCCCTGGTCGGCTAATCTCGAAGAGCAGGTCGGTCGATTGATTCTTATCCATAGTTTATAAGTAAAGTAGTTTTGTCTCTTGATCGAATTTCAATTGAGCTAAAGGCTGTCTGAGCCGTGGCCGGGGTCGGTACTCCGACCCCGGTTTTCTAGAGCCGCTAGACTACACTGGGTTCGGAGTACCGACCCCGGCCACGGCCCAATCTATATTACTCGGCGAGTTGGTCTCGATACGCATTGGCAAGCCAATCGATTTCCGCTCGGCTGCGCTTTTCGGTTACGGCCAAGGAAATGCAATCCGCGAGGTTCGGATACCATTGGCCGAGCTCGAGACCGGCATGGAAACCAGCCCACAACATCGACTCGAGCAACTGCGGCGGTTTCGCTTTGGCACCCTGGCCGACCGACACCGTGAACTCTTTGAAAAAGGGCCGATCGAAACGCCTCTTCAAACCAGCGACCTGTTCGAGCTGGTTGGCCGCGTAGTGGGCTTTGCGAAGGCAAAGCTCGGCGGTCTCTTTCAAGCCTTGAGGCCCCAGGGCGGCAAGGTAGACGGCGGCACGGAGAGCGAATAAGCCCTGATTCGTGCAGATGTTGCTGGTCGCCTTTTCGCGGCGGATATGTTGCTCACGGGTCTGCATCGTCAAGACCCAACAACGTTTGCCGCGGCGATCTACAGTCTGGCCGACAAGGCGGCCGGGAATCTTGCGCAGAAACTTCTCACGGCAGGCGAGAATACCCAGATAAGGCCCGCCGTAAACCAGCGGGTTACCGAGACATTGCCCCTCAGCCACAGCGATGTCGGCGCCATAGTCGCCCGGCCGTTTCATCAGCCCAAGACTGATTGGATCGAAGCTGACGATGAACAAGGCCCCTTTGGCATGGGCGAGCGCGGCGACGGCTTCGACCTCTTCCAAGCAGCCAAAGAAATTTGGGTGCTGCACGACGACCGCGCACGTCGTATCGTCGATCGCGGTCTTGAGGTCGTCTGGATCCAGAAATCCGTTGGGCGTCGCGATCGTTTCCACGCGCGGCTCAAGATTCGCCAGGTAGGTTACCAAGGTCTTGCGATATTCCGGATGAGTGCTTTCCGCGACGATGACCTTGCCGGTCCGGCCGGTGACCGTCATCGCCATCAGCACGGCCTCAGCCACGGAACTGCCGCCTTCGTAAAGGCTGGCGTTGCTGACGTCGAGGCCGGTTAGTTCACAAATCAGAGTTTGAAACTCGAAGAACGCCTGAAGACTACCTTGGCTCGCTTCGGCCTGATAGGGCGTGTAGGCCGTGTAAAATTCGCTCCGGCCTGCCACGGCGTCGACGACCGCGGGAATGAAATGATCATACGCGCCGCCGCCCAAAAAGCAGACGGCATCATCCGTTGATCGATTTTTCCCCGCCAGCAGTTGCACGTGTGCGCTCAACTCGATCTCACTGAGAGCGGGCGGGATGTCAAGAGGGCGTTGCAAACGGAGATCGGCTGGAATGTTCCGAAACAGATCCGGGATGGAGCCGACGCCGATTGTCCGCAGCATGGCCTGCTGGTCATCGGCGGTATTGAGAACGTATGACAAGCCAACCTCCAAGAGAGTCAAATAGAGTCGCGTCGCGGACGATTCGAGCCGACAAATCAAAGGCCAACATTCAAATCACGTCAGAGCCGGTCTGCTTCTTATATTCGTCTAACGACATCAGGTGATCGAGCTTGAGATTCTTAGCGACGCGGATTTTGATCAGCCAACCTTTGTCGTAGGGGTCTTTGGAAACAATGCTCGGGTCGTTTGTCAGTTTGTCGTTGACCTCGATGATGTCGCCGTTGACCGGCGCGTATAGGTCGTTGACGGACTTTACAGATTCGATTTCTCCGAAACTGTCCCCCATAATGGCGGGATCGCCAACATCGGGAAGTTCGATGTAGATGATATCAGTCAACTGCTCGACGGCGAATTTCGTCAGGCCGACGGTGCAGAGATCGCCCTCGACTTTGGCCCACTCATGGGTTTTGGCATATTTGAGCTTCTGCAGATCCATGACATCGGTCCTCCCGATATTAGTAGTAGACAACGACCCCGCGATCCGGATGGAGACGGCATTACTTTTTGCGGCAATAAAAAGGCAATGGTACAACGGTTGCCGATTCGGGCTTCCCACGGACGTCCACGGCCAGGCGCGTACCGATGGCGGCTTGGCTTGGATCGACATAGGCCATTGCCACCGCTTTTTGAAGCGTCGGCGCGAATGTACCACTCGTCACCAGGCCGATCGGTTTGTCCGCGGCGAGGACCATCGCCCCTTCACGAGCGATCCGTTTGGCTTCGAGTTCCAGGCCCACGCGAACTCGGCGCGTCGTGTCGTCTCGCGCTTCAAGAGCGCTTCGCGTCCAAGGAATTCACCTTTATCGAGCTTTACGGCCCAGCCGAGGCCGGCCTGAAGCGGGTCAATTTCCTCGTTTAATTCATGGCCATAGAGCGGCATCGCGGCTTCGAGACGCAGCGTATCGCGCGCCCCGAGGCCACACGGTTTGGCGCCACGACGAGCCAATTCTTCCCACAATTCAAGACCGAAAGCGATATCCGTTACGAATTCGAGCCCGTCCTCGCCGGTATAACCGGTACGGCTGACAATATAATCGGAGCCGCGATATTTGGCTGCCAAGGCATGGTAATAAGGTAACGAAGGCATCTCGGCTGGTGTGAGCTCTTGACAGATTTCCAGTGCTTTGGGGCCTTGGATCGCGATCATGCACGTCTTTTCCGTGCGATCGGAAATCGTTACATCGAAGCCCACACGCCTTTGATCCAGACAGCTTACAATCTTGCCACGATTCGAGGCATTGACAACCATCGACCAATAAGTTGGCCAGCGATAGACGAGAATGTCATCCTGAATGCCGCCCTTGTCGTTACAGATTAGTCCATAGCGAACCTGGAACTCTTTCATCGACGTTGCGTTGTTGGTGAAAACGCTCTCGATCATGGGCAAGGCGCTGGGTCCATCAAATGACAGCCGTCCCATATGACTTACGTCGAAAATCCCCGCGTTCGAGCGCACCGCGATATGTTCGTCCGTGATTGTCGAGTATTGGATCGGCATGTCCCAGCCGCCAAAATCAACCATTCTGCCGCCATGTTTCACGTGCCAATCATAAAGCGGGGTACGCAAAGGCATGAACCCTGTCCTTGTTTGAACTCGCTGACAAACCGACTACGACAATCGGTCAGATAGTTGATCGTTTACCATACTCGGTAATGGTACGACCGGAACAACTGGAGTCCATGAGCGTCCTCAGACTGTTGCGTCTTTACTTCAAGGGTTCATCACGAATGCCTAGTGAAGTTTGAATACAAAACAGGTTAATCGTTGCGAAAGGCGATGAAAAAAGCTACAGTATCAATGTCAAAACGAAACGAGATGACAACGAACGGACAGCTACATCCGGGCGCACAGGGATTGTGCGAAACGGACTTGCTGAGTGGGCATACCATGGAAGATACCCAACCAGATAGATCGACGGAAACGACACGGCCCGATGCGGTTGCCGGGGTAGCGCTGCGATCCCTCGGTGATTATCGGATGTTGCGCCGCCTCGGATCGGGCGGTATGGGAGAGGTCTATTTAGCATACGACGCCAAGCTCAATTGCAAGGTGGCGATTAAAGTATTAGGTCGACCACCTTTCCGCTCAACAGGGGCATATCGACCGTTTCTATCGCGAAGCTCGCAGTGGCGGCAGTCTTAGCCACCCCAATATCGTTTGCAGCCTGGCGCATGGTCAAGATACGACGACAAAAAAGCATTATATCGTGCTCGAATATATCGATGGCGGCAGCGCACATGCGTTGCTCGACCGCCAAGGCCGTCTAGCAGTTGGCGATGCGGTTCACATCGTGCTTGCGGTTGCCCAAGCCCTTGAACACGCGCATGCGCGGAATCTGGTTCATCGCGATATAAAGCCCGATAATATCCTACTAACCCGCGCAGGGGTCGCAAAGCTATCGGACTTTGGCCTCGTACGGCGCATGGATGAGCTAAGCCATCTCACCGCGAATCGCGAGGGATTTGGTACCACGCCATATATGCCCTACGAGCAAGCTGTGCGTGCGCGTGATGCCGATCACCGAAGCGATATTTATGCGCTGGCGCTACGCTTTACCATCTCGTCACGGGAGTGTTGCCGTTCCCAGGCGAAAATCACCTCGAGGTCGTGCAGAAAAAGAAGCTCGGTGCCTTCGAACCTGCGAGTTCGTTCAACCCTTCTGTTCCGCGGCGCTCGACGCGATTTTGGGGCGGATGATGGCGTTTCGGAAGATTGACCGTTATCAAACGGTCAGCGAACTAATTATCGACCTCGAGCGCTCTCGGCTTGCCGCATCTGTTCCGAGCTTTGCGGACGCTAACCTCGCTCTCAACGAGCCTCGGGTTCGGGACAGCTTGTCGACGGCGGCGCCAACGCGGTTGCTTAACTTGAGTGCCGGGATGCCGGCCGAAGGGATTCTCAAGACTGCGCAGATGAATCTCTGGCAGCTGCGATTTCGAAACCGCGAGGGGAGACTCTGCCGAGCCCGTGCATCAACGGAGCTGATTCAGAAGCGGCTCCGCCACGGCCGATTACCGCGCGACATCGAAGTGCGCCGGCCATCCGAGGACACGTTCCAACCGATCGAGCGATTTCCTGAATTCGCCGCGCTTCGACCGCAGCCGCGGAAAAAATTGGATGCCGCCAACCCCGAGGCCGCGACTCCCCTGGGCGTCAGGCCGTCCCCCAAGTGGGCTTTATACTTGCTCGGGCTCGGCTTCGCGTTCGGCATCGCCGGAAGCATCCTAGCCCTACGCTGGGTCGGCCTCGTGCCATTTTGATCAAAGTGTTGGTATCGTTCTTGGGAACTCGCGGGGCTTCGACCGCGTCCGACAAATAGGCACGCACGCGATTCAAAATACCGCAATTCTCCGCGAGGTACGATAGACCATGAAGAAGATTCTCGGCTCACTGACAGGAATGTTGCTGCTTTTCGCAAGCGCGAGCGGAGCTGAAATAACTGATTTGATCAAACAATTGAAAGCCAAAGACACGGAGATGCGCCGCTCGGCGGCCGAGTCGCTAGGCAAGGCCGGAAAAGACGCTCAAGCGGCAGGCCCAGCGCTTGTGGCGGCCATGAAAGACAGCGATTTGTTCGTGCGATCATTCGCGGCTCAGGCGCTCGGCGACGTTGCGCGGATCCGAAGATTGCGATCCCCGCGCTCAAAGCCTCGCTCAGCGATCCCAAGGAAAAGCCCGAAGTTCTCGAAGCCGCTATTTCGTCGCTGCAGAAACTCGGTGGCCCGAGCGTCGGCATTCTCGCGGATGTCGCTCAGAGTTCAACGCATGACGCCAATTTACGGCACAAATCGTTGCAAGCTCTCGCCAATATGGGCGCGGACGCCAAACCGGCAATCAACGTGTTGATGGACCTGACCACAGCCAAGGTACCAAAAGGCAAGAACGCACCCGCAATGGAGCTGCGTGTCGACGCCGTAAAGGCATTAGGCAAAATTGCCACCACATCGGACACCAAAGTTGTCGACAAACTTACCGAAATGGATGAAGACAAGGACAAAAAGCTTGATCGCATGTTGAAGGCCGCAATCAAAGCGTCACTTAAGCAGATCAAGTCGCGTTCATGATGCGAAAAAGTCTTTGGGTCTGTTTAGCACTCCAAAATATCCGTTAAGTAGTACAGGCCGTTCCACAGATAAGTTTCTGAGGAACGGCTTCTTGCATTTTCGTGGTCCTCTTTCCTTTGCAACCCGTCGTTCGCAAAATGAGACAAGAAGCCGAATTCCCATAGCTAGATTGAGCGTCTGATGAGCAAAGAAGACCAGCTACGTCGCGTATTGGATAGCGGCATCGTCGCCGTGGTGCGATCTCCCGATAGCGAGCAACTTGTCAAGGTTGCCGCCGCACTCGCTGAAGGAGGAGTAACCGTCATTGAGATCACGATGACGGTGCCGGACGCGCTCGACGTCGTGCGCCGCGTTCGGCAAGCCTTGGGCGATCGGATATTGCTCGGAGCCGGGACCATCCTCGACACGGAGACTGCCAGGGCCGCTCTATTGGCAGGCGCGGATACATCTCGTCGCGCCGACACTGAATCTCGATGTAATTCGTCTCTGCCAGCGTTACGATAAGCTGGTCATGCCGGGAGCGTTCACGCCGACGGAAATCCTGGCGGCGTGGGAAGCGGGCGCGGATATCGTTAAGGTCTTTCCGGCCGAAATCGTTGGCCCAGCGTTCTTCAAGGCCGTCCGCGGCCCATTGCCGCAGATCCGCATGATGCCGACCGGCGGCGTCGATCTCACGACTGCGGCCGAGTTTCTCCGCGCTGGAGCTTGCTGTCTCGGCGTCGGTAGCCAACTCGTCGAACCGAAAGCCATAGCAGAGAAGAATTTCGATCGGATTCGAGAACTGGCCCGGCAATATACGGCCGTCGTCAAACAGTTCCGCGAAGCTAAATAATTACTAATATCAGATCCAAATTAGAGCAAATTATGTCCTACGATGTGGTCACGTTCGGCGAAGCGATGATTCGCCTGAACCCTCCGAATTTCAAACGGCTGGAGCAGGCGCAGAGCCTCGACCTGCAAATCGGCGGCGCCGAGTTGAACACGGCCGTCGGCCTCGCGCGCCTTGGCCGTTCCAGCGCCTGGGTCTCCCGCCTGACCAATAATCCGCTCGGTCGGCTCGTCGCCAACCGTGGCCGGGAAGCTGGCGTTTGCACCGATCACGTCGTTTGGACCGACGACGACCGTGTCGGCCTCTATTTTCTGGAGTTCGGCGCCGCCCCAAGGGCGAGTAGCGTTTTGTACGACCGCAAAAACGCCGCGATCGTGGGAATCAAGCCGGGAATGGTCGATTGGGCCAAGATATTTAGCGGCACAAAATGGTTTCACGTCACCGGCATTACACCGGCACTCAGTCCAACCGCCGCTCTAGTCACGCGCGAGGCATTGCAAGCCGCTCATGCCGCCGGCGTCAGCACGAGTATGGATCTGAATTATCGCATTAAACTCTGGAGCCAGGCCGATGCCGGCAAATGCATGACCGAGTTGATGCCGTTCATCAACGTCCTCATTACCACCGAGGAAGACACCGAACGAGTTTTCGGCATCAAGGGTAAGGACTACGAAGACGTCGCCGCCCAGACTGCGAAGCGATTTCCGCTTCGAACCGTCGCGATCACGCTGCGAGAGAATCCACTCGTCTGGAAAAACACCTGGACTGCGATCGCCTATGCCGACGGCCAGATTCTCCGCACGCGCACCTACGAAGTGGAGATCGTCGATCGCCTGGCGCGGGCGACTCATTCGCCGCCGGTTTGATCCATGGCTTGCTTGATGGTGATTTGCAAAAAGGGCTTGATTTCGGTGTTGCCGCGAGCGCCATCAAGCATTCAATCCCTGGTGACTTCGCCTGGATTACGCGCAGCGAAGTGGAGACCCTCATCAAGAGCCCTGGATTACGCATCAGCCGGTAGCAACTTCCAAAGGAGGAACGACGTGTCGCGCCTGCTTTCGAATGAGGACGCTCGCAACCTCGACCGCCGAGCGATTCATGAAGCAGGCGTGCCAGGCGTCGTCCTCATGGAAAACGCGTCGCGTGGCTGTGCCGACCTGCTCGTCGCGCTTGGTATTCAGGGACGAATCGCCATCTGTTGCGGTCGAGGCAACAACGGCGGCGACGGCTTTGCAATGGCGCGCCATCTCGACAATTTAGGCTTCGATGTTCGCGTTCTTCTCTTTGCCGATCCTGACACGCTGAGTGGTGACGCCGCGATCAATTATCGAATTATCGCCCGTCTTGGACCGCCAATCGTCGTTTTTGGTGACACTTCGATCGACAATGCCAATCTCCACGTCGAACTGCATAGGTCCGACTGGGTCGTCGATGCCTTATTCGGCACGGGATTACAAGGCCCGGTTCGCGCTCCTCTGGATCAGGTCATCACCGCGATAAACGATTCAGGCGCCCGCGTTTTCGCCATTGATATCCCGTCAGGCCTGCCCGACAACGGCCCGCCGACGGGGCCGACAATTCGAGCGCACCACACGGCGACGATAGCCGTTCTAAAGACGGCATTTCTCAGTCCGGATGCTCAATCGATCGTCGGTCAAGTTCATGTCATCGAAATGGGTTTGCCGCACCGAATTTTAGGCTAACCGCGCATTTCAAGAGCCGGGAGCGTCAGCGACCGGAGCAAACCCAATCACGGCTTACTCGGGTTGCTGGTGCTTCAGGCGAGCCGCCGATTTCCCATATCTCCTCTTGCAATCCTAAATAAATCTTGTACTATTACAGTAGTACAAAACAATTAAACAGGCAACCCAGCTCAGTTGCGAGAGACCATGCATCTACACATCTCGACATTGGATGGCGTGCCGGTCTATCTCCAGATCGTGCAACAGATCAAACATCTGGTCGCCTCGGGCCGTCTGACGGCCGGCGAGGAATTGCCGCCGATTCGTGTGTTGGCGGAACGACTCGTGATAAATCCTAACACAGTCGCCCGTGCTTATCGAGAGCTGGAGTCGAGTGGTGTCGTCGTCAAACGCGGCACGGCGGGGACTTACGTTGCCGACGGCGATTCGGCGCGAGGCGCGGCGGATCGGCACGAGCTGATAACTGGGCGTATCGATGCATTACTCGTTGAATCACGACAATTGCAGATCTCTTTAGAGGAATTGCTCGACCTGGTCCGCCTTCGTGATCAGGCGATGCAGCCTCAAATATAGGAGCGTGCCCCATGACTTTTCATGACCCCGGCTCGCCAGACGCGGTGATCCGGATCGAGGGCCTTACGCGCCGCTTCGGCGCCAAGGCAGCACTCGACAACCTCAGCCTGATGGTGCCGCGTGGCTCGGTGTTCGGTCTCGTCGGCGCCAACGGCGCGGGCAAGACCACTCTGATTCGCCATATCCTTGGCCTTTTGCGGGCCGACATCGGATTGGTCCGCGTCTTCGGGCTCGATCCTGTTCGTGAACCGGTTAAGGTTCTCGCGCGGATCGGATATCTCTCCGAAGACAATGACCTGCCGCCCTGGATGCGCGTTGGCGATTTAATCCGTTTCATGCGCCCCTTCTATCCCGGCTGGGATGATACCTATGCCGAGGAGCTGCGCGGCACTTTTGCCCTGGATCCAATGACTGCGCGTCCGCGATTTATCCAAGGGCCAGAAAGCGCGGGCTGGCCTTTTGGTCGCGCTGGCGTATCGGCCGGAATTACTTGTATTGGATGAGCCTTCTTCCGGACTCGATCCTCTCGTTCGCCGAGACATCCTCACTGCGATTGTTCGCACCATCGCGGACGAAGGTCGAACGGTGCTATTTTCGTCCCACCTCCTCGACGAGGTCGAGCGAATGTCCGATCGCATCGCCTTGATTAACAACGGTCGCGTGATTTGTGGCGGGACGCTCGATCAGGTCAAACAAACGCACCGCGTCATCACGCTGCATTTCGATGAGCCGCAACAGCAGGCGCCCCAGGAAATCGGCCTTTTCGGCTGGGAAGGCCAGGGTCGGGAATGGTCGGCTGTTTCCGTTCTTCAAGCCGACGAATTCCAGGAAACGATACGCGGTTGGGGAGCGCACATCGTCGCGGAACAGACGCCATCGTTGGAAAATGTCTTCATGGCTCGAGTGGGTCGCAGCGCCGTCAACGAGGAGGGGTGATCGATGCGTAACACCGGAATGGCGATTGCCTGGTACTTTTGGGCCAGACATTGGATTGAATTCACTATCCTGAGTGTCATTTGCCTCACGGCGGCCCTGATATTTGGCTTGGCCGCGCCCGGCACATTTGGCCCGAGGGCTGCGGCCGCCACCTCGATCTTCCTGCTTCCGACCCTGGCAACCTTAATGGTTGCTTTCAGTCACGGGTTAGATGCGAAAATCGACGGTCGCATGACCGGCTATCCGTTGCATTGGTTCAATCTTCCGCTGCCGACGACGGCGCTCGTCGGCTGGCCGATGTTTTTGGGTGCGTTGGTGGTGGCTGGCGTGTGGATCCTATGGGTCCTTTGTATTCTGCGCCGAGCGGAATACCCGCGCCGATCCTTGGACCAATCGCGGCGAACGTGGCTGTACTCGCCTGGTTGCAGGCTCTCACGTGGATCCCGTTCCCGTTTCCATACGCCCGGCTTATAGCCTATGGCGTCGTCCTAAGCGGAATCATAATTGCCCTGACGGACGGCTATATGGCCGGAGTGCCGGATTCGGTGTTGATCGGAACCTCTATGGTGCTCGCCGGGCTCGGTTGTCTCGTCAACGTCATCGGGCTTTCGCGTGCTCGAAGTGGCTCAGGCAATGTTGGCGCCAGTTCAATAGCGCGGATTGCCACGGGGACACCACGCCTTTCTCGACAATTCGTTTCCGCGAGCCAGGCGTTTCTGTGGCGAGAATTGTGGACAAACGAAACGCGCGTGCTTGTCGCCCTCGGGCTGTTTGCACTGATGATGTATTCAATAAATATCGTCACGCTGTTCGTTCCCTTGCCGGAGTTGGCCGCGCAGGGCTTCGTTTCAGGTCTGATATTCCAGACCTGGCTGTCGGGAGTGCCGGCATGGTGCTGGGAAATTTGCACCATTCCTGGAATCAAAAGCTAGCTCAGCCCACATTCGTGCTGGTCCGACCGATGACGACGGGCGAAATTGTTTCGCTCAAATTGCGTATTACGATTTGGATGGCGTTGGCGCATTGGATGCTGATGTTGCTCCCTTTTCTCATTCTCGCGCCGATTAGCCCCGCGGCTTCAATGTTTCGAAAATGGATCGAGACCTTTGTTCAATACCACGGAAGCGCCGCGCCATATCTGCTGGCGGCCCTCGTCCTGGGTCATCTCGCGTTGATATGGGCACAAATGTCAGGCGGTATGTGGCTCTCGTTGATGGGTCAAAGCACCAAAACGACGATAATTTCCTTGGCTTCGGTAGGAGCGCTACTCGCGGCCTCCGCTATTGGAAGCTGGATTTATCGCCATCCCGAATATCACGGAACTTTGTGGGCGGCCCTGCCGTGGTGTCTCGGATTGCTCGTAGCTGCGAAGCTGTCGCTCGCATGTTACTTTCTCAATCTTTCGGTTCGGAAGCGACTTCTGACCGCAACGACTGTGAGGAATGCTGTTACTGCCTGGGTTGGCGTCGCGATTTTCTTTTTGAGCGTGGCCCTGGTCGCAACTCCGGCGAGTTGGCTTGCGATCGTCATGCTGACGACTCTCGGATTGATGCCTGGTGTAGGCCTCGCCATGGCCCCGTTGGCGTTGGATTGGAATCGGCATCGCTGATTTTGCGGAGCCAACAGACGGTTGCGCACCGCGTTTCACCCTCGATGATAATCCATCTCCTCCGACAGTCGCTCCAGCGCTTCGGCGCCTGTTGGGCCAGGTCGTTATCTTCGGCGTCGGCCAAGCGATCCAAATCGGGCCAGAGCAAGGTCAACGATTCCGTGGCGATGGAGTGGATGGTCTCAAAAACGCGATGCTGATCTTCGCTGAATAGAGATTGCCGAAACCATTGCAATGCTTGCCGTTCGCCCAGGCGGGCGAGCGCGGATCGGGCCACATGACGCACTTCAGGGCTGGGGTCGCGGCGCGCGTCCTGCAGCGTTTCCAGAACGTCGTCACGGCGAATCGGCTCCCACCAACCGAGGCTGCTCACCGCGTTCGCGCGATAGATCGGATCCCAATCAAACGCCGCAATGAGCAAGAAGTCTTCGGTCGTCTTCGACGGATGGCCGCGTAATGCCTTCAGGATCGCGCGATATTCGCGGTCGATCGGAAGCGAAGGCCGTCTCGGCGCCAAAGCCCGCCGCCGCTGTTGCGACCGGCGCTGAACCGGCGCCCGATCGAGGACCCAGCGAATCATGAAGGGGGCGACGCGCGGATCGCGCGACCACGTCAGTTCATCCACCGCCAACTCAAAATGAGGATAGCGTGGCTGTTCCAGCAGAGCCAGGATCGTCTCGCCGGCGTCGGCTTTAAGGTCGGTTAGCGCGAGGAGTATGTCCTTGTGTTTATTGATCGGCGCGATCTGCAACTCAGCGCACAGCTGAGGAATCGCATTTTCGAGATATTCTTTGAGATTCTGCTCTAACGAGGTCAGACGTGACATTTGCCAGCGGAACGCCTCGAGTTCGGAAGTATCCGAGCCGAGATAAGCCTCGGCATGCGGGTGCCTACGCACCAGACGAAGTGACTCCGCGAAAACCCGAATCACCAGCGGATCGATCTTCTCCGACCGTTTGTCCCACAACGTCTCGATCAACTCGCCGACTCTAGCTTCCGGGATCATGCCGGGCTGCACTCCGGAACGAAGTCCTTCGAGAGCGCGATGCAAGACTGCGCAGGGCCGAGCGACCAAGAGTCGAATCCGGTTGGTTGAGAAACCCAGAGAAGCCGAGGAAACAAATCGTCTCAGCCGCGAAGACGTGGCCCAGGGGAATGTCGCCGGCCGCCTCGGCACAGCGGAGCAAATGAGGCAAGCTCTGAGCGCGGTTCAGGCTTCGGAGACCATTCGCCAAATCGATCCAATACCAGGACTGCTCAAGGGGGTCCGCCGTCTGCCGTCGGTGCAGCTGGCGCTCAAGGATCCGGCCGGCGTCTTCGGTGCCCAGCTCGGTCAACGCACGAACTTGGATTACGTAAAGCATACCGGCCCGGAGGCTGGCTTCGACGGCCGCGACTTCGCCGCGCTCCAGCAGCTCACGGAATCGCGCCTTGGCCGATTCGACCGCGGATTCGTTGAGTTGGCCGCCCTGGAATAAATCGATGTGCTGCCGACTGACGGGAGACAATTCGTCCTGCAGATATTGGCGGCGATACCACTGGCGCGTGAGCAGAAACACGGCCACCATCGCCATTGGCATCAGCACGGCCAAGATCATTACCGCCTGCGCCATGTGTTGGGATTTCCTTGAGCGGTACGACAGAGACGCCAGTTTTCAGTCGCGCACCTGGCCGTCACCAATGAGCACATACTTATAGGTAGTCAATTCTAGCAGACCGCAAGGGCCGCGCGCGTGAAATTTATCCGTGCTGATGCCGATTTCCGCGCCAAGGCCTAACTCGCCCCCATCGTGAAAGCGGGTGCTGGCGTTGACGACGACGGCGGCGGAGTCGATTTCGGCGGCGAATCGTCGCGCCGCCGCCAAGTCCCGAGTGACGATTGCGTCGGTATGTTTTGAGCCGAATCGATTGATATGCTCGATAGCTTCGGTGATGCTTTTTACGACCTTGACGGAGATGATAAGGTCGAGATATTCCTCAGCCCAATCCTCTTCGCTCGCCGGGCTCGCTGTCGGCAAGCACGCACAGGTCCGCGAACAACCACGAATTTGTACGTTGTGCTGGGTCAAGCTCGCCGCGAGTCGCGGTAAGAAGGTCGAAGCGATCGCCTCATCGATCAACAGGCTTTCGGCCGCGTTGCACACACCGGGCCGTTGGCATTTGGAGTTGATGATGATCCGCTCGGCTATCTCGAGGTCCGCGCTGGCTTCGACGTAAATATGGCAATTGCCCCGATAATGTTTGAGCACTGGCATCCGCGCTTCGGCGACGACTCGACGAATCAGGCTTTCGCCGCCGCGCGGGATGACTAGATCGATCAACTCGTTCATTTGGAGCAGATGGCCTACCGCGGCGCGATCAAGCGTCGCAACGAGCTGGACTGCATCCGCCGGCAATCCGCATTCCACGAGTGCATTGCGCAAAACGGCATGGAGTGCCTGGTTTGATTGGCTGGCCTCACGTCCTCCACGGAGAATCAAGGCGTTGCCAGACTTGATTCCGAGGGCCGCCGCGTCGACGGTGACATTGGGACGTGATTCGTAAATGAAAAAGATGACGCCCAGAGGCACGCCGACTTTGGTGACCTGCAGGCCATTGGGTCGAACGCTTCCGGAATGAACTAGCCCGATGGGATCGGCGAGCGCAGCGATCTCGTGCAGTGTTTTCCCTGCCTGTTTCAGACGCTCCGGCGTCAATCGAAGCCGGTCGCGCTGGGCCGCACTCAAGTCGACGGCGGCAACGAGATCCTGTTGATTGCCGGCAAGAATCTCATCCTGGCGTTCCTGAAGCAAACGAGCGGCACACCGAAGCCATCGATCTTTGTCTCGCGTTGGAACTGTGGCAAGGTGTCGAGAGGCGATACGAGCGCGGCGAGCGATTTCGGCGCAGTAGACAGGCAGGTCAGTAAGGGTGGTCATGGTCCGTTCGTCCGAAAATCACGGGTTCAGCGCGTCGATGGGAATAGGGATGAAATCCGCCGGCTCCAACTCGAAAGTCACGATATGAAACTGATCCTGCTCCTGCGTTAGTTGAAAATCTTTTGGTAATTGTACCCGTAGTGTCGCGTGTTGCAGGCCTGATTTGTAGCGCTCCCGGGTCAGATCAACAAAGGCGTAGACACGTGGCGGGTCGCTTTGCGCTGGGCCAAGCACGCGCAACTTGATTTTGCTACTCGGCTCGTCGTAAAATTTGGTGCGCCACGCAAAACCGGGCGGGCACAGAAATTGAATCGGCACGTCGGTCAATTCCCAAATCTTACGCGGCTGAGCCGAAAGGCGCACCGTGACTCGGTTGGGTATTACTTTGACAGGTCTGCCTTCCAGGTCGCTGACGAGAGACAATTTGCCGACCGTCGCCGCGGTCGGTGAAGCGTTCGCCGGTCGCGTGGGCATTTCGCTTGGCAGGGTCGTGATAAACCGTGTCCGATCAAGGACGTCCTGTGGACCACGCACCAATACGGTCGCCGGCTCGAGTACGACTGGACCGAGAACGTCTTCTTGAACGTGATCCAGATGCACCGGCAGTTGTCGCTCGACCAGCCGATGAAGCGTGATCGGCAAGCGATTGCGCCCTTCGACAACAAGGGCAGTCACGCCCGGCGGCGTATGCACGGACGAGGCATCGACGACAATGGTATCGGAGTATCGGACTTCGTTGAGTCGCTCATCCGGAACGGCAACCGTCAGCGAGACCGAGACTTCGTTACGACTCAACATGCCGCGCAACTCGCGGATGCGTACAGGCGGCCCGGTCAGGGAGATCATGACCTGGCTCGGGCCGTTGATTTCGAGGCTGTAGTGTTCCGCCTGGGAAGCATTCACGCTCAGCTGGACAGGAATCGGCACATTGTCCAAGACTTCCTGATCGCGACTGCGTGCGTAGAGCCACACCAGTGTTGCGAGCCCCAAAGCGACAAGACAAGAAATGAGCCGATCGATCATGGGGATCCCTCAGTCGTCCTGACCGACAAGACGGATTTGGAGGCGCTCAAGCAGCGGAGCGGGCGCCCGAGTCTGAGCGCACGACCACGGCTGTGTCCGTATGGCGATTGTTCAACAAAAATGCCAAGCGGCGTGATAGATTCTCCCTCGGCACCGACTCCAGCTTGCCGCCGGCCGCCACGGACACGCGCCCGGTTTCTTCGCTGACGACGAGCAGAATGGCATCGGTCTCTTCGCTCATTGCCAGCGCGGCTCGATGACGCATTCCCATGTGAATGGCCCCTTCAGGAGGCAAGCCGAGCGGCAGTTGGCACGACGCCGAGGCAATTCGGCCTCGACTCAGGATTACAGCGCCGTCGTGTAACGGACTGCGTTTGCCAAAGATCGCACGCAGCAACGCAGGCGTCACCTCCGCATCGAGTATTTCGCCGGTTTCGATAAACGGGCTGAGGGACATCTCGCGCTCGATGACGACCAAGGCACCGACGCATTCGCGCGACAGGGATTCTGCGGCATCGGCCAATTTGTCCGCGATGGGATGCTGCTCATCCGCGACCAAAAATCGCCAGAAGCGATAACGGCCAAGCACCATCAAGCCGCGCCTTAGCTCCGGCTGAAAGATCACCAATAAGCCAAACAGGACCGTGGTGAGCAGATAATCAAGGACGCGGCCCAACACGCTCAGATCAAAGCTTGAAATGACAAGCTGCGCCGCGAGAAACAGGCCGATCACCAACAAGCCGAGACCACGCACCAGGCCCGCGCCGCGCGTTTTGCCGAGAAAGCGCAACACCAGGTAGATCGCAAGCGCCAAAATGGCGATCTCAATGATGTCATGCGTTCCGACGGAGTCCCAGAGTTGAGTGAGTCGGTCTATCAGCAATGTTCGCCTCCTCGAAGCTCGTGCGCCTGATTAATGGCCCAAAGGAGATCTACTATATCTCGCGTCGGCGCCACGTCGTGAACTCGTACCATCTCGATCGACCGCTTTGCCAGCCCGTGAGCGACAGCGGCCAAGGAGCCAGCCAGGCGTTGGTCTAAAGGCCTATTGAGAATCTTGCCAAGGAACCCTTTCCGCGACACGCCAAGCAGTATCGGTCTGCCGATACCCTGCAGCTCCTCCAAACGAGCCAGGAGCCGCAGATTATGCTCGACCGTCTTGCCAAAGCCGATGCCCGGATCGAGCACGACTTGCTCGGCCGCTATACCGTTATCCACCGCATACTGCAACCTCGCCTCCAGAAACTGGCGAACCTCGGTTACCACATCAAGATAACGAGGATTCACCTGCATCGTGGCCGGAGTACCCTGCATGTGCATCAAAATCAACCCCGCTCCGGAATCGCACAAGACTCTGGCCATGCTTGCGTCGGCCTGAAGCGCCGAAATATCGTTGATTATGTGGGCGCCGGCGACGATAGCTTGCGCGGCTACCCCAGCTTTGGTTGTGTCGACGGAAAGAGGAACCTGGCATGCCGCGCCAAGGCCGCGCACGACGGGAATCACCCGGGCTAACTCTTCTTCCAAAGAGATGGGTGCGGCACCCGGACGGCTCGACTCGCCGCCGATGTCGAGGATGTCGGCACCCTGGCGAACGAGTTCGATTCCATGAGAGATCGCTGCGGCAGCGGACGCCGCAAGGCCGCCGTCCGAGAAGCTATCCGGCGTCACATTGACGATGCCCATGACGAGCGGTTTGGTAATTTGCCAAGTACGATCGCGCAGGCGCCAAGTTAGGCGTGGTGGTTGCATGCGAGTTCCGTTAGGGGACGGCGTAATCTGCTCTCAACTAGAATTTTGTCGCTTCGTAAGCTAGAATTCAACCGGTTCACTTCCCTTTAGCCCCGCGCCGCATTGATGGGCTTGAAAACGGCGCTTCCACAAATGAGCCAGGATAAGTTGCGGCAGGCGATCGCCTTTGAGGCGGCGCGCTTATTGTACGAACGTCTCGAGACGGAATACTTCACAGCCAAACGCAAGGCCGCCAAACGGCTCTGTCGACGCGGCGTCAAACCGGAAGACCTCCCCTCCAACGCTGAAATCCGTGAGCAAATCCAGGTCTTCGCTCGCATTCATGAGGGCGACCAACGCACCGCGAATCTTCGCGCCATGCGCCTCGAAGCTTTGCGCATGATGCGGCTCTTGCGGCCGTTTCGACCGCGACTGATCGGCAGCGTGATGACAGGCCATGTGAGGCGCGGGTCCGATATCGATCTGCATGTTTTCTGCGACGGCCCCGGCCTCGTCGCCGACATGCTCGAACAGGCTGGTTTTGCGTTCGACCTGGAACGCAAGCAAGTGGTCAAGCACAACGAAGCGCGGGTGTTCACGCACATTCATGTCGTCGACAAGTTCCCATTCGAGCTTACCGTATATGCCGAGGACAAGGCACATTACGTTTTCAAAAGCTCGATCACGGGCAAAGCGATTGAGCGCGCTTCGATCAGAGAGTTAGAGGAGTTCTTGGCCGTCGAATATCCGGACATGAACGTGGAACACGAACTCGAAGGCGCGGCAATCGAGGCGGAGGAAGACCCGTACCCCATCTTTCGCATGTTGCTGTTGCCGCTGGAAAATGTGCAAGGCCGACCGCCGCACCATCCGGAAGGCGACGTTCTCTATCATTCCTTGCAAGTGTTTGAACAGGCTCGCGAGCGTCGCCCTTATGACGAGGAATTTCTCCTGGCCGCCCTGCTCCACGATGTAGGCAAGGGAATCGACCGCGCCGATCACGTCAACGCCGGACTGGACGCGTTGGACGGCTTGATTACAGAACGCACGCAGTTCTTTATTCAGCATCACATGGACGCGCATGCTTATCGAACCGGAAAGCTGGGGCATCGCGCACGGCTCGCCTTGTCGGCTTCCGAAGATTTTGAAGACTTGATGTTATTGCGGGAGTGTGATGACGCCGGCCGAGTTCCCGGTGCGATTGTCGGGACTGTCGATGAAGCGCTGGCGTATTTGCGGCAGTTGGAGCAGGATAATGCGGGGTAGGAAAATTTACCCGCGAGCCGATAGGCGAGCGTTGTTTGATAGCGCTAGTGATTCGTCCAGATAAAACTTAGGGGTGGCACAGACATTCTTGTCTGTGCGGATCCGACGAATGTGCCTTTTGCTGCACAGACAAGAATGTCTGTGCCACCCTTAAATTTAGTCTGGACGGCGCACTAGTTGAAAAAGCGCTATCAAACAGCGCTCGCCTGTCGGCTCGCGGCTAAACGAAACGAGCTTCATCAATTTGCGCAGCGTACCTCAATCCCCTACCATGAAAAAGTCGCGCGGGCTGCGGGCGAATGGGTGGCTCGGCATCACGCCGGGACCGCCGGGCAAGCCCATGCCGCCGCCGCCTTGGCCGTAGCCTGGTTTCGGAGCTGGCCCAGGCAGCACGCCGTTGTAGGGCAAGTAGGGTGGGCGCGGGCAATACATAGGGCCGTAATTGGTCATACAGGTCGAGTAGTACATACCGTGGCCATAACCCGGCGTGAGCTGCGGGATTTGAGGCCAACAGTTGGGAGCGTAGCAGTTCTGAGCCGAGGCCAACGACGGGCCGACGGCCAGAATGGCCAACGCCGCCAGGCGACAAACAGTCGTTTTCATTGCGACTCCTTTCGAGGTCTGTTCGATGCAGGCCGGATTGCCTGTCCTTCCAATCATACCCCATGTCGCCAAATCGACCGTTTTGTTCACCAGATATGAGAGATGATTCCGGAGGCATCTATACGGTTGCAAGGGCTAGGTAAAAAAGGAAAGGGCGGTCAACCCGTTTTATGGGGTCAACCGCCCTTCTTGCGGCAAGCTTTCTCAGTCAAGGTGCAGTGAGTGTCGTAGGAGTCATGGAGAAAGACGAGCCGACTTTGGCGGGGTTAGTTGCCGCCGGGCATGGAAGCTGGCATGTTCATCGGCACGCCAGGGCCTTGCATCGGCATGGCTCCGGGGTAGCCAGCGCCGGCATAGCGCCGCCTGGATAACCCATCGGACCCATCGCGGCTGGAGCACAGCCAGGAGCAGCCGCACAGCCAGGACCGGCCGGATAGCCGTAACCTGGACCAGAAGGTGCTCCGGTGCAACCACCGGGTACAGCCCACTGGAAGGTCGGGCTGACGAAGACCGGAGCGTAGTTGACGCGGCCGCAGCCGTAGGGGCCCGTTCCGCCATTGATCTGGTAGCCGTGGTTTTTGTAGTAGGCTACCCAATCGATGTGATCCAAAGCACCGTAGAAGTGCTTCAGAGCATCATAGTAGTCATGCCAAAACTTCTGGAGGCGTTCCTCCTCGGGAGTGAGGCATTTGTACCGCTTGGCGAAGATGTTCCACCAGGGCTGATAGCCGCTGTAGCCGAGTTGGCCCCAGCTAGCCGAAGCCTGGCTCCCTGCCAGCGACATCCCAGCCAGTGTGCAGACGATCAAGGCAATCCGTTTCATCGCGACTCCTTTCGACACTCATGGACCCGGGATCTATACCGGCCCGGGGCGGCCGGGGAGGGACTTCCTTCCCTGGAGCCCTCCACCCCGCCCAGGTCAAACCGGCGGGTGGCAGAGACTGCGGCCATTTGTTGCGACTTCATGCCGCATTTGACACAGGTAGTATCGGCCGTAGCCAAAGAGAATCGCGTAGAAAACGGGATTTCGCGCCAAAAGGTGGAACTTGTGCGTTACGCACAATGTGCATAACCGGCAAGGTTTGCCTGGTTTACCATCAGGCTCGCAATGTTTAGCCGCGAGCCGGGAGGCGAGCGCTGTTGGATCGCGTTTTATCGAGTAGCGCTTCCGAACGGCGCTCGCCTACCGGCTCGTGGCTAAACAAATTCGCTCTTTTTCGTCGATGCCCTCAAGGATTCTCGCGCGCTTTGATTTTCTCGAGCGCCGCCTTGGCATTTTGTTTGGCGTTAGGGAAAAACTCCGCGTCACTGATCTTGGTCAGCTCTGTGAGCTTATCCTTCGTTCCGACGTCGCCAAGAATGGACCAAACATCCGCGCGTCCATTCGGATTTTGTCTGGGCGTGCTCTTTTGCAAGAGTTCGATGAGCGCGTTCTCCGCCTTGGGACCGGCGTCGATGAGTATTTTGCGAATTTGCTCCAGTTCAGGGCCTAGGAATCCGGGTCGCCCGAGCCTTGCGACGACGACAGGAATGACTTTCTCGTTTTTCAACTTTCGAAATGCATCGTAAATTTTGTCCTTGTCCTTGTAAAAGATGTCGTCGAGCATCTTCGCGAGGTAGGGGATGCTGTCGCTGGTTGCCCAAATCGTCAAAGTATCTGTTGCCAGGATGCGTACCTGGAAGCTGGTGTGCTGAGTAAGTCTGCCCACGGCTTTTGCAACGGAGGCTCGCTGGTCCTCAACGACATCCATCTTGGCAAGCATCTCCAGGCCGTTTCTTTGGACATCGCCGTTGTTTGATCCGACATCGGTTATAGCCTGCGTGATGATGGCCTCGGGTTTTGTGCCGAATTTGGCTAAAGATTTCATGAGAGCTTCGCGTTGCTCCTGGTCACGAATTGTGTTCACGACCTTCAAAATAGCCGGCCCCGCATCAGCGCCCCATGCGTTCAAGGTTTCCAAAGCGGCGTCGCGGTCGGCCGGGTTGAAGGACGTCAATTTGGCGGCGATGGGCGCCACGGCACGCGGATCCTTGAGCACCAAGAGCGTTCGCATGATCTCGGGATTTGGCGAAGTGAGATCATCCATAGCGCGTATCAGGGCGGGCGTGGAGTTTTTTGTGCCCCAGGTCGCTAATAGTTTGACGGCGCTGGTTTTTTTGCTGATGTCGAAGTCGCGGAGCAAGGCCTCCAAAGCCCTGGAGACGTCCAACCTGCGGCCTTCGTCCACTGGGGCGTTTTCTAGCCATTGAAGAGCCGCACCTCGGCGGAAGATATTGAAATCGCGAAGGCCCTTAATGGCGTCATCCAAGTTTTGCGGTGGGGCGTTCGGGTCGTCAAAAACCGGCGGTGGAATCACCGGCACATTGATTTGGGGAAATGGAATACCCTGGTTCGGCGCCATCGGATTAGGGTTGCCGCCGGCTCCAAATCCGAACGGTCCAGGCTGCTGAGGCGGAGGAGCAAAGACAAACGGGACATTATCTGTGGGTTTATTATCAAGATTCTTTACAACCAGGTAAGCCGTGACGCCGATCCCCAGTAATAAAACGAGCGACACGGCCACTCCACCCAGTATCAACCAGATGGACGTGCTGTCAGCGGATTCGGGCTTTCGCGGCAGTTGACGAATGCCGCCCGGAGTCGCTGTCGGGATCGTTGGCCGCGGCGCGGGCCGGGATGACGCGCTAGCATAGGCTGGTCTAGGAATCAGCCGATCCGTTAGTGCGGTCGGATCGGCTGGCAGTACATCCGGCAGAGGGGCTACTTCTTCACGGACTGGCGTGTCCCCGTTACCGACCGTAAATGTCGTCGCGCAGCGGCGGCACGCAAAGGTCTTGCCGATTCTCGATTCGGGCATCAAATACGGTTTCGCACAATGAGGGCAGCTAACCTGGAATGACATGAGAGAACTCTCCGCCCGATGATCCGAACAGAAACGTGGCAGCGGCCGAATAACACGAATCGGACATAGTAAATGTTGAGGGACGAGAGGGCTTCTGTCAATGGTTTAGACGGGTTGTTTGCTGATTCATTGACCACTAATAAACGGTTATTCATGGCGAGCGTCGAGGCGTCAGCCCGACGTGCCAGCCATTTGCAAATCAGTCGGTTATAAGCTGCTGCGCCGGGGCTGACGCCTCGACGCTCGCCTAAGCTTAAAAAATGGACCGACGCTCGTTCATATCAAATCCAACCGCCGCTTCATAACGCGTGAGCGATTGCACTCGGCACATCTTCCGCGGATGATAAAAGAATGCCCCGTAGCGTTAAAGTGATATTGTCGGCAGACCTCCCGCATTGCGACTTCGATGGCCGGGTTTTGAAACTCGATCATCTTTCCGCAGTCCAAGCACTGCAGATGTTCATGCTGCGGGTAGCCGTAGTCGTGCTCGTAGAACATGCGCGGGCCGAGTTCTAACTTTCGGAGTAGGCCGGCGTCGACGAGCTTGGCAAGGGTGCGATAGATCGTAGCGCGACTGATCTCCAGCCCAGCTTTTTTCAAATCGTCGATCAATTGATCCGCATCGAAATGATGATGCTGGCTAAAAATGAATCGCACCATGTCGCGTTGTTGAGCGGTGAATCGTTGCGGCTGCGGCCTACACGCGAGGTACTCGCGGAACTTGTCTTCGGGACTCTGCGATACCGAAACCGCTGGCAAGCTCACGGTACCGTCTCCCTGGCCGATGATTGCGATTTTGGCGAATCAAGAATGATTCTCCAGTCTCATTATAGCGCGTGAAGATTGACTTGGCCAGAATGCGATTCTGGAGGTGAAACTTAGCGGAAATGGCGAGAGGTCCCCCCACCCAGGTTCGCGAAGCGCACCCTGGGAAGGGGGGACACTCGTCATTATCGCTACGAAAGTGACCGCGATGTCCGTGGGCTATTTCAAGGTTTAAGGACCACTTTGATGCAGCCATCCTTCTTATCGCGGAATGTCTTATAGGCGTTCGGCGCGTCCGAGAGTTTGACCGTGTGGGTGATGACGAAGGACGGATCGATTTCGCCTTTTTCGATCTTCTGCAGCAGCGGTTTCATGTACGCGCTGCATGTGTGTTTGGCCTGTCTTCATTGTAAGGCCTTTGTTCATAAACGCGCCCAGCGGTATCTTATCGGCGAGGCCGCCGTAGACGCCTGGTACCGAAACTGTGCCGCCCTTTCGGCAGCTTATGATCGCCTGCGATATCGAGTGGGTCTGGTCGCCCGGAGAAACCTTTGAAGAGACGGCATCCGCTGCCACCCCCATGACGCTGGCGGCGAGCGCTTCGCAGCCGACGGCGTCGATGCAGCGGTCAGGGCCACGCCCCTTGGTCATCTCTTGAAGCTGGTCGTAGGCGTCGTGTTTGCTGAAGTCGATCGTTTCGGCTTTTCCGTGATTTTTAGCCAGGGCCAGACGCTCGGGAATGCGGTCGATGGCGATGACCCGGCCGGCGCCGAACATCCAGCAACTCTTGATCGTGAATTGGCCGACTGGCCCGCAGCCCCAGACCGCGACGGTGTCGCCCGGCTCTATGCCGCAATTCTCCGCGGCCATGTAGCCGGTCGGAAAAATGTCGGAGAGGAATAGCACCTTCTCATCGGGCAAGTCTGATTCGATTTTGAGCGGACCGACGTCGCCGAAGGGCACGCGGAGATACTCGGCCTGACCGCCGGCGAAGCCGCCGAGCATGTGCGAAAAGCCCAAACAACCCGCCGGCGAGTGGCCCATCGCTTTGCGGGCAATTTCAGCATTGGGATTAGAAGTATCGCAACAGGAAAAAAGCGTTTTTTTGCAGAAGTAACAATCGCCGCAGGAGATCGTGAAGGGGACCACGACGCGGTCGCCTTTTTTCAGGTTCTTGACCGCGCTGCCGACTTCGACGACGATGCCCATCGGCTCGTGGCCAAGTACGTCGCCCTTTTTCATGGTCGGCATATAACCGTCGAGCAAGTGAAGGTCCGAGCCGCAAATGCCCGAAGAGGTGATTTTGACGATGATGTCGCGGGGGTTTTGGATCTTCGGGTCGGGGACCGTGTCGACGCGTACGTCTCCCGTGCCATGCCAGCAGAGTGCTTTCATTGGTGCGATCCTCTGAGTGAAATGGAAAAGGGGGCCTTGCGTTCGTCGAACTGAGCGGGAACCGTGCGCCAGTTTCGGCGAATTGCGAAGGTTATAGGAGTTGCAAACGTCGTACCGGTCGAGGAGTGAATCGGAAGTGTTTTATTCCAAAATGGAGTGACCCCGCCGGGAGCTTGTTAAGCTCCCGGCGGGGTCACTCCATTGCATTTTACGGTGGGAGGGTCCGCGGCTTCTTTTAATCGATGCCGCCGAACATTCGATCGAGCGCGATTTGGAGCTTTTCAGGCGTTTCATACTTGCCTGAAGCGATCTCCGACTTGATGCGGGCAATCAGGTCGAGACGCATGTCGTCGCTCCCTTCCGGAGGTCGGTCTTGTTGTGTTTCGTTGTTGTGGTCGGGAACATAGTCTCGCCACCATGGCCGCGAACGGGATACGGGGCCATCCAAACAAATGGGTCCGTGCTGGTCCATAGTTCATCTCCCCTGACCACCGTGCGGTTGCGCGGAGCGCCGACCAGGAGGCAGGTTCATTCTAGCGGTTGTGACTTGCGGGAATCAACCCAGACGAGCCGTCCAGAAAGGATCATGCGGCTCAGCAATGACGGGTTCCAAGGTCTCTACGGGATCCACGCCACCGTCCCGCGCCGGGTTCCAAATCGCTTGAGCCGAACGGCTCATGGGTTCGCGAGGGGAACACGCCGGTGCTTGGGAGTCAGTACCTGTTCAGTTGCTCACTCCCTTGTCTCCACTTTCAGTATCGTCGAGATCCGGGTCGACATTGAGTGAAATCGCGTGCCAAAGCGCTTGGAAACGTACATGGAAAGGCCGGGTGCAAGTGTTGGACCGTTCGTAAGAAGTGGTTCGGCCACGACGGGCATACGCAAGATGCGTATTTTAGGCAAAACAGCACCGCACGATATCGCGCAGTCTTAATGGGTGCAGTCAGCCAGCCGATCTGCTTGACGCGTTTCGCGTACAGCGCTTGACCATGCGAAGAGTGTTGCCGCCATTGCCGCGCAGTGCGCAACTTATCTCATCCATCAAGGAGCGCATAAGAAATACGCCGCGGCCGCCGATGCGGAGCTCGGCGGGGTCAAGATAGGGCACCGCGGCGATGTCGAACGGTTGGCCTTCGTCATGCAGCCGAATTTCCAAGCCATCGGGCAGTGGGAAGCACTGAATTTGGAGCATCGCCTCGGGATGGTCCTCATGGGCGTGCTTCATTATATTGTTTGTCGCTTCATCGGTGGCGAGCACGATTGCATGAGTCGAAACCTCATCGATCCCGGCGACGTGGCAAACGGTCTCGACGAAGGTCCGCGCCAGCGTGAGCCAGCGTAGGTCACTTGAGATAGTCAAGGACCATGGAGCAGACCCGGTGACCATCCTCGTTCTCCCTGTTCTGGTGGGGTGACCAAATTCTAGAGAGCAGGCATTACGGGAACAAGCAAGTCACGAATTTAAGCCACGGCGGCACGCCGCTTTACGGTCGTGTGAATGACATGGGCCGCTTGTTCCGCCTGCGCGGTGGAGACATCAAGATGCGTGCAGGCACGAAGGCGTTGTGGCCCGATGGCGAAAACAATGATGCCCTTCTCCGCAAGTTCGGCCGCGACCTCGCTGGCGGTGCCGAGTTCCCGATCGACGCTGAACCAAATCAGGTTCGTATCGACCTCGCGCGGGTCGACGTGCAATCCAGGCGTCGCCGCGATGGCCTCAGCGATCGTTTGCGCATTGCGATGGTCGATCGCGAGGCGGTCAACGTGGTTGTCGAGCGCGTAAATTGCCGCGGCCGCGAGGAACCCTGCTTGCCGCATACCGCCGCCAAAAAGCTTCCGCACACGCCGTGCCTTGGCGATCAGATCCTTGGGTCCGACGAGAGCCGAGCCAATCGGAGGCGCCCAAGCCCTTGCTGAAACAAACGGAAACGGTGTCGAACTGTTTGCCCCAGGTCGTCGCGGGGATACCGGTGGCGATAATAGCGTTCCACAGTCGCGCCCCATCAAGGTGCATGGCCAGGCCGTTTTTCCGCGCCCAGGAACTAATGGCCTCGATCTTCTCCAGGGGATAGATCTTACCGCCGCCCCGGTTGTGCGTATTTTCGAGACATACCAGGCGTGTCCGCACTTGATGAGGATCGGAGACCGGGCGGATGAGACCTTCTAGCTGTTTGACATCCAGTATGCCGCAATCGGCGTCGATTGGTTGACAGGTGACGCTACTCAAAATAGCCGGGCCGCCGGCTTCATACACGTAAATATGACAATTGCGATCGCAAATGAGTTCATCACCCGGCTGCGTGTGAATCTTGACGGCGATCTGGTTCGACATCGTCCCCGACGGTACGAACAGCGCGGATTCCTTACCCAGCAGCGCCGCCGTGCGCTCTTCGAGCAAATTGACGGTTGGATCCTCGCCGAAGACGTCGTCGCCCACGTCAGCCGCCATCATGGCCGCTCGCATGGCCGGGGTTGGTCGCGTAACGGTGTCGCTGCGAAGGTCAATCAAAGATGGCATCGCGGAAAGGTCCTGTCCACTCAAGGTTTGGAGGCGTTTTGAAGATACCAACGGTCATCGATTCGCTTGAACCGCACGACGGTTCCAGGCAGGTCCTTGAGCCGAACCGTGGCTTGGTCCTTGTCGCCGGTCCATTCGCCATCGGCCTGAAACGCGCGGAGTCGCTTGACGGTCGGCGCGTCCAGACGCGCCTGGAGAGATTCGGTCTCCTCATCGAATTTACCGCCATAAAGCCGCTTGACCTGATCGTCGACAAAAACCGGGTCGGCCAGCTGTGCGGCGAGATAGTCGACGCGCTTGGCGTCGATCGCCTTCAATACCGAGGACATCGTTTCCTTGGCCGAACCTTGAGGAAAGGTTTTCGCATCGAGCGCAACGCCGTATCGTTCGCTCGGCGCTGCGAGCGCGGCCGTCGCCGTCAAGAACAAACCCAGTCCAATGACGAACCGCATTCTTTCCCCCTCTCACCCAAACGACAAATCATATTCAACAACATAGAAAGCTCCAACGCCGGCCGGCAACCTGTCGCAACCGAAAGAGTAGTCGGAGCATATACTGACAAGGAGCTCCGTGTCGCGACTTCGAGGCCAGTCATGCCAGGCAATACCTTCGGCGAAATGTTCCGCGTGACGACAGGCGGAGTGAGCCACGGTCCCGGTTATGCCGTCATTATCGATGGCTGCCCGCCTGGCTTACCGCTGTCGACCGAGGATTTGTTGCCTGACCTGCGCCGCCGCCGGCCGGGACAATCCAAGATCGTCACTCAACGGCAAGAGGAGGATGAACCCGAGATCTGGTCCGGCGTCTTCGAGGGGCGAACCGACGGCACGTCGATCACGATCTTGTTTCGCAACAGCGATCAACGGAGCGGCGATTACAGCGACATCAAGGATAAATATCGCCCTGGCCATGCCGATTTCACGTTTGATGCGAAGTATGGTTTCCGCGACTACCGCGGCGGTGGCCGATCGAGCGCTCGTGAGACCGTTTGCCGCGTCGCCGCCGGAGCAATCGCCAAGAAGCTACTCGCACCCCTCGGTGTGCGCATCCTCGGTTACGTAAAGCAGGTCGGTTCCATTCGTGCTGAAATTGATCAACCGGAGGCCATCACGCTCGACCAGGTCGAAGCGACCCCGGTGCGCTGTCCCGATGCCACGACCGCGGCGCAGATGATCGCGTTAATCGAGGAGATCCGCAAACAACAAGATTCGATTGGTGGTGTCTGCGAATTGGTCGCGACGGGTGTGCCCCCCGGCTGGGGTGAACCTGTCTTCGATAAGCTGAAAGCGGACCTCGCAAAGGCTCTCTTGTCGTTGCCGGCCGTGATGGCCTTCGAATACGGCGCCGGTTTCGCGGTTGCCGAATCACGTGGTAGCGATAATAACGATCTTTTTATTCGCAAAGAGGATCGACCGCAAAGGATCGGCACCGCCACGAACCGTCACGGCGGCATGTTAGGCGGCATCAGCAGCGGCGAACCAATCGTTTGCCGGGTCGCCATCAAGCCGACAAGCAGTTTGTCGAGAGCGCAGCCAACCGTCACCCGCGCCGGCGCACAACAGAGATCGCTACGCGCGGCCGACATGACCCATGCCTGCTACCGCGTTTCGTACCGATGGGCGAAGCAATGATGGCGTTGGTTTTGGTTGATCATTGGTTGCGTTGGCGCGCTCAATGTGGTGTGTGAGGACTTTAGGTCCTATCCGGAAAAGGGGTCGGGTACCATTGTGCGAAGCACCCTTCGGGCCGTTCCGGCAATCGTACCCGACCCCTTTGTGCGCCGTGCCAAGGCGTGACTTTTCAGTGGGTGCGAATCCCACCCGGCAACTGGTCGTTCCAGCCGGTAGCAATCGGAGCGGCAGTGGAGGTAACGAAACTGTCGAAGCCTTCGATGGAAAGGGTCGTTTGAGCGACTCCGCGAGCAGGCAGGCCGTAACGTGAGTGAACGCTGAGCAGGCCTCGAAACGGGTAATGTGGTAGCCGACCCAGCAAAGGGATGGGGAAGGCCGCAGACGCGAGGATACAGGGGGAACGACTTTAGCCCCACCCGCGTTGCCACCGGGGTAATGGCGACGGCATGTCGGCATAGGAAAGTTAACGCAACACGGGAAACCCCCTGCGGTGGCAGCAGTGCCAACCGGACGCCCGCGAGGGACAGGCCGGGCCGCTTGGGGTGGCGGAGAGGCTCGTAGTACCGCTGAAGCCGGGTAACGCCGGTGGAGGGAAGGGGCCTTGGTTCAAGGACAGCGTCCGAAGGAAAGAGAGCCAGGAGATTGGTGATGAGCCTAACACCTCCCGATACGGTTCGGAAACTCCAGGAGACGTTGCATGCCAAAGCGAAGAGAGCACCCACCTATCGGTTCTATGCGTTGTACGACAAGGTGTACCGGGCCGATGTGCTGGGCCATGCGTACCTGTGCTGTGCCGCTAACGACGGCGCGGCGGGGGTGGATGGCCAGACGTTCACGGACATCGAGGAGTACGGGCTGGACCGTTGGCTGGGTGAACTGACGGAAGAACTCCGAAACAAAGCGTATCGCCCGCAAGCAGTCCGACGGGTGTACATACCGAAGTCGGATGGCAAACAGCGACCGTTGGGCATTCCAACGATCCGCGACCGTGTCGTGCAGATGGCTGTGTTGCTCGTCTTGGAGCCGATCTTCGAGGCGGACTTGCAGCCGGAACAATTTGCTTATCGGCAAGGCCGAAGCGCTCTGGACGCGATCGAGCAGGTCCAATTGTTGCTAGACAACGGGCATACGGAGATTGTCGATGCGGACTTGAGTGGGTACTTCGATAGCATCCCCCACGCCGAGTTAATGGCATCGGTGAGCCGACGGCTTAGTGACGGGCTACTACTGGCCCTGATCAAAAGCTGGTTGGAGGCACCGGTGGAAGACCTTGGAGATCGTGGGGACAAGCGTCGAACGACTCGCAACAAGGACGAGGGTCGCGGCACCCCGCAAGGGGGCGTGCTCTCACCGCTGCTGGCGAATCTCTACATGCGTCGCTTCGTGCTGGGCTGGAAGACAAACGGGCATGCCAATCGTCTTGAGGCGCGTATCGTCAATTATGCGGACGACTTTGTGATCTGCTGCCGTGGTACGGCTCTTGAAGCCGAGGCGGTGATGCGGCGCATGATGTCGAAGCTGCGGTTGACGGTGAACGAGACGAAGACCCGGGTTTGCCGCTTGCCGGACGAGACGTTTTCGTTTTTGGGTTACACGTTCGGTCGGAACTGGTCGCCGAAGACGGGGCGTAGCTACATCGGTCCCCGTCCGGCCGTCAAGAAGATCCACGGGATCTGTGAGGTGATCCGCGATCAGACCAGCCGAACGTGGCAGTGGTTGTCTTGCCGGGCGTTAATAACTCGCGTCAACAGCCGACTGGTGGGCTGGGCGAACTATTTTTGTCTCGGTAACACGGCCCCGGCCATGAAGCAGGTGATGGCGCACACCTGTCAACGGCTCCGTCAGTGGCTGGGTCGGAAGCACCGCGTGCAGGGTACGGCCCGACAGTGTTATTCGGATCGTTACCTGCGTGAGGACCTGGGATTAGTGTGGCTTCCAGGGCGACCGCGACCTCGCGTCTTGTGAGCGAACGCATGAGTTACCTTGTCCGAGAGCCGGATGCCTTAATAGGGCCCGTCCGGTTCGACGAGCGGGAAGTGGAAACGGGGCATGGCCGGGAGATTGAGGCACCGGCCAACGAAAGGGCCGGATACCGCTGGACTCGAC
Organism: uncultured Planctomycetaceae bacterium; assembly: GCA_963790585.1. Taxonomy (GTDB): domain Bacteria; phylum Planctomycetota; class Planctomycetia; order Gemmatales; family Gemmataceae; genus CAWBOY01. Next base: position 794,117 of record CAWBOY010000002.1, read on the forward strand.
CTAAACCACCGCGCCACTTCTCGACTCTACTTCGGATAGGATCTTAAGAATTTACTTTCGAGCCCCCAAGCCCAAGCGCGGGACTCGGCGCCAAAGAACCTTATACGCATTGAGTTAAGAGGCCGTGGCCGGGGTCGGTACTCCGACCCCCGGTTCTCTAGAGTCACTGGAGCTACGCAGGAGTCGGAGTACCGACCCCTGCCACGGCTCGCTGATATTTCGATTTCCACGCCGTTCATTAGGTATTTTTCGTGACCACTGATGCCTCATTACCTGAAGACCGACTGCTAAACCAAAAACTCGCCGGCAAGTACCAGCTCCTGCGCGTGCAGGCACGGGGGGCGTTTGGCACTGTTTTCGCCGCCCATCAGTATTTCGGCAAGCAGTTCGTTCGTCACGTGGCCGTGAAGGTCTCACGACAAACCGGGCTCGATGAGGAAACGACGCCATACCTGTTCGGCGATGCCGTCGTCCTCGCGCGCCTGATGGCGGCAAACGACTACGAGGGGCGACGCCATCTCGTTCAGATCTTTGACATGGGCCTGCTCCCTGAGTACGAGAATCGGGCTTATCTTGTCATGGAGTATGTGGATGGTTTGCCACTGCTGTCCCATTTGCGCGCGGCCGGCACGTTCAGCGCGGCCAGCGGCATTCGTTTCGTAAAACAGATTTGTCGTGCCCTCGCCGTCGTTCATAGTAACGGTGCCGTTCACCGCGATCTCAAGTCGGATAACATCATTGTCGATCGCCGGGGCATGATTCGTGTGATCGACTTCGGTCTCGCAGCCTTCACCGATCGGAATCTGGGATTTTCGCCGGGCGTTTTAGGCACGTTCACCTACATGGCTCCTGAAACACTGCTAGGGCGATCAACGCCGGCGTCGGACGTTTACAGTCTCGGTTTGTTGCTTTACGAACTCTTCACCGGCGGCGGACCGCATCTCAATGCACCGTGGCCAATCGACGACAAAAAGGACAATCGCGAGGACCATTATCGATTAAAGGCATCGCTCTCTTTTCCGAACCCATCTGAAGTGCATAACGAAATACGCAACGATTATCGCTGGATCGATGGCCTCATAGGGCGTTGTTTATCACTCGACCCCGAGGAGCGGTTTGTTGACGCCAGCGAAGTGCTAAACGCCATCGAGCGCTGCGAAAGCGGAGAAGACCTGCCGGTGGTTGAGAATAGGAATGTGCCGCCAGGTGACGCTCCAGCCAGCTCCAAGCCGACCAGCCCATCGGCTGAGACACTCGAACCGTTGTTGCGTGAAGTTCGGCGAATGTTAGGCTCGAAAGCATATGACGAGGTGATCGATCGCTTAGATGTTCATCGTCCGCCCGAATGGGCGGTCCTGGATTCGTCCGGCGCGAAAATCCTGCGAGTTCTTGGCCAGGCATACCTCAGCCGTGGGGACCTGGCGGAGGCACGCGATTGCCTTGAGCAATTGCGAACCACGCAAAAGGAGCAGCAGTTATTGCAGCGGCATGACCATATCGCGGTACTGTCGGATCTTGTTAAGTGCTATCGAGGCTTAGGGCGAACGGATCTCGCTGAGGAACGACTGAGGGAGACCCGGCTGCTTTAAGATTCCTGGCTGGCGTGAGCAGGCTACAGAGCCTGAAGCGTACGCGAAGTGCATGTCGATTTGTAAAATACCAAATGCACTTCGCGTACGCTTCAGGCTCGGCAATGTGCGCCGAATTGATTACAGACGATTCGCCAAATCAGACGCCTATCACTTCTTCGGCGCCGCCTCGACACCCGGCGGCACCAGCACCTTGATCAATTGGCCATTCGTCCCGTTGTATAATCGCACAACTCCTTCTTCGCCGCCAGCTGCGACGATTGCCCCGTCCGGGCTGACGCCGATCGCGTAGTAGAAATCGTTGCCGTTGGGAAAATTGCGAACGGTGCCGCCGTTAGTGCTCCAGGCGCGCACGGTCTGGTCAGCGCTACAGGTCAGGAAATTTGTCGCCTTCCCGTAGAACTTAAGGCGAGTGATCTGTTTCGTGTGACCATTGATCGTTCGTTCTTGCTCGCCCTTTTCGAAGTTCCAGATCTTGATGACATTGTCGGCTCCGCAACTGGCGAGCATCTTGCCGTCCGCTTGCCAACCGACGTCCATGACATGATGGGTGTGGCCCTCGAACGCCTTGAGAAACTTACCGCTCGGCATTTCGAAGACTTTTACGAATTTATCTGCGGCGCAGGTCGCCAGCATTTTGTCGTCCGGACTGAAGCAGACGCCGAAAACGGTGTCGCTGTGTCCATCTTTCTTGATGTCGAGAGTGACTTTCCCATTCGCAACGTCGATCACTTTGATTTCGCCGTCTTCCGTTGGGGCGCCGCCGCCCGTGCCAAGCAGCTTGCTGTCGTTGGAAAAGGCCAGGGCGACGACACGCTCGGCGAAGCCAGGAACGCGATGTAAAAGTTTACCGGTTTTTATGTCCCACAGGATCACTTCCTGAAAGGCGCCGCTGGCTAGATATTTTCCATCCGGACTGTAAGCCAACGATTCGACGAGCGACAAATGTGCTGCTTTGACCGGCTTGCCATCGCTATTTTTGAGTTCGGGATCGGACAGGCTGCGTTCATAGGCACCCGTCACGGCATTATACAAATGAATCTGGTTACCGCGCGACGCGACGATCAGCATCTTATCCGGGCTGACGGCGATGCCGCGAACCGGTTGCACATTTGCTGGCGGAGCGCTTACGATCACCTTCGGCCGCTCGCGCATGCCCACGGGAGGTTTCGCGCCTTGCTCTATCCAGAGTTTGATGAGCGCCAATTCCTCCGGTGTTAGCCCTTCCTCGCTCTTGGGCGGCATCAATGGCTTTTGAGTCTTTCCAGAAAGTTTGACCAGCAAACTCTCCGCCGGTTTTCCGACTACGATAGGCGCTCCGCTCTTGCCGCCCTTGAGGAGAGCTTCATAGGTTCCAAGGTCAAGGCGCCCTTCCTTGAGACTGCCGCTATGGCAGTAGAAACACTTATTTACGAGAATCGGCTCGATTTCTTTTTCATAACTAATAGCCGTCGTTCGCTTGAGATCAACGACTTTGATCGGCTGCAAACGCGGATTGACTTTCTCTTGAGCAAGAGCGAATGCAGGCAGCAATGCAAGAATCAAAAGAGGTCGCATTTATCCTATCTCCAACTTATTATCGATCGAAAATTACTTAATAACATTCAAAGCAAGTTTCACTTCCTGCACGATTGCTACGTCATGCAGCGTCGCCGTCGCTCGCACGAGCAGATCGGCACGATTGCCTGGCATGGCGTCTTTGTCGACTTTGAAAGTAAGAGTTGCGTCGTCTTTTCCGGCGGGGATTATGACGTCAGCGACGCTGATTCCTTTCACCGCCATAGGTAGGACCACGTTTACTTTGAATTCGCCCACATAATTCGCTTGCCGAGACACTTTGACGACGACGTCTACTTTGTCACCGATTTTCACCTGGGAATTGCTGTTGCTCACAGACACGACTGCGACAGTCTTCGGCAGTACCGTTATTGAGACGGGCATGGTCGGTTGAATAATGTTAACGTTCTGCATTTTTGGAGTTTTGGCGTCTTTGCCATCTCTCGCATAATTTGGAAGGATCGTCTGCGTCCGAAAAACGATGTTATAAACGCCAGGCGGGACATTGGTGCCTACGGTGATAGACTGAGTGATCGACTCTGATTTGTCGGCGGCGAAATTGACGGGTTGCAAAGTCAAACCCTGGGGAATCGCCGTGGCTTGCATGCCGGGAACCACTCCGACCAACGCGATTTGTCCCTTAAGGTCCGGCCAGTGCCGCGCTGGCCTGAATTTAAGATTCGCTTTTTCGCCCTGAATGAGAATTGGCTTGTCGATCGTGACCGCGACGCTGTAAGGAGCTTCATCTTCACGAACGGCAAGAACGAGCGAACGTTCCATTCGACTAATAGTCGGCGAGATGTTTTGCGGCTGCGGTAACTGCCAAACGACGCCTCCGGCTCGCGCCTGATGTTCCACCTTTTGGCCGTTGACCAAGGCGATTCCCTTGATCTTGATTTCGCCCGTCCATGCCGGGGCATCGTCTTCAGCGCTGAATACCAGCTGCGTTTCCTTGAGCGCCGCCCAGCGTTTGGGGCACACAGGTGACGCCATAGGGCAAGCCTTCGACGCTGAGCTGAATGTCACCATTGAACCCATCGCGCCGGTAGGCAAAGACCGTCAACGCCGATTCACCACCGCGATGCAAAGTCAGTGCATCCTGACGAGAATGAGAGTAGGGTACGGCGACAAGGCGGAAATCAGGCTGGTCGGGAGTGATGCGCACTCGATAATAGTGGCGTGGTCCTGAAGTAGCGTCCGCGAGCCTGCTGGCAACCAGGAGAAGATACTTTCCATCAGCCGGAACAGTGAATCGATAAGGCGCTGGGTCGGAGCTAAAGGCAAAGAACTTCGGGCTAAGCGTGTCCTGGGAATCAGCTGACTCAAATATGTCTTGCTTGGTCGCGGCATTTCGCAGGACGAAATACATTAGTGCCGCGGAGCCGAGATGGTCGCTCTGAACCTCGATATTGTAGACCTCTCCTTTTTTGGCGTTGAACGCGTACCAATCCCGATCGCGGCGACGCTCGACACGTCCGGCGATTTCGCAGGGAACTGGGATCTCTTGCGGCGTTTCCGCCGTCCGCGGTTTCTCATTATCGAGGACGAGCGGCGCCCGCGCGTAAGTGAGGAAAAAGCCATTTGAACTTAGGCTGCCGTTTTTTGTTCGATACTCGAAGCCATCGAGCGCAAATCCGGAGGGCTTGAAATAGTCCGTGGTCGGCAAATTCAGCAGACTGGCGGCGTCGTTCGGCACATTCACCGTGACCGTGACCGATTCGAGAGTCCTACCGTCGACCACAGACGCCGGATCAGGTTTCCCGCCCGGTAAATTCCTGCCGTAGAGCGTCAACGTATTGGCTTTGCCGGGCTCGACGACGCAAGGGCTGATCGCGTCGATCCATGGGCCGGTACTGATACTAAGCCGATAGAAATGCTCGGTATTGCCCTGCGTATGGGTGAAAGAAAAAAGCCGCACCTGATAATCGCCATCGGCCGGCACAGTAATGTCCGTCAACGCATCGTCTTCGCGGTAATTACGGTTGGCAGCGAGAAGCCTACCTTTGGCGTCATACACTTCAAGACCGGCGTGGAATCGGCTATCAATTGTCGTCGATAAACAGCTGAAAATAACGCGTTGTCCTTTCTTTGCTGCCACGACGTAGTAGTCGACATCGGTAGGGCCGCTCATCGACCCGTTGATCGTCGTGTTCATCTCGACGCGCTGGGCTTCGGTGACGTCGTTGTTTGGCTCTTTCTCCATCACTTCGTTCAGTTCACCAACAACAAAAGTGCGCGGATTGCTGACGCCCCATTTGTTGACGACGCGGGCGTCATAAGAGCCAATGGGCACGTCAGCTGCGATAGTCACTTTGAACTTATTTGCCTGGAGCGGCGCGGCGGCTTTGTTCCTTTTGCCTTCGACGGGCGCCGGCGCAGCCGTTGTTTCAAGTAACTCAGCCTTGATACCGGCATGTGTGAAACGCAAGCTTTCCGGCGCTTCCAGATCGGCACCGGTCACCGTCATTTCAAGGCTTGTTCCAACTTTTCCGCCTGGTGGAGAAAGGAGATAAAGCCGCGGCGACGGCAGCGCGCTATCGAGATTCGGCTGTGCCGTGGCCACGCTGTAATCGCAAAACGGTATGAGCAACGCGCACATATACACGATTAGCGACCGCGAATATGGAATTTTCATGGATTGTCCCTGGCAAGCCGGGTGCCGAGCAAAAGGCGTAAAAAAAGGGCAGCGACGGTAGGCAGGCTTAAATGTTCGAGCTTGGTGGACTAACGCACCGCAAGGCAGGAAGGACGGCGCACGTACAAAGTTAATAGTCTTAGAACAATCGTAATGGTAGGTAGAAGCGGGGTCAAGCAAGAAGTGAATAGCCGCGGCCAATTGGCCCTCCAATTCGCCAAAATGTGGAGCTTCTCCATACTTCCGCATTACCGCTGGGGTAAGTGGCCGGATTACCTTGGTTTGCCTATAAAGCGTGCGTTGCGTGCTCCGTCCTTAGGCGTCCGCTACTTTGACCAAACGTATGCACTAACCTAGATATTTGTAAGAACTTACAATTTCCTAACTTGCGCTAAAGCAACATGTCGTCTTCATTCAGGCATCATCCTTGCTAAACAGTCGGAATCCGGCCTCGGTTTACTACCCTACCTTCCTCTCTCCGGGAGATGCACCCTTGACTCGACGCGTCATCCTTTTCTCCGTTCTCGCCTTGGGGATTTGGACTTTGTTCATTCCCAGAGTCCGAGCTTGGGCAGAGCCGGACAAGCCGAAAGACGATCCAGTAACAAAAGCCGCTCCCGACGGCGCGGACCGGTCCGCCGCAAACGCGGCCTCTCGCGGAAATTACCGACATCAACAATGGCGACACTGCCTGGATGCTCGGCTCGACTGGTCTGGTGTTGTTGATGGTTCCCGGCCTGGCGCTCTTCTACGCCGGCATGGTTCGCCGCAAAAATGTGCTTGGGACCATGATGCACAGCATGGTCGCCCTCGGGTTGATCGGCTTGCAGTGGGTGCTCATCGGTTACAGTCTCGCCTTCGGCGAATCGTGGCGTGGCTTGATTGGCTGGAGTCCAAAACTACTCGGACTTTCCGGAGTTTTGCCGAGCGATCGCTTTCCTGGCACGCATATTCCTGTTTTTGTTCACTGCATGTATCAGGGAATGTTCGCCATCATCACTCCCGCCCTCATCAGCGGAGCGATCGCCGAGCGGGTTCGATTCGGCCCTTATTGCCTCTTCATTGTCCTTTGGGCTACCTTGGTTTATGATCCGCTCGCCCATTGGGTTTGGGCCGTCTCTGAACACGTCGTCGGAAACGATGTGCGTTCGATTTCGGTCGGTTGGATCGGCGATAAGCTCGGAGCGATCGACTTCGCTGGCGGGACCGTCGTTCATATCTCCGCGGGTTTCTCAGCCTTGGCTGCCATTTTGATTCTCAAGAAGCGCCGTGGTTATCCGCAACAGGCCATTCATCCAAACAGCATGGTGCTGACGCTGACGGGCGCTGGCCTACTTTGGTTCGGCTGGTTCGGTTTCAACGGCGGCAGCGCGTTGGGCAGCAATCCCCTCGCGGGCATGGCTCTCGCGGCCTCGCAAGTAGCCGCCGCCGCCGCCGCGACGACCTGGATGTTCGCCGAGTGGCTGCATAAAGGTAAGCCGACCGCCCTAGGTTTCGCCTCGGGTCTCGTCGCTGGTCTCGTCGCGGTCACTCCGGCATCGGGTTATGTTTCGCCTTTGGGTGCGCTTTGCATCGGCGTCGCCGCTGGCCTGGTCTGCTATTTCATGGTCTGTCTCAAGCCACTTCTCGGCTACGATGACTCCCTCGACGCCTTTGGCGTCCACGGCGTCGGTGGCTTTCTAGGTGCGGTGCTGACCGGACTATTTGCTTCGTTCATGCTTTGGACCGACGCCAACGGCTTCAATCAGCCTCTCAAGACCGCTGACGGCAGCAAGCCGGCGCAGGTAAAGGGCGCGGATGGGAAGGAAAAGGAGTTTGGTCCCTGGTTCGAGGATCTCGGCGCGATGAAGGTGAAGGAAATAGGCGAGGGCAACGACAAGAAGCAGATGATGCACGCCAAGGATATCCCGGTCCGTGAAAGCCGATGGGCGCTGCTTCAAAGCCAGATCATCGCTGCAACCGTGTCCGCGCTCTATTCCTTCGTGATGACCGCGATTCTCGTGTGCGTCATTAATGTGACATGGGGATTCGGTCTCACTCCGCAAGCCGAAGGGGCAGGGCTCGACCAGAGTGAGCATGGTGAAGTTGGCTTCGACTTATCGCCGACGATGGAATTCGGCGAGCCAAGCCAAGCCGAGCCGAAGCACGCGGATATGCCGCCGAATGGCCGCCGCCATTACACCGTGGTTGTCGAGGGGGCGGATCCAGCCGTCTTGATGCGAGCGTGGTCTGACCTCTGCCAATCAGGCCCGAAGATGCCGCCACCCGAGTTGAAGCTTGTCTATCCCCTAGTGACGACAGTCAAAGGCAATCGCTTCCATTTCCGCGGCGGCGATCCCTACGAAATGCGGCACAAACTCCAAACCCTGTTCGAGAATAGCCTGGAAGGGACGCCGATTCGGGCGCACGTAGAGAATTAGTATCCTGAGTCAGAATTCGCTTATGAATTTTGCCAGTCGTGGCTGGGGTCGGTACTCCGACCCCGGTTCTCTGGAGCGGCGCAGGCTATACCGGGGTCGGATACCGACCCCGGCCACGACCATCTGCTGCACAGACAGGAATGTCTGTGCCACCCGTAAATTTAGTCGAGACGGCGCACTAGTAAGCAACGTCCGTATATACATAATTATCGCAAGAGCCGACGGGTCCTAATCCAACCTCTTAATCCATAGATCTAAACCATGAAAATGATCGTCGCCATTATTCGGCCGGAGCGGCTCGAAGCCGTCCAGGCGGCCCTGCATCAGCAAGACGTTTATCTCATGACCGTCACCGATGTGCGCGGCTGTGGGCGGCAGAAGGGTTACACCGAGGTCTACCGCGCGACCGAGGTCCAGATTCGGCTGCTGCCTAAGCTCAAATTGGAAATCGCCGTCAACGACGCCTTCGTGGAGGCGACGGTCGAGGCCATCGTTCACGCCGCGCGGACGCCCGAGATTGGGCAAATTGGCGACGGCAAGATCTTTGTCCTGCCGCTCGAAGATTGCGTCCGCATCCGTACTGGCGAGCGCGGAACCAATGCCATCGGGCCCTGATCGACCGGGCCATCTCGCTGTGCTTGAGTCGATCGCTCTCCAAAATGGACTCATGTCGCATGAAACCCTGTCCTGTCTGCGAAACGCCCAACACTTCAGACGCGCGTTTCTGCCGTCAGTGCGGCCGATCGCTCGAAGCCGTGGCCGCGATCGATGCCACGGTTTTGTGGAAGGGGCAGCACCTTTCCGCCGTGGGCGCGTAAGGCAATCGCTCGCGCTATCGCCCCTGTTCGCCGCCAAGACTCGGTTGATCGTGGGGCGGGCGCCTGACTGCGACATTTTCCTGTCCCATCCGTCCGTATCTCGTTACCATGCCCTTATTCAAAAGAGGTCCGACGGCCTACAAATACGCGATCTCGGCAGCGTCAACGGCGTCAGCGTCGATGGTCAACGGATCACTGATCCCCACACGCTACGTGAGGGCAGCCGCATCGGCATTGGCCCGTTTTTGCTCACGCTGACCGGCAATGTCCTTCAATCGCTCGATAGCAGCCGTAGCCTGAGACTCGAAGCGCGCGGCTTGGAGAAAGTCATTCGCCAGAGCGACGGTACGCCGCGTAAACTGCTCGACGACATCAATCTTTGCGTTAATCCGGGAGAGTTCGTCTCGCTACTTGGTCCGAGCGGTTCAGGCAAATCGACCTTGATGGACGCCCTCAACGGCCGCCGCCGCGCCACCGGCGGATCCGTGATCGCCAATGGCGAGGACTTTTATCGTCATTTTGATAACTTTCGCCAATCTCTCGGCTACGTGCCGCAGAAAGACATCGTTCATTCGCAGCTCACGGTTTACAACGCGCTCTATTACACGGCCCAGCTGCGGCTGCCCACCGACACCGAGCCGGACGAGATGAAAGCTCGCGTCGAGCAGGTCGTCGCGGAAATGGAACTCGAGCCCCATCGGGCCACCTTGATCGGCAATTTGAGCGGTGGTCAAATCAAGCGCGTGAGCCTCGGCGCCGAGCTGCTCGCCCAACCGTGCATGCTTTATATCGACGAGGCGACCAGCGGCCTCGATGCCGGCACGGAGGCGCGTATGATGCGTCTGTTCCGCCGTCTCGCCGACGAGGGGCGATCGTTGCTCTGCATCACGCACAATGTGGATAACGTCGAACGGTGCCACCTCATCACTGTGCTGGCGCGCGGGCGGCTTGTCTATTATGGGCCGCCCGCCGAGGCGACGGTCTATTTCAAGGTAAAGAAGATCTCGGAAATCTACGATCGCCTTGCCGAGCGGCCGACTGAAGAATGGGTCGAGCAGTTCAAGGCCAGCGCCCTCCATAATGAATTCATCGTCAGCCGACTTACTAAGCCACCGACCGCGATTTTGCATGACCCGACCAAAGCGGATGTGGCGCGCCCTGAACTTCCGAAGGCGGAGGAAGCCAGTGCCGCCGAGCCTCATGCGGAATCCTCACGGCTCTCCGCGCGGTTTTCTCAGTTGCTCGTCGAGAGCGGTAAGCTCCTCTCTCCTCTGCGCTGGGTGCCTCAGGCGGACCAGATTCGTGAGTTCACGGCTCGGCATCTGCGCTGGCGCGAGGTCGTCACGCCGATCCGCGATGGCTGGCATCAATTCTTAATCCTGACGACGCGCTACGTGGACCTGATCTTTTCCGATCGCCGCAGCCTGCGCTTGCTGCTGCTGCAAGCGCCGTTGGTGGCCCTATTCTTGCTGCTGGGCTTTTGGGACAAACCGTATCAAGAAAGGCTTGAATTGCGCAAGCCGACCCAGGAAGAAAAAGCCGCCCTACGCGGGATGATCGCCGCGCGCAGGATGGCCCTTTCCTCGGACGACTTAAACGACGAGCAAAGGGCGCGATTAGAAGAATATGTCCTGAAATTGCCCGGCGACATCGAGCTATCAGGCCCCATGATCCTGGCGGCACTGCGGCTTATCGGCGCGCGCGGCGACCTCGCGCAGGCACGCCAACACTTTGAAGCGATCCGTTTTCGCTTCCCGTCCCAGGGCGGCAGCAAACAGATCACCGGCGCCGACGTGCTTCAAAGTCTGACGCCAGGAGACAAAAACGAACTCAGCGGCTCCGACGTCTTAAAGATCCTGGCCGAATCCGACAAGGGCGAGATTCTCCAACAGCTGTTGGATGCGGATGACCCCGTGCTGCCCGCGCCAAACCCGTATCCGGGGCCGGATAACGATACGCGCATCATCAACCCGAGGAATGTCTACACGCTGCAGTTCATCATGGTAATGATCATTCTCTGGTTCGGCACGAACAACGCGGCCAAGGAAATTATCAAAGAGGAGGCGATTTATAGCCGGGAGCGATCGGTCAATCTCGGTATCTTGCCGTATCTCGCCAGCAAGTTCCTGGTGCTGAGCTTGCTCACGACGCTGCACGTCATCCTGTTGATGAGCATCGTCTATGGCTCGTTGCATCTGTTGGCATGGTTCGCGCCTGGGATTTGTTCGGTGCCGAGCGGCCGGCACAATCTCGCTTATCTGCCGCAGTTTTTTGTGCTGTCCTTGGTGGGCATGACCGGTGTGGCGCTGGGGCTGCTGCTGTCGGCCTGTGTTTCGTCGGAGGATCGAGCGAACGCTCTGCTGCCTTACGTTCTGATTCCGCAGATGATCCTGGGAGGTGGCTTCATTACCGTCAAGGATGGCCTGCTCTTGGCTCTCGCGATGCCGCTGTCGCCGGTCTATTGGGGCTATCGAGCCATTCACCTTGGCACAAGCGCCTTGCCGGCGTCGTTCCCTGGGCACACGGACGTCACCGATGGAATCGCACTTCCTTGCCTCGCGCTGCTATTGCAACTTGCTGCACTCCTTGTTTCGACAGCGCCTCTGTTTGAAGTTCAAGGAAGGATAACCGGTGTTCGGCCTTGCGAAGCCGGTTCCCGTGCGAAAACTCGTTCATACTCCGCGACCGCCTCGGGCCCGAGTCGTTCGGCCAGGGCGCGATAGCCAGCCCGGCGATAATTCCATTCGCCCCAGCGCGGCACCACTTCCAGCATGTCGTAAAAATGAACGCGACAGAGGTCGTCGAAATCTTCTCGAGACAGCGTAACCTCGTCGCCTGTGATCCGGTCCGTTATGTGATACGAAGGAGTCGACCGAAGCGCCTCCCGATCAAGCGTCGCTCGATCGACCGCGCAATTCAAATAGGCCAGCATCTCCGCGCGACCGCCGATGAGAGCCCGGACCTCATCACGCCGATCAAGGGGCAATTTGAATTCCTGAAAACCCTCCGTCCCATAGATCGAATGGAACAGCCCGGCTTTATAAACGTCTTCGGAGCAACCCTGTTGTTTAAGGTAGCGATAGACCGCCGTGAGATGCCCGAAATAGGTATGTTTCGTATGAGGGACGTCACGAACTCCTAGCGAATCCAGGTAATCGATCCAGCGCTGAAAGTCGATGTCCATGGGTGTAGTTGACTCCGTCGCACTATAGTCGAGGGTAATACGGTTGGTACCACCCGCACGAACGTAGTGTTCAACAAGAACAGGGTGCCATGGTATCGCGATGACTTGGGCGCTGCTATGCGTAAATTTGTTCTTTGGAAAGTCTCGTCATGGCGGAAACCTTCAGAGCCTATGCGAAAAGCCCCTCTCCGCCGTACTCGGGGGAGAGGGGTTGCGGTGAGAGGGCCGGTTTTCGACAGATTTACCCCCCTCACCCGAGTACGGGGGAGAGGGGGGGTACACCGGATAGGCTCTTAAAACGCTCTTGCTTTATAAGACCAAATATCAGAATTCCGCGCGCAACCAGCGCTTCTCCAATCTAGCGCATCCGGTGAACCTGAATTGTGGCATCGCCATAACAGCGAATTTGTTCGTACCTATCGAATGTCATAGACAAGGGCGCGCTTGCTTCAGCTCTGTTTGCCGAGTAGTCTGTACCGCCATGACTACTCACCCATTAGCAAGTTATCTAAACGATTGCCGATCCCGACGAGGCACCGGAGCGACTACCGGCGAAACCAGCCTCTATCCACCGCTGGAAGCTCTCCTCAACGCTGTTGGCCACACTCTGAAGCCGCGTGTTCGCTGCTTCATGAGCCTGAAAAACCAGGGTGCTGGCCTACCCGATGGCGGCTTGTTCACGCCGGACCAGATTCCACGCGGCACCGATGAATTGCCAGCTGGCCAAACACCCAGTCGCGGCGTCATCGAATGCAAGAAACCCAAGGAAGACGTCCTCGCCATAGCCGAAACCGCTCAAGTTTCGTCCTATTGGGATCGCTATAATCAGGTTCTCGTCACGAACTATCGCGACTTCCTCCTGATTGGCCGCGACGACCACGGCAAACCGGTTCGGCACGAGTTCTATCGTCTGGCGGCGACCGAAAAGGACTTCTGGCAACGGCCCATCGAATCCACCGTCCTCGAGCACGGCGACCGGCTACTCGACTTCCTCAAGCGCTGCTGCGCCGCCCGGCTCCTCTGACTGATCCCAAAGATGTTGCCTGGTTCTTGGCCAGCTATGCACGGGACGCGCGGGGCAGGGTCGAGCACACTGCCGCCCATAAGCCGGTGGAGACCGTTCGCAAAGCTCTCGAAGATGCCCTTGGCCTCAAGGTGACTGATGCCAAGGGCGAGCACTTTTTTCAGTCTACTCTCGTGCAAACGCTCTTTTATGGCGTGTTCGCGGCCTGGGTCTTGTGGCATCGCTCGCATCTGGCGGCCACGGAACGCTTCGATTGGGAAAAAGTGGTCGCTACTTGCACGTGCCTATCCTGCGCAAGCTGTTCCGCGAATTGACCGATACCGTCCAGCTCGACGCCTGGGAGAACTTGACCGAAGTGATGAATTGGGCCGGTGAGACGCTGAATCGAGTGGATCGACCCGCATTCTTCGCCAAGTTCCAAGATGCGGAGGCGGTCCAGTATTTCTATGAGCCATTCTTGGAGGCGTTCGACCCGGACTTGCGCAAGCAGCTTGGCGTCTGGTATACCCCGCCGGAGATCGTCAAATATATGGTCGCGCGGGTCGATCAGGTTCTCAAGTCGGACTTCAACCGCCCAGATGGTTTAGCCGATACCGGCGTCTACGTCCTCGATCCTTGCTGCGGCACCGGGGCGTATCTTGTCGAAGTCCTCAACACGATCGCCGCCACGCTCACGGAAAAGGGCGAGGAAGGCCTTCTCGCGGGCCGACTCAAGCAGGCGGCTACCGAACGAGTGTTTGGGTTCGAGATCCTGCCAGCCCCGTTTGTAGTCGCTCATTTACAACTTGGCCTATTCCTCCAACAACACGGGACCGCCCTGGACGAGAAGCGCCACGAACGAGCGTCCGTCTACTTGACCAATGCCTTGACAGGCTGGAAGCCGCCCACTGGGCCGAAACAAAAACTCCTATTCCCCGAGATGGAGGAGGAACGGGACAAAGCCGACCGGGTCAAGCAGGAGTTCCCGATCCTGGTGGTTCTCGGCAATCCACCTTACAACGGCTTCGCCGGGCTGCCCGCTGAGGAAGAGGCCGGGCTGGTCGAACCGTACCGCACGACAAAAACCGCGCCGAAGCCACAAGGCCAGGGATTGAACGACCTCTATGTCCGCTTCTTCCGCGTCGCCGAGCGCTGCATCACCGAAAGACACGTACAACATGGCATTGTTTGTTACATCTCCAACTACTCGTGGTTGGATGGACGGTCCCACACTGGAATGCGGGAGCGATTCTATGATGAATTCGATCAAATTTGGATCGACTATCTACATGGCAATCGGACCGTCTCCGAGTACGCCCCGGATGGACAGACTAGTGAAACAGTCTTTGCTATGCGCGGTAGTTCTCCGGGAATCAAGGTCGGTACGGCGATTACGCTCTTGGCACGAACTGAAAACCACGCCACTCCGGCAAAGATCTATTACCGGGATTGGGACCAGGCAAAAGCTGACGAGAGACGTAATGTGTTGCTGAGAAGCATCGACGAAGTTCATCGAGAAGGAAAATGTAAGACGCTCGATCCAGATCCATTTTATAGCTTAACTTTCCGCCCTTTAACAGCCGCGGCTTCATATTCCGATTGGCCACTTCTAGTAGAAATCTTCCCAATTTCATTCCCAGGGGCAAACACAGCAAAAGACGATTTACTCGTTGGGATTCAACGTGAACATGTGTCCCGTCTGCTGGATGATTATTTTGATAGTTCCATAAGCTTTGAGGATCTTGCAATTACGTATCCCAGAATTGCGAAGGACTCAGCCACGTATAACGGAAAAAAGATCCGCGCCAGTCTCCTAAAGGTGGGCCGAAGTACGGCGAAGCTCATTCGGTTTGCCTATCGGCCGTTCGATTTCAGGTGGCTTTTCTGGGAGGGCCAAACAAAGCTACTTGATCGTGGTCGGCCGGATTACCAAACGCATCTATTTCCCACCAATCCATGGTTATCCGCTGTTCCACAGAATCGAAAGCAATTCGATCCGCCGAGTGTTTCCACATCGATGGCTTGCTATCACCTCGTTGAACGTGGTGCATTAATGTTCCCGATGATGCTGGCTACTCCTAACTCACCTGACAATATGTTCACCCAAGGCATCGAGAACTCGCTAAAATTGGGCGACCACTACACCAATTTAAGCCTCGATGGCTTTTCATATTTGAGTCTGTTCAAGGGAGTCGCCGACCATCCGCATCTTTTTAACCATGCGATAGCCATCATGCATGCGCCAGATTATGCACAAGAGAATGGAGACGCGCTCCGCCAAGATTGGCCCCGCGTCCCTCTTCCAGCTTTACGCTCCGATCTTCTCACATCCGCCGATCTGGGTCGGCTCGTAACTGCCTTGCTCGACCCAGAGACTCCGGTAGACGGCATAACCGCCGGAAAAGTACGCCCTGAATTGCGTGTCATCGGCAGTGCCACGCGAGTCGGAGGCGGGCAGCTCAGCGGGGCTGACTTCGCCGTCAATGCCCGCTGGGGCATCAGCGGCAAGGGCGGGATCACCATGCCGGGCAAAGGCCGACTCACCGAGCGGTCCTTCACCCCCGAAGAGGCAGACGCTCTCGGCGAAGCTGGAGTCGCTCTGCTTGGGCCTGATACGCTGGATGTCTTTCTCAACGACACCGCCTTCTGGCGTAATGTGCCTCGTAAAGTGTGGGAATACACTCTCGGCGGCTATCAGGTGCTCAAGAAATGGCTCTCCTATCGGGAACAAGCCCTGCTCGGTCGGCCATTGACCGTGGATGAAGTTGGCTACATCACCCAGGTAGTCCGCCGTATTACGGCCTTGGTGCTTCTCGGGCCTGAATTGGATGCGAACTACCGCCGGGTCAAAGCGGCAACGTATTCCTGGCCGCGCTGAACTCTCCTGACGTGGCAAGGTCGCCCTAACCAGCGACGAGCGTGGCCACAGTTCGGGCTACCCCCCCTTGAACTGCCAAGTTTGCCATCATGCGATTGACGACGTGTATCCGAACTTTCGAGATTCAGCATTGTCTAATATGAGTGCGACCGTGCGTAGCCAACGAGGGTATAATGACAGAAATGGACGTTTTCTCTATGGGGAGGGCCACGGCCGATGAGCATTCGGGATCGAATCGAAGATAGCAAATTATTGTTCGATGCAGGAAAACTGGAAGGAGCGCTGATCTCAATCCTGATAGCCGTGGCTGGTACATCACGAAAGCGGTATCCGGCTAAAGCAATGAAAGACCGAGAGGCGTTTGTAAAGTTCCTCGTTGACGAACGATCGAAGCTCTCAGGTGGACAGGAGGTCAATATCAGTTTCCGAGGGGTTCCGATCACTCTTGAGAATTTACTCTATAAACTCGTCCGAAGCAGCCTCGTACATGAGGCCGCTCTGGATGAGCACATCTCGTTTGAGTACGGAGACTTCCTTGTGGATAAAAGAGGTACGACCGAGTATTTCACGTTCTCAAGTGAACTTGCTCTACGTTTATCATATGTAGTCGTAAGCGCGCCGGAAAACAAAAATGTGTTTTCTGAAGCCATATACGACCGATTACCTGAACCGATTGATCTTAAACGTATGTGTATTGTAAAATACCAATATGGCGATCAGCATTTCGAGATGTACTGTTCAGCCTGTTCCATTCAAGAAGAGGTCTGGATAGATACCGGTGAATTGATTACATGGTTGCATGCCTGTTGCCTCCAAAGCTTTGGAGGAATAGTACCAAACACAAATTCTCTGCGGCTATTGATACCTACGAAATATATAGTGAGTATCAAGCCCGGTCCTGAATTCCTTCGGACAAGAAAAAGGACCGGTGAAATCGGGTTCTTTCTACCGGATAAGCCAGCGCCGAAAGACGCACTTTCTCTGTCGGAAATAGTGAAAAGTATCTCCAATTTGCAAATCGAGTTGGTCGAGACCGTTGTTGCTCTGCGTCGACCCCATTATGAGATTGCAATTTGAGACAAATCGAGTCCGTAGTCATGCCAGAGAGATGATCCTCATAATAACAACCTGCCGTCGCCCTTAACGGCCCGCTACAATAGTTGCCAGAAGGAGGGATGATCCATGACCACCATCATTTCCGGCGTCGTAACCAACGGCGTCGTCGTACCCATTTCACCGTTGGCCGAAGGGGCGCACGTTTCGATACATCTCGACGACGCGACAGAGATCCCGCCGGATTTGCAGGCGGAATTTGATAACTGGGAGCGCGCTGGCGCGGGCACTATCGAAATGGTCGAGCGTCTTGCTGAGGAGATGGAAGCCGATGAAAAAAGGTGAAATGTGGCGGGAGCTGATTCCACCTGCACCCGGGCATGCCCAGACAGGAGAGCGGCCCGCCGTCATTTTGCAAGAACTGGCCTTTAACAACTCGCTTCCGACGACGTTGACCGTTCCTTTGACCAGCCAATTGGCCACAACCCGATTTGTCGGCACTTTGGTCATTCAGCCCGATGGCCTAAATGGACTTACCGCCACCTCAGTCGCACTTGTTTTCCAAATGCGCACTCTCGATAAGCGAAATTGTCTCAAGCCAATGGGGATCCTCGATTTGGCAACCCTCGATCAAATCTATGACGTGCTAGATTTATTGACGGGACGCTGAACGTAGCAGCATCCTCGATCTCACCAGCCGAAAACCCGTAGCCTTCGATAGCCCTGTCAAAGCGCATATTTCGGATCGGCAATATACGCATTACCACCTTCAGCCGAATACCGTTGCCTTGAACGGCTTGTTACAATAAACGCCAATAGGAGGAATGATCCATGACCACCATCGTTTCCGGCGTCGTAACTAACGGCGTCGTCGTGCTTAATTCGCCGTTGCCGGAAGGTACACACGTCGAAGTTCGCTTGGCGACCGACGCAGAAGCGAACACGAATCCGCTCTTAAGTTTCTCCGGGCACCTCGATCCGAATGATCCGATGGAGCGTGAGTTTAGGGACGAGCTGGCTCGCATGCGGCGCGAAGATCTCGAACAAACGCTGCGGGAGGATGGCCAGGAATGCTCCAATTCCTCCTCGACACCGACCATCTGACGTTGTACCAAAATCGCCGCCGTTGCCTTGACGAACGGCTTGACCGTGTTGACGCGCAACCGTGGCGACTTTGCTCGCATCCTTGGATTGGCGTTGGAAGATTGGTCTGTCTAAGTCAAAGCGGCACGCCGTTTCCAAACGGACTTAGGTGGACAGTCCGCGTGTGTTCTGTGTGTGTGTTTCAGCGCAATGCAATCCATTAAGTGCTTTACGTGCCGAGAGTTAGCGAAAGCGCGGCTCGATTGCGCCTCGGCCGAGGCGCAATCGAGAGAGTGTCCATGCCGGAATAAAAAGGCGATAAGACAGAGCCTTCCGACACGGCTGCCCCGAGGATCGGGAATTCGTTCGCTGGGG
Organism: uncultured Planctomycetaceae bacterium; assembly: GCA_963790585.1. Taxonomy (GTDB): domain Bacteria; phylum Planctomycetota; class Planctomycetia; order Gemmatales; family Gemmataceae; genus CAWBOY01. The sequence goes on from CAWBOY010000002.1 coordinate 812,712, forward strand.
TTATGGGGGGGGTCGAATGAAACGAATTTTGGCCGTCTCGTCCGTCTTGCCAAAATGGCCTCTCGTTACCTATCTTCACATGAGTGCGCCTTCTGACCTCATGAACTCTCGAACGGCCTTCCTTCATGCTCAATTTGCAGATCGTGCGCGGCAGGGCGATGCCGCTCGGCGCAACGGCTCAACCGGACGGTGTCAACTTCGCGCTTCTCTGCCGGCACGGCACGTCGGTGTTTCTTGTGCTGTCGTCGTTGGAGAAACCGCAGGAAAACCTTGCTGAAATCGCTTTGCATCCGCGCCGCAATCGGACCGGCGACCATTGGCACATTCATGTCGGCGGCTTGCCGCAGGCTTTTTGTTTTGGCTGGCGCGTCGATGGGCCTAAACTGCCGACGAGCCGGTTTGACCCGTCGATTACTCTGCTCGATCCGGGAGCGACGGCGCTTTCGGGCGGGGCTGTTTGGGGCAAGTCGGATGAAAGCGGCACCCGATCCACTTCGCGGCGCAGCGTATTTCTGCGGCGGAGCTTTAACTGGCAAGAAGATGTGCCGCTGCTCACGCATCTTGAAGACACGGTAGTCTACGAGTTGCACGTGCGCGGGTTCACTTGTTCGCCGACTGCGATTGTCTCCAAACCGGGTACGTTTCTTGGATTGATGGAGAAGATTCCCTATTTGAAATCGTTGGGCGTCACGGCGATTGAGCTATTGCCGATTCATGAGTTCGACGAGTCAGAGTGTCCGTTCAACAATCCTCAGACCGGAGAGAAACTACGCAATCTCTGGGGCTACAACAGCATTGCCTTTGCCGCGCCCAAAGCGTCTTATGCCAGTAGCAGTGAAGAGCATGGTCAGCTCAATGAATTCCGCGAAATGGTGCGCGGGTTTCACTCGGCGGGCATCGAGATCTATCTCGATGTGGTATTCAATCACACAGGCGAAGGGGACCATCGCGGCCGAACGTATTCGTTCCGCGGTTTAGATAACTCACTCTATTACATGGTCGGGCCCGATGGCCGTTATCTGAACTTTACGGGCTGTGGCAACACGCTCAATTGCAACCATCCGGTCGTCCGCGGCCTGCTTCTCAACTGCCTGCGCTTCTGGGTCGGCGAAATGCACGTCGATGGACTTCGCTTCGATCTTGCTTCGGTCCTTGGACGCGATCAGCAGGGGAACGTGCTCCTTGATCCTCCGGTTATCGAGATGATTGCCGAAGACGGCGTAATGGCGGACACCAAGCTGATCGCCGAGCCCTGGGATGCCGGCGGTCTCTATCAAGTTGGACGATTTCCTTTCGGCAGGCGTTGGTCGGAGTGGAACGGCAAGTTCCGCGACGATGTACGTCGATTTTGGCGTGGGGATCCGGGCCTGACGAACGCCCTGGCCTTTCGGGTCTGTGGTTCCTCGGATTTGTACGAGGCGTCTGGCCGGCTACCGCGCCATTCGCTCAATTTCATCACCTGCCATGACGGGTTCACGCTCTGGGACCTCGTTTCCTACAACCAAAAACACAACATGGCCAACGGTGAGAATAACCAAGATGGTAGCAACGACAATCTGAGCTGGAATTGCGGCGTTGAAGGGCCAACAGACGACCGAGAGGTTTTGGCGCTCCGCCGCCGTCAGGTGCGCAACTTGGTGGCAACGCTATTTCTATCCCAGGGCGTGCCGATGTTGCTGGGCGGCGACGAGTTCTTGCGAACACAAGGCGGCAATAATAATGCCTGGTGTCAGGATAACGAGGTCAGTTGGGTCGATTGGACGTTCGAGAAGAAAAATGCCGACTTCCATCGCTTCGTCCGCGAACTGATTTCGCTGCGTCGACGCCATGCCGCGTTTCGGCGCACGCGCTTTCTGCGCGAGGGGGAGGTGATATGGCATGGCGTCGAGGCGTATCAGCCGGATTTCTCGGTTAGTAGTCGGTCGTTGGCAATGGTTCTGGTAGGCGATCGCACCGGACGCGAGGCGGATTGCGATTTTTACATTGTGTTCAATGCGTGGAGTGGCACCCTGCGTTTTAGCGTGCCGCCCGCGCCCCAAAGTCGGCCATGGCGTCGGATCATCGATACATCGTTGACGTCGCCTCTCGATATAGTGCCTTTTGCCGAGGCATCAGTGATCGCCGTCGGTGAACGTTACCCGGTTGCACCATTTTCCCTGGTCGTTCTGTGCGGCGGCGCCTGACGTTCTAGTGGCTGAGTCAGAAATCCGTTTGCGAGATTTGCGAGCCGTGGCCAGGGTCGGTACTCCGACCCCGGTTCTCTGGAACCGCCAAGGCCGCCGGGGTCGGAGTACCGACCCCGGCCACGGTTCCGATTTGTTGAACGAACTCCGATTCAAGACGGTATGTGCTACATCAGTCGCCAACTTTGATCAACTCGCTATTGACCTCTTGCAATTCTCGCGTTATAGCCCCGCCCACTTCCATATCGGTCGATGAATTAGCGAGTAACGGGCAAGGCGCCCATTTCTACATTCCGGGGGGAGTGTGGTAGATGTTGCGCCGTCGCATAGGGGGGTGCCTCGTGGCCGAGTATCAGCGCCGGAATCAGGGCCGGCAAGCGGAAACGGGCACAAGCGAACAGGAACAGGGAGGGGGCCCCGCCGCCGCTTTGGGGTCACGTCCGGATCAAAGTGGCGGCTTAATGGCAAAGGAGGCCAGGGTGTTCAGGGCAAAATCACGGAAGTGGGTTAACCTTGTCGCGGGGCTGCTTTTGAGCGCTTCCTCAGCGACAAACGTCGCGTGGGCCGATCCGGTACCGGCGACGCCGACGCCGATTACACGAACAGCGCCGGCCAGCGTTGTTCTGAGCAAGGCCATCGAGAGCCAACGGCACGGTGACTACGAAACCGCTGCGCCGCTTTTTGACGAGGCCTCGCAACGCAAGGCGGAGCTGAAGCCTAACGAGCAGGAAGACCTGACCCGCTGCATGGACGAGAACACTCGTGCCATGAACGCACGCCGCGAGGGCATGGACCTGTTGACCCAGGCGGAGAAGGCGACGAAAGAAGGCCGCACTATCGACGCCGCGATGGCGCTGAAACGGCTCGTGGTCGTCGAGCAATACCTCGCGCCAGCGGACAAGGTTCGGTTCCAGGCGCTTAATAAAACAGCGCCCGCGAAGACCGTCGCCCCGGTTGATCCGAATAAGGAATCGCGCATTTCGCTGCAACTGGGCCGGGCCCAGTTCGCTCTCTACGAGTTTGAGGCGGCCGAGGCTTTGGCCAAGGAAGCGATGGGACAAGGCGGCAAGTTCGCTACCAACGAAGATTCGCCGCAGAAATTGTTGGCCGACATCGCTCGCGCCCGCTCCGATTCGAGCATGATGTTGAAGGCGTCACGCGTGATGATGCAGCACCGCGAATACGACCGCGCGGAGTATTATGCCCACCAGGCGGAAAAGACGGCGAGCAGCTTCAGCTTTTCCATGTGGGGCGACTCGCCCAGCAAGGTCTTGAAGGAAATTCAAGTCGCTCGCGCCGAGCAGCCAGCCCCGGCCAAGAACATGGTCGCAGCCAAACCTGCGACTACCGCCCCAGCGGCCGACGCCAAGACCGCTGACCAAACTGGCGTTCGCACGGTAGCCAATCAAACGCCGGCGGCTCCTCCGTTGGCGTCCGATACGGACGGCGCCCGGGTCCTCTTGGTCAAAGCGCGTCTGGCTCTCAAGGACGGCAAGTTCGATGAGGCCCGTCGCCTGACCGAGGAAGCTCGCGCTAAACGGCCTGTCCTGGCATTCGACGAAGACACGCCGGAAAAAGTCGCTGCCGCGATCAATGCAGCTCAGCCGAAATCTCAGGTTGTGGCCGTCAAGCCGGTCAAGCCCGCTGAGAAACCGGCCAACGCCTACACCAAGCCGGAAGCCGTCGCGCTCTTGCTGGATGGCCGAAACCTGCTGGCGGCGAAGAAATTTGAGGAAGCAGCGAACATCGCTGGCAAGGTCAAGGCGATGCCGCTCTCGTGGGGCCTCTTCGAGGACAGCCCGGATAAACTGCTCCAGGAAGTGGCGCACGTTCGAGCCAAGCACGATCAGGAAGAATCTATCGTCGTCCTGGCCGAAGCACGGAAGGCTTTGCAGAAAAATGACCTCGAAACCGCCACCAAGCTGGCTTATCGAGCGCAGAAGCTGCATGGCTCGTATACCGTCTGGGACTTCGGCGATCGCCCGCAGACTGTGTTGAATGAGATTGAAGCGATCAAACTCAAGCAACGGCGCGGTGAGGCTGTCGTCGGTAACAAGACGATCAACGAAATCACCAAGCCGGAAGACAAAGCACGGGCGATGCTCGTCGAGGCCAAGCAAGCCGTTGCGAAGGGCGACACGGACAAGGCCAAGGTCATCATCGACCAGGTCAAGCAGATGCACGTCCGCCTGGAGAAACCGGGCGAGATAACACCGGAATCACTCGAACGCGAAATCGCGATGGGTGCGAAGCTGAAGTCGGTAACCGCGCCGGGCCAGCTCGCGGCGACCACGCCGGCGACGGGAGATAAGAAACAGCAGGCTCTTCAGTTGCTGAGCGAGGCTCGCCAACTGTCCCAGACCGACTTGGTCGGGGCTCGTGCCAAGGTACTCGAGGCCCGGAAACTCGGCGTGGCCTTTGGCCCCGGCGAGGAAGGCCCGGAAGTGTTTGGCCAACGCCTCACTGTGATGGTTCAGAAGAAGGTCGATTCCCAGGTTCGTCAGGCGATGGAGGGCTGCCAGGGTCCTGGTGATCCGGTCGCCCGCTACGAGCAGGTCGAGAAGAATTTGCTAGTCGCTCGCAAGTTGGCCTTTGACTTTGGCTTCGACACTCAGCCCGTCGATCTCCAGGTCGAATATGTTCGCCAACAGCGGAATACGGCTTTGGCTATGTCCGGCGGCCGAGCGCCTGTCGTTCTGCCTGTGCCAGGACCTTCGACTGGTGCCGCGCCTGAGGTCGTGTTGACGGCGGAGATGAATCCGCAGGGTGTGGATCTGCTCAACAAGGCTCGGCTTGAAATTAAGAGCAACAACCTAACGCTGGCTCGCAAGATGGCTGAGTCGGTCATGTCCGGCAACTACGGAATGGCGAACGAAGCGCAGGCCGTGCTGCGGACCATCGACCTCGAAGAGTTCAAGCAAAATCAGTTGACGGCCAATCGGACCTTCGACGCAGCCGTCCAGGCTTATAATCGCGGCGATTTTAACAATGCCACGATCATTCTGAGCAACGTCGATTCGACCTTGCTCGACGGCAGTCGCAAGGAACGCCTCGGTCAGATTCAAATGACGCCGCAAATGCAGCCGTCGGCCCGAACCCAGGTGGTGCAAGTCACGAACCAGGATCCGAATGCTCAGACTCTGCCACTGCCGCTGCCTTTACCGGGCGATAATGTCGGCCGAGCGAATGCCAGCGATAAAGCTGGACCAGCGTTGGTAACGCCGCTGGACGCGGGTTCGGCTAACGCCACCGACATGGGGCTCGCCAAGACCAGCCCGATGCGCGATGTTTTGTTCCAGAAGCTACGCAAGGAAGGCTTGACCGCTCAGAAGGATGCTTCCGATCGCTTCCGCACCGGCGACCCCGACGGAGCGCTCGACATCCTGCAAGCCTACGAGCGAACGGTAGACGATTCGGTCCTCGATCAGGGCCAGATGGCCACTCTGAAGCGGCCGATCGAATCGCGCATGGCCAGCATCAAGGTTTTGCGTGAGTCGCAGGTGATGGCCAAGAACGATCACGACGCCCACATGGCGGCGACGATGCAGCCGCTCAACAAGCAGCGCGCCGAGGAGACGAAACAGAAACACGTGGCCGAACTCATGAAGCAATTCGACACGCTCTATAAGGAGTGCAAGTATCGCGATGCCGAAAAGGTCGCGGTCCAGGCACACGAGTTCGATCCCGATAACCCGGTCATCACGGCTGCCGTGACGATCTCGAAGAATCAGGTCAACCTGATGGCTTCGAAGAACGCCAAGGAGAGTCGCGCGGACTACAACTTCAACGTCCTGACCTCGGTGGAGACGCAGGTCAACTCGCGAGTCGAAGAACAGGTCATGCACTTCGATGACAAACGATGGACGCAAGCTCGCGGCCGCAAGGACCCAGCTTTGGCCAATGTCGTACTCAAGAATGAGCGCGAACGAGAGATTCAGCGGAAGTTGAGCCAGCCGATCAGCCTGAGCTTTAGCAATGTCCCGTTGGCCAAGGTCCTCGACGACATCCGAGCCTGGCACAACATCAACATCTATGTCGACGAGCGGGCTCTCAACGCCGAAGGCATCGATCTGAACATGCCGATCACAATCAAGCTCGATCAGGTCGCGCTGAAGTCGGCCCTGAATCTGATCTTGAATACAGGTAGCCTGACGCACGTAATCAAGGATGAAGTCCTCCAGATTACGACGCAGACGGCGGCTCGCGGGAAACTGGAGACGAAGTCGTACCTCGTGACCGACCTCGTCATACCGGTGCGTGACTTTGGCGACGTTCATGCTCCGCAGAACATGATCGGTGCGCCGATGGGCGGCCTGCAGACCGAAGGCAATGCTGCTACGCCGTACCTCACCGGTACCACGCCTCTGATGGGCGGACAGGGTGTCGGCTCTCCGTCCGGTCCTAACGGCTCAGCCACGTTGCATCAGGACATGAAGCCGAGCTATTCCGATTCGGAAACGCAGGAACAGAAGCTCATCAATCTCATTATCAGCACCATCAATCCGATGAGCTGGCAGGAGATGGGCGGGCCAGGCACGATCAACTACTTCCCTCTGGGCAAGACCCTGGTCATCAATCAGACCAGCGACATCCAGGGTGAAATCGCCGACCTGTTGGCCGCTCTGCGAAAGTTGCAGGAGCAGGAAGTATCTGTCGAAGTGCGGTTCATCACCGTGTCTGAGGACTTCTTCGAGCGAATCGGCGTCAACTTCAACATGAACATCACGACCAACGCCAATAGCAACTACGGATCGCAGATTCTCAGCGGTGTGTTTCAACAGGGTGGCGTTCTCAATAACTTCCAGCCTAAGAACCTGTTGACCGGCCTAACGCCTGCTGGCACGCTGACTTCGGATCTGAACATTCCGGTGTCGAACAACACCTTCTTCGGTTCGGCTCCGTTGTTCGGTGGTTATCCTGGCCAAGGCGCGGGCGGTTTGTCTTTGGGCCTCGCGTTCCTCAGCGACATCCAGGTCTTCCTGTTCCTGGAAGCATCGCAGGGCAACACCCGCACCAACGTCATGCAGGCTCCGAAGCTGACTTTGTACAACGGTCAGACGGCGACCTTGACTGCCTTGGATTCGCAGTTCTTCGTGAGTTCGGTATCGATTCAGATCGCCCCGAACGGCAATCCGATCTTCGTGCCGACACAGCAACAGTTCCCAACGGCGGGAACGAACCTGACGCTGCAGGCGGTCATTTCGGCGGATCGCCGCTTCGTGCGACTCTCGTTGAACCCGACCCTGACCAACATCGTACCCGGCGGAACGACCTTGTTCCCAATCGTCGTACCAGTCTTCGGCAGCCAGTCGTCGCCGAACTCCTCGACGCCGACTGTGATGCTCACGCAGTTCTTGCAACAGCCGACAACCAGTAACTTGTCTGTCGCGACGACGGTGTCCGTGCCTGACGGCGGTACCGTGCTCCTGGGCGGCCTCAAGAGACTGTCCGAAGCTCGGAGCGAATATGGTCCGCCAATCCTGAGCAATATCCCAATCATCAGTCGGTTGTTCAAGAACACCGGCTATGGACGGGAGACCGAAAGCTTGCTCATCATGGTCACGCCTCGGATCATCGTGCAGAGCGAAGAAGAAGAGATTCAAACCGGCTATGTAGCGAACCAGTAATGCTGGTTGACTTGACGTAACGAAAGCGAACGGGGCGTGCAAACGCCCCGTTCGTCGTTTTACACCGCGAAGTTTATCGATTTGCGCCTAAATAATTTATTCAGGTAATTTCACTTCTCACTTCTCCTGGGCAGGGCGACCTCGCCGGGGCTTCGCCATGCCAGGATGTAATTTCCGAGCCACATCACGAAGGTACGACAAATCCGCGCCAAACTGGGCGTGGGGTAGCGCCAGCTTGATTTCTGGTGTCAAGGCCTGGCCGCCAACGATTACGGGAACCTGAGCCCGTTCTGCCGCACGCGCGAGCTCACGAAAGCCATGCACAAACGATGGTGGGTCAGCGATATAGCTAACGGACAGCCAGACCAGTTGCGGTTTGCAGTCGTTCATTGCTTGGCGCAAGGAAATTAACGGTAAGTTGGGTCCCAGGTTGATCGCTTCCCAACCGTTCTCGAGAAGCAGGAGCTCGCTGAGCAGGGAGGCGAGCAAATAATGATCGCCTTCGGCAGAACCTCCCAACGCAAGCGGTGGATTGGGCGACAGGCTCGGCTCCAGACGGCTGCGCAAATCATGAAGCGCTGCCAGAATCAGCTGCGTGCCGCGGTGTTCCTCATAGACATCTAAGTTTCCTTCCTGCCAAACGTGTCCAATTTTTTTCATTGCCGGGCTGATCACAGCGTCCGCCAGGGTTTCTATGGCCATACCCGAGCGATAGGCTTCAACCAACAATGATCGAACCGAGTCCGCAGCGCCGTCAGCCAAAGCGTCAAAGAGCTGGGAGGACACCACTTCTGGATTTGCTACGTCTTGGCTTTTGCCATCTGTTAAAAGTGAGAGATCGGCAAAGGGCAGCCGCTCTTTGTGGATCAGTCGTACCGCATCTTGAATGAGTATTTTTCGGTGCCCGCCGGCAGTTTTATGGGCGGGCAAAACACCTTCGTCCACCCACCGTTTGACTGTCGTGACACTCACGCCAAGGGCGCGGGCAACCGTGGCTGTGTTCAGATATCGAGGTGGTGTCATCGGCGCCCGCGAGTAATCGGTTAAATCGTCCACATTTATTATAAGGCCGTCTTATGCATTCTGCCAACAATTGCCGAAATTGAAAATCGGGCCGAAAGGCGAAGAAACCTCTTGACAACGCTCGGCGCTGCTCTAACTTGTAATTAGATCGTTTTAAGCGTTTTGGTCGTTTTGAACGATTATGGGACGCGAGTCATTGTTCAGAAATCCTCTTCGCGGAGTGTACATCATGGCGGCCACGATCGAGCTTGTGACAACCAAACATCGGTCCGAGGGAAACGGCCCTTCGTATGTCATTCATCCGTCCTTCACCGACACAACGGCAGCGACGCTGTTTGGCCCGGTCCGCGAAGATATTCGTGACGAAAATAATAGCCATATGCTCGACGAAGTGACGCGGGACCGAGCGCAACGAATGCACTATGCCGCTTATCGCGCTGACCATTCGGTGGCCAAACGAACGAAAGACCGCTGGCACGCGGCTTACTTGTCGTTTCGCGATCAAATTGTGGTTGGCAATCGCAAGCTCATTTATCGGGCTGTACGCCGCTGGATGCCGCCGTCGGCTTACGCGGATGATATGGTTGGTGACTGTCACATCGTGCTTATCCAGGCAGTGGCGGCTTATAACCCCTGGATTGGCATTCGTTTCAGCACCTACGCATTTACGTGCCTGATGCGGGCACTGTCGCGGCTATCGCAGCGCCATGCCGCTGATCGGCTCGCGCACTCGGTGCCGCTTGACGCCTTGCCACATGGCGAGCCGCCTGATTGGACTACTGAGGAGTTGCCTCAAGTTCGTTTGCAGCGAATCGATGAGTTCCTACGAGAGGGCAACGAACTGTTGTCTGCTCGCGAAAAAATGGTGTTGTCGCGCCGCTTCAGCCTCGACGACCGGGCGGCGTCAGGCACTTTGGAACAAGTCGGTAAGGAGCTAGGGCTTTCCAAGGAAAGAGTGCGTCAGGTTCAGGCGAGCGCGCTCGGAAAGCTGCGCAAGGCGCTCGCGGAGCCAGGGGTCGTTTGACGAGGCTCAAACCGAAACGTCTTCAAGAGCCGGTAACGTCAGCGACCGGAGCAAGCCAAGCCATGGCCCGCTCCGGTCGCTGACATAATCGGCTCTTAAAGAATATGAAATTCGAGTCCAATTCTTACAGAACATTTCTCAATGATACCGCAGTTTCCACCAATCGTACTTGGTGGACGTGCGGCCGAACCACCAATAACCGTCATCCCATTCGAGGCGAACAGAGCGCCAGCCGAGCGGAATTTTCGGGAACGGATACTGCGGGCCGATGAACGGAAAGGCGTTATACGGGTACGCTTCCGGGCAAGCGACGCGGGAAAAGTTGTTGTACGGTGCGTACGTCGGCCATGCATAAGGCGGCATTTGCGGCGGATTCAAGGCGTACGGCGACGGCGGCGGGGCTGCGAAGATCGGTTGCGGTTCAGGCGGCAGACCAGCTGTCGGCGGTGCCGGAATCGGAGTGGGCAGTTGTGAAGCTTCCGGCAGCGGCGTCGGCGGCGGCACATCCGACACGCGACGAATCGCGGCTTCGGTCGTGATGCGATCGACAACGCGCTCGACGCCAGGAACACCCTGAACGATGCGGAGCGCTTCTTCCTTTTGTGATTGATCGCGGACCGTTCCCGTCAGCTCGGCGATGCCGTTGTTGAACGAGATGTCGATGTTGAAACCTTGGAGCTGCCCGCTTTGACGTAGGTTGGCCGCGATGGTGTTCGCTGTCCGTTGAGCCAAGCTCATCGGGACGGCACCAAGGCCGAGCGGGGCGGGTTCGATTGGGGGAGCCGCAAACCCAGGCTGGGACAGAAACAGTCCCGCTGCCGCGGCGAGCCAGAAACGAGATCGTATCTTCACGATGTCATCCTCCTGATGAGTGTCGCGCACGTTGACTATGGGACTATTCCCGAAAGAGGAAGGGCCGTCAAACGATACGAAGCTTGTTGCGATGATTTGTTGGAACACGACGATGGCACGATCCGAGCGATGCGAAGAACTCGTTCAGGCCGCAGGGTTTAACTTAATGCATGCGTATGGTACCGGTGATCGATCCCAGCGAATTTGCCATCTTGGCCTACTATTTGCGCCGTGACCGCCTTCGATAGAAAGACCGTCGCGCCAAAAGGCGTATCCGTCTTGGCGCGACGGTCAGTCAATCTAACACATTGTCCCGCTTATGGTTACAACGATCCGTAGACCGTCGCGCCAAAATATCAAGAGGGTAGCCCCTCCACGTAAGGATGCGAACTCACCTTCCTCTGGCTAGTGCCGCGCAACGCTAGCGCTCGGGTTGTCTCGAATTCTCACTTCAGGTAATGTTTGGTCGCTGTCCGCCGACCTATTGCCCTGAGCCGTACAATAAAATCATGATGAAGACTTTGAATACCATGCTCTCCGCCCCGACTGTGACGTTTTTGGGGGCAGCGCAGACCGTAACCGGATCTATGCATCTGGTGGAAGCCGGCGATCAACGACTGTTACTCGACTGCGGCCAAAGCCGCAGCTCTCGTCAGGAAAACCGCGACCGCAATGGCCAATTTCCGTTTGACCCGTTGGCGATCGACGCCGTCATCCTGAGCCACGCCCATATCGATCATTGTGGCAATCTGCCATGCCTGGTGAAACAAGGCTATCAGGGACCAATCTATTGCACTGCGGCAACACGCGACTTGATCGAAGTCATGCTGCGCGATTCGGCGCGCATTCAAGAAGAAGAGGCCGGAGTCTCGCATGGCGGTGGGCGTCCGCGCACCGTCCCTCTTTATAATCGATCCGACGTCCATGCCGTGATCGACCAGTGCGTCGTGGTCGCTTACAACCAAGAAATCGAGTTGAGTCCGAGCACTCGAATGCGTTTCGTGGATGCCGGGCATATTCTCGGCTCCGCGATGGTGGCTTTGACGATTCGCCAAGACGGACACGACTGGAAGATTACCTTTACCGGGGACATCGGACGGCGCGGTCTTCCTTACCTGAAAGACCCGAGCCCCGTCCCGTATGGCGATCTGCTCATTTGCGAGAGTACCTACGGCGGCAGGACGCACGAAACAGTTGCCCAGATGGCGAAGAAGCTGAGCGAGGTCGTTCAACGTACCGTACAACGCGGCGGCAAGATATTAGTGCCGGCGTTCAGCCTCGGCCGCACTCAGATCGTGGTCCATTACTTTCAACAATGGATGCGCGAAGGCCTGCTGCCGACGCTGCCAATCTATGTTGACAGTCCCCTGGCTTCAGAGGTTGCCAAAGTTTACAGCCGATATCGCGAGAGCTTCCAGGGACTTCCGCTCGACGACGAGCCCAAGGTTCATTACGTCGGCACTCCCGAGGAGAGCCGCGAGGTCAGCATGAGACCGGGCCCGTGTGTGCTGATCGCCTCCGGAGGCATGTGCGAAGGCGGGCGGATTTTGCAGCACCTGCGGCAGCACATCGACGATCCGCGGGCGACAATCATCCTTGTGAGCTATCAGGCTCCGTTGTCCGTGGGTCATCAGCTGCTGGAGAAGCGGCCAACGGTGCGGTTCCACGGCAAAAACTGGAACAAGTGGGCCGAAGTGGTAGAGCTAAACGGCTTCTCAGGCCACGCCGACCACAACGACTTCCTCGCTCTGCTCGGCCCATTGGCTGGCCAAACCCGGCATGTTCGGCTCGTACACGGTGAACCGGAGCAAGCCGGCATCCTGGCTGCCGCGCTACGACTGCGCGGTTTTGAGGATGTCGAGATCCCAGCCCGCGAGGACGCTGTCAGCGTTGCGTGAATATCAGCGCCGTTTCGGGCAATACCGCTCGTCTACGGGCTTAACGGTGCGTGCCGTGCTTTGGTACTCCAAAGCATGCTTTCGAGTACGAAAGCATAGCACCCAACCCTTAGGCGAACTGTATTGCGTCAAAACGCTTTGCATCGCCCGCGCACATTCCCTTATTCTTGGCACCTCTCCCAACTCCCTCTAAACTATCTCTATCTCGACACCTCCTCTTGAGGCGATTGTCCCATGACTACGCAGCCGGAGACGGTTTTACAGTTCGGCGCGGGCCGTTTTTTGCGGGCATTCGCCGACCTATTTATTCATCAAGCGAATCAACAGGGTCAAAACATAGGCCGCATCGTCATTGTTCAGTCAACCGGCGACGATCGAGCCGGCGGGCTGAATAAGCAAAACGGACGCTATCATGTCGTCATTCGGGGGCTGGAAAACGGCTCGGTCGTCGACCGCGTGGAGGTTGTGGACAGCGTTAGCAGAGCGGTCGTCGCTTCGACACAATGGGACGAGGTGCGGGCTTTGGCGCGGTCGCCGCATTTGAAGCTGATCCTGTCGAACACGACCGAAGCTGGTTACGCCCTCGATAGCGCGGATTTACCGACGGATGCACCGCCGCGCTCGTTTCCAGCCAAATTGGTCGCGGTTTTGCGCGAGCGTTTCGACGCTGGCCAGCCGGGATTGACGATCGTCCCATGCGAGCTGCGCGAACACAACGCGACCATGCTGCAGGGCCTGGTCCTGCAGTTGGCAGCGCGATTGGCACCTCCCCGAAGCTTTCCTGACTTGGGTTCAGGCGAGCTGTTTTTGGCTCAATACCTTGGTCGATCGCATCGTCACCGGGACGCCCAAGGAGCATCCGTTGCTCGCTGAGGATTCCATGCTCACGGTGTGTGAGCCCTATGCGCTGTGGGCGATTCAGAGCAAGCCGGGGGCGTGGCGATTCATCGATCACCCCGCCGTCGTCTGGACTGAGGACGTCCAGCCTTATTTCCTCCGGAAAGTGCGCATCTTGAACGGAGGCCATACGGCCCTGCTGATACGCGCCAAACCCCGCGGTTTTGTCACGGTTCGTGAGGCCGTCAATGACTCCGAGTTAGGCGCGTGGCTTTCACGATTGTTGTTCGACGAAATTGTACCGGCGCTCGAAGGCCGTGTTGATGGCCCCAAGGAGTTCGCGGCTCAAGTGCTCGATCGCTTTCACAATCCGTTTGTCGAACACAAATTGGCCGATATCGCAGCGCATCACGCCGCGAAAGTGGCTGTGCGCCTTGCACCTACTCGTGAAGAGTTCATAGCCCGCTTTGGCCGAGTTCCACCATTACTAGACGAAGTTTTGAAAATGGATGCCGCGACGACTTGAACTGGCGTCCTAGAATAGGATGAGAGCCATCGAATATCATCGCCGCGGGAGGTTCGACATTATGTCACGCTGGTGCCTGTCTGGAGCCGTCCTGCTTGTGTGTGCGTCGTTTGCGGAGGTCGCCGAACCCGATCGAAAGGACCGGGGTAAGGAATATCTTTTGTCGCGGACCTATAGTCCGGCAAGCATTTCGACGTCGGCTTATGACAACGTCTGGAAAGAGTGGGGCCTCAAGGAAAAACCGGCCGATTTCAAACACCAACTACTACAACGCTATGGTCTGCATAAAGCGCCTTTTGATAACGAAGGCTACCCGATGGGCCTTCGTCTTGCCAGTCGCCCCTTGGGTTTGGGTAAAGCTCTAAGTGTTACATGCCTGGTTTGCCACGGCGGTTCTATTGCTGGCAAAAGCATTGTGGGCCTGGGCAACGCCAGCCTTGACTACCAGTCCTTCTACGAAGAATTCGCTGCGGCCGATGGCTATAAGAAAAAACCGCCTTTTCAATTCTGCAACGTCCGCGGAACGAATGAAGCCGGGAGCATGTCGGTTTTCCTATTGAGATATCGCGAACCTGATTTAACAGTGCGCTTGCAACCACGCGACCTCAAACTTCAGGACGACCTCTGCGAAGATGTCCCGGCGTGGTGGCATCTCAAGAAGAAAAAGACCATGTATTACACCGGCGGCGCCGACGCCCGCTCGGTTCGCTCCCTCATGCAGTTCATGATGCATCCTTTCAACGGTCCCGCCGTGATAACCGCCGCCGAGGAAGATTTCAAGCAGATTCAGGCCTTTCTCCTCACCATTGAGCCGCCGAAATATCCTCTGGCTATCGACATGCCCCTAGCGGAACGCGGTAAAACGATCTTCAACGACAATTGTTCGAAATGTCATGGCACCTACGGGGCACACGCCAGCTACCCCAATCGCATCGTTCCTATCAAAGAGATCGGTACCGACCGTCGGCGGTGCGATGGCATCAGCGCTGAAGTCGGCGAATTCTATAATCAGAGCTGGTTCGCACAAGAAAAAGGCTGGTGGATCTTGCGCGACGGTTACAAGGGCATGGTCAACGAAGGCTATCAGGCGCCACCGCTCGACGGCATCTGGGCGACTGCTCCGTATTTCCACAACGGCTCCGTGCCGACGGTATACGGCGTCCTCAATTCCAAGTCACGCCCCAAGCTGTTCACACGTTCCTATCGCACTGAACTATCCGAATACGACTCGCGGCAAATGGGATGGACGGTTCAAGAATTGGACAAGGCCAGTTCGAAGCCCACGATTTCGGACCTCGAAGCACGGAAAGTTTACGACACCAGCATGAGTGGCCGAGGCAACGGTGGACATACTTACGGCGACAAGCTAAGCGAAGAAGAGCGAATGGCGGTGATTGAATATTTGAAGACACTGTAAAACATTATCGTTCAGCCGCGAGCCGATAGGCGCGAGCTGTTTGAATGCGCTATTTGAAAATCGCGCATTCAAACAACCCCGTTGTGGAACGGTCTCCTGACCGTTCCACAACGGGGTGCACTACACTACAGTGCTCACGTATCGGCTCGCGGCTAAACATTTCCGTTTAGCGGAAGAACCCAAGCCAGAAACTAAACATCTGCTTATTATCCTGCGGTGCCTTCACAATTGGGAAACCAAAATCGAGGGCAATGGGCACCGGCCCCAACATCGGCACGGTAAAGCGAACGCCGACGCCGGCGGCTACTCGATAATCATGGATCGATATGCTGCTTTCTACGGTACCGGAATCGACGAAGCCTACGAAGTAGATTTGATCGTTCGCCCGCAGCGGAATCTGATATTCCAAACTGTTCAACCACTGAAAATCGCCGCCGACTTTGAAACCGTTGATATCAGGGCCCACGCCGCGGAATTCAAAACCGCGCATACTGCGGAAGCCACCGCCATAATAGCGTTCGTAGACTGGTGTGTTCGACCCGGCCCACGAGATCTGCGAGTGAGCCGCCAGCACCTGGCGACCGCTGCCGTCGGCGCGTTGGAACGTGGTAAAGTAACGGCTGTAGTCGATGTTCACGAGCGGAAACGTATAGGTTCCAAAGCATTCCTCAAACGAAATATCGAGCAAGCTGCCTTCCGTTGGACGAAGATAGGAGTCGCGGTCGTCGCGGGTCAGGCCGACGCGGGCGCCTACCAAGAAATTATTTCCTTCGACGCTTTGATAATCTTCGGGGGCGTTGATCGGAACATTGTTAATCGCAATGTTTTCAACTCGCATGCCAACTGTGAAGTTCCAATATTGATTTAGTTTTCGTCCCAATGTGATGCGGCCGCCCAAACGGGATTCCTGATCCTCGTTGTATTGGCGCTCGTAGTAGTAGCCGCTAACATTCAGGCTGAACAAGCTATCGAATAGAAACGGCTCCCTTAGACTAACGGTGTATCGCTGTAATGTGGTTCCAGGCACTGCTTCGATACGCAGTTCCTGGCCACCGCCGCGGAATGCGCTGCCGCTGAAGAGGTCTTCCCAGCTCGTGGGTAGACGGAAGATGTCAAAGTTCTTTTCGTTGAGCACGATGCTGCCCGTCAAGCCGGCGTCAGAATTGACGCCGACGCCAAAAAGCAAGCTGCCTGTCTGCCCCTCTTTAACATTGACGACGACATCTTTGAATTCGCTTTCCGGGTTATTAACGTTGTCTTCGAAGCGTCACGGTCGGCCGGTCGCCTTCGGCCATGTCAAAGATGCCGAGCTTGCCTAGATTTCTCTCCGCCTGGCGCATCGCTGGATAATCGATAATCTGTCCAGGGTTAAGCTCGAGCTGGCGAATAATGACGTTTTGCTTCGTTCGTTCGTTGCCGATGATTTTGATTTCACCGACTCGTGCCGGAGCCATTTCTTGGACTTCATAATGCACGGTCACGATTCCCGGCTCTTCGCGAGAAAAGATAGGATTTGGCGTGACGCGCGCCTCTTGACCGAGGTGGCCATACCAGTCGCGGATTCGATCGGCGTCGACCTTGATTTTTTTCTCGTCGTACCATTCGTGAGGTTTCACCTGAACGAGTTGCTCCAAGGCATCGGCCGGTTGCGATTTATTGCCCGATACCTGCGGCCGATCTTTAACCTGGTAACGACGGCCTTCAATGATGTGAAATACAAGCACGACATCGCGGCCACCGTTGGCCCATTGAACTTCGCGGGCGACGCGCACATCCAGGAACCCGAACGATTTGTAGTATTCAATCAGTTTAGAAATATCGGCGTCAGCCATGTTTTCATTGAATATGCCGCGAAAGAGATGAAGCCAGCCGGCCGACGAGTTAATTTGCGTGGCCAACCGTTCTTTCGAGACAAATGTATTGCCTGTGAAATCAATACCGCTGACTAGAACCTTTGGGCCTTCGACGATATTGAAAATGACGTCGAGGTCGTTTGGATCGGAGCCGCTTTCCAAGGTGCATTCGGCAAAGGGCCTGCCTTGGTCGTTCAATTTGCGGACAATTTCCCGGCACGCCAATTTATTAGCTAGCGGATTTAGAGGCGCGCCCTTTCGGATGCCCGTGAGCGCCGTCATTTCCTCTTCGCTACCGGCGTGTTTGTTACCCTTGTAAATGACATTTCGGACAACCGTGGGATAGTCGCGAATTGCGAAAACAATCACAACTTCCTTGCGATCAACCGAATAGAGAGGATACGCCTCGGCAAACGCCACTTTCCTCGAGGCCATCAGCGCGCGTGCATCGTCCTGCACGGTTTGCGCGTTGTATTCGGCGCCGGGTCGCGTTTTCAGCGAACCAAGGATCTCCTGGGAGGTCACCACGCGGTTGCCTTCGACGCGAACGTCGCTGACCGTGATGCGGTTCGCTGATTTCGGCTCCTGGGCAGAGAGCGCCCCGTAGCCGAGCAACAATCCCGCCAATGCGGCGGCCGCACGAATCAGCGGCTTTACATACCCTTCCGTCGCACGCATGGGTTTCGTCCCTGTGATCGAATAAAACGGTATCTCGTTGCGGAGGCGGGGCTTTAATAAAAATGGACGAGAATGTCAAGACGGGGTCATAAATTGGCAAACGTCACCCGCGCGGTCTATATCCATCGCAGCGCGACGAGTATAGTATCGAGTGAGGTCAATATGTGAAACCACGTGGAGCCCCCGAGCGCATGACCGGCCTGCACAATAGCGAGAATCCCCTTCCCCCCAAGCTGCCGCCTCTACGCCTCGGTTCATTGCCGCTCGCTTCACGCTACCTGCTCGCGCCGTTGGCCGGGTACACCAATCTTTCATTTCGCCAGGTCGTGCGTGCGCTGGGCGGGCTCGGACTGGCCACGACCGACCTCGTAAATGCACGCGCCTTGCTAATTCGCAGCCGGCGCACGATGGAGTTGATCCAAACATGCCCTGAAGATCGACCCGTCGCCGTACAGATCTATGGCTCGGTTCCCGAAGAGTTGCGAACGGCGGCACAGTGGCTAGAAGCTTATGGCGTCTCCTCCGTCGATATCAACATGGGCTGCCCGGTCCACAAGGTGACGCGCGGCGGCGGCGGCTCGGCTCTGCTTTGTAACACGACTAGCACGATCGAATTGGTCCGGGCCGTGGTCGAATCGGTCCGCATCCCCGTGACCGTGAAAATGCGTCTGGGGTGGGACGATGCCAATCTGACGGCCCCGTTTTTCGCGCGAGTTCGAGCAGGTCGGCGTCGCGGCAGTGACGATTCATGGCCGCACGCGCGAACAGGGTTTCGGTGGACGCGTTAACCACGACGGCATTCGCGCCGTGGTCGAAGCCGTTGATCAGATGCCGGTGTTTGGCAACGGCGACATTCGCTCGCTCGCCGATGCGGACTTTATGTTGCGAACGACCGGCTGTCATGGCCTGGTCATCGGCCGCGGCGCCTTTCTCAATCCTTGGTTCTTCGCCCAGCTTGCCCGCTGGGAAGCCACCGGCGACCCGGGTCCGCCGGCCACCTATGCGCAGCGGCTCGACTTCATGGATCGCCATTTCCATCTATTGGTCGAGCATCAGACCGAGCGCCTGGCCTGCCTGACCTTCCGCAAAGTGGCGAATTGGTATTGCCGCGTCCTCAAGCCCGGGCGTGAGATTCAGCAACGACTCATGATGATTGACAGTGTGGCGGTCTTTGATACCATCGTGGAGCGTATCCGGGAAGTCATTGATTCACGAACGGGTCAGGATTGGCCCGATGCCGAAATGACGATCAAGGTGCCGAGTGGCCCTGTCGAGCGCTGGTAAACGCTGATCACGGCCGTCATTTCGTCTGTCTTTATTGAAAGAATTTCGCTATGCTCCGCGCGCAACGGAACGAGGATTGTTCCGGTCTTCGAGGGGTTTGGTATGCTCGATGGCAAGAACGCCACGCGAATGATCCTGGGCACGCTCACATGTATTGGTATGATCGGCTGCGCCAACCTCGGAGAGAGGAAGGCCCCGACTTCGTACTCAGCCGCAGCGGCCGACAAGCGTGGCAACGATGTTCCGCTCGTGCCTGTGCCTCCACCACCGCGTAGCGGCATGGTCGACAGCCGAAGTTTGGCCCCTGTGCCTCCCATGCCGCCTGCTCAGGCGCCGTCGAGCCCTAATCCACAACCGCCGCCAATTACGCAAGTCGCCGCGCCAGCCGACCCCGTTCCCATGAATCCCGTTGTGAAGGCGTCAGCTCCGACGCTGACGCCGTCGCCCACACCGGCTTTGGTCCAGGTGCCGACGACGCCAGCGCAGCTTTACAAGGCGGCGGTCGATGCCTACAACCCAATCGATTCTTACATCGCGCGGATGACACGCCGTGAACAAGTCAATGGCGTCAACAAGCCCGAAGAGGTCATGCTCTTCAAATTTCGCAAGAATCCGTGGAGCGTTTATTTCAAATGGGTCGGCGAGACGGGACGTGGCCGAGAAGCTGTCTACGTCAAGGGTCTGCACGAAGACAAAATTCATAGTCTCCTCGCCGCTGGCGACGTACCGTTCACTCCCGCCGGCAAACGCTTTAGCGTAGCCCATGATAGTTTTTTCGTTCGCTCGGCCAGCCGTCATCCGATCACCGAGGCGGGCTTCGGCTCTTGCCTCACCCATGTGGCTGCCTTGGTCCAAGCCGCCGAAAAAGGCGACACGAGCAAAGGCACCGTTAAAGTACTTGGCCGCCAAGTGCGTAACGACTATCCCGAGCCGCTCGACATACTCGAACACGTAATTCCCGCCGGTTTTGAGCAAGGCCTGCCGCGCGGCGGCCGCCGGCTCTATGGCTTCGGCGTCGAGAACCACCTACCGGTGCTCGTGATCGCCTTCGACCATAAAGGCGACGAAGTCGAGTTCTACCGCTATGATCGCCTTCAATTCCCAGCGACGCTCGATGAGGACGATTTCAACCCAGATCGACTCTGGCCGAACGTGAAACCGTGACGACAAAGCTTTGTCGCGGTCTTAGGCATCAAATTCTGCACCCGCGTGCGCTCTAGCATTCCCGTCTCGCCACCATAAGCTAATCACGAATCCATTGTTTCCTTGTTCATCCAAAGCCCGGGGCGATTCCCGCGTCTTCGCGAGGCCGTTATGAGCCGACGATCGATCCATTCGTTCCTTTTTCTTCTAATTCTATCTTCCTTGATGTTTATATCTTTGGCGTGCCAAAGAGGGGCGCCGCACATCGAAGTGCCGAAGACCGTGGTTACGGTGAGTCAGCCATTGGAACGTGAGGTTACCGATTACGCCGAGTTCACCGGCCAGACGGCCGCGGTGGACGCCGTTGAAGTA
This sequence comes from uncultured Planctomycetaceae bacterium, assembly GCA_963790585.1. Taxonomy (GTDB): domain Bacteria; phylum Planctomycetota; class Planctomycetia; order Gemmatales; family Gemmataceae; genus CAWBOY01. The sequence goes on from CAWBOY010000002.1 coordinate 833,429, forward strand.
CGGGCTCGCGTTTGGGGCTATCTCTTGAAAGTGAATTTCCGCGAGGGGACCGAGGTCAAAAAGGACGACGTGCTCTTTGAAATTGACCCGCAAACGTATGACGCGACGATGAACCAGGCGGAGGCCAAGGTTGCTCTCGACGAAGCGGATCTTCGATACAAGGAGGCTGAATACGCGCGAACCCTTTCACTGAAGCGCTCGGCCGCGGTCAGCACCGAAGAGGTTCAAAAAGCGTTGGCGGCGCGTGACGTGGCCTACGCCACGGTCGATTCCAGCAAGGCCAACGCCAAGTCGGCACGGATCGATTTGAACTTCACGAAAGTGCGTGCCCCCATCTCCGGCACCGTCGGCCGAGCGCTCGTGACGCCCGGCAACCTCATTCAGTCGGGTCAGGCGGGCGGGACGTTGCTCACGACTATTGTTTCGATGGACCCGATGTACGCCTATTTCGACGTGGACGAGCGGACGATGTTGCGCATCCAAGAATCGATCCGGCAGGGCAAATATACTTCCGCGCGGGACACCGCGTATGAGCCCGCCTTCTTATCGGCGAGTACGCTTGGTTTGCTGGCAAACCCCGATGGTTTTAGCGGCCTGCAAGCCGCCGTGTCCCCTTATCCCGGCAAGCGTTATACGATTATTCCCCTTGGGCTCGGTCTGGCGAACGAGACGAGCTTTCCGCACAAGGGATCGATCGATTTCGTGAACAATCAAGTCAATGCGAAAACAGGAACGTTACAAGTCCGCGGGGTCTTCGCCAATTCGGATCGCAGCCTGTCTGCGGGACTCTTCGTCCGCGTCCGCGCCGATCAGCGCCCCTATAGGGCGCCGACCGTCACCGATCGCGCCGTCGATACCGACATGGACCAGAAGGTGCTTTATGTCGTCAATGAGAAAAACGTCGTTGAATCCAGGCCAGTCAAATTGGGCGGCCTGTTCAAAGGACTTCGGGTAATCGAAGAGGGCATCAAGCCTGGGGATTGGGTCATCGTCAATGGCTTGCAGAGAGTAAGGCCCGGCGTGACAGTCGATCCTCAGCAAGTGCCGATGCCTGTAAATCCTGGCGAATAATACGCATATTCCGTTTAGCCGCAATACGACTCGTCTAAGGGGCGGGTGCCATGCCTTTGTACTCGAAAGCATGCTTTGGAGTACCAAAGCCTGGCGCGCAACATTCAATCCTCAGACGAATCGGCTCGCGGCTAATCGTAAGAGATCTCGAACACCGAGGAGCCACTCTTGCTAGCGCGATTCTTCATTGATCGGCCGATCTTTGCATGGGTAATCTCGATCGTCATCGTGCTGATGGGCTTGCTGGCGTCCGCGCTGCTGCCGATCGCTCAATATCCAGAAATTACACCGCCCACCGTTTCCGTGACCTGTCAGTATTCCGGCGCCAGCGCTGTCGTCGTCGCCGACACGGTGGCCGCCCCGATCGAGCAACAGGTCAATGGCGTCGAGAATATGCTCTACATGTCGTCGCAATGCACGAACAACGGCGCCTATTCTTTGACGGTGACATTCAAGCTTGGCGTCGATCTCAATATGGCGCAGGTATTAGTTCAGAATCGTGTTTCGCAGGCGATGCCGACGCTGCCGGACGTCGTCAAAGCGACCGGCGTCATTGTCAAAAAGAAATCGCCCAGCATCTTGCTCGTCGTCAATCTATTTTCGGAATTGAATCCAAGCACCAGCAATTATTATTTCTCGCAGCTCGACCTGAGTAACTATGCGACAATCTATATCAAAGATGTCCTAGCGCGGCTCAGTGGCGTCGGCGACATTTCGATGCTCGGCCAGCAAGATTATTCGATGCGCGTTTGGCTCGATCCCGACAAACTGGCGTCGCGCGGGCTAAAAGCCGGCGACGTCGCCAACGTACTGCGCGAGCAGAACGTGCAGGTGGCCGCGGGGCAAATCGGCCAACAACCGGTGCCGCGCGGACAGGACTTCCAATATACGATGACGACGGTAGGCCGCCTCAACCAAGCTGAAGAATTCGGCAACATCATTCTCAAGACCGATTCGACAAGCGTCACCTACCTGCACGATGTGGCTCGGACCGAACTCGGAGCACGAAATCAGGACACGCTTTGCCGCCTCGACGGCAGTCCGAGCGTCGGCCTGGCTATTTTCCAGCTCCCTGGGTCCAATGCTTTGGACACCGGCGATCGAGTCAAAGCCGAGATGCGCCGACTTGCCAAGGATTTTCAACCAGGCCTGAAATACGCGATCGTTTATGACACGACGCCTTTCATCAAGGAATCAGTGAACGAAGTTTTCCACACGCTGCGCGATGCCGTCATTCTCGTGGCGCTCGTGGTCCTCTTCTTCCTACAGGACTGGAAATCGCTCATTTTGCCACTGATCGACGTCGCCGTGTCGCTCATCGGCACGTTTATCGTCATGTCGATGCTTGGATTCAGCCTGAATAATCTGACATTATTTGGGCTAGTACTCGCCATCGGCATCGTCGTCGACGATTCCATCGTCGTGCTGGAAAATATCGAGCGCTGGCTGGACACTGGGGCCAGCGTTCGAGACGCGACGATCCACGCCATGGATGAGATCACCGGACCGATCATCGCGATCACGCTCGTTCTCAGCTCGGTGTTTATTCCCAGTGCTTTCCTGGGCGGCATCACGGGTCAATTTTATCGACAATTCGCTTTGACCATCTCCGCTTCGATGATTTTCTCGGCCGTCAATGCCATGACCATGACGCCCGCACGGGCGGGTTCGATCTTCAAACCGCGCCATCCTGGCAGTCAGGGTCACGACGAAAGCAAAGAGGCCCTGCCGTGGTGGATATTTGGCATTGTCGGCGGCGTGCTGTCAGTTTGGCTGTTATCGGCCTGGTTCGGCGAACAGTTGGGGCTGCCCACTTCGGGAGAACACGCGGAAGCCGCGGCGCCGCCGAACTTGATGACGAATCTAAGAAACGCCGGCATTAGCGCGGTTCTTTTCCTACCGGGAGCTATCGCCGGCGGTTTCATTGGGCTTGCGATTATCAAACCAGTAAATTTTGCCCTCGGCCTCTTTTTCCGGGGTTTCAACCGCATCTTCGATCTGCTCACGAATGTCTACGGCGCCACAGTGGGCTGGTTGTTGCGGTTGAGCTTTATTGTCATGATCCTGTATGCCGGTCTCCTTTATTTGACCTATTTCGGCTTCACCCAGTTGCCCGTTGGCTTCATCCCCAGTCAGGACAAGGGGTATCTCGTCGTGAATATCGAATTGCCCAATTCCGCTTCGCTCGAGCGGACTCTCGAGGTGACAAAGAAAGTAGAGAAGATCGCCAAGGAAACGCATGGCGTCGCGAACACCGTTTCCATCATCGGCTCGTCGGTTGTCTTGAATTCCGCCGTGAGTTCCAATTTTGGTTCGATGTTCATTGTTTTGAAACCTTTTCACGAACGCCACGGTGCCGACGAATATTCGGACGCAATCGCGGCGAAGGTCCGCAACCAATGTTACAAGGAAATCGAGGAGGCCCGGATCGCTGTCTTCGGCGCCCCAGCAGTCGACGGCCTCGGAAACTCCGGAGGCTTCAAGTTGATGGTCGAGCAAAAAGGAGAACTCAAACTCCGGCAGCTCGAAGGAAAAGCCGATAACTTAGCGGAAAAGGCAAATCAGATTGCCGGACTTGTGGGCGTCTTCAATAGCTTCCGCGCCGGCACGCCGCAATACTTTATTGACGTCGACCGAGTCAAATGCAAGACGCTCAATATTAAGCTGAGCGATGTATTCGACACGCTGCAGATTTATATGGGTGGATATTACGTCAATGATTTCAATAAATTCAGTCGCACCTGGCAGGTGAATATCCAGGCCGAGCCTACCTTTCGCCTAAGTCCCGAAATGGTAGGCCGGCTCAAGGTGGCCAACGCTCAAGGCGAGATGATTCCGCTCGGAACTCTTGTAAAGCTCATCGATTCGACCGGTCCCGTCATCATTACGCGCTACAACATGTTTCCCGCGGCGCCGCTCCTCGGAGGCTCGCTACCGGGAGTCAGCACGGGATATGTCGTCGAATCTCTGGAGGCGTTGGCGGACACGGAGCTTCCCAAGTTATCCATGGGCTACGAATGGACGGAACTGACCTTTATGCAAAAGGAGGCCGGAAAAACGGAGAGTCTGGCGGATCTCATGCAAAACCCGCTGACTGCCTTCGCGGGAGCCGTCGTCCTGGTGTTTCTCGTCTTGGCGGCCCAATATGAAAGTTGGTCGTTGCCCCTGGCAGTAATCCTGGTCGTGCCGATGTGCCTACTCTGCGCGCTCACCGGCATTGCCATTGCGCGGATGGATATTAACATTTTCGTTCAGGTCGGCTTCATCGTACTCGTCGGGCTGGCATGCAAAAACGCGATCCTCGTCGTCGAATTCGCGCACGACAGGCAGGAACGGGACGGCATGTCGGCGTTCGACGCTGCGATCGCTTCGAGCAAGACGCGCTGCGCCCGATCGTAATGACCTCCCTGGCGTTTATTCTTGGCGTCCTGCCGCTCGTCATTTCGACGGGCGCAGGCGCGGAAATGCGGCGTACCATGGGAACCGCCGTGTTCTCGGGCATGATCGGCGTGACATTCTTTGGTTTGATCCTAACGCCGGTATTTTTCTATCTCATTCGCGGCTCTTATTCGGCAAAGGCACCGCATAAGGAAGTCAAAACGGAGACGAAACCGGTCGTTTGAGCTCAGAGACTGTCGCATAAGGTTGTGGCGGCACGTTTCCAACGTGCCGATACTTCGTCTTTTGCGGGATTTGGGCTGTTTTCGACGCGCCCATTTACGGCACATGTTGCTTTCGGCACGTTGGAAACGTGCCGCCACAACTTTATGGGGCAGTCTCTCACCGCTCACTCTGCGGCCGCGGCGCATTCTTCATGTAAAACTGCGCAAGATAACAAACAGATGGGCTCGGGTCGGTGCGTGCCATCTGGTCGAGGCGATCGCTGAGATCCACTACATTTTGCAGGGCCATTACCCGAACAGCGGACGCACGGACCGACGGGGCCGGGTCGTGGCTGAGGCGGCGCAGCCAGACGCCGGGTTCCAGGTCCGCGCTGTCTCCGAGATGATCGAGGACCTTGAGTCGCTCGCTCGGCGCGGGGTCGATCAGCAGGCGGCTTAGCCGAATATGGTCGTCGCTCAGACCTCGGGCGCGCAATGCTTGTTCACTCAGGCGACGTACCTCGTCATCGCTGTCGCGCAGGTAGGGCAGCAAGGTTTCGTCGAGCACGACGTCCGCTGCCGAGCCGACGGCAAGAATCACGCAACGCCGTACCTCGGGGGCAGGATCATTCAGCAGCAGGGCTCGCGATCCACTAACTTTAGCTCCGGCCGCATGGCCAATCGAACACTTGTGACGCGCTGACTTGGCTGTGAGGCCTGAAGGCCAATTTGGACGAGGTTCTTCACTGACTCCCCCGCATCGGTTGGCTTCCGATCCAGGACCGCCGAGGCCAAATCGAGTGCGGCTTCCAGGACTGGTGGTTCTTCCTTGGGTTGCACGGCGGAGAGGAGTTCTTTGGCGAAGGGCATTTCTGGAGACGGAAGGCAAATCTCTTTAGCAAGACTTAGGGCGGCCAGTCGACCTTGGCCGCCGGCTAATGGATATTCGCGGGCGACGAGATGCGAAAGCTCCGCCGCATGTGCGTCGGCTGCATTCCACTTTCGGACAATCGCGACCAAAGCGGATCGAGCGTTGCCGGAAGCGATGATTTCCTGGCCCAGCATCATGCGCACCAGCCCCGGAACCGCGGCGTCGTCCAGGCTGGCGACGCGCTCGATCCAAAGGTCACGGTCTGCATCCGTCGCGGCGGCTAGACCGCGAAGGTCGTACCACGTCCATAAATTCGACCACTCCAGCCAGCCTACAGCGCCCCCGACAATGACGATGAACGTCATGGCAAGGAGAATTGTTCTGCTTCCAGATTTCGGTTTGCTCGGGACCGTCGTACTCATTTGACTGGCTCCTTCCAACCGCCGAATCGCCTCGACATCGGCCTATAGCTAAGGAACGGTCAAACCGGCAAGGGCAGGTCGAGCACACGCGGCGAACAGGAACTTCTCTCTCTTCGCTAACTTCGCTCAATCCGGAAATAATCGCTGATTCCCCAAAAGCATGAGAATCCTTCACGTCCGATATGAGGGCGGTTCGATCTTATACCTCAGCGTCCTTCCTCATTGGATTCCGACACAACAAGCCAACGCTTAGAGGTGGCCGATGGATTGCCGGCACTTGATCGTCCGCTGGCTCGGACTGTTCCTCGTGATGAATTTCTGCTCCGGTCGCGGCACGGCGGCCGATCCCAAGGCAAACCTGACTGGTAGCCCGCAACAACTCCCATTTGACTCGATTCCAGCCGAACTTCGCGACCGTGTGCGTGCCGTGGTCGATCACGCAACGCTGACGACCCGAGGGCCAGTGGAAACATTCTCCTCGCGAGTAGACACCTACAATTGGCTGCTCGATCATCCGGATATCGCGGCCAGACTCTGGCGCTTGCTCGGCGCCAAGTGCGCTGAAATTCAGGATCTTACCGATGGTCGCTATGGCTGGCAGGATGGGCAAGGTAGCAACGTTCATTGGGAATGCGTTCTGCGGACGGACAAGCAGCGGATCTGGTACGCCGAGGGGCACGTTCGCCCCGGCATGTTCCTTCCGCTATCGCCCGTGCGGGCCGTGGTCGTTCTGAACGTCGTCGAAGACAAAGACAATTTGGACCGTCCGGTCTTACGGCATCAGGTCGACTTCATGCTGCGTTGCGATGGAGCTGCCTTGGCGTTGGCCACACGGCTCTTCGGGGCTTCGGCGCCGAAAACGGCTGAACAGTACGTCGGTCAGATCGAAATGTTCTTCTCCGCGCTGTCGTGGTACCTGGACGAGAACCCAAAAAAGGCTGCGCAGCTCTTTACGCGGCTGCGCCAGCAAGAAGGAAGGCCATAACCGGACTTGACGGATTGGCACCGACAGGTCATACGGCGATCCTGAATTTTCTTTCATTCTTTCGGAGAGAAACCATGGGATCGTCCCTGCCCGCGCCCGACGTCGTAAGCAGCTTTATCGACGACACCTTCCATCCGCCCCTAGTTGCCCAGTCGCTGCGCTGGAGCGAAGGCGTCGGCCCGATGCTATGGCAGCTACCCGAGGATGTGTCGCTCTATGGACCGCCGCCGAGCCGATTCGGCATCCGCGTCACGCGCAGTTTCGACCGACGCCTTTGAAGTGCGCGTTCTGTGGGACTCGACCCGCTTTACCTGGACTTCCCTGTCGCGCATGCAGATCCTTACCTGCGCCTGTCGACTGTGCTGAACGCTCAAGGGAACGACCTTCGTTCCTTGCTAGGGCAACCGATTCAAACAAGTGCTCGCCAGCGCATCTTGAACCAGGTGGCGTAGGACTTATCTGGTTTCATGGACGCCGCGTTCTCCACCGCATACGACAGCGGTGGAGGATTCCCTTGATGACGACGCCAATTCGCCTGGCGGTGCTGCTCAGCGGCAGCGGCACCACGCTGCGGAATCTGCTCGACCAAATCGACCAAGGTCAACTGAACGCGCGCGTCGTCCTGGTATTGTCCAGTCGATCGGGCGTTCAGGGGCTGGAGCGAGCGCGCGACGCGGGAGTGCCGGCGTCCGTAGTCGACCGCTCGAAGTATGCCAGCACGCAAGAATTCAGCGATCGCCTCTTCGCCAAGGTCCGAGCATCGCGCGCTGACCTCGTCTGCCTCGCTGGCTTTCTACGCCAGATTTCGGTTCCCGATGATTTTCAGCAGCGAATCCTGAATATCCATCCCTCGCTCATTCCAGCCTTCAGCGGCCGGGGCTTTTATGGCCACCGTGTACACGAGGCGGCCATCACCGCCGGCGTCAAAGTCAGTGGCTGCACCGTACACTTTGTGGACAACGAATACGATCATGGCCCGATAATTCTGCAACGCACCATCGCGGTATTGGATGATGACACGCCGGACAGCTTGGCTCAGCGCGTCTTTGCTGAAGAATGCGTGGCCTATCCGGAGGCGATCCGTCTCTATCAGGCCAATCGCTTGAGCGTCACCGGCCGGCACGTCCGCATTCTCAACCCCAGCGCTTGATCATGGTGATCTCGTTGCCTTTGCTGTTATGTGACACGTTATCCATGAACGTTTGAATGAGCAGCAAGCCACGGCCATGGACTCGGCCCAAATTCGCAGGGTCCGTCGGATCGGGTAGGATCGCTGGGTCGAAGCCTTTGCCCTCGTCTCGGATCACAAACACGGCTTCTTCACGCGTCAGCTTAACTTCGACCTGGACTTTCCGGTCCTTGTAGGGCTCCATTTTGCGGCGTGCCTGTGCTTGTTGGAAGAACTCTTTGTCATCTTGCTCTTTCAACGCCGAGCTGAGTTCCAGGTTGCCGTGCATGATGGCGTTGGTCATCGCTTCGTGCATGGCGACGCCCAACAGAATAAGGCCGCCCGAATCCGACAGTTTCAAGCGCGTCAGGCAATCTTCAATGTAGCCGACCAAAGGCGGTATGAGCGACGTGTCGTTGCCAAGGACGAAATACGACTCTTGCTTGGTGAGACTCTCGACGATGCGCTGCTGATTGCGATTGGACTGGACGACCGTCACGAGCTGATCGAGCGTGTCGGCCAGGTCGCGGGCCAAGGTTTTCTTGGGTACGTAACTCGCCGCGCCTTTGTGGAGCGCCTGGATCGCAATGTCCTCGCTGCCGTGAGCGGTCATGAGAACGACCGGAACCGACGGAAACCGCGAGCGGATCGCCTGGACCAATTCCAGGCCTCCCATCTCTGGCATGATCATGTCGGTCAGCACCGCGTCGGGCTTGTTTTTGGCCATCGACTCGAGCGCTTCGACCCCGTTATTGACGAAGACGGGCCGCCAGCCTCCGAGTTTTTCGACGATACCGCCAGCCAGATGCAGGTCGATTTTGGAATCATCGACAATCAACAACGTGGGCAGAGAGGATTCGACAGAGGCACTATCGATGTTGTGTTCGCTCATGGGAGTTCTCCAATGACGACGGGGCGTACGTGTTCAGGCAACGTAAATCCGGCAAAAGGCGATTTAAGGCATCTTCTAATTCTTCTAATAGAGATCCTGCATCCGCGAGCTTTTGATTCTTCGCGGTCAGTTCGAGCGACTCGGCTGCGACCAGAGCTTCCTCGGCCGCGAAAATGCTTACCGATCCTTTGATCGAATGGGCAGCTCGCTGTAGCGTGGTCGCATCGCCAGCGCTCAGAGCAGCGCGAGCCTGGGCTAGCCACGTGGGCGATTCGGCTAGGAACATTTCCGCTAGTTCCGCCAGCATCTTCGCATCTCCACCCGTATGTGCAAGGGCTTCTTCTCGATTGAATCCAGATATTGTTCGCGCACGTTGCTCGGCCTCGGAAGCTTCGGGGGCAACGCGGAGCCCGATCTCTTCCGTTGCCTTCTGATTCAGCGAATTCGATACCGACGCGAGCAGGCGATAGAGTTCGATCGGTGCCACCGGCTTGGTGAGGTAATGGTCCATGCCGGCGGCCAAACAGCGCTCGCGGTCCCCCTTCATGGCATGGGCCGTCAGCGCGATCAGCGGCAGGTGTTTGTCCGTCCCCTGCTCGCCAGCACGGATCCGGTGGGCGGTCTCAAAGCCGTCCATCTCCGGCATCTGCACATCGAGCATGACGGCGTCGAAGGACTCGCGCTCCAGGGCGCGCAATGCGTCTTTGCCGTTGTTGGCGACGACCGCGACGTGACCCTGGCGCTGCAACAAACCGATTAACAACGTTTGATTGACGTGGCTATCCTCGGCGACCAGAAGCCGCAGTGGACGGCAGGCGGGGACCGCCACATGTCGATTTCCGTGCGCGCCATCATGCTTATGCTCCCTCTCGATGCCCGCGAGGTCGAGCAATTGCCCAAGCGTCCGCAGGAGATCGCGCGGCTTGACGGGCTTGGTCAGCGCCACGGGATCGGCCGGGTGGGCCCCTGGGCCGCCCGGAATCCCCAGGAAAATCACGGGCGTCGGAGCGAAAGTCTGGCGCCACGCATCCGCGCCAAGGTCACGAATGAGGCGCGCATCGGCAATGACGACGTCGAAGTTATGGGTTCCCGCCAGCACGCTTGCATTATAGAGATCCGAAATCTCCGTAGTGCGTGCGCCCCAAGCATGCAAGTTGGCGCTCAAAAACCGGCGCTGCGTTTCATTGGCGTCAACGACCAAGACTTCGACGTCGCGCAGCGGCGCCGCGGCTTCCGAGTGCCGCCAATCGTCGGTCACTGCTGCCAGGCGTACCCGAAAGCGAAAGGTACTGCCCACGCCGGAGGCGCTTTCTAACTCAAACGAACCTCCCATAAGCTGCACAAGCGAGTTAGCGATCGTCAGCCCGAGCCCGGTGCCGCCATATTTCCGCGTCATCGAGCCATCGGCCTGGACGAACGGCTGGAAGATGGCCTGTTGTTTTTCTGGAGGGACGCCGATCCCGGTATCACGAACCGTGAACTCGAGTTCGCGCACCGTCGCGTCGCTGGCATCGGCGAAGCTGGGAACGATCTGGACGGTCAAAGAAACTTCGCCGGTGTCGGTGAACTTAATGGCGTTGCTCAGCAGGTTGAGTAACGCCTGGCGCAGCCGCGGCCAATCGCCGCTCCAACGGTCGGCCGCCTGTGGGTCGATGTGATAGGCAAGCTCCAGCCCCTTGCCGAATGCCCGCGGCGCCAGAGTCTTTATCATGTCGCCGATGGAATCGCGCAGCGAAAACGGCTGCGGGTCGAGTTCCAGCCAACCGCCCTCGATCTTGGAGAAATCAAGGAGATCGTTGATCACGCCGAGCAATATGTGCCCGGAAGAGGTCACCATGTTCAAGTAATCACGTTGAACATCGCTCAAGTCGGTATCGAGGACAAGCTCGGTCATGCCGAGGATGCCGTGCAGTGGCGTGCGAATCTCATGGCTGACGTTGGCGAGAAATTGATTCTTGGCCTTATTGGCTTCTTCCGCCGCTTGCTTGGCGCGCTCGAGTTCCTGCGTCGCTTGCACGCGCGCGGTGATGTCCGTGTGCGAGCCGGCCATGCGATAGACCTTGCCCTGTAGATCGCGCACTGCCTCGCCGCGCGTCAGAATCCAGCGGTAGCTGCCATTCTTATGCAGCAGCCGATGCTCGAGTTCAAATATCGCTCGTTTGCCGGAGATATATTCGTTTATCGCGAGCAAGGCGTTGTCACGATCGTCTGGATGTAGGCGATTTTTCCACTCGTCAAAGTGGTTTGAAATCTCGTCGTTGCCATAACCCAGCATTTCCTTCCAGCGCGGCGAGTAATAAACCTCGTTCTTGGTCAGGTCCCAATCCCATATACCGTCGCGCGAGCCTTGAACGGCGAGAGCAAATCGTTCGCGGCTCAAGCGAAGCTCTTCTTCCGTTCGCTTTCGTTCCGTCAATTCACGGACGTGAAGCAGTAATGCGGGAGTGCCGGAATAGTCGATGCGGCGCGACCGCAGCTCGACCGGAATGGCGACGCCGTCCCGCGTCCAGCTAAACGTTTCGAGGTGAAAGACTTCTTTTTCGAGATGACTACGGAAGCCACGCCGGAGGTTTTCTCGGTAATGGGCGGGCGCCAGCGAGTAGATGTTGCAGCCGATTAACTCCGCGCGCGTCATTTGATGGAGTTTGCAGCCTGCGGGGTTGACGTCGAGAATGATTCCGTCGTAGTCCTCGACGAAAATGCCGTCGGGGGAACTGTTGAACAACGTCCGAAAGCGAAGCTCACTCTGGCGCAGCGCCTCGTCCGCTTTGTGAGGATCGCGAAGGACCGCTTCGGCTGTACCGTTCTCAAAGGGGGCCGCGAAGGTGTTTCCGGTGCGCACGAGTTCATCCTTGGAGATTCGACGAGGAGTTTCGCCGCAAAGAGGGCACGGGAAAGCGTCGATCGCCTCCCATTGATGGCCTCTGGGGCAGCTCCATCGCGCTGGCATAAAAGCTACTCACGGATTGGCTCTGCCGCCGTGACGGGTACGAACGCAGTTGTAGTGACAGAGCCATAGCTGCAAATTACTCTCTCCGCGCGCGCGTAGCAAGCAGGAAGTCGGCGAGGAAATTTGGAGGGTGTAACCAAATTCTCCGGGGGCGAAATCGTTCGCTGCCACTCAGGGTGTTGCCCTGGGCGGCCGAAGCCAATGTTCACCGCAAGAGAATTTGGTTACCCCAATTTGGAAGATTGGAAGTTAACCTCGCGCTCGCCAAGGCCGCGCCGGGTTGCTAAGATAAACCTACCTGCCTCACGCTCGCCCGGTGCTTCCTCTACAGAGGACTTTCATTCATGGCGGAACCAAAGACCATTCTTCTCGTAGATGACGATACCGAGTTGAGCGACGGATTGCGGGCTGTCCTCGAGCGCCAGGGCTACCGCGTGATCCAGGCCCGCGACGGCCAGCAAGGCAAGCAGCAGATCTACAATCAACGGCCCGATCTCGTCATCCTCGACATGATGATGCCGCGCATGGGCGGCTATCCGGTACTCGAACACTTCCGCGACAAGCCGGACGCGCCGCCGATTATCATGATTACCGCGAACGAAGGTAGCCGCCACAAAGCCTATGCCGAGTATCTCGGCGTGATCGATTACATTCGCAAACCGTTCGCCATGGAAAGGCTCGTCGAAGCCGTGCAGCGCGGACTGGCTCAAGAACCGCCAAAAACCGAGCCCGAGTGACCTTATATAGCCCCCGGCTTGCCGGGGGGTCATCTCTCACGCAAGGTTTGCATCCATCGTGGCACCGATCACCAAAGCCGCGAGCATCCTTCTAATACGTAATCATGCATCCGAGCAAATTTTCCTCGTCACCCGCTCGGAAAAACTCCGCTTCATGGGTGGCTTCACCGCCTTTCCAGGCGGGAAGCTCGACCCCGAAGACATCACCCTGTCAGTCCCCGAGGTCGGCCTCGATGCACGCCGAGTCTGTGCCGTCCGAGAGCTGTTCGAGGAAACGGGCGTCCTGATTGCGCCATGAGGATGGCTCTTTTCCAAGGAACAACGCAATCTTGGCCGAAGCGCGCGGCAAACTTCTCGCTGGTTGCACGACCTTCGCGGCGCTAACGCGCGAACTTGGTTTGTCCATCCAGCCTGCCGACATCGAACCGGTTGGGAATCTCGTAACGCCTGCTTTTTCGCCCATCCGCTTTGATACCACGTTTTTCCTCACCGCCTCGCCCGAAGGGCAGTTTGCCGAAGTCTGGCCCGGCGAGTTGAGCGAAGGCCAATGGCTCGATGCGGGCGAAGCCCTGGATCGATGGGCCCAAGCGCAGCTGCTCATCGCGCCGCCGTCGGTGGCCGTTCTGCAGGTAATTCGAGGTCAGCCTTTATCGGAGTTTTCAGAGAGAATAAGAGGTTTGTCGCCGGCGGACGACGACACGGTGCCGCCGATTTTCTTTAGCCCCGCCGTACGTTTGTTGCCTCTACCATACGCTGGCTTACCGCCCGCGACGCACACCAATGCCTATTTGATCGGCACCGGCCCGACCTGGCTCCTCGACCCCGCCTGCACCGACCCAACCGAGCAACAGCGGCTTTTTGACGTCCTCGACCAGGAAACAGCCGACGGCCGAAAGCTCGCCGGCGTGATTCTCTCGCACCACCATCCGGACCACATCGGCGCAGCCAGCGCTTGTGCAACCCGTTTCTCGGTGCCGATCCTGGCTCACGCGGAAACGAGCCGATTGCTGACTGGCAAAGTCCGAATCGACCGTTTTCTTCAGGACGGCGAGCCGCTCGACCTCGGCTTGGCTCCGCACGGTCGGGGCCGATGGCACCTTGAAACAATGCTGACGCCCGGCCATGCTCCAGGCCATCTCTCCTTTTACCAGCCGGATTATGGCTTACTCTTCGTCGGCGATATGGTGTCAACGCTTTCGTCGGTCATCATCGTCCCGCCGGAAGGCGACATCGCCTTGTATCTAAATTCGCTGCACCGGCTGTTGGCCAAGCCCGCGCGCTTGCTGTTGCCCGGACATGGGCCTGTCAGTGCGCGACCTGCTTATTTGATCAAGGAATGCATCGAAAATCGCGTCAAACGGGAAAGACAGTTGATTGAAATACTAACGCCGGCGCCTCGCACACTGGAGGAGTTGACTCTGGAATTGTACCGTGGCCTACCGGACAATCTAATGCCGCTGGCCCAGGGACAAACGGCGGCAGGTCTGGAAAAGCTGCGTCGGGAAGGGCGCGTGCTCGTGCGCGACCAACGCTGGGAAATGAAGGAAGCATGAAGCACCCGGGGAACGCCAATTTGCTGACGCTCTGGAGGTGCTTCAGGATCGTGGCCGGGGTCGGTAATCCGACCCCGGTTTTCGGGAGGCGCATGGGCTACAACGGGGTCGGATTACCGACCCGGGCCACGACTCGGCACGTTGGAAACGTGCCGCCTCTAGGGACAGTCTCATGGCAATCACAACCGAGTCGTTTACCGGTTAGAGACGCTCGACGAATTCAAGTCCCGAAAATCGACCACAACCGTTTCCCCCGCAGTGACGATTGCTCGCTTGCTCTTGCTAATCGTCTGGCCATCGGCCCGCAGCTCCGCTTTCACAGTGTAGAAATACTTCTGGCCCTGCTGCAACTTCGGCGTTTCAAAGCCGGCGCTGTCGGTCGTGACCTCGACTGGTTGATCGTCTACCAGGATTTTGGCTCCCTTCGGCGCGACGATCTTCACCTTAGCGACGCCTTCCTTTACGCCAGCCAAATTGACGGTGGCACTCTTTGACAAATCGCTAAAATCAACGCGCGTCTCGATATTCGCGTGAATCGCCACCTTTTCGGTGCGCGTAACGGTTTTTCCATCGCGGACCGCTTCGGCGGTTACGGTGTAGAAGTAATTCTGATTCGCCATCAGGCTCGGCGTCGCGAAAGCCTGCTCTTCCTTCTGCCGAACCGCCACCTGACCGTTGACGGTTACCTTCACATCGATCGGCGCCTTGACGACGAGTGTACCTGGGGCGCTGCTGGGTACAGAACTCTGGATGGTTACCGCACTGGACGGCAATACGGCGTAACCCGGCGAATACGCGGGAACGCCATAGACCGTCGGGGCGACATAAGCCGGCGCGTAGCTCATGCCATAAGCATAAGCCGACACACTACCGCAACAGCTGCCGCCGAAACAGCTGCTGCCGTAACAGCTGTAGCCATATCCATAGGTGCCTGGGACGTACCATATCGGGCTGCCGAAGCATCCGGAGCAGCCGCAGCAACCGTAGCAGCCGCCGTAGTAATTGGAATACCCGCAACAACCGGAGCTGCCGTAATAGGTATAGCCAGGATAGCCGTAGCCGCAGCATCCGCCACAGCAGTTGGAGTAGCCGCAACAACCGCTGCAGCAACCATGAAAGGCGGAGAAGCCAAACCCACCGAACCCAGCATCCGGGGCGGCGCTGCTCGTGGCGAGCATGGTAGCTAACACGACGCTGTACATGAATGAGTCTCCCGAGGTGATGAAAAAAACCGTGGCGGAACAGTGCAATGCAACGCAAATCCTTGCAATCCCTATTCCGCGCAGACCGCGCATCTTCAACATTTGACGATAAATCGACAGGACCTACGCTGTCAAACGGTAATATAGTAAAAATAGGAAGATTAGGTAAATTAGAAAAGATGAAAGTGCGCAGCACGCCGACGCGACGGTTCAGATTTCACTGACCATCTATTTGACTTCGCCCCCGAAGCCTGATAGACCTAAGCCCTATCTAGGCCGGCTGAAGGGGCGACAGCCAAAATCAATGCCATGACACCAGTTGCGGACGCGACGCGCGGGCAGCCCCGGGCGCTCTCTCCGTGTCCGCCGGGAGCTTCGTTGGATGAACGATCTACAAAGCAAAAGCAGCGTGCCGACATCCGGTCAGGCGCCTGAGCCGACCTTCAATGAAATGGTCCTATTCTGGGCCAGCTTCATGACGCTGATTGCCGCGGGTATTGGCTTTTCGGTTCGAGGCGACATTCTCGGCGCTCGGGCGCGAAATTTGGCTTCACGCAATCCGAATTAGGCGCGATTACGGGCGGAGGTTTGACAGGCTTTGGCATCAGCATCATCGCCTTGAGCTTCCTGATCGACTACATCGGTTATGGCCGGCTCATGATCTTGGCTTTCTTGCTACATACCTCCTCCGCGATTGTCACCTTCGCCGCCGCGCCAGTCTTCGCTACCTACGGCAAAGATGGCGCCTTCTGGTGCCTCAACATCGGCATGTGGCTTTTCGCTCTTGGCAATGGTACTTGCGAAGCGGTCATCAATCCTTTGACCGCGACTCTGTTCCGCAAAAACAAGACGCACTGGCTCAACATCCTCCACGCTGGCTGGCCGGCTGGACTTGTGCTCGGCGCTTTCATCGTCATCGGCTTCAATACGCTTGCGCCGACCCTGTCATGGGAATGGAAGCTGGGCGTCTTCCTCGTTCCCACGCTGCTTTACGGCATTTTGATGGTGGGCCGCAAATTCCCGCAATCGGAAGCCAGCGAATCCGGCATGTCGATGAAGGGCATGTTATTGGCAATGGTTTCGCCAATGCTCTTCTTCCTCTTCTTCCTCCACGCACTCGTCGGTTATGTGGAACTGGGCACGGATAGCTGGATCATCAACATCACCAAGATCGTATTGCAAAACGGCAACATGGCATTGTGGGCCTTTATTTGGACTAATGTCTTGATGTTCGTTCTGCGCTTCTTCGCGGGGCCGATTGTTCATAAAATCTCTCCCGTTGGTCTTCTTTTCGCATGTGCTTGCCTCGGCACGATTGGCTTGATTCTCCTAGGCTTGCCGATGACGAACACGGTTCCCCTGTGGCTTGCCGCAGTCACCATCTACGCGCTCGGCAAAACCTTTTATTGGCCGACCATGCTGGGTGTAGTGTCTGAACGCTTCCCGAAAGCCGGCGCACTTGCTCTCGGCATTTGCGGCGGCATTGGCATGATCTCGGCAGGTATGCTCGGTGGCCCCGGCATCGGGTATTCGCAAGATTATTTCGCCGTGAAATCGCTCGCGGACAACAAGGCGACTTATGACCGCTACAAGGCTCAAAACGAGGTGAAGAACAAGAGCGGCGAAGTGGAAAAGACCGCGGACGGTAGGCCGAAAATGGCCGATGACGCCAAGGGCTTTCTCGAATTCACAGGCATCTTCCCGAAAGTGACCGGATTGGATGGATCTAAAGTCGATATCCTGCTCGGCGATCCGGGCGAAGACAATGGCATGGCCAAAAAACTGAATGCGGACATCAAAAACTACACGACAGTTTCCGGCAAACCTCTGCAGGATAACGCCAACCTCTATCAACTCGAAACGTGGTGGAACTCCGAAGGGAAGCCGAACTCTCCCGTCGACAAGGAACCGCTCGAAAAGGCTCGATTGGACGGCGGCAAGCAAGCACTACTCTGGACGGCCGTTGTGCCCGCCACAATGGCCGTTGGTTATCTGCTGCTCTTCTTGTACTTCAAGATGACCGGTGGCTACACAGCCCAAACGCTTGCGGGCCACGCGGTCAAGGATGATGAAAAGTTCACCGGCGGCACCCAGGGCCCCGGCGAAGGATGAGAGAAATGAACGGTCTTGGTTTAGGCGCGAGACGTTCGTTTCGCGCCTAAATACCCCTGACTTCGCTACAATAACCCCTCAATGCCGTCGTGCGACGGCGGGCTCGGGGGCAGCGTCATGGCCGGAACGCGGATCTTTACTTTCCTCGGCACCGGCACTTCCGTCGGTGTTCCGATGATCGGCTGCGACTGTGCCGTCTGCCGCTCCACCGATCCGCACAATCACCGCTATCGCTGCTCGGTTTTAATCCGCTTGCCGCAAGGCAACATCCTGATCGACACGTCGCCCGAGCTTCGTCTGCAGTTGCTCCGCGAACGAGTTGGCCTCGTGCATGCCGTGCTGTACACCCATTACCACGCAGACCACCTCATGGGCCTCGACGACCTTCGCCCGATCCCGCGACTGATCGGCGGTCCGGTCCCGATTTATTGCGCTCCAGAAGTCGAAGGGAAGATCCGCACGGCCTTCTCTTACGCCTTCGGCCCGGGAGCGGAAAGACTCAGCTCGGGTTTCATTCCCAAGCTAACGTTTGAACGTTTGACCGGCGCTCCCTTTGAGGTGTTAGGTGAGCTGATAACGCCGATTTTGCTTCAGCACGCTCATTTCGACGTATATGGCTTCCGCATCGGCAACGTCGCGTATTGCACGGATGTCAGTCTCATCCCAAGAAGTAGTTGGCCGTTATTGCAAGATTTGGACGTGTTGATACTCGACGCGCTCCGCTACGCGCCGCATCCCGCGCACTTCGGTATAAATCAGGCTTTGGACGTGATTTCGCAGCTGGAGCCGAAGCAAGCGTATTTGACGCACATGAGCCATGAATTGGAGCATGAAACCGTGAACGCACAACTTCCACCCAACGTCCGCCTCGCCTATGATGGCTTGAGCTTCGCGTTTTGAGCCGCGAACCCGTGCCGACACACGATGTGTCTAGGAATTTCGTCAGGGCCTATAGCTCAACGGCAGAGCAGGGGTCTCATAATCCCTTGGTTGCAGGTTCGAATCCTGCTGGGCCCAATTTTTCCGAATGCCTGCGATTCTCTAGCGGGGCAAAGATGTGGAAGGGTTGGTCGGCGATGAATTAATTCGATGAACGAACCCAACCCCTCGCTTCCCGTGTTAACTCCAATTCTCGACATTCAAGCCGGCAATCGCCGCAAAATCGCTATCGCCGGTCACGACCGTGCAATCGCCGAGGACGAAGGCAATCGTGGCAATCTGAATATCGATCTGCTGCATTGGTCGACCGATTCGCCTCAACTCAGCCATGATCCGACCAAACTCGTATGCCGCAGGTTTTTCGTAGGGCCAACAAATTAGCTTTCCAAGGCGATTACGGACAACTTCCCATGATGTGTTACGGCTGCCGCTGCCTTCCAACCCAGCGATGACTTCGCCTAAAACAGGGGTGCAAATTCCTACCTTCGATCCGGCTCGACGAGCCGCTTCGACGCGAGCTTGGACACCACGCCGTTGAAATAAGAAATCCTGGGCAGGCCCAGTATCCAGAAGGTATCGGCGTGTCATGGCGTGGCCGTCTCAAACTGTTTGCGGACGGCTTCGATGTTGAAGGCTCGCATCTTCTCTTCCCACGCGGCCCACTCGGCCTCTTTCTCCGCGTTTACTGGAACAGGGGGAAGCGACTGAAGATCATTGAGCCACTCCTGAATGGCCAATAAATCGTCGCTTTGCTCGTCTTCGGTCATGAAGTCAATGTCGCCGAACGACGATCTAGCCATTGGCGCATCACCAGGAGTTGAGCCGATTGCGTGGGACGTGCCGTTAGGAAGAGGAATCAGCAGTTCGGTTCCATCCGCCAAGCTTAGCGGTTCCTCTGTTTCAATCCTGCCGTTGCGCACGACAGCCTTGATGGTGGTCATGTTATTTCCTCCTCGCGATCGATATATAGTTACCCCAAACTCCTCGTCCTACTTCCCATTCTGCTTCTCCCGAGCCGGTAGAAACTCATCTCCCGCCCTCCAGGTCGGCAATTTGTCGGCATTCGCAACATCTCGGGCGACATCAAGCGCGAAACGGGCCAGGACGACGAAACCGGAAAAATCCCAATCAGGCTTCATCTCGTCCTGCGGCGTGTGATACGCCTTGTCGTTGAACTCCTTCATCGCATTGGCGGCGAATTCCTTTGGCTTGCCTTTGAGCTTCATACCCTGCCCGACCGAAAAGGCCGGCACGCCGGCCTGGGCCATGGAGAAATGGTCCGAGCGATAGAAGATGCCGAGATGCGCCCTTTGATCCACCTCGATCTCCAGGCCATTTTTCTCGGCTGCCTTCATGACAGTGGGCCAAGCCGTTGTCCGGTCGGCTCTGGTCACCACGATCGACTCAGGAACGCCCAGAGGCAGGATCATATCGAAATTGAGATTGAGCGCCGTTTTGGTCAAAGGCACGACCGGATTGTGTGAGTAGTATTTGGATCCCAAAAGGCCCTTTTCTTCGGCCGTGACGGCTAGAAATATGGCCGATCGTTTTGGCTTGGGCGACAAGGCCGACCAGGCGCGAGCCAGTTCCAGCAGTAAGCCGCAACCGGTCGCATTGTCCGCTGCGCCGTTGTAGATCGAGTCGCCGAGGACGGGCCGGCCAATACCAAGGTGATCCCAGTGAGCCGTGAAGACGACCGCTTCCGACTTCAGAGTCGGATCGCTGCCTTCCACCATGCCAATCACGTTGTTACTGAGAATCTTTTCGACGCGGGTCGGAAAGCTTCCCTTCAGATTAACGCCCAGGGAATAGGGCTTGAATCCCTTGGTGTCCGCTTCCTTGAGCGCCCTTCCACAGTTCGCCCGGACAAGCCAAGAAGCTTGTCGCCCATTTCGCTTGTGAGCCAGCCGGCGAAGGCGAGCGCGGGTTGACCCGGTTCACGTTTGAGTTGTGCGCCGTCGATGGGCCGAACGACTGAGTAGGGATAGCCCGCGGTCTCCCGCGTGTGAATGATGAAACAGGCCTTGGCGCCTCTGCGAGCCGCTTCCTCGAATTTGTAGGTCCAGCGCCCGTAGTAGGTGAGCGCGGTGCCGGCGAAGAATTTGGGGTCATCCGAAGGCGGCTCGTTCGTAAAGAGTACGACGACCTTACCCTTGACGTCGAAATCCTTGTAGTCGTCCCAGGCAAATTCCGGCGCGGTAATTCCATGACCGAGAAAGACGCCTTCAGCGTCGAATTCTTCGAGTTCCTTCTGCGTTTGGCTTGTGCCTGAGAAGCCCTCTTCGCATGGGATGTCGAGCGAAGTGCCGCCCTTGATAGCACGAAGCGTCGATTTTGGGCTGGTAAAGACGCGGACGAGAGGGACCGGCTGAAAATACGTGCCGCGGTCGCCTATCGGCTTGAGACCCGCTTTCTTGAACTCGGCCGAGAGGTATTCCGTCGCTAGAAACTCGCCGTTGGTTCCGGGCCCGCGACCTTCCAGACGGTCGCTTGCCAGATATGCGACGTGTGCCTTGATCTTATCTGCCGAGACGTCTGGCGCGTGGTCCGCTTGCATTGCGTAAGTCGCGGCCGCGAGAAACAGCGCCAAGAGGACCAAAATCGATCGGCGTAACATAGTGCCGTCCTTGCGAAATAGCCAACATATTACCCCGGCACGAAATTAGATCAACCTAATTCCATTGGAGCGGCATATTGGGTCTGCGGATGAAGGAAATAACTCATAACATGTCGAGGCATCCCGCTCAACTTCCTCATGAATCCGAACAACCGCTCTTGCAACGTCGGCTTGTCCGGCGGCAGGCCAGCCTTGTTGATGTTCCCCTTCATGTCATTGTTCAAATATTTCCACCGGATTGAGTTCCGGCGAATACGTCGGCAGGTAAAACAACTCGATCTGCTCCTGACGCGCCTCTACCCAGGACTGTACCTCCGCCTTGGTGTGGGAGCCCAACTGGTCCACGATCAACAGAATCTTCCGCTTCGCCCCACTGATCAAGAGAGTCAAGAACTGGAGAAAGACTTCCGCCGTGAACGACCCCTTGTACGTCATAAAACGCACCGTGCCCTCATTGCTGATCGCCGAGATCTGATTGACCCGCAGATGTGGTTGCGGCACCTCCATGGTGGCACGCTCGCCCCGGCGGGCATAACCCGAACCGGGATGGTGGTCGGCCTGCACGCCAACCTCATCCGCCCACAAAATCTCCGCGTTGTCTCGTTGGGCTTGGGCCTCGATGGCCGGATAGGTATCCTGCAACCACTGTTCGACTTCATCGGGATCTTGGTGACGCGACTTGCGGGCGGGCTTTTTGGAGGTGTAGCCCCAGCGTTGGAGATACTTGCCCACGGTGCGTAGGGCCAGTTCGATGCCGAGATCTCTTCGGATGAGGTCGGCGACGGCTTGGCGTGTCCACAGGGCGTGTTTCAGGCCCACTTGCTGGGGCGAGAAGTAGTCGATCTGGTCGCGAATGGTTTGAGCTTGGGCCTCGGAGAGCATACGGCCCGAGCCCAAAGGCCGGCCGGTGCGCCCGCCGGGCAGGGCGTCCAAGCCTTCGGCGTAATAGGCGGTATTCCAGCGGGAGATGGTTTCGCGGCGGACGCCGAGGAGTTCGGCGAGATCGGTTTCGGAATAGCCAAGCTCCAAGCCATGCAAGGCACGCAAACGCAAGGTCTCCAACGAATCGTCCGAGAGATGGCGGGCATCGGGAAGAGTAATAGACATAGTAACACCTCGAAGCTCGGGCTGAGGTACTTGTAATTCTAGATTAGTGAGCAACTACCGTGCCAGGGTAATAGCTGCGGGGCGTTCGCCAGCCTGCATTTTATGCAAAACGACGCCATCATGGCAGCGACTGGATCTCAGTCGGGCCACTTCAAAATGGACTCGGGTGGCCATTTCGCGGATGTTCTGTGTGTGTGCGCAATGCAATCCATTAAAAGGCGATCCGGTGCGTAGCCGACGTAAGTCCTTGTACACGTGGAAGATTCAACTTGTGCAATTCGTTCGGCGGGGTTATGGGGGGGCGAATGAAACGAATTCTCGATGTTACCTGCCGCGTATGACCGCGTATGACTATTGAGCCGAGCTTGCCCCTTCGCAGGGGGCGCAATCAAGAGTCTCCGCCCCCCGAACAAGCTAGTAATACGGAGCGCATGGCAGCGTTTATAACAGCAGCCTGCCATTTTTTACCATCACGGAATTCAAATTGCCGACCGTTTGATTGAGGTTCGCCAGATCTCAGGAGCGCCGTGTGATCAAACAAATCGGTCGCGCTGAGGGGCGTCGACAGTCCCTGTGAGAAGATCGAATCGATCACCGCAGCGTCCGCTGTGTCCTTTTGCTGATAATCGAGGGCCCGATTGGTGCTTGCGATCTGCCCTGGGTTGATCGTTCCCACGGCGGCCACGATACCGTAGATGTTCTGGGCGGAGAACTTACCGCTCGAACCGCCAATAGAGCCGCCAGCGACGACCGCGCTCCACGAATCCATATCGCCTACGGTGAGATTGCCGAGGATGGAGCCCAGACTGGCAATATGGCCAGCCTGAAGCGGACCACTAATCGAGATGTTGCCGTTGATGTTTCCGACAGACTCGATATCGCCGCCAATCAATGGACCGCCGATTGATACGTTGCCGTTGATCAAGCCGGCAGTCGTCAGAAGGCCGCCCTGGATCGGGCCTTTGATTGTGACCGTTCCGTTCATGTTGCCGATGGTCACGACTTCGCCGAACAAAGGCCCGCCGATCGTTAGATTGCCGATGTTGCCGCCGGTCAAGATGGAACCGCCTTTAACTGCGACGCTGCCTTTGACCACGCCGCCATTGGATCCGACGACACTTGGGCCAGTCACCGGACCGTTGATAGTGAGCGGCGAGACGATCGACCCGTAAGTGGTGATCGATCCGCCCAATAGTTGGCCATTGAGCGTGATGGCCGCGCCGCCGTTGCTCGCCATCGCGACGGGACCGGTCAGCGCACCGCCCACGGAAAGAATGCCTGTGATGGAGCCTTGGGTCGTTATAAATCCACCCTGGATTAAGCCGCTCTGGTTATAGATGGAGCTGTTGGTGCTGGCCGAAAGGTTAGGTCCAGTAATTGGGCCGCTGACAGACACATTCCCGGTCACGGAGCCGTAGGTACTGATAAAGCCGCCTTCGACCATGGCTGTGTTGATAATGATAGAGCCGTTATTGCTGGCTGTAATCATTGGTCCAATCACTTGTCCGCCGATGGAGATATTTCCAACCACGGATAGACCGGTAATGATGTAGCCGCCTTGGACGGCACCGTCGATAGCGATCACGGAACCATTTGAGGCGGAAAGGATAGGCTCCATGATCGGGCCGCTGATTGTGATATTACCGAGGACGGCGCCGTAAGTCGTGATGAAGCCCCCTTGCACCGTGCCGTGAATATTAAGAACAGAGCCATTCGTAGTCGTAACAGACGGCGCCACCATCGGGCCGTTGATATTGATATTGGCGATGACGGTGCCATACGTCGTGATAGACCCGCCTTGATATGTGCCGGTGATATTGGTCGTTCCGGCCTGCGTGGCAATGGCGGGGGTAGTCATCGGACCATTCGACGTCACGCCTCCAAGCGCCACGACCTTACCAGAGGGATAGGTGAATGTCGTTCCGAGGTTGCCAGCGCCCGTTTCTCCCGGTGCGGGGTCGATGACAATCAATCCAGTGTCGTTTCCATTGGAGATTACCTGGCTGATGAGATTGCCGCCGCAGTAAATTTGGCCGCCAAATCCAGGGCCATTCGCCAGTATTTGGGTCGTCGTCAGCACTGGACTACCGTTGACGGTCGTAACATATACACGCCCAATGTCAGCCGGGACCGTAAACGTCAAAGACGTAATAGGATCGGTCCGTTGTCCGGTCGTTTGGATGATGGACGCAGCCGTGATCTGCACATTTGTCGGGAAGGTACCGAATATGCTTGGAGTCGTGATGCTCGGCAACGTCCCCTGTAGGTTGATGTCGCCGAGAGGACCTGTACTTGTGATCGCTAAATTGAACGGCGCCGCGGCATGATTGTTGTTGGTAATGCCAAATTGCTGTTGCGTGTGGAAGGAGCCGCCGTCGCCACGCAGATTGATGCTTTCGATCACTGAGTTTTGCAGGCGCGAATTTTGGTCGAAAGTTTCTACCACAGTAATGAGGGCGATCACCGAACCCCGGGGAGCGTTGCTTGGCGTCACCACATTGCCCGTGCCACTGCTATTGGCCGTTGCGACGCTCTGGACCACGAAGTCGACGCCGTTACTATCGAATTGATTGCCGCCTTGATTGTCGGCCAAGAAGAATCCGACCTGCTGAGTGGCTAGATCGGCGAATGGAACGCGATAGGTTTCTGTCGTCGTCCCATTGCTCGATCCGCCCTGAACGATGGTCGTGCCAGACACGAGCAGGCCCATGACCTCGCTGCTGTTCGCCGCGGCTCCGGTTTCGAGTCGATTATTGGGAGACAACGATCCGACGGCCAGAGCCTGTATTGACTTGGCCGCGATCGATTGGCTCGGCACGAAATCTCGTACAGCCACGGCTGCCAGGTTGTCTTTCGGAAGACTAACTCCGCCAGCGGTCGAACCTAAACCAAAGAACGACGCGGCAGCCACGGTCACTTTGCTCAAGATATCGCCTTCGACCGCGACATTACGAATTCCGGAAATTCCAGAATTACCGGTAGCGTCGAGCCGGGCCAAATTGAACTTGGCCGTATCACTATAGGTGACCAAGCTAAAGTCAAATTGATCCGGAAAAATACTGCCTGTGCTGTTACTGACGCGTGCCGTGAGCTGAGGATTAGCCAGGTTCGTGGAGGGGTTCAGGCCTTCAACTGCCGGGCTGACCAAGCCCTCATAGAGATAACGGAACGTGATCGTTGTAGGTGATACAGCAGGCGTCGGATTGGGAGGCGGTAGCGGTGTCGGAAAAGCCGCCGAAGGAACGGCTGCTTCAATTCGTCGCTGAACACCTGCTTCGTTTATCTGTGCCGCCACGGGGCCATATCCGGCGTAAACACTAATCGCTCCAATTTTGCCGGCGACGATCACACCGGGTGTTCCTCCATGAACCACTAAGGAGGATAGGATTTGCGGCACGGTGAGCTGTCCAGCCAGGTCACCCTGGATGGTCATGCTCGTGAGATTGCCAACGGTAACTACCCCAGAGGTCGTCAAGGAGCCGCCGATCGTGGCAGTTGCTAGTGTTCCAGAGACCGTCAGCGATCCCGCGAGATCCTTCACGAGCGTCAGCGTATTGATATTTGCAAGCGCCGCATTGACAGTGTTGATTGCGGATACTGAGCCGCCCTGTAGCAGCGACCCACCGATATACAACAGGTTGGTTGTGAGCGTCTCCTGGAGGCTGCCCCATATATTTCCCGCGATGCTGGCAGTTGTCAGTTGACCGCCGACAGTAACATGGCCCGAGAGATCGTTTACACCACCTGTCGTGGATGTGTTAGGCAATCCTATATCAAGCGTTGTGATGTCGCCGGAAACCTGCACTAACCCAGAGATCGAGCCTCCAACGGTCATCGTGCCGATGCTGCCGAGCAGCCCGGTTGGCGACGTTGGCTTGGCGGGATCGCCAGCGTTCAAAACGGTTAACACACCGGAACCAGTCAATGACCCACCAATGGCAATGGAGGAGATAGTCCCTGGGTTTCGATCGGTCATCGAACCGTTGAGGTTATTGCCGATCGTCACAGCCGTGGTCGCAAAGCTCAAAATGTTAAGAGTGTTATTGAAGTCCCTGATCCAGCTCGCTGTCAGAATGTCTTTGCCCGAAGAGCCGCCATTTAGATTCGTCGTCGCCGGCAGATTCTGGCCTGATGCAACATTGACGTTAAAGGAATTTTGAGTCGTACCGCCGGAGCCCAAGGAGACGTTCAATAAAGACACACCAGAGTAAGTCACTCCACTTGGCCCCATGCTCAGCCCTGTCAAGGTCGAAGCTGTCAATGCTCCGGTTTGGGCTGCCGCGCTTCCGGTATCGTCGACGTTCATGGTGTCAGCGCCAGCGCCTATAATTGTCAGCGCCCCTTGGATATTGTCGACGATGCTGCCTGCCAGCGGCGCCTTGCTGCCGATGTTCACGACGTTTGTATTGCTACCGGCGCCGGTGTTGACTGTGGTCGGACCGCTGGTGGCATTCACGTTCACAGTGTCGACGCCACTGCCACTGTTGACGAAAGTCGTTGTGGCTACGGCCGTACTCGTAATCGTGATTTGGTCGCCGCCGGACCCGAGAAGGATATTCAGGTTCGCCAGCGAGCCGTACGCAATGCTGCCGCTCGGTCCGAACGCGGTCGACGTCAGGGCCGAATTGGACAACGTGCTTGATGTGCCGGACCTGTCCCCAGTGTCATTAATGTTGGCGGTGCTCGTTCCGTTGCCACCATTGATCGTCAACAGAGCATTGATGCCAGCCAGATTACCCGTGTTCGTCGGTGCATTCGACGACACATTAATGATGTCCGCACCGCCGCTCTTACCGTAGACGGTTGCCACGGCCCCGATTGAAACAACGTTATCAATGTCGTTTGCAGTGGCGTCGTTGATTACCAAGGGATTTGTCGTGCTGTTGACGAAAATCGTGTCCGGGCCGGTCGTGGAACTGTTGGTAGTAACGGTCGTCAGCGCCGTGGCACCGTTGCCCGCGACAGTTAGAGTGTTCTGCTTACTTCCCAATTGGATGTTAAGATTCGCCAACGTCCCGTAGGAAATGCTGCCGCCGGCACCGAAGCCGCCAAGAGTGGATGTCAACGATGTACCGGTTAACCTGAAGACGCTGTTACTCGCATCGCTGGCGTCGCTGACGTTGGCCGTGCTTGTGCCTCCGCCTCCATTGATCGTCAAGACCTTTGCAATGCCTGCGAGGTTGCCGGTATTGGTCGGCGCGTTCGACGAAACGTTCGTGATATCGGCCCCGCCTGTCTTGCCGTTAATGGTGACGACAGCGCCGATCGATTGAACATTATTGGTGTCGTTGCCGGTTGCATCGTTGATTACCAATGGATTGGTCGTGCTGACCACATTTACCGCATCGGGTCCAGTATTGGAACTATTGGTGGTGATGCTCGTAAGAGTCGCCGCCCCATTTCCCGCGACGGTGATCGTGTTCTGCTTGCTTCCGAGCTGGACGTTCAAATTAGCGAGCGCTCCATATGTGATGCTTCCGCCCGAACCGAAGCCTCCCGTCGACGAAGTCAATGTCGTGCCGGTCAGCCCGAAGACACTGTTGCCGGAATCACTTGAATCACTGATGTTCGCCGTGGTCGAGCCGGTACCGCCATTAATAGTCAGCAATCCTCTGACTCCAGCCAGGATGCCGGTGTTAGTAGGCGCGTTCGACGAAACATTGATAGTATCGTTGCCAGTGGCCGCATTGACGACGGTTGCGGCGCTGATAGCCTGTACATTGACGGTGTCATTGCCGCCGCCGGTGTTGACTATTGTGGTAGTGCCGCTCGCCGTACTTTGGATATTGAAGGTGTCGGCTCCTGCACCGAGATTGATATTGAGCGCGGACAACCCACTGTAGGAAATGCCTGGGCTACCCATTGCCAAGCCCGTAAACTGCGTCAACGTGAGGTTGCCAGATTGACCCGATTGGTCGCCGGAGTCGTCGATATTGGCCGTGTCCTGGCCGCCGCCTGTGATGTTGAGTGCGCCAAGAATCTGATTGAGGACGCCAGCAGCGTGGGGCAAAACGCCGGCGGTGCTGGCGACGTTGATGATGTTTGAATTTCCCGTGGTTTGAACGGTTGTCGAAACATGGGTACTCGTGGATTGTACGTTAAAGGTCAGGCCGCCGGAATTACCAATAATATTCAGAACCTCAATGCCGCTACTCCCGTAATTGGCTCTCTGAGTTCCAACGCGCACACTTGTGGACGTCACCAGCGTTGTCCGTGCCGCCGTGACGTTGAGCGTATCGGTGCCCGTCGTGCCCGAATCGGCGACATTGACAACGCCGGTGCCCGACCCACCCAGGGTGAGGTTGTACGTGTCGCTTCCATCCTTGCCATCTAAGTTCGCGATGCCGCTCCAACTACCAACGGTGAATGCGTTGGCGCTCGGACCGCCGTTGAGATTTACAATCGGCACACTCGACAACGTCAGGTCTCCATCCCCAGCACGTTGCAAGAGAGTATCCGAAAGGAAGAAGTTAGCCACATCGTTCGTGGCCGTAAGCGAGTTGCTGGTTCCTTGACCTGTAACAGATCCGGTGCCGGTCCAAGCCGAGACCGTATAGGTATTGGCGCCGTTTGCGGAGCCAACGAGGTTGGCTGCCTGAATATTGTTTAAACTGATCGTTTGTGTGACGCCGCCGGTGACTTGCAACGAGGAATTGGTCAAGACGTCATTCACGCCCGAGACGCTCGGGCCGGGCAGGTTGTTAAGAGTGTTGTTGGTTCCAAGGCCATTGAGCGTGGCATTTCCAGACCAATTCGCCAAAGTGAAGGAGTTGGTCGCGGAAGCGGAAGTTGCGTTCAGAATGACCGACGCCACACCGCTCAGGCCGAGGCTGTAACTGCCGGCCGCGACACCATAGTCGCTGAGTTGGTAGGTCGAATAACCGCTGACTACAGCGGCAAAGTTGCCATAGGCGGTCGAAAGACTCGACCCGCCCTTGTTAGCGTAGGCGGCGCCGCTACCGTTCTCGCCATAGTAATCCGTGCCGCCGCCGGTGCCTCCGGTTACGGTGTTTCCGCCCGCTCCACGGTCGTAAACGTTGGTAGCGCCGGCGCCAGTAGTCACGTTGTTCTTGCCGGATCCCGTGAGATAGACGTTGGTTGCGGAACCGCCGGCCGTGCCTCCGGTGGAAATTTGATTAGCACCACTGCCGTCCACTGTTATCGTCGATGCACCGGCCCCGATATCTGAGATAGCGTTGTTTCCGCTGCCATGAACATAGATCGTACTGGCGGAAGCCGTGCTAACCTGGACGCTGTTGACTCCGGATGCGCTGGCGGAGATTGTCACTGTGGGCGAGCTATCGGATACCTTGATGATATTTTGACCGGTGCCATTAATCGTGACGCTCGCGGCGTCGGTACCACCACTGCCATCGCTGAGAGCGATGGTGTTGTTGCCATTACCCGAAACGACAACATTGGCGCGTACGCGCCGGCGGCGATCTGGTTGGATCCGCCTGCGCCGCTGCTGACCGTAATTGTGGAGTTGCTGCCGGTCGTGATTTGATTGCTGCCGCCACCACTTACGGTGACGGTGGCCGATCCGCCGCCCGTGGAAATCGTGTTGGTGCCCGAACCTAATGTCATGTAGACGGGAACTTGGATTCCGTTCGCAATGGAGATTGTGTCGTTGCCCGTTAAGGTGTTGTTGACGAGAATTTCGCCGACATTGGTGAACGTTTGTTGGAAGCCGAGCGCGGCGACCATGATCGTTTCGCCGCTGGTGCTATTGGGATCGCCCGACACTCTGGTCAGGCTGTAGTTTTCCGCGGTCTGCGGGCCGGTCTCAGTGCCCGCGCCGTTTACGCGATTGGCAACGTCCTGGCCGATAAATAGCTCCAAAGCGCTCGGGCTATTGTGTGCGCTATCAGAGACAAGTCCAGCCAGAGGCGCTGGCGTCGGCGGAGGTGGCGACGCCTGAGCAACGGTCGGGGGCGGGCTGATGCTGCCGAGATGGAAGGTGGCTGTCTCGTTTGCGACTACAGCGGGGGTATGAATATGGATTCCATGAATCGTACCAAGGAAACCTAAGTGGACGTCCGGAGTATCAATGTTGATCGCGGGGATAATCGTAACGGAAAAGGTCTCCGACACGTCGACCGAAGTGCCGGTAATCGCAACGGCGCCCGATGCGCTGAATCTGCAGTCCGAACGCTGCGGCCCAACCGGAGATCGACGCAGCGAAACCACTGCTGGCGACTGTCATCGAGATTGTGCCGCCGATGCCGAATGTATGGTTGCCGAAATTGAATCCAGCGGTGCCAGTGAAGCTAAAGGTGCCGTCCGGTTGGTCATAGCCGGAAATACCAATGTTCGCCAACCCGAACAAATCCAGATTGAGATCAGCGGTGAACCCGAAGCCTGCGTTGGTTATCGAAATGTCAACATTACCAGTAAGATTGAAACCATACAGGTAGACGCCCAAGTGATTTACCGCGACTTGGAAGCCAGGAGCGATGCTATCACTTTGGCCTGGTGCCTGATCCTGTCGAGACACCGAACACGTGTTCAATTCGAGTTCGAACGCGCCTGATATGACAAAGTTGTTTCCCAATGCACTAATCGGGGCAATACCTTGAGCCCCGCCCGGAAGACCCAGATTGATATTGAGCGCGAGACCTGGGCTCGAGTCGTAATAAATTGCAGCAAACCCGTCTGCCGTAAATGTCGCACCCATGAAAGTAACATTGGCGGCGACTGCGACCGTCAAACTCGTCGTCGAGACAGTGATACCGAACGTGCCGTGAAGGTCGACGACGCTTCCTAAGAATGTCAGGTCGCCCGTGGCCTGAATCGAACCTTCGTCGGCGAGTAGCGTGATGCCAGCGATTGTAACTGGAGTGCTGTATGTATTGAGTTCCAGCTCGTAGGTGGCGCTTAGGCCAAAACCGAGGCCGCTCGGCAAGGAGAAACCTGACGACAAGCTTTCGGCAAGCACCAGCCGCCACGCCGGTGCTGCTAAATTGGATGCCGCCGGCCACCGCGTAAGAAAAGACAGTGTTGCCATTAAGTTTGACAGTTTCGGTCGCATTCACGTCCAACAGGAAGCTCACGCCGGAAGAGCTTTCCGTAGCCAGTATGTTTAGATTACCGGTAAGCACATAAACATTAAGAATGTTCACTGTGCCTCGTCCCAAGACAAGGAAATACGGATTGGTGTTTACTGGGGTCCAATTGCTGTAGTTGCTTAAATCGCCCGCGGGAGCCCCAGCTGGGATAACTAATGTTCGTGCGCCGTTTGTGATTGTTTCATAACTCGTAAGAGCGAGCGGATTGGTCGAGCTATAATCAGGTCCCAGAACCGTAGGAATCGGCGGACTCGGTGGATTGGTGGCTACCGGATTCGGAAGCGTGTAGGTTATGGTTCTACCGGTCGTGTTCATTGCCAGCAGCCAATTCTCCCCGAAGGTAATCCCAGTGGGAAGCGGTGTATTCAGACCCATGGTCAGGGCCATCTTCGCGGCGAAGCCTCCCGATCGATGCGCCGTCGGATATTCCACGTCGATTAGACCATTGGCGTTGAACGCCAGTATCGGACTGTTGGCATTGGGTCCGAGTAGTAACTGAGCTTGGACAAATATCGTCAGGTTGCTGGTGGAAATCTGAAACGCCAGTGTCCCGCTAAGCTCAAAGACAGGCTGACTATTTACTTCGAAGGTGGCAACGCCATTGAGGAAAAAGCTCACTGATTCCGGATCAAGAGAAAGTGTGCCGTTGCTAAGGGTCACCGTCTGGACTTGGTCGGTCGTATTGAGCTTGAGATAAACCTGTGCCGAGGAATAGATTCCCTCCGGATTGAGGGCGGTCAGATTGGTCGTCAGGAGTAGGCCGCCCCAAATCTCAATCGTTCCGTTGGCATTCTCAACCGTGATTGAGCCGTCGGCGGTACCTAGCGGCGAGGTCTGAATCGTGGGAATCGTCAATGTGCCGTCGGAAATCGTGATGTTGAAACTGTCAGCCGTGAAGGTCAGAGCCACCGTCGCGGTGACTTCGGCCTGAACCCCATTCAGAACATTGAAATCCGCCTCGCCAGCGATCGTAATTTTGAAGACATTGTTTATGTCGGAGAACGAGATGAAGCCGTAGATCTGGTAGATCGCTGGGAGGTTTTGCGAATTCGGCTGGGCCGGCACCTGCGTGAGATAGAGGATATTCAAACTCGACTGGCCCGCGAAGAGCGGGGCCAAGTTTGCATAGACCTTGACGCCGACACTGAAGCTGTCGCCGATGGTAGCTGTGCCGATGACCAGGAAATTCCCGGTCGTGTCAAAAAACACATCGCCGGAGATGTTGAATACGTCCGGGTTGACGTCGTAAAGCGTCAGTCCGGCCTGGATGATGAATGGCCCTTGGGTAGGGAAAGAGAAACCGCCGGTTTGGCCGGAATGCACCTGATTGGCCACTTGGGTGCGCAATTGTGCTTCCCATTGCGCTGCAGTCAAATTATCAGGCGTCGTAAACGCAGCTCCTCGCAACTGGAGTGCGTCCGCCGCTACCGGAGGATTGGACAAATTGATCGTCGGGAACGATGACCCAAAGGTGATGCCCCCGCGGAAGTCACTTATGAAAAGACCGGTGTCACCAAGGGGGATCGGCACATTGGATTCGACGTACACCTGGAGAGGCCCGAATTGGGAAAGGCCGACGCGAATTGTGAATCCGGCCATATCGGCGAGATTGAACCCGCCTTCGATTCCGGCATAAAACGCACCCGTGAATGGCCCAACACCAGGGGTGGTCGTGCCAACAAGGTTGCCCAACCCGTCCACGAGCGCGCCAGTCGAATCAAAGCGGACGACGCCGCCGACCAGAGTGCCACTGACGCTTCCGCCAAAGAGGCTGCCGGATACGCTGATTGCAAGGGCACTAATTGACGTGATGCCGAACTTGCCGGCGGCGATAAGCGACGGATCGATGACCGCATCCGTCACGCTGCCCGACACAGTCATGCCGGCAATCGTAGTCTGAACTGCCGCCGACAGGTCGATCACGAAATTGCTTGGATCGGCATTGAAATTAGGCCACACCAAGGCGATGGAAGCACTTTGAAGCGGCAGCCAGCTGGGCCAACTCAAATTACCAGCGTCGTTCTGCCCAAGTGCGATGGACACGCCGAAGCCCGGCTTGGCAAGGAACGCGCCGTTGCCTTCAATCGCGAAATTGCTCGCAGTTCCAGTCACGCTGACCGAGCCAACGTTCAATGTAGCGGAAACTGTCGAAGAAAAGCTGATCAGGTCCTGGTTGGATCCCGCTGTGGGATTAATCGTCACCGTTTGTGCGGTCAGGGTCACGTAGCTTCCAAGCTTGACCGTCAAACCGGGAGTGACCGTTGGCGTCGTCGTACCCGCGGCTGTGATGGTGAATCCGCCGCCATTGGGGAGGACGAAGCTTGGCGCTTGCGAGAGATTAGCCAGATTGAATTGCAAGCCCAGGTCGAAACTTCCTGAGAGCATGCTGAACGTCGCCGAGGCAGGGGAACTCGAAGTACCGATTGTTGCCGTCGTCGCCGAAAGTGTGACAGTAGCGGAGAGCTGACCGCTCAGGGCAAATGAGAAGTTGCTGAGGCCAATCGCTGGATCCTTCAGTGTGATTGGGCCCAGTGATGTGGTGGGATCCAGGAACTTAAAGCCCGTGAACGGCGGAGATGAAGGATCGAGCTTGAACCCATTATTCGCCGGCGTGCTACCTGTTACATAGTCAAACTCCGGGCTGCCGGTGAGGGTCACCATCGGCGCCCCATTGTTTAGCAACCCAAGTGTAACATTGGTGAATCGGAAAGCATCCACTGTACCGGAGGATGTGTAATGTTGCAGATCGATCGAATCCGCCGAAAAGCTCACATAATTGCCAATGGTGAATGTGACATTCGTCAGCACGAGATCCTTGTCGCCGCTGGCCCACGACTGGTGATCCTGTCGCGCATTCAGCCCATTGCTCGTGGCATCGCCGGCAGTGACCGTGGCGCTGAAGGTCGTGTAAGTCGCGGAACCGGCGCTGATTGTGAAAAGGACCTGGCTGCTCGTTGGATCCTGAAGAGTTAGCGTGACGCCGGTCAACGCCGTACTCGACGCGCCGGGAGTTGGATTGGTGCTGGTACCGCTCGTCGCCGTGATAATTAAGCCGTTATCGATATTTAGACTGGCGTTGCTGACGACGATGGTCTGAAACGCGGTAGCGCCTGATCCTTTTTGAGAATCGGTGAACACCACGGGAATCGTGGCGGTACCGACAGTGACCGTATCGCTCTGAGCCGACGTGGTGGTATTGCGCAAGATTGTCAGAGTCACACTTGCCGACGAGCCGCCGCCCGATACCGTGGCCGTGCCAGAGGCGCTCATCGCATAACCGAGGCTCGCGTTGGTTGTGGTGTTCGTATAGAAGACCAACCCAAGCGTGCCATTATTCAGGCTGAAATTTCCAGCTCCGCCGTCCGCGGTGAGCGTGGGAGCGGCGATGTTGGCCGCTCCGACCAAAAGTTTCGAGATGTTGTTGGAGACCGCTTTCGTGAAAGAGAAGTCTCCCGTAAGGGTGAAATCGCTAGCGATAGTCAATGTCAAGCTGCCGCCGAATGTCTTGACATTGGCGCCACTGGCAAAGGAGACGGTCTGAGTCGTCCCCGGAATGGTCTCGTTAATCGCTGCGCCCGTTGTGTTGATCGCCACATTGGCAGCGCCGGTGAGGGAAATCTCGCTTGGCAAACCGAGGAGCGCGATAGAAGGTGCTGAAGCTTGCAGGGCATAGGTCGAGCCGGTTGCCTCGCTATCGCGGATGATCACCAAACCCAGGTCGGCCCCTGTGATTTGCACTCCCACTCCGCTTGTGCCAACAAAAGCTGTGATTCCGGTGGCACCGACGAGGATTTTTGTAGTCGATCCTTTGCCGTCCGTATCGTTCGTAGTTGATTCACTAAAGCTGTAGGTACCGGCCAATGAAATGAAGTTCGCAACAGCGATAGACGCAGTACCTGTAATCTCGGTGACATCCGTTCCTCCAAGCGTGGCGAGCGGCGCCAGGCTAACAGATCCGCCGGGAGTCGGAATGCTGGTCGGCGCACCGGTGACGGTTGCCGGATTCAGGCCATGCTCGACTTCAACTTGTAAGGAGCTTGCGCTGAAAGAGAGGTCGGAAACCCCATTGAGAACGACCGTGCTGCCATTGGCCACCAACGCGTACTTGCCGCTCTGGATCATTACGCCGAGTGAGGCGCCGGTGAAGGTGACGTTGGTATCCGCCGTTCCTAAAACTGCTTGGACATTGGTCGCTCCAATGAGAATCGTTGACGCCCCGGACAGAGGCTTAAATAGCTCGAAACCAAAGTCGCCCGAAAGTGAAGCGAAACCGGCCACGCTGAAGGAAGCGCTGCCTTCGATTTCCGTAACACTCGTTGTATGCGCTGGCAGGCTGCCAAAATTGAGAGCGATGTTCGCGGCTTGCAACGTATAAGTGTATGTCGAGGTGATCGTCGTGCCAGCGGCCTGGATATTAGCGCTGGCGAAGTTTCCGGCCGTCAAAAGAAATTGAACCTTCGTGTTGCCGTTGGAGTCAGTGCCCAGAGTGTAATCTGTGCCCGAGGTCAACGTGACCGGAGTGCCACCACCCATCGGCGTCGCGGTCACGACTAGCGTGTTTTGATTGACGGCGTGGGCGAGGGTAATCGTAGTCGCAGCGCCAAAGTTTGGGGTCGCCGTTTCCGTAGTAGTCGGTGAAGTAACGGCTGGCACAGCGATCGTTGTCGGCACGCCGCTGGGGTAAGTCGTCAGGTCTAGGCCGCGGTCCGCGAGGACCAGCAGGTTCGACGCGCTCAATACGAGATTGGCAGGGCCATGGAACGTCGTCAATGCGGGGTTTACGCCTTCATTAGCTTGTAGGGCGTACGTCGTCGCTCCTGTATGGTCCTGATGTACCAGAACCCCGATACTTGCATTGGAAAGACCCAGAGAATCGGTTCCGTCGGATAATGTGATGCTGCCGTTCATCCCTACCG
The DNA here is from genome assembly GCA_963790585.1 of uncultured Planctomycetaceae bacterium. Lineage (GTDB taxonomy): Bacteria > Planctomycetota > Planctomycetia > Gemmatales > Gemmataceae > CAWBOY01. Next base: position 869,641 of record CAWBOY010000002.1, read on the forward strand.
CCAGATAGGTGTCCAATCCATTGGTGTAAGTCTGGAAGCCGAAGGCGCCGGACAAAGTGACGAAGTTCGCAACCGTGAGACTGACATTTCCTTCCACGTCAAATAGGTTGGTCGTGCCAGATCCCAGGCCGCTAAAGTTCAAGGTGATATTGCCGTCCGAAGTTTGGACGACAGGCAAGCCACTGGCCGCAGAGAGGTCCAATCCTTCGCGCGCCTTTACCATTAAATTGGTCGCCGTCAGCGAAAGATCCGTGATGCCGTTCAGGCTCGCGCTGCCGCCGGTCGCCTCCAGGGCGTAAGTCGCCGAGGTGCCCGTGGATCCTGGTACGATCACTAGGCCAAGACTTGCGCCAGTGAGTGTCACGTTTGTCGTGCTCGTGCCGAGCACCGCAGTCAACTGTGTAACGCCCACTGCTATTTGCTGGGCGCCTGTGGTCGCATCCTTGTACGATTGAATACCGAAGTCGCCAGTCAATGAGCCAAAATTGTTGACAGCGAGCGTTGCATTCGCTTCAATGTCGGTCACATTAGTCGTGCCAGAGCCCAGGCCGCTAAAGTCCAGTGTGACGGCACCGGCCGGACTCTGGACGGATGTTGGAATGTTACTATCGCCGGAAACATCAAGACCGTTACGAACCAAAACAAGAAGGCTCGTGGCTCTCAAGGTCAGATCGGTTACGCCGTTCAGGGTTGCGCTACTACCGGTCGCATCAAGGGCGTATGTGGCTCCAGCACCGTTGATACCAGGTTTGACTATCAGCCCAACATTGACATTGCTCAGGGTCACGTTGGTCGTGCTATTCCCCAACACGACATTGACGCCGGATGCTCCGACAGCCAGATAAGTTGCTCCGCCATCGGAAAACTGCTGAAAACCAAAGCTGCCTGAGATCGAAACGAAGTTCGTCACCGCGAGGGTCGCAGTTCCCTCCACATCCGTTACATTACCCGTTCCCGATCCTAGGTTCGAGAAATCGAAGTTGACCGTCCCATCAGGCGTTACGACGCCCGTGGGTAGAGTCAGGGTAGATGGATCAAGTGCTTGCCGTACGCGAACTGTCAAGCCGGTACCCGAAAGTGTTAACCCTGTAACTCCCGTCAAGCTATCCGTCCCGCCGTTGGCCACCAGAGCATAGTTGCTTGGCGTGCCTGTATCAATGAGGAGGCCCAAGCTTGCGCCACCAGCCATCACGCTTACGCCACCGGCCGATACCGCCGCGGTTACGTTTTCCGCGCCGATGGCCAAGTAAGTGTGGCTGGAGGCCGTGAATTCGGAAAAGCCGAAATCCCCGGTAATAGAGGCGAAGCTGCTAACGGAAATGCTGAATCCCGTGGCGAGCGCATCAGTTTCGTTTGCCGTGAAATTGAGCGGCACCGATGCGGAGCCCACCGTCACGGATGTGGATACCGCGCCGGCGGTATTCTTTCGGAATTCGACTGCCCCCAGAGTTACACTTATCGTATTTGCCGGCAGTCCCAGGATGTTGGCTGTCCCTGTAACATCGAGAGCATAGGTAATTGTGCCGGCTGAATTGAATATGACCGAAGCAATTGTCCCACCGGTCAAATCCACGCCGACGCGACCCGATCCTGTACCAGTTCCCATGAACGCTTCAACGCCAGTGGCCCCGATCTGGATTTCCGATTGCGTTGCACCGGACTGCGGCGTATACAGAAGCGCCACTGTGGAAGCGGAGACGTTGGCGAATCCAGCTAGATTCAAGCCGAACGTCGAGAGCGCGAGGGATAACACTCCGGTAGCGAGGTTGTAGCCGCCGCTCACGGAAGCTACGGACGCGCTAAGCGCTGAGCCAAACTGCAAACTCGCCCCGCCCGAGAAACCGACCTCGCCGCTCAGAGTGCCGCCGACAGTGTAGGAGATATTGGCCAGCGAAACCGACGGCGTTGTCAGTGTCAACAGCCCGCCCAAAGTCAGATTACTGGCCAGGGTCGCGGACGCCGAGACGATCGTGAAGCCGGTACGCTGAATTGCCAAACCTGTCACGGTAACGGCTAAACTGCTTAGGGTCGGCAGCGTAAGAGTGGCAGTGCCAATCGTCGTCAATGTGCTTTGGTCGGGCGTGAACGAAACTGTATTGGCAGTAAGCGTGACCTGATTGAAGAGAGACAACGAGACTGTGCCCGCCGAGAGGCTTAGCTGACCGGTCGAATTGGCTCCAGAAAAATCGTAGCTTCCCGTTAATCCTGTAATTGTAGAGGTAACCAAGTTACTTCCCGGAAACAACGTCATCGTGCCCGGCGTGAGCGTGACGGAGGCCGTGAATTTCGGCGTATCCTGGGTATTCAACGTGAAATTGTTAACATCGATCGCCACACCCGCGATCGTCAGAAAATTACCAATGCTGACGGCGGAATTCGTCGTGAAATCAGCGCCGGAGATGCTGAAGCCGGTTTGCGTCAGGCTGAAACTGGGTAGCGTCAATGACATGCCACTGAAGAGATTGGCGGTTACGGTCACGTTGCTAGCGCTGAACATCGTACTCTCGGCTGGCGTCAAATCCACACTTCCGAGATCGATCGTCAGCAAATCGCCCAGAGAAATATCAAGGTTGGAGATCTGTGCATTCAGGATTCCAGCCGAGGTGCTACTGAAAACGAACGTTCCGGACACAGCCCCTAGCGAAATATTAAGTAGCGGCACATTGGGGAAAAGCACTCCTCCGGCTCCGGCGAAAGAGATCGAACCACTGACAGATGGAATCTGGCCGTATTGCAGAGCGAAGTTGCTCAAGCTGACGGTCAATGCCGGGGTCGTCGTTCCGGCCACGCCATTGAATTGGAGGGCGCCGTTGCCGATCGTAACTGCTCCGCTACTTGACCAATCAAAAGTTCCGACGGTAAAGCCTGTTTGCAAAAGCTGTAAATTACTAACCGAAAACGTTCCAAGGCCGCTAAACTCTGGGGAAGTAAGCGTCAAACTTGGGATCGTTGCCAATGTTGGCTGATCGGGCGTTAGGACGACATTGGAAGTGCCAGCCGACAATTGGAGCGCCTCGCCCATGGTCAACTGGAAACCGGAGATGGTCACCGTTAGTTGTCCGGTCGGATCGGTGCCGTCGAAATTGCCGAAGTTGTATGCGGCAGTCACGGAGCTCGACTGGAGATGGACGATATTCCCGATCGGGTAGAGTTGTAGCCCGGCGAGGGTCACGCCTACCGTGCCCGTCAACGACGGGGTCGGACTCGCTGTAGTGCCGAAGGAGACGTTGAAGTTTGAAGCGGTAAGAGCAACAGAAGACGCCGTCAGAAAACTGCCAATGCTCGGGCTGCTTCCAGCCGCGGAACTAAGAGAAAGGCCACCGAAGCTGAAGCCATCTGTCCGGATCGCGAAGTTACTAAGGGTCGCCGTCGGAATCGAAGCGAACTGCGGTGACGAAACCGTCGCGGTCTGTATCGTGGCGAGCGTCTGCGCGGTTGTGGTATTGGAATTGTAGGTGAAGTTCACGTTGCTGGCGGTGATAGCCAGTGCTTCGCCAACATTGGTCACCATGCTTGCGGTAGAGGGGACGCTCAGAGCGAAATCCGCCCCGGTGGCCCCAATCGTGAAAACGCCCGTCAATGCCGGTGTGTTTTGAACATTGGAATTGATCGCTGTGCTAAAACTACTACCGGGAAACAGGGTCGCGGATGTCACCGAGATACCGACCGAGCCGCTCCACACGCCGCCGGTTGATAAGGTTGCGTTTTCGGTCAGCGTAACGCCGTTAAGCTGGACAAAGCCGCCAATCGAAGCGCTGGCGATCGTTTCGGTCTGAGTGAAGCTGGCGGATTCGGAGGCCAATAGGTCTTGGAAATAGGATTTCAGGTCGGTGCCGAGCCCGAGAACGCCATGATAAGAAGAATCAGCCGCAGCTGTGAAAATGGGCCGGGCCTGAATTGAACCGGTCGTGTAGTCAAGGTTCCAGTCGCCGCCGAACGCTGTACCGCCGGTGGCCTGAGTATTCGCGGCGACCGGAGCGCCAATGGTCCGGGCGAGGTTTTGTACGAATTGCTCGCCAGCCGAACCCTGGGCTACATCGCACCCATAGAGAAGAATATCCCCGCCCGGCCGCAACGCCTTTCCCCACGCCGAAATCTGCGATTGGTTCTGGTGCAGCGTAGAGTCGTTTAACACGGCCCCGCCAAGGAGCAACGTCCCAGCCGCACCGTGCGACAACAATTGCTCGGATTGCAGGTTGTGAAAGGGTTGCAATATCTCCGTGATCTGCTGAATGCCTTCGGCGCCGGCGCTGAGTACTACGATATCCGTCGTTCCAATACGCGAAACTCGGAGCAACGATGCAGCTTTTGAAGGCGTCGTTTCCAACGAAACGGGGGCAGCGGCCGTGTTAGACGTAGAAGCGCTGCTGTCATTAAGCGACCCACCGATACCGTTGATGAGCGCCTGGTAGTTCGCCACGGCCGGGTCGACGATCACGACATTCGCCGCCGCGGGTTGGCTAGCGACATACGCCGCGAAGGATGACAACGAGACAGCTGTCGGCACGCTCGTGGCAGCCGCGCTGTTAACGACCGAACTAATCCCGGCATTCGACGAAGTCGACGGGACGAGCTGTTGTGGCGCAATGAGCGCGAGATTTGCGATTCCCGGGGCCAAGATCGCGCCGAGCTGGCCGGGACTCGTTGATAGTAGTGTCCTATCTTCGAGGTATTCGATGACCGGCCTTAGATAGCGAATCTTTCTTACCCGCTTTTTTTCTCGTTTTTTGTCGACTTTTTGTTTGGAAAAAAGGCGTTGCCACACTTCAGAGCCGCGATTCATGATGTCCATGGAGCCCTATCTATCTGAATGACCTGGACCGGAAAGTCAACTCCGCGGATCCGGCCAGGAATGAGAAGAAGTGGACCGAAGGTATCGAAGGAAGGCATCAAAAGAATTTACGACTTGCAAGCATCTTCAGGCCCCGCTAATCAAATGGCCGATGTTTTCTCGGCCGTTCCCAATTGAAGACAAAAATGGACGCTAGCCGCTACAAACGGCGATCGCAGGTTCGGTTTTTCCTGAGGCCAAAGCTTTAATAAAGGGAGCAGAGAAGGTCGGGATCCTTCCGCACCCCGGAACGTAGCGAAACGAATCGCACGGATCGGTTAGGGAATGGGACGGAAAACTAGGAAGGCTCGGTAGAGTGTATCCTATAAAATAGCTAAAGCAAGTGGCATCGGCATATGCTTATGCGAGACTTGAAGTGATAGACGATATATTCGGAGCTTCAGCGCTGAGGCCCCATATGAAGGACAGGGTAGCTTGAGATGCCGAACGTCTCGTGAGCATTGCATTCTTGAAAAGTCGGCAAGATTTTGCGATGGCAGACGAATAACGGGTATAGTGGCGTCCTGCCTCTCCCCTTCCTGTGAGATACCTGTCATGAATCCGTTCAACTTGGTCGCGTTCGCCTTCGGGAAGATGGCGTTCTTTTCGCTGTTAGGATTAGCCGCCCTTTTCGTTGTTCCCATCGTTTTCGGCATCGCTGCCAGCCTTTTGCCCTTCGCGGTTGTTGGCGTCCTGGTTTATTTGCCGTGGTTGCTGTTTCACAAGCATTTCCTCAAGAATTCCGACAAGAGACTGCCCGTCCTGCAGCTGGGTCCTATAGTCGCTCCGAAGCCCATAATTGTGCCGGTCTTCAAGAAGGTCAAACCATTGCCGACCCCTGGGAATCGATTTAGTATCATTCGCGCGCTCGGCGAACTTGCGAGCGGCTCGATCATTGGGGCTGTCCTTGGGGCGATGGCCAACTGGCAGTCTCCGGGCATGGTATACTCGGCTATGCTTGGCGCCACGTTCGGCGCCATTGCCGGGTTCGTCGTCGGTTTCTGCGATAGCGAATCCAGACCAAAGGTTGTCGAAGGGGAACAAGCATGAAAGTTCGTGTGGTCGCGCTATTGGTTCTACTCAGCGGCTTGGTGGCTCTGCCCGCCGGTGCCCGCGAAGACAAAAAAGACTCTACTAAGGAAAAAGGTAAGACGACCCAGTTTGACCAGTTCAAACAGCTGGCCGGCGAATGGATCGGCAAGGGCTCGCATGACGGCAAGGAAGGGCCAGACTTCAAAGTGAAGTACAAAGTCACGTCCAATGGCAGCGCTGTCGTCGAGACGATCATGCCCGACACCGACAACGAAATGATCTCCGTGATTCACCCCGATGGCGACAAACTGATTCTGACGCACTATTGCGCGATCGGCAACCAGCCCTGCATGAAGGCCGAGAACAAGAGCGAGGGCAACAAGGTCGCATTTGAGTTCACCCACGCCACGAACATGAAGTCGGACAAAGACTTTCACATGCATTCCGTGACGTTTACTTTCGTCGACAAGGACACGCTCAAGGCCGAATGGACCCATTACAACGATGGCAAGCCAAACGGCAACGTGGTTTTTGAGTTGAAACGTAAGAAGTGATGCCGGGAGCGTAACAGCTACCGGAGTATTTTCTCTTCAAGAGCCGGGAGCGTAAGCGACCGGAGAGTGTTAGAGTGAGTGCAATGCGCTCCGGTCGCTGACGCTCCCGGCTCTTGAAAACAGGATACACTCGCTAGATAGTAAAGTTGCTCACCCCGTCATTGTCCGCATCAAATTCCGCCACTCCATCTGAGCAAATTGCCCCCGAATCTCAGCTTCCGCGCTCGCTGACAGCGGCTGGGCAAAAAACTCTGGAGCCAGCTCCAGCGCTCGCGCCATCAGCTCTTGAATTAGCACGTCAGGCGGCCCCGGCGGACGCCGAAAGGCGGCGATAAATCGATCAAGCGTCGGCGAGACATACTCGGGAACAGGATGCGTAAGCAGCGCCCAAAGCGCGCGCTCTTCAGCGCTGCTGGTCAAGGCCTGGACGGCTTGCCGTATACTCGTCAACTGCTCTTCCTCGGTACAGCGCTGGCGCAGCCGGCCGGCTTGGGCGACGATCTCGGCTTCCGTGGAGCACGGATCGAGGCGCAGGATTTCAAAGGGATTGTCGCCTGGCTTCATGACCCGAACTCCTCCGCTTTCTCCATCTCCGCAAGTAACTGGCGCACGTTTTCATTTGCAGGGTTGAAGATGCAAGGCCTCATGGTAATGGCGGAGGCGTTGCGTAGTATCGGCCGCGACGAATCCGCGGACCTTGAAGTAATCAGACAGGGCCGACCGCGACGCCAATTCGCCCGGTGCATTCTCGATGATCCGCGCGAGCTGGGTGGCAAACGGCGTGAACCGCTCGACCTGCTCGGCCAAGGTCGGACCAGGTCCCAGAGTATAGAGATCGAAAAACCATTCGTTGCAAATCTCGACGAGCGCAGTCAGCAAGCGGATGTTGGTGCGATCGAGACTGAGTAGTCGGCGGAGAAAGCTGAGCCCTTTTTCGTAGTCGGCGCGCATGCCCTCGGCGATCGTGCCGACGCGCATGGCCTCGCGCGTTGCCAGGATATACTCGGTCGCCAAATCCTCGCGAAAATCGCGGACGCGATCGGCAATCATTTCAGCCAGGCGTGGATCGTGGCCTTGCACGAGAAAGTTGAGGTCCTGCACGATTCCCCAATGCTTTCGAGCAGAATCGATATCGCTGGAGGCGAGACGGTCGCGGATGCGGACCCGATGCTGCGACAGAAGCCAATCGAGGAGACGGCCTAGGTTTGGGTCCACGGCCGTATTCTCGGCCAGCGACGATGATAGAAACGAAATCCAGCAGCGCCAGGCGAGCCGCCAATGTGGCCCGGCAGTGAGAGTCTGCCCACGTTCCCCTAGGTCGATGGCGGAACGCATTTGCAGTAATGCACAGTGGTGCGCGATCTGAGCCGGCAGCGACGGCTGATCCAACAACGTCTCTAGCGCCGCTGTAGCGCGCGACCTATCGCGCGTGAGGCACTCTTTGAGGAGAATGGTGCCTGCGTCGGTGGCTTCCAATAGGCGCACGAGACCCGTGAGTGTCGCCGGTGCGATCGGATTTTGCTCCGGGCCGAGCGTTTCCGCAACGGCTGTCGCGAACGACCGAATTCGCATTTCCGGGAGAGCCGCGGCAACGAAGGGTAACGATGCTACCGTGGAATCGTTGATTAACGCACGCTGGAGAAATTCGCCCGCTTCTGTCGTGCGCTCGGCTTGCAAAGCGAGAGCGGCACGATGCAGCAGCCAGGCCGATAACGATGCTCGCGTTGGCGCGTTTGCCTCGGTTGCCGGGCGAAAGGGCGCGAGCTTTTCTTCGGGGACCAAAGCGCCGTCTTCGCTCTTGGCTCTTTTTCCGATCCACAGGCGCCAGACCTCCAGTGCGGCGGCGGGGTAGAGCCCACCTTCCGAGCAGGTCAGCCACTCCGCCGCTTCGTCGTGTTTGGCCTTTGTGGACGCCGTCCACGCCAGCAGCAGACAACGCTCGGTTTGCAAAACGCCGCTGCCGGGCCGGGCCTCTGCCAAGGCGCGTTCGGCAAGTTGATAGTGGCCGCGGTTCAGCAATGACTTCGCTTCGAGTAGCGGCCCTTCGTCGCCCAGGCTGACCTTGCGATTGGCGCGCACCGAACTCCAGACTTGCTCCGCTCGCTCGCTTTGGCCACTGCGCCAGAGCAAATCCACATACCAAGCCGTGGCGCACGGCGAGCCGGATTGCGCTTTCAATATCGTTTCATAATCCTGGAGCGCGCGGGACGGCTCTTGGCCCATCTGCACGCACCAGCCAGTAGGCGGTTTCGATGATAGCTTCGGTTTCGTCGCGCCCCTGGAAATGTATCAGAGCACTTTGCAAAAGGGATTCGGCCGCTGCCGACTCGCCCAGGAGCCAAGAGAGCCAGCCCAAGGAAAACAGCCGCGCTGGCTCCTTCGTTGGATCGCGCAAGCCATCGGTCAATGCCGAGCGCAAGCGACTCGGATCAAACGGCATGTTCAGAACAAAGTTCGTAAGAGCCTTGCGGACGCGGTCGATGGCAAACCCGACGGCGCATGAGCGCTCGAGGCTTTTTTTGATATCGCCATTACTCGGCGAGGCCAGGAGAGGGCGCAGCGGAGAGTACATACGGCCTCGGTGCAGTCTCAGGAAGCAACCGACTAGCGTCCTTGCTCAGAAATTCGTTTATGATCCCTACCAATCGTGGCCGGGGTCGGAGTACCGACCCCGGCCACGACTTGCGTTTATTGAACGAACTTTCGCTTCGGGATACTAGCGAATTGTCGTACTCAGTTCTTGTACGATTGGATCTGTGATCGTCGAGGTCGTCAGTTCGATTCGAAGCCGGCCGCTGCCGGCCTGGACGCCTTGAACTTCCACCGTAAAAGGTTCCGCTTGATTGGGATAGAGCGTGGCCAACGGCTCGAAAGCGATCCGACGGTCGTCCCGACGATTTTGCGTTGGCCCAGTCGCATTGGTGATTTTGAGCTGTTCGGTGGACGAACAGATAATTCGCACCTTTTCAGCAGGCAAGGAGCCATTGTTAGTAACGTAGATCTTGTAAGTCGTCGTTGTACCTTTTTCGAGAGGGTCGTCACCTTTGACGATTCTCGCGGTGACCGAGGGGAGACCTACGATCTTGACGCTGGCTTCCGCCCGCGCTTCGATCGGCGGCCCGCGCCGCGCATCGGCGACGAGCCTGCCACTGCTGTCGATGACTTGACCGGCGGTCGCCATGACCAGATTGCGGCAACCCGCGGTCAATTTTTGTCCAGTCGTCGTGGCTTTGAGATGCCGTAGCTCGCCCGGCTTCAAATTGACCAGCCAATCGACCTCACGGCCATTCAACCGAGCGTCGTCGGTTGCGCACACAAAAGCCAACTCAGGCGGCAGAAAATTCCGCACGACAACGTTCGTGAGAGGCTGGTCTCCGGCGTTTCCTACCTCAATGTCCCATTGCATTGGGCGACCGGCATACCGAGTCGTCGGTCCTTGAATGCGAACGGTCAGCGCGGATTCGAGTACGATCAATTTGTGCTCGGCTCGAACGTCTGCCGTATCGTCGGCCCGCGCGCTTACGCGACAAAGATAGCTACCCCCCCGGTCCGGCGCGAGCGGCAAAGAGACGCTTCGGCTCGCGCCCGCCGCCAAGGTACCAAGGACCAATTCGAGTGGATTGAGACCGGTGGCATGTTTTAGGCCGGAGTCGAATTCCGCGTGCAGGACGACGTTTTTCGCTGAAGAGTTGCCGTGGTTGCTCACGACGAAGGCGAAGGGAATTGGATCGGCCGAGGTATTGCCCCCGCGTCGCACCAGGTCAACCTTCGCGGGCCCGGAGGCCGTTACGTGCAGGGCTGGCACGGCCGGGGCGGCGACGACAATGGCGATCTCACTTGTATCACGCTGCCCGTCGAGCGTCGTCACATTGCTTCGGCTTGCCGTGGTGCCGATTCTTTCCGCTCGAAAATAGCCCTTTAGCTCGCGGCTCGCGCCGCCCGGTAAATCGCTTACCGTCCAAACCAATTGATCGGCATCGACGATCGCCGGCGGATCAGACCGAGAGTAAAGCAGGCCTGACGGAATGTTGAGGCGAACGGTGAGCCCCTGGGCGTGAATCGTCCCAGCGTTGGTCAAAGTCAACGCATAGCCGGCCTCCTGGCCAACGGTAACCGTCGTGGGACCGATCTCCTTCAAACGAATTGCGGCGGGCTGTTGTTCGCGCATCGTGGAAGTGAGCGTCGATTCGAAGGGAACCAATTGAAGCTTACTTTTCGGCGGCTCATTCTTTGCCAGGGAGCCCGAACCACCTGGTTTATCAGTAGCCTTTGTCAAATCAGCAGCCGACGGCAATTGATCCGGATGATTCGGCTTGGCGGGAGTTGTGAGACAGCCGGGAAGCGTACATAAAGTAACCAGCACCCAGCAAAATCGACCTCCCGAACGATCCATCGCGATAAGCATCCCTGGCCTACAAATGCCGACCAAGGAGTGTGTATAAGATGTGGGCGCAAGAATGCAAGGTGAGTTGGCCACGGCGGAGCTTAGAACGGAACTCGCCGCGAGTTTCCGTCGCGTTGTTTTAGCCGCATTCGCCGGAATGCGGCGGTCCCTCCAGCGCTGCCGCATTCCGGTGAATGCGGCTAACATTCGGGTTGTTACCAACCTTAGTCTGTTAGGCCCAAGTCAAGCCTCATTCCCAAAACACGGTCTCATGCCGGAAGCTGCCATCGCTGAAGAGGTCGACCATCAGATACGCTGGTCCGAAGCCTATATATTTGGTCTTATTCCACCAGTTGCCGCTGACCGCGCCGCCACAAACGTAGGTCATGCCTTGGTATTCGACGCGATCGATTTGGTGCATGTGCCCGCTCAAGCCAAGCCTGACGTGGGGACTGGCGAGGAACAACTCTTTGAGCTTGGCCGTCTCGGCGACCATCCATCCGGAAGGGATGTTGTATTTGCCTTTGTCCTCGACCTTGGATTCAAAGTAGCTCGTTACCGTCAGGATCGGGGCGTGTGAGATTACGAGCACAGGCCGAGACTTGTCGGCCAGCTCGGTTTTGAGCCACTGGAATTGCTCATCATCGATCTTGCAGCCATCCTTGTGAAATGTGTCGAGCCCAATGAATTTCCAATCGCCAACAACTTTGGCGTAGTATCGGCCGGACATGCCATAGGTCTCGATCGCGCGGGCTTTAGGGTCCCGTGGCGTCGCGGCGCTCGCGTCGTTCCAAAAGATGTCGTGATTGCCGATAACACTCAGCGACGGCGTTTTGAGTCGGGACAGCACTTGTTCCGACCAATTGGTAAATTGTGCTTTCGCGGCCTCTTCCGCGGTTCGCGAGCCGTCCACTGCCATGACGTTGTCACCGCCGAACACAAATAGGTCGGCCTTGTCTTTTTGACCCAGCACTTGATCGAGAGCGCGTTTCATTCTTTCGTTCTGCCCGGGCGGAGTGGGCAAATGCGAGTCGGTCAGGTAAGCTACGCGCAAGGATCGTTTGGCCTCCCTGCCGGCGCGCGCGGGTGCGGGCAACGTGACGAGGCCCGCTGCCGAGGCGGCCAAGCCAGCCAGCATATTTCGGCGATTTATCGACATAGGTGTCTCCGCTTGCTCGAATTGGCTTCGCAAATTTTTATGCGGTCATTTCAGATCTACGGAAAAATCTTGATCGGGGCTTGTGAGATCAAAGCCAAGGCCGGACTGTTTAGGATCCGCATACAGCGGCGGGATCGCCGAAATGGAGGCCAGCGGCTTGGGGTTAGACGGTAGGTCAGCCGGCTTGCGGCCTTTGCTCCTGTCCTCTTCGATCATCTTCGCCGTGGCTTCGTCCTCTTTTTTTCCAGCCTTCCCAGGCGGCGGCGCCGGCGCCACCTTTTCCAGGTCGCCCTGGATGCTCACGGTTATATGGCCATACGGCAGCGAAGCCACTTGATAACTGCCATCGTCCTTCAAACGTACAGGATAGGTTTGATTATCCGACGCCATAAAAATTGCCGTTGCGTTCGTCACAGGCTTGCCTTGATATCGAATTGTGCCGGATATGCGACCGCGTTGACCGCCACAGCCACCGGCAAGGATGACAAAGACTATAGACAAAAATGCGAGCGTTTTAGACATATTCGGTAGGACTCACAATGGAAGTAATACGTTTGAGACGCGACGCATGGGCGTCGCGTCTCAAGGTGAAATGTGTCGACGAATTCTAATTAAAAGGACCCAAGGACCTCGCCACCGTTTGGCGTGCAGGCGGCCCACCAGATGTTCGGATCGATGCCCGTGTTGACAATCCTCACGGTGCCATCGCCCATGCTGACAACGCAGCCGGCCGGAGTGATCGCAGTCGGCAGACGAGGATCGCAATTAGCGCCGGGACCGGTCCATATCGGTTGGACCTGGAATTTGGAAGCGGCGCCGGTCAATTGATAGGCAAAGACGGGGTTCCATTCTTTCCAAGACGTGCGGCCATAGGCCCAGATATTGTAATAATTTGGATCACCCGTGTAATCGTTCATATAAGTCGCGTTTTGGCAGACGGTTTGTTTCTCGGCCATAAAAATCGTATTCGTCATACCATCGCGAATGTTGGCAACTCGATTGATTTGGTTGTTCGTCGTCGTGAAATAATAACCGAGGGCCTGAAGATTGGCCGCGTAGCCGGTTACGCCGTAGCTGGAGCCGTAATCAAGGAATTGCCCGTCGACCTGGCCAGTGCCCGACGGATCAAGGGGATTGATATAGGTGCTCACACTATGATGCGTGTAAACCGACCAGAAATAGTTGGGCGTCAGAGCCGCCAGGCTGCTCTGTTCGATATAGGGTAGAATATAATAATGGGTCGAGCCGCATTTGTTGTACCACGTTGGATTGTTGCCACGATCCCAATCGACGAAGGCGGGTGGAAAATATAATATGACGTCGTGATACTGCTGAATGGCCAACCCCATCTGTTTTAGGTTGTTCATGCTCTGTGTACGTGCCGCGGACTCGCGCACTTTTTGAACCGCCGGCAGCAATAGGCCAATCAGCACGGCGATGATGGCAATCACCACCAGCAATTCGATGAGAGTAAATCCACGGCGCGAAGTCCTGAGCATCTAGAATCTCCTGAGAGACACGGAAGCCGTCAAAGGCACGGAGCGAGAGCAGACTCCGGATATGTTAGAGTCGACGTGAGTAGGTTTCGTATCTGTCTGATGTGGTTTGCAAGAAAAAGCCGCCGGAGTTCCAGAGTGGCGCTGGGCGAGCTTCTGAAACTGTCTTGAGTATCCTGCGTTATGCAGATTATTGCCGTCATCGACATCCAGGCCAGTAGGCCCGTAATCGCTATCGCGGGCGAGCGAGCGTCGTACAAACCGATTCCCAATTGCGCTGCTGGGGCCGCTGGCGTGGTGGCCCTGGCTCAAGATTTTCGATCGCGCTGGGGAATTAATCGGCTTTACCTGGCTGATCTCGACGCGATCGCCGGAGCGCCGCCGCAACTTGACACATTCGCCGAGTTGCGGGCCGCGGGTTTTGATGTGTGGGTCGATGCGGGCGTACGTGACCTCCGCGATGCGAGCCGAATCGCCGAAGCCGGGGCTGGAACGATCGTCGCTGGATTGGAAACGATCTCCGGGCCAGGCGTGCTTCAGGCGCTCGTTGCCGAATTTGGAGATCGGCTGGTATTCTCGCTGGATCTCAAAAACGGCCAATGTCTCGGCGACCTTAGCGAATGGGATTCACCAGAGCCGTCGGCGCTTGCAACGCAGGCCGTCGCGCTCGGCGCGCGACGACTGTTGATTTTGGACCTTGCTCGCGTCGGTATGAATAACGGCGTCGGCACGGATATCTTGGTGGAGCGGCTCCTTACCTCAATGCCGCGGGTAGCGGCGGCCGTCGGCGGTGGGGTGCGTGATGGGGAGGATCTCAAGCGACTCGAGGCGCGGGGCGTGCAAAGCGTTCTCATCGGCTCGGCGTTGCGTAGCAACCGCCTGACACCTGATGACGTGCTGAAATATCTATAAACGGATCTCGCAAGTAGCCGACTGGCCCACGTTTTCTTCCACCTCGACGCGCAGAATCTCGGGGCGATACTGATGCTGTTGAGCCAGAACGTCCAGGAGGCGCTTGGCGATGTAGCGTGCCAGCAACTCCGCCGTGGTGTTTTCGATCGGCAATAGCACGCAGTCCTCGCGCGGGAACAACCACTCGCGGTCACGATAGCGAACATGGATCGAGCGCTCGCGTTCGTCGACCAAGATAAAGGGATTGCGCGTCGCCAGCATCATGCGATGGTCGAGTTCATCCGTAATCGCGCGGGTCCGTTGCTTCAACGCGATGAAGTCAAAAACATAGTGATTCGCGTCGAGCGGGCCCTCGATCTCGACGGCGGCGCGATAGTTGTGCCCGTGCAGCCGCTCGCATTTGTCGCCCTCATACGAGATAAAATGTCCCGAACAGAACACGAGATGATCTTTCGTCACGTGAACTTTGAATCGTTCCGTCGTCATGGCATTTCCAGGCGCGAGGCAAACAGGGCATGGACACCGCTTTGATTCTAGGGCTGACCTGGCGCGCACCACCATATCGAACGGCATTCGCACTGAAATCTCGTAGCGGCATAGCAGCACAAACAGAGCGGCGGCGATTAAGTCGGCCGTCGTTCCGGGATTTCTTTGGTTACCGACGGCGCGGAGCCAGGAGTCGAGTTCCGCGAACGCGCGACGGCCTTGCACAGTCTCCGGCCAGCGCGACTCCAAAACGGCTCGAGCGCGGCGCGCTGACTCCTCGGCTTCCGCGAAGCCACGCTTGCGCACGATCAGCGTATCGGGGTAATGCGCCATGAGGTGCAAATGACCGAGAATTATGCCGGCCTCGGTCGATCCGGTTCGTTGCTGGCCCCTACGGATTGCGGGAACAGCCTCCTCGAAGACCTCTCGAAAACCATTGGCGTATTGCCGCGCTATCCAGTCGCGCGTCTGCGCCAGCCCCATGACTTGCCGCAATGGCATCGTCGGCCTGGCGATGACGTCTTGCTCTGGAGCATTCCCTAAGCCGCCGGGCTTGGTCAATCGAATCGCTTGAAAAACCGTATCCGTATCTTCTATGTCGATTTCATCGAGTACCGGCGCCAATTTGCTCCGAACGCCGGCCGCATCGGCAGCGCGGCTCGCCGCTTTCGCCAGGGCGCGAGCAGCAATAGAATGCCCAGATTCGTGTTGCTCATCGTCACCCTTTTTGTCTGCCGTATACCCTCGAGAATCATGTAGCCGACACTTCGCTCAGCCGCCAAAGCGATGACTGGGCCGATTGCGGCGGCGCTTACGACGAAATCGAGGTAACTCGTATCCACAAAGTTCGCATACCGATGTACATTTCCCGGCTTGCGCAGGTCGCCTCCCAAACGCAAGCAAGCTGGGCGAACAGTCCCAGGTCGGCTGGCGCGTGCATTAGCTCGGCACTCCGGCGGCGAGATGGCGAATGAGCGCCGTCGCTACATCGACTCCGACGGGTGGCACAGACATTCCTGTCTGTGCCGGAACCGACGAATGTGCCTTTTGCTGCACAGACAGGAATGTCTGTGCCACCCATCCCAGGTCGGCTGGCGCGTGCATTAGTTCGGCACTCCGGCGGCGAGATGGTCGTGGCCGGGGTCGGTACTCCGACCCCGGTTTAGCCCAAGCTTCTTCTGAGAACCGGGGTCGGAGAACCGACCCCAGCCACGACCCGAATGTGCCTTTTGCTGCACAGACAGGAATGTCTGTGCCACCCATCCGAGGTCGGCTGGCGCGTGCATTAGTTCGGCACTCCGGCGGCGAGATGGCGAATGAGCGCCGTCGCTACATCGACTCCGACGGGTGGCACAGACATTCCTGTCTGTGCCGGAACCGACGAATGTGCCTTTTGCTGCACAGACAGGAATGTCTGTGCCACCCGTCCCAGGTCGGCTGGCGCGTGCATTAGCTCGGCACTCCGGCGGCGAGATGGCGAATGAGCGCCGTCGCTACATCGACTCCGGTGGCCGGCGCCAAAGCGCGCCATCCTGGGACGGCGTTGACTTCCAGCACGTACCATTCGCCCTCGGGGCCGCGCAGCAGATCGACGCCGGCAACCGTCACACCCACCGCAGCGGCAGCACGAAGCGCGAGCTTTGTTTCGTCCGGCCCGATCCGAACAGCGCGGGCCCTGCCTCCCTGGGCGACGTTGGTCCGCCAATCGTCGTGCGCAGTGTCGCTCCATGGCGGCTAGAACTTCACAATTGAGGATGAATACGCGCAAATCCCATCCGGAATGTCTTATGAATTTTTGCAGATAGAGAATGGCACCGATCCGCTCGAGTGTGCGAAAGGTCCGCCAGGCTACTTCGTCATCGCTCACGCGGACCATGCCGCGCCCTTCAGAGCCGAAGATCGGCTTGACCACCACGTCGCCGCCGAGCGCGGCAAAGGCAGTCTGGGCGGCGTCGGCGTCCTGGCAGACGATCGTCGGTGGAACGCGCAGGCCAGCAGCATCGAGGAGTGACGATGTCAGGTATTTATCGACGCACGTTTCCAGAACGCGCGGCGGATTGAGGATCTTCATTCCCCGGGCCTGGGCCCGATGCAACAGATCCATGCGAAAGACGACTTGTTCCAGCGACCCCGGCGGCATCGTGCGGACGATCAGACAGTCATAACCGGCGAGATCGTAGCCGCAAATGCCAGCGCCGGCGCTGAGGCGGCGAAAGTCAAGCAATTCCGTTCGATGGCCAAGCTCCGCGGCGGCGCGGGCGAGGTCTTGCACATGCCAACCGGCTCCGCCCGACAGAATGCCGAAGCGCATTAGCTCGCGCCTCCGCCGAAAAACGATTTGCGGAGTATATCAACCTCGATTTGGCCAAATGCGAAGGAATTGCCCGAGGTGCAATTTTGGAACACGATCCGGGCCGGGGAGAACAACATTGGATCGATTTTGTAAAAGTCGCCCCCGGCCGCGTGAAAGATCGCGGCGAACGGCTGCCCGTAGGCGGCCGATGACGAGGCCGGCACTTTTGGGCCAATCGAGGCGAGCGCGGCATCCTCGGCGCGGACTGTTAGCACAACCTGGCTGCCGTAGAGAATTGCGTCGTTTGAGCGGCCAATCGCCGTGATCGTATCGGGCGACGTGGGCGGCAACGGCGCGACGCCAAAGCCGGAAACGACTTGATTCAAATCGAATTTCAATTCATCGAGTTTGTGCAACGCCGTTTCGACGGAACGGGCGACGATTTGCAGCAAGCCTGCCTGACTCGTCGTCGGCGCGACCAGGAGCGTGATCTGCTCAGCGGGCCGATTCAGTTTCTTGGCGAGTTCCGCGATCACCTCGTCGTTCGGAAGCTTGCTCGCCTCTAAACAACCGACTACATGGTCCGGCGTTTCACGGCCCGGGATGCGATCAAACAGCTGTTCCTTGCCATAAGCCGCTCGCATCGGGCCTGAACCCATCGCGAAATACTTTCCATGTGCGATTTGCCAGCCGGCGTATTGCGACGCCATGCACGCCCGCACCGGCTGATCCGAGACGACTTGGACCATCGGCATGTCTGTGCCGGATCGAGGCGGCAAGAGCGACACTTCCGCAAGGTCGGCCAGGCAAATCCGCGCAAGGAACAGGCCGACACGCATTCCTCCCACGGCGTTGACGCCGCAGTCGAGGACGCGTGCGCCGCCGATCGTGTGAACGTCGACGCGCAAGTCGTCGGCGTTGCGGATGATCTCGTCGACTACTCGGCTTGCGCGCTCGTTCAAGGTAGGTGCCGTCATGCGAAGTCCAAAAAATCAAGAAGCCAGCGAACGACCGACAACGACGCCGAGACCAAAAGCAAGGGCGAGCAAAATTAGCACGGTAACAGTCAAAACGGCGACCCGCGCAGGCGTGAGCACTACGCCCGGAGGGGGCCTACGGCGCACGGTGAGTATTGACAGGCACAACATCAATGTTCAGCGGTTCAGGCTCCGCCGCGACCGTCGTGCGCCCAGAGGCTCACGCGCCCGGATCGGCTCCGGCACCTGAAAATCGCTGCGCTCGAACGGATTGGTCTGAACAGGCTCGACGACCTTCTTCGCTTGAAGTGCCGGCTGACCTGCTGCTGGCGGCGACAAATCGGGATCATCCGCGTGCGGGACCTTCAGAGCGCGCTTACAGGCCGGACAAAGAACGACCGAACCCGCTTTGCGGCGGGCGATGCCCATAAGCTGGCTGCAGTTTTGGCAACGAAATCGAATCGGCATTGGCCCCGCGCTCCCGACGTTGCATTCTTGACGATGCGTGTTGCTCGTATTCTCTTCCGATTTGGTGCGTATTTCAACCGATACTTGACGGCAGACTCGTTTTAGAGCCACAATGAAGCGTCTCCTGCTGTGCCAACCTGCCGTGTGATCTGATCGATGAAGACGACCGAAGCGTTGCGAACGGAGCGATGAAAATGCTGAAGTATTGCCGCCTCCCGTGTTTTGCTATATCCCTGGCCGTTTTTGTAGCAATTTCGGAAGAACCAGTTCAGGCCGATCTCATTTACCTGAAAGACGGCACCGTCCTCAACGGAACTCTTCGCCGCGAGGGGAAAGAGGAAGTCGATCCGAGCACCAAGGAACCCTTTTTTGTTCCCAAGGGCTTCTACATGGTCGATGAGGTGCCGCGGCGAATTTATTTCAGCCCAGCGCAGGTTCGGCTGGTCGAAGGGAAATCGCCGACAAAAATGGAGGTGGCCGTCAATGACAAGCGCTTGGACCTGATCGGAGTGAACCCGATGCCGACCTTTGGCACGGTGGTTTCGGCCGAGGAGTGGAACGATAAATGGGAACGCAACATCGTCGTCGACAACGGCGTCCGCCAGGTCAAACTGCCACAAAGAGTGTCTGTATTGTCGCCCTATCACTCTTACGTCGATTGTACGAAATTCGTTGCCTGGACAAGCCTGTACTTAACGCGGGAAATGAACCCGAAAAGCGTTCTCGCGATGCTGAAGACACACACCAAATACAAACCAGCGAAAGACGAAGCGCCTGCGAAAACCTTGGACAAGAGGTTGAAGATCTGTGACTTCCTCGTCCAGACGGGATGGTTGGACGAAGCGGAGCGCGAGCTAGGCCGCATCGACGAGGAGATTCCAGGCTTCACGGAGAAGATTGAATCGGTCCGGGCGGCTCTCGGCGCTGTGCAAGCGCGTGAGGGCGTCGAGGAAATCAAACGGCTCATCGTCGGCGGCCAGCGCGATCGAGCCCGAAAGCTCTTGGATACCTATTTCATCAAATACGCCGGGGCGACACCGCCACCGGGCGATTGGCTCGAGCCGCCTGATCGGCGTGGATAAAGCCCCACCGCGAGTTTACGCAGACGAAAAAACGTCCTCCGAGATGAGCGAGCTGAAGTCGGACTTGAAGACGATCGCGGACCGCCAGGCGCAGATAACGAAATACCTCGCCGCTTTGCCGAATGAACTCAAGCCGGACTCTCCGGACCGTGAGACGCTTTTGGCGATGGCAAAATCAATCCAAGAGGAATTACATCCCGACGCCATCAGCCGGCTCGAAACATTTCTTGGCCAGGCCGCCCAGGCGGAACGGCAGAAGGCGGCGGGGAAGAAACCGGACTTATCAGCCGATCAGCTTTTATCCCTGGCGGCCACAGGCTGGTTGCTCGGCGACGTCTCGGCTGAGACCAAGCCGGAGGTCGCGCTGCGCGTCTGGCGAGCGCGGCAACTCGTTCTGGATTACCAGCGCGAACCGTCGAGCCGGAAACGGAAGGAGATTCTCGCGGCCTATCAAAAGGACAAGGCCCCGTCGCTGACGATCGATGAGATTGCTCGCTTGATTCCTTTTCTGCCACCTCCGGAGCTTGGCGAAATTCAGGAAGGCATGATGCAGCGCGTCCTCGGCGAAGGAAGGTCGGCCGTCGGCTATCTTGTGCAGCTTCCACCCGAATATCGGCCCAGCCGGGCGTATCCCGTTCTCATGGTCCTGCACGCTTCGGAAGAAAAGGTGACCGACACACTAAAACGCTTCGCCCCGATGGCCGCCGATCAAGGATATATCCTCGTCGCGCCGGAATGGAATACGGGCTTTTCGGGAAGCTATGGCTTCACGAACAAGGAACATAACACTGTGCTCGAAACGCTTGGCGACCTGCGTCGACGCTATAACGTCGATTCCGACCGCGTCTTCCTCTTTGGCTTGCGCCAGGGAGGCTTGATGGCCTGGGATGTTGGTCAAGCCCATCCGGATCTCTTCGCCGGCATCATGCCGATGGGTGCCGGGCCGGAGATGTTTGTGAAGAGTTATTATCGCAATGCTCAATACCTGCCGTTTTACGTGGTCACGGGAGATAAGACCGGGGCTCCAAACAAGGATACGCGCGACCTGTTTGAGATCTGGTGTACGCGCGGCTATCCGTCGATCTGGGTGCAATACAAGGGCCGGGCGGCTGAATGGTTTGGCGGCGAGCTGCCGAACCTCTTCGATTGGATGCGCGATAAACGCCGGGCTTTCCCGTCGCGCCAGCTTGGAACAGACGGCAATCGCACCAATCTAGGAAACGAATTCACCACCATGCGGCAAGGGGACAAGAGCTTTTATTGGCTCGCGACCGATGAGATCAGCGAACGCAGCGTCAACACCGCAACAGGCTGGCGGCCACAAGTTTCGCCGGCCATGCTTCACGCCCGCATCGATCCCTCTACCAATGTGATTACGCTAGCCATCCACGGCGTCAAAAAAGTTACCATTTGGCTCGGCCGCACGCCCAAGGGCGAGAACATGGTCGATTTCGAGAAGCCGGTCACCGTCCGCGTGGCGACGGCCGTACTGTGGAACAACAAGAAGGTAATTCCAAGTCTGGAGACGATGCTGGAAGACCTCTATCAACGCGGCGATCGGCAGCGCTCGTTCATGGCGCGGCTGGATCTGACGTTGCAGTAACGTTGGATCCACATTTAATGCAGCTGGCTTATTTCCTCGGCCCCTACGCGCTTACTTCGAGCCTGTGACTTTATCCTAGCCCCCTGCTGTTTGGGTCCGATGAGTCAGGCGGGTCGGCAGCGAGCCGCGACCGGGCGTAGCGGCAGAGGAGATAACGATCTACACGCCGGAGCAATCGACAACAGCACAGTAGGAGTCAAGCCACGAGCCGAAGCCGATGCGACGAAAGGGTACAGCGGCCCTGGCGGCTTGGCGCGAACGTATGGGACAAGCCCTGAGCAAAATGATCTACGTTCACATCTCTACATGCGCGGATCGGGAAAAACGTCCCTTCGATGCGCAGCATCAATTCTCCCGTGTCCTCGCGTCGCCGCGCCCTTACAATAGACACGGCATCCGGGTAGTGCTTCTTACTTCCCCGGCCGAAGTGAATTTAGGAGACCGGTGATGACTCCCGTTCCGCAATCGACAGACTTGGCAGAAACCGCGCCGGCGCCTGCTCCATCCAGAGGCCTATCTTCACGTTTATTGATCCTGCTTATCCTTTTTCCTGTCGTTGGAGCCGTTTTGTTGACGATTTACGCGGGTATACTTACGGCGAAGGCAGGCGCATGGACCTTTTACGCGCCGAACTTCACGAATAGCAAGGCAGAAGCTTTATCTTTATACGCACCGAACTTCACAAATAGCGCGGACAGAGACGACGCCCCTGAATTCACCGGCGGTACCGCCTGGCTCAACACCGCCGGACCGATCCGTATCAAAGATCTACGAGGCAAAGTTGTCGTTCTCGATTTCTGGACCTTCTGCTGCATTAATTGCATTCATACTCTGCCCGATCTCGCCAAGCTCGAGAAAAAATATCCCAATGAACTCGTCATCATCGGCGTTCATTCCGCGAAATTCGAAAAGGAAAAGTCTACCGAAGCGATCCGCAAGGCGATCTTGCGTTACGAGATCAGCCATCCTGTCGTCAACGACTCCGAGCGTCGCATCTGGGATGCCTATGGCGTCGAGTCGTGGCCGACGTTGTATTTGATCGACCCGGAGGGAAAGATCGTTGCCCGCGGTGCCGGCGAAGGTCTCTATGAGCCGCTGGATAAAGCGATCGAGAAGCTCATCAAAGAAGCCAAGGAGAAGAAGACGCTCGACACCAAGCCACGCAAGTTCGAGCTGGCCCGCCGGCAAGAGAATGGCCAGAGTCCGCTCTTTTTCCCGGGCAAAGTTCTCGCCGACGCCGCAAGCAAACGGCTCTTCATTGCTGACAGCACGCATCACCGCATCGTCGTCACCGATCTCGACGGCAAGAAGCTCGCCGTCTGCGGCATGGGTGAGCCGGGCTACGTCGATGGCACGTTCGACAAAGCTCAGTTCGACGACCCTCAGGGGATGGCTCTCAAAGGTGAAACTCTCTACGTCGCGGATCGCAAGAATCACTTGATCCGCGCCCTCGACCTCAAGGCTCAAACAGTCAAGACGATCGCCGGCACTGGAAAGCAGGGTCGCGAGCGCGAGTTTTCCGGGCCGCCGCTCGGCGTCGGGCTCAATAGTCCCTGGGATCTGCTGCTCCACGGCAACACACTGTTCATCGCGATGGCCGGACATCACCAAATCTGGACGCTCGATCTTGGTAAGAATCTTCTAGGCAACTACGCCGGTACAGGCCGAGAGGACATCAAAGACGGACCGTTGGGTTTCGCCAATTTCGCTCAGCCAAGCGGTCTGGCAACGGACGGCAAAAATCTGTATGTGGCCGACAGCGAAGTCAGCTCGGTGCGCTCCGTGCCTCTTGACGGCAAGGGCGATGTCAATACGCTGGTCGGCCGCGGCCTTTTTGATTTCGGCGACAAAGACGGCGTCGGCGATAAGGTTCGGCTACAACATGCCCTCGGCCTCGCCTGGTACGAAGGCAAAATCTATATAGCGGATACTTATAACAGCAAAATCAAGACGCTCCAGCCGGCCCGCCGCGAATGCGCGACCTACCTCGGCGGCGAACCGGAAGGCTGGCTAACTAGCCCGCTCTTCAACGAGCCGGGCGGCCTAAGCATCGCCGACGGCAAGCTCTACGTGGCCGACACCAACGCCCATCGCATCCGCGTCGTCGATCTCAAGACGAAGGCCATATCTACCCTGAAATTGCAAGGCGTCGAAGCGCCAAAGGTTGCCGTGGGATCGTAAGGGTTTTTAATATCGACTGCCTGAGGACCGAGCGGATGCGCAAACTTGTATCGCTATTTCTCGCCGTCGCGCTCTGCGCTCCTGGCGACCTCGCCCGTGCTGGCGCAAGGGAAACAACGCTCGCTCAACGAGCGCACCCTTTTGGAACGGATCAAATTTGGGATCGCGCTGTCGCAGTACGATCCCTTCCAAACTGCCGACGCGCCAACGTCGAAATGGATCTATGATCCCGCGTCTGGCGTCGACGTCGCCGTTCGTGACAAGCCATGGCCTCAGAACCAATGGCATTTCAATCGCGGCGAAGCTTTCACACTCACGATCACCGGCACTCCGGGAAAGGGCTACCACACCTATCCCTTCACACGGCGGACCGCGAATCAGGAAGAATCGGGTCTAAATCAAATCAAGTTCGAGCCGATCGACGGAGTGAACAAGGTCGGCGCGCTCTATGAACGCGATCCCCATTTCGCCAAAGAGGAAACAAGCGGCATCGTCTTGGAGCATAAAGACTTCTTTGAGATCTCACAGGACTTCATAATTGGACCGACAACTTCTTTGGGCGAAAAAATACTTCGCTTTGAGATTCGTCTCCAAGTCTGTGACGAACACAATTGCCTGCCGGGTGTGCTCAAATTTGCTGTACCCTTCGTCGTAGTCCCCGAGCCGATCGAGGCCCCAGGCGTCAACACCATCGCCGTTTTGCCGCCCGCCGCAGTCCGGGGAGGGGGCGACAAACCGATCGAGGTCGTGCCGATACCGGATAGTGTGCGCAACGTATTGGGGACAGACCCCGTGAGCGCCTCAGCGCCGCAAGAAGGCGCTCTCAGCGGCACGGACAATGTGTGGATCCTGATTTTCACCACCATGGGCTATGCCCTCGTCATGCTGTTCACGCCCTGCGTCTTCCCGATGATTCCGGTGACGGTCAGCTTTTTCCTGCATCAGGCGGAGAAGAAACACGGTAGCGCGGTGCCATTGGCGCTGGTCTATTCCGGCACGATCGTCGGCTTGCTGACGCTCGCGGTCCTCTCGCTAGGGTCGGTCATCATCGCTTTGGCGAGTCAGGTTTGGCTCAATCTGGCGTTCGGCCTTTTGCTCATGACGTTCGCGCTGAGCCTATTTGGTATGTTCGAGATCGAGTTGCCGAGTTTCCTGACGCGCTTCACCTCAGCCCATGAGGGCAAGGGCGGACTGATCGGGGCATTCTTCATGGCCCTGACCTTTACCATCACGAGCTTTACCTGCACGGGGCCGCTACTTGGCGTCGTCCTCGCCCCGGCGGCGCAGGCGAGTTTTGGCTTCGCTAAATTGCTGCTCATCGCGCTCAGCTATTCCATTACCTTCGCCGCACCCTTTTTCCTGCTGGCGCTCTTCCCAGGAATGCTCAAGCAACTGCCCAAGAGCGGCGGTTGGCTCAATGCCGTCAAGGTGGTGATGGGCTTTCTCGAAGTTGCCTTCGCCTTCAAATTTCTCGGTATCGCCGACGCCGGGCTATTCCCCGGCAATCCGCGCCTCTTCACCTACGACACCGTGCTTTGTGCCTGGATGGCGCTTTCGGTCGCGTGTGGGCTCTACTTGTTGGGCTTCATCCGCCTACCGAATGACACGCCCTTGTCGAGTGTCGGCGTGCCGCGACTGATGATGGCCATTCTGCTTTTCGCACTGACGATTTACATGGCCCCGGCTCTGTGGAAGCAAAATCCCAAGGGGATGGTCGGTGAATTCATTGTGTCCTATTTGCCCAAAGACGCGGGCGACGAAGGCTGGTACCTCGATTACGATGTGGCACGGGAGAAAGCGATAAAAGAGAATAAGCCTCTATTTATAGACTTCACCGGCGTCAATTGCCAAAACTGCCGCTGGAACGAACTCAACGTCTTCAGTCTCCCTGCCGTCAAGGACGAGCTGAAGAACTATGTGCTCGTGCGCATTTATACAGACATCGTTCCCGATCCCAAGCTCGCGGCCGCCGCCGCGTTCGAGAAGGGCGATCGGAACCGCGAAATACAAGGCAAGACGTTTGGTTCTGTCGTTCTACCCCTCTACGTCGTCTTTGTGCCGGACCGCGACAAGGCCGAGGTCGATGGTACGTTGCAAGGCAAGGAACTCGCTCGCCACGAGGGGATCATAAACAACGCCACGGCTTTCGTGCAGAAGGTATTGAAAAGCCGCTGACGAAGACGCGGAAGTGACAATGTTTTGGCGAGCCGGGAGCGTCAGCGAGCGGAGCGCGTTACGCTTACTCTGATTTTCTCCGGGAGCTTACGCTCCCGGCTCGCCAGGACAGGCGCATCAGCCTCGACACAGGAGGGTAGCTTTGTTCGCGGATGCGATCGACGTCGGCCTTGGACTCATCGACCTGCTCAGTTTGTTGGCCGTGCCTGCCCTGATGGCCCTCAATGGACTCTTCGTAGCCGCCGAATTCTCATTGGTCGCACTGCGGCAAACCCGGGTCGAGGAGATGGTGCAGCAAGGGGTCAAGGGGGCCCGCGCCATCCAAAACGCCCTTAAAAATATCAATCGCTCGATCGCCGCGACGCAGCTCGGCATCACGCTCGCCAGTATCGCTCTCGGCTTCGTCGGCGAGCCGGCGCTCGAACACCTGATCCACCCGCTCTTTTCCTGGCTGACGCCCGAGTGGCAAGCTTTTGTCAGCCATCCGATCGGCTGGACTCTGGCTTTCATCCTTATCACACTCATGCACGTCGTCTTCGGGGAGCTGATCCCCAAGACATTGGCGTTGCGCAAGCCGGAACGCACGGCACTCTGGCTGGCGCGGCCTTTGTTGATTTTCACGCGGCTGACCAGGCCGCTCGTATTGTTGGCCGACGGCGCCGCCGGCAAAGTGCTGCGCTGGCTCGGCTCGGAGGTCGCGGGCAACGAATCGCGAGTACACTCCGTCGAGGAGCTTTTGCTCCTCATCGAAGACACCGAAGAAGCCGGCATCCTCGATCCCGATCAGGCGGACTACATCGAAAACCTGTTCCGCCTGTCGAACAAGAAGGTCAAAGACTGCCTCTTGCCACGCGAAAAAATGGCGGCCCTGGAGCTAAACACGCCGCCGGAAAAGATCCTGGAGGCGGTGCGCAGCGGCGCCCATACGCGCATGCCTGTCTATGACGGCGAGATCGACAAGATCGTCGGCATCGTCAATACAAAAGATCTGTTTTACCTCTTTAGCCTGCGCGGCGTCGTCATCCTTCAGGACGCACTCTACCCAGCCATGTTTCTCGAACCCGATGTTTCAATGTCGACGGCACTGCGACTGTTTCGCAAGAGCAAGCGGCCAATGGCCCTGGTTCGGGACGACCTCGGCCACATAATGGGCCTGATTACGCTCGAAGACGTCTTGGAAGAGATCATCGGCGACATCGAAGATGAACACGATCAGCCGTCGCCACGACTCGTGCTGCGTCGGCGTGCCGACCGGCCTGGGAGCAAATCGTCGATAATCTTGCGGGATGAAAAGCCGAGGCCGGGATAGCCTCGGCCGGAACCACCGCAAAGTCACTTCCGCAGCGTTACCTGGTAACGTAGGCCGGCAATAGCCAAGCTTTCACCGGGCAATTGACTGCTCAGCGTGAACGATGACCCGTCGCGCACGTATTCAAACGGTTTGCCGCTGCCTGGATCTAGCGGAACCGGAACAACCTTAACCTGATCCAGTTTGTCCGGTAGTTGCCCGCCTTTTGCCGCGGCATGCATCCGTAGGGCTTCGATCGCCATGAGCGCGGCCAACTTGCGCTCGAGCCGCATTTGCGAATGACGCACTTTGAGTACGGACGGAAGAAAATCTTTGGCAATTCGGCAGGCTTCCGTATCGGGCAAACTCTTTAGACGCTTCTCCGCCTCCAATTGAAGTTCGCGAAAGTGCGTATAGGGCAGGTAGGTCGCTTTGAAGGTTTCGTCGCAGATTTCGCGATAGGAATGCGACAGATAAAGGAGCAGAATTTGCGCGGGCGCCATCGCTTCGATTTTTGCGGCGGCGATGCCCGCCACGTCGACAAGATACTTTTTGGCGATCGGCAAATCGGGTGACTTGCTCGCCGGCTCGGCCGGATCCTTTACCCTTTTTTGCCGTTCCTCGTCGGTCTCGCCGCTGAACACATCCCGGTAGATTAGACGAGTCCGCTTCAAGCCCGCGTCCCACTCCTCCGCGGTCCGTGGCCGACTTAGATCAGCCAAGTCAGGAAATTGCATTTCGAGAATGGCCTGCTCGTATTCGTTGGGATTCCGCAGATCGATCAACGGCCTGGGAATGACCGCCAACGCCCAGTAAAGATTCGGCGCATCGGGGCGCTGGACCATTTCGAGAAGACAATCACTAAAGAGACTGGCACAGGCGACGCCGACGAGCGACGAGATAAGGAACGGGCCGTTGCTGATTTGTTGGCTGAAGGAAAAGCCTGTTTCGAGAGTACGAATCGCGTCGGCATAGCGACCCTCGAGGATTTCGACGCGCGCCTTCAACACCAATATCGGTGCATGCCTCCGCATCTCCTGGGCGTCGGGCAGCAGAATCCCCACGGGGTTGCCCGCGTCGAGCGTGTAATTCCAGTCAGCGGCCTTCCGCCGCGCTCCGATATCGAGCTGTTTCAGATTGTAAGCGTAGCCTTTCAAAAATTCCTTCGCTTCCGCCATCGGCATCTTGTCCAGCGGCAACTCGTTCCATTCGGACGGTTTATCGCTAAGCGCCTTCCTCCGCTCGTCATTCCGTTCGTGTGCAAAGCGCAGATAAATTGGCACGGCGTTGCCTTCGACGCGCTCCATCGCTTGCGGATAAAGGCGATATTTGAAAACGGGCATCGGCGCACGGGCTGGAGAAACGGTCAGTGTGCGATCGACCAGCCATTTTTCGGGAGTCTTGTCATCAGACTGCTTTTCTTTCCCAGGCGGCTCATTCCCGCGAACGGCGGAAAGAAGCAGCAATGATGGTATCAAAAGCACGCCAAGCGCGGACCATAGGCGTAACCGTAGCATCGGCTCAATCTCCAGTTAAGGATAAAACGGAGTTTTTAAGACACAAATGGACTATGGGTCTAACAAGACGTCGCGTTGACCGGCGTGCAGGACCGAGCGATTTTCCTGGGGCGCGTCCGCTTCGGCCGGATAATGCTTGGGCCACGCCTCCAGACCACGCTCGAGAATCTTATGAGACGAAAACAGGCTATGGGCCGAGCGCGCACTGCCGAAAAAGCGGTCGGCGGAATCGTCCTGCGCGGGAGGAACAGGGGCAGGTTCGATGCGCGACGGCCGTTGCCGCAGTTGCTCAGCAAGACTCATCCGCTCAGACCGTTCCATGGCCAGGCAGATTCCCAACACCGACGCGACCGCGGCTAGCGCGCCCGTAGAGCGCCGGCCAAACGAAGCGGCCTAGCCCAGGCCGCGCGGAGGCCCGGCCGGCGGCGAACAACAGGGCATCGCTATCAAGCCCCTCCGTGGTCGGCTCCCAAGAAGACAAACGTCTTTCCAGGTCTGTCAGGTCGTCGGCGTTGTAATCGTCGGTAGCCATCGTCCTTCCAGCCTCTCTTTTAGTTCCGCCAACCCGGCATGATAGCGGCGGTGAGCCATTGCCAGCGAGCAATCGACCAGTTGGGCCACCTCAGCGAACGTCAGCCCGCCCCACAATCGGGCGACGATCACCTCACGCGCTTCCAACGGCAGTTCGACCAACAATCGTTTCGCTTCTTCCGCATCGAGGCGATCTTCAACAGCCGAGAACCATGCTTCTGGAGCGCACGCCTGAAGCTCTCGCTGCCGCCGCCGACCACTCGAGCGATAGTTGGCCAAGGCCTCGTTGCGCACAACGCGATAGAGCCAGGGAACCACGCGCTCGGGTGTCGGCGTCTGTTTCGCCAGTCGAATGAACGCGTCCTGGACGAGATCTTCCCCTCCCTCGCCCCATTGCCGCGCGTAAAGGCGCAACGCCGGCACATGTTGCCGATACAGCCGTCCCAAAAGCGTCGGTTCGATTGGCTGCATGAATGGCACTCGTGAGATCCCTAAACAGGATGCCACGGCAAAGAGGATTTTTCAGGAAATTTATATAGCCCCGGCTTGCCGGGGGTAAATTTCTTTGTCAGCCGAAGTCCGTTGGGCCTAAGATATACTAAGTGCCACCATACCGCCGGAGGTTAGGGAAAGATGGACGAGCAGAAGCTTCTTGAACGCATTACAGTGGATCCAAATATCTTTGGCGGGAAACCAATTATTCGCGGCCGCCGACTTGCGGTTGAACACGTTCTCGGGATGCTCGCCGTTGGAGACACTTCCGAGGATCTGTTGCACGGCTATCCCTGGCTCGAAAAGGAAGACATCCAGGCCTGCCTCACCTATGCCAGACGGATTGTCGGCCATGAAAGGGTGGAGCCGTTCAAAATCGAGTCGGCCGCATGAAGGTGCTGCTAGATACCTGTGTTTGGGGCGGAGCGAAGACGGAACTTCAAATAGTTGGCCACGATCTTTTTTGGACCGGCGATCTAGACCAAGATCTCGGCGACGAAGAGATCCTAGCTCAGGCGCGGCGAGAATTGCGAATACTCATTACCCTCGACAAAGACTTTGGCGAATTGGCAATCCGGCGTAACCTGCCGCATTGTGGCATCGTACGATTAGTCAACATCCCAGCTCGACAGCAAGGCACGGTTTGTCATCAGGTCTTGACGCAATATGGAGAGGAGTTGACGCGCGGAGCAATTATCACTGTAGAATCTGGTCGTGTTCGTGTTCGACCGCCGGATGTGGCCGATATAGGCCCCGGCTTGCCGGGGTGAAGTAAGACCCCCGGGAAGCCGGGGGCTATAGAAACGCGATCACCGTCCTAACTCACGCTGCCAGCGCCGGACCAAACTCGCCAGTTCCTTTGCATCGACCCTGTCCAAGCGCAGCTCGCGCAGTTCCTGCATTACCGGATCCTCCATGTTGGCAAACAGGCTCGCAACCTCCATCTTGCGTGGTTTGCGGATCGTGTCGTCGGGCGTTTGAACGGGATGAGCCTCCAGCTGGGCCAGGACGGCGCGGGCACGGTCGAGAACCTCGGCGGGGACGCCAGCCCGATGGGCGACATGGATGCCATAACTCTTGTCGGCGCTCCCTGGAGCGATCTTGTGGAGAAAGACGATCTCTTCCGGAGCTTCATGCACGAGGGCGTTGTAATTTCTTAGGCCGGGCAACCGTTCGGCCAGCTGGGCCAGCTCGTGATAATGCGTGGCGAAGAGGGTGCGTGAGCCGATGACATTGTGCAGATGCTCCGTCATCGCCCAGGCCAGGGAGACGCCGTCGTAGGTGCTGGTGCCTCGGCCGATCTCGTCGAGCAGAACCAGGCTATGGGCCGTCGCGTTGTTGAGGATATTCGCTGCCTCGGTCATCTCGACCATAAACGTACTTTGGCCGCGTCCTAGCTCATCGCTCGCGCCGACCCGCGTGAATATGCGATCGGCCAGGCCGATGCGGGCGCGGCGCGCGGGGACGAAGCCGCCCATTTGTGCCAGGAGCGTCAGCAAGCCAGCCTGGCGCAAGTAAACCGACTTACCGCCCATGTTCGGCCCGGTGATGAGCAGAAAAATACCATCGCCCGGCCCCATGACGAGGTCGTTGGGAACGAACGTCCCCGGAGGGAGACTCTGATCGAGCACCGGATGCCGCCCATCGCGGATCTCCAAAATCGGTTCGTCACATAGTTCGGGCCGGCAGTAATTGCGCTCGACCGCGAGTTCGGCTTGAGAGGCCAGGACATCGAGCGTGGCCATCACCTCGGCGGCGGTCAACAATCGGCCCATCTCATCGGCCACCTTGTCACGCAGCGCCAGGAATAGTTCATACTCGCGCGTATGGATCTTGTCCTCGGCCGAGAGCACTTTCTCTTCATAGGCCTTGAGTTCCGGGGTGATATAGCGCTCGGCGTTTTTGAGCGTTTGCTTGCGGTGATAATCGGCGGGCACGCGCGCAGCCTGGGCATGCGTGATCTCGATGTAATAGCCGAAGACTTGATTGAAGCCGACCTTGAGGCTTGGAATGCCCGTGCGCGTGATCTCCTCAGCCTGGAAGCGCGCAATCCATTCTTTGCCGCTACTAGCGATTTCATGGAGTTCGTCGAGTTCGTGGTCAAAGCCGCGCCGGATGACGCCGCCCTCGCGCGGGCTCAAGGGCGGCTCATCGACCAGGGCGGACTCCAGCGTTGAACGCAACTGCGGGCATGTCTCCAGGGAGCGGTCCAGTTGCAGGAGCAAGGGAGAGGTGAGGCCCGCTAACGCCTCTTTCAGAAACGGCAACATCGCCAGGGTTTGCCCGACACCGCGCAGATCGCGCGGCGAGGCGCGGCCAGTGCTGACGCGCGCCGTCAAACGCTGAAGATCGAACACTTTTTGCAATAGCCCGCGAATTGCTTGGCGCCTGGCGTGGCTATCGAGCATTTCCGCGACAGAATCGAGTCGTTGCTCAATCGCGCTCCGGTCGGCGAGAGGAGCCAGGACCCACTCGTTGAGGAGCCGAGCCCCCATCGGCGTCACTGTTCGATCAATCGCCGCTAATAACGATCCGGAGTGGGCGCCCTCGCGCAACGTGCGCGTCAGTTCGAGGCTGCGCCGCGTCACTTCATCCAGGAAAAGATAACGCTCACGTACAAACGGGCGGACGCGTCGCAAATGACTCAGCCCGGCTTTGAGCGTTTCATTGAGATAGAGAACCAGTGCCCCGCCCGCTGTGAGGCATGGTTGATTATCGTCGAAGCCGAAGCCGGCGAGCGTAGTCACCTGGAAATGGGAGTAAAGCGCAGCGCGGGCCGATTGCGGATCGAAATTCCAGTCGGGCCGCCTGGTCGAGGTCAAATTTCCGAGTGTGTCGCGCAGCCGAGCCAGCTCGAGCCACGATTCGGCAGCGCCTTCGGCACAGAGACATTCGGACGGCGCGAGCCGAGCCAACTCATCGGCGAGCCGATCGCGCGGCACGTCGGTCGCGTAAAAGGTGCCCGTCGACAACTCGAGCCAAGCTAAGCCGATGGGACCGCGCGGCGAGACGGGCGCGATGGCGGCGAGGTGATTGCTCGTTTTAGGATCGAGTAAGTCCTCTTCCGTGAGCGTGCCGGGCGTGATGACGCGCGTCACCTCGCGCTTGACGATTCCCTTGGCGACCGCGGCATCCTCGACTTGATCGCAGATGGCGACGCGATGCCCGGCCTGAAGTAGCTTGCGGAGATGCAACTCCAAGACCTTGCATGGGAAACCCGCCATCTTGACGGAGCCGTCGCGGCTGGTGAGCGTCAGCCCGAGATCGCGGGCGCCGACGTCGGCATCATCGAAAAACAGCTCGAAAAAATCACCCATGCGGAACAGGAGCACCATCCCCGGATGGCGTTGCTTGGCCTCCTGATATTGCTGCATCATGGGCGTGGTCATGACTTCGGCGATTCCTTGGAGATTGGCCTTGGGTGACTTCGCAGTCGGCGAAACGTCAGCGCTTGAAACATCGCCCACCCATACCACTGCAAATAAGACGGCAGCCATTTCCACAGGCGAAAGCGACTCTCGCCGCCGGTGCGGTCATGCCAGGTCGTCGGGATCTCCTCGACGCGGCCGCCGAGAAAGTGCGCCTTGACCGTGAGTTCCATACCGAGACTAAAGCCGGCTTCACTCTGGATCGGCGTTCGGCGGAGAAACTCCGTGCGGTAGGCCTTGAAGCTGTTGGTCGGATCGTGGGTCGGCAGACCCGTCAGCCAATAAAGACTGACGCCGGCCGTGCGACTCATCGCCTTTTTGAGCCACGGGCCGCCGATTTGCTGTCCGCCGCGCATGTAGCGGCTGGCGCAGACGACGTCGGCCCCCGCCTCGACCAGGCTGACCATCTTGTCAACATTGTCTATGGTGTCCGACAGGTCAGCCATCATGACCACGACAACCGGAGCGCGGGCCTCTCTCATGCCGCAATCGATGGCGTAGCGCACGCCTCGGCTCAGGTAGTTCTTGACGAGCCGAATGATCGTCGGCTTCTCCGCGTCCGGGAGTGCTGCGAGAGCGGGCAACGTGTCGTCTTCGTCGAGATCGTAACAGATCAAAAGTTCGAAATTCGGCGGCAATTCGTGGCGCAGGCGGCGACAGAGAACACCAATGTTGGCCGATTCGTTGAAGACCGGGACGACGACCGAATAGCGCAACCCTGCCGGGTCAGCGTCTGAGCCCATGAAAGATTCCTGATATCTTAAAAGGAGAAGGATCCGGCTCCCACATATCGGGAACGTTCACGCGCTCAATTCCCGATCGCGGGCCACGATGTTCCACGTCCCGACAAGTTTCCCGCCTTCGATGACATACGCTTTCTGATGCAGCGCCACCGTGGGGCAAACGTGCGTCGGGATGGCCAAGACTTCGTCGCCTGGCTGGTAGCGATCTGCCTGTGGCGTCTCGATGACGAGATGTTCCTCATTCTGCAACACCGCGTGGTAATCGGACACCTCGAGCAGCACCAGGCGTTTGCCGGCGGGTGGATCGCTCGCCACGGCTTTGTAGCCAAGGTCGAACGTCACACGAACCGGCGTCGGCCGACTGACGACGCGCGTCAGCAGCAACGCCGCCGGCTTGAATCCGCACAGGTCGGCGTAGCGCGCTCCATAACCGCTGTCGTGAAGCACGAAAGTGCCCGGCGAACATTCGAGCCCTGGCACGTCGAGATGGATCCAGGCCGGAAACGAGGGCGTACCGCCGGCGACGATACGCTGAACGGGGATCCCCTTCGCCTCGATCGCTCCGCGCATTTCGAGCACCGGATGGAGCAAAGCCAACGCGGCGGCGGCACGTTCGGGGTAGGCGTCGGAGTGATTATGGCCGTCGTAGACATGCAAGCCCCCGGCAATCAGGCCGGGCGACCGATGTATCAATTGGTAAAGCGCAACCGCGGCGGGCCCCGCCGCGATACCAGTGCGGTGTTGCCCGACGTCGAGATCGAGCAAGACTTCGACGCGTTGCCCCTCGGCCTGCATGGCCTTCGACAACGCTTCGATCGCCAACGGATGATCCGCCGTGACGGAGAAGCGGCACTTCGGATACGCTGCCACCAGCCGCGCCAATCGGCGACAATTGGGACCGACCATGTTGTAGGCGATGAACACATCGTCAGCGCCCGCTCTGGCCAGCATTTCGGCTTCCGCAAGTGTGGCGCACTTGTGCTTGGTGATCCCCGCCTCTTTGCCGAGGCGAACGATTTCCGGTGTTTTGTGCGTTTTGACATGGGGCCGCAACCGTTTCGGATCGCCGACCATCTTCACAGCCAGGGCCAGGTTGCGTCGAATGATGTCGGCATAAAAGATCAGGCCCGGACTTAGCATTTCCGAGGTATCTTCGATGGCGTAGATGGTATTCATTTGAGGTCTCGTTGCGCTGAGCAAGCAATTTCGGCGCGGGCGGCGGGGCTACTATGAGTCTATGTACGGCGCGGAACTCCGCCAGAGATCGTGGTTTACTAAGCGAAACCACTTTATTCGCCCGGCTCCTCTTCCTCTGTGCTACAATAATGCCATCTTCCTATACGTCTTGATCGCCGCCGGATTGCCTGGCCGACGATCAGGACTTCGACTTCCGAGGGACATATCCCATGAGAAGGCTCTGGTCCGCCGCCGTTTTGGCGAGCGTTTGCCTGGCCCTACCTGTGCGTGCCGACGAATCGACCAAGGCGAGCACCGCTTCGGTCGAGGTTCCGTATACCATGACGAAGTTTCAACATGTCGTGGTGCGAGCCAAGATCAACGGCAAAGGGCCTTATAATTTCATTCTCGACACCGGCACCCGGCGATGTTCATCGCCCGAGACGTCGGCAAAAAAATAGGCCTCAAACCCGATCGCACCAATTGGGCCGAACTCGACAAGCTCGAACTCGAAGGCGGCCTGATCGTTCCCAAGGCTGGAGCGATCGTCGATACTCCCTTTCAACTCGAAGGCATGAACGGCCTGGGACTCGGCGGCGTCGAGATTCACGGAGTCATCGGCTACGACATCGTGGCGCGCTACAAGATGGAGATCGATTTCACCAAGGACAAAATGACCTGGACCCCATCCGGTGCCAAGCTCGTCGACATGAAACGAATGGCCGGCGGCAGAGGCGCGGGCGGCGGCCTCGAAATGCTCGGGTCGATCATGAAACTCATGGGCGGTATGCTCGGCTCGAAAGCCAACCCTGACATTGCGACGCGCGGCTACATCGGCATCGAACTCGATGGCAGCGGCACCGCTCTGAAGATCAAGACCGTTCAGGAAAACAGCCCAGCGGCGCTCGCGGGCGTCAAATCGGGCGACAAGCTCTCGAAGTTCCAGGGTAAGACCGTGTTCAACTCCGAAGACGTACTAAAGCTTGCCAAGAAAGTGACGTCGGGCCAGACCGTCAAGCTCACCGTGGTGCGCGGCGACGAGACCAAAGAGATCACCGTCAAAACCCGGGAGGGCTTATAAATGTCTCGTTTCCTTTTAGGCGTTTCTCTGGTATGTGGCCTGGCTTCGTCAACGTTTGCCGCCGACGCCAAATCGGTGACGGTGCCCTTTATTCAACTTCCGAGCGGTCATATTACTGTTCAGGTAAAGATTGATGACAAAGGCCCGTATCAGCTTATCTTCGACACAGGCGCTCCGATTACTCTGTTAAACAATCGCATCGCCAAGGACTCTGGTATTACGAAGGGGATCAACGCGCCCTTTTTCGCGCCGTTCGGTGCGCTGGGCGAAGTGAAGATCAAAAAGTTACAGGTGGGTAACCAGGTGGCCGAGGATGTATCGGCCATGATTATGGATCATCCGACGGTCGGCCTCTTCAATGATGCTTTCGCCTCGAAATTTGGCAAGATCGACGGCCTGGTCGGCTTTCCGTTCTTCGCCCGATTCAAGATGACGATCGATTACAAGGAAAAGACTCTCACCTTCGAGCCCAACGGTTTCAAACCACCGGACGTCATTAAAGCCGTCGAAGCGATGATGACAGACGCGATTCTGGGCGGGAATTCGGCTCCGAAGGTCCTCTCGCCCGCCGGGCAATGGGGCCTCACCGTTCGTAAGGCGAAGGACGATGAAGAAGCCGGCATGCCCGTGACCGAAGTCCTCGACGGCAGCCCCGCCGCGGCAGCCGGCATCAAAAAAGGCGACCGCCTGCTGACCGTCGATGGCCGGTGGACCGATTCGCTCGGCGACACGTATACCGCCGCGGGTTTCGTCAAACCGGGTTCGACGGTCAACGTCGTAGTCCAGCGCGACGGCAAGGAAATCAAGATCAAGATGAAGCCGCTCGCGGGATTGTGAGCGCCCCCGTTTAGCCGCAATACCGTTCGTCTAACCCGGCCCCTCGCTCTTCCTATAGTGGACAACGGCAATCTTTTATTTGGCAAGGGTGCATCCTTGCCAAATAACCTGGCTTCCAAGGTTGGCGCGTAAATTCTTTATTCACATGTACTTATCTTAATAATCACCAAGACGATCAACATGGTTAAAACGACCACTCTTGCCAAAAGTGCTTTGGCATGGCAAGGCTGGTCCACCCAGGGATTGGGCAAAAGAAAACCCCTTAGACGAACGGTATTGCGTTTAGCCGCGAGCCGGTAGGCGAGCGCTGTTTGATAACGCTATCCAACAGCGCTCGCCTGGCGGCTTGCGGCTAAACGGTCGTTGATCGTATACACGACAAAGGAGGACTGTTATGGATCAATCTACTCTTACCCGCCGCGAACTTCTCGGCACCTCCACCGCATTGAGCCTGACCACAATTACGGCCTACGCCGCACCCGAGCCAACCCCCAAAGAACCCTTCGGCTACAGCCTCAACACCAGCACCATCTCCGGTCAGAAATTGTCCCTGATCGAAGAAATCGACATTGCCGCGAAAGCCGGCTATCAAGGCTTCGAGCCCTGGACGCGCGAACTGGATGCCTTCGTCAAATCCGGTGGCAGTCTCAAAGACCTCGGCAAACGAATATCCGATCGCGGCCTGAAAGTCGAAAGCTCGATCGGCTTCTTCGAGTGGGTCGTCGATGACGACTTGCGCCGCGCAAGGCGGCTCGAAGAAGCGAAGCGCAACATGGACAATGTGAAGCAAATCGGCGGCAAACGGATCGCGGCGCCCCCGGTTGGCGCTACCGATCAAGCGAATCTTCATCCGCTGCGAGCGGCTGAGCGCTACGGCGACCTTCTCAAAGTCGGGCTCGACATTGGCGTGGTGCCCCAGGTCGAAGTATGGGGTTTCTCGAAATCGATCAGTCGTCTCGGTGAAGCGATGATGATCGCGGTTGAGTGTGGCAGGCCCGAGGCGTGCGTCCTCGCTGACGTCTATCATCTCCATAAAGGCGGCTCTGAATTTCAGGGGCTCAAGCTGGTCGGCGGCCCCTCGCTCGGGATCTTTCACGTCAACGATTATCCGGAGAAGCCCGGCCGGGCGGAGTTGAAGGATGAGCATCGCGTCTATCCGGGCGATGGAGTAGCTCCGTGGAATACGATGTTACGAGATCTTTATAATCTCGGCTTCCGCGGCATGTTGTCGCTTGAGCTATTCAACCGCGACTACTGGAAGCAAGACGCCCTGCTGGTGGCCACGACGGGATTAGAAAAGCTCCGTGTGGTCGTGCGAAAGGCATTCGCGGGCTGAAAGCAATTCAGAGTTGCAACCGAGCCTGAAGCGTAAGGCAAGGGCATTTGTATTTGAATGGAAAAGACAAGTACAAATGCTCTTCGCTTACGCTTCAGGCTCGGTTGATTCGTGTGGTTCATTCGTGCGGTACTGGCGACGCATGATTGGGCGCAAGGACCGCATCGGACCGGTCAATTCCAGCGAAGACTCGATTCTCGCGATTGCAATAAATATCGTCGCCATTGGGGCCGACGGTGGTGCGCGTCTGCCATTTCACAGTCCCGTCGACGTAGAGGACGTTTTGCCCAGCCCCGTCATGATTGAGGCTATTGCCTCGGCCTGGGGCAGGGCGGTCCGCCATGATTGGTAGGAGAGCGTCCGAATCGCGGCGCAACCCGCACAGAGATGGTCCCTGCCAGTAACCAAGAGTATAGGCATAGCCGGCGGCGAGCTCTTGGGTTAGGGCGGAGAACTCCTCGCGCCAGGCTTGTCGTAAAGCTCCTGGAGATTCTCCAGTGTCGGGCAAGTCGCGGCACTACGGCCCTGAGCGGGACAAAAGCCGTTGACACTGGTCGGCGTCATCACGCCGGCGCTCGTGAGCGTGGGTACAAAGCTCCCCGCGAAGCTCCGTGGGCCTTGCTTTTCGATGCGCGGGAATTGGCCGTCATGCTGATCGCTATACGAGGCGAGGGCATGCCAATAGGTCCGCAAATTCTCGGCACATTCCGTTTTCCTCGATTGATTCCACTGCGAGAGCAGCCACGGTGCGCCGACGGCGAGGCAAACGAAAAGGACAGCAGCTGCGGCAATTACATCGGCCCGCCGGGCCCAGCGCCATCGGCTATCGATTCGATCGTGCGTCGGCGGAGCTGGCGGCAAACCGGGACGCTGCAGTTTCGCCACTCGCGCAAGAGTGCGGCTCACAAGATCAGGCGGCGGCGCAGTTCCGGCGGCGTCGAGTTCGAGCGGAGCCAAGGCCCGCCGCAGCGACTCGAGTTGCGGCCGCGCCTCGGGATTCGCTTCCAAATACGCCTCGACGGAACGCTTCTCATGCGGTTCCAAGCAATCCAGTAA
The DNA here is from genome assembly GCA_963790585.1 of uncultured Planctomycetaceae bacterium. Lineage (GTDB taxonomy): Bacteria > Planctomycetota > Planctomycetia > Gemmatales > Gemmataceae > CAWBOY01. The sequence goes on from CAWBOY010000002.1 coordinate 908,759, forward strand.
GTAGCCGACCAGGTTCTCGTTCATAATTGTCACGTCTTATTGAGCGATGGGCTGAATTCTGACCATATTTCTTGTAGCTTTCCGAGAGCGGCGTGAAGTCGCGACTTCACCGTGCCGACCGGGATGGCGATGATGTCGGCAATTTCGCGATATTTCAGGCCTTGAAAGTAGGCCATGACCAAGACTTGCCGCAGCGTGTCCGGCAATCGTTCCACACCCGCGCGCACCAACTCCTGACGCTCAACTTCGGCGACTTGGTCGAATGGGCTCGATTCGCGCTGTTGCAGCACGTCGAACAGGTTTTGCAACTCGCCTTCGCCGCCCTCAAACGCGGCCTGTTCCAGGCTGACGGCCTGATGCCGATTGCGGCGGCGCATCGCATCGATCGCTTGGTGCGTCGCGATGGTGTAAAGCCAGGGTCGCACCGGCCTGCCGGTTTCGTACTGATCGAGTTTCAGATAAACCTGAAGGAACGTATTCTGAAACACGTCGTCCGCGAGCGAGCCATCGCCTATGTAACGGCGCAAATAGCCATAGAGTTCGCGTTCGTAACGGCGCACCAATACCTCAAACGCCCCGGCCTCGCCGCGACGTGAGCGGTCCAAGAGTTCCTCGTCGGACTGCATCGGTTTGAGGTCAGACGTCGCCACGGGTCTCCTGTGATTAGTACGCTGGGGCGAGGCGAGAGGTTCGGAGAGTAGTGAAGGCCTTTCCAACAATTGTATTCGGCTATGCAAGAATTTAGTCAATGCTGGGTTTTTACACAGATAAACGCCAACGTACCACAGAGAAGAGTCCAGGCCACTATTAGCAGAGAAACTTGCAGTCGTGACCACTGCCTTACTATTTGTCGCTCCCACCTGATCGTGGACCGCCACCGGTCATCGCCCGAGGCAAAAGAAACGAACGCTGCTTTCACTCGATCCAAAGATATCTTATTGGGGCAAGCAAAGTGCTGCCCAGTGGAACTTTCCTGATATTCCGGCGCATAGCCCACCTCGACCGTGCCAGTTGTATGCATGTAGGTGAGCTCGTTGTGACTCAGGATTGCAAATCCATCGAGTTCGTGCAGTGCGAGAGCGATCTCCTCTGGGCTTGGATCAACTGGACAGTGTCTCAGATTCTCGACTTCGAGCTCCATGACAAACGCCTGGCAGGATCACTCATTCGCCAATTTTATCACTGGACCCAAAAAGGAGACGGGCACGAATGGCATTAAGTTAAGGGCCTCGGCGGTATTTTTCTGAACACGCGACCACCAGTTTCAGCGCTGTTCGGCACCGAAAAGCGCTGAAACTGGTGGTCGCGTGTTCAGAAACAGGTGGCTTTTTGGCTTAACTTAACGGCATTCGAGACGGGCACGTTTAATAAACTGCTGTTATATTTAAGTACGGCGATATTAAACGTGCCCGTCCCCTTTGTGCGCCGTGCCAAGGCGTGACTTTTCAGTGGGTGCGAATCCCACCCGGCAACTGGTCGTTCCAGCCGGTAGCAATCGGAGCGGCAGTGGAGGTAACGAAACTGTCGAAGCCTTCGATGGAAAGGGTCGTTTGAGCGACTCCGCGAGCAGGCAGGCCGTAACGTGAGTGAACGCTGAGCAGGCCTCGAAACGGGTAATGTGGTAGCCGACCCAGCAAAGGGATGGGGAAGGCCGCAGACGCGAGGATACAGGGGGAACGACTTTAGCCCCACCCGCGTTGCCACCGGGGTAATGGCGACGGCATGTCGGCATAGGAAAGTTAACGCAACACGGGAAACCCCCTGCGGTGGCAGCAGTGCCAACCGGACGCCCGCGAGGGACAGGCCGGGCCGCTTGGGGTGGCGGAGAGGCTCGTAGTACCGCTGAAGCCGGGTAACGCCGGTGGAGGGAAGGGGCCTTGGTTCAAGGACAGCGTCCGAAGGAAAGAGAGCCAGGAGATTGGTGATGAGCCTAACACCTCCCGATACGGTTCGGAAACTCCAGGAGACGTTGCATGCCAAAGCGAAGAGAGCACCCACCTATCGGTTCTATGCGTTGTACGACAAGGTGTACCGGGCCGATGTGCTGGGCCATGCGTACCTGTGCTGTGCCGCTAACGACGGCGCGGCGGGGGTGGATGGCCAGACGTTCACGGACATCGAGGAGTACGGGCTGGACCGTTGGCTGGGTGAACTGACGGAAGAACTCCGAAACAAAGCGTATCGCCCGCAAGCAGTCCGACGGGTGTACATACCGAAGTCGGATGGCAAACAGCGACCGTTGGGCATTCCAACGATCCGCGACCGCGTCGTGCAGATGGCTGTGTTGCTCGTCTTGGAGCCGATCTTCGAGGCGGACTTGCAGCCGGAACAATTTGCTTATCGGCAAGGCCGAAGCGCTCTGGACGCGATCGAGCAGGTCCAGTTGTTGCTAGACAACGGGCATACGGAGATTGTCGATGCGGACTTGAGTGGGTACTTCGATAGCATCCCCCACGCCGAGTTAATGGCATCGGTGAGCCGACGGCTTAGTGACGGGCTACTACTGGCCCTGATCAAAAGCTGGTTGGAGGCACCGGTGGAAGACCTTGGAGATCGTGGGGACAAGCGTCGAACGACTCGCAACAAGGACGAGGGTCGCGGCACCCCGCAAGGGGGCGTGCTCTCACCGCTGCTGGCGAATCTCTACATGCGTCGCTTCGTGCTGGGCTGGAAGACAAACGGGCATGCCAATCGTCTTGAGGCGCGTATCGTCAATTATGCGGACGACTTTGTGATCTGCTGCCGTGGTACGGCTCTTGAAGCCGAGGCGGTGATGCGGCGCATGATGTCGAAGCTGCGGTTGACGGTGAACGAGACGAAGACCCGGGTTTGCCGCTTGCCGGACGAGACGTTTTCGTTTTTGGGTTACACGTTCGGTCGGAACTGGTCGCCGAAGACGGGGCGTAGCTACATCGGTCCCCGTCCGGCCGTCAAGAAGATCCACAGGATCTGTGAGGTGATCCGCGATCAGACCAGCCGAACGTGGCAGTGGTTGTCTTGCCGGGCGTTAATAACTCGCGTCAACAGCCGACTGGTGGGCTGGGCGAACTATTTTTGTCTCGGTAACACGGCCCCGGCCATGAAGCAGGTGATGGCGCACACCTGTCAACGGCTCCGTCAGTGGCTGGGTCGGAAGCACCGCGTGCAGGGTACGGCCCGACAGTGTTATTCGGATCGTTACCTGCGTGAGGACCTGGGATTAGTGTGGCTTCCAGGGCGACCGCGACCTCGCGTCTTGTGAGCGAACGCATGAGTTACCTTGTCCGAGAGCCGGATGCCTTAATAGGGCCCGTCCGGTTCGACGAGCGGGAAGTGGAAACGGGGCATGGCCGGGAGATTGAGGCACCGGCCAACGAAAGGGCCGGATACCGCTGGACTCGACCTAAACCACCGCGCCACTTCTCGACTCTACGATTTGCGTCCCCTTTTTATTTGCCCGGGTGAAGCGGAGCACGCCGTAAGGCGGGCGGAGCGGAACCCGTGGCCTGGGCGCGATTTGAGTGTCTTTCGTCCCGGAGCGACGACAGAATCCTTCGCCCCTGCCGGGGCGATATAGGCTACATTCCAAGCTACCACGGGTTGCGATACGCCCGCCTGCCGGCGGGCTTCGCTTCACCCGTGGCTACCATCTTTCGCCCCTGCCGGGGCGAAAAACGCCAGCACAAGGCTTAACTTGATGCCTATGGGGGTCGGAGTACCGACCCCGGCCACGGTTGGCGACCTATTGAACGAACTTCCGATTCAGGCCACTAGTCCCATTTGACCAGAGCCTGGCGCGTTTTGCGTAGTTCAATTTGTGATTTTCTTTTAGAAAGACCGTGAAACGCCGAGGGGGGTTCTCTGTGGTTTTGCTTGCATCTCGCCCCTTTGGGGCGGCGTAACATTCAGTCAAACAATGTGTTAGATAGGAAGAGCGACGTGCAAACTGGGTTGACATTTTTTGCATCTCGCCCCAGCGCCGCTCAATATTTGTCGTAAGAAAAGAGCGAAACGCCATCCGGATAGCCTATATGGAATAACGAGAGAAGACCTAAGTACCGCCAACGCGCGAAAGTTGGCGGCACTTAGAATTTTGGCTTCGAAATGCCGTGTTTTATCGGGAAAATGTGTGATTCTAAGTACCGCCAACGTTGGTGGTACTTAGAATCTTTGGCGGACCTTATCACTGGTCGAGCTTTTTGATTCATTTCGCCGTATCTATCCGCGGGAACAATGGCTTCACTTTGCCGCCCTCCATTGCCGCAAGGACGCGCAAGTCTTCTTTGAATCGAGGCCGTGAGGCGGCATCCACACATTTTACCTCGGCCCAAGGTGTCGCGAAGTTGAAGCTCTGATAAAGGGTCTCCGCGGTTTTGGGAAGGAACGGCTTGAGCAAAATCGCCACGACACGCAGTTGTTCGGCGAGATCGAATAGGATCTTCTTTGCCGCTGCTTTGTCTGTTTTGACCACTGTCCACGGCTTGGCGTCGTCGGCATACTTGTTGGCGGGGTTCAGGATCTGTAACCAAATACGCTGCAATGCCAAACTGTATTGGCATGCTTCGATATGCTCTTGCACCTGCTTCACGGTCGTCGAAGTATCCGTTTCGGCGGGAAGCGTGCTCGGCTCCCAACCGGCAGTGCCGTCGAGGACTCCCGAATAGTTCTTGCCAATCAAGCCGACGACGCGGCTGTAAAGGTTGCCGACGTTGTTCGCCAAGTCGGAATTATAGACGTCGGCGAATCGCTCCCAGCTAAAATCGCCATCTCCAGGAAATGGGCACTCGCGCAAGAAATAATAGCGGAACGCCTCGGCACTAAAATTCGTCACGAGGTCCATCGGCTCGACCACGTTGCCGAGAGATTTACTAATCTTCTCGCCCTTGATCGACACGAAGCCGTGGCCAAAGACGCCCTTCGGCGGGGCGATCCCAGCCGCGAAGCACATTGCAGGCCAGAGGGCGCAATGGAAGCGCGTGATGTCCTTGCCGATGAAGTGCTTATCGGCGGGCCACCACTTGTGAAACGTCTCTTCGTCCGCGCCGTACCCGATGGCGGTGATGTAATTCAACAGGGCATCAAACCAAACATAGATCGTGAATTCGGGATCGAATGGAACGGGGATCCCCCACTTCTGTTTGTAGCGCGTAATGTTGACGTCGAGCAAGCCGCCCTTGACGTAGTTCACCACTTCATTGTGACGGCTCTCCGGCTGAATGAAATCGGGATGCTCCTCGTAATGCTTTAGCAATTGATCTTGGAACTTGGATTGCGCGAAGAAGTAACAAGGCTCCTGCCGTTTGATCGGCGGCGTCTTGTGATTGGGGCAGACGCCGCCCGCTTCCTTGATTTCGGTTTCCGTCTTGAACGACTCGCAACCTTCGCAGTAAAGACCCTCGTAGCTGCCCTTATATATGAAGCCGTTGTCAAAGACTTTCTGAATGAACTTTTGACAACCCAAATGATGGCGCGGCTCGCTGGTCTGGATGAAATCGTCGTAGCTCACGCCGAGAGCCTGCCAGACTTCCTTGAACTGGCGGGCCATGTCGTCGCAATACTCTTTCGGATCGCGGCCCAGCTCGGCGGCGCGTTTTTCCACCTTGACCGTGTTCTCGTCATTGCCCATCAGGAAATGGACGTCGTAGCCTTCCATGCGGCGATAGCGTGCCTGAACGTCGGCGCCGATCTTCTCGAAGGCGGTGCCAATATGCGGGCGACTATTCGGATAGTCGATCGCGGTCGTAAGGAAATAACGCGGCTTCGCGGTCATGGTTTATGCGATCCTTGGGAGATTCAGAACCTGTGTCATGAGAGCGTTCGGAAAGAATGCGGAAGGTAGCGCATGTGTGCCATGCTTTGGTACCCCAAAGCATGCTTTCGAGCACGAAAGCATGGCACCCGAGGCGTTCTTTCCGAACGGTCTTAGCCTTTCGCTCCCTTCGAGGCGCGAGGAGCGTCTGTTCGCTGTCCATAATACAGGCGCGGCCGCCCGTCCGGGAGGCTGCTCTCTTGGAAAGACGGTCTTGGACTCAGAAAGGTTCGTTGACGTGGTGGCCGCGACCAGTGTGAGCGCTTCAGACTTTAAACTTGTTCTGCCGATCGAGGTACATTTCATAGTCCGGGCTCATCGCCCGCAGCCGGGAGACTGCGCGAACGACGGCCTCAATGGCGTAATCGATCTCTTCCGCGGTCGTGAAACGTCCCAGGCCGAAGCGCAGGCTCGCCTGAGCCAGTTCGTCGTCCACGCCGATGGTGCGCAAGACATAACTCGGTTCCGGCTCCGCCGAAGTGCAGGCTGAGCCTGTGCTGACGGCGATGTCTTGGAGGGCGATCAACAGAGCGTCGCCGTGGATATAGGCGAAACTGAGGTTCAGATTGCCCGGCAGCCTTTGAGTCTGGGTACCATTGAGAGCGACCGCATCAAGCTGATCCATGATACCAGAGCGCAGCCGTTCGCGTAGCTGGGTCAAGCGGTCCGCTTCGGTCGTGCGCTCGGCCTGGCAGAGTTCACATGCCGCGCCGAAACCGACGATGAAGGGCACCGGCAAGGTGCCGCTGCGCAAGCCGCGTTCATGGCCGCCGCCGTCGATGATTGGTTCGAGCGCGACATGCCGTCCACCGCGACGCACGAAGAGCGCCGACACCTTTGGGGCCATACATTTTATGAGCCGACAGGCTGAGCAGATCGACGTCGAGTTCTGACCCGTTCAACGGCAATGTCGACGCCGCTTGAACAGCGTCGGTATGCAACAGCACGCCACGCTCGTGACAGATTTTACCGATCTCTTGTATCGGTTGTAACGTGCCGATCTCATTATTCGCCATCATGACGCTGACGAGAGCGGTCTGCTCCGTCAGCGCGTCGGCCACCTGCTGTGGCGTGATTCGCCCCTTGCGGTCGACGGGTAATATCGTGACATTCACGCCATCGTTTTGCAGCCGCCGTGCGCTATCGAGAACCGCCCGATGTTCGGTGGCAACTGTGACGAGATGATTGCGACCCTTCGGCGCAGCCGCCATGACGCCCTTGAGCGCCAGGTTGTCGCTCTCGGTGGCGCCGCTCGTAAAAACGATCTCGCGCGCCGCCGCACCAATAAGGCTGGCCACCTGTTCACGCGCCGTCTCCACCGCTCGATCAGCCTGCCAGCCAAACGAGTGGTGCCGACTGGCAGCGTTGCCATAGATTTCGGTGAAATAAGGCAGCATCGCCTCGACGACACGCGGATCGGTCCGCGTCGTGGCATTGTTGTCGAGATAGATAGGAAGGCTTAGCATTCCTACATTATATAGCCGCCGGCTTGCCGCCGGTATTGATGTAATATTTGCATTTCAAAAACAAAACCCCCGGCAAGCCGGGGGCTATATAAATCAACCCCCGCGATCACTTCTTGTCCGTCAACATCGCGTCAATCTCGTGCGACGCTTCCTGCAGATGAACACGGGTAATAGCGTCCGCCGCTTTCGGAACGGCGGCGTCGATCTTGCTCTTCAGCGTCGTCAGCACATCTCGCGCGATCGCTTTGAAGTCGCCGCTGCCGGTCTCGCCGCCGCCTTGGATTGGGAACGGCACGCCTTGGCCTTGCGGTGCTTCGGGCTTTGGTGCCAGCTCGGCCTTCATGTTTTCAAGATAGGTGCGCTGGAGATTGCGACGAAGCGGATCGATTTTGACCTTTTCCGTTCCGACCTCGCTCCAAACTCCATCTTGCACGTCCGTCATCAGGTCGAGAGCGGTGTAGGCTTTATCGCCCAGCAGCACTTCCGCGTCCAAAAGACGGCGAATGCGTGCCGGGGAAAGCAGGCTGCGCAGGAGGGCGGTCTGCTGGCTGGTTATATCCGTTGCCACGCCACTATATTTGAAGCGGCTTACAATCGCGGGGTTGAGCAGTTTGGTCGGCGTGGTAAAGGCGTTCTTGACGATGAACTGAACGGCCTCCTTCTGCCGCTCCTTGGGCACGCGCTGGAAGGTTTCGGTGCCGCGTGCCGCCGAGCGTGCGCTGTTCGATGACGCCGCCGACATTGAGAGCAACGGCGTTGAGCCAGTTGCGGCGGTGCATCATGATCGCCTTGTACGTGTCTTCGAGAAGCGAGAAATCTTCGCCCTGCGTGGTCGTGGCAGTGACAAGGTAATCGAGGACGCGATCGATGTTCTTCAATCCGAGTTCCGTCGCCTTGAGGGAATCGGTGCTGATGTTCTCGGTCTTTACGGTCGGATCGATTTGAGCCGGGCCATCCTCGCCGCCGAAGCGTAGCCACGGTTCTTCGATCTGGCGCGACGCCCATTTGTCGAGTGTCGGCTTTTCGGCCTCGGGAGTCTTGGCGCCAGGAATCAGCTTGTAGCCCCACTCAATGGCGAAGACGTCGTAGGGTCCGACGAGAGGAATCAGCCGCTTGACCTTGTCCTCGGGCTGCGCGACATAGTTGAATCGGCCATAAGCCATGATCGACGCAACAGTGCCCTGGGTCTCGGTGAACTTGGGGTCGCGTAGCTGCTCGATCGAGTAGGCCGAGCTGCCACGATGATTGTGGCGCAGTCCGAGCGTGTGGCCGACTTCGTGAGCGGTGACGTAGCGAATCAGATCGGTGGTCACTTCATCCGGCAGCGGCAATTTGCGAGCGCGCTCGTCTTGAGCGGAACACTGAATGAAGTACCATTGTTGCGTGATCTTGAGGATGTCGTGCCAGAAGATAATGTGTGCCGAGATGATCTCGCCCGAGCGCGGGTCGGCCACGTGAGGCCCCATCGCGTTGGCGACCGGCTCGGCCACCCAACGAATGACGGAGAAGCGCGCATCTTCCGGATCCCAGCTGGGATCTTGTTTCGGGTCCGGTGCTTCCTTGGCGATGATGGCGTTTTTGAACCCGGCTTTCTCAAACGCCGGCTTCCAATCCTCGACTCCCTTCATCATGGCCGCCCGCCATTTCTCGGGGACTTCGCGGCTGATGTAAAAGACGATCGGCTTGACCGGCTCCGAAACATCGGCGCTCGGGTCCTTCTTTTCCAGGCGGAAGCGCGCGATGAATTGATGCTCTTGCATCCATTTGTTCGGGTCGGAATAGCTCTCGAACGACTCCGTAAAGTAGCCAACGCGGGCGTCGAACAGCCGACCCATCATCGGCTGCTCGGGCAGCAACACGAGACTGTAGTGAACCAATGCCGTGACGCTTCGAGTAGCCCCGCCTTGAACCGGAGCTCGTAACGGATTGCTTCCACCGCCGGCGCTGCCGCCACGGAACGTCAGGAGCGAGCGAACCTCGATATTGGTCGGAAACGCCTTCACTTCGTCGAGATAAGAGCGCGCTTCGTCAATGCTCGCGGCCGCCGAGCCGGCTGCTCCCTTGACCGACATATCCGAATTGTCGCTCAGATACATCGAGGTGACGTTAATAACCGTCGTCCGATCCTTGCCCTCGGCCTCGACCGGGAAGCTGGCGATGATCGAGTCGAGATTGGCAAGATCGACAGCGTTTTTGGCGCCGGTGGCCTCGGACCGTTTGGCGAAGCTGACCTGCCAGAGATAGACCTTATTATTGCGCCGTTCCCAGCGAACGTATCGACCACCGAGCGATCGACCGCCCCAGCTGACGCCTGCCGACCCCTTGGCGACTTCGGCCTGCCAGAGCATGAGCTTATCAAAAGCTTCCTTGGGTATCTCAAAAAACAGCTTATCGTCGATACGATGAACGATGAAGACGCCAGGATAAGTCTTGGCTTCCTTGGTGATGACATCGTCATATTTTTTCAGATCGCCGGCCTTGGCTGCCCCGAAGCCCCCCTTGGGAAAGGTAGGCCGCACGGGCTCGCTTTTGCCTTTATCCTTGTCTTTGTCCTTATCCTGAGCCGGTATCGGCGTGGCAAACGAGAATGCAAGCAGCAAGCTGCTGAGGAAAAGAGTTCGTCCGAACATGAGTCGCCTTTTAGAAAACGAGGGAACCGTCATGGTGGGAATCCTGGCGTAGTATGTGTTGTAACAAGTGTGAAGCCTCAGCGACAGGGAAAACAGGCAACCTGGGCGGGATGTAAGGCCAAGGTGCCCTCACAAACTGACCTTGCCGTGGAAAAACCGTTTGATTGTCAAGGTTTCATCCGGACGGGCCTTCTAGCGCGCGAACAGGAACAATTCTATGCACGTGTTACTCATAGGCACCTTGGACACGAAAGCGGCTGAGATCGGTTTCGTAGGCGATCTCCTGCGACGGAGGGGATTGGACCCCTTTATCGTTGATGCCAGCGTGTTGGGCGATCCGCCGTTCCGGGGCGACATTGAACCCGCCGAAGTTTTCGAGGCCGCCGGGACGACACTCGCGGCGGTTCGAAAGACGGCTGATCGAGGCCAAGCCATCACCCTGGCCGCTAACGGAGCCGCGCGGATTGCGCGCATGATGGCCGAGCGGGGCGAGATTGCCGGCGTGTTGGCTCTCGGTGGATCCGCCGGAACCAGCATCGGCACCGCAGCCATGCGCGCGCTACCTTTTGGCATTCCCAAATTGATGGTCAGCACTATGGCGAGCGGCGACGTTCGCCCCTATGTCGGTGTGAGCGATATTCTGATGATGCATTCGGTCGTCGACATCAGCGGCCTCAATCGCATCAGCCGAACAGTGCTAACCAACGCCGCAAATGCGATTGTCGGCATGGTAAAAGGCGAAATAAAGCTGGAGCTAAGAGACGAGCGCGGCCAAGGATTCATCGGCGCCACCATGTTCGGCGTAACGACGCCATGCGTTGAAACCGCGCGAAGGCTCATTGAGGCGTCCGGCTATGAAACGCTCATCTTCCACGCCACCGGCACCGGCGGCCGGACGATGGAGTCGTTCATCAGCTCTGGCCTGATTACGGGCGTCCTCGATCTGACGACGACCGAGCTGGCCGACGAACTGGTCGGCGGCGTCCTCGCGCCGGCCCGGATCGCCTGACCGCCGCGGCAATCAAGGGCATCCCGCAAGTTATCTCGCTTGGGGCGTTGGACATGGTGAACTTCGGCCCGCCCGAATCGATTTCCGAGAGGTTTCGCAGTCGGCGCCTCTATCGCCATAATCCAAACGTCACGCTGATGCGCACCACACCGGAAGAGAACGACGCTCTCGGCCGAGAGATCGCCCAAAAAGCCAGCGCCGCACATGGCCCGACGGCCATCGTCATCCCCCTTCGCGGCGTGTCCGCCATCGACCGCGCAGGCCAACCGTTCTGGTGGCCCGAAGCCGACGCAGCCCTATTTCAGAGCCTGCGCAACTGGATGGCGCCGCAGGTGCAATTGGTGGAACTCGACATGCACATCAACGACGCAGCCTTCGCGGAGACCGCGGCACGGATCTTGTTGGACATGATAAACGGCAGTTCCGGCTGACTCATTCCGGCGCGGCGGCTCTGTCGCAATACCTCTTCAGTGGTAGGACGTTCTCGCGACCTTAGTTGTTGACCGGTCTCGAGACCTCAGTTGCCGAGAACACGACGTGGAGGTAGACTTTCGCGAGTGATTGCGCCGTGGTTTTCTGCGCCGACTAGATTCGGGCACGAGAGGACGTATTCGCTGAACGAACTCTGGGCTCTCGGAATGAGCCTTTCAGGCTCGAAAACCGCGTCGAACCGCAGCCAGCTCGCTCAAAGTCAAAGGCATTCATTCCGGCGAAATGTCCGGCAGCTTCAATAATTTAAGATAGTGCCGCTCCCGTTCACGCATCTTCGTCGCCTCATCGTCTTCATGATCATCGAAGCCACAGAGGTGTAACAGTCCATGAATGACATAAAGGCATACTTCGGCTTGCACATCGTGGCCCATCTCGGCAGCGCGGTCTCGGGCCACCTCGACGCCGATCACGAGTTCGCCAGACAACTTGCGTGAGTTCGCTTCGCTCAGTGGAAAGCTAAGCACGTCCGTTGGCTCGTCGTGATTGAGATCGCGCTTGTTAAGAGTGTGTATTGTCGGGTTATCGACGAGGGCGATGCTAAGCTCATAATCAACGATGTCCTCGCCTTCGAATACGGTCCGCGCCGTCTGACGCATCAAGGCGCGATCGATCGCGACGACATCTTGGGGCGAAGCAATCGATATCTTGGACATGAAAGCTCACCGATCAAACGGTCGTGCCGGCTATGGTTGGTTGCATCGTCGTCTGGCGATCGATCACGATCTCGTCGTCGATTTCGACGCGCGAGGCAGTTACTTGCGGCAGCGCGCCAAGGACTTCGCGGGCGAGCAACGAATAATCCATTGAGCCATTGCTACTTGGCGCATAGGCAAAGATCGATTGACCAAAGCTAGGGCACTCCGCCAATTTGATGTTGCGGCGTATGCGTGTCTGGAAGATCTTGGCCTGAGCCCAGGGAGTGATAGCCGATCGGCTGCGTTCTAGATACTCCGAAAGATCCTTAATGACGTCTTGAGCCAGCCGCGTGGTTTCGCACAGCGTCAGGACGATCCCCGTCACTTTGAGCGCTGGATTGATGCGCTTGGCTACCAGGGCGGTCGTCTCCAGTAGTTTGCTCATGCCGTGAAGAGCCAAAAAATGTGGCTGTAGCGGAATGAAAACCTCATTCGCCGCCGACAAGGCATTGAGCGTCAACACTCCCAGGGACGGGGCGCAGTCCATAAACACGAAATCGAACTCGCCTTCGTCCGGAGCTAGGAGATCTCGAAGGATCACTTCGCGGCCCACGACCCCGGCCAGCTCGACTTCGGCAGCGGCCAGATTAATATCAGATGCGGCGAGCCAAAGATTGTCGCCGATTTTTCTACGAACTTCGGCGAGCGGTCGGGAGTTGACGAGGACGTCGTACATCGACGGCGCCTTGCCATCGGGCTCGACGCCGAGGTGCGTCGTCGCGTGCGCCTGCGGGTCGAGGTCAAGAATGCAAACACGCTGCCCGGCTTCTGCCAACGCAGCGGCCAGGTTGACCGCCGTCGTTGTCTTGCCGACGCCACCTTTTTGATTGATAATCGCGATCCGTCGCATGCGTCTCTCCTGTCACCTGACCTATCCGTGGCCCAGACGTATCCTTGGGGAGTATACGGTAGGAGATCGCGGGCGCGAATGCCAAGGCGAGTCGCGGATTTCGCCCCGAGCCGGCAAGTGGTTTGGTCTTACAGAACCCACGATGTAAGATAATATAGGTCCTTCCCACTCGCGTGAGATAGAAATCATGAATTTCCACCACGAATATCTCAAATATCAAACCAGGCGCCAGTTCTTCCGCGATTGCTCCGTCGGCCTGGGAACGCTCGGGCTGGCCTCGCTGCTGAATCCCGATTTACTCGCGTCTGCTTCTGGTGAAAAGCAATCGGAGGACCCATTGGCGGCGAAAAAGCCACATTTCGCGGCCAAAGCAAAGCACATCATCTACTTGCATATGGCGGGTGCGCCTTCGACGCTCGATCTGTTTGACAACAAGCCTAAACTGAACGAGTTGAACGGCCAGCCTTGCCCGGAATCGTACCTGCGCGGGCAACAGTTCGCTTTCATCGCCAATCGCAAGCCGCGTTTGCTCGGCTCGCCGCATAAATTCGCCAAGCATGGCAAGTCGGGCCAGGAGATGTCGAACATATTGCCGCACCTGGCCAAGGTGGGGGACGAGTTGTGCATCGTACGCTCGATGTACACGGATCAATTCAACCACGCCCCGGCTCAACTGTTTGTCCACACTCGGTCGCCTCGGCTCGGCCGGCCCGGTATGGGTGCCTGGCTGTCGTATGGCCTGGGAACCGAGAATAAAAATCTGCCCAGCTTCGTCGTCCTCGTCTCTGGGACTGCCGCGCCTGACGGCGGCGCGTCGCTCTGGGGCAGCGGCTTTTTGCCAACGATTCATCAAGGCATTCAACTGCGGTCCCAAGGCGATCCGGTTCTGTTTCTGTCGAACCCGTCCGGCATGGATGCGGCCGAGCGTCGGAAGTCGTTGGATACTCTCCAAGCCTTGAACCGACTGAACCTCGAAGCGGTCGGCGATCCGGAAATTCTGACCCGGATTCAGCAATACGAGATGGCGTATCGCATGCAGACGAGTGTTCCCGAAGTTATGGACATCGCAAAAGAGCCAAAAAAGATTCACGATCTCTATGGGACAAAGCCGGGCCAAAAGTCATTCGCCAACAATTGCCTATTCGCGCGCCGCCTTGTTCAGAGCGGGGTCCGTTTCGTGCAGCTTTATCACTGGGGCTGGGACAGCCACGGCGAATCGCAAGGCAACGATCTTCGCTATGGCCTGGTCGATCGCTGCAAGGAAACGGATCAGCCGATCGCGGCGCTCATTCAAGATCTCAAAAATGAGGATCTGCTCAAAGACACGCTGATCATTTGGGGCGGCGAATTCGGCCGCACGCCGATGAACGAAGAGCGCAACGGCTCGAAATGGCTCGGCCGCGACCATCACCAGCATGCGTTCACCATCTGGATGGCCGGCGGCGGCGTAAAAGCCGGGCTGACGCACGGTTCAACGGATGAACTCGGGTATCACGTCGAGAAGGATCCGGTCCACATCCACGATCTTCAGGCTACGATCTTGCATCTGATGGGGCTCGACCACGAGCGCCTGACCTACCGATTCCAAGGCCGCGACTATCGCTTGACGGACGTGCATGGCAAAGTCGTCAAACAGATTTTGGCGTAAAAGCTCTCTTGAAGACATTCGTTCAGAGTAATTTGAATTTCCACAGGACCTGCAATGGCCGCGGAAAAGGCCCTTGGCGTTGTTTTGCGCACCACGGACTGGAGCGAAACCAGCCGGATCGCGACGATTTGGACCCGTGAATTTGGCAAGGTTCGCGTTCTGGCCAAGGGTGGCCGCCGACTCAAATCGCCGTTTGAAAGTTCCCTTGACTTGCTAACTGTTTGCAGTATCGTCTTCCTTCGCAAATCGAACGACAGCCTGAACCTTTTGACGGAAGCTCAAGTCGTCACGCGCTACTCTCAGTTGCGCCTGGATCTGGCGGCTTTATATGCGGCCTATTACGTTGCCGAACTAATGTCGGAATGGACCGAGGACTACGATCCGCATCCGGTTCTGTTCGATGAATTGCTTGCCACACTTGCGATATTTGGAATGGAGTCGGCGCAAAAAGAAAGTTTCGCGGTTGGTGCTCGTTTGGTGCGATTTGAACTCGTATTCCTTCGTGAGTTAGGGTATAGCCCCGCCCTTGAGGTCTGTGCGGCCTGCGGGAAACCGCTGTCAGAAGGGCGAGTGGCCTTTACGCACGAGTCCGGTGGCGTAATCTGTGCGGAGTGTTTGGCGCATCCAAAGAGGCTGCCGCCCGTTGTCGTTCGAGGCATGGCACGCCTTGCGAGAGATGGCAACTGACGCCGAGGCTTGGCGTCGATGGACAAATGCCGGTGTCCGCGCGGAGGTGCGGCAGGTGTTAGGGCAGTATGTGACCCACCGGATGGGTCGCCGCCCGCGCTTGTTGCCTTATTTGGGGAGTTGATGGCTGTGAGCAACTCGCTTTACTCTCGACTCGGAAGCGCTGGGCACTGCTTGGGCCTGACCCTACTTCTCGCTCCGATTACTGGCTGCGTACTTGACAAATACACGTTCAGCGGGCTGCCGCCAGCGGCGCCGCCGCCTGCCGAGACGGTTGTCCTAACAAAAGCCGGCTTTATCGATGACCCGCGTGCCGTGGCAAGCACGAATCCGTTGCTCATAACGGCTCGTGAACTATTCCGACTCACTAAGTACGATGAAGCAGAGTTGCTCTACCATCGCGTGTCGGAAGAGAAAAAGAACACCCTCGCCGAGATCATGGAAGCGCACTATTACGAGGCCGAATGTCTCCGGCTGCAGGGACGATATCCGAAAGCAGCCAACACGTATGTCGATCTGTTGAACAAGTTTCCGCAAAACCCGTATCGCGAACAGTCCATCCAGCACATGTATGACATTGCGGATTTCTGGTTGGAGGATACACGCGAAGAGATGCGTGAACGGCTCGAGGTGTCTCAAGGGAAGCGGGCTTACATTTGGCCTAACTGGTTCCACTGGGACAAGAGTAAGCCGGTCATCGACGAATCGGGCCGAGCTTGCGAGAAGCTCGAACAAGTACGTCTCAATGACATTAATGGCCCGCTTGCCGACAAGTCGCTCTATATGTGCGGCGTCGTCAAATATATGGAGGAGAACTACCGCGAGGCGGACCACTTCTTCACTCAGATCTACGAGAAACATCCGAACAGTCCGCTGGCTCCCAAAGCCATTGAACTGGCAATCGCGAGCAAACAGATGTCGACTGGCGGTCCCGAATACGACACCCGCAAGGTGGCGGAGGCGCGGAAACTCGTACACGCGGCTCTGGAGAATTATCCGGAGCTAAGCAATACGCCTGAGAAGCGTCAGCACCTCCAGGATCAATTGGCCGGCATCAGCGAACAACAGGCTCAATCTGAGCTCCTAAAGGGCGACTTCTATCGCAAGCACGGCAATCTGGCCTCGGCATACTGGTATTACGAGCTTGTAACACGCCGGTATCACGGCACGAAGGCCGCGGAGACAGCCGCACAGAATCTAGAAAAGCTTAAGGTCGAGATCGCCAAAGCCGGTGGGACGCCCGGTGCGTTGCCTGACAAGGCACCACCTCCGCAACGGCTACAGGAACCGACCCCTTTGCCTAAGTCATTGCCGACGTCGCTCAACCCATGACGCGAACGGCATAGAGCATTCGACAAACGGCGGCTAAACCATTCGAGAGGGAGTCCGTCATGGTGCGGAATTATAGCCGGCTGGCATTATTCGCTGTAACCACAATTGCGCTGCTCTTGCCCGCGTGCGCCAAGGATTGCAACTTCACCCTCTTGGGCTATTCGACCGCGCCGAACTACGACACATCGATCAAGTACATTCGCGTGCCGATTTTTGAAAACAAGACCTACCGCCTTGGTCTCGAGAACGATCTCACGAAGGCCATCGTCGAAGCGATCGAGAAAAACACACCCTACAAGGTGGTGCAACACGGTCCGGCCGACGCTGAGCTCACCGGCGTGATCATCCAGGCGGTTAAGTCGGAACTGCTGGTAAACCCACTGAACGAAGCTCGGCAATTGCAATTCGATCTGGTCGTCGAAGTGACGTATAAGAATCTCCACACAGGCGAGATCCTGTCTCGACCCTCGCGGCGGCCTGGAACGCCAATCGATGAGTTTGTGCAACAGACTTTGAATCAAATCCCCGGCCTCGCGCCAACGGTTATGACGCCGCCGACACTGCCAGGCGAAGTGGTCCCGCCCTCGAATGTGTCGATTCTGCCGCCACAGGCTCTACCACCCGGCGGCTCGCCAAAAGCGCCGCCCGTCACTTTGCGTTCGATCTCGACGTTCGTTCCGGAACTGGGCTATTCGATCTCGACCGCGAGCGATCAGGCCTGCAAACGAATGGCGATGCAGGTAATTAATTTGATGGAGAAGCCGTGGTAAGCTTTGACCAATCAGCCCGACAACAAGGTTAGCCGCAAAACCGTTCGCACCCGCATATGGAACGGTCTTCTTACCGTTCCATCCGAAGCAAGCACCGGTGGCAGCGACAGGACATCATGACACAAAAATGTAATCGCGCTATCGTCTCGCGGTTGCCTTTAGCGCTTCCTCCACGGAAGCGCCTCCGAGGAGTGGCGCGGCGCAAGTGAAATCTCGACAGATATACGTTACCACTCCTGTTCCACCCTTTTTGTTAGCCAGCAGCGCGATCTGCTCATCCTCGTCGATCCTTGCGCTGTCCTTGAAGGCGACCACCTGTTTAGGACGATATCCCTTGCGCACGGCGCGAATTGCTCGGTGCGCATCTTCCTCGTCGCGCGCACCAACAATGGCGATTTCGTCAACAGGCCCGAGTGAGAAATCGAGGGCCAAGAGCATTTGGCCGGCGGCGGATGGATGGCCGGCCATCAGCTCACGATAGAGGCCCAAGGTCATCTCCGCTTTTTCCCAGAAATCATCGCGGCCTGTCAGTTTTACGAGCCGCAACAGTGCGGTCACCGCCATCGCGTTACCCGACGGAGTTGCATTATCATGCGGATCCTTACCCCGGGCGATCAGGCTTTCATGATCTTTGCCGGTGAAGAAAAAACCTCCACCGTTATTGTCCCAGAATTGTTCGACCATGACATCGGCCAAATTGACCGCTTCCCGCAGCCAGCGTACTTCAAATGACGCCTCGTAGAGTGTAAATAGGCCATCGATGAGATAGGAATAGTCTTCTAAGTAGCCGTTGAGTTTGGCTACGTGACCATGGCTCCAGGTCCGCAACAGCCGACCATTGGAGGTGCGCATCTTCGATAGGATGAATTCGGCAGCGCATGAAGCGCATGTTGCGAATTCAGGCCTATCAAGTACGATCGCGGCCTGGGCGAAAGCACCAATCATCAGGCCGTTCCAGGATGTCAACGCTTTGTCGTCAAGGCCAGGGCGAACGCGCTTGGCTCTCGCTTCAAAAAGGATAGCGCGGCATTTGCCTAGGCGCTGGCGCAATTCGGCTTCCTCAATATGATCGAGCCGCGCAGACTGAGACCAGGTTTTGCTTCGATTGAGAATGGTAACGTTGTGCAGGCCATGGCTGGCGGATTCGTTCCAGTTGCCAGTGTCATCGACGCCATATACTGAGCGAAACAGCGCGGCGTCGTCTCCGAGGAGTTGGTCGATCTCCGCCGCCTTCCAAACATAAAATTTGCCCTCGATTCCTTCGCTGTCGGCGTCGAGTGTACTGTAGAAGGCTCCTTCAGGACTGATCATTTCGCGCTGGACCCATGCGAGCGTTTCCTCGGCCACGTCCCGGAAAAATAAGTCGTCCGTAATCTGGTAGGCTTCGAGATAACAAGGGACCAGTAGGGCGTTGTCATAAAGCATTTTCTCGAAATGCGGTACGAGCCAGCGGGCGTCGGTGCTGTAGCGGGCAAAGCCGCCGCCGAGATGGTCGTAGATGCCGCCCATCGCCATTTTTTCGAGCGTGTGCCGCGCCATGGCGAGCGCCTGGGTGTTGTCGAAGCGTTGCCAAATGCGAAACAGCAAGCGGATATCCATCGGATGCGGAAACTTGGGAGCCGCCCCGAAGCCGCCGTGGATGGGATCATATGAGCGGGCCAAAGCGTCGAAGGATCGTAGCAGCTGGTCCGCACTCAATTCGCTGCGTTTTCCCGGGGGCGGCAGCTGGCCGACGGTTCGGATTTGTTCGGTAATCTGGTTAGCGGCTTCCTTGACATCGCCACGACGGTTTTGCCACCAGTCGGCAACCATACGCAAGACGCACTTGAAACCGGGTCTACCGTAACGGTCGTCCGGCGGAAAGTAGGTTCCGCCGGTAAAAGGCTTGAGGTCAGGCGTCAAGAACACGGACATTGGCCAGCCGCCTTGCCCCGTCAGAATTTGCACCGAGGCCATATAGATCTGATCGAGATCAGGCCGCTCTTCGCGATCGACCTTGATGCTCACAAAATGCTCATTGAGCAGCTGCGCGACCTCGGGATTCTCAAAGCTCTCGTGCTCCATGACATGGCACCAGTGACAGGCCGAGTAGCCGATGCTGAGGAAGATTGGCCGATCAGCCGTTCGGGCGAGCGCCAGAGCTTCTGCTCCCCAAGGATACCAATTGACCGGGTTTTTAGCGTGTTGTCGGAGATAGGGACTGCTTTCCTGGAACAAGCGGTTACGAAATGGCGTCTCTGACATGATGGACTCCTCAGCGGTGGGCGGAAGGTAGTTTAGCGGAATCTGGGCGAATTCCGAAGGTG
Organism: uncultured Planctomycetaceae bacterium; assembly: GCA_963790585.1. Taxonomy (GTDB): domain Bacteria; phylum Planctomycetota; class Planctomycetia; order Gemmatales; family Gemmataceae; genus CAWBOY01. The sequence continues at coordinate 928,432 of CAWBOY010000002.1, forward strand.
CGAGAAAAGCTCTATGCTTCGCAGCTCTTAATTCTGGCGAATACCGACTCAAAAACAACATGGTTGGCTCTGACCCTTACCGCCCGGCAGACCACAAGATACGATGAAAAGAAGTCTGTTGGATTCTCAAGTTTGCCTTCGCTCCGTTCGGCTTGATTTGAAGGGTTTGAAATGACTGCGCCTCGATCACGGGTCCTCGTCACTGGAGCGGCTGGTTTTATTGGTTCGCATGTGGCGGATCATTGTTTGGCGCTCAAGATGGACGTTGTGGCGACTGACGATCTTTCCGGCGGCTTTCGTGAAAATGTGCCGCAAGATGCCACCTGGGTCCAGGGAGATCTCAAGGACCGCGCCTTTGTCAGCAGTCTGTGGTCGAAATATGGGCCGTTTGAATACGTTTATCATATCGCGGCTTACGCGGCGGAGGGCCTGTCGCATTTCATCAGGGCCTACAATTACTCGACGAATCTCGTCGCCTCCATGCACGTCCTCAATGAGGCGATCAAACACAAGGCAAAATGCTTTGTCTTCACGTCGTCCATCGCGGTCTATGGCAAAAACCAGGTTCCGATGACGGAGAGTTTGGATCCTCAGCCGGAAGACCCCTACGGCATCAGCAAATACGCTGTCGAGCTCGACCTTCGAGCCGCTCATGAGATGTTTGGGCTCGATTTCGTCGTATTTCGCCCGCATAACGTCTATGGCGAACGCCAGAACATTGCTGACCGCTATCGCAATGTCATTGGCATCTTTATGAACCAATTACTCTCCGGCAAACCAATGAGCGTCTTCGGCGACGGTATGCAGACGCGCGCGTTTTCCCATGTCGACGATGTCGCTCCTATCATTGCCCGGGCGCCGCTCGTGCCAGCGGCGCGGAATCAGGTTTTCAACATCGGCGCGGACACGCCTTATACGATCGTGGAACTTGCCAAGGAAGTTTCCGCTGCTCTCAACAAGCCGCTCGCTCTCGACCATCTCGCAGCGCGCAATGAAGTCGTTCATGCCTATTCCGATCATCACAAGGTCCGCGAAGTTTTCGATCCGCCCGCGCCGATTGACTTGAAAACCGGCATCCGTCGGATGGCGGAATGGGTTTTGAGCAAGGGACCGGCCACCCCTGTCCGCTTCTCGGACATCGAAGTGCGAGACAAGCTTCCGGCGGGCTGGCACTGAGAGCCATTGTCGCCGAAATTTCTTGCCGCGACCCGAAGGGAAGCGCGTACCCTTCACCCACTTCCGGAGTATCGAACCGTGGCGGTATCGGTCATTGTCAGCAACTTCAACGGGGCCAAGTATCTTCCCAAGTTGTTGGAAACCTTGACCGCTCAGCGCAACGTCGAGTTCGAAATCATCATCGTCGACCGAAACAGTACCGACGACTCACCAAACATTCTGGCGAACTGGCCCGCGGTCCGCATCGTGAGCGAGCCGCCGGAAACCGGGCTCGTGACGGGCTACGCCATTGGGGCCGAGCATGCGCGGCATGATCAGCTTTTTTTCTGCAACGAGGACATGTGGTTCGAGCCGTATTGCCTCGCTCGGCTTTCGCGTGAACTCGACGAAACGAAGGGCATCGTAGCGGCCGACCCGTGGCAATGGACCTACGACGGTGCCCATTGGATTCACGGCGGGACACGCTTCGACAAATGCTTCTGGGGCTTTAGCTGCCCTTATCCGTTTCGACGTTTTGCTTTCACCGAACCTCTCGCGTGCGGCGCGACGATTCCGTTCGGCTGCGCCGGTGCGATATTGATTACCAAGCACGCCTACGAAGCCGTGGGCGGCTGGGATCGACAGTTTTTCTTGGACCAAGAAGACGTCGATCTGTTTTTGCGGGTCTGGCAGAAGGGGTGGAAGTGCGTCGTCGTGCCGGAAGCCAAGGTCTACCACGCGGTGAACGTCTCGAATGCCAAAACTCTGCAAGGAGGCAGACAAAAGGTCTCAAAACGCCGGTATATCTCGGGCCGATCGAGCATTTCGATCATTGGGCTGAAGCATTTTTCGCTATCCGGCTTGTGGCTTCCCTTCGCCTGTTGGCTTCTGGTTTTCGTCAAAGACCTGCTGCATTCGCGCAGTGCAAGTTACCTGGTGGAACCTGCTGGTCGCGCGAGAGATCCTGCGCCGCTCTGGACCGGCATGGCGTTTTCGGCGTGCGTGGGCCAAAGAAAGACGTGAAAAGCCGGGACAGATGTTCTTTCGATCGGCGGAATTCAATCGCGATTGATCGTCATCAATTACGGGGTATTACGGAGCCTGAAGCGAAAGCGAAGAGCATTTGTTGTTCAAAATACAGATGCTCTTCGCTTTCGCTTCAGGCTCGGCAATGCCGGCTCGGTTGTTAGCTCGGTACCGTCGCTACGACAGCGTTACGTACCGTCTGCTGCGGCGCGTGACCGCCTTCGCCAAACATCAGGAGCAGCGGGCTGGCTATGTAGATCGAGCTGTACGTTCCGACGATGACACCGACTACCATCACAAACGCGAACAAGTGAACGCCTTCGCCGCCGAAGATATAGAGCACCAGGACCACCAGCCAGGTGGCCAAGGATGCGAGCACCGTTCGACTGAGCGTTTGATTGACGCTGTCATCGATCATCTTCGGGGTCAGGCCTGGATTCTTGCCGCGCACTTCGCGGATGCGGTCAAACACCACGATCGTATCGTTGACGGAATAGCCAACGAGCGTGAGCAACGCGGCCACGGCTGGGCAAATCGATCTTGAAGTCGCGTATTCCCAAGAAGTGTTGAAGAACGGAATATGCGTCAGATAAGTACACGCGGCGATGATGCCGAGCGTAAAGAACAGATCGTGAATCAGGCACAGCACTGCCGCGAGCCCGAAGGTCCAGCTTCCGAAGCGGAACCAGAGGTAGAGCAGTACCGCTCCCCAACTGGCGAGGATGGCGTAAAGAGCACGAACCTGCGTGTCGGCTGCTAACTGGCTGTCGAAGTTTTCCAATCGTTCTGGAACGGGGGCCTCGAACTGCTTTCGCGTGGACTCCAGGACATTGTTGAGATACGTTCGATTGGCACCCTCCAACGGTTGGACAAGACTGAGCTTCATCCAGCGGAAGCGGCCTTCGCTCTCGCGGCCTAGCCCTTGAAGGACAAACTGTTGGGCAGCGGTTTCGAGCCGGACGGCCGAGTCTTGCCAGCGGGCAACGAGCTTCTTTTGCTCTTCGAGCGGGCAGCTTTTTCTCGAGAGCCGCGGCGAGTGCGGCCCGTTTTTCTGGGCTCTCCAGGTCGCTCGCGGAGACTTTGAATTCCGGAGCGTTGACCTCTTCGGCAAGGTCGGCCAGCATGTCGGCCGCTTCCTTCCTGCCCGAATCCGATGCCCAGGTGGTTCCCCGAGGCAAGCCGATCGCTTCGAGATCGTTGCCCTTTAGCGTCGATTCCAACGAGGTGAAATTATTGCCCAGTTTCCGAAGTCGTTCGGCCTGAGCCGTGAGCCCCTTATTGAGAGCGATCGTCACCTGGGCCCGCGAGGCGAAAGGCACCTTCTTCTCGGGATCCGAGAACTCAAACGTCACTTCCTTGCCATTGGGTTCGATCTGGAAGCCCAGGAATTCGGCTCGATTGAGCCAGCCCTTACCATCTTTGCCGAGCACTTTGTCAGGTCTTTATTGACGAGGTCAGTCGAACTCTCGCCCGGATTGAGGCGGAACATCTTGCTGCCCTTTGCGCCGACGGCGTCCACCGTTTCGATGGGCAGCCCCTTGAGAGAGCCAGTATCGAGGGCCGCTTTCATTTCCTCGAGCGTCTTCGGCTCCTTGAGTTCGATCAGGAAGCCACTCAACTCAGTGATCTTGAGCCAATCCTTGCCCTCGCCGCCCTTGCCAAGAAGGCGATTGATTTCAGATTTCACTTTGTCGACGTTCTTTTCCGACGTTCGGAACGTGAATAGCTTGCTCTTCTCGCCCTCGGTGTATTGCGGATCGCTGAGCCAAATTTGATCGACGGACTTGTCCTGCAGCGTGCTCTGATTGAGGACATCGCGGATCTCGTCAATCCCTTTATATTGCTTGAGTTCGAAGCTATAAGCGGTTCCGCCCATGAAATCGATGTTGAGTACACTTGGATTGTTCGGCCCCGAGTCGAGCCGGTAGATGAACGAGGGCTGCGCCAAGGATCGTCAGGATCAGCGTCGCGCCGAACCAGTAATAACGAATACGCATGAACGGGATATTGGGCCGTTTGAACAGTTCCATCATCTGCAGTTCATGCAGCCAGTTACCGGGTTCGCCAGAACTCGAACATCGTCCAGGTCATATAGAGCGAAGTGAACAAGCTGATGATGAGGCCGACAGTCAAGCTGATGCCGAAGCCTTTGAGCTGATCGTTGCCGACCACCCAAAGGACGATGGCGGTGAAGATACTGCTCAGGTGGGTGTCGATGATCGTCGGCATGGCGTGGTCATAGCCGTTGCGGAGAGCCATGACGAGGTTGGCCCCGCGTTCGCGTTCTTCGCGGAGCCGTTCATAAATGAGCACGTTGGCGTCGACGGCCATACCGATCATGAGCACGAGCCCCGCGAGACCGGGCAACGTGAAAGTCGCGGAAATGATCGACCATGAACGCGACCGTCATGAGCAAGTTGGCGAGCAATGCGACGCAGGCGACAAAGCCAGCGAAGCGATAGTAGACCAACATGAAGCCAAGCACGGCGACGAAGGCGAGGATGACGGAAATGCGCCCCATTTGATCGTGTCGCCGCCGAGGGTCGGTCCCATCGTGCTTTCGCTGACCGGGTCAGGTTTGAGCGTGGCCGGCAAGGCACCGGAGCGAAGAACTTTGACAGTCTGGTCGACGCGTTCGCGCGTGAAAGAGCCGCTGATTTCGCCGCTGCTGCTGATACGCACTGAGATATTGGCCGCTGATTCGACCCGTCCGTCCATAACAATGGCCATCTGCTGGCTGACGTTTTTGCCGTGAAATCATGGAAGAGCACCGCCCCGAGTCGGGTTCATGGTGAAGTGAATCGCCAGCTGGCCTGGAGTGATTGCTCGATTGCCCGGCGCGGTGGCGTTGGCGAATTCTTTGCCCGTCACCCGTTTGGAAGGGTCTTCCGCGTCTCGGCTGAGGATGAAGTACTCGTAACGTTTCTCGGGTTCTTTTTCGCGGATGCGCGGATTTTGGACTTCGCGACTGTAGACCAAGCCCGACTGTCGATGGGCCTTCGCTCAAGACAAAGGGCCGACCGGCGTCGCGCGCTTCTTTGGCGTCTACCAATTCCGCGAAGGGAGGTTGCCATCGGCCGTACATAGGACAAGAGCGTCTTTGCGTTCGGGGTTTTCGATCGACTTCCCGTTTTTGTCCCGTGGGTTGGCGAGGCCATGTTCCCGGCGGAAGCTGTCATCGAGTTCGACCCAGCTATAAGTAAACTTGCCAAGGTCGGCCCCGTTGACGCCCTTGGCGGTAAACATTTTTTCGTCACTGACCGACTCAGGCGGAGGCGGAGGTATGTCCAAAAAGGCCGCGTTGTTGAGGGCTTCCTGAAACAGCTTCTGTTTGTCCGGGGAACGCCGTCGCGTGAAGAAATCCATCGCCGCTTCCCACGCCGTCGGATCATGTTGGGCACTTGCGATGATGCGAAACTCGAGATTGCCCACCTGACGCAATAGGGCTTTGCACTCTTCGATTTTTTCGGTGGTCAAGCTCTTGCCTGCCTCTTTTCCAGCCTCCACGAGCTTGGCGACTTCCTTCTTTTCGTCGGCGGCTAAATTCGGCATTTGGGCAAGAATCTGGCGGGTCAGCTCATCGGTGCGACCACGACCCACGCGATAACCTTTTGGAGGGTAAAACTTTGGCAGCCTCGTCGAGTAGGCTCTGCCACGCCTGATCACGTTTACCGGTGAGAGCTGCTAACCGTTCCGAGCCGAGGATGCGTGGCTCATGATAATGCGCATCGACGAAATTGCGGATTTCGTCAATCGATGTGCTTTCTTTCCCGTCGGCGCCATTGACCTGGGCATCGATAGCCGCGAGAAGATCAACCTTTTGACCAACCGGTGCGCTGTACGACCTTGACCGGATACTTTTCCTCGACTTGTTTCAGCAGTTTCTGCCACGCTTCCTCTTCGGAGCGTATCTGATGGAAGCCACCGGTCGGAAGGATGATTTCGAATCGCGTCTTGCCTGCGACGCGGACGGTGACATTGTAAAGATCGTTGGGATCGATGCGCTTCTTCAATTGGTCGGCCAATTTTTGTGGCTCCCAGGTCGACGGCAATTTGCCGCGTACATGGTTCTCATCCTCGACTTTGTCGAGATCGACCTCGTAGATGAGAATAGTGCCGCCGACGAGATCGACGCCGAGTTTGAAGCCACCTTTCCCCTCGTAATACTCCCAAAAGGCGTTGCCCACGATCAGGGCAGCGAGAAGGAGAGGGAAAAGGCAGAACGTGATTTTCCAAAACATCGATTTCATGAGAGTTCCCGACACAGCCTGCGTTGAGGAAAACTCCAGTTACATGGCGAGTTTTCAGGTAGTTGTTGGAGGGTAGAGAGGCGATCAAGCTTTTTTGATTCCAGCCGCTTCCTTGGCTTCTTTGGCGGCTTGAACCGCTTCTTCTTCGTTCGAGAGGTTTCGCAGCACGACGCTCTTGAGCATTTTCAGTTTCACGTTGTCATCGACGCGGACGACCATTTCATCCTCGGTCTCACTTAACGATACCACGACGCCATAGATGCCGCTGTTCGTGAGGATTTTGTCGTTTTTTTTGAGACTCTTTTTCAGAGATTCGCGCTCGCGTTCCTGCTTCTGCATGGGCTTCCACAGGAGAAAATAGAACAACAGTGCGAGAGCCGGAAGAAAAACAAGAAGATCGATGCCTGGAGGGGAGGCCCGGACTTCTGATCGGTTGCTTCCGCGAGGATCGAGAGAAACTGCAACATCAATGCCTAAACCTCGGCGGCAATGCGCACGTCGCTTGGAACGGAAAGAAAGAGCGTATCTTAGGGGGATGCGACTCCATCGGGCAAGGCGGACTGCCCGGAACTCGCGCAGGCGCTTTCCTGCGATTGCAGACCGCAAGTCGCTCATTAGTCGCAAGTAATAAGCGATGTTATGCTGCGATAACAGCGTCGGCCCGAGCATCTCCTGAGCGAGAAAGAGATGATGCAAATAGGCCCGGCTGAAATGACAACAGGCATAACATCGGCAATCGGACGAAATCGGCGCGGGATCTCGCTTATGGCAGGCATTGCGCAGGCGGATCGGTCCGTCGTCGGTAAAAGCAAGCGGCATTTCGGCCGTTGCGGGTGGGCATCACGCAATCGAACATGTCGATGCCGCAGCAAACGGCTTCGACGATATCTTCGGGTCGACCGACGCCCATGAGATAACGGGGTTTGTGTGCAGGCAACAAGCGGGGCGGTTGGCCGTAACGCAGCGGCCATTTGATCGGGCGTCTCGCCCACACTGAAGCCGCCGAGAGCATATCCCGGAAAATCGAACCGAGCCAAGGCTTCGGCACACGACGCTCGCAAATCCACGTCCATTCCACCTTGGACGATGCCAAATAGCGCTTGATCGGGCCGCCTGTGAGATTCACGGCAGCGTTCGGCCCAATGAATGGTGCGGGCCACGGCGACGCGAAGATAGTCCGGCGGCGTGTCAGCCGGCGGACATTCGTCCAGGCACATGGCGATATCTGAGCCGAGATTCTCCTGGATTTCGACACCGCTTTCTCGGGAGTCAACTCGAGCAAAGCCCCGTCGATATGCGATCGAAAGAATGCTCCTTGATCCGTGATCTTCCTCGACTGGGCCAGGCTGTAAACCTGGAAACCGCCGCTATCCGTGAGAATCGGGCCGTCCCAGGCCATGAAGCGATGGAGGCCGCCAAGATCGCGGATTAGCTCGTCCCCGGGCCGCAGCGCGAGATGATAGGTATTGCCAAGAATGAAGTGAGCGCCGGCTGCCTTCGAGTTGGTCGGGAGTCAATCCCTTGACTGTGGCCTGTGTCCCGACCGGCATGAAAATGGGCGTCGGCACGGTGCCATGCGGCGTATGCAAAAGGCCATTACGGGCGGGGCCATCGGTATGCAGGATCTCGAAACGAATCGACATGCAGGGCTCAGACCGGCGTTAGCTGCCGGAATAGGTGGGATTGACGGTGAGTTCAAGCTCCTCGCGGGCGCCGAAGAAAGTCGCGTCGAAGAACTGAAGAAAGCCGGCGAAACCGAGGATCGGGCGCCAGAGCTGAGGCGTGAAGCCGACCCAGGCTTCCCATTCATAATGTTCAAACACATTCCCGATCCGCAGGGCAACTCGTGCGTACCGAACGCGAACTCCTCCCGGCGAAATAGTGCGTGAAAACGAAGTCGGCGCAGCGGTCAAGTCGAGCCCGATTTTTAAGGCCGCCAGGTCTGGGAATATCGTGTCGTCGGCGCCAGTATCAACAAGCGCATCACCAGCCAGGCTCTGAGACGGGCCAATTATTGTAACCGGGATTATTGGCCTCGGCCTGGCAACCCTTTTTTGCAACGTTAATATCTGTCGATTCAAATTCACCGCGCTGTAACGAAATAGCATGCTCATTAGATGTACGTTTCATCAGCGGGTGACATATGCTCCCAGAAGGCATCGTGCGGATTCAATCCAGACGCTTGCATCAATGCAAACGTCGCCTCGAAATCATCCCCAACCATCAAGATGCTGGTACCGTCAGGACGCCAGACCACCCATTTCCCAGCATATTGCATTAGCTGTTCGGGTGAAAATTTGGCTCGATTCTCCGAGAAGAAACGAGTGTCCGGTACAAAGACCTGTGTTTGCGTACTCATAGGGCCGCCTCCCAAAAACTGAGCCAGGCAGTCGTGCTCAATCTCCCCGCAACGTCAGTCCGTAAAGCTGCAGTTTCTCGCGCACTTCGTTCAGCGACGTCATGCCGAAATTCTTTGACTCCAACAACTCGTCGGCACTGCGATGAACCAGCTCTCCAAAGGTGTTTATGCCAAGGCGGTTCATGCACTTGCGGGCACGGACTGACAAATTGAGTTCGCTCACGGGCTTGGTCATAATCTCGCGTTCTTGGTCGCTCATCGGCGTTTGCGGGCGATAGCGCATTTCGCCTTGGGCACCTTCTTCGATCGATTGGCCCAGGCGCAGCCCCTTGGTTCCCAGCATTTCTTTGATTTCGGTCAGCGACGTCTCGCCGAAGTTCTTACTTGATAGCAGCTGCTGCTCGCTGACGCGGGTCAGATCGCCGAGCGTGCGGATGTTCATCTTCTTCAAGCAATTTCTGCTTCGCACCGACAGCTCGAAATCGGTAACCGGTATCTCGAGAACCTGGCTGAAGCGACTGAGGGCGTGTTCCTCTTCCGGACTGTAATACATCGTTTGCGACGCCTGGGCGTCCTTGTAGAAGAGGCGGGCTTGCTCATCGGTCGGGTCCGAACTCAACACGCGACGATAACACTCGACGGCTTTGTCGTATTTCTCATGGTCCTCGTAGAGCACGCCAAGATTCTTGAGCGTTCCCACATGAACCGGGGGATGCTTGAGGCAGCGCTCGTAAAGGCCGATCGCCTCGTCGTCATTGCCGGCGAGGTCGTTGGCATGCGCAAGCTGGAACAGGGCGTTTGTATGACCTGGGTCGAGTTCCACGGCACGTTCGAGGTGCTTGATGGCCGTCAAGCGTTCGCCTTCTGCGAGCAAGCAGCTTGCCAGTTGAAAATGATATTCCGCGCTGTGGCTCGAAAGCTCTTCGAGCTTGGCCAAGGTGCTTCGAGCATGGGCTAGGTCGCTCTTTTGGCGAAAGATGCCTACCCGTTGAAGTTGAACCTGGCTAGAAGTGTAGCCGCCCTTTTCCGCTTTTTCGAAGGCCTTTAGGGCATCATCGTATTCATGGCGCGAAGTGAGAGCACGGCCTAGATAGAAACTGGCCAGAGTGCCTTCCGCCGATCGAAGGTGCTCCACAGCCTGAGCGGTGAACCCGAGAAAAAAGGAAGCGATGCCAATCTTCAGATGCAGCGTTTTGGCTGGAGCGCCTGTAGCGGTCTCGAGCTTCTTCTTGAGAATTTCGGTTACGTCGCGCAGGGTGCGATATTGCGTGCCCCCTTGAGCCAGGGCGTTCCGCAATTGTTGAACCGTGCCCGCGTCGCAGTCAGGGCGCTCGGCCAACAGCGACTTCAAATCGATCAAATGTTCGACCATGCTAACCGCTCCGGGAACCAAAAACGACCACAGAAGCCTTTCGGCGTCACGCAAAAGTTTCATATTATGACTTTTTGCGCCGAACATGCAAGAGCGGGCCCATTGCGGCGTAAGATCAACTGCACTCGCTTTGATGAGGAGACCTGGTCGCAGGCCTCTCGCGCGGTCGTCTCCAAATTTCTGTTTTTTCACTTGACCACCCAAGTTCGTCTTGCGACTATAAGCGATCACAAAATCTGAGTGCATTCTGCACAGACGAGCCTTCGACTCGTCGCGGCTATTGTTCTTTTCCTTACGTCCCTCTTTCTCCAGAGGTGTCCCATGCTACTCTCTCAAGCACGTCGAAAGGTCACCGCCTTCACCCTGATCGAGCTGCTGGTAGTAATAGCAATTATCGCGGTTCTTATTGGCCTGCTGTTGCCGGCAATCCAGAAGGTTCGCGCAGCTGCTTCAAAATCCCAGTGCTCGAATAACCTCCGACAAATCGGCCTCGCTTGCTCAATGTACTCCGACACGAATCACTACCTCCCGACAGGCTGGCTAACGAATCTCACAATCAATCCTTCGCCGAGCCCCGGTTGGAGCTGGAGCCTGCTGGTGCTGCCTTATCTCGAACAGGCTAACGTCTATAACACGATTAATCCCGACGTCACGGTGACGCTGACTCTCAATAACTCCGCCACTCAAAATGCCGCCCTGCAAACGATCATCAAGACGTATCAATGCCCATCCGACATCGGGACGCCGCTGAATACGAATTTCACTACGTACAACGGCACGACGCCGCCGGCATCAAAGTGTAACTACGTTTGCAATCGGGCTTTGCTGGGGCCGAATGCCGGACCAAATGGCGGTACCGGGAATAACCCAGCGCAGCCGCTGTACGCAACTCAAGGAAGCATCCATGACGGTTCGAGCAATACGATTATGATCGGCGAACGCGACTTGGTTTATAATGTCGCCGCTCCTGCCTTTGTTCGATCGAATACGTCGTCCTGTTCCTTTGAAGGCCGTGGTGGTTACGGTCTCTGTCCGATTCCCGCAGCGGGCACGACCTGGAACACTGGGAACGATCAACGATTGGCTTTCAGCAGTCAACATGATCAGGTTTGCGGTTTCACATTCGCGGATGGCTCCGTCCACTTTATTCCCAACACGATTCCGGCCGACCCGAATGAAGACTGGACCGTGTTCCCACTCGATGTTCGCAATTACCCGCTCTCGAATCTCATGAATCCCCGCGACGGCTTCCCGATCGGTTACAGCGGTTTTTAAGCGTGCGAGACGCTTTCGGCAGCATGCTTTCTTTCGGGACAATCCGCTCCGATTGTCCCTTTTTTCAGTCGATAGTCTTGTTTGCCGCTTTTTTTCAAAGCAGAGGTAATTTTCGCCCTCATACGTCCTCGTTTATGAGGAGAGTATGAGCGATGCTCAAAATTCTGATGATCATTCCCTAGATCGGTGGTATAATATCGGATGAATCTGAATCTCCTTTTCTTTTTTTACCTCTTTCTCCAGAGGACACACATGTTACTCTCCCACAGCGAAGAAAAATGGCCGCATTCACGTTGATCGAATTGCTCGTGGTCATCGCCATCATCGCGGTTCTGATCGGTTTGCTGCTTCCCGCGGTACAAAAAGTTCGAGCCGCCGCTGCGAAATCGCAATGCGCCAATAACCTTCGACAGATCGGCCTGGCCTGTTCCATGTACCAGGACAACAAGCCACTATCTCCCCGCCAGGCTGGCTTACTTCCAGCGACGCTTGCACCTAGCCCCGGCTGGAGCCTGGAGCTTGCTCATTCTGCCGTATATCGAGCAGGCAAATCTTTACAACACAATCAACCCAGACGTCACGCAATTACAATGACCTACAACAACACTGCCGTTCAAAATGCCGCACTGCAGACGATCGTCAAGACCTACCAGTGTCCGTCCGACATCGGCATGCCGCTCAATACCAATTTCGGCCTAGTTACTTGCTCTAAGAGCAATTACGTGGCAAATCGGGCATTGCTCGGGCCCCGATGGCAACAGCCACCCGACTTATGCGACGATTCAGGGCATTCGTGATGGCTACGAGCAACACGGTCATGATCGGCGAACGCGATTTGGTCTATAACGTCGCCGCCCCGGCGTTTATTCGCTCCAATACGTCATCTTGTTCCTTTGAAGGCCGCGGCGGTTATGGCCTCACTCCGGTTCCTCCTGCTGGGACGTCTTGGACCACAGGCAATGACCAGCGGCTAGCGTTCAGTAGTCAGCACGATCAGGTGACAGGCTTTGTTTTCGCGGATGGCTCAGTCCACTTTGTTCCAAACACCATCCCAGCCGATCCTAATGAGGATTGGACTGTCTTCCCGCTCGACGTCCGCAACTACCCGCTTTCAAATCTTATGAATCCGGGCGATGGATTCCCCGTGGGCTACAGTGGCTTTTAGGAATGGCCGGGATTCGTATGCAAGGCGACAGAGCGCTAAAACGAGCATAAATCTGAAAGTCGTCGATTTTCTGCAACTTAGGACGCCATGCGGGGTTCTCACTAATCGCTGATTCGGTAAAGGGGCAAGCCGTTCGGCTTGTCCCTTTTTTATTTCAAGGAAATTCGAGGCGTTGCAACATGATTCTCTCCAGTCAGCAGCGACTTGTGTCGGGTATGGTAATCCTGGCAGTCGCATGCTTCATGATCTCGGGTTGTGGCGGTGGCGGATCACGGGGTACCGTGGACGGTTCCGTCATGCAAGACGGGCAACCCGTCGATGGCGGCACAATTACCTTCGTGCCGGAAGAGTACCAAGATAAAGCTACCGGCCGTGAACGAAGCAACGTGGTGGCTGATATTAAGGGCGGAAAGTACGCTGTGGATTCGTCCAAGGGCCCGTACCCGGGCAAGTATCGCGTCGAGATCAATTGGATGAAGAAAACCGGCAAACAAGTCATGTCGAGTGACCCACCCAACATGATGGACGAGGTCATTCAAATGATCCCTCGCGCCTACAACACGAACACGAAGACTCACGTCGAAATCAAGGAGGGGAAAAATACTTTCGACTACCAGATTCCTAAGATCAATCCGAAAGAGGAAAAGGCAGCTGCTCAAAAAGGCACCGGGCCAGGGGTACGGCAAAGAGATTAGCATTCGTGCGGCCACATTCGCCACAAAGACGCCGTCCTGACACACCCGCATTTTGGCGAATGCGGATACACGTCGATTGACGAGTGTCGCTCACTACCTATAATCAGGGTTTCGTGACGCGAAGATCCGAAAAGTAGACCTTTGGGTATTTAAGCTGGCGAGGAAAAGATGGCACATAAGAAGGGCCAAGGCTCAGTCAGAAACGGCCGCGAATCGAACAGTCAACGCCTCGGCGTCAAAGTTTATGGCGGCACCAGCGTGACCACCGGATGCATTATCATCCGCCAGCGCGGCACCAAGTTCCATCCTGGTCGTAACGTCGCTCGGGCCAAGGATGATACGCTATTCGCCCTTGCCGATGGGGTCGTTACCTTTGACCGCCAAGGCCGACGAGTGAACGTTATCACAGCTTAAGCACGCGGTCACACGAGCTCGTTGCCTTTAAGAGCCGGGAGCGTCGGTTGCCGGAGAAAATCAGGCTCGCTCTGATTTTCTCCGGCAACCGACGCTCCCGGCTCTTAAAGAAATCCTCTCCTTGCTCTTGAGGATTCCGCGTTGCGTTTATCCCTTCAAAACTATTTCGTAATTATCGCTTGAAATCGTGAACTCTGCTCTGTTCCTAATCCAGTCGATCCGATACAGTTAGCTCAACTGGGTCTAGTGGACCGCGTCTGGCCGTGATGTTAACTATCTCATCCCCCCATCCGCACATCCCCTCTGGCCCTTCTCCAAAGTTCGGTTTGTGTTTCTTGGGAGACCGCCTCGCCTCCTAGTCGAGGAGTACGGTGCCCTTCTTTTCCCTTTGCGGAGGCCCTCCATGGGCAGGAAGTTGTACGTAGGCAATTTAGCCTACAGTGTTACGGACAGTGATTTGCAGCAGATGTTCGAGGCGTTCGGCACCGTGCAGTCGGCCCAGGTCATTATGGACCGCGATACGGGCCGCTCGAAGGGCTTCGGATTCGTCGAGATGGGTAGTGATCAGGAGGCTCAGGCCGCCATCACGGGCCTGAACGGCAAAGACATGAACGGTCGCAACTTGACCGTCAATGAAGCGCGTCCCAAAACCGACGGCGGCGGCGGTGGTGGTGGCGGTCGCTCCGGTGGCGGTGGCTACGGCGGTGGTGGCGGCGGTCGCTCCAGTGGCGGCGGCGGCGGTCGCTCCGGTGGCGGCGGTTACGGTGGCGGCGGTGGCCGTTACTAAGCGCTCGGCTCTCTATAAAAAACTGATACATCCAGAAGCGCGGCTGAAAGTATTTCTTTCAGCCGCGCTTCTGTCTATTATTACCTGGCTGATCCACGCGCGTGCGTGGACGCGCCTTTTTCATTAACCGCTTCTCCCTATCAGGGAAAGGCCTAACCTTTCTTCCCTTCTTCCGATCAAGGTAGCCAAACCACTTCGGGAGTCGAAAAGGACCGCAATCGCATGGTGAACCGCAATCTCTTACGTCAATTCGAACTTCCGGACGACCAGCTGCAACAGGAAATGAGCGAGGCTTTCACGAGCGGCGAGATCGACAACTGGCTGCCGCACGATGAACAGAACTTCCAAGAAAACCAGATCATTACCGGCCGCGTTCTGCATGTCACGGGCGACTCCGTGTGGGTCGACGTTGGCTATAAGAGCGAGGGCGTGGTCGAGCTGCGTGAATGGTTTGACGAGGATAGCGGCCAGATCATCCCGCCGAAACCAGGCGATGAAGTGCAGATGTTGCTCGAGGCCGTCGAGGACGAAAGCGGCGCCGTCGTACTGAGCTATCGCAAAGCGAAACGTCAAAAGGAATGGGAAGATGTCATCGCCAAGCACAAGGAAGGCGATGTCGTCAGCGGTCCGGTTACGCGGAAAATTAAGGGCGGTTTGCTCGTCAATATCGGCGTCAATGTCTTCTTGCCCGCCAGCCAGGTCGATGTGCGTCGCCCGCCAGATATCGCGACATTTATTGGGAAAACACTGGAATGTAAGATTCTCGTGATTGATGAAGCGCGACGGAACATTGTAGTCAGCCGTCGTAAATTGCTCGAGGATCAGCGTTCCGAGATGAAGACCAAGCTCCTCGCCGAGATCGAGCCAGGGCAGATTCGCAAGGGCGTGGTCAAGAACATCGCCGAATTCGGCGCGTTCGTCGATTTGGGTGGTATCGACGGCCTGTTGCACATCACGGACATGGCGTGGAACCGCGTCGCCAATCCGCATGAGATCGTGCAAATCGATCAACAGCTGGAAGTCTTCATCATCAAGGTGGACCGTGAGAAGGAAAAGATCGCCCTCGGCCTGAAGCAGAAGACGCCGAGCCCGTGGGCCAATGTCGCCGAGAAATATCCGGTCGACAGTAAGCACAAGGGCGAAGTGGTCAACGTCATGTCGTATGGCGCCTTCGTCAAGCTCGAACCAGGGCTCGAAGGTTTGGTCCACATCTCCGAGATGAGCTGGACCAAGCGCATCAATCATCCTTCGGAGCTAGTCAACATCGGCGACATGATTGAAGTTCAGGTTCTGAACATCAATAAAGAGAAACAAGAGATCTCGCTTGGCATGAAACAAGTGCTGCCGAATCCTTGGGATCTCGTGGCCGAACGCTATCCGCAGAACACGGTCATCACCGGCACAGTTCGCAATCTGACGAACTACGGTGCATTCATCGAAATCGAAGAGGGCATTGATGGCCTGCTGCATGTGTCCGACATGAGTTGGGTGCGCAAGGTTGGCCATCCGAGCGAAGTCGTCAACAAAGGCGACAAGGTGACATGCGTCGTTCTGCAGGTCGATCAGGAGCGCAAGCGCATCGCGCTGGGCCTCAAGCAGATGAACAACGATCCGTGGCTCGGCGACATCCCTGGCCGTTACAAGACCGGCGACGTTAAGGTCGGCAAGGTCACGAAGCTTACAAACTTCGGCGTCTTCGTCGAACTCGAACCAGGACTCGAAGGCCTGCTCCACATCTCCGAGCTGTCGGACCAAAAGGTCGAAAGCCCCGATGACATCGTCAAAGTGGGCGACGACGTTGAGGTGAAGATTCTGCGCGTCGATGCCGCCGATCGCAAAATCGGCCTGACGCGCAAGAAGTTCTCCGAAACCGGCGAGGAGATACCGACAGAAGAAACCGAGGAATCGAAAGAGACCAAGGCTAAGACCCGCGAACTCCGCGGCGGCACGGGCGGCACCGGCGGCCAATTGTTCTCGATGCCAGGAGCTGAAGGCGAAGCGAAGCCTGAAGAGGCGGCTGCCGTTGACACACCGGTACCTGCGCCAGCACCGGAAGGGTAACTCGGCAAGGTGGCTCAGATCGCATAATCACCCCCGGCAAGCCGGGGGTGATTATGCGAGTCTCAAACCATCTCGACTCGCGCGCATTTTCCGGGCCAGCCGGGGGCAAAATAAAGCAACGACACGGGCCAGGGAAATCCCTGGCCCGTGTCGTTCTACTGCCCGTCCTTACCTCAATGATTCGCGTCGTTCTTGCCACCTGGCTCCTGCATCGAGTGTTCGCCTTTGCCCTCGAAGTCGCCGAGACGCCTCTTTGGATCGTGCTCCTGGGCGGACGAGACCTCGGCCGCATCAATATTCGCTGCCTTACCCGTAGAATTGGGATCCGTTTGCGGCCGGTTTCCCGGCGGCACCGGAGCATCGTGATGTTTCTTATGCGCCATAATTCCCTCGCGAAGGTTTTGAAGAGCGACGGCCTGCGGCAACCGTGCCGCTGTTTTTGAATACGAACGTAATCAGGTGCGAATTGCGCGCCGTTAGCGCCGGGCCCAATCCATTTCGAACGCTATCTTGCCACAGAGTAATACGAAGTCTAAAATCGTATTATCGACAAGCGCTCAGAAATCCGACGACGGACCCATGAGAAAAACGCTTCTGGGATCGAGATGAAACGCCAGGCTGAGGATCTAGTGCGCCGACCAGACTAAATACCCGGGGGGCACAGGCATTCCTGTTTGTGCCGCAAAAGGCACATTCGTCGGTTCCCGCACAGACAGGAATGCCTGTGCCAACCGTAAATTTAGTCTGGTCGGCGCACTAGCTGCTTGAACCCGAATGCAAAGGACAAATCATGGTTGTTCGTTCGGCTCAAACTGCTCGCCTCGCATTTACGTTGATCGAATTGCTTGTTGTGATCGCCATTATCGCGGTTTTGATCGGCCTTTTGCTTCCCGCGGTGCAGAAGGTTCGTGAGGCAGCCAGCGTCATCCAATGCTGCAACAACGAAAAACAGCTTATTTTAGCCGTTCAAGCCTATTCTGATGCCAACAATAGCCGTCTGCCGCCGTCCAACTTCTACCAGATTGTGAATCAGAAGACCGGCAACGCGGCCGAGGGCAGCGCCTTCTTCGCCATGCTTCCCTATTACGAGCAGGGCGTTCTCTTCAATGCATTGACTCAAGATATTGCCAAGCCTGGCTATTTGAGCGCTCAATCTATGCCTCTAGCCGTGCATGTGTGCGGATCCGATACAACAACAAACAGTGGCCTGGGTACTGTGTCCCCTAACTATGCCACAGGGAACTATGCCTTGAACCTTGCTCTTTTCGGGGCGAACGGCAGCTTCAATATCAAAGGTGCCACATCGTCGTTTCGAATCGACAATATCCCGGATGGTTCGTCCAATACCATTGGCATCGTTGAGGCGTCCGGTTGCTTTCCCGGTTATCCAGCCATCGACCCGCAAACCGGAACGCTGGAAAGCTACATGACATGGCACTGGCCCGCTTACCCCAACTCGTTCGGCCCGTACTGGCCCAACCCAGACGAGCTACCCGGGCAGACGAACTACACAGGGATATTCAAGTTGCCACAAATCAACGTCAACATGATGCAGGCGGACCCAAATCTGGCACAATGCTACCATTCCGCCATGAACGTCGCTCTCATGGACGGCAGCGTCCGCAGGATTTCAGCGAGCATAAGCCAGACGACCTGGACCTACGCTTTGATTCCAAACGATCGACAGGTGCTGGGGGCTGATTGGTAGTACGATATCGTGCCAGGTCCCTCGGCTGAATCGGTCACTATTTGGCAAACATGGCTATTACCAACCGCGCAAGGCAATATAGGTTCATAACTTGAGGCTGCCGCTCATGTTTGCCAAAGGGCAAGCAGATATTAGCAAGCGTGATTTCGGCGCTGTTGGGCGGAAGACCGCTCTACAGGGGGGTGTCCGTGGATTTGTTTGCATCTCGCCCCTTTGTCTCGGCGAAACATTTATGCGGTCAATGTGTTAGAGCGGAGGACCACTGTGCAAACTGGTGCGACATTTTTTGCATCTCGGGGTAGGTTAACTGTCAGGGTCTGTTTTCACTCACGATAGGGAAAGTAGCTTATGCCCTCCGCGTGGACGTTGGCGGACCTAAGAATCTCGGCTTCGAAATGCCGTGTTTTATCGGGAAAAAGCATGATTTGAAGTACCGCCAACGTTGGCGGTACTTCAAATCTTTGGCGGAACTTAGAACCGAATGAAGCCGCGATGCTCGTTCGGGGCAATCGGGTCGCTTTGCGTAGACCCGGAATCAAAACCCCTCTTGTCCGCTTGCGCCGGTGCGGTCACAATGCAAGGAATCGCCGATCTGACTACAATTCTCACGGAGGCGGAGCATGATCGCACGATGGCGGTCGCCACAACTCCTTTTTCTCTTTTTCACACTCTTTTTGTCGCCTATTCCCTTTGCTCGGGCGGCAGAAGAATTTCCGGTACCGCGAGGAATTTCGCGGGAGCCGGTACCGTTTCAGTATACGCCGAAGCTGTTGACGGAAGTGCCCAAAGACTTTCTCGACGATTCGGTCGCATGCATGCTTTACTCGGGCAACACCTATCTCGTCGAGGCCGATGGCACGATCGAGACGATCACGCACGAGCTGACGCGGCTCAATGGGCGTAAAGCGATCGAAAAACTCGGTGAATATCGAAACATCAGCTATGACCCGTCGTATCAGAAGTTGACGCTGAATGTTGCGCGGATTCATAAGGCCAATGGCCGCGTCGTCGAAGTGTTGCGCGGCATACCAGTTTGCGCGACGTGAGTACCGATTACCAGGTTTACGACCACGACAAGCAATTGATCATTAGCTTCCCGAGCATCGAAGTGGGCGATGTTTTGGAAGTGAAATGGACGGTGCGCGGCAAGAATCCCGAGCACGATGGCAAGTTCTTTACGCGTTACACCTTCGGCGACATTAGCTACCCAGTCGTGCTCGATGAACTTCGCGTGCGTCTGCCGAAGGATATGCCGTTCAAGCATCGCTCTGTGGTCGAGAAAATTGAGCCGGTCATTACGGAGGCTGATGGCCAACGCACATATCATTGGAAAGCGCTCAATACGCCGCGCCAGCCACAGGACGAGAATCTGCCGTCGCGCGAGGAAGTCAGGCCGGCGATCGTCTGCTCGACCTTTCCATCCTGGGAATCCGTCGGCAAGTGGAAGCAAAAACTTCGCACCGACTGTTGGGAGTGCGGTCCCGAGACCTCCAGAGTTGTCGCTGAGGTTACGCGCGGCATTACCGACCCGATCGAAAAAGCCAAGGCCTTGACCTACTGGGTACGGCGGAAAGTCAGGTACGTCTCCGCGGGAGAACGACATGACTATACACCGCACGCGCCCGAAACGGTTCTCGGCAATCGGTATGGCGACTGCAAAGACACGAGCCAGATGCTCGCCGTCATGATGGCGCAAGCGGGCATCCACGTCGAATTGGCCACGCTTGGCGTTCAGGACGATGGCCAGATTGTCGAGTCGGTACCCTCACCATGGGGCACTCATGCCATTCTCCTGGTGACGATTGCTGGCAAAGAACATTGGATCGATACGACCGCGAGCCTGGCAGGTTGGGATTTTCTCCCCCACGACGATCGTGATCGCTTGTGCTATGTGGTAGATCGCAAAGGTGGCATACGTTTGACGCGAACACCCAAGCTGACTGCTCAAGAAAATCGCATTGAGCAACTGACTCATGTCTACGTCGGTTCCGATGGGTCGTCACGCTGCGAGCGCACCATGGTCTCGACCGGTTTGGCCGGATACAGCCAACGCGATACGTATCTCGAAGTGCCGGCGGGCGAACGCCGCCGCGTCCTTTCGGCGGAACTACAAGACGCTAATAGCCGAACGAGACTGGTAAGCCTGAAACTCGACGAGGCGGCATTGAAGGAGTTCGATTCGCCTGTCACCCTGAACACTACATTTGAGATCGCGAATCAATTCGCGGGCACGCCCGACCTGGAGGGGAGCCTTTCCGACAGTAAAGTTTGGGGCAAGTTGCTTGCTTACAACCTCGACTATGAGCGGCAGGCGCCGCTGCAATTCTACGCACCGTTCATTTCCGACCATCGATTTATCATTCACTTACCAGCAGCTTATTACCTCGACAACGTTCCGCGCGACCGAATGATCAAATCCGATTGGGGCGAGTTCAAGCTGACAGTCAAGACCCCGACGCGAGGCGATTCGACACGCCAGATTGAGTTGGATTTCGAGACACGCTTTGAAAACTCTCTCGTGCAACCGGCTGACTTCGAGAAGTTTCGCCAGTTTCACGAAGAAGTGAACAAATACTATCGGGCGTGGCTGGCTTTACGGCCCGTTAGCGAGTTGAGCGATGCCGCGATGCTCGAAGGCGTGCTGGCCCTTGCGCCTTCGGACGGAGCCACCGCGACCGCGCTGGCTCGTCTGTATCAGCAACACGGACGGCTCGAAGATGCACGACGCGTTCTCAAGCGTGCTTGTTATTACAATCCGCAAGAGCCGACGCTTTGGGAACTCGCGGTTAAGACAGCTCCCGATTTGGAAGGCGAGGAACAAGCTCAACGTGAACTCGTCAAGCGCTTTCCCGAAGAACGGAAATATGCACTCGCTTTGGGTGCCATCTTCATTACGCAGGGCAAACAGAAAGAAGCCCTTGCGATCTTGGAACCTCTGACCATGGACGACGACTCGGCCATATGCGCCCAGGCATATTATCAGCTGGCTCGCGGCAATTACCGTGCTGAGAAATTGAAAGAGGCTCTCAAAGGATTGGACCTGGCGACCCGATCGGACGCCGAGGCAGTCAATACGGTGAAATTTCTGCATCTGCGCGGCCAGGTTTTGGAGGAGTTGAAACGGCCGGCCGAAGCGGTCGAAGCGTATCGGCGAGCGCTCGAGCTCAACAAGGAATCTTCAGAAACGCTGGAAGCGATCGTCCGAGTGGAGCTTGATCAGGGCAAAGTCCAAGAAGCCTTACCTTACCTTCGACGCTTCGTGCTCACGGTCGGTCAAAATATGACAGACCTGCTCAAAGCAGCCGATTTCTACTACCGAATGAAACGATATGACGATGCATTCGACCTTGCCAATCGAGCGAGCGAGATCCGCTTCCACGAGCGGGCGCAGCGAATTCTCGGTTTAGTTTATCTGCAGCGCGGCGATTATGAGCGAGCTGCTTTTCATCTCGACAAGGCGGAACTCGATCCGACCGTGGGGGAGGGTCTCATCCGCGCCTGCCTCGAAAACGGCAATTGTCATGAATTGGCGAAACGAGTCGATCAGTTAACCGCGCTGAATCTCTCCGCACCGACCTTGAAAGAGTCGCTCGGCGAAGCTGCTCTGATGCTAAAACGCCGAGCCGAACTCGAAAAGAAATATGCCGCGCCTCCCGGTAAGGCGGTCGCTTGGTCAGCTGCCATCGACGCTGTGGTTATCGCTGAAAAAGGAATGCGAAAGGGGGCTGCACCTGCGAAGGTCCAGGCCCTGCTCAAACCCGCTTTCGACAGAGGCGTTGAGTTTGGGCCAGCGCTTGGCCTGCGCGCGCGGCTCGAACTCGATCAGGGTAAACTGCGTCTCGCGCTGGCGGATGCGGATCGTGCCATTGCTGTGTCCCCCATAGACGCTAATGGTTACTTTGTCCGCGGTCGGGTCCGGCAGGAGCGGCTCGCCGATGGCGCTCTCGCGGAACTGAAAAAAGCGGTAGAACTCTCGGGCCAATCGGACCCGGAGATGCTGCACCATTTGGCGGCGGCTCTTTATGAAGATGGAAAGCTGGACGCGGCCTTGGCCACGCAACGCCTTGCCGTCAAACTGCGGCCGAATGACCGCGAGCTGGCTCAGCAACTTCAGACATTCGAGAAGAAAGAGAAGGTGCCCAGCAGCGGCGGAAACGGTTAGGAAGATTCGGCCAAATATCAGCGGCGGCATCCTGCCAAGCGATCGGAGGGCCGAGCGGAAGTTCAATGCCGCTTGACCCTCGCGTGATTATTGGCTGACAGAATTCCGTCTGATAGATAATTGCGATGATTCCAGGTCAATCGACCGAGTGGAGCTGCATTGCTTTCGTTTACTGCATGAGCCGAACGAAACGGGTCACGAAGCTGTCCGATAAGCTTTAATACTGCTGGCGGCTTGCGGGTTCAATCAATGACCCGCTGAAGTCGAGGAAGCAGCAGCGGCGTCCGCCTTAAGCGGCAACAACTCTTGGCGATAGATCGGCACATCCCGCGGCGCTTCGATGCCCAGGCGAATTTTGCCGCGATCGATATCGACGACGGTGATGCAGATATTGTCCCCGATGAAGATCTTTTCACCGAGCTTACGGCTGAGGACCAGCATTGTCGCTACCCTCCTACGAGCGATTCACTCCCACGAGCGAAGCAGTGGTTGACTTGCTACACCATTCTACGCCACGAAACGAGGATAAGATGTCAAGCGGGTGACATTTTTCCGCCTCTACTCTCTCTGCTGCGCCGGCGCATTCGCTACGCCGAATGCCGCCGCGCGAACCGGATAGCCGTCAAAACCCGCAAAGTCGCATTTGCGAAGAAGTTGCGCGTTTTCTTGGCATTGCGAAGTGTCTCGGAAGCCCGGTCTAACTTGACTTCCGCGAGAACGACAGATTGACCGGTCGTAACGAGCCGATTTGACTTGGACACTTCATTGAAATGAGAAAACATTACAGCTGGCGCGTATTGCTCACGCTGGCGGTCCGATTGATAGGTTCTCCGGAAAGTCTCGCCTCCCTATCCAGGGTGCGCTTCGCGACCCTGGGCAGAGGGACGTAGCCTTTCGGATAGCCTCTGAGAGTCGGCGGATCCTCTATACGAACTCCACGCCCGGATCGCCTTCACGCACCTCGCCGATGAGATAGGTCGGTACCCCGTCATCGCGCAGCTGCTTGATGATGCTTTCGGCGTAATAGCGGCTGACTATGGCGACGAAGCCGATGCCCATGTTGAATACTCGATACATTTCTTCTTCGGCTACGGGTCCGAGGTTGTGCAGCCAATCAAAAACGGGCGGGATAGGCCAGCTGCCACGGCTCAAAAACACACGCCGGCCGGGCGGCAGGACGCGCGGAACGTTTCCTTCGAGACCCTCGCCGGTGATGTGAGCAAGGCCCCGCACCACGCGACGCTTGATCGGATAATGACTGAGTAGGTCCAGTATCGGCTTGGCGTAGATGCGCGTGGGCGTGAGCAGCTCTTCGCCAACGGTTTTATTCAGTTCCGGCACCCAATCGTTGATCTTGAGGCCAGCTTTCTCGAAGACGATTTTGCGAACCAGACTGTAACCATTGGAGTGGATGCCCGAGCTGGCCAAGCCGAGAACGTGGTCGCCGACGCGAATACCTCGGCCATTGATTACGTGATCGCGTTCGACGATGCCGACGCAAAAGCCGGCCATGTCGTAGTCGCCCGGCTTATAGAAGTCGGGCAAAATCGCGGTTTCCCCGCCGACGAGTGCGCAGCGCCGCCTCCATGCAACCGTCGGAGATCCCTTTTACCAGCTGTTGGACCAGGGCTGGGTCGTCTTTCGGCAGCGCTAAATAATCGAGGAAAACCAACGGCTCGCCGCCGGTGCATAGGCAATCATTCACCGACATGGCCACCAGATCGATGCCTACTGTGTCGTGTTTATTGCACATTCCGGCGATTTTGAGCTTGGTGCCGACGCCATCCGTACAGGAAACAAGAACCGGCCGTTTGTAATTGCGCGCGAACAGGCGGGTATTGAAGTCGAGGCTAAACAAGCTGGCGAAGCCACCAAAGCCGTCCATCACGCGCGGGCCGTGCGTCCGGCGCAGGAGCGGTCCCATGCTCTCGATCGATTTTTCGTATAGCGCAAGGTCCTGACCGGCGGAATGATAGGTCAACGGTTCCGATTGCTGCTCCGACATGCAAACCTCGAATGGGTAACACCCGTGCGACGAGTGCGCGATCTTCTGCCTACGTGGAATGTCATGTTATAAGATAATCCTTGGTTTTTCCGCACAACTGAGGAAGCGTCATGCCGTTTGAGAAGGTCGAGACAAAGGTTGATTTCCCAGCTCAAGAACGGGCCATCCTGGATCTGTGGGACCGCACTCAAGCGTTTGAGCTGCTGAAAGCCAAGAATCGAAACGGTCCCCGCTGGTCTTTTCTCGACGGCCCGATTACCGCCAACAACCCGATGGGCGTACATCATGCCTGGGGTCGAACCTACAAAGACGCCTTTCAGCGCTATCATGCGATGAACGGCAAGCACCAGCGCTATCAAAACGGCTTCGATTGCCAGGGTCTCTGGGTCGAGGTCGAGGTCGAAAAGGAGCTAAAGCTCCGATCGAAGCGCGACATCGAAAACCTTGTTCCGGGCGATACGTTCGCCAGCATCGATCACTTTGTTCAGCTTTGCAAGGCGCGTGTCGACAAGTTGCCCGCATCCAATCGGAGCAGTCGATTCGCCTCGGCTACTGGATGAACTGGGACCGCACCGACGCCTACTGGACCAAGCCGCCGGACGAGCGCAAATCGTATTTCACGATGTCGGAAGAGAACAACTATACGATTTGGAGCTTCCTCAAAAAGTGCAATAATAGAGATCTGGTTTATCGCGGCTATGACGCGATGCCGTGGTGCCCGCGCTGCTCGGTCGGCCTGAGTCAAATGGAGATGGCCGAAGGCTATCAACTCGTTGCCCATCGCGCTGTTTTCGTCGCGCTTTCCGCTGCGCGGCAAGCCTGGCGAAAACCTGCTCGCCTGGACGACGACACCCTGGACGCTTTCCAGCAACGTCGCGGCAGCCGTGAATCCCGAGCTGACCTATCTGAAAGTGCTGCATAAAGACCAGATCTATTATCTCGCCAAGGGAGCGTTCATCACCCAGCGTCTTGAAGACGAATTCAAGAAAAAAGAATGGCTCGAAGGCGTCCCGAAGCTCAAGACTCTGGAACAGATCTTCAAGGAAAAAGGCGGCTTCACGATCGAGGGCGAGATCAAGGGCGCCGCGATGGTTGGCTGGGCCTACGACGGCCCGTTCGATGAGTTGCCCGCTCAACAGCACTCAGCCGGTTTCCCCGAGGAGACAGCTGCGCATCGTGCGGAAGCAAAAGTGGGCACCGGAAAAGTCGGCCCGCGAGCTGCACCGAGTCGTCGCCTGGAAAGACGTCGGCGAAACGGAAGGCACAGGTATCGTCCATATTGCGCCCGGATGCGGCAAGGAAGACTTTCATTTAGGCAAGGTCGAGGGATTGCCGCCCGTCGCTCCGCTCGACGAGTTCGGCGTCTTTGTCCCCGGTTTCGGGCCGCTCGTTGGCAAGAGCCGCAGTCGATGGCACGACGACCGATTGGATCCTCGCCAATCTGCAAGAGAAGGGGCTACTCTTTGCGGTCGAGAAATACCCCCACAAATAT
This sequence comes from uncultured Planctomycetaceae bacterium, assembly GCA_963790585.1. Taxonomy (GTDB): domain Bacteria; phylum Planctomycetota; class Planctomycetia; order Gemmatales; family Gemmataceae; genus CAWBOY01. Next base: position 954,358 of record CAWBOY010000002.1, read on the forward strand.
CCGCATTGTTGGCGCTGCAAAACTGAGCTGCTGTTCCGTCTCGTCGATGAGTGGTTCATCGGCATGTCGTGGCGCGAAGAGATCATGCGCATCTGCCATGACATCCGCTGGATACCCGAGGAAGGGCTGAAACGCGAGCTGGATTGGCTGCGCAACATGGGCGATTGGATGATCTCGAAGAAACGCTTTTGGGGCCTCGCGCTGCCGATCTGGCTCGACGAGGAATCGGGCGAGTTTGAAGTGATCGGCTCACGCGAAGAGTTGAAGTCGCGCGCCGTCGAGGGTTGGCCCGAGTTCGAGGGCCATTCGCCGCACCGGCCCTGGATCGATCTGGTCAAGATCCGCAATCCAAAGACCGGAAACCTGATGTCGCGCGTGCCTGACGTCGGCAACCCTTGGCTCGATGCCGGAATCGTGCCGTTCTCGACGATGGGCTATAATAAGGACCGTGAATATTGGAAACAGTGGTTTCCCGCCGATTTCATCACCGAGAGCTTCCCAGGCCAGTTCCGCAACTGGTTCTATGCCCTGCTCGCCATGAGCACGATGATGGAAGAGCAAGGCGCCGTTCCGTGTGCTGCTCGGCCATGCCCTCGTGCGCGACCAGTGGGGCGAGGAAATGCACAAGTCGAAGGGAAACTCCATCCCATTCGAAGGTGTGTCCGATCTGGGTTACGAGATCGCTAATCCGAAAACGAATCAAAAGGAAAAGCATCCGCCGATGGGTGCCGACCTCATCCGTTGGCTTTATTGCCGTCACAACCCAACATCGAACCTCAACTTCGGTCCTATCCCTGCCGAAGAGCTTCGCAGCAAATTCACGCTCAAGTTGTGGAACACCTACGCTTTCTTCTGCAACTATGCCCGACTCGACGGTTTCAATCCGGCTGATCCCCTCGTGCCTATCGCGGAACGGACCGATCTCGATCGTTGGATTCTCTCTGACTTGCAGAAGCTGATCGCCAAGGCCCGCCTCTCTTTTGAGAACTACGACCTGATGGCTTTCTGCCTGGAGGCAGAGCGCTTCGTCGATGACAAGCTGAGCAACTGGTACGTGCGGCGCAATCGCAAGCGGTTCTGGAAGGGAGACAAGGGCCAAGACAAACAGGCCGCGTATCAGACGCTCTATACGGTCGTGCTGACGCTGACGAAACTGTTTGCCCCGGTGATGCCGTTTCTCAGCGAGACGATGTATCAAAATCTCGTCCCCGAGAGCGCCGATCGGCCTGTCAGCGTTCATCTGTGCGATTTTCCGAACGAGGACGAGTCGCTTCATGACGAACAACTCTCATTGGACATGGATGCGCTGCTTAACCTGATCTCGCTTGGCTCCGCCGCCAGGAATACGGTCAAGACCAAAGTGCGCCAACCGCTGGCCGAAATGAAGGTCTATCCAGGCGAAGAGAGCGTTCGCCGAGCGGTCGAGCGCTTCGGCGAGCAAATCCGGGAGGAGTTGAATCTCAAGCAGGTTACGTTGAGCGAGCAACCGTTACTCAAAGCCGAGATCAAGCCGAACATGAAGACGCTCGGGCCCAAATTTGGCTCGAACTTGAAACAGGTGCAAGCGGCCATTGCCTCAGCGAGTCCCTCCGACCTGACTGTCAAGATTGGTGCCGGCCAACCATTTGAGCTAAGCGGCTTCACTCTCGAACCGGCGGATTTGATGGTACAATTCAAAGGCCCCGAGGGGTGGGCGGGCGTTGCGGATCGGGGCACGGAGGTGTTGCTCGATACACGCATCACCGAAGAGTTGGCCCACGAAGGGATGGCCCGCGAAGTGGTGCGTTTCGTCCAGGACTTGCGCAAGAAATCAAATTTGGAGATGGAAGATCGGATTTCTCTGCAACTTTCGACCGACTCGGCAGCGCTCGGTCAAGCGATCGAGACGCACCGGGAGTACATCGCTGGCGAGACATTGACGCGCGAATGGGCGACGTTGAGTGGATCCGGATTTATAGCTAGTGTAAAGGTAGAGGGGCAGCCATTGACCATCGAATTGAAACGATGGGTGAGTCTCCGGCCAGGTCTTGATTTGCGAGGTGAACGATCATGATGCCCGACCTTTCGACAGATCAACGCGCCACAACGACCGCCGACTTGTTGGGCTCGGCTACGCGCGTCGATCATTTGCCGAAGCAAGAATCGCTCCAAGCCACATGGGCGAAAGCGCAAGATCATCTGGTGGCGCTGCTACAGCTAAAGGACAACTGGGACGGCGCAGCGCGACCCACGTTCGCCCCGATTTAATTCGGTCGGCTCTGCATCTTGTTGACGAGATCAAGGCTGATAATAGCACCTCTGCGCCGCAGGATGTTTACCCATTGCCTGACGGAAGCATCATTTTAGAGTGGCAGTACCAGAACGGGACGGTCGTGAGAATCGAGGTTGAGGATGTTGGCGTTGGTGAGCGTATGACGACCTATCCTGACGCGCCCGCTCAGTTTTCCAAGCTGACCTGGATGGCCACGGAAGCAAATGGCAATGCCTCCTGATGGTTTGAAGTAATGCCGCCAACAAATGAAACGCAGGGTGACGATAGCTTATTTGTAGAAAATGATGTGTTTCTGCTGCGTCGCTTCCCGAACGAACCAGACAAATATGATTTCAGCTTGCAGATACCTCGATTGAATATCTTTCTTCCATCGATGATGGACGTGGATGGATTGTCTTTGAACCGCGAGGGAGAACTCTTCCTGAGTGCCGCTCAGCTCTTGGCCTTGGCAAACAGTGATAGTGTTAGGAAAAATGGCGGTGTGGTGGCAGTGCTTTGCGAATCTGTCCGTGGACATCAAATGACCGTGGACCCATCTCCTGCCGAATCGCCGGGGCATGTCGTAATTCCTGAAATAAATCGAATCGACTACGACAAGAAAGAGGCTGACGGATCCCAGCCCGGCAAACGCCGGATAAAAGTGTTGGCGGACCTGTTGGCAAGAATGGCGCAAGTTCGCATCCATCCGAAACCAAAGAACATGAGAGCGGATGGCGGCTGATTGAGTCCAACGACGTCCAGAGTGAGCGCTCGCCTATCGGCTCGCGGCTAAACAAAACTTGTGTCAGCGCCGCAGCCCATACGCCTTGATCTTCCGATCCAGCGTCGACCTTTCAATATTCAAAATCGCCGCAGCCTGGCTCTTATTCCAATCGGTGTGGTTCAACGTCTTTAGAATATGCTGCTTTTCGATTTCCTCCATCGGCATCGGCTGATACGGAGCTTCTCCTTGCGGCAGATTCGGATTGTTCGCCTCCAGGGATGACAACCAGATATCGGCCACATCGAGCAACGGGCCGGATCCAAGTGCCACGGCACGCTCGACGACGTTGCGGAGTTCGCGCACATTTCCAGGCCAATGATAGGCTTCCATTTTTTGCATCGCGGCGGCCGTAAAGCCCTTGATCTTGCGTCCTGTTTCTCGGATGAATCGCTTCAAGAAAAATTCGGCCAGGATCGAAACATCGCCCTTGCGCTCTCGTAACGGCGGCACCTGTATTTCCACAACCTGGAGGCGGAAAAACAAATCGCGCCGAAATCCGCCCGACCGGACCGCTTCTTCCAGAGGACGATTGGTTGCGGACACCACGCGAACATCGACCTTGAGCGGTACGCTGCCGCCGACGCGCTCAAAGGGGTGGCCTTCGAGGACGCGAAGGAGCTTTGCCTGCGTACCGACGTTCATTTCGCCGATTTCGTCGAGAAAGATCGTGCCGTGATCGGCCGCCTCGAATTTACCGATTTTCTTATCGGTACGCGCCCGTGAAGGAGCCTTTTTCATGGCCAAAGAGTTCGCTTTCCAACAGCGTTTCCGTCAGGGCCGCACAGTTTAGTGTGACGAATGGTCCCTCACGGCGTTGACTGGAAAAATGGACAGCCCGGGCAACTAGCTCCTTTCCAGAGCCGCTTTCTCCGCGAATTAGACAGGTTGCGTTGGTAACCGCTACGCGGCCAATTTGACGCTCGATCTCCTTGATCGCCGGACTGGAGCCGATTAACTCGCTCTCGACGCGTAGCTGGTCTTTGAGCGAACGGTTCTCCGCGCTGAGGGATTGCTGGCGGAGCATTTGGTGCGTAGCTATGCCCAGCTGCTTTGCCACCGCGACTGCGAATTCAAGGTCTTCGCTGTCGAGCGCGTTCTTCGGATCGGTGCAATAGAGATGCATCAAACCCAGAACCTTGTCGTTGAAGAGAACAGGTGCGCAGATTAAACTAGTTGCCCCAATATCCGTAAGACTTTCCCGAACTCGTAGAAAACGATCGCGTGCAACGTCCTCCGCAAGGATTGCTTCGCGCGATGCGAGCACTTCTTTACTGACGTATTCCGACACGCGACTGTAGCCGCGAACACTTGGATCCCGGTGACGGTACGCTGTCACCTCTAGATCGGTGTTTCGCAAGGATTTCCCGATCGCGGACTCGACCAATCTGGCCGTCGGCGGCCGACCTGAGCCGTCGGCTGGCCTAGCAACGGATAAGACAGCACCGACTTCAGCCGGTATCGCTTCAAGCAGGGCATCCAGCACAATGCGGCAGAGCTCGTCATAGGTGGAAGCGGCGCCCATATCAAGCGCGAGCCGATAGAGCAACGATAGATCGCGGCTGAGTGGATGACGATTTGTGAAAGAGACCGTTTGGCCGTCGCCTTGTGCCGAGTCTTCCGCCATAAGCGGTGTTGGCGGTGTCAGATATCGGGTGTTTCCAAGCCGCTTCTTGATCGCCAGGCCGTTTGGCTCTTCCGCTTCGAGCGACACGTCGGGAAGCTGAGTCATTGCTTCGATGAAAAGCAATGCCGTCCGTCCGACGTTAATCTCATCTCTCGGCGACAATTCCTTTTCGCCTTCGACCGGAGTGGAATTGAGACGTGTGCCATTAAGGCTACTCAGGTCACGTAGCCGCCAACGACCGGCGCTGAAGCTAACTTCCGCATGCTCACGGCTACAAAGATCATCTTTGAGCACAATGCGATTGGTCGCAGCCCGACCGAGCGTACAAGACTCACCGGGCGTGAGTGGGAATACGTCACCGAAGCCATCTTCACGGCGAATGACGAGATAAGCAGTCGCGTTGGCGGACATGGTTGGTCCGACCCCCTCGCGCCTGGACGTGGTGAATAGTGGACCAATGAGAGCCTATGCCGACAGTCGGCTGGCCCTGGTGCGTCCTGAAGATCTTTACATTAGACCAATAGACCTAGACCGGCAAGCATCGTCCCCAAAAGAGTCGAGCGCCCCGCATGACGTTGTTTGCTATCCAGGATATGCGCTGCCCGACTCTAATAAGTAAACGCAGCTGCGAGGACCAGCGCCGCTGTCTCGACGCGCAAGATTCTTGGTCCCAGTCCGATGAGGTCCCAACCGGCATCGCGACCCTGCTCAACTTCTTCGTCCGTAAATCCTCCTTCAGGACCAATTGCGAGCCCCACGTCACCGAGTTTTTCGTTGGTAACTTGCTTGCTTTCGCCGACATGCGCGAGCAGACGGCGTCGTGGCAAGGTGGGTAGTCCGATATATTCATGCCATTGAATGAGTGGATTTATCTCCATCAATACGTTTCGCCCACATTGCTTGCTTGCTTCGATTACCTGACGTTGCAATCGGTCAAGCTTGGTCTCGCGCGGGTGAACGACGCTGCGACGTGTTTGCAAAGGCGTGAAAGACGTAACACCGAGCTCTGTCAGCTTTTCGATAAGGAAATCGGCTCGGTCACCTTTGGGTAAGGACGCGGCCACTTCCAGGCGAAATTCCAGTTCCCGAGGCGGCTGCTGGCTTTCCAGGATTTCCAGACTTACCTGCTTTTTTGAGACGTCCTGAATTTCCGCGGGGTATTCGCGACCGTCGCCGTTGAATAGGACGACGCGATCACCCCGCCGTAGTCGGCGGACATTGGCCAAATGATGGGCCTCCGGGCCCTCAAGATACACAGGACCTGGCTCCAGGAACCAGTTGACGTAGAATCGTTCGGCCATCCTTGCTAGTGTCCCGCCGCTCGTGGCCCGGGTCAATAGGGCCGCGAAAAAACTACTCCATATGGAGTTGTCGGTTCTGGCATTACGCTGGAAGGGAACGAGTCATGTCCACGTCGCTGTCGCCTAAGTCGTCGGGGGCTAATGCTCAACCCACGCGGCAACAGCTCGATGATCTCGATGCCCTGCTGCAAAAAATGCTGGCTCTTCCAGTGCGCGGTTCGGACGCGCCGGGCGAGCCAAGTGCGCCGCCGCGTCCCGAGCGCCCGCGCCCTCCCAGGCCTGTAATCCCGGCCAGGCCACTTGACCCGCCGCCTCCACAAGTCAATTATTCGACCGGATTGGACGATCACGACGTCAAGACGGTCGTCGGTCATGAAAAAGACGATACAGTTCGCAAACCTCGTGAGACGCCTCGCAAACCGGAGGTGACGGAGACCATGCCGAAGATTGAGAATCGACCGATCGTCAAAACGGCGGAGGAAGGAAGCGGAGCAAAGGAACCGCCCGCGACGGAATCTTCCGATTCGTGGGTGCCGTTCAAATCGAGTTGGGAACCATCTTCTTTGACCTGGCAGCCACTCAAAGAGAATTGCGCGAGGTGCAGGCCGCGCTTCGGCAGCGCGCCGCTGCGCAGGAGGAGAAAGCGAAAATTGCAGCTGCGCAGCCCGCGCCTCGGGTCGTGCCCGCGTCTGAGGGGGACGGAGCCACTGTGGTACCTCGGAAGGTGCCGCTGAAGGAAGCTCCTCAACCGCCGGCCGAGCCACTTCCGACATTCGCCAAATCAATTCCCAGGCGAAACCACAATCCCATCGCCGACGAAGAACTGTCGATTCGATCCGGAATGAGTGCAACTTCTATTCTACCTCCGGACGACGATGGAGTAGAGGCCTCATGGTTGGTCCGATTCAATCGGCTGTTTGATCTGCTTTTGGTGCCATTTGGCAATTTGGGCCGATTCCTAATCGGAAATGTAGGAGGGGTTTTGCTTGCTCTGGTTGGCATCCTTTCCTTTGTGGCGGCAGGAGCAGTTGTGCTCGCGGACTGGTTCGGTTGGACCTGGTGAGACAGCTTCGCTAGAATAATCGATTCCAGGATTGTCCCCGTTCGCGGAAAAAGAATCCTGCCAACAAAGAAATGCCGCGGACCGACGAATCACCTGTCGTAACGACCTTACCGAAGTCCGCGAGAAAGTGACTCACCCAATGCCATCGGACAATGCTTCTCTAACCTCTCCCGTTGCTCCCCAACCGCAACCACTCGACCCTGTCGCGGGCGTTTTGAGTTATCTCATTCCCGGACTCGGGCAGGTCTATCAGGGCCGCATGGGCAAGGGTGTTTTGTTTTTCGTCTGTATCTATACGCTTTTCTTTTACGGTATGTTTCTCGGCACTGGCACTGTACATGCCAACGGCAAGAGCTTTACCGTGAGCAGCAATGTTTACTTGCCGGCGGTCTCTAATCCACAAAACAATACGTCGAGCCTGCCCCGGCTCGCCGTCGACCTCTATAATCGCCCGCAGTTCATTGGACAATTTTGGGTTGGGATTGCTGCCTGGCCGGCGCTGCTCCAATACAGCCAACTCACGGAGGCCAACGCCGACGCGGGTCATCCGCTGCTGGGCTATTATATGCGCACTCCGAGCATAGAAGCGCTCAACGCGGTGCATACATGCGGCGATAAGAGGCTCGAGCTTGGCTGGGTTTTTACCGTGATTGCCGGCGTGTTGAACATCATGATCATTTACGACGCCGTCGCAGGCCCAGCGTTCTTACTTCAGCCATCTTTGGCATCCCCTAAATCCGAGAAGGCCGTAACCTAAGATGCCTACCTCCTCACACAACATCTATCTGATCGACCTGCCGTTGCTCATCGTGTTGGTGAGCCTGGTTTATAGCGCCACGCGCTTTGACGATTGGGGCGCCATTTTGAGTGAAGCATTCCGGTGGGGTTTTCGCCTTGTTTTTTTTCTCTTCTGTATTTGCGTCGTCCTCTATGGCGTAGCCAATTGGTTATAAGGGCGGCATGCCGTGAGCGCCGATCGGACGCCGGAACTTGAGGGTTTCCGCTGGCAGAGCCTGTTCCAGCGCCTTGGCCGATCCCCTTTTCGTGCTAAGTCGAAGTCGGCGTATACTATTTGTGAATAGGGCCTGGGAGACTCTCACTTGCTTGACCGCCGCCGATGTGCTGGGGTTACGTTGTCGGCGCATCGATCCCCTCTCCGCCAATGAATCGAATCACGAAGCGATTGCAAATGTGCTCTGGCCGCCACCGGTGACGAAGGTCGGCGCGAGTGCGCGTGTGCGCCGCCTTGGTCTCAGTCAACCACCGCATCAGAATCTTTGGGAAATCGAATTCCTACCTCTCGTCTCGGAGGGAAAATCGCTTGCGATACTGGGTCGCATCCGCGTCGTCACGGGCCCGCGCGTGGCCGACGATGTGCCATTGCCTCGGTCCTTGATCGATGCTCGTCAACGGGCCTGCGATCGATACGACCTCAGCCAATGGCCCTGCGAGCTTCCGGCAATGCGGCGCCTTGGTGATCAGGCCTTGCTCGCAGCCACGACGAGCGTGCCGATACTTCTGGTTGGCCAGCCCGGCGTGGGAAAAGAACACCTGGCCCGGTGCATTCATCGGCTCGCGTCGAGCGCGGAAGGCGCCTTCGTATCGTTGGACTGCGAACGATTACCGACGCCTGCCATTGAGTTTCATCTTCAGCCGCCGTCCAAAAAGCCCGTCGGCGTCGGCACTATTTACTTCAATGAGCCCGGTTCGCTGTCCCGCGACCTACAACTGCGCCTCGTACAGCAAATTGAAGCGGGAGGGCTGGATCAGCGAATCATGGCTGGAACTACGAAGGATGTTACGCAGCAGATAAAGTCGGGCAGACTGCTGGATACGCTGTACCATGCGCTTACGACGATGGTCTTGTATATCCCGCCCCTGCGCGATCGAATTTCCGATCTGCGGATTTTGGTCTCGTACATGATAGAGCGCTGCAATGACATACGCGGGCACAACATTATCGGTTTCGCGCCGGAAACGTGGGAGCTTTTACGCGATTATCCCTGGCCGGGCAATCTAAACGAACTTTATACCACAATCCAATCTGCCGCCCGCCGTGCCAAGAGCGATCTGATTTCACCATCAGACCTTCCTGCCCAGCTGCGCCTGCGCCTCCGGATGGACGCGATACCCGAGAGGTTGCCCGAGCGATCGTTAAATCTTGACCAAATTCTCGAAGGCGCCGAACGCCGTCTTATCCAGCTGGCTTTGCGCCGTCATTCGGGCAGCAAGAGCAAAGCGGCGGCAGCCCTGGGACTTACCCGACCTAGGCTCGCACGACGGATGGAAAGCCTTGGCGTCGTAGACGCTAACGAATCTATCGACGATCTTGAAAGGGAATGAAGCGATGAATTATCCACAATTGGTCGTATACGAGGGGGAGCAGCGCCTTGCCGTGCTGCTGCGGCCCTTGGCGGATGCAAAACGCTGGGTGATTCAAGAACCCAAGCAGTTTAATCATTGCCTGCAAGTGCTTGAACGCGAAGGCCCAAGGACCCTCGTTGTCAAACTCGGTCGCGATCTGGAACGGGAATTTACGCTTCTCGAGCGAGTGTGCTGGCTCAATCCTGAGGTTCCGGTGATCGCTGTGGGCGACGCAATTCATGAGCCGTTGCACAGCCTGATTTGGGACTTAGGAGCGTCTTACGTGTTGATGCCGCCACAACCGCGTGAGCTATTAACGGAAATAGTGTCTGGCTTTATGACTGACCGGTCCGAGGCGACGGCATGACAGATGTACCTCTTTTGGATGTCCGATGCTGTGTTAGTTGCGGCGACTGCGTGGTTGTTTGTCCGACGGACTGCATTGAAATATCCGAAGGACTTCCGTGGCTGCCCCGACCAATAGATTGCATTGCTTGCGCGCTGTGCATCGAGGTCTGTCCGACGCAGGCGCTGGCGATGGGACAGCATTCAAATATTCATTGATCTTTAGTCAGTTGGTGTCATCGAGAATCGAGCCTGAAACGTCAGCAAAGGGGCATTGCACAGATGTAATGCTCATTCGCTGACGTTTCAGGCTCGGCAATGATCGCCTTATTGGTCTCATTTACTGACTTACGATCGATTGACAATTCGGTCTCGTTAGCGGAAGTCGCCGTGGCAATCTGTGCAACTGGCGTTGACTCGAATCGACGCCTTTTCGACGGCTTTCGGATCACCGTCTTTCAAAGCCTTCATTAGCTCCTTCGAACCGGCTTGCATTTCGTTGGTATACTTCGTCCAATTGTCCAGCTTAACGCCGGCTTTTGGCGTTGTCGGCTTATAGAAGTGAACGATGTCGCCCATGCCGATCATCGTTTCGCTCATTTTCAGGAGCGCTGCTTTCTCCTTAGCAATCGCCGGAGCCTTTAAGGCCTTTTTCGGATCCGCCATATTGCCAATTTTGAGTTCGATGCTGTCGGGCGTGATCTTTTCTTCCGGCTCGCCCACGCCGAGGCCGCCTTTTTTGCGTGGCTTGAATTGGTGCATGACGAATTCGATCTTGTGAGCCTTGGCGATGGCTTCGGCGGCCTTTTTGTTTTCCTTGCCAGCCGTGCTCTTCACGTAATCTTTAATGGCCGCTGCCGCCGCGGCGATGGCCTTCTTGGCGTCCTCGTCGTCGTCAGCACGGCCGATGCTCGGCATCGACAGCACAAAAATCGCCAATGCCAACACGAGGCCGACGTAACCACGATAAGCAAACCGATTCATCTTCGCACTCCCATTGTGAAGTAGGCATTTCCAGGTGGGTGCAATTCACGATCCCAATTGCAGGAGAGATCACGCAAAGCGGCACCAGACAACGACTCTGCAGCCTATGATAAATCGTCACGGGACGGTTACAAGTGGCTGAATACAATTCCTTTCAACTCGCTCTCGATTATAATAGTCTGGAGAATCGACGTCTGGCCTACCAGGCTGCGAGGCACATGCTCATGGCGATCCGTTCCATCTTGGCCGCCCTTTTATGGATCTTCATCCAAGGAAACATTGTCCTCATTCGTGTCGACGAAAAGGGTGGCGCGGTCAATGCTCTGGCCAGTAGGGCCCAAGCACATGACGAGGAGACGCTACGCAACGCGGGGTTCAAAACCGATGGTGAGGGTGTTTTATTGTTCTTTAAGAAAAGGACGCTTACCGATGCTGAGCGCACCCGCCTCGAGAATCTAGTTCGAGACCTTGGTGACGATCGATTCCCGACGCGTGAAAATGCGAGTATGGAGCTAAGCCAAGCCGGCCCTCTCGTTGCGCCGCTGCTGCGGGCCGCCCTCAAGGACGCCGACCTTGAAATAGTCAAACGGGCACAGCGCTGCCTCGAAAAAATCGACGCCAGTCAGGAGCTTCCTGTCGGACTCGCGGCTGCCCGGTTGATTGCGGACCGTCGGCCGCCGGGCGCCGCCAAGGTCATTCTCGATTTCCTTCAATTTGCTACTGACCCGCTCCTTGAAGAAGAACTTCTCAAATCGCTAACAATAATTGCTTTGGAAAAGAGCAAAGCAGACGATGTCGTAGTCCAGAGCCTGACCAGCAAAATTGCCGTTCAGCGCGCTGCCGCTTCTTATGTCGTCGCCCAATCGGCGGAAACCACGCAGCGCGACGCGGTGTTAACCAGCCTGCACGATCGCGACGCCGACGTTCGCTTTCGCGCTGCCCAGGGCCTTTTGTTGGCAAAAGATAGCCGGGCTTTGCCAGTTCTTGTTGATTTATTAGCGGAGGGCCCTCTCCCGCGGGCGTGGCAGTGCGAAGAAATGCTATTCATTATTGCTGGCGAAAAAAGCCCGAACGCCTTTCTCGGTGCGGGCGATGCTGGAAGTCGAACAAAAGTGCGCAAGTGTTGGCAGCAATGGCTCGAAGCGGAAGGCCAAAAAATCGACTTGAATCGACTTGAGTCGCGATACGCGACCTCTCGGCCTGACGCTTTGTATAGCGTGGGACTGCGAGAAAAGTACGAAAGGGCGCGTGTTTGAGATTAGCGCCGACGGTAAGGAGCAATGGGCGATCAGCGACGTAAACCATCCGGTCGACGGTCATGTGTTGCGACGCGGCGACCGAGTCCTCATCGCCGAACAAGCGGGGATGCGTGTCACGGAGCGAGACTTCACCGGTAAGGTATGGTGGGAATTCAAGGTCAGCGAAAACCTTGTTAGCTGCAAGCGTTTACTGAACGGCAATACCTGGGTCGTCACCTACAACAAGATTATGGAGGTCCAACCTGACGGAAAGGCGCTTTACAGTCTCGAAAGCAAGCACGGTTGGATGACCGATGCGGTCAAGCTGCGTAACGGCAACATCGGTTATCTGACATACTCTGGCAACCTCGTTGAAATAGATCGCCAAGGCTCGGAGATTCGCAGATTTAAGATCGAAGAAGGGGCATCCGGATTGACCAAATTTGAACAGCTGCCAAACTGCAATTACCTAGTCGTGCAGCAAGGCTCGGGCAAGGTCCAGGAAGTCGACGGCCTTGGCAAAGTAATCTGGGAACATGCCATGGCGTCCGTAAATTCGGCCCGCCAGCTCTCCAACGGCAATGTCCTAATAACCAGCTTCGGCGCGCAAAGGTAGTGGAAATCAATCGCGCGGGTGTTGTCATTTGGGAACAAAAGCCCGTGCGCTGGCTTGCTAACATGTACAAGGAGATAAATCCCGGGCGCGCGAATTTTACTCGGACTATTTCGCCTTGTCCGCGAATTTTTGTCGGAATTTCGCAAGCTTTGGAGAAATGACCGCCTGACAATAAGGCTGCTCGGGGTTGGTGCGATAGTAACCTTGGTGAAATTCGTCGGCGGGATAAAAGGCTTCAAAGGGAAGCAGCTGCGTCACGATGGGTGCGTTCCACATCTTTGCCTGGTCGAGCTCTCGAATCAGGGCGGCGGCGCTTTGGTGCTGGTCTCCAGAGTGGTAGAAAATCACAGATCGATATTGCGTGCCGACGTCGGCTCCCTGACGATTGCGCGTCGTCGGGTCGTGGGTGGCAAAGAAAGCGGACAGTACGGTGTCATATGTAACCGTCCTCGGATCAAAGACCACTTGCACCACTTCAGCGTGTCCCGTGTTGCCGTTGCAGACTTGACGATAACTCGGATTTGGTAATGCGCCGCCGGCATAGCCGGAAACGACCGAGATTACGCCACGAAGATTTTCGAAGACGGCTTCAAGGCACCAAAAACAGCCGCCGCCGAGTGTTGCGAGCTCTTGAGATGGAAGAATGATGGTCGACGGTTCGGGCATGATAGAGAGTCCTATGTTGGCTGCCAAATCAATTCGCCCCTGACTGCCAATTATATACGGGACGAGGCGCTTCCGAGTCGAGTATAATCATCCGCACGTCTCTTGCCCCTTCGGTCTGGTCCCGGGATCGGCACAATGGCTCTCAAAACGGTCCACGAGCTTGTCGAAGCCCTGCAAGGTACATCACTACTCGATGAGACACAGCTTCAAGAGCTGAATTTACAATTTACCAAGCAGTTTCCCGATGCCATTGAGGCGTCCAAGGAGATGATACGCCGTCGCTGGCTGACGATGTATCAGGCGAAAATGGTACTGGTCGGTAAGGTTAAGAACTTGTTTCTTGGGCAGTATATCCTACTCGACCTTCTGGGCGAGGGAGGTATGGGCCAAGTTTACAAGGCACGCCATCGCCGTCTCGACCGAATTGACGCGCTCAAAGTCATTCGCCCCATTCATGTGCAATCCGCGGATGCGCTGCGTCGATTTTTGCGTGAGGCACGCGCCGCGGCTCGACTATCGCATCCGAATATCGTGGCGATTCATGATGCCGACGATGAAAACGGCGCTCACTTTCTCGCGATGGAGTTCGTCCCAGGCGCCGACCTTGCAAGCATCGTTCGCAAGAACGGTCCGCTACCGTGGGAGACTGCGTGCGAATACCTTAGACAAGCGGCCGTCGGTTTGCAGCATGCGCAGCAGCGCGGCATGGTACATCGAGATATCAAGCCAGCAAATCTGCTTTTAACATCTGACAAGTCTCTTGTAAAAATCCTCGACATGGGCTTGGCCCGCCTGCAGGAAATCGATGATCGCCAGCAGTCCGTCAACGAATTGACGCAAACAGGCATCGTGATGGGAACGCCCGATTACATGGCACCAGAGCAGGCCATCGATTCGCGAAACGTCGATTCTAGGGCCGATATCTACAGCCTGGGCTGTTCATTGTATTTTCTCCTCTCGGGCAAACCGCCGTTTCCGCAAGGCTCGTTGACGCAAAAGCTGATGTGGCACCAGCAACGCGATCCCGAACCGCTGAGCAAGCACCAAGTCGATATTCCGCACGCCCTTGCGGTGGTGCTGGAGCGGATGATGGCGAAAAAGCCGGAAAATCGCTATCAGACGGCGGGCGAGGTGGCTCAGGCCCTGGCTTCGTTCGCGCGCTTGCCGGAAGGTGTCGCCACGGACAACGCGGCCGGAAGCCGCAGCGATGGCACTTTGCGGATCTCAAAATTGAAAAGCGACACCAGAGTTCCCGCCGGGCACTCGCCGGCCGCAAAGACAAAGGCTGGAGACTTGTCGTTACAGACAATTGGCAGTTCCGAAGCGCCGTCTGCCTCCGACGTCGATGATGACACAATCGCCAGAACCTCTCCGTCACCTTACAAGACGCCGAAGCCGGCCGGCCCACCCCCTTTGCCACCGCAAAATCTTGATCGCACGGAGAAAGTGTCGATCAGCAAACCGACTATAAAAGCTAGCTCAGCTATAGAACATGAGACGGAAGATGAGGACGACGACACTGTTGAATCATCCGGTTTTTGGGGCAACACACTGTCATCGATCGTGTCGGTTATGGTCGTTGTTGTGTTGACCTCTGGCGTCGGTTGGTACATGAACCTGCCCAGCGGCGCGGGTTCAATTCCTGGCAATGCGGGCGGAACCGGTCAAGCGAACACAGGAGCGGAAAGAGTTGGCATTCGCAACGATGGCCGCGTCGGACCTGCCAACGATGATCGAGGCAGTACGAATCCTATTGACGACGACCGCGATCAATTTAAGCCTTTGTTCGTTTACAATTATCACGAAAGGGGCGTCAACGGCGTCGCGTTTTCGAATGACGGAACGCGTGCTGTTTCTTGCGGCTCGGATAATAGGGTCATCGTTTGGCGGCTTGATTCAGACAGTCGACAACAAGTGCTCGAAGGATTCCCGGATAATGTTTTCACAGTTGATTGGGCGCCGTTCAAAGAAGTGGTTCTCACAGGCGGAAAATCTGTAACTGGTACGGAAAATAAATCGGTCAAGCTATACGACGTCACCGAAGGTCAAAATCCCCGCCAGCGGTCGCTTACCCCAGTCAAAATGACGGTAACGAGTGCTGCGTTTTCGCCCGACGGCAAGCTCGCGGTCCTCGGCGGCGGCGTTCAGAAACGCGCTCTCTTGCAAATCTGGGACGTACAAAGCGAATCGCTTTTGTTCGAGCCCTCCGGTCATGAGGATATCGTGACCAAAGTAGTTTTCTCGCCGCAAGGAGATGTTGCGGCGTCAAGCAGCCTGGATGGGTCGATAAGAATCTGGGACGTCAAAAAGGGCACGGAAATTCGCGCGATCAAGGAGCTATCCAGCCCTGCTCGGAGTCTTTCTTTTTCGCTCGACGGCAACACTCTTTATGCCGGCCGCGAAGATAATGTCATTCAAATATGGGATTGGAAAAAGGGTAAGGAAGATGGCTTGCTTACCGGCCATTCCAAAGCCGTTCTGGCTCTCGTGCTCGCACCCAACGGCAAGCAATTGATTTCCGGCAGTGGCGACAAGAGCGTGCGCATCTGGGACCTGTTAAAGAAAAAAGAGCTGCATAAATGGGAAGCTCACGACGACATCGTGACAGGCGTCGCGATTCAACCGGGTGGCGCGAAGTTATTGACAAGCAGCCGCGATAGTAGCGTCAAGCTGTGGGCGATGCCGAAGTGAAAACAGCCATGTCAACGTCCGAAGAATACGATCCCTTCGCCGCGCGCCTGCGCACAAATGCGTGAAGCCTTTTTGGCGCGCCATTTTCTTCTCGGCGGCTGGCCAGGATCGACAGATACCTACAAGCGATCCATGTGGGCCGCGGTTCCCGACATTGCGTTGGCGCACGCAGCTTATTCGTTGACGATGCGGCGCGGCCTGCCTGAGCCTGGCGCCACGGGTCTCATCATGGCCGGGCATGAAGCGATGCTCGCTCAGTGGTTTCATCAGCCCCTCCTGCGGGCCGACATTGAACTTGCAGGCCTTTGGTATGAGCGACAATCCACGACCAAGGCTTACCCTCAATCACTCTGGCAGTCTTTGCTCGAATCTCAAGCCGGGCAGGAACTTTACCTGCCGATCGACATTTGGGGATTCGCGGGCGGCCAGACATTTCTCCCTGGCGTTCCGTGCCTTTCGTTCGAGGGGCCAGGGGGCTTTCTCTCTTATCTCGAACCGGCCATGTGTCGCTACTTTGCTCCCGTGCTGCAAGCGACCAAAGCTCGCCTCATGAAAGAGGCCACGCCTCGCGATGCCGAGTTCGGACTGCGTTCAGCGCCAAATGAAATCGCCCATATCGTCATGCTCTTGGCACGCTATGTTGGTGGCCGCGGACGTCTCACGTCAAGCGACACAGCGGAGTTTTTATATCCGGAAGTCTTTCAATCGATCGGCACTATCGGTCATGAGATGATGTGCGCGGCCCAGCGGCTCGACCGTCCTTTGGGCGAGGCCGAGTATGAGATGATGGACCGATACGTCACTGCCATGAACACGGCGTCGCTGCTGTGCGACCTTGTCGACGCGGAGACCGTGGGCTTGGAAAACGCCCTGCGCGTAATGAAGGCACACCCGGACAAGACCGGCGTCGGCATCCGCGTCGACTCCGGCGACATTGCCGGTCAATGCGTCTTATATTTCGAGCAAATGCGCCGCGAGGGCTTGGGGATTCGCAGAATCGTTTTCGAGGACGAGGTGACGCCGCAAGTCGTCCAAGAGGTTTACAACCACTTCCGCAAGGTGACAGGCCGCGAACCGGACATGCTCTTTCCTGGCGCCGGCGGCTATTGGTGGCGTTTGATTCACCGTGATACGGTCGCCGCCGCCTTCAAACGCACCGCGACGGGAGACCATCCGAACGTCAAATTCTCGAACACGCCCGGAAAGGGATCTCTCGGAGGCTATCTCCGTGTGGTCGGGCAGGACGATCTCCTTGTCGTGTCCGACGCCTCTGAAGCGATTTCAGGAGAGCAGCTGTTCGTCCCGTTGGTGCGCGCCGGGAAGATAGTTTACGGTGAGTCGTTTGAACAACAGGCTGAGCGCGCCGATCGCACCTGGGGGCACTATCGTGGAGTTAAACTATCGGATAAAGTGCGATACTATCAGGAGATTTATCAATCCAAGCGCGCCAGCGAGGTCGTTGCCGCCCGGGCAAGATTAGCACACCAGCCCGGAGCCTGAGCGACGGGTTCGCAGACTTGACCCCGCGCTTGCCGTTGGGGCTGGTGTGCCTATTCAGCACGCATACACCTAATTCATCAAACCGGATCGCCGACATGAGCACGACTACCGACGGGCTGACCGTTGAAGAGCTACAACGCTTGCTCCGGCAAACCGATCCGGCGGCGCTGCTCGTTCCGCCGAGAATTCTGCGGAGGGTCATCAAACTCGATCGCGGATTGTCTGGTTTGGGGCTGCAGGTACCGCACCACAAAAGTTATGTCGTCACCGTAGGCGAATTGCTGCGAGTCGTCGATCGCTTCGAGTTGGGAGTCAATGCCGAGAATCCGCTACTGGATTATGTAATCCTGCTGCCGAAACCGGATCTGGCTTTTTTGCGCGAGAATTCCCGCGCGGCCATTTTGACCCGCTATTGGCGTCTCCTGTTTCATGCTCGCGTCCACCGGCGCTCGCTCAGCGAAGTAAGGAAGGGGCCTTAGGAAATGAAGTCATTCAACATAGACTGGATTGCCTTGGTAGCATCGAATTCGAAGAGATTACCTCGGTCTTACGGCAGGAGAATTTTTTGCTGCCACCGGCCGATACGCGGGGGATCTACGAGGAGTTTGTCTGTCTATATTTGGAACTAAAACATTTCGCTCCTCATTTACGTGCACGGTACTTTCCATCGATCGCGAATTTCGCAACCGTCGATGCACTGATAGCGCAAGACGTCGATGGAAGCGTGCTTCTTGGCGAGACCAAGCTACTCGGAGTGCAGGCCCTGGGATCGTTTGACGATCAAGACCAAGATTACGCGGCTTACCTAGAAAGGACCGAGGCAAAGCAACCGAATCCAGAGGCGTATGATGCCTTACTTTGCAGGGCTGACGGCGCGATAGGACGGGGCAACGCCGTCCGCGCTGCACTGCTACGGCAGCGGGCGTTCGAGGTCGCGCCGAAAGGATGCCGAGGCGCGGCTCGTGATGCGACTTCAGCGGCATTGCATCGGCTTACCGATCGGCTAGTGCGGCTGGTTCCGGACTTCGAGGAGCAACGCTCAGATTGGATCAAGGGCTTGCGCGGGCTCCTCCCCTGCAGCGGGCGCGGCATCTGGCCCGTCGAAGCTCGCCTGCTGTTTGACTTGCAAAATGCCTGTATCGATCACGAGAAAGAGACGTATTCCGTCGATCTTATTGAATGGGCGGGCAGCCTAGGCCGGGTGCCGCTCAAGCGTTCCCTGCCAAATCTGAAATTTGTGTTGCCTATCAAACATTTGCGCATGGCCGAGGAACGGCTCGTTTCGGCGCGGTTAACGCACAAAGCGCGGCACGCTTTAACACCTCTCATTCGTTCAACACTCGCAAAACTGGAGCGCGAAGCCCGCGATCACCTGCGACCGTTGTTACTGCACGCGCTAGAAGAAGCCAACCTCAAGCCAAGGAATCAGACCGAGAAGCTGGCACGTGAACGTATCGTTGAAGAGCTCGTCGATCTCGCTATCAACCGCGGCTTCCTCAATATGAGCGATCTGCGTGACGCCATCGCTCGTGGCGCGCTCAAACTTCCGGATCTTTCGGGGCCGATTCAATTCCTTTCGGGCGATCAACTGCTGGTAGCCAACCGCCGCTGTGCGGTTTACCTCGACGGCATCTATCATCGCGCGGAAGTCTATTTGCGTGGCCTCCAAAGTCTTAGTTCCCTCGCCTTTGGCACGATCGCGGGCCGATTGCTCACTCTTTATTTGATTCTGCCTCTTTTGGGCGCTTTCATCCTTTTGAAAGGCGCCGAAGAGGTATACGAGGTGCCTGTCAGGCTCGCCAAATGGGTTACGCCTCCGGAAGAAAAGTCGGCCCTTGATAATTTCGACCAGGAAGAAGGCCACTCGCTTTCCGAAATTGAGCCCAAGCAACATGGGGCATCCTTCGTCAACAGTTATTCGTTTTCGATCACTGCCGCCTTCATGCTCAGTTTGCTGCATTCGGCACGCTTTCGGCGGGTTGTATTATGGTTATTGCATTGGTTTTGGCTTGGACTGCGCACACTCTTTTATGATGTGCCGTCCATCCTATTCGGCATGACGGGTGTGCGCTGGATACTTCAGAGTCGGACATGGCTATTGTTTTATCTTTTTGTTCTCAAGCCGCTATGCCTGGCCGCCTCCTTGGCTCTACTCTGTTTCCTGATGAGATCGGGCCGAACCAAGGCCGTCATTGTTGGCGCGGTGGCCTTCCCGTGTGCCATCGTGCTGCTTAACTCGCGAGTGGGTTTCTACCTTGAGGAGACGAGCGCAGACGGGCTTGTGCGCAGCTGGGAATTGCTGCGTGATGATCTTTTACCGGGAGTCTTGCGCTCGATTGTTTCGCTCTTTCAGTGGCTCGGCGATTGGCTGCAGCGCTGGCTCAATAACGTCGATGAATGGCTGCGATTTCGAAGCGGCGACAATGCGATTTGGGTGCCGGTCAAGGCTGTTTTGGGCGTCTTTTGGTTTGTCATCGCCTATGTCGTTCGTTTCGTTTGGACGGTTCTCTTCGAGCCGCAGATCAATCCGATCAAGCATTTTCCCGTGGTCACGGTGTCGCATAAGGTAATGCTTCTCGCCCTGCCACCCACGTCGCAAGCCCTCACACAGTATTTGCTTCAAAGAAAAATTGCCTTCATGGAACAGGCCGGCGAACCGGTCACGGAAATGATGCGACAGTTATGGGAGAGCGAGCTTTCGCACTGGTCCCTAGGCGCGACCTTTACTGTCTTCGCTTGCATCCCGGGCATGTTCGGGTTTATGACTTGGGAATTGATGTCGAACTGGCGTCTCTACGCGTCGAATCGTCCGAAGGGACTGCAGCCCGAAGTCGTCGGCAGTCACGGCGAAACAGTACTTCGTCTGCTCCGCCCCGGATTTCACTCTGGTACACTGCCACGTTTATTCGCGCGACTGCGGCGGACGGAACGTGAAGGCGAACGAAAAAATTTCCGACGCCAACGGGCTGCACTTCACCATGTCCAGCATGAAATCCGCCACTTCGTCGAGCGCACTTTGATAGCCGTGTTGGACGATAGCAAGAGTTGGGGCGAGTCGGTTCCGGAAGTGGGGTCGATCGATCTGGGCATCAATCGCATACGCATCGAGTTGACATGGGCGACGATGGGAGCAAGCGTCCGCCTTGAATTGGAACAACACGACGGTTGGCTGGTTGCTGGCTTCGCACCTGATGCAGCGGCAAGCTGGCTCCAGCACCTTTCGGAGTGTCAGGCCATGGTGCTTACTGATGCTTTGGCCGGATTTTATAAGCTTTCCGGCGTCGATTTCGTACGAGAGCAAATCCATTGCCTAATAACCGCGGACATGCGCTGGAAGGTTACGCAAACCGCCTTGATTGCGCGAACTTCAGATGGTGTAGAGGGTCGCTACGATTTGACTTCTGATGGGGAGCCTATCCCTCTTCTTACTTCTATCGGCCGGGGCCCGACGACTCTTCCGTGTCTCGAAGCGCGGCAATTATTCTTAAGCAGGTGCGAGATCAATTGGGACGACTGGATTCGGACCTGGCAACGCGATCACGAGAATATGGGGCATCCAACCGCGTTGTTAGCCGGTTTTCGCTTGTTGCCGACGTTGCCCTAGTGCGCCGTTCAGACTAAATTTACGGGTGGCACAGAGATTCCTGTCTGTGCGGGAACCGACGAATGTGCCGTTTGCTGCACAGACGGGAATGTCTGTGCCACCCGTAAATTTAGTCTGGAGGGGCCCTAGTGCTCTGT
This sequence comes from uncultured Planctomycetaceae bacterium, assembly GCA_963790585.1. Lineage (GTDB taxonomy): Bacteria > Planctomycetota > Planctomycetia > Gemmatales > Gemmataceae > CAWBOY01. Next base: position 975,526 of record CAWBOY010000002.1, read on the forward strand.
CAACGCTTGATTTTGGGGTTGGTAACGAAAAATATGGCGAGAATTCCCAGTGAGGGACGGCACAGCGACCCCAAAATCAAGCGTTGACAGAGCACTAGGGCTCTGTCAACGCTTGATTTTGGGGTTGGTAACGAAAAATATGGCGAAAATTCCCAGTGAGGGACGGCACAGCGACCCCAATTCTTAGCGTTGACAGAGCACTAGGGCCGGTCATCCTCGATCTTCAAGCTATCGAGGATCTTCCGCATCTCCCGTTCCGCGTCGCGAAACGTTGCTTTCGGGGCGAAGGCTCGCAGCATGATGAGCTTACTTTTTTCCGGTTTTCGACTGAGACGTAGGATGAGGACCCACGGCTGACCAGAACAGCGTAAGTTGAGGGTTTTTTCAATGCTCAACAGGTTTTCTTGACTCTTTATTTTCTCCGTCGTATCGGCTTCGTTGATTTTGAAAGGAAAATCCTGCACGTAGCTTTCCATGCGCTGTTCGAGCGGATGATCGACGCCCGGCTCCTTGGAGTCGATGTCAACAAATGCGAAGCGCACCGTCTGCATGAGAAGCATCCGCGTGTCTTTTCCTTGGAGCGTGTCGACGATTGTCTGGCCGAGTTTGGCATTTTTTACGATGCCCCAATCCGCCGACGGCAGCGTGAGCGTGAAGTCGTCGCCCCGGACCTCCAAGGCTGTCGAGCGATCGACCTTGCCGTTCCACATGCTGGAGCGGAAATAACGGCCTAGTCCCAGCGCGTCCGGCGTATGCAAGATTAGAAGGGTGATTACGGTAAACGCTATGCCAGCGCCGATACCAAACGCGGCGAGCGCGACGCCTTGTACTTTGTCCGGGTTTTTGCGGATCGATAGCAGTCCCAAAATACCGACGACGATTCCGGCGATGGTGCCAACAACGGTGAATGCGCCGATCAAAACTAGAAGTGCGCTTGCGAGCGCAAGCGCGCTATGTGGCAGCGTGACAATCTTGGGCGTCGGCACGGTCAACGCCTGCGCAATCCGGACACTGGATCGTACGCCCGGCCATTGTCTCCTCGACTTCGAGACAGGATCCACAGACACAGGTCAGGGCCAGCGTCATCCCAAGCGTCCTCGCATAACATACATCTTCCGACTCTATGCCGAAGAGATTCTATACGTTGGCGGCCGGGTCAGGTGGATCATTTCAATCTAATCCAGTTGGACGCCGCCCGGCAATCCTTTACAATCTCCGTAATTAAACGACATGCGACGCGACTTAATTTCGATGGATGACTACGACGATGTTGGCGAGCGTTTCGATCTTTCTTGAGATCAACCTGCCCAACGCCGCTACTTGGTTCTACTTTTCCATTTTGTTGGGCGTTGCGCTCTTCTTCAAGTTTTCCCGACTGTTTAGCGTTCGCAATTGGGATATACTGACTCTTTATCTCATCGTGCCAGGGCTCTTCCTGGTTCAGGAAGGCGGGCAATCGGACCGTTGGGGTTACATTTGGCTACTGTCCGTTAGCGGTTACTTCTGGGTCCGTTGTCTCTTCGATCTGACCCTCGAGCGTCGACCGGCACTTGCTCCCAATCTTAACCTAGCGGGCTTGCTTTGGTTCGCTGTGGCTCTTTATGTTAGCCTGATTACCGTAGCTGTTTGGCAACCGCCGTTCCCGCGCCGAGCTGGCGAGCCACAGGGAGCCATCGGTGGCATCACCAAACCGATCACCGACAAGGTCGAGAATATGGTGGCAGGCAAGGTTCCCAATGGGGACCTCAGCCCCGCTGTCGAGCGGGCCCTGATTCTTGCTTGTCACCTGACGATAGTTGTTGGAATGACCCTAGTCGGTTGGCGCTTGTTCGACGACCTTCACGGTGGCGTCGCCGCAGCCACGTTTTATTTACTCTTACCTTATACTCATATTCTATTGCCCTGGAATCGCCTTGATGTCGGCCGTTGGGACCATGCGTGGCCTATGGCTTGTATGGTTTGGATGCTCTTAACCTATCGGCTGCCGATCCTGTGCGGCAGCTTTTTCGGGATCGCGGCGGGAAGCGTTTTTTTCCCAGCCCTTGCCTTTCCGATTTGGTTTAGCTTTTTTTGGGGCCGCGGCGCCGGCCGCTTTACTGTCGCGTTCGTTTTCGCCACCGGAGCGACGCTGGGCATACTTAGCCTCATTTTATGGGCCAGCGGTGGTGTTCCCTTGAGTTTGCATTCCGTTTGGTCCCCCAATAATTGGCTGCCTTGGCTGCCGCCATCCGCCGAAGCTCGCGGTATATGGGTTGGCGAACCATGGCCTTACCGCCTTCCAGTCTCTCTCGTTTACCTGGTCTTCGTCATTGCCACATTTTTTTGGCCTGCTCCAAAAAACTTGGCCCATGTCATGGCGTTGACCGTTGCCGTGATGCTTGGCATCCAATTCTGGTTCGGCGATCAGGGCGGAGTTTACGTCTTTTGGTATCTCCCCTATCTTCTGCTCCTCGTGTTCCGTCCCAACTTGAGTGACCGTCGACCTCCGCCCCTTGCGGACGATTGGATCGCCCGTTCGACTCGGGCCGTGGGCCGCTGGCTGTTCGGGCTGGTTCAGCAAACTGAGCAGGTAGTAACAACTGCACGTACTTAGGCCCTTCAAGAGCCGGAAGCGAAAGAAACCGGAGCCGGTCAAAATCGATTTGATTCTCTTCGGTCGCTGACGCTTCTAGTTCAAGAAGACACCTTCGAAGGAAGGACCGTCGCGCCAAAAACGTGTCTGCGTTGGCGCGACGGCCCAGAAATCTAACACGTTATTCTGTTTAAGGTTACAATAACGGTCAGACCGTCGCGCCAAAAATCACGCGGGTACCCCTCCCCATTGAGATGCAAAAAATCCCCTGACTCTTGAAGACGGATATTCGAGTCTCTCTTTTCCTAGATCGCCCCGCCCGGTATGATCGGCCGCCGCGAGAGGATCTCATCAGGACACGGAGGCCGCGTTTCATGACTCGCTTTCCCATCGGGACGTTGCTGCGTCTGACTGTCGCTCTCCTGCTGATTGTCGGCCCGGCCTACTGGGCGATCCAGCAAGAGGCTCAGATGCGCAATCTCAAGGTAGTTAAGGAAGGCGTTCTTTATCGCAGCGGTCAACTGAGCCTGCCGGCACTGAAGCGGCTCATCCACGATTTCGGCATACGAACGGTCGTTTGCCTGCGTGAGCGCACGCGTCCCAATAGCGCGGAAGAGGAAAAATATTGCCTAAAAGAGGAGCTTAATTATCTTCTCATCGAGCCACTCCATTGGGAGGTCGACGCCGACAACCACGCTGAGGTTGACGAGGGAATTAACAAGTTTCTCGATGTGATGCGCGATCCGACCAACCACCCGGTCCTGATTCATTGTTTCGCGGGCATCCATCGCACTGGCGGCTATTGCGCGGCATACCGAATGGAGTTCGACCATTGGGATAACGCAGATGCCCTGGCGGAAATGAAAGCGTGTGGCTACGCGCGACTCGATGAGGAGCCTGACATCCTTGGCTACCTCCAGCGCTATAGGCCGAGCTGGCGTGTCCCGCCTATGAACGAGCTTGCCATTCCCACGTCGACGTCCTCTGCGGTCAGGAAGCCGCATAAGACGTCCTAGGTCGCGTTTCTCGCCATTCGTGACTTCGCTCCTAATCCGAACTTGGCCGGCCGCTGAGGTCCGCATGATCCCATCGCGTAAAGAATCGCGCCGTGCTCTCCTCCTCCTCTGTCTAGCCAGCGCCGGCTGGGCGTTCAGCTTCGGGCTGGGCGGGCCGCTCACGTCGCTATGGCTCGAAACAACGGGCGTGAATAAAACGCTGATCGGACTCAATACGAGTCTTTATTACTTTGGCGTGGCCCTTGCTGCGCCGCTCGTGCCTCGCTTTATGGTCGGCCGCGCCGGTTCGTGCGTTTTGGTCGGCATGGTGCTTGACGCCGTCACGACGGCGGTATTTCCCTGGGTCGAGTCGTTGGCAGGCTTATATATCTTGCGTTTTATCAGCGGTGTCGGGACAGCGCTCAGCCTTATCCCGATGGAGACGCTGGTCAACCAACTCGCGCCGCCCCAACGGCGAGCGCGTAACTTCGGTTATTACGCGTTTAGCGTCACCCTCGGCATTGGTCTGGGATCGCTCATCGGCGTTCCGCTCTTCCCCGTCGCTCCCCATAGCGCGATTCTTGTTAGGCGGTGGCGTAACATTAAGCGCCACATTACTTTTGTTGTTTCAAATCCCCTGGTCCCGCGCCATGGAGCAGGTCACCGCTGAGCAGAAGCCAATCGAGCCTTTGCCGCAGCGCGACGGCTGGCTCTGCTTTGGCACCGCTTGGGCTCAAGGCTTTCTCGAAGGCGGCATGATTACCTTTCTTGCCCTCTATCTGCTCTCGCTTCACTATTCAGCAGAGGCCGTAGGCTCATTGCACGGCGTTCTATTTTTGGGAGTGATCCTTGCTCAATTGCCCCTGTCTTATCTCGCTGACATTTTTGGCAAACTGTCGGTCCTGCTCATTTGCTTGATTGCGCTGATGGCTGGATTAATCTTCTTGCCTTTGTTCGCTACGCCCTTAGCGGTAGTTTTTTGCCTGTTCCTTCTCGGCGCGTCGTGCGGGCGCTGTATCCACTTGGTCTCGCACTCCTTGGCGAGCGGGTGCCACCTTCCACTCTAGCCTGGGCCAATGGCTGGTATCTCGCGATCAATTGTGCCGGCAGCCTATGCGGGCCAGTCGTAATGGGGCTCGCCATTGACTACTTTGGACAGTCCTCGCAATTCGCCGCAGGGGCCGCCGTCATCGCTCTGCTCGTCGCCGGATGGATTGCTCTGAACCAAAAAAGGAACCGAGCAGTTCGCGTCAGTGACAGCCTGGATAAGAGCCAGCAAGGTAAAGCCGCCTGATTCTCCCTTCCTGCAATTGCACACTTTCCTAGTCTGTTACAATAAATGAGCCTCGCCCTTTGCCGCGCACACAATCTATGGACCGATCATGGCTCGACCGATTCAGCACTTGCCGGTACTCCAAAATTGGGACTGCCATGTCTGCGGCACCTGTTGTCAGGAGTACCAGGTCGAAATCAGCGAGACCGAGCGCAAGCGCATCGAAAGTCAAAATTGGGACGTTGAGCAGGACCTCGGAGGTCGGGCACCGTTCAAGCGTCAAGGTTGGTTTCGCAAGCGCTGGATGCTCAATCATCGCGCGGACGATAGCTGCGTCTTTCTCAGCGAGCAGGGCCGTTGCCGGATTCACGAAAAATTCGGCTTCGCAGCCAAACCGCTACCCTGTCGCCTCTTTCCGTTTGTGCTCACACCCGTGAATGACTACTGGGCCGTCGGCATGCGCTATGCTTGCCCTTCGGCAGCGGCGAACAAAGGTCGGCCTGTTCTTGAGCACGACAAGGATTTGATTGAGTTTGCCCGTTTGCTTGCCGAACGGGAGGGACTGACGCCACAGCCCAACGGCACTTTGACGAAGCCGCCTGAACTGAAGATTGGACACCGCCTCGACTGGTCCGATCTGCTCCGCGTGCAAAAAGCTGTCTTGAGTATCATTCGCAACTCGAAGGTCCCCTTGGAACGTCGTCTAAGACAATGCCTTTCTTTTTCGAAAGAAATGCGCAAGACCAATCTCGATGGGATCACAGAAAACCGACTTGGCGATCTTCTCAAAATAATGCAAGGGGTCGCCGAAACGGAAACACCCGCGGATCCGACGTCGCTACCTCGCCCGGGTTGGATCGCTCGCGTTCTTTTTCGTCAGGCCGCGGCGATTTTCACGCGAAAAGATCACGGCCCTAACCGCGGCGCCGCCAGCCGCGGCTGGCTCGTTCGCCTAGGCGCCGCCATGCGCTTCGCCCGCGGCACGGGGCAAGTCCCGCGCATGGATAAACGGATTCCCGAAACGACATTTGCTCAACTAGAAGAGCCAGCAGGCTCGATATCGGCGGCAGTCGACTTTGTCTTGGAGCGCTATTACACGATGAAAATTGGCGCCCTCCAATTCTGCGGCCCGTCGTCCTTTAAGCTTCCGTTCTGGGAAGGCCTGGAAACTCTGCTCATCACATATCCCATGATGCGCTGGGTGATGCGCATGTACCACGACCGGTCGCGCGAGGACGCACTCGCGCAGGCGATGAGCATTGTCGATGACCACGTGGGATTTAACAAAGTACCTCGGAACCGCACGCCAGCGAATGAGCTTTAGGATTCTCGTGAGCGGCGGCCATCTTGAAAGATTGATTGCCTGGTATAGTCGATAAAAAGCAAGGCATCAATGCCTAAGACATCAAAAACCGAACCTTTATGAGTTGCGCTCGGCTAAGAGACTCTCTGACCATGGTTCTCGGCCAACAGGCTGGAACTCTCACCACAGAGCCTGGACGGGCTCCAGGGAACAGGGGTAGGATTTCCGACCCTAGCCACGCCTGGCGACCCCCATAAGTATATTTATGCCTCTGGACTCTAGCGTTTGTTTGCGGGCGCGTGCCAAAGATAGATCTCGCTGCGGTTCTCTCCCAGTTGGGCACCCGAGGCAAGGATCTCGCCGTCTGGCGAAAACGCCAGGGCCTGGATTTGCCCTTGGTGTCCTTCCAGGCTCAGGAGATACTGACCAGTTTGGCAATGCCAGAGCCGAATGGTGCCGTCGAGGCTGCCGCTGGCAAGGGTCCGATTGTCGGGAGAGAAGGCGAGCGAGGTGATCGGATCGGTGTGTCCGACCAGGGTCGCCAAATGATGGTGGCCATCCGTGACGTTCCACAGCTTGATTTGCCAATCGTCGGTGGCCGTGGCCAAGAGCTTTCCATCAGGCGAGAATGCGCCGGCGCGAAGCGGCTTTGAATCGGCGTCCCAAGTGTCGAGGCATTTCATTTCCACGTCCCAACGCTTGATCTGTCCCTGACTGTTAAATACCAATGATTGCTCGCGCGGCGAAAAGCAAACGAAGGCTACACCGGGAAACGTCCCTGGAACCGTGAAAGGTTCAGTCCATCCGGACATGCCGTAGAGCTTGACGACGCCGATCGAGCTTGCGGCCGCGAGCAGTTTGCCATCAGGGGACAATGTGATCGAGCGGATCGACTCCTTGTAATCCGGATAGGTGCGGAGCGGCAATCGCGCCCAAAGAGGCCAATCGTTAGGCCGGTCCTCTTGCAGGAAGCGGATCGGTCCTTGACTACCGGTGGCGAGATCTGCCTCCCACAACGAGTGCCCCAGGCCACCGCCGATCACTGTTTGACCGTTGGGTGCTAATGCGAATGCCGTTAGCGGTGGGAACTGTTGCGGCTTGGAAAAGATTGGAAGTATTTGGCCGGACGCAAGATCCCATTCTTTGATCACCATGTCGGTGCCACTGACGCTCATCCTTTGAGTACGCCGGCCCAGCCGGTTTGTGAAGGTCAATGGCGCGACCTGGAAACCTGTGACTAAGCGCTTGCCATCCATGGTGAACGCCAGTCCTTTAATCACACCAGTCAACTGGTCAAGCGGTTGGCGGCCTTTCAACGTCTTCATGTTAAGAACGCGCACACTCGTGTCGCCCCCGTACCCACTGGAGGTGACCAGACAAGTCCCGTCGGGCGACCAGGCCACGAATTGCATATCTTGCCTATTGGCCGTAATCGTTTGACGCATGGCCTTCGACGCCGAGTCAAAGATGGGAATGACTCCGCCAAACCAGTAAACGCAAGCCAGATTCTTGCCGTCTGGTGCATAGGCGAGCGACCTTCCGTTGAGAGAGCCCGAATACGCTTTTGGGACTACAGGCGGTGTATCTCTGGTTGGTTCTCCAGGCATTGGGGAAACCTGAAGATTAAATCCCTGGCCATCCTGACCGAGGCATGCGACCTCTCGTCCATCGGGTGACACGGCGATATCGACAATTGGCCGATCATGTTCAATCGTGTGGATTAGCTTCTTCGTCTGTACATCCCAAAATACAATTTTCTTTTCAGACCCCGCCGCTACCAAGAATCGACTTCTTAGATCAAAGGCTAGGCCGGAGAGCCCTTTTTCAAGTCCCCACAGATTCTTATAAGGCGCCCCTTTGTTGGAAAGGTCCCACAAAAACACCAGCCGGTCGCGGTAGCAGCCGGCCAACCATCGGCCATCGGGCGAAAACACCACGCGGCGGAGAAAGTGTTCGCCGTGCCAGAGCTTGATTTCGGGCTGCCAGGTTGCCGTATTCCATAGCCAGACTTCAAAGGTTCCCTGACCCGACGTGGCGAGCCACTTGCCATCAGGAGAAAAAGCAACGTCCGCGTAGGGCGCGAGGTGATCAGGCAGCGACCCTACAACCTCCAGTGACCTCAATTCAATAATCTGCACGAGCGCGTCACATGGAACCGCGGCGAGCTTCCCGTCCGGCAACACAACAATGGGGCCAGTGGCGGCGATTTTCCCACGCAACTCCGTGTGATCGGGAGTATGTCCCGTGGCCCAAACCTTGACTGTGCCATCGCTACACGCTGAGGCGATTTCCCGCCCGCTGGGTGAAAAAGCTAGGCCGGCGACGGTCATCGTGTGTCCTTTGCAAACGGTCGTGCTTCCATGCCATAGGGGCTGGACAATCCGGATCATCCCGTCGTCGCCAGCGGAGGCTAAGCGCGAGCCGTCGCGGGAACAAGCGAGTGCGCACACCGCCCTAGAGTGTAGGTGGAGGTCTTGTCTAATATCTCCATTCGCCTGGTTATGCTCACGAAACATACCTCTCTTATCACCCGTAAATAAACGGTTGTGGAGCCCGAAGATGCAGGCTGTAGTCATAGCAGTGATCGGTACTCGCGTAACCAACAGGAGCCAGCCCTTGGCGGCGGCGATATCCCAAGATCTCAGCGCGCCATCCTCGTCGCCGGTGAACAAGGTCTTGGAATCCTCGGACATTGCCATGACGGTCGGCGGCAACATGCGGTCCCGAAGCAGCGCCAGCCGTTTGCCGGAGGCGGTCTCGAAAATGCCAATATTGACGTTTTCGCCATTGGCCGTTGCCAGCGCCAGTTGCCTATGATCGGGCGATAACGCCAAACACACATTTGCCGGCTCTGGTGAGGGGGTGCTGAACATCAGGCGGCAATCGGTAACGCACCATGTTTTGACCGTCCCTTCTCTATCCACGGACACGAGCGATTGGCTATCCCGTGAGAACGCGATGACTACTATCTTTTGTTCCTGTTTGGCGAATCGCCTATACAATTGGCCGGTAGTCGGATCCGAGATGCGGATGACACCATCTTGCCCCGCCGATGCCAACCACTTGCCGTCGGGTGACCACGCAACGCAGTGGGCCTCGCCGCCATAATCGGCAAGACCAAGGCGATGGCCATGCTGACTGACGTGTGCAAGGTAATTCCATTCAAAGCCGCGTAAGTCCTCCTCGCCCGGTTCCGGTAGGTGGCGGTCCAGGCGGCTTGTTATCTCATTGACAATGCCCCGCCGCCAAAATTGGCCCGCTAGATTTATGTCGGCTGGATAGAGTTGTAACCTGACCTGGCGCTTACGTTCCAACGCGCGATCTTCCGCTTGCCGCGTGTCGCTTAGACTTTGAGACAACTCCATGTTGTGCCAGACTGTGCTTCCGATAAACAGAACTGCTGATAGGAAACTTACCCCAACAAGTGCCGCCGCAGTTGGCCGACGCTTGACCCATTTGGCCAAACGCTCCCAACGTGAGGCCGGCCGAGCTTTGATCGGCTCATGGTTGAGGAATCTGCCGCAGGTCGTCCGCCAAATCCGCCGCGCTCGCATAACGCCGGCTTGGATCCTTGGCGAGGCATTTGACACAAATCGTTTCCAGGTCCCGAGGCACACCGGGCTGAAGTAGCGAGAGAGATACCGCGTCGGCAGAGCGCACGAGGTCAAGCGTCTCCAGGATTGTCGCTGCCCGAAACGGCGGCCGGCCGGTGAGCATCTCATACAAGATCGCTCCAAGCGCATACACATCCGCTGCCGGCTGAATCGCCTTGAACTCGGCGGCCGCCTGTTCCGGAGCCATGTAGCCCGGTGTTCCCAGGAGGGCGCCAGTTTTAGTCTGAGATGCACTTTCATTGAGCAGCTTCGCCAGCCCGAAATCTGTAATCTTTGCCACATAGGGTACGGAGTCAATTTCGGAGGAAGTGGCCGTACGCTTCAGCAGGATATTCGCCGGTTTCAAATCTCGATGGACGATTCCTTGTCGATGAGCGTGGTGCATCGCTCGCGCCAGCGCCTCGACCAGTTCCGCCGAGGCGCGGCGCTGGCTGTGGTACTCCCGCAAGATGCTGCGCCAGCGTCGGTCCATCCACCAGCTCCAGCGACAGAAACGGGCAACCCTCGTGCATTCCGGTTTCGAAAATTTGGACAATATGAGGGTGTTGCAAGCGAGCGCCGGCCTCGGCTTCGCGCTGAAACCGGTCGCGCTGTTCTTCCTCGGCGTCGCTCACAAATCGAATCATTTTCAACGCAACGAGCCGATTCAAACGCTTGCAGCGCGCTTTGTAGACGACGCCCATCGAACCACGCCCGAGAATCTCGAGTACCTCGTAGCCGTCGATCTTCGGCAAGTTCGGCTGGTTGACGCCAGGATCGGCACTCGATGGCGGATTAATTCTCGGAGTTTTCGAGATGGCCAGCCTTGAGAGACGGCCCGCCAATTCGTCGGCATAACAGGGAAAGCGGATTCTGAACTCACTGATTCCTAAATCAGGCTCGTGCCGACGGCGTGTCGTGAATTCGGATTCGATGAGATCAACAATCTTGCCTGGGTCTTCCGAAAGGCGCGGATAGCGATCGAGATAACTTTCGACGCGGATTGGGTTGCCAGACTCGAGCCTGCGCTCGAGATCGATGTGAACTAGTTCGAGCAACACGGCCACGCGATCATTACTGCCTTCCTCGGGCAGATAGTCGTTCAACTCGGGTTGAATCCCGCCGCGCCAGGCGTCTTCAAACCGCTGCAGAAGTCGCTCGGCCGCCCGCCATTCGCGGGGGCACGAACCATCGGCGCTATCGCTCTTCGTCGGCATGGGACGTGAACCCTAAAGGCTCGATTTCACCAGCTTGCTCTATGTTCCGCGCGGAACATCGCCGGCCGACCGTCGCGCCAAAAAGTACATTTCCTTGGCGCGACGGTACGCTTACACAACCACTTGACATCTTTGATCTTGCGCTGCAGCCTTGACCGTCGCGCCAACAATTGCGTGTGGTACCCCCTTGGCGCCGGGCGTCCTACGTTCGTACTCGAAAGCATGCTCAGAAATACCATAAGCCTCCCCTCGCCCCCGTACTCGGGGGAGAGGGGTCGGGGGTGAGGGCGCAAAGTCCGCGAAAACCTGGCCCCGCACCCCAACCCCTCTGACCCGAGTACGGGGGCGAGGGGCTTATGAGACCGTCTCTAAATAGATTGCATTGCGCCTGCGCACACACACAACTCTCGCGCACCGTCCCCGGACCCCCTTCGGAAACGGCCAAACCCATTTCGAGTCACCTTAATTCGAATCCGGCGAACTTCTCTCCGCGTTCTGCCGTTCCAGATCCTCGCGGACCCGCTTCAGCAGGCGCTGAACCGTCCGCCGCGTATAGCCGACCTGAACACTTATCTCTTCGATGGTGTACCCTTGCAGGCTGAGTTGCACCATTAGGCGCTCGTGTGACTCCAGTCCGCGCATCAGCTGCTCGACCAGCTCCGTCAGAATGACGGCGTCTTCGGGCAACGGTTCCCTCCCGAGCGCTTCCCACGGTAAGGCCGTGTCATGCGCGCCGCGAAAAGAGATTTCGCGATGCACATCGCGCCGCGCCGCCTGAAAATAATCGGTCCATCGGCCACACTTGCGCAAAGTAATAACAGTGAGTAGTCCCCAAAGGCTGTCCCAGCTGCTTGGCCCGGTCCCGGGGTCGGCCTCGCGACCAAAAAAACTGCGAAACACGGATTGAATGATGTCTTCCGGATCGAGCTTTTGCCGCACAAGCGGATCAAGGCGATTGCGGGCAACCTGAATTAGCCGGGCGGCAAAACGATTGAAGACAGCGCGCGTCGCTTCGTCATCGCCACCGCGGAGACGATCCATCAGATCGGAGAATGATAGTTGCTCAGACATGGGCGATAGCGTCGTTGGGGGAATGTCTTGTTGGGCATCTAATATCGCGACGGGTTCGGCATTGGCAAGAGTTTTGAGTTAGAGAATGTCTCAGAAAATCGTGACGGCACGTTTCCAACGTGCCCGGGCATCGCCTGTGGCGGGATTACGCCCAATCCTGGACGCTCTGCGCCGGCACGTTGAAAACATGCCGCCACAATGTCCGGGACCGATGCGTTGGAGCGCGTAATATCGTTCGCTTCGTCCGCGGCTCAACTCTTTTTTTAAAATCCGTGTCGCGAACCCAGGGGTAAATCGCATCTATACCTGTAGGGACCGTGTGTCATTTTGGTTCACACTCTGCGCGGACGGATTTCAACCATCTTGGGTCTCAACATGGATCTAAAAACCGCGCTGCTCATACCCCCGCCCGATCCGCTTGCGGACGACCTCTATCCGTCGTACCCAAACCACACCACCGACAAAACGCTGGCGTCCGCCGCGCCGAATACAGGGAGCATGTCGCCCACTCCCCCGCCCGTCCTGCCAAACACCCAGTTGCCAATCACGATCATGCTGGCCGGGTCTGTTCTGGTTCTGGCCTACGCCCCGCCTCTCGCCGGCCTCGCGGCCTATCTCTGGTCGCGCAAATATTATCAGTTCTTTCCGCTCTTGCTGCTTGGCGCCGGCGTCCTTGGTTACGATCGCTCCAAACAACTAGGCGAAGTGAAGCCCGGCAGCTTTTCGAGTTCCGCGACTTTGGCCTGCCTCGCCTGGCTGCTCTTGACCATCGCCATTTTTCTTAGCTCGCACTGGCTCGGGGCGATTTCGTTTCTGTTCATGCTGGTTAGCTGCTGCCTGGCACTTGGCGGCTATCGATTTACGCGGTCACTTGCTCCAGCTATTTTCGTCATGGCGATGATCTTGCCGCCACCTATGGGTCTGGATCAACGGCTTGCCTCCGCATGCCAACGCTGGGCGACGGGCTGGGCCAGCCAGCTCCTCGATTTTTTCTCCGTCCTCCACCTCCGCGAAGGCAACATCCTAGAACTCCCAAACAAACGACTCCTCGTCGAGCAGGCCTGCAACGGCATGAATTCGCTTTTGCCGGGTATGGGAATTAGTGTTTTTGTCGGCCTTTGGTTCAGGCGCTCGATCCTCTATCTCCTCGCCTTGCTCGCCGGCTCCGCCGCCATTCTGCTCTTAGGAAACGCCATCCGGCTCGCAGCAATTGCGGCTGCCTATAGCTGGTGGACCGTCGATTTGAGCGAAGGAACACCGCATGTCATCCTGGGGCTCATTTCCTTTCTTTTCTGCATCGCCTTCATTATTAGCTTTGATCAAATGCTCGCTTTTTTTGTGCGAGGCCGACCGTTGCACGATTGTGTGCCTGTAAAGCTCATGACCTTTCACGGCATTGGCACTTGGTTCGGGTCTGACGTTGCCTATGAATTGAACGAAGTGATCAAGCCTCCCGATGACGTCGACTCGGTTTCATTAAGTCCAACCCGATTCACGAACCTGCAACAAAGTTGGTTGACGAGCTGGCTGCCGATGCTTTGTATCGGAGCCCTCTTCCTGTGGCAGGCGGCGGACATCTACAAGCAATATCGCAATCCGCCTCAGCTGCGTATGGAAGTTCTGCCGGCGCTGCCGTTGCCGAGTTCCTGGGGAGATTGGGAACGGGAAGCGGAAACACCGCAAGAGATGGTTCGAAGCCGAATCGAAGGCGAGCACTCGCAAACCTGGTGCTTTAAACGCGGCAACATGCGGGCGTTCGTCTCGATCGATTATCCCTTCTACGAGTGGCATGAACTGACGAATTGCTATCAGGTGGCCGGCTGGTCGATGAACGATCGAACCGTACGACCCAAGGACGCCATGAATGGCGGCGCAGCGATTGAAGCCAACTTCAGCAATCGGCTAAATCAATCGTGCTACCTTTGGTTTGGTATTTTTGACGATCTGGGTCAATGGCTTGGACCACCCAAGACCGATTTCTTTGGCTCCATCCGCGAGCGTATGACTCGCGCCCGCTCGACGCCGAGCGGCGGCCGTCTGTTTCAGATCCAGGTCTGCGCCATTTCCTACAAGCCGCTCACGGAAGAGGAGAAGAACCAGATACAAGATTTGTTTCGATCGTTTCGTCTGTATGTGACGCATCAGCTCTTCTCCCGAACGGAGGGGCGGCCATGAAAAACTATCGACCCGTTCGGCGTACGCCCTTCCGTGTGCGCTTGCGCGTCTGGTTTTTTGTCTGGTGGCTTTCGCGCTATCGTACCGTATTCTGGGCGGGACTTCCCGCCTTCGTACTCGCCTGCGTCACATTGAGCGGCCTGGCTACGGCGCAGCTGTTCTCGCAAGAGCAGCAAGATACCTATCGAATCGCGGCAACGCACGCCCGGGCGTCCAAGGACTATGCCGCCGCGCGACTTTACTATCAACGCTTGGCGATGGACGACCCGCAGAATCTCGAATTTCAATATGGCTTGGCGGACAGCCTAACGAATCTCGGCCAGACCGAAGCCGCCGCGGTGATCATCGAGCGACTCACACCGCTGGAAGGAAAGGGCTATGCCCCCGCTCATCTCGCCATGGCCGCCGACCTGCTCGGCAGAGCTAAGCTAAGCCCCGACGAAAGCCGGACGTTAGAGCTTCATCTGCTGCGCGTCACGGAACTGGAACCAAACAACACGCAAGCCCGCGCCTGGCTTGGCGAGCATTATTTACGAACCGATCGCCTGGCGCTGGCCGAGAAACAAATCTTGCTTGCGGTGAATAGTCAACCACACCTAAACCTGCCGCTCGCCCGGCTCTACCTCAATACCCAGCGCGTTCAGGATGCGAACCGTGCGGCCAGCCGTGCTGCCGATTATTACCGCGTCAAAGCAGAGGCGAGCTGGAAGGACCATGCTTCGCGGATCCGCTGGGCCGACGCAGTGATGATCCAGGGTGATTGTGCGCCGGCGCTTTCGATTCTCGAACACGGTTGGCAGGTTAGCCAAAATCCTGCCTATCACGACCCAATCGCCAGGGCATCGGTGGTCGCGCTGGATGTCCTCAATCGCGGCCGCGATCCGCGCTTGCTCGAACGGATCGCGGTCCTCGAGTCAGCGCTCCATCATGGCTGGGCCAATCCCGGCTTGCTCGAGCATCTGCGGCTGCTCTGCTTTCCAAAACAGGCAGAAACATCAGAACTTACCAAGGCAATCAATACACTGCTGACCACTCGCTCCAATTGGGGAACCGTCCATTTCTTGAAGGCGCTAAGCCATCTCCAACAAAACGACGAGCGCGCCACCCGCGAGTCGTTTGCCAAGGCGTTTCAGCTCCATACCGAACTCGCCAAGGCGGCGAACAATCTCGCTTTCAACCTCTCTGAGGGAGACAAGACAAACAAGCCAGATCTGCCGAATGCACTGGCAATTATGAATTATGTGTTGCACTCGTCACCTCAGGACGCCCAGCACCGCAAAACGCGCGGACAGATCTTGCTGAAATCGGAGGCGCTGGCAAGAGGCACTGAGCGATCTGAAAGCAGCGCTGCCGGGTTTGAAAGACAGCGCTGATTTACATGATCGATTGGCGGACGCCTACGGCCGCCTTGGCCAGACGCGGGCGGCGTCGGACCATCGCAATGAGGCTACCCGATTGCGCACCGCGAGTGCGGACAAACCGCGCGTCGCCAGCAATGCTAATGCTCACGCCGGCGCGGCGCGTGGCCCATCGCGCCCTCGCGCTCGCCTCCGATAATGGGCCACGAGGGCCAATGCTGCGCGCCTGCTCAATGATGTAGGCCGACATTCAACGATTCAGTGTGACGCGATCGACAACATTTTGAAAAGGAGCAGCTAGATGAAGCGAACAGTTTGGACGATTGCGATTTTCCATAGCCTGGTTGCAAGCACCCAAGGGCAAGCTCAGTACGCCTATACTACGCAATTCGATATTTCTCAAATTGGAAATGCTTACGGCATTGCCACGGATTCAAGCAATAACGTCTACGTAGCCGGATTTGACGGTGGCACGGTTACGAAATTTACAAGCAGCAGTTCGTACACGCAATCTTCGACATTGCTGAGTGGTCTAAATAGCGGCGGAGCGAATCCATATGGCCTAGCCGTCACGGGCAACCAGCTTTATGTCTCCAATTTTCAAGCTAATTCCATTTCTGTTTACAACAGCTCAACGGGGGCATCGCAATTCACATTTGGCGGGTTGTCGATTCCCGAGGGGATGAACTTTGATTCCACCGGAAATCTCTATGTCGCCGATGCAGGCCATCGGCAAATCTCCGTTTTCAAAGGTGATGGCACCTATCTATCATCGATTGCCGCGAATGTAACCGCACCGTGCGCGGTTGCTGTTGATAAGAATGGCAATATTTATTTCGTGGCATATTCTAATTCTTATTCCACACTTTTCAAATACAACAGCGCGGGCAATCTCGTCGCTACGCTAAATGCATTCAGCTATCCGATCGGCGTTGCGGTCGATTCCAAGAACGATGTATTCGTGTCAGACCAAGCGAACAATCGCGTTGCTGAATATGACAGTAACCTCAATTTTCTTCAGTCGATAGGAACAGGGATCACGTCTGGTCCGTCGAGCATTAGCAGTCCTTGGGCGATCACCATCGATTCAAACGACGATCTCTTTGTCATAGATGGCCAACATCGCGTTGTCGAATTCTCTCCTCCCGCGGGTGTGCCGGAACCGTCGAGTCTGATCCTCTGCGGTCTAATCGCTGGCGGCGGCTTCGGCGCAGTATTTCTGGAGGCGCTCGCAGCAAACGGCCATCAAAGTTGCGGCAACTGCCTGACATAATCAGAATGCGTGTTGTGAAATAGTCGGTGGAAAAAAATGTAGCTTTTGGGGACTCGCGCCTTCGCCTCGCGAGCCCCGCGGTATTAGCGTGAAAAAAATTTGGGGCCGACGGGAACCAAACTCACAATCTACATCGAGTCTACCCATGAAAAATGTCGTCTGGTATGCCGCAATCTGTTGCGGCCTTATCGTCAGTAACGAGGGAAGAGCGCAATATGCCTATTCCGGCTAGTTCGGCTCGGGCGTTATTCAAACCGAGATCTATCTAGGAATCGATTCCAGCAACAATATCTATGCAATTGACAGGGGAAACGATCAACTAACGAAATTTACCAGCAGCAGCTCCTATTCATCTTCGTCGGCCCTGATCACCCAACTTGGTGGACCTACAGCGGGCTCTTGCGGCGTAGGAGTTTTTGGTAATCAAGTATACATTGCATTTGAAAATCAGGGAAAAATAAACACCTATGATAGTTCAACGGGCAATCTGCTGGGATCCTACGGCAATTCAGGCCCGACGGGCACAACTCTCGACACGCCGTTTGGTCTCAAGATTGATTCGAGCGGACACATCTATGTCGCGGACGACGCGGGTCATCGCATAGCCATTTATAGCAGCACAGGCACGTATCTTGGCCAAGTTGGAAACGGCCAATCCTATAATCCTGCTTATGTGGCAGTCGATAAATCTGGCAATGTCGTCTTTGACAATGGGGGCACGAAAGTGATTGAATATAACAGCGCCGGTAATTTTGTAAAGCAGATAGACGGCACCTTTGTGGACAATTCGCAGCCGTTTGGCAGCGTCGAAGGTTTGGGATTTGATTCAAAAGGCGATCTATTTGTAGCAGATTCTCGGTTGAATCGCGTTACTGAATATGATAGCAACCTAAATTATATTCAAACAATCGGCGCGGGGATTACGACCGGTGCATCGTCGCTCAATGAACCGTTCGGGCTGGTCTTGGACTCGAACGACAACTTGTTTGTTGGCGACCGCGGCAACCAGCGCATCGTCGAATTCTCGCCCCCCAGTGGCGTGCCCGAACCCTCGAGTCTCCTCCTCTGTGGCCTACTCGGAGCTGCCAGCCTCGTCGGTTATCTCTGGCGCAGGTCGCGGCATTTGAAGATTGCCGAATTCATTGGGTTCCTGAGGAATCTGTTTTCCGAGCAAGAGCGATGCGTTTTGATTTATTTGAACGCCGTGAAAGCGCGAATTCAGACGTTGGCATAATACGTAAGGGCTCGACATCTTTCATTTGGGCGGCTTTCTAGGGCGAGTTTACAAAACTGAGGAGCAGGCTACCCATGAAGCATTTGTATTATCTCGCACGCGCAACGTCAGTATTCGCGTTGTTGATAAGCCCGTTGAAATCGACGGCGCAATATACCTTTGATCGCACAATCGGTGGGGGGCAAATAAACTTTGCCACTGGGGTAGCGTTTGATTCCAATAACAATCTATTTGTTTCGACATATAGCAATTACGCCAATAGTAATTACGGAAGTGTCCTTGAATTTAGCAGTGGCAGCTCGTATACATCTTCGACGACTTTCGGTGGTGGATTATTATACACGCCGATAGGTGTGGCATCCATCGGAAATCAAATTTATGTTGGTGAACATTCTCCCCATCAGGTCGACATCTATAGTTCGGCGGGCGCCTATATGTCAACATTCGGCAACACAGGTAGCTCGCCTCTCAATTACGGTCCAAATAGCATGGCCACGGATGCGAGTGGGCATCTTTATGTATCGGACGACAAGCAGATTGTCGAATACAACAGTGATGGAGCGTTCAATCGGCGCTATGCTGATGCAAATGATTATTACTATCATATCGGCTCAATCGCGATAAACAAGACAAACGGAAATGCATACGCCGCTTCCTCGAATAGAAATGGAGGCGGAACCATATATGCGTGGAATAGCGACGGACGCCTGTTTTACGTGACCGGCGGCTATAATTCTCCAGCCGTTCAACAATTCGGAAGTGGGAATTTAGGCTTGGCAGTAGATTCGAAGGGCGATGTTTTTGTTCTTGACTCGGCGAATGGCAACCTCTTGGAATTCGATAGTAGTTTTAATTATTTGCAGACTATTGCATCGGGATTAAACACGTCGCAATCACAATACGTGCCCGGGTTAGCGTTGGATTCAAATGATAATTTGTTTGTCATCGATGGTTCCAGTCAATCCATTAGCGAGTATAGTCTTTCGTCTGTTCCGGAACCCTCAAGTCTCATCCTCTGTGGTCTGCTGGCAAGCGGCGGGCTCGGTGCTTATCTCTGGCAACGGCCCAGGCAGGGGAGAATTGCCTTGGTCGCGAACCAATGCGTTTGACTTGCTTTGATGACACAATTGACGCCAGTCGTCATACAATCTTCCGAGAGGATTGACAGCCCTAACGGGAGGTAGTTTTCGATGATCAGGTCTCTGCTCCCATTGATTTCTCTGCTGACTCTGCTTGGCTTGGAAACGGGCGAGGCACCCGTGCAGCGATTGGCTCCGGAGGCTTCGGGCTCGTTCAGCAGATGTAGCGATGAAGCATCGGCCGCCCTCGATCTGCCTGTAGGCATCGCGGCCAAAGCATGGGCGATCGTCGATGGCAAAACCGGCAAACCATTGTGGGGATTCAATGATACCGAGGCCCGGGCGATCGCCAGCACTACCAAGATCATGACTGCCTGGATCATCCTGCAGCACGCGGAAAAGAATCCTAAGTGGCTCGGTGAGGAGATTCGCTTTTCGGAGCGTGCGGCCAAAACGCCGGGCAGCTCTTGCAAACTGAAAGTTGACGAACGCCTGCCGGTCGGAGAATTGCTGTTTGGTTTGCTTCTGCCGTCGGGCAACGACGCCGCCGTGGCGTTGGCGGAACATTTCGGGCCGCGCCTGAAAAAAGGAGAAACGGCGGAGACGGACCCCGTCAAACTGTTCGTCGCGGAAATGAACGAGCGGGCGAAAGGCCTAAAGTTGGCAGAGACGAAATTCCTCGACCCCAACGGCCTGGCGCGAAACCAAGCGAGCGCCCGTGATCTGGCCGTGCTCACCTGGCATGCCATGCAGAACAAACATTTCCGCGACTATGTCAAGACCCGCGAACACGCCTGCGACGTCATCGGAGAAGGGGACAAGAAACGCACCATCACATGGAAGAACACGAACAGATTATTGGGAGATGCTGCCTGTGATGGCGTCAAAACAGGCACCACGAATGCCGCAGGTGCCTGCCTGGTCGCGAGTGTTCACGAGGGGACCAATCACTTCATTATCGTCATACTCGGATCATCCGGTGGCGATGGCCGGTATGAGGATGCACGCAAACTACTAGCTTGGGCTTTGAAGCAACGTGCGGATAAAGCCGAAAAGGCCGAAAAGTAAGGAGGCTGTAATGGCGATGTTTTGCCTTCGCCAGCCACTTTATTCTTAATTATTCGGGTGATTCCTATTTGGGAAGTTTGGTTTTCATTTTTCCCAAAATCACGCCAAGCAGAATTCTGACTTTCACCGCGGCCGATGTCTGCTGTGCGGCCAAGGCCAGGGCCTCTTTTTCGTGCCCGCCGCGCCAGGACCTGGGCGAGGCCGTCGAGAGCGTCAGCTTTCGAGAATTCGTCGCGGATTCGTGCAACAGTTTCGAGGGCTCCATTTACATCACCGGCTTCGGCCTGAACGGGTGCAATCCCGGCAAGAGCATCGTCCATGGCCTGGTCGGTCGGTATGGTGTTTGCGGTCCTCATGGCTTCGGTCACGTCACCGGCCTTAGCTTGCTCACGAGCAATGAAACCTAACGTACTCCCCTTTGCGGACGGGGTCTGCTGCGCCCCGAACCCATGATCGGAACCACTCGCTGCGCGGCCTGCGAAGCCGCCAGCAGCATTTCTCGAGCCTCGGTCAGCTTTCCGGCCTTTCTCAGGAGAGCGCTCATCTGGTTCAAGGCATGCGCCTTTTCCAGGTCCGAATCGATGTTAGCAACCGTCACCAGCGCACCGCTCTTATCGCCAAGCTCGAACTGCGTTCCCGCGATTCCAACCTGTAACTGGTAAAGGCGGGGATCTTGAACACGCGGCTGCCTGTAACCCCCGATCCGCGCTTGCCGATCAGTCCGAAACTTGTCCACCAATTCGCGGACTTCCTTTAGCGTGCTCCGAGCGGCAGTGAGGTCACCCGCCTTCGCCTGGGCATGGACAATCGCGCTCAGGGCATCGGCTTTGATGTCGTTCTCCTCAATGCCTTTCGCGGTTCGCGCTGCGCCGGCGATGTCTCCGTCTCCCGCCTGGACAGCGGCAATCAGCTGCAGGCAGCGATCCTGCTCCTTGCCCTTCTTTCCCGCGATTTCTAAAGCTTGATCCAGTGCGCCCGTCTTTGCCAGGGCGTAGCAGGCATTGGACAACCCGTTAATCCGTTGGACGTCCGCGTTTTCCCCCTCGAACTTCACCAGAGCCAGGGCCCTCGTGATTGCTTTGCGGGCGGCATCTTTATTTTCGGTATTCAGCTGGTTACTGAAGTATTGCAAAAGATCCCCTTGATTCCTTCCGGCCTTCGCCAATGTCCGTAGGCCCCCATCGTAATCGCCTGCGGCTGCCTGAGCGTAAATGAGCCTGGCAAGCCAAGTCGCTTGCTCGTTTTCCCCTTCAATCGCCGCGACTGCATGTTCCGCTTGCTTCAACGATTCAAAAACGGCGACTCGATCCTTGGCTTCAATCTGGGATTGAGCAACTTTCAACAAGGCGTCCGCCCGCGGGATGCCGTCGGCAAAGCCTTTGGTGAGTTCCAAGGCCTCTTGCCTGGTTTTCTTGGCGCCCGCTGAGTCGCCGGTTTTGTCCTGGACGGAGGCTATGCTCAGTAGCACGCGAAGCTTTACCTGCGCTTGCGTGATATTTCTGGCAGTCTCGAAGACTTGATTCATAAGCGGATCGCTGGCACTCTCAGGGGCAGCGCCAACCGCCGGAGAATCATCTTTCGTACCGAGGGCCCGCGAGGCAGCCGTACCCACGGCGCAAGCGAGCAAGCCTCCCACACACAACGCTAGCGCGGCGATTTTGAGTTTGGTCATGAGCATGCTCCTTAAGACTACCTGGCTTAGTGAGGCAACCCCGACCGAAACAATCCCCGTATTTATCGGCTGACCCGCGAATACAGCCATGCCAGCCTTGGTCGTTGCTTCGACGAGCGGGGTGGCCATTGCTTGACCGGCGAGCCCGGCAAGAAGCACTTCGCCGGCGACACTCGGGCACCATCGCATCATTCGTTGAGCCAGCAGGGCTCGGCCTCTGGCGAGTCGACTGGACAGCGTCCCCTCCGGCAAGCCGAGAGTCCGGGCCGCCTCCTGCCTGCTTTTCTCTTCCAGGTGACAAAGCACGAGGGGAACGCGGTACTTGGCGGGCAAGCGGTTCAGCTCCCGGTCCAAGAATGGTTGCAATTCTAGCCACGGGCTCTCTACAGCGGTTTGCTCGTGCGCCATAGTTTCGGCCTCCTTCACGCGGCGTTTTTCCGCGGCGGCCCGCGCTGCCCTAGCTGTGCGGCACGCTACTCCATAGAGCCAGTTACCCAAGAGTTCCGGCTTGGCGATCGTCCGGGCCTTACGCACAAAGACAAGAAAAGCCGCCTGGAATGCATCTTCGGCGGCGTGGGGGTCGCGGAGAATCCGCCGGCACAAGGCCAGAACCATCGGACCGTGGCGGCGCACCAGGGCCTCAAATGCGTTCTCATCCCGCTTGGCAAGGAATCGCGTTAGCAGTTCACTGTCCGTAAGGGAAGTGAGCCCCGGATCGACGACAAGGCCATGGATGAATTCGACGACAGCATGCATCTCTCGGTCTGCCATTGGACCGATTCTCCCGTAAAGGTGCCTTCTCTAAGGTACTGCGAGAAGTCGCGACGCGCGTCCTGATTTTTTCGGATTCGTATGGAAAAAGTCAGAAACGTGCCAGGCGGCGCGTGCATTCTTTTGAGTTCCAAAGCATGCCACTGCTCGTGCCCCGCCACTCATCATTGCACCCGATTTCTCATATCCTTCACGACAGCGAATAGTCATTGTCCCGCGGCAGATGTCTTTACGGAGGAGGGATCATGGACAGTCGTGAAGTGAAGCCGACGTCGGATCGGCTCGAATCGGTCGATTTGCTTCGCGGCGTGGTCATGATCATAATGACTCTCGACCATGTTCGCGATTTCGTCTCCGAGAGAATCTTCTACGATCCGACTGATCTCCAAACGACCACACCCGGCATATTCCTCACGCGCTGGATTACCCACTACTGCGCGCCGACATTCATATTCCTAGCCGGCGCGTCCGCTTTCCTAGCTCGAACGCGCGGCAAGACGACGCTCCAACTGTCGTGGTTCCTATTCTCGCGCGGCCTATGGCTTGCCTTCCTCGAAATAACCATCAATCGCATGCTCTGGATGTTCAACTTCGACTTGGTTCATCACGGTGCGGGCGTTTTCTGGGCCATCGGCTGGGCGATGGTCCTACTCTCGATCCTCGTTTATCTACCAACTTGGGCGGTCACGATAATCGGCCTGGCATTGATCGCCTTTCACAACGCCTTCGACTTTATGAGTCCGAGAGATGTTCACATGCCTGAGTTGCTTTGGATGATCCTCCACAGCCCGGGCAAGGCGATTGTAATGGGAGATATCACTTTTGAGACCGGCTACTGCTTGCTGCCGTGGATGGGTGTGATGGCGGCTGGCTATGGCTTTGGCACATTGCTACTCTACCGCCCACTCGAAAGACTTCAACAAATCTATCCGTTAGGCATAGCCGTCTGCCTTGGCTTCGTCGTCCTTCGAGTCATGAATCAATACGGCGATCCGCGCCCCTGGGAATTGCAATCGACCACGTTGTTTACATTCTTTTCTTTCCTCAACTGCACCAAGTATCCTGCCTCGCTGCTCTATATCCTGATGACGCTAGGGCCGGCAATCCTTTTCCTGGGCGTTTTCGACCGTCCCCTTGGCCCGCTTGCCAAACCGATCATCACTTTCGGCAGGGTGCCACTCTTTTACTACTTGTTGCACATTGCCCTGATTCACGGCGGCGCTGTCATCTACGACTACCTACGTTTCGGTTGGTCCCCCCTGTTGGCCAATGGACCCTGGTTCAAGCGCGAAGAAGCTCCGGAATCTTGGGGCCTCAGCCTACCAATGGTTTATGCACTTTGGGTGTGTGTTGTTTTGGTTCTCTATTGGCCCTGCCAATGGTATGCCGATGTGAAAAGGCGACACCCCGGTGGTGTGCTGAGTTATCTATAGGATGGGTTCGAAGTGAATGGAGACAGGTAGTGACTCTGACCTGAGGAGAAATTATGATCGGTAAGATATTTCTTTGTCTAACATTCTGCGCCATCGTATTGGTATTGTCTCTATCCGACGCCGTTCGATCGCAGTCCAGCAAGATCGATGCACCCAAAGTTGCCAACGACGGTATCAGCCTGGGACAGTCTCTTAACTTTACCGAACAGCTCCTGGCGCGAAAAATCGACGAACAGATGCTTTTTCAAGCTCTCGCCGAATTAGCTGAGGTGGACAGAGTTCGTTTCACCGGTCCACCTCCGAGAGTGGCAAAGAACCCTACTGCGCCTGGTGCCAAGAATCCGGTGGTGCTAACGGCCTACACATTCCTACCCAAAAAATACCTGACCGGCCCGAAGCTGCCCTTGATGGTGTTCGCCCATGGTGGGGTTCATGGCAACGTTGGTACTAACTACGTAAATGTCTTTCGTGAGTTGCTCCAGCAAGGCTACGCGGTGATTGCGTGCGACTATCGCGGGAGCACGGGTTACGGCCGCGAATTCTGGGAGTTGATCGATTATGGCGGATTGGAGGTCGAAGATGTCTTCGCCGGCCGGCAATTCATGTTGGAGATTCATGCAAATCTTGATGCTGACCGCGTGGGAATCATGGGCTGGAGTCACGGTGGGTTGATCACACTCATGAATCTCTTCGCGCATCCCAAGGAATTCAAAGTTGGCTACGCCGGAGTGCCTGTGTGTGATCTGGTTGCGCATGGGTTATCACGACCAGGATTACCGCGATTTGTTCTCCGCACCGTACCACATCGGTAAAACGGTCCGAGAAGACATTGAAGAGTATCGTCGCCGCTCGCCAGCCTGGAATGCCAACAAATTGGAAACGCCCCTGTTGATCCATACGACGACCAACGATGAAGATGTAAATGTTCTGGAAGTCGAGCACATGATCAAGGCGCTCAAGGCCTCAGACAAGAAATTTGAATACAAGGTCTATAAGGATGCACCGGGTGGCCACCAGTTCAATCGACTGGATACCAAGTTTGCCAAGGAGTCGCGGGCGGAAGCCTATCGGTTCTTGGCCAAATACTTGAGTCCGCCGAATCCTGTCAAATAAATCCACAGTCCATTCGGTAAGTCGCCTGTGATAACGAGTGGAATTTTTTTTCCTCGTTGGAGAGAGCGGAGGAGTCATCCCCTTGCCTCTCATGGTTTCGTCTACTCTATAGCAGCAGTTTCACTTACAACGCGATGCATTGCGGCGGCAGAGTTCCTCCCGAAGCGTTTTTGCGTCCACCGAACGACTGGGTAGCCCATCCAGGCCAGAAATTGTCTAGGTTTGGAGAACGCTCGGATATCGTACCAAACGCTGTCATCGCCCCGGTTCCACTCGATTAGAAATCGCTCCTCGCCAGTCCCAACATGATCGGGCAATGTGCCGTAGACGAAACCAAAACGTTTCACCGCACCGTCCTCGTCGACCACCATTACAATGCGGCATGCGTTGAGCCACCATAAGCCGATGGATCGAGCCAGAATCGCCACGAGTTGCCCTTCCTTGATCGGCGTGTCCTCTGGACGTGCCTCCACCCAGCCAAGGCGAAACTGCTGCCAGTGTTCAAGTGCCTGTTTAGCTGCGGCGAATACCTTGTCACCGGCGCCAAGCCTAATTCGAGTTTGGTCAACGACATAACCGGTAGGCGGTCGTGCCGTGGTTGCGCCGACCGCTGAGTAGGTAAGGTCGAGCCTTGCCTGGCGTGCCAAGAACGATTGGATTGCTTGAGCCGTTGGTTTACGCAGGAAAATCATCGACACCCCTTGAGGACCATCCGCAACGCCACTGCTATTCTTAGAACCGCCAAGCCGTAGAATGTACAACAGGATGGATTTTCGCTCCGTGGTATAAGGACTAATGGCAACCGTGGACGATGACAACCGACCCCTGATCTTACTTACTGGTGGGACCGGTTACGTCGGCGGTCGAATGATCCCGCTCCTCGAGAAGCAGGCGGTGAGGCTGCGCTGCCTGGCACGAACGCCTGACACGATGCGATCGCGGGTGCATGCTGGCACCGAGCTTGTTCAAGGTGATGTGCTGGACGGCGCTTCTCTTGACCGAGCTTTGCAGGGGATTCAGACGGCTTACTACCTCGTCCATCTCATGTCCGGGTCGAAAAACTTCGAGAAAGAGGACCGTCAGGCGGCGACAAATTTTGCGCAGGCGGCAAGGAATGCCGACGTGCGCCGAATCATCTACCTCGGCGGCCTGGGCGACGACGCCGATCCGAAACTTTCCCCGCACTTGCGCAGCCGGCATGAGGTCGGCCAGATTCTCCGAAATTCGGGCGTCGAAACGATCGAGTTCCGGGCGTCCCTGGTAATCGGCACAGGCAGCTTGTCCTTCGACCTGGTGAAGTCACTAACCGACCGGCTGCCAGTAATGCTTTGCCCCCGCTGGCTCACGACTCCTACTCAGCCCATTGCGGTCGACGACGTACTAGCCTATCTCCTGGCAGCGAAAGACTTGCCGCCGGGCGATAGCCGCGTCTACGAGGTCGGCAGCCCGGACGTCACCACTTACGGTGGCATGATCCGGGAATACGCACGGCAAAAAGGGTTGCGGCGCTGGTTGATCTCAGTACCGGTTTTGACACCGTATCTATCGAGCCTGTGGCTAGCCCTTGTCACCCCTGCTGCTTTCGAGGTTGGGAGGCACTTGATTGAAGGTCTAAAGAACCCTACCGTTGTTCAAGACAATCAGGCCCTCAAGACTTTCTCAATCAGGCCGATGAGCATCCGGGAGGCGATCCAGAAAGCGGTTGGCAGCGCCAAAGACTGAACCACGGCGTGGAACAGGTTTATCGTCATTTCGTCTTTTTTCCTGCCCTTCTTCCCGTGGTCTTGGGGCCGTGCCCGGACGAATCGTGGCCATGGGCGGCACCGCTGAAGGAACAGTCGCGCTGTCGGCAAACGCACAAAGCTGCCAACTTGTCCGTTGAACATCACGAGCGGTCGGGATCACGTCGATGCGTTGTCTACAGCTTTGGCGACGGCCGGCAAAGCTGTGCGTGCCGCCATCGACCGCACGACCGAACTCGGTGATGCTGACACGGCCGACCTCGTCACTCGAATCTCGCGAGACATCGATAAGCAACTCTGGTTTGTTGAGGCTCACCTCCAAGGCGAGAGGTGAACCGACTGTTGACTAATGGGGCGCGGTCGGATGCTCCGACTCCGCTTTGAAAAGCGCACGTTTCGAAAAGGAAGGATACTCCTTGTCACACATCGTCGTTTTTCAGCCTTTTCGTCTACGTGACCTGTAGCTGTCCAAGCTAATCGTGCTCGCGCTGATGACCGGATCGAACGCTGGGACCGTCCGCAATCCGAATCGGCATATAGTGGAATTCTATTACCTCGGCACGAAAGAAGATCAACCTCAAATAACATGAATGGGCAAGCAAGACGCGGAGGGAAACGGTGGAGCGTCTTGGGATCAGCGCCCTGTCGCTCCTTTTTATTTGTGCAAATCGTATTATTCGTGGTTCTCCGCGTGCGGTTCTTTCGGGATCGATCTCGCTTCTTATTCTCCTTAAAGAATGTCGAAGGAACTGAGCCTAGACCGTCCCCGATGTTGCGCTTAGCGCTCGCCTTCCATTCCCGGCACGATCAGGCCCCCGTCCCAAAGTATGGCACATTTGGGTAGTGCCTTGTGCAATTCCGCGATGTCGCCGGCGACGCGCTGCGTTTGCCTGAGGTCGAGAACACGAAGGCTCGTCAAGAGTGTCAGCGACCCCACCGCGCTCTCATCCAGCGGAGTAGCCAGAAGAGTGAGGTGTCGTAGCACCGGCAAAGAAGACAGGTGCTTGACGCCGGCGCCGGTGAATGGTCCCGTGCACCATTCGAGAGTCAGGTCTTGCAAGCCCTTCGCTTTTGCCAGTTCGGCGAGACCGCTATCATCGATGGGACAACCGTTCAATGCAAAGGCGCCCAATAGTCCAAACTTTGGAACGTAGCTTAGCACCTCCGTGGTGATCGTCGGGATGTGCATGAAATTAAGAGATTCCAGCCGTTTAAGAGCCGTTAGACGCTCCATGCCCTTGGCCGTCAGAGTTGTTCGGCCCAGCCACAAACTTAGAAGTGAATCCAAAGTGGCAATGTGCTCTGCTTCGTCGTCCGCGTTCGTCGGGCCGAACCAACGAATGCTATGGATACAGCGAATGCCGCGTAAATGGCTCGCTCCCGTTTTTAGTACATCGTCGGGGAAAGTCAGATTGCCCAACGAAATTGCACTCGCTGGGACTTCCTTAACCGATTCCCATGGAAATTCTTGAGAGAAAGCTACCTTCTGATCCAGGGCCCATCGAAACGCGGTTCGCTCCGCCTCGGTGGGCGGATTCGCTTTGTGAAAGATAACCGCATTGGGCAAAGCCTTTTGCAAACGGCGCGCGGCATCATCGGAGAGTTCATAACCCGGGACAACTTCCGCGGCTCTCGTCAGCGCCGACAGAGATGTCACGGCCGTGTCGTCCACTTTGCCCAAGTTCACATGCCGCACAAACGGGAGCGTGTTAAAAAACGCCGCTGCCTCCGGAGTGATCAGATCGAAATGAACGAACGCAAGCGAGGGATGAGTCGCCAATGCCTTTATCCCCGCATTCGTTAGGTCCGAGCGGCCAGTTAGGTTGAAGTTCCGCAACCGTTTCATTCCTAATAAGAGCGGCACCGCCCCATCGGATAGAGAGGAGCAACGAATGCTCAATTGCAGGAGGTCCGGCCGTTCGCCGAGAAGTTTCAGGCATTCGTCGCCATCGAGTTTCTCTCCATCCAGCACGATTTCTGAGGCAGCCACATCACGTAGATGTCTCAGGCCAGCCGTGTCGGCTAGGGTGAGAGAGATCGACGGGACTTCATAGACGCCTTCGAACGCTTCCATCGCTTGGTCGGAAATGGGCTTACTTCCACCTTTGACGTAGAGGACCAGAAATGGCTCCTTCGGCAGATCCTTTATTGCCGCGACATTGATAACGTCTTTAGCAGTCCGCACAGTCAGCGTCCCGTCATATTTAAGCATCATTTCCGCCAAGCGGCGGTGCGGTTCGCCGACAAACGCGGGCTTGGTCTTGGTTTTCCCATTGGGCACTTCCAGGATTACTTTGCCCTTATCCTCGACGATGACTTTGCTGTCTTTAGGCACTTCAATCTTGGTTTCGGAACCATCGGGATTGCGGAGCCGGATGATGATCTGGGCCGCGAAGACCACACAGGTCGCCGCGAACATACCAATCGCCAACCATTTCCATGGGATGTTTCGGCGCGGCGGCGCGGACGCTTCTCGGACTTTTGCCGTTGGGAGGGATTTGACGGTGGCCACTCTTTCAGGAGTCGGATCGAACGCAAAGAGCCCGGTGGCAACGTCTTTCTCGGCCCGTTCCTTAGATTCTTTACGGCCGCCGATATGGGTAACCAGCCCAGCGGATGGCGCGACGCCGGTCGCGACTGGCTTTCTTGCCTCGGTTTCCGCCGGTGCAGCTTGTAAACGTTGCCGCTCGATCGTTTGAATGGCGCGGATCACTTCCGCTGCCGATGCCGGCCGATCTTGCGCGTTCTTTGCCAATAACTTCATTACCAGATCCGCAAATGGCCCCGGAATTTGCGGATTGACTTCGGAGACGGGCGGCGGGTTGGTTGTCGCCAGCGCGGTCAAAATCGCCATGATCGTCGGTCCTTCAAAGGCAAGCTTGCCCGTCGAGAGGCGGTAAAGGACGCAGCCGAGACTAAATAAATCGCTACGGGAATCCGCCGCCTCGCCGCGGCCTTGTTCAGGGGCCATGTAGGCGGGCGTACCGAGGATCGTGCCGGACTGCGTCAACTGCACATCTTGGGCGCCGCCGCGGGCCAGGCCGAAATCGAGGATTTTCACTCGGGCTTTGGGAGCCTCGAGCCAAATGTTGGCGGGTTTAATATCTCGATGTACGAGCCCTTTGGCATGCGCCGCCGCGAGACCTTGGGCGATCTCTCGGCCCACGCGCAGCACCTGCCCGACTGACATTTGCTTACCCTTCTTGAGCCAGCCGTCCAGCGACTCCCCTTGCAAATACTCCATCGCCAAGAAGGGAACTCCGTGGTCCTCATCGACATCGTAGATGGCGACGACATGGTCATCCTTGAGCTTGGCCATGGCCTTCGCCTCGCGCGTGAAGCGATCGCGGGCGTCCGGCTGGGCTGCCACCTTTGGTAGCATCGCTTTGAGTGCCACTAATCGCTCGAGCTGGGGATGGTGAGCCCGAAAGACCACGCCCATGCCGCCCGCTCCCAGCACTTTGAGCACCCGGTAGCGGCCAAGGCGACCAATCTCGTCCGGCGCTTGGGAAGGCGCCAAGAAATCAATTGGCGTAGTTGGCCCGCTTGGATCCGCCCCATTCCCAGTTGTCGTAATGCCGACTGTCAATGCAAGCGCGCCGTCAGGCTTGGCACGCGCGAGCCGCTCAATCAGTGCCTTCGCGGAGGGGCTGTCGCCAAGAGACCGATGCACCCCGGAACGCAGGGGCGCGGCGAATGAATCTTTGGATAGCAACGAATTGAGCCGGTTGGCGCAGTCAGTACAGCTTAAAATATGCTGCTCGACTCGCTTCGCATCCGCGTCCGAAAGCTGCCCGAGCACGAGGCGCTGGAGGTCCTTCGGTTGTGGACAAGCTAGTATTTCACCCATGAGTGCCCCGAGGAGAGGATCGGTTCGTCCCGAATCAATTGAGATAGATGGTACACGGACCTTGGCTGCAACTTAAGGAAGTGCAATTGTAACCCCGTAAACTGGCAAAGGCTTCTTCTTTTTTCAGCCAGACAAGAAAACGTTTCTGGGTTCCCGACGAGCAAACTCGGCAGCCCGCCGGCCGTGCTTTGGCACATGGCTTGGTTTGAGGCAGCAAGGCAAGGTATCGCGGCTTTGTATTAGCCGGCTTGCTCCGGAGTGAACACTTTGGATTGCGACTGTGCTGTCTGTCTCGTCCTACCCCATTGACGCTGGAGTTCGGAGGTGACACATCGTAGCATACGCAGCGGCAGGCGTTCCTAAAGAAGACAAGATTGGACGGTGTGCCAACGACGCTTCAAGCCGTAATAGACGAACTGGCGCAGTTCTTTGGTCCCATCGCTGTAGTCAGCGAAAGCGGATCGGCTTTCGAGCAACGATGAATTGCCAGGGTCCGCGGCGGTGATCCGCTCGCCTCGGCACATCCAACGCTTTAGTGGCCAAGATTACTAGGATATCCCTTGAGAACCCCTGGTTTTCTTGTGGCTCATGCGAAAAGAAGTCGCAGAAAACGCGAAAAACGGGCCAAAACGATGAAAGCGTCCGAAAACATGGAATTCTGCAAGGCATACAAATAGCGGAGATTCGATAATGGTGCGCATCGGCATCGCCGGCATCGGTTTCATGGGCATGATCCATTACCTCGCGGCGTTGAAAGGAAACCGCTGCGCGGTTACTGCTATCTGCAGTCGCGATCCAGCTAAATTGGCTGGCGATTGGCGTGGCATTCGCGGCAACTTTGGGCCGGCGGGGACGATGATGGATCTCGCGCATCTCAAGCGCTTTTCGGCCTTCGCGGAGATGATTGCGGATCCAGAGATCGATCTCATCGATATTTGCTCGCCGACAGATCAGCACGAGTCTATGGCCCTTGCCGCGCTGGCGGCGGGGAAGAATGTGTTGGTCGAGAAGGCGATCTCGTTGACGACAGACGGCGCGGATCGGATGGTGAGCGCGGCCAAGGCTGCGGGTAAATTGCTGATGGTCGCGCATGTCTTGCCGTTTTTTCCGGAGTTTGGTTTTGCGGCGCGGGCGGCCAAGAATGGGATTTATGGGAAGCTCCTTGGCGGGCACCTCACTCGTGTCATCTCAAAACCCGATTGGTCCGCCGATATCGCGGATGCTGGGAAGACCGGTGGCCCGGCGGTTGATCTGCACATTCACGACGCCCATTTCGTCGGCCTGATTGCGGGCATGCCCAAAAGCGTGTACTCGTCGGGCGTTGTAAACGCGGATGGCTCAGTGCAATATATCACGACTCAATATCTTTACGGTCCTGGTGGGCCTGCGCTTTCCTGTAGTTCGGGCGCGCTCGCCATGGCATCGCGCCCTTTTGTGCATGGCTTTGAACTGTATTTCGAAAAGGCCACGCTCGCCTATGAGTCTGGCTCCCTGCCGTTGACGGTTTATCCTTCTAAAGGAGAGCCGACACAGCCACAGTTGGAGGGTGGCGATGACCCACTGGCGGCGTTTACGAATGAGATCGACACGGCGGCACAAGGAGTACTCGACGGCAAGGAGCCGGATCTACTAAGCGGCCAGCTTGCTCGAGACGCCCTGGTCCTCTGTCACCGTGAGTGTGAGTCCGCCCGGCGCGGCGAAGCTGTTCTGTTGCGCTGATGGTGTCGCGTAAGCGATCAGCCAGACTACATACAGGAGTGTGCCAACCGGTAGGGCGGTTAGCGTCCATGGATACAGGTTTTGAATTGGCTCGGTCAGAGAACTCCAACCGAGAACCAGTATCAGGCAGGCGGACAACCAAAGTACAACTCTTCTCCATCCGAGCTGTTTGTGATGTAACGCCAAGGCCAGCGACGGTGCCAAGAATACGTAGGTCGGATGTTCCGTCGACGGCCCGAGCAGCATTAGCCAGGCCATGCCCATCCCTAAAGTCCGAATGGCCAATTCACTTTCACTAATCCTCAGTCGTTGTTGCCAGAGACACCACAAGAGCACGCTGGCCGCCGAAAGTATTTGGATACAGCGGTAGGTGCCTGGACTCTCCATCGTACACTTCAACTCGGGGACGCCGGGCAACCCCGCTGCCTGACGGGCGATCACCTGATGGATCGTCCAGACGTCGCGGAAGCCGGGCCAGCGTTCGCCGGACGAGCGCAGGAGATGGGAGTACAGTTCGCCGTAATGGCCCACTACGATCCCCGGCGGTTTGGTCAAAAAGGGAACGAGCGCGAACACAAGTAGGGCGAATGCTACCCGGCCGCCGAGAACGCGGGGCCTCAACGCGACAAATAGGAGGACGACGGCCAAGGGGGTTAGTTTGATAATCACCGAGCCCGCGAAAAACCACGCGGCAGGCCACCAACGTCGGCCAATCCAGGCATCGACGCCGAGAAGGATCAAGCCCGTCACCAGCGCGTTGGCTTGGGCGTTCCAGAATCCTCGTAAACCGCCGACGCACCCAAGAATCAGAAAAAATGCGAGTGTATGCTTGGATTCAGACGTCGTTAGGACGCGAATGCCAAAGCGCCAAAGACCGAGGAGATAGACCGCCATTCCCAGCAAGGTCCAAACAATTGATCCGAGAGCCGGACCGAGCAAAACAAATGGCGATAACGCGATCGCGAAGGTTGGTGGATAGCGGAAGAAATCGAGTGGCTTGTAGTCATCATAGAGGGGCCGATCGTGCCACCAGTGTTCGACAGCGGCGGAGAGAATCGGGAAAATCGAATGTCGATCTGGGTTCAAAAAGGACTTGATAGCCACCGCACAGGCGACGGCGATCCATAGCCCGAGCGCGAGACGTAGTCGATCGCCGCTGGAATGCTCGGGGAGTTGTAGATCAGTCGGATTTCTTTCCATGCAGTATCTGCGTTAGCCCTGGGGTTTGCGCGTGGGCGAGGTCGGGTGGTTCTGCTGATTGAACGGACCTGGATCGACGACATCGTCGGTCTTCTGAACTGGCTTGTTACTATCCGGCATTGGAGTTGTCGCAGGCGGCGTGGATGTAGGAACGGACGTCACGCCGGCAAACGGCGTTGGCAATGGCAGCGGTTGTGGCTCTGCGGGCAACGGCTTTTCTATCGGAGTTTTGAGGTCGGTCGGTCGGCTCAGCGCGGAGCTTGCGAACGCACCGCTGATGGCCGGCGCAGTCGTAGTTTCGTTGGATTTTGCCTGGAGAAGCTGCGGATTGGTCCTGGCCGTCATCTCGACCCAGTCGACCAGGATCTTATAGGCTCCCGCCTGGCGGTCCTTGATCGGAGCTTTCGCCATCGAATCGCTATGCGTGCTTACCGCCTTGATGAGTAGAGGGCTCATGGCCGGGCGAGCGAGATCGAGTTGGGTGATCACGGCCGCGAGATTTTGCTGCATGGTCTTGCGATTCACACTTCCGACCTGATAGCAACGCTGGAGATGAAAGTTGCCGCCTTGCCCTGTGGCGTGGCAGCTTATGCACGTATTCATCAAAATCGGCTGAACTCTCGTGATGAACTGATTCACCGATTCGGAACCGACATCCTGTATCTGAAGAACCACAGGCTCGGCAACGATCTTCGTGGGACGTGTACTCGGCGTCGATTCTTCCGCTTGGAGAAGGCCATTGAGCAAGCGGCGTGTCTCCGCATGTTCAGGCCGAAGGACGACCGCGGCTTTGACTTCTTCGAGAGCGCGTTCACGCAAACCGCACTGACGGCACCACTGGGCCAATCGAAGGCGTTCATCGGGATCGGAGAGATTGGCCCGGCCGCGGACAAAAAGATAGGCGTCGTCGTAACTCGCGCAGAGCGACAGCACGCGCCCAGCCGTTACCCAAGTCTCCCCCGTGCTGCGTTTGACGCGATATTGGTCGGCGACATGTTCTATGTCGCCCTCCAAAATACGGTCATTCTCGAGTATGAGGACCTTGCCGACGGTCGGCGCCGGCGGCTTTTCAGCCTGACCTACAGGGTCGGTTGCTTGGGATATCCCCCCGACCGCCAGAGCGATCAGGACGCCGAGAATGAGGAGTTTGGTTTTCATGATGCGCCGGGTATAAGGTTGATAGGCCTGGCGGTCAAGACAGGTTTTTCAGGAGGCGCGGCTAATTCCCTTAATCGAAGTTCGTTCGATAAATCGCCAGCCGTGGCCGGGGTCGGTATTCCGACCCCGGTGAAACCTTAGCGGCTCCAGAGAACCGGGGTCGGCGTACCGACCCCGGCCACGACGCGGTGAATCCGGCTACGACAAGGGGGCTACAATCAGGTCATTACGGAACGCAGGCAAAATAGACGACGAGTAATCCAGCGAATCCAAAGAGACCGGCTATCACGCCGACAAGGAGGCGTCGCCGCAGTGAGATCCAAAGAATAAGCCCGGTAACCGATATGAATAGAAGCAATATGCTGACGGCGTCGATGACCATCGACCAAGGTAGGCCAACGTGCTGGCCCCGATGAAGATCGGTGAGGCGCCCGAGGAAGCCGAACGATTCGGTCTCCGCGACAACATGGCCGGTCTCCCGTTCGATGCGGAACTCGCTGGTTTGACCTGGGGAGCGGAAGACGACGCGGACACTTTGGTCTTCTATCTCAAAAGTATCCATCAACCCCGTAGCATGCAAATCGGCGCGAAGGCGCTCGACGACCGTCAGCTTGTCGATCTGCTCCAATAGGAGATCCTTGGGCAGGTCGGCTTCCGCCGTACTCCGGCGCGGCTCCCCGAGATCGAACCACGCTGGATGGTTTAGCATGAAACCGGTCGCGGCAAAAAAGAACAACGCCATAAGCGCGAACATGCTCAGATAGATGTGCAGCGTCCGCGTCCATTTGAGAAACCAGCGTTTAACGGCTCGCATCGGCTACTTCTCGCGCGGGCCAAAGTCGATCTTGGTCTCGCCGGTCTCCTTGGTGGCGTCGAGGGTCACCGTTCCTTTTTCGACACCGCACTCGAGCTTGCCGGTTTGGCGCGCGTGGTTGCCGTGTTCGCGATGCACTTCGACTTGAAAGGTATATGTGCCGGGCGCCAATGCTTTGCCTTTGTCGTCCTTGCCATCCCAAATGAGCGAATAGCTACCGGGCGCTCGAGAGGCCTTGGTCACGGCCCTTACGAGATCGTTGTCTTTGCTGCCCAGTTTCCACCAGTCAAACAGGTCGCGCAGATACTTGGGCTGATTGCCCCAGACCGCGAGCGTCCGCACCGCCTTGCCGTCGGCATCTTCAATCCAGACGGCGACGTAGGGGCGTCTGACCTTTCGACCTCCCGCGGCCGGAGCGAGGAGCTTGAGGTTGATAGTTACCTGATGATTATCCGGCCACGCATCGGCCGAACAGTTCTGCGTGAGGACTCGTTCACGTAGGCCGGACGAGCGATGAACCACGCCGTCCGAGCCAATGATAAGGCAGTTCGCGTCGGCAACACGTTCGACGAGTTCCTGGCCCTCGGCAGGGGAGAGCGTGCAAAGAGCGGTGGCCAAGGCATTCGCGGTCGAGGCATCGGCCGCCACGACGGTTGCGCTGGCGGCTCCGGTCGCCGGTCGGCCAGTCTTTGGGTCGAGAATATGGGAATACGAGACCCCGTCGATGATTCGCAGGCGCTCATAAGGTGCGCTCGTGGCGACGGCTTGATCGCGTAGTACCAATCGCGTCATGGGGTCGGCATTGTCCTGTGGCCGATCCGGATGGGCGACGCCGATTTCCCAACCGAAGCCGTCGACTCCGTTGCCGTCGCCAAGAGCGATGATGTCGCCGCCGATATCGAGCAGTAACCCGGCAACGCCTGTTTCTTTCTTAGCTAATCGACCAGCGCGATCGAGGATGTAAGACTTGCCAAGAGCGTCGACGTTCCAGGGCTGCTCGTTCAATCGCAGGACCAGATCGTTTAAGGCGCTATCTGTGGGCAATGTATTGGTATGTTCGGCGCATTTCCAGACATCGAGCAACGCGCCAAGCCGGGCGTCGAAGGCTCCGTCGGTCCCGCCACGCCAGCTTTCGCACAGCTGCAACACTTCGCCCAGCTCGGTGGAGGGCGCCCCGTGAGCCCTTGGCTTGTTAATTTCACTTTCGGGATCGCGCGTACTCAAGATTTTTTCGAGCCGACTGATCTCGCGCAGAACGATTTCTTCGCAGCGCTGGGCCGTGCTGGCAGAATCAGTCGCCACATAAAGATCGAGCGACGTGCCGAGAACGTTGTCGCGACGAAAGGAAAAACCGGAAAACGGATTGGTTAGCCGTGAGGCTGGCAGCAAGACAAAGGCCGACGGCACAGTCAAGGCCGCGACGGACAGCAATGGCCTGGCTCCCGCGAGGCTGGGAACTGCGAAAACGATACCTTGTAAGACTACAAGAAGCACTGCCGCGATAAGAAAACGCCCGCTCCGATACTTAAAAAATGCGAACAGCGAAGACATTCGAGAAGCTCCTTGGCAACACGATCGTGCGGGGAGAGTCGCCAATCTATTGGTGAGATAGTTCCTACAATAACTAGCAATTGTGAAATCTTAATGAAGACGGCTTGAATCCTTACGAACAGCGGACGCCCGCCTCCCGACTGTGGCAATAGCGAAGTATGTAAGCTGGCCAGGGAACCTCTTCTCGTGGCATTTCATGTGACATTTCCGGAACGCGATCGTATCCTATCGTAGAATCAGATCAATCTTTTTTTCCTGCGCCACGGCAATTTCGACCAGGTTTAGCAGGCCCTACTGAATTGACACGGGCAATCGAACGAGAGTATAATCACCTGCCTATGCGTCGGGATGATGCTCTCTCTTTCGTTTATCGAGCGGCAACGGAGGTCTTCCGGCCGTTTCATCTCTTTGCCGAACTGTCTCCTCTTAGAACAATAGAGACAGTGGATCGACGTCGGATTTGGAGGCCGAACTACCTTTCTTTGGGGAGCGGGTCACTCCGTGCGGTTGCTTCATGGCTGAACCTATCAGTGAAACACCGAGCGAACTGCGGCGCCGTGAGTCGTTGCGCACGGAAGAGCTGCTTTTCACCAACGGATTGCCGCCGACCGACGACACGCCAACGATTATTTCGCGGGCGGCAATCAAGCCCGCTGAGGACCCGGGAAGTGTGCGCGGTCGACATTTGGCTCATTTTGAATTGATCGAATCCATTGGCGTCGGCGGTATGGCAGCTGTGTTACGGGCGCACGACACCCAGCTGGATCGTTTTGTCGCACTGAAGATATTGCCACCTGATTTGGCCAGCGATCCCGAGAATGTCCGACGCTTTCATCAAGAAGCCCGCTCGGCAGCTAAATTAGACCACGAAAACATCGCCCGCGTGTTTTTCTGCGGCGAAGACCAAAGACTCCATTTCATCGCCTTCGAGTTCGTCGAGGGTGACAACCTACGCACGATCCTCGACCAGCGTGGCCGACTTCCTGAAGCGGAAGCGATCAACTACATGATTCAGGTGGCCGCTGGCCTGTGTCATGCGGATGAACGTGGGGTGGTGCATCGGGACATCAAGCCGTCAAATATAATTATCTCGCCGAACGGCCGAGCAAAACTCGTCGATATGGGCTTGGCTCGATGCCTCGAACCCCGTAGCGACAAAGACTTGACACAATCCGGCGTCACATTGGGGACGTTTGACTATATTTCGCCCGAACAAGCGCTCGAGCCGCGCGACGCCGATGTACGATCGGATATTTACTCTCTCGGTTGCACGTTTTATCACTGTCTAACAGGTCGCCCACCGGTTCCTGAAGGCACGGCGGCGAAGAAGTTGCACCATCACCAACACGTCAAGCCGCAAGATCCGCGGCAGCTGGTTGCGGGTCTGTCGAATGAAGTCGCGCTCGTTCTCGATCACATGATGGCGAAGAATCCCAGCGATCGTTATCAGACCCCCTCGGATCTCATTCAACATTTGTTGCAGGTTGGGCGTAAACTTGGGGCGGCTTCAGCACTTCCCGATGGAGCGTTGACTGTCGAGGCACCGCTGCCGCGCCCGCCGAGTGCTCGACCACTGTTAATCGCGGCCTTTTTCGCCGCTTTGGTCGTTGTCTTGTTGCTCGTGCTCGAGCCGTTGGGCCCAGCTAACCAGAGGCCATTCCGCCAGCCCAAAGCCACGGAGCACCTTGCGCCTCCGAAAAACGATTTCGGTCCAAGAAAAGATGAGATCGTCAAGGCAGAGCTACCGAAAGATCGCGATCGGTCGGGTGCTGATGCCTTGGAAAAAACACTGGTGTACGACGATGAAAAGAGCCAAGTGACGGATCTGAGCGAATGGATTAACAGAAGCGCCATTGGGCCAGAGTCGAATGTCGAAATTTTGTTGTCACGCGACCGCACTTTGAATGTGACGAAAGAGGTCGATGGCGGCATCAAGATCGCGGCAAAATCCGTTCGAGTGAAGGCAAAATATCCCGGCTTCAAACCGACACTGCGGATCCGCTATATCGATCGACCAACCGATAATTCCGTGATTTGGGCGGCCTTGCAGATACGCAGCGACACCTGCCAAGTGCAGGGCCTGCGGTTCATTGTCGATGCAGAGAAAGATGCGCCGTTGACGGCACTGCATTTGATCGGCGGCCGGCAGGTGGTTCGGAACTGCGATTTTATTCAGGTCAATCCGCGCGAATCGTCGCAGGTGTTGAGTTCCATAGTCACGGATGCCAAAGACACCGCAACGCAGCTTGTGCTGAAGGAAAGCAAATTCTTGGCTTTTGAGTCACTTGTGCGTGATGGCTCCGACGCGATTGAGAAGCTCGATCTCAAAGGTGGCGGCGTTCGCGCTAATGGTTTGCCGGTCGGCAAAGATGGCGTGTTACGCCGCGGCGCGGTTGCCGTCCAGGTGGAAGACTCGCCTTTGGACCACACTCGTCCGTGCTATGCCTCGAAGGACGGGGCGAGACCTTCGACGACGCGGGGAGTAGTAATCTGACCCACTGTTCCGTTATGAGTGGCGCGGGCTCCGTGACATTTGAAATCCGCAAAGGAGCCGCTGGCGCGGTCAACGCTGATTCGTGCCTGTTTTCTCGGCCTGAAGTTCCTGGGCTGGAGAGTTCCGGAGCCGTGCTAATTCATCAAGAAGACGCTAATGACATGGTAATTTATAGGGGAACAGGGAACCGTTATCACAATCTCGAGAGCTACTGGTCGATTGGCGAAGAGACAAAGGATTGGACCGAGTACCTCGCCTATCTTTCCAACAAGAATCAGAACCAGGACTCGTCGCCGTCGCCTTTGACGGAGTCGCCTTGGAAACAAGAGAACCCCCTACGTGCGCTTGCAAACGCCAGCATTGCTTCCGTGGCAAGCGGGTCACGGAGCAAAAAGGATACGGATCGCACGCTTGATCTTGCGTTTGAAGTGAACGATCAGCTTGCCTCGATGCGCACCGGCACCGGCACGGCGATTCATTTGATCGGTGTTGAGCGCCTGGGATCGTTTTCGTTTCTCAATGGCGTAAGACCACTCGATCAGAAACCAGACGGCGTCGCGCGGAAGGTGCGCATTGTCGATCCGTCAATAAAAGAGACGGGAAATGGAGTCTACCGGACCCTGGAAGTCGCGGTGAAAGAGGCTGTTCCCGGCGACACGATCGAGATTCGTCATACGGGCGCGTTGGCATGCAAACCGCTCGACCTGGAAGAGGCAAACATCGACCTCACGATTCAGCCGGCCCAAGGATTTCGGCCTTATCTCACTTTCGGTGAAACAACAGAGAGCGATGCGGCCTTGTTTGTGTTGCACGACGCTCGACTGAAGCTATCGGGCCTCGAATTTCGCCTGAAGCCGATGCGCGAGGAATTCACCGTGCAATCGGTTGTCACATTGGTCGGAGAGGGCAGCTGCTCGTTGCAAGACTGCATCATCACGCTCGAATCCGGCGAGGGTAAGACACATCTCGCCGCGGCGACCGTTTCAATTTTGGGCCCTGCGAAGATGAAGATGGACATGCGGC
Organism: uncultured Planctomycetaceae bacterium; assembly: GCA_963790585.1. Classification (GTDB taxonomy): domain Bacteria; phylum Planctomycetota; class Planctomycetia; order Gemmatales; family Gemmataceae; genus CAWBOY01. The sequence goes on from CAWBOY010000002.1 coordinate 1,016,277, forward strand.
CCAGTCGAATACCGGGGCCGATCCGCTTGAGCTTCGACAACTGCGTGATCCGAGGCGACGGTGACCTAGTCTGGGATCGCGCTGTTCGATCCTTCGACCTAAAGATCAACAATACGCTCGCCGCTCTGGCGGGCAGCCTGTTGAATGTTGAAGTACCGCGTGATTCAAACCCTCCGCCAGGATTGGCCGTTAATGTCGCGTTGACGAAAGTGACGACATTTCTGAGCGGAAACTTGCTGAGGCTGAATGTGGGAAATGATCTGAAAGGTCTTATCCCTATACACGTTGCGCCAACGGAATGTTTTTTCGCAGCTGCGAACGCAGGCAAATCTCTGATACACCTTGACGGACCGGAGACCGATCCGCAAAAGCTGAAAATAGAAAAGCTGCTCGACTGGCAGGCGGGCGCCAATAGTTATGTGCTTGCCTCCTCGCCTTACTTTGACCAGCAACCACCTGGCGAGGCAATGTCCGTTAAGATGCCGATGGATGCCGACAGCTGGAAGACCTTCTCTGGCGAAGAAAGGAGTCTATTCGATGGAAAATTTACCATCGCGCCGCCGCCGGATCTCAAGTTCGCGAAGGTAACGCCTGAGGTCATCAAACCTCAAGACTCACGATACGGCGCTGACACTAGCCCGCTCCAAAAGCTATTCGCACAGTCGGAATAGTTCGTAGCCAGTAGTCCGTAGTCAGTAGCAAAGAATAAAATAACGAAGTGATCCCAAATACTGAAGTCGCTATTTGCTTAGGGCTACTGGCTACGGACTATGAAAGAGTAACGCTTTGGAGCCGTTAAATCGTCACTTCTTTTTCGTTTTCTTGCTCTTCTTTTTCGGCGTGGCTTCTTGAGCAGACTTTGTCGTCTTTTTGGTCTCAGTTTTTTTCGGCGTCCCGCCAAAAATGGCCGCCCAGCCGTCCGCATAGTTTTCGGTTTCCGCTAGACCGACACGGATAATGCTCACGAGGAATTCTCCCAGACAGTCTCCCGTAATCAATCGACGTTGAAACGCTTCGGGATGGCAGCGTAAAACGTATAAGAGTGTAGTTTAATCCAGGGCGCGAGATTTGTCACGAAAAAGACGTCAACGTCCTTTGGCCGCGAATCGGAAGAGAATCTCGCTCGCCGTCTCGACGTGATCTAGCTCAATCCATTCATCGCATGTGTGGGCTTGGGCGATGTCCCCGGGCCCGAAGACCACTGTTGGTATTCCCGCAGCTGACAGTGGTCCGCCATCGGTGCCGTATGGTACCGCCATCACTTGATGCCCACCGACGACGACATTGATGGCCGCGCCAAGGCGCGCGACCAGTTCGTCGGAACCGGTCGCCGCCAACGGCGGCAGAGACATCCACGGCTTGGGGCACTCAACGAGGATGTTCGCGCTTAACCGTTCCTTGAGCCAGGCGACGAAATGGGCGTGGGTCGCATCGGGGTCTTCACACGGAAGTAGACGCCGATCAATCTCGATGCGGCAGCGGTCCGGCACCGTGTTGACGCTCGTCCCACCCTCGATGCGGCCGACGCTGAGCGAAGGCGATCCCAGCCTATCGTCGGTAAGAGACGTACCGACTTGGTCGGCATAATCCCTTATGGCCAGGAGGACCTCGGCCATGTGATAGATGGCGTTGACGCCTTGTTGCGGCCGAGAGCTATGACAGGATTTGCCGACTGTATGCACGATCCAGCGCGCAACCCCCTTGTGGGCATTGACGATTTGCAACCCTGTCGGCTCGGCCACGATGGCATAAAGCGGGCCGGTTCGACCGCCCTTGAGATCGGTCTTGACGAGGCGCTGGACGCCGAGAAAGGTGGATTCCTCGTCCACAGTGCAAGCCATGACGACGCGGCCACAATTCGGCGGACGCTCACGGGCAAGACGAGCAAACGCGGTGAGCATTGCCGCCATGCCACCTTTGACGTCACAAGCTCCGCGACCGTAGAGCCGGCCATTTTCGATGGCAGCGCCGAACGGATCGATCGTCATCTGATCCGTTGGAACCGTGTCTTGGTGAACCTCAAAAACGATGGTTGGTCCCGTTCCGGGCAGGTCGCACCAGGCGACGATATTTTCTCGCAAGGCCGCGACCGGTTGCCTTTCATAGGGCACGCCGAGATCTCGGAAAAACTCTTCGAGGTAGGCGGTTACGCGATATTCGTAAAATTCGGGCCCTTTAAGATCACGGCCCATCGGATTGATGCTCGGCAGGCGGACGAGATCGCGTAGGAGCCGGGTCGATTCAAGCATGGTCCACCGTGATTCGGCGGTAGAGTCAAACGGGAAGGTGCTGCTCACGGAATTGTAGCGTTTCAGCCGGCTTTGCGGATTGGCTCGGAGATCGTGGCGGAATAGTTCTCGGCAGCTCGTGACAAATCGGGCAATGCCGACATTGGTGGGAACACGGAGTGCCGGCCGATTTTGCCGATTCGTTCCGCCGCCACGGATAGCTCGACCAGTGCCGCCAGGCTAGGGTCCCACCGCTTCACGCAGTCGGAGCAAACGCCTTCATAGGTATCACCGAGCACGATTTGGTGAACGTTGGTCGGAAGCAATCGCTGCTCGCACAATCCGCAACATTCGTCGCGTTTGACCGGTTTACTCGAAAGAAACAACCGCGGCATGGTCATGACCTCGTTGGGCATAAACCCCGATCGCAGACGTCGTATCCACACAGAAGAGTATCGTCGACGATTCGAGTTAAGGCTTGCTGTTTTACGGTCAACTTGGGTCTTACGCGTAGTCATTCGTAAAGCTGTGTCGGTGCGGTACGTCTTTAGGAACTGTTGCACCTTTCCGTAGCGTCGTGGGATATGCCGAAGAAATGGCCTGCGCGGTCCAGGATTCACGCGGCCTTGTCGATTTCCCTTCCCCGCGTGCGACAGGACCCTATAACAGACTCCGTCGCACATTATCTGTCATCTGTCGTGCTTCGATCCGGTCGTTGGGCCGGCGCTGAGAAATCGCATTGGGGAGAATCGAATGAAGCTGCATGAGTACCAGGCCAAAGACCTTTTGGCGTCAGCCGGCGCGACAGTTCCGAAGGGGATCGTCGTCAGTTCAGCGGCGGAAGCGGAGCAAGCGTTTGACAAAGTGGGCGGCCCGGTGGTGCTCAAGGCTCAGATTCACGCCGGCGGTCGCGGTAAAGGAACTTTCAAAGGCTCGGGCGTTGAGCACGGCGGCGTTAAATTCATCAAGAACCGTGCCGACGTCAAGGCCGTTGCCGACGTGATGTTCAAGTATCCTCTCGTTACAAAGCAGACCGGCGAGGTTGGCCAAAAGGTTGCCAAAGTCCTCGTCGTTCATGCCGCGGATCAAATTGCCCGCGAAGTCTACGTTGGCGTCGTCCTCGACCGCGCGATCGGCTTGCCGATTTTTATGGCCTGCGCCGAAGGCGGCGTCGAAATCGAGGAAGTCGCGGCAACCCATCCGGAAAAGATTCTCAAGGTGGTGATCGACCCGGACGCGGGTCTGCTGCCCCACCAGGCGCGACGGCTGGCATTTGAGCTGAAGTTCACCGGCGATCAGATTGCCCAAGCCGAAAAGATGTTCATCGCCCTGGCCAAAGTTTACCTCGATAAAGATTGCACGCTTGCCGAAATCAATCCCCTGGTTGTCACGGCCAAAGGCGAGGTTCAGGTCCTCGACGCCAAGATCACGATCGACGACAACGCCATGTTTCGCCACCCCGAGTTGGCCGCGCTTCGTGACGAGACCGAAGAGGACCCCGCCGAACTGCGGGCCGGCAAGTCGGGTCTCAGTTTCATCAAACTCGACGGCAACATCGGCTGTCTGGTCAACGGCGCGGGCCTGGCGATGGCCACGATGGACATTATCAAGTATCACGGCGGCGAACCGGCCAATTTCTTGGACGTCGGGGGTGGCGCCAACAAGGACCAGGTCACCGAAGCGTTCCGCATTCTGCTCGGCGATCCCAATGTCAAAGCCGTGTTGGTGAACATCTTCGGCGGCATTATGAAATGTGACATCATCGCCGGGGCCATCCTCGCCGCGTTCAAAGAGGTCGGCTTTCATGTCCCGCTCGTTGTTCGGCTGGAAGGTACCAATGTCGAACTCGGCAAGAAGATGTTATCCGAAAGCGGCCTGGCCATCACCACAGCCGACGGCTTGACCGAGGCAGCGAAAAAGGTCGTCGCGGCGGCGAAGAAATGATTGGAGGGACGCAATCTGATGTCTACAATCGCGACCGAATGCATGTCAGCACAGGAGTTCTGGGAGTGGGCATGTCGGCCAGAAAACAAGGAAAAGCACTTTGAACTCGATCGTGGGGAGATCGTCGAGATGCCACCGCCAGGTGAACTGCTCGGCGCCTATTGTAGCTGGATCAGTTACCTATTATGGGCCTACGTGCTGCGGCGCGGCAAGGGTTACGTGTGCGGAAATGACACCGGATTGCTCGTATCCAAAGACCCGGACGTCGTTCGCAGTCCGGATGTGATGCTCTTCAATGAAAGTCGTACATTGCAATCTTTGTCACTAAAATTCGCCGAGACTGTGCCGACTTTAATCGTTGAAGTGTTATCGCCGAACGATCAGTTTTCTATTCTTAATGTCCGAATTAACCAGTTTTGCAAAAGGGGTGTCCCCCTGATTTGGGCTATCGATCCTGTTGTCCGCAGTGTCACGGTTTATCGACCCGGGCGAGAACACTACGTAGTCGACGAAACGGACGAATTAACCGGAGAGGACGTGCTTCCTGACCTGCATGTCCCCGTACACACGCTCTTCAATGTTCCTGGTAGCGAAGATGTAGGATCAATCCCTGTGAAATAAACACCGAGCACAAATCGGACCGCCAATAGTTCTATCGCATATATCCACCGAGAGAAAGTCCTCATGAGCATCCTCATCGATAAAAACACCAAGGTCATCTGCCAGGGCCTCGGCAAAGCCGGCACGACTCACGCCCTCCTTTGCCGCGAATATGGCACCCAGGTGGTTGGCGGCGTCGTTCCCGGCAAGGGCGGGACTGTCAAAGAAGGCTTCCCGTTGTTCAACACGGTGGCCGAGGCTGTCGCGGCGACCGGCGCTAACGCGACAATGATTTTCGTACCGCCGCCCGGAGCTGCCGACGCGATCCTCGAAGCGGCCGACGCCGGCGTCGCCGTTATCATCTGCATCACCGAGGGTATTCCGGTCCTCGACATGGCGCGGGCGATGCAGCATTTGAAGGGTAAAAAGTGCCGTCTGATTGGGCCGAATTGCCCAGGCGTCATCACTCCTGGCGAGTGCAAAATCGGTATCATGCCAGGTTACATCCATAAGCCTGGCCCAGTTGGCCTTATCAGCCGCAGTGGGACGTTGACCTATGAGGCCGTTTGGCAACTGTCGAGCCTTGGCCTCGGCCAATCGACGTGCGTCGGAATCGGCGGCGACCCGGTCATCGGCACCTCGCAGATCGATCTCCTCGAAATGTTTCAAAACGACCCCAAGACCGAAGCGATCCTCATGATCGGCGAAATCGGCGGCAGCGCCGAAGAACGCGCGGCCGAGTATATCAAGAAACACGTCACCAAGCCGGTCGCCGCCTTCATCGCCGGTCAGACCGCGCCACCCGGCAAGCGCATGGGCCATGCAGGCGCCATCATCAGCGGTGGCACCGGCAGCGCGGCCGACAAGCTCAAGGCCCTGGCGCCGCCGGCATCGCTGTCGCCGAGAGCCCCGCGGACCTCGGTGTGACCATGCAGCGCGCCATGAAAAAGTAACGATTCGATCGATGGATTTAAGATCAGTCATCCTTGAGGGATCGACCATGAAACGAATTACCGGTATAGGAGGCGTCTTTTTCAAGGCCGAGAATCCAGACACGCTTTTCGCCTGGTACGAGAAACATCTCGGGCTAACCGGCAAGCCCGGCGAAGGGTTTATGTTGCCTTGGCCAAAGGCCGACGACCCGAACCCGGCTGGAATTTCCGTCTTCTCGATCTTTCCAAAATCGACCAAGTATTTTGGCCCCGGTCAATCCACGTTCATGGTCAACTTCACCGTCGAAAATCTCAACGCATTGCTCGAAACTCTCCAAGCCGAAGGCGTCGAGATCGATCCGAAGCGCGAAAGCTACGATTTTGGCAAGTTCGCTTGGATCATCGACCCTGAAGGCAATCGCATCGAACTCTGGGAGCCGCCGGCTTCAGAGAAATGAGTTACGCAGTTGGCTATCCTGGATCCTTGACCGAGTGCCGGATGCGGGAAATCCGCGCGTCCGGCTTGACAAGCGAAAGGTGGAAACGCGACAGGGCATATGGCTCTAAGCCACGAACGATACAACCCGGATAGACGGACATGCCGTTGCCGAACCCAGCCGTGCGGCTCTTCTTTTCCACTCGCGCCGATTTGTGAAGGAATCGTGAATTCGTTCGAACTGGTTATTTAGGGGTTGAATGAAACGAAATTCGGCGGGTCTCTCATAAATAGCCGCTGTCTTTTGCTTCGTAATGCTTTGCCGGTTAAAAAAGCCCGTTTTTAACTATGCCGGCTGACGACCAACGTCTTACAAGACTTCCGCTGAAAATTGAGTGGAATGCCGGACCGCGCACGGATATGATTTAAGGATTGACCTGCCTGATTCCACCCGCTCGACGGTGCCATGCCGTTCTCTCTCCCGCCAGCTTTCATCCCTTGTCGATTGGCCCCCATTCTCGCTGGGACGCCGACTTGGAGACCGATGCGTATGATCCGTTCCTTCCGGAAAGCTCTATGTATCCTGCTTATTCTGGTCCCGAGCACGCGGGCAGAGGAAAAGAACGCTAAAGCCGACCCCGCCGGAATCGCGTTTTTTGAGAAGAACATTCGGCCGCTGTTTGTCGAACAGTGCGTCTCCTGTCATGGCGGCGAAAAGACGCGTGGCGGGCTGAAACTCACGAGTCGTACAGCTGCTCTGAAAGGTGGCGATACCGGTCCGGGATTTGTGGCTGGGAAGCCGAAAGAAAGCTTGTTGGTTCACGTGCTCGGATATGACGGCGACGTCAAAATGCCGCCGAAAGGCAAGTTGAAAGAGCAGCAAATCAAAGACATCACCGCCTGGGTAGAGATGGGCGCACCTTGGCCTGAAGTGAATGCGACGAGCCCGATCGAGACGAAGAACGATGCGGTCGTCTTTACCAAGGAACAGAAGGAGTTTTGGGCCTTTCAGCCGATGCGCGATCCGGTCGTTCCCGCGGTAAAGGATAAGAGCTGGCCGTTGTCGCCGATCGACCATTTCATTCTCGCCAAGCTCGAAGAAAAGGGCCTCAAGCCGGCGGCGCTGGACAGTAAGCGAACGCTCATTCGCCGGGCGACGTTTGATCTGACAGGATTGCCGCCGACGCCGGAGGAGATCGACGCTTTCTTGAAAGATGAATCGCCAGACGCATTTGCCAAGGTGGTCGATCGCTTGCTCGCCTCGCCGGCTTACGGCGAGCGTTGGGCACGGCATTGGCTGGACGTGGCAAGATATGCCGATTCTAACGGTCTCGACGAAAATACCGCCTTTGGCAACGCCTGGCGCTACCGTGATTACGTTATTCGCTCACTGAATCAGGACAAACCTTACAACGAATTCGTGAAAGAGCAGATCGCGGGTGACCTATTGCCGGCGACGTCGAATGAAGCTCTCCGCAATGATCGCCTGACGGCTACTGGCTTTTTGGTACTCGGCCCAAAAGTGTTGGCGGAGCCGGATAAGGGCAAAATGATGATGGACATCGTCGACGAACAGATTGACGTGACCAGCCGTGCTTTCCTTGGCCTTACCATCGCTTGCGCCCGCTGCCACGATCACAAGTTCGATCCGATACCGACACGCGATTACTACGCTCTGGCTGGGATTTTCAAAAGTACGAGAACGATGAAAAGCCTGAACACGGTCGCTCAAGCCTTTGAACGTCCGCTTGCGTCGAAAGAGATTGCGGAGGCGTTCGCTAAGAATAAAGCCGCACTCGACAAGACGCAAAACAAGATCGCGGCTTTGGTCGAAAAGCAGAATGCCGACTTACAGAGAGCCTATCGGCACGACGTCGCGAAGTATTTGATAGCGGCGTCGCAAATCGGTGAAATTCAGACTGTGGCCGGAACGTCGCTGATGGAAGTCGGCAGCGTCGGCGGTTCGGTTGTTTTCGAAGCGGAGAAATTCTTACGCGGCGATGTCCAGGTGACGAAAACCGGCTTCGGCGAAGGGATCGGCATCATTGAAAGCGCCGGACGCTCGGCGGCGTTTACGGAATATGAGTTCAACATTGTCACAGATGGCGAGTACCAGCTCGAAGTTCGTTACGCTTCGGGGGAAGTTCGTCCAGTCAAGCTTACGGTCGATGGGACCGCGGTTCGCAAAAATGCCGCTCGCCGGGCAACCGGCGGCTTTGGCCCAGCCAATCAGAAATGGCAGGTCGAAGGCGCGTATCCGCTAAAGGCCGGTAAACATACGCTGCGCATGGACCAGGCGTCTGGGTCTTTGCCCCATATCGATAAATTCGCGTTTGTGCCGCTGACGCCGAAAGCTGCCAAAGTGGACACGAGCGTTCGCGCTCGCAAGTCAAATGTTGGCGAGATGGCGACAAAATATAGTTTGAATGCCAACGTTCTACGAACTTGGGTTCTATTCCTCTCACGATCTTCGAAAGATGCTCAAGACCTGATCTTTGCGCCCTGGAACGCACTCGCGGATTTGCCGACCGAATCCTTCGCCGTCGACGCAGCGCGGGTTCTCGAAAAGGGACAAGACAGCGGCAAGTCACGGACGTTGAAAGCAGTCGCGGGCAAATTCTCGAACGCGCCTACCTCCCTCGAAGAAGCGGCCCAGCGGTATGCTCAGCTTTTTGCTTCCGTCGAAAATGAAGTTGCTCCGGCTCTTAAGTCGAAAGGCAAAAAACTACCTGCCGACGCCGATCAAGCGGCTCTGGTGAAGTTTATCATTGATCCGAAAGGGCCGTTCGCGTTGCCTGCGAACGCGGAGCAGGATTACCCAATGGCGGTCCGTTCCGAGTTGGTCGCGTTGAGGAAAGACGTCGAAGACCTCAACAAAAAATCGACAGTCCCGGTCGATATGGCGTTGGCCGTTGAGGACGCGGCAAAGATTGAGAATGTCCGGATCCACATTCGTGGCAATCATCTGACGCTCGGGGCCGAGGCGCCGCGCGCGTTTCCGCGCATTGTCGCGGGTGACGATCAAAAACCAATCGACATGCAACGCAGCGGCCGGCTCGAATTCGCGGATTGGCTGACGCGCCGCGACCATCCTTTGACCGCTCGCGTCATGGTGAATCGAATTTGGCAGCATCACTTCGGCGAGGGCGTCGTCCGAAGCGTCGATAACTTCGGCAAGCTCGGTGAACAGCCGACGCACCCGGAATTGCTCGACTGGCTTGCATTACGTTTCATTGACAAAGGTTGGTCGATCAAAGAATTGCACCGCACGATGATGCTCTCGCGCACCTATCAGATGAGTGCCCGCCCGGAAGATGCATCTAACTTCCTTGATCCTGACAATCGCCTATTCTCACGAATGCCGCGACAGCGGCTCGAGATCGAAGCGATCCGCGACGGCATCCTTGCCGTGAGCGGTCAGCTGGATCGCACGGTCGGGGGCAATTTGTTGCCGACGCCCAATTTCGGTTATGTCACCAATGACCAATCGGGCAACGCGGCCAATTACAACAGCAAGCGCCGAGCCATCTATCTGCCCGTAATTCGCAACGCCGTGTATGACGTTTTCCAGGTCTTCGACTTCGTCGAACCGAGCGTACTCAATGGCAAACGCGCTACAACGACGGTAGCGCCGCAAGCACTATTCCTGCTCAACGGCACCTTCGTGATTGACCAGTCCCGGTCTTTCGCGGTGTCCCTGCTGGCGAAGCCGGAGCTTGACGACGCTGGAAGAGTCCGTGAAGCCTATCTCCGCACGTTCGGGCGGCCGCCGATGGAATCGGAAATCCAAAGAGCGAAAGAATACGTCAAGCTCTATGAGGACAAGCTCGGAGATGGAACCAAAGACGCCGCCAAACGCCGCTTGAGCGCCTGGACGAGCCTTTGCCAGGTGTTGTTCTCATCAAATGAGTTTGTTTATTTGAATTAGCAAGAATCGATGCCGCTCTATTTAGCGACGGAGATCGAGTATGAGCCATAATTGTAATCGCTTTGTGCCGACTGTGAGCCGACGCGACATGCTAAAGCTATCGGCTAACGGCTTCGGCATGTTGGCTTTGGGCGGAATGCTACTCGACGAACGCCCGTTCTGTTATCGCGGCACCGGATCGCTCCAAGAACCCGCTTGTGCCGCTGCCGCCGCATTTTCGAGGCGAAGGCGAAACGAATCATTTTCCTCTTCATGCATGGCGGTCCCTCGCAGGTCGACACGTTCGACCCGAAGCCGGCCCTCAAGCGCGACCACGGCAAACCATTTCCCGGCCAGAAGCCGCGCGTGCAGTTCGCCGCGACCGGCAATCTGCTCCAATCGCCCTGGGAGTTCAAGAAATACGGCAAAAGCGGTCTGGAGGTCAGCGACCTGTTTCCCCATGTCGGCGCCTGCGCCGACGACCTGTGCGTGATGCGCTCGATTCACGCCGACAATTCCGCTCATGGCGGGGCTCTGCTCCAGCTGCACACGGGCTCGGACACTTTCGTGCGGCCCAGCATCGGCTCATGGGTGACTTACGGCCTGGGAACGGAAAATCAGAATTTGCCGGGTTTCATTACGATCTGTCCTACGCTGGGCCACGGTGGAGTGCAAAATTGGTCATCGGCATTTTTGCCCGCGGCGTATCAGGGCACGCCCCTCGGCAACGCCAGTGTCAAGGCGAAAGACGCCGCGATCAAATACATCAAGAATGGTGAAACACCGACAGACCTACAGCGCATGCAATTAGATCTGCTCAAGCAAATGAATCAGGATCACCTCAAAACGGAGGGCGCCGACCAGGCTCTGGAAGGTCGCATCAACGCTTTCGAGCTTGCGTTCCGTATGCAGAGCGAGGCGCCGGAGCTAACCGATCTCAGCAAAGAATCGAAGGAAACGCTAAAGCTATATGGCGTTGACGAGCAGCCGACGGATAACTTCGGCCGGCAATGCGTCATCGCTCGGCGCTGTGCCGAGCGCGGCGTGCGCTTCATTCAGGTGACCCATAGTTACAAGTGGGACCAGCATGGCAATCTCAAGGCCGACCACAGCAAAAACGCCAAGGAAGTCGACAAGCCAATAGCCGGTCTACTGACGGATCTCAAGAATCGCGGCTTGCTGAAGGATACGCTGGTCTGGTGGGGCGGCGAATTCGGCCGCACGCCGACCGCACAGGGCAACGATGGCCGCGATCACAATCCGCATGCTTTTTCCATGTGGCTGGCCGGCGGCGGCGTCAAAGGCGGCATGTTCTACGGCGCGACCGACGACTGGGGCTATTACGCGGTGGAAAATAAGGTGCATATGCACGACCTTCATGCTACCATCCTGCAGCTTGATGGGGCTGGACCACGAAAAGCTGACCTATCGCTACGCCGGCCGCGACTTCCGGTTGACGGATGTCTCCGGGCATGTGGTGAAAGAGATCATGGTGTGAAAGGAATGATCGACCAGATAGGAGCGCGAGCGACGAGCTTGCAGGCTTAACCCCGAGCTTAACCTCGGGGCTGTTGAGTGACGTCAACAATCATAAATCTCGTTAGTTCCGCAGGAGCATTGTCGTCGGGGGAAGAGCGGAGGAAATAGGAAAATGACAATCACGCTACCCGCTGTGCCCGATTTAAATACTCCTCCACTAAAGAATGGCGACGTTCTGACGCGCACTGAGTTTGAACGCCGCTACACCGCAATGCCTGGGTTGAAAAAGGCGGAGCTGATCGAAGGAGTCGTGAGCATGCCGTCGCCCGTTAGCGGTATCGGTCATGGAGACTCTCATCTGCGATTGGGCTGGCTCTTCCAACAATATGTCTGGCACACTCCGGGAACATTGGCGACGGACAATGCCACGATTCGCCTGGATGCCGACAATGAGCCGCAACCCGACCTCTCCTTGATCGTTCTTCCGAAATTCGGTGGTCGTGTAACGATTGTCGATGGCTTCATCGAAGGGTCGCCCGATCTTGTGGTCGAAGTGGCGGCGAGCAGTGCAAGTATCGACCTGAACAAAAAACTGAGTGTTTATCGGAAGAATCGAGTCCGAGAATACGTCGTCCATCGAGTTTGCGATCAAGCGATTGATTGGTTCGTACACCGAGTCGGCCAGTTCGAGAAAATGGAGCCAGATGCTCGCGGCATCCTGAAAAGCGAGGCGTTCCCAGGGCTTTGGCTTCAGCCAGTCGCCCTGGTGAATTCTGAATTTTCCGTGCTCAACGAAACATTAAACGAGGGGCTTGACTCGGCCGAACGTGCGGCCTTCGTCGCGCGGCTTCGAGAGGCCGGGCTCAAGGCGTAAAACACTAGGAAAGTTTTCCTTGGTCAGGGATCGGCCATGAAACCATTGATTTGACTGCAAGGGAGATAATGATGCGTTTGATGAAGTCTTTAATCGTGGCGGTTGCCGCTGCCACGATGCTCGCGCCGTCAGCGCGGGCGGATGTCAAGATGCCCGCCCTTTTCTCGGACGGCATGGTTCTGCAACGAGGAATGCCCTGTCCCATATGGGGCACAGCACAGCCAGGCGAAAAAGTCAGCGTTTCGCTAATGTCGGGCGACAAGACCCTGTATACGACTGAGCCTTACGTCGTCGGGAAAGATGGAAAATGGCTGCTCGCGCTGCCTTCCGAGTCTGCCGGCGGCCCGTACTCTTTGAGGATTGATGCCAACAACAAAATTGCCATCAAAGATGTCTACGTCGGCGAAGTCTGGGTTTGCTCCGGCCAATCGAACATGCAATGGGAACTGAAGGACAGCTTCGAGGCGAAGAAGGATATCGACAATTCCCACAATCCCAAAATCCGTCTCTTTAGCGTTCCTAGAATCCCGCAGGATAAAGAAACCACTGCGCTCAACGCCAAGTGGGTTGAATGCGATCCCAAAACTGTCGGTGGTTTCTCCGCCGTCGGCTATTACTTTGGCCGGGATTTACAGAAGGCTCTCAACGTACCTGTTGGGCTAATCCACAGCTCCTGGGGCGGGACGATCGCGGAAGCTTGGGCGACGCCTGAGTCTTTGCAAGCGAACGAGAGACTCAACAAAGAATTGGTTCAGCCCTACAAGGCTAACCGGGCGAAGGCGCTCGATACGTATCCTAAGTCTTTGGAAAAATACAAAGCCGATCTCGAAAAATACAAGTTGGCCGCCGAAGAGGCAAAAAAAGAGGGCAAGCCCGCTCCCATGGCGCCGAAGGCTCCTAACGATCCGAACAAGGACGGCAATCCAAATCGACCGTCGGTTCTGTACAACGGCATGATCTATCCGCTCCAGCCTTATGCCATCCGGGGAGCGATCTGGTATCAAGGCGAATCGAATGCCGACCGCGCCGAGCAGTACAAGACGCTCTTTCCGACCATGATTACGAGCTGGCGTCAGTCGTGGAGCAATCCGGATCTCGTGTTTCTCTGTGTTCAATTGGCGCCTTGGCAGAAAATCGAAGACAAGCCGACCGACACCGGATGGGCGCGGCTGCGCGAAGCGCAACTGTCGACGGCCCTAAATCTGCCGAAGACCGGAATGGTTGTCATCACCGATGTCGGCGACGAAAAGGACATTCACCCAAGGAAGAAGGAGCCAGTCGGTGCTCGGCTCGCCCTACAGGCACGCGCACTGGCTTATGGCGAGCAGATCGAATTCTCTGGCCCAATTTACTCGAATGTGATTTTCGACGGCGATCAAGCAATCCTCAGCTTTAACCACGTCGGTAAAGGTCTAGAGGCGAAGGGGGAGGACGGCAAGCTGGTCGGCTTTACGATCGCTGGTGAAGACGGCGTATTTCGTAAGGCAAGCGCCACGATCAAGGGTGACAAGGTTGTAGTAACGTCGCCGGAAGTCGCCAAACCTGTCGCCGTTCGTTACGGTTGGGCGAACTATCCTGTCGTGAATCTATGGAACAAGGACGGCCTGCCGGCCTCCCCATTCCGTACCGACGATTGGGCTTTGAACGCCGGACCCAAGCCGACGACGATTGCCAAGTAGCCGATCGTATTCAATCCCTGTAGTCGGCAGGTGGATGTAGACTTGGATCTACAACCATCTGCCGACTACAGGGTAGTTGCATCTCTCCCATATTCAATTGACTTACGGGGTCTCTCTCATGCGAACTTGGTTACTAGTCGTATTCGCGGCGCTTCTTGGCTGCGCCCGGTCTGCGGGCCGACGTTAAGCCACATGCTCTTTTCACCGATGGCATGGTTTTGCAGCGCGGAGCAAATGCCGTTGTCTACGGGACCGCTGACCCAAATGAATTGGTTAATGTAACTCTACTACTTCATGAGAAAACGATCGATTCGCTCACGGCCAAGACAACAGCGGATAATGCAGGCAACTGGAAAATCGCGTTCTCCAAGCTTGATGCCGGTGGCCCGTACTCCCTCAAGATTCAGGGAAAAAATGAGGTCGTGCTCAACGACGTCTTCGTCGGCGAAGTGTGGGTTTGCTCGGGTCAATCGAATATGCAGATGGAACTCAAAGCCTGTTTCGAGCCAAAGGCAGAAATCGAAAAATCGAAGAACGCCAAGCTCCGCCTATACTCCGTGCCGCGCGTCGCTTCGCCAAAGCCGCTGGATACCGTTAAAGCGAAGTGGGTCGAATGCAATCCGGAGACGGTGCCCGCCTTTTCGGCGGTTGCCTATTATTTCGGACGTGATTTACAGAAGGCACTGAATGTACCTGTAGGACTGATCCACTCCAGTTGGGGCGGCACTGTCGCCGAGGCGTGGGCGACGCCTCAGTCGCTGGCAGGTAACGACAAGCTCAACAAGGAAATTGTCGAGAAATACAATGCGGATCTTCCCAAAGCATTAGAGAACTACCCGAAGCAAGTCGAAAAATATAAAGCGGATCTCGCCAAGTATAGAGAAGCCGCCGACAAAGCCAAGCAAGAAGGCAAGCCCGCGCCCAATGCGCCGAGGGCGCCGGTCGATCCCACCAAAAATCAAAATAGCCCGTCCGCACTCTATAACGGAATGATTCACCCGCTGCAGCCCTTCGTCATCCGCGGCGCGATTTGGTATCAGGGAGAGGCGAATGCAGGCCGCGCCGACCAATACAAAACGCTCTTCCCGGTCATGATCCAAAGCTGGCGTGATTCATGGAAGAATCCAAACATGCCGTTCCTGTTCGTTCAATTGGCTCCTTACCAAAAAATCGAAAAGGAACCGACGGATACAGGATGGACACGCCTCTGCGAGGCTCAGTTCCTGACTTCGAAGACGGTAAAGAATACCGGGATGGCGGTAATCACCGACGTCGGCGACGAAAAGGATATTCATCCCAAAAAGAAAGAACCCGCCGGCGCTCGCCTCGCGCTCGCCGCCCGCGCTTTGGTTTATGGTGAGCCGATTGAGTACTCGGGGCCCGTTTATGAATCCGTCGCCTTCGATGGTAACCAAGCGGTCCTTAGTTTCAGCCACGTCGGCAAAGGACTGGAAGCACGCGGCCAAGATGGCACATTGACCGGGTTCACGATCGCCGCCGCGGACAAAGTATTCCACAACGCTTCGGCGACAATCAAGGGAGACAAGGTCGTCGTCGCCAGCGACAAAGTGGCCAAGCCGGCTGCTGTACGGTTCGGCTGGGCGAACTATCCTGTCGTCAATCTCTGGAACAAAGACGGCCTGCCGGCCTCGCCATTCCGCACGGACGATTGGGCACCGGTCTCAACCACGACCGCGCGAACAACAGACGCAGCGCCCGACAAGCTTAACATTATTCTCACTGTCAACGCAGGCCAGCATGGCCGCAAGGACGATCCCGTAGCCGTGTCCGTGGCGGTTCCAAAGGCTTTGGCGACCGTTGGAACGATGGTCCTCAAAGATGACAAGCAGAATGTTAGCACTCTTGTGCAGTTGACGAATCCGGGACTTCTTACCGCGCCGGTGTCGCTAGGGGCTGGCTATGTTCAACGCGAGCTTCATTTCCTGGTAACGCTGAAAGCGGGCCAATCGCTTACGCTCAATGGCACGTTGACCACAAATAAGGCTGAACTGGCGAAGGCTACCAGCTTCCATTGGAAGGACGGCGGCACCGACCATATCGACCTAAGTTTTGGCGACCGGCCCGTCATGAGTTATGTACACCCAACTCTCGACGATTCGTCGGAAAAGAATCGCGAAGCGACTTTTAAGGTTTGGCATCACCTCTATACGCCGGACGGCTCACGCCTCGTAACGAAAGACGTCGGCGGCCAGTACACTCATCACCGCGCATTGTTCTATGGTTTCATGAAGGTTACCTATGAGACCAAGGATGGACCGAAGACCGTCGACATCTGGCATTGCAAGGACAACGTGAAAGATAAGAAGGTGAACGAAACGCATCAATCGCACGATAAAGTGTTAGCGAGCGAAGAGGGGCCGATTGTCGCTCGCCAGCGGGTGTTGATCGGTTGGCACGGGCTCGGCAAAGAAGTCTTCGCCAATGAAGAACGCGAAATGACGGTCTACAACGTTCCCGGCGGAACGCTCGTGCAGTTTGCTTCAAAACTAACTCCGGTCAAAGGCACGGTCAAAGTTGACGGCGACCCGCAACACGCCGGCTTCCATTTCCGAGCGGATGACGAGGTTTCTTCCAAAACAAGCAAACAGACAATCTTCGTCCGGCCGGACGGCGACGGCGCCCCGGCGCGACCCGCAACTGGGATCCGAAAACTAAGATGGGGCCGGTCAATTTGCCCTGGAACGCCATGAGCTTTGTGCTCGGCGGCAAGCGCTACACCGCGGCCTATCTAGATCGGCCCAGCAATCCGAAAGAGGCTCGCTATAGCGAGCGCGAATATGGGCGCATAGGGTCCTACTTTGAAGCCGTCGCTAACGTCGAAAAGCCCTTGCGAGTCGCCTATCGAATTTGGCTGCAGGATGGCCAAATGACTGGCCCACAGGTCGCGGCACTCGATGACAATTTCGTCGAACCGGTTAAGGTGAACGTCGCGGTGAAATAGTTTAATTTAAATCGACGTCCAAGCCTGAAGATGTCCGAGCCTGAAGCGTAAGCGAAGAGCATTTTGATTTGGAAAATACAAAATGCTCTTCGCTTACGCTTCAGGCTCGGTAATACAAATTCTCTTCGCTTACGCTTCAGGCTCGGAATCGTTTGATTCAATCAATAATTCTGGAGCTTTGGTAATGGCGGATGCATGGCGGCCCAGACTGCTTGAATTGTTTCGGGCAAGAGCAATGTTGTTCGGGCAATTCACCCTCGCATCGGGCAAGCAAAGTTCTTACTACATCAACTCAAAGAAGGCGCTGTTTCATGCCGAAACGGCGGCGTTACTAGGCGAGGCGTTGTGGGAGAGGACTGGCGACCTCGATATTCAAGCCATCGGCGGCCTCGAAGTCGGTGCGATTCCGATGGCAACCGCAGCTGTCGTGAGGTATCACCAGGCCGGACGTTCGCTGGAAGGGTTTTTTGTTCGCAAAGAGGCGAAGGCTCACGGGAGTAAAGAACGAGTCGAGGGTGTTTTGCCGCCGAGAGTGCGCGTGGCGGTCGTCGACGATGTGCTGACGACGGGCGGGTCGGTCATTCAGGCGATTGAAGCGGTCGAAAAGACCGGCGCAACGATCGTCGCCGTCGTTTGTATCGTCGATCGCCTGGAAGGGGCACGCGAGCTTCTCGCGCCGAAATATAACTACTTGCCGCTATTCACGATCCGCGATTTCGGGATCGAACCGCCTCCCAAGCTCGGCCAGGCTTGAGGGCCTTTTTTCTGGCGGAGGGATTGTCCGCTACCGCTGGCGGTGCGAACAATGTAGACTAACAATAGGCTATACCTCTTCGCCACGAGGAGCATGGGCCAAATCATGCCGCATCCTGAAGTCAGCAACATATTCGCCAATGAGCCGACGGCTGCCTACCGGAGCCGAGCGGCCGACTCACCTTTGCCGCGCTGTCGTATCGCCAAGGGATCGCAAAGCGGCGGCTACGACACCGAACTGGCCAGCCTCTTGCAACGTCGGCTCAGGCTGGTTTCTCTTCTCGTCCTGATTCCCAACGTACTTATGATCTGCTCTCAGATCATTCGCGGCGGCCCAGATTCGCACGACGACCTAAGAGTTTGTTTCGCTCAGACGACGACAGCGGCCGTGGTCGCGGTGTTGAGCGCGCTAGTCTGGTTTCGGCCTTGCCTCTGCTTGCCCAAGCTCCGAGGCATTGAAGTTGCGCTATTCGGAGCGGTTGCCCTGTTCTTCTCGTACACCCAGTTCGTCCTGTTTCAAAGGAGAGAGCTTTTCGACTTGGCGGAATCGATGTCACATTCGATGGCATTGATGCGCGTCGTGGCCATGGGCAGTTCGGCGCGATGGTTCTTTCTCATAGTCATTTATGGTGTTTTCATACCGAACAGCTGGAAACGGTGCCTTTTGATTACGAGCGCTACCGCTATTACGGCGATTGTGCTCACCATGACTGCCGCGGCGTTAAATGACCATCTAACGCTATCCGTTTGGGCGGCTTTGAGTGATCTCGCCATTGTTTTGTCCACGGGCGTAGCGATCGCGGTATTCGGCTCTTACCGCCTGCATTTGCTGCAAGAGCAAGCGTACGAAGCCAAGCAGCTTGGCCAATATCGCCTCAAACGCAAGCTCGGCTCAGGCGGGATGGGCGATGTGTATGAAGCGGAACATCTGTTGTTGCGACGCCCTTGTGCCATCAAATTGATCCGACCCGAAAACGCCGGAGACCCGACCAACATCCAACGATTTGAGCGCGAAGTGCAGACGATGGCGCGGCTAACGCACTGGAACACGGTCGAAGTGTTCGATTATGGCCATTCCGAAGACGGTCGATTTTATTATGTAATGGAGTACCTTCCCGGGCAAAATCTCGACACGTTGGTTGCGCGGCACGGACCATTGCCCCCCGGTCGAGTGATTCATTTCCTGCGGCAAATTTGCCAGGCACTACGTGAAGTGCACGACATAGGCTTGCTTCACCGCGACATCAAACCGAGCAACGTCATTGCCTGCGAACGTGGCGGCGTCCACGACGTCGCCAAGTTGCTCGATTTCGGGCTGGTACAACAATCAGGCTTTCACTCGGACGACGACAAGCTGACGACGCAAGGAACGATTATCGGTTCGCCCCCGTTCATGTCGCCCGAACAAGCGATGGGCAAGCCGCACCTCGACTGCGCGGAGCGACATTTACAGCCTTGGGGCCTTGGCCTACTATCTGTTAACCGGCCAACCACCGTTTTGCGCGAAACGCCCATGCAAATGCTGATGGCACATGCCTATGAGCCGCTCGAAGCGCCGAGCCGACTGCGTCCCGAGGTCCCTTCCGATCTAGAAGCGGTTGTCCTCGGATGCTTGCAGAAGAAGCCAGAAGATCGATTTCCCGACGTCGAAAGCGTGGATCGCGCCCTCGCGCGCTGCTCCTCCGCGGACGATTGGGGCGATGACGACGCCAAAGCCTGGCTGGCTCGAAGCGCCGTTACCTGAATCGGCGATCGACACTGAGGATCACACTCCGGTCAAAACGATGGTGACGGGCCGGGTTTAGGCGCTGCACGTACATAAGTATCGTCTTTCGCTCCGCGAAAGGGCGTTCTTTCGCGGAGCGAAAGACGACAAAAGGATGGGTGCTCTCGTGTCCTTGCTTGCAGCTAATCCTCCATCCTCCGATGTCGCCGCCCGGCGCGATCAATTGGTTTCCATCCTTACCGAGCTGGGTACCGTTGCCGTCGCGTTTAGCGGGGGTATCGATAGCACAGTAGTCGCGAAGGCGGCCTATCTAGCGCTGGGTGACAAGGCCGTGGCGGTGTCCGCCGACAGCGCGAGCGTGCCGTGCGCCGAGATCGCCGAAGCAAAGCGTCTTGCCGGGCAAATAGGAATTCGCCATATCGTTATCAGCACAGACGAATTTGCGGATCCGAATTATCTTCGCAATGACGCCAGCCGTTGTTACTTTTGCAAAAGTGAACTCTATTCACGCATCGAAGACTTGTTGCCGTCACTCGATGTCGATGTGATTTGTAGCGGTGCGAATTTAGATGACCGGGGGGATTATCGCCCTGGTTTAAAAGCGGCTTCGGAACACCGCGTCCGCCATCCTTTGCAGGAGGCTGGCTTTACAAAAGCGGATGTGCGGGCCTTGGCTTTGGCCTGGGGCCTGCCAACCTGGGATAAGCCGGCTTCACCCTGTTTGTCGAGCCGGCTTGCTCCAGGCGTGGCCGTCACTTCCGAGCGCACGGCTCGGGTCGAAGCGGCCGAGACATACCTCCATGAACTCGGCTACCGCGAGTGCCGTGTGCGGCTTCACGAAGGCGAATTGGCCCGAATCGAAGTACCAATCAGTGGTCTGGCGGCATTGGCCGAGGAGTTGCAGCGCGGGCGATTGGTGAGCCATCTTCGGTCACTCGGATTCCGGTACGTCACACTGGACCTCGAAGGATTCCGCTCCGGCAACCTGAACGAACTCCTATCTTTGGAACACAAGCGTTTATTTCTGACACACCCATGAACCATAACGACACGCCACTGACCGCCACACCCGCCGCGAAGGCGCTGGAAACGACTTTTCTCGACGTGCGCTGTCGCATTCTCGACGTCGCCGCCATTCTCGACCGCATCGGCCGTGGCGAGGGTCGAACCGCGATCGACGCCGATACACGGCTCGTGAAGATCGGCAAAGTGCTGGCTGTTCTCCAGGACACGGGCCTAAACAAGGCCGAGCGAATTCAGAAGATATTCTCACTCGACTACGATCCCGGTTGGGAAAAGCCGACGCCGCGCGCATAACTTGGTAATCCAAATTGAAGCAGAAAGGCTTTACCTATTGATCGCCAGAAGGTGAATGTCGTCAATAAGGCGAAAATTGCCGAGCCTGAAGCGTAAGCAAAGGGGCGCTACATCGGTGTAATGCCCCTTCGCTTACGCTTCAGGCTCGGTAATTCAAATGGGCCTTCCGTTACGCTTCAGGCGCTGTCGTGGCACCATCCCCAGACCGTGCCACCCAGTCTGACCGAAGGTCTCCTGTGGGCCAAGGCTTTTGGGAGACCTGCGGTCGTTGGAGTGGCACGGTCGGGAGACCGTGCCACAACGCTGGGAGACCGTGCCACAACGCTGGACCTGCGGTCTGCAAGAGTGACATGCTAAAGGTGGGTTGGTAAACCGGCACTTATTTTACTTATCCGTATCAGTTCCAAGTGCCGACCTTCGTCAAGTTATAGGTGATGGCATTCGTCGATGCCTGATCGTAGTCACCGGATTTTTGAATGATATTCACGTAGCCAAAACTCATGACGGTGAAAGTTTGGACATCGTCGGTCAGAGTACCGTTAGCGCCTTGGCCCAAAAAGGTATTCGTTTTTCCGTTATCGGTCGGATTACTAATGGTCGAAGGGCCGTCATATAAGTTGGCCGTATCGTTAATGCTTGCTTGAGCCGTCACATTCTTAAAGCCGACTGCCACGTTGACATAGCCGGTGCCGTACATGTAGCTGATAAGAGTTGTCGAAGTGAAGACATTACCCGATGTCAAGGACCCCACGAAGGAGGCCGAGTCGGTCGCGCCAGCGGCCGAGTTGGCCTGGACTGACTTGAAGCCCATAGCATCATTGAAATAACCGGTGCCGCTCATGTAGCTTGCGGTCGGCGACGAATTAAAAGTATTGGTGCCGCCTGTATCCGAAAGATAAGCGTAATTGTTGCTTGTGGGTGAGCTAATGGCGGTGACGTTAGGGAAGCCGACGACTTGTTTGAAATAGTTCGCGTCTTCAAGGTGGGCATCGGTTGGATTGGCGACGAAGACATTGGTGACGCCAGGTTCGTCATACAAGTACGCGGAGTCGGTCGTGCCGGGGGCCGAGAACGCTGTCACCGCGGAAAAGTTGATCGTTTCATTCGAGTAGCTGCCGTCCTTGGCGTTCAACGAGCTGCTGCCGACATGCGCGGTAAAGGTGTTGGACCCAGAATTATCGTACATCAAGCCAACATCGTCCGATCCGCTGACGCGATGGGCGGATACGGTGGTAAAGCCGGCGACCAAGTCCGAGTAACCGGTACCCTCGAGAAAAGAATAAGCTGGCGAGCTAATGAAGGTGTTCGAGCCAGGGCCATCATCCAAAACCGCCGTATCGGTCGATCCCTTGGCAGCAACGGCATTGACGTGGCCAAAGCCGGTGGCGGTTTCCGAGAATGTCCCCGTTCCGCTGAAGGTGCTCGAAGCTGGCGAGCTGTTGAAGGTATTGCTTCCAGCGACGTCGTAAAGAGTTGCAGTATCGTTGCTGCCGCCGAGAACAGTTATATTCTTGATTCCGTTCAGATTCACCTGATAGCCCGAGCCGGTGAGAGATCCCGCGGTCGGCGATAAGACCAGGGAGTTTGTGCCGGCATTGCCGATGACGGTGGCGAAATCGTTGCCACCGTTGCCTTTTAGGTCGATTGTGTCCACGGATGCCGTATCGACGGCATAACGGGAGCCGTTGAGTATGATCGTGTCCCGAATAGGATCCGCGGTAAACGCGAACGTGTCGTCGTTCTGCGTACCGGTGATCAGGAAGGTTCGGCCCGTGCGGCTCACGCCGAAGTTGTTCGTTACCGAGATCGTGAAATTCTGGTCCAAAGTTTGATTGGTTTCATCGGTTACTCGGACCAAGATGCTATACGTTGGATTAACGGTGGAATCGAGCGCGTCGGCCGTGACTAGCTGATTGCCGCTGATGGCGAACGAGCTATTACCGGTAGAACCGGTTCCGGAAACCAAGGCATAACTAAAAGTGTGGCCAGTACCGCTTTCGCCCGCGGACAGGGTTCCCACGGTGTTGCCGATCGGTCGAAATTCCAGAGCGGCACTGCCTGAGAGCGCCAAGAAATCAATCGCGGGAACCAGCCGGGTTTCCAGCTCTTCAACGTGAAGGCGGGACGATCGAACCGGTGATTTGGTAGCAAGCCGCCGCGAAATCAGTGATTCCAAGCCAAATCTACGAACCAAGGAAACAACGGACGTGCGCATAAGTAATCTTTCCTTCATTACAGTTGCCACTTGAAAACGTTTGCATCAGCCCAAAAATTGGGGTGCAAACAGGCTGGCGAGAGAAAATCAAACGCTGATTTTCAATCACCCGTTACCGCAAGGTATGGGAGTTACCGTGAATCGTGCTAAAGAGAGGGAAGGATTGAAATGGCGGACTTCCACTTCGGGAAATGTTCGCTGACGATTTCCTCGTTCCGACTTTTGAGTCAAGACGTCTAGAGCATAGGCTGTGCCGGAAAGTGCCTCTTGGTACAATTTCGTACGGAAATGGCGAAAGTCCTGACATTTCGACGAATTGGGTTCTCGGCTCGCCTCTGTCGCTCCTGCAAGTGAGCAATGGATTGCTCGTTTTTGCACTTTTCGGACACACATTGTCGATAATATGAGAGACGGAGTTGATCGCTTTTAGAAGCCATGAGGATCCAGTGAGGCACCTCCCTCTGTACAAAACTGATGTCCCTTCATAGTTTTGCTACGGCTTCGCAGGGAACTCTGATTCACCCTTGTGCAGGTCCCCATCATGTTGGAGCAAATCCAGCAAATCGTTGCTGAATATCCTGTCTTAGCGCTGCTTCAAACCGCTCTCACCATTTGGATGCTAGTCGACGCGCTGCAGCGTCACGACGGCGAGCGGTACTGGGTTTTCGTGATTCTGTTCATGCCTTTCGTGGGCGCATGGGTGTACTTCTTCGTGATTTACGTTCCGCGTATTCCCCCGGGCCGGCTGTCCTCCTTGTTTCAACATCGGCCTTCGCTCGACGAGTTGCGCTATCGAGTCGAGCAGACGCCGACGCTGACCAACCATGTCGTTTTGGCTCAGCGCCTGATGGAAAAGAAAGAATTTGATCAGGCGCTGCCGCACTTGCAGGCAGCGCAAAAAAAGGAACCGGAGCATGGCCTGGTTTTGTACACCATCGCGAAATGCCATGTCGAGCAAGGCAACCCGGACTTGGCAATTCTGATGTTACAGAGCTTCATTGCCCGCGATCGACTTTGGAGCAATTACGCCGCCTGGCGATTGCTCGTTCAGGCTCAGGCAGCGACGGGCGATCCAGCGGCGGCAGTTCAGACATGTCGGGAATTGGCACGCCTGGCCGGGACTCTGGAATATAAATGTTTGCTCGCCGAGCATCTTCTCACGGCAGGATTGACCGAAGAAATGAGAGGCGCCCTTGATGGAGCGCCTGCGCGAGTACAACTTCTCGCGCGGCCCGATCCGGCGCCGCAACGCCCGCTGGGCGCGGAAGGCAAAGGGCTTACTCAAACAGGCGGATGCGAAGCCGTCGGCTCGTTAGAACGTTCGGACAAAAACGCGGAAGGCGGAGGTGTGTGCCATGCTTGTTACTCCAAAGCATGCTTTCGAGTACGCCGCGCCAAGAGGGTGCCACGCGTGCATGTTGGCGCGACGGTCCTGGCCGAAACGGAAGATCAACGCTATAAAGGAGTTGCGTTAGCAGACCGTCGCGCCAAGGAAACCTGTTTTTTGGCGCGACGGTCTGCCAGCGAATGTTCCGCGCGGAACATAGGCGGGTTAGGAAGGTACCATGGCTCAAGTAAGTTCATCTCCCCAGGCGGCGTACAAACAGGACGGCAGTCACGCACAACCGCAAGGCTCTGCCGAAAAAATCAATGTCACCTGTTGCATTGCCGGCGGTGGGCCCGCGGGGATGATGCTCGGCTACTTGCTTGCCCGCACAGGCATCGAGGTGATGGTCCTGGAAAAGCATGCGGATTTCCTTCGTGACTTTCGCGGCGATACGGTCCATCCGTCGACGCTGGAGGTGATGTACGAACTGGGCTTGCTTGAGGAGTTCCTGCGCCGACCGCACGACGAGGCACGACAGATCACGGGTTATATCAGCGGCGAACCGGTCGTCGTCGCCGACTTCTCACACCTGCCTACTCATTGCAAGTTTGTCGGCTTCATGCCGCAGTGGGACTTTCTCAATTTCCTCAATGAAAAAGCGCGTGCCTATCCTTCATTTCATCTCCGCACGGAAACGGAAGTTACCGGTTTGCTGGGGGATAAGGATCGCGTCGTCGGTGTGACGGCGCTGGCGAAGAATGGGCCTTTGGAGATTCGCGCCGACCTGGTAATCGGCGCCGACGGGCGGCATTCGGTGGTTCGCCAACACGCGAAATTGCCGATCATGGACCTTGGTGCATCCATCGACGTACTATGGATGCGGCTGACACGGCATGCCGGCGATCCGAACCAACCACTTGGTAGGTTTGACGCGGGCAAAGTATTTGTGATGCTCGATCGAGGGGATTACTGGCAATGCGCCTATGTCATCGCCAAGCGTGGAATCGAGGCAATTCAGAAACAGGGGCTCGATTCCTTTCGCGCCGGCATTGTTGAGATCGCCCCGTTTGTCAAAGACCGTGTGGCCGAGTTGAAGAGTTGGGACGACATCAAACTTTTGACCGTGGCAGTCGACCGTCTGCGACGCTGGTACCGTCCGGGCCTATTGTGTATTGGCGATTCCGCCCACGCCATGTCTCCTATTGGCGGCGTCGGCATCAACTTGGCAATCCAAGACGCCGTGGCGACGGCCAACATTCTCACACAGTCGCTGCGCGCCGAACATTAACTCTTTCGGATCTGGCGAAGGTGCAAACACGCCGGGAGTTTCCGACTCGTTGGACGCAGGCCCTCCAGGTGATGATCCAAAACCGCGTAATCAACCGCGTGCTCGGCAGCCGAAAAAAGTTCTCCATGCCCTGGCAATTCCGCTTGTTGCGCATGTTTCCCATCCTTCGTCGCATACCGGCTCGGTTGATTGGACTGGGAATCAGGCCGGAACATGTTCAAACCGTGGAGAGAAACATAGCGAAAGTGTAGCGGTACTATCACTTCTGCCGATCATGCGAACTCCCAATCTTTGCCAGCTACCAACTCTGCGCGGAATTCCCAATGTTTCACGGTCATAATTGACGATGTCAAGAAATGGCGGTTGGGGTATCGTCCGCAGCGCGATCGCGTGGCCCGACCCTTTCGGACCGAGACCAGCGCGACGCAACATGGGAGACCTCTTCATGATGGCAAAACGAATGATCGGCTTGGCTACCTTTGCGATTTTGGCCCTTTCATTGGGTCAAGCGCAGGCCGGCGGCGTGCGGATCGGGATCGGTGTGGGAATCGGAGTCCCTGGCCCTTACTACTATCGTCCGTATTATCCGGGCGTAGTGGTCGTCGGGCCTCCAGCAGTCGTCTATACGACGCCAGCGCCTGTCTACGTCGTGCCGGCACCGGTCGTAGTCCAACCGGCCCCAGTTCTCCAAACTGCGCCAGCTACCTTGCCGGCTGCGCCGCGGCCAGTGGGCGAGGCGATTCCGGCTCCGAGCCCAGCACCGGTTTTGGTGCCGCGCGGTTAATCACAATCACGATCGGTTATTTACCGAGTTAGATCGCGGGGAGTCGCCTTAACGCCGACTCCCCTTCGCATTTCATGGCTTGCCAAGATGCTTCTCAAGAAACGCGAGCGTTCCCTTCAAAAATATCTGATGTCCTCCCGGACTAAACTCGATCGCGGTTCTCTCCGGAATTTTCAGCTTATTGGCATAAAGGTAGCGGACCTTGGCATATTCCCAGGCCACCATTTCGTCGATACCCACATTGTCATCGTGGCCGCGCTCGACCATGAATGGCCGGGGCGCGATCAAGTAGGCCATCTCCGCATAGTTGAATTTGTTGCCGAGATCGAATTCATACATGTCGTATTCATTCGTCCACAAATAACTACCGGGGAAATCCACGGATACATTCTTGCCGATCCACTCATTGAAATCCGCGCAGCAAATGGAGAGAGCGTAGCGCTTTTCAATGGCCGGCACACGCATGGCTGTCTTGCCACCATAGGAAATACCGTAGAATCCAATCCGCTTCGCATCGACATTGGGTAGCGTTTCGAGCCAATCAATGGTGCGCTGGTGTTGCCGGACAATGAAGCTGAAGAGCGATAGCTTTAGCGGCTGAGCTTTTCGTTGAATCTGGCGAAAATGGTTCTGGCCGATGTACGGGTTTTGAGGTGCATAAACGATGTATCCCAGATCAGCAAGACGGGCGCCAAACGATCTGTAGAATCTTGTCGTTTCCTTGGGGTTCGTTATATCTGTCGATCGACCTTCCAGGCCGTGCTGACAGACGACCACTCGCCGTTTCTCGCCCGGTTTCAGGTCTTTCGGCAACAAAAGGACACCATAGGCACAGACATCGGGATAGACGTCGAGCATTACCTCATACCCGGTCCATTTGGGTTCGTCATACATCTGCCGAGTCCGCGGGTTGAGGAGCATCGTCGGCTCAGGTAACTTGCCGATGACCTCTTCATGGAAATAGTCGCGATAAGATTGCGTTGTCTTTTCCCAAGATTCGGTAGACGTAGCGTCGGCATTCTTCCAATAATCTCGTCGCGTTGCATCGCTGTCACGCCAAAGCTTCTGTGTGTATGTGACAAGCTGATCGAACTGACGCTTTTGGCGTGCGGCTGCGTCGATCGGGTTATGGAGCGGGGCCGGAGCCGTCCCCGATGGCTTGATTGTTACTTTGTCCGGCTGGAATCGTTCCTGCATCGATATGGTGCCAATATAACCGTCGGTGCCGTGCCACAACCCATAGCCAGATCGATAGCCAGCGTCCGCGAGGTAGTGGAAATCCTTGGCACGGTCCCACTCTTTTTTGGCCACCTCTTCTGTAGGCGTGACAAGTCGACCTGGCGCAGCGCCGGCGCGGCCCGGCCGTGGCGGTGGCGGACCTTCCACTTTGGGCTGCTGTGCATGCTCGACCACCAGCGATCGTTGAGCGAAGAATGCCGTTAGCTCGGCATCTCCAAATTCACGTAGATAACCCCACACATTTCGATCGATCGGTTCATCCCACATTTGTTCGCGCGGACCGAAGTAGCCCGATACCACAGTCGATCGAATTCGTGTGTCTATGGCGCCACTCAAAAAAGCAAGTCTCCCGCCGTCGCCGTAGCCAACCACGCCAATCGGGGCATGGTCCTTTTCTCGACAAAAGCAGTCGACGGCAGATAGCACTTTTTGGATCTCGTAACCTGTCAACGTTCGACCCATTTCATACGCCATGCGGTGGACAAACTCGCGGTGCGGCAGATTCGTTTGACGCTTGATCGCCGGGTTGCTCGAGAAATCATCGCCTCGATCGATGAGGACGGGAACCAGTACCCGGCAGTCGTTCTCCGCCAGACGGCGGGCAAACTGTTGATTTTGCTCCAGTCCGATCGCGAGCCCAACAATTTGTTCGGGAGTCTGAGTCGCATCAGGAATGGCAACGACATTGGCCAATATCTTGCCTTTAGGCTCCAAAAGGAGCCCCTCTGCGTCGACTCCAGGAAGTACACGCCAACGAACGTTGAATACCTTGTAGTCTTTGGTTTCGGCAATGAGTGCCGGATCATCCGGGCCGCCGACGTACTCCAATTTCGGTGGTAGGCGAGAGTCGACAACGCCAAGAATCTTTTGAAGCCGTTCGCGGTGCGGCTGCACGGACGCGAGAAACGACTTGGCCGTCGTGCGATCCAGGCTCCACATTTTTTTCCGCTCGGCGATCGAGGCTATGAGTTCGTGGTCGAGGTAAGCATGAACGCCGTCGACCATTTTCCGAGCGAGGTCGCCGTCGTCGGTCAGAGGTTTTGTATTGGGCAAGGGGTCGGCGGCGCAGATGGCGGTGATGGTGGAGAAAAAGAGCATGGCTAGGGGCGTTCGCAATGGTCGCATGGAAGTGTCACCGCAAGGGAAAAGGGGCCATTATCGGTTCATGTACCGACTTTATCGTATTGGCTGGTGCGAGCAATGAGATTTCATCACGGACCGATTGCGATTCATTCGGGTTTATGACCGAGGAACTGATCGACGCCGTCCATGCTTCGGCCGTAAGCGACGGCCGCCGCCGACTCGTGAAACTGTTGCTCTCGGCGCCAGACGGATAACGTCACCCGTAGAAGAAGATCTGAGAAAACCACCGTGGCAAATAGAGTTCGACCGAACCAATCGACAATGAATTGCAACAGATACGAGTCAAATATGCAAAACAGCGCCGTCGTTTTTTCAAAGGCTTTCTCGAGGTCCTGATCGGGATCCTCGGCTTTGTAGACGTAGGTAAGGAAGCAGTTGTCCGGGACGACGCCTACCAGTGTGTGGCCCAGAATTTTTGTCGTCATCAAATAGAGTAAAAGGAACACGAAAGCCAGGGCGACGCAAACGTTGACCATGCGTTTTATGTTTCGCATACGGCAGTAATCTTCCGCGGTTGTAAGCGAGCGAATGAAAACATGGCCACGAAAAACGAAAATCATCGTGCGCACGAACCAGCATAGGACGCCGAGCAACAGCAACAGATTGCCGGTGAAATAGTTCAGACTAAGAAGGGCTACCAACCAAAATAACATGTGAAAGGGAGCGACGCTCACGAGAAGCCAACCGGGAATAAGGGATGCGGGCAATAGGGTCTTGATTCGCAGGGAGGCCCGCAAGAGTGCTGGCAATAGTGACAAGACCGCTGGCAACATCGTGACAAAAAAGGCCAGGCCAGCGAACCAGGAGATGAAAAAAACTTGGAAAGAGAATTTTTGCTCGGTTGGGTTGCCTTGCATCCACCAGGCGACTGGGAGCGCGGCACTCAAGAATGGTGTCAGAAAAGTCAAGGCCCAGCTCAGGAGTAATAGATGCGCGGACCAACGCATCCGCGTCCAATTGAGTGCGACCAGAAACGCAGTGATCGGAATGACATAGCGCACAAGGTTTTCGGCAATCGTATCGACGACGCCAAAAACCGTGAGTTCATCGAAACCGGCGCCGATCATGTTTTGTGTCGAAAGCATAGCGCTGATCAGAGTGGGAATTGTCGCGATAAACAGCAAGCTACGTCGCCAGACTGCATAGCGCTGAACCGACTCATCAACGACGCCGCGAAGCTCTAATCGGGCTCGCTCCTTGGGCTGCACGCGAATTGCTTGCAGGTCCCAGGCACGCGTGCGATTGACATGACGCAAAAAAGAAACGGCGGTAGAGCCCAGAAAAGAAACGATCCTCAAAGGCACAAAAAGCTTGGCAGGATTCACGCGACATCGAACCTATTTTCTGAGTTGACTACCGATCAACTTATGGCGATTTCGGAAGATGTTTTTCTAGCGCCTCCAATATATCGTCTGGCGAAAGCCTGGAAATGACTTCAGCCGGCCGATAGACCCAGCGGACGATTCCGCCTCGATCGACGAGAATGGTAGTCGGCGTGTCCGCGTCGTCGCCGTTCGAGCGAGCATGGACATGGATTAGGTCGACGGCCTGCGACAAACCGCGGCCCTCGTCGGCGAGTACCACAAGATGCGAAAACTGGGCTTGCGTCTTCTGAGCGTCCTGAAGACCTTCCATCGACACAACGACGACACGAACGTTACGGCGTTCGAAGTCTTCGTGACGACGTTCGAGCTTAACTAGCTCGATCATACAGAACGGTCACCATCGGCCACGAAAGAAAACCATGACCGTCTCCTGATTTCCCACTAAATTAGCTTGCGTGAACGGCGTACCGTCGGCCCGAAGGGTCTCGAAGTTCGGAAATGCTTTTCCAGCTGTGGCCGGACCTGAATAAGCGGGAACTCGCGTAACCAGAAGATACGTCCATTCCGAGCCGGTTATGCAAAGGACGGCGATGAGCGCCAAGCGGCGCCAGATAGTTCGCCGTTGCCTCAGGGAGACGATGAGGAGGGCCGCTCCGATAGTCCCCGAAAGCGGCAAATACCAGGGCGCCGAAAGACGCTCGGCAAATATCTGAATGATGTAAGCCAGTATTCCGCCAGCGGTGAGAAGAAGCCCCAGCGTAAGCAGGGAGCGGCCACGAGCTGGATTTACAGCAATAATAGATGAATCAGCCATGTTGCGATTCTATTAACGACTGGTCCCACGTCGAGCGGTATCTTTTTATGAAGCGCCTCATCTTCACACTCTTGCTCTTCGTCGTGTCCCATGTTCGTGCCGAGGGCCAAGGCTTCACGCCAACCGAGGCCCTCAAACGCATGCAGGTGCCCGAGGGGTTTCGGGTGCGTCTCGTCGCCTGCGAGCCGATGATTCGACAACCGGTGACGATTTCGTTCGACGACCGCGGTCGGATTTGGGTCATTCAGTATTTGCAATATCCGAACCCCGCTGGCCTCAAACCGGTTGTGGTCGATCAGTATTTGCGGACTGCCTATGATCGGCTACCGGAGCCGCCGCCGCGTGGGCCCAAAGGGGCTGACCGGATCACTATTCTTTCGGATCCGGACGGAGACGGGCACTATCGCAAGGCCAAGGATTTCGTCACAGGTCTCAACCTCGCTTCGGGCATGTGCCTGGGGCATGGCGGCGTGTTTGTCTTACAGGCGCCCTATTTGCTTTTTTATCCGGACCGAGACGGCAACGACGTGCCGGACGGCGATCCAGAAGTCTTGCTGACTGGCTTTGGCATGGAGGATGCGCACGCCGTCGGCAACTCGCTGCAATGGGGGCCGGATGGCTGGCTTTATGGTGCTCAAGGCAGCACCGTGACGGCGATGATTCGCAATCCGGCCGATAGCGCTGCGCCACCGATTGAGTTCCAACAGGGAATTTGGCGCTATCATCCTCTCACCAAGCAGTTTGAGCTGTTCTCCGAAGGCGGCGGCAACACCTGGGGCCTCGATTTTGACCGTCACGGCAACATCATTGCCGGGACTAACTACGGCGGCAAAGCGATGTTGCACCAGGTACAGGGCGCCTACTATGTCAAGGGCTTCGGCAAGCACGGACCGCTGCACAATCCTCATGCCTATGGCTACTTCGAGCATGTACCTTACCAGAATTTCAAAGGCGGCCATGTTACCTGTGGTGGTATTATCTACCAGGGCGGCAGCTATTCCAGAGAGTATGACGGTGTCTATATCGCGGCGAATTTGTTATCGAACGCGGTCTATTGGCATACTCTGAAGCGGCAAGGCTCCAGTTTCACGGCCCAGCATGGCGGCGATTTTCTGGTCGCCAACGATACGTGGTTTCGACCGATCGATTGCTTGACGGGGCCGGACGGATCCGTCTATATCGTCGACTGGTACGATCGGCGCACCAATCATGTGGACCCGGTTGATAATTGGGACAAGACCAATGGACGTATTTATAAAGTGGAAGCTGTTGGAACGAAGCGCATACCTCCGTTGAATTTGAGCTCTTTGTCATCGGTGGAATTGGTCAATCTTCTTTCTCATCCGAACAACTGGTTTCGTGCCACAGCGCGGCAGCTCTTGGCGGAGCGGCAGGATCGCCGAGTCTTGCCGATGTTGCGGAAGAACATCGACACCGACGTGGGAGATCTGGCCCTTGAGTCGTTGTGGGCGCTTTATACCACGGGAGGGTTCAAATCCGACTACGTATTGAAACTGTTGTACCACGCGAATGAAGATGTACGCGCTTGGACCGTGCGTTTGCTCGGCGATGCCGGGCAAATAGAGCCGAAACTGATGCAGCGAATCATTGAATTGGCTGCGCGGGAAACAAGCCCTGTCGTCCGCAGTCAATTGGCGTGTACCTGCAAACGGTTGCCGCCTGGAGATTTTACATTTGATCTTCTGGCACGGTTGCTTCAGCATGACGAAGACGTAAACGATCCGCATATTCCCCTGTTGCTTTGGTGGGGGCTAGAGAACAGGGCTATCGATGACCGTGACCGAGTCCTGGCCCTGATGGCGCGGCGAGAAGTAAGAAAGTCTCCGATTGTACAGCGTTTCATACTCGAGCGGCTCATGCGACGTTATGCGTCCCAACGAGGCGATGCTGATCAAATGGCTTGGGCCACATTGTTGAGCCAGGCAGGAAGTTCCGAGGAACTCGATGTTTTATTGCGTGGCCTCGAAATGGGGTTAGTAGGTCGCCGCCTCGAAAAAGTACCGTTCTCATTTCATAAGCAACTCATGGAGCTGGAAAAAGCAAGCCCTGATTCGCTGGTACTGCTCCGCCTGGGCTTGCGGCTCAACGACGCTTCCGCGTTCCGGCGGGCGAGTGCATTTCTCGGCGATCGGAAAAACAGCGAGTCGGATCGTGCCAGCATGGTTGAGACATTTGCCGAGACCAACAAACCCGAGTGCGTTCCGGTACTTCTCAACGTGTGGCAAACGGCATTGACAGATATGCTTCGCGCCGCTGCTCTGTCTGGGCTACAGAATTTCAATGAATCTACAATAGCGCCTGCGGTTCTCAAGTCGTATTTTCGATTGTCGGCATCCTTGAAGGCTCAGGTACAAGGCTTCCTCTGTGGCCGACCTACCGGAGCTGCTTTGCTCCTCACGGAGATCGAAGCCGGGCGTATCGCGGCCAAGGAACTACCGCTCAATCAGCTTGTGCGAATAATGCAACTCAAGGATGAATCCCTCACGAAGCGCGTCGAGAAACTTTACGGGAAAATCGGACCGGCGACTTCGGGCGAAAAGCAGGCGCGCATCGCTAGTCTCAATGGCATTCTTTCCAAAGGAAAAGGCGATGCCGAAAAAGGCAAGCTGGTCTTTCAGAAGACCTGTGCGACGTGTCATACTCTATTTGGCGAAGGCAAAAAAATTGGTCCCGATCTGACAACGGCTGACCGCAAGAACCGCGGCTGGCTCATCACCAATATCGTCGATCCGAGTTTGGTCATTCGACCAGAATATGTGACACATTCCGTCGAAACGAAGGATGGCCGTTTTGTCTCGGGACTGCTTATGGAGTCGACACCGGACTTCGTGACACTCTTGGATGCCAATGACGTACGCACGCGCATCGCCCGAGACAAGATCGAGGAACTACGAGCCGTGCCCAATTCAATCATGCCCGAAAAGCTGCTGGACCCACTGGACGATCAGCAGTTGCGCGATTTATTCGCCTACTTGCAGGGAGATCGGTGAGGAACGGGTCGAAATCTGCTACATAGTCAGTTTGATTGCATTACGCGGCGTAGCAGTGCATGCCAGGCCGATTGTTGCATTGCCCCATTTAACGACGTGTCCGATCGGATGGTTTTAATCACCGTCTTTGGGTCGCGCAAATCCGTTAACAACTTTGTAACTAACAGATCGGCAGCGGGCTGGAGATCTTGAGCTTCGCGCCGGGCCGTCATGCGGCGGGTTAGCGGCAGCGTGTCCCACAATCGCAGAGTGCTGTCTCCGGACCCGGATAACAATGTGCTGCCGTCGGGACTAAACGCTAGTGAGAAAACGTATCCTGAATGTCCCTGCAGCCGAAGCAATTCCTCACCGGTTTCGGCATCCCAAATACGGATGGAGCCATCGCGTCCGGCTGTGGCAATGCGCGTTCCGTCCGGGTGGTATATCGCAGCGAATACCTGTTCGGTGTGCCCGCGCAGCTCCTTTTTCAGGCTTCCGGTAACGGTGTTCCAGGTCCGCGCGACCATGTCGTCGCCGGCGGAGACCAGGCTGAGGCCATCAGGGCTAAAGCCGATGGCGTTGCATCGCCCGTCATGGCCGTGCAAAACATGCCGAATCGCGCCTGTGTTTGGATCGGCCAGGCCTAGAAACGGAGCCGAGCCGCCGAGGGCCATTTGCCGGCCATCGTTGCTAAACACCACTTGCCGAATGTTGCCCGCCTCTGGGACGGAGAATCCGCTCCGGAACTCGCCTGTAGCCAGATCGCAAAAGCACACCTGATCTTTGCAGCCATAGACGGCACATGACTCGTCCGGGCTGATGACCACAGTCTCCGGAAAAAAACCCTCGAGTCCATGGTCCACCACTTTGTGGAGCATCGCACCGGTGGCCGTATCCCATATTCGCAGAGATTCATCGCGTGAGCGACTTACCAACCGAGACCCATCCCGATTTATCGCCAAACAAGCCACAAAATGTGAGTGACCGCCGAGTACAGCGATTGGCTCCGCGCTGGCGGCGTCCCAGAGGCGTATCACATTGTCCCACCCACCAGAGGCGAACCATTTACCGTCTGGGCCGTAAGCGACAGGATAAACGTAACTCCTGTGACCTTGTAAAACATGCGGGTCAATCTGGCTCGGCGAAGTCCAGGTGCGAATGGTCTGATCGGGGCTTGCCGAAACCAGCGCAGTCCCCTCTGGATCAAACAGAACCTGCCGAACACCGAGGGAATGTCCGGGCAGCACCGCGACGGCGTCACCACCGCTCGCGCGCAAAGGCGGATTCGTCGGTCCTCACCACCAGAAACGATCCATTGACCGTCGTCGCTGTAGCGTGCTGCGAAAACCTGGGAATTATGGCCGCGCCGAGAATCGATAGGCTTGCCGTCTGGGACGCTCCACTGCCGAATCGTCCCGTCCTGGCCCCAGGATAAAAGGACTTTTCCATCGGGTCGAAACTCCACGCCGCGCACAAGTTTGTTATGGCCATTGAGAACGAGCGCGGCCGTCTCCGATTGCAACTGCCAAAGGTAAACACTGCCGTCGTCACACGCGGCGGCGAGAGATTTACCGTCGGCGGTAAAGCTTAGGTCGTTTACTCCAGTGACGCCAGGTAGCGATCGGAGGATCCTACCCGCTGGCCATTGCCTTATCTCGATGCGATCCTTTGTGCCGCCTGTTTTCCAGGCAACCGCCAAGTGATTTCCGTCGTGGTTAACAGCGAATCTTGCCGCGCCAATATCGAAGGAAACCTCTGAACTTGTGTTTTTTCCGGAACTATCAACAAAAGTGAGAGGCTCACCCGGTTCGTAAATCATAACGACTGCGCCTGCCCGCGTTGCGCCTGCTTGAGCAACGCGTCCCTTGGGTAAAGTGTTGATTAGGGCGCCCGTGGTCGTATCGACCAGAGCGAATTTGTCTTCAAAGGCGACCAGCGCGACCACGCGCTTGCCAATGGACAACAGGTCATAAACGGGCTTGAAGCGATTGGCCAAGTTTAGAACTTTAGGGCTCTCGTCGAGGCGCCGTCTTTGCAGGTAGCGCCATTCCCAACCACGCAATTCTTCGGCGGTGGCGTCGAGTTCCAGCGCAGCTTCCGCGTAGTCGCGGGCCGTGAGAGCCGCCAGGGCGGCAGCCAGCCGCGCCTTGTAGGCCTCGCGAATAGCTTGGGCACGAGCAATGTTGGCCTGACGTGCATTCTCGTCGGCTGCCAGCCTTTCCTTAGCTTCTTTGAAGGCAAAGAGAATCGCCACGGAACTGCCTATAAGGAGCGCGATCATGATCGCCAGGACGCTCGCTACCAGACTTTTGTGGCGACGCACAAATTTGCGGGACCGGTCCAGCGCCGACGGCGGGCGAGCCAAAATTGGTTGGTCAGTAAGGAAGCGATTTAGGTCTTCTGCCAGGGCACGAGCTGTGGCGTAGCGATCCGCTGGTTTCTTTTCTAAACACTTGCGCAATGGTCGTCAAATCGCGTGGCACGGATGCTCGCAGGCGTGTTACGGAAAGCGGCTCCTCGTGGACTGCCTGAAGGATAGCGTCGTAGGGATTGTCCGCACAAAAGGGTGGTCGCCCGGTCAGTAGTTCGTAGAGAATGGCACCGAGGGCGTAAATATCCGCCGCCGGACCGATGGCCTGCGTGTTTCCCAAAGCCTGCTCTGGCGCCAGATAACCCGGTGTACCGAGTATGTCGCCGGTCCGCGTCTTGGGATCGTTGAAATCAGAATGCGCCTCGCTGCTGAGGATCTTGGCGAGGCCAAAGTCGGTTATTTTCGGAATCACATGGTCCAGGCTTGGCCGATCCGAGAAATGATCCGATTGAACCATCGGATGGCGGTTAGCGCCGTCGGACGACGTTGTGTCTTTGCGTTGCAACAAGATGTTGCTTGGCTTTAAATCGCGATGCAGTATGCCGCGCTGATGAGCAGCGTCCACCGCATATGCGAGCGTCTCGATCAGGCGTGCCGCGGCGGGAATCGGCTGCGGCCCGGCTTTCAGCCAATCCCGCAAATCGCCGCCTTCGATCAGCTCCAGGGCGAGATACGATCTACCATCGCTCTCACCAATCTCGTAAAGCCTGACGATATTCGAGTGTTGCAGTCGACCGATGACTTCCGCTTCGACACGGAAGCGATCGCGTTCGCGCGAGCCCGCGTGAGCGCCGGCCAGTACCATTTTCAAGGCGACGGGCCGGCTCGGAAATAGCTGCCGCGACCGGTAGACTACTCCGGCATGCCTGCGCCCTAAGATACCTTGAATTTCATAGCCGGCGACGATCGGAAAATCGGCGGTCAGTTGCGTGCGGCCAGGAACGAGCGCGATCTTGGAGCCGTGTAACACTTGACCCGCATTGGAGACTACGTGATCGACCAGCGAGGATTCTAAGGGAAGGCAAGCGCCACGCGTTTGAAGCGGCACCAAAAGGGGGTCCTGTGTTAGCTGATCCAACGCCTCGCCGCAGTGAGGACAGCTTTCGAGATGCGCTTCCAGCCCGGCCCGATCCGTCTCGCCGAGTCGATCAGCTACAAAGTTTTGCAATGCGGACGCTGGCGGGCACGAGGTCATGATTTTGTTGCGCTCCAAACGGGCTCTATCTCACCAGCATGATTCGAGGCGGGCACTGTTGATTGCGACTGTCCCAAGGCGCAATCAATAATGCTTCTCTGCTTAATTACTGACTTGAGGCATAACACCGTCCAAGCCCTCCAATGTTCCGCGCGGAACATTGCGTGCCGACCGTCGCGCCAAAAATGCACATGACCTTGGCGCGACGGTCAGCGAACGCAACCACTTGATAGCGTTGGTTTTGCGCCGTGCCGCAGGACCGTCGCGCGCAACATTCGTGTGTGGTACCCCCCTGGCGCCGGTCCATCTCATTCTTTCCGAACCGTCCTAATAGATTGCATTGCGCGTACACACACAACTCCCGCGCGCTATCCAGCCGCATCCCTTGGGAAGCGGCCAAATTGAGATAGAGTCTCCCAAACGGCAGTTGCAACGAACCGATACATCGGCGCTGCGAGCCTTTCCCAAATTTCATACTTCCAACCGCGCAATTTCCTCGCGGATGAGCCGTTGGACCTGGCTCTTCGCTGTGTAAACGGTGGCGAGCCGCATTTTCAGACGTGCCGCGACATCGACTCCCGGCAAGCATTCAATTGCTGTCAGATGGAACGCTTCCCAGGTTTGGGGAGCGACGCGCAGTCGAACGTGCGCCATTGCCTGTTCGAGCAATTCGAGGTCAAATTCTTCCTCCATTCGTCGTGCCAGATCCTCTTGCGCCGCGACGTTTTCCAGCAAGTCACCGATGGTTCGGTCGGCCCGGCCTGTCCTGTGCATGAGGGCAGCCAGGTAATCGGTGGTGGCGTTCATGGTCACGGTTTTGAGCCAGGCGCGAAAACTCAACGACGGGTTGTATTCAAAACTTCCCATCTTCTCCAAAATCTTTAGCAGGACAGTTTGCGTCACATCTTGTGCATCGGCCAATTGCAAGTTCCGCTGAAGACACCACTGCTGAATGCGCGGCCCATAACGGAGCACGAAGTCGCGCCACGCCGACTGGTCGCCAGGGTGGTACCGTAGCTTTCCGAGTAGCGTGACGCTCGTTCGGTCGGCACTCGCATCATTCATCACTTAATACGTTCCTGGGTGCAAAACCTGCGTCTCAATTTCTTTACTTTTGGCGGCGTTGCTTCGCCGAAGGAAAAAACCAAAAAAGTGTGTAGCGCGCTCGCAGGTTTGCGAGCGTCGGCCGTATTAGTTTACAGACCTAGCCTAACAACGACTGAAAGACGGGTTAGTTGGCGGCCTTCTTCGCCTTCCGACGTGCCCGGTTCACCAAGGCCGAGTGAATTCAAAGGGAGTAGTGCCGTGCGAATTCAAATCATGGTCGACGATAAGCGATGTGCGGAATTCAGGACCAACGCCTCCGTAGTGGTGGGGCGCCAATCAATCGAGAGAAATGAACCGGGGCCGTTTCAGTTCGTCCCGCCCACCGGGAGCGAACCCGCTCGCGTCATCATTGCGCCGTCGGAGAAAAAGGACTATTCCCGTCACGCCGTTCGGCTGGAGCCGCTAAATCAATCGCGCACGGGCGTTCACAACTTGACACGGTCCGCCCTTCAGATCAAATCCGGCTCGGTGGATCGAATCCAAGGTGGGACGAAAATCGACCAGCAGCTGCCATTCGAGATCCGCTTTCCAGATTGCGTGATGCGCGTGGCCGACGACAACGACACCGGTGTGTTCTCCACCCGGCCGACGCCGCCAATCAGCTCAACCAAGGAAAAAAAGTCCCCTCCCGCTGCGCCGACGGCGGCCTCCGGGCAAGTCGTCGACCTCGTTCGCTGGATGCAAACAACGGCGTCGGTATTTCAGCGAACCCTTTCCTCATCGGATTTCATTCCAGCCGCGGCGTCCGCGCTCGTCGACATCGTCGGAATGGATGGCGGTCGCGTTTTCCTTTGCCGCGACGGAGCGTGGAGCGAAGCTGCACGATACCCACTTAACGAGGCCATATCCGCCCCGAGCCGAACCGTTTTGGATCGTGTTCGCACGGAGAAGCGGACCTTTTGGATGAACGATGACTGCAACAGCTCAATGTCATCGATCGTTTTGAGCCAGCTATCGACCGTTGTCGCCGCCCCAATCTTCGATGCCGCCGGCGAGGTGGTTGGCGTTCTTTATGGTGACAAGCGGATCAAGTTGGGTTCATTGCTGCAGTCGATAGGGAAACCCGAAGCACTATTGGTCGAAATGTTGGCGAGCGCGATCGCCACCGGCATGGCCCGTCAGGAGCATCAAAGAAAGGCGGTACAGGCCGAATCGCGCTTTGCGCAATTCTTCTCACGCGAATTAGCGGATGAATTGACCAAAGACCCTGGCTTGCTTGAAGGGCGAGAAGCTGAAGTCAGTTTGTTGTTCGCCGATGTGCGCGGCTTCAGCCGAATTAGCGAACGAATCGGCCCAGCCGAGACCGTCCGCTGGATCGGCGACATGATGAACGAATTATCGAAAGACGTACTCGCTACATCTGGCGTATTGATGGATTACATCGGCGATGAACTTGTCTCGATGTGGGTGGTGCCGACCCATCAGCCAGATCATGCTGTCCGAGCCGTGCGCAGGTCTCGCCATGATCGAGGCGATTCCCTTGCTGAGCGAACGATGGCGCAAGTGCACGGGAGAACCGTGCCAGATCGGCATCGGTATCAATACTGGCCAGGCGTTGGTCGGCAATACCGGATCTCAATTCAAGTTCAAATACGGAGCGCTCGGCAGCACGGTCAACCTGGCAAGCCGTGTTCAGGGGATGACGAAATATTTGAAGCGTCCCTTCTTGGTCACCGGACAGACGCTGCGGTCAGCTCGGAAACGAGTTCATCGCCCGGCGCATCTGCCAAACCAAGGTAACCAATATCGCGGAGCCAGTGGAGCTGTTTGAAGTAGAACGAAATGTCAGTCCAGCCAGACTCGAGTTTTTCGAGGCTTCCAATGCAGCGCTCGTAGCATTAGAAAAAGGCCGCTTCGCCGAAGCCGCCCGCATGGCCGGCGCCCTTCTGGAGCGGCATACGGGTGACGGACCGCTACTGCTAATCCTATCCCGCGCATCGTCGATGTTGATTAACGACGGCGTCGAGTTCGACCCAATCTGGACGCCGCCCGGAAAGTAATCTGGCGCGCCTTCTAGACTAAATTTACGGGTGGCACAGACATTCCTGTCTGTGCAGCAAAAGGCCCATTTGTCGGTTCCAGCACAGACAGGAATGTCTGTGCCACCCGTAAATTTAGTCTGGATGGGCATTAGCGCGAGGCTGTCCGATGTGCTCCTGCACGCGGCGAGACCAACCGGGTGAGGCCAAATCCGCGATAGGTGTACGGCCAATTTTACCGGCGTGGCTGGCGTCCGCAGTTCTCTGGTCGCCCCGTGCTCCTCTTCTCCGCTGAGTCGAACTCAATATCTCAACTTCGGCGACCGTCGTACGTAATCATCTGACAGATTTCGTCAGTTGATCGCACTCCCTCGTCTGAACTCAACTCTCCGGATGAGACTGGAATCGGTTATCTATGTTCTTTCTTGGTATCGAAACATCCTGCGACGAGACGGCCGCGGCGGTCTTCACGGACGAGCCGGTGATTCTTTCGAGCGTGGTCGCCTCGCAGACCGAGCTACACGCTGCGCTTTGGCGGCGTTGTGCCGGAGGTTGCGGCGCGAGCGCATCTTCAGCGTTTGTTGCCGATCATTGAAGAGGCGCTGCGGCGGGCGAAAATTTCATTGCAAGAGATTGGCTGCATCGCGGTTCATCATACGCCTGGGCTGGTCGGAGCGCTTCTTGTGGGTGTGAGCGCGGCGAAGATGTTGGCGCTTGCGCTCGATGTGCCGTTGATCGGCGTAAATCATGTCGCGGGGCATATTTACGCCTGTCGTCTCGCTGCGGGGCGAGACATCTTTCCATGCGTCGGGCTCGTCGTGAGCGGCGGACACACGAGCCTTTTTCATTGCGAAGATGCGTTACGGTTTCGACTTTTGGGCGCGACGATCGATGATGCGGCGGGGGAGGCGTTCGATAAGGTGGCCAGCCTTCTCGGTCTAGGCTTCCCCGGCGGCCCCGCAGTGGAGCGCGAGGCGGCGAAGGGCGATGCCCTGGCCGTCAAGTTACCTCGGTCTTTCATACACGAGCCAAGGCTTGATTTCAGCTTTAGCGGTCTCAAGACGGCGGTCCTCTATGCGCTCGCTGGCCCAGATGGCCCACGGCCCAAAGAGCCGCCGCCGGCGGATCAACGGCGTGCCGATCTGGCGGCAAGCTTTCAAAAAGCGGTCGTCGACGTACTCGTGGCCAAAGCGGGCCAAGCGTTGGAACAGACCGGCCTAACTCGACTCGCCGTCGGCGGCGGCGTCGCGGCGAACCAATGTTTGCGGCAAGGCCTGGAAAAAATGGCCGCCGAGCGCGGCGTCGAGTTGATCATCCCACCAATGTCCCTATGTACCGACAACGCCGCGATGGCCGCTCAAGCCGTCGAGAAATGGCGCAACGGCGCATTCGATGGCCTTGATCTCGATGTGCAAGCGTCCTTCAGCCCGCAATATGCGGTGTGACCGCGGATGCCGGGTTTGCAGCGTCTGCTCGATCGCTTATTTTCACGCACTCGATCGCGGCGCTTGACAGAACACCGAGACCACGGCATCCTAACTTGGTTGACGAGAGTCGCTTTGCGAGGTTGCGCACCATGATTCGCTTTCTAATTCTGGGCCTGGCTTTGACTTGCGTGCTATCCCAGTCTCGGCCGGTCGCCGGCCAGGATAAGGAGAAGACCAAAGGCGCGCTCAAGATTGGCGACAACCCGCCTGGGCCGTTTCACCCGTACAATGTGACCGGCCCCTGGGGCGAAAGTCGCGTCGATTCTCGAAACAAGGACCAGGACGTCAAGGGGCTTTATCACTGCCCAGTCAGCGAATACAATCTCGACCCGGCAATCCTAATCTTCGTCAAGGAGTTCGAATTCAAGCCGGAACTTCTCGATTTGTTGAGCAAGCTCGACGCCGCTGTTGAGAAGAACCCCGTCGCCCGTCTTCATGTGACCGCCACATTTTACAGTGACAAGCTGCCGCAAATCGTCGGCGGTGACGCGAAGTCAGATGATCTGCGCGAAGAACTAGCCGCGAAACTACAAAAGTTGGCTGCCGATCTCAAACTAAAGCATGTCGTGTTATGCCTCGACGGCCAGGCCGACCTCGACCGTTACCTCACCGATAAATCGGCGGACGTGACTGTGATCGGGTACAAGCGGTTCTCGATACTGCTGCTCGAAAGCCTGAAGGACAAGGATGTGGCCGAGAAGATCAAAGGCATTATGGAAGCGGTGAAGACGAAGTTGGGGGCGAAGAGGGAGTAAGGCCGGCCACTCGGTGCCAGGGCGCGCCGACACCGCTCAAGCGCTGGCAAGCGCTAGGCTATCTACGATGAAGTTGTTACTCCGGGATGTAAACGACCCGACAGCCAAAATAGTCGTAACGGCTCGTCGACTCGGCCCGGAAGCGATGTGCGGAACGACAGAATAGCGAATCATTGAACCAGGAGCCGCCTCGCAGCACACGAGAGCTTGAATCCTCTTTATTAAGCCTTATGGGATCGTCGGTATCCTCAACTCGGTAAGCTGCATAATAGTCTTCGCACCATTGCCACAAATTTCCGTGCATATCATGCAGGCCCCAGGGATTCGCCTTAAAGGTATCGATCGGCGTTGTCCGTTCTCGATAGGAACTCTTGATCCCGGCATTATCTATGTAATTGCCATTATAATTTGCTTGATCCGTGGTGATCGTCTCTCCACACCAGAAAGGCGTTTGGCTTCCCGCCCGGCACGCATACTCCCACTCTGCTTCGCTCGGCAGCCTATATTTGCGTTTCTCCATAGTGCTCAACTTCCGACAAAACTCCTGGCAATCGTTCCACGACACCGAATCGACCGGAAGCTGCTGTTTCAGTTGTTCCTCACTTCCTTTGAACCTGCTTTGATTGGCCTCTCTTCCCAAAACGGCCTCCCATTGTGCCTGCGTCACCAAATGCGCTCCCAAGTAATAACCCTTGGTTAGCCTGACCTTGTGTGGCGCTTTATAAGCTAGGCGACCCTGTTCCGATTCAGGACTGCCCATTGTATTCGTCCCCGGGTCAATCCATTTGAATTTCATTCCAATCGAATTAGAGAAATCCTTCTCCGGTTTCTTCACAACATCGACTGCGGCGGGGTGTTCAGGTCCCGCCCTAAGGGGCATTCTTTCTACATTCTCTAAGACGACCGGGGTGCCGTCCTTGATCCTGGGTTTGAAGGCGCCGCTGGACCATAGGCCAGCCAGCACGGTAAGGAAGATTCCAACCAAGGTCGTCGCCATCATCCATGTCCGCTTTGACCTATTTTGACGATCCCTTTCGTCCCCTAATGTCTCGCTGTCCGCTTCCAGTTGGCCGGATGACTTATGCTCCAAAGTTGTCGGCAATTGTGGTGCGCGCGTTGCGCTGCGCGGGTTTGGGCTGGCTTGAGAGTCTGATGAGTCACGGCGGCTGGCGTCTTTACAAATGGCAGAAGAGCCTGGAAAATGTCGATCGGCTGCTGAAAGCGATGGCCCGGTGCCTTGGCCATCGCCTTCGTCACGATTTGCGCCAGTGCCGGCGGCACTTCCGGGCGAACCACTCGGACGAAACGGACTTTTCCCGTTTGATGTGCCTGAAGAACCTCGTAGAGATTCTTTCCTTTGAACGGGGGCGCTCCGGTAAGCAAATAATAAAGCGTGCAGCCTAAACTGTAAATATCCGCT
The DNA here is from genome assembly GCA_963790585.1 of uncultured Planctomycetaceae bacterium. GTDB lineage: Bacteria > Planctomycetota > Planctomycetia > Gemmatales > Gemmataceae > CAWBOY01. The sequence goes on from CAWBOY010000002.1 coordinate 1,060,553, forward strand.
CGAATGTCCGCCCGAGAAGCATCAACGATCTGCTCGGGTGCCACGTAGTCAGGAGTTCCGAGCATTCTTCCTGTTCCCGTCAACTCTGTGTCGACCTGTCCTTCGTGCGATGCCTTGGCCAAGCCGAAATCGAGAATCTTTATTATGTGCTTATTCCCGCCTCTGGAAAGCATCAAATTCTGAGGCTTGATGTCGCGGTGGACCATCCCCTTTTCGTGCGCGTGTTGCAATCCCAGAGCAGCTTGCTGGATGTAATAACAGGCGTTGGGAATGGGCAAAGGCCCGTTCGACTTGACCACTTTGGTGAGATCCTCACCGTCGACATATTCCATCGTCAAAACAATGAGATCGCCGACGTGCAAGGCCGAATAGGCCGAGACAACATTTTTATGACTCAACCTCGCCGCCGAGCGAATCTCGCGTAGAAACCGATCCGCCGCTCCGGGATGATCGACCAGGGCCTTGTTCATCACCTTGAGAACTTCGAGCCGATCCATCATCTTGTTGCGCGCGAGATAGACCACTCCCATGCCGCCGCGACCAAGCTCGCGGAGAACTTCATATTGCTCATGATTCGCCAATTCCGGCGGTAGGCCATGGATTATCGTCGGCGCCGGTGTGTTGAACGTTTGCGAGTTACGTTCGACGCCTGAGCGCGAAGCCGCGGTTCCTGATTTGCCGCCCTGCGCCGCCCGCAATTGTTTGAGAAAGCTATCGCCCCATTGGTTGGCTACCACTTGGCAGCATGACTCGCAGCTGTCGAGATGATGAATAACAGCCTCGGCGCGACCGTCATCGAGCTTCCCTTGGCCAAAGGCTTGCAGCGTGTCATGCGAAGGATGGGTGGTGGGCAGCACTGCCATGAGGTAGCACTCCAAGGAGTCTCTAACGGGTCCCTATTGGAAAAAGTGCCGATAATCTACTTGCTGTAGCGTTCCATGACTCGGAGGATATTTATCCGGTAAGCAAGTGTACAACGAAATCGCGGCGAAAGGGAGACCTTTGGTCGGGGCGAGTGGCACGGTCGGAGGCCGTGCCACTACGGGGTTCGCTCGTTCTCAAGGAGAAGGGGAAAGGACCAAAATGGATGAATCCACCTTCATCGAATGCCGAGGCTGCATGACGGTCATCCGGCTAACACGGATCGTTTGCCCCGGCTGCGGTCGATGCCCTCATTGCGGACAAAAGAGATCGAAGCCTATCGCAAACTGCTCTGAGTGTGACCTTTCCTACTGTGGATGTTGCGGTCGGTGTCCAAAATGCCTGGAGTTACGCTATTCGGATATCACAACTCCCTGCGACTGTGGCCATCCGACGGACCAAAAAGGATTGGAGAGCCTGTTACGGAATTGCCCCGTCGTCAAACCGGAAACCTTGCGTTGGTGGCAACGCATTTTTCGGTCAAGTCGGCCATCTCACTAGCTCAGTTGAGGCACGGTCCGTGCGTTGTTGCACGGCCTCCGAGCGTGCCACCCGCCCCGACCGAAGGTCTCCTTGAACCGTGTCGTCACCAAACGATGGCCGTCAAGAGCACATCGACTTCATGGTTCCCATCGGAATGCTACTACGTCCCCGATGAAAATCGCCAATCGCTCTGCGAACAATGAATTTCTCGCGGCAAATTATCGTGCAGATAATCTACTTGCAGTATCGTACCATGACTCGGAGGCTATTTATCCGGTACGCTAATGTACAACGAGATCGCGGCGAAAGGGAGACCTTCGGTCGGGCGCGTGGCACGGTCGGAGACCGTGCCACAACGGGGTGACCGTGCCACAACGGGGGCGACCGTGCCACAACGGGGGATGTACTCGAAAGCATGATGCCAAGCGCCAGGGGGGTACCATGCGCGAATGTTGCGCGACGGTCCGGGCGGCAGCGCAAAATCTATGATGCCAAGTGGTTGTGTTAGCAGACCGTCGCGCCAAGGTCGTGTGCATTTTTGACGCGACGGTCGGTGAGCAATGTTCCGCGCGGAACATTGGGGGGCTTGGAAGGTGTTATACCTCGAGACAGTTCGTCTTCTTTGGCGGCTTCCGAACTGTGTGCTCGACAAGCGAGATGGGAAACAAATAAGCGTGCCCGGAACGAATGCGGACGGTAGTGCGTTCGTGCATGCTATGGTACTCCAAAGCATGCTTTCGAGTACGGAAGCATGGCACCTAAAGCGTTATCATTGGCCAGGTCCATCTCATTCTTTCCGAACGCTTCACTGCGAACTTGGCTTAACGTACCTTAGCCTTGAAGCGGACGATGCCGCTTGCGCCGGGTTGGAGAGTTCCGGTGATCTCCCAACGCAGGATGGATGAGCCGGCTTTGTTGTCTTGGAGGGTGAAGACGGAATTGCGATCGGACTGGGATGAGCCGGGCACGAATTCGAGGCGTGTGGTCAGGCTGTCGGAGACGGCGATGTCGGTCATTGGGCGGCCGCCTTGGTTGGTGTAGCGCAGGGTAAATGTCACGATGTCGCCGGGCTGGGCGGATTGGCGGTCAGCCCATTTGCAGAGGGTCAGCGGTTTGTCGGGTAGGCGGGCTTCCTCGTTGCAGATGCAGGTGTAGTCGCGGATTTCGGCGATGGCTTTGATGACGATCGGGCCACCCTCGACGCGGCCGACGACGGCGGGACCGGCGACTTGCTCGACGCCGCTCGGTCGCTTTTGGCTGATTACGTCCAGTGCGAACTCCATTTGCTTGGCGAGACGGATTCGTTCGAGTTCCGATAGAGTTCGCGGGCCTTTGCCGCCGATGGCGGCGGCGAGGCCAAGGTCAATTTGCTCGGCGTTGAGGATGTCGAGGTGTTTCAAAATGCCGGGGCCGGTCGTCAATTGCGTGCCGCTCGGTTTCTTGCGGCCGACGAATGAATTCATTTGGTCGAACTGCTCGGTCACCAAACTCGGCTGACGGGCGCGAACGAGTTGTTGAGCAGCCACATCGCGCAAACCGCCGGGGCTTAGGACGGTATCGAAACGACCGAGCGGAAGGACGCAGCGGAGGACGGCGTAGCGCGGCGTACAGAGGCAGACGCGATTCGAGATGGAGACATGCTTGCGGCCTTGAGCGTCGGTGTATTCCGCAACCGTGTCTTCGGCGTCGAGACCGACGAGCTTGCCGTTGGGATCTAGGCCGACGCGCACGCCGCGGTCGCCGCCGTCGCGGACGCATTCTTCTTCGGCGGCACGCGGCCCCGAGTGTGGGTCGACGAATTGCCAACCGCTATAGGGCAAAAAAGGCTTCATTCGTGCTGGTGCGAGGTATTTTTCGCCGGGTGGCATCAGCGTGCCGAGGATGGCGCTGCGTAACATCTCTTCTTCGTTGATCGCTCTTTCGCCGATACGCACAATCAGCACGGGTCTGCCGAGATCGAACGACTGTTGCAAAGCGTCGCATTCAGCGCCGACATCCGTTTCGATTGGCTCGGCCGGCGTCGTCGCCGTCGGGGCGGCGCGATCGGGATGCTCGAGGTAGATCACCTTGGTAATCATTGAGCCGGCGGCGGCTTGTTCGAGATCGCTCGGGGTGAAGATTACAGGTGCCGGAAAATCCTGGGGATGGAGCGAAGGCAAGAGGCGTAGGCTGCCGCGGACTTCCAGTGTGGGATAGAGATTGAGATTCGGCCTGCCGGGCAAGTTGCTCAATTTGATTCGATAGATATAACCAGGACGCACGCCGATGACGGCGGGCGCCGCGGCTTGACGCGATGTTGGTTCGCCAGTGTAAAAATTCGCCTTCATCCCTTCCGGCCCGCTCACACGGACGAAGAGCAACGGTGCCGGACCTTGTGTCGGCAACGGCGCGAGAACCTGGGCAATGGTCGGGCCGGCGAAGAGAGCCAAGAGAGGCATAGCGGCCATAAAAGTGCGAATGTTCATGGGTCCGCCGGGATGAAAGAAAAAGAGGTAATGCCTGGCTGAGTGTCAAAGCGACGAGCGCGGGCCGGGCAGGTCCCGCGCCGGTGCTTTGGGGATCGCGGAGGCAAACCCTCTCCCCCTTTCGGGGGAGAGGGAAGATATTACTTCGACGAGCCGTTGTTGAACGTCGGAGCGGGCAGATATTGGACCGAAGACAAGCCCGTGCTCTTGGCCGGTGCTTTGCCCATCGGCCCGGTCGAGTTCATCGGCGGCAGCGTGTCCGGCATCAAGCCGGGCGCGGCGTTGACCGGGAAGGCCGGCCCTGCGCCAGGAGCTTGGGCTCCGGGCATACCGGTCATCGGGATGCCTGGCATTGCCGGCAGATTGTTCATGCCGACTGGCATCTGCTGGATTTGCTGAGGAGGACGAACGGCGTACGGCGGAGGAGCATCCACGGGCGGTGAGTGCTGAAGCTCCAGATTGATATTACCCAGACGGACGACAAGCAGAATGCTACCGCGACGGCAAGCTTCCGCGATCGGATCGACGCCGGCCTCGAGACGCGAGGAGACCACTTCCTCAGCCCCGGTGGCCGCGATATCCTGATACTGCGGATCGGGCAAGTAGATGACCTTGACGACGTAGTTGCCGGCGGCCACCTGCTCGAGGTCCTCTTCGGTGATATTGACCGGCACGGTGCTGTGCGCGAGGAAGGTCGAGGTCTTGGCATTGGCCGGAACAACTTCGAGGGTCGGATACAATTCGACGGCTTTACGCAGCGGAATCTCGCTCAGCTTGAGGCGATAAATCGCGGCCTGGCCGAAGTTGTAGCTTCCCGGAGCGGTCAAACCTTCCGGGCTAAATGCAGGCCGACCGTCAGGCGAAGGAGCGTACCAAGCAATCTTCATGCCCGATGGTCCGATGAAGCGGACCGAGGTGCGCTGGACTGGGAACGGATTGCCCATCGCGCCGGTCAGAGCGCCGACAGCGGCAACCGCTCCAGGCGGACTCATACCCGGGCCTGACATCATGCCAGGTGAGCCGGGAATGCCACCCATCGCGGCCATTTGCGGAGGGCAGCCACCTGGAGGGCACGACTGCCCGCCCATTTGCATCAGGCCGGAGCCCATGCCCACGTTGCGGAAGCCAGTCTGCTGGAGGACATCGGCCGGCATACTCTTGGCCAACTGGGCGCGAGCGAAGTCGGCACCCGTTAGATTCGGAGTTGTGGCAGGAGCCATTCGGGGCAGCGTCTCGCCGAAGGCACCTTGGTAGCCGGGCGCTGCCAGGGCCATTTGCGGGCCGTCGCTATGCGGGCCGTCGTTCATCGGCCCCGATTGCCGAGCGCCGCTCATATATGTGCCCGGCCCGCTCGCGGGGGTAGGGCTACTGCCGATTGACATGCCGCCGCCATCGGTGGAAACGCATCCACCGATGCCGGCCAGCAGCAGCATTACGCCTGCTGTACGCTTCATACCATCCCCCTGCTTTTGCCCAAGGGCTTGCAGCGCCATGCCGTCAGCCCTCCGTTAATCCCAAAGCCGCCCGCTCTTTACCCAAATTGCCTGAAGACCTTGTTGGTGCTTCCGGCGAGGGCCCGCGCGAACGGGTTGATCCCTCAAATATCGGAACCCCTAGCTATAGTCGGTCCGTCGAGGGCTGGATCTTTCGTCAAACCCGGAACTATCGGCGCAGCTCTGAGGATCGTTATCTTCCGTTTCCTTCCCATCCGATGTATCTTGATGACGGGAGAGAATGTTTGAGGAAGCGCGGTGGGCGGGACAGAAGTTAGGAGGGCGGTGATTTGCGTTTCACGGTGCTAGCGAGCGGTAGCGGTGGCAATGCAAGCTTAGTGGAGGTTGATAACTTCGGCGTCTTAATCGATGGCGGCCTCGGGCCGCGACAGATCGGTGATCGTCTCGGGCGCGTCGGCTTAAGTTGGAGCAATATCCATGCGGCACTTTTGACACATACGCATTCCGATCACTGGAAAGATCGTACGTTCGCTCGGCTTCGGAAACATCGAATTCCACTGTACTGCCACGCGGAACATCAGCGCATCCTGCTTTCTTACTCCCAAGCCTTTCCCGATCTCGTCGCGGATGGTCTGGTGCGCTTCTTCGCGGGAGACAGCGAGTTCGCTCTCGCGCCGGGACTGCACTGTCGGCCGCTGTCGATCCGACATGACGGCGGGCCGACGTTCGGGTTTCGACTCGATGGAGACGCGTGACCTCTATGGGCGTTCGTTGGCGCTCGGTTATCTGGCCGATCTCGGAACATGGAGTGAGGAGTTGGCGAGTGCCGTCGCTGACGTCGAATTGCTTGCGCTGGAGTTCAACCACGACGAGGTTCTGGAGCGAACGAGCGGACGCGGGGCGTCGCTGATTGCGCGGGTCCTCGGCGATGAAGGCCACCTGTCGAACAATCAGGCGACGGAATTCGTGCGAGCCGTCATCGCGCGATCTAGCGAACCACGATTACGTCATCTTGTGCAGTTGCATCTCAGTCGCGAATGCAATCGGCCGGAGCTGCGCGCGCCGCGGTGCGTGATCTTTTGAGCCAAGCCGCCACCGGTGCGGAGCTGCACACGGCCCAGCAGGACCATCCTAGTCGGACGATTCATTTGGGACAGACTCTTGCAGTGAAGCGACCACGGCGGTCAGTGAGTCGAGCGGTAAGACCGGCAAACAAAATGCAACAAGCGTGGCTGCCCGGATTTGAACCGGAGGAATAATGCAAGGCCCGTGGCCGGGGTCGGTATTCCGACCCCGGCGTGGCCCGAAAGCTCCAGAGAACCGGGGTCGGAGTACCGACCCCGGCCACGGCTCGCAAACCTCACAAACGAACTTCCGATTCAGGACATTAGTTCGTCTTATCCTTGCTGGCTTTATCTTTGTCCTTCTTATCCTTGCCGTCCTTGTCTTTGTCCAGCTTGAGCGACTCCGTTTTGAGTTCGAGCAGACGGTCCATCTGCGACTTCGTAAGCGTCTTTTCGATCGCAGCTGCCTCCTCTGCTCTCAGGTCCTTGACCTGTTTCTGCAGCGCGTCGATCTTGGCGTTGTACGACGTCTGCACCTTATAGATGGTCTGTTTTTGGTCATCCGTGAGGCCTAATGACTTATAGAACTTCGGCAAAACGCCCTTCGCCTTCGTCTCCGGATCCTTCTTGTCCTGGCCTATCGTGCTCGTCGTCGTGAGCAGGGCCATGAAAAGAATGATTGCACCCAAATACATTGTTCGCATCGGCATCAGTCTCCAGCGGTAGAGGTTGTTGGCGCATCCCGCAGGCGCCACGATGGCAATACTTTAACTTGGCTGGCTGACGGAACAAGAAAAAAGCAGAGAAAAACTATCCGGCGCATGCTGACGGGTCTAAACTCTTCTCTTCGTAACGTTCAGGCAGTATGATCCACCGCAGATCGCCTCCCACCTGAGAATCCGCTCGCGAGTTCCTCCATGACACTTTTCTCCAGGCGTATGCTCGTTGTCGCGTTGTTTTTGGCCAGCGTTGTGCTTCTTGGCCGATCGGAACGCGGTTTCGCTCAAAAGCAGCCGGCACCCGGCACCCCGAATCCCCAGGCGCCGACGCTAAAGATGTCCGGGCCCGTCGGAATGCAGCGCGGGACCACGCTCGATTTGACTTTGACGGGCACCAACCTTAATGAGCCGGTATCGCTCTGGACCAGTTTCCCGGCGAAGATCACATTTCCCACCGAAGCCAACAATGGCAAGGACCCAGCGAAACTCACCGTCCGGCTCGAGATTCCGAAGGACGCGCCGATCGGCTTTCACGCGATTCGTTTGGCCACGACGCGCGGCATGTCGAATTTGCGGATCTTTTGTATCGACGATTTGCCGCAGATTTTGGAGAACGGCGCCAACAACACCAAGGAAACCGCTCAACCGGTCGCCGTTCCCAGCGTCATCGTCGGTAAATGTGACGCCGAAAAAAGCGACTATTACAAGATCCAGGTTACAGCGAAGCAGCGCATCAGTTTTGAAGTCCTTGGACGACGCCTAGGCAGCGCTTTCGATCCGCAAATTACACTTTTCGACGCGAAAACCGGACGCGAGCTCCCGGCCGGCCATAATAACGACGCTCCCGGCCTGCAAACGGACTGTCGGCTCACCTACACCTTCAAAGAGGCGGGCGATGTCGTCATTGAAATCAGAGACGTCACCTATCGTGGCGGCGATGATTTCATTTACCGCCTTCGTATCGGAGATTTCCCGTGTGCGACGTCGCCGATGCCGATGGCTGCAAAGCGTGGCAGCAAAGTGAGCGTACATTTTGAAGGGCCGACAGTGGATGGTGTCGTGCCGGTCGAGGTGACGATGCCGACCGATCCGGCCGTGGATTCGGTTTGTGTCACACCTAAGGGCGCCAACGGCCTACTCGGTTGGCCGGTCGCTTTGCTGGCTTCGGACCATGACGAGATCGTCGAGTCGGAGCCGAACAACGATCCCATGCACGCCAATCGTGTGCCCGTCCCAGGCGGCGTGAGCGCACGATTTCAAGAAAAGGGCGACATCGATCATTTCGTCTTTACAGCCAAAAAAGGGCAACGCTACATCATTGATGGCCATGCCCAGGAACTCTACTCACCAGCAGAGCTTTATCTGGTTTTGCGAAACGCGAAGGGTACGCAATTGCAAGCCAGTAATCCGATGAACGCCCCGCGCATCGACTTCATGGCGACCGCGGACGAAGACCTTACCTTGGCGGTAGAGCACCTCCATTACTGGGGTGGGCCGACGGAGTGCTATCGGATTTCGATTGTTCCTTATCAACCCGGCTTCGACTTGAGCCTTGGCCCTCGACCGTTTCGACGTCAAGCAAGGCGCGACGGTCGCTATCCCGGTTTTGGCAACGCGGCGCGACTACAATGGGCCGATCGAGCTAAGCGTCGTTGGGCTCGCCGGTCTATCCGGCCAAGGAACGATAGAAGCTGGTGCGCCGAAACAACCCGATCAGCCGGCGACGACGCTGACCGTCAAAGCGGACGACGCCATCCCAGCAGGCGGTCATGCATTCCAGATTCAGGGCAAGGCGACCATAAACGGCCAAGTCGTCACCCGCTACGCCAGCGTCCGAACCCCGGTGAGCCTAGGCCTTGCTGCACTGCCGATTCCTCCGCGGACTATGTTCACGCCGATCGGCCTCGCCGTGATTGAACGACCGCCCTTTACGCTCGCCGTCAAGGCGGACGAACCAAACGCCACGCCTGGGAAGCCGCTCGGGCTAACAATTGCACTGACACGCGCCTCCGAATTTAACGAGCGAAGTAAGCTTTACCGCGACCGGACTGCCGGCAGGTATAGCGGCGGACTTCAAACTGATAGCGATCGGACAAAACGAAGTGAAAGTACAGTTGATGATCCCGCCGGACGCGAAGCCAGGTGCGTTCACCCTCGCCCTGACTGGCAAGACGAAATATAACAATAAGGATTATGCCATCAACGCAGCGCCGATAAATGTGACGATTAAGAAGTAACTAACCGAGCCTGAAGCGTAAGCGAAGAGCATTTTGTATTTGAAAATACCAATACAAAATCTCTTCGCTTAGGCTTCAGGCTCGATCTCTTCGCTTACGCTTCAGGCTCGGTAATACGATTCATGTGCGTTACTCTTTGGGCGTGTGATGCTCGATCCCGGGCCATTTCCGCTCGAAGCCCAAGTCGGTCCAATGGACGTCGTTTTCCATGTCGTGGCAGCCCTGGCACATCCGATCCATTCGTATCACGCGGTCGGCCTTTTGTTTGGCGGTCTCCTTTTCGGGAGCCTTCCACGGATTCATCAGCGGGTACCATTTTTTGTTTGACTGTCGTTGGCATCGGCGCCGCCGGGGCCATGGCAGCTTTCGCAGCCTACATTTTTAAGTTTCGCGTCGGCCGACGCATCCTTGAAACCAGACTTGTAGCCGAACCCCACGGTGTGGCAGACGATGCATTCGGGGTCATATTGCCGGAGGGCAGGCCGCTTAGCGTCTTCGAGCGTTTTGTAGGCATGGGCGTGGGCGCTCTTCTCCCAAATTTTGAACGCATGCTCATGACAATCGGCGCAGCGTTTATTGCCGACGTATTTCGGCTCCTTGCCGCCTGGCGGCGCGGCCTGAAACTCGTGCGTCCGCTGAGGATATACTGCGAGATAATTGCCTGCTTTTCAGTTCCGCGGTATATTTCTCCATCCTCTTTGTGATCGGATTGTCCCTCTCTTTACCGGCCGGAGTGAGAAACTCTTCGGTGAGTTCCACGAGCTGATAGCGAAAGTCAAACGGCTTGGCGGCGTTGCCCGTCTTCCAAACACCCACGACGCCGACAAACTTGCCTTTGTGACCAAGACCGATGAGCATCGACTCGGCTTTGGTCTTGGGATTTTTGATGATAACCGCGTTTGACGACGGCTCGTCTTCTTGACTTAGGCAGAGCATGAGCGGGAACTGCGGATACTTCTCCGCCAAAAGGACGGCCTCGGCCTTTCCAAGCCCAGTGGGACGCGCGTACCCATGATAGAGCAAGACATTTAGATCCAGCTTCTCTTTGCCCATCTCTTTGAGGACGCCGTCGAGGGCGACATTTTCGTCTGTAAACTTCGGCCGGTTGACTGGATCGCGCTTGAACTGATCAGCAATCACTTTCTGTTGACTGTTACCAACAACTGACGTGACGCCGAGCCTCAATGCCGACCCCTTGGTCATCACTTGCTTCCAGGGCAGGATGATCGGCGGGTCATAAACCAGATTCGCGCACAATACCTGTGGCCCTCGCTTGCCAGCATCATTCTCGTTGAGCGCCCATTCTCCGATCGCGGCTTCGAGCGGAAGAGAGGCTTCGAACTCCCCGATGCCGGCGACTTCGTAGCCGATCTCCCGTAAGCCTTCCATCGAGTAGCGGTACTTGATCTTCCCCTGCTCGTTCGGCAAATGCGATGGGCCCTGACGTTGGGCGATGTCGCCAAGGTCGAGAGAGGCGAGCGCTCCGAAACGTTCGCGCAACAATTCTGCTAGGTTGTAACGCCGTTCCAAGCCGCCTTTCTGTGGCCGAGAGCAGCCACAAGGCAAAAGATAACCGTGCTGTTGAGCCGAGAGGAGAATGACAAGATCAGGTTTCGTTGCTTTGTCCCAGTCGCGAAACAGGTGATCGGGGAGCTTTAGCGGGGCGGCAGATTCGGGATCAGTCCCGCCAATGCTCAAGGCTTCAGAGGCTGCGGAAGTCGGAAAGAACCGCGGTAGCGCGGCCACCGCCAAGGCGGCAATGGCCAAGAATCCGATGGTCACGGCGCGAGGGAGCCACTTCGGGCCGGGCTCGTGCCGTGGCCCGGTAGAGTTCGGGGTCATACCTGCATTCCTGTTGTCCATCGGCCTCATCATGAGCCTCTTTATCGGAACAGGCAATTGATCGCCACACATGAGCAGGCAAGGATGGAGGGACGCTCAACCGTCCTGAATGACACCCGTTACCGGGACACGAAGATATTCGCGCGGGGCATCCGCCGCAACACCAGGTTTGATCAATCGAAGGTAAACAGCGCAATCCCAATACGACGCCGGCTCTTCGCGCGGGAAGACGCCCGTGCCGCGATTGGGCAAAATCTCGATTTTCAGGCGCCAAGTTCGGCCACGTTCAGCAGCGCCCTCTTTTTTAACATCGGGTTTGCTGAGTTCCGCCGCGAGAAATGCTGGTAGGCGGGTCCGGTCAATTTCCAAATCCATGCCCGCAAAATCGCTCCGGAGCGTCACCGTTTTGCTGTCGCCCTTGGACCGTAACACGCTGTCAAACTTGATCTGACCAACTTCATCACATTCCACGTCTCCCCGCAATGCTCCTTCCACGATGACGCTCAACTCCGCCCCAGTGTCGTCGCCGCCTATCTTGATACTTCGGCGAAACGTACCAATTTCAATCAATGTCTTGCCATCCCGCCCCGTCGTTTGCACCTTGAAATCGACTCGGACAGCGCTACGCACATGACCCATCAGGTCTTCACGGCGTGGCTCGCGTGTAACTTCGCGCATATGCAATTGCTCCAACTCCTTACAAGCTTCGGCGGAGAGCGGCACAGGCTTCGCGACTTGTACGGGGTCGGCTCCCAACGCTCCTTCGCGATTGCCCAATCGCGCTTCGAGCGGCAGGCTATCACGTGTCGACGACCAGATATAAATCGAACCGGAATAGGGCAATTGATTACGGCTCAGTACGCCCAATTTAACCTCATGGTCCATTGCGGACATTCGCAACGGGTCGAGGAGAACCATGAAAATGCTCAGTTCGCCGGCGACGTTGCGCGGATGACCGCCCCACAATTTCGCTGTGATGCGCTGAACCCCCGTCTTTTGCCCGTTCCAATGCATTCGGAACTTACCAATCGCACCCGGCGGCACCGTCGCGCCCGTTTCTTCCTTGGAATCCGTTTTCAGATCGACCAGCGTGCTGTTGTTTTCCAACTCAAGTAGTTCTTTATCACTGCCACTCGATGGGATGGCCCGCTCATTCGGGCGTAGCTTGAGCCATCGCTCTTTCCATTGCGGAGGCATGACGAACGCTTCCATGCGCGAGCATGAGCAACTCACGCTTATTAGACCTGTCCTAATCGCTTCGTTCGTTTCGTTGATAAACCAAAAGTCATGATAACCCGGTTTGCCATGCTCCACTTCGACCGGCGGAGCCTGCTGAGTCTCGACCCCCAGCGGAATCGCCGGATACGAGGTCTCATAAAGTCTGACCCACGCGTCCGCTTCGGTAGATTTTGCCTTGGAGGGGCTGACAGCTCCCGGCAATGCAACGGGCCCGTTGGTCGCCGGTGAATAGTTCATCAAAAACGTGATGACAAACACCATCACCGACATGGCGACAAGTGCAAGGAGCATCTGGGATTGTTTCATGACAGCTACCCGAGTTCGGTTGGGTCGTATTCAGAGATGATAGGGGAAGCTGTCCGTCGGCTCCATCCCCGACAGCGACGGCCTCATTTTAATACGACGGGGCGAGCGGTCAAGTTCGACCCCGTAGACATTAAGAGCCTATCCGAAAAAGGGGTCAGGTCCGAATGGCATTAACTTAACGAACTGAACCATCGATTTGTGAACGCCCGTCCATTTGTTTCGGCGCCTTTCGGCGCCGAAAAGCGCCGAAACTGATGGTCGCGTGTTCAGAAAAGTACGGCCGACTCCGTAAAGTTAATGCCCTTCGGGTCCGGTTCATTTATCGTCGTGGCTCTCCCTTCGGCATATCCACCCGGATGAGTCTGTCAATAAATGAACCTGACCCTTTGCAATTCCTGGCATATCCACCCGGATGAGTCTGTCAATAAATGAACCTGACCCCTTTGCAATTCCCCGGTGGCAGTGGTCGCGGGGGCCTAGGCGGGCCTAATATCGCGCACTTTCCAGACGGCCCTACAGGCTTGGTGCTTCGGCTACAACTCAGATTTGCTGACCAATTCAATCAGACGGTTCATCCGTGGATCGTTGAGATCTGCCAGGCTTTGCCACTCCGCTCTAATCCAGTCCAGATCGAGGGTGTCGCGGTTAGCAGCAACAAGATTTTCGATATCAACCTGGTCTTGGCTGCGGAAGGCAACAAGTTTGAGTAGGATCAAACCCTCCGCCGAGGCGATTCGGATGGGATGATCGAGCCAGATTTCCACTGTAGCGCGGTCTAGGATATGAAGGTACGCCGGAATGATGGGTTTGAGCCAATCGACGGGTATACCGTGATAGGAAAGTGTGATCATATGATGCTCAGTCCATTCGCCGATGGTGGCGAGGACGTCAAACTCGAAGCCACGCCGGTGTAGATCTTCGAGGAAGGGCGCCAGGACAAGTTGCGGCACTTTCACAAGAAAATCGATGTCTTTGGTAAACCGCGGTTGGGATCGATACGAAGTCGCCATGCCGCCAATGAGTGCGTACGACACCTTGAAATGGTCCAAGGAGGCAGTGACTTCCTCCAGCGCGCGGCGCATGTCGTCTAACATAGTCGAGTCACGCCCCATATTCGCGGAACAATTTCCGTTGCACTTCCCTCCATTCCACCTCCTGAGCCTCCATGCGGCGTTCGATCTCAACGCGCCGAGGAGAATTGCGCACCATGTTCATCCCGATTTCCATGAGTTCCGCGATCTGTCTCCAGCGCTCATCCGCAGTCAGGCGGCGAAACTCCTGGGCTCGGGCATAGGCTTCCTTCGCCGGATTGGGAAACTTCAAAGGCAAACCGGTCGTGGGATCGATGAGATCATTCATATTAAATCTCTCCTTCAGTCTGACATCATTCACTCAATTCCCGTTCCTTCGGCAATGCCTTGTGAACGCCCGTCCATTTGTTTCGGTGCCGAAAAGCACTGAAACTTGTGGTCGCGTGTTCAGAAAAGTAAGGCCGACTCCGTTAAGTTAATGCCATTCGTTCCTTACACTTTATCTGCCCTAGCGATCTAATCCTTGTGGAGGTTCGGTGAGAAAAAATACGGGATGATCCCTCATCCCAGTCAAATCCACATCCAAACCTACCAGCTTGCCATTGAAATAACTGTCTGCGATTATGGTCTCATCAAACGGGTACTTTTGAACCCCCTCAGTCCTTCCACCTATCGTTTTTATTAGATAATAAATGTAGTAATTCCCCCCAGTCGCTGTCTTCACCCAGAATCCGCATTTGTTATGATTGTCCATATACAGGTCACGAATGGTCGTAGGGTAGACTTCAGGTTCTGGGGGCGTCGCTTCGGGAACAAACTCGATCAGTTTTTTCTGATGATCAAGCACCTCTGTCCAAATGGCTGGTATCCGGTCATATCGGAAGGCCCTGGCCAAGAACGACGTTAATGGCCCGTGAAATTCTTCGGCTACATTATCCCTTGAGCAGTGCAGGATGGCCCAATCATCCGGCTTTCCCTTCGGAATCCAGTAGAGTACGCCGCTTTCGAGGTCGTCAATACCCAGGGCGATAATACCACCCTTTTCGGGCCATACTTCATACGGATAGTTCTTCTTGCCTTCGCCAATTTGAAAGGCACGATAATTTTCGCAAAGAGACAAGACGTTTTCATGGAAAAGGCGCACAAATGGATTGAAGATCTCGACCCTTCCCGATTCGTCAAAGACAAATCTACCTGAACCGTATGTGCTAATGAATTCCCGATAGTCTTGCGGGAATTTGATTTTCATCTGCCTTTCAATGGCTTTCCAAGCCTTGTCACTACCGACCTCCAATGGCTGAGCCGGAGGTGGAACAACCAGTTTCAACTCTTCGATCGCCATAGGTGCAACTCGATCGTTTTGTAGGGAAAGATCAAAGGGGTCAGGTTCATTTAATGACAGGCTCTCTGAGGTGCAAATGCTGGACGCAGGACGGAAAGAAGCACGCAGCTCGGTTCTCCTAAAGAGTTCCGTGCTGCGCTTAAAGTGGACATTAACAGTCTCTTGACCCCCCAAAGGGGACGGCCACCTTTAATATCGACGCTATTTCGTCTTCTTTGCGTGCGTTTTACGCCAATAGCGCCGCGCGGAATGCGTCCAGGTCGGCACAAGTCATGGCCGTCCGATTCAGCATGCGCAGCTTTTTCAAGTTGAGAATTTCGCGCAGAGGTTTGGTCACGTCGCGCGGCGTACTGCCAAAGCGGTACTTCAAGGCATCCAGGATAAGCTCGTGACTGTTTTGCGCCTGCACTTTCCGAATGAGCGGCGATTCGATCATGGCTTTCGTTCCTCCGAAAAAGCTAAACAAATCCACCCCGGATAGCGGAGGCCGGCAATTACCTGGGCGATCACGAGTAAATCGGTGCGGTCTTTGGGCGGAGCTTCTCGTTCAATCCTTTTCGCGCATTGCTCTAGCATTCTTTCAGGCTGGCCGACTACTTGCATGAGCGGCACCCACGGTACTATACCAACATCGGCTTCCGCCAGGAACTTCTCCGCCGGGAGCGTCCACAACTCGACCGTTCGCCACGTCACCTCTAGTCGCACAAGCCCAGCTGGCTTTGGATCGCATGGTTGCCGCCGATTCGGAATTGCCCTTTCGGCCTCAAGACAAGCATGAGCAGCTCGGGTAGTTCGCCCAATGCCGAATACGCCAAAGTTAGATCGTCTAGCGCCTGCCTGAGAGCACGTTTTTCCGGATAGGTCGCTATCTCGATAAGGACAGGATGCGGCTTCGGGTTGTCGCCGAGAAATGCCTGCAACAGCCCGTCGGGATACCGGCGATTCTGGATAACTTCCCCCGGCATCGGTTCACAGCGACTAACGCCTTCGAGGCCACCCACTAGCAGTGTGGCTATGCCATGATGTTGTATCAGCCATTTGCTGCTTATATCGAAGCGTTGTCGGGCCATACAAAGGGCACCTTGTCTGAGTTATTACTGTTTTATTCCGGCCGCTGCGTGTCGCATACAGATGCACCCAATAGGAGACGAGAAAATAGGATGTAGAACAAGCCCCGCGTCGCGTATAAAGTGGACAATAATAGTCTCTTGTTTGGCAAGGGTGGCACGCGGCAAGATTCGGCTGATTCGACAAGCGACGACGTAAATCCATTATCTATATGGATTTAATGTAAACATTATCAAAACGATCAACATTGTTGAAACGACCACCCTTGCCAAAAGTGATTTGGCATGGCAAGGGTGGTCAGGCGTTGTGAAGTATCTGTGAATTCGTTCGCAGGGGTTATGGGGCGTCCCTTTTGTTTATTTGACTTCTACCTCTTCTCAAGTGACTTGGCAGCAAGGAATAATGCGCCAAAGTGACGCCGACTGGTTGACACGCGGGGAGACGCCTGGTATTTCAAGACAGAGCCGTAAATTTCGGCCACATCAGAAGAGCAAGATCGGCATTCTTCGGCTATGAGGGTCAAAAAAGTAGGCGGTACTCCGCCTCGCCCAAGTCGCCACTTGACCAGGAGTATGCTTCATGAGAATGAACGGGATATCTTTGGGGTTGGTTGTAGTGGTGGCAACCACTCTCCTGACCAGCAGTCGGGCTGGCGAAGTCAAGGTCGAACTCTCGGGCATGGGGGGCTTCGCGGTTTCTCCGGATAACACCACTTTGGCCGTTTCGCTGACCTCGAAAACGGAAGTTGTGTTCTATGACACGATGACAGGCAAAGAAACCAAGCGGGTCTCGGTCGAGTTTCAGCCGACCCAGATGGCTTGGGCAGGCAAGGTCATTTTCGCGGCGCAGAAAAGCTCGGGTGTGATCCACATTTTGGACGCTACCAGCGGCAAGGAACTAGCCAAGGGGAACGCGGGCGGCCCGGTCCGCAACCTCATCGCTGTCAAGGACCTTTGTTTTGCGAGTACCAGTGACCGGCAGGTGTACGCCATTGACGCCAAAGGTACGTCGACCAAGACGGATGCCCAGGGAACGTTCATCGCAGCCGATCCGAAAGGGGCATTCCTCTGCGCCGCCATCGATGGCAGGGCAACGACGGACATTACCAAGTACACAATTAGCGGTACGAAGCTCACCAGAGGGGAAACGTTCCGAAGCCTTGGTGCCAGTCTCATCAACGTCCAGGGCCTGCAAATCACGCCGGACGGAGCAGCATTCGGCGTTGTTGCCGGTGGAGGCTGGGCGGACAAGGATCGCAAGCGCCATTACAGCGTCCCTCTGTATAGCACAGAGGATATGAAGTCGCAGGTGGGTGAATTGGAGACGGGAGCCTATCCGTGTGGCTTCGCCATCCATCCTAGCCAGCCCCTAGTGTTTGCCTGCACGGGCAAGGAAGGCTCCGTGTTCAACGCCAAGTCCTACGCGCCGATTGAGAAAATCAGCTCCCCTCGTGAAACGCCGGGCGCTGGGAGTCCGAGCGTCCTCGCGTTTGTCGCCAAGGGTACGAAGCTCGCATGGGGCACGACTAGCGGCGATGCTGGCGTATTGAAGTTTGTCGATATTAAGCCGCCTAGTAAGTAAAGCAGCTGGCGCGGACCTGGTCGCCCGGGGCAAGAGGACTTATCCCGGGCGACTCGAATTCCGAAAGGCGTAATGGAACACGGGAAGGCAACCCCTTTCACTTATGCTAGGGCGTCCCCTTCTGAGCTTCGTTCAAATAAGCGCAACGAATCCTATAAGGACAACGCACCTCTCAATATCTCTATTAATGCGCAATTTATTTTCCTAGCATTACTTATGACATTTCTTACCTCGGCGCTTTGCTTGCTCCTTGCCCCAAGAATTCGTTCAGGGGTTGTGTCTAAGTGCGCCAACGAATCCGGCGAACCTGTTGTAGCAAGAGGCGTCTTTTTTTCCTCGGAGGGCTGACGCCCTCCGCTCGCCTCAGACGGCTCACTTCCCCTTCATCAGACCGATAATCCGATCCGCGAAATCGCTGCTCGATGCTCCCGCTTTTTCGCCGTAGCCGGGGAATTGGCGGGCGATGTCGTAGGTGACGTAGAGTTTACCGCCGGGGCCTTTGTGGGCGGTGGCTTCGCTTTCGGCGAAGGTGGCTTCGACGCCATCGTTTACGAGTTTGGCGGCTTCGCTCCAACCGAGGTGTTCGAGGAGGAGGACGCCGGAGAGTAGGACGGCTCCGGGGTTGGCGCGGTTTTGGCCGGTGTATTTCGGGGCGGTGCCGTGGGTGGCCTCGAACATGGCGGCTTTGTCGCCGATGTTGGCGCCGGCGGCGAGGCCGATGCCGCCGACGAGGGCGGCGACGGCGTCGGAGAGGTAATCACCGTTGAGGTTCGGCGTGGCGATGACGCTGTATTCATCGGGCCGCAGCTGGATCTGCTGAAACATGCTGTCGGCGATACGGTCCTTGATGACCACTTTGCCTTTGGCGTCGCCGCCCTTGTAGACTTCATCTTCGCTGATCACTTTGCCTGCGAATTCTTCGCGGGCCAGCTCGTAGCCCCAATCTTTGAAGGCACCCTCGGTGAACTTCATGATGTTGCCCTTGTGCATCAGCGTGACGCTCGGGAGCTTCTTGTCGATGGCAAACTTGATGGCCATGCGGATCAGGCGTTTGCTGCCTTCGGGGCTCATCGGCTTGATGCCGATGCCCGCGGTCGGCGAAACGTTATAGCCCAGCTCTTTAAGTAGCGAGAGCACTTTCTTCGCCTTTTCTGAGCCACTCTTGAACTCGATGCCGCAATAGACGTCCTCGGTGTTCTCGCGGAAGATCACCATGTCGACTTTGTTGGCGTTGCGATTCGGCGCGTCGACGCCCTTGAAATACTTCACGGGGCGGACGCACGCATAGAGGTCGAAGCGGATGCGTAAAAAGACGTTGATGCTGCGGAAGCCGCCGCCGATCGGCGTGGTGAGCGGGCCTTTGAGTCCGAGCGAATAATACTCGAATGCCTTGAGCGTATCGTCCGGCAAATAGAGTTTGCGCTGTTCCTCTTCGCCGAGCGAGCCGATTTGCTCGTCTTTGACTTGCGGATAATAGAGAGTCCGAGCGGCGTCGCCGGCGTGGACGTCGAACCAATGGATTTTGCGTTTGCCGCCATAAGCTTGCTCGACGGCGGCATCAAGGACCTTGACGGCACAAGTCGTGATGCCGGGCGCTGAACCGACGTCGAGCCCAATGCCGTCGCCGCGGAGCAAGCAGACGATCGGGTCGTTGGGTATGTCCCAGTGGCCGCTGCTGTCAACCTTGACGCGCGTGCCCTTGGTGGGAGGAGTGAGCTTTTCGTAGGTTGGTGCCGTCATGAACGCGTTTCCTGAGTGCAGCGATGGATCAGAGCGAGTGCCAATCGGCGATGGAGAGATTGCATCAAAGGCGGATAGTGAAGTCAAGGAGGCGCGGCAAATCCGGGGCGACGGCGGCTTAGCCGCTGGGCCGCTTCCCGACTTCGGTCATCGTCACTACTAATAAATCTTATGAGCATTCGAACGGTCGTTTTCGATTTTGGCAACGTTCTTGGCTTTTTCAGCCATCGCAAGGCGGCGGAACAGCTTGCCAGGCTGTGCGACGCCACGCCTGAAAATGTGTTGTCGTATCTGTTCGGCAATCCACTCGAAGACGCTTACGAGTCAGGCCGCATCACGACCGAGCAGGTTCTCGCTGAGCTGCGGCGGCAATTCAAGCCGCGCGCGAGCGACGAACAACTGGCGCTTGCCTTCGCCGACATCTTCACGCCGAATGAAGCGGTCTGCGCGATCGTGCCGCGCCTGAAAGGCCGGTATAAGTTACTTCTCTTGAGCAATACCAACGATCTGCATTATCGCCAGTTTCAGCCGCAGTTTCAGGAAACGCTCGACCATCTCGATCATGTAATCCTGTCTTTTGAGGTCGGCGTTCGCAAGCCGTTGAGCCGGATCTACGAAATATGCGAGGAGCGCAGCGGCTCGAAGCCGTCGGAGTGTCTATTCATTGACGATGTGCCGGCCAATGTCGCCGGCGCCCTGGCTCGTGGTTGGCACGCGGTTCTCTACCATAACAAGGTGGATCTGGAACAAGAGTTGGTAAAGCTTGGCATCGTCTTCTGAGGCAGCTATGAACCCTATCGAATCGATCGACCCGGAAATTTGGCAAGCCGTCGTTTCGGAGCGCCGCCGCCAACAGACGGGCCTCGAGATGATCGCCTCGGAGAATTACACGAGCGCCGCAGTAATGGCCGCCCAGGGTTCGGTGTTGACGAACAAATACGCGGAAG
Organism: uncultured Planctomycetaceae bacterium; assembly: GCA_963790585.1. Classification (GTDB taxonomy): domain Bacteria; phylum Planctomycetota; class Planctomycetia; order Gemmatales; family Gemmataceae; genus CAWBOY01. The sequence continues at coordinate 1,080,992 of CAWBOY010000002.1, forward strand.
GCTACCCCGGCCGCCGATACTACGGCGGCTGCGAATACGTCGACATCGTCGAACGCCTGGCAATCGAACGGGTCTGCAAACTGTTTGACGCACCTTTTGCGAACGTTCAGCCGCATTCAGGCGCTCAGGCCAACATGGCCGTTTATTTCGCCTGCCTTCAGCCCGGCGACACCATCCTGGCCATGAATCTGGCCCACGGCGGCCATTTGACGCATGGGATGCACCTCAATTTCTCTGGCAAGATTTACAAGATCGTGCCGTATGGCGTCCGCAAAGACACCGAGCAAATCGACTACGATCAGGTCGCCAAGCTGGCGGCGGAGCACAAGCCCAAGCTGGTCGTGGCCGGGGCCAGTGCCTATTCGCGGGTGATAGATTTCCCCGCCTTTGCGGATATTTGCAAGGCGAATAAGTGCTTATTCATGGTCGATATGGCTCATATCGCGGGTCTGGTCGCTGGCGATCAGCATCCGAACCCCGTCCCCTGGGCCGATTTCGTAACTTCGACGGTTCACAAGACGCTGCGCGGTCCGCGCGGCGGGCTGATTCTGACGCGCGACAAGGAGTGGGCCACCAAGATCAATCAATCGGTGTTCCCCGGCGTGCAAGGCGGACCGCTCATGCACGTGATTGCTGGAAAAGCGATCGCGTTTCAAGAAGCGTTGCAGCCGTCCTTTCGCGGCTACGCTTCGCAGGTTGTCGCTAACGCTCGAACCGTGGCCTTCGAAATTCAACGGCTCGGTTTCCGAGTCGTCTCCGGCGGAACCGATAATCACATGCTCCTCGTTGACGTCACGTCACGGGGTTTGACGGGCAAGCAAGCGGAAACGGTGTTGGATGCCGCGGGAATCACCGTGAATCGCAATGGCATTCCCTTTGATGCGCGTCCGCCGCTCGATCCCTCCGGTATCCGGATCGGCACCCCGGCTCTCACGACGCGCGGCATGGATGAGACGCACATGCGGCAGATCGTCGCCTGGATGGGTGAAGTGCTGGCAGCGCCCGAGGACAAGGCCATACAGAAGAAGGTTCGAGCCGAGGTCGAGAAACTGGGTCTCCAATTTCCGGCTCCCGATCAACCGATTTGATCCGCTCGTTCGAATCCAGTGCTTGGAGATCGCCTACATGAGACGGTTCCTGCTTTTCCTCATTGCAGCTTCATTCGCTTTGCCGGCGGCTCTCCATGCCCAATCGGGAGCCCAGCGTTACGAACTCGGTCAGAAGCTACGGGCCTTCGAACGGGCACTCGAGGCGCAGACGGATGACGCGGTCCGCAAACGAGTGTTGGCCGATCTGAAGACGATCACGTTCACCTTTTTCTCTGGGCAAATTGGCCAAGCGGGCCAGATGCTCGACAAAGCGCGACGGAGCTTGGCTAAAGAGGCGGCGTCGCCAGAAGTGCTTTGGGCCGATTCCGTATCGATGATGCTATCGCCGCGCCTGGTCGATACCGAGGACTTCAAATTGACGGCGCGGCTGACTTCGTTCTATTCTGTAGACGCAAAAATGCCGGTCGGCGTGAAGCTATCCGCACAACTTCGACGTGACTTGATTGGTTTAGAAAAGCTGGAATATAATAAGGTTTTCGACGTCGCCAAACTCCCTTTTGACGCCGAGGTCCGCAGCTCGTCAGTAATGAATGAGGGCGACTTTTTCCTTCTTCAGAGCCTGATCGTGGGCGAGCAGATTCTGTCCGATTCGTTGCAGACCGTCTCGCTCGTCGACAAGCTCAAGCCGCGCCTCAAAAAAATAGCGACCCGATTGGAGGCGCTCAAAGACAAACCCGCAAGCACCGATCGATACACGACCCGCCGGCTTTTTGGGATTCTCTCGGACTTAAGCGAAGGCAAAACGCTGGAGACAAATTATCCGGCCGCGCGCTTGCTTGGCGAAACCGAAGCCGTGCTCGACGCCATCGACAAAACCACTCCGTACTACGGCCAAAAGCGGTCAGGTGATTTTTATCTCGGCTTGGCTACCACAAAAGGCGAATCACCCGTGCGGCTGATGGCGCCCGATGAGGTCAAGACCGGCAAGCCGCTGCCGCTCGTAATCGCCTTGCACGGCGCCGGCGGCAGTGAGAATATGTTCTTCGACGCCTACGGCGACGGTAAGATTGTCAACCTTTGTTACAAACGTGGCTGGCTCTTGGTAACGCCGCGCAACGGCATGCCGGGCGGCTTGATCGATGCCGTCGATGCGCTCTATCCCGTTGATCGCAAGCGGGTCTTCCTCGTTGGCCATTCGATGGGCGCCGCTCAAGCCGTTGCGACGGCATCGACCATGCCCGGCTCATTTCGTGCGGTGGCGGCGCTTGGCGGTGGTGGTTTCGCCAACGCTTCGGATGGGATTACGTCACTGCCGTTTTTTGTCGGGGTTGGCACAGAGGACTTCGCTCTCAGCGCGGCACGACAGCTTCGCGATCGATTGAAAAAACTGGATGTCAAGAAGATAGAGTTCCATGAATACGACGGCGCCGAGCATGTGAGCGTCGTTCAATTGGCGCTCAAGGACGTGTTTCGTTTCTTCGAGGATGCGGCAAAGCCATAGAATGTCGACTCGTTCGGGAAGCCTAATCGCGATTCAAGTTTGGTGGGGAGTTTCGTCAAACATGACCGTCAATAATATCCGCTCGCCGATGCTCGGTCAGGCTGTCACGGGTTTGATCCCGCCGAATATGGGCGAAGCGCAGATTCGTGACGTATCGGCTGGGGTGAAAGCGGTCGTGCCGAGCGTGGCCAATCTGGCCAAGTTTTTATTGCACCTGCCTTCCAACGTCGCGGAGATGCTGCCATCGATCCCGATTGTGACGGCGGTCTTGTGGCCAATAGTTTGGACGGCGCTAGCCCTGGTATGTCTGCCGGCGGCAGCCGTACTCTTGCTGCTTATCTGGCCGGTTCACTGGGTGTTGGCCACGATTGGATCCTTCTTCGGGATCTTCGCTGCTATTGCGATAGCGCTTACCACCGAACCGGTTCCAAACATTTTGCTTGTGCCTTTTTTCATCGGCGTATGGCTGGTTTGCCTGTTTGTCATGTTGCCGACGTTTTGTAAGCGTTACACATTGACGAACCGGCGGCTGATGGTGCGGCGCGGTCTTCAGCCCCGCGTTTATCGAGAAATACCGCTGACTGAGATCGATGAAGTGCGCGAAGTGCCTGGGACGTTCGATCCGTTTTACCTGTCGGCAAACCTCGATATTCTGTCAAAAGGAAATCTGGCGTTCTGCCTGACGGCCGTGCCTGAACCGGAGTCGTTTCGCCTGGCAATTTTGACCGCGGTCCAGGCCTGGGGCAAAAAGATTGTCGTATGAGCGCGGAGCATTTGTATTACCGAGCCTGAAGCGTTAGCGAAGAGTATTTTGTATTTCCCAAATTCCAAATGCTCTTCGCTTACGCTTCATGCTCGGATGGTCAATCATGGAAACTGAGATCCTATCTGTCGATCCCGTATCTCCCAATCTAGAGCTTATCGAGCAGGCTGCTGAATTCCTGCGCCGTGGCGAAGTCGTCGCCTTTCCGACCGAAACCGTATATGGGCTCGGTGCCAACGCACTTAATTCGGAAGCCGTCGTGCGCATATTTCAAGCTAAAGGTCGGCCTGCGAACAATCCGTTGATCGTCCATGTGGCAGCTATCGGCGAGGCCCGGCGGATTGTTTCAGCTTGGCCCGAAGCGGCACAGGCACTCGCCGAGCGCTTTTGGCCGGGCCCGTTGACGCTCGTCCTTGCCAAAGCGAATGTCATTCCCGCGAATGTTACTGGTGGGGGACCGACCGTAGCCGTTCGTGTTCCCGCTCACCCTGTTGCCCTCGCCCTTCTTCGCGCCGCCGGTTTTCCGGTCGCCGCCCCGAGCGCCAATCGATCCAGCGAGCTTTCACCAACCAAAGCTGAGCATGTAGTGCGAAGTCTTGATGGTCGTATTCGGCTCATTCTCGACGGCGGTCCAACGCAAGTGGGGCTGGAATCGACCGTCCTCGATCTCTCGCAACCGAAGCCGCGACTACTAAGACCTGGTTCAATTACTCGTGTCCAGCTCGAAGCAGTTATCGGGCCGATTGGGCTGCTTGCAACATCGGATATCCGGCAATCAGCGACACTCCCATCCCCCGGTTTATTGACTCGACATTATTCCCCGCGCACGCCTATCGAGTGCGTCGAGGGAGATGGCCGAATCTTGGTGGAACAGTGGAGGCAACGTCGTTATCGAGTTGCCTGGTTAACAATAGGACGTTACCCGGACCCGGTGGGAGCGGGCGCGTCCGTCCTGGTGATGCCAAGCGAACCTGAACTCTATGCTGCCGCGCTTTACGATACCCTTCATCAGCTGGACCAAGCCGGGCTCGATCGAATCGTCGTCGATTTGCCGCCGGCGACCGATGCGTGGCTCGCCGTGCGCGATCGGCTTCTCCGCGCCGCCGCGACCGAATGATCGTCCTGCGGACAGGACGTGTTCGCTTTGCTAGTTTGAGGAAATGGTGGAAGATCGTTGCTCCTAGATCAATTTCGGACCTAACAACATGACCACGACAGCCATTGATGAACTGCAACAACGCAAGAAGCAGATCCGCGAGGAATCTCACGCACGCCGCAATGCTCAAGAAAACAAAGACGAGTTGAGCCGGACCGTTTGCGAACGTCTCGCCGCGCTGCCGGAGTATCAAAACGCGCGAACGGTGATGTTCTATGTCGATGTCCGCAGCGAGGTGCGGACGCGAAATTACTTGTCCACGGCGCTCACGAGCGGCAAACGAATCGTCGTGCCCTATTGCCTCGATGGCGAACTCGAGCTATTTCTGCTCGAAAACATGGACGAGCTGGCGTTGGGCAGCTATCGCATTCTCGAACCGAAGACCGAATTGCGGACTTTGGCGAATAAGAAAGTCGACGTCTCCGAATTGGATCTCATCATCGTGCCCGGAGTCGCTTATGATCGCCGCGGCGGCCGTATGGGCCACGGCTTTGGCTATTATGACAAATTGATGCAACACGCCCGTTTAGATACGCCATTGGTCGCCTTCGGCTTTGAATGCCAGCTTTTCGATGAAGTGCCGATGCTGAGCCATGATATCTTCATGGACAAAATCATCACGGAGAAGGCCGTCTATCCGGGGCGCGGCCGTGCGAGCAAATCATGAATAGGGAGAGCCAGCCGTGACAGAGTCGCACCGAGCGGACATTGAAGATACTTATGCCGAGGCATTCCGAAGCATCTACGCCGAGGTGCTCGTCACGGCACGTGACCGCACCTGGCTCGATCACGCGATCAATGCGGCGACCGGCAACGCATCCTCGACCATCCTGTGCGACTGCGAAGCCGGCCTCGATCGTTATGTTGGCCCAGGCGGCGATGTATCCTTTGCAACCCCCGATGGCCGGCCTGGGGCGGTCTTGCAATTTCATGTGCCGCGCTTCCGTAAAGACCGCGTCGAAGCGCTTGAGCGCTCCCTTTTGGTGCGTGTCACGCAGAACATACTCACCTGCGCGACAACCGCCTGCTTTTGTCCGATGGACAGCGGCGAGGGCCATTTCCCCCTGGGCCGTAAACTGGCGTATTTCGGTGATGGCTACCAGTTCCGCGCCGAGCGTTTCGGCCGCCGCGTCTGGGTCGTACCGATCCTCGGCGGCGAATTCACCATCGATCGCCGCTTCTACTACCGCGATGGCCTGATGGGCGGCAACATGTGGTTCATGGGCCGCGACGTTGATGCCGCGCTCCTCGCCGCCGAGAAAGCGCGAGCCGCCGCGCTGGAAATTCCCGGCGTGATCGCCCCATTTCCCGGCGGCATCGCCGCAAGCGGTTCCAAGACGGGCAGCAAATACAAGTTCAGCGTCGCCAGCACCTACGAAGCGTTCTGTCCAACACTCCGCGACCAACTCGGCGAGAAATCAAAAGTGCCGCCCGGCGTGGCGTCGATCATGGAAATCATTTTGAACGGCCGCGACCTCGCCACCATTGTCCGAGCAACTCAAGCCGCGATCACGGCATCGGTCGAGACGCTGGGGTTGGTGCGTATCTCGGCGGGGAATTACGGGGGAAGGTTGGGGAAGAACTTTATCTATTTGAAGCCGGAGAAGCAGCTTGGGTGATAGAGACGCAGACTTGGAGTTGAAAGAGGCGCGGCCCAGGACTGTCGCAGCCGTTGTGGCCCCGTTGTGTCACGGTCTCCGACCGTGACACCGGCTCCGACCGAAGGTCTCCAAGAACAGTGGCGTCACCAAAGGATTGGCCGTCAACGGTACATCGATCTGCTGTTTCCTATCGGAACGATGCCGCTCTGACTTGTCTTTTGCGGGGGGCGTCTTACCTATGAAACAAAATAGATTTCGCAAAGCGCTTACGAAGAGAATTCATCCTGCTTGGCTTATCCTTTTAATACCGCCAGCCGCAGTATACATTATATACATTATCTACTCGGCAAGCCGAGATGTTTACAAAGAATTGCGTTCCCAACGACCCAGTACCGATCAGAGACTCGCATCGTTTATGGCTTTGCAAAGGAATAACGACCCTCGTATTCGGCATGTTGGAACACTAAGAATTGGAAACGAAAGAGTGCCGAGATACTCGCCTTTGGAACTGAATTTTTCGAGTCATCGACTGGAGCGGGGTGACAAATTACTCGACGCGGAACATGCGCTGGAAGCCATTAAATCTGAAGATATTGAGGACCGCATCTTTGCGCTTCTTTCAATCGAAAATCTTGACCCTATAAAGGATGACCTACTCGATCTTATTTCGAAGGTCTCGTTGAAGGATGCAAGTCCAACTGTCCGCATCATTGCGCTAGATGTCCTGGTAAATATCGATGCACGATCCAAAGAAGCGACCAAATCACTAAAACTTTATTTACAAAGCAGTAATCCTAGAGACCGCGTGAATGCAGCAGTATTCTTGCTGAGCATTGATGAGGCCGATATTACCCCGGCACGAAATTAGATCAACCTAATTCCATTGGAGCGGCATATTGGGTCTGCGGATGAAGGAAATAACTCATAACATGTCGAGGCATCCCGCTCCAGGGCAATCGCATCTAATCCCCCATAAAAAGGCCAAGAATGGCCTCGCGCGTTTCGTCGTTCCAGCCTGCTTGCAAGCGCTTCTTCTCGATGCCGCCTTTGGTCGATTCGTCCTGCCGCAATAACGAGATGACCCAGCGTCGTAACAACGCCAGGTTCCCTGCCGCATGGCCCGTCCGAGCACGATTGCGATCCTCCGCAAAATACATGTCCAACACCCAATGCAAGCCATTCTCCACTCCCCAATGACTCCGTATCGCTCCCGCCATCTGTTGATCGCGTTTTGAAGTGAGGCCATTTTCGCGGCTTGAGATGAGGCCAACAGGAGTTGCCCAGCGAAGCGGGATGAGCGTGGCGAGGTTCTTTCCTTGGCGCGGTTACTTGGCGGACGGCTCTTCGGGGGCGCGATGAACACGATAGGATTTGCCCTTCAGCTTCACGATGGTGGCGCCGTCCACGACGCGATCCAACAACGCCATCGCCAGCGGCGCATCGCCGAGGTAGTCGGCCCAGGACTCGAAGTCGATGTTGGTCACCAGCGCCGTGCTGACCCGTTGGCTCCGCGCGTCGATGATCTTGTACCACAAGCTGGCGGCCTGCGGACACAGGCTGCGTTCAATGCGGTCCAGACCAAATTCGTCGATGATTAACAACTCGAAGCGGGCATAGAAGCGTACACGGTCGTGGATCGTTTGGTCGGCCAAGGCCGCAGTCAGATCTTCCAGGAGAGCACCGCTGGTCGTGTAAAAGACGCGATAGCCCTGCACGCAAGCGGCCTGACCGATGTTCTGAATCAGCCGACTTTTTCCCAAGCCGGATTGGCCGACGAACACCAGGTTCTGACAGCGGCGGACGAAGTCACAGCCAACCAAGGTTTCAAGTTGCGTCCGTGGGAGCGACGGGTTGAAGCTCCAATCGAAGTCGCTCAGTGGTTTCAGTTCGCGGAAGTGGGCATCCTTGATGCGTCGTTCGATGCTACGTTGGCGACGCAAGCCCGCCTGGTCGGTGAGCAAACGGTACAGGAACTCCAGATGCGAGCGGCCGCTTTGCTCGGCGTCGAGTACGACGGCATCGAGCTGTTCGGCAGTCATGGGGACGCGCAGCGTGGCGAAGTCGGCGAGGATCTGCTCACGCAGAGGTGGCGTCGGTGTTGGTTTCGCTGAACGGTTTTTCTTGGGACGAGGCGTCATTGGCGGCTTCCTCAGGCAAGAGCAAATGCTGATAGTCGCTGGTTGGCCGTGGACCGACCGCGTCGGCACGCAACAACGGGTCCAGCGTGTCACGATGCAGATCGGCCAGTTCCTCCAGGAGCGGCTTGGGCTTGGCGGTCGCGGCAAGGATGCGTCGGATTGCCGCCAAGGAGTAGGCGCCGAAGCGGACGGCACGCTCGAAGGCGGCCTGTACATCTTTGCGTTGGTAGTGGGCTACCACTGCCAACAGTTGCTGGGCCTGTAGTTTGCCCTGTACTTGCTTGGCGAGCAAGCCGTCGAGGAACTGTACGGCCACCGGCCCCAGTTCCGTGAAGCGTTGCCGTAACAGCAGTTCACGCTGGCCGTGGTCGTCGGCGGGATGATGGGTCTTGTTCGACTGGCGAACGCCCGTGTGGGAGCTGGCCACGAGAAGGTGGCGTGCGATCTCCTCCAGACCGATCGAGTAGATGACGACTTCACTCTCGGTGACGCGTACAGGTAGCACCTGGCCGATGTACGTCCACGGCACGGAGTACAGGTTGAGCCGATGGGTGACGTAGCCCTCGACGCTCACGTGGCGATAGATGACCTGGGCGGTGTCGAAGTCACAGGTCGGCAGCGTCAGCAAGTGTGGTTGTTCGTGTTGGTGACGCTGGAGTGGCGTCTCCTTGAAGTCGCGTAGGACACGGATGTCGGCGACGTTGTGCAGCCACCAGGTGGTCACCTCGTTGAGATGCTCGAGGGTGTCGAAGGTGCGACCATTGAGCAAACTGCTTTCGACGTGGAACATCTTTCGCTCGACTTTACCCTTCGTTTGCGGTCGGCGCACGCGGCAGGCTTGTGGCCGGAAGCCGTAATGCGTGGCGAAGGCCAGGAACTTGGGGTTGTAGATAACGCCATCGGCGTCATGACGCAGCACCACGGCTTTGAAGTTGTCATACAGGCAGACCCGCGCGACGCCGCCAAGATGGTGGAAGGCATGTACGTGTTCTCGCAAGGTCGTTGTTAGATCCATCGATTCCACGAAGCGTAGATACTGCCGGCGGGAGTAGCCGAGCAAATAGCTGAAGAGGTACACACGCCGGCGGCCTTCACGTGTAAAGTCGATGTCATAGACGCCGTAGTCCATTTGGGCTTGGATCCCTGGCCCGGTCTCGAAGCGCGGCACGGGTGGCCGCGCGGCGCGTGGCCGCAACAATCCCAGGCGCTGACGTACGACGGTGTACTGGCCAGTGAAACCGCGTGCTTGCAACTCTTCCAAGGCGCGCATGGTGGTGAGATTCGGGTACTTGGCAAGCAACTCCTTCAAGAGCGGCTCGAAGGGATCAATGATGCTGTGGCGTGGACGGGGCCGGGCGACCCGTCCGTCCCGCTGAGCTTGCACCTGTGCCAACGCGCGTGTCACGGCGCCACGCGACAGGCCCAATTCTTCCGCGATGGCACGCAACGACATCCCACTCTGACGCCGTTGCACGATCTCCAGACGCAACGCCTCATTCATGGCAGCCTCATACGCTTGAGGTCCGGTCCCAACACCAACTCCGCCACCACATGGGACTGATCGCCGACACGCGCCAATATCGGCTGGAGGATCTCACGATCCTGCGTTCGCAACTCAAGCACGTTCGGCGTCCGAAGCCAATTCTCCAGACGAGTCAGTGTTTCCAAAGCCTGTCTCAAATGCTTCGCCAGCCAGTTCCCGGCTCCACTCAGACGTGGATCCCGCAATGCCGTCGGCATACCGTTTACCTGAGCCAACGCCTCACGAGGCTTCGCCAGCACGAACGCCGCCTGCTCGTCACTGGCACCTTGCAACAACTCGATCACGCCGCTCACTTCCTGAGCCGTCAACGTCTCCCGGCGCGTCAACTCCAACAATGCTTCCTGGTTGCCCACGGGCAACCGCGTCAATTGACGGGCCAACGACGGACCCACTAATCCCAAACGCAAATCCTCTTTCACCGCCACACTCAACCGCTCCAACAACGCCAGGCGGCGACACACCCAACTCTTGTGTCGGCCCAACAAGTGGGCCGCTTCCACCTGCGTCATCCCATCGTCACGTACCAACCCCTGGACAACCCAGGCCTCCTCCAACTCCCGTACCGGACCCTGACCACGGTTCAACCCCAGAATCGCCGCCTTTGCCGTCGGCTCATCCACCTCCAATACTCGTACGCTCAAACTCCTTAACCCACCTACCTGGCGTGCCGCCGCATAACGCTTGAAGCCGTCGAGGAGTTCCAATTTTTGCTCACGCATACACACCACCACCGGTGACAACTGCCCCCAACGACGCAGCGATCCCGCCATTGCTTCCTCCGCCTCCAAATCGGTCAGGCGATAACGCCGATAGTGCTGGCCCAGGTCGGCAAGCATCACCGGTCGTGAGATACCGTCGTTCCAAGCCATGTACGTACCCTCCACCAAACCTCCCTCTTTCCTCCATTCGAAGAAAGGAAACGGGGGACGCAAAATCGCTCTCGCGACCGCCCGCTCCTCTCTCCGGTTTGGGGTGGAGGCACTTTATCCTGGCTGCTCGCTCAAAAATATCTGCAAAGACTTGGTCACGACGTATCGGGTGGCCGCACACGCTCGGTCACACGTTCCGAACGCCAGCGCCGACGCCGCGACCGATAGCGCGCCTCACGATCCAACACGCGACGTAACGCCAGTCGGCAGGCCAAACTACAGAATCGCTTGCACGATTGTTCATCGGCGATCGGGAAAAGCTCATAACAACCCGGTCGATCGCAGGGCCGCCTGGCAAAATCATCGCACGCAGACCCTGGCGCTGGCCCTCGCGCGGCAAAGCTTCGTCAGCTGACTCGGTTCGCTGTTGCTGACGCTGTCGCTCGCGATACCGCCGGCTCTGTTCCCGCCGCCGCTCTTGGCCTCGCTCGGTGGACCGATAGCGCTGGCTCGCCTGCCAGCGCCGCCACCGTTGGGCGGCACGGCGACAGGCCGCGCTGCAACAGCGCGCCTGAGGACGCGCCGGCGTGAAGCGTCGCTCACAACCCTTGAGCAAACAACGCCGCGTTCGACGAAGACATGGTGCCTCTGGCCGTTGGCCACAGAAATGCTGAAATGAGGGTGGGCCCAAGGGAGGTCTTGCTCCCGCCGGTCAAGTCTCGGGGCCAGGTTGCGCCTGGCTCCGAGGCGTTTTGGCGCCGAGTGGCGCTGGGAAGTGCTTCAAGCCTATCACAAAATCCCAACCAAAGAACCACGCCGCGTGCTGGCCCGGGACAGTGCACGCCTATGGCCCTCTACGAAAGCGCGCGGCCTGGCCCGCGATCCTGCCTGCGCGCCCTGGCCCGGGCCACCGCGCAATTTTGGCCCCATGCTAAAACGCTGCTGACACGCCATCTGCTTCGCCTTGGGTTGCAGGCTGCTTATAAAATAACGCACCTCCGACTTCTCCACTCCACCCTCCTGGTAGCTACGCGTGCAACGGGCGATGCTCACCAGATCCCGCCAATCCTCCTGATGACGCAACGTCTTGGGTACCGCCATCGTCTGCGTCCAGCGCGTTTCCAAGCGACCGTGCCCCTTGTCCTGCTCCGTGTGCGTTTGCACCGTTGCCGTGCTACGACCCTCGTCCACGGCGGCAAACGCCTCCACGATGTCCTGCTCCAAATGCTCCTGATTCCCTTTCACCGCCAGCACATAATCGGCTCCCTTTTCTCGTATCTTGCTGGCAATCTCTTTCTGACATCCCATGGCATCCAAAGTCACAATCGCTCCCGTCAATTCCAACACCTCCAACAGTTTAGGAATCGCTGTGATCTCATTGGATTTGTCATCGACCACTTCCTGACCCAAAAGCAATTGGTTCTCCGTGGCCCAGGCGCTAACGACATGAAGCGGATGCTTGCTCTTGGCTCGATCCAACGTCGCACGAGCCGTCTTGCCGTCGATGGCCACCACCTGGCCGGACGTACTCCGTTCGAGGCTGGTCACCCAGCTCAGAAAACACTCGACAAAGGCTTTGCCATCCAGGGCGGCGAACACACGAGCGAAGGTGTCATGCGACGGCACGCGGTCGGGCAGATCCAGGAATTTTTCGAGCCAGACGCGCTTGCTCTTGGCGAACTTTTCCATGGCCACGCAATCGTTGGCGCCGCTGACGACAGCGCACAGGGCGATGAAGAGGATGTCCAGCAGTCGGTGATGCTTGGTACGGTTGATGCGTGGATCCTGCAACTGGGCAAAAGCGGCAAGAAAGGGGGTTGCTTGGGTCTGCGCCATGAGTCTTTTCCTCCGTGAAACGGGTACGTTCCACCAGAATCATTCGCAGTAACCTTGTCCCTGACAACTGAACAGCCAATAATGAACAGGCGTTCAGATGCGATTGCCCTGCATCCCGCTCAACTTCCTCATGAATCCGAACAACCGCTCTTGCAACGTCGGCTTGTCCGGCGGCAGGCCAGCCTTGTTGATGTTCCCCTTCATGTCATTGTTCAAATATTCCACCGGATTGAGTTCCGGCGAATACGTCGGCAGGTAAAACAACTCGATCTGCTCCTGACGCGCCTCTACCCAGGACTGTACCTCCGCCTTGGTGTGGGAGCCCAACTGGTCCACGATCAACAGAATCTTCCGCTTCGCCCCACTGATCAAGAGAGTCAAGAACTGGAGAAAGACTTCCGCCGTGAACGACCCCTTGTACGTCATAAAACGCACCGTGCCCTCATTGCTGATCGCCGAGATCTGATTGACCCGCAGATGTGGTTGCGGCACCTCCATGGTGGCACGCTCGCCCCGGCGGGCATAACCCGAACCGGGATGGTGGTCGGCCTGCACGCCAACCTCATCCGCCCACAAAATCTCCGCGTTGTCTCGTTGGGCTTGGGCCTCAATGGCCGGATAGGTATCCTGCAACCACTGTTCGACTTCATCGGGATCTTGGTGACGCGACTTGCGGGCGGGCTTTTTGGAGGTGTAGCCCCAGCGTTGGAGATACTTGCCCACGGTGCGTAGGGCCAGTTCGATGCCGAGATCTCTTCGGATGAGGTCGGCGACGGCTTGGCGTGTCCACAGGGCGTGTTTCAGGCCCACTTGCTGGGGCGAGAAGTAGTCGATCTGGTCGCGAATGGTTTGAGCTTGGGCCTCGGAGAGCATACGGCCCGAGCCCAAAGGCCGGCCGGTGCGCCCGCCGGGCAGGGCGTCCAAGCCTTCGGCGTAATAGGCGGTATTCCAGCGGGAGATGGTTTCGCGGCGGACGCCGAGGAGTTCGGCGAGATCGGTTTCGGAATAGCCAAGCTCCAAGCCATGCAAGGCACGCAAACGCAAGGTCTCCAACGAATCGTCCGAGAGATGGCGGGCATCGGGAAGAGTAATAGACATAGTAACACCTCGAAGCTCGGGCTGAGGTACTTGTAATTCTAGATTAGTGAGCAACTACCGTGCCAGGGTAATAATGACGCCATTTTCACATTGACCGTACTTTCACGTTCGCGTGATGTACACGACCGATCGAGTATTCCTGACAAATTGTCTCGGATAACACCATTTCCAGTTTCGGCCCTGAGTATCATCGAAAATGGGCTCAGAGACGAGGAAGCATCGGTTCGAACCCTTGCGGCGCAGTCCGTGGGATCAATTGGAAGGCGCGCTTTGCCGTTGGCGTCCACACTTATTGAGCTTCTGGATGACAAAGACGATTATGTCCGAAAAATAGCCGCTCAATCTGTCTGGGACCTTTATAAAAAGGATCGGGCAACAATTATGGCCCTAATCAACAAATCTAACGCATCGGAAACTATAAGGCGATTTTTGGATGAGCCTTCGTTTCAGAGTTTGGGTCCAGATGACAATTAGTCGACATTGGCATTGTTGGAAGCCAGTATAGGAGTGAATTATAGAATACAAGAAAGGACGGAACGTTGTGTCCAGGTCTCCGACCAAAGTTGTGGCACGGTCTGCGACCGTGCCACCCTCCCGACCGAAGGTCTTCAAGAACCGTGGCGTTACCAAGCGATTGCCGTTACGGGCACATCGAGTACATAATGAACCGTTTAATTTCGGATAATCATTCGCTTATTCAGTCGGGTAGAGATTTGAATCCTTTATGGCTTTGTAAAGGAATAACGACGCTCGAATTCGGCCTATTGGATCACTAATAATTGGAAATGAAAGAGTGCCGAGATACTCGCCTTTGGGAGCGATATTATTATTTCGACTGATACTCCGACAGAGCGTGGCCGTATGCGTTAAGATGCGAACTCTACTGTCTCCGTCCACTTTTGTTTTTCTCCCGACGAGAACCGGACATGACAGAAACGGAAGGGCTAACTTGCAACGACTGGAGGCCTATGATCGATTTCTTGGGTGGGAAAATCTCCCCGCGCAAGGCGATCTTGTATCTTGCTGGCGGTCTGCGTTGCATTTGGGACCTGCTATACGATGACGCGTCAAGGGCAGCAGTCGAAATGGCGGAGCGGGCGGCCGATGGTCAAGGAACCCAACAAGAGATTTGGCAAACGCGATATTCGGCCGAGACGCCAACCTTCGGCTCCGACTTTGACCCAGGGTTCCTCCGTCAGTATTTTAGTGACGGCAAATACGATCCTGGAGTGAGGCGACTACTTGAGATGGGTGTCTTTACAGAAGCGGATATTCGGGGAACGGATATTGCGCAACACGAACACCTTGGGGACAGCGCAACGTTCAAGCGTTTGCACAACGCCGCTTGCATCGCCTACCTCTGCTTGAATTTGATTAGCGAAAATAGGCTGCACCCCCACACGGTACAACGTTTATCTGGTCTATCAGAATGGCCTGGCGACTGGCTGGTCCGCGAGTTATTCGGAAATCCATTCCAATCGTTCTCCCTGAGAAGTGAATGTCTCAACTGGAATAGGAATACAGTGCCGATCCTCGCCCACAAAATTTACGACAATCGAGCTTTCGAGTGCATGCCAATCCTCGCCGACGCGTTGGAAGAGGCTGGTTGCGAAGAGACTTCAATTCTCAATCATTGTCGCGATGGCAATCATCATGTGCTTGGATGTTGGGTCCTTGATTCGTTGCTGGGATTGAATGAAATAGTTCTATCGCCAGCCAATTTCACGCACCAGATCGTTCCGCGCGGTCACGATGCAAGCGAATGATTCCGTACACCAACAATGCGAGAAGAAGATGCAGCCAAAAAGTCCATCTTTCGTTAGCATTGCTGTTTGGGCACTCATTGGATTTGCTGCCGGTTTTGTCATTGGCGGTCTATCTATGACAGTCTCAGGAGCACAAGGAGCAGCTGGAAAGGTGGTCAACGTCCGCGTCGAAGTACTTGGGGTTATCGTTCGCCAAGGTGTTGGCCCTGAATCGATGGTCCAGGTGATTTGGACATGGGGGGCTGGCGTCCTCGCCCTGTTCGCGTTCGTTGGTGCCGGCGTTGCGGTAGGGGCTCGAATGTCGGCACAGCGTTTTAGCAACGAATGGAGACAGTCACCTTAATCACAAAAAAAGGGACGTTTTTGTTCTCTTCTTCCTGTTTTGCGGCCCTTTCTCGGCTGAAATTGCGCAGATTCTCCAATTTAAGCTAGACAGTGGGGACGTTTAATTTATTCTGTACGTGGGGAGTACCGTCGCGTGGGTTCGTTGTTTTTCACTTTGGAGTGTTGCTATGCGTCGTTCGTTGGTTCGCGACGGGTTTACCTTAATTGAGCTGCTGATCGTCATCGCTATCATCGCCGTTCTAATTGGCTTGCTCCTTCCGGCTGTACAAAAAGTGCGCGAGTCGGCCGCCAACAGCCAGTGCAAAAACAATTTGAAGCAACAGTCCCTGGCGATGGTTCAATACCACGATGTCAACAAATACTTCCCGCCCGCATTCGCGAAACCGTCGAACTGGGGCTGGGCCGTTTGGATTTTACCGTTCGTCGAGCAGACTAATCTCTACAACGCATTGAATCCCACCGCTACTACTATTTCTTTGAACAGCTATACAACACTTCCGTTGAGCATTTATACATGCCCCTCCGATCCGTCCGGCCCGACCAATACGTACTATAGTGGCTACGGCATGAGTGATTATGTGTGCAGCGAGCCTATCAGCGATGGAGGTTCGATGTATCGCATCGACCAGATCAAAGATGGCACTTCGAACACGATCATTCTTGGTGAGCGCGATATGCACAAACAGGTCGGCGCTATCTGGGCGGGCCGTGATACCAACGGCGTGGGTGGCGTCCTCGGTCGACCGACTTGGCCGATAAACACTCCTTATGCGGGCGGAGCGACGCTCGCGAACGATACCGCGACGGGATGCACGCGGTATTCCTGGTCGAGTATGCACACGAATGGGGCAAATTTCGCCTTCTGCGATGGCTCAGTCCACTTTCTGCCGAACAATATCGACGCCGACCCGACCCAGGCGGGTTGCGCCAAACCCCTGCCGACCAATTACACGCTGCAGAAACTTTACTTCCGTGACGACGGCTACACAATCGATGGAAGTAAGTTTTAAGAAACTGGTGCTATTAGCAGGATGGGCCGGTACGTCTTCGACGTGCCGGCGCGCCGTTTTTGCTGGAATTGTTAAATAATCGCTATTACCCTGGCACGGTAGTTGCTCACTAATCTAGAATTACAAGTACCTCAGCCCGAGCTTCGAGGTGTTACTATGTCTATTACTCTTCCCGATGCCCGCCATCTCTCGGACGATTCGTTGGAGACCTTGCGTTTGCGTGCCTTGCATGGCTTGGAGCTTGGCTATTCCGAAACCGATCTCGCCGAACTCCTCGGCGTCCGCCGCGAAACCATCTCCCGCTGGAATACCGCCTATTACGCCGAAGGCTTGGACGCCCTGCCCGGCGGGCGCACCGGCCGGCCTTTGGGCTCGGGCCGTATGCTCTCCGAGGCCCAAGCTCAAACCATTCGCGACCAGATCGACTACTTCTCGCCCCAGCAAGTGGGCCTGAAACACGCCCTGTGGACACGCCAAGCCGTCGCCGACCTCATCCGAAGAGATCTCGGCATCGAACTGGCCCTACGCACCGTGGGCAAGTATCTCCAACGCTGGGGCTACACCTCCAAAAAGCCCGCCCGCAAGTCGCGTCACCAAGATCCCGATGAAGTCGAACAGTGGTTGCAGGATACCTATCCGGCCATCGAGGCCCAAGCCCAACGAGACAACGCGGAGATTTTGTGGGCGGATGAGGTTGGCGTGCAGGCCGACCACCATCCCGGTTCGGGTTATGCCCGCCGGGGCGAGCGTGCCACCATGGAGGTGCCGCAACCACATCTGCGGGTCAATCAGATCTCGGCGATCAGCAATGAGGGCACGGTGCGTTTTATGACGTACAAGGGGTCGTTCACGGCGGAAGTCTTTCTCCAGTTCTTGACTCTCTTGATCAGTGGGGCGAAGCGGAAGATTCTGTTGATCGTGGACCAGTTGGGCTCCCACACCAAGGCGGAGGTACAGTCCTGGGTAGAGGCGCGTCAGGAGCAGATCGAGTTGTTTTACCTGCCGACGTATTCGCCGGAACTCAATCCGGTGGAATATTTGAACAATGACATGAAGGGGAACATCAACAAGGCTGGCCTGCCGCCGGACAAGCCGACGTTGCAAGAGCGGTTGTTCGGATTCATGAGGAAGTTGAGCGGGATGCCTCGACATGTTATGAGTTATTTCCTTCATCCGCAGACCCAATATGCCGCTCCAATGGAATTAGGTTGATCTAATTTCGTGCCGGGGTAATATTCCTACTTCCGGTCCCTGGCGGTGCAATTGCCACCCACACGAAAGCCGTCATTCGGGTGGCGAGCTTGCCCGCACCTTCCATTTGGCCGCGTCCAAGGTGCTACAGGAGTTCCGTTAGACAAGTCGAGTCACAAGTGCCCGGTGGCGTAGCCAGGATTTGGGTCCGCTGCCTGTATCCGAATTCAATTCGCGATTAAGCTGTATTCGGCTGCCGAACATTTACTTCAAACAATCGGCGATAGACGTAACGCAAAAGCCCCAGGGTCGCCGAGCAAGCTGGTAACCCTGGGGCAATCGAATAATTGACAAACTGTCCGACAAGTTGTGGAGGCACGTTTCCAACGTGCCGAGAAGTCGTCTTTTCGGGATTTGCCCGTTCTCGACGCGGCCAGGACCGCCATTTGCCGCCTCGGCCGCGTCGAAATTGTACCGCCACAACCTGCCGTACCGGTTAATCAGTCATCAATCGTACTACGGAGTTTCAAGAATGCCTTCATTCTCTGGAACTCTTCTTCAGCTTCGAGAGTAATGATCGGATCCTTGGCAGTCGGATCGTTTTCGACCTTGAGCGGCTGTACAAATTCCTTGCCGTCCACATTGAGGACGACGCGATACATGCCTGCGGGCGGAAGACGCGCCTTGGCCGCCACCACCACCGCCGCCACCGCCCTGACCACGACCGCCGCCGCCTCCGGCATTGCGCCAACCAACGTGATGCAGTCCTACATCTTTTGCCGCCGACGGAAAATCACGGACGGTCTTGCCCGCGTAATCGACGACCTTAAGGCTGATCGCTTTCGCTGCCGTGCCGAGCGAGTAATAGATCTGTGGGCCGGACGGCGGATTCGTGCCGACAAAATGCCGAACGCCATTGCCGTAGATCGAGCCACGCTGCGGCTCAATTCTCCAACGTACAGATGTGGCCGGAGCGTAAAGCGTCGCGGCGGCCTTCGGCGTGTCTGCTTTCATCTGACGCAGGGGTGTCACGTCGACAACCCACAAGCTCCGGCCATGCGTGGCGGCTACCATGTCCCCATCAGGATGCTGGGCCAATTCATGGACAGCCACCGTCGGCAGATTGTTGTTGATCTTAGTCCAGGTCGCTCCGGAATCGATCGACGCCCAGACTGCGAACTCGGTGCCGAGATAGAGAACATTCGCTGCCTTGATATCTTCGCGCAGCACACGAGTGGAACCTGTCGGCAGATTGCCGCGAATCGACTTCCAGGTCTTGCCGAAGTCCTCGGTCACATAGGCATACGGCTCATCATCATCCGAACGATGGCCGTCGAACGTGACATAAGCCCGACCTTCCTTGAAGCGTGACGGCTCGATCGATGCGACCCAGCGCGGTCCAGGGAGGCCGACCTGTTGCGTGACGTTCGTCCAATTCTTTCCGCCATCTTGGGTGACCCAAATATAACCATCATCGCTGCCGACCCACAAAACATCGGCATTCACGGGCGATTCGGCGAGGGCCGAGCCGCTGCCGCGCGGCGTGCGCGTGATGTCCGGCGAGATTGGCTTTTGTTCCTCACCCTGTTTGAGCGAGCGGAAGACAACATTGGCCGCGGAATAGTAGATGCGCGGGTTGTGGCTCGAAAGGATGAACGGCGTGAGCCAATTGTAGCGATAGAGAGCGGACTGCTGGCCACGCTCGCGGGGCCGCAGGGAACGGCCTTCGCCGGTCTTCATATTGCGGCGCATCATATTGCCATCCTGGCTTTCCCAATAAACCACGTCTGGGTCGAGCGGATCAACCCGGCAGACAAAGCCGTCGCCGCCGCCAACCATGACCCAATCTTCATTCAATGGTCCAGGACTATTGAAGGAGATCGTTGGCCCGCCCCAGGTTCCATTATCCTGGAGACCGCCGTAGACGTTGTAAGGCTTTTTGGTATCGATCGCGACATGGTAAAACTGTCCCAGCGCAAGGTGATTGAGATGATCCCAATTCTCCATGCGGTCGTAAGTCACGTAGAAGCCGCCGTCGCAGCCGACGATCATGTGACGCCCATCTTTTGGATCGATCCAAAGTGCGTGGCGGTCATCGTGAACCTGGCCTTGCGTCGTCCGGAAGGTCTTGCCGCCATCGGACGAAAGGTACATGGTCACACCGCCGACATACACGAATTTGTCATCCGATGGATCGACGCGCACGAGGCTGAAATACATCGGGCGTGGATTGAGACTATTGATGCGTGTCCAAGTTTCCCCGCCGTCGGTGGACTTGTAGACGCCGCCGTACTCATGGCTGTTCGGACCTTGCCGATCCTGTACATTCGGGGATTGGCCGCCATACATGAAACCGTAGGGTCGCGAGCTTCGTTGAGCCAAAGCCACTTCGATACTCTTCTTATCCATGCCTCGTTGGATCTCGAAGACGAATTTGTCACCGACTTTACCAGCGCGGATTGCATCCACCAAACTCTTATACCCCTCTGTCAGCGGCTTGCCGTTTAGGGTTACGACGGTGTCCGTCGCCAGTAGACCGGCTTTCGCCGCGGGACCGCCCGGCGTAACATCCAAAATCTGGACGATCTTTTTCTTATCCGGCAGCGTAACGTCCTGCCCGGAGATGCCCATATAGCCGCCTTCCGCTGCTTGACCGGCTGGCGGCGTGCCCATGCCGATCTTTTCGCAATCGATGATCGCGAAGAGCGTTTTCGGGTCTTTTAAGTAGATGTCGATGCCGATGCGGCCTGTTGCGTTCGAGGGCAGGCCAGCGGTCAGCTTTTTGAAGGTCTTGCCGCCATCGGTTGACTTGAACAGGCCGCCCTTGGCGCCCCATTTTTTCGAGGGGTCATAGCCATCGTAGCCGTCTTCCATCGGTACGTTGCCCGGGTGGCTATCGAAGCCATCGCGGGTTCGTTCCCAGGCCGCGATATAGACGGTCTCTGGATCGGCGGGGCTGAGGCGCAGGTCGATGATCCCTGTCTTATCGTCGATGTAATAGATCTTTGTCCAGGTCTTGCCGCCATCGGTCGTCTTGTAGAGGCCTCGGTCTTCGTTGGGACCATAGAGGCGGCCGAGCGCGCCGACGTAGACGATATTTGGATCCTTGGGGTGGATGGCGATTTTGCCGATCTGGAAAGTCTTCTTGAGCCCCATGTTCGTCCAGGTCTTGCCGCCATCGGTCGATTTGTAAACGCCGTCGCCGTAGGAGACCGAGTTGCGCGGGTTGTTTTCGCCCGTGCCGACCCAGACGATATTCTTGTCGGAAGGCGCCACTTGGACGTCGCCGATGGAGACCGTGGATTCGTGATCGAATTGATGCTGGAAGGTCGTTCCGGAATTGGTCGTCTTGACAAGGCCGCCCGAGGCGGTGGCGACCCAATAGGTCGTTGGATCGGCTTCAAAGACGGAGATGGCCGTGATACGGCCAGCCATGGTCGCTGGGCCGATGCTGCGCCACGTCAGCGCTTTCGGGAAATCAGCCGGTAGGGCCTGCGTCGAGACCGGTTGAGTGACCGGGGCGGTCACGGGCTTCGCTTTGAGTTCCTGCAGTTTCTTGGACAGATCGGCAATCTGCTTTTCGATCTCGGCGATCTGTTGATCGCGCGATGCCTCTTCCGCTCCCGAGATCGAGGGAACGCAAGCGACGAGGGTCAGAAGCCCGACGAAGAAGAGTGTACCAAAATAATGGCGGATGCGATGCAAATGACGCGAGTTCACAGCGGCCTCAAAATGAGAAAAGTTTAATAATCCGTAGTGTTTATGGCTCAGGCGGCACATCTTGCGCAGCCGGTAGACTTATCCTTCGAGATTAACGAACTCAATTCTAAAGTCCAGCAAATTCTCACCTGGAAAAATGGGCAGTCTATGCCGATTGCCCTCCTAATCCTGCTAAGTGTTTCAACGGTGGTGAAATCCGGGGTAAATGTTACGCCAAGATTCCCTTTATTATCTCTCCATGCACGTCAGTCAGTCGCATATCGCGGCCACCGAAACGGAAGGTCAATTTCTTGTGGTCCATGCCGAGTAGGTGCAGCATGGTGGCGTGCAGATCATGAATCTCAACTTTGTTCTCGATCGCGTGATAACCATAGTCGTCGGTTGCACCATAGATAGTGCCGCCTTTGACGCCTCCGCCGGCGAGCCACATCGTGAAGCCGAAGGGGTTGTGGTCGCGGCCGTCGCTGCCTTGGGCCATCGGCGTCCGACCGAACTCGCCGCCCCAAATCACAAGAGTTTCATCCAGCAGCCCGCGACTTTTCAGATCTTTTAAGAGACCGGCGATCGGCTTATCGGTGGCGCGGGCGTTATCGGCATGGCCCTGCTTGAGGCCGCTGTGTTGATCCCAGCGGTCATGGCCAACATTGGGGCAGAGCAGCTCGACAAAGCGCACCTTGCGTTCGATTAGCCGTCGCGCATTGAGACATTGCCGGCCATAGATTTCCGTGGCGGCCTCGCCGATGCCATAGAGTTTCTTGGTCGCTTCGGTCTCACCGCTAATATCCATCAGATCCGGCACGGCCGTTTGCATGCGAAACGCCAATTCATAATTGGCGATCGCCGACTCGAGTTTGTCGTCGGCTCCCATGCGTTCGATGGTTCCCTGATCGAGCTTCCGGAGCAGCTTGAGTTTGCTCTCCTGAAGGCGGCTACTCGATTCTGTCGCCTTGAGGTCGGCGACAGGTTGCGCGCCCCGTTGAAAGATCGACCCCTGATACGATGCCGGCAAAAAGCCGCTACCAAAGCAATCAATGCCGCCCGGCGGAATCAGGCCACTGTTGAGGACGATGAAACCCGGTAGATTGTCGCAGACAGAGCCAAGGCCATATGTCGTCCAGGCACCGAGGCTCGGGCGCCCCTGTTGGCCGTGACCAGAGTGCAGAAAATAATTGGCGTTGGTATGTTCCGAAAAATTGGAAACCATGGAACGAACAATCGCCAAATCGTCGACACATTCCGCGACATGAGGCATCAAATCGCTGACCGGAATGCCGCTCTGCCCGCGCGGCTTGAACTTCCAAGGTGACTGCAAAACTGTACCAATGTTATTGAACTGCGTCGGCTCGACTTTTGTCTTGATCGGCTGGCCATGCTCTTTTATCAAGCGCGGCTTCGGATCAAATGTATCGACCTGCGATGGCCCACCGTCCATGTAGAGAAAGATAACGCTCTTGGCCTTCGCGGGATAATGCGGCTTCTTGGCCGCAAGCGGGTTGACGTCGTTCGCGGCGTTCGCTTGTTCACCGATCAGCGCTGACAGAGCTACGGCACCGAAGCCATTGGCGACGCGCTGGAGCATTTCGCGGCGGGAGAATGTCAACGTTTTCGAATGGGAGGAAGGCATCATTCGATGGACCTCAGAGGATTATGTAATGACTTCCACGGGAACGTCTGGAAAGCGAAGGAAGGCTTTGTCACGGGTTAGGAACAAAGCACATTTATGCTCGACTGCGGTGGCCAAGTGGATGGAATCGATCACCTTCAAATTGTATTTGGCTCGGATTTGGGCGGCTCGATAATAAACCTTCGCGGTAATTTGCAATACTGACAGAAAAGGATTCTGAAAGTACGCATCGTAGCTCGAATGCAAATGAGCGTTGGCAGTTTTTATCGGTCCAACATAGCACTCCATCATAGTTAGGTCACTCAAACCTAAACTGTCGCCAGCTAGTGCAACAGCAGAAAGGCGGTTGCCGACGTTTTGAGCCCAAGGCACTCTCTGCTCGATAGTATCAATGACTAAATTTGTGTCCACAAAGACGATCATTCGGAGCGTTCTCCAGAGCGCGTTGAAGCTTGGCTTTGCGTATGATTTCGTTCAATTTCCAGAAATCTCTCTTCGAATTCATTTCGGAACGCCTCACGCTCAGCATCCATAATTGCGCGTTCTTCAGAAGAAATTCCGCTTCCCCGAGATGCGCTTATGGTAGCGAGGAATTGTTCTATATCCGTCATTTGTGGCACAGAATTGATGGTAACGCGAACACGACCGGGACGAATCTCTAGTTTTGTATCCAACACGAGCGTACCGTCAGGGACTACCGTCCCTTCAACCTCGACATGTGTCTGGCTCATCATTTATATCCTTTTTATTCGCCACAAAAGTCACTATATAGCCCCCCGCTTTCCGGGGGTGAACGCGACATAAATGCCGGGCTATATAAAAGTCAATTCACAAAAATAAACTCTTTCACATTAAACAACACATGACACAGATCCGCCCAGGCGCGTGCGTCGTCTGCTTTGCCATATTCTTTGCTCTGTTCTTGTAAGAATGTTATCGCCTCTTTGATCTCCTCCTCCGTCGGCAGGCGACCGAAAGCACGGACATACAACGTCGTGACCTTTGCGCGCGGCGATTGCTTGGGATCGGATACGCTCTTCGCCCATTCTTGCGCTTGCTGAATCACAAACGGATTGTTGAGCAAAGTCAGCGCCTGGGCCGGCACATTGGAGACGCCGCGACGGCCGATCGTGGTGGCGGGCGTGGGATAATCGAACGCGAGGAACATCGGGTTGAGGAAATTGCGGCGGACGTTTAAATAAATGCTGCGCCGGCCGGCGCCGTCGAGGGGGCCGGAACTCCCTGGGCGGCCGCGGCCTTGCATATGTTCGGTCAAATACGGCATCGGGCCCGGGCCATACATCGTTCGATCGAGGCGACCCGAGACTGCCAGCATCGCATCGCGAATCGCCTCGGCTTCGAGCCGACGAATCGGCATTCGGTGCAATAAATCATTTTGCGGGTCCGCTTGCTCCGTTTTGACGTCGCTTCGACTCGACATGCGATAGGTGCTCGACAGCACCATCAGGCGATGCATGTGCTTGATCGACCAACCTTGATCGACGAATTCCGTCGCCAGCCAATCGAGGAGTTCCGGGTGCGTGGGCCGTTGGCCCTGGATGCCGAAATCATCCGTAGATGCGACGATGCCTTTACCGAAGTGATGGTGCCAAAGGCGATTTGCCATGACGCGCGGCGGCAAGGGATCGGAGCCATCGAGCAGTCGTCGCGCAATTCGAGCCGGCCGCTCCCCTTCGCGGGGACCGGTTGATGATCGCCCGAGATCGCGACCAGCATTTGCCGCGGCGCATCGGCGCCGAGATTCTTGGAGCTGCCGCGAATATGGACGCGCTCGTTAACACCGCTGCCGTCGGCCATCGCGATGGCCCGCTGCGGTGTCGGTAGCGATCGTTCGGTCTCGCCGATTCGTTGCAATATCTGCTGTAATGGATCGCTCTTCGCCGTGGGCTGCTTCGCCGTGGCGCACGGTAGAGTGGCGATTAGCTCACTGCTCAATATGCCGTTCAAGATATTTAGACGATCTGATTTATATTCTTCTGTGGCGAACGCGCCGTCGCGCCAGCCCTCTACCGTCCGTGACAAAAGTTCCTGATACTTTTGGGCCAGGCTCGCCGCGTCGATCACAGCGGGGTCTTGGAGCAATTGAGACCAGAGGCGATTCGGCTCGACAGGCGGCGCTCCATCGTCCGTGAAGAGGACGCGTTCGAGCGCAGCTGTGCCATCGCCATCATCGAGAATCTCGATGTAAGCTTTCAGCCCAATCCACATGGCGACGTTTTGGACAATCCAAGTGGATGAGGCATCACTGTTGACTACAAACGTCAAGCCACCATAGATCGGATCTTTGATCTGCTGAAAGCCATCGATGATGAGGTTAAACCGGACACCCCGGCCTGACACGCGATAGAGGATGTTCTTCTTTTCAATCGTAAACGTCGGTGAGCGCAGCGCCCCTTGCAAGCGCGGCGATACAAAACTGCTGTGGGCCTGGCCTCCCGCGATAACTTGTTTGACGGGTAGAGAAGCGTCGAGTCGCAGGACTAGCTCACCGCCTTTTGTCGGCGCTGAACCAAAGGCGTTGCCCGTGACGAACCAGTTGCGGAAGTCGTCGCGTCGGAAATCGACGTAAGTTATTGCCCGTTTGCTGTATTCCACAAGACGATCGGAGCTGACGTTACTCTTTTCCAGCTGCTCGCGTTTGCGAGCTGCGAATTGTTCGGGCGTCTGAAGGGACGTGTCACTGAGCTGACGCCACAAGTGGAACAGATGATCGGGCTTAGCGACCTCGGCGGGTCGCCAAGCCTTGAGCCAGGCGTCGAGATGTTCCAATTTTGCGCCTGCGCGTAGGTTGCGTCGCTGCTCGCGCTGCCAGAAGTGTCGAGGCTAATGAGTCGATTCGCTCCAGCAGAATTTTAGAAGACTGACTAACGGCCAAGGGCTGTGCCTCCGCGCAGAGCGGCCAGCTTCCGAGCGGGCGCGGCAATGCGCTCCGGATCGTCGATAAAAGCCCTCTGGTAACGCGAGCTTTGCAGATAGCTGGCCAGGCCATAGTAATCGCGCGTCAGGATCGCGTCGAATTTGTGATCGTGGCAACGCGCACAAGACACCGTCAAACCGAGAAACGTCTTTGAGAACACGTCGATCTGATTGTTGCGTCGATCGGCGCCGTCCACGCGCAGGTCGACCGGTGAGTGCTTCGCTTCGCCCAGAAACCAAAAGCCCGTGCCCAGGATTGATTCGTTGAACTTCTCCGTCGGATGACGCCGCGGCTCAGAGAGCAAATCACCGGCGAGATGTTCGGTCACTAATCGATCGTAAGGAAGATCGGCATTAAAGGCGCGAATGACATAATCGCGGTAACGATAAGCCTCGGCCATATCGACATCAAACTCATGACCAAAGGTTTCGGCAAAGCGAACGAGATCGAGCCAGTGCCTGGCCCAGCGCTCTCCGTAGGCCGATGATGCCAGCAACCTCTCGACGACCTTTTCGTAAGCCTTGGGCGATTCGTCTTCCAAAAAAGCATCAATCTCAGCGGTCGTCGGCGGCAGACCAGTGAGATCAAACGTCACACGCCGCAGAAGTGGGCGCTTGTCGGCAGGGGCGGCTGGCTTCAGCCCCTTCGCTTCAAGTTTGGCGAGTACAAAGCAATCAAGGTCATTTCGTGGCCAGGCCGTGTCCTTGACTTGTGGCGCGACTGGGTGCGTGATCGGCTGAAACGCCCAGTGTTCTTTGCGCTTTTGCAGATCGAACGTCGTGTCGGCGGCGACCTTGGCGTCACCGCCGGGCCAGGGAGCGCCCATCTTGACCCACGCGGTGAGGTCGGCGATTTGCTCATCGGTAAGCTTCTTGCGCGGCGGCATTTTAAGGTCGTCTAAATAGCTTATCGCCTTGATAAGCAAGCTATCGTCCGGCTTAGACGGTACCAACGCGGGCCCGGTGTCACCGCCCTTGAGCGCGGTGATCCGACTATCAAGCAACAAGCCGCCGCGTTTCTTCTTGCCGGCGCTATGGCACTCATAGCATTGACTGACCAAAAGCGGGCGAATCTTCTTCTCGAAGAATTCGCTACCTTCCAATGTCGGACCAGTTGCAACGGCGGGACGCGACGACCCAAACAAAACCGAAAGGCCGAAGACAGCACCGATTGTTGCGGCCACGGTTAGCTTCATCATTGGGACCTCTTCGATGAGAATCGCAGCGACCAAGTTGTCTACTTCGAATGGGGTGTCTGGCGCGAAGGACGAGCATCTTGGCGGGTTAAAAACATTATAGCCGATGACAGGCTTTGATCTATGCGGCTTGACCCACCGTGTCATCAACTCCCCACGTTACAACAATTCCCATAGCGGCAAAACGACCAAATCCTCGATTTGGCTCGGTTTTTGCTAAAGTATTCATACGAATAGAGAATGTGATGGAAATTTGCTCGCGTTGCACCGTGAGCGACGATACGATGACCTGGCGGGGTTAAGACTGCTTTAGACGGGCGTGCCGGTCAGAGGATCTCCTATACCAGCACGCGACCGTCAATCCGTTCTCGGTTCATTGACACACTTCGCGTACAGGGAAATGATTTCCTTGATCCTAACAAGGGGGCTTTCCTTCCAATCGGAAAGCGGCGCTTCGCCTCGGGAAAGCCCCGGGTCAACAGTAGGAACCGGATCCATGTTGCGGTACAGTTTGGTTTTGGTCACAGCTCTTTGTTCAGCCGGGCTCGTCTCGGCTGGAAGCTGGGCCGACGGTCTGTTTACGGAGCTATCCAAGGACTTTGGCTCTGTCCCCCGCGGTCCCACGATGACGCACAACTTCCGCATCGTCAACAATACGAAGACGGACGTTCGTATCAGCAATGTGCGTGTATCGTGCGGCTGCACCTCCGCCGTGGCGGAGAAGACGTACTTGAAGCCTGGTGAGGAAACGAATCTCGTCGCAAGGATGGACACCAACCGCTTTCTCGGCACGAGGACGGTTACGATCTTTGTCCAGTTCGATCAGCCTCGCTTCGAGGAAGTTCGCCTCTGGGTTCAGGCGAATAGCCGCAATGACTTCGCGGTCAAGCCGGATGTGCTGGCATTCGGCACGATCAAGCGGGGCACTACGCCGACCGCCTCAGCGGACGTCGTGTTCTACGGCAGCAATTCGACCAAAGTCACCGACATTCGCGGCGAGAGCAACTACATGAAGCCAAGCTTCACGGAAGTGAAACGCGAGGGTTATGAAGTTGTCTATCGCGTCTCGGTAACGATGAGCGACAAGACCCCCGTCGGCAAATGGTATTCCGATATCTGGGTAAAGACCGACAACGGTTCGATGGCCCAGATCCGGGTTCCGATGACGGTGGAAGTCGAGTCGTCGCTGCACCTTAGCCCAGAATCGGTGGCCATCGGCCAGCTGAAAGCCGGCACGGAGTCCGAGCGGCGGGTGATCCTCCGCGGTGTCAAGCCGTTCAAGATTACGGACTTCTCGGGTGTCGATGATGAAATCAGCATCCGCGACAGTGCGACGGAAAGCAAGTCCGTCCACGTCTTGTCAGTGAAAGTGAAGCCTGGCAAGGCGGGCGATTTTGCCCGAACCGTTAAGGTCAAGACCGACCTTGATAGTGAAAGCACAATCGACCTGCAGGTTAACGCAACCGTGATGCCATAAGCACGGTATAATTTCGAGCCTGAAGCGTAAGCGAACGGCATTCGCATTTTCAAAATACAAAATGCCCTTCGCTTACGCTTCAGGCTTGGTAATCTCTTCAAAAAGGGCATTTTGTATTTCAAAATACGAACTGCCCTTCGCTCACGCTTCAGGCTCGGTAAGATAAACACCTTCTCCCCGCCTCTCCCCAGGCATAGACCTCAACGGCTCGGCTTTTTCCGGTAGCGGGGGACAATTCCATGAATCTTTGCCTCTTTGAAGATGCCGGCGTCGCCTCGCTGGAGCCACTCGCCCTCACCCGGCCTGCCTTTGAGCTGTGGTGCGGTTCGCGCCCCCTGTCCCAGAGGCAAGTACGATATTTCGGATTGACTAAGGTCTCTGCTCTGGTCCGCCCGCATCTTGCCGATCTTTGTCGTGTGAATCACCCCGACTGGTCCATCAACGACGCGGCTTCTCTCTGGAATAAACCTGTCGCGCTCGCGAACGCGCGGTGGCTAGCGCCAAACGGGACGTCGATCGACGTGGCAACACCCCACCTCGGCATGTGTGACGGCAAACTTGCTTATGCCCTCGTGCCCACGCTCGAACCAAGCGATTCCTTGCCGGAGGATTTGGCTTGGCGCGTGAGCGCCTGGCAGCAATCTATGCCCGTCCGCGAGGTCGGCGGCAGCTGGATCGACTATCCTTGGGACCTTGTGTCGCACAATGCCCAAGCCCTGGCCGAGGACGCGGCTATGTGGACGACCAACCGGCCCTCGACAAACGTGCCGGAGGGCGTCGTCGTCCTTGGGCCGCGCGAGCAGGTTTTCATCGATCCAACCGCTCGGCTCGAAGCGCTGGTCGTCGTCGACACGACCGGCGGACCGGTGATGATCGATCGAGGCGCGGTGGTCCAGGCCTTCAGTCGATTGGAGGGCCCGTGCTATGTCGGAGCCGAGACGCAGATCCTTGCCGGCCGGTTGCGCCGGCACGTTAGGCCCGCAATGCCGCATCGGCGGCGAAGTGGAATCCTCTATTGTCCAAGGTTTTAGCAACAAATATCACGATGGCTTCTTGGGCCATTCGTACATTGGCGAGTGGGTCAATTTTGGGGCCGGGAGCCAGGTGAGCGACCTACGCAACGATTATGGCTCGGTGAAAATCTCGATCAACGGGCGCTATGTCAACACAGGCCTTTCCAAGGTCGGCGCCTTCGTCGGCGACCACGCGCGCACCAGCATTGGGACGCTATTCAACACCGGCAGCGTCGTCGGTCCATTTAGCCAGCTCTTGGCCTCAGGCACGTTTTTACCGCGTTTGGTGCCGGCGTTCTGTCAGGCGAGTCAATCGGGACTTCGCGAGCGCAATGATCTCAAACAGATGGTGGCAACAGCCGCGGTCGTGATGGCCCGCCGCGGCCAACGATGGACGGAATTTCACGAAGAATTGTTCTACAGCTTGTATGAACAGACTTCGGTCGAGCGAAAGCGGGCCCTGCGGGACAATGAACAGCGGCGCGTGCGGAAGGTTGTTTCGTAAAATCAGTCCGTTGCATTCAGGCCCATGCTCTGCCGATAGTCCGCCAGATGTTTCGCCAGCCCGTAGGCTTCATCCAACTGCCGCCAGCGCACGGCCACTCGTTGCAGCGCCTCTTTGGCGTTGGCCGCTCCCATCAAGGAACTGCGCAGCTCCTTGGCCAACGCCTCCTGATGCGATTGTTGATCCGGGATGCGCAGGCGCATGGCCGGGTTACGTAGATTCGGGTGCAGCAGGGTTTGCCTCAGGGTGTAGCGGAAGGTCGACGTCTTCGCTCGGTCAAGCTCGTAGCTGTCCCAGCGCATGTCGTCGGACAATTGCGCTTGGCGAATTGGGCCGCCGCCGTTGCGCGGTTCCTGGACCAGCTGCGAGCTGACATCCTTGCCACTCAATTCAGCAAGCAAATCGAACGCGGCGTCCGGGTGTTGCGACCTTAAAAAAACTCCCCCAACATAGCCCCCCGATCCAAGATAGGCCACGCGGTTGGGCGGTTGCGCTTCAACCCCGACCAGATCGTTTGGGCCAAACACGCGCTCGGCTCCAGGCACGGGGCAGACGCCAAATCGGTCGCGGACCTTGCTGTCAGACCCCGTTTGAAAACGGTAGACCCAGCGCGCCTGCGTATAGCAAAAAATGGCCTCGCCGCGCAGGAAAGCTTGCTCTGGTTCTTCGACAGCTTCGGTCGGTCGGCAATCGCGTGTTTGTTGAAACCATTTCAAAGCATGGACAAATCCTGGCCCATTGATGCGAGGTTTACCTGTTTTCAGATCGTAAAAGAAGGAGAAAGTTTGATCATCCTGTTCCGCGCCGCGCGGCTCATTGTCGGCAACGGCTCGGCGCGGCGTAATTGGCCGCCAGGGCGATGAATTCATTGGCCAGCGCGTCATCGTCGAGAGGAAGCGGAGCCAATCGTCGTGCCGGACGAGCGGCTTGCGCAACTTTGGCTACCGCTTCCCAGGTCCCAGGTGGTTGATCGCCGAAGACATCCGTGCGAAAAACGCAAACAGGTGCTTCGCCAAGTATTGGCAGTGCCCAAGCGCAAAGACGTGTCTTCTCCGGACCCCCACGTTAGAAGCGAATCCCGATAAAGTGGGATTAGACCATCCCAATCAAAGAAGCTGCCACGAGCGCAATAGATCGATGGTAGTGGCAGAAGAGCCGATGAAGCCACTGCTTGTGGCAAATCCGACGGAGGGCCGACCACCAGGTCGGCGGGAACTCGCGCCAAGTGCTTTATGAAGGCTTCGGGGTCCGACACATGGACGTCTATCTGAGCGCCATGTCTTCCCTCCCAGCTTTTCCCAGCGGCCTGGACCAACTTCGCTATTCGTTCATTGGGACATGCAATAGTAAGACTCAAGCCCGCGTAGGGAGAGCGCGGCGACTCGACGTCTGTTCGTTGCTGGCATCCAAAACCATTTATGAAGAAGACCAAAAAAATGAAAACGCGAGCGAGTCTTTTTCTTCCCATGAGGGCTCCCTTACAGTACAATCGATAAAGTCTAGTAATCAGTATAAACGATTGCCCAACTCGCATTCGCCCCCGCGCTCTCGTTGTCTACTGATTTTTGTTGTACGAAAAAGTACAATTGTTCCGTTTCTAACGACGATCGATGCGTGCAGCCCGATTGTCGTTTATCAGTTGCGTGGCCGGTATATCCAGGGTATTGTTTCGGCGGTGTCGACTCCCTCTCCCGTGGATTTAAGGCCGTCATTTTGTTGCTTGGCCGACGGTAGGGAACGTGTTTGGCCGGGCAGCGAAGCATTTTGAATTCGACTGGATACAACGAGGTCGTCTCATGAAGTTGAGTCTGAAAGTCATGACGGCGGGTAAGCAGGAAGGAAAACTGCTGCCCATCGGCCTAGCCCAATTCTTGATCGGGCGCGATCCGCAGTGCCATCTGCGACCCGCGAGCGCCATGATCAGCAAACGCCACTGTGCCATCATACAGCGTGACGGCAAAGTCTTCCTTCGTGACTTCGATAGCACGAACGGGTCATTTCACAACGACGAAAAAGTTGTCGGCGAAGTGGAACTCCAAGCGGAAGATCGAATCAAAGTCGGGCCCCTTGAATTTTGCGTGCTGATCGAGTCCGAGGTCCCTGCGACGCCGATTCCGGCTGTCAAGCCGGCGCCGCCCAAAAAAGCAGTGGTAGCGCCGCCCAAGTCCGCCGCGGTTGCCGCCGATAAAGACAGTTCCAGCGACGAGGACGTCGTGGCCATGCTTCTCTCGCTCGGCGACGACTCGAGTTCCGGCCTGATTCCCGACGGCACGACCATTCACGACTTGCGAGTTTCCGGTGATATCTTGAATGCTGCCGCGAATCAAGACGATACCAAGGACAACCTTAAGCCGGATACCAAGGAACAAGCCAAGGCAAAAGTTGAAGGCAGCACCATCAATGCCGCCAAAGCGATCTTGGAAAAGATGATGCGCCGCCCGCGCTAGTCGGAATTATATAGCCCCCGGCTTGCTGGGGGCCCCACCTGACTGCAACCTCCAATTGAGCTTGTCATTGTCACCAAGGTCCTCGCGCCGCTGGCTTGCTGCGCGTCTTCTCGCATGGTTTGCGGCGAATAAACGCGACCTACCCTGGCGCCGCGACCGCGACCCTTATCGCATTTGGGTCAGCGAAGTGATGCTCCAACAAACGTTGGTAGCGACCGTCGTGCCGTATTTCGAGCGTTTTTTGTCGGTCTTTCCCACCGTGGCGGCTCTCGCCGCGGCGGACGAACAAGAGGTTCTCCATCTCTGGTCCGGCCTGGGTTACTATCGCCGGGCCCGCGACATGCACCGAGCAGCCCGGCAGCTGGTCGAGGCTCATGGCGCGTCCATTCCGGATGATCCCGAAATTCTCGCCGAGTTACCCGGCCTGGGCCGCTATACGCGAAACGCTATCCTTTCGCAGGCCTTCGAGCGGCGCTTGCCAATTCTCGAAGCGAACACACAGCGTCTGCTAAGTCGCTTGTTTGGGCGAACCGAAGACCCCCGCCAAACAGCTGCTCGCAAGTGGTTGTGGCAGGCCGCGGAAGAAGTGTTGCCGCCGCACTCCATCGGCGAGTTCAACCAGGCTCTGATGGAGCTGGGGGCTCTCGTCTGCACGCCCATGGCGCCACGTTGCGAGTCATGTCCTCTCGCGGCTCGATGTGTGGCTTTTAGGCTCGGCAAACAAGAATCGATCCCGGCGCGGCCCGCACCTCAGGAGCCAACGCAAATCCATGAAGCTGCCGTAGTAATCCGGCGGGGCGAATCCTTATTACTGGTCCAGCGTCCGGCGACCGGGCGTTGGGCGAATTTGTGGGAGTTCCCGCACGGACCGCTACTTGACGGCGAAGCGCTGCTGACGGCGGCGAAGCGCTTGGCTGCCGAGCTGGTGGGAATCAAAATCGTGGAGAGGGGGGAATTACTAACATTACGACACGGCGTTACGCGCTATCGAATAACGTTGACCTGCCTGGAAGCTCAGCACGTCGACGGCGAATTTCAATCGTCCTTTTATCAAAAGGGCCAATGGCTTGCTTCCGAACAGCTAACTTCCTACCCGGTCAGTTCGCCACAGCGCCGTCTCATTCAAGCTGTCCTCAAGCCGCACAAACAAAGGCACCTTTTTGACTGACTGGAAAAGAAGCATGTGTGTTAGACTAAGCGCCGGTCCTATTTATATAGCCGCGGCCTTTAGGCCGGTTCTGCACTGAGATAAATGTCCAAACCCCCGGCGAGCCGGGGGCTATATAAAGCGAACGACAATGGCACCGACACTCTCTCTCCTTTATCTCTTCACCATAAATGCCCCTGCCGACACCCCCAAGGATGCGGTGCATTTCAATCGCGATATCCGTCCGATCCTGTCGAATCGCTGTTTCAAGTGTCATGGGCCCGATCTCAAGAAGGGGGGCCTCGACCTGCAAAATCGTGAGGCAGCGATCAAGAAGCTCGCCACCGACAGCTTTGCCATTGTTCCAGGCAAGAGCGGCGCGAGCGAGCTGATGACGCGAATAAGCGCCCACGACGAAAGCGAGCGAATGCCCCCCAAGGGAGATCCGCTGACTCCGCAACAAATCGCTACGCTCAAGAACTGGATCGATCAGGGCGCGAAATACGAGGAACACTGGGCCTATGTCCGGCCCGTTCGTCTGCCGCCGCCGACCGTTAAGGATCGGCACTGGGTGCGCAATCCGATTGATGCCTTCGTACTTGCCCGGCTGGAACAAGAAGGCCTGAAGCCTTCCGCAGAAGCGGAAAAGGCCACCTTGCTGCGGCGCGCCAGTCTCGATCTCACGGGGCTGCCCCCTTCACCCGAGGAGGTAGATGCCTTTCTTGCAGACAAGAATCCGGACGCGTTTGAAAAGGCGGTCGATCGCTTGCTCGATTCGCCACATTACGGCGAACATCAGGCCCGCTATTGGCTCGACATGGCTCGCTACGCCGATACCAACGGCTACGAAAAAGATGAACGGCGCACGATTTGGCCTTACCGCGATTGGGTCATCAACGCCTTCAACCGAGACATGCCCTACGACCAGTTCACGATCGAACAACTCGCCGGCGACCTCTTGCCCAATGCGACGCGCGAGCAAAAGATAGCGACCGGGTTCCATCGCAACACGATGGTCAACACCGAAGGTGGCACCGACGATGAGGAGTTCCGCATCGCCGCCGTCGTCGATCGGGTCAACACGACGATGGAGGTCTGGATGGGCACGACGATGGCTTGTGCGCAATGTCACAACCACAAATTCGATCCGTTTACTCAGAAAGAGTACTACCGACTCTTGGCGTTCTTCAACAGCACTGAGGACCGTGGCCGGAGCAACGAACCGACGCTGCCTCTCTTTAACGAAGAGCAGGCGGCACGTCTCAAAGCATTGGCCGCACGCAGCGCGACATTGAAGAAGCTGACAGGAGGGGCAACCGCCGTACTCGGTATCGTCGGCCAACGTGTACTCCAACAGCAACTGACGAAGACGGATAAAGAGCAAGCCGCCTTGAATGCGACGAAGACGACGCTGATCCTGCGCGAGCTGCCGAAGCCGCGAACGACCAACGTCATGGTGCGCGGCAATCATAAGAATCTCGGCGAGGTGGTGACGCCGGGTACACCCGCTAAATTAAGCCCTTTCCACGCCGACTGGCCGACAAACCGCCTCGGCCTCGCCAAGTGGATCGTCGATCCCGAAAACCCGCTGACGGCTCGCGTCGTCGTGAACCGCATCTGGGCACGCTACTTCGGCAAAGGCTTCGTCGAAACGAGCGAAGAGTTCGGCACCCAAGGCGACCCGCCGACGCATCCCGAGCTGCTCGATTGGCTCGCTACCGAGTTGATCGAGAATAAATGGAGCCTCAAGGCCCTTCACAAACGCATCGTCACCTCGGCAACGTATCGGCAATCGTCCAAGGTGACATCCGAATTAGCCAAACACGATCCGTTTAATCGTCTATTCGCGCGCGGTCCAAGGCTGCGTCTCGATGCCGAGGCCGTGCGCGACAACGCGCTCGCCATCAGTGGCTTGCTCTACCGCAAAGTAGGCGGCCCGAGCGTTTTCCCCTATCAGCCCGATGGCGTCTGGTTCAATCCCTATAGCGGCGATCGCTGGACCGTGAGCACCAACGGCGAGGAGCATCGGCGCGGGCTTTATACGTTTTGGCGTCGAACCGCTCCTTATGCCGCGTTCATGGCCTTCGACGCGCCGAGCCGTGAAGTTTGCACGGAACGACGCCCGCGCACCAACACGCCATTGCAAGCCTTGGCGACCTTAAACGACCGCGTTTTTGTAGAAGCCTCGGCGGCCCTCGCACGTCGAATGCTCAAGGAAGAGCAAACAACCGAAAATCGACTGACGCGCGGCTTCCGACTCTGCGTATCCCGGTCGCCGACCGAGAAAGAAAGCGCGCTACTGACCGATCTCTACCGGGAGACCCTGGGGAAATACAAGAAGGACACAGAGGCCGCCAAGGCGCTGGCGGGCAGCTCAGGTTTGGTCGTGCCGAGCGGCGTCGACGTCGCTGAGGTCGCGGCATGGACCGTCGTTGCGAATGTGCTGTTGAATTTGGATGAGACGATTACCAAAGGGTGAGTTTCGCGCGCCTGTCCTTTCTTCATATAGCCCCCGGCTTGCCGGGGGTTCTTCTTTACCCCCTGGCAACCCGGCACTTTATAATTCGCTACAATACAGGCTTCTTCTGATGGACGGGTGTTCGGAATGGTGGAAATGAGTTCAACACGGATCGGCTTTCTCGGCGCGGGGCGAATGGCGTCCGCGCTCGCCCGAGGGTGGCTGAACGCTGGCCTGTTGACCGCCGAGCAATGTCGGGCGAGCGATCCATCTGAGAGCGCCCGGAAGAACTTTCTCGCGGAAACAGGTTGTCCTGCCGTTCCAGAGAATTCATCTGTCGTCGCCAACAGTGATCTACTCATTCTCGCTGTCAAACCGCAGGCCATGTCGGCGTTGCTGACAGAGATTCGGCCTCTCCTCAAGAATCCGCTGATCCTTTCCATCGCTGCTGGTGTCACACTGAAACAACTAGCCGAGGGTCTTGGTGCCGACCGGCGGCTGATCCGTGTGATGCCGAACACGCCGTGTCTCGTCGGCGCGAGTGCCGCCGGTTATAGCGCGGCTTTGACCGCGAGCGCTGAGGATGTCGCGCTCGTCGATCGCCTTATGAACTCCGTGGGGCGGGCTTTCGCTGTCCCGGAAAAGCTGCTCGATGCGGTGACGGGGCTGAGCGGCAGCGGACCGGCGTTTGTCTATTTGATGATCGAGGCCCTTTCCGACGGCGGCGTCCGCGTCGGCTTGCCGCGTGAGGTTGCGACGACACTGGCCGCTCAGACTGTGTTGGGAGCGGCCAAGATGGTGTTGGAGACGAACACTCATCCGGGTGCTTTGAAGGACATGGTTGCCAGCCCAGCTGGCACGACGATCGCTGGGTTGCACGCTCTCGAGCGTGCTGGCGTGCGCGGGGCGTTAATGGACGCGGTCGAGGCCGCGACCAAGCGCGACAGAGTTGGGGAACGGTTGAGAGACTCCCAACCCCCCCCTCTCCCCCGAGTACAGGGGAGAGGGGCTTCTAGCGCAGACTCCAGGTGCGAAGAAGCCATTATCATGAGTATCGAATCGCCCGAGGAGGCTCCGAAAGATGACGCCCCTGCCCGAAAGTGAAAAGATCCTCGTTCTCGACTTTGGCGCGCAATACGCGCAGCTCATCGCGCGCCGGGTCCGCGAGCAAAAGGTCTTCTGCCAGGTGGTCCGCCATGATTTGTCCGCGAAACGAATCGCGGAGCTGAAGCCGAGCGGCTTGATTTTTTCGGGAAGTCCGCACAGCGTTTACGCGTCGACGGCTCCGAATTGCGATCCAGCGGTGTTTGACCTCGGCGTGCCAATTCTCGGCATTTGCTACGGGATGCAGCTGGCGTGTCATGTTCTCGGTGGCTCCGTAAAGCCTGGCGAGAGCCGCGAATTTGGCCGGGCGATCTGCCATGTCAAAGAAAGCAAAGGGCTCTTCGCCGGCGTCTCTCCTGCGACGACGGTCTGGATGAGCCACGGCGATCAGGTCCGCTCCGTCAGTGATGACTTTGAATCGCTGGCCACGACGGACACGTGCCCCGTCGCCGCCGTTCGCCATCGCACGCTGCCTATCTACGGCTTGCAGTTTCATCCGGAAGTCAGCCATTCGGTCGATGGAGCCAAGATCCTGCGCAACTTCCTTTATGAAGTCTGTGGCTGCAAAGGGCTCTGGAAGATTGACTCGTTTCTCACAAAGACTATTGAAGATCTCAAAAAGCGTATTGGTGATCGCCGTGTCATTTGCGGCTTGTCCGGCGGGGTCGATTCTTCCGTGACGGCCGCCTTACTTATCAAGGCGATCGGCGATCGCACGTCGTGCATCTTCGTTGATAACGGGCTGCTGCGTCAGGACGAGGTCGAGGCGGTCCGCAAGACGTTCAATGGGCATTTCAAAGCAGACCTGCATGTCGTCGATGCCCGTGAGCGCTTTCTCACGGCCCTCAAGGATATAAGCGATCCGCAAGAGAAGCGACGGCGGATCGGCCATGTCTTCATTGATGTGTTTGAACACGAAGCGCTTTCGATCCCCGACGCCGAGTTTCTGGCGCAGGGAACGCTCTATCCCGACGTGATCGAGAGCGGCGGCTCCGCCGACGGGCCGGCTGCCAATATCAAGACGCACCACAACGTCGGCGGGTTGCCGGAAAAACTCGGCTTCAAACTGATCGAGCCTTTGCGGGACCTCTTCAAGGATGAAGTGCGCCGCCTGGGCCGTGAGCTGGGGCTGCCGGAGCAAATTGTGTCGCGCCACCCGTTCCCGGGCCCTGGACTCGCCGTGCGTTGTCTGGGTCCCGTGAGCGCTGCGCGGCTCGATATTTTACGCAAGGCCGACGCGATTTTGCTTGAGGAACTCAAGCAATCGGGGTTGTACAGCAAAACGTCGCAGGCCTTCGCGGTCCTCCTGCCCGTGAGTTCCGTGGGCGTGATGGGGGATGGACGAACCTATGAAAATGTCTGTGCCCTGCGAGCCGTGGAGACCGAGGATTTCATGACCGCCGACTGGTCGCGGTTGCCCTACGACTTCTTGGCGAAGGTTTCGACGCGCATTATCAATGAAGTCACGGGCGTCAATCGCGTGGTCTATGACATCAGCAGCAAGCCGCCGGCGACAATTGAATGGGAGTAATCCAGATGCTCTTCACGAAAATGCAAGGCGCCGGCAACGACTACGTATACGTCGATTGCATTACCCACGCGCCGCCGCGCGAGCCGGCCAAGCTGAGCCAGGTCATCAGCGATCGGCATTTCGGAGTCGGTAGCGATGGGCTCATTATGATCTGCCCCTCGGAGAAGGCCGACGTGCGCATGCGCATGTTCAACGCTGACGGCAGTGAATCCGAGATGTGCGGCAACGGCGTCCGCTGTGTCGCCAAATATGCCTACGATCATGGCCTCTCAAGCGCCAACCCCATGCAAGTCGAAACGGGGCGCGGCGTGCTGACATTGCATCTGCAAATCAGGTCGGGCAAAGTCGAGCGCGTCACAGTCGATATGGGCGAACCGATTTTGGAAGCGGAGCGAATCCCGACCACTCTGCCCGGCCCGCGCAGTCGTCGATCAGCCCCTGCCGCTCAAAGAAGACAGCTGGTTTACCGACTGCGGGCTCGATCCACGCCTTACCTGCGTGTCGATGGGAAACCCACACGGGATCCTTTATGTCCGCGATGTGTCGCGCAGTTCCGCTGGAGGTGATCGGCCCGGTGCTCGAGCATCATGCGGCATTTCCAAGGCGGATCAACGTCCACTTCGTGCAAGTTCATTCGGCGGGAGAAGTAACCATGCGCACCTGGGAACGTGGCAGCGGCATCACTTTGGCCTGTGGCACGGGCGCTTGCGCGGTCGCGGTCGCCGGCGTTTTGTCGGGCCGGACCTCGCGCGAGCTGCTCGCGCATCTACCGGGCGGCGATCTTACGTTGCGCTGGGACGAGAAGGACAATCATGTCTTCATGACGGGGCCGGCAGTGGAAGTGTTTAGCGGCGAGTGGACGGGCATGGGAATTTGATTTTGCATCCGGTAGAGAGGGGGGGTACCCATGTGATTTTTTGGCGCGACGGTCTTGGTCTCATTGTAAGCTTAAACAATATAAGGTGTTAGATTGAAGGACCGTCGCGCCAACGTGTAGAGCATTTTTGGCGCGACGGTCCCTCCATCGAAGCCGGTCACGACGGTAACCACCCAGTCTTTCAAGCCGCACGCAAGCGGTGACAATCAACCTGCCCTCAAGAGGCGCACTCGCTGATCCGAGATGGTCTTGCATTTGTCCCGAGGTTCGCTATCGTGCCGCCATCTTCGACTAACTTGAAGCAATCGGACGAGGTGCTGGACGTCCTGCCCGTGTTGAACGGATGGGTCCGCGGCGCTTTGGTCGGCTTGGCCTTGGGATGGGTCGCCGTGTTCGGCGTCGCCCTGTGGCTGAACCCGTATGAGCCGGACGGTACGCCTCGCCGATTGCAGACGCACACTCAGCTCGGGCTGGAGCCATGTGCGTTTTATTTGCTAACTAAAAAGCCTTGTCCCGCGTGTGGCATGACGACGAGCTTCGCGCTGCTGATGCGTGGCGACCTGCTCAATTCGTTGCACGCCAACGCGGTCGGCACGGGGCTGGCGTTTTTCGGCCTTGTGATGCTGCCGTGGAGCCTGGCCAGCGTGTACTATGGCCGAACGCTCTTCGTGCGGTCGGTGGAAAAGGTGTTCATTACGGTGTTCATCACCTTTCTTGGGTTGATGATGCTGCGCTGGGCTTTGGTGCTATGGCTAACGTGGGGCGATCCGGCCTCGTCCGGCGCGGGTTGACGATCTTTCATGGAGGAGAGGCGATGGCGATACTTAGGCGGATGGTGCTGATCGGCCTGTTGGCGACGGCGAGCCTTTCCTGCGGCTGCGATCTCGGCTCGCTCGTCTATTTCTTGATGCCCGATGCCAAGACCGATCCTGAACTACGCCGACTCGCCTCTGAAGATGGCAAATCCGAGCCGCGTGTCGTCATCCTGGTTACCCGGCGTGGCCTGGAAACGAAGCCTGAACTGATCCAGGCGGAGCGCGAATTAGCCGCGATGATATGCAAACAATTGAAAGATCAGTGTGCCGAGAACAAAGAGCGTCTCGCCATCGTCGCTCCACGCAAGGTCGAAGAGTTCAAGAGCGCTCATCCGAACTGGAAAGCGCTCGATCCGCATGACATCGCCAAGCATTTTGACGCGGATTACGTCGTCGATCTCGAGATCAACTCGATCAGTCTCTATGCCAAAGGCACCAAAGAGTTGTTCCAGGGGACGGCCGAAGTTCGCCTGATGCTGTACGATATGAAGAACTCAGACGCCCAAGGCGACCAGCGCGAATTGACGTTCTCCTACCCACATGAAGCCCACGGCGGTATCCCGGTCTTCGATTCGTCCGTGCCCGCGTTCCGGCAGAAGTTCTTGACCTACCTGGCCAAGCGTTTGGCCTGGAATTTCACGGGACATACGCCGGACGAAGAGCGTGCGATCGATCAATGACGTATCGTCATACTGCCCCCGGCTTGCCGTGGGTTTTTGAACTCACCCCCGGCAAACCGGGGGATATATAAAATCACCTGAAAGATTTGCATCATGACGGAGCCAACATTGATCCGTTGCCGTCTCGATGGCCCGCTCATCGTTCGGGGTAAAGTGCGGATCGTCGATCATCTCGGCAACGAAATCCCTCTGCCCGTTGGCAAAGACAATGTCGCGCTCTGTCGCTGCGGGCACTCCTCGATAAAACCATTCTGCGATGGCACGCACCGCACGGTCGGCTTCCAGGCGGACCCGGCGGCGCCTCCTCCGGCTAATCCCTCTTGAAGTGACTCCCCTATGCAGCGGCTTCTGGGACATGAAGGCATCGTCGACGCATTCCGGCGGACTCTCAAGCGCGGACGGTTGGCCCATGCCTATCTGTTCACCGGCCCCACCGGCGTCGGCAAGCGTCTCTTCGCACTCGAGGTGGCTCGGGCTCTCCTCTGCTCGGGGAATCACTCGGACGATCCGCTGAACGCTTGCGGGCATTGCCCCGATTGCATCCAGGTCGAAGCCGGCACGCATCCGGACCTGTACCAGGTCGCTCGGCCGGAAGATGCGCACGAGTTCCCCGTTAAACTGATGCAAGACGTTTGCCGCACCCTCTCGCTCAAATCCGCCCGAGGCCGGGGCAAGATCATCATCATCGACGAAGCGGACGATCTCAACGAAGAGTCCGCGAATTGCTTTCTCAAGACGCTGGAAGAGCCGCCGACGGGATCGGTGTTTATCTTGATCGGCAGCACGCCGGACCGCCAGCTGCCGACGATCGTTTCTCGGTGTCAGGTGATTCGTTTCGCCCCGCTTGCCGATGCGCTGGTCGAGGAATCCCTGCGCCAGCGCGACATCGATGACCCGACCCTGATCGCTCGCCTGGTGCGTCTGGGCCGAGGCAGCCCAGGGCTGGCGTTGGCGCTAGCCGATCCCGAGTTATGGTCATTTCGAGATGCGCTCATTGCCGGCATCGCGCAGCCGAAGATCGACTCGGTCGCGCTATCTCGGCT
Source organism: uncultured Planctomycetaceae bacterium (assembly GCA_963790585.1). Lineage (GTDB taxonomy): Bacteria > Planctomycetota > Planctomycetia > Gemmatales > Gemmataceae > CAWBOY01. Next base: position 1,123,432 of record CAWBOY010000002.1, read on the forward strand.
ATGGATGGAATACGTCGAAAAAGCAGGCAAAGAGAGTGCCGCTCATCGCGGCCGAGCGCAGTTGGCCGTCGGCCTTTTGATCGATTTCTTCGCCGATGTATTGTCCCTAAAGGAATCAGGCCCAACGCCGCGCAGCCTGGACGAAGACCGAGCAGCCGAAGAATCGTTAGGCTCGCGCTTCGACGCCGATCAATTGATGGCCGTCCTCGAACGATGCCTGGAATCAGCGCACCAGCTAGACCGGCGCGTTCAACTGATTCTCGTGATCGAAGCTCTGCTGGACGCGGTCGCGCAGATCCTGCGGCCCTAACAGCGACACATTCAAACCAGCTTACTTTCGTGCATGGCGCATCAAATATCGTCTCCCAGCCACATCTTCCTACTTTCTTCGCATTTTCTTGGCCTTGATCGTGGGCGCCGGTTACAATCGCTCGGTGTTCCGCAATCCACCCGGTGGGGTAATAGGAACGAATTCGATACGTACTCATTGCACCGTGTAGTTTTTTTGACGAGCACCAAAGAAGAGAACCAGAGATGGACAACCCGATTGACGCCAACAGCAATGTCACGCCCGACAAAGGGCTTAATGCCATGACAAGCGAGGGACTTCGTAGCGGCTCATCGCTTGGCACCGATCTGGGTGGAGCTGATCTCGCCATCCAAAGCGAGAGCGTGACGAATGCGATCCAGGGACACCCCATCGGGTTTTGGTTCTTCTTTTGGGGCGAATTCGCCGAACGGTCGTCTTATTACGGGATGAAAGCAATTCTCGCCAAGTATATGGCCGACGCGTTGAGCTTTGGGCAGGCGAATGCGGCAACGTACATGGCCTATTTCATGGCGGCTTGTTACATCTTGCCGCTAATCGGTGGATGGGTGGCTGACAAATTCTTCGGAAAGTATTGGACCATTGTCGGTTTCTCTCTGCCCTACATCCTCGGGCATGTAATTCTCGGCTATGAAAACCCGTATTGCCTTGTCATTGCTCTCGTCCTCCTCGCGATGGGCTCGGGCGTCATAAAACCGAACATCTCAACATTGATGGGGCTTACTTACGATGAGAAGCGTCCCGGTCAAGCCCAATTACGCAGCGACGCGTTCTCAATGTTTTATTTCGCCATCAACTTTGGCGCTGTGATTTCTCAGTTCGGTTTGCCACCTATCCGAACGGCCTATGGCTATTGGGTCGCCTTCCTGGTCCCGGCCGGATTGATGGTCGTATCTTTTGGGATATTCGCGGCCGGCAAAAGGTTTTATGCGAAGGAAGTTATTTCAAATGCACCCGTGACGACGGAAGAAAATCAAAATAATAACGCTGTGCTCCTTCGACTCCTCAGTCTATTCGCCTTGGTAATGTTCTTCTGGGCGATCTTTGACCAGTCCTCGAGTACCTGGATTTTCTTTGCCGAAGCTTGCATGAATCTTAAAATGTTCGGCTTATCCGTGGACTCCGATCAGATTCAAGCTGCAAACTCTTTCTTCATTCTGTTTATGGTTCCTCTAGTCGCAATCCTGTTCCGATTACTCGCAAAAAGCGGCATCCATGTGCTTGCAACGTCCAAGATGCTGCTGGGCTTCATTCTCACAGCCGCATGCATGGGTGTCATGGCGCTGGCTGGCTTCCTAGCGGGACCAGCAGACCTGCGTCCGGCCAATATAGCGGGCGAGAATATCGCGGTCACGATCGGCGGTCCGAATCCAATCACGCTAAAAGGAAAAATGAAGATTGCTGTTGAAGACGAGAAAACGATTTTGATTAATGGGGACAGTAAAACCCTCACTATGGATGGAAAAGACTCTAAGCTCACCGGATCGCTCAAGATATACGCAGATCACGAAATAAAGATGGTGCGGGACGATAAACAGATCAAAGTCGAAAATGCGCACAAGGTGACGCATGACGTGAAGACGAATTCTGCCTTGCCTGATTTCGTCAGCGATGCCGACCTGCCGATCAGCATAACGATAGCGGACGAAAAGGAGGTCGAAGAACGATGGTATGTGGCGCCGGAAAAAAAGGTAACGGTTTGGTGGCAAATTCTGGCCTTTTTGGTGATTACCGTCGCGGAGGTTCTCATCTCCGTCACTGGGCTCGAATTGGCTTATACCGCGGCGCCCAAGTCGATGACAGGTTTAGTCACGGCTTGCTGGCTACTTACTGTGGGACTTGCGAATCTCTTCATTAACGCTCGCGTTACTCGGTTTTATACCGTTATGCAACCAATGACGTATTTTGGGCTCCTGGCACTTTTGCTGGTGCTTATTTCCGTATTATTTTTCTTCGTCGCCAAGCAATTCAATCGCGTCGCCAAAGAAAAGACCGCGTGACATCGCAAAAACGTTCGACGCGGTGCGTATAACGCCAAGGTAACTACGAGACGAACTCTCCCCCATGATCCGCTACAAATCCTGGACTCTCACCGACGTCCGTGGCGACGTCTGGCTCGACAGCTTTGCTGTCGGGCCGGAGAGTCTGCATCTGCCCACGACTCACGATTGGTCGATTCGCAAGCGGACCTTGCGCGGCGGCTTGCGTGACGGCGTCGACCTGGTCGAAGTTCATAATGGGGCCCTGGCCTTCACGGTGTTGCCGACGCGCGGCATGGGACTTTGGCGCGGCGACTATCGGGGTTGTGCCTTGGGGTGGCGGTCGCCGGTCAATGGCCCTGTCCATCCGAAATTTGTCAACCTGATGGATCGCGACCGGATCGGTTGGCTCAATGGTTTTGACGAACTCTTGTGCCGCTGTGGTTTGGCCTCGGCTGGTCCGCCCGGCGATGACAACGGTACGCCGCTCTCTTTACATGGCCGTATTGCCAATACACCGGCCCAAGCCGTCGAAGTCCGCGTCGGCCTTGATCCGCCACATGAATTGAGCGTCATCGGCGAAGTCGAGGAAGGGGCTCTTTTTTGTCCGCATCTTCGACTGACGGCGACCTACATTACCGTACCCGGCTCGAACCGCGTGATGATTCATGACGTGGTGGAGAACCGCTCCGCCCGGCCGACGGAAATGCAGCTGCTTTATCACTGTAACCTTGGCCCACCGTTTCTCGGCGCGGGCAGTCGCATGCTGGCTCCTATCCGTGAGATGGCGCCGCAGACGCCCCGCGCCGCCGAGGGGATGGACACCTACGAAACCTACGCGGGGCCGACGCCCGGTTTTACCGAGCAGGTCTACCTCTACGAATTGGTTGCCGACAGTCAGGGCCACACGCTTAGCGTTCTCGTAAATGCAGCCGCCGATAAAGCCGTGGCCGTGCGCTTCAATCCTGTCGAACTGCCCTGTTTTACGGTTTGGAAGAACTGCCTGCCGCTTGAAGAGGGCTATGTAACGGGCCTGGAGCCTGCGACTTGCTGTCCAAACTTCAAGAGTTTTGAGCGCCAGCAAGGCCGCGTGAAAATGCTGCCACCCGGCGGTCGCTGGGAATGCCGCTGGAGCCTCGAAGTCTGCGATTCAACAGCGTCAGTAGCGTCGCTGCTAGCTGAAGTGGCGACGCTGCAAGCGCGGACAAAAGCGATCTTGCATCGCACTCCGCAGGAACGGTTTTCGCCAGCGTAACGGCCCGTTTAGCCGCGAGCCGGCAGGCGAGCGCTGTTGGATAGCGCTATCGCACAGCGCTCGCCTAGCGGCTCGCGGTTAAACAATCGTTTGCTATTCAATTATTACTTCACGGAGTCTCATCGTGAAAGCGCTTCTCTCCTTTATGTTGCTGGTCGGCGCGACATTGATCGCTCCGGTCAACGAAACCCCCAAGACTAACAACACACTAACGCCGAAAGAGATCGCGGCTGGAACGATTCTCCTCTTTGACGGCGAAACCACATTCGGCTGGACGATCGAAGGGGAAGCAAACGTGAAGGACGGTTGGCTCGATCTCGGAGGCGCGGCGCCAACGAAAGCGTTCTTGTCGACGCAACTACCCGAGAATTATCAGCTCAGCTTTGAAATGTACAGAGTCGGCGGCGGCATTATCGCAAACTATCTGAAACTCATGCGAATGGCCGCTTCCGATGAACCCAAAACGTTTCTGGACATGGTAATCCAAGATAGGCCAACTCATTTGCAATTCACTTCATCGTTTGAGGGCAAGAAATTATCAGTTAATACGGAGTTCTCCGGCGACGGGTCCAAAGGATCAGCTGCAACTGTCGTCAACGGGGTCGCTCCAGGTAGGCAAAACGTATTCTTTGATGTCCCCGCTGGTGTTCATGTTTTGGTCCGCAACGTCAAGCTACAGCTAACCCAAACCGCCCCCCTCTTCAACGGCAATGACCTCACCGGCTGGAAGAAATTCGAGACCGACAAAGCCCGCGCCAAATCGGAGTTCGGCGTCAACAAGGAGGGCGAGCTGACCATCAAAAATGGCCCCGGCGATCTACAATCGGAAAAGGCCTTTGGCGATTTCGTCCTCCAGATCGAATGCAAAACCAATGGCAGCAAACTCAACAGCGGCGTCTTTTTCCGCTGTCGGCCCGGCGAGTATCAAAACGGCTACGAGGCACAGATTCACAACGGCTGGACCGACAAACCCGAAAAGGAATACACGATCGAAGAATACGATCCAAAAACCAATGAACTGAAAGACAAGAAAAAGATCAAATCCGCGTCGATGGATTATGGCACCGGCGCGATCTATCGCCGCATTCCCGCGCAAGGCGGTGGCCAAGGATAACGAATGGTTTACCATGACCGTCATCGCCGAGGGTAAGCACCTCGCCACCTGGGTCAATGGCATCCAAGTCGTCGATTGGACCGACAATCGCCCTCTCAAGGACAACGCACGCAACGGCTGCCGGCTCGAAGCCGGGCCGATCAGTCTCCAAGGCCATGATCCGACTACCGACCTTTGTTTCCGCAACATTCGGATCGTGGAGTTGCCGGTGTTGAAGAAATAAGCGGACCACCCCGCACCCACAGATCCAACTATGCCAGAACTCCCGGATATCATGGTCTATATCGAGAGTTTGGATCGTCGCGTTACGGGGCAACCGCTTCAAAAGATTCGCCTAAAACATCCGTTCTTATTGCGGAGCATTGAGCCGCCGTTGAGCGATGTGGAGGGGAAGACAGTCCGTGGCATGCGGCGTCTGGGCAAGCGGATCGTATTCGAGTTGGACGATCAATTATTCATTGTCCTGCACCTCATGATTGCCGGCCGGCTGCATTGGAAGTCGCCGGGGGCCAATCCGCCGGGAAAGATCGGCCTGGCCGCCTTTGACTTTCCCAACGGCATGTTGACCTTAACCGAAGCAGGGACGAAACGGCGTGCCTCTTTGCATCTGGTCAAAGGCGAGGCTGGATTAGCGGAACATCAGCCAGGCGGACTGGAGGTGCTGAACGCCGACCTGGCCAGCTTCAACGACGTCTTGCGCCGAGAAAACCACACGCTCAAGCGGGCCCTCACATCTCCACGTCTATTTAGCGGCATCGGCAATTCGTATTCAGACGAGATCCTACACCGCGCCCGCCTGTCGCCGCTGACCTGGACCGGTAGGTTAAGCGAACCCGATTGCGCTCGGCTCTTTGAAGCGACCCAATCGACCTTGCACGAATGGCTCAATCGGCTGCGCGACGATGCAGGCGACGACTTTCCCGAAAAAGTGACGGCCTTTCGCCCCGACATGGCCGTCCACGGCCGTTTTGGCCAGCCCTGTCCCGTTTGTGGCACCGCCGTTCAACGAATCATCTATGCCGAAAATGAGACGAACTACTGCCCGCGCTGTCAGACAGGAGGCAAGGTGTTAGCTGATCGCAGCCTGTCACGGCTTCTAAAAGACGACTGGCCGCGTTCGGTTGAGGAATGGGAAGCCATCAAAGGGCCTCCGGATTGAACTCGGACAAATCCCGGACAATCGCAGTCTGAAGTTTTCCAAGTCTTATTCGATACAGAGGCGCCGTCGCAACGCCTTGACATACTGTATACTCCTATGTACTATACAACACATAGCACGTTGGCTGCCTATCGGGAATCCAGTAATGCCGGCACGCGAATCGCGCGAAGCTTCGAACGCCAAACTTGACCTCGAGCTGCGTCGCGGTGTACTCGTTCTCGCGGTGCTGTCGCAATTGCGGACGGCCCAGTACGGGTACTCTCTGCGACAGGCTCTTGCTGACAAGGGCATGCCGATCGAGGAAGGCACGCTCTATCCCCTACTCCGCCGCCTTGAGTCACTGGGTCTGCTCGTAAGCGAATGGCGCATCGTGGATGGGCCGCCGCGCCGCTATTACAAACTGAGTCCCGACGGGGTTCGGCACTACCAAAATCTTAGCACAAGCTGGATGGAGCTTGTCACAACCGTGAACGGCCTGATCGCCAGCAAGAAATAGGAGGCGAAGAGATGAACGCGACCGAAGTGATCGAAGCGTACATTGACGACACGGCGCGGCTCCTGCCGAGGCGCCAACGGGAAGATGTAGCGGTCGAGTTACGTTCGCTTCTGAACGAGGAATTGAACGCGCGGGCTCGGGAATCGGGGCTTTCTCCTGACGACGCAATGGCATTGTCGTTGGTGCGCAGCTATGGCCAGCCGAATGAAGTCGCGGCTCGCTATCAGGCGCCCTGGTCCATTATTGATCCCGCCGACTCTCGGAATTTTATTAGGGCGGCGATCATTGGTGTAGGCGCGCTGCTCTTTCTTAGCCTGTTAAAGAAGAGACCGCTGTCCGAGGGGCCGGGAACGGCCGAGGATTTCGTACAGGTTGGAATTCTTTCCTGGCTCGGCTTCTTGGTCGTGGTTTTCGGAACAAAGAATTGGATTCGCCAGCGCTGGCCGGCGACCGCTGTTTGGAAACCTCGGGATCGGGACCGAGTGCATCGCGTCGGAACAGCGGTGCTGGTTCTGATCGCCTCGTTCTTTGTGGTACTGTACGCCGCGCCGACTTGGACGCTCGATCAAATCTCAGGCGGGCGGTTCGATACCTCCTGGGCAGCCTACACGGCAGACTTTCAGCAATTGCGCCTCCCCTGCTACATTGGCTTGCTGGGTGGACTCCTTGCCCTGCTCTCATTCGTCGCGATCGAGGGCCGATGGCGTAGGCTCACCCGCCGCATCAACATCGGCCTCAATATGGCTCTCGCCGGCTTGGTCCTGTCCTTTGCCGTGGAAGGCAACATTTTCCAATCGAACACAGTCGACCAGATTGCACGGAGTATACTGGCCCTCATCGCCGTGATCTACGTGTCGAGCGTAGGGGTACAACTTTACGGCGAACTCGGCCGGCTCGACCGCGCTGATACCACGAAGGGGCGTGATCGGCTTTATGCAGCGTCAAATTCTTCTGTAAATGGTTGAGCGGCCGTCACAAACGTGGGAATGCAAGAAGCCATGATCGCGCTCGAGTGTCGCTTACGTCCGAGCCCGCCCCATAACGGGATCACTGAAACTCCACTTTCCTGTTTCCACATGACCGGCGTACCGCTTACGGAAGTGTTCCTTGTTGGCGAGCGACACACTCAGGTCGTACCAACCGTGACTCCGCGGCGTATCGATGGGAAAAGTGGCGCTCTCCGAGCCTGCAAGTTCGTGCCTTACTTTCTCGTGTTCGTAACCATTATCCCAGATTACAATCGTTTGATTTTGACTTTCGCTACGATTGGCGGCCATGATTTGCACGCCTCCGGATAGCTCGGCGGCATCGGCTTTCACAGGGGCATAGGCAAGTCGAATATCCATAGTTGGATCTTCCGCGCTGCCGAGAAATTCTCGGAAAAACCCGTTGGGACCGTGAACGATAAGGTGATAGCGGCTCTTCTCAAAGGCATCGATCGGCCAAGAATCCTCCAATCGGTCACCGGCTGCAACCGCGTAATGTCGCACGGACATACCCTTCGACGCGAGCGCATAGACGATAAACGGCGCGCCGATCGCGCGCGGGCCGAAAAGATCCTTGCGACTCTCGAAGTGAATGACAAAGCGATTTCGCTCTTTGTTCAATGCCCCATCCACTTCGAGTTCGGACGGAATCGGGCTGGACCGGCGCACGCCCGGCTCTTGCAGCGGTAACAGCGATCCCTGCGGCTTTTTGCGGATTTGCTCGAGTTCTTTTTCAGTCAGGGCATGGAAACCTGTGGGCAATTTTTTGAATTGGGCTTTATGAATGCTCTCCACGAACGGATCGCGGCTGAGGAAATCCGACAGTCCCGCATTGTTGTCGGCGGCGGTCTGAAAGGCCGATGTTAAATTGCCACAGATCGTCCGGCGCCAGCGCGAGATATTGGACTCTTCAATCTTCCGACCGGTCTTGTGCGTCAACACTTCTTCGAGAAACTGGAGGATGGAGGTATGATCGAAAACCTGGGAACAGACACAGCCACCCCGGGTCCATGGCGAGGCAATAATCATGGGCACTCGAAAACCGAGACCAAGCGAGTTTCCACGGACGGCCCCAATGGGCTTGTGCTTGCGGTCCGCTTCCAATTCCAAATACTCAACACTTGTATCGATCCCCTTGCTGACAAGCCCTGTGTCTGCTTTCTTGGGATGCGGCGCCTGAAACGGTGGAACATGGTCGAAGTAGCCATCGTTCTCGTCATAGGTCAGGATGAATACGGTTTTCTTCCAGACGTTCGGATTCTTCGTCAGTATGTTCAGCACTTCGGAAAGATACCATTGGCCGTACCACGCGCAGGTAGGGTGATCCGAGAAGCGTTCGGGCGGCACGATCCAGGACACCGTTGGCAGCGTCCCATCCTTGACGTCTTTGCGGAACTGGTGCAGTACGTCTCCCTTGGGCAGCTTGAGGCGCCGAGTCGTGGCGCCGTCCTTGTAGACAAATTCCGTTAGTTCTCGATAACCCGGATCGCCGGAGTTGGTGCTGAACGCCCGGGCATGGAGGCTCTTCTGTTTCGGCGTCAATTTTCCAAAGTTTTCCGGAGAGAAATCTTTGCGATCTTTCTCGTGGCTTGCGCGAGTTGCCTTGAGGTCGGCAATTCGTTTGCGCGTTCTTTCCGCGGCATCGCCGACCTGCGACGGCAATTCCTTAATCAAAGAGTCGATCTCCGCTGACTCCGATTTGATTTTTTGGCTCAGGTAATCTTGATGACGGACCGCGAAGCGGACATGGAATTGCGTAAACCACTCGATCGGATTGTCGCCAAAGTTGGCCAACCAGGCGTCCGCCTCGCCAGTCAAACCGTTTGGAACGGTCAACTCGTTTTGGTAAATCTTCCAAGAAACGCCAGCGTCTTCGAGTCGTTCGGGGAAGGTGGTCCAATTCACCCACTGGTTGTAATCGCAGTCTTCGTTGCGCACGAGGGCCGGTGACTCGGCAGTCGGCTTTTCGCGTATCGTTCCGGTCCACAGGTGCAGACGATTCGGAGTGGTCCCGGTCAGCGTCGAGCAAAAATTCTGGTCGCAAATGGTGAAGGCATCTGCCAAGGCATAATAGAACGGGATGTCCTGGCGCGTGTGGTAGCCGAGCGTCAATGGCATTGCGCCGTAGAGTCTGTTGCCCGACCGTTTCACCTGCACCCAGCGATCGTGTTTGCCACCGTTGGCGGCGTCGACCTGATCCGTCCAGCCGTGGGGAAGAGAGCCCATCCAGGTCGTTTTCGTTTCCTTGATGTCGAGATGAAACGGAATGAATTTCTCGGCTGCCGTGTTGGATTGTACCCAGACCGGATTCCCATCGGGCAAGCGCAGCGCTCGCGGATCATTGAAGCCACGGACCCCCTGGAGGCTGCCAAAGGTATGATCGAACGAGCGATTCTCCTGCATCAAGATCACGATATGTTCAGCGTCGAGAAAGGTAGAACCGTGCTCGGGCTCGATCGCGGCCGCCCGCTGGATCGATCCGACGGTAGCGCTAAGGAATTCCGTGCCACCGGTGAGAATGGCTGCATTGCGCAAGAACTCACGTCGCGTCTGCATGGAATTCACTCCAAGGCTATCAGTCTCGTTCATTGGGGAATCATTTTTGGAAAGGTGCGATTTTGGCTCCGGTCACGGTTCGTTAGAGTTCGGCGGCGGTCATGCTCGCCTTAGACCACACGTAAAGTCGGCGGGTCGACCGGGTCGCCCTCGAATTATTTGCGGTTTTGGCCATCAATAAGGCGAGCCCTCACCACTTTCGGCTAATGTGGAATGAGCAAATCAAGTAAAATTGAGCCAATAGGGCCATTGTATGATCAGCCGGAAAGTGAGCGATGCGCCAGGTCAAACTTCATTGAAGTAACACAATGAAAAAATCTGGCGTGGATTGGGCGTAGGGTCTTTGGCTATCTTTCGGAGTTCATCATTCACAAGGGAACGGGACAGCCGTCCTCGTTCGCACGCTCGGCCATCCTGGGAAGTTTGTCTTCTGGCACTGTGAAGTACCTTTTTCCGCAGAGGCGCGGGCCTAGAAAACGTCTATATTCACTCAAGGAGCCATTCGAGTCGGAACGAGACATCGGAAGCGTTCAGGCGAGCCGTTTGTAGCTGGCAAGAGAGATTAGAATGGCCATCGCACGCCAAATCGTCGAGGCACACGGGAGAAGTTCATTTGGGGCGTGCCTAGGAAGGGATTTTTTTCCAATCAAGCTGTCTTACGAAGAAGATACTTGAAAAGGGTATGTAAGAATATCCTGATTGTAGACGATACTGGCGCGGTTCGCTCCACGCCTCCGTGACAAGCAGATTGCTAAGACTTTAAGGCGCATGACTGTTTATCAATAGATAAGGAGACCCGGGCTATGGTTCGACGCCTGTTCGCTGTCCTCTTGATGTTCGGCTTGGTCACGACAGTAGTCGCCATGGCCGTTGATGGAGGGCCTGACGCGAAAGAGATTCAAACGATCCGCGACAAGGCCGTCGCCTATCTGCGCAAGACTCAGTCTCCCGACGGCAGCTTCTCGACCAAGACCACAGGCCCAGGTGCCACGTCTCTGGTCGTCGCGGCGTTGCTTCGAAACGGGATAGCCAGCGATGATCCGCTCGTAGCCAGGGCACTGGGCTATCTCGAAAAGAGCGTCAAAGCGGATGGCGGCGTCTACGACAAAGGCCTAGCCAATTATACGACGAGCGTGGCCGTGATGGCGTTCAAAGAAGCTAATACGGATGGCAAATATACTACGATTCTCAAGAATGCAACGACCTTCCTCAAGACCTTGCAGAACTCGGCGAATAAGGAAGACCCGGCCTCGGGCGGCCTCTCCTATGACAAGAACAATAAAAAGCCCGATATGTCGAACACGCAGTATTTTGTTGATGCGCTGCTCAGCGCCGGCGTGTCCAAGGACGATCCCGCCATCAAGCAGGCACTTCTGTTTACAAGCCGTTGTCAGAACCTGGCCGACGATGAGGGGAATGATCAACCATTCGCCAAAAAGGCTACCGCGGATGACGAGGGCGGCTTGACGTATGACCCGATTGACCCCTCTAACAGCCGGCACAAGACGCCCGAAGGCGGACTGAGGTCGCTCGGCGCAATGACGTATGGCGGCCTCAAGACATTCCTCTACGCCGGCGTTAGCAAGAACGATCCGCGCGTCAAAGCAGCCGTGAAATGGATCCGGGGGCATTACACGCTGGAGGAAAACCCGGGCATGGGCCAGGCGGGGCTTTATTACTACTACCACACCTTCGGCAAAGCTATGGAGGCCCTTGGCGATGAGAAATTCAAGGATTCCAAAGGTACGGAACATGAATGGCGCAAAGAATTGTTCGAAGCATTGAAGAAGCGACAGCAACCCAACGGAAGCTTCACCAATGCGACCGACCGCGCCTTTGGCGAGGCTGACCCAAACCTGGCCACCGCGTTCGCGTTGTTGACATTGCCTTATACCAAAGCGCCAATGAAATAATGGTCCGTCTCGATCAAAGCGTGAGTTGAAGTCAGCGGCGTAACCACTTTTGTTGCCTCTTGGAGATCCTCACAATGACCATACGATGGGCCGTTTCTGCCGTGGTGATATTGGTTGTCACGACTTCCTTCGCCACATCCTGGGCCCAAGATCCCGCCAAGGGCTTTGGGCCAGATCCCAAGGATTGGGAGAAAGCGGTTACGGGCGGCGTGACTTATCTAAAGTCGCGCCAGGCCGGCGATGGCACTTGGAACAAGGCATCCAGTCCCGCTCTCACGGGGATCGTGTTGAACGCTTTGTTCCGCAGCGGCAAGGTCAAAGCGGACGACCCGGTCGCCGCCAAGGCTTTGAAATATATCGAATCGACGGTAGACGCCAAGGAAGGACACATTGCTGGCGCAGGCGCTCGGGTCAACCTGCAGAACTACGGCACTTGCGTTAATTTGCTGGCGCTCAAGGCTTCCGGCGAGGACCAAAAATATGCCAAGGTGATTGCCAACGCGGTGGCCTTTCTCAAGAAGCTGCAGTGGGACGAGACGGAAGGGAAGACGCCCAATGACGACATCTATGGCGGCGCGGGCTACGGCGGCAATTCCCGGCCTGATCTCTCGAACACGCAGTTCTTGCTCGATGCCATGAAAGCGGCTGGAGTGCCTAAGGATGATCTCGTCTACAAAAAAGCTCTGATTTATGTCAGCCGCTGTCAAAACCTGCGCAGCGAGTACAACGATCAACCCTGGGCCGACAAAATCAACGACGGCAGTTTCATTTATGGCGCCGGGCCCGCCGGCGAGACGCGTGGCGACCCAGGTAGCGACGGCGCACGCCCAGGCTACGGCAGCATGACCTATGCCGGTTTGAAAAGTCTCGCCGCCTGCGGCGTCTCCCAAGACGACCCACGTTTCAAAAAGGGATTCGAGTGGATCTGCAAAAATTATTCAGTCGATCTAAACCCCGGCATGCCCGCAGGCGCCGGCCAGCGCGGCTACTATTACTACCTGGCCACGATGGCGAAATGTCTAGAGACTTTGGGGATCGATGAAGTGACCGATGCCGCTGGCAAAAAACATGACTGGCGCGCGGAAATCACGACGGCACTGATCAACCGTCAGAAAAAGGACGGCAGCTGGACCAATGAAATCGCCAGCTGGATGGAGAGCGATCCGGAATTGGTTACATCCTACGCATTGCTCGCGCTCAGCCACTGCGCTCCGAAGGCGAAGTGAGGAGGAGTTTACCGAGCCTGAAGCGTAAGCAAAGGGGCATTTGTATTACCGAGCCTGAAGCGTAAGCGAAGGGGCATTACACCGATGTAATGCCCCTTCGCTTACGCTTCAGGCTCGGTAATTGATGTCACTAGCTAACTTGAAGATCAATGAGCGTTCGACCCGCACAATAATGACAACACCGCCATGCGGACGGCTAAGCCGTTTGTCACCTGTTTCAGAATGGCGCTATGCGGCCCGTCGGCCACTTCGGGCGTAAGCTCAACTCCCCGATTGATCGGTCCGGGCGCCAGCAAAAGGATCTCCTTCTTCGCTTTTTCAATACGCTCGCTGTTCATGCCGAATAGGCGAAAATACTCCTGAATCGATGGAAACAAGCCAGAGCGCTGGCGCTCGAATTGAATTCGCAGCACGTTGACCACGTCGCAGCGCGGCAGGATGTCGTCGAGGCGGTAAGCGACTTCGACGCCGAGCTGCTGGATCTGCGCTGGGATCAGCGTCGGCGGCCCACAAACGATGACCTTGGCGCCTAGCTTGAGCAGGCCATGAATGTTGCTCCGAGCCACGCGGCTATGAGCGATGTCGCCGACGAGGCCAACCGTCAGCCCTTCGATTCGGCCCTTGATCTGGCGGATGGTGAAGATGTCCAGCAGGCCCTGCGTCGGATGTTCATGCGCCCCGTCGCCGGCGTTGATGATCCCGGCATCGAGATGATGCGAAAGCAGATGGGGCGCGCCGGGAACGGAGTGCCGCACCACGACGATATCGATGCCCAAAGCTTCGATATTCTTGGCAGTGTCGATAAACGATTCGCCTTTGCTGACGCTGGAGCCGGTCGATGTGAAATCGATTGTGTCCGCGGATAAGCGTCGGGCGGCCAGGCTGAAACTGGTGCGAGTGCGCGTCGACGGCTCGAAGAACAGATTGACGACGACCTTGCCTTTGAGATGGTCATGTTTTTTATGTGGACTCCGCCTCGGCTCGACGAATTGCTCGGCCGTGTCGAGAATCGTCACCAGCTCCTCACGGCTCAACTCTTCGAGGCCGAGGAGATGCCGGCGTGTCCATGACGCGACCTTCGGCTGTCGTTCGGTCGGTTCCATGCCGCGCACTCCACCTTGATGGACGCTATTCGCCCGTTTCAACCAGCTTCAAAAACTCATCTTCCGTCAGCACTTTGACGCCCAGCTTGTTCGCCTTGTCGAGCTTACTCCCGGCTTTCTCGCCGGCGACGACGTAGCTGGTGTTCTTCGATACGCTATCCCCCGGCTTGCCGCCGTGCTGTTTGATAAAGGCCTCGATGCCAAGGCGATCAAAGTTCTTGAGCGAACCGGTCACGACAATCGTTTTGCCCGCGAGCGCTGCGCCACCAGTGCTCGGAGCCTGTACGTCTTCCGTGAGCTTCAGTCCCAGCTCGCGAAAGTCACGGACCAACTCTTGGCCTTCCGGGCCATGCAGAAAACTGTACAGACTCTCCGCGCGCTCAGGGCCGAAACCGGGAATCTCCTCGAGATCCTCCTTGGTCGCCGTGAGTAGGGCATCGAGCGATGGGTAGGTCCGGGTCACCAGCTCGGCCATGCTGTCGCCGATCATATAGATACCGAGGCCGGCGAGCAGGCGCGTCAGTCCGCGATCTTTACTGGCTTCGATGCCATCGAGTAGATTCTGCGCCGACTTTTTGCCGACGCGCTCGAGCGACAGCAGCTGTTCTTGCGTCAGCCGATAGAGGTCGCTGACTTTCTTGACCAGGCCGCTTGTAACCAGCTGCTTGGCCATCTCTTCGCCGAGACCTTCGATGTCCATGCGTGTGCGCTTGGCGAACAACTCGATATGCCCTTGAACTTGGGCGGGACAAGTCATGGCGGCGGTGCAATAAACCTTGCCCTCCTCGCGCTGCGTCGGGGCGCCGCACGAAGGGCACACAGCGGGCACGGCCAGTGGTCGTTCAGTCCCAGTGCGTGCCTCGGCCACCGAGCGCACTACATAGGGGATAATCTCCCCCTTTTTCTCGACGACGACAAAATCGCCAATGCGGATGTCTTTTATCTCGACTTGATCGAAATTATGCAGCGTGCGCGCGAAACCGTCGTCTGCGATAGGCGCACCGGATCAAGGTGGGCGATCGGCGTCAGCACGCCATCCTTGCCCACGGAGAGTTCAATCTCGTTCAAGCGCGTCGTCGCTTGCTCGGCAGGAAACTTGTAGGCCGCGATCCAGCGCGGCACTTTGGACGTGGTTCCAAGCCGACGTTGTTGATCGAGGTCATCAACCTTGATGACGAGGCCATCGGTATCGTAATCGAGTTGATGACGCTTCTCGGCCCAGGTGTCGCAGTAGGCGATCACGGCGTCGATGTTGTCGAATTTCTCGATATTTGGATTCACCGGAAAGCCAAAGTCGCGCAGCAACTGAAGGGCATCGCTTTGCGTCTTGACGGTGACGCCTTCCAGAGCGCCCAAGCTATAGGAGAACAGGCGCAGATTGCGCTGCGCGCACTCTTTCGGATCGAGCAGCTTGAGGGTTCCCGCGGAGAGGTTTCGCGGGTTGGCGTAGGGCTCTTCTCCCTCGGCGACCATTCGCTGGTTCAGCTTCACGAAATCGGCTCGGCTCATGTAGACTTCGCCGCGCGCTTCAAACAGCTTTGGCGGCTTGGCGCTGCGCAGGCGTAGCGGAATGCCACGGACCGTCTTGAGATTCTGCGTCACATCGTCGCCGCGCTCGCCGTCGCCGCGCGTCGCGCCGACGGTAAATAGGCCATCGATATAAGTCAGAGAAATGGCCACGCCATCGATCTTGAGTTCGACGACGTAGGTTACTTTTTCACCCTTGTTCAGCAGCTTGCGAATGCGTGTGTCGAACTCGCGTAGATCGTTGGCGTTGTACGTGTTGTCGATCGACAGCATGGGCCGTTTGTGAACAACCGTGGTAAAGCCGTCGATCGGCTGGCCGCCGACGCGCTGCGTTGGGCTGTCGGGAGTCAACAGTTCTGGATGAGCCGTTTCTAGTGCCTGTAGTTCTTTGAGGAGCCGATCGTATTCCTGATCCGAGATGACGGGGCGAGCCTCGACGTAATAGAGATAATTATGATGGTTTATCTCTTCACATAGTGCGGCGGCTCGTTCGCGCGGCTTGAGCGCTTTTGTGGACGACATCGGTCAACCCTCGTGGGAAAGAGGTGGGCTAGGCTGTTTTTCTTGATCGGCTGGTAGTGTGGCCTCGCTGCGCTCTTTTTTCAAGCTCCGCAGCCGATCGAGTCCCATGCTCGCGATACCGAGGACGATGACGAATCCGAGTTCCCAGAGCAGCCAGGTGCCGCCATGCTCGCGCAGCGCCGCGCGAAACGCCGAAGGCGGCGGCAGCTGCCCGGCGTCCGCGGCTTTCTGTTCGATGAGGGGAATGATGGCGTACGCGACGGCATTGATGGAAAAGATGCCGCCGGCGATGAGTAAAAGGAGATAAAGCGGGTTGCGCGGCTCGGGATCGTTTGCGGGCATCGGCGGTATCCGATTTTTAGGAAAACCCGTCCGAGCCTGAAGCGTAAGCGAAGGACATTTTGTATTTATTAATTCAAAATACAAAATGTCCTTCGCTTACGCTTCAGGCTCGGACGGGTGGGGTGAACCGACATTACGAGCCTACGACCCAGGCGGCGTCGACTGGCTGCCAGGTGACGAGTTCTTCGGGCTTGAACCAGAGCGCGATCTCCGTGGCCGCGTTCTCGGCGCTGTCGCTGCCGTGAATCAGGTTGTTTTGAATGCTTAGCGCGAAATCGCCGCGGATGGTCGCGGGTGGCGCCTTGGTGCCGTCGGTCGGACCCATCAGACCGCGAATGACCGCGACGGCCTCCCGGCCTTCGAGGGCGATCGCCACGGTCGGGCCCGCCGTCAGGAACGTCAGCAGCGATTCATAAAAGGGTTTGCCCTTATGCACCGCGTAGTGATCTTCGGCCAATTTTCGGGTCGCCTGAACGAATTTCAGCCCGAGGAGGCGCAATCCTTTTTGCTCGAAGCGCGCCAGGATCGTTCCGACCAGGCGGCGTTGCACGCAGTCGGGTTTCAGCAGCACCAGGGTTCGTTGCATATCGTCTTCTCTCTTTAGCCTGAGTAGTCTTGATTCCAGCGAAGTTAGTTTAGGAACTGGGCGCGGTAGGTGTCGTTGGGATCTTCGGTATGATCCGACGACGAGGAGCGAGGGATTCGTACAAGCTCGTAATACCTTTACATCGGAAGGCCCTTCGCAGCCGAAGATAGGAAGGCCGGCCAAGAGCCTGTCCGATAAGGCTGTGGCGGCACGTTTCCTACGTGCCGGAGGTGACAATCGCCGTTGGCGTGTACATATAGTACGGGCAAACTCCCGAACATGACGACTCATCGGCACGTTGGAAACGTGCCGCCACAACCTTATGGGATAGGCTCCTAACCGCGTCTCGATGTTATCTGATCCGCCATGGCAAGAGGCGTCACCGTGAGATCGTTTCTTTGGACTGGCGTCTTGCTGTTGTGTTGTGCCGGACCTGCTTCGGCGGCGTTGCCGTCGATCTTGGGGCATCGCTTCGAGCTCGACCGCCTCAATCGCCGCCTAGCGGGGCAGGTCCTTGATTTCACGCACAACCATGGTGCCGATAATCGCATCTGGTCGGTCGCGCTCGGTCAGAAGCGGGATATGTATGTCTACCTTCCGCCTCATTTCAATCCGCAAACTCGCTATCCGTTATTGATCTGGCTGCATGGAATCGCTCAAGACGAGACGGCGTTCCTCTCGCTCTTCGCGGAGCGTTTTGACACGGCGATTCGCGAGGGCCGGCTGCCTCCGGTCATCATCGCAGCCCCCGACGGCAGCTTTCATTCGATGATCGGCCTAGTAGCCGGAGGTAGTTTTTTCGCTAATACGCCTCGAGGCGGTCCGTATGAAGACTATTTGATGAATGACGTCTGGAATTTCCTCTTCACGACGTTTCCGTTGTTGCCTAACCGCGAAGCCCATGCGATCGCCGGCATGTCGATGGGTGGCGGAGCCGCGTTCAACAAGGCCATCAAATATCAGGACCGTTTCAAGATCGTCGCGGGAGTTTATCCGCCGGTTAACGTTCGGTACGCCGATTGCCATGGCAACGCACTGGCTGACTTTGATCCCAACTGCATCGGCTGGAAGACCGATTTCAACAGCCCGCGCCGTCGTTGCTCGATTCTACGGCGTCATTACGCTGCGGCAGCGGCTCGTCGTCTTCCCACTCTACGGTCGGGGCAACCCGGACACGTTGTCTCTCATCGGCGCGAGAATCCGATCGAGATGCTTGACACATACGACGTCAAACCGGTGCGCTCTCGATGTACATCGGCTACGCTGGGCGCGACGAATTCAATATCGACGCCCAGGTAGAGAGTTTCCTTTATCGCGCGAAGCAAAAAGGCCTGACGGTAGACGTCGGCTATGAACCGCTTGGCCACCATGACAACGCAACAGCTCAAAAGCTGCTGCCCGGTGTTATTGACTGGCTTGCCGTTCAGCTTGGGCCGATTGGCGCGAAATAGCCGGTGCCAGCGCTGCACCTACCAAGTAACTAGAGCAGCGCCATGTTGACCCTAGTCATCTCATTTTATCTAATCTAACATGGAAGGCTCGATCTCGTACAGCAGATCGGGCTTTCGCCCCCTCACGAACCCAAGAGTCGCAATGACCCCACTTCCCCAAGAGATGGAACTCGCGTTTTGGCGTCTCTATCGCGACTTTTTCGATAAAGCCGAAAAGAAAAGGCGCTGGTCGTTGCGCGATGATATTCCTTGGGATCAGTGCAACCCACACGTCAATCCGGCGGTGGGCGACGTCGTCGAGTCGTTCTGCGCCGTCGAGCTGTACCTTCCCGATTACTCGAGTAAGATCCTACCGATCGTGCGCTCCAGTCGGGGTCGCGCTTGGTTCTACGCCAATTGGGGCTACGAGGAATCGAAACATTCGCTGGCCCTCGGCGATTGGCTCCTCCGCTCAAAGAGCCGCACCGAAGAGCAGATGACCGACCTCGAAGAAATGGTCTTCAAAGGCCAATGGAACCTGCCTCACGACAATCAGCTCGGCATGATGATTTATGCAATGGTTCAAGAGCTGGCGACCTGGCTGAGCTATCGCAACCTGCGGCATCGGCTGGAAGAGTCGACCGGCGATCCAGCTTTGTCGCAGTTGCTCATCTTCGTCGCGGTTGACGAAAAGGCTCATTACGCCTTCTTCCGCGACTGCCTGACGATCCATTTGCAACACGATCGCGAGGGAACGCTGGAGCAGATGCGCCGGGTCATGAACAACTTCAGCATGCCGGCCATCCACGAGTTGGCCGAGGGCCGCCGCCGCGTCGCGGCTGTGAAAGAGCTGCGAATCCTCGATGAAGACGTCTATTACCGCGATGTCTATTTGCCAGTGCTGGAAGACCTCGGCGTGGATCGCCGCGAGATGCGCAACCGCGTAGCCACGAAAAAGAGTCTACGATAACCGTGTGCATTTAGCCCTCGTCAAGCCGAGGGCTATATAATGATTGACGCCGCCGTCTACACAGGTTTATAGTATACATACCGCTTGACGCCCCCCGCCTTCTCTCCTCCGCTGTCCAACCTGTGATGAGGTAAAACACACCATGCTCGTGATTCCCGGACGATCAGGCAAAGATACCTGCGACGGCGTCACACGACGCGAGTTGCTGCGCGTGGGCGGCTCGGCAGTTCTCGGTTTGAGCCTGGGTCAGATCCTCGGCTTGCAAGCACGGGCTGGCGAATCGACAGGCGGCCCCGGCTTCGGCAAAGCCAAGAGCGTCATTCTCCTCTATCTTCAGGGCGGCCCGAGCCATCTCGACTTGTGGGATCCAAAAGACGGCGTACCGGATAATGTGAAGAGCATTTTCAAGGCCATCGATACCAAGGTAAATGGCTGCAAGTTTACCGAGCTTCTCCCCAAGCTGGCCAAGGTCAACGATCGGGCGACGATGATTCGCTCGATGAGCTATACGCCGGTCGGCCTGTTTAATCATACGGCCGCCATCTATCAGATGCTCACCGGGTACACAGCGGACAAGGTTAGCCCGTCAGGCCAACTGGAGCCGCCTAGCCCGAAGGACTTTCCCAACCTCGGCTCGAACATCGCCAAGCTGAAGCCGCCTACCGTGCCGATGCTGCCATTCGTCATGCTGCCCCGTCCTCTGCAGGAGAGCAATGTTATCGGCAAGGGAGGCACCGCAGGCTTCCTCGGGCGCGCCTACGATCCCTATCTGCTCTACCCGCCCGGCGACGACATGGACATGACCAAGCTCGACAAGATCCAGACGGAGGATCTCCAGCTTCGCCGCGAGGTTTCGTCTACGCGGCTGGAACGCCGCGCTCGGCTTCGCGACGCGATCAACGAGGGAATGCCGGCGCTCGACAAGGCGACCGCGAAATATGATCTCGACGAATACTACGGCAAGGCGCTGAGCCTGGTCATCTCCGGCAGAGCGCGAAAAGCATTCGACCTGTCACAAGAAAAGCCCGAAACACGCGAGAAATATGGCAAAAACACCTTCGGCCAATCGTGCCTCTTGGCCCGTCGTTTGGTCGAGGCCGGGACGCGCTTCGTCGAAGTGAACTGGCCCAAAGTCGCCAACTCTGACAATCATTCGTGGGACGTTCATACCGGCCTCTCGACGCGCATGAAGACGCAGGCCGCCCCAATGCTCGACACGGCATTGTCGGCCCTGCTCGAAGACCTCGACGAACGCGGCCTACTGAAAGAGACGCTCGTTGTCGCCGTCGGCGAGTTCGGCCGTAGCCCGCAACGCGGCGTCAGCACCTCCGGCAACGACAACAGCGACGACGGCCGCGATCACTGGCCGTACTGCTATACCTCCTTGATCGCCGGCGCCGGCATCAAACGCGGCTTCGTCTACGGCAAGTCCGACAAAACCGCCTCGGCCCCGGTGGAGAATCCCGTCCACCCACGCGAATTGCTGGCGACGATCTACCACAGCATGGGCATCAATCCAGCAACGATGGTTTACAATCACCTGAATCAACCACGCGAGCTGGTTCAGGGGGATGTGGTGACGGGGATTTTGAGTTAAATTGGACTGACCGTCCGAGCCTGAAGCGTAAGCGAAGAGCATTTCTATTTTATAAATTAGATTGCTCTTCGCTGACGCTTCAGACTCGGTTTAACGCGGTCTTCGACATTGCGGGTCATCACGTCTCAGCGAGCGAAGGATGGCCAAAGCTCCAGAGGTAGAGCCAGAACAAGCTGAATTAACTGAACCGCCAATGACTTTGGCAATGTATCACGGCACTAGCCGCACGTTCGCTTTGGCGATGGCTGGATCGATCACATCAGGCACTATTGACGTAACACGGGGTCGAGGTGAATTCGGTCGTGGGTTTTATGCCCAGGACTCGCCGGGAAATGCGTTTCGCCGTGGACAGCTTCTCTATGGCAACAACGCGGCAATCTTGGTGTTAGAGGTCGAGAGCCACGCTTTTTTTGGGCTGGCTATTCAGAAATTGTCTTTGAGCCAGGCACGTCAGCTTTATGCGACTGTATGCGGAAACAATTCCCAGCACATCTATACTACAATGCATGATGTAATCAGTGGCCCGCTGGTGAATGCTCCAAAAATAACACAAATGAAGTTCCAAACTGCCAGTTCACAAATGTTGTTAAATGGGCAGCTCACACAGAGATCGGTGCGACCCTAGTAGGTTGGGGGAAGAGCAATGCGATTTGTTCATAGCCTGGTAAAGGGCACGCGCAACGGACGCCAAGGCTGGCTTGTTCCAGTGGAAATGGGCGAAGAAGCATCCCATTACATTAGCTTTGTGATTCCAGTCGAGAACCGACCTGATTACAAATACACTTGCGAGATCGTCAAAGCGCGAGGGCTAGAGCGGGAGATTGTCGCGCACGAAGTAATCAGCAAAGGAAAAGAGGCCTACGTTCTGGCAGCTGAAGGGCTGGAATTAGTGTTTTCCCTGACTGCGACGGGAATCGACGAGCCGCCATTGCCCTATGTGGGCGAATTGGAACATCCAGACTTTGAACTTCCATTCATTGAAATCGAACCGGACGATCCGGCTATCTTAGATCGCCTGTTTATGGAGCATGGCGTAGGCATCCTTGGGTGCGATCCTTTCCAGCATTACGTCGGAGCGGAAAAGTTGATGGTAAGGTGAGCTGCGATTGAACTTCACCGCAGCTCTGGATCCAGGCCTCAAAACGCCGTCCCCTCCTGCTCCGCCAAATGCGCTCGCAGCTTGCGGATCGCTTTATACTTCTCATCGCTCACACGGTCGGTCGGCATCTTCAGCTCTTCCGCCATATCGGCTACCGACCAGCCCTCGAAGCTCAATTGCAAGATGCGCTGTTGGCGCTCGCTGAGCAACTCCGCGGCCGCCTCTTGTACCTGCCGCTGCTTCTCTTCGAGCACTTTCCGATTCGCCGCCGCGTCGTCGGCTACGCCGTCTAGTTCGCTGGCCCATTTGCGGCTTCGTTGCGTCCGCTTCTTGACGGCATCGATCGCGCGCAAAAACTCGCGCCGCTCTTCCCCTTCGGAGCCGAGAACCTGACTCCAAGCACTCGTTGGAAACGCGCTCTAGAAGCCTCGTGAACACCTCTTGCGTGCAATCGCTCCAGGCAGCGATCGGTAGGCGAGCGTTGCGCCGAACAGGTCGAGCAGTAGCGGCCGAGGTCGTTGATCGCTTGCGATGTCTGTTGGGCACTAGCAGTGTCGGCGACGGCAGGAACGGCAGCGCTCAGCGCGCTGCCGAGGACCATAGCCATCAAATAAGGGCGGCGCGAGCCGTGTCCTGATGCGCGTGCTTTCATTGGCGTGCGACCTCCCGTGACTTCGATACTCTCTGGCAACCGGACAGCGACCGGAACCAATCTCGCCGGCAAGAGAATTATACACTGTATTACTGGACCGCCCTCAGGCTCTCACTTCATCTTCTCCCAGAGCGGCTGCAGTGAATCCGCCGTATTCGACGGCATCGTTCCGGGGGCGTAAGCCGCCCGCGCGAACAGAGCGGCGAGCCGCCGGGCCTCCTGGGCGATTACGGGAACCTCTCGGCCGATGCGCTCGCAGAATTCGTAGGGTGTCTCCCCTTCGTTGCGAGCCAAGTCACGCTCCCGCGCCCACGCCTCCATAGCGGCGAAGCTATAACGAGTCAACTCGTGCGCCGACCAACGACCAGCTTCACCAGTCACATAAGGATTGCTGAAATCGGAAAACGGTCGACGCGAGTCAATGTGTCTCTCCTCATCTTCTTGCTCCGCCGTCGCCGCGCCTTTCTTGCCCCAGCCGAACAGGTTGGCCCAGAAATTGTTCCAGGCATCGAGCAAGCGCCTGGCCCAGTCGCTGAAATTGGATAGCCAACTCAGACCGGATCGGAACATTAGAAACAGGACGACAAGGGCCAGAATCAAAAAGACGAGCCATTTGAAGAACGGCCGCAGCCAATCGAGCGCCGGCCAGGGCGGCGGTGCGCTTTGGGATTGGCTTTGACTATCTTTCTGCTGGTCGCGGTCCTTGTTGTCCTTTTGCTCTTGATCCTTTTGTTTGCTGTCCTTGGCTTTGCTCTCGCCGCTCTTGCCCTTGTCTTTATCGCCCCCTTTTCCGTCCTTCTTGTCCGTTTGACTTTTGCCGTCCTTGCCATCCTTACCTTTGCCGCCCGATTTGTCTTTTCCTTGGCTATCGCGTTTGTCTTTCTCCGCGCCGCCGGAAGCTTTGTCGCCGGGATCGTTCTTGCCCTTGTCCTTGCTGCCTGGACCTTCATCCTTGGCGGGACTGTCTCCTTTCATGGCGAAACGGGCCGATTTATTCTTGTCCTCGCCGTCGGAGGGTCGAAAATTGATCCATGGATACTCCGACCAAGGCCGAGGCAGCAGTGCACCGAGCAGTACCATGCCAGCGATCATGATGCCGCCGACCGTAAGCCAGGTCCCCGTCATGGCCGCCGGCATCTCCAGCTTCTTTTGCCGCAGATAGCGACGAAGGCTAAGAAAGCAGGTCGTCAGCAAAAGCCCGAGCCCGCTGGAAACGTAGAGCGTCAAGAGCCAGAACGTATAGCGCCGACGGGCCAGTGCATCGGCAGGGATGAACGCCTGCCCAAGGCCGAACAAGGGTAGCGCCGCGAACGAGAAGTAGATAACCCAGACGCCTAACGTGTGCTTTTTACGACGCCGCTCGGCATACTTGCGATAGCGCGACCAGAAGTCGTCTGACTCCGGATTCTTTTTGTTCGCTTCTACTTCCGGCTCCAGTTCCTCCGGTTCTTCCGATTTATTTTCATTGGCGTCGACATCCAGACCGGCAACTTGCAACAACCCTTCGCCACTCATTTCACTTTGGTCATCGATATTGGTGCAGTCATAGGTCAGCTTGTAAGCACACCACCATATGAGGCCGATAAGCCCGAGATTGAATAGGCCACGCAGCGAGGCGACCACGCTACCTTCGGGATAGGGGACAAACTGCTGCAGTGCGATCCAGACAGGGACACCCAGACATAGGCCATACAATGTCGGCTTGCTCCCGACTTCCTCAGTCATCGTCATCCGCGCGATCAACACTGCGCCGAAGATAAAGAAAAACATCGTCCATTGCAGGCGCTCGGTGTATTTGCCTTGGTAAAGAATCTCGACGAGGAAAAAGACGAGGCTGGCGATCATGACCATGATCAGCCCCGGCGTCAGCGCGATAGCGACGTAGTCGACTGCGGTCTGCCGCGGTTGGTCGGATCGAGCCATATTAATCTCACACTAAATTCGTCAGCAACGTATATGGTGTCGCATTGCCTACCTGTTTGCGACACAATTCCGGCAAAGCGGCTTCCGTTCCCAAATGCCGTACATCGCGGATGCCCTCCACGAGCAGCCGTCCGTAGGCCACTTCCAGAGCATCATCGGTCATAATGAGCAGCACGACCGTGATGCCCAGGCCGCGACGGCGCAGATTCCCCAGCGCGATCGCGGTTGCCACGGTCACGTCGGGCAAGACGGCGACCAGGGTGGCATCGCGCGGAATTCGCGGTACCGTCTCCGCTATGAGGTCGGCGCAGGTCAAACCGTCCGTCAGTTCGACGCGTGCCAATGTCTCGCGGATGCGCTGCAACTGCTCGACGCCGCGTCTCGTTTCGACGATTACCGGCTGTAGCCGATCGCTTTTCTCCTGCATGGCCGCCTCGCTGCGAGCCGATTGCCGAGAGCTAGGTTGCCCAACCCAACCTTCGGTGCGAATTCGATCGACCGCGTCACGAGCATTCGTTACCAAACCAATTTGTTGCCCCATTTGATAGACGGCATTGGCCAGCGAAACCGCCGTGGCGACCGCCAGTTCGGATCGGAACGGCTCACCCTGGGCGTGATAACCCCCTTTGTTAAAGTCGAGCAGTATGGTCGATCCTGTCAGCGTCGAGGGTTCATAGATTTTGCAATGCAACGCCCCCGTGCGCGCCGTCGCACGCCAGTGAACCCGGCTGAGCGGATCGCCTTGTTCATAAGGCCGCACGCCTGCTATACGCGTCGGATCCTCGAACAACCGATGCGTCATGCGCACGTCGCCAATAGGCCGGCGCGAGATCAGCTCATACCCCGTCAGCGCCACAATCTTTGGATAGACGAGCAGAAATGCCGGCTCCGCCGCGATGCGAAATCGCCGATGCAAGCCAAATAAATCTCCATTTTCCAGGACGACCGGCCCGATCTGATAATAACCGCGCGTCAGACACTCCAAATCGTATTCCAGCTCGCATTCGCCGCCCGCCGCAAGCATGCCGATTTGCAAGCGCTTGCCACGGATCTTGAGTCGTGGAAAACGCGGATCGATGTCCCGTCGCGGCAGTTGATCCTCGATCAAGATCCAAGGCACCGGCAGCTTGCCATGATTTTTCACCCGGACGACGACCTTGACAATGTCCCCCACCTCACCGACCGTCTGACTCACCGTCCGCTTCGCCGTCAGCCCGCCCGCCCACGATTTCGCCAACACGCGACTTAAAAGCAAGAGCGCAAGCAACACATACATCGCATACGCCAGCAACCCCGCCTCGATGAGCAGCGATGCCAGCAGAATCAGAACGACGCCGACGAACCATTTCATAAGGAGTCTTTCGGTCGCGCGTTAAAATGAGCCGCGCACAAAGTAAGTGAGTTGAACTTGAATGTCGTGCAATCATTATCGAACTGTCCGTTTTCGGCGTCGTCTCCAACTACATATTACTGAGTAAGCGAGTTAACCGTCGCGATTGTTACCGTGCCAAATACTTTGTCCGCGCCTCCGCCCCCGCTACGTAACTAAACTTCTTTATCCTTCTCTATGGCGTGTATTGCACTCTGAATGCTCGCCCGCACAGACTCAGTGCAACGCTCCGGAGGTATCGCCCACGTATAGGACCGCCCTTGAGCCTTATAGAGGGTTGCAAGAGCTACCTTCGCAAGTCCTCCAAGCTTGCCTAACGCATTTAGGATCATTTCGATCGTGTCGAACGTGTTCGGATCGGCGACTGCGCGGTCCATGAGCGTGATGAAGAAGGCGATGTTGTCCCACCACGCTCCCGCCTGAACAATGTAGTCAGCATAGTGGTAGATAGTAAGATGCGGTGGTTGGCCAGCCAGTAGTCCTAACGCTGTTTGCTCAACGGTGTCGATCCACAACTCCAGCCGCTTGGCATCTTCAGCTGTAATGAGCTTGTTTCGCTGAAGCATCCCGTCAGGGTGCAACCCCCAAGCACGCCCGTACCAACTCAGCGACCATACAGTTTGGACGATCTCGCGATCGACCTGCTGATTTTTGTGGATGCGCTCCCCGACTGTCAGCAACGCTTCCATTACCTGGTGGAAGTTCTTTTCCTTGAGCGCTCGATACGGCCGGAGGCTCCCAAGGAAGCCGTCTTCGAGGATCTGTGGTTGACCTTCCGTGTCCGTGGCACCCGAGCTGTGTAGAAGCAACAGGTGTTTGGCTTGGTCAAAATCCATCTGTAACACCACATTCACTGGCCTTCTCGATTGATTCTTGACAGGAAATGGCTCTCGAACATCTGATAGGCTTTAAGCAGTTAGGTAACGCTTCGGCACCTCAGCCCCCGCGACGTAACTCAACTTCCCGATCTTGCACATCTGATACACATGGATCCGAAACTCCGGACATGTGCTTACCAGACAATACGCATCAGTCGGGGTGAATCCATACTCACGAATCAGCCAGTCCATCAAGTTCACGGTCGCGGTTTCGACGGCTACTTCCAGGGGGCGGTAGGCATGGATGGAAATGAGGGACTCTGGCTTTTCGATGCGCATCCAGGGGGGACGTTGGCCTTTGATCAACTCGAAATGGAGTCGCACTGTGGATTGGGTTTCGGCGGCGGTGCCGGTGAATTCGGTGTCGCCTTGGCTGGCGTGGACGTCGCCGAGATAAAAAAGAGCGCCGGCATGGAAAATGGGGAGGTGGATGCGGTTGCCGGGGCAGACGTCGCGGATGTCCAGATTGCCGCCCCATTCGCCCTGGCCGTCGAGGCTCGTGGCCACCTCCCGATCTGGAGCGACGCCGAGGGTGCCGACAAAGGGAGTGATGGGCCACGTGATCCGGTCGTTGAAATGCAACGTGCCGTCGCGGGTCGTGCCGCTCGGGCCTGGTGTGTGTTTGAAAATGCGAGTGGTGTAATCGGACGAGAGTTCTGGCCAGCGCGTCGATTCGCCGAGAGGTCCGCGGCGCGGGCCGATGGCGATCCACGAATAGTCGCCGACCTCGATCTCTTCGAGGCAAACAACGAGCGTGTCGCCGCGCTCGGCCCCCTCGACATAAACGGGGCCGGCAATGGGATTGGCCATCGGAGGCGAGCGGTCGAAACCTGGGCGCTGCGCGGGGATCGCCTTATCGGCGGGCGTTTTGAAATAGCCGGTGCTGGCGTCCCAGGTTTCGATCTCGATCATCTCGCCGGATTTGACTTGGAGGAGCGGTTCATCGCGGGCGTCGAAGGCGAATTTGAGGGCCTGGTCGCGCGGGATTTTTTGCATAAATGGGATCCCGGAACGATTGTTGATAGCGCAATCAAATGATGGAGATTATTTCCAAGGATCGATGGCGTACTGAATCGCCTTGCCCTGGCCCATGCGCTCGAGCGCATTGGGTAACAGAGCGAGAGGTATGCAACCCGTGATGAGTGGGGTGAGCTGTAAACGGCCGTTGAGAAGATGTTCACGTGCTAGCGCCACGTCGCTTGGGGCAAAGTGGAAGCTGCCGCGGACACGAACCTCCTCGTAATGCAGCCGGTAGCTATCGACGGGAAACTGCGTCCCTTTTGGCAGCCCGCCGAAGAGCAGAGCTTGTCCTCCCGGCGCCGTGCGGGCGAAAGCTTCCTGCCAGCCGTCGAGCCTGCCGGTACATTCAATGACGACATCGAACTGCTCGTTGGCCGGCCAGTAGTCGGATAATTTCGCCTCCGATAGGTCGCAGACTGGGTCCAGGCCAAACTGCCGAGCGAGTTCCAGACGTGTCCATTGCCGGCCAGCGCCAGCGCGGTCGGCGAGGGTATACATGGGCAAAAGCTGCGCAAATAAAAGGCCGACTGAACCGAGGCCAAGAATTAGCACGCGATCGACGCCGCGCCAGTCGAGCATTTCCAGAGCGTGGACAACACATGCCAGCGGTTCCAAAAGGGTCGCGTGTTCGAGGCTGAGTGAATCAGGCCGGGGAAAGAGGTTTTGCCGCGCCACCGGCGCTGGGATGCACAAGTATTGTCCGAACGCGCCGAGAACTTTCTCACGCATGACGTGCGGACAGAGATGCGAACGATTTTTTTGGCACAAATCGCATTCACCGCAGGGGGCGGTGTGTACACCCATGACTGGCGCGCCAATTTCCAGTTTGGGCGCTCCTTCGCCCAGCGCAGCAACGGAACCGGCATAGCGATGGCCAAACGGGCCAGGCATGGGAATCTGCGGATGGCCGCGTGTGAATGCTTTACGATCGGTGCCGCCGGCAAGAGCACGCTCGATGCGCAGCAACACTTGTCCAAGACCCGGTTTCGGGGCCGGCAAATTCCGTAGCTCCACCCGGCCCGGTTCCACTAAGCAGGCAATACGATTCATCAATCCTTGATGGGGTAGAGTGATCGACAAGGGTAGCCCTCCACGCTGGCCGGTCTCTCGCTCGGCCATCCAGGCCGTCGGGTCACCTGCGCCGTTGCTCGGTCGCAATGAATTATTATAGGGAGGGAGCAGAGAAAAGACCCCCGGCAAGCCGGGGGTTATATCGAAAAAGACATCCGTTACTTGACGTACCAATAAATGCCCCGGCCATCCGGCGTCACGGTCATCAAGTAAACCTCGCCCTTCTCATCTTCGCCGAATGAGATCATCGCCTTGCTGCGGTCTTTGATCGTGCGGTTCTCGACGACGCGGCCCTTCTTCTCGTCGTAGCGCAGCGCCCAGAGTTTGGACGATGTGTAATCGGCATAAACGTAGTAGCCGTCTAGCTCCGGGAGGCGCGTGCCGCGATAGACGGTGCCGCCGATGATGCACTTGCCGACGTCGTGGTGATATTCCCAGATCGGGTCGATGAACTCTTTGCTCGCCCCAGAACCCTTGACGCCAAACGGGTGCAACGCTTCGCGGCGATTCCAGCCGTAGTTGCCGCCGCGCACGATGATGTCGATCTCTTCATAGAGATTTTGGCCGACGTCTCCCGCCCACAGTTGCTCGGTCTTGCGGTCGAAGGCCATGCGCCAGATGTTGCGTAAGCCGTAGGCCCAGATCTCCGGGCGTGCCCCTTCCTTTTGGGCGAAGGGGTTGTCCTTGGGAATCGCGTAGTTTTTCCCGTCCGCTTTGTGATCGACATCGACGCGGAGGATCTTGCCGAGCAGCGTATTGAGATTCTGGCCGTTTTCATGCGGATCGTTGCCGAGGCCGCCGTCGCCGTGGGTGATGTAGAGATAACCATCGGGACCAAAACAGATGGTGCCGCCGTCGTGATTCCAATACGGCTTGGTAAAGCGGATGATCTCTTCCTCGGAGGCTGGGTCGATCTTATCAGGGTCGTTCTTACTCACCTTGAAGCGCGCGACGATGTTGGTCATCTTCGTCTTCTTCGGCGTATAAAAGACGAAAACTTCGCCGTTTTGCTTGTATTTCGGATGGAACGCCACGCCGAGCAGGCCTTCTTCGTTGGTCTTGTCGTCATAGGCGACACGATCTTGGATGTCGAGCGCTACTTTGGTTTTCGTGGCCTTTTGATCGTTCGGAAAGACGTGGAGAACGCCTTGCTGCGTGGCGACGAAGACGCGGTTCGAGCCGTCGCCGGCATGGGTTAGGACAATCGGACGAAGCGGGTTCGGTTTGCCCGCGGATGTCTCCGGGTTCCAGCTCGCCCACTCGAGATCGGGAAAGGCCACGGCCGTTTGTAACGGCAGGGGCCGCTCGTCGACTTCATAGCCGGGAATGGCGATCGTCTCCGTCGAAAGTGTCCCGGCCCTAGGGTCAATCGAGAGAAGCCCCTTGCCGGTCGGCCCAAGGCAAAGGCTCACCGGATTTTCGATTTTCTTCGGCAGTCGGACCGGTTTTTCACCTGGCCGAGGAATCACTAATAGTTGACCACTCTTGCTATCGCTGAGGAAGAGATGGCCAAAGAAATCCCAAGCCAAGCCATCGCAGGCGCCCAGCCCGTCGGCCACTTTTTCGTCGGAGCCATCCGCCAGCTTCATGCGGTGCAACTCGCCTCTGCCTGAGTCAGCGAGGAGCAGATGCGAGGCACCATCCAATAACATGGCGCTCGGCGTCTTGAGTGGCGGGAGCTTTGGCGAGTCGATCATCGGTCGGCCGCCGCGCTGAGGGGTAATGCGATACAAGGCGGCTCCTTTGGCCGTGTCACCTGAATCGAGGACATAAACGATCCCTGTCTCCGGATCGACCGTCATGCGCTGGAGCGACGTCGGTTGCCCCGGAAGCGCGCTCGCCGCGACGTAGGTATTAACCGTTCCCCTGGGATCGATCCGCCGGACGCCTTTTTTATCCAGCACAAACAGCCATTGCTGAAACGCCGCGATCGCGCGTGGATCGTCCAGCCCGGCGGCGAAGGGCATCGCTTTGCCGGCCTGAATCAGCAATACCGCGCCTTCGCCATCCTTGTCTCCGCGCACCGTAACAAAGACTTTGCCACCTAATCCGACCGCGACCGCGGATGGGTTCTTCAGCCCTTGAGCCAAAGTCTGCCCCGCTTCCGCGCCGGAGACAGCGGGCACTGCGCCGAGAATTAGAAAAGCTATGAAAAGGAGTCGTTTCATGCGCGAAGTCCTTCGTGGAGAGAGTTTGACGAACGGCGTATCAGCAAAGATAGGAAGGGTCGACAGGATTAGCTAGGGTGCGGCGAAGTTGTGATAGGCATGTTTTCGCAGGCGGTGTGAGAGCAGAGACTGCTGACTTCCAGTACCCTCCGGTCCGGCGATTCATTTTGCTTCATATTCCTTCAGGTGCTTTTCTTTCATGCGGACATACCGCGGGCAGTTTCGCGCCATGACGTAACGCTTGTAAAAGATCGCGGCTGATTCGGCTTTCTCGGGATCTTCGATTCGCGGCAATTCCTCTTTGGTCTTTTTATCGTATTTCCGACCGCCCCGATGATTGGCGTAGCGCCGGGCTCGCGTCCAACCCATTTGCAGGAATTTCCGAGCCATGTCGGCTCCCGGAAAGTCCCGTGCCTTCATATAGGCCAAAAACATCTTGTAGATCGTCGCGGACGACGTCTTCGCCTCCGCGATGGTCTTGAATCTCCAATAAGGTAGTATCTCGCTCTTATATTACCCTGGCACGGTAGTTGCTCACTAATCTAGAATTACAAGTACCTCAGCCCGAGCTTCGAGGTGTTACTATGTCTATTACTCTTCCCGATGCCCGCCATCTCTCGGACGATTCGTTGGAGACCTTGCGTTTGCGTGCCTTGCATGGCTTGGAGCTTGGCTATTCCGAAACCGATCTCGCCGAACTCCTCGGCGTCCGCCGCGAAACCATCTCCCGCTGGAATACCGCCTATTACGCCGAAGGCTTGGACGCCCTGCCCGGCGGGCGCACCGGCCGGCCTTTGGGCTCGGGCCGTATGCTCTCCGAGGCCCAAGCTCAAACCATTCGCGACCAGATCGACTACTTCTCGCCCCAGCAAGTGGGCCTGAAACACGCCCTGTGGACACGCCAAGCCGTCGCCGACCTCATCCGAAGAGATCTCGGCATCGAACTGGCCCTACGCACCGTGGGCAAGTATCTCCAACGCTGGGGCTACACCTCCAAAAAGCCCGCCCGCAAGTCGCGTCACCAAGATCCCGATGAAGTCGAACAGTGGTTGCAGGATACCTATCCGGCCATTGAGGCCCAAGCCCAACGAGACAACGCGGAGATTTTGTGGGCGGATGAGGTTGGCGTGCAGGCCGACCACCATCCCGGTTCGGGTTATGCCCGCCGGGGCGAGCGTGCCACCATGGAGGTGCCGCAACCACATCTGCGGGTCAATCAGATCTCGGCGATCAGCAATGAGGGCACGGTGCGTTTTATGACGTACAAGGGGTCGTTCACGGCGGAAGTCTTTCTCCAGTTCTTGACTCTCTTGATCAGTGGGGCGAAGCGGAAGATTCTGTTGATCGTGGACCAGTTGGGCTCCCACACCAAGGCGGAGGTACAGTCCTGGGTAGAGGCGCGTCAGGAGCAGATCGAGTTGTTTTACCTGCCGACGTATTCGCCGGAACTCAATCCGGTGGAATATTTGAACAATGACATGAAGGGGAACATCAACAAGGCTGGCCTGCCGCCGGACAAGCCGACGTTGCAAGAGCGGTTGTTCGGATTCATGAGGAAGTTGAGCGGGATGCCTCGACATGTTATGAGTTATTTCCTTCATCCGCAGACCCAATATGCCGCTCCAATGGAATTAGGTTGATCTAATTTCGTGCCGGGGTAATAGGGCTCGACGAGCAAGACGCCCTGCTCCCCTTTGCCGACGCGGTAGAGTTCCGGATGCTGACGAAAGTTGATCGTCTTGAAGTTGCAGGAGTAATCAAACATGAAACAAGCCTACTTTATGAGGGCTCGGAACGACAACTCGGTCGAAGGTCTGGTATCGGCTTTCAACACCTTGCGCATTTGGTCGAGGGCATAACGGTTCTCCTCCTCCGTATTCGAGGCTACGCAATCGCACGGCACGGCCAGGTGGAGGTCACGCATGTAGGCGTCGTTGGCGGTGAATAACACGCATATGTTGCCGGCCATGCCTGTCAGGATCAAAGCCTTGACCTCCAGGTAGTCGAGTAGTGTGTCCAAGGTCGTCGAGAAAAAACCGGAGTGCTTCGGCTTAAGCACAAAGTAATCCTCTTCCTCCGGTCGTAGCAGTTCCACGATCGGTTGGCCGCGGACTCCATCGTGCAGACAATGTTCCACTTGAGCATGGAAGTTGGAGCGCCAACGGCCAAAATTGTCGTTGACATGAATGATGGGCACGCCTTCCTTTTTCGCGCCTGTTTCAGAGCGGCGATCCGCCGCGCCATCGGCAGAGCATAACGCAGAAGTTCGTCGCCCTCCGGAAACTCCAAGTCGTTGATAACGTCGATTATAAGCAAGGCCACGTCGCACTTATCCTCAAACAAGCGAATGCGAATGCCTCTCGCGAACTTCGTGTACCGGCTCTTGAAGGCGCACCTTCCTCGGGCTGTCGATGGCGACAGCGCTGAAGCGCAATTGAGACGTTGCTCATGGGCAAGTTTCCTTTCTGCGGACTACGCTGGATGGGTCGCGGCGGATCGGAGCATCCGGACTCCGACTTCAGATTGCTGGATCAGCATCGCAACGACTCGAACACGCGGAAGAAGATCGTTTGGTAAGGATTCCACGAGAGCAACCGATAGAGCAGGCGACGACCGCTACGAATTAACTGGCACGGCATTCGCACAAACGCCTGGACAAAGGTGCGGAACTCCAGACCCAACACCCACTGTTTTTGTTTCTGGTGGTGTTCCCGCCAACGTCCAGGCTGTACCGGGATCAGCAACGTGAACCAGGCCTTTAGGTTCCAGGCCAACGCCGTCATCACCATGTAGGCCCAATTGCTGGTCAAATTGTCCAACCCTGCCCGTAAGGCCCAACAGCCATGCAGCAGTTGAGCCAACAGGTTCTCCTGATCGCAGCGGTCGTTGGCATCCAACACGATCTCGTCCGGCTCGCGTAGCCAATCGTTAGTCAGATAGAAGAAGTAACGTACCTCGGGAAACAACAAGACATTGCCTTTTTCATGGGTGATCTTCTTACGTACCACGATCATGCGGTACGTCTCGCGACAGGCGGTAGGCTGGTAGTTGAACTCGGCCACCTCCTCCGCTTGGAGGCGCAGGACCTCAAACTAACGCTCGCGCACGATCCGATCCTTGACCTTGTCCGGACGTCGTCGCGGACTGTTCTTTGGTTGGTATTGCAGAGGACGTGCCAGCGTTTTCCAGATTCTTTCCGGCAGATCATGGGCCAAGGTGCGGACATTCTCCATGTTGTCGTAGCCAAAGATAAAGCGAACACGCTTGTCCGCATTCCAGCGATCCAGGTGTTCCGTTTGTGAAAATGCGGTGTCGCCTCGGAGGAATACTTGCTGAAAGCCACCACGAAAGCAAACCTCCAAACAGCGATCCACCTCCGTGGCCGCTCCCTCGTGCGAGGGACGGTTACCGGAACGGTTGACGATGCTCAACACTTCGTTGGTTTCCGCCAAGGATAACAGCAAGGCGTGATAACCCCAAGTGCCGTCGTAGGAGATGTCCATGCCCTGTTTGCATCGACCGGTAGTTTCCACGAGGACTCCATCCATGTCGATGGTGGCACGGCGGAAGAAATCCACTGGTTGTTCGGCCCACGCTTTGAGGCGGGCTTCGTGAAATACATTTTGCAGGATGTGGATATGCTCCGGTTGGAAACGACGGCAGAAATCTCCAGAGGTGGTCGGGTCGGGAATACGTTGGGCGTCGAGGGCATCGAGAAAGACCTCGTCGTTGCGGCGTAGCTCGATGTCCTGGAGGCAGGTGCCCTCACACAGGGCGTTGTAGGCCAGATTAAGCACGTGATCGGACTCGTGGTAGGGCAGGTGGACTTTGAGCAGATGCAACTTCTGGTCGATGGTCTCGGGCAGTTTGAGCCAGCGTGCGAGTTTGTGGAAGGCCCCAATGCCGCCGTGTGCCGTGCCACGATCGCGTTCGGCAATATCGTAGTGGATGTTGGCGGCTCGAAACATCGGCCGATCGACGCGGCCGAGCTTGGTTTTGTCGAGTCGACGAGTGATGCGACGCTTGCGTTTGGCCAGTTGGCGTTGTATCTTGGCTTTCACTCGAAATTCCTTTTCTTCTTGGGTGTGTTTTGACCGGCAAATCATTAAACACCGCAGAAAGAGCGAGGGATTTCGAGTTTTTCACGATATTTCGAGAGAAAAGCGACGGGGGCTTCGCTTGCTTGAGGACTAGGCCTTCCTGATAGGCCTGAAAGGCATCGTTGATCTTCATCTTTTTGATCTTTTCAAGATGAAGCCCAACTTTGACTGCGATAACAATTATGGTCAAACAGACCAATAAAGTTAGTATCAATGTATCCAGATGCACGGATTTCTCTTTCGTGATTGTATATTTTGGATCAACAACTCAAATTTGTAATTATTGCAAGTCAACTCAGATCTCATTCAAAATCTGCTGACGCCGAGCCTGATACTCTTGCTCGCTGACTGTCTGCGAGGCTCGCAGGCTTTCCAGCGTCGCAAACCTTTCCTCAAGGGTTGGCTTCTTTTGGTCCTCAATCGTGACTCTACTTCCAGCCCCATGCGCAAGCGGCATTTATATCGTTCATCAGAGCAACTTCGTCAAAGAGGTTCACCCCCGCCCCGCTTCTCGCGCGGGTCGCATAGACTCTACCCTTCGCAAGAGTTCTTTCGCGTGCGTCCGGGTTGTGCGGATCCTGCTTCAGTACGTTTAGACTTTCAAGATGGTCCTTTTCCGCTAGCTTCAATGCCGCCGCCGCCTCTCGCTGCGCGGCCGCGTTGGCAATCGCTACAAGCAAGCCAATAATAAAAAATAGAAAGCAACCAGCCAGAATATAAGGCAGCGGATCCATAGGCTATCCTCTCTTGCCGGCGCA
Source organism: uncultured Planctomycetaceae bacterium (assembly GCA_963790585.1). Classification (GTDB taxonomy): domain Bacteria; phylum Planctomycetota; class Planctomycetia; order Gemmatales; family Gemmataceae; genus CAWBOY01. Next base: position 1,159,580 of record CAWBOY010000002.1, read on the forward strand.
ATGCCAACGCAACAGACGCCGAGTAGCCACCGCTCACGGTTCGTCGGATCGCGCCAGCCGCAATTCTATTTGATTTTTTGATATGCGACCAGCGAGATAGCCGATGCCCGAAACTGCTGATGCAAGGTTTCAGGCGTTCCCGTTCTCTGTTGTTCGAAGGTAGTCCGTGTCTTCAACGGCGATCGGAGGGCGTTCTTGGGGTTGCTCGTCTTTCTCTAACTCTTCTCGAAGTATTTGGCGTAGGCTTGGGGGGAGCTGGCGCAGAAACTGCTCAGCGGGGATTTGTTCATACCACATACCAAGATAGGTCCCTAGCAGCTTCAACGCCGAGATTCGACTAGCAGCCGTGCCGCCGCTTGCCGCCGAGCGACGTGACTCCCTCTTGAGCCGGCACAATACCCAATCCATCGACACGTCCGCTTTCTGCGCCAGCCTGTCGAGCCGCTCTTGCTCCTCTGCATCCTTCGCCGCTTGAAGTTCCGCGATCAGCGCCTGAATGTCAGGAAGTGTTAGGAGATGGGAAGCAGACGTCCTAGCGTCCGCGCCGGATGCTTTGTAGGCCTCTTGATAAGCCTTCGTCCCATTTCCGCCGTTTTCCACGTAATTCCGGCAGAATTGACGCCGCTTTGGGTTCAGAGCCATAACGCGCTTCGCCTCAGACACGGAGAGAGCCAATCGTCTAAACCTTGACACCCTTGACCATCGCCAAGATGCCGACGCGAAGAGCATCCGGAAGCGTTCGCCAACGCTCAACAAGAACAGCCAAGTTCGGGTCAATCGAACCCACAAGCGCCAAGCAGGACGCCAAGCGCTCGGAGTCTGTTTCCGTAAGTTGTTTGTTTTGCGTTGCTTGTGGCAATTGGCTAACGGTCTTGAAAACCGACAACGCCGAAAGGCGTTCGGGGGTTCGAATCCCCCCCTCCGCTGGAATCTATCGCAAAACCCCGATCTTTCTCGGGGTTTTTGCGTTTCTCGGAACTGGCTTCCGAATTGCCATTCGGTCTAGCGAAGTCTACCGAAGTACCCCTTAAGTTGCTCCAAAATATACTCTTACGATGGTAGCGGCCAAGGCCGGAGAATGACGCGAGCGAAACCGTCATGCCGCAAGCTGATGCCAGGCAACGTTTTGTATCGCACGGAGGGGTGAAAACCGACAACGCCGAAAGGCGTTCGGGGGTTCGAATCCCCCCTCCACTGGTATTTGACGCACGCTTCCGATCTTTTTCGGGGTTGTAGCGTTTCTCGCACCCGACTTACGTGTTACTATTCAGTCTGGCAGAATCTACCGAATTTCCTTGAAACCGCTCAGAAAGCGCCAAACAGGCCGCCAAGTCAGTTTTCCATCTGTTGGGGCACGGGCTCAAGACAGTCTGAATTGAACCATCGATGGCCTCGTCAAGAAAAAGGCGGCCTAGTTGGTTCATTGAGATCTGCGGATGCCGAAGCATCACGGTCAGGAGACAACGAGCTGATATTTTGGTTGGCATCTGTAACATTTTTTTGAGATTATCATTTGGGATTTCGGGTCTGGTCCTCTGAAGAAAGAAGAGTTGGAGTATGCAGAAAAAGCTCGTCTTCATCTCTCACATCACGGAAGAGAAAGAGATCGCACAAGCCTTGAAGAGCTTGGTTGAATCGACATTTTTGCACATGATAGAGGTCTTCGTTTCGTCCGACCCAACCAGCATCAAACTCGGTCGCCAATGGCTTAGAGCGTTCGGAAATAATGAAAAATTGGCACGGCAGCTGCCGGTCTGATAGCTAGGAGAATCCATCGGCCGATTCTGAGGAGAAGCTGCCATGAAACCTCTCGTAACGGATGCCCTATGGCAACGAATCGAACCCTTACTACCTCCTCCACCCCAACGACGCTTCCGTTTCCCCGGCCGCAAGCCTTTGGACCAACGCAAAATCTTGACCGGTATCCTGTTCGTCCTCAAAACCGGCATCGCTTGGGACGATCTGCCCGCCGACTTGGGCTGTGGCTGTGGCAAAACCTGTCGCCATTATCTTCAGCTTTGGCACCAAGCCGGCGTCTGGCGGCAACTCCATGCCCTGTTGTTGGTCGAACTCAATGGCTCCGACTTGATCGACTGGTCGCGGGCTCTCATCGACGCCTCGTTTGCCAAGGCTCCCGAAGGTGGGGAAGAGACAGGCCCAAACCCCACGGATCGCGGCAAATCCGGCAGCAAGCACCATATCATGACCGATGCACAAGGCATTCCGTTAGCGGCAACGGTTACAGCGGCCAATGTCAATGATGTCACCCAAGTCTTCCAGGTTCTGACCGACCTGGATCCGGTTGGCGGCAAGCGGGGGCCCAAACGCGAGAAACCGGAGATCCTGCAAGGAGATCACGGATACGATTCGGAGCCGGTACGACGTTTGTTGCGCTGGCTGGGGATAACTCCGATGCTTGCGGAACGAAATACGGAATATGGCAGCGGGCTTGGAGTGTATCTGTCAGCAGCGTTTTAGCATGGGGCCAAAATTGCGCGGTGGCCCGGGCCAGGGCGCGCAGGCAGGATCGCGGGCCAGGCCGCGCGCTTTCGTAGAGGGCCATAGGCGTGCACTGTCCCGGGCCAGCACGCGGCGTGGTTCTTTGGTTGGGATTTTGTGATAGGCTTGAAGCACTTCCCAGCGCCACTCGGCGCCAAAACGCCTCGGAGCCAGGCGCAACCTGGCCCCGAGACTTGACCGGCGGGAGCAAGACCTCCCTTGGGCCCACCCTCATTTCAGCATTTCTGTGGCCAACGGCCAGAGGCACCATGTCTTCGTCGAACGCGGCGTTGTTTGCTCAAGGGTTGTGAGCGACGCTTCACGCCGGCGCGTCCTCAGGCGCGCTATTGCAGCGCGGCCTGTCGCCGTGCCGCCCAACGGTGGCGGCGCTGGCAGGCGAGCCAGCGTTATCGGTCCACCGAGCGAGGCCAAGAGCGGCGGCGGGAACAGAGCCGGCGGTATCGCGAGCGACAGCGTCAGCAACAGCGAACCGAGTCAGCCGACGAAGCTTTGCCGCGCGAGGGCCAGCGCCCAGGGTCTGCGTGCGATGATTTTGCCAGGCGGCCCTGCGATCGACCGGGTTGTTATGAGCTTTTCCCGATCGCCGATGAACAATCGTGCAAGCGATTCTGTAGTTTGGCCTGCCGACTGGCGTTACGTCGCGTGTTGGATCGTGAGGCGCGCTATCGGTCGCGGCGTCGGCGCTGGCGTTCGGAACGTGTGACCGAGCGTGTGCGGCCTCCAGATACGTCGTGACCAAGTCTTTGCAGATATTTTTGAGCGAGCAGCCAGGATAAAGTGCCTCCACCCCAAACCGGAGAGAGGAGCGGGCGGTCGCGAGAGCGATTTTGCGTCCCCCGTTTCCTTTCTTCGAATGGAGGAAAGAGGGAGGTTTGGTGGAGGGTACGTACATGGCTTGGAACGACGGTATCTCACGACCGGTGATGCTTGCCGACCTGGGCCAGCACTATCGGCGTTATCGCCTGACCGATTTGGAGGCGGAGGAAGCAATGGCGGGATCGCTGCGTCGTTGGGGGCAGTTGTCACCGGTGGTGGTGTGTATGCGTGAGCAAAAATTGGAACTCCTCGACGGCTTCAAGCGTTATGCGGCGGCACGCCAGGTAGGTGGGTTAAGGAGTTTGAGCGTACGAGTATTGGAGGTGGATGAGCCGACGGCAAAGGCGGCGATTCTGGGGTTGAACCGTGGTCAGGGTCCGGTACGGGAGTTGGAGGAGGCCTGGGTTGTCCAGGGGTTGGTACGTGACGATGGGATGACGCAGGTGGAAGCGGCCCACTTGTTGGGCCGACACAAGAGTTGGGTGTGTCGCCGCCTGGCGTTGTTGGAGCGGTTGAGTGTGGCGGTGAAAGAGGATTTGCGTTTGGGATTAGTGGGTCCGTCGTTGGCCCGTCAATTGACGCGGTTGCCCGTGGGCAACCAGGAAGCATTGTTGGAGTTGACGCGCCGGGAGACGTTGACGGCTCAGGAAGTGAGCGGCGTGATCGAGTTGTTGCAAGGTGCCAGTGACGAGCAGGCGGCGTTCGTGCTGGCGAAGCCTCGTGAGGCGTTGGCTCAGGTAAACGGTATGCCGACGGCATTGCGGGATCCACGTCTGAGTGGAGCCGGGAACTGGCTGGCGAAGCATTTGAGACAGGCTTTGGAAACACTGACTCGTCTGGAGAATTGGCTTCGGACGCCGAACGTGCTTGAGTTGCGAACGCAGGATCGTGAGATCCTCCAGCCGATATTGGCGCGTGTCGGCGATCAGTCCCATGTGGTGGCGGAGTTGGTGTTGGGACCGGACCTCAAGCGTATGAGGCTGCCATGAATGAGGCGTTGCGTCTGGAGATCGTGCAACGGCGTCAGAGTGGGATGTCGTTGCGTGCCATCGCGGAAGAATTGGGCCTGTCGCGTGGCGCCGTGACACGCGCGTTGGCACAGGTGCAAGCTCAGCGGGACGGACGGGTCGCCCGGCCCCGTCCACGCCACAGCATCATTGATCCCTTCGAGCCGCTCTTGAAGGAGTTGCTTGCCAAGTACCCGAATCTCACCACCATGCGCGCCTTGGAAGAGTTGCAAGCACGCGGTTTCACTGGCCAGTACACCGTCGTACGTCAGCGCCTGGGATTGTTGCGGCCACGCGCCGCGCGGCCACCCGTGCCGCGCTTCGAGACCGGGCCAGGGATCCAAGCCCAAATGGACTACGGCGTCTATGACATCGACTTTACACGTGAAGGCCGCCGGCGTGTGTACCTCTTCAGCTATTTGCTCGGCTACTCCCGCCGGCAGTATCTACGCTTCGTGGAATCGATGGATCTAACAACGACCTTGCGAGAACACGTACATGCCTTCCACCATCTTGGCGGCGTCTCGCGGGTCTGCCTGTATGACAACTTCAAAGCCGTGGTGCTGCGTCATGACGCCGATGGCGTTATCTACAACCCCAAGTTCCTGGCCTTCGCCACGCATTACGGCTTCCGGCCACAAGCCTGCCGCGTGCGCCGACCGCAAACGAAGGGTAAAGTCGAGCGAAAGATGTTCCACGTCGAAAGCAGTTTGCTCAATGGTCGCACCTTCGACACCCTCGAGCATCTCAACGAGGTGACCACCTGGTGGCTGCACAACGTCGCCGACATCCGTGTCCTACGCGACTTCAAGGAGACGCCACTCCAGCGTCACCAACACGAACAACCACACTTGCTGACGCTGCCGACCTGTGACTTCGACACCGCCCAGGTCATCTATCGCCACGTGAGCGTCGAGGGCTACGTCACCCATCGGCTCAACCTGTACTCCGTGCCGTGGACGTACATCGGCCAGGTGCTACCTGTACGCGTCACCGAGAGTGAAGTCGTCATCTACTCGATCGGTCTGGAGGAGATCGCACGCCACCTTCTCGTGGCCAGCTCCCACACGGGCGTTCGCCAGTCGAACAAGACCCATCATCCCGCCGACGACCCCGGCCAGCGTGAACTGCTGTTACGGCAACGCTTCACGGAACTGGGGCCGGTGGCCGTACAGTTCCTCGACGGCTTGCTCGCCAAGCAAGTCCAGGGCAAACTACAGGCCCAGCAACTGTTGGCAGTGGTAGCCCACTACCAACGCAAAGATGTACAGGCCGCCTTCGAGCGTGCCGTCCGCTTCGGCGCCTACTCCTTGGCGGCAATCCGACGCATCCTTGCCGCGACCGCCAAGCCCAAGCCGCTCCTGGAGGAACTGGCCGATCTGCATCGTGACACGCTGGACCCGTTGTTGCGTGCCGACGCGGTCGGTCCACGGCCAACCAGCGACTATCAGCATTTGCTCTTGCCTGAGGAAGCCGCCAATGACGCCTCGTCCCAAGAAAAACCGTTCAGCGAAACCAACACCGACGCCACCTCTGCGTGAGCAGATCCTCGCCGACTTCGCCACGCTGCGCGTCCCCATGACTGCCGAACAGCTCGATGCCGTCGTACTCGACGCCGAGCAAAGCGGCCGCTCGCATCTGGAGTTCCTGTACCGTTTGCTCACCGACCAGGCGGGCTTGCGTCGCCAACGTAGCATCGAACGACGCATCAAGGATGCCCACTTCCGCGAACTGAAACCACTGAGCGACTTCGATTGGAGCTTCAACCCGTCGCTCCCACGGACGCAACTTGAAACCTTGGTTGGCTGTGACTTCGTCCGCCGCTGTCAGAACCTGGTGTTCGTCGGCCAATCCGGCTTGGGAAAAAGTCGGCTGATTCAGAACATCGGTCAGGCCGCTTGCGTGCAGGGCTATCGCGTCTTTTACACGACCAGCGGTGCTCTCCTGGAAGATCTGACTGCGGCCTTGGCCGACCAAACGATCCACGACCGTGTACGCTTCTATGCCCGCTTCGAGTTGTTAATCATCGACGAATTTGGTCTGGACCGCATTGAACGCAGCCTGTGTCCGCAGGCCGCCAGCTTGTGGTACAAGATCATCGACGCGCGGAGCCAACGGGTCAGCACGGCGCTGGTGACCAACATCGACTTCGAGTCCTGGGCCGAATACCTGGGCGATGCTCCCCTGGCGATGGCGTTGTTGGATCGCGTCGTGGACGGCGCAACCATCGTGAAATTGAAGGGCAAATCCTATCGTGTTCATCGCGGCCCCGAAGAGCCGTCCGCCAAGTAACCGCGCCAAGGATAGGACCTCGCCACGCTCACCCCGCTTCGCCGGGCAACTCCTGTTGGCCTCATCTCAAGCCGCGAAAATGGCCTCACTTCAAAACGCGATCAACATGTATCGGTGGTTTGTGGAACGGACCATTGCCTGGCTCCATGCCTGTGGGCGTCTGCGTCGTCGGTTGGATCGTCTCGTGGGAATCCAAGAGGCCTTTCTCCGACTCGCCTGTGCCCAAATCTGTCTGAGGTTCCTAACTACTTAAATTCATTGTTTCCGAACGCTCTTAGGGAAATAGACGACGGCTTAAAGACTTGCGTTGTCGAGATCATTCTCGCTAGCCCCGAATCGGTGAAACGCCCCTGGATCAACTTTGAAGCTGGCAGCGGATGGATTCGAAGTATACCCGTAATCCCGATTTGTAATTCCGAAATGACGCCGCCAAAACTTCCTGCCCCGCTCAGTTTTCTACAGGGAGCGATCGCAACTGAAGAGTCGCAACTTAAGCTGATATTCCCGGTGCTGGCCGACGCGATAGGATGTAGGCTTCCTGAGATTGACTTTACGCACCTCATCTCCGTTGTGAGGAAATTTGAATCTAATTCCAGGGACTGCACTTTCCGAGAAAATCTAACTTGTGAAGGTAAATAGCGGAGCATGTCTGGTCAAAAAGGAGGCTCTCCTGCCACAATAGCGGTACTTCACCCCCGCTGTCGCAACCAGGAGAGCCACGGATGGCCAGATGGCAATTCCCCACCGAACTCGTGGCGTGGATCACGCAGTTAAGTCTGGCCTTGCACGCTCGCGTGGCCTGGCGACTGCTGCCCCTGTTCGTCGGCGTCCTGTTCGCCAACGGACGCCGAACCGTTACTTCTTGGCTTCGTGCCGCCGGACTGCAACAGGACTATTACCCCGGCACGAAATTAGATCAACCTAATTCCATTGGAGCGGCATATTGGGTCTGCGGATGAAGGAAATAACTCATAACATGTCGAGGCATCCCGCTCAACTTCCTCATGAATCCGAACAACCGCTCTTGCAACGTCGGCTTGTCCGGCGGCAGGCCAGCCTTGTTGATGTTCCCCTTCATGTCATTGTTCAAATATTCCACCGGATTGAGTTCCGGCGAATACGTCGGCAGGTAAAACAACTCGATCTGCTCCTGACGCGCCTCTACCCAGGACTGTGCCTCCGCCTTGGTGTGGGAGCCCAACTGGTCCACGATCAACAGAATCTTCCGCTTCGCCCCACTGATCAAGAGAGTCAAGAACTGGAGAAAGACTTCCGCCGTGAACGACCCCTTGTACGTCATAAAACGCACCGTGCCCTCATTGCTGATCGCCGAGATCTGATTGACCCGCAGATGTGGTTGCGGCACCTCCATGGTGGCACGCTCGCCCCGGCGGGCATAACCCGAACCGGGATGGTGGTCGGCCTGCACGCCAACCTCATCCGCCCACAAAATCTCCGCGTTGTCTCGTTGGGCTTGGGCCTCAATGGCCGGATAGGTATCCTGCAACCACTGTTCGACTTCATCGGGATCTTGGTGACGCGACTTGCGGGCGGGCTTTTTGGAGGTGTAGCCCCAGCGTTGGAGATACTTGCCCACGGTGCGTAGGGCCAGTTCGATGCCGAGATCTCTTCGGATGAGGTCGGCGACGGCTTGGCGTGTCCACAGGGCGTGTTTCAGGCCCACTTGCTGGGGCGAGAAGTAGTCGATCTGGTCGCGAATGGTTTGAGCTTGGGCCTCGGAGAGCATACGGCCCGAGCCCAAAGGCCGGCCGGTGCGCCCGCCGGGCAGGGCGTCCAAGCCTTCGGCGTAATAGGCGGTATTCCAGCGGGAGATGGTTTCGCGGCGGACGCCGAGGAGTTCGGCGAGATCGGTTTCGGAATAGCCAAGCTCCAAGCCATGCAAGGCACGCAAACGCAAGGTCTCCAACGAATCGTCCGAGAGATGGCGGGCATCGGGAAGAGTAATAGACATAGTAACACCTCGAAGCTCGGGCTGAGGTACTTGTAATTCTAGATTAGTGAGCAACTACCGTGCCAGGGTAATACCATGCTTATTATTACTTCCTCGGCAGCCTTGGACGCAAGGTACAATTCGTCAGCGCTCGCTTGCTTCGTCTCCTGGTCGACCGGATTGCTCCCGGCGACCGCTGGCTGTTTGCCATCGACGACACGCCAACCAAACGCTACGGGCCGAAGGTCGAGGGTGCGGGGGTGCATCACAATCCCACGCCAGGACCAGCCGACGAGGAGTTTCTCTATGGCCATGTGTGGGTCACCATGGCCTGGGTGATACGACATCCTCGCTGGGGGGTGCTTGGCCTACCGTTGCGGGCCTTGCTTTATGTGCGTCAGAAACAGATCGGCCTGTTGAATCTCCTGTATGGAGTAACGTTCCACACCAAGTAGGACATGGCGGCTTCCTTGGTGGAGTGGCTCACTTTTTGGCTGAATTTCACGGGTCGCGTGTTGTGGATCGTCGTCGATGGAGCCTACGCCAGCCGACCGTTTCTGAGTCGGGCCTTGGCGGCCGGAGTGGTGGTCGTTAGTCGCTTACGCAAGAACGCGGCCTTACGAAGTCTGCCGCAGGCACCGCGGCCTGGACAAGCGGCCAAACGAGGCCGCAAGCCGAAGTATGGCAAGGAGAAGATCAGCCTGGCCAAACGGGCGGCGCATCGGCTTGGCTGGGAGACTGCGGAGTTCGTGCTCTACAACAAGACAGTCCAAAAGACGTACAAGACTTTCCTGGCAACCTACGAACCTGCAGGTGGAGTTATCCGTGTGGTGGTGGTGCGTGAGACCGATGGTTGGGATGCCTTCTTTTGCACCAATGAGGCGGCGACGGTAGCCGAGATCTTGGAGGCCGTCGCCGATCGATCGGCCATCGAGCAAGACTTTCACGACATCAAGGAGATCCATGGTGCCGGCCAGCAACAGTTGCGAAACTACTGGGCAAACATCGCGGCATACCATCTGACCCTGTGGCTGTATACACTAGTGGAACTGTGGGCCTGGCACCGCGACCAAGCGAGCTTGAGCGACCGTAGCGCCAGTCCCTGGGACAATCCCGACCGACGCCCGTCCCACGCGGATCGTTGTAAGGCCTTGCGAGGCCAAGGCATCCGCGCGGCAATTACAGCCGTTGGCGGTTTGCAGTCTCTGCCGCGAAAATTACGCAACGTCGTCGAGCACCTGCTCGGGGCGGTCATGGTGGCTTAACTTTATTCGGAAAGTGCAGCAGGGACATTAAGGCGATGAATGCCAAGGCGCCGGTAGCGCCGACAGATGGATTGTCGCCGCATGAACTAACGACGCTCGTTCAGATTGCCGAGCTAACAGCGGCTCCCGGACAGACCGCTTCGACTTCTTCCGTCAGGGAAAGTGTTGAAAGAGCCGGGTATCGTGGGGTAGCAGTAAACCTAGCTCTGACAATGCAAAGGATCCGCGAAAAAATAAACTGAGCAATTTTTTCTTGACTTGTTAACCGATCCAAGCTTTCATCAGCTGCATGGATACAGCTGTAATAGAACAGATTCGTGCCAAGTTCAAGGCTTTACGCCCCGCCATGAATGAACGGCTGCGTCGGCAATGGGCGGCGGTCGAAGCCACCGCGCTTGGTTGGGGCGGCATTTCCGAAGTTTCTCAGGCCACGGGTCTGTCACGCAACACCATTGCCCTGGGCATCGAGGAATTGAAACAAAGGGCCACAGGTCCGAATCTGCCCCTTGGCACACGCATTCGCAGGCCTGGGGCCGGTCGCAAGTCCGTGAGCGCAACCTGTCCTGGCGTCGAACTGGCTTTGGATCGACTGGTCGATCCCGTGACGCGGGGCCATCCGGAGTCGCCGTTGCGTTGGACCTGTAAGAGTACCCGTAAGCTGGCGGACGATTTGTGTCGGCAGGGGTATTCGGTGTGCGATCGCACGGTAGCTCTGCTATTGCGTGCGGCCGACTACAGTTTACAAGCGAATCGTAAGACTCGAGAGGGCAAGTCGCATCCCGACCCCGATGCGCAATTTCGGTACATCCACCAGCGCGTGCGTGAAGCGCAAAAGCGTGGGCAGCCGGTGATCTCGGTGGACACGAAAAAGAAGGAATTAGTGGGGGAATTCAAGAACGCGGGCCAGGAATGGCAACCCCAGGGAGAGCCGGAGACGGTGTAGATTCACGATTTTCCCGACAAGAAGATGGGCAAAGCTATCCCGTATGGAGTGTACGATGTAACGAGCAATGAGGGCTGGGTGAGTGTGGGGATTGACCACGACACGGCCCAATTCGAGGCGGCAAGCATACAGCGTTGGTGGCAGGAGATGGGAGCGCGACGATTTCCGCGTGCGGAGGAATTGACGATCACGGCGGACGGAGGAGGCAGCAACAGTCATCGCAACTGACTGTGGAAAGTGGCGTTACAAGGTTTGGCCGATGAGATCGGGCTGAGGTTACGTGTGTGTCATTTTCCTCCAGGGACGAGCAAGTGGAACAAGATCGAACATCGACTGTTCTGCCACATAAGGATGAACTGGCGCGGGCGTCCGCTGACGAGCTATGAAGTGGTGGTCCAATTGATTGCGAGTACGACGACAGCCAAGGGCTTGACGGTACAGGCAGACTTGGATCGACGCGAGTATGACCTTGGGATCAAGGTCAGCGACGAGGAGTTGGCGACATTAAAGATAACGCCCGCGCGGTTTCATGGAAACTGGAATTACACAGTCAATCCAAATTGATAATTTGCTCAGGTTATTAATTCGCGGCGCCTAAGTCGAAAGAATCTCGTCGAAACGTCTCTGGAGGCAGATTGGAACGGGAACGAGTCTCCTGTCGTTCGTTTGACTGATGAAGGATGGCACTGGCTCGAATCCAACCAAGATAAATTGGTGTTGAGGAAGGCGTCCGAACGTAAGCCGTTAGGATGGAACCCCCCCGAACCCGCTGCTCACGTCGAACCAGCTGAAGACGAAATTCCGTTCTAGTAAACGCTACATTGCGGACCAGAGATTTATAACTTAAGAGGATTAGTGGTTAGTGTTGTAGTAATACTCATCGAGAACAAATCGTCTCGGGCGCAGGTGGCGATGTTGGCAATACTGAGGCTAATGATAATTATCCAATAAGCTAAGTTCAAGTTTCGCACATTTTAGGGTCTGTTGGCAGCATCTCGCGGGAGAAAAAAGTTCGGCTTCCCGGCTCGGTTTGGTAACTTGGGATCATCTACTATTCCAGGTCGCCCCGTGGCAAGGAAGCCAATCTATGGAAGTTACCGCCTCTTTCGTTGCTCTGCTACAGCATTTCGTTCCTGTTTTCACCGCCCCAACCTTTCAGACCTTCGTCGAGATCATCTCCGGCTGGGTTCTCTCTCCACGCCGCCGCTACGTCACCGACGTCATCTTCACGGGAGGCAACCTCGACAACGGACACTGGTGCCGCTTCCATCGCTTTTTCAGTCATGCCGCCTGGGAGCCGGATGTCTTGTCTTTGCACCTGGCCAAATTGGTGGCACGCGTGTTCGCCCTGGGCGCTTCCTTGTCATGGGCCGTCGATGATACCTTGTGTCGCAAACGCGGCCTCACTGTTTACGGCGCCGGCATGCACTACGATCCCCTCATTTCCAGCCGCGCCAAACCTCTTGTTAGTTGGGGACACGATTGGGTCGTTCTCTGCCTCGTCATCGCCCACCCCTTCTGGGCACCCTCCAAAGTCTTCGCCTTACCGATCACCATGAGGCTGTATCGCAATCGCCAGGGTCTCACCAAGGGAAAAAAGAGCAAAGCCAAAGCCGCCAAGACCAAGGCCGACCCCAACCATCGCACCCGGCCCGAACTGGCCGTCGAGCTGATTTCCTTGGTCTCTACCTGGTTTCCTCAAGACGAAATCGTCGTTACAGGCGACAGTGCCTACGGCGGCAAGAGCGTTCTGTCCCACCTACCGGCCAACGTTCATTTGATCAGCCACGTTCATCCCAAAGGCGCCCTTTATGCTCTCCCACAGCCACGTACGACAAAAGGCAAAGGGGCTCCACGAAAGAAGGGTACACGTTTGCCGAACATGGCCCAATGGGCCGACGACGCCACGCGACCCTGGACGGAACTCCACTTCGATCAGTTCGGACTCCATGCCGTCCTACAGGTCAAAACCCAGCAAGCCTTGTACTACAAGGCTGGCGGCCAGCGTCTTTTGACCATCGTCTTGACACGCGATCTTCAAGGCAAAAGGCCCGATCAAATGTTTTACTGCACCAACCTTGACTGGGATGCCCGCCACATCCTCTCCACCTATGCGTGCCGGTGGGCCATCGAATGCACCTTCGAGAATTGCAAACAATTTTTGGGGCTGGAAGACCCTGCCAACCGCTTGCCCCTGGCCGTCCAGCGGACCGCACCGATGGCTCTGCTGCTGTATAGCCTGGTTGTCGTCTGGTTCCACCAGGTTGGTTACCGCTTCCTCCAGTTTCCGTACCGTCCCTGGTATCGAGGCAAACAGGAGCCTTCGTTTGCTGATCTTTTGACCACCCTACGGCGTGTCAGTTGCCAAGAGAAAACCGACACACTGCTTCCAAAACGGTGTCGCCTAAAAACCTGGCTCACCCAGATTACCGAGCTTCTCAGCCGAGTCGGATGAGACAGCTGCTCGCCGTCTTTTTTCAACCAATCCCGGCACATGTGACTCGACGGACCGTCAAAAATCACCGGCCCCAGCGCTAGATTTACGCGCCGGAATGTGCGAAACTTGAACTAAGGTGTTTTTGATAATAATCAAACATCTACCAAAGGTCACATAATTCTGTCTTCCCATCTGATCGCCCCGGAGGGGCGGCGGATTGTAGCCACGGGTGGAGCGTAGCCCGCCGTTAGGCGGGCGCAGCGCGAACCCGTGGAAAGCCGACGCACGCCCACCGATCCGTCCCGGAGGGACGGCGGAAGTGCGCTTCCAAGACACGATCAGTCAAATACATATTGCTCGTCGAAGTCTATCTCGTGGAGACGGAGTAATTTTAGGAGTTCGGATTGGAAGTCTTCCTTTTTGTGATGCTCCGCTTGGCCCGCGATGTATTTCTTGACGGCTTCTTCTTGCGATTTGCTGACGGAGAAGACGGAATAACCTTCTTGCCAAGTGAAATCGCGGAGGGTGGGGCAGGGCAATCGCATCTAATCCCCCATAAAAAGGCCAAGAATGGCCTCGCGCGTTTCGTCGTTCCAGCCTGCTTGCAAGCGCTTCTTCTCGATGCCGCCTTTGGTCGATTCGTCCTGCCGCAATAACGAGATGACCCAGCGTCGTAACAACGCCAGGTTCCCTGCCGCATGGCCCGTCCGAGCACGATTGCGATCCTCCGCAAAATACATGTCCAACACCCAATGCAAGCCATTCTCCACTCCCCAATGACTCCGTATCGCTCCCGCCATCTGCTTCGCCTTGGGTTGCAGGCTGCTTATAAAATAACGCACCTCCGACTTCTCCACTCCACCCTCCTGGTAGCTACGCGTGCAACGGGCGATGCTCACCAGATCCCGCCAATCCTCCTGATGACGCAACGTCTTGGGTACCGCCATCGTCTGCGTCCAGCGCGTTTCCAAGCGACCGTGCCCCTTGTCCTGCTCCGTGTGCGTTTGCACCGTTGCCGTGCTACGACCCTCGTCCACGGCGGCAAACGCCTCCACGATGTCCTGCTCCAAATGCTCCTGATTCCCTTTCACCGCCAGCACATAATCGGCTCCCTTTTCTCGTATCTTGCTGGCAATCTCTTTCTGACATCCCATGGCATCCAAAGTCACAATCGCTCCCGTCAATTCCAACACCTCCAACAGTTTAGGAATCGCTGTGATCTCATTGGATTTGTCATCGACCACTTCCTGACCCAAAAGCAATTGGTTCTCCGTGGCCCAGGCGCTAACGACATGAAGCGGATGCTTGCTCTTGGCTCGATCCAACGTCGCACGAGCCGTCTTGCCGTCGATGGCCACCACCTGGCCGGACGTACTCCGTTCGAGGCTGGTCACCCAGCTCAGAAAACACTCGACAAAGGCTTTGCCATCCAGGGCGGCGAACACACGAGCGAAGGTGTCATGCGACGGCACGCGGTCGGGCAGATCCAGGAATTTTTCGAGCCAGACGCGCTTGCTCTTGGCGAACTTTTCCATGGCCACGCAATCGTTGGCGCCGCTGACGACAGCGCACAGGGCGATGAAGAGGATGTCCAGCAGTCGGTGATGCTTGGTACGGTTGATGCGTGGATCCTGCAACTGGGCAAAAGCGGCAAGAAAGGGGGTTGCTTGGGTCTGCGCCATGAGTCTTTTCCTCCGTGAAACGGGTACGTTCCACCAGAATCATTCGCAGTAACCTTGTCCCTGACAACTGAACAGCCAATAATGAACAGGCGTTTAGATGCGATTGCCCTGGAGGGTGGGGAAGGTGTCGTGTATCCATTTTGATGATCGTGATTTTAGGGTGCGCATCAAGTCGGAGATGGATTGATCGGGTCGCCAGCGCATGTAAATGTGGACGTGATCTTCGATGCTGCCGATGTTGTAGAGGGATCTTTTTTCGGAGCGGATGATGCCGCCGATGTAGGGGTAAAGATGTTGGGTGATGTCGGGGGTGATCCAGGGTTTGCGGTGTTTTGTGCTGAAGACGATGTGGAGGAGGATTTGAGAATAGGTGCCGGGCATGGCGGCTCCTTCGCCCCTTCCGGGGCGAATAGGGCGTTTGTTGAGAGCCTTCCACGGGTTGCGCTTCGCCCGCCTGGCGGCGGGCTTCGCTTCACCCGTGGCTACAGTCCGTCGCCCCTACCGGGGCGAGAAGACAATTGGCGCTCGCCTTCCACGGGTTGCGCTTCGCCCGCCTGGCGGCGGGCTTCGCTTCACCCGTGGCTACAGGCCTTCGCCCCTGCCGGGGCGAAAATACAGTCACATACCGCGTCCATGGGTTGCGCTTCGCCCGCCTGACGTTCCACGGGTTTCGCTTCGCCCGCCTGGCGGCGGGCTTCGCTTCACCCGTGGCTACAGTCCTTCGCCCCTGCCAGGGCGACATCGCGGGCGATATTATTGCAGAATTTTCTGCTGGTATCAAATAAACCGCGTCCACAGCGCCTCATTCCGCACGCTCAACCACTCGCGTTGTTTCTGCCTCTCGCGTTCCTCGCGCTTTCTTGCCTTGTCTTCGGGTTTCTCCGCGGGGCCAGCGCGGGCGGTGCGGCCGGCGTCTAGTTTGGAGACCAGGTATCGCAGGGCGGCGAGGGCGTGGTTGTTGTCATCCACTGGAGTCTCGCCTCGTTTGTCGGTGTTGTCGTCGCTGTAGCGGTAGAGCTGGGCTTCAGCGAGGAGGTTTGGGCAGGCGCCAGGGGCCACTTTGAGGCGGCCGGTTTGTAGGCGGGCGGTGACGGCGGCGATGCCTTGGCGCAGGGCGTTGTCGCCTGCGCTGATGGCGAAGCCTGCGCGCTTTAGCTCGCTGATCTCGCCGGCGCCGGAGGGGTCGGCGTACCAGCGGACGGGGCGCGGGAGTTTGGTGGCGTGGTGGCTCAGGGGGTGATAGCGTTCGTAGTGTTCGCCGGTTAGCCAGAGGACGTCGTCGCGATCTACGGTGCCCCAGATGGCGGCGAAGGGGTTGCGGAAACCGAAGTCGATGCCGCCGACCTTGTGGCCTACTCCCAATAGCTGCGCGGGGAGGGCGTCGACCGTTACGTACTTGATGAAGTCGGGGTAGGCCAAGCCTCCCAGGGTTTCGAAGGAGCATTCGTACTCTTGGCGGAACCAGGAGACTCCGAGGCCGCGTCGTTCGCCGGCCAGAAACTCGGGGGTGATACGGCTGATCTGTTGGGCGGGGACTTCGATGCGTCCCCAATCGTTGCCGCCGTTGGCCCAGGCGTCGTAGAAGAAGCCGCGTTTGCCGTAGGGGGTGGAGAGGCAAATCATGCGGCCCTGGCTCACGGCCAACATGGGCCGGACGGCACGGTACAGGTCATCGGGGACTCGGGCCGCTTCGTCGATGATGAGGATGTTGATGCGCGAGAAGCCACGGATCGTCTCCTCCTTGCAGGGCAAGCAGATGATTCGGCTGTGGTTAGTGAGTCGTAATTCTCCGGCGTTTTTATGATCGAGTAACGGCAACCGGACGCGTTCGTGGAAATCGGTGACGATGCGGAGCAGCTCGGTGGATTGCCGAAGGCTGCGGGATACCAGTATCACTTTGATGCCGCCGCGGTATACGGCCTCACGCTGGCCGAGCATGGCGACGACGGTGGATTTGCCGGTGGAGGCGCCGCTCTGTTGTGACACGGTCACCTGATCATGCCAAAACAGAGCGCGAGTCTCCCTGTATCGTCCCAAACGCCTAGGACTACGGGATTCTCGCGGTTCGATCGGGTGACGGCTGGGACCATGGGAGACCTGTGATCAAGACCGAATGGCTCGGTCAGCCGGCCGTGCCACAACGCGGCCGTTCTTTCGAGGAGCGCAAGACGACAATTCGGCCGTTCCATCTATGAGGCGTTTCCCGCATTTTTCTTCCGCAGGATCGCATCACAGATCCCATCCCAGAAATACTGTCGCGCTTCGAGACAGTCGACTGCCGCTTGCTCAGCGACTTGCCAGCGGCTCTTGTCATTACCACAAAGGGACAGAAGGAGCTGGTGCGCCATTGGGCCATGTTCCTCACCATCCAAGCCGATGTGTCGATCCAGGTAGTATTTGAAGTCGTCCAGGTCGCCGGTAGTCTCCATGTTCAATTGGTTCACAATACGCTGAAAAACGGCAGGTAACAGATCTTCTCGACCGAACGTAAACGCCGAGGCAATGGCACAGAGGTCGCCACCGTCGATGATGGCGAAGGTCTGCCGGACAAAGCGACGGGCGCATTCGGGAACTGTGGGCGCCTCCAAGGCGCTGGCTACAGGTTTGCCTTGGCGAAGCGCTTCCAGAAACGCATCAATGTGAGCAGTACTCGCCCCGCAGCGCTTCATGGCTCCATGATAAAGGCCAAAATGACTGCTGAAACCGCCTCGACCATCTTCGTCGCTCTCCTCGGCCAATACGATTGCATTGACGAGCCGGGCCGCGGCGGGATCGTCGCTCGGTAGCCAGGGGACCGCGACGCAAGAAAGCTGGCGTTGAAGGGCCTTGAGCAACGACATGAAATCCCACACCGCGAAGATGTGGTGCGCCATGAACAAGCGAAGGGATTCAAGGCGGTCGATCTTCTGATAAATCGGATGATTGAGCAGAGCCGCCTTTATCGGTTTCAATCGATTTTGTAATTGGTGAAGTCGAGTCACACCTGCGTTTTCACTTTCTTGCACGAGTAATCCTCTTGATACGCTCAGTTGGGCCTGACATGCCGTCGGCTGCCTGCTTCCAGCCATCTTACCAATGAAAGGCCGACAATACAGAGACGAGAAAAGGCTGCCACGATGACGGCTCGCGACCGGCGGCTCGATGCAGGATTGACGACGGCATGGAAAATGCCATGTTGCTTCTATCGCGGCCGCCTTGACGCTTGGCGACAGAGGGTGCCACGCGCAAATGTTGGCGCGACGGTCCGGCCCGCGGCGCAACATCAACGCTGTCAAGTGGTTGGGTTAGCGGGCCGTCGCGCCAAGCAGTTGTGCATTTTTGGCGCGACGGTCGGCAAGCAATGTTCCGCGCGGAACATAGGAGGACTAGAACGGTGTTATGCCTCGAGTCCGGTCGACTTCTCGCGGCGGATTCCGAACTGGGTGCTCGGCAACCGAGATGGGAAGCAGATAGGAGAGTCGCGGGCGCCTCTCATTCTTTCCGAATGCTCTAAAGGAGACTCACAATGCCCGGTAAGAGCAAAGATCTGCATGGCAGCGCTCCGGATAAGTCCTCAAGCAAGCGAAGCCCCCGTCGCTTTTCTCTCGAAATATCGTGAAAAACTCGAAATCCCTCGCTCTTTCTGCGGTGTTTAATGATTTGCCGGTCAAAACACACCCAAGAAGAAAAGGAATTTCGAGTGAAAGCCAAGATACAACGCCAACTGGCCAAACGCAAGCGTCGCATCACTCGTCGACTCGACAAAACCAAGCTCGGCCGCGTCGATCGGCCGATGTTTCGAGCCGCCAACATCCACTACGATATTGCCGAACGCGATCGTGGCACGGCACACGGCGGCATTGGGGCCTTCCACAAACTCGCACGCTGGCTCAAACTGCCCGAGACCATCGACCAGAAGTTGCATCTGCTCAAAGTCCACCTGCCCTACCACGAGTCCGATCACGTGCTTAATCTGGCCTACAACGCCCTGTGTGAGGGCACCTGCCTCCAGGACATCGAGCTACGCCGCAACGACGAGGTCTTTCTCGATGCCCTCGACGCCCAACGTATTCCCGACCCGACCACCTCTGGAGATTTCTGCCGTCGTTTCCAACCGGAGCATATCCACATCCTGCAAAATGTATTTCACGAAGCCCGCCTCAAAGCGTGGGCCGAACAACCAGTGGATTTCTTCCGCCGTGCCACCATCGACATGGATGGAGTCCTCGTGGAAACTACCGGTCGATGCAAACAGGGCATGGACATCTCCTACGACGGCACTTGGGGTTATCACGCCTTGCTGTTATCCTTGGCGGAAACCAACGAAGTGTTGAGCATCGTCAACCGTTCCGGTAACCGTCCCTCGCACGAGGGAGCGGCCACGGAGGTGGATCGCTGTTTGGAGGTTTGCTTTCGTGGTGGCTTTCAGCAAGTATTCCTCCGAGGCGACACCGCATTTTCACAAACGGAACACCTGGATCGCTGGAATGCGGACAAGCGTGTTCGCTTTATCTTTGGCTACGACAACATGGAGAATGTCCGCACCTTGGCCCATGATCTGCCGGAAAGAATCTGGAAAACGCTGGCACGTCCTCTGCAATACCAACCAAAGAACAGTCCGCGACGACGTCCGGACAAGGTCAAGGATCGGATCGTGCGCGAGCGTGAGTTTGAGGTCCTGCGCCTCCAAGCGGAGGAGGTGGCCGAGTTCAACTACCAGCCTACCGCCTGTCGCGAGACGTACCGCATGATCGTGGTACGTAAGAAGATCACCCATGAAAAAGGCAATGTCTTGTTGTTTCCCGAGGTACGTTACTTCTTCTATCTGACTAACGATTGGCTACGCGAGCCGGACGAGATCGTGTTGGATGCCAACGACCGCTGCGATCAGGAGAACCTGTTGGCTCAACTGCTGCATGGCTGTTGGGCCTTACGGGCAGGGTTGGACAATTTGACCAGCAATTGGGCCTACATGGTGATGACGGCGTTGGCCTGGAACCTAAAGGCCTGGTTCACGTTGCTGATCCCGGTACAGCCTGGACGTTGGCGGGAACACCACCAGAAACAAAAACAGTGGGTGTTGGGTCTGGAGTTCCGCACCTTTGTCCAGGCGTTTGTGCGAATGCCGTGCCAGTTAATTCGTAGCGGTCGTCGCCTGCTCTATCGGTTGCTCTCGTGGAATCCTTACCAAACGATCTTCTTCCGCGTGTTCGAGTCGTTGCGATGCTGATCCAGCAATCTGAAGTCGGAGTCCGGATGCTCCGATCCGCCGCGACCCATCCAGCGTAGTCCGCAGAAAGGAAACTTGCCCATGAGCAACGTCTCAATTGCGCTTCAGCGCTGTCGCCATCGACAGCCCGAGGAAGGTGCGCCTTCAAGAGCCGGTACACGAAGTTCGCGAGAGGCATTCGCATTCGCTTGTTTGAGGCCTAGGTAGGCTAAAAACTCAGCCAAGCAACGCTGACCTGCGCCAGCAAGCGCTACAGCTGGGCCGGACGTATTCAAACTTGACTAGGGATCAGAAAGGGGTAACCGTTTATGATGAACTATCGGTCAAGAATGACCTTGATGCTGCCTGCGCCGGGTCTGCCAATCCAAATCGTTCCATTGAGGATAGGCTGGAAAAGCTCCAAAATCTACTCTCCGGCGGGCATATTACGAATGAAGACTACCAGCGCCGCAAAGAGAGGCTTCTCGATGAAGTCTAGCGGGCTGAAACTTCCATAAACCGTTACAATCCTGCGGCACGGCGATAACTATTGAGCTTCGGCGAACGGGAATGAGCCTTCCCTTCAAATTCTTTCTACTCTGCTATAATCCTTGATACGGGATGGCGGCCTAATTACCCGCCTGAAAGGCTGATGAGGGCGAGCGAACCTACCCGCTCTGCTCTCATCAACCTGCCCGTATCGGGAGGTAGGGTATGTCTGACAGTTCGACCATCATCGAGCACGAGCAATTGGCCAGAGGCGAAGAAGAACGCTTCGAGGAAAGACGAAAAGCACATCTCGAAAAACTGAATCGCTTCAGTCCAGCATTCAACCAGCTAATGGAAGCAAGCGGAAGGTACAGCGCGTCCTTGAGAGTTGTGAGTGATTCCCAAAATCGCTCGGAACTCATAGACGCCTGCGCAACCGGAATCAAAGGTTTATACACAGCGTTGGGGAAGGAAGGCGAAGCGGAGAGGATCGATTGTTTGCGTGGAACTACACCCGCCGAAACGGAAGCCTCCAAATTGCTTAGGATGGGGAAAGGCGAGCAGAGGGAGATCGTCGATAAGATCATCGCAATTGAGCGATGCCGTAGAAATTTTGTGTTAGAAGTATGGGACTCGCTGATTTCAATTTTACGGATGGCAGTTCTCCCATTTGGCGACTTGCGGTTCCCGAACAACACATCCACATCAACGCCTGAACAACCAACCGATAGCGACGCCAACGAATTGGCAGAAGGCAGAGCGGATTCGCTTGCTAAAGAGGGGACAGACTTACCCCCTGAAACATCGCCCCTTGCGCCCTTCCGACCCTGAACCCCACGACGAAGATGATTTTGAAGATGTTAGAGAGACTGCCGGCGGGAAAGGGTATCCACGGTAAAGAGATACTCCGTAACCTCAAAAAATTGGGATGCGAATTGAAAGAAAGCACATTGCGAAGGCATCATCTCCGGCTGCTGAAAGAGTGTTACGACGTAGTCAACATCCCGTCATCCGGCGGCTATTTGATCCAGTCTTCGGAAGGCTAACATCCTTCATATAGCGCCACCTAGCGCAGTGCGCCTCATTTTCCATACCGCCGTGCCCCATTACGATTGGGGTATGTCAAAGAACCCCATCGACTCACAGCGACCCCTAGCAACGTCCACGCCTTGGACCCCGCTCGGCATTTCCCGGGCGCAGTGGTACAAGCTCAAGGCCTCTGGTCGCACTCCGTTGCCCATTTATCTCGGCACGCGGAAACCCGTTTATTCCCTCTCTGAACTCTCCGACTGGCTCGATGCCGGTTGCCCCGACCGCGCCACCTGGCTTGCCATGCGGGGGGCGAAATGATGAACGATCGCAACAACTGGTTGCGCGTCAATGTTGGCAACCCCTGTCCTGTCTGCAAAAAGTTTGATTGGTGTCTCGTTGCCCCGGATCAATCAGTGGCGCTATGTGCGCGAATCGAATCCGATCGACGCATCGGCGAAGCCGGCTGGCTTCATCGGCTCATGGAAAGAGATGGCCGGCGTTCACGCGGGTTTGCACGAACCATCCGCGCTTCATTCCCAAGACCTGGCGTTGACTTCACGGCCCTGGCAGACACTTTCCGACGATCGGTCGATGACGTTCGGCTATCTCAATTCGCTGACGAACTCGGGCTATCGGTGGCAAGCCTGAATCGGTTGTGCGTCGGCTGGTCCGAAGATCATCGAGCGTGGTCATTCCCGATGACTTCCCCATCAGGCGAAATTCTTGGCTTTCGTTTTCGCCGGCCCGATGGGGTGAAGTTCTCCGTCCGGGGTGGCAAAGAAGGCCTCTTTCTACCTGATGGCGTCGAACGCGATGGCGGCCCCCTGCTCATTGTGGAAGGACCAACGGACGCGGCCGCACTTCTCGATATGGGGTTCCGCAATGTCGTTGGCCGGCCCAGTTGTACCGGCGGCATCAAGCTACTTGTCGAGCTGGTTCGGCGGTGGCAGCGGCCCGAGGTGGTCATCGTGGCCGATAACGACGAACCGGGGCGGCGCGGCGCTGACAACCTACTCACCGTGCTACTGGTGTACGCACCATCGGTACGCATCATTCGACCCCCGGACGGCATCAAGGACGCTCGCGCCTGGCTTCAGGCTGGCGGCAAACACAACGACATTGAACAGGCAATCAACGCGGCCCCGGTTCGGCGGCTGGTGATTCAGGCTCGGCAAGGATCGGAAAGGCTAGGTGGAAAATGAAGAAGCCGGTCAAGGCCGTCGCGGGAAAACAGACGGAGAAGCCAACGAGAAAGAAACCCCGCCGGCGGGTCAAACCCGTGGCAGTAGTGCTTTCTGCGGAACGAATCGGCACCAAGTTGAAGGTGATGGCAACGCATGATGAAAAAACCATCCACGTTGACACCATCAACCATGACATTGCCCCCCAACGGGAGCGTTTCCTTAATGGTGTTGTCAAGCGGTTGCCGGGGGTAGACGCGGTGGCGTTGGAAGCGGAGCTACTGAGGCTGCCCTCTACGTTACCCGCTCCCCCCGTGGCTGAACCTGAGACCGTAACCGCTCCCGAAACTCCCCCGCCTTCGGTCAAGGTGATGCTGTCGTACAATCCTGATCGGAGTGGCCGAAAGGGAAATATGACTGCGGAATATAACGGTGCAACCGTTCACCTGGACGCGATGGAACCGTCGAACGCAAAGCAGAGAAAACAGTTCATCAAGGACCTGAAAGACAAGCTGCCAGAATTGGACGTGGCCGACACGGAAAAGCAACTATTTGAGATAGCAGAATTAGCGACGGCTGAACCGCCTTGCTCTGCCTCATCAAACGCTGGCAACGTCGTCGAATTGGACGTATCGAGTATCATCCGTCCCGAAATGTTCTACCATCCAGATCTCTCGGGGTTGACGTTGCCCATAATCCTTAGCGCGGGCGGGAACCCCATCGGGAAGTATATGACCTATCTTCGCTGGTCTGATGGCCGGCGCGAGCGTAAAGAGCTACCCAACGACATTGAGGTACAAGACGGCAAGAGGCTCTTTATTCGTCCGAAACCGGCTGAACCGGATACGTCTACTCCCCCTAGCTGGTCAATGGCTTCACGGCAATCCTGGCTCGATGGTTCACCAGCTCCCGACCCGGTGGACCTACTCTGTCGATTAACGGATCGGTTCGCTTACTTCATTGACTTTATTCCTGAGATGGCAAGCGGCACTGCATCAACACTAGCGCTATGGACTGTATTTACGCACTGTTTTCAGGCATGGGATGCAGTTCCTTATCTGTCTCTTGGCGGACCTGCTAACTCTGGAAAATCTCGCGTTTTCGAGCTGCTGACACGTCTAGTATTCCGTCCGATGAATACTTCAAATGTGACCGGCCCAGCTCTGTTTCGTACACTCAATGACCGTGGCGGCGTGGTACTTCTCGATGAGGCTGAACGCCTCAAGCAATCCGACCCCGCCCAGCAAGAAATACTCTCGATGCTGTTGGCAGGGTACAAGCGCGGCGGACGAGCGACGCGCCTTGAAAAAGTAGAGGACAACTTTCACCCGGTACAATTCGACGTCTACGGCCCGAAGGCTCTGGCTTGCATCGCGGGCTTGCCACCAGCGTTGGCGACGCGCTGCATTCATATCGCCATGTTTCGATCCGGCCCCAATTCCGAGAAACCCCGCCGACGCATCGACGATGCTCCGAATGAGTGGCAACGGCTACGGGATGAACTCCATGTTTTGGCGCTTGAACACGGATCGACCTGGCTGGCACTTGCGCAGAACGAACGTCGTGCCGGCGGGCATCAATGGCAGAGACGCGGAACTATGGCAACCTCTACTTGCCCTTGCTGCCTTCTTTGATGAGCAAGGCGCGCAAGGGCTGCTTGCCTTGCTTCAATCCCATTGCTTGCGCAGTGTTGAGAACGGTAAGAGCGATCAGATACCGGAAGCCGATGAGACAATACTTGAGATCCTTCGAGACGAAATTCTCGAAGGCAATCAACCGACTCCCGGCGAGCTACTCAATATCGCAAAGGTCCGCGAACCGGACACCTTCAAAATGTGGACCGCCAGAACGATTAGCAACCGCCTCAAGAGCTATGGCATCGAGAGGCCGAAGAAAAGCAACAGCGTGAGGCGCTACAAGTGCGTGATAAAAGATCTGTTGAAGATCCAACAGCATTACGGCATCGACCTCAGTATCCCTGTCCCTGTTCCCGTAACCGAATCAATTAGAGTTCAGGTTTCAGGCGAGATGTTCCCATCGACTGAACACGCATACGAACGACGACCATGAACAGGGTCGCAAGGGTCGCAAGGGTCGCAAAGCTAGGGTAGAAAGGGGCGTGTCATGCAATTAGACTTCGTTGGGTTCCTTGATGGACTTTTTTCCGCTGACGGCGGCGTTTCCGAGACGCGAGTCATTCCGCCTCTAACCCCGAACGACTTGCCGGCGGACTGGCACTTCCTCTGGGATGAACGCGCGGCCATCATGGAATACGATGGCGGTCTGCCCCGCGAACATGCGGAAGCGGCGGCACTGGCGGACATTATCGAGATCATGACAAAAGCCGGAATTGAGCTACGCTAGGTTTTTTGATCGCACGCGAAAGGGTAGGTGAGTGATGGGCTACCGGATCTTCAAGACGAGCTATCAAGATCGATCAGGCCAAAAACGTGAGGCCGCAAAATGGTATATCGAGTTCCGTGACCATCTTTCGACCGTGCGCCGACTCCCTGCCTTTACCAGGGCAATCGCATCTAAACGCCTGTTCATTATTGGCTGTTCAGTTGTCAGGGACAAGGTTACTGCGAATGATTCTGGTGGAACGTACCCGTTTCACGGAGGAAAAGACTCATGGCGCAGACCCAAGCAACCCCCTTTCTTGCCGCTTTTGCCCAGTTGCAGGATCCACGCATCAACCGTACCAAGCATCACCGACTGCTGGACATCCTCTTCATCGCCCTGTGCGCTGTCGTCAGCGGCGCCAACGATTGCGTGGCCATGGAAAAGTTCGCCAAGAGCAAGCGCGTCTGGCTCGAAAAATTCCTGGATCTGCCCGACCGCGTGCCGTCGCATGACACCTTCGCTCGTGTGTTCGCCGCCCTGGATGGCAAAGCCTTTGTCGAGTGTTTTCTGAGCTGGGTGACCAGCCTCGAACGGAGTACGTCCGGCCAGGTGGTGGCCATCGACGGCAAGACGGCTCGTGCGACGTTGGATCGAGCCAAGAGCAAGCATCCGCTTCATGTCGTTAGCGCCTGGGCCACGGAGAACCAATTGCTTTTGGGTCAGGAAGTGGTCGATGACAAATCCAATGAGATCACAGCGATTCCTAAACTGTTGGAGGTGTTGGAATTGACGGGAGCGATTGTGACTTTGGATGCCATGGGATGTCAGAAAGAGATTGCCAGCAAGATACGAGAAAAGGGAGCCGATTATGTGCTGGCGGTGAAAGGGAATCAGGAGCATTTGGAGCAGGACATCGTGGAGGCGTTTGCCGCCGTGGACGAGGGTCGTAGCACGGCAACGGTGCAAACGCACACGGAGCAGGACAAGGGGCACGGTCGCTTGGAAACGCGCTGGACGCAGACGATGGCGGTACCCAAGACGTTGCGTCATCAGGAGGATTGGCGGGATCTGGTGAGCATCGCCCGTTGCACGCGTAGCTACCAGGAGGGTGGAGTGGAGAAGTCGGAGGTGCGTTATTTTATAAGCAGCCTGCAACCCAAGGCGAAGCAGATGGCGGGAGCGATACGGAGTCATTGGGGAGTGGAGAATGGCTTGCATTGGGTGTTGGACATGTATTTTGCGGAGGATCGCAATCGTGCTCGGACGGGCCATGCGGCAGGGAACCTGGCGTTGTTACGACGCTGGGTCATCTCGTTATTGCGGCAGGACGAATCGACCAAAGGCGGCATCGAGAAGAAGCGCTTGCAAGCAGGCTGGAACGACGAAACGCGCGAGGCCATTCTTGGCCTTTTTATGGGGGATTAGATGCGATTGCCCTGCTGCCTTTACCAGCAAGGCGGCATCGGAAGAGATGGGGCGCAACATCGTCAAGATGGTTGATTATCACAAGGGCAGCGGCGGGCAAAGCGACCCCGCCTTGACGCTCTGGCTCTCTGGCTTGCCGATGACGATTCGAGAAAAACTTGCAGCTATTGGGCTGCTTGACCGTACGCGCATGGTGTCGATGAAAACCCTTGCCGAACATCTCGATGACTTCAAGGCTGCCCTGGCTGCAAAGGATGGCACGGATCGACACGTCGAATTAGTCACGACGCGGGCGAAGCGAATCGTCAGAGAGTGTGGCTTCAAGCACTACGGCGACATCAGCGCCAGCAAGGTTGCAACCTACCTTGCTGGGCTACGGGGGGACGCGAAAGAAAAGCGCGGCATCTCGGCACAAACGAGCAATTTCTACTTGAATGCTCTCAAACAATTCTGCCGATGGATGGTTAAAGACCGGCGGGCATTCGATACGCCGATTGACCATCTCGATTGCCTCAATGTTCGCTTGGATCGGCGGCACGATCGGCGAGCGCTTACTACCGACGAATTGAAGCGGCTGCTTTGCGCGGCCCGTGAAGGCCGTGACCGCTTCGGCGTCTCGGGAGAGGAACGGGCGCTCTGCTACTGGCTGGCGGTTGAGACGGGTTTACGCTCGGGTGAGATACGGAGTCTTACAAGAGCCTCTTTCGTCCTTGATGGAGACTCTCCCTCCGTGACCGTCGCGGCGGGCTACAGCAAGCGGCGACGCGAGGACACGCTACCACTTCGGGAGGACCTAACAGCGGCTCTGAGAGCCTTCCTGGCATCGAGAATGCCACAGGCTCCCGCGTTCCGCATTTCTGGAAAGCATCACGTCAGCAAGCTCCTACGCTTTGACCTGGAAGCGGCGGGCATCATATACCGTGACGATGCGGGCAGAGTAGCCGATTTCCATTCTTTGAGACACACATTCATCAGCAACTTGGCGAATGGCGGGGTACATCCCAAGACCGCGCAGCTACTGGCGCGGCATTCAACCATCAGCCTGACGATGGATCGATACACGCATTCGCTTGTAGGCGAGCAATCGACGGCCCTGGCGGTCCTACCCGACCTGTCGCAACCATCGGTCTACGAAGTTCGGGCCACAGGAACGGGAGGCGAGAACGGCCCGGAAATGGGCAAATCTGTCTTGGCGTCCTGCTTGGCGCTTTCTGAGCGATTTCAGGGTACTTCGGTAGACTCTGAGAGACCGAAAGGGAGTGTGGAACCTAATCCCATCAAAAGCGAAAACCCCGTAAAAGATCGTGGTTTAGCGACAAAAACCAGCGGAGGGGGGGGGATTCGAACCCCCGAACGCCTTTCGGCGTTGTCGGTTTTCAAGACCGATGCAATCGGCCACTCTGCCACCCCTCCGTGCGATATAACCTAGTGCCTGATCGTGGCTTGCGGAATCGACGTCCTGACCGCACGGCAAACAAGCGACGCCACCTTCGGCCTTAAAAGTGTATACGAGGGGTAGCCTGACAGCAAGGCGAGAGCGGCCGGCCAGGGAAAGCGATGTCAGCATGTTCGCTGGTGCCGGAATAAGGGTCGTTTTGAACCAAACCTTGCCGAATCTGAAGCCTAATTGGCTATAATGGTGAAATGGTCACTCCTGAGCATTGAAGGGAAAAGTCATGCCGCTGCGCGATCACTTTCATGCGCCGTGGAGCGAATGGAATCCTTGGGAAGGCTTCCACGCCATGTGGATCACTACGATGGTGCGTCACCTGAATGGAACCATATTGCCGCCTCAATTTCGTGCCGTCCCGGAGGTGCATCTCGGGCTATTCGTCGAAGCGGACGTTGCAACGTTTGAACGAGAACGGCTTCGCGCCGCGCGTCCGCTCGATTCTTCAGAGCCGGAAACAGGCAGCGGACCTGAAGTCTGGTCGTCGCCTCCGATGCAAACACTGGAAATCGAGTTCCCCGACCAAGATGTTTACGAAGTCCGTGTCCTAGACACTCGACAGAGTACGCGCTTGGTGGCTGTTGTCGAATTGGTGAGTCCGGCTAACAAAGATCGCCCAGAACATCGGCATCCGTTCGTGGCGAAATGTGCCTCTTACTTGCAAGAGCAAGTGGGCGTCGTTGTAGTCGACGTCGTGACGAACGGTCAGGCCAACCTGCACCAGGAACTTCTCGAGATGCTATCGTCTGGCCGGCAGGAAAACGGTCAACCTGACTTGTATGCGGCTTCTTATTGCAGTCGCCAAAAAAATGGAAAATGGCTCCTCGACACTCAGTCCGTCGCGCTCGAGGTAGGAACGCCGCTACCGACAATACCACTCTACCTATTTGAAACTCTCGCGGTGCCGTTGGGTCTCGAAGCGAGTTACACAGAGACCGCCGAAGTGCTACGAATCTCCGTCGATTCCTAATCGCTCCTTCGACCATAAACTCAGCTCATGCAAACCGTCTCTCGTTTTGAAGCCAATCTGTTACGCATCCTCGCCTTTTTCCTGCGCCGCGAGCCGCCCGAGCGGGCCATGCCGTTGCTCGAACAGCGCCTGCAACCGCCGACCTGTCTTAGCAAGTCTGCCATCGACTTGGCCTGCGATGCACTAACCAAAGGTAGCGCGCAGATCTTGGCTCAGCGCGGCGGCTGGCGTGAGGAGCGGCATCCGCGCGTCGATGGCATCGTCGCGGGCCGACTCTGGGAGCGGACCGAGCCGAGCGAACTCGGCTTACACTTTTCTGAGGAGGCCTTGGCTTTCCTTATGTGGATAACCGCCCAACAACCGGGCGATGGGGAGCCCCACTGGGGTCCAAAGGAAATCACCTTGACCGCAGGCGATCGATTGCTGCTCTTTTTGGCTCACGAAGGCCTGCGCGGCGGAGCAGACAGCCTCGGCGCATCGACGCTGCGACGGCGGCAACCGTATAATCAACATGGGCTTTGCTGGCTGGCTTATCCCGAGGATTATGTCGATATGCCAGCAGTGATCGAGCCGAATTTTGAGCCATGGACGACGGAGCGTGGAGCGGACATCCTGGAAGCCCTCCAAACCGATCTCTGTTTGCGTTGGGTCAGCGTCGAGGCAAGCAAGGAGGATATTCGAGATCCTCGAAAGATGCTAAGCCTGGGCCAATCACAAGAGCGGGTCCTGCGGATTTTGCTACGCTCACTGCGCGAAGCCCACCGCCTCGATTTGGCCCGATTTCTGTTGCGAGCGCTCGCGCAGCTCTTGACTGACAGCGCCGACGCCAGCCTGTGGATTGGGCGATTGGATACGAAGAACCTACGTCTTGCAGACCGCATGGAGGTACAAGGCGCCGCGCTTGGCGCATTGCGACTGTTGGAGTCCGAGTTTTCCGCCTGGAGCCGCTGGGCCAAAGGCGTGGGCTATCTCGATGAAGAATACCAATCGGCCAAACTGTGGTTATCAGACTGGGAGTACGAACACGGGGAGCGCTCTTGCGAGCGAATTCGGGCCCTACTTCGTCAAATGGATCCTATGAGACAGAGCTGAGAGACCGTCCCGCAAGCTCCCCTCGCCCCCCGAGTGCAGGGGAAAGGGGCTCTCCAAACCGGAGGCCGATTTCTTATGAGCAGGGCTTATACCATTCGCGTCCGAGAGTGCATCCAGCAAGTCATCCGCGCTGAGGATGGCGTCAGCGCCCAATTGGAGATTCTGGAGATCCTGCCCGCCGTGCAAATGGCCGGCTTGTTGGCTGCCGAGCTTGAAGAGCGCGGTTTCGAGCGCGACGGTGAGCACCTCACGCGGAAGCAAGACGGCGGCATCGTCGTCACTGTCGATCCCAAGACCGGCACTGTCACCGTCCGCGCCGAGTCGGCCGATGAGGTAGTTCTCGAAGGCGAAAAGAAGGGTCAGGCATACTCCGAAACCGGCGATAGCGCCGACGCCGCCCGCGCCCATCTACGTGAAGAACTGCAACAAGAACTCAAAGGCCAAGTTCGTACACGCGCGGACGAACTCCAGGAAAAGGTCACAGAGCAGCTCGAAGCCGAGCTATGCAACCTCCGTCAAGAACTCGATCAAGCCGTCAACCGCGCCACGGCCGCCGCCCTCAAACAAAAGGCCGCTCAACTCGGACAAATAAAAGAAATGACCGAGGATCCTCAGACGGGGTCGTTGACGATTGTTGTTGAAGTGTAATAGCCCGTAGTCCGTAGCAAAGACCTACATACAATTGCGTCGACCTGACACGTACAGGTTTTTTGCTACGGACTACTCAGGCTACGGACTAAGCTCCAAGGAGCCCCAAAGTGTTGATCGGCGAGCGCGACCTCCCTCAAGACCTGAACAACGAATCCGCCGTCGAGGCGGCGTATTCCACGGAAATGGCCGAGGTCGCCTCCAAGTTGCAACGCGGCCTGCCGACGCTGATCGAGTGTGATAAGGATCTCGCGCCGTTTTTGTTTATCAATCTTCGGACACGTCTGAAGGCAATTAACCTGCGCTGCCTCTATCTCGATGGTCGACCCAAGCAGGACGAACAGCCGGCTGCTATGGCGCCGCTCGGTCTGATCGGCACCATGATCGCGCAATTGCGCGACGCGGTTCGCGGAGCGGTGGAGCGGCGCGTCGTGGTGTTGCCTCACCTCGATTTGTTGACAACCAGTCAGGGCGGATTGACGGCCGAGGCGCGCGAGGTCATTCCGCTCCTGTATGAGAACCCGGAGTTGGTTTGGCTTGGTTTTAAGGATCCATCGTTTCCGTTGCCGCGCGTGATCGAGAATCTCTTTCCGCATCGTGTGAGCCTGGTCGGATTGCGGCGCGATCGGCTGCGGCATCTGATTACCAGGCGCGAGAGCCGCAAGTTTGGCCGCGAGTTCAATCCGTGGAATCTGTATAAGCATGTCTCCGGCGTCAATGCCGTGCGCTGCGCCGGTTGCTCTCGACTATGGAGGGTGAGGATTACCCCGTCAATCCCGTTCATGCCTATCGCCAGCTACGGCAGGCGACGCTCGGCGGTTC
Source organism: uncultured Planctomycetaceae bacterium (assembly GCA_963790585.1). GTDB lineage: Bacteria > Planctomycetota > Planctomycetia > Gemmatales > Gemmataceae > CAWBOY01. The sequence goes on from CAWBOY010000002.1 coordinate 1,191,133, forward strand.
GCTCGAAGTGCCCAACATCTCCTTTGACCGCGACATTGGAGGCTACGGCAGAGTCAAGGAACGTCTCCGTTCGGAGATTCTCGATCTTCTAACACGCAAAGAGGCGTTAACCAGCGAGGACCAGATCAAGTCGATCGAAGAATTGATCCCCAAGGGAATGATCTTTTGGGGTCCGCCTGGCACAGGCAAGACTCTCTTCGCCAAGGCGATCGCGTCCGAAATCGGTGCCGCCGTGACCATCGTCTCCGGGCCGGAACTCAAGAGTAAATGGGTCGGTGAGAGCGAAGACAATCTACGACAGATCTTTCACAAGGCCCGCCAATCGGCCCCCTCGATCATCGTCTTCGACGAGCTAGACTCTTTCGCCTCCGCGCGCGGCACCTACAGCGGCAGCGGCGTCGAACATTCGATGGTCAACCAGCTCCTCACGGAGATGGATGGCTTCCATCGTGAGGAAATGGTCTTCGTCGTCGGTACCACCAATTTCGTCGAAATCCTCGACCCCGCTTTGCTTCGTCCAGGCCGCTTTGAATTCCATCTCTATATCCCATATCCCGACCAGGACGCACGACGAGAGATCCTGAGAATCTACGACCGCAAGATGGGTCTCAAGATGTCGGATGAGACTTTGGAATCCACAGTCAAGCGGACAGAAGACCGGGTGCCCGGCACCGCTTCCGGCACATTTTTCAGCGGCGATCATCTGAACGCTCTCTGCCGCGGCCTGGCGCGACGGCGTTTGCGCGAGGGCAGACAGGACGAGACTACGGCCAAGGATGTTGAAGACACCCTCATGGATTGGGTCGATCGCGTCAAGCTGACGCCGCAAGAAGAGCGCGTCGTCGCCACTCATGAAGCCGGTCACGCCGTTGTCAGCATTTTCACACCGCAAGCGCGGCCAGTCGAGCGCATCGCTCTCACCGAAGGGATGTATGGCACCCTCGGCCTTGTGCAGATGAAGGCACACGAGAATCGCTTCTCCATGACCCGTGGCCAAATGATGGCCTTCCTGACTGTGGCCTTCGGCGGCATGGAGGCAGAGCTGATGCTCCTCGGCGACGACCCCTCCATCGGTTGCGAGGCCGACCTCCAGAGCGCCACCACCTTGGCCCGATCGATGGTCGAACTCTACGGCATGGGCGGCGAGCAAGTTTCTCCCCTTTGGTGCCAATCGACCGACCGCACCGGCAACCGCGTGCCGCACCTGTCCCAAGCGAAACTGGAGTCGCTCGACCGCCGCATCGACGAACTTCTCAACGAAGCTCGCCAAAAGGCCCGCGCGATAATCAACGAACAATGGGCCCTGGTCGAATGTCTCCGCGACCTATTGATCGAAAAGAAAGTGATCGAAGCAAAGACATTCAAAGAACTGGTGGCCACAAAAGGTGTCGCCCACCCGCTGCAATAGGAATCCACGCAATGGCCCAAATAACCATCCGCCTGCGCATCAACCCCGAGACGGGCAAGAAGGACATTCACATTGGTCTACGCTCAGACGAAGATGCGTTACCCCATGAGCATGAACAAAAGCATAAGGCGATCGTGGATAAACTGATCGAAGGCGGCATCCTGAATGCGGAAGAACGCGGGGAAATTGTGGTGGAGCGGGAGGAGGAAATGGGGAAGGCCGTGAAACCGAGTGTGGAGGGGCGCGAGGGGCGGAAGGCACAGGAGCAGGGGCAATGAATCTTGCTAATGCTGGAGATGGGTGCCGATGTTGGAGCCAAAGGAGGAAGTGAGGTATATCCTGGTTCGTCAAACAGCACTGGGAGTGGCGCAAGTTAACTACACTCGGTTTGCCGATGACGACGTTTACATCGTTAGTGAGGAATACATAAGAATAATTGAGTTTGCCCCTCCGATGGCATGGCTGGAGGCATGGGCTGACTTGCTGGCTCAAGGATTTGTCGAACTAAGCCAATCCAGGAAGGCCGGGCTCATTCCCTTTGATTGGGAGCCCAGTGATGACTTTGAATAAACCTGTCTTTGATTTTGGAATCTCGACATGAGCCAAATGCAACCGACAGTTCGATATTTGATCGTTTGCGAAGATGTACATACAGATCCTCAAAAACCGCGACGCATTACGCTGGTCGGCCTAATAAACGCCATTCGATCGATTGACGACGTGCCCTACCCATTATTATATCGGGAGTTTTGCGTATTTGTCCAAATGACCGAATGTCGCGGTACTGCTGAGAGACTGTCCCATAAGTCCAATTAAGCCGCCATTCGATAATGGAATTCCGCCTCGATTGCTTTTGGATCCAAGCGATTGAGCATAAGGTGAATCATAGCCAACTTGAGATACGCCTCCGACGACAGCACGCTACGCTCATAGTCCTTACTCAACCGGCGGCATTGACTCAGCCAGGCAAACGTCCGCTCCACCGTCCAACGGATTGGCAATGTCACCCAACCCTCCGCTCCTTCAGGACGTCGCACGATGACCAGTTCCCACTGTGCCTTTTCCTCCACCCAACGATACAAGGCGTGGTTGTGGTATTTGCTGTCCGCAAACATACGTTTCACCCGACTCATCGGTTGGCTTTCCAAGCGTTCAAAGACCTGTGTCGCCGCCTTGGCGTCGTCCACGTCGGCAGCCGTCACCAAGACCGCCAGCAGCAACCCCATGCTATCCACGACGATATGGCGTTTACGGCCATTGACATTTTTAGCATTGTCGCGGCCACGCTGTTCGCCGCCACAACGGGTGTCGACCGATTGGCTATCGACGCTGGCTGTGGTACGCGGATGGTAAGGCTTCTCCGCCGTGCGTACCTTGGTGCGGAGAAGATCGTGAATTCTGTCGAGAGTGCCGTTGTGTCGCCAAGAGTCGAAGTAACGCCAGACTGTGCTTTTTGGTGGAAAATCCTTGGGCAGGTAACGCCATTGGCAACCGGTGCGTAACAGGTAAAAGATGGCATCGACGACATCACGCAGGTTGGTAATGCGTGGCCGTCCGCCGGGATAAACGGGCAGGTGGGGTTCGATCAGAGCCCACTGCGCGTCGGTAATGTCGCTGGGATATGTTTGAGTTCTCATACCTCATTATACGCATCGACAGCTGCTTATGGGACAGTCTCTGAGACAAGTATCGAAATTCGGCACGCCGATTCTGATGAAGTTGTATTGCGTGCGGCACAGCGAACGATTTCGTTTGGACAGGACCCACTTGAATTTTTTGGAATCACCTTTCGCGTGCTCAACTGCACGTTCAAGCAACCTGGTTTGTATTGGGTTCAATTCTGGTATAATCAGGAAGTGATCGCACAGCAATCGATGTTGTTGAGGTAAATAGACATGACGAAAGATGCCGCTATCGATGTAGGTTGCTTGCTGATAGGGGATTTTGTCGACGAAGGGGAGGTTCCAACAGACATAGCCTTTGGCATAGGTGAACCCGTTAGACCTCACCTTATAGCAAGCTACATGGATGATTGGAATCAGCGAGATGATTCCAAGGAGTTTACAGTCCTCTTAAAAGACGGGCGTGTTGCTGCTGTTCGCGGCCAAGGATTGAAGCTTCTTTCCGTTCCCGAAGCGGAGGACGGACCAATTTATGGGATTGTCTCTCGAATTGCGAATGCCAATGAATTCGTCGCGCTGTTTAAGAGTTCGGAGGTGGTTGGTATTTTCCTTGGTGAAATCCGATTGGATGGGGAGAAGTCCTGATCGGGGCAAAATAATTCTGTATTCAAGAGCTGGGAGCGTTAGCGACTGGAGCATGCCCTGGCTCGGCTCGCTCCAGTCGCTAACGCTCCCAGGTCCTGAAATGTAGGCCGCTCGATCCCGAACGCTTCATGCTCAACAATTCTTGTGACAGCCTACTATCAATTATTGGGCTTCGCCGTCTGTCGGAACAGCACGAGATCATGTCGCTTGATCATCACGCCGGGCTGGTGGTCGGGGCGGACGCCCATGGTGTAGACGCCAAATTTGCCCGAATTGACCTCCGCGACATACAGAGCGGATTGGCCTTCGTTGATCATGCCGGTGGTCATCAGGAAATGGACGTTCTGGCGTGGCGGCAGTCCGAATTCGGTGACTAGATCGACTTCGGCCCAGCCGACGATCTTGCCGACCTGGCGGTCAATGAGGGTGCCCAGAAGTTTGCCGGCGCGGTAGTCGAGCATCCAAACGCCGTCGATTGGGGCGCCGTTGATGATGGCGGCCTGGCCGGTGCAGAGAATATAATCCTCATAGCGGTCCGACGAGGCGGCTCGGAGGTCGGGCGTTCGCGCCAGCCATAGGCCGATCGCGCCGCCGCCGACAAACATGCCAACAACCAGCCACAATAGCCGTCCACGATCTTTCACGGTCTGGCCTCCTCTCGCCTTGCCCTCGGCCTGCGTGGCCGGTCCGTCGGACAGGTCGCCCCGCGGCGGCACTATAGCAAGCGCATCGATCGGAGCAAGCGCAGATCTTGTTTGCCGTGACGGCAAAAATCTCGCTATACTCACCTCAGATTACCAGCGTCCCGCGCAATGCGGGTCTCGGCTACAAACCCAGAGGACCGTACATGCGCCGCTTCTCTTGTTTTTCTATTTCGCCAGCATTTTTTGCTTTCGCTTTGCCGGTGTTTTCCTTGGTTCTCCTTGTTGGGATGACTGGACAGACGCCAGCGGCGGCTGCTCCCGCACGGACCTTGCTCTTCTGCTTTTGGAATCTGGAAAACTTCTTCGACGATCGGGTCGATGGTTGGGACAAGGAACCCGACAAGACTTTCGATCAATGGTTCGCCGACGATAAAAAGATCCATCAACTCAAACTCGATAACATCGCCAAGGCGCTATTGGCTGTCAATGATGGCAAAGGTCCGGACATTCTCTGTGTGGCCGAGGCGGAAAATGAGCGAGCGCTCGATTTGCTTCGTTTGAGGCTCAATAAAGGCCTGCGTGATCCAGCCCTTCATTACAAGCATGTGTTGTGCAAGGATCCGATGGGCGGCCGAGCGATTATGACCGGCATCATCACGCGCGTCGATGTCGACGAGTCCCAAACTCGCTTGCTCGGTTCGAGGCAGCGGATTCTGGAAGGGCATCTCACCATAAATGGCAACAAGCTCATCGTGATCGCCTCGCACTGGACGGCGCGGGTGACGGATACCGACGGCGGAGCCCGTGGCCGATACGCGGACCAGATTTATAACCGATACAAGGTCTTGTATCGTACAAATCCGAAAGTCAACTTTATCGTCTGCGGTGATTTCAATGATGACCCGGACGACGACAGCATCGTCAAGCACTTACACGCCGTCGGCGATAAGAAGAAAGTTCTCGAGAGTAGAGAGCCGATGTTGTTCAACCTCTTCGCGGACAGAATCGATGGTAAAGAGGGCTCGCACCACTATCGCGACAAATGGATGATGTTCGATCAGATCTGCGTGTCACCCGCGCTGCTAACGGAGGATGGCCTCACTGTCGAGCCAAAAACGGCGGAGATCATCAAAGAACACACGACCTGGACCTTTGGCCGGGCCAAAGGACAACCCATGCCGTTCGGCAACAAGAATAACCGGGCCGAAAGAGGGACCAGCGATCACCTACCGGTTACGGTGCGAATCAAGGCCGCGGCGTCGAAGTGAGGGCGTGATTTGAATTTACCGGGTCTGAAGCGTCAGCGAAGTACATTTGAATTTTTGAAAAACAAATACTCTTCGCTGACGCTTCAGGCTCGGCTGGAAAATCACAACACGCCCTTTGTCGAAGGCACGCCGACCATGCGCGGGTCTGCCTCCACGGCCTGACGCAACGCCCGAGCGGTCGCCTTGAAAACCCCTTCAATAATATGATGGGTATTGCTGCCGTGATGGCAGACGACGTGTAATGCCATCCCGGCTGAGGAAGCGACGGCCCGCCAAAATTCCTCGGCGAGAGACGCGTTGAACGTGCCGAGCATTTCGCAAGGTACAGACACTTTCCACACACACCACGGCCGGCCGCTCAGGTCGATCGCGCTAGTGACAAGCGTTTCATCCATCGGCACGGTCGCATCTCCGTAACGGCGGATGCCTGCCTTGTCGCCGAGCGCCTGCGCCAGGGCTTTGCCGTAGCAGATACCGACATCTTCAACGGTGTGATGGCCGTCGACGTGTAAATCGCCCGCGGCTTTAACGGTGAGGTCGATCAGGCTGTGGCGCGTCAATAACGTGAGCATGTGATCGAAGAAGCCGATGCCAGTAGCGATTTCAGCGCGGCCGGAGCCGTCGAGGTTGAGCGCAAGCTCGATCTTGGTTTCGGCGGTTTGACGCGTGATAGTGGAGTGGCGCGGCGCGGACAATGGTGCAAAACCATTCATACTTTGGTGCTCGGCGCTTTGCTTGGCAATCTGGACGGCCTCGCGCAGTAGCACTTCAGCGGCATCGATCGTCTTCCGCTCCATTTTGAACAAATCGCTGGGCTCGTCGAGATTTTCCTCTAAGCCATCGTCGAGAATAAAATGTTGATGGCCGTCGGGAAAGGTAATGGACTTGGGAGGTATCCCAATCCGCAGTGGATTACTTTCGGCTTCGGTCATAGTGAGTCCACCCCAGAAAACACGTCAAGAAGGTAGCGTGACAGCTCTTGCCTATCAAATCGCAACGAAAAGCTATACCGGCCTGGAGACGGGAAAACACACCGGCTTATTCGAGCTTCAAAAGCCGCCGATCGCCGAGGATCCGGAATGGTAAACCATCGGCTGTATCGATACACGGTCCTCTCCGTCTGAAGGTGATTGGCTTCGATTTCAATTTTAGCTTCCCCGCTTCCACCTTGTAAAGCGGCATAAGCCATGAACGAAGGTGAAATTGCAGGCCATTTGGAAAAAGTAAGACCATGAATCAAGCCATGCAGCGAATACTCTACCTGGACTTTATCGATCTCAATACGGTTGCAAAGGATCAGCCCGACTGCCTTGGGCAACTTCACCATTTCTGTTGCTCCCGTTTCAAACAATGCGCCTCATCTCTTCGAGCAATCTATCAATTTCCCCATCCGTTCCCACGGAGATGCGCAGCCCGTCGCCATATGCTTCGTAGACCATGTAGCGCACGAGAATCTTCTGTTTTTTCAGCTCCTCGAAGATCGGTTTCACGGGGCGATCGGTTCGCCAGCACCAGACGAAGTTGGCGGCACTGGGTGTCACCTGAAATCCGAGCGAGGAGAGTGCCTTGCTCAGTCGTTCGCGTGTGGCATTTACCTTGGCGCGGATCTCTTGCAGATATTCTTGATCGCCAAGCGCCGCTTCGGCGGCTGCGAGGCTAAGGACGTCGCAATTGTAGGAATCTTTGACCTTAATCAACTCATGCACCAGGCTTGGCTCAGCGACGGCGAACCCGAAACGGATGCCGGCCAGGCAATAAGACTTGCTCAAGGATCGCGTCACGACGACATAAGGGACATGGGATCGCACCAAATCGAGACAATTAGACTCGGCAAAGTCGGCATAAGCTTCATCGACGACAAGCGGGCACGCGGCTTGCTCGCGCAGCAACCTCATGCGGTCGGGCGACAGGACGGAGCCTGACGGCGAATTCGGATTGGCGACGTAGAGAAGATCCGCGCCACGAATGGGCCAGGGTATTGGAAGATCCCAGTTCCCCAAGTACGGAACCGTCTGCAACCTGGCATTCTGCAATTCCGCCAATGTGCGATAGAGGAGATAGCTCGGAGTGGGAGACACAACCAAGCCGTTATCAGGAACGAAAGCTCGCGTCAAAATTGTCAGGATGTCGTCGGAGCCGTTGCCGATGAGGATGCCGTCGGGGTCGACGCTTAACACCTGGCTAGCGGTCTGGCGAAAGGCTGTGCCCACGGGATCGGGATACTTGCGCAGCCGATCGCCAGTCAGATTCGCGCGGAGTGCCTCGAAGACGCGCGGCGAGGGGGGGTACGGATTCTCATTGGTGTTGAGTTTGATGTATTCCCCGTCGCGCGGCTGCTCGCCAGGGACGTAGCCGGTCATGGCGCGGATGTTGGGTCGGATGGGATCTAGCATCGGATATTACGCAATCATTTCAGGGGCGGCCGCCGGCAAGCCGGGACCTATATAGAGTCAAATGAGAAAGACCCGGCAATCCGCGAGCCTCGCAAGGACTCTTGGACTGCCGGGTCCTGACGGGAAAGTACGTCTCTTTTACTTTTCGTCCTGTTTGGCCTTGGCGTCCTTGGCTTCGGCCTCGGCTTTCTTTAATGCCGCTTGCGCCTCGGCCAGTTTCTTGTCGAGGGCGGCTTTCTCTTCCTCGATTTTTTTGACGGCAGCCTTGGCCTCATGGAGCTTCTTTTCGGCTTCCAGGACGGCTTTGGGAATCGCCTTCACGGAGACTGGAGCCAATTTGCCTGATTTGAGGTCCGGCAATATCTTTTCCACTTCCTCGAACGGGATCGCGTAGCTTTCGACCCGACCGGCGCGGGCGATGTTGATACCGACGGCTTTGCCGTCGAGGTCCACAAGCGGGCCGCCACAATCGACCGGTTTGATAACCGTGTCGTGCTGCAGAATTTTCCCGAAGCCGTTGTAGCGTGCGCTCATTTCGTTGCCGAGGCGGTTCTGGTCTACCCCAGTGTCACGCGGCCGTTTGCCGAGGGTCACGGCAAACTCCATCAGTTCGTCACCACGTTTGACGCGGAGGGTGACAATCTGATCTGGCTTGGTGTGCGTCATATAGTTCATCAACACGTCCGGGTCGCTGATGGCCGTCCCGTCGATACTCACCAATCGATCATCCACTTTAACGCCGGCTTTGCCCGCGGGCGTGTCCAACGTGACGTTCGATATACGGACGCCGCCGTCTTTGACCTCCGAGGAAATTCCCAAATAGCCGCTGTTCGGATTGAAATTCGGACGCTGACTGGTAGGAAGGCGCGTCGCGACACTGACGACACCCACGGCGACGGGGGTCTCGCCGATGCCAGCCGAAGCGACCCAGTCGCCGACGACGGCTGAAGCGCTGTTGGCCCATTCGACCGGCTTAAGATCCTTCGCGTCGATTTTGAGAAGCGCCAGGTCAAACTTATCCTGAACCCCGACAATCTTGGCTTCGAACTCGCGGCCATCCTTAAAATGGCACAGAGCCTTGCCGTTGATTTCACTAGCTTTCGTGACAATCCAGCCGTCGGCCCCGACGATCGTACCAAGAGCGACTTGTTTTCCATTGACCCGAATCTGAACGACGCTCGGTGCTGACTTAGCTACGACGTCCCGGAAAGCGGCGAGGTACTTAATGTCGTTCTTTCCCGGTATGACGATCGGCTTCGTGTCGGTCTGCGCATGAAGCGTCGATACCCGAGCAAAAAGAATTACGGCAATCGTCAGGGCATGGCTAAAGCGAACGGGGCGCGGATTATAGTGGATCATAGATGTATTTATCTCCAGTTGGTCTTAGAAATCAACCTACAGGCTGTCTGAAAAGGCGTGCTTTCCCTATCTCGGGTGAGCTGCGCGACCCTGGGCTTTGATAGTGAACGCCTTCAGCGTTCTAAAACATCAAGGGCGAACTCGTATTTGAACGCTGAAAGCGTTCCATATCAAAGCCCAGGGTCGCGCAGCGTACCGTGGGTAGGGGGACGCCACTTTCCGGAGAGCCACTTAAAAGCAGTCCAATTAGTCTCTTACTCATGCCCCATTTCGAGTAAGTTTCACCTTGAGAACCATCGTCTGTTGCCCGCGCTGGATCTCAAAGGCTACCTCGTCGCCCGGCTTCTTCGCGCGAACGAGGCTCGATAGCTCCTCGATAGAAGTGATCGCCTTATCTTCAAATTTCGTGATCACATCGTCGGTTTTGAACCCTGCTTCCTGAGCGGGCGATCGATCGTCCACTGTTTGGATCTTCGCGTCTTTACCTTCGCGGTAGAACTTGATGCCGAGATAAACCTCGGATTGCGGCTGCCGGCCGCCCCACGACTCGCCTTTGACAAGTCGTTCCCAAGTTTCGCGGAAGGTGTTGACGGGAACGTGCATATTCTGCGTGATCGTGCCGCCGATGCGACTGTGAATGCCAATGACCTTGCCTTCCATATCAAACAGCGGGCCGCCCGAGTCGCCGCCGACCAGAGTGCAGTCGGTTCGGAGGAACGTACCATCCATCTGCATCACGCGCCCGAGCCGAAGGACCGGCGTTCGTCCGGTTTGGAAACCGCCGGGATGGCCGAGGCAAACGCACCATTGGCCCTTCTTGAGGCTGTTCGATTCGCCCATCTCGACACAGGGATACTTGCCTTCTTCGGTGATCTTGATCAGGCCGCTGTCGATAGCGACGTTTTGACCCAATGTTTTTGCTTTAAGTCTTTTGCCATCCGGAAAGATCACGGTGACTTCCCGATCTGGCTTGGCGGATACGTGACCGGCAGTTAGTACGTAGCCATCTTCGGAGATAATGACGCCGCTACCTGAGCTGCGACCGTCGGTGATGCCGACAACCGCGGCAGATAGCTTTGGCAGCAGATCTTTAACATGCTTCTGAATGGCTTTCAGATCATCGATATTCTCAGCGGCGGTCTTCTCGAAGACGGTAGGGAGAGAGATCTTTACGGGGGCAGCTTTTGAGACTTCCTTTTTGACTTCGACGTCTTTTTTGATGTCTTCGGCGTAGCCGGTGCCGGCAAGAAGGCCGAAGCTGAAAAGACTCAGAAGGAGAGAACGACGCAAGCCGTGGAGAGTGTGGGAGGAAGATCTGGATGTGGTCACGGAATAGTTCCTCGGTTCATGGTGACGGCGGCCACAGGTAAGGATAAATTTGGCCGCCGCGATTCGCTGGAAGCTCCTGAACTGGGCGCGTCTCGGTGGCGTCTACAAAGCCAACAATCCATTCGTCGGCATGAGACGTTACAAACGGTGGGTGAGCAAAAGGAAATGGTTCCCCGTGCTCTTCCGAGGCGGATAATGTATTTTCCGTGATGAAAGCGAGATACTCAAGTCTATTCTGACAACATTTTCGTAAAGAGGAGCTTTTCTTGAGGCTTCACTACCAAAAATGAGGCGATTTCGGCGCCGCGACAGGCAAAGCACGAAGCGATTGGATTAAGATCGTCTCATTTTAACTTCGCTCACTGCCCCGCGCTGCCGTCAAACGAGCGCCGGTTCGGGGCGGCCGCTCAGCTCGAAGTTCTTGTGTGCGAGCTGAGCGATCGTTCGTCCGATGCTCAGAGACGCCGTCGCGGCCGGTGAGGGCGCGTTGAGGACGTGAATCATGCGCTCCGATTCGACGATGCGGAAGTCGTCGATCAAGTTGCCGTTGGGATCGACGGCCTGGGCGCGAACGCCGGCGCGGCCCGGATGAATGTCCGACGATTGCAACTCGGGCATCAGCTTGCGCAGCGAACGCAAAAAGGCGGCCTTGCTCATCGAGCGGTAAACCTCGCTCAGCCCCATCGACCAGTATTTGCGCGCCATCTTCCAGAAGCCGCCGTAACTAACAAGGTCTTTTGTGTCTCTCAATGAGATCGACGAGAGATGATAACCTTCGCGACAGAGCGCGTAGAACTGCGTTCGGCCCAGCCTCGACGCCGCCGCCGACCATGCGCGTAAAGTGGACGCCGAGAAACGGAAAGAGCGGGTTCGGGACCGGGTAAATGAGGTGCTTGACCAGCGAGCAGCGTTCGGGCACTAGATCGTAGTATTCGCCGCGAAACGGAATGATTTGCACCCCGGGGTCGACGCCGCAGAGTCGGGCGATCCGATCGGATTGAAGGCCAGCGCAATTGATGAGGGCGCGACAGCGAACGGGGCCGCGCGCCGTCTCGAGGATGAAGTTGGCACCGTCGCGTTTGACGTGCGACAAACGGGCGTTGGTCCAGACCTCGCCACCCTCGGTGCGCGTCAATCGAACATATTCCTCCGTGACGCGTGCATAATCGGCGATACCCGTTTCGGGGACGAGCAGCCCCGCGACCCCGACCGTATGAGGCTCGCGTTCACGAATCTCCTCGGGAGCGAGTCGCCTTAATCCAGTGAGGCCATTGGCTTTACCGCGCCGCTCCAACTCGTCTAACTCCGGTATCTCCTCCAGTGAAGTCGCCACGACGATCTTGCCACAGATTTCGTGCGGCAAATTGTGTTCTTCGCAAAAGCCGATCATCAAGCGACGGCCGTCGACGCAATTGCGCGCTTTGAGCGAACCGGGTTTGTAATACAATCCCGAGTGGATAACCCCGCTATTGCGGCCACTCTGGTGCGCGGCGACGCGCTCCTCCGCTTCCAGGACGACGACGCGCGATTGCTGATTCGTCGCCAGCGTCATCGCCGTCGCCATGCCGACGATGCCGCCGCCGATCACGGCGACGTCGAACGAGGGTGTGGGAGTCATCATACGGTGGACCTCCTCGTCCACGGAGATTTCACGGGGCCCCAAGCGCCGGCGACCGGTCTTTCTTCGCGGTCCGGATCGCGCGGGCTGCCGTCGATGAGCCGTTCCAGCCCTTCGAGCGTTTGAGCTTCCAGGACTGTGGTAAACCCGCCCCGGCACAGCCGCTCGAGTGAGAATTCGCCTTCTTCCGTCGGCGTTGCCCAAAAGTTCCCACAACGAACGACGCGCCAACCCCGATCATTATCGCGAACGACGACCGGCCAACCAGCCAGACCCAGAATCCAGGCGAGATGCCCGGTCTGGGGCGAATCCAGATTCGCTTCATCGCCGTCAAGCCCCTGAACCGCCGCGTCGGCGAGCATGGCCGAGATTACGGGATAATGACGAATCTCTTGAAAGAGCCGATCGCAGCGCAGCCGATGCGCCTGGAGCGTTTCCCACCGAGCGCGTTTCAAGATCGACAGAGCGTCCGGGCCGAGATCGAGCAATCGTTGCAAGTCATGCAACGACTCTTCGAGCCTTTCGTCAAGGACGCGCGTCCGTCCCTCAGTGAACCAGATTTCGACAAAGCGATCACGATCAAGAGCGAAGCGTTCCGCCACCGATGCTGTTCCCGGACTGGGAAGCCATGAGCCGCCGCGCGTGACCAGCGCCCGCGGCGCCGCATTGATAGACCAGCCCGCTTCCCAGCGCGCAAGCCAAAATCAAGATCGGCAAAATAGCGCTGATAGCGCTCGTCAAAGAGCAAATCTCGACTGCGCGTCGTATCCAACATGAAGAGCCCAGCGTGCAGCGTCAGCATCGGTCGCGGCGCCGCGGGTCGCGCTCGGACATCGGACCACGCGGGAATGGTAGAATAGCTTACTTTGCCCGCATCATCCTGTTCCAAAGGCATGACGGCAACGGCGTCGTGACTCAGGCCGTCGAAAAGAAACGGCAGCCAATTGGGCCGGACTGCGCACGCGACCATCGGTCAGCACTAAATAGTCCGACCGTGTCCATTGCAGCAGGCGATTCCACTCACGCCCCTGCCGCGGCTCGTCGCCGCGCCCGGCCTCTACGACAATGATTTCGACGCCCGGCGTGTGCGCCCGCAGTGCTTCGATTGCAGGCCGGGCGGCTTCGTCACGTCCAACAGTTGTCACACCGATCGTGACGCGACTCCGTGCCGCGTTCGGAACGCCAACACCAACTCGTAGCCGGCTCGGAACACGGAGATCGAACGGCTCGGTAACTTCATCGAGAATCTGCCGATGCACTTCCTTGGACGCGCGTGCGCGCCGGATCTCAATATGCTCGAGCAGGCGCTGTGCCAGTGCCTTTCTCGAATCTCCCAGTCTTAAGAATCGCGGCGCATCGCCCGACATAATCGCTTCGTCATAGGCATAACGCCGATGGCCGGCTTGAGGCTCCACGAAGTGGAAATGTTCGAATATCACATCCGGTATGTACACAATGCGTCGTTCACCGAGCAGCCCGAGAAGATTGAACACGTCGCCGATATGATCGTCGATTCGATAGCGGACGTACTCGCGCGGACAGATGCCACCTGCCATTTCGCAAAACGTCCGCGAAACACACGGGAACGTGCATAAGTTCTCGCCGAAGAGCAAGTCGTTGGTATGAGCCAGCACAATCTCATCAGGAAAGCCAGCGAAGCACTCGACTAGCTTGCGATCCCAACCTTTCGTCCGAGCCACGACATCGTCATTGAGCAGCATAATGTAGCGGCCCGTGCTGGCCTCATACCCGGCCATGTTGAGCGCGCCCATGCTTTGACCCGTAGGGCCAACAACCAGGCGTATTGGTAGGCCGTGATACGTGAAGGCTTTGCTTTCGGCATCGTCCTCATCGACGACCAGGACCACCTCCAGGTCCGACAGGTGGGAAGCCGTGGCAACAAGGCTATCAAGAAATCGTCGCAGTTGCTGCACTCGCTTCCGCGTCGGGACGATCAGCGAGAGAGCCGGGCGTGTATTCATAAGGAGGTCCCTCGAAGATTGATAACGATTCCTGACGGCCTGGCGTCCCATTCGCTGCCTTCCGAATTGTTTCGGAACATCCCGATCAATAATCTTCCGGCATATCCTGCACCTTGAGCCCCATAAAGCGCCGCAATCCCATCCAGGCACCGCGTAGCTTCCAAAACTTGCTCGACTCCATCCAGCGAACCTGGTAACGCAATTTCGCCAGTTCTTCCGTAACGATGCCACGACTTACGACTTGGCCCGGCGCCTCGGCCACAGGGAACGATTCGGCCACAAGATTCGTGCCAATCGGTTCGGCGAAGTCGATCTGTTGCTTGGCGCGTTGCATCTTGGACCTGTGGCGGTCAAGAAAACGCCCAATGCGGCTCTGCAACTCGGGAGTAGGAGGTTGTGGCCGACCCAAATCCTGCCTCAGGCGTTTTAGTGTACCACTCGAGGCCCGAGGCCGGCGCCCGTTGTTCCAATCCTCAAGCACTTCAAACGCCTCCAGGAACAGAATCGATTGTTCCGAGAGGCGCACAAGGACCTTGCTCGCCTCCAGGTCGTCTTCCGGGAGCCCGCGCAACAAAAGTTCACGCGCGTAGTGGAATTGGTAGTAAGGAAATTCGGGATCCAACGCGACGGCCTGGCCGAAGCAGTCCAGGCCGCCGTTATAAAACCCCTGGTTCGGCGTGAAGAAGCCTCGATAATAATTAAGCGAAGCGTAGATCAAATTCTTCAGAGCCGCCTCACACTCGGCACCGTGCATTAGCTGACGCGTTACGAGATCGAAATAGGTTCTGTAGTTGAAAAGTTGCGGAAAGAAGTCCCAGGGAAAGACATCCTCGTTGACATCCATCGACCATTCGTCAGGCTTGATTTGCAGCGTCTCTTCCAGCAGACGGAGCGCCTCGGCTCGCTCGGCCGGGCCGCCGAAATGGAGAAATACTCGAATGGCATTGAAACGCAAGACGAGCGATTTCGGCGCGGCGGTGAGGCCACGGTGGAACAGCGCCTGGGCCGAGCTGAACCACTCCATCGATTTCGGTGCGGAGCCGGCGCCTGTGAAAATTGTAGAGCACCAATTCGCGGGTCGCGTCTATGTAGGGATGGCTCGTGGTCGCGCCGTCCTCGATCGCCTTCAAGAATCGATTGTAGTTTGCCAAGCCGATTTGCCGCAATAGATTGCTCGAATCGAACTCGTAATCCGGAAGCCAACCCGCCTGGAGGACGACGCGCTTTTGGTGGAGGCCGTCGGCGTATCGAGCTTCGGGCCGTTGCCGCGGCCGGGCCGCCAGAAACGTCAAAAAGCGCAGATACTGGGAAGCTATCCGAGACAGCGCAAACTCCTGCCGGACCTGAGCCGCCCCGCGCGCGGCTTTGGCCTGATAGTCGCTCCAATTTTCCAGGATGCGCTGAATCGTGCAAGTCAGATCGCCAACCTCCAGATCGTAGGTCAGCACGCCATCCTGCTCGCCAAAAAACAGGCTCATAACGCTGTCGCGCTGTACGATCAGACTACAACCCATTGCAAGAGCCTCGAGCCCGCGCGTCGGCGCAGCCGTGGGATGGCGGACGTAGGTGACACAGGCTTTTGTGCAGGCCAAATTGCTGTAATAATCGTCGGAGGACCGAAAGCCATTGACGATCTTCAGCTTGGCGTCAGGTACGGCCAAGATCTGCTGCAGCAATATACCTTTATCTGGATGATAGGGATGAGTGACCGTCCCCGAGAGGAACAGGTCCAGGTCTCGTTTGCCGCGGGCAATCTGTGGCAGCGTCGACGGCAAGCCAAATGTCTTCGGAAACGTCGACACCGGGGCACCAGCCAGGAGCCGAACATCTTCCCATTCACTCGGATCCGTGACAACCAATTCATCGAAGAGTTGCAACCAGGAATGGACCGTTTGAATATGGAGGTCGTAGTCCGCCGTTTGGCCGAGAATCGGGCAGGCCAACTCACCGAGATTCGTCGGCAACGTGTGCCATTCGATCATCTGGCAGACATAAAAATCGGGTGGCTGGTCCGCATCGTAAAAGGAATGAACGTCGGCATAAGGAGAGTTGAGGCGGTCGTCCTTGTGAAAACTGACATTCACGACCTGAAATTTTTTGTCGTGCTTGATCCCCGCCAGAAGATCCGAACAGCCGGTGCGGCTCCAGGGAAGTTGACCAGCACGGATATCGTCGGCTTCCGGATCAACGCGGCCAGGTTGCGGGCATGCTCATGGTTCTGCGCCAAGCCGTCGAGCATCGCAAGGGCCGCCATAATCATCCCCGTCGATCCAGCGTGTGACCGCGGCGTAAAACGTCGGCTCCGGGCCGTCGAACCGGGCTAACCCTTCTAGAGCCTCGTGCGCCTTGCCGACCAGCCCAAGAGCCGCATACGTTTGCCAGGCCTCGCGGTCGCCCGCTTTGGCCGCGCCCACGAAATTGCCCATGCGAAAAAGATCGCGGGCCGACTCCGACTTGGCCTGGGGAACGGTAAGTGTCAAGAAAGATCTCCTATCTCTATGTCGGTCTGGGCCGCGCTCGCAATCGCCGATCCTCCCTTCTCCCTCTGAGAGAGGGGCCGGGAGTGAGGAGCTGTTGATCGGCTCAACCTATCACGGATCACCTTTGTCAAGATTCTGGACAGACGTGCGCACCCCTCGCGGACGTCTTCGACTGTCGGCCCGGTGATCCGCGAACCATAGTCGCCGCGATGATACCGCTCGAAGTCAAATGGCCCCGCCCACTGGGGAATGGCATGAAACTCGTCGCCGATCTTGAGAATGTTGAAGCCATACTCCTCGCCTTCGATACGAACGAAACATCACCCTTAGGAAGGGATAGAGCTTCTTGCCCGTGACACGCGATACAAGTGATAGTTCGCGGACACGACATACCAAAACCAGCGGTCTCCGTGTCGGGACCGACATAAAAATCGTTGACCAGATCGGGAGCGCCGAGGAAAGGCACATATTGGCGCGCGATATAGTGGCGAATGGATCGAGATAGGGATACGTGCCGCGGGTTTTGTGAATGATCCCAAGGTCCCGCTTGTCGACATCGAACTCATAGAGATAGCGATGCCTGATGGGCAACCTTGTTCGGAAGGTAGCGAAAATCGATGGAGAGGAGATAGACGGAGTTTGGCTTCTGCTCCTTGAGGAATTTTTCAAAGACGGCGGGGTCGCCGACAGAGCGTTTCGGATCCGGTACGCCCCAGGGAATCGACCAGTAGTTTTGATAATGAAAATCGCTGTGATAGCGGATCTCTTCCGAGTGGACCACATTAGACACGACCTTATCCGTCGGCTGAAGCCGAACGTTACGAAAATCGTCGGCTACCGCCTGGATCCCCTCATATATCGCATGATTGGACCGATAAGCCCCATACAGATTCAGCGATTGGTCCAAAGCCAGGAGTACGCCTAATGCTGACAACGCACAACGAAACCGCGGAGCGGTTGGAGTCAGAGCCCGCCAATCGCAGCCAAAGCCGTTCAAACCCGCCCGCCATCACGATCGCCGCCGGCGCCATGGCATACAGAAAATGGATATGCTCGGTGTAAACTCGCATCAGCGGCAAGAACAACAACAGGAACCAAAGCGACAGGAACGACAGCCCCCATTGCCATGCTAACGCCGGAATGATCAGGCAACATACAAGGCCGGATTGCACGAACCCAAACCAGCACAATACGCCAGCTGACACGCTTAAAACGCCGGGGAGCCAAACGGCCACAAGTCTGACAACCGTCCTCGGCCCTTGACTGTCCGGCTGCCGCACAATCCCCGACAGCATGGCACACAACCATAACGTCGGCGGCAAGAGCGGAAAAAAACTACAAGCCGCGAACCACCGGACCAGGTCGCCCGACATCTCTTTCGATACGCTGCCGCCGAAAGCGAACATCGACTGCAACGGGAGATCGGGGCAACACGTAACCTTAAGCAGCGCGGTCGGAAAAACCGCGTGACCAAACGCGAGGGCCGCGAGCGCAATCATGCCATACGATCGTTGGCTGCGCTGCGATTCGAGATAGAGGAGCAACAGTGGTACGACAAAGAGGATCTCACGAATCCACGGGCTCAGCAGGACCAGCGCTATCAATGTGATGAGCGATCCGATTCGCCCACGTTCCACCCAGCCCCAATAAGAGAGAAGCGACGCGCACATGAGAAGGGGAACGATCACCTGCGGAAACGACATATAGATCCAGCAAGTGGCCGCCATCGGTGGCGACCCAAGCATCAGTATTAACGCAAACCAGGCGCTGGCCTCGCGCTCGACGAAGCGACAAGCCACCTGCAAATAGAGGACGGCGAACGTCCCAAACAACAAGCCGACAAGCAGAAGGTGAGGCAATCCCGGATGATGAGAATCGTAAAGATAGCCGATCGACACCCAGCAATAAATTTTGGCCAACGGGCGATAGCCACCCGTCGGCTTGGTGAAGGCTTCCCAGATCAAGGTGCCCGCAACCGTCAGCGGATTGACGTGCAGATTGTCCATTCGCGCCTTGAGTCGTTGATCGACGGTCAAATCGTCTTCGGTGACGCGCTCCATGGCCGAAGAACAGCTATCATCCCACACAACAAACGGCGACCAACGATAGAACGCGAAGCCGACCGTGACCAGCAAAAACAAGCAGGCCAAGCGGGTTCGCGCGATCGTCGGATAGCCAGGCTGAGGGCTCATCAAGCCTCCTGAACACGCCGTCTAAATGCACGCTGCGAAACGAGTCGGCGAGCAGGTAATTTTCAAGGAAATTCCAACAAGGGGGCGATCTTATCCCCCAGGCAAAATTTGCACAAGAGCGGTCATACCACGTGTTTCGGTCCCGCTTGACATGGCTCCTGAAATGGGTATCGTCGCAGCGTCTCGGTAGTACACACATCAAGATGCGCCTATCCGAAATCCGTTTCGTGCGATCCTGCGACCCATCCAGAAGGTTGGTCATGACCCAAGTCTCCGCCGTTCTCGACGATGTTGACGCGCGTTCGTCCCATGCCGCCCAAAGCAGCCAGGCACCTGCACTTGCGCGAAAACAGGAATTCACCGGCTACACGACCCCCAAAGCCAAGCGCCTGACGGTCACGCTGCTAATTCCGACCTTGAACGAGATCGACGGCATGAAGGTCATCATGCCCCAGATCGACGCCGACTGGGTCAATCAGATAATCATCCTCGACGGCGGCTCGACCGATGGCACCGTGGAATGGGCCAAGGAAAATGGCTATCAAGTTTACAAACAAACACAGTCGGGCATTCGCCAGGCCTATATGGAAGTGTTGCCCCACATCGAAGGCGACGTCATCCTAACCTTCAGCCCCGACGGCAATAGTCTCGCCCATCTGATCCCCGCTCTCGTCGAGAAGATCAACCAGGGCTACGACATGGTCATCGCGTCGCGCTACCTCGGCCCGGCCCGCAGCGAAGATGACGACTGGATCACGGCCTTCGGCAATTGGCTCTTCACCCGAACCGTCAATCTCCTCAACGGCGGCCGCTATACCGATGCAATGGTCATCTTCCGCGCCTACCGCAAAAAGCTGATCTCGGAACTCGAACTCGATCAAGACCGCTGGTATACGACGCCGGAGAATTTGCTCCGCACCCGCATTAGCTGGGAACCCTTATTGTCCGCTCGCGCGCGCGCCGAAAACTCAAAATCGCCGAGATTCCCGGTGACGAACCGCCGCGCATCGGCGGCGAGCGAAAGCTGCGCGTGCTGAAATGGGGAGCGGCTTACTATTATCAATTTTTACGCGATTTTTGCATGTGGCGGTGACCGTCGCGCCAAAAATGCGCTACCCGTTGGCGCGACGGTCTGGCGCTCTAACTCATTGTTACTAAATATGTTGTGGCGCTGGCCAGAGCGTCGCGCCAACAATTCGCATGGGTACCCCCCTCCAAACTGTCACTTCGACAAGTTAAAATCTGCTCTACCAACAACCCACGCAAAGATGCTCCAATGAGATAAGCATGATACCTTCCGAACGAGCGCCGCTGCCGGGTAGTCGCGAAGCGTGCGCCTTCGTTTTGCTCAGCCTATTTGCCGTCGTTGTTTTGACCCCCATCATTTACATGGGGCTATATCCATCCCTGGGTCCGCCGGTCGCTTACACACTCCCGGTTTTTCTCGCGCTCTGCGGTATTGTCGTGTTTCAGTTCGCCCGCGCCGGCGATGCTGCTCCGCCGTTGGTCCTAACAATCGTCGGTTTGGCATACATAATCGGCGGCGCGACGTTCGACATTGTCGTCACACTCGTTCATTCTCCCGACCTGGCCCTCGAAGGAAATCCCATTGCGGCAGCTTACTTGATAGCGGCCATTCCGTGTTTTTTGTCCTCATCTTCGGCGCGGTGGCGCAGACACACTACGTTCTCGTTTTCTGTTTACTTTGGATTTCCCTCTTGCGACATCGCGCGATCATCGTCGCCTCCCTTCGTGGCCAAAAGTCACCCTTGTTATTTGTCAAAGCGGCAACTGGAGGAGCCGACCTCACCTGGCGCCAGTGGTTGCTGCCATTGCAGCCATCCGAATTACCGCGCGCTTATTACTTATTTTGGCTTCTAGCCGTGGTAATGTTGTCCGGTTCCCTTGATAGATGGTATCTCGGCTTGGAATGGCTTCAAATCGTGCATGGGATCCGCTGGATAGTAATGGGTTTCGCGATGGCCGTTGGCTTTGCGTGCTATCTGACGTGGCTTTGGTATGCTTCACGTCGTGCTGAGCTCACCCAGACAGATCGACCGTTTATGGAAGCTGCAACAGATTAACGAGCCGTATACGCGAGCGCTGCCTGATCGCGGAAGGACTGAGGCAGTATTACCCCGGCACGAAAGAACCACACACAGAGAACCACGAATAATACGAATAGCACGAATAAAAAGAAGCGACAGGGCGCTGATCCCGAGACGCTCCACCGTTCCCCTCTGCATCTTGCGTTCCCATTCGTGTTATTCGTGGTTGACCTTCTTTCGTGCCGGGGTAATAGCATCAAAATTCGCGCCACAGCATAATTTCAAAATAAATCAATTTTGCCGATTTCCATGTTTGCAATAGCGCATCCTGCCAGTGTATGATCCTGGCTCCTGTCTGTTGTCCAGGTATCCATAGCACCCATGGAGTCACTTCATGTTCAGGAAATTGCTGCGCGGATGGTCCGCCTCGTTAGGTCGGAACAGTCGTTCTCGCAAACGCGTCCAAAAGCAGATCCCAATTCGGCTGATGCTGGAGAGCCTCGAAGATCGTCTGACTCTGGATGGCTCGGTCGTAGCAGTGCCACCGACACATCCCTCCGGTCCCGACGTTTGGATATATCCGGGCGAGTTAGGATTTGCGCCAAAATAAGTTACCGAAATTGGTTTCGCCCTGGCCAAGAACTACGGCATTTCAGCGGCGATGGCCGGCAACTTGTTTTGGCGCGAGTCCTTAGTTAATCCGGGCGGTTCTTCAGGTGATGTACCGATCGCAGTAGTCGACGGGCCAACTCAGGGCCCGACCTACGGCCCAGGAGTAGGCGACTGGGATACTCCAACAAACTGGTCGCTCGGCGTCGTGCCCGACTCGACCAACCAGGCGATTTTCGATTCAACCGCCTCTGGTCAAAACGCATCCGGTCAAGCTTGGGTAGGCTCCCCGCTCGGCTGTAATTGCGTATCCTTTCCCGATGTAGATCAACTCGAGATTCAGAATGGCTATTCAAACACGGTTACGTTCAATAACGGGATTGCTCTGGAGAATGGCGGGAATCTTTCGCTGGGAACTATCGATCAACCCAACGCCGGTGCGGACATCTCGATCAAAGCTGGTACGTTTCAGATCTACAGTGGCACCGTCAATAGCACCACAGCACCAGCCACGGTCAATATCGCCGCCAACGCTTACCTTATTTTATCTTCGACGCTGTGCTCAGCTGGAATTACGATCGGTGACACTATCAATAACGCCGGATCGATTTACGACGAATGTCTTACGAGCACCGAATTCACAAACGACGCAGGCATAACGAATCAGCGATCGGGCCAAATTTTTCTGATCCAGGGAGATTTATTCTCAGGAGGAACGGGACAACTGAATAACTCCGGCGTCGTCCAAAAGACAACGGATTCCGTCGTAAGCATCTTTGATTCGCTGCCGATTAACAACATTTCCTCTAGTTCCTCTCTTTGGATACAAAGCGGCACCCTCTATGTCCTCGATACGTCCTCCCTCGCCAACGCCTCCGTTTTTCAAGCTGCTGGCACGGTCAAACTCGGCGTTCAGGATCCGGTGAACGGCGATCAGGGAGCTACGCTGGTTCCATTTAGCGGATTTACCATGACTAATGGCAGTCTCTCAACGTATGGCAGCGGCCAAAATATGATTTTTGGCAATGTTCTCGTGGATGGAGGCTACATCTCTATTCGAGCCTCGGAACCCATGGCCATCGGATCTTTGAGTATCTGGGGCGATTTTAAGATGGATGGTGGATCGTACTATTGCACTATAGATGCAACTGCAAGCATGTCCGATCAAATTATCGTTCAAGGCTCGGCGGTTATCGGTGGAACTGCCATGGTCTTGCCAACTGTAATTAATGCGCCTGCGGCGCTCGCACCCACTTTTTATGTAAAAGAGCTAACGACATCCGGCGGTGTGGCCGGGCAGTTTGCTTCCGCCGGCCTGGATTGGGTGATGAGTAACACTGTTGACAAAAAAGACTTGGTACTTTGGTATATTCCAGGAGGTGGCAAGTGAAGATTCATAGTGCGTATGCGTTTGTAATTTTGCTCCACGGATCATCGATTCTCCAGGCCGCTGGTTTTGAGGGAAGAGTTCTCACAATTTCCGAGACTTCTTTTTCCGTCAGAACCTATGTCGGGCCTGTGGTTTTCAAGTTTAGTGATTATCATATTAAAGGTGGAAAATCACCCGTCGGACCTGTTTTTGACAATATCTATCCTATTCGGGCGGCCGACCTAAAAATAGGCATGTTGGTCGAATTAAATTGCAGAAAGGCGGGAGTTGAATGGATTTGTGAAGGAATTCGGCTGCAGAACGCTGAAATCAAATTTTTGTCGCTGGAAGATCTCAAGAAAGACTTTTCGCTCAAGCTAAAATTAACCGCGGAGGGCGGCCATACGTTTGAGAAGACGTATCTTTTCAAGGCCGGAACGACAATCAAAGAGGTGCAGGAGGAAATCCTATTTTCGTTTGATGAAAAGGCATCCACGGAGGGGGCTTGGTACGGCACTTCGGGGGATAAGTATGGTAGAAAAAACATACTCGACATGGACGGATTTTATAAAGACAAAACCTTTCATCCGATTGAGAAAGTTGAAGTGAGTTGTCCGGATGTCGGCCCTGACCTGCAGCCCAAAGTTCGACAAATGCGGACCGGCTGGAATGACATTAAAAGTTCGCAAGATCTGTTGAAGCTAAAGGAGATTCCACTCCTGAAAAAATAGGACGACGGCGCTGGGGCACGGTCGCCAGACCGTGCCACCCGGACTGACGACGGTCTCCCATAGGGGAGGCGTCTGCGAGGCCTTCGGCCAGCAAGAGTCACCCATAAGGAGAATCTAATGCGTCGAGCCTACATCGCGTTGTTCCTGTTGATGTATCTGACTGCCGCTGTAAGAGCGGACGTCTGGGGCACCGTCGTCAAAATCTCGGAGAAGGGTTTCATAGTCAAAACAGCTCGTGGCGATAAATCATTTGTATTCGCCGATCATCTCTTAACGGGATTGCCTAACTCGTTTTCAACAGTAACACTCGAAAAATAGCCGCTCAACTTGCGAAATCCTCGTGTTTTTCGCGTTTATTGATTCGCCCGCTCGAAAATGTAGTGCCAACAAAACTAGTTTATTGCCGCTGAAATAGCTTGATTTATGTCAGATTTGCAGTTAAATTGTGGTGTCGCTTTCCTGCTGGAGACGCACCCTTGTTTTTCCGCATCAAAAAATCCAAGGCCCACCAGTACCTCCAAATCGTCGAAAACTCTCGACAGGACGGCCGCGTCCAACAACGCGTCCTCCATACTCTCGGCCGACTCGATGAACTCCAAAAGGACGGCAAACTCGACAGCCTCCTCGCCTCCGGCGCTCGCTTCGCCCAGCACTCCATGCTTCTGACCGCCTACAAAGAGGGACAAGCACCTGCTGTCAACACCAAACGCATCGGTCCGACCCTCGTCTTCGAACGCCTCTGGAAAGAGACTGGTTGTCAGGAGGTCGTGCGCCGACTGCTCGAACACCGCTGTTTCGAATTCGATGTGGAACGGGCCGTATTTCTTACGGTCCTGCATCGACTCTGTGGCACCGGTGGCTACGGTTTTCGCAGCGACAGGGCCTGTATGGCATGGAAGCAGGACTATCTCGTACCCGGACTCAATGGCAAAGATCACAACAAGGAACTCCAGCTCCACCACCTCTATCGAGCCATGGCTTGGCTCGGCGAAACACTTCCTGAAAGTCAGCAAACAGTCTCCAGTAAACTCGTGCCGCGCTGCATCAAAGACCTGATCGAAGAAAATCTGTACGAACGCCGACGCGACCTATTCACCAATCTGGACATGGTGTTCTTTGACACCACCTCGCTGTACTTCGAAGGCGAAGGCGGAGACCTACTCGGACAACACGGGTACAGCAAAGATCATCGTCCCGACTTGCACCAACTGGTGGTGGGCGCGGTGCTGGACAACGAAGGTCGGCCCATTTGCTGTGAGATTTGGCCAGGCAACACTTCCGACGTGAACACCCTCATCGCCATTGTGGATCGGCTGCGTATGCGCTTTCACATTCGACAGGCCTGTGTCGTCGCCGACCGCGGCATGATCAGTCGGGAAGTGGTCGGTGAATTGGAAGATACGAACCGCCCTTTCATCCTTGGGGCACGCATGCGTCGGCAGAAGGAGGTCAGTGACATCGTGCTGTCAGACGCTGGGTCGTACCAGGAGGTGTTTGGCCCACGCGAGACCTCGGATGATCCAGCACCGCTTCGCGTCAAGGATGTGGAGGTGGAGAAGCGGCGCTATGTGGTGTGTGTGAACGAAGAGCAGGCCGATCATGACCGTCAGCAACGGGAACGTATCGTGGCATCGCTACGTGAGAAACTCAAACAGGGCGACAAGTCGTTTGTGGGCAACACAGGATATCGCCGTTATCTGAAGGCGGAGCCGGGCCGTCATTTCACGATCGACGAAGAGAAACTCAAGGCCGAGGCGAAATACGACGGTGTGTGGGTGTTACGTACAAATACGAAGTTATCGGCGGCGGCGGTGGCCTTGTCAGCAGCGTTTTAGAATGAGGCCAGTTTTGCGCTTAAGTTGCCCGTGAGCAACCGTTCGGGGGAGCATTCGTTTCGCCGCAAACTCCCTCAGCTTCAGGCGAAGGGAGTTTGCGGCGAAACGAATGCTGTACAGAAACACAGCGGGCCGGTTTGCGCAAAAGTGGTACTGTTTCAAAACGCGATCAACATGGCCTGTCAATACAAGAAGTTGTGGATGGTGGAACAATGGTTCCGCAATTGCAAAACATTATTGGAAACGCGGCCGATTTTCCATCATTGCGACGAGACCATCCGAGGGCACGTCTTCTGCTCATTTTTGGCATTGGTGTTGAAGCAAGAATTGGAATCGCGCTTGGCCAAGCGTGGCAAGAAATTGGAATGGGCGAATATTCTACGCGATTTGGAGCGTGTGCAATATGTGGAGGTGGCTCGGGATGGCAAAAAGTTCCTCCTGCGTAGCGAACTGCAAGGGACGGCCGGCCACGTATTCCAGGCGGTCGGCGTAGCGGCGCCGCCGACGGTGCAGGAAGGCGGCATGCCGGAATAGGCGGCGGGCGTGCGCCTTGGCTTTGGAAATCAGTAGGGCTCCGCAGGAGCGAACCGTAGTGCCAACGCGGCCACACGAAATCATAACGCCTTGCGGGGAAAGAACTTACAAAACTGAGGTGTCGAAAACGAGCCTAACCCGCGCGGAGAATTATTCGACCTTCTCTATCGACTGAGGCCGCCCGAGGTCATGGAAGGGATGGTCGTCGATGTCGACTATTGGATTGACAAGGGAATTTGGACTTGCCGAGGCATTGAACCGCGATATGCCGCGTCCAGCCTTACTTGTATTGATGACCTGAAAGCAGATTTTGCGATCATTGTAAAAATGACTGCGGAGGAAGGGGAAACTATTGAAAAGAAATATGATTTCAAGGCGGGAACGAAACATGGAGTCGTTCTACGCGAAATCGTTAAATCCTTTCAAAAGCCAATAGACGGCAAGGAGTACTGGTCTGTTTATGAAAGTTACGGTAGGCACAATCTTGAAGTTCAGGGATTTATCAAGGAGGATAAGTTCTTCGCCGTTGAGAAACTCGAAGTAACCTGTCCACAGATGAAGGTGGATGAACAACCGCCGGTCCGCCAGCTCAACCAGAATTGGAACCTGCGGCGCAACAAGTAAGCGTCTTTGTGAATGCCCGCGGAGTCGCACGCCGTGTTGTGGTTCGGTCTCTGGACCGCGCCACCCGGCCTGGCCGCAGGTCTTCCATAGGGCGGCGCGTCTGGGAGACCTGCGGTCGCTACAGGGCACGGTTGGGAGACCGTGCCACAACACGTGGATCGTGCCACAACACAGTCTAGATAAAGCGAAGAGGCGTTATGGTAAGGTAACGCCTCTTCGCTTACGCTTCAGGCTCGGTTCAGCGTGTGACCGTCGGCATCGACAGTTGTACGAGATTCGTCGGCACGGCCTCAGTCTTCGGCAGCTTCGTCAGCGGGCACTTCGGACTTGCCGGAGAGTAGATCGCGCTCCAGGCGATGGCTTGCCATCTGCTCCATGTGGGCTACCGTCTCCGGGCCGAACTTGGTTCGCACCATCTCCAGGTATTTCGGATGCGTGTGGTATTCTAGGAACGCGCGATCGCGGAAGGCTAACACTTCCGGAGCGGTAATGTAGTAGGTTGGCATCGGCGTGCAGTCTTTGGAGTGTTGCGAGTAGCCGGTCCAGCGTTTTGGCAAAGGCACACCTTGGCGCACCGCCATCGTATAGAGCGGCGAGCCTGGGTAGGCCATCGCGGAATAGAAGTTGGCGAACTCGCAGTTGAGATCGAGCGCGAGATCCAGACGTCGACCGCATGGTTTCGTGATCGTCTTCCGGAAGGCCAAAGATGTAGTTGGCGATCACGTTGATGCCGGCGTTGCGGACACTGGAGATGACGTCGCGCACCTCGTCCTGGCCGAAGCTCTTGTCGACGTTGTCGCGCACGCGGTCCGCGCCGGCCTCGATGCCGAAGGCGAGCCAGTTGAAGCCGGCTGTCTTGAGCTTGTCGAGCATCCCCTCTTTGATCGTATCGACGCGCGTGTAGGCCCAGATATTGAGGTCGTAGCCGCGCTCGATGATCTTATCGCAGATACCCATGACGTGCTTCTTGTTGAGCACGAACATCTCGTCGGCGATCTTGATGTTGCGCACGCCATACTTGTTGACGAGCACGTCAATCTGAGCGATCACGGCGTCCGGGCTCCAGTAGCGATAGCTATTGGTCGATTCGCGTACCCCGCCCGCCTTCTCGCCGCTCTTGAACGGAGCCTGGATGCAGCAAAACGTGCAGTGATACGGGCAGCCCAAGGTCGAGTAGAGGGCGGCATACGGTTGGCGCTGGAGGCCATCCATGCAATGCCAGTTGTGGGCCCGATACCTGTCCATCGGGAACAGGTCCCAGGCGACGCCGGGCATCTCCTGATCGAGATTGCCGACGAGCGGCGTATCCGGCGTGTGCCGCATGAAGCGCTCCATCGCGGTAATACAGGCCAGGCACCCCGGCGACATTCGGCACGGCGGACTTCAGAGCCTGCGACCAGAGCGACCATCGTGTGCAAGCCTTCGCCGGCGGCGACGAAGTCGGCCTTCTCTTCCGACAGGGTCCGCTCCGGCAGCGCGGCGACGTGGCCGCCGACCATGCAGGACCTGCTGGTCGGGCGTGTCGCGCTTGACGGCGCGTACAGACCATGCCGCAGGCGGTCATGATCTGCGTGGAGGCCGACGGCTGATGGCCATAGACCACGATGACGGCCAACACCGGGATTGAGATGCCGCACCCGGTCCGACACCTGATCGGGCGTCAGCTCCTCGGCCTCGGCGTCGATGACTTCGACGGACAGGCCTTTGACCCGGCAGAAGGTGGCCATCAGGCCGGCCCATACCGGGTTTTCGACGGCGGCCAGTGTCTTGCCCAGCGACTGATAGACCTGGGTTCGGCTGCCTGGGTTCACGAGTACGAGATCCAATTTCTTACCTTTGGTCGCACCCATGTCAGGCCCCCACTTTCTGCTGTCCATCAGGCGGGAACACGTAACTTCGCTTGCGTCCGCGGCCAGCTCATTGAGCAGGTCGCACAGCTTGCGGATCTTATCTCGTTCCAAGCTTCGGATAGTTGCCGATGTAGAAGCCGTAGAAGTGGACGTGGTCCGTCACGGGATACTTCTTCCACTCGTCCTGCCCGAGGCGTTTGCGCAGGTAGGGCTGGCGCAGTTGGTTGCCGCCGCCCGACGTGCCGCGGCGAAACTCGACCTTCTCCGCCTTCATCGCGGCCATCACCTGATCGCGGAACACCGGGTCGGCGTCCTTGAGGATCAGGGTGAAGGCGTAGTTGCTGCTGCCCTCCGTGGCGAAGTCGGTCCGGTAGGCCTCGGGGTCGAGGTTGTCCAGGAACAGCAGGAGGTTTTCGGTGCGAAGCTTGTTGTTCTCGTCGAGCCGTTTGAGCTGCGACCGGCCGATGACGGCGTTGATCTCGGTGCTGCGCACGTTCCAGGCCGGGAAGGCGAAGATGAAGTCCGGATTAAGGTCCGGGTAGTTATCCCAGTATTCCTCTTTCTTGGCCTGCGAGTCGAGTTCGCGCACCATGCCATGCGACCGCATCATGCGCACGGTTTCGTAGAGTTCGGCATCGTCCGTGCAGATCATGCCGCCTTCGATGGTGCTCAGATGGTGGGCGTAGTAGAACGAGAAGTTCGACGCCCAGCCGAGCGAGCCGAGCCGCCGGCCCGTCAAACGTCGCGCCATGCGACTCGCAGACATCTTCGATCAGCGGAATCTTGCGCAGCTTCAACTCGTCGAGCAGCTTCTGATTGAGCGCGTTGTAGCCAAGGATGTGTGTCAGGAACACGGCCTTGGTTTTCGACGTGATCTTGGCGAGGATCTGGTCGACGTCCATGCCGAGCGTGCGCGGATCGACGTCCACGAATACTGGCGTGAAGCCGCATTGCAGCACGGAGGCAATGTCGGAGACCCAGGTCAACGGCGGCACGATGACTTCGCCGCCGCCGTGGAGTTCCTTGAGCGCGGCGAGCGTCACCAGGTTGGCCGAGGAGCCCGAGTTGACGAAGACGCTGTGCTTGACGCCGAGCCAGTCGGACCATTCGCGCTCGAAGGCGCGAACGTTGGCCGACTGCGTGAGGATCGGATCGTCCTTGGCGAGAAACTCGATGACCGGGTCGAGGTCTTCGCGCGTGATATTGTTCTTCATCAGCGGCCAATCGAGGCCCGCTGACTTGGAGCTCGGCTTATGTACCTGGAGCATCAGAATGGCCCCTTGAATACGAGTGTGTTGAGAGATTTATCTTCGGCAGGCAGCCAACCGGTCGCCTTTCCCTCGACCAGGTCGCGGGCGGCGGCGGCAATGGTGCGCGGATTCGGATAATAGAGATCTTCAAGCGTCGGCGACGTCGGACAGGCGGTCGGCGCGAAGCCCATGCGCTTGACCCGAATCTCGCATTCGCCCTGGACCCGCTCCAGCAACCTGGGCCACGATCTCGGCCCCGGCGCCGCAACTGGTCCAGCCATTGTCGACCACGATCAACTTGCCGGTCTTGCGAACGGAGGTGACGATCGTGTCGATGTCGAGCGGCGCCAGCCAAATCGGATCGATGACTTCGGCACGGATGCCGATCGACTGGAGATAATGACAGGCACGCAGACATTCGACCTGCATGTAGGAGACGCCGACGAGCGTCACATCCTCGCCGACGGCCGTGACGCGGGCTTTGCCCGGCTCGACGGTGTACAACTCTTCGGGCACCGGCCCGTTCTGGAAGTGGAGCATCCGATGCTCGACATACAAGCACCGGATTGTCGTCGCGGACGGCGGCGATCAGGCAGCCCTTGGCGTCGTACGGCGTCGATGGGGCGGCCACCTTGAGGCCCGGGACGTGCATGAAAAAGCTGTAGAGACCCTGGGAGTGTTGCGCCCCTGGCCCCAGCTCTTGCCGATCATGGAGCGGACTACGAGCGGCACATGGGAGTTGGCCGCCATACATGTACCGCGTCTTGGCGGCCACGTTCACGAGCTGGTTCATCGCCAGCATCAGGAAATCCATGCGGATATGGACGTGGATCGGCCGTAGCCCGGCGAGGGCCATGCCGATGGCGGCGCCGGTCATGGCGTCTTCCGAGAGCGGCGTGCCGAAGACGCTGCCCGGGCCGTATTTTTCGAGCAAGCCACGGGTCGTCCCCTGGATCGCTTTGGGATCATCGACGTCGAGGCCGAAGACCAGCACGGACGGATCGCGCTCCATCTCCTGATCGGCGGCCTCACGCACCGCGTCGCAATAGGTGATTGTTCTCTCGGCCGTCTCGCGCGTCCGCGTCCCGACGGTCTTGGGTGCAGTCAGGATCGACATGGGTTCACTCCTTGAACAGATCCGTAAAGAGTTCCTCGGCGGCGGGCATGGGGCTGGCTTCGGCGTAGGCGAAAGCGCCCGCCACCTCGGCTTCGACTTCCTTTTTGATTTCAGCGCATCGGCCGGCTTTGACCAGTTTCGCCAGGCGCGTCACCTGATCGTTCGTCATCCAGGGTTCGCATTCCTTCTCGGAGCGGAAACCGAGCTTGTAGTCGGTGCCCGGGCCAACGTGCTCGCGCCAGCGATAGGTCATCGCCTCGAAGAAGTGCGGCCCCGCCCCTTCGCGGACGCGCGGCGCCACTTCCTGCATGCGCTCGTAGAGGGTGAGCACGTCGTTGTCTTCGATCTTCTCGGCAGGCATGCCGAAGGCGCGGGCTCGATCGCAGATGGCCGGCGTGCCCTGGCGCTTGTTCTGATGCGTGTGAATGGCGTATTGATTGTTTTCGCAGACGAAGATGATCGGCAGACGCTTCAGTACGGCGAAGTTCAGGCTCTCGGCGAAGACGCCTTCTTCCGTGGCGCCATCGCCGAAGAAGCTGACGATCAGCTGGCCGGTCTTCTTGAGCTTGGCGGCGTAGGCATAGCCGACGGCGTTGGCAATGGTGGTGCCGACGACGGCGCTGGCCCCCATCATGCCGGCCTCGGTGGAGATCAGGTGCATCGAGCCGCCCTTGCCTTTGGCACAGCCGCCCGACTTGCCATACATCTCGGCGACCATCTGCCCCATGTCGCCGCCCTTGGCGAGATAGAGAGCATGGCCGCGGTACGTGCCGAAAACGACGTCGGTCGGCTCGAGCGCCTCGCACACGCCTACGGAAACCGCCTCCTGCCCGATCGACAGGTGGACGGGGCTTTTGATTTTGTCCGACGGATACGCCCGGGCAACTTCTTCCTCGACCCGGCGGATGCGGTACAACGACCTATACAGCCGCTCGAACATTTCCGAGATCCTCCTTGATGACGTTGCGCAAGAACCATTCATACGTCTCGGCCAGGGCCGAGCGGAAGTCGGTCGTGGGCGTCCAGCCCAGCTCCCGAAGCGGTGTGGCATTCAGGCCCTTGAGGGGCATGCCGTCTGGCTTGCTCGTGTCGAAGACCAGTTTGCCCTTGTATCCCACGGTCTCGGCCACCGCTTTCGACAGGTCGGCGATCGACAGATCGAGGCCGCCGCCGAGGTTGATCGGCTCATGCCCCCTATAATGGCCCATCACATGGATACAGGCCTCGGCGAGATCGCGCGAGTAGACGAATTCACGCCGCGCCTTGCCCGTACCCCAGACCACGAATTCCGGCTCGGCTTTGACCTTGGCCTCGTGCAGGCGGCGAATCAGGCCCGGAACGACATGCGAGTCTTCCGGGCTGAAATCGTCATGCGGGCCAAAGGAATTGGCCGGAATCGTCGCGATAAAATCAGATCCGTATTGTTGCCGATAGGCCCGACACATGGTCAGGCCAGCAATTTTGGCCGTGGCATAGGCCTCGTTGGTCGGCTCCAAGGGTCCAGTCCAGAGCGACTCGACGGCCAGGGGTTGCGGCGCGAGCCGAGGATAGGCACAGCACGATGCCAGATAGAGCAAACGCTTGACGCCATGTCGTTGGGCCGAGTCGAGGACGTTGGCCGTCACCAGGATATTGTCGCGCATCAGCGTGACCGGATAGGCGACGTTGGCCCTGATCCCGCCGGCCTTGCCCGCGGCCAGGAAGACGTATTCGGGCCGCGTCTCCTCGAAAAAATGCATCGACCTGGCCCGCCTCCGTCAGCGACGGCTCGCCCGCGCCCACGCCGACCAGATTCGCGCGCAGAATGCGGAGCCGCTCGATGAGCGCAGCGCCCAGCAGCGTGTCTCCGCCCGCGACAAAAATTCGCGCGCCGCCGGCGCGAAGGCCGACCGAGGATCAAGCGGCATCGGAGTATTCCTTGAAGGTGATCGAGGTTTG
Organism: uncultured Planctomycetaceae bacterium; assembly: GCA_963790585.1. Lineage (GTDB taxonomy): Bacteria > Planctomycetota > Planctomycetia > Gemmatales > Gemmataceae > CAWBOY01. Next base: position 1,223,978 of record CAWBOY010000002.1, read on the forward strand.
ACGGCTGCGCGTGCCGCTCGGCTTCCGCGTAGTCGACGCCCGCGTCCGCGAAAATGATCTGGCTGCCGGAGAACTCGAACTCGAACGGCACATTGATGAGGCGATCGAGAGCCTGAATGACGTTGGCCTGATCGTCCGGCGGCACGAAGAGCAGCAAGAAGCCGCCGCCGCCCGCTCCCGTGAGCTTGCCGCCCAAGGCGCCCGCGGCACGTGCCCGGTCGTAAAGTTCATCAACTTCGGAGTTAGAAACCTTGGCCGACAGGCTCCGCTTGGCTTGCCAGGCCTCGTGCAACAGCTGGCCAAAGACTTGAATGTCCTTGCCGCTGGTGAGGATGCCCAGGGCCTCTTCGACCAGCTCCGACATGATCCGCAGCTGGCGTCGCCGCGTGTCGATATTGTCCACATACGACTTGGCCACGTCGGAAGCCGTGCGCGCGATGCCGGTGTAAAAGAGCATCAGGTGCGACTTAAGCTCCTTGACGCGATCGGGAGAGAGGGTCACGGGGTTAGCTGAAATCTCGTCGTTTTGCAGGAACAGCGCATGGCGCAAGCCGCCATAGGCCGCCATCACCTGATCCTGCGAGCCGACGGTTTCTTCGAGGACGTCTTGTTCGATATAGATGCTTTCCTTGGCGAGCTGCCGCTTGGTCGGCATCCGGCCCGAGAGAGCGTGAAGAGCGTGCAGCAAACCGACGGTAAACGCCGAACTCGAACCCATGCCGCTGCGCGCTGGCAGATCGCCGTCATGATGCAGCTCGATGCCGCGGTCGATATTGAGGAAGCGCAGGACCGCCTTGACGGCCGGATGGGCAACGTCATCGACGCTCGCGCAGGTCTCGATTTTGCGATAGACTAGGCGAATGCGATGTTGGAAGAAGGGCGGCAGATAGCGACAAGTGAGATAGCAATATTTGTCAATGGAGGTGGCCAGGACAGCTCCGCCATGTTCGCGATACCAGGCGGGGTAGTCGGTGCCGCCGCCAAAGAACGAAATGCGGTACGGCGTACGACAAATGATCATTCGGACGACCTCTTCCTTGAGGATTAGGAGACCCGACGGTCCTTGGGTTCAGCGACATCCATGCCGGCCCAACGATAGATCGCATTCGAGGCGCCCCATCATTTCCCGAATAGGGCAGCGGTGTCAACGGGACTTTGGGCATGAATGAGCCGCGCACGCGGCAAACTGGCCAGGCCGGAAGACGCCGCTTACCGGGGGCGCGGCTCCCTTTCATTAGATAAGATCGTTTTTATTTCCACCTCACCGGGAGTTCATTGCGATAAACTAGCATCTCGGAACGATTAGCCGTGAGGCCGCCCGTGTGTATCGGAACTAAATTCCATGATGAAGGAGACGTCCATGCGCCGTGTTCTTAGTTTGGCGGTGATTCTGGTAGTCGCCGGAGTGTGTGGCGTCGTCGGGGCTGACGACAAGAAGCCGATCGACCTTGCCGGCTGGACGACAGAGTTTGCTGAGGAGAAGTCCGACCTAATCTCCAAGGGCCGCAATCCGTTCTTCATTCTGGAGCCTGGCTTTCAATTGTATTTCGAGGACCGCAAAGAAACCTGCGCTAAGACGGTGCTCGACGAAACGAAGCTCGTCGATGGCGTTGAAACACGAGTGGTGGAAGAGCGCGAGACCAAAGACGGCAAACTGGTCGAAGTCTCGCGCAATTATTTCGCCATCAGCAAACGGACCAACTCCGTTTACTATTTCGGCGAGGACGTTGACATTTACGAAGACGGAAAAATCGTCAAGCACGATGGCTCATGGCTCGCTGGCGTCAAGAGAGCAAAATATGGTCTGGTGATGCCGGGCCTACCTCTCATGAAAGCCAAGTATTATCACGAGGTGGCGCCGGGAGCCGCACTCGACCGCGCCGAAATCGTGGGCGTCAGCCTGACGCTCAAGGTTCCCGCTGGCGAGTTCAAAGGCTGCGTCAAAATCGAAGAAACAACACCGCTGGAGCCGGAGTCCAAAGATTACAAGATCTATGCCCCCGGCGTCGGCTGCATTCAAGACGGCTCTTTGAAGCTCGTCAAATATGGCAAAGTAACTGGCAAGAAGTAAGGCCGCCGAATCATTTGGCCGCGAGCCGGCAGGCGAGCGATGTTTGATAGCGCTATCGCACAGAGTTCGCCTACCGGCTCGCGGCTAAACATTATGGAACGAGGAAAAGCCGCCAATGTCTAGCCGCATCTTAGTCATCGAAGACGAACCGGAAATCGCCGATTACATGGTGCGCGGTTTACGTGAGGAAGGCTTCACCGTCGAACGCGCCGCCGATGGCGACGAAGGCTGGCATCAGCTCAAAACCTCGAGCTGGGATGTTGTGTTGCTCGATTGGTGGCTTCCGGGCCCCGATGGCTTGACGCTGCTGCGTCGCTTTCGCCAGGGCGATACGACCACTCCGATCATATTCCTCACGGCCCGCGACGCCGTGTCCGACCGCGTCCGTGGGCTCGATAACGGAGCCGATGATTACCTCTGCAAGCCGTTTGCGTTCGAGGAATTGCTAGCTCGGATCCGCGTCATGTCGCGCCGCCAGGACCGCGCCGTCGGCACGATGCTCATTCATGACGATGTTAAAATTGACCTGGTGGCGCACTGCGCCGAGCGGGCCGGCACCCGACTCAACCTGACTGCCAAAGAACATGCTTTGCTCGTGTTTTTCATGCAGCATCCAGATGAAGTCTTGACCCGAACGCGGATCTATGAACAGGTCTGGGACGAGCGCTACGACGGCTTGTCGAACACGCTCGAAGTTCATGTGATGGAACTCCGCCGGCAACTGGAAGCGCATGGCCCGCGCTTGATTCACACCTTGCGAAATCGCGGCTACATTTTCGGCCAGGAGCCGAGGTGATCGCGTGACATTGACGACGCGCCTGTCGCTGTTTTTTCTGAGCACCTTGGCCCTGGTCCTCCTCGGCTTCTCGCTCACGCTCTATCTCATCGCCTACACCTACCTACATCATCAAAGCGACGAGCGGCTCGATTCGGTGATGAATACTCTGGTGGCCTCGGTCGATGTCGGGCCGCAAAAACTCGATTGGGAACCGCACGAGCGCCATCTCAACGTCGGGCCCGCCGCCCTCGGCGATCAAGTCATGTGGCTGGTCCACGATGATTTGAACCAAATGCGCGACCATTCCAAGCAATCGGAAATTGATGATTTTGTCGGCGAGGCGAGCAGGAATACCGCTACACATGAGATCAGCCGCAGCCGCGTCGATTGGCGCACGGACCATTGGCAATTCAGTCACCGCTGGATATTACCAGCCAAAAGAGACCTAAATAAGGCTGGATCGCCGACGCCCGCGATGGACGAGGAAGGACGGATATTCGATGCCCTGTCGATCACCGCGGCCGTGCCACTCGGGCCGCTCAACGCGACGTTGAACCAACTGGCGCTCGCCCTCACAGGCCTTTCATCCTTGATTTGGCTCTTGGCCTTGTTCGCCGGCCGATTCGTCTCACGCCGTGCCCTGCTCCCTGTCGCGCAAATGGCCAAGGCCGCGCGGCTGATGGACGGGACCGACCTCGAACAACGGTTACCGAGCGTAAACACAAGTGACGAACTCGAAGACCTCAATCGCGCCTTTAACAGTCTTTTGGCTCGCTTGCATGTCTCGTTTGAGCGCCAGCGCAGATTCACGGGCGATGCCTCGCATCAACTGCGCACGCCCCTGGCCGCGATTCTTGGGCAAATCGAAGTGGCCCTGCGACGCGAGCGTCCGTCGGAAGAATATCAGCGGGTCCTGATCACCGTGCAGAAGAGAGCGGAGCATCTAGGCCGCATCGTCGAATCGCTCCTGTTTCTCGCCCGCGCTGATAACGAATCGCTGCTCCCAGGACGCCAGCAGCTCGATGTAGTCGAATGGTTGCCCGAACGCCTACGCCTCTGGGCTGAGCATCCCCGCCAGGCCGATATTCAACTCGAAATAGCTATCGTCGGTCCTATTTTCGTGCGCGTCCAACCGGAATTGCTGAGCGAAATCCTGAACATCCTCTTCGACAACGCTTGCAAGTTCAGCAAGTCGGGCTCGCCGATTGTGATTGGGCTCCGCCGCAGCGCAGACGCCGTGGACTTGTCGGTTCGCGACGACGGTTGCGGCATCGACCCGAGCGATTTAGAGCATCTCTTTACGCCCTTTTTCCGCTCAGCCGACGCGCGGCGGCGCGGGATCGAAGGCTTGGGGTTGGGCCTTTCGATCGCCAAACGCCTCGCGGACGCCTGCGGCGGCGTGCTGTCCGCGACAAGCATCATCGGCACGGGAAGTTGCTTCGCGCTCGAGCTTCCACTGGACGAGCAAACGTAAGGGAATTTGCCAGAATTCCGCATCCGCGGGGATGTTGTCTTGTGTTCCTGACAACACCAATTCAAGAGGCGCCTTCCAGGAGACGACCACCTAGAATGCCACAATTCCATACACGATAGTCGACGCCTTCACCGATCACCCGTTCGCCGGCAACGTTGCCGTGATCTTCACCACGACATTATCAAGCCCCCAGCTCTCATCGTCGGTCCCTTTCCCCTCGAAGAGGCTGCTGGTGAACTCGAACTTGAGATCCGACTTGTCATGTGCAAACGTGAATGAGAAGTGATAAATGCTGTCTTTGAAAAAGTTGCTGTAACCAAGAGTGCCTGTCGAGGTCGCTCCAGATTGGGGGAGTTTCTTTTTCTCTTTAGAATCCGCGGGGTAGCTCTGATAGCTGCCGTCTTCTTTCACTTTTGGATTATTGGAGAACGTGGCATCCAGCAGCGTCGGCCCGGCGTCGCCGACGCGCAACAGGAAACGATCAGGCCCAAATTGTGGACTGTCGCCGTCCCAGGATTTGAGAATATAGAGGTCGAAATCGACGGTTACTTTGGAATGGGCTTTCAAGTCCTTGAGCGCCAACTCGATGGTCTGATCGACCCGAGTGCGATTCCAATCTGGATCGGTAGGCCGCCCGATTGCCGGCCCGCCGAACTCGCCCAAGAAGCGTTGCTTTCGGTTCGGCGACTCGACGGTGACGACCTTGGGCGCGGGGAGCGTGCCAGTCTCCTTTGTCTTGGTCTTGTCGAACTTGATCGCTTTCGAGGTCCATTCAGGATAGCTCGAACCCACGGGACCATTGAAGTCATTGGTGTAGACCGTGATGGGTTCGGGCGTTGAAACTTCCTTGAGCGAATTGTGGTTCCAGCGGATTTCAATTAGGCCGAACGATAGAACGCATATTGTGACAGCCATGAGGATTTCAACCGTGGTTGGCATCCACACCAGGTTTCCTTTTTTGTCCCTTAGCAGCCTTATTCCCATGACGGCACCTCCCCAGGGCCTTTTCGTATCGTATTGAACCCGAGACACGAGCGGAAGCGGCCATGACACAAAAAAGACAAAAGAGAGTCTTATTAATCACCAACGTCGCTCCTCTTCCCAGCCAATCCCCGGCGATTCTATTCAACGCGACCTGCGCTAAAATGGGTCTGCCATGGCTCGCCGTCGAAAAGGAAGTCGTGGCCGTCACCGACGACGATTTTTCTCAAGCCGATTGGATTGTCGCGCTCGATGAACCGGAACATCGGCCACGGCTCTACGAGCGCTTCCCGGGCTGGGCCGAGAAAGTGGAATACTGGCAAGTTTTCGGCGACGACCCGCTTCCCTTGATCGAACGCGAGGTAGCCGACCTGACGGCACGCCTAATCGGTGGGGGCAGGCTACGCTCGGCGCGACTGCCTGAACCTGTCGTTACGGTGACGATCTGCTCGAAGTGTCAACGTCCGCACGCCAGCTGTACTTGCAAGAAGAAGGAACCCGATGTCAAAAAGGGCACGATCGTCCGTGTCGGTCGGGAAACGAAAGGCCGTCGCAGCAAAGGCGTGACCATCGTTTCCGATCTTCCTCTCGACGAAACGGCTCTGCTCGATCTGGCCGCGCTGCTGAAAAATCGTTGCGGCACCGGCGGAACCGTCAAAGACGGTAAAATTGAAATTCAGGGCGATCAAAGGGATCGGCTCGCGGTTGAGCTGGCGAAGCTGGGTTATCAGGTGAGACGGGTCGGCGGCTAAGAAACGGTTCATGAGAAAAAGCGTTCTCTTCTCGGAAGAACCTTGATGCTGCGCCGCGGTTGATTAGAATAATATAGACTAATACCATTCAGGGTGCGATACTGAGCAAACTAGGACGGACGGGGATAAAGCGTAAATCGGAACCTCTCCACTCGGCCGCCTTTTAGCCAAGGAGTTTCTCAATGAATTATGAAAACTATGACGTCGTTGTACCGCTAGAAGAAGCCCAATCCGCATCGAGCGAGCGGACTGTCTTCATCCAGCGCGTTTACATGCATCTCGCCGGTGCGATTCTCGCGTTCGTCGCTCTCGAAACGCTGCTCGTCAAGACCTTTAGCGTCGAGCAGGTCTTCGGCCTGTTCGCTGGCAAGGGCATGTTTGGCCTCCTGGCATTGATGGCGCTTTTTATGGGTGCTGGTTATTTGGCCCAGGCCTTCGCCCGGAGCCGAACGTCACCGGGCCTGCAATATCTCGGCTTGGGACTTTATGTCGCGCTTGAAGCCGTGATCATCTTCCCGTTGATCTGCTATGCCAATGTCGTGGTCGATCGACAGGGCGGTGGCGCTTCGCTGATCCCGACCGCCGGCATCCTGACGCTCTGCGTCTTCGCGGGCCTGACGATGTCGGTCTTTTTTACGGGCAAGGATTATTCGTTCCTCGCGCCGGTCCTGTCCGTGGCCACGATGATTAGCCTGGGCGTGATTGTCTGTGCGATCCTGTTCGGCTTCTCGCTCGGTCTGCTATTCTCGTTCTTGATGGTCGCTTTGATGTCGGGTTACATTCTGTATGACACCTCGAATGTCATTCATCACTACCCGACCGACATGTATGTCTCGGCCGCCCTCGCTCTCTTCGCGGACGTGGCGACCCTCTTCTATTACATTCTGCGCATCATGATCGAAATGAACCGCAGCCGCTAAGCCACGCTTTCGATCGAACGAAACCAGAGGGGCCGCCTGCGATCATGCAGGCGGCCCTTATTTATGCACTTGCCTCATAGCGTCCAGTTTGCGACACTAGCCAACAAGTGTAGACGCGGCGTCTTGACGCGTTAGAAAATCATCACGAATCGGCGCACGGAGGCGCTCATGTTTGGTCTGCGCCGCCCTAATCTCCGTCACCTCACTGCCCGTCGTATCGCCCTGCTCAAACCGAGCGCAGCTTGGCGACATCGTTCATGCTTTGCCCGTCCTGACAGCCTTACGCCGGCGCTTTCCGCATGCCCACATAACCTGGATTGTCAATCGCGCCTACGAGCCTTTGATTCAGGGCCATCCGGATCTTGACGAAACTCTGGCGTTCGATCGCGGCGCCACAGGGCATGGCCTCCGCATGGCCTGGACGACCTACCATTCCTTCGCGCAGGAGCTGCGGCGGCGGCGTTTTGATCTGCTGATCGATCTTCAAGGTTTACTCCGCTCCGGTATCATGGCCGCAGCCAGCGGGGCGCGCCGCATCGTCGGCTTGAGTACCGCCCGCGAAGGAGCGCGCTGGTTTTACACCGACATCGTATCCATCAAAAACTTCAAAGCGATCCACGCGGTCGATCGCTATTGGCGCATCGTCGAGGAACTCGGGGTCGGCGGCAGCCCAAAGCAATTCCACCTGCCGATTGCCGACGAAGCCCAACACTGGGCGGCGGAGAAGCTGGACGTCCTACCGCGCCCGTGGATGGTCGTCGGTGCCGGCTCGCGCTGGATGACCAAACGCTGGCCTCCAGAACATTTCGCCTCTCTTTTGTCGAAATCATTGGCTAAATTTGGCGGCTCGGTCGTTTTCGTCGGCAGCGCCGATGAAACACCATTAGCGGCTCAGGTGCGTGCGCAACTGAACGCCCCCGGCCTCGATTTGACAGGCCGATCGACGCTGCCCCAGTTGACGGCGCTGCTCCGTCGAGCTGACGTGATGTTGGCGAATGATACCGGTCCGCTGCATTTGGCGACGGCTCTAGGCCGACCTGTGGTCGCTCCCTATACCTGTACCCGAGACAACATGACGGGCCCTTATGCCCCGAACGGCGGCGGCGCGGTCGAAACGACGGTCTGGTGCAAGGGCAGCTACGTCAAGCGCTGCGCCCGCATGGAATGCATGACCGAGCTGACGCCGGAGCGACTCTGGCCCGTCCTAGACGAGGTATTGCAGCGATGGCAGATCCGATCTCTCCCCGCCTGATTCTCGCCAGCACCTCTCCCGCGCGGCGCGAGCTTCTCACCCGCTCCGGCTACTCTTTCGAGATCATCCCCTCAGCCGTCGAGGAGCCGACAACTGGTTTTGCCGATCCGCGTACCATGGTCCAGACCATTTCCTGGCTCAAAGCGGCTGCGGTAGCGCCCAAGATCGACGTCGGCATCGTCATCGCTGCCGACACCATCGGCTGGCTCGACGGCAAACCGATCCTCAAACCCACTGACGAAGCCGACGCCCGCCGCATTCTTGCCGAGCTAGGCGGCCGCGACCACGAACTCTGGACTGGCGTCGTCCTCTGGCGCCGACCCGATGATTTGCAGCTTATCTGGCAAGAGCGCAGCCTCGTTCACTTCGCCGCTATGACGCCGGCAGAGACCGACATGTACCTGGCAACCCGCGCCTGGAAACACAATTCGGGGGCCTACGCGATCGAAGAGATTCACGATCCCTATGTAAACGTGGTCGAAGGAAGCGTGAGCAATGTCATCGGTCTGCCGATGGAATCACTGAAACGGGCCCTCGCAACGCTCGTTTCGAGATAGGTAAGCGGCGCGGCGTCGGGCCGTCGTGCGGCGTAAGCCTGCATGCCTCAAAGCTCCACGAGCAGCGCCAGAGTTCTGCCCCAACGAAGATGTTCTCATGATTGCGATCACCGGGGCGGCGGGAATCATTGGGTCGATTCGCGCGGACTTGAGCAAACTGGCGGACTTTGGCTACACTCTCGCAGCGACATTTCTTGAGGAGGGCGTGCGCCGAACGGTGGCGGTGCGATGAATCATAGAAACGAAAAAACCCTGGAGAGAGCGCTCTCTCCAAGGTTCTTCGGGTTACTCATCCTGAGTAATCGGGGGGTCGGGTCAACAAGCCGGGCTCATCATGGCTTGTTGTAATACTCAGTGCCTTCTGCAACGGCCTGTTCCAGCGTCAACAAATCCATGTTGGAGAAGACCAAACTCGAAACGTCCGAGAAACTCGGAGCTGTCGGTCGTTCGAGCAGATCGGTTACCGCGCTGCTATGGACGAACGCACTGGCCGGAAGCGTCGTCTGAGCAAACAAAGCACTGATGAAATCGAAGCGGAATCCTGTAGTGCTCGTCGACGTCAGGAATGAGGTCGCGATGTTATAACGGCTGGACATGGCCACCTGAGAAGTCCAGTAGGTCAATTCCGCTGAGCTGGGACTACGGCCGACCAACTCAGTGAACAAGGCCTTCACAAAGTTTCCATTTTGATCGCTCGTCGCGCCAGGCAGCGAATTCGCGTAGGCCGCGAAATTGCTCGATGCGAACTGGATCGCCATCACTTGCACGAGAGTGTACCCATTGGTCAGCTCCTGCACCATCGCGTTTAGACTGGGCGTGCTCGGTACGGCACCCATCATCGCCTGGTAAACCAGTGATGATTCCGTCGTACGGAATTCCGTTGAAGTCATAATCGCAGTGACGAACTGATTATCTGTCATGGCGCCGGTCTGCAACGCGTTACCGTAGTAATTCAGTTGCGAAGCATTCGGGGCATGATGGAGGAAATCACTGAACACGTGATTCACGAAATTCGTGTTCAGGGTGGTCACGGTGAGGGCGTGAGCCTCGGCTGACGTCGCTCCCGCACCCGCGATGTTATCCGCCCGCACCTCATAGTAATAGTTTGTACCCGCCGCTAAACCGGCGTCGACGAAGGATGTCGAGGTGAGCCCCGTCTTGTACGGCGTGGCGCCTTCTCCACCCGGGGTCGTGCTGCGGTAGAGGTCGTAGGTCACCGCACCAGCCACAGGCGCCAGGATACAGTTTCCTGAGTAACGCCGCCCGAAACTGATACCCCGGTTGGTCCGGCCAGGATCTTATCAGCGACGCAAGGAATCAGAGACGGGAAGTTATGAAACTCACCGTTCCCTGTGACGACGTTGGCAACCAGCGTACCGTCCACGTTACCGTTGTTGAACTGCACGTAAGCGAGCGGAGCCAAAACACTGCCTTCGACGGCAATGTTGTAGATCGCTACACTGGTCGCCTGGTAGAAATTCCAAACGACGTGCTGATTCGTCGTGCCATTGATGTTGATCCCCATGCCCTGGAAGGCGTCGGCCGTTCCGCTCACGTTGATCACCACGGTGGCATTTGCCGGGGCCGTGATGTTCACCGTGTTGGTCGTGCCGAGCGTGGTTCCAGAGATGTTGAACACATCCAGAGTCGGATCCGTGCCTGCCAAAGTCAATATGCCATACTGATTGGTGGTCGTACCATTCTGTAGGAGCGTTGAAAGGTAGGTCGACTTCGCGTCCTGATTGATTTGGACGGCCGTGAAATCGATATCGTTCAACTGTTTACGAACAGTGCCGTTCGGAACAGAAACGTGGCTGAGATTCTTGGAAATCCCATAGACCACATTGCCATTGGCGACGGTACCGTTGCTGTCGGTCAAGTTGCCGTTGTCGATCAACTCGTCCACGGTGCCGTTGGAATTCGTCAGACCCGTGGCGATGCCGACATTGCTGAACGTACCGTTACCGCCGACCGCGACTCGGCCGGCGACATCGGTGTTGTTCAGATTGACGTCGCTGAACGCGAACAGGTTGAAGCCTGTGGCTGCATCCAGGAGCTGACCAGAGCAGAGGACCGGCGTCTCGGTGACGCTGGCCTTGTTGGGGTTGCCGTTGTATTGATCCTCCGTGACCGTTGCCGTGTTGGTCTGGGCCGAGGTGCTGATGACCCGAGCCGTTATCTGCAGAGTCGGCGTCGCGCCAACCGCGATCGTACCGATGGTCCACACACCGGTGGTGGAGTTGTAGGTTCCCACACTCGGGGTAGCCGAGATAAAGCTAAGACCGGCCGGCAATGGATCATTGACGACCGCATCCGTCGAGATGCCGGGTCCAGAGTTGGTCACACTAACCGTATAACCAATCGTGTAGCCGACCACCGGTGCGGCCGTCGTCTCGGTCTTCTTGATGATGAGGTCGGCTTCCGGCGTTTCCGAAGCGCTGGCGCTATTATTGCTCGAATTATAATCGTACTGATCCGAGGCCGACACGGTCGCCGTGTTCGTTTGCAGCGTGCCGCTGACAACTTTGGCCGTGATCGTGAAGGACGTGGAAGCTCCGTTGGCAAGGTTGCCGATGGCCCACACTCCAGTGGTATGGTTGTAGGCTCCAGCCGCGGAGTCAGAAACATAGGTCAAGCCGGAGGGTAATTGATCCGTTATCGCCACGCCTGTTGCGGCGTTGGGGCCGTGGTTGGTGGCCGTCACGGTAAATGTGACATTCGCACCGATTTGCGGATGTGAATTGTCAATCGTCTTCGTGACGCCGATGTCGGCGGCGAGACGGACGTAGAAGTCGTAATTTGGACCAGAGGTATTCGATTCTGGAGGAATGACGATCGACTGAATGACCGTGCTCGAACCCGGAGCCGAAGCTCCACCGAATACCGAGCCCGGTACGTCCTTGCCAGGATAATACGGCGGCTGCGTTTCCGTTAGTACGTAATTGCCCGGACGCAGGTTCGGAATGTCGTAGTAGCCGGAACTATTGGTGGCTACGGGGATGCTAACAGTATTGCCCAAGTAATCCGTGCCGGTCAGCGTTATCGTCACCCCGGGCAGGTTGGTCAACGAAGAGTAGTCGCCGGCCTTGCTGTGATCCAGGAAGACAAATCCCGAAATGTCGTTCGTATTGATAACGACGTTGGCAGTTGCGCTCCCCGAGTCCGGTCGCGTCGATGGTCCGTGATCGTAAGCAAGGGAGGCTGTGTTCGTCACCGTACTGCCCGGTGCCGCGGTCTTCGGCAAAGTCGCCTGATACGTGATTGTGATCGATTGACCGACAGGCAGGAGCGAATCGCTGATCGCGACCGATGTATCCCCGGCCGTGTCACCCTTGATCACGGTACCTTGCGAAGTCGTGACCGAGCCGACCTTGAGAACGGCGCCCGGGACAAGCAGGTCGCTGACATTGACATCAAATGCTGGAGCATCCGACCCGACCGCGTGCGATACGACGACCGTATAGGTAACCAAATCACCAGCGTCGCCTTTGGCCACACTAGCCGACTTAACGATTTGCAGCTTGGGTTCGACGACATTGACCTTGGCCGATGCAGTCAGCGTACCGCTGCCGTAATTCAAAGTAGCGTTGTTTGTGAGAGTCGCCCCATCCTTGTTCGCGGCCACGTTGTCAACGTGTGCTGTAACTTCGACCGTGATCTGGTAGGCACTGGAACCGCTGACGTTCGGGGCGACCACAACGCCACTGCCAAAATTGAACGTGGCTGAGGCACCGGAGCCAGTGCCCGAGCCGCCGATGCTTAACGCCGATCCGCTGATGGCCGCGCCAATGGCGTCGACCTTGGAGCTGACATAGGTCATACTCACGCCGGAAGAAGGCAGAAGATCGCTAAGTGACAGGCCAGCCGAATACGTCGCGGCGGACAGGGTGAATGTCATATCGTAGGTGACATTCTCGCCGACCACGACACTCGGCAGCGTCACCTGGCTGACGGAACCCGAAACAGCCGTCTTTGTAAGATTCGAGGGAATAGCGATCGAGAGCGGTGCCGATCCACTCACGGTATAGGTGTTGACGTTATCGGAGGAGGAAAGCGGCCCGGTCCGTTCGCCGGTCGAAGAGCCCGGGGTACCCGGCGTATTCGAGCCAGTGCCGTTGCCGGTCGTACCGTTAGTGCCCGGCAAACTCGTCCAGTTCGACTGGGCCGTGTTCGTGACGGTCAGAGCCGGCGTGACATTCTGCTGCAATTGCGTCGTGAACTGCACCGTCAGCGACTGGCCAACAGCCAATTGATTGATCGAATCCGTGATCCCGCTGTTGGTGGACGCGAAGTTCACCGTGACTCCCGGCGGCGTCGAGCCAACAACTATCTGGTTGGAAATTGTGGATTCATAGCTCGGCAGCAAGTCATTCAACGCAACATTGAATGCGGTGGCGTCACCGGTGTTGGTCAGTACAACTTGATAGGTGACGTTCGTTCCAGCCTGGAACGGAGCGGAGGTGACGACAGACTTCACGAGCGAGAGCTTTGGCTCGACAACGTCTACTTCGACAGTGTTGGAGGCGTTCCCATTGTTGAGGTACGACCCGCCGGACAACACCTTGAAGCTGTTATCCAGCTTCGTGCCATCGACGTTGCCGCCGACGTTGTCGACCAGGGCGTTGAAATCAACGATAGCGAACGATTCGTAGTTGAGATCGCGGGCCGTATTGTTGAGATCACCCAGGCTAAAGGTGGGTGAGCCATTGGCCGCCACACTGATGTTGCCTGCAGGCAAGGCCACGGTCGGCGTGATGCCGCTGAGTTGACTTGCACTCGTGTAGTTCCCAGTGAAATTCAAACCGGCTCCAGACAGCCCAACACTCCCGGTGGATTGAATCTGGCCGCCCGAGGTCGGCGTGACGAATGCGACGTCGGCGGTGCCATCATTGAGGAAGGACATTCCAGCTGGCAGCAAATCGGCTAGTTGGAAGCTCGGCAAAGTGGACGATTGCGGGATGCGTACCGCCAGGCGATAGCGAACGATCTCGCCGACTGCTACATTGTTTCCCGTGGTCGACGACTCCGAAGTCGTGATCAGGCTCTTCGTCGGCGTTGCAGGATTAACATAGAATTTCGCGGTGCTTTGACCGTCGGTTGTCCGAAACGTCGAATCCGCGACGTCGTTGGGGGAAGTAGCGGTCACGGGGCGACCCAAGTCGTCGTACTTAACGTCGGCCGTATTGTCGATTTCCTGGCCCGGTGTGAGCGTGCTAGTCAAGGTGCCGCTGATCGTGATTGTGATCGTCCGATTGGACCCGGTCGGCATGTTGAACTCGGTCGCCGTCGTCAAGCTATTGCCGGACAGGGAGAAGTTCGAGGCGCCGACCAAACTGGCCGAGTCGACTACCGACGTAATCGTCGGGTTCAAAATCAACCCAGGAATCGGATCCGTGAGGTTCAGGTCGTAGGCATTGGGCGTCGTGTCGTCGTGATTCAATACGATCGTGTACACGACTGGATCGCCGGCATCGCCGGTTCCACCAGCTACGCCATTTACTTTGACCGTCTTGTTGATGTTTACTTTCGGCTCGACGATGGTCGTAGAAGCCTTGGCAGCATTCTCGGTTTCCGGATTGCCATTGCCGTCTTTGTAGGTCAGGACCGCGTTGTTGGTTAGCGTGACTCCAGCCTTGTTGCTGGTGACGTTCAAAACGATCGCTCGGTAGGTGAAGCTGATCGTGTCGTGGTTCGAGCCGTCGGTCGTGGTATTGCTGTCCGTGATCGTTCCAAGCGTAAACGTGATGACCTGGCCGACATCGGAGGCCGACCCGGAACCCGTAAAGCTCACACCCGAAGTCGCGCTGGCGGCGGTGCCGTCAATGAAACCGAGGCCTGCCGGGAGCGTGTCGGTCACGACGGCATTGTTTGTGACGCCCTGAGGGACGGTCACGGTTACCGTGTAGGTCACAACTTCGCCGATAACTACATTGCCTGGACCCGTGACGCTCGGGACATTCTCCGTAGCCAGTGTCTTCGTAGTTGTGGGTGCGGCGATGGTTACCGTGCTGGAGTTGCTGAGGGGCGTCGGCGTAAACGTTGGGCCGTTTGGCTCAGAGGCGTAGTTCGTTATCTCGGCTGTATTCTTGAGGTTTTCCAGAGGTTGTACAGGGTTGGCGCCGGTCGTCCCTTCGGCCTGGAGGTCGTAGGTGATTATGACCACATTCGCTCCGCTTGACGGGCTGTATGCGGCCAGGCTACCTTGAGTCGAAGAGGGGTCGACCAGTTCGATTCCGCCACTCGTGAAGAAATCGGCGGGGGTTGCCGCGCTGCCGTCCGGCTTGGTATAGGCCAAGACGTTGCCAGCGCCGTCGGTGATCGAGAAATGAAGTCCACCGGCCGGGATTTGGAAGCCGGTCGGGATTGTATCATTGAGAGTGACGTTGAAGGCTCCGCCAGGACCGGTACCTTTGTTTTGAACGGCGACAGCGAAGCGAACGAGATCGCTAGCCTGGACATTGCTTAGATTGCTGTCGATCGGATGGCTGGCCAGTCCCGTGGAGTCGATCGTTCCGGTGAAGCCCGTGCCGGATGTGCCTGGGGCGTTGAAGCTCACAGGGGCAACGGTGCCGGGGCTGAACACGCCGTTTTTGTCGCTCGTCGAGACGACGCCTTTCGTGATGGAAAGGTTTGGCTCCTCCATCTTGATCATGACGATCGCGTCGAGGTGCTGGGTGCCACCGGTTTCCGAGCCTTCGTCTTCGCTTCCCTGATTGGTCAGGAACAGCCCATCAGAGAACTTGGCGTCCGTTGCCTGAACCGTGAAGAGAATATCCGACTCAGACGGCTGGTTGGCTGGATCCTTGTAGTCGCCATAGGTGAACGTGAAACTATTGGCCGTCGTGTTGTCGGTGACGGTCGGGACGATGCCGGACTTGGCGTTGAACGTGTCATTGGAACCAAAGGCCCATGTTCCAGGGGCGGCCAAAGTGGCCGAAACTGTAGACACGTGAGTCAGCGAGTTGTTCGGCGCCATGCTCGTATTGAATACCGGCAATGGCAGGTAGTCCGACAGGCTATAGTCGACGATATCGCTATGGGGCAGCGTATAGGTTAGTTCGTATGTCACGAGGTCGCCCGGCTTCACCAGAGCATGACCCTGACTATCTGTGGCGTAACTCGTCACTCCGTTCACGGCGTAGACGGTCTTTGTCAAGTTGCCGCGAATGAGGCCGATGCTGGCCGCACTGTCGTCAGTCTGAGGCGTACCAGTGTCGGTCGAGGCATCCTGGAATTTGAGGACGTCGCCCGTTCCCGCGGAAGAGCCTGGGGTGTGGCCAATGGTGACGGTGTCAGTCAGGTTGTCGCCTTCGACGACCGGTGCCTTGGCAAAACCAGCAGGTGCCGTCGGATTGTAGGTGTAGAAGTTCTGCACCTGGGTGTAGAACGTAATCGTTCCGGTCGTCCCGGAGAAGGTAGGTAGCGGATTTGGATCAGCGCCGCCAGTTCCGCCGTTAGGGATCGACGCGCCAGCAATCGGCCGCCAGTAGCGTTGCCGAGGTCGCTGACCTGCTGAGAAACGTTGAACGTCGTCGTCGTGATTCCTGATGTCGTATCTTGCGGCGTAAAGTTCCAGTTGGAAGGAGTGAAGGCGCCGCTGACCGTTGAACCGTGCTGCGTGTACGTGATTGAGGGCGTGTAACCGGCGGGGTCGTAAATCAGTTGACCGTCAGAAATCAGGTCCTGCGACAGGACCTGTTGGAAGGCGAAGAAATCGGATACCTGGAAATTGAGCGTGTATTTGAGAATATCGCCGGGCTGGGTGTCGCCAGGGTGGGTCAGGTTGGTAACGCCCTTCTGAATGGCGATCGATTTGTCCGTGATCTTGTCTTGCGCTGTCGCGCTGATCGGCTTGTTGGCCGCGGGATCGTTGGTGTTTAACGGCTTGTAGGTGCCGGCGACGGAGGCGTTGTTTACCGATGGCTCGAAGGCACCAGAGCTTAGGGGCAGGACGTCCGCGTTCGTGTTGTCGTATTCGGGAATGTAGAACGTGAAGAGCAACTTCGCATCGACGTTGCCGTCTCCGGTGAGGGAACTGATGGTTCCATCAATCGTTCCACCGGGAGTACTGGTCGAGGGCAGCGTGTTCGGCGTCCACGTTGCGCCGCTGTTTCCTGCTCCAGAGAACGTTACCGAATCGAGGCTTACAAACTGCATGTTGTTCGGCAGCAGGTCTTTGAGGTCGTCGGCTGTTACCGTTTGACCATTGGCAACCGTCACGTCCAGTTCGTACTGGTGCTTGAAGTTCGGCCCTGTGGCCGTCTCCTGCTCGGGGCCGAGGTAGATCTTCTTCAAAATTAGGACCGTTGGGTCGATCGGGGCGGTCGCTTGAGCGCCTACGATTGTCGGGTCTGTGGCTGGCATGAAGACTGGTGAATCGCCATAGGCGAACCCGGCATCGGCCGAGATATTCATCGGCTGGGCGACGAAGGCGTGGTCGCTCATATTGAGCGTCAAATTCAATGTTGCCGGTGGTTGGCCGTTCGTGAAACTTCCGAAGGGCATCTGGAACACGGCAACCTGGTCGCCTGGAGTTCCGGTGAGAATGAGCGGGTTGCCGCTGCTGTCGACACCGTAAGGAGACTTGGCATGACCGGAAGCGTCGAAGGTGAGGATGATCGGCGTTACGTTCTGACCGAGGTATGTTGCGCTCTTGAACGTGACGCCCTGGTTATTCGGTTGATCGCCGGTCGAGGGCAAATAAACGTCGACATAAGGAGCATAGCCGGTTGCATTGCCGGTGTTTGTCAATGCGACGGAAGCATTGAATGTCGATCCAATTAACGCATTCGGCGGCACTGTCAAGGTCGCAACAGGATTCGCGTCCATTAATGTCCGCGATTCAAGCTCTTCCAACAGGAGTTGACGCTTTTCCATAAGCGTTGACTTCCTTGGTTTGGAAAATTGGCTTTGGGCAAAACGATTCTTGGCTTTGCGTGCGACTGAGTTTGGAGACATGCGAGTACCTCGAAGAAATAGAGTTAGAAACGTCAACAGCGACACATCACAAAAAGCAATGGACGGAGCCTGTCCCGGCACCAATTCGATTGGTGTTTTTTGCGAATAGACGGAGCCTGTCCGGGCACCAATTTGGGTTGGTGTTTTTGACAAACTCTTTGGGGCTTCGCAAAAGCCCACAAGGCTAAAAGGGAAAAACGGGGTGACGAAGGCTCAGCGAGCGGCGATGGAATCGGCGCACGACGGAACTCGTCGAAGTCGCAACGAAATGCGGAGACGCGGTAGTTGCGGCAATGCAAACACCGAACGGCTGCGCTTCATTAGCGACAGAGTCTTAATTCATTCGGTCATTCAGGAAATACGCGGACAAAAAGGAAAATCCGCGCGATCAGACGGGGTGGGTAAATGAAGCTGCAATCCCCTCACGATGCGACCCGAATGACTACAAAGTAGATAAACATAATCTACTTCAATCATTCGTTATCGCACTTTCCAGTCCCAGGAGAGAATGCAATAACCGCCTCAGCCGGCAAGAATTATGACTTTGGTCGCAACAGGGCTCGAACCTGTGACCCCCCGATAACCACAATTCTTGTCTGGCGAGGTATATCCCTACAAAGGCTAATTCTAAGCCTAACGGCTCGGCGTTGTCAAGTTTTGCTAAAATATTCCGTCCATGAATCACAGCAATGAGTTGCTATATAAGGGTTTACGTCGACGACAAAATTTTCGTGAGCAGCGATTGCTGGCTCTCGTGGATGGGTGGATCGAGATGCAAAACGATGAAATTGTGTGCCAAAATCGCTCAATTCGCGCAAAATAGCGCAGCTGAGTGCCTCCTGAAATTCATGCGTGGCATAATTTCAGAATCAAGCCAAAGATGGGTTCTCGGGTCCAAAAACCTGATTTGGGGTTCTAGTAAGTCTAGATGATCCGTGGGTAACGGCGCAGAACTGCGCGGAATTAAGAGGCAGGCCCGGCGGCGTTTCGATGCATGAGCAGTGCGCTCGTCGAGGCCTGCGGCCTTTCGCCGGAGTCGCGCGTCAGTGCAACATTTGGTGTTTGATGGTCAGCCGGGGGCACGGGAAGGGACCATCACGCCTAGTCATGCAAAGCGGAGGAAAGTTCTTGTTTAGCCGCGGCCCAAAGGGGAGCGCTGGCCCTGTTTGACGAGCGCTCGCCGGCGGCTCGCGGCTAAACGAGGCCCGGTGGGGCAGTCTCTTTGAGCGCAAGCATTTTGGCAAATAATGCAGCACTTGGCTGGCCATCCAATGAGGACTTTTTGCAGCCAAACTTTGAATTGAAAAAACAAACAGGTATTATGTGGCGCAACTTGGTACAAGTCGATTGTTTCACGTTTCCAAAATATCCTCCATCGACAGGGTCACAATCATCAATTGACCAACTGTGCGTGCCTTTGGGGAGAGCAATTTGCAACGTTTTTTGTGGGAGAAATTGAAATACTTTCAGGCCGCAAGAAACACTGCGTTTGCGTTGCAGAACAGGTCGAATGAATGATTTCCGCGTGAATGATTTAAGTCATTGTCCACTTAGAAGTTACAGCGCGGCGAGGAAAACGTGAATTCGTTCGGAGGGGTTGTGGGGGGGCCGAATGAAACGAAATTTTGTCGTTTTCTCATAATTGCTGGCCCCTGGTTGCGCGATGATGGCTCAGCTTTGGAGTGCCAAGGCATCGCATCGAACTTTCCGGACTGCATCTTATTGATTGGCCACTATATAGTGCCGCACGATTGGCCGCGCTTCGGATCCGCGGGCGAACTCGGCGAAGCCGGCTTTTAGAAACGCCGGCAGCAAGCCGGTCCAGGCGAATGGTGCGGGTAGATCCTTATCCGGCTTTGGGATCACGGGATAGCCTTCGATGACCGTTCCGCCTTGATCCCGGACAAAATCGATCGCGCCGCGAAGCATTTGCACGCTCACTCCTTGCTTGCGATACCCCTTCTTCACGAACAGGCAGGAAACCGACCAGACTGGCGTGTCGTCCACCTTCTTGAGGACGCGCGACCGCTCCAGGGCCGGGAACGTCTCGCGCGGCGCGACGGAAACCCAGCCGACCGCGATTCCATCAATGTAGCCCAAGAGCCCTGGAACGATGCCGGCATCGACGATCGCCTTGATGGCTGCGCGGTTGCCGGCGCCCTTTTGGGCATTGAAGTCCTTGCGCGCGAGTCGCCACGACATGCACCAACAGCCGCCGCAGGCACCGTTAGCGCCGAATAACTCTTCAAAGTCGTTCCATCGTGCGCTCGTCAAAGGATGGCAGATCAGGTCTGGCTTCTCTGATTTGGCGGATGGTTTCGATTTCATGGCTGATTCTCGGTCGAGTGGACTCACGTCAAGCTTGGCCTTTTTTGACATATCGAGGAACAGACTCTTACAATGTAGATTGAATGAGGATACCCCCTGCGCAGGAGCCGCTCCTTATGCGATTTCTAACGGCGATCCCTGTTTATAATGAAGAACGGCAGATCGAGGCCGTCCTCGAGCAAGTGAGGCGATTCTGCCCACGCATACTACTCATCAACGACGGTTCGACAGACCATACCGCGGAAATCCTCGAACGTCATAAAGATATTGAGGTCATCTCTCATCCGAAGAATATGGGCTACGGCGCCGCTTTGATCTCCGCGTTCAAATATGCGCTTCGCCAAGAGATAGACGTTCTCGTCACGACCGATGCCGACGGCCAACATGAGCCTGCGCACATCTCGATGCTGTTGGAAGCGATTCACGACGCCGACATCGTTTCCGGCAGCCGTTATCTCCGCGATTTTCGCCAGGATACCGAAGCGCCGCACGACCGTCGCCGTATCAATCAGATCATTACCAACGAGCTAAATCAGCAATACGGCCTGAATCTGACCGACTCCTTCTGTGGTTTCAAGGCCTATCGGAAAGAAGCGCTGGCTAAGCTGCATATCACGGAGACTGGTTGGGGAATGCCCCTGCAACTATGGGTACAAGCCGCCTGCGCCAAACTGCGGATCAAGGAAGTCGCCGTCCCGCGCGTCTATCTTGACGCCTCACGGACGTTCGGCGGCATCCTTAATGATGAAAACGAGCGCCTGACACATTATCGCAAGGTCATCGCCAGCGCGGAAGCGGAGTGCGCGGCACGTAAGCAGGAGGCCTTGCCGCCGTCTTCATGTTGGGCAGATAGCCTGTTTTGCAAGCGGAGCTGTTCGTGAGCGAGCGGATCGTGCCGCGGGCGCCGAAGGAAGATGGCGCGAGCGTCGCAGTGCCGCCATTGTCGGAGGTTGGCCGTTTGTTAGCGATCAATAAAGATCGCTTTAGCAGCGCGTCAGCGCTCTTTCTTGGTAGTACATGGCAAGATTTGCGTACCTCGGCGCAGCGCGAGGCGATCGAGGCGGCCGACGCTTATCACCGATGGCTCGACGAGCCAATTCCGGAACGGCGGCTCGGCCCGCTAATCATGGCTGGGCATCAGCCGGAGTTATTTCATCCCGGTGTGTGGGTTAAGAATTTCGCGCTCGCAAATCTCGGCAAGGCTCATCAGGCTACGACGCTCAATTTGATTGTCGACAATGATACTCTGAAAAGCACCTCCATCCGCGTGCCAGTGCCACCGGCTCAGTCCAATGGTCGGCCGAAAATACAAAATGTCCCGTTCGATCGCTGGTCCGGCGAAGCGACGTATGAGGAGCGCCGGTTCGAGGACAAGAGCCTATTTCAGTCCTTTCCGGAGCAGGTCCTGTCGATCATGGAAGGCTGGAATTTCGAACCGTTGCTGACGCGAGTCTGGAGCGAAGTCGAACGCAGTGCGTCGCGAAATTCGATCATAGGCGAATGCTTCGCCGCGGCTCGGCGCAGTCTGGAACGCAGCTGGGGCTGTCATAATCTGGAATTGCCAATCAGTCATCTCTGCAAGACGGAATCGTTCGCCTGGTTTGTGTGCCACATTCTGGCTGACTTGCCGCGGTTTCACTCCATCTACAACGAATGCGTGCGCGAACATCGACGCCAGCACCGCATTCGCAGCCGAAATCACCCTGTGCCAGACCTGACGCAGGAGGACGGCTGGCTGGAACTGCCTTTTTGGGGATGGCGCACCCGTGCGACGAGCCGAGGACGGCTTTTCGCTAAGGTAATTCCAGATCGCGTCGAACTGCGGTCGGGATCGGAGACATGGCCAAGCATAAGCGCGCTGTGTGAGTGTCCGCGCAATGCAATCCAATCCTGGCGAGATTTGGAAGAGCAGGGCTTCAAGGTCAGAACGCGCGCCCTGACCACGACGCTCTATTCCCGGCTCTTTTTGGGCGACCTCTTCGTTCACGGCATCGGCGGCGGCAAATACGATGAGTTGACCGACGCTATCGCCAAGCGCTTTTATGGTGTCGTGCCACCGGAATATCTGATCCTGAGTGCGACGCTATACCCGCCGTTGCCGACGAGCGGTGCCAACGAACAAGGACGACAGAAGTTACAGCATCTGGTCCGTGATCTTCATTTCAATCCGCAACGGCACCTGACCGTCGAAACTGGCAAGCACCTCGTCGCTGAAAAGCAGGCATGGATTGAGCAACGGCCGCAAGCGAAACAGGCGCGGCGCGAACGTAATCGTGGGATTCGTCTTGTTAACGAGAAACTGCGGAAATTGGTGCGCGAGCAGGAGACGGAGTTGCGGCGCGAGCTGGAGCTATACCAGCTGCAACTCGCGGACGATGAGGTTTTGCGCAGGCGGGATTATTCGTTTGTTCTCTACCCTGAACAGGCGTTGCGAACGTTTTGTGAGGGGTTTCTGTAAAGGCGGATAGCGACGATCCCACGCGGCGAATTAGGATTTGCGCCAAAATAAGTTACCGAATTTGGTTTCGCCCTGGCCAAGAACTACGGCATTTCGGCGGCGATGGCCGGCAACTTGTTTTGGCGCGAGTCCTTAGCGATGCAATACCGTCTCGCCGTGGAGTTGGTTTGTCTGTCGGTCCAACCGCGCGATTAATTGCACCGCGCCTTCCTCATTGAAAATCGCAAACTCGGATTCATTCGTGATTTCCTCCGAAATAGGCGGCATTTCCAGATACTGACCATGTTTCAGGCTTGTCAATTCCGGCGCCTTTAGGGTCAAGCGCGGCAGGTCGCTGAGCGCCAAGTGGAGCGGTAATAAATCGTGCGCTTCGATTCGTTTTGCAGGCCTGAGGGCTCGCCCGTGTTCCGCCAGGAACGGCCCAACTTGGGTCCGCCTGAGCTGGCTTACGTAGGCCCCGCAGCCGAGGCGCTCGCCCAGGTCACGGGCGATCGATCGAATGTAGGTGCCTTTGCCGCAGTGGACTTCCAATTCTAGCTCAGGGTAGTCGAAGCGAAGAATGTCGATCCCATAAACCTGTACTGTCCGCGGTGCAAGGGCCACATTTTGGCCCTTGCGGGCAAGGTCGTAGGCACGCCGTCCTTCGATTCGCGCGGCGGAGTAAGCGGGTGGAGTTTGTTCGATCGAGCCCACGAAATCGCTCAAGTGGCTGCGCAACTTTTCCAGGTCGGGCGGCGCCACCGTGCTACTCGGCGTGATTTGGCCATCGGCGTCGTCAGTGTCGCTGCGCACCGAGAATGAAAGTCGCGCGATAGGTCTTCCTCATGCGTTGAACATAATCGGCCAGGCGCGTCGCTTTGCCGAAGCACAGAACGAGCACGCCTGTCGCCAACGGATCGAGGGTGCCGGTGTGACCGATGCGCGTTCCAGGCGGGCACCAGCCGATAACTTGGTCTACCGCATTGCGCGACGTGATGCCACCCGGCTTGTCGATTACGAGTAATCCGTCGATGCCTGGGGATACTTCGATTGCTTCCGCTCGCCGCGCCATCGAATCGATCTCAGGTTGAAGTATGTGGTCCGTGTCGAATCAAGTATAACGAAAAGGGCGCTTCGATCGGTTTGCCCCTGGATTTTGTTATGCCAAAGGCCGATATTTGCGTCATTTATAATCCTCAAGCTGGCCGCGGGCGAGCAACCGCTCGGATGCGGCGCATGCGCCAGATTCTCGGCGCCCGCGCTGAGTTTCGCGCTTCCAAGCAAGCGGGCCATGCCGACGAGCTGGCCTTCGCCGCGGTTCAAGAAGGGTTTCCCATCGTCGCGGCGGCGGGTGGCGATGGTACGGTTCACGAGGTCGGAAATGGCATTCTGCGGTCGGCGAACCGAGAGGTCACGATGGCCGTCTTGCCGATTGGCTCGGCCAACGACTACGCCTACTCGCTCGGCATAGGCGCTGACTGGTGGGAGTGCCCGGACTCGGCGATCGCGCCCCGTTTGGTCGACGTTGGCGTTGTTCGATCAGGCACGCGCGAACGATTTTTTCTGAATGGCCTCGGTCTCGGCTTCAACGGCTCAGTAACGCTGGAGTCGCGGAAAATCCGGCGCTTGCAAGGAATCTTTCTGTATGGTCTGGCACTGTTTCGCGCGCTGATTTTTCATTTCCGCGCTATACCGATGGCCGTCGATATCGACGGCGACCTTAGGCACCAAGCAACCTTGGGTTTGAGTCTGGCTCTCGGTCAACGTGAGGGGAATTTCGTCGTCGCGCCAAAAGCGTCGCTCGAAGATGGCTTATTCGACTATCTCCATATCGGCGCTCTTAAGAGGCGACATCTTCCGGGCCTTGTTCCGGCTTTATTTTTTGGAAATCTTCCAGACGACCATCCCAGTCTCCGCCAGGGCCGCTGCCGACACGTCGCCGTCGAAGCCGCTGAACCGTTGACTGTGCATACCGACGGCGAATTTTTCTGTGTGCCAAGCGATGGGATCGATACCATCGACGCCGAATGTCTTCCGGCTCGATTGCGTATATTCAAGCGAAAAAATTAATAGACGGGGCAGTCCGATGGGATTCGCTTTATGATTGCATCCGAGCGGCGCGCGGATAATATGAGAATCGTTCCAGAACCACCGGCGCGAAGAGGATAGCTCCATGCTGAATATCGCGGGAAATGAAGATCCGGGTCATGGCACGGACCTCAGTCGCCGTGATTTCTTGCGTGTCGGCGCCCTTGGCGCAGGTGCCGCCGGCTTGGAGCTCGCGGACTTCACGCCACTGCGAGCAGATCAGAGCAACGGCACCAATTGCATCCTAATCAACCTCGTCGGTGGGCCGAGCCAGCTCGATACCTGGGACCTCAAGCCCGATACGCCAGACTCGGTTCGCGGACCATTTAAGCCGATCAAGACGAATGTCTCCGGCATCGAGATTTGCGAGCATTTCCCGCGCATGGCAACGATGGCCGACAAGTACGCCATCGTCCGGTCGATGCATCATGGCGCCGCCCCGATTCACGAGTCGGGCCATCAGTTGATGCAGACAGGCCGGCTGTTCCGCAACGGCGAAGAGCATCCGCATTATGGAGCCGTCTTGTCGGCCGGCGCGGGCGGCGAGAGCTGCCGCAGTTCGTCGTCCTGCCGACACCGCTCGGCCACACGGGCGTCCGCGTGAGCCATGGCCAAGGCGCTGGCCATCTGGGAGCTGAGCATGAGCCGTTCCTTCTCCACGCCGATCCCAACAGTTGGACCAGCCCGCGCGACCTGACTGGCGACGCATTTCGAGCGTTCTCCGGCCGAAACAAACAGGCGTTTGACATCACAACGGAGAAAGAGCAACTGCGCGATCGCTATGGTCGAAACACTTTTGGTCAGTCGTGTCTATTGGTGCGCCGGCTCGTCGAGCGCGGCGTTGGCTTTGTAACTGTGAATATGTTCGACACCGTCTTCAACGAACTCAGCTGGGACTGCCATGCCGACGGCGGCTCACTCGGTGTCACGCTAGATGATTACCGCGATCGTATTTGCCCAATGTTCGATATTGCCTACAGCGCATTATTGGAAGATTTGCACCAACGCGGCCTACTCGGCAATACCCTCGTCCTGGCCACGGGCGAATTCGGACGCACGCCTCACTTAAATCCTCGCGGCGGTCGCGATCATTGGCCGGGCGTTTGGTCGATCTTATTCGCCGGCGGTGGGGTGCGTGGTGGTCAAGTTATCGGTTCGTCCGACACCAGCGGTGCGGAGCCGGCCGATCGTCCGGTGACGCCCGAAGAAGTGGCGGCGACAGTATTTACCGCCCTCGACATAAATTCGCCGATGTCGCGGCACACCACCCCGCCGATTTCGGAACTGTTTCGTTAAGCGACTCAAAAGTTTAGAGCCTATCCGCAAAGGCGCTCCCGCAAATCAATCTCAAAACAACCCAAAAAGGGGCTATGCGAAGAGGACAAATAATAGGTGAACAAACGCAATAACGCAGCAAAACCCCCAGTCGCTTGACGCAAAGGCTCTCGCATGATCATGGTAGCTGAACAGCAACATAGCGGCCGTGCTTATGTTGTTTGATTTTGGCGCCCACGCTTCCGTGGCGGAGTCTGGGGGCAAATGAAACGAATTCCTCTGGTTCCCTTCGGCTCACGTTTAATGACGCAGGCCAGTCCCTTCAATCAGAATCCTTTTTTCCTTGTAAGACTCAACTTTCCCGCCGGTATTCCTCTTTAGGAGGACGCGACTACACGGCCTCCACTGTTTCTCTTTGGAGTTCCGGCTATGAACGCGGTCAAGGATCACAAGCTGTCGATAGAGGATTTGGCGGGGCAATGGACCGAGTCGGCTCTCAAGATTCTCAAGACTGCCGGGCTGCGGCCGATTTCCGTGGAACTCGAACTCGAGGTGTGGAGAACGTTGAAAGTGGTACTCGCGGCCGATCTTCGCTGGCAGCGGATGTTTCGCTTTTCGACACTGCTGTCGCTTAGCACGCTGATGGAACAGTCGCTTCGCAAAGCCACGCTTTTGATTCTGCGGAAGTTCGTGCCTCAATCGTTGTCGACGGTGGTCACACAGCGAATTGGACAGCTGGCCGAGGAACAGCGATCTTTCGCCGTCAAGCGCGGCCTTTATTCGGCGACGGTTCGTCTGCCGGCCGCCACGCGAGCTGCATCGAATTTGTCGCAATCGGGTCTTGTTCCGCGAGCGACTGTTGCCGCGGCTTTCGCCGGATAGCAGCGTCGGCGATTCGAGTCGGGATATAATGGCGGAGGACAATTTCATCTAGACCGACGCCACGAGGACAAGGAATGCAAGAATCACCGGCAACGCGAGCTAGCTTGCTGGTTCGCTTGCGTGACGGCGGCGACGCCGGTGCCTGGCGCGAATTTGTGCGTCTGTATGCGCCCATTATTTATGGCTTCGCTCGCAAGCGCGGCCTGCAAGATGCCGATGCCGCCGATTTGATGCAAGACGTCCTGCGCTCCGTTTCGTTGGCGGTTCCGCGGATGGAATACGACCCAGCGCGTGGCACCTTTCGCGGCTGGCTCTTTACCATCACGCGGAACAAAGTCTTCAATTTCACGGAAGGCCGTGCCCGGCGCGTGCAGGGTTCGGGCGACTTGCGCGTGCAACGGCGGCTGGAAGAACAAGCAGATTCGGGAAGTGCCTTGTCGGCCGATTGGGAAGCCGATTATCAGCGTTCACTGGCGGCGCAAGCAATGGAACGTGTCAAAGCCGAGTTTCAATCCGCGACGTGGGATGCTTTTGTTCAAACATCGCTGGAGGGCCGGTCGGCCGCTCTCGTGGCGAGCCGAGTCGGGCTTTCGGTGGGGGCGGTATACGTGGCCAAGAGCCGAGTCATCGCGCGCCTCCGGCAAGAAATCGAACGCATGCAAGAGGACGAGCTATGAGCGTATCCTGCCACTGTCCTAGCTCCGCGGAATTGTGCGAGCTTTTGGATCATTCCGGTCCGGACTCGGATCAACTCGCGGTCGTCTCGCATTTGGACCATTGTTCCTCATGTCAGCAATCGTTGGAGGCTTTGGCGAGCGGCGGCGGCTCGATTGTAGCCACCATTTTAGACCAGCCCGCTCTCAAAGTGCCCGATTCAAGCTCCGCCTATTGGTCCGCGCTGCGGAAAGCAGAACAAGCCGTGGCAGTGGTCGATTATGGCAAGCCAAAATCGCGTGGCGAAGTCTCTCTCGCATTCTTGAACCCGCCTGAAGACGGCAGCCATTTGGGCAGCCTGGCCAACTTCAACATCCTCCGCGTCATTGGCCGCGGCGGCATGGGCGTCGTTCTTCACGGCGTCGACACCTGTTTGGAACGTGACGTCGCGATCAAGGTGCTTGATCCAGAATTGTCCAAAGATGAGTTTGCCGCCGAGCGCTTTTGTCGTGAAGCGCGAACGGCGGCGTCGATCAATCACGAAAATGTCGTGGCCGTTTACCAGGTTGAACACGATGAAGAAAAGGACATTCCCTTCATCGTAATGGATCTTATCTCCGGCGAATCGTTGGAGAAGAGACTGGAACGAGAGGGCCGGCTATCTTTGGGAGAGATCGTCAGCATCGGCATGCAAACTGCCGCGGGATTGGCAGCCGCCCATGAGAAGGGCCTCATCCATCGAGACATCAAGCCCGGCAATATCCTGCTCGAACGATCGGGCCGGCGCGTGAAGTTGACCGATTTCGGTTTGGCCCGCGCCGCCGACGATTCGCGCCTGACCCGCACGGGTCTTGTCGCGGGTACTCCGCTTTACATGTCCCCCGAACAGGCTAATGGCGAAGAACTGGACGCGCGGTCCGACCTATTTAGTCTTGGAGTCGTTCTCTACGAATTGGCGGCCGGCGAGCCGCCCTTCAACGGCAAGACGCCTTTAGCCGTTTTGAAGGGTGTTACCGAGGGCAAGCAGGTCCCTCTCCAGGAACGCAATCCAGAAATGCCGGAATGGTTTGTTCACATCGTCGATCGGCTGCTCGCCAAGAAGCCGGCAGATCGATTCCAGTCGGCTCGAGAGGTAGCGGATGAATTGGAACATTTTTGGGCTCTACTAAAGTCATCCGAAACTTTTGTATGCCCGAAGAAAAGGGCGGCCCACTTTCGCAAGACCATCGCTTTGGGGGCCATGGCCGGTTTGGCCACGTTGCTCATCGGCTCCCTGGCCCTGTTCTTGCTCATGCCTCGTCCGAGTCACCCGGACGTCAAAATTCCCACGCCGTTGCATATATACAAAGGAAACGCTGGGCCCCTTTGGTCGTTGGCCGTCTCGAAAGATGGGAAAAACCTAGCCATGGGAACCGACGAGGGCACGGTGAAGTATTGGGATGTCGCCGGCGAAAAAGTGCTTTGGACGCTGAACGCTCATAAGGCCCCAATATGGCGCTCGCCCTGTCGCCGCGAGACGACTATTTTGCCACCGGCAGCGACGACGGCCATGCCGTGATCTGGGACCTGAAAACACAAAAGGAAGTTCACTCCCTCTCGAGTAGCGCCGGGGTTCGTTCTCTCTCGTTTGATCCCGAAGGGAAAACCCTGGTGACTGGTAGTCGCGACGGCATGGTCAAAGTCTGGGACGTCAGTACCGGCAAGGAGATTCCTCTTGCGATCTCAGGGCACGCTGGTCCGGTCATCGCGGTTGCTTTCGGGCCGGACGGCAAGACGATCGCGTCCGCCAGCGGCGACAAAACTATCAAAATTTGGAATGCTTCCAATGGCAGACCAATGTTGACGCTCATTGGCCACGAGAGCGGCATTTACGGAATTGCCTTTGCTCCGAACGGCCGCTACCTCGTTTCCGGAGGCTGGGACAGGACCGTGCGCCTGTGGGATCTTGACTCGGGAAGTCAGATCGCCAAGCTCAATGGCCATACCCAGGATGTCTGGTCAGTGGCCTTCAACCCGGAAGGGACTCTGTTCGCCTCCGCCGGCGAAGATCAGATCGTGCGCATATGGAGCGTCGACTCGAAAAAAGAGGTCGCCGCATTCCACGCCTCTGACGGCGTCATTCTCAACGTGCGGTTTAGCCCGGACTCCGGCGTCATCATGGCCGGAGGAAAAGATGGCATTGCACGCGCCTGGAATATGGCCTCTTTGCCCCCATTAGAGTGACAGGCGTAGCTGTCCGTTCCACCACACCACATCCAACGTTTGCGCCAAACCGAAAACACCAGGACCGTCGCCACACGCCTTCGCCCAGAATGGTCGTCTCGGCCGTGTTGGAACGGTCATCTCAAAACGAACGGCCAAACGAAATTTGCCATTTAGACCATTTTCGAGGAGCGATTCGCACTTTGCCGGCAGATACTCATAGCAGAGACAAGGCGAGTTCTCCGAAGGTGAATTCATCGATGCCGAAAGCAGCACTGATGCAAATGTTAGATCGCTGGACAGGAGCGCGCGAGTGCGACCCTGATTCGAGCCTTCTCACGCGCTTCCTCACGAGCCGCGACGAAGACTCCTTCGCGGTCCTTGTCCAGCGCCACGGCCCCCTCGTTTACGGCACTTGCCAGCGAATTCTCGGCAATCGAACCGATGCAGATGACGCTTTTCAGGCGGTTTTCTTCGTCCTCGCTCGACGGGCGCACTCGCTGAAACTGGATCGTGGCATCGGTCCCTGGCTGCATGCCGTGGCTCTGCGCATCGCGAAGAAGCTTCGATGTCAAATCGTTCAGCGGAGATTGCGCGAAATGGCAGCCGCCAAGACCGAACAGGTAGAAGCGGCGGCCCCCGAACACGATTTCTGGGAGCTCATCGACGAGGAACTCGCACGCCTGCCGTTGCCGCTGCGCGAAGCATTGCTGCTCTGTGATTTGAGCGGGCAATCGCATGCGCGGGCCGCGGCGTCGTTGGGATTGGCGAAAGGGACAATCACGAAGCGCCTGGCGAAGGCTCGCGAAGAGTTGGCGACACAGTTGCGGCGACGTGGTATCACGCTCGGCGTCGGTGGATTGTCAACCATGATCGCCACGCAAGCCACGGCGTCGGTCCCCGCGCAGCTCGTGCTGGAAACGGCAAAGCAGGCAGTAGCATTTTCGGTCCGACAAGTCAGCGGCTCAATAACAGCAAAAACTTTGGCGGAGGGTGTCATGCGTTCACTCAGATTCGGTGTGTTAAGGGTGTGGCTGGTGGTTGGCGTACTCGGATTGGCGCTGGCCGGCGGCGGCCTGATGCTCGCGAGCGGACCTGGGAATCCAGGTGAGAAGATGGTCGAACAACCACCGGCCAAGGCCGACGCGAAACCCGATGCGGCAAAGGTTGGAACAATGTGGAAGGAAAACTTCACGGCCGAGTATGAGAGCAGCTTACCCGTGTCCGTGGCATTCTCCAAGGACGGCAAGACATTGCTCTCCGGCGACACAAACGGCGATGTCATGGCCACGCAGTTCCCCAGCGATCCACCAACATACCGCTGGAAGTCCAAGGTCGGCGGCTCGCACGCGGCCGTGGCCTACTCGGCCGATCAGAAAATAGTCTACGCCACCTCCAAAGCTGGCGTGACGCTGTTGGACGCCGGGACGGGGAAAATTATTGGTACTGTCACGACCGAGGATCGTGCGCCCGTGGCGATTGGAGTCTTCCCCGACGATGTGAGGCCGGGCGCCGGTTATGCGGCCGAAAAACATCGATTTTCAAAGATCGCTTTCGGAGATGCGTTCGGGTATCACGTCCGCTCGGGGCCTGCGGGCGGCTTACATGTGGTGGAAGGCGGCATTTCCATCAGTCTCGTTGCCAAAGGCGCGAAGCCTATGGATATGGCAGCCGTGCCGCTCGCGGTTGATCCGAAGGGCCGCTCGGCGATCATGACCGGACCCATCGACGCGAAGACGAAGAAGAATGTCCTGTGGGCCTACGTTTGCGGCGACTACGAAAAGGACAGCCCGGGCAACCGCGTGATGGTCGGCCACACCGCGACCGTCATTTCGGCCGCCTGGTCGAAAGAAGGCAGCACCGCGGTGACCGGTGACGCCGACGGCCGGGTGATCGTGTGGGACGCACAGACGATGAAGGAAGCACGCCGCGTCGAACTCGGCGGCCGCGTCATGGCCGTCGCGATCGCCGATGATGGCAAATACATTGCCGCCTCCGTCCGCGCCAAGCAGGGCGCCGAGGTCTACGTTTGGGAGAAGGCGAAGCCAACGAACGCCATGAGACCGATCCACAACCAGCAAGGCGACTTCAGCGGCGAGCCTCACGCGAGCCTCGCGTTCTCAGCCGACAGTAAGCGACTCGCTGGATGCGCGAT
Organism: uncultured Planctomycetaceae bacterium; assembly: GCA_963790585.1. GTDB lineage: Bacteria > Planctomycetota > Planctomycetia > Gemmatales > Gemmataceae > CAWBOY01. The sequence goes on from CAWBOY010000002.1 coordinate 1,255,742, forward strand.
CGACAAGAAATGGCTCCAGCTTGATCCCAAGCCTGTCCTCCTTAGTGGCCAAGTCCACGTATGGGAACTCGCCGCGGAGCCAAAGGCCCAACCGTCGCCGAAACACCTGTACAATAAACAGTTACCCAAGGGCAGTTCCCCGCACTTCGTCATCGTCAACAACTACACGTTTTACACAATTGCGACGAAGGAAGGAGCGATCGACTTCCACGACATCAAGGATGGGCATATCCAGGGTCGAATCGTTCTCGGGAAGTTCACCATTGGGGCAATAAAGGTCTCGTCGGATCGCAAGTGGCTGGCGATGGAGCAACGCTCAGCAACTCCCTCCGAAACCTTCGACGTCGGCGTCTACCTGTGGCCGCCAATACCCAAAGCCACGATTCCTTCGTGCGGCCAAATGCTCGATGTCGCATCGGGAGGAAAGGTCGTCGCCGTGGTCCGCGACAGGCAGATCGAACTATGGGACACCGGGACCGCGAAGAAACTCAAGGACGCCCCATTCAAGCACACACAAATCGACGCCGCCCAGTTCTCGCCCGACGGCAAACTGCTGGCGCTCTCCGACCGCAACGAACTCGTTCTCTGGCGCTGGGAGGAAAACACACACGAACGAGTCGCCGTCGGCCACCCCGTCGGGTCGCTGACATTCACCCCCGACGGCAAGTTCCTGGCATCTGGGCCGACGCCTGGAGATAGTATCGAGATCCGTGAGGTTGAAACGCGCAAGGTGGTGCAGACACTTACTAACGGCACGAAGCAGCCGATGAGCGTTTCGCGTATGTTCTACACCCAGGGCGGCCGAGGTACCTGATCGCGTGCGACAACAGCAAAGATGTGAAAGCGAGCCGTATCAATCTCTGGGACACAGTGAGCGATTCGATCGCTCATCAGATCGCACTGCCAGCCGGCCAACCGTGTAACATCGACGTTACTCCAGACGGCCGTTACCTGGCCGCTATGCTCGAAGATGGCGATTCCGGCATGAAGCTGAGCGTGTGGCGGCTCGACGGTGCCAAGCCAAAGCTGGAGCCAGCGTCGCCGCCCGCGACAGTGCCGCCGCGCTAACGTGGAGGGCCAAATCGTCCGCTTTTCATTCCACGCCTTCACCTTCGACGAGAGCGCTCTTCCATCCGTAATCTTAAGTTAATGCCGAAGACGTGAACTTCGGCGGCGATTCCACTTCTCCGAGGAGGCTACTGCGATGCGCCTGCGCCTTGCCCTGCCGTTCGTGTTTTTCGTTGCGCTTTGCTTGTTCATGCCGAACCGTCCAGGCGACGCCGCTCCGGTACCACCCGCAGCTCGGATTAGCAACAAGTATGTCTTGGACAACGCCTTTGCGATCGCGGTGGTGAACACCAAACCGATTCTCGAGTCGGCGCTTTACAAAGGCAACTACGAAGCGATGGTCGCTGGCCATCTCAAGGAAGAGCCGGTTGCCTCGATTCTGGCGGCCGCGGCGTTCGATCCGCGCAAGGATATCGATTTCATCTTTCTGATGCTGGATCCGTCGTCATTCGGCTCGCCCGGCGATCCGAAAAAGGTCGGCGGCGACGGTCCGAGCGTCCTGTTCCAGGGCCGCTTTGACGCCAAGGCAGTGGACGCGGCAATCGAGAAAATCAATTCATTCCACGCCGGCGCTGTCAAAGTCCACGCGCGCGGCGACGCCAAGATTTTTGAAATTGTCGGCGGGCCGATGTGGGCGGCGCTGCTCGACAAGGAAAATGCCATGTTATCCGGCAGCAAAGCGACCATAGAAGCCGCTATGGATAAGGCCGCTGGCAAGGCTACCACGACGCTAACGAATAAGACCTTCAGCGACTTATTCGGAAAAATAAAGGGTGACGATGCCTTGAGTGTGGCGGCCGCCGGCGAGATGATTTGTAACGCTTCCTATACCGCCGATGCTACGGGTCGGTTCGAGGCGAAATTCACCACTCTGAGCCAGGTTGGCGTCGAGGCGGTACAAGGGACTGCGGATGTGGCTGAACTGGTGAAATTCATGGCCACGGTCTCCAGCAAGGACGCGGCCGGGGCGAAAAATCTAGCCAAAACTTCGGCGGATGGATTGCAGGTCACCGCCGGGTTCGTCGAAAAACAGCCGGGCTTCGAGAATTTGGCGAAGGCGATGCGTGCGATCAAGTTTGATTCAAAAGATTCCTCGATGACGCTCGAAGGAACTGCGGATTCGGACACAATGCAGAACGTTCTGAAAGGGATGTTATTTCGCGGCGCACCCGTTCCTCCAGAGCCGAAGTAGAGGCGGGATCGAAGCTCTTGGGAACGAAAAAACCGAGCCGGCCCAGAAACGAGGACGCTGCCTACCTCGCTTCTGAAACCGGCCCGGTGTACGAACGGGGCTAGTGGCCCGTCTAGACTAAATCAATGGGTGGCTCTGACATTCCTGTCTGTGCAGCAAAAGGCAAATGCATCTGTTCCCACACAGACAGGAATGTCTGTGCCACCCATTGACTTAGTCTGGAGGGACTACTAGCTAGCCCCGATTCCTTTTCATGAAACCAGTATATACGACAAAACGGACGTTGCGAAAATAAATTAAATTTTATTCACATATTCAGAACGGCCTGCAACCGTCCCTTCGACTCGTCGGCGACTTCTTGGTGCAGCGATCGGCCGTGCGCATCCATGGTTACGACAGCCGGGAAGTCCTTGACTTTTAGCTGCCAGACGGCCTCCGGGCTGCCGAACTGTTTTAGGTAGACATCGTCGATGGACTCGACGCAGCGAGCGTAAATCTGCGCCGCACCGCCAATGGCGTGGAGATAGACGCAACCGTAATCCTTGCAGGCCTGCAAGGTCTTTGGCCCCATCCCACCTTTGCCGATGACCGCCTTGATTCCGTAACGCGCGATGATGTCGGCCTGATACGGTTCTTCTCGGATCGACGTTGTCGGTCCCGCGGCGGTGACGCGCTGTTTGCCATTTTCTTCGAGAACAACGGGACCGCAATGATAAATCACCCCGTTGCGTAGCACGGGCAGGTCGCCGCCTTTGTGCAGGTATTTATGGACTTCGTCGCGGCCCGTGAAGACCGTTCCGCTTAGAAGCACCATGTCGCCCGCTTTGAGCCCACGCACGTCCGCTTCGCTCAGCGGCGTCGTAAGGTGGATAGCGCGCTTGCCGCGCTCGCCGAGTTGGACGCGTGCTTCGCCATCCGTGTAGTCATGGTCGAATTCACCGGGCGCTTGATAAAGCCATTCCACCACATCGCCCGAGGTATCCAGGACGACGCCGCGGCGACGGTAGGCCCAACACATATAGGACACGCTGACGAAAAAGGACGCCGGCAAGCGATTGAGGGCGGCGATTTTGCAGCAACCGACCGTCAGTTGGCCGCCGAATCCCATCGGTCCGATGTCGAGTCGATTGGCCTGGTCGAGAATGCGAGCTTCCAACGCGGCCAACTCCGGGACCGGATTCGTGTCGTCGACATCGCGCAGCAGTTGTTCTTTGGCGAATTTGTAGCCGCTCGCCCGATCGCCGCCAATGCAAACGCCGAGGAAGCCTGGGCCGCAGCCTTTGCCTTGCGCCTGCCAAACGGCGTCGAGAACACAGCCGCGCACGCCTTCCAGGTCGCGGTCAAACCGTTTGCCGCCGAGAGTCGTCGGCAGGGAGTACTGAGCGTTCATGTTCTCGCAACCGCCGCCCTTGAGGACAAGGCGGATGTCTATCGTGTCTTTTCGGTGCTGATGCCAGGTGAATACCGGGCTGCCTGGGCCGACATTGGTGCCGTTGTTCTCTCCGGTGAGACTGTCCACTGAGTTTTGCCGCAAGTACCCCTTGGCGGTCGCCTCGGCCACGGCTTCGCAAATCAGTTCTTCCAATTCGAGCTGGTCCACGCCGACGGGAGTCGTGATGTAAAAGGTAACGGTGCCTGTGTCCTGGCAGATCGGAGGCGCTGAAAGCGCTTGGCCATGCCGATATTTTGGGACACGAGTTCGAGCGCCAGGTCGGCCTTGGAACCGGCTTGTTCGAGGGCTCGATGAGCCTCAATCACCTGAGAAACGTCGGGCGGCAGAAAGGCCGAGGTGCGGCGTATCAGTTCAAGAATGTTGCCGTGGAATTGATTGCTATTCATGATCCAATCCTTAGTCGCTGACGTCGGGCCGACGCACTTTTGGTTAGTTTATCGACGGGACACGCCGTCGTCTGACCTGCGAAGGTCCTGACTTGTAAAAGCGCAGGCGCGATGCTATCGAATTGACAGTGTCGTAGCGCTTAGGCGCAATACCGTTCGTCTAAGGGGTTTTCTTTTGCCCAATCCCTGGGCGGACCAGCCTTGCCATGCCAAAGCACTTTTGGCAAGAGTGGTCGTTTTAACCATGTTGATCGTCTTGGTGATTATTAAGATAAGTACATGTGAATAAAGAATTTACGCGCCAACCTTGGAAGCCAGGTTATTTGGCAAGGATGCACCCTTGCCAAATAAAAGTTTGCCGTTGTCCACTATAGGAAGAGCGAGGCGCCGGGTTAGACGAACGGTATTGCGCTTAGGCGACATCGTGAGAGCGGGCGTTCTGGGCAAGGAGGCAAATCGAATGAGGCTTGGGACGCGACCGATTTCGCTAGTTCTCCTCTTGGTCATATTCTTTGCTTTTCTCTTTCTCTATGGGCTTAATTCAGGTGATCTTCGCCGGACCGAGGGGCTGCGCGAATCTTCGGGCGCGGAGATGTTGCGAAGCGGCAACGTCGTGGTTCCGCAGCTGTACGGCGAGCCGATCCTTACGAAACCGCCCGGAATGTACGCCGCAATCGCCGTCGTCAGCTTGCCGTTCGGCGAGGTGTCGCCCTGGTCGGCCCGTTTGCCGTCAGCGCTGGCGGCTGGGGTGAGCGTTTGGATGTTCTACCTGATGTTTGCGCGTCGCCTCGGTCAAGAAGCTGGAATTGCCGCCGCGGTCATTTTGCCCATGTCCTTCATGTGGCTCGAGCGCGCGCCGAGCGCGGAGATCGATATGCTGCAGCTCGCCTGGGTCATGGGCTCGCTGTTTTTCTTTTTGAAGGCCCTTGAAGCGGCTGAGGACGGATCGCAAAAAGGTTCAGCCGTCTGGATCTGGTGGCTCTTGGCGCTATTGTGCGTGGCCGGGGGCGTACTGACTAAATGGACGGCTCCCGCTTTCTTTTACCTGACGATCATTCCGCTGCTCTGGCAGCGCCGCCGACTTTCGTTGCTTTGGAGTCTGCCGCATTTGGTCGCGGTGCTCTGTGGAATGGCTATCTGCGCGGGCTGGGCCTTGGCCGTGATCGGTTCGGTCGGTTGGCAACCGTTTTACGAGACCGTCAGCCGTGAAATGCTAGTACGTCTGTCCCCGTCCCATCATCCGCGCCCTTATCCTTGGCGGGAGCTGATCGAATTTCCCATGCTTGTCATCGCCTCCAATCTGCCGTGGGCCTTGCTCGCACTTTTGACATTTGGGCCACGCTTCGCGTCGCTCTGGGACGAGCGTCAACGGCTTTTGTTGCAGATGTTGCAATGCTGGACGTGGGTCAATTTACTGTTTTGGATTGTTGTTCCGGGTCATCGGCCACGGCACTGTTTGCCGATGCAACCCGGCTTAGCCGGCCTGGCAACATTTGCGGTAGTGGCTTGGACGACGGGCCGGCTTCGCTGGCCTTTGCGGAAACTCGAGTTGAAATACCTTCTTGCCGCAACAATGCTCTTTTGGATTGGCGTCAAGACAGCCTATATCCATGCCGTGCTGCCAGCGCACGATCATGGCTTCTCGCCCCGCCTCATAGGTGAAGAGCTGGCAGCTCTTATCCCCGCCGATCAGACGCTTTACCTATGTCGGCTAAAAGACGAAGGGGCCCTATATTACTATCGCCGGCCCGCGCACCGTCTGGGCGAATGGACGGAACTGAGAGATATTGTGCATCCTGTTTATTGCTTATTAACCGAGCCTGAATGGCAAGGTTGGCCGCTGCGCTCACCAGCGGAAGTCGTCGCGCGCCTCCATGACGAGCAGGGCGATTCGATGATCTTGGTTCATTACCATACGGTGGAAACGGCAGATTAAGCATCGATTGGCCGATTCCTTCGTCCAGACTAAATTCACGGGTGGCACAGACATTCCTGTCTGTGCAGCAAAAGGCACATTCGTCGGTTCCCACACAGGCAGGAATATCTGTGCCACCCGTAAATTTAGTCTAGACGGAGCACTAGACTAACCCGCATAGACGGCAACAGTCGCCGGCATTCCCATCCTTTCCCCCACTTTCCCTGCTTACGCATCACCCCATTTTGGTATAATTTCCAAAAGGTCATCTCTGGTTAGCTCTCTCCGGGAGGGAAGCGACTTGTCTGCCCTGCCGATCCGCGCAATGAGTTTCCTGGTCCTGCTCCTTGGCCTGACGGGTGCAGTCGCGCAAACCACGCGGCCGTCGGACGCTCCGACAGATAAAGCTCGTCGCGCCGAAGACGAGAAGAAGACAGACGCCGCGGCCACAAAGGCGGGCGAACCACTGCGCGCACCTGCGGACTCGATTCTAGTTATCGTCGAGCAAGCAGCGGACGCGCTGAAGATGGCGCCCAAGTTTTTGATGGTTCCACCTGAAAAGTGGAAGGAAATAACCGACGAACTCAATCGACTTCGATCGGAAAGTAGCGCGCGGGCGGTCGCGACACCTAGCACGATTCAAATCACAGGCAAAATTGATAACGGCGTGGCATCGCTCCAAATCACCTATGCCCTCACGACCGACCGTCCGAATTCGCTGCTCAATCTAGGTTGCGGTCCGCCAACGCTGGCGACCGCGGTGAGCCTGGATGGCCGAACCCCTCAGTTCAACCTTGGCGGCGATAGTTCTTATTCGGTGCTGATCGAGAAACCGGGTGACCACGAGGTCAGGCTCGAAGTGCTCGCTCCCGCCCGAGGCGCCCACCTTTTACTGGATGTACCGCGAGCGCCGACAACGAACATTGAGCTGACGCTGCCAGCAGGCACAAAAGAGATCCGCGCCTCGGAGCGCCCGATCAATGAATCGTTCCCATTTTTGAAGATAGACGAAACGACAATTAAGGGACCGCTTGGAGTATTGGAAAAGAAGCTGGACCTTAGCTGGAAAGCCGCAGGCGCTTCGTCGTCGGCGGGACCTGTGCTTCTCGCGGTGGGTAAAATCCAGGTGCGCGTCGAAGACCGGCGTACCGTGACCGAAGCGGCGCTGACGCTTCGACCGCTCGGCGGACCGACGACGGAATGGCGGTTGATCTCTCCGCCTGGTGCCGACCTGAAAGTAAGAGATCTGGAGGCATCACGCTATCGGGTCATCGAAGATCCAAACAATCGATGGGTGCGAACCATTCGTTTCAACGAGCCTGAGGAAGAACCGTTAACCGTCACTCTAACGCAAGTGACTGACTCGCCGAAGCCGGGAAAGTTGACGCCTGTGGGTCCGTTTCTCGTACTTGGCGCGTTGCGTCAATCTGGCGACCTTTTTATCAGCTCGTCCGTTCCTGGACTGCGACTCGAATGTCTCCCGCGCGGCGACTTGGCAAGGCGCGATTTGAGCGATGAAGAGCGACGTCGCGACGGGATCGACGCTTTTAGCTATCGCGTGTTGTCTCCCCCCGCAAAACCGCCGATCGATCCATCATCGCTCGGCCTGCTCGACCTTGAGGCGGAAGATGTCAAGCGATCCGTTGAGACCCTCGCACTAACCCACGCTTTTCGTCTAATGCGCGACGAGCGCGACGAATGGCAATGGCAGTTGACTTCCACGATAAAGATCCAACCTTTATGGGCCGGGGCGGATCGCATGTCGATCGACATGCCTGCGGAATGGGATCTCGATGACCGTAATCCACCAGTGCAAAGCGAGCGCATCGAGCGTATCGAGACCTATCTGGATAAAGAAAAAAAGGTGATTCTGGTCCGCTTTGCGCATGGGCGCACTGTCGCCGAAAGCATGCGGCCTTTACAGTTTCAATTAAAGTTATTAGGCCCACATGCCTCGGAAATGAAAACCGCGGAATTGCCGTTCCCGCGTCTCGTAAATGCAATCGAGCGCGGGTCTGTCTTTGTGTCACTTACATTGCCGGACGAACTGGAGCTTGCGCAGCCGCCCGTTCCTGGAAATCCATCCCTGGACATCCTGGAGCAATCATCCCACCAGATTTCATGGAAACCGGCATCCTCCGCTGACCGCCTTCCAGAGCGGTTGCGGGTCGCGTGGCGCACTTTATCGGCCACAATCGCTTATTCGGTCCGAAGTGGATCTCACGCTAGGGCCCGTGTTGGCCCAAGTTCGCCAAACTTTGCGCTGTCAGCTTCCTCGCAATGGGCAGAGTTTGGAGTTGCTTATACCAGAAGCAGTGAGCAAGCGTCTCCGCGTAGTCGAAGGTGGAAGGCTTGAAGCACCGAATGATTCGCAATACCGGAGCGTTGCCCTTAACGCAGCAACTGGCCAAGAGCAAATACTTGTACTTGATTACTCTTTTCCGCTATCGGAAAGTGTGAACGGTAAACCAGCAGAAATGCCTTTGATTCGTCCGCAAACGCAAGCACAAGGTGAAGCTCGAGTCCGCATTTGGGACGATGCTGGGCCATTTCCCGTACTTGTAGGCGACCTTTGGATTGAACAGCCAATAGAAGAGGTTGTCGGAAAACGGGGGTTGCCCGTTCTAGTACTTTCGTCAAATAGTTTGAGCTCCGTGCTCTCGCTTCGGCTTGGCGATGCACGGCCAGCACCAGTGACTGTTTTTATGGAGCGTGCCTTGATTCGGGCTCAAATAACTGAAAACGGCACAAGCTATCGAGCCAGTTACCTGATAGGACGACTTGCCAAACGCACACTGGACCTAGAACTACCCGCGCCCGTTTCGACGCTTAATCTTCGCATAACTCTTGATGGACTATCGTTACCAGTTCAAACGCTGGACGATTTCGGCCAGCCGTCCGATTTGGGCCGAATCGCTCGTTTGCGACTGTCGCCTGAGATAGCACGAAAGAACTCCATTCTGGACGTAAGTTATCAGGTAACGGCGCCAAGGATTGGTTTCCTTCGAGCTGTTCTGCGGCAACCTATCCTCAAGGGAGACTCGGGACGTGTACCAGTCCGTTGGCTTGTAAGTCTGCCTCCATCGTGGCTCACGATAACGCCAGAAAGCGGCGAGCCTCATACATGGAGTCGACAGGGATGGCTATTGGCGCCGCGACCAGATTTAACGAACGCGGACATGGAGCGATGGTTTGCCGCTGGTTCGGATGTCCCACCTGATGAAAGCGACAATGAATCGCCCGCTTACGCAAGGTCAAATTTCGGCGGCGAGATTTTGACATTGACGATCGTGCCGCGTCATACTTGGATCGCGGCCGGTTCTCTATTAATCGTTACCCTTGGACTCAGTACGTATCTGTTGATGCGCAGTACGATATCCGTGCGGATTCCAATAGTAATCTCGACCGGCGCGATCATTATGTTAATTCTGGCGGCAGCGTGCATTTTGTTTTGGCCCGACCTCAGTGCGCTCATCGCCTATGCTTGCGAACCAGGTGTTGCGGTGCTCATTTTCGCGTCGATCGTGCAATGGATGCTTCATGTTCGCTATCGAAATCAACTATTGTTCCTTCCCAGTTTCAGTCGGTCGCGCCAGGGATCTTCACTTGTTCGAAATAATTCACGGCCAACAGCGCCTGAACCATCTACTGTCGATGCGCCGCGCATCGGCGGTAGCAAATGGCCCGGCCAGGGTATGTAACAATCGCGCTGGCTTTTCTGATCGCGGAGCCATGGCATGAATCAAACTCCATTGCGCGGACTTGGCTTTTTTCTAGTGGTGTTGTTCGCTTCGGCCCGGGCAGTCGCACCAGTGGTTGGCAGTGACTTGGCTCCGTTTCCGGTGACTCGGATCCTGTTGCCGTCCGACCGTTTGGCCGTCGAACTCGCGCGCGTAAAGCAGGGCGTGCTCGTTCAAATGCCATTGACAGACTTTGAGGAACGTTTGGCACGGGCCCGTAAGAGTGTTTCCGCCGCGGGCGCGGCACCTCGCCTGATACAGAGCTTCTATCGTGCTAGTTTGAAGGACAGTGCTCTAATCGGCACCGCCGATTGGAAGATACTTCATAACGGCGTCGGCACCGCATTCCTCCCTTTACAAGCTCCTGACGCGATCGCAAACAAACAATTCAACCTTGCAATACAACGCGCCCGCTTCACCGACGGCGACGCTATGATAGGCGATTTTGAAAGCAGGACACACGTTCCAATGTTGGCCGTGAATGGTCCGGGCGAACACATCCTTGCTCTAGATTGGTCCGCTCGCTCCGACCAACGACCAGAGGGGTTGGCGTTCCGACTCAATGTTCCAGAGAGTCCAGCCGCCGAATTGGAACTCGAGCTACCGAGCGATCGTAGCGTTACGGCCGATGGCGCGCTCGTCAGTGGTCCCCTCCGCGCAACAAAGGATGAAAATCGGCTCTGGAAGATCGGTTTTGGCGGGCGCGACCAGGTCGTGTTTCTGATTCGTCAGGCCATCGAATCCAGGCCACCGCTCGTGTTGGTGACGCACCAAACGACGCAACAGACCCTGCTGCCAGATGCGATGGAAGCGCGCTTTGATTTCGACTTGGAGATGCTACATCGAGGAGTCCGGGAACTTGTGTGCGAGTGCGACCCCAGTTTGAAGCCCTACGAAATTAGCGTGCGCAATCTCAATCGCTGGGAAATTGCGCCGCCCGTATCTACCGGGAAGCCGGCGCTTCTCAAGATTCTACTGCGCGATCCGCTTTACGAGGGGACGCTGTCGATACGTTGTCTTGCTCCGTTAGGAGAACCTCGAGACGCCAAGCAGCCCGGGCAGATTCCTCTCATGTGGTCTTCACCGAGTATTCGGATCCTTAACGCGGCGCAACAAGGGGAACTGTTAACTCTGCGATTTCATCCCGATCTGAGGTTGGAGAACTGGCAACTCGGCAATTTCCGCGTCGTCGAATCCACAGTCGAGACCGATGGCCTGCAACTCATGAAATTATCGGGCGGAGGAGTCGTCTCGGAGGTCATTGGACCACGCCGACCGTCAGCTCTCGTATTCACACACGGAGTAGAATTTCGCGCGATGAGGTTGCGCTTTGGCAACCAGACGTCGAGCCGAATGTACTCACAGTCAGAGTCACATACGAGGTGATCCACGGACAACTATTTCGGCTTGCATTACAACTACCCAAAGCCTGGGACGTCGACTTAGTTGAAATGCTGCCACCGGAGAGGCTAGCCTCTTACCGTGTTCGCCTCGAGCGCGACGATTCTACACTCTTGGTCGATCTTCACCGGCCGCTAACAGCCGGAGATAAGACTCGTTCGAGCTTATCCATACGATTACGGGCGAAGCCGGCAGCAAACTCATCAGAACGGCGCATGACATTTCCAGATGTTATTCCCATTGGTGGGATACGCGATGGCGCCTTGGCGATTGCATTCGATACACATGTTTACGAGGGGCGGATATCGCCCGGCCTGATGTCCGTCGAGCCACCCGCGGGAGAAAATCTGTGGGCTACATCATACCCTCAGTATTTTTTCACGTTCGGACCCAAGCCTTTAGAGGGAACTCTATTCCTCAATGCACGTCCACCTCAAGTAGCCGCTCGTTGTACTACTGAATTATTTATCACTCCTGGCGGTACCGCCATTACTTCGCGCTTACGCGTCGAAGCAGAGTCCGGCAGCCCTAACTCGGTCGTCATCGAGTCATCAGCATTCGGCGACACCGGAGCTTGGCGTGTCGAATCGGCGGCCAACTCCGTGCTCAGAGCCGAACCAATTATTCGGGATTTAGCGTCGACTCTTCAGGCCGCATTCGCCGGAAGTCCGATAGACGTCATCTCCAGTTTCCAGGCCCGATGGCCCCGCAATAGAATGCGACTTACCTTGGCCAAACCGATACATGTCGGGGAGCCAATTACCCTGGTAAGATCGATGAGGCTTAGTCCAAAGCTAGGATTTTGGGAAATTCCCCTGATAACGGTTCACAATGCAGGTAGATTCAAAGGCGACGTGACGATTTTTCTCACGGGCACAGCGCCGCGCGATTTGGAGTGGAAAGGCCTCCGGGAAGTATCCGAAGGCTCCCCAGGTAAGGTACCATCCTGCGCAGTTTTACCTACTCATCCGGCCAGGTGCTCCTGAAAGTCAGCGGCGTAGAAGATTCAATTAAGGCGGGGCCAGCAGAGGCACAGATCGACCAGGCACATCTAGTAATATTCTTGAGTCGCCATTCGGAGACTCGACACTATTTTTCTTTTAAGATATCCGGGTGGTCGCGTCGGAATTTACCTGTTCGACTTCCCGAAGGTGCTCAGCCTTTAGCCATAGCTATAGATGGCTATTGGTTGACGACTCAGACTGGATCCAGCGGCGATCCCCGTCTGCTAGACCTCCCGGTACCTCGGCGCGCGTTGGAAGGCGATGATTCCTCACATTTTTTTGAAATCCTCTATGACACCAAGGCGTCGTCGTGGCTCTGTTGGAACCGCTTGCAAGCTGGCGCACCGGAGTTGCCATTACCGGCTATTCATTCTTCGAGGTCGTGGATGTTGGCGCCGGGTATAATTCCGATCGATGATCGTCATTTCCTTTGGCGAAGCGTGAACGGGGGACTTGGTTTTCGTAAAGCAAGCCAGGCTTTCTTCCCGTTCGAATTTGCAAATTGGCCTCATTTTACGGATCAATCGAAAGTAGAGCGCGAGCGACCGATTGCAATTGAGGACGCTCTTAAGCGCCTAGCCGCGAGAGCGACGCCTAAACTTACACTCCACGAGGCTGTCGAACAATTGGCCTTCAGCATTCTTGGCCAAGGAAATCCACTCGTTATCGATGGCGTTGCCCTACGAGAAGAAGAGCTACGGCGGGACACAGTCCTGTACGTGACGGCAGCTCCAAAGCCGGAGGATTTTTTAGAGCTCTTTCATCGCGTAGGCTTGGATATCGTGTCAAGGCGTGATGCCGTGGTAATTTCCAGCCAAAAGCAAGCACGGGCATGGCAAGGAGGCGTCTCTTCGCAAGATACTATCGTCCTCGATCAATCAATCCGCGAAGCAATAAATCATGGTCACGACAAGAGCGGGCGTTTTTTGGCCGCGCCGGATTGGTTGCGACCGTTGGAAGAAAACAGGGGCGCCACCGATCGCCCGCTTGGTATGATGCTTTCGTCGACTATTGGATCGGATCAGTGGACAGAGTGGGAGCCGTTAGCCGGATTCGCCGATGAGGAAATGACAATTATTGTCCGCGGCCTGCCGGACGCCTTGGGATTCGTAGCTGCCGGGTGTCTCCTGTTAATCGTCAGGTTGGCAGGAAGTCGGTCCAAAGGTGACCGAGCCCGCGTTTTATGCATATTTCTCGCACTTTGCGGGCTTTGTTTTATTTGGCTTCCGAACACGTGGCGACCGGTAGTGTTGTGGCCCTTCCTTACAGTTTCCGCGGTTCTGCTGTACCTCCTATTTTCGCTAACTGGTGTCAGCCGAGGTATGACAGCGTCGCGCGTGGCTGTTACCTTTGTTATCTTGGCCCTAGGATCTTGTGGATTTGGTGTAGCATCGGACTTATTCTCCATTCCACCCGTAACGGTGTATCTTATTCCCCATTCGGGGGCCGAGAACGAAGGGGATGCTGTCCTTGTTCCCGCAGATTTCATTGCTCGTCTCAAGGCCCACACGGATCCCCTTATCAAGAAGGACCCTGTTCTCACTGCGGCGACCTTTGATGGGAAGGTGGTCGGAAGCTATGCCGAGTTCAAGGTCATCTTTGAAGCATACTGCCCGGTTGATGAGCCGAAAATACTTGCTATTCCGTTAAAGGGAGTTGTACTCGACGGTGACGTTTGGCTTGATGGCACGCGCGTACATCCCGTGGCTCTGCCGGATCTGGGCGGAGGGTTTGGCTTAACTCTTCAAGAACTAGGCCGACATTCGATCGAAATGCATTTCAAGGTCATCGTCTCGGATGGCGAAAACTCACATGACCTCAAGTTCACTGTTCCTGCTCTAGTACGAAGCAAATTGCAAATATCCCTACCGGCTGATGCGACGTCAGTTGAGCTACCGATACGGCAGGGGGCACTAACTATTAGGATGGCCAAAGACTCTGTTAGAGCGTATGCCGACCTCGGACGCCTCACCACACCTTTGACAATTCGTTGGTTTTCCGAGAATAAAGCTTCCCAGGTGCCGAAGATAGACTATGAAGAAGCTTATTTTTGGGACCTTCGCTCCGAAGGCAGCAATCTTACTGCCGCTTGGCTTATTCACGTCCGCCATGGGTTCGCGAATACCTTTACTGCAAATATACCACCATCGCTTGAGGTTCGCAGCGCTCGCGCGGGACTCGGCAGCACTAATCGTCTCAAGGATTGGCACATGTCCGCGGTTGGTGAACAAAGAGTCCTACACCTGGATTTTCAAAGCCCCGTGACGGACGATTGTCCCGTATTCGTCGAGCTCGTGCCGCGCAATCCGCTCGAGTCTCGTACCCAGCTCGCACTACCTACCCTTGAAGGGCACCCTCTTCATCCATTCGGTTACTTGGCTTATCGAGTGCAAGGGATGGAAGCCCAAATAATGAGGAGCGATCAGGCTGTGCGCCTGGACTCCACGTCTTTTGCTCCATTTTGGAAAGAAAATCGTCCCAGTTTAGCCACCGAACCGTCGTCGTATGCTTGGAGGCTAGGCCGGATCAATAATCGACTGCAGTCGCCGACCGTTCGACTCCGCCTCCGTGGCGGAACCGTGGATGTAAATCAGGTCGTTCATTACCGCGTGGGGATGCAACAAGTGGACTTCTCATTGCAAACGCGACTGGAGTCTTCAGACAATGAGCTTGCGGTGGTCGAATGGGACATTCCTTCAAAGCAGCCTTTAATTATTACGAGTGTCTCCACCGAAGATACCGACTCGAACGGGAGTGTCGCACCGGTACGTCGCTGGAGTAAAACGGGAAATCGAATCGTTGCGTGGTTAGAAGGAGCTAAACGCTCTACGATCGTGCGAATTAATGGTTATGTAGATCAGCCGCCCGGGCAAAGTGGCGAGCTTCCAAATCCGCGCGTGCGCTTCGCTCGCAATCAGCGTACGATTGTTTCGATCAGCTCAGAGCCTGGGGTATATGCATTGGTCCGTAACGCGCGCAATTTGACGCAAATGCCCGAACCGCCAACGCTCACGCCTGGCTTGCCTGATTTGGCAACGTCCTATTGGTCCACAAGCGAACCAAATTACGGAGTTACCATAGACGCAAAGTCACGATTGGTCAACGCTTCCGCTCGATTGCTAACTCTGTTGGAAACGCGTGATCGGCAATTTTTCTTCACTACCTATGTTAATTTGAACGTCAAACGTGGCGAGCTCGGTCGCCTCGTAATCGATCTTGGTTCCTGGCCCGGTGAAGCCAATGCTCGCACCGACGCGAACGCGCAAATTGTGGAGAGGCTGAGTGGCCCGCAAGGTCGCCGCTGGACTTTCGAAGGGCAGCCCGTGGTGCCTAAGAACCTATCTATCGTTCTCCACGGGCACATGCCAATTGAGAATGTTACACCGGGAATGCGCGTACCGAAGGTTCGAATCGAGCACCTCAACGATAGTCAGCAGTTGCTGTGCATTCTTGGTCCTGGACTCGTCGCTGATGGAGGTGACGGCCTCGAAGTCCTGCATAGCCCGAATGCAGCGCTCCTACCATGGTTGGATCGCGAACCGCGATTGCGCGACGTTAAAAGTCCGATCTGGCAAGTCGCGGCACCTTCGTGGAATCTTAGAATCCGGCCGAACGATCGATCTACGCTCAGCAGTTCCGTACGAGTTTATCTGAGCGAACAAGGTGCGCAAGTGGCTGACGGCGAACGTTGGTTGCATGAAGCCAGCTTTTGGATTGGGCATCATGGCGGGCCTGGATTGTCTCTTCAGCTTCCCGCTTCTGGCCAGGTTGTCTCTTTAGCCATGGACGGCCATGAGGTTGTTCCAATTCAATCCGCACCCGATCGTGTCTGGATGCCGCTACCGGGCCAGGCCGGGATACGCCGTGTTCATCTGACGTGGTTTTATCAACAAGCCGAAGAGAACATTCGCCACCCGTTACTCAAGCCGGTTGCTATCGAGGGAGTAAAGAGCGAACGATCGATCGGGATGTGCGACATCCCGCCGGGATGGACACCCGATGTACGGGGGTCCTCGGGAATTTCAACCACGCCAGCGGCGGCTATCGCGCAAGACCTGGAGCGAGCGTCTGCACAACTCGAAATTAGTAAAGATCTGGCCGAAAACGGCGGCCCTCCCCTGATGGACGCGCAAAAAACGCTTCGCCTATTTCTGCCGCCGCGCTGACCGTGCGCTCGAATTGTCCGCATCGCTCGCTGTTGATTCCATTCGTCAATCCGGCTCGCTCAATGACTGGTCCAAGCAGTTGCAAAAGGAAAACCGCGAGATCGCTCAGAAAAACCATTTTGACTCAACTCGCGCCGAAGCAGAGCGATTCGTTCGATCCGGAGGCCTATTGTCATTGACTTCCAGTTCTCCGAAACTCGGGCCGTCGGAACTGCCTGATTTATTGGCTGGCCGCATCACATGCGGATCTGATTCCGTTCCAACCGGCACTCCCTGGTATTGGCAAGACGAGGCCGGTGAAACATTTCCGGTAGTATACCTTGAAATCGGTGAGAAAGGACACGGCCTCGCTCCTTGGCTAGGCGTAGTCCTTTGGGTCGGTGGTCTTGCTCTCGTGCTATTTTGTTCGATGTTTACGCTCACTAAGATTTGGCTTATTCGACTCAAGCTTGAAATACTCGGTCTTATAGGATGCCTCGGCTGGTTTTTGTGCGGTTTGACTCCGATTGTGGCAGCGCTTTTGTGTGTTTGGCTTTTCGGCCGTATTTACCAAGTTGCCTCGCGGCTAGCGCGTTGGGGCTGGGCTATTAGCCATATGCCTGATCGGCCGCTAAATACTACCAATAGTTGACTCGATCGCGATCAAAGGGGCCCGTGCGGATGATCCGTGCCATCTTCTTCGATGCCGTCGGCACACTGTTGCATCCCGAACCAGACGTTGGTTCTGTGTACACAACCATCGGAGGTCTGCACGGTTCAGAGCTTGAACGGCAGGAAATCACGTTGCGGTTTCGCGAGGCGTTTCGATATCAGGAAGAGTTAGATCGCACGACAGGCCTGCGAACGAGCGAAGCACGGGAGCGTCACCGTTGGCTCGAAATCGTCTCTTACGCCCTCTATGACCTACCGGGCGATACCGCCTGTCTAGCGGACCTCTGGGATCACTTCGCTCGCCCTGACTCGTGGCGCTGTGATCCAAATGCATCGGATGTGCTCGATATTTTAAATGGGTCATACCTATTGGGGATTGCCTCAAACTTTGATCGCCGACTTCGCGACGTCGTTTGCGGCCATCCGGAACTGCACGCGATTAATACGCTCGTCATTTCGTCAGAAGTCGGCTGGCGAAAGCCTGCTCGCGCCTTCTTCGATTCCGTTATCGCGCATGCGAAGCTCAGGGCGGACGAAATCCTCATAGTCGGCGACGATTTGGATAACGATATTTACGGAGCACGCAATGCCGGAATGTCGGCCTTGTTACTCGATCAGACAGGCACCGCCGCTTTGCACGACAGCTCGGTTCTAAGAGACCTATCAAACCTTCCTGCCTGGTTATTGGAAAACGGCGGACGTTGACCTCCCACCTTGTCAGCTGCAAGGCAATTTTCGCATGCTTTGAACTCAGGTGCTCTTGACAATTGAGCCCTTTTGCTGCTTTTTTCGCCAAATTCAGGAAATCTATGAAGAATTTCTCATATTCTATCGGTTTTCTTCTTTCGCTCTTTCGAGTTCGTCGTTTATCTTCAGGATAAGCCCACTACTCGCCGTATCTTTTTTAGTCTTCTAAGGTCCAACTGGACTCCTCTGGCGAGAGGGGCCACCTCCTTGTGGGACGCAGTCGCCGGCGCTTGCCGACGATTGCGTCTTTTTGCTCTGGGGTAGCCGACTTTGCTGCTTGTTCGCCCTCGTTCAAAACTCCATGCTGCGTAGCGCTCGAATGCCCGCTCGAAGCGGAAAGACCACTGCTGCGGCGGCTAAAGCCAATCCCAGGAAAACTCCCAGCCAGACTACCCACCACGCCGAAATTGTCGCGTCCCCTGAGGCTTCGAAACTCATCTGTACCGACCAAGGACCGAGAAAGAGTACTAAAACTGCCAAAAGATAGCCAAGGCCGGCCACCAAGTTCAACGTGCCGCCAAAACCGACCGCTATTTTGCTTGGATCAGTTTCTCGAAAATTGGGCATGCAGGCGCCAAAGCCTATACTCATTCCGCTCAAGCCGGCCGCCAAGCATCCCATTGCCATTATGTGCAGAGCGACTGCAGGCCATGGCATCGACAACATCCAATCACTTAGCAAAATCATTGGGCCGGCGATAACAATTGCTCCTGTAATCGCAAAAGTGAATTTACCCCAAAGTAATTGATCGCGGCGCACCGGCAACAAACCAAGAACCCAAAACTTTCGCCCTTCCAGACTCAACATAGGAAAAATGAAACGGCCCGTGTACGTACACATCAACATCGATATTGCGAAGAACGTGAGCAAGCTGATCGAATTTTGATGAAACCATGTGATTTCCAAAAGAAACATTCGGCGGATATTCGTAATGTACAACAACATCAAGCCGACGAAAATCACCAATTGCAAGCTCTGTTGAGGATCGCGCCGAAATGTGCGAAAATCTTTGATAATCAGGAGGCGCGTTGCGGGCTGCACGAAAAAAAAGCAGGCTCCCAAGAGTTGGTCGAGCAGTGCGTCACGCGGTGCGGCATTGGCTGCTCGCACCGCGGAACTCTGACGTTCCAGAACACCTGTATCCGATAATCGATTGAAGCCCCGGCGATAGAGCTTCATCGCCAGCCAGGTCGTGACCAAATAGAAAAAAAGCCCATTGCTCCATACGAGAACCAGATAGTAAAGCCCTTGGTCGGGCTTCCCCTGAACGCCGCGTAACAAGCCAAGTTGCACCCAGTGACTCGGCATTGTGACTGACGAAGCAAACGCGAATCGGCCGAGCAAAACATTGACGGCTTCCCGTTGCCATGCAGCGCTCGTGCGGTCGCCACGGCCAAGCGTTGCCGAACCAATCCACCAAATAAAGAAAAGGATGGTTGCGCTCGTCAGAGCGATGAGAACCTGTACCCTATTGCGCGGAAAGAAATTGACAATAATCAGGCAGAGAATCCCGCCAACGGAGCCGGGAATGAGCACGTACCCGAGGAAAAACAGAGGCAAAAGAAGGTAAAAATACCAATACGCCTGGGCGACAATTCCAAAGGCGAGCAAAATCGGACTACCTAGTAACACAAATGCCAGGCTAGAAAATGCGAGCGCTCCCTGAAACTTGTACGCGAAGACTCGATCCGCACCGACAGGCTTGCTCAATAGAAACGCCGTCTCCGGAGTCGTGAACAGACTGCCATACAGAATCAACCCATTAGAAAAAATCAACAAGAATCCTAATGTCAAAAACAATAAGTCGATTAGCAAAGGAATGGGACCGAAGTCGGTCGTCAACTTGAGTTTGAATTCACTGCCTTGGAGAAAATCGAAGCCGGCGTAACTGATCGAGAATACAAAAATCCAAACGACCGAGCAAGCGAACAAGATCGACACCGGCCGGACCAAAGACTGTCCGTACAGCGTCCGTAATGCATTGCGAAACAGTTGCCAACGCAGGTTTTGGAAAAGCCAGGTCGGCGCATTCGCCTCGATCGGTGCCCCGATAGACATGCTCATAAGCGCGGCTCCGTGGCGGTCCCCGTGGGAAGAAGTGGGGGCTCGACCATGCCATTCCGGTCCGGCTCGGTCAGAGTGAGAAAAACATCTTCCAAGGAACCGTCTCGCGCGGCCTGCGTTCGCAACGTTTCCAGTGTGCCGCAGCCGATTAGTTTACCGTAGGAAAGAATCCCGATCCGGTCCGCGAGTTCCTCGACAATGTCAAGGGAATGCGATGAAAGGAAAACAGTCGTTCCCTGGTCAGCTTGCCGCCTCAGAAGATCCTTCAACTCGCGGACGCTGCGCGGATCCAAGCCGACAGTCGGTTCGTCGACGATTAATACCTTGGGCTCGTGAACAAGGGCTGACGCAAAAACGGTGCGTTGTCTCATCCCGTGCGAATATCGTTCGGTCAATTCATCGACGAATTCACGCAGCTTGAATTGCTCGATGACTATAGAAATCCGCTCGCGCGACAACGTGCGCGGCAGACCATACATGTCGGCCACGAATTGCAAAAACTCGCGTCCCGTCAATTTTTCATAGAGATAGGGTAGGTCAGGCACATACGAGAGTAGTTGCCGCGCTTTATCACCATCTTTCGTGAGATCGTGGCCGCCAATTGAGACGCTGCCAGAGCTTGGAAAGAGTAAGCCACAAAGCATTTTTATAGTAGTGGTTTTCCCAGCTCCGTTCGGTCCAAGAAAAGCGAAAAGCTCGCCGGAAGGAATCTCAAGGCTCAGGGAATCCACGGCAATCTTTTTGCCGTAGGTTTTCGTGACGCGGTCCAGTTGAATCATGATAATTTCGGAGCGGATGAGAAATAGATTGCTGTCAAGGAACGCCTTCGATATCCGATTCGCGCGTCAGAACGATTTTGGGGCCGGTGCCCGACGCCTCTTGTTGCAAAACCAGGCCCGTCGTTTTTTCGACCCATGTCTTGGCATGGACATTCTTGCCTTCGTACTCGACCACGAAACATGTGCGATCACGATGTCGCCAATTCAGGAACTGCAACGCTGGCAAAACTCGAGCGTGCAGACTTCGCTCCGGCTGTTGGAGCCCACTGACATTGAATGTCGAACCCGACAGTAGGTCGTTAACTGGATCGATCAATGTCATGCGCCATTCCTGACCAAGCCTTAGCCCGCGAATTCGATTGACCGGATGCATCGGATCGAGGACAGAGCCGCTCCGCGCCGGGATGGGCTGAAACGTACCCCGCTCCAAACCCGGTAACAGTCCCCCCAAACCGGAGATTTGGTAAGACGCGAGAAACTGGCCCTCGACCACTTCGCCGGAAAAAAGGATGCCAATTTTTAGAGGCTTCGTCAGCGTCACCTCCGTCTGCGTCGCCCGTAGGTCGCCGCGCAGAGTGACGATGTAGGCGCTACGAAACCCATAAATGACCGGTCCGGCCATGGCGTTGCGGTCGAGCGGTATGAAGCGAATGCTTATCTGGAAAGTATCGTTGGTCGGATAATGCTTCAGGGAGTTCCAAATGGAAAACTGCCGATCCGCCCAATTGGCGTTGAAGAACTCGATCCGGGTCGAAGCGAGGTGCGTTTCCGTGCCATCTTGACGAACCATCCACAATACATCGCTCCGCCCGGTGCTCGATTCATCCAGCATATCGATCGAGAAAGGTGGCGGTTCGCCGGGAATCAGGTCAGGTAGCACTTCCGTCCAGAAGAGCCAGCCCGTGGTGCTGATCCACATGAAAATGATGACCGCGCATATCCAACGATTCGGCATTTGCTACACCGGTGCGACGACGCGAGCGCTTAATTGGCTTAGCGTATTGTCGCATGAGAGGAGACGAACGCCAAGAGTTTACCATTGAACCTCAGAAAACGGCGGAGCCAAAGAGAAATGCGGATGAGGGGACAAGAAAGGCATCAACGCTCAATGACTCAAGCATTTGGCACTCAAATGACGATAGCGATTAGGGAAGATAGTGCGTCTTTAACGGCGCTTTGGGAGAGCCATGAAAGCGGGGCGGGCCAGGTTGCTGACGTGGTTTCTGCTTGCGGTTCTCGCGCCGATCGCCGGCTGCGCGGTGCAGCATCAGAATGAGCTGGCGCACGCGCTCAACGTCGATCGTGACTCACCATCGCATCGGGCCGAGGTCGCCGCGGGGTATATCGTCCATTGTCCGGACGTGCTCAGCATCGAACTCTACCGCCCTACTCAGTGGAAGGGCTTATGCCCGGTCGGACCTGACGGCCGAATCACGGTCTTGCTCGGACAACCAATCCGGGCCGAGGGCCAAACGCCGCCCGAGATCGCGCGGGCGATCGCGCAACAAACAGGCGCTACTGTAGACGCTGTCCATGTCGCCGTCGCGGAGTATAAGTCGCAACAGATCTATTTACTCGGCGAAATTCAAGGCCTGCAGCGCGCCGTCCCGTATCATGGCCCCGAAACAGTGCTCGAGTTGTTGCAGCGCGCCGGCGGCATAAGTCCTGGAGCCGCGCCCGGTAACATTCAGGTTGTGCGCGCAAACGTCGCCGACACCGCGCCTCCCGAAGTTTATCAAGTCGACCTCGATGCGATTGTTCACAAGAAAAACTTCGATTCAAACATCCGACTGCACCCGTTCGATCAAATCTACATTGGGCAAACGCGCCGCCACGTTTTGTCCCTTTCCGTTCCGCCGTGGCTGAGGCCCTTGTTCCAGTCTCTTTGTGCGCGCGGGAGTGAGCTTCTTTTCGCATTGACAACTCATGTCGAACGCTTCAGTCTCTGTAATTGATTTTCACCTGTGTTCTCGCATCTGGAGCATCGATCATGTCGCGTCCCAGCAGCAGCGCCGATGGCGTGGCGTGGAACCTCGCGGATCTCTACGCTGGCCCGGACGATCCTAAAATCAACACCGACCTCGAATCCTCTTTGGCCCATGCCCAGGCGTTCGAGTCGCACTATCGCGGAAAAATAGCGGTGCCCAATGGCCCAAGCGCGGAGCTTCTTCTATCCGCGCTGCAGGAGTACGAATCGCTCCTAGAACTGATGGATCGTTCGTCGGTTTACGCCTCGCTGCTGCATGCCGCCAAAACCGATGAGCCGCGTCATGGAGCACTGCTCAATCACACCCGCGAACGGCGGACTGCCGTCAATAAACACCTGATCTTCTTCGACCTCGAATGGATCAAGGTCGACGATCAGGCCGCCGCGAAGCTCTCGGCTCTCCCCTCTCTCGCCCGCTATCGCCATTATTTGGAACAAAAAAGAACCTGGAAGCCGCATTATTTGAGCGAGCCCGAGGAAAAGCTGCTCGAAGAAAAATCGATCACGGGCCGAGCCGCCTTTGTCCGCCTGTTCGATGAGTCGGTCGCGTCGATCGTCTTTCCGTTCAGTCACGATGGCAAAACCGAGCAGCTAAGCCTGCAGCAGATCAATGCCAAACTCTATGATCCGGATCGCACCGCCCGCCAAGCCGCGGCCGAGGGGCTCACCAAGGGCCTGAAAGAAAACGCCAGGCTATTGACCTATGTCTTCAACACGCTCGTTCTGGACCACCGCAGCGATACGAACCTGCGCCAGTTCGATTCGCCGATGGCGTCGCGCCATCTCGCCAATGAAATTCAAGCCAGCGTCGTCGATGCTCTCATGATCGCAGCGGAAAGGCATCACGAAGTGGTACAACGCTATTACCGCCTCAAAGCGAAGATCTTGGGCCTCGACCAGCTGCGGGACTACGACCGTTATGCCCCGCTCTTTTCCGATCAACCGAGTTGCGATTGGCCCAGGGCCCGCCAAATCGTCGAGGAAAGCTATCGCGGTTTTAGCCCCAAGGCTGGAATGATCATCGAAGAGTTCTTCGACAAACACTGGATCGACGCCGAACTTCGCGTCGGCAAGCGCGGCGGCGCTTTCAGCTCCAGCGCCGTGCCGAGCGTTCATCCCTACATCCTTATGAGCTTCACCGATCGCCTGCGCGACGTCATGACGCTCGCTCACGAATTGGGTCACGGGTTGCATCAATATCTGTCACGCCGCGTCGGCTACCTGCAATGCGACACGCCATTGACCACAGCGGAAATGGCCAGCGTCTTCGGCGAAATGCTCACATTCCAGCGTCTCAAGCAGATTTACACCGACCCGCGCACGCGGCTGGCGCTTCTCTGTGGCAAGATCGAGGACGGCTTCGCCACCGTGTTTCGCCAGGTCGTTCTAACGCGCTTCGAGCAGTCGGCCCACCATGCGCGTGCGGAAAAGGGTGAGCTGACAACGGAGCAGATCAACGAACTCTGGTTGGCCGCGAATCGGCCAATGCACGGCAGAGTCGTCGAGCTAACCGATGGCTACGCCTGGTGGTGGCTCTATATTGGCCATTTCGTCCACGTGCCGTTTTACTGTTACGCTTATGCTTTCGGAGAACTGCTGGTACTTGCCCTCTATCAGAAATACAAACAGGAGGGAGTAGCCTTCGTGCCGCGCTATCTCGACCTGTTGGCCTCCGGCGGTTCCGATGCACCTCACGTCCTGCTGGCGAAACTCGGCGTGGATGTGAATGATCCGGCCTTCTGGGAGTTAGGCCTAAAGCTTCTCGGCGATATGGTGAGCGAGGCGGAGACGTTGGCGTCGCAGATTTCGTGATTTTATTGGCGAGCCGGGAGCGTCAGCTCCCGGAGCAAGTCCTGTCGCGGCTTGCTCCGGGAGCTGACGCTCCCGGCTCGCCAATAATACTATTTTCAGATCCCCCATGAGGTATTTCATGCGCATCCTGGTCCATTCACTCCTAATCGCCTGCCTCGCGTTTGTAGCGACCGCACGCGCCGACGACAACGACGGCTTCACGCGCCAGCGCGATGTGATTTATGGCCGCAAATCCGGCCTCGCGCTCACGATGGACGTCATCACGCCCCAAAAAGATGCCAATGGTAAGGGCATCATCGTCGTGATTAGCGGCGGCTGGTTCTCGAACCCCGATAGCATCAATCCGGCTATTTACGCGGAATATCTCAAGCGCGGCTACACGATCTTCGCCGTCGTTCACGGCAGCCAACCGAAATTCACGCTCGTTGAAATAATGGAAGACATGCACCGGGCCGTTCGCTTCATCCGTTTTCATGCCAAAGACTACAAGATCGATCCCGATCACATTGGCATCACCGGCGCCTCCGCTGGCGGCCATCTTTCCTTAATGATGGGGACGTCGGGAACGATGGGCGATCCGCGTGCGAAGGATCCGATTGATCGCGGGTCGAGCAAGGTGCAGGCGGTGGCCTGTTTCTTTCCGCCGACGGATTTTCTCAACTATGGCGTCGAAGGCCATGAGATGGTCGACCGTGCCTTCCAACCACCGTTCACCGCCGCTGTCGATTATCAAGAGTTCAACGCCAAAAAGGCTCTCTACGAACGCGTCACGGACATCACGAAGCTGCGTGAAATCTCAAAGAAAATGTCGCCGATCAGCCATGTCACCAAAGACTCCGCGCCGAGCCTGATGATTCATGGCGACAAGGACACGCTGGTGCCTCTTCAGCAATCCGAAGTGATGCGCGATCGACTCAAGAAGTCTGGCGTCGATGCCGATTTGATCGTCAAAAAGGACGCCGGCCACGGCTGGTTGACCATTTTGCAGGATCAGAAATCATGCGCCGATTGGTTCGATAAATACCTCCGTAACAGCGAATCCAAGAAGCCGGAGTGAATCCGAGCCGTGCCGCAACTCGCGCTATCGTTGAAGCAACCCTGGGCCGCTCTCCTGGCAGCCGGGCGCAAAACCATAGAGGTCCGCCGTTGGGCGACGGCCCAGCGTGGCCGGATACTTATCCATGCCGCGCGCGTATCGGACCCGCGCACCGAGGCGTGGCGCCACGTTCCGCCAGAACTCACAGACGTCGCCAAGCTCACGGGCGGCATCATTGGCGTCGGCGAGTTATTTGGCTGCAAGGCGTATCCGACGCTTGACCAATTCGTTGCCGAGCAGGCGTTACATCTCAACGAGGCCGCATGGTTTGAGCCGAAACTATATGGGTTCCAGTTTCGCTCGTTATCTCTGCTCCCTTTCCGCCGCTATCCCGGTTGGCTCCGGTTCTTCCCGGTTGACGACGAGCCCGCGGTGGCGCTATGACACGCTTGCTCGTCAGCGTTCGTTCCGCTGCCGAAGCGGAGATTGCTCTCGTCGGCGGCGCGGCTTTGATCGATGTCAAGGAACCAGCGCGCGGCGCCCTCGGGATGGCCGATTTCCAAGTCATCCGCGATGTCATCACCGCCGTCGCTGGCCGCGCACCGTGAGCGCACTGCGCTGGGCGAACTGGTGCCGCCCGGAACCCTTTCGTTTCCGCCCGGCCTCTCCTATTGCAAATTCGGCCTCGCGGGTTGGCGCAATAAAAATTGGAGGGAAGCGCTTAACGCCTGGTCTGGGCTTTTCGCCAACGATTCTCCCAATTGCACCCTGGTCACGACCGCCTACGCCGACTGGCGCAACGCCGACGCTCCCCCCATTAATCAAGTCCATGACGACGCACTTAGCCGCTCCGACAGCGCCTTTCTCATCGACACCTGGCACAAAGATGGCTCGACGCTCCTCGACCATCTAACGCTTCTCGAACTCACCAAATTCTGCGACCGCTGCCGGGCCGCTAACGCTCGCGTCGCTCTCGCCGGCTCACTAGGCCCGCTCGAAATCAAAACCCTCAAGTCAACACACCCCAATTGGTTTGCCGTCCGCGGCACCGCCTGCCAAGGCGGCCGCGAAGGTTCGATCGATTTAGACGCCGTACGTGCCCTTGCGAACCTAATCGAGTGCTGATTCGAATAAAATCGGTGCAATCCATGGCCCGACCTTGAAAAAAGATGAGCCGCCACGAACGAGCTCCTCTCGAATTAAGCGGGTTTGGCCATCCTGGTTATTTTGGAATACGAGAAATAGAGAGCAGGGATGAATTGACTAACGAAAGTGAACGAGACCCGCCGGTCGACCTGGTCGCAATCTTGCCTGATGTTTCGCGCGGAACATTCAAAGCCAAGCGCCGCCCTGGGGCCCGATGCTGCCTGAGAATCGCCGAATCCAGGCGCTGAAGGCACGATCCGGAGTCGCGTCGGATGCCTTGTACGCTGAGGATGTGCCTCCCGGTATTAGGAGTTGCGGATCGATTTGACCCACGTGCAAGGGAGGGCTGACTCTAGACTTGTTTGCATTTCGGTCCGTGTTTAGATAGAAGGTCAATAATACAAATCGTTTAGAGAGCGGGACTGAGATGCAAACGTGACGCATTTTTTTGCACTCTGCTCCTCGTGTCCGCTCGCCTCTGGCGTTGCCAAAATGGAGACGCATAGGCTACCCCGATGATGCTAACAGGGCCATTGTACCTGGCGAGTCAGACCGAAATTCTCGCAGGGGCCGACCGGACCAATCGCTCAACTTTGGTCACTCGTAAACATCCCGAGATAACTGTGATAACGTAGCGCACTAATCTGCCGTCGCTCGACGGCGCGTTTCACGGCGGCAGCGCTTCTCGTGAATGTGCGTGCAGTCGGGAAAGGCACAAGAGCGACGAAGGGGCGAAACTCGACGAAATAGCCTTCGACTTCTTCGGGCTGAATGTCCCACAGTTCAAACTGGCGCACTCCTGGGGTGTCCGCCACCCAGCCGCCGCTGTCGAGTTTGATTAGCTCGGCGGTCGTGGTTGTGTGTTTCCCCTTATGATTGACATCGCTTACCTCCCGAACGCGCAAACCAAGGCCCGGTTGAATGGCATTGAGTAATGAGGATTTTCCAACTCCGCTTTGTCCGGCTATGACCGTTTGCTGATCACGCAGGCGGCTTCGTAGCTCGGCGATACCTAGACCGCTGGTCGCGCTCGTCAAGAATGTAGTGACACCGAGTTGGCAATAGCGGCCAATGAGAGGCTGGTAAAGCGCCGGCTCGATCAGGTCCGATTTGTTAAGGCATAGGATCGGCCGGATGTTCCCCTTGGCGGCGCTGGCGAGATAGCGGTCGATCAGATGCGGTTTCAACTCAGGCTCGACGAGAGAGAGGACGAACACCACTTGATCGACGTTGGCAACCAACGTATGGCCACGCCCGCGCGATGTGCGCGACAAAACGCCGTGCCTCGGCTCAACGCGTTCAATGACCCCATCGGCGACCGAGGTAACTCCTGGATCGTCCGTGACCGGATCCATCGCACGGCGGATCCAAACGCGATCGCCCGTTGTCACGATGTTGCGTTGTTCGGTGGAAAGGGACCGCAGTACGCGCCGAACGGCACAGCGAAAAAAGCGGCCGTCGTTGGCCTCTACAATGCTGTAGAGGCCATAAACGCGCAAAACTCGCCCAGGCATACAAACCGCTTCGTCCACGGCGGGCATCTCAGTGCCGGCGCCGGGCTCAACTTTGACGGAATCATCCTCTTGCATGATGGTCCGTTTGCGAGACATATCGCCCTTAGCACGAATCCGCTCATCGGTTTTGGTCGCGTCTTCGACGTAGCCATGCTCCTCGAAGCCGCGCGTCCAGGCGCGGTCACGTGGAGGCTTGGTACGATTCTTACGAAGATCGACACGCACTTTTTTCTTGGCCATTGGCAGCACCCCGTTGTTTTTCCCATTGTACCGTTTGCCCGGTGCCGCTTCGGAGTTTTCCGCACCTGCCAATTGGCCACAACTGTTAAATACCGTGCAATGGATGTAGGAACTACAGGCATGCCTATCCAGGCGACCTTTTTCGCCGCTGCTTTCTATGGTCGTAAGCCCTACCAAAAATTCAACTTATGGCGATCAAGGAAGAATAATGCAACTTTGGCACCACGTTTGCCATATTAGGATTTCGTTCGAGCGAAAACGCTCGTCAGATATCCCGCCAGAAAGTGACCTTACCGAATCGCCGAGATCGTCTAAGCTTTATGCTACTGTCTTTTTGAAGTAGTCTTCGTTACGTTGTGCGCACGGTGAGATACGCTGTCGCGGCAGGCCAAGGTTGGCATCGCTTTGGCCATTGTGAGGTCAGATTGAGGAAGCTGTTTAGAACTCGATTGATCCTCGAAATTGGGTTGAGCTATGGAGAACTGCTTGTTGACATCGTATGAGGAAGTCGAGTCTTCCTATCGTCCCAGTGACGACACGGAAGTGATCGAAATTCCCCTGCTTTTGGCTGGTTGGCAAGCGAGCGCGCTGGAGCGCGCTGCCCATGGTCGCGGCTTGACTGCCGCGGAAATGGTCCGTTCGTTGCTTCGCGACTTCTTTAACAAACATCCGCGCTCCAAGGAACACAGTAAGAACTAAAGGGCCCGCGCAGGCCTATAATCGAGACTCCCTTGACCCGCTACGCGGTTCTCCGGCGCGGCACCGCCCCTGAACTAGCAGCGGGTTTTTCCTTTTTTTGTTTCGCCCAAAATGCTGATATCGAAGCCGCCAAACGGATGGCGCGGTCTCTCGCCTGCGCAAGCCGGACAATTGTCAAATCCGATTTCTTTGGAATAATCGCTCATCTATTAGCCCTATCACGACCGATAACAGCAGATAAGGGGCACGCGCGCTCCCAACGACCGCGGCGGTACTCGCATTGGAGGGCTTTTCGCATGAAGCGTCCGCTAAGCTGTTTTTTCGCCCTCGTTGTCGGTGCTGCGTCGGCCCATGCGCAAACAGCGCCGGACCCGGTTACAAATGCCGCGCGGCCGGCGGCGGCAGTCGCCCAGGTTGTGCCTGCCGCGCCTGCAATGCAATCCAAATCCGATGAAGGGTCAGCGCCGGGCGTGGCCAAGCCAGCTCAGCCGATTGGTCTGCCAATAGCACCAATCACTCCAAAAACTTCGGTGCCTAATGTTGTCGCTCCATCGCCTACTTCGACGGCAGTGGCGCCTGCTCCAGCGGAAAGTATGACCCGGTTCAACCCCGAATCGGTACTCCTATCCCTTTCTTCACAGGGCTGGCAGCTCACGGCGAACGGCAGAGTGCTGAAAGAATTTGGTCGAAACGATATGGAAGCGCGTCAAGCCCTGAAGGCTATTCGTGAATTGCACTTGGATCAACACGCAGTCGTTGGAGGACAGAAGCCGGTCATGGAATACTGGCTGGCCGGCGGGAATGCCCCCAAAGGTCAAACCTCTGGCATGACGACGATCCCGTTTGATGCGGCGTCGCTTCGCGTCGAGCAACAGCAAGGCCAATGGATCATGCGCGATAGTAGCCGTGTTTTGTTGAATTTTGGAGACCGTGAAGCCGAGGCCCGCCAAGGTCTCGAAGCGGTGAAACGATTCGGGTTCACCCAAGTCGCAACCACGGGCTCGAACATGCAAGTTTTCTTGACGCAAAGCGGGGACAAAGCACCAGCATCTGCAGTCGTCGCGACTGCAATTACGACCTCTACCGCGAAGGACAAGACGCCTGGCGGCGATCCTTCCAGTCCGGCATTGACCGGGCTCAAGGCGGTGGCGGAAACGAATTCGAGCATGACCAATCACCAATCGCCAATACCGGTCAAGCCGCTAATGATCGGCGAGCGGACGCCGTTGGATTGGCGTCATCTGCAAATTCAGCAAGAGGGCCGCGATTGGAAGTTGATGGCCGGGAGCCATCTCTTGGCTCATTTCGGCCCAGACCAGCGCAAAGCGCAACAAGCGCTAAACGCCATGCAGTATTACCGATTCACCGAAGAACGCGCGATCGGCAAGGGCGAGGACGCCACGACGTTTTTTCTTGTCAACGGTGAGGCTGCTCACGGCCCGATGATGGGCATGAACTGCCGCCTCTTTAAGCCGGATGCGTTAAGCCTCCATGAGGAGGGCGGGCGCTGGTCCGTTTACTCGGAGTCGAAGGAAGTCATCGCTTGTGCGAGTGCGGTCGACGCTCAGAAAATGATGGAGGCGATCAAGCAATTCAAGTTTGACCACGTGGCACATTACGGACACGACGTCAAAGGCGTGACGGTGTTCGTCAAGGCCTACACTGATCCCGCGGTTGACCGCAATGGCCAAAAGGCCTCGATTATTCTCAACGATCGCTTCTTAGGCAGGAAGTAAATGGCGCGGCGGCTCATTTCCAGCTGGCTGGATCTTCGAGCGCCTTCAGGGCCGCGAGGAGTTGCTTGAAATCGCTTTCGACTTGCGCGGCGTAAGCATCTGCGAAGTTCACAAGTCGCGTGCGGAGATCTATCTCATCGCCCAACGTACTTGCCGCTGCAGCGGAGTCTCCCTTGCGGCTACACGAGCGCATATGCACGCGAGCTAGAATCGCGCCTTGACCGTGAGCCAACGCCCTCAGGAGCGCCGGGCTTTTCAAGATCGATTCCTCAATTCGGTCATCGTGCGGTCCGATCTCGCGGACCTGAAAAGAAAAATTGCCATCGATACCGTAGCCGAGATAGCCGCTGCTCGCGGCCTGCGATTCGCGCTGCATTGTGACAACCATCTGGGCCCGTTGTTTCTGGGCGAGGTCTCCGGCGTCATGGCCGCGAGCATCGTCGTAGGCCGAGGTTCTGGATTCTTTCAATTCAAGCAATACGTTGCGGGCTTCCGCGCTGCCCTTACCCTGAATGAGCACGGCATAGCGATACCGCCCCATGCTGCCGACGCCGGCGATCCGGCCACAAATGTCATCGACCTGAAAGAAATCATCTGGCCGATGGTCATCCGCGCGGCGTGCGACGTAATCGGCAAAGGCTCGTTCAGCCAGGGTTCGCTCAGAATCGGGAAGATCGAAATAGCGTGGCGTGCGAATCAAGACGCGCTTGCCTTTATGGACCTGAGTCAGCCGGCCGATGAATTCAGCGCGCTGACAGGCAGCCTTGGCATGAAGCAATTCGACGATCGGCTGCAGGTGTGAAAGAATGGTTTCTCGATAGTCCAGATCGACGAAGGAGGATTTCAGCGCTTCGATGTATCCCGCCAGTCCCGCCTCCACGGCGTCGGTCGCATCGGTGGCCGTATGCGTTGGCCGTGATTTGGCGGCCAGGACATGGCTTATGGCCAGGCGGCAGAGATCGAAAGCCAACGGGCCGGTCGTCGTCTCGTCAAAGTCATTGATGTCGTAATGAATGAAACCGTCCGCGGCTTTGTATGTCCCGTAGTTTTGGCTGTGCAGGTCGCCGACAATTGCGAATTCGCCCCTTTGGTGGTCGAGCAATTCCGCGGGTCTCAGGGTGGTATCGAGCATGTCCTTCGCGAACAAATGGAAGGTGCCACGAAAAAAGGCGAAAGGCCCCCTGGCCATGCGCGTCAGCTTATCGCGCAAGCGTTGCATATCACGGCGCACGAAAGGTCGATTGTAGGCAAGAATCTCTGCGACTGGGTCACGCATGACGAGACTCGCAAAAGGTCAGGACACCGGAGCAAGAAGTCCCCTAACGACGATAGGGGCACTTCGGTGCCCCTATCGATCGATTCCAGCGAAAGTTCGGTTTGGTCCAGACGGCAGTATCAACCCGATCCGGTACCTGGTTTGCCACCGCCGCCCGCTGGGGTGGATTCGGGCACAGGCGGCTTGCGCACCTTGTCTTTCAATTGTTCGACCAACTCGAGAATCTCTTTCGATTCGGGAATCTGGCCCTTCATGAAGTTATACCAACGGTCAGCGAGTTCTTTCTGTTTCGCTTCCGTTGGCGCCAGAGCCTTGGTAAAGCAATTCCACACGACCGAACCATCGAGCTCGACGTCGCGAGGCTGATTTGAAAGCTCTTTGTAAAAGGCGTCAAGTTCCACCAGATGGTTTTTCATCAAATAATATGTCAACGACCATGAGGTCGCCCGGGCTCGGCGTTTGAACGCTTCTTTTTCCGTCGGCGTAAGACCCTGGTCCAGGAAATAGGCGTTTGTCACGACTTTTTGCATCGTTTCAACAGGAGTCTTTTCGAGTCGAACTTCCTTTTTCTGATCTTTCATTTCGTTGAAAGTCATCCAATACGGTCCGCTGGGCGCACCATAGGTTGTCCAAGGTGAGCCGCTGGTGGTCTCAAAAAAGCTGGCCGCTCCGAACTGGACCCATTCCGGCGCCACGACGTTCTTGGAAAGTCGGCCGCTCAGATAGGTCAGCTGGCGCGCCACGGCGTGAGTGATGCTTGCCAACTCGGAATCGTTTTCCATTGCCTTGAGCATCAGAGCCGACATGCGGGCGTTGGCGGCAGTGATCTGATCGGTACCCGCCGGAATGCCGGCCCCAATCTTTTTACCCAGCAAGAGGTCCGATTTCTTGAACCCGTTCGAAAAGAGTGCGTCGCTCTTTTTCGTGAGCTGGAAATAACCCTGGTCCAAAGGCTGGGTGCTAACAACCGAGATATTGTCCCGGCGGCAGAAAAAGCCGTCAGCGACCTGTGGGCCAGCGTTGAGGGTGCGCATCAGTTTCGTGAAATCACCTTCGTCCGCCGCGAGCACAATGGTTAGCTGCTGGGACGGCATCGCCAACTTCTGGCCTCTCAGCGCAAACCAATAATAGTATGCGCGATAGGTGTCTTCGAGCTTATCTAACTTCGATTTGATGTCATGCTCGTCTTTTTCCACTGGTTTGTAAAAGACGATAAAGTGAGCGGTCTTTTTGTTGTCGTAGGTGCCCACAAGTTTGCTGAGCTTGTCCTCGCTCGGGCTTGCCAGGTTCTCTTTAAGGCGTGCTTTTACATCGAGATAGGCGACAACAGCGGGGTCATTTTTCTCTCTGTCTTTAAGCTCGTCCATAAGCTCAGAGACCTTGTCGAGCGCGCCATGCTCCAACGCCCAGTTGGCGAGCTCGATCACTTTTTCAGCCGTCGGTTTTGGACCCTTGAAAATTTCAGCGTGCCTGGCGAGGTAACGACGGTGGACACTTGCAAGCATACCTTGCGTTTGACCAGCGTTGAGGCGGAACGAGGCGCCGATTTCAAGCTTGTCCGACTTGGGAAAGCCATTCGACGAGGCAAGGCTGCTGCTGCCCCAGCGATGCTTGATCGGCAGCTCGGCGGAAAAGCTCTCGAAAGTCGGCATAAGATTTTTGAAGCCAACGGGATTGGGTGGATCGACTTCAACGATCGCCGTGATGAGAATGGCATTCGGATCGTCCACCGGACGTTTTTCCTGAGTTGCCGGATTGCTTGGGCCAGGCCCACTAAGCGGTCCTGGGCCGCTGCTTAGCGGCGGCCTTGGTCCTTTGCCTGACCCGCTTCGAGGTCCCGCCATATCGGGGTTCGAGCCCGCTGAGGAACTATCGGATGTGGAAAGGGATCGAGCTCCCAGATTTGTTATTATGACCGCGTATTCCGCGTTCGCCATGCCGAGCGCTCCGCTCAACATGGCAGCTGCCGCAATTAAACCCTTTTTCATCTACCTAGCCTCCGAAAAACCGAAGGGTAACGAACATAGAGATATTAATGTATGAGCGAACCGTGCAGACTTGCGCATCCCTCAACTATTGTGGCGAACCTGCGCTATCACCGCAAGAGAATAGACGTCGGGTATTCACAGATACCTAAAGATAACCCGTGCGCCGACGCTACGTTGGTCAAGTCCCGTTCAATTGATGACGCGGCCGAGCGGCTCTGCTAGTCGACGTAACGAGTCGAGAAGCTTTGAAAAAGCGACGAAATCGAGCGACTGGGCACCGTCGGACAGGGCCCGGTCTGGCTCAGGGTGGATTTCGATTAACAGCCCATCGGCACCCGCCGCGAGAGCCGCTCGCGCCATGGCCGGCACGAAATCGCGCTTGCCGGTGCCATGGCTCGGGTCGACGAGGATCGGCAGATGGGTCAGCTGCTTGACCGGCGGGATGACGGACAGATCGAGAGTGTTGCGGCTATGATCCGAGAACGTGCGTATGCCGCGTTCACACAAAACGACGTTGTAATTGGTCCCGGACATGACATATTCGGCCGCCATCAGCCATTCCTCAAGAGTCGCTGAAAGGCCTGCGCTTTAATAAAACCGGCTTTTTCGTCTTGGACACGCGCCGTAATAAGCTAAAGTTCTGCATGTTGCGCGCGCCGATTTGAATAATGTCCGCCGCCGCCTCGACGGCGTCGGCACAGTCGGTGTCCATCAGCTCGGTGACGATGCCAATTCCCGTTTGTGTTCTCACCTTGGTCAGGATGTCGAGGCCTTCCTGGCCCATTCCTTGAAACGCATACGGGCTGCTACGCGGCTTAAAAGCCCCGGCTCGCATGAGATTGACACCTTCACGTCGCAAAAACTCGGCCGTTCGCAAAATCATCGGCTCGTTTTCGACTGAGCAGGGTCCCGCGATAATCGTAAATGTACCAGGCCCGATAACGGCTTGGGGCGTGCGCACGAAAGTATCTTGTTCATGCATCTCGCGACTGGTCAGTTTGTAAGGCTTGGTCACGCGGATCAATTCCAACACCCCGGGCAAGACTTCGAGCAAGCGGGGATCGACCGCGCTTATGTTGCCTGTAATGCCGATAGCCGTGCGCGTTGCGCCCGGCAACGGATGCGGATTCAAGTTCATGCCACGAATCACGTTGAGCACTTGCTCAATTTGTTCCGTCGTGGCTTGGGTATGCATAACGACGAGCATGGGACGTGCCCTTGATTTTGAGGGGAAACCCGGCCGGACAGACGCCGCTACTCCCTTTCGTTCCTGGCGACGGCGAGCGGTGGCTCTGCTAACATAGGCTATGAGGCATAGGACCGCCAACGTCACGTAAGAGGCCGAAATGGAGATCGAGGTTCAGCAATCGAAACCGGTCGCCGTATCCGAGCTAGGCCCGCTGGTCGCCGAATATCAGGCGAGCAGTTCCGCTTACGTTCGCGGCATCATATTCAGCATCTTGCTTGGCCTATTCGGCTTGCTCATCGCTCTCCTCGGGTTCGCCCTGATGCGAAAAAACATCGCCAAGGGCCAGTGGGGGGAAAACTTTCGCATTTTGATTTTCGGCGGTGTGCTCATCGTCTGGGCCATCCGACGCTGGCTAAACGCCCGCAAGCTGCTCGAGCTGCGAATCTTGGCCTTTCGCGACGGCGTCGCCCGAATGGATGGAACAATCGCCCAGACAGCCCGTTGGGACGAAGTGAACGTCGTTTGGCGTTATCAACGAACGATTACCGAACGCTATCGTCAGGGCCAGCCTCAGGCCGCGACCCAGTTCGTGCTGCAATTGGCCGACGACCGTCGCATTGAGTTCGACGACTCTATCATGCAGCACGAGGAACTTAGAAAGTACGTCGAGGCCAAGACGCTGGCCTTTCTCCTGCCGATCGCGCTCGACGCTATTCGCGGAGGGGCCAATCTCAGTTTTGGGCCGATCAGCGCAAGTTCCGAAGGCATCCACAATAAGGACGAAGTGCTTCCTTGGGGTGATTTGAAATCGATCGAAAACAACAATGGGTCGATCAGCGTCAGGTCGCTGCTGACGACTGTCCCTTTTTGTAAGCTCAAGATCTCGGAAGTGCCGAATCCCCATTTGCTGTTTGGCCTGGTGAGCAAGCTGTCGGGGCAAGGCAATTCGGAATTGTAACGCTCCTGGCTCTTGAAGACCCTTCACCCCCTCCACGTAAATTAGAAAAATCTCATTCACCCTCTTGCAACTCCCTTGCAAGAGTGTCAAACTGATGCCAGTCGCACTGGCGACACGGGCAAGTCTCGATCCGGGGTGCATAAGGTAAAAGATGCCCTCCCCAACTTCAAATGATGAATTCATGGATTTGGTGGCGCAAAAGCAAGCTCGTGGACGAGCTTCGTTTGAACGCGCATCTAGACAATCTCAAAGGTCGTAACGAGTTGCCGGCCGATCCAGCGCAGCTGGCGGAGATGCTGGTGCGCGATGGGTTGCTAACCCGTTTCCAGGCCGAGCAAATACTACTTGGCAAATGGCGAAAGTTTACGATCGGCAAATATCGAGTATTGGAACGTCTCGGCTCGGGTGGGATGGGGAATGTTTATCTTTGTGAACATCCCTTGATGCGCCGCCGGGTGGCCGTCAAGGTGCTGCCGACCGCGCGAGCCAGCGACCCGGCCGCGTTGGAACGATTCTATCTCGAAGCCCGCGCCGTCGCCGCTCTTGACCATCCCAACATCGTCCGGGCTCATGATGTCGATCAAGACGATCAGCTCTATTTCCTGGTGATGGAACACGTCGATGGTTCCAATCTTCAGGAGATCGTCAAGATCTCAGGCCCGCTCGACCCGATCAGGGCCGCCCACTACATGCGCCAAGCGGCCTTCGGCTTGCAACACGCCCACGAATTCGCTGGACTGGTCCACCGAGACATCAAGCCCGGCAATATCCTTGTAGATAGAAATGGGATCGTCAAAATCCTGGATATGGGCCTCGCTCGCTTTTTCGACGAAACCGAGGAAGACCTGATCGCGCGCGGTGAGGATAGCATCCTCGGCACAGCTGACTATCTCGCTCCCGAGCAAGCGATCGACAGCAGCGACGTCGACATCCGCGCCGACATCTACAGTCTCGGCGCGACGTTCTACTTTCTGCTGACTGGCCGCACACTGTTTACCGAAGGCACCGTGTCGCAGAAGCTCATTTGGCACCAGACCCGCAAGCCCAAGGCTTTACGCTCGATCCGACCCGATCTGCCAGCGGACTTGGTGGCTGTGGTCGACCGGATGATGGCCAAGGACAAAAATCAACGCTATCAGACGCCCGCCGAGGTAGCCGAGGCGCTGACGCCGTGGACGCAGACGGCGATTGCTCCGCCCCTGGATGCCGAGATGCCATCGCATAGTCTCGCGGCCCGGAGCGGCCAACTGGAGCAGCGCCCGTGCGCTGCCGGAATGCTCAACTCCGCCACTCCAGCCGGGGGTATGCGCCGAGTCTCCTGGCAGGTGAATGGCGTCACACCGCCATCTCAGCCTCCGCCTTCGGCGAGTATGGCACGGCAGGCACAGCCACGGCTGCGCGTCGCAAGCTTACCGCCGCCTCTGCCCGTCAAGTCGCGCGCCGACGATGAGGAACGGCCGATCCTGGATGTTCGCGCTGTCGACACATCCGAATCGGTGGCCAAGTTGGATACGATGCCTGAGACGAGAAAACGGAAACGAACGGAGCCGTCTTCGGGTCGCCGACGGATTATGTGGATCGTTTTACTCACAGTATCGCTCATCTCAATCTGCGCTTGCCTCATTCTTCTCCTGTCACGATCATAAGAGCGGCTATTAACCGAGCCTGAAGCGTCAGCGAAGAGGAATCGTGTGGACGCGGCATCGTCGCGTTGTTTGACTTAGCCTATTTGATTTCCCGTCCACTTCGGGCGAACGTCAATAACGCGGCAAGATGCCGCGTCTACATAAATGCCCTTCGCTAACGCTTCAGGCTCGGTAATACAAATGCCTTTCGTTAAACCTTGCCCCAAGGAGGAGATATGCGTCGTTCTCTTGTGATCCTCGTCGCTGTCCTGTATCTCGTGCCAGCGTTTGTTCGAGCCGAGGACCCGGGTGTCGCCAAGGCGCCGAAGTTACTCAACGAATACTGGGACGCCCTCTATCTCGAAGGGGCGAAGACAGGCCATTATCAAACGACGGTTGAAGAGATCGAACGCGGCGGTAAGAAATTGCTCCTCACCACGGTCGATATGAACCTGACTTTGCGGCGCTACGAAGCGACAGTAAACGTGCATCTGCGAAGCACCACGGAAGAGACGCCGGAGGGAAAATTGTTGGCCGTTTCCTTCACGCAGTTCGCGGGGGACAAAGTCCTCACGGATCGGGGGACAGTGGTGGGCGACAAGCTGCTCGTACCCGGACCGGACGGAAAAACGATGGCCTACCCCTGGAACGACAAGGCCATCGGCCTGAACCTCCAAAAGAACATCTTCGCGCTCCGCAAGGTCAAGCCTGGAGACCGTTTCGACTGGATCAATTATGAGATCGCGCTGAAGCTGCCGCTCACGCTTCATGCCGTTGTCAAAGGGCCAGAAGAAGTGGACCTGCTGCGGGTAGCCACCGAAGGCAAGGATAAAGGCAAGGCAATTCGCGTGAAGACGAAGCTGCTTCGCGTCGAGGTTGAGGCCGATGAAGTGAAGATCGAGGGACAGCCGGTGCCGCTGCCGCGCCAGGTCCTTTGGCTCGATGAAAACCTGCATGAGGTTCGTAACGAAACAGAGCAACCCGGTCTCGGAACGATTACGATCTATCGCACCACCAAGGCGGTCGCTCAGGAAAAAGGCATCGCGCCGGAACTACTGCCCGACCTCGGCTTGCAAAGCTTGATTCGTCTAAACCGCCGTATCGAGCACCCGCTTACTAGTAAGTCGGCCACCTACCGCATCACATTGAAAGGGGACAAGGACCCGTCGACGGCGTTCGCATCGGACGACCGGCAATCACCCCAGAATGCCGCGGGAGACAGCTTTGAATTGCGTGTCAAAGCACAGCGGGGACCGACATCTGGCGGTGACAATGAAAAGATAAAAGAAGAGTATCTTAAAAGTAGCTTTTTCCTGGATAGCGACAACAAAGAACTGAAAACGCTGGCGAATAAAATCGTTGGCACGGAAGCCGAGCCTTGGAAAAAGGCGCAAAAAATCGAGCGTTGGGTGCATGAAAATATGCAGATCAATGCCGCCGTCGAGTTCATTCCGGCCAGCCAGATTGCCATGGATCGCAAGGGCGATTGTCGCCAGCATGGCATGTTGACCGCGGCTCTATGCCGAGCGGTTGGTATTCCCGCCCGAACCGCGCTTGGTCTGATTGCCGTCGAAGGATTGCGTGGTCAACCAATCTTGGGTTTCCATCTTTGGACTGAGGTTGCCATCGGCGGCAAATGGTACGGGCTCGACGCCACGCTCGGACAGGGCAGAATTGGCGTCGGCCATATTAAGGTCCTCGACAGCGGTTGGGCCAACACACAGACGCTTGGGCCCCTGGTGCCGCTCAACCGCATTATGAGCAAATTGAAGGTTGAGGTGATTGCGGTCGAAGAGTGAAGCGTGACCCTAAATAGCCGGGCACCTAATCGATTCCCAAATGAATCAACCCATGGCCGATCTCGTTTCGTGCCCCGCTCACTTCGCGCGTGGCACGAAAAAGAGCCTGTTTCACTTGCTCTGCCGTCCAATCCGCATGTTTCGACCAGATCAACGCCGCCAATCCCGCGGCTTGAGGCGAAGCGGCTGAAGTACCCGAAAACGACCGATCGCGCCATGTGCTCGAGAACGGCACCTTCGCGACAAGGTCGGGCTTCCCCGCGTCCGCTCCGCGGGAACTGTAAGCCATCCTCATGCCATCACGGCCGACCGCGCCGACGGCGATGACTTCATTTCCATCGGCCGGAAACGGCACACTGCCCTCTTCGCGCCCGTGATCGAGCGTGCCGCCGAGAACGACCAGATGAAATTCATCGGCGGGGCCTTCCAGCAAGCGAACCTGCGCGGCATAGACATGACCGCTCTCCGGCATGAAATGGATCGCGGCTGAGCGGAAACCTTGGGTTTCCTTGAATCTGGCCACGTCAATCCGTCGCTCGCTCGTCTCATCGAGTACTGTCAGCTCGTAGCCGGCAGCTCCGGAGCCATACATTTCGACCGACACCCGTTCGCCGCCCCAGGGTCTGACGCTGTTACGAGTCACCCCATCGGACCAGTCATGTAACCGATCTCCATTGTCCTTGAACACGCCCTGCCAATGCCTTTGAGCGGTGTTGCCGGCGCTGGCGAAGCATAAGAGATCGTCGCGATTGCGGCCGTCGCCAAGGGTTTCCTTGAGTAGGCAATGATTGTCGCCGTGGCCCGCGCCATCGCTCCAACTCGGCATAATGACGGAACAGGAAATGATCCGTGCGCCCTGCTGACGCGCCCAGCGGACTGCCGCCAAGAATGTCTCGGGACGATCGGTTTCCCAGTTGGCGAACAGCAGCTCCGCGTCGGGAGCGATGGAGTGTACGACTTCGGAACAAAGAATGCCGTGTTGACTATCGCGTGCTTCGAGGTTGCCGTCGGCTCGGAAGGAGTGCGTGGTTACTTTTGCAGGTAAGACTTTGCCGAGGAAATCGCGATAGCCTCGGAAACCCGTGTCGAGGATGGCCACCTTCACGCCACGGCCCAGGTGCCCCGCGGCATGCCAGGCCGACACGCCCAATTCATCGAAAAGGGCGGTTCGCTGTGCAAGCGACGAGCGTTCGAGATTCGTCTGGGTGTCAGCCGGCGCGGCCGAGGCGGAGCGAACCAAGCCGAAGGAGGGGAAACTACTAGAAACGCCGCCGTGACGGCCGCCACCAGGCAAACTTTGAACAAACGCCCAGCTCGAGCAGGCGACCCCAAGCAGCAAGATCCAGATGGACACCTTACGAGAGGTGGGTCGCGTGGCGGTCGACATGGTGCGTTAACCTCGTCGAGGTAGTTAGTCAGAGCGGGCGTTCCCTTGGTAGGCAGTAGTAGTTTAGTCGTCAGGCCGGGCGCCAAACGCCAGCTGGGAACGCGTTTCCGTGGATCAAAGTCCGCATCGTGGCAAGCTTTGATGGTGAGAAAGATGGCGACCGATCGAGTGATTGAAACGATTGTGGAGTTTGTAATGTCTCGAATTGTCGACCCGCTTCAAGCGAGGCCAACGCGCCAAGTTTACGGCAGCGACTCTCAAGTTCGGTGAGTTCTTTCCATTGTTGCGTTTACCCGCCGGCCCCAGGCGCAAGCGGCGGGTCCAGCGGCTCCGAACCCCATAAGCAGCAAGTTAACGCTTATCCCCTCGCGTTTCGCGCAAGGCGCGCAACGAATCCGCCACAGCCACTTGTCTCTTGGTCGCTTCGTGAGAACGCAACGTGATGTTATTAGACCACTTAGGCAATTTTTTCGTCTGTTAACCATGCCGTTCCTTGGCCAAGGAATTCGTTCAGGGGTTGTGTCAACAGGCGCAACGAATTTTTCGACCTGGTCTACGCAGGTGTTGTCGTGAGTCGTGCGAGGCGAGGTTGGCGAACCCGTCGCTTGCCCTCCGGGCTGGTAAGCGTGCGACCGCCTGGGGCTTGAAATAGCTACGAACACGTTCGTACAGTAACGAGAGCGCTCCTCCGTCGGACGCTCTCGCTAGGGGACTTGCCTCTGGACGGAGAGCGCCAGCGGATGGGCGTTTGCTTTTTCGAGGCGCGATTATGTCTTCTCAACTCCAGGCCCGTCGGCAGTTACTTCGCGATCTTTATGGTTTCGATTTTCCAGAGGACTTGTTTCGGTTTTGGGCGTTCGCCAACAAATTGCGCCCGTTAGAGCCTCTTAACGCTTTGCTCGAACCACTCGGGATTCAACTCGTCGGCCCGTTTGATGTGCTCGCCGGCCGATGCGATCTCCATAGGCCGCGCTTGAGCATGTTGCTGCACTGGCGCTATCACGAGGATCCGCCGGAGTTTTTCACAGTCCTGGCCGGCGAAGAAGAAGGCCTGCACTGGGGCTATTATTTGGACGATCCACTCACCAGCCCGCCGAGCGTCGCCTCCTACTTCGCACGGGAGGAGTTTGACCTATCGTCGGACGGCGACAGCCTGTTTGAAGCAGTTCGGCTCCATTTGGAATATATCTATCTCGATGGCGAAGAATTGATCGCGGAAGACCCGGAACGGGCGACCGAATACCGCGACGAAATGCGGACCCTTGACCGACTACGTGACGCATTGATGGTCTACGAGACGTCGGAACGGCCGGAGCAGGGGAACGCCTATGTCGAGCGCTACGATAATTTCGGCGAGCGCGCGACGCATATCGTCGCCATGACCGCGGAGAACATGGGTATCGTCGTCCCG
This sequence comes from uncultured Planctomycetaceae bacterium, assembly GCA_963790585.1. GTDB lineage: Bacteria > Planctomycetota > Planctomycetia > Gemmatales > Gemmataceae > CAWBOY01. Next base: position 1,298,111 of record CAWBOY010000002.1, read on the forward strand.
CCCGAGAAGCATCGGCGCGTTCGCTTGGCCGGCACGCGCTATTGGCCTTATTTGAAAAACAACGAGAATCCGATTCGCGCGGTCGAGGCGGCGCGCAGGGCCCTGGAAGACGGCTTTCCAGGGACGGCCCTGAAAGTGGGCAAGGACCTCTGGGCCATCGGCGGCCGACAACGCACGGATTACGCTTACGAATTGCTCGACGGCGCCTATGCCGCTCTCGACCGAGAGTTTCTCCGTCACGTTTTACAAACGCACCGTGAGAATCGGGAGTTGCCGACCATCGATTTGTTTGAATATGAGAAGGACAAAAACGGGCACATTTGAAAACTCTGACTACACGCTTCGCCCCTTGAAAAGCTGCCGATTCAACCCAGGCTCGCGGTCGGTAAAAGGTCCGTCGGCTTTATCACGGCTCAGGCAGCGCGCGTACATCTCCAGCTTGGCGTCGAGATCGTCGGCGTGATGAACAATCAAGCATTCCGGCACCAGCGGCAGGCGCGGCGAACCCCACTCGGGTAAGGCCAAATGCGTGAGCAGAATGTGCTCCAAAATCTGTATAAGCTCCGGATTCACGTCTCCCTGCGCTCGCGCTGCCTCGCGCACCAAATCGCGGCCCAGAATGAGATGACCGGACAACCGGCCCGCAACCGTGACGCTCGGCGCGATCGCTTCGTCTCCGAATTCCATGACCCGACCGATGTCATGAAGAATCGCGGCTGCCACGATTAGATAGATATTCAGCGGCGGATGAAGTTCCGTGTAATAGGTCGAATAACGCTTCGCCAATTCCAGGCACGAGCGCGTGACGTTGAGGGTGTGTTCGATCAGCCCACCCGCGAAGGGATAAAATCGGTCGCGGGTCGCGGGCAAACGCTGCAACGGCTCAGCGTGGGTGTCGAGGAGACTTGTCACCAACCGCCGCAACGGTTCGTCGCCGATCTGTTCAGTGGCTATTTGCTTCAGCTCGGCGAACATTACCGCTGGATCGAGGCGCGAGCTTTCGACGAGCTGGGCCGGATCAAACCCGGTCGCGCGGTCCGCATCTTGGACTTCGCGTATATTCTCAATCTCAATGAGCTGCGGCCCATAGCGCTCGTGCTCACCGTAGCTGCCGCGTATCTTGTAGAACTGGCCGGGTTGCCAATCGCTTTCGCAGACGCCAAACCATGGTCCATCGTTCCAGACCATGAAGGACACGGATCGGGCCTTGTCGCGAAAGCGACAAGAAAAATAAGCTTTTCCTTCGCGCGTTTTGCCGCGGGTCTTGTCGGTCAGCAGGGCGAAGAAATCAGCGTGTTGACCGGGGATCAGCTCGGATAGCGGGACCAGCGATGGCTTCGAGCGCGCCATGATATGCACGACCCTGTGTGTAGGTCTCTCTCATGGCTCTTTATATAGCCCGCGGCTTGCCGGGGGCAAATTACCCTGAATTTGGATTGTTAGTCTAATTCACCCCCGGCAAGCCGGGAGCTTTATAAAGCTGGTTGCCCTGCCATTACGACAGCCCTCCTACGCTCGCTGTGCATTCTTGGCAGGGCAAACAAGGAATCGAAAAGCGATCGCTCGCCATAACTTCGTATTTTATAAACGCTTTCGATCGACCAACCACCTGGGCATGAGACTTGCAGAGTCGCCCTACCAACAACGTGAACGTGGGCCTACCGGCTCAGACAACTACGACGACTGGGAGAACCGCATGAATTTGAAACCTCTTCACGACCGCATCGTGATCAAGCGTTTCGACGCCGAAGACAAGTCAACGGGCGGCATTCTGCTGCCGGATAGCGCAAGGAACAAACCGCAAAAGGGCAAAGTGTTAGCCGTCGGCCCAGGCCGCGTCCTCAAGGACGGCACCACGCGCCCGCTCCAGGTCAAAATCGGCGATACCGTCCTCTTCACCAATTGGGCTGGCGATGAATTCAAGCAGAGTGCAGGCAATGACGTATTGCTGATGCGCGAAGAAGATGTGTTGGCCGTCCTCGAGTAAATCAACCGATCGCAGCAGATCCGTACACGATATTTTTCTATCAGGGGAGATTTTTTGATATGGCAGCGAAACAGATTGCTTTCGATTCAGAAGCACGGGAAGCGATGCGTCGCGGCATTGGCAAGCTGGCTCGGGCCGTCAAGGTCACGCTCGGCCCCAAGGGACGGAACGTGATTCTTCAAAAGAGCTTTGGCTCGCCGACCGTCACCAAGGACGGCGTCACCGTCGCCAAGGAGATCGAGCTAGAAGACGCCTATGAAAACATGGGCGCCCGCATGGTCAAGGAAGTTGCTAGCAAGACAAGCGATGTCGCCGGCGACGGCACGACGACCGCGACCGTGCTTGCGGAGGCAATCTTCAACGAAGGCTTGCGCGCCGTCGTCGCGGGCACGAACCCGATGCTCATGAAACGCGGCATCGAAAAGGCCGTCGAAGACATCGTCGCGCAGCTCAAGAGCGTGAAAATCGACGTCAAGGAAGAGAAAGACCTCGAAAACGTCGCCTCCGTCGCGTCAAACAACGACCGCGAAATCGGCAAGATCATCGCCGAGGCGATGAGCAAGGTCGGCAAGGACGGCGTCATCACTGTCGAAGAAGGCAAGACGCTCAATACCGATCACGAGTTCGTCGAAGGTATGCAGTTTGACCGCGGCTACCTGTCGCCGTATTTCGTAACCGATCCGCAAAAGATGGAATGCGAACTCGAAGATCCTTACATTCTGATTTACGAGAAGAAGGTCAGCTCCAATAAGGATCTCGTTCCGATCCTCGAAAAAGTGTTAAACCAAGGCAAGCCGATCCTGATTCTCGCCGAGGAAGTCGAAGGCGAAGCTTTGGCGACCCTCGTTGTCAACAAGATCCGCGGCACGTTCAAGTGCGCTGCGGTTAAGGCCCCCGGCTATGGCGATCGCCGCAAAGCCATGCTCGAAGACATCGCTGTTTTGACCGGCGGCAAGGCGATATTCGAAGACCTCGGCATCCAGCTGGAAAACGTCCAGCTGACGGAACTCGGCCGGGCCAAGAAGGTCAAGATCGACAAAGACAACACGACGATCATCGAAGGCTACGGCAAGAAGGAACTGATCAAGAGCCGTGTCCAGGCGATCCAACGCGAACTCGACAAATCGACCAGCGACTACGACCGCGAGAAGTTGAGCGAGCGGATCGCCAAACTCTCCGGCGGCGTGGCCAAGATCAATGTCGGTGCCGCGACCGAAAGCGAAATGAAAGAGAAAAAGATGCGCGTCGAAGACGCCATGCATGCGACTCGCGCAGCCAATCAGGAAGGCATCTTGCCGGGCGGCGGCGTCGCTCTCCTGCGAGCTTCGCACGCGGTCAAGCCGGGCGAACTCAGCGATGACGAGCTGACCGGTTACAACATCGTTGTTCGCGCCTGCCAGGCTCCGATCAAGCAGATTGCAGACAACGCCGGCAAGAATGGCGATGTCGTCATGAACAAGATCATGGAGCAGTCGAAGAAGAACTTCGGCTACGACGCTCGCCTTGATCGTTACGTCGACATGGTCGCTGAAGGCATTATCGACCCGACCAAGGTGGTGCGTTCGGCCCTACAGAACGCGGCGAGTGTTGCAACTTTGTTGCTGACGAGCGATGCGTTGATTGCGGATGCTCCGAAAGACGAGAAGAAGCCGGCTGGCGGCGGTGGCGGGCACGACGATATGTACTAAGAAGTAACGCCAAGATTGGCATCGTAGTTCGTCGCTTTTCGCTCCGCGAAATGCCGCTTTAATCGGAGCGAAAGGCGACAATCAAAATACCCAGTGCCGCGCGGTTGTCGTGACCGCGAGGCGCTGGGTTTTGTCGTTTTGCTCACCGAATGACGCGGGACACGACCCTCACGAGATCGTGAACGCCGTCGAAAATTCGGAGGTGTTACCCGCGGAGTCTGTCAACGTGGCCGTCAAGAATTGCCCTGAGAAATTCCCAGGGGTCGAAATGGTCACGTCAAAGGCTGGACCCGAGACTTGCGCGGAACCGAGATACGTCTGTCCCTGTGCGTTCGCGGCAGTCGAATTAGAGAAGAACTCAATGCGATAGGGCCCGCCCGCTCCGCCCGGCGCCGGAATGCTCCCGGAAATTTCTAATGTGGTGGCAAAGGAAACCGCAGCCGTAATGGTTGGCGGCGCCGATGCTCGCGTCGCGGCACCCGCGGCTCCCAGGGAGATACCTTTGACAACATTGGAATAGATTGAGTTGCCGAGGATTGAGTCACCGGCGCCGGACTGCGTATTAGTAGGCGACGTTGCATTGTCGATGCCGACGCCGCTATTACCATTGAAAGCGATGAAGTTTCCGAACTGATTGGCACCGCCGCCGGCAGCGGCTCCTGTCGCTCCGCCGATGATGTTGTTTGCCGCGCCTGTGGTGACAAACACGCCGTAGGTCCCGTTGCCAAGGCCGTTGATGCCATCGGACTTTAGACCAATCAGGTTCCCTTCGACGAGGTTGCCAGTGGTCCCAGCATCGCTGATGACGACGCCCGCTCCCGTGTTGCCCGATATGACGTTTCGGAGTGTCGTACCCGGCCCGCCGAGTGTGTTACCGGACGCCATGTTGTGAATCAACACGCCCACGGCATTGGGCAAAGCAAGGCCGCCGAAGTTTTGCGTTCCGATGAAGTTCTTTGTAAGTACGTTTCCGGTCGTACCTGTGCCACTCAACTCGACTCCATTTACCTTATTGCCGGAGACGACGTCGCTCAGGACGGTATTAGAACTGGCGCCACCGGTTATCAAAATACCCGTTCGGTTTGGAATCGCCGACGTTCCAAAAGTATCAGTACCGATATAATTGGATTGGATCGTATTATTCGACGTATTGGCATCCGTGATTAATACGCCGTCGGCCGAGTTGCCGGAAATGAGACAGTTGACAATGATATTATTCGTCGCGCCGCGCTGGATCTCAGCGCCGTCGACGTTGGGAATCGCGGCATTGACATTGCCGTTGAGTCCCAGGTAATCGTTCTGAATTACGTTGTTCGACGTTCCTGTGCCGTCGAGAGTGACGCCGGTCGTCATGTTGCCTGAGATCAGATTCGCCGTATTGACAGTGTTGTTGTTAGCGCCCGCAGTGATGAAGACCCCGCTGCCGCCGTTACCGACGGCGCTAGTGCCGGATGCATTCGTGCCGATCAGATTGTATTGGATGAAGTTATTGCGCGTCGCGGCTCCCGTTAGAGTGACTCCATTGCCGCTATTTCCGGAGATGAAATTACGCACGCCGACAGTCGTGCCGCCGATCACATTGAGAGTCGCGCCGGCCTGGATCGTGACGCCGTCGACGACATTCGGCAAGGCCGAGATTCCATCCTGGGTCAAGCCGATGGTATTCGTTTGCACGAAGTTGTTGGAGGTGCCCGCGGCGGTGATAAAGACGCCGGACTGCTTATTGCCGGAAATCAGATTGTTCACAATCAAGTTCTTTTGGGCTCCGCCCGCCAGGCGAACGCCGCTCGCGGAATTGGGGAGAGCGTTCTTACCCGAGACATTGGTGCCGAGGACGTTGAACTGCACCGTGTTACTGTTGGTGCCGACGCCAGTTATCTGGACGCCATTCCCTCCATTTCCAGAGATGAAGTTTCGCATCGATAGCGTGGGGCCGCCGATGGTATTACCGGTGGCGCCGTTGTTAATTAGGACGCCATCTGCTGTATTGGGGAGAGCGACCGTAGCGGTCACATCGCAGCCAATCTCGTTACCTTCGACAAGGTTGGACGTAGTGCCCGAGCCGTTTAGTTGTACGCCCGTGGCATTGCCTGAAATCAGGTTGCCCTGGTGAGCATTAAAGCTTCCGATTGTATTTCCACTTGCGCCATTTTGGATCGAGATGCCGGTGGTGTTGCCATCCGCCACCGTACCGGCGAGATTCGTGCCGATGAAATTCAAGTAAACGATATTTCCTGTCGTTCCTGTGTCGCTGATGCGGATGCCATCTCCCGTATTGCCAGAGACGACGTTGTTATAAAGGTAGTTCGTCGACGAGGTGTTTTGGATGAGTATGCCGGTGGCATTAGGCTGAACGGAGCCCGTGTAATCCAGGCCGACCGTGTTGCCTTGAAGGGCGTTTTTCGTCGTGCCCGCGCCGCTCAACTCAATGCCAACTGTCGTGTTGCCCGCGACGATATTGCCGCCCACGAAATTGTTTGACGCTCCATCCTGAATGAGGATACCCACATTATTCGCTAGCGCCGAGTTGCCGTAGACGTTGATGCCGATGTTATTGCGTTCCACGGTGTTGTTCGACGTCCCGAAGCCGTCGATCTGGACTCCGAAGGTGCCGTTGCCGGATATCAAGTTCGTCGACGTGGCCGTCGATCCACCGACGATTGCGCCGGTGACACCACCGCTCAGATATACGCCGCCGAGGCCGTTGCCGAGTTTGGCTGTTCCTATTGTGTTGGTACCGATGTAATTACCAACCACGCCGTTGCCGTAAAGAGAGTTGCCGAAAATCCATACTCCGAATTGGGTATTTCCGGAAATAATGTTGTACGCGCCGGCGATATTGGTCGTTCCGCCGACCAGGTTGGCGTAGGCGCTGTTATAGATCAGAACTCCGGTATAGTTCGGCAGCGTGCCGCTGGCTCCGGAGTTCAAGCCGATGATGTTACCTTGCAGCGTATTGTTATTGCTCGACTTCCCATCGATTAAGACGCCAAACGAACTGTTTCCGGAGATCGTATTGCCGTTGTTGGCCAAGCCGACGGCGTTGTTATACGCCCCATCGTGGAGATAGACGCCAATGCTATTTCCTAGTGCAAGCGTTCCCGCGGCATTGGTGCCGATGACATTTCCAGCAACGGTGTTGCCAGGGCACAGGCCGGCGATCTCGACGCCGCAGAAGCCGTTCGCTGAAATAACATTCTTCGCTGCGGTCGTGTTGCCGCCGATGACGTTATTATTGGCCCCACTAAAGATTAGGACGCCGTCTGTCGTGTTGGAAATCGGATTGTTGCCAGTTACGTCAGTGCCAATGAAATTGCCAAGGACGACGTTAAAGCTCGTCTTCGGGTCCTTGATGTAAACGCCGTAGTTATTGCCGGAGATGACGTTGGCCGTACCCGTTACCGAGCCCCCGATGACGTTATAGCTCGTTTGGTTGATCAAATTGATGCCGATCTGATTCGGCAGTGCGGTACCACCCGACGTGACGCCGATGTAGTTGCCTTCAATGACATTGGCTACGGAATAATAGTCGCTGATCTGGACGCCCGCAGCTTTGTTGCCCGCGATTACGTTCGCTGCCCCTGGGAGTGTGCCGCCAATGATGTTGTGGCTACTACCGTTAAACAGATAGATGCCAGAGGTGCCATTGGCGAGGATACCGTTACCCGAGGCGTTTGTACCGATCAGGTTCCCTTCAATGACATTGGAAGTTGTGTTGAGGTCACCCATCAGGATGCCGTAATTCGTATTCGCGGAAATGACGTTGCCCTGCCCGGTGACTGTGCTGCCGATGATGTTGCTGCTCGAGCCGCCGCGCGCCTCGATGCCGTTGTTGTTCGCTTCGGCCAATATGCCGGACGGATCGACGCCGATGAAGTCTTGAGCGATAGTGTTTTGATTGCTTGACTGCAGCAGAATGCCATCGCCACTGAAATGCGTGATGGCGATGCCCTTGATAACGTTGCCGCTGGCTTTGAGCAGGAAGCCATTGGCTCCCGCCCCAGCATTCGTGCCGTCGATTTGAATCAACGGGCTTCCGAGATAAGCACCCAGCGTCGTCGCATCCATGAGCACGGGGTTCGTGATCGCCGGCAGCGCCGAATTCAAATTGATCGTCCGCACCCCGGTCGCGAGGATGTTGAACACAATCTGGTTCGTTTGACCAGTCGCCGCGTTAGAATCGAGAATGGCCTGCCGCAACGAACCAGCCCCGAAATCTCCCGTCGTGGTGACAGAGAATGACGCCGGCGTGCAGCGATCTTCGAGTGCCTCTAGCTTGAGGAGGCTCGTGCCGCGCGACGAACGGTAGGCACTTTTCTTCGGCTTGGCGAACAGGGAGCGAAAGAAACGTTGAACCACGGAGGATGACATATCGTTATTCCTCAGACCCGTTGGGGGTTGATCGTTGAAGGCATTTCAGGCACGACGCCTGGCAGACGGCGGGAAACGCGACACGCCCTTCGTCTGGGTCGATTCGCCAGAGCTAATTCAATGACACCGAAGTATAGAGGCAGATTTCGGCGAACAGCAAGACTCCGCCAAGATATAACCGCATACTCAGACGATGCATTCAGCCGACTCGGCAATGAATGTACAATCCGCCCGGTCGCTTAAACGGACAGAAGGGTGCATGCGTTTGTAACCTGAGACGACTTGAGCCTTTCCGGTGATTTCAAACAGGAAATCATTTCGTTCACGGATGCAATTCGATCCCTGCCATTTTGCCGGCAAAGGCGTTTGTAAGCTGTCACACGCTACCAGCCCCGCAGTTTGAACCACTGGGCTCTCTTTTGATGAGATTGCCACAAGCCCCTATTTTATAATAGCTTATGAAAATCGGGCTGTCTCAGGTGTGATTTGGCACTATTTTTGCTCATTTGTGCAACCGTCGTTTCTCACTTAATCTTTTCCAGGCCCTCTCGGTGCGACGATCGTCTGCGGCCTACTCTGTCGGAGGTGGCCTTTGGACTTCAATCGTTTGACCCAGATGGCGCAAGACGCACTCGCTGCAGCTCGCGATCGCGCCTCGGGCGGCGGGCAGCAAGCGGTCGACGTCGAACATCTCTTGGTATCGCTGCTCGACCAAACGTCGAGCCCCGTTCTCGAACTCCTGCGTAGCACCGGCGTCAATCTTGACGCCCTTAAGCAACGTGCCACACAAGACATGGAGCGCCTGCCGCGCGTTTCCGGGAGCACCTCAGCCGACGCCGATCGCGTGTCGATCACGGGTCGCCTCAATCAAGTCTTCACAAAGGCGGAGGATGAGGCCAAACGACGAAAGGACCAATACGTCGCCGTCGAGCTGCTCTTGCTAGCGCTGTTGGAAGATTCCGGCCCGACTGGCCGTACCCTGAAGGAAGCGGGCGCCACTCGTGACAAGCTCGAGCCGCTGATTGCCAATCTGCGCGGCAACAAACCGGTAGATTCGGCCGATCCGGAGGGGACATATCAGGCGCTGACGAAATATGGCCGCGACCTGACGCAGCTGGCGGCCGAGGACAAGCTCGATCCAGTCATTGGGCGCGATAAAGAGATCCGCCGAGTCGTCGAAGTGTTGTCGCGCCGGACCAAGAACAATCCGGTTCTCATCGGCGAGCCGGGTGTGGGCAAGACCGCCATCGTCGAAGGCCTGGCAGGACGCATCCATGAAAATGACGTTCCGGAAGGCCTCAAGGGCAAAAAGGTCATCGCTCTCGATATGGGCGCGCTCATTGCCGGCGCCAAGTTCCGCGGCGAATTCGAAGAGCGGCTCAAGGCCGTCCTCAAAGAAGTGATGGCCGCTCAAGGCAGGATTATTCTGTTCATTGATGAGCTACATACGGTCGTTGGCGCCGGTAAGAGCGAAGGTGCGATGGACGCCGGCAACCTGCTTAAGCCCATGCTCGCACGCGGCGAGCTGCACTGTATCGGTGCGACGACTCTCGATGAGTATCGGCAACATATCGAAAAGGATGCAGCGCTCGAACGGCGCTTTCAGCCGGTAATGGTCGATCAACCGACCGTCGATGCCACGATCTCGATCCTACGCGGTCTCAAGCAGCGCGTATGAGAGTCATCATAAGGTGGAGATCACCGATCCGGCCCTTGTTGCCGCCGCCGTGCTGTCGAATCGCTATATAGCGGATCGCTTTTTGCCAGATAAGGCTATCGATCTCGTGGATGAGGCGATGGCCAAGCTGCGCACGCAGATTGATTCCAAACCGAAGGAACTCGATGAGGTCGACCGCCTGATCGATCAACGCAAGATCGATCGCGCCTCCTTGGGCAAGGCCAAGGACAAAGCATCGCGCGACCGACTGACGAAGGTTGAAGATGAATTGAAACAGCTCGAATCACGCCAGCAGGACTTGGCCGCTCGGTGGAAGACACAGAAGTTCGGCAGCCGCGTCGTGCCGGAACTCGAAGAAGAGTTGAAGAAACTCGAATCCGAGTTGCGCGGGCGACGGCAAATTCGGACTGGGAGCGCGCCGGCCAACTTCAGCACGGCCTGATCCCCGCGAAATTGGCTGAGATTCAGCAAGCCAAGGCAGCTCCGAAAGTTGATAGTGGCCCGCAGCTCATCAAGAAGGTCGTTGACGACGAGGACATCGCGGAGGTGGTAAGTCGCTGGACGGGCGTACCCGTTTCGCGGCTGCTCGAGGGCGAAATTCAAAAGCTGCTGACGCTGGACAAAGAGTTGCACAAGCGCGTCATCGGCCAGGATGAAGCCGTCGATGCCGTGGCCCAAGCGGTGGTTCGCGCTCGCTCCGGACTCAAGGATCCGAATCGTCCGATCGGCTCGTTCATCTTTCTTGGCCCGACCGGCGTCGGCAAGACCGAGTTGGCCCGCGCCCTGGCCGAGTTTATGTTCGATGACGAAAAGGCGATGATCCGCATCGATATGTCGGAGTATCAAGAGAAACACACGGTAGCGCGGCTCCTCGGCGCGCCGCCTGGATACATCGGCTACGAGGAAGGCGGCCAATTGACTGAGGCGGTCCGGCGTCGGCCTTATTGTGTGATCCTGTTCGACGAAATCGAGAAGGCTCACAGTGATGTGTTCAACGTGTTGCTGCAATTGCTCGACGATGGCCGACTAACGGATGGGCAAGGGCGAACGGTAGATTTCAAGAACACCGTCGTCATCATGACGTCGAACATCGGCAGCCAAAAGATCCTGCAATACCAGGGTTCGTTCGTCGGCGAAGTGTACGACCGAATGAAAGACGCCGTCACCGAAGAGATGCGCAAGCATTTCCGGCCGGAGTTTCTTAATCGTGTCGATGAGATCATCGTGTTCCACGCCCTCAGCGAGAAACATCTCAAAGAAATCGTGGATATTCAGCTGCAGCGTCTGCTCAAGCGGCTGGCGGAGCGGCAGATCAAGCTGGAACTGGACGACTCGGCTCGGACGCATCTGGCTCACGTCGGCTTCGAGCCGGCCTACGGCGCTCGGCCTCTCAAACGCACGATTCAGCGCGAGATTGAGACACCGCTGAGTCGATTGATTCTCGAAGGCAAGGTACGTGACGGCCAAACAGTCCACGTCGAGTACGACGGCGACCTTGGTACGTTGCATTTCAAAGCGGTGTGACGGTAATACGAAATGGAAGAGGATGAAATACGAGTGCTATAATTCAATAAGGAAATAGGGAGCAACCCAATGAACAACTATCAACCGTATCCCTGGCAATTTGAAGTTCCGGAGCGACCCGTGCCGTCGCTGCGGAAACCGACAGCGTCATTAGGCGCGGCCCAGGTCTTTTTCATGCTCGTGATGACCGCCTTGCTTTCAGCAGGCCTCGTACTCGGCATTGAAAAAGGCTTCGATTACTTCCAAGCTCGGCCTGTCATCGACGCTCAAGCGCGAGGTCACGCCGCGCGGCGATCTGGCGGGCGATGAGAAAACGATGATCGACCTGTACAATCGGTCGAAGCAGTCTGTCGTCCACATTACCACGACCGTGCTGCGCCGAGACATCTATCAGAACGTCACCAACGTTCCCGAGGGGACCGGATCCGGTTTCATCTGGGACGACCAGGGCCATGTCGTCACCAACTATCACGTCGTCCGGCACGCGCAGGGTTTTAATGTCCTGCTTGCGGATGGCTCGACCTATCCCGGTCATTTAATCGGTTCAGTACCCGATCATGATTTGGCCGTGTTGCGGATCGACGCGCCGAAGAGCAAGTTGCGGCCCATCCCGGTTGGCAACTCGGACGAGCTGCAAGTAGGTCAAAGGGCCTTTGCCATCGGCAATCCGTTTGGCCTGGATCAGACCCTGACGACGGGTATTATCAGCGCCCTCAATCGCCAGATCGAATCGGTGACCCATCGCGCGCTGAAAGGCGTGATCCAAACCGATGCCGCGATCAACCCCGGCAACAGTGGCGGTCCACTGCTCGACAGCGCCTCGCGCTTGATCGGCGTCAACACGGCGATCTACAGCCCGTCGGGCTCATCGTCCGGCATCGGTTTCGCGATTCCGGTAAACGACGTCAATCGCATCGTGCCCCAATTGATCCGTGCCGGCACCGCCCAACCGGGCAACGCCTGGGATGCCGGCGAGTAGGACGATCGCCCTTCTCTTCAAAAACTTGCCGAGCCTGAAGCGTCAGCGAAGAGTATTTTCTAATCGCCGGCGTTTCAGCTCTGGCCAACCGAAACAGCGCTGTCGTCACTTTAGCGAAACGAAAACCCAGCCGAGCAACGAAAGCCACATCGCCAGAAGGCCGATATGCACAATCAGCGGCCAACGTCGAAACACCGCCACATAATTGAAGACTATCAAAGCTATCATCCCTAACTGACATGCGAATACCTGCCAGGGAGGGCTGCCGGTCACGTGTCCAGGTAGAACGATCATTAGGACAGCGATTGCCGCAATCGTGGCAATCAAGAGCAACAAACTAAATGGGTAGAGTTCCATATAGCTAAGTATTCTCGTGAGCAGACGGCGATCCGATCGCGCGAGCACATCGACCGTCCACGTGCTCAGCAGGCTCATGAATAGGAACAAAAAGAGTGTGAAGAATTGCGAAATCCATATGCCGATCGTGGAAGCGTAGAGCCGGTTCGTTTCCTTGAGGTTGTTAAAAACATTGACATACGCCTGCGCGGACGAGGCTTGACTCGGATCGCGCTTTTCCGGCGGCAAAAACGTAGCCAGGTAATCAAGATCTGGGTGAATTCCGCCGAATTCAGCGTCGATAAGGCGTATAGTTTGATCTGGGTTGAAGCGCATCATCGGTGGATCTTGCGCCCGCAGTGGATACAGGTTCGCTCGGATTTCCGTGCTTATGGCAGGGCTAACGAACAGGTTCGCCAAAAGCGCCGCGATCAAACCGATAGCGCCTGCCGCGCCGAGAGCCGACGCGGCAGTCCGGGGCCTGATTCCGGCCCGAACAATCCAACCAATCGTCAAACAGAACGTGACGGCGAGACCCACGACAAGATTCGTCGCCCATGAAATATCTCGGAGCCCGGTCGCCCAGCCGAGCGGATTAAAGCTGCCTTTGCCCTCAGCCAGGTATTTCATCCTATGGACGTCGCCGGTTTGGGCCGCGAGCAGTCCCACTCCGCATAACAAGCCCCAAAGCATGCCGACAAGCACCACCGTACAGGCCGTTGTCGCATTCGCTCGCAGCCAGCGCCAGATCAAGCCGACACCGCTCGGCGGCCGGGCCTTGGTCGGGCCGCCGGCGATCCAGCGCTCCAGGTCGTCAGCCAGTTCTTCGGCCGAGCGATAGCGGTCCTCGGGACGTTTGCTCAAACATTTTCCGGCGATCGCGGCCAGGTCGCGGTCGGCTTTTGGGTTAAGAGAGCGGGCGTTCGGCGCGTCGACTTCGATGACGCTCTTTATTGTCTCATAAACGGTGTTGGCGCGAAACGGAGCACGGCCGGCGATTAGCTCGTAGAGAATGGCGCCCAGGGAGTAGACGTCGACGGCGGTGGTCAGTTGCTTTTCCGCACGAGCTTGTTCTGGAGCCATGTAGCTGGGAGTGCCGACGACCGCGCCTGTGTGCGTCAGGCCGCCGTTGTCGGTTGTGTTTTTGGCAAGGCCAAAGTCTGTTACATAAGGCGTACCGTCAATATCTATAAGGATGTTGGCAGGCTTTAGGTCGCGGTGGAGGATGCCACGCTGGTGCGCGAAATGAACGGCCCGCGCCAGCTTGGCCGCGAGCGTGGCCGCCGCTCTTGGTTGGGCCAGGAAAAGATCGATCTTACTGGATAGACTTCCGCCCTCGACCAATTTCATCGAGAAATACTGATGGCCTTCGTGTTCGCCCACTTCGTAGATCGGCAAAATGTTAGGATGGTCCAAATTTGCCGCTGCCTTGGCCTCGGTGTGAAACCGATGGACATCCGTTGGCGAGGCCAATTGTCCCGTTAGAATCATCTTCAGGGCCACAAGTCGGTTCAGAGAGGCTTGGCGGGCGAAAAGACTACTCCCATCCCCCCGCGAGCGATCTCCCTTTGTAATTCGTAGTCACCTAGATAACGGATCGTCGGTAACGGGGCGCCGGCAGCGCCGTCCAATCCGGTCGTAGCGGTGGGATCGCTCATATGCAATGGCGCGGCCAATTGGTTCATTCTGTCGAGATCCGCGAAGTAAGCGGCCAACTCGCTCGCCAATTTGGGATGGCGGCTTAGAAGGGCCTGGCGATCCGGTGACTCGTTGCGCTCGACGGCCTGGAGATATTCGGCGAGGACGTCGCCCAATCCATCCGGACTATTCGAACCAAATGACGGAGGCACAGACATGGCTCACGCCCCTTGATGTAAAAGCTGCCGGAGCTGTTTGAGACCGCGATGTAGTAACGACGCCACTGCGGAAGGCGTTCGATCCAGATGCTCCGCAATTTGGGCCAGAGTCCAATCACGGCAATGTTTCAACACGACTGCTTCGCGAGTGGCGGCAGGAAGATTGCACAACGCATCCGCCAGATGGATCAGTTGCTCATTTTTCGCCGCGCGCTCGCTTGGCGAAGATTGCTCGGAGGCCAAAAAGGCTTCTAGGGCAGAGGATGATTGATCAACAGCCTCTTCGAGAGATCTCTCGCGATGGATGTCGCGTTTGGCTCGCTCCAACTCCCGTACCGCATCCGCCAGCGTCCGGGCAAGAATCTTTCGCAGCCACGCCGCAACGATACCCGGTTGCCGCTCGCGCAGCTCGTCAAAACCGAGGCAAGCGCGCAACAACGTTTGTTGAACCACGTCCGACGGGTCGAGCTTTCCGCGCAGCTTTCGATCCAGATGCAGATCCGCGAGTATGCGCAAATACCGGCGAAACGGCTCCAGAACTTGTCCAGCTTCCGCGTTTGTAGTCACGAGCGCCTCCTCTATCCTCAATAGACGTCAGCGGAGGCGCAATTGTGCGGCGAGCAAAGTAAATTCATTGTTACGCTCACAGGATCGCTCACGAAGGCTCAATATCGACACTCTGCCCGTTTGGCCGCTTCCAAAAGGGGTTCGGGTGAACCGTCTGTGGGACTTCAGTGTGTGTACGCCAGCGCAATGCAATCCATTAGGAGCCTATTCCGTTTGGCCGCTTGTGAACTGGTTCGGGTGACCGTCCGTGGGACTTCTGTGTGTGTGCGCCAGCGCAATGCAATCCATTAAGTGCTTTCTCTGATGAGAGTTAGCAGAATAACGTTTGATTGCGGTTCGACAGAGGCGCAATCAAACGTATCTAGAACAGATCACGCTGATGAGCCAGTGCCCTCGTTATCCTTGCATGCGCCGATGGAGGGGCGGTCTCTGACTCTGATCAAGACAACGTAGCTTTCATGGACAGGCCCTGTGCGAGCGGCCCGCACGAGACATGGTCCCCGTTTCGATGCAATGGTCCGGCGGCAATGTTCCATGATCGACCGTTTCGATAAACAATCCTAGCCCGAATGGGCGACCGGGACCTTGGCGGCCCCTGCCGTGGCTGGGAGGCAAGCGAAACGATGCTGATGATCGAGGCTAAGGCGCTCGCGCGAACCTTCAAGACACGCCGTGGCAACGTTGAAGCGGTGCGCGGCGTCGATTTCACGGTTCAGTCCGGTGAGATCGTCGGCTTTCTCGGTCCCAACGGCGCGGGCAAGACGACGACGTTGCGCTTGCTCACTACACTTCTGACGCCGACGTCCGGCAGCGCGCAGGTGGCGGGCTGCGATCTGATCGCCGACCCCGAAGCGGTCCGCCGCAAAATCGGTTATGTTGCTCAAGGCGGCGTGTCGGCACCGGATGCGACCGTGTCCGAGGAACTCGTGTTCCAAGCCCAGCTCTACCGAATTAGCGCCACGGAGGCCCGCCACCGCGCGGAGCTTTTGTGTAAGGAACTGGACCTTGCCGGCTTGGAATCTCGGCGAACCGGCACTCTTTCCGGCGGCCAACGCCGCAGGCTCGACATCGCTCTTGGACTGGTCCATAGCCCGCCGTTGATCTTTCTCGACGAACCGACGGCGGGACTTGATCCGCAAGCCCGCGCCAATCTTTGGGACCACATTCGCAGGCTGCGTGACGAGCATCACACGACGATCTTTTTGACGACGCACTATCTCGAAGAAGCCGACGCCCTGTGCGACCGCATCCTGGTCATCGATCATGGCAAGATCGTCGCGGAAGGGAGCCCCGAGGAGTTGAAGCGGCGTGTTTCGGGCGATGTCATCGCGGTGTCGATCACCGGCGAGGGCGAGCGGGCCAGGGAAATCTGCCGCCAAATTGCCCGGTGTGCGCGAGGCTGCGCTCGCGGGCCAAGCGCTGCGGCTAACGGTAGAAAATGGCGACGAGGCATTGATGAATGTCCTACGTGCTTTGGACGCCGCTCACGTACCGCTGACGTCGATTCAGCTTTCACGACCCACGCTCGACGATGTATTCCTGACGCTGACAGGCCGATCGCTGCGCGACGATGAAACCACCACGACTACCACCGAGTGAGCCGAGGGTCAGACAATGGAAACGATCCGCGATACGTGGCTCATGTTTCAACGCCACATCCATCAAACGCTGCGCAATCCCGTGCTGATGTTTATCGGCTTGATCCAACCGATCTTGTACCTCTGTTTGTTCGCGCCGCTTCTGATTCGTTTCTCCGGTCAGCCCGGTTTTCCCGAAGGCGATTCCTGGCAGATCTACGTACCCGGTTTGCTCGTGCAACTGGGTCTTTTTGGGACCACCTTTGCGGGTTTCGGTATTATCAGTGAATGGCGCATGGGGTTACTGGAACGGATGCGCGTCACTCCCGTAAGCCGACTGGCGTTGTTGTTGGGCCGAGTCCTCCGTGATGCGTTTTTGCTGTTGATCCAATCGTTGATATTGATCTTGGTGGCGACCGCCTTTGGTCTCCGTGTCGCGCCACTCGGCGTTTTCATTGGCCTGATCTTTGTCGGATTGCTGGCGATCACGGCAGCGTCCTTCTCCTACGCGACGGCTTTGACTGTGAAGTCCGAAGACGCTTTCGCGCCGATACTCAACATCGTCTGTATTCCCCTTCTGCTGCTGTCGGGCATTCTTTTGCCGATGTCGCTCGCCCCTGACTGGCTGAACAATTTATCGCGCCTAAACCCGCTGCGCTATCTCGTCGAAGCGATGCGTGAGGTGTTTCTTGGCCGCTATTTCAACAGCACGGTGTTGGTTGGTTCTATCATCGCGATCGCCCTGGCGACACTCGCTATTAATGTTGGGGCGCGAACATTCCGCAAGGAAAATGCGTGAAACGAGATTGGCAAAAGACGGAGTCATTGTTCCTTAGCACTCCAGCAAATCGGAATCGAGGTATTGCATGCAACGAGTCGCGAAGGCTGTCCTTGTTTTCCTTGCTGTCCTATTGCCACCGATGTATGCGGAGGCCGCCGAGCCGGAGGCGACCAAGGTCACACCCGCCGATTGGCCGATGTACAATCATGACCTGGCCGGGTGGCGACTTCAACGCGGCCGAAAAAACGCTCAGCCCCGCGAACGTTGGTAAGCTGATCGAAAAATGGAGATTCCCGGCCGCGGACTCTAAGGAGGCCATCGGCGTAGTTCATGCCACGCCGACCGTCGTCGCGGGTGAAGTGTACTTTGGCACGGCCACATATCCAGCCTTTTACAAATTGGCGCCGAACGGCACACTTCGTTGGGTCTATCGAAATCCAACACGCAAAGTCGACCTCCCGCCCACGGAAGGCGCACCTGGTACACAGAAGCTTCGCAGCGTGGCCTCCGATGGCGGAATCTTTGGCTCGGCCTTGGTGGCGGACGGAGCCGTTTACTTCGCGGATGTCAGCGGTTGGATCTACTGCCTGGATACGGCCACGGGAAAAGAGCGCTGGAAGGTCGATACTCATGCGACGACCTTTCCAGACGCTCATTTCAACAACATCCTGATGGCCTCCCCGGTCATGGCTGATGGCAACGTCGTGTTCGGCGGCGGTACGCTGGAACAGCTCTTCGCGGGTACGTTCCTTTACCCGGGTAGCACTGGCCGTGGATTTCTTGTCGCCCTTGATCCAAAAACGGGCAAGGTCGTCTGGAAGCATGAAGTTGGCCCTAAACCGGAGAAGCTCGATCCGCCAGTCGTGGTTGACACTAGTTGGGGCAAGTTCAAATTCACATCGGGTCCGGCGACCAGTAGCGTCTGGTCCACACCGTCGTTCGATCCGGAGACTAACACACTGTACTTTGGCACCGATGTCAACACGGCCCCGCGCCAGCCGACGAAGGACAATCCGAAGCTCTATACAGAAGACTCCTGCGCGATCGCGGCCATCGACGCCGCTTCCGGCAAGCGGAAATGGAATACGCAGATCAATCCTGATGATGTGTGGACCAACTCCATGCGGGCCTACGACCCAAAGACTGGCCTTTATAAAGACGCGTCGATTGGCGACACGCCGAAGATCTTTACCATCGACATCGACGGCAAGCCTACCAAGGTCGTCGGTGCCGGCTGCAAGAATGGTGGCTTCTACATCTTGCGGGCAGAAAATGGCAAGATCGTCAAACATACCCCGATCTACACCGGTCCGCCGACGCATCCACCGGCGAAACATGATCCCCGTGTCTTGGCTTTGCCGAGTCCGATGGGTGGATTGCAGACCGGCTGTGCCACGGATGGACGGACGATTTTCACCAACGGCATCGATGCCATACGACTGTGTACTCAGGACAGCGCCTATGCCGCGGGCCAAGTACCAACGGGCGGCCGCGTGACTGCGACCTCCGTTGATCTCGTAACGGAACGCTGGCGCCACGAACGGCCGAAAATCGCCGCGATGGGTGGAACGCCTGAAAAGCCGATGTACAAAGACGTCGGCGACGTCGTCGCCTCTGGCATAGCCGTAGGCAACGGCGTGGCTTATTTCACGACTGTGGGCAGCGGCAAACTGATTGCGCTCGACATAGCGAATGGCAATCTGCTCAAGGAGGTTGACCTCGGCCCCGTTTTCGCCGGCCCATCGCTTTCGCGTGGTCGCGTGTATGTTGGCGGTGGCAACACACTGTTCACACCGGGCGACTCCGAGTGCTTTTTCCCCAAGAAGTACACCGGTGGAGTCCGGTGCTTTGGACTTCCCGGCGAGGATGAAGTCGACAAGCTGAACAAGGGCCCGTGACACGGTTGATGAGCCATGTGAAGAGTCGTCGCCGGGGTCGGTACTCCGACCCCGGTGAAGCCCTTGCGGCGCCAGAGATCCGGGGTCGGAGTACCGACCCCGGCCACGGCCTGCAAACATCATAAACGAATTTTCGATTCAGTACACGACACAGCCGCGTGAGGTGTAAACGATCGAATAAAGGCGCGAAAGCTATCAGGCCTCTTCCAGACGCCTCAAGATCCCCTCTTAACCTCCAATACCTTCACTTTCCGATTCTCCAGTTTCACGGTCAATCCGGTCTGCGCGGCGATATTGTTCATGACGGCGGGCGGGTTCTTGTCGGCGGCGTGTTCGGCATCGGTAAAAGGTGAGCGGAAGTTGAAGTGCCACTGTACCTTTTTTGGTGCCCCGTCGATTTTTTCAACGGCGATACGAGTATTTATCCAGCCCTCTACGTGGTCGGCCATTTCTTGGAGGCTGCCACTGCCGCCACCACCGGTGTCCCGGTTCGTTAGAGCAAACCCATAGACTTCGATCTCGTTCTTCTTCCGGTCGGCCAGAGGCGTCGGTTCGTATTTGCCTGAAAGGACATAGACGTCGCGCTCCTTCTCGACGTAGGCCAAGGATACAGGAAAGTCGCACTCCTTCCGCAGGAGCTTTTCGAGGGCGACAATGAGCTTGTCGGGATTGGCGCCGGCACGCACTACGAAATCGCCCGTGATTTTTCGTTCGAGCAGGTCCTCTTCGCCCTCGATGCGGATTCGGGCCAGACCGACGGTAGCATCAAGCACCCGCGCCAGGGACACGCCGACATCCGGCTTAACCGACGTACTCTGAGTAGTCTGTCCGGCGACCGTCCAATCATTCTTCCAGCCGAATTTGGTCCAGTAGTTCGTGTAGTCTCGGTTTACCTCCGCTTCCGGCGGATCCATCTTTTCACGCTTGAACAACTCGCGGATCTGGTCGCGGAAGTATTCGGCGCGGCATTCGGGATAGGGGGGCGTGACCCGGCGAATTAATTCGTCGTCCTTGAGGCCATAGGCCTTGCGGAAATCGGCCTTCCAGGCTAGTTCAGCGTTGGCCTTGTCGGTCGCCGGATTTCGGTCCGACCGAACGGTATTCGCTGACTCTTGATCTCGCGACTTGTCCACTTGCGCTCCCCCGACACCCGCCAGAAGAGCGGCTCCGTAGGCGAGCACGCCGAGCGATAGCGTGAACACGAACATCGATTTTATTTTGGTAATCAACATGGCCTTTAGCATTCCTTTCGTGACCGCCGCGACGGCAATGGGAACGACGCCTTTTGCTGTCTGTAATGCCGCTTGAACAAGAACCATAGGTGCGGTCGCCACCGTCGCATTTCGCGACAAGACCGCGGTCAAGACGCCGCCTGAGACCGGCAGACCCAATCGCGTCAACCACCGTACGAGCATTGACAGCCCGCGCACGAGGCCGCCGACGGTCCCTTACAGCAAATCGAGCTGCCGATCCGCCTACGCCCGCCATTCGAGGTCACAGAGCAGAATCGGCAAGGGATACCGTTCGGGTAGGCGGCTCAGTTCCTGATCGAGCAATGGCATGTTATAGTCGAGGCGCGAACCTATTTCTTACCAAGTATCGAGTTGACGGATTAACGAGTCAACACGATCCGGGATACGTCCGCCGCATGGAAAGCTCAATGACCGCAAAAGGTGTCAGAAATTCCTGAAACCTTATGCGATTCATTATGATACGGCGTCGAAGCTGCCTTAACAACGCGACGCCTCCGTTGCCGGAGTCGAAAAAAGTGTCCGGAATTCTCGACACTTTTTCGCCCCCTTAGGTCGACTCACTTCTTCGTCAATCCAGATTCAAGGATGTCAAACGTTTTAGGTGAGATGCTCTTGAGGCTCATCTCCATATAGAGGATGACCTTGCCATCCGGTCCGCTAATTTTCTTCCGTGCCGTGATGACGGAGTCATCGCTCATGAAATTCTCGTCCTCAATGAGGACGCCACTCTTGTGCTTAAACGCCCCCTTGAAGTACGTCCATTTCCACGCTGGCCCGAACAACGTGCCGCTCCCTTCGACGGTCTTGGCCGTGTCGGCAAGGTGGAACGTGTTATCGTCCTTGACCGTGAGCGACATCGTCTGTTCCTCGACCTTGCCGTCCGGTTTGACGACGAGCGCCCGTTCCGTGATTGTCGATTTGTCAGGGTCTTGGGTTTTCTGCAGCAGGATGACCTGGGAACCCATCGACTTGCCGTCGGCGGCGCTCAATTTCACTTCGCCAACATAATGCAACTTCTCCGGCGGAACGGCGAAGACAGCGCCCGGCAATTGGATGACGACACATAGGACGAAAATCGATCGCATAAATCACCTCTGCTTCCGCGGCTGAACGACAAGGCTCCGCCACGGCGGCCGGGCGGAGAGCCATAAACCTACGAGGAACCAAGACTGTGGCCGCCGTCTGTTGTAGCGTCTGGTTCAGCCCCCTTTGGTAGATCAGCAAGTAACCCAGCAACGGACGCGACTGTGGCGAATACCCACCATGCCGTGAAGATGTTCCCGATATCGCCTGCGGCCGAGCCACCGGCGAGAACTTTTTCGATCACCGCCCGCATCAGCCAAAGCAGCCACGCGCCCTGGACGAGCAACGAACTCATCCAGATCACGACGCGAACCCCCGGCGGCGGCGTGCTGATGGACCGGACAATGTACCCCACAGTGACCAGATACCCAGAGCCGAAAACCGCTACGGCGAGCGGCGACACTTCGGCGCGAAGAAACACTAACGATACGAGCACACCCCAAAAACACCCGCCGAGCGCCAGTACGACGGCGAGGCCCCACGCCAGCCAGGGCGCGGACGGTTGTTGCTGCATGTTGCCAGTCGCTGCGGACATAGCCGATTCCTTCGAGCTTTTGGAAACAATGAGATGGATCGGACTGCGCCAACGCTCTGCATGCGCTGCATTCGGGATTCTTTCCTAGCCCCCTATGTTCCGCGCGGAACATTGTGCGCTGACCGTCGCGCCAAAAATGCACATTGCCTTGGCGCGACGGTCGGCAAACACAACCACTTGACAGCGTTGATCTTGCGCCGCAGCCCGGACCGTCGCGCCAACAATCGCGTGCGGTACCCCCCCTACGCTGGGCGTCATGTTTCCATACTCGAAAGCATGCTCAACAAGGCGTCATTTTGGGTCGGTCCAACTCATTCTTTCCGAACGCCAAATGGATTGCATTGCGCCTGCGACACACACAGGATTCCCGCGAACGGTATCGCGAGGAGTTGTCATCGTTCGAGAAGCCATCCGCCGGCTGGTCCGTCGAGCAAAATCATGCGTTGGCCCCGGTCGGCTTCAGCGCTTTGTCCGCCGCAAGTTGACGCGCGACACCCTGAACAAACACAAGTCCGCTTTCCTTTTCGCGTTTCTTAATGTCCTGGAAAATGGCATCCAAATTGTAGTTGAACTGGGCAGCATGAGCGTTGCGGACTCGACGAACTTCATCGACAATAGGATCGTTCATGACTTAACCTGCCGATCCGATGTAGCGCCTCTTTCGGCGCTAACACTATTGCCCTGGAAGCGGCAACTCGACCTCGAACCACGCAATCCAGCGTACAATGTCGGACCGCCGCCGGGACAGCAAGTATTCTTTGACGACCTCGGCTGCCGTCTGCGGCGTGACCAAGCACGCCCGCGGAACTCGGAACGGATCGCCACCCCGCTCCTCGAGGACGAATGGTTCGATGCTCGATCCATCGTATGGCACCAACTCGCCGCCGCCCGGCTGTGACCAAGTGATGAAGTACCAGCCAACCTCCGGCTGCTTGATCCAAAGGCTCGGCTGGCCGGCAGCATAATCGACTTTGACCCCGTCGGCGGTCGTCATGGATCGGTGGCTGGCGACCGACTCACCCGGCTCCCTCGCCACGGCGAGGGTGGCCTCGCCGTTTCCGCCTCGCAGCCAGTAGTCCTGTCCGGTAGTGTGGAGGATGTCGGCCAATTGTCCAGGCGATGGGTCGAAAAGCAGCATCCCTTCGGGATCGTGATACACAATACGCATCCCTCGCCCTCCTGCCGCATAACGACGAAGCCGAGCAGCAGCGAGACCCGACCGGCCCGCCGAACTATGAAACCACAGAAAGACCTCGACGTCTTGCTGCAGCCCTTACTTCGGCGACCAGGCTATTCGGGGATGAATGGCCCGGTGAACCCCGGCGGGTACACCAAAAGGGAAAGGAAAGGGAAAGGAGGACGCAGCTCGATTTGCAGTGATGTCAAAAAGGAAAAGGTCAGATAAAACGAGCCGCGTGCTCCTTTCCCCCTTATCTGGCCTGACTCTATTCCCTTTCGATGCGTCACTTCGCCGAAGCTGCAATGCGGAATCCCACATCAACGCTACCAACCTTTGCCTCGATTCTATCCCTACTAGCCGATCTATGACGCCATGGGAGATCAATGTTGTTAGAACCTCTGAGCACGCGATCTTCTCCCTCTTTTGGCCCCATGGGATCGTTCACTGCCTCCTTTGGGTAAGGGCCATACAAATCGGAGCAAAACTCGAAAACATTTCCGCGCAAATCATACAATCCCCATTCGTTTGGTTTTTTCGCGCCGGTAACCCATGAGCCGAATTTCTTGTCATTGTTACCCACCCAAGTATACTCGCCTAGCTTGCCAGGGTCGTCACCGAAGAAATAAAAGGCCGTACCTCCTGCCCGGCAGGCAAACTCCCATTCCGCTTCTGTAGGAAGGCGATACTCCATGCCGTCCTTCCGGCTCAGCCACTCACAGAAGCCATGGGCATCCGTGAAGGTAACTCTGACCACCGAATGGTCGTCGGTTTGCTCGAAGCCCGGCTTATTCCAAGGATCCCCCTCACCTCTTTTTTCCACTTCCGTTTGGTAACGGCAGTCCTTTATAAACGCCGCAAATTGAGCTCGCGTTATTGGGATGACACCAAGATAATAATCGTTGGTGAATTTCACCGGATGTGGTGCTTCGCTATCTAGCCAACTCGGCAGCGTTCCCTCGAAATAGGTCTTGGCGAGATAGTCCTGTTCTTTTTTTGACGTACCCATCGTGAAAGTACTGCCCTTCGCCTCAATTTTCTTAAGCTTCAACGATGGCAACGTTTTCGAAGATATCTCTCTCGGCGATCTTACCGGTGCCATTCCAAAAGACATCAAATGTTGGGTTGGCAAGAAACCAAGCATCAGTGAAAGTGAAGCCAGCGAACCCAACCAAAAGTAAAGTACCTTCATGCGCATGCATTAACCCTCCATTACTCAACAAATTCACTTTGCCGCCGGTCCGGCTGCGCTGACGGGACCAGAAAAGGTGTCATGGTCCTGACACCTTTTCTGGTCGGCTCCGCACCCCTGGAGTTCGGGTTCGCGTCGTCGAACTCTCGCTCCGTCAAAGCGTCGAAGTCCGCAGCAATTTCCGCAATGCTTCGTGGCATGGAGTATGAGGCCGAATGAATTAGATTAGTAGCCAGGGCCGCTCGGGGAGCCATGAATCACGGAAATGCTACAAGCGGCCCCGGTCGGCTCCGGCGCTTTGCTCGCCACAGGTTGGCGCACGACACCGTGAACAAACACAAGTCCGCTTTCCTTTTCGCGTTTCTTAATATCCTGGAAAATGGCATCCAAATCGTAGTTGAACTGGGCAGCATGAGCGTCGCGGATTCGACGAACTTCATCGACAATAGGATCGTTCATGACTTATTACCCTGGCACGGTAGTTGCTCACTAATCTAGAATTACAAGTACCTCAGCCCGAGCTTCGAGGTGTTACTATGTCTATTACTCTTCCCGATGCCCGCCATCTCTCGGACGATTCGTTGGAGACCTTGCGTTTGCGTGCCTTGCATGGCTTGGAGCTTGGCTATTCCGAAACCGATCTCGCCGAACTCCTCGGCGTCCGCCGCGAAACCATCTCCCGCTGGAATACCGCCTATTACGCCGAAGGCTTGGACGCCCTGCCCGGCGGGCGCACCGGCCGGCCTTTGGGCTCGGGCCGTATGCTCTCCGAGGCCCAAGCTCAAACCATTCGCGACCAGATCGACTACTTCTCGCCCCAGCAAGTGGGCCTGAAACACGCCCTGTGGACACGCCAAGCCGTCGCCGACCTCATCCGAAGAGATCTCGGCATCGAACTGGCCCTACGCACCGTGGGCAAGTATCTCCAACGCTGGGGCTACACCTCCAAAAAGCCCGCCCGCAAGTCGCGTCACCAAGATCCCGATGAAGTCGAACAGTGGTTGCAGGATACCTATCCGGCCATCGAGGCCCAAGCCCAACGAGACAACGCGGAGATTTTGTGGGCGGATGAGGTTGGCGTGCAGGCCGACCACCATCCCGGTTCGGGTTATGCCCGCCGGGGCGAGCGTGCCACCATGGAGGTGCCGCAACCACATCTGAGGGTCAATCAGATCTCGGCGATCAGCAATGAGGGCACGGTGCGTTTTATGACGTACAAGGGGTCGTTCACGGCGGAAGTCTTTCTCCAGTTCTTGACTCTCTTGATCAGTGGGGCGAAGCGGAAGATTCTGTTGATCGTGGACCAGTTGGGCTCCCACACCAAGGCGGAGGTACAGTCCTGGGTAGAGGCGCGTCAGGAGCAGATCGAGTTGTTTTACCTGCCGACGTATTCGCCGGAACTCAATCCGGTGGAATATTTGAACAATGACATGAAGGGGAACATCAACAAGGCTGGCCTGCCGCCGGACAAGCCGACGTTGCAAGAGCGGTTGTTCGGATTCATGAGGAAGTTGAGCGGGATGCCTCGACATGTTATGAGTTATTTCCTTCATCCGCAGACCCAATATGCCGCTCCAATGGAATTAGGTTGATCTAATTTCGTGCCGGGGTAATAGCCTCCATTAATTCTTCAGGCGTGCAGATGATTGGGGCCTTGAATCCCTTCGCGCCGAACACACCAAAGGCATCAGGTTGCATTTCACATGATCTTTACATTTCCTCTTCTGGAGACGACCTGCGAATGCGAAGATCATGCGAAGACCAACCTGACCACTTTGTGTTGACCATAATCCGATTAGTAATCCACGTCATAAGTACAATCGAACACTTGGCCTGATGGGGCCGTCTGCCCATTGCTCGTTATGTGCTTCTGGGCATAAACCTTCTTGGCGAATCCAAATGGGTTCCCGTTGATGTTCTGCATAAGCAAGATTTCGAACTCGAAGTTATACGGGTTGATTTGGTTCGGCGGATTGGTCGGACCGTTTGTCCCCACGACCCGCACTTGGTTGTTCCCCCATACGATATAAGGCAGCAGGAGCTGGTCATTCAGCAAGTGGTCGTCGTCGGTGTATTTGTCGTAGACCTTGTGCCCGTTAACGTAGACCTCCAACCTGTTGTCGCAGTGCGTGACGTGCAGGAAAACGGAATACACGTCCTTGGTCGCGTCGCTCATCTGTACTCACCCCCCTTTCGCTGGAAGCTTACCGGTACCGCCGGTGGCCGTTATACGAAACCCCAAGGTGGAGTTTAACGCCAAACTTGTCATTAGATTGCCACTAAACACCTGTCTCTTTGTCAATCTCATAGATAACAAATATTCGAAGTCGCGTTTGGTGAATTACATACGTCATTTCCATCCACGCTAAGTTTTCTAAAAATGGGTTTTGCGCACCGGGTCAGGTGTCGAGCGTAACTCTGACGCCGCGGCCTTCATAATTCAGTACGTGAGTACCTCATCCTAGTGTACACGTCTTCATGTCGAAACAACTCTTGAAGGGATCGGATACATCGCCTGCTCCGAGCTAACGGATAGATTGAGGTATGGCGGAATGAACGGCTGATGTACAGCGGCTCCGAACTGGTAGCAACAGAGGTATTCAGGACAAGCTGAAGCATTCATGGGCATCCTCGTTTCAAAACGAAAATAGGTGCCCGATATTACGTTGTCAAGTAAAAACGAACCCGGAAGAGAAAGATTTAGCGAAGAGTCTCAAATTGTTGGAGCAGGCGTAACGCTGCAATTGCTTCATGGGTGGATCTTGCATCCGAAGGGAACGCGCTGATGTGATTTGTCGCCCATGCCTACGTAGCCTTGACCCGGCGCTCCCACCTTGGGCTGGTAGACCAGCCTGCGAACCTGACTACACATCAATTCGCCCGCGCAGCCGCCACTTCATCAGGGCTGCGCATCGCCGACTTCACGCCGGTCAGCAACGGTGGGGGATAAATTCCCAGGATAAGGGTGATCGCGGCACACAAGCCGATCGACACGAGTACCGGCCCGCGCTTGCGCTTCGGAATTGGATTCACCGCTTCCAGTAAATACATGACGGCCGCGATACGCAAATAATACCAGGCTCCGATCGCCGCGTTGATCGCTCCGATCACGGCGAGCACCAGGAACAACCAATTTTGGCCCGACGTCGAGGGTGTGTAGGTCACGCCCAACGCGCCCGCAAAGAGCAGGAGTTTGCCCCAAAATCCGGCGGTCAATGGCATGCCAAGCAGGCTGAACAAGAATACGACCATTAACAACGCGGTTCCTGGATGGGTGCGGGCCAGTCCCGCCAGATCGTCCACCGTCTGAACTGGCCGCTCAGGTGTATCCAGGTAGCTGATGACGGCGAAAGCGCCGAGTGTCATGGCGCCGTAGGCCACGAGGTAAAACAGCAGGGCTTCGACACCGCCTGCCAGGGGACCATCCTCATTTTGCAGGCGCATCGCCACGGCCAGGCCGATAAGCATGTAACCCGCGTGCGCGACGCTCGAATAGGCAAGCATTCGCTTGAGGTTGTCTTGCAGCAGAGCCAGCACATTTCCCAGCGACATCGTCACCGCGGCCATGATCCAGAGCAGGACGGGCATCTGATCGCTGAGCGGCAGCGGCACCCCTTCGAGGATGCGGACGAGTGCTACGAAGCCGGCGATTTTGGGTATGAACGCCAAGAGGGCCGCCGATGCGGTCGGCGCTCCCTGATAGACGTCTGGAGCATAGAAGTGGAATGGCACTGCCGTGATACGGAAACCAAGGCCAGCGACGATCATCAACAGAGCAACCAAAATCACTTTGCCAATCGGCTTTGGAATGCCTTCGGTGGCATAAGATGCTTGCCGAAACGTCGTCGCCAGGGCACTGAGATTCGTCGCGCCGGTTAGTCCATATAGGTAGCTGAAACCAAACAAGAGCAGGGCCGACGAAAAGACGCTGAGCAGGAAGTATTTCATAGCCGCCTCCTGTGCGTCACGGTCCGAGCGCGGCAAGTAGAGCAGAACGTAGGTCGGAATACTGATGAGTTCGAGCGAGAGAAACAGGGTGACCAGGTCGTTCGCGCTGGAGACGAGGCACGTTCCGGCGAGAATCAATAGTAAATTGGCGTGATACTCGGCCGCGTGGGCGTCGGTGGCCTCATCCCAGCTTAATAAAACGAGCAGGACGCCGCCTACCAAGGTAATTAGCTTGATAAAATTACTAAGCGACGAATGTTGAATCGGGCTCGCATAGAGCGCGGTACGCTTCGCTTGATACTTTGCCTTTAATTCTGTATTTGCGGCTGCGAGTTTCTCTGCCTGTAGGTTCTTATCGTCTTTGTATTGATCAGCGATTTTTCTAGAGACGCTGCCGCGCTCGCTCTCGGATTCCTTATCGAGATTCGCCAGGCTCAATGGGACGGTGGGTACATGCAGGTAAGTCCATAGGAGCGAGTGTGCCGCCAATACCAAACCGACCAAAGCCACGGAACCCCACATATGCCGATTCGCACGAAAGGTTCCGCCGAGAAACAGGACGCACGCGACGATAGCCAGGGTAGCCTCGACGGCGACGAGCGGCACGTAGCCAAGCGCAGAGTTTACGATGTTTGGGTCCACTTTCGCTCGGTCTCCTTCGGCGGTCTGCTGCGCGGGCGCGGGATTAATAAGGGCGCCCGGCATAAATGCCGGGCTATATAAACTGCGGCCGGACTATTCGGCGACAGCGGCGCGGTCGCGGGCTTCTTTGGTTATCTCGGCCAATTGCTTCATCTCGGGCTTCACGGTGTCTAAGAACGGTTTGGGATAAACTCCAAGGACCAGACACAACACCGCGATCGGCGCGAGGCACACGATTTCGCGGGTATTGAGATCGCCCGTCGGACCATGTGCATGGTGCGGGTCGGCGTGGACGCGCGGCTCGCGCATCGGGCCGAAAAAGACATTGCGCAATAATGTCAGCATATACCAGGCGCCGAAAAGCGCGCCGAAGGCCGAGAGCGAGGCGAGCAAGCGGCCGGAAACCTGGTAGCCCGAGAAATTCCACATACCGCCGAGAATCAGAACCTCGCCAACGAAGCCGTTGAGCCCCGGCAACGCGATACTGCTCATCGTGATAAAGACCATAAAGACGCTCAACAATTTCAATTTCGCCGCCATGCCGCCGTAGTCGGCCATGCGGCGCGTGTGATAACGCTCGTAAAGCATGCCAACGAGTAGGAACAGTCCGCCGGTCGATAGCCCGTGGTTAATCATCTGCATCAGGCTGCCGGTCATACCGGTTTCATTGAGGGCGAAGAGACCCAACATGCAGTAACCAAGATGGCTCACGGATGAGTAGGCAACCAACTTCTTGATATCATCCTGGGCGAGGGCACAGAAAGCGCCGTAGAGGATTCCAATCGTCGCCAACCAACCGATGACGGGCGCACCGAAGGCGAGGCTCGCATCGGGCGCGAACGGTATGCACAAACGCATGAAGCCATAGGTCCCAATCTTGAGCAAGACCCCGGCCAGGAGAACGCTACCCGCCGTCGGCGCTTCGACGTGGGCCAATGGCAGCCAGGTGTGAAACGGCACAAGCGGCACCTTGATCGCAAACCCAGCCATCATCGCGAGGAAAACCCAAAACTGAATCCAACGCCACGTCGTCCGCTTTTTCTTGACGCGCTTCGAGATCGTTTGATTTCGCCAGTTTCGCCGGTTCATTGGGAGCCTTGTCCACCTGATCGCGCGCTTCATCCACATCGCGCTCCAAACCCCGCGTATAGTCGCCGACGAGGGCGGTCAGGCGAGGGATCGAAAAGGTGAGCTCGTGGTCAGCCCGCAATTGCGACAGCATGATCGCGATGCCGAGGACGCCCAAGAGCGTTATTAGAGATCCTGTTAACGTAAATATAAAGAACTTACGCGCGGCATACTGCCGGTCCGGCCCGCCCCAGATGCCGATCAGGAAGAAGAGCGGGACCAGTGTTAGCTCGAAAAAGACATAAAACAGCACAATATCAAAAGAAAGAAACACGCCGACCATCGCGCACTCGAGGGCCAAGAGCCAGGCGTAGTATTCGTTGACTCGTTCCGTAATCGCGGTCCAGGAAATCAGGACGGCGGGGACCATCAGGACCGCAGTCAGCACGATCAGCCAAATGTTCAGACCGTCGACGCCGACGTGAAACTGAATGACGGCATCCTTGCCGAGCGGCATCAAAACGGCTTTGGTTTCCATCTGTGGCTGCCCGGCCAGCTCGCCGGAGCTGAGCCTGCCCCCAGCCTCAATGCGAGGGGCAGCAAAGTTCCAAGCTAGGATCACGGCTGCAACCAACGTCGCAACCGTCGCGGCGAGGCTGACCGCGCGGATGGCCGGTCCTTGCTTCGGACCGAGAACCGCGGCCACCATGGCGCCGATCACTGGCAACGCGAGCAACAACAACACAAGAGTGGACATGGCTCTCCTACAGAGCGCGTACCAGGGCCAAGATGAACACGGTCAAACCAAGAATCATGGCTAGTGCGTAAAACTGCACCAAACCATTTTGTATGGGCCGAAAAACCATACCGATCTTGCTTGGCAGATCGCCGAGACGATCGATCAAGCCATCGACGAGATAGCGATCGAAATCGCGACAGAAATAGACCAAACCCATAATGGGACCGACGAGATAATTCGCATACAAATCGTCGATAAAAAATTTATTCAGCGATAGCTGATAAAGCCACGGATACGACTTCGCGAGGCTCGGCAGCGATTTCCGGTTGCTTGACGTACATGAAGTAGGCAACCGCAATGCCGCCGATGGCAATGACGGGCGCTGACGCCCATCAGTGGCAGGCTACTATAATCGCCCGGATGTCCAGGCCTGGGGTCGTAGCCAGGAAGCCTTCGAAAAGATGCGTCGGTCCCAGCGCGAAGCCTACGCCGACGGCGAAGATCGCCAGAATCATCAGCGGCATCGTCATCACGGACGGCGACTCATGGGCGTGGCCATGCGCTTCTTCCGGAATCGCGCTCTTCGCCCCAAAATGTCTTGAAATAGGCCCGGAACGTATAAAACGCTGTCAGGGCCGCGGTAAACAGCGCGACGCCAAACAGCACCATGTAGACTCTGCCATATCCCGAGTTTCGGCTTGCAGCCCAGGTGGCGGCGATGATTTCGTCTTTGCTCCAAAAACCGGAGAGAAGGGGAAACCCGCCAGGGCCAGTGATCCGCAGAGAAAGGTCCAGTGTGTTGTCGGCATCACCTTGCGAAGCCCGCTAAAACGACGCATGTCGATGACGCCACCCATAGCGTGCATGACGCTGCCAGCTCCGAGGAACAAAAGAGCCTTGAAGAAACGCATGCGTGAACAGGTGGAAAAGAGCGGCGACAACCGCGAAACTGGCCAGGCCCATGTCGCCGACGTTGCCGAGGGCACAGCCCAGGCCAAGGAACATATAACCCAGCTGGCTGAGTGTCGAATAAGCGAGTACACGCTTCAGATCGGTCTGCGTCAGCGCGATCAGCGCCGCGAACAGCGCGGTGAAAGCCGCCGATGCAGGCGACGAGCAAGCTGAGCAGTCGGCGACATCACGAACAAAGGCGTGCAGCGCGCCACCAGGTAGACGCCGGCCGTCACCATCGTCGCCGCGTGGATCAAGCGCGCTGACGGGTGTCGGACCTTCCATCGCGTCCGGCAGCCAGACGTGCAGCGGGAATTGAGCCGATTTGCCGGCGGCTCCAGCGAAAGAGCAGCAGCGCCGCGGCGGTAGCATAGCTCGGGTCGAGATGATCGAACACGCCGCGATAATCGAGACGATAGCCGGAGCCGACCCAGAGGGTGAGGATGCCGAGCATCAAGCCGACATCGCCGATGCGCGTGACAAGAAACGCCTTGCGTGCCGCGTCCGCCGCCGCCGGCTTCGCAAACCAGAAGCCGATGAGGAGGTAGCTGCACAGCCCCACGCCCTCCCAGCCCAGGTACAGCACCAACAGGTTATCGCCCAGCACGAGCATCGTCATGGCGAAGATGAACAGCGACACCGACGCGAAGAAGCGTGGATAGCCGGGCTCATGGTGCATATAGCCGATCGAAAATATCGCGATCAGAGTGCCGATGAAGGTTATCATTACGACCATCATCGAACTGAGCGGGTCGGCGCGAAGACTCAGGCCGACCTTGAATTCGCTGCCATCGGTCTTGTGACTATCGATTTCAAACCACGGATAATAAACAGCAACTGATAGTGGCGTCTCGCCATGTTGGTCGTGGTGGGCGGCCCCTTCTGCTTTCATCTCGCCGGCCGGGGTTTCATGCTTCGGTCTCGGCTTTCGCGTAGATGCCGCTGAAAACAAGGAAGGAAACGACGCACGAGCCGGCGATTGACAGGACGCAGAGCCAATGACTCCGGTCGCGCAGCACTTTACTGAATAGGGCGATAAGCATCGCGGCCGTCAACGGGAGCGCCGGGATGAGCCAAAGAATGCTCGGGATATTCACCATTACGCTGTCCCCAATGGGGGTAATTGTCGCTTGCGATTATACATGGCTGCGCTCCTTCGCCTGCTCTGGCATCGGCAGCCGGCCGGCGTGAGAACCGGCATCGGCTCCGCCGGAGCAGGAATCGGCAGCGGATCCTGGTCATCATCCGTTGGTTCTTGATCGGGCTCGCGTAGGTCTTGCCAGACGCTGACGTCGAGCGATCCCGCCTGTTTATAAAGCATCAGGATCAACGCCATCGCGATCGCGGCCTCACAGGCGGCCACCGTCAGAATGAACAGGGCGAACGATTGGCCATGCAGATTGCCTTGAAACCGCGCGAATGCCACGAAATTGATCGTGACGCCTTGAAGCATCATCTCGGCGGATAGAAACAGGATGATGAGGTTGCGCCGGCTCAAAAAGCCGATCAAACCGAGGCGCAAACAAGGCCGCGCCGACGAGCAAGTAGTCGTGCAAGGAGACTGTCATGCCGGCCTGCCTTGCCGAGGTTGGCGATAAGTAATGGCAATGGCTCCGATGGTCGCGGCCAACAACAAGAGGCCGCCGATTTCGACAGGTAGGAGGTAGTCCGTGAATAAAGATTTGCCGATATAGGCTGAGTTTTCAGCCGGCATCGCGGGTCGGCCCTGGCCGTCGCGCCGGATCTCTTTCAATGGCTGTTCGCCTCGCACAGACTGCTGCTGGCTGAGCGGCGGGCCGCTAAACGTCGAGACCGGGACTACGCCTTCGTCCGGCGTTTGCAGAAAGCCAATTCGGTTGCGCCTTCCGCCAATAACTGCTTGATCCGTTCGAGGGCCTTTCGACTGCCGTCGTCGTCCTTGGTCTGAATATCCTCGACCTGCTTCGCCAGGTCGCTGAGACCACGATTTTGAAACGCCTGCTTGACCCGATAGGTCAGCGAGTCCTCGACCCGCTCCGCCGCGAATGGCTTCTGCGGGTTGGTGGCGATTGCCTGATTCGCTTCGCGCCAGAGCGTATCCAGGTCGCTTGTGCCATAAGCCAGATGCAAAATATAGAGCAACGTTCCCAAGAGAACAAAGCCGGTCACGACCGACAGAAATGGCTCGCGACTGCGGACGTCCGCATCCGCCAGACCCGTCTGTTGCGCGAGCATGATGACGAAAAGAAAGGTCACGATGATCGCGCCCGCGTAGATGATAATGGTTGCGGCCATCAAAAATGGCGCCGCCAAGAGCAAAAACAAGCCACACGAGCTAATGACGACGATAGCAAAAGAGAGTGCGGCCCGCGCCGGATTGTGTTGCGTGATGAGCAGGCTACCTGCGATCAACGCGGTAGCGGAGAAGGCATAAAATAGCACCGTTTCGGCGGAAAAGCCGCCGCCGTTGATCATCAAGAAACCGCCAAGAATCAAGGCGGAAGCGCCAAACAAAACCCCGGGAGCCGCCATCAAAGGCCGTGGTCGCGGCAAAAGCCAATAAATGGCAATCGCCCCAAGCAAGAGGGGTAAAAGCATCGGCCAATAGAGGCCGACGAAGGCCCCCACCGCTAAGGCGGTCGTGTAGATCCACGAGAAAAAACTGGACAAAAAGGACATTGCGTATCCTGGCACACGGTTAGATTACAGAGGGAACTCGATTGACGGTCAGCTCTGTGCGGAAGACGATCGCGTCAATCCGCTGTCAGCCGGCTCCGAAGCGACGCCGAGACGCCCACCTTTGGTGCGAACGGGGTCGGTCGTTTTGGTGTTGTCGAAAACGCTCAGCAGTTTTTCTTTGTCGAACATCATCTCTTCGCGGCTCAACCCAATCAGATCGCAGAGGGACGTCAATTCGATCGCATCGACGGGGCAGGCTTGTTCGCACATGCCACAGTAGATACAGCGAAGTTCGTCGATGACGAACGTCTCCGGATATTTCTCTCGGTCCGGCCAAGGCGAGGGCGCGGCCACGATATCAATGCAATGAGCCGGGCAGGCCGTCGAACACATGTAGCAGGCGACACAGCGAACGCGATCCTGCTCGTCCCGATTCAGGCGATGGACACCGCGATAGTTCGCGGGCAACTTGGGTCGGACCTCGGGATACTCTTGCGTCACCTGGATGCCGCCGAAAAAAGTCTCGGCGGCGTGGCGAAACGTCGTGCCGAGGCCACTGGCAATTGCCGGCAGATAAAGCTGTTCCCATAAGCCGATCTTCGGCTCTTCAACCCAACGGACGTCGCTTTTGTCGATAGGCACGGCGGACTGCTCCTTTCGGTGATTACGTCCCGGCCTTGGTCGCCACGGTTGGCTTACGCCGTACGCCGACGACATAAGTCGGGTCTCGCATGCTCTGTCGCGGCCCGCCGATGGTCAATGCGCCGGCCCCAACCAACAACAGGAACGACAAAGGCAATGCCACCCAGTGATTGAGGTTGTATTGCTTGACCACCAACATGATAAGCAGACTGATCAACGCCATCGGCATGAGGACCTTCCACGCCAAGCTCATCAGTTGGTCAAAGCGGAACCGCGGTATGGTCCACCGCACAAACATATAAAAGACCAGGAAAAGACCAAGCTTGGCGGCGAAGACGATCAACTTGACTATGGCGCCATTGATCCCGGTCATTTCATTCGTGACGAGCCAAGGCAGATCCCAACCGCCAAAAAACAGGATAACGATGAGGAAACTGGTCGTTATCATGTGGGTGTATTCCGCCAAGAAGAACATGGCGAATTTCATCGCGCTATATTCCGTGTGATAGCCGCCGACGAGTTCTTGTTCCGCTTCGGGCAGATCGAAAGGGACTCGATTGCATTCGGCAAAGACACTGACAATGAAGAGCAAAGCGGCTACCGGTTGAAATAATATATTCCAACCATTCTGCACTTGATAATCGATGATCTTTTCCAGGTTCAACGACCCCGTTACAAGCATCACGCCAAGCACGGACATGCCAAGCGGGATCTCATAACTAATCAATTGCGCGCTGGAACGCAGCGAGCCAAGTAAACTATATTTATTATTCGATGACCAGCCTCCCAAGACGATCGCGTAGACCGCCAGGCTGCTGATGGCGAAAACCCAAACAATGCCGATGTCCAAATGCGGCGTGATGATGAATTGCACCGAATCGTTATACTCTTTGAGCTGCTGTTCAAAGGAAGCCTTGTTGTTGTCCGAAGCAAATTGGCGATCCGCCTTGAGGACGTCGATTTCCTCTTGTTTGGTTTGTGGCCAAATTGGCTTCCATTGATTGACGTCGGCAGCGCGACGATCGATCAACTGAGGTGGTACCGTGGTTTGACCGAATGGCACCACGGCGAACGCAAGGAGCGCCGTACAGATCGAGATCCCAGGCGCGAGCCAGTAGAAAACGTGATCGACGCCTTTTGGAATCAAATCCTCTTTTAACAAAAACTTGAGACCATCCGCGATTGGCTGCAACAATCCAAAGGGGCCAACGCGATTGGGGCCGATGCGGTCCTGCGTCCAGGCGGCGATTTTGCGTTCGAGAAGAATCAAATAGGCGCAGGTGCCTTGCATCGCGCCCATGACGGCGGCGATCAGGATCAATGTCACGAGAAAATGAAACCAAGTGAAATCAAAAGTCATCGATCGTTCTCGGCATTTCCAATTGCTTCGATTCTACTGGCTCGAAAATTACACCTTGGCCGGCTGCTTCGACTGCGCAAGCGCTTTACCATATTGACCTAGATCTCCACTGGCGATCGGAGCGAAGAAAGCCACTTCGGTAGCCAGTTCCTTCCGCAGTGTCGCGGCATGAACGAGTCCGCGGCGATCGAGCAGGTCGAGCAGGAATTGCCCATCGGTGCGGCATTCGCCTGTGGGCGTCACGCCCCAATGCAAGGCTTGAGCCAACCCGGCATGGTTGACAAAGGTTCCATCCTTCTCCGCGAAGGACGCCGCCGGAATAACATACTTGGCGATATCGGTTACGGCCGATGGCAGCAACTCTTGCGCGACGAGCAGGGGGACTTTTTTCAGCTCCGCAGCCTGGGAGGGAGTAATCCACGAAGGGCCATGCGGCGGGTAGCCAGCTGAGATATAGAGCGCTGTGATTTTACCCTGGCCGGCGTCCGTGATGATCTTATCGAATGGAATTACATCGCCTTGAAAACGTCGCAGGATCTCTTCGACACCACGGCGATTGGGGCACTTCTCGGCCCGGATGGTAAACTTTACGGGCGTAACAGGTCGGCCGCGGCGATCTTTCGGATACGTGTCATCCTCTCCAATGATCGGGATCGGACCGAGGGCGAGCCGAACCTGGCTCGACAGGCCCTTGAAGAATTTTGCCGCTAGGTAGGCTTCTTCGCATGTCATGAAGGGCGACAGCACCGCTACGACGGAGGCGGCGATTTTCTGAGCCGCGGCTTTGAATTCATTGCGGATAGCGGGCACCACTTCGGACCAGGAGAGCAGCTTAAGCATTTCGCCGTCGCGGACCCTAGGTTGAAGGATCCGTTCCTTAGAATTGATGTAATGGTAGCCCAGCCTGCCGTCGTCGCACATGAAATGGCCTTGGGCCTGCGGGTTTTCGCGCGGCCGCAGGCGATAGACAATATTCTTATTGCCGTCGAGATTGATGCTGCATCCGGTGGAGCAATCGGGGCAGACGCTATCCACGGTCTTCAAATTCCAGACGCGATGGGTGTAGAGAAAATCTTTGCTGCAGAGAGCGCCGACGGGGCACAGATCGACGACGTTAGAAGCCAATTTATTATTGAGCGGCTCACCCGGAAATATGTCGATCTCGGAGTGATGACCGCGATTGATGATTTGCAATTCCGCCGTGCCCGAAATCTCTCGAGTAAAGCGAACGCAACGCGAACACATGATGCAACGGTCGGTAAAGAGGGTGACGTTGTTACCGATATACGGTTTATTGGGCGGAGTGTTTTTCTCGTCGATCATGCGGCTTTGAGCTTTGCCGTAGCCATAAGTGTAATCCTGCAAAAGACACTCGCCGGCCTTGTCACAAACCGGACAATCGAGAGGGTGATTGAGCAGAATATCTTCGAGCGTCTGCGACTGCGCGAAGCGGGTGCGTTCGCCGGGCTTGTAGCCGGCGCGTATAGTTCATGGCCTGCGGTGGCTTTTCCGCGGCTTCGCTCTTTTCGAATTCACCCGTCACCACGACCGTGCCGTCTTTAACCGGCGTCTGACAGCCCGGAACGACTTTTGGCTGCATGGCGATCGAGCCGTCCGGCTTGCGTTCGCCGATCTCAATCAGGCACATGCGACAGGAGGCGACGACGGTCAAAGCCTCGTGCCAGCAGTAGGACGGAATGAGGACACCGGCCTTTTTGGCGGCCTGGATGGCGTTCAGTTTCTCGGTGCCGATCTCGACCGGCGTATTATTCACGAAGACTGTGGCCATGCTCGTCCTCAAAAACCGTTCAGCGTCGCTAACACAGGCAGAACTTTGAATTCCCCTCACCAGCCACAGGCACTGGCGCGAATTCCAGTCACAACCGGCAGGGCATCGTTACCTAATCATTTTGCAAGAGTCAATTTCTTGAACTCGTCTGGTTGTACTTTGTGCGCGGTTCCATCGGCAAAGAGGACCGCTCCGCCCTGTGTTGGAACGTCCTTGGCATATCCCAAAACAGTATTTGACGCGCCGGCCGGGAGACTATTCAGGTTGGCATTCCAAATGATTACCAGGTCGCCGTCTTTGATAATTTCGTATCCCTTGGGATACTCACGCCGTAGACTCGTCCATGCTTCCAGACTCGCCGGGCCACGACGGTTTGGATTGGCATCCGCCTCGGTCAGATAGGCGAGTCCTATCTGTTTCAAGTCAGTCAGATCAAGCAGTTTATGACCCGAAGCAAACGCTCCCATAACGGCGCCGCCGGCACCGTCGCGCGCCGGCGACATTTGGCCGCCGCCTTCCACGGGCGGCGCTCCGGTAGGCGTTTTTTTGCAGCCAGCCGTCAACAACAATGACAGCATTAGAGCCGTCGCACATCCAGCTCCGCCTCGGAATCGCATGAGAGTAGCCTCCAATCGGAACTCAATCGAAGCAACGGTCAGCTCTTTTTCGGCTTGGCGATGGTGGCCTTCTTGAAATCCGCCGCTTTCAAAGTCTTGACAGAGCCGTCCGCATAAAGAACGAGGCCGCCATCGGCCGGCACTGATTTTACATAGGCGAGAACCGTATTCGACGTGCCATCGACCATGTCGAAAATGCCGACTTTGTACGCGAAAACGATTTCTTCATCTTTCAAAAGATCGACCAAGCGCTTGACCGCATCCTTCTTGTCGCCGAGATACTTCGTCAAGTCCTCAGCCTTTTCCGGGCCCTTTTTGTTGACGTCAAAATAATTGTGATAAGCCAGGCCGATCTGTTTGAGATCGTTGGCCGTAATCTTCTCCGCGGCGAAGGAGGACGTGGCGAGAGACAATAAGCCGATCGAAGCCAGGCATAATGAGAACAGTTTCATTGAGGTTACTCCAAAACCATCGATTCTTGTGAATCATAAGTGAAGTTGCCGCACGCTTTATCTTGACGAATCAATCCTTCTTTGGCTTGGCGACATTGGCTTTCTTGAACTCCGCAGCTGTTAATCGTTTAGTTATGCGATCTGCATAAACTACCAACCCGCCCTCCGTGGGGGCATCTCTTTCGTATGCCAAGATCGTATGTGATGTTCCAATACCTGACGCGATGTCCAGAAGCCTGACATTAAAGATAAAAATTATATCTTCATTTCGTATCAGATCGACTAGTCGCTTTGAATCTACTTTTTCTCCAGCAAGCCACGGACCCAATTCTTCTGCTTTCGAGGGGGCCTTTTTCTCGATCTCATCAAAAACCTGATAGACTCTGACGATTACCTCGAGATCGAAATCGACGATCGTAGGCTTCGCAATTTTGTAATTCTTGAACTCAGCTTCTGTCAATTGCTTGACTTTTCCATCGGCGAATAATACAAGGCCACCCTCCTTAGGAGCCGATTTTACATAAGCAAGTATCGTCTTGCTCGCTCCGTCAGCCATCTCGCCAAGACTTACATTGTATTGAAAGACTACTTCCTTCGTTTTTAGCAGCTCGACCAGTCGCTCGCTATCGGTCTTGTTCGTTCTTAGGTAGCTCGATAAATCCTCAAACCCCGCCAGTCCACGCCTATTTTCTTCATAACACTTACTGTAGGCAGCCCCGAGCGCTGCTAGATCTTCGCTTGTGATCTTTACTGGCTTGGTAGGAGCCAGATTCCCGAGCAAACCGAGAGTCACTAATGCGAGCGCGATCATTAGAAGCTCTTCCTGAGATTAATCGAGACTTTACTCAACTACTTCTTCGAATCATTATCGTTCTTTGGCTTGGCAAGATGCGCTTTCTTGAATTCCGATGCCGACAGTCGATTAGAATGGCCATCAGCATATAAAACCATGCCGCCTTCAGTTGAAGCGTTTCTTTCGTGAGCGACGATCGTGACCGAACCGCCGATGCCATTGAAAACGGTTTCGTTTAGTGAAACGTTGTAAATGAAAACCAAGTCTTCGTTTTTCATCAGATCAGTCAGACGCTTGGCATCGCCCTTGGCTGTATCGATATATCTTCCCACTTCATCGGCTTTTGCCGGCCCTCTGGCCAAAGCATCACAGCAAACTTGATAAGCGAAGCCAATCATCCTGAGGTCTTTAGCAGTAATAATAGGCCGCGCGATACGGAATTTCTTAAACTCATCCGCCGTCAGCCTCTTGACTTCACCATCCGCGAACAGAGTCAGTCCTCCCTCTTTGGGAGTAGCCTTTGTATAAGCGAGAATCGTCTTACCTGGTCCGTCAGGCATTTCGCCCAGGGAAACATTGTAGTGAAAAACAATGTCCTTTTTCTTGAGGAGATCAACGAGCCTGTTACTCTCTTCCTCTTTCATCTTAAGGTAGGAAGGTAAATCGTCCGCACTACCGGGTCCGCGTTTTGTCGTGTCGTGATACTTAAGAAACGCCGCTCCAATCGCTTGAAATTCTTCGGTGCTTATCAAGTCCTTGATAGGAGCCAGATTCCCGAGCAGACCGAGAGTCACTAATGCGAGCGCGATCATTAGAAGCCCTCCCCAAGAGAAATCAATGAGCCCCGACCAGTGGCAACGACTTAGCCCTGCTACCACTCTTGATATACTGTTTCAGCTCGTCGCCGAACTTCTTCACGATATTTTTGACGGGCCAACCGGCGCCGTCGGCCAAACCGCAGATCGTGGTGCCGGGCATGATGCCCATGTTATGGCCGACTTCTTCGAGAATCTGCAGATCTTCAAGCCGACCCTGACCGCGGCGCAAGCGATCGGCGATTTTCAGCATCCAGGCGGTACCCTCGCGGCAAGGCGTGCATTGCCCACACGACTCATGCGAGAAAAAGCGCGTGATGTTATACAAAACGTCCGCAATTGGCGTTTCATCGTCGATGATCGTCACGGCAGCGGTACCAAGTCCGAGGCAGCCTACCGTGCCTGGACCGTTAAAATCGAGCTTGGTATCCATCTCCTTGGCCGTCATGACGCCCATACTGATGCCGCCGGGAATGGCTGCCTTCGCTTTTCTGCCTTTCCAGACGCCGCCGCCGTAGTTTTCCGTAAGTTCATTGACCGTGACACCTAGGGGAAGTTCGACGAGGCACGGCTTGTTCACATGGCCGCTGATACAGTACAGCTTTGGGCCATAACTGCCAGCATCGCGCGGATTTTTCGGGTCAGGCGGGATGCCGATCGATTTGAACCAGTCGGCCCCACGATCGATGATGTGCGTCACGCAGGCAACGGTTTCGATGTTGTTGACAACCGTCGGCTTACGGAATGCGCCCTCGACTGCGGGAAATGGCGGTTTGATGCGCGGCCAGGCCCGTTTACCTTCAAGACTTTCAATCAATCCTGTTTCTTCGCCGCAAATATAGGCCCCAGCGCCACGATGGATAAAGACATCGAGGTTGAAGCCTTTACCCAGAATGTTCTTGCCAAGCAAATTGGCGGAATAGGCTTCGTCGATAGCCCGCTGCATCGCCCGGGTGCCGCGACCATATTCGTAGCGGATGTACAAATAAGCAGTCGAAGACCGAGTCGCATAGCAAGAAAGAATAATCCCTTCGAGAACCTGATGCGGATCCAATTCCATCAAGACGCGGTTATTGAAAGTACAGGGTTCGCTTTCATCCGCATTGATGCACATGTAAATCGGGCCCGGATGGTCCTTGGGCAGAAAGGTCCATTTCAAGCCGGTCGGAAAACCCGCACCTCCTCGGCCGCGCAGTCCCGACGCCTTGACGACGTCAATCACCTGCGTCGGCGACATCTCCTGGAGCGCCTTGGTCAGCGCGCGATAGCCACCGTCGGCGCGATAAGCGTCAAGCCACGGGCTCGCCTTTTTGTTGACACGGTGAAGAAGAATCGGTTCAAAGTCGGCCATATCGGTCGTCCTGCAATCGGCGGTATGGATTCACTAAGGGATATACTGCATCCGATCCAGCCATTCATCAGATGTAGTGGCAGCCCATCGAAGTAGAATTTCATCCATAAACGCAAATGTCGAATGTCCCGTTCGCATCAAAATAATTCCATGCGTCTGATGACCCATTGCATAATGACGGATCAGATGACCCGGCAAGGATTGGCGGTCATTTGACAGAAAAATCCTTCCGAGCGCTTCGGCAGCCAATAACAAATCGGGGTCCTTCGTTCCTAAGGGTGGCGCACGGCTTCTCCTACACACAACAAATCGATCGCCGGTTCAGATTTTCTCAGCGCTTCGATGAGATTTTTTGACACATCCTCATCGCAGAAAAATCTTGGACTATCCATTAACGTTCTGAGCCTGAGTTCGCTCAGCCCGCAACGCTTCAATTCTCTTCATGAATGGGGCCGGTTCTTCCAACAAATACTCTTGATAAAACGCCTCCGCGATCGCCTCTCCCCTTCGCAAATAAGCTTCTACCGCCTCCTTGTTGTGCAAATAGTATGTAAGTGTCGCAAATACTTTTTCCTGTGACAACGAAGGATAGTGACTGCTCTGTATAACCTCCGCGGATTCACCTTGCTTGAAAAGTTCAATTACATGCTCGATGGAAATCCTATGTCCTTTGATTCGGATTCGCTCTATGACACCATGTTTGGAATCAAACGTCTCAAAATCAAAATAATCTTCCAGCTGCATGATCGCCTCCTTCCCGTCAACGTTTTTTCAGCTCCGCGATCAAAGCATCGACCTTGTCCGGCGTAATATCGAGTCGCGCCTCGTCATCCAGCAACACGGCCGGGGCGCCTTCGCAGGCACCGATGCATTCGGCGAACTCGACCGTTATTTGACCATCTTGCGTGGTGCCGCCTGGCTCGACATGGAGCTTTTCGCACACCTGCTCGAACAGCTCGTCACCGCCGCGCAAGCCACAGGCGAGGCTGCGGCAAACCCACAATCGTGTCTTGCCGAGCGGCTGCTTCTCATCGCGAAAGAAACCGTAAAAGCTCATGGTGTCATGAACTTCGGCTGAACTAAGATCCAGAATGTCGGCTATTTCCTTGATTGCCCCCAACGGCACGCAGCGCAGCTCATCTTGGACCAGATGCAGCGCCGGCAACGTCACCGCCTGCTTGCTCGGATAGCGCGGCAAATAGTCGCGGATCCGTTGTTTCAGGGATTCACTCAGGACGCTCATCATTCGCTCCCGAGCCCGTCATTCCAAGTCTCAAGCAAAGCGTTTCCAACCTGTCACAAATCCTCTACTTCTTTGCTACGGACTACGGACTACGGACTACAAACTAATTCAACGATCCAGCTCCGCCGCAATGATATTCAAGCCGCCCAAGACGGCGACCACGTCGCTCAGTTGATGCCCTTCGATCAAATACGGGAAAATTGCGAAATGGATGTACGACGGCGGCCGGGTCCGGGCGCGGTACGCGGTTCCACTACCGTCGGCCACGATGTAAAAGCCAAGCTCACCATTCGGCGATTCGATGGCGGCGTAGCATTCTTCAACCGGCGATTTCCACTGG
This sequence comes from uncultured Planctomycetaceae bacterium, assembly GCA_963790585.1. Taxonomy (GTDB): domain Bacteria; phylum Planctomycetota; class Planctomycetia; order Gemmatales; family Gemmataceae; genus CAWBOY01. Next base: position 1,342,001 of record CAWBOY010000002.1, read on the forward strand.
CGATTCGTCATCACCAATTCAAAGTGGTGAATGAGGCCCTCGATGCTTCGGTACACCGAGAGCTGATTAGGCATTACCACTTTGCTATCGACGCCGACGTTGACCGGGCCTGTCGGCAAGTTTTCGATCGCGGCGTCGATGATTTTTAGGCTTTCGAGCATCTCATCCATGCGCACGAGGTAGCGAGCTAGCGAATCGCCCACCTTGGAGCAGATTACTTTGAACGAACCAGCCAATTCGCCGTAAGCAAGATATGGCTCGTCCTTGCGGAGATCGCGGACGACACCGCTGGCCCGAGCGATTGGCCCGGTGCAACTCAGGTCGATCGCATCCTCCCGAGAAAGGATGCCGATGTCGCGCGTTCGTTCGAGGAAAATTCGATTGCGATTGAGCAGTCGGCAAACATCGGCGTGAGCTTTCGGGAAATTCTTGACAAAGGCTCTGACTTTGGCAATCCATTCGTCGGTGACGTCGCTGAGCAGGCCGCCGACGCGGGTATAGCTTGGGTGGAAGCGCTGACCCGACGCCGTCTCGCAGATGTCGTAGATCTTCTCTTTTTGATTGAAGGCGTAGAGAAACGCTGTGAAGCCGCCGAGGTCCAACGCCGCGGCGCCGCAGCAGAGCAAGTGATCGTGAATGCGCATCAATTCCGCGAAAATCGTTCGGATATAACTGCAGCGCGGCGTGATTTGGACGTCGAGTAACTTTTCGACCGCTTGATGCCAGGCGATTTCGTTGGCGACCGGCGAAATATAATTCATCCGATCGACAATCGTCACATATTGATTGAAATCAAGATGTTCGCCGAGTTTTTCAAAGCCACTATGCAGATAGCCAATGTCGGGAACCGCCTTGACGACGGTTTCGCCGTCCAGAGTTAGGATAAGGCGCAGCGTCGTATGCGTGGCCGGATGCTGCGGACCAAAGTTTAGGGTCCACAGGAAGTCCTTGTCCAGGCCCTCGGGTGGGGCAATGGCGTCTGCCAATTGCAGAGGCATCAAATGCTCCTATTAGCTATCGGCTCGCGTAATGTATGGGAAATTATGGCGCTCGCCTTTGCCTCGCAGCGGATAATCTTTGCGCATCGGGAAACCAACAAACTCGTCCGGCAACAAAATTCGACGTAGGTCCGGATGCCCTTCAAAGATGATGCCATACATATCGTAGACTTCGCGCTCCATCCAATCGGAGCCTCGCCAGATGTCGTAAGCGCTAGGCAGTTTCGGGTCGGGATCATTAACGAAAGTCTTAAGGTAAATCCGCTGGCCGGTCGTTGTGTTCAGCAACTGATACCAGACCCCATAGCGATCCTTGGCATCGGGATATTGACTGTAATCCGCGGCTGATATGTCAATGAGCATATCAAACCCGCCGTCGGCCTTGAGAAATTCGAGAAAGGTTTTCAAGCGATCAGGGCCGACATGAACACGGCGATTGTCGCGGAATGTGGAAGCGGTGAAGCTATCCGGGCCGAATTTCGTGCGGAGTTGATCTAAAGTTTGTTCGTGGGACATAATTGGGTCTCGGAGCAGGGGCAGCGGCTCAAGGCTTTCCCCGGCAAGCCGGGGGCTTTACAGAAGCGGTCCTCACGACTGTAGCCGCGTCGCTGAGCGGTAATTTCCTGGGGCCACCAGAGCGTCTTCGGCGTTGATTTCTAGGGCCAACGATTTCGGTTGTTCCTGATTATTTCGCTTGGTAAATTCAGTGCCGTATATGGTGCCGGTTTTCTGAATCTTGTCCTGCAAATCAATAATTGCCTGAAGTACCTGCTCCGGCCGAGGCGGGCAACCGGGAATGTATACATCCACAGGCAGGAACCGATCGATCCCTTGAACGACACAATAGGTGTCGAACACGCCACCCGACGAGGCGCAAGCGCCCATCGAGATGCACCATTTTGGCTCCGGCATCTGTTGCCAAATCCGCTGCATGACGGGGACCATCTTCATGACGACCCTGCCGGCGACGATCATGACGTCGCATTGGCGCGGGCTGAAGCGCATCGCCTCGGAACCGAAGCGAGCGATATCGTGGCGCGAGGCGCCGGTTGCCATCAGCTCGATACCGCAACAGGCCGTTGCAAAGGGCATGGGCCAAAGACTGTGTTTGCGAATCCAGTTCGCCAACGAATCGAGCCGCGTCACCATGACGCCTTCGGGAATGCCTGCTAGCGCCATTGGAAGACTCCTCGTCGCCAAGCATATATATAGGCGATCACGACCGTAGCCAGGAAAGCCAAGACTTCGACGAAAACAACAGTGCGAAATGGTTCCGTACTGATCGTCCCCTCGGAGTAAGCCGCCGCCCAGGGGTAAAGGAACAGCAATTCAATATCGAAGACGAGAAACAGAATCGCAATCAAATAAAACTTGACATCAAAGCGCTGCCGGGCGTCGCCGATTGGGTCCATACCTGATTCATAGGTCATCTGCTTCACCGGCGTGTCCCGGCGCGGGCCAATAATATGCGCGACACCAAGCGCGGAAATCGCAAACCCGATGATGACGATCAGGAACAGAAAAATCGGATAATAGCTAGACAGGCTGAAGTCCATCAGGGACTCTCATGGGTGCTACTTTGTGCTTTTTTTCACAAAGTAGGTCAAAAAGAAACCCCGACATGAGGTCGAGGAGTAAGCCGACGTCCCTTGGGGAGCGTCTGCTGTCATGATAATAAGGGAGGGGAGGGGGTCAAGGGAAAATAGCGCGCGTCGCGAAAACGGTGGTTTTCATGCCAGTCCCATCTGTTTCCGAAGCTCTTCAGCAGGTTGTCTCAAACTACCGCTCACCTATTCGTGTGGCAGACCTGGAACCGCTCGGAAACGGCGGCGGATTCAGCGGCGCGACGCCTTTGGCGCTGGACAGGCGTCGCGGGATCGTTGTTACTGCGACTCTGGCCCGAAGGGTACGATGCCAAGCAGCTCGCGGACAACCATCGATTGATGGCAGACGCGCGAAACCGAGGATTGCAATTCGTCCCCTTGGTCATTCAGACACGCCTTAACGTGAGCTTGGTCACACGGCTGAATCGTCTTTGGGAGCTACAGGAATGGCTGCCTGGCGTCGCGGACTTCCACGGTCGACCAGCACGCCAAAAGTTGGAACAGGCTTCGACCGCCCTGGCCCAGCTGCACCAAGTTTGGTCGCGCTATCGCGACCCGGTCGAGCGCCAATGCCCTGCGATTCAGCGTCGCCTTGATTTTGTGCGCTCTTGGATCGCGCGGCGCCACGCAGGCTGGCGCCCTCGGAGTCAAGACGCGTCTTTACAAGCGCTGTTAGCCAGCTTTTGGACTGTGGTGGACTCGCTGGTCGACCACATCGCCGGATGGTTGCGCCCTTGGTCGGATCGACTGTTTCCGGCGCAACCCTGTTTGCGCGATCCGTGGCACGACCATTTCCTGTTCGAGAACGATCGACTCACCGGTCTGATCGATTACGGATCCGTTAACACGGATAATGTTGCCGTCGATTTGGCGCGAATGCTCGGCAGTCTGGTCGGTGATGATGAAGCAAGCTGGCAATTGGGCTTTGACGGGTATCGCTCCATTCGAGCGCTGTCGGCAGAAGAAATGGCACTGGCCCGCGCCCTCGATCGCGCGGGCACGGTCGTTGCAGCCGCGACGTGGCTTATTTGGTTGACGGACAGAAAAGGAGAGTTCAGCGAACCTTTGTTGGCCGTGAAGCGATTGGACGGCTTGATGAAGCGACTTGTCCGATTTATTGTCTAAGCTCGACAGCTAGGCTCATCTTGCGCGGTTGCGGCTTGTTTTCCCAAAACCACACATAGCTCGCCTCTGTAGCAATGCTTTTGAGATCCTTTATCACGCCTTTGCTTATATCGATGGTCGCCAATCCGATTACCTGGGCAGTCACTTTCCCGTCGGTCGGCTTGCCGGTGGCCGGATAACTAAGAACAAATCGGCCCGCCAATTTCAGATGAGCTTCCGCGCCTTTAAGAGAATCGACGGATACAGTCAAAGTGCTTTCGATAACCTTCGCTTGCCGCGAATCCCAGTTCGGTAGGGGTGGATAGCAAAATGCGAACAACTTGTCGGCGACCGCGTCGGCTACCTTCCACGATTGACCAACCTCCGCCGGCTTGGCGGGCAGAAACTGGGACCATTCTTTCGCGGTCAATTCGACCGTGTCGGCACTCAGGCCTCGATTCGTGCTTCCGTCATCAAAGCGCGTCCAGACGTCGACAAGGACACCGCCATCGGTCTTCGGTTTTTGTTGATCCTTCCAGGCAATGAGTGGCTTCTTGCTTGGAATCAGCCGGCGTTGCTTGACCTTTTCACGCTCCGCATACTCTTTAAGGAACGCGACAAGCTCAGCCGGCTTCGACGCCTTCTGAACCGGAAGTGCCGCAACGACAGAACCATCGGACGAAAGAATGTGGACTGTGACAGTTCCGCCTTCTAGGCCTCGATCGTGTCTTTGACGATCGATCCGTTGCAGCTCGGCTTGTTCCGCTTTGTCGGGTCCTGAAAGTTGATAACGATCGCGCGACACCCAGGTGGGCAGATAATAGCGATTGAGAAGTTCGATCACACGGTCATCGGAGAGTGAACTCACCCTCATGTCCCTGGCACCATTTCAGCAGCGGCCCGTGTCGAGGTTGCCGTCCATTGTGAACAGGAAAATCGGCCGGCCTTCATCTTTGGCTGACTTCTCCGCGGCCAGAAGCGATTCGGCCCAGGCTATCTTGCGCCATTCCCCGGTATCGCTTTCTTTGATTTCCGCAACGCGTTTGCGCACCCACGCATCGTCGCGGTCTTGGGCAGCGCCGTGAAGGGACGCGCTTAAGTAGGAAACGAGGAAAAATAAAAGGGCTTTGACCGCGACCGAGGGGGCAACTTGCTCGATCGATTTCTCTTGATGCGGACCTGTCATTTGGAACCTCCATGTTCGTTTCAACTTCCTATGGTGTATGAATTGATTATGCAAACTGGGCGACGGCCGTGCCGACTATCCTATCGCGCTTCGGCTTATTCGACCGCTCGGTACGGATACGTGCGCTTCCCTAGTGGTCGCGGCCAACGTATAATCAACGATGATCCGTTTATGTGAAAGGCCCATTATGCCTCTTAATTGGTCGCCATTTGTTGAGCTTGTGCGTTGCCATACGTCATTTTTAATGACGACGCACATGCGTCCAGATGGCGACGGGCTTGGCTCTATGCTTGCGCTCGCGGACACCCTGCAGCAACATGGCAAAACGGTTCATTTGACCGTCGGCAGCGCAATTCCACCACGTTACGATTTTCTCGATCCCGGCCATCTCATTCATCCGTTTGTCGCCCCAGGCGACGAGTACCGCAATGTGGACGCCGCCATCGTTCTAGACACCGGCACCTGGAACCAATTGGGCGAAGTCGGCACTTTTATCAAAGCATTGGATGTGCCCAAGGTTGTTATCGACCACCATCTGACGCAAGACGACCTTGGTGCGATGCAACTGGTCGACATCACCGCCGAGGCGACCGGCCGGCTCGCTCACGAGGCAATCATGGCATTGGGAGGACCCCTTCGACCCGTGGCGGCTCAAGGGCTTTTCGTCGCGCTTGCCATGGATACCGGTTGGTTTCGCCATAGCAATACGCGTGCTGCCACTTTCGCGCTTGCCGCCGAACTGACGGCGGCAGGCGCGAATCCAACGAACGATTACGAACTATTATTCGAACAAACGACAGAAGGGCGCCTTCGGCTGATGAGTAAAGTCCTAGGTCGGCTTCGTGTCTGCTGCCAAGGCAAAGTCGCCTATACCGAGGTCCACCGCACCGATTACGCGGAGACAGGCGCGATTCCTCAAGACAGCGAAGACCTCGTAAATTACACCCGCAGTTTGATCGGTGTCGAGGTCGGTTTATTCATTCTCGAACAGCCGGCGGGCGGCGTGAAGATCAGCTTCCGGTCGCGGCGTGTCGACGTTTCGAAAATTGCCGAGCAATTTGGCGGTGGAGGTCATAAGCTAGCTTCGGGCGTGATCTTAGAAACGTCTCTTGAAGAAGCGCGTCGCAAAGTGCTTGCCGCAGTCGCAATCGCCCTGGAATGCCCTCCCACCTGATGAGCCTGCTGGAGCCTCACATCATGACCGAGACCCCAAAGCGTTTTACGCTGCGCGACCTTCCGTTGGCTGCGCGGATTACGCTGTCCGCTTTTCTGATATCGATCGGCCTCGGCTACTTTTCCGCTCTGGTTCAACTGCATTTTCAGCATAGCAGCCTCAATGGTAGCCCTTTGCCCACCCCCGACGATATTGTCGAACGCTTTGCCGGGGTGCCAAACTTCTTGACCAATCGCAACCTCAAACCAGGCGATCAGCCGGTAAGCAAGCTAGAACGGCTCATCATGGCGCCGGAAGTCGGCTTGCCGTTCAATGGCAGCGGCACGATGTCGCCGGCGTTTTACCTAAAGAGCAAAGATTTCGTGAACCAAATCACGAAAAACCCTGGCATTGAACCCAAGCTTCGGGAGGAGCGCGCGGGCGAACAACTGGCTCTCAAGGCATGGATCAACGCCGATCCAGCCGAGCGTGAGGCAGCATTTAAGAAGGATGCTTTCCCTCTGCCTGTTGAGCTTCAAGGCAAACCAATAACGACGAAACTCGTGGCGGACGGCAAAGTCAAAGTCGCCAGTATTTTTGAGGAGCGTTGTGCCAGTTGTCACGGAGCAGCGGGACAACAGGGCAAGGTCGCATTGGCAGAATACGCTGATATCGCCAAATATCTCGTGGTCCCTAAAGTCGGCGGCAAAAGCACGCGCCAAATGAGCGAAGTGTCTTTAACACAATCCACCCACGTTCACTTACTCAGCTTCTCAGTCCTTTGGATGCTTACTGGGCTGATCTTCGCTTTCAGCAGCTATCCTGGCTGGCTTCGATTGATTGTCTCGCCGATCGTGCTCATCGCTCAGGTCGTCGATGTCTGTTGTTGGTGGCTCGCCCGCCTTGATGGCGTTGGGCCTTATTTCGCGCTGGCGATTATCGGTACCGGAACTATCGTGGGCCTCGGTCTGGTGCTCCAGATCGTTTTAAGCCTTTTTAATATGTACAGTTGGAAGGGCAAAGCCGTCTTGCTTGTCCTCTTTGCCGGGGCTGGGTTTGGCGGCTTTATCCTCTACAACAATGTCATCGAGCCGACCTTGGCCCATCGAGCGCGCCAAGTTGCGAAAGAATAACACCGATGATAACCGAGCTTGAAGCGTAACTGAAGAGCCTTTTTATTATCTACAAATGCTCTTCGCTTACGCTTCAGGCTCGGAAATTCAGTCTCTAGATTTACGACGGGAGACCCCGATGCCGACCCCGCAGGAATGGCTGAAATCCAACCACGCCAGCTTGCTCGCGCGACCTCACGCGGCTCGTCGCGATCCCAAGTATCAGCACGGATGGCGAGCATCAAAAGGAAATCGGCCAGTCGGCTGCTCTGACTGCGGACCTGATGAAGCAGGCAGGACTGGACAAGGTCGATGTCGTCTCTTCGGGCAAGTCGAATCCCTATGTATACGGGGAATGGCTTGGCGCGCCGGGGAAGCCCACCGTCTTTATGTATTCACATCACGACGTTCAGCCGACCAATTATCTCGAGCGTTGGGAGACCGATCCCTGGGTGTTGACGCCCAAAAATGGCCGACTTTTCGCCCGTGGCTCATCCGACGACAAGGGCGGCGTCGTTGCGCAACTCGGAGCGATCGCGGCCTGTCTTGAAGGGTAGCGGCAGCTTGCCGGTTAATGTCAAGGTCTTGGTCGAAGGCGAAGAAGAGATTGGTTCGCCGTATCTCTTCTCCTTTTTCAAGGAACATCGCGAGCGGATTCAATCTGACGTCATCGTTGTCACCGATACCGACAATCTCGAGGTCGGCCTGCCGAGTATTACTTATTCGTTGCGTGGCATCGTGTCGGTCCTCGTTGAAGTCGAAACGGCCGAGCTACCTGTTCATAGCGGCGTCGCCGGCGGCGCATTGGCCGACGCGGCGCTCGCGCTCAACGTCATTCTTTCGCGACTGTATTGGGGCACAGGTCGGCTGCCGATTCCTGGCTATTACGATAGCGTGCGACCCCTTGACCGATGCCGAACGGAAGACGATCCAGAGTTTGCCCGGCGATATCGAACGCTGGCGCAGCGATTGCCAGGTTCTCAGCGGCGTCGCGGTACCGACCGAGGCCGGCTGTCATCCTTACGAACAGACCTGGCGCAAGCCGGCGGCGACCGTGATCGCCCAGGAAGCCAGCTCGATCAAGGGTGCCTCGAACCAGGTGTTGCCACGAGCTTCAGCGATCGTCAGTTGCCGTATCGTGCCCGATCAGGATCCGGACGCCGTCTTGGCGAGCATGCAAGCATTCCTCAGCAAAGATCCACCGTGGGGCGCAAGGTGACCGTCAAATCCCACGGCGGACCGGTAAAGTGGTGGATCACCGATCCGAATGGCCCGGCGTTTGAAGCCGCTCTTTCCGCGATGCAGACCGGTTTCAACAAGAAGCCGATCGCCATCGGCTCCGGCGGCACCATCGGCTTCGTCGGCCCGCTCTGCGATTTGTACAACGGTGCGCCCGCGCTCCTCTTCGGCCTCGGCGACCCGACCAGCAATCCACACGCGCCGAACGAGAGCCTCGCACGAGGGCGATTGGAAAAACCTGATGGTGTCGCTGGCGACACTGTTTCAGAATCTCGGCAAGCTGACCGCCGGATCGGATCAAGCGTTAGGATTCCCACAGCCTCATACGCAGAATGCGCGCTGCGCGGACTCCGCGAAAGGCGACTTTCCTTGCCGACATTGTCGCGCCCTACACCTCGCGGCATAGAATGTAATTGTGGGCCCGATTCCGCGCGATCCACTTCTCTCCCGAAAGGAATTACCATGCGCCATGCTGTCGTCATCGAAGCTGTCCGCACGCCTATCGGCCGCGCTAACGCGGAAAAAGGAATCTTCCGCGATGTCCGCGCTGATGATCTTTCCGCCGATCTCATGAACGCCCTGATCGCTCGCGCTAACATCCCGGCTTCTTTGCCTTGAAGATATTCACTGGGGCTGCGTCAAGCAGCAAGGGGAGCAGGGTTACAACGTCGGCCGCATGGCCTCGCTGATCGCCGGCTTGCCCGTCGAATGCGGCGGCTTCGACAGTCAACCGCCTTTGCGGATCTAGTTTGCAGGCGATCCACACGGCCGCTCAGAGCATCGCCGCGAATTGCGAGGATGTCCAGATCGCCGGCGGCGTCGAGCATATGTCGCATATTCCGATGGAAGCCGGCTTCGATGCCAGCCCGCGCCTCTGGTTCCGTCATAGCCCGGCGACGATGAACATGGGCCTGACCGCTGAAAACCTGGCGATGCGGCTATCGCATCTCGCGCAAGGAGCAGGACGAGTTCGCCCTACGCAGCCATCAGCGCGCCGCTCAAGCGACCGACAAGGGCCTTTTCTCAAAAGAAGTGATCCCGACTTGGGGCCGCGACGAAGAAGGCCGTAAGAAAATCCTGACCGAAGACCAGTGCATCCGCCGCGACACGAGCCTGGAAGCGCTCGGCGCCCTCAAACCCGCCTTCATACCGCAAGGCGGGACCGTGACTGCGGGAAATAGCAGCCCTCTAAACGTCGGTGCGGCAGCCTTGCTAATCATGTCCGAGGAGAAAGCCAAGGAACTCGGCCTCAAACCGAAGGTTCGCATTCGCGCAATGGCGGTTGCGGGCGTCGATCCCTCTGTCATGGGCATTGGCCCGGTTCCCGCCACGCTCAAGGTCCTCAAACGCGCCGGCTTGAATTTGGAAGACATCGGCCTAATTGAATTGAACGAAGCCTTCGCGGCCCAATCTCTGGCCGTGATCAAACTACTCAAAGCCGACCCGGAAAAGATCAATGTCCGCGGCGGCGCGATCGCGATCGGCCATCCGCTTGGCGCTAGCGGCGCTCGCATCAGTACGACGCTCATTCACGCGATGCTCGACCACAAGGTCCAATTCGGTCTGGCGACGATGTGCATCGGTGCCGGCCAGGGGATTGCGACGGTTTATGAAGCGGTGTGAACGGGCACGGCCGTATTCGGCTGATGGTAATACCAATCGAGCGTCTTTTGCAGCCCTTCCTCAACGCCCACGCGCGGTTGCCAGCCCAGCTCTTTCTTGGCCTTCTCGATACTAAAGCTCGTCGAGCGGCCAACGAGAGAAACGGCGTGGCGGGTGATGTGGGGCGGGCGTTTGAGGAATATCATTCGCCCAATGAGCTCGCTGAAGAACCCGCCGAAGAAGGCGAGGCGGAATGAGATATGACTTTGCACTCTTGGTAATCTCAACAATTCAGACATCTTATCGATGAATTGCCGTTGCGTCAGTTCGCCGAGGCTGCTCAGGTTGTAGGCCTGCCCAATGGCATTGGGATTTTCCGCGGCGCGGATGCAGCCGTCGGCGACGTCGCCTGCGTAAATAATGTTGATCTTATTGTCGCCCTTGCCAATGACGCGGACGCGGCCAGCATTGAGGGCTTTGACCACTCGCGGCAAGGTGTTGCGGTCGTACGGGCCATAGAGCCAGGTGGGGCGGACGATCGTCCACGGGCCGGGATAGGCCCGGCATAACGCCTCGGATTCGAGCTTGGCCATGGGATAATAATCCCAGATCCACGGATTCTGCCCGAGCGGCTCCTCCTCCGTAATCTTCGTTACGCGGTCGCCAAGATGGCCATAGACTCCGATCGAGCTTACATACAGCAGGCGGCCCGCCTTCGCCTTGGCACAGGCATCGAGGAGGTTGCGCGTGGCATCGACGATGTTCTTCCGAAATTCGCGCCATGGCCCCCAGTCGCCAACGCGCGCGGCGCTGTGATAAACGACATCGGCTCCATCGAAAGCTGTCGTCAGAGAAGCCGGATCGCTCAAGTCGCCGTAGGCCAACTCGACGCCAAGGCGCTTGAGCAAACCGACATCGCTCGACGGCCGAACTAAGGCTCGCACGCGTTCGCCGCGCGCGACCAACTGTTCGATGATATGACTACCCAGCAGCCCTGTGCCCCCGGTGACGACATTCAATGCGGTGGCCAACGGATCTCCTCACGCGTCAAGAACGGAATGACGATCAAGCAGCGTGGGGATTGTAGTGAATGAAGCTAATGTCGTCCTACGGCCGCGGATGTCAAGGAGACACTCGCGGCGGCCCTAGGCGTTTTATTGAATGCCGACGCGTCAGATTGTGTAGCCTGTCAATAGTTTTCTAACCGCTGCGAGTTCTACTGGGGGCTGGGAACGACTACGTTGGTAAAAATCGTCGATGTCGTTCCGTTATTAAAAGACACCGTTACCTTGTACGTTGCACCTCCGGAAACGTTATACGTTTTCGATTCAAATGTGTTGGCTGGAACCGTCGCACTGTCGTTAATTACAACGTTACCAGCGCTATCTTGTATGACTACTTTGACGTTGTCGTTGTTGACTGCATCCGTACCCGTCACCGTGATAGTGCCGGCACCTGCCTGTACATTTGCGTTCATAGAATTAGGTCCTCTTTTTTTGGTTTGGTCCCATTGGGACGATAGCCATACGACGAATGGTGCATCTACCGCAGGCGGTTACAACGCCGTGCGTTTCAAACGAAAGCTTATCTCTATCCAGATCCTTGAGTTCGGCCATTACTTCCTTTAGTGATTTATCGAATCGCAACTCGTCAAATTGTGATCGGTAAAATGCATGCGTATTGGTTGGGAAGGATTCGCTCGGTCCCACATCGGCGGACGAATACCAGGTTGTCTTCACCAGATCCGGCGACACATCGAAGACCACCTGGCGCCACATTTTCTTGCCCACAGAGATCGCGAAAGGAACAGTTGCTGGATAATCGATGATTTCCGTACCTATGTAAGGGCGGGCACCGTCAGGCGGAGAAGGCAGCCCGAAATAAAAGAGCCCAAATAACGCCTTTTGGCCTAGTGGATCTGGTCTCTCATTAATGCAGTCATTGAATTTCACGAGTGGTAAGAAATGCCTCTTTCCTTTGGGAGTATCGAAATGAGCACCTTGGCAATACGAAGCGCATAACCTGAGTCTCGGATGGATTACTTCATCATGCCGCATTTCAACAATAAATTGGTAATGGTCGATAGGAAGCTTGGGCAGGAATTCGACGATCGCCAAAGACGTTGAAAAAATACTTAGGCCTTCCTCAGTAGCTCCAATGCGCGTGCCCCCTGCGTCCTCCCTTAGAAAATGCGGCGGGATAACATTGGGGTGGATGATCTCCACGGTCTTTCCCGCGCGAAGATCGGCCAGTGCGCCTTGCACGCCCGCGAGGTATTGGGCATGCGGATCGAAGGTGTTTAAGCCAAATAGGAGTGCCAGCGCGGCCAATACGGCACAAACGCCGCCCACCACCAATGCAGTCCTTCGCACAGGTTTGGAAGCTCGATCGAGTTCTTTTGCTAGTGACCCGGCCGAGTCATACCGGTCGCGCGGGTTCTTTGCCATGCAACGACTTATTATTTGATTTAGCCTGTACGAGATCCGCCTATTGAGCTGGCGTGCCGGAATCGGCGTTTCTTTACACACCGGTTCGAGCAAATCGGCGCGGCTGCGACCGGCGAAGGGCTTTTCACCCGTGAGAAACTCATAGAGAATCACACCCAAAGCCCAGACATCCGTTTGAGGGCTAATTGGCCCAAGCGAGGGCTCCAACTGTTCCGGCGCCATGTAGGCCGGCGTCCCCGGCTGCACGTCGGCCACCGTCCATGACGCCGTTTTATCGGTGTCCTCGAATCGAGTGCCGGGCGTTGGACCAGAAGGGCTAGCTGGAGGACTCGCAACATCGTTCACCAGTTTCGCCAGACCAAAATCACAAACTTTCGGTTCTCCCTGTTCGTCAAGTAGGATATTCGCCGGTTTGAGGTCGCGGTGCAACACTCCCTTGGTGTGCGCGAAGTGGACCGCGCCCGCGACCTTAGCCATGAACCGCGCCACGGCCTTCGGTCCTTCGCGCCGCAGCCGTTCCTGCTGGCCTGGTTCCGCTAAAGTGCGCGGCAGATGCTCCATTACAAAGTAAGGCGATTCCTGGCCGAGACTGGCTTGATGAATTGGTACGATATGGTCGTGCTTCAGCTGAGCCAGAGTTTGTGCCTCCCGCTCGAAGCGCTGGCTCGCGTAGGATCCTTCTCCAGAATTGGCTATTTCACGCTTCAATACCTTGATCGCCACCAGGCGTCGCAGCTGTTGGTCCTCGGCAAGATAAACCGTTCCCATGCCGCCAGCGCCGAGCAGCCGGATCGTCCGGTAGCCATCGAAAACGGGGTTAGCGGCCGACGGAGGCTCAGCGTCCTCAAGGCTGTCTATCCGATCGAAGAGTTCAACCATCTCGATAGACCGTTTTACTTTGTCGACAAGTCCAGGTGATTGAGCGCACAACTCTTCTACCGACACGGGATTGCCCCGATCGCGAAACTCTTCCCACTGCAGCAACAGGTCATCCAACTGCGAGTTTTCCACGCTTCTCCCGCCCTCGCCTTAACAGGCAACACGTACTCTGTCTTTATAAGCAACGCTTATCACGATTTTGGGCCAGAATCATCCTTAAGAAAAGGATCTTTTCCGAAATGCTCGCCAAATGCCTGACGCGCTCGGATCCAACGCTTCTTGAGAGTGTCGTACGGAATACCCAGCTGTTCCGCCGCATTTTCTCTGGTCATGCCGAGGTAAAAAAGGAGGTCAAAGAGGACTTTTCGCGCCTCCGGCAAGCCGTCGATGTATTTGTGTATTTCGGTCCAGCGCTCCAAACGCTCGGAATCGTAATCGATCTCGGCGATCTGGTCGAGAGTGAGCGCGATTTCGTCGTAGTCAACACCAAGGTCGGTTTCGTATTTCGGCAGCCGACGTACGCTTTGGGCGAGGTTAAGCAATGTGCGTCGAATACTGAGCGCGGCCAAGGACAGGAAGTGTTTCGAATCGCGCGGCTTCAATCGCGACAGATTTTGGTGTAGTTTTATCAGTATTTCTTGCAAGACATCGCTCGTGTCCTCAAAGCGATGAACCGCCGGAAACCGACTTAACATCTGGCGCACCCGAATCCGCAGCCTCTCTTGAGCGAGCTCGATCAGCCGCTCTTTTGCTCGCTCATCCCCCTGTTCCAGCTGCCTGAGTAGATCGTCGAACTCGCTCGAAGAGTCAGGTCGGGATTGTGGCGTCATAGGCACTTCCCAGTCAAGCAGTTGCGGTCACGAATTCGCGGAACTTGAAGAAAAAACGGAAAAATCAGTGAAAAAAAGAAATCGTTTGGCCCCAATCGGCAAGTTGCGACGCTTATAGAGGTAACCAAAGTAGCCAAAGCTGGTCCAACGTCCGTCTCCTTTGGATACTAAGCGTCGCCCGGGTTGCCCAGGCTGCTCGACATCGCCCAGGTCGAGCGGCATGGCAGATGACTCGTACTCGGGCAAGATCGCTTCGATATTTCCGCGTTTCGCCGTCTACTGAATCCGTCGGCTCGGGATGGGTGCGCATTCATTCGTGCGCAGCCACTCGAAGCCGAGATTCTCGAACGCGCGACGTCAGCCTTTTATTCGGTGTGGAGAGGTTTGGTAGCTTACCGCGCCCTTTTAAGGACAGTCCAGAGAATTCTTGTCGAAATTAAGAAGATGGTACAGCGTCCATCGACACCGCGCCGTTCTTACGCAAGTTCCAAGACGTGCAGCCCATGATGGAGCATCCCGGTGGAATTCGAAATCGAAAAACATGCGACGCTTCTTCGCGAAGTGCATGAGGAGATTTTCTTTATCGACCTCGCACCCCGGCCGCAACCGGCTGAACCGTCGCCCAGTCAGGAAACGCAAAACGTTTCACCTAGCTCTGAGCCGACGCATTGGCCGCGTCCGTTATTATTCAACGTAACCGTAATTGTTCTTGCATATCTTCCGCTCTTGAGCGGATTCGCAGGTTACCTTTGGTCGCGCGAATACTATCAGTTCTTCCCGTTGCTCCTCATCGCCGCCGCGGTGCTTGGCTACGATCGGAGTCAGAACCTCGGCCGGCTGTCGCCCGGGCTGGGTTCGCGTGCCAAGATTTTCGCCACGTTAGCATGGTTACTACTTGCGACCGGCATTTTCCTTAGCTCCCATTGGTTGGCCGCGGTTTCCTTCCTTCTGATGATGACGAGTTGCTCGACCGGGCTCGGTGGCTCCAGACTGACGCGTGCCTTGCTACCTGCCTTTTTTGTTGTGGCGATGGTCATACCGCCGCCGATGGGCCTTGATCAAAAGTTGGCATCCAATTGCCAAACCTGGGCTACCGGCTGGGCCAGTCAGATTCTAGACCTATTTTCCGTCTTTCATGTCCGCGAGGGCAATATCCTCGAATTGCCGAACAAGCGTTTACTCGTTGAGCAGGCTTGCAACGGCATGAATTCGCTGCTGCCCGGCATGGGTGTCAGCGTCTTTTTGGGTCTTTGGTTTCGACGCTCGCTTTGGTATTTACTGGCCCTAGTTTCCGGCTCGGCTGCGATTCTCCTCTTCGGCAATGCTGCCCGCCTCGCGACGATCGGCGCCGCCTATGGCTGGTGGGGGACCGACTTGAGCGAAGGCACGCCGCACACCATTCTTGGTTTGGTTTCGTTCGTTCTCTGTGCGTTATTCATGATTAGTTACGACCAGCTCTTGTCGTTTTTCGTGCGAGGTTCGCCGCTGCACCTGTCGATGTCCGTGAGGATTCTCGCCTTTCGTGGCGTCGGCACCTGGTTTGGCTACGATGTCGCGAAACGGCTTCAGGAAGCTGTCAAACCCCCAGTCGAAGAAGCGCCCGCCGTAGCTCCGACGACACGCCTCGCGGACTTGGAAAAGAGTTGGCTGTCGGGCTGGTTCGTCCTCGTCGGCTTCATGGTGCTCGCCCTTTGGCAAGGTGCGATCCTCTACAAGCAATACCGCAATCCAGCCCGCCTACGTATGGACGTGATTCCCGCGCTGCCTTTGCCCGCCAAATGGGGCGAATGGGAACTCGAGTCCGACTGCGCCGAAGGAAACCGACCGTAGCCGCATCGAAGGGGAGCATTCCCAGACGTGGCGCTTCAAACGAGGCAACGTCAGAGCGTTCGTCTCCTTGGATTATCCGTTTTACGAATGGCACGAATTGACCGCTTGCTATCAGGGATCTGGTTGGGAAATCCGCGACCGTCGGACGCACGCCAAAGATTCAGCGAACGCGGGCTCCGCGACGGAGGTCACTTTGGCCAATCGCATGGGACAGGCGGGTTATCTGTGGTTTGGTATTTTTGACGATCGCGGCCAATGGCTTGACCCACCCAAGATGGACTTCTGGGGCCATCTGCGTGAGCGCTTCACGCGAGCGCAGGCCACGCCGACCGGCGCACGGCTCTTTCAAATTCAAGTCTACGTCGCTTCGATGAAGCCTTTGACCGACATGGAGAAACAGCAGGTCGAAGAACTGTACCGCCTCTTCCGCGGTTTCGTCACCCACGAACTCTTTTCGGGAACGGAGGCACGACGATGAAACGACCACTGGGAGCGAAAAACACTCCATATTGGGTGCGGATGCGGGTCTGGCTCTTCGTATGGTGGCTGTCGCGATATCGCAGTCCATTATTGTTTGGCTTGCCGTCGTTCTTTCTTGGCCTCGTTGTTTTCGTAGCCATCGGCGTGTTCGCACTCTCGGCACAAGAGCGCCAAGACGCCTATCGGCAGGCAGCTACCGTCGCCTTAGCCGGGAAAGATTACGCTGCCGCGCGCTGTTATTTTCAGCGCTTGACAATAGACGATCCGCAAAATCTTGAATTTCAATATGGCCTGGCGGTCAGCCTCAATAAGCTCGGGCAAACGGAGGCCGGCGCCATTCTCATGGATCGATTGGCGCCGCTCACCGGGAAAGGGCATGCCCCGGCCCACCTCGCGTTGGCCTCGGAGTTGTTGGCCAAGCCAAAGCTCGAGGCCGACGACAAGCGCGCGCTGGAACAACATCTGCTGCGTGTGCGCACGATGGAACCTAATAATGTTCAAGCGCGCGTCATGCTTGGTGAGCATTACATGCGCACCGATCGGCCGCAATTGGCGGAAAAACAATTCTTGGCCGTCGTCCAAACGCAAGAGCAGCTATGCCTTCCGCTGGCACGGCTTTATCAACGTGCGCAAAATCCTAGCGAAGCGCAGCGCTGGGCCGAACGAGCGGCGGCGTATTACCACAAAAAAGCGGAAAGCAACCACGACGACTCGAACGCGCACATCCGCTGGGCCGAAGCCGTCCTCATGAAAGGGGATTGCGCTCCCGCCTTGAGCATCTTGCAAGAGGCCTGGGACGTAACCAACGACCCAGCCTATCACGACCCGATCGCCCAAACGTCGCAAGTCGCGCTCGACATATTGAGCCGATCGAAAGAGCCACGCTTTCTCGACAAGATCGCCGTTTTGAAGACGGGTCTGGAGCATGGCTGGGCCAACCCCGCGCTCATCGAACAGCTTCGCCAACTCTCATTCCCAAAGAAAGAGGAAGAGACAAAGCTGAGCGAAGCCGTCGAGCAATTGATACGAGTCCGACCAGAATGGGGCCTGCTCCACTTCCTGAAGGCCTCGGAGTGCCTGCGGAACAGGAAGGCGGACGAAGCCCGAACGTTGATTGCCAAAGCGTTCAAACTGCAAGCGGACCTCGACAAAGCGATTAACAACCTGGCACATCAATTATCGGAGGGCAATAAGACTGATAAACCCGATCTGCCAAGGGCATTAGAGTTAATGAATTATGTGGTTCTGATTTCGCCGCAGGATGCGCAGCATCGCAAGACGCGCGGGCAGATTTATTTGAAGATGGGACTGTTGCCGGAGGCTCAACGAGACTTGGAAATGGCTCTCGCGGCGATGGCGGACAATGCGGATCTGCATGAGAGGTTAGCGGAGGTTTATGGGTTGATGGGGATGCAGAGGATGTCGTTGGAGTTTAAGGAGACGGCGGATCGGTTGAAGGCGAAAGTGTCGATTGCAGGTAAATAGAATCCCGTATTCGATAAATGAGATCAGGTACCTGGCCGCTTTTTTCAGCTTGATTGAGGAGTTTTTTTGATGAAGCGATGGTTGTGCATTTATGCGTTGGCGTTGAGCGCTATTGCCACGAATTCGGGGCGGGCGCAGTATACGTATAGTGGCCAATTTGGTCCGGGTACCGGCTCCCCGGAACCCACCGGAGCTACGGTCGACTCAAGCGGAAATGTATACGTTACAGAAAACTATAGCGTCTCTAAGTATACAAGTTCCGGCTCATTCATCTCGAGTTTCGGCAGCTTTGGCAGCGCCGAAGGAATTGCAACGGGCACTGGCAACACAATTGTCGTGGCGGATAACCAAAGCAACAAAATATTTACCTATTCGAGCGCCGGAACCTTACAATCCCAATTCAGCACTTCAGGGCAATTTACTGGAGGAATTGGGGTTGAAGGAGTTACTGTGGACGGCGCTGGAAATATATATGCTGTATCGAGAGCGACAGGGGGCGTCGTAAAGTATTCTTCAACTGGCACCTACCTAACAACGATTGGAAGCTATGGAAGTGGCGCTGGCCAATTGCTAAGCCCGTTCGGTGTCACTTTTGACTCGCACGGCAACCTGTACGTTGCGGACACGAACAACAGTCGCATTTCAGAGTTTTCCTCGACGGGCACATTTGTGCGCAATATCGGAAGCGGCGACGCCTCATTCTGGGGCGTGGCGGTGGATTCCCAAGGTAATATCTTCGGTGCCACCTATACGGGATATAACGTCCGAGAATACTCAAGCTCGGGCAGCTTCGTCGCATCACTGACCGCGCCATCAGGAACATACCCTTTTGCGCCTGAGGGGCTCACCATTGGAACCAACGGTACGCTTTATGCCGTCGATCATTATAACAATTTCATCGATGAATTCTCGCCACCCTCCGGCGTCCCCGAACCCTCCAGCTTCATCCTCTGCGGCCTGCTCGCCAGTGGCGGGCTTGGCGGGTATCTCTGGCGTCGGTCGCGGCAAGCAAAGATCGGCCTCGGCGCAGTTCCCGTATAAGCGACTTTTATAGCTCAACATAGAATCCGAGATCACAGGGTTTTTCATTTAGCACGCATGATCGCGGTGGACCGACTGCGATCATGCGTCCGCGACAGGCGAAACAAATTCTGGACGAATGACCTGCTTCCCAAGACACAGAACCGGCGCCTTCCTCTTTTCTGAAAGGACTTGTCACATGAAATGGTCAGTGTGGCTCACCGCAATTGTCTGGAGCGTTTTGGTTTACAGTCCGGTGCGAGCGCAGTACACTTATACTAGGCAGTTTGGCAGCAATGGAACTGGTGTTGGCCAGCTATATTCAGCCTCGGGAATTACTACTGATTCCAGTGGAAATGTTTATTATGCCGATACGAACCTAAATCGCGTCACGAGATTCGATAGTAGCAGCAATTACACGTCAGCGTCCCTAATCTCCAGTTCAGTTATTAATCCATTTGGCCTGGGCGTCTTTGGAAATCAGCTCTATGTGTCTGAGTCCAACGCCAACCGGGTCAGCGTATTTAATGATTCTACAGGCTCATTGACTTCCAGATTCGGAGACTCTGGAAGCGCCGGCACAACACTCAATGTCCCAGTCGGCCTTGCGATCGATACGACCGGTCATGTTTATTCGGCAGATTTCGCCAATCAAAGAATCGCAATCTATAATAGCGACGGAACCTATTCAGGGCAAATCGCAAATGGCAACGGTTACCATCCTACTGCGGTTGCGGTCGACAAGAACGGAAATGTTTTCTTTCATACAAATTCCAACACATTATTGTATGAATATAATAGCTCGGGAAGTTTTGTCAGGCAGTTTGATGGTACAGGAACAGGAAATTCGCAACAATTTCAATCAATATCCGGAATTGCCGTTGATTCAAAAGGTGACATCTTTGTTGCGGACAACTCGATTAATCGCGTGCTCGAATTTGACAGCAATTACAATTTTCTACAAGCCATTGGGACAGGGATAACGGGCGGTGGCTCGTCTCAGCTAACTTATGCAGGGTTCGTCGCATTGGACTCAAATAATGACCTGTTTGTGACTGATTCAAACAACCGCATCGTTGAATTCTCACTCAGTGCCGTCCCTGAACCCTCCAGCTTCATCCTCTGCGGTCTGCTCGCCAGCGGTGGGCTCGGTGGTTATTATTGGCGGCGGACACGTCAGAGAAAGTTGGTTATGCCTGCAGTAGCGTAGGCTTCGACTCTGGAACCCAGCCGATCGGTATCTCGGCTGGGTTCACTGCTTTGATAAGGGTCTTGTTACTTTGGCTGGTTTGAACCTTTCTTGGAACGAAAGAAGTAAATGATGCGATTCCTATTGATTGCGGGCATTGCCAAGTGTTTGTTGACGCCGAGTAATTGGTTATTTCGTTAGTTGGTGTCTAGAGAGCAAAAGCACAACCTGTTCAAATATACATATAATTTGGGATCGTTGCCAGGCTTTTTTTTTTATAGAACCTGCAAAAGGAGCGTGCCTCCGCACGTTGGCGGTCGTCGGCCGATGTGACCGCGGTGCAAAGGGGGGTTGAATCGGGATTTGTTTGCATCTCGGTCCGCGGGTAGATAGAAGATCAATACGATCAATCGTTTAGAGAACAGGACCGAGATGCAAACGGGATGCAGTTTTTGCATCTCGGTCCTCGCTTCCTGTTGTCGCCGTAAGTGCCAAATCCGAGAAGTGGACCTTCGGTTGATCCTGGTTCCCCGTCTCGGCTAAATTTACGGGTGGCACAGACATTCCTGTCTGTGCAGCAAAAGGCACATTCGTCGGTTCCCGCACAGACAGGAATGAATGTGCCACCCGTAAATTAAGTCTGGACGGACCACTAGCCAATGCTCTCCGCGTGAAAGTTGGCGGACTTAAGACTTTTGTGATTCAATTGCCGTGTTTTATCGCGAAAACGTGCGGTTCTAAGTACCACCAACGTTGGCGGAACTTAGATCGGTTGGCGGAACTTAGAATTGATGTGGCCATGTTAGTCTCACCGATCGGACCGTCCGGCGCTTCTTCCCTCCTTGACGCCCCTGGCGACGACGCTTAGTCATGAACTCTAGCGCATTGTCGTCATTGATACTGTCAAGGATTTCTTCATGACCTCTCCCTCCTCGCCGCATATCACGAGCGTGCTCAAAGAGACGCGGTCGTTTCCGCCTTCGGCGGAGTTCTCGAAGCTGGCGCATATCAAGAGTGCGGCTGAGTACGAGGCACTTTGCAAACGGGCAAGCGATGATCCCGACGGTTTTTGGGCGGAGCAGGCGGAATCGTTGACTTGGTTTACGCGCTGGACCAAGGTCCTGAATTGGCGTGAGCCGCATGCCGAGTGGTTTGTCGGTGGCAAGATAAACGCCAGCTACAACTGCCTTGATCGGCATTTGCTTGGGCCGCGGCGGAACAAGGCGGCCATCATTTGGGAAGGCGAGCCGGGCGATGTTCGGGTGCTGACCTATCAGATGCTGCATCGCGAGGTGTGCAAGTTCGCCAATGTGCTCAAAGAGCAGGGGATCAAGGCTGGCGATCGGGTGGCGATTTATATGCCGATGGTGCCCGAAGCCGTGATCGCGATGTTAGCGTGCGCTCGGATCGGGGCGATTCATAGCGTCGTTTTCGGCGGCTTTAGTGCCGATGCTGTCGCGGATCGGAACAACGACGCGAAGGCCAAGCTCATCATCACGGCGGATGGCGGCTGGCGGCGTGGCAAGGTGATACCGCTCAAGGGCAATGTCGACGAAGCTCTCGCGAAATCGCCGACGGTTGAGACGTGTATCGTCTTCAATCGCTGCGATCAGCAGATCGATATGAAGCCGGGCCGCGATCTCTGGTGGCATGAGCTGATGGCCGACGCTTCGGCTGATTGCCCCGCCGCTGAGCTTGACAGCGAGCATCCGCTTTACCTCCTCTATACGAGCGGATCAACGGGCAAGCCCAAGGGCATTTTGCATACAACCGCTGGCTATCTGCTCGGCACGTCGCTGACGCACAAATGGGTTTTCGATCTCAAAGAAGACGATACCTATTGGTGTACAGCCGACGTCGGTTGGGTGACGGGACATAGCTATATCGTTTACGGACCGCTTTGTAACGGCGCGACGACGGTGATGTACGAGGGCGCCCCGAATCATCCGCGCGAGGATCGTTTTTGGGAGATCATCGAAAAATACAAGGTCAGCCTTTTTTACACCGCGCCAACGGCGATCCGCGCGTTCATCAAATGGGGCAATCAGTGGCCGGATAAGCACGATCTTTCGAGCCTGCGGCTTCTCGGTTCGGTCGGCGAGCCGATCAATCCGGAGGCATGGATGTGGTACAAGGACAAGATCGGTGGCGGCCGTTGTCCGATCGTCGATACCTGGTGGCAGACGGAAACAGGCATGATTATGATTGCCCCTCTGCCGGGCGCCACGCCGACAAAGCCAGGCTCGGCGACCAAGCCGTTGCCCGGCGTGTTGGCGGACGTTGTCGATAAACATGGTGCGCCGGTACCGGCCGGCAGTGGCGGTTTGCTCGTCGTTCGCAAGCCGTGGCCGGCGATGCTGCGGACGATTTATGGCGATGATGATCGGTATCGTCAACAATACTGGTCGCACATTTCCGGATGCTATTTCACGGCCGACGGGGCGCGACGTGACGCGGACGGTTACATCTGGGTCATGGGCCGCGTCGACGACGTCTTGAATGTCGCTGGCCATCGCTTGAGCACGATGGAAATCGAGAGCGCCTTGGTGCATCATCCCAAGGTGGCTGAGGCCGCCGTCGTCGGCCAGCCGGACGAAATCAAGGGCGAAGGTATCGCGTGCTTTGTGACGCTGAAAACAGGCGAAAAGCCCACGGACGAATTGAAGAAGGCGCTGCGCGACCATGTTGCTCATGAAATTGGAGCGCTGGCCCGGCCGGACATGATTCGCTTCACCGAATCGTTGCCGAAAACGCGCTCGGGCAAGATCATGCGGCGACTGTTGCGCGACATCGCCAGCGGCAAGGCAACGACAGGGGATACGACGACGCTGGAGGATTATGGCGTATTGGCGAAATTGCGGGAGGATGAGGAGTAGGAGAGCGCTGTGCAATAACTCGATCAAAATTGTTTAGCCGCGAGCCGGTAGGCGAGCGCTGTGCGATAGAGCGCTATCGCGCAGCGCTCGCCTACCGGCTCGCGGCTAAACGCAATACCGTTCGTCTAACCCGGCCCCTCGCTCTTCCTATAGTGGACAACGGCAATCTTTTATTTGGCAAGGGTGCATCCTTGCCAAATAACCTGGCTTCCAAGGTTGCGCGTAAATTCTTTATTCACATGTACTTATCTTAATAATCACCAAGACGATCAACATGGTTAAAACGACCACTCTTGCCAAAAGTGCTTTGGCATGGCAAGGCTGGTCCGCCCAGGGATTGGGCAAAAGAAAACCCCTTAGACGAACGGTATTGCGGCTAAACGGGGCTATAATATGTCGCGGATACGTTTTCCCTCCTTTAACATCGCCTGAATCGCGGCGCGATCACTTGCATTGATCGCCTCACGAAATTCAAACAGATGCGCGATTAATCGATCGAGGGCTACCAAGAGCGGCTCGCGGTTGGCGTCGAAAATCCCTGACCATAGATGAGGGTTGGCCGCCGCGAGGCGCGTGGTGTCGCGAAAGCCTGTCGCCGTGTAGGGAACTTGTTCGTCGCTAAGCATCCCGGCCAACGCCGATGCCACGAGATGCGGCAGATGGCTCGTTAGCGCTAAAGTGCGATCGTGAATCTCTGCCGATAGCGAAGTAACTTTGGCACCGAGCGATTGCCAGAAGGAGTTGACCCGCTTTAGGGCGCTGGCGGGAGAGTCGGCTTCGGGCGTGACAATTACCAATCGCTGCTCGAACAAATCCGCGCGAGCGTGTTCGGGGCCGCTTTTCTCCGATCCAGCGAGTGGATGACTGCCGATGAAAACGACGCCTTCGGGAAGGCGGCCGCGAAGCGAAGCGAGGATGCCGACTTTCGTGCTGCCGACGTCGGTGAGCACGACGCCGGGGCGGCAGGCTTCGGCAGCCGCCATGACTTGCGCGGCGATTTGATCGACCGGCGTGCAGAAGACAACGAGATCCGCCGCTCGCACGGCGTCTTGTAAATTCGTAGCGTCGTCGATGGCGCCGAATTCGATCGCGGCTCTTAGAGCGGCCGGACTTGGATCGACGCCTACGATGCGTCGGGCGACATTTCGGCGGCGCGCCGCCAAACCGATTGAGCCGCCCAAGAGGCCGACGCCGACGATGACGAGGGTGTCCATCGGGATTGTCTCCAGATCGGGTTCGTCAATCGGAAACTTTTAGCCGCGAGCCGATAGGCGAGCGCTGTGGGATAGCGCTATCAAGCAGCGCTCGCCTACCGGCTCGCGGCTAAACGGTCATTTCACGGCCGCTTTGATAAACGCCGCCACGTCCTTCTTCAGTTTCTCGTGCATGTTCTTGCTGACATACATCATGTGGCCGGCGTCGTAGTACGTCGTCGTGATGTTCTTCATCAGCGCGGACTCGATGCCAAGATGGTTGAATGTGTAATCGGTAGCGAAATACGGCGTGGCGAGATCGTAATAGCCATTGGCGACCAGGATTTTCAAATCCCGGTTTTTGGTCATGGCTTGCCGAAGCGTAGGCGCGACGTTGAGATAACGATTGCGGGCCGTGCCATAATCCCACGGTTGCACGCGGCCCGTGAGAATCTCATAAGGCAGATCGCTTTCATAATGCAACGTCGACTTCAAATAAATGTTGAGGGCCGTCGAGTACGAACCTTGCACGACGGCGTAGCTTGGGTCCGCATCCGGCCTTTCGCCTGCGGCGTCGATGTCGGCGCCTTTGAATCGGCTGTCGAATCGGCCGACGCTCTTGCGGTCGCCGCGCAAGAGTTCCTTGCAAAAGCGTTGGATTTCGATCCGCAAATTGCTTCGGCCAACAAAATCCTCGGACAAACCGGTTAGCCGCGCGAGTTTCTTCCGCACCGCAGCGGCTTCTTCGTCGCTGATCTTGCTGCCTTTGAATAGCGCGGCGGCATACTCGCCGCCGGCGAATTTCTCGGCCTCGGCGAGGGCCTTCGCTCGGTCGGCTTGCAATTCGGAATCAAGCTTCTTGTGATACCAGGCTGTCGCCGTGTAGGTGGGCAAAAACAGGATATAAGGAAGGTCATTTCCTTCATCAAATCGTGCCGTGCCAAAATTGAGGATGCATGAGATCAACATGACGCCGTTGAGGTCCATGCCGTGGCGGTCTTGCAGAAAGCCGGACAGCGCCGCGGCGCGGGTGGTGCCGTAGCTCTCTCCGGCAAGGAACTTCGGCGACGACCAACGCTCATGCTTGGTCGTGTAACGGCGGATAAACTCGCCGACGGATTGAATGTCTTGATCAACGCCGTGGAACTTGGTGCCGCTTTCGCCGGGCGCTGGTCGACTATAACCGGTCGTCACCGGATCGATGAAGACGAGATCGGTGGAGTCCAAGATCGAGTAATCGTTGTCGACGAGTTTGGCCGGCGGCGGTAGAGCAGACCCATCTTCCGCGTTTTTGACTTTCTTTGGTCCGAACGCTCCGAGATGGAGCCAAACACTAGATGAACCAGGGCCGCCATTGAAGGTGAAGGTGATCGGTCGCTTGGAAACGTCCTTCACGCCTTGCTTTGTATAGGCGATATAGAAGATGCTCGCCGTCGGCTTGCCGTCCTCTTCCTTGAGCAGCAGCGTTCCAGCGTCGACTTTATAACTGACCTTCTCGCCGTCAATCGTCACTTCGCCCGATGTTTCGGCGTGAGTTTCTTCGAGTTTTTTGTCTTTGTCTGGAGATTTATTCTCGACGGCTGGTTTGCCTTTATCCGGCGGCTGCCAGGCGGCGACGGAGGACAGGGTCAACGCGGAACACAGGAGAAGTAACGAGACAATGCGGCGGTTGAGCACGGGGAAGACTCCAGGGTGGGAGAATTTTACGCGACGGAGCCCCGCGCTGGCGCTTGGGGCTGGAGAAGGCAGTTGAGGATGCTCAGCGGGCCGTGCGGACGCGCTCGGCCATCTCTTTATCGATGCGTTGGCGCAGCTCGCGGTCCATGAGTGAGCCGTGGTTTTTGCCTGGGAAAAGCTCCACCACGGCATCGCTGCCGAGCTTCTTGAGCGAGGCCTTGAGCAGCTTGGTTGCACCTTCCAAGTAGAAGGTGTCTTCCTCGCCCATATAGACGTGAATCTTGCCCGCGAGCTTGGGAGCGAGCTTGTCCCAGTTCTGTTCCAGTTTGAGGCGGATGTCATAAGGCTGCCAACTCTTGGCGACATCTGGATCGACCGCGCCGGTTGTTCGGTTCCAGAGTTTCAAGGGCTCGCCATCAGCCCCGCGCGGACTGAAAACGGCCTCGAAGGATGCCAACTGGCCGCCGTGGCCCATGACGACTTCCATATCGGAGAAATTCTTGTAAAAGAGCACCGGTTCCAGTCCACGCCGCCCTAATGGCCTGGGTTTGCCATCGGCGTCCTTGAACATGTTGACGCCCTTTTGCGTCAGGTCGATCTGCTGAAAATCGCGGAAATCGACAGGATCGGGAGCGGTGGACCAGACACCATTGAACTGATCCGGATACGTGACCTGCAGCCAAAGACTGCTCCAGCCGCCGGACGAATGGCCGGTAACAAAGCGCAAGCGCGGGTCTTGTTTGCCGCGATAGGTTTTCTCAATGTATGGGATCAACTCCTCGATCAAGGCCTGGCCGCACGGACCGTTATTGGCCGAGTCCGCGAACACATGATGTCCCGTGCGACAATTCGGATCGAGGATAACGTAGAGCATCTCGACGCCGGCCACGTTTGTCGGATTACGACGGACCGCGCCGAGCGCTCCGAACTGATCGCCGCCGAAACCCGGGATTTCATAGACGACCGGGTAGAGCCTGGTTTTGTCCATTTCGCCGCTGAACGACTCAGGGAGGATGACTCCCGCGCGAAGACGAATCGGCCTCTTGTGAAATGCCGACAATAGTTTGCTTTCAATATCGACGAGCTTGACGCGGTCGGTCTCTTTGAACTCGCGCTCCGCCGGTGCGACCTGGTTGATGGTCAGCGAAACGGGGCCGGTCGTCGCCGCGTTCAGCATCTGCCGCAGCGGCGCGCTATGACCGTTTCCGGGGGCGTTACTGAAATGGATATTACCGCGGTCAAAATCCATGACTGCGAAGGCCGTGTATTCGCCGGCGGGTAACTTATCGAGCTTCACAGGATGAGCCAACGCATCGGCACCGATGACCAGCGGCTCGCCTGGCTTCCAGTCCTTGACGTCCTTGGCGAACAGCGGTTCTGGATTGAACCAATTGACGGACGCCGGGGGACGGACACCGCCACGAGCCTTGGTCAGCATTAAGTAAACGCGGCCCGTAAATGGCTTCGCGGACACTTCTTTCGTGAAAGTTACATTGAATTCGAGCGGTTTGGGATCGGCAGCGTGAGCGGTAGCGCAAAACAGTAGACCGAGCCATAGGCCGAATCGTCGCGGGGTTGGCCGCAGCATGTTGCGTCTCCGAAGCTGGAAAGGTATACGATCGTCATGAAGTGTATGGGAGCGGCGCGGCTCGCTCAAGAGGGAGTAGCACCACGCACGATTTTTGGCATTTTTTCAGCAGATTAAGCTCGCGCTTGGGCGGGGATGCCGAGTTGTAAGAGGCCTTCACTTCTTCGCCCCCAGCGGCGCTGTCATCAGTTCCAGGCCGTCGGCTCCAAGGTATTGGTCGAGCCAGCCGATCTGTCCATTCTCCTTGAGCTTGGCAAATAGCTTGCCGCGCTCGTCTTCCCAGATTTGTCGTAGATATTGCGGGTTCTCTTTCGCTCCGAGGCGATATTGTTTCAAGCGCTCGAGAAAGCGGCCGGCGTCGCGGTCGGCGAGAAGTTTTTGGCTACCGGCGTAGGCGGCGGCGGCTTGGCGAATGCGATACGCTTCGGAACCGGCGGCACGCAGGCGGGTCTCGGCTTCTTGTTCGGCTTGATTGAGCAGCGTGGCGATGCGCGTCTGCGCCTGCGCGACATTATCGAAGGCTGGCTTGACCTCGCCGGGGGCCGCGATCAACGAGACTTGGGCGTCGAGAACCTCCACGCCCAGGCCGTAGCTTTCGATTCGTTTTTGCGTGCCGGAGACCAGCTCCGGGCGCAGTGCATTTTTGCCGTTGAGCAGCACATCGTCGATAGTGTGGCCGGCGACCCATTGAGCCAGCGCGGCCTCGGCCGCGCGCGTGAGCAACTCGGGCACCTGCTCGCGCTGAACGACGTAATCTTCAAGCTGATCGGCGCGGACGCGGTAATAAAGGATCGCTTGCACATCGACGAGATTCTGATCGCCCGTGAGCAATTGACCGGATGGCATCGCTTCACCGCGGGCTTCGTCGTCCTGGTAGCCGACGGTCACGCTCTGCACAAAATCGACGGCCACTCGGTCGACGCGATCCATGCCCCACGGCAAGCCGACCCACAGGCCCGGCCCCGGCTTGTAATCGAGCACCTGTCCAAACCGGCGCACGACGGCACGCTCGCCGGGCCGCACTTCGACAACACCCGTCAAAGCGTAGCCGGCAATCGCCAGGACAACGAGGAGAACAAAAAGGAGCCGCATGGCTTACTTATCTCCTTTTGACGTCGGCGTAGGCTCGGTTTTGCCCGGCGCGGGCGGCTTCAGGAGACTGTTGAACATCTCGTGTTGGCTCGACAGCAGGAGCATGGTTTTATTGTCGCCGAGGATCCGTTGATAATCTTCGAGGTTGCGCAGAAAGGCATAAAAGGCCGGATCTTGCCGGGCGGCCTCGTTGCGGATCCGGTCGGCGGCGGCGTCGGCTTCGCCGCTCAGCCGCGTCGCTTCGGCCTGGGCGGCCGCTCGTAGCTCGGTGACGCGCCGTTCGCTGTTGCTGCGAATGTCGGAGGCGAGGCGCTCGCCCTCGCTCTGGTAGTCGGCCACCTTTTTTTCACGCTCACTAATGATGCGCTCAAAGATCGCCTGGCGAATCGTGCCGGCCGGATGGTTGAGCCGCCGCAGCCGAAGATCGACGACTTCGACGCCATACTCCTTCAGGACCGACTCCTGTAAAGAGGGCGTCGAAAGATGCGGCGAACCACTCAGCAAGCGCTCGCGCAATTCGTCGCGCTTGCGCTCGACCTTGGGCCTGATGCCACCCAACACCGTCGCCGCCAGCAACGGACCGTCGAGCGGCGACGCGAGCAGGCTCACGACCGAACTAGCCACGTCGGGTAGCTCGCTGCCGACGCCGACGCTGATGAGGTCATCAAGCTCCATCTGCCCGATAGCCGCGCCAATTTCGCTGTTAAAACGCTGCCGCAGAATGTCGCGCGCTCCTTCTTGCGTACCCAAAGTACGGATGAATTGATCGAGCGCTTCCTTATCGGGAATGCGCCAGCAGAGATAGGCGTCGATCGTCAGGGTCTTGTCGATGGTGTCGCGTTTGGCGTCGCGCGTGAGTAGCTCGGCACCAGGCAGGTCGAGATATTGCAGGCGACGATCGAAGCGCTGCACGCTCTGAATTGGCCAAGGCCACTTGAGATGTAATCCTGCTTCATCCGAGGCAGCGCCGTCAAACGTCGCCACGGGTCGACCGAATTGGGTTAGGTAGACGAAATCGGCCCGGTCGACAGTGAACAAGCAGAAGCGCGCGAATAGGAACGCGACAAGGAGCAGGAGAGTCAGGCCGATGTAGATTCGTGTTCGCATGAGTTGATCTCCAATTCCCGTCGCTTTGAAAACACACTACTGCCCCGGCCAGACTAAATTTGCGGTGGCACAGACATTCCTGTCTGTGCAGAAAAAGGCACAGTCGTCGGTCCCCGCACAGACAGGAATGTCTGTGCCACCGCAAATTTAGTCTGGCCGGGCCACTACGGGTCTTCGCGGCCGCGTGTCGGAGCTGGCGCGGGCGTCCCCATCACGGGGCCGCGCGGCGGATCCGGCAAGAACCAGAGATGGCGGCGTCCCGACACTTTGCCATCAATCAGGATCTTGTCGCGGCCGCTTAGCGCCGTTGCCAGCATGTCCCAATATAGGCGAAAATCGGTCAAGGTCGCCTGCGCCTCGAGGGCCGCGCGCCGGCTTTGGAGATAATGCTCCGCTGCCTTCATCCAGCTGCCGCTGCTGCGTCCGTGTGTAAGCGCCTCATCAAATAACTGGTTTTCCTCGGCTGCGGATAATTGTGACCGTTGGCTGTATCGTGCTTGGAAGACGTCGAGTCGAGCCTTGGTTAGCGTGATTTTTTCGTCGTGCGCGGCCTCGGCGCGGCGGGTTGTTTGCAAGCCTCGGGCCTCTTGCTCGCGCTCCTCGCGCATGGCCGCGGCCGTGGCTTCGTTGATGCGGCGGTCTCGGGCTTCCATGGCCCGGGTCACGTCATGGTAGGCTTGCACTACTTCCGTGGGTGGATGGAGATCGTGCAGAGCAACCCCCTCCAGGCGGATGCCGAGGCCGCCCGGCCCTAGGTTTTGTACACGTTTTTCCAATCGGCTTAGCGCTTCCCGTTGAAACCTTTCGCGGTCGGTGGTTAGCAAGCGAGCGAAGGTCTGGGAGCCGACCAATTCACGCAGCACGCTCTCGCCAGCGCTGCGGACCAGCGCCTCGGGCTCGCGCGACTCGAAGAGATAATCGCGTGCGTTGCGAACGACGTAGCGGACGGTGCCCTGAAGTTCGAGAAGGTTGCCATCGCCGGTGATCATGACGGCTTCATCGGGGAGCCGGCGCGTGCCCTCGCCACTGTGCGGGCTCGACCAGCGCGGGCGCTGACCTCAGCGGTGGTGCCGCCGACCACACGGAAGCCAATTGCCACATTGCGAACCCGATCGGGTTGGATACGCGAGACCTCGTCGATGGGCCAAGGCCAGCACCAATGCACGCCAGGCCCAAGGTCATCCGCGATCGGTTTGCCAAATCTGCGCACGACGGCCAATTCGTCGGGGCCAATGGCGATCAGCCCGCTCAGCCCATAGCTAAGCAAAGCAAGCACCAACATTCCACCAAGCGCGATGCGCCGACTGGTGCGTCAACCAGTGCAGACCTTCCTCAAAGTTCAGACGTCGTTCGAGCCAGTTACTCAACTCTTGCCAACCGCTACTCCAGCGTTGGAATCTCGGACTGGTGGGCCGCTCGAACCAGAGCAGCCGCATGGAATTCATGAGGACGAGCAGCGAGCCGATTTGATGGTAAAGCACGGCGACGATTGGCGCCCAGTCATACGCCTGCCGTGTCGGCGCCAGCAAAGGCCAAAGCCACGCCGTCAAGACGATGCCGACGATGTTGACGCCGAAAGCAAAGTAAAGAATGTTTTGGCGGATGATCCAGACCGTGGCACGCGAGAGTTTTATTAAGAGGGGCAAAGGGATAAGTGGATCGCTCATGAGGACAATATCGCCGGTTTCGGCGACGACGTCGGCTCCGCTTCCGCCGACCGCCAGGCCGACGTCAGCTCGCGCCAGGGCGGGCGCGTCATTGATGCCGTCGCCGATCATGGCGACTTTGTGACGCTTCTGCCATTCGATGATGAAATTGGCTTTGTCCTCGGGCAGTAGCTCCGCATGGACATCGGTTATGCCGAGTTCGTTGGCGATGGCAGTCGCAGCAGCGGCTCGATCGCCCGTGAGCATGGTGATATCGGCGATCCCTAACTGACGAAGCTCCGCCAACACCATCAGCGCGTCGTGCCGCGCGCGATCGCGTGCGCCAATCACGCCGAGCAAACGTTCGTTGCGCGCCACCAACAGCGCCGTCTGACCGGAGGCGTCGAGGCGCGTGAGCAAGTCGGTCATCTCGGTGGAAAGAGCCAGCCCTTGTTCCTGAAAAAGGCGCGGATTACCGACGACAAGCGTCGTGCCGTCCGCCAATCGCGCCGTGATACCGCTCCCCGGATGAGCCTCAAATTCCGACAGTTCGCTCAAGGTCAGGCCTCGACTCCCGGCTTCTTGCAGGACTAGCCGAGCGAGGATATGCTCGCTGCGCTGTTCCGCCGTCGCGGCGATGCCGATGAGTTCTTCATTGCTGACGCCCTCGACAGGTACGACATCACCCAACTCCAGTCGGCCCTGGGTCAAGGTGCCGGTTTTGTCGAAGGCGATCGCGGTGACCGCTGCGAGGCGCTCGAGCGCGGAGCCACCCTTGATGAGAACGCCGGTTCCCGCCAGGCGGCCGAGCGCGGCGATAACAGCGGCAGGAGTTGCCAAGATTAAAGCACAAGGACAGGCGACGACAAGGACGGCCAGCGCGGGAACAGTGGCCGGCTTTAGCACACTCGCACGGAAGCCAGCGCCTTCGGCGTCACGTTGAAAGCGGGTTTCCTCGCTCAACGACATCCACGCCGACCTGTGAGCGACAAATGCGACCAGAAAGGTGATAGCCGCCAGGCCTAGTACGATCGGCAGAAAATAGCGGGCTAACCGATCGGCAACGCGCTCGACCGGCGATTTGTCCTTGAGTGCCCGGGCCGTCAACTCGACGACGCGGCCGACGACCGTATGCTCGGCAACGCGCCGGGCCTCGATTGTGAGCGCCTCCGAATTGATTGACGGAACCGGCCAATACCTCGTCGCCTGGCCCCTTATCGAGCGGCAGGCTTTCGCCGGTGAGCGAGGAGACGTCAACCGCCGATCGGCCGTCGAGAACGAGACCATCCGCCGGCACACGGCCGCCGGGCTTGACGACCAGCTGATCTCCTGTCACCAACTCAGAGGTCAAAACGCGCTCTTCACGCCCGTCGCGCAGACGCCAGCACCGGCGCGGACAAAGCTCGATCAGCCCGCGAATCGCCCGCTGGGTTCGGCTAAAGGTGTAGTGTTCGAGGCATTCGCCTAGTAAGCCGATAAAGACGACCTCGGCCCCGACCTCTGGCTCACCCGCGACAATGGCGACGACGCAGGCGATCGCCAAAGCCAGGTCAGCACCGAGTCGCCCCTCGCTGAGCGCGTCGAGTGACAGGTAAAGCGTCCGCACGCCGCCGATAACTGCGGCTAGAAGCGCCAGCGTTTTATCATCGTAGACCTTGTAGGGCCACGAGGGCAGCGACGGTCCCCAGGTAGCTATCCAGGCAGCGATCCAGGGCCAGAAATGTGCCGCGAGCAGCAGCCCGACCAGGCCGGTGAGGAAATACAGAAACAGCCGGCTTTCTTGCTGGAACGTTTGATCGGCGTGAGTGATTTCGCGGTGCATGCGCGGCGCCGCCGGAGGAAGGTAGGAGTGAAAGTCTATTCGTTACGCTATGGCGAAATGTCCATTCGGTCAAGCAGTGCCTGTGTCTGCGAACCGCTCGCAGCCGAGAGGCCCTTGCAATCCCCCGGAAACCCTACGATAATGCCGACTCGCCTAACCATGGACGGAGCTTTCGTATGGAGCGCTCGCTTAAGATCGCCGCATTTTTGCTGCTATTTTTCCCTCTGGCAACGCCCGCTCAAACATTTACGCTAGCGCCGGCCCTCGCCATCGAGGCCGAGGACTTCACCATCGACTCAGGATGGAAAGTCCTCCAAAACGGCTCCGGTAACTACATGGTCGACATCATCGGTTTTAACCATATTTCCGGCGAACGACTGCTCCATGTCGACAGCAAAAACGAATCCGCGGCCGCCCATCTCGACGTCGTGATTCCTGAAGCGGGCAAATATCGCCTGTGGGTCCGTTACGAAGCGCCGTTCGGCTGCGAGACACGCTTTAAGGTCCAGGTCGAACAGGACGGCAAACTCATCGTCGACAAACTCATGGGGACAAAGTACAGCCCGCGATATGGCCAGGGCGAGGACAAGCCCACGGCCGAACACGACACCGCTTCCGGCTCGGAAGGGCTGATGGAGGAAGTCGTCACCGTACCGGCTCTTGCAAAGGGTAAAGCGACTCTGAAATTGCTCGCCGCCTCACAGCCACAGACGCCGGGTGTCGCGGCGAATCGCAATATCGACCTGATCTACCTCACGCGCGATACGAGCGATGCCTGGTTCATTCACTATCGCAAACACGTCAAGCTCTATCCCATTCTGGAGGCGTTCCGCGACACGCGCGGCGCTCGCTGGGAGGCACGCTTTACCAATCGTGGCAATAATCCGGCTGATTTCAGCATTTCGCACACATATAACCGCCTGCCCTGGGGCGAGGGCGAAGGCATCGTCGCCAGAAGTATCAAGCCGGGCGAGTCGTCGGAATGGGTCGGCCTCAAGAAACAGGACACAGCCCACTTCGGCATGAGCACCTTCAACGCCTCGCATGGCCAGGCGTTCGCGGTCGCCTTGCGCGCCGTCGGCGGCGCGGTCGCAAAGGAGATCAAAGGCGTCGGGCCGCATCGCATCTATATCCCGCCCTACGCCGGCAAGGGCGAGAAGCCGGTTACCCCGGAGGAAGAGATCGACTCGATATTGCAAGATCTCAAGGAGTTGAAGGCCCCCGGCAAGCCACCCACAAAACCGCTCTGCTATGGAGGCTGGGTGCCTTTGGGCGTCGATAGCGACTATGGCCGCAAGTATGCCCAACTCTACGCCGCCCTCGGTTTTCGCTCGCTCCATCCCGCCCACAGCGGCCCAGCCGTCCTCAAGAACCTTGCAGCCGTCGCCATTCAGCCAACCAAGAGTTTCAGCGTCTCGGCCTATCGCAATCCGCCGCTGCCGCCCGAGATCGCGCGGGCCAAGCTCGACCTGGCCCGTTCCGGAATGGCGCAATATGTCCGCTGGTTCGACTACGGCGACGAGATTGCCTTTTCCGAGTGGATGGAGATTTTAGTCCAACACGCCGTCAAAACAGCCAAGCTCGCCGGCGAGACCTACAAACCAGAGGACGTCGTCGCCAGCATGTGGCGTGAATGGCTCAAGTCGAATCGCGATGAGATCGCCAAAGAGATGTACTGGCGGGCGAGCTGGGGCGCCTTCAACGAGCGCCGTCTGAAGCCGGATACGAGCAGCGCTGCTGCGCGCGAGAATCCCCGGCTCTATGTCGATTCGTTGCAGTTTTATCAGGACACCGCGATCATCTTTGTCGCGGAGCGCGCCAAAGATGTGCGCCGCGAACTCGGCGAGGATGTTCTCTGCGGGGCCAACTATACGTGCCATCCGCTCTACTATCCGACGGTCGATGCCTACATCAAATGGTTTCGCGGCGGCGCTGCCGACATGGGCCGGCACAGCGAATTCTTTTGGCAGGTCGGCCAGGCTGGTCCGATGGTAAACGGCTACATCGCCGAGCATTTTCGAGCCGGCATGCGCGACAACCCGCGCGGCGTCCTCCGGCAATACACCATGCCGCACGCGGCGGGCAACACGGACGCTAACTTTTTGCGGACCTGCTTCACCCAACTCGCCCACGGGGCGACCGCGCTTGATTTCTTCGGCATTGGCATGAACGAAACGTTTACCGAAAACCATATCGACCATCGCGCCAAATCTCGCTTCCGGGTGTTGCGCGACATCACCCATTGCGTCGGTTTCGTCGAGGACCTGCTGCCGCAAGCAAAAACTGTGGCGTCGCCGGTTGCTCTGCTCGTCAGTGAAAGCACGGAGCGCTGGGATTTCGCTGGCGTGGCACGCGAGGGAGCGGGCCGCGATTTGTGGGGGCCGGATTTTCGCAAGGTACGGCTCAATTCGCATAACGAACGGCTCGGCCTGTGGACTGCATTGACCCACATTGGCCTTTCGCCCGATTTGGTTATTGAAGAGGACCTGAACGCTAAAATTCTGGATCAGTACAAGGTCTTATTTCTCGTCGGCGACACCCTGCCGTCAGCGGTGGTGCCTGCTCTAGAAAAGTGGGTGCGCACCGGCGGCACACTGATCGCGACGGCGGGAGCGGGCCGATTCGACGTCTATCGTCAGGAAAACGACGCCTTTGCTTCCCTCTGTGGACTCAAGTCGCGCGTGACGGAAGAGCGGACGCCGTTCTTTCGGCCACGCATGGAACTGCCGTTTTTGACGCCCTTTACGCGCGTTCAGGTTCCCGGCGGCGGCTTTCCGCAGCTGGCGACCTATGAGCGCGTCGAAGGCAACGCCGACACGAAAATCAGAGCGAAGTTCAAGGACGACGACACTCCGGCCATCCTGGAACGAAAGCTCGATAAAGGGCACGTCGTCTATGTCGCAGCACTGCCTGGGGTCGCGTATCTCTGGTCGGCGCTGCAGCCGCCGCTTGTGCCGGATCGAGGACCAAATACGCACAGCATTCCAACCCAATTCGATGTCGGAGTTGCTACCTGGCTGACGCTCCTCATGAGATCTGTTGCGGTCGAACCGATCGTCGACACGGAAGACGTCTTGATCGACACGCGGCTCCTCCGGGCGGAGAGCAGCTATCTCTTGCCACTTGCGAATTACTCGGAAAAGATTGGGCAGAAGGTAACTCTCAAGGTTCGGATCGACCGCAAGATTACCAAGGTGACGAGTGCCTATCATGGTGTGTTGCAGCACAAAATAGACAAGGGAGTGCTGACCGTGACGATACCCGCTTTGGGCTATGGCGACATTCTGCGGCTCGAACCGTAAACTTGCTACGAATGATTATCCCCGGCAAGCCCACTATATAGCCCGCCATTTATGGCGGGTTGTCCAGGTGCGCCCCCGGCAAGCCGGGGGCTAAATAAAGAGGTAGAGCGAGCGATGAGTACGACCGAGGCCGACCCCTGGTTTCAATCCCTTTTTGCCGAACGCATTGGCGGGGTCAATTACGGCAAAGGTAGCGCGATCTATAAGTTCGAGAAGATCAAACGGGCTAAACGCGCCGCCTTGGCCGAACACCCTGAACGGCCTCTGCTCGATTTCGGCATCGGCGAAAACGACGACATGGCCGACCCGCTCGTCCGCGACACACTCAAGCGCGAGGTTGATCGCGTCGAAAATCGTGGCTACGCCGACAATGGCATCGCCGCGTTCAAGGAGGCCGCCGCCGGCTTCATGCAAAAGGTCTTTGGCGTCAACCTTGATCCGACGACCGAAATCTGCCACGCGATCGGCTCGAAGCCGGCCTACGCGATGATGCCTGCTGTCTTCATCAATCCGGGCGACATCACGATGATGACGGTACCCGGCTATCCCGTCGCCGGCACGCACACGCGCTACTATGGCGGCGACGTTCACCGCCTGCCGTTGTTCGCGGAAAATAATTTCTTCCCCGACCTGGACACCATTCCGCAAAAAGTGCTCGACAAAGCCAAACTGCTGGTCATCAATTATCCAAATAGCCCGACCGGGGCGACGGCGACGCGCGACTTCTACAAGCGCGTCATCGATTTCGCCCGGAAACATCGCATCGTCGTCGTGCAAGACGCCGCCCATATCTTGCTCAGCTATGACGGCCCGCCGCTGAGCTTTCTCCAAGTCGAGGGCGCGCGCGAGGTCGGCGTCGAGGTCCATTCGATGTCGAAGGGCTTCAACATGATCGGCTGGCGCATGGGCTTCGTCGCCGGCCACCCGAAGATTGTGCAGGCTTACGCCGATGTGAAAGACAATTGCGATTCCGGCCAATTCATGGCCATCCAGCAAGCCGCCGCCGAAGCGCTGCGCCATTCGGAGCTAGCCGACCGCGTGCGAGAAAAATACCGCCGCCGTCTACAGAAACTGGTCAAGGCCCTCACCGCCGTCGGCTTTGAAGCGAAGATGCCGAGTGGAACCTATTTTCTTTACGTCAAGGCCCCGAAAGGCTGCGAAGGCTATAGCTTCACCACAGCTGAGGACGCCTCACAATTCTTGATAACCCTCCAGTCCGTCTGCTGCGTCCCCTGGGACGACGCCGGGGCGTATCTACGCTTCTCCGTCACCTACATCGCCAAAAACGAAGCCGAGGAAGACGCCCTCATGGCCGCCACCGTCGAACGCCTCGGGGCTCTCAAACTAAAATTCTAGGGCGCAATCGATCGTCGCCTTTCGCTCCGCCAAGGGCCCCCCGTTGTGGAACGGTCTCCCGACCGTTCCACTCCACAACTGGGGGATGCCGCGAGCCTTTCTTAGGTCCGCCAAAGATTCTAAGTATCGCCAACGTTGGCGATACTTAGAATTCGACGCAACCTATTTAGCGTTAAATCGTTACGATCTTGACATTCGAAGTATCGCCAACCGCCACGCAGACACCGTCGCGCCAGCGAACGTGTACATTTTTTGTGCAACGATGCAATTCATCCCTCTATGGCGTGCGTCGTGGAAAAGCCACATGCTCAGGGGCGAGATGCAAAAAAAGTCACGCCGGTTTGCATCTCACCCTTCGGCTATAACATATTGCTACGATTAACATTGCAGCGCACCGGAGGGGCGAGATGCAAACAAATCCACGGAGAACCCCCAAGCTCGTTGATCTGCACGAGAGTGTCGTTAGTCCCGATGGACATTGTGGGGCTGATCGTTTGTTACAGGGCCACACTAAAACCAAGGCTGTCGGCAATTATGAGAAAACTCCAAAAATTCGTTTCATTCGACCCCCCCCACAACCCCCTCGAACGAATTCACCTGGGATCAGCTCACCCTCGCGTTTGTCATAGAGTACAATGCGGACAATTAGGACAGGAAAAAGAGCTTTCTTGCGATGCATTTTATGAAGATTTTGTGAAACAAGATACGTCACGTTTGATTTCGTCTATTCATGCCAAATCGGATGAATCAAATCACTCGAAGAAATGCCATAAAAGGTATAGCGGTTGTGCAAGTATTGCCGATAGAAACAAAACTGCTCGATAATCTGAAAATGAATAATGTTCCGTTGGCGCTAAAAAGTAAGGTGCCAATGCAGGAAAGTCACCAAGAGATCTCGACAATCGATGTCCTTCATACCCCCCCCCCGGCCCGAGCCGCTAAGTATCCGCAGCATCGCTGCGGGAGCCTCTACGGTATTGCAGGGTCGTCCTTGATGCCAAAAGGGACATTATAACTTCAGGCAGCTGCAAGAAATTGAGAACATGCCTACCAATTTTGAAGACAGTTTGCGAGGAAAAGACCCATGCGTTATTTGATTCTCTGCTTACTTGTTTGCCTAAGCTCCGGATGCACCGTGATGTCGCTGGAACGACATACGGTAGCACAGATCGATTCGGCCATCGACCTGCGCTATCGTGAAATAGTGGATAACCTGGCCGCGGTAGCGGCTGATCCCTCGACCTTGCCCAGCTTCGTTTCTATCTATTCCGGAACCGTATCTGTGCAGGATACGGGAACTGCAATCTCATCCGTTACCTGGCCGTATTCCGCTGGGATGACGTCAGTGAATCCCTCTTTCAACAGGCAGATCGCCCAAAACTGGGTACTTGATCCCACAATTATCCCGGAAAAACTTGAAGCGATTCGGGCCGCACTCCAGTGGGCAATCGGCGGACCCAATCATGTAAACCCGGATTCGATGACTCTGCTTCTTGCCCCCAAGCAGGTGAAAGCAGATACTCAACGACATTTTGGCGTATCGGAAAAGCTTGAACGCTTACCCACGAGCTGGTTGTGCATTGGATGCCTGAAAGATGTCCCGGCATGTGCGCGTTACAAAGGGCACTCTGGCGATGTTTGGGTTTGGGTGACGCCGGAAGGTATGAGAGGTCTCGCAGAATTCACAATAATCATCCAGGACATCGCTAGGGCGCCGATTAACTCTCCAACGTTGTTTAATCCACCGCCTTTCTACTCCCCCATCGTGTTCAAAACGGGTGATCCTCAGAAGCCTGATGGGCGATTGACGGTTACAGCACAAGTAGTAGTCGATCAAAGTCGGCGCCTATACGCTGATCCGTTCATACCTACTCGTCTCGACAACACTGGCGCTGACGCCAGCATTCGTTCAATCATTACTGCGGCGTCGATCACCACTGTGCCGCACTAGTGGTCCCTCGGACTTGATTTGCCTTGTAGGCCGGCTCGTTTGAGCCGGCCACTGCCGACACTGTCGTCTTTCGCTCCGCGAAAGATGGCCTTTCGCGGAGCGAAAGACGACACCTATTTTTTAGTAATTCTAATTATTACACCGATTCAAACTAGATCTGGATGCCCAAGTTAATAGAGTAGGGAGAAATGAGATGAGAACGATCTGTATTCTGACGGTCCTTGCGTCCGTGGCCAGCAGCGGATGCACGACCGTCTCTCTAAACCAATATACGCGTAGCCAGAATAAATCCTATGGCAAATGCCGCGACGATATGGTACTCGAGTGTCTAGCGTCGGTGGCCGCGGAACCGGCCACACTGCCGTCGTATGCAATCATTTCCAATGGCTCAACTAACGTCACAGACTCCGTCACCCTTGGTCAGACGGCAGTCTTGGCGCCGCTAAAATACACTTTGGAAACATTGGCCCTGACAGGATCCCGAGCTCCAAAGGCTTTATGGACGGTCTCTCCGTTGGTCGAGTATGAAAAACTCATGGCGCTCCACGCCGCGTGTCTATGGGGAATTTTCGACTCTGACTATTCTCAGAAGCAATATCCCGACGGCATTCTGGGCTACCAAAGAGATTATCTCGATCAGAATCCTCATTTTGCGGTGGCAGATCGATTGGCGAAGATCCCTCATGGGTGGCTCCACATCGGTTCACTGAAAGAAGTGCCGCTGTGCGCTCGTTACAAGGGCCATAAAGGAAACACGTGGGTTTGGGTCATGCCGGAGGACAGCGAAGCCTTTGCCCAGTTTACGCTTGTCCTTCAGGACATCGCCACGCTGGATATAAGTGCCGGCTATGGTACGCCCTTGCTAGTGACGTTGACAACGTATGAGGTTACACGCCTTCCTGACACGGCGGACAAAACCAAGGCGGTGACTATTGCCACGTCTGAAGTCCGGGCGGTGAAAAAGGATTATCAGGATATAGTAAGCAAAGCTATCCAGGATGGGTTGAAAACCGGGACGCCGGTCGCTCTGTCACGCGCACAATGGTTGGAATACACTGACCAGTGGTTCGGCTTCCGGAGCGCGCACAACTGGTCCGGCCGCCAGCTTGTCGAGTCGCACTCCGGCGAATCAAGTCACACTACCAGGCGGAGGCGGAATCCTTCCTGGACCGGCGATAAATCCATTGGGCCCAACGCTCCGATCGACCTTTGAACTCAGGTAAACCTGGAGATTGTTGGATTTGAACACTGGTCGTTGCGGGTATGGCACCTTGCAGCGACCAGAGCGCTTTCCTGACCCTTCTTTAGCGCAGCAACCTTAGGGTATTAACTTAAGGGGAGCGTTGGAAGATCCCGGTATATTCAACCGCGCTCGGAGGGCGTTGTAGCGGCTTACGCCTCCAGGCGTGATTTTCGTGTCGGTAGTCTGAATGGTCTTCAACTTAGGAAATCCTACTCGATCTTTATCGCCTATCAATCCTTTATTTGTCACTTTCGTCTGTGATATATCCAAGAATTCCAATGCCTGCAGATTTAAATTCTTTGTGTCCGTCTGGCTTGCACCCCAGACTTCTTTTAGTCCTTTATCATCGATCCCCGTTCCAGCTATTTCCAGTCTCTTGAGCTTTTTGAGGACCTGGATTGCTTTCCTCCCGTCGGGTGTCACCAACGTTAGTGTGCCGGTTATATTCAGCTTCGTAAGATTCGGGGCCTTGCTTACAATCGCGGCCATTCCGGTATCCGTCACATAAGGTTCTTTGGCATTAAGCCTCTTAGATTGACCCGTGCCGGAGAGCGATAGTTCTTTTAACTGCTCGTACTTAACGCTAGCAAGCGACTTGAGGCCCTCATCAGTGATCTCTGCATTATTCGCGAGATTTAGAACCTCAACGTTAGTAAATTGTTTTACGCTCTTGAGGCTCTCATTTGTTATTTTGTTTCCCGATAGTATCAGCTTATTGAAGGAATCCTTCTTAACGACGTTTTCAAGAAAATTAATAAGGGCGTCGTCTTTCACTCCCGCTCCCGACAGATCGATGCCAGTCATGATATTCATGATTTGCGGAGTGCCGAGTTTAGGAAGCCATTCACCAGCATCCATTTGGATTACGGTTCCCGTGCCCGAAGGCTTTGTTACAGCAGTATTAGCCAGGTACAAAACAAGACCTTTGCCATCTTTGTCGGAAAAGTTTTCAGAGAAATATCTCAACCCGCTTATCGGTAGCGAAGTCCCATTCAAATGCAAATCATGGATATTGGAAAGGGTGGCGAGTTCTTTCAACCCCATTTCGTTCAGAGGAGTACTGGAAAGATCGAGTTGAGTCAGGATTGGAAAAAGACTAGCAGATTTTAATAGGCCAAGACCCGCTCCAGTGACCTTTGTGTAACTCAGGTCAATCCTCGCCAAGAACTTGATCTTCGCGAGTTGGGATACCTGTCCTGCAAAATCCTCATCCGAAAGATTGCTATTAAGGAAAATCGCCATCTTTTTCGTTACCTCGTCAGGCTTAATTCCCTTGGCGGTGACGACTGCCTTAAATTCATTTGTTTCGGTAGATTCCACGGGGAACGACCGTAGATCCTCACTATAAAATAAAATCTTACATCCGATTTTTTCCAACTCTTTCATGGCATTCTGTTCTTCCTGAGGTATTCCTGCTTTTTCCTGGGCGCTTACTACGTTCGTGTTCAACACGAGCAGCAAGGTCGTTACTATCCTTACGCTCAGATTGTACGGTGGTTTCGTCATGACAGTCATACTCGTGTGAATTTGCCAGTATTGCCACAAAAGTGGTTTAGAGCGATCAATGATATTATGCACTAAAATACGATCGTGGCTAGAAATCGTCGATTACATTTTGAGATTTAGCTGACGATTTTCTTCAGCTTATGAACTGAGTCGCGGCCCGGACCACGACTGTTGGGCCTATTAGCTAAAATCAAAAGGGGCGCATCCCACGCCAAGACGCTTGGAAAAGGACGACTTGATGTAGCACCATCACCGAACCCTTTTGTCGGAACCCTGCGGGTGCAATTCCGTCTGGTACCGCTTGGCCGGCAACCAGAAACGAGTCTTGCGTCCTGTGCGGGTAACTCACCGGGCGAAGCGTAGACAGTGAATACCAAGGCGGTGCGATTGAGTCCTGAAATTACCGAATCGTGGGAGCGATCGTCGTGATGCGAGCGGGGGCCATGCTGACTCGCCGTGATGGCCTGGTGAAGTCGGACCTACCGAGTACGGCACAACCCCTCATTATCTGGGGAGATGTCTTTGGGTGCGCCTCCGTTTCTTTGGGCAAGGAGCGATTATCTATGGCGAGCGTCGAGGCGTCAGCCCGACGTGGGAGGTCGGAGCGCTCCGACGTGCATGTGCCTAACACGTCGGGCTGACGCCTCGACGCTCGCCGTGCATATTCGTTTTTTTCTACCGGCCGCATTCTTGCGTGTTTACCTCACTATCGTTATAACATATGTGTTTGTAGTCTGCTGTGCAAGCCCGTTTCGACGACTGTTGTCGAGACAACTAATTGGAAAGGTAGGCCAGGATACAATGATCGACCGCCGTGCGGTGATTCGCTCGCGCAACTTGCTTTATACCGACGATGTCGGGAAAGATGCCTGTGGCATTGGCGGCGTGGCCGCGCGCGAGGGGAAATCATCTCACGAAGTCGTTAAACGCGCGCTCCTGGCTCTGAAAAATATGGAACATCGCGGCGGCGTCTGCGGCGCTCTGGGCGATGGAGCTGGGCTGACCTTTCAGCTGCCGCATGAGTTTTTTAAGGAAGAAGCGCGACGGCTCCAATTTGACGATGCGCGCTCGCTGCGCCCGGACGATCGGCTGGCCATCGGCGTCTTCTTCTTTCTCGACGTGGACGAGGCGAAACGTGATCAGGCGCGGGCGCTGATCGTCGACACGCTGTGCCGTGACCAGGCGCAGTTTTTGGGCTGGCGCACCGTTCCGGGCAATGATGAAGTGTTACCCGCCGAATCGCGCGGCATCCGGCCGGCTATCGAGCAGCTCTTGCTGCGACTCGGATCGAATCAGTTCGTCGATGTCGCCACGGAGCGCTGGCTATATCGCGCCCGGCTCGAATTGCGGCTCAAGTTTCAGCAGGCGGGGCTGGACGTCTTTGTTTCGTCCCTCTCGTCACGGCTCATCAATTACAAGGGCCTGCTTACCAGTTTCCAGCTGGCCGACTATTACACCGACCTGTCGAACCCGGCATTCGAGACTGGGCTGGCGATTTTTCATCGCCGCTATAGCACCAATACCTATCCTAATTGGGCTTTAGCCCAGCCGTTTCGCTTCAGCTGCCACAACGGCGAGATCAACACGATCCACACGAATCGCAACGCCGTCCATGCCTATGGCCGCGCGCTCGAGCCGCCGCTCCCGGGCCGTGAGCTGTTGACGCCCAAGATGAGCGACTCGGCCAGCCTCGA
The DNA here is from genome assembly GCA_963790585.1 of uncultured Planctomycetaceae bacterium. Classification (GTDB taxonomy): domain Bacteria; phylum Planctomycetota; class Planctomycetia; order Gemmatales; family Gemmataceae; genus CAWBOY01. The sequence continues at coordinate 1,386,212 of CAWBOY010000002.1, forward strand.
TGAATGGCTCGAACATCTCATTCTGGAAAAGAATTGGTCGCTGTTGCGGGCGCTGCGGCTCACGATTCCGCCGGTTTGGGAAAGCGAAGCCGACGTTTGGGGGCCTGAAGCGGTCGATGTCTTCACCTGGTCCCGCCGCGCCTATGGCAGTCTGACTGCGTGGGATGGCCCCGCCGGCATTGTCGCCACTGACGGTAACATCTTGGTCGGCCTCGTCGATCGGATGGGCTTGCGTCCCGTGCGTTGGTTTAGCGATCAGCGCGGCTGGCTCTATATCGCCAGCGAAGGCGGCGTTTTTGGTCTCGATCCGAACACGATCGTCGCCAGCGGCCAGCTCCAGCCAGGCCAAATGATCGCCCTGGATACCACCAGTGGCGAACGGCTCGACAGCCATAAAGTGCTGCATCGCGTCGTTTCCGAAGTGAAGGCCGACCTGGGTTGCAATGTCCACGAACTGAATCGGTCGCAGATCCTGGTGCCGGAGTCGTTCGACTTCACGTCGCAGCTCGACGACCAGATCGGGGCAAATCCTCGAACAACGCACTTGGACGATTGATCATCTCCTACAAGCGCATGGATGGGACTTCGAGCGCGCCGTGTTCGTCAAGGACATGGCCAAGCTCAAGAAGGAACCGCTGTCGTCGATGGGCTTCGACCGCGTGCTGACGATTTTTTCGACGCAGCATCAGACGCTGTTCAAGTATCTCCAGCAAACCTTCGCCGAAGTGACCAACCCGCCGATCGACCCGTACCGCGAGGGCGGGGCGATGTCGTTGACGACGTTTCTGGGGCGTAGTCCGGTCGTGAAAACGGCTCCGAATGCGGACGTGATGCCGGTGCGTCAGATGGAGCTTTCCGGTCCCGTGCTGGCCGATTCCGTGGTGGACGAGATCCGCCGGCAAGAACTCCTCGGCTACAAGGCGCTGTCGGCGGTCTTCCCGCTGCGCGGCGGCAAGGCGGCGTTGCGCGAAGCCTACATCGACTCCGCAGTGAAGCGGAACGGGCCGTCCATGATGGCTATAACGTCCTTTGTCTCTCCGACAAGGAGGCGTTCACCGACGGGCTGGCGCCGATTCCTTCGCTGCTCGCGCTCGGCGGCGTTCATTCGTATCTCTGCAACCAGGGCTTGCGCGAGCGTTGCAGCCTCGTCGTCCAGGCGGGCGACGTCCAGGAGGGCCACGATATCGCCTGTCTCGTGGCCTTCGGCGCGGACGCCGTTCATCCGTATCTGATGCAACGGCTGATCCGCAATGGCCTGACCTTCAAAGATCCGGATACGAAGCAGGAATGGTCGCTGACGAGTCGAGAATGCCTGGAGAACCTGTTCGCGGCCCTGGAGGATACGTTCAAGAAAGTCATCTCCAAGATGGGGATCACTACCATCGAGGGCTATCGCGGCGCGCGTCTGTTCGAGGCCGTCGGCCTTGGTCCGGACGTGATGGAGTTCCTGGGCAATTGCCCATCGCGTATTGGCGGGATTGGCCTGGATGAGCTGATCGAGGATGCCCATTGGCGCCTGGCCTCTGCCGAGAAGATGCAGGTCCTGGGCCGTAATCGCGACTATCACGCCTTCAACGCAAAGGTGCGCGATGGCGCTCCGCAAAGCCGCGCTATCCGGTTCCTCAGCGGAATTGCCGCAGGTGGGGTCCGGGAAAAAGAAGCTTGCCAAGGAAGAGCCGAGCGAAGAGGGCGGCGAGACGGCATATGCGGCACGCCTGGGGCCAGACGCGCTGACGCGCGAGTATGTCGATTTCTCGGACATGGTCAACACGCGCATGCCGACGGTGCTGCGTGACCTGTTCGTGCTCAAGCCGAATGGCGCAGTGATCCCGGTGGAAGAGACGCAGGATTCGCTCGATCTGGTGCGGAATCATTTCCGCGGCGCGGCCATGAGCCATGGGGCGCTTGACCAAGAATTCGCATCAAGACATCGCGGCGGCGCTCAATGAATTGGGTGGCTTCAGCAATAGCGGTGAAGGCGGCGAGGCCCGCTATCGCAACGACATTCCCGATCGTGCCTGGGGCCCGTTTTGGGAGCGCGTCTTAGCGGAACGGCTCGCCGACCCGGAGGGGCTGGCGCTGCATGGGGACGTGCGGAAGAGCCGATTGCGCAGCCGCATTCGCCAGGTCGCATCCGGCCGATTCGGCGTCGATGCCGAGTATCTCGTGAATGCGGACGAAATTCAGATCAAGATGGCCCAGGGCGCGAAGCCCGGCGAGGGCGGCCAGCTCATGGGCAAGAAGGTCACAACGGAGATCGCCGAAATCCGCTACGGCAAGCCGGGCAACGATCTCATCAGCCCGCCGCCGCACCATGACATCTACTCCATCGAGGATCTGGCACAGCTCATTTACGACCTGAAGGCGGTTAGGCCCGGCGTCGCCGTCTCGGTCAAACTGGTCGCCGTGGAGAATATCGGCACCATCGCGGTCGGCGTTGCCAAGGCCGGCGCCGACATGATCGAGATCGACGGCATCGGCGGCGGCACCGGCGCCGCGATGGTGTCCAGCAAGGAACACACGGGCCTGCCGAGCGAGATGGGCCTGGCCGAGGCGCATCAGGCGCTGGTGCTGAACGGCCTGCGCGGCAGCGTTCGGCTCCGCGTCGGCGGCGGCATCAAGAACGGCATGGACGTCATCAAGTATGCGCTCCTCGGCGCGGAAGAGTTCAGCTTCGGCCAGGGCCTGATGGTGTCGGTCGGTTGCATCGTCTGCAAGAGCTGCCACATCCCGAACTGCCCCACCGGCATCACCGGCACTCAGGGCGAGTACAAGGGCGATCCGGAGCATACCAAGGCCTACCTGCTCGGCGTCGCCGAAGAAGTGCGGCAGATTCTTGGCCAGCTCGGGTGCACGGCATATCCGGGAGATCGTCGGCCGAACGGATCTGCTGGAGCGGAACCGACCAGATCGAAGGGCGCGCCAACCTCGTCGATCTATCGCGGTTCATGAATCCCGACATGGCACTGTCGCTGCTCGATGAGAATTTCCCGCAGTATGGCCTCGGTGTCTGCCGCATGGACCTCGTCGAGCGCGCGCCGCTGAATCAGCGCATCATGGAAGCGGCGCAGGACGCGATCGACTTTTGCTCCAATGCGGAGCTTGTGTTTCGCATTCGCAACAGCGACCGCTCCGTCGGCGCGACGGCCGCAGGGCAGATCGCCAAACTATATGGCCGCGAAGGGCTCCCGAACGAGAGCCGCATCCGCGTTCGCTTCGAGGGCGAGGCGGGCCAGAGCTTCGGCGCCTGGTGCGTCAACGGCCTCGACCTGGAACTGCGCGGCTTTGCTCAGGATGGCGTTGCCAAGGGGATGAGCGGCGGCACGGTGGTTGTGACTCTCGATTACAGTGCCTCGGAGTTCGGCGGCGAGATCCAGAGCGTGGCCGGAAACAACGTCGGCTACGGGGCGACGGGTGGCACGATCTTCATCGGCGGCCGCGCCGGCCATCGGCTCGGCATTCGCAACTCGGGAGCGACGATCGTGGCCGAAGCAGCGGGCAAGTATGCCTGCGAATATATGACTCGCGGCCGCGTTTTGCTTCTTGGGCCCTGTCGAGAACGAAATCGGCTCTGGCATGACTGGCGGCGAGCTGTTCGTCTTCGATCCGAAGAACGAAGCGCCGGCGAAGCTGCACAGTCGCAGCGTCGCGGTGATCGATTGCACCTATGTCGATTTTGAATGGATGCACCCGCTGATCGTCAGCTATCATTCGCGTACGGGCAGTCGTGAGGCAGAGCGTATCCTCAAGAATTGGGCCGAGGTGCGGCGTGGCCGCCGGCTCAAGAAGATCGTTCCGCTCGCAGTAGCCCGCAAGGCGGAAGATTTCATCTCGGCCGGAACGAATGCAGGCTGATTTATATAGCCCCCGGCTTGCCGGGGGTTTTGATTTGACCCCCGGCAAGCCGGGGGCGTTATATGAATCCGCAGCGCCAGCTGATTGGGTGCCTGTTACGATCCGAACTATTTTTTTCCCATATCTCTCTTCGTCCATTACCCGCGGCGCTGCGAGAAAACACGGCAAAAGGCTTTGAAAACGGCCTTGAGCCGCTCGTTTGGGCGGAAAAAATCGGCGTTCGGCGCGGTCGCTATGCGGATACGCCGTATTTTCTCGGGAATAATGCGATTGACATTCGCCCGCAGCCTATCTAGTCTCCCTCGATACGAAATACTTCGCCCAATCCACCCGTGTTTTTTGCGAGGGAACGATGGCCGAGAAGAAACCAGCCAAGGCAAAGACCAAGCCACTCACCAAGAACGCCATGTTCCAGGAGCTGGCCCAATCGTCGGAACTGACCAAGGTCCAGGTCACGAAAGTCTTCGAATCGCTGGAAGCACTCATCAAGCGCGAGCTGACCAAAAAGGGCGCACCGGGTCTGATCACGCTGCCCGGGCTCGTCAAGCTCCGCGTCGCCAAAAAGAAAGCCACCAAGCAGCGCGAAGGCCGCAACCCATCGACCGGCGAGAAGATGATGATTCCCGCCAAGCCGGCGACGACTGTCGTGCGCGCTCGGGTGTTGAAGGTGTTGTCGGAGATCGTGAAGTAAATCGATTCCTCCTGACGTTTCCATACCAGCCCCAAGCGCAATCGCGGGGGTTCAAGCGGCTCCGAACCCAGCGTATGCGCTTGGGGCTGGTGAGCAAACAGTAGGGCCGGAGGCTCCTGACGCCCTGCACGGCCGGTATAGCCTACCTGGAATCGCTTCGCTATGCTGGCTGTGTCGGGTTCCGCGCCGGTAGGAATCGGTCTTACCCGCACCCGTGGCCTTTGTATACCACGTGGCGGATCGCACTTGAACAAGCAGCAGACCACTCAGGATAGGCACGACTCAGATTCGTCGGATGCTCTTTCTTCGAACGGGTTCGAAGAAGCCCCTCTCTCGTTGGATGCTCACGTCGCGGCCGATTCTGCTACAGAGCCACAGTCCCTCGAAACGCACACCAGCTCCGACGCCATCATTTCGGCGGAGTCAACCACTTCGCCTCCACCGCCGATCGAGACCGAGGTCATTACGCTCGAAGAACGGATGCGCCGTCTCGAACAAGTCGCTGGCGGAATTCGAGTGCCACGAAAACCCCGGTTGCGGCGCAGGCTGACGATTCCGGTTGCCAAGCTGGTCACGGAAATGCCGATGCGCAGCGCCGCCACGACGCGAACCGTTCGCGCCGACCGGCGTGCCGTCGATTGGTCGCCGCGCCTGGCTTCTTTGGGAGCTTTACGCCGAGGCGCGGATCATCGTGCGCATGTATGTCGATCCGCGTTATTACATGTCATGGATCGGGCGTTTTCTGCCGCTATGTCTGTTCGTGCTCTTTCTGACGTCGGCTTGGTGGAATCCGCTGGCCTATATCCCCTTGCTCGGCTCCTATCTCGACAAGGTCGACCGATTTGATCGTCTGCTTCGTTCTTTTCAAGGTTCTGGGCCACGAGGCGCGCCGCTACCGCGAAACGTCACCCGACCTGCCGCCGAGTTTACGGCTCTAAAATAGCGTCTATTTCCTTCGGGGAGAAGTCGTCGTGATCCGTTTGGGTGTCAACATCGATCACGTTGCCACGCTGCGTCAAGCACGTCGCGGGGTCGAGCCCGACCCGGCCGCCGCCGCGATCCTCGCCTTGTTGGGCGGGGCTGACGGCATCACCGTACACCTGCGCGAAGATCGCCGGCACATACAGGAGCGCGACCTGCGGCGCTCAAGCCACTCGTTCAGAACCGCTTGAATCTGGAGATGGCGGCCATAGATTCCGTCACTGATATAGCTTGCGACGTGAAACCGCACGAGGCGACGCTCGTCCCGGAGAAGCGCGAGGAGATCACGACCGAGGGCGGCCTGGACGTCCTGAGCCATGAAGAGGCGGTCGCCCGTTGCATCGGCCGCCTACAGAAAAATGGTATTGTCGTCTCTCTCTTTATCGATCCCGACCCGCGTCAGATCGACGCCGCCAAACGTCTCGGCGCGGAAGCAATCGAGTTCCAGACGGCGAGCTATTCCGAGGCACGAACCGACAAGGACCGCGAACACCAATTGGCGGCTCTCAACGATTCAACCGCGCTGGCGCGGCAGTTGGGCCTGCATGTCCACATAGGGCATGGCCTGAACTACGTCAACGTTCAGGCGATCGCGGCCATTCCAGGGGTTGAAGAGTTGAATATCGGCCATAGCATCGTTTCGCGGGCCGTCTTCGTCGGCTTCGAGCGAGCTGTGCGTGAGATGAAAGAGGCAATTCAGATGGGAGAATTGACGGTCCGGAAATAGAAAGCCCCCGACGATCGGCTGGCGCGACGTCCAACCGCCGCCGGGGTGAGGAGAAGACTATTAATTGACGCTCGGCGCCAAACGACCTTCAAGAATCGACGGCCGGACGACCGCTTGAGCCTGCTCGAAAGCCTGGCGATACACCTCGCACTGACAACTCCACGCTTCGGCGCTGATAGCAATCGGACAGACGACAAAGCCAAAGTTGGCCGGCTCGGCAATTTCTTCATTCATAACTTCAACGACACCCAATAGTCGATTGTGGGACATTGCTGTGTCCTTTCTTGGAGCGTACCAGAGCAAATCCGGCACTATCATTATCGCATTGATAGTGATTGCTTGAGCGACCATTTTCAGCCAATCACGAGAAAAAAACGGACCGTGCGCTCGGAGGTAACGGGCGTAACGCTTGTTTGGTCTCCCATGCGTAACTTCGCAATTTCTCCGACTGGCCATTGACAACGCTCCAATAGATACGCAATAATGCGTACTCATTGATCTATGCCCCCAAGAGGCCGCTCATGGCTGGACGTAAGACCCTTGTTCTCACCGAACGACAATTCACGACGCTGCGCATTCTTTGGGATTCTGGGCCAATGACTGTGCGCGAGTTGATGGACCGGCTGCCGCGCGGTGATCGGCAGCCATACACGACTGTGCTTGGTTTGCTTCAAAACATGGAGAAAGCCGGGCTCGTCAGTCATACGTGCGAGGGGGCCACCTATCGCTATGCTCCGGAGGTGACCCGTCAGGAGGCCACGGGGACGTTGTTACGTGATTTCGTCGAGCGATTCTTTCGAGGCTCCGCGGAAGCGATGGTGCTTGGCCTGGTCGATAGCGAGACACTCACGCCGGAAGAGTTGCAAGAGATCGAACGCAAATTGTCCGAGTCCGCCGCGTCGGATCAAAACAAGCCGCGATCGGGGAGAAAAACGTGAAACCGTTCATTGATGACGTGGTTCAGCCGTTTGTCGTGGGCTTGGGGGACTGGTCGTGGCGGTGGGGCGCGTTGCTCTTGGTGTTGCTGGTCGCGCTAGCGGTCTGGCGCGTGCGCCGGGTGGCGACGCGGCATTTGCTTTATCGCATCGCCCTGGTCGCGGGTCTGTTGTTGCCATTGCTGCCGCGTTGGGGTCCAGGCTTTGAGTTGCGTGCGCCGGGTGACTCCTCCGCGTCCCAGCTCGCGCCGCAGCAGTCCGAGGTTATTGTTCCTAAAGAGACCAAAACAGGCGCTATCGAGGTTCCGGTCGCAGACGATGTCCCAATTCACGAAGAGCCTGTTGCCGCTACTTCGGCGGACCAACTGCCCGTCGCGGAACCGTTGGGCCTGTGGCGGCTCGCATTGCTTGGTGTTGGCACATTCTGGTTGAGCGGCGTGCTCTTCTTCGCCGTTCGGCGCTGCGTCGGCTTCATCGCCCTCGTTCGACTGCGTCGCGGAGCCGTTACCTTGGCTGGAGCCCCAGCTCAATTATTGGCCCGGTGCGTAGTGCAGCTTGGCTTACGCCGCCGTGTGGTCTTGGCCTCACATCCGAGGGTTCAATCACCATTGGCGCTCGGACCATCGCATCCCATGATCTTGGTTCCCGTGGATTGGGCCGATCAGCCCGAACCTGTGCAACGAGCCTGTTTGATTCATGAGCTGAATCACTTCGCACGGTACGACGACTCGTGGGCGTTGCTCTATGAATGTGTTCGCACACTGTTTTTCTTTCATCCGCTCGTCCTATGGCTGATCGCGCGACTCGAGATCGAGCGTGAACTCCTATGCGACGAAGCCGCCGTCGTTCATGGCGTCGAGCCGCGTGATTACGTTGGGATGTTGATACTTTTCGCACGCCGGCCGGCCCGTCTGGGCCTGTCGCGCCCGCTTGCCTGGGGCAAGCGCCGCACTGTCAAAGTCCGCATTCAGCACCTTTTGGAGGAAAACATGAGCAAGCGCATCTCTCCCCTCTCTCGACCAAGGGCACTGACCCTGGGTTTGTTAGCGCTGACATTAGCCGTCATGGCCGGCAGCCTGCGCGTGCAAGCCGATGGCGAAAAGCCGGCCGTAAAACCCGATCCACAAGCCAATGCCAAGCGAGAACCGGAGTTGCCACCGGTCGACCGTTCGTTGTTGCGATACGACGGCCTGAGCTTCGAGGGCTGGCGGGCTGAGTTGCGGACGGAACTCAAAGCTGAGAAGCGTGCGCAGGGCGTCAAGGCTCTGATTGCCTTCGGCATCAAGGGCTACGGACCGGAAGCCTCCCGAACGATCCTCGAAATCATGAGCGAAGTCGATCGGAGCGACCGCGACCAACAGCTGCTTTGGAACGCCGGCCTCGATATACTCCGCATCGGCCCCGCGGCAGTCCCGATCGTCACGGAGGGCTTGGAATCCAAAGACCTCAAACTCAAGAATTACGCCGTAGGCGCGCTGGCCCGCTTCCAACCCGCGCAATTGACTGAAGCGACGACGACAGCAATAAAGACCGCGCTTCCAACGTGGCTTCGATTGATCTCTGACGGCGACAATTTGAAACCAAAACTATTCGAAGCCCTCGTGGTTCTCGATCCCAAAAATCCGGATTTAATTGCAGCGCTCGTTCAGGCCTTGGAAGCAGAGAATATGGCCACGGTGCGCTCCGCGATCAAGGTGATCGGCGCAATGAAACCCTTGCCCGGCGCCAAGAAAGTCGTGCCCGCGCTCATTCGTTTGCTCGAAGAAGATCGGCCGGAACTGGGTCGACCTGGATATAGGCTCCGACTCGATCGCCGTGGTTAATAGCGAACACCATTCACCTTTTAGTTTCCGAGACGCGCGGCGGGGCAGCGTCGCTTTGTTATGTAATTATGGCCCCGAAGCGAAGATTGCCGTTCCCATGTTGATAAAGCTGCTGGCGAAGTACAAGCCCGACAGTGCGAATAAGGCCGGCATGAATTTTCTTAAGGAGCCCGACCTGAGAACGCTCATACCCGTGGCCCTCGGACGAATCGGTCCCGATGCCAAGGATGCTCTCCCCACGCTTCGTGAAATGCTTCCGCCAGATGGTGCATCGCCTAGACCCGGTGCGGGAAGGTTCAATGGGTTTGTTGCCGAGCTTCGCGATGCGATCCGCCTTATCGAAGGCGCTAAAAAGGAATAACACCTCGTGCAGCCAATTCACACAGGCCAACCGAGCCTGAAGCGTAAGCGAAGGGGCTTTCATTGACGTAATGCCCTTCGCTCACGCTTCAGGCTCGGATAGATTGGGATGACACACATTGATTACATGTTGTCGCGCTTCGGAGGGGATTCATCGTGAAGTTTGCCGAGATGACTTTTCCCGAGTTGAAACGGGTCGATCGAGCCAAAACGGTTGTCGTGGCGCCTATCGCGGCGTGCGAACAGCATAGCCATCATTTGGCGACGATCACGGATACGGTCCTAGTCTCCGGCGTGGCGGATGGCGTGGAATCCGGGCTGCCGAGTTCGGTGTTGCTGTTGCCAACGCTCTGGCTTGGCGCAGCGCCCATCATTTGCGCTTCGGCGCCACCCTCTCGGCCGACATCGATACGCATGTCGACATCTTGTGCGATCTCGTGTCTCCCTTGTTGGCCGACGGCTATCAACGGCTGTTGATTCTCAACGGCCACGGCGGCAATATTGATACGATGCAAATGGCGTTGCGTCGGCTGCAGCCACGCTACCCACAGCGTATTCTGTCGGCGGCTTCGTATTGGGACTTGGCTGCTCAGGAGTTGGCCGAGTTGCGCACGGTCCGCGCAAGACGATGGGTCATGCTTGCGAATTCGAGACCTCGATGATGCTCGCTCTGCGTCCTGACCTGGTACGCCGCGACCTGATTCGCAATGATCTTCCAAAGGAAGACCCCACGCTGCGCGGCCTGTTCCTCGCCGATGATATGTTTCAAAAGACGGACCATGGAGCGGTCGGCTACCCCGAGCTGGCGACCGCGGAAAAGGGCCGGGCGTTTCTGAAAGCCGCGATCGATCGAACGATCGAGGTTGTGAAGGGATTGTTGCAGCGGGCGTTGCCCAGGTGATTTAGCACTTTCCCCCCCGAAGAGGAGAAGAGAGACATAAGCTACCAGGTCGTGGCCGGGGTCGGTACTCCGACCCCGGTACGGACTTAGCGGCTCCAAAGAACCGGGGTCGGAGTACCGACCCCGGCCACCGCTCTGCCCCTTACCCCCGGCCCCTCTCGGTTAAAGGGGGAGAGGGGAAACAGCGGCTACCGTTCTCCGTGTCATAAAGAGAATTGCATCATGACTACTCCACGCCAACGCTCCCTTCTTTTCGTTTGGGGCGTTACTTTTTTGTTCCTCTTCTTATCGAACTCCGTAATTTCGCAGGATAAGAAAGAAACCAAAACCAGCGAGACACCAAAGGTCTTGTTCTCCTATCCCCTCGGCGTCACTGTCGGCACGCCGACGAAAATTACCTTGCGCGGCCTCAAGTTGGATACCGTCACGGAGATTCACTGCCAGGAACCCAAAGCGACGGTCAAGTTGCTCGGCAATGTGAAAAAGGGCGGCGTTCCCAACATGCAGGACATGAATCGCGTCGGCAACATCACGATCGACGCCGAGCTGACTCTGCCCGCTGATTTCACAGGCCAGACCGTGACAATCACCGTCGTCTCGCCCGGTGGCGAAAGTCAACCGATCAAGCTGCTCGCCGATCGGACCGCCGCGATCATGGAGAAAGAACCAAACAACGGCTTCCGCGAGGCCCAGGCAGTCAAGCTGCCTCAGGAGATCAATGGCATCATCAATAATCCACAGGATGTGGACACATTTCGCTTCGAGGGCAAAGCCGGGCAGAAAGTGATTATCGAAGTTTTCGCCGAGCGCTATGGCTCCCGGCTCGATTCCATGTTGACGCTCTTCAGCGCTACCGGGCAAATCCTGGCTTCCAATGATGACATCGAAGGGAGTACCGATTCACGTATTGAGACAAAGCTTCCCAAAGATGGGCCTTATTTCGTGACGGTGTTGGATGCCCACGACATGGGCGGGCCAGCGCATCTATATCGATTGTCGTTGAGGGTTGAAGGTGGGAAAGAGTAATTCCAGACCCTTGAACAGGGAAGACTCCAGACGCCACCGTGGCTGCCGCCTAACGCTCGCGCGGAGTTTCCTTATAGGCAACAACCTGCCACCCTAGCATGTTGAGTGGCTTGCGAAGAGACATACGTATCGTTTTGGGATCGTTTCTATTTTTTGAACTCAACTCAATGTCCGCCGTTTTCCCTAATGGCCATGCGTCAACGTTGGACTTAGTCACACCCAAATCTCCATCCTGCCAACCCTTTTCTCGGCATGCGGAAAAGGCCGCGTCCAACGCCAATTGGTCAGGCGAAAAGACGCCGACGCCGTAATCGATCAGCAGAAATAAGCCGAGGCATACCCCCAAAAAGAGTAGAGCCAGGTTCATCTTTGACTTGGGCATGAGAACACCCCAGCGACTAACTCACCGCTTTTATAACGTTGTGGCGGCACGTTTCCAACGTGCCGATGGGCCGTTCCGGCACGTCGGAAACGTGCCGCCACAACCCTTCGGGGAAGTTTCTTACTGTTCGCCCAAATTCTTCTGGAACAGTAATAAATTGGCGCCGCGGTCCGGGTCCCAGCGAATGCCCACGATGTCATACCCTTGGGCGATCCCAAGGTGCAGCATCGGTCGATGTTGATTATGGCACTCAAAGCGGATGGATTCGTATTCGTTCTCGCGCGCCCAGTCATGGACTGCTTCCATGAGCTGCGAAGCAATTCCTTGCCGGCGATATTCGCCGAGAACGCCATAAAACCAGGCAAAAAAGATTCTTGGTTTCAGCTCGAAGCCAAGGAAGAAACCAATCGGGCGGTCGTCGATGCGAGCTATCATCTGGACGACGTTATAGCGCCCTCGGTAACGGCGCTGAAACGAATCCACGTTTCGCGCCGGGCGAAAAATCTGGTTGTAGATCGAAACGATCGCGGGCAATTCCTCCGGCCCGACCAATTCAATTATGGCGTCGGCCATCGCTATACACTCTTTCTGGATTGTCGACTATTCTCATTTCCGGGGCCGCCCAAAGGCCCTCGCCTCCGCAGATCCCGTGGCAGCGGTCGGTAATCCGACGCCGGTGTGGCCGCTAGTGCGCCATGCAGACAAAATTTACGGGTGGCACAGACATTCCTGTCTGTGCAGCAAAAGGCACATTCATCGGTTCCCGCACAGACAGGAATCTCTGTGCCACCCGTAAATTTTGTCTGCATGGCGCAGCTAGCGGCTTCAGAGAACCGGGCTCGGAGTACCGAGCCCGGCCACGGCTCCAAACTTGGCCCCCTCACCCCACCCCTCTCCCACGAGTACGGCGGCGAGGGGCTTATGGGACACTCTCTCACCGATCCGGTCGATACAACGACGCGATCAGCTCGTTCCACGACGGGCCGGTCCAGTCCGAAAGATCGTCGACGTCATCATCGTTATCAAGCACGGTATGTTTCGCCGAGCGAGCGGGCGCTACCTTCTCGGCTTCGGGCTCGTCTGCTTCTTGCTTGGCCAGGACAGGCTTCTGCGCCGGTTCGCTCGCGGCGGGACTAGGGGCGGCCTCGCGTTCCCCAGGTTTCTTGCGGCGACGTCGCCTTCGCTTTGGTCTATCGCCCGGGCCGGCGACTTCCGTCTCCTCCTCGTCACCGGGCTCATCCGATTTATCGTCGCCAGCGGTTTCCGCCGACGATTCCTCAGCCACGTTTGAGGCGGCAACTTCTGCAAGGGTCTCCTCTCGGGCCACCTCCGTAGCTGCAGCTGGTTCGGCTTTCCCTTTGGAGCCGCGGCGTCCGCGCCGGCTCCGGCGCCGCGGGCCACCCTCTTCCGCCGCGGGCGCTGCTTCCTCGGCAATGCCGCCTTCGGAATCAGCCAGGTTTGGCTCGTCCATTGGCGCTTCGATTAATTGTGGCTTTGCCAACGGCGGGTTAGCCGGCTCAGAGCCAAAGGACAATTCGTCGTGAATCGGTTCTGGCGCTACCATCGGTCGACTCGGGCGGACGCGCGGCTCGGGCTCGACGGCGGCGACTGGCGCTGGCGCCTTAGGTTCCGGAACCGGTGGCGGCTCCTTTGGAACAGCGATAGCTTCGGGAGGGGCCTTCTTGACTTCCAGCCCTAATTCCTCGGCTAGGCTGTCCCAGGGGTCATATTCGTTCGAGTCGCTCATTTGCTCGGTTCCGGTGCGGAGTTCGTGCGTTCGCTATATCCAGTGGCATTCTAGCAAACGGCGCGAGTGTTGTGAGGACGGGATTTTCGCTAGGCCGTTTGGTTCCTAGCAATTTCCTGTTTTTCATTGCCAGAGCCCCGCGGCGGGCAGATAATCAGAACATCTCTCCCTGGGCTTTCGATTCCTCGCTTCGTTTCCCTTCTGAGGGCTTCTCATGCGACGCTTTTTGGTGGCGCTGCTGTTCCTTGGCTTGGTTCACTCCGCGCACGCATCGGCCGCGAGCCCGATGCCTAAGGATTTTCAGCCCGACCCTCGCTCGGTGCAGCGTTATGGCCCGGCTTATCGTTACCCGCAAGCCGGCTGGATCGTCCTCCACATCGAAGGTGAGCCCTACGAACGCGGCGTCCAGCATGGCCGACTGATGGCTAACGAGATTGCGCGCACCATCTTCGCTGCTTCTCCGCCACGCAATGCCCGAAAGACCCCATCTCAGGTTGGAAGCACACGCGCACGCTGACGAACGCCCTTTTTATGCGTCGCTATGAAAAGGAATATCTCGAAGAGATGAAGGGAATCGCCGACGGCGCCAGCTGCCGCGGGAGCGAAGTTCGACGATCGCAACGTCGATCTCCTTGATATCGTCGCGCTCAACGCCTGGCCGGAGATCGACTCGCTCGACTCCGCTCTCGACGCGACTGCCACCGGTCTCGAAGGGATCAAATTCCCGAAAGAATACGGCCGCACTCCCGATGCCAGCAAGCCCATGCGCTGCAGTGCCTTCGCCGCCACCGGACCGGCAACGGCCGACGGCAAGATCGTCTTTGGCCATATCACGATGTTCGGACTTTACCCCTCTCTTTTCTACAATGTGTGGATCGACGTCAAGGGACCGAAGGGCCATCGCGTCATCATGCAGTCGTATCCGGGCGGTATACAAAGCGGCCTCGATTACTACATGAACGACGCCGGCCTGCTCATCAGCGAAACGACCCTGGCCCAGACGCGCTTCGACATCAAGGGGATGACGGTTGCCTCGCGCATTCGTCAAGCCATCCAATATGCCGACTCGATTGACAAAGCCGTCGCTATTCTCAAGGCCGGCAACAACGGCCTCTACACAAATGAATGGCTGATTGCCGACATCAAAACCAACGAAATCGCCATGTTCGAGTTGGGCACACACAAGAGCAAGCTCTGGCGCAGCAGCAAAAACGAATGGTACGGTGGTACCGCGGGTTTCTATTGGGGCTGTAATAACACCAAAGATATCGACGTCCGGCTGGAGACATTGCCGAGTCTCGAAGACAAGCCCGGCAACGCCCTGTTCCGCCCGTCGAACCGCGACAAGAAGTGGCTCGAACTGTTTGACAAGTACAAAGGCAAGATCGACGCCGACTTCGGCAAACTGGCATTCACAACGCCGCCGTTGGCCGCTTATCACTCCGTCGATGCCAAGTTTACCACGACCGACATGGCCCGCGAGCTGAAGAGCTGGGCCCTCTTTGGTCCTCCCCTCGGTCGCACCTGGGAACCGAGCGACGAAGACAAAAAGCAATACCCGGAAGTTCGCCCGCTGGTGAGCAATCCCTGGGCCGTCCTGCATGCCGCTCCGCCGGCTCAGGACAAGTCTAGCGGGCCGATCGCTTTGGATCTTCCCGATCCAAAGACAGGAAAATCGCATTTGCCCGAGGTGCTGGCTCACGACCCGGAGACGACCCCGGCCTGGCGCGGTACGCTACTCGCCAAAGCGGACGCCGATGTTTGGCTGGCGGCGGCGTTTACCGCTTACGAACGCTACGTCGCCCTTGAAAAAGCCTTGGGCAAAGACCTTGCAAGGACGGCAAAGAACGACTTGAGGTCGTGCTCTTCCAGCATCGCGCCGAATACGAACTCGGGAAACGAGCCGGCAAAGACATTCCCTCGCGGAAACGATCAGCGATGTCCGCCAGGATGATTGGTTCCGCGTCGCGTCCGGCAAGGGCGTGTTGATGCTTCACGCGCTACGGTCGCTGGTCGGGGCGGATAAGTTTGATTCCGCGCCTCGACACCTTTGGCTTCGAGAATGCCGGCAAATCGGTAACGACCGAACAGTTCAAGCTCTATCTCGAAAAGGCCACGGCGAAGAACCTCGATAGCTTCTTCGAGGAATGGTTGACCAAGACCAGGATTGCCCGCGTCGAACAAGCAAAAGTCCGGCCCGTACTCGGTACAGACGTTTCACAATGAGATCGAAAAAACACTGATCGTTTATGGCACCGGCGACGAGACCGACGCCCACCGCGAAGCGGGCGTCGAGCTGCAACGAGCACTCGATCAAGCGCAGCACCAACGTGACCGTGCCGATCAAGAGCGACCGAGAAGTAACGGAAGCGGATCTCAAAACGCATCATTTGCTGTTGATCGGCCGACCCGATACCAATCTCATCGTTGCCAGTTTACGGCGGCCCTTCCGATCACCTTCGGCAGCCGATCGTTCGTCGTGAACACGGAGGTATACGCTCACACAGACAGCGGCGTCATGATCGCGGCCGCGAATCCAGTCGATAAGCGATTTTCGATCGTGGTCATCGCTGGCCTCGATTCGAGCGCGACGCGGCGAGTCGGTGCGATGGTCGCCGACGGCGGCCATAAAGGCGAAGTGGTCATTCTACCGCACGGCGGACCTGCTCGGTCGTTGGTGATCGTCCCAAAAGCGGATGTCACCGTGCGCGTGACCGCGGGCAGGCTCGCCCGCGAATGCGTTGAGCAAGGAGGGGCAAGAAAAGGACGGAAAGAAGTGGGGTTTTATGTATGAACTGGACGCTTCGAAGCTGCGGGAAAAAGGCGTCTCGACGATCGGAGCTGCGCAAGAATTGGAGTCCTTTCTTGGATCCCATTCTCGTTACACGCTCAAGGAACTCGAACAGGTGGTAGTTCAAGATAACAAAGGGAAGAAATACCCGATTACAGAATTCCTTGTCGTCGTTGCGTTGCCCGATTGACAAGGAAGGCGCAGACAACTGGAGCGTAAAACGAAAGTCGCGTGAATGAACGTAAGTCTTTGTGCGCACATAAGATTCAACTTGGGGGAATTCGTTCGAGGGGGTTATGGGGGGGTCGAATGAAACGAATTCCCTTGGGTACCTGCCGCTTGCGCCTATTGAGCCAGACCGACCGTTCAAATCGCATCCCACGTCTCTGAACTGTTTTCGTGCCGCGAGGTGTGGGGTGCGTTCAATGCGAGTACGTTATGGTCACGGACCCAATCTTTTATCGCCTATTCGAGACGAGTCCCGAAACCTTCTTTCTCTTGTTGGGCTTGTCCGCCGCTGAGGCGCGAGAAATGGCGGGGCGTTATCAATACCAAGCCCTTGAATTCAAGGAAACCTCGCATCGAGTCGACGGCGTGTTTCTTCCGAAAGAGCCGGGGCTGCTGTTGTATTTCTTGGAAGTCCAGTTCTATCGACTGCCCAGTGTGTTCGCGGACCTCATGGCAAAGGTCTACACGTATTTGAAGCAGCACGAACCCGGGCAACCTTTTTGCGGAGTCGTCTTGTTCAGCGACCGCTCGCTGGAGCCTGTGGCGCTCGCGCCGTATCAGCCGTTGCTTGAAGCGGGTCTGATCCGGCGTTTTTATCTGGATGAAATGCCGGAGCTAGCCAACGCGCCGTTGGGTCTGTCGATTCTGCAGTTGATCCAGCAACCGGAAAGCCGTGCTCCGGTGACAGGCGCGACTTGATCGCGCGTGCTCGAACGGAAGTAGGCGATGAATCGCTTCGAGAGAACTTGATAGAACTGATCGAAACGGTAATCATCTATAAATTGCCTCGCTTGAGTCGAGAGGAGATCGAGACCATGTTGGAGATCCACGACATCCGAGAGAGCCGCGTTTATCAGGAAGCCAAGGAAGAAGGATTAAAGGAGGGTACCGAGAAAGGTATGGAGAAAGGCATCGAGAAAGGCATCGAGAAAGGCATCGAGCTTGCGATCACGCGCATGGCAGCCAACAAGTTATCTGCCTTAGAAATCGCAACAATGCTGCAACTGGATGAGGCGGTAGTTCGCAGGGCACTGGCCAATGTGGCTCTGAAGTAACTTCAGTTCGACGAAGAGCCTATCCCATAAGCCGCTCGCCCCAATAGGGGGCGAGGGGCCGCTCATTGGACAAATTTTGGCCGCTCCCTCGCCCTCTACTCGGGAATGAAGGCCTATTGTCGCTTCGCGGCCGTCTTCGGCATCTCCGGCGGCGCTTCACCATGCGATTTCCCCTCATTCGCTTCCGTCTTCATGGGTTTCACCCGGTCAAATTTGAGTTCATAAAAACCATTGAGCCCGGCGTCGCGATTCACTCCGAAACCAAACAACAGCATCGGGGGCTCGTCCTGTTTTGCCTCGATCAATATGTCGCCATATGCATAGGGCATTTTCTTGATCGGTTCCGCTCCGTTGAGCGATTCGTCGGCCGTCGGCATCGGTCGCGCGGTGGAGTCTTTCACGGAGTCGTATTCCTCGTACACAACATTCAGGAACTTGGTGTCTTCGACCGCCTCCTGAGTTGGCTTGGTCTTCTCAGCGACGATCGCGCCGCCGACGATCTCGAATGGCGCCTGGTTCTTGAAGACGATTGGAGCTGGCAGCTCTATGGCGCCTACCAAATGGAGAACCCGCGGCTCGTCGTGCATGCCGTTTTCTTCACAACAGGGAGTCGCTTCTTCGCGGCCCTGAGCGAGGATGGCGGCGGCGAGAAGATCTTCGTCCATTGCCTGGACGATCGCATCATGAGTCCGCGCCCGCTCACTCAACATATTCAGCGGATTGACGCGACAGCCAAGTTCATAAGTCGATTGAGCAAACTTGCCGACGCAGGACTCGGGGCTGTGCCACCCATAAAACGCCACGCCCGCGACGACTGCGACAGTCAAGGAAAGGAACCAATACATATTTCGCATTAGGAATCTTTCTCCTGCGAAGAAGGAAGCGTTATTCGCCCGGCACGGCTATTTCGTACCACAACCGCCGGCCGGGCTATACCCAAGTGATTAGCGCAGCCAGAGCAGTTCGAGGCACGAGCAAATTCGAGAAAAAGCCAGCTACGATCGGCAAACATCTCTTGCTTTTATTGGAATAAACGCTACAAGTCTCCGATCCTGGCGGATGCGTTGGTCGTGCCGGGATGAGGCGCTACGGGGGATGTGGGCGCCATCGAGAAACGCGGGATGTGGGGGAGCTATCATGCTGTCGAAGGACGTCCAGGCGGGATCAAAGACTGGTGCGATTTGCTTCGTCGCCAATGATTTCAACTACATCGTCCGCAACGGGGGCATCGGCACCTATTTCTGGATGATCTGTCATTTACTGGCGTCGCAAGGTTGGCGCGTTCATGTTCTTTATGCCTCCACCTATATCGAAGACTACGAAGCCGTCGCAACCGTCA
The DNA here is from genome assembly GCA_963790585.1 of uncultured Planctomycetaceae bacterium. Classification (GTDB taxonomy): domain Bacteria; phylum Planctomycetota; class Planctomycetia; order Gemmatales; family Gemmataceae; genus CAWBOY01. The sequence continues at coordinate 1,405,053 of CAWBOY010000002.1, forward strand.
AGAAACGCTTGTCGAAAGCCGGGATAGGTTTTTCGACGCTGGACGAACATGATCTCCCGCCGCACCAGGCTCTCTACGCGGTTGATAATTGGGGCAATATGTCCCGTAGCGAAAGGGTGCGCTACGCTCTCGAACAACTCCATGCGATTCATCACTTTGATTTGATCGAATTTGCTGAGTGGGGTGCGACCGGCTTCCGTTCGATACAGGCGAAAAAGGCGGGTCTGACGTTCCTGGACGTCAAGCTGATGGTCAAGCTCCATAGCTCCAGCCAGTGGTGCCGCGAGGGCAATCACCAATGGCTCGGCGGCATTGAGGACCTTCGTGGAGACTACACCGAGCGTTACGCCTTTGAAAACGCCGACGTGCAGATGGCTCCCTGTCGTTACATGCTCGGCTACGCCAGTAGCATTCATTGGAACGTTCGGCCGGATGCCCGTGTCATTGGTTACAGTTTCCCGGATCGACCGCAGGTCTGTGACCCATTGACTCTGGAGAAGCCGACGGAGATCGTCTTTTTCGGCCGACTGGAGACACGCAAGGGTTTTGAGATTTTCCTCGACGCTTGCGACCGGTTGCCTCCGGATGTCCAGATCACCTTTCTCGGCAAGGATACGGTTCTCAACAGCGGCAAAATGGCAAGCGCCTGTCGTTGCCGAACGGTTCGCCGGACGCAAGTTCGAATTGTTGATGAAGTGCAATCAGGAGCAGGCGCTGAACGTATCTACGGGGCGAAGGCCGGCTGGCCGTCATGCCATCGCTTGCGGACAACTTCCCATATACCGTCATCGAGTGCGCGACCCAGGGTATCCCGTTTGCCGCGTCGTCGGTCGGCGGAATACCGGAAATGATTAGCGATCCAGTGGCTCAGGCAAATCTGCTCTTCAAACCAAATGGCAAGGACCTCGCTGCGTGCTTGCAGGCTTATCTGGACGCCACTCCCGAGGATCGCCGGCATTGGCACGCCTGCGTTCGCGAATGCACGGACGTGCAGAGAAACAATATGCGTCTGGCCGGTTACTACTCGTCTCTGCTGCCGGCTCCCAAGGTAACATTGCCGGCGACGACCAAATCGACGCAGCCCTTAGTGACGGTTGGCATGTCGTACTACAACCTGGGCGACTATTTGCCCGCTGCACTGAAATCACTGGCGGCCCAGACGTATCCTCACGTGGAAGTCATTGTCGTCGATGATGGCTCGACTGACGAAAAATCCCAGGCCGTCTTCGCCGAGCAGGAAAAGCTGAATCCAACCTATCGTTTCGTCCGTCAGGCCAACGGTGGCTGCGGCGTAGCGCGAAACAAGGCCTTGGAGATGGCGCGCGGCGAGTTGATTGTCTCTCTCGACGCCGACAATCTTTTCAAGCCAAACATGCTCGAAACGTTCGTTCGCTGCATGGTGCACAATCCTGAAACCGCCGCCATGACTTGCTATTGTCTGGCTTTCCATGAAGAAGAAGACTTGGAAGAAGAAGAATATATCTACTGTTACAATCCGACCGGCGGCCCACATGTCATGGCGACCTTGGAGAACGTCTACGGCGACACCAACGCCGTGATGCGGACCGAGGTACTGCGTTCCGTCGGTGGCTTCGAGACCGACCGCGAAAGCATGGCCTGGCTCGATTGGATGACCTACGTCAAGCTGGTGAATTCTGGCCGCCGCGTCGACGTGATCCCGGAAGTCCTCTTCTATTATCGCGTCCGCAAAGACAGCATGCTCCAGTCGGCGAACGGCTGGGCCAAGGAATACTCCTTCAAACAAGCTTTACTGTCGCATCATTTCACACCGGACACAAAGCTCACCGGAGTCGATCAGTCGCAATTGCTTGCCACGCTCATTAGCTTCCGTTATTCGGTCGAATACTACCGCAACGAAATGACCAGGCTCCGCGAACAGAACGAGGCCCTGGCCCATCGCCTCGAATCGGCCCGCTATCGTGCTGTTGACGGCATCAACGACGCGATGCGCAAGATGCCGATCTTGCATACTGGCCTGCGATCCGTGCTGCGGCTGGGCATGAAGACGCTAGGCGGTTTCCGCCGTGCGGGTTGAACGAGACTTGGCCGCGACGCGGAGCGCTGAAGCGGCGGCGCTCCGACGAGTAGTGGCATTCACTCAACGTTCTCGGGTATTCGCGGCCTTCAACGGTTCAAGCGATCCGCTTCGAATTCCTCATCACTTACCTCGATTGGATCCAATGCCTCGACCTCTTTCGGCTTGCCAATTTCATAGGCATAGGCTGCGTGTACCGAAGCGATCAAACAAATGGTAATGATAACTTTACCGAGGACGGCGCTGGTTGCGAGCGCAGCAGGGTTGACAAAGAAGAACACAAGGTTTCCGACGATATACAGAATGAGAGCCAAAATCGTCGTCGGCAACGGAAAGGATTTGACTAAAGCGGCGAGAATGAGAAATACGGCGCCTAGGACTCGCGCCAAAACAAGTTGCCGGCCATCGCCGCCGAAATGCCGTAGTTCTTGGCCAGGGCGAAACCAAATTCGGTAACTTATTTTGGCGCAAATCCTATTGCCGCAAAGAGGCCATAGAAGATGTAACACTACTGTCCCATTGAGCGTTTGAAACATTGGCGTAACCTATTATTTGAGCCATAGTTATGACCATTTCTAGGCTGTATCGATTTCAACTCGGTCGGTTGCATTCTGCTAGTCTTTCCCACGGAAAACTGTGGAAAGGACTTGACGATGCACACCGGGACGTTTCTGTTCGCCCAACTCATGGCCTTCCTACCCAAACGCGATTTCGACCGCTGTGTCCGCAAATACCGAGGCAATTATCGCGTTCGCAAATTCTCTTGCTTCGATCAATTCCTCTGTATGACTTTTGCTCAACTGACGTATCGAACAAGCTTGCGCGACATCGAAATTTGCTTGAATTCTCTGAAAGCCAAGCTGTATCACGTTGGCATTCGTGGCAAGGTAGCACGCAACACCTTGGCCAATGCCAATCAAAATCGCGATTGGCGGATCTACAGCGATTTTGCCGCCATTCTCATTGCTCACGCACGCAAACTCTATGCGGAGGACTCCTTGGATGTGGCGTTAGAGCAAACTGTCTACGCCTTCGATTCCACGACGATCGATCTATGCCTAACGCTCTTCCCGTGGGCTCGATTTCGCCAACGGAAGGGAGCCGTCAAGCTGCATACCCTGATCGATCTGCGTGGCAACATCCCCTGCTTTGTCCACGTTTCCAGCGGAAAAATGCACGACGTGAAAGCTCTCGACCTTCTCGCCTTGGAAGCCGGAGCCTTCTACGTCATGGATCGAGGCTACATCGATTTTGCTCGCCTGTACGTCTTCCAGACGAACATGGCTTTCTTCGTCACACGTGCCAAGAAGAACCTCCAGTACCGTTGCCGGGCGAAACGTACGGTCGATAAAACCACAGGGCTTTGTTGCGATCAAACCATCAGACTGACGGGCGTCACGACAGCGAACGAGTATCCAGTACCTTTGCGAAGAATCAAGTATCTCGATTCGGAAACGGGCAAGCGTTTGGTATTTCTGACCAACAACTTCGTGTTGGATGCTCTGACGATCGCCAAGCTATACAAATGCCGTTGGCAGGTGGAGCTTTTCTTCAAATGGATCAAGCAGCATCTACGAATCAAAGCCTTTTATGGCACGTCCGAGAATGCAGTGAAGACGCAAATCTGGATTGCCATAAGCGCATACGTCTTGGTCGCGATTGTCAAAAAGGAACTCAAGATCGATCGGAGCTTGAATGAAATTTTGCAAATTTTGAGTCTCGGACTTTTCGAGAAAACGCCGCTTTTTGAGGCCTTAACCAGTCAAAACGTCCCGAATGAGGATGCCGCTGGTCATAAACAGTTGTCGCTATTCGACTTATGATGGGACAGTAGTGAAGATGTAAAGAAACATAAGGATTTCTGCATAGCTTCTTAGATTCACTTGCTTATTTGGTCCTAGCTTCGCGATCTCTAAATTAAGTTCGGCGTCGGCATTCATGTAGAGATTAAAGTTATAGATCAGAGTGATCGCACCGACAAAGAGAAGAACGCCTCGAGCTTGATTGAGTCGCTTGAGCAGAGGCTGCTTGAGCCAGGCGGCCACCGAGTCCTTTGACTCCAAAAACAGGTGGTTGTTTAGCCACATTTGGAATGGGCTTGTCCTCGCCTTTTCGGTCACTGAAATCGGAATTCATGCGCAAACTCCGCAGAGTAGAACCAGGAAGGCAATGAGCAGACGCAGCGATCGGACATAAAATGACAAGACTTTTGTACGCACCGACTCGACAATTGTCTAGCAAAACGTCGATCGCTTTCAACGCCATCGATAAGCGTTAATTAACCAAACAAACCGTACCTCGCACGCCATCTACATGTAATCGCTGACCGGATTTGAAGTGTCGCGTTACACCTGCAATACCAGCGACCGCCGGAAGACCGAATTCACTGCGCCACGATGGCACCGTGAGACAGTACGCCGCCAGTCTCCATTACCAGCCCGCGCGCTCGAACGAATAATGGAACCCAAGCCGGATCAGTTGAGGGGCAGACGAGGATGTAACCCTCGGCAGGCAGCTCATCTACTTGTGGACTCTCTAACACCAAGGCAGGCGCCTCGACCATTCCAGCGGATAATGCGATGCCTTGGAGAGTTCCTTCGCGAGCCAACGCTGGTGCTCGACCGACCGCATCGAGATCGTCGCTGAAGATCACGGGTGGCACTTCCAGGCTCAGGGCCAGCGTTCGCCTCGTCTTCCTCGCGGCGATGCGGTCTGTTAAGTTCTCTCCTTTAGTCAACAACGGCAATTCGTCTGGCTGCAAAAAGAAAACGCCGCCATTCAGGCGATAGCGCCGATCCAACTCGACTAGAATTGCACGAATAAGCGCGTATCCCGACATCAAGTGGTGCTTGGCCGTCTCACGGAGGCCTAGATAAATATGGAGCGTATCCAGTTTCGGCTTTAAAGCCGAGCGTTCTGAGGCCGAGAGCTTCGCCGCGTTGGCCACACGCTCCCAAACTTGAGCTGAAGTCGGGCGGCTGGAGGGACTCTCAGGTAATGGCGATTGACTCCGCAATTCGGAGGCATCCTCGGACCAACGCGGCCCCGACAACTCCATTTCTTGGCTGCCGCGGTGGCCAAACGCCTTCAAAAACTCTAACAATTCCAATTGTCCCGACGACAGTCGCCGCACGGCGCCGGCGAGATCGGAGTCGGGCTCAGGTTTTGCCCCCATAACCAAAGCTCGCACGGCCGATTTCGCTTGCTCGGGCCCAAGTGCCTTGGTTAGCCGACTCTCCAAAGTTCCCATAAGCTGCATGGCCAGCGCGGTGGGCTTCAGGCTCTCTCGAGCGAAGTCCACCAAGGTCGCTTTGATCCAGAACTCCAATTTCTCAACCAGGCCGGCATCGTCGACCAATGTCAGATTCTGCTCGCGCTGAATTTGGACTTTTTCTAAAAAGGGTGGCAAGATTTCACGGCGAAAGCGTTCGGCAAAATGGGTTGTTAGCCGCTGTAACTTTCGCGCTTTGGAAAGTTGGCGAATGGCGAGGATCGGCAGGTGAATCGGGAGCAAAACCCAGAAGTGCCACGGCAATTTCGCAACGTTGATTACCGGCGTTGGATAGAGCCGCCTTCGTCGGCTCCGCTTTGAGGACCGCGAACGGATATTCAAAAGGAATCGTCCGATCTAGAAGCAGGGGCTCTCGGCTTAGGTTGCAATACGGCCGACCACAAACGAGATCGTAGACCCCGTCATCTCCAAGGGCCGGATCGGGGTCATAACCAAGATCTCGATACATCAACCCAAAGCCGCCGCTGAGCGACATGAACCGGCGGACGATGGCCCACGTCATCGGCGTCGGCACCGGCAAGATCTCCGCGAGGTTGTAGCGGCTCCAAATTGTGCCGTTTTTCTCCGCGCGTGCCCTGAGTGCTGCCACTTCCTCGCGCCGCACCTTCTCCCGATCAGCCGCGCTCGCCGCCGTGATCGGCCGAGCCTGAAGCAACCAAAAGCGCCCTTCAGCCCAGGCCCACTCGATGTCGCGCGGCCCGCCATAGAAACGCTCGACCTCACGGCCAAGTTCCGCGAGCAGTTCGAGTTGCCGTGGATCGAGGCAGAATTTGCTTTGGCGCTCAAGAGTCACAGCGTGCATACCGAGCGCTGAAACCTCCTCAGCCTTGGTGCCTAAATGCTGTTCGAGCAGTCGGCCGCTGTCATGATCGAGATGGAAACGATCCGGACTGACCCGGCCCGAAACTACAGCCTCACCCAAGCCCCACGACCCCTCAACGAGCATCCGGTTGCCTTCGGGATCGAGTGGATCGCGCGTGAATAGGACGCCAGCGACCTCTGCCGGTACGAGCTTCTGCACGACGACGGCCATCGCCAGCCCATCGTCGCCGACCCCCTGCTTCCGCCGATAAGCGACGGCCCGCTCGGAATCAAGCGAGGCCCAACACCGGCTGACCGCATCACAAACCGCGTCTTCGCCATCAATTCCGAGATAGGTTTCTTGTTGTCCAGCAAAACTGGCAGTCGCCCCATCCTCCGCTGTCGCCGAGGAACGCACCGCTACAAGGCCGCTACCGAGCGTTCGGTAGGCGGAGCGTATCGATTCGGTTAGCTCTCTGGCTTTAGCCAACGAATCGTCGCGCCAGCGCCGATACGCGAAACTGGTCACACAGAACCCACCCGGTACCGGCAAACCAGCCCGGGCCATGAGGCCCAGACTGAGGCCCTTGCCGCCAACCAAGTCGAGATGCTCGGGGTGTATTTCGTCGAAGGTGCAAATATCGGTCATGCAATCTCGGAGCCGGGAGTAGAACGTATTTTGGCGAACAAACGTTGAAGGTAGATTGAAGTAATAGAAGCCAGGAATGGCGCGTCAAATCTGGAGTTCATCGATCGATGTCATGCGTGATACTTTCAAGGCGGCCTTCATAAGACGCGCCTCATCTTCACTTGAATCAATTTTTTGTATGAGAGCGGGCGACAAGACCCCGAAGTGTTCTTCGAGCAATAACCGCAAAAAAAGGCGGGTTCTACTCAATTCACCCTTCCCTATTCCCTTCTCGATTCCTTTCTGAACGCCTTCATCATATAGCGTATCCGCAATCGTCTGGCCCATGGTCAATACTCTCCTTTGTCGCTCCGCGTTATTATGCACGGCCGCCGCAACGGTCTTAAGGTCATCGCCTTCATCACGAGGCCTGCGTTGCTGGCCCCAGGTCAGGATCACGCGAATCAGCTCTTCCCAGCGCGGCCGATCGCTATCATCGGTCGATTCGAGGCGACGTAACGCTTCCATGTAGACAGATCGAAACGCCGCGGTATCGGCGTCATCGACGCGGAGTACGGCCATCATCTGAAGCCATGCTTCGCCGCTATCGAGTAGACTCTGCGGCGACTGATCCGCTAGATTCCAGTATAGCGGCTCCCAGATCGGAGCGAAACGATGAAGTGCCTTTGGCTCGTCGAGTAACTCGACCAGGCTTCGATTGCTTCCCCATGGGCGGACACCCGTATATAGCACCAGCGGAAGCACTGGATGCAAGCGCAAGGATGGCCGAGGCGTGGGTAGACCCGCCCAGGCGCGCCATTGGCGATCCCAATAGCCCGTGGCGAAATAGAGCATTCGCAGAGGAACGAGCGTATCGGTTGCGCTTTGATGCTCAATCAACACACAGACAAAGGCGGTACGCTCTTCTTCGTCCAAGCGATAACGGATTTCAAATGGCAGGTCCGCTTCGCGCCTGCGCCAATCGTCGCGCGGGAACTCTCGATCCAATAACGTGATGCTCTCGTAATCAAACCGGTCCGCGAATTCGGGTATGGCTTGTTTGAGTAAAGCTCGCAAATTTGCGGGCCGGATCAACGATTGCCTCAACACTCGATCGGGCAACGTGCGAAGCGGACTGTCCTCTGGAAGCGGCATAATTCAAGACCTCCGCGACCGTAGTCATTTCCGCTCCAACGTATCCTCCAGACAATACAAAACGCCGCGCTCACCGGAGTCCAATGTGCAGCCGAAATAGAGGTGCCGCCGTTCTCCGCGGCGCTCCTCATCGAGAGTCGGCGACGAGTAGATTTGCACCGGTGGCCCGGACTCGTTGCCAATGGTATTGTCGCGGGCCACATCGAAAGCCCACTCGACGCGAGATATATCCCCGGATAATTGGGCATCGGCTCGCAGAGAGAGCAGCTTCCCGTCGACTCCAGGCACATAGACAGTTGCGCCCGAACGCGTCGCATAAAGTGTCGGCCCAGCGACGACGGGACTGCCAACAGCTTCCTTCCATACTAACTTGCCCGTGTTCGCATCGACACAGTAACAGCTTTGGTCACGCGAACCGAAGTAAAGCCGGCCATTCTTGTCGACGACACGGGTTAACACGCCATCGCCAGCATCGAACTGCCAGTTTCGCTTTCCTGTCTTGGCATCGACGCACAGGACTGCTCCCTTGGGAGTTTCCTTGTCACTTTCCAGAAAATTACCATTGCCTAAAGGGATATAAACCTGGCCGCCGCCGACTGCTGCCGTTCCCCACACAGGCAAGGGCGTCGGCACGCGCCAGACCTCCGCACCTGTCAGCGCGTCGAGACAGAAACAGCATGTTTCCTTGTAGATGTCGCCGATGCCGCTCCCACAATAGATCCGGTTCTCCGCCATCATCGGGCCGGCGTCGACATGCAGTCCGCCGGATCCTTGATAATGCCACACCTCTTTGCCAGTCTCCGCATCGACGCAGATAAGACCATCGTCTCCGGCTCCGAAATAGACCTTGCCGTTCGCCACAACCGGCGAAGATTCCGTGTGGCTCTTAGTCGGAAAGTCCCACAGCTTCGCGCCCGTTTTGGCATCGAGGCAATAGAGCCGGCAATCGCTGTGTTGGTGAAACCCCTCGCCGATATAGACTTTGCCGTCGGCCACGTAGGGCGAGGAAAAACTATCGCGCATCTTGCCTTTGTTGTTGAATACCCACAACCGCTTGCCGGTGGCGCGATCGAGGCAATAGACCGCGCCTGAGCGAAAAGCCGCTCCATGCACGACGCCGATGAAAACATTGTCGCCATCGATTGTCGGCGACGAAGCGATCGAACAAGGTTCCGGCGGTCGAAAGCGCCAGACGATCCGAAACCCGTCTTTCGACTCAGCGACAGGCGAAGGAGCGGAGGACTCCTCAGCCATTGAACTCGCGGTCAATCCAAGAGACGCGAGCGCCATGCTCCAAAGAAGTACCGTTTCGACCGAAACCGTTGGCCGTTGCCCCGAAGTGAAGCCGCGCTGATAAGCCGCATACGAGGCTCCGAGAGCAAGCCCCACGGCCAGCGCGATCAGAACTCGGCCACTGGCATCGAAACGGGAAACCGTGTGCGGAAAAAAGAACCAGAGCGACAGACCACAGACCAGCACCGAACCAACGAGGATCCACACCTCGGACCATGCCGGTCTCTCGAATCGCGTCGGCCCATCCTTCGCAGCGTGTTTGACCTGCCGCGCGGGCAATGTGGTAAATGTCTCTTCGGCACCAACCGGTGCGAAGAAATCGATCAATCCTTGCTGGTTGGCTGTAGCGCTATGCTGCGACGTCGCCTCGCCGGCCCCTTGGGATTCGATCACTTCGTTAACGCGCATGAGATATTGACGCATCGACCAGAGCACCCGCATAGCGTCAGCCCGGCCAGAACCAACCATAACGCCGATTGCCTTTCCCAAATGGTGCCGATGAGCCAGGATCGGCACCAGGCGTGCGCGAGAATCAACGTCGTCTGCATACTGAGCACGGAAAGCGCCACCGTCCAGCGCCGCAGCACCAGCATGAGAGCGGCGAAAACGGCGGGAAAGAGCATGGCCAAAATAGCCAGGGGTCCACCTAACATCACGGCGGGAATCACGGCAAAAGGAGGCCCAGCGGCAATCGTGAACCGTGGCGCGAGCGCCGATTCTTCTGGCTTATCATTAGGTAACTCTGGCCCGATACCCGGCTTTTCGTCTTTGGCGACGTCCGGCGCTTTCTTCCTACCGGCGAGTACATCGACGACTACTTGTCGTAGTGATTCCGTTGGATCCTTATACGTCTTTCGTAAATAAGGCTCAAAATGAGCAAAGACCCAAACCGGATCGCCCTTTTCCGGCTTCGTGCCTTGCAGCATGAACCAGGTGCCGTTTGTGTAGCCAAAGACGATAAATTCTTCTTCACGCTCCAGCACGAACAGGACCAAGGGTAGCTTGACCGCCAGCCTTTTGAGAAGCTTTGGCACCTCATCGCCTTTGGTCGCTTCCGCGTCGCCTTTTAGGGCCACCGGAAATTTGCTAAACGGTGCCTTCCCCTTCAGGCTCTCATCGACCACGAGAACCGCCGTCTTCTTTTCGGCATCAAGTGTCTCGACCTTGGCCGTGAGAATATATTTCGATTCCTTGAGAACGCCGCTCAACGGTGTCACGGCGGTGATGACCGCGAAGGCCGGCGTCGGCCAGAGGATCAAAGCAAGACCGAGCGCGAGCCCGAGCCTCCAGGTTTTTTGCGGCATTATCGACTCCTTTATCAGCCCATCCAAGCAATCTGCTGGCTCGCGCCGGCGTCAGCGCGGGGTAACAACGGAAAATTCGTTTCATTCACACCCCCCCAGACACCCCCCCAAACGAATTTCCCAACCTAGTCTTCTTCTGTTTGTGCAAGAACTTGCGTTCATTCAATCACATTTCGCTTCGCGCCAAAGAGAGTGCGTATTCCTAGCGCAAACGAAGTTCGCCAGAATCCCGCCATGCTCCGATTGTCCGGAACATCCCAAGCGGAATTCTGGCGAATTGCGTGCGCGACGACAACCTCATTAGTAATCTGGCGCGGCATAAACTCACGCCGCTGTCAGATCACCTATGAGTTTAGAAATCGCCTCATGCGTCAGCGTGAACTCGATCTGACGTCGTGGCGCTCCGGCCTTCGCTCCCTGGAAGCGCTGCATGAGCGTTTGCCCATCGCCGCGCAGGAGCAGCTCATAATACTGGACCCCGTCCTCACTCTGTCCCGGCGGATTGCTGCGTAGCAAGGCCGTCTGCTGGCTGGCGTCAAACTCGATCATTCGCAGCGATTCGAGCAATCCGGTCACGCGGCCGGCGAGCCGCTCGGCTCGGCCTTTGAGCGATTCTTTGTCGAGGGCGCACCTGTCAGCGCAACTTCCCAGAGCTTGCAGCCGACCTGGTCGGCGCAGTCAGCCGTCAGTCGCAAATTCCAATTCGGGCCTGCATGTTCCAGCGTCTCGCGCGTGTCGCTGAACCGCTTTCTACCGAGTTTTTGCAGCAGTGTTCCGTCTTGTGTCATCGCCTTCTCCTCCCGTTTTAATGCTGTGTTCCGTTCCGTCAAACGAGACCAAAGTGGGCTTTTCATCTACCATCGTTTGCAGATGCACCGGTCGACTCCAGATCGACTGGATATTTACCAGCGTATCCGCGGCCTGATCCATACGCAACTCGACACCATTGTGCTGATGCTTCAGCAGTAACTCTCCTCGGTTGCGATAATTGCCGTCCACCACATAAATCCACGGTTTTCCGAAGTTCGTCAAGCCGAACAAGAGTCGCTCTTTGACCTTCTGAAACTCCCGCGACTCGATGATGTATTGCCCGGCTTGCTCCTGCCAGGCGAACGAAAATAAATTATGCCGAACGCAGAACTCGGGGGTGAGGAACGTATCGATGAATGTAATATCATTATGGATCCGCCGGACCTCGAAAATCTTCTTTCGGCCCAGGCCTAACTCTTTGTTCCACGACCGTTTGGCGTCAAGGTCTTCGCATTCGTCATACTCCTTGCCAAAGCGCCCGGTGTTCCAACGTTCCTCAATGTCTCGAAACAACTCAATGCCCAGTTTGTACGGATTGAGCCGTCCACGTTGCATAGCCATCGTCCCGGAATGGTGGTCTGCGAAGTCGATGATTTCCGAGGGAACTAGCGCCTTCTGTGTCATGATGGTCGAATGCCAATAACTTGCCCAACCTTCGTTCATGATCTTGGTCTGACCCTGCGGCATGAAATAATACGCTTCATCTCGGATGATCGACAAGATGTCGCGCTGCCATCCCTTTAATGGCGCGTGCTCAATCAGGAACAGCAGCACATCCTTTTGCCGGATGCTCGGGAAAACTTCGCGACGCCTGCTCTTTGACCTTCTTGCGCTCTTCTTCCTCCGCCCTTAGCACGGCCGGGTTGTTGATGAAATGGTCCATATAATCTTTGGACTTGAAGCGTGTTCCGCGAAAGGGATCTTCCTCTTCCGTTTTCGGCGCGAAGTCGTAGCGCGATACTTCATCGCGGCGCTTGATGGCCGTCGAATGGATGTCGATCAAGTCGTCAATCGACATACATCGGTCGACGAAAGCCTCCACTTCGTCCTCGCCATATTTCTCGGCGTAGCCACGAATGCGAGCGCCATGATTGGCCATCTCATCCATCATTTTGCGATTGGTGTGTGCGAAGTAGGCGTTGTTCTTGAAGAAGTCGCAATGGCCATAAACATGGCTCATCACCAACTTTTGATCGACCGTATGATTGCTGCGCATCAAATAGGCATAACACGGATCGTTATTGATGACGAGTTCGTAGATCTTCGATAGGCCGTAATCGTAGCCCTTGCGTAGCTCCTCATACGACATGCCGAACGACCAATGCGGATAGCGCGTGGGAAAGCCGCCATAAGCAGCGATCTCGTTTAAATCGTCCGCGTTGACCACTTCAAAGATAGTCTCGTAGAAGTCCAACCCGTAGCCGCGCGCATAGCCTTCGATCTCTTCCTTGAGAGCTTGTAGATGCGGCGGCAGCCGTGTGTCGTATGGCGTATCCATGACTCACCGATTTGGATGTGCGACAAACTCAGGTTGGAATCTAGCACCAGTCCAGACTAAATTTACGTGTGGCACAGACATTCCTGTCTGTGCAGAAAAAGGCCCATTCGTCGGTTCCCGCACAGACAGGAATGTCTGTGCCACACGTAAATTTAGTCTGGACGACGCACTATCGCAGGCTGGAACATTGTGAGTGACGGTGGCTGGTTTCGGTGGCATTTTCGTTAGCGGCCCGTACTCAAGAACTCCTTGATCGAGCCCAGAATCGCCTCGCGGTCGGGCACTCGGCTACAGACGACATTCTCTCTTTCGCCAACGGCGTCGTGGATATGTTCGTAGAACTCGCCGCTGCCATATGGGCTCTCGACTTGGCCATAGCCAAACAGGTTTAGCTTGGGCAAAAGCTTTTCTTCGAGAAGCTGAATGCACGTCGGGATGTCATCGCCCCAGTTGTCGCCGTCGGAGAAGTGGAACGCATAGACGTTCCAGGTGTCGGCCGGATAACGCGCATTGATGATCTTGTCCGCCAGGATGTAGGCCGAGCTGATCTTGGTGCCGCCACTTTCGCGCGTGTGATAGAAGGTATGTTCGTCGACCTCTTGAGCAGCCGCATCGTGAATAATATAGACCGTCTCGACACCCTTGTAATGAGCTTTGATCCAGGTATCGATCCAAAACGCTTCGATGCGGACGATCTCTTTTTGCTCATCCGTCATCGAGCCGGACACGTCCATCATGTAAATCAGTACCGCAAGGCTGTCCGGCTTGTTGACTTCTTTCCAGCTTCGATATTGCTTGTCGGCACGAATCGGCACAATGATTGGATCGCTTGGGCTGTACGTATTCGACGCGATCTGGCGCTTCAGAGCCTTCTTGTAAGTCCGCTTGAAGTGGCGCAGCGACTCAGGGCCGGTCTGGCGAATACCGGTATATTTGTCACGTGTGGTGACGATATTCTTCTTGCCGCGCGGCTCGATGCGAGGGAGGGCCAACTCCTCGCCAAGAATCTGCGCCATCTCCTCCATCGACAGCTCGACTTCGAGAATATGGCCGCCCGGTTGATCGCCTGCGCCGGGACCGGGTGGTCCCTGTTGCCCTGGTCCGAGCGGTTGCCCCGGCTTGCCGTCGCCCTGACCGACGCCGCTGGAACCCTTGTTGCCATAGCGAAATTGCGGAATGTCGATCGAGGGCAGGGGAATGCTGACGAGGTCTTTCCCCTTCTTGCCGATCATCTCGCCGCGGCTGATGTATTTCGACAGATTCGACTTCACCTTGCCGCGGACAAGTTTCTTGAAGCGCTGGTGGTCGCGTTCGATCTTCTGGCCCACGAGATAAATCCTCTTATTAACGTAACGTTTCGAACGCAGGAAACGCTTGCCATCGAATTCTTCAAGAGCCGGGAGCGTAAGCGACCGGAGAGCACTAAGTCGCGTGTAATTCGCTCCAGTCGCTTACGCTCCCGGCTCTTGAAATGCAGGATTCCGAATCCCCGGTAGTGAACGGAGACATTCTTCGCGCTTGCGCTACTTCTTCGTGTGCCCCCGCGCGAAGATGCTCGCCACGAAGTTCAGCACGTCGGTCGCGCTCGATTCGTTGTAACCGTAGTTGCGAATCAATCGACTCTTGACGACATCGATCTTTTCCTGGGTCGCTTTGTCGACAACGTTTGACACAAGGCTCGTGAGCTTGATCGTGTCCTTCTGGTCCTCGAATAGCTTGAGTTCGAGGGCCTTTTGCAGCCGCTCGTTGGTCTTGTAATCGAACTTTTTACCGTCGAGAGCAAGGGCGCCGATGTAGTTCATGATCTCGCGGCGGAAGTCGTCTTTGCGACCCTCCGGGATGTCGATTTTCTCTTCGACGGACCGCATGAGTCTTTCATCGGGATCGTCATAATTGCCTGTGTAGCGATTGCGCACCTTCTCGCGTTGCGTATAAGCGCGCACGTTGTCGATGTAGTTGGCGCAGAGTCGCATCAGGGCGTCTTCGTCTGCGGCAATCGCTCGTTGAACCTCGTTTTTCACGACGTCCTCGTACTCTTCTTTGACCACGGCCAACAGCTCGCGATAATGCTGCAATTGATCCTGGCTGGTAATCAGCGAATGATGCCGTAGGCCTGCCTCCAATTCGTGGAGTACCATGAACGGATTGACGCTGTCTTCGTCGGGATGCGCGACGATGGCATTGGAAATCTTGTCCTGGATATAGCGCGGGCTAATACCTGTCATACCCTCATTCATCGCTTCGCGCTTGAGTTCGACGACGTTGTCCTCGGTGAAGCCGGGCAGCGTTTTGCCGTTGTAGAGCTTGAGCTTCTGTAGCAGCGTCAAATTGGCGTGCTTTGGCTGGACCAGCCGCGTCAGCACCGCCCACATGGCCGCGATCTCGATTGTGTGCGGCGCGATATGCTTGCCTTTGACTCGCTCCGGATTGAAGTCCTTCTCATAGATGCGGATTTCATCCTTCAGCCGCGTAACATAAGGCACGTCGATTTTGACCGTACGATCCCGCAAGGCCTCCATAAATTCATTATTCTGCAGGCGGCGATATTCCGGCTCATTCGTATGGCCCAGAATTACTTCGTCGATGTCCGTCTGCGCGAATTTCTTCGGCTTGATCTTATGTTCCTGCGACGCTCCCAGGAGATCGTAGAGGAACGCGACATCGAGCTTGAGGACCTCGATGAATTCGACCAACCCACGGTTCGCGATGTTTAGCTCGCCGTCGAAATTGAACGCGCGGGCGTCGCTGTCAGTCCCGTATTCGGCGATCTTGCGATAGTTGATGTCGCCGGTCAACTCGGTCGAATCCTGGTTTTTCTCGTCCTTAGGCTGGAAGGTGCCGATGCCGAGGCGGTCTTGCTCGGACAGGATCATTCGATAAATCTTGATGTCATCCTGAAGCATTCGGCTCCAGTCACCGTTGGCTTTCGCAAGCCGTTCGTTGAACATCAACCGGCAAAACGGGCACATCTCGCCGCGAATGGTCACTTCCAATTCGCCTGGCTTGCGATCGGCGTTCAGGTTGGCCAAGAGCGACGGCCTTAGGTCGCGCGGCACGAGATGAAGGGGATCCTCATGCATCGGACATTTCTGATACGAATTGTCCGGCATCTTCCAAGAATAGGTGTAAATCCGGCCGGCGTCTGTACGGGAGTAGTCTTCGAGGCCGCGCTTCAGTAATCGCGCGATCGTGCTCTTGGACGAGCCGACTGGCCCATGCAGGAGCAATACACGCCGCTCGGTGCCATAGCCCTTCGCCGCGGATTTGAAAGCGTTCACGAGTTGCATCAGCGGCCGATCGAGGCCATAGATGCCGTCGCCATGCTTTGTGGCAAACTCTGTGAAGAACTTGTAGCGGATGATCTTTTCTTTGTTCTCGAACACCTGCTCGGTGCCATGCGACATGATCATGTCGTAGAGGCGCTGATAAGCGGTCCGCGCGACCGAAGGGTCGTCGCGGACTATCTCGAGGTACTCCTCGAAGCGGACTTCTTGGTGCGTCTTATGATATTCGTCGACATTCCACTTCTGGCGGACGTTGTCGAGGATGGCTTTGCCTGTCGGCATTTGATGTCACCTCCATGACGACGGCCTTCATCGGGCCGAGGTTTTGCGGGTCATTGGTGATGGTCCGGCCGGTGGGCCTCTTCGGACGGGAGAACAAGCACACCCCTGTCGTGGCTCCAACCTGGACAGTGTTTGCCTGTCGCTCCTTCGCGGCGAGTCTGCAATGCGGCCCGGATTGCGATCTCGGTTCCATCCCGGTCGATTTCGGGTGGCTTCGCCGGAGAGGAGGCGAAGTATCGATAAAGCTCGTTCTCCTATTTTACGCTGTCGCGCACCGTCTGGTCAAATGACTCCTGCCAGCGAATCCTCTTCCGGCAAAGAAGATCGTGCTTGGCTTTTGCAATTCGACGGTAAATATAGGGACCTTATGCAGCATACGCAGACAAGGCGGGGTCTTGTCAAGCCCGGTTTCGGACGACTTTAATGATCGGGAGAGTGGCGACTGCAGCGAAAAAGAAAGACATCGCGCTAATACTTGCTTTGCTCTAGACCCCTAAATTAGCCGCGGCTATACACGAAGGCCGATCAAGCCGCGGCTGGCGTGGACGGAGCCAAAGCGGTTCGACGATTGGAGGATTTGACGATGCGAAACTTACTTGCATTGATGGCTTTGATTTGCCTGACCGTAGCGATCGCGGGTTGGTATCTCAACTGGTACCATATCACGACTGCACCGGCAGACAATGGCCACAGTAAGCTCAATATTGATTTCAACACCAGCAAGATCGCCGCCGACACGCAAAAAGGCGTCCAAAGCGGCGCTGCCTGGGTAAATAACCTTTTGGACAGCGCCAAGCAGACCTCGGCGACGGAAAGTAAGGACGAGAAAAAAGTCGAATCAGCAACGCCCGCCAGTGCCGAAGCGCCGAAGCCGAAGAGCTAAGGCGGCTCATCGGCCGTGAGCGCAAGCGCGGGGTTCAACGCGAAAAGAACCCCGCATTCACGCTTGGCGCTGGTAAGTCCTGTTCATACCCTTCCTTGCCTTGCCGCCATTTCCCATCTAGAATCCGCGTCTATGAATCTCATAGTTTTCACCGTCCGCGGTTTGCGCTCTGATGCGCTTGGCGCCTACGGCAATTCCTGGATTGAAACGCCCGCGTTCGACCAACTTGCTTCTCAAGGGGTCGTCTTTGATCGTCATTACGCGGACGGCGCTGATATCACTACAGCTTGCCGAGCATGGCGGTCGGGAATTTATCATTTTAGAGATGCTAAAAATACCAATATAGACGGCCGGACCTTACCCGACCTGCTCGCTCAGCTACGGCAACAAGACATAAAGACATGCCTTATCGTTGACACCAGCCATGCTTATCCAGCAGAGTTCGCGTCGGGCTGGGATGAGACGCTTGAAGTCGATGCCGACGGCGAAGATTCGCCGTTGGAATCCGCCCTTAAACGGGCGCATGCATTTTTGAAGAAAGGCAAGAACCGCGACTCCTGGTTGCTGTGGATCGATGTTGCGACTCTTTTGCCGCCGTGGAATGTGCCGGAAGAGTTCCAAAAAAACTATTTTCGAGAAGACAAACCAGCTGAGCCGGAACAGGAGGTCGAGGAGGCCGACCCCTACGACCCGATCGAGGCTGTCGACGACAATGACGAGGAGCAGAGCGAGGCCTTGGAGCCTTTGCCCAATCCGCCCCTCGGCCCCGTCGACTCCACGGACGACACCCTTTTTCTGCGCCTTCAGAACAGTTACGCCGCTGCAGTGACCTACTTGGACGCTGGCGTCGGCGAGCTGCTCGAAGCAATCGAAAAGCTGGGGCTCGCTCAGAAAACGGCTATCCTTTTGACCAGCGACGCCGGCTTCGCGTTAGGCGAACACGGCACGGTTGGCCCCGAGCCGCCATCGCTCCATGCGGAAGTGATTCATCTTCCGCTCATTATCCGTTTGCCTGAACCGGCTCTCGTTCAGCGTGTCAGTGTGCTGACCCAGTCCGTCGACCTGGCGCCAACGATCGCTGCCTTCTTCGAGCAATCACTTGCCGAATGTGATGGGCTAAGCTTGTTGCCGCTACTGTATGGGGACAAGAAGCCAACGCGAGCCCGCGTCATAGCAAGCGTCACGATAGGCGAAATCAGGCATTGGGCGCTACGCACCGCGGAATGGGCCTATTTGATTACCGACGCAGCGGACGAGGCATCGCGATCAGTTCAACTGTATGTAAAGCCAGATGATCGCTGGGAAGTCAACAACGTGGTCCATCATCATATGGATGTGGCCGAGCAGCTAGAACGCGATTTGCGCGGAGGTATACAAGGGTAGCGAATTCTAACGGCGCCAGGCCGCCAACTATTTCTTTTTCTTGCGCATAGGCGGCATTTCCGTCGCGTCGTCGTCGAGGCCCTCCAGCAGATCGCGGAGTTGGGTAGTGTCCGAAATTCCCACCCGGTTCACTTCTTCCAACACGTTGACATAGTCTTCCGCATCGGCGAGTGGAAGGGGTGCGTCGTCATCCGATGAATTGATCTTGGGCTTGGTATCTGCCTCCGCCGATGTGACTTCGAGGAACTCGTTGTCCGGCAGCTCTGCCGCCTCTTCTACCTCAAAAAAGGTAGTGACTTCATTGGCATCTTGGGACGCTGGGACAAGTTCCACCGTTGGCATGTCGTATTCGACGATAAACGTCACCGGGCCAATTTCGAGTTTATCGCCTGGATAAAGGATCTTGGTTTCGGTGATGGGAACGCCGTTGACAAATGTACCGTTAATGCTCCCCAGATCCTCCACGGTGACGTAGCCGTCGGCCACCGTGAGGCGACAATGCCGTCGACTGACTTCGGCCGACGGGATGCGAAGCGTCGTCCCCGCCCCTCGGCCCAAAACAGCAAGCGGCGGTCGCAAGTGGACGACGCGTACGCGCTTGCCTTCTTTTTCCAAAATGAGACGAATGTCCATGGGTTCAACACGCGCTTTGAGGGTTTGGGCTCATCCTCAGCTTTCAATGGTTGCCCTGGGCCGCGAGCCATCGCTCGGCATCCAAGGCAGCCATGCAGCCTGTCCCAGCTGCAGTTATTGCCTGACGATAATAATTATCGGAAACATCGCCAGCCGAAAAGACACCTTCTACACTCGTATTGGTCCGTTGAGGGACGGTCCAGCGGATGTAACCCTTGTCGTCCAATTCGAGCTGGCCCTTAAGGAAATCCGTGTTTGGCGTATGTCCAATTGCGAGAAAGACGCCGCTCACGTCGAGCTGCTCGGTAGAAGAGTCGTTAATGGTACTCTTTAGTCGGACCCCAGTCACGCCATTTTTTTCATTTCCAATTACTTCAACAAGAGCAGAGTTCCATTTTGGCGCGATCTTGGGATTCGTTAAAGCCCGCTGTGCCATAATCTTGCTGGCCCGCAAGCTATCGCGTCGATGGACGAGATAAACCGTGCTCGCGAACTTGGACAGGTAAGTGGCCTCCTCGACGGCGGTGTCGCCGCCGCCGATGACTACCAGCGGCTTGTTGCGAAAGCGCGGCAAGGCGCCATCGCAAACCGCGCAGGCCGAGACACCCCGGTTTTTGTACGCATCCTCTGACGGCAAACCAAGATAGTTCGCTCGCGCACCGGTAGCGATGATGACCGCTAGAGCTTCCGTAGTCTTGCCTTCGAGTGACGTTAGCGCGAAGGGACGTCGCTTGAGATCGACGGAAACTATGTCGTCCGACACGATGCGGGTGCCGAAGTTGACGGCCTGCTGCCGCATCAGCTCCATGAGCTCAGGCCCTTCGATGCCATGCGCCTGCTGAGGTTTGCCGGCCTGCACCCAGTGCGGCTGACGCTCGGCTGGCAGAGCGGAACCAAGGTATTCCTTCAAGTTGCCTGACGGATAGCCCGGAAAATTCTCGATTTCCGTCGTCAACGCCAGCTGACCGAGTGGCAATGTCCCCTTGATTTGATTTTCGGTCGTGACCGCACCTTCGAAGACGAGTGGATTGAGATTCGCCCGGGCCGCGTAAATCGCCGCCGTCCATCCAGCGGGGCCACTACCAATGATAATCAGATTCTCCGCCATTCCGCTATCTCCCATGAAACGCTCGCCCGTTTGGATCTCGTCCTTCTGTCATTGTAGGGTGGATCAAAAAGCGTGAAGTGACGCGGCGTCAAATTCCGCCGGCGCGTGAGGTGATCTTAATTAGCCCCCGGCTTGCCGGGGGTTCTCATCTTCGTTTCAGCGTTTCCGTTCCAGCAACTCGACTAATTCATGTCGCAGAACCGCCAGCTCGCGATCGTCAAGCGTCACAAACGGGCTGCCAATGAGTCGACCGTCCTCGCCGATCAAGACGATCGTCGGAACCTTGGATAGTTCAAACTGCTTGGCGACTGGACACGTTTCCAGGCTGCCGCTTCCCAGACAGACACGAAACTTGATCTGATATCGACTGCGGGCCAAGCGAGCGTTGGCCGAAGGATTCTTGAAATCGGTGAGATCGTAAGCGACAGAGACCACCTCCAACCCCTGGCGTCGAAAATCTCTTTGCAGATCTTGTATAGGCTGAATCAGGCTAAGCATCTCCTGTTTGCCGAAGTCGCCGAACACCAGCATGAGTGCCTTGGCCCGGGTTCCCTCTTTGAGATCGCGCTCGAAGTCCCATGTCTCGCCATCGAGATCGTTCATCGTCAGGCGCTGGAGCTTTTTCGCCAAAACGACGCAAGACGGGACTTTGCCCGTCCGCGAAGTCGTGGAAATAGTAGCGGAATCGCTGCTATCCGGAGTTTCATTGGTCGGCGGCCGGGCCGGTTTCTCGCCTGACGGATAGCCCGGCAGCTTTGGAATCACCTGCGGTCCAGGGTCATCCGGCCCAGAGTTTATGTTGGCGCGCTCCGCCCCGGGAATTCCGGTCACGCCAGGGCGAGGCCGCCCTTTTTGGAAGCCATCGACGCCTTCGGCGATGGTAGACTTGTTGATGCTTTCCGTCGACCCAGTTTTCGTCGCATCCGGCGCGGCGGGTCTTGGGTTCTCAAGAGTCGCAGCAGGCGGCGTTCCATCAGACCGGGTGTCGTTCTTCTTATCTGGATTAGCGCCTTTTTGCGCGGCGGTTTGGCGTCGGGTGTGGTGAAATCCTCACTCACGAAGATCGACACCCGCGAGTTCGTGGCGACGGCGAACGTTGTCCCGCTCAATATAGCCGCGCCGTCGCGGGCCCTGGCGACCAGGCGATAATTATGGCCGACCTCGAGCCCTTGAATCGTGAAATAGCCTTGCGAATCGGAAGCAACATCAAGCGGCGCCGACTTCTTGAGGTTGGTTTCTTGAAGATCGACCACTTCGATCTCGGCTTCCGGAATTTGGCGACGATACTTATCCATCACCCGGCCGGCGAGCAAGCCCTTGACTTGGTCGGACCGGGCCGTCGGTGTCGCTTCGGGGAGTTCTGCGCGTGGCTGTGAAGTTTTTGACGTCGGCGCAGCGGGAGTCTTCTTGGCACCGCCGGGCGTTTGGCAGCCCGACAAGACCAAGCAAGCGATCACCAGAGCCACACCGACAATGCTGCGCACGGACAGAACCTCGGGTTCGGGAACTCACGCAAGAGCCGCCGGTTCGCCGTCCTTGTGCCGACCGGATTGCCAAGATTGGCGCCGTGAGAAGGGACGAAAGCCCAGCCGCGGCTCGCGCTCGTCCCGACCGTCCATGATGGGAATAACATGTGCCAAGTGCTTATTCCCGCGCCCGGCCCGCGCGTCAAGCCGAATCGGCGCCGCCGCGACGGAGATAAGGCTGCGCAGTTAGCGATTGGCGAGTTTCTGGCAGGTATGATGAGCGATCGCCGAAGATAAATCGAAAATAGTTGACAACCTCCAGTGGCCATGTTCAACTCCCTCGATATTCTGAAGACTAGCATTCAGTCGCTCTCGCTACCGCCGGTTGAGAAGGAAGTTGCATACTATGTCCGACCCGATCGCTACGGGCAGTCCAGCCCCTTCGGCTCCGAATAATCCGGTACCTCCAGCAACGACTCCCGCGACCGCCGCGGCACCCAAGCCTGCCGCGCCAGCGAAAGCCTGCCGGCGAAGGCCGGCAAAAAAGGCGAAACGCGACGCGGCTTCATCGATTGGTTCTCTACCGCCTGGGTCGCCTTCGTCGCCGCGATCGGCGTCATGAGCCTCGGCACCTTGCGTTTCCTCATGCCCAACCTCTCCGAAACCCCAGGCAAGATCAAAGGTCGGCTTCACCGACAACTTCGAAGAAGGCAAGGTCAACGAGAAATACAAGTCGGAAAAGATCTGGCTTGTCCGCAATGAAGGCAAGCTTTACGCGCTGAGCACCACTTGCACCCATCTCGGCTGCACTCCAAACTGGCTCGAACGCGAAGGCAAATTCAAATGCCCCTGCCACGGCAGCGGCTTTTACATCAGCGGCATCAATTTCGAAGGCCCCGCCCCGCGTCCCCTCGAACGCTGGGCCGTCAACATCGGCGACGATGGCCAAGTCGTCGTCGATCAGTCGAAGAAGTTTCAGCAAGAACGCGGCGAGTGGGACAATCCCGGAATCATTCATCAAGGTATAGAGCCCGTAGCCCGTAGTGCGATAGTCCGTAGCAAAAGACCTTAAGCGACCAGATCGGCATGCTGCAACATCGATCAGGTCTTTTGCTCAGCGACTACGGACTCCGGTCTCGGACTCCACAGGTGCTGTCTATGTCCGTCCTTGATTTCGTTCGAAAATTCGCAGATTTGGAAAAGCATCTTTCGGCATCCGGCCCCGCGCGATCGTCGTAATCGCGTCGTGGTGATGCTCACCAATGTCTTCCTCCATTTGCACCCGGTGTCCGTTCGCAAGAGCGGCATCAACCTCAGCTACACCTGGTGCATGGGCGGCTTGACGTTCTTCATGTTCCTGGAGCTGACCGTAACCGGTGTGCTCCTCATGTTCTACTATCGGCCCACGCTGGAACACGCCTACAACGATATCTTGCAACTCCGCGACGTGGTGACGCTCGGCGTTCTCCGTGAACTCCATCGCTGGGGCGCTGATGCGATGGTGATTACCATCTGGCTCCACATGTATCGCGTCTTTCTCACCGGAAGCTATAAGCCGCCGCGCGAATTCAACTGGGGTGTCGGCGTCTTGCTCCTTGTGCTTGACGTTGCTCCTGAGCTTCACCGGCTATCTTTTGCCGTGGGATCAGCTTGCAATCTGGGCCATCACGGTCGGTAGCAATATGGCCCGCGCCACGCCATTTCTCGGCAATGAAGGGCCAGGTGCCACGTTCCTCAAAGTGGGTGGCGTCTCACTGATCCATTCCGGCTCCGATGCGCGGTTTATCTTGCTTGGCAGTCGATTCGTCAGCGGCGAGACGTTGCTGCGCTTCTACGTGCTGCACTGCGTCGCGATTCCGCTGGCGGCGGCACTGCTGATCGCTGTTCATTTCTGGCGGGTGCGCAAGGATGGCGGCATCAGCGGGCCTTTGTAATGAATACGGAGCCTGAAGCGTAAGCGAAGAGGCTCTGTTTTTCGAGCCTGAAGCGTAAGCGAAGAGCATTTGAATTTTTGAAATGCAAAAGGCCCTTCGCTTACGCTTCAGGCTCGGAAACGATCCGCGTTATTGATAACGATCAATACATAAATATCTGAATTTATTGGTCCTGAAGCGGAAGGCTGAGTCATGCCAGAAGACTCAATTGTACTCGGACGTCAAAGACCTCGATCCGGGCAGCCAATTAACGTCCTTGCGCCGTCCTTGCAAACTGGTTTGGCGGTTTACTCTTTGCTGCGCCGTCCTCAATGCCGGCTTCGCGCTCTATTACTACCGAGCGAAGAAGCCAACGCGGGCCTCGCCTGGGCCATTGTCAGCGGGCATTTATCTGCTTCACACCCTGGCGTATATGCTCCGATTCGACTGGTCCTGGCCAAGTCGATCCGCGACAACATCGATTTCTTGATGGGGCCTGTCGTTTATACGACCCTCTCCGTCGTCCTCTTTTCCGTTATGCTTTATTACCGCCGTTTCTTCGTAAATCCGCATGTCGCCTGGGCGGTTCTCAACATGAGCTTGTTCGGCGTCGGTTGGGCCCTGACCGATTCTAATTTCCGCAGCATCGTTACCAAGCCTGATAATTTACCGATCCCGTTGCTCATTTACTCTGTCGGCTTCTTCACCTGGCTCTCGATGTCGATCGCGGTCGTCAATGACCAGCGGCTGGCGCGCGGTGAGCCAGTATTGGAAAAGCTCGACGATGAGAAGGTTTTGGTCTGGCCTGACCTGGTCTACACCGAATTGATCTGTATGGTCATCGCGACCTTCCTGTTGATTGTTTGGGCGGTCGTTCTCAAGGCGCCGCTCGAACCGCCGGCGACCAATGCGAAGGCCCCAAACCCTTCCAAGGCGCCCTGGTACTTCCTGGGTCTTCAGGAGATGTTGGTCTACTTCGACCCCTGGATGGCTGGCGTCGTATTGCCCACGCTGATCATCGTCGGTCTTGTGGCTATGCCTTACATCGATTTCAACAAAGCAGGCAACGGTTACTATTCGTTCGAGAATCGCGCCTTCGCCATCACCGTTTTTGACTTTGGTTTCATCGTTCTCTGGATCACCCTCATCGTGCTGGGAACCTTCCTGCGCGGGCCGAACTGGAATTTCTTTGGCCCATTCAGCTACTGGGACCCACATAAGGTCGATCCGCTGAACAATGTCAACGTAAGCGATATCTTTTGGCTCTATTGGTTGAATACGCCGCTGGAAGGTATGCCGGTCCTTCAGCGCGAAGCACCGGGCCTGTTGATGGTCCTCGTCTACCTGGTGGTGATTCCCCTCGTGTTGGCACGAACTGTGTTCCGCAAGTTCTACCTCAAGATGGGCCTCGTCCGTTACATGACGCTGATGATCCTGCTCCTGTTCATGGCCTCGTTGCCCATCAAGATGGTCCTGCGTTGGACGCTGAACTTGAAGTACATCGTTTACGTGCCCGAGATTTTCTTCAATATCTGATGAATAGCGATCGCGTCGGCCCGTTCAGCCGCGAGCTGGCAGGCGAGCGCTGAGCGATAGCGCTCAAATGGAACGGTCAGGAGACCGTTCCATAACTGCTCTTGGATAGGGTTATCTCCGAGCGCTCCCCTCCGGGTCACGGCTAAACGGGCCCGTCTCGTGCATATAGTCCGCTAGGTCTTGCCAGAGGTTAAACATTCATGGCCGCCACAGATCAAACATATCGCAAGCAATCGACCCTCGATCTCGTCTTCGGCGTCTCCAGTATTTTGATGCTGATCGGCGTCGCCTGGATGTTCGTCGCCGACTTCAATCGGGAATGGAAGCCGATCCAGCGCAAATTCCGCGACGTCGAAACGGCGCGAAATCAACGATTGACTATGGATCAATTGCCGCCCGCGGATTCCGTCAAGACGCTCAGCGATTCGCTCGCCGAGCGCCGCAAGGCGTTGACCGATGCTCGCAACAAGATCAAGGGCGAAGAAAGTAAGCGCAAGGCGGCTTTGAATCTCGCCACCGTCAACTTTCAAACCTGGAAGGCCGAAGTCGACGCCGCCATGAGCCGCTACGATCAGTCGGTCGAGGTTCTGAGCGAGGCCGGCTCGAAGGAAAAGGCCGCCGCCCAGAAGGACGTTGACGCCAAGCTCGCCAAAGTCGATGACATGCAAAAGAAGCTCGACGACGCGAAGCTCAAGCTGCAAGACGCCGAAGCCAAGTATCGACAGAACCTGCAGGAAGACCCGATCGACGGGATTGAATGTAAGCTCCTCGTCGATGGCTCGGAGGTCGTCAAGCAGAAGCCGACTTTGAAGGACTTCGAACTCTCTCTTTCGCAAGCGGAAGACGAAATCAAGAAGGTCACGGCCGTCTTCGATCGTTTCGGCAAGGTGACGGCTCAAAAAGGCTGGAAACTGAGCGACACCATTCGCGCCATGCCGGTCATCGACGCCTTCGCTTCGCCAACGCGCATCAATCAGATTGGCCTGCCCGACCTTACCATCGAATACGGCAGCTTTAAAGAAGTGCCGCGCTACGATCGCTGCACGACTTGCCATCTCGGCATCGATCGGGCCACCTTTGATCCGGAATCGCTTCGCCAAATCACGTCGGTCCCGCCCCAGCTCAAGGACCAGCTCAACACGGCCTATCAGTTGTTCAACGACCGCGCCAAGAAGGGTGAAGACCTCGGCTTTAGCCCGAGCGAGCTGCCGACGGTGCAACCGCTCGGCTGGGTGCGCTGGCTGCCGCTCGCCCTTGGTTTGATCGGCTCCATCGCCTTCTGTTTCGTCGTCCGCAACGCCATCGGCAAGGCTGTCGGCATCTTTGTGCTTGGGGCGGTACTGTCGCTGGTTCTTTTCTTTGTCCTGCCGATGGCCGTTCCGCCGACGCCCGAAGTTCAGCAGGTCGATCTGCGACCGGGGGAAGTAACTGCTTATTGCGCCCATCCACGGCTCGATCTATTCGTTGATTCCAATAGTCCGCACCCCTCGGAGAAGTTCGGCTGCACGACCTGCCACGCGGGGCAGGGGAGTGCGACTGATTTTACCTACGCGTCTCATTCGCCCAACAATGCCTTCGAGAGCAACTCCTGGAAGAGGAACTACGAGTGGTTCAACAACCACGATTGGGAGTTTCCGATGCTCCCATCGCGCTTCGTCGAGGCCAGCTGCCTGAAATGCCATCACCAGGTCACTGACTTGATCCGCGACACAAGAAGAGGCGCCGAAGGTGTTGAAGGGCTACAGCCTGATCCGCGAGAACGGCTGTTTCGGCTGCCATGAAATCGCCGGCATGAAGGCCGAGCGCGAGGTCGGCCCGGACCTGCGGCTCGAGCCCAGCCCGGCCCTGGAACTCCAATCAGCCGCCGAACAGAATCGACTCAAGTCCGATCCGCTCAACCCTCCGGGCACCTATCGCAAGGTTGGCCCCGGCCTGCGCCGAATTGCCGAAAAGCTCACCGGATCGGAAGGCGAGAAATGGACTCGCAAATGGATCCAATCGCCGCGCGGCTTCCGCGAAGATACCAAGATGCCACACTTCTACAACCAGGGCACCAACACGCCCGAGGCCCTTCCGCCTGAACAAAAGGACTTCCCAGCCGCGGAAATCCATGCCATCACCCATTACTTGTTCCACGAGAGCAAGGGCAACCTCGGCATCAAGGACGGTACGCAACAAGACGGTGTCGACAGCCCGCACAAGGCGCTCTTCGACACCATCGACACGCTGCAAGCCAAGCTCAAGGTGCGAGCCCTCGAAGACAAGGAACGGAAAGAGCTGGTCGAAGCGACCCGCCAGTTGAACGATCTGGCGCTGCTCTCCCACGCTGCCGCGGCCCGAGAGATCCACTCCGTCTACGCGGAACTCAAAGCCGTGCAAGAACGCCTGTTCGAGTATCACCGCCAAAACAAGCCCGACGAAATCACCCTCAAGACCGTCACTCCGGAGCTCGACAATCGCACCGCCAAGCTGAAAGAGATCAGCAAGGCCGTCAAGCTCACGCGCGACAAGCTCGTCGATAGCGAAGGCAGCCGCGTCACCAAGGAACAGCTCGCCACACTCGACGGCGACAAGCGCAAGCCCGAAGAGAAGGTCACCAACGGCAAGCAACTGTTCATTCAGAAGGGCTGTCTGGCGTGCCATTCCCACGAAGGCACGGTGACCGGCGGCAAGAATAGTATCGTCAGCGAATCGAACTTTGGCCCCAATCTGAGCCGCATCGCCGGCAAGATCAAGAGCGACGCTGCCGGCAAGCTATGGCTCACGCAATGGCTGCTCAACCCGAATGTCCATCACTCCCGCACGCGCATGCCGGTCGTCCATCTGACCGTTTCCGACGCGACCGACGTGATGGAATGGCTTCTCGCGCAAAACGGCGACGAAGTCAAGAATTGGCTCGCCGAGGAAGACGTCGTCGCCGACTCGACAAAGAAGGCCCCCGACCTGACTGCCTATGTGAACCTGGCCCGCGTCTACTTGAGCAAGGCCCAGGGCGTTTCGGTCAAGGACCTGAACGAGTTCCTGCCCGAAGGAATCAAATCGGCAGACGAATTGAAAGCCAAGGGTATTCCTGCTGAGCGCGTGAAGTCGCTGCCGCGCGACGCGGACGAACGCTGGCTCGAAGCCGGCAAGGTCGATGAAAACAGCCTGAAATGGTACATCGGCAAAAAGAGCATCGGCCGCCTTGGTTGCTATGCTTGCCACGATGTCCCCGGCTTTGAAACCGCGAAGCCGATCGGCGTTGGCCTTCAGGATTGGGGCAAGAAAGATCCTACGCGGCTCGCCTTTGAAGACGCCGTCGGCTACGTCAAGGACCACTATGAGCTTACGCCGCTCCGCCTGACCGAGACGCAGATCAAGAACCTCGACCGCGATACCCGCTTGCCCGAACTCGAAGGCGAGATCAAGAAACTTGGCGAGAAAGTGGACAAGGACGGCCCGGAGCCGGGCGATCTGGATACCCTCATACGCCTTCAAGAAGAACTTCAAGCTGTCAAGAAAGCCGGCCCACTGACCAAAGACGAGAAAGCGGATATCGAAAAGCTCAAGAAGCTGAAGCCCTGGTCTCTCGGCAAAGGTGAGAAGGGATCGGAGTCGGCTCATGGCGCCAAGCAGCCGATCGAACAGTTCTTTTTCGACGCTCTCGAACACCATTCGCGCGAAGGCTTCTTGCATCTGAAATTGGCCGACCCGCGTAGCTACGATTACGGCCGGCGCCGAAGCTGGGACGATCGTTTGCGTATGCCGCAGTTCCAGTTCGCCCGCTCACGCAAGAAGCCGGGCGAAACGGACGAGGCCTACGCGATTCGCCATTCGCTCGAAGAGGCCGAGGCCCGCGAAGCAGTGATGACCTTCGTGCTGGGCCTGGTCGCCGAGCCCGTGAATTTGAAGTATCGCAGCAACCCAGGCCCCGATCGTCTCAACGAGATCAAGGGCCGACAAGTCATCGAGAAATTCAATTGTGCCGGCTGCCATCAGCTTCGCGCCGGCTCGATCGAAATCAATCCCAGTAAGATGACTCTCGATTCGCTGGTGAAGAATCACGCGAAGTATCTGACTCAAAAGGGCGATGACTTCGATTTCCCGAATCACAACGCCTGGGTAGGCGCATCGCCGACCTCGGACAAGCTCGTGCTGCGCGGCGTCGATTTCCGCACGGAGATCGCCGAGCCGGACGACCGCGATCCGGCCAATCCAGCGGATCCGACGCCATCCCGGCTGCTACGCCTCACCACCGCCTTGCGTTTCACCGGCAACGACAAGCTGATGCGCGACCTGCCCGCCGGTGAGACAGCGATAGTCAGCTATAAAGATCTGTTATCGCGCACAGCTCCTTACGGCGGCGTCCTGCCGGAGCTGCTCGTCCCCTACCTGCCGACGGTGGCGGATGAATATAAGGACAAATCCAAAGCGCGAAACGTTTTGCCGCCGCCATTACTGCGCGAAGGGGAGCGCGTGCAACCCAAATGGCTGCATGGCTTCTTGCTTGATCCGCAGATGATTCGGCCGCAGACACTGTTGCGAATGCCGCGCTTTAACATGAGTTCCGAAGAAGCGACGATGCTGGTTAACTATTTCGCCGCCGTCGACCGTCAGGCGAACCCGGGGGCCGGCATTACGTACCCTTACCTCGATATTCCGCAATCCGAGCCCGAATTCTGGAGTCGGCGCAATGAAGAGTATCTCGCGCGGCTGACGAAAAAGCCTGAGATGCTCAAGCAACGCCGCGACCAGATGGCCCCGCTGTGGGACCTCGTCATGGCCGATCAACTCGCCGAAGCTCAGCGCAAGGTGAGCGGCGCGGAGGAAGACCAGAAACGAGCCGAGGCCTACAACAAGTCGCTCCAGGACAATAATCCGAACAAGGCCGCCGCCAAGGCCGCCCTGGAAAAGGCGACGAGTTCGCTCGCTGAAGAGAAAAAACGGCTCGAAACGCTGCAAAAACTGCCACGGCCTGAGCGGCTTGATGTGATCACGCAACGTTGGCAGGAAAAGGAGATCTACCCCGCCGATAGTTTCCGCCTGCTCATCGGCCATGAAAACGGCATCTGCATCGGCTGCCATAAAGTCGGCAGCATCGGCGGCGCCCAGGCGCCGGCCCTCGACCTCGCCGCCGCTCGCCTACGGCCCGAATGGACACGCATGTGGATCGCGAATCCCGTCCGCCTGTTCCCCTATCCACCGACGATGTCGCAGAACTTCCCCAACCACAAGCTCAAGTCGCAGGATCTGTTTGACGGCGACGTTCAGGAGCAGATAATAGCAGTAAGGGATACGTTGTTGAACCTTCCCAAAATCCAAGAGATGCCGGCCAATCGCTATTATCGTTTGGCTCCGGCTGGAGGAACCAAGTGATGAATTACCGCCGACTGTTGGCGCTGCCGTTCGCTGTTTTGCTGTGCTGCTCCACCGCGTCGTTCGGCGCGGGCTGGGGGACTGTCAAAGGCACCGTCGTCTGGAAGGGCGCTCTGCCTGCGGTCAAGAATGCTGTCGTCGATACTGACCCGAAAGAATGCCTCAAAAACGGCCCAGTCCCGAATGAAGAATACGTCATCGACAAGAACACGAAAGGAGTCAAGTGGGTAATGGTGTGGCTCGCACCAGAAAAAGACGGCGACGTGCTGCCGGTCCATCCTTCGCTCAAAGAACCTGCCAGCAAAACTGTTAAGCTTGAGCAGCCCTGTTGTCAGTTCATTCCGCACGTCCTCGGCATTCGCGAAGGACAGACTCTCCAGGTCACCAACGGTGCCGCGGTGCCACATAACATCAAGATCGACGGCGGATCGAAGAACCCTAATTTGAACCAGTCCATCCCTCCCGGCGGCGATCTCAAAGTTGATGACTGGAAAGCATCCAGGAACGTTGTACCATTCGCGTGCAACGTCCATAAATGGATGGGCGGAAAATTGTGGGTCTTTAATCACCCCTATTTCACTGTGACCAATGACAAAGGCGAGTTCGAGATCAAGAACGCGCCCGCCGGCAAATTCCGCATTGTCGTCTGGCAAGAGGGCCAAGGTTGGGTCGCCGGTGAAAAAGGGGAGAAGCCGACGAGAGCCGGCAAGATGATCGAAATCCCAGAAGGCAAGGCGCGCTCGACCTCAAGTTTGAGATGGCGCCGGAGAAGCTGTAATTACAATTGTTTAGCCGCGAGCCGGTAGGCGAGCGCTGTTTGATAGCGCCTGGCCGTGTGTTGTGGAACGGTCTCTGCCGTGTTGTGGAACTCTGCCCCTACCCGTGTTGTGGAACGGTCTCCCGACCGTTCCACTCCGCCGACCGAAGGTCTCAAGTATTTGAGTGACATGGTCAGGAGACCATGTCACAACAAGTGTGAGCGCTCACCTGCCGGCTCGCGGCTAAACAACGCTGGAAAACCCCACCCATGACGACCCCGCGCCTCGTCGCTTTCGCGCTTTCCCTCTTGTTCCTTGCCGCAACCGTAACCTCCTTCGCCGCAGACGAGCCCATCGGTTGGGGCACGGTCAAAGGCACCGTCCTCTGGAAATCCAAGGATCTCCCCAAGCAGCAAAAAATCGATGTCAAAGGCGTGACTGAATGCCTGAAGAACGGCGATCTTTATCCGGAAAGCCTGGTGATCGACCCCAAAACCAAGGGCGTCCGCTGGGTTTACGTTTGGCTTATTCCCGAGGATGCCAAGGTGAAATTGCCAATTCATAAGGACCTGATCGACATCAAGGACAAGGAAAAGAAAGTCGTCCTCGACCAGCCGTGCTGCCAATTCGTGCCCCATAACCTCGCTTTGCGGCAGGGCCAGACTCTCGTCATCAAGAACAGCGCGGCCATTCCGCATAACGTGAATATCCAGGGGCCAGGGGGCAACCCTGAGCTGAACAAAGCCGTCGCTCCCGGCAGCGAGCTGGAGGTTGATGGTTGGATCGCCCATCGCTTGCCAATTCAAATCGGATGCAACGTTCATCCGTGGATGAATGGCTACATCCGTGTTTTCAATCATCCCTACTATGCGGTGACCGACGAAAAAGGCGCCTTCGAGATCAAAAACGCCCCCGCCGGCACGTATCGCATCGTCGCCTGGCAAGACAACGGCTGGCTCCTCGGCGAAGGCAAAGAAAAGACCCCTCGGGGCACGCCCATAACGATCAAAAAGGACGGCGTGACCGAAGTGCCCATTGAAATCGACTAGGAATAAATACAAAAATTAGGGATCTAATAAGCTGTGGTTCTGCGAGCCGGGATAGTAAGCGACCGGAGAAAATCTGCGCGAGCGTAATGCACTCCGGTCGCTTACGCTCCCGGCTCTTGAAGAACCACAATTGGTTCGTTTCGTCGAATTGCGCCCTTTTTCTCTTCTGGGAGTATCTTTCATGAATGCGTTTCGATACGGTGCCTTGGCTCTGAGCGTGAGCGCCTTACTGGCTGTGATTGTGACAGGCTGTGGTGGCGGTGGCGACACGGGGGCTAAACCAGCTCCGAGCACGGACGGTGGCGTCAAGCCGAGCGGCGACGGCGGCGCGAAGGTCGAGAAGACCTGGTTGAAACCAGGCACTGGCGTCCTCAAGGGCAAGGTAACGCTTGTGGCCGGAGCTGACGCTAAGGCTCTCAAAGACAAAGCTCAGGAAGCGATGATAAAGAGCATCGACGCCAAGGGCGGCGACGTACCCAAGCATTGCCTCGCGGACGTCCCGGACTCGGACAAGGCCGCCAAGCAAGAACAGAAGTGGATCATCGGTGCCAATAATGGCGTCGCCAATGTCTTCGTTTGGCTCAAGCCCGCCGAAAACACGGCCTTTGAGATCGACGAAAAGGATCCGGGTGTCCAGGCCGTCAAGGGCAAAGAGGTTGTCATCGATCAACCTTATTGCGCCTACGAGCCACACGCCCTGTTCCTGTTCCCCAATTACAAGACCAAGGACGGCAAGACGGTCGAAACCAGCGAGAAGCTGCGTGTGAAAAGCTCGGCCAAGTTCGGCCACAACACGTCGATCCCGGAAGTGAACTTCAACAAACCCGTCGATATGGCCGGTTCCGTTATCGAAGGCCTGAAAGCCAAGACCTCCGCCGAGCCGATCAGCGTGGTCTGCAACGTCCATCCGCAAATGCAAGCTTGGGTTTCGTTGATCGACAACCCGTACTATGCGATCACGGACAAGGACGGCAACTTTGAGATCAAGAACGTTCCTGTCGGCAAAGTGAAAATCTATGCGTGGCACGAAGCTGCCGCGAAAGACAAGTTCATCACTGGCAAGGCTGGCGAGGTCATCGAGCTGAAAGACGGCGCCAACACGAAGGATTTCAGCGAGACGCCGGAGAGCTGAAAACCCCGCCCCCATTTAGCCGCGAGCCGATAGGCGAGCGCTGTTGGATAGCGCCATGAGAGAAAGCGCTTTCAAACGGCGCTCGCCTATCGGCTCGCGGCTAAGCTTTTTTCGTCGCCAGACTGGCCCGCACGAAGTCAGTAAACAACGGATGCGATTTGGTCGGCTTTGACCGAAACTCCGGATGACACTGAACCGCCAAAAACCACGGATGTTTCGGCATTTCTATCACTTCGACGAGCTTACCTTCCGCGCTCGTGCCGGAAATCGCCATGCCCTTTGAAAGAAACAACTCGCGATATTGATTGTTGAATTCGTAGCGATGCCGATGGCGTTCGTGAACCAGCCGGCTGTCATAGGCGCGATGCGCAAGACTGTTTTCGGCCAGGGAACAGGGATATAGCCCCAGCCGCATCGTTCCGCCGAGGTCGGTGATGTCGTATTGCTCGTCGAGCAGACAGACGACCGGGTGCCGCGTGTTGTTGTCCATTTCAGTCGAATTGGCGTCCTCGAGGCCCAGGACGTTCCGGGCAAATTCGATGACGGCGCACTGCAAACCGAGGCAGATGCCGAAGAACGGAATCTGCCGCTCGCGCGCGAAGCGGATGGCTTCGATCTTGCCCGCGATGCCGCGATAGCCGAAGCCGCCGGGTATGAGTAAGCCATCGATCCCGGTAAGGACACGCTCGGCGCCCTCTCTCTCAACCTCTTCGGCTTCGATTCGGCGAATTACGACTCGGGTCGACAGCGCAATGCCAGCATGATCGAGCGCTTCGTAAACTGATTTATAAGCGTCCTGATACTTGATATATTTTCCGACGACGGCGATCGTTGTCTCGCGCACCGGGTGCAACACCCGTTGCAACATCGCCCGCCAATGGCCGATGTCCAGCGGTTTCGCGCGTAGCCCGAGCCGCTGCACGATTTGCTCATCGAGCTTGTTCTCGACGAGGCTCAACGGCACTTCGTAGATGCTGAATTTCTTGTCTCGCTCCTCGATGACGGCCTTGCGTTCGACGTTGCTGAACAGCGCGATTTTATCGAACATATCCGCCGTCATCTCGCGCTCGGTCCGGCATATGAGCACGTCCGGCTGAATACCGATCTGCCGCAGTTTCTCGACGGAGTGTTGCGTCGGCTTCGTCTTGGCCTCGTCGGCCGCTTTGAGATAGGGCACTAAAGTCAAATGGATATAGAGGCAATTCTGCTTACCCACGTCGAGCGCGAATTGCCGAATCGCTTCGAGAAACGGAAGCCCCTCAATGTCGCCGACCGTGCCGCCGATTTCCGTGATGACAACATCGACGTCGTCGGTGGCCAGCTTACTCACAGCTGCTTTGATCTCATCCGTGACGTTCGGGATTACCTGCACGGTGCGACCCAGGTAATCGCCGCGCCGTTCCTTTTGAATCACCGAGAGATAAATCTTGCCGGTAGTGTAATTGCAATCGCGGCTCAGCGGTGCATTGGTGAAACGTTCGTAATGCCCGAGATCGAGATCGGTCTCGGCACCGTCGTCGAGCACGTAGACTTCGCCATGTTGATACGGGCTCATTGTGCCCGGATCGACGTTGATATACGGGTCAAACTTCTGCAAGCGCACGCGCACGCCCCGCTGTTCGAGCAACATGCCGATCAATGCGCAGGTCAGCCCTTTGCCCAACGAGCTAACGACGCCGCCGGTGACGAAAATATGTTTACAGCGATAAGGATCCGCGACGGTCATGAGAGGTGTTCTCTGCTCGGCCCCTAAAACGACAATCCCCGGCGATCCGACACCGGGGAGGCAGGACAAGTCTGTTGTACCCATCGAGGTCAATTACGGCGAGCGGTTCACGACCGATCATACCCCAATCCGGACAGGTTGCTCAGGCTCTCGGCAATGTCGGTCATCACCTCTTGATTGAAACCTCGATAAATGCTCAAGGCAGGAGCGCCGTGGTCGCGAGCCAGCACCACGAAAAAGGTATCGCGGTGGATCGACAAATACCACCAAACGACGCCAGGGATGATACAGTAGGGAAGTAAGCCGAACATCAAAAGCCATTCCCAAAAGCCCGCCTCGTTGACGCGGCCGCTCGTGATGTTGGCATAGCCTATCAACTTATTAGTACGCGGCGGCAGCTTGAAGAAAAAGCTATACCAGATCTTCGTTATCTGGACCCGACCCCGGGTGTCGCGGTCGACGAAGATCTCGTCGAATGTGCCGATGCAGAAACACATCATACCGGTGAACAAGAGATAGGTGATTGCTAACCCGCCGGGCGTATCAAGCTGCAAAAGCCAACCCATGAAGATGATCCAGACAAGTACGAACGTCTGAATGGCGAGGAGCAATTTCATGCGTCCTTGCCAAGTATAGCCGTTCACCCAGTGCAAATGCATTTCCTGGTACGACTTTTTGTGCTTGCGCCGTTTGGTTAGGTCGTAGCCGCAACGTACGCAGAGTTTGTCGCCTCGGCCCAATTCGTGTTTGCATTCAGGGCAGAAGGGAATCTTCGAGCCGCCAACCAGGTCATAAGGATCGTCATTGTCTTCATCGTCGTCGTCCGTGTCGTCGATTTCGAGGTTCGGCAAGCTCGAATCCCGTTTTACTGGTTCGTCTTCATCCCAGATCTTGCCGCAAGTCGGACAAACGGCATCACCATCGGCGTGGCGCGCACGTAGACGAATGAAGCCACCGCAGTGGCGGCAGGTCGGGATCGTATCCACGGTCTTTTTGGCCGGAGCGGTCGATATCGGCTCAGGTACGCGCGACCAGTCGAGTTCAGGTTCCTCTTGGCGTGGCATCGCGCCGGCAGGCGCCTTCGCCGCGCGGATTTCTTGTTGGCACCGGGAGCTTTGCCCTTTGACGCCGGCTTGGCGTCCGAGACCGCAACCATGACGCCGCAGATGGGGCATTGAATCTTGCTGCGCGTGAAATCCGCATCCAGCTCAAGCTGATGGCCGCAGCTTGCGCAAATCAACTGACGACTCATGGACTACCCTCGCGCCTCCGGAGTTGTGACTGTCGCTCAATCGTGGTACGGAAAATTTAACATTTTCGTCGCCAGAAAAATTCCTTCATCGATCGCTGTTTTGCTACAAATTACCTGCGACGTCCAGCGGCCAGGGAGTTCGCTGGCTCCTTCTCGTCCTCGGTGGCCTCGCTGGCCTTGCGCGGTCACTTTTTCTTTGGAGCACCATTAATGTACCAAGAAACCGCCAAATACCCGTGTACGAAAATCCTGGAAGACAACTGGCAGGACATTCTCAAGGAATATCAGGCCGTCGCCGCCGATCCGGCAATGCACGCCTGGCCCGAAGGGCAACTCTATGAGGGACGTTGGGACACCTTCGGCCTCTATGCATTCGGCAACAAGCGTCACAAAAACTGCGACCTCTGCCCGATCACGACCAAGCTGGTCGAGAGCATTCCGGGCATGGTGATGGCCGGGTTTTCGCGCCTCGCTCCGGGCACGCACATCAAGCCGCACGTCGGCTACGGCGGCTGGGCGCAATATGTTCTTCGCTGCCACCTTGGTCTCATTGTCAACGATGGCTGCGAAATGCGGGTCGGCCCCGAGACGCGCAAATGGCAGCAAGGCAAAGTCACCATCTTCTGCGACGCCACCGAGCATGAAGTCTGGAACCACGGCACAGAAGAGCGCGTGATTCTGCTGCTCGACTTCCGCAACCCGGATTTCAGCTGGCGCTGCTAAATCCCGAGATCACGCCCGATATGCATAAGTTTATCAAAGAATCCTGGCCGGAACTGTCCTTCAAAGAAAAGGCCGGCTACTACCTCTGGCGGCTCACCAACTTCTGGAAGAAGCCCCGCACCTATGTCGACGAACCATCGACCTGGAAAGATCCCAAGGAAAAGTCGGAGGTCGTAGAAAGCGGGAAGAACAGATGAAGTGGATCATCGCGAAAATTTGTTTAGCCGCGAGCCGGTAGGCGAGCGCTGCGGTTTAGCGCTATCCAACAGCGCTCGCCTGGCGGCTCGCGTCTAAATGCAATACCGGTCGTCGAAGGAGTTGGATGTCATGCCCCCACCGAGATGCAAGGGGGGGTTCTCCGCGGATTTGTTTGCATCTCGCCCCTTCGGCGCACTACAACAGCAATAGCAGCATCATGTTATAGCCAAATAGCGAGATGCAAACCGGGGTGACATTTTTTGCATCTCGCCTGCGTGAGCAGGACGCCCAACCCCTTCGACGAACGGTATTGCGGCTATACAAATTTGCGCCGGTCCTTATT
This sequence comes from uncultured Planctomycetaceae bacterium, assembly GCA_963790585.1. Lineage (GTDB taxonomy): Bacteria > Planctomycetota > Planctomycetia > Gemmatales > Gemmataceae > CAWBOY01. Next base: position 1,442,914 of record CAWBOY010000002.1, read on the forward strand.
TTGCTCGCCTCACGACCGGAAATCGATCCTGTAGCGCGCACACCGTCAGCTCCACTTTCGCGGAGCGCCCGGCATGCCTCGACCGCTGCATGTGCAGCAGCGAGCGTGGTGATACAAGTAACACCATGAGCTACGGCAGCGGCTCGAATCTTGCCTTCGTCGGTCCGCGCTCCCTTGCCGCTCGGCGTATTGATGACCAGAGCGATCTCGTGATTTTGAATGAGATCGATCAAGTTAGGCCGGCCTTCTTGCAGCTTGTGGACTTCCCTGACGGCAATTTCGGCTGTGCGCAAGACCGCGGCGGTGCCGCGCGTGGCGATCAGGGTGTAACCCATCTCCGTCAGCGAGCAGGCGATCGGGACCATGTCGTTTTTGTCCCGATCGGACACCGAGACGAAGATGAGTCCGCTGGCCGGTAACGCGGCCGACGCCGCGATTTGGCTTTTGGCGAACGCCATCGGAAAACTGTCGTCGCTCCCCATGACTTCGCCGGTCGAACGCATTTCGGGGCCGAGGATGATGTCGACTCCTGGGAACTTGGCGAACGGAAAGACACTTTCCTTGACCGAGTAATGCTTCGGAATCACCTCGCTAAAGACGCCGAGTTCATCGAGCGTCTTGCCCGCCATCACGAGCGCGGCATAACGCGCCAGTGGCACGCCTGTCGCCTTTGATACGAACGGCACGGTTCGACTGGCGCGCGGATTGACCTCCAGGACATAAACAATCGGCTCCGCGTTCCGCAGGCCGGACACGGCGAACTGCACGTTCATCAGCCCTTTGACCTGGAGATCTTGTGCCATCGCCGTCGTCTGCCGGCGGATCTCATCGACCACGGCCGGCGGCAAGCTGTGCGGCGGAATCACGCATGCCGAGTCGCCGGAATGCACGCCCGCCTCTTCGATATGCTGCATCACACCGCCGATCACCGTGCGCCGGCCGTCGCTCAGGCTGTCAACATCGACCTCGACGGCCGACTCCAAAAACTTGTCGATGAGGATCGGCTTACCCGGCGATACCTCCATGGCTCGTTCGACGTAACGGCTCAGCGACGACTCGTCGTAGACGATCTCCATCGCCCGTCCGCCGAGGACATAGCTCGGCCGAACGAGGACCGGGTAGCCAATTCGCCGGGCGACATGGACAGCCTCCTGCTGGTCGAGCGCCGTTCCGTTGGGTGGTTGCTTCAAATTCAGCCGCGTCACCAACAGCTGGAAACGCTCGCGATCTTCCGCGACATCAATGCTATCGACACTGGTACCAATGATCGGCGCGCAGCCGCCTCCAGCGCCGCGCCAGGTTCAACGGCGTCTGGCCGCCGAACTGGACGATCAGCCCCTGCGGAGTCATGCGATCACAAATGTTCAATACATCTTCCGCCGTCAACGGCTCGAAGAAGAGATGATCGCTCGTGTCATAGTCGGTCGAGACGGTCTCCGGGTTCGAGTTGACCATAATGGTCTCGAAGCCCGCCTCGCGCAGGGCGAAGGATGCCTGGCAACAGCAATAATCAAACTCGATTCCCTGACCAATGCGGTTGGGCCCGCCGCCAAGAATCATTATGCGAGGCTTGCCCGATGAGGGACGGGTCTCATCGTCAAAATGCGGCTCATTTGGCGCATCGATTTGTTCGAAGGGAGCCTCATAGGTCGAATAATAATAGGGCGTATAGGCTTCGAACTCAGCCGCGCAGGTATCGACACGCTTGAAGCTGGGGATGACGCCAAGCGACTTGCGGACGCGGCGGATCTCCGACTCGGTCGCACGCCACAGAAAGGCGATCTGCCGATCGGAGAAGCCATTTTGCTTGGCCTCGAAGAGAAGTGCCCGCGTCGCCGCGTCGTCCCAGTTGCCGCCCTGCGCCGCACCGGCGTCGCGGAGGCGATTTTCCAAGGCGATTAGCTCTTCGATGTTGTGCAAGAACCAGGGGTCGATCTTTGTCGCCGCGAATACGTCTTCGACGGTCAGGCCCGCCTTCAGTGCATAGCGGACAAACCAGATCCGCTCCGCGGTCGGTATCGACAATTTGGCTCGAATCTCGTCCATAGTCGGGAACTGAGCCGTGCCCCATAGGTCCTTGGCATCGCAGCCAAGGCCGAAGCGGCCGGTCTCCAACCCGCGCAAGGCTTTCTGCAGCGACTCCTTGAAGGTGCGGCCTATCGCCATCGTCTCGCCGACCGATTTCATCTGCGTCGTCAACGTCGGGTCGGCGTCGGGGAATTTCTCAAACGCCCAACGCGGGATCTTGGTGACGACGTAATCAATCGTCGGCTCGAAGCAGGCGGGCGTCTCGCGCGTGATGTCGTTGCGCAGCTCATCAAGGCGATAGCCAATCGCGAGCTTCGCGGCGATCTTGGCTATGGGGAATCCTGTCGCCTTGGAGGCCAGAGCCGACGACCGCGATACGCGCGGGTTCATCTCGATGGCGATGAGATTGCCGTTTTCGGGGTTGATGGCGAACTGAATGTTACTGCCGCCGGTCTCGACGCCGATCTCGCGGATGATGTCCAGCGCGAAATCACGCATGCGCTGGTATTCCTTGTCCGTCAGCGTCTGTGCCGGGGCGACCGTGATGGAGTCGCCAGTGTGAACGCCCATCGGGTCGAAATTCTCGATCGAGCAGACGATGACGACGTTGTCGGCGTTGTCGCGCATCACCTCCAGCTCGTACTCCTTCCAGCCGATCACCGATTCCTCGATCAACACCTGGCTGACCGGGCTGAGATCGAGGCCACGCGCGATCAAGGCGGTGAATTCGGCGCGGTTATAAGCGATGCCGCCGCCGCTGCCGCCTAGCGTGAAACTCGGTCGTAAGACGCAGGGCAGGCCGATCTCCTCGCGAATGCGCTCGGCCTCGACCATGTTGCGCGCGAGGCCGCTCCGTGGCACGGCGACGCCGATGCGTGCCATCGCCTGCTTGAACTTGTCACGGTCCTCCGCCATGTCGATGGCCGCGGGCGTAGCGCCGATCATTTCGACGTTGTACTTTTTCAAGACGCCATGCTTGTGTAGGTCCATCGCGGTGTTGAGCGCGGTCTGTCCACCGACGGTTGGCAGCACTGCGTCGGGCCGTTCCCGCTCAATGACTTTGGCCAAAACTTCCCAGGTTATTGGCTCGATATAGGTCCGATCCGCCGTTTCGGGATCGGTCATGATCGTGGCTGGATTGGAATTGACCAGCACGACTTCGTACCCTTCCTCGCGCAGTGCTTTACAAGCTTGCGTCCCGCTGTAGTCAAATTCGCAAGCTTGGCCGATGATGATGGGGCCTGAACCGATAATCAGGATCTTTTTTATGTCAGTACGGCGAGGCATCGTGATCGAGTTTCCCAGGTCGAAGGAAGGCGAGGTAGCGTCCGCCGTGCGCAGCAACGCCGTGGGCGCGGTTCATACTGTGTTACGGACTGGATGGGACTGCAAACAGAGAGCGGGACAAATTCTTGACGCTTCTAAGCTGTAACGTTAGAGTAATACGGTAACTCACCCAAGATTTGTGACGCTCTCCATCGCATTTCCTAAACTTGACCTGTTCCGAATGGGCTTTGAGAGATTTCTCGTCCCATGTCGACGGACGGCTCGATTACTCATTGGCTCAGCAAGCTCCAAGAAGGCGACCGCGAGGCGGCCCAGCCTTTATGGGAGCGCTATTTTCATTTGCTTGTCAGCCGCGCGCTCGGCTCTCTCGAACACCCCAAAACGAGTGGCGGATGAAGAAGACGTCGCACTCAGCGCCTTTGACAGCTTTTGTCGTGGAGCAGAGCAGGGGCGCTTTCCGCGCTTGGACGACCGCCGCGACCTCTGGCGCCTCTTGCTCGTTCTCACGTCACGAAAAGCGGCTCACCAGGTGCGAGACGAGCGCCGGGCCAAGCGCGGCGGCGGCCGGGTGATGTCCGAGGCCGATCTTGCCCGATTCCAGATCGACGGCGACGTCGAAGGAATTGCTGCCCTGATCGGGTCAGACCCGTCACCCGAATTGTCCGCGGAAGTGGCGGAAGAATGCCGGCGGCTGTTAGCCAAGCTAGGCGACGACGATCTGCGCTCCATCGCAGTCTGGCAGATGGAAGGGTATACTGTAGACGAGATCGCGGAACGATTGGGGCGGTCGCCGCGCACGGTGGCCCGAAAGCTCATCGTGATACGGGAACTGTGGGCTAAGGAAATCACCGAATGAGCCGTCAGCCGATCGATCGTCTCGAGATGCTTCCTCCCGGCCTCGCCGCGCGCCTCGATCCCCTTTGTGACCGATTTGAGTTGGCCTGGATGGCGGGTGAAAGACCTCGGATAGAGGATTTTCTAGGCCAAGCGGCCGAGGCTGATCGGCCCGCTCTTTTGCACGAGCTACTCGCCCTCGAGCTGGATTATCGTGTGCGCAACAACGAACCAAGCACGGCGGGCGATTTCTGCCAGCGTCTTCCGCAATATGCCGATCTCGTTGGCGAAGCCGTCGCCGCTCACTCGAGTAGCGGCCGGCTGGCTCCGAAATCGACCAACCCGCCCGGAAGCAATAGCAACGACACCAAGATTCCAAGATCGCAGCTGGCGCCGGCGCCTTTGACGGCGGCGGGCCGCTTTCTCATTCAAGGCGAGATCGCGCACGGCGGCATGGGAGCGGTCTTCCGAGCGCACGACCCGGTTTTGAATCGTCTCCTCGCGATCAAGGTCCTGCGCGAAGATTATCGGTCGCTGCCGGCGATGAGCCAGCGCTTCGGCGAGGAGGCGCGCCTCACAGGCCAGCTGCAGCATCCGGGAATCCCGCCTGTATTTGAAATTGGCGTCCTGAAAGATGGTCGCCCCTTCTTCGCCATGAAGCTGATTGAAGGCCGAACGTTATCGGAGCTATTCAAAGGGCGGTCCTCGCCGTCCGAAGACCTGCCGCGCTTCTTAGGCATTTTCAAGTTGATCTGCCAGACAATGGCGTACGCCCATTCGCGCGGCGTAATGCATCGCGATCTCAAGCCGCAGAACATAATGGTCGGCGCTTTCGGTGAAGTTCAGGTCATGGATTGGGGCCTGGCGAAAGTCCGCGGCAGCGCATCACCGGAAGCGTGAAGCGAGGCGGTCCCAAGGCTCGTTGCTAGCGGCGCCGATCTAGTTTCCCATCCGGGGCGCATGCTCGGGACCCCGGCCTACATCTCGCCGGAGCAGGCACGCGGCGAACTGGGCGCTCTGGACGAGCGCACAGATGTCTTTGGCCTCGGCGCCATCCTTTGCGTGATTCTGACGGGCGAGCCGCCCTATCGCGGCAAGAAAAGCGAAATCTGCGAGCGCGCTGAAAACGGGGACCTCGCCGATGCCCGCGCCCGGCTGACAAACTGTGGGGCCGACAATGACTTGGTTGAGCTTTGCAAATGCTGCCTAGCAGCTGCAAGAACCGATAGACCGCGCAATGCCGGAGTGGTCGTGAAATGGGTCGACGCATATCTAGCCGGAGTGCAACAGCGTCTCCGCCAGGCGGAAGCCGAGCGCGGTCGCCGTCACGACAGCCAAAGAAGAGAGGAAAAGGCGCCGACTGACATTTGCATTAGCCGCCGTTGCTTTGGTGCTCGTCGCTCTTACAGGCGTGGGAGCGTGGTGGTATCAGTCCGAGAAAGCTGGCAGTCTGCAACGGCAGGCAAACGCCGAAGGTCGCGTAAAGGTCTCGTTGCGAGACTCGAAAGAGCTGGCTTTGCGCGCGGTGCAACTCGGCGATCAGCCCGAGGAATGGGACCACGTGCTTTCGTTGGCTCGCGCGACGGCCGAGCAAGCACAAAAGCTCGTGGATAGCAACGATGTCAGCGATAGCCTTCATCAAGAGCTCCAACAACTTCAAATGGAATTGGCCGACGCGAATCGGCTCCATTCTCTTCTCGTCACTTTGGAAGAGATCCATCTGCAGCTGGTCGAGGCCCCGTCGATGCGTCTGGACGGAAAAACGATGGCTCGTCGGTTCTCTCAAGCATTTAATGCCTATGGCCTCGCGATTTTGGACGCCGATCCCGCCGAGATAGCTGAGCGAATTCAGCAGAGCTCTCAGCGCGAACGACTTCGCGCTGCGCTCGCGTTCTGGGAGGCCAAGACGCCGGACGCATCGGAACGCCGCCGCCTTGCCCGGCTTCTGACATTGATCGATCCGGACGCGAACTCGCTGGACAATCGCTGGCGCAGCGCTATTGAGAGCGGAGAGACGCCTGCCATTCAGAACGTGATAAAGGAAACGATCGACCAGCGCCAACGACCTGAGAAGATCTTGTATTTGGCAATTGCTTGCTGCGATCATGGCAAGTTTTATGAGGCATTGGACCTACTGAGATTCGGAACGCAACAGTATCCAAGCGATTTTTGGATGCACTTCGAATTGGCCGCTTTATTGTTCGCTCATGAGAAACGAACTCCGCAACAACTGGATGAGGGGCTGCGACATAGCTTGGCCGCCCTGGCCATCCGGCCTCACAGCGAGCCGGCTCAGCTCAATCTGGCCGTCGCCCTAAACATTAAAGGGCTAAAAGCCGAGGCGGCGTTTGCCTATCAGCGAGCCCTGGAGGAGCACCCCCGCTCGGCGCGGACGCACACGTTCATTGGCGAGGCTCGCGTCGCGGAAAAACGCTTGGACGAAGCCGTCAGCTCGTATCGGACAGCTATCGAATGCGATCCGAAATTTGGTTTGGCGTGGAACGGTTTAGGCGTCATTCAGCGTGGAAGAGGAGCAATTGACGACGCCATCGTCTCGCTCAAAAAAGCGGCCGAATGTGCGCCGGAACTCGCGGAGATTCAATTTAATCTCGGGATCGCCCTGATGATGAAAGGTCAAAAAGAGGAGGCCGTTCTCGCATTCAAGCGTGCCATTGAAATCAAACCGAATTACACCAAGGCGCACAACAACCTTGGAATTGTGTTCGCCCAACAAGGTTCAAACAATGAAGCGTTCGCTTCGTATTCCAAGGCTCTCGAATGGGACCCGAATTTCGCGGATGCGAATTACAACATCGCAATAATCCACGTGATGCGAGGTAATTTAGAGGAAGGGATTCGTCATTATCAAAAAGCGATCGATGCCAGCCCTAAGTTGGCGACCGCCCATCTGCGGCTAGGAATGGTGTATCAACGGCAGGAACGTTTGGATGATGCGCTTCTCTGCTTTAAAAAGGCGGTCGCACTCGAGCCGGCAAACCCGACGGCTCAATACAACCTCGGCAACATTCTGCTGCTCAAGAATCGCTGGAACGAAGCTTTGCAATGCTTCGAGAAAACAGTGGCGGCCAATCCAAAACACGTAGAAGGCTACCATAAACTCGGATTGGCTTTGGCAAAGCAGAATCGCTTTGATGATGCGATCGTCAATTACAAAAAATCGCTTGCGCTGAAGCCGAATAACGCTCCTGTGTACCTCAATTTGGGGGTCGCTTATTCGAAGCAAGATCGACAGGACGATGCGATCGCCGCATTTCGCAAGGCCATTGAAATCGACGAGGATTTGCCCGAGCCGCATCTGAATCTTGGGCGCAAATTGGCAGAGCAAGGCAAGCATGAAGAAGCGGCGGCATCGCTCAAGCGCGGGATAGCCTTGCTCAAGCCGGAGGATCCGAAATTAGCCGAGTACCAACAATTGCTGAATGATCTGGACAAGAAGTAGCCGGGACCAGCCCGGAATAACGTCCTTCGATTACGCACGATGCACGGCGACCAACCGGGTCACGGTTCGTCGGGCGTCAGGCCGTGATTCGAACGACTAATGGGCTTAGATCACACTCGCAATTCAATGCTGAGCCGCAAATCTCGAAATCGCCGTCGATGCGACTCGTAGCAAGAGCAAGGTTTGTAGGCGGACGAGCGGATCACTTGCCCTCTTCACTATTCATTTTGATGATTGCCACGATGACGCCGACGAACACGACGGCGGAAATAGCAATAATCACAGTCATGTCGCTCATAGAGCTCCTCCAGGCTACGGGTCGACTTCGTTGTACGACAGGGGCGGCGTTGCGACATTGAAACGTCGCCGCTATCGCGACAAGTCCTAGAAATCCTATCTAATTAGCCCAAGTTAGACACTTTGTCGGTCGTTTTGGTTTTTTCGACCCCAAAATCGAACGTAAGTCCTGTAACCACAAGGAATCGATCCGCCAATCCCGATGTAGTGAAGACCTACCTCGTTGACAGGTCCTCTCCCCTTGTGCGATTTTGGTCACGATGTCGAATCGTGCCCGGAGACGCACATGTTTCTCAGACGCTTCGAGCGACACAAGAACGGCAAGCCGCACACTTACTGGGCCTTGGCCGAGTCGTACCGAACGGCCAAAGGATCGCGTCAACGCATCGTGGCCTATTTGGGTGAGTTGGACGGCACCGAGCAGGACGGCTGGACCCAACTGTGTTCGCATCTCAACGGCGAAGCGAACCAACGAAGGCCGCAACCCACCCTGTTCGATCCGCCCTGTTGCGATACCCCACGCGATGATGAGCCCGTGCTGGTCAAACTCAGCAGCATTCGGCTCGAGCGGCCTCGTGATTTTGGTGATGTCTGGTTGGCTCGGGGTCTGTGGCGGATGCTGGGCCTCGATGAGTTGTTGGAAGAGAAGATCGAGTCCGGACGCGAAGAAGTGTCGTGGGCTACGGTGGCTTGCATCCTTACCATCGCGCGTTTCTGCGAACCCTCGAGTGAGTTGCATATTGCCGACACCTGGTATCGGCGAACAGCGTTGGATGAATTGCTGGGCGTCACATGCGAACAAGTGCATACGAATCGCTTGTATAAGGGACACGATCATCTCTTGCCGCACAAGGAAACGCTGGAAAAGCATCTGCGGCAACGCCTGGGCGAGCTGTTTGCCTTGAAATGTGATTTGCTCCTCTACGACGTGACCAGCACCTATTTCGAAGGAGACATGGAAGGCTGCCCGATGGCCAAGCTCGGCTACTCGCGCGATTCGCGGGGCGACCGGCCGCAAGTATGCATCGGATTGGTAGTCACGGAAGACGGCTTTCCGCTCGGCTATGAGGTCTTTGCCGGCAACACGCATGACAGCAAAACAGTGCAGCAGATGATCGAGTCGATGGAGCGGAAACATGGCAGCTTGAATCGAGTGTGGATGATGGATCGCGGCATGGTCAGTGAAGCGAATCTGAAGTTCCTGCGGGAGCGTGGCGGGAAGTACATTGTGGGCACTCCCAAGCAGATGCTGCGGCAGTTCGAACAACACATCAATGCGGATGATTGGACAACGGTGCAGGAGGGTGTTGAAGTAAAACTGGTGCCGGGGCCGGAGGGTCAAGAGACGTTTATCCTGGCCCGCAGTGCCGATCGCCGCCTCAAGGAGCAGGCGATGCATGAGAAGTTCACGGCGAGAATGGAGGCCGGATTACAGAAGATGCAGGCCGCGGCGGAAGCGGGGCGATTGAAGGATGAAGCCATCGCGGGCGAGCGACTGGGCCGGCTGAAAGAGCGGAACTGGCGTGCATCGCATGCCTTTGAGGTGACGATCAAGAAGTTGACGCAGCCCCGAGGCAAAGCCCATCTCGAAATCACCTGGCGACGCAATGAGAAATTCGGCGACTGGTCGAAATTGAGCGACGGTTGCTACTTGCTCCGCAGTAACCTGACAGATGTGGATGCAGCGACTTTGTGGAAGCGTTATATCCAACTGACGGAAGCCGAATGGGCCTTTCGCATCACGAAGGACGAATTGGCGATCCGCCCGATCTGGCACCAGAAAGAAGACCGCGTCAAGGCCCACATTTTGGTGTGCTTTTTGGCGTATGCGATGTGGAAGACCCTGGCGGGGTGGATGAAGAACGCAGGCCTAGGTAACGCGCCACGCACGCTAATCGAGGAAATGGCGAAGCTCAAATGCGGGGACATAACGCTCAATGCCCAGTCTCCGGGTAGCGGGCAAAAGAGAAAGATTACCTTGCGCTGCGTGACGGAGCCGGACGAATCACAAAGCGTGCTGTTGAACCGCCTGGGTCTGACCCTTCCCCGCCGCCTTCGGCGAGTCGATGAAGCGATTCAAATGTAGTGAAATAAACCCCCTCAAATTGAACGCAAGTCCTTTGCCCAGAACAAAAAGTGTCTAACTTGGGTTAGCTCGACGCTAACCAGACAAAACTCCTCTATTTATAGGAATGCCCATCGCCGCCAGGAAGCTGCCAAAATTCTTGCTGGTGTTCGATAACCAAACGTCGGATAGCACCAAGGCTGGATGTCAAGCGTAATACGGAGGGAAGTTCTTGGCCGCCTCACGAGCTATATGGTAAAACGGAGGCGCGTTGCCACTTGAAGGCGGGCTGCCGTTGGCAGCTGCAAAAAAGAGAATGCGGCAAACTCCATTGCGTGTTGCTCGCGCCCCAGCCCAGTGGCGTTCCGGGCAGATCCGAGGAGGGCTCGTCGTGGGAGCGCAGGAACGACCGGATTCGCAGACCCATCTCTTGCTTGCCTGCCTTGATCGGATGCGCGGCGGCGACGCGGCGGCTCGTAACGAACTCTTTCGCCACTTCGGCAATCGCCTTGAACACTTGACACGAAAAATGTTGCGTGGCTTTCCCGGCGTCCGCCGTTGGGCCGGGACCGATGACGTGTTACAGAACGCGGCGCTTCGCCTTCTCAAAGCCTTGGAGCAGGTTCAGCCGGTCAACACGCGCGAATTCCTTGCATTGAGCGCTCGCCAGATACGCCGAGAATTGCTTGACCTGACGCGGCATTATTACGGGCCTGAAGGCCTCGGCGCCCATCACGATAGCGGCGCCAACGCACCTGAGCCGGCCAACCAATCACTCGAGCCCAGCGCCATCATGGCCTGGTTTGAGTTTCACGAACGGATTCAGACGCTGAAGCACGACGAGCGTGAGTTGGTTGATATGCTCTATTATCAAGGACTGACACAAGTCGAAGCGGCGATCGTCTTACAGGTGTCAGTCCGCACGCTACAGCGGCGCTGGCAGGCATTGCTGGTTAAGCTCCATGATATGCTCCGCGACCAATGGCCGAGGGGGTGAGCCGTGAACGACGAACTGGACCGTGACGAGGTCTTGGCCGAACACTTATTGCGTTGGCAAGATTTGCGCCAAACAGGCGGCTCGGCGCTGGCATATCAACTGACACTCGACACCCCTTATTTGCTCCCCGAGCTACACCGACGCATCGCGGCCATTGAAGCGATGGAAGGGTTGCTGGGACTCGAAGTCGAGAACGCATCGCTCGGTGCTAGTCCCGTTGCTTTCTCACTATCCGAACGGCTACCTGTTTCAGACGAGCCGACGCTATCGCGCGACATATTGCCTACAATTGCCAATTACGAGATCTCAAAAATCATCGGCTTCGGCGGTATGGGAGTCGTCTACCTCGCGCGGCATCTGGCGTTGAATCGCCTGGTCGCCCTCAAGATGATTGGCGGCACCGCTAACACGAGCCCAGACCAGAAAGCGCGTTTCCTGAACGAGGCCAAACTGGTCGCGCAATTGAACCATCCCAATATCGTGCCCATTTACGAAATTGGCGAAGACGAGGGCGTGCCTTTTTTCGCAATGGAATACGTTGCCGGTGACACTCTTGCCAAAAAGCTGGCCGGTTCCGCTTTAATGGACAGCCTCTCTTCTGCCTCCTTGGTCAAAACTTTGGCAACCGCGATGGACCATGCCCATAAACGCGGGATCCTGCATCGCGATCTGAAACCAGGGAACATTCTCCTCGGATCGACGGAGGGAATTGTGCCAAGCACAGAGACAATCATTCCCAAAATCACCGACTTCGGCTTGGGTCGCCTTGTCGATCCGCCGACGTCGCAAACGTTGACGGGCGCGATTCTTGGAACACCTAGTTACATGGCCCCGGAACAAGCCTCAGGTCAAACGAGCAAAATCGGTGTGACAACGGATGTCTATGCTTTAGGTGCGATTCTTTACGAGTGTCTTTCGGGCGTTCCGCCGTTTCGCGGACCGACGGTGTTTGACACTCTAATTAGAGTCCGCACGCAAGAACCAGTGTCGCTCAACGGCGTGCCTCGCGATTTGGAAATAATCTGTCTCAAATGTCTCGAAAAGCAACCGGCAAAGCGCTACGCCACCGCTGGCGCACTTGCGGACGACCTGCAGCGCTATCTGGACGGCAAGCCCATTTTGGCCCGGCCCATTTCGTCTCTGGAGAAAGCTCGCAAATGGGTGTGGCGCAAGCCCACCCTGGCAGCGCTGATCTCTGTCAGCTTTTTGAGCGTCGTTGCCCTCGCCGCGATCCTGATTTCATACAGCGCCGTTCTAAAGACCGAACGTGATGATGCGATTAACGCAAAGAAATATGCGGAAAAAGAACGCGACCGCGCCGATGAGCAGCGCCGCCGCGCGCAGGAACTGGTGCGTCATTCGATCGATCTATTGTGTCGCACTACCAACGACATCGACGCGGGCCGGCAGAGCAAAGAGTATGAAGGCACAGCCGTCGCCCTATTTTTTGCGATGGCGTGCGCCTATGCGGACATCGCCGACGGCTATGCTCACGACACGAAGATGGCCGTTGAGGACCGCAAGGCGCTCGTGGAGGGTTATGATCGAACGGCGTTTGAGCTGCTCAAGATGGCGGATAAGCATAACTATTATCGCGGCGCCACGGCGCGGAAGAAACTGGAAACCGAGCCGCGCTTACAGCGAATTCGAGAATTGCCGGAGTTTGGGGTGTGGTTGAAGAGCGTGCGCTAACGCACTTGCTCTTTTATATAGCCGCCGGCTCGCCGACGGCGCCCCTGTTTGGACCGCCCGCAAGCCGGCGGCTATATAAAAACATTGTTATGCGGCCCGTATTTTTTCTTACCCCCGCCCAGGAACTGGCACCGGCGCAACGCTCAGCGGCCCCCACTCGTATTTCGGCGGACTAAGATCTTCCTTGGAGTTTACGACCTGTTCCCACGTGACGCGCTTGCCCGTGTAGGTCGCCGTGCGACCCATGATCGCCATCAGCGTGCTATTGGCGATAAAAGCCAAGTCGTTGACTACTCTTCCGGCGACAGGGCGGCGAAAAGCTCATCGTGTTCGACCTGATACATGGAGGGTTCCGGTCCCTGGTATTTCCATTTCTTCGACTCGCCGGTGATCGTGTGTTTCATCAGCTGGGCGCTGCCCTTGGTGCCAATCAGATGGTCGGACACGTCGTTGGCGCAACGCTCCCATTGCCGACAATACGAGAACAACTTGACCCCGTTGGCGAACTCAAAGACGACGGAGTGATGATCGAAGATGTTGCCGAAATCGGGCGAGGTTCGCTGGGTCCGCCCGCCGGCACCAACCGCGGCGATCGGCGTCTGATTGTGGAGAGCCCAAGAGGCTTTGTCGAGGTTATGAACGTGTTGCTCGACGATATGATCGCCTGACAGCCAAACGAAGTAGTACCAATTGCGCATTTGCCATTCCATGTCGCTCCAACCCGGTTTGCGATTGTAATGCCAGATGCCGCCGGTGTTGTAATTGGCCTGAATGACGAGAATGTCCCCAATTGCGCCGTCGTGGATCCGTTTTATCGTCTCGCGCTTGGGAAGATCGTAGCGATAGCAAAAGCCCGACATCAGCGACAGGCCTTTCTTGGTCGCTTCCCGGGCTGATTCGAGGACCGACGCGACACCCTTGGCATCGACGGCAACGGGTTTCTCGCAGAAGCAATGCTTGCCCTTTTCCACTGCATATTTGAGGTGCGCCGGTCTAAAGTGGGGCGGGGTGGTCAAAATCACGACGTCAACGCCGCTATCGATCACTTGTTTATACGCATCAAACCCGACAAAGGACGTCTCTTTCGTGACCGCGACGCGCTCGGGGTACAGCTTCTTTAGTTCCTCCAGGCTCGACTCGAGGCGGTCGCTGAAGGCGTCGCCCATCGCGGTCACTTTGACATTTGGATCAGCGGTGAGGGCGTTGTTCGCCGCTCCCGTGCCCCGGCCGCCGCAGCCGATCAGGCCGATTTTCAAAGTTGAGTCGCCAGCGACGTGCCGCTCGGCCAACGACAGCAGCGCCGGCGAGACTGCCGGTCGCTACGGCTGCGGTTTTCAAGAAGCCTCGGCGTGTGTTCGCGTGCATAGGATAATTTCCCTTCACTCCGTTTCGCCGCGAGCCGATAGGCGATCGCTATTCGATTACTCTATCCCACAGTGCGCGGCTCGCGCCTTCCGGCTAAACGTGGAACTAACTCCAATCCAAAATCACCTTGCCCGATTGGCCTGAAAGCATCGCGTCGAAGCCCTTTTGAAACTCATCGTATCGATAGCGATGCGTGATGATCGGCTTGATATCGAGACCGCTCTGAAGCATTACAGTCATCTTATACCAGGTCTCGTACATCTCACGTCCATAAATCCCTTTGATCGTGAGCATGTTGAAGACGACGAGATTCCAATCGATCGCCATTTCCTTTTCCGGGATGCCGAGCATGGCGATTCGTCCGCCGTGCGCCATGCTGGCGAGCATGTCGCGAAAGCCGTCCGCATTGCCGGACATCTCAAGGCCGACGTCGAAGCCCTCGGACATGCCGAGGTCCTTTTGCACCTGTTTGATCGTCTTTTCGCGCACGTCGAGCGCGACAGTGGCCCCCATTTTCTTGGCGAGCGCGAGGCGATAAGGATTTACATCGGTTATGACGACGTGACGAGCCCCGGCATGACGAACGACGGCACACGCCATGATGCCGATCGGGCCGGCACCCGTGATGAGGACGTCTTCGCCCAGAACAGGAAACGAAAGAGCCGTATGCACGGCGTTGCCAAACGGATCGAATATGGCGGCGACATCGGAGTCGATATCAGCCTGATGATGCCAGACATTGGACATCGGCAATGCCAGGTATTCGGCGAAAGCCCCCGGTCGATTCACGCCGACCCCTTGCGTGTGAGCACAGAGATGCCGGCGACCCGCGAGGCAGTTGCGGCAGCGACCGCAGACGACGTGGCCTTCGCCGCTGACGATGTCGCCGATGCGAAAATCGGCTACGTTGGAGCCAATTGCGACGATTTCACCGACGAATTCGTGCCCAACGACCATTGGGACCGGAATCGTCTTCCTGGCCCAGGCGTCCCACTTGTAGATATGGACGTCGGTGCCGCATATTCCCGTGCGTTGAACCCGAATCAGTACGTCATTGATGCCGATTTCAGGCTTCGGCACATCCTCGAGCCAAAGGCCAACTTCCGGATATCGCTTGACAAGCGCTTTCATTCGCAGACCTCACACGATGATGGCAAATTGCCATCCTATCGCTCGATGTGCTCGGGGCGAGTAGTAAGAGGGATTTTTTGCGAAGCAGAGAAAGCAACCGAGCCTGAAGCGTGAGCGAAAAGCCTTTCGCTTTTTTGAGACAAAAAAAGGCACTTCGCTCACGCTTCAGGCTCGGATATTGCGTAGGAGCTGAGTTACTCCTTCGCCGTAGCCTCCAATTGTTGCTCGGCTTCTTCAACTTCTTCTGGCAATGCATCGACCTCGTCGATCGGGGCCACGGCGGCGTTGAGGCGGACTTCCGCTTCCTGATGCATATGGAAGCCGGTGCCAGCCGGGACCAAGTGACCCAGGATGACGTTTTCCTTGAGGCCGACTAGATAATCGACCTTTCCGGCCAGGGCCGCCTCGGTCAGGACCTTGGTCGTCTCCTGGAACGACGCGGCCGAGATGAAGCTCTCGGATTGAACCGCGGCTTTGGTGATGCCCAACAGCTGCGTCGAGCAGGTCGCCGGCGTCGGCGCGACAAATGTAGGCAGCTTGCCGCCATCGACTTCGAGGCGGACGCGCTCGTCCTCGAACGCGTCCTTGCTGACGATTTTGTCCTTCTCGAATTTGCTGTCGCCAGGATCTTTGATGCGCACGCAATCCTTGAGACGATCGTTGACATGGCGGAAGGCGAACTTGTCGATGACCGAGCCCGGCAGCAATCCGGTGTCGCCCATCGTTTCGACTTTCACCTTACGCAACATTTGCGAGACGATGATCTCAATATGCTTGTCGTCGATATCGACGCGCTGGGCACGATAGACGGCTTGCACTTCGTGGACCAGGTAACGCTGAACTTCTTCGATACCAGAGATCTTCAAAATCTCATGAGGCACGAGCGGGCCAGAGACTAGTCGATCGCCTTCTTTGACACGGTCACCGGTATGCACGCGAAGGTGCTTGCCCGGCGGCACTTGATGTTCACGTTCCTCGCCCATCGGTTTGTTGTGGTCGTCGGCAGGCTGAACATAGATGATACGCTTGCCGCGCTTCTTGTCGCCCAGCCGGACAACGCCGGCGACCTCGGCCATCTTCGCGGGATCGCGCGGCGTGCGTGCCTCGAAGATTTCCGTAACGCGGGGCAGACCGCCGGTGATGTCCTGCGTGCCGGCGGCTTCGCGCGACGTTTTCGCAAGCAGCGTACCCGGACCGACTTTCATGCCATCGCGGACTTCTAGGAACGCCTTTTCCGGCAAGTAGTAAGTCGTCAGAATCTGGCCACGGTCATCCTTCAGGGTGATCTGCGGATGGCGATCACCCTTGTGTTCCATTATGACCCAACGCTCGGCACCAGTCGCGTCGTCGCGTTCTTTGCGGAGAGTCATATCTTCGATGACATCCTCAAAGAAGATCACGCCTTTGAACTCGGCCACGATTGGTGTCGTATGCGGATCCCATTTACAGAGCACTTGGCTCACGGCCACCTGCTGGCCATTGTCCACCCGCAGTTCGGAGCCATTAGGAACGATGAAGCTCTCGAGCGTCACGCCCTTCGGCCCGATTATGTGGATCTGACCGTTGCGGCACAGAGCGATATGTTCGCCCTTGTCGTTACGGACATCGTTGATGCCATCAAACTTGACGGTACCGGCCTTTTTAGCCTTATGGTCGCTGTCGCCGACTTCACGCTTGACCACGCCGCCGACGTGGAAGGTACGCATGGTTAGCTGCGTGCCTGGTTCGCCGATTGATTGAGCGGCGATGATACCGACTGCCATGCCTTCTTCGACGAGGGACCCAGTTGACAGATCCATGCCGTAGCAAAGACGGCAAACGCCGAGCGGCGCCTGGCAGGTCATTGGGCTGCGCACGAGAATCTTATCGATGCCGAGCCGCTCGATCTCGCGAGCCGCTTCCCAGGAGACCATGTCGTTTTCCGCGACGATCTCGACGTCGCTGACGGGATTCGAAATCGTATTACGGCTGACCCGGCCGCGGATGACTTCCGAGAGCGGACGGTCGATCTGCTCGCCCTTATAGACGACGCCCTTGCCCACGCCCTGAGTTGTCAGGCAGTCGTGCATCGTGATGACCACGTTCTGCGCGACGTCGGCAAGCTTACGCGTCAAATACCCCGAGTCAGCGGTCTTCAAAGCCGTATCGGCGAGGCCCTTACGGGCACCGTGAGTCGAACTGAAATACTCCAATACGGAGAGGCCTTCGCGGAAATTCGCCTTGATGGGCGTCTCGATGATAGTTCCGTTCGGCTTGGCCATTAGGCCGCGCATGCCGGCCAGCTGGCGAATCTGTTCCGTACCACCGCGGGCGCCCGAATGTGCCATGAGGTAGATCGGATTCAAATACGGCCGAATGTCGCCCTTCTCGTCCTTGCGGCGATCATTCTTGAGATCTTCCATCATCTGTGACGTGATCTGATCGCGGGCATGCGTCCAGAGGTCGATGATGTTGTTGTAGCGCTCGAGTTCCGTGATGTTGCCGCGATCGTACTGCTTGCGGAACCACTCGACTTTTTTCTCGGCCTCTTTCAGAACCGTTTCCTTATTCTCCGGCGTGCGTAGATCATCGGTGGCGAAGCTCAGGCCGGAACGGGTCGATTCGCGGAAGCCGACTTCCTTCATGCGGTCTAGCAGCTCGATCGTCTCACGACGACCAAGGATCAGGTAGCAATCGGCGATGATGCGCTGCAACCGTTTGCTCGTGAGAGCCAGGTCATAGAAAGCCATGCGCTTGTCGAGAATGTCGTTGAAGACGACACGGCCGACGGTCGTGAAGATCAGTCCGTTGGGCTTGCGATCGACGTAGTCGTCTTTGCTGCCCTTTTCGACGCGAATCTCGCCGATGACTTTTTTCGAATACGACTCTTCGACGTGCGGCTGCTCTTTCTTGGCAATCTTGAGACGAGCTTCTTCTTTGGAAAACTCTTCCCACGTGACCATCTCGCCGGCCTTGAAGCGCAAAGCGCCCGGCGTTTTGATGGTCTTGTAGCCCATCGGTTGACGGACGTAAATGCGGGCATGAACGCCGAGTTTCTTCTGCGCGAACGCGGTCAAAACCTCGGCGGGGCTGGCGAAAACCTTGCCTTCGCCAGTTTCGCCGCTTTCGCCCAGCTCGCCGCGCATCGCCGTCAGATAGTAGCAACCCATGACGATGTCCTGCGACGGACTGATGATCGGCTGGCCATTCGCCGGACTGAAAACGTTGTTGGTCGACATCATCAACACGGTCGCTTCAACCTGGGCCTCGATCGACAACGGCAGATGCACAGCCATCTGATCGCCATCAAAGTCGGCGTTAAAGCCCTTGCAAACGAGCGGATGGATGCGGATGGCATTGCCTTCGATCAACACTGGCTCGAACGCCTGGATACCCATGCGATGCAGCGTCGGGGCCCTATTGAGCAACACCGGATGATTCTTGATGACCTCTTCGAGAATATCCCAAACCTTGTCGTCCTTGCGCTCCAACATCTTCTTGGCAGATTTGATAGTGTCAGCGTGTTGGAGTTCCTTGAGACGACGAATAATGAACGGCTGAAACAACTCGAGCGCGATTTTCTTCGGCAGCCCGCACTGATGGAGCTTAAGGTCGGGGCCGACGACAATGACGGAGCGAGCCGAGTAATCGACGCGCTTGCCGAGCAGGTTTTCGCGGAAGCGGCCCTGCTTGCCCTTGATCATGTCGGTCAACGACTTGAGCGGGCGATTGCTGGAGCCTAGCACCGGGCGCTTGCAACGATTGTTGTCGAAGAGCGCATCGACGGACTGTTGTAACATCCGCTTTTCATTGCGGATAATGACCTCCGGCGCGTTAAGATCGACGAGCTTCTTCAGTCGATTGTTGCGATTGATGATACGACGATAGAGATCGTTCAAGTCGCTGGTGGCGAAGTTTCCGCTGTCGAGCAGCACAAGCGGTCGTAGATCGGGCGGAATGACCGGGATGCACTCCAGTACCATCCACTCACATTTGTTCTGTGGGCCGCCCAAGCCGCTGTCGCGCAGCGCCTCGACGACTTTGAGGCGCTTGACGAGGTCGCGCAATTTCTGCTTGGATGGCTTGCCTTTCACCATTTCCGCGTCGAGAAGCTGCCGCAGCTCGATCGCGAGATCGGCGAGATTGAGCGACTCGAGCAGCTTCTTTACAGCTTCCGCGCCCATCTCGGCTTGGAAGGTATCGCCCAATTGCTCCCGGGCCTTGCGGTAATCATCCTCCGTGAGAAGCTGATGTTTTTTCAGCGTCTCATTTGGACCTGGATCAATGACGACGTAATCCTGGAAATAGATGATCTTTTCCAGACTGGTCGTCTTCATGTTCAGGAGCGTGCCAAGGCGCGAGGGCATCGCTTTGAAAAACCAGATATGGACCACAGGCGCAGCCAACTCGATATGGCCCATGCGCTTCCGGCGAACGCGGCTATGCGTCACTTTGACGCCGCACCGGTCGCAGATCATCCCCTTGTATTTCATACCGCGGTATTTGCCGCAAGAACATTCCCAGTCCTTTTCAGGGCCGAAGATTTTTTCGCAAAACAGGCCGTCTTTTTCTGGACGATAGGTGCGATAATTGATTGTCTCGGGCTTTTTTACTTCGCCGAAAGACCAGCTGCGTATGTCGTGGGGGCTGGCCAGACTGATGCGCACGGCCCCGTAATCATTGATGCGGTCATAATTAATGTCACCGGAATTCATGGCACGCACTCCTAATCAGGCCCGCTCGGACGGGATCTTTCGCCGACTCAAGGTGGGGCGGTATCGACTGCCACGACACCGCCCCACCTGACTCAACAAAAGACAACTTAGATACGCTTTTTCTCTAACTGCATATTCAAGGCAAGGCCGCGGATTTCGTTGGTGAGCACGTCGAAGCTGGCAGGGGTGCCGGCTTCCAGCGTGTTCTCGCCCTTGACCATCGATTCGTAAATCTTGGTCCGGCCTTCGACGTCGTCCGACTTCACGGTGAGCAGCTCTTGCAGAATGTAGGCGGCTCCATACGCCTCCAGAGCCCACACTTCCATTTCGCCAAAGCGCTGGCCGCCGAATCGTGCCTTGCCACCCAAGGGCTGCTGGGTGATAAGCGAATAGGGGCCGGTCGCTCGCGCATGGACCTTGTCATCGACAAGGTGATGCAACTTGAGCATGTAGATGTAACCGACGGTTACTCTTTGCTCGAAGCGATCGCCGGTGCGGCCATCGTACAGGTACGTCTTGCCGCTCTCGTCGATGCCGGCCTCGATGAGGCATTTGCGAATTTCTTCTTCGGTAGCTCCATCGAACACCGGCGTGACAGCCTTGAAGTCGAGCTTCGCTGCCGCCCAGCCAAGATGCGTCTCGAGAATCTGACCGACGTTCATACGGCTAGGCACACCAAGCGGATTGAGCAATATGTCAACCGGCGTACCGTCGGCAAGATAAGGCATATCTTCGACGGGGAGAATCTTGCTGATAACACCCTTATTGCCGTGCCGACCGGCCATCTTGTCGCCGACGGAGATCTGTCGCTTGGTAGCGATATAGATCTTGACCATTTGCTGCACGCCGCTTGGCAGCTCGTCGCCGCGATTCAGCGAGTTGAGCTTCCGTTCTTTGTCGTCGAACAGAAACTCCAGACGTTCGCGATGCCGTTCAAAGACTTCGTGAACCTTCGTTTTCTTTTCCGGCGAGCGGACATCAAGATTATCCAGCTTGAAATGCTGGGCCTGCTCCATGATGACGCGATCGTCTTTGTCCTGGCCCAGGATCTTGTTGCTGAGATTGTCTTTCAGCTGTGGCTTCTCGAGTGCCACGCTCAGATCGTTGACCAGCGAACGGAACTGATCGGCGATCTTTTTGATGCAGTTGTTCTCTACGTCTTTTCTTTCCTTGTCGAAGGTCTTCTTTTCCTCTTCCGTCATGCTGGCGCGGCGGCTGAACCGTTGCGTGTCGATGACGATGCCCTCGCATCCAGAGGGGACATCCAAGCTGTCGTTTTTGACGTCTTCGCCGGCACGGCCAAAGATCGCGTGGAGCAGCTTCTCTTCCGGCGTCAGCTCGGATTTCGACTTGGGAGATACCTTGCCCACGAGAATGTCGCCCGGCAGCACGAACGTGCCGATGCGCACGATACCGAACTCGTCGAGGTTCGCCAACGCTTTGGGTGACACATTGGGAATGTTGCGCGTGAACTCCTCTTTGCCGAGCTTGGTTTCGCGAATTTCGATCTCGAACTCCTCGATATGAATCGAGGTGTAGGTATCGTTCTCGACCAGCTTCTCGCAGATAATGATGGCGTCTTCAAAGTTATAGCCATCCCACGACATGAACGCGACAAGCACGTTGCGACCCAAGGCCAATTCACCGTGATACGTCGCGGCGCCGTCCGCTAGCACATCGCCTTTTTTCACCTTCTGACCGACCTTGACGATCGGCTTCTGGTTGAGGCAGGTGTGTTCGTTGAGGCCGGTGAACTTACGCAGCAAGTATTCTCGTTCATCGACGCGAATGCGAGCGCCGTCAACATACGTGACGAGGCCGGCTTTCTCCGCACGCACCGTCATTCCGCTGTTATAGGCGACATCTACTTCAAGACCGGTTCCCACGACCGGAGGTTCGGTGACGAGCAACGGCACAGCTTGCCGTTGCATGTTCGAACCCATGAGCGCGCGATTGGCGTCGTCGTGTTCGAGGAAGGGAATCAACCCCGCCGAGACGCCGACCATCTGCTTCGGGCTGATGTCGAGGAACTGCACCTTCTCCGCGTTGGTCACCTCGAATTCGCCGCCCATACGGGCGATGACGCGATCCTGAGTGATCTTTTCGCCATCGCTGGGGGTGTCGGCCGGAGCGAGATAGTTCTGAGATTCCTCATCGGCTCGCAGCCATTTCACGTCAGCTTTGCCGGTGCCGAGCTTACGGGCGTTGATCTTGCGATAAGGCGTGATCAAAAAGCCGTAGTCATCGACGCTGGCATAGATCGACAAGTGCGAAATAAGCCCGATGTTCGTACCTTCCGGCGTCTCGATCGGACAAATGCGGCCGTAGTGCGAAATATGCACGTCGCGCACGTCGAAGCCCGCTCGTTTGCGATTCAAACCGCCTGGCCCAAGCGCCGACAGCCGGCGCTCGTGCGTTAGCTGCGACAGGGGATTCGTCTGATCGACGACCTGCGATAACTCGCCGCGACCGAAGAAATATTCGATGGCAGCCGAGATCGACTTCGGATTGATGAGCGAGCGCGGCGACTGATCGACGGCGTCGCGGATCGACATGCGCTCTTGAACCGTGCGGCGGAGCTTGAGGAAGCCCTTGCGCAGCTCGTCCGCCGCCAACTCATCGATGGTGCGGACGCGACGATTGCCCAAGTGGTCGATGTCGTCCGGCTGGCCTTCGCCTGAGCGCAGCTTGATGATGTACTTGATCGCGTTCAAATAATCGAGCGCATCGAGCGTCATCACCTGCTCGGAAATCTCTTGATTGAATTTCCGATTGATGCGGAAGCGACCGACTTTACCCAGACGGTAGCGGTTCGCGTCCTGGAACTTTTCGCGGAAAAGGTCCCGGGCCTTCTCCAGTTGCGGCGGATTGCCAGGCCGCAGCCGCTGGTAAATCTTCAGAAGCGCTTCTTCATGTGTGCTGGTCGGATCTTCGTTGAGCGACGCCTTGATGAGCGAGTCTTTGACCTTTTTGAGGATCGTGACGTGCGCGATCGGCTTCGTCATGAGCTTATCAAGCATTTCCTCGGTTAAGGTCTCGCAGCTTTCAAGATAAACTTCGCCGGTCTCCGGGTCGATGACGTCGCCGACGGCTTCAGCCCCGACCAAAGAAGCGCGGCTGTCCTTGGTCAGCTTCACTTCCTCGATTTCGCCGGAGTAAAACGCCTTGAGAATGTCGGCGTCGGTGCTGTAAATCGGGTCCATGGCGCGCAGCAGCGTCATGGCCGAGAACTTGCCCGACTGATCGATACGCACACTCAGCGTATCTTTCTTTGTGACATTGACCTCGATCCAGCTGCCACGTTCGGGGATAATGCGGCAGGAATGGAGCTTGCGGTCGCCTTCGGTCTGAGCCTCGAAGTCGACGCCTGGCGAACGATGCAACTGGCTGACGACGACGCGCTCGGCCCCATTGATGATGAACTCGCCGCCGCCGATCATGATCGGCATGTCGCCGAGGTAGACTTCTTCCTCGACCGGCTGCTCTTTCATGAGCCGCAGCCAAACACGGAACGGTCGGCCGTAAGTCAGCCGCAACTGGCGGCATTCGTCAGGGCCATAACGCGGCTTGCCCAGCTCGTAACGGATATACTGGAGAGATAGAGTCTTGTCATAGCTCTCGATCGGGAATATTTCGCGCAGCACGCCTTCCAGGCCCTGAAGCTCGCGCTTTTCGGGCGGAATGTCGAGTTGCAAAAAACGCTCATAAGAGCGAAGCTGGATGTCGGTCAACGGCGGCACCTCGACGGTGTCGCCGAAGCGTCCGAAGTTGCGTAATTTCGTCGGGACAATCGTGCGAACGGCAGGGACCGGCATAGACGGTGCTCCTCCCTAATGAAGAATGCGAAACGGCGCCGCGCATGCGTCAGACGGCAGATCGGTCCGGCAATAAATGCCGTGGCTGTTCTACCGAGCCAACGTGGCACGGCTTCGTAAATCGGTCCGCGGTGAATGAGGCAACGGAGTTCGATACATTCGCGGATGAACCGCCGCTCCGAGAGCGGTCCGACCGGAGAAAAGATCACAGGCTCCCATGCCCGTGGCGCCGGGACGGTGTGCGCATATAGCCAGGGACGGAGCCTGGCTAGGGATCGTCAAAAGGCGAAGGGAACGACTGAGTGATGGCACGCTGCATCCCATCGCAAGTACAACGGAACTGCTCACCCAGCCTCGTTTAGAGCGATCGATTCGCCCTTCCGAAACTGGTTTCGCGCCTCTACTCCAGTTAAAGGAGGTAAGAGCGCTTTTATTTCACCACAAAGATTTACGGAATACAAATATATTTTTGGCATTTTGCCAGTTTTTGGCACGCCTATTTTTTTTCGTATCCGCAAAATGAACGAGCGGAGCGTCGCAACGCTCCGCTCAGCAAGCGATCTTCGCGATTACTTGACAGTAACCTTGGCTCCGCCTTCTTCGAGCTTCTTCTTCATGGCGGCGGCTTCGTCCTTGGAGACGTTTTCCTTGACGTTCTTCGGAGCGCCTTCGACGAGTTCCTTGGCTTCCTTGAGGCCCAGGTTCGTCAGCTCGCGGACCACCTTGATGACGTTGATCTTCTTGGCGGGATCAGCAAGCGAGTCGAGAACAACCGTGAACTCGGTCTGCTCGACCTTAGCTTCTGGAGGAGCTACAGGGCCAGCATTGGACGGGCCTGCCACCACTGCGCCGGCGGCGGGTTCGATCTTGTACTTTTCCTTGAGGTAATCCTTGAGGAGGACTGCCTCGGTCAACTTAAGGTTGGCGATCTTGTCACCGATCTCGGTGATCGTCGCTGGGAACTCGGTCATTTCTAGTTATCCTTTCGTGCGGAGCAGTGCTGCTTGAAGCAGGGCAGCGCGTGCGTAATAGCCTATTTCGGACTCAACTTTAGCGTTACTTGTTGCTCACGAGCCCCAAGCGCGAGGGCGGGTGAGTCTTGAGTGAAATTATCACCCAGCAGTTGGCGCTGGCGAAGCATCGGTCGGTGCGGCAGCGGCAGCGGGAGCCTCTTCTTTCCGTTCGGTGATCGTAACCACCTGGCTGGCGATCTGACTCGCCGGTGCGCTGAGGCAACCAGCGATCGACGCCCCAGGACTAAGGATCATTCCCAAGATGGCGCCGATCGCCTCTTGGCGGGTCGGCATCTTGAGGGCTTGCTCGAAGGTCACTTCCTGGCCGTCGGCGATGGCTCCCTTGATGACGACTTTGTCCTTGAATAAAGGAGCAGTCTTGGGAACCTTGAGTTCGCTTTCGAGCGTGCGGCTCAATTCAGCGATGCTGCCAGAACCCCAAGCCAGAGCGGTTGCACCACCCCAGTATTTCGAGTCGGCATTGCCGCCGATGCCTAGCTCGCCGAAGACGCGGCGCGTCAGCGTGTTCTTGACGATCTGCAGGCGAATCTTCTTCTTGCGAAGATTGGTTCGCAACGTCGTGTCGCCCACGGAGCCAAGCCCCTTGATGCTAAGGACGACCAGGTCGCGAACGTCCTTGAAGGTGTCCTTCAAGGTTTCCATTTCCATCTGCTTGATGACTTTGCTCATGTGTCGCTTATCCACTCACCAGCCCCAAGCGCAAGCGCGGGGTTCGTTAATCCGGGAACCCCGCTTGCGCTTGGGGCTAGAATGCCTGCTTACATGCTCAACCGAATCCCCGGCGTCATGGTCGCGGCCAGGGTGATCGAGTTGATGTAATTCCCTTTGACGCCTGACGGCTTGACGGCGCGAATCTGCTCGACGAACGTCGTGACGTTGGCGGCGATCTTGTCGTCGTCGAAGCTCATCTTGCCTACACCCGCATGGACGTTGCCACCCTTATCAGAGCGGAATTCAACCTTGCCGGCCTTGAATTCACGCACGGCCGCGCCGATATCGCTACCCGTCGTGATTACGGTGCCGGCCTTCGGCGTCGGCATTAGACCGCGTGGGCCAAGGGTTTTACCGAGGCGGGAAACCTGGCCCATCATGTCCTGCGTGGCGAGGGCCACGTCGAACTCAAGCCAGCCTTCGCTTTGAATCTTTTTGATTAGATCATCACTGCCAGCGAAATCAGCGCCGGCCTCACGGGCTTTGTTGGCGTTTTCACCCTGGCAAAAGACGAGAACGCGCACCGATTTACCGACGCCATGAGGCAATGCCACGGCGCCACGAATCATTTGATCGCTTTGCGTCGAATCAATGCCAAGCGACATGTGGATCTCGACGGTCTCGTCAAACTTGGCTCGCTTGATCTGCTTGAGCAGCGCGATCGCCTTCTTGAGGGATTGCGGGCCCTCTTTGTCGACCTTGTTTGCGATCGAGCGGACTTTTTCACGCAACTTCTTGCCGCGGTGCGGCGGCGTGCCGGGCTGTTTTCCCTTTTTCTTGGTCTTGTCGCCCGACGGTGTCGAAGTCATTGGCGCCGAGGCTGATGCACCAGGCGCTGTGGCCGCGGGCGGCGCGCTTTCGGTCGCTGGAGTGTCAGGCTTGGTCTTCTTACCATCACCTGCTGTGGCCTTCGCCGCGTCCGGCTTTTCCGCGCCTTCCGGCGCGGTGGTCTTCTTCGCCATGATCGATCTTCCCATTCTGATGCAAAAGCACGGGACACAAACGAATGAGAAACAAAGCGACACGTAGTCTGCCTTTGTTTCTCAGGCTGCCCCGCGCGGTAATCGTCGCGCTTACCCTTCGATTGTCAAACCGAGACTGCGGGCCGTTCCCGCGATGATGCGGCAGGCATGTTCCATATCACGAGCATTAAGATCGGCAATCTTCGTCTTGGCGATGTCTTCGACCTGGGCGGTACTGACCTTGAAGCCCTTATATTTGCCGCTCATCTTGGTCTTTTCTTCGCCGGGGATGACATCGCCTCCCTTCTTCTTTTCAATCGGAATGCCTGCGGCCTTTTTCAGGAGAACCGCGGCCGGCGGACTCTTGATGAAGAACTCGAAGGTGCGATCGGAATAGACGGTGATGACAACAGGCAGCGTCAGGCCGCGCAGATCCTTGCTGCGGTCGTTGAACTGCGTGACGAACTGGCCGATGTTGACGCCATGCTGACCCAGAGCGGGACCAACCGGCGGCGCCGGTGTCGCCATGCCACCTGGACATTGCAGCTTGATTTGACCTGTCACCGTCCGAGCCATGATCGTCCCTTCCAGCACTTCTCTCGACCAGCGACGGAGTTCGTCACGGATCGATCCGACAAAAGTAAGAGATTACGTTATCAGCCAACTACCCAAGTGGCGAGGCCAAAAATACAAATCGCAATTGTGACGCGATTAAAGAGCCGCGCACGCAGTAAGCAGGGTTACATCTCGCACCCGCTCACTGCGTGCGCGGCTCTTTAATCGCGCTCTTTTCAAACCGTTTCCACTTGCCAGTATTCCAACTCCACCGATGTCGGCCGCCCGAAAATATGCAGCTGCAGCTTCACGGCACCCTTGGCGTCAATGATCTCGATCACTTCACCTTCCATACCGCTGAAGATACCGTCCTTAACCCGCAGACGGTCGCCCTTGTCGAAGGTCGGCTTGATCTCCGTGACTTTCTTGTCCGTGTGATCCGATGGTTGGCCGAGCATACGCTCGACTTCGCGCGGCGACATCGGCTGTGGCGGGCGAATCGCACTGGCGCCCACGAAATCGCCGACACCCGAAGTCTCGCGGAAAAGATACAAAATTCGGTCATTGAACTCGACTTCCGCCATCAAGTATCCGGGATAGAGCTTGTGCTCTTTCGTCTTACGCTTACCTTTACGCAGCTCCGTTACCCGCTCGACCGGGATGACGATCTGACCGAAATAATCTTCGAGCGCCTCGATTTTCACGCGCCGCTCGATAGCTTCCTTGATCGACTCCTCGCGGCCACTCTGCACTTTGATTACATACCAGTGCTTATTACTCTCCGCCGCGGCCGGCTCAACTGGAAGACTCGCTTCCTCAGTCGCTTTTTCAGGAGATACCACTGCTTCACTGGGCTCAGCTGTGGCTGAGGGTTCATCGACCGGTTCGTCGATTGCTGCCTCTTCCTGAGGCGGCGCGATTTCTTCGATGCTCGGCGAAGCCTCATGCACTGTCGGCGCGGACTCGTGATGGTCGTGAGATGCGGGCGCGACTTCAGACTCAACCAGTGGCGGAGCCGATGGTGGCGTGTTAGGAATCGTTTGTGTTTGCACGGGGTCGTTCATGGCTCGAACTCATTTAGCGGCTGCCGCAGGGGGCCAGTAGGAAGGCAATCACCAAAGAGGAGAATCTCCAGCTCCAGTGCCGGAAGCACCACCTCCCAGTTTCAACACACCCAACCAAGTCAGCAAGACTCGCACTACCTGATCTGTGGTGAAAAAGAAGGCCGCAAACAAAACAAGCGTGATCAGGACCACAATCGTATCTTGAATCAAGCGCGGCCTTGTCGTCCACGACACCTTATTCATTTCAGCCTCGGTCGCGATCAGGAAGTCAGCGAAAGCGGGCATATTGACGACGCGCCACGCCAGCCACATCGTCACTACGAGGAACAACAGCGGCGCCGTGTACTGGACATACGGCAACAGCGGAATGCTTTGGTAAACCACTTCGCCTTTGGGCGGCACCGGTTCCTGACGGCTTTGCTGGATCCTGTCATTGAATCGCTGTACAGCGTCTTGGCTCGGATTTTCGCCAAGGTCAGCTTTCCGCAGACGACTCACTGACGAGTCAAACGCCGATCGTCGCACAATGTCTTGATCCTGAAAGCCCTTGAATTCCGAAGCATCGCCTGACGCAGGCAATGAATGGAACGGGTTCGTTTCGCCGGTCGTTACATTGATGCGGACATATTCATCAGGATTGTATTCGGAAACCAGCTGTTTGAACTCACCACGAGGGACTTCGGCCTTTTCAATGGTGATCTCTTGCTTGCCTTCGAGTTTCTTCTCGGCTCGTTTCGGATACTTGCCTAGCTCAGCGAGAGCATCCCCAGCATCGCCCTTTTTCGCCCGGGCTTTGTCGGAGCCGATGCCTTCCTTGTCGCTTTTGCGTTCGCTCAAATCGACCAATACCACACCAGTAAACGGGATATTGAGTTCCCAGCTTTCGGCGCCGCGCTTGAGCGCGCCGCCATTGACCATCGTCCAAACGCCTGCAATCGCAAGCAGCACCAAGCCGAATATCGTGCCGCGGCGGACGCGCTGGCCTTGAAGCGGTTTGTAAGCGTCGGCTGAGAACCAGCCTTGCTCCTCAAACTGGACCAGTGTATTCGCAGAACTTGGTTGCAGCAACCATCGCCCCGCAAAGAACAGCAACGACAGACCGATAACGGCGGTCAAGGTCATGCCCACCGTCGGTGAGATCCAACCAGAATCGTAGACCCATGACTCAAACCAGGTACTGGCGAATCGTGTCAGAAGAAGGATCACTAACAGGCCGGCAAAGGCAAGAAAGATACCTGCCTTGACGCCTTTGACCGGATGCGAACCAAGCAGTTTGCCGCCAAGAAAAGCCAGGGCCACCGCCGCGGCGACCATGGCCAACATCAGCCCCGACCATGAAACAAAGGTCGCAGGCGCGCCGGAACCCCACCACAAGCTGGGAATCAGCCTGAAGACGATCGCGAGAGAAGCGATCAGATAGACCACACCGACGAGGCTGACGGCCTGCACGGACATCGGGCTCGCGGCGCGAACCTCGGGTTCATTTTTCACGGCCACGGCCATGGCAGTTCCTGTCAAAGGGAAAGAAAGTCGGGACCGAAAGTAGCAACCATGCCGAGTGCGTCCCCGAAAGCATCCGCGTCCCCGCCGTCCTGGATCTTGGGTCGGCCTTCGCGGTTGCTGAAATACGGTCCCGTCAGGGAACAGGGGCGGAGCGACTCGAACGCTCAACCGCTGGTTTTGGAGACCAGTGCTCTACCAATTGAGCTACACCCCTAGAGCAGTGGTCAGGGATTTGTGGCCGGCAACCAGCGGTTGCTTTGATAAAGACAACGACTGGCCTCGTTCTCGTCGCGCCGCTCCAGCGTGTCCGAACAGACCACGGATCGACCGATCACTTCTTGCGCGATTCCTTGTGCAGCGTGTGCTTGCGCTCTTTGCGGCAGAACTTATTCAGCTCCAGCCGATTGGCGCCGCGCGTTTCCTTGTTGGTGCGATAGTTCCGCGCGTTGCACACCGTGCATTCCAGCCACACATATTCCCGCATGGGTCAGACTCCCGCCGGATTGCCAAATCTTCAATTCGTTTAGCTGCAAGCCGCTTCGTTGTTGTGGAACAGTCTCCTGACCGTTCACACCCGAACACTGGCGTTGTGGAACGGTCGGGAGACCGTTCCACAACGCTAACGGCCCGCAGCAGAACAAGAATTTACGCCAAAATCTTGGTCACGACGCCGGAGCCGACCGTGCGGCCACCTTCGCGGATAGCGAAACGGAGACCTTCGTCCATGGCGATCGGTGAATCTTCGAGCAGCGTCACGGTGACGTTGACGTTATCGCCAGGCATACACATTTCGACTCCCGCTGGCAGCTCGACCGTTCCGGTCACATCCGTCGTGCGGAAGTAAAACTGCGGACGATAGCCGGTGAAGAACGGCGTATGACGGCCGCCTTCTTCCTTCGACAAGATATAGACGCTGCCTTCGAACTTGGTATGTGGCGTGATCGAGCCGGGCTTGGCCAAAACCTGGCCACGCTCGAGGTCGGTGCGCTCAATACCTCGCAGGAGGACGCCGACGTTGTCGCCAGCCATGCCGTATTCGAGTGTCTTCTGGAACATTTCAACGCCGGTGACAGTCGTCTTTCGCGGCGCCTTCATGAGCCCGATGATCTCGACTTCGTCGCCGACCTTGCACTTGCCGCGCTCGATACGACCGGTGCCGACCGTTCCGCGACCTTTGATCGAGAAAACGTCTTCAATCGACATCAGGAACGGCTTGTCTTCAGCGCGCTCCGGTGTCGGAATATAAGTGTCGAGCGCTTCCATGAGCTTGTCGATGCACTCGCCGGCTTTGTCGTCCTTCCCTGCCGAGAGCATTACCGGCAACGAGCTGCCGCGCACGATTGGCACGTTGTCACCGTCGAAGCCATACTTGGTGAGCAGCTCGCGCAACTCCATCTCGACAAGTTCGAGCAATTCGGGATCGTCAACCGTGTCGACCTTGTTGAGGTAGACGACGATGCGCGGCACGCCGACCTGACGGGCGAGCAGGAGATGCTCGCGCGTCTGTGGCATCGGGCCGTCGTTGGCGGCCACGACCAGAATCGCGCCGTCCATCTGGGCGGCGCCGGTGATCATGTTCTTGATGTAATCGGCGTGGCCCGGGCAATCGATGTGGGCGTAGTGCCGATTGGGGGTCTCGTATTCAACGTGAGCCACAGCGATGGTGACGGTCTTGAGATCGTCACGCTCGGTGCCGCCCTTGGCGATTTCCTTGTAATCCTTGAACTTCTCGATCTTATTCTTGTATGCTTGGCGCGCTACGATTGCCGCTGTCGTCGTGGTCTTGCCGTGATCGATATGACCGATCGTGCCGACGTTGACGTGCGGCTTGGTACGCGAGAAGACTTCCTTAGCCATCTTTTTCTCCGCGATCTCTAAAAACCGTGTCCCATGCTGTTGCTGGACAAGTGGGGAATAACCAACAAATTCTCGAAAGCTGCTGCTGGGGATTGAACCCAGGACCTCGTCCTTACCAAGGAAGCGCTCTACCGCTGAGCTACAGCAGCACACACCAGACGGCCAGAGCGGGCGAGGAGATTTGAACTCCCAACGTCTTGCTTGGAAGGCAAGAGCTCTACCATTGAGCTACACCCGCGTTCACGAAACTCAGGGGAAGGACGAGGTCCACAGCCTCCGTCATTCTACGACCTCACCCCGTCTTTCGTAAATCCTCCAATGGGTAGGGAGGGATTCGAACCCCCGTAGGAACAAGTCCGGCAGATTTACAGTCTGCTGCCATTGGCCGCTCGGCCACCTACCCGATCAATCTCATCCTTGAGGATCTGTCTTACGGTGAGTCCTCGCGGCACCTCTGCCAAACGACAAGACCTCGCAAGCGAGGCCCGCTGGGGGAAGCTAGCGGAGGGACTTGAACCCACAACCGCTGGTTTACAAAACCAGTGCTCTACCATTGAGCTACGCTAGCAGCGACTGGTTTGTTATCGCGCATCCTGAATCAGCCCAACGCCCGAACAGTTCTGCGGAAAGAGTAAATATAGGGAAGCACTTCCGGCCATGCAAGGCGAATTTCCAACACACGCCTTGTGGCTTGTCAAGCGCGGAATGCGAATAATTTGGCCAACTAGAGCGGCTATGCTGCCGCGTGCGCTGCCCTTTAAATTTCGTTGAAAAGACAATGCCATCGAACCCTTGGTTCGGTTATCAACCCGTTTTGTAGCCGCATTCGCCTGAATGAGGTCGCCTCTCCAGCGCTACAAGATGGATACCTGCACAAATATATACACCCATGCCGACGTATAACCTCATGAGACGATCGCCTCTCGCAACCGGTGCCGAAGAATATAGGATTACTTCAGCACCAAGCGATCGCTTTTGCACCGAAACTCGAGGGCTCGCATGTTCGGCTTACCGCCCGTGACACTTGTGACCATCAGCGCGGCCTTTGTCTTTGGCATGATTTTGGCCCTGCTCGGCAGCCTCAAACTCGCCTTGGCCAAGAGATTGGCGCTCGGCGAGGCTCGCATCGGCGGCTTGATGTCGGCCCTGAGTTTCGCCCTGATTCCGATGATGCTTCTGAGCGGCGTGCTGATCGACCAATTCAACGTCAAGCCTGTCTTGATCGGCGGGGCGATCGTCACTGCCCTGGCTATTTCCAGCCTGGCATTGCCGTTGAGCTACTGGAGCGCCCTTGGAGCCGCCGCGTTTGCCGGGTTCGGCACGGCCGCGGTTAGCACTTCGGCAATGGTCCTGATGCCCGAAGCCTTTCGTGCCTTCAGCCACGGCAACGAAGCCAACGCCGTGAATCTCGGTTGCGTCTTCATCGCACTCGGCTCGCTGGTCACGCCTGCCCTGGCGGATGTTCTCATCCGGACACTCGAATTCAAACGCGCCGTTTCCATCCTGGCGCTGCTCTGTTTGGTGCCGGCGGTGTTGGCCATGCTCACGCCGGACGCCGACCTCCATTTTCACGAAAAACACGCCGATTTGAGCAATCTTCTGAACGATCCATCCCTGTGGCTCGCCGGACTGGTCTTTCTCTTCTACGCGCCGCTCGAAAGCTCCATCAGCACCTGGACGACCACGTATTTGATTGAAAAAGGCACCACCGAGGCCAGCGCCGCCTGGCTGCTGACGGCTTTTTGGACCAGCTTCATGCTGTCACGTCTGTTCATCGCGGTCCTGAACCTCGAACCACTCTGGACGCCCGGATTATTCCTGGTGCTGCCGTCGCTCCTCACAGCTGTGATCATCGGCAACATGTCCGGCACGGCGAGCCCCGGCAGCGCCAAGATGGGCCTATTAATGGTCGGCTTCACTCTCGGCCCGATCTTCCCGACCCTAATCGGCATGGTCTTTCGCCAATTCAACGAAGCCCGCGGCACAGCCTACGGTGCCGTCTTCGCCATCGGCTCAATGGGCAGCTTGATTCTCTCCCCATTAATCGGTGCCTTCGCCAACCGCCGGTCCTTGCAGCAAGCCTTACGCATCCCCATGGTCGTCGCCCTCGCCCTGACCGCCGCAACACTCGTCTTCGCTCTGACTGGGAAAAAATAGACGCGCCATCCCGCCGCGTTGAAAGTCTCAAAATTGTCACAATCTTTATCGATTTAGATAGGATTCAATCACTCCATACCTGAGCGGCGCCCAGAATTCATTGCGCCATACACACACACAACCCCTGAACGAATCCACGAAGTCGTAACTATCTGCTAAATAACGAGTTATTTATTCAGCGGGACGATTCGTTGCGCCCGCAAGGCTCCGTCAAGAGGTCCGTTTTATCTACGTTAAGCGAATCGCCGCTCTTAATCACCGTCGATCTGCCCAGGTCCGCCTAGCGCTATAGAGGCGAGGTGCATACAAATCCGCGGACAGCCACCCTTGTGCTCAGACCGGTGGATGTCTCATTTCATCCAAAAACACGCTGCCACAATTTAATACACCATTACGGAAGATGAATTCCCCCGCCAGTGTGAGACCAGAAATCTTGGGCCACTTGGGGATTCTTTTGGCTTAACCACTGGTACACATTGCGCAAGATCCGTGGCAATCCCTTGGCCGGCAGGTGGGCCAGCTCCCACGTGACTACTTGTTGACGGAGGATCGCATCGAGCGGCGAAGCCGCGGTAATTCCGAACGATAGACAAGCCTGCGCGAGCCGTTGATCGTCGGTGACCAATTGTTGGGCTCCGCGTTGGCACGTCAAATGTAACAAGACCGCGTCGGTGAGATCGATTCCGTGCGTGTCCGAAAGCGAAAAAGCCGACATCACACCTGCCTGATCCAGATCCACGAGAATGACGGACCCCGTGACAAACTGTTGAAGTTTCGCCGTCGCGGTGGCAGCAGATATGCCGTATACCCTAGTGCCCCGTCCAGACTAAATTTAGGGGTGGCACAGACATTCCTGTCTGTGCAGCAAAAGGCACATTCGTCGGTTCCGCACAGACAAGAATGTCTGTGCCACCCCCAAATTTAGTCTAGACGAAGCACTAGTAAGGATGTGCTTAGCTTCCGCGATCACGAAAGGCGAGGTGAACCATGCCGAGTGCGAGCGTAGGAATTGCTCGCACCGTAATTCTGCAGGATGCCCTTGCAGCAAGCTGTATACGAGGACCATCGTATCTAACCCGCGCTCAAGTTGCTGGCTAGAAGAGGAAGTCATCACCCGTCAGCTCCACTGGTTCCTTGGTCTGGCCGGGGGGCGCGGATCCAATCACAAGCTTCGTGGCGAAGATCTCATCCCAGGTCGTTGCCGGGACGGGACGGACTAGAATGCCTTCGTCAGTCCGCTCCAGGGAGACGAGGCCATGAAGATTAAGTGCCTGCATCCAATCGGCAGGCAGCTTGATGCGATTGCCGGATTCGATTGGCGTAAGGTTCATGACGTTACTGCTCCCGAATTTGCTGAGCTAGTCAACCATTTTGTCGTTTGCCAGCTTACCAGGGAATCGCGGCAATTCCAAGAAAAACGGTAGCGCACAAAAGTCTAGGGAAGGACCGCCAACAATTCTAAGGACCGCCAACGTTGGCGGCCCTTAGAATCATGCTTTTCCCGATAAAACACGGCATTTCCAAGCCAAAATCCTTAGTTCCGCCAACTTCTACGCGGAGAGCATAGGCTACGCTTTCGGTAAAGATTCAACTTTGGCCCAATAGCGTCCCACCCCCGAGATGCAAAAAATGTCAGACCAGTTTGCACAGCGCTCTTGATCCCTAACACCCTTAATAACTGAAGCTTGCACCGCCCTCAGGGGGCGAGATGCAAACAAATCCGCGCACAACCCCCCTTGCACATCGCCAATTCTGTTGGTGAAAAATAAAAAAACTGCTCTCCAACAAACGCACAAGACTCTGCTCAAATGACAATGAACGCCCCGATTACGAGATTCGTAGCGGAATTCGCCAGAATTCCGCGCCCTGGAGTTGCCGCCGCATTCTGGTGAATGGGGCTACGGGCGTACCGAATGTGGTAACGAGATGAATCCGAACTTCCGTAGCGGAATTCGCCAGAATTCCGCGCCGCTGGAGATGCCGCCGCATTCTGGCGAACGCGGCCATATTGTGGCAGGGGTCTGAGACCGTGCTGCCACGGGACAAGCGGATGTGAAGATTACGTGAATCCAAACCTGACCCTTTTTCCGCTCCTCCAAACGTCTGGCCCCGGACTCCATGCGTGACTTCATCCGGCGTGAGCTCGACCGCGTCGGTCTTGGACACAACACCTTCTCCCAGCCCGCCATCGACCTCATCGTCCGAAGCGCCGATGGCGTCCTACGCCAGGCCCGAAACCTGTGTGTCGGCTGCCTGATCGAGGCCGTCCGCTCCGCTAACAGAACCATCGACATCGACAACGTCAATCGCGTCTTGATTCAACCCCACTGGCAAAAAGAAGCCGACCTGGTGGACTACTAATCACTCACCATTGCCCTGGAGATCTCCATGATTACCGCGGATCTACTACGCCGACTACGAAACGACCTACCCATGCCTGTCACCATCGCCGCCCTCGGCCGCGAGGGACCACCCGCCAAAATGAGCGAAGGCTACTTCCGCTTCCTCTGCCCGCACTGCGGCGAAATGCGCGCCACCGTCAACCCAAAAAACAACCTCGCCCACTGCTTCTACTGCAAGAAAAACCTCAACAACATAGACCTGCTCCTGACTCTCGACTACGACTTCCGCTCCGCCGTCACTTTGCTCGAAGGCTGGCTCAACAGATACGAAGCCCAACAACCCAAAAAGAAAACGACCGCTCCGCCGGACCAAAGGTAGCGGTCCGACTCCTGTCTCTCCATCTCGCCTTACGGATCTCACTGATCCGTAAGGCACTTGTCCCCCTGCCGAAATTCCTCACGTCATGTGTCTCCAAAATACGCGCCAATTCGGGAAAAGGGCTGTCATGGGGGCGAAATCCATACATCGTTAATTCGGCAACAAATGGGACCAGAATTTGGCCCGGCACAGCGGCGCCAACGATGCAGCGTGACGCGATGGGCGCCGAAGGCCTTGGCGACGGTGGTGGGAGCCAGACCTTCATTGCGTACGGCCTCCACGGCGCGCTTGCGAAGACGTTCAAGTTCAGCAGCTGTGCCTTTGGTTCTCATACTTCATACTACGCAGGTGCAAGCGAAATATGTAGCTCTCACGGTGCAGCTGTCAGTAATGTGCAGACCCCACCAGGCGAGGCAATTACTTGCAGCTGCCTCAGCAGATATGCCTTTGCTTCTCATAGGTCATTCTACGCAGCTGCAAGTGAAATATGTAGCTTTCACGGTGCTGCTGTCAATAACCCAAACCACTGTATCACTTCTAGGCTCTATTTTTTCACATCCTTGATTTCTAAGCTTGAAGTTGTTTTCGGGATAAGCAGACTCACTCACTCTTCCAGATACTGGCCAGAAGCCCGGACCGACGGAATTGTTCGTAGATCTTGCTATGCCCTATCAAGTCATTTGTCCCAACCACACGGTACTTAACATGCGTTGTGCTATCAGGAGGGCAATCAAAATGGCCAGCAGGAGTCAAGGCAAGCCAATCCTTATCGTCGTCGAAGGAAATAAGGGCACAGAGTTCCCGACCACTCCCGGTATCCCAAAGGCGTGTTGTACCATCTACTGAGCCTGTGATGAGACGCCTACCGTCCTGACTCAGCCTCACACACCGGACTTCACCGGTATGCCCGGAGAAGATATGCACTTTTTCACCTGTCGCTGCGTCCCACAGGATCGCCGTATTGTCCGCTGATCCCGTTACTAAATGTCTTCCGTCGCGGCTCATAGCCACGCTACCGACGCGAGCTGAATGCCCTTCAAACGTTCGAACTTTTGCGCCCGTTTCCGTGTTCCACAAAGTGCAAATAGGGTCGTGACATCCTACAGCTAAGTGCTTACCGTCCGAGTTCAAAGCTACGGAGGTAACACCATAGATCTCTTCGTCGATTGTTTGGATTGTTCGGCCAGAATCCACATCCCAAATTGTTGCTGCCTTGGCTTTATGATAGTACCCAGCGACTAGTCGTTTGCCATCCCCGCTTAAAGTAGCAGATATAATACTTTTTGTCGGACCGACAAAAGTACGGATCCTTTCACCGGTTTCAGCAGACCACAGAATCACCGTCCCATCCAAGGATCCGGTTACGAGTCGTTTGCCATTCGAGTCAAAGCTTACACTGCTTACCTCTTTAGTATGCCCCTGAAGGGTATACATGATCCTACCAAATTTGACATCCCATAGAATGGCAGTCGTGTCACTTGACCCAGTGATCAACTGCTCGCCATTAGGACTTAAGCTCACGCTAAGTATCGGCTGCTTGTGTCCTTTGAAATTTCCAACCGCTCTACCGGCGTGCAAATCCCAAAGCACCGCAACTCCATCGCTCGACCCGGCAACCAGCCATCTGCCGTCCGTACTCAAACTGACACTAGTAATAACCGCCGCACGTCCGTTGAAGGTGCGGAGCCTTGCTCCGGTCTCTGCGTCCCAGGAAGTGACCGAACAGGATCCAGATGTTGTGACCAGCACCTTCCCGTCCGAACTCGCACATCCAATCGGCGTATCACTCTGATAATCGTTCAGGGTGCAGATTTGGGATCCTGTTTCGGCATTCCAAACAGAGGCAATGGATGTGCCACATATGAAGAGACTCTTGCCACTGGCGCAAAAACTCGCACTAGAACCATCCGTCTTGAAATTACGCATCTGTTTGCCTGTTTCCACATCCCACAGAGTGGCGACTCCAGCATTATGGATTAATAAAACACGCTTACCATCGGCGCTCAATCGCGCGCTAATGGCATACTGTTGAGGCTTTTGAAAAATAGGAAGTGCCTCAGAGGTATCAACGTCCCAGAGGGTAACACTATAGTCTTGAGACAATGTAATGAGCCGCTTGCTGTCTGCACTCAAGCTTACTTCAAACAAGGACCTCCCATTTCCTTTTAATGTGGAGAGCTTCCTGCCCGTCTCTGTATCCCAGACAATTGCAGTCTGGTCGAGCGATCCAGTCGCCAGACGTTTAGTATCCTTGCTCAAACTCACGCTGGTTATGGCTCTGGTATGCCCTTTGAAGATCCGAAGACTCTCACCTGACTGTACATCCCATAGAGCCGCGTCCTCGCCATTATGACTAGTGGCGAGGCGCTTGCCATCCGCTGACAAGGTAGCGCAACGGACTCCACTAGCCCCCCCAACAAAGGTCCGTAGTTTTTCGCCCGTCCGCATGTCCCAAATGATTACGAGACCATCAAACGCCGCCGTAGCCAGAAGCTTGCCGTCTGCGTTCAGGCTTAGGCACGAAATTTGTCCTGTATGCCCCATTTGCACGACAGGTTCGGTCTTCACGTTGCGAACTGGCACCGAATTTGGCCCTGACGCACCAGTCACAAATATCGCTATCGCCATCAACTTCAAAGCGGACATCATACAGATCATCTGCTACCTCCGGTTTTGGTAAATGCGGCAACCATATGGCACCGACTCATGACTCTTTATGGTATCTTATACACCTTACACAGATGTTTTATAAAATAACGAGCATTTGTAAAAATGGAATGTTATTACGAGAAATTCCACTATTTTCCCCTTCGCCCTTGCTCTCTAGGCACTTCTCGAATTTGCGTGGGTAAAAAACGCCTTCCTCGCAACGTCGTAGGGCAAATGAGGCGAGCAAAAAATCAAAGGAAAAAATCGTAGAGTCGAGAAGTGGCGCGGTGGTTTAAGCCAAGCCCAGCCGTAGCCGGCTCTTTCGTCTGCCGGTGCCTCAATCTCCCGGCCATGCCCCGTTTCCACTTCCCGCTCGTCGAACCGGACGGGCCCTATTAAGGCATCCGGCTCTCGGACAAGGTAACTCATGCGTTCGCTCACAAGACGCGAGGTCGCGGTCGCCCTGGAAGCCACACTAATCCCAGGTCCTCACGCAGGTAACGATCCGAATAACACTGTCGGGCCGTACCCTGCACGCGGTGCTTCCGACCCAGCCACTGACGGAGCCGTTGACAGGTGTGCGCCATCACCTGCTTCATGGCCGGGGCCGTGTTACCGAGACAAAAATAGTTCGCCCAGCCCACCAGTCGGCTGTTGACGCGAGTTATTAACGCCCGGCAAGACAACCACTGCCACGTTCGGCTGGTCTGATCGCGGATCACCTCACAGATCCCGTGGATCTTCTTGACGGCCGGACGGGGACCGATGTAGCTACGCCCCGTCTTCGGCGACCAGTTCCGACCGAACGTGTAACCCAAAAACGAAAACGTCTCGTCCGGCAAGCGGCAAACCCGGGTCTTCGTCTCGTTCACCGTCAACCGCAGCTTCGACATCATGCGCCGCATCACCGCCTCGGCTTCAAGAGCCGTACCACGGCAGCAGATCACAAAGTCGTCCGCATAATTGACGATACGCGCCTCAAGACGATTGGCATGCCCGTTTGTCTTCCAGCCCAGCACGAAGCGACGCATGTAGAGATTCGCCAGCAGCGGCGAGAGCACGCCCCCTTGCGGGGTGCCGCGACCCTCGTCCTTGTTGCGAGTCGTTCGACGCTTGTCCCCACGATCTCCAAGGTCTTCCACCGGTGCCTCCAACCAGCTTTTGATCAGGGCCAGTAGTAGCCCGTCACTAAGCCGTCGGCTCACCGATGCCATTAACTCGGCGTGGGGGATGCTATCGAAGTACCCACTCAAGTCCGCATCGACAATCTCCGTATGCCCGTTGTCTAGCAACAATTGGACCTGCTCGATCGCGTCCAGAGCGCTTCGGCCTTGCCGATAAGCAAATTGTTCCGGCTGCAAGTCCGCCTCGAAGATCGGCTCCAAGACGAGCAACACAGCCATCTGCACGACGCGGTCGCGGATCGTTGGAATGCCCAACGGTCGCTGTTTGCCATCCGACTTCGGTATGTACACCCGTCGGACTGCTTGCGGGCGATACGCTTTGTTTCGGAGTTCTTCCGTCAGTTCACCCAGCCAACGGTCCAGCCCGTACTCCTCGATGTCCGTGAACGTCTGGCCATCCACCCCCGCCGCGCCGTCGTTAGCGGCACAGCACAGGTACGCATGGCCCAGCACATCGGCCCGGTACACCTTGTCGTACAACGCATAGAACCGATAGGTGGGTGCTCTCTTCGCTTTGGCATGCAACGTCTCCTGGAGTTTCCGAACCGTATCGGGAGGTGTTAGGCTCATCACCAATCTCCTGGCTCTCTTTCCTTCGGACGCTGTCCTTGAACCAAGGCCCCTTCCCTCCACCGGCGTTACCCGGCTTCAGCGGTACTACGAGCCTCTCCGCCACCCCAAGCGGCCCGGCCTGTCCCTCGCGGGCGTCCGGTTGGCACTGCTGCCACCGCAGGGGGTTTCCCGTGTTGCGTTAACTTTCCTATGCCGACATGCCGTCGCCATTACCCCGGTGGCAACGCGGGTGGGGCTAAAGTCGTTCCCCCTGTATCCTCGCGTCTGCGGCCTTCCCCATCCCTTTGCTGGGTCGGCTACCACATTACCCGTTTCGAGGCCTGCTCAGCGTTCACTCACGTTACGGCCTGCCTGCTCGCGGAGTCGCTCAAACGACCCTTTCCATCGAAGGCTTCGACAGTTTCGTTACCTCCACTGCCGCTCCGATTGCTACCGGCTGGAACGACCAGTTGCCGGGTGGGATTCGCACCCACTGAAAAGTCACGCCTTGGCACGGCGCACAAAGGGGTCAGGTTTGCTCCGTAGAAAACCCCCAGCTGCACCGTCAATTGAGCCGTATAATGCATTATGAGCACTACAACCAAATCGCCAATTGCCGTGGCGCAGCGGGCTTTGACCGTCGCTCGCACGACGTTGCGCCCCTTTGCCAACCGCTTCAGCCCCAAACGGTACACTCAACACCAACTCTTCGCTTGCCTGACTCTCAAAGTCTTCTTCAAGACAGACTACCGCGGCATCGTCCAACTCCTGCGCGATCTCTCGGACCTCCGGCAGGTATTGCACCTAACACACATTCCGCATTTCACCACGCTTCAAAAGGCTAGCGTACGCCTCCTTCGACGGCCCCGCGCTCGCCGACTGCTGCACGCCACGGTGCGTCGTTTTCAGGGCCGGCGCATGCGCGTGCGGCGCGCCGCCTTTGACTCGACCGGCATGGATTGCGGTCACGCCAGCCGCTACTTCATCCGTCGACGCAGCCACGGAGCCACCCAAACGCAAATCGTTCGCTACAAACGCTTTCTGAAGCTGGAATTAAGCGTCGATACCGACACACATCTCATCTTGGGCGTCGCTACCAGTCGGGGACCGCACCCAGATGTTGATCGTTTCGTCGGCTTGGTGGACGAGACGACCGCCATCGCCCGGCCGGAGCGAATCGTAGCCGATGCGGGCTATGATTCTGAGCCGAATCACCGCTACGCACGAGAGCGGCACGGTGTGAAATCGTTCATGCCGGCCAGCCATGGTCGCCCAAGTCGCAATCCGCCGACGGGCCGATACCGGAGGCAGATGCGTCAACGCTTGGACAAGATGCATGGTGGCTATGGCCAACGTTGGCAGGTCGAAACGGTGAACTCCATGATCAAGCGACGCTTAGCGACTTCGGTTGCGGGCCAAGGTTTTCCCAGTGAATCTCGAGATGGATGGTTACTTGCGCTGACGCTAAACCTGATGCTGGATCGGTCCAAATGAGGGTTTTCTACAGAGCAGGTCAGGTTCATTTATTGCCCTCATTCTTTACCGGCCTGCCCCGGTCCCGCAGAGACGATTCCAAACCTAAACGCGCCGCCGTTCGCTGTTGCCAGCCAACGTCACCATAAGGCGCACCACGCACCACAGAACGCCGCAATGCGGCCAGTTCAAGCTCCGTCTCCGGTCGGTTGACATGGGCCGTCCAGCCAACTGGCACCGCGACCGGCCAGGGCGTCAACCACGGCACGCAGGTCTCATGCGCTCGGTGCCACAGACTCGACCAACGCCACTTTTCCGTCCGGTCCACCATACCGGCACGCAGCGGATTCCGCTCGACATATCGGCACACCGTCAAAAAGTGGTCGCCGTCCTGAATCGGAAATGATTTGAATCGACCCTGGTAAATAGGGCCTGTTCCCTGTGTATGATGATGGGCGTGCCAACGGCGAACGTGCGTCACGGTCAACCATTGCAGGTAGCTTGTCAGGTCACCGTCGCGTTCGGGCCAAACAACTAGATGCCAATGGTTTGGCATCACGACGTAAGCCAACAGCCGCATGGCCGAGCGTTCCCACGCTTGCCGAAAGATTTTCTCGAAGGCGGCATAGTCCGGGCTCTTGTGAAACAACGTCGCCCGCCCCACGGCTCGATTGAGGACATGGTAGACGTAACCCGCATCAGCACAGCGCAAGCGTCGTGGCATATTAGCTAGTATATGCACCGCGGCGAGTGCGTCAATAAATGAACCTGACCCCTTTTATTACTGGGCCGGCGAAGGCATTACAACCCGCCTGGCATTCGCCTGGCTCCATGCACTACAGCTAACACGTCGATGCGATCCTCGCACACGCGATACACGATGCGGTACGGGCTTTCAAACAACTCC
This sequence comes from uncultured Planctomycetaceae bacterium, assembly GCA_963790585.1. Lineage (GTDB taxonomy): Bacteria > Planctomycetota > Planctomycetia > Gemmatales > Gemmataceae > CAWBOY01. The sequence continues at coordinate 1,485,908 of CAWBOY010000002.1, forward strand.
CGCAACGACTCCTCGTCGTATTCCGGAACACGTGCTCCCAATTGCGAAAAATCAGCCAGTTGTTCTGTGCGCGTGAATATCCGCTCAGCCAAAGCGCGGCCGTACTGCTGCGAATGCCGTGCGATGTACGATTCGATCGTGACCAGATCCGCGAGCGCCGCTTCGGTCCAGTTCACGATCATGGTTTGCCCAACCCAAACCGTCGCCGGGCCTCTTCGAGCGGAACCACCCGCCCCTCAAGCGCGTCCTTGAGCCCCGCTTCGACGGCTTGGCGGAAATAGATTTGATACTGCAGGTCTTCCCAGGTGGCGTCTTCCGGTAGACGCTCGACCAAATGACGTGCTTCTTCTTTAACGGTCGCGGTCGTCATTCAACGCTCCTCAATAATCGGATACCGAGTCAACAAAAAGGATGTGCTAGAAACAGAAAAATGACCAGCCTCTCACCGCTTCCGCGCCCGCATCAGCGTGCCCGCCTCAGCCTTACAGGTCCAAACAACTTTGCCACTTCGGTCCAATTCGGAAACTGTTTGGTTGTTCCGGCTGGAGACCATCGTATGGCCATTCGGCAAGCGCATCACCGAGCCCGGCAGAGAGATCGTTGCCTCCCATACGGTTTTGCCTTCCGGATCGATTTCGACGACTTTGTTCTGGCTGTAGAGGGGCACGAGTATCTTGCCGCCAGGCAACAGTTCGATGTTGCCGCCGATTGCAAGGACCGTGCCGCCCACGGGGAAACTCTTGACCTCTTTGCCATTGGCGTCGTAGCGAATGCAACTGCCTGTCGTGGTTACAAGAATAACTTGACCGTCTCGGCCTTTGACGGCACAAGCGATGTCGTTGCCGCGCTCGATCCTCGTGCCGGTTTCGTTGCCTTCTCGGTCAACTTCCACGACTTGAGCGCGCGACACGATGAAAGTGTTGCCGCTGGGCAGGCGGCGCGCACCGGTCGGGAGAGCGGTCATATCCTTTTTCCACAAGACTTCGCCTTTCAGGTCGCGTTCGGTTACCGAGCGCGTGCGGTATTCCGTGATCAAAACGCGATCGTTGCCGATCATTTGCGCATCCACCGGATAGTTGAGATTCTCAATCTTCCAGCGAACTTTGTTGTCGCGATCGAGTTCGTACACCGAGCCCAAAGCACCGCGATCGAGCGCGGCGATCAGCGTGAAGCCAAGCATCCGTTTGGACAAATCGAGCTTGGCGAGGTCGAGCCCTTTTCCTTCCGCGGCCCACCATTTTTCCCAGTCGAGGCGAAACTTGAGACGTGATTCATCATCTCTACCAAGGTCGCCTTTCGGCGCGGTCTCACCGGCGATCAAGTAAAGCACGTCCTGAATGGCGTTGGCGTCGATCTTGGTCTTCTCGGTCAAAAGCGCGATCAAGACGGGGATCGACTCCTTCTCTTTGAGGTCGACGAGGGTGAGCGCGACGCGTAAGCGGACCGTCGCGTCGGCATCAGCGAGATGCTTACGCACCAGCTGGCGAATTTCCTCGCCGCCGGCGCGGCCCAACGCTTCGCCAGCCGCGGCACGGCGGACGGCCGATTTGTCCTCGAGAGCCTTGAGCAAAGCTGGGTCCGTTTTTTTCTCCTTGGCCATGTCGTCGACGGCGATCGCAACGAGGGCGGCTCGGATTTCGTCCAGGATCGAGGAGCGAACCTCCTCTCCGAGCGTACTGTTTTCAACGGCAGGCAAATAGTCGAGCAGCACGCCAGCGGCGTCTTCCGGTTTGAGATGCGCGAGCAGTCGAGCCGCCGCCTCGGTCACTTGCGGTTCTGAGCCGCGCTGGATCGCTTCGATGGCGACGCGGGCCCGTTTTACAATTTCGAGATCGTCATCCTGTGTCGCTTCGCGCAGCAGCGGAATGGCCGTGTTGCCCAGCTCGATTAGTTCATTGGTCGCCCGTTCACGCGCCTTGTAGCTATCGTCCCCAAGCTGGCGAATGAGCGCTGGAATGTGAGCTTTGTCGTCGTCTTTGACAGTGCGTTTGCGGAAGTAGTCTAAAAGTGCCGGAGCGGTGGCTTCGATGTGTGCGCTCTCGAGCAAGGCTTCGTCGGCTTTGAATGTATCGACCGGCGTGCCTGTTGGTTGCGTCCCCTTTGGCGGAGCTGGCCTCTTGCCCTTTTGGCTTGCTTCAGCAGCGGCGATCGTCAGCCAACACAGAAATCCCGCCAGGCCAAATAGGAGAAGCCCAGGGCGTTTCATAACACGAACTCCTGCTCAAATACACCAAAGTTTAGCGGCGAAACGCGCGTGTGACTCGATAAACATTTTTATATTCCCAGACTCTCTTATTTTGGCGGTCGATCTCGACGGCTTGCCCTTCCGTGTAGGACGTTACCAGGGTGCTGCCATTTGCCAGCCGGACGGCGGCGATCGGCTCCAACGCTTGTCCCTCCCACACAACCTGTCCCTGTTTACCATATTCGACGACACGGTTTCGTTCCATTTCTGGGATCAACACGTTGCCATTTGATAAAACCTCCAGCCGACCACCCGAAGTGCGCATGGCCACGGGAAAGCGCTGGATTTCGGTTCCATTGGCGTTCAGACGAACAAAGCTCGTCGGGCCGCGAACCCCGCCTGGGCGACATAGGCGATCTCGCCATCGCCGAGCTTGACGGCTTTCATGATCAGCTCGCCGTCCTTGGGTCCACGGCCGAAGACTTCTTTGCCCTCGCGATCGAGTTCTACCATTCGTATGGCGGAGGCGACGAAGGTGTTGCCGCTCGGCAATCGTTGTGCGACCAACGGAGTGTCGACTTCTTTTTCCCAGAGGATCTCACCTTTACGATTGCGTTCCGTGACGCGATTCGCTTTGTGCTCCGCCACCAGGACGCGCTCGCCCGTAAGCATTTGAACGTCAAGCGGCAGTTCGAGGCCGCGGAACTGCCAACGCGGGCGGTTTTTTTGGTCGAGATCGATCACTACACCCAAATCGAGCAGCACCACGAGAGTATAGCCTTTCGGCCTGGCTGCTCCCTCGATTTCTGCTTCGGTAAGATCACTTCCCTCAGCTTTCCACCACGCTAGCCAGTCGTCGTGATATTTTTTGCGGGCGTCGGCCTCGACGCCCAAGGGTGTCAAAGGCGACTTTAGCTCTCCCAATCGGGCAAGATATGTCTCGATTTTCTCGGCCTGCCGCAACGAAAGCCCGGGATCAGTGAGAAGACCGATCATTTGGCGGACGGCGTCTTTGTCACCGATGGCCACCAGGCCAAGCGCAACTTGAAGGCGGACACTGATGTCAGAGTCATTGAGAAGCTTACGAACGGCCGGCAACGCTTCGCTCGCTCGGGCGTGAGCCAGCGCAGCGCCGGCGACAGCGCGGCGTACTGGAAGTTTGTCCTTTAACGCACCGGTCAAAGCTGAGTCAATTTTCCCGTCCCTGACCGCGAGTGTTTGCAGCGCGCGGCCTACTTCGGCGCTGACTTCCTCATCGTCAGCGAACGGAAGATACCCAAGAAGGACTTCGACCGCTTTTGATTCTTGCTTCTCAGCCAGGACGCGAATCGCCGCTGACAGGCTTTGCGAAGTGGGAGTCGACTCCTCGATGATGCGCAGACATTTCTTCGCGCGGCGGACGATTTCGAGATCAGGATCATTCACAGCGAGCAGAAGCGCAGCTCGGCCGGTGCGCCGAGGGCAATTAGCTCTTTAGAGGCCGCTTCACGTTCGTCGAAAGAATCGTCGCCGAGTTGGCGAATAAGCCTTTTCAGATCTTTATTCTGCGTCTCATCTGTTGATCGCGCCCGAAAAAAGTCGAGTAGCGCTGGCCCCTCCGTCGGGATGTGAAACTTCTGGAGGAGTTCCTCATCGTCCGAATCGAGAGCATAAGCGCTGACGAGTGGGCAAAGAGCAATTGCGATCAGCACGCCCGTAAGAGTTGATCGAAACATGGCGGGCCTTCCATCGCGGAGGATGCCGCGGTAGCGTTGGGGCTAGGGCGCCGTCTAGACTATATTTACGGGTGGCACAGACATTCCTGTTTACGGGTGGCACAGACATTCCTGTTTACGCGTGGCACAGACATTCCTGTTTACGGGTGGCACAGACATTCCTGTCTGTGCGGGAACCGATGAATGGGCCTTTTGTCGCACAGACAGGAATGTCTGTGCCACCCGTAAATATAGTCGGGACCGCGCACTAGTGAGCCAACGCGAGGGGCTGGTGCGTTTCCCTAGCGTTTCTTCGCCCGGAACACGTAATTGTCCGTGGTTATTTCGTTGACCTTCTTCCCTTCTTTGTCGAGTTCAACCACCTTGGCGGGCCAGGATTGCGTCGCCATGATTGTGTTGCCGTTTGGCATTCGGAAAGCCGACATCGGTTGCTCGACGGTCTTTTCCCAGACTTGCTTGCCTTCTTTGTCGTACTCTGTCACGCGATTTTGCCACGACAGCGGGATGATGACATGGCCATTGGGGAGGACTTCGTTGGCATAGCCCGACACGCCTTGCGTCGCGAAACTTCGGATCGATTTGCCCGCGGTGTCGACCCAGTTTACTGTGCCCTGGTTCGAAACGATGACGATTTGGCCATCGCGAAGCCGAGCGGCGGACATGACATCGTGTGGCCTTTCGATGGTGTAAACTTCCTTGCCCGCCCGATCGACTTCGAAGACTTGATTGCGCGTCACGATAAACGTGTTGCCATTCTTGAGGCGTTGGGCCTGGATCGGATAATTGGTGACAGCTTTTTGCCAGAGGATGTCGCCCTTGAAATTGCGCTCCGTGACGCGCTGGCCGTTGTATTCGGCAATGAGGACGCGGTCGCCTGGCAATACCTGGGCATCGAACGGGCCGACGAGCCCGGTGATGGCCCAGCGTTGCTTGCCGTCAGCACCGAGTTCGCTGACCGTATTGGTCTGCTGTGAAACCAATAGTGTGTAATTCAGAAAACGGGTGATTTGGCTGAGGGCGCTGCGATCGAGAAGCACGACTTTGTCGCCCTGTTCTTTCCACCATTTGAGCCAGGCATCGCGGCGTTTGCCGCGTTCATTTTCGCCGCCTGGAAGATTCGCCGGAGCTTTGTCCCCCGCTATGCGATAGAGATATTCTTCCGCCTGGATCGCCTGCTCCGTCGGTGCATCCGCCAGGGCAGCGATCAGAACGGGTACGGCCTCCTTTTGTCGGACAAAAGAGAGCGCCAATGCGACCTTCAGGCGCACCGCCGGGTCAGGATCTTGCAGCAGCTTCTTGATCGACGGTAGATATTCCTCGCCATGTTCCTGGGCCAGCGCATCGCCGGCTGCGCCACGTCGAGCGGGCGATTTGTCTTCGAGGGAGGTTAGCAACAGTGGATTCGGCTTGCCGTCGTTAAACGCCAAGGCATTGATCGCCAGTTGGACCTCGGCCGCGATGATGTCGTCCGAAGCCGATGGCATATAGTTCAAGAGCGCCTCGATCGCGCCTTCTGGCTTGCGCAGCGCAATGATGCGCGGCACGACCGGCGACAGTGGCACAGCAGGATTACCTTCGATTGCCTTGAGGCAGTCATTGGAGCGCTGGCGAACTTCGAGATCCGAACTGGTACTCGCGGCGATGCGGAGCATGGGGATGACCACACTGCCCATCGACTTCAGTTCCTTGGTCGCTCGTTCGCGCACACCGAAATCGTCGTCGCCGAGTTTCTCGATTAACTTTGCCGTCTTATCTTTATCAAGCTCGGTGACAGTACGTTTCTTGATTTCATCGATGAGCTTGACGCCTTCGGTCGAGAGCCACCACTTGGCCCATTCGTCACGACATTTGGCGCGGCTCGCTTCATCCTCGCCAAGCTGGACCTTTGGCGCCTGATCCTCCGCGAGATTGAGCAAGAACTCTTCGATTTGCCGCGCTTGGCGCTGGGCAAATCGCCAAGAAGATTGATGAGAGTCGAGACGGCCTTGGCTTCGCGAGCCGCCCCAAGCGCGAGTCCGGAGCGCAGGCGAACCGCTGGGCTGACATCGCTCAGCAGCTTTCGCAAAACCGCCCGCGGCTCAGCCTTGCCATTTTGGCAGAGCACTTCGACGGCCGCCGCCCGGCGGACGGAAAGCGGATCCTCGAGGGCTTTGAGAATGGCTGGGTCCATCAAGCCGTCCTTCTTGATGGCCAGGGCGTTCAACGTCGCCTTGGCATCTTCGAGGACGATGTTATCCTCCGCTTGGGGCAAGAATCCTAGCACGGCCTCCACGGCGCCGTCGGGCTTTTGTTTCGCCAGTTCTCGCAGGGCTGCGCAGCTGATTTCAGCCGAGCTACTCTCGATGACATTGAGGCAACGTTTGGCGAGTGCCGCTACCTCGACGGAATCAGGATCCTTCACTGCCAAGTCGCAGCTGCGGAACAGCCGGTGGACCGATTGCGATCAGTTCCATGCAAGCGCGATTGTGTTTGTCGACGTCCTTATCAGCTAGGTTCGTTATTAGCGATGCGATTTTCTCGGCGCCGACCTGGGACTGGGCGCGCAGCCTGAAAAAGTCCAAGAGAGATTGGCCGTCGGGCTTGATACCGACGTTTTTCAGCTGCTGATCGTCAGTGACTTGAGCTGACGTCGACGCTTCTGCGCCGATCATTCGCTTTGTCATCCGCAACTGGCCGCTGGCCGTCAAACTGATGACAAGGAGGCAAGTGAGGCCAAGCGAAATCTGGTAGTGTCTCAACATACCGTTTTTTCTCGTTTTCGGGTCTGTATTCAGGACTCGTATTTCAATGTCCACATGGACCATAGCCGCATGCGTGGTCCCCAATAGCTCCCTCAATTCAAAAAAGGGGAGCAAGCGAAAGCCATTTCAGCGGCGGGTCGCGCGCAAGGGCGCAAGGCCAGCTCCTTGGATTCGGACAAAACCTTACCGTTACGATCTACCTCGGCGAGACGAGTGTTGTTCCACGTCGTCACGAGGGTGTTGCCGTTCGGCAGGCGCGTCGCGTTTCCGGGGTTAGTCAGGGTTACTTCCCAAACGATCTTGCCGTTCGGGTCATACTCGGAGATTTTGTTGGTGTTCCCAACAGCGATCAGCACATGGTCGTTGGGAAGGACTTCGGCGCCGTTCATGCCGAAGTTCATGTTATAAGGCACTCGAAAGGTCTTCAACTCTTTGCCACTCGAATCAATACGTGTGTATTGGCCCTGATACGTGAAATAGGCCATGGTGCCATCGCGATAAATATGGGCAGCCATGATCGTGTCCGAGGGTATGCTCTTGTTGAGCGTCTCCTTACCGGCACGATCGAAAAGATGAATTGAGTTGCGACCCGCCACGAATGTGATGCCGGCCCGGGTCCGTTCGCAGACGAAAGCTTGAGTGACAGGCTTCTCCCACAAAACCTTACCCGTCAAATCCGCCTCAAAGACGCGGTTGCGCTGCTGCTCCGCGATCAAGACGCGATCATTGCCTGTCATCTGGGCATACATCGGATATTGGAGATTCGTAATCTCCCAACGAACCTTGCCTTTGCTGTCGATCTCGCCGACGCGGCTCATCTTGCCGGGGAACTGAATGTAGCCTTCGCAGATCAGGGTGTACCCAAGTTGACGCGGCGTCGCATCGACCCGCGCGAGATCGACCTTGTCGCCGTTGGCTTTCCACCACGTTTCCCACGAGGTTTTCACTTTGGCTTTATTGGCCAGGTCTGCCATCAACGTTTCCGTTGGACCCTGCTCACCCGCGATCCGCGCCAGATTGTCTTCAACTTCTCTGGCCGTGTTGAACGGCAACTCGGCGAGCGACGCGATTAGGACCGGCAATGCCTGTTTATCGTGCGCGGATACTAAGGCGAGGCCGGCCCGCATGCGCCACAATCGGCTCTTTGTCTTTCAAGAGCTTGGCGACTTCCTTGATATGATCGCCAGGTGTTTTGCACAGGGCTACCGCGACCGCGGCGCGTCGTTCCGGCAACTTCTCGTCGAGGCCCTTGAGAAGCTCGGGCAGTGGCCTGCCGTCCTTGAAGCCGACGACGCCTAAAATGTCACGTAGCTGGGCCTCGGCGATGTCCGACTCCGCGAACGGCAGATAGCCAAGGATCGCGTCGACCGAGCCTTCCGGCCGACGAAGCGCCAACAAACGCGGCGCGATCCCTTGCAACGGCGAGGGGTTGTCTTTTTCGATAGTAGCCAAGGTCGCCTGGGCAGCCGCAGCCGATTTCGACTCGGAATTGGCGGTTCGGCGTAGCAGCGGGGCGGCCTTTTCGCCGATCATAACGAGATCATTGTTCGCTTTCGTCTGCACATCTTTCGAAGCATCGCTGAGCTTGTCGATCAACGCCAGGATCTTGACACGTTCCTCGTCGCTGACGGTCCGAGACCGGAACTCTTCAATGAGCGTGGGCCCATCGAGTGCCTTCCACCACGCGCGCCACATCTCCGGCCGCAACCGGCGCGAAATGACGTCGCTACCCTGGGGCACGGACACCGTCCATTCGCCGGCCAAGTCTTTGAGATACTCTTCGGCCTGCAAACGTTGCTTGACCGGCAGTTCATTCAGCAGCTCGATTAAGACCGGAACGCCCTCTGGATTGTAGTTATTGGCGAGACTCAGTGCCGCCCGTAGCTTGACCGATGGTTTCGCATCCTTGAGCAATGGCCGAACGGCGCTAAACGCCTCGCTGCCTGACGTCTGACAAAGAACCTCGACCGCGACGGCCCTCTTAATCGGAATCGAGTCTTGAAGGGCCTTGAGTAATAGCGGGTCAGGCTTGCCGCCTGGAGGCAGGATCGCGACTATCGCCGCTTGAACCTCGGCGACGACGGTCTCGTCATCGGCGTAAGGCACGTAAGCGAGCAACGCTTCGAGCGCCTCAACCGGCCGAAGCACGCCCAGTTGATGAGCAGCGCTCATGACCAGGGCTGCTCCGCCGGGGCCTTCGATGTGCGTCAGACATTCCCGTGCGCAGGTCGCGCTTTCGGCAGTATCGAGATTGTTAGCCGTCTGGCGGAGTTGACCGACAGCGGCTTGGCCCATGGCGATCAACTGTCCCATTGCCTTCTCGCCGACGGGAAGCTGTTTGTCAGCCAACAATTTGATCTGTTCGGCTACCTGGCCCGCCTCGACGAAAGGCGGCGTACGCTTCCGGAAGAAGTCGAGCAGCGTCGCTGCATCCGCTTTGATATATGCTTCCTTGAGAGCGAACTCTTCGCCGGTCAAAGCCGGCTCGGCGGGTACGAGTTCTTTTGCTTTTTCTTTGGCGTCTGGCGCTTTGCCTTTGGCGGCCTTTTCTTTGACTGTGTCTTTGGCGGCGTCCTTAACCGCGTCTTTTATTTCATCTTTGACGACAACAATTGCTTGAGCGAAGCCGAACGCCACGAAGGAGAGCAGCAACGCGATCGCGAGGTAAAGGCGGTTGGCAAGCATGGAGCGCTCTCCGCGAGGCATAAAGTTAAACTCGTCTGCTATCTTAGACGATCTACACAGGCCGTGGGATCAAAAAATCGGGACGCATCAAAGTAATTCCGTACTCAAAGTCTGTCTCGTAAGGTCGTGGCGGCACGTTTTCAACGTGCCGATGCGCCGTCTTAATCCGGATTTGGCAGATTCTAAGGTTGACCACCTTGACCACCTCACGCATCCGGCACGTTGAAAACGTGCCGCCACAATCTGATACGCTCACGGCGCGGCACCCTTGGCTTTGATGACGAAATCGAGCTTGCTTGACAGATCCTGCACCAGGTTCACGCGCTGCAAAAACAGCAAGGCGAAAGACGTATCGAACAGCGGACTGGAACCGTTGTAATGCCGCGTAAACCAGCTGCCATCTGCGTTTTGGTGATCGACCAATAGTTCCGCGCCCCACGCGTACCAGTCTCTGTCGCCGATGCGCTTAGTATTGTAAAGCACGCCGACGCGTTCGAGCGACCACAAGAAATAGAGGTCGATCTCCTGGGTCGATCCGCGTGGCCTAGAAGCATCTGGCCCACGCGGTAGGCCGATTTGACTTGCAAGATACTCGAGACCGCGGCGAACATCGGGGTCATCGATCTGACGCCGTTCTCCGCCGCCGCGCTGCACCCCCGAAGCGACGCCATGCCCGACGGCCAAGCCGAGTAAACCCGAGGCTGTCATGGCCGGGGAACCGTTGGTCTCTTCCAAGCGGTGGAAATACATCCAGGCGCCCGAAGATCGCTGACTTGTCCGAAATCGTCGCGCCACGAGCGCGAGGCTGCGTTCGGTCGGGACGCCGTGTCGGCCCGCCACCCATAAACCCAATAAACCGAACTGGGTGTTGGAGTTGTCAGACGGATAATCGGTCGCGTCCCGCGTGAATTTGTCGGTCGGCGCCTTCGGAACCTGAAAGTGCCTGCACGTGTTTGAGATCCTCCGGCAGTTTGACTAGCGCTTTGGTGAATTCCGCGTCCGACAAAGGCTTCGCGGTCTCGGGTTCTCGCTCCGCCTTGCCGAGCTGATTTTTCGAACTCATGCTTGATTCGACAAGTGACAGTTCACGAGTGGTGGGCGGCCGCGTGGTTTCGAGCGCCAAGAGCAGTTCACGCGACTTCAGGTCGTTCAATTTCGGGCATTCGTAAGTCCAGCCGCCTCCCGCCGTCTGACCCGCAATGAGCTTCGCGGCAAACGATCGAATGCGGTCCTCATCAGCCGGATCGCCGAGGCGGTCAAATAACAGGATTCCCAACGCGAGATCATATGTTTGATAGGTCGTCGCTGCTTCTTTGCGAATAAAGGCGACTGTTTCTTTTACGAGCGGATCGTCTTTTTCGACGCCGCTTTCCAAGAGAGCGAGCAGTGGCAGGGCTTGGACGCCCACCGAGTGGTCACCTGTTATCGGCCATTTGCCTAGCCTAGAATCGTGCAAACTGCGTAAATAGGCAACACCCTTGGCGACCGCCGAGGTCACGCGCTCCTGTTCCGCTGGAGACAGGCTGTTCAAAGGCGCCGGCGCGACGACGGCGTTATTGGTAGTCGGCAGAGGAGGAGGAGTTACGAGATCCGGTTCAGGCAATGCCGAACGAACGATTTGTGGCGTGGCCGCGCCATTATCATTCGGAGTTGCAACGGAATCTGGGGCATTCTCGGTTCCTTCGGCCCGGCGAGGCTGCGCGCCTAGGTTCGCGAAAACCATCACCAAAACAATCGAAGCGCCACCCAACAGGATCAGACCGCCAAAAAGCAGGGCCAGCAGCAGCCCGCGATTGTTTGTTTCTTCCAGGAGCGATTCTTGAGCGGACGAATTTGGATCTGCCTTCTTCGGTTTTTTTCCGTATCGAAACGATTTGCCGCACTTGGGACAGTGTGTTCGCTTGCCCGGTCGAGGAGTGGTCGCCGCCGTCAGGATCGAAGCACAGCTTGGACACTGCAATTTGGTGGCAGACATAGATCCACCTTGGGAGAACCGTCTGGGCATGGTTTGTCGCAGCCCAGGTAACTTTAACTGGCGCCGTCGGCTGTCGCAAGTTAAATGGCTTGTAACGAATCTTTCGGCCGCTCAGCTGCGAAATCAAGGCGCTTCCGCTTTCGCGAAAAGCGTGCTACAATGGAACTGGTCTCCAAGGCGTTCGCTGAAGCAGCCCAGTGGTGCGCTGGAAAACCCGACCTTGACCGCCTCCCAGACCGGCTGACACGGAACTTTGAGCGAAGTGGTCACGCCCTGCGAATTCGCAAGCTTCGCGGTGTCTGCTTCCCATTCAAACCACATGAATCATCAAATAGACGTATCGTCAGCGTTGACAACCACCGGCGGCGAACCACCAGTGGCTGCGCCGTCTACGGGACCTGAGACCGTGGAATTGTTGCGCCAGATGCTCGAAGTTCAGCGTGAGCAGTTGGCTTACCAACGGACCGCCGCCGCCGCTCACGATATGACAGCGCGTTGGCGTGCCTTTGTCACACGCTGGAAAGAAGAGTTTCCCGAATTGCCCGACGCGTGCCGCAAAGCTCTACCAGCGCTCGAGCGGTCGTACGGTCGGCTTATCGTGGAGCTGACCGATCGTCTTAACGATGACGATGGCGACGCCATCGAAAACGATTTCGCGCTACAAGAGTTTCTCGACCGTTACGGGATGCGCCTGGCCCAACTCGGGACGATTCTTAACCTGGTAGCTCCCTTGGCGGAAGCGGGAGCGCAAGAATAAACCTCTTTGTGGCGGCACGTTTCCAACGTGCCGTTACTTCGTCTCGTAAAGGATTTAGCGCAATGTCCAAGCGCCCCGCCCGCGGCACCTTAGAAACGTGCCGCCACAGCCTCAGGCCTGCCTACCGCACGTTAAGAAACGTGCCGCAGCGTCCCAATCCGACAGCCAATTGAAAAAAATCAAGCGGTCTCTTTGACCTTCCGCTGGAAATACGCCAGCGTGCGTTTCAACCCCTCGCTGCGGTCGATCTTCGGCTCCCAACTCAATAATTGGTGCGCTCGGGAAATGTCGGGCTGCGCAACTTCGGATCATCCTCAGGCAATGGCTTGAACACGATTTGGCTTTTGCTCTTCGAGAGATCCAAAATCTCCTGTGCGAACTGTAAGATCGTAATCTCACTCGGATTCCCGAGGTTCACCGGCAGATGATAGTCCGTGAACAGCAGTCTCGAGATTCCTTCGACCAAATCGTCGACGAAGCAAAAGCTGCGGGTCTGCGAACCGTCGCCGTAAATGGTGATCGGCTCGCCGCGCAGAGCCTGCCCCATGAAGTTCGGTAGGACTCGGCCATCGTCGAGCCGCATACGCGGACCATAGGTGTTGAAGATTCGCACGATCTTCGTGTCCACGCCATGAGCCCGATGGTAAGCCATCACGATCGCCTCGGAGAAGCGCTTGGCCTCGTCGTAGCAGCCGCGCGTGCCGATCGGGTTGACGTTGCCCCAATACTCCTCGCGTTGCGGGTGCATCTCTGGATCGCCGTAAACCTCGCTGGTGCTGGCCATGAGGATCTTGGCCCCTTTGGCCTTGGCAAGGCCTAGGGCGTTGTGAGTACCCAGCGATCCGACTTTTAGGGTCTGAATTGGGTAATTAAGATAGTCGACCGGGCTTGCCGGCGACGCGAAATGCAGCACATTGTCGACGGCCCCCTCGATCTCGAATGGTTGCGAGACATCTTGGCGGAGAAAGGTGAATCGGCTATTTCCACGCAGATGATCGAGATTAGCGAGCGATCCCGTTATCACATTGTCGACGCATACTACGTCATGCCCCAGCTCCAAGAATTTTTCACACAGATGAGAGCCTATAAAACCAGCGCCGCCGGTGATCACCGTACGCACTTCAAGAACCCCCCTGCGAGTAAAGGGAGAATGGAAGTTCTTCTTTTTACGGAAAAAGGGCCAAGCGGCAAGCGAGCGAGAGAATAGTGTCGACCGAACCGCTAACCACCACAAGTCGGCACCAACGTTTCCGGTTGAAAGTCCGACCTTCCCTCCTAGACTAAGCACGCTGTGCCTTTTTGTTTCCTTAATTGGAGAGCGTAGGTCCATGGGTCGATCGATTCGAACATTCACCGTGCTCCCATACCTTCCCGAGCGCTTGCAGGCCCTTCAGAAACTCGCTTACAACATGTGGTGGTGCTGGAACCCCGAAGCGATCAGTCTGTTTCGCCGCATCGACGCCGACAAATTTGTCGCGGTCGAGCACAGTCCCGTCAAACTCCTCGGGAACATGGATCAATCGCGGCTAGAAGAGTTGGCCGGCGAAGACAGCTTCCTGGCCCAGCTCGATCGCGTCGAGGAATCGTTCGACGCCTACATGGGCGCAAGTACCTGGTACCAGGAAACCTTCGCTTCCAAGCGCGTCACGGCTGCCGGGCAGGACGAGTTTCGCATCGGCTATTTCAGCGCCGAATTCGGCCTGCATGAAAGCGTCCCGATTTACTCTGGCGGCCTCGGTGTCCTCTCCGGCGACCATCTTAAGAGCGCCAGCGACCTCGGTCTGCCTCTCATGGGCGTCGGCTTGATGTATCGGGAAGGCTATTTTCGGCAATATCTGACTGTCGACGGCTGGCAGCAGGAACGTTATCCGGAAAACGATTTCTTCAACCTGCCCTTAGTCCTTGAGAACAAGGCCGATGGCAAGCCGCTGATCGTCAGCATCCCGTTGCCGGGGCGTGAGCTTTTCCTCCGCGTCTGGCGCATTCAGGTCGGTCGAATTCCCCTTTATCTCCTCGACACCAACATTCCACAGAACTCGGCTGAGGACCGTGTCATCACCGCGCGGCTTTATGGCGGCGACAACGACATGCGCATTCGCCAAGAAATGGTGCTTGGAATCGGTGGCATTCGCGCTTTGAGGGCTATGGGCAAAGCTCCGACCGTTTGCCACATGAACGAGGGCCATAGTGCGTTTTGTGGTATCGAGCGCATCCGCCAAATGATGGAAACCCACGGCCTCGACTTCTACGCCGCCCGCGAGGCGGTGGCCGCGGGCACTGTATTCACGACGCACACGCCTGTTCCCGCCGGCAACGACGTCTTTCCGGCGGCGGTAATCGAGCATTACTTCAGCTCGCTTTTGCCGCAACTCAAGATCGATCGCAACGAGTTCCTCGGTCTTGGACGGCAAAATCCGTTCGACCTGAACGAAGTCTTCGGCATGACCGTCTTGGCGATTCGACTCTCGAACGTCACCAACGGCGTGAGCAAACTGCACGGCAGCGTTTCGCGTAAGATGTGGAAAAATATCTGGCCCGAGCTTCCCGAACGCGAAGTCCCGATTACCTCGATTACCAACGGCATCCATCTGCGGACCTGGGTCTCAGGCGACATGATGCAGCTGTTCGAGCGTTATCTGGGCGAAAAGTGGGACAGCTGGTCCAACCCGCCGAAAGCCAACGCGGGCAAGACGCCGACCACGGCTGAAGAGTCTTACATCAGCCTTTGGAAGCGCGTCGAGACGATTCCGGACGCGGAACTCTGGCGGACGCAAGAGCGGCGGCGCGAGCGGCTCGTCGAGTTCGCCCGTGGCCGGCTCCGGTCGCAGATGACCAATCGCGGCGCGCCCCCATCGGAAATCGCCCGAGCCGACGAGGTGCTCGACCCGGAAGCTCTGACCATCGGCTTCGCCCGACGCTTCGCCACCTACAAACGTGGCACTCTGATCTTCCGCAACTTCGATCGACTCCTTGCCCTCCTCACAAGCAAAGACCGGCCGGTGCAACTGGTCTTCTCGGGCAAGGCTCATCCCAAGGATCACGGTGGTAAAGAACTCATCGCCGAGATTCTGCAATTCGCGCGGCGGCCGGAGCTGCGACGGCGGATGGTCTTTATCGAAGACTACGACATGAACGTGGCACGTTTCCTGGTCTCCGGCGTCGACGTTTGGCTAAACAACCCGCGCCGGCCCCTGGAAGCATCGGGAACCAGCGGTATGAAGGTTTCAGCCAACGGCGGCCTGAACCTTAGCATTCTCGATGGTTGGTGGTGCGAAGGCTACGACCACGACAACGGCTTTGCCATCGGCTCGGGCGAAGAGTATACGGATCTCACATATCAGGATGACGTCGAGAGCCGCTCGATATACGACATGCTCGAAAAAGAGATCGTGCCGCTGTTCTATCACCGCGGTTCGGACGGCCTGCCGCGCGGCTGGCTGCGGCGCATGAAACATTCGATGGCTTCGTTGACTCCCGTATTCAACACAGGCCGAATGGTAGCGGAGTATATGAACACTTGCTACTGGCCGTCGGCGCAACGCTATTGGCGGCTCGGCGTTGACCAGCTCAAGGGGGCCAAAGAACTCGCGAAATGGCGTCGTAACGTGCAACAGGGCTGGCGTGCCGTGAAAGTCGAGAATGTCGAAGCCGCGGTAACCGATTCCATGCGCGTCGGTGGTGAGATGCTGGTCAAGGCCCAGGTCAACTTAGGGTCGCTGAAGCCACAAGATGTCGATGTCCAATTGTTTCATGGTCACGTTGATTCGTTCGGCGACATCCCGGACTCGGAAACTGTGACCATGACCAACGGCACCGCCCAAGGCAGCTCTTGGCTCTACACCGGCAAGATACCCTGCCGCAGTAGTGGCCAACATGGCTTCGCCGTACGCGTTCTACCGAAGAATGCGGACCTCTCAAACCCATTTGAGCCGGCGATGTTATGCTGGGGTTGAGATGCGACTTCTATTCAGCCTTTTTGCACTCTTTTGTCTAGCCGGTTGCGGGGGCGCGTCGGAGCCGTTACTTGTCCTTTGTGCCCCGGCGATCCGCTTGCCGGTCGAGGCGACGGCGCGTGCTTACGAGGCCGAGTATCATATTTCGGTCCAGATTCAGTTCGGAGGCTCGCAAACGCTGTTGGCCAGCATCCAGATCGCCCATCGCGGCGATCTCTTCATTCCCGCCGATGATGACTATCTCGTCAAGGCCCGCGAAAAAGACCTGATTGCCGACTCCTATCCTCTCTCGGAGCTGACTCCCGTACTGGCTCTGCGCAAAACCGATCCGCGCTCGTTTGCGTCGTTACATGACGTCCCCACGGATCTGACGCTGAGCCTCGCCGATCCCGACGCCGCGGCCATCGGCCGATTGACGCGCGAGACCCTCGGCCCCGCCGAGTACCAGGCGCTCCACAGCCGCGCTAAAGTCATCAAACCAATGGTGACCGAAGTAGGCACCGACGTGCGCCTGGGTGCGACCGACGCGGGAATCGTTTGGGATTCGACCGTTAGGCAGATGCCGGAATTGAAGGCGATTGAGGTTGCAGAGTTTCGCGGCAAGAAAGCGTTCGTTTCTGTCGCTCTATTGCAAGGTGCGACGGATCCCGTCGCCGCGCGAAAATTCGCGCGTTTTCTCGCAGCGAGCGATCGCGGCATGGTGCAATTCGAGAAGTTTGGGTTTACGCCGGCCGCGGGCGCGAAACCCTGGCGCGATTAAATACCACATAAAACTGATTAGCCACGAGCCGATTGGCAAGCGCTGTTTGATAGCGATCTTTCAAACGGCGCTATCGAAACAGCGCTTGCCTTCCGGCTCGCGGCTAAACAAATTCCGTTTAATGCGTGGCCGTCGCGCCTGGCGACCCGACGTTCAAACTCCACCAATATTTCAGCGGCAGCAAACCAATTCCAATAATCACCAGATTTTGAAGCCAATACAACATCAACCCAAATGCCAGAGTATTATTGAACCCATAAGCGTGCAATCCGACGCCGAGTTGGTTCGTGCCGAAATAGGACCAGCCGGTAATCATGCTGCCGACGATCGAAAGCACCGCCATGCCGCGAAGCTTGACCAGACCGCCCCAGCGAGCGTGCAGGATCAATGAGTTCCAGATGACGATCATGATCGCGCCGTTTTCCTTCGGATCCCAGCCCCAGAAGCGGCCCCAGGAATAATCCGCCCAGATGCCGCCTAAGACTGTGCCCACAAAGCTGAGCAGAGTGGCGAAGCAGAGAACGCCATAGAGCGCATCTCCGAGAACCTTTCGCACGTCCTTGGTTACATAAGGCGTAGCGACGCTACCGATGATGAAGGCCGTGCCGATGAGGCCGGCGACGATTGTCGTCGCATAGCCGAGGGTGATGGTGGTGACGTGTGTCGCCAGCCAGATATTGGTATCGAGTACCGCTTGCATCATTTCCAGCGTGTCACCGTCCGTTCCCAAGACGAAAATGGCGAGCATCAAGGTCGACGCACCTACGATCGAGGCGAACTAAGTTGCCGATGCTATTGCGAAAAATAATTTCGATTGCCAAACAGAGGAGCACCCCGGCCCAGCCAATGAATATGGCCGAGGAAAAGAGATTGGTCACAGGCGGTCTGCCCTGAATATACATGCGCGATCCGAGTGCCCAGCTATGCAATACCAGGCACAACAGCGCCAAGGCGAATGCGGACCAATTAACAGCACGGAACCATCCGAGCGGCGCCGCCAGCCACGACGACGCTGTCAAAGCGAAGACGAATAGATAGAGAACGCAACACAGAAAGAATGCCGACGTGTAATTGTAATAGGCCTCGAAGCGGGCCTTGCCCGTGTCGGTCGGTAGAGTGTCTGCGACACTTTTGCGATACCCCGCCACTTCGTCATTGAAGCCGCGCACGTCGTCGCGTTGCCAGGATTGCAGGATATTCGAGAGCGCGACGGCGTTCTTATCGTTCCGCCATTGATTCGGCGGCTGCAGCAAAAAGGCCGTGTATTCACCCTCGGGTGTTTCCGGCGCGATCATCATCAACGGCATCGGCGAACCGACAAAATGAGAATACCATTTGATTTGCGCGAATAGGTTTTCCATGGCATCGATCGCTCCCTTGTCAAGATTGGGAGTCGCCGCCATTCCTTCCGCGATGAGCACATAAAACATCGCCAACTTTTTGCCGAGCCGCCGTGCCTTCACGTCGACTCTGGCCAGTGACTTTTCGTCCAACTCAGCAGCCTTTTGGATGCGGTTTTCAAGTGCTTCCAGGTTTGGCGCGAATTCGCTATACGAATACTTGAATCCAGGTCGCGGCTTGAGCTTCAGGATACTTAAGAGATCCTCGTCATCGATCTTGAATACCTTGTGGCCGGTGGCCCGTTCAGGATGAGCGAGGACGTCAAGGAGCCAAAACATCGCGGACTTGGTCTCCATCTCTTGTTCTTCTTCAGAATCTTCCTTGACCTTCAGCGACGGATACTTCGGCGTCTTGAAAGTTTGATAACCTTCGCTGAGGATCATCAAAGTCGTGCGCAAACGTATCCAAAGGTTTCTCGCGTCCGCGCTCACGTACAGGAATGGAACCGAGTTGGTCGACCTGCATTTTGTCCGTCGGCGTTGAATGCGGTATCATCTTCGAGCCGAGATAAAGCAGAGCGATTAACACGACCGCCCAGGGCAAAAAGGTTTCAAACAGCGAACCGTCTCTTTGCCGATCATGCGAAACCGGCGGATTGTTCGCCCGCGTGGCCCCAACGCCAAGGACACGTGGCCCTGAATCCTGGTCTTACTTTGGCTAAGAATGCGCCGGAAAAAGCCATTCAGATGAATGCCGAAATGGACAATCATGCCGAACGTCACCATGATGCACGACAAGTACGGCATCCACCAGCCATGATTCTTGACTACCTGAAGAATCGTGCCCTCGTCCTTACCCAGCACCGATGCTTGATAAAACGTCTCGCCGCGATATTGCAACGGCGCGTTCATCGAGATCACGGCCTCGCGCCGTTCGCCGAAACGAGGCTCGGTGAGGACGACCTTGCTCGAGAAGTTCTTGGGAATATCCGTTCCTGGATAGACGTCGTGGTGAAATTCGAGGAGTTCTACTTGATACTGTTTGTAGGTCCGCTTGAACCGTAAAGTCATGTCGTATTTCTTGCCGTCGATCTCGATCGTTTGCATCGGATGGTCGCTGAGCTCCGAGAACGAAACGGAAACGAGATAGGTTCCAAGCTCTTTCCCAGTCCCCTTTTCTTTCAAAGTGACGTATGCGGACGGGACATCGACCTCCTCCGAAGCAGCACCGCTGGCCTCTGCAACCTCGACGACCTTCCAATTTTTCCCATCGCCGGCATTGGCGATATTTTGTTCGTTTGGGCCAATCTCTTTGGGCCGCGACGAATTGACCATGTATTGGACCGGTTGAATATCAACCGGCAGGTCGGGGTTTTGAATCAATTCCTTGCGGCGGAGCATCGAACCAGGCACGCTGGTGATGCGATCATTTTTTTCATCCACGCGCTCAAGAAATACTAACTCAATCTTGTGATAATCTTGGAGGAAATGAGACGAGCCTCCCTGGCGGATACTCATCCGCCCTTCGATTTGAAAGTATGCGGCAAATTCGCCCAACATCATGACGATCAGACCGGAATGGATGAGGAAGATGCCTGCACGTTTCCAACCAATTTTGAATCGTAAAGCATGAGCCGTCAACAAATTGACGAGTAAAGCGACACCTAATGTCGTGCCGCCAACAAATGGGAACGATCCCGGAATGCGCCAAAACGTTGGCAAGCTGAAGAAAATCTGGCCAAACTTCATGAAGAGTTGAAACGGCACCCAAACGAACGGGCTCCGGAAATAGGTGTTTGTCGCCGTCCAGATACCGATTTCCGCCTGAGCCATTGTGCCAACGAAGACCAGGAAGACCGACAGCGCGAAAAGGATCACCGTCAGCTGTAGCGACGCTAAGAATTCAAAAAACCGCCGCACGGGATGCTTCGGCTGCCGTTTCGCCGGCGCCGGTTTTTCAGCGGGCGTTGGCGGGAGTTCAATCCGAGTCGCGGTACCGTTCGTGAACGTCTCGACGCTGGTCTTGTTCATAGCGAAACTCCTGGCCTTGGCTTAGTCCAGCTGGACGGACTTCATGAAGGCCTCAAACGCTGACTTTTGGTTTTCGACCAGTTTACTGTCGCCCGTTAACTTGAATACGCACGACGAGTTGCCACGCGCGGCGATTACCGCAAGCATTCGCTTCGATTTACCTTGCAAGTCGACATAATCGCCTTTGCCGAGGGGCAAGTCGATCGACGTAACTGACTTATTGAGTTCAACCTGGCCAATCGGCGGCAAATCGAGCTGACCGCGCCAACGATTGACGTTCCCGAGTAGTTCCTGCTGTTTCATCAGCGAAAAAGACACATCGGCAGTCGCGCTATCCGACTTGATCGTGAATTTCAGCAACATATCCGATATCGCTGGCTGGGCTCTTACCCAGCCTTCGGGAGCCTTGTACTTAGGGCTGTTTGCGTCTACTGGGGGCCGGCGGTTTCCAACCGGGGGCACCATCTCGGCATGTTTGGGCTTGGAGCTGCTCAGAAAATCGACCAATGTCACTTGAACGCCGGCGAGGGGAATCGGTTTCGTTTCCTGAGTCAAATCCGCTTCGGTCCAGGCTGGCAAACCAATCTGGCCGCGCCAACGATTGATGTTGCCGAGTAACGTGTTCGCTCCGTTCGCTTCCAGCGCACCGAGTTTCGTTACCGTAAGTAGCAGCGGTTTGTCCCGGCTCTCGACGTTAAACGCGGCATACTGAATCGGTTTGGGTGGCGGAATGTCGAGCCATTTGTCCGGCTTCGTCCAATGAACAGGCTTGGCCGCGTTCTTGCCATCGTCGAATTCCAGTGATTTGACAAAGCCCGCGAATTCGGCGGCATGACCCGAGACTCGCTCCTCTGGGCCATCCAGCTTGATATACCAGGTCTCTTTTGCGCGGGAAAATCGCACCAAGCAAGCGCGTCTGCGTCTTCACGACTTCATCAGAAACCTCGTGCGGAATGATGTCGGTCGTGATTTTGTCCTGTTCGCAGCCAGCCAGGCTCAGTACAAGCCACACGGCCAACAATCGGCGCGGAATACGAGACACCGAGAACGCCATTGGACGGTCCTTGTGTGCTAACGGAGAGATCGGCATAGCCTTTATGCTTACAGCGAGGCAGGTAGGCGTCAAGGCAAACAGGCTGCGCGGCGGGATGGTCCGGGTGTCTAAAGTATAGTCTCTTGCGAATGAGACGAAGATGCAAGATGAAAAATGAGAAATCCGGTTGTCAGAGAAAATTCTTCAAGAGCCGGGAGCGTCAGCGACCGGAGCGTATTACGCTCGCTCCGATTTTCTCCGGTCGCTGACGCTCCCGGCTCTTGATGACAGAAGGAGGACGGCTATTTCTTCTTCGAGAACACGTCCTTCTTACCTTTTTCGTCGATGATGACGAGATCCTTATCCGTCAGCTTGTCGACTTTGAGAACCTCGGATTTATCATCCCCATCAATCTTGAGCGTCGCTTTGAAGGAATCAGCCTTCACTTCAAAGGTGCCGTCAATCTTTGCGGTATTGTCGCCGTCCTTGATCACGAGCTTGAGCTTGCCATCCTTCGTGAATTCGAGCGTCGATCCGAGAGGAACCGTCTCGCTCCCCTTGACCGCTTCCCATGTGCCCAAGAGCTTTGCCTTGTCCACGTCTGGTTTCTTATCTTCCGCGTGAACGGAAAGGCATGCAAGAAACAAAGTTGCCAAAGCCAATCGCACGAGTTTCGTCATAGGACTTCTCCAGTTAACTTTAACAAGTTCCGGGAACAGAATATCCAAGGCTAAGGGTATGGCCCTAAACAAGAGTCGGCTATGAGCATCATGTTAAGACGGCGGCGGCTGGGGCCTTTCGACGAAAACAAACGTCGGATCAGGTTGGCGATTGGCCGTCAGCGCTCGCCGGTCGCGCTCGCTCGCGACTTCCAATTCCCGCCGCGCACGACGTTCCGCGTGCATCTTGCGCTGCGCATACCAGCGGACAAAATTGAAGAGCGCCAACACGAGCATCAGCCAGCCGATCGACATCGTCTGACCAAACGGCTGTATGAGCAAATAGCGATTGAACTCTGGCCGCAGCGCTTGGACGGCGAAGACGCCGCAGGCTCCGAGACACCAAAAGCTACCCAAAATCAGATTGAACATCAGCTTCTCCGCGATCTGCTATCATTATAGGTGAGTGCCGCTTGGTGCTTTTTCTTGGCATCCGAGACCGCGACATGACGACCCCGAGCGCTGAAATTTTGGAATTGCTTCGTCGCTACGATACACCAACAGTTTGTAATGTCATCGAGCTTTACGACCTGCGCCCTCGGTCATCGGGTTATATGGACCGGCGCATTCAAGCGCTTTATCCGAAATTGCCGCCGATGGTCGGTTTCGCCAGCACGGCGACCTTTCGATCGGCCAGCCCGCCAGCGTCTGGCAATGTCTACTCAGGCCTGGTAGAGCAGGTGGCATCTTTTTCTGCCTTACCCGGTCCGGCTGTCGTGGTATTCCAAGATCTCGATGATCCAATCGCCGCCGCCACGTTTGGCGAAGTGATGTGTACGACCTACAAGGCATTCGGAGCCGTCGGATTGATCACGAGCGGCGCGGGCCGCGACATCGATCAGGTGGAGCCTTTGAATTTTCCGTGCTTTACGTCGGGCGCCATGGCTGCACATGGTTATTGCCATATTCCATCGATCAACGTCCCCGTCCATGTCGGCGGTATGACGATCCATCCGGGCGACCTCTTGCATGGCGACCGAAATGGTGTGACGAGTATTCCCCTGGAAATCGCCTCCGAAGTGCCAGATGGCTGCAAAGAATATATGGCCGCCGAAGCCGTGGTGATGGATTATCTCAAGTCGACGGCTCTCGATCCCAAAGGCTACGCGGCCGCCCGCGCGGCCTGTAAAGACCTGATCGACAAGCTGGCGGCCCGGCTGAAAAGCAAACGTTAACGGCATGTCCCAAAAGTCTGGGAGCCCGATTGATTTATGGACCCGTTCTACTCAGAACCTGACGTCTCCGTGAAAGTGCCGCCGCGGCGCAGCGCGCTTGCCGGCACTGCTTTTGTCTTGGCCCTGACGTCACCGCTACTTCAGGTCCTGACGGCTGTACCCGCGATATTTTTGGGTCTTCAGCGCATTGAGGGAAGTGAATTCCAGCGATGGCCGGCTCCGAGGGCGAACGACGGCCTTTTGCGCGATCGTGCTCGGCTGTTTCATCTGCGCCTTAGACGTGTTGGCCATCGTTTCGCTCATCTTGCTCAACGTCCGCGAGAAGAGCAATCGAGCCGAGTGCGCCAACAATCTGCGCCGAATCGCCCAGGCCGTGATTCTTTACGAGGGAACGGAAAAGGCCTTCCCAATGGCAACGATTCCGAATGCCCAGCTCACACCCGATAAAAGACTGAGTTGGCTCGCCGCGACGATGCCCTATTACGACATTAGGCGCAAGCGCCTGGTCAACGGATCGTCCTCGACGGGCCGATTCAACGCGCGGAAGCCTGGGATAGCCCGGGCAACCATGCGGCGGCCCATACGAACGTCCGGATCTTCTTGTGTCTCGATCAGCCGAATTATGATCGCGCAACGCAGCCGGGCTGGACGAGCTACGTCGGCTTTTCGGGAGTCGGCCGTAACGCCGCCACCTACGATAACAAAGATCCTCTTGCCGGTGTATTTGGCTACGACCGCATCCTACATCCCCAGGACATCAAGGCCGGCCTTGCCGAGACATTACTCGCCGCGGAGACTTCGCAGCGCAATGGACACTGGATTGCCGGTGGCGATCCCACTGTCCGCGGCGTCGATCCCGCGCCGCCCGACGATGAGACGATGCTGTACATCGGCATCGATCGACCCTTCGGCGGCCAACATCCCGGCGGCATGAACGTGGCCAAGCTCGACGGCGCGGTGCAATTTCTCAACCAAAACATCGAGCCGTCGTTATTCCGCACATTGACGCTCGTCAACCGTTAAGGCCGCGCCACCTGCTTTCCCATGCTGCCGAACCGGAGGTAAAACGGATCGATATGAACACTCAATCGAACACACGCTGGCTTGCGGGATCTCTATTCATGATGATTCCGACCATGATGTGCGGGATCTCATCTAGCTGCGCGGACGGTGAGAAACCCAAAGCCGAGGACGTTAAACAGATTTCCCCCGGTAAGAATGTGACCGTCGAACTCAAAGACAAGAAGGCGATCCGAGTGATCGTTAGCGCCGTGGTCGTGCTGCGCGAAGGCCAACTCGAAGGCTTGCTGACGATGAAGGGAACCAAGGAGCACGAATATATATTGGGCGCCGACATCGACGCCCGCGATCTGCATCTGGCCCTGGTGAGCTGCGGTCTCAAGCCAGGTTCGCCCGTGAAGTACACGCCGGAATATACGCCGGCCAGCGGATCCGTGGTAAAGATCTCGCTCCGCTACACCAACAAGGATAACAAGGTCGTCACAGTGCCCGCTCAAGATTGGATCTTAGATAACAAGACGAAAAAGAAACAGACGCAAGATTGGGTCTTCGGCGGCAGCCGGATCTACAAGGATCCCGACGACCCGAAGAGAAAGCCTATCTACCTCGCCAACTACGGCGACATCGTTTGCCTCGTAAACATGGAAAGTGCAATGCTTGATCTGACCGTGCGCACGCCAAGCGCCCTTGAGGAACGCGTTTTTACCGCGATCACCGAGGTCATCCCCCCGCTCGGCACCAAAGTGGAAGTGATTTTTGAGCCGGAAAAGAAAAAATAATGGAGGCCCGTTTATTGTCTTACTGAGCCTGAAGCGCAAGGGAAGAGCATTACATTGATGTAATCTCCCTTCGCTTACGCTTCAGGCTCAGTAGGACAAATCCTCCATTCCCCTCACTTCGTCGCGGGGGCGATGACGATCTTCGATTTCGCTTTCACCTGCGTCACGATATTGGTTCGCAGCCGATCCCAATAAACCTCTTTCACGTCGTCCTTCACCTGCTCAAACTTCAGCTCGACGCCTTGATTGCGTTCGATCGGCAGAATCAGGTGATAGCCGAACGGAGTCAGCACCGGCTCGCTCATCTCATAGAGCTTGAGAGCGAATGCGGCTCGTGCGAATGGTTCGGCGACGCGGCGAACACCTTGAAACCAACCCACGTCGCCGCCTGTGGAGCTGGTCGAGCAAGTCGAATAGCTGTGCGCCGCCTCGACGAAGGCGACTTCCGTCAACCGCATCCTCTCACGCTCGACAGCCAATTTATCGCTGCCCGCTGGGAGTTTCGCCAGACCTACGGCAACCTTTCCTTCGATCTCCTTGCGGACCTTGACAATCTGGTCGCGCGTCGCGGCCAGGCTGGCCGCGTCTTTGCCGGCGGGAGTAAGCAATATGTGGCGGACACGTATTTTTGTGCCGTTAAAGATCTCTTTGGACGACTCAAACATTTCGCGCAACACCTTGTCGTTGGTTTGGCTTTCCGCATAAGTCTCGAAGCGCATTTCGGCCGTCAACTCTTCGCGATACTGCGCCTCGGACATTTTCATCTCTTTAAGGCCTTCTTCCAGCGTCGTGTTGCGCTTTTTCAGATCGTCGCGAAATTCCTGGATCGACTGCTCGATCTTTTTCTTATCGACGACAACATTGATTTGTTGCAGATATTGATCGAGCAGTATGTTCTCGATCAGATGATCGACATACTCAGCGCGGGCGTTGGCCTGGCGGTCCGGCGGAAAGCGATCGAGGAAGCAGCGCACCAGGCTCTCGGGCAACGGTTGACCATTGACGAGGGCGGCCACGCCCGGCGGCGGCACCGGATTAACTCCTTGCGGCGCCGTCTGAGCGAACAATGCCGCCGAGGACGCCATCAGCGCCAAGACAACCAACTCGGGCGTTCGTAACTTGCACATCGTCATTCTCCTCGTTCCGTTCGATGAGTCATCACCCGGTCGAGCGGGCGCGCGAGGATCTTAGCAACCGGGGTCACGCTGACAAGACGAAGTTGCAACCGTTGGAATCGCTGCGAAATCTGCTCTAGACATCAAACCGACTCCCTGGCATAAGCCCGCGATCTCAGTCTTAACTCAATCAATAAGCGGTCGGCTCGCGGGGGAAGCGGGTCGTCGTCAATGGCGTCCTGGCCAAGGCGTTCGCCGGGAGGGGGATTATGCGCAAATTTGGAGCAAAGGGTCTGGCCGCGCTGTTCGGCATGGGGTTGATCGTCTCGTCCGCGAGCGCGCAGACCAAGGACGAAGATTACCATTCGATGGAGGCGCCCAAGCCGAGTTGGTTTAGCGGCTGGTTCGGCAGTGGTCCTGCCAAGCCGGACCCCAAGAAACCGGTCGTACCGGCCTCCGGGCCGCCGACTCGTCTGCCTACCGTCGACGCAGCTCAGATGCAGCGCGAGCAGGAAGAGAAGACATACTTGCGGCGCGACGCCGCCTGCCTGCGCCTGTTGGACATCGCCGAAGAAAAGAACGACGACACGCTGCGGCGTCAGGCCACGGAACTACAGACACGAGCCTGGGAAATTTACCAGCAGCGAACCGCGCCTTGCCGATGCGCTCGGGCACCTACGACGCCGACGAAGCGGTGCTGGACAAAAAGCTTGGGACTAAGCCGAAATCGGGTCTGTTCGGTATGGGATCGACCGGAACAGCAAGCCAGGCATCCAATACGCGGGGGAACAATCCATGAAGCAGATCGTAATAATCGTCTTCTTGGCCGCCCTCACCGGTAGCGGCTGCATGAATATGGACGTGACCAAGGGCACGGAAGTTCAGAAACCCGTGATGATCGCACGCGATGCCACGGCACCTCTACCGGTGTTCGAGGATCAGATCACGGAGCAAAACGCGGAGCAGAAGGTCGATGAGATTCGCAAGGAACTAGATTACGCCGCCGACCATCCGCCGACGCCGCCGGCAACGATCGTGTCAAGGCCGGGGAGTGTTCGTCCTTGAGTTTTTGTTAAAGCCAGTCCGATAAGGCTAGTGCCCCGTCTGGGCTAAATTTACGGGTGGCACAGACATTCCTGTCTGTGCGGCAAAAAGGCACATTCGTCGGTTCCCGCACAGACAGGAATGTCTGTGCCACCTTTAAACAGGAATGTCTGTGCCACCCGTAAATCTAGTCAGGACGGAGCACTAGTGATGGGATGACAGATGCCATGCACAATCTAGCCCGGGTCGTGCATGGCTTCTGCGCGTGCGCCACTGTTACTACCGCTTTTTAATTTCCTTGATCGCGTTTTCCGCTTCTTTCTGAAGGTCTTTCATCTTGGCCGCTGCTTCCAGGCTTGGGATGCTTTCTTTTGTGCCGATCTTGGTCAGGATGCGGCACGCCTCCACGCGGACGTTTTTGTCGCCATTCGTCAAGTAACCTGCGACCTCCATTTCCGCTGGTGACCCGATTGTTTTTAAAGCTTCGCTCGCGTATTTGCGATCCGCCGTTTTCTCGAGGTGCGCGGCAATGACGGCGAACGTGGCCGGATCCTTGAGCTTGGCGAGCGCCTTGAACGCGCTTTCCTTGACCTTGGCATCGCTATCTTCAAGGTGTTTCAGCAGTTCTTCCAAGTTCGGTGCAGCCGGCGTTTTGTCGTCTGGCGCAGGTTTTTTGTCCTCTGCCGTTGGTTTCGGGTCTTTTTCATCTTTGGGTTTCTCCGGAGCAGGCTTCAGTTGCGGCGCTGGCTTGGGCGCTGGCGCGTACATGGCGAACCAAACGAGCCTCGATACATACAGGCCGCCGCAGCTAAGTAGCATGACAACCACACCGAGCCCGATTGACAAGCCGAGCACCTTACCGGCACTATTGCGATTGAGCGCTGTGACGATCACGTCGTCAGGCACGACAAACGTTTCCGAACATTCTCGGCAACGCACGGTAGCGCCCGCGTAGTGGTCCTGCAGCCGATAAGAATGCTCGCATTCGGTGCAATTCGCTTGAATGGCCATCTGTCGTCACTCCGATTCGTATCCGCTTGTCTCACTTTCCCGTTTTGAAAGCATTGCCCGCCACGCCGGCGAACTGCATGCCGAGGACCGCGGCCAACATGAGCAGCCGCGCATTCGGATCGTCCTTGAGTTCATGGCTAACTTTGAGGTCTAACCCCAGGGCCCGGCCAACCGTCACCGTGAACGTCGTTTTCTTCTCCTCGATCGCTTCGCGCAGTTCCTTCCTGGTAGATGCTTCCCATCGACACGCCATCGGTTGTGACAAATACATACTTGGGCGGCAGCCCCATCTGAAATTTCAGCTCGGCCACTTTCGCCTCGTTGGCGTCATAAACCCAGAAACCGCCCATGAACGAGAACATCTTGCTCTGAAAGTGTCCCAGTTTGTGGCCCATACTGTCGAAGATCTCGACGACCACGCAAAACCGAAAGAGCTGAGGCACCCGACGAAGAGTAAACAGCAGCGGCCCTTTTTCATCTTCGCGGATCTCCAATGTCGTCGGCAAATACTTACGGAGCTTGATAGAACCGATGTTGAACAGACTGGCGAATTGGACGAGGGTACTCGGTGCATCGCTGGCAACGCCTATGATATCTTTACTTTTCGGATCGCGAATGAAGAAATCGTTATACACCATGTAGCGCAGACCGAGACCGGTGGCGCGTGTCACAAGCAAGCGCTCCCTTTGGCCAAGCTCGCTTGTCTCCCAATGGCCTCCGCCGACACCCGGACGGTTGGGGCCGGGAATGACGATCTCCAAATCGTCAAATTTACCTGATTCGACCTTTTTCTTGGGTTTCGATGCTGGCACATCGGTTATCGCCTCGGCGTCGGGGACGGATTCGACATCATCCAAACTCGGCGGCAAAGGCGGAGGCGGCGGAGCGACACTTGCACGTTGGGATTTCGGCGGCGAAGGAAGCGGCGGCGGCACTGCCGCGACGGCTTGCCGGCGCGGCTCGGCGATTTGGGGCGACAATACAGGAGCCCCGCCCGGTATGGCGATTGGCGTCGCGCATTTCGGACATTTCGTCTTGCGCCCAGCCGCATTGTCAGGTGCTTTAAGTTTCGTCGCACAGGCAGAACAGACGACAGGGATTGGCATGACGAGTATCCTTCCTATCGGCTCAACGAAGGCTTGTCTCGAACACACGATCGGCTGAAAGGGCGCACAACGTCGGCTTCAATTATGGCACGCATCAAGCGCCAAAATCAAAAAAATTCTTGCGCAAAAAAGTGTGATCGGACGAGCCTGTAGGAAGCCAAATGCGCGGTCGCGGGTAGCGTGCGTACCACTGCCGGATACAGCTGAAGCAGATACCTTTTTCGCATCCCATCACGATCCGATTGACCTGGCCGCAATGTCTCGTCCCGCTCGACATTGGCACGTGAACTGCTTTATCACAACTCGACGGTCGCGTCTTGTCGCCGCGGCTTAACGAATTCCCCAATCGCGATGCAAATCGGAGGCATTTCATGGCGCTCACCACCCTGCGTGACCTGTACATCGACGAACTTAAAGATCTTTACAACGCTGAAAATCAGCTTCTCAAAGCTCTGCCAAAAATGGCGAAAGGTTCGACCTCGCCCGAACTTCGCGCCGCGTTTGAAGAACACCTGGAAGTGACACGTGGCCACGTCGAACGCCTCGAACAGATATTCGGAAAGCTCGGCGTCAACCCAAAGGGCAAGAAATGCAAGGCGATGGAAGGACTCGTCGAAGAAGGTAAGGAAATGCTCGAAGAGGACGCCAGCCCCGAAGTCCTTGACGCCGGCATTATCGCCGCTGCCCAGAGGGTCGAACACTACGAAATGGCCGGCTATGGTTGCGTGCGAACCTATGCCAAACTCCTCGGCGAAGAAGACGCCGCGGCGCTATTGCAACAGACGCTCGACGAAGAAGCCGAGGCCGATAAAAAGCTGACGGAATTGGCGGAGACCGTCATCAACCCGAAAGCAGAGAAAGGCGAAGGAGACGACGAGATGGAAGAGGAGGAAGAGATGCCTAAGAAGACACGGAAGATGGCAACTTCCAAGCGATAATGCTTTTAGAAATCTTAGAGCCTTACATTCTTCAAGAGCCGGGAGCGTTAGCGACCGGAGCAAGCCGGACTGCGGTTTGCTCCGGTCGCTGACGCTCCCGGCTCTGAAGACAAATTCCTCCGGTCGCTGACGCTCCCGGCTCGCCAAAAACCGTTCCTCTCGCCTCTCTTCACACAATCTCTATAATCACGCTCCGTCACTCAGAAGTGCCGTATTTTTGTACCCGAGCCCGTCGCGGAGTGCCTAAATTTCATGCGCGTCGTCGTGCAGCGAGTTCTGCGAGCGCACGTTTCCGTCGACCAACAGGTCATCGGCGAGATCGGGCCTGGCTTACTCGTATTGCTCGGTATCGCGCCGTCCGACACGACGGACATAGCCAAGGCCCTCGCAGAAAAGCTTGTCGGTTTGCGGATCTTCGCCGACGAGGCCGGCAAGATGAATTTGGGGATCCAAGAAATTTCTGGGTCGATGTTGGTCGTCAGTCAGTTCACGCTCTACGGCGATTGTCGCAAAGGAAAACGGCCCAGCTTCGTCGGCGCGGCGACTCCGGATGTTGCGATCCCGCTTTACGAGGCCTTTGTGAATGCCATCAAAGCCCTCGGCGTGCCGACGGCCACGGGGCGTTTCGGCGCGGATATGCAGGTCGAATTGGTCAATGATGGTCCCGTGACGCTGATTCTTGATAGCCCTTGATCCGAGTTACTGTAAACTCTCGTCTGGCGATCCTTGCTCTCCCGGGGACGCTCGTGGATAATGCCGCGACAAGTTGTCGCACCCGGCTCGGCGGCCGGCTCCGTTGAGAATCCCTGGTTCATGAGGTAATTCATGTTTTGGAGACAGTTGTTCGCCAAGAAATCGCTAGACGTCTTGCTGAAAGAAGCGGCGGGTGACAACCGGCTGAAGCGTGTCTTGGGGCCGGTTGCCCTGACCTCGCTCGGCGTCGGTGCGATCATCGGCGCTGGTATATTCGTCTCGACGGGCCGGGCAGCTGCGAAGATGCCGGGCCAGCCATTATGCTTTCATACGTGTTTGCCGGCCTTGGATGCTTGTTCGCGGCACTCTGTTATTCCGAGTTCGCCTCAATGGCTCCTGTCGCTGGTAGCGCTTACACGTATGCCTATGCGACGCTCGGCGAGCTTCTCGCCTGGATCATCGGCTGGGATCTTATCCTCGAATATGCGATGGCCTGTGCCGTCGTTGCGGCGTCGTGGACCAAATACTTCAACGTGTTATTGGACACGACGATACATTGGCGAATTCCCGAGTTTCTTAGCAACGATCCCTTCTCGACAACCGGCGCCTGGTGCAATCTGCCCGCCGCACTCATCACTCTTTTGGTGACGGTCGTTCTCGTCATCGGCATTCGTGAAAGTGCTGGTACGAATGCTCTGCTCGTCGGCATCAAAGTGCTCGTCGTGTTATTCGTCATCATCGTCGGATATAGCTTTATCAACACGAAGAATTGGACAGAGATACCACCGACGCGACGGATCACCGCTGAACAGATGATGATCCCGGATGAAGTCAAGGCCGCGGTTCCCGCTGGCTCCGCGGAGACGGTTACAACTCAGGTCAACGCTCTCTATATGATCGAGCGCACGCGGCAACAGATGAAGAATGAAAACAAGACAGAAGCGGAAACGGAAGTCGAGCTAAATAAAGTGCGGGCTTCGGTGGCCGACGCTCTACCAAAGACCGATGAAGAAATGGCTGTCGCCAAGAAAATCCTCAAGACCGTCGAAGAAAAAGCACCAGAGAAAGCAACCAGAAAATGGGGTATGCTCGGCTATCTCGGCGTCAACGCCCTGCTCGAACGAGTCGATAATTCGGTCCGCAGTCCCTTTATGCCTTACGGCCTGGGCGGCATTATTTTCGGCGCCTCGATCGTCTTCTTCGCGTATATCGGCTTCGATTCGATCTCGACCCACTCGGAAGAAGCCATCCGACCGCAGCGCGATGTACCGATAGCGATTCTCACGTCGCTTGTTCTATGTACTATTCTCTACATTGGTGTCGCTGGGACTATCACGGGAATGATACCCTATCCTGAGATTAGTCAAGAAGCCGCCGTAGCAGCGGCGTTCCAGCAAAAGGCGCAATTAAATAATGTTTGGTATCTGCATTACGCGGCTCTTTTCATCTCGATCGGTGCGGTAGCCGGCATGACCAGCGTATTGCTCATCACCTTCCTAAGCCAGGCCCGCATTTTCCTCGCGATGGCCCGTGATCGCTTGCTGCCGCCTTCCATCTTCGGAGCGATCCATCCCAAGTTTCGCACGCCGCATATCTCCACGATACTCACGGGTGTTACGATTACATTCGTGTCGGCGTTGACGCCGATTAGCGCTCTCGAAGAAATGGTCAACATCGGCACTTTGATGGCCTTTGTGATTGTCTGTGCGGCTGTCATGCTCCTGCGCATTCAGCAACCGAATGCCAATCGGCCCTTCCGGTGCCCTTGGATATTCTTCATGGCACCAATGGGCATTGCCGTCAACTTGTTGATGATGCTGTTTTTGCCGCCGGAGACTTGGGCGCGGCTGGTCATCTGGCTGGCGATTGGCTTACTGATTTACTTCTTCTATGGAATGCACAATAGTCCAATCGGTTTACAACTTCGTGGCAAACCAGTGCCACCGCTGCCGGATCATTTAGTGAACCTGCCCCTGGCGGGGCATTGATCTAATCGATCGGTCGAGCCTGAATCGCGTTATAGAGTAGACGCGGCATCTTGCCGCGTGAAGCCACCCCGAACGCGGCATCTTGCCGCGTGAAGCCACCCCGAACGCGGCATCTTGCCGCGTGAAGCCACCCCGAACGCGGCATCTTGCCGCGTCTACTCTATAACGCGATTCAGGCTCGGTAACACACGTCGTTAATCCTCTTTCGGCGCCTCGAAATCCGCGATATACAACTGGGCCGGGCTGCGGCCGTCGCGGGTAGATGTCCACATCAGCTTCTTGTAATCGGGACTAAAGACGGGCAACACATCCTGGCCTGGCGCGAAGGTGATGCGCTTCTTTTTGCCGGTCTCCACATTCATCCAATACAGATCGTAGTTGGGCCGTTGCGTCGGATCGCTGTGGTCGGCTGCGCAATAGATAATGTGCTTGGCATCCTTGTACCAATAAGGCGCCCATTGCACCCAATTCAGATCGTCGGTCAACGCACGCTCGCCGGTGCCATCGACGTTGATGACATAGAGTTGCAGATGATCCGGCTTCTTGCGGTCGCTGCGAAAGATTACGCGTTTGCCATCAGGTGAAAAGAATGGCCCGCCGTTGTAGCAGTTGGGAGCGTTGGTCAGCTTCCGCACATTCGAGCCGTCGCGGTTCATGATGTAGAGTTCGAGACTCTTTTCGTCGTCGCGATTCGAGCAGAAGACGATCTGCTTGCCGTCGGGCGAAAAGCTGCCTTCGGCGTTATAGCCCTTGCCGGTGGTGAGCCGCTTGAGATCGGTGCCATCGGGGTTCGCCTCGAAGATCGCCATGTATGGATCGAAGTCCCATTTATAATTGCGGCGAATGCCCGCTTTCTTATCCGCGTCGCGCTGAACAAACTCGGCCGCCTGCACTTTCTTCGCATCCGGGTCGAGATGGCTCGACGCGAAGATAATCTTTTTGCCATCGGGCGCGAAATAGCTGCAAGTCGTCCTCCCGATACCGGGGCTGACGCGGCGATATTTGCCCGAATCGAGATCCATTGTGTAGATTTGATAGAACGGATTTTCGCCCTTCTCCTCGGCTTGAAAGATGATCTGCTTGCCATCGGGCGAGAAATAGCCTTCGCCGGCGCGAACGAAATCCTTGGTGACGGCTTTGATATTCTTGAGATAAGCGGACTCGGCCTTCTGCCAATCGATGGGTTCGGCCGCGATCGGGAGGCAGGCCATGAGTGCGAGCAACATGAAAGAAAGTCCTCGAAGCGGGGTGTGTAGAGCCGAGAGATACGTTTCCGTTCATTATAAGGCGCGGCTGAAGGCAATCGGCGTCGCTGCGAATAGGCTCACTTCTTGCCCCCAAACGCCTCCCGAAACCCGCGCAGATGCTCAACTAGCATCTGTTTCAACTTCGCCGTCTGAACCTGCGCCACGGTCTGAAAGTGCAATCGCACGACATCGCCCTCGGCTCGTTTGCCATCGATCGTCGGCTGGACACCGAGGCCTTCAATCTGAGAAAGGTTGAATTGCCCTTTTTTGCCGAGGAAACGGCAGAACAGGGCCGAGGCTTCCTTGGTGCGAAACTGGGCCCAGCCACGGCTCACGCCGGGGACTTTGATCGTGATGGCATCACGGGTGTCCCAACGGACTTCGAGCTTCGGCTCGATCGATCGCAATACGTCTAACACTTTTGGCAACAGCGCTCGGTCCCAGCGTAATTTTTTGCCGACGGGAAAGCCCTTTTCGCCGAGGTGCCAGCGTTCGCCATTGAGCTTCCAGGGCATTACGTCTTCGGGCTTGGTTTGCATGCGCTTGAGCGTGGCCTGGAAGGAATTGGCGGCTTCCTGGATGAAGGTGCGAAACGCCGGTGTCTCTATCTCGGAGAGACGGTTCACGAGAATCGTTACCGATTGCCACGGCCCTTTGTGATCCGTGATCCAAACGCGGTCGTCCGCGCCATAGACTTGCAGTCCGAGTTCCGGCGATTCGTTGAGAGAACGGATGCCGAGCTTTTGGGCGAGCGCGGGGCCATTGAAGGCTTTCTTGCCGACGCGGAAAACCAAGCGTAGCAGCCATTCCATGCCGGTCAGCGCGTGGAGGAACCAACCTTGCGTTGCCTTCGGCGCGGCGATCTCCACCACGGAACGTTGGCTCCAATTTGTATCGCCAAAGGTGCCGGCTTCGTGGACGAGCTCGTCAAGCCAATTGAGAATGTTACCGTCCCAGCGGCAGGACTCGCCATCGGTGGTGACGCGATCGACCGTGTGCCAGCGTCGGCCATCGGTTTGCCAGGGCATCGCCTCGTCTTTGCCGATAGCCTCCAATTCGACGTCGCCCGCTTGCGGAGCCGCGATTGCCAGGGGATCGAACTTGGCGCGCTCTTGAAGCGGGCCTGCTTCGAGAACAGGTGCTAACGCCGCCGCTGTGTGCGACGGTGCGTCCGGCCCGCCATGAGGCGACGACCTGTTCCGGTGAACCTTGTACGACAATCGCGCCGCCGCCGGGCCCGGCCTCCGGGCCGAGATCGATGACCCAATCGGCCGTCTTGATGACGTCCAAATTGTGCTCGACGACGATGACGGTGTTCCCAACATCTACCAGGCGATTCAGGACTTCGAGAAGCTTGCCAATGTCGTCAAAGTGTAGTCCGGTGGTCGGCTCATCGAGGATATACAACGTCCGCCCCGTGCTTGGCCGCGCCAGCTCGGCCGCCAATTTCACACGCTGCGCCTCGCCGCCGGACAGCGTCGGAGCGGACTGACCCAACGATAAATAATCCAGTCCGACGTCGGCGAGCGTCTTCAGAACATTTCGAATTTTCGGCAGGTTGCCAAATAGCTCGAGCGCCTCGTGTACCTTCATATTCAGGACGTCGGCAATCGATTTGCCCTTGTAGCGCACGGCCAAGGTTTCGGGGTTGTAACGCTGACCATGACAGACATCGCATTCCACCCAGACATCGGGCAGGAAGTGCATTTCGATTTTCTTTTGCCCGTTGCCTTCGCACGCCTCGCAACGACCGCCGGGCTTATTGAAACTGAAACGGCGCGGCTGATAGCCACGAACCTTGGACTCCGGCAATTGAGCGTATAACTGCCGCATCAAGTCGAATACGCCGGTATAGGTCGCGGGATTCGACAGCGGCGAGTTGCCGATCGGATCTTGATCGACGTTGATTACTTTGTCGATCTGATCGAGACCGAGAATCTCATCAACGGCTGCCCCTGGCGTCTTGGCCCGATGGAGCCGCCGCGCCAAGGTTTGGTAGAGGACTTCATTGACCAGCGAACTCTTGCCCGAGCCGCTCACGCCGGTCACGGCGATAAAGACACCCAACGGAAAAACGACGTCGAGATTGCGAAGATTATTTTGGCGGGCGCCTTTGACAATCAAGGATTGCTTTACCGATGAGATCGGCGCCGCGGCGACTAGGTTCTTCTTACCCTTTTTTGGCTTCTCTTTGTCCAACTTGTCCGAAGCGATAACCTCTCTGCGATTCGCGGGGACCGGAATGAACTTCTTTCCGGAGAGGTATTGTCCTGTAAGCGAAGCTTTGCTGCGCAGAACCTGTTTCGGCGTACCGCGTGCCGTGACTTCGCCGCCGCGATCGCCGGCGCCGGGACCGAAGTCGAGGAGATAATCGGCCGCCGCGATGACTTCTCGGTCATGTTCGACGAGGACGAGCGTGTTGCCGAGGTCGCGCAAATGCTTGAGCGCGCCGAGCAGGCGCGCGTTGTCGCGCGGGTGCAGGCCGATCGTTGGCTCATCTAGGACATATAGCACACCGGTCAGACCGCTGCCGATCTGACTGGCGAGCCGGATGCGCTGCGACTCGCCGCCAGACAAAGTAGGCGCGGGCCGATCGAGACTGAGATAATCGAGACCCACATTGACTAGAAACTGCAAGCGATCGCGGACCTCGCGCAGCAACTCGCCGGCGACCTGTTGTTGTGCTTTGGTGAGCTTGAGATCCTTGAATAACGTCAGCGTTTCTTCGAGCGGGCGGTGGCACAGGTCGCCCATCGTCAGGCTGAGTTCTGGGCCGAACGGGAAACGACAAGCCGCCGAGTCGGGCCGAAGCCGCGAGCCGTTGCAGGCCATGCACGGCACTTCGCTGACGAGGTGATCGAGTTTCTGACGATACGGCGGACTGACGCGCGAGGCCTCGTCGATGGCGGGGAACAAACCCTTATATTGGAAGCGCGGGCCCTTCTCGCCATCGAGCGCAATCCAAAGGTCACCGGTCCCATGAAGAACCGCACGTTGGTGCGCGGGTGACAATTCGTTGAACGGCGTATCGAGCGAGAAGCCAACCTGGCGGCAGAGCGCGGTGGCGAAGCGGGTGAACGACCGATTTGTCTCGAAATCGGGCCACGCGGCCAGCGCTCCGGCGCGCAGCGACCTCGTCACGTCCCGAATGAGCAGGGCAGGGGAGGCGCCCTGTTGGACGCCGAGGCCCTCGCAGGTCGGGCACCAACCCAACGGGCTGTTGAACGAAAAATGGTGCGGGTTCAAGGGCTCGAAACTTCGGCCACAGCGGTCACAAGCGTAATGCTGGCTGAAGCGCTCGATACGCCAGTCCGGCTCAGGCTTGGCATCGTCGACATGGGCCAGGTGAAGGACGCCACGGCCCAGATCAAGGCCGGACTCAATCGCATCAGCGATGCGCGAGCGCTGCTTGCCACGAATGATGACGCGGTCGATCACGACCTCGATTTGATGTTTGCGGCGATGATCGATGGCCGGCAAATCTTCGATATTATGCGACGTGCCGTCGATCCGTAGCCGTACATAGCCGCTGCGGCGCACCTCGTCGAACAGCGTTTCGTACTTTTCCTGGCCACGTCGTTCCAGCGGCGCCATGATGTAGAGCTTCGTGCCCTCCGGCATGGCAACGATG
This sequence comes from uncultured Planctomycetaceae bacterium, assembly GCA_963790585.1. Taxonomy (GTDB): domain Bacteria; phylum Planctomycetota; class Planctomycetia; order Gemmatales; family Gemmataceae; genus CAWBOY01. Next base: position 1,523,549 of record CAWBOY010000002.1, read on the forward strand.
CGATCGATGATTTCGTCGGAAGTCTGCGTACCGACGGGAATCTGACAGACAGGACAATAGGGCTGCCCGATTCGGGCGTAGAGGACGCGGAGATAATCGTGGACCTCGGTGACGGTGCCGACCGTCGAGCGCGGGCTTTTGCTCGTCGACTTCTGCTCGATGCAGATCGCCGGCGACAGGCCGCTGACATGATCGACCTTGGGCTTCTGCATTTGGCCGAGAAACTGCCGCGCATACGCCGATAACGATTCGATGTAGCGCCGCTGGCCCTCGGCATAGATCGTGTCCAGGGCCAGCGAACTCTTGCCCGAACCGGACGGTCCGCAGCAGACCGTCATCTGCTGGCGCGGCATCTCGACGGAGACATTTTTGAGGTTGTGTTGATTCGCTCCTTCGACAGTCAAGAAACGCACTTCCTCGACCGGGATCGTGTCGCTGACCTTCTTGCGGGCTTTGGCCTTTAGCTTCGCGGCAATCTTTGGATTCAGGATCGGCTTGAGTGCCTGACCGGTGTAGGAGCGCTCGCAGGCCATGATCGTTTCGGGAGTGCCGGCGCAGACGATCTCGCCGCCGCCGCTGCCGCCTTCGGGGCCGAGATCGATCAACCAATCGGCCGTCTTGATGACGTCGAGATTGTGTTCGATCACGAGGACGGTATTGCCCGCGTCGGCGAAGCCATGCAAGACCTGGAGGAGTTTGTGTATATCCTCGAAATGCAGGCCCGTCGTCGGTTCATCAAGGATATAGAGAGTCTTGCCTGTAGCTCGTTTACAGAGTTCGCGGGCGAGCTTGACGCGCTGGGCCTCCCCGCCAGAGAGGGTCGGCGCCGGCTGGCCAAGCTTGACATAGTCGAGGCCGACGTCATGTAGCGTTTGCAGCATGTTTCGTATCTTCGGCACATTCGTGAAATGCTCGAGTGCCTCCTGAACGTCCATGTTGAGGACGTCGTGAATGCTCTTGTTCTTGAACCGGACCTGGAGCGTCTCGCGGTTGAAGCGGTGCCCGTCGCAGACCGGGCAGGTGACCCAGACGTCGGCGAGAAAATCCATCTCCAAACGATTCGATCCATTTCCCTCGCACGCCTCACAACGACCTCCCGGGCGGTTGAAGCTAAAGCGGCCCGGCTGGTAGCCGCGGATTTTCGCTTCTGGAAGCTCGGCAAAGAGGTTACGGATTTCGTCGAATACTTTGATATACGTTGCCGGGTTCGAGCGTGGCGTCCGCCCGATCGCGGATTGATCGATGTCAATGACTTTGTCAATCTGTTCAGCGCCGACGATGCGATCATAAGATGCGCGGATATCGCTTGCATCGGCCACGCCACCTTCAGCGTCGTCGGTCTCGTCCGCCTTTGCCGCATTGGCGTCGCGCAGACCGTTGCGCAGAATGTCATCGATCAACGAACTTTTGCCCGAGCCGCTGACTCCCGTGACGCACACGAACAGGCCGAGCGGAATTTTAACATCAATGTTCTTGAGATTGTGATGCCGAGCGCCGAGGATTTGCAGGCTCGACTTCGTCGGGGCGCGCCGTTTCTGCGGAACTTCGATGCGACGGGTGCCTGAAAGATACTGGCCGGTAAGACTATCTTTGTTCGCGATCAGCTCATCGTAATTGCCGGCGGCCACGACCTCGCCGCCGCGGACGCCAGGGCCGGGGCCAAAATCGACGATGTAATCGGCAGCTCGCATGGTGTCTTCATCGTGCTCGACGACGATGACGGTGTTGCCCATGTCACGGAGCCGCAACAGGCTCTGTAGCAGCCTTTCGTTGTCTCGGGCGTGCAGACCGATGGAAGGCTCATCCAGAATATAGAGGACGCCGACGAGTCCGCAGCCGATCTGTCCGGCGAGGCGAATCCGCTGGGCCTCGCCGCCAGAAAGAGTCGGGGCACTTCGATCAATTGTGAGATAATGCAGACCGACATTGAGCAAAAAGCCTACCCGGCCGCGCAGTTCTTTCAATACCTCCTCGGCAATGATTTTGTGCAGCGGGCTGAGCGATTTTTCCAACGGCCCGTCCGGGGCCATCCATGCAGCGACATCGCCGACGGGCAAGGCACAGGCTTCGACGATCGTCTTTTTGCCGACTCGGACCGCGCGCGCCTGCGGATTGAGCCGCTGTCCTTGACACGAAGAACAACGGACGATTCGCATATACTTTTCAAGATGCATGCGCCGCGGCCCAGCGGCCGTCTTCTTGAAGCTTGTAAGTAATTGCGGAACGATGCCTTCCCACGTGCCGCCGTGCTTCCAAATGACGCCGCCGCGCTGTTTCCATTCGTAGGTGATGTGCTGCTCGCCGCTGCCGTAAAGCAATTGGTTTCGGTGTTCTGGAGGAAGATCTTTCCAAGGAGTCTTGAGGTCGATGCCGAGAGTCGCGGCCACGCCTTCGTAGATATGCTTCCGCCACCGCCCCATCTCACGGAATTTGCCGACGAGGGGGATCGCCCCCGCGAAGAGGCTAAGCGCTGGATCAGGCACCAATAGTTCTGGGTCAAAGGTGAACCGCGTTCCGAGGCCATCGCAGTCGAGACACATGCCATGAGGGTTATTGAAGCTAAATAGCTGCGGCGTCGGCTCCTCGTAACTTTTATTGCAATGCGTGCAAGCGTAATGGGCCGACAGCAGGATGTCATCGGAGCTAGGCCCACCCTCTTCTTGCGCCTCCGCGGAGCGCCGGCCTCGCGCTCGACGGCTACGATCAGGGAGCCTTCCGACAGGGCCAACGCCTGTTCGATTGCCTCGGCCAGACGGGGCCTTACCTTGGCGTTGTTTTGCAGGCGATCGATGACGATCTCGATATGGTGCTTGATCTTGCGATCGAGCTGCAGATCATCGGTCAAGCGAACGACATTCCCGTCGACCCGAGCGCGGACGAAGCCACGGCGCAGCATGTCCTGAAAGAGATCTTTATATTCACCTTTCTGCCCGCGCACGACCGGGGCTAGGATCAGGAAGCGCGCCCCATCCGGCAAAGCCATGATGCGGGCTAAAATCTGTTCGCGCGTCTGCGCCGTGATCGGTCTGCCACAGATGGGACAATGGCCTTGGCCGATGCGGGCGTAGAGGACGCGCAGATAGTCGTAGATCTCGGTGATGGTACCGACGGTCGAGCGCGGATTGCGGCCGGCGGTCTTCTGCTGGATGCTGATGGCCGGCGACAAACCAGCCAGGTAATCGACGTCCGGCTTTTGCAGCTGACCGAGAAACTGCCGGGCATACGAAGAAAGCGATTCGACGTAGCGGCGTTGCCCCTCGGCATAGAGCGTATCAAACGCTAAAGACGACTTGCCGGAACCGCTCACGCCCGTGAAAACGATCAGCTTATCCCGGGGAAGATCGAGGTTGACGTTACGGAGATTGTGTTCCCGCGCGCCACGAACGACGATTGTGCTGTTATCCATAACGGGGATTCTGCTCATGGCAATTAAGGGCGACATAATAGTATACAGATGTCTCATGCCCAGTCGCAAGGGGGCTGGTTTGACACGCCCGGACGCTTCTGCCATTATGGGAATCGCGTCGTCCGTAAGGTGTTTTTCAGACGTGTAATGTGCCCTTTTGGGAACTCTCCCCTCGCACCGGCCGTCTTATCAATGGTAGGCAACACGTGAGTGCCGAGGACCATCGACTAATCGCCGATTGCTTGCAGGGCGAGCCATCCGCCTTCGGTGTGTTGGTTCGACGCTATCAAGATCGTCTCTATAACACAGTCTTTCGACTCGTTGGCAATACGGAAGATGCCCAAGACATTGTCCAGGAAGCTTTTTTTAGCGCGTACCAATCGCTGAAGAGCTTCAAGGGCGACTCACTGTTTTTCACCTGGCTGTATCGTATCGCAGTCAACACAGCCATCAGTTTGAAGCGCAAGCGCAAGGTTCTCCTACGTATCGATTCCGGTAGCGAGGATCCTGCCGGGCAGGAGCCGCGCGATCCTTCGCCGACCCTGGACCCCAGCCATTCGCTCGATCAGGCGGAGCAGAAGCAACGTGTACATCGGGCTTTGGCGCGAATGTCGGTGGAGCACCGCACGGTTTTGGTAATGAAGGAAATGGAAGGTCAGAAGTACGAAACGATGGCCGAGGTCTTGGGGGTGCCAATCGGCACGATCCGCAGCCGACTGCATCGGGCGCGGCTGGAGCTGCGCGAGTTACTCGATCAAGATGAGCTTTGATATCAAAATATATAGATATGTTTCGTTTTAAGGATTCTGGCCGAATCTAAGTATATTTTCATTCATTTTTAATGGTGAAGAGTATTTAATTTCCACCTGAGGCTCGGCGGCATTCGCCAGGGTCTGTCACAAAGGTCCGCGTATGCTTTCCGAACAATACCAACAACTGTTGACCGCCTACGTTGACGGCGAGCTGAGCAGCCGTCAAACGAAGCTGTGCAGCAAGTTGTTGCGCCGTTCGCCGGAGGCGCGTAAGTTGTTGCGGCAGCTCCAAGCCGATTCGCGCGAGCTGCGCGCTCTGAAGACGCCGGCCTTGGGCATCGATCTGTCCAAGCCGATTTTGCAATCAATCCACGATTTCGAGTTGGTTCTTCACGAGCCAAAAGCAGAGCGAACCAAAGCCGGCGCAGCGCCATATGGACCGGGTACGCGGCGGCGGCGGCGATTCTGCTTTTGGCCTGCGGCGCATCGTATGTCGCATTTACGCTTCTCTTGCCGCGTCCGGATGCAGTAGCCAAGAACGACAATAATACCAAAGAAAAGCCGACCATCGCTCCGGAGAAATCATCGGATCGGCCGTCTGTCTCGGGAGCCAAGGACGGAGCGGCCGGGCCGCTTAACCGGAATGCGCCTGAAAAAAAAACTGAGTCCAGTACCCCGCCAGGGTCCGTCGTTACCAACACAGGCAAGGATCCTAAGCCCACCACGGACGTGATACCGGCACCGCAGATGCCACCCGACCAGGCATTGACACAACGAATCATGGATATGATTCCGTTTGAAAAGGTCGAAGGCTCGCCGCCCTCCTTCGTGCTTGTCTATGAGCTGGACAAAGACGCCGCCCGGCAGAAGCTGTTGGCCGACCTGAAAAAAGGCGACGGCTTTCGCATGGAACTCAAGTGTCAAAACGGCGTTCGCGGCCTGGAACGGCTGCGCGGCATTCTCAAGAGCGACCAAATTCAGCTATCCCTTGACACCCTGGCCGTGACGCGACTCGCCTCGGCTGAGTATGCGGTATTCATCGAGGATGTGGCCCCGGAAGAGTTGGTCAAAATCTTTCAGCGCCTGGCCGCCGAAGACAGGAAGGCCGCGGCTAAATTCGAGAATCAATTTGATCGGCTGGTTTACAACAAGATGGGCGAGAACGAGTTCAAGGAACTGTCACGGGTTCTGGGCATAGCCCCCGCGAAAGCCGGCAGCAAGCCGGTGCCAGGCGGTAAGCCCGAGCCGCGCGTGGCCCTCGTTCTGCCTTACCAGGCGGGCAAGAATCGAACCACACCGACCGCGGAGGTGAAGACCTATCTGCAAAATCGCAAGCCCGTTCGCCCGGGAACATTGCAGATCCTCCTGCTCGTCAAGGGCACGACGGCATAGCGCGACCGCAGATCGGAATGATCAATCACCGATCATCTAAGATCACGATCGTAGGCATCCCGTAATCCAATTCGTCACGCGTTCAGCTGTGCTTCGGCGCGGCTGTTCCCCATCAATTTGGCAGCATGTTGGCTGTATCATTCGGGCTTCCACGCCGCGCGGCTTCCGTCCATGGCGCAATGGAACCGCAGGCAATTGATAACGTGCGCGTCCGAGCCGTCGGGCCTCACGATCCAGACGGGGCGCTTGTCCGCCGGCTTGTCGGCGTAAGTACGTTTCATCTTTTCCAGATCGCTCCAATAACGCTCATCGGTGAAGCGGAAAGAGATCCAATCGCCGTCCGGGGACCACGCAGCAGGCGTGGCGACTTTTCCCAGCCGGGTGACTTGCCGATTGTTTGACCCGTCGGCGTTGATCACGAACAGTTCTAAGCCATTATCTGCTGGGAACGAGTAGACAATCTGCTTGCCATCAGGCGACCAATTCGGAAAGGTCGCTCCCACCCGACTGGTCTCTTTGACGATGCGACGCTTGTTGGTACCGTCGACGTTCATGACGAACACGCTCACGCCACCCTCGACGTCACCGGTGTAGCAGATCTGTGTGCCGTCAGGTCCGATGGTCGGATCGTGCCCAGCTCCAAGTATTCGGAGATCGGAACCGTCCGGCTTGATGCTAGCCATTTCGGCTTTATTGCCGTGCAGACCGAACACGATCCGCTCGCCGTCAGCCGTGCGCTGCCAGCTCGGCATGTAGCAAACGCTCTTGGTATCGACGATGCGCTTCACGTTCTCGCCGTCCGCGTCCATGACATAGAGGTTGGCTGGACCGTTGCGGTCTGAGATGAAAGCGATTCGCTTCCCGTCCGGCGACCAGCAGGGGTATCGGTCCTCGGATTTTGGACTGCGGGATACGTTCCGCGCATCCCCGGTGTCCGGATCGACGGCGAAAATTTCCGTGTCGCCGGTACAAACGCTGGTAACGAGCAGGGTGCGTCGTCTAGCGGTCGGCACCGGTTCGGTCCTGCCCGGAGGCGGGTATCCTTTGGCCACGTTATCGAGTACCAAAACCCAATCTAGGAGTTCACCGAGGTTGGGCGGCACAAACTCCTGCTCCTCCTTTGTGGTAAATACGCCAATTTCTGTTGGGCGGCCGTCGCGGGGGTTGAACCACCACGCCCGGACCTTCTCGCCTCCGATCCGATCCATGCGTACCTTGAAGGCCCGCCCGATTGGCGCGTAAACCATTGCGTAAGTTCCCGCTGCGTCCCGCGCGGCGACGAATCGGTATTGCCCCGCTCCGGGAACGGCTGTGGCGATACGATCCGTTACGATGACATTGTCGTCGGGAGCACGCGTCAGCATCGGGCGCGACTCGATCAACTGGCGCGCGTGGATGAGTTGATTGGCACCGGGAGCATCGATAGCCTCGGTCCAGGCCACGAGCGGGTCGTTCACCGGCTCGACGCCTGGCTTCCAGAATTGCCATACGGAGTGGTGCCCATACGTGTGCCCGAAAGCACCGGAGAAGAGGTCCCAATAGACAGCCCGCCGAATGTCCGCCGCGACAGAGTGGCCAAGATTTTTGGCATTGAACGAGATTGGGTGGCCTTCGTAAACCGGTTCGCCGTCGATGACCGGCTTTGTCGGCGTGCGGTCGTAGTCGGCTCGGGTTTTGTCATAGCGAGCCGTGAACTGCGTACCATGCCCGTTTTGGCGCATATTGAAATCCAGCCACTTATCACCGTGGAACCACTGCGCCGACCCTGCCCCACCGGGTGGGTGGAACGTCATCAAATGAGCCCCACCATCGCCCTTCCGCAACCCTCGCGCCATCGCACGAATCACTTCCTTCTGCTCGTCGGTGTCCACGCTGCGGTCGCCGCCGAGAATCCAGATCATCTTCTTGTCCCGATATCGCTTGCCCAGCCACTCGCCATAGACTTCGGCGTTTTCCTTAGTGAACAGCGGTTTGCCGTCGACCACCTTGTCATGCCAGTATCGGCCCCATGTCGGAAGGAACCCAACGTACAGACCCTTGGCGTTCGCCTTGTCGATGATGTAATCGACATGTTTCCAGTAATCGTCACCCACCCCGTCGGCGGTAAGCGGTTGGGCGGGGTTGAGGTCCGTTAGGGGTAAGTGGCCATAGGCGTTTGGAACCGTGTGACCATCGAATTCGGCGATAGCAACGGCTTGAATCACAGTGAATCCCTGACGCACACGCTTCTCCAAATACTTGTCCGCGTCTTCCCGGGTAAGCCGGTGAAAGAGTTCCCAGGCTGTGTCGCCGAGGTAGAAGAAGGGTTTGCCATCTGCGGTGACGAGAAACCGCTTATTCTCGCTCACCTTCAGACGAGGAAGCTCGGCGGCCTGCGTGGATGGTGATAAACACGTGACCAAGAGGAAGAAGACGAGCAAGCGCATGATGTATACCCACGGAGAGAAGGGCGTGAAAATCGTTTGCCATCGCACCTAGGCGCTGATTACAACCTCTTGTGCTCGGTCATTTACATTGAAGGCACACAGCACTTGATGCGACACGACACCTAACTAACTAAGATGTATCGATAGGACCGTCAATAAAAACATTTCACGCGGACGCGCGCAGAGGAAAGCTATTCATGACCAAGACCGACTTCCGCCATGTCAATTACCTTTGGGACGACGCCACCGCCGCCAAGTTGGACGCGCTGGGCGCTTGATTTATCGGTCCAACATCCTTGGTTCCGATCAGCGCATCACCAACACGGGCGGCGGAAATACGTCTGCCAAGATAGATGAAAAAGATCCGCTTAGTGGTGAACCTGTCGAGGTGTTGTGGGTCAAAGGCTCCGGCGGCGATTTGCGGACGAGCTTGCGCGAGAACTTCGCGTCGCTCTATCAAAAGAAACTCCTGGGCCTGCAGGCGAAGTACCACGCGGCCCCGAAAAAGGGGGTGAAGAGTGATATCGAGGATGCCCTCGTTGGCATGTATTCTCATGCCACGTTCAATCTCAACCCGAGGCCCAGCAGCATCGATACGCCGCTCCATTCGTTCATCCCATTCAAGCACGTTGATCACACGCATCCAAACGCCGCAATTTCGATCGCAGCGAGCAAGAACAGCGCCAAGCTCACGCAGGAGATCTACGGCGACGATGTCGTCTGGCTGCCGTGGCAACGTCCCGGCTTTGATCTGGGCCTGATGATGCAGGAGGGGGTCAAGAAGTATCCGAAAGCCAAGGGCTTCATCATGGGGCAGCATGGCCTCATCAATTGGGCTGACGATGAGAAGGCCTGCTATGACCTGACGCTGACGCTGATTGAGAAAGCGGCCCGCTTCATCGAGAAGCACGACAAGGGCGACAAGACCTTCGGCGGCCAAAAGTACGAACCGCTCCCCGAGGATAAACGCAACGCCACGCTCGCCGCGATTCTGCCCTGGCTTCGTGGACGAGTGAGCGAGCAGAAGCGTTTCATCGGCACGATTCAGACTGATGCGACGATTCAGCGCTTCGTCAACAGCGCCGATGCCACGCGCCTGGCCGACCTTGGCACGAGCTGCCCCGATCACTTCCTGCGAACGAAGATAAAACCGCTCTACATTGATTGGAATGCGAAAACGGAAGACCTGGCCGCTCTCAAGGCGAAGTTGACGGCAGGCATCGCGGCATATCGCAAGGACTACGCCGCCTATTACGAGCGCTGCAAACACGTCGATTCCCCGGCGATGCGCGATCCGAATCCGACCGTGATTCTCATCCCGGGCCTCGGCATGATTGCCTGGGGCAAGGATAAGAGCGAGTCGCGCGTCACGGCCGAGTTCTACAACTGTGCCATCGAAGTCATGCGCGGCGCCGAGGCGATCGACCAATATATAGCCTTGCCGCTGCAGGAGGCTTTCGACATCGAGTATTGGCTGCTCGAAGAGGCCAAGCTCAAACGGATGCCAGCGGAAAAAGAATTGGCCCGCCGCGTTATCATCGTCGTCGGCGCTGGTAGCGGCATCGGCCGCGAAGTGGCACAAAGGCTCGTGAAAGATGGGGCAACAGTCGCCTGCGTCGATCTCAACAAGGAGTCGGCCGAGGCAACTGCCAAGAGCATCACGGACAAGGTCGGCCTGGGCATCGGCGTCGCCGGCTCGGGCATCAGCGGCTGCGGCCAAGCCGTCGCCGTCGCATGTGACATCACCCAACGCGCCAGCATCCGCCAAATGGTCGATCAGGTCACGCTCGCCTATGGCGGTTTCGACGGCATTGCCGTCACAGCCGGTATTTTCGTTCCGCCCGACGTTTCAGGCCACATTCCCGATGACAAATGGGGGATGACCTTCCTCATCAATGTCACCGGCAGCTATCTCGTCTGCGACGAAGCCGCCGCGACCTTCCGCGAGCAGGGGCTTACCGGTGCCGTCGTCTTGACCACCAGCGCCAACGCCACCGTCGCCAAACGCGGCTCCATCGCTTACGACACCAGCAAGGCCGCCGCGAACCATCTTGTACGCGAACTGGCGATCGAAATGTCGCCACTGGTCCGCGTCAACGCCGTCGCCCCGGCAACCGTCGTCCAGGGAAGCGCGATGTTCCCCCGAGGCCGCGTCATCGCGTCGCTGGCGAAATACAACATCCCCTATACCGAAGGCGAGTCCGACGATTCGTTGCGCACAAAACTCGCACAATTCTATGCCGAACGAACCCTAACCAAAGTGCCAATCACCCCCGCCGACCAGGCCGAAGCCTATCTGATTTTGTTCAGCGAACGCTTGAGCAAAACGACAGGACAAGTGATTACAGTCGACGGCGGCCTGCACGAAGCATTTTTGCGCTAGGCCGGGATTTTATATAGCCCCCGGCACGCCGGGGGATTGCCCCACTACATTTCCCAGTACACCCAGCAGGAGAAGCGTCATGAATCGAATCGTGGTCGAGCGGCGCGTGGGCGATGATGGCATGCTACAACTCAATCTGCCTCTTGGTACGGATGAGGCAGGGCATGAAGTACGGGTCACAATCGAGAATGTTGGCAAACAAAACAAGGCTACACCCGAGGAGTGGCGGGCAGGCATCCTGGCGACGGCGGGAGGCTGGCTCGGCGAATTCGAGCGGCCTTCGCTGAGCCAACCGGAGGAGCGAGAGCCGTTGTTATGATCCATTTGCTGGATACGAATGCCTTCGTGGACCATTTGCGGTTTGGTCCGAAATCCAAGGTGACTTACCAGGTTGCTCGCCGTCCAGACAAATACCATCCAATTAAACTTGCTTGCCAAAGAGCCGGTTGACCACCATCTCGGCTTCAGCCCGAGTCAGCACTTCGGGTCGAAAAACCTTCCAGACCTCAGTAGGGCCAGTCGTCATGGAGGCTAAGATGCACCGATACAGTTCCCGTCGGCGGTCGACTGAATTCTCGCCGTTGGCGAAAGCCATGTACACGTTGGAAGCGTGCAACCAGAGGGCAATCTGCTGAGCCGGGTTTGAATCGCGTTGGAATCCCTCTTCCCATTCCTCGAACGATATGGCTCGATGTTCCGCGAACGCTGTCTGGATCTTCCGGATGAAGTCCCGAATGCTCTCGTCGAATTCCGGGTGTTTGATTTCGCTCTTGTGAAGTTGTTCTGGTAGCGCCCAAACAATCTCATCACTGCCCACCAGGCTGACCTGAATACAACCAGGCCTCAACTCCGACACAGGGATACGGATCACGCGCCCTACTTCCACATCTAAGAAAGGAACCATCTCTTGCGAGGACTGCTTGGCACTAAAAATCCTCCGTAACCAGGCGCCAAATCCCATCTGCTTCCTCCTAACACACGTGTTCCGCCACACCGATAGATTCTACGCGGTTCTCTTTATTCTAACCCAGTCTAAACTTTTTGGAGACGTGCGGTCGAAGCGAATAATCACGGTGAAGTAACGTATCACGACGCCACGTGAAGAAAAATCAGCTCCTCAATATCCATATTCGCGTTATGTACCTGCGGATTAGGGATAGGCAGGGCAAGCCCGGATGCCATCGCCGCTTCGGCCACGTCAACCAAGGCAAGGACCAAGAGTTGCCGCTCGCTGTCTAAATCATCGGCACAAGTGATTACGGCGGGAAAGTCCAAGACCTGCGCGTGGACACAGCCATCAACATATTTGTAGCCGGCTTTGTACTGTAGCATTTGTCGATTCTCACAAAGAAACTTTCGAACTGGGAACACCGCAGGAACCGGATCGTGAATCGAGCCTCACCTAAATTGTCAAAGACATTCTACGACTGATTCTGCCTTTTAGGGCAGAGGGTGCAAGTGATTTTTGGGACGAAAAAATGGCCGAAAAAGAGAATGCTGCTCGTTTCATCTGACGTCAAGGCAAATCGAGGTGCGTCCTCTTTGGTTTCCCCAGGCTACCTGACCCCTTTGTTCTTTCTCCACCTTTCCGACAAGGCAACCGCGATCATCAAACCTTTGGTCAAAAAGCATCCCGAACGCAAGCTGTTCCAGAAATGCGATGTGACGTCGCCCTCCGATAAGGCTTGTCCATAGGTGACTCATGTCTTAGTTTGAGTGAAACTGACTCATCGGCAAGATTCGGCCGAAACTGTGTCGGTGGCGGAGAGGAGAGAATAATCGCGATTAGGAGCGTTGTTCAGGGCGCTTCAGTCATTCCCGATCTTCTCGTCCGCTTTGGCGGTTCGATCACATCGTCTACATATCGACAGGAGGAACACGCCATGCTGCGAACTCTATTGTTATTGCTGTGTGCTGCCCTTCTTGCTCCAACAGGCTATTCGGCAGACCAGCCTCCGGCGAAGATCCCTTCGACGCCGGAGATCACTGAACAGACACCCGAGTCCACTCTTAAGAAGTCGAAGTGGACTCGGCTCGAGAAGGCTCGAAGCGTATATGAGATGAAGTGGAAGAAATTCAGCTCGGGCAAAATTCCCTCTACTGAATCTCAGTCTGACCTAGGCCTCTGGTCGGAGCGAGTGCGCGATGCGGGATTGGCATTAACTGAAAAGCCGCTTGAAAAACTTGCGGTTCTTGAAGATCATCTCCGTCGGACTTACGAGATGTGGAAAGTAGTCAAAGCAAATGTCACCGTCGGAACCATACCAAAAGAAGACGAGGATGTGGCGCGCTATTTCTTTGAAGATGCCCTGGTATCGGTACAAGAGATGCGAATTTTCTTAGATAAACTTGGAATAAAGCCCCCGAAGGAAATTCCCGAGACACCAGTCCCCGCCAAGAAGGAACCACCGCCCAACAAAGAATCGACCATTAAGCCTTGAGCTCGGCCACTATGGAGAGGTCGTCGCTGGCATTCACCCACGCAGTCCCTCAATGACTGTCGGGGCATTGTTGGACTTTTGCGCAACCCGATGACCGGAGCGCGTCGTTTGGGCCACTACGTCAGTACCATGATCGACTGTCGCGTCTCCAGCGGTATCACGAATTCGTCGTCATCGCGGGACCGCCGGGCAGCAGAGCGATACGCTCCCATTCATTCTGAGGAATCTCGTCTCGGAGGAGGCAGAAAGCGGTCAGGTTCATGTATCGGAGGGGCATTCCTTCAGCATAACCACACCTGGATGAGTTAAACAATAAATGAACCTGACCTGCTCCGTAGAAAACCCTCATCCTGACCGATCCAGCATGAGGTTTAGGGTCAAAGCAAGCAACCACCCATCTCGAGATTCACTAGGAAAACCCAGGCCCGCTACCGACGTCGCTAAACGTCGCTTGATCATCGAGTTCACAGTCTCAGCCTGCCAACGTTGGCCATAGCCTCCATGTTTCTTGTTCAAACGCTGACGCATCTGCCGCCGGTATCGGCCGCTCGGCGGAGTTCGACTCGGGCGGCCGTGGCTGGCAGGCATAAAGGATTTCACGCCGTGCTGCTCTCGTGCGTAACAGTGGTTCGGCTCCGAATCATAGCCGGCGTCCGCCACGATTCGCTCCGGCCGAACGGTGGCCAAGGTCTCATCCATCAGGCCGACGAAGCGATCGACGTCAGGGTGTGGCCCCCGACTGGTAGCGACGCCGAGGATCGCATGCGTGTCGGTATCGACACTGAGTTCCAGCTTGAGAAAGCGCGTGTAGCGTACGGTTTGCTTCGTTGCTGCCCCCTTGCCGCGTCGCCGGATGAAGTAGCGGCTGGCGTGGCCGCAGTCCATGCCGGTCGAGTCAAAGGCAGCGCGGCGCACCCGTCGGCGACGGCCGAGAAACCGCCGCACGGTGGCATGGAGAAGCCGCCGGGCGCGGGGCCGCCGGAGCAGGCGTACGCTGGCCTTTTGGAGTGTGGTAAAATGCGGAATGTGCGTCAAGCGAAGAACCTGACGGAGGTCCGACAGATCGCGTAAGAGCTGGACGATGCCACGGTAGTCTGTCTTGAAAAAGACCTTGAGAGTCAAGCAGGCGAAGAGTTGGTGTTGTGTGTAGCGTTTGGGGCTGAAGCGGTTGGCAAAGGGCGCAATGTCTTGCGAGCGACGGTCAAAGCCCGCTGCGCCACGGCAATTGGCGATTTGGTTGTAGTGCTCATAATGCATTATACGGCCCAATTGACGGTGCAGCTGGGGGTTTTCTACAGAGCAAACCTGACCCCTTTGGCTACTGACAAAATACCGTTAGCCCCCTTGGACGATCACGTAGTTTCGAAATGTAGAAAGCAGTCATCGGCTCCTGAGTAGCGTTGCTGGCTTGTTGCTTCTGGTAACAGTTGCATTCCAGTTTTTCGGTGAGATCCAGCTATCGGCGGATCGCTATTGCCGCGACGGACGCTGCCATCAGGACCACAGCGAACGGCAGGTGCTCCCAGTCGCCACTATGGATCTGCATCGCGACGGCGGCCAGCACGATCAAGGCGCTCGCGATCGCTCCAAACCGCGACGTCACCGGGATTAACAGAAGTACACCCGCCACCAGTTCGAGAACGCCTGAAATCAGGTGAAAGCCGGCCGGATAACCCCAGCGCGCGAAATTCTCGCGGATTGACGGTGGGCCGGCGAAGGTGACCCCGCCATGCCAGATCATCACGACGCCAAGTACGATCGGAAGCCCGACGGACATGAGTTTGATTACCGGCATGGTTTGGTCCTCGCCTTGTTAGCCGTAGTGACTCGCGGCGTCATGAAAGTTGGCCCGGGGGCGTCACCGCGCTGACTTGGATGTAGATTTAGAGGATGTTGAGCTTGTCCTAGTGCTCGACGAAGCGCCCATCTCGCCGCGATCGGGTTCCCCCCTCAGTACACCGCTCTTGAGGACGCTGGGCTAGACAAGTCGACGCCGGAGACCTTGACGATGGCGTGCCACGCGGACTCTTGGCTTGCGCGATCGTGAAAATGCGGGAGGCCAATCGCCTCAATTGGGTCTGCGCGTCAAATTCTTGTCCAGCCTCATATATGCGAAACTACTGCATTTCAGGACTAATTTATGAACTTGTGAATTGCCTCGTTGGCGTTATCTTGAAAGGAAGTATTTTTCAAATCAGTAAAAAAAGTGCTCTGATCCACCATTTCCCCCGACAACTTTCCCTGTTTACTGGCATAAAAAACGCCGCTTTTATACTGCTCATCCGAAATGGCATCTACAAAGCGTTTTGCACCTACCTCTAGCTTATGCACCATTCCGCCCATCAATGGGAATACAATAGGCATCATTACATACTTCAACATTAACCGCATGGCCGGGGGAAGACTATTTGTCGCACTGAGTTCCTTTTGTATTGCCTGGACTCACAACAATAAACTTGAGCTTAGGGTATTTTCTTGCCATTGATAACGCCCACATGGTTTCTGCATACTTGACATATGCGTATGCTTGCAATGCATCAAACTTATTACCAAAATATGATCCATCAAGAACAGCAGCAAACTCATCTGCAGAAGAAGTTTTCATTGAAACTGGTTTTACTCCCAGCATTTTTACTCCTGGAATAGCTTCCGCACTGATTGCTAGAACTGTTTTTCTTAACTTGTCACGTTTAATTAGCTCCTCAACTAAAATTACATTACCTAAAATATTCGTGGCGGCTAATTCATTCATACCGGAAGGCGTTATTTTCGCAGCTGTTTTCCCAACTACTCCACCCGCATTTAAGATTACTACATCAATAGGCTCCTTTACTTCTTCTGCTGCTTTTCTCACAGAATCTGCATCCGCAACATCTCCAATAATTATTTCGAAAATCTTTTTCCCCGTTTTCTCCTCAAGGTCTTTTGTTGCTGCATTCGCTCTCGCTTGATTTCTACAAAAAAGAATTACTTTTTTTGTTTCTCTTTTCATTGCCAACTGTCGGGCAGTCTCTTTCCCAAGCCCAATATTTGCTCCAGTTATTAATATACTTTCGTTCATGTTTTCCATCCTTTTAGGTTGTATGCTTTTGGTGATCAAAGGATTAAAGCAAGTCGACGCCGGAGACTTTGACGACGGTTTACCACGCAGCTTCCTGGCCCCGCGTAGCCAGGGAGGGCTTGCCAATTTCGAACTATTCGGTACTATATCGATGTAATGGGTACTGTCAAGGAGTTTTGAACTAGATGTTTCAAAATGCCGGCAAACCGCGTGGACGGCCGCGCAGCTTCGACGAGAGGGACGCGCTGGAAAAGGCGACCCAGGTATTCTGGTCGAAGGGCTACGACGGAGTGACGATCGACGATCTCGTCGCCGGGATGGGCGTGGGAAGGCCGAGCCTGTATGCCATTTTCGGCGACAAACGGGCGATATTCTTGCGCGTCCTTAAGGCGTATGCAGAACGGAAGGGCGCATCGGCTGCCAAGGCACTCCTCTCGCCACAGGGTCTTCGCGACTCGATCGTCGCGTTCCTGAGATACGCTGTCGAAAGTGCGACCGAGAAAGGGTCAGCACCGGGATGTCTTCTCGTGTGCGTCGCGCCGCTTGTGAACCACGATGAGGTTCGGAAGTTCTTGCAAAAAGCGGCCGCTGGTGGCGTCGCGCTGGTGGAAGGTCGTTTCCGGGACGCAATCAAAGCCGGAGAATTACCGTCCGACTTTCCTGTGGCCGTGCGCGCGATCCAAGTGACGGATTTTGCTCGTAGCCTGACCATGCGTGCGCATATAGGCATGCCACGCAAAACCCTCATCAGAGATGCCGAAGAAGCGGCCGACTTGGTTCTCCAGTCTCGGCGTGGAAATGCGGCGCCAGAAAGTTGATGCCGGATGCGTGAAGGTTGCAGCGTGGCGCGTATGGGTCTCCTGCTCGGAGTATAAAAGGGGTCAGGTTTGCTCCGTAGAAAACCCCCAGCTGCACCGTCAATTGGGCCGTATAATGCATTATGAGTACTACAACCAAATCGCCAATTGCCGTGGCGCAGCGGGCTTTGACCGTCGCTCGCAAGACATTGCGCGCCTTTGCCAACCGCTTCAGCCCCAAACGCTACACACAACACCAACTCTTCGCCTGCTTGACTCTCAAGGTCTTTTTCAAGACAGACTACCGTGGCATCGTCCAGCTCTTACGCGACCTGTCGGACCTCCGACGGGTGCTGCGCCTGACACACATCCCACATTTCACTACACTCCAAAAGGCCAGCGTGCGTCTGCTCCGGCGGCCCCGCGCCCGGCGGCTTCTCCATGCCACCGTGCGGCGGTTTCTCGGCCGTCGCCGACGGGTGCGACGAGCTGCCTTTGACTCGACCGGCATGGACTGCGGTCACGCCAGCCGCTACTTCATCCGGCGACGCGGCAAGGGGGCAGCAACGAAGCAAACCGTACGCTACACGCGCTTTCTCAAGCTCGAACTCAGTGTCGATACCGACACGCATGCGATCCTCGGCGTCGCTACCAGTCGGGGGCCACACCCTGACGTCGATCGCTTCGTCGGCCTGATGGATGAGACCTTGGCCACCGTTCGGCCGGAGCGAATCGTGGCGGACGCCGGCTATGATTCGGAGCCGAACCACTGTTACGCTCGAGAGCAGCACGGCGTGAAATCCTTTATGCCTGCCAGCCACGGTCGCCCGAGTCGAACTCCGCCGACGGGCCGATACCGGCGGCAGATGCGTCAGCGTTTGGACAAGAAACATGGAGGCTATGGCCAACGTTGGCAGGCTGAGACTGTGAACTCGATGATCAAGCGACGTTTAGCGACGTCGGTAGCGGGCCTGGGTTTTCCTAGTGAATCTCGAGATGGGTGGTTGCTTGCTTTGACCCTAAACCTCATGCTGGATCGGTCCGGGTGAAGGTTTTCTACGGAGCAGGTCAGGTTCATTTATTGACGCACTCGCCGCGGTGCATATACTAGCTAATATGCCACGACGCTTGCGCTGTGCTGATGCGGGTTACGTCTACCATGTCCTCAATCGAGCCGTGGGGCGGGCGACGTTGTTTCACAAGAGCCCGGACTATGCCGCCTTCGAGAAAATCTTGCGGCAAGCGTGGGAACGCTCGGCCATGCGGCTGTTGGCTTACGTCGTGATGCCAAACCATTGGCATCTAGTTGTTTGGCCGGAACGCGACGGTGACCTGACAAGCTACCTGCAATGGTTAACCGTGACGCACGTTCGCCGTTGGCATGCGCATCACCATACGCACGGAACGGGGCCGATTTACCAGGGTCGTTTCAAATCATTTCCGATTCAGGAGGGCGACCACTTTTTGACGGTGTGCCGATATGTCGAGCGGAATCCGCTGCGTGCGGGTATGGTGGACTGGGCGGAAAAGTGGCGTTGGTCGAGTCTGTGGCACGGAACGCAGGAAACCTGCGTGCCGTGGTTGACGCCCTGGCCGGTTGCGGTGCCGGATAGCTGGACGGCCCACGTCAACCGACCGGAGACGGAGTTAGAATTGGCGGCGTTGCGGCGTTCCGTGGTGCGTGGAGCGCCCTATGGTGACGTTGGCTGGCAACAGAGAACGGCGGCACGTTTAGGTTTGGAATCGTCTCTGCGGGATCGGGGTAGGCCGGTAAAGGATGTGGAGGATAAATGAACCTGACCCCTTTGATTTTCGCTGGCGCAGTAACACATGGGCGACTTATGAAAATGGTGGCTCCAATGCCGTGATCTACATGTCTGATACACTTACCGAAGTAGAAGCCGCAGAATTATTTATCAAGGAAGTATCGGCAAGTAATGGTTGGTTAGTTGGCGATTGGAAAAGAAGAAATATAGATAAAAATCCATTGGGTACCAACGAGGATTGGGCTCCTTGGGTTACCAAGCAAGCTGCAGCGCAGGGAATGGTTGCCGCACACC
>CAWBOY010000003.1:0-542043 GCA_963790585.1 uncultured Planctomycetaceae bacterium
TTTCCGGTCGCTCAAATAAATGACAAAGCACATGATAAAGGGGAGGGGGCGTATAGTGGAAAATTAGCTGAAGGATTTGACAACTTATTGACGACAGCAGCAGGCGAATCGAGAGGGTTGATGTGGCAGTATGCATTAGGCGCGTTAGGTGTGACGACGTCCGCTGCTGCTGTTCGATCCGCCGCATCTGCGGAGCGCGAGCTTTCCTATTTCAGTACGCTTGCCAAAAATGGATTTCAGGATACAAAAGATGCGATTGTATCTTTGGCTCCACGCACCGGAGGAGCGATGTCAGGCGGGTATCGGGGAACAGGTCTGACGCAGGCCGAAGTTGATGCGATCACTGCTGACTTCCGTGCTGCTGGCGGTGTAGTGGATCAGAGCGCAGAGGCCCAAAGGTATCTCCAGACGAGAGGGGCCGGTGGGCTGGCGTTCAATCAGGAAACAGTTCTCCTCCCAGCGAACCCGACCAGGACTGCGGTGTATGAGGAACTGGTCCATGCCGAGCAGTTCCGCCGAGGGGTAACGATTGAAGCTGGCAGAGGAGGAGTTCTTCGGTTTGAGATAGACGCTGCCGAGACCTTGATCCGCAATCGGCATGCTTGGCAGCTTCCACCGGATGAGGTGCGTCAGGTCATCGAGAACCTGCGGAATATGCGGGCTGAGTTGCAAAGACTGACAGCAGGGCATTAGGGCAGCGTTATGACAAGAACCATCACCGACAAATTGGTCGCCACGGTCGTTGAGGTCGCTGACCTTGGCGGGCTTTACCCGACATCTGTCCTCAAGGGGCGGATCGGCCTAGATGTTCGTGTAGAGCGGGGATCGCTCTCCACTGGGAAAAGGGTGCGGCTGCATGGTCCCGATTCTGAAGAAGAGGTGGAGATCGTCGGCATCGAGATGTTGAGTAACACCCATGATCCGGAGGTAGTCCGCATACTCTGTCCTAAACCCAAGATACTGGCGATCCCAACGGGGAAGGTGGAAGGATGGACCATCGCAGAGCCGTAGCGACCGGGCGCACCACGTCGCCGCCGGATTTTCCACCCGCCGGAGTCCCAGACCGAAGTTGTCAGTCAGTACCACCAAGGGCGTGAGGTTCTCCCGGCCCGGAATTGCAACACGGGCATCATGAAGAAGACCGGGGCGTTCGTGGTCCACGGGGCCGGGGGTGGAACCCGGCCCCCAGGTTTTTCCACTTCGAGTTGTTTTCGTGAGACTATGCAACGGCGACCGGCTCAGGCCCGGCGTAGTACCTCGTAGACCGTCTGCCTCGACAGGTTCAACTCCCTGGCGATCACCGCCACCTTCTTCTTCTCCCTCTTCATCTGCAAGATCATCGTCGCCACGGTCGGCGTCACCTTGTTGGGGATGCCTCTCGGCCTGCCGCCCTTGTTGATGACCGGCGGCGTACCACCGGCCCGGACGATGGCCTCGATCTTGGCAGCCTTCGCCGCCTTGCCTGCGGCGATCCGCTCGGCAACAAAGGGGTCAGGTTCATTTATTGACGCACTCGCCGCGGTGCATATACTAGCTAATATGCCACGACGCTTGCGCTGTGCTGACGCGGGTTACGTCTACCATGTCCTCAATCGAGCCGTGGGGCGGGCGACGTTGTTTCACAAGAGCCCGGACTATGCCGCCTTCGAGAAAATCTTGCGGCAAGCGTGGGAACGCTCGGCCATGCGGCTTTTGGCTTACGTCGTGATGCCAAACCATTGGCATCTAGTTGTTTGGCCCGAACGCGACGGTGACCTGACAAGCTACTTGCAATGGTTAACCGTGACGCACGTTCGCCGTTGGCACGCCCATCACCATACGCACGGAACGGGGCCGATTTACCAGGGTCGTTTCAAATCATTTCCGATTCAGGACGGCGACCACTTTTTGACGGTGTGCCGATATGTCGAGCGGAATCCGCTGCGTGCCGGTATGGTGGACCGGGCGGAAAAGTGGCGTTGGTCGAGTCTGTGGCACCGAGCGCATGAGACCTGCGTGCCGTGGTTGACGCCCTGGCCGGTCGCGGTGCCACTTGGCTGGACGGCCCATGTCAACGGACCGGAGACGGAGTCAGAATTGGCGGCATTGCGGCGTTCTGTGGTGCGTGGTGCGCCTTATGGTGACGATGGCTGGCAACAGCGAACGGCGGCGCGTTTAGGTTTGGAATGTTGATCGCGTTTTGAAGTGAGGCCATTTTCGCGGCTTGAGATGAGGCCAACAGGAGTTGCCCGGCGAAGCGGGGTGAGCGTGGCGAGGTCCTATCCTTGGCGCGGTTACTTGGCGGACGGCTCTTCGGGGCCGCGATGAACACGATAGGATTTGCCCTTCAATTTCACGATGGTTGCGCCGTCCACGACGCGATCCAACAACGCCATCGCCAGGGGAGCATCGCCCAGGTATTCGGCCCAGGACTCGAAGTCGATGTTGGTCACCAGCGCCGTGCTGACCCGTTGGCTCCGCGCGTCGATGATCTTGTACCACAAGCTGGCGGCCTGCGGACACAGGCTGCGTTCAATGCGGTCCAGACCAAATTCGTCGATGATTAACAACTCGAAGCGGGCATAGAAGCGTACACGGTCGTGGATCGTTTGGTCGGCCAAGGCCGCAGTCAGATCTTCCAGGAGAGCACCGCTGGTCGTGTAAAAGACGCGATAGCCCTGCACGCAAGCGGCCTGACCGATGTTCTGAATCAGCCGACTTTTTCCCAAGCCGGATTGGCCGACGAACACCAGGTTCTGACAGCGGCGGACGAAGTCACAGCCAACCAAGGTTTCAAGTTGCGTCCGTGGGAGCGACGGGTTGAAGCTCCAATCGAAGTCGCTCAGTGGTTTCAGTTCGCGGAAGTGGGCATCCTTGATGCGTCGTTCGATGCTACGTTGGCGACGCAAGCCCGCCTGGTCGGTGAGCAAACGGTACAGGAACTCCAGATGCGAGCGGCCGCTTTGCTCGGCGTCGAGTACGACGGCATCGAGCTGTTCGGCAGTCATGGGGACGCGCAGCGTGGCGAAGTCGGCGAGGATCTGCTCACGCAGAGGTGGCGTCGGTGTTGGTTTCGCTGAACGGTTTTTCTTGGGACGAGGCGTCATTGGCGGCTTCCTCAGGCAAGAGCAAATGCTGATAGTCGCTGGTTGGCCGTGGACCGACCGCGTCGGCACGCAACAACGGGTCCAGCGTGTCACGATGCAGATCGGCCAGTTCCTCCAGGAGCGGCTTGGGCTTGGCGGTCGCGGCAAGGATGCGTCGGATTGCCGCCAAGGAGTAGGCGCCGAAGCGGACGGCACGCTCGAAGGCGGCCTGTACATCTTTGCGTTGGTAGTGGGCTACCACTGCCAACAGTTGCTGGGCCTGTAGTTTGCCCTGGACTTGCTTGGCGAGCAAGCCGTCGAGGAACTGTACGGCCACCGGCCCCAGTTCCGTGAAGCGTTGCCGTAACAGCAGTTCACGCTGGCCGGGGTCGTCGGCGGGATGATGGGTCTTGTTCGACTGGCGAACGCCCGTGTGGGAGCTGGCCACGAGAAGGTGGCGTGCGATCTCCTCCAGACCGATCGAGTAGATGACGACTTCACTCTCGGTGACGCGTACAGGTAGCACCTGGCCGATGTACGTCCACGGCACGGAGTACAGGTTGAGCCGATGGGTGACGTAGCCCTCGACGCTCACGTGGCGATAGATGACCTGGGCGGTGTCGAAGTCACAGGTCGGCAGCGTCAGCAAGTGTGGTTGTTCGTGTTGGTGACGCTGGAGTGGCGTCTCCTTGAAGTCGCGTAGGACACGGATGTCGGCGACGTTGTGCAGCCACCAGGTGGTCACCTCGTTGAGATGCTCGAGGGTGTCGAAGGTGCGACCATTGAGCAAACTGCTTTCGACGTGGAACATCTTTCGCTCGACTTTACCCTTGGTTTGCGGTCGGCGCACGCGGCAGGCTTGTGGCCGGAAGCCGTAATGCGTGGCGAAGGCCAGGAACTTGGGGTTGTAGATAACGCCATCGGCGTCATGACGCAGCACCACGGCTTTGAAGTTGTCATACAGGCAGACCCGCGCGACGCCGCCAAGATGGTGGAAGGCATGTACGTGTTCTCGCAAGGTCGTTGTTAGATCCATCGATTCCACGAAGCGTAGATACTGCCGGCGGGAGTAGCCGAGCAAATAGCTGAAGAGGTACACACGCCGGCGGCCTTCACGTGTAAAGTCGATGTCATAGACGCCGTAGTCCATTTGGGCTTGGATCCCTGGCCCGGTCTCGAAGCGCGGCACGGGTGGCCGCGCGGCGCGTGGCCGCAACAATCCCAGGCGCTGACGTACGACGGTGTACTGGCCAGTGAAACCGCGTGCTTGCAACTCTTCCAAGGCGCGCATGGTGGTGAGATTCGGGTACTTGGCAAGCAACTCCTTCAAGAGCGGCTCGAAGGGATCAATGATGCTGTGGCGTGGACGGGGCCGGGCGACCCGTCCGTCCCGCTGAGCTTGCACCTGTGCCAACGCGCGTGTCACGGCGCCACGCGACAGGCCCAATTCTTCCGCGATGGCACGCAACGACATCCCACTCTGACGCCGTTGCACGATCTCCAGACGCAACGCCTCATTCATGGCAGCCTCATACGCTTGAGGTCCGGTCCCAACACCAACTCCGCCACCACATGGGACTGATCGCCGACACGCGCCAATATCGGCTGGAGGATCTCACGATCCTGCGTTCGCAACTCAAGCACGTTCGGCGTCCGAAGCCAATTCTCCAGACGAGTCAGTGTTTCCAAAGCCTGTCTCAAATGCTTCGCCAGCCAGTTCCCGGCTCCACTCAGACGTGGATCCCGCAATGCCGTCGGCATACCGTTTACCTGAGCCAACGCCTCACGAGGCTTCGCCAGCACGAACGCCGCCTGCTCGTCACTGGCACCTTGCAACAACTCGATCACGCCGCTCACTTCCTGAGCCGTCAACGTCTCCCGGCGCGTCAACTCCAACAATGCTTCCTGGTTGCCCACGGGCAACCGCGTCAATTGACGGGCCAACGACGGACCCACTAATCCCAAACGCAAATCCTCTTTCACCGCCACACTCAACCGCTCCAACAACGCCAGGCGGCGACACACCCAACTCTTGTGTCGGCCCAACAAGTGGGCCGCTTCCACCTGCGTCATCCCATCGTCACGTACCAACCCCTGGACAACCCAGGCCTCCTCCAACTCCCGTACCGGACCCTGACCACGGTTCAACCCCAGAATCGCCGCCTTTGCCGTCGGCTCATCCACCTCCAATACTCGTACGCTCAAACTCCTTAACCCACCTACCTGGCGTGCCGCCGCATAACGCTTGAAGCCGTCGAGGAGTTCCAATTTTTGCTCACGCATACACACCACCACCGGTGACAACTGCCCCCAACGACGCAGCGATCCCGCCATTGCTTCCTCCGCCTCCAAATCGGTCAGGCGATAACGCCGATAGTGCTGGCCCAGGTCGGCAAGCATCACCGGTCGTGAGATACCGTCGTTCCAAGCCATGTACGTACCCTCCACCAAACCTCCCTCTTTCCTCCATTCGAAGAAAGGAAACGGGGGACGCAAAATCGCTCTCGCGACCGCCCGCTCCTCTCTCCGGTTTGGGGTGGAGGCACTTTATCCTGGCTGCTCGCTCAAAAATATCTGCAAAGACTTGGTCACGACGTATCTGGAGGCCGCACACGCTCGGTCACACGTTCCGAACGCCAGCGCCGACGCCGCGACCGATAGCGCGCCTCACGATCCAACACGCGACGTAACGCCAGTCGGCAGGCCAAACTACAGAATCGCTTGCACGATTGTTCATCGGCGATCGGGAAAAGCTCATAACAACCCGGTCGATCGCAGGGCCGCCTGGCAAAATCATCGCACGCAGACCCTGGCGCTGGCCCTCGCGCGGCAAAGCTTCGTCAGCTGACTCGGTTCGCTGTTGCTGACGCTGTCGCTCGCGATACCGCCGGCTCTGTTCCCGCCGCCGCTCTTGGCCTCGCTCGGTGGACCGATAACGCTGGCTCGCCTGCCAGCGCCGCCACCGTTGGGCGGCACGGCGACAGGCCGCGCTGCAACAGCGCGCCTGAGGACGCGCCGGCGTGAAGCGTCGCTCACAACCCTTGAGCAAACAACGCCGCGTTCGACGAAGACATGGTGCCTCTGGCCGTTGGCCACAGAAATGCTGAAATGAGGGTGGGCCCAAGGGAGGTCTTGCTCCCGCCGGTCAAGTCTCGGGGCCAGGTTCGCGCCTGGCTCCGAGGCGTTTTGGCGCCGAGTGGCGCTGGGAAGTGCTTCAAGCCTATCACAAAATCCCAACCAAAGAACCACGCCGCGTGCTGGCCCGGGACAGTGCACGCCTATGGCCCTCTACGAAAGTGCGCGGCCTGGCCCGCGATCCTGCCTGTGCGCCCTGGCCCGGGCCACCGCGCAATTTTGGCCCCATGCTAAAACGCTGCTGACATTGGAATCGTCTCTGCGGGACCGGGGTAGGCCGGTGAAGAATGAGGGCGATAAATGAACCTGACCTGCTCCGTAGAAAACCCCCAGCTGCACCGTCAATTGGGCCGTATAATGCATTATGAGCACTACAACCAAATCGCCAATTGCCGTGGCGCAGCGGGCTTTGACCGTCGCTCGCAAGACATTGCGCGCCTTTGCCAACCGCTTCAGCCCCAAACGCTACACACAACACCAACTCTTCGCCTGCTTGACTCTCAAGGTCTTTTTCAAGACAGACTACCGTGGCATCGTCCAGCTCTTACGCGACCTGTCGGACCTCCGACGGGTGCTGCGCCTGACACACATCCCACATTTCACTACACTCCAAAAGGCCAGCGTGCGTCTGCTCCGGCGGCCCCGCGCCCGGCGGCTTCTCCATGCCACCGTGCGGCGGTTTCTCGGCCGTCGCCGACGGGTGCGACGAGCTGCCTTTGACTCGACCGGCATGGACTGCGGTCACGCCAGCCGCTACTTCATCCGGCGACGCGGCAAGGGGGCAGCAACGAAGCAAACCGTACGCTACACGCGCTTTCTCAAGCTGGAACTCAGTGTCGATACCGACACGCATGCGATCCTCGGCGTAGCTACCAGTCGGGGGCCACACCCTGACGTCGATCGCTTCGTCGGCCTGATGGATGAGACCTTGGCCACCGTTCGGCCGGAGCGAATCGTGGCGGACGCCGGCTATGATTCGGAGCCGAACCACTGTTACGCTCGAGAGCAGCACGGCGTGAAATCCTTTATGCCTGCCAGCCACGGCCGCCCGAGTCGAACTCCGCCGACGGGCCGATACCGGCGGCAGATGCGTCAGCGTTTGGACAAGAAACATGGAGGCTATGGCCAACGTTGGCAGGCTGAGACTGTGAACTCGATGATCAAGCGACGTTTAGCGACGTCGGTAGCGGGCCTGGGTTTTCCTAGTGAATCTCGAGATGGGTGGTTGCTTGCTTTGACCCTAAACCTCATGCTGGATCGGTCAGGATGAGGGTTTTCTACAGAGCAAACCTGACCCCTTTGATTTGTTCTCATCCAGTTTGGCTACGATACGAACAGTCAATTTCTCATCCTCTCCTGCGGCCCAGGCTTTATATACGACGGGATTGTATCCATGATTAGCTCCCCAATCTATCTTTAGTCCATCCTTAGTATTCACAAGATACCAGCTCGTCGATGCAGAAATTTCTCGCCCGTTAAGTAGACCAGACATATCAGCTTCAACGGTCAGATAATCGGCCTTCGGGCCTTTCTTGATAGATGTGACCACGGTCTTTTGATCCTTGACATTAGGCTGGCCCTTGTATTGCCGTTCCTGTCCTTTCTCATATACGTCCGGATCCATAGCAAACTTGAGACGCTTAGCCGGGGGAGTATTATTGTATTCTGTCAAAAACTTTGTTACAACTTCTTCATTCGGGAGCGGCCCTTTAGTGTCATCCGCGCTGGACCGATCTAACTGAACGGCAAACACAAGCGCCACAAGTATTATGCTTCTCACAGGCATCCCCTCATGTTGCATTTCAATCGTTATTCCTCAACCTCGATTACATTCGAGATTACCGTCGCGAAGGAAACGATTGATGATTCGGATAAGTGGTATCGACTATCGCGGTTGATTCCACCATACCGCTCAAGCATTGTCAAGCGCCAAGCATCTTATAGCCTGCATGTTACGACGATCAGAAGGTCACAAGGTCAACTCGACCACTACGAATCCAGATGTAAACCTGGCCGTCCGTCCAGCCTGTCGCAGGATTGATGGTCAATCCATGATATGCCCAATAACCTTCGTTTCTCTCATCTCCAGGCACGATAATCGCTGGTGTTTCGATTGCGTCCGGAGGCCCAAGTATTTTAGATAACTCCTGCCTGTTCAAGCCAAGTACAAGAGCTGAGAGTTCCATTCGTGTGTAAAGTCTTCTACTACTTCCGCTGCCCCTTGCAGGGCTCTCGGACTCGTTTGTCTGCGTTCCCTGATTAAGTATTACGAGCAACAATGCAACCGAAATGCAAGTGAGAAGCAATCCGACTGCGATCAGAATAGACAGTAAAATCCGATGGTCTCGACTTCGAGGCGACGGACTTTTAGATAAATGGCCCTGTGCAATCTGCTCGGTCTTCGACGCATCTTGCTCAAGTATTTTGGGAAGTGTCTGTGGAGCTTCTGGTGCAGGTGCTCGACCGGTAAAAGGTGGGAGTGGTGGCGGTACACTGATCGGATTCTTAGATTCTTTACCCCTGACTCTCTGGGCGGGTTGCGGACGCTTGATCGGAGTCGTTGGCAAGGGCACCGGATGAGAGGTCGCTGCTGGTACAATGACGCGATGCTTACACCACGGACAACATGACGAACGCCCAACGCAATCTTCGGGCGCTGAGACCGTTTTGGAGCAAGAAGGGCAAGGGAACCGCATCATGGGCCGTTCACCTTTGACAGGTGTGGGGAATGGGTACATGGGATGAAGCAATCTTTATACCAGAAAGATGCCTCAATCGGCTATCAAATTTGTCCAATCCACTTTAGCGTATTGCGCCAGCTTCAAAGAAATCAGGCTGTGCGAGGAGCATCGACTGGATTTCGTCCGTCCAAGACAGCAGACCCTTCATTCTTATCCATAGGGACAAGGGTAGCATCTTTTTGTTACGTAGGTAACAGAGCAAGGCTACTGTTACGTAGGTAACAGAGCCAGACCATTGTTACGTAGGTAACAGAGCATCATCCGAGCTGCAGGGTATGGAGCAAGGCTACTTAACCGTCCCATTACTCAGCCTCGATCGACCTGTGCGTTAACCTCTTGGCGCTGTATCCGTCTTATGATCCGCTAGAAGCCTGCACATAACGTAGGATTTCGCCAGAGCGACCTTCTCCAATGGAAGAACACAAGGGCAGGGATGACCGTAGACGCCCCATAAAGAGGGGGGGGGAGGGGTAAGATGGGATCGAGGGCCTGGATTAATCCTCCACTTACGGCGGATCCTTATTTACAACCTATTTGCTACCACGTTACTGACGTAATAATGTGAGATGCTGTCTCGTCATCAGCTATCATTTGAGACATTGTTACTGACGTTATTACTCAGGATTCGATTGCCGAATAGATTCTTCCATAACCTCAGCTTCATACGGCATCGTTAGGCGCCATTTCTATTGTGACCGTTTCTATACGCATTCATTGCGTACTGTCCATTGCGTGCAACGCGCATAACCCTAAGCAACAATTAGCTTTGCGACTCCGGCCGTCAGCAACTGCCCCAAGCACGAGCGCTTCGGTCGATCCCATCTCAGCTTACTTAGCTCCATAGCGCTGATCACAATTTGGCGAAATCGAGCAAGAATTTCTGGAACAGCTCCTGCCTCGACGCGACATTACTAGGGACAGCCGCGATCAAGTACCGCCCCTTGACACGAAGACAAGCTACGAATGACGACTAGCTCGCAAGCGCCTCTTGTTTCAAATCCCAATTTGCTAAGCAGCGACATCTTTAGCTAGAGTCCGGGCGACCATTGAGTCCTGATTTCGACCCATGATTACAAGGAATGACCTGTTGATGAAGAGAGTTATTGCCATGAATACCGATTCAGCCATCGACGTCGAACTGGTCGACGTAAAGGATGTCGCCCGAATGCTTTGTTGCTCTACGCGACATGTGTTCCGTCTAAATGATGCCGGGAAGATGCCAATGAAAGTGAAGTTATTCTCATTGGCCCGTTGGCGCAGGTCTGAGTTAGTTGCTTGGATTGCAGCGGGCTGTCCCTCGAACCAGAGGGAGCAACAATGAGCGACAGACTTTACAACGAAGACTGCTTGCGTGATTTAGGCCACACCGAGGATGAAATCCGCTTTCTGCTTAAATATGCGAATCACGGACCTAGAGGGAATCCATTTTTGACTGAGGACGAATACGAGCGAGGGCTACTTGCGTTACAAGACCTAGAAAGCTCCTCAAGAAGAAAGGGCGGTTGTTAGTGTTGAAGGTAAGTCAAGTATTCCCAGATGATTCACGCATCGCTGCTGAGCTTTATCTCTCCAAAGGGCTATCACCTATTCCGCTACCACCGCGAAGCAAAGGTGAAGGACTCTCAGAGGGATGGAAGGAAATGCGGCTAACCACCGAGAAAAGAAAAGGGGTCGGGAGTCGTTTCTGTTGACAGCCACGCTGGCATCGGGTAATTTCGTTCCATGCCACGACGCTTGCGCTGCAATACCGGTGGTTATGTCTACCACGTGCTCAATCGGGCTGTGGGCCGCTCCACCCTCTTTCAAAAAGACGGCGATTACGCGGCCTTCGAAAAGGTCCTGCGGCAAGCCAAGGACTGGCGGCCGATCCGCCTCCTGGGCTACTGTTTGATGCCCAACCATTGGCACTTGCTGCTTTGGCCGGCACACGACGGCGATTTGTCGGAGTTCATGCGTTGGCTGACGGTCACCCACACCCAACGGTACCACGCTCACTACCACACCAGCGGGGAGGGTCCGCTGTACCAGGGGCGGTTCAAGTCGTTTCCGATTCAGGAGGATGAACATTTTCTTACGGTGTTGCGTTATGTCGAACGAAACCCCTTGCGGGCTGGATTGGTACAGCAGGCCGAGGACTGGCGCTGGTCCAGCTTGTGGCAGCGCCGCCAGCGCAGTCCGCAGCCCTTGATCGAGGAAGGTCCCGTACCGTTGCCACGGAGTTGGCGGGCGCACGTCAATGCGGTTCAGACCGAAGCGGAACCGGAGGCGCTGAGGCGCTCGGTGCGCCGGGGCAGTCCTTACGGAGATGCGGCGTGGATGTCCAAGACCGCCACGCTCCTGGGACTGGAGGCAAACTTGCGACCGCAGGGTCGGCCGCCCAAGAAGAAAACGGGCGCGACAGATTGACAAACGACTCCCGACCCCTTTTCTTCCCGAGGAAGGTCCCGTACCGTTGCCACGGAGTTGGCGGGCGCACGTCAATGCGGTTCAGACCGAAGCGGAACTGGAGGCGCTGAGGCGCTCGAGTGCGCCGGGGCAGTCCTTACGGAGATGCGGCGTGGATGTCCAAGACCGCCACGCTCCTGGGACTGGAGGCAACCTTGCGACCGCAGGGTCGGCCGCCCAAGAAGAAAACGGGCGCGACAGATTGACAAACGACTCCCGACCCCTTTTCTTCCTCTAGGCCTTACCTTGATGCTCCGCTGGTGGTTGACGGAGTTGCCCGCTAATTTTGAGGTTGAGATGTCAGCAGAAACTTTCGTTTATGGATATATTGGTTTGGATTCGGTCCATCGTGATCAGAACAAATGTTTGTTCGTTCACCATCCATTTGACGACTTATATCCGTTTCCGAATATATTCTCTGATATTCGGCCTGGCTATGGATGTGACATGATCTCTTTTGCTGGGAGCTTAAAATCTCTCGATGAGGACTGGAATGAGTGGCAGACTCGTTTCGAAAATCTATTGTTTTTGCTGTTTGTGCGCTCGGCTCGGGTTCATTTGGAGCATGAGTCCGACGGGATGGTGCAATCCGTCGGATATCTGTGCAAGGAGGGCTGGGAGGCCACAATACCGCTTGCACATAGATCGTGGACTAAATGGTACTATTCTGTAGATGGTCTGGCAGGTGCGGCCGTGCCGGTGTGTCCCGGTTAAAAACTAAAGGTGTCCCGGTTAAAAACTCCGGGACCACCGTGTCCATGTATTTTCGAGGTTCAAGTACGATTTCATGAAGCGCGAATGTCCCAAAACAAAAATCAATGCGGATGGTTAATGTGCGTGCATGTTCAATCGACGCGCACAGCGGACGCGTAGGTGAAGCGTGTTTTTAACTTTGCGACAGCAACTCAGGCTGCTTGCTGTCGGCTATAGGTGGTTAAAATTCTGCCCAAGAGTTCGTTAGGCACATTATCCTCCAGTGAGAGGCGTTCTCTATGCCCATTTCACCAAAGCCGTATGCGTTTTGAGGAGAGCAACTTCTGATTTTTCAACGAATGCATTATGAGGGTATTGATTGAAGCGCTCTGCTTATAGTGGACAATACTAGTCTCTTGTTTGGCAAGGGTGGTACGAGGCAAGATTGCCTGGTTTCACGAGCATCGACGCAAATCCCTTGCCCATATGGATTTAATGTAAACATCATCAAAACGATCAACATTGTTAAAACGACCACCCTTGCCAAAAGTGATTTGGCATGGCAAGGGTGGTCAGGCGTTGTGAAGTATCTGTGAATTCGTTCGGTGGGGTTATGGGGGGGCCGAATGAAACGAATTTTGGCCGTTTTCTCATAATTGCAGGCGGCCCTGATTTGACTGAGACCGGCAACAAGCGACCTGCGCCTCTACGTCCATCTCAGCCAAGTGACGCTCCCGGACAGACCGGCGTGCAGGGGGGGCGTTCGTGGATTTGCTTGCATCTCGCCCATTCGCCACGCTTCAACGTCAATCGTGACAATATGTTATAGTTGGCGAGCGAGATGCAAACTGCTCTGACATTTTTTGCATCTCGCCCTGACCGTGGGACTTTGCCATAGTACGCGCCTGGAGCTGGTATCTGTGTTGATGTGTTCTCGATCATCCTCGCTCACTAGAATGACAGTCCGTTTCGCGCAACTTTTTCGTATCTCGGTGCGCTGTGGACAAGGCCGTCACCAATTCGCTGCCGACGCGCCGCCGAGTGGTCATTCTCGGCTCTACCGGCTCGATCGGGACCAATGCTCTGGACGTCGTGTCGGCGCTGCCGGATCGATTGCAAGTTGTTGGGCTCTCGGCACATTCTTCGTGGGCGGCTCTCTTCGATCAGGCGCGGCGCTATCGGCCGCGCTGGGTGGCGCTCACGGATCCAATCGTGGCCAGGCAGGCTGATCGCACGTTATTGCCGGGGGATTGCGAGTTTTTGTCAGGGCCTGACGGCGTTGCTCGAATGGTCGCGGATGCGGATGTGGACGTCGTTCTTAGCGCCGTCGTCGGCGCGGCGGGGTTGCAAGGCACCTGGGCCGCGCTCGAAGCGGGTAAAACGGTGGCGGTAGCCAATAAAGAGACGTTGGTCCTCGCCGGTTCGCTCGTGATGGAGTTGGCTGAGCGACGCGGGGCTCGGCTGCTGCCGGTTGATAGCGAACACTCGGCCATTTTTCAGGCGCTTCAGGGCAACACGTTGGCGAGCGTGGAGCGGATCGTTCTTACTGGGAGCGGCGGTCCTTTTCGCGGTCGATCGCGCGCTGACCTGGAGAGCGTGACCATCGAGCAGGCCTTGCGGCACCCGACCTGGCGCATGGGGCCAAAGATCACTGTCGATTCCGCAACGCTCATGAACAAGGCTCTGGAACTGATCGAAGCTCACTGGCTGTTCGGAATCGAGCCAGAGCGGATCGACGTGATCATCCATCCGGAATCGGTGATTCATTCTTTCGTCGAATTCCGCGACGGTTCCGTGATGGCGCAGTTGTCGCCGCCAGATATGAGGCTACCGATTCAGTATGCGTTCACCTATCCGGAGCGCGTGCCAGGGCCGACGCGGAAGCTCAACTGGCGCGAGTTGACAGCGTTGCATTTCGAACAGCCTGATTGCGAGACGTTCCCGGCGTTACAATTAGGTTACGAGGTCGCACGAAAGGGCGGCACCTGCGGAGCGGTGCTGAACGCGGCTAACGAGGCCGCCGTCGAGCGGTTTCTGCGGGGCGAGTTGGCGTTTCTCGATATATCACGAGCGTGCCGGGCCGCCCTGGATCACCATAACTTTAGTCCCAGGCCGACGTTGACCGAATTGGCCGACGCCGACCGCTGGGCTCGACAGGAGATAGTGCGTTGGAACCGTCCCCGAACCCGAACAGCCCCGACAGCCTGAGTCCAGCCGTTCCTTCCGCCGTGGGAGCGAATGGGGCCGGCGGCGCGCCGCTCACGGCGCCATTGACGCCGATGGGCTGGCTCAAGCAGAACGGCGTACTGCTGGTTCTGCTCGCCGCCGGCGCGGTCTGGATCGTGCGCAATTTTGGTCTATCCGGCTTGCTCAACGCCTTTCTCGCCGCCCTCGGTGTCGGTTTCGTCATCTTCGTGCATGAGCTGGGCCATTTTTTGGCGGCGAAATGGTGCGACGTCCATGTCGTGACCTTCAGTATCGGCTTTGGGCCGTCGTTGCCGGGCTGTAGCTTTCAGCGCGGTGAGACGACCTACAAGCTCGGCGTTCTGCCGCTCGGCGGCTTCGTCAATATGGTCGGTGAAGGGCCGGAGGCGGACGAAGAGGAAAACTATCCGCGCTCGTTCAAAAACAAGACGGTCTACCAGCGGATGCTCATCATCTCCGCCGGCGTCATCATGAATGTGATCCTTGGTTTCGTCTGTTTCGTCATCGTATTCAGTCACGGCGTAGAACGGCCCATTGCCAAGGTCTGGCGCGTCGATTCCGGCTCGCCCGCCTGGAAGCAGGGCGTCCCGGTCGGCTCGACGGTCAAAATCATTGGCGGCAGGCTCGTCGACGGCAAAGTTGTGGGCGGCATCGTCAATCCAACGTTTGACGAGCTTCGGTCGACGGTTGCTCTCTCGTCGCATGAAGAGCAGGTTCCCTTCCTGTTTGTAACCCCCGATGGCCGAGAATTGGTCAAAACGTTGACGCCTCGGCGCGACGCCAACGACATGGTGCCCGTAATCGGCATCGGCCTGGCTGAGCGTCTTCAGTTGATCCCGAAGTGCGCGGGTCGACGCAATGAGCCGGTACTTGACAACAGCCCCGCGTCGGCAGCCCGGGCTGTCCCCCTGAGATCGACGGACATCCTGCTCGCCTCCACCGATCCCGCGAATCCGAGCCAAATGACGCCGATCACGCGTGAAGAGAAACGCGATCCGTTTGGCCTCGTCGAGTTGTGTCGCCGTATGCGCCGGCTCAATCATGAGCCGTTAAAGGTCCGCGTGCAGCGTGAGAATAAGACGGAAGAGCTCGACGTTCCCTTGGGCGGCTTCGAGTGGGAAGATAGCATCGTCGGCTGTAGCGCACCCGGGCAGCCGGTCTTTGATGTGCAGCCGTTGCCCGACGATCCGTCGAACACCGAAACGAAGACGGCCAACCCGCTGGAATTCCGCAGGCGTATGCAGGCTTTGGCCGGGCTACCGGTGTTCATTGAGGTCAAGCGAAAAGACAACCTGACGGTGCGTTTGCTCGTACCCCCGGCGTTTCACGTAGATTTCGGCATACGAATGCAAATGGGTGGCGTGGCCGCCGTGCGCGTCGGCTCGCCGGCGGAAAAGGCCGAGGTTAAACCGCCATCGGCACCCGAAGAAATCGGCGACGTGATTACCAAAGTCCAGATGCGGTTTGACCAACCCGGCACGGATGGCAAAACCACCAAGGAGTGGACCGACCTCGACCCGATGCGGCTGCCTTATCAACTTGCCGAAGCCGCCCGCCAGGTGCCGGGGCGTAAACAGGTGACGTTGACCGTGCTTCGGCCAAGTCAGCATCAAGACACGAAGACCGAGCTGGGCCCGATGGACTGGGACACCGCGTTTGACAATAACGATGAGCCAGCCTCCAGCCCCGCCGCGCCGGTGGCGATTCCTCAGCTCGGCGTTGCCTATTATGTGACGACGACGATCGCCGAGGTGCTGCCGAACTCGCCGGCGGCACGGGCCGTTTTGGAAGTGGATGATCCAACGAAACTGGCTGAGGGGACCAAAGGCTTGAACGGCGGCCTACTAAATGCGGCCGGGCTCCAGCTCGAACCGTTACGGCCGCTCGATGTCATTCAGCAGATCCGCTTTCGCCGGCTCAACAAAGGCGTGCCCGACGGGTGGACCGGATGGCAGGAACTGGCGTCGATTCGCGGCTCGAAAAAGGATGTCTACGACGAATGGCCATTCTTTTTCAACCAATTTCAAGACGGCCTGGAATCGCACATCGTTCAGGTGCGCGTACTCCGCGACAACAAGCTCCTGGAAGGCGCGGTCGGCATGACGGCCAAAACCGACCTTCATTGGCCCTTGGAGGAGCGCGGCTGGATTCTCAGTTACGACACGCGCATGCAGCGCGGCGAGAATCTTTGGCAGTCGATGGGCCTGGGGCTACGCGAGACGCAACAGTGGATTGTCAAACTCTATCAACAATTGCGCAGCCTCGTCACCGCTCGCATTTCGTCGAAGGCACTTGGCGGCCCGATCGAGATCGCATCCCAGGCATTTTTCATTGTCGGCGAGGATTACTATTCGTTCATCATGTTTCTCGGCCTGTTGAGCATAAACCTGGCCGTGCTGAATTTCTTGCCGATCCCATTGATGGACGGCGGCCACATGGTCTTTCTGATCTACGAATGGCTACGCGGCCGACCGCCATCGGAAATGGTGCGCACCATCGCGTCGTATATCGGTCTGGGTTTCCTTGCGGCGCTGTTGTTATTTGTGGTCTACCAGGACGTGAGCCGCCGATTTTTCGGCATTCGCTAGTTTTTGTTTAGCGCCTATCCGAAGTAGAGTCGAGAAGTGGCGCGGTGGTTTAGGTCGAGTCCAGCGGTATCCGGCCCTTTCGTTGGCCGGTGCCTCAATCTCCCGGCCATGCCCCGTTTCCACTTCCCGCTCGTCGAACCGGACGGGCCCTATTAAGGCATCCGGCTCTCGGACAAGGTAACTCATGCGTTCGCTCACAAGACGCGAGGTCGCGGTCGCCCTGGAAGCCACACTAATCCCAGGTCCTCACGCAGGTAACGATCCGAATAACACTGTCGGGCCGTACCCTGCACGCGGTGCTTCCGACCCAGCCACTGACGGAGCCGTTGACAGGTGTGCGCCATCACCTGCTTCATGGCCGGGGCCGTGTTACCGAGACAAAAATAGTTCGCCCAGCCCACCAGTCGGCTGTTGACGCGAGTTATTAACGCCGGCAAGACAACCACTGCCACGTTCGGCTGGTCTGATCGCGGATCACCTCACAGATCCCGTGGATCTTCTTGACGGCCGGACGGGGACCGATGTAGCTACGCCCCGTCTTCGGCGACCAGTTCCGACCGAACGTGTAACCCAAAAACGAAAACGTCTCGTCCGGCAAGCGGCAAACCCGGGTCTTCGTCTCGTTCACCGTCAACCGCAGCTTCGACATCATGCGCCGCATCACCGCCTCGGCTTCAAGAGCCGTACCACGGCAGCAGATCACAAAGTCGTCCGCATAATTGACGATACGCGCCTCAAGACGATTGGCATGCCCGTTTGTCTTCCAGCCCAGCACGAAGCGACGCATGTAGAGATTCGCCAGCAGCGGCGAGAGCACGCCCCCTTGCGGGGTGCCGCGACCCTCGTCCTTGTTGCGAGTCGTTCGACGCTTGTCCCCACGATCTCCAAGGTCTTCCACCGGTGCCTCCAACCAGCTTTTGATCAGGGCCAGTAGTAGCCCGTCACTAAGCCGTCGGCTCACCGATGCCATTAACTCGGCGTGGGGGATGCTATCGAAGTACCCACTCAAGTCCGCATCGACAATCTCCGTATGCCCGTTGTCTAGCAACAATTGGACCTGCTCGATCGCGTCCAGAGCGCTTCGGCCTTGCCGATAAGCAAATTGTTCCGGCTGCAAGTCCGCCTCGAAGATCGGCTCCAAGACGAGCAACACAGCCATCTGCACGACGCGGTCGCGGATCGTTGGAATGCCCAACGGTCGCTGTTTGCCATCCGACTTCGGTATGTACACCCGTCGGACTGCTTGCGGGCGATACGCTTTGTTTCGGAGTTCTTCCGTCAGTTCACCCAGCCAACGGTCCAGCCCGTACTCCTCGATGTCCGTGAACGTCTGGCCATCCACCCCCGCCGCGCCGTCGTTAGCGGCACAGCACAGGTACGCATGGCCCAGCACATCGGCCCGGTACACCTTGTCGTACAACGCATAGAACCGATAGGTGGGTGCTCTCTTCGCTTTGGCATGCAACGTCTCCTGGAGTTTCCGAACCGTATCGGGAGGTGTTAGGCTCATCACCAATCTCCTGGCTCTCTTTCCTTCGGACGCTGTCCTTGAACCAAGGCCCCTTCCCTCCACCGGCGTTACCCGGCTTCAGCGGTACTACGAGCCTCTCCGCCACCCCAAGCGGCCCGGCCTGTCCCTCGCGGGCGTCCGGTTGGCACTGCTGCCACCGCAGGGGGTTTCCCGTGTTGCGTTAACTTTCCTATGCCGACATGCCGTCGCCATTACCCCGGTGGCAACGCGGGTGGGGCTAAAGTCGTTCCCCCTGTATCCTCGCGTCTGCGGCCTTCCCCATCCCTTTGCTGGGTCGGCTACCACATTACCCGTTTCGAGGCCTGCTCAGCGTTCACTCACGTTACGGCCTGCCTGCTCGCGGAGTCGCTCAAACGACCCTTTCCATCGAAGGCTTCGACAGTTTCGTTACCTCCACTGCCGCTCCGATTGCTACCGGCTGGAACGACCAGTTGCCGGGTGGGATTCGCACCCACTGAAAAGTCACGCCTTGGCACGGCGCACAAAGGGGACGGGTACCATTGTGCGAAGCACCCTTCGGGCCGTTCCGGCAATGGTACCCGGCCCCTTTTTCGGATAGGCGCTAAGCGCTTTTTGTTAAGCCGCGAGCGGAACGGCTCGGGGCTTAACAAAAAGCGCGTGTCATCACGGCAACAATTCTATCAGCGCCTCGACGAGACGATCTATTTCCGCCTCCGTGTTATAGAAATGCGTCGAGGTGCGAAGCATCGTTCGATCGGGTCTTTCGATGATGTTCACTTCAATACGGTCTCGTTCCCACAGTCGTTTGCGCAGTTCGATGGGGTCGATCCCCTTGGGAAGATTGAACGCCTGGAGGGCGCCGTGGAGTTCTGGGTTCTCAGGTGTGGCAGGTGTCAGCCCCTTCAGACCGGTCAGGCGTTTGCGGGCATAGGCGACTAGCTCGGCCATGCGGGCTCGAATTTTGGCGACGCCCAAGCCGGCCTGGAAATCGATCGCCGTCGGCACGGCGAGCCAAGGGCAGAGGTCGCGCGTGCCTTCGAACTCGAGATGACGCAAGCGCGGCGTCGAGCCGAAGTCGTCCTGGTCGTCGAACCTTTGGCGGTCCTGCTTCCAGCCCCAACTCACTTGCAAAGGCTGGATGCGCTCACTCGCGCCGGGGGCGAAATAGAGAAAGCCGGTGCCGGTGGGCGCGAGCAGCCATTTGTGGCAGTTGGAGCCATAGTAATCCGCGCCGACGGCGTCGACATTGAGCGGAATGAACGCCGGAGCATGGGCGCCATCGACGACGGTGATGATGCCGCGCTTTCTGGCCTCGGCGCAAAGCTCTTTAGCCGGTAACACAAGCCCCGTCGGCGAAAGAACATGACTAAAGAAAAACAGTCTGGTGCGATCTGTCATTGCGGCCGTGGCTGCCGCGACGATCTCAGCGGATGATCGAGCCATCGTCGGCAAGGCGAAGGTCTTGAGCGTAAGGCCCTGGCGCTGGCAGGCTCGCTCCCAGGTCCAGTGCATCGCGCCGTATTCGTGATCCGTCATCAAGACTTCGCCAGGCGCGGCAATGCGCAGCGACGAGGCGATAAGATTGACCGACGCGGAGACATTCACCGTGAAGATGAGCCGCTTCACGTCGCCGCCGAGAAAATCGGCGAGCCGCTGCCGCGCATGCCATAGGAGCGCTGGCTGTTTGCGGATCAGAAAGTCCATCGGCTCCGCGGCCAGCTCGCGGCGCAGCGCGGTAGCACAGTCAAAGACAGGCCGCGGTAGCGGGCCAAAGGAGCCCGTGTTGAGATTGATCGCGGTGGGGTCGAGCATCATCTGAGCGCGGGCGCCAGTCCATTCGTCGGCGGGCATAAAATGTGATTTCCTCATTTTCGTTTAACCGCGAGCCGGCAGGCGAGCGCTATTTGATAGCACTATCGCACAATGCTCGCGGCTAAGCGGATTTAACCTATTCGCTATTACGCTTTAACCGGGTCGGGCGCCAGGGAGTGCTGCTTCATGTGATACGGGCCATCAAAAACCTGGGTCGATTTGAAGCGCTCATGCCGGCCATCACCCGCGACGTCCTTGACCCGGGTGACGAGCTTCGTCGTCTCTGCTGCGCTCAGCGGTTGAAACGAGCGGACCATGGCCAGGTCTTGTTTGAGGATTTCCATCGAATCGATGCCGATGACGAGCGTCGAGATCGGTTGACTGAGAGCGTAGGTTCGTGCTTCGGTCACGGTGCAGACGTTCTCGACGATGAGGCGACCTTTTTTGTCCGCGCCGCCGCCGAGGCTTTTCATGCCGATCGTCCCGATGCCAAGCTTGTTTGCTTCGGGGACGACCTCATGCACGAAGCTGCGGTAGTGGTAGTCGCAGACGTTGATCGGCATCTGCACGGTGTCCCATTTGTGTAGCTTCAGCATCTTGAGATGGATATGCGGCGACTTGTGGCCGGTGAAGCCGAGGAAGCGAACTTTGCCCTCTTTTTGGGCCTTGATGGCCTCGGCGAGAGCGCCTTGCTCGACGATCCAATCGGGATCGTTATCGTAATTGACCTCGTGGAATTGCCAGAGGTCGATGTGGTCGGTCTTTAGTCGGCGCAGGCTGTCTTCAAGATGTTGCCTCGTCCCCTTGGCATCGCGGGCGCAGTTCTTGGTCATCAGGAAACATTGGTTACGTCGCCCTCCCTCGGCCAGGGCTTTGCCCATAATCTCTTCGCTGCCGCCGTCATGATAATCCCAGGCGTTGTCGAAGAAGGTGATGCCCTCGTCGAGGGCCGTATGCATGAGCTTGATGGCTTCCTTCTGATCCTTGATAAAGCCGACGTGCCAGCCGCCGACACCCAGGATCGACACGTTGACGCCCGTCTTTCCAAGAGGGCGCGTCGGCACGCCGGTGCTATTGTTGGTCATGGCGCGTTTCCTTTTGCGAATTAAAGGCGAGGCAACACATCAGGGAGCATTGTCAGGCATTCGGGTCGCAGCGGCAATGGACGGCGCGGGCGAAAGTCGCTCGCGCTCGACGACGCGCAAAAACAACTCACGTATCCGGGAAGTATGACGCTCTAACTGCGCGAGGAACAGTCGGCCCGTAGTCTCGGGCGGACCAGCCTCGTAGCCGAGCCGTCGCGCCAGCTTTGCTACCTCAGTGGGTTCTTCCGGCACTTCATCGAGTGAGCGGTTGTGGACGATGCGCAGCCGACTCTGAACGCGGAGAAGAAAGTCATAGCCGGCGCGCAGGTCGGCATATTCGTTCTCCGCGAGCAGGCCGACCTGGCGCAGCGCTTCGAGGGCCTTCCAGGTGTTGGCGGCGCGCAGTTCCGGCTGCGTTCGGCCGTATTTCAACTGACACAGCTGCACGAGGAACTCGACGTCGACCAGGCCGCCGAAGCCACGTTTAAGGTTGCGTTCGGCGCGACTGGCCTCCATGCGGCGCCGCATGGCGAGCAGCTCATCGGCCAGTTGGGGCCGCCATTCCAGCGCGAAAGCAGCTTCGGCCACGGACGCCATGACTTCTTGGCCAAAGTCAGTATCGCCGAGAATCGGCCGGGCCCGCGAAAGGGCTTGGCGCTCCCACATCTGCGCGGCCCCGCCCGGCGTGAAGTACCGTCGGAACTCGCATAGGGGCAAAACCAGGCTGCCGGATTTGCCCGATGGCCGAAGTCTCATGTCCACTTGATAGAGTCGGCCCATCGGCCCGAGATAGCTCACGGAACGGATGATTCGCTGCCCTAGCTCGGTGAAAAACTGGAAGTTATCGATCGACTCGAAGCTTACAAAGCGATCCGTGTCGGACGCCGGCGCCGTCCGACCATCTCCCTCGTAAATCATTATCAAGTCGAGATCGCTATGGTAGTTCAGCTCACGCCCGCCAAGCTTGCCGAGCGCGAGGACGACGAATCGGCATTGCCGACCAGCACGCGCTCCATCCGACAAGAGCGGCACACCGAGACGTTTTTCCAATGGCGCGGACAACGGGCTGGCGACCTGGCACAAAATCGTCTCCGCCAGGTCGCTCAAGGCCGTGGTTGTATCTTGAATCGTACTCTTGCCGAGAATATCGCGAACACCGATCCGCAATAGCTCTTTATCCTGGAAGCTGTGCAAAATCGGCTCGAGGTCGGTCGCACTTCGACATAGCTCGGCTAGCTCCTCTTCCAGTTCCTTGGCGCTGCGCGGCTGATTGAGCACCAAGCTATCGAGGAGTTCGTCGATCATACCCGGGTTGTTGATCAAGATCTCCGAAAGGAACTGACTCGAAGCGCACAGCTCGACGTAGAGTTTGAGGCTTGGCTGATTGTAACTAAACAGCTCCCATAACACCGTTTTGCAGCCGAGCGAGCTGGTAACCTTTTCGAGGTTATTGAGGGCCATATCCGGGTCTGGCGTCTCGGCAACGGCTCGAAGCAGCCGTGGCGCGATGCTAGCGAGGAAGTGACGGCAACGGCGCGTCGACAGAAAGAGCACTGATTCTTGGCCAAGCTGGTTGAGGTTCTGATACGCCGCTTGCACGTCACGAAACGGATAGCGCGCGAGCACCGAGCGGATCGTCTCCGGATCAGGGTTCGTGTCGAGCAGAAGATCTGACTCTGGCTCGGCTTGCTCGGGATCACCCTCGAACGTCTGATGAAGGAGATGATCGAGAATACGCCGCGTCGGCTCTGTTTTGTCGC
The DNA here is from genome assembly GCA_963790585.1 of uncultured Planctomycetaceae bacterium. Lineage (GTDB taxonomy): Bacteria > Planctomycetota > Planctomycetia > Gemmatales > Gemmataceae > CAWBOY01. The sequence continues at coordinate 23,022 of CAWBOY010000003.1, forward strand.
GATAATCGGCGAGAAAGGCCTTGGCCGGATCTTCCGCCGGGCCGCGCTCGGCCATGCGCGTTCCGCGCGGGGCGTAACCCATGCGCAGCGCCAGCTTGCGGCGTTCTTCGTCGTTGTCGGGAAGCCGATGCGTTTGCAAGTCAAAGAGAATTTGCAGGCGGTGCTCCGTCTTTCGCAGAAAGCGATAGCTGTCTTCGAGAACGCGATATTCCTGATCCGTCAGGCATCCGGCCGATTCCAGGGCTTCGAGAGCGAGCAGCGTATTGCGTTGCCGAAGCTCGGGAAGGTCGCCGCCGTTGAGCAGCTGAAGAAACTGTATGGAGAATTCGATGTCGCGAATGCCGCCGTGGCCTGTTTTCACTTCGCTATCGCTGAGGCCCGCCTGGGCCGCCTTCCGCTCGATGCGTCTTTTGAGAGCCTTGATTTCATTAATTTCGGCAAAGCTGAGATATTTGCGATAAACAAAAGGCTCTATCGCATCGAGAAATCGTTGGCCCAGCGCCGGTCCCCGGCGACGGGGCGGACTTTGATCAAGGCTTGGCGCTCCCAAGTTCGACCCAGCGTGTCGTAGTAGGCCAGCGTGCCGGCGAACGATCGGGCCAGAGGGCCCCGCTCGCCCTCGGGCGCAGCCGCAAATCGACGCGATAGGCCTGCCCTCGATCGCTGTGAGCCGACAGCAGCCTTAGCACCTCACTTACGACCTTGGCGAAGTATTCATCCGTGGGAATGCTCTTGCGAGCGCGTGTCGAGCCTTCCTCGGCGTAAAGAAACATCAAATCGAGGTCGCTGCTGTAATTGAGTTCGTCACCTCCAAGCTTGCCGAAGCCCATGATGACGCAGGGGATGGGTCGGCCGCCGTCGTCGAATGGGGGGCCGAACTTGGCGGAGCAGATTCGCAGCGAATAAGACAGGGCTACTTCCAGGGACACATCGGCGACCCTGGAGAGATCGCGCGTAATTTCCTCAAGGGGCCGATCTCGGATGATGTCGTTGGTGCCGATGCGCAGCATGTGGCGCTGGCGAAACCGCCGAAAAGTTCGTAAGGCCGCGTTGCCATCGGCCGCAGCATCGACTTCGGCCTGAAGCTGTGCTTGCATTTCGGCGGTGCTTGGGCTGCGCCGAAGTGGAATACGCAGCATATCGAGAAAGTCAGGATTGACACTTAAAAGATCGCTAAATGATTGGCTGGTGCCGAAGAGCTGGAGCATGACTTCGAGTGTACGGGCTCGGCTTTCCAGGAGGGTCGGCAGGAGTAGCGCGGCATCCGGATGTGCCAGAAAACGCTCGAGGTTGTTGAGCGCCATGTCCGGATCGGGACAGCGCGGGAGCAGCCGGGCCAGCGGGATACTCAGCTCGCGGAGTCCTTCTATGCCAAGACTAGCGCCGACATGGCCGAGGATATGCCGGCCTCGATCGGTGTCGCGCAGGCCCCATTGCGGTAGTACCGTCCGTGCTGTATCCGAACTGTCGAGACACTGTCGGATCTGGTCGATGTGCATATCGTAGTGGAGAGTTTGCGTAGAGGTTTAGTCGCTAGAAGCGGAGCCACGGAGTCGGTGCATTTCTTCTTGAAGCAGGCGGAAACGTTCTTCTAGCTCGGCGCGCTCTTTGGCTTTTTGTGCGGCGCGCTGCTCGGCCTCATTTCTTTGTCGATCTGCTTCAGCGCGTAGCCGCTCCGCTTCGGCGCGTAGGCGGTCAGCTTCGTTTCGTTGTCGCTCCGCTTCGGACCTTCGACGGTCTGCCTCGTTTCGTTGTCGATCTGCTTCGGCTCTCTGACGATCCGCTGCGGCCTTTTGTTCCTCCGCTTTGGCCTTAGCACGGCGATCTCGCCGTGACCGCCGCTCGGCTTTGAGACGTTGAAGGTGAGCTTCCTCCGCGGCGCGCTCCGCTTCTTCCATCTCAGCGGCGATCTTGTTGTAATCACCAACTTCGCGGCCATTTTCGTCAAAGCAGACGACGCGATTATCGCCCGTCCCGATCCACAGGCGCAGCGGCTCCAACCAGAGACGGCCCGCGTCGTCCAACTCCATGTCGACGAAGCCGTCCGGCGTGTAGCGCTTGCCGATCACGCTGACTGGCCCTTCGAGCCGAAGACGATCGACGATCACGTAGTACGGGACCTGGGCCCGCTCGTAATGTTCGACCTTGGTCACCACATCATTCTCCCGATAATCGGGAGAGACAATCTCGAGTAAGACAGTCGGCCGCACGCCTTCGAGCGCGACATCGAAGCTGGTGCGTTCGGCGCCTGGGTCGAAGAGGTCGTAGAAGACGCTTAGATCTGGACTGTGGGCTCGTAAGCCTGGGACATCCCATTGAATCTGCAAATCATCGAAAACTTTCGCGTCTTCCACGTTTTCGAGCCGGTGCGCGAGAACCGAGAAAAGGTAGACGCGGTCGCGTTGATGTGGCGTGTTTTGCACGATGACGCAGCTCTCATCGGGGTGAAGCAAATCCTCCAATGTCAGCGGAACTTGATCATAATCGGGCTTGCCGTTCGGCAAAACCTTTGGCACAAGGCGCCAGCCGAACCGAAAGGGATCGGGTTCTTGCGGGCGACTCGGTGTCGAAGCGCCTTCCGTTATGTGACTCATAGGAAATCCCCTCATGCATGGGATCCGGTTGCTTACGCCAACGGCAAACTCATGCGGCCGACTACCTCGATCGGCAGAGTTGCCTCCTCGATTGCTTCGACCTCACCTGTAGCCCCGATATGCTCGTCCGTCTCGACTCGGCCAAAGAGCGTGAACGCTGATGCCTCCTCGATGCGAACTTGCACCATTCGTCCGATGAGGCGCGGGTTGCCATCGAAGACGACAATATGATCGGTGGGGGTGCGCCCCGTCAACTGTTTCGGGCCTGACGATTCCGCAGCGTGCTTCAGGGCCGACTTGCTCAAACCTTCCACGAGAATCTCATAGGTCTTACCGACGCGGCTGCGATGGTCGGCGGCGCTGACTTCATTTTGGATCGCTAATAGATCATTATTGCGGCGTTTCTTGGTCTCTTCCGGGATGTCATCGGCATAGAGGTCGTCGGCTTTCGTGCCGGGCCGTGGCGCTATACTTGAAGATAAAGCTATTCTTGAACCCCCCCGTGCGAACGAGGTCGCAGCTCTTCTCGAACGACTCCTCCGTCTCGCCGCAGAAGCCGACGATGAAATCGCTACTGATGCTAACGCCGGGCACGCGCTCGCGGCACCGCTCCAGCATCTCGCGATAATATTCTACTGTATAGAGTCGTTTCATCCGCTTTAGCATCTCGTTGCATCCCGACTGCGCTGGGACATGGAGATACGGCGCCACCTTTGGGAGGGTTCGCACGGCATCAAGCAAATCGTCGCTCATGTCGCGCGGAAAGTTGGTGATGAATTTGATCCGTTGCAGACCCGGCGTGTCGTGGATGCGCAGCAATAGATCGGCGAGCCGTTCACTTCGGCCGTCGCCGAAATCATGGCAATAACTGTTGACCGTCTGACCGAGCAGGGTGACTTCCTTGCAGCCTTCGGCCACGAGCTGGCGCACCTCGGCCGCGATATGTTCGGGCGGCCGGCTTTGCTCCGGACCGCGCACGCTCGGAACGATGCAATAGGTGCAGAATTTGTCACAGCCGATCATGATGCGGACGAAGGCCTGAAACGGCGTCGGCCTCATCGAGGGATCGCGGAGCGGGTCGTAGCTTTGAAAGCTGGCCTCGACGGCATGACGCGACGCTTCCTTGCGATCGAGGCTGAGCGCCAGCTGGGGTTGGCCTGTTTGCCGGGCGGTTTCGATCAATTCGGGCAAGCGCGTCAGTTGCCCCGTGCCACAGAGAACGCCGACATAGGGAGCGCGGCGTAGGATTTCTTCCTGATCCTTTTGAGCCATGCAGCCAAGGACGCCGAGCACCTTTTCGGGATGCTCCTTCATGTGGCCGCGCAGCCGCCCGATCGCGCTGTAGGTCTTGTCTTCCGCATGTTGGCGAACGCTGCAGGTATTGAACAGGATGACATCGGCGTCAAACGGCTCGTGGGTAAGCTCGTACCCTTGGCGTCGCAGCCCGCCGACAACGAGTTCGCTGTCGAGGACGTTCATCTGACAGCCGACAGTTTCTATGTAGAGTTTTCTAGTCATAATATCGCTGACGATCCTATCCGATGATTGAATGCTAAAGAGTTTAGCCGCCACTCGACGAGGAGGCGCTCACTCCCTGGGGATGGCCCAACGGTCCAGGTCTGTCAAAACCAGCCACGGGTCGCACACCGGCATCGTCACGCCGGAACGAACGCCGATCAACGGGTCGAGCTGCCAGAGCGGGATCATGGGCATCTCTTCGTTGAGAAATTCCGCATGGATTTGATGCGCGTAGCTTCGTAGCTGCGTCGGATCGCGTGAGCCGAGCGATTTCTTCAGGAGAAGCTGAACCTTCGTGCCTTCCCCGCCGGTCATCCCCTGCGGCCCGAGCAACGGGCCGAGCCAGAACGTCTCGTCAGGAAAGTCGTAATGGCTGTAAGCCAGGTCATATTGCCCCTTGGCAATGTCCTTTTCCAGCTCGCGCTCCGGTCGAGGGTTTGGCACCAATAGCTTGGGCTGTAAGACGTCATTCACCGATTGGCAAAGCGCTTCGACGGCTGCTTTCAAAGCCAGGTCTTCCGACGGATAGCTCACCTTCAGCGAGGTTGTCTTACCGCCAAACTCTTTATTGAACGCCGTCTTCGCGGTTTCGGGGTCGAAGAAGTCCAACCCGTTTGGTTGCCGTTTCTTTTCGAGAGCTGGATTCGCCGCCCACGAGCCGGGCGGGAACGGGCCGTTGATCGCCTTGTGAATGCCGCGTCCCAACGGCTTGCGAAAATAGCCGTCGAGCAAGGTTTCGCGATCGATCGCATAGGCGATGGCGCGGCGCAACGCGGCATTTTCCAGGCCGGTAGCCTTGCTTTGAGCATTCGCCAGGAAAAAATAGATGCGCCGATTCGGCGCCTGTTGATCTGGCGTGGGCACTTTGACACCAGCGGCGCGGAGGCGCGCCGCTTCCTCCGCCGTCAGATCGAGAGCCAGGTCAAGCTGACCGGCCGACAGTTCGGCGACCGGATCCCCATATTCGATAAAATGAATCTCTTTTATCGGCGGAATTCGATTCGCTGCGCCTGCACGCTGGCCATACATCGGATTCGGGATCAGCGCCACGTAAGGTCGGCCTGTTGGGCTGGAGCCGCGCGCTCCGACCATGTACGGTCCGCTGCAAATCGGATCTTTCGCGAATTGCTCGCTATCGAGTTCAACCTCGGCGGTCAACGCGGACGCGCGCGGCAACACTTTGAACGTCATTAGTGACAAAGGCTCGGGCCAACCCTGCCTTAGCGTCACCTCGACCCGCGACGCGTTGCCATCGGCAGCGAGTACGACTTGCTGCAACAATTCACCCCAAGCCGGAGGCACGCCGATCGGCTTTCCGGCAATCATCGTGTCGACGGTTTCTTTGACATCGGCTCGGATCAACGGTTTACCATTCGACCACGCGGCATTCGCCGGCATCTGAAATTGTCGTCCGCCAGGGACCAAGCGCGGCCGACCCTCAGCGAGAGAGGAACGATACGACCAAACGCCATGATCGTCGGGAGCGTAGCGGACGAGGCTCTCGAAGAGCAACTCCACCGCTCGCTTTTCGGGATCGGTCACGGCGCGCGCCGGCGAAAACTGTTGCGGCAATCGACGCACGCCCACGCGCAAGATCGGATATTGCCTGAACTTGACCAAACGAGCTTCGCGCAATCCCTTGAGATCAGGGAAAATCTCGACCGCTTGCTGAAGCAGAGCCTGACTTGCCGCCGGATCCGTTTTTTCCTGAGCCTCCGCTTGACGAAACAGCTCCTCGGCACGTTTCTCCAGCTTCTCTCGGATCTTCTTGACGATTTCGCTCCCGGGGTGCTCCTCGGTGAGACGACGCAACAACCGATAACCTTCGACAATACGCTGCGGGCTCGTGAGCGGATCTTTCGTTGCTTTGTCTAATAACTGGGCCATTGGCTCCGCCAGCACCATCTCGTCGTTGCGCGGCGAGATCGTTCGCAGGCGAGCAATCAAGTCAAACGCTTCGTCCCATTTGCGATCGGTGGCCAGGTTTTTGAGCCGATCGACCAGCACATTCATGAGGAGCTTGCGCACGTCCTTTTGCACGGGATCCCAGCTGTCCCCTTGACGCTTCTTTTGTTCGCGCCACGACTCATGAACGCGGAGAGTGACAGTCAAAATGCGCTCGGCAACGGCCAATTGCTCCTCGCGGTTGACCGTGGTAAGGCCGAGGAACTTCTGTACCGCATGCCGGACGGTTTCTTCATACGGCTCCATCTTGACAATGCGGCCGTCGAGCGGGATTTCCGCTCCTGGTTTTCCCTGCGCGTCGAGCAAATGCGTCTTTGTGCCGCGCGGCATGCGCTTTTCATCCGGTGCCGGCAACGGCTCGACTCGTAATCGTTGTGATGGATTTCTCAGTTCGACGCTATCGCCGCGAATAGCGAGGTGCTCGTAGAGTTCCTTGATTTCCTTGACCTGCGACGACCGCGCCGCCGCGAAGAAGTCCTTGTCCTCGGGAACCGCTGTCCGGATGCTTTCCTCGACGTCCGGCGGTGGCTTGTTCTTTACAGCGCCGGGCTTCTCCTCTTCTTCTTCGCCGCGCTTCTGTTTACCGGCATCGCGGGTCTGCGATGCTCCAAGGGCCACGCTCAATAGGAGCGCCGCCAGCACAAGCAAGCGCGCGAATAATCTCAAGTAGGGTTGCGCGGTCAAGCAAATGGGATTGGCCATGATTCCTCTCCGAGGCGCGCACAGGGCATGGGACAACAGGAAATTGTACACGATCGCGCCTGCGCTTTCGAGGTGGGGCATCGTTTAGCCGCAATACCGTTCGTCGAAGGGGTGGGCGCCCTGCTGACACAGGCGAGATGCAAAAAATGTCACCCCGGTTTGCATCTCGCAATTTGGCTATAACATGATGCTGTTATTGCTGTTGTAGCGCGCCGAAGGGGCGAGATGCAAGCAAATCCTTGAACAACCCCCCTTGCATCTCAGTGGGGGCATGACCTCCAACTCCTTCGACGAACGGTATTGCGGCTAAACGAATGTATCGTTAGCGCTATAGAATGAAGGAAACCCGAGGCCGCGCATGTTTCGACTGACCTCCGACCCGATCGATGCTAGTGTCTTGACGGAAGCGGTGCGCCGACCCGAATGTGGCGCCGTCGTGACCTTTCTCGGCACGGTCCGCGACCTCACCGATGGCCGCCTCACGGTAGCGCTCGATTACGAAGCCTATCCCGTGTTGGCCGAGAAGACGATGAAGGAGATCGAGACCGAGACGCGGCAGCGCTGGCCGGTCGGCGATTTGTTGATGATCCATCGGCTCGGGCATCTCGACGTGGGTGAGGTGAGCGTCGCTGTCGCCGTCAGCTGTCCGCACCGCGCCGACGCTTTCGATGCCTGCCGCTACGTGATCGATCAGCTAAAGCTGCGCGTGCCGATCTGGAAACGCGAAAATTGGGCCGATGGCTCGACGGAATGGGTCGATCCGACCGTTTGATGAGTATCTTTTATGGGTCCTGCCTTACCTTTGCCCATGCTCGGCCAACCGCAGCCCGCTGGCGCCGCGCCGCAGCCTTCCGATCCCTCAGCGCTGATCGACTCGTTTGGCCGCGTCCATAATAATCTGCGCATCAGCGTCACCGATCGCTGCAATCTCCGCTGTACCTATTGCATGCCGGAGGAAGTGACCTTTCTCGAGCGCGAGGCTCTCCTAACCTTCGAGGAAATAGCCCATTTCGTGCGTGTCGCCAAAGCGCTCGGCATCGACAAGGTGAGGCTTACCGGTGGCGAGCCGCTGTTGCGGCGCGACCTCGACCGCTTGGTCGCCCTGATCGCCGCTATTCCTGGCGTGCGCGACCTCGGCCTTACCACCAATGGTATACTGCTGGCTGACCAAGCCCAACGTCTTCATGAGGCCGGCCTTCAGCGCCTTAACGTGAGCCTGGATACGCTCGATCCGGCCTGCTTTCGCCAACTCACGCGGCGCGATGGGTTGGATCGCGTCTTGGCCGGACTCGACGCCGCGCGGCGCCTCGGCTTTGAATCGATTAAGGTCAATGCGGTGATTATTCGCGGGATCAACGATAGGGACGTGGTTCCGCTGGCGCGCCGAGCGCGTGCCGAAGGCTGGGAGATGCGCTTCATCGAGTATATGCCAATCGGAGCCGAGGCCTGGGAGCGCGACAAAGTCTTCTTCGCCCACGAAATCTTAGAGCTAATTGAAGAACAGGTCGCGCCATTCAAGCCGACGACGAATCACGATCCGCGCGCCCCGGCTATGGATTACGATTACGCCGACGGCAAGGGCCGTGTCGGCATCATCGCCTCTATTTCACGTCCGTTTTGTCTCAATTGCAACCGCTTGCGGCTCACGGCCGACGGCAAGTTGCGCAATTGCCTTTTCGCGCTCGGCGAAGTGGACGTGAAGTCCTTGCTCCGCACGTCACCCAACGACGCCGCACTCGCGGAAGTTATACACCAATGTGTCCGCGACAAATGGGAAGGCCACGAGATCAACACCGCCCGTTTCGTAAAGCCGCAGCGGACCATGCACGCCATCGGCGGCTGAAATAGGTTGAAATCCGGTGCTACTTACCCAATCCATCCGGATTGGCCGGTGGTTTCTCGACCCCTGGCGGTAGCGGCTGCTTCTCCGCGAACGGGCCAAACCAAGATGCGGTAGGCTCATGGTAGAACGGAGTGTTCTCACAACCGACGCAACACGCGCAGAGAATCAGCGCAATGGCAGCGACTCGCCGCATGATAAACTCCTTGGCATAGAGATTGGGGCCGGGCTTATAGCGTGAGTGCGGAAGCGTGTCAAGAGCCGGGAGCGCGAGCGAGCGGGGAGCATTACACTCGCTCATATTTTCTCCGGTCGCTGACGCTCCCGGCTCTTGAAGACCAGAGATCGGCGCGTCAACCCGGTTTGCCTCCATCGCTCAATGCTGTAAAGTAAATTTTGTTCCCGACGCACCACCCGCCGCTTTCTCCCTCCCGGCCTGCCATGATCGACCGGATTCAAATTTTCTGCTTCCTTTTCAGCTACGCCGTCGCTCTCGGACTGGAACTGCTCTACCTCGTTCGCCCACGGCCGATCTTTCGCTATCTCGCACTCTCTGCCGGCTTCGCGGGCTTGTTCGCGCATACGCTCTATTTGGCCAGCAAAAGGCCGCCGCTCGCGGAACAGCTCGGTTGGATGTTGCTGTTAGCTTGGATATTGGCGATCTTTTATATCTACGGAACGCTACATCATGGCCGCTTGGCTTGGGGCGTCTTCGTGCTGCCGCTGGTGCTCGGTCTACTCGGGCTCGGCGTCGCGGCCTCGGCGGTGACGGGTTCCGAAACGACGGCGCCGCCGCGCGATGAGCAATTTTGGGGACTGCTTCATGCGGCGCTATTATTGCTCGCGGCGGTTGGCATCTGTGTCGGCTTCCTCGCCAGCCTGATGTATCTCTTTCAGTCGCATCGGCTCAAGGCGAAACTGCCGCCTGGCCACGGCCTCAAGCTGCTGAGTCTCGAACGGCTTGAGGCGATGAATCGCCGGGCTATTTTCCTATCGTTTCCGCTCATGACCGCCGGCGTGTTGCTCGGCGCAGCGCTCATGGTCAACTATCACGTTAGCTCGTGGCTCGATCCGCGCATCCTGAGTGCCGTCATACTGTGGCTGACCTTCGCGCTGTTAATCTATCTTCGCTATGGCTTCCATCTGCGCGGCCGACAGGTCGCGTTTCTGACGATCGTGACCTTCTTTCTGATGCTCTGTTGCCTGACCCTGTCGCATCCGGTCGGACAGGGGGTGTTCCGATGAACCTCCTTGCTGTCGGTTGCAGCTATCGCACCACGCCCGTCGAAGTCCGGGAGAAACTGGCGATTCCCGAAGCGGATCTCGGCCGCGCTCTGAGTTTCCTGGCCGAGCGGCTGGAATGCGAAGCCGTCATTTTGAGCACCTGCAACCGTGTCGAGCTTTATTTGGGCCGTTTCGATCCGGCGGCCGCAGCTCTCGACGGCGAGACCGTGGCCGCGCTGTTGGCTGAGTACCATGGCCTGCGGCTTGACGAGGTCAGGCCGCATCTTTACGTGCATCAGCAAGCGGCGGCCGTTCGGCACCTTTTCCGAGTCGCCGCCAGTCTCGATAGCCTGATCGTCGGCGAGGGGCAGATAGCGGGCCAGGTCAAAAAGGCTTATGAAAAAGCCCAGGAATGCGACAGCCTCGGCGCTCTGCTGCACGCTTTGATGCGCCAAGCCCGCCAGGTGGCGCGGCGCGTGCGCACCGACACGGGAATATCGCGCGGGCATGTGTCGGTCTCGAGCGCTGCGGTTGATTACGTCCGCCAGGTGTTCGATCATTTCGGGGACAAGACAATCCTCGTCATCGGCGCTGGCAAAATGGGCGAGCTGACGTTGCGGCACCTCCGCCAGCTGAAGCCGAAACAAATCTTCGTGACGAATCGCAGCCCGGAGAAGGCTCGCACCGTGGCCGAAGGCTGCGGCGGCGAAGCTGTCGCCTGGGAGAAGCTCGACGATCTGCTTGCTCGTGTCGACATCGTCTTGAGCACGACCGGAGCGCCCGAGCCGATTGTCACGCTCGAGCGCTATCGCAAGATCGCGGCGCGCCGGACTGGTGGTAGAATCGTCATACTCGACATCGCTGTGCCGCGTGATTTCGACCCGCGGATTCACGATGGCGACACGACGTGCCTCTTCAACATTGACGATCTCAAAAGGACCAGGGAATCGACGCTCGCCGATCGGATGAGGCACGTCGCGCCGGCGGAAGCGATCGTCGAACAGGAGGCAGCGCAGTTCCTCGCGGACTGGGCCCGGCGCCGCAATGGCCCCGTGATCGCCCGGCTCCGCCAGGATTTCGAGCACAAGCGCCAGGAAGTCGTGTCCGACTTGCTACGCCGGCTCAACGGCAAGCTGACCGACGCGGATAAAAAGCAGATCGAAGGGGCTTTTTCCTTGTTACAGAATCGCTTCCTGCACGGCCCCATCGCGGCCTTAGCGGAGGATAGTCACGCGCCAGCCGAAGGGCACACGCTGCTTGACGCGCTGAGAAAGCTGTTCCGATTGAAGGAATAATTCGGAACGAGCGGCGCACGAAGTAAGCACTTCCGGTCGAAATGAGCCGCGCACGAAGTAAGCGGGTCGAGTTAGCGCACTTAATTTGTTATGTGTTTCTGGTGTCCTGAATCGGAAGTTCGTTCATTAGTAGCAAGCCGTGGCCGGGGTCGGTATTCCGACCCCGGTTTGGCCCTAGCGGCTTCTGAGAACCGGGGTCGGAGTACCGACCCCGGCCACGGCTTGCAAACGGTGTAAAGGAATTTCCGACCCGGGACACTACAACGCTCGCTTACTTCGTGCGCGGCTCGCTGGGGTTACGTTTCTGTCATGACCACGTCACTCATCACCGGAGGCGCAGGCTTCATCGGCAGCCATCTGGCCGAGGCGTTGTTCGCGCGCGGTCACCGTGTCATCGTGCTCGATGATCTCTCCACAGGTCAACTCGAAAATCTCAGCGCCGTGCGGGACCATCCCGGCCTGCAAGTCGTCATCGATAGCATCGCCAAGGAAGCGACGTTGACAGGGTTGATCGACCAGGCGGATGAGATTTACCACCTTGCCGCCGTCGTTGGCGTGCGGCTCGTTATGGACGAACCCGGACTCACGGTCTCGACTAATCTCGGGCCGACGGAATTGATTCTCCGTCACCTGGCTTCGCACCCGAAACCGCTTTTTCTCGCCAGCACGAGCGAGGTCTACGGCAAGAATCCGAAGATGCCGCTCAATGAAGATGACGACCTCGTCCTCGGGCCGACGACGCGCAGCCGCTGGGTCTATGCCGCAAGCAAGGCACTGGATGAATACCTCGCCCTGGCCCAGCATCAGCGCTTTGGTCTGCCGGTGGTCGTCGGCCGATTCTTCAACGTGGTCGGCCCGCGCCAGGTCGGGCGCTATGGCATGGTCTTGCCGCGCTTCATCGATCAGGCGCTAGCAGGCACAGCGCCTCCAAGTCCACGACGACGGCCAACAAATCCGCTGCTTCGCCCACGTCGCCGACGTCGTCGAAGGCGTGATCCAGCTCATGCAATGTCCCGAAGCACGAGGCCGCGTGTTTAACCTGGGAAGTGACATTCCCGTAACAATCCGCGAGCTGGCCGAGACGGTCACGCGCCTGATCGACCCCAAATTGCCGATCGAACACATCCCCTACGACCAGGTCTTCCGCCGCGGCTTTGAGGATATTCGGTTGCGCGTGCCGGACCTCACGCGCGTGCGCCAGACAATTGGCTATCAGTCACGGCACACATTGGAAGACATTGTTCGGTCGATATTGGCGAGTAAAGCACACTGAAAGGCGATCATCAACACCATGACGACAGCCGTTGCCTACCTGCTCGTGGTCGTCCTAATCAGTCTCGTTTGTTTCCTCGCTTACGGATGGGATAAACGGCAAGCCATCAACGCCGGTCGCCGGCTGCCTGAGAACACTTTGCATCTACTTGCCTTCTTGGGAGGCTGGCCTGGAGCGATTCTGGGCCAGCGATTCTTTCATCATAAGACACGAAAAATAAGCTTCTTGATTGTGTTCTGGATCGTCGTTGTTTTACACTTAACGATCGTAGGGTTCGTGGGATATGCTGTAATCACGTCGCACAGTGAGTGAGTGCCTCTCCGAAAAGTGGGTATAGCTACCCCCACGTATTCCGCCATAGGATGCGTCAACCAGACGGGTATACAAATAGGCTGCATCTTGAATGATGCCGTAAATCGTTCCTGAGCGCGTCGGTTCGCCGGAGAGGACTGAGGATGACCATCACGATTACACTTGCAGACGAGCTCGTTGCCCAAATGGAGAACGGTGCGACGAAGCAACATCTCAGCGTGGAGCAATACGCGATCACCATTTTGAAAGCGGCGATGGAAGAATCCGACTCTATCACCCCGCAGAAAGCTGTCACCAATATTCAAGCCACTGCGCCGAATCCTTCTCAGGTCAGAGCCGCCACGGCAAATCTGGCCTACGTGCTGCGCACTGCGCCTGAAGATCCGAGCTTCGATCTAGCGAGTTGGAACCGCCAGTGGTCGGGTGTCAACAAATAGACGCAGCCCTTTTGGTTTCCTTTTAGGTTAGCCCTTTTGGTTTTGGATGAATGCCGTTGAGTTAAGGAAGATTTGGACTCTGGGGCCTATTAAACCCGGTAAAACGGCGTGTTTCGACGCAGAACGGAGCTAGCAGTCCTTGGCTGGTTTCCTTAACTTAATGGCATTCCTTCGTGGCACCTTTTCTCTCCCGATCGCGGCCACCCTGAAGACCGTATGTCTTAATGCTTCACCATTATGTCGCTGGGGTTACAATGCCGATCGCCGTCATGTGTCCGAGTTGTGGTCACAGCGGACGAACTGCGGATGCGTATGTTGGACGAACTGTCCGGTGCAAAAAATGCTCAGCGGAATTCCGGGTTTCACCGGCTTTCAAGGAAGACGCATCGATTGAACCAGCCAAGATTGCGAGCGCAACAACGGTACCATTACCACAAACCCGTAACCCATTTCCACGCGACCCGCTGGCCTATGCCCGCGATCGTGGGCATGCGGAGTTTCCGTGCCTCTCGAAGACCTATTCTCCCGGCAGTCGCGTGCCGTGCGCGGATTTCTCGCCATGGCTCTACGAACGTATTCGTGCCGATGACGCGGACACAATCGCTGACTTTGTGTGGAGCATCGTTCAAGCGAACCCCGGCGCTGGTGCAGGCGACGAGGTATTCCGCAAACATTGGAAAGACCTCGCCAATCGGATTCTCGGTTTCCGGTTAGACCGATATCTTCGCATCGAAACGCCAGAAACCTACATCGAATTGCGGGCCGCGTTGGTGCTGATCCTACTCCACGACAACTTTGGTGGCTTCGTCATGGCGGGCGATGCGGCGCGCTATCTCGCCACCGTTATGCTACCCTACGTTTTCAAAACAATCGATGAGGCGGAACTAATCACTCGCGCGAACTGGTTCATTCGCCACATGCGAAAGGACACGCCATTCTGGCAAGACTTTCCGCTCTTCGAGCCATCGGCCTTCGATTCCTGGACGCAAGCCAGACCGAAAGAAGTGACAGAATTCTGCCAAATCCTGCGAACGCTACCGCTGGCAACTCGGAAACGTTTCTTTGACATCCCCTCCCCCAACGACACGCGCCAACAACGGGAGGCCAGCCGGTGGACCAAGCCACGTCCTATGGCACAAGAAAGCGCGGCATCGACGCCGTAGAATCCGCCAAGTTGCTTCTACAAAGCGGGCTACTCGTTCAGTCACATGATCCGCGGGGTGGGCATCAACGAATGACAGTTAAAGAACTAACGGAGTTTCTGAGACAACAGGGTGTGGAGGATGTGAAGGGAAGGCGGAAAGTTAATCTCATCAACAAGGCGATGGAACGTTGTCCCGAAGCGGTTGCGGACAAAGCAAAGGGTTTATGTCTCGCGCGCCTTGCGCCTCAGTATGTAGTAGCGGCGGTCTGGGCTCACGAGCACATTGACCACTCGGTGCCGTTCTTTCAGGCTTGGCTCGGCTTCGCTTTTGAGAATTGGACCCCCGTAAGTAAGGACAGGTTTGAACAAATCACACCATCCCCTCATCGAGGACTTATGGCCGAGGGAATGTTCGGGCCAAATTCTCTGCCAACAAAGAAAAATGTGTCAGGTTTGGGGTCACCTAATTTTCACATATGCTTCGCTTCAAGACGTAATTTTGATGCCAAGCATTTATGAATCTAAACCTGATCCCTTTTGTCCTGTATAACTCTGCCATTCCACTCTTAAGCATGACGACCACGAGGCGAACTTGGGAACCCCTCAAACGGTGGAAAGCAATGATTGATAATGATAGCGCTCTGTCAGTTTTGCGAGATGAATTTCTCGCAGCTTCACGCCAGGGACCAAAACTCTATCATGCAACATTTCGGTTCGCCGGAATTACCAAGTTTCAGCCCTACAAAGTTCCTCGACATTGCGGAGGGCCTTGCATCATGGGGTTGATGGACGGATGCGAAGTTGCCTATTTTTTCCGCGAGCCCGGCGCAGATTTTTGCCGAAATCAGTTAAATGAGTTCCACCGACTTGCCGAGGCCACCGTTCGTTGTGTGGATATGTCCTCAATACCGCCGTATCCCTCGGATAGCCGACTCTATCTTCGCGGTACCGCTGAGCGTGGAGACTTAAAAGAACAATGGCTGAGTGCCCTTTATCGCATTTCGTGGCATCTGAGCGGACCGATCCTACGCGCTGAACCGAGCATCCACGATCGATGGGTTGGAAGCGAGATGTCGTTCGCCAGGCACTTGTTGGACGAATGCACAGATGGAATTCGGTGGACGGTATGCGTTCCCCTCTCTCCAGACATCTTCCTCGCGTCCGCTCTGGCTGTCGATTTTCTTAGGGCGCGTTCCGGCGGTGATCGCCTCTTCGTTGATGACATTGATAGCTTTCAGAAGGTCCGCGACGTCACTCCTCAGATGGTTGCTGATGTTCTACCGAATGGTTTTCTCAACTGCTCTGAAGAACAGGTTCAGGTAGCTCTCGAACAAATTCTCAGTGTCCCATTTCACAAGAAAGATTGGGGTGGAGAGATCAACGATCTTTATACATCAAACGTCATGGTTCGCGGTCGTCGGCGCGACACAGCGTTCTTGCTCAAGGGGCCGGGAATCGGCCAAAAGGAGATGCATATTGCCGATTGCGGAAAACGCGGAGACCAGCTTGTTCGACTTTTCGACACCCCGGCTCAACTATATGTCGTTCAGTACGTTGGTCCAATCGCCGATCTTTTGATCAAGGATGTGAAAGGCAAGGCTGCTGGCAAGAAGGTCCAATTTGTGATCATGGATGGACAGGATACAGCAAGGGTTTTGCGCGCCTACGGCAGGCTCTGTGTCAGACCAAGGATCGGGCAAAGGGGCAGGAAGTCGGAGGTTCAAATCCTCACGCCCCAACCTGAAAACTAACCCGATTCGCGCGAAATAAGGCTATACGACAACGACCCAGGCTCACCAGACGCGAGAGACGCCGTAGAACTCGAAAGCCGAATCGGCAGAAACAAGCGCTAGACTCTCGACCAGCGCC
This sequence comes from uncultured Planctomycetaceae bacterium, assembly GCA_963790585.1. Lineage (GTDB taxonomy): Bacteria > Planctomycetota > Planctomycetia > Gemmatales > Gemmataceae > CAWBOY01. The sequence goes on from CAWBOY010000003.1 coordinate 39,195, forward strand.
GTGCAGGCGATCAAACGATCGAAGGGATCTTTATGGTGGAGCGGCAGGCTTGTCAGGGGTTCAATGTGGTCTGGCTCTAGTTGAAGCAAATGGATGTCGTTGGCGATCAATTCGGCCGGAAACAGGTCCGCGAAAGGCTTCGGGAGAGGCAGCTTTCCAAGGCAAACCTTGGGGGCAATCTCTAGCAGGGAAATCGGCGACAGCCATCGCTCGTTCGCTGGATCCGTCAAGACTGCTTTGGCAGTTGTAGACATTCTGCGGTCGTTTCCAAGGAACCACAGCAAGGCGCAGGTGTCGAGCAACAGCCTCATTCCATGTACTCCCGCAAGTCCTCCAAGGGGGCCTTGAAGTCATCTGGGACGGCCAAACCGGGAACAGTCCCGGCGCGAGGAACTCCCGTCACCGGCGGTCGTGGCCGAAACGGGCGCTGCCGAATCGACGGCACAAATGTCAACTGAGCAACCGGGCGGTCGTTCTCGGTAATCGTGACGACCTGCCCTGCCGATAAGCGATGTACCAGCTCTGTAAGGTTGGACTGAGCTTCTTGCAACGTGATCGTGTTCATACACCCTCCCACCGGCTAGGCCATTATTCTCTACGAAATCTTACCAAACAGCACGCCAACCTGCGTTTTACTCACCCCCAAAATGAAGATCGCCGTTTGGATAAGTGCCGTCATTGTACAAAATCTGTACAGAGTCCCCCTCGACCCTGTCCGCTTGGCGGTTGGCAATGCTGACTCTATCTCAGTTTAGCCGTTTCCAAACGCATTCGGGTGGACAGAGCGCGGGAGTTCTGTGTGTGTGCGTACGCGCAATGCAATCCAGTATGACGGTTCGGAAAGAATGAGATGGCCCGGCGCCGGGAGGAGGTACCACATGCGAATGTTCGCGCGACGGTCCGGGCCGCAGCGCAAAATCAACGCTGTCAAGTGGTTGTGTTAGCCGACCGTCGCGCCAAGGACATGTGCATTCTTGGCGCGACGGTCGGCAAGCAATGTTCCGCGCGGAACATAGGGGGACCAAGACGGCATTATGCCTCAAGTCAATTCGTCTCCTCGGGAGACTGGCGCAACCGAAAGTGTCCACCCCGGAGCAAGCTGGTGAGACAGAGCCTCGCAAACGTTGGCAATACTTAACGTCGTTGGCGGACCTAAGAAAGACACTCTCAGCGAATCGCTGTCGCCCTAGTTGTCGGGGCGTCGGCGGCGATGAGGGGTTCGATTTTGAAATCGTCGAAGAACGCAGCGCCGAGGCCGGAGAGGCCTACCGTGAGGCGGACCTCGCCGGATGCGGGGACTTCGCGATAGACGGTGTAGCGACGCCACGGCGTCGGCGCGGTGATGCGCACGGCCATCGCTTCGCCGCCGATGTTGTCGAAGATCAGGGCGCCGTCGGTCGTCGCTCGCTGCGGTTCATTCACTTTGATCCACGCGGTGATCCGCACCAGCGTGCCGGGAGGCAGTTTCACGGTCGGGCTATGGACGGCTATGAACGTGCGCTCGAGCAAGGGCGGTTGCGGTAGCTTGTTCTTCTGCGTCAGCTTCAGCATAAGACATTGTTTGCCGTCGTGATGCTCGTAGTTGACGCGCCGCGCGGTCGCTTCGACGTCATCGAGCGATGGCACCTCTTCGACCAGCCAACCCTGCGGTACACGCTCAGGGGCCAATTCAAAATCTCCATCGGTCAGGACGTTGGGCGACGGCTTGGTCTCTTTCAGGCGTTGCCAAAATTTCCAATGGCGCGGCAGCGTGTAAAAGCTCAAGGCATAGGGGCTGGACACGGCCGAATCCATTTGCCGAACAGCCCGTTCCCACTGGGATCGCATCAGAATGCGCAGCGGCCGTAGCGCTCGTTGCGCCTCGGCATAGCGCTCGCTGGCGTTGCCGTCGGCTTTGAGGCGGTCGCAGGCTTCGAGATAGCCGCGTGCTTTCTCCAGCAGCTCGTGAGCGTCGGCCGGCTTCTGATCGAGTAGCTCCAGCTCGGCCTCGATCTTCTCCACCTTGGCGAACTCTTCCTTGGCCAGGTCGTGAGCCCATTGCGCCGCCAGGGGGACGAGCCGGCGGTGCATCTCTTGGAACCGCACGATCGGGCCGTTGGCGCTCAAGTCCGTGGTCAGCACGATGGCCGCGGTCAGGCTAAACTCGCGCACCGAAATGCGGACGCCGCCCAAGACGCGCTCCCAGCTTCCTGATAGCGATCGAACCTCGCCCGGCGAGACTTCCCAAACATGACTGCCGGCCGGCACCTGGGGTATGATGAAATTGACCTCGGCCGCCGCCGATTGACCTGGGACAAATTGGGCTCCGGGGCCCATCCAAATCGGCAGCACGAGAATCGCTTTCTCGGTCCGGAGCACGGCGGCTTTGACATTGGGGTTCGACGTCTCGACCCAGAAAGGATCGGTCGCCGTCACCAGCAGCGGTTCCAGCATCTCGAGTTCTTGATTGAGCAGCGACAAACCGAGTAGACGTTCCTTGCCGGCATAGTTGTCCGCGAGGAAACGATCCGACCAGAAACCGACGCCGCGGAGACCACAGCCGACCGCTGTATAGGTCAACAGTCGAATTTGCTCGATTTGTGGTCCGATCGGTTCGTCAAAGGCGTCGCCAGAAGGCTTGCCGTAGACGAGATTGATATACCAGTCGGGTAAATGCGTCTGGATCCAGGTCCAGCAATAGGTATCCGGCACGGCCATACGGCGATGTTCGGTGAGCCAATCGCGGTATTTCAGTAATTCCAATCCCGTCATCAACGGCCAGCGGTGCATACCAAGCATGACCTGGTCAAGGCCGCGCGAATAACGCTCAAAGCCATCCCACACGTCGCAACAGACCGGGCGTTTGGGCTTGGTTTGGCCATAAAGCTCCGCCGTTCGTGCCACGGCCGCGAATTGCTCCGCCGTCAGGTTGGAACCGAGTTCCCAGGCGAGAATGTTTTCATTGGAGACGAATTGTCCGACTTTTTGGCCGAAAGCCTGAGTCGATGACGTCAGCGTCGCTTGAAGCGGCCCGCTGTCGCGTGTCACCATTGTCGGTGGACGAATGGACGGGATGATCAGAAAGCCGAGGCGAACGGCATCGTCGATCACGCCCTGGGGCGTTGTTTCGTCGAGAAAGACCGTGTTGAAACCGGCGTCGCGCAGCGTCTTGAGCGGCGTGCCGGTGTGTCGCACGGCACGCATGAAGAACTTGTGGTCGTCGAAATAGAGTTGATTGGAGCTTTTGAGAATCGTCCGCGCCGCCAGCAAGGGGAGCGATGTTTTCTCGCCGTTGACGACTGCTTTCGGCGTGGTATTGCCCGCTTTGGGCTCGAGCGGACCGATTTCCAGATCGTCCGTCCAGACGTCGGTCTGACCGGGGCCGCTGTAGAGATTGAGAATTATGAGATCGACATAGGCTTTATCGATATTGATGGCGCGTTTTAGCTCGGCCTGGAGCAGTTGTTGCTGTTCTTTGAGCCGTTTGACAGGCTGACGTAAGACAAGCTGTTGCCAACGGCCGGTGCGATCGAAGGCGTCGCCTTTGACTGTTACCGTCATGGGCTGGCCTAGATTTTGAGGATCGCGTTCCTCGGGTAGGACAATCCGGCACAGAAGCTGGGCACCTGGCCGGTTCGCTTTGACGAAAACACTGACGTTCAGCTCATCGACGACGGCGGCTCGGCCCGGCTCGTAGGTGTAATGGATGTAGTTGCCGACTTCGGCGGTGAATTGGATATATTCGGAGCGCTGGCCGGTATAGGCGGTATCGGTGACGATCCGATGGGCCGTCTCTTTGGGGTTGGCATCCGTCCGGCCTTTGAGCCAAAGCGTGTCGCGGCCCTCGAAGCCATGTTGAAAGTATTCCTGGCCCGCGACGCGCGTGACGACGCAAACCGCCGACAACACCCCAATCAGCGCGATCGCCGTTAAACAGCGCATAGGCCCCAAAGGCCGTTTCCCAACCACGCCGGCCGAGGAGTGATCCATATCCAACGTCTCCCGTTTGAGCGTGCGTCGCGTTCCCAACATCCGGACCATCCGCGTGTCGTCCGGCAGGGGGTCGGAGCTTTAACAGAAAGGGGGACGGCGGGCAAGATGGAGTTCAAGACGTGCGCAGAATGGTGCAATTGCTTCGCTCGCTACCATCGACCCTCCCGCGCAAGTTTCCATGCCTGCGCCATTCATCGTTGTCGCCGTTTGTTGGCGATGGTATCCTTATGAGATGGGACCGGGCTTAGAGAGAGAGGTAATTCCATGCGAACTCTTTACGGTCTGCTGGCCCTGATGCAGATCTTCATCGTAAGCGCCCCGTTGCTCGCCCAAAAGACGCCGCCGCCGACGCCGCCTCCGGCCGAGCCGCCGCCGTCGCGCGAGACGCTTCGATCAGCTTCGCCTTCCGACATCGAAGGCAAAACGCTCAGCCAATGGTTGACGGAACTGAAACACACCGATCCGAGCAATCGCGAATACGCGATCCGGATAATTCCTTTATTTGGCCCAGCCACGACGGAAGTCGTGAGCGCCCTGCTTGATCGCTGTAACGAGCGTGACCCGAGCCTGCGCGTTCGGGCGATTATGTCTTTTCAATACATCGATGTACCCAAGCAAGACACCACGCGCATCGTCGAGGTCCTGGCGCGTCATGCTAAGGACGATACGCAGCTCGTCGTTCGCTACCAGGCCGTCATTTCCTTGCTGCGTTTCGGTGACGCCGCCAAAGCGGGGATGGACGCGTTTATTGTCGGAGCAAGTTACGAAAACTCTGCCTCAGCGTTCGAGATGCGCCATGCTTGCGTGTCCGGCATCATTACGGTGGGCCGAAGTCAGAACGGTCCGCCCGATGTTCGGGCGACTTGCGCGTTGTTGTCCGCGATCAAGGATCCCGCGGCCCGTGTTCGTCAAGAGGCCGCCATGGGTCTCGGATCGATGGGAAAGCCGACCGACCCGCAGGTCCTGCAAGCCGTCGAAGCGGTCTTACACCGGGCGGCCGGCGGTCCGACCGGCGGCGATCGGGATATGATCGTCCGCATATGGGCTAATGTTGGTCTGGCAATCCTGGAGAAGCCTACCGACGCGGAAGTGAAAGTCATCGCCAACGCCACCATAAATACCGATCCGAAAGTGCGGTTCCAGGCTGCCCGAGCGATTGGAATTCTTGGCTCGAAGCTGGATGGGAAGTTGACCAAGGCGGCGGCCGCGCCCTTGGTTGACCTGGCCCGCGGTAAGGAGCCGCTGGAGATCTGTATGGCCTGTTGGGCCTTGAGCGAACTCAATGATCCTGGTGCCGAAGCCCTCAAGACTCTTGTCGACCTCAAGGCAGACGATAGCGTCGACAAGAGCGGGACGGTTAAGGCCGCGGCGGAGGAGGCTCTCAAGAAAATCAAGCAGGCGGGCCAGCCACCGCAGCAACAGCCGAAGAAGTAAGGGCCTTTTGCCCTGGTAGTTAATACCAACAAATTAAAGTACCATCCGCATTGGGGCCCCATTCATGCGCTGCACCATCAGCTCCCTAGTAATTCTCCTCGCGTTACATCCGGGCGCTGATGCACAGACTTTTCTCGGTAAGGATCGCCTCGCCTGGATGCGTCAGTTGGAAGGGGACACACCCGCCGCTCGGCGGGCCGCCGCTTTCGCGCTCGGCAAGCTAGGCGTGCGCGATGGCAGCATCTTTAACGCACTTCTCAATCGTTTGAACGATCCGGCGGAAGATCCGAGCGTTCTCGACATGGCTGCCGCCAGCTTCGGCGACCTGGTTCTCGACATGTCGTTCAACGCCTCACCGGAAACTCAAGAATTCGTTGACCTGCTCACCCGTCTCGCCAAGGAAAACGGCGATGCTCGGGTGCGTCGAAGCGCGCTCTATGCACTCGGAGCTTGCGGAATTCTGGCCGAATCGGCACGTCCTACGTTAGAGGCGGCGCTGAAAGATCGTGACTCCGGCGCGCGCCGCAATGCCGCCTGGGCATTGGGTCGAATCAAAGGCAAGCCCACTCCAGAGACGATCAATGGCTTACGAGCCCTGCTCAAGGAGCGGCCGGCTGTCGGCAAAACAGTTTCCGACGATGAGCGAGATCAACAAGAGGCGGCGTCGGCCCTGGTGAGACGGGATGCGATTCAAGCCCTCGGCGAGCTTGGCCGTGAGTTTGCCAAGGATGCGGCTGGCGACGTCCTCGCTCTCGTCGATCCAAAGAACGAGCCGGATCCCGTGGTTCGCCGTGCCGCGCTCGAGCAACTGGTAGACCTTGCCGGCCCGGAGCTGCGCAAGGATGCCAAATTACTGGAGGAATCACTGCAGAGCAGCGATCGCGACACGAAACGCCAGGCCGCGATGGTTCTCGCGGCGATCGGAGGCGATGCGCTTTCGCGCGCCGAGCAGATTCTTTGTTCCGCGCTGCATGATCCCGATCCCGCCAAGGTCGACTTGGCCGCCGGCAGCTTGAGTAAACTTGGTGCCAAGGCCAGCCCTGAAACCGTCGTCGCCTTGAATTCATTCCTCGAACGCACCAGCAGTCCCGAGGAGCGAAAGACGTTTCACAAGGCCCGGCTCAACACGGTAGTCGCCCTGAGCGGCATGGGCAAATCGTCGGTGCCCGCGCGCGACGGGCTCAAGCAAACCCTCGCCAACGCCGACGAGCTGCCGGGCGTCCGCCGCTTCGCCGCCGAGGCGCTGACGAACATGAAACACCCCGCCAACGACACTGCTGTTCCGATCATGCTCAAAGCACTCGCCGAGCCGACGCCGAGCGATATTCCCGTCAGCGGCATCGAGCCCAAAGCACAGCGCTTCCATGTTCTCACGCAACAACGCGAACACATGATCATGCGGTATCGTTGCATCCATGGCATGTTGTATTTGCCACAGGAGGCGTTCCGAAGGCACAAAGTCGAGCAGGCGTTGAAGGACGTCATTGACAACGATACGGATCTCAATCGTGCGGATTACAAGTATCTGCGCTACGAGGCCGCCCGCGTTTTGGCTTCACAGCTGCGGACGAACACGCCGGTCAAAGTAATTCCCGTACTGATCGATATGCTCAATGACGACGGTTTCATCCTTTACGATGGCGCGGCCGTCAGCGTGAAAGCTGGCTCCGAGGGGGGCATGGGTAAAAGCGCCGTCCAGAAAAAAACTGGCGGCGACGCCCGCTACCTGGCTGCTATCGCCCTCGGCGACATGGGAGCGACCGCCCGCAAACCGGAAGTCATTCAGGCCCTGAAAGAAGCCGAAAAGCGCGACGACCCCCAAACCAAGCGACAAGTCGCCGTCGCCCTTCAGGCGATTGGCACTATCAAAGATAAATAACAACCACTTCACACGCGACGTTTAGCCGCCAGGCGAGCGCTGTTGGATAACGCTTTTTTCAAATAGCGCTATCCAACAGCGCTCGCCTGGCGGCTCGCTGTGAAACCGCGTAATACTATTGGCAGCACGAGAGCAATCAATCTTTCGAGGTGTTACGCGATGATTCGATGGCTGGCACTGATTCTGTCCATGATTACGGCGGGCGTGGTTTCGGGAGCTGAGCGTATTGTTGACGAGCTTCCGTTGAAGGGTGCCGTCATCGTCGTCGATCCGGGGCATGGCGGCCAGCGCTATTCCAAAAGTTACACCGGCGGCACGCGCGGCGTGGCATCGAAGGTCACCGAGAGCGAACTCAATCTTCGCGTCGGCTTCGAGTTGGCCAAGATTCTCAAGGAAAATGGCGCGACCGTCTTCATGACGCGCGAAGCCGATCATCGGCTCAGCCCCGAAGGGTCGAAGAACACGGCTGAGCTGCACGCGCGCATCGATTTCTTTGAACATCACAACGTCCACTTTTTCCTTTCCGTCCATCACAACGCTGGCAACGGATCGGCGGCTGGGGGGCATACGACGCTTTACAAGCACAATGCGACGGACGATACGCTCTACGAATCGCTGGCGCGCGATGTCAATGATGCCCTCGAAGGGGCCGTGCCCGGTCCGAAGCTCAAGCTCATCAAGGGGAGCTATCACATCCTCCGCGAGACGGCGATCCCCGGCACCATCAGCGAATCCGGCTTCATGACAAACAAAGCGTTCGATGATTTATCGAACGAAAAGGACTATCCGAAAAAGGAAGCCGCCGCGATTTGCAAAGGAGCGATCAAGTATTGGAAAGAACACAAGGAGGCTCTGATCGCCTTACGAGAGAAACTCGAGAAGGAGCGAGCCGCGCATCCGCGCGATCCGAAAACCTATACGGCCATCGCGCTGAATCCTGAGTTCCGGGCAAGCATGAAAAAGTTGCTCGAACAGGTCGCCCCTGACGGAAAGTACGCGGCTTCCAAGGTCAGCACGTATGTCGAAAACTTCAAGAAGGTCGTTGTCACGGATCCAAAGGTGACGTTCGCCGTCAAGGGTGAGTTTGTCGGAGACAAAATCAAGCTGACAGGCGAGACATCCGATCGAAAGTACCACGACCAACTGATCGATATGCTGGTGGCAATGAAACTATTTGATATTTCCAATGAGATTCGCATGCCCAAGGCGGCGCCGTAAACTCGGGCGAGCCTGCCTATAACCGCTCTGGACTTAGGAAAGCAACATCATGATGCAGCTCCCGACGACGCAGCGTCCGTTGGCTGTCTTTCTGTCGTTATTTTGGCTTTTTGTCGGCGCCGGAAACGGCGGCAAGAACTCAGCCATAGCGAATGAGCCAAAGCGTGAGGCATACAAACCCTCGCCGGAGGAGTTGAGGGAGGCCTATGCTCGTGCCGAGCGCTCGGCTCGCAATCAGGCCGATCGCGTCTACAAAATGCAAATCACGCCGCACTGGTATCAAAATAACACGCGCTTTTGGTACATGAATACTCTTGCTGGACGAGCGACGGAGTTCATCGCGGTCGACGCCGAGAAAGGAAAGCGTGAGCCGGCATTCGATCACGCCAAGCTCGCCGTCGCCCTCACGAAGGCGCTGAGCAAGGAAATAAAGCCGGACCATCTGCCGTTCCAAACGATTGAGTTTGTCGAAGAGGGCAAGGCAATCCAATTCAAAGCCAACGGTTCGTCGTGGAAATGTCCTTTGGATTCGTACACGCTCGCACCATTGGAGAAGCCTCTCAAGGACGAAAAAGAGCCACCCGTTGAGGAACTCATCGACGAGCCGAACATGAATGAATATCCCAGTCTGGAGGCGACGCTTGTCAGCGCCGCTCAGCCGGGCGGGCAAGGGCGGAATCGGGAGCGGACGTCGCCAGATGGGAAGTGGACCGCGTTTCTCAAGGAAAGCAACGTGTGGGTCCGATCCAAGGAGACGAATAAGGAAACAAAGCTAAGCGAGACGGGCAAGGACGGCAACGCCTTCGCCGCTATCAGCTGGTCGCCCACTTCAACGTACCTGGCCGCTTTCCGAGTCGAGAGAGAAGAGACCAAGGAAGTCTTTCGTATCCAATCGTCGCCGCCGCAGGGAGGTCGTGCGCTACTCCAGCGCAGCGCCTACGCCCTGCCTGGCGACAAGGAATCCAAATTCGAGTTGTGGGTATTTGACGTGGCCAACGGCAAAGCGATCAAAGCTGATATGGCCCCGATCGACCGAATCAACTACGAAAGTCCGCCGCCGGTGCGCTGGCATCGTGAAGGAAGCCATTTTACCATCGAGCATGCCGATCGAGGCCATCAACGGTTTCGGGTGACCGAAGTGACAGCGGCGACCGGCAAGACGCGTGCGATCATCGACGAGAAAACTGACACCTTTATCAACGACGATAACCATTACATCCATTACCTCGACAAAACCGATGAGATCATCCGCGCCTCCGAGCGCGACGGCTGGCGCCATCTCTATTTGATCGACGCCAAAGAAGGCAAAGTCAAAAACCAAATCACCAAGGGGCCTTGGGTGGTCCGCAAATTCTCCGCCACCACGGATCGAGTGGACGAGAAACAGCGTCAGATCTATTTCCGCGCCAGTGGCAAAAATGAAGATCAAGATCCCTATTTGATTCATTATTATCGCGTCAATTTTGATGGCACCGGTCTAGTCGCGCTCACGGAGGGCGACGGCTCGCACACGATTGCTTATTCGCCTGACAACAAATATCTGATCGACACCTATTCGCGCGTCGATTTGCCGCCCGTTCATGAATTGCGGCGAGCGGACGATGGCAAGCTGGTGTGCACCCTGGAAAAGACCGACATTTCCGGCCTTGAAAGCTCAGGCTGGAAAACACCGGAAGTCTTCACGGCCAAGGGCCGCGACGGCAAGACCGACATCTGGGGCGTCGTCTTTCGACCGACGAAATTTGACGCCAACAAGAAGTATCCGGTCATCGAGAATATCTACGCCGGCCCGCAGGATTCCTTCGTTCCCAAGCGTTTTAGCCCGTCCAACCGAATGCAGTCCCTCGCCGAGCTGGGTTTCATCGTCGTCCAGTGTGATGGCATGGGCACGATGAATCGGTCAAAGGCGTTTCACGATGTCTGCTGGAAAAACCTGGGCGACGCGGGCCTGCCTGATCGGATCCTGTGGATCAAGGCCCTGGCGAAGAAATATCCGTATGTCGATGCCGAGCGGGTCGGCGTCTATGGCACTTCGGCGGGCGGGCAGAGTTCGACGGGAGCGCTCCTGTTTCATCCGGAGTTCTACAAAGTTGCCGTGTCGTCGTGTGGCTGTCATGACAACCGCATGGACAAGACCTGGTGGAACGAACAGTGGATGGGCTACCCGGTCGGGCCGCATTATGCCGCGCAGTCGAATATCACCAATGCCAAGAATCTTCAGGGCAAACTGTTTTTGATCGTGGGTGAACTCGATACGAACGTACCGCCCGAATCGACGTTGCGCCTGGCCGATGCGCTCATAAAAGCTGGCAAGGATTTTGAACTGCTCGTTGTTCCAGGTATGGGGCATTCAGACGGTGGCGCGTATGGCGAAAGACGGCGCCGCGATTTCTTCGTACGGCATCTGCACGGCGTCGAGCCACCGGAGCGGAATGGCGGGAAATAGCGCGAAGCGGGCGAGTTGTTCACCAGCGCAGGGCTGGTGAACAACTCGCTCTGCTGTCCTAACTTCACCTACTCTGCTGCCACAACCTTTTCCATCGCGGGCCGCTTGAGATGATGCCCCGTCGCCTGCTGGAAGGCGTGCGCAACAGCCAGAAGCTCCGATTCGCCGTAGAGTCGACCCGTGAACGTGATGGCCCCGGGGCGTTCCGAGCCGCCTTGCGTCCGTAGCTTCGAGGGCATGACCACGGTCGGATGACCGGTGAGGTTCGTCAGTACGAGATCGTTGCCACGTATATAGAGATCGACTTTGGTCATGACCTCTTCCATCTCCTGCATCAGGAGCGAGCGAACGCGGTTGGCGCGGATATATTCGACCGCCGGGACGAATTCTCCCTGACGGAAGGTTCGCGGCCAACTATTCAGCCCTTCCGTGATCCCCTGCCGAGTAATGTCATCGAATGCCGCGGCCGCCTCGGTGCCGAGGATGAAGCTAATCGCTTGGACCGGATATTTGGTAGGCAGAGCGATCGGGACCAATTTGACTCCCAGATCTCCCAGGACTTTCAACTCATCCGCGGGCGTCGTCCCCTCGAAATAGCCGACTTTCAGCGAGCGGAGATCGCGGCGCAGCGGCCAGGAAAATGGCCGATCGATTGCGGCCGCGTCGAGGCCATCGGAGCCATGAATCGCGCCGAAGATTAGGCGCAGTCCTCAACCGAGCGAGCGATCGGGCCGAGCTTGTCCATGCTCCAAGAAAGGGTCATGCAGCCGTGCCGACTGACCCGGCCGAAGGTCGGTCGCAGACCCGTCGTACCGCATTCCGTACAGGGCGAGACGATGCTGCCAAGCGTCTCACTGCCGATGCCGAAGCCGATGAGACCTGCCGAAGTCGCACTCGCCGAACCGGCGGACGAGCCGCTCGAGCCTCGTCGAATATCCCAGGGGTTGCGCGTTTGGCCGCCGAACCAGCGGTCGCCCATCGCCAGGGCGCCGAGGGTCAACTTGGCAACGAGCACAGCTCCAGCTTCTTCTAGCCGTTTCGCCACCGTCGCTTTCGTTTCGATCGTGCGGTCCTTGAACGGCGTCGCGCCCCACGTGGTCTTGTAGCCGGGGTAGGAGATCAGATCTTTGGCGCCCCAGGGGATGCCATGCATCGGGCCGCGATAGCGCCCCGCCGCGATCTCGCGATCGGCCTGTTCCGCTTGCTTGACAGCCAAATCTTCGGTCAATGTCACGACGCAATGGAGCGCGGGGTCATACTTTTTCAGGCGCTCAAGGTAGAGCTTGGTCAACTCCATTGAGGACACCTGGCGCGTCCGCACCAGGGCGGCCAAAGCTGTCAGCGGCAGGAAGGCAAGGTCGTCGGTCGAATCCGGTTTTTTCGGAGCGACATTAGTTGTTGGCTCAACGGTCCCACGTGCCGCGCCGTCGGCAGCCGGCATCCACGGAGCGGGGACGAACGATAGCGCGGGTGCGACGTCGTTGCCGATTTTCAGGCCGCGTAAGGTGAAGTAGTCGCGCTGAGCGCCGTTAAGGCCGCCCACTAGGGCCTTGCGGTCCTCGCCGGTCAGCTTGATGCCGCTGATCCACTCGGCTTGCTGGATCATTTCCTCCGTGACGGTAGTTGCCTTGTCCGCGTCCGCGGCCAGGGCTCGTTGAAATACTGTTGAGCCGATGCCGATGCCGGCCAAGACCTTGAATAACCTGCGCCGCGTCAAGCCGTGATCCGAGGCCGCGTCCGCCGAGTCGGCGTTGGTCATGGTTCGCTCCGATGGTGTCGAGGTGCGCGCCAAAGTATGGACCATGCGGTCACTGCCTTCCGAAGGCACGAAATAGCGCTTGCAGTATTTCATAGAGAAAAAGGAAGCCGAAAGAGAGTAGCCACAGGCCAAGCGTGAGGCGCCAGACCCAAGCTGGTTTCGGCGGAGCGGCTGGGGCAGGATTTGGGCTCGCAACGGGAGGCGGCGGAATTCGGAGTGAGGCCTCCGCTTTCGCGGGCGCCGCTGCAGTGGACCGCGCGTCGCGAGTTCGTGCCATGGATGATCTCCGCAATGGAAAGTTCAGATGCTATGGATGAGCGGCTTGCCACTGTGCGAATTGTAGCATGAGCCCGGGCACGCTTTATATAGTAGACGCGGCATCTTGCCGCGTTGAGGTGGAATCACGCGCAGGGTGCCATGCCCACGCTTGCGTGGACATGTCGGTATCCTAATCCTAATTAGCGGTGGCTATTCAAGCCCCTCATGCTCTCATGCCCACGCGAGCGTGGGCATGGCACCCAAGGCGTTTCGACGCACAGCATCGCGACGTAACACTACCGCGGTCCCGGCCCCCGTCGATTCCTCGACTCCACCTCACCCCAATAACCGCCGATGATGTGCGGAAACTTCCCCGGCGTGACGTGGTAATGCCAGCCGCGGGCCTCGTCCTTGTGCAGATTGAATTCGTTGAGAGCGTTCCCCTTGCTGTCCTTCGCTAATTCGCCGGCTGCTTCGTAAGGTCCGAAGACAGGAAAACCATCGAAAGCAAAGCCTATCAATGGCGAGTGCTCAGCCCCGTCGTCGGCCCAAAGCGTATTCACGCATACCGGATATTTGTGGTAGTGATATGCATAATTCGGGCTTGGATGACCACAACAGCGATCGAGGCGACCAATGGCCGCGACGACGGCGCTCTCGTCGAACGGATTGTAGAAAACCACGCCGTTGACCGCGACGCCGATAGGGCCCATGTTGAGGCGCGGTTGCCGTTCGGAGCGGTTTTGATCGAGCCGTCCATCGCGATATGTTTGGCGTTCACCTTTGGTTCCAGTGGGATATACCAGGTGTCCGCTTTCTCTTGGATGTAGTTGGGATTGCCATCAACGAGCCGGCTACGATCCGGAAAAACGGCTGTCGGATGATTGGGTAGATTCTTCGATTTCATGACAAGATGCTTGTCGGTAAAGGACAATACCAAGCTATCGGCCACGAACTGATCTTTCATCACAGTCTTGCCGCTGCGATCGAGATAGCCTCGGCGAAGCCAGGACGTCGTGTTCCCGGCGAAGGGGGCTTCCAGGCGATCGGTGAGATAGAGGATCCTGTCTGCGTTGCTTTCGTCGAACTGTTTCGGGACATCTCTGCCGCCGCCGCGGGGATCGTAATACCATCGGCCGCCGAGTTTCACGAGCGTATTCAGAGCGGGCGGCACTCGGTCGGCGCCTGCCTTGGCCGGTCGGATGTAGTCGGCCGGGTCAGGGATCGAGAGAACCTCGACCTCGCTTATCCAAAGTTCCGAACGCTGCGGTTTACCCGCGCCGTTACCATAGCCGGCCGTGAGTCGCAAGGTGTCGATCTCAGGAAACGGCGTGCGGAAGTCGAGCGTGTAATAGCGCCACGTCGCCAAGCCGAGATTACGATGCGTGCCGGGATCGACGAGATCTTTGCGTTCGCGTTCGACCTGTTCGTGGATACTTTTCTTGACATGGTCCAGAGGATTCTTGCCATCCTCTTTGTAGAACTCGACTTGCAGATACAAGTCATCCTTGTCGACACGGAAGTCGTCCTGAACGAGGGCGCGAATGCGGAAGCGATACCAACGGCCGTCGCTTGGCTTGATACCTTTGATAGTCCAGGAAGCGCTGCCCGCTTTTTTGCGGCCTTTATTAGCGTCTTCGCCGGAGGGAAAGCGGATGCCGCGCCCCGAATGTTCCTTGCGCTGGTCGCCGAGACTGGTTTCGTCGGCGTCACCGGTCAGGGTGTAGAGCATGGTCGGATTCGCCGCGTCCGGAATTGCCTTGAGACCTTTGTTCGTCGTTACCTTCGGGCCGGTCCTCGCGGCCGGCTTGTTGTCCGGCTCCGCTTCCAAAGGGGCCCGATCAGGCCTTGCCTCCCCACCGGGTCCGCCTCCAGGTCCACCTGGCCCACCCGGACCCCGAGGTCGGAAGTTCTCCACCGCCTTTTTCTGCTCTTCGGTGAGCAGCTTGTTGAGCTTCTCCTTGAGTTCTTGCTCGATCGCATCAAGGGCCTTCTCTTGTTCCTTGGTGAGATTCAGTTCCTCGCGCAGTCCCGGTGGCAGCGTGCGACCTAATTCGAAGCGCGGCGGCCCTCCGCCAGGGCCACCTTTGTCCTTACCCTTGCCGCCCTTGCCTTTCGGATCGCCCGGCGGCTGTAGCAGCGCGAGCCCGGCCAGGGTGAGCGATAAAAAAAATGATGCGACCAAGCCGAAACGAGTCATCTGTTATACCTCCATCAGTAGACCAGTAGTCCGCCGGCTGATCTTAGCAGGGTAACCTAAAGTTAAAATGAAGCGCGGAGGGAAACAGCAATAAACGAGAGAGCAGCGCCGTTTGATTATCGCCGCAGGCGTGAAGCTAGTGCCGTGTCTAGACTAAATTTACGGGTGGCACAGACATTCCTGTCTGTGCGGCAATAGGCACATTCGTCGGTTCCCGCACAGACAGGAATGTCTGTGCCACCCGCATATTTAGTCTGAACGGCGCACAAGAAAGACTGGTGATTACCGTCGTGACCGCCTTTGAGAGAGGGACCGTCGCGCCAAAGAAGTGTTCTACGTTGGCGCGACGGTCCGTCAATCTAACACGTTGTTCTCTTTATGGTTACAACGAGACCAGGACAGTCGCGCCAAAAATGCGCATGGGTACCTCCCTCGCCACCGGGATGCAAAATCAAACTCCCCCTGGGCTGATACCCCAAGACAGTTCGCACAGCCACCTCTGCCCTTGACGCCACCTCGTGCCTTGTTATCCTCCGTGCGTCATGGATGCACCTCGGCTGAATCTGATCGCCCTATTCTGCTTGCTTCCGCTCTTCGGATGTGGCGGCGGCGTCTATGTCAGGCCTGCGCATTCGGCCACGCCGTTGATCGATAGCTGGCGCTCCAGCATTATTAGCACCGGCCAGCTATCGGCGCGCACGCTGCAGACTCTCAGGCAATACGATCTGGAAGTCACCTACCGGCGTCATCCCGACGCCGTTGCCGCGGCCCTTCATACGGAAGCCCTACGCGAAGCGAAACCGGATCTCCTATTCGCGCTGGCGGAAATCCACTATCAGATGGGGCAGGAGACGGAGCGTTGGAATTGCGCAGTCCGTCGGCGACTACTACCTCTGCGCCGGCTATGCCTACCATTATCTCTTCAGCACGGCCAAGCCCTACGAAAACGGCGACGCTCCGCTGGCACCGGTCGACGCGTTTGACCCGCGCTTTCGGCTGGCGTGCGACCTTTACAACGCCGGCCTGAGCAAGTGCCTGGCGGCGGGCCAGCGCGTCGGCAAGCTCGACGCGCACCACGACCTGCGGCTCCCAAACGCCTCCGGCAAGGACTTTACTCTTGTCGTCGCCCACGTCGGCTTCCGCTGGGAGCCATATGAGTTCGGGCCGCTGTTGCCGTGCGACAGCTTCCAGGTCGTCGGCCTGAATAATTATCATCGAACCTATGGCCTGGGCGTCCCGTTGATCGGCACGCGCTCGCCGGAGGCGCCACCGCGGATCAAGTATTATCCTCGCGAGGTCAGCTTCCCCGTCACCGCCTTCATGCGCTTCGACGGCGACCTGGCCCAGTTGGCCCAAAAGCGCGTCGGTCAAATCGAGCTTTACAACCCGCTGACCGTTCAACAAACGCAGGTGCGCGGCTTGCGCGTCCCCCTGGAAACCGACCTGACGACACCGCTGGCACACTTCCTCTCGCGCCTCCGATCTCAACGACGCTGGGGCCTATCTCGGGTTTCTGCATGCCGACGAGCTGCTGAGCCGCGAGGGGATTTACATGCTCGAGCCCTATTCTCCCGGCAAAATCCCCGTCGTGCTCGTCCACGGTTTATTGTCCTCGCCGCTGACCTGGGCGCCGTTGATCAACGATCTGATCGCCGACCCGGTGTTGCGCGAGCGCTACCAGTTTTGGGTCTATTTCTATCCCACAAGTGATCCATTGCTGGCCACGGCTGCCGATTTGCGGCGCTCGATCGAAGATCTGCGCTCCGACATCGATCCACAGCGGCGCGATGGGGCGCTGGACCAGATGGTCTTTGTCGGTCACAGCATGGGCGGCTTGATCTCACGGCTTCAGACGGTGCAGAGCGACGATGATTTCTGGAAAGGTCAAAGCGATCGGCCATTTGATTCCCTGACCCTGTCGCCGGATGCGAAAGCCGAACTGCAGCCGCTCTATTTCTTCCCGCGCCAAACCAGCATTAAACGCGTCGTGTTCATTGGCACGCCGCACGAAGGTTCGCGGATCAGCCCCTCTTTCGTCGGTCAATTCGCCAATCGCCTGGCGGGCCTACCCAAGAAACTTTTGGCCGCGACCAAGGACCTGGCCCAGCAGAACCCCGGCCTGGCCTTGCGTTATGATCTGAAAAATATGCCCAGCAGCGTCGACACGCTCGCGCCCGGTTCGATCGATCTGGTCACGCTCGCCGCCAAACCGCGGCCGCCACAAGTGCTTTATCACTCGATCGTCGGCATTGCGCCGGCTGGGACGGCGCAGGTCGAGCGCCTGTTCTCAGGCCCCGAGCCAGGCGACGGCGTGGTTCCCTATCATAGCGCTCATCTCCCGGTCGCCAACTCGGAGAAGATCGTCGCGGCCGATCACTTCCACGTGCATCAGCACCCTTTGGCGATCCTCGAAGTTCGCAGGATCTTGTTCGAGCATCTCGAGAGTTTGAAGGCGAACCGTTGACGCTCGGTCTCGGCATGAGATAATTCCATCTCCAGGCGCGATCCACCTCGGAGATCTCGGATGCCGGCTGTTCCCCTGATTGACCCTGATTTCCCACCGCCGGCCGGAAGCGTTCTAGGGCTGATCGGCACTGTTCTCAAGCGCGCGATCATCTTCGCTTTTGTGCTATGGCAGCTCTTTTTTCTCGCTTTTCGCAATCCGGTCGATCTCTGGCAGGAAGATTTTGAAAAGTGGGCCAAATCGCAAAGTTGGTGGGACGCGAACAAGCCGACTTGGCGACGGTATGAGGAAGACTACTTCGATCCTGTCTCGAAAGCGACGAAAGCCTACTCGCGCGTTTTCGCGGTTGAGCAAGGCTGGAGTATGTTTACGCCGAACCTCGCCCGCCGCGGCCGATTTCTCAACGCTCGCATCGATTTTAGCGACGGCACCGAGATCGATATACTTTCGGAAAACCAAATACACCGCTACGAGATCGACGACAATAAGGACGGCGCCTATCGGCCCAAGCCGTTTCTGCGTTTCGGCGGCTGGCGGCAACGCAAACTCGAAGATTCGTTGATCGACGCCGAGCCGGATAAGATCGCCGACGCGGACGACCTGGCACTTTATGGCCCCTTTGTACGTTGGACCGTGCAGCGCTGGAAACAACGCCATCCGACCGACACGCGCCAGCCTTTCCGCGTCGTCTTGCTGCGCCGCATCGTCTACTTTCCCGAGATCAAGGAAGATCCGAAAAATCCATTCAACTTCACTTTACCAGACTTTGCGGATCCGAATAATTACAAAAAGCCGGAGACCGAGAGCATAGGCTTCTTCAATCCAGACGGGAGCCTGCGCAAATGAGCGTCATGCCGCCACTGACACATCGCCCGGGAAACGACGACTTCCCGCCCTGGACCTGGAACCCGCTCCTGACGTTCTACCGTTTCTGGACGCGGCCCATCCGTGCGGAGGGGCTCGCGCTCTTTCGCATCCTGCTGGGTTCCGTCATGCTGTTGTCGATGTCGACGAGCCTGATCGGAAACTTCAATCTGTATTTGGGGCCTGACGGCCTGTGCCCGCCTGATAGCCTCGAATCGTGGTTGAAGCGGACGAACCGGTGGTCCCTCGCCGTGGGCCTGATGTCGTTGCCACCGAAAGACGCGGTACAGAGCCCTGCTGGGCGCCTCGTGGCTGGCTGGCTGCCGGGGAGCTTGGCTGCACATTGGGAGCAACTCGGCCAGCACTGGCAGGAATGGGCGCGCCAGCCGTCCAGCACCTGGTTTTTGCTTTGGCTCTGGTTCGCTGTCTGCTCGATGATGACGCTGGGCCTGTTCACGCGCCTGGCCACGATCGCCACTTGGATTTTGTCCGTTTCATTCGATCATCGGCTTACCTGGCTGACCAATGGCGGCGACACTCTACGCGCAGGTCGCCCTGTTCTACCTGATGTTCGCCCCGGCCGGAGCGGTCTGGTCGCTCGACCATTGGTGGCGGCGGGCGCACGAAAAGCGTTGGTGCGAACGTATCGGCGCGCCGCTCCTGAATGGCCCTGTTTTCATCGCGCCCTGGACCGTGCGTCTCCTGCAAATTCAGTTTGTCTGCGTCTACTGCTTTACCGGCTTGGCCAAGGCAGTTGTGGATATCGATAGCCTGCTCTGCTGGCAGGCGGGCACGGAATGGTATGACGTGCGCTGGTTCAAAAACGATTGGATCAACGGCCAGGCCGTCTACTGGGTCCTCAACGATCTCACTCTGACCCGTTGGCCCTACGATTGTTTGCCCATGCCGAAGTGGCTCATCATGGCCCTGTCATGGGGGACGCTCGTCTTCGAGATTGGCTTTCCGATCTTCATAATCTTCCGCTGGACGCGGCCGATCGTGCTCCTGGGCGGCCTGTTGTTTCACCTGGGAATTCTGCTCCATGTCGAAGTCGGTTGGTTTAGCGCCGTGACGATGAGCTGGTATCCACTGTTTCTATCGGGCCCCTTCTTAGAACGGCTCGTCAGGGGTTTTGTACGAGGCTAATCAAAGTCGTATCTTCCCTTCATGCGCATCGCTCACTTCATCCAACGCTATCCCCCCGCGCTTGGAGGCTCCGAAGCCTACTTCGCGCGCCTCAGCCGCTATCTAGTCGAATCCGGCGACGCGGTCGCTGTCTTCACGACCAATGCCATCGATTTGGAAGCTTTTGGATCCCTCAAAGGCGAATGCGCTCGTCCAGGGCGGTCGTTATGCGACGGTGTGGACGTGCGGCGTCACGCCCTCTTGCGAGTTCCTTTTCAGCGCTACCTCGTGAAAGCTCTCTCGCTGCTCCCGGGTGTTGGGAATTGGTTTCTCTCGGGAAACCCGCTCGCGCTGGGCCTTCTCAGCGCGGGCAAGAATGAGAAGTTCGATCTCGTCCATGCGACCGCATTTCCTTATTCATGGCCGCTGCTTTGCGCTCGACACCTGGCGCGTAGATTGGGCGTGCCCTTCGTGCTGACGCCTTTTGTTCACTTAGGCGATCTCGATAATCCGAAAGATCGCACACGCCGCGCCTACTTACAACCGGCGCTACGCAATCTCGCGCGATCTGCCGATCGCGTCTTCGTGCAAACCGAGGGGGAAAGGCAGGCGTTGCTAGAACGCGGATTGTCACCGGACCGACTCGTCCTTCAAGGCATGGGTGTCGATGCAGACGAATGCACCGGAGGCGCACGCCAGACAACCCGAGCCGAATGGGGCGTAAAGCCCGACGAGATCGTCGTCGGCCATTTGGCGAACAACAGCCAGGAGAAGGGGACGGTCGATCTGTTGCGCACGGCCGAACTCGCTTGGCGGCGCGGCGCCCGCGTTCGTATCGTGCTGGCCGGCCCGGAAATGCCAAACTTTCGCCTTTTCTGGGCGAGCTATCGCTCCGCCTTGCATGTACAAAGACTCGGCAGCCTGAGCGAGAGCCAAAAGCGGAATTTCTTCGCGGCGATCGACTTGTTTGCTCTGCCTAGTAAAGTCGACTCGTTCGGCCTGGTCCTGCTGGAAGCCTGGGCCAACGGCGTCGCCAACGTCGCTTATCGAGCCGGCGGTTTTCCCTGGGTCATTCGGCATGAACAGGACGGTCTGTTAGTGCGCTGCGGCGACATCGAAGGACTCGCCACGGCGCTCCAACGCTTGGCGGAAGATCCCGCGCTACACCACCGATTGGGCGCTGCGGGCCGTGGTCGCCTGGCCACGGATTATCGTTGGCGGGACAAGCTCGAACTGGTACGACAAGTTTATCGGGAATTGATCGAGGCACACAACCGGACGCCGGAGAAACCGCTATGAAATATCGCACCTTCGGACGCCTGGGTTGGCAAGTCAGCGAAGTCGGCTACGGCATGTGGGGCCTCGCCGGCTGGACCGGCAGTGACGCCGACCAAACACGCGCCTCACTGCGGCTTGCCGTCGATCTCGGTTGTACGTTCTTCGACACCGCTTTGGCCTACGGCGACGGTGTAAGCGAGCACGTGTTGGGTGAATTGGTTCACGCTTATCCGAAGCAAAAGCTTTTTACCGCAACCAAGATACCGCCGAAGAATCGGCGGTGGCCGAGCCAGCGCGGCTTCGCGCTGGCGGATGTATTTCCACCGGACTATATTCGTTCCTCGGTTGAAGAGAGCCTCAAGAATCTCGGCTTGTCGTCAGTCGATCTGATTCAATTTCACGTCTGGGAGGATGCCTGGGCCGAGGATGAATCATGGCAACGGGCTGTCAGCGATTTGAAGCGCGAGGGCCTCGTGAAGGCGATTGGCATTAGCATCAATCGGTGGGAACCCTCGAATGTCTTGCGCACCCTGAAAACCGGCCAGATTGATGCCGTCCAAGTTATCTACAACATCTTCGATCAAGCGCCCGAGGATGAGTTGTTTCCGCTCTGCCGCGAGCGCAAAATCGCCGTCATCGCGCGCGTGCCGTTCGACGAGGGAACGTTGACCGGGACGCTGACGCTCGACAGCAAATGGCCCGAGGGCGATTGGCGCAACACGTATTTCGTGCCACAAAACCTGAAGTCGAGCGTCGAGCACGCGGAGAAACTGAGGCCCCTCATCCCGCCGGGCATGACCATGGCCGAGATGGCGCTGCGCTTCATTCTGTCGAATCCGGACGTGACGACCGTGATCCCCGGAATGCGCAAGCAGGCAAATGTTCGAGCGAACATCGCGGCGAGTGACGCCGGACCCTTGCCGGCCGATCTGTTGCAAAAACTTCGGTCGCATCGATGGGATCGGACGCCTAGCTCCTGGTCGCAGTGATTGGGACCGATTCACGAATGAAAGGCTATCCGAAATGTCGCGTCGCCCATCCCAGGGTGCGCTTCGCAGGAGGGGAGACGTAGCTTCTCGGATAGCCTATAAAACCGGCCCTGTCGCTTCGGGAGATCCCCATCATGCCTCCGTATCGCCAACTGGGTTCCATCCCACGCAAGCGCCACACGCTTCACCCGCAGGTTCCGGGGTACAAAAACGAAGGGATCCATTACGAAGAGGTCATCACGACCGCGGGCTTCGGCCGGGCCTATAGCATCGCCTATCATCTGCGGCCGCCGACTCGAGTGCGCTCGATCGAGCCGGCGGGGACAGTCGCCGTCGAACTCGTCGATCAGCCGGTTTTGCGACATCACCACCTCAAGTCCGGCAGGATGAAGCCGCAGGGCGACCCAATCACGGGCCGCGTGCCGCTGTTCGTCAATGCGGATGTGAGCCTCGCGCGCTGTCGGCCCGTGGCCGAGCAAGCCGAGCTCTTTCGCAATGCCACCGCCGACGAAGTGCTGTTTATTCACAAAGGGGCCGGCACGCTCTCGACCCAGTT
Organism: uncultured Planctomycetaceae bacterium; assembly: GCA_963790585.1. Classification (GTDB taxonomy): domain Bacteria; phylum Planctomycetota; class Planctomycetia; order Gemmatales; family Gemmataceae; genus CAWBOY01. Next base: position 61,637 of record CAWBOY010000003.1, read on the forward strand.
TGGCGTGCTGCCCTTCAAGCCGTATGATTACATCGTCATTCCACACTGCACGACGTATCGCCTCGATTTCACTCCCGAAGTTCAGCCCGATCTCCTGATCATCGAGTCATCGAACTCGATCCAGTTTCCGCCGCGCTATTTGAATGCCGATGGCCAGCTGCGTCTCGGCGCCCCGTTCTGCGAGCGCGACTTGCATGGCCCGCGCGAGGCGTTGATTATCAACCGTGAGGAAGATGTTCCGGTCCTTATCAAAGACGGCACACGCTTGACGCGGTACACGTTGGCTCATCATCCCTTCGACGTCGTCGGCTGGGACGGCTTCGTCTACCCGTTCACCTTCAACGCCGACGACTTCGAACCGATTACAGGCACCATCCACCAGCCGCCGCCGATCCATCAGACTTTCGAGGCAACCGGTTTCGTGATTTGCACCTTCGCGCCACGGCTGCTCGATACGCATCCCGAGGCGATCAAGGTTCCCTATGCCCATTCCAACGTCCAAGCGGACGAGGTGCTCTACTACGTCCGCGGCCAGTTCGGCAGCCGTCGCGGCGTCGAAGTGTCGTCGTTTACGCTTCACCCACGCGGCATACCGCACGGCCCGCACCCGGGAACGATCGTCGCCAGCAAAAACGTGACGCGCACCGACGAGTTGGCTGTAATGGTGGATACGATGCGGCCGTTGCAGCTCACGCGCCAAGCGGTGGAAATGGACGATCCGGCCTATCCGATGAGTTGGCTGGAGTAAGAGCCTCTCCGAAAAAGGGAGGGGACGGGCACCATTGTGCGCAGCACCCTTCGGGCCCTTCGGGCAATGGTGCCCGTCCCCTTTTTCGGGAGAGGCTCTAAGCGCGAACTATCTTGTCAGACGCGCTGTCCAAGGTATAATGCCGAAGGATGGTGGGTGTAGCTCAGCTGGTTAGAGCGTCAGATTGTGGATCTGAATGTCGGGGGTTCAAGTCCCCTCACTCACCCTTGATGCAAATAGCCACAAGTCTCTTACTTGTGGCTATTTTTGTTTCAGGCCTCATTTCTCCTTGTCCTCCAAATTAAATTGATGCAGCAGCCGATGGACGACTGGCGTAAACAGGATACCTGCGGCCAGAATCACTGCCACGCCGCTTTGGAGGGCATGCAGGCCCGAGCAAATTTTGCCGCCCCGACGTAGCAGGGCAATCGCATCTAAACGCCTGTTCATTATTGGCTGTTCAGTTGTCAGGGACAAGGTTACTGCGAATGATTCTGGTGGAACGTACCCGTTTCACGGAGGAAAAGACTCATGGCGCAGACCCAAGCAACCCCCTTTCTTGCCGCTTTTGCCCAGTTGCAGGATCCACGCATCAACCGTACCAAGCATCACCGACTGCTGGACATCCTCTTCATCGCCCTGTGCGCTGTCGTCAGCGGCGCCAACGATTGCGTGGCCATGGAAAAGTTCGCCAAGAGCAAGCGCGTCTGGCTCGAAAAATTCCTGGATCTGCCCGACCGCGTGCCGTCGCATGACACCTTCGCTCGTGTGTTCGCCGCCCTGGATGGCAAAGCCTTTGTCGAGTGTTTTCTGAGCTGGGTGACCAGCCTCGAACGGAGTACGTCCGGCCAGGTGGTGGCCATCGACGGCAAGACGGCTCGTGCGACGTTGGATCGAGCCAAGAGCAAGCATCCGCTTCATGTCGTTAGCGCCTGGGCCACGGAGAACCAATTGCTTTTGGGTCAGGAAGTGGTCGATGACAAATCCAATGAGATCACAGCGATTCCTAAACTGTTGGAGGTGTTGGAATTGACGGGAGCGATTGTGACTTTGGATGCCATGGGATGTCAGAAAGAGATTGCCAGCAAGATACGAGAAAAGGGAGCCGATTATGTGCTGGCGGTGAAAGGGAATCAGGAGCATTTGGAGCAGGACATCGTGGAGGCGTTTGCCGCCGTGGACGAGGGTCGTAGCACGGCAACGGTGCAAACGCACACGGAGCAGGACAAGGGGCACGGTCGCTTGGAAACGCGCTGGACGCAGACGATGGCGGTACCCAAGACGTTGCGTCATCAGGAGGATTGGCGGGATCTGGTGAGCATCGCCCGTTGCACGCGTAGCTACCAGGAGGGTGGAGTGGAGAAGTCGGAGGTGCGTTATTTTATAAGCAGCCTGCAACCCAAGGCGAAGCAGATGGCGGGAGCGATACGGAGTCATTGGGGAGTGGAGAATGGCTTGCATTGGGTGTTGGACATGTATTTTGCGGAGGATCGCAATCGTGCTCGGACGGGCCATGCGGCAGGGAACCTGGCGTTGTTACGACGCTGGGTCATCTCGTTATTGCGGCAGGACGAATCGACCAAAGGCGGCATCGAGAAGAAGCGCTTGCAAGCAGGCTGGAACGACGAAACGCGCGAGGCCATTCTTGGCCTTTTTATGGGGGATTAGATGCGATTGCCCTGCCCGACGTAGCCCGTCCGACGATTCCCATTATTGACAAACATGGTGTAATCGTCCGCGAAAGGAGGTGGCCATGTCCACGCGTAAACAACGCGACCCCGCAAAGAGCAATTCTGGCAGCGGGTCTTGCAACAGTGGCATCACAGCAGCATGGCCATGCGCCAATTCTATCGGCGTCACAACGTCTCCGAACCTAGAGCGATTCACGGAAGCTTTGCACAACTTGAGTGTTGCCTGTCGCCCTGCCAAAGAGGGCCTTTCGCGGAGCGAATGGTAACAATAAGTGCATGGAATTGCGGCGCGGCTCCCCAGATCCTTAAGTCGGAGCATATGGTACCATGCCCACAGTTGCGTGGGCATGTTGGTATCGTAATGAGTAGAAGCGCTGCCAAGCGCTTCTACTCTCATGCCCACGCTTGCGTGGGCATGGCACATAGACTGTCGTATCCAATCCGAGAGCGAACCGCTCTAATTTTCAGGCCCGGCGGCGTACGCTAACGCAACGCGTCAGAAAAGGCATCACATCAGGTCAGAAAAGGTGTCAAGAACGAATGCCATTAAGATAAGGGAAAAAGCCTGATATTCGTGGCTTTGGGCATAGCGAGCAGCCCAGTTTTATTGGGTTTTCGCAAGCCCCAAGGCCAGACCTTTCCTTATCTTAATGGCATTCGGGCCCGACATCTTTTCTGGGCCCATTGCACCCTGCCCGCCGAGCAGGTCACGCACTACCCCGCGATCTTGACAGGCGGATTAGCAAGGATATATTACGTGGAACCTCCGAAATTGGGGTGATATCCGTATTAGCCCTATGAGTTGATGTATCATGGCCCATCGCATCTGCTGTCCTGAGTGTGATACTACATACTACCTAAAGCAGGAACTTAGCGGTAAAACGGTGCGGTGTAAGAAGTGCAAGACGTCGTTTGAAGTGACGCCGATTCCTAATACCCAAGAACTTTGGAAAAACATTGCAGATCGATCAGCTTGCTATCCCAAGACTTCGACCAATCGGGCAATGGAAGCTCAAGATGTTAAACAAGGTCAAAGACGTGTCGATAATGGGGCTTCCTTCCGCTTTACACTCACTCATGTGTTCGCAGGGGCCGGAGCTCTTGTAGCCGTTACAATTTGTCTCACTGTTCTAATTGTAAAACAAAGCAGTTCACCAACGGATACAAAGCCCCTGGAAAAGCAAGCAATCGAAGAACCTTTGGAGAAATCGCGAACAAGAGAAGTACAGCAATCGAAGCCTTCTGAACGTCAAGTATCACCTACGCCTGACGCGAACGATCAAATCGTCAGCAACACCGACGCGAAAAAAGAGCATTCGCGAGCATCTTCCGCAGAACCCCAAAAGACGGAGTCAGCTCCGTTAGGAAGCAATTCGCCGAACGTACGCACTTCGACGTCGTCCAAAGATTGGCTTCTTGAACCGGATCCAGCCGCGGAAGAGGCAATATTACCTTCCGAAGCGGCAGGATCCGTGCCTCTTCTCAGTAATTTCGATAGAGTTATTTTCCCTCCGCGTTTATCCCCATTTATAATTATTGATCGTTTAACTCTTAGCCCGAAAGGCCCCAAAGATAAAGCATATGAGGTTTGGGACCTACGGACGATGAATAAAGCGGGAGTGTACATTCCACCAAGCTTTGTCGCCCGAAAGTCCAATATAAGTGTGGACGGCAAGTTGTTGGCATTGGAGTCTACACCCAGCTACGCCAAACCTTTACCGATTCCTTTCGTCGAGATTTGGTCCGTCGGAATTTCCCCTCAGCTAGTTGCTCATATCGACATAGATCATGAACGAGGCAAATTTCCAAGTATAAACTGGTTTGATTTTGTGGGAAATGATAAACTAATTGTAAACCAACAAGTAAGCACTGCGGATATAAAGGTGCAGAATCGCGTGCAAATTTGGGATATTAAAACTAAAGTCAAAGCGTGTCAGTTTTTCACTCCGGCGCCACGTTGTTCCGCATTAAGCAATAATGGAAAATATCTCGCCGTTTCTGTTGATAAAGAAGCTAACGTTTTGATTTATGAAACGTCAACAGGTAAATTAGTCGAGCAACTTTCAATCCCGGGAAAGGGTTTTGGCACACAAATTGCTTTTTCTGCAGATGGAATATCCCTCTTCTCCGGGGATGACAGTCGAATAGTTTGTTGGGACGTGACAAATGGCAAACTTAGGGCAGATTATCAATTCAGCAAGCATTTAAATACTCTCATTAATAGAAAAATGGGCTGTGAGGGGAACACGATCGAGTGGCTGAGCGATAGTTCCGGCTGGGTCGCCTATGGCCAGCTTCTCATTGATGCAGAAAAAGGCCGTATTATCAAGAAGTTAAACCTTCCTTCGGCTTATGACCACACCTCACGTCGTCTCTTTGGTCAATCCAAATTAGCTCATGTTAAGGTTCTGGCGCCCAATCACAGGGAATTGGTTATTGAGAATGTTCGGTAATAAGGTTGCTTCTCATTGGGTGCCATGCTCACGCTTGCGTGGGCATGGCGGTATCTTGATCGTAATGAGTAAACGGCACTGCCAAGCACTTCTCTGCTCTCATGCCCACGCAAGCGTGGGTATGGCACCCATGCGATTGGCGTTGCTTATCGCTGCACCCTCATTTCTCTTTCTCATCATCCAAATTAAACTGATGCAGCAGCCGATGGACGACTGGCGTAAACAGGATGCCCGCGGCAAGAATCACGGCCAGGCCGCTATAGAGGGCGTATAGGCCCGCGAAGAGTTTGCCGCCCCAGGTTTTCGGCGGGTCGAGCGGCCCCATTCCGGAGAGGATCATCGACGCGTTGGCGAAGGCGTCGATCCAGGCCAAGCCTTCGTAGTAATGGTAGCCGACCATACCGGCGAACAAAGACAACAAGATCAGAGCCGAAGCCACAGCGCCGCTCAGTGCCACGCGCCTAGCGAAGGCCTCGCGGCTCAGGAGCGGTTCATATTTCGTTTCGAGAGCGAAGCGACGGTGTCTTTTCAAGAATGCTCCTTGTTTTTACTCAAAAGCGCGTCACAGCATAGGGCGCCGTGTCGAGGTGCGGCGTCGCGCCGTCGTCGAGAAGCTCGGCGACCAGCTTCCCGGTCGCGGGAGCCATCGACAGGCCGAGCATGTTGTGGCCGGCCGCGAGGATGACATTCGACGACTTTGGCACCCGGCCGATGATCGGCAGACTGTCGTAAGTCATCGGCCGCCAGCCGTACCATTCTTCTTCCACAGGTTCACAGCTCGGCTCATGCAAATAATGCGTGGCGACTTTGCCGCAACAGGTCGAGGCGGGTTCGGTTGAGCGTCGTGTCATAGCCGGCGAATTCCATGGTCGAGCCGATGCGGTAGCCGGTCTGCATAGGAGTGATCGCGACACGATGCTCCTCGAAGATCATCGGATAGGTCGGGCAACGGCCGGGCCGGGGCATGGTGATCGAATAGCCTTTGCCGGGCTGGATCGGCACTTTGCAGTGGAGATGCTTTCGCAGCAACGGCGTCCACGCTCCGGTGGCGACGACGAAGGCTTCAGCGGCCAGTTCGCCTTGGGATGTGGCCACGGCACGCGCCAGCCCGTTGTCCTCGATGAGGCCGTTCATCGTACATTGCTCACGGATTTCGACGCCGCGCGCTTCGAGAACGCGGCGCCAAGAGGACATCAAGCGATCAGGCCGTAGATGGGCATCATTTTTGTAAAGCCAGCCGCCCGCCAAGCCAGGCTTGAGCGCTGGCTCCAGGTCGGCCAAGGCAGCGCTGTCGTAGCGCTGCGCGAATAGCTGGAAATGTTCACCGAGCATTTTGTCGGTCGCGGCGTAATGCTCCATCGCCGCGGCGGTCTGAAAGACGAAGAGAAGTCCGCGCGTCTGCCATTCGCAGTCGAGCGGCTCGGTGCGCATCAGCTCGGCGTAGAGTCGGCGCGAGGAATCGAGCAACGCCTGGATCGCATGGCCTGCGGCGAGCATGTCGTGGGTGTTGCAGCGCCGCGCAAAGCGAAAAAGCCAGCTCCAGAGATCGAGCGAAAAGCGTGGCTTGACATAAAACGGCGACTCGCGCGACAGCATCGAACGCAGCGCCATGCCGATCGCGCCGGGCGCGGCCAATGGCAAGACGTGGCTTGGGCAGACGTAACCGCAGTTGCCATGCGAGCAACCGCCGCCGAATGTGCCTTGATCGACAACCGTGACGCGCCAACCTGACTTCGCGAGGTAATAGGCCGACGCCGCCCCGATGACACCTCCGCCGATGATGACGACGCGGCCTCCTGCCTGACTCATGCTCGTATTCCCATCTTAAATGGATCTTTGTCGTCGAGAATCAAGGTCGAGTCGGCACAGATATAGGCCGAGCCGGTGATAGACGGAATGATCTGCTCCCCCGCCAGCCGCACCGATCCCTCGAAGACGCTGCCGAGGATGCTTTCCTGGCGCCAGATTTGGCCCTCGCGCAGCTTGCCGTCGGCATAAAGGCAAGCGAGCTTCGCACTCGTGCCGGTGCCGCAGGGCGAGCGATCATAGGCCTTGCCCGGGCAGAGGACGAAGTTGCGGCTATCGTTGCCCGGATCGCGCGGCGGACCGAATAGCTCGATGTGGTCGATCTCGGCGCCATCTGTGCCCGTTATCCCGGAACGCACGAGAGCCTGGCGGATGCGCCAGGTGACATCGGTGAGGTGTTCGACGTTGGCTAATTGTAGGTCCTGTCCGCTGTCGCCGACGAGAAAGAACCAATTCCCACCCCAGGCGACATCGCCGCTGACCGGCCCGATGCCCTCGACCTGAACCGTCACATTCTTGGCAAGACGATAGCTCGGCACATTCTCGAGACGGACGCTGTTGCCGCCGTCGTAGTGGAAGCGGATGACGCCGACAGGTGTGTTCGAGCTTGTGTTCTCCCGAGGAAATGCGACCGATATGGGCGAGGGTCACACCGACGCCGATCGTGCCGTGGCCACACATGCCGAGATAGCCGACATTGTTGAAAAAGATGACGCCGGCGACGCAGCTGGGATCGGTCGGCTCACAAAGCAGGGCGCCGACGACGACATCGGAGCCGCGCGGCTCGTTGACGACGGCGGAACGGAACGTGTCGTGATGGCGCTGAAACAGAGTGCGCCGGTCGGCGAGGCTACCGCTGCCAAGATCCGGGCCGCCGGCGATGACCACGCGCGTCGGCTCGCCGCCGGTGTGCGAATCGATGACATGGATGCGAGCGGGGGACATGATTTGACTCATTGTTATTTATATAGCCCCCGGCTTGCCGGGGGTTTTCTTACTCACCCCCGGCAAGCCGCGGGCTATATAAAAACGGATCAGACGCCCGGCCGCGTTTTGATGGCCTGGCGAATCAGCGTCAGAATCTCCTCGCGCTCCTTGCCGACCAACGGCAACCGCGGCTGGCGCACCATTTCCGTGCCGCGCCCCGTCTCGGCCGACGCGATCTTGATGTATTGCACGAGCTTGATGTGCGTGTCGAGATGCAACAGCGGCGTGTACCAGCGGTAGACCTTGAGCGCCTCTTCGTATTTGCCGGCGATCGCCAAATCCCAAAGGAGCTTGTTCTCTTCCGGGAAGGCGTTCACCAGACCGGACACCCAGCCGATTGCGCCGAGCATCACGCTTTCGAGGACCAGGTCATCCACGCCGCAGAAGAGAAGATAGCGATCGCCACAGACATTTTTGAGATCGGTAATGCGGCGCACGTTCTCCGACGATTCCTTGATCGCCACGAAACGTGGCTCGTCGGCCAGCTCCGCGAACATCGCCGGCGTGATGTCGACGCTGTAGGAGATCGGATTGTTGTAACAGAGAATCGGCAGGTCCGTGGCACGGGCGACGGCGCGGAAATGGGTCATCGTCTCGCGCGGGTCGGACTTGTAGACCATCGCGGGCAATACCATCAGGCCATCGACGCCGACCTTCTGCGAATCCGCCGCGAAGCGACAGGCGCGTGCCGTGCTGCTCTCGGCGACGCCGGTCAGCACCGGAACGCGGCCAGCAACCTGCTGAATCGTCGCCTTCAGGACTTCGAGTTTTTCCGCATATTCGAGAGAGGAATTCTCGCCGACGGTGCCGAGCATGATGATGCCATGCACTCCGGCCTTGAGCATCGACTCGACCTGCTTGGCCGTGCCGGACAGGTCGAGCGATTGGTCATTGTGAAACTGCGTCGTCACGGCGGGATAGACGCCATGCCAGCTGACTTTTTGGGTTGTAATGAGTGCGTCTCTCCTAAACGACTGGCGAACGTGGGCATTGTACAAAATTCGACGATAAGTTGATCCAGAGAGACTTTACTCAGACGGAGGCGCGGCGACGCGGAGAGCTTCGTCTTTTCTAATCTTGCTCTCCGCGCCTCCGCGGCTCCGCGTGATACAGTTTTCAAGCGCAGGTTTCGTCGCGCTCGGGCTTCATGTAAGCCCGTGAACTTGTCGATACTAAGGATAGTAACAATCAGGCGATGCGTTCTTCGCCGGCTCGGCTTGACGATCGTCACCCTCAAGGGTATAGCCTCTCACCCGCCGAGATAGCGCCTCCAGGCGTAGCGCGGCTGGTGCAGGAATCGCTCGTATGCGAGAAGGGGTTGCAATATGCAACGTAAATTCAATCTTTCCGCGGCTTGGATGCGTCACAGCACCATCGGTGCGATGCTTTGCTCCCTGGCCCTCTCCGCCGGCTGTCAGACAGCGACGGGGACCGGCGCGTTAGCGGGCGGCGCGATCGGCACCGGCATCGGCGCTCTCGCGGGCGGCCGAAATGGAGCCCTGGTAGGCGGCCTGATCGGCGCCGGCACAGGCGCCGTCGCTGGCAGCGTCGTCGACTCGAATCGTGAGAAGAAAGCCGAGCAGGCCCAGGCAAACGCTCAAGCAAACGCACTGGCAGCTCGCGGCGGGCCGCTTCAGCTCGAAGATATCGTCAGCATGACCAAGAGCGGCGTCGGCGATACGATCATCGTCAACCAGATCCGCCAGACGAATGTCCAATATCTCCTGACCGTCCAGCACATCGAATGGCTCCATGCCAACGGCGTCAGCGATTATGTGATCTCGGAAATGCAGGCTTCCGGCGGCAGCCGTACGGTCTACCGACCGACGCGGGTTTATGTGGTCGATCCAGGTCCACAACCGGTTGGCTATGTCGGCGTGCGAATTCGGTAAGCACGATATCGATCAATCAAGAAGGACTCGCTCTCCACATCGAGAGCGAGTCCTTCTTTGTTTCATTATTTTCTCGCCCCCGTTGTGCCACAACGAAGGTTACTTCCTCTCACTTCCCCACCGACCCATCGGGCTTCAACAAGTTGATAAACGCCAAATACTCCCTTTCGAACTTCACCAACGGCGTTCCCACTAACTCGACAAACGCCTCGCTGGGATCTACTCCCCGGCCCAATGACTTCACGTAGTCATCCATCGCTTTGGTGCCGAGTAATTTGCGTTCGAAGGTCAAATAATAGGCCAAGGACCAGGAAGCCAAATACATTCGTTCGGAGGCTTGTTGGTCGCTGGCGTGGGCGACGTGGAATTGTTTGGGGCCAGAGGTTAGGAGGTCTTTTAGTTCGGGCAAGGTGTTGCGGCCCACGGCGGAGCGGAGGGACTCCAGGCGTTTGGGGTCGATGCCGCCGATGCGCATCTCGCCAGCTTCGATAGGGGCGGCCTCGAAGATCTGAGCCAGGCCTTCGTTGAGCCAGCGCGGCATTTCGCCTTCGCTGGGGGGGTAGACGCAGTTGGACAGGTAGGCGTGGAACGCTTCGTGAGCGAGGCGCTGTCCCAGGCGGCTTTTGCTTTTTTCCCAGGCGTCTTTGTTCTTCTCCTCGGCGGTCTGGATCTTCTTGCGGGCGGCGGCGATGCGGGCCTTCTCATCCGGCGGCACTCGGCCCTTATAGGCTTTGACTATTTCCTTCTCGTAGTCGTTCCACTCCGTCAGTTTCGCGTCATTGAATTTGTGAGCGCTTTCGTATTCGTCACAAAGCTTTTTGAGATCGCTAAAGCAGACAATGCGATTCTTGGCGGGATCGTAAAACGCGGGATTGAAAAAGTCCGCTCCTTGATCGCGGACGAGCATGCGATAGTCGACCAGGGAGTTAGTGAGCACGATCGTCGTCTGTTGGACCGGAGTGACGCGCGGCGGCAGTAGGTTGGCATAGGCGACGAAATCCAGTTCCAGCCAGGTGACGGCCAGGGCGGTCACCTCCGTGCGCGCACTGGACACGAGGCGATAGTAGGTGCTGTCGTAAGAAAGGGCCTCGGTTCCCTTGTCGACAACCCACTCGGTCTTTTGCAGCGACACGCCGTCCGTCGGCTCGGGGCCTGGCTTCGCGCTGGGATCGAGCAGCTTGAGCTGAGAGGCGAGCAGCTGCCGTTCCTTGGTCAGGGTGTTCAACTTCTCCGTCAGGATGGCGCGATCTTTAGCGTCAAGGAGATCGATTTTGTCGATGTCGGCGCGGCGAGAACGCACGATCATGACGACCGTGGGCGAGCCGGGCCGGCGGGTGATGTTCTTGATATCGACGTGGGTCGGCGTCTCCTCGACAATCAGGCCGCGCAAGGTCCGCCCCGATTTTTCGCGGATGACGTCGTATTTCCATCCCTCGGCGACAGGTTCGGCGGGCGTCGAGAGCGTGACGATCGAAACGAAGAGGCTGGTCAGACCAAGATGAGCGGGCAATCGTGGGATGAGCCAAGGCTTGCTCATGGGAATGCCTCCGGCAAAACGCGTGGCGTGAGACTTTCATCTAGCGGACGAGGCCACAAGGAATATCATACGGTAGCGAGAACCGACGGCGCTGCGAGAAATCGAATGTCTTGGCGAGCCGGGAGCGCATTGTCTTCAAGAGCCGGGAGCGTCAGCGACCGGAGAGAATCAGAGCGAACGTAACGCGCTCCGGTCGCTGACGCTCCCGGCTCGCCAGCGCAGGACGCCGATCTTGGCGCGAGGCGATAATTCAGATATGCAGAGTAAGGTAGAAACTGTTTTTCGTGGGATCGAGTGTTTCGTGACTGTCGCAGCGGTCAAATCGATTTGATTCCCATATTTTGTTAAGAGGGCGTGATGATACGCCCAGGCCTGGTGCCCAACTTGTGCGGGATGGCCGTCCTGCTGCCAGGAAGCCGTCCATTTGTGTGACTTTTTAGAGGGTCCTTTGTCATGAGTGAGATCGAGCAGAAGGTTATGGCGCTGGCCAAGGAAATGCTGAACGTTCAAAACCCGACCCGCGCGACGACCTGGGAAGAGCTCGGCGTCGATTCGTTGGATGTGACCGAGTTTTTCATGAAGGCTGAGGAAGAGCTGAACATCCAGGTTCCCGACTCGGAAGCCACGCAGATGAAGTCGCTCGGCGATCTGATCGTTTACGCGGAAAAGGCCAAGGGAAAGAGCTAAACGCCCGAAAATTGGCTTTCCAGCCACCTTCAAGCGCTCTTGCAATCCTCATGCTCGGTCCTATAATTCGGTTTGCAGAATGCTTGAAAATGCGGGTGTAGCTCAGTGGTAGAGCGCCACGTTGCCAACGTGGCTGTCGTGGGTTCGAGCCCCATCACCCGCTCTAGCCGCCGAGGCGGTCCGATAGCAGTAGCTCCCCTCCAAGAGCTACTCTTTCCGACCGCCTCGGTTTTTTTAATTCTGTAACTCTTTATATAGCCGCCGGCTTGCCGGCGGTTTCAACCCAGACCGCCGGCAAGCCAGCGGCTATATAGGGCGGGGACTGTTCTCCGTGAACGCGCCCGGTAAAATACATTGTTCCCGATTGACTTTCCGGAATCAGCTTCGGCGAAAGGAAGCGAGACACCATGACTGAAGAAACCCGCGACGAAACCACACCAGAAACGTCGACCGCCGTCGCCAATCCCGAGGTCGAAGGCACCGACGAAGACAAGCCCGCCAAGCTGACGCAGACCGTCGACATCAAGGACGTCGGCCCGTGCAAAAAGCACATCAAAGTGACCGTCAGCCGCGAGGACATCGAGGGCCGGCGCACCGAGAAATTCAAGGAACTGGTGTTCGATTCCAATGTCGCGGGTTTCCGACCCGGCAAGGCCCCACGCAAGCTGGTCGAGCGGCGCTTCGCCAAAGAGGTCGGCGATCAGGTCAAGACCGAGGTGTTGCTCGCCAGCCTTGAACAGTTGGCCGAGGACCACGACATAGCTCCTCTCGCTTCTCCGAATATCGACCCGGGCAAGATCGAGCTGCCGCCCGATGGGCCAATGGTTTACGAGTTCGAGATCGAGGTTCGGCCGCAATTCGACCTGCCGACCTACAAGGGTCTCAAGATCAAGCGGCAGGTCCACACCTTCACCCCGGAAGAGATCCAAAACGAGCAAAATCGGCTGCTGGCGCCCTATGGCCAGGTCGTTCCGAAGCCGGAACACAACGCCCAGCTCGGCGACATTCTTGTGGCCGAAGTAACCATCCGCGATGGCGAGCGGCTCATCGGTACGTTGCCGGAATCGCAGTTCCGCATCGATAAGCAATTGGCCTTCAAGGACGGCCTGGCCGAAAAATTCGCCGAAGAGATCAAGGGGGCCAACCCCGGCGAACTGCACGTCGTCGATGTCAAGCTGTCAAGCTATGTGGCCGACCCGGCGCTGCGTGGCCGAACGGTCCGGGCGACTTTTAATGTCAAAGATGTCAAGACGCTCCGCCTGCCGGAACTGACGCACGAATTTTTGCACACCTTTGACGTTCATAACCCGGATCAATTGCACGAACTGGTGCATTCGATCCTCGAACGCCGGCTGGAATATCAACAACGCCGCTCGGCCCGCGATCAGGTTCTCGAACAGATCGCCGTCGGCTCCAAGTGGGACCTGCCTGAGGATCTGCTGCTCCGCCAGGCCCGTCGGCGCTGAATCGCCGCGTCATGGAAATGAAGTCCGAAGGGATCTCCGAGACCGAGATCGCCCAGCGCGTGCATTTGATGCAGCAGGACATTCTCAACAGCACCGCCCTGGCGCTCAAGGAGCATTTCGTCCTCCAGAAAATCTCCGAAGTCGAGAAGATCGAGATCGACGATGACGATTTGAACGACGAGATTGAGCGGATGGCCGATCAGAACCGCGAATCGCCGCGCCGATTGCGGGCCCGCCTGGAGAAGGACGACCTCCTGGAAGCTCTGGCCGCCGAAATGATCGAGCGCAAGGCCCTTGATTTGATTCTCGACAGCCGCCGAATACGAAGACGTGCCACTAACCGACGAAGATCGACCCAACGTTTCGACGGTCGACGTCCAGGCCGTCGAAGGCACGATGGTCGATCCAGGCGCCGACGCCGAAGCCGCCGCGAAGGCGACGGAAGAAGAGAAAGCAAAAGAAAGCTGATCGAGACAATGTGCGTCACCAGCCCGGAGCGCAAGCGACGGGTTCCTGAAAAAGAACCCCGCGCTGCTTGGGCTGGTGAGCAGTGTCAATAATGTCTGGTGAGCAATTTCAATAATTGTGAGCGCCGACTGCCGCCGAGTACTAGGAGTCCACCCATGTCCGACAAAGTCTTCACCCCGGGTTTTCACCCGCTCGCACAGCGCTTCCGCGAATATACGCGCCAGCGGCAATACAGTACCGGCGACATCCTCCTCGATAACCGGATCATCTTTTTCGGCTGCTCGGGCAGCAACGTCTACGAGCCGGTCATCCAGGACATCACCGCCAATATGGTCATCCAGCAGATGCTCTATCTGCAATATGAGAATCGCACACAAGAGATCCATTTTTACATCAATTCGCCGGGCGGCTCGGTGACGTCGATGTTCGCCATCTACGACATCATGCAGTTCCTCGAATGCCCCATCGCCACCTACTGCATCGGCACCGCCGCCAGCGCCGCAGCTGTCCTGCTCGCGGCGGGGACCAAAGGCAAACGCTTCGCCCTGCCGCATGCGCGCGTGATGATGCACCAGCCCCATAGCGGCTCGATCGGCGGCCAAGCGTCCGACGTCGAGATCTACATGAAAGAAATGCTGCACTACAAAACCATCATCAACGAGATCATGGCCAAGCACACGGGCCGATCGGTCGAAGAGATCGCCAAGGAATCGGAACGCGATCGTTTCTTCAGCGCTCAACAAGCCAAGGAGTTTGGGCTCGTCGATGAGGTTTTGAACAAGATCATTACGCCGGAGAAAAAGTAGCGAGCGGTTGCGAGTTGACGGGCTTGTACCGTTTTCCGAGTAGATTCGTTACAGAGCAACTCTCAACTCATGGCTTGCTGCCGCTTCCTTTTCCATTTCCTAATTATCTCTCGTCCCTCGGCCGATCTAGGTCGTAGGGACGGGTTGGCCTGGAGATATTCCCATGCCTCTCGTACCGATGGTCGTGGAACGCAGCGGGCGCGATGAACGCGCTTATGACATTTACAGCCGATTGCTGAAGGATCGCATTATCTTTCTGCAGGGCGAGGTCGATGACGACAGCGCCAAGTGATCGTGGCCCAGATGCTCTTTCTCCAGTTCGACGACCCCAAGGCGGATATCCACCTGTATATCAATTCGCCGGGCGGGTCTGTGACGGCGGGCATGAGCATCTTTGACACGATGCACTACATCACCTGCGATGTGGCGACGTATTGCATCGGCATGGCGGCAAGCATGGCGGCGACGCTGCTGGCCGCGGGGACCAAGGGCAAGCGCAACGCGCTGCCCCATGCGGAAGTGATGATTCATCAGGTGCTCGGCGGCGCTCGCGGTCCGGTGACCGACATCGAGATCCGCACCAAGCACTTGCTGCGGACCAAGAAGACGATGAACGAGATCCTCAGCCGGCTGACGGGTCAGCCGATCGAGCGGATCGAGAAGGATACGGATCGAGATAACTTCATGTCGGCCAAGGAGGCCAGGGACTACGGTCTCGTCGATCATGTGCTGGAGCGTTTCACGCCTAGCCAGATGCCGACGAAGCCGACGGCGTAATGGACCTACCCTTGAAGTTGCCCGGACGCGATGTGCGAGCGCGATTTCTTCGTGACGAATGAGACGCCGCGAAGATGTCAGGGCTCGCACGATTCGTCCCTCACTGAGACGAGCAACTTGTTGCAAGGGATGGCGACCATGCGCTGGCCTGGAGCGTGTAGCCTCGGCATTCTGCTGGCCCTTGGGGCAGTCGGCTGCCGCTCGTGCGAGCCTGTCGAAACCGCGCTGCGGGCGCGGGAAAACGATGTACGCGATCTCCGCGATGCCCTGCATCGCTACGAAGCCTACAATCAAGCTCTCCAACTCGAAATCCGCGCCATTCGCGGCGAATCGTTCATCCCCGGCGAGACGCCGCCCGTCGCCATTTACCCGATTCGATCGTTGACGCTAGGCCGAACAACCGGCGGCCACGCCAGCGATACACTCGCCGGCGATGATGCACTCCAAGTCGTCCTGGAGCCGCGCGACCCTGAAAATCAGCCGTTCAAGGTGCCGGCGTCCGTCGTGATTTGTGCCTCGGACATCACAGCGTCCGGGCTGAAAAATCCGATCGGGACTTGGGAGATATCGGCCGACGAACTCAGCAAGACCTGGCGTGCCACGCTTTTCAGTACAGGTTACGTCGTAATTCTACCGTGGAAGATTTGGCCTTCGAGCGACAAGCTGCGCGTCACCGCCACGCTCCGCATGACCGATGGCCGCACCTTCGAGGCCGATAAAGATGTGACGATCCACCTGCCGCCAGCGGCCCAACGGCCGTTGATACAGGCTCCCGTCGAGAAACCGGCCCCGCCGATGCCGCAGATCCCGGCCGGCTCTGCCCTACCACCGCCGACACGCTTGCCGATCGACGGGCCTGTTCTACCCATGCCGGAGAAGGACAAACAGGCCGCGGCGTCGATCGGCACGCCGAAGCCTTACGTCGTGCCCGCGGCGGAGATATTGCGGCCGGTGCCGAACAACTAGCTCCGCACCGACACCTTACCACCGGCCATGAAGCGAATCGTTACGCTACTGCGGCCATAATCAAAATCAATCTCGCGGCGCTTCACATCAATCTTCTTCGGCGTCCCATCCGGCAGCGTGAACGAGACGGTCACCGGGCGACCCGTCACTGGATGGATCACCGTCACCTCATGCGTTCCCGCGCGAGCTACAAACGAAGTAGCGAACTCCGCCAACGTCGGCACCTTGACCAGTGCAGGCGGTGGAACCGTTTCCAACTGTTTCGGAGCAATGACGATCGGACTCGGCGCCGGCAAAGGCGCCGGTTGCACGATCACCGTCGAAGGCGGCAACATTCGTCCACCCGCGTCGACCGTCACGAACGGCGTGCGAACATAAGCCCCACCCGGCCCCGCTTGCACCGTGACAAACGGCACCCGAATGAAAACCTGCGCCGGCACCGTCGACGTGAGCGCGAGCAGCGCTCCCAAAGCAAGAATTGCGGTACGTCGCATGATGTGTACTCCATATTAATAATCAACCAAACCTTCCGCCCCGTTTAGCCGCCAGGCGTGAGCTGTGCGATAGCGCCATCCCACAGCTCGCGCCTAAACGGCGTTCTGATATTGTGCAACTTTGGCGCGGTGGGCACAACCCAATCTCTCTTTAGTGGTTCGCTTGGGTGTGCCTCTCGACTTTTGGCACTGGCAGAGACGACAGGACGCGAGGACCGAGATGCAAAAAACTGCGCCCGGCTTTGCAGGCTCTGTCTCACCAGCCTGTTTCGAGGCGGACACTTTTGACTGCGACTCTCCCAAGGCGCAATCAAAATCGCTTCTCTGCTAAATTACTGACTTGAGGCATAACACCGTCCTAGCCTACCTATGTTCCGCGCGGAACATTGCGTACCGACCGTCGCGCCAAAAATGCACATGACCTTGGCGCGACGGTCGGCCAACACAAACCCTTGACAGCGTTGGTCTTGCGCTGCGGTCCGGACCGTCGCGCGAAGATTCGCGTGTGGTACCCCCCTGGCGCCGGTCCCTTTCATTCTTTCCGAACCCTCATAATGGATTGCATTGCGCGTACACACACAGAACCCCCGCGCACGGTCCACCCGAATCCCTTGGGAAACGGCCAAACTGAGATACAGTCGGCTTTGCATCTCAGTCTCGTACTCTAAACGATTGGTATTATTGATCTTCCATCTACACACGGGACTGAGATGCAAACGAATCCGCAGTCAACCCCATTGTTGCATCATTATCTTTTTGACAGAAAAGCGAAAATTGCGCTACGCAAAACGCACCCTGCTCTGGTCAAATGTTGCTAAGCGAACGCCCCCGCGATGCACGCCGCTCGGGCGACTTTGCGAGCCGCACCCGGAGTAAGCGCGTACCATGAATCGATACGAAGGAGTAAGCGATGACGCCAAGGACGTTCTTCGGCGGGCCAATGATGTTGCGATGGCGGTCGGCGCAGAATTCATCCAAGCTGAGCATATTCTAATCGCTTTGCTCGATGACAAAAGCAATTCGGCCACCAAGGCCTTCCAGAGCCTTGGTTTGGAATGCGATTCCTTGCGGACGGAAGTCCTAAACCTTGCGAAAAGTGCGTTGTCAAGCGCGGGGATGAAGCAGGTCATCGACAACGCCATCAGTGGAGCCAACGGTTTGGGACAGAAGACCGTTCAGGGAGCGCATTTACTCCTTGGACTTTTGCGCTTGGATGGCTCCGTTACGCTTCATGCATTACGCAATCTCGGCCTGAACCGCGACCAAGTGCGCGCTGCGGTTCTCCGTGTCATTGGTCAATCGGGATAGAGCGTACGCGCAGCAGAGCTAGACACTGAACCTGACCCGGCGGCCGAATTCGGTGCTGGAACTTAGAGCGCAGCTGATGCCGCTAGGCTGTTGAGATTGGTCGTTCGCGTGCAGAGGATGTTACCCGTGGAAGCCGAAGGGCGTGTTGTGAAGCAGGTTGGCAAACGCGGCTGGTACGCGTCCGTTCGACTGTCGCTTGTGCCTGCCGATGGTGGTGATGTCATCCTCGCATCGCCCTCCGCGGACGAGTGGTACAAGTCCCCGGGTTGGCTCGACGCCGCGGTCGCCGGTGCTGCACTCGGCCTGGAGCTAGCCGGCGAAACGGGCCATTGCTCGATTACGAGCGTTCATGGCATGCCCTGCGACACAAGCCCGGCGATCGTCGTCCTCGCTGCCATGCGGGCGGTGTGGGCTGCTCTCGCATTTGCTCCAAGTGAGCTGCTAGGGGCAGCCGTCGAAGACTGCATCACTCGTGGGCATCGTCTCTCGATGGATGCAGTCCGGGCAGAATTGGTCAGCGTCGCAAGGCGCAGTGCACATGGCACTAAAGCAGTCGGCGAGGCGTGAATCGTTTCTGGGCGTTCATAGCGGTCCGGTGCGCCGTGTGCCATGCCGAAGCAAGCGTAGGCATGAGAACAAGATTGCCCTTCAATTGCGACAAGTGTTTGAGAATACGAGACAGACATGCCTACTCAAGCCTAGCATGGCAACCAACTCTCAAACGAATGGTATTGCCTTTGGCTCAAAGCCTATCAGGCGAGTATATCAAGTATCTCCCCCAACACCGCCGCCTTCGGGGGCAACGGCGTTTCCCAAAGCCATTCTGGCCGCAGCCAAAAGCCAGCCAGCACCTCGCTACGCAGGGTCCCCGAGCGCGGCTTGATCTCGCGGTAACTCTTGCCAACCAAGCGCAGCAACGTTACGGATTGTTCGACTTCATCAATGATCCAATACTCGGCTACGCCAGCCTCGCGATAGACTTGACGCTTTACGGAATAATCGCGCTCGATGCTGTCGGGGGAGACGATCTCGATAGCCAAATCGGGCGGCCCATCGACATAGCCGCGCTGCACCAAATGGAATCGTTCCGTGCGCAGAAACGCGATATCCGGCTCCGGGGCATACGTCTCACTGATGCGAAAGGCCACGCGCGAGCCGTAGAGCTTGCCTAGGTCTTTCAATTCCACGAAGTCGCCGATCAACCGCAGCAGCCACACAAAGAGATCGTTAGCATCCGTGTTGTCCGGCGAAGCCATATAGATTATTCCATCAATAAGATCCGCTTTATCGCCATCTTGGACGACGGCGCAGAACTCATCAAAGGTGCAGGGCATGACACGAGGCATTCCAGCCATCGGGAGCCTCCAATAACCACAAAGTTTAACCGCGAGCCGGCAGGCGAGCGCTGTTTGATAGCGCTAACAAGCAGCCCTTGCCTATCGGTCCGCTGCCAAACGGCGTTCTGATATTGTGCAAGTTTAGCGCAGTGGGCACAACCTAATCTCTCACTTAGCGGTTCGCTCTTCTCTACGACAACCTTCGCGCGGTAACATACCTATGAGGAATTGCACGACCACGGAGGGCCGGCTCATGGTTTTGTCGCGTTGGAACATTCTCGCATTGTGGTTGCTGACCTCAGGATCTCCGGCAATCTCGCCGCCAATGTGTTGGCGGTCGGAACCAGATAAAATAATCACCACGAGTTGATCGGTTATCGGCCAGCTAGATCTCCGAAACGAGGTCGTAATCCGAGGAACGGCCATGAAACTCAAAATCGTGTTGCATCCCGAAGAGGATGGGCGCTTCACCGCGGAAGTCCCCGGCTTCGGTGGCTGTGTCTCTTGGGGGCACACCGCAGCCGAGGCCCTTGCCAATGTCCGTGAAGCGTTCGAGGGTGTGCTTGAAGTGATGCAAGAAACCGCTGCGGTTCATCCCGACGACCGAACATGCGGGGATCGCGTCACGGTTATCGAAGTATGAAAGCGATCACCGGCAAGGAGATGTGCCGAGTTCTCGACCGATCTAATTTACGATCAATTCAGGTCAGATAAGATTCTTTTGGTCAGCCTACAGGTTCCTATTCCTTCACAATCTCAACCTGATCCGCATCCCAAACCATCATCCGGCCTGTCGTGTCCGGGCGTATGGGCCGACTGGTCGCTTCGACAATGCCGCGGACTCGCACAGTCTTGCCGATCAAATCTTGTTCCTTGCCAACCCCAAGTCCTTTGAGAATTTTTTCTCCGTCGGCCAGGATCACGGACAACTTGCCGCCCGCTGGAAAGAGCGTCGTTTGCTCGGCAGCCTTGATATTGCTGACGACTCCAGGAAAAGCTGTCGACCACACGGGACCGGCCTTTTCGACTTTGAATTCCACGAGGATTTCTCCGTTTGGGAGTTCCTTCAGGGCCTCCGCTATTGTGAAGACCGTTTTCCCCATAGGCTCCTTGGCGGGCGCTCTTCGCATCCTTAGTAGGGACCGAGTCGCCAACCTGGAATTCGATTTCCCCCGTTGCCCACTTCCATTCGTCGGCGTCCTTGCCCGGCTGCCGGAGAGGGAAGCCGTTGAAGCCGACCTTGTAATGGCCCGGTGGGATGACGAGCGTCGGAGCCTTGGCTTCGCCTTTTATTCCAGGTGCCGCCAGGACGAACCAGGCAGTCCCCAGGCGGATCGATTGGCCTTTGTCGAGCGTGCGTTTCACGATCGACACAAGGCCCAGATTCATTGGCCCATTCACGATCTTGTAACTCTTGCCGGCGGCATCCACCACCACGGGCAGGAATTCCTCGAACACGGGCTCGATGTGCGAAACAGTGACTTCTGTATCTCCCGTATTGCGGAGATAGACGAGGCAGTTAACCGATTGGCCCGCGTGATACGACGATGGCTCACCGTCGCGGAACGCGATCCCTACCTGGAGCCCGTCTACAGATTTGCCCCAGGCGATGGTGTTGCTCACAGGTTTCCGCTCGATGGCGTCTGCTTTCCCGACAATCCGAAATGGGACGATATTCGACGTGGCGATTTCTTTTGTTTTATCGCCGCCGTCCATAGGGAGAAGCAAGCCGTGGAGGACTAATTGGATCGTATAGTCACCAACCGGCAGGTCCGCGGAGTCGCCGCGTGTCGGATAAACAGTGATCTTGCTGCCAAAGAAGCCCTCGTTTTGCACCCGCACGTAGTCGGCTTCATTGGGCGTTCGTCGTGATCCACCCTTGAAGTCAAGTAGTCGATTGACGACCTTGCCATTTTTGTCGCGAATGATCAGGCGGCCGGGGCGCTGTAGCAGACCATTGAACGCGGGGTTGAACAACTTGTAGCCTTCTGACTGACAGGTGATGGTGATCGTCACCTTCATTGCGTCGTCTGTTTTGTAATCGGTCTTGTCGATGGCTATGTTGGCGGAAAGCCCCTTGTAGGTCTTGGGTGTTTCCAGCGCTGCCGTCTTTTCGTCGCTCATTTCCTTACTCCGATCCGGCCCCTTGATCGGCGGTGCTTCCTTCGACGGGATTGGTTTGTCGCCATCGGCGCCGCGTTGCTGGGCTTCTGGCTGTGCCTTGGCCAGGGTCGTATAGGAAAACAGGCCGATTCCAACTGTGACGAGGCCGATGAAGAACACGGCCGTCGCCGTTTTTAGCTTGGTCAACAACATAGTTTTCACCACTCCCTCTGTAAGCGCCGCCACCTTGGCAGAGATCAGGCCGACAGCCACTCTTTGTCCCGCCGCGACCAGTGTTGCCGCCTCGATCGTCGCGGCTACCACCGCAACCGGGGTAGAAGCCGTTGCCGCTCCATTCGCCAAGACTTCCGCCAACATCCCACCGGACGCCACAACACCGCGCCGAGCGAGCCGTTTTGCCAGCAGCGCTCGCGCTCGTGCCAGTCGGCTCGCGATCGTGCCTTCGGGGCAGCCAAGCTGCCGGGCCACCTCCTTGCGCGTCTTGGCTTCGAGGTCGCACAGGACAATCAAGGCCCGGAATTTCTCCGGCAGGCGGCTCAGCTCTTCATCCAGGAGCGGCAGAAGATCATCGCCACGGGCCTCGGCCACGACCGGTTCCGGCATATCGATTACCTGTCTCTCGCGCCTGCCATGCTGCGCCGCTGTCGCTCTCACGCGCACCGCCGTCTGATGAGCCACGCCATAGAGCCAGTTGGCAAGCAGCTCCTTGTCGCGGATCGCCGCCGCTTTGCGGACCAGGACGAGAAATGTCGCCTGAAAGGCATCTTCGGCATCATGATGGCCACGCAACAAACGACGGCAGACACCCCAGACCATCGCGGCATGCCGCCGCACCAAAGCCGCAAGCGCACCATCTTCGCGCCGCTTCAGAAAGCGGTTTAGCAGCTCGCCGTCGGACTCCTCCGCCTCGCCCTGCCCAATGGCATCACGAAGGTATTGGAGGATCGCATTCGTCTGGCTGATCGCCATCGGCTCGAACCTCGTCGCCGTCTCGTCTATTGTTACTCCGCGAAGCAGGGCTGTTTGATCCACTCGTTTTGACGAATGGCCTCACGTTGCTCAAAGCCTTGCCCGAATCGCCTTGCGACCGTTTCATGGTATACAATACTTTCAGACGACCTCGAATTCTCTCAAGATATTCGCCCCTTTGCCTATCCGATCACTCTCCATTCGTGAGGCCCTTTCATGGATACTCCCGTAGCACCTCCGGACCGCGAGCAGAGTTTCGCCGAGACCGCGTTGCGGCTGGGTGGCAAATCCGAAGAAGAATCCCGGCGAACCGGCGCCCTCGACAAGGCCGACGACCAGGTCGAATCGCTCTTTCGGCCTGAATATCAGACGTCGCATAGTCCCGTGCATCGCGCCCTCTGGGATGGCGCCGTGCCCGTTGAGATGTTCAATCCGCCGCCGTTGCCCGCGTCGGCGCCGTGCGATCGGACCATGAACGATTCGCTCGAAATCGTGCAGCGCGCTCACCAAAGCCGCACGATTCACGACGACAAAGGCAAGGTCTCGCCCGCGGTGCTTGCCGAGCTGGGCAAGGTCGGCTATTGGGGTTTGCTCATCGAGCCGAAATACGGCGGTCAAGGGGTGCCGTTTCAGCGCTTTACCCATTTCTTAACGCGCATGGCAACGCGCGATCCGATGATCGCGGGCCTGGCGTCGATTCATGGTTGCATCGGGGCCGTCGATCCTGTCCGCACCTTTGGCACGCCGGAGCAGAAGCAGTTTTTCCTGCCACGCCTGGCCAGCGGCGAGGCTCTCTCGGGCTTCGCGTTGACCGAGCCGGCGGCCGGTTCCGATCTGACCGCCCTGCGCACCACGGCCACGCTCGATGGGGAAGATTACGTTCTCAACGGCGAAAAGCTGTTCATCACCAACGTCGTCCCCGGCCGAACCGCCGGCGTCGTCGTCCTGCTCGACAACAAGCCGGCAGTCCTCGTCGTCGATCTGCCGCATCATGAAAATGAGCAATTTCAGATCGTCAATTATGGCCTTTATGCACTCCGCCAGGCCTATAACAACGGCATACGCTTCCACAATTTCCGCGTGCCCAAGGCGAACCTGCTCAAGCCTCCCGTCGGCGACGGCCTGACGATCGCCTATCACGGCCTCAATCTCGGTCGACTCTCGCTCTGCGCCGGCGCGTCGGGCAGCATGCGCGTCATGCTCGCCAACATGCTTCCTTGGGCCGAGTTCCGCCGCACCTATGGCCAGCCGATCGCCCGCCGTGAGCTGGTCAAGCGCCGCATCGGCCGCGCCGCCGCCCTGATCGCCGGGGCCGACGCCCTGGTCAACTGGGGTTCATGGCTCATCGACCAAGGCTATCGCGGCGAGATGGAGTGCATCATCGCCAAAATTTTCGGCAGCGAGTCGATGAAGGAATGTGCCATCGAACTGTTCATGAAGACACATGGAGGCCGATCGTTCCTCAAAGGCCATCTGCTCGGCGACAACATCTATGACTTCCTGGCTCCGTGCATCTACGAGGGCGAAGGCGAAGTCCTGGGCATGGCGTTCTTCAAGTCGCTGGTCAAGGAACATGGCAAGAAGTTCTTCGAGCCGATCGGCAAAGCTCTGCAACGCAACCACATGAAGACCCTGTCGCCCTACAACCCGATCCATGCCTGGAAACTACGGCAAGAACTCTGGCCCTACGCCATGTGGAAGTTCGGCCAAATGTTCACAGGCTGGTCCACACCCAACGTCCCCGGTATGGAGCCGCGCCTGGCCGACCACCTCGGTTTCGCCGCCGGTTACTTCAACAAGCTCCGTGCCGAACTATCCGGGGCCATGGAGAAACACCAGATCAAACTCACAGACCGCCAATGCCTGATCGCGGAACTGTCCCAGCGCATCCAGGACAACATCGTCATCGTTGTAACATCGCTGTGGGGCAACCAACAAAAGAGCGAGGCCTTGAGGTCGTCGGCCGATATTCTGTGTCAGGACCTACGCCGCAAACTCACAGGCCGCCGCCCCGATGGCAAGTACTACCGCGACGTGACGAAACTAGCCGACATCATCCAAGAAGGCGGCTTCGAGGAACTAGCCGGCGTGCCAAGGGCGGAGATTATGATGAAGTATGAGAATCGGTGAGGGGCGATGTACGTCCGAGCCTGAAGCGTAAGCGAAGGATATTTTGTATTTCAAAATACAAAGGCCCTTCGCTGACACTTCAGGCTCGGTTTTTTCCGGATTATAGGCGAGAGTCCTGTCGGGAATACCGGCCTCCATCATTTCAATGTTTGTTGACGTCGCACGGTTCATGAGGAGTACCGCATTCCGTGCGTCCATCCTTTTCCAATAAGAAAAGGAACTCTCGATTAGGAGCTTCCGCTTCACGAATCCAATCATTGGTCCATTTCATATCCGCCATGACATTGCGCTTATAATCGAGTTCCACGACCTCAACAATAGTCCCGTTTCGCTGGAGAGCCTCGTTTAGTTCGTCAGCAGTGGCGCGACCCCCGGAGCTGTATGACAAAAGGATCCAGCGTGCTTCCGTGTTCTTGATTAGCCGTTCTATTGCCTCAACAGCAATGAATCGGTTCGTGGCCGGATTACGTCGAAATTCTTCAAAAACGGAGGTAGCAACCTTGTCGGAGGTGTCCTTTCGGCGCAGCGCCTTACCAAACAACTCCGGCTGATCGTTCAGGATGACCGTCGTCCAAACGTGATAATAGGAAGCATAGCGAACACGAGAAGGAGGCATTTTTTCGTTATTCGAGCCGTAAGGTGGGTCATAGTACGCCAGATCAACAGCGCTCCGCGCCAACGAAAAAACATCTTGTCGCTTCACTTCATGGTCAACTGTGTTGGCGAAGAGGCGTGGGATTTCGAGACGAAGTTCGTTGAATGAGCGAGGAGACCAATCCTTCAAATAGGAAACAAAATGACCCAGCGTGCTATCAACCCGATCCAGTGCAAGAATCAAGCTGGTCAGCGCAACAGCTTTTGCGATTTCAGAAAGCGATAGGCGATCAATTTCCTCCCGAATGGCGTCAAGTTTTCGCGTGTTGTGCAACTGCCACGGCTTTTTCAACAATTCCTTCAATGTAGCTTTTCCACTTGTGTCGGGGCCATAATGTTGTGTGAACCAGCCCTCCTTGGGGTTTTGGCCATTAAGATGCTCAATCAAGTCGGCGTAAGCGGATCGGTCGGAACGATTTAAGAGGTAGCACTTGCCAAAAATTTCCGACCAAACGGCGATATCGTTGGAAATCACCCGATAGCCTTGCTTGGCGAAGGCTTGCGAAACCCGCGTTGTGCCGGAAAATCCATCAAGGACGGTCTTGGCTCCCGTCCTCTTTGCCAACTCGAGAATCTTCGCGAGCAGTTTGAGCTTGGACCCGGCATACTTGATTCCCTCGGTTGTTGGTGGATCAACAACATAGTCGCCAAAAAGTGACATCTGCTGAGTCATTGTTTCAGTCCAGCCCGTTCCTTGAGTAAAACGATGTCTTCCTTGATCTTCTCAAGAGCGGAAATGTGTCCTGCTTCCGAGGAGACCAGCGCATGTGAGAACAAGGCTACCAGTATATGATTGTGGGAATAACTGATCCAGCCTGTGATACTGTCGAAGTATTTCAGACCATTCTTGGTATGGGTCCAAAGGCCACGTTGAAGAGCATTGGCCGCTGCGTTCCCGTAACGAACCTCGCAGATATAGTCGCCCTGGGCATCGTAGAATCTATATACCGGATATTTTCTCCCTCGCCCGATAGTCGCAAAAGCAATTCGTGCGGTTGCCGCTCGCGCTCGCATGTGATCAAACACCATAATGTTACACCGCTGCGCTTTCTCATCGTAGATAAGTGGAAGTACATTGATGTTGGTGAAAGCGGAAAAGGCTGGGTCATCAAAGATCGTTTTCAGCTTGTTGGGATCAACGATCTCCGCGCCTTCTAGCTGTAGTCGTGGGAACATTGACGAGGTCTTGTCCGTTGAAAGCTGAAGAGGACCATCCCCATATGCCTTGAGGCTGACGGGAAATTCCGCCTTTGTGATTTCGTTGATGATCTTGATGTCCTCTTCCTGGGACTTCGCGCGATAGAGATCCTTACCTACATGAATGGAGCGAAAGTCATACATGTACTGATTGATGAACTCGGCGATGGCGATTTCTGCGAGATCGCCATGAGTCTTGTTTCCAATCAGCCGCATAGTGAAGATGTTGCTCAGCGTCGTGGTGATGAGCGTCGGGTGCTTGCTAACGAGCAATTTCAGGCGAGATGTAAAGTCCTTGTACGCCTCTACTGTATCCATTAGGTCTCACATTTTGAGTACGGACCAGATCGACACTGCATCCTTCACAAAGACGACTTGGTCGCCAGGTATAGCCCAGCGTTTGTCAAGAAAAGAACTCTTACTAACAAGGTTCTGTGTGAGCAGCTGAAAAGTTGGTGGAAATTTTGTACACCTATCAGCGGTAGGACGATCCGACAAGAATGCCCCCCCGCTCGGAGAAGCAACGATGTCCGTCGACACCCCAACCCGGCAAGACCAAGTCCAGGAATTGGCCGCGGCCATTGCTGAGTTTTCGCAAGATGAGTTGGTCCAGATGGCCCAACTGCTTGTGGACGCGGAACCCGCTACGCTCTTTGGTGCCACCGAATTCAAGATCCGCGACCTTGCCCTGAAAATCGCCGCCAAAGCCTATGAAAAACGCCTGGCTCAAAAAAAAACGGCTACGAATCCTCCTCAGTGACCTGCCCCGACTGCGACCATGCCGCTCCCTTTCACGGTGACCGCCCCCGTCGACTCGTTAGCCTCTTCGGCACCATCGGCTACCGACGCGCCTACTACTACTGCCGCTGTTGCGCGGGGCTATGCCCCGTTCGACGAGCGAGCCGGCATCACGACACGGTCGTTGACGCCCGCGGCCGAACAACTGACCACCTTAGCGGGCGGCGTTTGCGATAGCTTCGAGAGGGGAGCAGAACTACTCCAGGAGATGTCGGGAGTCGATGTGTCCGAATCGACGGTCCAACGCACCACCGAAGACGTGGGGCAACGGATCGAGAAGTGCATGGCCGACGGCATCCTTTTTGGTTTGGCGGTGCTTTGGCCGTGGTATCAGGATGCCCAGGGACGCAGCGTGGCCTATGTGACTGTGGATGCAACGGGCACACGTCAACAGGGCCCCCGCGGTGCCAAAGCGGAAGGCCGGATGGCTTATGTTGCTGGTGTCTACAATCCGTATCCCGGTGACGCCTGGCTCCAGCCACCGGGCAAACCACCGCCCTGCTTGCAAGTGCGTTATCTGAGCGGGCTGTATGCATTGGACCAGTTAGGCCCGTTATTGCGTCGGCAGGCGGCCCATGTGGGCATGGAGAAAGCCCAAAGGTGGGTGGCGTTGACCGATGGAGGCAACGGGTTGGAGGCGTTCATGCAGACTAACTTTAACCGTGAGGACCTGGTGTTGATTTTGGACTTCTGGCACGCGGCGAGCTACCTGGAGAAGTTGGCCAAAGCCTTGTACCTGACGGACGAAGAAAAAGCAAAGGCTCAGGCGGAGCAGTGGTGTAGTCTGCTCAAGCGGGAGGGAGGGGCGACGACGCTGGGCGTATTGGAGAACTGGACTTGGCCCGAGCGGATGTCGGCGACGTTGCGTGACCAGAGGGAAGAAGTGGAGAGATACTTCGGAAACAATGTGCATCGGATGGAGTACCCGGAGTATCTAGCGGACGGATTGCAGATTGGCAGCGGCGTGGTGGAAAGCGCGTGCAAGACGGTAGTGGGGCAGCGTCTGAAAGGGGCGGGCATGCGTTGGGGTGAGAACGGGGCGCACGCGTTGTGCCACGTGCGGGCGCTGTACCGCAGCGAAAAGGGACAATGGGCTGCCTTTTGGGAACGACGGTTTACGAAAAGAACAACCGTTCAGCAACTTAACTGACGCTTACACGCGGATCATCTATGATGTAATCAGCCCGCCCCAACGAGCGGCCTCATGGCCAAGCCGGACCAAAAAGTTCCGACAGCCCATCTTCGGCGGCTTGCCGTCATCCATACACCCGACATCCACCATTGCCAAAATCGTGTCCCGCAACAACTCGACCGACGGCTCGCGCAATCTTGTCGCCGCCCCAGGCCGATGGCTCGATGGGTGACGATTTGGCATAATCCGACGACTCCGAACAGATCAGTCGAAGATCAATCACCGGCACGCTCGCCCGCGCCGCCTCGCGCATGATCACATCGTTGAACAAGCATAGGCCAGTTTTCTCTGCGAGTCCGAGATTGGGGATCGCGTCGTAAATTGTACAAACCACCGTCGGCTTGCCGAGCGAACGGACTTGTTGCAACATCTGCCGATACTCTTTCTGAAACTCCGCCTGAATTTCTCCAAGCTGTGTCAGCACTTCGGCAAAAGACGAAGCCGGCTCGGTTTGGATAAGAACGCTATGTCCGAGCGCATCATTACCGCCGACACTGACTACAAGGTGCGTTGCGTCGGCCGGCAACTTGGCAAGCTGGCCGGCAACATCGGCCGTAATCGAACCATCCAGGGCCAATAAGGTTGCGCCGCAGACCAGGAGAAAGACATCTGCCGAGATGCTGACGGACGGACGGTCCGCCTGGAACATAGCGTTCGTTATCGAAAAATCGAGTCGCCGAGTAAAATGACGGTATTCATGTGCGTTATCCTACCTCCCGCTTGGCTCCGCACGAAAATTACTTCGCGAAAAGTCGCTTTTCACTCGGCGAAAGGCCGTTCTTTTTCGGTGCGAATCAAGGAACCCCGCGCTTACACTGAACCGATCCAGCCAGAACGCTAACGACGCCCCGGCACAGCCGGAGTATAACAACCGCATCATGCCCACAGGGAGACGACAAAGCCGGTTTCGTAGTTGGTGAACTCTATGATGCTCGATTTTCCTGATGCCCAATTGTTCTTCAAATTGCACCGCTCGTTGATGTTCTTCGTGGACCAGCGTCTCAAAGTCCTTCCCGATAGAATTGCCAACCCCGACGAGTTCGCGGCGCTGCCGCCGGAAGTTCGTGTCAAGGTCCGTGACGCTTTCAATGAACATGTCGATCTGATCGATTCCTTTATCGCTGAAAACCCGGCTAGCATGTCGGACGACGAACTCGAGATCGTCGGTTCGTGGCGGCATCTGGTCGCCGGCAAATTCTACGTCTTTCGTGAACTGAAGGCATACACCGTGTTTCTTTCGACGCCGAGACCGACCATCGCCTATGGCGTCCTCGCACTGACGGACCCGTTCGCGGAACTGATCGGGCCGCACATGCCGCTCCTGACGCAGACTGTGTTGCTACCCTTCAAGGGCGTGATCGTCTACGATGGATTGATGAGCAGCTACAACGTGTTCTTCGGCCCGGGCATTCGACGAGGTCTCAACGAGAGTTATAAGGAAGCGAAAGCACGGCATGGGATCATCACGTCCCTGCCTTTGTCGGACGAGCCTTTGCCGGTGAAAGTGCCAAAATCCAAGTCAATCCCAAAGCCTCCATCGAAAGAGGAAAAGGATGAGGCCCTGCATGTCATCCACGGATTGATCGATCGGTTTTGCAAAGAGCATCTGAATGAAGAGTACGCCGTGCTTTGCCGCAAGCTCGCCGAAAAGCTGGGTCGCAAACGACCCTCGCCCCTACTCCACGGCAGCCCGAATGCCTGGGCGAGCGGTATCGTGCGGGCGGTGGGCGGTGTCAACTTCCTACACGATAAGACCCAGACCCCCTATATGCGGTCCACAGACATTGATCATTATCTCGGTACCAGCCCAAGCAGCGGCGCGGCGAAGTTGGCGGCAATCCGCAAGATGTTTCGGATGCACCAGCTTGACCCGAACTGGACCGTGGCGAGCAATTTGGAGAAGAACCCAATGGTGTGGATCCTTCAGGTTAATGGGCTCATGGTTGACATTCGAGATGCTCCCAGGCAGGCGCAGGAAATTGCCTTCAAAAAGGGATTGATCCCATACATCCCAGCGGATCGAAAGTGAGGAGAGTGACCAATGGCAAAGCGTCTCTCAGAAATGCTGATCCCGCCGGGGCCCCTCATCCCGCTTATATTCGCGATGCGCATTGACCCCATCGAGAATTCGTGAACGGATGTAGGAGAGTGGGCGGACGAAATGATTGGCGATCTCGATATCGAACGCTTCCCGGGTGTGCATGGCGGGCCACCAGGTGTATTCCTCTTTGGCGTTGATAAGAAAGATCTCCAGGAAAAAATGGCGCAGCTTCATGGCGCACGCCCCGGTGGTCGTAATACTCCGTGACGCGATCGACCAATTCCACGGAGGCGATGTTCGTATAAGGAACTTGGCCGAGGATGTCGTCTGTATTTCGCAAAAAGCGCATGGCGGAGTCGTCGAATTCGAGGCGCGGTTTCGTCGTGCCCTGGAAATACAGACAGCCGGCCAAGATCGCGCCGAAGCCGACGACCACAAAGGGGCAGAGAGCACCCACGATGATGGGATTGCGCGTCAACGCCAGGCCGACGAGCAGCACAATACATACCGCGCCGCCAAACACGCTCATGGCGATGAGCAAACCTGGGATTTGGTGGCTATCCCACATATAGAATTTCTGGCGCACCGTGACCACGCCATTGGAATCGATGTCGTCGCCGTCCGATCGTCGCTTTCGCTTCTTTGCCATGGGGCACCTTTGGGACGTTCAAGATACCAACACGGAAACGCGCTGGGTCTACTTTTCCAACACTTTCGCCACCCAGTCGTTCCAGGCCGGCACAAGGGCGGCACGATCTCGCGCTCGGCATAGCGGATACGGCGGCGATAGGGGCCTGTGTCGTAGCAACGATCGAAGACGGCTTGGAGATTGACTTTCACGGGAGCATCGCCAGGGAGTAACGGGATCGCGATAGTCGGCAGAGGCTTGTCGAGTATAATCGGGTAGATGAGATATTGTTCTCGCTGGTCAAAGAGATTGACACAGACGTGATAATGAAACGGCCCCGTCTTTTCGAGCGCAGTACTCTAAAGGCACAGCAGTTGTGTGCTGTCCGGCGCAGTAAGAGATCGATCTCGACCAGATGGACATGACTATCCAGCACTTCGCCTTGCTTGCGCAGTCGGCGCCTCGACCCTTTTCGCCCCCGGTTTTGTTGCTGAGCGACAGCATTTCGATTGATGTTACGAGGCGTTCACCATCGCCGCGCGCGTAGATTTCGAGAAATAGTTGACGCCTTTCTTCGATTGGGGGAATGACGAGCACCGGTTCGGTCAGCGTTGCTTCGGCCACCGCAACTCCGCCGCCCCGCTCCTTCCGTTCGGGGGTGGGCACTTCAACTCGGAATACGTTAACATCAGGCTCGATATGCCGCTCGGACGTCTCGATCCAAAGGCGTTCAGACGTTTCCGCAAAATAAGGTTCCGGAAGATGGGGTTGAAGGTCGTCACAGAGATACATGATAAAACGCGCGTGAAACGACGGAAAATAGTCCGGACTTTCCAAAAACGGGTCCATTCCAGGAAACGGTGACGGCATCCCGCGCCTCCTTCACAAGTCTCTCACTTCGATGGAAAACAGCAAACCAGATCGGCCTGATATACTAGCACTTTAACCTTTACGGTTGCAGAATCAAGCATCGTCCGCCGCAACGAGGAACCGTCATGACCGCCGCCAATTCCGCTCTTCTCGACTCCGATCCGAGCCTGTTCGACGTCCAGACGAAAGCGGCCGGGCCGGGCGGTAGTTTGCCGCTGACCGAGGAGCTGTTGCGCAAGGCGCCGAGCGGCGATCTTTTTGGTTGGACGCAAGATGTCGGCATGGGGTGGCGGCCCGATCACCTTGGCCGGCGCGAGTTTTTGATCCTGAGCACGGCCGGCGGGTTGCGCAACCCGGACGGCACGCCGGCGGCGCTCGGCTATCACACCGGGCATTGGGAAGTCGGCTTGCTCGTAAAAGCAGCTGCGGACGAGCTAAAGGCGATCGGTTGTATCCCATTTGCTGGTGCCGTCACCGACCCCTGCGATGGCCGGACGCAAGGGACGGCGGGGATGATGGATAGTCTGCCGTACCGCAACGACGCGTCTCTTGTGTTGCGCCGGCTGATACGTTCCTTGCCCACGCGGGCCGGCGTCATCGGCGTGGCGACTTGCGACAAAGGCCTGCCGGCGATGATGATGGCCCTGGCCGCGTGTCACGACCTGCCCACGGTTTTGGTGCCTGGCGGCGTGACGCTGCCACCCTCGGATGGGGAAGACGCCGGTAAGATACAGACGATTGGTGCTCGCTTTGCTCATGGAGTTTTGACGCTGAAAGAGGCGGCCGAGCTGGGGTGTCGCGCCTGCGGGTCGCCGGGTGGAGGATGTCAGTTCCTGGGTACAGCGGCAACGGCCCAGGTTGTCGGCGAGGCTCTCGGCATGAGCCTGCCACACTCGGCCCTCGCGCCATCGGGCCAACCGATCTGGCTTGATATGGCCAGCCGCTCGGCCAAGGCCGTGGCTGACTTGCAAAAGCGCAAGATCAATACCAGGCATATTCTCACCGATGCCGCCGTCCGCAATGCGATGACTCTCCATGCCGCCTTCGGCGGTTCGACTAATCTCCTGTTGCACATTCCGGCCATTGCGCATCAAGCGGGGCTACGTCGGCCAACGGTAGCGGATTGGAGCACGATCAATCGCCGCGTGCCGCGCCTTGTGGACGCCCTGCCGAATGGACCTGTAGGCCATCCGACGGTTCGTGTCTTCCTGGCCGGCGGCGTACCTGAGGTAATGCTCCATCTCCGCAAGCTCGGCTTACTGGATCTCAATTGCGTCACCGTTACCGGTGAGCCACTCGAGCGCATTCTCGATTGGTGGGAGAAGTCCGAACGCCGCCGCATCCTGCGTCGGGTATTGCGAGATAAAGATGGCATTGATCCTGACGATGTCATCATGACGCCCGAGCGCGCGCGCGAGCGCGGCCTGACTTCGACGGTGACATTTCCGCTGGGGAATCTGGCTCCCGAAGGCTCCGTCATCAAAAGTACGGCTATCGATCCGTCCGTGGTCGGCTCCGACGGAATCTATCGGAAGGTTGGCCCCGCGCGTGTCTTCACCAGCGAGCGCAGCGCCATCGCGGCCATCAAGAGTCATGGCCCCGATCGTATCCAGTCTGGCGATATCATCGTTTTGATCTGTAGAGGACCAATGGGAGCTGGTATGGAGGAGATCTACCAGATCACCTCAGCGCTCAAGCATCTGAGCTTCGGCAAAGAAGTGGCCGTTCTTACCGATGCTCGCTTCAGCGGTGTCTCGACCGGTGCCTGTATTGGCCACGTCGGACCCGAAGCTTTGGCCGGCGGCCCGATTGGCAAGGTGCTGGATGGCGATCGAATTCAGATTGTGATTGATCGCAATCGGCTCGAAGGGACCGTTGACCTCGTGGGTGAAGCCGGTGCTCCGATCGTTGGAGCGGAAGCGGGGACGGCGATTCTCGCGGGCCGATCCTTGCGCAGACCTTGGCGCCGATCCGGGTTTGCCGGACGACACAAAACTTTGGGCCGCTTTGCAAGCCGTGAGCGGCGGCACCTGGGGCGGCTGTGTCTACGACGTCGACTCGATCTTACGGACGATGAAGCGGTGATCGATTGGAGTGAATTCGCCATGCCCACGATTGTAGCTATCAGCGATACACACGCCCGCCATCAGGAACTCGAGGTTCCTGATGGTGATATTCTAATTCACGCCGGCGACTGCACGCGGCACGGCGATCTGGGCGACCTGGAGGCGTTCAATCGCTGGCTTGGCACGTTGCCGCATCGGCACAAAATACTCATTGCCGGTAATCACGATTTTTGTTTTCAGGATTCGCCCGATGAGGCGCACCGGCTCGTCACCAATGCGATCTACCTGCAGGATGAAGCGCTGATAATTGAAGGAATCAAAATTTGGGGAAGTCCCTGGCAGCCGTGGTTTTTCGATTGGGCTTTTAATCTGCCGCGCGGCGAACAAATTGCGGCCAAGTGGGCACTAATTCCAGACGACACGCAGGTGCTCATCACCCACGGGCCGCCCGCTGGAATTCTCGATCGCACGTTTGACGACCGCGATGTTGGCTGTGAGGATTTGTTGCAACGTGTGCAGCAAATTCGCCCAAGGCTCCATATCTTCGGCCATATACACGAGGCCGCGGGACGGAGACAGATAGGGGAAACCACGTTTGTGAATGCCGCAATCGAGGGAGGTCATGGCAGGCCGGTCGTATTCGATTGGTGATTCGCGGGACGTCGATGGCATCACTCGTATTTGTAGATACAAGTGATGCCACAGACCTCCAATCAATGCGATCCGGCAGTCCCTCCCGCCGCGCTTGAAGGCGCTGGAGGTGGCGGCGCCTTGGTATCGCCATTTACGAATTGGCGCAGCAGATTCAAGATTTCATCCGACTGTTGCCGAAACTGCGTGAGCTGTTGCAGGAAACTCAATACGGGCTGTGCCTGCGTATTCGGCGCATTTCCAGCGGGAGGCGCCGTAGGCGCTGATGAGGTCGTGATCCCACCGAAGTTATGGTGAACGAGCCAACCAATAATGGCGGCTCCGAGCATGTAGGCAACTTGGAGCAAATCTGTAGATAACATTGGTAGTTCTCACTTTTTGCGAAAGATAGTCGTCAGAACGAGAACGATCGCCGCGCTGCCGAGTAGCAAGCCTGGTAATCCGGCGCACGGCGGGAAGGGCGATGAGGGATCGTTTTTGCGTTTATCGGGATCCTTATTGGGATCATAGGCAGGATCTGCTTTACGCAGCGCTTCGGCCAGGGCTTCGGGGCCGCCCTCGTAATCGTCCTGGCGATGGAGCACTAGACCATTGGGAGTTTGACAATAGAGTGTTGGCTTTCCGTCTGTCTTGAAGCCGAGATCCTTGACGGCCCAGTGGTCGGGAGCGAACGAGCGCACAATCAGCTTGCCGCGACACGGGGCCAGCGCCGGGTGATTCGCCAGATCGCCGGCGACTCGGTCGCAATCGGCCTTCGCGCCGATCAAGGTCAAGCGCGACAGGCCGCTATCGTCCGGCAGGCCGCCGGTCAAAGCCGCGTGAACTTCGGCTCGGTCAGCGTTTCGGCCATTGATCCGATACGTCGGCCGAGGATTGATTTTGTTCTCGACGACGCCGAAGTTGGGCTTCCTCAATGGCAATGGAATCGGCAGCTCGCTCGATTGTTCCGCGAACTTGCCAGAACTCAGGCGGGCAAAGTAACCCTTGTCCGGCACCCAAATGCCGACCTGCACGCCATTCTTGCGCAGGCTCATCTGACCTGATTCGGGAAGGTCGATCCATTCGTAATTGTCGAGCGGTTGCTGAATCATTAGCCAACTTAGAATCATGAGAGTGTAGATCATGGGCGTCACCTATTGGAGTTGTGGGGAATTGGTGGCGGTGGAGCATCCAAGAGGATGACCGCCCAGCCCGGAGCGTACGTTTTCTGAAATTCCGCCGGAGTCATCCACTCATACGTTCCGGGAAAGTTATTGTCCAAGACGGCGGCCCATTTCGAGTCGAGATGGGCCAGGTTGACCATGTGGGCAATTCGTTGGCCTCCATACCGGCCCGAGGGCGAAAAACTGTAGGTCACGCAAGGCATGCGACCGGTCTTGAGGGCGAGATTCAGAGTTTCCAAGTCGTCGCCTTCAACTTGAATATAATTGGGTACAGTGGCTTGCTTCTCTTTGCAGATGCGTTGAATCATCGCATCTACTTTTTCGGGATAACCCCCGCCCGGCTTGGAGTGCATCCAGTTCCGAAAGTTCGCGAGGACATCGACACCTTGCCAACGTGCCTGGTGCGAGATCGACGTAAAGACACAGAGGCCGGCGCCATCGGACCCACCGATGTTTTTGAGATGCTGGCTGGCGGGTAGATCGCACTGGATCTCCGTACCATCCGGGGCGATTGGTCCAGCAACGTTTGCCCCCACCAACGTGAGTTTTGATAACGAGGCGGCTGAGTAAACAGGCGGGTCTGGTCCGAAGCAGATACAGGCCAACAAGGTGCCGAGCAGCAGCCAAGCCAGCGTCGCGACTTGGTGGCGGCGTAGGAAAGAATGCATTGGGTTTCGCTCCGTAACAAAAAGCAAAGTGAATTGGATAAGCAAACGGTACGATACAAATGTGCGCTATTACCAGAGGAGTTTTTTCGATAAGCTACGCGCACCCAACCTGAGCCTCACCAGGAAAATTCATTTAGGATGAGCCATGATTCCTAATCATTGCATCGCTTGGACAATTCTCATTTGCTTCCTTGGTGCTGACTTCTTGAATGGTCGATGCCAAGCCTATCATGATGTGCCGAGGGCAAATGTGTATCTTCGTGGCAGCCTAAATAACGCGCGTATTCTGTTTGAGACTAAGAAGACCGGCCATGTCGCGTTTCTTGGCGGCTCGATCACCGAAATGAACGGCTATCGGCCACTCGTGGCCGACCTTCTTCAAAAGCGCTTCCCGAATACGAAATTCACTTTCACGAACGCCGGCATCGCTTCGACTTGTTCCACGACAGGCGCCTTTCGGCTGGCGAGCGACGTTCTCGACAAAGGGCCGGTCGATTTGCTGTTTGTTGAGTTCGCGGTCAATGATGACCAAGACGCCAGCCATACCCGCCTGGAATGTATTCGCGGCATGGAGGGCATCATTCGACATCTGCGCGAACACAATCCCTATGCGGACGTGGTGATCACTTACTTCGTCAATCCCTCCATACTCCAGGCCATTGAAGAGGGTAAAACTCCATTGACGATTGCCAGCCATGAAGAGGTTGCAAAGCATTACAAAATCTCGACCATCAATCTCGCCCAAGAGCTGGCCGAACGGATCAAAGCGAAAACGATGACGTGGCAACAATATGGAGGCGTACATCCCGGCAAACCAGGAAATGAACTGTGTGCGTCATTGATCGATGACTTGCTCAAGACCGCGTGGAAGGATCCGTTGCCCTCTGGAGCTGTCCCCATCAAACATGAACTCCCCGAAAAGCCGGTTGATGCCAATAACTATGCGAATGGGCGTTTTCTCGATTCGAAGAAAGCCGTACTTGACGAGGGCTGGAAACGGGAGGTACCAGACTGGAAGAAACTACGAGGTGAGTGTAGAGAACGGTTCCGTACCATTCAAATGCTTTGTGGGGAGAAGGCGGGAAGTGAATTGAGCATGGAGTTCAGTGGCACAGCGATCGGTGCCTATGTCTTGGCCGGCCCTGATGCTGGAATTGTCGAAGCCTCGATCGATGGTGGACTATATCAGAAAACGGACTTGTACCATCATTACAGTGGAGGCCTGCACTATCCGCGCACGGTGATTTTCGCCGCGGATTTGAAGCCGGGAACGCACACTATGAAACTTCGGATTGCCAATGAGAAAAATAAGGCAAGCCAAGGTTTCGCGGCTCGGATTGTGGCTCTTGTGGCAAATTGAATCGTTAAAAGATACGAGCGTCGGAGCAACTCCGACGCTCGTATCCATATTAGAGCCTATCCGAAGTAGAGTCGAGAAGTGGCGCGGTGGTTTAGGTCGAGTCCAGCGGTATCCGGCCCTTTCGTTGGCCGGTGCCTCAATCTCCCGGCCATGCCCCGTTTCCACTTCCCGCTCGTCGAACCGGACGGGCCCTATTAAGGCATCCGGCTCTCGGACAAGGTAACTCATGCGTTCGCTCACAAGACGCGAGGTCGCGGTCGCCCTGGAAGCCACACTAATCCCAGGTCCTCACGCAGGTAACGATCCGAATAACACTGTCGGGCCGTACCCTGCACGCGGTGCTTCCGACCCAGCCACTGACGGAGCCGTTGACAGGTGTGCGCCATCACCTGCTTCATGGCCGGGGCCGTGTTACCGAGACAAAAATAGTTCGCCCAGCCCACCAGTCGGCTGTTGACGCGAGTTATTAACGCCCGGCAAGACAACCACTGCCACGTTCGGCTGGTCTGATCGCGGATCACCTCACAGATCCCGTGGATCTTCTTGACGGCCGGACGGGGACCGATGTAGCTACGCCCCGTCTTCGGCGACCAGTTCCGACCGAACGTGTAACCCAAAAACGAAAACGTCTCGTCCGGCAAGCGGCAAACCCGGGTCTTCGTCTCGTTCACCGTCAACCGCAGCTTCGACATCATGCGCCGCATCACCGCCTCGGCTTCAAGAGCCGTACCACGGCAGCAGATCACAAAGTCGTCCGCATAATTGACGATACGCGCCTCAAGACGATTGGCATGCCCGTTTGTCTTCCAGCCCAGCACGAAGCGACGCATGTAGAGATTCGCCAGCAGCGGTGAGAGCACGCCCCCTTGCGGGGTGCCGCGACCCTCGTCCTTGTTGCGAGTCGTTCGACGCTTGTCCCCACGATCTCCAAGGTCTTCCACCGGTGCCTCCAACCAGCTTTTGATCAGGGCCAGTAGTAGCCCGTCACTAAGCCGTCGGCTCACCGATGCCATTAACTCGGCGTGGGGGATGCTATCGAAGTACCCACTCAAGTCCGCATCGACAATCTCCGTATGCCCGTTGTCTAGCAACAATTGGACCTGCTCGATCGCGTCCAGAGCGCTTCGGCCTTGCCGATAAGCAAATTGTTCCGGCTGCAAGTCCGCCTCGAAGATCGGCTCCAAGACGAGCAACACAGCCATCTGCACGACGCGGTCGCGGATCGTTGGAATGCCCAACGGTCGCTGTTTGCCATCCGACTTCGGTATGTACACCCGTCGGACTGCTTGCGGGCGATACGCTTTGTTTCGGAGTTCTTCCGTCAGTTCACCCAGCCAACGGTCCAGCCCGTACTCCTCGATGTCCGTGAACGTCTGGCCATCCACCCCCGCCGCGCCGTCGTTAGCGGCACAGCACAGGTACGCATGGCCCAGCACATCGGCCCGGTACACCTTGTCGTACAACGCATAGAACCGATAGGTGGGTGCTCTCTTCGCTTTGGCATGCAACGTCTCCTGGAGTTTCCGAACCGTATCGGGAGGTGTTAGGCTCATCACCAATCTCCTGGCTCTCTTTCCTTCGGACGCTGTCCTTGAACCAAGGCCCCTTCCCTCCACCGGCGTTACCCGGCTTCAGCGGTACTACGAGCCTCTCCGCCACCCCAAGCGGCCCGGCCTGTCCCTCGCGGGCGTCCGGTTGGCACTGCTGCCACCGCAGGGGGTTTCCCGTGTTGCGTTAACTTTCCTATGCCGACATGCCGTCGCCATTACCCCGGTGGCAACGCGGGTGGGGCTAAAGTCGTTCCCCCTGTATCCTCGCGTCTGCGGCCTTCCCCATCCCTTTGCTGGGTCGGCTACCACATTACCCGTTTCGAGGCCTGCTCAGCGTTCACTCACGTTACGGCCTGCCTGCTCGCGGAGTCGCTCAAACGACCCTTTCCATCGAAGGCTTCGACAGTTTCGTTACCTCCACTGCCGCTCCGATTGCTACCGGCTGGAACGACCAGTTGCCGGGTGGGATTCGCACCCACTGAAAAGTCACGCCTTGGCACGGCGCACAAAGGGGTCGGGTACCATTGTGCGAAGCACCCTTCGGGCCGTTCCGGCAATGGTACCCGACCCCTTTTTCGGATAGGCTCTTAGTTCAAGTTTCGCACATTTTAGGGTCTGTTGGCAGCATCTCGCGGGAGAAAAAAGTTCGGCTTCCCGGCTCGGTTTGGTAACTTGGGATCATCTACTATTCCAGGTCGCCCCGTGGCAAGGAAGCCGATCTATGGAAGTTACCGCCTCTTTCGTTGCTCTGCTACAGCATTTCGTTCCTGTTTTCACCGCCCCAACCTTTCAGACCTTCGTCGAGATCATCTCCGGCTGGGTTCTCTCTCCACGCCGCCGCTACGTCACCGACGTCATCTTCACGGGAGGCAACCTCGACAACGGACACTGGTGCCGCTTCCATCGCTTTTTCAGTCATGCCGCCTGGGATAGGGATGTCTTGTCTTTGCACCTGGCCAAATTAGTGGCACGCGTGTTCGCCCTGGGCGCTTCCTTGTCGTGGGCCGTCGATGATACCTTGTGTCGTAAACGTGGCCTCACTGTTTACGGCGCCGGCATGCACTACGATCCCCTCATCTCCAGCCGCGCCAAACCTCTTGTTAGTTGGGGACACGATTGGGTCGTCCTCTGCCTCGTCATCGCCCACCCCTTCTGGGCACCCACCAAAGTCTTTGCCTTACCAATCACCATGAGGTTGTATCGCAATCGCCAAGGTCTCACCAAGGGAAAAAAGAGCAAAGCCAAAGCCGCCAAGACCAAGGCCGACCCCAACCATCGCACCCGGCCCGAACTGGCCGTCGAGCTGATTTCCTTGGTCTCTACCTGGTTTCCTCAAGACGAAATCGTCGTTACAGGCGACAGTGCCTACGGCGGCAAGAGCGTTCTGTCCCACCTACCGGCCAACGTTCATTTGATCAGCCACGTTCATCCCAAAGGCGCCCTCTATGCTCTCCCACAGCCACGTACGACAAAAGGCAAAGGGGCTCCACGAAAGAAGGGTACACGTTTGCCGAACATGGCCCAATGGGCCGACGACGCCACGCGACCCTGGACGGAACTCCACTTCGATCAGTTCGGACTCCATGCTGTCCTACAGGTCAAAACCCAGCAAGCCTTGTACTACAAGGCTGGTGGCCAGCGTCTTTTGACCATCGTCTTGACACGTGATCTTCAAGGTAAAAGGCCCGATCAAATGTTTTACTGCACCAACCTTGACTGGGATGCCCGCCACATCCTCTCCACCTATGCGTGCCGGTGGGCCATCGAATGCACCTTCGAGAATTGCAAACAATTTTTGGGGCTGGAAGACCCTGCCAACCGCTTGCCCCTGGCCGTCCAGCGGACCGCACCGATGGCTCTGCTGCTGTATAGCCTGGTTGTCGTCTGGTTCCACCAGATGGGTCACCGCTTCCTCCAGTTTCCGTACCGCCCGTGGTATCGACGCAAACAAGAGCCTTCGTTTGCTGATCTTTTGACCACCCTACGGCGTGTCAGTTGCCAAGAGAAAACCGACACACTGCTTCCAAAACGGTGTCGCCTAAAAACCTGGCTCACCCAGATTACCGAGCTTCTCAGCCGAGTCGGATGAGACAGCTGCTCGCCGTCTTTTTTCAACCAATCCCGGCACATGTGACTCGACGGACCGTCAAAAATCACCGGCCCCAGCGCTAGATTTACGCGCCGGAATGTGCGAAACTTGAACTTAGGCGATGCGAAGTTTACGGATTAGCGGTGCGGATACATGCCGCGATCACCATAGCCGCGGCCGCCTTCAAAGCCGCCACCATAATAACCTTCTCGGCCATAACCGCCGTAGCCACCATACCCGACGCCGACACCAACGCCGACGCCGGGTGAGTTATAGCCCGGGCCATAACTGTACCCGGGATTAGCATATCCCGAGGAGTATGGCATCGTGTTATAGCTAGGTGTCGGATACGCGCCGTACGCGGGAACGCAGGCGGTTTCGGCGACGACCGCGCCACCCTTGTGTTTCCGATGGCATGCATCGGCTTGCTGAGGAACGAACGCCCAGATCGCGGCAATCAAGGTGATCAGTGCGATAGTCTTGCGATACATGCTAAGCCTCCTGAAGTTGATTTCGGTTGCATCCGCAACCGTGTCTTAAGGTAAAGGAGTTGGCTTACTATGCAACGACCGTGCCATTAAATGCGAACTAACGCGCATCGTCAGCGGTTGCATGGAATCCCTAGGCAAAATGGGGAATTAAAAGCATTTCTTCTTTTTGTCTAGAAACAAGGTTTGTGCAGGGAAGGAAGTCGGCTTCTCATTTGTTTAACTGACTTGCCTATGTCATTGAAATAGCACGTTATCGCACAAAGCCACCGTCGATCGACCCACGGTGGCTTTGTGCGTTTGAGCATATTCGCTGTCAGTCTTATGTCAATCAACGGTTCGACACGTCCTGATTGCTTGTTCCCACTGACGTGAACTCCACTTGGAGCTTAGCACCCGCGAAGACGTCGATTTGTCGAGTCTTCGAGACAGTTTTGCCGTTTTCGTTCCATTGGGCCTTGAACTCGTAGGCATACTTATGGCCCGGTTGGAGCGGTGGGGATTCGAAAAGGCGAGTGGTCCCTGTCGTGGTCGTCTCGAGACTGTTGAACCACACTTTGGCGTCGGCCGGCACTTTAACTTCGATACGAGCAACCGAATTGGTCGACATGGGCGTCGTATTTACAGTACCGTTGAAAGGAGCCGGCGTTGCATTGTTCGGTAACGGAGCGAAGCCATTCGACGAAAAGGTAGTCCCATTGTCGATGAAGGTCGCCTGTTGTATGCCTTGATCTGGGGTTGAGAGGATCGGACTAGGATTTGTGCCATAGGCGTAAGCGGGGACACCGCTATAGTCGCTTAGGGTTGGGTTGGAATAGATGTACTGGGGAGAGCTAAAAGTATCGACGTTGTCTGCGTAGACGACACCGGGGTTATAATATCCGCCGTTAGAATAACCGCCGTAGCCACCGTAGCCACCGTAACCATAGCCGCCCAGTCCGACGCCGATTCCAATTCCGGGATAGAAGCCACCGCCATAATAGCCACGATTATAGCCGCCGCCGTAATAGCCACGATTATAGCCGCCGCCGTTGTAAGAGCCGCCGCCTCGATACGTAGAGCCGCCACGGCTTCCGCCGCTACGACCGCCGCCGCCTCTTCGTTGCGCATGGGCATCCGTTGCAGCT
The DNA here is from genome assembly GCA_963790585.1 of uncultured Planctomycetaceae bacterium. Lineage (GTDB taxonomy): Bacteria > Planctomycetota > Planctomycetia > Gemmatales > Gemmataceae > CAWBOY01. The sequence goes on from CAWBOY010000003.1 coordinate 104,825, forward strand.
AGACAAAGGGCGGCAACGCCGGCCAAGGATAGAATCCATTTTGAAAACATGGTGCGATACATAATAACACCTCTTTTCGTAAACGCCTGGTTGCTCAGAGAGCAAACGTTTGACAATGGGTGAAGAGATTGTTATGCAATTGGCGCGCCAAACGCATCAAAATCAATTGATATGAGATGCTTTCATCGGAAACTGGCAAATAACTCTTGCAGGGCTTCCGGCTCGACCGGCTTTACGATGTGCAGGTCGAATCCAGCGTCTTGCGACCGCCGGCGGTCCTCTTCTTGGCCCCAGCCCGTGAGCGCCACGAGGGTGACTTTCTCCATATTGGGCTCTCGGCGCAGTCGTCGTGCCACCTCGTAGCCATCCATTCCAGGCATGCCAATATCCAAGAATATGATTTGCGGACGAAAAGTTGCCGCCGTGGCGAGTGCATTGGAGCCATCAAAGGCGACTTGTACCTCTTGACCTTGGAGCCTCAGCAACAGTGCGAGGCTTTCGGCGGCGTCGGTATTGTCATCGACGACGAGCACGCGGCGTGGCGCGGCGGCACCTACTGGCTTATCGAAACTTGGTGCGGCTGCGGTTTCCGCGACGGCTTCCACGGGCGCTTCAGGGAGCCGCACGATGAATTCGCTGCCCTTCCCCAAGCCAGCGCTGCGGGCCTCGACTTTGCCGCCATGCAACTCGACCAACCTGCGGACGAGCGTCAGGCCGATGCCGATGCCGCCGCGCGAGCGATCGACGCGGCGCTTGACCTGGACAAAAAGATCGAAGATGCGCGGCAACATCTCCGGGGCGATGCCGATTCCCGTGTCCTTGACTCGTAACACGATCCCGCCGCCGCTACGCTCGACGGACACCCAGATATGTCCGCCCGGATCGGTATACTTCGCGGAATTGTTGACGAGATTCGTCAAGATTTGCTCCAGCCGCGTCGCGTCCCCCTGAACGAACAAGGGGCGCGTCGGCAGCGAAACGGTCAGTTCATGTTGGCGATCCTCGAGCAGCGGTCGCACGGCTTCGAGGGTGCGGCTCACCAACGCCGGCAGGTCGATCGTTTCCTTGCGCAGCTCGATTCGACCGCGGCTGATGCGCGATACATCGAGAAGATCGTTCGAGCAAGAGGGCCATGTGCTGCACTTGCCGCTCGGCCATGTCGCGGACGCGCGAAATCATTTCGGGATTAATCGCGGGCTGCTTCATGATGTGCAGGCTGTTGCGAATGGGAGCCAGCGGATTGCGAAGCTCATGCGCCAACATGGCCAAAAACTCATCCTTGAGCCGGTCCGCCTCTCGTAGTTGGCTATAGAGCCTGGCGTTTTCCACCATCAAGGCAGTTCGGCGGGCGACCTCTTCCGCTAAGCGCAGTTCATCGAGCGAGTAGCGCCGTTTCGAGTCGCTATAGCAGAACGTCAGCGCGCCGAGGGTCTGACCACCCACGATCAGTGGGACGATGATAATCGAAGTGAGTTCCAGGCTTTGCATGTATTCCAAATGTTCGACAGACCCGGCGGCGATGCGAAACCAAGTTTCGTTCGCCTCTGGCACGAAAACCGGTCGGCCCGTGCGAATGACGATGGCGACCGGATGAGTTTCCGAATCCAAAGAAGGGGCGAATTGTCGTACTTTCGCAGAGAGGCCTTCTTTCGCTGGGTCGACATGCTTCCAACCGACACGGTCGAGCCGGTTGTCGGTGGTGATGACGTCGAAGAAACAGAAGTCGGCCAGAAAGGGGACGGTGATTTCGGCCATGCGTCGCAAAATACTTTGATAATGCAGCGAGCCGACCAGCGCCTCGCTGATGTCGGCCAGGAACCGATTCATGAGCTCGGACCGCTTTTGGTCGGTGATGTCCGAGTTGACCGAGACCGCTCCGATGATTCGGCCATTCAAGCGAATGGGAGCCGAGGCCGCCCGGATGTAGACATCTTGGCCATTGTCCGCGCACGGGCCACGACTTGGTCGATCACGGTCTCGCCTTGCAAAGCGCGCGCGATCTGCAACTCGTTTGGATTGAGCGATGCACCCGTTTCCGGCCAGCGGAGGGCGAATTTTTCCCCCAGCTCATTAATGTCGGCCTGGAGGTCGGCAAGCGACTTCACGCCAAGCATTTTGAGGCCGTTGGCGTTACATTTGGTGACGCCGCCCTCGTTACCGAAGTAGACGGCGTCGGGCATACTTTCGATGGCCGAATCCAATTCCGCCGCTCGCCTTTCAGCGATCTCTTTTGTGGTTATTAGTTCGTGTTCGGCACGTTGCTGTTCGGTGACGTCGCGGAACACCAGAATGACGCCGTGGATCGTTCCGGTTTCGTCGCGAATCGGGGCGGCGCTATCCGCGATGGGGCGCTCGGTGCCGTCCTTGGCGATCAAGATGGTGTGGTTCGCCAGACCGATGACGACGCCGTCCTTGAGCGCACGCATGGCGGGGTTCTCTACCGGTGCGCGGGTCTTTTCGTTAACGATGTGGAAGACGTCAGCCAACGGCCGCGCAAACGCTTCCGCCTGGGCCCAACCGGTCAAATCCTGAGCGATGGGGTTGAGAAACGTAATGAGGCCTTCGGGGTCGGCAGCGATCACCGCGTCGCCGATGCTCGACAGCGTGATGCGAAACCATTCCTTCTGCTCGTCCGCCGCGGCCCGGAGGCGCGCTTGCTCGCCGAATAAATCCGCCGACTGAATGGCGGAGCTGGCCAGATTGGCGATAGCCGAGGCGACACGGATTTCAGCGTCGTCAAAGCGATGGGGTTGTCGATGATAAATGGTGAGAGTGCCGCAAATCTCATCATTGGCGCAACGGCACGGCCAGAAAGGACCGAATCCCCTCGGCTTCGTAACCCGCGCGGCGGTCGGCTAAGGAAGGCATTTGAAACACGTCTTCGGCGACGAAGGGTGTCTCGGACATTTGCGGTGTCCGCTGAAGTATCTCGATTGTCGACCGTTGATAGTTCTCCGACAGGCCCGCCGACGATACCAGGCCCCACCGACCGGTCGGTGCAAAAAAGCGCCAGACACCGTGGGCATCTGCGGGCAGCAATTGCTGCGCGACTTGCAGGATCGACGTCAGAACGGCGTTTGGCTCCAGGCGCCTCGTCAATGTTCCCGAAGCTTGGACGAGAAATGTCAGTTGCTCTTCCATGCGGCGGTGTTGTTGGATTCTCTCTTGAGCCTGGCGGTAGAGCCGCGAGTTATCGATCGCGGTGGCGCAGCGCCGAGCCAGATCCTCGGCGAGCGCGACATCTTCCTCAGTGAATTGGCGGCCCTCTTTTTCGGAAGCGAGCAGAAGGGCCCCGAGCGCGGTTTCCCGTGCGATCAGGGGAACGATGATGACCGAGCGCAAACCGAGCCCGTGCATGATGCGCAAATGCTCCGGGTCGCGCGCGGCGGCTTCCAGCATCTCGTCGGTGATCTCGGCGACCCATTCCGATTTGCGCGTCTGCATTACCCGGGTGGTACCTGTTGGCACTTCTGGATCGGGTGGATAGAGGCGTCGCAACTCGCTGGCCAGCTCGATCTTGGAAGCGTCTTTGTGGACGACAGCCACTCTTTGCAACGATTCGGGTTCGCCGGTCAAAAGCTCGACGGAACACCAGTCGGCCAGGGTCGGAATGGCGAGCCGAGCGACAGCCTCCAGCGTCTGCGCGTAATTGAGCGATGACGCCAGAACGGCACTGGCCTCGGCCAAAAAGGCCAAACGCTCCTTGGCGGCTTCCGCCTGCGAACGCGCGGATTGCTCGCTCTCCAGGAGCTGCTGCCGCTCGCGCTCGGTATTTCGTCGCGCGGTGTTATCTCGGAAGACGAGTACGACGCCGGAAATGTGTCGCTGGTGATAAAGAATGGGCGCAGCGCTGTCCTCAATCGGCCGCTCGATGCCGTCTTTGGAGACCAGGATCGTATGGTTGGCCAGCCCAACAATTATCCCCTCGCGCAGCACGCGCCGCGTCGGGTCTTCGACCGGCTGCCGTGTTTGTTCATTGAAGATCTTGAAGACCGTCTCCAGTGGCTGTTTCTCGGCTTCGGACTGGGTCCAACCCGTCAAGGATTCCGCGATAGGGTTTAGCAGCACCACGCGGCTTTCGGTGTCTGTTGCGATGACGGCGTCGCCGATGCTCGACAACGTCACTTTGAGCCATTCGCGCTGTTCGTTGACCGCCCTGGCGGCTTTCTCGCGCTGGTAGAGGCTGCGCTGCAACAGCACAAAAAAGGCGCCGACCGCGATCAGACCCAAGCCAGCCGTCAGCACGCCGGTCGTCACGGCGAGCTGATACGATTGGCTCGAGTCGCGTTCCCGTTCCTTCAGGGCTTCGTGTTCGTGTTCCGCCAGAGTCGCGACCAAGGCGCGGATGTCGTCCATCTGCTTTTTGCCTTTTTGCGAAGCGGCAACGGCTTCCGGATCCCGAATGAACTTGCGCGCGCTCGATTCGATCCTTGAGTAAGATTACGCGCTCATTGGCCATCTTTTCCAACGTCGACAGCTGCTCTTCTTGTTGCCACCAGGAATCGTTGTTGGTTTTTTCCTTGAGCAGCGCGAGGCATTCGGTCAACCGCGGCAGAGCCGCGTCGTAAGGCTGCAAGTATTCTTCACGCCGCGTAAGGAGGTATCCTCTCTCTCCTGTTTCGGCGTTGACCAGGGCCAGAAGGACGTCATTGGTAAGATCGATCACTTGATGAGCGTGGCTCACGCGTTCGGCGTTGTCGTGAAGTTGTTGAGTATTGCGATAGGTTAAGGCGGCATTTACGACCAGAAGCGTCGTGATCAGCGCGATGCCGATCAGTTCGCCGAGGTTGAAAGTCCGTGCCTTGACAGCCATTATCTCACCCGGTTTTCCGACCGTCGCACCGCTCCGCTGAAGCTCGATCCTCTGCTCTAACCAGCATACGCGATGGGAGTCCGTAGCCAAGCGCAAGGGTGCGTTTCGTTATTTTCCTCTCTTTTCCAAATTTCGCGCGAACCTTTGTTTGGCTCAAACGTCTTTGTGGTGTGGCGGAGATACTGTTTCCTCAGATTACTAGAGGAATCGACCTATTTTCTCCACAATGTGCGTGTATACTTTCACTGCCTCTTGACAGGTCGATCGGTTCGGCCTGAATGTTTGATTTTTGAGGGTTCCCTAACCGCTTTTTACTCGATTACCTATGCGGGCACTTGTTACGTGCCCGCGGCAATGACCATTCTCCTAGATCGCCGGAGGTCTGCAATGGCCGTCTTCACACTGGAATCGTTGGTGCTCGGTGGCGTCTCTCTCGTCCGTAATGACGAGCAGACTGCTAATTTGCGCCAGGGTGCCAGCTATAAGACCCTGACGCAGACCCCGGAGATGTCTTCCATCTCCTTGCTTACGCCTGCCTTCGGCAGCTGGCTGGGTGCTAAACCCGACCAGGCTCGGCTCGCGGATATGGTGCAACACCATGTCGGCGCCTTAGCCGCTGGGATCGGTCGATCCCATAACCGAACGGGCCTCCGCAACAACGCCACGTCGCGGATCAACAGATCCACGAGGGTGAGGATCTCATCGCTAGCAAGTTGTTTCCGCCAAATATCGGCTCAACCAACGATTAGCGAAACGTCCTTCACTCGGCGCTTTCAGACCAAGAGCGAACGCTCGCTACGCGCTACCGGATATACCGGATCGCTTGGTGTAGCAAGTCGCTCAAACGATCTGAAACTGCCAGCGGCCGCGTCACGGGGGATCAGGTGAGCGCAGGATCGGGAACGACGGTAGGACGAGGACTTTCCTTGTCAAGCCACTCCTGACCAGCACTCGAGCAGCGAAATCCCAGTCCCACGTTGACCGAACCGAGGACACGTTTCCGACGGCTCACGCTTAGCCGTGGCGTAGATGGAGTTTCCCACTACACACATCGCTAAACGAGCTTATCGCGAACGATCCCTCTGGTTCTCAATGTCGTCAACTGTTGCCTCCCACGAGGCCAGTCAGCGACGGCCTTCCGCGATGCCGCACCTAGCCAAAGGTGCCTCGTGAGAGGTTGTCGCGCTGCCTCACTGGGCCGGAAGTCGAGAATGGTCCCACGGTAGATCCCTGTCCGGGGCCGACTCCTTCCGAGCGGGTGTAAAACAAGTTCGTAGATGGATCGAAGAATGGGTAAGCGGAGTAATGACTTGGACTGAAGTCTCAGAGTTGGTGTTGAGGGCGCAGGCCGGCGATCGGTCGGCTTACGGTGAGCTGGTCGAGCGCTTCCAGCCGACCGTCTACGCCATCGCGTTGGCGCGGTTGCGTAATCCGGCTGAGGCGCAAGAATTGGCGCAGGAAGTCTTCTTGCACGGCATGAAGAAGCTGCCTCAGTTGCGTGAGGTGGAATGCTTCGCCGGCTGGTTGCGGCAGATCACCGTGCGCATGGCGCTCAACCGTTTGACGCGGCGCGTGCCGTTGCACAAGGTCGAGGGCGAAGTGTTGGAGAACGCGCCGGCCGCAAGCAACACGCCGCTTGACAACATCGTCCGCGCAGAAGAGGCGGCCCAGCTCTACAAGGGGTTGGACCGGCTCAAGCCGATCGACCGGGCGACCTTGCTCGCCTTCTACATCCGTGGCCGGAACTTGAAGCAAATGAGCCGAGAGTTCGAGACGCCGATCGGCACCATCAAGCGCCGCTTGCATGTCGCCCGGATTCGGTTGAAGAAGGCCCTCGAAGGAGGAGCGCCGAAGGTTCGCAAGGAACGCGAATTGGCGTGTGTGTAAAACGTTTAGCCGCGAGCCGTCAGGCGAGCGCTGATTGATAGCGCTTTTTGAAAAAGCGCTATCAATCAGCGCTCGCCTGACGGCTCGCGGCTAAACAATTCTTGTTAGCGCTAAACAATAACATCATTTCACCCGCGCCACAACACGCGGGGATGCCCCGCGCTATCGATCAACGTCTTGCCCAATTCATAACAACCAATATTTTCGATCCTCTGACGCGCTTGAACTTCCTGCGGCGAGCCGATCTCGAGGATGAGATAGCCATCCTCTTTCAGAAATTTCCGCGCATTCTCAATCAAGCGATCGAACACGGCATAGCCATCGACGCCGCCATCAAGGGCGAGGTGCGGCTCGTAATCGCGCACGCCTGGGGCGAGCGTGGCGACGTCGGCTTTGGGAATATACGGAGGATTGCTCACGATGAAGTCGAAGCGTTCACCCTCCACGAGAGGAGCGAACAGGTCACCTTGAAGAAACCGGATGCGCTCGCTGACGCTATTTTTCGCGGCATTGCGACGCGCCACCGCGAGAGCGGCTTCGCTCAAGTCGATGGCCGTCAGCCGGGCCGTCTTGTGCTGCGTGGCAAGGGCAATGGCGAGATTGCCGGAGCCCGTGCCGATATCGAGAATCTCAATAGCCGCTTTGCCGCGCCCGAGGCGCAGACATTCATCGACGACGCATTCACTATCGGGCCGGGGTATCAGCACGTCGCGATTGACTTCGAGCGGCAGCGAGAAAAATTCTTTTCGGCCCACCAGATAGGCGACCGGACAGCCTTCGACACGCTGCTTGATGAGAGCACGGAATTGTTGCCGCAGATCTTCGGAGGGTTCTTCGTCGTGACGCGTGTAGAGTTCGATGCGCTTGCAACCGAGCGTGTGGGCCAACAACACCTCCGCATCCAGGCGAGGTGATTCGGAGCCTTTTTGGGTCAGGAACTGCGCCGTCCAATCCAGCAAACGACCGATCGACCAGCTCTCCGTGCTCACGAAGCAGTTCCTCTGTGGTGATAGGACTTGCGAGCCGGGAGCGTAAGCGACCGGAGAAAATCAGCGCGCGTCTGATTTTCTCCGGTCGCTTACGCTCCCGGCTCGCCAAGAAAAATATTCTTACCTCATACCGGTATCTTCGGCTTGGTATCCCCGTCGGGAACCTTGCTCATGTCAGACGGCTCGGCGGAGAACCAGGCGTCGTCGAAGACGATGCGCTCTTGCTTTCTCATGGCCAGGTTCGCGGTCAGGGCGCTGATAGCGTCGGCCATGGCGATTTCGCCGTGGCAGCGCGGCAAACGTTGGACATAGTGCCCGGAACTATCTTTTTGATAGCCCTGCTTCGCGTCCCATTGGCGGATGCAAAACGCGAAGTCGGCCATTTCTTCGGTGTAGCCACGACTGATCGGGCCGCCGGTTCCGGCCGGACCCGCAGCGCCGCCGGCTGCAGTCGGTGCCGGACCACCCCAGGTCGAAGCGGCTTCGAGAGCCGGCTTGCCTTTACCGGTGTCGCTGACCGTCACCTTCATGTCCTTCGGTGGAGCGCCGCGCTTGGCGGGGTCGCTCTCGGAAAAGACCATCAACGTTTGTTCCATCTCCGCGATCATCGTGCCGCGCGTGCCCATGACGCATTCGCCATAGGGCTCGAAGCCATTGGTGTTGATCGACGAATAGGTGACCACGACGATGTCTTCTTTGTCCTGCCCTTTATTTGCGCCCTTGGGGTGGTTGGCGCCGGAAACTCGTAGGTGCAAAAGACGTGATCTTCCGAGTCGCGATCGTTCTTTCCGGGACGATAGAACGACTTGGTACCGACGGCGGAGACGGCGAGAGGATGAACCTTGCCGAGGAAGATGCTTGAGGCGTCGAGTTGATGACTGCCCAGCTCGGCCATCAGGCCGCCGCCGGTCTCGTTGAAGAGCCGCCAGCGAACGAGCTGTTCGACGCTGTCGTATTCTTGATGGCCGTCAGCTTTGATGTCGGCGATTCTGCTGGCGAGCGCGTCGTAATCGACCTTTGGAATGGCGTTGAACCAGCCGTCGCGGAGGGCGGGTTGAATGATGCTCGAGTTCTTGGCCATGTCATAAGCGACCGATTCCGCCGAGAAAGGCCAGGAGTTGTTGCGGTGCCACAGAGCGCGGATATGCTTGACGTCGCCCAGGATCTCCGACTTCATCACCTCGGCGGCATGGGCGTAGAGCATGCTGTAATGGCGCTGATGGCCGATCGACAGAATGCTGTTGGTCTTCTTGGCGACCTCGATCATCTTCTTGCACTGGCTGATGTTCCAGGCCATCAGTTTTTCGCACAGGACATGGATCGGCTTGCCGCGCTCGGCGCCGATCTCCATGGCGTCGATGGCTGCGCGAGCATGCATGTGCAAGGGCACCGCGATGACGACGGCCTCGATCTCTTTGTTCTCTTTGAGCATCGTCTTGTAATCGTCGTATTTCTTGATCCCGTCGGCTTCTTTGCCGTAGATCTTGCGGAACCCTTTTCGCAAGGGCACCTTGGGATCGCCGGTGAAGATGCGCTCCATGTTGTAAGGCCGAATGTCGGCCACGGCGACAAACTGGAGGTAATTGGGATCGTGTTCGCCGACGAGGACGCCGCCCTCGTCGCCGCCGCCGATCAGAGCCGCTTTGACCGGGTTGCCCTTGGGCGGCCCGTAGCCGAAGTAAACCGCCGCCGAGACCGGCACGACAGCGGCCGCGCCGGCGACCGCCAGGCTCTTCATGAAACCGCGCCGCGTCAGGCCATTGGCCGCCTGGGCGAAGTTTTCCTTGCCGATTTCTTTTTGTTCGGGAGTCAGATTAAGAGCCATGTGAGATCTCCTAGGGGGAGAGAGGGTTACTTTATTTGTTCGAGCGTGTATTACTTCAACACCGTTCGCGGTTTCACGTCCGACACTTTCACTTTCGGCGCGGACGGCGTTCCGTTCGGCATTGGCCCATTCGGTCCGCGACCACGATCGGAACCGGGCTCCGTTTTCGTCACGATTTTCGGCTCCTGCGTACACCAATGAATCAAGGCATCGATGCCGAACCAGCGGCCGCTGCGCAGTCGTCGCCAAGGCGAGCAGAGCGAGCATTTCGATCAGGTTTTTGTTGACATAACCCGCGAAACCTTCGCTCGGCGGGGGCGGCGGCAGCCAGGGGAACGGCGGCGCGATCAGGTAGGTCATCAGCAGAAAACCAGCCGCCAGCACACACGAGGTCCGCGTCATTAAGCCAAAGAGCAAGCCGAACCCCGCGCCGGTCAGCACCACGATCGTGCTGAAGTCGATCCAGGTCTTGAGCGTCCAGCGATTCGGATCCTCTGGCACATAACCCTTCGCCACATCACCCGTCAACGACGATGAGGAAATCGCTTTCTGCAGTGCCGCCGTGCGACTGTTGATCTCTTTCATCAGCGCTTGTCGACTGTCGGCAACCTTGGCTGCCAAAATCTTGACCGGATCTTCGGGTGCCTTGTCCTTGATCGGCAAGCCGACGAGAGCCATCGAAGCAACATTCGGTTCGATCCCCGCGAGGTTGCTCAAGGCCCAGGAGAGGGCCGAGGCATCGGGCTTCGGCGCTTCCAGCTCCTTGGTCGGCACAGTCTTTGGGGCCGCTTTTTGCTGCTCGATCAGCTTCTCGTAACTTCTGATTTGTTCGGTCGTCTTGGGATCGAGCAGCCAGGTGACGGCGTCTGTCTTCGCCTTGTAGAGTAGGTCGTTGATCTTCTCGCGCCGTGCCGCTTCGATCTGATAGGTGTTGATGAGCGCGTCCGCGTAGCCCTCCCACATCTTGTTGAGCGCTTCAGGGGCCCGATCCGCGTTGGAGCGCAGGGCGCCGGTTGCCTCGTCTTTTTGCGGAAGCACCTTCAGTAGGGCGAGCGTCGCCTCATTCGGGTCGGCATCTCCCTTGGGGGACACCGCGCTCACGCGCGCCTTCAGCAGATCGGCGAGCGAATCCTTGAGCGCCAGCGTGAATTGATCGACATCGTCGGCGAGGTTTTTCCGCATTGTCGCCAACTCAGCTTTGGCGGTAGTGAGCTGGGGAAGATCGAGCGCCTTGCCCATCACCCAGGGCTTGACATCTCGGACAAGTTGGATCTCTTTAATCTTGTCTTGAAAATCTTTCACTCTTTGCGCCGTCGTCTGCTTTTCCTCGACGACGCCGGTTGGAAAGGTCTTTTTGACATCTCGAATCGGCGGCACGGCCAAATCAGGGAGTAGCAGGATACGCAAAACCCAGTGGCTCTCAAGAGCCTTGTATTCATGAGCATCCATCGTCAGCCAGGTGACATACTTGGCTTTATGCTGATCGAGGATGGTCTGAGCCTGGGCCTGTTTCTCCGCGTCGAGCCGGTAGTAGCTCACAAAGTGTTTGAGATAGTCATCCCATTTTTTGGCGAGAGCCGGCGGGACGCGCTGAGCGGGGACATCCGCGGAGCTTCCCGCCACACTGACATAGCTCAGCGCTTCCTCATCCGGATCGCCGATGACATATTTTTGTAGAAGAGGCGCGACGGGCCCGGTCGCCTGGCGAAAGTAAGGCTCGCTGCTAAAGGCCTTGTTGCTGGTGGTTTCGCCGACATACCAGGTATGCCATTTGTAGACACCTTCCATGGCGAAGTGCCAGCCGATCACGAGTCGCAGAACGACGAGTGCAACGATCGTGGAGAGGGTATATTTTGCCATGAAGTTTCTCAACTGGAACAACGAGGCCCATCCGGAGAGAGCAGCAACGTCTCGCGCGTCTGACCGAACACTAACAGCTTCGCATCCGGTTCCTCGGTCAGGACGACGGCGCCGACTTCGGGATGCGACTGGCAATACGACCGGGCCAACTCGCTGCCGCCGACGAAAAACGCCGTCGAAAGCGAGTCCGCCAAAGCACTCGTCGGGGCCAGGACCGAAGCGCTGGCGATCCCCTGGGCGGGCCAGCCGGAGCGTGGATCGAGAACGTGGCCAAGCTTTTGACCGTTATATTCCAGGTGCTGGAAAGTGGCCGCCGAGGTTCCCAAAGCACGATCGCGGAGCCAGACGGTGCCGAGCTTTTTCCCAGGCGCCCAAGGGTGGCACAAATCGATTGGCCAGCCGCGCGGATCACCCGGGGGATATCCCATAGCGTACACGCTGCTATGGCCGCCTTGCAACAAGACCGGCGCTGAAATCCGCGCATCGCGCAGATGCTCGTGCAAACGGTCGAGCGCGTAGCCCTTGCCGATCGCGCCTAAATTGATCTCCAAACCGGACCGCAAATAGCGCACGCTGTGTGTTGTCTCGTCGAGCCGAACCCAATGCATGCCGACGCGCTCGAGCGCCTCCGCCCGTTCCGCATCGCTTGGGACGCGTTTCGGCCCGCGAAAGAAGCCCCAGGCTTTGATCAGCGCCCCTGCCGAGATGTCAAACGCTCCGGCCGTCGCCGTCGTCAACTGCTGAGCGAGTTGCAGCAGCTCAAACAGCCGATCCTCGACCGGCACATCACGACCAAAGGCGATCCGATTAAGGGTGCTAACTTCGCTGGTATCCCGATAGACCGTGAGCTGCGCCTCCAGCTCTTCCAAAAGCGCGAAGGCCGAGGCGCCATGTTCCTGAGCCCGCGGCGTGCCAAAGGGAACGACGACCTCAAATGTGGTCGCCATCGCGCGATAGGCCATGCGAATGAGCGAGGTGTCGGAGACGGGAATTTCGGGAGGGTCATCTTCCAGAGCGGCGGCGATCTGACCGGCGAACTGAACGAGTCGACGCGGATCGAAGAAATTGCGGCGATCCATGGTGTCAAGCGCCGAGTGAGTAAGCGATCTTTTATCTTGGCAAGCCGGGAGCGTCAACGACCGGAGTGAATCTGAGCGAGTGTAATGCACTCCGGTCGCTGACGCTCCCGGCTCTTGAAGACGGAAGACGAATATCAATGCCCGCCGCCCGTCGGTGGGACGCCGCCGGTCTTTGGCCCCGCCATCTTGTCTCGGCCGCCGGACGATTTTCCCTTGCCCTTGCCGGCGCCCTCTTCGGGCTCCTTTTCGCTATCCGCAGCGGAGTTCTTCTTGGTGGAGATGCCCATGACCGTCTTGGGGTTGAGGACGACTTGGTCGCCCTCTTCGAGTCCCTCGCGAATTTCGGCGACACGCTCGTTATTGATGCCGACGAGAATGTCACGCAGCTGGGGGCCGCTCGGCGTCATCACATAGCAGCGACGCTTGGCACCCAAATCGTAAGAGCCGATGATCGCCTCGACCGGGACGGTCAGGACCTGTTCCAAAGGGTCGCCGACGGTGATCTTTACTTCCGCGCTCATGCCGGGCTTGAGGTTTTCCACGACGCCATCGAGAGCGACCTTGGTGGTGTAGACCTTGACGTCAGGGGCCCAGAAATCCTGTTGCGAGGAAATGGTCGCCACCGATTCGATATGTGCCGGGAAGATCTTTCCGGGGAAGGCATCGAGGCGGACCACGGCTTTCTGGCCAGCCTTAATGCGGGCCACCATCGCCTCGTGAACCTTGGTGTTGACCATCATGTGGCGAAGATCCGGGATCTGCATCAGCTTTTGGCCTTCGCGGACGGGCTCACCCTGCGCCACGATCGACTGTTGCGTGCCGCCGCCAAAGCGGGCCTGTTCGGGAATGTAATAGATCACCATGCCGTCTTGGGGCGCGTAGATCTTGCATTTCGCGATCTCTTCCTCGATTTCGTGATACTTGGTGCGCTCCTGGTCGAAGAGCGAGCGCTTGGTGTCGCGGTCGGTGCGGGCCTTGACTTCCTTGGCGATGGCCTGGAGCTTGACTCGGGCGAGGGCTCGTTCGGCCTCGGCCGCCTTGTTCTTGTAGTCGGTCTCGCTGCGCTTCTTCATACCGAAGGTCGGATCGACCAACACGCGCTTCGCTTCGTTTTGGCTCGCCAGGGTGATTTCCAGGCTTTCCAGCTTCGATTGTTCCGCCTGGGCCTGGCTCACAGTCTGGTAGCCTTTCTTGACCATGCGTTGAACCCAGGCGACACGATCGCGCTGCTGCTCGGCGTCGGACTCGGCGACTTTGATTTTGCCTTCGACGTCCTTGAGACTCTGGGGATAATCGCCTTCGAGATACTTTTGCAGATCGATCCGTGCCAGCTCCAACACGGTCTCAGCGCTCTTAATATCGCTCTCGTTTTGGCTGACCGTGATCTTATATTCCTCTTCGGCCTGGATCTTGTCCGACTCGGCTTTGTCCAGGGCGATCTTTTCCGTCTTGAGTTGCTCCTGAAGGCCCGAGTCGTCCAGCTCGGCCAGAAGATCGTTTTTCTTGACCACGGTGCCGTCGTCGATAACGTTCTTGATCGTGGTGGAGACGGTACTGTTTTTCGCGCCCGACTTCACGCGACAAAAGACATCGCGATTATCCGCCGATTCCAGGGCGCCGCGTTCGACCACGGTCAGCTCGAGGCGCTCCGGCCGGACGGTATGCAGCACGAGATCAACGCGCACCGGGCGAAACGCGGGCGACAAATAGATCGCCAGAAAGATGCCAAGGGCGCCGACCGCGGCGCCGCCGCCAATGATCCATTTGACCCTACGGCTTCGCGGTTTCGCTCCCGGCAAGCGGGAAGGGCTTGGGAGTGCCGAGGCGCTCGGAAGTTTCGCCAGCGTTGCCGCCGTCGGAGCGGGGCTTGTCTCCGGTTGTTGGGACGCCAGCGACGTTGGTTGAGGGTGGACATTGGCATTTTGCGACGTCATCTATCCATACTCCACGGGAGTCAAGCGACATCAACTCCATATCTCGATAGAGTTGCAGCCGCGTATTCAAATAGTTGATCCAAACGGAAAACAAGGCATTCTGGGCGACCGGAAGGCGGCTTTGAGCGTTCAGTAGCTGGCTGGTCAAGGCGGCGGCTTGGGTGGCCGTGTTCTGCTGATTCGCGGGTCCGCCGGCCGCCGCCGGGGGCTGCGAAAAGATGTCGAGCGAGTTCTCGACCGTGAGGTAAGAAAGCTCCACTTGGCGTTGTTGCAGCAGGTAATTGTCCGCGTACTGTCTTAGTAAGCGTACCTCACCACGAACGGTTTGGACAGATAAATCTTCCGCTTCCATCAATGCGCGCCGTTGCCGCTGATAAGCGATGAGCGAGGCGCGGTAATTATTGCGCTCGCTTTTGCGCACAACGGCAACTGGGTATCAAGGGAAAGCTGATTCGTATAACCGTTGCCTCCGATGGCGAACGGTTGCGATTGACCCAGTGGTGAGTTCAATCCTAGATGATACTGGACGTTCGCGGTGCCTAGCAAGGCATTTGCGTAAACAGCGATTTGGCGCCAGGCGTCGACGAGCTGGGCGCGAGCATTGAGAAGGTCCAAACGGTTGAACAGCGCGGCCCGCGATGCCGCCGTGAACGAGTCATCTTCGTCCCCGTTAATCAGATCGATTCCATCGACGCAGGCTTTCGGTAGCGGCGGCCATTGATTGCGAATCGTTTCCAGCCGCTGATTCCGCGCCTCACCCAGGAGCAAGTTGAAAAGATTGATGACATTGCGGAACTGGGTCGTCTGCATTTGCTTGCGGCGTTCCGCGGATGTTTCCTTTTTCCAGGATTGCTCCGCGTATTCGCGCAACGCCATTTCCACATTCGACAGATCTTCGTCCGAGTCGAATTTCGTCAGCTTGTCTTCCTCTTCCTTGCTGAGCATCTTGCCGGCTTTTTCCAGGTCAACCTGGCGATCGAGCAGCAGGCGGCGCTCCTCGCGAATCCGCGCAACGCGCATTTTGATCTGCTCGGCGCTGAGTTTCTCCCACTCGCTCAGTCGCTTGGGAAATTCTTCCTGGAAACGGGTGCCGTTCGTGAGAGCCGCGTCCTTGACGACCCGACGCAATTCGTCGCGCAGCTTCGTCGGGTCCGTACCGCCGAGTTGAGCCGCGCTCGACAGGGCTAAATCATATTGCCGGAACAGTTGTTCATAGCGACGGAACTGTTGCACCAAGGGCCGCATTACGGAGTCGTCCAGCTCCAAAGGTAGGTCGTCTGGAATACCTAACTGGAGGCGGAATTGGTCGAGGGCTGTTTCATATTGTTGTACGTCCTGCAATTTTTGGCTTTTGCCCGACACGAGCTGTTGCTCGACGAGATCGACCTGGAGCTGGGAGATGTCGCCACCCTCTTTGATGGCTTTGAAAAGGTTGAGAAAGCGCTCGAGGGCTTCGATGTTTTCTTGATCGACGGCGATCTGGACATATTGCAAGACCGTGCCGAAATAGCCCGGCGCCGATGGCGGCAGCGCGGGGGCCAAATTCAGTACCCCGGCTGTGCCCGGCAACTGTTGCGGTTGCGTGCCCTGGAGCTGCACCGGCGGAGCGATGCCAGGCGTTAAACCGGAGTTCCCCAAGCCTGAGCCGACGGGAACCGTGGTAGTAGTAACCACACCCTGGGGTACGAACGCGCCGCCATTGATGCTGCTGCCGCCACCGCCGGCGACGGAGACATAAAAGACCTTGCGAAACCGCACATATTCACGAATCTTATACAGCAGATTACGCTCGGTTTGCGTCAGCGGCTCCAGAGTGACAGCTTTACCCGCTCCCGAAAGGAGTGGTTGAATGAAGTCCAGGTTAGCCGTCGTTTGACTGACGACGCGCGGCGAGTTCGCGAAATCGACCACTGTCGAATTGGCGAAGTTCAACAGCAACAAGCCGCCTGTAGACAAGAGCTTCGAAAAGCCGGTGTTGGTTACGCTCCCAGCGATGTTGTGGTCGCCAGTGGGTGACCCGGACCCGGACCATTGACGATATAGCTCCGACGCGGCCACATATTGCCCGGCGAAGGAAAAGCGCTGCAGCGTCACCGGCAGTGCCGTCAAGTAGAGATTTTCGCGCTCGTCTTGAAACTCGCGGCTATTGAAGCAGCCCAGCTCGACCGATTGATCCAGGTTAATCAGGTATTTTTTTGGTTTGGTTTTCTTTTCGTCCTTGGCGTTGCCAGTCGACGACGCGGCGAGGGCGCCTTCGCCAGCCGGCGGATTCGTCTTCACGACCGCTTCCGGAGTTCCCTTGGCCGGCTTGAATTCGACAAAGGGAATAACCGCGGCCTTCTTGGCGGCGACAAGAGATGTCGGTGAGCCCGGCTTCGATGCGGCGACCAAAGTCACATTGGTCGAGCGCGCTGGCTCCGTTTCGGCTGGCTTGTCTTTGTCCGTCTTGGGCTTGGTGCCCGCTTCCGCCTCATTTTTCTTTGCTTCCAACTCGGCAGCGGCACGATTGATCGCGGTCCATTGTTCCAGCTCGGTCAGGTAGCCACGGCCTTCCACCAGGGCGACACCGCTCTTACCCGGCTTCTGCGGGTTTGGAGCCAGGTCGCGCACCCACGGATCGTCAGGTGGCATCGGCGGGAAATCCGCGTTCGTCGGATCGGCAAAACGTGCCCGGCCGTCGGGGTAAATATGATATTGAGCCAATTGGAGGTTTGGATCGATGTCCTTCTCATGGAGCACGCAATCGACTTCCTTGTCAGCGTCTTTGCGGAAGTAGTTGCGCGTGCAACCGGAAGATCCCAGAAATCCAAGGAGGGCAAGCGAAACGGCGGCCGTCGGGATCCGCTCGCGGCACAAGCGAGCCAATTTACCCGGCTTCCATAGCTTGACCATTCTAAGCCTCCCACCATCACAATCGTCACAAGCGTCACAACGGTTAGATTTGTTATCGTCCGCAAACTTGGGGTGACTTGATGAGATGAGCAGGGAAAAGCGCGGCACACGTGCGCAGGCTCTTTGAATTCCTCCCCCTATTCAAGTCGCTTTCGCCAAACTCCGATGATGTGTCTATCCGTCGTTGCATTCCCAAAGGAGCAAGCTTGCCATGATCGATAGAAAATGGACCACGCAGCTCATGCTCATCCTGGGAACACTAGCAGCGCTCGCGCTACCGACCGCGAGCCGAGCCGATTGGTTTGGCTGGTGCAAAGGAGATGATTGCCCCCGCAGCCTCTATTCTCCGTGGCATTACTGGGCGCCGGCCTGCTATTACCACGGCGACGTGCTGCATCCCTGCGGCAAAAAACTGCCGGATCAAAATGTGCCGTCGACCGCACCGTATACGAAGGCCGTTTTTCCATGTCCCGGCGTGGATCAAAAGACGCTGTTTCAAGTGATGCCGTATGGGAATATGGGAAAGTAGACGCAGCATCTTGCCGCGTGTTTTTTTTCGCGTCGCGCTCAGCGCCCGCGGTACGCGCACGTCGCTGGTCCAGTATTACGCTCGCAGCAGCCATCGGGTAGAATTACTGCGTGAGCAATCTTCTATAAAATAGTTATTGCTTTCTTGCTGTGAGGCTGGCGATGCCGCCGACAACAAGCCGGGATTTTCAGCGAGCAGCAGCGCAGCGACTTTTCGCCGCAGAGCTTCTCCTCCGCGAAAAGCTGACTCTTGACGCATATTATTTTGGTGGCTATACGATTGAATGTTCGCTCAAGGCGCTAATTCTCGAAGTGACTATTGAAGCGGACAAGGCGGATACGCTGAAGAAAATCTGCTCCGGAGCGAGCATGCACCGGACGGAAGTGTTGCTCGGTACATTAAGCGACCTCAATGTTGTACGCCCGCTCTTTCTGACAAAGAAGCATATGCGCTGGCTACGCGAGTGGTCGACAGATTTGCGATACGAATCTGGAAGACGAGATACAGGGGAGACAAGGGCTTTCCTAAGAACAGCAAAAGCTATCTACGATTGGGTTGGGGGGCAATTGTCATGACACCAACAACAACATGCAAATGGGAGAACATGCGGACCGCAGAGACTCGCCAAATCGAGAGCCTTTTGAAAAACGCGGGATTTGCGCAGGCCGACGCTTACCGCTATAACTCGGCCTCAATCCGAGTTCGCGTCATCGATCCTCGATTTGAAGGCCTTTCGGCTGAGGAACGTGACGGGATGGTTGAACCAATTTTGGAGCAATTACCGGAACAGACTCAAGCGGATATTATGATCCTTTACACTTTTGCTCCATCCGATCTTGTGCAAACGCCAAAATCAGTCCGTCAGTCTTTGTGGAATATGGAATTCGAGGAACCAAGCCCGTCGATACTATAAAACGCCATTGAGTATCATAGACGCGGCATCGCGCCGCGTCGGTCCCATAAAGAACGCGGCAAGATGCCGCGTCTACATTCACGCCAAAATCCCCTTCACAACCGTTCCATGCACATCCGTCAGCCGAAAATCTCGGCCTTGATAGCGATACGTCAACTGCTCATGGTCGATGCCCAGGCAGTGGAGCAGCGTCGCATGGAGATCATGGATATGGACCGGATCTTTGACGATGTTGTAACTGTAGTCGTCGGTTTCTCCATAGACGACTCCGGGTTTGATGCCGCCGCCGGCGAGCCACATGGAGAAGCAACGGCCATGATGGTCGCGGCCGTAATTATCCTGTAGGCCGCCCTGGCCGTAGACGGTCCGACCGAACTCGCCGCCCCATATCACCAGCGTATCGTCGAGCAAACCACGATTTTTAAGATCCGTAATGAGAGCTGCCTGGGGCTGGTCCACGTCCTGGCATTGTTTCGGGATATTCACAGGTAGGCCGCCGTGGAGGTCCCAGCCGCGGTGATAGAGCTGGATGAACCGCACGCCGCGCTCGGCGAGGCGGCGCGCCAGCAGGCAATTCGCGGCAAAAGAGCCCGGCTTGCGCACGTCGGGACCATACAGATTCAAAACTTTCTCGGGCTCCTTGGAGAGATCGGTTAGCTCCGGCACGGAGGCCTGCATCCGGAAGGCCATTTCATATTGGGTGATGCGCGTCTGTATTTCCGGGTCGCCGTCTTTCTCTTGTTGGAGGCGGTTCAGATCTGCCAGACCATCGAGCATCTTGCGGCGGAGATTACGGTCGATCCCTGGAGGATCGGAGAGATAGAGCACCGGATCGCGGCCGCTGCCGAGCTTGACGCCTTGGTGACTGGAGGGGAGGAAACCACTACCCCACAGGCGGTCGAGCAATCCTTGATTCGCATCCTTGCCGCTGCCGTGGGAGATCATGACGACGAACGCGGGCAAGTTTTTCGCTTCGCTGCCGAGACCATAACTGAGCCAGGAACCGAACGACGGCCGGCCCGGCTGCTGCGATCCCGTCTGGATAAAGGTGATCGCCGGATCGTGGTTGATCGCCTCCGTGTTCATCGAGCGGACGATGCAGAGGTCATCGACGACTTTGCTCGTATGGGGCAAGAGTTCACTGAGCCAGGCGCCTGATTTGCCCTGTTGGGCAAACTTCAACTTGGGGGCGATGACCGGGAAGCTCTTTTGGCCGGAGGTCATTCCCGTGAGCCGCTGGCCATGACGGATGGAGTCGGGCAGCTCGGTGCCGTGTAGCTTTTTGAGGTTTGGCTTGTAGTCGAGTAGCTCCAGTTGCGACGGGCCGCCCGATTGAAAGAGATAGATGACGCGCTTCGCCTTCGGTGCGAAATGGGGGATCGTCCCGGCCGCGGCAAGGCTATCGGCCTTCAACAAAGAGCCGAGCGCGACCGCTCCGAGCGCGGTCCCGCCAAGAAAATGGCGCCGCGTCAGTTGGCGTTGCCAGGCAAGCAAGGGATTCATCGGCCCTACCTCTTCGAGATCGTTTCATCCAGGTTCAAAATCATGCTGGCAACAGTGGTCCACGCGGCCAACTCGGTCGTATCCAGCGAAGCATTCCGAGGCGAAGCGCCGACGGCGAGTAGCTTGATGGCCGCGTCCTTGTCGGTCCGGAATCGGTCTTCCGCTTCTTTCTGAATCGTCATAAGAATCCGCTCTTCCGCCGGGCTCGGCTCTCGGGCCACGGCACACTTGTAGGCGAAAGCCAGTCGGCTTTCCGGGCTCTTTCCTCCCTGGAGAATCATGCGCTCCGCCAGTTTGCGCGCGGCTTCGACGTAGGTCGGATCATTGAGCAGCACCAAGGCCTGGAGCGGTGTATTCGTGGTGGCGCGGCGGGCGACGCAGACCTCACGGTTCGGCGCGTCGAAGTTCATGAGCGATGGCGGCGGGCAAGTTCGCTTCCAAAAGGTGTACATGCCGCGGCGATAGAGATCGTCGCCCTTATCAGCCACATATTTCATCCGCCGATCCACAGTCACATCTTCCC
Organism: uncultured Planctomycetaceae bacterium; assembly: GCA_963790585.1. Lineage (GTDB taxonomy): Bacteria > Planctomycetota > Planctomycetia > Gemmatales > Gemmataceae > CAWBOY01. The sequence continues at coordinate 125,572 of CAWBOY010000003.1, forward strand.
ACAGTCCAGCCGGCTGATACGGTTTCACACTCGGCCCCCCGACCTTTTCTTTGAGGAGCCCGCTGATTGCGAGAGCGTTGTCGCGCACCATCTCCGCCGGCAGGCGGTTGCGCGGCCCGCGCGCCAGCAGACGATTTTCTGGGTCGCGGTCGAGCTGGTCCTTGGTCAGCCGCGACGATTGTCGATAGGTCGCCGAGGTGACGATTCGTTTCATCATCGCCTTGACGTCCCATTTATCTTGGACAAGTTGCGTCGCCAGGAAGTCGAGCAACTCCGGATGCGACGGTAGCTCGCCAGTGTTGCCGAAATCCTCCACCGTCTTGACGAGGCCGGTGCCGAAAATCATTTGCCACCAGCGATTCACCGCGACGCGGGCGGTCAGGGGATTGGCCGGATCGACGAGCCAGCGAGCCAACGCGAGGCGATTCTTGGGGGCGTTGGTGGGCAAGCGCGGCAAAACCTCGGGTACGCCGACGCCGACTTTCTCCGCCGGCTGGTCGTAAGCCCCACGCTTGAGGACGAATGTCTCGCGCGGCTTGGCCATCTCTTGCATCACCATGACGGCGGGAATGCTCTTTTCAAGATCCTTTTTCTGGCGATTGAGGTCGGCCAGCTCGGCCGCCTTCTTGGCGTGATCCTTGTCGATTCGATCGAGAGTAACCTTGCGCACACCTGCCATGAGCGTTGCTGGCAAGAGGCGCATCTGGTCTAGCTTGCGCAGGTCGTCCGAGGATAACCCCTTCTGCCAATCGGCGACGCGCTTGTCTGCTTCGGCGCCGGTGTCACGAACCTGGCGCTCTCGTTCGGTTCGCTTCGTCTCGATTTGATCGAGTTTCGCCGCCTGCTCCGGCGACGGCACGTGAATATACGGCTCGGCAGCGATGAAGTTTGCGTTATACGGCGCCTGCTTATCGATGAGATTGTTGAAGAAAGCGAAGAACTGGTAATACTCGCGCTGTGAGATCGGGTCGAATTTATGATCATGACAGCGGGCACATTGCAGCGATAGGCCAAGCAACACGGTGGCCGTCGTGTGGACGCGGTCGGCGACATACTCCGCGCGGTATTCCTCGTCGATGATGCCGCCTTCGGTGTTGTGGACCTGGTTGCGCAGAAAGCCGGTGGCGACTTTCTGCGCGAGCGTTGCGTTTGGCAACAGATCGCCCGCCACCTGTTCGACGACAAAGCGATCGTAAGGCATATTGCCGCGGAACGCCTCGATCACCCAATCGCGCCAGGGCCATTGCGTGCGGTCTTCGTCGTTATTGAAGCCATTGGTGTCGGCATAGCGAGCCGCGTCGAGCCAGGCGAGAGCCATCCGTTCCCCATAGCGCGGCGAGGCCAAGAGCCGATCGACCACCTTCTCATACGCATCCGCCGACGAGTCCGCCAGGAAAGCGTCGAGGTCCTCGATTGAGGGTGGCAGCCCGGTCAGGTCCAGCGACACGCGTCGCAAGAGCGTTGCGCGATCCGCCTCGGGCGCGGGCCGCAGCCCTTCCCGTTCGAGCCGCTGCAGGACAAACGCATCGATCTCATTGCGGATCCATTGACTATCTTTAACCTGTGGCACGGCTGGCCGTTTCGGTGCCTCAAACGCCCAATGCTGGGCATAGGGCGCTCCCTGTTCGATCCACGTTCGCAACAGCTGCTTTTGCCGATCGCTCAGAGGCTTCTTGGCGTCCGGCGGCGGCATTTGTTCCGATTCATCGGTCGATTCGATGCGCTCGAGGAGATGGCTGCGTTTGGCATCGCCCGGCACGATCGCTTTCCTGGCGAGCGCCGATTCACGAAGATCGAGCCGCAACTTGGCCTTGCGCGTCTTCTCATCAGGACCATGGCACGCCGCGCAATGCTGCGCCAAGATCGGCCGAATATCCCGCGCGAAATCGACCTTGGCCGCGTCCGCGGCTTCCGAGGCCGGATGACAAAGTAGCATCAGCGTCGAAGCTGCCAGGGAGTTCCAAACGATTCGTTGCCACCGCGCCATGAAGAACGTCCTCGCCTGTTCGGTGCGATTATCGGGTGATTGGTATTTTGATGGAAGCGCAGCGCAGATGCGAGGGTAATTTTGGAGAGTTCGTTTTGGTCCAATATCCAGGCTTGATGGGAATGCATCGATTGGCTGATTAGAGTCGTGCCATTGCCGGCTTACCGTGCTGGACATAGGAACGCGTGGTGGCTTAGTTAACTCTGACCGAAGGATAGAGAACGTCGGAAAAGGTTCGGGCCGCTAGGAGTTGTTCGGCCAAGGCGCATCTCGTCCTCGAAATCCGAAGTCTCTTAAGATGTCCTGCCGACTCATCCCACCCTGATGCATTTGTGCGAACTGACTTGCCGCCGCCTTGCAATTTTCACACATCATTTCAAATTCCATGACACCTTCTCGATCGTAGACTAGAAGATGATATTTGCCTGCGCGACGTTTACAAAAGGGGCACAAAGGAAGCCAAAGGCCGGGAACAGGGTAGATCGCGGTTTCCGTCATCGAAGCTACTCCACAGCTTCTGTGCTTGGATCTTTGCGGATTCTCAGGGTGTCTTCGCCTAGGACGCTGAACGCGCAGGCGAGGTTCACGCTATGCTCACGAATAGCTTGCGACACCAAGTCGGTCTTCGTCACTTCGTCCAGGCCGGACAGGCGTAGCAGTAGAACGCCAGCGTGAGGGAGGCGGTGCCGGTAAACCAGTTCGCCGAAGTCTTTGTCGGCAGTGAGCAGGACGATTCCGCTCTGAAAAGCGCGTGCGAGGACAGCATCGTCTGCTAAACCTGGTGTATCCTCGGCGATCCAAGCAACCTCGTGGCCGTCGCTGCGCAAGCGCGCGACCACCGGACCATCCACGCTCTCGTCGGCAAGCAGTCTCATGCCGAACGACGCTCCAAGGGGATGATCATCTCATTGCGGATAACCGCGGCTGCATAGGCAAGGGCAGCCGGGATACTCCCTTCGGGTAGATGCGGGTACGCGCGCAGTATCTGCTCCGCCGGCTCTCCGGCAGCCAACTTCTCCAAGAGCAACTCGACCGTGATACGCGTCCCGGCTATTACCGGTTTGCCGAGCATAACCTTGGGATCGGAAACAATCGACGGTTGAATCATTGGACACCTCCGTAATTTAGGATAGAGCATTGGGCCGTATGTTGGCTAGTGCCTCGTCGACGCTAAGAATTGGGGCTCGTGGCCAGAGCAAAGAAAAATTCCCGTCGTCAAAAAACTCGCGCGCACAAAGGACACTCGCCTTCCACTAGAATTGGAATTCACCCTCCGTACTCATGGAAGCGTGCGATGGCGACCCTACAGCTCACTCGGCTTTCGCGCAAATTGCATCAGGCCGTCGAGGCTCAGCGCTGGGAGACGATGGCGGATGCCGAACTCCTGGAGAAGTTCCAAGCCGGCGTCGATCCCTCGGCATTCGAGGCGATCGTGCGGCGGCATGGGGCCCGAGTTTTCGAGCGCGTGCCATAAGGTGCTGCGTTCGGCCGCCGATGTGGAAGACACGTTTCAGGCCACCTTTCTTGTGCTCTTGCGCGAAGGCTCGCGCATTCGCAGACGCCAATCGCTCGGCGCCTGGCTCTATGGCGTCGCCCATCGGCTGGCGCTCCAGGCTCGGTCCGCCGCTATTCGCCGGTCTCGGCATGAGGCGAGAAAGGTCGCCGCTCACTTCGTGGAACCGGCCGACTTGAGCTGGACCGAGGCCTGCGCGATTCTCCATGAAGAACTCGATCGTTTGCCTGAGATTTATCGAATGCCGCTGTTGCTGCGCTACCTCGAAGGCAAAAGTCGTGACGAGGCGGCTAATTTGCTCGGTTGCACGTGGAATGTGTTACACGGCCGCTTGGAGCGTGGCCGCGACCGGCTTCGAGCGCGGCTCACGAAGCGCGGCGTCACACTCGCGGCGGGATTGCTGGCAGCTGTGAACAGCTCCGCGCCGGCGGCTGGCCCTTCAGATGCAATGATTGAGGCCCTTTTGACAGCGGCCACTACGGGCAGTTGCTCGTCGACCGTCGCCGTTCTTGTGCATGGAGGTACGATTTCGATGATTTATGGCAAGCTTAAAACGCTGCTGGTGACGGTACTCGTCATTGGTCTGATCGCCGGTGGCATCAGCATGAGAATGTCGGCCGCGACGCCGACGCCTGCCGCTCCAATGGACGAAAAAGCTGCGGCAGTGATCGAGGATAAGAAGCCGACAAAGGAGAGGGAATTAGAAGAAATTGAGGTCTCGGGTCGCGTTGTCGATCCCGACGGAAAACCGGTTGATGGTGCGGCGATCCTGTTGCCTTATCGGGATGCGGCTTCGAACCTCGTTCCAACCGAGCTTGGAAAGACCGATGCCGAGGGCAAATTCCAGGTCAAAGTGAAATTTAAGTTGAAGCTCATCAATGATCGCCGTTGCCTTGTAGCTCGCGCCGAAGGATTCGCGCCCGACTGGATTCCGCTCAATGAGATTAACAACAAGCCCGTGACACTCCGCCTTGTGCCGGACGACGTGACGGTTCGCGGCCGAGTTATCGACCTGCAAGGCAAGCCTGTGACGAACACCATAGTCCACATCGAGAGAATTCAAACCACCGCGACCGGTTCCCTGGACGCGGTTTTCAAGGATTGGCGCAAAGATCCTCAGACTGCCCTTAGCTTGGCTACGAAACGACTCGACACGCTCGCTTGTCTCGGCCTTCCGTCGAACATTGAGTTTCAGGATGGCGGCAACGACGCTCAGATCAAAGTGGATAAGGAAGGCCGTTTTGAAATCAAGGGTCTTGGCCGTGACCGGATAATATCTCTCGCTTTCGACGCACCTGGCATCGCAAACACCCATGTTCGCGTCGTGACACAGCCCAAGTTCGATCCAAAAGCAGTGGTAGCTCCGGATGCCGAGCGATCGATTCCATTTCTCCATCGTCCCGGTCCCGATCTTTACGGACCAGAGTTCATCCACATCGCCCAGCCGGAAGCCATCATCGCAGGCCGGGTGACGGACATCAAAACAGGCAAGCCGATCGCAGGAATGTTATTAATTGGCCACGGCCCATGGGACTGGATTGAAAACCAAGCACGGACTACGACGGATGCCGAGGGTCGCTATCGCATCCGTGGACTTGCGAATCTCAAGAACCGAAGCGTCGGCGCATGGCAGAGTCCGAATTCCGCATATCTGGAAACAATGAAGTCTGTGCGCGATGCGGACGGACTAACAGAAACAATTTTGAATATTGAGCTTGTCCGAGGAGTCTTTGTCAACGGTCGAATTACCGAGAAAACGACGGGAGAGCCAATCCAAGGTGCCTTCCTGACGTACGATCCTCTTCGGGAAAATAAAGAGTATCAAAAATTTGCCGGAACGGGCATCTTCACAGTGGTCGGGTTTGGATCCTGCACAAACGCCAACGGCGAATTCCGACTCTTAACCCTTCCAGGGCCAGGGTTGATAACGGCTCAGGCCGACACACTGAATAACGCGAAACATCTCCGTTATACGAACGTCCGCGTCGATCCAGCGGATGAGTTCCGTACATTCAAACAAAATGGCTTGCCGGCCTTTCCGACCGTGATCAGGCAGGGCAACACTCTCAATGGACAATCAGCCTACAAGCTGATCGATCCGCCTGAAGACGCCGAGACCTACAAAGCCGATATGCACTTCAAAGTGGGAGAGTCCTTATCCGGGACGGTAATCGATCCTGATGGCAAGCCGGTTGAAGGAGCGGCGGCCTACGGCTTGACTGCGGTCGGGTATGCGGCAGAGAAATTGAAGACAAACACCTTCACTGTCATTGGCATCGATCCGAAAGAAACGCGAACGATCGTGTTTCTTTCCCCCGAGCGCAAATTAGCTGGAGCCTTGGAACTAAAGGGAACCGAAAAAACGCCGCCCGTCGTGAAGCTACGACCTTGGGCTGCCGCGACTGGAAGAGTTGTAGACCGGGGGGGAGAGCCGATCGCGGGCGTCGAAGTCAGCTTTCAATTGCGTACGAATTATCGATTTCAAACTTACGAACTCGCGCTGAGCGACACAAAAGCCGTCACGGATGCCGAGGGCAAGTTTCGCATCGATATGCCGTTTGGCGATGTCGAGTTTCATCTGCAATTGATGCATAAGGGACAATATCAAAACGAGCGCGCCAAATCGAAGGTCGCCTCCGGAAAGATCATTGATGTGGGCACGATCGAGCTGCAGCCCGCGCGTTGATCGGCACGCGATCGTCATTTCGTTTGGCCGCGATACCGTTCGTCTAATACTACAGCGCTACGCACAGGCAGGAGATCGCCGCAAGCTGTAGGGAACGGCCTGCGTGCCGTTCGGTTGCCCCCACGGAACGGCCTGCGTGCCGTTCGGTTGCCCCCACGGAACGGCACGGAGGCCGTTCCCTACAGCATTAGACGAACGGTATTGCGGCTAAACGGGCCGATCATCTCACAAATTAATGAGGCCATTTCACTCGCAGCGCAAATGAATAGGCTGGAGGTATCGTTCAGGTCTGGAGATCGATTATGGCCACGCAGTCGTCGAATGTCTTGAGACGGGCGATTCGCTCGGCCGTCGGATCGAATCTCGAAAAGCTCAACGACCGCGACTTGCTGCAACGTTTCGCCGACGCCGAGGATCAGGATGCATTCGGCACGCTGTTTCGTCGGCATGGAGAGATGGTTCTCGGCGTTTGCCGGCGCGTTCTCAACAGCGTTCAAGATGCCGAGGATGCGTGTCAGGCGGTTTTTCTCGTGCTGGCTCGCAAGGCGAAAAAGACCGGCTGGCAACCCTCGATCGTGAATTGGCTTTATGCAACAGCGCGACGAGTCGCTGCAAACGCGGGTGTCGCCGCGCGGCGGCGGTTGAAGCGCGAAGGCAAAGCGGCCGTGGCCGGCGTCGTTCAGCCAATCGATCAGATGACCGGCCGCGAATTGTTGGCCGCTCTCGACGAGGAATTGGCTCGTCTGCCGCCAACCTACCGCGAAACGCTTGTCCTGTGCTATCTCGAAGGTCTGTCTCGTGAGGAAGCGGCTGCTCGGCTCGTCATTTCACCAGGCACCGTCAAAATCCGGCTCGAACGCGGCCGCAAGAAGCTCGGCGACGCCTTGACGCGCCGTGGCTGCGTCCTTGGGGCCGGTCTCCTGACCCTCGCGGTCACCTCCCCGGCGGGGGCGTCCTCGCCGCGCTTACTCGAAGCTGTTTTGGCGAATGCGAACGGGACCGTCCCCGCCGCCGTCGCCACGCTCGCCAAGGGGGTCACGATGAACGGGATCGGCAACATGAAATTGTTTAGCTTACTGGCACTCGTCGGCGCTACCGTATTGAGCGTCGGCGTCGGCGCGAGTCGGCCTGTACCTACGAATAACACCTCACAAGTGAAGAGTGAAAAACCGGATCCTGACAAGAGAGCAACGAAAGCCGACGACAAGCAAACCAAGTTGATCGGCAAAGTGGTCGATGCCGATGGTAAACCAATCGTTGGCGCGAAATTGTATTCGGGATCGGTCACCGAAGTGCGGTCGATCGCTCGAAACGACTATGAACTCGCCGCACTAGGAATCTCAGACAAGGAAGGCCGATTCCAGTTTGACGTGCCCGCGCCGAAGGCGAAAACCATCGGCTATCTGATCGCACAAGCTCCCAACTTTGGCGTCGACTGGGTCCTCTATGGAGAAGCCGACCCAACCTTGGATACAGGAGACATTACTCTCCGTTTGGCGAAAGATGTGCCGATCACGGGTCGGGTTCTGAACACAGAAGGAAAACCAATTCCGGGCGTCAGCCTGTCGGCCTCCGAGATCTATGTGCCGACGGGCGGAAAGCTGGATCTCTACATGGCCGAGCTATTGGATAAAAAGCGTAAGCGCGATGAGATGACTCCGCCGCAAAAGGGGTTGGTTGTTCCTCTCGACAAGATCACCGGCACGGTCACCACGGATAAAGAAGGCCGATTTGCCATCCATGGCGCCGGCGCTGAACGCCTGGTTCGCGTGGTAATCAAGGATGCCAATATCGCTCGGGCCGCCATTCATGTCCTCACAAGACCGGGCCTGGACCCAAAGCCCTACAACGATGTGCTTCTGAACAAGGAGTACAACTCCATCGTCGGCCTCAACCGTTACCTTGGTATGTTTGCCCCTGAGTTTACCTTCATCGCGGAGCCAGGAAAAGAGATCGCAGGAACTGTCACCGACGGTGTCACGGGAAAACCGGTTCCAGGCTGTAGGGTGTTTACCGTGACGGGATATGGCGATGTCGTGGCGACCAAAACCGATGCCTCAGGAAAATATCTCGTCCAAGGAATCCACAAAAATCCGGCCGGCTACGCCTTGTTTGTCGAAGGGCCAGAGGGATCGGGCTATGTCCAGCTTCGTCCCCAAGCGGATGATAACGAGGGCTACTCCCCTCTGCGCCTGAATGTCAAAATGTTCCGCGGATCGATGGTCAGCGGTCAAATCGTAGACAAGCAGACCGGCAAAGGCGTCCGGGCCGGCGTTCGCTTCGCCCCACTTCCGGATAACAAGTATTTCGGCACGAAACCGGAATACAGCTCCTACGCCAGAGACCGCACCACGCAGATGACCGATATGCAGGGACGATTCCAACTGCCGACGATCCCTGGTCGAAGCGCGATTCTGGTCCAGGTCATCTCCAATGAAAAATCGGACGGGGCCCTTGTGAATCCCTATCGGCGGGCCGTCCCTGACCCCAAACACAAAGAGCTGTTTCAATATGTCAAATCGGACGACACCTGGTTGTTCAGCGCCGCCGGGGGAGGCAGTGAGATCCTATCGATCGCGAATTCAGTCGCGATCCTCGACCTCAAGGAAGGCGAGGAAGCCCAGGTTGAATTGTCTGTAGATCGCGGCCTTGTGGGAAAACTCGAAATCCAGGACGAGGATGGCAAGCCGCTCACCGGCGCGTGGGTGTCCGGCATAACAGACTCCTGGCCGATCGCCTACAAGCTCAAGACGGCCTCGTCTCCCATTTTCGGCATCAATCCTGAGCTGCCACGCACATTGGTCGTCTATCATCCGGAGAAAAAGCTAGGTGGACTGGTGACGATTCGTGGCGACGAGAAGGCTCCCGTTGTGGCGAAGCTCGGTGCCATGAGCAAAGTTACAGGCCGGCTCGTCGATTCGGGTGGCACACCACTTTCGGACGTGAATGTAGTCGTGAGCGGTGTGAATAGTATCGTGAGCGAGATGTACCGTTTCGGCAAACCAACGGCGAAGCCAGTGATTACAGACAAAGACGGAAAATTCGTACTGGATGGCGTGTTCCCCGATATGGAATTTTCCCTCGGCGTTTACAAGGACAACCAGTTTTTTATCGGGAAACCAAAGCTCGGTCCCATCAAGCTGAAGCCTGGCGAGACCCAGGACCTCGGCGAGCGGCGCGTTGAGCCCGTGCGATAACTGTTGTGTGTCCAGCAATCCCGTTTAGCCGCGAGCCGGGAGGGGAGCGCTATGCGATAGCGCTATCGCACAGCGCTCGCCTGTCGGCTCGCGGCAAACCCTTCACATCGTCCGAACACCCCCGGCAAGCCGGGGGCTAGATAGAAATTCGCCATGCCGCCTTCGCGGGCCTGTGACACTATTAGAGTGGGATACGCTCGAATGCAATGATTCCACGAGCCTTTAGGAGTCGCGATGAACAAACTTGAAGAACTCTGGGCTGTCTACATCCCGGACGAGAAAAGTCCCTGGAATCTGCATAGAGTCGTGCATCTGCATCGTCGCGCCGGATTCGCGGCGACGTGGGATGAGCTACAGCGCGACCTCAAGGACGAGCCGGCGACGTGTGTCGATCGGCTCCTTAATGGCAAAGCCACACTGCATACGCCGGCAGAATTTTTCACCACGGCGAATCTGCTCGTCGATGCTGCTGTGGCCTCTGGAGAGATCGCGCGGCTCAAGGCGTGGTGGTTTTATCGGATGACGTTTGGCACCGATCCGCTCGGCGAGAAGCTGACGCTCCTGTGGCACGACCACTTTGCCACGGCCAATAGCAAGGTGCAGGATTCGTTCCTGATGCGGCAACAGAACGAAACGATGCGCAAGAACGCGCGCGGCAAGTTCGGCGATCTGCTCACCGCCAGCGTCCGGGAGCCGGCGCTTTCAACTATCTCGACGCCCAGGCGAATCGCAAGGGCCATCCCAACGAGAACCTGGCCCGCGAGCTGATGGAGCTGTTTACGCTCGGCGTCGGCCACTTCACCGAAACCGATGTCAAAGAGGCCGCTCGCGCTTTGACGGGATGGTCCGTCAAGGACGGCCAATTCTCCGAAGTCAGTACACAGCATGACGACGGCGACAAGACGGTCCTGGGCGAAACTAGCAAGCTGGCCGGTTCGAGTTTGCTGACACTGCTGCTCAAGCAGCCGGCCACCGCCGAGCGGATCGTTACAAAGTTGTGCCGTCAATTCTTCGGCGAAAAAGGAATTACACCGGAGGCGACCAAGGCCCTCGCGGTCGGCCTGCGTGAACATGAACTCGACCTCGGGTGGGCCGTGGCCACGATCCTGAAATCCAAGTTGTTTTTCGCCGACGGCAACCTCGGCAACCGCGTCCGCGGCCCTGTCGAGTATGTAGTCGGATCAGCAAGAGCCCTTGAGTTATTTGATCCCGCGCCGAGCACGCTTGCCATGGCCGACTGGTCGGCACGGATTGGCCAGGACGTCTTCGATCCGCCAAACGTCGGTGGTTGGCCTCCAGGCCGCGCGTGGATCACGACGCGCGGCATGATCGCCCGCGCCAACTACGCGAACGCGCTCGTCACCGGCCCCAACGCCGGCCTGACGAAGCCGTATGACCCAATGGCTTTGCCGACCAAATACGACATTGGCACCGATGCAAAGGCCGTGTTGACGTTCCACCATCGTCTTCTGTTCGGCACGGAGCCGACGGAGACGCTCCGACGACGGCTGAATGGCCTGGAAAATGCCAAAGTCGTCGAAGCTCTGCTGTCGTCGCCCGAAGGGCAGTTGTGCTGACAAATGTATCTTTATATAGCCCCCGGATTGCCGGGGGCGAGGCAAAAACCCTCGGCAAGCCGGGGGCTATATAAAAAAGGGACCCATCATGTTATCCCGTCGCACATTCCTGAAATCATCCTCACTCCTCGCGCTGGCTCCGACCGTGCCGCTCTTCATCAGTCGCACCGCGGACGCCGCGGAGATGGACAAAGACGGTCGCGTCCTCGTCGTCGTCCAGCTCGACGGCGGCAACGACGCGCTCAATACCGTCGTACCCTTTGCCGACCCGACCTACGAAAAACTCAGGCCTCGTCTCAAGCTCGACAGGAAGCAACTTGTACCCTTGTCCGATACGCTGGGTCTCCATTCTTCACTAAGGCCGTTGGACAAGCTTCTCCAGGCGGGTCAGCTCGCGGTGATACCTGGGGTCGGCTATCCAAATCCGAATCGTTCGCATTTCGAGAGTATGGCGATCTGGAACACCGCCCGCTTCGACGCCGAGGAGCGCAAAGGCTACGGCTGGATCGGCCGCGCCCTCGATCCGCTCTCGGGCACGGCCTATTCCGTAGGTTCGACGGTGCCGACCGCTCTACGTGGCCGACGTAGCTCGGCGGTCGCTCTGAATCGCTTTGAGGAGGTCACATTGGCCGATGGAGCGGCCGCCAAACAGGGTATTGGCCCCGAGCTCGAAGATGACCTCCTAGCCTTCGTCCGCCGCCAGGCGGTGGACGCACATACTGCCGCTGACAAGATGGCCAGGCTCAGCGACAGTGATGGCGGATCCTATCCAAGCACCGGCTTGGCGGAGCGCCTGAAGCTGACCGCCCGTCTCATGAAATCCAATCTCGGAGCCCGCGTCTATTACACGCAACAGGGCGGCTTCGACACGCATGCCACCCAACAGTTTCCCCATGCGAGCTTGCTGTCCGAGTTCGCCGGCGCGGTCGCAGCATTCTTCGCGGATCTGCAGACCGCGAAATTGGCCGACCGCGTGACCTTGCTCGCCTTCAGCGAATTCGGCCGCACCATCCAGGAGAACGGCTCCGGCGGCACCGATCATGGCACGGCGGGCGCCGTGTTTGTCGCCGGCCCCGGCGTTCGCGGCGGCGTCCTCGGCACCATGCCGAGTCTGACCGACCTCGTCGGCGGCGAGCCAAAGATGACCACTGATTTCCGGCGCATCTACGCAAGCGTCCTGACCGATTGGGTCGGCCTGTCGGCAGCCGAGGCGTTGGGGGAGAAGCTGGAGCCGCTGCCGTTGTTTGGGAAGAAAGAGTGAACGATTGGTAGCCGGGTTGTAAACAAGGTGTTACAAAGGAAAGGAAAGAGGATTGCTAAAAGGCGCTCCGGAAAGCCGCGCCTCCCCTACCCAGGGGTGCGCTGCGCGACCCTGGGCTCTGATATAGAACGCCGTTGGCGTTCTAAGACGGGCTCACCCTTGTGGTTTTAGAACGCTGAAAGCGTTCTATATCAAAGCCCAGGGTCGCGCAGCGCACCCTGGGTAGGGGAGGCGCGGCTTTCCGGAGCGCTTCTTAGGGGCGTTCGGAAAGAATGCGGAAGGCAGCGCCTGTGTGCCGCCTTCCGCATTCTTTCCGAACGCCCTTATGCTTTCCCCCGCTCGCTTGGCTGGCACCCAGTTCGGAAGCCGCCCCAGGAGACAAACTGACTTGAGGCATAACACCGTCCTAGCCTCCCCAATGTTCCGCGCGGAACATTGCATGCCGACCGTCGCGCCAAAAATGCACATTGCTTTGGCGCGACGGTCGGCTAACACAACCACTTAACAGCGTTGATTTTGCGCTGCGGCCCGGACCGTCGCGCCAACTTTCACGTGTGGTACCCCCCGGGGCCGGACGTCATGCTTCCCGAACCTTCTTAGCAGGCAACGCACTTAATGGATTGCATTGCGCGCGCCACACACACAGAACTCCCTCCAACTGGCCGCATGAAGACGTTTGGTAACGGCCAAACTAAGATAGAGTCACAACTTCATGATAAGGGAGGCGCAAATGGTCCCCAACGGCGTTTTAGATCTGCGGGCTTTTGTCCCCGCCAAGAACCATGCTCTCTCGATTCAGTTTTACTCCGATCTTGGTTTCACGCTCAATTGGAGCAACGAGCAGATCGCGGAGTTTCAGGTCGGCTCGTATCGGTTCCTGTTACAGAACTTCCATGTCGAGCAGCACACGGCAAACTTCATGATGCATTTGCTCGTGGAGGATGCCGACGTGTGGTGGACACACATCACGGAAATGAATTTGCCACAGAAGTATGCCGGAATCATGGCGAATCCTCCGACGATGCAGCCGTGGGGTCTTCGCGTGCTCTACCTCTCGGACCCATCGGGCGTCTTGTGGCACATTGCGGACCGACGTCAGCTGTAGCGTCAACCATTTATGCATCAGTTAGCGATACCGTGAGTCGCTTGCCCACCGCTTCCGCATAACGAACCAAAGTCTCAACTGTCGGATTGGCTCGCTGCCCGGTTTCGAGCTTTGAGAGAGCGGAACGGTCCATGCCGGTGAGGTCGGTCAAGTCGGCGAGACTCAGACCCTTCTCTTCGCGGGCGGCTTTCAATTGTTGGAGCAACAATTGCAGCGGGTCCGGGCCCGCCATCCGCTTATGGTGGCGAGCGATCAGTTCCGGCAACTCCTCGCCCACTTGCTCTCGAATCGCTTTGTACTTGGCGGCGTCTTCAGGCGTCAATGGCTGGGTGCGGACGATGCGTTTCATGTTTATTGCCTTTCGGGAACGTCGTAGGCCGTGACCGGGGCAAGACATTGATTTCTCAACTCCGTGGAATTATAATACTACACGTACGCTAGATCAAGATGCACTCCTAAACGTGCCGTCCGTTCTATCAGTCCCCGAGATCCATGATCCTCACGTTCCCCAACTTAGATTGTCTCCAGCTCGCATTGCTTACGGGCCTAGTCCCCGCGACCGTTAGCCAAACCCAGGCTGCCGCGGAACTCGGCGCTGATGGATCGCTCACAATCGAAACGGAGCAGAAGCTCGCTCAACCGGTTCTCGCGGAACTCAAGAAGCTCGGCGTTCAAGTCGTCCGCGCCAAGAAAACCGCTCTCTTACGTCCCATCCTTTGCTGGCCTGAACTCATTCCGCTGCGCGTTGATCCTCAGCCGATTCCCGATTTGGAGCGAACGGCGGTTTTGTTTGAACTCACCGATGGCGAGCAGTTGATTCGCCTGGCGACGGAGATTCTTCGTCTCGGCAACGATCGCCAAGCGTTTCGTTGGCTGGAGGATGTTCAAGGCGTTGGCCATGCTTTGCTACAGGTTTATGGGCCGCCGTATTATTCGTTGTTGCGTGCGCTTGATGCGGCGAATGAGTTTAAGAGCCTATCCGAAAAAGGGGACGGGCACCATTGCCGGAACGGCCCGAAGGGTGCTGCGCACAATGGTGCCCGACCCCTTTTTCGGATAGGCTCTAAGCCAATTGCCTATCTCGAACGCGCGCCGGGAGTGTGGGTCCAGGTTGGTCACGCGCATCCGTTGGCCACGCAGATTCGGCCAATTGAGGGGCAGGTTTTGCTCATTCAGCCGGCGCAGCCCTGCGCGTGATCGCGGACGGGCCGTTTCGTGAGATATATGAGATCTCTGAATTCAAAGTCGCGCAGGCGAACATTAGTTGGACGGAGGCAAGTCTAGACGCGCGGCTGCGCGTGGCTCTCTCGCTCAAAGCGGGCGGGACGACGGAGGGGGCTGAGTTTTGGGTGTTGCGGGATGATCCGGTCGCGGAATTGAACCGCTTTGTACAGAATGCCGACGATTCTTTGCTCAGTCGGCTCGCGTTCGCGGTGGGGGAGAGCGACGGTAAGACGACGATCGTGCTGCGCATCAGACCGTCGCGGTTGCCGCCGCCGGTGGTCGTGCTGAACGCGGCGGGGTATCGGCCGTACCTGAAGTTGCCAAACCTGTTTTTGCCGGCGGGACTGAGGCTTCATCCACCGCTGCGACGGGATGTAGTGCGCAGCCTGCTGGCAGACGACCCCGAACAGGTCGTCTGGTTGACGCCGTTGGACGATGGCTCATTCGTGCCCGAGAGCCTGCCGGAAGATGCGTTTCGCCCATTGACCGACTGGATCGATTACATCCTCGATAAAGACCAAAAAGCGTTACAGGCCTGGATGCAATCGATGACGTTTGATTTCGAGTCGTTCCTCTGCGCTGAAGAAGAACCCCCCAAGCCGCAAACCCCGCCGCCTGATCAAGACAAAGCTGGCAAGCGCTCGCGTTCGGGTCGTGGCAAAGATGCCGAAGTGAGCAAAGCCGGCGGGAAAAAAGCGAAGGGCGAGCTGAACGAGTTGTCGAAAACCGAGGTCGAACTCAACGATGACCTCGATATGCTGCCCGTCGAGATGGGCGAAGTGCCAGAACTATTGCGGCAGCGCGAGGAGCAATTTCTTGCGATCGAGGGCGGCCTCGACGTAGCGGAGCGGCTCGCTCTCTGGCCGGAATTGGCACAGCTGCACGCGGCGCTGCACAATCACGACGAGAGCGGTTTATGCTGGGCGAATGCGTTTTGGTATAAGGATAAAATCCCCCCCAATTGGGCGGCATCCTGGTATCACGCGGCAGCGGCATCCGTGCCGCTTCAGACTGAACTAGACCTTACTCGCCTGGTTGCACTCGCCGAGCCTGGTGTGGCGGAGGTCCGCGCGCTGGCGGCCTATCTGATCTGGAACGCCGCGCGCAAACGCCAGCGCCTGCGCTCCAGGCGCGCCTTGCCACAATTCAACCATTCCTGGAAAAGCACGAAGGTCTACTTCCCGTGCGCATCGTCTGGCTCGCCTGGCTGGCGCTAAGCCAGCTCGCCGGCGGCGACACTTTGGCCATGGCCCGTGCGCGCGATCGATTGCTGCAACGTCTCTTCCAGAGCGGGCTGCGGCCAGAGCTAGATCTACCGGGGTTTCTGCGCTTCGCGGGCCAACCATCGAACCGGCGTTTTCAGGTGGTGCGCCAGTGGATGACGAACCTCGTCGCGCTCGTGCAGCACTGGATCAAGGAACGCTGTGCCGACCCGCTCGACGAAGCTCACGCCAAGCTGACGCCGGCTTATGTCGATTTGATCTTCGCCTTTGGTCTGGCTCGGCTCGGTGAAACGGACGCCGCGAATGCGTTACGCAAACGGGCGCAAACCGTTTTGTCAGGCCTGGATGAGGCACACCAATTTTTGCTACGCAGTTTCGAGTATCGGATTCAACGATCGATCGAGGGCAAGAGCCAGACCGGCCCGCTCCCGCCGGAATTATCCGCCACGCTGGAAGGCATGGACAAATTCGCCGCCTTTAAAGTGAATCGACTGCGTGGCGATTCCCGCATTTTAGAGCCGGACCAGCGTATCAATCCGTATGCTCAGTATTTCCGTTCGTCGATGTCCGACCAGGAACTCGCGCTCACGAAACTCGCGGAGCTGCAGGACAAAACCGCGATCGTCGAGGAAGTGCATCGGCTCTTGGAGGGTGTGCCTCAAGGTTCCGAAGGCGCCGAGATGCGACAGCCGATTTTGCGCGCAGCGCTGGCGCTGTCGCCGCGCGTGGGCGAAGACTACGCCCGGCAAATGCTCGGTGAGGCGACCCTGGCGTTCGACGACGCTCCCGTGCAGGTGGATCCCGCCAAAATCGGCGAGCGGGCGGCTTTCTTGGAGGAGGCCTTGGGAGTCGCCGCCCACTTCGACATCGTCGAGCAGATTGGCCCTTTGGTCGAGCGCTTCAAGATTCTTTTGCGATCGCAAAAGGGAGAAGAAGGGGTTCGCGGCCTGGAATCGCTGGCGGACCAATGCCTGCGCGGCCTACGCAAGCTCGGCCTGCGCGAGCAGATTGACGCATTGCTGACGCAGTTGTGTGAAGTCGTCCTGGGCACGGACAATTTGCAAAATCTCGATCTCGAAGAGATCCCGCGCACCCCCGAGGCGCTGCGCACCCTGCTCCATGTCGCGGGTTGTTGGTATTATTTCGGCCGCTTCCGCGAAGCGGAAGGAATCCTGCAGGTCCTGCGCGGCACCCTCTATAAAGACCAAAGACTTGCCGAGAGGCCGCGCGAGCTGGCGAGCATTGTTTGCGCGTATGCCAAGGCACTCGGCCAAGCGCCCGGTGCGGTGGCTCAGAAACGCCTCGACGAGCTATTCGAAAAGTTACCGGGCATCCGCGGCCGCGCTTCGACCAGCTCCCATTATAATTTGTTACAACTGGGCGTCGTCGAAGCAGTCGTGCTCGCCATAGTCCATGAAGATCTATTGCTCGGCTCGAGCGCTCGCCGCTGGCTCGATGAGGATGAATATCTCGTGCGGCAGCGGATTCATCGGGATTTCCGGCGAATCGTGGCGACGGGGTGAGCGCATATAGGAACGACTCAGCATGTCCCCACCCGCCGATTCCAAGCTGCCGCGCGAAGACTGGCCCTACGAGGAACTCCAAGAACAAGCCGAGGAGCTGCGCACCAAATTTCAACGCTTTCGCACCTCGTTGAGCCGTTTTTTCGTCCAAAAGCAAGAGCTGATCGACCTGATGCTCGTCGCGGCGATCGCTCAGGAGCCGCTCTTGCTCGTCGGTCCACCGGGGACGGCCAAGTCGGATCTCGTCCTCAAATTCAAAGACGCGCTCGGTCTCGGCGAAGGTGACTATTTCGAGTATATGCTGACGCGCTTCACGGAGCCGTCAGAGATTGTTGGCCCGATCGACATCGGCAAACTCCGCGAGGGCCGTTATATCCGCCGCGAAGAGGGCAAGCTGCCGACGGCACGGTTGGCGTTTCTCGATGAAATCTTCAAATCGAACTCGGCCATTCTGAATATCTTGTTGACGATCATCAACGAGCGGAAATTTTATCAGGACGGCGTGCCACAGCCCGTTCGTCTGCGCGTCCTGTTCGCCGCGACAAACGAGGTGCCTGAACAAGCGGAATTGGCGGCGTTGAAAGATCGGTTTTGTCTGAAAGCGGAGAGCCGATCGGTCCAAGAAGCCCATTTCACGGAGCTGATCGACTTTGGCATCCGTGGCGAGGTCTATCAAAAGCTCGGGCAGAAGCCGTGGTGCGAAGGTCATGCGTCGCTCGATGACATCCTCAAAGCGAGCCGTTATCTGACGCTGACGTTTGGCCGCCGGCATCGCTCTGGCCGCGGCGAGGAGCAGAACGATCGCCAGGTCTTCTTCCCCGCCGAGGTGTTCGACGAGTTTCAACGGCTCATAAAGACGCTGGTGCGCGAGGATCGGATCTTCATCAGCGACCGCAAGCTCGTAAAGCTCTACAAGCTCTGCCGCGTCCGAGCCTGGCTCTTCACCGGTGGCACCGTGAGCCGCGATGACCTACGGCTGCTTGCCTTCCTCGGCGAGACGCATCAAGAGATCGAGCTGCTGCGCGACAAAGTGCCAAACTTGCTCGGTCTATCGTGACGCCCCTGGACCATCCGCCATAAATAGCGCGCTTTATAAATTGGATTCCCTCGCGGCACCTTGTTAAAATCCGCTCCAGCATCAAACGAATAAGCGTATAGGAATCACGGGCCATCCTCCCATTTAACGAGTTTCAGGAGCTACCACGATGTCTTCCTCTATGGACGAAATCAAACGCCAGTTCGTCGAGCAGGTCAAGTTCGCGCCTACGATGACAAGTACATCGACAAAGACGAGGAACGCGAGATTCTCCAGATTGCCATAACGCAAGGAATCTCGGTCGACTCCGCACGGCAAGCCCTCGCTCAGGTCTGCGAGAGCAACAGCTACGTGCTCGAAAGCAAGGTTCTGACGAACCTCAAGGAGCTGGTCGAACAGTTCGCCGGCAACGACGGCGTCATCAGCCAGAAAGAGTTTGACGATGCGCTCGCCATCTGCAAAAAGCAGACGCAGGGCAAGAAAAACGAAGTGCAGTGCAAACGTATGATCGTCGAGATAATCGAAGACAATGGCTACAAAGTGAAGACCGGCGGCTGGTTCGCCGCCGATTGGTACGCCGCGATTCGCAAGGAAGTTGGCAAGTAATTTGAGCAGGTTGTGGTAAAAAATCTGGGGTGAACAATAAGATCGGATGCCTATCTCTTTCTTATTTCTCACCCCAGATTTTTTACCAGCACACCGCGCTCGATGACACGCGCGGCCTCGAGTAGATTGTCCACGGCCCAATCCGGCTGGGCGTGCAAATCGGGTTCGCCGCGGCCCGCTTCGCCGGTGAGGACGAGGATGGTGCGGCAACCGGCGGCCTGGCCAGCGAGGATGTCGGACTTTTTGTCGCCGATCATGTAGCTCGTCGTCAGATCGATTTCATGTTCGCGCACAGCGCGCAGCAACATTCCCGGCCGCGGCTTGCGGTCCTCCGACTCCTGACGATACGCGCCCACGCCATGTGTCGGATGATGCGGACAGTAATAGACACCTGCCAAGACGACGCCTTGTTCGGCGAGCAGCCGGCCCAGGGCGGCGTTGCAATTCTGAGCGTCTTCTTCGGTGAACAACCCGCGCACGACACCGGCCTGATTCGAGACGATGAACAGACGGTAGCCGAGGTCACGGAGCAGCACAAGGCCTTCGAGAGCGCCATCGAGGAGACGGAGATCGTCCGCGCGATGGACGTAGCCGCTGTCGTGGTTGATGGTGCCGTCGCGGTCGAGGAAGACGGCAGGCGCGGTCATACGGTTTGGACTCCCTATCGCACAGCATCGTTTAGCCGCGACCCGCAGGGGAGCGCTGTGCGATAGCGCTATTCAAGTAAAGCGCTATCTCCGAGCGCTCCCCTGCGGGTCGCGGCTAAACTTACGCTGTGCGCGGGTCGAGTGCAAGAGAAGTCGTTTACTCGCGATCCTCAAAATCGCCCCGCTCGCCGAGCTTTAGCCGCCAGGCGAGCGCGGAACAGCGCCGCGCGGTCTCTTGCCGCGCAATCGCCATTTCGAGAGCTTTTTTGCTGCCGACGACGACCACGAGCTTTTTGCCGCGCGTGACGCCGGTGTAGAGCAGGTTGCGTTGTAGCATCATGTAGTGTTGAGTGTGCAGTGGAATGATGACGGCGGGATATTCCGAGCCTTGACTCTTATGGATGGTCATGGCATAGGCGAGAATGACCTCATCCAGATCGCCTATATCGTAATTGACGCGCCGGCCGTCGAATTCAAGCGTCACTTCTCCTTCTTCCTCATCGATCGCCACGACGCGGCCGACGTCGCCGTTGAAGACTTCTTTTTTGTAGTTGTTACGTCGCTGGAGCACCTTGTCGCCGACGCGATATTTGCGGCCGAAGCGCTCGATTTCGCCCTGGCCGCGGTCGGGATTGAGGATCTCCTGCATTTGCCGATTCAGCGTCTCAGCGCCCAGGGCCGAGCGATTCATCGGCGTCAAGACTTGGATGTCGCGCAAGGGGTCGAAGCCGTAACGCTTGGGAATGCGCTCGCGCACCATCGTCATCAGGCGCTCGACGATGGTTTCCGGATTTTCCGCCTCCACAAAGTAGAAATCTCCCTGGCCCGGCGGAGCGGACTGGGGGATTTGACCATGCAGGATGGCGTGAGCGGCACGCACGATCCAGCTTTTTTCGGCCTGGCGGAACACTTCCGTCAAGCGCGCCACCGGAAGAACGCCCGAGGCGATCAGGTCGCGCAGGACGATTCCCGGGCCGACCGACGGCAGCTGATCGACGTCGCCGACCAGAACCAGACAAGCCTGCGCCGGCAACGCCCGCACCAGTTGGTGCATAAGCGACAGATCGACCATCGAGACCTCATCGACCACGAGCAAATCGAGGTCGATCGTGTTGGCTTGATCGCGCTTGAAACCGCCGAGAATCGGATCGAATTCGAGCAGACGATGAATCGTCTTGGCCTGAAGGCCGGTCGTCTCCGTCAATCGTTTCGCGGCGCGGCCCGTCGGAGCACAGAGACAGCAGTTTAGTCTGTGGGCTGTGAAAACTTCGAGAATGGCCCGAACGATCGTCGTCTTGCCGACGCCTGGGCCGCCCGTGATGATGAGGACGCGATGCCGCAACGCGGCAGCGACGGCCTCGCGCTGACTAGGAGCCAACTCGACGCCCATCTTTCGCTCGGCGCGGGCTAATAAATCCGCTTCGCCCCCTTTCCCCGCCAAACGATCCTTGAGGGGATGCTCCCCCGTTGTCAGCAAGCGCAGTTGCCTTGCCAGATTCTTCTCGGCGAGAAAGAGCCCTTTTAAATAGAGCCACGGCTCATCCAGGCCTTCGGGCCGCGAATGCACGCCGGTGGCGGTGAACGGCTCGCGAATCAGCTCGCCGCCTTTGGTCTCGGCCTCGACAGCGGCGAGGAGGAGTTCACGCGGCATATCCGGTAGCTCGGCGCTGGTCCGTTCGAGCACGCCGGCTTCGGGATAGCCAACATGTCCTTCGTGACTCAGTTGCTGCAAGGTGTAGGTCAGCGCCGCTCGAGCGCGAAAGGGGGAGGCGCGATCGATGCCAAGAGAGGCGCCTAAGTCGTCCGCCGTCTTGAAGCCGAAGCCCCAGACTTCCGACGCGAGGCGATAGGGGTTGATGCGCACGATGTCGACCGCATGATCGCCGTAGGTCTTGTAGATACGGGCGGTGCGCGCTGTGCCGACGCCGTGCGATTGCAGGAAGACCATGATGCCGCGCACCGCCTTCTGCTCTTGCCAGCTTTCGCGGATCCTTTGTATCCGTTTTGGGCCGATTCCTTTGATCTCGCGGAGAAACGCCGGGCTTTCGTCGATGATTTCCAGAGTGCGCTCGCCGAATGTCTCGACGATCAGCCGCGCGATATGTGGGCCAATTCCTTTGACGAGGCCCGAGGAGAGGTATTTCTCGATCCCCTCTGCCGTGCCAGGCGGCATGCAGCGCAGCGTCTCAGCGCGGAATTGCCGGCCATACTCGCGGTCGTCGACCCAGGCGCCGACCGCTTCGACATGTTCGCCGGCCACGACGCGCGGCACGCTGCCGACGATGGTCGTCTGGCCGCGCTCGCCGCGCACCTGGACCTTGAGCACGGCCCAGCCGTTGTCCGAATTGTGATACGTCACCCGCTCGACGGTGCCGCTGAGTGTTACCGACATGAGCGTGATTGTAACCGAATGGAACGGGCATGGCGAACCCGGCAGGCGTCCGCGTTGGTAGCGGAATTCGGGCGTGACAAGGTACAACTCCCATCTATAATGCCGTGATGCGTATCCTCTTTCTCGGTGATATCGTCGGGCCGCCGGGTGTGACCTTGTTGCGGCGTTTCCTGCCAGGCCTGATCCAGCATGAGCGGCTCGATTGCGTCATCGCCAACGCGGAGAATGCGGCCGGCGGCTCCGGGCTGACTCCCAATCTCTACAAGAAGATCCGTGACGCTGGCGTCGATCTCGTCACCTTGGGCGATCACATCTACAAGAAAGCCGAGATCATCTCGACACTGACCAAGGAAGAGCGGGTCTGCAAGCCGGCCAATTTCCCGGCCGAAGCTCCCGGCCGCGAATGGGCCCATGCGGTGGTGCGCGACGGCACCGATGTCATCGCGGTGTCATTGCTCGGGCGAACATATATGCGCTCGGTCGATTGCCCGTTTCACGCGGCGGACCGTGTCCTGGCCGCGCTCGCGTCCAAGTATCGCGTCATCATCGTCGATATACACGCCGAGGCGACGGCGGATAAATATCTCGTGGGCCATCATCTCAAAGGCCGCGTGAGTGCCGTTCTGGGCACTCATACCCATGTGCAAACCGCTGATGAGCAGATTCTGCCCGGCGGCACAGCGTTTCTATGCGACGCGGGTATGACGGGGCCCTATGAGAGCATTCTGGGCCGGCGCATCGACCGGGTTCTCGGAACGACGACGACCTTTGTGCCGAGTCAGTTCGACGTGGCCGACGGGGATGTGCGCCTGGCCGGCGCGATCGTCGAGATCGATCCGGCGACGGGCCAGGCAAGCGCCATTCGACGGGTGATGTTAGGGGAAAAGCAGTTGCTGGAGATGATGCCGACGACGGTGTGAAGGAACAACCTCCGAGATTCGACCATGTCCTCTACCGCCGACCAACTGAGCCAGGCATTGACGGAACGCACCGCCCGCGTCGCCGTGCTCGGGCTTGGCTACGCCGGCTTGCCGCTTGCCGAGGCGTTTGTGCAGGCTGGCTTCCACGTTTTGGGCTACGACATCGACGCGCACAAGATTCAACTACTGCAACAAGGCCGAGGCTATCTGGGACATTTCAGCTCTGCTCGCGTGCAAATGCTGCGCTCCACCGGCCGGTTCGAAGCGAGCGGCGCCGAGACAGAGTTGGCGTCCGCCGACGTGTTGATTCTGTGCGTTCCGACGCCGCTGACGGCGGCGCGAGAGCCCGATCTCACGGCCGTCATTGCGGCGACCAATGCCGTGGCGCGGTCATTGCGGGCCGGGAAGCTCGTCGTCCTCGAAAGTACGACCTATCCAGGAACGACGCGCACGGTAGTGCGGCCGATCTTGGAGGCGGAGGGCCTGCGGCGGGGCGCGATTTCTTTCTGGCGTTTAGCCCGGAGCGGGAAGACCCTGGCAACCGCGAGCATTCGACGAGCAGCATTCCGCGCGTCGTCGGCGGCATCGATCCCTTGAGCGGGCGCCTCGCGGTCCAGCTCTATGAGGCGGCGGTGCGCCAGGTCGTGCCGGTCTCGAACGCCGACGTGGCCGAGGCGAGCAAGATCCTGGAGAACACGTATCGAGCGGTGAATATCGCGCTCGTGAATGAGCTGAAAATCCTTTACCAGCGCATGGGCATCGACATCTGGGAAGTGATCGACGCGGCGAAGACCAAGCCGTTTGGCTTTCAAGCGTTTTATCCGGGGCCGGGCTGGGGCGGGCATTGCATTCCGATCGATCCGTTCTACCTGGCCTGGGCCGGGCGCAAGGCGGGCGTACCGGCGCGATTCGTCGAGCTGGCCGGCGAAATCAATACGGCGATGACGAACTTCGTCGTCGATCGCGTCATCGACGCGCTCAACGAGCGGAGCAAGCCGTTGCGCGGCAGTCAGATTCTCTTATTAGGGATGGCCTATAAGCGCGACGTCGAGGATTGCCGCGAATCGCCGGGGTTGGAGCTGTTGGGGCTCTTGCGCGAAAAGGGAGCCGTGGTTAGCTACAACGATCCGCACGTCCCGGAGATGACGCCAGCGCATCATGGTGTCGCGCTGACGAGTCAGGAATTGACCGAGGAATTCGTGAGCCGCCAGGACTGCGTCATCGTCGTGACCGATCATTCTAGCTACGACTGGTCCTGGCTCGCCGCTCAGGCGCGTCTCCTCGTCGATACCCGCAATGCCCTTCGCGGCGTGACTGGGCGCCGCGATCACATCGTCAAGGCATGATGTTTCGAGGTTAGTGAGCCTGGCTCACTTGATGCCGAACTTCTCGAGCATTTTCGTGAATTCGGGAATCTTGGTGACGACCTTCGATTTGATTCGGGTCAGGAACTTAGTCTTGCCTTCCGTCGGCTTGCCGATGCAGTCGCCGAATTTCTTGACGCGTGCCGGGGTGAGCTTGCTGTCGGTCAAATACTTTTCGAGCGCTTCGTGGTAGAGCTTTTCGAATTTCGGCGTCACGGTGGTGGTCGCGGCTTTAGCTTTCTTGTTCGCGGCCACCCACAATTCGCCCAAAAAGTCGAGTTCTTCGTCGTCGATAATTTTGTCCGCCCACAGGTACTTTCTGAGCAGTTTGACTTCCGCTTCGTCGATCTTCCCGTCGGCGAGAAGAGCGGACTGCGCGAGTTTCTTCCAGTCGGCCATAGTGATCTCCTAAGATGCCATTCGTGCGCGTCTTCGGAGTCACCAATGACCACCGTCGCGCCTACCATAGTTCAAAGATACGAAGAATACTCTATTTCGGCGCGGGGCCGTACTAAAATTATCGATGAAAAACGCCGATTTCGAGTCTCGTCAGCGACCGACGCCGCGAAAGCACGCATTTTATGGGCGTTCCTGAGCGCGGCGGACGGCCGTGCGCGCCGGCTCTATACTGTCCTGCGCAGGGCCGTCTTGTCTTTGATTTAACTTTGGCTCACAACGATAACGAAAAATGAGGAGTCCGCCGATGCTCGCGCACAATGTCTATTTCACGTTGCACGACGGTTCGCCGGCCGCGAGCAAGACGCTGATCGATGCCTGCAAGAAATACCTGGCCCCCCATGCGGGCATCTCCTTTTTCGGCTGCGGAGTGCTAGCGGAAGAACTCAAGCGCGAGGTAAACGACCGTGCGTTTGACGTAGCTCTGCACATCGTCTTCGTCGATGCGGCGGCACACGACGTCTACCAGGACACCCCCGCGCATCATCAATTCATCGAAGAAAACAAGGCGAATTGGAAACAAGTCCGGGTGTTTGATTCGGTGATTTGAATTCGCAAAGAGGCTTTCCTCACCCCCAAGTATGGGGGCAAGGAGCCTCACATACAATCTCTTACCGCTGAGGCAGCATGTCGCGCAAACATAAAGTCAAAGGCCCGATCAGCCTGCCGGCGCACGAGCATCCTGCCTCCGAAGCCCCCGCGCCGCACGGGTCGGCACATGAGGAGGCACAGCACGTCGAACATGCCAGCCACGACCAATTCAGTCGCCGTGTCGCCATTACGATGGTGATGGTGGCCGCCGTTCTCGCGGCGGTCAAGGTGTTAGGTCATCGCGCCCATAATGATACGCTGCTCTATCAAATCGAAGCCAACGTCAAACGTGCCCAGGCCGCGAGTAAGCGCACGGAGAAGGACACAAAGCTTTCCGAAGCTGGGCTTTATTCGGTGCGCGCCTCGGCCGAGCGCACCGAGTCGTCCAATCAGTGGGCTTATTTTCAAGCCAAGAAATTGCGTCAACATTTTTACGAGATCCAAGCCAAGCTCATCGAAGTTCAGAGTCAAGGAAAGCCCGGCGCTTCCGCGGAGTTAGCGGCGCTCGCGAAAGAGTGGCAGGCCAATGCGGAGCGCTATGGCAAGGAAGTGATCGACATTCAGAAAAGCGCGGAAGCAGCCAAAGCGAAAGCAGACGACCTGGAAAAGGAAGCCAAGAAGATCGAAAACGACACGCACAAACTCGAACATGAAGCCGAAAGGCTGGACGAGGAAGCGGAAAAACAAGCGGAGAAGAGCCACCTGGCTCACCATCAGAGCGATCGTTTCGACCTTGGCGAGATGGGCGTCGAGCTGGCTCTGGTACTCTGTTCGGTAGCGATTTTGACGAAGCGCGCCGGCTTCTGGTTCGCGGGGATCGCGCTCGGGATCCTTGGTACACTTATCGCGGCGAGCGTCTATGTGCCTTTGATCTCAAGCTAATTTCCTAAGAGACTGTCCCATAAGATTTGTGGCGGCACGTTTCCAACGTGCCGCTATGTCATCGTTTTCGGGTTTTGACCAGTTCTCAACGTGCCTACCTCCTGCACGTGTCGCTTTCGGCACGTTGGAAACGTGCCGCCACAAACTTATGGGACAGTCTCTAACTCCTCAAGCCAGCCAAAAACGCCTCCGCTTGAGCCAATGTTTCCGGAGTGCCTATATCCAAAAAGGGCGCCTCGACGCGGAAGCCGCCGAGCCCTCGTTCGATCCAGTGCGGAAAGGCGTCGCGCTCGATCGACACGGCACCGGTCGCGGGTAAGCTGCTCAAGAGATCTCTTGTAAGCAAATAGATGCCGGCATTGATCCAGCCCGGCTCCGCTCGGCCCTGTTTCTCGTCGAAGCTCAGAATCCGACCGTCTTCCTCCGAGCGCACCGTTCCAAAGCGGCCCGCGTCCGGCACGCGCGTCAGTACCAACGAACCGGCCCAACCACGTGCCTGATGCCAGGCGACGAACTTGGGCAAATCGACGGCGACGAACGAATCGCCATTGAGTGCCAGGAATTGTTGTCGTTGTCCGGCCAGAGCTGCTTGACGCAGCGCTCCTCCAGTCCCGAGGGGCTCATCTTCGCGCGAATAATGGATCGTTAATTTCTTGTATTTCAAACCGAAGGCCTGTTCCACTTGCTCGGCTTTATAGCCAGTGCATAGGACGACCTCGCGGATGCCGGCGGCATCAAGGGCGTCGAGCAGGTGAGCCAGAAACGGTCTGCCGAGGACGGGGGCCAGGACTTTCGGCGTATCCGGGAGCACGCCACGCAGGCGCGTGCCCAGCCCGCCGGCGAGAATGAGGGCCGTGATCTCTTCCATGAGGCTGTCTCCCAGGATGCGGGTTGCTCCAGCGGTTGCCGCTTCGCGTCACGGCTTTTATCATACAATTTCTCTGATTGCCAGGGGCATCCGCGTTTGTCTTGGCGAGCCGGGAGCGTAAGCGACCGGAGAAAGTTAGACTCGCTCTGATTCTCTCCGGTCGCTGACGCTCCCGGCTCGCCAGGACAGAATACGCTTTGAAGAGGCATCGTGTCATCTAGTCGGGAGTTGTGCCGATGACGGTTGATCGGAACGATCGGGAACAAGATTCTCTTTGGCCCTGGGTCGTGGGCATGGCGCTGGTCGCGGGCCTGATCCGTCTCGTCCCGCATCCCTTTAATCTGACTCCGGTCGGCGCGCTGGCCCTGTTCTGCGGAGCGCGACTGAAGTCGCGCCTGGCCGCTTTGATCGTGCCGGTAGCCGTCCTGTTTGTCTCGGATCTGGCGCTCTGGACCAATCACGATTACCCGCCGTTCGATTATTTCGTCTATGGCTGCTTTCTGTTCACGGTGATTCTGGGTTACGGCCTGCGCGATGGCGGCCCGGCTCGCATCGCGGCTTTCAGCTTACTGACAAGCATGGTCTTCTTCTTGGTCACTAACCTCGGCGTTTGGGCGTATTTGAGTGTCGATCCGGCGACTCTCCCCGACGGGCAAGCCATGACCTGGCAGACCTACAACGGCGCGACCTATCCGGTGCCGGACAAATATGCTCGTAACGCCGCCGGCCTCGCCGCTTGCTACGCCGCCGCCATTCCGTTCACCCAAACCAACGCCTTGCCGCTCGGCTTTCTGGGCAACCAAGTTATCGGCGACTTGTTTTATTGCGGCTTATTCTTCGGCGCCTATGCTCTGCTCAAGCGCGGCCTGACTGTTCCGCTTGCTGTCCCCGTGAGGTGATCCATGAAGTATGCCGCGATCATTGAGTACATTCAAGATAAAGAAAAGATCCAATCTATCCGTCCGACGCATCGCCAGTATTTGGCGACCTTGAAAGCCAACGGGCAGCTTGCGGCGTCAGGGCCATTCACGGACGACAGCGGCGCTCTCATCGTCTACGAAGCCGCGACGCCCGAAGAGGCGGAGACGCTCTTGCGCGGCGATCCGTTTTGTCAGAATGGCATCTTCGTGACCTGGAAACTAAGGCCGTGGAACACGGTTATCGCGAACCGGGAGTTGTTTCCGGCGTGAATGCACGTCTCTCTGTGTTGGCGAGCCGGGAGCGTGAGCGACCAGAGAAAATGTGCGCGAGTGTGATTTTCTCCGGTCGCTTACGCTCCCGGCTCGCCAACACAGATTACTCTTGAACGGCGCACAATTTCGCCCGGCTCAACACCGTATACTCCGGCCCCTGCGACATCAGCGAACTCGACAAGACCTGCACTTCCGTCACTTCCACGGTTCCGCCATGCCAGCCGGCGCAGCGTGCCAGCGCCGTCGTCAACGCGTCGCCGGATTCGTCGGTCTTGACCCTTCCCAGCGTGATATGCGGGGTAAAGAGGCGCTCTTCGCGGCGATAGCAGCCTAGTTCCATCAGAGGCGGCTCCAGGCTGTCGTGCAAGGCTCGTAGCTGGTCGGCCCCTTCGCTTACGCCGGCCCAGACGATGCGTGGCCGGCGCGGGTTCGGAAAGCAGCCGACGCCCTCGACCGTTACCAGAAAACGCTCGTGTTGGTCGCAACACCGCGCCACGGCCCGGCACAGGTCGACCAGGTCGCGTTCGTCCACTTCGCCGAGAAAGAGCAAGGTGATATGTAGGTTTTCTTGCTCGACCCACTTGAGCGAGGCGCCGCCGCGGGCCAGTTTTTCTTGCAACGACGCACAGCGATCTTGAATCTCGTCGCCGAGATCAACCGCAAGGAAAAGTGCGCAGACGCGCCATGGCCAGTAACCTTGAGAAAAGAGGGATTTACTTTTGCTTGCGCACCGCTGGTGGGTCGAGGGGAAGCTCCAGTTTGCAGCAGCCCAGGTCGAGCCGCTCACTCGGCGAGCCGGCCGTTTCGGGTAGCAACAACCCGGGCTGCAGCGAGTAGACGACAAAGCGGCCCTGTTTTTCGCCGCGAATGATATTGGCGTGGCGCAGGACGTTGAGATGATGCGAGATGTTGACGAGGGCGATTCCCAGATGTTCGGCGATTTCGGTCACGTTGTGCGGACCGCCGCTCAGGAAGCGCACGATGAGCAGCCGCTCCGGCGCGGCGAGGGCGCTGAGCTTTTCCGCGCATAGCTGTGGCGTCAAGGGGTCGGTCATCGTATTCAGTACCACGGCTCAAAGGCTGTTAGGCAAAAGATTAAGACCATTTCATTCTAACAGGTTCGATGTCTACGCCGCTATGCGACTCTGCGTCGCGCGGTTTTCCCGAGCCGGGAGCGTCAGCGACCGGAGCGCATTACAAGCGCTCAGAATTGCTCCGGTCGCTCACGCTCCCGGCTCGTGAAGACTCCAACTCTCGCAAGCACAGCCGACGCAAAAACGCCTCGGGAATCGGCGCTCCTTCTTGTTCTCGTAAAACCTTCGCGCGGATTTCTTCCTGGGCTTCGGCAGTCAGGGCTGACCAGGCATCCGCAAGCTGCTTGTCGCGTGTTTGGCGGTCGCCTTCCTGTTCCCGATTTTGTTGCCGTGCCGCCTCGGCATGTTGCCGGGCCTGCTCGCGCTGTTGATTCTGTTGCCGTAGCTTGATGGCGTCGTTGAGGTACTTCTGAGCGGCCCCGCTCAGCGAACGGCAGTCGGGCCATTCCTTGCGTGTCACCTGGACGAGAAGAATGAGCAACTCGCGTGCCTCGATTGGACCATGCTGATCGAGGAGCAACTGGGCCTGTTGCAGGTCCTTTGGTCCCGGTTGCGTGACACTGTTTCCATCCCACTGGCGATAAAAGGCGCGGGCCAAGGTTGTCGCATCGTCTTCGACCGGCGACGCGGCGGCTGGCGCCGGATCCGCTTCGATACGCTTTTTCATGGCCTGAAACTGGACGCGCCAAATGCCGGGGCGTACTTTCTGGTAGCGCTCCTCCGCGGTAGCGGCCACGAGGAAGCCGACCTTTTCCAGCTCCTCGATGGCCGGTGCCAGGCGCCGCTTCAGGACAGCGACGTTAGTATTCTCGGTCAGCCCGACATGGCCGCAGGCGAATTCGACCAAATCCATAGCCACCATGGGCGAGTTGTAAAAGCGCTTATCGAGAAAGCGATAGATGCGCTGCGCTGTCGGCGTGCTGAGCCGGAAAAACAGGTCGAGGTCGAGCCTCTTGATATTGCCGTTGCGCAGACTTTGATGGAACTGCTGCGTCCAGGTAACCCAGCTTTGTAGCTCAGCGCCCGGCTTACGCGGTCCGCTGACCTGCCGCGCAAGCCGATAGCCACTGATGATGCCGGTGGCCACCTCTTCTTCGTAGCCACGGCCCGCGGCATCCCACCAGGCATTTTCGTAGCGAACAGTCAACGACTTGAGCCGTCGCAACACGCATCGGAGCCGATCGTAGCTACGCCCATTGGGCGACCAGCCCATGATGTCGAAGAGTTGGCCCGGTGCGAACGGCACGGTGGCTTCGACGAAGTTCGTGCCGTGCTTGGCGACATAAAGTAGCGCGAGAATGACATGCTCATCCGCCGGAGTGGGTAGGCCATCCTGGGCGGTAGTCGTGAGCGTAACGCGCTGGCTCAGTCGATGGCGCGAGACGGGATCATAGCGGCTGGCGACGAACTCCATCCGGTCGAGCTTGCCGCCCTGACCATCGTCCTTCTGCTGGCGCTGCAAAGCCGAGATCGGGAAGTCGGCGAGATTCATCTCGTCGCGCCCGTCCGTGTACTTGCGTATAGATTCGCTGCCGCTCATGCCGGTTCGGGCCAATCACCAATAGAGTGTCTGCTCACCTCAAAATCTACACGACTGCGTTCGTGGTTGTGTGAGTTATTTCTCTACAGGTTTTAGTAACTAGGTTTGGCGCAGCGCCCGAGCCAGCACAACCCGGGAAATTGATGAGCTTTAGAAGTAGAACCCATTCTCAGGAAAATGCGCCATCGCCCGCGATGGAAGTGCGCTAACGCCCGTGGACGTCACGATTTAAATGCGCGACGGCCCGTGAAAACATGCGCAGCCGCACGTGAACCCAGCTGTGAAAAGTGCGCCAATGCACGTGAATTGAGCCAAAAAGCCAGGAAACGCAGCTGTGCAGCTGGCATACCACAGCTGCACAGCTGCGATCGGGCTGGGCGGTCAAAGGTTTACGTGCGGCGAGGCACATTTTAGTCCTGGTCGACGCTATAGTGAACGAATGTTTGTGTGCGGCCGCGCATAAAAAATGATTGCGGGATGAGATGCAAAACGTCCTAGTGCTCTGTCAACGCTAAGAATTGGGGTCGCTTTGCCGTCCCTCACTGGGAATTCTCGCCATATTTTTCGTTACCAACCCCAAAATCAAGCGTTGACAGAGCACTAGTGCCCCTTCAGGGCGAAATTTACGGGTGGCACAGACATTCCTGTCTGTACAGCAAAAGTCACATTCGTCGGTTCCCGCACAGACAGGAATGTCTGTGCCACCCGTAAATTTAGTCTGGACGGAGAACTAGCCGCCAGGCGAGCGCTGTGCGGTAGCGCCGCGTTCGAGGATTCGGAACCCGGCGCTTGCGCTTGGGGCTGGTCAGTTCAATTCAAATCAAACACCATCACCTCCGCTTTGTCCTCGCCGACGATGCTGATCCCCGGCTCCTCGCTGACCGCCAGGCCGTCGCTTGTCCGCATTACGATCCCACTGGCATTCACCTGTCCACGCAGAACCTGCAGCCAGACATGCCTGCCCGGCTGGATCTCGTGACTGACCGATTCGCCGATATCCAAGGTAGACAGATAGACCCGCGCGTCTTGATGAATCGTCAATGACCCTTTGGCTCCGTCGGGCGAGGCTACCAAGCGCAGCTTGGCTCGCTTCTCCTCCTCGGGGAAGAATTTTTGTTCGTAGCTGGGAGCGATGCCGCGCGCGTTAGGTAAAAGCCAAATCTGATAGAGGTGGACGAGCTCCGTTTTTGAAGGGTTGAACTCGCTATGGCGGATGCCGGTGCCGGCGGAGATCCGTTGGAACTCCCCGGGCGCAAGGTTTCGCCGTTGCCCATGCTGTCTTTGTGTTCCAGCGCGCCCTCCAAGACGTAGGTGACGATTTCCATGTCGCGGTGGGGATGAGTGCCGAAGCCCATGCCAGGTTGGACGCGGTCTTCGTTGATGACGCGGAGCGTGCGGAAGCCCATTTGCGCCGGGTCGTGGTAATCGGCAAACGAAAAAGTATGGTAGGTATCGAGCCAACCATGGTCGGCGTGGCCTCGGTCGGTGGATTTGCGTAAGCGCAACATTGGGATCTCCAATTGGACGGGCGATGGGCATTACGTCAAAGATGATCCGAATAGTGATGATTGGATCTCTCCTGCGAAAGCTACTATTCCTAATTATAGGAACGAGCCGACGCGGCCCCACGTCGACGTTGCATCTCAACCCCAGGAGAACAACCGATGACCCAATTGATCCGAGCCTATGCAATCAAAAAAGCAGGCGGGCCTTTCGAGCGTTTCGATTATGACCCAGGTCCGCTTGGGGATGATCGGGTCGAGATCGCGGTCAAGTATTGCGGCATCTGCCATTCCGATCTCAGCATGGTCAAAAATGA
Source organism: uncultured Planctomycetaceae bacterium (assembly GCA_963790585.1). Classification (GTDB taxonomy): domain Bacteria; phylum Planctomycetota; class Planctomycetia; order Gemmatales; family Gemmataceae; genus CAWBOY01. The sequence continues at coordinate 158,276 of CAWBOY010000003.1, forward strand.
ATGGGGCATGACGACCTATCCCCTGGTTCCTGGGCATGAGGTGGTCGGCACGATCACGGCCGTCGGCCAGCGCGTCACGACATTGAAACCCGGACAGACCGTCGGCCTCGGCTGGTGCAGCGGCTCTTGCTTGAGCTGTATCCAGTGCATGTCGGGCGATCAGAATCTATGTGCGACGGGAGAGCAAACGATCGTGGGCCGGCATGGCGGCTTTGCCGATCGCGTTCGTTGTCAGGCGACCTGGGCTATTCCCTTGCCCGATGGACTGGATCCAGCCAAGGCGGGGCCGCTCTTTTGTGGCGGCTTGACAGTCTTCAATCCCCTTGTGCAATTCGACGTCCGCCCGACCGATCGGGTCGGCGTCATCGGCATCGGCGGCCTGGGGCATTTGGCGCTACAATTCTTGCGCGGCTGGGGCTGCGAAGTGGTGGCCTTTACCTCTTCCGAATCGAAGCGCGACGAGGCCATCAAATTGGGAGCCCATCGCGTCATCAATTTGCGCGACGACGCGCAACTGGCCGCGGCCCGCGGCACCTTCAATCTCATTTTGAACACCACCAATGTAAAGATGAACTGGCAAGCCTATATCGATTGCCTGGCCCCGCGCGGCGACTGCACACAGTGGGCGCCGTGGCGGAGCCGATCTGCCTGGCGGCATTCCCGTTGCTCGCTGGCCAAAAGTCGCTTTCGGGGTCGCCGTTGGGAAGCCCGGTTACCGCCATCAAAATGCTTGAGTTTTGCGAGCGGCACAAGATCGCGCCGGTGACCGAGACATTCCCGATGTCGAAGGTAAACGAGGCCTTCGCCCACCTCGAGGCGGGAAAAGCGCGCTACCGGATCGTGCTCGTCAATGATTTGGGGCGCTAATGTCCTTGATGAGAAAGATGACCCGGCGAGTAAAGTTGGCGATGACCCGAGCGAAAAGGAAGGCATGATGACGCCGCTTTACGAAGACCCGCCGAGGGGGAGCAACCGTGATTACCGACGTGCCCGTTTGGATCCGTCCCGTTCAGCCGTGCGAACTGCCCCGCATGTTCGACATGCAACTCGACCCGGAATCGAACCGCATGGCGGTCACGATCCCACGAACCAGGGAGTCATTTGATTCGCATTGGGCAAAGTCGCTGAACGATCCGGGGAATATCACCAGGGCCATCCTCGTCGGCGAGGCGCTGGTCGGGCATATCTCCTGCTTCCCGATGGACGGCGCGGATCACGTCGGGTACTGGATCGACCGGGCGTATTGGGGTTTGGGGATCGCCAGTCGGGCGTTACGCCTGTTGCTGGGCGAAGTCACGAAACGTCCGCTGGTCGCAAGCGCCGCCACCAGTAACGGGGCGTCCATCAGGGTACTTCAGAAGTGCGGCTTCGTCATCGAGCATGTTAGCCTCGCGCCTGCCAGCGAGCGTTACCCGGAATGCGAAGAAGCCGTTCTGGTGCTGCGATAAGCCCGGAGTCATTTCGGCGGGCATCGCCTCACATCCACTTGGCAGATAATCGTCTCAAGTGGCTCCGGGTTAGCCAGCCGGTGATCGTTGCCGACCTCAATTAACTTGACCCCGCTGTTCCTTGCCAGTTCCTCGCCGCCGGCGAACGGGATCACGTCATCGGCCCGGCTGTGCAGGATCACTGTGCCGGGCTTCACCGTCCTCACCGTCGCCCATTTCTTCCGGGCCGGGCAGAGCAGGACGAGCCGGGCATCACCGATCTTGATGTTCAAAGCCACTGCGCTGCCTCGTGACGAGCCGGCGACTACCTGGGGCTGGTACCGGTCAAATATCCGCTGCCGCAAGGCGGGGTGTTGCTCGATTGCTTCACCGGTTCGGGAACCATGTTTGCTTCTGGTCTGGACTTTGGTCCGTCCAAGGTGATCGGAATAGAATAACAGAAGAGGTACATGGACAGCCTTTTGATCCAAGCCCAGGAACGACAGAAAATCCAGAATGGTCTGTCCGAATAGGGACGCACGAGGCAGTTATGCCAAAACAAAAACCATCCCAGGAAGAAGTAAAACATCGTGCCGTCGACGAAATCGCTGGTCTGGTGGATGCTTTTTGCCGTGAACATTTGAATGAAGAGTACGCCGAACTCTGCCGTCGCCTGACGGAGAAGCTTGCCCGTAAGCGACCATCCCCATTGGTCAGTGGCAAGCCGGCCGCTTGGGCCTGCGGCATCGTCCGCACGATTGGGATGCACAACTTCTTGGGCGATAAGAGCCAAAAACCGCACATGAAAATCGCCGACATCAGCCGGATGTTCGGAGTCGGCGAAAGTACGGCGGCGGCAAGGACTGCGACGATCAGGCATGTGCTGCGCCTTAGCCCAATCGATTTTGAGTGGTCCTTGCCAAGTCGAGCGGACGAGAACCCGTTTATTTGGCTCCTCAATGTCAATGGCCTCATGATGGACATCCGTGATGCGCCCAGAGGAGCCCAGGAAGTTGCCTTCAATAAGGGGTTGATACCGTACATTCCCGCGGATCGGCAGCGAGGGGAAGCATCAATGGCAAAGAAATCGAAATCGCAATCCCCTTTCGCCGGGCGCTGGCGCATCGTCTCGATGAGCGCCTGGGAGCAGGACTACATCGACGAGGAAGACGAAGGTTTCTTCGAGTTCGATGAGAAGGGCGGCGGCGAGTTCCACTTCGGGTACGTGCAAGGACAGATGGATTGCCGCCTGACGACACGGGACGGCGAACCAACGGTCGAGTGGACCTGGGACGGCAACGATGAGATGGACCCAGCGCAGGGCCGGGGCTGGGCCGTGGTGAAGGGCGATGAATTGCACGGAATGATCTTCTTCCACGGCGGCGATGACTCGGAGTTCGTGGCGCAGAAGAAGGGTGGAAAGAAGACGAAACGATGAATGACAAGATTTCAATCCAGCCCGGTCGCTATCGCCATTACAAGGGCAACGAATACTCCGTCATCGGTACGGCCCGGCACAGCGAGACGTTGGAAGAACTCGTCGTCTACCGGCAGGAATACGGCGATCACGGTCTTTGGGTGCGTCCCAAACAAATGTTCCGTGAAACGGTGAAGGTCGATGGCCGGGACGTGCCTCGATTTCAGCCTTTGGGGTCGAGCAGCGAGCAAGTCGGCGAGAACGTCAAGAACATCTTTGATGACCTGCCGCGGCACTTGCCGAAGGAACTCGTCCAGATTCTCGTCGGTGCCGCCGATGTGCGCATCGAACGCATCATCTCGCATGGCCACGCCTCGCCCGCGGACTTCTGGTACGACCAGCCGCGGCACGAATGGGTGATCGTGCTGAAAGGAGCGGCGAGGTTGCAGTTCGAGGATGGCATGGTCGAGATGAAGCCCGGCGACTTTGTGAACATCCCGGCCAACAAGAAGCACCGGGTCGATTGGACGACGCCTGAGGAGCCGACTGTGTGGCTGGGCGTGCGGTATGAAGGGAGCGACCGTGCCGATCTTTGAATGCCCGACCTGTGGCAAGCAAGACTTAGTTCCGCTCGCCACATGCGAGTGGGTGCTCGACACGCTTCCTGCTCCACGGTTCGATGCCGGCAACACTCCGCTCTATTCTTTGAAGTGTCCCGATTGCAGGCCGCTCAAGGTCGAAGTGGTTGAAGGCGACCTGCTCGATCAGGACGTGGAAGTAATCGTAAATGCCTGGAACCGCAACATCATTCCGTGGTGGTTGCTTCTGCCCCAGGGCGTCTCCGGGGCAATAAAGCGGCGAGGCGGCACGGCCCCATTCAAGGAGGTCGGCGGGCATGGTTCGATCCCTCTTGGTGGTGCAGTCCTCACGTCAGCGGGTAAGTTGTCATTCAAAGGAATCATTCACGTCGCCGGGATCAATATGCTCTGGAGGGCGTCGGAGCGGTCGATTCGGGATTCCGTAAAGAATGCGGTGCGGCTGGCCCATGAAAAGGGTTTCACTTCGATTGCCTTCCCGTTGATTGGTGCCGGTTCCGGTGGCTTCAACCAGGAACAGGCGAAGACGTTGATGCTTAATGAACTCAGCAAGCTCGACGTTCCGATGACGGTTAAGGTCGTGGTTTTCAAGGGATGAAGAAGTGAGCGATCAAGTGCATCTCGACTTTCTGATTGCTCGTCAATGGATGAGAGGGGAAAGCAGGGGGCTGACGCCCCCCGCTCGCTGAATTTGTTCGACGGTTCAGGCGAGCGGGGAGCGTAAGCTCCCTGTGACGAGGATGCGACCATGACGCCATTTGAATCGTTTGACCGAGTCTGGTTCCTGACATGGACGACCTACGGAACTTGGTTGCCGGGCGACGAGCGGGGTTTCGTCAGTCCCAAATTCGAGGGTGACGAACCGGAGCGGCGAAACAACATCGTGGGCGTTTCGTATGATTCCGGACGCCCTGAATTGCGGAAGTTGGCGCTAGCGAAACTCGTTGGTGGACCCGTGTTGCTTACCAAAGCGCAGGCAGGGATTTTGCGAGGTCAATTCGAGGAGACGGCAACTCACAGAATGTGGGTGATTGTGGCCGGTGCGGTGATGAACAACCACGTTCATTTGGTTGTCGGCGTGAAGGTCGATCCCGATCCGTCCGGCCTGATGAGGGACTTCAAGAGCTATGGGAGCCGGGCGCTGAATCGGCGGTTCCCCAAGCCCGAAAGCGGAACGTGGTGGACGGAACAAGGATCGAAGCGGAAAGTAAAGGATGCCCCGCATTTCGCGGCGGTCGTCAATTATGTATTGCGGCAGGAGAGGCCTCTGGAGGTTTGGGTAGCATCGCACTCGTCCTCTTCGGAAGCCCTCGGCGATAAATTCGTTCAGGGGGGTGTCATCTGAGCGGGAGTGTATGGGAATCGAACCCACCAAGAGCTTTGTTCAAACCCTTATCCGATTTTGAAGATCGGCGCCGGCACCAGCCAAGCAAACACCCCCGAAAGGGGATCGTGAGTGGTCAAAGCTTATCTGCCCTGGCGCAACCGATCGCCCAGGAAGTTGTCGAGTTGCGGGACCGCGTATATTTTGCGAATCGTCCTCTCGAAGTCATACGGCACGCGGCGGTAGCGGATGACGTCGCCGTCGAGGATGACGTAGCAGGCGCGCGGGTCGCTGTCGCGTGGTTGGCCGACGGAGCCGACGTTGCACATGATCTTGCTGGCGGGCAGACGATACTCGGTGCCTATGTCTTCGGGGCTGAGGAATTCCATCGCCTGCGTGAAGATGCCGGGGACGTGGGTGTGGCCCTGGAAGCAGTATTTGTCGACTTGGTTGAAAATCAATTCCAACTTGCGGGAGTTGTAAATATCTTCGGGGAAGACATATTCATTGATCGGGTTACGCGCGGAGCCGTGAACGAAGAGGAAGTCGCCCTCGCGGTAGGTCCTGGGCCTTTCGCCGAGAAATTCCCAGCGGGCGTCGCGTGCTTTCTGATTATTGATAGGGGCTTCGAGCTGCTCGCGCGTCCAAAAGATGGCCCGTTCGGCGGCGCCGTTGAAGCCGATTGGATCGAAGATGGCGCCTTGGTCGTGATTGCCTAGCAGGACGAGCTTACAGGGCATGACCAGGTCGACGCACTCGCGTGGATTGGGGCCATAACCTACGACATCGCCGAGGCAATAGATCTCTTTGACGGGCAGCCGCGCGATGTCCGCGAGGACGGCTTCGAGAGCCTCGAGATTTCCATGAATGTCGCTAATGATCGCCTTCATAATCGGCCTTTTCGACGAATGCGGCACGGGAGATGATTCAATAGGATTCAAGGCCTATCATTCTATATAGCTCACGACCGGGCATCGAGCAAAAGCAGACGAGGAAAAAGCGCTGTCGTTTAGCCGCGAGCCGGCAGGCGAGCGCTGTTTGAAATGGCGCTGACGCACAGCGCTCGCCTACCGGCTCGCGGCTAAACGACAGCGTCTCTTTACGCATCCCAGGTCGCCAGCGCCACGGCCAGGCGGCAGCCGTCCATGAAGAGCGGCAGGTCGACATATTCGTCGATCGTGTGAATGTTGTGCTGGCCCGCGCCAAACGTTACCGTTGGTATTTTGTGCCTGACCAGCCAATTGGCGTCGAGGCCGCCGTTGCCGATGCGCGTCAACGGGCTGAGGCCGAGCGCGTTGGCCGCGAGCATGGCGCGCTTCACAACGGGTTCGCCGGTGCGCAGCTTGAAGGGGTGATAATCAAGGCGTGACGTGAATTTCACTCGGGCTTTACGGCCCTTGTGGTCGCCGACCTTGTTGCCGGCCTTCTCGAACGCTTCGCGATAGACCTTGGTAATCGCCTTTACGAAGCGCGTATCATGGCTGCGGGCCTCGCCGCGAACATGGACATAATCGGTGACGACGTTCGTCGCTTCGCCAGCGCTGAAGCCGTCGTGGCCGCCGACGCTGCCGACGTTGGCGGTGCCTTCTTTGCCGTCTTTCTTGATCTTGCCAAACCAGCCGTTGCGATAGACGTCGGACAGGGCCAAGGCGGCCACCATCGTGGCCGAGATGCCTTGCTCGGGGTGAACACCGGCATGAGACGCTCGGCCGAAGATCTCAACTTCCCAGCGCTCGGCGCCGACGGCGCCGATGGTCATTTCCGAGGGAGATTTGCCATCGACATTGAATCCCATGACCGGATTGCCAAGGTCGGCCGGATCGAGATGTCTCGACCCATAAAGACCGCTTTCCTCACGGACCGTGAACAAGAGCGTGATCGGCGGGTGCGGCAGGTTTTGTTCGAGAAGTGTCGCGGCCAGCGTGACGAGACAGGCGACGCCGGTGCGGTTGTCGCCACCGAGCGCCGTCTCGCCTTGCGCTTTGATTCGATCCTTGCCCACGCGAACGGGTACAGCTCCCTGACAGAGAGGCACGGTGTCGAGATGCGTCGAAAAGAGCAGGCGCGGGCCCGGGCGCGTACCAGGCAGATCGACGACGAGGTTGCCGATTTCGGTGGGCAGCGGAATGCGTTGATTGGCCGTGTCGTAGTGCATCGAACCGGGCGGCACTCCCGACTCGCGTAAATGGCGTGCCACTTCGGCAGCGATGGCTTTCTCTTGCCCGGTGATTCCCTCCACCGCGAGGAACCGCAGGAGCCGCGACAGTGCGCGATCCGGGTCGACTTCCAGTTCCGCTACCGACATCAACGATTCTCCCCAGCTAAGAAACGAACCGGGCATTGTCAAGAGCGCACATGTAGATCATCATATGGATTGAGGATTTTTTCTCCAGTAGCATAATCGTGGCTTCCGGGGATGTAACCCAGTTCTCTGGTGGTGAAATAGTTGTCCAGCGCCCAGGGCGTTGCCCTGGGCGGCGGACTTCCGGTCCCAACGGCCGGTGCTTGCCTAACAGAGGGCAAATCGTATAACCCTGACTGAACGATGACTCTCTGCCCCGGGCATGGAATGCCGGGGTTTTTGTCTTCCGGCTTGGCCCCCTTTGGCTGGCCTCGCGGATGCAGCGGAAAACCAAAAATTATGAGTACGCCGACTCCGGGCCCAACCTCTCCCGCACCCAAACGCGGCATGGGCCGGACCGCCCAGGTGATTATTGTCAGTAGCGTGATGTTCACCTTCATCTCGTACTGGCGCACGGCCGCGGTCGTGTTGTGCGATCTCGCCAGCACCTCCTATTACATCGGCGGCATCGTCGAAAACGCCATCGGCAAGGCGGCGCCGTTCTTCATCCTCGCGGTCATGCTCTTCAGCTATGCGGTCCGCTCGGTCTATATCGAGAGTTGTTCCCTCTTCGTGCGCGGCGGCGTCTACCGCGTCGTCAAAGAGGCGATGGGCGGCGTCCTCGGCAAGCTGTCGGTCTCGGCCCTACTCTTCGATTACATCCTGACCGGCCCGACGAGCGGCGTGTCGGCCGGGCAATATATGATTGGGCTCATCTTTCAATTCATTCGCGTTTGCAGCGAGCCGCTTTATTATTCGCTCAATCTTGGTATCTCTCCCGATGAAGCAGCCAAGATGGCAGGCAACAAAGAGGCTCTCGAAATTGCCTTGAGCAACGTGCTGGATTGGCGCAACCTGCTCCAGTCGTGGGGGTCCGTCGTCATCGCGGTGGCCATCACCGTTTACTTCTTCCGCCAGAACGTGCGCGGGCTCCACGAGTCGAGCGAAAAGGCGCTCAAGATCATGATCGCCACCACGATCATGGCGGTCGTGATGATCCTTTGGTGTCTCATAACCTTGGCCTACAACGCGGCCTACGCGCCGAACAAGATCAATGAGCTAACCTGGAAGCCCGACCTTAGAAAGAAGGTCGAGTTTCGCACGATAATTGACAAAGACCCCACGACGGGGGATCTGCGCCTCGTCTGGGAAAAAGATCCGGCCACGGGGGAGCTTCTCGGTGAGCCGTTGGTCGAGAATGGCAAGCCCGTGGTCGACGCGGCCGGAAACCCTGTCTATAAGCCCAAGATCAACGACGCCTGGGATAAGCTTGGTTACCATCAGAGTCAGGAAGACCCGACCGGCATGTTGGATCGGCTACTCACGGAAAAACAGACGCAAAGGCTCCGCGAGAAGAATCCGTATCAGCAGACGAACTGGCTGAGCTTCATCGGCCTGATCGGTCTCGTGATCGCCTTCGGCCATTCGATCCTGGCGATGTCGGGCGAAGAAACCCTGGCCCAGGTCTATCGCGAAGTCGAATCGCCGAAGATGCTGAACTTCAAAAAGGCGGCCTTTGTCGTCTTCGTCTACAGCCTGGTGCTGACGGCGGGCGTCAGCTTCCTGGCCGTCTTGATGATCCCCGATGAAGTGCGCATGAAGTTCTACAAGGACAATCTGATTGGCGGCCTGACGCGCTATGTCCTTGGCCCGCCCTGGATGCAACTGTTGCTCGAAGGCTTCGTCGTCAGCGTCGGCTTCTTGATCCTCGCGGGAGCTGTGAACACGGCCATCATCGGCTCCAATGGCGTCTTGAATCGCGTGGCCGAGGACGGCGTGCTGCCTGACTGGTTCCTCAAACCGCATCCGCGTTATGGCACAACGTATCGGCTGCTTTGGTTGATCCTGATAATGCAGGTCGCTGTTATCATCTTTAGCGGCGGCGATATGACGATTCTGGGAGAAGCCTACGCATTCGGCGTCGTTTGGAGCTTTGTCTTCAAGGCCTTGGCTATGATCGTCTTGCGCTACAAGGACAAGGCGCCGCGCGAGTACAAGGTCCCCTTCAATTTCAAGATCGCCGGCATCGAGATCCCGTTCGGCCTGATTATGATCTTCCTCATCCTGCTGTCGACGGCTCTTCTCAACCTGTTCACGAAGGAGGTCGCCACCATCGGCGGCGCTGCGTTTACGCTCGTGTTTTTCTTGATCTTCACCATCTCCGAACGCTATCACGAGAAAAAGAAGGAAGAGATAGGCCACAAGCACGAGCATATCGAGCAGTTCAATCAACAGACGACGCAGGAGATTTCGCGCAAGGGCCTGGGCCTCACCAAGGCCTATCGTAAACTGGTGTCGATCCGCTCGACGCAGAACCTGTATATGCTCGAAAAAGCGCTCGATGAATCCGATCCCGACACGACCGACGTCGTCGTCATGACCGCCAAGATGGCGCCGGTCGGCGACGGGGCAGACCTACACGCCCACGAACTGGATAGCTACGATCAGCAGCTGATGACGGCTGTGGTCGATCGCGCTGAGAAGGCGGGCAAGCAAGTCAGACCGGTGATCGTGCCGACGAATAATCCGCTTCACGCCATCCTGCAGGCGGCGAAGGATCTCGAAGTGCAGGAGCTGATTTTAGGCGCCTCGAACAAGAACACGGCGGACGAGCAGCTCGAACAGATCGCCTTTTACTGGATCAGTTTGCATGGCGGCAATCCCGCCCCGTTGACCGTGCGCATCCTTACCAAGGATCGCGACATGTACCTCGATCTCGCGGGTGGCAATCGCGTACCCAAGATCAGCGAGCGCCGCGCCCGCTCCGTCGCCGAACTTCGGGCCGCCGGCGTCGGCGTCGATAAGGTTATGCTGGTTCATGACGGCAGCACGGACAATAGCGATCTGTTTCGTGCCGTTTTGACGATGCTCGACCCGAAAGTTCGCCTCGACCTGGTGCAGCTTCGCTCGACGAATGGCGAATCCTCGAACAGTCAGGCCGTGATCCAGCAAGATCAAGAGCAGGCGCGGCAATTGGGCCGGGACATGACTCGACTGGTGCTGAAAGCGGACACGGGAGCTGAAGTCGTCAAGCAAGCGCATGAGAACCAATACGATCTGATTATCGTGCCGATGCCCTCGGAGTCGCACACCGACCCGCTTGGCCAACTGGACGAAAGGGCGCGCTATATCGTCCGCAATGCCCACTGTCGAGTTTTGTTAGCCTCGACGCCGGCGATCCCCACCGAGGTCGTCGATCGGACGCCGAGCATGCGTCCGTGATATTGGCTGGTATGTTGGCGAGCCGGGAGCGTCAGCGACCGGGGTGAAAGACGCGATTGCTGTAAAACTCCTGTCGCTGACGCTCCCGGCTCGCAGCTAAACAATGGGGTTTTACAATGTTTCGCATCTTCTTTCTTCTCGCGCTCCTGCTGACGCCCGCCGCTGCCCAAAGCGCCGACCTCGTCGTCGTCAACGCCAAAATTTGGACCGTCAATAAAGCGCAGCCGGAAGCGGAAGCTATGGCGGTCAGTCGTGATCGCATCGTCTTTATCGGCTCGACCGCGGACGCTCGCAAGCTCGTCGGGCCGGAAACGCGCGTTCTCGACCTCAAAGGCAAGCGCGTCGTTCCGGGCTTTCACGATAGCCATATTCACCTTCTCGGATCGGGCTTGAGCCTTTCGGAAGTCGCCCTCAAGGACGCGGCCGATGAAGCCGAGTTTGGCAAGCGCCTCAAGGAATTCGACAAGAAGCTGCCGCGCGACCGCTGGCTCACTGGCGGCGAGTGGGACCACGATCGAGCCTTCGCGGGGAAGCTGCCCGACGCGACGCTGTTGGATAAATATGTCGCCGATCGCCCCGTTTTTCTGCGGCGTTATGACGGTCACATGGGCGTTGTGAACACGCGGGTTCTCAAGCTCGCCGGCATCACTGCCGCCACCAAGGATCCACCCGGAGGCGTGATCTATCGCAAGCCCGGCACGCAGGAGCCGACCGGTTTGCTGCGCGACAACGCCATGGATCTGGTCGATAAGTTCATCCCGGCCCCGACCGATGCCGAGATCATCGAGGCGGTTCATATCGCGCTTGCCGAGGCGGCACGCAACGGCGTCACCAGTGCGGTCGATATGGAAGGCAGCGGCGACGCCACGCGGCGCAAGCTGTTCGGCCTCTATCAACGACTGGCCAAGTCGGGCAAGCTGACGATGCGGATCGACCTGCGCTGGCCGCTCGCCGATTGGAACAGCCTCGCCAAACTCGGCATCGAATCGGGCTTCGGCGACGAATGGGTGCGGATTGGCGGCCTCAAGGGCTTCATCGACGGCTCGCTCGGTTCGAGTACGGCCAAGATGTATACGCCGTTCGAGAATGAAAAGGGCAGCACCGGCGTCTGGGTGACGCCGCCGGAGAAATTGCGCGAGTATGTCCTCGCGGCCGACAAGGCTGGTCTCTCGGTCGCGGTCCATGCCATCGGCGACCGGGCCAACGCCGAGCTGCTCGACATCTTCGCGGACGTGACGAAGAAGAACGGCCCGCGCGATCGCCGCTTCCGTATCGAGCATGCCCAGCATCTTCGACCGCAGGATTACCCGCGCTTCAAGGAGATCGGCGTCATCGCGTCGATGCAGCCCTATCACGCCATCGACGATGGCCGCTGGGCCGAAGGTCGCATCGGCAAGGTTCGCTGCGCTTCGTCCTACGCCTTCCAATCGCTGCTCGACGCGGGTGCGCAGCTGGCGTTCGGCTCCGATTGGTCGGTGGCGCCGCTCAGCCCGATCCTCGGCATCGACGCCGCCGTCCATCGCCGCACGCTCGATGGGAAAGATCCCAACGGCTGGTTCCCCGAGCAGCGCATCAGCGTCGAAGCCGCGATCGAGGCCTACACCAAGACGGCCGCCTACGCGATGTTCCAGGAGAAGAATTTGGGCACATTAGAGGTCGGTAAACTCGCCGATTTCGTCGTCTTGTCGCGCGACATCCTCGACAAAGCCGAGCGCGAGAATATCGCGAAAACAGAAGTGTTACTAACCGCCGTCGGCGGCAAAGTGGTGTTTGAAAAGATGAAATGATGACTGAGCCTGAAGCGTGAGCGAAGAGCATTTGGTATCTCCAAATACAAAATGCTCTTCGCTCACGCTTCAGGCTCGGATAGTCGCTCCAGGGCTGTTGAGCGTCACTTCTTCACGGCGCCGGCCTCGAACTTCTTCAATTCGACGACGATCTCTTGCCCGCCTGTCTTGATGACCTGTTTGACCAGGCCGATATTCTCGGCAAAGTAAAAGACGCAGCTGATCTTCATTCCAGCCGCGTCAAGGTCGTCGCTCGACGCGGTGAACGTCTTGTACGCGGTGCTGCCGATCTTAATTTCGGCCTCGTCGAGTTTGAACGTGCCCTTGATCGGTTCGCCGAGGGCTTTGGTGTCGACTTCCCAGGTATCGCCCTTTTTCAAAGGCAGTTTGAGGAAGCGAATGGGTTTGTCCGGCTTCTTGTCGCCGAAGGAATCGCGATAAACGCCGTCATCTTTGACGCAGACATGCTCGTAGGCGATGATGTTTTTCGGCTCGCTGGCCGCGGACATTTCAATCCGGCGCACATATCTTTGCCGACAAGTTCGTGTTTGACGACCTTGAGGATAAAGTCGCGGTCCCCGGCCTTGTAGGTCCAGGTGTTGCCGATTTGCAGAGGACAATAGGGAGTCTCTTTGACCTTATCTTGTGCCCGAACGGCCTGGGCTGTTAAAGCCAATGCCAGGGAAGCGCAAACGAGCCACTTCATGAATATCTCCCGATGAAGTCGATGAGTTACCTTTGCCATGTCTTTATGGTATGGCCCACGGACCTGATCCGCCAGCGCGGAAAATACGCCGATTTTTCTTGTCAGCCGGCAAAGCGGCTGCTATGGTTTATACAGTCCAGATATCTGGACCCATCACAGGGAGTCGTTGCTCCGACCCCTCCAACACGACGTCCGCTACCCACCTTGTTGGAGGGCTACCATGTTTCACCGCTGCGCCGATTCTCTCCTACCTTCCCGCCGCGCCGATTCTCATTTTTGGTCTTATTGACGCGATTTCCATTGCTTGACCGCGACGGCGCCAAGGTGAATTTGCAAGATTGCTTGTCACCGTGCGCGAGCAGCCGTTATAGTTATTAGGGTGAACGAATTGCGTTCCCCAAGCCTCGATTCTTGCTTCGCTTGCCGTTTTGTGCCCGTTCGCTTACACCGATTATGTACCTAATTGAGGGAATGACAATGACGCCGATTTTCGCTTTCGGTCTTGGTCCTATGCAGATTGTTTTGATTTTGGTGGTGGGCGTGGTAATCTTCGGACGCCGGCTGCCCGAGGTCGGCAAGTATCTCGGCAAGGGAATTGTCGAATTCAAGAAGGGCCTGAAGGGCCTCGAGGACGAGTTCGATATCGGCCTCAATTCGAGCCCCGCGCCGCGTCACGATCCGATCACGACGGAACCGGCCCGCCCCCCGCAACGGATCGCCACGACCGCGCCGAAGTTCGAAGACGGAATCGTAGCGGCTCCGCCAGCGACGACCTCGATCCCGAACCCAACCGCCGCTCCGAAGGTCTAAGAGAAAGAATCGAGGGGACCAAAACGCGACGTTCGGTCCCCAATAGCCGGGCGCTTAACTCAGCGGCTAGAGTGCCATCCTCACACGGTGGAAGTCACTGGTTCGAATCCAGTAGCGCCCAATGACCTAACTCCTATCACCGAAGCGGCTTACGCTTTCCTTTCGACAGTCGAACGTGCGGTCTGAGAATCGAGATCTTCGGTGCGCGCACTGAAATCGATTCAAAAGGTTTGCACAATTGTCTGACCGCATCGCTGAAACGCGATTTTTGTACAGAAATGTGCTGAGCCGGGAAGAGGAAAGTGGACGCGGCTCGATTTGCCTTGACAACTGTCGCTGACTAACCTCTTTACCATGGCAATCGCTCCTCGACAAGCTCCTGGTGGCTGCTATTATCACGTTCTCTACCGTCGAGAAAACGAGCTGCATCCTCCTTTCCGAGCGACACCGCATCATGTGGATACGGGAAATGTATGAGGACGAATTATGACGCGCCACGCAGGGCGAGCCGACGATAGACACGATCGAGGTGGCCGAGTTCGAGTCGCAAGGGGACATCAAAATGTGGCTGGCCAAACATGCGCCGGTATTGGTGTTGTAGCGCTTACCCAGGCTCCGCTCCAAACGGATTCATACAAATTATTTTCACGCGGCTTATCTCGGCTGCGATGTACGAGTGTTGCGGCGGATGGCCCGCCGTAACACTCGAGCGCTGGTCATCATTCCGCCCAGTCGCGCGGTTTGCCGTCGAGCTTTCCCATCCGCTCTTCACGCACATACTTGTGGCATTTAACACAGCTCAAGGTCATCTCGACATAGGCCAGGGCAGCGCCATCGACATTTTTTTCCTTGGCGCTCTTTATAACCGCCTCGGCGTTGGCGCGAAACTGGTCGCTGTAGATTTCGTACCTCGGCGACTTGATGACGCGCCATTCGGCGTCCTTGCTAATTCGAATCAACTCGTCAGCGCTCTTGCTCATCAGCGCAAAGTCGTTCAGCGCGACTCCCTCCAATAGTTTTTGAGCCTGCTGCAGCTTCTTTTGCATCAAGCTGGCCGCCTTTTCTTTGTCCTTCGGTACAAGCTTATCTTCACCTTGTGCATCAGGCAGAGTTAGTGCAAGTGCCAACAGCGCAAATGCGACTTTCGAGGTGCGGTTCATCGAACAATGCTCCTGAATAACGAGCGACAGATAGAGAACATCAATAAACGCCCGGGACGAGGCGATTCCGTAGGCGATCGCTGTGATCCCGCCCACGAGCGATCCATACTTAGACGATCGCGAAGCGGCGATGCACGGTCAGCCGTGTGCTATCACGCGAGACGTCAGTGGCTCGGAGCATCGGCAGGCACGACAAATATGGCGGGCGTAATAGGCTCCGGCCTGTTCGCCGGGAGTTCGTCCGGCCAGTGCGCGCGTCACAGTCGATAAATGCGGCTAGTGCTCTGTCAACGCTAAGAATTGGGGTCGCTTTGCCGTCCCTCACTGGGAATTCTCGCCATATTTTTCGTTACCAACCCCAAAATCAAGCGTTGACAGAGCACTAGCTGCTTAGGAGCAATTGCAGTGCCGAAGGATGCCTGGCTGGAATTGGCACGCCTTCCAGACCAAGTAGGGCCGTCGATCGGCTTAATTCCCTGAAAATAACCGTGCGATGTGAGACACGACATTGGAAGTGGGCACAAGCACAGTCTAGTTATCTGTGCGGAAGAGGCGCAAGCACACCGATTCCGCACAGCAACGCTAAAAGGTTTTCAATCCTGACATCCTTGGGTTCAGTCGTTGCGGATGTCGCCAGACTTCGATAAGTTCGGATCTGCGCATTCGACGCGAAAGATTTAACAAAATCCGGGTTCGTCAGAATAAAAGGGGTCAGGTTCATTTATTGACGCACTCGCCGCGGTGCATATACTAGCTAATATGGCACGACGCTTGCGCTGTGCTGACGCGGGTTATGTCTACCATGTCCTCAATCGAGCCTTGGGACGTGCGACATTGTTTCACAAAGCCCCGGACTATGCAGCCTTCGAGAATATCTTGCGCAAGCCTGGGAACGCTCAGCCATGCGCCTTTTGGCTTACGTCGTGATGCCAAACCATTGGCACCTAGTTGTTTGGCCCGAACGCGACGGCGATATGACCAGCTATCTGCAATGGTTGACCGTGACGCACGTTCGCCGTTGGCATGCGCATCACCATACGCACGGAACGGGGCCGATTTACCAGGGTCGTTTCAAATCATTTCCGATTCAGGACGGCGACCACTTTTTGACGGTGTGCCGATATGTCGAGCGGAATCCGCTGCGTGCCGGTATGGTGGACCGGGCGGAAAAGTGGCGTTGGTCGAGTCTGTGGCACCGAACGCATGAGACCTGCGTGCCATGGCTGACGCCCTGGCCGGTCGCGGTGCCAGTTGGCTGGACGGCCCATGTCAACGGACCGGAGACGGAGTCAGAATTGGCGGCATTGCGGCGTTCCGTGGTGCGTGGTGCGCCTTATGGTGACGATGGCTGGCAACAGCGAACGGCGGCGCGTTTAGGTTTGGAATCGTCTCTGCGGGACCGGGGTAGGCCGGTGAAGAATGAGGGCGATAAATGAACCTGACCCCTTTGATTTGTTTGATTTTCCTAACGGGTCTTTGATTTGTTTGATTTTCCTAACGGGTCTACATCAAGTCCTCCTTTTCTAAGCATCTTGGCGCAGGATGCGGCCCTTTGGTTTTGTTTTGATCTAGACATCCTTGTCCGCGCGGCCGTAATCGGCACTCGTGACGTGACCTGAGATCAATTGCCTAGCACTTCGTCTTCGGCGGTCCGCGTCTTATCAAATTCGTCTTTGGTAAAACGCTTGAGATCGTCGCAGGCCGGCTCGTCCGGAACCAGATCAGCTAGGTAGCTGTAGTTCAATACGCCGGTGAATTGGTTGCCAGATTCCCTTACGGTGAACGCTTCTTCAATATCTTTGGTGGCCAGCTTCAGGTAATCGTTGATATATTTCTTACCCTGTTTCAGCACTTCCGCCCGGGTTTCTCCAACAAAAATGGCTTGGTCTCGGAAGACGACTATGCGGCCATCCAGGGCAAGCGCGATGTCGAAACTGGCGATTGCCTCCGTCTTGCCGGTTCTACGAGTTAACGGAATCGGCCTCCAGATGATTACCTGACCGGCATTGAACGGCTGCCATTTCATGCGGTCATTGCTGGCGTTGTTGGCAAAATCGACGTTTTTTCGGTCATTGAGACCGGCTTGTCGAAAGAATGAGAGTCGCTCCAATCGCAGCGTGTACGACGCCGAACCACCCCCGGTGTCAGCTGTTGGATCGATAGCATCGAATAGTGCTGGAATCGGGCGTGAAGAGTAGACCGGCTTATCGACCTTACCTACAAGTTTCCGCCGCGTCTCTTCGTGTCCGGCAGCAGTGGGCTCGATACTCATGAGAAACGCCGGTCGATCGCCGATGATACTCAGGGCGTCTTTAAGCGATGCGTATTCAGCTACTGCTAACCGAAGATTGACGAGATGAGTGCGTGCGTCCTTGTCGTTGAGAATATCTGCCTTGCGGAGAATTTTGTCCACGGCTGTCGATTGCAAGAGCGTGCCGTGTTCCTCCTTTATTCCGCTGATTGTGAAGACTCCACCCCTGCCAATAACGGCGTCGAGACTCTCGCCAACGTCAGCATTGAACCCTTTTATGCGTACCGCGTGTTCGTTGGCCAATCGAGTGAGCAACTGTTTCAGTTTTGCTGGATCCGGAATGGATTTGGTCACTTCATCTAGCTTCTCCTCCAACTGTCGTTCTTTTTCTGACATCCCCCGGCGCACTTCGGACACTTTGCCAGGAAACAATTCGGTTAGTGAGAGCTTTACCTTCTCTCCGATTGTCCCCTGCGTCGGGAATACCACGCAGTAGGATGAGAACAGTACCGCAGAGTCGAAGCGTGCTGCCCTATCGCTTTCATTCTCCTTTGGAGTTACGGCGTTACCATCCGCCTTGGGAAGATCCGCCCCGTATAAACCCGCAATGATTCTAGGCCAGAGAAGTATCAGTACAACGATGGGAATGGCGAGTAACAGGTTAAGCCAAAGAGAGATGCGAAGTAGAAGCGACCGCCGCCGCTTGGGGGCCGGCGGTTCGGCTCCGTCGGCTTCACCTAGAACAAGCTCAGACTGGCTTACGTCCTCTTCTTGCTCAAGGGGTAGGCTCCAATCCTGGTTATCGCTCTGGATCCTCTGTTCCAATTCATCCAGCGGTAAGTCTACAGGCAACCGTCCGAGCTGTTCTGCTACCTCGGCGATTGCCGCCCGCATATTGGGAGCTGCTTGCTGCTGCATCGCCCCTAACAAATGCTGGAAGTAGGCTTTTAAGGCGATACGGTGTATTCGAGAGGCATCATTCCGGTTGGCAAAGCCGTTGCCGGCCGATTCACCGAACCAGGCGCTGAAGAGCTGTTTTACTTCAGGTGCGTTATTGAACTGCGTGCGTAATCGAATCTCAGCATCTAATGGCACAACACGATAGCTCGACCCCACGGCAAGGCTTCCCGGACACTGAAGAGGAACGGCTTTGTCCAAGGGGAACGACTTGGTGAAGCGATCCAGAATGCGGCAGGACGCTAGAAACAGCCGCCCGATGCGATACAGCTTGCCCTTCTTCACCGCGCTCAGAATGGCATCTTTGAGTGAAACCAGACCGGTAACATCTTGCTGCAATACGGTACAAGGGGCAGTTCCTGTCTTTCCGGTCGGTTGAGTAGCGGTGCGATGATACTCCTTTATCAAGACGGGCCGAATATCCTTTATCCGAGAATCCGCTACCGCTTCGAGATCTAGTGGGACTACCGTTAATCCGGACTGGGGCCATTCCTGGAAGCGGAGAAGCAGCTTTTTGGACGTCTTGCCCTCGCTAGAAGTGAAGTAGCAAAGGTAGCGTTGGCCCAAACTGCCTAAGCCCCCATCACTGGCCGCGGTGATCCATGTGCCATCGATGGCGAATTGGAGCGGAATGACAGACATCGAGACACCCCTTCGACGGCAGCAATGCGAGAAAAGGTACTTGCCCTTGGCGGACCGTCAATGCGGTCTACTGAGCAAGTTATTCATCTTGGCCGCGCCAGAACAGGCACGTGAGCCCAGGATAACTAATCCTTAATTGAATCGATCGCCTTTTCTGCCGCGTCTCGCGTCTCCTTGTTGCTATCAAGTTTGAGCTTTTTCAAAATGGGAAGGGATTCCTTGGCGTCAGGGCCCATCTCACCAAGAGCATTCGCACATGCAACTCGGTGTCGTGGATCATCTAATGCCTTGATTAATGTGTCAACCTTCTTTTTTGAGTCGATCTTCAGTTTCAAAATGAGATTGATTGCCACGGACCGATCGGGGAGTAAGAACTTCCCATTCGGCGCGATGGGTTGAGTTGCGACAACAAGCACCATGTCGATCACACTTGAATCCTCGGGCGTATATCTACTAATGATCTCAATAGTAACACAGCGAATAGCGAATTATTAAACGTTCCGCCCCCCCCAGCCAAAGGTCCAGGCTTAACAGACGAATCCGTTGGGCGTCTGTCATTAATAATTCTAGAAATATTTTGAATATAATACGCTTTCAAAGCCGGAACTGCACTCTTTGCTTTCTTTTCAAGAGCGGCCAACTTCCGAATCGCTTGCATTTTGTTGTTTTCATTGTTATCAATAAGAATTGTCACGATAAACTTATAGGAATCCGGATCCACATTCTCAAGAGCGCTTATAGCGGCCTCTCGA
This sequence comes from uncultured Planctomycetaceae bacterium, assembly GCA_963790585.1. Lineage (GTDB taxonomy): Bacteria > Planctomycetota > Planctomycetia > Gemmatales > Gemmataceae > CAWBOY01. The sequence goes on from CAWBOY010000003.1 coordinate 177,668, forward strand.
ATCGTAGGATTATCAGCCATAAGTCCAAATTCGACAATGTGTGCGCCTGCGTCGAAAGCTTCCTTGCCAAGCTTCTCTAATTTCTTAAGAGCCGCAATTCGTTTCTCAGGTGCCTTTCCCTTCAGGTCCTTGATAATAGGGTTTAGCACGTCGCTGATATTGTCCTTGCTCTGTTCACCGACCGCGCCTCGTATCGCTTCGAGAGCCTTCTTGGCAACCGCTCGAACATCTTCGTCACTATCTTGACTAGCGACGACAGTGAGGGCCGGAATGGCATCCTTGGCATCTGCACCGAGCTTGCCGAGATTTTTGGCGGCTGAGAGGCGGACGGACTCGTCCTTATCTTTCAATTTGATGAGAAGGGTCTTGGTGTCGTCCTGTGGATCGGCCAGAACAAACGAAGCAGTTGCGAGAAGAAAATACACGCCTATCAAGAATCGGGCCATCGAGGATACTCCTTGGTGGGACGCTTTGGGGACAATCGGTTCAGTATCAAGGAGCTTGCTGCGCTACGCAAGGAGATTCTAGTGGAATCGTTCGTAGAGAATGAGAACGCTGGCAAGTAGCCCGCCAATAGCCGCTCGGTGGACGCCAAAGCCGTGCAGTAAGCGAATGTCAAGAATTGCAAGTAATCATAGAAAAGTCAAAGGCTCGTTAACCCGGACTCCCCTGAGCGGCTATGGTTGGCCCGCATTTCGTGCGGCCTGGAACCAACTTTGCAAACCGCCCCTGGTTCTGATGCCCCATTGTTGCATTTGAGTATATTCAGCCCGGTTAAATGGCCATTGAAACAACTGCTCTCGCATGGCTTCTTCTCTGCTCTCATCCCAAGCCAGGTATTCCGGTGACGCCGGCGATTCATTTGGTGCTTTCAATGTGTGCGTCGGATGCCCACTGGCTATCAAGTAGGCGTGGGTCAATTCTTCGCCCAGCACAAAATAGCCCAAGCGTCTTTGCCCGGGAGGTCGAGGATTCTTAAGCTATCGCATGAGATCAGAAAACCCTCCGGACCGGCCATCGCAATAGGGAAATTGTCGTTTGGCCGGGGGATAAGCCGTATTTTAGCCTCGCATTTGTTTTTCTTTAGGTGATAGTCGAGAATTTCCGCTCGGGCAGTGGCCGGAATTCGTTGCCAAGCGTCTTTTAGAAGTGTGACAAAGTGGTGATCTTTTTCGGTTTCTCCTTGCGAGATGAAAAACACAAATTCACCTGTCGCAAGCTCTACTCTACATGTCATGAAGGGGGTCACCGGCGCCATAGGAAGATTGAACTTAACTGGCTACTACAGCCACGCTGATCGGCCCAGCCTGCTGCTGGACAAAACAAAATGGTCGTGTTTCATTTCACAAAATCTTCATGAAACGGATAACGAGAAAGCGATTCTTACCGTCCAATTGTCCGGATTGTACACTATGAAAAACGCTTTGGTGAGATGACCTCAGATGGATTCGTTCGAGGGGGTTATGGGGGGTCGAATGAAACGAATTTTTGTCGTTTTCTCATAATTAGCTATCTGGCCCACAACGACCATCGGGGCGAACAACGCTTTCGTGCAGATCAACGGGCTTGGGGGTTCTACGTGGATTTGTTTGCATCTCGCTCCTCCGGCGCGCTGCAATGTTAATCGTACCAAGATGTTATAGCTGAAGAGCGAGATGCAAACTGGCTTGACATTTTTTGCATGTCGCCCCTGAGCATATGGCTTTCCCACGACGAGCGGAGATAGTTTGCACAGGTTCGCGGCCCCGACCGTGTCTGCTTGGCGGTTGGCGACACTTCGAATATCAAGGTCGTAACGATCCAGGGGCGCACAAAGGGGTCAGGTTCATTTATTGACGCACTCGCCGCGGTGCATATACTAGCTAATATGCCACGACGCTTGCGCTGTGCTGATGCGGGTTACGTCTACCATGTCCTCAATCGAGCCGTGGGGCGGGCGACGTTGTTTCACAAGAGCCCGGACTATGCCGCCTTCGAGAAAATCTTGCGGCAAGCGTGGGAACGCTCGGCCATGCGGCTGTTGGCTTACGTCGTGATGCCAAACCATTGGCATCTAGTCGTCTGGCCCGAACGCGACGGCGATTTGACAAGCTACTTGCAATGGTTGACCGTGACGCACGTTCGCCGTTGGCATGCGCATCACCATACGCACGGAACGGGGCCGATTTACCAGGGTCGTTTCAAATCATTTCCGATTCAGGACGGCGACCATTTTTTGACGGTGTGCCGATATGTCGAGCGGAATCCGCTGCGTGCCGGTATGGTGGACTGGGCGGAAAAGTGGCGTTGGTCGAGTCTGTGGCACCGAGCGCATGAGACCTGCGTGCCGTGGTTGACGCCCTGGCCGGTCGCGGTGCCACTTGGCTGGACGGCCCATGTCAACGGACCGGAGACGGAGTCAGAATTGGCGGCATTGCGGCGTTCTGTGGTGCGTGGTGCGCCTTATGGTGACGATGGCTGGCAACAGCGAACGGCGGCGCGTTTAGGTTTGGAATCGTCTCTGCGGGACCGGGGTAGGCCGGTGAAGGATGTGGAGGATAAATGAACCTGACCCCTTTGATTTGTCCCGCGTTTCGGTCGGACACACCGAGTTGAGTTTTCGTTGCCACGTTCGACTCCGTCGGCACATTGGCGGAAGTATCGAACTGGCTGCGTGAGCCACTCGCAATAGGGTCCCACGTCCGCATCACGTGTTTGATGCCTCGCAACGAACTATGCCGGTGCCCGGTGAATTGCCGGGGAAGGCCCTCGACCTGCCTCCGACTTGTCACGAGTTCGGCACGAATTGCATGGAAACTTTGGAGAATCAAAGAGTGCCATATCCCAATGAGATGCTCCGGAATCTACGGACGGAGTACGCCACCGTCCGTCACAGCTTCACAAGAGAGTTTGGGAGTAGCTTACTCGGAGCCACGAGCCTGCCTCTCTCGTTGGTGTGATCACCTTGTCGCCATACTGATATATCAGGGGAGCGACCCCATGGTGCCGTATCAGGCGTTGGTGATCCGAGAGAGCGCCATGCTTTTCTAAGGGTTTGCCCCTTGAGGACGTTAGGCGTTCTCGGTTCGTGGACCTGGTTCAGCTAGGATCTACTCCCCTGACTCTTCCGATTGTACCACGCCGATCCTCAGGCGCGCCAACACGATCGGCAGGATGTCCCCAAGCGGTTGAGTGTCACTCCCATGACCGTCTTGGATCCGTTGCAGTTCCTCGGCCAAGGCGCACAAAGAGGAAGCAGTTCGTTTCTTCTACGTTTCTCCGAAGGGGCTTCGTGCTACGTCTAAAAGTAGACAATAATAGTCTCTTGTTTGGCAAGGGTGGTACGCGGCGAGATTGTCTGGTTTGACGAGAAAACGACGTAAATCCATTGTTTATATGGATTTAATGTAAACATCACCAAAACGATCAACATTGCTAAGACGACCACCCTTGCCAAAAGTGATTTGGCATGGCAAGGGTGGGTGGACTCTGGGGAGTAGGCTTTGTGATGGAATCGTGAATTCGTTCAGGGGACGTTTCTGTTTTGAGCGCAACGAATTTTGGCCGTTTTCTCATAATTGCCGGTAGTCATAATCCGTGGCGGCCTGGCAACAAACGATCTGCCCCGCAACGACCATCGGGACTAACGACGCTTTCGTGCAGGTGAACGAGCTTGGGGGGTTCTCCAAGGATTTGTTTGCATCTCGCCCCTCGGTGCAGCGCAACCGTTGGTCATTCAACGAGTTAGAGCCAATTGGCACTGTGCAAACGGCCCCGACATTTTTTGCATCTCGGGGGTAGGGCAGCGACGCGGTCGTAGTCCAATTGCGGCAGAAGCAGGCGCCGATGCCCTCCGCGCGGCAGTTGGCGGTACTTGGAATTTCGTCGTCAAATTGCCGTGTTTTATCGGGAAAAAGCGTGTTTCTAAGTACCGCCAAGGTTGGCGGAACTTAGATTCTTTGGCGGAACTTAAAAAGCTCTCGGCACATCGAGCGCGTGTACGAACGACAGAATCCTTCGAGAAGGCGCCGCCGGTAAACTCCACAAGCCGGGAGGTTCAGCGGACCTTTGGAATCCTGGTAAACCTCATCTCGCGGCTCATGTCTATCCGATACTGAATGTGAAGAACAATCGAAGCCGATCGATAGGAATCGATCCGGAGGCATGGATGCCGCTCGACTGGAAGCCTTTCGCTCCGCAAGACGGGCAATCCACCTCTTTGTAAGTAGACGAGGAACTCCACGAATTGGCGAGCAGGGCCTCTGCGCAAAAAAGAGCTGAGCTTTAGAGCGGGTCTCCTCGGTCCACACGCACTACACCACGATGCACACCACGAACCGAGTGAGACCTTGCCATGACCCGACGCACCTCAGGCCAGGGGCGGCCGACCGGCCGTCCCAAGGAGATGCCGCGCGCTAAATTAAGCATCGAGCTATTGGAAGCCCGCTGCGTGCCGAGCGCCAACGTGGTCGATCTTAGTAGTTATGCGATGAGTACGAATCAGTTCGACTCGTCGCAAATCCTGGTTCAGTTCAAAAACGGGTCGGGCAACAATCTGATTGGACAATCCGACCTGGCGGGCACCAAGGTTGCCAGTTCGTTCAGCCTGGTCAGTGGACTTTATGATGTGACGTTGAGCGGCGGCGTAAGCCCCGCGCAGGCTCTTGCCGCCTACGGCAGCGATCCGCGCGTGGCAGCGGTCAGCCTCGACTACGAGGTCAAGGCGAGCAGCGTTCCCAACGATCCGAGCTACAGCCAGCAGTGGGATCTGACCGCCATCAACGCGGCGAACGCCTGGACCGTGACGACCGGCAGCAGCAGCGTAGTCATCGGTGTGCTCGATACGGGAATCGATTACAATCAGCCCGATCTTTATGACAACATTTGGATCAACCAGGCCGAGATCCCAGCCAGCCGCCTGAAGAATTTGGTCGATGTCTACCACGACGGCTATATATCGTTTGCCGATCTCAATAATCCAATAAATCAGGGCCCGGGCAAGATTACTGATGTCAACAAAGATGGCGTGATTGACGCGGCAGATATCCTCGCCCCCATGATCCTCGACAAGAATGGCAACGACACCGGCCTGGGTGGTTGGGCCTATGCCGGCAACACTCGGGACGGCGACACGGCGCATCCGAATGACTTCATCGGCTGGAATTTCGTGGCCAACACAAATAATCCGTTCGATGACAACGGCCACGGCACCCATGTCTCTGGGACCATCGGCGCCACCACGAACAACGGCGTCGGCATCGCCGGCATCGACCAAAACGCGCAACTGATGTCGCTTAAGTTTCTGGACGGCAGCGGTAATGGCAACCTGACGAATTTTCTGAGCGCCCTCAGCTATTCTCTGGCGGCATGGCGCGAAAATCACCAATAACAGTTGGGAAGGCTTCGGCAACAGCCCGTTCGTCTCGGCGGCGATCACGGCGGCTCAAGCCAGGGGCCAAATCTTCGTCGTCGCCGCGGGCAACACGAGCACGAACAACGACGTCACTCCTTCTTACCCGGCGAGCTTTTCGCTTGCCAACCTAGTGTCGGTCGCGGCCACGGGGGACACCAATCAACTGGCGTCGTTTTCCAACTACGGTGCCAAGAGTGTCTCGATCGCGGCCCCCGGCGTCGACATTCTTAGTACGACGCCGAACAACACCTACACCGTCGAGAGCGGAACCTCAATGGCGGCGCCGCATGTCACGGCGGCCCTCGCCCTGGTTTGGGGATTGCACCCGACCTGGACCTATCAGCAGGTCATTTCTCAGGTGCTGACGACGGTCACGAAAGAATCGAGCATGACCGGGGAGATTGCGAGCGGCGGGATGCTTAACCTGGCCGCCGCGGTCGGCTATGTCGCGCCGCCTCCGCCAGCGCCGCCGACCCCGCCTGTGACAGCCACGCCGTTGCAAGTGCTCTCGGTCAGCCCAGCAAGCTCACAAGGGCCTTGGACCAATCTCGTCGTCCAGTTCAACAACACCGTAGATGTGCCCTCCGTCACGGGAGGCTTTACATTGGTCGGCCCGACTGGCAAAGCGATCGCCATTCAGTCCGTCATTCCGGTCGCCAACACGACGGATCGCTCGGTTGAGATCAACTTCAGCGCGCAAACAACGGCAGGGGCTTACATTCTGACGCTATTACCGCAGATTCACGATCGGATGACGCCGGTAGATTACTTAGCCGCCCCCTTTACTATCCGTTACACGGTGGCCGCGGCGGGATCGGCTCCGACGCCCGTATTCCAGGTTGTGAGCGTCACGGCCCCGGGAGCGCAGACGCAATTGAGCAATATCGTCGTGCAGTTCAACAACACCGTCGATATGCCGTCAGTCACGACTGGTTTCACCCTGACCGGGCCGAACGGCAAAGCGATCGCCATACAGTCCGTGACGCCGATCGCCAATACGACCGATCGCTCGGTGCAGATCACGTTCGCGGCTCAATCGACGACAGGGACCTACACGCTCACGCTACTACCGCAAATTCACGATCGCCTGGCGCCGGTCGACTACCTATCGTCGTCGTTTACCGCGGCATTGAAGGTCACCGGCTCCGCATCGTCGCCACCGAGTTCGAATAGTCCTTCGCCTTTCCTATTCGTCGCCGTGAGTCCGACCGGTTCCCAGAAACAACTGAGCAGCATCGTGGTGCAGTTCAATTCAACAGTAGACATGCCGTCATTCACGTCCGGGTTTACGCTGACGGGGCCAAATGGCAAGGCGATCGCGGTGCAATCGGTTGCCCCGGTAGCCAACACCACGGACCGCCAGATTCTGATTACGTTCGCTGCGCAGACGGCTCCTGGAACATACACGCTGACGCTATCGACGCAGATTCACGATCGCTTGACGCCCGTCGATTATCTAGCTGCGCCGATTACATGCCTGTTCACGGTGGCGAGTTGAGCGACCGTTTCATCACTCAGGGAGGATCCCACGATGTCCACGTTCTACTTGCTACCTCCGCGCCCACTGATCGGTGAACGCCTGGCCGGGTTCCTCCGCGGCATGTTTCCGGGCGTCGTCTGGGACAACGTGGCTCAAAGCGATCTGGCCGATTCGCTCGGCTACCTCGTCGAAAGCAAGGGCGACCGCTTTGTCATTTTTCGTGAGGATCTCCCTCCCGGCGAGTCCGCGAGCCGCGCACTCACCAACGGCTACGGCGCCGAGGCCGGAGATGAGGTGGTCGAGGTCCGGCCGGAGGGAAATGGGATGGATTTGAGTGCGCGGCGGTGGCAAATTTAATTCAGGTCCTCGAAGCGTGAGCGACCGGAGAAAGTCTGAACGAGCGTAACTCGCTCCGGTCGCTCACGCTCTCGGCTCGTCGATACAAGACTCAACTGGCTGACGCCTTCCCCTTGCAATTGACAGGCCGAACCTCTCCGTTAAAATTCACGTCTCACCAAATGTCAAACACCCTTCGCATCGATTCCCTAACGAAAGAGCCAGACGAACGTGTCCGTATCCCACGACAGTCACGAAGCCAGCCGCATGGACAAGCTCCAGGCTATTGAGGCGCTCGGCCTTGATCCCTGGGGCGGACGATTTGAAGGCCATCAGTCGATTGCTGAGATTCTGAATCTCCCACAAGACAAGCTCGAAGGCGATCGCCCTCGTGTCCGCGCCGCGGGCCGCATCGTTTTGCGCCGCGATGCGGGCAAGGTGCATTTTGTCGACCTCTGGGATTGGACGACGCCGCGGCGCGACGACGAGCGCGGCAAGCTGCAAGTCATGATCGGACAAAAGCAGGTCGGCGAACAAGGCTGGGCTCTCGCGCAGAATCTCGATCTCGGCGATCTGCTCGGCGTCGATGGCTCGTTCGGCAAGACGCGCACCGGTGAGCCTACAATCTTCGCCGAGAAGATCACCATTCTCGGCAAGTCGCTCGAACCCCACCCCGACAAGCGCGCCGGCTTGAAGGACATGGAGTATCGCCTGCGGCATCGCTATCTCGATCTCGTCTACAATCCCGACATCCTCGATCGGGCGCGGAAGCGGATCTTGTTGCTGCGCACGATGCGGCGGTACCTCGACGATCGCGGCTTCTGCGAAGTCGAGTCACCGACGTTGCACGCGATTGCCGGCGGCGCGGCGGCCAGGCCGTTCATAACACAACACAATGCGCTGGACATCGAACTCTATCTGCGGATCGCTCTCGAGCTTCATCTGAAGCGCTTGCTCGTCGGCGGCATCGAAAAGGTCTATGAAATCGGGCGTGTGTTTCGCAACGAAGGCATCAGTCCCAAGCACAATCCCGAATTTACAATGATGGAGCTTTACGAAGCCTACGGCGACTATCGCTCCATGATGGATCTCACCGAAGGGCTGATCGTCGCCTGTGTCGACGCGCTCAATGGCAGCCGACAGATTGTTTACGGTGAACACGCGATTGACTTTAGTCCACCCTGGCAACGAGCGCGCTATCCCGATCTGTTCCAGGAACATGTCGGCGTCGCGATGGACGACACGGAGGGCGTGCGCCGCGCAGCCGAGGCCAAGGGTCTGCCAACCGTCGGCAAAGATCCGGCCGTCATCGTCAACACACTGTTCGAGCATGTCGTCGAAGACAAGCTGATTGGCCCGGTCTTCGTCTACGACTATCCCGCTCCGCTGTGTCCGTTAACCAAGCGGTCACGGTCGAACCCGCAGCTCGCGGAACGCTTCGAGCTTTACGTGCGCGGCATGGAGCTGGCCAACGCCTACACGGAATTGAACGACCCGATCACGCAAGAAGCAACCTTCCGACAGCAGCTGGCCGGCCTGCCGGAAGAGGACTCGATGGCCAAGATGGATGACGATTTCGTCCGGGCTCTGCGGCATGGAATGCCGCCCGCCGGCGGCTTGGGAATCGGCATCGATCGGCTCGCGATGCTGCTGACGAATACGCAGACGATTCGCGACGTCATTTTGTTTCCGCTGCTGCGACCGGAACGGGCGGGGAAGTGATGAGCGCTCACTAGCCCCAAGCGCAAGCGCGGGGTTCTGAGTCCTGTACGTATCTCAAGGAGGGGCGACGTGTATAAGCTGCTGCTCTGCATACGCTATTTACGCACCCGCTGGCTCGCGATGGTCTGCATCGTCAGCGTCATGTTGGGCGTAGCCACACTGATTGTCGTCAATAGCGTCATGAGCGGCTTCAGCACCAAGCTCCGCTCGCGGCTGCACTCTCTGATCGCCAACGTCATCATCGAAGCGCGCGACTTCGAAGGTTTTCACGATCCGAAAGGCAAGATAGCGCAAATCTTTAGCGATCCCGAGTTGAAGTCACGCATCGAAGCGATGACGCCGACGCTAGAGATCTTCGCCATGCTGCAATATCGGCTGGGGATGGAACAGGCGCCCTATCTGCGGCCGGTTCGGCTCATCGGCATCGAACCCGAAGGCCGTAAGGCAGTAGGCGGGTTCGCCGAGTTTTTGATGCGACCGGAGAATCGCGAGAAGCCGAGCTTCGATCTGGATGCCGATGCCGCGCGGCGCTATTCCTTCCAAGAGCAAGTCGACAAGTGGGGCAACGGCCCTGACCCCGAGTTCGACAAGCCGCGCCCCGGCGAGCCGCCGGCTCCCGATCGGCCGAGCGCCAAGCCGGCGCCGCCCCAAGGCATCATCCTCGGTTATGCGATCGCGCACTATCCCGACCGCGAAGCTCCGCCGGACAAGCCGCGTGATGTGAAAATGCTGCTCGAAGGAGACAGCGTCGTCCTCATGACGCTCAGCGGAGCGCGGATGGCCCCCGTCGACACCCGCGTAGCCATCAGTGACTATAGCCGCACGGAGATGAGCGAATACGACTCCAATTATGTCTATATGTCTCTCGACTACATGCAACGCTGGCGCGCCATGGGCGATCGCGTGACCAGCATTCTGGTTCGACTGAAAAATTATGACGACGACGCAACCTTCGTCGTCGATCGGCTGCGCAAAATGTATCCGGGCTTGGAAGTGCAGACCTGGGAAGACAAACAGGGGCCGTTGCTCTCGGCCATTCGGATCGAAAAAGGGATTCTCAACGTCCTCTTATTCATGATCATCGCCGTGGCTGGCTTTGGCATCCTGGCGATCTTCTCGATGATCGTCGTCGAAAAGACGCGCGACATCGGCATTCTCAAATCGCTCGGGGCGTCGAACATGGGGATATTGAAGATCTTTCTTGGATATGGGCTGCTTCTGGGGGTCGTCGGTGCTGGTGTCGGCACAATCATCGGCCTGACCTTCACGCTCCATATCAACGAGATCGAACACCTGTTGTCGCGCCTGACAGGCCAATCGGTATTCCCTTCGACGATCTATTACTTCAAGGAAATCCCGACCGATATCCAGCCGATGACGCTGCTGTTCGTCAATCTGGGTGCCGTCGGCATCGCGGTGCTGTTCAGTGTGCTGCCCGCGCTGCGAGCGGCGACGCTGCATCCGGTGCGAGCGCTGCGGTTTGAATGAGTTCAGCAGGGGCGAGCCGGGAGCGTTAGCGACCGGAGAAAATCTGAACGAGCGTAATTCGCTCCGGTCGCTTACGCTCCCGGCTCTTGAAAACAGAATTTCTTGAAGACAAATACCTCCGGGAGTTCACGCTCTCGGCTCGCCTCGGTCAACGGTTTGTTGTCAGGCTCTCACCGGATCGTTTAAGGAGACTATCGGTCATGTCCGAAATGACACCTCTGGTCCGGGCCGTGAATTTGCACAAGACTTATCGCAAACATGCGCAAAAGACCGAGGTCCTCAAGGGCCTCGATATCGATGTGAGCCCGAGTGAGTTTCTGTGCATCATTGGAGCCTCGGGTTCCGGCAAGAGCACGTTGCTCCATCTGCTCGGCACGCTCGATGCGCCGAACGAAGGAAGCATCTATTTCGACGGCAAGCGTATCGACAATCTCCCGGCGTCGAAGCGCGATCGGCTGCGCAATCAGACGTTTGGATTCATTTTCCAGTTCTATCATTTGCTCCCGGAGCTGAGTGCGCTCGAAAATGTCTTGATGCCACAGATGATCGCGCACTCGGTGTTTGGCTGGCTGCGCCACAAATCGGTGCTGCGGCGCAAAGCGGAGGCGCTGCTCGATCGGGTAAATCTTGGTCACAGGCTGAACCATAAGCCGAGCGAACTGTCTGGTGGAGAGATGCAGCGGGCGGCGATTGCGCGGGCGCTGATGAATCAACCGCAACTGCTGCTGGCGGACGAGCCGACGGGGAACCTCGATCACGACGCCGGCATCGAGATCGTGAAGCTGTTGCGCGACTTGAACCGCAACGACGGCCTCACTATTATCATGGTGACTCATAACCTGGAGATCGTCGGCGCCACCGATCGCGTCGTCCGCATGACTAATGGGCGTATCGAGGGGACGGCGGAACCCTATTTGGCGCTTTACCCCGCACCACTACCCACTGCTCTCTAATGGGGCCGAATGCCGCGCTTTGGCCCTCTCCTTACTCCTTTTCGCGGAGGGCTGACCCATGACCAAAGTCTACATCAACGGCAAACTGTTTGATAAAGCCGACGCCAAAATCAGCGTCTACGATCACGGCTTGCTCTACGGCGACGGCGTCTTCGAAGGGCTCCGCGTCTACAACAGCAAGGTCTTTCGGCTGCGCGAGCATCTCGAGCGCCTCTACGACAGCGCCCGCCACATCGCGATCGAAATCCCGATGTCGATCCAGGCGATGACGGACGCGGTCATCACGACCGTACAAGCAAATAACAAAGTCGAAGGTTATATTCGCCTCATCATCACCCGTGGCCTGGGCAATCTGGGCCTTGATCCGCGGAAGTGTAAAGAGCCGCAGGTCATCATCATCGTCGATGATATCGCTCTTTATCCGGCTGAAGTGTACGAGACAGGCCTCGACATCGTGACGGCGGCGACGATTCGTAGCCATCCGGGCGCGCTCGATCCGCGCATCAAATCTCTCAATTATCTCAATAATATCCTGGCCAAGCTCGAAGCGATCCGCGCCGGCTGCCTCGAAGCGATCATGCTCAACCACAACGGCGAAGTCGCGGAATGCACGGGCGACAACCTTTTCCTCGTCAAGCGCGGCGTGCTGAAGACGCCGCCCGTTCATGCGGGGATCCTTCAAGGCGTGACGCGCAACGCCGTCATGGAGCTGGCGCGGGCGGCGAATATCCCGGTCCAGGAGGCGACGCTAACTCGGTACGACGTGTATACAGCGGATGAGTGTTTCCTGACCGGCACGGCAGCGGAGGTCATCGCCGTGGTACGCTGCGACGGGCGCGCCATCGGCAGCGGCAAGCCGGGGGCGATCACGAAACAACTGCGGGAGCGGTTCTTTCAGCTGGCGCGGCAGTAGTTTGTCGGATCGGGTACGTGCGCCGTGTTAGCTCAATAATGTTGGGAGGTTTCCATGTCCACCACGTTGCCGGTGCTCAATCTGGCGGAGGCCAAGTTTGAGTGTATCTTCGGCCGGGGCTGTGAGGGGATCTGCTGTCAGAATGGCCGGCCCGGCGTGTATCCAGAAGAACATGCCAAGATCAACGACAACCTGCATAAGTTCCTACCGGAGATGCGGCCGATCGCGCGGGAGATCGTTGAAAAAAATGGCTTCGTGAGCAAACGCAAGAAGCTTGGGTTGCCGATGTTGCGCGTCGTCGATGGCTGGTGCGTCTTTTTCCATCAAGGCTGCGTGCTTCACAAGGTCGGAGCGACCGAAGGCGACAAGTATCAATACAAGCCGGCGCCGTGCTCGCTCTTTCCCCTGGCGAAAACGGCCAAGGATGAGTGGTATGTCCGCCAGCATGGCTATGATGGCGAGGAATGGGATCTTTTTTGTCTCTCTCCCAGCGCCAGCCCAATGCCGGCGGCCGAGTCGCTGGCCGACGAGATTGCCTTTGCCTTGAGCGGGGATCCGCAAGAGAAAATCGGAGCTACCGAGGAATCGGTCCAAAGGGAGCAAGTAAAGCCAGGGAAGCAAAAGAAGAGGTAGCCAGCCCTATTATGTCTTGGGTTGACTACCTCTTCTTTTGCGACCAGGAGGGGTGAAGAGCGCTTATTGACAAGCCTCTTACTTTGCACCCTTGACATTCGTCCACTTAATGATCGTATCCTGGCTACAAGTTACTGCCTGTTTGCCATCGTCGGATAATGCGACGTCTTTATAGTTGGCCGATGAGTCTTCGTAGTGATCGAGTTCGTTGCCTTCGAAGTTGCGCACGACAAGCTGGTTCGCGGAGAGGGTGATCAGGTTCTTACCTTCCTTGGAAACGGCGATACCCAGCACCGAAGAGGTATGCGGGGTCTTCCATGTCAGCCGCTTGGCGCTCGGGTTCTTAAGGTCCAAGGAACAAATCTTCATATCGTCGCCGAACAGAATACGAGAACCATCTTGAGAGAAGCTCAAGGCGCGAGTTGCGCCGTTGCGCCTGCGCGAGGACAGGCTTATCTTCTCCCGCGACATCCCATACTTGAATTTCGCTGCTCGTCGAGAAGGCGAACTGCTTGCCGGACGGTGAGAAAACGACCTTTCTAACTGGATCAGCGGGATTTGGGATCGTTCGTTTCGCGGTCCTGGGTCCGAGATCGATCAGGGCGATTCGGCCTTGATTACCCAGGCTGCCACCGATGAGCCCGAGGTTGCCGGATGGCGCCAGAGCGACGCTTTCGACATCGAAATCGATTTCGTTGATGGGGTTGTGCGCCTTGTTGGCGACGTCCCAAACCATGGCCGTCTTGCCGCCTTTGGGGCTCTTGCTTCCGGTCAGTATGACTTCGGATCGGGGTGCCCAAGCGATGGCGGAAACACCGACGCCCGGCTCGTAGGCGGCGTTCCAATTCGCTACCTGGCTGCCTTCCAATGCCTTGACAGTCAGGTGGTCCTCGAGGCTTCCTATGACAGCCTGCTTGCCGTCGGGGGCGAGCGCTACGCTGGAAAGAAACTGGCGTTTCATATCGTAGATTATGACAGGTCTGAGCCTATCTGACGTGGCAGCTCCAGCATCGCCAGACCCCGATTTATTGGAGCCGGCATCGCTTAAGGGTGCTGGGCTCATAACCATCCAGGCTACGTAGATACAGGCGGCGACGAACGCAATGCCGCCGACGCCAACGATCATACTGAAGAGGGCGTTGGATTTGGCCGGCGAGATATCGGATGTTTTCGGTTCCGCGGCCGGCGTCAGTTTGGGCTCTTCGGTCGGCTGGGCTTTCGCGGCCTTAGATTTCATGTTGAGCGTGGCGGGGTCGAGATTACGAGCGGGGCTAAACATGGGGGAAGGGGCCGCGACCGGATTCGGAGTCGGATGATAAGACGGCATGTCTATGGTATTGCCGTCGATATTGGAAGCCGTCGACCGGGCGTCGGACGCCGAACGCAGATTGTTGGAAGAAGACAGATGCATCGCGGTGGCTTGACCATCGACGATGTCTGTCTGCGACTTGCGATTGACGGAGCTACCTCGTTCGACATCCTTTGTGCCCGACGTCTTGACGGCTGGTTTGCGTTCCAACGTGGCGGGCAAGCTGGCCAGTGGCTGCAGGGCGTTAACCACTTCTTGCGGAGTCTGGAACCGATTTTCGGCCCGCTTGGCAAGCATCTTTTTGAGGACGGCGTCCACCTCGGCCGGAATGTCCGAGCGAAAATTCGTGAGCGGCTCGGGCTCGCGTTGTTGATGCCAGAGGAGTTTTTGCGTCAGAGAACTGGGCGGGAAGGTCGGCTTGCCGGAGAGAAGGTAATAGAGTGTGCAACCGAGACTGTAGATGTCGGCGCGAATGTCGACGGCATGAGAATCGATGGCCTGCTCGGGAGCCATGTAATCTGGGGTACCCATGACGATGCCAGATTGGGTCAGATCGCCCACGGATTGCTGGCGATCCTCCACGGTGGCAAGGCGTGCCAGTCCCATGTCCAGGATCTTGACCTGGCGCCGATCGGCCGTCAGAAGCAAGTTGGCGGGCTTGATGTCACGGTGAACCATGCCGCGCTCGAAGGCATGTTGGAGCCCCATAGCAGCTTGACGAATGTATTCGCAGGCCTGACCAACCCAGAGCGGCCCGTCTTTCCGCACCGTACTCGCCAGATCGACGCCGGGAACGTACTCCATCGCGAGGTAGTGAGTACCGTTGGCTTCATCAGCGTCGTAAACGGTGACGATATTCGGGTGTTGCAGCCGGGCGGCGGCGCGTGCTTCACGCTGGAAGCGGCGCAAGGCATCGGGAGATTGCAGCGTCTCGGAGCGGATGACTTTGAGCGCGTCGATTCGGTCAAGGCGCCGATGGCGTGCCTTGAAGACCTGACCCATACCGCCTTCGCCGAGAAGGTCGAGCAAGATATACTGGCCCAAAACAAGATTTTGGCCACGCCCTTCGGCGAGCAGCTTGACCTGAAACTCCGTCAACCAATTGCGGCGCACGAGTTCCTTGGAAACATCGGTGACCTCCGCGAACTGGGTCGAAATGCTATCGCTCAGCTCCTGAATTTGCGGTTCTTCAAGGAGAGAGGCGCCGCTGAGAGCGGAAACCAGATCGGAGACCGTTTGAATAGCCATGTCGGCGATCTCTGCCAATCGAGGTAATGGGTGAATGGAGGCCTATTATAGAGGAGACGCGAGGTAAAGGAAATCACGAAGTTCCCTGCTTTCGGGGAGTTCCCGTTTTTACGCTCGGCGCTGCCTCCCGGTTGTTGCGTCTGTAATGGTTGTTCCACCTTTATGTAGCACCATACTATGCAAAATGAGTCTCGTCTGCCAAGAAATCGAGCCAAACGCATAAACGGTGCTTTGGCTCAACTTTATCCAGACGCGGCCTGCGCGCTCGTTCATGAAGGCCCGCTCCAGCTGCTGGTCGCCACGATCTTGTCCGCTCAATGCACCGACGCGCGCGTCAACAAGATAACGCCGGCTCTCTTTGCTCGCTATCCGGATGTGAAAGCCTTCGCCGCCGCCGACCCCGCCGAGTTAGAAACGTTCATTAAATCGGCCGGGTTCTTCCGCGTAAAGCGCGTAATATCATGAAATGCTGCGAGCAGATCGTCGAGCGCCACGACGCCGAAGTGCCAAAGACGATGGAGCAGCTCGTTCATCTGGCGGGCATCGGCCGCAAGACGGCAAACGTCATTCTTGGGAACGCGTTTGATGTGCCGGGCATTCCTGTTGATACGCATGTGGGCCGTCTGAGTCGGCGCATGGGTTTGACGGCTGAGACGGATCCCGTCAAAGTGGAGCGTGACTTGATGACGCTCATACCGCGCAAGGAATGGACAGCTTTCGGCCACCGCATGATCTTTCATGGCCGCCAAGTCTGCCTGGCGCGGCGACCGCGCTGTGAATCGTGTGCCGTCGCGGAACTGTGCCCGAAGATCGGGGTCTTGGCGAGCCGGGAGCGTAAGCGACCGGAGCAAATCTGAGCGCCCGTAACGCTCTCGGGGAGCTTACACTCCTGGCTCCAAGACAAGAGAGTCGCAGCTACCAAATCGCGGAGCGTGAATGTTTCGATCCTCACTAATCGCACTGTTGCTGCTGGCATCGCGCACCTTGGCGGCTGTCGCTGACGATGAAGTCGCTCTTGAAGGCCGCAGGCATCGGCGTCGATGGCCCCTCTCTTGTCAAGTACTTGCAGCAAGAAACACTGTCGGGGCCCGAACAGGGCCGCATGCGCTCGCTGATCAAACACTTGGGCCATGATTCGTTCTTCGAGCGCGAGAAAGCGTCGGCCCGAATCAAGTCGCTGCTGCCGCGCGTGCGGCCGATTCTGCCGCGCTCCTTGAATGATCCCGATGAAGAAATCAAGGATCGCTTGCGTGACTTGCTAGCGCTGGACACCGCCAAGGGGACGCCGACGAAGGCGGCCGCGGTCCGACTGCTCGCGGCGCGGGTGCCGGCGGGAGCGAGAGCAGCACTGCTGGCGTTTCTGCCGTCGACCGACGACGAGGTCAGCGAAGACGAAGCGGTCTATACTCTGGCTCAAATGGTTTCCGGTCCGGGCAAGAAGCTGGATGCCCAGATACTCGAAGCCTTGAACGATCCCGATGGTGTGCGCCGGGCGGCGGCCGCGCTGATCGTCGGGCGCTCGGGCACGGGGGAACAACGCGCCATCGTTAGACAATTGCTGACCGATCCAGAGCCGGTCGTCCGGTTTCGAGCCGCTCAAGGTCTGCTGGCTGGCCGCGATCGGGCCGGCATCCCCGTCCTCATCGCACTCATTGCGGAGCCAGCGTTTTCTGAACGATGTGAAGATCTTCTGTTCGTGGCCGCCGGCGTTCGAGCGCCGCGCACGGCGGTTGGGCCGGATACGCTCGCGTCTCGCGCCACGGCATGGACCAATTGGTGGCGGGCCAACGGCAGCATTGACCTGTCTCACGTCGATGCGGAAATTCCGCCGCTGAACAATGCCCTCCAGTCGCGGGAGGTTGCGCGCGAGTTTATGGCCAAGCTCGCCGACGGCGATTTCGCCGCGCTAAGTAAGCTTGCCACGCTGCCTTTCTTGGTCAATCGCGTCACGGCGCCGCGCCTGCCGGAGTTTGAGAATTGGATGCGCAACCTGGGGAACCAATTTCAACAGAGCGGCCCGGCGCGGCTGCAATCCGCGGTATCATTGGACGACTATCTGCGCACGGCCTCGCCGGAGGAACGCGCCCTTTTGGGCCGATTGAGCCGCAAAGATGTCTATTTGGTAAAGTACAGTTGTCGGGCGAATACCGAGCAATGGCTGGAAGCGATCCTCATCGTTCGAATCGGCGGCGATCGGCCGTTGGTAATGGGTTTGGGCCCCGTTCAAGTGCGAAATTAGGGCCAGGCAGGGGCGAGGTAATCCATTGAGAAATGAGACTGGTGAGCTTTCGAGCCTCGTCCGCCCGTTGTTTGATGGCCCGATCGACATTGTCGGCGATGTGCATGGTGAGTACGACGCGCTCGACTTGCTGCTTGCTGAGCTTGGATATGATCGGCAGGGCCATCACGCGGAAGGCCGCCGGCTGGTTTTTGTTGGCGATCTGACCGATCGAGGGCCGGACAGTCCCGCCGTCGTCGATTGGGTAACCGATCTCATCGCCGCGGGCAACGCCCAGGCGGTGCTTGGAAATCACGAACTGAATATCCTGCTCCATCGTAAGCGAGAAGGAAATGCCTGGTTCTTTGGCCAGGAAGAAGAGCTGGGGCATCCAAGCCGACTGGTGCCGCAGCGCCTGGCAGACGATGAAATCCGCCAACGGGCTCTCGCCCTGTTCCGGAGTTTGCCGATCGTCTTGGAACGAGCCGATCTGACGGTGGTCCATGCCTGCGGCGAGGCAGCCGCGATCGAGTATCTGCGCGAGAAAACAGACGCAGCGCTGACATTCAAGGAGTCAGAAGACCACCTTCATCGAGAATTGGCTGCATTGTCGTACGACGACGTTGAGCGGCAGTTGGCTTTGCAAAATGGCAACCCGGTTCGTGTGCTGACGTCCGGCCCCGAAAAGCACGCCGAGCCGTTTGTGGCCGGTGGCAAGCAGCGAAAGCAAGCGCGCTCTCCCTGGTGGGAGGACTACGACGGCGAGCGCTGGCTGATATTCGGCCATTATTGGCGGCAACGCGTCGCCGGCGAACCCGCGTTCAAGCACCTCTTCGATGACGCCCTTCTCTACGCCGCGCTGGGAAAATCGCGGCGGGCGATGTGCATCGATTACTCGGTCGGCAAACGCTTCCTGGAACGCGACGGCTCCGGTAAGCCGCATCAGACACGGCTCGCCGCCCTTCGTTGGCCGGAGCGAATGTTGTATTTTGACAACGCAGCGCCCGTGGCGCTTGCCGTTGATTGACGATAACCCAGCGGGAGCCGGCCGTGATGCGATCCCACCAAGCAACCCAGGTTGGCCTTCGTTCCGTGGTCTCGTGTCTGGCATTTCTGTATTTCGTCTCGCCCCCGCAAGCGGCCGACAACAAAGCTACCGGTCTCCGTGTCCCACCGCATTTCGAGATTACGGAATTTGCCGACAGCTCTTTGGCCAACGACATCTATTGCATGACCGTCGACGACCAAGGCCGCGTGATCGTCTCGGGCAAAGGCTTTATCCGTTTGCTGCTCGACGAGAAGGGGACCGGTCGCGCGAACAAGGCCGCCGAGTTCGCCGGCGCCCCGAAAGACGGGGCCATGGGCCTCTTCTGGGAGGAAAATACGCTCTATTGCATGGGCGACGGTGGGCTGAGACGCTACGTCGATGCCAATGGTCCTGGCCGGGACCGACCGCCGGAACTGCTCGTCAAATTGAAAACGGGTGGCGAACACGAAGCGCACGCGATCCGGCGCGGGCCTGATGGTTGGCTCTATGTTCTGTGTGGCAACAGCACCGGCATCAAAGCCGCGAACGCGACGAGCCCCACATCACCGATCCACGAGCCGATCGCTGGCTGTGTTTTGCGCTATTCGCCCGGTTTCAAGAGTAGCGAGATCGTCGCCGACGGGCTGCGAAATGCCTACGCCATGGATTTCAATGCCGAGGGCCAACTCTTCACCTTCGATTCCGACAATGAGCGGTGTGTGTCGCTTCCCTGGTACGAGCCGACCCGGCTCTATCACGTCGTCGCCGGCGCCCACTTCGGTTGGCAGAATCCCCAGCGGGCGCAGACCTGGCGATATCCACCTTCTTTTGTCGATGTCAACGCTCCGATCGCCACCTTCGGCCGGGGCTCGCCGACGGGCGTCGTCTGTTATCGGCATGTCCAGTTTCCGGAGCATTATCGAAATGGGCTCTTCTTGCTCGATTGGACGTTTGGACGCATTTACTTCGCAAAACTCGAAAAGGACGGAGCCACGTACAAGGCCAAGGGCGAGGTCTTTCTCGAAGCGCTGGGCGAGGAAGGGTTCGCCCCGACCGCGGCGGCGATCGATCCGCGCACGGGCGATCTTTATGTGTCGATCGGCGGCCGGGGCACGCGTGGCGCGGTCTATCGGATCCGCTATGCCGATCAAGCGGCGGAACGCGCCGACGCCCAGCGTTTGCAGCCGACGCCGCAAGCGCTCGATTGGTCTGACGAATTGGGCAAACAGATGCTAACTCAGGCGCGCGACAAAGATCTCGGCCAACGCCGCATCGCTCTTGAGTACCTGCATCGACATCGTCAGCACTTCGCGGCGACGGATCTCGAAAATGAGATCAAGGCCAGCTGGAACATCGAAGATAGGACGCTGTTTCAGGCGACCGCGCGGCTCTATGCGGATCTGGACGCGGCCGACCAGAAGCGTCTCGCCGAGTCTGCCAAGACGCCGCGCGAACGGTTGTGCGGCTTCTTGGCGCATACGCAGTCGGATGAACAATCCTTGGTGTCGCTCGCGCAAATCCTCGCTGATAAATCTCTGTCCGACACGATTCGCCTCGACGCCGCTCGGCTCTTGGAACGCGCTTGCGGCGACATCATTTCTCCCAAGGCGATGGGCACCGCATACGAAGGATACACGCGGCGGAAAGAGATCGCGGTGCCCAAGCCGATTGTTCAGACCGTCGTCGACGCGTTTCCCTCGGGATTTGCCGCCCTCGATCGCGAGCTGTCCCGGTTTCTCGCGCTCAGCGAATGTGCCGCGCCGGAGGCCCTGCGTAAAATCGCCGAGCAGTTAACCGAAGCGTCCGACCCCATTGACGATGTTCATAATCTGATCGTCTTATCACGCTTCACGGCAGCGCGGCCGAAGGAGATTACCGAGCGCGTCGCCTCGGCTCTGCTCGCTCTCGACCGCAAGGTCCTAGCCCTCAAGCGGACGCGCGACAGCAATTGGCCCATGCGACTGGGCGAAATCCTCATCGAGTTGACTCGTCGGGACGACGCTCTGAACGCGGCTCTCCTTGCTAACAAGGAGTTCGGCCGGCCTGACCATGTGCTATTCACCAAGGCGCCAGGCTTCGACCGACGCCGTGCCGCGGCGATCTTTCTCGAGCGCTCCAAGCACGATCCGGATTTCGTTTGGAACGCCGCCTTGATCGGACTGCTCGGCGATCTGCCCGCAGACAGTGCGCTGCCACTATTACGCAGACTCTGGGGCGAAAATGGCCTCAATGACGCGATCCTACCGCTGCTCGCGCAAGCCACTCGAAACAGATCGCGCTCGCTTTGTGGAGGGACTGGGATCGTCGAACCTGGCGACGATTCGAATCTCGCTGGACGTGTTGGAAAAGCTAGCGCTGAAAAAGGATAAAGACGAGCTGTTGACGATTCTTCTCGCCCTGCGCCGCGTACCCACGGGGAAAGAGGGCGATCCACTACGGCAACGATTCTTAGTTTATTTGCAAAAGACAACGGGCGCCAAATTGGCGGACACGGACGCCTGGGTTTCCTGGTTCGTCAAGCAATATCCCGAACAGGCGGCCAAGCTCGGCGACATCGACGGCGTCGATGTGCCGGCCTGGACAAAGCGTCTGACGCAGGTGAAGTGGGAGGCAGGCGTCGCCGAGCGCGGCAAGATGGTGTTTCACAAGGCGAGCTGTGCGGCCTGTCATTCTGGTACACAGGCGCTCGGCCCCGATCTCCACGGCGTCGGCAAGCGCTTCTCGCAGGCCGATCTCCTGACCGCGATCGTGCAGCCGAGCAAGGATGTGTCCCCGCGCTACCGCACCATGCTCATCGGCACATCCGACGGCAAAGTCTACCAGGGCCTCATCATCTACGAAGCGGTCGACAGCCTGATTTTACAAACCGGACCCGCGACCACGATTCGCTTGACGGACAAACAGATCAGCGAACGCCGCCAGACGGCGTTGTCGCTAATGCCGGCTGGTCTACTGGACAAGGTGAGTAACGAAGAAATTGCCGATCTTTATGCGTATCTGAAGTCGCAGTGACGCAGGCCTTTGTAATACCCAGCCTGAAGTGCGGAGGGCATCGGCTCCTGCTTCTGCCGACATCGTCCCGCGACCGAGTCGCAACCCTACCCCGAGATGCAAAAAACGTCGGGGTCGTTTGCACAGTGCCAATTGGCTCTAACTCGTTGAATGACCAACGGTTGCGCTGCGCCCGAGGGGCGAGATGCAAACAAATCCTTGGAGAACCCCCCAAGCTCGTTCACCTGCACGAAAGCGTCGTTTGTCCCGATGGTCGTTGCGGGGCAGATCGTTTGTTGCCAAGCCGCCACGGATTATGACTACCGGCAATTATGAGAAAACTGCCAAAATTCGTTGCGCTCAAAACAGAGACACCCCCTGAACGAATTCACGATTCCATCACAAAGCCTACTTCCCCAGAGTCCACCCACCCTTGCCATGCCAATTCACTTTTGGCAAGGGTGGTCGTTTTGGCAATGTTGATCGTTTTAGTAATGTTTACATTAAATCCATATAGAAAATGGATTTACGTCGTTTCTCGTCGAATCAAACAATCTTGCCGCGTACCACCCTTGCCAAACAAGAGACTATTATTGTCTACTTTTAGACGTAGCACGAAGCTCGTTAGCGGAAACGAGCTGCGTCTTCTATGTGCGCCTCTATGTGCGCCTTGGCCGAGGAACTGCAACGGATCCAAGACGGTCATCGGCGTGGTCCTCAACCACTCGGGGACATCCTGCCGATCGTGTTGGCACGCCTGGGGATCGGCGTGATAGAATCGGAAGAGTCAGGGGAGTAGATCCCAGCTGAACCAGGTCCACGAACCGAGAACGCCTAACGTCCTCAAGGGGCAAACCCTTAGAAAAGCATGGCGCTCTCTCGGATCACCAACGCCTGATACGGCACCATGGGGTCGCTCCCCTGATATACCAGTATGGCGACAAGGTGATCACACCAACGAGAGAGGCAGGCTCGTGGCTCCGATAAAGCTACTCCCAAACTCTCTTGTGAAGCCGTTTTGGACGGTGGCGTACTCCGTCCGTACATTCCGGGGCATCTCATTGGGATATGGCACTCTTTTCCGTCTCTGACACCTTTTCTGTCCTCGCAGACTTTGTAGTGTCTTGGCCGGCATTAGCACCGCAGCGAGTCTGTCAATACTTGAACCTGACCGCCTTTGATCCTCGATAACGCCGTGGTCGCTGCGGGACACGGTGATTGTGGCACTGGCTCTCTTCTTTGAAGTAAATATCGCCGAAAATTCCCGCCAATTTGGCATTTACGGAAGGAACTGCCCGCTGCGTCTAGGAAATAATCCCCATATGCCTTTTTATGTACCATACCCACAGAAATGCGGGAACAGCAAGAAGGGCTACCAATAGTAGACCCCAGCGAATGAACGCCAAATCTCCCTTCGTCGGCGATGCACGACGCCGAACCAAAATGAGAATTACGCCCATCCAGTATCCGCACGAAGAATAGCAAAATGCTTGGAGGCTCAACCCTCCATCAAGCACGAGGCCAAAAAAAAATATCAAAATTAATTGTAAGGTCAATGCTCTCAATAGTGGCCGTATATAGGGATCTTTGAGCACATTAGCCTCCGCAACCGTTACCGACCGTGCCACTTTGAATTCGAACCGCGACAGGAATGTAAATCACTACTTGCGTGGATTAATGAATATATCACCTAAATTACAAGTTTGGATTGAAACAGATGTCCCCGAAAAACACAGAGCACAACTCCCGATCAGAGCGGTTCGCATTCGAATTGCTTACAGATTCATCCTTATTGTGCCAACGTACCCAGCTCCGCATGGCAGGCGATCGCAATCCACCTGTGAACCGCTATACTTACTCACACCTTGAGTGTAGTTACAGTCTTATTTATCGGGCAAAAAAACCACCTGGCCTCCATTTGTCGTAGGGAACCACAGGGAATGTTGGGGGCTTCACCGGATTAAAATTGCCGTCCACCTCCGCCCCGGCCTTATAAATCTTATAAGGCCCAAGCGTAGTGTTTGTGCCAACCCGAAGTGATACAATAGGGTTTCCAATAATTATTCGGCCAGGCAAGTGTTTACTAATAATTTTGACTAATGGGTTTGCTCCAGTCGCCGTGTTGCATCCTTTTAAGTTTATTTCTCCGTCATCAGAAATTGCGCTATTGAATAGGGTGGTTATGCAGGGCAATCGCATCTAATCCCCCATAAAAAGGCCAAGAATGGCCTCGCGCGTTTCGTCGTTCCAGCCTGCTTGCAAGCGCTTCTTCTCGATGCCGCCTTTGGTCGATTCGTCCTGCCGCAATAACGAGATGACCCAGCGTCGTAACAACGCCAGGTTCCCTGCCGCATGGCCCGTCCGAGCACGATTGCGATCCTCCGCAAAATACATGTCCAACACCCAATGCAAGCCATTCTCCACTCCCCAATGACTCCGTATCGCTCCCGCCATCTGCTTCGCCTTGGGTTGCAGGCTGCTTATAAAATAACGCACCTCCGACTTCTCCACTCCACCCTCCTGGTAGCTACGCGTGCAACGGGCGATGCTCACCAGATCCCGCCAATCCTCCTGATGACGCAACGTCTTGGGTACCGCCATCGTCTGCGTCCAGCGCGTTTCCAAGCGACCGTGCCCCTTGTCCTGCTCCGTGTGCGTTTGCACCGTTGCCGTGCTACGACCCTCGTCCACGGCGGCAAACGCCTCCACGATGTCCTGCTCCAAATGCTCCTGATTCCCTTTCACCGCCAGCACATAATCGGCTCCCTTTTCTCGTATCTTGCTGGCAATCTCTTTCTGACATCCCATGGCATCCAAAGTCACAATCGCTCCCGTCAATTCCAACACCTCCAACAGTTTAGGAATCGCTGTGATCTCATTGGATTTGTCATCGACCACTTCCTGACCCAAAAGCAATTGGTTCTCCGTGGCCCAGGCGCTAACGACATGAAGCGGATGCTTGCTCTTGGCTCGATCCAACGTCGCACGAGCCGTCTTGCCGTCGATGGCCACCACCTGGCCGGACGTACTCCGTTCGAGGCTGGTCACCCAGCTCAGAAAACACTCGACAAAGGCTTTGCCATCCAGGGCGGCGAACACACGAGCGAAGGTGTCATGCGACGGCACGCGGTCGGGCAGATCCAGGAATTTTTCGAGCCAGACGCGCTTGCTCTTGGCGAACTTTTCCATGGCCACGCAATCGTTGGCGCCGCTGACGACAGCGCACAGGGCGATGAAGAGGATGTCCAGCAGTCGGTGATGCTTGGTACGGTTGATGCGTGGATCCTGCAACTGGGCAAAAGCGGCAAGAAAGGGGGTTGCTTGGGTCTGCGCCATGAGTCTTTTCCTCCGTGAAACGGGTACGTTCCACCAGAATCATTCGCAGTAACCTTGTCCCTGACAACTGAACAGCCAATAATGAACAGGCGTTTAGATGCGATTGCCCTGGGTGGTTATGGGCGTGTTGTGGCCGTCAAGAGTTTGGAGCCGCGAAATAATAACCTGAGCAAATTATCGTTTTGGATTGACCAGGTAATTCCAGTTTCCATGAAACCGAGCAGGAGTGATCCTTAATGCCTCTAACTCCTCGTCGCTTACCTTGATCCCAATTTCATACTCGCGTCGATCCAAGTCCGCCTGAACCGTCAAACCCTTGGCCGTCTTCGTACTCGCAATCAATTGGACCACCACCTCATAACTCGTCAGCGGTCGGCCTCGCCAATTCATTGTTATATGGCAGAACAGACGATGCTCGATCTTGTTCCACTTGCTCGTCCCTGGAGGGAAATGGCACACTCGCAACTTCAGCCCAATCTCGTCGGCCAAGCCTTGCAGTGCCACTTTCCACAGGCGGTTGCGATGACTGTTGCTACCTCCTCCGTCCGCCGTGATCGTCAACTCCTCCGCACGCGGAAATCGTCGCGCTCCCATCTCCTGCCACCAACGCTGGATGCTCGCCGCCGCGAATTGGGCCGTGTCGTGGTCAATCCCCACGCTCACCCAACCCTCATTGCTTGTGACATCATATACCCCATACGGAATGGCTTTGCCCATGTTCTTGTCCGGAAAGTCGTGGACCTTCACCGGCACCGGCTCTCCCTGGGGGTGCCATTCTTGGCCCGCATTCTTGAATTCTCCCACTAATTCCTTCTTTTTCGTGTCCACCGAGATCACCGGCTGTCCACGTTTCTGCGCGTCACGCACACGCTGGTGAATGTACCGAAATTGGGCATCGCGGTCGGGATGCGACTTGCCCTCACGCGTCTTGCGATTGGCTTGTAAGCTATAGTCGGCCGCGCGTAATAGCTCGAGCCACCGTGCGATCGCTCACTGTGTATCCCTGCCTGCACAACTCCTCCGCGAGCCTGCGTGTACTCTTGCAGGTCCAACGCAACGGCGATTCCGGATGGCCCCGCGTCACGGGATCGACCAGGCGATCCAAAGCCTGCTCGACACCGGGACACGTTTCGCTCACCGTCTTGCGGCCTGCCCCGGGTTTGCGGACGCGTGAACTCAGAGGAGTATTCGGCCCTTCCGCCCTGCGTTTCAATTCCTGAATGCCGAACGCAATGGTGTTGCGTGACAGACCCGTAGCCTGAGAAACTTCAGAGATGCCGCCCCAGCCAAGAGCAGTAGCTTCGACAGCTGCCCATTGCCGACGCAGCCGTTCATCCATGGCAGGCCGTAGAGCCTTGAACTTGGCACGAATCTGTTGTATTACAGCTGTATCCATGCAGCTGATGAGAACCAAGAGCGGCTAACAAGTCAAGAAGAATTTGCTTAGTTTATTATTTCGCGGCGCCTTTGCACGAAAATACCCCCAGCATCTGCTCTAAACTCATCGCCGTTAGGAAATTGAAAGCTTTCATCGTTCCCATGATTAGTAAGGTGCAATTGGACAATCGGATCGGCATCGTTCACTGCCGCCTGTAGTGAATCAAGAACGGTCTGGGAGTCTTGCGCTGTAAATTGGAATGTCCGGCCACTTTTTCGCTTAATCGATACGCCGACCGTATTGAATATCAATTTATCTAACCAACCGCCGCCATAGCGTATTGCGATCATACCAGAGGGATCTATGAAATTGGTAGCACCATTTCCGACATACCTATATAGATTGCCATCTCCTCCCTTGAAGCTTAATTGATCTCGCTGAATCCAATAATGCGTCATCACCGAAAACGTCCGGTGCTCTGCATTCACAATCCCTGCAGTCACATCCTCCCACAGCCCCGTGTATCCAACTCCACTCCCGTTCGCCGCGTTCGTCTGCGATGCAACCGCCCCAAATGCTGCATATTCTAAATGGTCCAAAACGGTACTACCATCAGTCATATCGCGCACGGAGGGAATTGCAAAGGGGTCAGGTTCATTTATTGACAGACTCATCCGGGTGGATATGCCGAAGGAGAGCCACGACGATAAATGAACCTGACCCGAAGGGCATTAACTTTACGGAGTCGGCCGTACTTTTCTGAACTCGCGACCACCAATTTCGGCGCTTTTCGAGGAAGAAAAGGGGTCGGGAGTCGTTTGTCAATCTGTCGCGCCCGTTTTCTTCTTGGGCGGCCGACCCTGCGGTCGCAAGGTTGCCTCCAGTCCCAGGAGCGTGGCGGTCTTGGACATCCACGCCGCATCTCCGTAAGGACTGCCCCGGCGCACCGAGCGCCTCAGCGCCTCCAGTTCCGCTTCGGTCTGAACCGCATTGACGTGCGCCCGCCAACTCCGTGGCAACGGTACGGGACCTTCCTCGATCAAGGGCTGCGGACTGCGCTGGCGGCGCTGCCACAAGCTGGACCAGCGCCAGTCCTCGGCCTGCTGTACCAATCCAGCCCGCAAGGGGTTTCGTTCGACATAACGCAACACCGTAAGAAAATGTTCATCCTCCTGAATCGGAAACGACTTGAACCGCCCCTGGTACAGCGGACCCTCCCCGCTGGTGTGGTAGTGAGCGTGGTACCGTTGGGTGTGGGTGACCGTCAGCCAACGCATGAACTCCGACAAATCGCCGTCGTGTGCCGGCCAAAGCAGCAAGTGCCAATGGTTGGGCATCAAACAGTAGCCCAGGAGGCGGATCGGCCGCCAGTCCTTGGCTTGCCGCAGGACCTTTTCGAAGGCGGCGTAATCGCCGTCTTTATGAAAGAGGGTGGAGCGGCCCACAGCCCGATTGAGCACGTGGTAGACATAACCACCGGTATTGCAGCGCAAGCGTCGTGGCATGGAATGAAATTACCCGATGCCAGCGTGGCTGTCAACAGAAACGACTCCCGACCCCTTTTCTTTTCCTAATCAAACTGTCAACACGAGTTGCGTCGGTGCCGAAGCGGTCTCCTTGTCGTCGTTCCGTTGAGAAGCGTTGACATCGCAGCACACTCTGTCTATTTATTACTGATCGAATAGAATCAAAATTCTGTTCGGCTCCGACAGATCATTTGCAAAAATTCTAATATTTGTTCTCTCGCCACTAACCGCCACTGAAAGAAGTTCCGCATTCGTCACCAAACAAATCGACAATTTCTTGCTCGGAGTGGAAATCTCGCCTTCGAATATCAATGCGTCGGTAGGTATAATTTCGTTGGTTTGGCCTAATTGGATTTCGGTCGGCCCATCATATGCCGACATACAACCAACGGCGACGCACGACTCCGTAGTAGATACTAACCGATTATCCATTGTTTCGGGAACAATTCCGGAAGCATGGTCCATCACCAAAATAAGCGAGTTCGGCGGTGACGTAGAAATTGTTTTCATGGTAGTAATCCTCGTACCCAGCGTGCGAGCGCCAACCCTTGCGTGCGAGAGCAGTTGACGCACTGCGGATAAAGCCGTTGCGAAAATCAAAGAGTGCCATATCCCAAAGAGATGCCCCGGAATGTACGGACGGAGTACGCCACCGTCCAAAACGGCTTCACAAGAGAGTTGTGGAGTAGCTTACTCGGAGCCACGAGCCTGCCTCTCTCGTTGGTGTGATCACCTTGTCGCCATACTGGTATATCAGGGGAGCGACCCCATGGTGCCGTATCAGGCGTTGGTGATCCGAGAGAGCGCCATGCTTTGATAAGGGTTCGCCCCTTGGGGTCATTAGGCGTTCTCGGTTCGTGGACCTGGTTCAGCTGGGATCTACTCCCCTGACTCTTCCGATTCTATCACGCCGATCCCCAGGCGTGCCAACACGATCGGCAGGATGTCCCCGAGTGGTTGAGGACCACGCCGATGACCGTCTTGGATCCGTTGCAGTTCCTCGGCCAGCGGCTTGGCTTCGGCCGCATGTTCTCGTTTCGGTAGTTGGCCGACGGCCGCTTGCAGGTCACGTAGCACCTCGACCATGCCGCTATCGTGGTCGCGGTGGAAGGCCGTCAGTTTGTCGAGGATGTAATGACGGCCTTGGATGCTTGGGTGGCGAAACACTTGTCGGCCAGCCACCATCTGGAAGGCGATGCGACAGAACCGCAAGGCCACCTTGACGCGGGTGTGTCGTGGGTCTTTTCCCTGAGACCGCCATTGCGTTGCCAGTACCTGGAAGTGATGGTTACACACGATCAGGTTGTCGGCGATGCCAAGGATGGCGGCGCGGAGCGAGCGGTTACAATTACGCACTAGTGGGCCATTGGCTTTATCGACTTGGTCGCTCTGATAACGCGATGGCCGCAGGCCGGCCCGACCAGTGATGGCTTTGGCATTGGCGTAGTGTTCGATGGGTCCCATTTCACCCGCGAAGTCGGCGGCACTGACGACATTTATGCCTGGGAAGGACAGCAGCAGGATGTAGGGTGTGCGCACTAATCGAGCAGCGATGTCGCGCTCGAGAGCCCGTATTTCCTGGGATTTTTGAATACGATCGTGATAGTAGGCCAAGGCAATGCGGCGGTGCAGGTCGGCGGCGACATCGCCGGGCGTGGCTTGATCGGCCCAGTCGAGGATGTTCTGTACGGTGCGTTGTTGGAAGCGAATGTTGGCTTGGCGAAGTGACTGACATAGGGCTGTCAGTCCTGCTTGACGCAGTAGCTCGGCAGTAGGAAAATGTTGGAGGAGATGCCAGGGGATGGGGCTATCCCAAAGATCATCAAAGCAGGCGGCAAAGCCCGGCAGGCAGGCATCGAGGTGGTCGCGGATTTGGCAGTTGAGGGCAGCGCCTTTGCGGACGAGGTCGCGGCGTTGACGGATGAGCAAGAGCAGTGAAGTCCAGGCTTCGTCCCGAGTGGCTTCGAGGAGGGCGCAGCCGGTGACGGTAGCGCGGTGAATCGCTGACAGGTCGGTGTCATCAGTCTTGTAGCCGGGATCGACGGGCTGACGATACTGCTTGGTGACGAAGGGATGGAGGATGCGTGTCTCAAAACCGGCGGAAGCAAAGGTGCGTTGCACGATGCGATGGTACCGACCGGTACGTTCGATGGCGACGAGCCCGTCAGCTATTTGGTTAGCGGCGAAGGCTGCGCGGACCTGTGCGACGGCCGCGGCGAGGTCGGGCCGAGCATGAGCCACGGTGGTGGACGGGATGAGGACGCGGCCATAGAAATCAGCGACGAGAAATTTGGAACGAGCCTTGGCGCAGTCAAAGCAGACGATGCCGAAGTGCTCGGGCCCGACCTGCTGGACGCGAGGATGAAGAACGCCGCGCGGCTTACCCAGGGAGGTCGTCGGACGTCGAGAAGAGGAGCGTTTGCGGGTGCGAGTAGTGGCCATGAGACCTGCCTCCGATAAAAGAGAGAGGGCTCGTCTCATTGTGGCAGATGGCTCGCTGGAAGGGATCTTTATTGATTAAAACCCACATACCAGGGGTCAGGTTTCCCGACACCTTTTCCGCTTTAGCCGATGCCGAGAAGCTGGCAGGTGTCTTCGTAACTACCTTCGAGATCAAGCGTCACTGCTTGTTCCGGCGTGTACCATAGTTGCAGCGCGGGAAGAGCTTGACCCAGTAGTACGCGATAAGCCCAAGCGTCGAAGCGGTTGCGATGATTATTTGATCGCGTTCGACAACTCACCGCGTAAAGCGACGGCGGGTCCACGCCGAATGTCGAATCGGCTAAACCTAGCTCGCTAAGCAATTCCACATACAAGTTTCCACCTCGATCCGTGACAACGTCTACGATGGCCACACTTATTTTCCGTTGAAGCAATGCGGAACATTTCGCTACGAAGGCCAGACGGTGTTCTGCTCGGTCCTTGTTCCCCGGGCTGACAAACTCCACGGCCGCCACCAATGTTTTTTCACGCTGTACATCGTAGATCAAGACTTCATACTCGTGTTGATCGACTATATCAATGTCCGCTGATACCGTAGGCTCCGCGATGGTCTGGGCCATGGTCGCCGCGCCACCGTTTGTGCTGTTGACGGCAGGCGGTGGGCTTGATTGCTCGAAGGCGCCGATGTCCAGTTCAAAGTATTGGCCCATCCGCGCCCGTGGTTCAGCAATATATCCCGGAGGGAGCAACTGGCGAACTCGCCCGACCAACATGCCGGGCCAGGTGCCATGAAATCCTTCCCAGCCGAAAGGTGCGCGAGATCGGTGGATGAAAGTGATTGCGTAACGGCATTGGCAGTCCTCCACACCGGTTATTTTATCACGTCGAAGGGAAAAGAGTGCCATACCTCAATGAGATGCCCCGAAAAAAACGGACGGAGTACGCCACCGTCCGTTTTTTTTCGGACGATTTCGCCAGCCTTTGCGGACAGGTGGGTGAAGGGGGTGTGACATTCACTCCGATCTGAAAAAGAACTCCTTTCCTGGAGAAAATCATGTTTACCATGCTCGCCAACCTGTTCCGCACGCAGCCGTCAGAATCGACCAGCGTCCCCCGCCGTGCCTCGCTGGCGCTTGAGCGTCTGGAAGCGCGGGAAGTGATGTCCGCGAACCCCGTTTACGCCGTCAATATCGCGCACAACGCCTTCGTAACGTTTGAGGCTAACACGCTGGTCGATTTCCGCCCGGACCGCAGCGCCAGCGGCGGGGTTTTGGCGAACGACTCCGCGTTATGGATCGACACCGGGCACCACTACTTCGAGACCTTCAAGGCCGGCACGTGGACCAATTTCCGCGTCGACGGCAGCGTTGCTTCCGGCTACATGGCCCGAAACGAATGGGATTGGATCAGCACCAACCATAGCTTCTGGGCCACCTTCGAGAAGGGCACGTTGGTCGATTTCAACAACGACGGCAGCGCTGAATATGGCACGTTGGCGAACAACATGTCGGACTACTACAACACCGGCCACAACTACGCGACGACTTTCAAGGCCGGTACTCAGGTGAATTTCTGGCAAGACGGTAGCGTTGCCCATGGAACGATTGTGAACCCCTTGTGGGACTGGACCACCACGAACCACTCCCAGGGCAGGTCCTTCTCGCCCGGCACAACGATCGATTTCCAGCCCGACGGCAGCGCCTGGAACTGGCAGTGAACGCATCCCTTGGGGAAAGTCAAAGGACGCGGCTCGTTTCATCTGCCGTCAAAGCAAGTCGAGCTGCGTCCTCTTTCGTCTCTCTCGCTCCGCAATCTCAAATGTATAGCTTATACATTTCCCATTTCGGCTCAGGCCGAATAAAAAACTCGACCGAACGTGTCTCTATCTGTGGCCTGAGGTTGTCCTCCCACTGGCGAATGGCGCGGTCAGGGTCCGAACTATAGAAGTAAAGCTGGCGCACACCGCCATGAGTGAGGATCAGCGCGAGTATGGCTGTTTGCTCGCTCTCCAAATGGTCTTTGATCCTCTCTTCGAGTTCATCCACCTCGGTCAGGTCTTCCTTCGAGGAGGGCAACCCATTCTCGTTGGCACTATTGAAGCCGATGACGACGAGAATTTCGTGTCCGAAATCGGGGTGGCCAGCTGATTTCTTCAGGCCGGCGTCCAGGCGCATGAAAGCCGGCAAGCCCTCGATTTCGCCCTTCATGTTGACCCAATCGGATCGATTCGGGTCAAAGGAGATAGGAGCGGGCTTTCTAGAAAATGGCCACATAAGGGACCTCGAATGATTCGATTTGGCGCACCTTCGCGGTTTAGCCGCCATACCGCCCGCTCGTTTAAGGGCGTTGAATGGAAAGAGGAAGCAGCGCCTTCTAAGAGATCGCCAGTGCCTCCGATGTCGGCCTCTCCTTCCTCGGGCGGCCCAATGGACGCAGGTGAGGTTAGAATGCGACCGTTGTCCGGTCAAGAAAAATCCAGCTGCGTCCTCTACGTGCGCCCGTCCTCAAGTCCATGCCAACACGATAACGCCCGCGATGACCAGCCCGCCGCCCAGGATCAATTTCCACGTCAACGCTTCATTCAAAAATAGACACGCGAGGAAGATCACGAAGGCGACGCTCAGTTTGTCGATCGGGGCGACGTAAGAGGCCGGTGCCATTTGAAGGGCGCGGTTGTAACAGAGCCAGGATAGAGCGGTGGCGACGCCGGATAAAACAAGAAAGAGCGCGCCGCGGCGCGACAGTTGGTCGATCGGCTTCCATTCGCCGCGCCAGGTTATGATCAGCGCCGCGGCCAGGAGCACCACGATTGTTCGCAAAAACGTGGCGAGGTTTGAATTGATCGTCGTCACGCCGAGCTTGATGAGGATGGCGGTCAAGCCCGCGAAAAAGGCGGAGCCGAGCGCGAACCATTGCCAACCTTGTTTCGCGTCCATTTATGCCGCTCGCTTTTCGACCTGTGGGAGATCCATTTCCGCTCGCTGATCTTTCGTTGTCAGTAACATTGCCGCGAGCCCGGCTAAGAGGATGGCGTAGATCGCCACATACGACCCGTAAAGCTGGACCATCTTGCCGAGGGCATGAGGCGCGGCGGCGTCCTTGCTCCCGAATCCCGTGTCGGACAGAAACATCAGACTCAACGATACTGCCAAAGAAGCAATGAGCCAACCTCGTCGGGCAAAGCTCCACGGCTGCGTCATCAGCAGATACGACAGGACCGCGAAAGGCAAGAGCAGCGTGACGCAGTGATGTTTCCAGGTGCGCTCGCTGAAGAGCAGCATTCCCAAAAGGATAATGCTGAACTCCGCGCTCAACCGCCACCCCTGGCGCGGTTCGGTGCGCGTCCGGCAACAACAAACAATGACCAACGCGAACAGACCCAATGCTCCCTTAACGAGCCAGCGCGCTGATTCTGGACTCAGCGTGATGAAATTGTGATATTCCAGAGGGACATAGGTCCCTGCTTTGTCATAGGTTGAAAACGCCGGGCTATGCGTCATGAGGCGTGCGATCAGCCCGGGCAGCGATTGATTGTTATGCTCGGGCGTCACCTTGCCCTCGATCACGAACGGGTAAACCATTTCTTTGTACCAGCTATACAGTTGTTGCTGGTTGTTGTCGTAACCCAGGACCAAAGACGGGATAAGGCCCGGCCAGAGAAATAGGCCGAGGCCGAGGACCACGCCGGCGAGCAGTTTCCAGGAGCGCTTCCAAAGAAAATATGGGACGAACAAAGCGGGCGTCACCTTGCATGAAATCGCCAGCGCCAGCGCGACTCCGGCCAAAAGATCGAGCTTCTGACGATAGGCCGTCAAGCAGGCCATGATGAGAAAGAGGATGAACAGATTGACATTGCCATGCAGCAGGTCGCCGACGATGGGATGAAAGCTGAGTACCAAAGCCAGGACCTTGGCCCAGGATGGGAAGCGCCGTTCCGTCGTCTCGACCAGGCGAAAGACCCAGATAATGGTCAAGAACGTCATACCCGTTTTGGCGAAAAACCAGGCCAATGCGGGGAGCATGGTTCCGGGTAATTTGACGAAGGGCCAAAGAATCAGCGCCATGATCGGCGGGTTGGGGTAGTTGTATTTCTCGGCGAGATTCTCGCCGTTCTCCAGGCCGAGGATCTGTGGCTGCCAACGGTTGAGCGCGGAGCGATCTTTGCTCACCTTATCGAGATAGACGCCGGTGACGATCAGGAGAACGACGATCAGGCTGCCATAAAGCCAGCGATCGCGCATGTCGGCTGTGGGAGGAAAGGATGGATTCATGACGGCTTCCTTGCGTCGAGGTCGGACTATCCTGCCCGGTTTGCCGCGCCACTTTACCAGTGTTTCCAGCGCGGCGGCAAGGTGAGTCGCTGGTCTTGTGAGATCGAGCCGGAGTCGCTATTGTCCGCACCCTCGATTCCAAATGACCTGACCAGTGCCGGATACTCTCGCTTGGGAGCGGATTCATGGCTCGGAACCGAAGTAGCAGCAGTGCCTTTCAGACTGGCCCGACTCATTTGAGCATGACCGGTGTTGAATCCGAGACGATGCGGGAGGGCTCGGCGCAGCGATCGTCAACACCGACGAATAACCAGGTGGATGGCGTATCGACGTTCTGGCGCATCTTCGGCGGAACCATTCTGAGCATCTGCGCGCTCGTCGCCATGACGATCTATCAGCAATTCGCGGCGTCGCTGGTCGAGCTTCGGGCGGGCTTGCAACGGCTCAACGAACAGAACGTGGAAATGGTGAAAAAAGGGGACCTGGACAACCGGACCACCCCCATTTGGGCCGCCCTCAAGGACGTCACGATGACGCTCCCGGAACTCAAAACCAAGACGATGTTGCTGGCAACGCAATTTCAGCAAGCGGAGCAGGAGCGAAAAGAGTTATATAAGGAGTTGCACAATCTGCGCGAGCGCCTGGCGGTATTTGAGAGCCGCCAGCCCACGACGCCGACGAAGTCGCCTGGCGGGGATTGAAAGGCTGTCTCAATAAAGTTGTGGCGGCACGTTTCCAACGTGCCGATGTCTCGTCTTTTTCGTGATTTGGCCAGTTTTCAACGCGCCCGCATCTGGCACTTGTCGCTTCCGGCACGTTAGAAACGTGCCGCCACAACCTTTATGGAACAATCCCTGAATCGCTCGCTCCAGAGCAGCATCAGTTTGGGAAGCACCATGCCTCGATTCGCCGTCATAATACCGGCCGCCGGACGATCCACGCGCTTCGGCGGCGCGGCGAAAAAGCCTTTTATAGAGCTGGCGGGCGCGCCGATTTGGCTTCATTCGGTCCGTCGTTTTCGCGCACGGCCTGATGTGGGCCAGATCATTCTGGTACTTGCCGCCGAGGACCAGGAGGATTTTCGCGGCTCCCACTGCGCGGAGATCGACCAATATCACCTAACCCTCGCATCGGGCGGAGCGGAGCGCTTCGAGTCGGTGGCCAACGCTCTCTCTTTGCTGAGTGCCGACGCCGAGTTCGTCGCCGTTCACGATGCGGCGCGACCCTGTGTCAGTTCCAATCTCATTGACGACGTTTTCGCGCGCCGACGCTCACGGGGGCCGCGATTTTAGCTGTGCCGGTCGCCGACACTTTGAAACGAGGCGATGAGGCCGGGGTGATTTGCGAAACGGTACCGCGTGCTGGTCTCTGGCAAGCCCAGACGCCGCAAGTTTTCCGGCGCGATTGGCTCGTTGCGGCTTATGCCGAGCGCTCACGGCTGGACGTCTCGATCACGGACGACGCTCAACTCATGGAGGCTGCGGGGCATCCTGTCTATCTGGTGGCAGGCTCCGCCGCGAATCGCAAGATCACCACTCGGGACGATTTACTTCTCGCGGAGGCATTCCTGACAGTTACCCGGGAGTCCTCGTTGACGGTTACAGGATCGTAGTCCTCCATGCGAATCCCAAGTGGTGAGTGGTGGCCGGGGTCGGCGTACCGACCCCGGTTTGGCTTAGGCCGCCTCAGAGAACCGGGGTCGGAGTACCGACCCCGGCCACGACCCCCGACCAAAGCTTAGCACTTTATGTCTCACTATCACGCTTTGCCCTTAAACATTGACAAATCGACTCGCATACTCCTTTTCGACGGCGTCTGCAACCTGTGCAATCGCTGGGTTCAATTTGTACTCGCATCCGATCCAGCGGGGCAGCTCAAGCTCGCTTCGGTCCAGTCGCCGGCGGGGCAAGCGCTGTTGGCTTGGTGCGGCTTGCCGGTCGATCAATTTGATACGATGGTTTTTATCGAAAACGGGAAGGCCTACACGAAATCGACAGCTTTCCTGCGAGCCGTGCGTTACCTTCGTTGGCCTTGGCCCGCGCTGAGCCTCGGCATCGTCGTGCCGGCTTTGCTGCGCGATCGGCTCTATGATCTCGTCGCGGGCAATCGGTATCTTCTCTTTGGCAAGCGCGAGACCTGCCTGCTGCCGACGCCGCAGACGGCACGACGCTTCCTATGAGAGAATGCCCGAAAAGTGACGCCTTCGTCACCCAGGGTGCGCTGCGCGACCCTGGGTGGGGGAGGCGTGACTTTCCAGAGCGCCTATAAAAACGCCAACAGGGGCCGGTTGGCCCCTGTTCCTTGGATCTCTCCCTGTCGAGTCGATTACTTTCCGTCGATATACAAAATCGCTTCGCCCGCGGCAGAGCGAACGTCGCCGTCGGTGTCGTTGAGAAGTACACGCAGCTTTGCGATGAGGTCGGGCACAAAGTTGACGCTTGTCTTGCCGTAAGCGCCGAGCCCTTGGGCCGCGGCGATGCGAACGCGCGCGTCGGGGTGTGTGAGCTGCTGTGCCATCATCGGTAACGATGCGGACGCAGCGGGCCCGATCGCGGTAAGCGTTTGAATCATCGCGACCCGGCTTTCGACGTCTCCCTTGCTTAGCATTCGCGCCAGAGCCGGGACAGCAGGCGCCGCATCCTCGCCGAAGCGGCGCAAAGCGGTCGCCGCCGCGAGACGGGCATCGAGGTCTTCATCGGTCAGCGCATCGGCCAATTTTGGCACGACGAGCGCTGTTCGGCGCGGGGCCAACTCACCCAGCGTGCGAGCCGAAGCCCAGCGGACGAACACGTTGCGGTCGGCTAAACCAAGCCGAACCAGGTCGGGAATGGCATCGGCGGCCACCGGTCCACACGCCTCCAGAGCCATGACGGCCGCGATGCGCCCTGCAAGTTCGGGTCGCGCAGGCCCTGAATGAGTGCCGGAATGGCAACCCGCAGATTCTCGATCAACGCATCTTCGTCGTTCTTCTTCGGAGCCTGCCACGACGCTACGTTGACATAGACGTCGCCGCCGCGGCGGTCCGTTTTGGAACGGGCTCCCAATTCTCTCTTCTTATCGGGGTCGTCGGCGCCTTTGGTCTTGTCCTCGGGCGGCAGAATCTTCGCCGGGACGCTGTTTTCATATTTATAGAGGCGCTGGGCACAGCTACCGAGGTTCTTGATCGTCTGTCGAGCGCCGATTCGGATCGAGGCGTCCGTATCCTGGGACGCCTGCAGCAGCGCTTCGGCGTTACTCTGGAACGCTCGCGCGATTGGTTGTAACTCAGCCCGGTAGATGCGGCTAATCTGTAGCTGCTCACGCAAATCCGCCACCAGGACCGCATCGCGGTCCGTCAACATGCGGTCTGGCAGTTGATCGCGATATTCCTTCGGCTCGGAAGGTACCAGGTCGGACAGCGTTTGACTTGTCAATAACAGAGAATCCATCAACGCGCGGCGCACGGCGAGGTCCGGATCGCGGATCGACTTGAGCGCGGCGGGGACGACCTGCTTGCTTGTTCTGGTCGGCTCGCCCCGCAACATACCGCGCACCGTCTGAACCGCGGATCGGGTGCGAGCATCCATAATGTTTTTATCACTCGGATCTTCGACCGGTTCGACATCGAGGTTGAGCGTGCGTCGTTGCTCCTCAGCTACCACCGAAACCGAGTTATTCAAGGCCGTCGCGGCTGCGCGGCGCAGTTCTACCTCAGGGCTCTGCAAAAGCGCCGTTAGGGCTGGAACGCTCGTCGCTGGATCAGGCTGAGTGAGACCCAACGCATAGGCACCGGCTTTGCGAACCGAGGTGTCCGCGTCGATAGTCAGCTTTACCAATTCCGGAGCAAGGTCCGCATAACGAATTTTCACGAAACGAGACTTCAGCCGACGATCGCGCCGGGCGGCGCTGGCGTCGTTGCCGGCGCCGGCGATGCCAAAACTGGGCGTGCCGTCATTGCTCGTTCCCTGTTTACGCAGGTTTACGGCAGATTCCGCGAGGAAATAAGCTGCCGCCGCTTTTTCGGCGGTAGTGCCGTCTTTCACGATTTCCTTGAAGCGAGCCACAAAAGCATCGGCTACCTTCTTGCGAATGTCGCTATCGATCTCGGCGACCTGAGTGTTGCCGCTGTCCGTGCCCCATTCGAGAAGCAGCAACGCCCGGCCCAAATCGACGAGGGATTTCAGGCCTTCGAACTTCTGGGTCAGGTTTTTCTTGCGGTAGGCGAGGCCTTCCGGATTGTCGCGCGACAGGTTGCGCTCGAGCAGCAGCGCCTTGCGAAACTCGGCCACGGCGGGCGGCTGCTTGTCATCCGTGTCCGCCGTGCGCACGCCGATAGGGCTGGCGAGGGCCACGAAAACAAACAAGAAAGCGAACAGGGTCCGCGGTCGCGGAACGACAAGCCTTGGTTGGTTCATGGCTGGCGGATGCTCCTGGAGGGGCAAACTTTCGGCCGGCTGTCCTGCCGGTGAAGAGTGGTGACGGTCGATCCTCTACTCATTCTGCCCTGATAATTCATCCGATGCCAAGGAGAATGAGCCTGATCCGACGTTCGTGCGCCCTACACGCTGTCACAGACGGCCGAGTTTCGCTGACCCTGTCGGTCTTTCCCAGACGTTGCACTCGGCACAGATCGCGTGACGCCTCCCCGGCGCCATCTTTCTCCCATTATACCGGCAAAAGAAGTCGAGCGGGCTGCCGCAAACTGGCGAGGACGGCATTGCCAAAGACCGCGCCCACGGCACCGTCGACGATCCGATGATCGAACGAGAATGATAGATACAGAAGGTCAGCCGGGCGAATTTGGCCGGCTTCGTCGTAGACGGGCCGCCTGACGATCTTGCCCAATCCGAGTATGCCGACCTCGGGATGATTGACGATCGGCGTCGAGATCAACCCGCCAAGATTGCCGACAGACGAGACGGTGAACGTGCCGCCACCGAGGTCGTCGCGCCGAATCTTGCCAGACCTGGCCTCGGCACCGAGCCGTTCGATTTCGCTCGCTACGGTCGTCAGATCTTTTTTATCCGCATCACGCACGACCGGGACAATCAACCCCCCAGGCGTCGCCACGGCGATGCCGATGTGATACCCATCATGCAGCACGATTTCGCCACTGGCCTCATCAAAGCTCGAGTTGACGAGCGGCACCTCTTTCAGTGCGAATGTCACCGCCTTCACTGCGAACGCCAGGTAGGTGAGCTTCACGCCTTTTTCGGCCATCGTCTGGCGCAGCGATTCACGCATCTTTACAAGATCCGTGACGTCACATTCATCAATGTAGCTGTAATGCGGGATCGTATGCTTGGCATGGACCATGTGCTCGGCGATGCGCCGGCGCAGGCCTTGTAATTTGATGCGCGTGCCAGGGCGGCCATAGTCGGGCCGCGCCTCGACCGGCTTGCCCGTAGAAACCGAGCTTCTCTCCAGCGGCTGGGCTCGCGTCGTCACATCATCCAAAAGAATGCGACCTTCCGGGCCGCTGCCGGCAATAGCTGTTAAATCGATGCCGAGCTTCCGCGCCAGATAGCGCACCGACGGTGCCGCTTTTACCGATCCCCGATTAGCCGAGGCGATGCGCGTACTCACCGACCCATTGCTGGCCTGTACTGTAGTGACCGTCGTGGGCCGCGCGGCAAGCGCCGGCGCTGAGGCCTGGTCTGTTTTGTCATACGCCAGCACGATTTGGCCGATTTTTACCTTAGTTCCCGGCTCCGCCAACAGCGCACCGATCCGACCGGCGAATGGCGACGGCACCTCCATCGTCGCCTTGTCGGTCATCACTTCCAAAAGCGTGTCGCCCGGCTTCACGACATCGCCCGGTTTGACGGCCCACGAGATCAATTCCGCCTCGTAGACCCCTTCACCAATTTCGGGGAGTGCAAAATCCATGACGACCTTCCTGGTTAAAGATTTCATCCAATCGGCGGCATGCGCGGCTCGGGCTTCGTCAGCGGGTGTTGTTCGCGTCGGCCATCAACATAGACCGCGATCCACTCCGCCAGGCGCCGACCAAGGATACGACACGCCTCTTTAATCGGCTCCTCACGCGGCTCACGGGCCGCGACCGCGCCATAATGAAGCGTCGTCAATTTGCCGGCATAGTCCGTGACACCGAACACGAGAAAGCCGAAATTCATCAGCACGGTCAAAATCGATTGACAGGCCAGCTCGTTGCCGCCGCCCCAACCACCCGCCGACGAAAAGGCGCAGGCGATCTTGCCATCGACCTTCATCCACTGCGGGCCCATCACGTCGTCCCAAAAGCGCTTCATCTTCCAGGACAAAATCCCCATGTTCGTCGGACTGCCGACAGCAAGTCCATCGCACCAGAGAACGTCATCCGCAGTGGCCGTCTCGACGGCGACGACCCGCACGGCCATCTCGGGAATCGCCCGCGCTCCGTCCGCGACCAGCTCAGCCATCTTCGCGGTGTTGCCGCTGGCGGAATCATAAAGGATCAAGACCTTACCCATCGCGACTCCTTGACCTTGCTGCTCTTCTCCCCTCTTTTACGGGGATGAGGTAAAGGCTTAAGGGTCAGTTTATCAGGCGCGAACAGTTCAGTCCGTTCGCCCGTTCTGTTTTCCGCTTGTTCGTTTGACGCGGCAACGGGCTGCGTGAAGCGCGGGTAGCGTTCGCTTGAATGAGAAAAGATGAGACGGGGGACGCCGCTTATTCCCCTTTTGTATGGGGCGTCGCCATACCGTGGCGCCAAAAATTCAACGCCCTTGGCGCGACGGTCTGGCGACGTAACACATTGATTCCCTTCGCTTTATAACGCCTGAAGGACCGTCGCGCCAAAAGATGCACGAGGTACCCCCTTGCGCAATACCCGTCCCGGTCTCTTGTTCAACGCCGTTGGGATTTTCCTTGACATCCGGCTTTGACGCTGGGAGAACAAGTTTTCAGCAAGACCGGTCTCGCCGAGGAATGAAAAGTGTTGTTGCGCGTTGGTGCGTGGTAATAACAAGTTTGGCGGCGGAGGGTACAGGATGGGGCAGTCGGCGTCACAGGCACATGCGTTTTACCGCGACGTGGCCAAAAACCGGAAGCTATGGTCGTGCCGTGACGATGTTGGCTTCCCCCAGCCCAGGACATCGTTCGGTGGGCGGGCCATGCCATTCTGGTCGAGTCTGTCGCGGGTCAAAAAGATCATCAAGACCGTCCCGGCGTATGGCGTTTTCACCCCGTACGAGTTGACCTGGGACGAGTTCCTTACGAAGTGGATGCCTGACCTGAAGGCCATCGGCGTGAAGGTCGGCGTCAACTGGAGCGGCAGCGGCGCGACGGGGTACGACATGGAGCCCGACGATGTTTTGGCCAACGTCACCCACTACATCGCCAAGTTAGAGGACGCAGTCCAAGACGTTGAACAAAACACTGCAGAAGACCGGGGCCGCACATAGGCTTTCTGAGGTTCATTGTCGCTCGGCGCCTCTGGCTGCAGAGATATGTCGTTCAGCAGCGGAGGGCTTGGCGGTGAAAGGCGTCGAGTGGTCTAACCGGACGCTCACCCAGATCGAGGGCGAGGACTGGGGCCAGCCGACGTACCCGTCCTACGTCGTCATCAACAGCCACCGCCTCCGCCACAAGCCGCTCCGGGAGTTCACGCCCGAGGACCTGCGGTTCATGCTCGGCCAACAGATCAGCCTGCCGGTCCTGATGCCGATGGCCCTGGACGTGCTGGAGGCCGACCCGTTCGCTGGCGGGGACATGTACGAGGGGGCGCTGCTCAACATGGCCGTCCAAGTTGCTCCGCAGTTCTGGCGGGACCATTCGCCACTGTGGTATCGGCTGGACATGGTGCTGCTGGTCGCCCGCCAACTACATGAGACGTTGGAGCGGCAGGTGTTCCCGGCGGCTGCGGCGTTCGAGGCCGCCCGCCCCGAGGGATAGCACAGACGCCGCCCCAGGTGCTGCAGCAGACCGAGGCCGCACGCTCGTTTTCCGGGACTTCATTGCGCACCGAGCGGGCCGGGCTGCTGAGCTTGGTCGTTCGGCGGTGGAGACAATAGAAAAAGAAAAAGGGGTCGGGTATGCTCTGTAGAAAACCCCCAGCTGCACCGTCAATTGGGCCGTATAATGCATTATGAGCACTACAACCAAATCGCCAATTGCCGTGGCGCAGCGGGCTTTGACCGTCGCTCGCAAGACATTGCGCGCCTTTGCCAACCGCTTCAGCCCCAAACGCTACACACAACACCAACTCTTCGCCTGCTTGACTCTCAAGGTCTTTTTCAAGACAGACTACCGTGGCATCGTCCAGCTCTTACGCGATCTGTCGGACCTCCGTCAGGTTCTTCGCTTGACGCACATTCCGCATTTTACCACACTCCAAAAGGCCAGCGTACGCCTGCTCCGGCGGCCCCGCGCCCGGCGGCTTCTCCATGCCACCGTGCGGCGGTTTCTCGGCCGTCGCCGACGGGTGCGACGAGCTGCCTTTGACTCGACCGGCATGGACTGCGGCCACGCCAGCCGCTACTTCATCCGGCGACGCGGCAAGGGGGCAGCAACGAAGCAAACCGTACGCTACACGCGCTTTCTCAAGCTCAAACTCAGTGTCGATACCGACACGCATGCGATCCTCGGCGTCGCTACCAGTCGGGGGCCACACCCTGACGTCGATCGCTTCGTCGGCCTGATGGATGAGACCTTGGCCACCGTTCGGCCGGAGCGAATCGTGGCGGACGCCGGCTATGATTCGGAGCCGAACCACTGTTACGCACGAGAGCAGCACGGCGTGAAATCCTTTATGCCTGCCAGCCACGGCCGCCCGAGTCGAACTCCGCCGAGCGGCCGCTACCGGCGGCAGATGCGTCAGCGTTTGAACAAGAAACATGGAGGCTATGGCCAACGTTGGCAGGCTGAGACTGTGAACTCTATGATCAAGCGACGTTTAGCGACGTCGGTAGCGGGCCTGGGTTTTCCTAGTGAATCTCGAGATGGGTGGTTGCTTGCTTTGACCCTAAACCTCATGCTGGATCGGTCAGGATGAGGGTTTTCTACAGAGCAAACCTGACCCCTTTTCCGTGCTCCTAATCAGATCGTCGCCATCTCAGGAACTCCCGAAGACGCAATTGATCGACGCCAGCCTGATGGGTACGATCCATCCAGAAACTTCTCACGGAGTCGACGTATGAGTGCTGCGCTTGCTGTTACCCGCGCCACGCTCGCCGACTTGGCCTGCGTCAAGGGCAAGGCCGAACTCGTTGGCGGGAGGTTAGTACCGATCATGCCTACCGGTCACAGGCCCGGCGTCATCGCCCTCCGAATCGTCCGCCGTCTGGCCGATCACGCCGATGCCGTCGGGGGGTTCGCATACGGCGACAATGTCGGCTTCGCGGTCACCACTCTATCGACCGATCGGGAGTCATTCTCGCCAGACGCGGCCTACTACACCGGCCCTCCGCCGTCCGACGCGATGCGATTCGTTCCCGGTCCGCCGGACTTCGCAGTCGAGGTCCGCAGCGAGGGCGACTACGGCCTGGCCGCGGAGGCGGCTCTAGCAGCCAAGCGTGCCGAGTACTTCGAGGCCGGCACCTTGGTGGTATGGGATGTGGACCCGCTGGCGGGGGTGGTTCGGAGCTACCAAGTTGGTGGCGTAGCACCGGCGGTATTCGGGCCCGGCCAGCAGGCAAATGCGGAGCCGGCGGTGCCCGGATGGCAGCTGTCGATCGATTACCTCATGTCGTAGTCATCGTGAAGCTCCGACGCCGAAGCAGGAGCTGCATCCGACCCGGCGGCACGTATTGGTTTCTGGGATTTCATAGCTCACCTATGCACCGCCGGCAGATGAGCTTTGTCGTACGGCGGCGGAGGGCTTTCTCGGGGTGGCGGCGCTGATGCACGAGGTCTGGGAAGGTGGCAGTGACGGGATGATCTTGCACGCCTGCTGCCTGGTCGGCCCCGGTGGCGACGGGTGCCGTGGAAGCTTGGAGCCGGGGGCGCGGCGGCTGACCA
Organism: uncultured Planctomycetaceae bacterium; assembly: GCA_963790585.1. Taxonomy (GTDB): domain Bacteria; phylum Planctomycetota; class Planctomycetia; order Gemmatales; family Gemmataceae; genus CAWBOY01. The sequence goes on from CAWBOY010000003.1 coordinate 222,270, forward strand.
CTTTCGCGGCCGGCAGCCACTTCGAGGCCATGACCGTATACAACTGCTACCTTGGCCGGGAGCCGTACACCACCTGCGAGCCGTGGGACTACCAGCCCTACCCGGACGAGTGGCTTGCCGAGCAGCAAAGGCACGCCGTCCCAGGAACTTCCTCAGCGGGTGACTCAGAAGTGCGTTAGTCTTTCCCCTGTGAGGCGTACGGCAGCGCGTACCCTCCCTGGACTGCACCTTGCCGCCCTTCTTCTAGTTGGGACACAAGCCCAGTCAACTGGTGAACTGCTTCATCGTTGGCCATTTGCTGAAGTCGGTGACCAACTCGCTCACTAGCGTCAAGACGTGCAATTCGTCGATCCCTTCGATGGCCGTCAAGTTGAAAGAGCGCCCCGAGACCCGATTTCTCCACATCCCGTTGTGATTGTCCTCGCGGCCGCGTAGACTCAATCAGGGGATGTTTCGTACCGGCCACCGGCCGGGGCGTTCAGCTAGGAGTGTGTATGACATTTCTCGTGACCATCGACCGGGACGAGGACGGCGTGTGGGTCGTCGAGTGCCCGGCCATCCCTGGCTGCGTCAGTCAAGGGGAATCCAAGGACGTGGCCTTGGCCAACATTCGGGACGCCATCCGGGCCTGCCTGGAAGTGCGGTCCGAGCGGGGAATGCCGCTGACCGTGGAGACCCGTCAAGTGGAGGTGGTCGCCTGATGGCCCGGCTTCCCGTGCTCGGCGCGTCCGACGTCAATTGCCCTCTCCTCTCCTAAGATAAAGGAAATGAACCAACCAAGCGCTCCACCTTCGACACAGAACATCGCGTCGCATCTTACTCGTCGTGCAGCAAGCTCACCACTTACTTTAGCCGTCGTTCACCCGACAGGGCGTGACCGTCAGGGCCGCTTTCGTTATCGCCACCTCACGTACCGCGAGCTGGACGCGGAAAGCGATTGTCTCGGTCGTGGTCTCGAACGGCTCGGCATCGTTCGGGGGACGCGAACCGTCCTCATGGTTCCACCCTGCCTCGAGTTTTACGCGCTCACGTTCGCGCTCTTCAAGATCGGAGCGGTCGTCGTCCTGATCGATCCAGGGATGGGCGTGCGCAATCTCGGCGTTTGCTTGAAGGAGGCGGAGCCGGAAGCGTTTATCGGCGTGCCGAAGGCTCACCTGGCACGGCGCCTGTTCGGTTGGGGTCGCGGCACGCTCCGCTCTTGCGTCACGGTCGGTCGGCGTTATCTCTGGGGTGGATCGACCCTGGATCAAGTGCGTCGACTCGGCGCGGCAGGACCGCCGCCGCTAGTGACACCGGCCTTCAATGAGATGGCCGCGCTCCTCTTCACGAGCGGCAGCACCGGCGTCGCCAAGGGCGTCATCTACACACATGAGATCTTCAACGCCCAGGTTGAATCGCTCAGGCAAACGTATGCGATTGAGCCGGGCGAGATCGATCTGCCGACCTTTCCGCTGTTTGGTCTCTTCGGTCCCGCACTGGGAATGACCTCGATTATTCCGCCGATGGACCCGACGCGCCCGGCCCATGTCGATGCCGCCAAGATCGTTGACGTCCTGCAACATTTTCAGGTCACGAACCTTTTCGGCTCGCCGGCGCTGGTTCGCCGCGTCGGCGGCTACGGTGAAAAACAAGCCGTCAAGCTGCCGTCGCTCCGTCGAGTGATTTCCGCGGGAGCGCCCGTGTCGGCCAAGGCAATCGCCTCGTTTACGACGATGTTGCGTGATGAAGTGCAAGTTCACACACCTTACGGCGCGACGGAGGCGCTTCCCGTCGCCACGATCGGCAGCGCGGAGATTCTGCGTGAGACTTGCCAGCGCACGGCCAAAGGCGGCGGCGTCTGTGTCGGTCGACCAGTCTCGGGCATGACCGTTCGCATCATTCGCATCACCGACGAAGCCCTTCCAACGTGGAACGATGACCTCAAAGTAGCCCAGGGAACAGTCGGCGAAATCGTCGCCCAGGGCCCGGTCGTAACCAGCGCCTATTACAACCGAGCCACCTCGACGGCTTTAGCTAAAATCGCCGACCCGGCGACCGGAGGCTTCTATCATCGCATGGGCGATCTCGGCTATTTTGACGAGCAAGGCCGCCTCTGGTTCTGTGGCCGAAAGTCACAACGCGTCGTCACCGCCAATGGGACGCTATTCACGATTCCTTGCGAAGGCGTCTTCAACGCCCACCCCGCTGTCGCCCGAACCGCTTTGGTTGCCGTCGAGCGGAACGGAACCATCGAGCCAATCCTTTGCGTCGAACGCGATCCCGGCACGAAAATGGATGCGAACAAACTACGACAAGAGCTACTCGCGCTAGGCGCTCAACACGCGCATACAAGAGAGATAAAAAAGATCCTCTTTCACCCATCGTTTCCCGTAGACATTCGGCACAATGCCAAGATTTTTCGAGAGAAATTAGCGCCCTGGGCCGCCAAAGAAATCGCGTCGCGCGGGAGGGTCTAAATGGATCGGGACTTGGCTGCATCCTTAACCTACGGAGCCACGGCACGCGACGGGATGATAGTTGGCGAAACATTCTAAGGTCCGCCAAAGATTCTAAGTACCGCCAACGTTGCCGGTACTTAGAATCTTACGTATTCCCGATAAAACACGTCGTTTCAAAGCCAAAAATCTAAGTACCGCCAACATTCGTGCGTTGACGGTACTTAAACCCGCTCGCGTCATTCGACGCCGGCTGAATGCTCGTCTTCCCCACATTATTGCGGACATGTATCAAGCGATCTCGGAGCGAGATGCAAAAAATGTCACGCCCACTTGCACTTCGCTCCATCATTTCTAACATGTTATCTGACTGGATGTTACGCCGCGGCAAAGGACGGCGCACGATGCAAAGGGGCTGATTCTAATCGTGTCGTCCCGCCCATTTTTCCGGCGAACTCCTTCAACCAACAGGTCGAAGGGCTTTGTCCTGGTGCGGATGAAAGTTACAACTCGACGGACCGTCGCTTCATTCGCACGGCGTAAGCCGAGACAGCTTCGAGCAGTACCGCGCACTCGACCTCAGGGGAAACGATGGCAAACACTGATTCTCAGGTAACGGTCCACATGGCGGCGAGCCTCGACGGCTTCATCGCTCGAAAGGACGGGCGAGTCGACTGGCTCGAGACCTCAGACGTGTTCGTAGGCGGCGACACCATGGACCCGGGATTCGTCGAGGCGTTCCTCAATACGATCGACTGCTACGTCATGGGATCGCGAACCTATGAGACCGCGTTGAGTTTTGAAACCAAAGGGGTGGGATGGGCATACGGCGACAAACCCACCTTCGTCCTAACGACTCGCGAGCTGCCGCTGACCCGGGATACCATCGAGTTCTACTCTGGCGATCTTGCACAGTTCGTGAACGGGCGCCTGCGGCCCACGTTCCGTACCATCTGGTTTGTTGGAGGCAGCTTGGTCTCCGCCGAATGCCTTCGTCTCGGGCTAGCCGACGAAATTCGTTATTCGATCCTGCCGATCTTGATTGGAGATGGGATCCCATTTTTCGCGAAGCTTGACAGAGACATCGCCCTGCATCTCGTGGAGGTCAAAGCCTACAAGAATGGCATGGTGGATCTTCGTTACGAGGTGCGAGGACGCCTCGGCGAGTCACGGAGCGCCACCTAAAGCGGCATGCAGAGGACCGAGCTGTGCGCCCGCCGCTGGAGCAAACAAAGGGCTCATCTCATTCTGGCAGATGGCTCGCTGGAAGGGATCTTTCTTGATTAAAACCCACATACCAGGGGGACGGGCATGCTTTGTAGAAAAGCTGGTATCTTTGCGAGCTGGGAACGTGAGCTCCCGGAGTTGCGTTACACGTACTCGGATTTTCTCCGGTAGCTCACGTTCCCAGCTCGCAAAGATACCAGCTTTTCTACAAAGCAGGACGGGCACGTTTAATATCGCCTTACTTAAATTAAATGCTGGCTTATTAAACGTGCCCGTCCCCTTTGTGCGCCGTGCCAAGGCGTGACTTTTCAGTGGGTGCGAATCCCACCCGGCAACTGGTCGTTCCAGCCGGTAGCAATCGGAGCGGCAGTGGAGGTAACGAAACTGTCGAAGCCTTCGATGGAAAGGGTCGTTTGAGCGACTCCGCGAGCAGGCAGGCCGTAACGTGAGTGAACGCTGAGCAGGCCTCGAAACGGGTAATGTGGTAGCCGACCCAGCAAAGGGATGGGGAAGGCCGCAGACGCGAGGATACAGGGGGAACGACTTTAGCCCCACCCGCGTTGCCACCGGGGTAATGGCGACGGCATGTCGGCATAGGAAAGTTAACGCAACACGGGAAACCCTCTGCGGTGGCAGCAGTGCCAACCGGACGCCCGCGAGGGACAGGCCGGGCCGCTTGGGGTGGCGGAGAGGCTCGTAGTACCGCTGAAGCCGGGTAACGCCGGTGGAGGGAAGGGGCCTTGGTTCAAGGACAGCGTCCGAAGGAAAGAGAGCCAGGAGATTGGTGATGAGCCTAACACCTCCCGATACGGTTCGGAAACTCCAGGAGACGTTGCATGCCAAAGCGAAGAGAGCACCCACCTATCGGTTCTATGCGTTGTACGACAAGGTGTACCGGGCCGATGTGCTGGGCCATGCGTACCTGTGCTGCGCCGCTAACGACGGCGCGGCGGGGGTGGATGGCCAGACGTTCACGGACATCGAGGAGTACGGGCTGGACCGTTGGCTGGGTGAACTGACGGAAGAACTCCGAAACAAAGCGTATCGCCCGCAAGCAGTCCGACGGGTGTACATACCGAAGTCGGATGGCAAACAGCGACCGTTGGGCATTCCAACGATCCGCGACCGTGTCGTGCAGATGGCTGTGTTGCTCGTCTTGGAGCCGATCTTCGAGGCGGACTTGCAGCCGGAACAATTTGCTTATCGGCAAGGCCGAAGCGCTCTGGACGCGATCGAGCAGGTCCAATTGTTGCTAGACAACGGGCATACGGAGATTGTCGATGCGGACTTGAGTGGGTACTTCGATAGCATCCCCCACGCCGAGTTAATGGCATCGGTGAGCCGACGGCTTAGTGACGGGCTACTACTGGCCCTGATCAAAAGCTGGTTGGAGGCACCGGTGGAAGACCTTGGAGATCGTGGGGACAAGCGTCGAACGACTCGCAACAAGGACGAGGGTCGCGGCACCCCGCAAGGGGGCGTGCTCTCGCCGCTGCTGGCGAATCTCTACATGCGTCGCTTCGTGCTGGGCTGGAAGACAAACGGGCATGCCAATCGTCTTGAGGCGCGTATCGTCAATTATGCGGACGACTTTGTGATCTGCTGCCGTGGTACGGCTCTTGAAGCCGAGGCGGTGATGCGGCGCATGATGTCGAAGCTGCGGTTGACGGTGAACGAGACGAAGACCCGGGTTTGTCGCTTGCCGGACGAGACGTTTTCGTTTTTGGGTTACACGTTCGGTCGGAACTGGTCGCCGAAGACGGGGCGTAGCTACATCGGTCCCCGTCCGGCCGTCAAGAAGATCCACGGGATCTGTGAGGTGATCCGCGATCAGACCAGCCGAACGTGGCAGTGGTTGTCTTGCCGGGCGTTAATAACTCGCGTCAACAGCCGACTGGTGGGCTGGGCGAACTATTTTTGTCTCGGTAACACGGCCCCGGCCATGAAGCAGGTGATGGCGCACACCTGTCAACGGCTCCGTCAGTGGCTGGGTCGGAAGCACCGCGTGCAGGGTACGGCCCGACAGTGTTATTCGGATCGTTACCTGCGTGAGGACCTGGGATTAGTGTGGCTTCCAGGGCGACCGCGACCTCGCGTCTTGTGCGCGAACGCATGAGTTACCTTGTCCGAGAGCCGGATGCCTTAATAGGGCCCGTCCGGTTCGACGAGCGGGAAGTGGAAACGGGGCATGGCCGGGAGATTGAGGCACCGGCCAACGAAAGGGCCGGATACCGCTGGACTCGACCTAAACCACCGCGCCACTTCTCGACTCTACTTCGGATAGGCTCTTAGTTCAAGTTTCGCACATTCCGGCGCGTAAATCTAGCGCTGGGGCCGGTGATTTTTGACGGTCCGTCGAGTCACATGTGCCGGGATTGGTTGAAAAAAGACGGCGAGCAGCTGTCTCATCCGACTCGGCTGAGAAGCTCGGTAATCTGGGTGAGCCAGGTTTTTAGGCGACACGGTTTTGGAAGCAGTGTGTCGGTTTTCTCTTGGCAACTGACACGGCGTAGGGTGGTCAAAAGATCAGCAAACGAAGGCTCCTGTTTGCCTCGATACCAGGGACGGTACGGAAACTGGAGGAAGCGGTAACCAACCTGGTGGAACCAGACGACAACCAGGCTATACAGCAGCAGAGCCATCGGTGCGGTCCGCTGGACGGCCAGGGGCAAGCGGTTGGCAGGGTCTTCCAGCCCCAAAAATTGTTTGCAATTCTCGAAGGTGCATTCGATGGCCCACCGGCACGCATAGGTGGAGAGGATGTGGCGGGCATCCCAGTCAAGGTTGGTGCAGTAAAACATTTGATCGGGCCTTTTACCTTGAAGATCACGTGTCAAGACGATGGTCAAAAGACGCTGGCCACCAGCCTTGTAGTACAAGGCTTGCTGGGTTTTGACCTGTAGGACAGCATGGAGTCCGAACTGATCGAAGTGGAGTTCCGTCCAGGGCTGCGTGGCATCGTCGGCCCATTGGGCCATGCTCGGCAAACGTGTACCCTTCTTTCGAGGAGCCCCTTTGCCTTTTGTCGTACGTGGCTGTGGGAGAGCATAGAGGGCGCCTTTGGGATGGACGTGGCTGATCAAGTGAACGTTGGCCGGGAGGTAGGACAGAACGCTCCTGCCGCCATAGGCACTGTCGCCTGTAACGACGATTTCGTCTTGAGGAAACCAGGTAGAGACCAAGGAAATCAACTCGACGGCCAGTTCGGGCCGGGTGCGATGGTTGGGGTCGGCCTTGGTCTTGGCGGCTTTGGCTTTGCTCTTTTTTCCCTTGGTGAGACCTTGGCGATTGCGATACAACCTCATGGTGATTGGTAAGGCAAAGACTTTGGTGGGTGCCCAGAAGGGGTGGGCGATGACGAGGCAGAGGACGACCCAATCGTGTCCCCAACTAACAAGAGGTTTGGCGCGGCTGGAGATGAGGGGATCGTAGTGCATGCCGACGCCGTAAACAGTGAGGCCACGTTTACGACACAAGGTATCATCGACGGCCCACGACAAGGAAGCGCCCAGGGCGAACACGCGTGCCACTAATTTGGCCAGGTGCAAAGACAAGACATCCCTATCCCAGGCGGCATGACTGAAAAAGCGATGGAAGCGGCACCAGTGTCCGTTGTCGAGGTTGCCTCCCGTGAAGATGACGTCGGTGACGTAGCGGCGGCGTGGAGAGAGAACCCAGCCGGAGATGATCTCGACGAAGGTCTGAAAGGTTGGGGCGGTGAAAACGGCAACGAAATGCTGTAGCAGAGCAACGAAAGAGGCGGTAACTTCCATAGATCGGCTTCCTTGCCACGGGGCGACCTGGAATAGTAGATGATCCCAAGTTACCAAACCGAGCCGGGAAGCCGAACTTTTTTCTCCCGCGAGATGCTGCCAACAGACCCTAAAATGTGCGAAACTTGAACTAAGCTTTCCGACCGACCCATAAAGGTGATCGAGATTTGGGTAGGGCGAACGTAGAAGGCGAACTTCCACTGCCTAGACGCCTGGCGGCAAGGCCCTCGACGTGAGAGTCTGCAAACGAAGCCAATTTAGTCCCAGTAGCGTCGATAAAGCATTCCTCTTCTTATAAAGCGCTTCCGGCTCTAAGCGTTGTCACTGTTCACTGGCGACAAGTAGGCAAGCCGTTCTTAAGCAGCAAGTAAACGGGCGAAGGTTCCGCCGCACGGGCTAAAGACTGCGAAATCATGGCCGCCTATCGGCGTTGGCAAGTGCAGACAGAAGGTCGGTACTAGAGACGATGCCAATTGGTTTGTGATGGTCGTCGACCACGACGATCCGGTGAATATGCAGGGCAATCGCATCTAAACGCCTGTTCATTATTGGCTGTTCAGTTGTCAGGGACAAGGTTACTGCGAATGATTCTGGTGGAACGTACCCGTTTCACGGAGGAAAAGACTCATGGCGCAGACCCAAGCAACCCCCTTTCTTGCCGCTTTTGCCCAGTTGCAGGATCCACGCATCAACCGTACCAAGCATCACCGACTGCTGGACATCCTCTTCATCGCCCTGTGCGCTGTCGTCAGCGGCGCCAACGATTGCGTGGCCATGGAAAAGTTCGCCAAGAGCAAGCGCGTCTGGCTCGAAAAATTCCTGGATCTGCCCGACCGCGTGCCGTCGCATGACACCTTCGCTCGTGTGTTCGCCGCCCTGGATGGCAAAGCCTTTGTCGAGTGTTTTCTGAGCTGGGTGACCAGCCTCGAACGGAGTACGTCCGGCCAGGTGGTGGCCATCGACGGCAAGACGGCTCGTGCGACGTTGGATCGAGCCAAGAGCAAGCATCCGCTTCATGTCGTTAGCGCCTGGGCCACGGAGAACCAATTGCTTTTGGGTCAGGAAGTGGTCGATGACAAATCCAATGAGATCACAGCGATTCCTAAACTGTTGGAGGTGTTGGAATTGACGGGAGCGATTGTGACTTTGGATGCCATGGGATGTCAGAAAGAGATTGCCAGCAAGATACGAGAAAAGGGAGCCGATTATGTGCTGGCGGTGAAAGGGAATCAGGAGCATTTGGAGCAGGACATCGTGGAGGCGTTTGCCGCCGTGGACGAGGGTCGTAGCACGGCAACGGTGCAAACGCACACGGAGCAGGACAAGGGGCACGGTCGCTTGGAAACGCGCTGGACGCAGACGATGGCGGTACCCAAGACGTTGCGTCATCAGGAGGATTGGCGGGATCTGGTGAGCATCGCCCGTTGCACGCGTAGCTACCAGGAGGGTGGAGTGGAGAAGTCGGAGGTGCGTTATTTTATAAGCAGCCTGCAACCCAAGGCGAAGCAGATGGCGGGAGCGATACGGAGTCATTGGGGAGTGGAGAATGGCTTGCATTGGGTGTTGGACATGTATTTTGCGGAGGATCGCAATCGTGCTCGGACGGGCCATGCGGCAGGGAACCTGGCGTTGTTACGACGCTGGGTCATCTCGTTATTGCGGCAGGACGAATCGACCAAAGGCGGCATCGAGAAGAAGCGCTTGCAAGCAGGCTGGAACGACGAAACGCGCGAGGCCATTCTTGGCCTTTTTATGGGGGATTAGATGCGATTGCCCTGGGTGAATATGGGCGTCAATCATTGTCCGCGCCAGTTCGGGCAATGATGTCTCCGGCCGGGCTGTCACGACGTCAGTCGTCATGTATCGTCGCACCGCGCTGGCAGACACATTTTTGGTTACTTGCTGCCAATCAAGCGATGCGCCGTCGTGTTGTAAGCAGATGGCGACCTGCCGACCACCGCTGCTGGGCCGCATCTCTTGTAGTGCGCAACTTCCCTCGGCTAGGTTGCAGGTCAAAGCGTCCTCTCCTGTAAGCATTCGGCTTCCCACCTGATAAGGACAGGCACTAAGCGGTACATCCTCCGCGCCTATGGCACCGTCCTCGACCCAGTGAACGAAGTCGGACGCGCTAAGCATCCCGACGCAACGACCATTTGCATCGGCTACGGGGGCGCCGCCGATCTGATTTTGGAATAATAAGCGTGCCGCCGCGCAAAGCGACATGTCCTGTGGGATTATGATGACATCTCGATTCATCAGGTCGCTTGTAGTCAGAAAAAGCAAGGGTTTGGCAATCGTTTTCATCGTTAACGCCTTGAGAAGATGACGCAGGCAGCGCTGATCGCGTGGCTTGAAGCTATGGCTCGTTTTCGACACCTCAGTTTTGTAAGTTCTTTCCCCGCAAGGCGTTATGATTTCGTGTGGCCGCGTTGGCACTACGGTTCGCTCCTGCGGAGCCCTACTGATTTCCAAAGCCAAGGCGCACGCCCGCCGCCTATTCCGGCATGCCGCCTTCCTGCACCGTCGGCGGCGCCGCTACGCCGACCGCCTGGAATACGTGGCCGGCCGTCCCTTGCAGTTCGCTACGCAGGAGGAACTTTTTGCCATCCCGAGCCACCTCCACATATTGCACACGCTCCAAATCGCGTAGAATATTCGCCCATTCCAATTTCTTGCCACGCTTGGCCAAGCGCGATTCCAATTCTTGCTTCAACACCAATGCCAAAAATGAGCAGAAGACGTGCCCTCGGATGGTCTCGTCGCAATGATGGAAAATCGGCCGCGTTTCCAATAATGTTTTGCAATTGCGGAACCATTGTTCCACCATCCACAACTTCTTGTATTGACAGGCCACCGCCGCCGCCGATAACTTCGTATTTGTACGTAACACCCACACACCGTCGTATTTCGCCTCGGCCTTGAGTTTCTCTTCGTCGATCGTGAAATGACGGCCCGGCTCCGCCTTCAGATAACGGCGATATCCTGTGTTGCCCACAAACGACTTGTCGCCCTGTTTGAGTTTCTCACGTAGCGATGCCACGATACGTTCCCGTTGCTGACGGTCATGATCGGCCTGCTCTTCGTTCACACACACCACATAGCGCCGCTTCTCCACCTCCACATCCTTGACGCGAAGCGGTGCTGGATCATCCGAGGTCTCGCGTGGGCCAAACACCTCCTGGTACGACCCAGCGTCTGACAGCACGATGTCACTGACCTCCTTCTGCCGACGCATGCGTGCCCCAAGGATGAAAGGGCGGTTCGTATCTTCCAATTCACCGACCACTTCCCGACTGATCATGCCGCGGTCGGCGACGACACAGGCCTGTCGAATGTGAAAGCGCATACGCAGCCGATCCACAATGGCGATGAGGGTGTTCACGTCGGAAGTGTTGCCTGGCCAAATCTCACAGCAAATGGGCCGACCTTCGTTGTCCAGCACCGCGCCCACCACCAGTTGGTGCAAGTCGGGACGATGATCTTTGCTGTACCCGTGTTGTCCGAGTAGGTCTCCGCCTTCGCCTTCGAAGTACAGCGAGGTGGTGTCAAAGAACACCATGTCCAGATTGGTGAATAGGTCGCGTCGGCGTTCGTACAGATTTTCTTCGATCAGGTCTTTGATGCAGCGCGGCACGAGTTTACTGGAGACTGTTTGCTGACTTTCAGGAAGTGTTTCGCCGAGCCAAGCCATGGCTCGATAGAGGTGGTGGAGCTGGAGTTCCTTGTTGTGATCTTTGCCATTGAGTCCGGGTACGAGATAGTCCTGCTTCCATGCCATACAGGCCCTGTCGCTGCGAAAACCGTAGCCACCGGTGCCACAGAGTCGATGCAGGACCGTAAGAAATACGGCCCGTTCCACATCGAATTCGAAACAGCGGTGTTCGAGCAGTCGGCGCACGACCTCCTGACAACCAGTCTCTTTCCAGAGGCGTTCGAAGACGAGGGTCGGACCGATGCGTTTGGTGTTGACAGCAGGTGCTTGTCCCTCTTTGTAGGCGGTCAGAAGCATGGAGTGCTGGGCGAAGCGAGCGCCGGAGGCGAGGAGGCTGTCGAGTTTGCCGTCCTTTTGGAGTTCATCGAGTCGGCCGAGAGTATGGAGGACGCGTTGTTGGACGCGGCCGTCCTGTCGAGAGTTTTCGACGATTTGGAGGTACTGGTGGGCCTTGGATTTTTTGATGCGGAAAAACAAGGGTGCGTCTCCAGCAGGAAAGCGACACCACAATTTAACTGCAAATCTGACATAAATCAAGCTATTTCAGCGGCAATAAACTAGTTTTGTTGGCACTACATTTTCGAGCGGGCGAATCAATAAACGCGAAAAACACGAGGATTTCGCAAGTTGAGCGGCTATTTTTCGAGTGTTACTGTTGAAAACGAGTATGGGAATGGCAATCCCTGTGCCGACTTTCTTAGTCGAGGCGGCAGCAAGCCAGGACGGCACTCAGATTTCTCCTTTTTCCCAGCACCTCCCGTCGGTGAAGCATTCGTTAAGTTCTCGCTGAGCACTGGGAAGGAGAAATCGGGCTTGCCTTCTTGAACTGTTCCGCACACTGAATGTCCGGAACCGCACATGCTCGGTAAAGCTCTTGACCGCCAGAGCGAAAATGAGATTCAGTCTCAGTTTACCCCTTTCCAAACGGATACTGGTGGACACTCCAAGAGCGTTCTGTGTGTGCGCTCGCGCAATGCAATCCGTTAAAGGATTTCGCTGCAACGAGTTTGTCGAAATACGCTCGATTGCGCCTTGGAATATTTGCTTCGATCTCCCATCAACATCTTCAAAGCTCTCCAAGACATCGGTGGTCTCTCCGCGCGTAGGCTCTCGCGCTCGGATTATTGGCTGTTACCAATCGGACCAATCAAACATTGCTAGAAGAGTTACGGTTCTGTCGAGAAGTGCAAAGCTTAATCATGCTTCGCTAATGTGATCAAATAAGTCTGCGAGATCCTTGTCATGGCTCCCGTGCAAGCAATTCAGGTAGATGCTGTGCGAATCGGCCCATGTGAATTGGCGATACTAGATAGACTTTATAATCTTCTCTCATTAAAATATGGGCCTTTTCATGGAACACATTCCCGCATCTGGTCACGAATACTCCCAACGGACTGCAAATCTTGGCGTGGCATACAGTTTGCCATTGATCGATTCAGTCGACGTGAACCATGCCTCCAAAGTAAAGTCTGTCACACTGAAGGTGCCACATGTTTCGCTCCCTCCTGGTGCCCCTCGATCAATCGAGGTTCGCGGAGCAGTCTCTATCGTTGGCTCTAATAATCGCTAACCGCGCCAAAGCCCGATTGGACTTGGTGGAGGTTCATGCTCTTTATGCCCTTGAGGACTCCCATGCCTGTTGGCTACCATATGAACCCGAATTGGACGCGGAATGTAGAAGGCAAGAGCAACGTTACCTGGACGCCACCGCCAAATGGGTTCAAACCGTGTCGCCCATAACAGCGACAGCGACGGTGCTTCCCGGCTCAGATGTGCTTGCGGAGACTGTTGTTGACAGCCTTCTCGAACGGATTCGCAGCTGTAAATCGGACTTGATTGTGATGGCTACGCATGCTCATGGACCTTTGGGCCGTATAGGATTCGGCAGCGTGGCAGATGACCTCATACGTCGATCCTGTTTGCCGGTTCTAATCATTCCGCCAGGCGTATTAGTATCGTCTCTCAACGCCGCTCCTAACCTTGACCATATTCTGATTCCTCTTGATGGGTCGTCCGTAGCGGAACAGATTTTGGAGCCGGCCTTGCAGTTGGCACTTCTGCTCGAGTCGCAAATTACTCTCGTACGCATTGTTAAACCCGAATCGGCTCTCGCAGCAGGGCAATCGCATCTAAACGCCTGTTCATTATTGGCTGTTCAGTTGTCAGGGACAAGGTTACTGCGAATGATTCTGGTGGAACGTACCCGTTTCACGGAGGAAAAGACTCATGGCGCAGACCCAAGCAACCCCCTTTCTTGCCGCTTTTGCCCAGTTGCAGGATCCACGCATCAACCGTACCAAGCATCACCGACTGCTGGACATCCTCTTCATCGCCCTGTGCGCTGTCGTCAGCGGCGCCAACGATTGCGTGGCCATGGAAAAGTTCGCCAAGAGCAAGCGCGTCTGGCTCGAAAAATTCCTGGATCTGCCCGACCGCGTGCCGTCGCATGACACCTTCGCTCGTGTGTTCGCCGCCCTGGATGGCAAAGCCTTTGTCGAGTGTTTTCTGAGCTGGGTGACCAGCCTCGAACGGAGTACGTCCGGCCAGGTGGTGGCCATCGACGGCAAGACGGCTCGTGCGACGTTGGATCGAGCCAAGAGCAAGCATCCGCTTCATGTCGTTAGCGCCTGGGCCACGGAGAACCAATTGCTTTTGGGTCAGGAAGTGGTCGATGACAAATCCAATGAGATCACAGCGATTCCTAAACTGTTGGAGGTGTTGGAATTGACGGGAGCGATTGTGACTTTGGATGCCATGGGATGTCAGAAAGAGATTGCCAGCAAGATACGAGAAAAGGGAGCCGATTATGTGCTGGCGGTGAAAGGGAATCAGGAGCATTTGGAGCAGGACATCGTGGAGGCGTTTGCCGCCGTGGACGAGGGTCGTAGCACGGCAACGGTGCAAACGCACACGGAGCAGGACAAGGGGCACGGTCGCTTGGAAACGCGCTGGACGCAGACGATGGCGGTACCCAAGACGTTGCGTCATCAGGAGGATTGGCGGGATCTGGTGAGCATCGCCCGTTGCACGCGTAGCTACCAGGAGGGTGGAGTGGAGAAGTCGGAGGTGCGTTATTTTATAAGCAGCCTGCAACCCAAGGCGAAGCAGATGGCGGGAGCGATACGGAGTCATTGGGGAGTGGAGAATGGCTTGCATTGGGTGTTGGACATGTATTTTGCGGAGGATCGCAATCGTGCTCGGACGGGCCATGCGGCAGGGAACCTGGCGTTGTTACGACGCTGGGTCATCTCGTTATTGCGGCAGGACGAATCGACCAAAGGCGGCATCGAGAAGAAGCGCTTGCAAGCAGGCTGGAACGACGAAACGCGCGAGGCCATTCTTGGCCTTTTTATGGGGGATTAGATGCGATTGCCCTGGCTCTCGCAGCCCGCGTGCGATCCTCGAAAACAGAAGCAGAGAAGTATCTCGAGAGAATTGCCACGACGCTGCGTGAGCGGGGTTTACGAGTGCGAACCCAGGTCATCATCACTCAGCACACCGTTGAGGCAATAATGGAAGAGTCCAAAGCGCAGGCAACGAATGTCATCGCCTTGGCAACGCACGGCCGTGGTGGTCTTAATCGCCTGTTATTTGGAAGCGTCGCCGATAAGCTCGTTCGCTATGCCACAACTCCGATCTTGGTTTGCCACCCCTCCGGAAATTAAATCCGAAGGATAAGAAATTAGCCGGCTCAGAAACGGCGGTGCCAGACTTTCGTACTCAAGACTACTATTTGGAACTGCCTCGCGGACCGTCGAGTCATCCGAGGCCGGCCCGTCGGCGTCAGCCTCGCGCCAAATCGTTTCACCACCGACAACCCGAGGCATTGGCGTGACGAGGCGCCGTTACGGCGATTCCTGATTGAGCAGGTCGTCAGCGCCGCAAATCATAGACTTGCAAGGCAGGTCTGCTCAGAGGGGCGCGCCGTTACCTGAGAAGACCCTGTTATGAACCAGCCAGATTGCCTTTCACATACCACGAAACTTTTTCAACGCATTCGTCGCCGCGTCGCGTACCGCGTCGCGCACGTCACGACTCGTCTCGATCAGCTTCTTCTCCACAGTATCGGCCTGATCCCCGGCCACGTCTTTGCCAAGAGCTCCCAGTGTTTCCAGGCTCGCGACTCGGACTTCAAGACTCGTGTCATTGAGCGCTTCCAGGAGCGCCTTCACCACGTCGGTTGCCTTATCAGCCAGGCCGTTGCCGATCTGACCGAGCGTGTGCATGGCCACGCAGCGCACAAAGCGATCCTCATCTTTCATTGACTTGATGAGTTGCGGCGCTGCCCCTGCGGCAAAAGGTCCGAGGCGATCGAGAGCCGTAACAGCGGCCCGGCGCAGCTCCAGTGGTTCGCTCGCAGCTAGAGCCGCGCCCAGCTGCGGCGTGGCGTCTACGGCATCTCGACCCAGGCGGCCGAGAGCTTCCGCCACCGCCTTGCGCACCTCAAGCGGCGACTTGGCGTCCGTCATTGCCTCACGCAAGACGGGAAGGGCGGGCGCCGCATCCGGCGAACCGATGAGACCCAAAGCCAATGCGGATTGCATCCTTAAAAGGGCGGTGTTGTCTTTGTCTTTGAGGGCTTCAGTCAAACCGGGCACAGCCGCCGCCGCGTCCTTGCCGAGGCCGCGAAGCGCGTTGCAGGCAGCCAGGCGTGTTGGTGGATAAGCGTCCTTAAGGGCCGTCGTGAGAATAGTGACCGCCCCTTTTGCGTCCTCCGAAGTCAGCTGCCCCATCGCGGCGGCGGCGGCTTGACGCACGGGGCCGGCGGGATCGGTTCGCAACGAGCTGGCAAGCGCGTCACGCCCTTCGGCAAAGCGAAAGACGATTGTCTTATCGTCGCGCAGCTTGCTGGCCCACTGCCCGAGCAAGTTCGCGGCGCCGACGCGGATATTTTCCTCGGGATCTTCGCGCAAAGCGATGATCGCAGCCGGCAGGCAATGGCTGTTGCGGCCGACGCCGGCGTAGTCCATCACCATCAAGCCCGCCTGTCGAAGTTTGATTTGCGAGCGAACGGCAACCGGTCCGCCCGGCAGCCCAAGAGAGATACCAAGACCGGTTGCTGCTTCGCTCTGTTTTTTGCCGTTGCCGACGATCTCGGCCCAAACGGTGAGCTTCCGGTTGAACAGAACAGGATCTTCGTCTTGCGCATGCGCGGCGGAAACGGGGAGAAGCATTACCGAAGCCATGAGCCAATTCCAGGGTTTCATGAGAGCCTCGCGCTGCGGTTTCGTGACGAAACGATGCGTCCAGAATGAAGAACCTTTGAAGAATACCTTGAAGGGAGGCGTGAGCAATCCCCGAGCCGAACCGCCAGGGTTTCTCTTTCCCCTTGACTCACCCACATGGCCCAGTTAAGAAAGACGAGCGCCTGGCCCAGGCGTAACACCCTGTCCGCCTGCGGCGTCCGCTGTCACAGGCTTTTTTAGGCTCGGCTCGAAGACCGGAACGGACGTCGGCCCGACCGGCTTTCCGATCAGGATACCCGCGATGCCCTGCACCTGTGTGGTCGGCCTTCAATGGGGCGACGAGGCCAAGGGTAAGATCGTCGATCTGCTCTGCGACGATCATGACCTTGTAGTCCGCTACAACGGCGGCGCCAACGCCGGCCATACCATCGTCCACGGCGGACGAACCTTCAAACTTTCTCTCTTACCCACCGGCGTTCTCAACCCGCGCGTTACTTCGGTAATCGCCAATGGCGTTGTCGTCTATCCGCCGCGCTTCCTCGAAGAGGTCGAGAACCTTCGTCAGGCCCGAGTGGAGGTCGGGGACAATCTGCGCCTGAGCGATCATGCTCACGTCATACTCCCTTATCACATGGCCGAGGAACGGCTCTGCGAGCAGGACTCCGATCAGGCGATCGGCACAACCGGCCGAGGCATCGGCCCCTGCTATTCGGATAAAGCAGGCAGAAATTGTGCAATTCGCGTCGGCGAGTTGCTCGACGAGGAGCATCTGCGCCAGCGTCTCAAAGTGATCGTGCCACGGAAGAATCGGCTGCTGCGCGCCCTAGCGTCCGAGGCGCAACCGTTCGACCTTTCTCTTGGCGGAACCATGCTGAGCGGGATGCTGCGCGTCCGCAAGCCGGGAAACGATCCGCTCCATTTCGACGCGGAGGAGCTAACCGAAGAGTTCAGCAGCCTTGGCCGCCAACTCAAGCCGTTTGTGACCGACACGACGACGCTCCTGCACCAAAGTCTCAAGGCGGGCAAGCGCATCCTTTTCGAGGCGGCGCAAGGAAGTCTGCTCGACGTCGATCATGGCAGCTACCCGTTTGTGACCAGCTCGAATAGCTCCGTCGCTGGCGTTTGGAGCGGCTCGGGCGTACCGACGCGGAATCTAACGCGCGTCATTGGTATCATAAAGGCATATACGACGCGCGTCGGCCGTGGACCGTTCCCGACGGAATTGAACGACGGGCCGACGGGTCTCGGTGAATTGATACGCAGGACAGGTCGAGAATATGGCACAGTCACGGGCCGACCGCGCCGCTGTGGCTGGTTCGACGCCGTCGCCACGCGGTATACAGCGGCGTTGAACGGGGCGGACGAGCTAGCCCTCATGCTCCTCGACGTTCTCAGCCAACTCGACGAGGTGCGTATAGCGACCTCGTATGACATCGACGGCGAGATCGTCGATACGTTCCCGACAGATGCGCACATTGCTCGAGCGCTGTCATCCGATTTATGAAACACTGCCGGGCTGGCACACCGACGTAACCGGTGCACGCAAATTGAGCGACCTGCCCAAGGCGGCCCGGGGTTACATTGATCGAGTCAGTGCCTTGCTTGGTCTGCCGGTGCGTATCGTCTCTGTCGGCCCGGATCGCGAGCAAACGATTTTACGGTGAGAGGATTGTTTCGTGGCTTCGATGACCGCTCCTAAGCCAGACACACTCCAACGCCTTGCCGACGCAGGGCTTGCTCCCGAGCGCATGCCCGAACATATCGCGGTCATCATGGACGGCAACGGCCGCTGGGCCAATCAACGCGGCCTGCCGCGCATTGAGGGCCACGCGCGCGGCGTCACCAGCGTCCGCTCGACCGTTGAAGAATGCTGCCGCCTGGGGGTCGGCCAACTTACCCTTTATTGTTTGAGCAGTGAAAACTGGAAACGGCCTGAGAAGGAGCTTTCCTTTCTCATGGCTCTTCTCGAACAATATCTGATCGAAGAACGCGCCGAAATTCTCGAGCAAAACATACGCTTCACCGTGATTGGCCGCCGCGAAGGGCTGCCGCCCGCCGTGCTGAATGAGATCGACGAAAATATCCGCCTCACCCGCGACAACTCCGGCATGGGTCTGTGCCTGGCGATCAACTATGGCGGCCGAACGGAAATAATCGATGCCGTCCGCAAACTCGCGCTGCAAGCGCGTCGAGGCGCAATTGAGCCCGACCAGATCGACGAAGCCGCGATAAGCGCCGCCCTGTATACGGCGGGATTACCGGACCCCGATTTGCTCATCCGCACCGCGGGCGAGATGCGCGTGAGCAATTTTCTCCTATGGCAGATCTCCTATGCCGAGATCTGGGTGACGGATCGCTGCTGGCCGGACTTCGACCGAGATACGCTGCATTGTGCGCTGCGCGATTACGCGCTGCGGGTGCGACGTTTCGGCGGGTTGAAGTGAAGGGACGCGCATGATTAACAACTCGGAGCGCTACTAGCCCGGAGCGACGGGTTCGGCGAGGCAACCCCGCGCTGGCGCTTGGGGCTGGTCAGCGGCCTCTTAGGATCGAGGGGAGTTTGGTCGGCGTGGAATATCGGACGCGCTTGTGGATGGGATCGCTGATGTTGTGCCTGGCGACAGGCATGTTGATTCTCGATCAATTCACGAATTGGTATCCGTTTCTTCTTCTTCTCCTACTTCTTCTTGGTCCGATCTCGATCCTCGAATTGCTAAATCTCTTTCGCAAGCGCTCGCGCCCGTCCGCTGGCTTTTGCATTGCCTCCGTGTTTCTGATTCATCTTGCCAATTGGCCGCCGCGCTTTGTGGGCGACATGTTTCGTCCGTGGCTCGATAACGATCCCTGGCATTGGATTCTCGTCGCGTCGATGCTGGTCGTGGTGACGGCCTTTATTATCGAGATTATTTCCTATCGCCAAAGTCGCAAACGTGGCCGTGCCACGGAGCGAATTTCCTTAACCCTGTTCACGGTAGTCTACATCGGCATTCTGCCTTGTTTTCTCGTGCAGCTGCGCTGGTCCGTGCTTCCGGATGGATCGAATCCGTATTACGGCGTCGCGGCGTTGGCTTTCGCCATTTTCGTGCCGAAGTTCGGAGACATCGGGGCGTATGTGGCGGGGCGGCTATTTGGGCGTCATTTGATGGCGCCGCGATTGAGCCCGAAGAAGACTTACGAAGGCTTAGTGGGCGGCCTGCTATTGGCCGCTCTCGTTTCCGTACTCATCAATCGTTGGCAACCGCTGCTCGGCGGCGACCTCGAAGCTGCCGCATTCGGGCTCGTCGTCGGCACCGCCGGCGTCATCGGCGATCTCGCCGAATCGCTCATCAAGCGCGAAGGCCAACAAAAGGACGCGTCGCAGAGCGTGCCTGGGTTCGGCGGCGTGTTGGACGTAATCGATTCCGTGTTGTTCGCCGCGCCGGTGGTTTATTTTTGGCTGCGGCGCTAGATCTCCCCTCTCCCTTTGGGAGAGGGGTCGGGGGTGAGGGGCAAATGTTAGATTTGGCTAAACCCCTCACCCCAACCCCTCTCCCAAAGGGAGAGGGGCTATGATGTGTCTCAACCTCCGATGAGACGATTCGCCTGAACCTCTTAGCCTTCCAGAACTCTCTAACCTCTCGTTAATTCTCTCCTCCTGAATCTCGGACCATTCCACATGACTGAACAGACCATCACTCTCGATAGCCGTGAAGAAGCGTTGCTCCTCTTCGGCAGCCGCGATCAATACTTACGTGAAATTCGCACGGCTCTTGGCGCCAGATCGTCGCCCGTGGCGAGCAGATTTTGATCAAGGGCACCGACGAGCAGAATTCCTTGGCCGAGCGTGTCTTCGCGCAGCTGCGCCATTTGCTCAGACAGCAACAAACGCTCTCGCCCGAGGACGTACGGGCCGTCCTGGAGGTCGTCACCCAAGGCGGCGTCCGCATCGGCACTTCGGAGGAGAAGCCCGAAATCGGCAGCCGTTATTTGCGAGCCGCGCACCGACGGCCAGGCTCGCTATGTCAAGGCGCTTCGCGAACATGATTTGACAATCTGCGTCGGTCCCGCTGGATCGGGAAAGACCTGGCTGGCGGTGGCGATGGCGGTCAGCCTGTTGCGGCAATCGTTGGTCAAGAAGATTATCCTTGTTCGACCCGCCGTAGAGGCCGGAGAGCGCCTCGGTTACCTACCCGGCGATCTCGTCGCCAAGATCAATCCTTACCTGCGCCCCCTGTTTGATGCCCTCAATGAGATGATGGATCCGGAACAGGTCAAGCGTTACATGGAAAATGATATTATCGAAATCTGTCCCTTAGCGTATATGCGCGGCAGGACGCTCTCACATGCGGCCATCATCCTCGATGAAGGCCAGAATACGACCGTCCCGCAGATGAAGATGTTTTTGACGCGCATGGGGAACGGCTCGAAGATCATCGTGACCGGCGACGTGACTCAGATCGATTTGCCCAGAGAGATGCGCAGCGGCCTGGTCGATGCCATCCAGCGCCTGCGCGATGTCGAGAAAATCGCGATCGTCCACCTTGGCGAGAGCGACATCGTTCGGAATCCGCTGGTGCAGCTAATTCTGCGGGCCTACGAAGACGACAGGCCCCGCAAGAGGAAGGAGTAATAAATAGTCCGTAGTCCGTAGTCCGTAGTCCGTAGCAATTGCCTTCAAGCCACACGATGGCTCGGAAATGTTGAGGTCTTTGCTACGGACCACGGACTAAGGACTACGGGCTAATCAAACGTATGTTTGGCGCAAAAAATCGTCGCGGCTCGGTCAATGGAATGGCCGCCGCCGCTCGTCGCGTAGTGAGGAGCCTGTCCTGCCCCAGCTGGTTCGGGGCTCCGTTCTAACTCGATCTGGGAGCGGTGTTCGATCACCGCTCTTAGTGCCACGTTTCTTGCTTACTGCTATGGTCCCGTGCCGTCCTATCGCGTCGGCGAAGCTCCGCCGGCCGATTTGCGAGCGCGGGTCCACTTCTCCGTGGTCGATCAGGCCCTCACGGACCGCCGTCGTGAGGAGGCGGTCGAAGCTGCTGCCGCCCGAGGCAGCGCAGCGAGGATGCCTGCGATGCCGTGCGCGCTTCGGTGCCGCCGGTCGTCGATCATTACCCCTTGGGAACGCTGATCGTGCCTCGCGGCCAACCGATTACGGAACAACAACTCACGCTGCTCCACGAGGAAGCGCAGGCTTATTTGGAATCGAGCGGTTGGACAGATCATATCCGCAGGGGCATCGCCCAGTTTCTGGTTCTAAGTCTGCTGGCGATGATCGTCGTACTCTACGTGGTCCGTTTCCAACAAGGGTTGGCCGAGAGTTTGCCTAAAATCATTGGTGTTTGTACTCTCGTGCTGCTTACCCTCGTCCTCGGATTGCTGTTTAGTAGGCCGCCCTACCATGCCGTCCTCGTACCGCTCACGGTAACGGCTTTGATTCTGACGATCGCTTACAATCCCGCAATTCGCATTGCTGATGTCTCTCAGCTTGACGCTGGGCATGATCGTTACGGTTGGCGGGAGACTAGGTGATCTACTGATCGCCATGGGTGGACAGTCTACCGCGATCATGGTCCTGCGCGGCGTGCGCAGCCGAACGCGGCTCGTCGAGGTCGGCTTCGTGTCGGGCTTGGCGTCGATGGCCATGACCTTGGCGACGGAGCTCTACGGCGCCCAATCGGCCTGGCTTATAACCTACGACTGCGTTCGCGGACTTGCCTGGGGCACCTTGGCTGGCTTTCTGGTCAGCGGCCTGCTCCCTATTATCGAACGATGTTTTCAGATTGTCACCGACGTGACACTGCAGGAGTTGAGCGACGGGTCGCATCCGCTACTGCAAGAATTGGTCCGCCGCGCGCCGGGCACTTATACCCACAGCATCACCGTGGCAACGCTCGCCGAGCCAGCCGCCGAGGCTATCGGTGCGAACGCCTTGCTTACGCGAGTGGGCAGCTATTTCCATGACATCGGCAAGATGCTAAAGCCGCATTATTTTATCGAAAATCAGACGGGCGAAAATCGTCACGACACGCTTGAACCGGCTCTGAGCACGTTGATTATCATTGGCCATGTCAAGGACGGAATGGCCCTGGCGCTTGCAATACGGCTTACCGCATCCCGTAATCGACTTCATTCAACAGCATCATGGCAAGACGCTCGTGGAGTATTTCTATCGCGAAGCTCTCCGAATACAGCAACGCGAGGGCAATGCGCCCACGGTAGGCGATGGTCAGCTGAATCCGCTTGAAACGACTTTTCGCTATCCAGGTCCAAAACCGCAGACTCGCGAAAACGGCATCGTCATGCTGGCGGACGCGGTGGAAAGCTCGAGCCGCGCACTGGCCCAGCCGACGCCCGGCAGCTTGCGGAAACTTGTGCATGACCTGCTGATGAAACGCCTACTGGACGGCCAATTCGACGAAAGCGGCCTGACGTTGACGGAATTGCACGTCGTCGAAGAGACGTTGTGCAAAGGGTTGATCGCACTTTACCATTCGCGGATCAAATATCCAGAAGCCGAGCAACGTAAGGCGTCGTGACGGCCAGTTTAGCCGCAATACGGCTCGTTTAAAGGCTGCGTGCCATGCTTTGGTACTCGAAAGCATGCTTTCGAGTACCAAAGCATGGCACGCACCGCTGAGCCCTTCGACGAATGGTCTTACGGCTAAACGGTGCTGCCAGCCGCTTGAAACCCCCTCTTAATCTTGCTACTTTGAAGGGATTCATACCCCCAACGACGGGAGGCGGGGCGCCATGGCCCTGACGCTCGAACAGTACGCAATCTACCTCGACACGCGCGACCTGCCATGGCCAGCCGCGCCGACGGTGGAACGACCCAAAGCGCACCCTCACTTATCACGTCTGCCCGAGGTGCGCGTGGTGCTGTGGAACGTCTATGGTACCTTGCTGTCGATCCACGGTGGTGAACTCTACTTTGAGCATCCGCAAAAGTTAGTAATGGATGTCGCGCTCGACAAGACGGTTCAAGAGTTCAAAATGTGGGGCTCGATGTCGCGCAAGCCGGGTCAGCCAGCAGATTACCTCAAGCAGATGTACAGCCAGGTATTGCTGGAGCAACGCGGCATCACCACCGGCGGCGAACGGAATCCCGAGATCAGCTCCGAACGCGTCTGGGAAGCGATTGTCAAAAAGCTCCTGCAGAAAGACTATAAGTTCGACGCCGGTTTTTACGGGGCTCTCAACGAACTCTCGCGCAAGATCGCCTACTTCTTTCACGCCAGTCTGCAGGGAACCGCGTGCTATCCTGGTGCGGCGGCTGCGCTACGGCACGTAAAAACAGAAGGCCTGTCGCAGGGACTATTAGCGGACGGCCAATGCTTTACCACGACTCAATTGCTGCGCGGACTGGCGGCGGAAGATCCAGCGGCGCAGCTGTCCAACCTACTAGATAACGGTCTCGTCTTTTTATCGTGCGACGTCAAGGCGCGGAAACCCTCGGAGCGTCTCTTTCGCGAAGCATTGGAAGTCCTGGACAAAAAGGGAATCACGCCGCGCGAGGTATTGCACGTCGGCTCGCGGCGTGGTGCAGGACATGGTCCCGGCCAAGAAATTGGGTATGCGCACGGCCCTGTTCGCGGGCGACAAAAACTCCGTCCACGTTACTCCAGAACAACTGAAAGAAGCGGCAAGTCGGCCTGATGTCTTGTTGACCGAATTGCCACAAATCGCCGACGTCGTCGGCTGAGAGGACGGATAATGAAACCGGCACTTCATCTTGATCCAGCCCAGCTGGATTTAAGTAAGATCGTCGCCGACATCGAGAAAATTCGCGGCATCAATCCACAGCGCTATGAAATGGAACAGCTGACCGCCATTGTTCTTTTCGAGCCTGAGCAAAAGCTGATCGCTGGCTACAAAGACGTGCGTCGCGATGAATTTTGGGTTCGCGGGCACATGCCGGGCTATCCGTTGCTGCCCGGCGTTCTCATGTGCGAAGCAGCGGCGCAACTGGCGGCGTTTTACTCCACGATGGTCGGCAGCAACGAAAAAGACTTCATCGGCTTTGGCGGCATGGAAAACGTCCGTTTTCGCGGCGTCGTTCGGCCTGGCGATCGGCTTGTTTTGATCGCCAAGTCGCTCAAACAGCATCGACGCCAAACGATTTTCAACGTCCAGGCTTTTGTCGGCAACTCCATGGTCTTTCACGGCGACGTTATCGGTATGCCGATGAAGGCGATGCCGACGGGAGCGGAGGCATGACCGTGCGCCGCGTCAAACGTTTGCCTATTGAGGACTTGCAGCCTTATCTTTTAGCCCTGTCCGACCCTCCGACGCAGTTCGATTGGCCCGCGATCTTCGGCAACGACCATCCTGTCGAATTGGAGGTCGGCTTCGGCAAGGGGCTCTTTCTTGTCAATCAATCGACGGCTCGGCCCGACGTCAATTTCGTCGGCATTGAGATCGTTCGCAAATACCAATTCTTTGTGGCCAATCGCATCGCCAAGCGGCAGCGAACAAACGTTCGCCTCGCCTGCGACGACGGCAAGCGCGTGTTGCGCGAAGGCGTTCCGGCAGGTTCGCTCGACGTCATTCATGTTTACTTTCCGGATCCGTGGTGGAAGAAACGACACCATAAGCGCCGCCTTTTCACGAGCGAATTTGTGTCGGAGTGTCTGCGCGCTTTGCGCGTTGGCGGCCAGCTTTCGGTCGCGACCGATGTACCGGCCTACGCTGAAGTCATGAAAACGCTTCTGGTCGCCGAAGCGGCTCTCAAGCTAATGCCCCCACCCGAACCTGGCAGCCCCGCTCATGACCTTGATTATCTAACCAATTTTGAACGCAAATTTCGCAGTCAAGGCAAGCCAATTTTTCGCTTCTTGTGCGAGCGCATTTGCCCGGCTGTAGAAAACCAAGGACCGGAAGGTTATAATGGCATTGGTTGAGAAAGCTATTGACCCGGCGACGTGGATATTATCGTGGCAAAACACAATTTAGATAGTATGAGGTTGTTTATATCAAAGTAACGCTTACTTCGTCGGCACCATTTTTGCTTTACAATGCGGTTGCAAAGCAACCCAAAATAAATCGCTGTACTCTGAGGCCGCTGAAAACCATGAGCGATTCCCGTGATGTACGGCCCGATTGGCGCATGCGTGTTCTGGTTGTCGAGGATCATAAAGACCAGGCGCACACGCTTGCCAGGCTTCTGGAACAATGCGGCCATGAGGTTTCAGTGGCTTTTAACGGCCATTCGGCAGTCGAGCAGGCACGATTGAATCAGCCTGACGTAGCTCTCCTGGATATCGGCCTGCCGGGCATCGATGGCTGGGAAGTGGCCCGAAGCCTGAATGAAATGGCGATTGAGAAGCGGCCACTATTGGTAGCCATTACCGGAAACGACACCGATAACGATCGCCGCATCTCGGACGAGGTCGGCATCGACCTCCACCTGAGTAAACCCGTCACGGTGGACAGCCTCGTCTGCCTTCTGGAGCGCTTTCGAGAAATCATCGCGTGACCGACTGTTACCGAGCCTGAAGTGTAAGCGAAGAGCATTTGAAATTTCAAAATACAAAATGCTCTTCGCTTACGCTTCAGGCTCGGTTGTTAGTGCCGTTTCATCACTTCTTCGCCCGAATCTGCTCAAACAAAAACGTCCCCTTCTTATTGCTCACTGCGATATCGAGCAAGCCATCCCCGTTGACATCCTGAACGACGAATTGGGTGCCGATGCCGGAATCATTGTCGATCAAGTGCGGCACGAAGGTCGTCAAGCCGTCGCTGCCTTTCTTGGCCTCGAACCAAAAAAGTGTTGCCGGGGAATTAGGGTCGGTGTCGCCTGTGGGTCCGTGCGCCGACCAGCGTTTGCCGGTGATCAGGTCCTTTAGACCGTCGCCGTTGATGTCCGCGTATTCGAGGGCATGCGTTTGCGAGACGAGGTTCGGAAACAGATCATGGCGTTGAAACGTTGAGCCGTTGGGGCCTTTTTTCTGCTGATGCCACCAAATGCCTTTGCCGTGAGCCGAGCTGCTGACGACGTCGGCCAAGCCATCGCCGTCGACATCCAGGACGATCATGTTGGCGCAATCCGGGCCAAGGTTAGTCGGATGAAAAACCCAGGGCTTTTCGCTTACCGTTTCCGGTTGTTCCCACCAGCCGCCGATGCAGAGGATGTCGGTTCGGCCATCCCCATTGACGTCGCCCGCGCCCAAACCATGCGAAAAGCGGAACGTCCCCGCGATGGCGCGGCCTGGAATGAGAGCTGCTTTCTGAATCTTGTCCTTGTACTTATCCAGGTCCTCTTTGCTGATCGACTTGCTGGCGGCATCAAAAAGATCCTTCTCCGAGCCGAATAGTTTGTCTTTCAAACTATCGAGTTTATCCGCGATCTCCTTGCCACCTTCTGGATTTTTGTCGGCGATTTCTTTCAGCGCCGCGGCCGTCAATTTGAAGGTGTTTGGAATGCTCGTCGCGCTGACGGCGTGTCGGTCCCAGGGCTTGGTCGGATCCGTGCCTGGCGCGAACCAGACCATCTGGCCTTCATTGTCTTTGCCCTTGGGCTGCGTTCCGATTACCAACACCCGTTTGCCGTTTTTGAATAGATCGACGTAAATCGGCGTTTCATTGCAGGCACTCTCTGTGATCAAGTGCTGCTTCCAATGCACGTCTTTGCCTTGCGGATTTTCGTACCAGTAGCAGGGCGCCCCAGGAAAGCCGATGACGATGACATCGATCCAGCCATCGCCATTCAGATCCTCTGCCCAGCACGCGAAGCTGTTGCTATAGACGTTTTTGTTGCCGTCACGATAGTCCTTACTCGCACGAATCTCGTGTTTGGTCCAGTTCGGAGCTTCGTACCAGATTTCGCCGTTGATGACATCCATCTTGCCGTCCTTGTTGACGTCGGCAACGGTAACACCCTCCGATCGAAACGCTGTGTCGAGGACAGTCTTTTTCCAGGTGATGCCGGTATCATCTTTCGCCTCCGGCTTTTTGTCCTCCGCGAAGGCGAGAGCTACCAGAAGCATCAGCGGCAAGGAAAGTGCGAAGAAGCGTCTCATCGATTGGTCCTCACGATTGGAGAGAGTGTCGGTGGGTCGTAATTTTCTTTATATGGCCAGGTGAATCAGGTGGGTATGAACTGCGGCCAAAGGAGCAGGTGTATATTAATTCTATATAGTTCAGCGCTTGCGCTGGTTGAGCACCGCCGGCGAGCCGGCGGCTATATAAAATCTGAAGGAGCCTCGATCATGACCCCAACGGACCAAGATCGGTTACTCGCCGACGTCGAGGCCTTTTGCCAGGAATTGCGGCCCAGCGAAGAACTCTGCTACGTCGAACATCGCTTCAACGACCAGGTTCTACCGCTGGCGAAAAAACACAACATTCTCGAAATGCCAGTGCCGACGACCTTCGGGGGCCGCGGCGCCGACACGATAACCTACGCCCGCGCGCTGGCGCGCATTGGCCGTGAGGGAACTGGTGTACGCACCTTTTTCTCCGGGCATACGTCGATCGGGGCCTATCCGATTCTGACTTGGGGAAATGAAGATCAAAAACGGCGTTATCTCACCGCGGCAGCCCGCGGCGAGAAAATTCTCGCGTTCGGCCTGACCGAGCCGGACGCGGGCAGCAATCCTCTGGAGATGACGACGACTTATCGCCGCGATGGCGAGCGCTTTTTGCTCAATGGCGTCAAATACTTGATCTCAAATGGGGGAATCGCGGATGCGGTCGTCTGCTTTGGATATCCGGAAACTCCGACAGACAAACGTCGCATGAGCGCCTTCATCGTCGATCGTGGCCCTGGTTTCCTCAGCGAAGACCTGACGGCGAAGATGGGTATGCCGACGTCGAACACGGCCATGTTCCAACTGGACAATTGTCCGGTTCCTCTCGCCAATATGCTCGGCGAGGAAGGTGATGGCTTCCGTATCGCGATGGGTTCCCTCGTCAGCGGCCGATTGAGCGTGGCGGCCGGCTGTCTCGGCGTGATCGAAGACTGCCTCATCGAATCCATATCTTACGCCAAGGAACGCCAGCAACACGGCAAAGCGATCGCCCGCCATCAATTGATTCAGGAGCATCTCGCCGCAATCGAGATGGACCGAGTCACCTCCGAAGTCATCGTGATGAAGGCCGCCGAGGCGATCGATGCCTGGAAGCGCGAGGCGGGCAATGTTGACCTCAAAGCGAAGGCAGACCTCTTGGCCGCCCAAGCTAAACTCCACGCGACGAATGCCGCTTGGGATGCCGCCGACCGCGCTGTGCAAATCTACGGAGGCCGTGGCTGGTCCACACTCTATCGACCGGGTCGCCACTTAATGGATGTGCGTGTTTGCCGTATTTACGAAGGGACGGATGAGATTCTAAAGCTGAAGATCGCGGCCGCGGTTTTGGGCAAGGAGTACGAAGCGTATAAATGAATCGCGCTCATTCAATCTCGTTCGCCCTACGCCGCACGCGCTTCGCCGGCTCACTTTGGACGGCGGCCGTTGCCTCATGCTTGAATTCCTTTAAAGTGGCTTCGCCGTTTTCGTCCGCGCCCGTCATCAACAAAATGCGCTGTTCGGCACGACGCAGCTCGCCGTAGCAGCGCTTGATCAGGCCGACGCCTTGCTCATACTGCGTCAGCACTTCATCAAGGCCAAGGTTACCCTCTTCCAATTCACGGACGACGCGCTCGAGGGCGATGAGTGCTTGTTCAAAGGGAAGCTCGGTGGCTTGCGGTTGGCTCATGGCTCTTTTTATTCCGTTGGAGTTTTCAATTCCAGCGCTTCAACACGACTGACGATCTGACCTTGTTGCACGCGTGTCAGAAGAAGATCGCCAATTGTAAGCGATGCGGCATCGCGGAGGAAGCGCGGTCTCACCCTCCTTGCGCGTCAGGCTATAACCACGGCTGAGGACGTTCAAGGGACTGAGCGTTTCGAGCCGGGCTGTCTGCGCTTCGAGGCGCTGACGGGCGCGGTCGATCCGTTGTTGCATGGCACGCTTCAGCCGTTCCGACCAATCGTCGACGCGCCGTTCCTCATCTCGAACACGGTCCAGCGGGACGCGAAAGCAGCGGCGCATGGCTAGGTATTCCAGCCGTTGTCGAGCCTGCGCGAGCGTGCTTTTGAGAAAGGTGCGCAGTCGGTTCTCTTGCTTGGCGAGCCAATCCATCACGTCCGCCTGATTCGGCACCACGTGCTCGGCGGCTTCGCTCGGCGTCAGCGCGCGCTTGTCAGCCACGAGATCGGCAATCGTGAAATCGTCTTCGTGGCCGACGCCGGAGATGATCGGAATCAGCGACGCGAAAATGGCGTCGGCCACGACTTCTTCGTTGAACGACCAGAGGTCCTCCAGGCTGCCGCCGCCGCGGCCGACAATGAGGACGTCGATCGGCGACTTGCCGCCAGGCTTACCCAGGCGATTGAGCAACCGAATCGCATTGGCGATTTCAGCGGCGGCCCCGTCGCCTTGAACGCGCACCGGGCAGACCCAAACCTCGACCGCGGGCCAGCGCCGGCCAAGGATCTCCAACATATCGCGCACGGCTGAGCCGGTCGGACTGGTGACGAGCACGACGCGGCGCGGCAAACGTGGCAACGGTTTCTTGCGAACGGGGTCGAAATAGCCTTTAGCGGATAGCTTTTCTTTCAATTGACGAAACGCCAGTTCGAGCGGCCCTATGCCCTTGGGTTGCACCTCCTCGATCTGAAGCTGGTACTCGCCGCGCGGCAAATAGACTGTGACCTTTCCCCTGACGATGACCCGCATGCCGTCGGCCAAGTCGAAGCGCATGCGCATCGCCAGGCCGCGATAGATGACGGCTTTCAAAGGAGCGTCTTCGTCCTTGAGCGTGAGATAGAGATGGCCGGAACTAGGGCGGGCAAGGTTGGAGACTTCACCTTCGACCCAGACGGAGTCGTGCGCGTTTTCAAGGAGACTCTTGATCGCGCGCGTCAGCTCGCCGACGCGGAGGATCTTGATACCCGGAGGTGGGAAGAGTGACGCCATGTTTCTCTGTATATAGCCCCCGGCTTGCCGGTGGTAACCCCTGCATCGATAGCCCGCGATAAACCGCGTCCACTAAGCACTGCCCGCGCTCATTCAACAACACGCCGCGACCCTGCTTATTCATAGTGTAGCCGAAGGACAGCCGTGCCGCCGGATCGGCGAAGCCGAGCGAACCACCCATTCCCGCATGGCCGAAAGCCGACTCAGGGATAATGACACTATCGGTCGCTCCCTTCACACCCCTTCGGTTGTCGGCCGACTTCATGAAGCCAAGCCCGAAGCGCATACCAACAAGCAAGACCGCATCGATTGCGCTGGCCGATTGCACCCGGCTCATTTCCTGCAGTGTATCCGCATCGACGAAACCCTGGCCGCCGCACGCCAAGGGAGCGTATAAGCCAGCCAAACCGCGTGCGTTGGTGATACCGCCGGAGCTGGGAAGAATCGCCGCATGGGCGGCGCGCGAGTCCTGGTCGCCGGGGCGCAGTCCCGGATTGCGGACAACGCGGGCCTGCAAACTCTCCGGATCGGTATTCATCGCCGTCAAAAAGCGCCACGGCGTCTCACCAGCGGGTGTGACATCGGGGCGAATGGTCGGGGCGACGCGGCTTTCATCCGCTTCGGGCAGGCCGATATGAAAATCGAGCCCAAGCGGGCCTGAGACTTCCTCGCGGAAGAAACTCTCGAACGGCTTGCCCCAAACGCGGTGAACCAGCTCGCCGACGAGATGGCCAAACGTCATGGCGTGATATCCCTGCCGCGTGCCTGGCTCCCAGAACGGCTCTTCGTTCGCAAGCGTCGCAACCATAAAATTCCAGTCAAACAGCGCACCGTGCGCCAGCGGCCGACGCCGGACCGGTAATCCAGCCTGATGGCTCAAGAGCACGCGCGAGGTGATCGCTTCCTTGCCTGCGCGGCCAAATTCAGGCCAGTAATGAGCCACGGGCAGATCGAGATCCAACATGCCGCGCGAAACGAGCATGTTGGCGCAAAGGGCGACCGCCCCTTTCGTGCAGGACCAGACGACGCCGATCGTGTCACGCTCCCACGGTTGGCCCGTGTGCCGATTGGCGACGCCGCCCCATAGATCGACAACGGTTTGCCCGTCGATCGTCACGCAGACCGAGGCCCCGACCTCGCCGCGCTCGCGGAAGTTGCGCTCGAATTCGGCGCGGACCTCGTTGAACCGCGCGTCGCATTCGCCTTGCACCGATTCGGACATGACCGCTCCTGTTTCGGGCTGCTCCATAAGCCCCTCGCCCCCGTACTCGGGGGAGAGGGGTTGGGGTGAGGGGGTTGCGTTTTCGCGGACTTTGCCCCCCTCACCCCCAACCCCTCTCCCCCGAGTACGGGGGCGAGGGGAGGCCTATGGTATGGTCTCTTATTCCGCGCTCGGCCGCGGCGGATTGGCCCAATGTCCTGTGGGATCGCTACCGCTGACGATCACGCCCTTGGCATTCCAGCCGAGTTCGGCGCGGACCTCGGCGGCACAATAACGGAGCGTTAGACCACAGCGGCGCCGTTGCGATCGATTCACGTCGGAGCCGTGCAGTAAGAGATCGCTGTGAATCGACGCCTCGCCTGCCTTCAAAATATCATCGACCGGCTGGCCATACTGCTCGGCATTTTCGATCGTCTGATTGAGGACATTGTGTTCCGATGAATCGCTCGGGCGATAGGTGAGATGGCCGAAATGATGCGACCCGGCGAGGAAGCGCATGCAGGCGTTTTCGCAGTCGGCATCGTCGATGGCGAGCCAGACAGTTACGGCCTTCGACGGCGACAGCGGCCAATAGCTGGCGTCCTGATGCCAGGCCACCGACTTGCCATCCCCTGGCATCTTGCAAAAGAAATGCGAGCCCCAGGCAATGACGTTCTCGCCCAATAGATCCTTGACGAGCGCGACGATGCGCGGATTCGTGAGAATATCGTAGACCGGCCCGTATTTGAGGTGCGCCGTGCTGATCGAATAACTATCGCCGCCGGCGGCCATGACGCGCGCGAGCAAGCCGTCGAAATAACGACGATTGGCGTCCGCCTCAGCCGGGCTGAAGACCCGCAGCGGCTTGAGGTAGCCGTCTTTATTGAACGAGTCGATCTGAGAGCGCGAGAGCACCTTCGGAGTCTCGTTTTTGCAAGCATGGAAACGCAAGTCACGCTGAACGCGTTCGAGTTCCTTCGTCTCTGGCACGATGGAGAATGTGGTCATGAAGCTGCTCCGGCGTGATTCGTTGGTGTGATAAATTAGAGCCATTGGATTTCGACTGGATCAGCGGGCCCAACCGTCGAACGCGCCGCCGGGGATGGTGCCTGTCAGGCGCTGATACATCAATGTGGCCTGCTGATCCGTCATTTCCGCGATCGCGTCCGCCGCGATCCGGACGACGATTTCGTTTGCCAGATTGCTTGTATTCCTCTCGCTTGCCCAGATGCCGACCTCGTTGCGCCAGCGAGCCGGCAAAATGTCCCATTTGTCTTTATCGTTGGAATTCAACGCGTCGGAGTAAATATCATACAGCGTCTCGACGACCTTTTGCTGCCCAAGTTGTTGGCCGGCCAGCGAGCTATTCTTGATCACATACTGCCAGGTTAGTTCTTTGAGCATTTTTACCCGCATCTGGCATCTATCCGGAATATCGAGATAATTTCCATCGCTATCAGGCGCCTCGAGGAGTTTGACTTCCTTAATATATTCCCCGATCAAGTCCGACGTGAATTTGCGCAGGGCAGCTCGGTCCGATCGCGTATCCTGGAATGATTTGGATAACCGCGGGACGTCGCGAGCGAAAGAACGGAACTCGTCGCGCAAGTCTTTCAGCTCGAATCGACCGCGCATCCGATCGGTGAGTTTGAGATATTCCCAGCGCTCAAAAACCTTATCCACGAACTCGCCGGCACCGCGAGGGCCCCTCAAAATCTCGCCCAGAGGGATGAGCCCCGCTCGATAGAAGTCCTCCGTGTCGCTTACGGAATAGGCAAGGTCGTCGGCCCAGTCCATCACCTGCGCTTCCAGAGAGCGGCGGCGCTGCTCGGCGCCGGCTCAAACTCTCGTGCGAACTCCAGGTACTCCCTCTCGGATTCGTAGGCGCCCCATTTGTACTCTTCCTGCCGAAACTCGTTCCCATCCGCCTTTTTCTGCAGCCAGGGATATTTCAACGTCGCATTCAGAGTCGCCCGGGTCAAATTGAGGCCTTGAATATCGACTTTGCGCACGACGAGTTTGGTAATAATGCGAAAGGCCTGGGCGTTGCCTTCGTAGCCATCAATCACCCCATCCTTGACGATCCTTTTGTTGAGCGTTTTCTCGGCCACATGACCGAATGGAGGATGGCCGAGGTCATGTGCCAAACCCGCGGCCTCGACCACGCTCGGGTCCAGGCCGCCGTATCGTTCTATATCATCCGCTGATGAAATTTTGACCAGATATTCAGCCAGGCGAAGGCCGATTTGAGCGACTTCGAGCGTATGCGTCAGACGATTGTGAAGAACGAGCCCCTCGGTCGGAGAGATGACCTGCGTCACGCCCGCCAGCCTGCGAAAGGCCGTGCTATAAATTATGGCGTCGCGATCGCGCTGAAAACGGGTTCGCTGCCCCTCGTCTTCCTCTCCTGGCTCGACCGAGCGCTTTTCTCTTTCCGTTTTGTTTAATAGGCCGTTGTTTTCCATAGAGGTTGCCTATTTTTCAAGTTGTCGTGTTGTTCTGTCGCTTTTTTCCAGAATTGTCGCTGCCCCTCGTAGAACGGCTCCGCTTTACCGCGGAAATACAGGTTCCACAAAGCCTCACGCATATCTTGAAACGACACCTTTGACTTTTCTTCTTTACCGTCCAATGGTCGCGACTCATCCTCGCCGGCAAGCGGCGTCACCTTGCGGATAAGTTCCTTCATTGTGAATGCTTGACTGGCATCTTGGTCGAGAATCTGTTGCACGGCTGCTTCGATGAGTTTGATCGTGGGAGAGGGCCGGTCCATAAATGCCTCCGGAAGTCCGCGATTGGGTTAGGAGTAATGGAAGCAAGGTCATTCTAGCATGAAATCTCCGAAAACGGCCAGAGGGGAAGCGAGGTGAACATTCAGGAGAATGGAGCAGGTCATAATCGAATTGGAGACATGAGTGCTTCCTCAAAACGGCGATTTCGTACAAAGACAACGAGGGTCTGGCTGAGGCTGGTCTACAAGCATGAAGTCGAAGTTACCCTTGCCCTTCGAAATGCATTAGTGCGCCGTCCAGACTAAATTTACAGGTGGCACAGACATTCCTGTCTGTGCAGCAAAAGGCACATTCGTCGATTTCCCCACAGACAGGAATGTCTGTGCCACCCGTAAATTTAGTCTGGACGGCGCACTCGGCGATTCACCCAGCCCTCGTCCCCGAAGAGGATTTATGTTTCCGCTCACATTTGAATTCGATGTCGTCGTCGTAGGCGCCGGTCACGCCGGCGTTGAGGCGGCGCTGGCCTCGGCCAAGCTCGGGCTGCGCACCGCTCTCCTGACGATGAGCGCCGATGCGGTCGCCCAGATGAGCTGCAACCCCGCCATCGGTGGCGTGGCGAAGGGCCAGATTGTCCGCGAGATCGACGCACTCGGCGGGGCGATGGGTCAGGTGACAGATGCCAGCGGCATCCAATTTCGGATCCTCAATCGCACCAAAGGCCCGGCAATGCATTCACCGCGCGCCCAAGCCGACAAGAAACTCTACCAATTCACAATGAAGCATCGGGTCGAGGCGCAGGTCAACTTGACGCTGCGCCAGGAAATGGTCGAGGCCCTGCTGCTCGAGGATCTGCCGCCCGGCGCCAGCGAAGCCGGCGCGAAACGGCGCGTGACCGGAGTCGTCGCACGAGGGGACACGCTCTATCGCGCCAAGGCCGTCGTGCTTACCACAGGAACCTTTCTCAAAGCCATCATGCACACTGGCGAAGCCAAGACGCGCGGCGGCCGCGCCGGCGATGGTGTCAGCGAATCGCTCAGTGATAGCTTGACCGAATGCGGCTTCGCCCTGGCCCGCTTTAAGACCGGGACGCCCTGTCGCCTCAATGGCCGAACGATCGACTTCAGCAAATGCGAGCGGCAGCCCGGCGACGACAAGCCGCAGCCCTTCAGTTTCGCCACCGATCGCCTGCCTGAGCCGCAGCTGGATTGCCACATCACCTATACTACGCCGGCGGCGCACGACCTCATTCGTGCGAATTTGCATCGGGCTCCGATGTATTCGGGGCAGATTCAGGGCCGTGGCCCGCGTTACTGCCCGTCGATCGAGGACAAGGTCGTTCGCTTCGCCGAGAAAGAGCAGCATCAAATCTTTCTCGAACCCGAAGGCCGCAACACCCTCGAATACTATTGCAACGGCATCAGCACGAGCCTGCCCAAGGACGTCCAGCAGGCGATGCTTCGGCTCATTCCCGGCCTGGAGAATGCCGAGGTGCTGCGCTGGGGCTACGCGGTCGAATACGACTATGCGCCGCCGTCACAGTTGCGACCGACCTTGGAGACGAAGCCTGTCGAAGGCCTCTATTTCGCCGGCCAGATCAACGGTACGACGGGCTACGAAGAAGCAGCCGCCCAGGGCCTGATGGCCGGCATCAACGCCGGCTTGAAGATCCAAGCGAAGCCTCCCCTGATTCTCGATCGCAGCCAGGCCTACATCGGCGTGTTGATCGACGACCTCGTCACAAAAGGGGTCGATGAGCCGTATCGAATGTTCACGAGCCGCGCGGAGTATCGCCTGCTATTGCGTCACGACAACGCCGACCGCCGCTTGACGCCGCTGGCCCGACAAATCGGCCTCATCAACGATTCAGCCTGGCAGCGCCTGCAAGACAAAGAACGCGCCATCGCTGATTTGACGACCCATTTGAAAACGCATCGTCACGAGGGCGACACGCTGGAAACCTGGCTCCGCCGGACCGAAGTGGAATGGCAACGCATCGTCGAAATGGACCCGAATATCTTGGAATTGAAGACTCCTCCCGCCGCGCTCGAGCAAGTCGTGCTGGAGGCGAAATACTCCGGCTACATCAACCGCCAGACGGCGCAGATCGAGCGCTTTCAGCGCCTGGAGGGCAAACCTATCCCGAAGTATTTCGACTACAACGGCATCACGCAATTGCGCGGCAGAAGCGCGCGAAAAGTTGAGCACGATCAGGCCTGGGAATCTCGGCCAGGCCAGCCGCATCAGCGGCATCACGCCAGCGGATCTGGCTGTATTGCTGATGTATACAGAGTGAAAAGCACGAGGTTGCCACTGGGCTCCAGTAAAGGCGCGGACCCCGACGGGCACTGGTATCATCGCCCCGTAGCCACTCCCGCTACCGGACTGTTAGAATCAAGCCAGGCATTCTCATTTCGCGGTCCACGGACTTCGGCGCCATGATTAAAGTGACTTGTCCGAATTGCGAGCGCACCCTGTCGGTTGCCGACACCATGGCGGGCAAAAAGGGGAAGTGCCCTACCTGTAAGACTATGTTGACCGTGCCTGGCAATGCCGGCACTGCGCCGCCAAAGAGTGGCTCCAATGGGTCTGCTCCGCCCAAAATTCCGGCCCCTTCCGCTCATGAACTCGAGGCTCTTGCCGCGGCTGCGCTGGCCGACGAGCCGCCGCCCGAGCAGGAAGAGCCGAAGTTCATCGACTTCGAGTGTCCGATGTGCGGCGAGAAACTCAAAATGGACACCGCGCTTTGTGGTAAGCGCACCGTGCCCGGAATGCCGCCGCATCATCAAAATCCCCGAATTGGCGAAGCGTGAGAAAAAAGATTGGCGCCAGCTCAACGATGGCTTGCCGCTCGGCGCCCGCCGGCCAGACCAGCCGGCTCCGGAAGGCGCTTGGGGCTCGGTCAACGCTTCGACGGTCAACAAAGGCGCGCTCGAGGATGCCGGTATCTTGCGGGTTGCCAGGCCGCCGCTGACGGTGGGACAAAAAATCACGCGCGGCCTGATCGTCGCCGGGGTTCTGGTCCTCTTGGGCGTCGGCTACTGGTTGGTCGCCGACCGCTTCGCCACGAGTCGTGAACAGCGGATGCTCAAGACGGCCACCGATTATGTCGGCACGCCCAAGGCGCCCGCCGCGCTGGGGCGCGAGGGCCTGGCCTCATTACGTTGCCTGGTCGGTCAATACTACCTTCGCAGCCATCTACCCGACCCGGCGGCCAAGGCGAAGAAGGAACTCGACTCGGCCGTGAGTTTGTTGCAGGATCCGGCGAAACCGAACAAATGGGGCCTAAGCGAACGCGACCTGGTGCTAGGCGAAATAGCCCTGGCGCAGACCGAACTCGGCGGCAGCCAGGACGAAGTCGACAAGGGCGAACGAGTCAGCTTCGAGGATGCGCACAAGAGTTTCCGGGCGGCGCTCGACGCGATTCAGCTTCCCGAAGCGAGGCGCGAGGCGTTTCGCGCCGTGGCTCAGCGGCTAAAAGAGCGAGGCCAAGAGAGCAGGGTCACAAATCTGGCAAACCAGGTCTTTCCCGCCGCCGAAAAAGAGGACGCGCTCAACCTGGCCAATATCGTCACCGGCGCAAAAAGTAGAGTGGATGCAGCTCAAACCCGAGCTGCGTCTCATCGGCCTGCTCAGCGCGGTTGAGAACGCGAAGAGTGACAACACCGCGATCGACGCGGCGCTGAAGTGGGTAGCTCCTGAGTTGAAAATGATGCCGGAATTGGCCTGGTCGTTGCCGCGCTTGATTGAACTTGCCGCCCAGGCCGGACAGCAGGACGATTCCATAAAAGCTGTTTTAGAGGATATAAAAGACCCGGTATTGCACAGCCGGGCGCAGCTTGCCTTGGCCCGTGGCAAAATGGCACGCGAGAAGAAAGTCACGGAGGAAGACGCTTTCGCCGCTGTCGACGCGAAGTCGCTCGAGCGGCTGCTCGGTCAAGCGGCACTATTTCGGAACAATGTGAAGCTAGATGAGGGCTGGTTGAAAAAGGTGGAGGGCTTGAGCGAACCAGCGAAAAGCTATGCGTCGATTGGTGCCGCGCTGGGATTGCAGAAGGATTGAGGATTCGCACCGCAATTCGTTTTACATGGGCGGGTGCGAATCGACGCCGTGCATGATGTCGCTTCCAGGCGCGAGCCGCATCTCGCTCGGCAGGACCGGCGGCAAGTCTGACGCGAATGGTGATAGCGGCCGCGCTACTGGAACGGGTGGCTTAGCCCGGCCCGGGACCGGCGGCTCTGGCAAAGGCACCGGATCGTCGCACGATTCGAGCATGTCATCTTCAGCGATATCGAGTCTTGGTGCGCCGTGCTTGGCGTTGAGATTGCGGAGACCAGGCGTTTCGAGTTCCGCAGCTGCCTCCCAGGTGACGCGATAGCGATTGTTGCCAATCGTCAGCTCCGCCCCTTCTTTCAGCCGGCCCTCGACGACCCGCTCCCCGTCGATCCGAATGCCATTCATACTTCCCAAATCGCGCACGACCAGATGTTCGCCAATCTGAGCAATGCAGCAATGGCGGCGCGAGATTTTGCGTGAATCGATTTGAATATCGCATTCTGGATGGCGGCCCAGCAACAATATCGGCTTGTCCAACAGTATGTTGGGGCCGCTGCTCAGGGAAAGCAGTTGCGCTGGCATGAAGCAATCCATCGGGCGCCGCCCAACCATTTCCAGAATCGTGGAATCACGAACGGAAGAAGCGGTCAGGTTAGGGCTAAAGTAGCCCCGTATAGTATAGCACTTGTTTGACACGTTCAACAACAAAGCAAAAAACACGAACGACCAAACGCCACCGAGCCTGAAGCGTAAGCGAAGAGCATTTATTTGACAAAACGCTCTTCGCTTACGCTTCAGGCTCGG
This sequence comes from uncultured Planctomycetaceae bacterium, assembly GCA_963790585.1. Classification (GTDB taxonomy): domain Bacteria; phylum Planctomycetota; class Planctomycetia; order Gemmatales; family Gemmataceae; genus CAWBOY01. The sequence goes on from CAWBOY010000003.1 coordinate 261,338, forward strand.
ATAAGGCAATCGCGCTTACCTTACGGTTGGGTAGACCCTCCCGGGATGAGCGGATTGTTTACCATCGCCTGCGGAGTCTGAATCTGGCTGTTGGTAAATACCGGAGCCAGAGAGATCCGCATTTGACTGCGGTCGGCCGACAACACGGCCTGAGCCGTGATGTCCAGCGTGTTTGCGACGTACGACGCTACCTTGGTCTGATAGGTCGTCCGATCGTTCGGGCTGGGGGCCGAGGGAGCTGGCATCGCAGCCGGTGCATAGGCCGCACCATTCGATCCACCCAAAAGCTTGAAGCCGCGTTCGACGCCGGTCACCTCGGGATCCGCGAGGTTACGCAGATCGGCGAGCACCCGATCGGACGTCGGCAACGGCTTGGACGTTTCCATCTCCGTCCGCAATTCCGCGGCGGCAGGTGGGACATACGCCGCTTCGGTGCGACGACCGCCGTTTAGCGCGATCTTGACGAACGGTTGCGGGCCGTCGACATTGATCGTGATCGGCGCATCTTCCTGCTCGTCCTTCGTGCCCTGATGACGGATGACGCGAATCTGAGCCTTGCCGCCTTGCGGTTTGCCCCAGACGCGTTCGACTCGAACGATATAGTCCCCGGAGTAGGCCTGCGACGCCTGATAGGTCTCCGAACGGGATTCCGAAAGTAACTCACCGATCAGCGTGCCGCCACCAATCGTCTGTCGATTGTAGGACGTACACTCGCTGCCGCTCGGCTCTTTGACGCGGAGATGCAGGCTGCCTTCGCCCTGGAACGACATCTTGATAACGAGATCCCGCTGCCGTGCCACGGCGACGTTTTCACGCATCGAAATGGCCTCGTCCTTGCGCCCGGCTTCGTCAAGCCAGGCCGCCAACGCGTCGACTTTCTGGTTCGCCTTGGCATGCAAAACCTTGCTATTGGCGGACCAATCGCGTTTGAGTAGGTTGCCCGCCGCCCATTCCATGGCTCGGCGATCGCGGCCCAGTTCAGCACACAAGAGTGCTTCGACATAAGGAGCTGACGTATCCGGCGCCAGACGAGCCGCCTCATGGAGGAAGGCCAAGGCACGGTCGTAGCTCTTGTTGGCCATCAAGGACTTCGCGGCCTTGATGAAGCCCAGCGAATCGAGTGGCTCGAGTTCCGCTGCGGACGTTTCGGCGCGCTCGATTTCCTCGGGCGAGCCGCCACATTCACGCAAGGCCACGGCCAAAGCTTGATAAACCCAAGCCTGAACCACGACGCCACGCTTGAGCGCTGCCTTGAGCAACTCGGCGGCATGGTCGAATTTGTCGTTTTGAGCCAGGAAGTCGGCCACGGCGATAATGAGACCTGGTTCGGTCTCGCCTTTCGACAAGGCCTCGTCCCACATCGTCTTTGGATCGGCCATCCGCTCTTTGTCGAGAGCCTCGGCAATCGGCCCATTCGGATCGCCGATGCTGCCGACGACCATTGCCCGTTTTGCTCGGTCGGAGAAGCCACCGACATTCATGCCGGCGACGCCACCAATAGGACTCGGCGAAATCGGGCTCGAGACGCGTGAAGTCACGCGCGACGAAGCCTTGACGACGAGGGCCATGGAGACGGAATAGAAGCCAAGTTGATTGTCATCACCGCCGTCCAAAGGATCGGTGACATTGGCGTTCGGATCGTTCGGATTCGTAATCGGATCACCCGTGAACGGGTTGTAGGTCTGGCGCCAAGTCTTGGGCCCACCCACGACCTGCTTGATCAGTGTGATGAGGACGCGGTCCTGGCTATTTTGCTGTAGACCGACGCCGCCACCCTGAAAACCACCTTGGGCACCTTGGCCGATGCCGGCAAGACCGCCGCCGCCGATGCCGGCAAGGCCACCGCCGATGCCGGCAAGACCGCCGCCTAAACCGCCACCGATACCAGCAAGGCCGCCGCCTAAACCGCCGCCTAAGCCGGCGAGACCGCCGCCTATACCGGCAAGGCCGCCGCCGAGACCACCGCCGAGACCGGCGAGACCGCCACCGAGGCCGCCGAGGCCACCGCCGAGACCGGCGAGACCGCCACCGAGGCCACCGCCAAGACCAGCGAGGCCGCCGCCTAAGCCGCCGAGACCACCGCCGAGACCAGCGAGGCCGCCGCCTAAGCCGCCGAGACCACCGCCGAGACCAGCGAGGCCGCCGCCGATGCCAGCGAGACCGCCACCAAGGCCGGCGAGGCCGCCGCCGATGCCAGCGAGACCACCGATACCGCCAATGCTGGCAATACCACCACCGAGAACGCCGATGATGCCGGTGTTGTTAATGAAGTTCTGTTGAGCGAACTGGCCCGGGCCTGGAATCTGGAGAACCAGATCGGCAACCGGATAGACGCGAATCGACTTTTCGAGGCTGAAAAACTTTTCGGTCGTGATCTCGATCACGTCACGCCGAATCATATACGTGGCACCCGTCGTGGACGGGATCTTCGCGAGCAATCGACGAAGGATGGTGCTGAGCGTGACCTTCTTCATCGCGGGGAACGGCTTATTCTCCGCAATCAATGTTCCTTCGATGTCCGAAGCCTTGCCACCAGCGCCGCCAGCATCGTATTCAAATGCTTTCGAGTTGATTTCCCAAGTGAACGACTTGCCGCGATCCTTCAAAAGGTCGTTCGCCAGGTAATCCATCGCATCTTTGAAGGTCGTTTTCGCGTCGGTGAACCCCTGGAAGTCATCGATGACTTCGTCCAACATGCTACGAAGTTCAAAAGCACGCTTGGGCATCGAAGCGCCGAAGCTCTGCACTTCATAACGATCTTTGCGATAGCGCGACCACTCCGCCCAATTCGAGAACCGATCACGCGTCAATTCCTTGATGAGCGTGTCGGATGGGAACTCGATTGGCGGTTCGTCAGGGAACGGGATATGGGATTTATCCACGCGGAGGAGAGTCGCCAGGAATCGCTCCTCGGTCTGACGGCGAATGTCACGAGTCTCGCGGAGGTGATAACCGGCGAGAGATTGGTAATAGGCAACCGTAACCGATTGCGGAATCGGCTGGCCCTGAGCCACAAGGTCTTGGACCATCCGTTGAGCCAACTCGTTGGCACGTAGTTCGCGGCCCTGGTTCATCAGGCTATGGAACACGCGCAACCGTTCGCGGACCAGCTCTTGTCGGGAAATCTCGACATTAGCTCGACTGACAGCGGCATCACGCCGTGCCATCGCCAGCATCGTCTGCTCCTGATCGCGTTTAACCGTCGCGGCCAACGGCTTGAGCTGTTGCAGCTGACGTTCGATGCGGCCGGCCAGCGCCATCTGGTCGCGTGGGCTGATGTCCAAATTCGCCTGGATGCCATCCCGGGTCCGTTCGAGGAACTGCATCGCTTCTTCCGGTCGGACCTTCACGAGCCGATTGGCTTCGCGGATCGCGTCTTCGACCATGCGCGAGGCTTGATCGCCGGCGATTTCCTGACGAGCTTTGACATCTTTCAAAAGATTGCGCTCATCGGGCAGCGGCGGAGGTTGAGCGCCGTCGCGGATCGCTTGGCGCATCTCTTCAGTGTCTGCCTTGGCGAGAACTTCACGCGTGCCGCGCTGCGCTTTCTTGCCTGCGCCGCCACGAATGATGATGTCTTTCTCATTCGGCACCACGATACTTTCGAGATCTTCAATCTTCTTTTTTCCGGAGCGCAGGTCTTCGACGACGTCGATCGCCGCCTTGGCCCGCTTATTGTCCGGGTCGATTTCCTCGACCTGCTTGTACAACCGCAATGCCACGTCGAGTTTGCGCTCTTCGAGGGCCCAATCAGCCTTCGACAGAAGATCGGACCGAGCCATCTGGTTTTGCTCGTAAGCATAAGCCAGGGCGCGGTCGGCCTGGATCATGGCCGGGCGATCCTTCTGGTCTTTCCATTGATTGAGAACATGGACGAGGAAGAAGTTATCCGTTTCCGGTTCAGGCAAGGTCAACGTGCTCTTCACGGTCACGACTTTGCCTGCAACAGTGCCGGTCAACTCGTAGCTCAGCTGCGGGCCCGGCTTGATCTTGCCGACGACCAGAGTGGCTACGTCGCGACGCAGCGGCGGCAATTTACCGGGAAGAAGGTCTTCAACATCCGCGGAAACCTGAAGCTTGGTAGGATAAAGGACCGGCGCCGCGACCGCTTGGGTCAGCTCGGCGATTGTCGCTTCCGGCTTGGTCGTGTCCGAATGACGAACGACCCGGCCACCGGTCGCATTCACGAAGCCGTGAAGAGTAACCGGGTCGAGCCTGGCTCCGAGCGGAACGCTGTAGAAATTGATTTGATTCTTGACCATCCGATTCGCGAGAGTCGCGCGATCGTCTCCATCGACTGGACCGGCAAGGCTTTTGCCGTCGCCAAGGAAGACGATGACCTTTTGCCGGCCGTCGCCGCTTTGGTCCTCGAAGCCCTTGATGACTTCAGTCAGAGATTGCTTGAGGTTGACGGCCCCGGCCGGGAACTCCGCCTCCAGAGTCTTGACGACTTTTTCGATCGCTTTGCTGGACTCGAAGCCGCGCGTCAGGTTGTGAGGCCGCGTATTGACGGTCCACACGGAAATTCGGTCATTTGGATTGAGCTTGGCTGACAGGCTCGTCACCAGGTTTATGGCCTGGCCGAGCGCCGCTTGCGTCATGCTCGCCGAGGTCGAAACCAGGAGGGCATAATCGCGCGGACGAACGGGCACGTCATCGAGCTTGGGCTGGAGCTGCAGACCCAAATAGGTTTTGCCATCCCGGACGCTTGGGTAAAGGATGACCGGTTGATTGAGGAACCGCGATTGGCCGAGTTCCTCGGCGAAACGACGATCCTCCCCTTGGCTGGGGGATCCGGACTTCGAACTTCGATCATTGTCGAGTGATTTGGCTTTATCGCGCCCGGGCTCGCCCCAGACCTGCGAACATGCCACGACGGCCGCGAGGGATAGCAACATCCCGACGGCCCTGAGCCGACGGACTTCGACCATTTTCCTGACCCCCTGACACCAGAAGGATACCGAGGTGCGTTGTATTGTCGCAGTGCGACTGAGGGACGCGACACTAAATGGAATTGTAAAAGGTAGCCAGCTTGCGCTAAGAGAAAAATTTCTCTCTTACCGCGCACCGCCTTGACCTCCCCCTATCCGCGCCGTCAGGCGCCTCGTCTCGGGAACTGCCGATGCAACAACAACGATTCCCATCACCGCCACCACCGACAGAATCATCAACTTCCCTGGGCAAATTCTCGCGCACCGACTTGCCTGGCGGCATTTTCGCATTCTGCCGACGACTGCAAAGTGCTTCTTGGCGAGCCAAGGTTGCGTTGTATTTTTCCTAGCCCCATGTTATCAGCAAAGCGGTCATGGGGGAATAGTCCATCGTCCGCTTCTCTTGTGAACGCCCTTGCACCTGTGCTGTGGAGGAACGGTCCGCGATGCTTGCGTATTCGAAGGCCATCTGGCAATGTCGCTACTTCTGGCTTTCGCTGGTGAGGCTCGACTTGCGATCACGTTATCGTGGATCCGTCCTCGGTTTTGGCTGGTCGTTACTCAATCCCATTGGCATGACGATCGTTATTTGTGTCATCTTTAGCCAGCTCTTGAAGCAGGACATCAAGGAATTCGCTCCCGCCGTCATGATGGGCTTGACCTTTTGGAGCTTCATCATGGCCGTCACCACGGCCGGCTGTGTTTGTTTCTTTCAGGGCGAGTCGTATATTCGGCAGTTTCCTGCTCCGATGGCTATTTATCCTCTACGCTCTTTACTCGGAGCCTCGTTTCATTTTTTGCTGGCAATCCTCATGGTAGCTTGCCTATGCGTTTGTACAGGCCTGCGCGTGCCGACCCCGTTTGATCTCTTATGCCTGATACCGACTCTTACGCTCCTGGGTATCTTCGGCTGGTCGCTTGCCGTGCTCTTTGGCTTGGCCACCGTCCGTTTCCGCGATACAAAACAGATAAGCGAGATCCTTTTTCAGGCTCTCTTCTATCTCACCCCGATCATGTACAAAGAAGATTTGATCGGCGAGAGGCCCTACGGTCTCCTCTTGATCCAGCTCAATCCATTCGCCAGGTTCTTAAAATTACTGCGCGAACCGATCATTTATGGGCATGTGCCGAACCCAGCTCTCCTCGGAGTTGCGTTTGGTATCACAGCGGTCACGTTCCTAATGGCTACGTTGGCGCTAAGGTACGAAGAACGCAAACTGATCTTTCACTTGTAACCGACCGTTTCGCCGCGAGTCGTGAGACGATCGCTTTGAAATAACGCCGTTGTGGCAAGGTCTCCTGACCTTGCCACTGGCCACGACCGAAGGTCTCAACAGCATCAGGGTAAGTCGAGACCTACGGTCGAACGAGTGGCAAGGTCAGGAGACCTTGCCACAACCACCGTTGGTGCGGCTAAACTCTCTTCCTCTCGTCCGTGAGGTATCGCCACGATGGCGCGAATCGACCTGCATGATGTGGGCCTCACCTTCCGCGTTCGCAAGCATACGCGCGTGACGCTCAAGGAATTTCTCGTCGGCCAACTCTTCCGCCGCTCGCGCAACCCAGTCATGGAAGTCAAAGCGCTCCAGGACCTGGATTTCGAGGTCGAGCAAGGCGACCGCATCGGCATCATCGGCCATAACGGCGCCGGCAAGAGCACTCTGCTCAAGCTCCTGGCCGGCATCTACACACCGACGAGCGGCCGGCTCATCGTCGAGGGCCGGGTCAGCTCGCTTTTCGATATCAATCTTGGCTTCGAGCCCGAGGCCAGCGGTTGGGAGAACATTCGCTTCCGCAGCTACCTGCAAGGCGAGACGCCGCGAACGCTCAAAGCCAAGCTGACGCAGATCGCCGAATTCAGCGAACTGGGCGAGTTCATGAACATGCCCGTTCGTTATTACTCCGCCGGCATGCAAGTCCGGCTGGCGTTCTCGATCGCCACGGCCATCGACCCCGAAATCCTGCTCATCGACGAAGTCCTCTCGGTCGGCGATCTCTCTTTTCAACAAAAAGCCCGTGAGCGAATGAGGCAGATGATGGCCAAGGCGCAGCTGATGGTCGTCGTCAGTCACGATTTGATTGCATTATCACAGATCTGCAATCGCGTCGTTTGGATGGATCATGGTCGCATGATTCGCACCGGCCCGACGGACGAGATCATCAGCGCCTATAAATCTTCCGTTCAGAATCCGCAGAGCCAGGCCGCGTGAGTTCGCGCCGGCTCTCTCTTGAGCTGGCGTAAAGGCTTACGACGATGTCAACAACTCTCGTCTGGTTTCGTCTCGATCTCCGGCTCGACGATCATCCCGCTCTCGCCGCCGCGGTAGCGCGTGGCGAACCGATTATTCCTGTCTTTATCTGGGCACCCGAAGAAGAAGGCCCGTGGCAGCCCGGTGCCGCCTCGCGCTGGTGGTTGCATCAGTCGCTCAGCGCCCTGGACGCCGATTTGCGGCGCCTCGGCTCGCGCTTGATCGTGCGGGAGGGGCCGACCCTGACAGAGCTGGAAAAGCTGCGCGCGAGACAGAGGCCAGCGCCGTTTTTTGGAGCCGTCGTTACGAGCCGGCCGTCATTCAACGAGACACGACCGTCAAAACGGCCTTGAGAGCGCATGGCTTAAGGGCCGAAAGCTTGAACTCCTCGTTGTTGTTCGAGCCTTGGGAAATACGCACTAAACAAGATCGTCCTTATCAGGTTTACACGCCGTTTTGGCGCGCATGTAACGCGCTTCCGGCACCGCCTAAGCCCTTAGCCGCGCCCGATTCCTTAATGTCTCCCGCGCGCTGGCCGAAGTCGGTGCCGATCGCTGAGCTAGGTCTAGAGCCAAAAATCGATTGGGCCTCGGGTATGCGTCAGGCCTGGAAGCCCGGCCAAGCCGGCGCCCTGGCGCGGCTCGAAGGCTTTCTCGATCGGGCAATCGTTGGCTATCGCGACAACCGCGATCAGCCGGCGAGCGACGGCACGTCCGCTCTCTCACCTTATCTTCACTTCGGCGAGATCAGTCCGCGCACGGTCTTTCACTCCGTCCGAAAGAAAGTCGGCCTACCGTTACCAACTGGGGCCGAGGTCTTTCTCAAGGAGGTTTTTTGGCGCGAGTTCGCCTATCACCTCCTCTATCATTTCCCGGCAACCACCGACCAACCGCTGCGCCACGAGTTTGCCGTTTTCCAGTGGCGCGAGGACCCCAAGGCCCTCCGCGCCTGGCAAAAGGGACAAACCGGATATCCATTGGTTGATGCTGGTATGCGTCAGCTCTGGGCCGCCGGCTGGATGCACAACCGCGTCCGCATGGTGGTGGCCTCATTTCTCGTGAAGCATCTGTTACTGCCGTGGCAAGCCGGGACGCGCTGGTTTTGGGACACCCTCGTCGATGCCGATCTGGCAAGCAACACGCTTGGCTGGCAATGGACGGCCGGTTGCGGCGCCGATGCCGCACCGTACTTCCGCATTTTCAATCCCGTGAGCCAAGGGGAAAAGTTCGATGCCGAGGCTGACTATATCCGGCAATGGGTGCCCGAATTGTCACGATTGCCGAACGCCTGGATTCACAAGCCGTGGCAAGCGCCACCGATCTTGTTGGCTGAGGCCGGAGTGAAGTTAGGGGGGACATACCCAAAGCCGATTGTCGATCACGGCGACGCGCGAACACGAGCACTAAACGCATTGACAACGATGCGGGGAACGGATGAGCGCTTATGAAATACGAGCCCGTCACTTGCGCCGCAAAAATAACAGCGTTTGATCGTCCTGCAACTCCTCTTCGCGCGTGAACCGCTTTATAGTGCTGCTTATCTCGCGCGCACATTGGTCGAGCGGCAACTGGGTTCGCGGCCCGCCGAAAGCATCGCTGAGACGCTCGACGCCGAACATGTTCTTGCGCTCTGGGTCGAAAGCCTCAGTGAAGCCATCGGTGTAAAGCATTAAGGTTTCGTTAGGCCCGAGGACAATACGCGTTTCTTTTGGCGTCAATTCTCCGATGTCGCAAACCGGCAGGAGAGAAAAACCGATCACCGGGCCGGGTTGGACTTCGACAAGAGACACCGATCCGTCCGCGCGTCGCAGCAATGGCGGCAGGTGACCCCCAGAGACTAATCGCACCGAGTTGTCGCCCGGATCGAATATGCCATGCAAAAGAGTGACGAACTTGTTGGTCGGGTTGTCGGCGGCTAAGGCAACATGTAACTGCTGCAGCAGCTCGGCTGGGGTTTTCGACGACGGCGCTAAATGCCGAAAGAGCGTCCGCACCGCAATCATGAATAACGCCGCCGGCATTCCTTTGCCTGAGACGTCGCCCAGCAGAAGTGCGAGCCGGCCATCGGGCAACGGGACAAAGTCATACAAGTCGCCGGACACCGAACGAGCGGGCAATACCTGGGCGAACAATTCAGTGCCGCGCGGTTGCAGCGCGCCGAATTCGCGCGGCAGGAACTGCTGCTGAACCTCACGCGCCGTCGTCAGCTCTTGTGCCATCCGCGCTTCGCGCAGCTGGATTTGGTGCAGTGTGACATTTTCCAGCACGACAGCGACTTGAAGCGCGACAGCGGTCAGCATCTCGAGATCGTCGTTCCGAAACGTTTCCGATGTGCGCGTGCTGTCGAGCTGGATCACCCCTAGCTTGCCGCCTTCACGGCCCAACAGGGGTACGCACATAAACGATCTCAATTGGAGCGAAACAACCGTGGCCGTCATATTAAGGTTTGGATCCGCGCGGACGTCCTCACTCAGTAGGGCCACGCCCTCATCGAGAGCGCGCCGCACGATGGTTCGGCTAAAGGCATGATCGACATTAGCTCCCCCTTGCCGGCTACGCTGAGCGCGGACGAGGTAACGACCGCCTTCACAGAGCAAGACCATACCTCGGTCGGCCTGGGGAAAAAGACGCAGCAAGCTCTCCAAGAGCCGATGCAACAACACTTCCTGATCAAGCGTTTGGCTCAGGTAAAGTGAGATCTCGAGAATGACCTGAAGTTTTTGCGACGGATTTTGTGTGAAGATATCGTAATTCGACCGCTGGGCGCTGATCGAGGCTCGAACGATCGGATCGCGCTCGTCGGATTTGACGACCGGGTCGTCCCGCAACGTCAGCACGTACGGCCCGATTTGGATTTCGTCGCTATCCGTGAGGCGCTGTTCGGCCGGAAATGCGCGTGCCGTTCAGCCAAGTGCCGTTGCTGCTGCCGGTATCCTCGACAAAAAGGGCTCCGTCGCGGCGGACGATTTGAGCATGTTTCCGGCTGACGGCGAGTGATTCGAGAAAGATCTCGGCGTCTGGCTCGCGGCCAATAGCCGTGACGTCCTGGCCCAACTCATAGCGCTGACCAGGATTCGGCCCTTTGGTAGTTATCAACGCGGGCATAGTGTCATTCGTTCCACGCGCGGAGATCGTGGCATCTGGCCGCGCAACCTCGAATAGGGTCGACGTTCTCGGATTATACTCCGACCGCGCCGCCGCGGGACAGCAAGAACTTACTTTTTCTCTATCCCACTCTCCCTTTACGCTCAGGCTTGCCTGCGGTTCGCGCCGACGGTGCTGCTCGTATAATTAAATAGATCGACAAACTCGAATGAGCATCCCCGCACATCCAGGGATACCGACGCTCTCAGCAACGTGAGGCAGGAGCTATGAGTCGTTCCACGCCAACTATTCTTACCGGACGAAACCTGATTGCCGGGCAGTGGCAGACGCTGGTCCAGGACCAGACCTTCGTGAGCTACAACCCCGCCCATGAAGGCGAGATCGTCGGCCAATTCCCGAAAAGCCGGGCGGACGATGCCGCCGCGGCCGTTGCGGCTGCGCGAGCGGCTTATCCGGCCTGGCGCAGGCTGAGCCGCATTCGCCGCGCGGAACTATTCGATCAGTTGGCCCAACTCGTCAAGCGCGACGTCGATCTCTTGGCCCAGCTGATGGCCCGCGAGTGTGGCAAGGTCATCACCGAATGTCGGGCCGAAGTGATCGAAGGCTTGCACATGATCCAGTACGTCTTCGGCACCGGCCGGATGCCGATCGGCGACATTCTTGCTTCCGAGATCGAGGAAAAAGACGCTTTCATGCGGCGCAAGCCGTGGGGCGTGGTCGCCGTCATCACGCCGTGGAATTTTCCGTTCGCCGTGCCGCTCTGGATGCTCGGGCCGAGCCTGATCGAAGGAAACACGGCGGTCTTCAAGCCGTCGGAGGATACGCCCGCCGTCGGTCAGAAATTGGCGGAACTCTTTGAAGAAGCAGGGTTCCCGCCCGGCGTACTCAATCTCGTTCATGGCGACGGCTCGATCGGCGAGGCTCTCGTTCGCAACCGCCATGTCAACGTTGTCCTCTTCACGGGCAGTTACGACGTCGGCCATCGCATCCAGCAGATTTCCGCCGAGTTCTTCGATCGCAATGTCGCCTGTGAGATGGGTAGCAAAAGCGGGGTCATCGTCTGCGCGGATGCCCGACTCGACCTCGCTGTGAATTGCGCCTTGATCAGTGGCTTCAAAACGAGCGGCCAGCGTTGCGTCTCGGCGGGCCGCATCATCGTTCATGAATCGCTCATGGACCGCTTTGCGGCTCAGCTCGTCGCCAAGGCGAAAAGTCTACACATCGGCGACCCGCTCGACGCAGGTAACTTCACGGGCCCTCTGATCCACCGCGGCGCGGTGGAGAAGGTTGTGCATTACAACGGCCTCGCCAAACAAGAAGGGGCCAAGGTCCTGCTCGATGGCGGGCCGCTCACCGGCAAGGACCACACAGGATCGTATTTGTCGCCTTTCATCTATCAGATGGCCCATCGGGCCGACGCGCGCTGTCTCCGTGAAGAGGTCTTCGGGCCGCATCTCGCGCTGATCCCGTTCCGAACGAACGAGGAAGCGGTGCAGATTTATAATGCCACGGATTATGGCCTTTCGCTCGCGGTGATTACGGAAGATTATCGAGCGATGCGCTTCTTCCGCGATGAATGCGAATATGGCATGGGCTATGTCAATCTGCCCTGCATCGGGGCCGAGGTTCATCTGCCATTTGGCGGCGTGAAAAAGAGCGGCAACGGCCATCCGTCCGCCGCGGGTTTGGTCGAGGCGGTGACCCACAAGACGGCATGGACCGTAAACCACGGCACGGAAGTGAAGATGGCGCAGGGGCTAACGACAGCGATCGAGGGCAACGATTAGCCGCGAGCCGATAGGCGAGCGCGCTCGCGCGTTGTGGCATTTCCTGTATGGAGGCTCCCCCATGTGGCACTTTGACGATCGAACCGTCCCTGAAATAAAGACCCCTCTCCCGGGGCCACGCGCCCAAGCCCTGCTCGACCGCGATGCTCGCTTCGTCTCGCCATCGTACACGCGGGTTTATCCTCTCGTCGTCGAGCGCGGCAGCGGCGCGGTAATCGAAGATGTCGACGGCAATCTCTTTCTCGACTTCACCGCCGGAATCGCCGTGACCGCAGCGGGGCATTGCCATCCCAAGGTCGTCGCGGCGATCACCGAACAGGCGCAGAAGTTAATTCACATGTCGGGGACCGACTTCTATTATCAGCCTCAGATCGATCTGTCGCAGCGGCTGGCCGAACTCAGCCCCGGCGGTCGCAATCGCGTGTTTTTCACGAACAGCGGAGCGGAGGCGCTCGAAGCGGCCCTGAAGCTCGCTCGCTATCATACCGGCCGGCCGCGCGCCGTCGCTTTCTTCGGCGGGTTTCATGGGCGGACTTATGGCGCCATGTCGCTTTCTGGTTCCAAGCTCGTTCATCGTCGCGGTTTCGCTCCATTGGTACCAGATATTCACCACGTTCCGTATCCGCGCATGTGCGGCGTCTGTTCCCTCGACCGCTGCGCTTGCGTTCAGGCGATCGAGGATTCGCTGTTCAAGCGAACCGCTCCGCCTGACGAAGTGGCCGCGATCTTCGTGGAACCGATTCAGGGGGAGGGCGGCTATCACGTGCCGCCCGCTGGATTCCTACCGGCGTTGCGGCGGCTTTGCGATACCTACGGCATCATGCTGGTGGCAGACGAGGTTCAATCCGGCATGGGTCGAACGGGCAAGATGTTCGCGGTGGAGCATTGGAACGTCGTGCCGGATATTATTTGCCTGGCGAAAGGGATAGCCAGCGGCATGCCGCTCGGGGCAATCATCGCCCGGGACGAAGTAATGGATTGGCCCAGCGGCAGTCATGCGTCGACTTTCGGCGGCAACCCCGTCAGCTGTCGCGCTTCGCTCGCCACGATCGACCTTCTCGAACAAGGCTACATGGCCAACGCCACCGAGCGCGGCGAACAGCTCAAAGACGGTCTACGTAAACTGCGGCAGCAACACGAAGTCATCGGCGACGTGCGTGGCCTGGGCTTGATGGTGGCAATGGACCTCGTGAAGAGTCGTGAACCGTATACATTCGATCACGGGTTGCGTGAAATCGTTGTTCAAACAGCTTTCCAGCACGGCCTCCTGTTGTTGGGCTGCGGCGAAAGCGCCATTCGCTTCTGCCCACCGCTGTGCGTGAGCGCGGCACAAGTGGATACGTGCTTGAGGGTGTTGGGCGAGGTGCTCGAAGCTCTTCAGGAGCCGGGAGCGTAAGCGACCGGAGCGCGTCACGTTCGCTCAGATTTTCTCCGGAAGCTGACGCTCTCGGCTCGTGAAGAGACATTCTTTATCCGGATTTCAATTGCAACCTTCTCGCCGCGCCACTATTTGTAGTGTTGTTGTTAACGCTGCGCAAGTATCCGCAGCCCAAACGTTCTCTTGACGTCCGCAAAGCACGATTCGTGCTTCTATTTGCCCGAAGTGTTGTTCGTATCGAGGTTTAGCGATGATTCGCCAGATGTTTACAGCCGGGAAAGGGCGGTCGCGGGTAGCGGCTTTGCTTCTCGTGCTGCTCTGGCCAGCCCTCGCTACGGCAGGCTCCGTGACCATTACCAACGATTCCGGCGCAGCTGTCATCGTTCAGGCCGTGACGGTGGTCAGAGGTGCGGTAGTCCGTGATCGGCCTTATCTCATCGCCAAGGGCGACAAGTCGCCGTCGATCACGCTGCCGGGCAACAAGGTCGTCACCGTTTATGATGCCCGCGTGGCCAACCGCATCCTGTTTCAGGGCGTCGTCACCGACTCGGCTGACGACCTCTACTTCGGCATCGTCCCCGATGGCATCGCCGGCAAAATGAAGCTCGAGCCACGCAAGGCCCCTACTCCGCCCAAGATGCCCTGATTTTCTTGTCAAATCCTCCGCCGATGCAAATGCCGCGTAATCACGAGTAAACCGCATCAAAGAGGAGGGCTGGGACGGGTCAAAACCCCGGTTCTCACAAGCCCTTCTCTTTTTTTGTCTTTCATTCGTGTCAATTCGTGTTATTCGTGGTAACTGCTCGTTCGCTCTCCCACCCGAACAACTGGCCCCCCACGCCGTATGAACAGCGACTTCTTCAAGCCCAGCATACCGGCGCGCCGCTCCTCGGTGCGCTTTACCGTGCTGGCTTTCGCTTGCGCAGTTGTCGATGATTACCTATCTGGATCGTGTCTGTTTCGGACAGGTAGAGAAGCCGATCACGGAAGAATTTCAGCTGAGCGAAACCCAAATGGGTTGGCTGTTCACCGCCTTCGCGCTCGCCTATTCCCTCTTCGAGGTGCCAAGCGGCTGGCTCGGCGATATTTTTGGGCCGCGCCGCACACTGATTCGAATCGTCCTCTGGTGGTCGGTATTTACATCGCTAACCGGCTGCATCTGGCCGAGCCCGGCGACGCCCTGGTTGGCATTCGCCGGACTCGTCGCTGTTCGCTTTCTCTTCGGCATGGGTGAAGCTGGGGCCTTCCCCAATATCGCTCGCGCCCTCCACAACTGGTTTCCGTTCGTCGAGCGCGGCTCGGCACAGGGGGCCGTTTGGATGGCGGGGCAATTCATGGGTGGTGTGACGCCGTTTATCGTGCTCGGCCTGCTTCAAGTGGTTCCTTGGCGCCAAACGTTTTGGATGTTCGGCGGCCTCGGCCTACTCTGGTGCGGCGCCTTTGCCTGGTGGTTTCGCGATCGGCCCGAACAACACCCGAACGTCAACGAGGCCGAGCTGGCCCACATCCGCGGCATGTCGAGCGAGGCCCACGCGGCGGCGCCGTCAAATTCCCATGCCAATGTGCCATGGCGCAAGATCCTGACCAACTACAACCTGTGGCTCTTGTGCGTCATGTATTTCTGCATGTCGTATGGGTGGTACTTCAATATCACCTGGCTGCCCAAGTATCTCCGCACGCATTATGGCGTGACGCAGGAGAAGTATGGTTTTTGGGCTGTCAGCCTCATGGCGGGGTCGCCGTTGCTGCTCGGGTCCCTGGCGTGTCTCGGCGGCGGGCTGTTGACGGATTGGTTCATACGAAAAACCGGCGACCGCAAATGGGGTCGGCGATTGTTTGGCGTCTTTGGGCATTCAGTTTGTGGCCTGTGCTATTTCGGTGCCATGTTTGCAACATCGCCGGAATGGTTTGTCCTTGCCATTGCATTGGCCGCGTTTTTCAATGACCTGACAATGGGAGCCACTTGGGCGAGCGCTCTCGACATCGGCAAGCAGTATTCCGGTATCGTTTCGGGCTGCATGAATACGATCGGCAACCTTGGGGGTGCCGTGGCCGGCGTCCTGACCGGGACGATCCTGCAGCAATTTTCCGAAGAGACGAAAAACACGGGTTGGCAGATTAACTTCATCACCTATGGCTCGGTTTACATCGTCGCGGTTCTGATGTGGCTGCTCTTCGACCCAACCAAGCCGGTGGTCCGCGATGGCGAATGACGTCCCAGCCGCCGACCCGTCGCCAATCACTTGGGACAGCCGTTGCGAGCAAGCCTATGAGACCGCATTCCGCGCCTTGCTCGCCGAGCGTGCTCCCGAAGGCCACTGGGTCGGCGAGCTGTCTACGTCGGCCTTGTCCACTGCCGTCGCGGTCGCGGCGCTAGCGCAAGTTCAAAAATCTACCGCAATTCACGGTTCGTTCGATCCTCTCATCACGCTCGGCCTCGATTGGCTTGCCGCCCACCAAAATGCCGACGGCGGTTGGGGCGACACTACTAAGAGCGTCAGCAACATTTCGACGACCATGCTCTGCCGGGCCGCCTTTTTTCTCGCGGGCGCCGCCGAGCGCTATCCCGATAGCCGCGCGCGGGCTGAAGCGTGGTTGCACTCGCGCTACGGCACAACACCCGAGCAACTCGCGGAGGCCGTGCGGCGACGATATGGCAAAGATCGGACATTCTCCGTGCCGATACTTATGACGAGCGCCCTCGCGGGCCTCGTCGCGTGGAAAGAAGTGCCGTCGCTGCCGTTTGAATTGGCTTGCTTTCCCCAGGCGTTGTTTCGGTTCTTGCGACTACCCGTTGTCAGCTACGCGCTGCCTGCCCTCATCGCCATCGGCCAGGCGGTCTACCATCATCGACCGCCTTGGAATCCGATCATGCGCTTCATCCGCTGGCTCTCCAAGAGTGGCAGCCTACGGACGCTCGAATCAATTCAACCCAGTAACGGCGGCTTCCTCGAAGCGACGCCGCTGACGAGCTTCGTAACGCTCAGCTTAGCGAGCATCGGTCAAGCGGACCATCCGGTCGTTCATAAGGCGGTTGCGTTCATCAAGGCATCCGTGCTGCCCGACGGCAGCTGGCCGATCGATACGAATCTGTCGACCTGGGTGACGACGCTCTCCATTAACGCGCTGGCCGCCGCCAGTGATTTAGACAAATTGAATCGGTTAAGTGAATTAAGAGATTGGTTGCTGCGGCAGCAATACAAGGAACCTCATCCGTTCACGGGAGCCGAACCGGGTGCATGGGCCTGGACGCCGCTTCCAGGCGCGGTCCCCGATGCCGACGATACGCCGGGTGCGATTTTGGCGCTGACGCATTTGGCGGAGGCAATGAACGACGACGAAAAAGAGGAAGATATTTGGGCACGTGTTATGGGGTTGTATTGGCTTGCGGATCTGCAAAATAGCGATGGCGGTATGCCGACCTTTTGTCGAGGCTGGACCAAATTACCATTTGACCGCAGCGGGACAGATTTGACGGCTCATGCGATTCGAGCGTTTCATGGCTCGACGCTGATGCTGGAACCACCGAGATCCGCGAAATTGATAGAGCGGGGCTTTGTTTATTTGGGCACCGAGCAGCGTAGCGATGGCTCCTGGCTGCCGCTCTGGTTTGGCAACCAACATGCCCCGGACGATGAAAATCCGACCTATGGCACAACGCGCGTGTTGGCCGCTTACCGTGACCTCCATAGAATGTCCAGCGAGCCTGCCCAGCGAGCCGTCGCCTGGCTACTAAAGAATCAGAACGACGACGGCGGCTGGGGCGCCGGACGCGGCACGCCGTCGAGTGTCGAAGAGACGGCCCTGGCGCTCGAAGTGCTGGCGGAAGTCGAGCAAGCGCAGCCCGTCTTGAGTCGAGGGCTTGCCTGGCTGGTCCATGAAGTTGAGGCTGGTTCTCTCCACCAACCCACGCCGATCGGGTTCTATTTCGCAAAGCTCTGGTATTTTGAGAAGCTCTATCCGATAATCTTCTCAGTCGCGGCCTTGGGCCGAATTCGTCAGTGCCTGAGACGCAAGGATACGCCAAGCCTTCCTGCCTCCGATCAACAACACTGAGGATACACCGTGTTGCTCGCTGCCGAACCCCAGGCCCCTCAAGCCGATAAAAAAGAGAAACGCACCAACTCCGCCCATCTCAAAGTCGTCCCCGAGACGCGCGAGATGCGTGATCGCGTCCGCACCGAAGCTCGGGCATTCGCCGCTCCGATCGACCGCGCCCGCGTTCTCAACAAGGCGGCTCTGCAAAAACTCGGCGAAGAATTTCTACGGCAGCTGGGCCTCGACGAGCAGTACCTGGGCTTTGCGATGGTCTGCATCGCCAATGAATTTTGGCGCGAGCAGGTCCAGGCGATCCCGTTCAATCGTCGGCTGCTGCTGTTGCCGCATTGCCTGAAACACGCCGAGGGTTGCCCGGCTGATTACGATGAATTCGGTCTCGATTGTCGCAAATGCGGCGCGTGCTCCGTTGCCGACTTCAAGGGCAAGGCCGAAGATCTGGGCTACAAGGTCCTCGTCTCCGAAGGCACGCCGATCGTTCTCAAAATCATCGTCAGTGGCCATGTCGACGCGATCGTCGGCGTCGCTTGCCTGAATGTCTTGGAAAAGGCGATCGACAAAATTCTCCTGGCCGGCATCCCATGCGTCGCCGCGCCATTATTGTCGAGTAACTGTCGCAGCACATCGGTCGATGACGATTGGGTCATGGAGATGATCGACCTCCAGACGCCGCCAGCTGCTGTGACGACCAAGACCTACGTTCATTTGATGCGGGCCGCGCACAATCTGTGCGAAGAGCCGGAGCTAAGCCGCCTGGCGCCGCGGCAGCGCGCCGTGGCGCCGAATGGCGCTACGAAAATCGATCCGCTCGTCGCTCACGAAAAAATCGCCTACGATTGGCTCGGCACCGGCGGCAAGCGGTCGCGGCCTTTCATCACCATCGCGGCTTACGACGCCCTCAAGGGAGCACCGGGCACGCGCAGTCTCGACGACCTCACCTTGCCTGACGCCGTGAAGAAGACTGCGCTCGCCATCGAAGCCTTTCACAAAGCTTCGCTCGTTCACGACGACATCGAAGACGACGACCGCTATCGCTATGGGCAAGAAACCCTCCATCGCCGCCACGGCGTCGGCACGGCGATCAACGTCGGCGATTATCTCCTCGGCCTCGGCTATCGTCTCGTCAGCCGCGAACGCAAGGAAATCGGCGGCGATTGCACGGCGGACATCATCAACCGCCTCAGCGACGCCCACTTGAAGCTCTCGGAAGGCCAAGGGGCCGAGTTGCTCTGGCGCGACAGCAGTGACAAGGCCTTGTCAGCTCTCGACGCCTTGAAAATCTACGCCCTCAAGACCGCGCCCGCGTTTGACGCCGCTCTCTATGCCGGCGTCCGACTCGCCGGCGATGCCGACCAGTATGAAAAGATGATCGGCGAGTTCAGCAAGAACCTGGGTGTGGCCTTCCAGATCCTCAATGACCTCAACGATTGGAACGGCGACAGCGACAACAAGATGCTCAGCGGCCAGGACGCCCTCGCCGCACGGCCGACGCTATTGCTCGCACTGGCTCTCGAAGGTCTGCCGCCGGCCGAGCGCGAGGAATTGCTTGCCCTTCTGCATCACACGCCGAACGAGAAAGAAAGCGCTCTGTTCCTTGCGCGCATTCGCCGGCTGTTTGAACGAGCCCGTGTCTTCGAGAAGGCCGAAAAACTGGTAGACAAGTATCGCGCCCGTGCCGAGTCATTGGCCGACGAAGTTGAGCCGCTCGATCTCCGCGAGCTGCTTTATTACATGGTCGATAGTGTCCTGGATCGTCAACAACCCACCCCGCCGGAGCCTCCCCTCCAGCTCCTTCAACTGGCGCACCCATGAGCGCTTCGGTAACTCCTGATCTGAAGGAACTCTTCGCCCAGTTCCCGCCCGCCGCCGATGAGCCTGCCTTCGCTACAATCCCCGCCTCGGAGGTCCCGCCTCCGTATCATGATCTGCTGGTCCATGACCATCACATGACCGTCACCGTTGAGGCGTATCATGGCGATCTGGTGAACGTCCAGGTTTTGGACAAGCGCCGTTCGGGATCGTTTTATTCCCGGAAGATCCTTTTGAGCCTTCAGAAAACGGGCAAGGTCGTTCAATTCGGGATTGTGCGCGTGAACCTGGATTATCTCCCGGAGGCGGCACAGGCCGAGATCGTCGCGGAGAAGAAGCCATTTGGCCGCGTGCTGATCGAGCATGACGTTTTGCGGCGCATCGAGCCGACGGCGTATCTGCGGATCGAGGGCGGACCGAAGCAAATGGCGTGGTTTGGCCAGACCGAGCCGCGTCCGCTTTATGGCCGACTCGCTATCATTCATTGTGACGAACAACCCGCGGTCGAACTTTTGGAGATCGTGGCGCCCGAAGACAAACGGTAATACGATTTCGCAATCGTCCTACGAGGAGAACCCGTGTCCGACCTCTCGCAACCTGCCAATGATACACCCGCGCGCAGCCGTTGACCTTCACGACCTGCCTCATCCTCTTCTTGGCCGCCGTCGGCTTCGCGTTTGATATATATGAGATCCTCATTGCCCAGTTCATCGTCGGTCCTGCGATGCAAGAGCTGGCTGGATTCAGTCCGGCCACGGAAGAGGGCCGAAGCTCAATCGCCTTGTGGCGCAGTCTCCTCGTCTACATTCCCGCCCTCGCTGGCGGCGTTTTCGGATTGATCGGCGGCTATCTGACCGATCTCTTGGGCCGGCGCCGCGTGTTGACGTGGAGCATCATCCTCTATGCCGTATCCGCGTTTCTCGCGGGCTACTCGACCTCGGTCGTGATGCTCCTCATCTTGCGCAGCCTGACGTTTATCGGCGTTTGCGTCGAGTTCGTCGCTGCGGTGGCCTGGCTGGCTGAGCTGTTCGATAACCCGCATCAGCGCGAGCAGGTGTTGGGATATACCCAGGCGTTTTCGTCCTTCGGCGGTCTGCTCGTCGCGATCGCGTTTGGTATTTGCTCAAAGAATGGCAAATCGTTCTTTCCCATCGTCATGCCGGACTTTCTGTCGGGGATAGGAACGATCAAGGATGCACATGCGCCATGGCGGTACACGCTCATGTCCGGTCTGCTGCCGGCGCTGCCACTCATACTGATCCGCCCGTTCTTGCCTGAATCGCCGAAGTGGAAACAGAAAAAGGAGGCTGGCACCCTTAAACGGCCGAGTATCGCCCAGTTATTCGCCCCGGCCTACCGCCGCACGACGATCATCACGACGCTTATGTTCGCCTGTGCCTATGGTGCCGCCTTCGGCGCTATTCAGCATATTCCAGAGATGATAAAGGGTTTGCCCCAGGTCAAGGAAGAGGCTGACGCCGCCCGGAAGAAGGGGCCGACGGGTGCAGCGGATGCGCGGAAAATCGAATCTGCCGCGGCTTCGGAATACGGCATGGTCCAAGAGTTAGGTGGCCTCGTGGGACGCTTTTTGTTGGCCATTCTCGCTGTTCGAATTGCCAGCCGGCGCTCCCTGTTGCGGGTCTTCCAACTCCCCGGCTTGTTCATATTCCCGTTGGTGTTCTACTTCTTCCTACAAATACCGAACCACGAGATCGCGACGATCGATCTCAGCTTCATGTATCTTCACCAACTGCCGATCACCACGGTGAGCATCTGTGTCTTCTTCGCCGGACTGTTCACGGTGGCGCAATTCAGCTTTTGGGGCAACTACCTGCCGGCGGCGTATCCTTTGCATCTCCGCGGCACCGGCGAAAGTTTCGCCGCCAATATCGGCGGTAGAGCCTTGGGTGTCGGCTTCTGGGGCGTCACCAATTTTCTGGCGTTCTATTTGTACAGTCCAAAAAACATGCCGCTCGGCGAACCGCAGAGCTTTTCCTACGCGGCCGCCACGACAGGCTTATTCGTCTTCGCGGTCGGCTCGATCCTGTGCTTCTTCCTGCCCGAGCCCAAGGCTGGTGGCGCGGAGGAATAAGTCCTGATGCGCATCACCTATATCACCGCCGGCGCTGCTGGAATGTATTGCGGCAGTTGTATGCGGGACAACACGCTCGTCGCCGCTCTGGCGAAGCAAGGGCATGATGCCTTGCTCGTGCCGACCTACACGCCGATTCGCACCGACGAAGAAGACGTCAGTCAAAAGCGCGTCTTCTTCGGCGGCATCAACGTTTATCTGCAACAGAAGTTTTGGCTCTTTCGCCACACCCCCTGGCTGCTCGACCGCCTGCTCGACATCCCCGCGCTGCTACGATGGGTGTCGCGCTTCGCGGCCAGCACCAAGGCCGAAGATCTGGGCGATCTCACAGTCTCGATGCTCAAAGGCGAACACGGCAAGCAGAAAAAGGAGATCGACAAAGTCGTCGGCTGGCTGGCCAACGACATCAAACCGCAGATTATCAATCTGACCAACGCCTTGCTATCTGGGATGGTCCACGACCTGAAGCGCCAATTGAAGGTGCCGGTCCTCTGCTCGCTTCAGGGCGACGACATTTTTACCGAGATGCTGCCCGAGCCCGATCGGTCGCAGGCCCTGGCCTTGATCCGCGACCATTGTCGGCAGATCGATGGCTTCATCGCCACAAGCGCGTATTATGCCGATTTCATGTCCGGTTACTTTGAGATCCCGCGCGAACGGATCCATGTGGTCCACCCCGGGATCAAGCTCGCTGGCCACGGCGGCGCTCGGCCGGCCCGGTCCGATGACATTCCGGTCATCGGTTATTTCGCGCATCTGTCCGGAGAAGGGATTTCATAATCTCGTCGAGGCGTTTCTGCTACTGCGGCAGGGTCCGACGGCGCCGCGCTGCCGACTCCGCGTCTCCGGCTGGCTTGGCGCCAGCAATAAACCCTATTTTGAAGACCTCAAAAAGAGGCTGGATGTCGCCGGGCTTCTTGCCGACTTTGAACACGTGCATGCTCCCGATCTCGCCTCGAAGCTGCAGTTCTATCAGTCGATCGACATCCTCTCCGTGCCGACGACGTACCGCGAGCCCAAGGGCCTGTATATTCTGGAATCCCTGGCGAACGGTGTACCCGTCGTACAGCCGAGACATGGCTCGTTTCCCGAACTAATCGAAGCCACGGGCGGAGGAATTCTCGTCGAGCCGGACAACCCACACGATCTGGCCCGAGGCCTACGTCAAATGCTCGACGACCGGCCCGCTGCCGAGGACTTTGGGCGACGCGGCAAAGAAGTCGTTCACAACCATTTTCACGCCGACCGCATGGCCCGCGAGACGGTCGCGGTCTACGAGCGCTATTTGTAAGACGAAACCTGGCTCGCACGGCGCACTCTTCAAGTGCGCCGTGCGCAGCTTTACGCAACTTGACCCCATTCAGCCATCCGATTAGACTTATTGGAACAACAGGCGACCGGAACGGATGCCGGATTTGCCGGAAAGTGATAGGAGGCATGAGCAAAGACGGGCAGCCTTCCGTCCGAATGAATGGCGCTGAACCGCGACTGTCACGAGCGTGTGTCGGTCGTCTCAGTCTCTATTTGCATCGGCTCGAAGGGCTGATTCGTGAGGGGACCGCCAAAGTTTCGAGCGGCTTGCTCGGCGAAGCCCTCGGCGTCAACGACGCCCAGGTTCGTAAGGACTTGGCCGCCCTCGGGAACCTCGGTCACCCTGGCATTGGCTATTCCGCTCCGGAACTGATCCAAGCCATCCGCCGGGCCCTCGGCATCGACCGGGAATGGGCGGTAGCCTTGGTCGGCGTCGGCAACCTCGCTCGGGCCCTGTTGCGTTATCATGGCTTCCTGCAGCGTGGCTTTCGCATCGTGGCATTGTTCGACAGCGACCCGGCAAAGATCCGTCACCGCGTGGACGGGCTAGAAATTCATGGCCCAGGCGAAATGGAGCAAGTGATCGCGGCAACCGGAGCCGAGTTGGGAATTCTCGCTGTGCCTGCCGGCGCGTCACAATCCGTCGCGGATGCCCTGGTATCCGCCGGAATTCGCGGTATCCTAAATTTCGCTCCCGGTGTCATCCATTTGCCGCCCGGCGTTCAAGTCGTGTCGGTAGACGTGACCTTGCAGTTGGAGCAGTTGGCGTTTCGAGTCCAGTTGGGCCGTTCCGATTGAACGATGGCCCGCTACTTACCCGGTAGTGTAACGGTAGCACAAGAGATTTTGGCTCTCTTTGTCCAGGTTCGAATCCTGGCCGGGTAGTTTTGTGCCAATCAATGCGGGCCGGTGCTGACAAGCGCCGGCCCCTTTCATTTCAAGGACTTGCGGCGATTCTCCCGTTTTCTCGTCAACAGGGCCAGAAGTGTACATGAGTGCAGATTGATGCCGTTCCGCGCCCCCTGTCACTACACCCGGCACTACACTTTTTGACGGTTCCGTACCTGTCATGCGAAGGGGGATTTCCGCCACGTCCGGCACGAGGTTCGGCAGCTTGTCCACGGCCCCGGCGAGATCGTAGAACCGCCGGTGAGAGTAGCGCTCGGTGAGCAGCGGCGTTGAATGTCCGGCCAGCTCTTGAGCCGTGCGTAGGTCAACCCCGTTCCGGCCCAGCATGGTCAAGTAGGTATGCCTCAAAGCATGGAAGTCGGCGAACTCTGGACCGTCCGAACTTTCCACCGCATAAGGGATGCCCACGGCTTCGAGATCGCGGCGAAGCATCTCGGCCGCCATGCAACCGCTCGCCCACGTTCCGCCCCATACCAGAGCGTTTGCCGGCTTGCCGTTCAGGTATTCGCAGAGAGCGGCGGCCACATCAGCCGGTAGGGGTTGCACCTTCGTTTTGCGATTCTTGGCGAACCGTGCGGCCATCGTCACGGTAGGCGAGCCGTTCAGGTCAAAGTCAGCCGGTGTCAGGTTCGCCAGAGCGTTGGCCCGGAAGCCAGTGCCGGCGGCCACGAGGTAGAGGAAGAATCGATCCTCACCCGTTAGCCCCCGGAATACTCGTTCACTTTCCCGCGTGCCAATGAGCAATGAACGAAGTTCGTCAGCTGTGAGTTCACGGCGAGCATGGCGAACGTCAACGGCGGTGTTCACAAGGGTGAGTGAATCGAGAGGGTCGGCACCGATCCGTTTCATTTTCACGAGCCAACGGAAGAACCCACGAACGGCCCGAATGTAGTGGTTCATAGTGGTCGGGCCGTTGCCCTGCGCGGCCCGTTCGGCGATAGCCTCAACAGTCGCTCGCGTCAGCCGGCGGGCGGGGCCAGTTCCCACAGTAGGCAATCGGTGCCGAGCCACGAACCGACGAACCGCGTCGGTGCTGATGCCGAGTAGCTTCGCCACGTCCGAAGATGCGAACCCGTCCCCGGGCGGTATCGCGGCCATGCGTCCAGGTCGGCGCAGATCGGCGAGCCAGGCGGACACCTTGCCCGGGTCCACGTCTCCCACGAATGCGAAGCCACAACCGGAGAGCATCGCCGATATTTTCGCCACGGTTGCCCGGTTGTGGTCGGCGGTATTCCCCTTCGCTTCGAGCGCCGCGGCGTAATCTTTCAAATGTTCGGCGAGCGGTCGGCGGACCTGTTCTTCGGCCGGATCGGTATACCCGGCCCTCACCCGAGATGCCTTGCGGTCCGATTCGGCGGCGAGCTGTTCCGTCGCCTTTAGATCGGTGAACCCCTTCACGCGGTGAACACCGTTCGCGGTGCGAATATCAAAGTACCACCGCTTCGAGGGGCGAAGGTACTTTGTCCCGTCCTTGCTCACCCGGTACAAAACCGGCTTGCCGCGCTCACGCAAGCGAACATGAGCCTTACCGTCCACGTCCACGATTTCGGCGTCAGAGGGCAGCGGATAAGGGCGAGTGAGCTTGTAAGGCTTCGGCATGATGATCGGCCTTTCTGAGAAGAACCGGCCCCCGCGTCGCGCTTCTCAGGTCGCGACAGCGGGGAACCGGCAAAGGACAGGGAAAGTATAACCGACCGCAACGATGCGCAAAAGGTCGGCACTGTTTTGATGTTCTGATTCTGATGCTGTGAGCGACGCCAGAGCGCAGAGCGGCGGCGTCGCACTGGTCCCATTCTGGGATAGGGGAACCGTAGTACCCCGGTGGCGTGCATGATTTTGCCCCAAGCAAGGGGAACTAGATTACACCATGTGAACCCGTTGGATGGATGCCATAGACGGACGGCCCGTGATTCAATCGACCACGCTGGACAACGTGAACCATCCCCTTCGTCGTTAGCTTTCGTAGGGCGAGCTTTACGGCCCGAAGCGACAGCCCCGCGCGGCGGGCAATGTCGGCTTGCCCCGTGCGTGCCGTGCCCGTTGCGGCCTTCGCGTCACGGAATAGAATGAGCCATACTTTCACTTCCGCCCCGTAAGTTCCGACAGACTGTAGTCAACAAAGGCGTTCAGCATGGCGAAACGCTCGCCCCGTCCGCGTCCTCGTTTCGGCTTCGCGGGCTTCGTCGGTCGTTCGGGTTCATCATCAGGCCGTAGCGTTGCATCGGGCGGAAGTTTCCCCCCGTGTTGCTCGTTCACTTCGCGTAGTGTCAGGCGTTGCATCTTATGCCCCCTTCGCTTTCCTGCCCTTAGTGGGCGCGGGCGAAGCGGCGTCGTAAGCATCAATGCCGGACAGTGCCGGCGAGAAAGTCTGAATGGTCGGATCGAACGCGGTCGGCACGTTGGCCACGGCCCCATAACGGTTCTTTTCGCATTGGAAAAGGATTCCGCCGCTATCGTCCGCCACGAGCAGATAGGCACCATCGCAACCGTATTCGAGTTCAGACGAACCCCGGAAGGATGCCAGATTCAATCCCCGGTAGGTCGATCCGCCCGCGTGCTTTTGTCGGGCCACGGCGGAAGCAACGAGTATGGCCGCGCCAGCATCACAGAACAGGCGAAGTTTGCTTGCGGCGGTTTCCAGTTGTTCGCGTTTATCCTTCGAGTCATCGCCCACGGTGAACCGTTGAATGTAATCGAGCATCATCACGTTCGCCCGGAATTCAGTGCCGGCGGCGGCGACGTGTTCGAGGGCGAAGGGGGCGTGTAAGAACGCCAAGCGGCCGGCCACGGGTTCGAGGGACTCCACGGCCATTCGCACGCGGCCCAGCTCGTCCGGCGTCAACGTGCGATCGGCAATCGCGGTTAGCGGCACTGCCGACAGATAGGATGCGATTCGCTCCACGAGCAACGTCGGCATCATCTCCACGTTCGCCACGAGCAGCCGAGCCGTCTCGTTTGTCCGAAGTAGTTCGATGCCCATTTGCAACAGTGCGGCCGTCTTCCCGCTTCCCGGCGCTCCGCCTAGTAGGATCAACCGGCCCGGCCTCACGTCCAGGGCGGCGAACGGTTCGGGAAGCATAAACCGCACGGGCGGTTCCCCGCGCTCTACGTCGGTCAACCACGAGCCGAGCAGCTCCGCTCCGGTTGTGAAGTTCGGCGTCATGCCGGCCCCCCTTCGGATGGGGTCAGCGCCCCAAACGGGAAATCCAGTGCCCCCGGCGGGTGCGGACCGGATTCGTGCCGAATGGCCCAGCGCTCATAGGCTTCCGGGTCGGCGTTCGGGTCGGGCGGCGGATCGGCAATCGCCCCGCGTTGCTTGCGGGCGTGATCGATGCCGCATTGAATCTGCCGCTCTACGTCAGCCGGTGACAATCCGACGTCACGGCCCGGTTCTGTCAGCAACGCGGCCACGAGCGAAGGGGGCGAGCCTTGTTCGGTCAACCACGCGGCGCAACGGAAAACGGTTTGATGCCTTTCGCCCTCATTCACGCCGAACCGCATGAAATCCATGAGGAATCGCGGTGCCCTCGTGTCAATGGTGCCGAAGTCGCGGCGGACAGCGGCGCGGGCTTCGACGGTGCGAACGCTTTCCCGTGCGGCCTCGTGCCAATCGGCGGCCAGTTGAGCCGGCGGCGTGCGAACGGTCGGGATGCCGTCCCCGGCGGGGTTCTTCGCCAGCTCGAGAATTTGCGGCACGTCCAGCACAAACAGTGCATCAAAGTCGATCCGTCGTTTGAACAACCCGGTTCGCTGGTGCCTCGTGTTCGGTAGCCGAATAATGTGATTCACGTCGTATATCGAGGAATCGATCTTCACCCCGGCGCGGGCGGCGAGCGCTTCGGCAAACCGGCGGGCAACGTGTTGAAATCCCACGGCCGGCGGCGGGTTGTGCGCCAATTCAACAAGGATGTGAAACCCCTTGCCCCCGCTGAAATAAATCGGCACATAGCCTTCAAATTCCGGGTAGCGATCGTGCATCGTTCGCACGAGCCGAGCGGCGTCAGCAAGAGCATCCGCAAGGTTCGCCCGGTCAATGTCGAGAACGAGCCAACGGCACCAGCACGGCCCCGAAAAGCCGGCCACGCTGTTCCGGTTCGCGGCATAATGCGTGCGCATCTCCGAGCCGAATACAAAGTGCGACAAGTAGGCTTCGCGGCTCTCGTCCTTATCCGCCATCGCGCCATCGGCATAAGCGGTCAAGAGATCGACGTGCCGAACTAGACCACGAGGACAAGTCGGCGCTCCCAGCACATAGGCGCCGATGTTATGACAAAGGGTCGTCATTTGTTCCCCCCTTCGCCTTCTTCGGACAGCTTGAACGCGGCGGCCGGCGATTCGACAACACGGAGTAGGTCGATCTTCTTTATGTCGTTTCGGTCGATGCCATCGAAGGTTTGAATCGCAACCACGAGCCGCACGACGTATTCCTTTCCGATCTCAGGAAATGGCGAAAGTAACTTCGCCTTCGTCGTTAGGCCGAATGGTGCCAATTCTTTTTTCGCGTATTGCACGGCTTTCGGGCCAAACGTCCACGTCCGTATCAGCGTTCTCCCCGCGTTCGGCCCTTCCGAGATCTCGAAGCGAAGCCGGTAGGCTTCGGCCCCGGCCTTCGTTGTGGTGTACTCGCCCTTCAAAACACGAGCCTGATAGGTGCCCGGCGGAACGGGTGCGAAGTCCGGCGCGGGCGCGGCGTCGTCAAAGGCGTCGATGCCTTCGAGCGGCTTGTCCTTGCCATTGCCATTGCCGAAAACATTTGAATAATCCATGTAGATCGTCAGGGCAATCGCATCTAATCCCCCATAAAAAGGCCAAGAATGGCCTCGCGCGTTTCGTCGTTCCAGCCTGCTTGCAAGCGCTTCTTCTCGATGCCGCCTTTGGTCGATTCGTCCTGCCGCAATAACGAGATGACCCAGCGTCGTAACAACGCCAGGTTCCCTGCCGCATGGCCCGTCCGAGCACGATTGCGATCCTCCGCAAAATACATGTCCAACACCCAATGCAAGCCATTCTCCACTCCCCAATGACTCCGTATCGCTCCCGCCATCTGCTTCGCCTTGGGTTGCAGGCTGCTTATAAAATAACGCACCTCCGACTTCTCCACTCCACCCTCCTGGTAGCTACGCGTGCAACGGGCGATGCTCACCAGATCCCGCCAATCCTCCTGATGACGCAACGTCTTGGGTACCGCCATCGTCTGCGTCCAGCGCAGTTTCCAAGCGACCGTGCCCCTTGTCCTGCTCCGTGTGCGTTTGCACCGTTGCCGTGCTACGACCCTCGTCCACGGCGGCAAACGCCTCCACGATGTCCTGCTCCAAATGCTCCTGATTCCCTTTCACCGCCAGCACATAATCGGCTCCCTTTTCTCGTATCTTGCTGGCAATCTCTTTCTGACATCCCATGGCATCCAAAGTCACAATCGCTCCCGTCAATTCCAACACCTCCAACAGTTTAGGAATCGCTGTGATCTCATTGGATTTGTCATCGACCACTTCCTGACCCAAAAGCAATTGGTTCTCCGTGGCCCAGGCGCTAACGACATGAAGCGGATGCTTGCTCTTGGCTCGATCCAACGTCGCACGAGCCGTCTTGCCGTCGATGGCCACCACCTGGCCGGACGTACTCCGTTCGAGGCTGGTCACCCAGCTCAGAAAACACTCGACAAAGGCTTTGCCATCCAGGGCGGCGAACACACGAGCGAAGGTGTCATGCGACGGCACGCGGTCGGGCAGATCCAGGAATTTTTCGAGCCAGACGCGCTTGCTCTTGGCGAACTTTTCCATGGCCACGCAATCGTTGGCGCCGCTGACGACAGCGCACAGGGCGATGAAGAGGATGTCCAGCAGTCGGTGATGCTTGGTACGGTTGATGCGTGGATCCTGCAACTGGGCAAAAGCGGCAAGAAAGGGGGTTGCTTGGGTCTGCGCCATGAGTCTTTTCCTCCGTGAAACGGGTACGTTCCACCAGAATCATTCGCAGTAACCTTGTCCCTGACAACTGAACAGCCAATAATGAACAGGCGTTTAGATGCGATTGCCCTGTGTAGATCGTACCTCAATTTGCAGCCGGTTCCGTTCGAGCGGGCCGGCTGTTTTTGTTGGAGTTCGTGTTCACTTACGCGATGAAGACTTCATGATTTCCCAATCCTCGCGGGACGGACAACCCGCCTTGAACCATGCCTCAATTTCGGCGAGTTCCCAGACAACGCGGCCAGCACGGAGAGAACCGCCGATGCGTGTCGGTCGCGGTATTTTGCCAGCGGCATCCATGCTTCGAATCGTTCTTAGGCCGATAGGGAACAGCTCCGCGATTCCTTTCGCATCGACCCACAAAGGCTTTGAGTTTGAATCGAGCGTGGGTTGCGAAACAACGGGAGCCTGAAAAGGGAGCAAATCAGCCATTAGCGGCCCCCTTCGCCTTTTCGGCGAGCCAGGCATTGACGATGCCGCGATGGAACCGCACGAGCCGACCGAAACGAACACAACCCGGGATCAGATTGTTTTCGACCATGTTCCGGATATGTCGTTCTGAACATAGAATGAGAGCGGCGAGATCCGCCACGTCATACATCCCGGCTTCAAGAGCTTGTCGCTTTGAATCAGCGTTATCAAGAGTTGACACATTTGCCCCTCCCGCGATTGATGTGTGCGGGAACCGTTCCCGCCCCACGGGAGAAAGGATGCACGCTCGGTCAGAACTTAATAGAGAGCCCGAATTAAGTTCCTGAGATGCGGTGATCGTGGAACGCCGATGAACCGTGAATCATCGGATGGAAATGAGATGCAGGAATTTCGGAACTTTATTCGATTTCAATTAAGTTCCTGAGTTAAGTTCCTGCGCGGTGCCGGTTGCGGGGTTGTCTCGGATCCATTTCAGGGCATTGCTGAACAGCGCTAGGCCTAAAGTCAGACCGGACGTCGTTACCTGATTCTTGAAGTCTTTGTGGTCTTTGAAGTGATCGAAAAGTCTTTTCGGGCCCCATTCCGGGTTCCGCTCTTTTTCAGCCCGAACGAGTTGATAGACGTTATGTCGAGCTACAAGTTCGGGCACCTTTAAGTCGCCTAGCTTCTTGCGTCCCCCACCTCTGGGCTTTTGCTTGTCCCCTTCATTCTTTTCGCTCCCGGTGACCAGTGCGTTCGCGTCTGGCAAGTCGTCGTTGGTCTTCTCTTTGAGGTGTTCCCGAAGTGACCGAACCCCCAATTCGATCTCCGCGACAGCGATCGCATCAAACTCGAAAGCGTCGCCAGAGGGAACACAAATCCCAAACGATAATTCTCCCATGCACCATGAACCAAGGGCGAAAGGGGACTCTTCGAGACTTTTGTTCAGTCGAGACAAGCCTTTATGAATTGCGCGAATTCCATTGATTTTGGAAGATGATTTGTTTTCGTTAGGGATAGCGCGAAGTCCTCCTTTCCCTGTCCAGCCAATTTCCTTTACGGCTTCCTCCAGCCTACTTGCAGCATCCCTTACAGCTGCGAGGAGTTCTTCGGGAACGAGTTCACTGAGCCGACCCGGCCCTCCAATGAATTCTCGGTATACCGCGTGCTGATCTAGGAAATCTTGTGCCGCGTTGAGCAAGGGACGAATGTCGATCGATTCGACATCTAAGTTCAAGTTTCGCACATTCCGGCGCGTAAATCTAGCGCTGGGGCCGGTGATTTTTGACGGTCCGTCGAGTCACATGTGCCGGGATTGGTTGAAAAAAGACGGCGAGCAGCTGTCTCATCCGACTCGGCTGAGAAGCTCGGTAATCTGGGTGAGCCAGGTTTTTAGGCGACACCGTTTTGGAAGCAGTGTGTCGGTTTTCTCTTGGCAACTGACACGCCGTAGGGTGGTCAAAAGATCAGCAAACGAAGGCTCTTGTTTGCGTCGATACCACGGGCGGTACGGAAACTGGAGGAAGCGGTGACCCATCTGGTGGAACCAGACGACAACCAGGCTATACAGCAGCAGAGCCATCGGTGCGGTCCGCTGGACGGCCAGGGGCAAGCGGTTGGCAGGGTCTTCCAGCCCCAAAAATTGTTTGCAATTCTCGAAGGTGCATTCGATGGCCCACCGGCACGCATAGGTGGAGAGGATGTGGCGGGCATCCCAGTCAAGGTTGGTGCAGTAAAACATTTGATCGGGCCTTTTACCTTGAAGATCACGTGTCAAGACGATGGTCAAAAGACGCTGGCCACCAGCCTTGTAGTACAAGGCTTGCTGGGTTTTGACCTGTAGGACAGCATGGAGTCCGAACTGATCGAAGTGGAGTTCCGTCCAGGGTCGCGTGGCGTCGTCGGCCCATTGGGCCATGTTCGGCAAACGTGTACCCTTCTTTCGTGGAGCCCCTTTGCCTTTTGTCGTACGTGGCTGTGGGAGAGCATAGAGGGCGCCTTTGGGATGAACGTGGCTGATCAAATGAACGTTGGCCGGTAGGTGGGACAGAACGCTCTTGCCGCCGTAGGCACTGTCGCCTGTAA
Organism: uncultured Planctomycetaceae bacterium; assembly: GCA_963790585.1. Taxonomy (GTDB): domain Bacteria; phylum Planctomycetota; class Planctomycetia; order Gemmatales; family Gemmataceae; genus CAWBOY01. Next base: position 293,426 of record CAWBOY010000003.1, read on the forward strand.
CGACGATTTCGTCTTGAGGAAACCAGGTAGAGACCAAGGAAATCAGCTCGACGGCCAGTTCGGGCCGGGTGCGATGGTTGGGGTCGGCCTTGGTCTTGGCGGCTTTGGCTTTGCTCTTTTTTCCCTTGGTGAGACCTTGGCGATTGCGATACAACCTCATGGTGATTGGTAAGGCAAAGACTTTGGTGGGTGCCCAGAAGGGGTGGGCGATGACGAGGCAGAGGACGACCCAATCGTGTCCCCAACTAACAAGAGGTTTGGCGCAGGCTGGAGATGAGGGGATCGTAGTGCATGCCGACGCCGTAAGCAGTGAGGCCACGTTTACGACACAAGGTATCATCGACGGCCCACGACAAGGAAGACGCCCAGGGCGAACACGCGTGCCACTAATTTGGCCAGGTGCAAAGACAAGACATCCCTATCCCAGGCGGCATGACTGAAAAAGCGATGGAAGCGGCACCAGTGTCCGTTGTCGAGGTTGCCTCCCGTGAAGATGACGTCGGTGACGTAGCGGCGGCGTGGAGAGAGAACCCAGCCGGAGATGATCTCGACGAAGGTCTGAAAGGTTGGGGCGGTGAAAACGGCAACGAAATGCTGTAGCAGAGCAACGAAAGAGGCGGTAACTTCCATAGATCGGCTTCCTTGCCACGGGGCGACCTGGAATAGTAGATGATCCCAAGTTACCAAACCGAGCCGGGAAGCCGAACTTTTTTCTCCCGCGAGATGCTGCCAACAGACCCTAAAATGTGCGAAACTTGAACTAAGAGACTGTCCCATAAGTCCAATTAAGCCGCCATTCGATAATGGAATTCCGCCTCGATTGCTTTTGGATCCAAGCGATTGAGCATAAGGTGAATCATAGCCAACTTGAGATACGCCTCCGACGACAGCACGCTACGCTCATAGTCCTTACTCAACCGGCGGCATTGACTCAGCCAGGCAAACGTCCGCTCCACCGTCCAACGGATTGGCAATGTCACTCAACCCTCCGCTCCTTCAGGACGTCGCACGATGACCAGTTCCCACTGTGCCTTTTCCTCCACCCAACGATACAAGGCGTGGTTGTGGTATTTGCTGTCCGCAAACATACGTTCCACCCGACTCATCGGTTGGCTTTCCAAGCGTTCAAAGACCTGTGTCGCCGCCTTGGCGTCGTCCACGTCGGCAGCCGTCACCAAGACCGCCAGCAGCAACCCCATGCTATCCACGACGATATGGCGTTTACGGCCATTGACATTTTTAGCATTGTCGCGGCCACGCTGTTCGCCGCCACAACGGGTGTCGACCGATTGGCTATCGACGCTGGCTGTGGTACGCGGATGGTAAGGCTTCTCCGCCGTGCGTACCTTGGTGCGGAGAAGATCGTGAATTCTGTCGAGAGTGCCGTTGTGTCGCCAAGAGTCGAAGTAACGCCAGACTGTGCTTTTTGGTGGAAAATCCTTGGGCAGGTAACGCCATTGGCAACCGGTGCGTAACAGGTAAAAGATGGCATCGACGACATCACGCAGGTTGGTAATGCGTGGCCGTCCGCCGGGATAAACGGGCAGGTGGGGTTCGATCAGAGCCCACTGCGCAGTCGGTAATGTCGCTGGGATATGTTTGAGTTCTCATACCTCATTATACGCATCGACAGCTGCTTATGGGACAGTCTCTAAGACAGGACCAAAACCGTTGCTGAAGGAGTACAAGCGCGGAGGGGATGGTGAATTCTTGACATGGAGACGTGTCCTCTCTGAGAAGGTCGTGCCGTCTCCCCGGTTCTCAGGTCGGGAAGACGGCACGGCAAAGGAGACACGATTATTATACGGGCTATGCACTTCTATCATGGCCCGACGCGGGCATTCGATTCTTTCAACGCATGATGCGCCAATCCGCCAGAGTTATTTGCAACCGCGGCCTTTTTTGTAAGACTGGCCAAGTCTTCCAGATTTTGGCGTTTAACGAATTCGGCGGCCGCCCCCGGGTCGCATAAGAGCAAACTCGCGTAGGCGAGTTGCGTTGCCGTAGGGCCAGCGTACAACCGCTTCCATTCGTCGAGGTCAACTGCGTCCGGGTCAACGGCTTCGGTCGGCTTGCCCACGGCGTAGTTCAGGAACAACGCGGCGGCTTGCAAGTCCCCTTCGAGGGCAAGCCGGTACAGCTCGCGCGCGAGTGCGGCCACTTCTTCGTTCGTAACCGCGTCCACAAAAGCGGCTCTCTTCGCTCCGAGCTTTCTGGTGAAGGGATTGCCTTTACCGAGCTTGTTACCCGGAGCAAACTTACCATCCTCGGTTCGTCCGTCCTTAGCAGGCTTCAAAGTTGCCGAGCCGTCTGAGACGGCCGGTAACGGCGTGGAGTCATTTAGGGCAACTTCGGCGGTTTTGTTGCTTGGAGACAAGTAGCCGTTGCGATCGCATACGCCGTTCGTGCCACGATGCATTACCTTCGACATTACGCCCCCGCTCTTTTATCGGAGTCATTCGCGTTGATGGCATAAAGACAGTAGAAGCGACCGGCGCCATCGTCGCCAGACGAATCGGAGCGCATCTCCCCTGTTCGGCCAGTCTTGGACCAAGAGGGACAAGGGAAACGCATCATGAAGACGGGCATTTGACGGTATAACACCTTACTTGTCTCCATCCTTCACTTCCTGCTTCGGCTCAAATGATTTACGCATCACTTTCCAATCTTCATACGACTCCCCTTGATCCTTGCCCGTCAGCTCTTTGAGAGCAAAAAGCACGGAGTCACGCTGTGGATACTTGCTTTTGACGGGATTCTCCTTTTCCGTCTTGGCAAACTGGATGTTCTCAGGCCTAGAGAGAGGACGTGTACGCACCAAATAGTCATAGCGTTGATTACCGGGCCATTTTCCGGTATTCGTGACCGGTTGAACAACGGAAAAGTCCTGTCTCAGGTAGGTTATATCCGCTCGGACAAACGTACCTGTCCTCTCTGCATAATAAAGCGGCGGCGGGTCTTCATTGGGCATTGAGACTCTACCACGCACCAAATCCAGTTGAGAGAATGAAGGGGCATGACAAACCATACAACTGGCCATGTGACTAATCTGAACAACTTCCCGGACCACTAGGACACTCTTGTCTTTCTCTTTGATGGTAAACGGCCTACTTGGATCGGGCTCATTCAAGAGTTCAATCATTGACGGTACGCTCTCCAAGTTCTTGAGAGCGACCAGCGCTTCCGCAGCATGGTCTGCAACCGGCGGCCAGGGATACCGAAGGCCAGCAAGGAATACCTTGCTGTATTCGGAGGAAGGCCGTTCATAGAGAGCAAGCACTGCTTTTTCTCGGACCTGTTGGGAAAGGTCGAATAGGGCTCGGGATGCTAAGGCTATTACCCTGGCACGGTAGTTGCTCACTAATCTAGAATTACAAGTACCTCAGCCCGAGCTTCGAGGTGTTACTATGTCTATTACTCTTCCCGATGCCCGCCATCTCTCGGACGATTCGTTGGAGACCTTGCGTTTGCGTGCCTTGCATGGCTTGGAGCTTGGCTATTCCGAAACCGATCTCGCCGAACTCCTCGGCGTCCGCCGCGAAACCATCTCCCGCTGGAATACCGCCTATTACGCCGAAGGCTTGGACGCCCTGCCCGGCGGGCGCACCGGCCGGCCTTTGGGCTCGGGCCGTATGCTCTCCGAGGCCCAAGCTCAAACCATTCGCGACCAGATCGACTACTTCTCGCCCCAGCAAGTGGGCCTGAAACACGCCCTGTGGACACGCCAAGCCGTCGCCGACCTCATCCGAAGAGATCTCGGCATCGAACTGGCCCTACGCACCGTGGGCAAGTATCTCCAACGCTGGGGCTACACCTCCAAAAAGCCCGCCCGCAAGTCGCGTCACCAAGATCCCGATGAAGTCGAACAGTGGTTGCAGGATACCTATCCGGCCATCGAGGCCCAAGCCCAACGAGACAACGCGGAGATTTTGTGGGCGGATGAGGTTGGCGTGCAGGCCGACCACCATCCCGGTTCGGGTTATGCCCGCCGGGGCGAGCGTGCCACCATGGAGGTGCCGCAACCACATCTGCGGGTCAATCAGATCTCGGCGATCAGCAATGAGGGCACGGTGCGTTTTATGACGTACAAGGGGTCGTTCACGGCGGAAGTCTTTCTCCAGTTCTTGACTCTCTTGATCAGTGGGGCGAAGCGGAAGATTCTGTTGATCGTGGACCAGTTGGGCTCCCACACCAAGGCGGAGGTACAGTCCTGGGTAGAGGCGCATCAGGAGCAGATCGAGTTGTTTTACCTGCCGACGTATTCGCCGGAACTCAATCCGGTGGAATATTTGAACAATGACATGAAGGGGAACATCAACAAGGCTGGCCTGCCGCCGGACAAGCCGACGTTGCAAGAGCGGTTGTTCGGATTCATGAGGAAGTTGAGCGGGATGCCTCGACATGTTATGAGTTATTTCCTTCATCCGCAGACCCAATATGCCGCTCCAATGGAATTAGGTTGATCTAATTTCGTGCCGGGGTAATATAGTTGCTTCCTTGCCGTCGATTTTCGATAGAAGTTCCACGAGAAACAAGCGAATCGGAGTGTTCTCATGTTGAAGGAGCTGCATTAGCACCGGAACGGCTTGAGGGCGACGCCATTCCTCGGGCTTGATCTGAGCAGTGCTGCCCGGAACAAATCCGGCCCTACCTAGTTTTTCTCCAGAGATCAAATACGAGTGCAATTTCTCTGGGTCGGGCCGAACATCGCCTGACACGACGGAAGCTCTCAGGCAAGCTCGCAGATAATTTGACAACACATGAAAATTCTCGGCGGCTTCCTTGCCCATTTCACAATCTGGGCCAAACTGCCAGGGTAAAATCGAATTCTCGGGATGTTTCTGGGTTTTGGACAATTCTAGTAGAAATTGCACTCCGTAATCGTGTCTCACGGTCGGAATCTGTAGACTCGCTCCGAATAATCCGTTGCCCGATCCGGCGTTTCTCAAGCTGGATGGATTAAGCCCAGCATATAATAAGGCTACCGTAGTCTGGTTTAGTCCTGCCTCCGGGGCGGGCATTAGCTGTTTTCTCAAGTCTTCATCAGAAAGGCTCGATCGTCGCTTTATCTGAATCGGTTTCCTTGCCGTATCCTCGATATCAGAACCTTCGCCCTTCGCCACACTGGCGTTTGCGGATGGATTGTCGCTCGCCCTACCTCTTTCGCTTTGGTACATCGCTGCCAGAGAGTCTAATGCCTGCGGAATGGCTTCCACCATCCTCTTCATCAGTTTCCATCGTTGCGTTTCTGATGGCTGTCCGTTTCGGTTCTCCGGAGGAAGTTGCGACTCGGGCCGGCGAGCTTGGACGGCCTTCTGCTCCTCTTTGATTAGAGCCGGCTTTTCACCGTTATTCCTGAAGTCTTTTTCGTTTTGAACTACTATCGGACGAGGCTCAGAACGCGCGGCCTTTGGCTCTTTCGAGGATGTCCCGGCAGTCCGCAAAGGTTTATTTTTTGTTGATTCAACTAGATACAGGCCGAAACGGAGTATCCCAGCTACAACGAATGCCACAAGCAAAACCAAGGTTAGACCGGCTTTACGGTAAAAAGATCTTGGGTCGCTTATCGACGGAGGGTTACCGACCGCGGATATTTGAGTCTGTTCTGCTGGCTTCTCCGGCGACTGCGAGAGCGGTAAAGGGCCGCCTCTCTCTCTTCGAGTGCTCTGGACCGCTTCTGGATTAACCTTTAAGGCTTGCCTTGGTTTTTTAAGTGAAATTGCCTCATTGGAAGTAGGCACCGGTACGGTGACAGGATTCTTGCACCAGGGACAAGTAGACGTTCGGCCTGCGCAGTCCTCGGGGGCCGAAATCGTCTGGACGCAAGTAGGGCAAGGGAAACGCATCATGGGAGACTCACCTTGGACGGAGGTAACGTAATCGTGTCTGAAGGTGCATTCATTTATATTATCGACGTCGGCCTTCGATCGACCAGCGAGGGCAACAACTTCTCGCGAGACCTCTTTTGAACAATCCAACCAAGTAGCCACGCGGACGGGCTCGCCGGCTTCGGCAGGGGCTAACCGCAAGCGCGGTACTTGGCGGTTTTTTTGCCCGTCTCAGTGCTCAGCGGTTGCGAGCAATTGCGTAGCCGATAAACCCTGCAAGAAGAAGGGGTAGGCAACATGCCAACACCGCGACCAGGCGGATGCCGACGTCGAGAAATAGGAAAATGAAGATCGGGCCAACGATGACCGCCAAGGCGATAATTGCAACAATTACGCAGCCACCGAGCATTCCGCTTGCAAAGGCGCTGGACCTTACGCCGTCTTGCATCAAGTAGTCAGTGGATGGGTCAGGTAGAGAATAGTTGTCAGAGGCCTCGAATTGCTCTTGAGTAATGACGACCACGGGAGGCTGAATGATCTCTCCCGTTTTGGGGTCGATCCGATGCGCCTTGACGGGCTCGGGCAGCTCGGGTACGATGAGCAGTGTTTGGCACAGCGGATTTACACAAGTCGTCTTTTTTCCAGCTCTCTTTGAGTCAACGACGTAACGGCGGCCACAATTGGGGCAGGCGAAATGTATCACTGCTTTCTCTCCGCGTGGGCAACGCCTACCCGATCGCGGCTGAGAGAGAACAGCTACAAGCGACCGAGCGGACCAGGTCGGTTGCTACTCCGACCTCCGCATTCTATGACCCGTCAGAGTGCGATCCATGCTGAGGAACGTTATGGGGCTGGATGATTCTCGAATTGGCTTATCGGTGGAATACGGGATCATCCGATCAAACCTTAGGAGACAAGCGCCATCATCGCCCGACGAATCGGATCCGACAACCCCGGCCACGCGGCCACGAGAGCGGCCAAGTCCGGATCAATCCCCCCTTCGCCTTGCTCGTCACTACACCCGGCACTACACCCGCTAGGGGTCAACGAACGTAACATGCTTTCCGAATTGCCCTTGTGTCGCGGTGTATTCGGATTTTGGCTCTCTTCGTCTAGGTTCGAATCCTAGCCGGGTAGTTTGAGAATGAGACAGATCGCAAACGCGGGAACGAGGCCACATTACCAAATGCAGACGAATTTAGCAGAACTTCACGGCTGATTTCACCTTTCGCATTTCTTGCTCCTTTCGCGATCCGCATTTGGATTTAAGAATATTCGCATCGGTGGTGAGTCACAATGGGTTATGATTCGATCAATCAACCAGTGGTCGCACAGATCCCTTCTGACACCAAGTCCTTGCTCGACGTCGGTTGTGGCGGCGGGGGCATGGGAGGGTTGCTCAAGGCGAAACTTGGCTGTTCTGTCGTCGGCGTGACCTTCGATGAATCGGAAGCCGTCGTCGCGCGGCAGCGACTCGATCGGGTGGAAGTACAGGATCTCAATAGCTTTGACATCACCGGTCTTGGCAAGTTTGATTGCATTCTCTGCAGCCATGTGCTCGAACATCTTTACCGTCCCGAAGAACTCCTCGTCAAGCTGCGGAGCTGTTTGAATCCCGGCGGCAGCCTGGTCATGGCCATTCCCAACCTCTTGTTTTGGCATCAGCGCCTGAAGTTGATGCGCGGCCAATTTCGTTATGCCGATGGCGGCACAATGGATCGCACGCATTATCGCTTTTATGATTGGAAGTGCGCAAGAACTGCTCACCAATGCTGGCTACGTAATTCGCTACAAGGGTGCGGAAGGTGGTTTTCCGTTGACTCGCTTCTTGTGGGGCTCAGCGCGGCGCGCCCTCGATGGACTGGCGGTTTATTGGTTTCCCGGATTCTACGGCTGGCAGTTTATTTTCCGCTGTCAGGTCCCGGAACAAGAAGTCGCGAAGCCAGAAAAGCCGCCGACGGCGGCGGTATAAGTAACTTCCCCCTAAAGTGTCTTTCTTGAAAGTCGCGTCCCCCTCCCAGGGTGCGCAGCTGCGCACCCTGGGAGGGAAGACGCGACTTTTCGGATAGCCTTTGAGTAGAAAGCACCGTCATGTCTCGTGGTCGGGTCCGACTCGCTGAGTTTCTTTTCGATGAACTCCACGCCGAAGGTGTGCGGCAAGTCTTCGGCATCCCTGGCGACTACGCGCTCAACCTTTGCAACGCTTTACAGAGACATGGCAGACCTCACTTTGTCACGCTCTGTCACGAGCCGGGTGTCGGTTTCGCGGCGGACGGCTGCGCTCGCATCACCAATAACCTCGGCGTCTGTTTGGTGACCTACGGCGCCGGCGGGTTGAACATGGTCAACTCGGTTGCCTGTGCCTATGCCGAACAGTCGCCGCTCGTCGTTATTTCCGGCGCACCGGGTGTGAGCGAGCGTGGCTCGGGCATCATCGTCCATCATGAGGTCAAGAATCTTGATTCTCAGATGAAGGTGTTTCAGGAGGTGACGGCCTACGCCGCTGTGCTCGACGATCCGACAACTTCGGGCCGACATATTCGGCGGGCCCTCCGAATCGCTCGCGAACTGGCCCGCCCGGTCTATCTCGAGGTGCCGCGCGATCTTGTCAATTCTTACATCGATCTACCCGAGCCGACGACCCGCGAGGAATTGCTAATCGACGATGGGGCCATCGACGAGGCAGCCGCGGAGATTTCCGCACGGCTCAAAGCGAGCCGTAATCCGGTCCTGATCGTCGGCATTGAGGTCCATCGCTTTCGTCTTCAGCAGCAAGTCGTCGCCCTCGCTGAGCGGCTCGGCGTTCCCGTCTGTTCGTCCTTTCTCGGCACCGCGATCTTCCCGGAGAACCATCCTCAATATCTTGGAACGTACTTGGGTACGGTTAGCCCGCCGGCGACGCGAGCGCTGGTCGAGCAATCGGATTGCCTGCTGCTCCTCGGCGAGCGCATCAGCGATACCGGGCTGGGCATTTCCGCCGATTTCATCAAACCCGCCACCACGCTTGTGTGCGCATTGCGCGGCGTCTTCATTGGGCATCACCGGTACGAAGGTACGCCGTTGGATCGCCTGCTGCCGAAGCTCTTGGAGCTGGCGTCTCCTGGGCAACACGTCGTTCCGTCGGCAGCGCAAGGCCGATCGATTTCAGCCGAGGTTTTGGAACCGTTCAACGAAGATGAGCCGCTGCGCGTGCGGCACGTGATCGCTTGTCTCAATAGATTTTTGGCCACACACGCTGACATTCCGGTGGTGGCCGACACAGGCGATGCGCTCTTCGCCACCGTGGACATTCGCTCGCGCTGGTGTGTTGCCCCGGCCTATTACGCGACGATGGGCTTCGCCATTCCCGCGGCCATCGGCGTCGAGATAGCCAGCGGGCATCGGCCCTTGATCCTGGTGGGCGACGGTGCTTTTCAAATGACGGGAATGGAGATCTCGAATTGTCCGCGTCTCGGCCTGAAGCCCATCGTCATCGTCTTCAAGAACGAGCGCTGGCAGATGCTCCAGGCGTTCGTTCCTGAGGCGCGCTATAACCAGATCGTGAGCTGGCCCTTCGCCAAGCTCGCGGACCTATGGGGCGGCTTCGGCTTCACGGCTCGGACCCCCGGTGAATTCCATACGGCTCTCGACGCCGCGTGGAAGGGCGATCGTTTCGCGCTGATCGAGGCGATTTTGGACCCGGACGACATGTCCCCGATCCTGCGCGGCTTCGTCGAGGGTTTCAAAAAGCGCGTACGGGCCTAAACGCAATAAGGTCCGTCTCAGGGCTGATGAATGTTGGTTGCCATGCCCACGCTAGCGTAAGAGCCTCTCCGAAAAAGGGGACGGGCACCATTGTGCGCAGCACCCTTCGGGCCGTTCCGGCAATGGTGCCCGTCCCCTTTGTGCGCCGTGCCAAGGCGTGACTTTTCAGTGGGTGCGAATCCCACCCGGCAACTGGTCGTTCCAGCCGGTAGCAATCGGAGCGGCAGTGGAGGTAACGAAACTGTCGAAGCCTTCGATGGAAAGGGTCGTTTGAGCGACTCCGCGAGCAGGCAGGCCGTAACGTGAGTGAACGCTGAGCAGGCCTCGAAACGGGTAATGTGGTAGCCGACCCAGCAAAGGGATGGGGAAGGCCGCAGACGCGAGGATACAGGGGGAACGACTTTAGCCCCACCCGCGTTGCCACCGGGGTAATGGCGACGGCATGTCGGCATAGGAAAGTTAACGCAACACGGGAAACCCCCTGCGGTGGCAGCAGTGCCAACCGGACGCCCGCGAGGGACAGGCCGGGCCGCTTGGGGTGGCGGAGAGGCTCGTAGTACCGCTGAAGCCGGGTAACGCCGGTGGAGGGAAGGGGCCTTGGTTCAAGGACAGCGTCCGAAGGAAAGAGAGCCAGGAGATTGGTGATGAGCCTAACACCTCCCGATACGGTTCGGAAACTCCAGGAGACGTTGCATGCCAAAGCGAAGAGAGCACCCACCTATCGGTTCTATGCGTTGTACGACAAGGTGTACCGGGCCGATGTGCTGGGCCATGCGTACCTGTGCTGTGCCGCTAACGACGGCGCGGCGGGGGTGGATGGCCAGACGTTCACGGACATCGAGGAGTACGGGCTGGACCGTTGGCTGGGTGAACTGACGGAAGAACTCCGAAACAAAGCGTATCGCCCGCAAGCAGTCCGACGGGTGTACATACCGAAGTCGGATGGCAAACAGCGACCGTTGGGCATTCCAACGATCCGCGACCGCGTCGTGCAGATGGCTGTGTTGCTCGTCTTGGAGCCGATCTTCGAGGCGGACTTGCAGCCGGAACAATTTGCTTATCGGCAAGGCCGAAGCGCTCTGGACGCGATCGAGCAGGTCCAATTGTTGCTAGACAACGGGCATACGGAGATTGTCGATGCGGACTTGAGTGGGTACTTCGATAGCATCCCCCACGCCGAGTTAATGGCATCGGTGAGCCGACGGCTTAGTGACGGGCTACTACTGGCCCTGATCAAAAGCTGGTTGGAGGCACCGGTGGAAGACCTTGGAGATCGTGGGGACAAGCGTCGAACGACTCGCAACAAGGACGAGGGTCGCGGCACCCCGCAAGGGGGCGTGCTCTCGCCGCTGCTGGCGAATCTCTACATGCGTCGCTTCGTGCTGGGCTGGAAGACAAACGGGCATGCCAATCGTCTTGAGGCGCGTATCGTCAATTATGCGGACGACTTTGTGATCTGCTGCCGTGGTACGGCTCTTGAAGCCGAGGCGGTGATGCGGCGCATGATGTCGAAGCTGCGGTTGACGGTGAACGAGACGAAGACCCGGGTTTGCCGCTTGCCGGACGAGACGTTTTCGTTTTTGGGTTACACGTTCGGTCGGAACTGGTCGCCGAAGACGGGGCGTAGCTACATCGGTCCCCGTCCGGCCGTCAAGAAGATCCACGGGATCTGTGAGGTGATCCGCGATCAGACCAGCCGAACGTGGCAGTGGTTGTCTTGCCGGGCGTTAATAACTCGCGTCAACAGCCGACTGGTGGGCTGGGCGAACTATTTTTGTCTCGGTAACACGGCCCCGGCCATGAAGCAGGTGATGGCGCACACCTGTCAACGGCTCCGTCAGTGGCTGGGTCGGAAGCACCGCGTGCAGGGTACGGCCCGACAGTGTTATTCGGATCGTTACCTGCGTGAGGACCTGGGATTAGTGTGGCTTCCAGGGCGACCGCGACCTCGCGTCTTGTGAGCGAACGCATGAGTTACCTTGTCCGAGAGCCGGATGCCTTAATAGGGCCCGTCCGGTTCGACGAGCGGGAAGTGGAAACGGGGCATGGCCGGGAGATTGAGGCACCGGCCAACGAAAGGGCCGGATACCGCTGGACTCGACCTAAACCACCGCGCCACTTCTCGACTCTACTTCGGAGAGGCTCTAAGTATGTCTGTATCGTGTTTCCCCTTCGTTGCCGGTGAAACAAAGGCTTTGCTGTTCGCACGTTGACTTACGCTCCCGGCTCGCCAAGATACCACCTGTTATGCAGCTATCCCCACCCCCATGCCATCGGCAACGCCCGCGCCGTCAGCCATAATTTGCGCCAGCGGCTGAGGCGTACTCTTTGGCTGAAAACGTCGTAGCGCCGCCGTTCGATCTCATCCAATAGACCGCGATAGGTTCGTAGCATCACAAGAAACACCGCCCGGCCAGCCGGTTGCAGACGTGGCGCGAGGCGTTCGCCGACGGCGTAATAGCCTCTGGCCCGGGCGGTCTCGAAACGCATCAAATGCTCGAAATTGCTGTTGAGAACGTGCCCTTTCAGAGGATGTTCGTCGTAACCAAAGCGCGCGAGGTCCTCTTGTGGCAAGTAAATGCGGTCCCGCGCCGCATCCTCGGCGAGATCGCGCAAGATGTTGGTCAGCTGAAACGCGATGCCGGCGGCCTCGGCTTCCTGTCGCGCTTCGTCGCCGACAAAGCCCCAGATATGAATGCACGCCAAGCCCACGGCCGAGGCGACCCGATAGCAGTAAGGGTAAAGTTCCGCAAAGGTCGCATAGCGCGACGTGTCTAAATCCATCGTCACGCCATCGAGAACATCGTCGAGATACCGGCGCGGGATGGCAAAACGCCGAATCGTGTCATGCAATGCCGGATATAAAGGATGGTCATACTCTCCGCAAAGGGCGCGGTCAAGCTGCTGCCGCCAAGCCTCCAAGAGGACCCGTTTCTCAGCGCTCGTGCCCGGGCCGTCGGCACGGTCGTCGGCGATGCGCATGAACGAATAAAGGGCGCACATGCCGAGGCGTTGCGCTCCGGGTAGCAGGCGAAAGCCATGATAAAAATTGGCGGCGTGGCATCGGGCGAGACGATCGCAATAGGCATACGATCGGCGAAGGAGAGAGGCTGGGCTGATCGACATCGGAATTACCTGCGGGCTGCGTCAGAAACCAAACGCCGCGCGGAGCCGTCGCCAGCACGCTCCGACCAGTAAGCTGCCCTTCTCTCGTTTACTGAGAACGGGCCGCCGCGACAGGACGTCATATCCTGCCTCTTCGATCTTTCGCAGGATACCGAGGCCGCCCTTGATAAACAGCTCAATTTCGAGCTTGAGGACGCGCAGGGCGCAGTCGATCAAAGGCCGACCGCGCTCGAAAAAATCTTTGGCCCGCGTGACCTGAAAGCGCATCAAGTCAGCGAAGGCCGGCGTGAATCGGCGCGCGTTTAGATCTTCCATCGAATAAGTGAAACGATCGAGATCCTCGCGCGGCAGATAGACCCGCCCGATGGCTAGGTCGCGGGATACATCTTGCCAGAAGTTCGCCAGCTGCAATCCCGTGCAGATGAAATCGGACAAGAGGGCTCGTGTGTCGTCGCAACCTTCCCCGAGATAGAGGACGAGCCGCCCGACCGGATCGGCGGAATATCGGCAATAGTCGCGCAACTCGTCGAAGGTTTCATAGCACGTCTTGCTCTGATCCCGCTCAAACGCAACAAGCAGATCGAGAAACGGCTCGGCGGGGATGCAAAACTGGCGAATTGTCCGTTGTAGCGCGATCAAAACGGGATGGCGCGGCGTGCCGTCGTAGCAGCGAAGCAATTCTTCACGCCACCAGTTTAGCAGAACCCGCGCAGCTCGCCGCCGCCGACTTCGTCGGCAAGGTCGTCGGCCCAGCGGCAGTAAGCGTAGACGGCCTGGAAATGCGGCAGGAGCCGCCGCGGTAAAAAGATCGAGGCGACCGTAAAGTTCTCGTAATGGCTACGCGCTAGCCGCGCGCAATACGCTTGCGCTGCGCAAGGCGCATTGATGGCTGCGTCGAATCCGGGCCAAAGCGGGCCAGCTCATGAGCGAACGCGACGTTCATGCGGTTACCTTACCTCGATGCTCCGATGAGCGGCCGGGCTCTAACCTAAATGAGACACCAACAAAACGGATTGTGAACCTGTCTCGTCGATTATAATGTAAAGGACGATCTTGCGCGGAGCGGACGAGGGCACGGCAATGGCGAGCGATCTGGAACAGGCCAAGGGCAGTCGAAATCGTTACGAAGGTGTGATCGAGTCGCAACTCGCTCGCGCTGAAGGCCGCATTCGCGGCATCGACTGCACCTCCGGCATTCTCGCCGTCGTCGCGCTAACCCTTGCCTACGGCCTGCTCGCCGGCTTGTGCGATCGGCTGTTTACACTCTCCGGCTCTATCCGGCTATTCGCCTTCCTTGCTTATCTATCGGGCGCTGGTTTTCTGCTCTGGCGCTTGGTATTTCTACCACTGACGCGGCAGATTAATCCTCTTTATGCCGCTCTCAAGGTGGAAAAGACGCTGCCGGGCGCTAAAAATAGCGTCGTGAACTGGCTCGACCTCCATGATCAGCCTCTCGCCGCGTCGATTCGCTCCGCGCTCGGTCAGCGGGCGGCCAAGGATCTCGGCCAGGCCGACGTCGAGGCAGCGGTCACGAATCGGCACGCCGGTTGGCTCGGCGTTTTAGTCGCTGGCACATTGATCGGTCTATTGGGATTATTCTTCTGGTCCGGGCCGTCGCCGTTCTTTTCACTCATGCGCCGCGCCTACGCGCCATTCAACTTCGGCAGCGACGGCATCGCCACACGGACGACGCTCGAAATCATTACTCCCGAAGGCGGCGACGCCACGGTAAATCTCCGCAAGCCGGTCAAGATTGCCGTCCAGACTGATGGCAGAGAACCAGAGTCCGTAACTCTGGAATATCGCTATCACGAAAAGGACCGCTTCATGACGCGGCCTTTTCAAGTCGATGGCTCGCGCACCTGGACGACGACCATTCCCGCCGAAGATGTCCAAAACGGCTTCTTCTATCGCGTCAAAGGCGGCGATGCGACCACGCCGACCTACCAAATTCGGACGCGCCCGAATCCTGTGATCGAACGGGTTCAGTCGTTCTATCACTACCGCGATTACGTCGGCCTGGCCTATGTCGGCCAATGGCCTACGGTCAGCGCCTATAGGCCTTTGGAGGCATGGCGCGGCACGCGCGTCATCGTCGAAGCGACTACCAATCGCCGACTCAAAGAAGGCCGACTCGAATTCCGCGCCCAAGCCGACCAAGAGACGACCATCGTCGCCGTCAAGCCTCTTGCCGATCGTGACCAGTCATTCCAGGCCGAATTGATTCTCGATCGTCCCGGGACCTATCAGCTCAGTTTCACGTCGATCGACGGCGAGGTATTCACGGAAACGCAAAGCTTCGCCGTCACCCCAGTGGAGGATTTGCCGCCCGTCGTCGAAATCACGGCTCCCCTGCAAGACATTCGCCTGCCGTCCAACGGCATCCTGAAAGTCGACGGCAAGGCCCGCGATGACATTGGCGTCAAGGCGATCATCCTTCATCTTCGCAATGTCGACAAGGACGAGCCGGAACTCGAAGGCAAGATCTATCAACCGGAAGGCGGCCTCGATCTAGCCTCTGGCGGCAATCCGCAAGCGATCGCCTATAAGGACTTTATCGAGCTGGCAACTCTGAAAACTCAGGCCGGCAAGCCGTATCCGCTGCGGACCGGGATTGAACTCGAATGCTGGCTCAGCGCGCGCGATGCCTGCGATTATCCCGATGCCAAGAGTTTTCACGTCGCCGAGAGCAAGCGCTTCCTGGTGCGCATTCTCGATCCTGAAGCCGATAACGAGCAAAAGAAGGAAAAGGATCAAGCCAAGCAGCAGCAGCAGCGGCACGAGGAGAAGCAAAAAGAGGATCTCAAAAAGGAGAATCAGGAACGCCAAGAGCGTCAGCAGGATGCCGCCAAAAAGGAAGAGCAAAAGCAGGGCGAGGGCGACCAAAAGAAGCCACAAAACGCGGACCAGCAGAACGGCGACAAGAAGCCTAACCAGGGCGAGAAACAACCTGGAGATCAGCAGGAGAAGGACCAGTCTCAGCCGAACGAAAAGGGTGGCCAAGAACCCAAGCCCGAGGGCGGTAAAGACCCCAAAGCCGAGCCAAAAAAGGATGGATCCGAGCCGAAAGACGGCCAACAAAAATCCGAACAGACCGCAAGCAACACGCCGAGCCCCGAACAGCAGCGCAAAGACGAAGAGACAAAGCAAAAAGCCCAACAGCTAAAGGACGCGCTCGACAAGAAGCAGCAACAGGAGCAAAAGCAAGGTGATCCCGGCGAGGGCAAGGGAGAAAAGCCCCAACCAGCCCAGTCGAAGGGCGATCCCAAGGCCGAGCAAAAGAGCCAGCCGAATAAAGACAACACACAGTCGAAGCCTGAACCGCAGAAGGACAACCCCGCTCAGCCAGGCCAGGAAAAGGCGTCAAACAAGGACGAAAGGAATCAACAGCCGCCTGGGGAAAAGAACGCCGCGCAACCCGGCACCGAGAAGGGGCCGACCAAGGACGAGAAGAATCAGCCTGCCCCCGGCGAGAAGAAGGACGGCAGCCAACAAAAAGCGGGTGAACCAAAACCTCCTCCAGGCGAGCAGAAGGGCAACGGCACCGAGGCCAATAACGCCCAGAAGAATGGCGGCCAGCCCGACAAGGGTGAGCCAAAGCCTTCCGGCGCGGCCAAGCAAGAGGGAGCACCGCCGGCTCCGTCGAGCAAGTCCGAGCCCGGCGCTCCTAACTCGAAGCCGCAAAAGGAAGACTCTGCCAAAGGCGCCAACGATACCAAGAGCGGCGAGCGCGCCAACGCTGGCGCTGGCCAGCCCGATCCCAAAGAAGCGAAGCCACAAGACGCCAAAGAAGCCGCGCAATCTCGCCAATGAAGATCCGCAAAAGCGCCAACAAGCAGCGGACCAACTGAAGAAAATGGCCAACGAAGCCAAAAACGAAGAGACCCGCTCCACCGCCAAGAAGGAACTCGATCAAGCGAACTTGAAACAGGATGGCGAGCGCAAGCGACCCGATCCCAAAGAGGCGAAGCCCCAGGACGCCGCCAACGCGGGTAACGATCTGAACGATTCCGATCCGAAGAAGCGCGAGCAGGCGGAGGCCGACCTCAAGAAGATGCAACAACAAGCCGCCGACCCGAAGACGCGCGCGGCCGCGGAAAAAGAGCTGAAGGCGGACGCGCCCAAGCCAGCTCCCGCGCCCGGCAAAGCCGATCCGAAGGAAGCGAAGCCGGAAGACGCAGCGCAAGCCGCGAAAGACCTGGCTAACGACGATCCGAAGAAACGCCAGGAAGCCGCCGCCAAGCTGAAACAGATGGAACAACAGGCGAAGGATCCCAAGACACGCGCCGCCGCGGAAAAGGAATTGGCGAAGAACAACCTCGGCAAGGACGGCGAACGCAACCGCCCCGATCCCGAGGATGCCAAACCTCAAGACGCAGCCAACGCCGGCCGCGATCTGAATTCAGACGATCCGAAGGCACGCGAGCAGGCGAAGAAGGATCTCGAAGAAATGGCCCAGAAAGCGCAAGATCCCCAGGCACGCGACTCGGCCAAAAAGGAACTAGAAAAGAAACAGCAGCAAGGTTCCGCCGAAGGACCCAAGGACGACGCCAAGGCGACGGAGCAGCAGAAACGCGACCTGGAGAAAAAGATCGCCGAGCAAAAGGCCGACGACCTCAAGCAAAAGCTCGACGACCTCCAGAGCGCCGACCCTAAGAAACAAGCGCAGGCCAAGCAAGACCTCGAGAAGATGCAAAAAGAGCTGGAGGATCCCAAGAAACGTGACCTCGTCAACGAGATGCTCCAGTTTGGCAAGAAGCGCGAGAAGACGGATGCCACGGCCGAGAAAGTCACTCAGCCACCACTGCCGCCGGAACCCCGAGACGCGACAAGAGCCGACGCCGCTGCGCAGCTTCAATTGGAAGACTTCAGTAAGATCGACAAAAACATCTTGAAAGACCTCAAGATGAGCGAGGCCGATCTCAAGAAGCTCAAGGAAGACTTGCAAGATTTGCGCAAGCGCGAAGCCGCCAAGCCCATCCCCGGCGACAAGCCCGCCGATCCGAAGAACACGAGCAAGCTAGGGGCGACTGGCGGTCGGGCCGTGGAGGGACCGGGCACGCCGGGTTCGTCGAGCGACGCCAAAAACGGCGGCCGATTGCAACCGCCAGCGGGCTACGGCGATCCATATCGCGAGTTCAACCGCCAAATGTCGACGCCGCCGGCCGCGAAAGATAAATAACCCGGCGTAGCAAGAACCGAGCCTGAAGCGTAAGCGAAGGTGCCTAATATAGTAGACGCGGCATCTTGCCGCGTGCTGCCATCCAACGCGGCAAGATGCCGCGTCTACTATATTAGGTCATCCAACGTGGAAAGATGCCGCGTCTACTATGTCAGGTCATCCAACGCGGAAAGATGCCGCGTCTACTATGTCAGGCCATCCAACGTGGAAAGATGCCGCGTCTGCTATGTCAGGCACCTTCGCTGACGCTTCAGGCTCGGTAATACTGAATGCTATTCGCTTATGCTTCAGGCTATACGCTGTCCGCCCAATAGAATCACGCCATGCCATTTCCATTACGCTATCTCGTCCGTTTCGGCCCCAAGCAGACTCCCCATGTCTTCACCGATATCCTCATCATCGGCGGCGGCATCGCGGGACTTCGCGCCGCGCTCGAGGTGCCGCACGACCTCCAAGTCTTGGTGGTGACCAAGGACCAGGTCCAGCTGAGCAACAGCAGCTGGGCCCAGGGTGGCATTGCCGCCGTCCGATCGCCCGAGGACCGCATCGAGAACCATGTCGAGGACACGCTGACCTCCGGCGACGGCCTGAGCGATCGCGCCATCGCCGAGCTGGTGGTCAAGGAAGCCTCGCATCAGATCGATGACCTCGTCCGCTACGGCGCTCACTTCGACGCCGACCTGGGCCGTGAAGGGGGTCACAGCACTCACCGAATCGTACACGCTCTCGGCGATGCCACCGGCTTCGAGGTGATGCGCGCCATCATTGACCGCGTGCAACACGCCAAAAACATCCGTCTCTGGGACCGGACATTTACGATCGACTTACTTACTCATGGCGGCGCCTGTGTCGGCGCTCTCGTTCAAAGGCCGCGGCGCGAACGGTTGCAGATCTGGGCCAAGCAGACCATCCTGGCCAGCGGCGGCACGGGCATGGTCTATCGCGAGACAACGAATCCACCCGTGGCCACGGGTGATGGCATGGCCGCCGCCTACCGCGCCGGCGCTGAGCTGCGCGACATGGAGTTCATGCAGTTTCACCCCACCGTGCTCTACGTCGCCGGCTCGAGCCGTTCTCTGATTAGCGAAGCGGTGCGCGGCGCCGGCGCTTACCTCCGCGACAAGGACGGCGTCCGCTTCATGCTCGATGTCGATCCGCGCCCGAGCTGGCGACCCGCGACATCGTCGCCCGAGCCATAGTCCGCCGCATGGAGAAAACGAAGCATCCCAACGTCTATCTCGACCTGTCGCACCTCGATCCCGCCAAGGTTCTCGCGGAGTTTCCCACGATCGCCAAGGCCTGCAGCAGCTTCGGCCTCAACATTGCCACCGACCTGATTCCCGTCCGGCCAGGAGCACATTACATGATGGGAGGCGTCCGTATCGACGATTCGGGTCGAACCACGCTCCCGAGACTTTGGGCCGCCGGTGAAGTGACATCGAGCGGCCTACACGGCGCCAACCGTCTCGCGTCGAATAGCCTGCTCGAAGGCTTAGTTTTCGGTGCTGCTTGTGGTCGCGGTGCCGCCGACGCTGCTCGCGCCATGCCCGATGTCTATGTCGTCCCACCGGTCTCTGCGCGATTCGATCCCGACAATGATCAAGCCCTCGATGTGGGCGATCTGACCAACGCCCTGCGCAGCCTCATGGTGCGCAACATGGGCATCGTCCGCGATCAGGCGAGTCTCGAAGAAGCGGAGAAAAGCGTCAGCTTCTGGTGCCAATACGTGTTGCGGCACGAATTTTCGTCCGCGCGGGCTGGGAGTTGCAAAACCTTCTTACCGTCGCCCGCCTCATGATCTGGTCGGCCCTGCAGCGCACCGAATCGCGCGGCGTCCATTTCCGTTCGGATTACCCCACCAAAAGCCCTGCCTGGCTAAAGCACGTCGTCTGCCCGCCGCGATTGCCTGATTTGCCCGTTGGCCAACGATCCCCGGGCCAAGAAGGGTCGAGGCAGGCAGGCGATGGTTGAGTGAAGCGATACCATACCTCGCTCTCAGCCATCGTCATTTCGAGCTGTAGCCGGGGTCGGTACTCCGACCCCGGTGTGGCCTTGATGCATCCAGAGAACCGGGGTCGGAGTACCGACCCCGGCCAAGGTTTCTCCTCTACCGTGAGTCTCCGTCACTTCGGCTGATAGGCAAGCCGTGGCCGGGGTCGGTACTCCGACCCCGGTGTGGCCTTGGTGCATCCAGAGAACCGGGGTCGGAGTACCGACCCCGGCCAAGGTTCGAGTACGGGGGCGAGGGGAGCAACCTCCGTCACTTCGGCCGATAGAGCTTCTTCTCCCACAAATACACCTCCACCGCCCGCGGCACGAGATAGCGGACGCTACGCCCTTGCTCCGCGCGCTGGCGCAACTCATGGCTGGCGATGTCGATCATCGGCGCCTCGATGATGTGCAAGCTTAACGGCTCGTTCGCGTCCCATCCGAGCCGCGCGCGTAGCTCGCCCTCGCTCAGCGTCGGTGTGCCGGGCCGCGGCATAACGAGCACTTTGACCAGTTGTAAGATCCTCTTTATATTTTTCCAATTCGGTAAGTCCGCCAGGCTGTCGCCGCCCAGGAGCAGGGAAAACTCCACTCCCGGATGGCGCGCGTGCAGATCTTCGAGCGTGTCGACGGTGTAGCTCAGGCCGGTTCGCTCTTTCTCGATCTCGTCGATTTGAAACGCGGTATTGCCGGCGATGGCGAGTTCGAGCATTTCGACGCGCTGATCGAATCTCGTGAGCGGCTGGTCGAGTTTGCTCGGCGGGCGCGGGGCGGGGATAAACCAGACCTGGTCGAGGTTGCCCTGTTCGCGGCATTGTTCCGCGAGGACAAGATGGCCAAAGTGGACAGGGTCGAAAGTGCCGCCGTAGATGCCGACGCGCATAGGATTCACCAGAGCGGAGCCAGGGGATGTATGCTCATCAACGTATAGGGGCGGCGGCGCAGCCGTCAACCGCGGCAATTCGCCGTGCCGGCGCGCCTACGATAGGATGAAGGTGCCGAGTAAAAGGAGTCTTGTTCGTGACCGCCGAAGTTCGCGTCTTGCTCGCCGATCGGCTTGCCGCTGTCGAAGAGCGCATCGCACGTGCTTGCGCTCGGGCGCACTGCGCGCGCGGCGAGGTGACGCTGGTGGCCGTGACCAAGACGGTCTCGGCCGACGTCGCCCAGCTAATACGGGAGTTAGGCGTCGCACATTTGGGCGAGAACAGGCCGCAAGAGTTATGGCGCAAGACGGCGTTGATCCCTGCCGCTCGTTGGCACCTGATCGGCCATCTGCAGCGGAACAAAATCGAGCGTACCGTTCCGCTCGTGGAGCGTATCCATTCCGTAGATAGCGTGCGCTTATTGCAAGCCCTCGAAGAGGAAGCGGCACGAAAAAAGGTAGAAATACGAGTCCTTTTAGAGGTAAATGCCGCTCGGGAGGCAAGCAAGCAAGGATTCGCGACGGAGGCAGTGCCAGCCCTCGCGCCGGAGCTATGCAAGCTACGTCGAGTGCGTGTCGAAGGTTTGATGACAATGGCGGCTTACGCGGAAGATCCAGAAACCTGCCGTCCAACCTTCCGCCAGCTCCGAGAGCTCAAGACCGAATTACAAGCAGCCATCGGCGCGGCTCATCCGCTCGACCATCTGTCGATGGGGATGAGCAACGATTTTGAAATCGCGATCGAAGAAGGCGCGACGCTGATTCGTCTGGGAACCGTGCTCTTTGAGGGTGTAGGTTTGAATGGCTAGCCGCGAGCCGATAGGCGAGCGCTGCGCGGCAACGCTATCAAGAACCGTCTAATGGCAAGAGGATAACACCGTGACTCAGGCCGTGTCCATGATCGTGCCGCAATATCGAGGGCCTGGCCCCGTTGGAATACTCCGCAAGTATGTCAACATCTTTCGCGTCTCGCTCATTGAACGGCTGGCGTATCGCGGTGATTTCTTGCTCGGAACGGTCCTTCGTTTCTTCCCAGTAATGACGACTATTCTGCTGTGGCAATCGGTCTATGCAGGTTCCGGTAAGCAATCGATGTCGAGCTTCACGCTGCGCGAGATGATTGCGTATCTTTTGCTGATCCACATTAGCCGCATGTTCTCGAGCATGCCTGGCTTAGCCGCGGGTATCAGCCGAGACATTCGCGATGGCTCGCTCAAAAAATACTTGATCCAACCTCTCGACATGGTTGGTTATCTACTGGCTTATCGGGCCGCCCACAAGGCTGCGTATATCGTCACATCCGCGATCCCTTATGCGCTTCTTTTCTGGCTCTGTTCGGGTTACTTCGATGGTTGGCCTGACATCGGGACGATGGCGCTCTATCTCGCTTCGTTGCTCATGGGTTTTCTGTTGGGTTTCTTCTTCGAGGCGACCTTGGGCATGGTCGGTTTTTGGTTTCTTGAAGTGACGTCGCTCTTGTGGGTGATCAATACCCTGAATTTCTTCGTGTCCGGCCAGATGTTGCCGCTCGACTTTTTGGAGCAGACCGCGCCCTGGCTGTTGATACTGCCTTTCAAGTATCTCGCCTATTTCCCGGCAATGATCTACTTAGGCAAGATCCACGGGCCGGAGCTGCTGCGTGAGTTATGTATCGAGGCGGCCTGGATCCTCGCCTTCATCGTGCTGGCGCGCTGGCTCTATGCGCGGCTTGCGGCACTACAGCGCTTTCGGGGGCTAAGACGAATGAACGGTTTCGGACGTTACGCCCGCTTGTATCTCGCCTTCGCACGGTTCAACCTTGCGACCGAGATGTCGTACCGCATGAACTTCGCCATCAAGGTCCTCGTCGAAGTACTCTGGCTCGGCATCCTGTTGATGTTCTTCAATGAAATCTATCGCCGCACTGGTAACATCGCCGGCTGGGACTACTACCAATACCTGTTTTTCATGGGCTGTCATTATGCGCTTGCCGGCGTGATCGAGACATTCTTTCTCGAAAACTGCGTCGGCTTTGCCGAGCTGGTGCGCACGGGCGACCTCGATCATTACCTCCTGAAACCGATCGATGAACAGTTTCTGATTACAGGTCGCGGCCTGGACTGGTCGACAGCGCCCAACATCCTTCAGGGCGGCATTCTGATGGTTTTCGCTGTCGCAGTTGGCCATTTGCCGCTTGATCCGTTCCGGTTGGCGACGTTCGTCTTACTGTTCGTCTGCGGATCGGCACTCGCCTACAGCTTTCTGTTGATCCTCGCCTCGGGCTCGGTCTGGTTTGTACGCAATCAAAGCTTAATGGAATTGTGGTGGCTGTTCACCACTCTGATGCGGCATCCACGGCAGATCTTTAATAGTTCCTGGTGGGCCGCGCCGCTGGGGATGTTCTTCACCGTCGTTATCCCGATCTTGCTCGTCGTCAGTGTGCCAGCGGAGGTAATGGTGCGCGAATTGTTTGAACCGTTTACCGTGATAGGCGTCATTTTAGCGACGGCGGTGTTTTTGTGGATCAGCCGGCGGTTCTTTCGCTATGCACTAAGTCGGTATCGTAGCGCGAGTAGTTGAGAGCCTGTACGATAAGGTTGTGGCGGCACGTTTCCAACGTGCCGGGGGCGCCAATCGCCCGTGGCGGCCATATCAAGTACAGGCAAACTCCTGAACATGGCGACGCATCGGCACGTTGGAAACGTGCCGCCACAACTTTATCGGACAGTCTCAGGGTAAATCCCTTTTGTAATTTCTGCACGATCGCTGTAACTTCTTCAATTCTCCTGGCTTGTCAGGTTGGCCTTCACGCGGCCCTTTTCTTTCGTTATGGTCCCGGCGCGGCAGCACGGAAGCTGTTGACACGAAGGCAACCCGCTCTCGGGAGATTCGCATTCATGCGCAAGGAAGCGCTGCGGCTCATCTTGGCTTTGCTCCCCGTCCTCCTGTGGGTCGCCGCGCCGCCGCGCTGCGGGGCGGGCTGAACGCCGTTGGGCTGCGGCCCAACGATCGGCGGTTCGCCGGTCTATAACCCACCGTTTTTCATGCCCAATCAGGCTTCGCTGCCGCCCAGCGCGTATGCCAATGCGCCGGCGCCGAACCGCGCACCAGCGGCGCCGCCCGTCAACGTTGTCCGTGGCGTTCGTCCCGTCGATACGCCGGTGCCGCGTCCCGTGCCGGTCCAGCGATTGGCCACACCCGCGGAATTGGGCCTCGTGGCCTCGACGCCGGCGCCAAGACTCGCATCGCCCGCGGAATTGGGAATAGTGCCGACCCGATAGTACAATTCGGCGGTGTGTAATCCTGCTCTCGAAAAAATGTTTAGCCGCGAGCCGGTAGGCGATTGCGTTTTTGCACAGCGCTTGCTTACCGGCTCGCGGCCAAACGGCCCGCCACTTCCACACCCACAATAACCCAAGCATCGCCACGGAGCTGTCGTTGCGCGGATAACCCGCAACGCATAGGCGACGTTGGAGCCAATGTGTCGTACAACGACAAAAGTCTTCGCGCACCAAAGTGAGGTTGTCGTATGCGGAATGTTGTTTGTCGCTCATATATCGGTTGCTTCTCGCTGCTGCTTCTTTGGCTCCCATCCTCTATCCCGTCGGACACGGACGAACCGAAGCCGCGAAACTGCATTAATTGCACCTTGAACGAGCCGGGTACCAACCCGGTTGAGCCGAGTAAAGACCCAAAGTCCGTGAAGGTGTTCGTCTTGGCTGGGCAGTCGAACATGGAGGGACAAGGATTTATTAAGGCCGACAAGGAGCGAAACGGCGGGAAAGGGAGCCTGGAGTACCTAACTAAGGACCCGGCCACGGCCGACAGGTTCAAGCACCTCTTGGGAAAGGATGGCAAGTGGGCCGTCCGCGACGACGTGTGGATTCATTACCTCGATCGTAAGGGCAAGCTCACGGTAGGCTACGGGGCCAAAGCGGACCGCATTGGGCCGGAACTCGGCTTCGGCCACGTGATCGGCGAAGCCTACCCAGAGCCGATTCTGCTGATCAAGCTCGCCTGGGGGGGTAAGAGCCTCGCCAAGGACTTCCGTCCACCGAGTTCGGGTGGTGAGGTCGGGCCTTATTACAAGGAAATCGTGCAGCGGAACAAGGATGTCCTCGGCAACCTGAATAAGGAGTTCCCGGAACTCGGCGACTGCAAATATGAACTCATCGGTTTTGGATGGCATCAAGGATGGAATGATCGGGTCAATCAGGCCTTCAACGACGAGTATGAGAAGAACATGGCCAACTTCATACGCGACATCCGCAAGGATCTCGGCGTGAAGAAACTCCCGTTCGTGATTGCTGAGACTGGGATGAGCGGTAAAGAGGAAAAACACCCACGGGCGCTATCGCTGATGAAGGCTCAGGCGTCCGTGGCTGAGTATGAGGAGTTCAAGGGGAACGTAGCGTTCGTCGGCACGAAGGAGTTTTGGCGGGAAAAGGAAGTATCGCCAACTGGGCAGGCATACCACTGGAACACCAACGCGGAAACCTACTACCTCATCGGCGAAGCGATGGGAAATGCTATGAAAAAGTTATGTGCCGCGAAGCAGACAACGAAGTGAGATCTGACGTCTTTCTGCCCTCCCACCAATCAAATACCTGGAAGTTGTCACATGCCTCACTCTCCATACCGTACTCGCCTTGTTGTGGTCTTCGCGTTCTTAAGCCTCTTGTGTTCATTCCCCGTGTTGGCGGATGATGCACCTCCTCGGAAGGCGGAGATGGCGGGATATCTGCTCGTTCCGCACGGCAGGGTGCCCGAGAAGTACAATGCTGGATTCTCCATGTATGTCGCCGCGTGGCCGCTTTTGAAGAATTATCCAGGTCAGGACTTCCAAAGCGGTCTATTCGGAACGTGGATGTTCGCCCAATTCGATGGCCCAAAGCCAAAGGACTACTACTCCGACATCGAGGGCGGACTTGGCTGGTGGCGCGACACGCGCTTCGCTACGGAGACGCCAGAATTCATTATGGGAGGCGTCGCGCTAAACTTCAGCGAGTGGGCCAACGGCCCCGGCGCTGGCAAGGGCCGCGACTGGAAAAAACCCGCGGGTCATTATGCTGTCGCCCAACTCAGCCCGTGGGTGCTTTGGCCCCCTGACGGACTAAACCTCAAGCAGGGTACGTGCGGAGAACTTTTCGGGTACGGCTATCTGCCGCTGCCGCTTACAGCGGCGAAAAGGACCACTGCGGGCAAGGACGTTGCGACGGGGAACCAATGTTGGACCTTGTTCCTCAACACCGGCAACTTCAAGGGGCCGGTAGCATTTTTCACCCCATATTTCTGGTCGCGACCGTCCATTGAGAACACCAAGTTGAACGGCCTATTCCTCGACACTCGCGCTTCCGAGCCGAACAGGGCAGTGCAAATGGAGACGCAGCATGTCCCCGCGTACCTCGCCAAGGACGCGAAGGGAGACACCTATGCGCGGATCGCCCCCACGTTGTTTCCTGGGCAAGCTAACGGGGAAGCTCCTCTCGTGCATCGCATTACAGCCTACAGTAAAGCTGCGTTGTGGGATGGTGTCCAGGCTTGGTTCGATGGCGGAATGGCGGTTCCCGGAGAGATCGATCCCAAGGCAGCAATCGTACACACGTTCGAAAGCAAAGGGGGAGCCACCTGGCAGATCTATCCTCCCAATGCGGCCCGCGAGAAGAAAGTGCCAGTTGCATGGAGTTCGTTTGCCACACCCGTGGCCCTCAATCAAACCACCTACGGCTACAAGTGGAACAAGGATCTGGTGACGAAACCCGACGCGACGTACGGGTCGCCAGTCACTCTGCCCGAGGACCTACCACCTGGAAAAGGACAACAAAGATAAGGAACGGTGGGTGGTGGTAAACCCCAAGGACGTGCCTACGGAGACCGGCCTGGCCAAGGTCGAATTCCCGCGGTCCTCGCGGCAAGCTCCGCAGAAGCCGTACGTCACTCCCGACGAGGCGGAGAGTTCCTGGAAGAAGCCTGGCCCTGTGGCGGGACCGTTCGAGGCGAAACTGGGTGATGGCAGCGTAGCGACCTATTACTGGTATCGCTTCGTCGACCAGCCCGCGCTCCTCAACGCCGACCTGACCGACGCCGAGCGTGAGAGCCTCCAGAAGCGGGTAGAGATGCTGCACAAGAACTGGACCAAGGACCGGGAGTACCTTCCCCCTCCGACGGTTGGCAAGCTCGCTGAACTCGATCCGGCCGTGATCGTGACGCCACCTAAGGGCCTAGAAGTCGGCTACGTGCCCATAGTTACAAGACAAGCCGCTAAAGAGTAAGTGATTCTGCTTTGCTTGGTGATTTGGGCTTTTACGTCCGCCCGGGCGTTTGGCGTCCCAGTGTTCGCCGCCTATCCGAAAAAGGGGTCAGGTATGCTCTGTAGAAAACCCTCACCCGGACCGATCCAGCATGAGGTTTAGGGTCAAAGCAAGCAACCACCCATCTCGAGATTCACTAGGAAAACCCAGGCCCGCTACCGACGTCGCTAAACGTCGCTTGATCATAGAGTTCACAGTCTCAGCCTGCCAACGTTGGCCATAGCCTCCATGTTTCTTGTTCAAACGCTGACGCATCTGCCGCCGGTAGCGGCCGCTCGGCGGAGTTCGACTCGGGCGGCCGTGGCTGGCAGGCATAAAGGATTTCACGCCGTGCTGCTCTCGTGCGTAACAGTGGTTCGGCTCCGAATCATAGCCGGCGTCCGCCACGATTCGCTCCGGCCGAACGGTGGCCAAGGTCTCATCCATCAGGCCGACGAAGCGATCGACGTCAGGGTGTGGCCCCCGACTGGTAGCGACGCCGAGGATCGCATGCGTGTCGGTATCGACACTGAGTTCCAGCTTGAGAAAGCGCGTGTAGCGTACGGTTTGCTTCGTTGCTGCCCCCTTGCCGCGTCGCCGGATGAAGTAGCGGCTGGCGTGGCCGCAGTCCATGCCGGTCGAGTCAAAGGCAGCTCGTCGCACCCGTCGGCGACGGCCGAGAAACCGCCGCACGGTGGCGTGGAGAAGCCGCCGGGCGCGGGGCCGCCGGAGCAGACGCACGCTGGCCTTTTGGAGTGTAGTGAAATGTGGGATGTGTGTCAGGCGCAGCACCCGTCGGAGGTCCGACAGGTCGCGTAAGAGCTGGACGATGCCACGGTAGTCTGTCTTGAAAAAGACCTTGAGAGTCAAGCAGGCGAAGAGTTGGTGTTGTGTGTAGCGTTTGGGGCTGAAGCGGTTGGCAAAGGTGCGCAATGTCTTGCGAGCGACGGTCAAAGCCCGCTGCGCCACGGCAATTGGCGATTTGGTTGTAGTGCTCATAATGCATTATACGGCCCAATTGACGGTGCAGCTGGGGGTTTTCTACGGAGCAGGTCAGGTACCATTGCCGGAACGGCCCGAAAGGTGCTTCGCACAATGGTACCTGACCCCTTTGTGCGCCGTGCCAAGGCGTGACTTTTCAGTGGGTGCGAATCCCACCCGGCAACTGGTCGTT
This sequence comes from uncultured Planctomycetaceae bacterium, assembly GCA_963790585.1. Taxonomy (GTDB): domain Bacteria; phylum Planctomycetota; class Planctomycetia; order Gemmatales; family Gemmataceae; genus CAWBOY01. The sequence continues at coordinate 321,660 of CAWBOY010000003.1, forward strand.
CCAGCCGGTAGCAATCGGAGCGGCAGTGGAGGTAACGAAACTGTCGAAGCCTTCGATGGAAAGGGTCGTTTGAGCGACTCCGCGAGCAGGCAGGCCGTAACGTGAGTGAACGCTGAGCAGGCCTCGAAACGGGTAATGTGGTAGCCGACCCAGCAAAGGGATGGGGAAGGCCGCAGACGCGAGGATACAGGGGGAACGACTTTAGCCCCACCCGCGTTGCCACCGGGGTAATGGCGACGGCATGTCGGCATAGGAAAGTTAACGCAACACGGGAAACCCCCTGCGGTGGCAGCAGTGCCAACCGGACGCCCGCGAGGGACAGGCCGGGCCGCTTGGGGTGGCGGAGAGGCTCGTAGTACCGCTGAAGCCGGGTAACGCCGGTGGAGGGAAGGGGCCTTGGTTCAAGGACAGCGTCCGAAGGAAAGAGAGCCAGGAGATTGGTGATGAGCCTAACACCTCCCGATACGGTTCGGAAACTCCAGGAGACGTTGCATGCCAAAGCGAAGAGAGCACCCACCTATCGGTTCTATGCGTTGTACGACAAGGTGTACCGGGCCGATGTGCTGGGCCATGCGTACCTGTGCTGTGCCGCTAACGACGGCGCGGCGGGGGTGGATGGCCAGACGTTCACGGACATCGAGGAGTACGGGCTGGACCGTTGGCTGGGTGAACTGACGGAAGAACTCCGAAACAAAGCGTATCGCCCGCAAGCAGTCCGACGGGTGTACATACCGAAGTCGGATGGCAAACAGCGACCGTTGGGCATTCCAACGATCCGCGACCGCGTCGTGCAGATGGCTGTGTTGCTCGTCTTGGAGCCGATCTTCGAGGCGGACTTGCAGCCGGAACAATTTGCTTATCGGCAAGGCCGAAGCGCTCTGGACGCGATCGAGCAGGTCCAATTGTTGCTAGACAACGGGCATACGGAGATTGTCGATGCGGACTTGAGTGGGTACTTCGATAGCATCCCCCACGCCGAGTTAATGGCATCGGTGAGCCGACGGCTTAGTGACGGGCTACTACTGGCCCTGATCAAAAGCTGGTTGGAGGCACCGGTGGAAGACCTTGGAGATCGTGGGGACAAGCGTCGAACGACTCGCAACAAGGACGAGGGTCGCGGCACCCCGCAAGGGGGCGTGCTCTCGCCGCTGCTGGCGAATCTCTACATGCGTCGCTTCGTGCTGGGCTGGAAGACAAACGGGCATGCCAATCGTCTTGAGGCGCGTATCGTCAATTATGCGGACGACTTTGTGATCTGCTGCCGTGGTACGGCTCTTGAAGCCGAGGCGGTGATGCGGCGCATGATGTCGAAGCTGCGGTTGACGGTGAACGAGACGAAGACCCGGGTTTGCCGCTTGCCGGACGAGACGTTTTCGTTTTTGGGTTACACGTTCGGTCGGAACTGGTCGCCGAAGACGGGGCGTAGCTACATCGGTCCCCGTCCGGCCGTCAAGAAGATCCACGGGATCTGTGAGGTGATCCGCGATCAGACCAGCCGAACGTGGCAGTGGTTGTCTTGCCGGGCGTTAATAACTCGCGTCAACAGCCGACTGGTGGGCTGGGCGAACTATTTTTGTCTCGGTAACACGGCCCCGGCCATGAAGCAGGTGATGGCGCACACCTGTCAACGGCTCCGTCAGTGGCTGGGTCGGAAGCACCGCGTGCAGGGTACGGCCCGACAGTGTTATTCGGATCGTTACCTGCGTGAGGACCTGGGATTAGTGTGGCTTCCAGGGCGACCGCGACCTCGCGTCTTGTGAGCGAACGCATGAGTTACCTTGTCCGAGAGCCGGATGCCTTAATAGGGCCCGTCCGGTTCGACGAGCGGGAAGTGGAAACGGGGCATGGCCGGGAGATTGAGGCACCGGCCAACGAAAGGGCCGGATACCGCTGGACTCGACCTAAACCACCGCGCCACTTCTCGACTCTACTTCGGATAGGCTTGACCCCTTTTTCGGATAGGCTCTAAATACGGTTCAGACCACTACGACGAGACACCGGCCAAGGTGACAGACGCAAAGTTGTCCGGCGACGGCAAGACGCTGACGCTGGAGATCGCCGACATGAAACCGACCTGGAGCATGGAGATTAAGTACAGCATCAAGGGAGCCGATGGCGCCATAGTGCAAGGCTTCCTGCATAACACCATCCATCGCCTCGGCGAATGACCCAAGGGTCTCCATCTGCATACGATTGGCTCACCGAATCGAGAAGGACACGATCCCCATGAAAATATGGCTGCCCATGGCTCTGATCTTGCTGTCGGCATTCGCGGGAGAGGCGCGTGCGGACCACAAGGACTGGAAGCATTCCGGATCGATTTATCTGCTGACGACACCGGAAGGCGCGAATCTAAGTACATCGGCCGTGCTCGACGACTTCCCAGCGCTCGTTCGTCTGCACAAGGACTTCTTCAATTTCAGCCAGGCCAAAGCCAAGGGAGAAGACATCCGATTCACCACCGCTGACGGCCAACCGCTGCCATACGAGATTGACGAATGGGATCCGAGCGGCGGAACAGCATCCATTTGGGTGCGAATCCCCCACATCAAGGGTAACGCGCGTCAGGAGTTGAAACTGTACTGGGGCAATGACCGCGCCAAAAACGAGTCGAACGCGGCGGCAGTGTTCAACGGGTCGAACGGCTACCTGAGCGTCTGGCACATGAGTGACCAAGTGAGGGATGTGATCGGAACTCTGCGGTCCACCGACATCGGAACGACCTCATCCACAGGTGTCATCGGCAAGGGGCGGCATTTCGCCGGTAAGCAGGGCGTTTTTTGCGGAGACAAGATCGCAAACTATCCCTCCGGCGCGGCTTCACATAGCACAGAAGCTTGGTTCCGGGCGGAGAAGCCGAACGTGACTATCATCGGCTGGGGAAACGAAGGGGGAGGCCGTGGCAGCAAGATTCGGATGCAGTTTCGTAGCCCGCCGCACATCCACATTGATAGCGATTTTTCTGACGTCAATGGGGAAACAATGCTGGCAATGGGCGAGTGGATTCATGTCGTCCACACCTATAGCAAAGGCGAAGGGAAAATCTACATCAATGGCAAGCTCGACGGCGCTGCTACGCCGATGCTGGCAATCAAAAGCCCGGCGCGACTGTGGATCGGCGGCTGGTATAACAACTACGACTTCGTAGGCGACATGGACGAGGTGCGGATTTCCAAGGTGGCCCGTTCGGCCGACTGGGTGAAATTGCAGTTTGAAAACCAGAAGCCTCTCCAAACCCTAACTGGTCCGATCGTCCAGCCAGGCCACGCTTTTTCCGTCGCGCCGGAGCGAGTCACTGTTCTGGAAGGAAAAACCGTAATGTTTACCGCCGAGGCCGGCGAAGCGCAGAAAGTCTACTGGATTCTCAAGAGAGAAGGCCGGGAGACGGTCGTCGCAACGGATCGGTTGTCATTCACTTTCGATGCGGGGCGAGTGACGGGTGACGAATCAGCAAAGCTACAATTCAAGGCGATCTACGCCCATGAGGTAAAGATACGGGACATTCCTATTACAATCGAGGAAGGCATCCCGGAACCTATTTTCACGCTCCAATCGCCTGCCAAATGGGACGGACGTGCGACAATCGAGGTGGTGGCGAAGATTGCGAATCAGACTGCGATGCAGGAGAAGGGCGCGGGCGAGTTGAATTACACTTGGAGCGTTTCGGACATCGCCGTCATCAAGGAGGCCACTCCAGGGAAACTGATTCTCCAGCGTGCCCAGAACAGCGGCAAGATGACCGTGACGGCCATCATCCATAACGGCGGCAAGCCGACGACGCATACGGCGACGATTGAGGTTAAGGAGCCGGCGCGCGACGCTTGGATTCTACGGACTCCCACGAATAATGAGAAGCCGGAGGAGAATCAATTCTATGCCCGCGACGACGGCAACGAGGGCACGCTCTTCTACAACGGCACGCTGGCGGAGGCTGCTGACTCGGTCCTTATCAGACTCTACGCGGACGACAAGCTCGTCAAGACCGAAACCGGCAAGCCGGCGGCTGATAAATCGTACGCCCTATCCGTGAAGCTCAAGGCGGGACTCATCAAGTATAAAGTGGAATTCGTCTCAAAGACTGGCGACCGCGAGACGTTGTTACATACGGTCGGCAACGTGGTTTGCGGTGATGCCTACCTGATCAACGGGCAATCCAACGCCGTGGCGACCGATTTTGGTAAAGACGAGCCCGCCTTCCACAGCGAATGGATCCGCACCTACGGCAGCATGTCAGGCAGTCTCGTAGGCGTGAAACTCTGGGGCAGCGCGGTTCACCGAAGCCGAAATGCGGAAAAGCTACAGATCGGCTATTGGGGCATGGAATTAGCTCGTCGGCTGGTGGAAAACCAGAAGATCCCCATTTGTATTATCAATGGCGCAGTCGGCGGCACGCGCATTGATCAACACCAGCGCAACCCCGCGAATCCGGAAGACATGACGACGATTTACGGGCGCCTGCTCTGGCGCGTCCGCCAGGCGAAGTTGACGCACGGCATCCGCGGTATTCTTTGGCATCAAGGTGAGAATGACCAGGGGGCGGATGGCCCGACCGGCGGGTTTGGGTGGGAAACCTATCGTCAATACTTCATCGACTTGGCGGCGGCATGGAAGCAGGACTACCCGAATACTCAGCACTATTACATGTTCCAGATTTGGCCCAAGTCCTGCTCGATGGGCATCAACGGCTCGGATAACCGCCTTCGCGAGGTGCAGAGAACCCTGCCATACGCTTTTTCAAATATGAGCATTATGTCCACGCTGGGAATCGACCCACCTGGCGGCTGCCATTTTCCCGCGGCAGGTTACGCGGAGTTCGCTCGGCTCATTTGTCCCCTCGTGGAGAGGGACAATTACGCAAAGCTTGTCACTGCCTCTATCAATCCGCCTAATCTCCAACGGGCTTACTTCACCAGCGATATGAAGGACAAGATCGTGATGGAATTCGACCAGCCGGTGAGATGGGACAATGCGCTGGCGAGTCAATTCTACCTCGACGGCAAAAAGGGAGAGGTTACTTCTGGCGAGAGCTCGGCCAATAAGGTCACGCTTATACTGGGTGCGACATCGAAAGCGCAGAAGCTCACCTATCTCGACGGCAGCGCGTGGAGTCAGAAAACACTGTTACGTGGCGAAAGCGGCATTGCCGCACTGACTTTTTGCGAAGTTCCGCTCTTGCCCGCAAAACCGCGGCCTTGATCGCGCCTGAATCAGAGAGGTCTAAAAAGGTCAAGACGCCGTTTGTTGTTCGGGCTCTATCCCGATACCTAAGGACTCGCGCCAAAACAAGTTGCCGGCCATCGCCGCTGAAATGCCGTAGTTCTTGGCCAGGGCGAAACCAATTTCGGTAACTTATTTTGGCGCAAATCCTAACGGCTGTTTCCGAACTCATGCGCTAAGTCTGCCATCGTCGTGCGCACATCTTTAAGAGTGCCCACTACCACAAAGTTGCGAAAGCGATATTCTCCTGGCGCAATGCCCTTCTCATTGCGGACGCGAAAGACACAGTTCCACTTCACAACGTTCTCATTTTTGAAGTAGAGCCGGCCGTAGCCAGCCTTCTCAATACCTTTAGAAGGCTGGTCTGGAGAATAGACGCCCATTGCAAATTTTTCGTCTTCGGTGGAAAAAACGACGGGAAAAGCCTGCTCACCAGGGCCGTCATCCAGCGGAGCTACCGTACCCTTCTTGGGATCGAAACTCCAGAACTTACGAAACTCGGCTGGCATGTAGCCGGTCACCGCTTCGAACTGGGCAAAAGTATGGTGCTCACCTTTGGGAATGGTGAAGGTCACTTCGTATTCAATGGCATGGGGCATGCTCTTGTAGCCAATCTGCACCTTTTTGGACACAAGGTGATTGGATAGAATCGCGTCGTTGTAGGCTGTGTTACCAAGAGATTTTTCACCAGGTTTGAGCCAGAAGGCCATCTGGGTCATGGTGCGTAATTCATTGCCCTTGGCCTGCAAATTCAAGAGCTTGCTTGAGGATTGATTTCCGGTCCCGTCGGCGAGCGAGCCCGCTTCCGTGGGATTGAATAGCTCCGGGATGAATTTTTTACCACTATCGAGATTCAGAGCCGACTGAAGTTGGCGACCATGATCATGGCTGTCGATAAACTCCTTGCCGCCCCAGGTCAAAGAGTGGATTGCCCCGGACACACGTGAAGTCGTGGTGATGATAATGTCGGATGAACCAGCTTTTGCACGAATGGTGGAATCGCCCTTGGGCGCGACGGACCGATCTGGCGGTAGATCTTTCTTGGCCTGCGCCGTATATTCGTCGAACCGTTTCGACCAGAGCGCGGCCAATTCCCTCACCTTCTCCGGCTTGTCTTTGGCAAGGTCCTTGGTTTCCGAGCGATCGGAGCTGAAATCGTAAAGTTCCCACGGGCTGTCTTTCCCTGCCGCGACAATCTTCCAGTCTCCGACGCGGAGGGCTCGATTACCCTCATGAAGCCACCAAATCGGATCGTGCGTAACGGTGCCGTCTTTTGCAAAGAGAGGAATCAGGCTCTTTCCGGGAGACGGGGGTATCGGCTGGTCGTCCCACTTTTCGATGGGCTTGCCACCGGCGGCTTCCAGGATTGTGGGAACCAGGTCAACGATATGTCCGGGACTGTGCCGCAATTCACCACGGGCAGGAATACCTTTCGGCCAATGCACAATCAATGGCGTTGAGATTCCGCCTTCATGGACCCAGGTCTTGTGCCGCCGGAATGGAGTGTTGGCCATGCTCGACCAGCCCGGCCCAATACTCAGAAATGTGGCACCCGTGCCACATTCGGCATGAGGATCATGGCCATCACCGCGAACCATGATCTCGGCACTCGCGCCATTATCGGAGAGGAAAAAGATCAACGTATTCTCCAATACCATCATCCCACGCAGCTGAGCGAGGACGCGGCCGATTTCACGGTCCATGCGATCTACCATCGCCGCATGGATGGCCATCTTGCTTGCCTGGAATCCACGCTGTTCCTCGGTGAGATCATTCCAGGCGAGAGGTCGGTTAAGTTCGTTTGGTCCGAGTTTTTTGATGGCTTCAGGAAACGGATACGGCGGCCCGAGGTCGCGCTCGATAGGAGACAATAGCGTACCGCCGATCCTCATATCTTTCATTCTCCGCCAGCGTTCCTCGCGCAAGGCGTCCCACCCGGCAAGATATTTTTCGCGGTAGGGAGCAATGTCCTCGGCAGATGCTTGCAAGGGGAAGTGCGGCGCGGTGAAGGCGAGATATTCCAGAAACGGCTTGGCGGGATATTTCTCGGCATGTTCTTTCAAACACTTGATGGCGTGGTCCGCGATCGCCGTGGTGGAGTAATAGCCGCTTTTGGCATCGACAGCGGGAAGAGGTTTGTCGTCCTCCGTATGCTGGTGAGGCGTGAAGTAACGGTCGTGATCGTTGAGGCTATAAGAGTGGTCGAACCCGTTTTGCAACGGTTTCCCATCGACGTGCCATTTGCCGGAGTGATACGAGTGATAGCCCAGAGGCTTGAGCATTTCCGGAAGGAGCCGCGCCCAGGGCGGCCTCGTTCCCTGGGCGCCACTCTTGACCCCGGGTACGGTATCGCGGCGAACCTGTTGGGCGTAGTAGCCGGTGAGAATGGCCGCTCGTGAAGGCCAGCAGCGTGCGGTGTTGTAAAACTGGGTGAAGCGCAGACCGTTTTTCGCGAGGCCGTCGAGGTTTGGCGTCGCAATCTCGCCGCCGTAACATCCGGCATCGGAATAGCCCATATCGTCAGCGAGGATAATTAGGATATTGGGTTTGGAGGTCGGTTCGACACCGTATACCGTGGCCGGCCCGGCCAGCAACAAGACGCTGACAATCGTGAGTAGTGGTTTCATGGCTGGTCCCCCGCCTTTGGCTAAGTTCAAGTTTCGCACATTCCGGCGCGTAAATCTAGCGCTGGGGCCGGTGATTTTTGACGGTCCGTCGAGTCACATGTGCCGGGATTGGTTGAAAAAAGACGGCGAGCAGCTCGTCTCATCCGACTCGGCTGAGAAGCTCGGTAATCTGGGTGAGCCAGGTTTTTAGGCGACACGGTTTTGGAAGCAGTGTGTCGGTTTTCTCTTGGCAACTGACACGGCGTAGGGTGGTCAAAAGATCAGCAAACGAAGGCTCCTGTTTGCCTCGATACCAGGGACGGTACGGAAACTGGAGGAAGCGGTAACCAACCTGGTGGAACCAGACGACAACCAGGCTATACAGCAGCAGAGCCATCGGTGCGGTCCGCTGGACGGCCAGGGGCAAGCGGTTGGCAGGGTCTTCCAGCCCCAAAAATTGTTTGCAATTCTCGAAGGTGCATTCGATGGCCCACCGGCACGCATAGGTGGAGAGGATGTGGCGGGCATCCCAGTCAAGGTTGGTGCAGTAAAACATTTGATCGGGCCTTTTACCTTGAAGATCACGTGTCAAGACGATGGTCAAAAGACGCTGGCCACCAGCCTTGTAGTACAAGGCTTGCTGGGTTTTGACCTGTAGGACAGCATGGAGTCCGAACTGATCGAAGTGGAGTTCCGTCCAGGGCTGCGTGGCATCGTCGGCCCATTGGGCCATGCTCGGCAAACGTGTACCCTTCTTTCGAGGAGCCCCTTTGCCTTTTGTCGTACGTGGCTGTGGGAGAGCATAGAGGGCGCCTTTGGGATGGACGTGGCTGATCAAGTGAACGTTGGCCGGGAGGTAGGACAGAACGCTCCTGCCGCCATAGGCACTGTCGCCTGTAACGACGATTTCGTCTTGAGGAAACCAGGTAGAGACCAAGGAAATCAACTCGACGGCCAGTTCGGGCCGGGTGCGATGGTTGGGGTCGGCCTTGGTCTTGGCGGCTTTGGCTTTGCTCTTTTTTCCCTTGGTGAGACCTTGGCGATTGCGATACAACCTCATGGTGATTGGTAAGGCAAAGACTTTGGTGGGTGCCCAGAAGGGGTGGGCGATGACGAGGCAGAGGACGACCCAATCGTGTCCCCAACTAACAAGAGGTTTGGCGCGGCTGGAGATGAGGGGATCGTAGTGCATGCCGGCGCCGTAAACAGTGAGGCCACGTTTACGACACAAGGTATCATCGACGGCCCACGACAAGGAAGCGCCCAGGGCGAACACGCGTGCCACTAATTTGGCCAGGTGCAAAGACAAGACATCCCTATCCCAGGCGGCATGACTGAAAAAGCGATGGAAGCGGCACCAGTGTCCGTTGTCGAGGTTGCCTCCCGTGAAGATGACGTCGGTGACGTAGCGGCGGCGTGGAGAGAGAACCCAGCCGGAGATGATCTCGACGAAGGTCTGAAAGGTTGGGGCGGTGAAAACGGCAACGAAATGCTGTAGCAGAGCAACGAAAGAGGCGGTAACTTCCATAGATCGGCTTCCTTGCCACGGGGCGACCTGGAATAGTAGATGATCCCAAGTTACCAAACCGAGCCGGGAAGCCGAACTTTTTTCTCCCGCGAGATGCTGCCAACAGACCCTAAAATGTGCGAAACTTGAACTTAGAGCCTATCCGAAAAATATCCGAAAAAGGGGTCGGGTACCATTGCCGGAACGGCCCGAAGGGTGCTTCGCACAATGGTACCTGACCCCTTTGTGCGCCGTGCCAAGGCGTGACTTTTCAGTGGGTGCGAATCCCACCCGGCAACTGGTCGTTCCAGCCGGTAGCAATCGGAGCGGCAGTGGAGGTAACGAAACTGTCGAAGCCTTCGATGGAAAGGGTCGTTTGAGCGACTCCGCGAGCAGGCAGGCCGTAACGTGAGTGAACGCTGAGCAGGCCTCGAAACGGGTAATGTGGTAGCCGACCCAGCAAAGGGATGGGGAAGGCCGCAGACGCGAGGATACAGGGGGAACGACTTTAGCCCCACCCGCGTTGCCACCGGGGTAATGGCGACGGCATGTCGGCATAGGAAAGTTAACGCAACACGGGAAACCCCCTGCGGTGGCAGCAGTGCCAACCGGACGCCCGCGAGGGACAGGCCGGGCCGCTTGGGGTGGCGGAGAGGCTCGTAGTACCGCTGAAGCCGGGTAACGCCGGTGGAGGGAAGGGGCCTTGGTTCAAGGACAGCGTCCGAAGGAAAGAGAGCCAGGAGATTGGTGATGAGCCTAACACCTCCCGATACGGTTCGGAAACTCCAGGAGACGTTGCATGCCAAAGCGAAGAGAGCACCCACCTATCGGTTCTATGCGTTGTACGACAAGGTGTACCGGGCCGATGTGCTGGGCCATGCGTACCTGTGCTGTGCCGCTAACGACGGCGCGGCGGGGGTGGATGGCCAGACGTTCACGGACATCGAGGAGTACGGGCTGGACCGTTGGCTGGGTGAACTGACGGAAGAACTCCGAAACAAAGCGTATCGCCCGCAAGCAGTCCGACGGGTGTACATACCGAAGTCGGATGGCAAACAGCGACCGTTGGGCATTCCAACGATCCGCGACCGCGTCGTGCAGATGGCTGTGTTGCTCGTCTTGGAGCCGATCTTCGAGGCGGACTTGCAGCCGGAACAATTTGCTTATCGGCAAGGCCGAAGCGCTCTGGACGCGATCGAGCAAGTCCAGACGTTGCTAGACAACGGGCATACGGAGATTGTCGATGCGGACTTGAGTGGGTACTTCGATAGCATCCCCCACGCCGAGTTAATGGCATCGGTGAGCCGACGGCTTAGTGACGGGCTACTACTGGCCCTGATCAAAAGCTGGTTGGAGGCACCGGTGGAAGACCTTGGAGATCGTGGGGACAAGCGTCGAACGACTCGCAACAAGGACGAGGGTCGCGGCACCCCGCAAGGGGGCGTGCTCTCGCCGCTGCTGGCGAATCTCTACATGCGTCGCTTCGTGCTGGGCTGGAAGACAAACGGGCATGCCAATCGTCTTGAGGCGCGTATCGTCAATTATGCGGACGACTTTGTGATCTGCTGCCGTGGTACGGCTCTTGAAGCCGAGGCGGTGATGCGGCGCATGATGTCGAAGCTGCGGTTGACGGTGAACGAGACGAAGACCCGGGTTTGCCGCTTGCCGGACGAGACGTTTTCGTTTTTGGGTTACACGTTCGGTCGGAACTGGTCGCCGAAGACGGGGCGTAGCTACATCGGTCCCCGTCCGGCCGTCAAGAAGATCCACGGGATCTGTGAGGTGATCCGCGATCAGACCAGCCGAACGTGGCAGTGGTTGTCTTGCCGGGCGTTAATAACTCGCGTCAACAGCCGACTGGTGGGCTGGGCGAACTATTTTTGTCTCGGTAACACGGCCCCGGCCATGAAGCAGGTGATGGCGCACACCTGTCAACGGCTCCGTCAGTGGCTGGGTCGGAAGCACCGCGTGCAGGGTACGGCCCGACAGTGTTATTCGGATCGTTACCTGCGTGAGGACCTGGGATTAGTGTGGCTTCCAGGGCGACCGCGACCTCGCGTCTTGTGAGCGAACGCATGAGTTACCTTGTCCGAGAGCCGGATGCCTTAATAGGGCCCGTCCGGTTCGACGAGCGGGAAGTGGAAACGGGGCATGGCCGGGAGATTGAGGCACCGGCCAACGAAAGGGCCGGATACCGCTGGACTCGACCTAAACCACCGCGCCACTTCTCGACTCTACTTCGGATAGGCTCTAATGCTACCGGGTGGGCTCGCGGCAAAACGCGCTTTTGCGTGACGACGCGTTTGGCGATCTGCCTTGGCACCTACCGTTTAGTGTCGGATGCATTCCAAATACTAATCATTCTGACTTTGCGAATCCAATTCACGGAGGCACCAAGCCAGCAATCGTTGCTCCTTTTCGTCGTTTGACTTCTTCAGCGCTTGTGCGACCTCCATTTTAGCCGCGGCGGCTTTGGGACCCATCAGTCCGATGGCCACGGCGGCGCGCTCGCGACACAATAAGTTCCTTGTCGGTCAAACCAGGGGTCAGGACGGCGAGAGATTCGTTTGGAAAGCGTGCCAGGAGCCGGTAGCCCCAGTTGGGGACGTTACCTGCCTTGCCGGCCATGATTTTCTTGGACAGGAACTGCGCTGCCGGCTTGATATGATCGCCGAGTTCACGGACGTACGACTCCATGACGTATTGCACGACATCGGAGTCAGCCATTAGACCAGTGCCCTGTATCTCGTTACTCGGATCGATGGCCCAGGTTGTGGTCTGCCGAAGAAATGGGTTGCGGAGGCGCGACTGGCGCATGGCCGGGATGGCATCCTTGGCGACGGGGCCAAGCAACGCAAGGTAAATCATGATGTTGTAGCTATCGACGTCGGAGGCTCGCGGCATCTCGGCGATCATGAACTTGACCGCCGGCGCCGCATCGGGACCGCCAATCTGTGACATGCCACGAATGGCAGCCCAGCGCACGCCGGCTGCATCGGAGGAAAGCAGTTTCGCCAGCGATTTCAGAGCAGGTTGTGCGCTCGGCCCCATCCGACCCAAGGCATCCGCCGCGTCGATGGCGGTTTCCGGATTATCCAAAAGCCCGATCACTGGCGTGATCGCTTCCGCTGCCGCGGGGCCAAGCGTTGCTATCGCCTGCAGTGCCGTGCGCTGAACAATCACGTCAGGATCTTTCAGCAGCCGCGCCAGGTGAACCGTGAGCGGAGCAGCTTTCGGGCCCGCGAATCCCACGGCACGTGCCGCCTGCCGCCGAATGACGACGTCTTCGCTGGTGATGCCCTTGGCGAGGACCTCTCGGGGCTTTTGGCTTGCACCCTCGACATCTTTGGTTTTACGTTTGATCCGCAAAAGCGCGGACGCCGCCGCGAGGCGGACGCGGGGTGTCGCATCATCCAGGAGCATGGTCAGATCGTCGGCGGCCTCGGCGGCCTCCGCGCCGAGAAAGCTGAGATCCATGGCACTATCGGCTCGGGTGATGCCGTCCTCCGATTTCAACTGGCTCCGCAATTGTGGTAGCTCTTCCGGCCCTACACGTCCCAATCCGATAACCAACGCCGGGTTGGATCCAACACCCATCGCATTCTCGGGCATATTCTTGCTGGCGCGGACGCGTTGTACTCTTACCAAGCCAGGCAAACTGGCGCGATTCAGCGCCAAATCAAAGCTAGCCCCCTCGCGATCGACGCCGTGTGGCAGCGTTGTAATGGTGGCTGTTTTGCCGGCGAGAATCAGAGGAATCGCGTTGGCCAGGCGCGAGAGCGTGCCGTAGTAGGCGAGAGGCAAATCCGGTCGCGGGTGCCGATGCGCCACCAGCCATCTTCGCTACTCTGCACTTGATACCAAGCTTCGCCAATACAGACGACCGCTATCCTGGCAGTGACAAACAGCACGCATCTGCGCCCCGGTTCGGCCCATTCGAGTATGGCGCGATCCACGGAAGCTTCGTTGGCACGTATCAGCTGCTGTTTGATAGGATCGTCCGCCGTGGATCCTTTGAGATCCTTAACTTTTTTGAGGATAACAGCCCCTTTTTCGGGGCTGAAGCGCACAACCTCGGCAAGCGTGATCGTTTGGGACTCGCGGATGACCCGCGACAATGTCGGCCCCAGGTCGATATACGCCAAGACCGGCCCTGTAACTAGCAAACAACAAATGCCAATCGTGAGAACGGTGAACTTCCGGGGGATCATGAATCGAATTCCAATGAGATTTTGAATGGATGGTCGGTTTTTTCAACTCGGAAGTTTCCCATAACGTTGTGGCGGCACTTTTCCAACGTGGCGGAAGAGACAAGTGCCGGAGGCGGGCGCGTCGAGGACGAGCAAACCCAAAAAAGCACGACGAAACGGCACGTTGGAAACGTGCCGCCACAACGTTATGGGGCAGCCTTTCATTCCAGATAACCAAGGCTGAGCAAGATTGCTTCTTGCGTCGGCGTGATTAGTAAGCTCAGGCTCTTGTAGGCTGCCTCCAGCTCTTCACGGGCTTTTTGACGGGCCTTCTTTAATGCCGTGATTTTTTCGTCGACGGCTGCTTTCGTATGATTGGGATCATCAAGTTCGTTCTTTAGGTCGGTTCGTGCCTGGGCGATGGCGTTCCATGCGGTGGTTTGTTGAGGGTCAAAGGTGAGTATCTGCCGGGCGGCGATGACCTTTTGAAGTTTAGGCCCGATCACTTTCCATTCTTCCTCAGTCGCGTTGATCTGTTTTTTTACTTCATCGATCCGGACTCCCGGGATTCCCCCAAAGCCCCCAAATCCACCAGGACCGCCACCGAAACCGCCGGGCCCGCCGCCAAATCCACCAGGACCACCACCGAAGCCTCCACCTCCAGGGCCGCCGCCGAAGCCACCAGGACCACCGCCGAAGCCACCAAAGCCGTCAAAGGGGTTTCGGCGCATATCCCGCAAGGATTTCGTCTGCTCCGAGGTAAGGATCTTTGCCAGCTTGGCATCGACTTCCTTTTGCAGGTCCTCGATCTGTTTTTTCTGTTCCGGTGTTAGTCTTAGAATTTCCTGAGCGCCAGGCGTCATCACTTGCCCCGGCTGGGCGATGCTACCTGGCACCGGTGGTTGCCCGAGAGCCACACAAGGCAGCAGAAGCGATAGCGAACCTAATTTCAGAAGATCGCGCCACAACATATGTCTACCTTTCAATGCGTTCGTGTGTTTCCACATCATTCCTTCATATTATGTCGCAGCCACACGGTTGTCACCGCCGCGCGACGAGTAGGGTTCGTAAGATAATTTTCGTATTTCGACCCGCTTCTACGCGCCTGTGCGGGGTTCTGTACTGCCGAACAAGGATGCACACTGGATTCCCCCGATCCAAATGAGGCGAACGGCCGACCATACGGCGATGCGTCGAATCAGTTTGCGGCTCCATGTTCCCACCTTTTCGTTCGTTCTCTCTCGCCAGCGCCAAAGTCACATGATAAGATGTTGATAGGTTCGGCTTTCCATTGAACGCCTCCTCGTTCTCACTCTGCCTGAAACCTACCCCTCGTGATTTGTTCCGCATCGTCGGCGGTGTATCACGTTCGATTGCGACTTGTTAAATAGGACTTTTTCTGCTCTCCCTGCGCAGCGTCCAAGACGGATACGGGTGCCACGAGCATTCGGAAATAATGCCATGGGCTGGCTCGAAGATGCTGACTCGAAGCGTAAGCATTGGCTTTGCTTACACTTATGGTTAGTGGAGCGCGAGGCCTCCCTTGTTCTTTCCGAACGCTATCAGAGGTTTTGAATCGCTCGGCGAGGAGAGTTCCTGCGTGTCGTCAATAGATCAAAGCGCGGCGCCGTCGCGCTTTCGCTTCGGGTTTGGATTGATTTTGTCCGTGTCCATTTTGGCAGCAATTCTGGTTGCCGGAGTTGCATTTTTCAGCTCGTTGGCCCCCATTGCCGTCATTGAGCCTTTGTCTATCAAGCATCGACCCCGCAAGCCGTTGGAGACAAGCGGGATTACAGCTGTAGAAGCTCAGATCGCCTATCCGCCCAATGCCACCCTCGATGAAATTGCCACGCCATGGTATCGGGCCGGCCATCGCCAAATCGAGAGGATCGATAGTTTCTTCGCGCTGCCCCGGTCCGTTAGCGAGAAAATCACTCCTCTGCTTGTAAAAGCGTTGATGCTCAACTACGAGGGTGAGCCCAAGCAAGCCTATGCGGTATTGGAACAAATGCGACTCACTCGTGGAACTAGACGACTCGCTTTCGGAGGATTGGCTCTACACGATCATCTATTACCAAGGCTTGACCGCTCTGCGCATCGGCGAGACGGAGAACTGCATCCTATGTCGAGGGGAAAGCTCCTGTATTTTTCCAATTCTTCCCACGGCCATCCATCAGATTCCCCACGGCTCGCGTTTGGCGATTCAGCACTTCAATGAGTATTTGCGACTCTTTCCCGACGACCTCGAAATCCGCTGGCTCCTTAATGTTGCTCACATGACTTTGGGTGAGGATCCGGCACGGTTCAGTCCCCGTTTTCAGATCTCCATTGAGCGATATCGAAACTCCGAGTTCGACATCGGCCAATTTCGAGACATAAGCTCGCAAATCGGCATCGGCAACCGTCTCAACATGGCAGGTGGGGCGATCATGGACGCCTTTAGCAAAGATGGCCTGCTCGACCTCGTTGTCACGTCTTCGGACCCGACACAGAGCATGGCCTTTTATCGCAATAAAGGCGATGGCACGTTCGAGGATCGAACGATGGCGGCGGGGCTGGCGAACCAACTCGGCGGTCTGAATTGTGTTCAAACCGATTACAACAACGATGGTAATCTGGATATTTTCATCTCCCGAGGCGGCTGGCTCAAAGCGCCGATGCGGCCATCCTTGCTGCGAAATAACGGCAATGGCATTTTCACCGATGTCACCAAAGAAGCTGGATTATTACAAGCAGTGAACTCGAATTGCACTGCCTGGGCCGACTTCGATAACGATGGCTTTCTCGACCTCTTCCTCTGTTGCGAGGGTCAGTCAAGTCGGCTCTACCAAAATCGCGGCGATGGTACCTTCGAGGATGTGACTCTCCAGGCCGGACTCCACTGGGACGGTAAGAAGATCTGTAAGGGGTGTACATGGATCAACTATGACATCGACGGCTACCCCGACCTGTTTCTCAACTTTTGGGACGGCCCGGCCCAGCTCTTTCATAACAATCGAAATGGCACTTTCACGGATGTAACACGGGAGATGGGGATTGATGGGCCCGTCAAAGGATTCTCCTGCTGGGCCTTTGACTACGACAATGATGGTTTCCCTGACATCTTCGCGACCTGTTACGAGCGCACTCTCGAAGACGTCGTCAAGGGGATCGAAGGCAAGGCTCATTCCCTGCATTCCAATAAGCTCTACCGCAATATGGCAGGAAAGGGTTTCAAGGACGTGACAAAGGAAGTGGGCTTGGACAATGTATTCGCGGCGATGGGAAGCAATTTCGGCGACTTTGACAACGATGGCTACCTGGATTTTTACCTCGGAACCGGCGAGCCAAACCTTGGCACGCTGGTGCCGAATCGGATGTTCAAGAATGTGGCTGGCCAACGGTTTGCCGAGATTAGCGCCTCGTCACGTACGGGGCATCTCCAAAAGGGCCACGGCATCGCCTGTGGCGATTGGAGGCGCGACGGCAACATTGACATCTTCGTGGAAATGGGTGGGGCTGTCCCCGGTGACAAGTACCACAATGTCCTGTTCCAAAACCCGGGTCAGGGTAACAACTGGTTGACTGTGAAACTGGTGGGCAAAAAAACGAACCGACCCGCGATCGGCGCACACATCAAGGTCGTGACCTCCGCGAAATCACCGCTCACTGTGCATCGCCATGTGTCTTCTGGCAGCAGCTTTGGCGGCAATCCTTTACAACAGACCATCGGGCTGGCGAAAGCGGATCGCGTGGCAATCCTGGAGATCGACTGGCCGACAAGCGGGACGAAACAGATCTTCCATGATGTCGACATAAATCAAGCAATCGAGATCACTGAATTCGCGACGGAGTTTCGCAAGTTGGATTGGAAGGCGATTACCGTGCCGAGGTGAAAGTAATAATCCACGCGATGAAAGGTTTGGTGTGGAATAACGCTTGAGGAGAAGCAGCCGGCCGAGAAAAGGCCGCCAGCTGTAACACGTCGACGACCCGCAGTGGGTGGCGGACCGTTGGAGGCAGTTTTGTTTGGTCATTTCGGGACGAGTTGGTGAAGACGAGGCATCATCGGAGTGCCGAGTTCGGGTTGGGTTGATCGGGCTCCGTATCGACCCAGTTCTCCTATTTTGACATATTCGCTCTTGCACATCACGCTGCGTCATGGTCCATTATTTATGCCTGACTATGATCCCCAACGAGGAAAACGATCCAATGCCCACTTTCGCCCCTACGTCCCGTCGTCGCTCCGCCCGTCCTTCGGACGTATCACTTTACTCCCGACCAACTCTCGAGATTCTGGAAGACCGAAACGTTCTCACGGCTCCAATCACTACCACTAGTCTGGTTCTCAGTAGTAGCTCCACGTATTCAACGAGCCCGGTCACGCTGACTGCGACAGTCACTCAGCCATCGGGCTTCGGGCCACCATTGGGGGACGTAACTTTCTTCGTCGACAATAATTTCTTGGCATTTACCCAATTCCCCTTCTCCGAGACGGATGGCCCCTCGGTAAGCATAAGCACCACGTTCCTGCCTTCTGAGTTTGGAACGTCGGTTGGAGTGCATACCGTCCAAGCGCAGTACAACGATGGCGTCGGCATTCGGGATTCTTTTACCAGTATCTCGAAGAGCCAATCTTTATTTGTTGAAAAGACGCCGACAAATCCGCTCGGCTTCTATGCCATCGGTTCCGGCCCAAATGTCAATTCGGCAATCAGCGTTTATTCCTCCGCGGGAGCGCTCGTCTCCACTTTTTCTCCTTTCGGAACATTTCAGGGTGGTGTGCGCGTGGCGGTCGGGGCCGTGTATGGAAATAGTAATGACCCCATCAATGCGTTCGTGCATACGGGTACGCCGATGATCATCGCGGCAGCGGGGCCGGGCGGTTTGCCGCTGATCAGGATTTTTACGACGAGCGGTGAGCTGGTGCAGAGTTTCTTGGCCTACGATTCCTTATTCACAGGCGGCGTCTATGTCGCTTCGGCACCTCTGACGCAAAACATTAATGGTGATGTGCGCTGGGAAATCATTACAGGTCCAGGTGCCTACCCCAATTGTAACGGCTTGGTTAAGACCTTCGTCTTCAGTTATCCAGATGTAACACCTTTTGGTAACGGCGATGCATTTTTCCAGCCTTACCCGGGTTCTCAGAGCGATAACGGCGTCATGGTGTCAGCAGGTGACTTGTATGGCTCGGGAACGCCTGATTTGTTGACGTCGCAGGTGTTACCGTCGAGCGGCTACCTTGCTCCGGTAAGCACCAAGATCAATGTGTATACTGTCACCGACGTAGTTACTCTTTATCAGCTCAAGACCACGTTCGACCCGTTAAACGGCTACGCAGGTGGCTATTCCACCGCGATCGTCCCTACAACGGCCGGCGAGCGGCTGGTCGTGGGTTCAGGCCCTGGTGACCCGCCGACCGTCGTCGTCATCGATCCCCTCGGACAGGTCAAAACCACCCAGTTTACGCCCTACGAGGCGACAGTGGGCGGCGGCGTATTCGTCGCCTCAATCCCTGTGCCGGATGCGAATGGTGCTTTCACTTCGGGCGACTTCCTCACCAGCTCAAGTACGAGTTCTCCCTCACTGATTCATGTGTTCGATGGGGTGACGCTCGGAACGCTGAAATCGTTCACGGCTTTCCCGAACGATATCAATGGAGCGTTCATCGCCGGCGCGTGATTGGACCGCCGATTCGCGAATCGACTGTTATCTTCAATACCCCCTTGCTGGCTCTGGTCGCGGCCATTTACACAGCGGTCCATCGGCGCTGGCACGTCATCTGGCGAGTTGTTTTAGTCTTGCTTCTGATCTCCATAACGATCGCTGGAATTTGGTGGGCATCAGGGCGATAAGGACTTTTGACATTTTCACGGCCCGTACATCACCGGCACGGGGACTTCGTTCAGCCGGAGATAGACGCACAGGATGGCGCGGTGGTGGATGAGGTGATTGAGGACGAGGCTGCGGATCATGGCAGATCGCGGCATGCTCATGAGGGTGTTGCCGCCCTGGAGAAGCGACCACGTCTTGCCGACTTCTTGGTCTTTGGCCGCGGCGATCGCGGTGCGGGCCGAGGCGACGTTGCGGTCGAAGAGGTCGAGGATCGACTGACGGGCGGTGAGCTTGGGGGATTGATAGGGCGGGCCGCCGATGGGGGCGAAGTCCCAGGCGGGCTGCGCCAGGGTGTCCGCGACCCAGCCAAGGATCTCGGCGAGGTGGTTAGCGTTCCAGCCAATGGTGTTCGATTTGGGATGGGGCCGCCAGTCGAGTTTGTCCTCGGGGACGCGCTCGAGGACCTTGCGAGTGTTGGCGATCTCGTGGTCGAACTCCGGCAAGATGCTGTCCGCGAAACTCATGGGTGTCCTAGTTAGACTGAGAGTTGGGTTGCCAGTCGTTATATCGGCGTGATCGCCAAAGAGTAGAGCTACTGACTGGAAGTCAGACGCTCCGCCCAATCGGCCCGACTGTGGAGATATTTTTACTGTCACGCGATCTACTGAACGAACTGGCTGACGCATCCGCGGCTGAAGTCGTCGAGTCCAGTTGATCGTCCGGGTACCAGTGAGCATTACTCGTTAATCAGTCAGCTCGATGTTAGGTAAGACATTGGTTCGCGCCTCGACAACAACATGCAATGGAGGTTTTTGGGGATTGGCGTAGCGCCCCTTGAGTCGATCAGGGACCTTATGAATCAGGCTGTTTCCTCGGCTGGAACTCTGTGGCCACTTGATCAGGAGGTCGTATTCGCCGGGTGGAGCGCCTTTACCCTTCGCGTCGCACACAATCGAAAATGTCCCGTCGGACTGTACCACGCCCATCATCGATTGCTCATCGACGGGGTTGGTATGTTTTTGTACGAGGAAGACGAACGCTCCCACTGCCGGCTCGCCTTTGTAGTTTACTTTGCCGGAAACCGGATAGAGCCCGCCGCTATTGCTACAAGAGGCGAAAAACAATGCCAAGACAGCCAAGCTGTACAAGAAGCTAATCTTCATACAATAACGCCCTCTAATGAAGACTACTGTCACGCTATTTGCGCATTAGCTATTTCGATCCTCAATAATCGAAGTTAATCACTTCTTTCCCAGCTCTACTGATCAATGCACCGAGCTGCGCATTCGTGAGCCCGGACCTTATGAACCGCACCGACCCATCTCCGAACGCCATATTGCCTCCACCGAGGTGGAAGGCAAATACTTCGCTGTCGTTGCTGCAGTACGACGAACAGGAATAAGGTGCCGCGGGCATACCATCGAAGCTGCCGCCGGCGGCGATTCCGGAGCCGCTCGGATCGGAGCCGTTTGTAGCGATGTAGTTGAGCGGGTCGGCCCAGCCACCGCCGCCTTGAGGCGCGGGTCCGTTGGGTCCACCAGTGTAGGACCCCAAGTTTGGAGTGTAGCCATTGGGTGGTACGAGACCGTTGCTGCCGTACCAGCCTGGCCGTCCCGCGTCTTCGACTACGAGCAGTGTGTTTGTCGTTCCGTCGGTGATCGAGGTCATGCGGACCGGCCCGTCTGGAGGTTGACACAGAATCCCCGCGGCCGCGTTGATACTGATCCCTGGGATGTCGACGGAGAGGCCTGCATCGGGGGCGTAGTCTGTCGTTCCAAAGATCAATCCGGGCGGGTAACTGAGATTGATGCCGAAGTTCGTGAAGCTCTGGGTCAACTCGGCGGAGTAATCTACCGTGGGCACACTCGGGGAAGACGGGCACTGGTAAGTCCTAATCGGAGTGGAATAGGCCATATTGTAGGGCGGCATATTGGCCGAGCTAAGGGCGCCTTTCGTAGTGTCGATCTGTTGATAAACATTGCCCTGTTCTAGAAAGGGCAGGATCAAAACGAAAGCCGACGCGCCGTAACGCGACGCGCCAGGAGTCGGCACCGTGGGGTCGGCCGTCGCTAATTGCTTATAGGCTTGCGGAAAGGCCTGATAGGCGTCGTGGTAAGAGACCAGAGCCAGCCCGATCTGTTTCAGATTGTTCTTGCACTGGCTATTGGCAGCAGCCTCGCGAACCTTTTGCACGGCCGGAAGCAAAAGACCAATCAGAACCGCGATAATCGCGATAACGATGAGCAACTCGATCAGCGTAAAGCCTTGTCTGAGTCGGTTCGGCATGGCTGAATCTCCGAGTGAGCGCCACAAAATACAGTGCATTAGGCATGCCTAAATCTTCTATTTGGTTATGCTAATAGAAAGAGCGCAGGCGTCAAGTGGAGACGGCCAAGAAACTCGTTCAACGGGCCGAAGGAGGGGCATTAATAAACACGCGCGCTCGTCAGGGGATGGCAACCAAAAACGAAACGGTGGGACGATCTCCGGGGGATTCGTTCGTTGGGGTAGTAGGGGGGTGTGATGAAACGAATTTTTGCGGTTTTCTTATAATTGCCGATCTTCCCCACCACGACCATCGGGACCGACGCAGCTTCCCCGCACGTGAATGAGACCGGGGGGTTGTGCGTGGATTTGTTTGCATCTCGCCCCTATCTCGCGGCGCAACGTTCAGTCGACCCAGGTGTTAGAGCGTTGGGTCGCGGTGCAAACTGGATGCGGTTTTTTTGCACTCTGGTCGCCGCGTCCTGTCATCTACGCAAGTGCCCAAATCGAGAGGCGCACCCCGTTTCCCCTCCACATTGACCACGGATCGATGGTTCGGGTATTGCTATCCCATTAACAGAGACCTTTGCGAAGTGAGTCTCGTCGTATTTGTTCCGCCGCGGAAAGGATTCCGCCATGCCGACGTTAATTTTGCCTGAGACGATAGCTTCGGCGCGGCCACGCCTCGCGCCGCCGCGCGTTTCGGCGCGGCCGAGGCTGATGCAGCTGGTTTTTCTCTGCGTTCTCACCGTCACGCTACTGCTCGCCGGTCGGCTCTATATCCGCTTTCTCGGGATGCATGAGCATCTCTGGACTGACGGCGGGCATGATCGCAATGCACATTATCTGTATGCGCTGCGTTTGACGACCGACGTTCGCAACGGACAATGGTTCACGCTGCTCGACGATTTGAACGGCGCGCGCATCTGGCCGCCTTTGCATGGCATGCTCGCCTCGGCAGGCCTCTTGATCGGCGGTCTCACCGATCGCATCGCCGTTCTACCCAGCTTGACCGGCTGGATCATGACAGTCGTGTTCGGCTTCCTGGCCGCGCGGCGCCTGCGCCTGCGCGGCGGCAATCTTGCCGGGCTCGTCGCCGTGACCTTCCTGCTGACAAGCCCGGCTCATCGGGCTTATGCCACCGATGTCATGCTTGAAAGCCTGGGTGCGGGGCTCTCGATGGCGGCGGTCTATGCCTATCTCGTCGCGGTCCAGGACGATGCCCGTTCGCCCTGGCCGAGCCGTTGGCTGGGCCTGACGCTGACACTGCTGTTTTTGCACAAGTACAACTATTGGATGCTCGTTGTTTTCGCGCTCGTCGCCGACATCTTGACGACGCAGCCAATCGACCGCTGGCGCGCCTGGGGACGCGGCTTGATCCACTTCAACTGGGTCGCCCTCCTGAAACGCGAAACCAAGGTCGCGTCAAATTATCTGGTCGCCGCGCTCGGAGCGCTTTGCGTCATCGTCTATCTCCACGGCGATCGGCCCTTTGCCATCGCGGGCCAGGAGGTTGGTCTTTTCCCCCCTTATAACATCATCAATATCGCTTACACGCTGGTCTTTGTGCGGTTAGCGGTATGGTGGTGGGGCAAGGGCGGTCGAGACCGCCTCTACGATCTCGACGCGTGGCTAAGGCCCATTGTCTCCTGGCATCTCGTGCCGATCGCGATTTGGTTCGTGCTACCGAAACATTTCGGCTGTTTTCTCTTCTTCGTCAGCCCCGCGAATGGGGCGAATGTACCCAAGTTTGATCCTTATCAGGGAGCGCTCACCTATCTCGGTTGGATGAGCGGCGAATATCATAGCGCGGTTTCGAGTTTCATTGTGGCCCTCGCGCTACTCGGGGTCGCTCTCTTCGCCGGTCGGACCCGGCCGGGCGGTCGCGCCGTTTTGTGGCTGACTTTGCTGTCGTTCACGCTGACCGTGTTGCATCCCAATCAAAAGGCACGCTGCCTCCATTCTTGGCTGCCGGCCTTATGGCTCGGCGCGGGTCTCGGCATGGCCGCGCTCGTCTATGGGCGGTGGACGGCGCGCTGGCCCTCGGTTCGCCCCTGGCTCGCCGGTATCGTTTCAGTCACGTTACTCGCTTGGCAATGGCCCGGTCTCATAGAGGCCCCCCATGCTCTCGAAGGCGGGCCAAAGCCGGAGCGCGCGAGTGTACTCGATGTGATGGATGCGTACTTTCCGGAGGTTGACGCCTCGCACAAAGCCACGGTGCTCTCCGCGATTCCGTGCCGTTACGTCGTCGAGTGGACCGCCTTGCAGCGCTATGGCAACTGGACTCGTATAGAGAGCAACTGGTTCGGCTTCGCCGGCAACGGGGCGGACAACCGCGAAGGCTTTCGCCGTTGGCTGAACGAGACCGATGTGGACACGATCGTCTATCTCGAAGCGATTCCCGGCCCCTTCTTTTGGGGTGAAGAAGACCAACCGCGGCTCCATGAGGAGTTACGCGACCTGCTATGGGGGCAAAAGAGGTTCATGCTTAAGGAATCGCGTGATTTCTCGCATCTAGCATGTCGGATGACGATTTGGAAGCGGTGAGCGGTTTTTTTGTTCGCGGGTCCGGAAAATCTGCTCTTCCCCTCCTTCGTCCCTTTCGCTATAGCCGCGCCGCCGCTTTTCATCATCGTGGTCGGATAATTCCATTTCGTATCGTGCTTAGCCATCGATACGTCAGGAGGCGTGCTATGCGTATGGGGAAATGGACCTGGCGTGGTCTGGCCGGCGCGGGCTTGTTGGCCGGCGTCGCCGCGATTGCTCAAGCACAGCGGCCTGGGATAGCGTCGACGAAGCCGCCGGCTATCGTCAATGGAACGGTGATCTCGAAGGCGGAACTAGACCAGGCCATCCTACGCGCGGGGCCGTCGCCGATGCAGCTGCCGGAGAGTATCCGCCAGCAACGCGATGCCCAGCTCATCATGCAGATGATCGATGATGTGTTACTGCACCAACTTCTGATGCAAAGCGCGACGAAGGTCGAGCCGATCGAGGTCGAGCGGCGCATCACGCAGATGTCAGGCGACCTGGCGCGAAGGCAAGACGATGGCTGCCTACCTTGCCGAGAACGGTCAGACCGATGCGACCATTCGTGCGTATTTGGCGGAAAAAATTCAATGGGAGAAGTTTTGGTCCGCGCGGATCAAGGAAGAGGATCTGCAGAAATACTATGCCGAGTACAAAGACTACTTCGATAGCGTCGTCGTCCGTGCCAGTCATATCGTGATGCTCTTGAAGCCGACGGCAACGGCGGCGGATCGTCTAAAAGCGAAAGCCAAGCTGGAGCAGCTCCGGGCGCAAATCGTCGCTGGCCGGCTGGACTTCGGCGTTGCGGCTCAACAGTTTTCTGAGGCGTCGAGCGGCAAAGATGGCGGCGACATGGGCTTTTTCCCAAGGAAATTCGCCGTGGACGACGCCTTTGCCAAGGTCGCCTTCTCGTTGCCGCCCGGGCAAGTGAGCGAGGTCGTGCAGACCGAGATCGGCATGCATCTCATCAAAGTGCTTGATCGCCGCCGTGAAGCCAAGCCGGGTGAGCCGCTCTCGGACTATGCCAAGATCAAAGACGACGTGCGAGAGCTTTACATTGTTGATATGCGGCAGGCGATTCTCGCCGACCTGCGCAAGTCCGCCAAGATCGAAATCAATGTTCCGTAAGCAACCTCTTTATATAGCCCGGCCTTTAGGACCGTGGCCGGGGTCGGTACTCCGACCCCGGGGCCGCCCAAGCAGCCCTAGGGAACCGGGGTCGGAGTACCGACCCCGGCCACGGCTCGGGTAAAACCATATCCAATCAGACTCACCCCCGGCAAGCCGGGGGCTATATAGAATTGCCGGCGTCGCGTATCATTACATCAAGTAATGACACATCGGCGCGGAGTTCGTCATGGCCAGCGCAGAGAGTCCGCCTCGCCCGCGGCGCGGCATCGCGTATTTCCTGATCTCCAGCGCCGCCTGGGGCGGGTTGATCGGGGCTATCGTATTGGCGTGCGTCCACCGTTGGCTTTTCCCGCTCGACGAGATGGCGGCGATAATAGGCGAGGCCTATTGCATCGCAGCAGGTGTTGTGTTCGCGCTTCTCGGTAAGCTGCTCGGTCGCATGATCCGGCCGAGGTGGGCACGCATCCTCGTCGGTGTGCTGATATTGGTGCCGTTGGGATGGCTGACGACAGATCTGCTCCACTCCATACTTATCAAACGGTCGTACGCCAACTGGAACGCCCAAACGGAGCGTGATGCCAATGGCGTCCGCCTCGAATGCCGTGAATACACGCTCGGTGACGGCGACACGGCCCTGCTTCTGGTCCACGGCTTCGCCGATTCGGGGGCAATCTATGTTCGCATGGCCCCGGCCCTCGCGGCCATTCGGTCCGTACCGGTTATTGGCAGGCACCTTTACACAGTCCGAGTGATGCGACTGTCCCATAGCGCGACGCCTTTTGACGACTATAAATTAAGCAACGCGGACGAATGGAGCCGAGGTGTCGGTGAAGAACTGGCGGAGCTAAGAAAGAAGCATAAAAAGGTCGTTGTTATCGCTCATTCGCTTGGAGCCGCGGT
This sequence comes from uncultured Planctomycetaceae bacterium, assembly GCA_963790585.1. Taxonomy (GTDB): domain Bacteria; phylum Planctomycetota; class Planctomycetia; order Gemmatales; family Gemmataceae; genus CAWBOY01. The sequence continues at coordinate 347,822 of CAWBOY010000003.1, forward strand.
TGTTCTCGATCGCCTGTCCAAGGAGCCGAAGAGTGCGGACGCCGTCGTTTTGCTGGGACCGCTTATCGACGTTTCCACGATCCAGAGTCCGATCCTGAGTCCCCATGCCTGGTTTGAACTCCTGACCCATTTGCTCGTCTTCACCGACCGCGTCAGTGCGCGATTACGACTCGATCTACACGACGACGCGGCCATCCCGCTGGCCAAAGGCGATCGCTACGTTTCGACGGCCATCTATAAGCACATTTTCGATCTCATCGAGCGCAATCGCGGCAAGGCCGCCCAAATGAAGCTGCCGTTGCTCATGATCCTGGCCCGCGAAGACAAAGTTATCGACAACAAAGCGGCCCAGGCCTATCTCGTAGAATGGACTCATGGGACGTCGAGCCCGACGTCGCTGCGATTTCTCGAAAGGCCTGGCCATATGATCCCGATCGATTACGAATGGGAAACGGCCGTGACGTTGATTGACCAATTCGTGCGCGGCCTGCCGGGACCTTGAGAGTAGCGGTCCAATGGAGGTGGATGGATCTCACCTCTCAAAGGGTGTTCATTAAGCCCCACGCACCGTTTATCGGGGACAATACTACTCTCTTATTTGGCAAGAGTGGAACCTGGCACACTCGGCAGACACTCACGAATTACGACGTAAGTCTTTTATTTTTCTATAGTTAAGATAAGCATTACTAAGTCGATCAACATCAGCACGACGACCACCCTTGCCAAAAGTGATTTGGCATGGCAAGGGTGGTCTCGCCGAGTGGATGGACTTATTAAACACCATCTCAGACGGAGGCGCTCTATGGCCGTGGCCAAGTTGTCGACTCAACCTTTCGTTGAAGAAGTCGAATTGCAGGGTCATATCATCGACTCGCTGCTCTTGCCCAAGGTCCTTGATGAAATCCTGACCAACGGCGGCACGTACGTCATTAAGGAGATTCGCATCGGCCAGAGCCAGGCCGACGTGAGCCGGGCGCGTATTGAAGTGCGCGCGGCGACCGCGGAAGCCCTGCGACAACTCCTCGACAATATCCACGATCATGGCGCGGTACCGGTTTCAGACACCGATTGCAGCTTTGCCGTCGCCGACATCGAAGGCGCTTTTCCCGATGGCTTTTATAGCACAACGAACTATCGCACCCAGGTTCGGCTCGGCGGCGAATGGATTGAAGTCGAAGATCAGGAGATGGATTGCGGCATCCTGATCGATGGTCAAGGCGTCACCGCGCGGTGCGTGCCGATGACCGAGGTTCGGTTGGGCGATCGGATCGTCGTGGGTCGAAAGGGCCTGCGCGTCTTTCCAGCGGAGACGCAGGCGCGGCAAAACCTATTTGAATTCATGGCCAGCCCAGTATCGAGTGAGAAACCCAAGGGCGTGACCGTCCGCGAAGTGGCGGCGGCGATGAAACGGGCCCGGGCCGCAGGTGAGAAGATTCTCGCCGTTCTCGGGCCAGCCGTCGTCCATACCGGCGGCGGCGAGCATATCTGCCGCCTCATTCGCGCCGGCTACCTCCAGATTTTGTTCGCCGGCAACGCGCTCGCCACGCATGATATCGAGCAGGCTCTCTACGGCACGAGCCTCGGCGTCTCGATGGACCAGGGCTTGCCGACGGAAGAGGGACATGAGCACCATTTGCGATCGATCAACACCATTCGCCGCTACGGCGGCATTCGCAACGCCGTCGAGCGCGGCTTGCTCAAGAAGGGGATTATGTATGAATGCGTGCGTAACAATATCCCATTCGTGCTCGCCGGCAGCATCCGCGACGACGGTCCGTTGCCCGAGGTGATTACAGATGTTCTCGTAGCGCAGCAGCGGAAGATGCGCGAACAAATACACGGCGTCGGCTTCGCTCTGATGATGGCGACCATGCTCCATTCGATCGCCACCGGCAACCTCCTGCCTGCCTGGGTTAAAGTCGCCTGCGTCGATATCAACCCGGCGACCGTTACGAAAATGACCGACCGAGGTAGCATCCAGACCGTCGGCGTCGTCACCGATGTGGAACCATTCCTGCGGGCGCTCGTGGACGAGTTGGAGCGCGACACGGCGAGGTGAACCATGAAGACGCCACGCATTCTCATGTGCCCGCCCGATTACTACGGCATCGAATACGAGATCAATCCGTGGATGAGCCGCTCACGCGGCAGCTCGCCGGAGAAGGCGCGGTCGCAATGGGACGCGCTGCATCGGACTCTCGTCAACCTCGGCGTGCAGGTCGAGCTGATGACGCCACAACGGGGATTGCCGGATCTGGTCTTCACCGCCAACGCTGGAGTGATGTTCGGCACAACGTTTTACAGTGCCAGCTTTCGCCACGAAGTCCGCGCGCGGGAATCACCCTATTTCGACGCCTGGTTCGCCGAGCATGGCTTCGCTGTAGAACATTTCCCAGCCGGGATGTATCACGAGGGGGCCGGCGATGCCCTATTTTGCGGCAAATCGTTGTTCGCTGGCTATCGCATCCGGAGCGACGTGCAGGGGCATCAATATCTCGCGCGCGTGCTGGAACGCCAGGTTTTGCCGATGGAACTGGTTAATCCCTATTTTTACCATCTCGATACATGTTTTTGTCCACTCGCGCCCGGCATGGCTTTGTACTACCCCGAAGCGTTCGACGCCTATGGCCGCAAGGTGCTGGAGCGCCACATTCCAAAACTGTTGGCCGCCAACGACGATGAAGCCAAGCGATTCGGCTGCAACGCTGTCGTCGTCGGCAAGACCGTCGTCTTAAACGCCGGCTGCGAACGTCTCGCGGCGGGTTTAAAGGATTGGGGTTTCACAACCGTGGCGGTCGAGTTGGATGAGTTCCTCAAGTCGGGCGGCAGCGCCAAATGTTTGACGCTGCGCCTCGACGGCGAAGAGGCGGCGGACAACTGGATCGTTTAGTAGCGCTATCGCCCAGCGCTCGCCTGGCGGCTCGCGGCTAAACAACTCTTCTAGGGAATCCGCGCCATCATCGCGATCGAGTCTTCCATCGCCCGCAGCGACAATTGCCGCTCATTTTCCGCTAGCTCGGTGAAGCGCAGCGATTTTTGGACATGCTCGGCGCATTCCTTGCGCAATTCAAAGCTGGACTGAATGAGCGTGCGCATCTCACGGGCTGGCGTTTGCACAGCTTCCAAACAGTTAAGCACGTCCTGGTGCAGATTCATTTGGTCTTGAAGAAGCGTCAGCAGCCGTTGCGTCTCTTCCTTGTGTGGGTTGAGAAAACGCGCGAAGACGTCTTTCGACGCGTTGTCGTTCCAGAAATTGCGGGCATCGTCGAATGCGGATACCAGATCTTGAAAGAAGACGTGAAAGCCCTGTCGTTGATCGGTTAGCTGCGTTAGGTTGTTGCGATACCAGGACGTCTCGATCATGCGGTGTACCTGCTCATTGATGAATTTCCGTCGCTCGGTTTATGGCCTCGAGATGCTCCATGCGCTGACGCAGATCTTCGCGGCCGAGACGGCTAAGATCCGAGGCATTTGCTTGCTGGTCGATGGCCTTTTGGATCGACGTCATCCCCTCGGTCGATTTGTCTGTCGCCGTTTTCGAGGTTTGCATGACAGCGTTGGCATTCTGACTCTCTTGCTGAGCGTTCGTCAGTAACTGGGTGCTACACTGCACCGCGAGCAGTTCTTCTTGTTGCGCGGTCGCGGCGAAAACCATACCCTGCTTGGCGGCAGCGATGGCGGACTCGGCCAGAGTGATCGCTTCTTCGGCATTGGTCACCGACAACTGGGCGGCCGCGACTTTTTCCTCGGCCTCCTGCAAGGCCGCCTCGGCCTTGGCGAGATTGTCGGTGGCGAAGCGATAGAGCTTTTTCACCTCGCCGTGGCGCTGCTGCGTTCGTTGCACCGTCGCGCGAGCGGATGAGCAATCCTTGGTCGCCTTGTTGCCCGCCTGACAGGCGCGCAAGTCACGCACCGCCGCCTTGAATTTCTGATCGGCGGCGGTCAACATATCGCGCACGACAAACGTTTTTTCCTTGCGCGCTTGACGACGCCTAGCGCATGGTCGCGCACGAGTATGGCTGCCTCCAGCCGCGTCCGACAGACGCCTAAAATGTCGACGGCTTTGCCGCGCGTCTGATTGGCCAGCGCAAATGTCGCATCGAGTTGAGCGGTGATATTGGACGATTGTCGCGAGGTCTCTTCGCTCTGCATCTGGCTCTGGCGCTAGCTGCTCGTCTTCGCGTGCTTGTTCGGTGAAGGTAAAGGCGAGCCTTTCGATCTGCATGGCCACTTCGTCCATGTGGCGCTGCATGTTCTCCGCTGTCTGCACGGTCTCGCGGCTCTGGATTTCGCTGCGGTCGAGCTGCGACGTCAGCGTCTCCAGAGTCTGGATCAACATGCGCGGATCGTTCGCTGCCATGAGAGATCTTTCACCAGACCACGCCAATGTTAAGAGCCTATCCGAAAAAGGGGTCAGACCCCCTTGAATTTGAAGGGGTCTGACCTGCTCTGTAGAAAACCCTCACCCGGACCGATCCAGCATGAGGTTTAGGGTCAAAGCAAGCAACCACCCATCTCGAGATTCACTAGGAAAACCCAGGCCCGCTACCGACGTCGCTAAACGTCGCTTGATCATAGAGTTCACAGTCTCAGCCTGCCAACGTTGGCCATAGCCTCCATGTTTCTTGTTCAAACGCTGACGCATCTGCCGCCGGTAGCGGCCGCTCGGCGGAGTTCGACTCGGGCGGCCGTGGCTGGCAGGCATAAAGGATTTCACGCCGTGCTGCTCTCGTGCGTAACAGTGGTTCGGCTCCGAATCATAGCCGGCGTCCGCCACGATTCGCTCCGGCCGAACGGTGGCCAAGGTCTCATCCATCAGGCCGACGAAGCGATCGACGTCAGGGTGTGGCCCCCGACTGGTAGCGACGCCGAGGATCGCATGCGTGTCGGTATCGACACTGAGTTCGAGCTTGAGAAAGCGCGTGTAGCGTACGGTTTGCTTCGTTGCTGCCCCCTTGCCGCGTCGCCGGATGAAGTAGCGGCTGGCGTGGCCGCAGTCCATGCCGGTCGAGTCAAAGGCAGCTCGTCGCACCCGTCGGCGACGGCCGAGAAACCGCCGCACGGTGGCGTGGAGAAGCCGCCGGGCGCGGGGCCGCCGGAGCAGACGCACGCTGGCCTTTTGGAGTGTAGTGAAATGTGGGATGTGTGTCAGGCGCAGCACCCGTCGGAGGTCCGACAGGTCGCGTAAGAGCTGGACGATGCCACGGTAGTCTGTCTTGAAAAAGACCTTGAGAGTCAAGCAGGCGAAGAGTTGGTGTTGTGTGTAGCGTTTGGGGCTGAAGCGGTTGGCAAAGGCGCGCAATGTCTTGCGAGCGACGGTCAAAGCCCGCTGCGCCACGGCAATTGGCGATTTGGTTGTAGTGCTCATAATGCATTATACGGCCCAATTGACGGTGCAGCTGGGGGTTTTCTACGGAGCAGGTCTGACCCCTTTTTCGGATAGGCTCTTAACCTACTTTAGATCTCCAGACTATTCGACCGATCGACTTCACGCAAGCTCTCGATGCGCTCCGCCAAAATTCGCTCGATTTCGCGCCCTTGGTCTGTGTATTCGCGGAACTGGCGGCTTGTGTTTTCCCAGATCGGCCGAAATTCGTCGGCGGCATGGCCTTCGAAGCATTCGTTGAGCGCTTGCCAAACCAGAGTCAAGGAATCGAACTCCGTCTGCAGAGCTTCCAGGTGGCGCTTCATGCTGTTGCGATATTCGTCCAGACCGACTACGAGACCGCGCATGTCAGCCATGATTCCCCTCGCTTCTCGTTGATGTTGACAGACGTTCAGCCGTTCAGATAGGCGTCGATGGCGCGCAGCTTATCGGCCAGGAAATTGCGATAGCCCGGCGCCTTGCGTTGCAAGAAGTCGGCGAGCAGATTTTGCAGCGGCTCCCAGCGCGCCTCGTATTGACGGCGAAATTGGTCGTGCTCCCACATGGGATCGACGGCGTCGTGCCGGGCCTGCATTTCATTGAGCGACGATTGCAGTAGTTCCTGGAAGTTCTCCAGCGACTTGGCAAACGCCGTCATTCGGTCGTAAACCTCATCCATTGAAGCTGACATCATCCACCTCCCATATGTGGACGCTGAGCAAGAACTCGCCCCACTTTTTCGAGGTTCGTAAGATCGATCGGCGTAAGGTTTGACTCAAACGGTTTGAAACGTGACGTCTGGTTCGTATCCATGTTCGCGTACCACGCCACTAGCAAGGACACACCCTCAATGCGAAGCTGTGCGCCTTTACGACTGCGAAACAGCGTGAACGAATCGTCTTCGCTAATTTGCATCGACACGCGATGGCTGAAGCTGCCAAGCTCACGCAGTCGTTCGTCCAACACTTGCTTGAGCAACGGCAACGCTCCGACGGATAAAACAACATGAATGCCCTGCATGGGGCCGTCGTTCAAGAGTTTGCGCAGCTTTTCCCGCGCGGATTGGCCCCCTTGCCCGGCAGATCGGACCGTCGCAATTCGAGCAGGCGATCCGGCTCGATCAGAAATAGCAGGCGCGTCGGATACTTGCGCCCGGGCTCGGCCGCGCGCAAAGGGATTTCCGCCACGAGTTCGTCGAGCATCGGCTCGAGTTCCTCGTGTTTGGTATGCACGAAAACACGGAACCCGGCCGGCTTCAACATGTTTTGGACAATATGATTTACCACCACGCGTTGCGGGCTGTCGTCGGTCGGGGTGGCGTTGAGAATGTCGATCACGACGTCGGCCGGTGAATGCAGAGCCGCGAGGCCGATCAGCATTCCCGCGACCATGCCGGCTCGGGAGCGTTCATCCGAGCCGACGAGAAGTGCGTTCTGAGCCAGGCCGCGGCGCAAGATCAGGTAGGTATGGCCATTGACGTTGAACTGCTTGCCCAAGCAGAGGCCGATCGGTTTGTCCGCGACGATCCAGGTCGGCTGGCCAAGACCGCAGCCATGCTTGACGCCCTCCTCGCGCCGCGCGATCGCTTCCAGCTCTTTTTCGCTGAGCCAGGCACGCATTTTGAACAAGGCGAGCAGACTTTCATTGCTGAACAAATTCGGCTGCTCGTCGCCGACGAGGACCTTGGGATCCTCCATATCCTTTTCTTTGCCTTTGCGTCGCAGGTCGCGCAAATGCTTCAAACGGAGGTCCGATTCTAGGTTCGCCGCCTGGGCGGCTATGGTTTCTTCATCGCGCCCGGTCAGATTGAACACAAATTTGCCCGGCAGATCGCAGTCTCGGATCATGCGCTTGCCGATCGGGCCGAACTCCGTCAGCCCCTGAATGGCGTCGGGCTGCATCTTCATGGCCATTTTTAGATGGATATTATCGAAGATGTCTTTGCGGTGCAGCATGCCTGGCGCACCATACTGCTGCGAACCCAAGAGCATGTGAATGCCGGCACTACGGCCCTGAGTGGCCAACTTTCGCAACAGGTCCGAAGCGACGCCCTCATGGTCGTCTTCAAACAATTGCTGATACTCGTCGATCAGCAGCAGGATTCGCGGCAGATCCTTGCCAGCTTTCTCTCGAAAGTCGACGAAATCCTTGACATTTTCCCTCTGAAATAGGCCGTTGCGCCGATCCATCTCGCGATACAACTCTTGCAACACGCTGCGGCACACGTCGGGCTGTGTCTTGAGCGACACGACTGCTGCGTGAGGCAATTGCTTGTAGGTCTGGAACTCCGTGCCGAACTTGCCGTCGACGAGATACATCTGCAAGTCGCGTGGCGAGTAGCGGATGGCAAGCCCCAAAATCAAGCCGTGGTAAAGCGTCGATTTGCCGGACCCGGGCATACCCGCGAGGATGCCATGCACACAGGGCGCGTCGTTCCGTACGCCGAACCAGATTTCTTCCTTTTGCTCGGCGCCGCGCAGACCGATCGGCGTGCTGATGCCGCGCACACTTTTCTCTTGCCACCATTGCGATTCAGGTAAACCGACGACCAGTTCCCAATCGATGGCATGTTTGCGCTGACCGAGAGTGTTGATTTGTTCCAGGACATAGTCGCGACGCTCTTTGGTCGGCGTGGCGTCGGGGATGAACAAGAGGCCATCTTCTGTGATCTTGGCCGTCGGCTCGATCTCGTAGCGATTGTCGATCGACTCGATCGTCATCTCGCGTGGCATTGCATAGTCAGTCACGTGATGCAAGATGACGTAGCGACCCGCCCGCTGGCCGACGTTGGCGATAGAAAAGAGAGTTTCAACGGCGCGGCGATCATAATTCTTCGGGAAAACGGCAGCCACGACGATTTCAAATCGCTCCGCTGCGAGAGCGGGACCACTCAGCTTGTGCAGCCCTTCTTCAGTGTCAAGGACTTCGGTGTTAATGCGCCGAATATCTTGGACGATTTGCTGCAGGTCACCCACCACGTCGCCGCTCGTCTTGCGGGTCGGCAGGAACCTTTGCATCGGGAACGACATTCCCTGGCCGAACGGATCGAGCAGCGTGAAGCGAACCTGGGGACCAAGCAACGCCGCGATCCGCAACACGAAAGCATGAATCAGATTCAGACCGTCCGCTTCGGTCGCTTGCGTGCATTTGACGATGAGGGTTTTCTTCTCACCGATAAAGGGAACCGTTCGCGGTATGGAGAGGGAACCCAGGTCGCCGTAGGCCTCCATCAGCTCTTGCGCGGAAAGATGCACCGCGGCAATGGTTTCCGGTCGTTGCTGTGTGCGTCCAGCATAGAGATAAGGACTCAGAATCGAGTCCAGCATGAATTTGCCGTTGGTCGACTGGTTCAGCGGCCATGATTCCCAGCGCGGGTCTTTCCAGCTGCCGACGAGCGGTAAGGGGAACATGTGTAGCCGCTCTTCGGCTCGGCGCGCCTGCACGGTGAGCGAGTCGCGCAACTGTTCGAGCAAGGCTTTGCGACAGCCGGCTGCCTTGCGAGCGAGTTTGACGACGTTGCGCTCGATCTTTTCCTGCTTCGCTTTGTGCTTTTCGATCTCCTCTTGCAGCTCTTCGAGTTCGTTGGCCAAGGGCGGGCCGCCGCCGAAAAGCCCTTTGGTCCAGTCCAGCAAGCGGTTGCCGACGGTGGCCAATTCCTCGCGAATCTTCTCCATCCGCCGTTTCTTGGTCTCGTAGGTCTCGCCGAGCTCTTCCAGCAAGTCGAGTTGTTCGCGGACCAGCTCCTTTTGCTTGTTAAAGGCGACAAGTGGATCGCCGATCGGGATATCGATGTCCTGGTCATCGACAAGCCCAGTCTTTTGCAAGGTCGTGAGCAGGTCGGACACCCGTTCAAGGATGTCGTCGTAGGTGGAAAAGATCTTCTCGCGCTCGTCGGCGAGTTCTTTCAAAACGGGGTTCAGTTGCGTAAACGGCAGCATTGAGGGGCGTTCCCAGTCACCGAGGATGGTCGAATCGAGTCACCCGAGCATCATGGCTTCAAGAGAGTCGACCTCGTGCATAGATTGCTTTATAAAACTTTACTGACAGGGCACGATCCGATCTACAAAAAAATGAGGTAAGTGGAGGGTTGGATGTATCTGAATGCCCTACGTTCGTACACCTCTTCGTATCCACTGTACAATTATAAATCTCAGTCCCATGCCGCACGAGACATAGACCTTGCCCGAGAAACTCACTGACCTGACCGAACTCCTCCGGCAATCCGAAGGGTTCCCGGCGGTTTTGGCTGCGTTGAAGCGTGGGCGCAGCGCTTCGATCGATGGGGCTTGGGGGTCCTCGGCCGCTCTCGCGGCGGCGGCGCTGGCTCAGCAATGCCCCCATACTGTTCTCGTCGTTTTAGCTCATCCGCGTGATCTCGATACCTGGGCCGGTGATCTCTCAACCTTTTCCGGTATTCGGTCCGCACTCTTTCCCGCATGGGACAATCGGCCGGGTTCCGGCGTCATCGATGAGATTGCCAGTCAACGGCTACGCTTGCTCAAACTGCTGGAGACAAATCCCCCGCGACTCTTACTTACTACGTTGCAAGCAGTAATGCAGCCCGTACCGGATCGTGAATCCCTGGCACGCAATCGCCGCCGCCTGCGGGTAGGCGAGACTCTCGACTTGGAAGAACTGGCTGCGTGGCTCGTCGATCGTGGCTTTCGTCCCGCGGAGGCGGTCGAGGCACCGGGCGAGTTCAGCCGGCGCGGCGGCATTCTCGACGTTTTCCCGCCCGATGCCGAGGCGCCATTGCGCTTGGAATTTTTCGGCGACGAGATCGAATCGATACGCTCATTCTCTCCGGCGACGCAGCGCAGCCTCGGCAACGTCGAGCTTCTCGATGTCATGGGCTTGATCGAGCCCGCGTCCGAAGCGGCTTCAAGTGCAAGTGCGGGGTCCGTGCCTGCGCCCGACACTGGCAACCTCTGTGACTTCCTTCCTGAAGGTTCCTGGACGATCCTTATCGAAGTTGAAGAGTTGCACGAGCAAGGTCGACAATATCTCGATCGTGTCAGCGACCCGACTGGCCTGTTTGATGTCGAGGGCGCCTTTCGCCAGCTGGTGCGTTGTCCGAGCGTCACGATCTCGGCTATGCCGCGTTCGTCAACGGAGACGATCTGCCAGCTTCGCATCGAATCGGTCGAGCGGTTCAGTGGCGAAGTGACCAAGGTTCGCGACGAATTGGATTCCGTCGCCGCGACCGATCAGGTGCTCATCGCCTGTGCCAGCGAGGCAGAAACTCATCGACTCGGTGAAGTTTTGGCCGAGGGGCGGCTGGCCAAGGCGGGCCACCTTCATCTGTCGGTTGGCCGAGTGCGGGCCGGCTTTCGCATGGTCAACGCGCTGGAGGGCGGCGGTGTCGTCGTTCTCGGCGGCCAGGAGCTGTTTCGCCGCGAGGCGACTTTCGATCCTACCGCCGACCCCGCAACGAAAGCGCCTCGCCGGCGCCTGGAATCGCGGGCGATCGACAGCTTCCTTGACCTCGCCGAGGGCGATCTCGTCGTCCACGTCAGCCACGGCATCGCCCGCTATCGCGGCATGCAGCTACTCGACCGCAACAGCGTCGGCGGCGTGCCGATGACGGGAGTGCGCGCAAGCCGAAGAGCATCTCATCCTCGAATTCCGCGACGGAGTGCGTGTCTATGTTCCAGCATCCAAGATCGATTTGGTCCAAAAATATGTCGGCGGCTCCAAGACCGATCCGGAGTTATCGAAGCTCGGCGGCACCAGCTGGCAAAACCGCAAGGCCAAAGTCCAAACCGCTGTCATGGACCTGGCCAGCGATATGATTCAAATGCAGGCCCTGCGCGAGGCCCAGCCCGGCTTCGCCTTTCCGCCCGACAGCGATTGGCAGGCCGAGTTCGAAGGAGCGTTTCCCTTCCAAGAAACGCCGGACCAGTTGACGAGCCTCGCCGAAATCAAATCCGATATGCAACGCGCCCGGCCGATGGATCGCCTCATCTGCGGCGACGTCGGCTACGGGAAAACCGAGCTAGCCCTGCGCGCCGCGTTCAAGGTCATCGACAATGGCAAACAAGTCGGCGTCCTCGTGCCTACGACGGTTCTGGCCGAGCAACACTTCCGCACCTTCAGCGCCCGACTCGCCGAGTATCCTTTCGTCGTCGAATGCCTGAGCCGATTTCGCACCGCCGGCGAGCAGCGCCGCATCATCGATCGGCTCGGCAAAGGGGGCGTCGACATCGTGGTCGGCACGCATCGCCTCGTCAGCGCCGATGTGAAATTCAAGGACCTGGGCCTGGTCATCATTGACGAGGAGCAGCGTTTCGGCGTCGATCACAAGGAACGGCTCAAGCGCCTTCGTCAACAAGTCGACGTGCTGACCATGACGGCGACCCCGATCCCGCGCACGCTACACCTGTCTCTCCTCGGCATCCGCGACATCAGCAACTTGGAGACACCGCCACCCGATCGGCTGGCCATCGAGACGCGCATCGTGCGTTACGATAAGCAACTCATTCGCCATGCCATCGTCCGCGAACTCAACCGCGAGGGGCAGGTTTACTTCGTCCACAATCGCGTCAACGACATTCAAGTCGTCGCCAATAATCTGCGCCAGATCGTGCCCGAGGCGAAGGTGGCGATCGTCCACGGCCAAATGCATGAGGGCGAACTCGAGTCGGAGATGCTCCGCTTTGTCCGCCGCGAGGCGGACATTCTGGTGGCGACGACCATCATCGAGAGCGGCCTCGACATCCCCAACGCGAATACGCTGTTCATCAACAACGCCGACAACTATGGCCTCGCCGACCTCCATCAATTGCGCGGCCGTGTCGGCAGATTCAAGCATCGCGCCTACGCCTACTTCCTGCTCGACGGCAATCGCACAGTGAATCCGATCGCCGCCAAACGCCTCAAGGCGATCGAAGAGTTCACCGAGCTAGGCGCCGGCTTCAAGATCGCCTTGCGCGACCTGGAAATTCGCGGCGCCGGCAACATCCTCGGCACCCAGCAGAGCGGGCATATCGCAGCCGTCGGTTACGACCTCTATTGCCAACTCCTGGAAAACGCCGTCCGCGAAACCAAGAAACAACCGAGCCGCGCCCCCCTCGAAGTCACCGTTGATCTCCCCTGGTCCGCCTATCTGCCGCGCGACTACATCCCCGGCACGCGCCTGCGCATCGAAGCCTACCGCCGCCTCGCCCGCGTCCGCAAGCTCGAGCGCCTCGAAGATTTCCGCACCGAACTGCGCGACCGCTACGGCCCCGTCCCCGAACCCGCCGAATGGCTCTTGCGCCTAACAAAGATCCGCTTACTAGCATCCTTCTTCAAAATCGCCACCGTCCACATCGAAAAACCCGCCGACGGTTTCAGCGGTCCAACCGATGTCGTCCTCGGTTACCGCAACCGCAAGCGCATCGAATCCCTCGCCGAGCGGGAGAAGCCACGCCTGCGTATCGTCGACGACAAGAGTGCGTATTTTCGATTGACGGTAAAGGAGATGGGGGCGGAGAAACTGTATGAGGTGTTGAAGAGGTTGTTGCGGACGGATTAGACCGGTGGCCTGCCTCCTTAGTCAAAAACTTCAAGTTCGGGCAATGAGTCACCCGTAACAACACTCGCACCGACCAGCACGAGAAATTCATTGCGCGCTAATGACACAACCCCTGAACGAATTTCTTGGCCAAGTAACGGCGGGGATGATCGACGCAATAATGGCTTAAGTGATTTTCTACAAACAAGTTGCGTTCCCACGAAGTGCTGGAAGGATCTATAGCTTTGCCGGATTCGTTGCGCGACTCGACACGAACTGCGAGAGGATATGCCTATCTTAGTGTCTATCTAAACAAGTTAATGACTGGAGACACCGTTCTTGCCGTCTTCGCCGAATTGTAGTTTTGCCAAAGAAATGACCACGAGTTCCAGGTCGCCGACGAAGATTTTGTGATTGCTAACGTACCCGCTTGCTCTCGTTCACTCGCGTCTCTTTCCATCACTCTGGCACCGCGTACACTAATTTCAAACCATTCAGGGGTTTACCGTGCTAGAAAATCCGCCAAGCCATGACGAGACCATCCTCAGGCGACAAAAAGCTTTCTTGCTTCACCAGGCCGCGCGGGCACCCGACGGCCGAATCTCCAAGTCAGACGCGAACCATGCCGTTCGAGCCGTTGCGAAAGACCTACAGATTAATGCGACGAAAGCAGATCGTCTGTGCGCGACGCTCGTGCGAGATGGTTTGTTTCTCGAAGAGAAGCTCGGGCGAAGTTCGACGTTTGCAATCACGGAGAAGGGCCGGCAAGAGCTCGAGCGCCTAAAGTGCTACCTACCGTTGCAACCTGCGAAAGGAAAGGTTGCGACCGAGGACACATTTCCCGGTGCCCGCGAGGCTTTCGTTCTCAACGCGCTGGCCCGCGCTCCCGAGCAAAAAATCAATCGAGCGGACTTGGATGCTGCTTTTGGAGGCAAACCCAAACTTTCGGTCAAGGAACTCGCTCGCACGCATCCTGATGTATTGGTGTTTCGAGATCAGCAATGCCTCAAGCTTAATCCGGCAAGCACCATCGCGGTCCTTACGGGATTGGTCATTAACAAGGATGTTGAGGTTCATCAAGAGGGCGACTCCGAATCTTACATACTGACATCAGCTGGTTCTGATCGATTGGCCACACTCCGGAACAAATGGCCCGTTCTACCTCCGTCGGGTAAGCCGTCGGGCGCCTCAAATGAGACGATTGGTCGCGGACGTGAGGCCTTCCTGCTAATCAAGATGCTTGAAGCGCAAGACAACATAATGGATCAGGTTGCGACCCAGAGTCTGAGCTATCCGAAGCCCATCAAACTTAACCACGCCACAGCGTGGCAAGTTTTTGCCCAATTGGTAGAAAGCGGTTACCTTCAGAGTAGCTGGAACAGCAATGAAGGGCATTATGCGCTTACAGCGAAAGGTCAGCGCTATTTGACTACACTATCGTTCGATTCGTTAGGAGAAGTGAAAATCAAAGGCTCCGCGCTTACGGAGCTTTTACAAACCGCGCGCAACCATGCGGCGGTAGCTCAGGAACCCGTACCTTCGGTGCATCCCCAAGAATTGCGGCCCGCTCCCACAACCGACGAGCTTGAGGCTGCCGTGATGAAAATCTTCGGCGAACTGCTGCGCGAACGATTTACAGTCATAGGGATGGTGCCGATTCACGAAATCAGAAGAGAGGTTCGGGCGCGTTTTGGACCGCAAGCTGCATCTCATGCGGTTATGGATGAGTTACTACTGCATCTCCGTCGGACCAAAAAGGCGAAGCTAGTCTCGATCGACGATCGTAGTGGCGCGACCCAAGAGCAGCTCCAAGACTCTGTTTTCGCGGTTGGTGAAACATTCTTCTACATGGAGAAAGCCCATGCTCCTTCGTAAATTGGATAATCCTTTTTTATTAGACAGACTAGACCACATAGAAGATTTTCGGGCGGAGTGGGATGTTCCTACCCTGGGGAAGCAGTTCACAGATGAATGTTTCCATGCAATCAACGAAGTTCGACAGCATCCAGATCTGCACCCGAGCCGTAAGGTGATGGCCGTTGTGGGCCCAGCTGGGTATGGAAAAACACATCTTTTCGGACGCTTGAATTTCCAACAAGGTGAGGGGGTCCAAATTGCGTTCCTCGCCGCGCCTCCAGGCATAGACGGAATTGACAAGAACAAACACGTGGAAAGTGTCCTACGGTGGCGCTTGGTTGATTCTTTGCTTTACTCAGTCAAGTCCGTTGCTCCGTTCCGGCTCGTGCTAGCGCGCCTTCTGGCACCGTCCTTCTTGGCCTATTTTGACCAACTCAGCCCAGGACTCCAAGCAAGATGTACGAATATTCGAAATGGACTCGAGCAAGAACCGTTCAAGGTCCTCGAGATCCTAAGTCAAGTTGAGTCACTTGCTTCGTGTCACCAGCTGGCCGACGCGGTAAGAACCATGTTTCCGAACTGTTCCAGTGCGGTCATTCGAGCGCTGGTGCTGAGCGCCCCCTCAATAGCAGACGACGCTCGACTTTGGCTTCGGGGTGAGGCGGACCAACTGCCACCTGACAGGCTCGCCATGTTGAGGCTCCCGCTCGATTCCCCATCGCTAACGGAAATCATCCTGGCAATAGCGGAGATTCTGAAAGCCATTCATGTTACGTTCGTGGTTTGTTTTGATCAGTTAGAAGAATTGTTCACGAACGATTTCGCTGGATTCACTGCGTTGACAAGTCTGATCATGGTTTGGCTAGGCACGATCCCCAATCTAATTATTGGGATTGGCTGCCTAAAAGAAACGTGGAAGCGAGTGAGTGGCGCGGAGGGTTTCAAGTCGTTCGTTCAACGCGTGAAGGTTTACGATTTGCCCGACCTGTGCGGTGCCGAAGCGGCTGAATTAGTGCGACGCCGTATGCACTCCTGGACGGATTTCGATCAACGGAAGCCACCCGGCTGGCCCTTTGACTTGGACTCAGTTAGGGCTTACGCAGATACGGAGGGACCTTCCCCTCGCTACTTTATCCAAAAGGAATGCGCCATCCGATTTAATGAGTGGCTGACCAATAAGCGGTTAGAAGTTATTCGCTTTGACAAGGGTCCAATCGTCCTTCCGCTCGAGGAATTGTTTCGGCAGGAATGGGCGAGAATTTTGCAAGCGAAACAGGCTGAGCACAGGCCCGCGCTGGAGATGCAAGACACCGATCTTTGGGCCGGCGTGACAGAGGCACTGACAATCGCCAAGCTGGGTGGCTACCGGCATAACGAAATTCGCATCGATGCTATTCAGCTACAGGCTCTAAAGCGAACGCAGACCGACGTGCGTCCCAGCGCGAAAATTGGTTTCACCGTTGCCGGAAAATGCAGATCGGTAATCATTGCGGTCAGCAAGAAGGACAGCGGGCCAGCATTTGGATCGTGGGTCACCGCACTCGACGAGGCCATGGATCAAACCGTTGTAGGTGCTGTAGCTGTCTGGCCCCGATCAGAGCTTGCCGTCGGCAAGACTTCCGCTGGATACAAAAAATATGATGCGAAGGTGAAGGCCGGCACCATACGCCCATTTCCACTGGACGAACAGGAAAATACGCTCTACCAGCTGGAAACCCTCCGACATTTTATTACAAGCGCGGGTAATGATCTCCTCCTCAATGGCAAGTTGGTAACAAAGGACGAATGCCGTGAACTAATTGTCAAGACGGGACTATTGGCCAATCTCAAATTATTTGAGTTCATATTCGACAACTGGCAAGCTTTGGCAGCCGCCAGGGCAGTGCCATCCTCGCCGCCTCCGACAACTATGCCGGAACCGGCGCTGAATGGACCTAAGCCGATTCAACAGGAACGAATATCGCCGGCACCATCTGCGACGTTGCAGGAAGCCCAGGTAGGCGGCAGCTCGTCTCCGACTGTGAGTTACCCCGCCGGCGACAACGCTTACGTCCCGGTTACCGGCCAGCTTGCGGGCAGCCCGGCTCCGCCGGTGATGCCGCCGACGTCGACCGTAGCGGGCGCGGAGCCGACCTGGGCTGAGGCGATTTTGAAAAAGGCCGTTGATTATCTGAAAAAGCGAGGGCAGAGCGTCAGTCCTGTGGGCGTGGAAATCGGTCCAACTTTCATTCGCCTTAGAGTGGAGTTGAGAGGCGACGCGGACTTCAGCAAGGTAAGGAAGCAGTCTGAGAATCTCAAAGTGCATCTCTCGCTTGAGCACGAACCCCTGATCAAGAGCCAAGCCGGCTATATCAGCATCGACGTCCAACGGCCGGACCGCGTGTTTGTCTCGTTGCCGGCCCTTCTCGAGAAATGTCCACCAAATCTCGCGGGAGAACCAGCTTTTCCCGCCGGAGTCGGCGTCTCTGGCAATACGGAGTGGCTCAATTTAAGCGAGCCGGATGGTTGCCACTTATTAGTGGCTGGAACGACCGGTAGCGGGAAGAGCGAGTTTCTAAAAGCCTTGTTGGCAGCGCTCGCGGGACGGTTGGATCCGGCTCAGGTCCGGTTTCGCTTGATCGATCCGAAACGTGTCACGTTTAATGTTGACCCGCGGTGTCCGTATTTGGACGGGCCAGTGGTTTACGATGGAAGCGATGCGTTACCAGTGTTAGAGGATTGCGTGGAGGAGATGGAGCGACGTTATCAACTTCTTCAACAACGCCGCAAAGACCATGTTCGGCACCTCACTGGATCAGACGTTGTTCCTCGGTGGGTTATTGTATTCGATGAGTTTGCCGACCTGATGACCGACAGGGGTACAAAGAGGCTATTGGAGCCGCTCCTACAACGACTTGGTGCCAAGGCGCGCGCCGCTGGGATTCACTTGGTACTCGGTACACAGCGACCCGAAGCGTCGGTGGTGACACCTCTGTTGCGTAGCAATCTCCCCGGCCGTAT
Organism: uncultured Planctomycetaceae bacterium; assembly: GCA_963790585.1. Lineage (GTDB taxonomy): Bacteria > Planctomycetota > Planctomycetia > Gemmatales > Gemmataceae > CAWBOY01. The sequence continues at coordinate 365,539 of CAWBOY010000003.1, forward strand.
TGGACTTCGAGTCGCCAGCGAACGCGAGTCCAAGCTGTTTCTTGACGAGCCGGACGCCGCTTATTTGTTCGGCAAGGGCGATCTCGTTTGGAAGCGCGGCGGCGGGTTGATTCGCTTGCAAAGCCCGTACGTGTCACAGGCGGAATTCAACAAGTGCCTCCGCGTTAGTGAGTATTAGTCATTGTGATCGCAGCTGAAGGAATTCACGAGCGATGCCCGCGACATCGATGCACCCTTCGGGGATGGACCATTCGCCGGGCCCCGGCGGTGTGTCCATGTCTAGCTCTTCGTATAGTTCACAAGCTGACGGATAACGGTGATCGGGGTGGGCCAAACATCGCGACAGCATTTTCAAAGTGCGCGAGTCCACCCCCCTTGTTTTTAGTCGGTCGGCAAAGTCGTAAGGAGGACGTACCAGCTCGTTTGTCAGAACCTGGTACCAAATAACCCCGAGGGCAAAGACGTCATCTTGGGCAGGCCTTCGATGAAGAAATGGGTCGGACGCTTCGGGCGGATGGTACATACGTGTGCCAACGAGGATCATTTCCGAACGTTGCGACGAGGCTGTGTCCAGGGGGCCTTCCGCGCTGCTGAGTCCAAAATCCGCCACCTTGGCGATCGGTTCGGGGTCCCGCATTAGCAGGATATTGGCGGGCTTGAGGTCACGGTGATAGATGTTATTGCAGTGCGCGTCCGACATGCCTCGAACGATGCCTCGCATTAGATCGGTCAAGTCGAGGGCAATTCGCTCGGCTTCCGGATGCAGTATCCAGTCTTCGAGCGAGCCAAGTTCCGCGTATTCGAGGACCAGATAGGGATATGGTTCAGCGCTGATCGCAACGTCAAGATATTCGATGACGTTCGGGCAATCTGCGAGATGGCTCTTAACGGCTCTGAGTACATTGGCTTCCCGAGCAAGCCAGTCGCGTGATCGCTCTTGCGTAAAGAATTTGAATACGTGCTCATTCGGGTAGAGCGGATTCTCGGCTCGCCAAACCTCACCAAATGAGCCCATCCCGAGAAATGACTTCAGCACCCAGTTTTGAATGGCTTCGCCGGCTTTTCGCTTTGGTTGAATGTTTTGAATCAACTGCTCGATCAATCGCTCGCAACGTAAATAACTACTTAATGGCGTACCCTGGGTCGAATGAAAACGCGCGCCGCGAATTAAGTTGATTAGCAAAACGATAAGCTCTTGCCGATTTGCTTCGGAAAAACCCTGCGGCGCCCTCCAGTTACCGACCGCTTGTCGAACGTCGGCCTCGTTTAGCAAACCTAGACGCTGCATGAATTCGAGAACTTGGGCCGTTTTTTGATTTCGAGACCAGTTGCGGAGGTAGGATGTAACTATGCCCGCTACACTATAGGTGCCTCCCACGGCTTGCGTCGTGGTGGCGATCCATTCGAGGAGGTGAAAGATGTCCACGGTGTTTACCTCCTTAGCTGATCCGAAAAAGGTCAAGCCGAAAAGGTGTTGGGAGTGTTGGGAGCATTTTCAGTTTAGCACGTCCAAGTAAAGTCGAGTAGTGGTGCGATGGCGGCGTGTCATCATGGTGCGATGGCGGCGTGTCATCATAACGGCCCCTACAGCAACCGCTTCAACCCCAAAGGTCATTACGATGGAGACGCTGCCAAGGGGCCGCGTCCTGACGAAAAAATAGTAGAGTCGAGAAGTGGCGCGGTGGTTTAGGTCGAGTCCAGCGGTATCCGGCCCTTTCGTTGGCCGGTGCCTCAATCTCCCGGCCATGCCCCGTTTCCACTTCCCGCTCGTCGAACCGGACGGGCCCTATTAAGGCATCCGGCTCTCGGACAAGGTAACTCATGCGTTCGCTCACAAGACGCGAGGTCGCGGTCGCCCTGGAAGCCACACTAATCCCAGGTCCTCACGCAGGTAACGATCCGAATAACACTGTCGGGCCGTACCCTGCACGCGGTGCTTCCGACCCAGCCACTGACGGAGCCGTTGACAGGTGTGCGCCATCACCTGCTTCATGGCCGGGGCCGTGTTACCGAGACAAAAATAGTTCGCCCAGCCCACCAGTCGGCTGTTGACGCGAGTTATTAACGCCCGGCAAGACAACCACTGCCACGTTCGGCTGGTCTGATCGCGGATCACCTCACAGATCCCGTGGATCTTCTTGACGGCCGGACGGGGACCGATGTAGCTACGCCCCGTCTTCGGCGACCAGTTCCGACCGAACGTGTAACCCAAAAACGAAAACGTCTCGTCCGGCAAGCGGCAAACCCGGGTCTTCGTCTCGTTCACCGTCAACCGCAGCTTCGACATCATGCGCCGCATCACCGCCTCGGCTTCAAGAGCCGTACCACGGCAGCAGATCACAAAGTCGTCCGCATAATTGACGATACGCGCCTCAAGACGATTGGCATGCCCGTTTGTCTTCCAGCCCAGCACGAAGCGACGCATGTAGAGATTCGCCAGCAGCGGCGAGAGCACGCCCCCTTGCGGGGTGCCGCGACCCTCGTCCTTGTTGCGAGTCGTTCGACGCTTGTCCCCACGATCTCCAAGGTCTTCCACCGGTGCCTCCAACCAGCTTTTGATCAGGGCCAGTAGTAGCCCGTCACTAAGCCGTCGGCTCACCGATGCCATTAACTCGGCGTGGGGGATGCTATCGAAGTACCCACTCAAGTCCGCATCGACAATCTCCGTATGCCCGTTGTCTAGCAACAATTGGACCTGCTCGATCGCGTCCAGAGCGCTTCGGCCTTGCCGATAAGCAAATTGTTCCGGCTGCAAGTCCGCCTCGAAGATCGGCTCCAAGACGAGCAACACAGCCATCTGCACGACACGGTCGCGGATCGTTGGAATGCCCAACGGTCGCTGTTTGCCATCCGACTTCGGTATGTACACCCGTCGGACTGCTTGCGGGCGATACGCTTTGTTTCGGAGTTCTTCCGTCAGTTCACCCAGCCAACGGTCCAGCCCGTACTCCTCGATGTCCGTGAACGTCTGGCCATCCACCCCCGCCGCGCCGTCGTTAGCGGCACAGCACAGGTACGCATGGCCCAGCACATCGGCCCGGTACACCTTGTCGTACAACGCATAGAACCGATAGGTGGGTGCTCTCTTCGCTTTGGCATGCAACGTCTCCTGGAGTTTCCGAACCGTATCGGGAGGTGTTAGGCTCATCACCAATCTCCTGGCTCTCTTTCCTTCGGACGCTGTCCTTGAACCAAGGCCCCTTCCCTCCACCGGCGTTACCCGGCTTCAGCGGTACTACGAGCCTCTCCGCCACCCCAAGCGGCCCGGCCTGTCCCTCGCGGGCGTCCGGTTGGCACTGCTGCCACCGCAGGGGGTTTCCCGTGTTGCGTTAACTTTCCTATGCCGACATGCCGTCGCCATTACCCCGGTGGCAACGCGGGTGGGGCTAAAGTCGTTCCCCCTGTATCCTCGCGTCTGCGGCCTTCCCCATCCCTTTGCTGGGTCGGCTACCACATTACCCGTTTCGAGGCCTGCTCAGCGTTCACTCACGTTACGGCCTGCCTGCTCGCGGAGTCGCTCAAACGACCCTTTCCATCGAAGGCTTCGACAGTTTCGTTACCTCCACTGCCGCTCCGATTGCTACCGGCTGGAACGACCAGTTGCCGGGTGGGATTCGCACCCACTGAAAAGTCACGCCTTGGCACGGCGCACAAAGGGGACGGGCACCATTGCCGGAACGGCCCGAAGGGTGCTGCGCACAATGGTGCCCGTCCCCTTTTTCGAATAGGGTCTTAGTTCAAGTTTCGCACATTTTAGGGTCTGTTGGCAGCATCTCGCGGGAGAAAAAAGTTCGGCTTCCCGGCTCGGTTTGGTAACTTGGGATCATCTACTATTCCAGGTCGCCCCGTGGCAAGGAAGCCGATCTATGGAAGTTACCGCCTCTTTCGTTGCTCTGCTACAGCATTTCGTTCCTGTTTTCACCGCCCCAACCTTTCAGACCTTCGTCGAGATCATCTCCGGCTGGGTTCTCTCTCCACGCCGCCGCTACGTCACCGACGTCATCTTCACGGGAGGCAACCTCGACAACGGACACTGGTGCCGCTTCCATCGCTTTTTCAGTCATGCCGCCTGGGATAGGGATGTCTTGTCTTTGCACCTGGCCAAATTAGTGGCACGCGTGTTCGCCCTGGGCGCTTCCTTGTCGTGGGCCGTCGATGATACCTTGTGTCGTAAACGTGGCCTCACTGTTTACGGCGCCGGCATGCACTACGATCCCCTCATCTCCAGCCGCGCCAAACCTCTTGTTAGTTGGGGACACGATTGGGTCGTCCTCTGCCTCGTCATCGCCCACCCCTTCTGGGCACCCACCAAAGTCTTTGCCTTACCAATCACCATGAGGTTGTATCGCAATCGCCAAGGTCTCACCAAGGGAAAAAAGAGCAAAGCCAAAGCCGCCAAGACCAAGGCCGACCCCAACCATCGCACCCGGCCCGAACTGGCCGTCGAGCTGATTTCCTTGGTCTCTACCTGGTTTCCTCAAGACGAAATCGTCGTTACAGGCGACAGTGCCTACGGCGGCAAGAGCGTTCTGTCCCACCTACCGGCCAACGTTCATTTGATCAGCCACGTTCATCCCAAAGGCGCCCTCTATGCTCTCCCACAGCCACGTACGACAAAAGGCAAAGGGGCTCCACGAAAGAAGGGTACACGTTTGCCGAACATGGCCCAATGGGCCGACGACGCCACGCGACCCTGGACGGAACTCCACTTCGATCAGTTCGGACTCCATGCTGTCCTACAGGTCAAAACCCAGCAAGCCTTGTACTACAAGGCTGGTGGCCAGCGTCTTTTGACCATCGTCTTGACACGTGATCTTCAAGGTAAAAGGCCCGATCAAATGTTTTACTGCACCAACCTTGACTGGGATGCCCGCCACATCCTCTCCACCTATGCGTGCCGGTGGGCCATCGAATGCACCTTCGAGAATTGCAAACAATTTTTGGGGCTGGAAGACCCTGCCAACCGCTTGCCCCTGGCCGTCCAGCGGACCGCACCGATGGCTCTGCTGCTGTATAGCCTGGTTGTCGTCTGGTTCCACCAGATGGGTCACCGCTTCCTCCAGTTTCCGTACCGCCCGTGGTATCGACGCAAACAAGAGCCTTCGTTTGCTGATCTTTTGACCACCCTACGGCGTGTCAGTTGCCAAGAGAAAACCGACACACTGCTTCCAAAACGGTGTCGCCTAAAAACCTGGCTCACCCAGATTACCGAGCTTCTCAGCCGAGTCGGATGAGACAGCTGCTCGCCGTCTTTTTTCAACCAATCCCGGCACATGTGACTCGACGGACCGTCAAAAATCACCGGCCCCAGCGCTAGATTTACGCGCCGGAATGTGCGAAACTTGAACTTAGTTCAAGTTTCGCACATTTTAGGGTCTGTTGGCAGCATCTCGCGGGAGAAAAAAGTTCGGCTTCCCGGCTCGGTTTGGTAACTTGGGATCATCTACTATTCCAGGTCGCCCCGTGGCAAGGAAGCCGATCTATGGAAGTTACCGCCTCTTTCGTTGCTCTGCTACAGCATTTCGTTGCCGTTTTCACCGCCCCAACCTTTCAGACCTTCGTCGAGATCATCTCCGGCTGGGTTCTCTCTCCACGCCGCCGCTACGTCACCGACGTCATCTTCACGGGAGGCAACCTCGACAACGGACACTGGTGCCGCTTCCATCGCTTTTTCAGTCATGCCGCCTGGGATAGGGATGTCTTGTCTTTGCACCTGGCCAAATTAGTGGCACGCGTGTTCGCCCTGGGCGCTTCCTTGTCGTGGGCCGTCGATGATACCTTGTGTCGTAAACGTGGCCTCACTGTTTACGGCGCCGGCATGCACTACGATCCCCTCATCTCCAGCCGCGCCAAACCTCTTGTTAGTTGGGGACACGATTGGGTCGTCCTCTGCCTCGTCATCGCCCACCCCTTCTGGGCACCCACCAAAGTCTTTGCCTTACCAATCACCATGAGGTTGTATCGCAATCGCCAAGGTCTCACCAAGGGAAAAAAGAGCAAAGCCAAAGCCGCCAAGACCAAGGCCGACCCCAACCATCGCACCCGGCCCGAACTGGCCGTCGAGTTGATTTCCTTGGTCTCTACCTGGTTTCCTCAAGACGAAATCGTCGTTACAGGCGACAGTGCCTATGGCGGCAGGAGCGTTCTGTCCTACCTCCCGGCCAACGTTCACTTGATCAGCCACGTCCATCCCAAAGGCGCCCTCTATGCTCTCCCACAGCCACGTACGACAAAAGGCAAAGGGGCTCCTCGAAAGAAGGGTACACGTTTGCCGAGCATGGCCCAATGGGCCGACGATGCCACGCAGCCCTGGACGGAACTCCACTTCGATCAGTTCGGACTCCATGCTGTCCTACAGGTCAAAACCCAGCAAGCCTTGTACTACAAGGCTGGTGGCCAGCGTCTTTTGACCATCGTCTTGACACGTGATCTTCAAGGTAAAAGGCCCGATCAAATGTTTTACTGCACCAACCTTGACTGGGATGCCCGCCACATCCTCTCCACCTATGCGTGCCGGTGGGCCATCGAATGCACCTTCGAGAATTGCAAACAATTTTTGGGGCTGGAAGACCCTGCCAACCGCTTGCCCCTGGCCGTCCAGCGGACCGCACCGATGGCTCTGCTGCTGTATAGCCTGGTTGTCGTCTGGTTCCACCAGGTTGGTTACCGCTTCCTCCAGTTTCCGTACCGTCCCTGGTATCGAGGCAAACAGGAGCCTTCGTTTGCTGATCTTTTGACCACCCTACGCCGTGTCAGTTGCCAAGAGAAAACCGACACACTGCTTCCAAAACCGTGTCGCCTAAAAACCTGGCTCACCCAGATTACCGAGCTTCTCAGCCGAGTCGGATGAGACAGCTGCTCGCCGTCTTTTTTCAACCAATCCCGGCACATGTGACTCGACGGACCGTCAAAAATCACCGGCCCCAGCGCTAGATTTACGCGCCGGAATGTGCGAAACTTGAACTTAGTTCAAGTTTCGCACATTTTAGGGTCTGTTGGCAGCATCTCGCGGGAGAAAAAAGTTCGGCTTCCCGGCTCGGTTTGGTAACTTGGGATCATCTACTATTCCAGGTCGCCCCGTGGCAAGGAAGCCGATCTATGGAAGTTACCGCCTCTTTCGTTGCTCTGCTACAGCATTTCGTTGCCGTTTTCACCGCCCCAACCTTTCAGACCTTCGTCGAGATCGTCAACGGCTGGGTTCTCTCCCCACGCCGCCGCTTCGTCACTGACATCATCTTCACCGGAGGCAACCTCGACAACGGACATTGGTGCCGCTTCCATCGCTTTTTCAGTCATGCCGCCTGGGAGCCGGATGTCTTGTCTTTGCACCTGGCCAAATTGGTGGCACGCGTGTTCGCCCTGGGCGCTTCCTTGTCATGGGCCGTCGATGATACCTTGTGTCGCAAACGCGGCCTCACTGTTTACGGCGCCGGCATGCACTACGATCCCCTCATTTCCAGCCGCGCCAAACCTCTCGTTAGCTGGGGACACGATTGGGTCGTTCTCTGCCTCGTCATCGCCCACCCCTTCTGGGCACCCTCCAAAGTCTTCGCCTTACCGATCACCATGAGGCTGTATCGCAATCGCCAGGGTCTCACCAAGGGAAAAAAGAGCAAAGCCAAAGCCGCCAAGACCAAGGCCGACCCCAACCATCGCACCCGGCCCGAACTGGCCGTCGAGCTGATTTCCTTGGTCTCTACCTGGTTTCCTCAAGACGAAATCGTCGTTACAGGCGACAGTGCCTACGGCGGCAAGAGCGTTCTGTCCCACCTACCGGCCAACGTTCATTTGATCAGCCACGTTCATCCCAAAGGCGCCCTCTATGCTCTCCCACAGCCACGTACGACAAAAGGCAAAGGGGCTCCACGAAAGAAGGGTACACGTTTGCCGAACATGGCCCAATGGGCCGACGACGCCACGCAGCCCTGGACGGAACTCCACTTCGATCAGTTCGGACTCCATGCCGTCCTACAGGTCAAAACCCAGCAAGCCTTGTACTACAAGGCTGGCGGCCAGCGTCTTTTGACCATCGTCTTGACACGCGATCTTCAAGGCAAAAGGCCCGATCAAATGTTCTACTGCACCAACCTTGACTGGGATGCCCGCAACATCCTCTCCACCTATGCGTGCCGTTGGGCCATCGAATGCACCTTCGAGAATTGCAAACAATTTTTGGGGCTGGAAGACCCTGCCAACCGCTTGCCCCTGGCCGTCCAGCGGACCGCACCGATGGCTCTGCTGCTGTATAGCCTGGTTGTCGTCTGGTTCCACCAGGTTGGTTACCGCTTCCTCCAGTTTCCGTACCGTCCCTGGTATCGAGGCAAACAAGAGCCTTCGTTTGCTGATCTTTTGACCACCCTACGCCGTGTCAGTTGCCAAGAGAAAACCGACACACTGCTTCCAAAACGGTGTCGCCAAAAAACCTGGCTCACCCAGATTACCGAGCTTCTCAGCCGAGTCGGATGAGACAGCTGCTCGCCGTCGTTTTTCAACCAATCCCGGCACATGTGACTCGACGGACCGCCAAAAATCATCGCCCCCAGCGCTAGATTTACGCGCCGGAATATGCGAAACTTGAACTTAGGGTGACGCCTTGACGCTCGCCAAGTTCCTTTGCTCTGTAAATCCTCTAAATTGCTTTTGAACACGCATCTCGTCTGACCTAAAATCAATCTCTAATCCGACCACGTCCTTTCGTTTCCTCATAGGCAGGGGTCCCATGGCCGACTGGCATTTTACAATGAACGGCGAGCAAGTGGGCAGTACGGTGAATGACGCCCAGCTTCGCCAACTGGCCGTGACGGGCAAGCTGAAACAAAAGGACATGGTTTGGACGGAAGGAATGCCTGGTTGGGCCGAGGCCTCAACGATCCCGGGCTTATTTCCCGCGGCCGCGTCGCCAGCGCGCGCTGCAACACCGAAAGCCGCGGCACCCAAGGCTGCCCGCGCCCCCTCGGTCGCTGAGGTTGAACCTGTGAACGAGCCCGCCGCCGCGGGCGGCTCGTCCTTGATCGATCCTATTACCGACCTACGCCGTGCGTATTCCTACAATCTCTACGAATCGCCGGTGACCGGGGCCGAGCAGAGCACGCTCGCGCAGGTCGGCGTGACTGGCGAACTTGGCCAAAAGTTCCTCGTCTGGCGGCGTAGCATGCTCTGGCTGACGCTGTTTGTAACATTGGTCACAGCGCTCGTTGGTCTCATTTCGTCGATTATGGCGGGATTTGTGCTTCCCATCCTCTCCCAATTGTTGACTTTATGCCTTCCGGTGGCCGCGACGATGATGGCGGTCCTCTTTTGGTCCAAGTACAAAGTATCGCGGGCAATTATGCTGGCGGGCTGGGCGGCGCCGATCGCGGTTAGTTTTCTCTTTTCGCTGATAGGCCTGCTCATGGCTTTGGCCGACAAGGGTGACGGTTCAAATCGACTCGCATTCATGATGCTGGCGCCTCTGCGGTTCGCCGCCATTCTCGCGCTCGGCGGCGGGTTGTTTCGCGCCTGTGTCCGCGTCAAGACGCTGGTGCCCGAGAGCGTCCTGCCGGGCTACGTGTTGGTTTGCGCGGCCGCACTCTACGTGTTCACAATGGTTCAACTAGTATTTGTATCCTTCGCGATGGGTCGAGTTTCGCTGGGCGGATTCGGTGAATTGCTATTTGTTTGCGCCCCCCTGAGCTATCTCGCGCTGGCGCCGGTATTCCTGCGCTCGTCGACCAAGCCGGCCGATCGAACGTGGATGATGATTCTCCAGCTCGTTTACTTGGGCGTAGCGGCGCTCGGCACGCTATTGTTCATGATTCCGTCGTTGATGGAGAAAAACCCCATGGCGGCGTCGCCTATTCTGACGAATTTGGAGGCGTGGCTGACTTATATCAGCACATCGTTGCTGACGACGATCGTTGCGGCCGATTTACTGATAGGCGGTGTTTACGCGCAGGTACAGGAGGGCAAACGAGCAACGGAACGGCTCGCGGGTCTTGGGGAATTGTTCCCGAAATAGCCCGGTGATAGTCCTCTCGGCGTATAATCATGGGGACTGCTGAGGACCGTCCCCATGCTGCGCGACGAACAAATCGAAGTACGACGCCAACGCGCCGCCGCGGAACAGCTGCAAATTCAGAACCTCGGCCGAAATCGCGTCTTCAGCGACTATCAAGTCACCAATCCCACGACGGGCGGCCAATATCGCGTCGCTATTCGTGGCTTCGATCTCGGCGATAACTATTGCGAATGCCCCGATTTCCGCACCAACACGCTCGGCACCTGTAAGCACATCGAAGCCGTCCTCGATCGGATCGGCCCTGAGCCGCGCGTCCGTCGCCTCAAAGCGGCTATCACCCATCCGCAACTCTATCTCGATTATCGCGGCGAGGCCTTGCGCCTAAGCCTACTCCTGCCACCGCGCCATTCCGATTCGCTGCGCGCTTTGACGGAAAGTTTTTTTGACACAAAAGGTGTCTGGAAAGGTGGCGATCACTTCGATCGACTCCAGGCTGCTCTCGATCAGGTGCCGGAGCGTATCGTCGTCAACGCCGATGCCGCCGAGTACATCGATCGGGAAATCGAGCGGGCGACGATGGCCCTGCGCGAGCGTGAACTGTTGGCGGAACTGGACGATGGCCGCGAGCCGTCGGCGCTATCCGACTTGCTCAAAGTGCCGCTTTACCCCTATCAAATGCGCGGCGCCCTGTTTTTGGCTTGCCGTGGACGCGCCATTTTGGGCGACGACATGGGGCTGGGTAAGACCATTCAGACGATGGCCGCCGTCGAGTTTCTGGCGCGGGAACGCGACATCGAGCGCGTCCTTGTCATCGCCCCAGCTTCCGTCAAATATCAATGGGATACCGAAATCCGCAAATTTACGGATCGACCGGTGCAGCTTATCGAAGGAAGCTACGCCGCGCGGCGCAGCCAATATGCGCAACCGACCTTTTATCGGCTCATCAATTACGAGGTCGTGATCCGTGACCACACCGAGCTGAACGATTGGCGACCGGACCTGATAGTGCTGGATGAAGCGCAGCGCATCAAAAACTGGGAGACGAAGACGTCGGCGCCGTCAAAAAGCTGCGCAGCCGCTATGCGTTTGTCCTTACCGGTACACCATTGGAAAACAAGCTCGAAGAACTCTACAGCATTGTTTCCTTCGTCGGCGATCGGCGCCTTGGCCCCGCGTTCCAGTTCCTCAACGATCATGGGCTGCGCGATGCCGGCGGAAAGTTGATCGGCTACCAGAAGCTCGATGTCTTGCGCGATAAATTGGCGCCGATTCTGCTGCGCCGCACCCGAGCGGAAGTCCTGCCGCAACTACCTGCCCGGACCGATAGCACCGTTTACGTCGAGATGGCCGCAGCGCAGCGCAGCCTCTACCAGCGGGAGCAGCAAGCACTGATGCGGCATCTCGGCAAGAAGTACCTCAAGGAAGCCGAACGCAAACAGGTGTTATGCCATCTGAATAATCTCCGCATGGTTTGTGATAGCACGCATCTCATCGATCGGGAATCGAATGTCGCGCCGAAGCTCGACGAACTAGCTGAGTTGTTGCGCGATCTGTTCACCTCGGGCCCGCGCAAGATCGTCTTGTTCAGTCAATGGGAGACAATGATTCGGCTGACGGCCGAGTGGGTCGAAAAGCTAGGCTTCCGCTGTCTCGTGCTTCATGGTGGCGTCCCCGGTAAGGACCGCCGCGGCCTAATCGAACGCTTCCGCGACGACCCCGAGATCCGCATTTTCTTGAGTACGGACGCCGGCGGCACCGGCTTGAACATGCAGGCGGCGGATACGGTGATCAATCTCGAGGTGCCGTGGAACCCCGCCGTGCTCGAGCAGCGCATCGCCCGGGTCCATCGCTTGGGGCAGCATCGACCCGTGCAGGTTTTTCAACTGGTGACTCGAGACAGCATCGAAGAACGGGTCTTGAAGACGTTGAGTCGTAAACGCGAGCTCTTCGACGGGGTTTTTCAAGGTGGCCTCGACGAAGTCGTGCTGACCAACCTCGGCCATCGCGCGTTTCTCGACACCGTGCGTGAGTTGGTCGATCCGAGTCCGGTGCCCTTAGCGTCATCAGCGCAAAAGACCGCGAAAGCAGATACGTCAAATATAGAAGACGCGGGTTCGATGCTCCTCCATGCTCTAGCCAAGGCGAAGGTCATAACCGATGCGCAGTCTGGCGAGGCGCTGTTGCAGTTTCCTCTACCGAACCCTGAATTGTTGGAACGGGCGGCAGCCATTTTGTTAGCATTTGCTCGGCAGTTGAGAACATAATGGCGTGGTCGGGAGACCCATGCCACAAGGCAGGACTAAAACGTTTCTTTATAGCGCGAACACCCAGAGCTCGCTTGCCGGCTCGCGGCTAAACAATTGAGGGTCAAACAGTAGATCAACCATCCTTTTTATCGCTCTTATCCTTGGGTTTTTCCTCTGCTTCGACGCGGGCTGGATCGAAATCGATCTCTTGAATGGTGTGCAGCGGAATCAATTTGTAGCCCACTTTCACTCGCGCCAACAATCCTTCCAGCTCAAGAACCTTCCCATCAATAGTTGGTTTATTCAGCAGCGTCAGCGTTTTTTCTTCCTCGGGCAAGGCCACTTGCCAGACCCAATCCGACGTGGCGCCGACCATTTCGCAGGTGATTTTGCTGATCTTGCTCATCTCGACTTTGAACGACTTCTTGAAGACGAGGACGCTTAAAACCTTCTCGCCTGCTTCGCTCTTGTAGAGCGCTTGGACATCCTGCACTTTGAACGAGTGCTTGCCGCGCTTGTCGGCAACCGTTATCACCGCCGGTCGGCCTCCGATCGGCGCGGCGTCCATCTTGGGCGCTGGAAAACGGATGCCGCGAATGCCTTTGGGCGAGCCACCCAGATATTTCTCTTCGAGCACCCCCATGTCGCCCTTGTCAACTTCGGCTTCGATGGTGATGCGATTGCTGTCGGCGTACTCGGTCGTGCCGCCAAGCATTTCCTCCATGTCGCCTTTGCCCTCAAGCGCCACGTGGACGACCACGGTCTTTTTGTCGATGTCATAATCGATCGATTTCACGCGCGTCAGAGGAACTAAGGTGACGACGCCGATCTTCCAATTGGTGGAGTTATCCTCGCGAATTTCGAGCGCCTCAAGCCCCTCGGCCTTGGTCGGCTGCTTCTTGTCGTCCTTGGCGTCGTCTTTTTTGGTTTCTTTATTCGGCGCGGCGAGCCAACCCAGGCGACGAACGCCCTCGGAGAACTTCCAGGTCTTGAGCTTTTGCTCCTTACCGGCCGCATCGATCAGAACCAGCGTGCCCGGGTCAGTCGGCTTGGGAGCGTCGTCCGCGAAGGTGGTTAACGCGAATAGCAACAGGGCCAGCATTGGGCCTGATAAACGCATAGCGTGTGCTCCTTGGAAGCAAAGGACAGATAATTGATAAAGCTTTCAGGGCAATAAGTCGGCAACCGCGACGCGTGCTTCGGGAACCGCCAACGGCGCGGCGCTTTCGGTGGCATCGAGAATGAATCGATCCGCGTACCGATAGCCAAACGGCTTCGTCTCATCGGCGACGGGGTTTCGATAAATTTCGAGCTGTCTATCAACCAGATTGACGATCCAGTAATCGCCAATCCCCGCGGCGGCGTAGAGTGACGATTTGCGATTGCGATCGAAAGCCAACGTCGAGTCACTGACTTCGACCACCAACATAGCTCCCGTTGGATTGGGCGTGCCCGCCGTCACGCCTTTTGGTGATCCCAGAGTTACAGCCAAATCAGGACTTGGCGACGAAGTCGGACTCAAATCAAGATTAGCCTGATTGCGAACTCGGTATCCTTTGCCGAAGACACCGCGCAAGGCATCTTGGGCCAACTCGACGCCCGCCGCGTGGTAGTCGTTCTGCGTGCCCATTTCCAGGATCTCGCCATCGATCAGCTCGACACGCTGGTTGAGGAAGATGTTGTTTTCGGCCAGGAAGTAATAATGTTCTCGCGTCCACCGAAAGGTTCGCGGCTCCGTCTGTTGCATGGCTCGACCCTCGCGACGACCGACCGGACAATCCAATCATAAGGGGGCGGAATGCCGCGAACAACTCGATCAGCGGAAACCGCCTTGTAGCCGCATTCGTCAAAAGGCGGCTACAGGGCCGATAACGTACTTGCTACAATTCGATGGCACACTCTTGTCTAGCTGTGTTATAAAAATCTACCTTGAATTCATCCGACCTATCATCGCCCTGGACTGGGAGGTTTCGTGCTCGTCTTCGATAGCAGAAGCTGGCCGCAGCATCGACCCTGGATGATCAGCACGCTTCTCATCGCTGTCCTGGCGATCGTTTGGTATCTCGCCTGGAGCATTGGCAAAAGCGAATGGCCCGGCGGGTCGAGCCTGCCTGGGTTCACGTTCGGCGTCGTCGGCGGCCTGATCTGTCTTTTTGAATTGCTCCTGTGGTTTCGCAAGAAAGTGCGCACCTGGCGCATCGGCCGCGCTCAGGTGTGGATGCGGGCCCATATTTGGCTCGGGCTTCTCAGCGTACCGTTGCTGGTCCTGCACAGCGGCTTTCGCAGCGGCGGCGACCTATCGACGATATTGATGATCCTTTTTCTCGTCGTCATCGCCAGCGGCGTCTGGGGCTTGGCTTTTCAACAGTTGATTCCGCGCACGATGCTCGCCGAGGTGCCGGCGGAAACGATTTATTCGCAGATCCCACGCATCGTCGAGCACATGTCCGAAGAAGCCGAACGGCTGGTGCTGGCGACCTGCGGGCCGAATCCGAGCGGAGACACGGAGCGCGCCGAAAGCATCGAGCCCAAGCCGTTTCTCACGTTAGGCGCCATGCGCTCGGCAGGCAAGACAACGGGCAAGGTTCTCCAGACGATCGTTCCGAACGCGCCCGTGGCCGGGACCGAGATATTGCGGAACTTTTATGATACTACGATCGAGCCCTATTTACGGGCCGGTCCGCGCGTTCGTTCGCCGCTGCATTCCGCGCGACAGACCGCAGTGTTGTTTTCCAACTTGAGAACCAACCTCGATCCGGAGGCTCACCACTGCGTCGACGCGCTCGAAGGCATGTGCGAGCAACGGCGCCAGTTCGCTCATCAGGCGCGGCTCTTTTTCTGGTTGCATTGCTGGCTTTCGGTCCATTTGCCGCTCTCATTTGCCTTGATCGTGCTGATGATCGCGCATATCGTCAAGGCTTGCATGTATTGGTAAACTCTCCCTATGGCACTCCAAGAAACCGGCAAGCAACGCGCCGCACGGATTCCGCTCGACTATTTCAAGCATTCCGATGCGATGAGCCGTTGGAAGTTCTACCTGTCCGTCACGGCTCTGGCGCTCGCCGTTCTCTATCTCGGCAGCGGCTTCCTGCTCGGGCAACGCAGCGAATCGCGCTACTCTCATGGCCCCGTGCATGCCGTCCATCAAGCATGGGAAAGCCAATGCGAGGTCTGTCACGTCCCTTTTTCACCCATCAAGCACGATAATTGGTTGGTCGCATGGAGTAGTCCGAACCAAGCTCGCGCTCGGACGCTCGGTGCGAATCGTGCCACGCCGGGCCGGCCCATCATGAGAGCCAACGAGCCGACGACGTTGTTAGCTGTGCCAGCTGTCATCGGGATCATCGTGGACGCGATGTGTCCTTGGTAAGATTGCCGGACAGCGATTGCGTGAGTTGCCATCGAGACCTTGCCAAACATCTGGCGTTCGGCTTCGCGGTCCTCCAAAATGTGACGGCGTTTGCAACCACGACCCATCCCGAGTTTGAATTGTGGCGTGAGAACAAGCCGACCGACCCGGGCAAGCTGAAATTCAATCATGATCTCCATATGCGCCCTGGGCAGACATTGACCGAGGGCGGCAAGCCTTGGAAATTCAACGATATCAAAGACCTCAAAGAGCGAGAGCGCTATCAAGCCAGCCCGGCGACGTACGGGCCGAAGTCCGTGGCAGATGCCGTTCGTTTGACCTGCGCCTCGTGTCACCAGCTCGACGCCACCGAAGGCGTCGCGGCCAATTCGTTGAGCCGTGGCGTTCGCACGAGTGGCGCTTACATGCTGCCGGTGCGCTACGAGGACCACTGCAAGGCCTGCCATCCGCTGACGTTTGATGCGAGCAAGCCCGACGTCGCCATCCCGCATCGATTGCAGCCGGCCGAGGTCCATTCGTTTCTCTGGGGCGCGCTTGCGGCAGAGAAAATAAAAGATCCTGATATGCGTAAAGAGTTGGCCACAAAGCTGCCGTTGCCCGGCAAGGCGCTGGACGACGCCGAAGAAAAGGCGCGCAAAGAGGTCGATCGGGGTACACAAGCCATTGAATCGTTTCTCTACAAAGACAAAGTCGAAGCGAAAGAGAAGTTCCTATACTCAGGCAAAATCACCTGCGGCGAATGCCATTATTACGAAGGCACTAGGAACAATGGCATTCCCGAGCGAATCGTGCCGACCAAAGTGCCGGAAATCTGGTACGCACGCGCCAAATTCAGCCATGTCGCCCATCGGGCGGCGAATTGTTTCGCGTGCCATCCCGGAGCTTATCCACCGGCAGGCGGCGAAGGCGCTGCTTCGACCCGAAGTGAAGACGTGTTGATACCCGACATGCAGACATGCGTCCGCTGCCACGCGCCGGCTGGCGTCGTCGACGGCAAACCCACGGGCGGCGTACGTTTTGACTGCGTCGAATGTCACCGCTATCACAACGGCGATCATCCGAACAAGGGCCTCGGCGCCAAAGAGCGCGATGCGCTGCAAAAACGGCCGCTGGCAGATTTCTTCGTCAAGCCCACAGAGCGCTACGCCCTGTGTCAGAAAGTCGTTTATTAGGTTTGCGATCCCGTGGCCGGGGTCGGTATTCCGACCCCGGTTCTCTGGAGCTGCCCTGGCCAAACCGGGGTCGGGGTACCGACCCCGGTCACGGATCCGACCATTATGATGCCCATCCAGGATTTCCTGCAATGATCGTCCAAGAACTCCGTCACATCCAGGAACGTTGCGGCTGGCTGCCACACGATGAATTGGTGGCGCTTGCCAAACGGATCGAGCAGCCGCTGCATCGCCTCCATGAAGTCGCCAGTTACTATCCGCTGTATCGTCTCAAGCCTCCACCTACCGTGGAAGTCCTTGTCTGCCGCGACATGGCCTGCCACTTGCGCGGCGCGGCGCGTTTGACCCAGAGCCTCCAGGCCTTCGCCCAGGAAATAGGCGGCAAAGAAGTCTGCGTCAAAGGCGTTTCGTGCCTGGGCCAGTGTGATCGGCCCGTCGCGGCGGTGGTGAATGATGTCGTGTTTCGCGGCCTGCCGGAGGCGGATCTGCGTGCGCGAATGCGGGCGGCGCTGGCTCATGAACCGCTGCCCCATGAACACCCGGGCCGGGAACCGGTGGGCTGGCAGATCGACGTCTACGCCGGCAAGCCGACCTATGAAGTCTTACGTCGCTTCCTCGAAAACCGCGATGGCGAGGCCGTCCTCAAAGCGCTGGAAGTCTCCAAGCTGCGCGGCATGGGTGGCGCGGGCTTCCCCACGGCGGCGAAATGGTCGATGGTGCGCAAGGCGGTGGCCGAGAACAAATACGTCATTTGCAATGCCGATGAAAGTGAACCGGGCACGTTCAAGGACCGTGAACTTTTGCGGCGTGCGCCGCATTTGCTCATCGAAGCGATGGTTCTCGCCGCCCTCGTGGTCGGCGCGAGGCAGGGCTACATTTATATTCGCCACGAATATCACGACGAATGCGAAGCGGTCGAAGAAGCTTTACGAAGCGCCCGCGAGTTGGGCGTCGTCGGGCCTAGCGTTCTCGGCTCTGGGGTGCCTTTTCATCTCGACATCTACGTCAGCCCGGGTGGTTACGTTCAAGGAGAGGAGAGCGCGCTTTTGGAGGCAATCGAGGATCGGCGCGGTGAGCCACGCAATAAGCCGCCATTTCCGGTCTTGAGTGGGCTTTATAACAAGCCGACCGTCATCAACAATGTCGAAACGCTCATGTGGATTCCGGGAATCGTCATGAAGGGGGGCGAGTGGTATCGTGACGGCGGCACGCACGGTGCCACAGGCAGGCGGTTCGTGTCGATCAGCGGCGATGTCAATAAGCCGGGCGTCTATGAAGTGCCGTTTGGCCAAACGGTGCGGGAACTCGTCTACGACACGGCCGGCGGCATCAGCGGCGGCCAGACGCTCAAGGCGATCGCCCCGTCGGGGCCGTCCGGTGGCTTCCTTCCGGTTCGCATCAAGACGAGCCATCTACCGCCCAAATTTGTCCAGGAGAAACTGCCGACCGGAACTGAATTTGTGGACATGTTAGATGTCCCTCTCGACCCGGACACGGCGCGGGGCATGAATTTCATGCTCGGAGCGGCATTCGTCGTCTATGGCAGCCATGCTAACATGGTGGAACAGGCGCTCAACTGTGTCCAGTTTTATCGCAACGAATCGTGCGGCAAATGCGTCCCGTGTCGCCTGGGCACTGAGAAGCTGGTCACGATACTGGAGCAACAAATTCTGGCCCGCGATTTCCCGCGCGGCGGTCTGACGATGGTAAGCGAGCTGTCGGATGCCATGTCCCTGGCTTCAATCTGTGGCCTTGGCCAAATCGCGGCCAATCCGATGGCGTCGTTGATGAAGTTCTTTCCGGAGGAGCTGGAGGCGTATTTGCGGTGATGACCGATTATCAATAATCGATCGTTTTTTCGCCCGAGATTCCTGATGAGCAGCCTACCCATGATCAAACTTACGATCGACAACCAGGAGATCGAGGTTGCCCCGACCAAGATTGCTTACGATCCGCAATACAAGAAGCAGATCGAGATTCCTACGACCATATACGACGCCGCTCAGGCGCTGTGCCAGCGCACGGGCGAGGTGAATCCGATTCCGGTGCTCTGTCATCGTGAGCATGTCAATCCGGTGGCCGTCTGCCGCGTTTGCGTCGTCGATGTCGTCGGCGGCCGTGTACTGACACCGGCCTGTCAGCGGGCGGTCGAGCCGGGGATGAAGGTTTTGACGGCCAAGACCAGCAAGCGGGTCGAGTCAGCGATCAAAGTGGTCACGGAATTGCTGCTCGCCGACCAGCCGGCGAACCCGGAGAAGCACGAAGGCAGCAACCCTAACGAGTTGCTGCAATTGGCCAGCCGCCTCAAACTCGATCCCGAGCAGCCTCGGTTCCCGCGCCGCGGCCATGATCGCGGCCATGACGACTCCTCGCTCGTCATCGCGGTCGATCATAACGCTTGCATCCTGTGTGACCGCTGCGTTCGCGGCTGCAATGAGATCCGCAACAACCAGGTGCTCGGTCGAGCGGGTAAAGGATACACCGCCACGATCGCCTTCGATCTCAACGAGCCGATGGGCGAATCGAGCTGTGTCGCGTGCGGCGAGTGTATGATCTCCTGTCCGACCGGCGCGCTGACATTTCGGAAGCCGGTCAAAGCCCATCCGCTGCCCGATTTTCTCGGGACGGAAAAGGTCACGGCCGCGGCGTTGGCTCAATTGCCGCTTTTTGAGGGAGTGTCGGTCAAGTTTCTCGAGTGGAATGCCAATTCCGTGGTGCGACGGCGCTTTCGAGCGGGCGACGTCATTTGCAAAGAGGGCGAGTTCGGCTCGTCGGCGTTTTACATCGAGTCGGGCCGGGTCGATGTGCGCCTGCAATCGACGATCAAGCACACCAAGAGTCGCAAGTCGAAAGCCGATCGCGGCCATCAGGGTTTTTTTGGGCTGATCCAGCGCATCACGACAAATCTCGTTTCTCGCTCCGAAGACAGCCGCGATGAGGAGAGCCGAACCGGCTACATCCATATCGACGCTCCGGTTGCCTTGAAATACGGCAATCCCGTGGCGGAACTCCGGGCCGGCGACCTGTTCGGTGAAATGACATGCATGAACTCCTATCCGCGCTCAGCCACAGTGCGCGGTAGAAGATTGCAGCATGTTGGAGATTCAGAGCAACGTCCTCTACATTCTTCAGAGAAATAAAAAGTCTCGGGCCCTCCTTGAGGAAACCTATCGTCGGCGGTCGATCGATACGCATCTGCGCGGCGTCGATATTTTCGCGAGCTTGCTGCAAGATGAAAAGCAATTCGCCGACTTCGTGACCTACATGCGCGAGCGCGTGAAGCTGATCCGCGTGCCGCCCGGGCAGGTGATTTTTCGGCAGAATGATCCGGCGGACCATTTCTATCTCGTGCGCATCGGCTTCGTCAAAGTGTCGCAAAAGAGGGCCGGCGGCGAGCATGTACTGACCTACGTCGGCCCCGGCGGCTACATCGGCGAAATCGGCCTGATGAGTGACCTACCGGAAATGCGCGCGCTGGCCCCGGTGGGCGTCCGCGTCGCCACGTGTGCCGCGCTCGATCACGTCGATCTGGTGCAAATATCCGGCGAAGATTTTCGCGAGATCCTGGCGCGCTTCCCCGGGGTCAAGGGCCATCTCGTCCGCATCGCCCGTGAGCGCCTGGAGAAAAACGAGGCCGACCGCAAAAAAGTCGAGACGGAATCGCTTGGCGACTTTCTCAAGCAAGGGCTGATGAATGCTCAAAGTCTACTCGTGCTCGACCTCGAGCGCTGCACGCGCTGCGACGAATGCACCAAAGCCTGCGCCGATGCGCACGACGGCGTCACGCGCTTGATCCGCGATGGCCTGCGTTACGACAAATTTCTCGTCGCCAGCTCGTGCCGTTCGTGCCTGGATCCCTACTGCATGGTCGGCTGCCCGGTAGGATCCATCCGCCGCCGCAACTCGCGCGAAATCATCATCGAGGACTGGTGCATCGGCTGTGGCAAATGCGCCGACAATTGCCCGTATGGCAACATCAACATGCATCCGTTCAACGAAATGCGTGAGGATCCGAATCAGAAGGGTAAGAAAGTTCCCGTCGTCCAGATGAAGGCAACGACCTGCGACCTTTGCTCGGAACTCGACGGGCAGCCGAGCTGCGTTTATGCGTGCCCGCACGATGCGGCCTTTCGGTTTACGGGGCCGGAGTTCCGGAAGGTCGTGGGGGAGCAAAAGAACGGGTAACGATATTCTGTGTTCAGGAGCCGGGAGCGTCAGCGACCGGAGAAAATCTGAGCGAGTGTAATGCGCTCCGGTCGCTGACGCTCCCGACTCCTGAAGACAGAATTTATTTCCCCCCCAGATCCCACACCGGATGCCTTGGCGGCACGACTCCCGTCATTAGCGACTGCACCGAGCGATGCAGGAGAACGAGTGCCGGGCCGTCGTTGGGATGTCGAGCGCGCCAATTGCCCAGCAAACCTTCGGCGGCGTTGAAATCTCTGGCCTCGAATAGGGCCAATGCCTTTTCATAGCCAGCTTTGGCTTCGCGCCACTCCTCCGAATCGTCAGCGAGTTCAAAGATCTCAACCGGCTCGCCAATGTTTACCACGCGCGCGTGCCCTAGCCGGCGCGTGACAAGCGATGGATCCAGCCGCTCTTGCGTCGCCTTGGTAATCAACAGTTGACTCTTGAAGTATTTGACCGCCCCTTGAACCCGGCTCGCCAGGTTGATCGAGTTCCCTAACGGCCCATATTTGAACTTGTGAGTCGAACCGGAGTTCCCCACCATCGCCTCGCCTGTGTTGATGCCGATGCTGACGTTGAAGGCCTCGCCGATCGTCGCCTGCCAGCGCGCGTTCAATTCAGGCACGCGTGCGATCATGCGCAGCGCGGCGCGGCAGCGCGGGTGGCGTGATCGGGCTGCTCTTCCGGCGCGCCCCACATCGCGAGTAGACCATCGCCAACATAATCGACCAGAACGCCTTGTTGCTCGCGCACGCATTCGGAAAGGATGTCGAGAACTCCATTGATCCAATTGAATGTCGCGGCCGGGCCGAGGTTCTCGCTAATGCGGCTGAAGCTACAGATGTCGCAAAAGAGAACAGTGACCAACGCGTCGCGCGGCTTGAGCAAGTCTGGGTTCGCGGCCAGCTGCTTGGCCAACTCCGGCGTGAAAAATTGCTCGAATTGCACGCGCGCAGCGAGGGCAACTTTCTCCAGTTCGAGCCGAGCCAAACCGCCGGCCACGGCGCGGGCCAAGAGTTCGACGAGCATCGCCTCGACTTCGGTAATCGGATTGGTCAGAGCGTTGCCGCGACGCTCACCGTAAAGCGCTCCGATCACATTTCCTTGGCCATCTTGAATGGGCGCCGCCACGACGACTTCGATTCCTTGAATGCTTTCGTTCCGCGCCGACGACGGCATACCACGCCACGACGTTTTCTTCTCATCGTGGACACGGCGCAGCACGCTGCGGCTCGGCTCCATGTTTTCGACTTCGAATCGTCCAGGCGCACATTGCAGTGCGACCGTCTCCCAATGGCCGTTCCGAAAGAGCAGCACGCGGCCATAATCAAGATTTGCAATCGTAGTGACCGCTTGGGCCGCCTTGAAGAAGAATTCGGTGGAATCAGGCACGCTCTCCGAGGCGCTTTGTAAAACGTCTGTCACGGAACGAAGCCAGGGCAAAAGTTCGTTTATGAGTAGCTTGGAATCGCCAGCGAACGGAAACTTGGCCAGGCGGCTCACTCCGGAGGTCGTGCTGCCGGGCGGAGACGTAGCAATCGCTAAACTTTGGAGCGGTCCATCGTCGGTGGCTTCCAGGACGCGCAGCGTTTTGTTGCCCAAGCAGATGCGCACCGGGACATCGACATCGTGCGCCAGTGTCGGCGGCACCGTGTAATTATGGTCCGGTAGAAATACCGGCTGCGTCGTACTGAGGTTTCTTATTTGCAGCCGCTTGCCTGAGAGTAACTCAATCTGAATATGTTTGCGTGAAACGTCCTGCTCGTTGTGCGTCGCAATGACCATCCGATGGCAGCCTTTGCCGAGTGCCTTGCGATAGTAGGGTTGCTGCTCATCCCGTTGCTGGCGACCGATTTCCACCCAACCCTGACACTCCGTGGCAAATAGACTTTCACCTCCTGGACCGAGGACATGAATTTCCAGGGGGAGAGAAGACTTCTGGCTCTGCATCACGAAAATCCCAGCTCATAAGGCGCGGTAGGTATGCCGACGCTTTGTCATCATCCTACGAATCGTACCAGCTGGGACAGAAACGTCAGCGCCCGTATAGTTGGTTTTCAAGAGCCGGGAGCGTGAGCGACCGGAACGCTTTACACGCGCACAGATTTTCTCCGGTCGCTGACGCTCCCGGCTCTTGAAGACAAAACCTTCGGGCTCCCGAAAGCGGAAAAGGACCTTACTTCTTGAAGTCGCCGGCGCGGATGATGACCATCTTTTTCGCGTCCAGGTACTTCTTAAAGACATCGCGCACTTCATCCGGGGTCAGCGCGTTAATGCGCTTTTCCAGATCGCTTGAGTGCGCGAACGTTCTGCCAAGCTGCATGTTGCTTACGATCTGGCCAGCGATGGCGGCGTCGCCGGTACGGCCGACCTTTTGCGCTTCGACGTAGGCCTTTTGAGCGTCGCTCAGCTCCGTCGGCGTCGGGCCATGAGTGACGAATTCGGCCAACTCTTCGAGAAAGGCCTTCTCGACCTTGTCGATATTCACCGGGTTGGTAATCGCGTTGACGGTGAATGAGGCGGACGGATCGCGCGGCGAGGCGTTGAACGCCGACGTCACGCCATACGACAGGCCTTCTTTCTGGCGAATGCGATTGCCCAGCCGTGAGGACAACGTGCCGCCGCCGAAGATGAGATTGCCCAGCCGCAGTGCGGCGTAATCGGCGTCGGTTTCTTTCATCGGGAAAACCATGCCCGCAAGAAAGACGGCGTTGGCCTTATCCGGCGTGAGGATGTCTTCCTTCATGCCGTCCGGTTTGGTGACGGCGATACGATCGATGCGCTTGACCGGCACGTCGGACTTCCAACCCTTGAGGATCTCCTGAACCAACGGCAGCACTTCCTGCGGATCGAAGTCGCCGACAATGCCGAGTTCCCCGTTCGTGGCGCCGACCTGCTTGTTGTAAATGCCGATCACTTGATCGAGTGTGACGGCGTCGAGACGTTTGGCCGTCTCTTCTGCTGTCGGGACATAGCGAATATCCGAAGGCGGATACTGCGACAAAGCACGGGCCAGCTTGTTTTGGGCAAGCGCGGCCGGGTCGGTCATGGTTTGCGCCAGCCCAGCCTTAGAGCGTGTTTTCATCTGCTCGAACTCGACCTCCGGGAATGCCGGCTCGCGCAAAATCTCGCCAAGGAGCTTGATCGCCGCAGGCAGCGTGTCGCGCTTGGCCTCGATCGAAAAGGTGAGTTGGCCCGGAGTTCCAGCGCCGCCACCACCGCCACCACGACGACCGCCACCGGCGGGGCCGCCGCCCATCCCAGCCGAGATGCGAATGCCGAGCTTGTCCAGTTCCTCGCGCAGCGCCTGCCGGTCGTGCTTCTTCGTGCCGGCCATCATCAGGTTCGGCAACATGCCGGCGGCCGTCGTCAGCTCCTTGAGCGAATCCTCGTTGCCGTAGTGCAACGTGAGGACGAGCGATACCGTCTCACCGCGGTTCTTTTTCTGGAGCAAGCCGGTCTTGATTCCGCCGAGTTCGACGATCTTGGTGCGCGCGTCAAGATTGGCCGGCGTCGGGTCGAAGACCTCGCCGGCGCTAGCCACGCTGCCGCCTTTATAATCGTTGACGAGCGCTGCCAACGCAGGCGTTTCGGGAATCGCGAGCCGCTGTGGCTCCTTGACGGGAATGTAGATGCCGACGGTGCGGTTGTACTTTTGGAAGTAAGTTTTGGCGACGCGATTGACATCTTCCGCGGTTACTTTGGCGATCCGATCGCGCTGGATGAAGAGCAGCCGCCAATCGCCCAGGGCCGAAGCCGAGCTAAGCGCCTGCGACATCGCGGTGCTATTGGATTGGCGCATCTCATCGGCGCGGGCCGAGCGAACCTTGGCTCGATCGACTTCCTCCGCCGTGAACGGCACCGCACCCAGGGTCTCAAGGGTCTTTAGCAGGGTATCGCGCACGACATCGAGCTTATCCGGTTCAGCCTGACATTGAGCGGTGAAAAGGCCTGGATCGTGCTCATTGCCCGCGCGAGCGTTGGCGCTCGTCGTTAATTTGGATTCGACGAGGGCTTTGTGCAATCGGCCATTGGGTGACTGCGAGATGATCCCCGCGAGCAGCGTCAATGGAGCCCAATCGGGATGGGCCGACGCGGGAATGTGATAGGCCACGCCCACGGAACCGACATTGCCGACGCGACGCAGAACGACCGTGCGCTCGCCATCCTGGGGCGGCTCTTCGGTGTAGGTGTCGGTCAGCTTGCGTGTCGGCTTGGGGATCGAGCCGAGATACTTCTGAACGAGGGCAACGGCCTTCGCCTCGTCGAATTTGCCGGCGATGATGAGAACGCAATTATCGGGCTGATAGAACTTCTTGTAAAAAGCCTGCAAATTATCAATGGGCACTCGCTCGATGTCGCTGCGATTACCGATCGTGGATTTGCCATAATTGTGCCAGGCGTAGGCCGCGGCATGAATTCGCTCGGACAACACGCCCTGCGGGCTATTCTCGCCGCGCTCGAATTCGTTGCGCACAACCGTCATTTCGGAGAGCAAATCTTCTCGTTTGATGAAGCTATTCACGAGCCGGTCGGATTCGAGATGAATGCCGAATTCGAGGTTTTCATCGGAGGCTGGCAGTGTCTCGAAATAGTTGGTGCGGTCGACGTTGGTCGTCCCGTTGTAGCTGTTGGTCCGATCGCTGATCGCTTTAGGGACGTTGCGGAACGTCGGCGTGCCTTTGAAGACGAGATGCTCGAGCAGGTGAGCCATGCCGGCCTCGCCGTAGCCTTCATGCCGTGAACCGACCAGCACGGTCATGTTGACGGTGATCGTGGGCCGCGATGCCTCCGGAAACAAAAGGACGCGCGCCCCGTTGGCGAGGCGGTATTCCGTGACGCCTTCGACGGTAGCCACCTTCTTGGGCGCATCGTCGGCATGCACCGCCGAGACGCATAAGAAGAGTGCGAAAGATGCAATCGTGCGACGCATGAGACCCTCAGACAAAAGAATGTAATGAGCGATCTCATTAAAAACTCTTAACAAGATCGCTCAATTTCCTAGTGAGGTAATTTAGGAATTAGGGCACGAAGATCCTAGCGGCAGGCACATGTGTGCCATGCTTTGGTACTCCAAAGCATGCTTTCGAGTACCAAAGCATGCCACACGAAGCGCCAGACCGCGGTTGCATCGAAAACCGTTTTCGGGTTAAGCTATCGACCTGCAACCGTTATCGCTTCCCGGGCGGCTCTCCACGGATGTGGAGTCGGGTCGGGTAAAAATCGATTTGTCCCACCACATTGGACCCTCTCAAGGAAAGGGGCGGCCCGTGAGTTTCTTCAATTGGCTTTCTTCCCTCGCCCAGATCCCGAAACACAATTCGACACACCGCAAGGCTCGACCGAGTCAGCGCACGAGGCTGGGCGTCGAACGACTCGAAGACCGCACCGTTCCATCGTTTACCGCGTCCCTCACGGGCGGCACTCTGACGTTCACGAGCACCACTCCCAACGACAAGCTCGTGCTTTTCTCTGATAACAACGGCAATCTCGAGCATAACCGCAGCGCCGATCCGGGCTTCGCTAGCGCCTATGACATGGATAGCACGGCCGGCGGCGTCCAAGGTCTTAGCCTGGCCAACTTGACCAATCTCGTCATCAATGCCACGGGCACCGGAAGCAGTGTCGATTTGACCGGGCTCCTTTACAGTGGCGCAGCCACGATTCAGGCCAATTCGCTTTCGGTCGCGGGCGATGTGAATTACGTCCTCACGAACACCAAGCTGACGCTCTCCAACGGCGGCAACTACAATCTGACTGGCGTCACCAACGTCACCCTGACCGCGGGCTCGTCGAACGACACCATCGACGCCACGGCCTTTAGCGCCGGCCCGGTGACACTCAACGGCGGCACGGGGAAGGCGACCCTCAAAGGCGGCTCCGACGGTTCGACGTTTATCGTCGGCAGCAGCACCAACGCCATCATGGGAACCGGCTCGAACAATACTCTCATGGCCACGGGCTCGGGAGCCATCACGCTCACCAATTCGTCGCTCACTATCGGCGGTAAGGTCATTTCCCTCAGCGGCATCCAAACGGCCGATTTGACCGGCGGCGCGACGGCCACCACTTTTGACGTCAGCGGTTGGACCGGAGGCGGCACTCTCAAAGGCACGAGTGGTAATGACGGCGTCGTTTGCACCGCCGACACGACCTTTGTTCTCAGTGATGGGTTACTGCAACTGAACTCTGGTCCGGTCTACACCCTGTCAGGAATTGAAAACGCGACCCTGACCGGCGGCCCCGGCGACAATACCTTCTCCGTTCATAACTGGAGCGGCACCGACACTCTGAACGGCGGCGGCGGCACGGATACGTACTTGATAACTCTCAACGCCAGCGGCACAGGCAACACGACGATCGCAAACGGCAACGCGGTCAATGCGACCGGGAGCGCTTTTATCTTCGGGCCCGATACGCCGTCACCGATTACCGTTGGGTCAGCCACACTGACGATGGGAACCCAGACGGTGAATTTTAGCGGACTCAATAAGTTCACTGTCGATGGCGGACTGGGAGCCGACAATATCTCTGTCCAGGGTAGTGCGCCTGGCACGACCGTCACGATTCAGAGCGGCGCGGGCAATGACTCGATCACCGTTTCTTCGGCGACAGGCACCCTGGACACCTTCCAGGGTCCACTCGTAGTGGACGGGGGCGCCGGATCTAACAAATTAACGGTCTCGGAAGCCAAGAGCACTACTCCGGACACGATCAATTTCACGGGTACACAGATAACGAGTGCCTCGCGCGGCTTCGCACTCAGTTACACGGCCTCGAATGGCACATTTGCCAACGGCCTGGCTATGTATTTGGGATCTGGCAATGACACGGTCAACGTGAGCGGCACGATCGCGGGGGCCTCGACCTTTATCAAGGGTGGCGGCGGCAAGAACACATTTCTCGTTAGCAACAATGCCGGCGATCTGACGTCGCTGGCGGGCTACCTCTACCTCGACGGCGGCTCGGGAAGCAACACGCTGACCATTGACGAATCGGCTGGCACCACTTCGGATGTCGTGGCTGTCACGAACGCGGTCATATTCAGCACGAGCCGCCCCTACGCTGTTTATTACGGCAACAGCGGCGGCGGCAACTTCAGCGGCGGCGTCAATCTCAAGCTCGATTCCAGCAACAACGTCGTCAGCATCTTCAGCACCATCGCCAACGCGGCCACCGTCATCACTACCGGAGCAGGCAAAAACAGTTTCTATGTAAACTCGATTACCAATACGCTTAGCGGGTTCAATGGGCCGCTCTACCTCATCGCGGGTTCGGGCACTAATTCGCTCCTCGTCACCGAAAGCGGCCTAACCACGGGTGACACGCTCACCCTGGGAGCAGGCTACATCTATAGCTCGCAAACATCTTTCTCCCTGAACTATGGTTCCAGCAGCACCGGTAGCTTTGCCAACGGCATCAGCGTCGTGACTGGCTCCGGCAAGAACACCATCGCCATTCAGGGCACGCAAAAGAATGCTCCGACGTATCTGTTTACCGGCGCAGGCAACGATTACATCGTAGCCGGGTCGGCTCAGAATACGCTCGACACGTTCATCAGCACCGTCATCGTTTCGGGCGGTACCGGAACGAACACGCTCTTGGTCAATGACGCCGGCTCGACGAAAAACGATAATCTCACCCTGGCGTTGACCTATGTGGCGGAGACAATCGGCTCGTTTGCCCTTGGCTTCAGCGGTAAGTTCTCGAGCATTACCGTCGCCCTCGGCTCAGGCAACGACGCCATCTCGATCACCGGCGAACCGACGGGAACGCTGCTGACGGTCAACGCCGGTAACGGCAACAACACCTTCACGGTGGCCGTCACGACGACCACCGCATACACCGGTTTGGCTATTTATGGAGGCACGGGAACGAACACTTTGTTGATTCAGGCCCCTGGGGCCGCGATGCAGACCGTCTCGACGGGAAGTGAATCAGGCTACGTGCAGGATACATACCCCGGTGGCGCGACGAGTTACGTGGGCTACCGCGGTATCAGCGTCGTCAAGCGCACGGCATAAGTGAGGGACCTGGCGCCGCGTTTGCTCACCAGCTCCACGTCAGGACATTGTGCAAAGAAGCACAATGTCCTGACGCTACGGGCTGATTAAAACCCATCTTTGTTTCGATCGCCGCCTTTGCCGCCGCCCTTCCCACCGTCATCACCCTTGCCTTTACCTTTGCCTTTGCCGTCGCCGCCGAAGCCGCCACGACCGCCGGGGCCGTTGTCGCGCATCTCTTTGAGCTGTTTCTTTTGGTCGTCGGTCAAGATCTTGTCTAACTTGGTCTCCATATCTTTTTGAATGTCTTCCAGTTGTTTCTTCTGATCGTCGGTGAGCTTTAATTGTTCTTGGACGAAGGGAGGCAACAGCTGGCCAGGTTGCATCGGACCGCCGCCAAACCCGCCTTTACCCTTGCCGCCTTTGCCCTTGGGACCATCCGGCGGTTGCGCTTCCGTGAGCGAGACGCTGAGAAACAGGCCAGCCAGGAGCAACAGTCCAGTTAACATGCGCATGGGAATCTCCAGAGAGGTTGAAATCGAGTCACGATCATGCTCGACCGTGTCAGTTTACTCTTGCGAAATGAAGGGAGCATGAAGCGAAAGGTCGACCGAGCATTGGCCTCCACGACCCAAAAACACGAACAAACGCAGAAAAGTTGTCCCGAACAGCAATTTTTGAAAATATCGGCAAACCCGTGGCGAAGTACCTCTCAGGCGGAGTGGACCGAAGTGCGGCCCCTTCGCGGGGACTACTAGGCCTAACCATCGGGGTTATACGAGATGTTCAAGAAGCTGATTCTCACCACCGTCGCCGTCATTATTGGTCTGACCGTGGCCAAGAACTGGACCAAGATTCGCGAGACGGTCGAAGAAAAGATCGCCTGCCAGGACAGCAAACGGCCCTTCGACAAACGCATCATGGATCTCCGCAAAGAGATCACCAAGATCGACAGCGAACTCCGCAAGTCGGTCAACAACCTGATCAAGCTCGACCTTGATTGCAGCGAACTGCGCGAAGCGGCTGACAAGTACGAAGCCACCAAGGCGCCGCTCGAGAAGGAAGCCCGCGCCAAACGGGACGCCCTCAAGGACGCCACCGCCGAAGTGTCTGTCAAGAACGGCAGCTCCAAGACCAATTCCGTCGAACGCGCTCAGCGCGACCTCGACAGCGTCGTCCGCCGACTGAAATCGACCAAGGACAGCATCGAGAGCATCAAGGCTCGCCTCGCTCCCAAGGAAGAGTCGTTGGCCGCCGCCGAGGAGCGCGTCGCCACCATCAAGGAGAAGCGCGAGCAGCTCAAGAGCATGGTCGAGAAGCTCGAAGCCCAATACGAACGGCTCCGCGTCCAGCAGATGGTCAACAACATTGATGTCGATGATAGCGTCGTCAGCAAATGTGAGTCGCTTTACAAAGAAATCAGCCGTGATCTCAAGGAAGAAGAGCGCAAGGCCATCGAATATCCAAAACATGGCCTGAGCAACGGTTACGAGAAGCCAGCCAAGGATGAGAAGGCTGTTTCCGACTCGCTCAAGGCTGCCGACGAAGTCCTCGGCGAAGGCGATGCCGTGAAGTCGACCGTCAAGAACTGATTGCCGTCCCCAGTCGCCGCGATTCGCCTACTTGCGAGCCGCGGGTGAGTACTCGAATTCATGCGAGTGCTGACCCGCGGCTCGTGGCGAATTGGGACGCCCGATAGAATAACGAAACAATTGCTTCGTCGCGTGGTATTCAGGTTGGGACGTGCTTCATGCTCGGCTTCGCTTGGCTAAACCTGAGACAGGCTCAAGAAGCCCTCAAGAATGGGCTTCTCGAAGAGGCTTTGCGTTTGCTCAATCAGCCGGGCGCGATGAACCAGCGCGGCAGTGGAGCCCTGCTGTCTCAGATCGCCCGGGCCTTCGCCGATCGAGGCGATCGCCATTTGCGCAATGACGAAATCGAACTTGCCTGGCGCGATTTACTTCAAGCCGAGCAGCTTCAGACGACGGAACGCGCCCCGGAACGGCTGCGGCAATCGCTGACGCGACTCGGTCTGGCCGAGGTTCGCGCCCAATTGCAAGCGGGCCATCCGGCTCAAGCCGAGGAAGCGGCAACGCGGCTCAAGTCGCGCGGCGTCATACCGCCGGAACTTCGAGCTTTGGAAGAAGCGGCCAGAGTCTGGACCAGCGCCCGCGCCGATGCGGATCGTGGCGAATTCATTCCCGCTCTGACCGAACTCGACCAGGCGCGGAGCTTGTTGCCCGCGAGCCTGCCGGTTCTCGAGCAGGCTAAATTGGCCATGCTCGAACGCCAACGTGCCTATCTGCTCGCTCAGCAAAAAATGCACGTCGCGGCCAACGCTCGGCGATGGGCCGAGGTGGCCGAGCTCACGGAACAGATCCTGGCTGTTGCGCCGCAACACGCGGAAGCACGCCGGGCCCGCGGCATGGCCTGGAAAGCGGTCGAGCCGATTACCGTGACGTTGCCCAAGGTCGAAGCAGAAAACCAGGCCGATAACGGCCCGGTGCCGCTGCGGTTCCTCCTCTGGATCGACGGCGTCGGCGGCTTTTTGATCTGTCTGGGATCGCGTATCTCTCTTGGACAATCGGCCGCCGAAGCGCGGATCGATGTGCCGATCGTCGCCGACATCTCCCGGCTCCATGCCATGATGACGCGCGATGCCGAGGGATACATGCTCGAAGCGGTGCGTGAGATTCAGGTAAATGGCCAGCCGACGATCAAGACGCCGCTGCGATCGGGAGATCGAGTCACGCTCGGGTCGTCCTGCCAGTTCGTGTTTCGATTGCCCGTGCCGGCGAGCACGACGGCTCGGCTCGACATCGTCAGTGGCCATCGCCTGCCGCTTTCCGTTGACGGTGTGATCCTGATGGCCGATACGCTGATCCTCGGCTCGGGGCCGCACGCCCATATAAACGTGCCGGATTTGAAAGATCCGATCGTGCTCTATCGCATCAAGGATGGCCTGGGCGCGCGGCACGCAGGCTCGATTCAGGTAAACGGTGAGAAACACCAAGACCGAGCGACGCTCGGATCGACGGCGAACGTGGTGTGCGATGATGTTTCGTTCGCGCTCGAGCCCGCGGGGGTGCGGCCCGGGTTTCGGTGACATAGGAGCCCCTCTCCCTCTGGGAGAGGGGTTGGGGTGAGGGTTAAACGAAGACATTCCGACCCTCACCCCCGACCCCTCTCCCTGACGGAGAGGGGAGAGTCGGGATACTGCAGAGTATGCATGGAACGGTCAGGAGACCGTTCCATAACTGGAAATGCACGGCGGTCGCGAATGGAACGGTCAAGAGACCGTTCCATAACAGGGGCTCAGGCGGAGAAGGGTGGGAGATTCGGCTATGAAATTCACCTATGGTTCCGGCCAGCGTCCTCTGGACGGCTACACGCTCAAGCGCGGCATTGGCAAGGGCGGCTTCGGCGAGGTCTATTTCGCGCTGAGCGACGGCGGCAAGGAGGTGGCGCTCAAGCTCCTCAGGGGCGGCAACAGCGACATCGAGCTGCGCGGCGTCGTGCAATGCTTGAATCTCAAGCATCCCAACCTCGTCGCCCTTTATGACCTGCGCACCGACAGCCACGGCGACACCTGGGTCGTCATGGAATATGTCAGCGGCGAACCGCTCAATGTCGTGCTATCCCGGCATCCCGACGGCGTGGCTCGTGAGCTGGCCCGAACCTGGTTTCTCGCGCTGGCGAAAGCCGTCGGCTACCTGCACGATCAGGGTATCGTCCACCGCGATCTCAAGCCTGGCAATATCTTCCTCGAAAACGGCACGCTCAAAGTCGGCGACTACGGGTTGAGCAAGTCGATCAGTATGAGCCATCGCAACCCGCAGACGCAGAGCATCGGCACCGTGCATTACATGGCTCCCGAGATCGCCAGCGGCAACTACAACAAGCAAATTGATATTTATGCGACCGGCATTATCCTTTATGAGATGCTGGTCGGCAAGGTGCCTTTTGAAGGGGAGACGGCGGGGGAGATCCTCATCAAGCATTTGACGTCGACGCCGGATCTGAGCCGAGTTCCCAGGGAATACGCCGGCATTGTTGGCAAAGCGATCGCCAAGAATCCGGCTCATCGATATGCGAGCATTAACGAGTTCGCTCGCGCCGTCGAGTCGGTCGGCCAGTCTCGGCCGACGCCGGTGCCGGAGACGCAACCAACCTCGCAGCCGATTGCGGTCGCCGTGCCTGTGGCGAACACGAACGGCACGCCAACAACGCCGCCGCCGACGCCACTGCCGTTGCGCGGGCAGGTCAGCGAATTGTGCATGTCGCTCTTGTTGAGCGTGCTGTTCATCGCGGTCGGCGTCGTGCTTTGGGCGACGCTCGGCCAGTTTCGCGGCCACGACTCGAAACTTTATTCCATATTTCTCCAGACGGTCGGAGCCAGCTGGCTTGTGCTCATCCTCAGCAAATTCTGGGGGGAGCAAAAAGGTGACGACTGGCGGCGCCGCATCATCATGCTGCTTTGCGGAGCGGGCCTTGGTTACGGCGTACTCTGGCTTGATGGCGGCATTTCAGGATTTTTGCCCGAGCCGAATTCGAGTCAGTCTGAGGGAAGTCGGCCGGCCGTTTTCACGCCGACGCGGCTGATCCTGGAAGGCAGCTACCTGACTTACTTCGCGCTATCCCTGTTCGTTTTCCGCTGGTGGAAACTGACGGAGCGACATCGGACCACGCGCTTCAGCATGTTTGGCGTGTTGGCCGTCGGTTTCTGGGCCTTCCTGTTTCTGCTACTCGCCCCGACGGCGGCCGATATGTGGCGCGGCACGGTGGCACTGGTATTGTCGTCGGCCGTCATCCAAATTGTCAGCCCCTGGGAGCGTTCGCCGGCTCCAGCCCTGCGGCGTCTTCGCTTGCGAATGGCCTGAAAAAGCACCGAGGAGGAATCGTCATGCGTTACTTAGCGATCTTGTGCGTGGGTGCCCTGGTGCTGCTTTCGGGTTGCAGTTCCCACACGTCGCGCCGTCCGATGGCACGTGGCAAATCCAACGTCCAAGGCGTGGATACCAAACAACTACCCGACGTCAGGGATATTCGAACCGCACCGGACGCGATGCCTGCGCCCGAGCCGCTTATCGTGGGCATGCCGCCGCTTCCGCGGCTGCCACAGGCGCTGCAGCGTCCGAAATTTCCCGAACCGATGGAGTTCAAGGCTCGCGCTTCAACCGAGTTCGACGCAAGGAAAATGGCGTTTGACCGCGCGAGAAGAGCTGGCGACTATCTTGCTTCAGTTGTATCCAGACCTAAATTGGGTGCCCGAGAACAACGACCTGGAAAAAGCGCGCATCGTGCAAACCGTAAGCACCAAAGAGGGAGAGTCAGAGAATTTCGGCAAGTATTTCGAAGTTTATGTCCGCCTGGCACTCAACGACGAGACGATGCAAGAAATACGCACTCTCGCTCGGGCGAAAGCTGTCGAGCAACGCCAACATCTTGGTTTGATTGGCCTGATGGCAGCCATGGCCGTTGTCGCTGTTATCGGTGGTTATCTGCGCCTGGAGGAAATGACTCGCGGCTTTTACACCGGTTTGCTCAGAATCGTCGCAGTCGCCGTCCTCGCTCTCGCGGCCACGGGCCTCTGGCGGTTGCATTAGAATGATAACCAACGGCGATTGCCGAGCCTGAAGCGTACGCGAAGAGCCTTTGTAATTTCAAAATTAAAATGCTCTTCGCGTACCCTGCAGGCACGGTAATACAGTGAATGCAAGTGCTCTTCGCTGACGGTTCAGGCTCGGCTTTATCGTCCCGAACCACCATGTGCCCACGGCACCGGCCGTTTCTCGAAAAACGCCGACAGTCCCTGACGACACTCCTCGCTCAGGCGCGGCGCGGCGCTCGCTTTGGCTGTTTCCGCGATCGTTGCTTTCTGATGTGAGAAGGAATTCAGCAGCGACTTCGTCGTCTTAATGGCGTTTGGTCCGCCTTCGGCAATGACATCGGCCCAGGCCAGGGCCTGTTCCAACACACGATCCGGCGCGGTGATGGTGTTGATGAGCCCCGCGCAAAGCCGAGTCCGCAGTTATCATGACGCCGGTGAGGAGCAGGTATCGAGCGGTCCGCTCGCCCACCAGTCGCATCAAGTGCGGCATCACCATCGCGGCGACCAGGCCACGGCGGACTTCGGGGTAACCAAACTTCGCGTCCGGCGTCGCCGCGGCCAAATCGCACACGGCTGCCAGACCAGCACCACCGGCGACAGCCGTACCGTTGACCGCCGCAATCGTGGGTGTCGACAGGTTATAGATCAGGTCAAAGAGTTTTCCTAACTGGAGCGCATCGTCCCAGACAATGCCGTCGGCGCTCTGGGACTTGATCGACTGTTGAAGTTCACTCAGATCCATGCCCGCGCAGAATATCGCGCCTGTGCCTGTGAGAATCACCGCCCGAATCGACGGGTCGACATCCGCTTTCAGATAACAATCGTGCAGAGCCGCGACCAGCTCACGGTTTAGCGCGTTGCGGCGATCAGGCCGATTCATCGTGAGAACGGCGGCCGGTCCACGCTTTTGATAACGGACCAGTTCGGATTTCATGTTTCATCTCTCTTCCGCGGCGATTCCGGTATTTCGATCGATCCGAGACGGGAAAGCGGCATCCGCAGGAGCGCGAGCGCCAGCGTCTTACCTTGTGTATCCGAGCGCAGTGATCGGCTCGCGCCGCCGGCCAGGACGTCGTAGAGCAGAAAATTGAGAGCGTCGACGTTCGCCGCTTCGTAGCGCACCACGCGCGACGCACCCAGAGGCCGAAAGTAATCCGCGACCACCTCGGCCGTAAGATGCTGACGCAGCCAGGCGAAGCCCTCCGGCGTATAGGCAATCACCGCGATATTCGCGTGATTCCCCTTGTCGCCGCTGCGCCCATGAGCGAGGTTCGAGAGTCGCATGGATACGCCTCGTGAATTGACTGGAACCAAACCCTACCCCGTTTAGCCGCGAGCCGGTGGGCGAGCGCTCGTGTTGTGGAACGGTCTCCAGACCGTTCCACCAAACATGGGCGAAGTGGAACGGTCTGGAGACCGTTCCACAACGGGCGTGGGACTGCCGGCTCGCGCCTAAACAATATCCATCATACCTCCAATTTCCACGGCGCACGATATTCGCGGCTCAACATCTTGTTGGCCTCGTCGTCATCGAATTTCTCTTGCACCGGGTCCCACTTGAGCTTCTTGCCCAGTCGCAACGAGATGCCACCGATGTGGCACACGGTCGCCGAGCGATGGCCGACCTCGGCGGGGCAGATCGTCGGCTTGCGCGAGGCCATGCACTCGAAGAAATTCTGCATGTGATTCTTGCTCGGCCCGTCATAGAGCGTGACGAGCTTGCCCCCTTCCTTGGTCAACGGCTCGCTGAGGAGCTTCGGATCGCTCGCCTCGATCTTACCACGGCTGACGAAGATCCATTTGCCGTCTTCGCCGATGATCTTTACGCCATTCTCGCCCTTGCTGGTGCAAAGCAGCTTGACGCCGTTAGCATAGGTGTAGGTAATCGCGAAATCGGGATGGCAATTGTACTGATGCTTACTGCTGGACGGTTTGGTACCGGTGGCTTCCACAGCGACGGGCCCGCTGTCGTCCATGCCGAGCGACCATTGAGCGATGTCATTATGATGGGCGCCCCAGTCGGTGATCTTGCCGCCGCTGTATTCGTACCACCAGCGGAACTCGTAATGACAGCGCGTGTAGGTCGTACTCTTGTCGCCTTTCTTTTCGACCAATTGCATGAAGTCGACCTTGGGCGTCGGGCCAAGCCAAAAGTCCCAGTTCAAGCCTTCCGGCACTGGCGCGGTCGGTATTTCCGGGCTCGTCGGATTACTACCAATACGGGTCTCGATTGTCTTGATTTGGCCTAGCCGGCCATTGCGCGCCAGCTCGGCCGCAAGGCGGAATTTGCCGCCCATTTCGCTTCGCTGCTGGCTGCCCGTCTGGAAAACCCGCCCCGTCTTCTTCGCGACATTGGCGATGGCCCGGCCTTCCGCCACCGTCAGCGCCAATGGCTTCTCGCAATAGACGTCTTTGCCTTTCTTGAGCGCTTCGATCGCGATCAATGCATGCCAATGATCCGGCACCGCGATCGTGACGGCGTTGATATCCTTGTTGTCGAGCAGCTCGCGGTAATCCTCATACGCTTTGACATCGCCCTTGATTTTCGCCACTTTCTTGACATCTTCCACGGCTCGTTCGCGATGACTCTTATCGACGTCGCAAATCGCGATATATTGCGCCCCCGGCTGCCTGCTGGCTTCGCCCAGGATGGCCCGGCCCCGACTCTGCGGGCTGCCCAAGCCGATGGCCGCCATGACAATGCGATCGTTGGCCCCGACCGGCTTCGCCGTCTTTGGCTCATCGGCCAGCATCTCGCGTGCATACCACAACGGCACCCCGCTCGCCGCCATAGCGGCCAACGACCGCTGCATGAACCCGCGCCGAGACAGATTCCCCTTTTTCATGACTGCGACTCCCTTGTGAATGGATCGACACGACAACCCGCGGAACCGGGTGAAGTGGCGCTAGTGTAGCCGATGGGGGGCGGATCGCAAGGGTATGCTGAGCGGATGCGCGGTGGCAGGGTAAAATCATCCGCCCAAAGCCGAGAAGCGTCCTAAAATAGATCCCGAAGGACGCCTGCTCCCTACTGCAACCCCTTGTTGAAAGGTTCCCCGAATGAAATCTCTCTCCCGCATCCTCCTTCTTGCGCTCCTCGCCGTCGTGCCGGCGACGGCGTTTGAGAATCCCGCGCCGCCGTCCTCCAAGGCGATCACCGCCGCGCTGCAACCATTCGTGGATAAACACACACTCGCGGGTGCTGTGACCCTGGTCGCCGACAAGGATCGATTTCTGAGTCTCGATGCCGTTGGCTATGCCGATGTGGCGGCGATGAAACCACTGACGACGGATTCCCTTTTTTGGATCGCCTCACAGTCGAAGCCGATCACGGCCACGGCGTTTATGATGCTCGTCGACGAAGGCAAAGTGAAGCTCGACGATCCTGTACAGAATTATCTACCGGAATTTCGTGACCAATGGCTCGCGGTCGAACAGGACAAGGACCACATTCTTCTCAAGAAACCGAGCCATCCGGTTACTATCCGTGAGTGCCTGAGTCATACAAGTGGGATGCCGTTTTCCTCCAGGATGGAGCAGCCGACGCTCGATGGCCTGCCGCTCCGGGATGCGGTGCGCAGCTATGCCTTGACGCCGCTACAGTCGGAGCCGGGAACCAAATACCAGTATTCCAATGCAGGCATCAACACGGCTGGCCGGATTCTGGAGGTTGTCAGTGGTATGCCGTATGAGGAGTTTCTCGACAAGCGACTCTTTGGGCCGCTCGGCATGAAGGATACAACTTTTTGGCCCAACGAGGAACAAGTCAAGCGCCTGGCCAAAGCCTACAAACCCAACAAGGAGAACACAGGCCTCGAAGAGACCAAGATCGGCCAGCTCACCTACCCGCTCAACGATCACAAGAAACGCTACCCCATGCCCGCCGGCGGCCTATTCTCCACCGCCAGCGACGTCGGCCATTTTTGCCAGATGATGCTAAACGGAGGCGTCTACCAAGGCAAGCGATACATCTCCGAGGAGGCTTTCAAGGAGCTGACCAAGAAACAAACCGCCCCCACTATCAAAGACGGCTACGGCCTCGGCTGGTCCACCGGCGGCACCACCTTCGGCCACGGCGGCGCCCTCTCCACCAACATGAACATCGACACCAAGCGCGGCCTGATCACAGTCTACTTAGTGCAACACGCCGGCTTCCCCGGCGACGGTGGCAAGAGTTCGGGTGAATTCAACAAGGCGGCGGGGGAGTTGATCAAGGCGTTGAAGAAATAGGACTACCGAGCCTGAAGCGTAAGCGAAGGTGCCTTACACCGATGTAGTGCCCTCCGCTCACGCTTCAGGCTCGGTGTGACTCTGTGGTTCGCTGATTTTTTATTTGACCTACCAAGCTAGTATTTCCCGTCTCACCTCGTTAGTCTCTTCTTCCATTCCGTTTCCAGCGTGTTCAATCTATACGCCCCGTCCCGTCATCATTCGCTGAGGGAAATACCATGTCATCTGACGCCGATGCTCCGTTGGTACCCGTGCGCGTGCTCAACCAAGTCACCTATTGGCCACGGCTTTATTACCTTCAATACGTCGGCGCCGCCGGGGGCGGGATGTGGTGATTGTGACGTGAGGGGAGGTCAGAGTTCCAAATCGGTTAGAACCAGGATTGGAATTTCACGGATCTGCTTGAGTTTTATGTCGTTCGTCAGCAACGCATCACAGCCCGCACCCAGGCTGACTGCCACCTGGAAGGCATCAGGAAGTAATAACTTGTAACGGACCCGGAGTTCGGCAGCATGACGAGCAATGCCATCATCAAGCCTAACAAAAGTGACGTTTCTACCAGCAACGATGAGATCGGTGAAATCTTGCTGGATTTGAGTCAGACCGGAGCGCACGGGCACGACCAGACATTCGGCCAGCGTGACGGGAGAGGTAACGGCCGATAGAGAACCGGCGTCGATGCGGTCGAAGAACTCGTCCACCAGTGCGGCGTAAGCTGGGTTCCGTTCCACGAAATAGATGACGGGCGCGGAGTCGAGGAACAGGCGAGCCACGCCTTTGAGGGCATCGGCGACTTTCACGACTTACCTCATGGCTAAACCTGTCCACTCTCGCCCGCTTCCCGACGGCCACGGCTTATCCAACTCTGGGCGTCCTCACCACAAGCCGGATAAGGAAGGCTACCGCGAATTTCCTTCCAGGCGCGACCTGGAGTCAGGTTTGATGCAGGGGAGACAACATCACTGCGCAGGACTTGCAAGGCAAAGCGCATCGCCGCCGCGACCGCTTCGGGCGTCAGCTGCGGGTAGTCGAGAAGGAGCTCGTCTATCGTGTCACCAGCGCCGAGATGTTCCAAGATCAACTCGACCGTGATACGAGTCCCCGCGATGACGGGCTTGCCTAACATGATCGCGGGGTCGGATGTGATAAGAGGGGTCATGGTCTTAGTTCTCTAACTGCGCGTTATGCCAACGTATTTTGGCGAACTCCGGGATGGCCTTATTGTCTATCGCCAAAACGCCGAAAGCAAGACCGGCCCGAATAACAGGGGAATGAACGATGAGCCGCGTCGAATCAGTCGCAGAAGGAGATGTTACCGGGATTCACGTTAGCCATGAAAACACTATAACTTTCACGTTCCCGGAGGATGGCCTGGACTTCGGCCCAGCGCGGGCCGAATTGCTCTTGTTTGTCTGTCCGCCAATCAGCCCAGACTTCTTCGGAGAAATCGGGAGGCCCGTCGAGATAGGCGCCCGCGAAATCGAGGACGAAGGGGCGGGTGACGATGGTCATTTCAATGACCCACAGCTCGTCGTCATGGCGGAGCATTTCGGGAACCGCACAGCCCCGGACGGTCAGAACCTCCCACTCCGCCAGACGAAGATAGACGTCGCGTTCACGGCGATAATCGCGTTCCCGTTGATGCACTTTGATCGCAAGTCGGTCGTTTTCGATTTGGCTTTTAACGGCAAATACGCTACCATGAACACCCGAACCGAGGGGACCGACAAGGATCAGTCCCTTCCTTTCGCAGTATCCCTGTGCCCGGTGCAAAAGCTCAGGCAGATTGCTCATGAACGCCCCGCAAATCAGTCCGATCGGCCACTCTGCGGACGTGCAAATTCACCTCCACCTGAACGGTTGCGGCGTCTTGCCGATCGCCCAACTCGGCCCCAAGTTCTTTGTATTGCGTACCCCTATCAATCACCCTCCGTGCAACGGCGAGATCGCCATGTCGATCGACGGCCAAGAAAGCCGTTGGGCTGTGCGGCTCCTCAACGGCATTCAGGTCGGCTGTCGGAAGACCGCGATTTCGTGCTGCGCCGACGGCAACGGCTAAACGTCACTTCAATGGCGGCCAGGGTGTCGCCACCGTGGAGACGATCCAAAACGGCTCTTTCGAGCTGATACGGATGTTGAAAACGCTTAAATGCGGACATCGATTTATTCAGTAAAGGCACGCAAGGTCTTGCGAACGACGCTCAATGCCTGCTGTTGCGGTGGGGCGATATCCGTGGCTGCCGGATAATCGGGTGCAGCCCACGTAAAATGCGCCAAATTCCGTGGAGGTTTCAAGGCAGGCGCTGATAATGCATCCGGAATCAATTCAATAATAAGTAAGCGCATGAAAACGTCTAGATGCCTGCGCGATCTTCGAGTGTATTAGCCATGAACTTGGTCAAGTCCAAACTTCGCGTCGCCGACCACGGGGAGGTCTTCACCCCGGCGTGGATGGTCGAGGCAATGCTCGACCTGGTGAAGGCGGAGTCCGAGCGCATTGACTCCCGCTTCCTGGAGCCGGCGTGCGGGAGCGGCAACTTCCTCGTGCCGATCTTGCGACGCAAACTCGTCGCCGTGGAACTCAAATACGGAAAGTCCGACTTCGAGCGGCGGCAGTTTGCGCTGCTCGGGCTGATGTGCATCTACGGCATTGAGTTGCTGGCGGACAATATCGCCGAGTGCCGCGCGAATGTGCTGGAGGTCCTCGCCGAGTATCTGAATCTTGATGAGTCCGATGATCTTTATCGCGCCGCGTTTTACGTGCTGTCGCAGAACCTCGTGCATGGCGACGCGCTGACGATGCGCACCCACGACGGTCAGCCGATTGCGTTTGCCGAATGGGGCTACCTGGGCAAGGGCAAGTTCCAGCGGCGCGACTTCCGCCTCGCCACGCTCACCCAATCTTCTGCCTTCAGTGCGCAGGGTTCCCTCTTCGCCAATCTCGGCAAGCACGAGATCTTCACGCCAGAGAAGACGTACCCGCCGGCGACGGTGAGCGATCTGGCGAAGGAGGCCGTAACGTGAACAACGAGTCAACACCCCAAGGGCAATTGCTCATCTACAGCGACGGCGCCTTGAATTTGCAAGTTCGTCTCGACGGCCAAACCGTTTGGTTGACGCAGGCCCAAATTGCGGAGCTGTACCAAACGACATCGCAAAACATTACTCTTCACATTCAAGGGATTTACGACGACAACGAACTGCCAGAAGGAGCAACTTGTAAGGAATACTTACAAGTTCGCCAGGAGGGGTCGCGCCAGGTCCAGCGGGCTCTGAAACACTACAGCCTCGACATGATCCTTGCCGTCGGCTACCGCGTCCGCTCTCCACAGGGAACTCTTTTTCGCCAATGGGCGTCAACCCGCCTGCGCGAGTTGCTCGTCAAAGGCTTTACGATGGACGACGAGCGCATCAAAGCGGGCCGCACCCTTGGCGCGGACTACTTCGACGAACTGCTCGCTCGCATCCGCGACATCCGCGCCAGCGAACGCCTCTTTTACCAGAAAATCACCGACATTTACGCTACCAGCATCGACTATGACGCCAACGCGGAGATGACCCAGCTTTTCTTCCAGACGGTGCAAAACAAGATGCATTGGGCCGCCCACGGACACACGGCCGCCGAAATCGTTCGTCACCGCGCCGACGCCGGCAAACCGAACATGGGCTTGACGACCTGGAAGAACGCCCCGGCCGGCCCAGTCCGCAAAGGGGACGTGGCGATTGCCAAGAACTACCTCGCCAAAGACGAAATCGAAGCCCTCAACCTGATCGTTTCCGCTTATCTCGACTTCGCCGAGTTGCAGGCCCGTTCGAAAAAGCCGATGCACATGGCCGACTGGATCGCCAAGCTCGACGCCTTTATCCGCCTGAGCGAGCGCGACATCCTAACCCATGCTGGCAATATGTCTCATCGGGATGCCGAGGAACACGCCCACGCCCAGTACGCACTTTATGAGCGCCAGCGCCGTGAACTAGGAGCGACCAGCGCCAGCGACTTTGACGAGGCGGCCAAGCGTATCGCGGAACAAGCCTCACCTCCGCCCAAGCCGCGACGACGAAACAAGAAGGCCGACGATAGCGGAGGGTCCGCATGAGCATTCAGGCCAGCTTTACCCCGCGCGGCCGCAACCCGGACGTACTCAGTTGCATCGCGAACCTCTCCAACGACGAGGTGTTCACGCCGCCTGAGTTCGCCAACAGGATGCTGGACACGCTGGCCGAGGCGTGGGCAGCCGACAACGGCGGCGCGAACATCTGGGCAGACAAGACAGTAAGGTTTCTCGACCCCTGCACCAAGACAGGCGTGTTCCTGCGTGAAATCACCAGCCGCCTCGTCAAGGGCCTGGCGGACGAGATCCCGGACCTGCAGGAGCGCGTCGATCACATTGTCACGAAGCAAGTGTTCGGCATTGCCATCACAAATCTCACGGGTCTGCTTGCGCGGCGGAGCGTGTATTGCTCGAAGCACGCCAAAGGCAAACACTCCATCGCAAAGTCGTTTACCAGCGACGATGGGAACATCTGGTTCAAACGCATGGAGCACACGTGGGTTGATGGCAAATGCGAGTATTGTGGTGCCAATAAACGCGATTATGACCGTGGTGAAGGACTGGAAACCCACGCATATGCGTTCATCCACATACACGACATCAAGACTCGGCTCGCCGAGTTATTTGGAGGAGATATGCAGTTCGACGTAGTCATTGGCAACCCGCCGTACCAGCTGGGACAAAGTGGTGGCGAGGCCGTCGGCAGTTTCGCTATGCCGGTCTACCAGAAGTTCATTGAAGCTGCCAAGGGGCTCGACCCACGTTACCTTATTATGGTTACTCCGTCGCGGTGGTTCGCGGGCGGACGCGGACTTGACGACTTCAGGAAGGAGATGCTCGCCGACAAGCGTCTTCGCTGCCTGGTCGATTACCTGGACTCTCGGGACGTCTTCCCTGGCGTCGATATCGCAGGTGGGATCTCCTATTTCTTGTGGGACTCGTCCTGGAAGGACAAATGCGAGGTCACCACTATTTCGGGCGGTGTCGCCGGCCCCACGGTGGATCGATACCTCGACGACTACGACATTGTTGTCCGCTACAACGAAGCGGTCTCTATTCTTGAGCGCGTACTCGGCTCGCGTAGTGACGGCGCCTTCGAGGGCCTCGCCAGTCAAGTGTCGCCGATCCAGCCTTTCAGCATCCGAACGAAATTTCGAGGGGCGCCAAGCAGCGATGGAATGGCCGATCCCGTCCTTATCTATCAGAACGGCGGTACAGGATTCATCGAGCGCGATGCAATCCCGCGCAACGCCGATTGGGTCGATCAGTGGAAGGTGTTTTTGTCGAGGACCTCGAGCGAACACGGCGGACAAGCTGACAAGAATGGTACCCGACGGGTCTTCTCGCTCATTATGATCGGCGGGCCGGGGACTGCATGCACGGAGACTTACCTCGTTGCTGGTCGGTTCAGCACGGAGGCAGAGGCTATGAACTTCGGCGCCTACCTGCGTACAAAGTTTGTGCGATTCCTTGTCTCGCTGCGAACGAACACCCAGGACTTGTACAG
Organism: uncultured Planctomycetaceae bacterium; assembly: GCA_963790585.1. GTDB lineage: Bacteria > Planctomycetota > Planctomycetia > Gemmatales > Gemmataceae > CAWBOY01. The sequence continues at coordinate 409,915 of CAWBOY010000003.1, forward strand.
TGAGCGCTTTGCATTCGTTCCGATGCTGCCGATGGATCGCGACTGGACAGACAAAAAGCTCTACAAGAAGTACGGGCTCACGAAGGACGAGATTGCGTTCATCGAGGGGATGATTCGGACCATGGGTGAGGTCGATGAATAAGACCATCGACGAAATCCTCGCGCCGAAACCGGAAGCTCGACCACGCATCTACGCCTACTCGATTGCCGATGAGGCGCATGAGGGTCTCCTCAAGGTGGGCCAAACCGCGCGCGACGTGAAGCAGCGCATCGCCGAGCAGCTCAAGACCGCCGCCATCAAGAACTACACCATCGAGCTGGATGAGTCCGCTGAACGCGACGACGGTACTATCTTCACCGATCACGATGTGCGCGCGGCGCTCGTCAAAAAGAAATTCGAGAACCCCGAACTGGAGTGGATGCGTTGCTCGGTCGAGGACGTGAAGACCGTGCTCACCGAGCTTCGCACCGGCAAGGCTTTCACCGGCACGCATCACGAGACCTTCACGATGCGCCGGGAGCAGACGGAGGCCGTGAACAAGACGCACGCCTATTTCCACTCGATCTGGAAGGAGGATATGCACGCTGTCCCGCGCTTCCTTTGGAACGCGAAGATGCGCTTCGGCAAGACCTTCACCACGTATCAACTTGCCAAGAAGCTCGGCGCCAAGCGCGTGCTGGTGGTGACCTTCAAGCCCGCCGTCGAAGATGCGTGGCAGACGGACCTCGAATCCCATGTTGACTTTGATGGGTGGCAATATCTGTCGAAATCCTCGGGCCGCGACCCGACGCAGATTTCCCGCAACAAGCCGCTGGTGTACTTCGGCTCCTTTCAGGACCTGCTCGGCCGCGACCCGGCGGGCAACATCAAGCCGAAGAACGAATGGCTCCACAAGGTAAAGTGGGACCTTGTGGCGTTCGACGAATATCACTTCGGCGCATGGCGCGACGCCGCGAAGGAACTATTCGAGGGCGAGGAGGAGGCGGTCGCCAAGAAGGAACTCAAGTACGCCCGCGACCTGGAAGATGTGAACGAAGACCTCAGCGAGTTCTCGGAAAAGGAAATCGAGTTCCTGCCCATCACCACCAAGGCGTACCTCTATCTCTCCGGCACGCCATTCAGGGCCCTGGCCACGGGCGAGTTCATTGAGGAGCAGATATTCAACTGGACCTACACCGATGAGCAGTGCGCCAAGGAAGAGTTCCCGGAGAAGAATCCGGGCAAGCGGAATCCCTACAGTGCGCTGCCGCAGATGCGCCTACTGACCTACCAAATGCCGGACGAGCTGGTGACGATCGCAAGTGCCGGGGAGTTCGACGAGTTTGACCTCAACGCGTTCTTCGAGGCATCCGGCACGAGCGCCAGTGCACAGTTCAAACACAAGAGCGACGTACAGAAGTGGCTCGACATCATCCGCGGCGGGTATGCGCCCAAAGCGGTCGAGTATTTGAAGACGGGTACGCGGCCGCCGTTTCCCTATTCGGATGTGCGACTGCTGCCCTACCTGCAGCACTCATTCTGGTTCCTGCCGAACGTCGCGGCTTGCCACGCGATGGCGAACCTGCTGGCAGAGAAGCACAACACCTTCTGGCATGATTACGAGGTAGTCGTCGCCGCTGGCGCTTCGGCGGGCATCGGGCTGGAGGCGTTGCCGCCCGTTCGCAAGGCCATTGGGAGTGGATTCGAGACCAAGACCATCACGCTCTCGTGCGGCAAGCTCACCACCGGCGTCACGGTGCCGCAGTGGTCGTCCATCCTGATGCTGCGGAACCTCAAGTCGCCGGAATCCTACTTTCAGGCCGCGTTCCGCGTGCAGTCGCCGTGGTCCATCAAGAACCCCAATGGCGACAACCCGAATGAGGACGAGATCCTCAAGCCCATCTGCTTCGTATTCGACTTCGCGCCGACCCGCGCGCTGCGGCAACTCTCCGAATACGGGATCGGCCTGTCGCCCAACGAGGCGAACCCGGAGAACGCGGTCAGGGACCTTGTATCGTTCCTGCCCGTGCTGGCCTACGACGGCGCGAACATGACGCAGATTGACGCGGGCGGCATTCTCGACATCGCCATGGCGGGCACCTCGGCCACGCTGCTGGCTCGCAAGTGGGAGAGCGCGCTGCTCGTGAACGTGGATAACGACACCCTGCGCCGCATTCTGGAAAATCCCGACGCACTGGCCGCCGTGGAGAGCATCGAGGGCTGGCGCGCGCTGGGCGACAACGTCATCGAAACGATCATCAACCAGAGCGAGAAGGTCAAGGAACTCAAGAATAAGGCCAAGGACAAAGAGCTGACGCCCGAGCAGAAGAAGCAGCTCAATGAGGAGGAAAAGGAGTACAAATCGAAGCGCAAACTCATCCAGGAGAAGCTGATCAAGTTCGCGACGCGCATCCCCGCGTTCATGTATCTGACCGACCTCCGGGAGAACACGCTGCAGGATGTCATCACCAAACTGGAGCCGGAGCTTTTCCTCGCCGTCACCGGCCTGACGGTGCAGGACTTCCATATGCTCGTGCAGCTCAAGGTGTTCAACACCGAGCGGATGAACGAGGCGGTGTTCGCGTTCCGCCGCTACGAGGACGCCTCGCTGTGCTATACGGGCATCGAAAGTCACGAGGGGCTGACCCACTACGGGTTGTACGATACCGTGGTGGCGAAGGAGTGAGGAGAAGAAAAGCGGATAAAAGGTGTCGGTAATGCTCCGTCGCGGCTGGAGGAGACCAAGGCCCGCGCAAGGCTTTGTCCGCTGCTATGATGGACATAATAGACCTCTTAAAGGTGATAAAGCCGATGAGCGGTTTATGTACTTGCCTTTGCCGACGATCAATCATGCGCTCAACCGCGCCGAGGCGATGCGGCGGGTTCTGGTTGTCGCCCCGCCTGGGTTGCAGAATCGGACCGGTTGGGTTCGGCGACCGATTGCGGGGCAGGAACTCCAGTCTTTGGATGGGAAAATTGTTGGGTTGCTCAATCTTCTGCCTACGCCGGATTGAGTGCTCAAACAATATGTGGGTGACGCCCGCGAGTGGTCTACGGTCACCCCAGTCATTTGGCCGGGGGCATGATGACCACGATTCGGTCAGGGCGGAGGGTCTGCTGCGTAAGGCGTTTCTTCAGGCAGGGCTGTCGCCGGAGGCTGTAGCGGATATTGAGGATCTGGAATGGCGTACGGCTGGCTTTCGTGCAGGACTGGACTTGGCCCAGCGCTATCGTCGGCCAGAGAGTCTGCGTGGGCTGCAGTATCATCTTCGCGTTCGTTTCGGCAAGCCGATCCGTGGGCCGTTGGCGATTGGGGCAGGTCGGTATCGCGGGCTTGGAGTTTTCGCGATCGATAGCTGAAGCGTTGTTAAATGCAACCAACTTGGGTGGGCAGCCGTGGCATGCAAACTCGGGTATCAAGCGGAGGCAAAGTTTGCTCCAGGCGAGGCGCGGGGCGAGTTTCTCGTCCAGAAACGCAATTGGCGCGAACGAACGTAAGTCCTTGTGCATACAGAAGATTCAACTTTGTTGGATTCGTTCGGAGGGGTTATGTGGGGGTCGAATGAAACGAATTTTCGTTGTTACCTCCCACTCACCTGTAATTGAATCAGGCCGGCAATGGCAGGGGGGTAGTCCGCGGATTTGTTTGCATCTCGGTCCCGCGGCGCGCTACAACTTTAATGGTGCCAAGGGGTTTTGGTGTTGGAGCAGCGTGCAAACAAGCTGTCCATTTTTTGCATCTCGGTCGGCTGGCAATGTTCCGCGCGGAACATTGTGGGGGGTTGGCGTAAGCTGGTTTGTCGCCTCTTCGAAGAAGGCCTTCGCTGTTGCGAAAGGCGACGCTGGTTGCGGGCTTGAAAAAAGCCTCGTCAGGGAGAGCGCCTCGGCCTTTGGCGGTGTTTATTCCTTGAAATGGCGGCGAAACCCTGCATCATGATGAGCAGAGGGACGCTCTCTCCATCGCTTGAATCATCCACAAGGAGATCTGCATGTTGGTCGCACGCACTCGTTTGGCGCTTTTGACCGCCGCCGTGCTCGCGCTGGTCGCGCCGGTCCGGGCGGAAGAAAAGTTGCTCGATAGCCTGAAGTCCGGCACGCCGGAAATCAAGACGGCCGGCGCCCTGGGATTCGGGCCGAACGGCATCTTGTTTGTTGGCGATTCGGCTTCCGCCGCCGTCTTCGCGCTCGATACCGGCGATACGACGCCAGCCAGCACCAAGGATGCACCGAAGGTCGCCGGCCTCGACGACAAAGTCGCTTCGCTTCTGGGCATCGACGCCAAGCAACTGCGCGTCAACGATATGGCCGTCAATCCGTTGACGGGCAACGTCTTCTTCTCGCTGGCTCGCGGCACCGGCCCAGACGCCAAGCCGGTCATCGTCAAGGTTGATCGCGCCAACAAGGTGAGCGAGCTGAACCTCAGCGGCATCAAGTTCGCCTCGGCGAAGCTGCCGAATCCAACTGAGAAGTCTCGCCAGGACTCGATCACGCATCTCGAATATGTCAAAGGCAAGGTTTACATCGCCGGCCTGTCGAACGAAGAGTTCGCCAGCACGCTCCGCGCGATTCCGTTCCCGTTCACGACGGCCGACAAGGGCACGGGCATCCAGATTTTCCATGGCGCTCATGGTCGCGTCGAAACCGCTTCGCCGATTCGCACCTTTACAGCGTTCGACGTTGGCGGCGAGACCTGCCTTATGGCCGCCTACACCTGCACGCCGCTGGTGAAGATCCCGGTCAGCCAGCTCAAACCGGGCGAGAAGGTCGTTGGCAAGACCGTGGCCGAGCTTGGCAATCGTAACGTACCGCTTGATATGTTCGTCTACGAGAAGGGTGGCAAGAGCTACATCCTCATGGCCAACAATAGCCGTGGCGTCATGAAGATCCCGACCGAGGGGATCGAAACGGCAACGTCGATCGAAAGCCGCGTCGCCGACAAGGCCGGCCTCAAGTATGAGACGATTGAAAGCCTCAAAGGCGTCGTTCAACTCGATCGCTACGGCAAGGACAATGCGATCGTGCTGATTCGCACCCCCGAAGGGAAGCTGAATCTGGAAACGATTGAGCTGCCATAAGGTATTTGATCTTTTCAAATACATAATTATTTCAGCGCACCTTGCCGAGCCTGAAGCGTAAGCGAAGGGTATTTGTATTTTAGTAATTCAAAATACAAATACCCTTCGCTTACGCTTCAGGCTCGGACGTCTCTCGGAGCATCCTATGTCTCTCCTCTTCGCGACGCTCCTCACATTCGCCGCCGTTCCGGAAATCCGTCTCGCTACTGACGGCAAGACCATCGACGTCGTCGGCCTGTCGAAGGGCGACCTCACAGCGCTCGCCGAGCGCAAACAAACGCCCGAGCAATGGGGCAAGCTCTTATCTCTCTATGTCGACAAGAACGCCGATCGCACCGATCAACCGGCGATGACGGGCGCCTGGCGTATCGAAAAGGAAATGCTGCGTTTTGAGCCGCGTTATGGGCTGGCGCCTGGCGTGCCGTATCGCGCCGTGTTTGATCCGCGTGAATTGCCGTCGAAGCCAAAAGACAAAGTGACCGAATTAGCGCTGATGATTCCCAAGCCAAAAGCGGGGGCGGCGACGGTGGTCGACGCTGTCTATCCGAAGGCAGACAAGCTGCCTGAGAATCAATTGAAGTTTTACTTACACTTCTCGGCCCCGATGAGTCGTGGTGAAGTCTATCAGCGCGTCCACCTGCTCAAGGAAGATGGCACCGCCATCGACTTGCCTTTTCTGGAACTCGAACAGGAGTTGTGGGACCGCGAAGGCAAACGGCTGACGCTGCTGTTCGATCCAGGCCGTATCAAGCGCGGCCTGAAGCCGCGCGAGGACGTCGGCCCGGTCCTTGAAGAGGGCAAAAAATACACCTTCGTAATCGATCGCGACTGGCCCGACGCCGCCGGTAACCCCCTCAAAGAGAGCTACCGCAAATCATTCCGAGCCTTGCCGCCCGATGATGCCATGCCCGATGTGAAAATGTGGAAGCTCCAGGTCCCCATGGCCGAGCGCGGCGCGCTCGTGATAACGTTCAACAAAATCATGGACCATGCCCTGGCCCAAAGGCTGATCTGGGTGGTCGACGCCAAGGGCGAGCGCGTGCCTGGCAAGGTAGAGCTGGCAGACGAGGAGAAATCGTGGCGCTTCGTGCCGGACAAGCCGTGGTCCGCGGGCAAATACAAATTGATCGCTGATACCCGGCTGGAGGACCTTGCGGGCAATAGCTTGGCGCGGCCGTTTGAGGTGGATGTATTTCATCCGGTGCAGCGCGAGGTGAAGTCGGAGACGGTGGGAGTCGAGTTTGAAGTGAAGGCAGGCAAGCGGTGAACGTTGTTTGTATTCCCTTCACGCTCCCGGCGTCAGCAGCGGTAGGATGAACGCTCGAAAATAGGTCGGCTCAAAGCTGCCGGCATGATTGCCCTCGTGGCCGGTCCAGCTCAGGTTAGGATGCCACGGATATTGCCGAAGCTTGGAATAGACGGCGGCGTCCGCAGAACCGGCGGCGGGGACGCGGAAGCCATTGCGGCCTGCTGGAATGTCGCGCGTGCCATCGCTGGTACCGAGGAGGCCGGTGCCAATATAGAGATAAAAGAGATCGCGCGTGCTGGTGAATGCGTCGATTCCCTGGCGGCTCTGGCAGAGGGCGCGGCGCAGGTCGTAGCCTGCCGAAACAGCGGGGGCGAGCAGCACGACGCGTTCGACATGATTGGGCGGAACCATTTCGGTCGCACGCAAGGCGAGAACGCTGCCAGCGCTATACGCAACTAAATAGATCGGGACCGTCGGATTTAACTGACGACACTGGCAGATCTCAGCGGCGAGGCGGTGTGACTCGCGGTCGATGTTTCGCTTGTCGAGTTCATCCGCGATGAATCGACCCCGGCCATGCGTCCAGTCGAAGGAGCGCACATGCACCGGCATACCGTCTTCCTCGATGATGCGGATGATGGCCTTGTCGACCGTTTGATAGCCGCCCGCGCCATCGATGACAAAGACGATGCCGCGCGTCGCCTGGGGTGGATAGCGCGACTCCATCGTCATCGGCACGGCGCCGCAGCCCGACAGAAAGAGAAGCGCGAGCGGGGCGATCTTCGATAGCGTTGAAAGCACGACTCCCTCCGCGGCTAGGATGGCGTTGCCCCTTGTCATCCTACCCGCCTCGTCAAGAGCGCGCATCGGCCAATCAGTAGACGCTTCGACTTTATCGGCACGCCACGAGCGTCGCTCAATTCCGAATCGCGCGATCGTCTGACTCGCCAGAATACCCATCCCCTGTTGTCGCCATAATCCGTAAAGTTTACACTGCGGTATACAAAGCGCCGAGGAACGAAAGGAGTGAGCGTGGGCCGTCTGTTCTGGTGCTTGCCGATCTGTTTGCTGGTCGCTCCCAACTATCCTTCCGCGGATGGGGGCCCTGCCGGCCCTGCGCCCAAGGTGGCCGAGTTGACCGACGACAGCACGAGCCTGCCCTCCGCTGCCGCAATGGAACGCCTGGCCCAGACCAAGCCGCTCGCCTTTCTCGAAAAGTGCATTCTCCGCTACGAGCGCGAAGTCAAAGGCTATACGTGTCGGCTCAATAAGCACGAGCGCGTACACGGCAAGATGCAGCCGGCCGAGTTGATCGACGTCTGCTTCCGCGAAAGCCCGTTCAGCGTTCTCCTCTCGTGGCCAGGCGATCCAAGACCTGCCATCAAGAGCCTCTTCGTCAAAGGCGAAAACGGCGATAAGGTTCTCGTCCTGCCGACCTGGGGTTGGATACCGGACCTCGACCCGAAGGGCGCCTTCGCCATGGGCAAGGCCCGCTATCCTCTTACCGAATTTGGCATCAAGGCGGGGATGGACAGCACTCGGGCTTTCTGGACCGCTGCCCAAGACGCCAAGGCGTTGCACGTCGAGTATCTTGGCATCGCGACCCGACCCGAGCTGGGCGATCGGCCTTGCTATATGTTGAAACGCACTCGATACGCCAAGCCGGAAGCCGACGGCATCGGCGAGATAACGCTCTATTTCGATCAGGAAACCTGGCTCCAGGTCGGCTCGATTCTCAAAGCGAAAGACGGCGAAGCGATCGCTGAATACTTCTTCCGCGACATCAAACTCAATCCGGACTTTCCCAAGGATACGTTCACGCCGAAGGCGATCGGCAGGTAAGGGTACGGTGCCTTCGTGGACTCTTGCCGCCGGTGAGGAACGCTTCCTGAATCCCCACTTCACCGGAGGACGGCGCGTGCCAGCTTTGCTCCTCTTAGTCGGGCTGCTCGCCCCTTCGCAGCCTATTCCACCGGTTGCCGGGGTGCGCGTTCTCCTACCTGAAGGCCAGCAGCTCACCGGCGCTTGCTCGCGCTCGACAAGGACACGCTGACGCTACGAACAGCCTGGGCGGACGCACTCACACTACCGCGTACCTCCGTCTCAGCGATCGTGCAAATCCCTGGCTCGATGACACTTGTTGAAGACGCCTTTCGAGAGGGGCTAAAAGGCTGGAAGCCCGTCGGCAAACCGCACTTTGATGACAATGGCATGTCACTAACGGACGCGGGCCACGCGCTTGTCTATACGCCGCCAACGGCGGTCGAGGCGGGCTCGATGATTCTCGCGTTCCGTGACGAAGGTGAGGCAAGCGGCGCCGCATGGACCTGCGCTTTTACCTTCGCCGTCAAAGACAAGGAACGAACACTGAGTGTTACTGTTGTAGGCGCCAACACTATTTACGAAGTCACGGCTACGGGACTGAAAGGGACTGCGCTCTGAGTAAAACGGCAGCCGGGTCCACATCGATTGGCACTTCAGTTTTCGCCGCGCTCGCTGCGGCTGACGATCGACGACAACCTGTTGTGGTACGACACGGAAACTCGCCCAGGCGGCCCTCTGCGGCGCGTCGAACTGGCGTGTCGAGCGGAAAAAGACGCCAAGATCAAAGGCGCCGCGGTCTGGAGTGAATTCGCTGTCACACGTGCCGTTGACGAGATGCCGCATCCCGTCGGCGATTTGACGCAAGACGAGCTTTGGCTGGCGACCGGAGATCAACTGTTCGGCACGATCACTCGTGCCGATCGTCAAGCGGTCGAGTTTCAGAGTCAAGCGCGGAAGAGGTCAATTCCTTGGTCCGATCTCCGTGGCTGCTTTTTTCGTAAGGCAAGCATTCCGCCGCTGACGACGACGGGCGAGCATGTTCGCGTCGTATTGCCTTCTACCTTGTCAAAAACCCCGGATCTCCTTGACGCAGTGCTCGTCAAGCTCGACGACACGCGAGTTTTGTTGCGCCCGATACAGTTTGGCGAAATCGCCATCAATCGCTTACATATCCAAGAACTTAAGCGTCTGTTTAAGGGCGCCGACAGGAGATCGACATCGATTTCCATCACTTGGGTGATAAAGATAGCGTCGTGGGCGATTGGCCGGTGCCAAAGTCCGAAGGAACGAAATGGAGCAGTCGCATACGACTAGACGCGGTTCCGCCGACGGCACTATTGATGATCCGAGTTTGGCCATTGCCGCGAGGCATGGAAGCAGGCTCGCGGACCGAAGTCGTTGTCAACGGCGTGCGTGTGGATTACCTTGAAGGACGAGCCGGTCTTTTGATGCTGCCGCTCCCGCGTGGCTTGCTGAAGCTAGGCGAGAATGTACTGGAGATCAACTGCACCCTCGGCCGCGTCGGCAAAGATCGCGGGCCATGCGGCTTTGCAAATGTCGTGCTAGAGCTGCTGGAGTAGAGTCCCCATCAGTCACATTTTCCGCGGCTCTCGAAGAGAATCAACCGATCCCTTTGACCCAGGCAATCAACTTCGGCAACAAAATGATGAGCCCGACCATCGACGCTGTGATGCTGGCCATCAAAACACCAGCGGAAGCGATGTCGAGAGACGGCCAGACGCGCTCTTTCGCGGTCTCGTCAAGGCCGCGAAAGAGAGTCTCGATGCTTGAATTGAAAAGCTCCGCCGTCAGCACCAGGCCGATGCAGCCGAGGAGCAAACACCATTCGACGCGATCGCAGCCAAGGACGCCGGCCGCCATAATGACGCCGGTAGCACAGAAGAAATGAACGGTGAAACTCGATTGGCCACGGACGCCGAACTTGATGCCGCGGAAAGCGATCAAAAACTTCTTCCGCCAGGTCTGCCTGCGGCGCGGTCGCTCCGCGGCTGAGCGGTCGACGTCGGATGACAGGAGCGACATAGGCATCTGCCGAACCTCGGAAAGAAATAGAATGTAGTCGAATATGAGTTCGGGCGCTGCAAGAGTACCATTCCCAATCCGCGCCGTCGAGTCCACAGCAGCGCGATCAATGCAGCAAGCTGCCCTGGCCGCCCGCGGCGATCGGGCCGCTGCGACGATTCGCGGGCAATAGGTTCGGCACAATGGCAAAGACTACGCCGAAGTTGCTTTGCAGCGAATTGTAAGTCACGCCGAAGCTAACCTGGAGGTCAGTGCCAGTGCGCGTCACGACCACGGCATTGGTCTGGGATGGGTTTTGGCCAAAGTCAAAGGACGTGTTGAATATAAGGGAGTATTTCGGGCTGAAAATGTAGGTAACCGATCCTGTAACCGCCCGGCTCTGGAGCGGTTCGATTTCGGTATAGCCAATGAAGAAGGAAGTCCGATCCGGGCGGTTGAAATGGGCCCCGAAATTGAAAATACGTGGTCCGTTGGGTGTCGGATCATAGAGCCCGGAGGCGGTCAAAGCCGTGCGATCGCCAATGTTCCAGAGCCAATCGTATTCATACATGCCGAACGTGCTACCGAAGTTGTCGCGCGTGGCGTCTGGGAATGCGGACACCTGCAGGTCCAAAGTCATGACATCGACGATATGCTCGGCTCCCGGATAGCCTCGTTTGGTCTGCCAGCGCTGTTCCAAATCAAGCTGTAAGACGTCGATCGCAGCGAGAGAGTCGATCCTATTGTCGAGCAAACGACGAATCGCAACCGTTTGCGGGTCGAAGAGCGGCGATGTTGTCAGCGCCAAAGCGTATTGTGGCAATAAATACTGGTATTGAGGCCGAATGTCGCGCACTAATTGATCGGACGCATCGTCATTGAGTCGGTCGAGCTGTGGGAAACGAGTGTAGGGCTCGTTGGTATCGGCGTAGAAATAATTGGCGCCGACGTTGATTTTGTGGTTGATGCCGTCGAGGTTGAAGAGTTCGCTATGCACGTCCGGGTAAAGCCGGGTAAACGGTATGCTGGCGCGCACGCCGCCGCCGCCCCAGACGCGGCCGATCTCGTCGCCGTAATTGTCTTTCGAATAATCCGCGAAGTCGCCTTTGACATAGGGCACAATCTTGAAAGGGCCTAGCTGAAACGGCATGCTAAGCTCCTGCATCCAGTCAATACGATTAGTATTCGCTTCAACATCCGTCGCCGGGCTGACGTAGGGCGGGCCATCCGTGGTCAAGGCGAGTTGACCCCGGCCTTCGCGCACGCTCGTCGTGTAGGTGAGCCGATTGAAGAACGACTCGCCGATCAAGTTGCCTTCCAGCTTCGGCAGCCACGACGTCTCTGTCACCCAGGGCCGAATGCGCTGTTCGGCGTAGGCGGACCAATTCCAATCGTCCTGCTGTTGCTTGACTTTGATCCAAGACGACGCATTTTCACCGAGATCAAAATCTTGTTTGAAGTATTGTTCCAAGAAGTTGCGATCGCTGAGATAATAGATCTGCGATTGCACGGAAAACCCGTAGGGCAAATCCCGTGTGTCCTCTTTCCAAAACGCCCGACCGCGCATGGAGGTTGGCTCGAAGTCGGAAACACGACCGCCGCCAAGATTATCGATGCCGTGATCGTAGATGGCGTAGCCGCTCACAATACCTGTATACTTGGCTGGAATGTCGAAAATATCCTTCCCAGTATAATTGAATTCCGTCGATAAGGCCGGGCCGCGGGCCGAGAGATAATTGACGTCTGATTTCCACGAAGTGCCTTCATACGGCTGGATGCCGAGCAGCTCGTACATATTGAATGTAATGCCGGCCTCGAAGCCGAATATATTGCTATAGCCGAACGAGAGACTTTCCACGGGGCCTAGAGGGTCGCGTAGATCCGCCGCGACATACGGAAGATAAAAATAAGGAATGTTATAATACTCAAAAAATACATTATGGCCCTGAAGGTAGGTTTGGCGCGCTTCGATCTCTTTGCCGGTCTTGCGGTCGATCATTGGATTGCCGAAAATCGTTAGACGGCGAATCGGTTTATCCTCAATGGTCGCCGTCGCGAGGTAGATCTTCAAACCTGGATCTGATGGCAGCTTGCTCGAGAAGATTTCGGCGCGGACGACTTCATAGGTCGTCTCGCCAGTGCGGAATAGCTCGTCGGCCTTGAAAATGATCGGGTCCGCGATGAGCGGTTGGCGAATTTCCATAGTCGCGCTCAGGGCGATGGCGACTTTGCGCTGAATATCGTAATAAACCTCGTCGGCACGAATCGATTTGAATTGAACCTGCTTTTGATTGGCCGTCGGCGTGGGAGTTGGCGTTCCCGCTTGCTCGCGGATTTCCACGTTTCCGGATAGATAAAACTCCACTTCTTGCTTCTTATCGTCGCCATTGGAACCGTTCTGCGACGGCCCATCCATCATGCGCTTGCCGTTCAAGCCATGACCGAAGACAACGAGTCGATCCGCCTCCAGATCGATGACGCTGCCATCGGGATAACGCACCGTGATAATCACGCCATTGGTGACGACGACGGCCTCTTGGGTATCGCTGATGCGAAACCATTGTTCCTCATAGCCACCGCCAACAGCGCCTTTTCGCGGCTGGATATTGTATTTCGGCTCCGGCGCGGCCGGTTTTGGGGGAGCCGCGACTACTGGAGGGCGGGCCGGCAGGATCGGCGTGGGACCAGTTGCCGGCCCCGACGCGGGCGGCGGCGGAACCGGCGGCCCTGAGCGAAATGGCTCGTCCGGTGCGACGCCGCCTGGACCACCGGGAAGTTGGAACGACATCGCCTTGGCTGGCCCCGCGTCCCCCGCTCCGACTGTCGGAGCGGGAAGGACCGCCGGAAATGCTCGATCGGGGTCGAAGTAAGCCGCCACACGGACGGCTCCTTCGCCGAGATTGAGCATACTCGTCTTCGGCAACGGCACGGGAGCCGAAGGCAGCATCGTCGGAGTTGCCGTTGGCACCGGAAGCGACACGGGTACGATCGGACTCGCCGGGCGGCCGCCGTTCGCCAAACGTTCGCCCGAGGCGCGGCGATAAAACGGATCATCCGCCCGTGTTTGCCGGGCGACCGCGGCGCCGTGTGACGCAAGTTTCAGCTCGCCACGAGTGTTGAGATCGAGCAAGGCTTTTGGGCCATCCTCGATCTTATGGCTGACGTCTACTCGCACCTGGCCTTCCGCATAAAGGTCCATGTGCAGCACGCCGGTCGCGCGATAGCGCGGCATGTCGATCCAGCCGGCTGCCTCCTGGCAGCGCAGCAAGAGTACGCCTTGCTGAACGAGAACTTGCCCACGCACGAGGATGAGCGTTTGATCGCCCTCGTTCCAGGTAAAAATCTCGTCCGCATCAATGACAATGGGCTTGGCGTCTCCCGGCACGTTCCGCGTCACCATCATTGGCTTGCTCGATGGCACCAATGCAGGTGGTTGCGGCGACGGCGCGGGCGCAGTGGACCGCACAGGAGCGGTCTGACTCTGAGCGGCGGTGTCGCCCGCGACCACCGCCAGCAAGATCATGGAGACGAGCAGCCATCGGTGTGTTCCGAACCTCACCACGGCGCCTCCCAGGGTTGGTACTGTGACCCGCGCGCACCCTCAGCGCGTTAGGGCCAAACTCGGAAACTTCGCTCTATCGAGGGAAATAGACTCAAGAGTGAGCGGCGGAGTATAGACAAGAGTTGAATGGCGTCAAGGGCAGTGAGGGACGGCGTTTCGTCGCACCGTTTTGGCGAGCCGGGAGCGTCAGCTCCCGGAGGTTTTCAGGAGCCGAGAGCGTGAGCGACCGGAGCGCGTTACACTCGCTCAGATTTTCTCCGGTCGCTGACGCTCCCGGCTCTTGAAGACGGAATACTCCGGGAGCTGACGCTCCCGGCTCGCCAAGAAACCAGTGCTTATAACGACTTCACGTATACATTCCGAAACTCGACGCGCCCATCATGGCTCTGCAATCCCAAATGCCCCTTTTCACGCAATAAGCCAGGGTGCGACTTCTCTTCTTCCTTGTGCTTGTCTAGCTCGGCTTCGACCGTCTTTTTGCCGTTCAATTCGATTGTCACTTTGGGCCCCTTGGCCACTATGCGCATGGTGTTCCATTCGCCAGCTGGCTTGGTCGCGTCTTCGGAGGGTGGCACGACACCATAGACCGAACCGGTAAGCTGGGTTGGTTTGATACCTTTGTAATTTTTCGGATCTTTATACCAGGAATCATCGAGGAGCTGGATTTCCATACCTTCGTAAGCCGGGTTGCCTTTCATTGGCGCGCGCAGGGCGACGCCGCTATTGCCCGCCTTGGGCAGCTTGAATTCGAGGCGTAGCTCGAAGTTGCCGTATTCCTTTTCGGTCATGAGCCAACCACCGCCGCCGCCTTTGACGAAGAGCAGACCATCGCCGGCGCCCCAGGCTTCCATCTTCCCGTCGAGAACTTTCCAGCCGGTCAAATCCTTTCCATTGAAAAGAGGCTCAAAGCCCTCTGGGGCATTTTTGTCGTCAGCGCCGACCGTTGGAACGATCAGGAACGTGAGCATGAGGAGGGAAAAGAGGCGTCGCATTTGTAGGTCTCCCTGAGATCGAACGGGGTGAGAGGGTGGATTATGTACACATACAGTGACGAGGGCAAACTAAAACTCTCCGGTGCCGCGCTTCGACCACCACGGCAACAGCGTGCCGCCGTCGATGCTCAGCGTCGAACCGGTGATGTAGTCGGATGCGGGATCGGCCAGAAAGACGACGCCGCGCGCAATCTCCTCCGGTTGAGCAAGCCGGCCCCAGGGAAGTGTCTCGCTCGCCTTTTTGAGGACGTCCTCCGAGAAAAACTTGCGCTCGCCCGCGGTGTCGGTCCAACCCGGATGGATCATGTTGACGCGAATGCGATGGCCAAGAAGCTCGGTCGCGGCAGTGCGGCCCATCTGATCCTGAGCGGCCTTGGCCATGTTGTATGCCATGCACGATGGCGCTGCCATGATGGCGTGCGGCGAACTTATGATGACGACGCTGCCGCCTTGGCCTTGCTTGAGCATCTGCTGCGTCGAGGCGCGTAGGCAATAAAACGAGCCCCACATGCTGACGTCGATGGTGCGGCGAAATCCGGCCATGTCGGCTTTGTAGAAAAACTCGCGGTCACTGTAGACGGCGGAGGAAACAAAGACGTCGAGCCGGCCGAGTTCTTTGGCGATGCGCTCGACCATGGCCTCGACCGCGGGCTGATCCGTCACGTCGACCGGCAGCAGCAATGCTTTGCGGCCGAGCGCGCAATGCGCGCGGCCGCGTCTTCCGCGCCCTCGGGTATGGTCAGGTAATTGAGAGCGACGTCCGCTCCCTCCTGCGCCAGAGCGATTGCGGCCGCTCGACCGATACCCGACGATGCTCCGGTGACGAAGGCTACTTTATTGGCGAGTTTCATGGCAAATGCGATCCTCCCTGGAATGACGACTTCTCATGGAGAGCATCCTATTGGAGGAGCAGGGCGAAAGGAGATAAGAAGCCCACTCAGAAAGCGCCGGGACGAAATAACTCGCGGAACGCGCGGATTGTCTGCCGCGCCGCACCCACAGAGTCCGGATACGGCAGCGCCTCGGCCGACGCAAAACGATCATAGCCGATCTCTTGGAGCGCTTTTGCGATCGGCAGATAGTCGAGATGCCCCAGTCCCGCGGGCCGACGGTTGGAGTCGACGAAATGGAGATGGCCGATTTTGGTTCCGCCCTGCCTCAGAGCCGTGGCGATATCCTGCTCCTCGATGTTCATGTGAAAGAGATCGGCCAATAAGAGCACGTTGGGCGTCGACAGCCCGTCGAGAAGCTTGAGCCCATCGGCGGTGTTGTTGACCAGATTCGTCTCATAGCGGTTGAGCGGCTCAAATAGCAGCGGCACGTTGTATTGCTTGGCATGACTGCCGAGATCGGCGACGGCTTCGCTGAGATAAGCGAGCGCGGTCTTGAGATCGACTTCATCGCTCGTCCGCCCTTGCATCGAGCCGATGATGGCCGGGGCGCCAAAAGGCCCGGCAAAATCGATGATCGACCGAATAAACGCTCGCGCTTTTGCGCGATTGGCCGCATCCGGCAAAGTAAGATGGAGCCGTTGCTTGACCCAGCCTGCTCCGGTGCCGACCGCCGCGAGAGCGAGGCCATGATCGTTCAGCAATCGGCGCAACAAATGCGGCTCGACCGCTTTCGCGTCTGGCGGAAAGACTTCGACAGCGTCGAAACCCAATGCCTGCGCCGTTTCGCAAGCGCTCGGTAGATCGTCCCAAAAAACGAACGGGCCGCCGCGTGCTTCGTTGACAAGGCTGATGGTGACGGCGGAACGAATCATGAGATAAATCCTCGGGTATGAATCGTTTAGTGCTTCAATCGCCCACCGAGATTACGGCTTTAATGACGCCCGTCTCCGGCTTGGTATACGACGGGAAGACGTCGATCACTTCCTCAAACTTCGCGCGATGGGTAATCCACGGCCGGGTGTCAATGCGCCCCTCTTCGATCAGGCCGATGATTCGGCTGAAATCCTGCGGCAACGCGTTGCGCGAGCAGAGCAATGTCCCTTCGGGGCGATGAAAGATCGGATGGCGAAACGTCACCTCGTCGGTCGTGATGCCGACGAAGACCAGGCGCCCGCCGTGAGCGATCAGGCGAAAGGCGTTCGACATCGAGCCGTTGTGTCCCGTCGCGTCGATGACGACGTCGGGCAGGTGGCCATCGGTCAAGGCACGGAGATCCTTTTCGAGATTCTCCGAGAGCTTGAGCGTGTGTTCGACTCCCATGACCTTTTTGCAAAAGTCGAGACGAACCTCGTTGGTGTCCAGCATGATGATCTTGGCGCCGGTCAGCTTGACGAATTCAAGCGTGGCCAGGCCGATGGGGCCGGCGCCAATAATAAGGCACGATTCGTCGGGTTGGGGAGCCGCACGGTGCGTGGCGTGGCAGCCGATGGCCAGCGTCTCGACGAGAGCGAGCTGCTCGAAGCTGAGTTTGCGGGAAACGTGGAGCTTGCGTGCGGGGAGCAGGAACCGTGGCCGGAGGCCGCCGTCGCGGTGGACGCCGAGGACTTCGAGCTTTTCGCAACAATTGGGACGCCCGCGGCGGCTGGCATAGCTATTCGGATCATTGATATACGGTTCGACCGAGCAGCGATCACCCGCCTTGACATTGGCCACACCCGCGCCGACGTCGAGTACCTCGACGCCCAATTCATGGCCTGGAATGCGCGGATAACTGAAGAAGGGCATCTTGCCGAGATAACCGCTAATGTCGGTGCCGCAGACGCCGACGTTATGAACCTGCACCAGCGCCTCACCGGGCCCGGGCGACGCGGGGCCTGGAATGTCGAGTAGTTTCCAGTGCTTCGGCGCTTCGAGAGAGAGCGCTTTCATCTTTGGTCGTTCCTGAATTAGGGGTGGTCGTGATTAAGAGCCGACTTGTCATCGCGCGTAAAACAAGGGATTTTTCAGATCTGTCATGGTCATGTTAACGACATGCGCATCGCAATAGAGGACATTGAAAACGCCCGTATGCCGCGCCGTCGGATAATGGTTCGGCGCATCCGAATCCGTGACGGGCCAGGGCAAACCGGTGGCCAAGCCGACGGGCTGCGAACCATTGGTGGCACAGGCGGGCAGGCGCGAATGTTCCCATACGAGCATGACATTCGATGTGCCGTTGCCATTGGTAATGTTGTAGAGCGCCAGGCCGGTCGGCCCACCGGTGACGCCGCTCATGGCATAACTTAGCTGAAGTTCCTGGCCATAAGTCGGGCTGCCGGCGACCTGGTCGAGTCCGTTGGGGCAGGAAAAGACTTTGGGGTTGCCTTCGACATAATTCCAGAGCAAGGCCTGCGTCGGGTCGAAATCGGGCAATGGCGCATCGGCGTAACCAACGCGCTCGTCGAACGGTGCCCACCAGGCGGTGTTGGTCTGACTCACCGGCAAACGGTCGTTGTTCGTGAGGGTGTACTGATGCATCGCCAGGCCGATTTGGTGGAGATTATTGGCGCACTGCGTGCGAGTGGCGGCCTCGCGCGCTTTCTGAACGGCTGGCAAGAGCAAGCCGATCAACACCGCGATGATGGCGATCACCACGAGAAGTTCAATGAGAGTAAAACCGGAGCGTTTCCAGCGAAGCGCTGTCATACAGGTCTCCAATCCATGTGAGGTTTTCACAATGTTTGGCCGCAATACGTTCGTTTAAGGGCTGAATTGTGGGTGCCATGCTTACGCTTGCGTAAGCATGTCTGTATCGTGTTCCCCCTTCGCCGCCAGTTAAACAACGGCATGGCTGTTCTCATGCTTACGCAAGCGTAAGCATGGCACCCAACCCTCAGACGAGCGGAATCGCGGCTAGACAATCGGGTCTTTGCCTATTTTTTCTTCGGCTCCAATGACTTCGCCAATTCGTCGATCTCTTTCTCCGACAAACGTTTTTTCGACGCCTTCAGCATCGTGACGAAGTGGGCGATTTCTTCCGCGTTCGCGGGGAAGCCAATGTTGCCCTTGGGCCCATCGCTAGTGGCGAGCGCTTTTCCTTTGCCGTCGAGCATTACGAACCAGGGGATGCCGCCTTTTTCGCTCTCGCGATAGCGCGTCAAGAGTTCCTTGCCGTGGGTCATGCGGTCGACGTCGATTTTCACATCGAGGTAATCCGCGCCCAAAATCTTGGAGATCTCCGGCTGTAGCAGCCAGGCGTCGAGGCGATGGCACCAGCCACACCACGGAGCGCCGAAATGGAGGAGGACGGCTCGGTCTGACTTCGCGCCGGTTTCGAGAGCGGCCTTGAGGACATCATCCGCGTCGAGCGGCTTGGCTTGATGGGTCGTGAGAAACTCAATGATTTTCTTCGGATCGTGGCCCTGTTTGCCGCCCTCTTTCGTTTCAAAGGGGTCGGTCGCCTGGTTTGCCAAGACCGTGCCGTCGCCATCGAGGACGGTTAGATACGGCACGCCGTTTTTACTCAGCTCGGCCTTATATTTGTGATACAGCTCGCGGTTTTTGTCCATCTTGCCGATATCGACGTAGACGATGTCGTATTCATATTTCAGCAGTTTGGCGATGTCCCGATCCGTCCGAAAACGATCGTGCAAGGCCACGCACCACGAACACCAGTTGCCGCCCCATTGAATGAGGACGCGGCGATTCTCACGCTTGGCAGCCGCGATGGCGGCGTCGATCTGGGCTTTGGCGTCAGCCTTTTCATCATAAACCGCGGGTTTCTTGGCTTTTTCGTCCTTCGTCGCGGTCTTCTCGGGATCGTCCGCCGCGACGACTGCGATACTGCTCAAGATGAGAATCAGCACGGTCCAGGCCATCGTCTTCATAGACACTCCTTTAAGTAGCCAACTCACGGGCTCGGGAAATACGCCAGCATAATGTGCGTCATCTTTTCACCTTCCGACTTGCTGATGACCAAGGTCAGATCATACTCGCTTGTTCGGCGGGCCAGCATCTTGATTTTGACGGGCCGTTCGCGGCCGGGGCCGCCGTCATCGGGCGATCGAGTCACGTCCGAGACGACATGACCGCCGACGATTTGATCATTGCCGACGAAGCCGATTGGTCCGCTGCCAGAGTACGAGGTCAGAATCTTGGCTCCGAATTTGGCTGCGTAGAATTCCAGAACCTTTTCATAGTCGTCTGGAGTGAGCATCACGACGACGGAAGTTGGACCGACCTGTATCTTCTCGGTTGATCCGCCGCCGCCGGAGAGGTTGCTGAAAACTTGGGAGTTGGGATATTTCCACTCTTCCCAGCTCAGCATCTTGGCCCAAGGATCGTCAGGACGTTTGACCGCTTTCGATTCGGGCGCCGTGTTTGTTTCTTGCGCCGCGCGGACCAGCGTCCCACCCAGATTCCCACGCCGAGTAGGCAGGCCACGGCGACTACCCATTGCGATTTGTTCATAGAGTTCCAAATCCGAGAAACTCCCGCGCCCATTCAGGCGCGAGGGGGCTTTGAAATCACGGATTACTACTCGCCTTCCATTGCATGCCGAGCGTGGTCAGCATTTCGCGTTTGGCGAGGACCTCCCAGGGCGTGCCCTCGTTTTCCTTGGCGATGCGCTCGTAGGTTTTGATCGACTTCGCGGCTTTTTTCGTCCCGGCCGGATCGCCGGTTAGCTTTTCCTGAGCCGCCAGCTTCCAGCCGGCTTCGGTGTTTGGATCACGCGGCGGCAGCTCTTTGCGCATCTCGCCGAGTTTCGATTGATACTCCATGACATAGGCGAACTGGGCATCCACCCGAGCCTGCATGAAATCGAAGTTGACTTGCCAGCGCTTCGGCTGTTTGGCACGCAACGGTTCCACTTTTTTCAATATTGATACGGCGTTATCGAGCTCGCGTAAAATATCCGCCACGCCGCGCTGTTCCCCCTCGATGCGCTTCTTGAACGTGGCCTCGTTAGCTTCTGCTCGATACCCTTCCGTGAAAATTCTGAGGTTTATCTTGTCATCCTTACGATACTTGTCGACGTCGGCCTTCAGGTCGGCCGGCGGCGCTCCCGGCGTCAGCGCCCAGAGGATCACGCGCAGCTTCGTGAATCGCTTTTTGAAACTCGTCGTCCTTGTTCACGGGAGCGACATACGCTTCCATTTTCCGCGGCTCAAATGGCGGCAAGACCTCAAAACGTATGGCGGTGTCGCGCTTCGACGCTTTGACAGGCGGCGTACCGATCTCGCTCAGGACGCTTTTCACTAGCTGAGCGTTTTTCTCGCCACCGGCGAGGCCCGCCGCGACGGGGTTGAAGATCGTGGGCGACGGCGCTGCCGGCTCTTTCGCGTCGAAGGCCGCTCCGTCCGCAGGCTCCTTGCCCGCGACGAATGGCGTCTGGGCCAATTTCATTGGCTGTAGTTCTTTCTTGATTCCCGCGTCCACCAGCTCGTTCAGCTTCTCGATCGGCAATGGGTCGCTCCCTCGAACTATCGTGCCCTGATAGCCGCCTTGTTCCTTCGGCGTATTGAGAACATGAGCGAGCCGTTCGAGGAAAACGCCCATCGGTGCCCGGTCGGTTTCAAACGACTCCTGCTCCTTTGAGCAGCTGCACCACACCTGGACGCCGGGCGGCGGGCTTTTTAGCTGCGCTTCGCACTTGGCCGATAGGCTGCCGCTGATGGGGCGTTCGATACCGCCCGTCGGATTGTAGCGGTTGACATCAAGGACCAGGACCTTTTGCCGTGCCTTACATTTACTCAGCTCGTCGTAAAACCACGTCAACGGAATCAGTTTGGCCTTATCGGGGTTCTTCAATTCGCCTTCGATCGGCACGAGATAGAGGTGCTCTTCGATTTCGATCGAATGGCCGACGAAGAAAAGCATGACCCGATCCTGCGCGCGTGAGTCGGCGAGAAAGCTCGCGACGGTCTTTTCGATGACGGCTTTGAGCGGAGGCTTGGCGTCGGCGCCTGGTGGCATATCGCTGAGATATGCCATCTGATTTCGCGGAATATGTAAGATACTGCTCAGCTTGTTTACCAGGCCGAGAATGTTGCTTGTGCCGAACGGATCCGGTCCAGGCGGGCCGAAATGAATCGGATTGGCATAGAGGTAATTGTGCAGGCTGATAAGAAGGGCACGCCGCGGCAACGGACTGGTATCCAGCATAGGATTGCCGGATTTGGCAGTGCTGGCGGGCTTCGAGAAGTTCTTAGGATCTTCAGCCGGCGGATCGTCAATCGGGGTCGCGCTCGATGGCGAAAGGAGCGCGGCGATGCGCGACCAACTCAGGGCAACAGCTGTGCCAGCGAGTATCAGTACACCGAGAACGATGGCAGGACCGACCCAAGAAACGCCTTTTTTTCGCCGTCGGCGCGAGGGGGCGACGGGGGCCGCTTCGGTCGTGACGTCAAGATCGGCAAAGGGATCAATCCCGTTCGCAGCGGTTTGAGCGTGTCCATTCGTGGCAGTTCTGGCGGAAGGGGCCTTGGCGCCGGGAATCGGCGGCGGCGCGCTGGGTCGTTTGGCCGTCGGCAAAGGCGGTGGTGCCGCGCGCTCAGCTGTCGCGGGAGCGGCGGCCGTGGAGGTTTTTGCTTGCATGACGAGGCCGCAGTATTTGCAGCGGATCGATTGCTGAATCCAATCGGCGGGGATGCGCAGCGTCTTCTTGCATCCCGGACACGTCGCCTGCACGACCGCGCTCATGGACCGTCCCTCCGCTGCCGCTCTCGGTGTATGGGCAAAGATTTCCGTCGAACCGCCACGAAAGCCCTGATGGAAATGATACGCGATGCGAGAATAGTGTGCTAGGAGTAAGAGCCTATCCGAAAAAGGGGACGGGCACCATTGTGTGCAGCACCCTTCGGGCCGTTCCGGCAATGGTGCCCGTCCCCTTTTTCGGATAGGCTCTAAGGTGCCTTGATCGGTCTTGTAGCCAAATTCGCCAGAGTGCTACGACCTTTCCAGCGCTGCCGCATTCTGGCGAATGCACCTGCAAAAGCGATCCCCCTAGGAATCTGGATGCATCCGCCGACGCCAAGCGGCACCGAACCGTCGCCAAGCCGAGCGTCGATGTTATAATGATTTTGATTGCGCGACGATTCGTGACCGGGATATAAGCCCGATAATGTTTGTTTCATCAAAGGAAAGGTTGGGAGTAACATGGCCAGCGCCAACGTGGTCGAGCTGACTGCAGCAAACTGGGAAACAGAAGTGGTGCAGAGCAAAGTGCCGGTTTTGGTCGATTTTTGGGCGGTCTGGTGCGGCCCTTGCCGGGCGCTTACGCCGACGATTGACAAGCTGGCGGATTCCTATGTAGGCAAAGTAAAAGTCGGCAAACTCAACACAGACGAGCATCCCGACGTGGCCGTGCGTTACGGCATCTCGGCGATCCCGCAGGTACTCCTGTTCAAGGGCAGCGATCAGCCGGTGGACAAGTCCGTCGGCGCGGCGAGCGAAGCGACATTTGTGAAGATGCTGAGCCGCGTACTGGAATCGCGGGCGCAAGAAGCGTGATTGCACATTGCCTTTTGGCGCTGGTAGCGGGACCGATCAGTGCAAGCGCCGGTCGGTCACGCTACCAGCTTTTGATAGTGTGCGCATGCTCCGGCCGCTGGTATGGTCGCGGACCCGCGGCGACCGGTTCGCTTTTCGTAGCACGTCTTAGCAGCACCCGGACAAGGCACCGCAAGTATAGCACTTCGCACACGCGCCGCTGCGAATCACCTTGACTTCGCCGCC
This sequence comes from uncultured Planctomycetaceae bacterium, assembly GCA_963790585.1. Classification (GTDB taxonomy): domain Bacteria; phylum Planctomycetota; class Planctomycetia; order Gemmatales; family Gemmataceae; genus CAWBOY01. The sequence continues at coordinate 433,228 of CAWBOY010000003.1, forward strand.
TTCGTACCCTTTGAGCCGCGCTTGCGGGATGCCCGTGTTTCAGAAATGGGGACGGGCACGTTTAATAAGACGCCATTTAATTTACTGCCTACCCCTTTTCTTTTTATGACAAACGAGAGCCGCAGCGCGTGGCGGCGAGACAGTCCCCTCTTCCGGTACGTCCATCTGGTCGGGATGAATCCATTGGCCGATACGATAGCGCTGAAACCGCGAAACTTCTTCGACCCAATTGCGATCGGTCTGGATCGTACGTGAGGCCGGTCGGCGAATCTTGCAGGCAGCTTGGAACTGTTCGAGAATCAGAGAGGGCCTATACTGGGGCTCATCGGTTAGGGCTGTCCCGGAAAGGAAATCCACCGCCGGTTACCTCGGGAAGTTGCGACAAGCAGTTCGTCGAGTGCATAAAATGAACTTGCTAACACGTTGGATCCTTCTGGTTTTACCCGCCTCCGCTGCCATGTGGCATGTGCTGCTGTTTGTCGCCTTCGATGCCCCGCCACCTAAGGCCAATTCCACCATCTTCGGCCCGAACGTGTTCGTGTTCGACCCAAAAATGCCCGCCGCCGACGTGGAAAAAGCCGCGAATGACATCTTTTCAAAGATGGAGACCAACCACTTCGGTCCCGAGCGCTATGCACTGCTCTTTAAGCCGGGCACGTATAAGGTGGACTTTAAGGTGGGCTTCTACACCCACGTGGCGGGCCTGGGACGAAACCCCGACGACGTGCTGATTGACGGGGCCTTGACCATCAACGCCAAATGGGCCGACGGCAAGGCCCTGGACAACTTTTGGCGGACTGTGGAGAACCTCGCCATCCTGCCGTCGTCCGACGTGCCGTGGAAGAATACGAAGGGCGTGACCCGGATCGCCATTTCTCAGGCCGCCCCCTTGCGCCGACTGCACGTTAAGGGCGAGCTGCAGCTTTTCGATTGGGGCTCCAAGGGAAACGTGGGATATGCCAGCGGCGGGTTTCTGGCCGACTCGGTCGTCAACGGCAAGGTCGTTCCCGCCTCGCAGCAACAGTGGCTCTCCCGCAACAGCAAATGGTCCGAGTGGAGCAATGCTGTTTGGAACATGGTCTTCGTGGGCTGTGAGAACACCCCCAAAGGGACGTTCCCGAACCCGCCTTATACAGTCGTGGACAAGACGCCCGTCATTCGGGAAAAGCCTTATATCTTTCTCGACAGCTCCGGCGAATACTGCGTCTTCGTTCCAGCGCTCCAAACGAACACTAGGGGCGTTAGTTGGCTCAACGGCCCGACGCCCGGCGAAGCGATTCCCATCGATCGCTTCTACATCGCCCAGCCGAAAGAGGCGACTGCCGAGCGCATCAATGCCGCTCTGGCCAAGGGTAAGCACATCCTGTTCACGCCGGGTGTTTATTCGCTCGATGACACCCTTCGTATCACCAAGCCCGATACCATTCTCTTCGGCCTCGGCGTGCCATCGCTGATGCCGACAAATGGCCTGCCGATTATCTCGGCGGCCGACGTGGGCGGCGTGAAAATCTCCGGCCTGATCCTCGACGCCGGTCCGGTCAAGTCGTCGACGCTCTTGGAGGTCGGTCCCGCGGAAAGCAAGGCCGATCACTCGACCAACCCCACTTTCCTCCATGACCTGACGGTGCGCACCGGCGGTCCCGCAGCAGGCAAGAACGACGTGGGCATCCAGATCAACAGCAATAATGTCGTGGCGGACCAGCTGTGGATTTGGCGCGCGGACCACGGCGCCGGCGTCGGCTGGACGACCAACCCGACGAAGAACGGTCTGGTCGTCAACGGCAAGGACGTGACCATCTATGGCCTATTCAACGAGCACCACGAGGAGTACCAGACGGTCTGGAACGGCAACGGCGGCCGGATGTATATGTACCAGTCGGAGATGCCGTATGACGTGCCCAACCAGAAGTCCTGGATGAGCGGTAAGACCAACGGCTTTGCCTCGTATAAGGTCGCCAACGGTGTGACCAATCACGAGGCGTGGGGCGTGGGGGTGTATTGCTACTTCCGCGACACGCCCGTAAAGGCCAACTGCGCCATCGAGGCGCCCGCCGTCCCCGGAGTCAAGTTCCACCACCTGACTACGGTCTGGCTAGACGGTCAGGCCGGCAGCGAGATCGCTCACATCATCAACACACTCGGCGATCGCGTTTTCGCGCCCAAGCCACCGGAAGCCATGCGGCGGACACTGATCGAGTTCCCTGGCGGAAAATAACGACCACGGGCCTCAGGTCAAGCCGCGGCGTGGCCTGGTGGCGGATCTGTTCGCTTACTATGTGGGACCCCTGCGACAAATATTCAGCGTCCTCGAATTTGCTTTCAGAGGCTGATCGGTTCAGCAATTGAATATATCGGCTCAAAGTAGCGGGTTATTCCGATAATAATTGTTTGAGTGCTGATGTTTGGCCTGAATTAATCTTTTTGCTTTATGAGGAGATGTATCTTGAAGAAAATTCCGATGCTGGAAGGCCCTGACAAAACCACCGAAACTGCACAGAAATTGAAGAAAGCCAGGATATTGTCAAGGCTTCTTATCGCAACTTTCGCGCTGGCATGCGGAACATTACTTGGGTGGATGACGGCTAGCGGCCAATGGGTCGTCGTCGCTAATGCCCAGGAGAAAAAGGAGCCAACGATACAGCCACAGAACGCTTTGCCCCTGATTGCAGTATCTGGACTTAAGACGTTCGGCACGATGGGCAAACAAGTTTCGCCTTTGAGCATAGAAAAGGAAGCGGATCTTTTCCGATACGAAGGAAAAGGCTGTTTGACCCACATGTGGTTTGGGGGCAATTTCAAGGGGATCGAGAATACACGCATCCGGGTTTACGTAGATGGCGAGGACAAGCCTGCAATCGAAATGGAATTGTATGCCGGACATGGCATCGGTTTTAGCGATAGTTTCGCTCCTTGGGGCATCGCCCGATTCGGCAAGACGGGCGATCCAAGCGGCATCTACAACACTTACCGGATTCCGTTCGGCAAAAGTGTCCGGGTGTCTGGGCAACTCAGCCAAGGCTCCGACCCCAAGCCAGAATTCTGGTGGATCATCAGAGGAACGGAGAATCTTCCTGTCGAAATTGGTGGCGTGCGCTTGCCTGAAAACGCCCGTTTGAGACTCTATAAGCTGCAAAACTATATGGCGAAGCCACTGGAAGAGTTCGCACTCTGTGCCGTTAAGGGCGATGGTGCGTTGTATCAAGTGTTTGTGGCTGCGAAAGGCTTGCGGAAATCCGACGATTGGAAAGATCTAAGTTGGATGGAAGGGTGTATCCGGTCTTACAGCGGGAATGTCAAGGAGCCCGTGATGCTTTCATCTGGTTTCGAAGACTACTTCTTGGGTACCTACTATTTCAACAAGGGACGCTATGCAACGCCGATCGCCGGCGTGACGCATTTCAAGAAGGAGGATAATGAGTGGTCGGGATATCGCTTCCATGAAGATGACCCAGTGTTTTTTCACGAAGGGCTTCGCCTAACCTGTCGCTGTGGAGAGACGCTTAATGGAAAAATGCTTCACGATCCACCCGCTACTCAATACACGACCTATGTTTGGCTCTATCAATGGTAATGGCGGTCATTATTAACCCGGCGTTACGCGACATGCCCCCAGCAGGGTTAGATCGGTTTCAATGTAAACGTCCGGTGAAGTGACGCCTGGCGTGCTCGGATAGTCAGTGAGTTTTCCCCGAGGAAGAGCTCCGTTATGTCGAGACAGCGCCCTGAATCGGTCTCGTTCGGCTCATTCCTTCGCAGGTACGACCCACACATTTCGGTATATCAAGGGGTCGCCGCGATTTTGGACGCACAACACGGGACGGGCATTCCTGACACCTTTTCTGGTCTCCTTTTCTGGTCCCCTGCTAACTTCCCTGGTCCTATCGTCGCTCCAGGGTCACATGCTTTCGTGGCACTTATAGTTTCATATACAAATAAGATTCAGAAGGCTGCAAAAGCAGGTGAGCCGGCGCGACCACTTATTTGTCGATCATACGACCGATTGTCTCTAAACAATGCTGGGCCTTAGCCCGTAGCTCGACCTCCTGCTTATTCTCCGATTCGCTCGTCTCGTATCTCTTTTCGGCAAGCAATCGCTCATATAGCTCCAACTCGTCGGCTTTCGCCATGCGGTATTCATCCACCAATCGGCGTGCGCCATCCCCGATACGCGGTCGGGAAGCCAGGTACGAATCGGCTGCGGCAAGTTGGTCACGGGCGAAGAGCACCCGGAACCGTACTTACCGCTCCGGGCCCGGAACATCCTTGAGCTGATCGTCATAGCGGTGGCTAATCGACGCGGCGACCGCGTCCAAGAATTGTTGGAGAGACTTCTTCTCAGCTACGCCGCAGCCAGCTGCCAAAGCGAGGAGGAAACAAATGATCGCTGCTCGCCGCATGTCGCCCACCTGTCGTAGAAAGAATTAGTTCTGTAACCGGCCCCTCAACAACCAACTAAGCAGCAGAGGCGGACGGCAAGAGTAGAGTCGAGAAGTGGCGCGGTGGTTTAGGTCGAGTCCAGCGGTATCCGGCCCTTTCGTTGGCCGGTGCCTCAATCTCCCGGCCATGCCCCGTTTCCACTTCCCGCTCGTCGAACCGGACGGGCCCTATTAAGGCATCCGGCTCTCGGACAAGGTAACTCATGCGTTCGCGCACAAGACGCGAGGTCGCGGTCGCCCTGGAAGCCACACTAATCCCAGGTCCTCACGCAGGTAACGATCCGAATAACACTGTCGGGCCGTACCCTGCACGCGGTGCTTCCGACCCAGCCACTGACGGAGCCGTTGACAGGTGTGCGCCATCACCTGCTTCATGGCCGGGGCCGTGTTACCGAGACAAAAATAGTTCGCCCAGCCCACCAGTCGGCTGTTGACGCGAGTTATTAACGCCCGGCAAGACAACCACTGCCACGTTCGGCTGGTCTGATCGCGGATCACCTCACAGATCCCGTGGATCTTCTTGACGGCCGGACGGGGACCGATGTAGCTACGCCCCGTCTTCGGCGACCAGTTCCGACCGAACGTGTAACCCAAAAACGAAAACGTCTCGTCCGGCAAGCGGCAAACCCGGGTCTTCGTCTCGTTCACCGTCAACCGCAGCTTCGACATCATGCGCCGCATCACCGCCTCGGCTTCAAGAGCCGTACCACGGCAGCAGATCACAAAGTCGTCCGCATAATTGACGATACGCGCCTCAAGACGATTGGCATGCCCGTTTGTCTTCCAGCCCAGCACGAAGCGACGCATGTAGAGATTCGCCAGCAGCGGTGAGAGCACGCCCCCTTGCGGGGTGCCGCGACCCTCGTCCTTGTTGCGAGTCGTTCGACGCTTGTCCCCACGATCTCCAAGGTCTTCCACCGGTGCCTCCAACCAGCTTTTGATCAGGGCCAGTAGTAGCCCGTCACTAAGCCGTCGGCTCACCGATGCCATTAACTCGGCGTGGGGGATGCTATCGAAGTACCCACTCAAGTCCGCATCGACAATCTCCGTATGCCCGTTGTCTAGCAACAACTGGACCTGCTCGATCGCGTCCAGAGCGCTTCGGCCTTGCCGATAAGCAAATTGTTCCGGCTGCAAGTCCGCCTCGAAGATCGGCTCCAAGACGAGCAACACAGCCATCTGCACGACGCGGTCGCGGATCGTTGGAATGCCCAACGGTCGCTGTTTGCCATCCGACTTCGGTATGTACACCCGTCGGACTGCTTGCGGGCGATACGCTTTGTTTCGGAGTTCTTCCGTCAGTTCACCCAGCCAACGGTCCAGCCCGTACTCCTCGATGTCCGTGAACGTCTGGCCATCCACCCCCGCCGCGCCGTCGTTAGCGGCACAGCACAGGTACGCATGGCCCAGCACATCGGCCCGGTACACCTTGTCGTACAACGCATAGAACCGATAGGTGGGTGCTCTCTTCGCTTTGGCATGCAACGTCTCCTGGAGTTTCCGAACCGTATCGGGAGGTGTTAGGCTCATCACCAATCTCCTGGCTCTCTTTCCTTCGGACGCTGTCCTTGAACCAAGGCCCCTTCCCTCCACCGGCGTTACCCGGCTTCAGCGGTACTACGAGCCTCTCCGCCACCCCAAGCGGCCCGGCCTGTCCCTCGCGGGCGTCCGGTTGGCACTGCTGCCACCGCAGGGGGTTTCCCGTGTTGCGTTAACTTTCCTATGCCGACATGCCGTCGCCATTACCCCGGTGGCAACGCGGGTGGGGCTAAAGTCGTTCCCCCTGTATCCTCGCGTCTGCGGCCTTCCCCATCCCTTTGCTGGGTCGGCTACCACATTACCCGTTTCGAGGCCTGCTCAGCGTTCACTCACGTTACGGCCTGCCTGCTCGCGGAGTCGCTCAAACGACCCTTTCCATCGAAGGCTTCGACAGTTTCGTTACCTCCACTGCCGCTCCGATTGCTACCGGCTGGAACGACCAGTTGCCGGGTGGGATTCGCACCCACTGAAAAGTCACGCCTTGGCACGGCGCACAAAGGGGACGGGCACCATTGCCGGAACGGCCCGAAGGGTGCTGCGCACAATGGTGCCCGTCCCCTTTTTCGGATAGGCTCTAAGCTATTTTTGGCCCGCAGTAGGCCTAAAAGCCGGAACACATGTGTTATGCGGAGCCTACATATGGCGATGGCTGGAATAGACAAATGGCTTACCGACGGTTCGCCCGATGACCGGACCAGTGAGGTCGCGGACCGAACACTGCGGTCTCGACTTGCTGCCGTGCATCACTATTTGCCTCTGGCTGCTGCGAAGTCCGAAGAGGACATCGAATACGTCCATGAACTCCGCGTAGCAACGCGACGAGCGATGGCTGCGCTGCGCCTATTTGCCGATATGTTGCCGCGCAATCGAACCGCACAGTTAACAAAGCAGTTGAAACGGATCCGGCGGGCCGCCGGCGCGGCGCGGGATTACGACGTGCTCGCGCAGCGGCTGTCTGATGGCCACTCCGATGCGCAGGCTCGACGTTTGCTAGATAAAATCCGGTCGCGGCGCCGCAAGGCACAGCGGCGGATTCGGGCAGTTAACCGTCGCCTACAGAAAGAGAACCGCTTCCAGGGCTTGGTCAAGAAGCTGTTACGCGGTGTGCGGCGTCGATTCAAAGGCAAAGGCGCTTCGAAAAACCCCCGCTTCGGTGAGTGGGCAAGGACGCACCTGTGGCGCACTGTCAACCGGTTCTTCAAGATGGTACCGACCGAGGACACGGATGTCGCGACTCTTCACCGGTTTCGAATTCGTGCCAAAGAGCTTCGCTACGAAATGGAACTGCTTGCTGGGGCGTTCCCGCCGGACTTTGCCGAGGCGCTCTATCAGGCCGTCGAGACTCTGCAGCAACAACTTGGAGAGATCAACGACCATGTGATCGCCCTATCGCACTTGCGCCAGAGAACGAACAATGGTTACGACCCGTTAAAAAGAGGCCCCGGTCGGAGCTTGCTCGAATACGAACAGGAAAGCTTGAATCAATCGCGGCAGCAGTTCTTCCAATGGTGGACTCCCCAGCGCCGAGACAACCTTCGGTCCCGGTTCAATGAATTGCTCGCCTGCCGTCTCGATTTGGCTACCGCTTAATACTCCAGATCATTAAGTCGTTGCGGGCCGCGGGGTGTTCGCGTCCATTGCACGAGCCGCCGCGTGTTACTTGGGCGTGGGGACATCCGACGGGACATACGATTGGCCCGATTACGAGGACTGAGGTTCCAACAATATGGTGTGAGCCTGGCTGGCCAGGAAAGCGCCGTCGGCCGTGCGGCGGAAGAAAATGTTTGAGTAAGCGAAAGGTGCAATTGGGCTAATTCAGTGGCGGAGGTAAGACTGAGATGGGGTGGGACTACGCGATCCTCGTTGGCCTGTTCATCGTTGGCGTGGTGTGCGCGTTCCCACTTGCCATATTTGTGTCTATCGCTGCCGGTGGTCTGTTAATTGGAATCGATCGCTTCACAGCCCAATGCCCCGGCTTTCAACAGATTCGTCGCTGGTTGCGGCGGCGGCAGTACCGGTCCGGGCAGGTTGTAAGCCGATTCTTAGCTCCGGATGTGCGGCGGGACATCGAGGTTGTAGATGACTCTCGGGTCGATGCTGGTATTATCTTGGCCCGGGTTCGCACCTGGAATGTCCTTTATGCCACCAAGAAGCTTTTCCCGGCCCCTCCATTCGGGGATGCGCGGATCGTGAAGATTCGGGATTTATGGGTGTCGTCCGGAGCTGACTGGGGCGGCCCTGTCTCGGAGCTGATGGAGTAGGCCAAAGACAATCCGGTTTCCACGGCGACCGAGATATCTATTAGCCCTATTCTCAGCGACGGTAATTGCCCCTTTGTAATCGACACATCTAGGTCATGCGCAACACGCTACAAAAGATCGTGTAAACAACTTGTAAGTTGTGTCAGCTTTCATCGTGTTGACGCGAGCCGATGTCGCGATAGTTTATACTTTAGCTCAGTAATGGAAGACCTTGCACCCTCGCATCGAAGGATCGAAACATGCCAACACGGCGAGGTATTTTTTTGACAGGGTCAACTGGCCTGCTTGGCCAGTACCTTCTGCGTGACCTACTGCTAACAGATAACCAGGTGACCGTCCTTGTTCGAGATTCACGAAAGGCGCGAGCCGCGGACCGCATTGGCCAAATCATCGCCTTCTGGAGCGATCGGCTCCATCGAAAATTGCCGAGCCCGACAGTCCTAATTGGTCATCTTGGCGATGTCGGATTGAACATATCGCGGGCCGATCGACGCTGGATAGGACAAAATTGCCGATCTGTGATTCACGCAGCGGCCAATCTAACCTTTCACGAAAATTCCGACGGCGAGCCGTGGCGGACCAACGTTAGGGGCACTCAGTATCTCCTCGCGCTTTGTCAAGAAGTCGGTCTAGCCGATATTCACCATGTGTCGACGGCATTCATTTGCGGACGACGGACGGGCGCGATCGCTGAAGACGAGCTCGATAAGGACCAGTCGTTCCACAACGCCTACGAAGAAAGTAAGTTTCAGGCAGAGCAATTAATTCGTCGTTTCCCCGGTGTCAAGGCGACGATCTATCGGCCCGCGATCATCGTCGGCGACACCGATACGGGGTACACGAGCACCTTCACCGGGTTGTACCGCTTCCTCGAAGTAGGGGTTCGCCTGGCAGCACTGAATTCAGCAGGCGACAGCAGTTCGTTACCTCTTCGATTGACCCTCACAGGGGACGAGCCATGGAATCTCGTTCCAGTTGACTGGGTTTCTCGAGCGATCGTCGAGATTACAGGCAAGCCACATTGTCACGGGCGCACGTTCCACTTAGTTTCCAGGTCCCCTGTGGCAACCCGCCTCATACGCGACATCGGGGCCGAGATTTTGAAAATCGCCGGCGTCGAATTCGCCGGCCCTGATGGCGTCGAGAATGCCAGCCGGCTGGAGCAAGTATTCCTTGAGGGCATTCAAGAATACTGGCCATATCTTGGTGGGACTCCAGAATTCTCCGATCTGAATACTTGGGAGGCGTTGCCAGACCTTCCACCGCCGACGGTTGATCGCCCGTTTCTAGAGCGTTTGATCCGCTTTGCCGCAGTCAATCGGTGGGGTCGCAAACGTCAGAATACTATTCGGGCACACCGTCACCCGTCCGTCTCCTTGCGCTGCGCGGACTACATTGAGCAGGTTTTCCCCAGGCAAGCTCGCCGTTCGCGATTGGCAAGGGAAGTGGGGCTTGATCTCGCAGTTTCCATCGACATAGTAGGACCTGAGGGCGGGCAATGGACTTGCACGTGGAGGCAGGGCTTGTTAGTCCAGGTTAGGCGCGGATTGCAAGAGGAATTGACAGTAACTTACCGAACTGATTCGACGACCTTTCAGGCCGTCATCACCGGCAGGCTCACTCCTCAGGAAGCTTTCTTCGAGCAACGAATCGCCATAACTGGCGACCTGGAGACCGCACTCAAGCTGGCTGTCCTCTTTGGGCAATTCCTCGCCGAAAATCCAGTCGCGCCACCCCATCGAACGGAGATGATGGATGCCATTCCTAGCCGACTCTGAGCAAGCAATCGTTACGGAGCATGTCGAGTTTCTTTCTGGCTCCTATCTCCTTCAAGGGGAATTGGCTTATCCGGAAATAGGTAGCGCAACCGGGGCCATCGTAATCGCCGGCCCTCATCCGCTTCTCGGCGGCAACATGCGCAACAACGTCGTGCGTTGTGTGGGCGATGGTTTGGCAAAAAAAGGGATGCTCACGCTCCGTTTCGACTATCGTGGCGTGGGCCGAAGTCAAGGGCCAAAAGTCGATGTTGCTCAGCATTTAGCGGAGTTCTGGAAGACATCGCACGCGCCTGCAGAGATGGATTTCTGGCATGATGTCCAGGCCGCTTTCGATTTCCTCCATCAATCTGCTTCCGGCATACCGGTGGCACTCGTCGGCTATAGCTTCGGTTGTGTACTACTTCCTTACATCGAACCGCGAAAGGACCTCTCCGCGCTCGTCCTCATCGCCCCCACAGTGGGCAAACATAATTACGATTCCTATCGCTCCACTTACAACCCACTGCTCGTCGTGGCTTCGGAGGACGATTTCGCCACGGAAATGCCATATCTGGAGGCATGGCTAAGTACGCTCTCCATGCCTTGGCATCTCGAAAAGAAGCGGTGTGACAACCACTTTTTCCGAGGTCACGAAGATTGGCTTGTGGAGACTATCTTCCGATATTTGGATAGACATGGGAAGTAAAGACATATGAAACTCAAGCACGATAAATCCCCGGAGCGCACACTTGCCTCGGATGACCGACTTCGCGATTTGCTTCAACTCCATTTTCATCCCGATTTGGGCAGCACTTATTGGCTGCAACGGCAGCACCAGCTTGGTTGGAGTATTCGCGATCGCATACGCACATTCGATGACCTCTGGCTGCTCGGCCCTATGCCTTTAGCGGATCTGCGGCACAATCCGGTGCCGCACCTTCATTCCCCGAGCGTTTCACAAGCAGTGGCCGCGATTCGTTGTCGGTGAGACGGCGGGGACTAGCGGCGAGCCGTGTGCGACGGCGTACCTTGATGATGAATTCCAGGAAGCGTTCATAACACCATTCCTTCGCGTCGCGGAGGCGACGGGATTCCCTCAGGGTAAACCGTGGCTATGGGTTGGACCAACCGGACCTCACATCATCGGCAAGGTAGTTCGCGAGTTAGCACGGCAAACAGGCAGCATGGATCCATTCAGCGTCGATTTCGATCCCCGCTGGGCAAAGCGATTGGTCGAGGGATCCACTGGCTGGCAGCGTTATCTCGAACACGTAACCAATCAAGCGCTAGAAGTGATGCGTCGCGAAGAAATCGAAGTACTCTTCATCACGCCTCCAGCGCTATATGCGCTGGCCGAGCGCCTAAATGATCATCAGCGCGAGGCCATTCGCGGCGTTCATTATGGTGGTATGAGCCTGACACCCGAATCGGTAAACGATTTCCGAGTCGCTTTTCCGCGAGCGGTTCACCTCGCGGGCTATGGCAACACTCTATTCGGTGTGGTAATGGAGGTTGCTGACACTCATCGCCTCGCCATGGACTATTACCCGCTCAATGATCGCGTTCAGTTTCATGTTGTGGACTGGCCGGATGATGGCACTGCTGTCCAACAATGGCCACCGCGCCTTCTCGAACGAGGTCAAAGTGGCCGCGTCCTGTTTCATCGCCTTGACGAAAGTTGCCTGCTTATTGGAGTTTTGGAACGCGACCAGGCAGAGCGAATACCAGCGAGTCTAGAAGCTAGCGTGCTTGGCGGATCGGCAGATGGATTGCGGAACCCGCAAACGCCATCCACGCTAGCGGGACGTTTCCAAATGGGATTGTACTAATCAAGGAGGATTTTATGGCAAACATAAAGCGACTCAGCATCGCTTATACGCCCGACAGCGACGATGCCTTTTATTACGACGCTCTAGAGACGGGACGTATCAAGTTACAGGGCTACCGGCCCATCTTCAGCCGCGATCCGATGAGCGTGCTAAACCGCGCTGCCTTGCACGGCGAATACGACGTCACGGCCATATCCTCGGTGCTCTACCCGCAAATCGCCCACCAATATGCGATTCTCAGTGTGGGCACAAGTGTCGGACGGGGATACGGTCCGGTTCTGGTTAGCAAAACGGAACGAACGCTCGAAAGCCTGCGCGGCTGTCGCGTTGGCGTCCCCGGAATTCCCACTACAGGTTGGTTCCTCTTGCGCTGCTTCTGTCCCGAGGCACTGCTGGTTGAAATGGCCTTTGATCAAATAGCGGACGCTGTAAATTCAGGACATATCGAAGCCGGCGTGATGATCCATGAGGAGCTACTTTACTACCCAAAACTCGGCCTGCGGCGCGTGATCGATCTCGGCGCTGAGTGGTGTCAACGCAACGGGTTGCCATTGCCAGTAGGCTTGAACGTCATCCGCCGTGACTTGGGCGGGATGGCAATGCAGCAAATATGTATTGCGATCCGTCGCAGTCTGGAATACGCCCTGGAACACCTCGACGACGTGCTCTTACGAGTGAGTCGAATGGGGCGAGGAGCTGCCGGGCAGTGTACAAAACAATTTGTATCGATGTTCGCCAACGGCGATTCGGTGCTAATGCCTTCTGATGTTCGTATAGCCTTACACGTACTATTCTGCCAGGTCGCGGATCTAGGGCTAAGTTTAACAGTGCCGCCAATCGATATCATCGAAGGGTCGGCACCAAATTCCATGCCGCAACAATCGAGAATCGCTTGAGGAAGGAAGGCGGCCATCATGGATCTCACACAACAGCTATTGGCGACGAAAAAGGAATATCTCGTTCCGTGTGTCTACCACTTTTATCAGCGACCACCCGTGCTTGTGCGCGGCGAGGGCGCTTATCTCTTCGATTCGGATGGCCGTCTTTACCTCGACTGCTTCAGCGGTGTCACTGTAATGAGCGCTGGGCATTCAAACCCGGAAATCATTGAAGCCGCCATCGATCAGCTACGTCGCCTTCAACATACTACGACAATTTACCTCACTGAGCCGATGCTCGAATTAGCGCGCGTCGTCGCGGAGTTAGCGCCCGGTAATCTCCGACGTAGTTTTTTCTGTGCCAGCGGTAGCGAGGCCAACGAAGGGGCCTTACTTCTTGCAACCTTGGCCACTGGGCGACAAGATTGCGTCTATCTAAAAGACGGCTTGCACGGTCGCACCAAGTGGGCCATGAGCGTGACGGGTCTAGATATGTGGCGAACCGACGCGAATCCACTGATAACAGCGCATGGTGTCCCGGGGCCTCGTCACTCAGATAGCCTATCGAGCCTTGAAAACGTGCTAAAACGGGCCACAATTGCCGCCGTAATTGCCGAGCCGATCCAGGGCAACGGCGGCATCATCGTTCCTCCGGAAGACTATTGGCCGAGGCTTCGGCAGTTGTGCTCGAAGTATGGCACTCTGTTAATAGCCGACGAAATACAGACGGCTTGGAATCGAACGGGTCGATGGTTTGCCATGGAACATTGGGACGTGGTCCCGGATATCGTGACCGTGGCAAAAGCATGGGCAATGGTTTCCCAATTGCCGCCTACATTACCACGGACGAGATCGCTGCCCATTACACCAGACCGGGCGCTGCGACATTTGGAGGCAATCTGGTTTCCTGTCGCGCCGCTATCGCCACTTTGGCTTTTCATAAGAAAAATCGGTTAGGTGAACGAAGCATTGCGCTCGGAAATCGACTGTGCAATCAGTTAGTTGAGCTGCAAAAGCGACGGCCCGAGATCGCCGAAATTCGCGGACTCGGTTTGATGATCGGCATTGAATTGCGCGACAGCTCCAAGGAATCCGCAGCCGTGTTGACGGACCGGATACTCGAGAGCATGAAGGATGCAGGATTCCTGATTGGTAAAACGGGATCGGGTCGAAACGTGCTGACCTTGATGCCCCCTCTCATAGTCACGGGCGACGCGCTCGACGCCGTCGTTGATGCTCTCGATGAGGCTATTCAGGCTGCAACGTAAGCCAAATCAGTCGCAATGTGATTGTTAATTTACAATACGATACCGCCTTTGCTCTTGCGGATTCATGCGAAAAAGTTATGAAACCCGACCTCCGGCGATGACTGGTGCGAGCGTCTGGCAAAAATTCGCTCCCTGGCTTGAAAAAAGGAAGGGATGCCATGAATTGCATGCGATTCGCGCTCGTCCCGCTGTGTGCGATAGCGCTCAGCGGTTGTGGCACAATTCCTTTCGTCGCACCTCAAGACCCAATTCCCCCGTGCATCGCTCGCGCTGCAACTCCCCATGTGGAGTCGAGCACCGAAATTGCCGTTACAGCATGTTCATCACCAATTTCTCAAGAATTAGTGTCCCCTCCGTCCGGTCCGGAATCGCTCAAAGGTCCGGAGATCGAAGTCAATAAGCCGGGCCCGGATGTTTGGGGGGTTGTGGGTCTACGGGGCTACGTCTATGGCGACCAGGTGGCACCGAATGGACTCGAGTTCCACCCTCTCTTTTCCCTCGATCTCGATTTCAACCTCTGGATCTCGCGCGAGGCTCGCGTCTATGCGTTCATGGATAGCCGCTTTTGGGGCCAGAAAGCAGCGCCTGGAGTTACCAATGCTTCTCAGGGAGTCTTCGATTTCAGTAAACGCGAACTGGATCTAAACCTCGGCGTTGCCTGGAATTATTATGGCTCTCTTGAGGCTCGGGCTTTCGTCTATTCCGCTAACAATCTCAACCGTGGAGATTCAACCGCCCATCCAAGTGGCTACAACGATGGCATGGGACTTGAAAACCGCTGGTATATTGAGGGAACCTATCATGATCTGGGAAAGCCTGACTTTGACGTTACGCGAGCGTCTTTCCTAAGCTGCGGCTACTATCCGACAAAGGACATGGTCGATGCCGCCGGAACGATCTTCAAGCCCGGTCCGTTCGCGAGAGCCTACATGATCTGGGAGCTCGAAGGCGAGAAGTTGTACCTCTTCGCGGATGCTCAATTCTTGGCCACTCGTTCGTTCACGCCAAAACAGCTTTATCTAGACGCGGGAATTGCAGCCCGGCCTTTCCTAAGTGCTCCGCATCTTGAATTCCGTGTGGGTAGCGAGAACCGTTCTGACCTGGAACTAAGCGAGCTGGAGACAAGCCTTTATTTGGCAGTACGTTACATCTTCTGATATGGCGCGTCAAGATTTACTGCCTTGACGCCGAAGCCAACGGAAAGTAGTACGGCTAACCCATTTAAGTCAACGTTTCTTGGCCAGCAGATTCGCTCGAATGCCGAGGGACCGGCCTTGTCCAGTTCCTTACGGAGGATTGTCATGCGAATTGCAGGAGCTTTTTTGAGACTTGGCGGCCTTTTGCTGTTTTCTGTTCTCGCGCTGTGTGGCTGTCAGCTGATTAAGCGAACGCTCGACGATAGCCTGGCCCATTGGACAATGCTTGGACAGGAGGCGATGGAAGACCCTATCCAGGCCTTGGGCGGTGACGGGATTGTATTCTCTCCCAACGAGAACAATAAGCCGCTCAGTAGAACGCAATTAGTTACCGCGGATCCAGAGACGCTGGTTGCATATTACTCGCCGATCTTCGTTCAGCAACGCGTGAATACTCAGGCTCAGAAATATCCTTACCCGCCCGAATACGACATGATCGGACAGGCGCATCTGCGTCACGAGGGCAACGAACTCAAATCCTATGTCGCCGGTTCGCCGATCGTTTATGCTATCTGTAAGAAGCTTCCCATTGAAGGCAAAGAGCATATTCAGCTTACCTATACCGCCTGGTATCCCGCGCATCCGCGGATGAAAGCCATCGATTTGGAACAGGCCGATATCGATAGTTGCGTGTTGCGCGTCACACTCGACACCGATAACTCTCCACTTTTTTACGAAACAATCGCGGCATGTGGGTGCTTCCATAAGGTGTTCGTCGAACGCTGGGTGGAGGAAGCCGCTGAGAAAACCTATGGGCCTCCTGAAATGAGGAAGAAGTTCAGTGTCGAGAAAGCGGTCAAGGATGGCATTGACTGGGAAGTGGCAGGTGTCGTCGACGAACCGCGCGAGCAACCGCGTCGCCCGGTCGTTTTTCTGAAGGCTGGAGAGCATAAAGTTCTAGGTGTAGGCAGCGCTGCTCGACTCCGAGTCCCGCCGACAGCGGAAAGCCATCCTTACGAGATGACTTCTTATACAAATCTGTACGTGATCAAGGTCGACGATACCGACGAAGAGGCTCCTTTCTTCGACATGAAAAAAGGAGGCAAAGTACGAGGCGCCGAGCGCAAAAAAGAGAAGTTCTTTCTCTCTTTGATTGGTGTCGATTCCGCTGGCCAACCTCGGGCAGATGACCAAATCAAAATGCACTTCGATGTTAGCACCTGGGGCGATCCGACGATCTACACCAAGTATTTACGCTTGCCTCCTGGAACTCTTTAACGTATCGAGCATTCTCAACGAACGATTTGACCATCGTGTCCGCCTTCGTTGGGGGCCGTCGCGCCAAAATCGTGTTGGTGTTGGCGCGACGGTCCGTCGATCTAACACCTTGATTTGCCATAGGTTACAATGAGGCTGAGACCGTCGCGCCAAAGAATCACGTCGGCACCCCTCCCCATCAGGATGCAGAATCAATTGCCCCTGACCATTTGACAAGTTCGACGGAGGCACGCGTATGATCAACATCCAACTCGCGCAGCTGGGAAGACGGTCGGCCGCAAACGCTTTTTCCGTCTGCGTCATCCTCTTCGGGCCTCTCTTTTCGGGGCAGTATGGTCTGGCCCAATCCACCTCCGACAATCCATCGTCGACCATGGATCAGGCAATCGCTCTGCTCGACGAAGCGCGCCTGCATTTCAAGAACGTCAAAGACTGCGAATTTCGCATGATTGGTCGAGAACGTGTGAACGGTAAGCTGTTGCCAGAAACCGTGATGAACATAACCGTTCGCCGTGATCCTTTCAGTGTTCACCTGCGCTGTGAAGCCCCTGGCTCGGACAAGGGATTGGAAGCTTGCTATGTTTTTGGTCGCAACCAGGGAATGATGCGTGTGCGTCCTGCCGGCATGTTGGGCATGTTTGGTTTTTGGTCCGTGGAAACACATGACCCACGCGCCTTTGAGAAAAACCGTCATTGCATTACTGAAGCGGGGCTCGGCAATTTGCTCGAATGCACCGCGAGATTCTGGGAAATGGAACGGCGCTTGAACAAGACTCTCGTTCGCATCTCGGACGATGAGATTGATGGCCGTGCCTGCACACGAATAGAAACCGTCCATCCCGATCGCTCAGCCGGTTCATTTTACGGCTATCGATGCGTGTTATGGCTGGATAAGAGGACTCACTTGCCGGTCGGAGATGAGGCTTATGATTGGCCACACAGAGGCGGTCCGGAGGGCGGCGATCTCCTGGAATCACATCGCTATCTCAATATCCGCTGCAATAGTGGACTTCAGGATAATGCTTTCGCTCATTGACGCAGTTTTTTCGCTCGCGGCTGGCAAAGCGTCACGCCAACACGAGAATCCTCGTAGCCCCAAGCGGCTTCGGTGGGGGAAAGTTTGGAAAGGCGTCGTGCCAACCGCCGGGCCCGGCAAGTGGGCCGAGTACCACTACGGGAGCACCGCGCGGTTTCACTGGGCCGAAGTTTCTCAATAGCTGACGGCCCTCTCTGTAAAGTCCCGTTTTCGTGGCTTGCGATTGACTTCTGTTTGCCATACTTTCACTAGAACGTTTGCATTTACGTTGGAATTCCAGGATCTACATCATGATCATGCGTTTAGCACTTTCGATCTGTCTGTTACTTTCTGCGTCTCCCCTGCGCAGCCGAGCCGATCGAATTGAACGCGGATCTTACGGAGGCACCGCGGCGACTTTTCAAGGCGACGCTCAAGATTCCGGCCAAATCTGGAGCGTTGACCTTGCATTATCCAAAGTGGATTCAAGGTGAGCATCAACCGAACGGGCCGATTATTGACCTTTCCGGCTTGAAATTCTCATCCGGCAGTAAGCCTATCGTCTGGAAGCGTGACGATGTGGAGCTTTACGACTTTCACTGTGTCGTGCCCGAGGGAGCCAACGAGGTGTCGGTCTCTCTCGAATATCTCGTGCCGGGAGATAAGGGCGGGTTCGGCGCTGGCCCGGCGGCTACCGCCAAACTCGCTATCCTCAATTGGTATTTGCTCACTCTGTATCCCCTGGAAAAAGGACAACATGTCCGTGACATCCAGGTGAAGGCTAGCCTGAAGCTTCCGTCGGGCTGGAAGTCTGGCACGGCGTTACCGATCGAGTCGACTCGTGGAGAGTTCACTCACTACAAGACAGTCTCGTTGGAGAAGTTTCTCGATTCCCCGGTTCTCTGCGGGCTGCATTTTCGCGAGATACCGATCGGCCCAAAGGACGGACCGCCGCACTTCCTCACTCTGGCTTGCGATAGCGAGGCCGGCCTACAGGTCGATGAAAAATGGCTAACGGCCTATAGCAGATTGGTGGAGGAGGCTGGAGCGCTTTTCGGCGCCCGGCACTACGAGTCGTACCGTTTCTTGGTCTCGCTCACCGACCAGTTTGGTCACAATGCCATCGAACACCATGAATGCAGCGATAACCGGATGCCCGAGCGGATGTTTCTCGACGAAGTCCAACGCAAGTTGCATCCCGCCTGGGTGCTGCCGCACGAATACGTCCATTCCTGGAACGGCAAATTCCGCCGACCCGCGGGGTTAGCAACTTCCAATTACCAGGATCCGATGAAAACACGGCTTCTCTGGGTCTATGAGGGGCTGACCGAATACTACGGCTATGTTCTCGCGGTTCGTAGTGGGCTCTGGGCCAAGGAACGCGCCCTGGACAACTGGGCGGAACTGGCCGAGTGGGCTGGAAACCAAAAGGGTCGAGCCTGGCGCCCTCTGGAGGACACTGCCACGGCCGGCCATTTGTACAACGCGCGAAGTGAATGGTCGCGCCGCCGCCGGTCGGTCGATTTTTATGACGAAGGGGCCCTTGTTTGGCTCGACGCCGACACGCTCATCCGCGAAAAGACCAAAGGTGCGAAGAGCCTGGACGATTTCTGCAAGGCGTTTCATGGCGGCGGCAATGGTAAACCTGGAGTGAAACCCTACGAGTTCGAGGATATCGTGAAAGGACTGAATGACGTCGTCGAGCACGATTGGAAAGCGTTTCTCGAACGACGCTTGCATACCACGAGCGAAACGGCGCCGCTCGACGGCATCACGCGCGGCGGTTGGAAAGTGACCATGAAAAAGGAGCCGAGCGACCTGACCAAAGCCACCGAAGGCGACCGAAAGTCGCTGAACCTCACATCGTCTATTGGGTTACTCTTGGCGTCCGATGGCAAGGTGATCGACGTGGTACCTGGCTCGCCAGCGGACAAGGCTGGCATCGGGCCACACATGAAAATCATCGCCGCCGATGGCCGACGATTCGACGGAGAACGCTTAACCGCGGCGGTCGCCGCGATGGAAAACGGCGCGGCAAAGCTCGAATTACTTGTGGAAAACGGCGATTTCTTTACCACCCACCGTATCGACTACGCGGGCGGCGCGAGATACCCGCACTTGCTGCGAGACGAAAAGAAGCCCGATCTGATCGGAGCGATCTTCAAGCCGCGGCGCATGGAGCCGGCGTCGTCGGAATCGCGATGATCCGTGAAGCGCTCGAGGAAGCGAAACTTGGCATCGATTCCGCGCAAAAGCAAGGTGCCGCCGCCGAAGCGAGTGTCGATTTGCGCTTGCCCAAGTCTTGGAAGGCGAATGAAGTCGGGATACACTCTGACATAAGGCGACCGCTCCTTGCTTTGGCTTTAGATGCCCGCTGGCACAAGCCTTTACCTCCAAAAGAGCGGTCGTGTTTTTCAGAAGCGTGAGAAATGCGGGCTAGTTAAGCCCCCTACCGCTTTCTTGCTAGTCGCAACCCTCGTCACGTGGTAAGCTGTCTTTAGAGCTTCCCTCCCGCCGGCTCGACAGGACATCCGCCATGCAAGACCGCCAAATGCGTTGTTCACGTCGCAAGTTTCTTGCGGCCTCAGCTGCGGCCCTATCGCTGGCAGGCGGCGCCGACGCCGACGGCGCGACGGCGGAAACGAATCTATCGCGCTCCAGGCCCAAAGCGCCATCCACCAAGGGCCGCAAACCAATTGCGGTTATCACGACAGTCTATCGCCCCCTGTCTCATTCGTATCACATCGCCGGTAGATTCCTGCATGGCTACGCCCGTGGCGATAAGTTGCATGTCCCTAACTTTTATGTGCATTCGCTCTGCGTCGAGCAGAGCCCGGAGAACGATTTATCGCGCGAAGTGGGCCGCGAATTCGGCGCTCGCGTCACGAAATCGATCAGCGATGCCCTGCTCCAAGACGGCAAGCTCGCGGTTGATGGAGTGCTGCTGATCGGCGAGCATGGCAATTATCCGCGTAATGACAAGGGTCAAATCCTCTATCCGCGTTACGAAATGATGGAGCAAATCGTCGCCGCCTTTCGGAAGGCGGGACGGAGCGTACCGGTATTCAATGACAAGCATTTGTCCTACACGGTCGCCAAAGCCCGGACAATGGCTGGCTGGGCGCACGAGCTGAAGTTCCCGCTCATGGCGGGATCGAGCCTCCCCGTCACCTGGCGGCGGCCGGAACTCGAGCTGAAGCTCGACACGCCGATCGAGGATGGCCTGGTCGCCGGCTATGGGCCGATCGAGGTCTATGGCTTTCACGCGCTCGAAGCCCTGCAAGTCATGATGGAACGCCGCAAGGGCGGCGAGACCGGGATCAAGGCGGTAACGTGCTTGACCGGCAAAGAAGTTTGGAAAGCTGGCGATGAAGGCAAATGGAGCTGGGATCTGCTCGACGCCGCCCTGGCACGCAGCGAGACGGTTAACCCAGGCGACATCCGCAAGAATGTCGGCGGGATGCCGGTCCAGAGTATGCCGGCCACGCCCGCGATCGCGTTTTTGATCGAATATCGTGACGGCACGCGCGGCACGGTGCTACTGCTGAACGGCCATATTCAGGACTTCTGCTTCGCCGCCAAGGTCAAGGGCGAGACAAAAACTCCTTCTTGTATGTTTTACCTGCCCCCTCCGCCCGGCGCCCGCTATTTCGACGCCCAGGTTGCCAACATCGAAAAACTGCTGGAGACGCGGCATTCGCCGTATCCGGTCGATCGCACCATCCTCACCACAGGCGCGCTGGATACGCGCGATGGAAAGCAACCATCGTCGCGGCCAGCGCGTCGAGACGCCGGAGTTGGAGCTGCGTTACGCGGCCCCACTCGACAGCGGCTTCTTACGCGGCAGCCTCACGGCCGAGGGCGGAGTCTGATGCGCACCACGCGCCGTTTTCTCGTCCTCGTCGGGCTCCTGTTCTGGATCGGCGGCTTCACCTTTTATGCCGGCGTCGTCGTGCCGATCGGCCGGCATGTGCTGAGCCAACAACTCGATCTACAAGGCCATATCACCTCGGCCGTAACGAATTGGCTCAACATCTCGGGATCGATCACACTCACACTGATCCTCTGGGACCTGCTCTCCGGCTCCGCCGCCGAGACCGGCCGCTGGCGCGTGCGCGGCCTCTGCTGGCTCGTCATGGCGCTAACGCTCGGCGTCCTGGTGTGGCTGCATGTCCGTTTGGATGGGGTGTTTTTGGGGTCCGGAATGGAAATGGACTGGAAATCATTTCGTCCACTGCATCGGATCTATCTCTGGGTTAGCACAGCTCAATGGGGGGCGGCGTTGGTGTATTTGTGGTTGAGTGTGAAGGAGTGGAGTCGGCTCTAGCTGGTATCTTGGCGAGCCGGGAGCACGTCTTCAAGAGCCGGGAGCGTAAGCGACCGGAGAGCATTACACTCGCTCAGATTTTCTCCGGTCGCTTACGCTCCCGGCTCGCCAAAATACCAGCTTTGCTACGGAGTGAGTGGAGTCGGCTTTCGCCCCAATAGCCGCGAAATACCGCCCTAAAACGTCATCTGCCGATACCGCTCGACACGCCGCATCAGGCGAACCCGGACCACATCCGTCTGCCGCCACAGGAATCGCAACCAATCGGCAATCTGCTCACTGCTCACCGTCTCTTCTTGAGGCAAGAACAGGGCCAGCGTCCCGCCCTCCGCCGCGGCATGGAGTGGCCCAGCGCCATGGCCTTGGCTTTTCACAGCCGCCGTCGGCGTCCACGGTGTTAGGCCCGCCGCTTGATCGGCGCCGAGTGACATATCCTTGTCACCGACGTCGAAGGTAGCGGGTGCATCGAGGCAGGTTTCCAGGGGCGTGCCGCGGCCGTCTTGGCGCAGCACCTCGCGGATGCGCAGCGGCAAGCGCCGAGCGAGATCGAGCGATTCCGCATTGGCGGTGATCGCGTGGCCTGTCAGCGTCTGGACGGCGGCGTCGAGGCCCACGGGAGCGATAACCAGGCGCGCACGGTCGAGAAGGAAACCCTTGCTCAAGGCGGCGTCGGTCTTCCGCAGATAGGCGCACTTTTGCAAACCGGCACTCAGGGCCAGACGCACCAGGCTCGGAAGCTTCTTGTCGAGAAGAATCGCGGGGTCATTCGCTCCCGGCTCACGAAGCAGACGGGGCAGATGGATGCCGACCGTGAGCAGCGTCGCCGGGTGGCGCCGGTCGATTGCCTCGGCGAGCGGCACGGCTCGGCGAGGTCGATCGAAACTAAAGGCCAGCGGCGCACCTTCGAGAGCAAGCCGGGCAATTCGCTGGAGGCGTTCGCGTGGGCCGGGCGCGGCCACGAAATCATTGGCCGCAAGATGCCAGTCGATTCGCAGATGGTTCGCATCGACTTCGCCAGAACACAAAGCCGACAAAAGACGGTCCGCTAAGTCTGCTAAACACTCAGGCGTCGGCGCGGCGGGCCGGGCCGGAAACAGCGGTCCGCCGGCCAAATCGCCGATCTCTTGAGGCGGGTCGGCACTATTGAGGTTTACGACGCATCTCAACCGGGTCAGGCGTAGACCGAGATCCAGGTCGCGGCTAAAGGAATCGATCGCCGCCGCCCCAGAGTCCGATCGTGACAACAAATGGTCCGGGCTATCAAGGGCGACGAATCGCGCCACCGAGCCGCGCACCTGGGCCAAGGATTCTACAATCCCTTGTCCATGCGTGAGGCCCGCGAGCGTCGAACCCTCCAATTCACCGGGCGATGCCAGCGCGGTCAAGGTAATGAGCCCATCCCCATGAGCGGCGGCTAGATCACGGGCATAAACGGTCCGCAATGTGTACTGTCGCGCACATTCCCATCTGGCATCTTCGAGCGTCGTGTCCGCGGGCAGTCGAATCAGCCAATCCGGCTTTGCCGCATCGAGAGATGCTTGCGGTTGTTTGGCGTCGCTGACTTGTTTCTTTGAGCGCGGATGGCGCAGCGTAGGCTTCGGCCAACGCAGGTTGGCCAAGCTCGCGGACGACCTTGACCACTAGCTCAGCGATCTCTGTCGTCGGCACTCGATCGCCCTGTTCGACGCTCAGGAAATGGACGACGCCGTCGGTCAACTCTCGGGCCAGAAACGCATCGGGCTGGCCCAGGCTTTCCGTGGCAGCGAATAGCGATCGGCTAATCGTGTCCGCGTCGAATGGAACCTGGCTGCCGTCGCGCTTGGTCACCCATGTCGGCGGGAGAGCGTCGCTGGTCATGGAAGTCCTTTCCATTGGGTGTCAAAAATGGAAAATCACGATGGCGTATCACGGCTCACGTCGTAGCGCGTAAATCAGGAGCGCGACCAACGGAATCAACGCCGCGCCAGAAAGGGCGAGGACGAACCAGGCCGCAACGTAGCCAGGCTTCATTTGAAACAGCAGATACTCAGACCACTCAGACCCTTGCACCATAGCAATGCAGGCGTTCACAATCAGGATCGAACAGACCCCCAGCGCGGCGACCAGCAAAATGACGACCATCTTTGCGAGCATAAACAAAACATTACGCCCGATGGCCTGAATATCCGCTGGGTTGCCGCTCACCATGCGAAATGGGAACAGCAGAAACAAGATATTTTCGAGAGCGAGCAGGAGAAAATTTGTCGGGAAGGTGAAGAGCATAAATACAAACAAACTGTGCCCCGGCTTGGGAAGAACCAACTGGCACGTCAGCATGATGACGCATTGAATCAAGCTGAGGAGTACCACCGGAGCCAACACTTGACCGACGCTCACCCGCCACGCGGCGAGCGGCAAGGTCTTGAGGTACGACATCCGATCGATGTCGCCGCGAAAATCAAAGGGGATCATGGTCGTGACGATGAACGACATGCCCAGCAAGAGGCAGCCAACCAAGAATGCCGGTTCTTCTGCCTCGCGATTCATGTAGGCCGCCATCAACGGGCCAATGAGGAAGGTCACCATAAACACGAGGGCGACCACCGATTTGACCCAGTCATGCAAGGCGCCGTTGAGCTGCCGCCACAATATCGGGCCGATCCCGCCCATCCGCGGAAACATCGGCAAGCTGAAGCGAGCTTGCTTTTCCTTCTTTTTCCCGGGTGTGTCGTCCGCCTGCGCCAAGCCGCGGAGCCGTTGAAGCCGCGCGTAGAGTCTCGCGCTGTTCGTCGCTGAGGTTTCAAAGTAGTCGGCATCTAGCCAGAAAATCGCTCCGAGAAGGGCAATCAGGAGAGCGACGCACAACGCGCTATAGAAAGCGAGCGCGGCGAAGTCGCCTTTGTCGACGAGAAACACGTGAAAAAACCAGCGAAACGGCGTCGACGCTCGTTGCCACGCGGGAGAGCGCAGGAGATCATAAAGCCCATCGCGAAACGAGCCGCTATAGACATCGGGCTGCCAATACGCCACGAGGGCGACCAATGCGACCAGCCCCGCCACGAGCACGATCCGTCGAGCTTGCGTATAAAATCGCACACCGACGCTTACGGCCACCTGTTGCACGACGATGGCGAAAAACTGCGCGAACAGCAAAATCAATAAGAGGCCCAGGTACGCGGCCAGCAGCCAACGCGAATACAACTGCGTCATCAGCAAGAAAATCAGCGACGTCGGCAACGTTGCCAAAAACTGGGAAAGCAACTTATACGAGAGCAATTGCCGCCGACTGACCGGCGCTGGGAATAGAAAGCTAATCTCGACGGGAGTGAAGATCAGCGCATGTTCTCCGGAACTCAACAGGCAGTTGAGCATGCAATAGCCGACGAGATAGGTTGGGCCGAACATCAGGATGACAGAGGGATCCACGACCCCGCCGCCGACGCGCGGTAGCAAGAGAAACTGGGCCATCCAGCCGGCGAAGATCAAGAGGCTAAACAGGCCGAGCAGCACCCTTTCACGGTCTTGAGGCTACGGCCGACATAGCGAAACCAGCCCACAACCTGAAGTCGAATCAGCAGGAGGAGCGGGCTCATGGCGCGGCTCCTTTGTCATCTGGGACCACTTCGACGGCGGCACCGGTGAGGCGCAGAAACAAGTCTTCGAGCGTCTCTTGCCGGCCGTTGACGTTTAGCTCAGCGCGTAGGTCCGTCAGCCGACCATTGCGGACCAGTCGGCCATGATGCAGGATCAGGATCGTCGTACAAAGATCTTCAAAGAGAGAGAGGAGATGAGAGCTGACCATAATGGCCGCCCCAGCGGCGGCATGTTCACGAATCAGATCCTTCATGGTGCGAATGCCGAGCGGGTCAAGGCCGGTGAGCGGCTCATCAAAAAGGATCACGGCGGGCTGATGCAAATAGCCGCAGCCGATAGCGACTTTTTGCCTCATGCCGCGCGACAGCTCGGAAGCCAGGGCCGCACGTTTCGGCGTCAGTTCGAGCCGGTCGAGCAATTGCTCCGCGCGGCTCCCAATCGGCGACGCGATAGACCGCGGCGACAAAGCGGAAATGCTCCCAGACCGTGAGCCGATCGAACAGGGGCGGCTCATCGGGCACATAAGTAAGATTCGATTTGGCGGCGACCGGGTCGCGGACGATGTCGTGACCTGCGATCAAGAGCCGCCCTTGCGTCGGCCTCAGAATACCAGCCAGCGCACGCAGTGTGGTGGTCTTGCCGGCGCCGTTTGGGCCGATCAGCCCCATGATCTCGCCCGGCTCCACGCGGAACGACAGCCCATCGACCGCGACGAAATCGCCATAGGTCTTGTGATAGTCCTCGACAACAATCGACACGCGATCTCCTCGGCAAAGACCCCAGCGATGCGAATGGGCACGGTATTATTCTATAAGGAACGCGGAATGCGACAGATGAGGCATATTGAATATATAAAAGATCGCAATAACGACAAAAATCGCTTCTCTCTTGTATTCTTGCCTGATCCGCGTAATCTGCGAAATCTGGAAATGGACAAGCCGCGCACGAAGCGCAGTGGAGTCAGTGGGTATCCTGGCCATACAAACCCGCTTACTCCGCTGCGCTTTGTGCGCGGCTCATCGAGCCGAATAGGAGACACGCTCACGCCATGCTTCGATTGACGGATCTGCGCGAGATCTTGCGCTATGTGCCGCGCTTTCGCGATCGCCTCTTCGTCATCGCCCTGAATGGGGCGATCGTCGAGGATGAGAACTTTCGCAATCTGTTGCTGGACATCGCCCTGTTGCGCAGCCTGAGCATTCGTGTCGCCCTGGTGCATGGAGCGGCCCATCAGATTCAACGGCTGGCAACTCAGCTTGGACAGACGCCGTCGGACCTCGAAGGATCCGGCGTGACCGACGCGGCGACGTTGCAGCTCGCGCTGACGGCGGCCAATCGCGTGAGCCATGAATTGCTCGAAGGGCTGTCGGCCACCGATCTACGCGGGGCCGTCGGCAATGTCCTAGTCGCCCATCCCGCCGGGATTCTTCAGGGTGTCGATCATCAATTCACCGGACGCATCGAGCGCGTCGACACGACGCTTTTGCTCTCGTTGCTCGAGCATGACATCATCCCGATCATCGCACCAATCGGCTGCGACGGTGAAGGGCATTCCTATCGCCTCAATTCCGACGCGGTCGCCGTCGAGGTGGCACGGGCGCTCCAGGCCGTCAAACTAATCTACCTCACCACCTTTGAGGGCGTCCATGTTACGCGGACCGCGCCTGGCGCCGGGCCGGAGATCGAGTTGTTGCGGCAGCTATCCGTTGAGGAGGGGGAGCAGATCCTCAAGAAGTATCGCGGCGAGCTGCCCCCGCCGTTACTGTCCAAGTTAGAACACGGCGTTCGTGCGGCGAAGGATGGCGTGCCGCGCGTTCATATCATCGATGGCCGGGTCGAAGAAGGTCTGCTGGCCGAGGTCTTTTCCAACGAAGGGATCGGCACGCTGATCCACGCCAACGAATATCAGGCTATCCGCCGGGCCCACAAGAAAGATGTGCGCAGCATTCTCAAGCTCATTCAGTCTGGCGTCTCCAACGATGAATTGGTGAAGCGCACGCGCGGCGACATCGAGCGGCAAATCGAAGATTTCTATGTCTTCGAGGTCGATCGCAATCCTGTGGCCTGCGTCGCCGTCCACTTCTATCCGCTGGAACTGAAAGCTGAGATGGCCTGCGTCTGCGTCGACGACCACCATGAGAATCAAGGGATCGGCGCCAAGCTGATGCAATACGCCGAAACGATAGCCCGCAGCGGCGGCGCGACGGAATTGTTTTGCCTGTCGACACAGGCATTCAATTACTTCCAACAAAAAGGCGGCTTCGTGGCAGGGACGCCGGAAGATCTACCCCCATCACGCCGCGAACGCTACGACCGGAGCGGCCGGCATTCGTTGGTGTTGGTGAAAAAGTTGTAGGGTGGACGAACCGAGCCTGAAGCGTCAGCGAAGGGCACCGGACCACTTCATCGATCGAGCCAGAATCATCCTCATGGCGTCGAGAGCAAATCCTGCCAAGATGCTGAGCCTAAAATCGCCTCCACAAGGCGATCGAGGCGATCGAGATCCTTGATTGCTTTCAACGTTGCGACCGTTTTTTCGTCCGCTGGTCCAAATCGCTGTTGCCCCTGGCGGAGAAGCACGCGCTGGAACGTCCGGAGATCTCCTTCTTCAAGAATCAGTTCATACGCGGAAGATTCATGCATGACTTTTACTCCATCATAAATCGATCCCAGGCGGTCGCGGTGAATCCGCAGACCTGTCAAAATGAAAGCAGCCGTCATCAAACGAGCGGCTTGCGCGGGATTGCATTCCGCGGCCAAACGACGATCGATCTCCCGCACAACATCACGCATGGCATCAGTGATCGGCTGGTCCGTCGGCAGCTGGCACAATGGCGCCAACGGTAGTAAGCTCACGCCGCCGCGCAAGAATGTCTCGACCGGCTGCTGCCACATGCGAACCACATCATACCTGAAATCTACTCCACTGTTGCCGCTCGCGTAAGACAACTTCCCGTCAATTCCGTCTGAGTCCGCTTTGGGGCGAAGCAAAATGAGAATGGTGCGAACGGGCACGCCGAAGCGGAAGTTCAACGCCGCACTATAGAGATGACACCGTCTGGCAACATCGGCATCCGGACCCGACTGAAAATTGAGATCCGCGATTTCCTGCAGCGGTTCACCAAAACCGATGGCCACGTCGGTTGCGGCGGAAAGGGTCGAGAGATCGATATTGAGCCGAACCGCCGGTTGCGTTAGCGGCAAGCCAAACGCGGGGACGAAATCCTCGGGCTGGGGCGAGAGGATTTCCTTCACCGTGGCGTCGAATGGCAGGGACATTCATAAGGCTCCGTTATTCCACAAAGGCGATTCGTCCCTACCGCTTATTCACTTCGGCGAGGCCATACCGCCGGAGAATATGCGAAAGCACGGCTTTCCGAATCGACCCCGTGAGGCGTCGCGGCGATTAGCCGGCGGTTGAGCGAAGCGACACCGCTGGGGCGCGTGCGAACACGTCACCTCTTGAGATTTCGACTTACCTTCGCCGATAAAATCGCGCTCCCCCTAACGCTCCGGCGGTGTCGCTTCGCTCAACCGCCGGCTAATCGCCGCGACCCCACCGGGAATCGAATGTAGATCTGAACTGTTCCGCAATTTACAGCAAGTTGTACTTAGGACCTCCGCCCGAATCACGGCTCACCAATCTCAATCTCCAAGCGAAACCCCGCAGGAAACCTCTCCCACCAGTAAACACACCAAGGACCAATCGGCACCACGCAGCTGGCCCGAACGTGCCGCGCCCTTGGCCAAATGCTCCTGCACTTTATACTCGAAACCCTCTTCCGTCTCACAGTAATGGTGCTCTTCGGAATAGTACGTGTTTGAGACCTCAAGACTGTCTTCCCAGTCTGGACCCAGCCACTCAGCCGAGATTGCCCGGTACAAAGTGGCCCCGGCGGGAGTGAACTCGATATCTCCAAACACGTACTGCATCGGTAGCGGCACGGGAATCAGTTTGCCTAGCTTAGTCCCGTCAATTGTGAAGTGACAGCCTTCCGGGCGATTTTCCGCCTTTCTCGGCAATGCT
Organism: uncultured Planctomycetaceae bacterium; assembly: GCA_963790585.1. Classification (GTDB taxonomy): domain Bacteria; phylum Planctomycetota; class Planctomycetia; order Gemmatales; family Gemmataceae; genus CAWBOY01. The sequence goes on from CAWBOY010000003.1 coordinate 462,552, forward strand.
AGAAATACGGGATCGTCTCGCAGCAAGGTGCGGACCTCATCAACGGTAGCTTGGTCGATAACTCTCAACCAGTTGTGGCGTAGGCAGGACTCATAACCGTGACGATATTCTTCCACGGAAATTGTTATGCCATACTCTCGCAGTTCTCTCGAGGCGATCCACCAAGGAGACTCATCGAATTCTAGTCTAGTCGGACCGTTTTCCAGGTACGCGAGCAGTACCCACTCCGCGAACGAAATGTTGTGAATGTTGAGGATTTGTTGTAACCGATGGAGGGTTGCATTGGCGAGTCTCCTTAAGTAACTATTCTCGCCATCGCTTGCAGTGCGACCCCGCCAATGCATACGCTCCTCCACGTCGATGCGGTACCCCTCCGGAAACCTTCGCCACCACTGGACACGCCACGGGCCGATAGGCGTCGGTCCGGTGACATGGACAACTTCGTCGCGGCTACGAAACTCTTCCATGGCCGTGATGGCCGCCGACCGGGATTGAAAATAATGAGCCGTCTTTTCGCGGGCCAAATCGGGCCAGACGAAGGGGGCTCCCGTGGTTGGCCAGCCGAATAACCTTCGGTGAATGGCCGCTCCAGCTTCCGTGAAATCGAGAGATCCCACATTTGGGAGCGGGCCATAGACGGGGCCAAGCACTCCACCCTTTTCAAGATCATCAGCGATCTTTTTAAGGCTAGATTCGTTGTGAATTTGCAGCCAGCCCCGTTTCAGGCATTCCGTCAAGGCGACGCGAAATTCTTCTTCGGCCGCCTTGTTACCACCAAAGGTATAGTCCTTCCAGGCTGTTGTGGCTGGTATGTCCGTGAAGGGATTCGTGAGACCGTAATGGATGGACTTAAAAAGGGCAGACATTGCGTTGGTCATGCCCAGTTCGGAACAGATTTTGGCGCGGCCGCGTTTTCGCTCGGCCTGGGCTTCAGCCTGAGCGGGTGTGAGATCTGGCAAGGAAAGTGTGTGTGAGCGGTGAAACGTAGATCATTGACCGCGATTCGCACGAACAACCGTGTTACCGCTGGCCTGATCTCGTGGCTCACGGGATTAGGATACTCTGTCACAAGTGGGAGATCAAGGGATTCGGGCATCCGTTTGAGAGTGTCAGGCCTCAAAGGCTGTCCGAAGAGCCACATCCCCTACCCAGGGTGCGCTTCAAGGCCCCGGGTAGGGTGGCGAGATTTTCCTGAGAGCCTGAAGAGATCACAGCCTTCGCCGATCAAGTCTTCCCATTCTGGCTGGCGAGGTCCTTCCCCGCGATCGCTTTCACGACGAATTCCGTCATCTCGTCCGCCTGGATCGTCACCAGAGGGGCGCTCTCACTTAACGGCGGTTTAATTTTCGCCTGCGGATTCGTCTCCGCTTTCTGCGTCAGGACAGTGACTTCGTCGAAGACGAACGTCATTATGGGCTTCGGCTTCTGGTCGGTCCTATCGCTCATGGCTCACCTTATCAGCAGTGGTTGCTGGTAGATCACATGCTCATCGTAGTGGAACTGGATATAGTATAACCCGCGCTCAGGAATGAGATGAAAGGAAAGCGTATACAAAAGGCTGAAGCGTAAGCGAAGGGTGTTTTGTATATACAAAATACCCTTCGCTTACGCTTCAGGCTCGGAAAGCGCTCCAGATTGCATGACGATTAGACGAGCTCACTAACCACTTCGCGCTCGTCGAGGATGTACATCGGCCGGCCGCTTTGGTTGGTGAAAGTCATCGACGGGTCGATGCCCATCGCCTGGTAAATCGTGCTAAGAACTTGCGACGGGACGTACTTGCGATCCTTCGGGAACTCGGCGCGGGCGTTGGTGGCGCCGATGGCTTGCCCCATCTTGAGGCCGCCGCCGGCAATCAAGGCCGACATCGCGGGGGACCAGTGGTCGCGGCCTGCCTGCGTGTTGTTGATCTTGGGCGTGCGGCCAAATTCGCCCCAGACGACCGTCGTCACATCGTTTTCCATGCCGCGATCATGGAGATCTTGGATCAGGTTGGCAATGCCGCGATCGAGCATCGGCAGTTGTGTTTTCAGCTGCGGGAAGTTGCTGCTGTGGGTATCCCAGCCGCCGTAAGCGAGCGTGATGCAGCCGACGCCGGCTTCGATCAGGCGTCGGGCCGTCAGAAACTGTTCGACGCCCTTGTACCGGTCGCGCGACCGTGGCTCTTCACGGGTCAGGTCAAGTGCCTTGCGCACGGCGCCGGAAGCGACCATATCGAAAGCGCGGGCGTTGAAGCTATCCATGCCCTTCATCGTGCCGGTCGCGTCGATATCGCGGCGGACGGAGTCAAACGATGTCAGCAGGTCCTTGCGATCGTCGACGCGCTTGCTGTCGACGCCATTGGCAAGGCGCAGGTTCTGCAGGCCGGGGCCGTCGGGGGTGAAGGCACGGTGCGAGACACCGAGGTAACCCGGTTCGCAGCCGACCGACATGCCGCGCAGGCTGACGAAAGGAGGAATATCTTTGGTTTGTTCGCCGCGCAGCTTCGAGACGACAGAGCCGAACGAAGGGTGGTGGGCGGTGCGATTGATGTTTTCGCTATAGCCGGTCATCACCTGGGAGTCGGAGTGTTCATCAACCGCGACGAGCGAGCGAATGATGGAAAGTTTGTCCATCATCTTGGCCTGCTGCGGGAAATGCTCGCAGATCTGGATGCCGGGAACGTTGGTGGCGATCGGCTTGAACTCGCCGCGAAATTCGGCGGGAGCCTCAGGCTTCATGTCGTACATATCGATGTGCGACGGTCCGCCAGGTAAGTAAATCATGATCGCCGACTTGCGGCTAGTCGAGGCAGCCTTGGCCTGGGCTTCGAGCATGCCGGCCAGGCTCAAACCAGCGCCGAAGGCACCGATACGAAGGAAGTTGCGGCGCGAGATGCGATCGCAAAACCGAGCGCGGTTTCCCCAAATTGTCAGCATTGGCAGTACCCCTGAGAGAGAAGGCGAACAACCGACGGTGGGACCACTCCGATGACCAGAGCGGCAGTAGCGGGAAGGACGGTTACAGACAGGTCAAGACTAGCCGAAGAATCAGGGCGGAGCAAGAGTCATTTTCATGGTTCTCTAATAAACTTTAGCAAAAAATGGCCGCAAACCGTTTTATCTTGGCGAGCCGGGAGCGTAAGAATTGCACCCAACATTCAGAGCTTGACCCTCTTACCTATTCAACTCTATCATCTTGCCACGCTGGATTTCGCCGACGCCTTATCCCCTACGAGGTCCGCTCATGGAAGAGCAGCCAACGCCCCTCACGGTCGACCGACAGGAATGGAAGCCGATCTTTATTCTCCTTTTATTGGCGAGCTTGCTCCGTCTTTGGCAACTAACGCACACGGAAGTCATCGCCCGCGACAGCATTCATTACATCCGCTTCGCTTGGCGTCTCGAGCGTGAACCGACGGCCAAAGTTTTGCGGACCTCGTTTCAACATCCCGCTTATCCCGCGGCCGTGTGGGCGATGTCCTATCCCGTCCGTTTCTTGATGCCTGGCGACCTGGCCGAGGTGATGCAAATCAGCGCTCAACTTGTGAGTGCTTTCTGTAGCATCCTGCTCATCGTGCCGCTCTATTTTCTTGGCCGTGAGCTATTCGCGCAGCGCGTCTGTTTTTGGGCGATTTTATTGTTTCAATGCTTGCCCGCGACCGGGCGGCTGATGGCCGACGGCTTGACGGAGCCGATGGTCCTATTGTTTGTCTCGACCGGCCTTCTCGGCGCGGCGCGCGGGCTGCGAACGGGAAGTGTCGCCTGGTTCGCGGTTGCTGGATTCGCCGGAGCGCTGGCCTATCTGACTCGACCCGAGGGTTCATTGCCGATCGGCGTGGCAGGCCTGCTGTTGACGATCCTGTGGTTGCTCGGGAAAGCGCAGGGTGGTTTCAAGCGTTACCTACTCAATGGGACGGCTCTCTGTGTCTCGGCGCTGATTCTGGCGTTGCCATATATGCTTACGATCGGCGGCTACAGCATCAAGCCAACTGCGAATCAGCTTCTGGACGCTGCCAAAGAAGCCGTTGCGGCCCCAACGGTTGAGGCTGGTTTATTGCCGTTCGCGGTCTGGATTCCGGGCTGGAAACCTCGGATCACGGGCACCTGGCCCTGGGCCATCCAGACCTTTGGCCTCGTGCTCATGCGCGGGTTCTTCTACGTCTTCTGGATTCCAGCCCTGTTGGGATTGATCTACACTTGGCCACAAAAGCGGAATCAACCGTCGGCGTGGTTGCTCTGGCTGACGATGGCGATCTTGGCGGGATTCTTGTTGCGCGTCGCGGCGCGTTTTGGCTACTTATCGGATCGCCATACAGTCTTAATTCTCATGCTTGGGCTCTTCTGGGCCGTCGAGGCGATCCTATGGGCAATTGACGCTGCAAAACAGCGCTGGCCCTCCGTTTCGCAGGCAGCGCCAGCGCTGCTGGCGCTTTTCTGCGTCATTCCCCTGGTCAAAACATTGGAGCCCTTGCACGGCGACCGCACGGGCTTCCGAGAAGCTGGCCATTGGCTTGCCTCCCATGCGCAGCCCGACGAAAAAATCCTCGACCCGTTCTGCTGGGCCGACTACTACGCGGGCCGTGCTTTTCGGCCCGAGACAACCGTGTCGGAAAAGGCCCCGGTCCGTTACGTCGTCGTCGAAGAAGGTATAAGCGGCCATTCGCACATGCCGGAGGTCGAACAGGCGAAAGAGGTCGCGCGCAGGGGCATGTGGTGCAATCATGGAAAGTGCGCCGTGGTCAGGTCGTGGTTTACGAGGTGGGGAATTGAGACCCTGCGCGAAAGGAATGGCGCCTTTCGCTCCTCGAAAGGCCATCTTTTGCGAAACGAAAGACGACAATGATTGAATCCGCCTTGACATCAACACGGCCTCTCGGCATAAGAATCGCCTCTTTCGACCAGACAGCGGGGCGAACAGAAGCCGGGGACGATCCGGCGTCAGGGGGTTGGGCACCCTCGACGCATTGGAGCGGGAGACCGTATGGGGCGATTCAGGATTCTCTGTTGCATCGGAGCGGTGACGCTGGCGTTAGGCGGTTGCGCCTACAGCGGCCCCCTGCAAGACAATCCGCTTCCTATTCGCGGTCAAATAGCCGCTTGTTGTGACAACCCGATGTATGTCCCGTTTGGCCCGCGTTCCTATGGGGTGGTCTTCGAGCGATGTCTCGATGTAGTCGACGACTATTTCAAAGTCGCTTTCTCGGACCGTTATGATGGTCGCATCGAGACAATCCCCCAGATTGCGCCGGGCCTTGGGCAGCCCTGGAAGCCTGGAAGCCCCGATCTTTATCAGCGCTTGTATGCTACGTTGCAGACGGTGCGCTTCCGCGCGGTCGTCCTGATCGTGCCGGCGCATGATGGCGGCTATTTCATTGATGTCAAGGTCTACAAAGAGCTGGAAGATCTCGATCGGCCGTCCAAAGCGCGCGTCGCCGCCATCTTCCGAAACAACAATGCGGTCGAGCGCCAATACGAAGTGATCGACGAGACAACTTACGAGCCGACCTGGATCCCAATCGGTCGCGATGAGAAGCTCGAACAGGAAATCCTCGGACGAATTTCGTTACTCGACCGAGCGGAACCGAATACGGTGCTGAAAGCGCTGACACAACCCGTGTCGCATCCGAAATAATCCGTTCATGGGTTCGCGGTAAACTTCCCCAAGCAAGTCAAATCTTGAACGTTGTTTCCCAACGCGAGTCACTTCGTCGCGACCGAATTGGCCTTTCCTTGACATCGAACACTCTGTTATCACGCCGCCGAGTGGGATACCGTGTCGCGGGTCCAAGATGGAGGACGTGATGAAGCATTGGCCATTAGCTACGGTCTTCGCGGTGGCGTTGCTGGCGGCGCGAGCGCCGGCCCAAGAGGCGGTCCGGTATCGCTGGCAAGCGGGGCAAGTCTTGGTCTACAAAGCTGAGCAGGCAACGTTGTCCACCGAAACGGTAGCCGACAGCAAAGTCGAGCTGCGAACCTCGATGAAACTGACCAAGCGCTGGCAAGTGATGAGCGTAGCGCCGACTGGCGTGGCGACCGTTCAACTATCGTTGCTCGCTCTGCGCTACGAAACAAAGAGCACTAACTCGGACCTTCTCGTCTTTGATTCGGCCGAGCCGGACAAGAGCACGCCCGAGCTGACCAAGCAGCTATCCAAATTCATCAACGCACCGCTTGCGACCCTCTTGATCGACAGTCAGGGTAAGGTGATCGAGGTCAAGGAATCGAAGTTCGGCCCAGCTAGCCGCTATGAAAATGAGCCGCCCTTCGTCGGCGTGTTGCCTACCGTGGCCCTGACGAAGGGGACCAAGTGGGAACGAGGCTACCAAATCACGCCGGAGTCTGCTGGCGCCGCGGCTGATAAAGTTGCCGCGGCCCAGACGTATGTTTGCAAAGAATTGACAGGATCCTTGGCGACGATCGTGCTTACGACCGAGGTCAAGGCGCCGCCGAAGGACGCGGCTTCTCTCGTCCCGCTACTCGGCGTCCAACCCGAGGGCGAATTTGTGTTCGACCTCAAAGCCGGCCGCTTGCAGAGCGCTTCGCTGAAAATTGATAAGCAAGTGAAAGGCTACCCGACGCCGGAAGGGGTTTATCGCTTTCAGAGCACCTACAGCGAACAATTCGTCAGCGATCGATAATAATTATTTTATTACCGAGCCTGAAGCGTAAGCGAAGATTATTTTGATTATAAAAATACAAAATGCCCTTCGCTTACGCTTCAGGCTCGGCAAGAGTGTCGATCGCTTTACCACCGATATGTCGCCCGCAATCCCACAAATGGCCCACTGCCGACGTCGACGCGATCGGTCTGCCGGTCGCTGAACGACGAACCTTCGTAATAATAGCGATCAAAGACATAACCACCGGACAGATCAATGGAGATATTCCGCGTCGGCTGCCATTGCACGCCGCCGCTGACGCGGCTGTCGTAGGAGTAAAAGCGCGAATTGTTGTCTTCACGGTCTGCCAAGGCATACGCCTCACTCTCCATGTCAAAGGCGACATAGATTTTCAATGGTTTCGCCACGCGATAGGTCACCCGGCCTCGAACCGTGGTCAGAAGCATGTAGGACATATCAATCGTCAAATCGTCGATCGGTCGATACATGATCGAAAATGGCAAACCAATCAACGCGCGAAAATTGTCCGTCGGGTTCCACAGATACGCCACTCCCGGCACGGGAAAATTGAGTTCGCCCGTGGGAGAATACGACAGAGTAAAGAACCAGTAATCGCGCTCGCCGTGGGGTAGGAGGAAAAAGGCGTTCACGCCAGCGTTGATTTCGTTAATGCTATGAAACGGCTTATCACTATCGGAACCGAAATTGACGCTGCCGCCCGCTATCCAGCCATTATCAAAGGTGTGTCGGTAGCTCGCGCCAAAGCGAATGTTCCAGAGATCCGCCGGGAACGACATCGGCGGATGCGGCAACAGGGCGCCCGTATTCAAGATCTCCGAGCGAACACTGGTGTTGAGAGACAACGCATCGCCGCCCGCCACCCAGAGCGGGCAAGAGAATGAAAGATCCTCGCGCACCACGGACAGATTGGTGTTCTGCCCCGTCACAGGAGCGCTCGGCAACCAGAGTACACGATATTCCGCGCACGGCACCATCGGGGCCAACAGGCCCAGAGGTCCCATTCTTTGCGTTGAGCCTGGCTCGTTTAGATCGGCAAGTCGTGCAGGCACATCGTCGGGTGCAGGCAACTGCGGCGCCATTGCGGGCAACGGTTCCACGGGCGGCTGATAGGAAGTCAGGGCAGGGGCGGAGTCCGGCGCAGATTGGGCAGTAGTTCGGTCAGAGAGACAAAAGCAGGCAACGACGAACACTACGATTCGGAGCGCACTGGTAGACATTGCCGTCTCATTTCTTCGTGGGCTTTGGTTAGTTAACTCGGCTCAGGCGGCGCGAACAATCGATCAGCCAGGATATGCGGCGTATAATCGTGGGGCAGAAATGAGACAATATCAATGCCGACAAGTATTTACAGTATTCTCATATCTGGCGCAGATCACGAAGCGCTGCCACGAGTTGCTCGATGTCGGCGTTCGTATGTCCTGCCGTCAAACTGATTCGCAACCGCGACGTGCCTTCCGCCACCGACGGCGGACGAATCGCGGGAACGAGCAAGCCGCGCTCTTGTAGCTTTCGCGATAACAAAACGGCCTTGGTTGGATCGCCGACAATAACAGGAACGATCTGGCATTGTGACGGTCCGACATCAAGGCCCAACTCACGCAGTTCCGTGCGACAGCCCTCGGCTTTGGCCAGCAGTTTCATTCCACGATGGGGCTTTTCTTGAACGAGCCGAACAGCCCGCCGTGCGGCGGCGGCGCTCGGCGGCGCGAGTGCCGTGGAGAAAATGTACGGCCGCGCGCGATTAACGAGCCAATCGATAAACGTCGCGGCGCCGACGACGAAGCCGCCTTGGGAACCGAGGGCCTTGCTTAATGTGCCCATTTTTATGAGCCGCGGCGAAGTAGCATTGGAGATGCATTCGCTCAGTCCGCGGCCGCATTTGCCCAGCACACCAGTTGCGTGAGCTTCGTCGAGCAGAAGCATAGCGTCGAAGCGTTCCGCTACGTCGAGCAGTTCCGCCAGCGGCGCGAAGTCGCCGTCCATGCTGAAGACGCTATCGCTGACGATTAGTCGCCTTCGAGCCGATTTCGTTTGAGACAGCAATTCGATCAAGTGAGCGACGTCCGAATGGCGGTAGACAGATACATCAGCGCGAGAAAGCCGGCAGCCATCAATCAGGCTGGCGTGATTCCACGCATCGCTGAAGATGACGTCGCCTTGGCCGACCAGCGTCGACAGAAGCGTAAGGTTAGCCACGTAACCGCTGCTGAAAACAAGCGCTGCCTCGCTCCCTTCCCATGCGGCCAAATCGCGTTCGAGCTTTTGCAACGGCGGAGTGAGACCTGAGACCAGCGGCGAAGCGCCGGCGCCACAGCCGAAACGTCGGGCGGCGCGCTGGGCTGCTTGGGCTAGACGAGGGTCCGAGGCAAAATCGAGATAGTCGTTGGAGGCGAAATTGATCAAACGAACGCCAGCCACTCTGACATGGGCACCTTGTCCCGAGAGGAGTTTTCGGCGCTGGCGATAAAGACCGCGACGGCGGAGGTCGCCAAGGTCGTCGTGCATCCAGGGGAACATGCGAAGCGCTCGTGACGAGGTGGGAGCATTTTCAAAGAAAACATTCGTTTAGAACATTGTTCTAGGTCCTCTGGGGAACAGAGGCTCTTTGGCGGATTCCATGACAGCGATAAGAACGCATTCTAGGCAAAACGGGTATGGCAGGCACTATGTGGCCTTGGAGATGTCCTCGTCGAAGGTCAAGGTCGGCTCGAGAGTTTCTTGCCCGCGGAAGTAACCCGCGCTCGCTTACCGGGTCGCGGCTAACTGTTGCGGGTCTGTTAAGGAAAGCTCTTGGGCTGCGGTTATCTTGCCGGCAACCTTGAACTCGAGTTGCATCACCCTAAGACAGTAGCAAGACGCCCGCTCGCGGCAGTAGGAGAACGATTTTATGACTGAACTCGATGATAAAACGCGCCTGGCTGTGATCCGCGAGAAAGTGGAAGCGGGCCAACGACTCTCCTTCGATGAAGGCGTGTTCCTTGATGAGAAAGCAGACCTGTTTTCTCTCGGCGAATTGGCCAACATCGTCCGCGAGCGCAAGAACGGTAACGCGGCCTATTACAACGTCAACGAACATCTCAATCCGACCAACGTCTGCGTCTATCGTTGCACCTTTTGTGCTTTTCGGGCCGATCTGAAGAGTCCGAAGGGCTACGTGATGTCGGATGAGCAAATTCTCGAACGCGCTGCCGAGGCGGACAAACGCGGCGCGACGGAGTTGCACATCGTCGGCGGGCTGCACCATCAGTTGCCCTATGAGTGGTATTTGAACATCGTCCGAATCATTCACCAGGCGTATCCGCGACTGCATCTGAAGGCGTACACGGCGGTGGAATGGGATTGGTTTGCCCGGCTCACGGGGCGAACAACGCGCGATCTCCTGGCCGAGTTCAAAGAAGCAGGTCTCGGAAGTCTGCCGGGCGGCGGGGCGGAGATCTTTCATCCGGAAGTGCGCGATCAGATTTGCGAGCACAAGGCCGATGCGTCCGAATGGTTCCGCGTCCATCGCGAGGCCCACGAACTCGGTCTGCGATCGAACGCGACGATGCTCTATGGGCATATCGAGAAAGCCCGCCATCGGATCGATCATCTGATCCGTCTGCGCGAGCTGCAGGACGAGACTGGTGGTTTTCAAACATTTATCCCGCTGGCATTTCACCCCGACAATACCAAGCTGTCGCACATCAAAAAGCCATCGGGAATGATGGACCTTCGGACAATGGCCGTCAGCCGACTGATGCTCGATAACTTCGCGCATATCAAGGCCTACTGGGTGATGCTCGGCATCAAGACGGCTCAGGTGTCGCTCAGCTACGGGGCGGATGACCTTGATGGCACGGTGGTGCATGAGAAGATTTATCACGACGCTGGTTCCGATTCGCCGCAGGAGCTGTGTGTGGCCGAGATTCGCCGGCTGATTCAGGAAGCCGGCCGCGAGCCGATCGAGCGCGATACGCTTTATCGAGAGGTGATTCGCAAGAACGATGCATGGCAGACGGGGCGATCCCTGCAGATGGTGTAAGGAAACGAAAAAACCCGCGCCGGGGGAAGGCGCGGGTCGGGGGAGAAACGGAGATCGCGACAAAGGGGTCGGAGCGGCAAGGGTCGGTTCGCCGCCCCGACCAACTGCTATGACCCAAGCCGGGGGAAAGCTCGGGGCAAAATCTTGGCGAGGGGCGGGGGAGCCGTCGCCAAGTGTAAGCCAATTTCACCTATGGTGCCGCCCGGATTCATCGGCATCGACAAATCCGGGCGTCTACCATGCCTCTTGGGCAGTTCCGTGCCCAAGCCTCTTCTGTCCAGCCCCAACCAGTTCCGGTGGCAGGGTTTGCTGCTGACAGGATTTAATAAAGCAAGCCACGTGCCAATAAAATAAATTAGATTCGTTTATTTCCACAAGCTATTGGTGGATAGGGAGTAACGATTTTTCATCAGCCGAAAAGTCACGCGGAAGGGGCGTAGAACGCCCAGAAATAGTTACAATTTTCGCTTCAATTCTTGGTAAGAATTGCCGATTGTGCCTCTAATTGAGAAGAATTACACGCACATCCATGACGTTGGTACCGGTCAGTCCCGTTTTGAGAAGGTGGCCAGTCGCCTCGAAGAAGTGATAGGCATCGTGGCGGCTTAGGAAATCTACGATAGATAGGCTGAGTTTGTCGGCTAGACGTAGCGTAGTCGCATCGGCTATCGCGCCAGCGGCGTCGGTTGGGCCGTCCTCGCCGTCGGTTCCGCCGGAGAGGATCGTCAGGCCGACGAGTTCCCCTGGGCCGAACTTTTGAAGCAACGCCAGCACGAGTTCTTGATTTCGACCGCCTTTGCCATGTCCCGGTGGGAGCGTGACTGTTGTTTCGCCGCCGGACAAGAGACAGAGGGGCGGTGCGAATAGTTGGTTGCCGCCGTGGCGAATCGAGCGGACGGCAGCGGCCAGGAATTCGGCTAACTCGCTCGTGTCACCATCCATAAACGATCGAAGAGTAAAAACGCGATAGCCTAGAGTCATCGCATGGGCCTCGGCTGCCGCGAGGGCGTGGGCATTGTTCCCGATGATGACATTGTGGACTTCAGAAGGAAGGGTTTTCAGCGTCTCAGGGTGCTGGCCTGCTTGACCGTTCTTCAGGAACTCGAGTACGGAGGGCGGGGTCTTGTCGATCAGTTTGTAATGCTTGAGTACGGCCACGGCATCGGCAAAGGTGGTTGGATCGGCGGCAGTCGGGCCGGAGGCGATGACGTCGAGGGGATCGCCGACTACGTCAGAGAGGATCAGGCTGAAAAGTTCGCTGCCACGAAAGGCCCGGGCCAAACCGCCGCCCTTGTAGCGCGACAAATGCTTGCGGACGCAATTCATCTCGTTGATGCTCGCGCCACAGGAATGCAGCAGGCGGGTTACCTGTTGTTTGGCTTCAAGGGAAGTCTCAAAGACTGGGGCCGGCAAGAGTGCGGAGCCACCACCGGAGATAAGACAGAGACCCACGTCGTTCTTTCCCGCGCTCTCCGCCAAGTGGAGTTGGGCGGCGGTACCTGATACGCCCTCCGCAGTCGGAAAATTCGTTCCCGCTGGCCGCGCGGCGTGAAGTCGAAGCGTTTGGAGAGGCCTTACCGACTCGGCCGGCACGTTGATAACGCCGCTGACGCGATCCAGTCGGTCGGCGAGGGCTGCCTCAACTCCCGCCGCCATCGCCGCGCCCGCTTTTCCACCGCCGAAAACGAGGATGCGCTCGGCAGAGAGAACCGCTTTCCGAATCGACGAATTTGCGTGAGAGAGCGCCGCGCGCGTTAGCTCAAAAGGGTCGACAGCGCGAACGCCCGCGTCCCAGATGGCTCGAGCTTGCTCTCGTGGCGCAGCGGGCAAGAATGGGACTCCGAAACGAAGCGAAGCGAGCTTTTTCGTCTTGGCGATCGGGAGCGTCAACTCGACTGGAGGGCATTCGTTTAGCCGCGACCCGAAGGGGAGCGCTATCCGATAGCGCTATTAACCTGCGCTCGCCCACTGGCTCGCGGCCAAACATTTCTGAAAAAGGGTCGCGCTCTTGAAGAGGCTCCCCGCTCGCCGGGTGAGATTACTACGACACCACCAGCGGCAGTGCCCAAGTTCCACGGCTCGCTGTCTCCGCACTCGGCACGGCAATCGTCGGATCGACATCGCCGACGCGATCGTCTTGCCAGGCTAATTCCAAATCTTCGATCATTTGCAAATCTTCGTGATTGGGTCGGCCGGCCGTGGCAAGGTAATTGCCGATCAGACCGCTTGTGGCCCCGACGTAGAAGATCCAGCTTTGCAGGTCGCGCAGGTTCTTTTCGCGGCCACCGGCCACCTTGAGGTCCTGACGCGGCAAGATCAGGCGCATGACGGCGACGATCTTGAGAATCTCCATCGGTCGAAGCCGCGGCACGTTTTCCAACGGTGTGCCCGGAATCGGGAAGAGGAAATTGAGGGGTATAACGCTTGGATTCAGTTCTTTAAGACTGAAGGCCAAGCTGATGCGGTCCTCAACCGTTTCGCCCATGCCGAAGATGCAGCCGCAACAGGTTTCCAGACCGACTTTCTGTGCGAGCCGGACGGTGTCGACTCGCTCCTGCCAGGTATGCGTTGTCACGATCTCTGGATAGAACTCGCGGGAGGTTTCAAGATTATGATTGATGCGGCGGACGCCGGCGTTTTTGAGGTCGAGTGCCTGGTCTTCCGTGAGCGTGCCGAGCGTGGCGCAGTGGCAGATGCCATCCACTTCCTTCATGGCGTGGACGGCTTCCATGATTTTGGGCCATTCGCGCTTGTTCGGGCCACGGCCGCTGTTGACTATGCCAAAGGCGCTGGCACCGTTGTCACGAGCATCTTTGCAAGCCTTGGATACTTCGGAAGCATCCATCATGGCGTGAGGCGTGATATCGGTATCGAAGTGGCGCTCTGGCGCAGAACTTACAGTCCTCGCCGCAATTGCCGAATTTCGTTGGTAAAATGCTACAGAAGGTAACCTTGTTGCCATGAAAATGGCGGCGAACCTTATGGGCTGCATAAAAGAGATCGTAAATCTCTTCGCCCTGGATCAAAAAGAGTTGGCGGGCTTCGTCGCGGCTTATTTCCTCGCCGGCGATGACGCGACGGCTCAGAGCGATAGGATCGACCGGCATAATGATTCTCCACGGCACGATTGGCCGTCAACCTTTGCGGCTCGGCATACAAATAATGCTAAGAACGGCAGCAGCGTAAATGAGAGAGACGACGGCAGGCAGCGTTATGTCGCGGCCGGTGGCATTGCCACCGAAAACGGTCGGGTCGGGAGTCTGCGCTCCTGCCGGAGCGGGCTGGGCATTGGTTGAAGGAGCAACGCCGCCGAGCAGGACGAGTGCCAAGAGGCCGATTCGCAGGTATTTCATGATGTCGTACCGTGAGTGCGAAAAGTCGAATATCAGCCTGCTTGCCGACGGCGATTGCGGCCCCACCAACCGTGAGAGGAAGAGTCGTGGCGACGCGAATCGCCATCCTCGTAACCATCAGCTTCGTATTCGTGCCGATAACGATCGCGCTTGCATCTGCGCCACGGCTACGAACGAGATATTGAAATAAGATACCGATGATGGTCATGACCGCACAGCCCCAATTGACCAAAGGCCCGTTTTGCCCGACCCAGCCGATGACGTCAAAGGTAATGAACTTGGAAGTGAGGCTTATGCCCGAGTAAACGAGTAGCAAGGTGCCCAATCCGCTTGCCAGGACAGTGACCCAAACGCGAAAGAGAAGGACGCCGATCAGACCACCGGCCAGGAAACAGGCCAACGGCTCGTTCCAATTAGGCGCGACCAGACGCGCGATGTACCACGTCAGAAGTCCGATGCCAATGAAAGAGAGGATACGGATAAGGGACAGCGCCAGGGCCCCCGCCGCGATCGCCAGCAGCAACCCGGCGACGAGCGGCTGCATGCCATATTCCGTACCATGATAAAGGCCGTAAACACCTGTGAGGAGGGTGGTTAGCAAAACCATCCAGAAGCGATGTGTTCGCCCGCCTAGGACCCAGAGCAAGAGGCCGCATGCGAAAAACGTAGCAAGCACGGGCGTGCCCAGCAAGCGTGCTTTCTGCAAAATGTCGGGTGAGACGAGCTCCATCGGCCAGGCCTCTGCCACAAGGAAGGACAGCGAGGAAACACGCGGTTTCAAGATCTATTATACACCTCGCCCAGTCAAGACGCGTCTTAAATTAGACCCGGGCTCGCACGGCTCCTTCGCTCTATTTCCCCGCTCCCATTTCGCGCCGGTAGAGCGGCAGATGCCGATAGTAAACCTCGAGCGTCAGCAGCGACAGCGCGGTTGCCATGATTCGCCCGCCGCTGTTGGCGGTGTCGAAGCCCTCTTTGTCCCAACTGCCACGCTGGGCGGGAATCGTGTTGCCGAGGTCCATCTTGGCTAGCAACGTGTCGCGAATGCCTTTCGATTCGCCACGGCCTTCGTTCCAGATTTTCCAGTTGTCGCCGCCCATGTGGTGCATGACCTGGGTGGCGTAATACTCGTAGTAAAGGTTTTTCGTCGTATTCGGCGGCGAGGCTCGGAGGATTTGCGTGCCCTTCAAAAGTTCGGGGTTCAACGGCGTCGCGCCGAGATACTGGGCACAGAGCATTCCGACGGCGGTCATCGACGCGGATTCGCCGCCGTCGGGCAGATAGCAATAACCGCCGGTGTGCTTGCGGCCGCCATCTTTAACCTCGCACGATTTGAGGAAGAACTCGGCCTTCTTCATGGTCGCTTCCTTGACGCTCAGCCCGGACATCTGGCCGCTTTTAAGGGCCATGATCTGCCAGCCGGTTACCGACAGATCGCCGGCCTCGCCGGGCGAATAGCGCCAGCCGCCGCCGGACTTGTCCTGGGAGGCGTCGATGTAGTCGATACCGCGTTGGGCCGAGACCTTCAATTTTTGGTCCGAGGTCATCGCATAGGCTTCGCACATGGCGATGGTGGCGATGCCGTGGGCGTACATGCCGTCACCGAAATAACCACTGCTCGCGTCTTGCTTCCGTATGAGATAATTGAGACCGCCTTTTACGGAATTGGCGTAATCCGTCTCAGACGTTTTCGAGGGGCGCGTTGATTGGCCCGCGGCCTGGAAAGCGAGCAATACCAGACCGGTAGCGGCGATATCGTTCTTCCGGCTGGACATGCCAGTGCAATTGTCGGTAAAGACTTTGCCGACCGGGAAAAGCTTTTCGCGGGCGTGGCGGTTGAATTCGTGCAGCGACCAATGGCCGTCGCCGGCCTGATGGTGACCGAGAAATTTCAGGCCTGCCGCTACCGATGCTTCCGACTGGGCGTTGCCGCCATATTCCTGAAGCAGCTTTTGCCGAGTCGAGCCGGTTCGGCCGCCGAAGCCGCCCGCCTGATAGGCCCCGCCCATGCCGCCGATCGTGCCGATGCCTAGTCCTTTGCCGTCATCCGAGATCAGCGGCGATAGACCTGTTCCCATATTGGCCCCTGGCGGGGCTCCAATGTTGCGGGGTGGGGCTTCTAAGGCATTGTCGATGCCCGGCGTTTCGTTCAATTTGACAACGCCTGGAACACTGATATTGGCCAGGAGATCGACATTGTAATTCACTTTTTTTTCCGGATCGGTGCCGAACGTGTCGTCGGTCAAGTCGAGCTTGTCATCGACGTTGTCGCGGTCGGTATCCGCTGGCTTATCGCCAAACGCCGATGGCTTCGCCTCGGCCCCGCCCATGCTGAATTGCATGATGAGCATGATGAACGCGACGTGCATGGCGACGCTAATTACGCTGGCCACGCCGACCCAGAAATAATCGATCGAGGTCAGCGACGCGAGCGGCACCGGCGCGACGATGACGTTGCGGCGTGTGTCGGGTTCTTGCGGTGCGGTGGACATGGGGGTCGATCCTTGGGGCGATTCGAATCCAAAACCCCCGGCAAGCCGGGGGCTAAATAAAGCTCAGGGCTCACTTGGCGGCGGCACAAAGTCGGTGCGCCGCGCGGCCGCGAGCCGACGCTGAACCGCGCGGTCGCTCGCGTGAAACCAAAACGAGACGACGACAACGGCGCCGACAAGCCCGACCAGCGTCCAGAGGAAGATCGGCAATAACTCGCGGGCCCAATTGGGCGCTTCCTCGGGAGTGGCGATCTCCTCAGGCTCCGACAGCAGACGCACGGTCCGCCCCATCAGCAAGGGGCAGTCGCGCGTCGGATTGCCCTTCTCACTTGAAGTATACCGCAACAACTTGTAATACGTGCCGGCGAAATCGACGCCGACATCCATCTTTTCGCTCGGCGCCAGACCGGGCGGCAGCCCGGTAAACAAAACGCAAACCGGTGTATTGCCCATTAGCTTGGTATCGAAGATCCAACCCTCGTAGACGTCCGTGAGAGCCACGGTTTCGCGGAGTGCCGCCGGCGCATTGTAGCGGCGCAGCAGTCGCATCTGGCCCGAAATCCGAAAGACTTTGTCGCGGCAAGCACTTGGATCGGTGAGAGCCCGAGTCCGGTCGAGTTCCCGCGCGACCAGGCGGAAGGCGTCGTCCGAGGTTTGATACGCGTTCCGCAACATTGTCAGATAAGCGGACTGTTCGAGCTGGTCGTCATCTTTCAAGCGCGGGATGGGGCGGCGATCGCGGATGCGCATCAGCAACAAGGGATCGAGAGTTTTAACCTCGTTAATGTTCGCTATTTGCCAATAATTCAAGGCATTGTTCTGACCGGCCTGCAACATTCCCAATGTTGTAAACATCGGCTGTTCCGAGTTCGTGCCCAGGGAAATTAATGTCGCCACTCGCGCCGCTGCCTTTTCGGGGCCGCACAAAGTTTCCCACGGGGTCAACTTCCAAAGGCCGAGCTGATCGCCTGCCATAGATAGGGCAAGAGAGTTGTACGAAGCAAAGCCCGCATTCGCCGGGAGAATGACCATTGCCGTCGCACAAAGGGCGCGGTCTTCGTCGTCGTTCAATTCACGGAGTGGAGGTGGATTTTGCGCCGATGCCGGACTGGATGTGAGGAAACTCAGCGAAACGAAAACGAACGACGAGGATACGAACAGGCACACAATCCTTCTTGCGATTCGATATTGGTGAAAGCGATACATAATTCATCTCATCGATTCGGCGCGGATCGCTAATCCCCCGGCGCCGCATAACGAAAATCACGATACCCCGCTTCGAGACAAGCGTCGCGGACCGCGAATAGATCGCGCCATTTTAGAGTGCGCTTAGCCTCGAATTGCACGCCTTGGTCGTCGCCGAGACCCTCACGAATTTTAGTCAAATGCTCGGTGAGCCGTTCAATCTCTTTCGGCGAGCTGCCAAACTGGGTGTTGCTCGCACCGTGAACGACGCCGATGGTGAAGCCTTCCGTTTGTGGTTCGATGGTCAGCGTAAGCGGTGCCTTGATTGGGATATTTTTGGTTTCGTCGATCTTCGGTGTGGCCTGGGCGGTGGCTTTGCTCGGGTCCTTGGCCTGCTTGGTGCTGACGTCTTGAATTGGCAACGGCAGCTCGATTTCCTTACTCGGATTGAAGGTCATGATGAAAAAGAACATCAATTGAAACGACATGTCCAACATCGGTGTGATCGGGAGCGAGATCTCCGAAGGGGCGTCGCCTCGGGTATGTACGCGCATGGCCGGTGAACTCCTGGGCGCCACGAAAGTACGGGCTAATACGATTTCTTTTGTTTATGTTGAACGCGGCCAACGATCTTGAACCCGGCCTCCTCGGCCATTTGCATCATGCGATAGACTTCGCCGAACTCGATGTCGCCGTCGGCGCGGATGACGGCGACGGTTTTCACTTTGCCGTCCGGCGACCTGTCCTTGAGGTCCTCATATAGGCGACGCAGCCGGAACGTTAGTTCGTTCATCGTGTAAGGCGGATCACGGTCAAGACCCTTGATGTAGAGCAGGACGCAATTCTTCGGTGGTTCATTTTCGGACGTCCGAAACTTCTGTGACAGTTCGTCGATCACCTCAGGTCGGTTGACGAAGCGGGACGTGTATTCATCGAGTTTGAAGGGCTTTAGACTCAGCGTCAGGATGTCGCCGGAATCGATCGCTTCCTTTTCCGGCGAACTCGGATCGATCGCGCCAGCATCCCCGGGGACGGCGGCGAACGAGACGGGAGAGTGGACTTGCTCGCGGTCGCGCTGTTTGAAGTCGGCGCAGACCATGAAAAACATCAACAGCTGCATCACGAGATCGAGCAGCGGCGTGAGGTTTGGGTCGGCCGAGACATCCTCACCGACGGGACCGTGACTCATGGGGGGCGGACTCCCGTTTTCTTTAGCAACCGGTTCACTTTACCTTCGCGGTCGCGCCAACACGATTTTCTGGGGCGACAGGCGGCAATGGCGGCGGAATCGGCGGCGCGGCGATCAAGGGTTCAACGCCGGTCGGCATGCCACCGGGTACTCCAGTGCTGGTCTTTTTCGAGTTGTGATACATCTGGGTCAGCAGATCGTCGGCCATGTTGCTCGTGTCCATCGCCACGCGGCTCAAGCGATTGGTGAAGAACGCATGGAAGAAGATGGCCGGGACCGACAATGCGATGCCGAGCAACGTGACCACGAGAGCATGGGAGATCGCCGCCGCGAGTTTGCCGTAGTCCATATCGCCAGAGCTAAGTTCCATGAACGCCAGGATCATGCCGAAGACCGTGCCGACCAGTCCTAGGAGCGGCCCGAGCGTGCCGACGGTGGCTAGGTACGTAATCATGGCTTTTTTGCTTGTTTTGATGCTTTCGGAGGCATTGAGGCTTGCCTCGCGCGCCTCTTCGAGGCCGTATTGCAAACGGGACATGCCCGCGGACAAAACGCGACCGAGGTAGGACGAGTCCTCGCGCGCAAATCGTAAGCCGCCTTGAACTGCCGCTTATTGACAATGTCCGTGAAGTCTTCGACGAAACCCGGTGGAATGGCGGTACTCAGCCGCAGATCCATCGACAGCATAACAATCAGCCAGATCAGGCCGATCGAGATCAACAAGAGCAGCGGACCAAAGAAGGGCCCGGCCGATTCGACGATGTGCCAAAAGAGATTTTTGGCTTCCGCTCCCTTTTTCTTCGCGGCTGGCCTGCTCTCGCTCTTGGGCTCTTCCTTTTTCTCCGCTTTGTCAGCGGGTTGTTGCTCTTGAGCGACGGCGACATTGAGACTGCGATCCGTCCACCAAAGCAACGACGCGGTGACGACTACGCCGAAAAAGAATGCCCACCATCTCCTGTGTGCCGGAGCATATGTCATGAAATAGTCCTTATCCGACAGAGTGGGCAGAAAGGCATTTTTTAGACGCAAAAACAACTTGGATTGTTCCAGAGTTCACGGTCTTTCTATCGCCTCTGGTTGCTCGTTGGAGGCTTTACAATCCGGCATCGGCTCATTTTTCTTGTCGCTTCTCAGTGAATGTTCTGCCTCGAAGCGCGTGATCTTTTCGACGCGGCGGGCGTGGCGGCCAACCTCGAAGTCGGTTTCGAGCCAGATGCGGATCATGCGGTCGATCAGCTCATCGCCAAGGAGGTCGGCGGACAGGCACAAAACGTTGGCGTCGTTGTGCCGGCGGCTCATTTCGGCAGTGATACTGTCGTGGCACGGAGCGGCGCGGACGTCGCGGACTTTGTTGGCGGCGATGCACATGCCGATGCCGGTGCCACAGATCAGGATGCCGCGCTGAACTCGGCCCTCGCTGACGGCGGTAGCGACGCGAAAGGCGTAGTCGGGATAATCGACGCTCTCTTTGCCTTCAGGCCCGACGTCCACGACTTCATGACCGAACTGCTGCAACAACGGTACAATACGCCGTTTGACGTTGTATCCACGATGGTCGCTGCCGATCGCGATCTTCATTGTGCCTGACCCCTGCTTTTACCTGCAAAAGGTCATCTTACTATGCGGACCGACGTTTCACAGCCCTAAAACGTCGTTCATCGAATAGCGGCCGGCCGGTTTGCCCGCGAGGAACTTGGCCGCCTCGAGCGCACCGCCGCGCATAACTATCGCGCGAATAGCCTTTGTGAACCAATTCCAAAGCCTCGCCCAGGGCGCCGAAGACGATCGTATGCTCGCCGACATTATCGCCGACTCTGAGAGCATGGACGCCAATCTCCTGTCGCGGCCTTTCGCCCGTGAGACCTTCACGGCCGTGGCGCACTTCCCCTTGACCCATCGCTTCCAGCACGATCTTGGCGAAATGCAAGGCGGTGCCGCTCGGCGCATCCTTTTTGAAACGATGATGCCGCTCGATGATCTCGACGTCGAAATCCTTGCCTTTGAGCAGGGTCGCGGCCTGTTTTACCAGGGCGAAGAGCACGTTGACGGCGAGGCTCATATTCGGTGCCATGAGGAGGGCTGTCGTGTGCGCTGCCGCTTCGATTTGCTCTTTCTGCTCCGGACTAAAACCTGTCGTCGCCACGACCAGCGGAATGCCGTGCGCCGCACAGCTGGGCAACAAGTGCATCGTCCCTTCCGGCATGGAAAAGTCGATGACGACCTCGGGCCGATGTTCGAGCGGCAGCTCGGAACGCAGCGGCACACCGATTGCGCCTATGCCACAGAGTTCGCCAATGTCGCGGCCCAACGCCGGATGGTGGGGCGATTCCAGTGCTGCGACGATCTTGAGCCCGGAATCTTCGTGAGCCAAATGGATCAGCCGCTGACCCATGCGGCCCGCCGCTCCATGAATTGCAATGGTCGTTTTCATTCGTTCCTCGAGCGAGGGTTAATTTCCAAATGGATGTGGAACAGTCTCCCGATGGGAGCACTATTCTAGTATTGCCAAATGTTCTAAGGATTGCCAATGTGCTCAAAAGCGAGAAGATTCAGGTGCTAGTTGCTGTGCGGCACGTTTTCAGCGCACCGAAACAGATTCGCGCGCTGAAAACCAGCAATTCCCGCTCTTCACGATCCTAGGAAGGGAGAAAAGCAGGCTTTCACAAACCTCTCGGGAAAGAGTCAGGATCCTGAAGATTGCTGAGCTGGCGTTCCCCGGATTACCTATGGTATTAAGCTCGGCAGACCAACACGGGATGCGTACTGCCGCGTACGACTTTGTCCGTCACGCTGCCCATGAGGAGGCGCGACAGCCCATGACGGCCATGACTTTCTAGAGCGATGAGATCCGCGCCAATGGCGGCTGCTTCTTGCAGGATCCCGGCGGCGGGCTGAGCGGCAGATAGCACCTGAGTTTGAACTTGGACGCCGTCGACACGAAGTTGCTCGGCCAAATGTTCGAGATAGGAATTGGCCTCGAGAAATACGCGGTCCTTAATCTTTCCCATTTCCGCCGAGAGCGTGGGAGGAAGTTTGGTGTGTTCCGTCGTGCCGTGTGGATGGTTCGACGACCATCCAGCCGCTATGATGCGCACCAATGTGTAATCCGCGTTTGTCAATTTACCGACGGCCAGCGCGGGCGAGACGGTGCGCTCGGCCAACGGAGTGCCGTCCACTGCCAGGAGAATGTGACGAAGCGGCGGCTCTGTGAGATCAATGTCATTCTGTTTTTCGTCCGGGCGAACCAGGAGGACCGGAATCGTCAGTGAGCGAATCAATTCGTCGGCTACACTGCCGAGCCAAATGCGCTCGACCTGGCCACGACCGTGGGAGGTCATCACGAGCATATCGGTATGGCTGTTGGCGCAGTCCTTCTTAATAGCTTCCGAAACTTCCCCGTCGATCACAGCGCAAGCAATGCGGCCGGCGCCAGCGTTGCGTAGGCGAACCGCGACTCCATCCAGATAGGCCATGGCATCCGCATGCAAATGCTCTTTGAGTTCGGCCTCGACCGAACTGCCCGGAAGAGGAGCCCAAAAGTAGGCATCTCCAAGTGGAGGCGCCACCCGGACCAGACGCAACGTCGCGCCGGAGCGGCGGGCGATGGACATGGCCCAAGGTAGCGCGAACTCGCCAAATTTGGAGCCGTCGAGCGGCACCACGACCGTCTGAAACATGATCGCCTCACTTCGGTCCGTGCGTGCTCGGTGCCTGCACTTTAACAACCTGGCCGTCCTGGAGGGCTTTGGGATTGGTTATCACGACGGCCTCATTGCCTGTAAACTCCTCCCGCTTACCGCCTGCCTTTTGCTTGGAGAGAACTTGTACGCCCTCATCGCCGCGCGTCCCAACCTCGATAAACACTTTGTGGGCCTTGCCCTCTTCGACGACATAACAATACGATCGATCGCCGTCGGCAAGGATGTCGCTCATGATCGCTTCGGGAGGCAGAATCCAGGCGTTCCGCAGCTTGGCCATGATTTTCACATTAGCATACATGCCCGGACGGAGCGCCCCGTCGGCATTCTTCAGATAGCATTCGACGCAGAGCGTGCGAGCGCGATTGTCAAAGGAATTCGAGAATCGCGTCACTTCCGCGGGGATCTCGATTCCCGGCATGGCCTGTAGGCGGACTACAGCTTTATCGTGCTCTTTGATGAGCCCGGCATCAAGTTCCGGCACCTCAATGGTGCAGCGCATGATGTCCGTGCGGACTACTACAAACAAAGGCTGCGAGTTGGAGGGCTGGAGGAAATCACCCGTGTGAAAGTTCAGGGTATCCACGAAACCGTCGAACGGAGCCTTTACCTGCGCATAGGACAACCACTCGCGCCATTGGTCGTGCGTGGCCTCCGCGACGGAGACCATGGCAGCGGCTACCTCGATGTCGGCCTGGGCCTTGTGGTATTGAGCCACGGCCTGATCGAGTTTGGATTGAGCCGATACGAGATTGGCTTTCGCCTCATCCCGACTAGCTTCGCTGGCTCGTAGTTGATTGACGACCTCATCGGCCGTCTGTTGGTCGTAGACGCCTTTGTTCAACAAGTTTCGGCTGCGGACGTCCTCGGCCTGCCAACGCATGACTTGGGCATCGGCGCTGCGGATCGACGCCTTTTTGGCCTCAATTTCAGAACGCGCCGCCTCCTGCGCGGCCTTGGCTGCCTGCGCTGCTTCCTTGGCTTGCGTCAAGTCGGCCTTGGCTTGTTGGACCTTCGCGGCCTTGACTCGCAAGTCCTGAACGACCTCCGGAAGATACAGCTCCACCATCATATCGCCTTTTTTCACCCGATCGCCTCGATCGACTTTCGGCTCCTTGGCGAAGCCGGCGATCTTGGTGAAAATTCGCGTCTCCTCGATCGGACGGAGAGCGCCAGGCTGATCGATCTCGCGCGTCAGGTCTTTGCGAATAGGGTTGACGGTGCCAATTTCGATCGTGGCGGGCTGCTGCTGTTCTTCGCTCGCAGCGCCGGCGGCATGCGATCCGCAGCCGGTTGCCATCAGCGACAGCGGGAAAAGAACGATCAGCCACGCGTGGCGCAAGCGAAGGTAACCAAACATTGTCGATCCTCGGGCAGCAGATTGAGTTTGACTATTACTCACAGCACATCTCCATTTAGCTAACAAACAATTGCCAAACGTTTCGTACACAGCTAATGCACTTAGGCCAGCCGTGGCCGGGGTCGGTACTCCGACCCCGGTGTGACCTTAGACTCTCCAGAGATCCGGGGTCGGAGTACCGACCCCGGCCACGGCTGGCAAACCTCATAAGCGAAGTCTGACTCAAGTCACTAGTTTCGGGTCACGGCGCCATGGTCGCGGTGGAACCCGCAGGTGGGTGAAGGTGGATCTCCGCAACTTGCATCGAATCGTGGTGAGCAGTCTTTCCATGATCGCGTTGCGCTCCAACCGGCTCCGGTGCGTAATACGCGCTATCGACATCGTCAGGATGAAGCGATGCGGAGCTGACTTTGCTAGAACCCATCACCAACGTGAATATGGCCGGAAGGATCAAAAGGGTCGCAAGCGCTGCCACAGTGAGACCTCCGATTAAGGCCCGGCCCATGGGAGCGCTCTGTTCCGCTCCTTCCCCGATGCCGAGCGCCAGGGGAACCATACCGGCGATCATCGCGCAACTCGTCATCAGAATGGCGCGAAGGCGTTCCTCCGCGCCCTTTTCGAGCCGATTTGGCCGAATCGGCGCCCTGCCTTCGGGCCTTATCCGCGAAAGAAACGAGCAGAATAGCGTTGGCGACGGCAACTCCTACTGCCATGATCGCACCCATGAATGATTGAATGCTCAGGGTCGTATTTGTGAGGTACAGAGCGGCGGCTACACCCGCCACGACGGCAGGCGTCGTCGCCACCGATATGAATGCCAGCTTGATCGATTGGAAATAGGCCGTCAGTAGGAGAAATACGACTACGACTGCTATCACCAATCCTTTGCCGAGACCGGTGAACATCTGCCGCATCGGTGGAACCTGGCCGCGAATATGTCCCTGGTCATCGCCCACCTTGACGCCGCGCGGCGGGTCGCCGGCGGCCTTGATCGCTTCCTCGATCCGCTGCGCGACCCGGCCGAGATCTTCACCAACTACATTGGCCGTGATGGACACGATGCGACGCTGGTTGATTCGGTCATATTCCTGGGGCATCGTACTGTTGGTCACTTTGGCGACGTCGCGCAACAGGGTGGCCGGGCCGCTGCTCGTTTTGCTTGACTGGAATCATGCCCACTTCGGCGTTCGAGTTCATTTGCGCGGGCGGCACTTGGAGCTGAACCTGATAACCGATGCCGCTGGTCGGATCGGCCCAGTAGACGGGAATGATGTAACGGCTCGAAGATGTAGCCGCGATCATCGCGTTGGCTGCGTCGGATACTGTTAGTCCGGCGATGCCGGCTCGTTCCCGATCGATCTCCACCTTGATACGGGGATAGTCGAACGCCTGACCGAATTGGAGATCCCGCAGCGTCGGGATCTTGCGCATCTCGGCCGCGACTTTTTCGGCGTACTTTCGATTCTCGTCCTGCTTCGGGCCACTGATCACCACCTCGACCGGCGTCGGCGATCCGAAGCTCATGACTTGATTGATCGCGTCGGCAGGCTCGAAAGAAATGGCCACCTCCTCGGCGCGCTTTTTGGCGGCCTCGGGGCTGAGATGGTAGGTGGAGATCAGACGATCACAGAGCCAAGGCCGCAATTTTCCGGGCAGCTCCTTGCGCAGCCGTTCCAACACCGCCTCGGTTCGGAGCTTCGCTGCCTTGTTTAGGGAGATGCGGATAATCGCTTGATCCGGTCCGCTCGTCCACAGGAAAACAGCATTGGCTGTAAAGGTCGGCGCCGTCTGGCCGATATGGGCTACCGAAATCTTGAGGCTGTCCGCACCGAGCGTACTCTTGATTTCCTCTAAGGCGTGCCTTGTCAACTCTTCGGTGACCTCCAAGCGCGTTCCGACGGGAGCTTTCAAGCGCATTTGAAACTGGCCCGCATCGACCTGGGGGGAAATCTCCTGACCGAGGCGCGGCCCACAAAACACGACCACAGCAGCAACGGCGGCGACGTATCCCGCCACGACGATCCAGCGCGCTGGCGATCAGGCCCGCCACGATCTTTGAGTAAAACCATTGAACCGTGGCAAAGGAAAACCAGCTCCTTGCTACCTTGCCCGCCGCCGGAGCACGCAGCAACCAGATCGACAGGACTGGCACAAAGGTGATCGAGAGACCAAACGCCGTGATGACCGCGAAACCGACGGAGAGCGAGAGCGGCACGAAGAGACTTCCTGCCGCCCCTTCCATCATGAACGATGGTAGGAACACCGACAGGATACACAGAATGGAGAGGAGAACCGGCATGATCATTTCGGCCGTGCCGAGCAGGACCGCCTCGGGTACCGAGCGCGCCGTCGCGAGTCGAGTGTAGATATTCTCGATGACAACGATGGCTGTACCTTCAATAATGCCAATCGCCAGCGAAAAGCCACCGAGCGTCATCAGGTTGATTGTTTGACCTGTAACCGAAAGGCCAATCAAGGCACCCATCAGCGATAACGGGATCGTCAGAACGACCACGATCACAGCACGCCAGTCGCGCAGAAACAACAGCACCATCACACCGGTCAAGAGAGCACCGATAAGGGAGAGCTGTTCGACACCGTTGACGCCGCCCGTGACATATGGGGACTGATCGAACTCCAGTTCCAACTTACAGTCCTTGGGCAACACGCTACGCATGTCGTCCATGTTGCTCTTCAGTTGTGTCGCAACCGTCAATGTGGAGGCATCCGCGGTCTTGAGAATGGGCATGTAAACGGCGCGACGGCCATTGACCAGGGCCCAGCCCGTCGGAATATCGGTGGTATCCTGCACAGTGCCCAGGTCGCGTAGATAGACGTTTTCCTCTGGCTTGATCGGAATGTTGCCCAGATCTCGGGGATTGACCACGATCGAGTTGACCGAAACGATCGGCATCTGGTCGCGAACCCTGGCATTGCCGGATGGCGTGATGATATTGCCTTTGTTAAGGGCATCGGCGACTTTTTCGGGTGAGAGGTTGTAGGCACGCAAGCGTTCCGGATTGAGGTTCACAACGATGGAGCGGAGACTGCCGCCGAAGGGCTGCGGCGCTGTCGTGCCCGGCAGACTGGCCAATTTGGGCCGCACGCGAAACAGCATCAGATCGGCCAGTTCGTCCACGCTTCGTGTATCGCTCGACAGCGTCACGTAGGCGACAGGTACCATACTGGCGTCGAGCGACATGATAAAAGGCGTAACAGTCCCGGGAGGGAAGAAGGCCTTGGCCCGATTGGCGTAGATAGCCGCCTCGGCCACCGCCTGGGCCATATTAGTGCCGGGATGGAAATACAGTTTTACCAAGGCGATGTTTTGGACATTCTTGGATTCGACGTGGTCGATGCCATTCATGAACAGGAAGGCATATTCATAGTAATTGGTAATCAGACCTTCCATCTGCGCGGGATCCATGCCGCCATACGGCTGGGCGACATAGATGACCGGTTGGTTCAAATCCGGAAAAATGTCCATACGCAGCCGATTGACGGAAAACGCACACCCGAGCATGAGGGCGACGATGCCAATCATCACCGTGACGGGACGCTGTAGCGCTAATCGAAGAATACCTTCCATCTGCGAAACCTCCGACGTATGAGCTAAGCGTGTCCCGCTTATGGGACGGGATTTACACCAGTTGCAGGATCCGCATTTTCCGGTTTGAGGAAAAATCGGCTTTCCGGATCGCCCGGATCGAGGGAGGCCGACCCAGAGGTCGTCTTGCCCATGACGACGGTGAAAACCGCGGGAAGTATAAGCAAGGTGGCAGCCGTTGCCGCAATCAGACCGCCGATGACGGCGCGACCCAAGGGGGCACTCTGCTCACCACCTTCTCCGAGGCCCAATGCCATCGGGATCATGCCGGCCACCATCGCGCAGCTAGTCATGAGAATCGGCCGGAGCCGTTCCTCCGCACCGGTAAGGGCGCCTTTGGCCGAACCGACGCCTGTCTGCCGTGCGTTCTCGGCGAATGTGACGAGGAGGATGGCATTTGCCACCGCCACGCCGATAGCCATGATCGCGCCCATGAACGACTGAGTGTTCAAGGTCGTATGGGTCACGAACAAAGCGAATGCCACGCCGGCAACGACGGCGGGTGTAGTCGCGATGGAGACGAGCGCGAGCTTGATCGATTGGAAATAAGCCGTGAGCATGAGGAACACAACGATTACGGCGTACATCAGGCCCTTGGCGAGACCAGCGAACATTTGCCGCATGGCGGGCACCTGTCCACGGATATGCCCGTGTTCATCGCCAACCTGGACGCCGCGCGGCGGGTCGCCTGCTGCGGTGATGGCCGCCTCGATGCGCTGCACCGCGCGACCAAGATCCTCGCCGACGACGTTGGCTGTGATCGAAACAATGCGGCGCTGGTTGATTCGGTCATACTCTTGCGGCATGGTGCTGTAAGAGACTTTGGCCACGTCGCGAAGCAGCGTCGCAGCCCCTGCTTCATTTTGCTTGACGGGGATCATGCCCACTTCGTTCAGCGTGTTCATCTGAGCGGGTGGGACCTGGAGCTGAACCTGATAGCCAATTCCGCTGGCCGGGTCAGCCCAGTAAACCGGGATGATGTATCGGCTCGACGACGTGGCAGCGATCATGGCATTGGCCGCCTCCGAGACTCTGAGGCCCGCCAGGCCTGTTCGTTCCCGATCGATGTCAACCTTGATGCGCGGATAGTCGAACGACTGACCGAATTGGAGGTCGCGAAGCGTCGGAATCTTACGCATTTCCGCTTTCACTTTGTCCGCGTACTTGCGGTTTTCCTCCTGATTCGGCCCGCTTATCACAACCTCGACGGGAGTCGGTGAACCGAAGCTCATGACCTGGTTGATGACGTCGGCCGGCTCGAACGAGATCGTCACCTGTTCGGCACGCTGGACAGCTTCCTCATGGCCAACGCCGAAAGCCAATAAGTGGTCCGCTAACCACGGTTTGAGCCGAGGGGCGAGTTCCTTGCGCAGGCGTTCTTTGACCTCCTCCGTTCGGAATCCTTTCTCTTCGTTGAGCGCGATACGAATCACCGATTGATCCGGTCCGCTGGTCCACAAGAATACAGCGTTGGCCGTGAATGTGGGCGATGTCTGCCCGATGTGAGCGACGGAGATCTTGAGGCAATCGGGCCCGAGAATGTCCTTGATTTCTTGCAAGGCCTGGCGCGTCAAGTCTTCGGTGACTTCGAGACGCGTTCCCACGGGAGCCTTGAGTCGCATCTGGAATTGGCCGGCATCGACCTGGGGAGAGATCTCCTGGCCGACTTGCGATCCACACACAGCCAGTACGACCGTGGCGACGCCGATGTAAAACCCGAGTACGATCCAGCGCCGCGCCAAAACAACCTGGACGACCGAGACATAGCCATGCCGGAAGCGGGCGAACGAGAACCAGCCGGCCTTGCTCGGCTTCACCTCCTCATGACTGTGTGCGTGTGGCTTGAGTAGCCAGATCGACAAAACAGGTACAAATGTGATCGACAACAAGAAGGCCGTAATCATCGCGAAGCCGACCGAAATGGCGAGAGGCACGAACAGGCTTCCGGCTGCGCCTTCCATGATGAAGGATGGCAAGAACACGGCCAAGATACAAAGCATGGCCAACAAAATCGGCACAGTCGTTTCCGCTGTGCCCCGCAGAACCGCCCGAGCGAGAGACGGTCGCACACTCATCTGAGTATGTATGTTTTCGATGACGACCGTACCCATATCGACCAGGATACCGACGGCCAGCGACATGCCGCCCAGGGTCATGAGATTGATGCTTTGGCCGGTGATGGACAAACCAATCAGAGCGCCCATCAGTGACAATGGGATCGTGAGGACGACAACCACGACGCTGCGCCAGTCGCCCAAGAACAGCAAGACCATCAGTCCCGTTAACACGGCTCCGATAGCCGATTCCTGGACCACGCCACCGACGGCCCCGGTGACATAGGGTGACTGATCGAATTCCAGCTCCAGCTTACAGTCCTTGGGCAGGACGCTGCGCATGTCGTCCATGTTGTTTTTGAGCTGCGTTGCCACGGTCAACGTCGAGGCGTCGGCCGTCTTGAGAATGGGCATGTACACAGCGCGACGGCCATTGACCAAGGCCCATCCCGTCGGAATGTCCGTCGTGTCTTGCACAGTACCGAGATCGCGCAGGTAGACGTGTTCCTTTGGCTTGATGGGAATGTTGCCCAGGTCTTTTGGATTCACGACGATGGAGTTAACGGAGACGATCGGCATCTGGTCCTGGACGCGGGCATTGCCGGACGGTGTGATGATGTTGCCCTTCTTGAGGGCTTCCGCGACTTTCTCAGGAGAAAGGTTGTAGGAGCGCAGGCGTTCTGAATTCAGATTGACGACGATCGATCGAAGACTGCCGCCGAACGGCTGAGGGGCGGTCGTACCCGGCAGGCTCGCCAGTTTCGGCCGCACCCGGAAAAGCATCAGGTCCGCCAGCTCGTCGATACTGCGCGTCTCGCTTGTGAGTGTCACATAGGCGACAGGCACCATGCTGGCGTCGAGAGACATGATGAAGGGCGTAACCGTTCCGGGAGGGAAGAACGCTTTGGCTCGATTGGCGTAGATAGCTGCTTCCGCCACGGCTTGGGCCATGTTGGTGCCGGCATGAAAATATAGTTTGACCAGGGCGATGTTTTGGACGTTTTTGGATTCGACGTGATCGATGCCATTCATGAACAAGAAGGCATACTCGTAATAGTTGGTGATCAGCCCTTCCATTTGGGCGGGATCCATGCCGCCATAGGGCTGGGCGACGTAGATCACTGGTTGATTGAGATCGGGAAAGACGTCGGTGCGCATCCGGTAAACGCTGAAAACGCTACCGAGCGCCATCGCAATAACGGCGACGATAATCGTCAGCGGATGTCGCAAAGCGAAGTCGAGAGCCTTCATTACCAGCTACTCCTGCTTGGCGAGACGGCCGGTGCTCGTCCCGTCGCGATCGTGTGAGCGAACATGCCTACGCGCTGGAGCAACGAGGCGAAAGGTGGGAGAGACACATTTACGCTGCGGTTGCGGATTCGGCGGGGTAAGTTCAAACGAGATACTTTGGCAAGCGCACAGGCGAATTCGACCCGCCTTCAGCGCTTGCCCATTTCTGACGAGACGCAGGTCTTTAGTATCCCATAACTAGATTTATACCATCACCCGGCGCTCCAGACAAATCGAAGACAGGCTATTGAACCATAGATTTTATCGATGTATGCTACAATCATGGCGTGGCTCAATTATCACCACCTGCTGTATTTCTGGACCGTGGCGCGCGAGGGCAGCATTGCCAAGGCGTGTGACCAGTTGCATTTGACCCAGCCCACGATCAGCGCGCAGCTGCGCGACCTCGAGCAGAGTTTGGATTGCAAGCTTTTCGAGCGTGTCGGGCGAAATCTCGTCCTGACCGAGATGGGGCGCATCGTCTACCGCTACGCGGATGACATCTTCAAACTCGGCGCGAGCTGCAGGATACACTAAGGGGCCGGCCCCCCGGCCGACCATTGCGACTTGTGGTGGGTGTGTCGGAATCGATGCCTGAATTGGTCACCTATCGAATCCTCGAACCGGTCTTGGCTCTGCCCGAATTCGTCCAGGTTTACTGTGAACAGGGCAAACCGGATCAGCTGCTAGCGCAGCTGGCGATTCATACGCTTGATGTCGTCTTGGCCGATGCGCCCGCGGGACATGGCATCAAGGTGCAAGCATTTAATCATCTGTTGGGTGAGTGCGGCGTGTCGTTCGTCGGCACCGAACAGTTGGTCGCGGCGTATCGTCAAGGATTTCCTCGTTCTCTTGACAAGGCACCGTTTTTATTGCCTTTGGAGAACACGGTACTCCGCCGTTCACTGGAGCAATGGTTTGATTCCGAGGGAATCCGGCCGCAGATTCGTGGCGAGTTTGCCGACCCGGCTCTACTTAAAGTGTTCGGTGAGCATGGGGCTGGCATCTTCGCCATTCGTACAGCTGTCGAGGAGGAAACGCAGAAGCGTTATAAGGTGAGCGTTCTAGGCCGAGTCGAGTCGATACGCGAGCGTTTCTACGCTATCTCACTCGAGTGCAAACTCAAACACCCGGCGGTGATCGCGATCACGGCCGCTGCGCGGCAGAAGTTATTCGCGTGATTAATAAACAAGTTTAGCCGCAATACCGTTCGTCTAAGGGGTTTTCTTTTGCCCAATCCCTGGGCGGACCAGCCTTGCCATGCCAAAGCACTTTTGGCAAGAGTGGTCGTTTTAACCATGTTGATCGTCTTGGTGATTATTAAGATAAGTACATGTGAATAAAGAATTTACGCGCCAACCTTGGAAGCCAGGTTATTTGGCAAGGATGCACCCTTGCCAAATAAAAGTTTGCCGTTGTCCACTATAGGAAGAGCGAGGCGCCGGGTTAGACGAACGGTATTGCGTTTAGCCGCGAGCCGCCAGGCGAGCGCTGTTTGTTAGCGCCCCCGTTGTGGAACGGTCTCCTGACCGTTCCACTTCGCCGATGTTTGGGTGCTATCCAACGGCGCTCGCCTACCGGCTCGCGGCTAAACATTTGAGCGCAGCGCCGATTAGAAAGCGCTACCCGGAACAGTCTCGCCACTATCCCGCGTTACGAGGGCGGCGTAGGTGACGATGCTGATGCTATCGGGGAGGAAGTGTACGCTGCCATCGCCGAAGAGCGTATTTGCACCATTATTGTGAAACGAAAAGGTCTCGCCAGTGCCATTGGTCCCGTAGATCGGGTTGGGATAGGTCGTGCCGATGTCCAGGCCATTGGTGCAGTTGATGGCGCAGGGGCCGGGGAAGATCGAACCGTCCAGGCTCGAGCCTTTGAGGTCGAAATCCGATGCCGGACGCGACCAGCCGCCGCCGTTGACTTTATCGGCGACCGGAGCGCCGACGAGGAGCCCGCCCTTGCGATAGACCTGGGGGCGGCCGGCGGATTCGACGAGCATGAGTGTATTCGAGGTGCCGTCTTTGATATCCGTGATGCGCGACGTCGAATTGCGGAGGAGTATACCGTTACCCGCGGCAATTTGGCCGGGATACAGCGACGCTAACTGGGGCGTGACCGTGCAGATGGCCCCATAATCGATCGTGCCGACAACAGGCGCCCAAACGGCGGGAGCTTGTGGATTGCCGTCGAACTGATCCGGTTGCGGGTTCGATGGGCAATGAAATATCTTCACCTGTTGCGATGTAATCGGCAGGTTGTTCGCGGAGTCCCAGTTGCTGTTGTAGTCGTAGTTGCGGATCAAATTGGTTTGTTCGATGTACGGAAGCATGGCTGTCGTCCAACTAATGCGAACATTGGAGACACTGGCCGGGGGCCGTGTGCTGGTCGGGAAATAGCCCAAAACTCCGTGGTGCGCCTGGAGCGCGATGCCGATTTGCTTGAGGTTGTTTTTGCATTCGAGGCTCGCAGCTGACTCCCGCACTTTTTGAACGGCGGGTAGCAGCAGGCCGATCAGAACGGCGATGATGGCGATGACCACCAGCAGCTCGATCAATGTGAAGGCCTGGCGGCCAGAGCGGGATCGCGTCACGAGAGTCTCCTTCCAATAGGTGGGTGTCATCTTTCAAGATTCACTTCGTGCTTAGTCGAAACGGCTCCAGTTCCGTCGGCCCTTCGCGAACGACGGCCTTGAGCTTCGATGTCTCCGCTTTCGCGTAGCGACCTGGTAGCAAATTCCGCGACGCATATTGATCGTCGCCGGTCTTACCTGTCTTGACAGCGCGAAACCAGGTAACCGTCACTTCGTATTCGCCGGCCGGCGCGCCATCGCCGCTTGTAAAGCTGGTCAGCGTAAAGTGCCCCTGATCGTCTGTTTCGCCCGTGGGATGGGTCGCACTTGACCCTTTGTCCCCCACGGGATGAAAGCTGATGAGGGCGTGGGCGGCTGGCTGGTCATGATCGACCAAAACCTGGCCGTGAACGGGAAAAACCGCCTTGCGGCCGTCGCCACAACCAGCGATAGAGATCACCAGAGTCAGGCAGGACGTAATTGTCAGAAGTCGTCGAATGATTACTAAGTTTGTCATGATGGAGAAGTATAAGTTGGCCGGGAAAGCTTGTCAATAGTGCGCAGTTTTACTTTCTTCGGCGTAGCTAGACGTCTTAAGCCAAATACATTAGCATATTGATAAACATCGTCATCTTGATGATGTTTCTTTAGGTGGGGAGAAGGGAATGACGGCGCGGGTCGCGTTGATTGGTGTCGCTTTGTACGTCGTGACAGCCGGCATTTGGCTGCTCGCGGGCGGCATCGTGCGCGATCAAAGAAGCGAGCTGCTAAACGTTTCGTATGACCCGACGCGCGAACTCTGGCGCGATCTCAATGCCGTATTTATCGAACGCTACAAGCAAGAGTTCGGCATCGATTTGACGATTCATCAGTCGCACGGCGGGTCGACCAGCCAGTTGCGCGCGGTGATCGATGGCCTCGACGCCGACGTCGTGACTCTCGCCCTCTGGTCCGACGTCGACGCCATTCAGCGCCGGGGGCTAATCGACGACGGCTGGGAAGGCCGCTTCAAAAATCATTCCCTCCCTTACTATTCGACCATTGTCTTCGTGGTCCGTCGGGGCAATCCGCATCGAATTCATGATTGGCCTGATTTGTTGCGCGCCGGCGTCCAAGTCGTGACGCCGAATCCGAAAACATCCGGCAACGGTAAGCTGGCATTCCTTGCAGCGTGGGGATCAGCTCTCAAGCAGCTGGGCACCGAAGCAGACGCGCTACGTTTTGTGACCGACCTTTATCAAAACCATGTTCCCGCGCTCGATTCGGGCGGACGGGGCGCGACGATGACGTTTTCGCAGAAAAAGATCGGTGACGTGCAGCTTGCGTGGGAGAACGAAGCTCACCTGGAGGTTGCCGAGGTTGGCGATGAGTTGGAAGTGGTATATCCGCCGATTAGCCTTCGGGCGGAGCCGAATGTCGCCGTCGTTGATGCCAACGTCCGCCGCAAGGGAACGCGCGAGGCGGCTGAGGCCTACCTGCGCTTTCTATACACCGACGAGGCTCAAGAAATCCTTGCGCGACATCATTATCGCCCGATCAAGGAAGAGGTTTGGCACGCGCACACGGGCAAGTTACCGCCACTCGCGCTGTTTCTAATCACGGACATAGCCTCCAGTTGGAGCGCGGCCCAGGAGCGATTCTTTGCGGACAATGGCGTATTCGATCGGATTTATTCCGGGCGATAGGGTCGTTTGGGTCTTGAATCGGAAGTTCGATCAATAAATCGCTAGTCGTGGCCGGGGTCGGTACTCCCACCCCGGCGTGGCCTGGGCGGTTCCTTAGAACCGGGGGTCGGAGTACCGACCCCGGCCACGGCCGACAAACCTCATAAACGATTCTCTGCCTCAGTACATTAGTAGGCTCCAGTAGTTCCAATGGGATTGTCGCATGTCCACGAATCTGCGGCGGGCTCTGCCTGGATTCTCCCTGAGCCTTGGGTATGCCGTCCTGTATTTGAGTCTCATCGTATTGATTCCCCTGGCGGCCTGCGTCGTCAAAGCGGCGACGCTGTCCCCCGAACAATTCGCGGCGGCGGCATGGAGTCCACGCGCCGGGCGGCATACACATTGACCTTTAGCGCCTCCTTGATCGCGGCCGGCGCAAATCTCTTGCTTGGGCTTGTCGTGGCCTGGGTACTCGCGCGCTATGAATTCCCATTCAAGCGCCTGGCGGACGCCTTGGTCGATCTACCATTGGCATTGCCGACGGCCGTGGCTGGGTTGGTCTACTCCAACCTCTACGCGGCCAACGGCTGGCTCGGGCAGTTCCTCACGCCGATCGGCATTCATGCGTCTTATACGTATCTTGGAATCGTCCTTGTCTTGATTTTCACCGGCTTCCCATTCGTCGTCCGTACGGTTCAACCTGTACTCGATAGTCTCGACGCCGACACCGAAGAAGCGGCAGCGATTCTGGGGGCGTCACGATATCAGACGTTTCGCCGCGTCCTCTTCCCCGCTTTGGCTCCGGCGCTGCTGACAGGCTTTGCCCTCGCCTTCGCGCGGGCCGTGGGTGAGTACGGCTCGGTTGTATTCATTGCCAGTAACATCCCGTTCAAGACGGAGATTGCTCCGGTCCTAATCGTGTCCCGGCTGGAGGAGTTTGCCTATGCCGAAGCATCGGCGATCGCCGTGGTGCTGCTCGGCGTGTCGTTCGTACTCCTGATTCTTATCAACCTGCTCGAACGTTGGAGCAAACGATATGCAGGCTGAGACAAACCGCCGAACACCACCTCTGAACCCGCGCCGCGCCGACCGCGATCATTGGCTGGTGCGCTGGTCGCTCACCGCACTCGCGCTTTTGATCCTCGGCGTTCTGATCGTGTTGCCGCTAGTTCACATCTTCGTGCAAGCGTTCGCGCGCGGGCCGTGGGTCTATGTTCAAAATCTGTTCGGCAGCGCGGAAACGCGGCACGCCATGCTCCTGACGCTGACGGTGGCGCCGGTCGCCGTCGCGCTCAACCTTCTGTTCGGCATCGCCGCCGCCTGGTCGATCGCTCGCTTTCGCTTTCCAGGCCGGACCGTCCTCACCACGCTGATCGATCTACCTTTCTCCGTCTCTCCCGTGGTTGCGGGTTTGGTATTTGTGTTACTTTTCGGCCTCCAAGGCGTTTTTGGACAGTGGCTGCGCGAACATGGTTATCGCGTCGTTTTCGCGACTCCCGGTATCCTGCTGGCAACGACATTTGTCACTGTGCCGTTTGTCGCGCGTGAGCTGATTCCGGTTTTCGAGGCAATCGGCCCTGATGAAGACCTTGCTGCTGTAAGCCTTGGCGCCACCGGCTGGCAGCTATTCTGGCGCGTGACGTTGCCGAATGTAAAATGGGGCCTGATTTACGGCGTTATCCTGTGCAACGCTCGGGCGATGGGCGAGTTCGGCGCTGTGTTCGTCGTTTCCGGCCATATCGCCGGCCAGACCGACACGATGCCGTTGCGCGTAGAAAAGCTCTTTCAAGAGAGTAATACTCCGGCATCGTTCGCCGTTGCGTCGGTGCTCACGCTTCTGGCGCTGGTGACTCTTATTCTCAAAGTGATGATTGAAGCGAAAACGCGCGCGGAGACGACCGACGCCGACGAGCCCGAAACCGAAAGGCAGGCGCCATGAGCATCCGTGTGAGCAACGTGACCAAACGCTTTGGCAAATTCCTTGCCCTGGACAACGTCAGCCTCGACGTTCCCGAGGGAACGTTGCTCGCGCTCTTAGGGCCATCGGGCTCTGGTAAGACTACGCTTTTGCGCATCATCGCCGGCCTTGATTTCCCCGACACCGGCACGGTTCTGGCCCATGACGATGACGTGACACATCGAGCCGCCCGTGATCGCGGCATGGGCTTCGTTTTTCAGCATTACGCGCTCTTTCGCCACATGACGGTTTTTGAAAATGTGGCGTTTGGCCTGCGCGTCCGTGGTAGAAGCAATGTGGAGGTTTTGACGCGCGTCAGCGCGTTATTGCAACTCGTGAAGCTCGACGGACTGGGCCAGCGCTATCCGTCGCAACTTTCAGGCGGACAGCGCCAGCGCGTCGCCTTGGCGCGCGCTCTGGCTGCCCAGCCCCGATTTTTGCTGCTCGACGAGCCATTCGGCGCGCTCGACGCCCGCGTTCGCAAGGACCTCCGCCAATGGCTGCGCCGCCTGCACGATGACCTCCATGTCACGAGTGTCTTCGTCACACATGATCAGGAGGAAGCGTTTGAAGTGGCCGATCGCGTCGTCGTCATGCAGGGCGGCCGTATCGAGCAAGCCGGCACGCCGGAAGAGATTTTCGAACATCCCGCCAACGCCTTCGTCATGGACTTTCTGGGTCAGGTCAATGTCTTTCATGGCCGGGTGCAAAACGGCAAGGCGATCTTGGGGGCGGCGGAGATTTCCTATCCCGATTATCACCACGCCGAATCGCAGGCCGCCACGGTTTACGTGCGCCCCCACGAACTCGATATTCAACGCCACCCGAACGGCGTGTCGACAATGAAAGCGACCGTTGTGCATATCAACCCGTTCGGTTCCGTTACGCGCGTGCAACTCTTGGTTCCCGACTTTGGCGTGGAGATAAATGTCGATTTGACGCCGGCGCGCTTTGCCGATTTGGATCTGAAGAAGGGCGACGAAGTTCACGTGTCCCCCAACAAAGTACGCGTCTTTTTGCCGCCGCCGGATTATTCGATTTGATTGTCGACCGCACACACGCTAAACGAATGCAACTTCTTTTTGTAGTGTAAAGAGCGACCCTATTGTGGCCGGTCAAGGAAATCCTCTCCGGGGGTGATCGTAT
Organism: uncultured Planctomycetaceae bacterium; assembly: GCA_963790585.1. Classification (GTDB taxonomy): domain Bacteria; phylum Planctomycetota; class Planctomycetia; order Gemmatales; family Gemmataceae; genus CAWBOY01. The sequence goes on from CAWBOY010000003.1 coordinate 500,759, forward strand.
GCTCAAGAAAAAAGATGGCCCGCAGATCGCCGTCTACACCGGGACGTTTGACCCCATTCATCGCGGCCATCTCGACGTGATTGAGCGCGGTTGTCAGATTTTCGACAAGCTCGTCGTCGGCGTCGGCATCAACCCTGACAAACAGCCGTTTTTCAATAGCGAAGAGCGCGTCGAATTGATCCGTCAGGTCGTGACGCCGTTTCCCAACGTCACCGTCCAATCGTTCCTGGGCCTGGCGGTAAATTTTGTGCGCTCCCTCGGCGCTCGCGTGATGTTGCGCGGTCTGAGAACGACGAGCGACATGGAGACCGAATTCACCATGTCGCTCATGAATCTAGCTCTCGATGCGGAAATCGAAACGGTTTTCCTGATGGCCAAGGAGCCCTATTCCCACGTCAGCAGTACGCTGCTGCGCCAGATCGCGACCTTCGGCGGCGATCTGAGCAAGTTTCTGCCCCATGTCGTGCAAGAGGCCCTCAATAAGCGCGTTCAGGAGCGCATCACGAAGACCGGGACGGCATAGATCCTCAATCAATGCCACTTGCCATATTTCGTGAGCGTAAAGGCAAGCGACTCGGCCGTCGGTGATCTCCTCAATCACAACATCCCCTCGATGATGCCATCAGCGACAAATTTCCCTTGCTTCGTCAGCCGTATGCTCGTCCCCACTTCCTGTAGCAATCCCAGCGCGACGAATCGCCTCGTCGCCTCCCCCGCGATCCCGTCGAGTTCAAATCCGCTTTGCTCCCGATACGCCCCGCGCTCGATCCCCGCACTGCGCCGAAGTTGCACGGCCATCGTTTCCTTGGCCCGCTCCTTCGCATCGAGTTCTTCACTCTGAAATAGCGCCGATTCGCCGCTGAGGATCTTGCGGAGGTAGGTGTCCAGGTTGCGTGTATTCAGCTCGCGTCGGCCACGGACATAGCGGGCGGCGCCCATGCCGAAGCCGAAGTAAGCGTGGTTGGCCCAGTAAACTTCGTTATGGCGACAACGGCGGCTGCCTGTCGGCGTGCGCCGCGCGAAATTCGAGATTTCATAATGCTCATAGCCAGCGGCTTCGAGCGTATCGATCGCTGTGCGATAGAAGTGCAGCTCGTCATCCTCGGTGACGGGCCGCACTTGGCCGCGCTCGCGCTCTTTCCACAACGGCGTGCCTTTCTCGTAAGTCAGGCCGTAGGTTGAGAGATGATCGGGTTCCAGGGCGAGTGCTTGCCGCAAATCCTCTTGCCAATCTTGTGCGGTCTGGCCGGGGACCGCGAAGATGAGGTCAACCGACACCTCGGCGATATGGCGGCGGATGCGCTCGACCGCGCGCGGCACTTCGGCGGGTGTATGCCGGCGATCGAGGGCCTTGAGTAAATGCGGATGAAACGACTGGGCACCGAGGCTGACGCGCGTGATGCCGTGGTCAGCCAAGACGCGTACCTTGTCTTCGACGAGACTGTCTGGATTCGCTTCTATCGACCATTCATAGCCGGCTTGTGGCAGCAGCCAGCGGCGCATGTCGGTCAGCAGGCGCTCGAGTTGGCGAGCGCTCAGTTGCGATGGCGTGCCGCCTCCGATGAAGAGCGTATCGACCGGCTGTGGCTCGCCGAGCGTGGCGAATTCGAGAGATAATGCCTCTAAATAGATGTCGATGCGATGATCTTCGCCGGTGGCGATGGCGAAGTCGCAATAGCCGCAGGCGTGAGCGCAAAAGGGGATGTGGACATAGGCGGCACGCGGCCAGATCCAGGGGGGAAGCTGAGCCGAGATGGTAGTCGAAATTGGCATGCGCTGCTTTTGCCGGACGGTGCTTTGTATTTAATGAGTGAATCAGGCCTCGTGAAGTATACTCGAATTATTCGGAGTGCTGACATGCCGCGTGAAATCGTGCATCAGGGCCGCAAGATCCGCGTGGCGATCGAGACAGGCGTCAGCGCTGCGGGCGTACCATTTCGCCGCGACGTGATTTTGCATCCGGGAGCGGTGGCCATCCTGCCGCTGATCGACGAGGACCACATTTGTCTGCTGCGCAACGAACGCCCCGCCGTCGGTGAAACGCTCTGGGAGATCCCGGCCGGAACGCTGGAGCCAAACGAACCGATCGAAGTCGCTGCCGCGCGGGAATTGGCTGAGGAGACTGGATACACGGCGAAAAGGCTAGAAAAGATCTGCGTCTTCTATCCTTCGCCCGGTCTATTGAGCGAGAAGACGCATCTGTTTGTTGCGCGCGACCTGACGCCAGGGGCGATGAACCTGGAGCCGGACGAGCAGATGGAGCCGCGGATTGTGCCGCTGGCCCAGGCAATGGAGTGGGCGCTCAACGGAACGATTCTCGATGCGAAAACGATTATAGCGCTGTTGCTTTGGGACAAGCGGCAGGCCTTGCCATTTTAAGAGCGAATGGCGAGCGATGTTCAGGCCCCGCCTACGGCAAGTTTAGCCGCGAGCCGCCAAGCAAGCGCTGTGCGATATCGTTATTTGAAAAGTTCTACACTACAGCGCTCGCCGACCGGCTCGCGGCTAAACATCGCCGTGGTGGAAAATGCCACAGCTACTTGCAATCCTCACGAACTGGGCCTAAAGTGACGCAAAGACACGTCTGACGATGCTCACGATTTACGGTAAGGGCCGCCGATGCTGATTCTTCCAGCCATCGACCTGCGAGGCGGGCAATGCGTCCGATTGCGGCAGGGCGATTATGCGCGGGAGACCGTTTTCGACGCCGATCCCGCACAGGTCGCCCAACGCTGGGTTGAGCAAGGCGCGACCTATTTACATCTCGTCGATCTCGATGGCGCTCGTGAGGGTCGACCCGTCAATGGCGAATCGGTGAAGCGGATCATCGCGGCTGCGGATGTGCCTTGTCAGCTGGGCGGCGGTATACGTAGCGAAGGCGATATTGAGGCAGTGCTGAGCTGGGGTGTCGACCGCGTCATTCTCGGCACACGCGCCTTAAAGGATCCGATATGGTGTGAGGACATGTGTTTCCGCTTCCCGGGAAAGATTGTAGTCGGGATCGACGCCCGGGACGGCCGAGTGGCGATCGAAGGATGGCAAGAGACGTCGGAATACACTGCAGTTCAGGTGGCGGTGTGGTGCTCTTCTTGGCCCGTGGCCGCGCTGGTCTACACCGACATTAGCCGTGATGGGATGATGCAAGGCCCCAATGTCGACGCAACCGTTCAACTCGCTCGCGCCGTGGCAATTCCGGTGATCGCCTCCGGTGGTGTCACTTCGCTCGAAGATGTCGAAGCGCTGGCCCGCCACAATCTCGCGGGCTGCATTATTGGCCGCGCTCTTTACGAAGGTAAGATAGAATTGAGTGCGGCGATCAAGTTGGCTGCCCGCGCTTGAATGATCTGTAATTCGCCTTTTCTAACTGGAGGACAAACGCGACACCGTGAGTAACGCATCCACCGACTCGGCGTCGTCCGAGGATTCACAAAAGCAGCGTCGGCGGAATCATCTTTCCGCCAGACACGAAACGTCTCTGGGCGCGTCACCTAGCGCCTCGGATCGGGGATCAACCCGCGCCGCCCCTCTCTCGCTCTGATCGGCGGCCTCCGACGTTTTTTCTCCGGTCCCGGCGACCCGGAACGCGCATTTCTACCCACCTGCCTCTTCGGCCGGCGGGCGCGATCCGCTCTCTCACAACGGGACCATAATTCATGTCAAAACACAGAACCGAAGACATCCGGAACCTCTCACTGGCGGGACACGGGGCGTCGGGCAAGACCTCCGTTGCCGACGCCCTACTCTATCAGGCCAAGGCGGTGGATCGACGCGGCAGCGTCGACGATCACACCAGCGTCTCGGACTTCGACGAGGAGGAGCACAAGCGCAAGACTTCCATCGATGCCAGCGTGCTGCATTTCGAGCACAAAGGCAAGCAGGTCCATCTGCTCGACACCCCCGGCTACGCGGATTTCGTCGGCTCCGCGCTGGGTGCGATGAACGCGGTCGAGACCGTGGCTATCGTCGTGTCGGCCGTCAATGGCGTCGAAGTCAATACGCGCCGCATGTTCGCCGAGGCTGGCCGTCGCGGCCTGGCCCGCATGTTGATCCTCAACAAGCTCGATGGCGACATCGTCCACTTCCCGGACCTCTTAAAGATCATTCAGGAAACCTTTGGCAAAGCTTGCGTCCTATTCAATGCTCCGATCCAACCGGGCCATGACTTCAGCGGCGTGGTCAATATCGTCCAGCCGCCGGACCGCGCTCCTGGCTGCCCGATCAACGTGAAGGATGCTCATGCCAAGCTCGTCGATGCCGTCGTCGAATCGGACGAGGCGTTGATGGAAAAGTACCTGATGGAAGGGGCGATCAGCCAACAGGAATTGACCGCGGCCATTCCGAAGGCCATCGCCGCGGGCACGGTCGTGCCGATCTTCTGCACCAGCGCCAAGAAAAACGTCGGCATTCCCGAGTTGATGGAGACCATCTGTGAATTCTCCCCGTCGCCGCTGCTTGGACGCAAGCCAAAGGCGACCAAGGGTTCAGGTGACAAAGCCGTAGAGGTCGAACTCAATCCCGATCCGGCCGGCGAATTCGTGGGCCAGGTGTTCAAAGCGGTCAATGATAAGTTCGTTGGCAATCTCGGTTTCGTGCGCGTCTGGTCCGGGACGCTGACGCCGGAACAGCCGTTGTTCAACGCTCGAACGGACAAGTCGGCCCGCGCCAGCGGCCTTTTGCTCGTCCAGGGCAAGTCGCAAAAGCCGATCACCGAAGCGGTGCCTGGCGACATTGTGGCCGTCGCCAAGGTTGAGGACCTCCATATCGGCGACACGATTGGCAATCATGCTCATCCGCCCAAACTGGCGCCCTTGGCATTTCCAACGCCGATGTTTGGCCTCGCGGTCGAGCCCAAGGCGCGTGGCGACGAGCAGAAGATCTCCACCAGCCTGGCCAAGATCGCCAATGAAGACCCGACCTTCCACGTAAGCCGTGACGTGCAAACCAAGGAAATGGTCATCACCGGCATGAGCCAGCTGCATCTGGACGTGATCCAGCATCGGCTCAAACGACGCTACGATCTCGACATCATCACGCATGATCCGAAGATCCCGTATCGGGAGACTATAACCTCCAAAGCCGATGCCAATTATCGCCATAAGAAGCAGTCGGGCGGTCGTGGGCAGTTTGGCGAGGTTCATCTCCGCGTTTATCCGTTGTCGCGCGAGATCACGAGCCAGGAAGAGTTGCTCGAACAGTTCGCCACGCACGACCGCTTCGAGAAGATGCGCTCGGCCCACTATGACCCGACGCATAACTTCGCGTTCATTGACACCATCGTCGGCGGAAGCATTCCAAACCAGTTCATTCCCGCTGTCGAAAAAGGCTGCAAGGAGCTGCTCGAACGCGGCGCGCTCGCCGGCTATCGCATTCAGGACGTCGCGGTTGAGGTCTATTTCGGCAAGGATCACGCGGTCGATAGTTCGGAAGCGGCGTTCAAGACGGCCGGCCGCATCGCCTTCAAAAACGCCTTCCTGGCGGCGCATCCGGCTCTTTTGGAGCCGGTCGTCCACCTGGAAGTGACGTTGCCGACGCGCTTCACGGGCGATGTGTTGCGCGACCTCAACGGCAAGCGCGCTCGGGTCGAAAATCAGGATAGCTTGCCGGGCGACCAAACGGTCATCACGGCCCATGCTCCGCTGGCCGAAGTCACGCGGTATGCGGCACAGCTAGGCAGTATTACGCAGGGACAGGGGTCGTATCACATGGAGTTCAGCCATTACGACGCCGTTCCCGCGAACGTGCAGCAACAGATCGTGTCCAAGGCGAAGCTTGGGCCGGATGAGGAGGAGTAACGCGCACGACTATATTCGTCTTCGAGAGCCGGGAGCGTCAGCGACCGGAGAAAGTCTGAGCGAGCGTAACGCGCTCCGGTCGCTGACGCTCACGGCTCTTAAAGAAAGAATATCTCCGGTCGCTGACGCTCCCGGCTCTTGAAGAGTCTACTTCTCGCTGTAATACTACAAACAGAGACCTCGACCCCACCACGTCTTTTGGTAGCACGCATGGAATCCTTCGGTCGTTTCATCATTAACGATTGGTACGTTGCTATCCCAATGATCCTCATGTCGATGACCGGCCTGACGCTGGTCGTCTGGCGGCTGCTGCTGAACGCCAATGGCGGCACGTCGATGAGTGAGTTTCTGCCGAAATTTCAAGAAAGGCTCGATAAAGAAGGTCCAGAAGGGGCCCTCCGCTACTGCAAGACGCGCACCGATGTCATTCCCAAGCGGCTCTATGTTGCCGGGCTCGAACAAAACAAAGTCGGCCTCGCCGCCGTCCGCCGCGCGATGGCCAATGCGGTCGAGTTAGAGATCATTCCGGATCTCAATTTTCTTTTGCCGACAATCCTCGCCATCGCCAAGGTCGCCACGATGGTCGGCCTGCTTGGCACGGTCATCTCGATGATCAACGTGTTCGACTACATGCGCAGCAATCTGGAAGACAAAGCTGGCCAGGCCGAGCGTATGGGTCTCGCATTGTTCGCCACGGCCCTTGGCCTGGTGACAGCTATTCCTTTGGTATTTTCGCATGTGTTGATCAAAGCTTGGATATCGCGCTTTGAGATGCGCATGAAAGGCGCGGCTCAACGCCTGGTCTTGCTGTTGCAAGCGAATAAAGCCAAGAAATCGGCCTGAGTTCGACCGAACTTAATGGACAAATACGATGGCCGTATTATCGAAATATCTCGATATTTGGATCGTCGAGTCGAACACCGTCTACAAACAGGTGCCATTCACCGTTGCCACCGATTGGGTGCAACAGGGCCGCCTCCTAGAAGACGACAAAGTGCGTCCGGCAGGCAAAGGCGAGTGGCAAACGATCGCGGATACGCCGGCGCTCCAGACCTACAAACCGAAGCCGGAACCCCAGGCCGTCGAGGATGTCGCGGAATCGTTGGAGCCGGTCGAAATTGAAGGCGACTGGCGCGAGCAGTCGCGAAGAGGAAGATGACGAAGTCGACATGATCCCACTGATCGACGTCAGCTTCGTTTTGCTTTTCTTCTTCATCATGGGCGCGGGCACAGCCGCGTCCGGGGGTGCCCTGCCGCCGATTCAGACCCCTCACGCGGAAAACGGCGCGCCGGCACCGAAATTGGTCCGTGAAGTCCGAATCGATATTGATTTGAAAACGGACGGACGCAGTCGCAATGCGCAGCCACTTTCGCCCCAGGTGCCGCTCTACTCCATTTATCTCGATGGTGCAAAGCCAAATAAGGAGCAGCGCGAACTCGAGGGGCTCGACCAATTGATGGCGGCGTTAAAGCCGTATTTTGACCTCAAGAAGCAAGCTCGCGGCAAGATAAGCGTCATTTATAATGCCCACGAGGAGATGGAGGACGGCTTCATTGTCGATATGCTGGCGGAGTTGGAAAAAAGGTATCGAAACGAAATTAGCTTGATTTCGATCGGCGTGCGTGAGAAATAATCATGAGCTGGAAAGTACGCCACGAAGGATCGCCGCAGTCGGTCGAAGTTGCCACGGCGCAAGAAGTAGCTGAGGCCTTCGCCGATGGTCACTGGGAGGCGACCGACGAGGTTCAGGGCCCCGGTGAAGCGGGCTGGAAAGCTCTCGAAAGCCATCCCGTCTTCGAGGAAATGGCCGAGGAATTGGAAGCACCACCACGCGTCGAGGAAGACGAGAGCCGGCTGGACATGAACGCTCTTATCGATGTCACGCTCGTGCTGCTGATCTTTTTCATCCTCACGGCCGGGTACGCCTCCCTGCCCAAAGAATTGCAGCCGCCGCCGAGCGAAACGGAGAACAAGAAGATCATCGAAGTGCCGGATGAGGTGGTTAAAGAACGAATGATTCGGGTCGACGTCAATATGGTCGATGGCAAGCCGGTGATTAAAGTTGCCGGCACCCCAGTGGCTGTTGACAAGCTCGAGAACGCTCTGCGTAGCCAAGTCACGCAAACAAAAAAAACGACAGTCCTCCTGGTCGCCGAACGGAAAGTGCCGAGCGGCATCGTGGTTGCAGTGTTGGATGCCGCGGCCGCCAAGGATTTGAAAATCGATGGGGTCAAACGGGTGGTGGAGCAGGCGGCGGTGAAGGAATAAAAGGCTGTCGCATAAGGTTGTGGCGGCACGTTTCCAACGTGCCGATGCGTTGTCTTTTTGCGGAAATGGACTGTTTTCGACGTGACCGCCTCCGCGCTTGTCGCTTCCGGCACGTTGGAAACGTGCCGCCACAACCTTATGCGAAGTCGTATTCACCTGATATTTTCTCCATTCGCAGTCAGGGAGGGCTCGTCATGTCCGTCGTCCTGGTCACCGGCGCAACCGGCTTTGTCGGCAGTCATTTCGTCGAGGCGGCGCGCCAGCATGGCTTGAACGTTCGCGCTCTCGTCCGCAAGTGTACCGATGCCACGACACTTCTCGAACAAAATGTAGACGTCGTGCGCGGCGATTTGATGGAGCCGCAATCGCTTCGCGATGCTGTCGCCGGAGTCGATGCGGTCGTCCACTGTGCGGCCAAGCTCGGCGATTGGGGACCGGTCGAACCGTATCGCGTTGTGAATGTCGAGGGCTTGCGGAACCTTCTCGAAGCCTGTCGCGGCAAGCCGATCCAGCACTTCATTCACCTCAGCAGTCTCGGCGTCTACGCCCCCCGGCATCATCATGGCACCGACGAGACCGAGCCGCTCTCGGAGCGCCACAATGATGGCTACACCCAAACCAAGGCGGAGGGCGAGCGAGTCGCGCTGAGCTATCATCGTGAACATGGTGTCCCGGTAACCATACTGCGGCCCGGCTTCATCTATGGCCCGCGCGACCGCACTGTCCTGCCGCGCCTGATCGATCGATTGAAGAACCGCCGCGTCCGCTATCTGGGCGGCAACACTCGGGCTATGAATACGATTTATATCGGCAATCTCGTCGATGCGATGCTGCTAGCGCTCGAGAAGCCGGCTTCGATTGGGCAGATTTATAATCTCACCGATGGCGAGCAAGTTTCCAAGCGGCGTTTCATCGAGGCGATCGCGGACGGCGTGGCCGTTCCAAAGCCGCCGCGCATGCCCTTTCCCTTGTGGCTCGCGTCATGGATTGCGGATGTGTTTGAAGGTCGGGCCCGGCGTCGACAGGCGCCGACGCCGCCGCGCTTGACGCAAGCGATGATCAAATTCCTGGGGTTGAATCTCGATTTCAGCATCGACAAGGCGCGGCGCGAGCTTGGTTATGTGCCGCGCGTCGGTTTCGACGAAGCGATCCAGCGGACGACCGCGTGGTTCCGCGAACAGGCCGCCACTCCGCAAGCTCCGACGTTTAGCCGCGAGCCAACGGCGAGCGCTCGGAGCTAAGGACTCGCGCCAAAACAAGTTGCCGGCCATCGCCGCCGAAATGCCGTAGTTCTTGGCCAGGGCGAAACCAAATTCGGTAACTTATTTTGGCGCAAATCCTAAGGTTTACGTTGCCCCATAGATCGAGCGCCCGCCGTCCACGGGCAAGCAAACTCCCGTGATAAACTCGTTCTCGATTAGAGACACAACCGCGGCCGCGACATTCGTGGGGCTCCCCTCGCGCTTGACGAGCGTGCCTTGAATCGCTTCTTGTCTTTCGACCTCCGGTAAATCCGCCGGCAGCATAACCGGCCCCGGCAGCACGCAATTGACGCGCACGCGCGGATTGCGATGTCCCAATTCGACCGCGAAGGTTCGGGTCAGTGTGCTAATCGCTCCCTTGGAAGGAAAATAGGCCGCGTAATTCAAATAGGGCCGAACCTCGGCCCAGTCGCCGATGTTGACGATGCAGCCGCCTTCCGGCTGACTCACCATCTGCAACCCGGCGTGCTGGCAACAGAGAAACGTACCCAACGTATTGATCTCGAAATGGGCCCGCACATCGGCAGCGGTCACCTCTTCCAGAGGTTTACGCTCCCAAATCGCCGCGCAATTGACGAGAACGTCGATCCGACCAAAGCGCTCGATGACCTTGGCGATCATATGCTTAACGGCCTCCTCGTCCGTCAAATCGGCTTGAAATGCGTCGGCCTCGACCTGGCGTTGCCGGAGACCAAAGACCGTAGTGGCTGCGTCGAGTTCGGAGTGGTGGAAATGAACCGCGATGGAATAGCCGCGCCGCGTGAGAACATCCGCGACGTGCCAGCCGACACGCTTTTTGCCGCTGCCGGTCACGAGCGCGACGCGATTCATTGGCATCTGATCCAAGAAGCGGACTGGGTTTGAGCGACGAGCAGCAACAGACCAATTCAGAGCAGAGAACACTTTGTCTTCAAGAGCCGGGAGCGTGAGCGACCGGAGAAAATCTGAGCGAGTGTAATGCTCTCCGGTCGCTCACGCTCCCGGCTCTTGAAGAGAATTTTATTCGGCCGCCTACTTATCCGTCTTCGGCTTGCCGCTCGGCGTGGCATCGGCGTCTTCCAGGCCAAGAACATAACGCAAGCCGCCTATCATATGCTTCTGGAAACGCTCGTCTTTCCAAACTTCTTCGCGGTGACCCAAAGCCGTGTAGAAGACGCGGCCTTTGCCGTATTCATGAATCCAGGCGATAGCGTTATCGCGGTCGGCCCGTTTGCCCATTTTGAGGTTTGTCGTGTCGAGATGCATGAGAACGTGCAATTTTTCACGATCGTAAGGAGCCTTGAACTCGTAAATTTCATCAGTGATGGTGAAGCTATCGCCCAAATGCTTGGTCGCGGGATTTTTCTTGTCTTCGACGATGATGTTCACCTTCTGATGCCACGGATGACCATCGAAATAAGCGCCGATCAAGTTGCCGTATTCGGGCCAATTGTAATAGGTGTCCGTGGCACAATGGCTACCCGCGAAGCCTTTACCGCTCTTGACGAACTGCAAGAGGTCGGCTTTCTGAGTGTCGGACAGCTTGAGGTCGCCCGTGGTGTAGAAAAAGACGGCGTCGAAATTCTTGAGATTCTCAGCCGTGATTGCCTCGCGGGCGTTTTGCGATAGGACCACATCGAAATCTCCGGATTTCTCGGCGAGTTCTTTCATGGTCCGCTCGGCGAGACTTAGATCGGGACTTTTTGGGTCAACGTTCTTTTTCCGGTTGACGACATCATGAACGAAGCCCACGGACTCCGTAATGACGAGAATTTTCTTTTTAGCCTTGGTCGGGGCTGTCGTGGTTTTCTTGTCGTCGGCGCCGGCTTGGCTGCCGAAGGTCAACAGGACCACGCTTAAGGTAAGCAGGATCCAACGCATGGTGGTAACTCCCAATGATGGTGGTGTGATGGCCGCGACTCAGTTGGGGGAGAGCGGTTTCTGACACGATACGCCGGAACGGGTCGAACGGAAAGAAGAGTATCTCACGCAAAGACGCAGAGGTGATTTAGGTCGTTAGATTACGCCGTGTATATTAGGTGAGTAGCGTCTTCCAAACCTCGCTTTTCGAGCGCGCTGATGTCAACCGAATCATACCGAACTCGTGTCATAAACTACTTCAGCGATCTGCAAGCACGCATTGTGAGCGGCCTCGAAGCTCTCGACGGCTCACGCTTTCGCGTCGATACGTGGCAACGCGACGGCGGTGGCGGCGGACGTTCGTGCGTGCTCGAAGGAGGGAACGTCTTTGAGAAAGGCGGAGTCAATTTCTCCGACGTCCACGGCGAGATGTCCGAAGAGTTCGCCAAGCAGGTTCCAGGCGAGGGCCGAGCCTTTACAGCTGCGGGTGTCTCGCTCGTGCTGCATCCGCGCAGCCCGATGATCCCGACGGTTCACGCCAACTTTCGTTTTTTGACCAAGGTAGACCGCCAATGGTTCGGCGGCGGCGCTGACCTGACGCCTTACTACCCCTTTCGCGAAGATGTGATTCACTTTCACCGGACTTGGCGCGACGTCTGCGAGCGCCATGCCCCTTTGATCGATTATGCCCGCTACAAGAAATGGTGCGACGATTACTTCTTCTTGCCGCATCGCAATGAGCCGCGCGGCGTCGGCGGGATCTTCTTCGACTATCTCGAAGGCGATTTCGAGCAAAGCTTCACGTTCGTACGAGCCGCTGGAGATGCGTTTCTTGACGCCTATTTACCGATCGCCCGGCGGCGCATAAATGCACCCTATGGAGAGCGCGAAAGGGCTTTTCAGGAGTACCGGCGCGGTCGCTACGTCGAGTTCAATTTGCTTTACGATCGCGGCACAATCTTCGGACTTAAGACCGGCGGCCGCATCGAATCGATCTTGATGTCGCTGCCGCCGCACGTCCAGTGGCGCTATGATTGGCACCCGGAACCAGGTTCGCGCGAGGCGGAGTTGTACGAGGTCTATCTCAAAGCGCACGATTGGGCCGACGATGTTTAGCGCCATCAAAAAGTGTTTAGCCGCGAGCTGTGAGGCGAGCGCTGTTTGTTAGCGCTTTATCGGGTAGCGCGCTAACAAACAGCGCTCACCTCACAGCTCGCGGCTAAACGGAGCGGGGGATAGGCGTTTGCTTACACCTTGACCGCTTCCTGCCACCACGGGCTGAGGATGTGAATCTTCTTGAGGATCGCTTCCTTGTCGCGGCCTTCTTTGGCGGTGGCGAGTTTCAGCTTGAGCTTGCGCATCTTCTTTTTGCGATGATAGCGGCGTTTCAATTCCGTGCGACGTTCGACCATGATCTATCGTCCCATGTCAGTTGGCCTGCAATGTGGAAGGGGGTATTGTGGCAGGCGCTTCCCATTGAGGCAAGGTGTTTCAGGTTCCCCTGGGTGTTTCGTAGAAAAGCTGCGCTAGCGGTAGGCGAAAATTAGGCAGCACTTCGCCTCCGTCGAGGTCGTCGGCTCGGGTGAGTCCACGCAAACGTGTCAGGGATTCATAGACCATCACAAACCGCTGTCTCGGATAGATCACCCAAACCAGGCGTACGCCGCTCTCGAAGTAATCGAAGATCTTGCTCATCAGCTCCTCGGCCTTATCCGATGGGCTGGTGACTTCGACGGCGAGGTCCGGTACGACGTCCCAGGCGGCGTCCTGTTCCTCCGGTGCATCACGATTTTTTGGCCATTTTTTATAAGAAACGAAGGTAAGGTCTGGGCGGCGATTCCTTACGCCAGGCAACGGTATGTCAAATAAGACTTCTGTATTGACTTCACCAAGGTCATGCTGTTCGGCAAAGTCACCTAATTTCCTAGCAAGTCTTGATGCCAATCGGCCTGAATTAATGCTCATAGGTGGCAGCTCCACGCGCTTGCCGCCGATGATCTCGTAATGATTATCTAAATCGTACTCTACTGCCTCTTCAACCGGAGGCGCATCCAAAACAGTCGGAAGAATCATCGTCAACCTCCCTTCGCGTGAGTTCAATTACCCGAAGCCGCGATTCGCCCTTCCATCGGGCTCGACGCCTGAGCGTAAAGTTTCTTCGGAATGCGGCCCGCCAAATACGACAGCCGACCCGCATCACAAGCATACCGCATGGCCCAAGCCATTTTGAGCGGATTCTTGGCGCCGGCGATCGCCGTATTCAGCAGCACGCCGTCACAGCCTAGCTCCATCGCGGCGCTGACGTCGCTGGCGGAGCCGACGCCGGCATCGACGATTACCGGATAATCGGGATCGCCGTCTTTGAGATACTCCAAAATGATGCGAATGTTATTGGGATTGAGCACGCCCTGGCCGCTGCCGATAGGACTGCCCGCCGGCATGACGCTGGCCGCGCCGGCCGATTTCAGCAGCCGGGCCATGATTGGGTCATCACTCGTATATGCCAACACCTGAAAGCCTTCTTTGACCAGCTGCTCCGTCGCTTTGAGCGTGCCGACGGGATCGGGCAGAAGCGTCCTCGGATCGCCGAGGCACTCGACTTTGATCCAATCGGCGCCCGGGTTTCCCAAGTTCGTGAGCAGCTCGCGGGCCAGGCGAGCGTGGCGAACGACATCCTCAGCGCTGAAACAGCCGGCGGTGTTCGGCAGGATTGTGTAACGGGCCAGATCAAGGTAGTCGAGTATGCTGCGGCCTTCTTTATCGACCAAGCGCTCGCGGCGAATCGCGACCGTGGTGACACTACAGCCGCTGGCGTCGAGACAGTCGCGCATCAGATCATACGAGGTATATTTCCCGGTCCCGGTGATCAGTCGGCTACGGAGCGTAAACTTGCCAATGACGAGCGGGGTATCACTCGGCGGAGTCGCGGCACCGGAGCCGCCGCCGACCAAGGTCACGACTTCGACGTGATCGCCGAAGCGCAGCACGAACTCGGCATGTTGCGCGGCGGGAACGACGGCTTGATTGACCTCGACGGCTACCTTGCGCGGATCGTGCCCCAGCTGCCGCAGCAACTCGGCGACAGTCAGGGGAGCGGCGAAAGAGCGAGATTCACCATTAAGTGTGAGAGTGAGCATCATGATAGGCCTTATTGCCGGAGCAGGCGTAACGGCTTCCAGGTGTGACGATTTCCCTTGTCATTCGTAGAGTTAGCCTATGTGCCTTCCCAAGCTGGTCGAGGGTACCGAAGCGGAATCGGCGACCGATCGGCAGCGCAACAGGACCAGACATGAGTTCTCATTACGTGCCCAGCACCAAAATCCCGGCCATCGTCTTTCCCACCAACGTCCACGCGGCCCGGCACGTCGCCCTGATGATCGAGAGTATCATCCGTCAGAATAACTCCGCCAGCCGTCCGTCCGTTTTGGGCCTGCCGACCGGCTCGACGCCCGTCGGGCTCTATCGGGAATTGATCCGTCTGCACCGCGAAACGGGACTCGATTTCTCGCGCGTCATCACGTTCAATCTTGATGAATACTATCCGATGGCGCCTGACGATTCACAGAGCTATCGGCGCTGGATGCAAGAAACATTTTTCAATCACGTCAACATCCAGCCGCAAAACGTCCATGTGCCGGATGGCACGATCCCAGCTGAGGAGGCGGAGGATTACTGTCTGCGCTACGAGCAAAAGATCCGCCGTTGCGGCGGCATCGACCTTCAGGTGCTGGGCATCGGCCGGACCGGGCATATCGGGTTCAACGAGCCAGGGTCGACTCGGCATAGCCGTACGCGCCTGGTGACACTTGATCCCGTGACCCGTCGTGACGCCGCCAGCAGCTTTTTCGGTGAAGAAAATGTGCCGCATCAGGCACTGACGATGGGCGTTGGCACCATTTTAGAGGCAAGAAAGATCGTCCTACTCGCCTTTGGTGAACACAAGGCTCCCATTGTTCAAAAAGCAGTGGAAGGGCCGGTCACGGATTCCGTAACCGCGAGCTTTCTCCAGGAGCACACCGACGCGACCTTTTTGCTCGATGAGGCGGCCGCGGGCCAACTCGCGGCGATCGATCGGCCCTGGACGATCGGCCCGGTCGCATGGACGCCCGCGCTTATTCGCAAAGCAGTCATAGGGTTGAGTCTCAAGGTCGGGAAAGCACTGCTAAAGCTGTCCGACGACGACTTCCGTGAGCATGAACTTTATGAATTGTTGCGCGAGCATGGCCCGTCGAACGTCCTGGGGCGGCGCGTCTTCGACGATATGATGGCTACGCTCTGCATGAATCCGGGCGGCACGAAGCCTGCAACGGTGCTCGTGTTCAGCCCACATCCGGATGATGACGTCATTAGCATGGGTGGCACAATTTTGCGTCTCGTCGATCAGGGCCATCGGGTCCATGTCGCCTATATGACGAGTGGAAATATCGCTGTTTTCGATCACGACGCCTGGCGCTTCACCGATTTTGTCGTCGATTTCAATCGGCTTTTCGGAATCGACAGTGAGCACACCGAGGCGCTCAAGCAACGAGTGCTGGCTTTTCTGGGGTCGAAAGCGCCGGGCCAACCGGATTCGGAAGATTTGCTCAAGATTAAGGGCCTCATCCGCACGACGGAAGCCCGAGCGGCCGCCCTGGCCTGCGGGATACCACCAGAACATCTCGAATTTATGGATTCTGCGCTTTTATAGGACCGGGACCATCGCGAAAGCGCCGATTCATCCACAAGACATTCAAGATATCGTCGCGCTATTGGAACGATTGCAGCCTGCACAGATTTACGTTGCCGGGGAGCTTTCGGATCCCCACGGTACGCACCGCGTTTGTGCCGAGGCGGTTTTCGATGCCGTCCGCATCATTCGCCAGCGCGGCCAACAGTTCGAGGTCTGGCTTTATCGCGGCGCCTGGGAGGAGTGGGAACCCCACGCCATCGAGCGCGTCGTTGCCGTCAGCCCGGAAGACCTTGAACGCAAGAAACAGGCGATTTTTCGGCATCAATCGCAGAAAGATCGAGCCATGTTCCCCGGCGGCAGCGATCGCCGCGAGTTTTGGCAGCGCGCGGAAGACCGCAATCGGCACACAGCACGGGTTTACGATCAATTGGGCCTGCCGGAGTTCTACGCGCTGGAAGCGCTGGTGCAGTGGCGCGACAATGGGCCAACGGAGGTTTAGCCGCGAGCCACCTTGTTATGGAACAGCTTGTTATAGAACGGTCTCCGTTGTTATGGAATGGTCTCCTGACCGTTCCATTCGGCTTATGGCGAAACCTCTTGAGTTATTTCGCTTTTTTGACGCTAATTCGTGCGCCGTGTCAAAGCTTACCCTTTGCGCCTGCAAGGGCGGCCTCGTACCCGAAGACATCCGCGCTTTGCGTGTAGCCACTCCCCCTTGATCTCCGAACGTAGAATATAGGTGTGACACGCACACCTTGCTCCTTGGCTGAGGGGGAATGTCGATGAATGGGTTCACCGAACATAGAGAATCAGGAGCGTCGGAGCGGCCGGGCGATAGCGACAAGGTGATGACTTGGGACGCGAGCTTCGCCATGCTACCTTTGGTGGAGCGAATCGCCGCCGACATATTGAATAACCATAAGCGCCTCAAAGAGTTAGAGCCGGAACTCGAACAGCTGGAGCGCCTGCGCCGCGAGCTAGCGTGGCCACGTCGGGCACGCCGGTACGAGTTGCAGGAGGCTATCGCCGCGATTGGCAAAGAATTGCAGGCGGCTCGAACGGAATTGGATACGCTGGGGGTCACGCTGCTCGATAGCGTGGACGGGATGATTGGGTTCCCGACCCTGGTCAATAATCGCCGTGCTTTTTTCACCTGGGTTCCCGGTGAAGACAGCCTGCATTTCTGGAGCTATTCGGGCGATTCAGTGCGCCGACCTGTCCCCGAAGCCTGGACCAAGCCGACACCTGCGCCGAAAGAACGCTCGCACCGCGGCAAAAAATCATCGCGCAACCAGTAATTCAGAAATCGCAGTCGGTATTCTTTCCCCCTTGAGCCGGCGATCGCGACAAGAGCGCGATCGTCGGCTCGTTTCGTCACTTCTAGCTAGGAATTTCTTGGCATAGACATTTGGTAGGTTAGAATAAGGAAATAGGAAAGTATGCCTCAAGATCCGTAAGCCCTCCTTTCGAGCCGACGAGACGACGCATGGAAAACTTCGATGCCGCCAGTCTGGGCCAACGACTCGCCAGCTTGAGTCTCATAACTCCTCAGCAACTAATGGAGGCCCAGGACGAGCTTGGTAGAAACACCGATCCCGGCGCACTGATCCGCCTGCTCGAACGCAAGACCTTAATAACGCCCTGGCAGAGCTCTAAAGTCCTTAAAGGGGATACCGAGGGTTTTATCCTCGGCGGCTATAAGCTCCTTTACAAAATTGCTTCCGGTAGCTTCGGTCGCGTCTTTCGCGCGGAGGATCCGCGTTCCGGGCGCGTCGTGGCGACCAAGATTCTGCGGCGGCGTTGGAGCGAAGATCAATTCCGTATCGATCTGTTCGCCCGCGAAGCCAAGCTTGGCATGGATTTGAAGCACCCGAATATCGTCGAAGTTTTGGCGATGAGTCACGACGTCGGGTCGGGGCAGTACTACATCGTCATGGAGTTCGTCGAGGGCGGAAACCTGCGCGAGATCCTGCAGATCCGCAAAAAGCTCTCGGTGGCCGAGTGCCTTAAACTACTGGAAGACATGGCTTCCGGTTTGGCTTACGCTCATTCTCGCGGCGTGACCCATCGCGATATTAAGCTTACCAACGTCCTCGTCACCAGCACTGGAATAGCAAAGCTCGTGGACTTCGGCTTGGCTACCCTGCTGACCGAAGCGGCCGGCAACAAAGAAAAAGACCGTGTCGAGCGCACTGTTGATTACGCGGGACTCGAACGAGCTACCGACGTCAAGCAAGGAGACGTTCGCAGTGACATCTATTTCTTGGGCTGTGTTTTTTATGAAATCTTGACGGCACGCTCTCCTTTGAACATGTCTCGTAACAAACAAGCTCGGATGCTGAAATCTCGGTTTGAGGATGTTCAACCGATCAAACACGAGGAGCTTGATGCCCCACCGTCCGTGTTTGCCTTGGTTGAAACTATGATGTCTCTGTCGCCCCAGCGGCGTTATCAGACGCCTTCGCAGTTGCTAGAAGCAATCCGTGGCGTTCGACGTGAAGTCGAGGGCAAGACGACGCCGGGCGCTGCTGACGTGATGAAAACGCTCTTCATCGTCGAGAAAGACGACCGTCTTCAAGAAACCTTGCGCGAAAAATTCAAAGAACGAGGCTTTCGCGTCCTTCTTTCGTCGGACCCGGTTCGCGCTTTGGAACGCTTCCGGCAGTCGCCCTTTGAAGCGGTGATCATCAATGCCGACACCACGGGCGAGGAAGGGCTCCATGTTTTTGAAAACATCCTCAGAGACGCCGCGCTGCGCCGTTCCCCGTGTGCCGCTGTGCTCATCCTTTCTGAAGAACAAAGCCTTTGGGTAAACAACATCACACCGTCGCGCAGCACGGCGGTCCTCGTCCGCCCCGTGACGATCAAGCAACTCTTTCGCACGATGGACCAGCTGCTCGCCGCGATTCAGGCGCCGCAACGAGTGGTAACGTGAACTCGTCGCCGCGCTTGCTGCTGCTCGAAACATCCGGTCGCGTCGGCGTCGTGGCGGTCGCCAAAGGCGCGAGCCTTTTGGCCGAAAAGCGCCTCGATCAGGCCCAACGCCATGCCCGCGACCTAGCCCCGGCAATCGCACAACTCTTGGCAGGCCAAGGGTGGGCTGCACGGGAACTCGATGGCGTCTTCGTCAGCCGTGGCCCGGGGAGCTACACTGGCTTACGTGTCGGACTCATGTCCGCGAAAACGCTTGCCTTCACAATTGGCTGCCCCCTCATCCTCATCGACACCTTCGCGGCCATCGCACGACAAACGCCAAAAGAGGTCGATCGAGTAGATATCCTTGGCGATGCGCAGCAAGACAAGGTTTACGTCGAATCGTTCAAACGTTTGGGTGAACGGTGGTCGAGCGTAAAACCGTTGACGATCGTCCGATTCGTCGATTGGCTGGCCGAACGCGAGCAAACGGCCTGGGTAAGCGGTCCCGGCTTACAAAAATGGTCATCACAGATTGTCGAAGCTGTGCCAATCGTTGCCGAGTCGCTCCGCGACCCGCAGGCGCTAAGTGTCCTGGCACTTGGCCTGGAACGTCTGAATGCCGGCGAGCGTGACGATCCTATTCTCGCGGAGCCGCTCTATCTACGCCCCAGTTCCGCCGAGGAACAGTGGGCGGCGCGGCAGGGCAAGTGAGCGCTCGCCTACCGGCTCGCGGCTAAACATGCGTTCCGCGTGTTTTTTCCCATCTCCTACTTGACAGCCGACGCATTCAAGTCCACTCTCTACCTTCATGGCCCGCAACGGCGACGACCGAGACAAACCAAATACTCACCCTTAAGGAGCTGACACATGAAACAGCAATGTTTTTGGCCCGCGCTGGTTATCACTGCGGCCTTGATTGCCCTGATAGCAAGCAGCGGCTCGGCCCGAATCCCGGACGATCCGAACCCGTATGATCAGTCGGGCGTGCCTCTCGAAAAAGAGCCGACCGATCCGAAGGCGGCCAAGATCGTGCTCGTCGCCGGACGGCAAAGTCATGGGCCGGGCGACCATGAGTTCTTCGCGGGCTGCGCAATCCTGATGAAGCTGCTTGCCGAGACTTCCGGCGTGGCCCCCGTCATGGCCCGCGACGGCTGGCCCAAGAATGAAAAGATCTTCGACAACGCCAAAGCGATCGTGCTCTACATGGACGGCGGCAGCGGTCATCCGCTCATCCAGAAAGATCACATGGATACGGTCGGCAAGGCTCTCGAAAAGAAGGCGGGCTTCGTCAACCTCCACTATGCCGTCGAGTATCCGGCCAAGGTCGAAGACCGGCTCCTCTCCTGGTTGGGCGGCTATTATGAAACGGGCATCTCCATCAATCCCCATTGGAAGGCCGACATCAAGTCCTTGCCCGAGCATCCGATCACGCGCGGCGTCAAGCCGTTCTCCATTCAAGACGAATGGTATTACAACATCCATTTCACCAAAGACATGAAAAACGTCACGCCGATCCTCAAGGCGACGCCGCCCGACAATACGCGCGGCACCCCTGACGCCAAGAAGCATCCGGGCCGGGAAGAGATCCTGGCATGGGCCTTCGACCGCGCCGACGGCGGTCGATCGTTTGGCTTCACCGGCGCGCATTTTCACAAAAATTGGGGCGATGAAAACTTCCGTCGCGTCGTCGTAAACGCGATTTTGTGGAGCGCGAATATCGATATACCGAGCGACGGTGCCAAGGTGACGCTCGATCCGGCTGATTTGAAAAAGAATCTGGATAAGAAGGGGAGATGAGTTGCTTTCGTAGAAAAGGTGGAGTCTTGGCGAGCCGGGAGCGTCAGCGACCGGAGGGCATTACACGAACGCAAATTTTCTCCGGTCGCTTACGCTCCCGGGTCGCAGCGCACCCTGGTTAAGAGCTAACTACCTCTTTATTGGAGACCACTTGATGCCGCGTTTTGTCAAGCCGCTCGTCTTGCTCGTCCTTATCGCCTTCGGTTCTCCGGCCTCGGCCCAGTTACTCGACTACGTCAAAAAGCCGGAACCCAAGTTTGCCTGGAAGCTTACCGCGAAAACAGAAACGCCGGCGGGCATTATGTATGACATCGAGTTGACATCGCAAGAGTGGCAGAAGCTCGTCTGGACGCATCAATTGCAGGTCTATCAGCCGACGGGCGTGAAGCCAAACGCGACGATGCTGGTCTACAACACGGGCGGCAAATCGAACGTCGGCATGGTGGCCTTTGGCATGGATCTCGCCAAGAAAATTCAGGCGCCGGTGGCCATTCTTTACGACATTCCCAATCAGCCGATCTTCGACAAAAAAGAAGACGCCCTGATCGCGGAGACGTTCGTGCGCTTTCTCGAAACCAAAGACGGCTCCTGGCCGCTACTTTTCCCAATGGCGAAGAGCGTCGTGAAATCGATGGACGCTCTGCAAGCCTTCAGCAAAGAAGAGTGGAAGCAGGAGATCACGGGCTTCATCGTGTCCGGCGCCTCCAAACGCGGCTGGACGTCCTGGCTCACCGGTGCTGTCGACCCGCGCGTCACGGCGATCGCTCCGCTCGTGATCGACACGCTCAGCATGGATAAACAACTGAAGCATCAGAAAGAATCATTCGGCGAGTTCAGTGTCATGATTCACGATTACGTCGAGCGCGGCCTGGCGCCGATTCCCGAGACCGGCGCGGGCCATGAACTTTGGCAGATGGTCGATCCCATTTTCTACCGCGACAAGCTGACGATGCCGAAACTGCTCATCAACGGCAATAACGATCCCTATTGGACCACGGACGCTCTCAACATTTATTGGAACGATCTCAAGGGCGACAAATACGTGACCTACGTTCCAAACGCGGGACATAACTTGAGCCAAGGCAAAACGGGCGATCGATCGCGGACGACCAACGCCCTAGCCGCCTTCGCCCGCGCGATCACCAGCGGCCAGCCATTGCCGAAGCTCGAATGGAAGCACGACAACGAGGGCGACAGGCCGCGTTTGTCTGTCAAAGCCGATTCAGCGCCGAAGAGCGCGTCGCTCTGGGTTGCACATGCGCCGACCACCGACTTCCGCAAGGCCGAGTGGAAAGAGATACCGATGAAGGAACCGGTCGGAAAAGAGATGGTCGGAACCATAGCGGCGCCTGGCGAAGGGTATGTCGCGTTTTATGGCGCGCTGGATTATGAGATCGATGGAATTCCCTACACGCTGTCGACGCAGATTCGGATTGTGGGGAAGGATAAGAAATAGAGATCGGGGAGATAGTCGCAAGAATTCAGGTATATTGACGACACGAAAACATCGCAAATTGGCTCATCGGCATCCTCGTATCTCGGACACGTGAAGAATGGCGTTATTGTCCTTGATGAGTCCGCCTCATTGAATCAACGGGATCGCGAAGATCTTTTTTCAAAAGCTGTCGCCGAGTTACTCGATTTTCACCTAAATTCCGCTGACGCACTGCGACTAGCGACGGACCTCCGATCTGATTTGGAGAAAATATTATGATGGGCAAAAAAAAACCTGCTGAGAATCTCGAAACCATTCGTGCGGCGTTCGCTGCGGATGGTGTGGACGCGGCTTCTCATGTAGAATCCGAGATCCACAAGGCCGAACAAAAACGCAAAGTTGATAAAGGAGAATTGGATAGCCTGCTCCTATTGCGGGATGCATTAAAGCGGGCAGTGAATAAGCCGGTTCGACGCCGTGGCCCCACTCGAACCACCGGCACCGCTTGATGGGGACACCCGAGTTGTGAAATGGTGCCTTATTAAACGTGCCCGTCCCGAATGCCATTAAGTTAAGGAAATCGTCTGCCGGAGCGCTGACACCCTACGACGTCGAAATACGCCCTTCTGCCAGGTTCTTGCGGGTCACAGGATCCAGATTTTCCTTAACTTAATGGCATTCGTGCCCGTCCCCTTTGTGCGCCGTGCCAAGGCGTGACTTTTCAGTGGGTGCGAATCCCACCCGGCAACTGGTCGTTCCAGCCGGTAGCAATCGGAGCGGCAGTGGAGGTAACGAAACTGTCGAAGCCTTCGATGGAAAGGGTCGTTTGAGCGACTCCGCGAGCAGGCAGGCCGTAACGTGAGTGAACGCTGAGCAGGCCTCGAAACGGGTAATGTGGTAGCCGACCCAGCAAAGGGATGGGGAAGGCCGCAGACGCGAGGATACAGGGGGAACGACTTTAGCCCCACCCGCGTTGCCACCGGGGTAATGGCGACGGCATGTCGGCATAGGAAAGTTAACGCAACACGGGAAACCCCCTGCGGTGGCAGCAGTGCCAACCGGACGCCCGCGAGGGACAGGCCGGGCCGCTTGGGGTGGCGGAGAGGCTCGTAGTACCGCTGAAGCCGGGTAACGCCGGTGGAGGGAAGGGGCCTTGGTTCAAGGACAGCGTCCGAAGGAAAGAGAGCCAGGAGATTGGTGATGAGCCTAACACCTCCCGATACGGTTCGGAAACTCCAGGAGACGTTGCATGCCAAAGCGAAGAGAGCACCCACCTATCGGTTCTATGCGTTGTACGACAAGGTGTACCGGGCCGATGTGCTGGGCCATGCGTACCTGTGCTGTGCCGCTAACGACGGCGCGGCGGGGGTGGATGGCCAGACGTTCACGGACATCGAGGAGTACGGGCTGGACCGTTGGCTGGGTGAACTGACGGAAGAACTCCGAAACAAAGCGTATCGCCCGCAAGCAGTCCGACGGGTGTACATACCGAAGTCGGATGGCAAACAGCGACCGTTGGGCATTCCAACGATCCGCGACCGTGTCGTGCAGATGGCTGTGTTGCTCGTCTTGGAGCCGATCTTCGAGGCGGACTTGCAGCCGGAACAATTTGCTTATCGGCAAGGCCGAAGCGCTCTGGACGCGATCGAGCAGGTCCAATTGTTGCTAGACAACGGGCATACGGAGATTGTCGATGCGGACTTGAGTGGGTACTTCGATAGCATCCCCCACGCCGAGTTAATGGCATCGGTGAGCCGACGGCTTAGTGACGGGCTACTACTGGCCCTGATCAAAAGCTGGTTGGAGGCACCGGTGGAAGACCTTGGAGATCGTGGGGACAAGCGTCGAACGACTCGCAACAAGGACGAGGGTCGCGGCACCCCGCAAGGGGGCGTGCTCTCGCCGCTGCTGGCGAATCTCTACATGCGTCGCTTCGTGCTGGGCTGGAAGACAAACGGGCATGCCAATCGTCTTGAGGCGCGTATCGTCAATTATGCGGACGACTTTGTGATCTGCTGCCGTGGTACGGCTCTTGAAGCCGAGGCGGTGATGCGGCGCATGATGTCGAAGCTGCGGTTGACGGTGAACGAGACGAAGACCCGGGTTTGCCGCTTGCCGGACGAGACGTTTTCGTTTTTGGGTTACACGTTCGGTCGGAACTGGTCGCCGAAGACGGGGCGTAGCTACATCGGTCCCCGTCCGGCCGTCAAGAAGATCCACGGGATCTGTGAGGTGATCCGCGATCAGACCAGCCGAACGTGGCAGTGGTTGTCTTGCCGGGCGTTAATAACTCGCGTCAACAGCCGACTGGTGGGCTGGGCGAACTATTTTTGTCTCGGTAACACGGCCCCGGCCATGAAGCAGGTGATGGCGCACACCTGTCAACGGCTCCGTCAGTGGCTGGGTCGGAAGCACCGCGTGCAGGGTACGGCCCGACAGTGTTATTCGGATCGTTACCTGCGTGAGGACCTGGGATTAGTGTGGCTTCCAGGGCGACCGCGACCTCGCGTCTTGTGAGCGAACGCATGAGTTACCTTGTCCGAGAGCCGGATGCCTTAATAGGGCCCGTCCGGTTCGACGAGCGGGAAGTGGAAACGGGGCATGGCCGGGAGATTGAGGCACCGGCCAACGAAAGGGCCGGATACCGCTGGACTCGACCTAAACCACCGCGCCACTTCTCGACTCTACTTCCATCCCGGAAAATACAGCCAAATCAGCCAGTAAAGTGTCACGAAAGCAACCGTCGCGAATGCAAACTGACGCCAAGACATCGGCGGCGGTTGCATTTTTTCGCAATATTTCTGGCTCGGGAACGGCCTCAGCATTTCCGGTTCGGGAAGCGACTTTGGGGCATCGCAGCCGAAGCCATTTACTTCCAGCCCACTCAAAATGCCGTCCTTCTCGAAGACGAAGATACCGGCTTCCTCACCAAAAACGAAATTAGCGATTACGTGAACGCCAGGCGGTGCAGGAGGCTTGCCTCGAATCCGAAAACTAACCCAAGTTAGACACTTTGTCGGTCGTTTTGGTTTTTTCGACCCCAAAATTGAACGTAAGTCCTTTAACCACAAGGAATCGATCCGCCAATCCCGATGTAGTGAAGACCTACCTCGTTGACAGGTCCTCTCCCCTTGTGCGATTCTGGTCACGATGTCGAATCGTGCCCGGAGACGCACATGTTTCTCAGACGCTTCGAGCGACACAAGAACGGCAAGCCGCACACTTACTGGGCCTTGGCCGAGTCGTACCGAACGGCCAAAGGATCGCGTCAACGCATCGTGGCCTATTTGGGTGAGTTGGACGGCACCGAGCAGGACGGCTGGACCCAACTGTGTTCGCATCTCAACGGCGAAGCGAACCAACGAAGGCCGCAACCCACCCTGTTCGATCCGCCCTGTTGCGATACCCCACGCGATGATGAGCCCGTGCTGGTCAAACTCAGCAGCATTCGGCTCGAGCGGCCTCGTGATTTTGGTGATGTCTGGTTGGCTCGGGGTCTGTGGCGGATGCTGGGCCTCGATGAGTTGTTGGAAGAGAAGATCGAGTCCGGACGCGAAGAAGTGTCGTGGGCTACGGTGGCTTGCATCCTTACCATCGCGCGTTTCTGCGAACCCTCGAGTGAGTTGCATATTGCCGACACCTGGTATCGGCGAACAGCGTTGGATGAATTGCTGGGCGTCACATGCGAACAAGTGCATACGAATCGCTTGTATAAGGGACACGATCATCTCTTGCCGCACAAGGAAACGCTGGAAAAGCATCTGCGGCAACGCCTGGGCGAGCTGTTTGCCTTGAAATGTGATTTGCTCCTCTACGACGTGACCAGCACCTATTTCGAAGGAGACATGGAAGGCTGCCCGATGGCCAAGCTCGGCTACTCGCGCGATTCGCGGGGCGACCGGCCGCAAGTATGCATCGGATTGGTAGTCACGGAAGACGGCTTTCCGCTCGGCTATGAGGTCTTTGCCGGCAACACGCATGACAGCAAAACAGTGCAGCAGATGATCGAGTCGATGGAGCGGAAACATGGCAGCTTGAATCGAGTGTGGGTGATGGATCGCGGCATGGTCAGTGAAGCGAATCTGAAGTTCCTGCGGGAGCGTGGCGGGAAGTACATTGTGGGCACTCCCAAGCAGATGCTGCGGCAGTTCGAACAACACATCAATGCGGATGATTGGACAACGGTGCAGGAGGGTGTTGAAGTAAAACTGGTGCCGGGGCCGGAGGGTCAAGAGACGTTTATCCTGGCCCGCAGTGCCGATCGCCGCCTCAAGGAGCAGGCGATGCATGAGAAGTTCACGGCGAGAATGGAGGCCGGATTACAGAAGATGCAGGCCGCGGCGGAAGCGGGGCGATTGAAGGATGAAGCCATCGCGGGCGAGCGACTGGGCCGGCTGAAAGAGCGGAACTGGCGTGCATCGCATGCCTTTGAGGTGACGATCAAGAAGTTGACGCAGCCCCGAGGCAAAGCCCATCTCGAAATCACCTGGCGACGCAATGAGAAATTCGGCGACTGGTCGAAATTGAGCGACGGTTGCTACTTGCTCCGCAGTAACCTGACAGATGTGGATGCAGCGACTTTGTGGAAGCGTTATATCCAACTGACGGAAGCCGAATGGGCCTTTCGCATCACGAAGGACGAATTGGCGATCCGCCCGATCTGGCACCAGAAAGAAGACCGCGTCAAGGCCCACATTTTGGTGTGCTTTTTGGCGTATGCGATGTGGAAGACCCTGGCGGGGTGGATGAAGAACGCAGGCCTAGGTAACGCGCCACGCACGCTAATCGAGGAAATGGCGAAGCTCAAATGCGGGGACATAACGCTCAATGCCCAGTCTCCGGGTAGCGGGCAAAAGAGAAAGATTACCTTGCGCTGCGTGACGGAGCCGGACGAATCACAAAGCGTGCTGTTGAACCGCCTGGGTCTGACCCTTCCCCGCCGCCTTCGGCGAGTCGATGAAGCGATTCAAATGTAGTGAAATAAACCCCCTCAAATTGAACGCAAGTCCTTTGCCCAGAACAAAAAGTGTCTAACTTGGGCTAATGCTCGCACAACCATATGCGCATCGCCAGGGCTCGACCTCGGCAATTTCAAGTTGCGGGACAAACGTGAGTGCTTCCGGATCGCCGTGCCGGAGCATCCACGCACGAGGCGCTTTTCCTGTTCGGCGAGTTGACGGTTGTTGTTCATTGGGAACGGCGCCGCTTAAACGCGAGTATTGAGGACGATGCATTCAAACTACCAAGTTCACCTATCGGGGCCGCCGTCAGCATCGGCTGAGACGGGCTTGGTCGGTATCACATTGGAGCGCGTTCCGTCGAGACCGATGTCACGAATTACGGTCGTCGTGGAAAGGTCTTCCTTTATTGTCGGCGCCCCCAAGATCGCATCCAAGGCGGGCGCGAGACGCAATACAACGTACGACAGGAATACGAAGGCTACGACTGCCAGAATTAAGGCTTCCACGAAGCACTCCTTGTGGCCGAACAACCAACGTCCGCGTCGGCGGCGCGCCTATGTAGTTTCAGTCGTTGTTTATCTAGAGTATTAATAAAGGAGATCTGAAGATGCCCGCTTGAGTCACCTACGCCATCGAGGAGGCATTCGCCACCATACGGCGTGACGGAGTTGGGACTGCGTTCATTACAGAATCTCGCGACCTGGGTGTTGATCGCGTTTTGAAGTGAGGCCATTTTCGCGGCTTGAGATGAGGCCAACAGGAGTTGCCCGGCGAAGCGGGGTGAGCGTGGCGAGGTCCTATCCTTGGCGCGGTTACTTGGCGGACGGCTCTTCGGGGCCGCGATGAACACGATAGGATTTGCCCTTCAATTTCACGATGGTTGCGCCGTCCACGACGCGATCCAACAACGCCATCGCCAGGGGAGCATCGCCCAGGTATTCGGCCCAGGACTCGAAGTCGATGTTGGTCACCAGCGCCGTGCTGACCCGTTGGCTCCGCGCGTCGATGATCTTGTACCACAAGCTGGCGGCCTGCGGACACAGGCTGCGTTCAATGCGGTCCAGACCAAATTCGTCGATGATTAACAACTCGAAGCGGGCATAGAAGCGTACACGGTCGTGGATCGTTTGGTCGGCCAAGGCCGCAGTCAGATCTTCCAGGAGAGCACCGCTGGTCGTGTAAAAGACGCGATAGCCCTGCACGCAAGCGGCCTGACCGATGTTCTGAATCAGCCGACTTTTTCCCAAGCCGGATTGGCCGACGAACACCAGGTTCTGACAGCGGCGGACGAAGTCACAGCCAACCAAGGTTTCAAGTTGCGTCCGTGGGAGCGACGGGTTGAAGCTCCAATCGAAGTCGCTCAGTGGTTTCAGTTCGCGGAAGTGGGCATCCTTGATGCGTCGTTCGATGCTACGTTGGCGACGCAAGCCCGCCTGGTCGGTGAGCAAACGGTACAGGAACTCCAGATGCGAGCGGCCGCTTTGCTCGGCGTCGAGTACGACGGCATCGAGCTGTTCGGCAGTCATGGGGACGCGCAGCGTGGCGAAGTCGGCGAGGATCTGCTCACGCAGAGGTGGCGTCGGTGTTGGTTTCGCTGAACGGTTTTTCTTGGGACGAGGCGTCATTGGCGGCTTCCTCAGGCAAGAGCAAATGCTGATAGTCGCTGGTTGGCCGTGGACCGACCGCGTCGGCACGCAACAACGGGTCCAGCGTGTCACGATGCAGATCGGCCAGTTCCTCCAGGAGCGGCTTGGGCTTGGCGGTCGCGGCAAGGATGCGTCGGATTGCCGCCAAGGAGTAGGCGCCGAAGCGGACGGCACGCTCGAAGGCGGCCTGTACATCTTTGCGTTGGTAGTGGGCTACCACTGCCAACAGTTGCTGGGCCTGTAGTTTGCCCTGGACTTGCTTGGCGAGCAAGCCGTCGAGGAACTGTACGGCCACCGGCCCCAGTTCCGTGAAGCGTTGCCGTAACAGCAGTTCACGCTGGCCGGGGTCGTCGGCGGGATGATGGGTCTTGTTCGACTGGCGAACGCCCGTGTGGGAGCTGGCCACGAGAAGGTGGCGTGCGATCTCCTCCAGACCGATCGAGTAGATGACGACTTCACTCTCGGTGACGCGTACAGGTAGCACCTGGCCGATGTACGTCCACGGCACGGAGTACAGGTTGAGCCGATGGGTGACGTAGCCCTCGACGCTCACGTGGCGATAGATGACCTGGGCGGTGTCGAAGTCACAGGTCGGCAGCGTCAGCAAGTGTGGTTGTTCGTGTTGGTGACGCTGGAGTGGCGTCTCCTTGAAGTCGCGTAGGACACGGATGTCGGCGACGTTGTGCAGCCACCAGGTGGTCACCTCGTTGAGATGCTCGAGGGTGTCGAAGGTGCGACCATTGAGCAAACTGCTTTCGACGTGGAACATCTTTCGCTCGACTTTACCCTTGGTTTGCGGTCGGCGCACGCGGCAGGCTTGTGGCCGGAAGCCGTAATGCGTGGCGAAGGCCAGGAACTTGGGGTTGTAGATAACGCCATCGGCGTCATGACGCAGCACCACGGCTTTGAAGTTGTCATACAGGCAGACCCGCGCGACGCCGCCAAGATGGTGGAAGGCATGTACGTGTTCTCGCAAGGTCGTTGTTAGATCCATCGATTCCACGAAGCGTAGATACTGCCGGCGGGAGTAGCCGAGCAAATAGCTGAAGAGGTACACACGCCGGCGGCCTTCACGTGTAAAGTCGATGTCATAGACGCCGTAGTCCATTTGGGCTTGGATCCCTGGCCCGGTCTCGAAGCGCGGCACGGGTGGCCGCGCGGCGCGTGGCCGCAACAATCC
Source organism: uncultured Planctomycetaceae bacterium (assembly GCA_963790585.1). Lineage (GTDB taxonomy): Bacteria > Planctomycetota > Planctomycetia > Gemmatales > Gemmataceae > CAWBOY01. Next base: position 530,525 of record CAWBOY010000003.1, read on the forward strand.
CAGGCGCTGACGTACGACGGTGTACTGGCCAGTGAAACCGCGTGCTTGCAACTCTTCCAAGGCGCGCATGGTGGTGAGATTCGGGTACTTGGCAAGCAACTCCTTCAAGAGCGGCTCGAAGGGATCAATGATGCTGTGGCGTGGACGGGGCCGGGCGACCCGTCCGTCCCGCTGAGCTTGCACCTGTGCCAACGCGCGTGTCACGGCGCCACGCGACAGGCCCAATTCTTCCGCGATGGCACGCAACGACATCCCACTCTGACGCCGTTGCACGATCTCCAGACGCAACGCCTCATTCATGGCAGCCTCATACGCTTGAGGTCCGGTCCCAACACCAACTCCGCCACCACATGGGACTGATCGCCGACACGCGCCAATATCGGCTGGAGGATCTCACGATCCTGCGTTCGCAACTCAAGCACGTTCGGCGTCCGAAGCCAATTCTCCAGACGAGTCAGTGTTTCCAAAGCCTGTCTCAAATGCTTCGCCAGCCAGTTCCCGGCTCCACTCAGACGTGGATCCCGCAATGCCGTCGGCATACCGTTTACCTGAGCCAACGCCTCACGAGGCTTCGCCAGCACGAACGCCGCCTGCTCGTCACTGGCACCTTGCAACAACTCGATCACGCCGCTCACTTCCTGAGCCGTCAACGTCTCCCGGCGCGTCAACTCCAACAATGCTTCCTGGTTGCCCACGGGCAACCGCGTCAATTGACGGGCCAACGACGGACCCACTAATCCCAAACGCAAATCCTCTTTCACCGCCACACTCAACCGCTCCAACAACGCCAGGCGGCGACACACCCAACTCTTGTGTCGGCCCAACAAGTGGGCCGCTTCCACCTGCGTCATCCCATCGTCACGTACCAACCCCTGGACAACCCAGGCCTCCTCCAACTCCCGTACCGGACCCTGACCACGGTTCAACCCCAGAATCGCCGCCTTTGCCGTCGGCTCATCCACCTCCAATACTCGTACGCTCAAACTCCTTAACCCACCTACCTGGCGTGCCGCCGCATAACGCTTGAAGCCGTCGAGGAGTTCCAATTTTTGCTCACGCATACACACCACCACCGGTGACAACTGCCCCCAACGACGCAGCGATCCCGCCATTGCTTCCTCCGCCTCCAAATCGGTCAGGCGATAACGCCGATAGTGCTGGCCCAGGTCGGCAAGCATCACCGGTCGTGAGATACCGTCGTTCCAAGCCATGTACGTACCCTCCACCAAACCTCCCTCTTTCCTCCATTCGAAGAAAGGAAACGGGGGACGCAAAATCGCTCTCGCGACCGCCCGCTCCTCTCTCCGGTTTGGGGTGGAGGCACTTTATCCTGGCTGCTCGCTCAAAAATATCTGCAAAGACTTGGTCACGACGTATCTGGAGGCCGCACACGCTCGGTCACACGTTCCGAACGCCAGCGCCGACGCCGCGACCGATAGCGCGCCTCACGATCCAACACGCGACGTAACGCCAGTCGGCAGGCCAAACTACAGAATCGCTTGCACGATTGTTCATCGGCGATCGGGAAAAGCTCATAACAACCCGGTCGATCGCAGGGCCGCCTGGCAAAATCATCGCACGCAGACCCTGGCGCTGGCCCTCGCGCGGCAAAGCTTCGTCAGTCTGACTCGGTTCGCTGTTGCTGACGCTGTCGCTCGCGATACCGCCGGCTCTGTTCCCGCCGCCGCTCTTGGCCTCGCTCGGTGGACCGATAGCGCTGGCTCGCCTGCCAGCGCCGCCACCGTTGGGCGGCACGGCGACAGGCCGCGCTGCAATAGCGCGCCTGAGGACGCGCCGGCGTGAAGCGTCGCTCACAACCCTTGAGCAAACAACGCCGCGTTCGACGAAGACATGGTGCCTCTGGCCGTTGGCCACAGAAATGCTGAAATGAGGGTGGGCCCAAGGGAGGTCTTGCTCCCGCCGGTCAAGTCTCGGGGCCAGGTTGCGCCTGGCTCCGAGGCGTTTTGGCGCCGAGTGGCGCTGGGAAGTGCTTCAAGCCTATCACAAAATCCCAACCAAAGAACCACGCCGCGTGCTGGCCCGGGACAGTGCACGCCTATGGCCCTCTACGAAAGCGCGCGGCCTGGCCCGCGATCCTGCCTGCGCGCCCTGGCCCGGGCCACCGCGCAATTTTGGCCCCATGCTAAAACGCTGCTGACAACCTGGGCAAGGATCACTCGAAAGGCTGTAGGTGGAAGAGGTGCGGTGGTCTCTTGAGTGTCGCCATCGACTGTCCAGCGACAAACGCATCGGTCCCCGACCCGTTCGAACTCAACGTCGCCGGCAGCACAAACCCCTAGGAGTTGTTCGGTCAACCCCACGATGCCGCGCTGGGCCGGCACGAAAGCTCGTTGCAGGCAATCTTGAATTGTTTGGGACGGGATCATGGCACACCTCGAATCTCTTTTATGAGGACGCCCCATATCGCCAATAGGCTGTGTAGGGCAGGTCCTGGGTCGAACTGGATGACTCCGCCGCAGAGCGTAATGAGTTCGTCCAATTCGGCCTTTGAATCATACTCGATAAGGCCCTCGAAGAGGGAGAGACCAGCGAATCATGGCCAGTTCTTATCCACTCCTTCAAGTCTGCTTTGCCGATTATCTTAGCCTCGCCGAATGGCGGAAGCCTATCGCCGCAGATTAATCGATCGCCAATTTGAGCTGGTGTGAGCCGCATGGAAATCCTGTTTGCTCGGCACCCGTCCGATCATGAGAGCCAAGTTCAGATTCCGTCGCCAGTCGCTCGCACAACCAACGAAAAGATATGGCTTTACAAAATAGTCGGAGCGACAGGCCGGCCGTGGTTTCGATTATAAATAAGACTTCGAGGGCCGTGAAAGTACGGCACACGGCGCCTACCACTGCCCAGAAAGAGAGAGCAACAAGGCTGCTTCGCCTGGCACACCTGCCAGCCATTGGAATCCGCCAGCGCCGGCGATAAACGGCTTAATCAATCCTGCAATATTGTCCCAGGTGCCGGCCGTAAATCCACACTCAAACGTCTTCGGGCCAATCCTTCGCACCGCACTATCCCATTTGCAAAGGCACAAAACCAACTCGCAGCCATCGGACGACAAGACGCCGGGAAGCTCATGGAACCCAACTCGGCTAATTCGCTCGGCTGCCAAGTCTGAAAGGACCGAGGCGAATTGTCGCGCCTCAGACGGCGTGAAATCAAATATTCGGATGAGAGGGCAATCGGGCGAGCCGTCGGGCAGGTATTGCAAGCGCATTTGCACCTCGATTCCATAACACCTGCACTTTCCGAGAAAATCTAACTTGTGAAGGTGAATAGCGGAGCCGGTCTGGTCAAAAAGGAGGCTCTCCTGCCACAATAGCGGTACTTCACCCCCGCTGTCGCAACCAGGAGAGCCACGGATGGCCAGATGGCAATTCCCCACCGAACTCGTCGCGTGGATCACGCAGTTAAGTCTGGCCTTGCACGCTCGCGTGGCCTGGCGACTGCTGCCCCTGTTCGTCGGCGTCCTGTTCGCCAACGGACGCCGAACCGTTACTTCTTGGCTTCGTGCCGCCGGACTGCAACAGGACTACCATGCTTATTATTACTTCCTCGGCAGCCTTGGACGCAAGGTACAATTCGTCAGCACTCGCTTGCTTCGTCTCCTGGTCGACCGGATTGCTCCCGGCGACCGCTGGCTGTTTGCCATCGACGACACGCCAACCAAACGCTACGGGCCGAAGGTCGAGGGTGCGGGGGTGCATCACAATCCCACGCCAGGACCAGCCGACCAGGAGTTTCTCTATGGCCATGTGTGGGTAACCGTGGCCTGGGTGATACGACATCCCCGCTGGGGTGTTCTCGGTCTGCCGTTGCGGGCGTTGCTTTATGTGCGTCAGAAACAGATCGGCCTGTTGAATCTCCTGTATGGAGTAACGTTCCACACCAAGTTGGACATGGCGGCTTCCTTGGTGGAGTGGCTCACTTTTTGGCTGAATTTCACGGGTCGCGTGTTGTGGATCGTCGTCGATGGAGCCTACGCCAGCCGACCGTTTCTGAGTCGGGCCTTGGCGGCCGGAGTGGTGGTCGTTAGTCGCTTACGCAAGAACGCGGCCTTACGAAGTCTGCCGCAGGCACCGCGGCCTGGACAAGCGGCCAAACGAGGCCGCAAGCCGAAGTATGGCAAGGAGAAGATCAGCCTGGCCAAACGGGCGGCGCATCGGCTTGGCTGGGAGACTGCGGAGTTCGTGCTCTACAACAAGACAGTCCAAAAGACGTACAAGACTTTCCTGGCAACCTACGAATCTGTGGGTGGAGTTATCCGTGTGGTGGTGGTGCGTGAGACCGATGGTTGGGATGCCTTCTTTTGCACCAATGAGGCGGCGACGGTAGCCGAGATCTTGGAGGCCGTCGCCGATCGATCGGCCATCGAGCAAGACTTTCACGACATCAAGGAGATCCATGGTGCCGGCCAGCAACAGTTGCGAAACTACTGGGCAAACATCGCGGCATACCATCTAACGCTGTGGCTGTACACCCTGGTGGAACTATGGGCTTGGGACCGGGACCAAGGGAGTTTGAGCGATCGTAGCGTCAGTCCCTGGGACAGCCCGGAGCGACGGCCGTCCCATGCCGATCGTTGTAAAGCCTTGCGAGGCCAAGGCATCCGCGCGGCAATTACAGCCGTTGGCGGTTTGCAGTCTCTGCCGCGAAAATTACGCAACGTCGTCGAGCACCTGCTCGGTGCGGTCATGGCGGCTTAACTTTATTCGGAAAGTGCAGATAACACCTCTGCCGCCCAAGATTCCGCGACGCGACTATTTACGCTCCACCCCACAAATAGGTTCAGACTGTGCGGGCCCCCAAATTAGGACTATCAACGCCACAGTCAGAACCGCGCCTGCCGCAACCGATGGCAAGGGGTAGGGCGGCCCCCAGCCGCCGAGGACGGAAAGGAGGACGCAGCTCGATTTTTCTTGACGTCAAGAAAAATCGAGCTGCGTCTTCCCTTCCCTTCGACTCTACTCTGGGTCCAGAGATTTATTAGCCGCGCTCTTTTTGGAAATTCTTGTAACTGCTCTTGCTATGCCCAGCTAAGGCGTATATTGTCTACTTAGCCACTCCAAAATATCGCCATGCGTGAGCAGATACGCTGCATACGCCCACGGCGCACTGCTTACTCAGGAAATCGCCCATGACCTCAAGTCACTTATGTGTCGGGGTTTGTCTTTTCGCCGTCGGATTCTTAGGATGCGAGAAGCCGGCAGCACCAGTTGCGATTCCAGTTGCTCGTGGCACAGTCACTGAGGAAAACAAGAGCGCGAATAGGTTTTTCACGTTCACTAAGCCCCCCGATCTTTCGCGATTCAACGCCTAAAATCATCTTTGATTTGCCTGTTGTAAATGACACGCAATCGTCCATACATTTTGCAAAGGTTGCTACATCGTGTACTTGTACTGACGCTTATGCAGACATGATGGACCTTGGGCCAGGCGAAAAAACCTTGTTTCATATGTCGGTGAATTTGGCCCACCGATCGGGCAAGCAAGGGTTTTCCGCTATGCTAATAGACGCATCCGGAAAATTGTGGCAGTACCATGTTGAGACAGATGTGTACGAAACTGCCCATTTCGTGGCCCCTAATAGTACCGTTAATCTCGGGGCCTTAATGCCGCGAGAACGTACTACGGCCGAAATTGCGTTTGTTGTTCATAGCCCAGATAGATTATCCTTTCCCACTAACCTGTCCTTCCAGTCGGATCTCCCAGAGACGGAGCTGATTATTCCTTCGGACCAACCTATAGTCGAAGTGGAAAACGGAACTTTTAAGCCCGAAATTGTCCTGAAGATTAACCACGCAGCTCCTTCCAAGGCCGGCAGCTATGGCGGAAGCGTAATTTGCACATTTTCATCTAATGGGAAATCCGAATCCGTCAAGCTTAACCTGTATGCTTCGGTCGCGCGATCTTTTGAAGTTAGTCCTGCATATCTTGTTTTTAATCAAGGCGACGAAGAGTCAATTCGGCGTCGCGTATTGATCCGTCGCACGGATGGCAAATCATTGCAAGTAAAGCATATCAAGCCCGCATTTTCGGAACCGATCTTAAATATTGAGTTGTCAGAAATAAAGAAGGACACGGTACTTATAACGCTTTCGATCGATCCGAAGTCGATCATCAAGTCTTATTATGGCCATATATCATTGACGACAAATCATGAGTTGCAAGATGAAATTCAAATTCCAATCGCCCTGATCACCAAGTATTACCCCGGCACGAAATTAGATCAACCTAATTCCATTGGAGCGGCATATTGGGTCTGCGGATGAAGGAAATAACTCATAACATGTCGAGGCATCCCGCTCAACTTCCTCATGAATCCGAACAACCGCTCTTGCAACGTCGGCTTGTCCGGCGGCAGGCCAGCCTTGTTGATGTTCCCCTTCATGTCATTGTTCAAATATTCCACCGGATTGAGTTCCGGCGAATACGTCGGCAGGTAAAACAACTCGATCTGCTCCTGATGCGCCTCTACCCAGGACTGTACCTCCGCCTTGGTGTGGGAGCCCAACTGGTCCACGATCAACAGAATCTTCCGCTTCGCCCCACTGATCAAGAGAGTCAAGAACTGGAGAAAGACTTCCGCCGTGAACGACCCCTTGTACGTCATAAAACGCACCGTGCCCTCATTGCTGATCGCCGAGATCTGATTGACCCGCAGATGTGGTTGCGGCACCTCCATGGTGGCACGCTCGCCCCGGCGGGCATAACCCGAACCGGGATGGTGGTCGGCCTGCACGCCAACCTCATCCGCCCACAAAATCTCCGCGTTGTCTCGTTGGGCTTGGGCCTCAATGGCCGGATAGGTATCCTGCAACCACTGTTCGACTTCATCGGGATCTTGGTGACGCGACTTGCGGGCGGGCTTTTTGGAGGTGTAGCCCCAGCGTTGGAGATACTTGCCCACGGTGCGTAGGGCCAGTTCGATGCCGAGATCTCTTCGGATGAGGTCGGCGACGGCTTGGCGTGTCCACAGGGCGTGTTTCAGGCCCACTTGCTGGGGCGAGAAGTAGTCGATCTGGTCGCGAATGGTTTGAGCTTGGGCCTCGGAGAGCATACGGCCCGAGCCCAAAGGCCGGCCGGTGCGCCCGCCGGGCAGGGCGTCCAAGCCTTCGGCGTAATAGACGGTATTCCAGCGGGAGATGGTTTCGCGGCGGACGCCGAGGAGTTCGGCGAGATCGGTTTCGGAATAGCCAAGCTCCAAGCCATGCAAGGCACGCAAACGCAAGGTCTCCAACGAATCGTCCGAGAGATGGCGGGCATCGGGAAGAGTAATAGACATAGTAACACCTCGAAGCTCGGGCTGAGGTACTTGTAATTCTAGATTAGTGAGCAACTACCGTGCCAGGGTAATAGGAGAGTAAAAATGAAAGAGACTAGAGTTTGGTTTGCCTGCTGTATCGCAGCGTGTTTCCTTATTGCCTTTGTGGTGGTGGGGCCCCTTTTGGCGGACGGCCCGACCTGGGTCGACGGTGGCGGGGATCTTTATAGCACGAAGCTGTGTGGATCCGTGGTAGACAGTAACTGTTCGGGAATTGGCGCTACTCAATGTGCAGCAATAACGGATGCAACATGGCAGTGCAGCGGAGTAACTCAGCAGAAAGCTAATTTGCATTGGGGGCGGTTACTCGGCTATTGCTCAGACTCGACGACCGTGCAGGCATGTGTAATATATATAAACCCACAATGCTCCATTCTCACATTGTATTTTGATGCGGCTTGTCAAACGCCACTTTGCGATATTGTAATAACCGAGCCATTTGGCCCGTGGTGTACAAATCCGACCGCGGGTGCGGGCGGCGGTGGCGAATAATGTTTCTATCTTTACATGTAATTCATAATTAGGTCTCAAATAGAGCTTGTTAGACTAGATTTGCTTTCCAAGCTGCGTCTAGTTTAACAAGCAGTTCTAGATTGGTCACGTTCACAGCCATTTGATTCTTGGCGACAAGGGCCATAGTAAGAATAGGCCGGGATCTATGTTCCTTCGGCTGGACGCGTTTTTTTTGCAATTTGTTTAGGAGTGCTACCAGTGTTGTCGATAGAAAGCATGCTGAGAATGGTGTCCTCTACGGTGGTCTTTTTTTTCATTTGTTGTTCCATTCTAGAATCAGCTCAAACGATTGACCAGACTTCTCGTGTCGCTTCACTCGCTTGTCAAGCAAATCTTGATTCATTTCCATTTTATAAATGTAAATTTGTTGTTACAAAAGCTCAAGCGGCCACGGTAGCTCAGGCCATTATTACCCCGGCACGAAATTAGATCAACCTAATTCCATTGGAGCGGCATATTGGGTCTGCGGATGAAGGAAATAACTCATAACATGTCGAGGCATCCCGCTCAACTTCCTCATGAATCCGAACAACCGCTCTTGCAACGTCGGCTTGTCCGGCGGCAGGCCAGCCTTGTTGATGTTCCCCTTCATGTCATTGTTCAAATATTCCACCGGATTGAGTTCCGGCGAATACGTCGGCAGGTAAAACAACTCGATCTGCTCCTGACGCGCCTCTACCCAGGACTGTACCTCCGCCTTGGTGTGGGAGCCCAACTGGTCCACGATCAACAGAATCTTCCGCTTCGCCCCACTGATCAAGAGAGTCAAGAACTGGAGAAAGACTTCCGCCGTGAACGACCCCTTGTACGTCATAAAACGCACCGTGCCCTCATTGCTGATCGCCGAGATCTGATTGACCCTCAGATGTGGTTGCGGCACCTCCATGGTGGCACGCTCGCCCCGGCGGGCATAACCCGAACCGGGATGGTGGTCGGCCTGCACGCCAACCTCATCCGCCCACAAAATCTCCGCGTTGTCTCGTTGGGCTTGGGCCTCGATGGCCGGATAGGTATCCTGCAACCACTGTTCGACTTCATCGGGATCTTGGTGACGCGACTTGCGGGCGGGCTTTTTGGAGGTGTAGCCCCAGCGTTGGAGATACTTGCCCACGGTGCGTAGGGCCAGTTCGATGCCGAGATCTCTTCGGATGAGGTCGGCGACGGCTTGGCGTGTCCACAGGGCGTGTTTCAGGCCCACTTGCTGGGGCGAGAAGTAGTCGATCTGGTCGCGAATGGTTTGAGCTTGGGCCTCGGAGAGCATACGGCCCGAGCCCAAAGGCCGGCCGGTGCGCCCGCCGGGCAGGGCGTCCAAGCCTTCGGCGTAATAGGCGGTATTCCAGCGGGAGATGGTTTCGCGGCGGACGCCGAGGAGTTCGGCGAGATCGGTTTCGGAATAGCCAAGCTCCAAGCCATGCAAGGCACGCAAACGCAAGGTCTCCAACGAATCGTCCGAGAGATGGCGGGCATCGGGAAGAGTAATAGACATAGTAACACCTCGAAGCTCGGGCTGAGGTACTTGTAATTCTAGATTAGTGAGCAACTACCGTGCCAGGGTAATAGGGGTGAGTACGAAAATGTTAGAAAATACGAACATATTATGGTAGTGGACGGGGAAAAAGAAAAACTAGTAACCTTGGGAATAACACCATTCAAAGTCAAGCCGCCTGACCCCAAGAAAAAGGGACCAACAGCGTCGCCGATTGATTGGACTGACTTAAATTTTGTTGCGAGTAAACAAGGTGCCGTTGATTATGCGCATATTCTGAATACTGCGACACTTAGAGATCCTGGCACGGCGGTGAGGATGACCGACTGCGTTCCTCTTTCGATGGGCATCATGGGCTATCATCGTGAACAGAGTCCGGGCAGCTACCTCAAGAAATGTGACGATGGCTTATGTACGTTTATTGGGATCGGTGAGAAGATCGTCGATAATCAACCAACCGTTGGAATTACTGTTGTTCCTTCCAATGATGTGGATAAGACTGAGAAGACCTTTTTCTTGGACGCCCACCAAGGGTTCTTGCCAAAGCAGTATTCTTACCGCATGGGTGGGAAGCACTTTCAAGGCGAAGTAGTTCGCGCTTACTTACTGGAAGCCAAGCGTTGTAGCGGTGACCGCTGGTTTCCAATTCATACCGTTCGGCTCATGTTTCCGGATAAGTCACCTGTTACCGTAATGGATATTCGTGTGACAGAATTAGATGTGGAAAATCGGCCTTCCGATGTTGACTTCGAGATCACATTGCCGGCGGGTACTTCGATAATAAGCGAGCGGCCAGAGAGCACAGCGCATTTTGCTCTCAAGCAACAGGAGTCTTTGAATCCCAGCGATATACCTCGTATGTTCAAGCTGCTCGAGGATTCCACGCGTGTGCCTTTGATGGATACTGCAGTAAGGAAGCCCGGTTGGACTTTGATGACCTATTTGTATGCCATTGGTACATTTATAATTCTACTAGTAGGTTGTTTTCTCTTTTGGCGCTGGCGAATTCATTCATCTTATCGAACCAAGGGATAAACACCATGTCGGCACGCGCCAAGCACAATCGCCACGCATTTACCCTGGTCGAGTTATGCGTTGTCCTCGGGATTATGGCAGTGGCAACAACGCTATGCCTATCCGCAGTGCAGCGCGTGCGGGAGGCAGCCAGTTGTTCGCAGTGTCAAAATAATCTCAGGCAAATGGGCATCGCCCTGCAGAGCTATCATGATGTGTTTCGTAGTCTTCCGCCCGGTACAAGTCGCAGTCGTTTTCCGTACCCTTTTATGAGTTGGCAAACTCGAATTTTACCATTTATCGAGCAAGGACCCCTGTGGGCCAAGGCGGAAAGCGACTTTAAGATGAATCCATCTTGGTCGAGTCCTCCTCATCTGGGGCTTTCCTCGATTCTCTCTTTGCATTTATGCCCGTCCAGTAGCCGGGAAATCGGCATAAGTGAGCCTGAACATGTAATGGCTGCTTTCACGTATTATGAAGGTGTGGCTGGATCCGATTGGACCAATGGCGTGTTGTTCTTAGATTCCAGTGTTCGCGTTGCCGACATCAAGGACGGTACTAGCCACACATTAATGGTAGGCGAGAGACCCCCAAGCAAGGATAATCACTTTGGTTGGTGGTACGCGGGGGTTGGACAAGCACAGACGGGCAATCTAGATGCCCATCTTTCGGTCCGCCAAATCAATATAAGTTTTCGAGAACCGACCTGTCCCAAAGGCCCGTATCATTTCGCTCCTGGAAGCGATACGGATTCCTGCGACGTCTTTCATTTCTGGAGCCATCATACGGGCGGGGCGAATTTTCTCTTCGCCGATGGTTCGGTACATTTCCTTCCGTACTCAGCCGATGATGTCCTACCAGCGCTCGCAACTCGTAGCGGCGGTGAGAACGTGGCGTTGCCGTTTTGACGGCTGCGGGGACGGAAAGGAGGACGGAAAGGAGGACGCAGCTCGATTTTTCTTGACGTCAAGAAAAATCGAGCTGCGTCCTCCTTTCCCTTCCGAGCTGCGTCCTCCTTTCCCTTCGCCTCCCCATCAAGAAGAGATAACAAGAGCGAAGAAAAAGTTCGCGTTCACGGCTTGCACGAACCAGCGCCACCTCTCCGACGTATAAGCTCCCGTAGGCCGTGCATCCGGTTTTTCTATCGAATTCGTTTATAATCGCCTG
>CAWBOY010000004.1:0-1240238 GCA_963790585.1 uncultured Planctomycetaceae bacterium
TCGCGTTTTGAAGTGAGGCCATTTTCGCGGCTTGAGATGAGGCCAACAGGAGTTGCCCGGCGAAGCGGGGTGAGCGTGGCGAGGTCCTATCCTTGGCGCGGTTACTTGGCGGACGGCTCTTCGGGGCCGCGATGAACACGATAGGATTTGCCCTTCAATTTCACGATGGTTGCGCCGTCCACGACGCGATCCAACAACGCCATCGCCAGGGGAGCATCGCCCAGGTATTCGGCCCAGGACTCGAAGTCGATGTTGGTCACCAGCGCCGTGCTGACCCGTTGGCTCCGCGCGTCGATGATCTTGTACCACAAGCTGGCGGCCTGCGGACACAGGCTGCGTTCAATGCGGTCCAGACCAAATTCGTCGATGATTAACAACTCGAAGCGGGCATAGAAGCGTACACGGTCGTGGATCGTTTGGTCGGCCAAGGCCGCAGTCAGATCTTCCAGGAGAGCACCGCTGGTCGTGTAAAAGACGCGATAGCCCTGCACGCAAGCGGCCTGACCGATGTTCTGAATCAGCCGACTTTTTCCCAAGCCGGATTGGCCGACGAACACCAGGTTCTGACAGCGGCGGACGAAGTCACAGCCAACCAAGGTTTCAAGTTGCGTCCGTGGGAGCGACGGGTTGAAGCTCCAATCGAAGTCGCTCAGTGGTTTCAGTTCGCGGAAGTGGGCATCCTTGATGCGTCGTTCGATGCTACGTTGGCGACGCAAGCCCGCCTGGTCGGTGAGCAAACGGTACAGGAACTCCAGATGCGAGCGGCCGCTTTGCTCGGCGTCGAGTACGACGGCATCGAGCTGTTCGGCAGTCATGGGGATGCGCAGCGTGGCGAAGTCGGCGAGGATCTGCTCACGCAGAGGTGGCGTCGGTGTTGGTTTCGCTGAACGGTTTTTCTTGGGACGAGGCGTCATTGGCGGCTTCCTCAGGCAAGAGCAAATGCTGATAGTCGCTGGTTGGCCGTGGACCGACCGCGTCGGCACGCAACAACGGGTCCAGCGTGTCACGATGCAGATCGGCCAGTTCCTCCAGGAGCGGCTTGGGCTTGGCGGTCGCGGCAAGGATGCGTCGGATTGCCGCCAAGGAGTAGGCGCCGAAGCGGACGGCACGCTCGAAGGCGGCCTGTACATCTTTGCGTTGGTAGTGGGCTACCACTGCCAACAGTTGCTGGGCCTGTAGTTTGCCCTGGACTTGCTTGGCGAGCAAGCCGTCGAGGAACTGTACGGCCACCGGCCCCAGTTCCGTGAAGCGTTGCCGTAACAGCAGTTCACGCTGGCCGGGGTCGTCGGCGGGATGATGGGTCTTGTTCGACTGGCGAACGCCCGTGTGGGAGCTGGCCACGAGAAGGTGGCGTGCGATCTCCTCCAGACCGATCGAGTAGATGACGACTTCACTCTCGGTGACGCGTACAGGTAGCACCTGGCCGATGTACGTCCACGGCACGGAGTACAGGTTGAGCCGATGGGTGACGTAGCCCTCGACGCTCACGTGGCGATAGATGACCTGGGCGGTGTCGAAGTCACAGGTCGGCAGCGTCAGCAAGTGTGGTTGTTCGTGTTGGTGACGCTGGAGTGGCGTCTCCTTGAAGTCGCGTAGGACACGGATGTCGGCGACGTTGTGCAGCCACCAGGTGGTCACCTCGTTGAGATGCTCGAGGGTGTCGAAGGTGCGACCATTGAGCAAACTGCTTTCGACGTGGAACATCTTTCGCTCGACTTTACCCTTGGTTTGCGGTCGGCGCACGCGGCAGGCTTGTGGCCGGAAGCCGTAATGCGTGGCGAAGGCCAGGAACTTGGGGTTGTAGATAACGCCATCGGCGTCATGACGCAGCACCACGGCTTTGAAGTTGTCATACAGGCAGACCCGCGCGACGCCGCCAAGATGGTGGAAGGCATGTACGTGTTCTCGCAAGGTCGTTGTTAGATCCATCGATTCCACGAAGCGTAGATACTGCCGGCGGGAGTAGCCGAGCAAATAGCTGAAGAGGTACACACGCCGGCGGCCTTCACGTGTAAAGTCGATGTCATAGACGCCGTAGTCCATTTGGGCTTGGATCCCTGGCCCGGTCTCGAAGCGCGGCACGGGTGGCCGCGCGGCGCGTGGCCGCAACAATCCCAGGCGCTGACGTACGACGGTGTACTGGCCAGTGAAACCGCGTGCTTGCAACTCTTCCAAGGCGCGCATGGTGGTGAGATTCGGGTACTTGGCAAGCAACTCCTTCAAGAGCGGCTCGAAGGGATCAATGATGCTGTGGCGTGGACGGGGCCGGGCGACCCGTCCGTCCCGCTGAGCTTGCACCTGTGCCAACGCGCGTGTCACGGCGCCACGCGACAGGCCCAATTCTTCCGCGATGGCACGCAACGACATCCCACTCTGACGCCGTTGCACGATCTCCAGACGCAACGCCTCATTCATGGCAGCCTCATACGCTTGAGGTCCGGTCCCAACACCAACTCCGCTACCACATGGGACTGATCGCCGACACGCGCCAATATCGGCTGGAGGATCTCACGATCCTGCGTTCGCAACTCAAGCACGTTCGGCGTCCGAAGCCAATTCTCCAGACGAGTCAGTGTTTCCAAAGCCTGTCTCAAATGCTTCGCCAGCCAGTTCCCGGCTCCACTCAGACGTGGATCCCGCAATGCCGTCGGCATACCGTTTACCTGAGCCAACGCCTCACGAGGCTTCGCCAGCACGAACGCCGCCTGCTCGTCACTGGCACCTTGCAACAACTCGATCACGCCGCTCACTTCCTGAGCCGTCAACGTCTCCCGGCGCGTCAACTCCAACAATGCTTCCTGGTTGCCCACGGGCAACCGCGTCAATTGACGGGCCAACGACGGACCCACTAATCCCAAACGCAAATCCTCTTTCACCGCCACACTCAACCGCTCCAACAACGCCAGGCGGCGACACACCCAACTCTTGTGTCGGCCCAACAAGTGGGCCGCTTCCACCTGCGTCATCCCATCGTCACGTACCAACCCCTGGACAACCCAGGCCTCCTCCAACTCCCGTACCGGACCCTGACCACGGTTCAACCCCAGAATCGCCGCCTTTGCCGTCGGCTCATCCACCTCCAATACTCGTACGCTCAAACTCCTTAACCCACCTACCTGGCGTGCCGCCGCATAACGCTTGAAGCCGTCGAGGAGTTCCAATTTTTGCTCACGCATACACACCACCACCGGTGACAACTGCCCCCAACGACGCAGCGATCCCGCCATTGCTTCCTCCGCCTCCAAATCGGTCAGGCGATAACGCCGATAGTGCTGGCCCAGGTCGGCAAGCATCACCGGTCGTGAGATACCGTCGTTCCAAGCCATGTACGTACCCTCCACCAAACCTCCCTCTTTCCTCCATTCGAAGAAAGGAAACGGGGGACGCAAAATCGCTCTCGCGACCGCCCGCTCCTCTCTCCGGTTTGGGGTGGAGGCACTTTATCCTGGCTGCTCGCTCAAAAATATCTGCAAAGACTTGGTCACGACGTATCTGGAGGCCGCACACGCTCGGTCACACGTTCCGAACGCCAGCGCCGACGCCGCGACCGATAGCGCGCCTCACGATCCAACACGCGACGTAACGCCAGTCGGCAGGCCAAACTACAGAATCGCTTGCACGATTGTTCATCGGCGATCGGGAAAAGCTCATAACAACCCGGTCGATCGCAGGGCCGCCTGGCAAAATCATCGCACGCAGACCCTGGCGCTGGCCCTCGCGCGGCAAAGCTTCGTCAGCTGACTCGGTTCGCTGTTGCTGACGCTGTCGCTCGCGATACCGCCGGCTCTGTTCCCGCCGCCGCTCTTGGCCTCGCTCGGTGGACCGATAACGCTGGCTCGCCTGCCAGCGCCGCCACCGTTGGGCGGCACGGCGACAGGCCGCGCTGCAACAGCGCGCCTGAGGACTGCGCCGGCGTGAAGCGTCGCTCACAACCCTTGAGCAAACAACGCCGCGTTCGACGAAGACATGGTGCCTCTGGCCGTTGGCCACAGAAATGCTGAAATGAGGGTGGGCCCAAGGGAGGTCTTGCTCCCGCCGGTCAAGTCTCGGGGCCAGGTTGGCGCCTGGCTCCGAGGCGTTTTGGCGCCGAGTGGCGCTGGGAAGTGCTTCAAGCCTATCACAAAATCCCAACCAAAGAACCACGCCGCGTGCTGGCCCGGGACAGTGCACGCCTATGGCCCTCTACGAAAGCGCGCGGCCTGGCCCGCGATCCTGCCTGCGCGCCCTGGCCCGGGCCACCGCGCAATTTTGGCCCCATGCTAAAACGCTGCTGACACTGAATAACTCAATGTAGCTGCCTACTTGGGGCTGGACAAAAACGCTGTCTGCTTCGGCAAAAAGCGGTGACTGGATTTGAACCGCACAAATGATTGCCTGAACAGGGCTTGAGCAATTCTGAAACACGCACGTCACAATTGAGCGGACTCGTTTGAACCTCAAAACTTTCGCGAAACAAGCCAATTTCGCAAAAGGTCAGAAATTAAATCGGGGCGATTGGATTTGAACTGCAGTCAGCGGACGTCATTTTCAACCGATTCTCCACTCACCTTACCTGGCTTTGCATGCTCCGGTCCGCCCCGCCGACGCATCGAGCAGGTGTTTGGCTACGTCGGTCGATGCAACCAGGGCGTGCAAAACCAGGTACGGCGCTCGTCGAGGCTACAAGACGGCAATAAAATCATTGCAACCGTTCACCCAACTCGGTAGGAGAGAAACATAGTGAGCCTTGCGCAAGCTGCTGAACCAAGTACGGAACCCGACAGGCTGGTTCGGCAGATGGAATCTGTGGGGGATGAACCGTCGGCATTCCAAATTGACGGACTGGGGACTTGAGCACGTCATGATCGGCAGCGAGGATACGATTCTTGACATTGGCTGCGGAGGAGGCATGACCATTCACAAACTGGCCGCTGCCGGCACGAATCGCAAAGTGTATGGTGTCGATTACTCGGAGACTAGTGTGGCTTCAGCCCGGAAGACAAACCACCTGGGGATCAAGGAGGGGCACGTAGAAATCCTACACGGTTCCGTGTCGCGCCTGCCGTTCCCAGACCAGATGTTTGATCTTGCCACGGCGGTGGAAACTCATTTCTACTGGCCCGACTTGCCAGCCGACATGCGCGAGGTCTTACGCGTCTTGAGGCCTGGCGGAGCGCTGGTCATCATCGCGGAAGTCTACAAAGGCGGGAAATTCGACCGGCGGGTTAAGCGATTTTCCGACGCGATGCAACAAATGGGATTTTCGTATGCGAATCTAAGCGTGGATGACCATCGCGATCTCCTATCGAAAGCCGGCTTTGCGGATGTTCAAGTATTCGAGGAATACGACAAAGGTTGGATATGTGGCATAGGCAAGAACCCTTCGCCGTCGGCTGAGACCGAGGCAGTTAGCAACTCGTAGATGTCACAACGAATCAGCAGCTGCGAGGGTCCAGGCGGCAAGAAGGATGGCATAGTGGATCGCCTGTTTTGCATGGCATCCATGGTGCCACAGAAAGACCGGCGATGCCCCCTTGCGCGGCTTTGCAATTCCAGGCGTCGATAGAGGCGCTGGGGCGCAGCCGGGCGGGCAGCGGTTTGGGGGGGTATTCAACTGAAACATTGTGCCCCGTCCCCGGCTAGCGGCGGTTGGACGGTGGTGCTTTTGCGTTCTTTGTCGACCAGTAGTTTTCCCGCGACCGCAAATTTCAGGAGGACAATGCCTGTATACCACGTGCCGATGCTGAAGCTGCTTGACAGGTACATGGCGATGATTGTGCCGCCCCCAAGCAGGAATGCCGCCAATATTGCGAACATCCGCATGCCGTACAGAAATACGAAGGGCAGATAGTGTGCCCCTAGCAGGATCATCAATGCAGGATAGAACAAGTTCAGGTTAAATCGGCTTACCGGCAACAGCAGCGGCATGGAAAACGGCAGAACGAAGGCTACCTGCATGCCCAATTGGGGCAGCGAGTTCCCTTCACCGAGCTTTGATCGGGTGCCGACGGTGCGAACCAGGAACTCGGTGAGCGGAAAGATGAAAAAGCCGCCAACCACCAAGACGAAGATCGCCGTCTCCGGGCTACCCCAGGAAGCGAAGCCAGCCGATACGAGCCAGATCAGGCCGGAGACTGTTTGGCCGTAGAGCCCGCCAGAAAAACGGAACCGATTTTCACGCTGCGCATCAACAATATTCATTTGTGGTTCTTTTACAGCTTTTCAAGAGGGTCGGCTCAATGACGACTCGGCTTCCTGTAACTTCTCAAGGTGTATTCGCATTGCAGGCGCTAGTATTTGGGATCGCCATCTCGCAACCGCCGTTTGAACCGCAGGAAGATCAATCAGAAAAACAGGTTGCGACGATTGCCGAAATTAACCCTGCCGGATATTCGATTGAACTCAACTAGCCTATTACCCTGGCACGGTAGTTGCTCACTAATCTAGAATTACAAGTACCTCAGCCCGAGCTTCGAGGTGTTACTATGTCTATTACTCTTCCCGATGCCCGCCATCTCTCGGACGATTCGTTGGAGACCTTGCGTTTGCGTGCCTTGCATGGCTTGGAGCTTGGCTATTCCGAAACCGATCTCGCCGAACTCCTCGGCGTCCGCCGCGAAACCATCTCCCGCTGGAATACCGCCTATTACGCCGAAGGCTTGGACGCCCTGCCCGGCGGGCGCACCGGCCGGCCTTTGGGCTCGGGCCGTATGCTCTCCGAGGCCCAAGCTCAAACCATTCGCGACCAGATCGACTACTTCTCGCCCCAGCAAGTGGGCCTGAAACACGCCCTGTGGACACGCCAAGCCGTCGCCGACCTCATCCGAAGAGATCTCGGCATCGAACTGGCCCTACGCACCGTGGGCAAGTATCTCCAACGCTGGGGCTACACCTCCAAAAAGCCCGCCCGCAAGTCGCGTCACCAAGATCCCGATGAAGTCGAACAGTGGTTGCAGGATACCTATCCGGCCATCGAGGCCCAAGCCCAACGAGACAACGCGGAGATTTTGTGGGCGGATGAGGTTGGCGTGCAGGCCGACCACCATCCCGGTTCGGGTTATGCCCGCCGGGGCGAGCGTGCCACCATGGAGGTGCCGCAACCACATCTGAGGGTCAATCAGATCTCGGCGATCAGCAATGAGGGCACGGTGCGTTTTATGACGTACAAGGGGTCGTTCACGGCGGAAGTCTTTCTCCAGTTCTTGACTCTCTTGATCAGTGGGGCGAAGCGGAAGATTCTGTTGATCGTGGACCAGTTGGGCTCCCACACCAAGGCGGAGGTACAGTCCTGGGTAGAGGCGCGTCAGGAGCAGATCGAGTTGTTTTACCTGCCGACGTATTCGCCGGAACTCAATCCGGTGGAAATATTTGAACAATGACATGAAGGGGAACATCAACAAGGCTGGCCTGCCGCCGGACAAGCCGACGTTGCAAGAGCGGTTGTTCGGATTCATGAGGAAGTTGAGCGGGATGCCTCGACATGTTATGAGTTATTTCCTTCATCCGCAGACCCAATATGCCGCTCCAATGGAATTAGGTTGATCTAATTTCGTGCCGGGGTAATAAACACCTCGGACCTGCTTCTCACAAGTGAAGGAAAGCCCTTCGACCTTTTTGCCGAAGGCCTTCTCCATAAAAATAGTCGGCGTGACAGGATTTGGTATCCGTTCACAGCCCGAACTTGCCTGCCAGATGTAGACTTTCTATGCCAGCTGCATGGAAAACGAGCCGCCAATTCCGAAAGAGTTATGGGACCAGATCCCACCCGTCGCTCAAGCGGCATTGCTTATTGTTATTCAGCAATACGAGCGACGCATCGCTCAGTTGGAACAGCGGGTACGTGAACTCGAACAGCGTCTCGGGCAGAACTCCACGAATTCCTCAAAGCCACCGTCCAGCGACGCGCCCGCGGTCAAGCGTCCGCCGCCCAAGCCGCTTTCGGGACGGCCACGCGGCGGTCAACCCGGTCATCTTTTGCACCCTCGGCCTCTGCTGCCGCCCGATCAAACTCTGACGCTCAAGCCGAAAGAGTGCCGACGCTGCGGCCGTGCACTTGCCGGCACCGACTCCATGCCGCTGCGTCATCAAGTGATCGAGATGCCCTTGCCCAAACCCGATGTCACCGAATACCAACTTCATCGCCTGGCCTGCCGCTGTTGCGGCGTCACCACCTGTGCCGAGTTGCCTCCAGGTGTACCCAGGGGCTGTAGCGGACCGCGTTTGCAAGCAGTCGTCGCCTTGCTCACCGGTGCCTACCGCATTAGCAAGCGGCAAGTCGAGACGTTGATGCACGACCTGTTCGGCATCCCCTTGTCTGCTGGTGAGGTATGTGCTTTGGAGCAGCAGACCTCGGAAGTTTTGGCCCCGGTGGTCGAGGAACTGCGTGCTTATTGCCATACGCAACCAGCCAATGTCGACGAAACCGGCTGGCGGCAAGAAAAGCGACGGGCCTGGCTGTGGGTGGCCGTGACGGCGTTGGCAACTGTTTTTCACATCGCTCGTTCGCGGGGCCGCTCGGCGTTCCAGGAATTATTGGGTGCCGTCTACGAGCAGGTTTTGACCACCGATCGTTGGAGCGCCTATAACGGTCAGCCGTTGCGTTGCCGGCAAATCTGCTGGGCTCATTTGGAACGCGATTTTCAAGCGATGGTGGATCGCGGCAACGCTGGCTCGAAAATCGGCGAAGAACTGCTGTGTTGTTCTCAGGACTTATTTGTGTGGTTGCAACGCGTCCGCGATGGCACATTGAGTCGCGGCACATATCGATCCAAAATGAGGATAGTCCGCTCCATGACCCGCTCCGCCCTGGAGGCGGGTTCGGTGTGCGCCTGCGCCAAGACGGCGGCGACCTGCAAGCAATTGCTCAAGGTGGAGGCGGCTTTGTGGACGTTTGTGCGCATCAATGGCCTGGAGCCGACCAACAACGCTGCCGAGCGTGCTCTCCGCCACGCGGTGCAGTGGCGTAAGACCAGTTATGGAACGGATAGCGTTGTGGGAAGTCAATTCGTGGCGCGAATCTTGAGTGTGGTGGCGACCTGTCGCCAGCAACAGCGTCACGTTCTCAATTACTTGACTCAATGTTGTGCCAATGCCTTGCATGGTTTCGCGCCTACTTCACTTATGCCAAAAACCTGTGGAACCGCGTGAATTCCGCCAGCAAAATCGGGTCGTGAACGGATACAGGATTTGAACTGCCATCTCTTACGCCGGTTACCGAAGCGAGCGCACCAAGACTGCGGCCGTCGTTTCCCCCTCTCTCTTCGTCAGGCGACCGAAATACTCCGTGTAAATTCTCTAATCCCATTTTCCCGAACATTCGAGCGTTGTTACCATAGGAAAAATCAAGAAATTCAATTCCGCGCCTCGACCGAGCAATACGATAATTTGGCAAACGGACCAGTATAATTGATACAACGTCAGATATTGCAATAACATGCGTCGAGTGACCTGTTTGCCAATTTGGATTTCTGGTCTTGGCAAACTGGCATGATGGCGCGACCATGGGTCGGCCCCGAGAAGGTTAACCCAAGTTAGACACTTTGTCGGTCGTTTTGGTTTTTTCGACCCCAAAATTGAACGTAAGTCCTTTAACCACAAGGAATCGATCCGCCAATCCCGATGTAGTGAAGACCTACCTCGTTGACAGGTCCTCTCCCCTTGTGCGATTCTGGTCACGATGTCGAATCGTGCCCGGAGACGCACATGTTTCTCAGACGCTTCGAGCGACACAAGAACGGCAAGCCGCACACTTACTGGGCCTTGGCCGAGTCGTACCGAACGGCCAAAGGATCGCGTCAACGCATCGTGGCCTATTTGGGTGAGTTGGACGGCACCGAGCAGGACGGCTGGACCCAACTGTGTTCGCATCTCAACGGCGAAGCGAACCAACGAAGGCCGCAACCCACCCTGTTCGATCCGCCCTGTTGCGATACCCCACGCGATGATGAGCCCGTGCTGGTCAAACTCAGCAGCATTCGGCTCGAGCGGCCTCGTGATTTTGGTGATGTCTGGTTGGCTCGGGGTCTGTGGCGGATGCTGGGCCTCGATGAGTTGTTGGAAGAGAAGATCGAGTCCGGACGCGAAGAAGTGTCGTGGGCTACGGTGGCTTGCATCCTTACCATCGCGCGTTTCTGCGAACCCTCGAGTGAGTTGCATATTGCCGACACCTGGTATCGGCGAACAGCGTTGGATGAATTGCTGGGCGTCACATGCGAACAAGTGCATACGAATCGCTTGTATAAGGGACACGATCATCTCTTGCCGCACAAGGAAACGCTGGAAAAGCATCTGCGGCAACGCCTGGGCGAGCTGTTTGCCTTGAAATGTGATTTGCTCCTCTACGACGTGACCAGCACCTATTTCGAAGGAGACATGGAAGGCTGCCCGATGGCCAAGCTCGGCTACTCGCGCGATTCGCGGGGCGACCGGCCGCAAGTATGCATCGGATTGGTAGTCACGGAAGACGGCTTTCCGCTCGGCTATGAGGTCTTTGCCGGCAACACGCATGACAGCAAAACAGTGCAGCAGATGATCGAGTCGATGGAGCGGAAACATGGCAGCTTGAATCGAGTGTGGGTGATGGATCGCGGCATGGTCAGTGAAGCGAATCTGAAGTTCCTGCGGGAGCGTGGCGGGAAGTACATTGTGGGCACTCCCAAGCAGATGCTGCGGCAGTTCGAACAACACATCAATGCGGATGATTGGACAACGGTGCAGGAGGGTGTTGAAGTAAAACTGGTGCCGGGGCCGGAGGGTCAAGAGACGTTTATCCTGGCCCGCAGTGCCGATCGCCGCCTCAAGGAGCAGGCGATGCATGAGAAGTTCACGGCGAGAATGGAGGCCGGATTACAGAAGATGCAGGCCGCGGCGGAAGCGGGGCGATTGAAGGATGAAGCCATCGCGGGCGAGCGACTGGGCCGGCTGAAAGAGCGGAACTGGCGTGCATCGCATGCCTTTGAGGTGACGATCAAGAAGTTGACGCAGCCCCGAGGCAAAGCCCATCTCGAAATCACCTGGCGACGCAATGAGAAATTCGGCGACTGGTCGAAATTGAGCGACGGTTGCTACTTGCTCCGCAGTAACCTGACAGATGTGGATGCAGCGACTTTGTGGAAGCGTTATATCCAACTGACGGAAGCCGAATGGGCCTTTCGCATCACGAAGGACGAATTGGCGATCCGCCCGATCTGGCACCAGAAAGAAGACCGCGTCAAGGCCCACATTTTGGTGTGCTTTTTGGCGTATGCGATGTGGAAGACCCTGGCGGGGTGGATGAAGAACGCAGGCCTAGGTAACGCGCCACGCACGCTAATCGAGGAAATGGCGAAGCTCAAATGCGGGGACATAACGCTCAATGCCCAGTCTCCGGGTAGCGGGCAAAAGAGAAAGATTACCTTGCGCTGCGTGACGGAGCCGGACGAATCACAAAGCGTGCTGTTGAACCGCCTGGGTCTGACCCTTCCCCGCCGCCTTCGGCGAGTCGATGAAGCGATTCAAATGTAGTGAAATAAACCCCCTCAAATTGAACGCAAGTCCTTTGCCCAGAACAAAAAGTGTCTAACTTGGGTTAATTCGCCGTTCGGAAACCGAAGCATAAGTGCGGGAGTTCTCCGTGGATTTGCTTGCATATCGCTCCTTTGTCGCGGCGTAACATTCAGGCAGACAATATGTTAGATTTGATTGAGCGACGTGCAAACTGGGGTGACATTTTTTGCATCTCACCCCTGCGCCGCTTGAGAGATGTCGTGAACAAGACCGGAACGCCATTCGGGCGGCCTGGATTGAATAACGTGAGAAGGTCATAGGACCGCCAACGTACGAAAGTTGGCGGTCCTTAGATTTTTGGCTTCGAAATGCCGTGTTTTATCGGGAAAACGTGTGATTATAAGTACCGCCAACGTTGGCGGTACTTATAATCTTTGGCGGACCTAAGCGGCTTGCTTTTTATTCCAAGGCTTAACTACACCCCGACGACTGCGCCGCAGGTATCGCACTTCGCGCAGGCGCCGCTGCGAATCAAGGTTAGCTGGCCGCATTCGCCGCAGGGGTCGCCTTCGTAGCCTTTGAGTCGCGCTTGGCGGATGCGCGAGTCCTTGCTCTTGGGGTTCAAAACGGCTTTGGGTTCGCCGTTGTTCGAAGGCGCGCGGCCATGGCCGTTGCCGTTCGTGGGCATCGGGTTAAGATGGTCCGTCCGCGGCGTTGCAAAGGACTCTGAAGCCTCCTCCGGATTAGCCTCCTCCAGGCGATCCTCGACGATCTCGTTGGATATCGCGTCGCCGCGCAGGTCTTCTGGCGCGACGTGGGCCAGGTCGTGCCGATCCAAATAGGTGATGGCCAGTTCGCGGAAGATGTAATCGATGATCGACGTCGTCATCTTGATATGCGGATTGCCTTGCACCGTGCCGTTCGGCTCGAAACGGGTGACCAAAAAGGCATCGACATATTCTTCCAGTGGCACGCCGTGTTGGAGACCCAGCGAAATGGCGATGGCGAAGCAGTTCGTCATGCTCCGGAAGGCAGCGCCTTCTTTATGCATGTCGAGGAAGATCTCGCCCAGGGTGCCGTCTTCGTATTCGCCGGTGCGGAGATAAATCTTGTGGTTGCCGATGCGGGCCTTCTGGGTGTAACCGGCGCGACGGTCGGGAAGACGCCGGCGCTGCGCGAGATAGCGGTAGACGATCTTTTCGGCGACGCGAACCGGCGCCGGCTTCTCGTCGGTCGGCACGGCGGCGTCCACCTCAGGATCGTCGAGCGTGTCGGATACGCTGTTCAGCGGCTGGCTGAGCTTGGAGCCATCGCGATAGAGAGCGTTGGCCTTCAGCATCAGTTGCCAGCTGAGCAGATAGGCGCTCTTGACGTCTTCCATCGTGGCGCTGTGAGGCATGTTGATCGTCTTGGAGATGGCACCGGAGATGAACGGTTGGGCCGCCGCCATCATGCGAATGTGTGCCTCGGCACTGAGATAACGCTGACCGATCCGACCGCATTTGTTTGCGCAATCGAAGATCGGTAGATGCTCGGGTCGCAGGTGCGGCGCTCCCTCGACGGTCATGGTGCCACAAACGTGGTTGTTGGCTTCGGCGATCTGTTCGCGCGTGAAGCCGAGCGCTGTGAGCAGGTCAAAGCCGGGGGTATCGAGCTGTTCCTTCTTGAGGCCCAGCGCGCCGACACAGACATCCTCGCCGATGGTCCATTTGTTGAACGCGAAGGGAAGCTCGAAGACGCCGGGCATTTGCGCTTCGAGGCGCTCGATCACTTCGTCTGGCAAGCCGCGCGTTTTCAGCGTGGCGAAGTTGATGTGCGGGCAGCCTTTGAGCGTTCCCGTACCGCGGCAATAGCGGATAATGTCATCCACCTGCGCAGGCGTGTAGCCGAGCTTCTGGAGGGCAGGAGGAACGGAGGCATTGATGATCTTGAAGTAGCCGCCGCCGGCCAGCTTCTTGAATTTGACGAGAGCGAAATCGGGTTCGACGCCGGTTGTGTCGCAATCCATCACGAGACCAATCGTTCCTGTCGGCGCGATGCAGGTCACCTGGGCGTTGCGGAAACCATGTTTCTCGCCGAGTTCGAGCATCCGTTCGGATTCGGTGCGGGCGGCGCGGAGAATGTAATCCGGACAATAGCGCTCGTCTATAGAGACTGGCGTGATCGAGAGCCCTTCGTAGTCTTCCTTGGGCGTGGCAAAGACCGCGCGAGCATGATTGCGAATGACGCGCAACATCGGATCCCGATTAGCGGCATAGCGCGGGAAGGCGCCGACTTCGGCGGCGATCTCGGCTGACATCGCATAAGAGGCAGCGTGCATCAGGGCCGTGATCGCCGCACATTGATTGCGGCCCTCGGGCGAATCGTAAGGCAGACCCTGGACCATGAGCAGCGAGCCCATATTCGCGTAGCCTAGGCCAAGAGTGCGGAAATCGTACGACTTCTGCGCGACCGGCACGCTCGGAAATTGGGCCATGTAGACGGAGATTTCGAGAATCATCGTCCAGAGGCGTGTTGCGTGGCGGAACGCCTCGACGTCAAAGCGCCCCGATTGCAGATCGTAAAACTTGATCAAATTGAGCGAGGCGAGGTTGCAAGCGGTGTCATCGAGAAAGAGATACTCGCTGCATGGGTTCGAGGCATTGATGCGGCCATCGGCCGGACAGGTATGCCATTCGTTGATGGTGTTGTCGAACTGCAGGCCCGGATCGGCACAGGCCCAGGCGGCATAGGCGATCTTGTCCCACAGCTCGCGCGCCCTCAGGGTCTTACGGGGCTTTGGCGCGCGCCGCTCGGCGCGGGCTTTCTCTTTTTCGGTGCGCCAAATGAGAGACCAAGTGCCATCGCTGCGCACCGCTTCCATAAAGGCATTCTCGACGCGCACTGAGTTGTTGCTATTTTGCCCGGAGACCGAGTAATAGGCCTTGCCGTTCCAGTCAGTGTCATATTCCTCGATGCGAAGCGAGGTGAAACCCTGGTTGGCGAGTTGCAGGACACGCTCGACGTAGCTTTGCGGCACCGCGTCACGCCGGGCTTCGGCGAGCGCCTTGCGGAGGTGGCCGTTGCGCGCGCGCTCGAGCCGTTCCTCGGCTTTGGGCCAGCTGTGGCAGGCTTTCATGACGGCGTTGAGATGCTTGCTAAGCAAGTGCGAACCGGCGACCAGTGCGGCAACCTTTTCTTCTTCGACGACCTTCCAATTGATGAATTCCTCGATGTCCGGATGATCGAGGTCGAGTACGACCATCTTGGCCGCCCGGCGGGTGGTGCCGCCCGATTTGATGGCCCCGGCGGCCCGATCGCCGATCTTGAGAAAGCTCATCAGCCCGCTCGATCGACCGCCGCCGGAAAGCGGTTCGTTTTCGCCGCGCAAATGTGAGAAGTTCGACCCGGTACCGCTGCCGTATTTGAAGATGCGCGCTTCGCGGACCCATAGGTCCATGATGCCGCCTTCGTTCACCAGGTCGTCGGAGACGGATTGGATAAAACACGCGTGCGGCGCTGGATACTCATACGCCGAGGTCGACCTTTTGACGGTCGCCGTTTTTGGATCGACGCGAAAATGCCCCTGGGCTGGGCCGTCGATGCCGTAGGCCCAATAAAGCCCGGTGTTAAACCATTGCGGCGAGTTCGGAGCCGCTATCTGCGCGGCCAGCATATAACAGACTTCGTCGTGAAATACGTGGGCATCCGCTTCGGTGCTGAAATAGCCACCCTTCCAGCCCCAATAGGTCCAGCAGCCGGCGAGGCGTAAGAAGACCTGACGGGCATCGATCTCCTGCCCGCCACGGCTTTCGCCGGCAGCGGGGACACTTCGTCGCAACCAAACCGGCAGCCCTTCCTCGGGCACGCGCTCGGTGCGCGAGGGGACGCCGGCCTTGCGGAAGTATTTCTGCGCGAGAATGTCGACCGCGACTTGCGACCAGGGCTCCGGAGCCAATAGGTCCTTCATCTCGAAGACCACCGACCCGTCCGGGTTCACGATCCGTGATGTTCGAGGCACGAAATTGACCGAAGCGAAGGGGTCTTTCCCCTCCGCCGTATAGCGGCGAGTAATATGCATGGCTAGTAACGTTCCCTAAGCACTCAATTCTAGAGTCAATGGCGGAGGTGGGATCACCGGACTCCATCCCGCTAGTCGACGGCTGGCTCGTCGACGCTCAGCAACTCTATCGAATCGAGTCTACACTTGTACACAGATTTTTGACCCAACGAGTTCGCGCAACCGAAGCCAAAACGACTTACGTTAAGAAAGAGTGAAGAGATCCCTTGGATCGGCTAGGTCCTAACTTCGCGTGAGATCAGGTATTAGAAACAAGCAGCCCACGAGTGAGCCCGTGCGCGCCGAAACGCAACCGCAGAGATCAAATTTTGCTCGCGCCCGTCCTTGAGAGTTTGTCACTATCCATTATACTGCAGCTGCACCGTTCACACAGGCTAAACCGCCGCGTTCATTTCTTCGGCGCGTCGCCGATGACGAAGGGCAGCGTCAACCCTTTCTGATCCTGATATTTCCCACGCTTATCGCCATAACTTGTTTTGCAGACAGATTCTGCGCGGAAGAAGAGGATTTGCGCGATTCCTTCGCCTGCGTAGATCTTGGCCGGCAGCGGCGTCGTGTTGCTGATCTCAATCGTGATTTTGCCGCGCCATTCCGGCTCGAGCGGCGTGATGTTCACGATGATGCCGCAACGTGCGTAGGTCGACTTGCCCAGACAGACGGCGAGCATGTCGCGCGGGATCTCGAGATACTCGACCGTCTCCGCCAAAGCGAAGCTGTTTGGCGGTATAAGGCAATAGTCAGCCTCAATGTCGACGAAAGAATCCTTATCGAATTGTTTAGGATCGACGATCGTGCAGCGGACGTTCGTGAAAACCTTGAAATGGCGCCCAACACGGACGTCATAACCGTAACTACTCACGCCATAGGAAATAACGCCGGGGCGAGACGACTCCTTGGCGAAAGGCTCAATTTTTACGTCGCGTTCGATAATCCAGTCCGGCAATACGCCCATGGCGGAAACTCCGTGAATGACAGTCGTTTTCAAGGCGAGCGGCGCGGCATGAGCCCGCCGTGTATTTGGCGCCGTTTTCTTGATTACGCTGACTCAGCACGGCGGGCTGACGCCGCGCCGCTCGCCAAAACAGATATTAATTTCAAAATCGAAACAGGCGATTCGTTCGTCATAACCGCCACTCATCGATCAACGATGCGACCAGCGCGGTCCAGCCTGTCTGATGCGAGGCACCCAAACCCGCGCCGGTGTCGCCGTGAAAGTATTCGTAAAAGAGGATCAGTTCGCGCCAGTGCGGATCGTTCTGGAATTTATCGGTATCGCCGTAGATCGGCCTACGGCCCGAGCTATCTAGCGTAAACATTTTTATGAGCCGGTTGGCCAATTCCTTGGCCATCTGCTCGAATGAAATTGGTTTCCCGCCGCTGCCTTGCGTAGGAATGGTAAAATCCGCACCGTAGGCCACGCCGAGCTTGCGGAGCGACTCGATCAGCAGAAAACAGGTCGGAAACCAGATCGGGCCGCGCCAGTTGGAGTTGCCGCCCTTGAGCTTGGAAATGGCTTCGGCCGGTTCATAGCCGACAACGCGGCCCTCGAACCAAAATGGTTCGCTCTCATGAGCCTTCGACAAACTGCGCACGCCATACGGAGATAAGAACTCTGTTTCGTCCCACATTCTTTGCAACAATCTTGCTAGCTGCTCGCGGTTGACGATCGTCAGAACGTGTGTTCGCGGCGCCTCCTGTACGACACCCGCAACGAGGTCGCGGCGATTCTTTAGAAACCAGTTGAGATCGCGCGTGAAGTCCTTGAACTGCGAGCACCATTCGATCTCGAGCCGCTCCACGGCGAATAGAGGAATCAAACCGACGAGCGACCGGACGCGGAACTTGCGGAAGTCGCCGTTGGGATACGTCAGCACGTCGTAAAAGAATCCGTCCTTATCGTCCCAGAGTTGATAGCCGCCAGGACCCATACGCTTCATCGCTGCGGCTATATACGTGTAATGTTGGAAAAACTTGGTCGCCAGGCTTTCGTAGACCGCGTTTGCTTTCGCCAGCTCCAAGGCAATGCGCATCAAGTTCAGACAGAACATTCCCATCCAGCCGGTGGCGTCGGCCTGCTCGAGTACGACACCTTCCCCGAGTTTCTCGCTGCGATCGACGACAGTGATATTATCCAGCCCAAGAAAGCCGCCCTCGAAGACATTGTTGCCCTGCCGATCAACCTTATTGATCCACCAGGCGAAATTAATCAACAGCTTATGAAAGCAGCGTTCGAGAAAATCTCGGTCAGGCTTGCCGCTGCGAATGCGGTCCATGTTGTAGACGCGCCAGACGGCCCACGCTTGTACGGGAGGATTAAGGTCGGAAAACTCCCATTCATAGGCCGGTATTTGTCCGTTCGGATGCTGAAATTGCTCGAATAGCAAAACCCACAGCTGCTTCTTCGCGAAGTCGGCATCGATGAGGCAGAACGTCACGCAGTGAAATGCCAGATCCCATGCCGCGAACCAAGGGTACTCCCAGGCGTCCGGCATGCTCATGACGCGCAGCGTGTTGAGATGCTTCCAGTGTTCATTGCGAATTTTCGCCCGCCGCGGCGATGGTGGCCAATCGTCACAGTCGCCCCGCAACCAACGCTTGACGTCGAGTATATAGATCTGCTTCGTCCACAATAAGCCCGCGAACGCCTGACGCTGGATGCGCTTTTCGTCCTCGCTGGCGCGTGGCGGATGGATCTCGGCGTAGAACTCGTCCGCATCGGCTTGGCGCCGCTTGATGATCGAGTCGACCTCCTTCGGCCTGGCCGGCGTGCCATCCGGCGTCAAGCGGAAGTGTAATACGACTGAGCCGCCCGCCGGGACATTCTTGACCAAATAGTGGATCGCCGCTTTCGTTCCGCGCAGCGCGGGATTGACCGAATTTTCACCCTCAATTATGTGACGATGAAACGCATCTTTCACATACGGCTTGCGCTTCTTGGCCGTCGGTCCGAAGACGACTAGGGCATTGGTCTCGTTATCGGTGAATAAAGGCTGGCCGCCGGTCGGTCCGCTCAGATACCGAGGTCCGAGCCGATAATCCGCCGCGATTTCCATCGGCATTTTCAAGCCGGCGTCGTCGGCGCAAAGTGATATTGTTCGGGGTTACCGGCCCAATCTCTATGATCGGTTCACTGACGGGCTTGGCTCCCCAGGCGTCGCAGCGCCAGCCCCAAATGTTCCGATACCACAAATGCGGCAAAATATGCAGCGGCGCTGACTCCGGCCCACGATTGAACGCTTCGACGCGGATGCAGATGTCTTCGGGAGTGGCCTTGGCATATTCGATTACGATGTCGAAATAGCGGTCCTCGTGGAAGACCCCGGTATCAAGTAATTCGAACTCCGGCCCCTGCCCGTGACGATTTTGATTCTCCGTGACCAACCTTTCGTAGGGATACGCGGCCTGGGGATATTTGTAGAGCAGCTTCATGTACGAGTGGGTCGGCGTGTTATCGACGTGAAAGTAGTATTCTTTCACGTCTTCGCCGTGGTTCCCTTCGCGGGGCGTGACGCCGAAGAGCCGCTCCTTGAGGATGCGATCCTTGCCGTTCCAGAATGCGAAAGCGAAGCAAAGGAATTGGTAACGATCGCACAGCCCGGCGATGCCGTCTTCACCCCAGCGGTAGGCGCGCGACCGGGCCTGTTCGTGCGTGAAATAGGACCAGGCATCGCCGTCGTCGCTGTAGTCTTCGCGGACTGTGCCCCAGGCGCGATCGCTGACGTAGGGTCCCCAGCGGCGCCAGCCGAGATGATCGCCGGTGATCTCCTCTAAACGCTGATGCTCTTTACTCATTATGTTTCATCGGATCGGCATTAAGTGTGATGGGGGCATTAACTCAGCATGCGTGCCGCGTAATGGGCGGCGCCGATCAACGGCGCCTGCGAGTTAAGCGAGACCTGCACTGGCATTGCCTCCAACAGAGATCGGAATCGACCCTTATCTAGGAATGAGGAGAGGAACTTGCCGCTCTTGAGCACGGCCAAGATGCGCGGACCGATGCCGCCACCCAAAAAGACGCCGCCTTGCGAAAGACACTTCAGGGCGAGGTTGCCGGCCTCGGCGCCGTAGATCTTGGCAAAGAGATCCAGCGTCGCCACACACAGCAGGTCCGTTCGAGCTAATCCCAGCTCGGAAATGGCGGCATTGTCCTCGATATTCCCCACCAGACGACCAAGCAGCTCGGCGCTCGGTTTCTGTTCGCCGCGTTGCCGCAGGAAACAAAAAAGATCGTAAAACCCTGGGCCGGAGAGGATTCGTTCGTAGCTAACGTGAGCGCCGTGCTTGTCGCGCAGATAGCGGAGTAATTCGACCTCTAATTCGTCGGTCGGCGCGAAATCGGTGTGGCCGCCTTCCGTGGCGATCGGGTGATATCGTTGGCCGTCCCAATAAAGGATTGCCTCGCCGAGACCGGTGCCGGCGGCGACGACGGCGATATTGCCGTCGCGCTTCGGTTTGGCGAGCGGGTTGATCGAGACGAGGTCGCCCGGCTGAAGAAACAGCATTCCAAAGGAGGCCGTTTCCAAGTCGTTGAGCAACTTGACGCGCGGAGCATCAATGGCAGTCGCCAGCTCGCGCTCGTCCAATTGCCAGGGGAGATTGGTCGTCTTGCATTTGCCGTCGATGACGGGTCCAGCGACGCCAAAACTCCCGGCCTGGAGTTTGACGCCATTTGAGCCGGCGAGAAACTTGATCAGAATCTCCTGGAGCGTGGCATGACTCTGGCTTGGGTAGATCGATTCGCGTTCGAGATGGAGAGCGCCACCGACCACGTCATATAAAGCGAGAGCGGTCTTGGTGCCGCCGATATCTCCGGCCAGGATCATGCAATTGGCTCCAGGGTAGACTAACTAAATTCATTTCAAACAGACTCTACCGACTTCCGCAACTCGTCCATCGCCGCCCGCACGCCGGCGGCGACGCCGAAAATCGAGGTGCCCGCGACAAGAACCTGCGCTCCAGATCGGACCGCCTGCGGCGCTGTCTTCGGATCGATACCGCCGTCGACTTCGATCTCGATCGGCAACTTGAGTTGCTTGAGCTGCGCCGCGCTCGATCGATCTTGTCTAGAGTATCGAAGATAAACGATTGGCCGCCGAAACCGGGGTGGACCGTCATGATAAGGAGCAGGCTCGCGTCCGGCAGAAACACTTCGGCTTTGGCTAAAGGCGTCTCCGGATTGAGGACAATTCCGACCTTTTTTCCATGCGATTTAATCTGCGCGACCGCGCGGACGGCGGCATCGCCCAATTCGGCGTGAACCAGTATGCTGTCCGCCCCGGCTTTGATAAACGCTTCGGCGAGTAGGTCGGGCCGCTCGATCATCAGATGCACTTCGAGTGGCAACTTCGTGATCGGCCGGAGCGACTTGACGATGGCCGGGCCGATGCTCAGATTCGGCACGAAATGGCCATCCATGACATCGATGTGA
Source organism: uncultured Planctomycetaceae bacterium (assembly GCA_963790585.1). Lineage (GTDB taxonomy): Bacteria > Planctomycetota > Planctomycetia > Gemmatales > Gemmataceae > CAWBOY01. The sequence continues at coordinate 20,952 of CAWBOY010000004.1, forward strand.
ATTCGATCCGCGCCTGCCTGCTCGGCGTCGCGCACCTGTTGGCCGAGGTTAGCGAAATCGGCTGCAAGGATCGATGGTGCCAACTTGATCGCGCTCATGACTGACCTCCTCCGCCCGGCAGGTCCAGGCGCGCTGCCGCTTGACCATCGAGATACCACGTCAATTTGCCGTCCATCGGCCGAATCCGCTGCGACGGCAACCGATCCGGATCGGACGGCCCTTGAATTACTTCACGAAGAACGTCGGCCTTGTCGGCCCCGGCCACCAGAAACAAAACATCTCGGGCTGCATTGATTACCGGATAAGTCAGCGTCAGACGATCGGCGGCGAACTTGGGCACGAAATTCGGGGCGATCCAGCGCTCGGTTTCTTGCAAGGCCGAGGTATTGGGGAACAGCGACGCTGTATGGCCATCGCCTCCCATGCCAAGCAAAACGAGATCAAACGACGGCGGCGGGCCGGCGGCATCGATGTCGAACGCGCTGGCCATTGCGGTTTGATAATCGCGCGCCGCCTGGTCCCGGTCGCCGCGCTCGGCTTCGATGCGGTGAATCTGGTTCGGCGGCAGCGGCACATGATCGAGTAAGGCTTGGCGCGCCATGTGGTAATTCGAATCCTTGTGGTCGGCGGGCACCGCTCGTTCATCGCCCCAAAACACCTCGACGGCGTTCCATGCAATCTGGTCTCGATACGGCGGCTCGGCCAGAAGCTGATAGAGCCGCTGCGGCGTCGACCCACCTGACAGGGCCACATAAAAATGGCCCCGCGCCGCGATGGCCGCGCGAGCGACTTGGACAAACTCCACCGCGGCCGCCTGGCTGACAGCTTCGGCGTCAGCGAACACGCGGAGAACGGAATCCATCGGACACCTCGACTGACCCGTGTCTGCTAATGACCTCGATTTTATCGCAACACCAGCTGAGCCATGGCCTGAGCGGTGAGCATACTATCGCGAAACACCGGATCCCGCTCCCGGTCCGACAGTTGCCGACCGATCAACTCGGCTGGCGTATGCGGCGGAATCATAATCGTCCGCGGCTCCCCTTCGATGCCTTCGAACTCGATGACAAGCCGTTCGTCACCTTGCGGTGTGAGAATCATGGCCACCGGCTTGCCGTCGATCTTGTAGGCCAGCCGCACGCGCTGAATCCGCGGCAAGCCCGCTTCAAGGCGGCGAATGCGAACCAGCGCGTCGCGACTACCGGTGTGAAAGCGCCACACCATCTCGACATTCTGAACAACCTTGCCGCCAATTACGTGCCATTCGAGCCGCCGCGTCAGCCAGCTCGCGAATTCCCAGGCTTGGACCACCGCTGAGGGGCCGTGTTCGACAGTGATTTCCTCGATTTGTTCGCCTGGCTTGTCGCCTAGCGGCAGCAAGGCTTGCGACATGAGGCGCCGCCAATACTTCAATCGGCGCCAATTGAGATCCGAGGCGACACGCCAGCGCCCAGGCGTGGTACGCTCAATTTGTTCCAACCACGATCCGGTCGCCGCCACGCCGCGAATCGGCTCGGGCCAATCGAGGCTGTCGAACAAAATCTGCAGCGTGTGTTCGCTCAGCTCTTCGAGCATCGGCCCGCCCATCGATGGCGGCACCGGCGTCTGCCACAGAAGATTCGTGGGCAGGTCGCCTATGAGCAGCGTCCGTACCGCGAACGGCAAGCGATCAATCAAAGGCGCCGGCGCGTGCAGCGTCACCTGTTCCGAACAGGCCTGTTGATGCTTGCTCAACATCCGACAGCGCACGAGTACGGAACAGCGTATTTCGTCGCCGGAATCGGCGGCGTCGCCGATCAACAAGAGGACCCGTGCCGGATGGCTCGCCACAATCGCCGGAACCTGCTCGACCATTTCGAGAGCGGCGGCCATCGTGGTCGTGTAGATCACCAGATTGGACATGCGCACTTTTTGAATCGGCGCGCCGGTGTCAGCCGTTTGGCCGAGCATCTGGTTATTCAGCTCTTTCTCGACGTTACGAAGGTCGACCGGCAGGCCGAAAGCCGACGGCAGGGGTTCGCTGTTCATAGCGTCCTCCAAACCCGCTCGTCTTGCTCCATGAGACGATCCGCTTCCACGGGACCCCAGGTGCCGCACTGATATTCGGGCAGATGCAGGGCGCGGTCCTTGTTCCACGAATCGAGAATCGGCATGACCCATTGCCACGCCGCTTCGACGGCGTCCCGGCGCATGAACAAGGTTGCATCGCCGGCCAACACGTCGAGAATCAGCCGCTCGTAGGCCTCTGGGGAGGTCACGCCGAAGCTCGAGGCGTAGTTGAATTCCATTTTGACGGGATAGATGCGAACCTTCGGCCCGGGCAGCTTGCAGGCGATGCGCATCGACAGCCCTTCCTCGGGCTGGACTTTGATCGTCAGGACCGTCGGTTCCAGAGGCACTTCCGGTTTGTAGTTGAAGAGAACCGAAGGCACGTCTTTGAATTGGATCGCTACCTCGCTGGCGCGCTTCGGCATGCGCTTGCCGGTCCTCAAATAAAACGGCACGCCAGACCAGCGCCAGTTGTCGATGAACAAGCGAATGGCGACAAATGTCTCAGTCATCGAATTGACAGACGCCTGGGGAATCGGCTGTTTGGCGATCTCCTCGTAGTATTTGCGTACTTCGTGGCGATAACCCGACACGCGATGGCCATGCTCATCGCCCTCGATGTATTGACCGCGCACGACGTTGTGTTTGACGTCCCCGGGCTCCATTGGCCGCAGGCAATGAAGCAGATTCACTTTCGCGTCGCGGACGACATCGGCATCCAATGAGAAGGGCGGCTCCATCGCCACGGTGCAAAGGACTTGCAGGATGTGGTTCTGCACCATGTCGCGCAGCGCCGGCCGTTTCATAGTAGCCGACGCGGCTGGCGGTCATGGCGCCGGTCTTTTGATCGAATTGCGAAACGCCCTCTTCCTCGGCCACGGTGATCTGCACATGGTCGATGTACTTCTGATTCCAGAGCGGCTCGAAGATGCTGTTGGCGAACCGTAGAACCATGAGGTTCTGAACCGTTTCCTTGCCGAGATAATGATCGATGCGATAGGTCTGCGATTCCGCGAACGCCTTGTCGACTACCTTGACGATCTCGCGGGCGCTGGCCAGATCGCGGCCGATCGGCTTCTCGACGATGACGCGTGAAAACGCAGCCTTCTCGTCCGGCGAGGTGACCATCTGGCTTTCGGCCAGCTGCGTCACGCACATCTCGACGAGCTGCGGCGGCACCGAGAGATAAAAGACCCGACTGCCCGGAATGCCGAACTGCCCGTCGACGGCCTGGAGCCGAGCCCTTAGCTTCTTATACGCGGCTGCGTCATTGAACGATCCAGGGACGAAAAATAGGCAGCGGGCAAAGTCGGCCCAGTTCGCGTCGGTCAACGGCTGGCGTGAGAATTTCTCGATGCCTTCCTTGGCTCGGCCGCGGATATATTCATCGGGATCGGTCGTCTCGCGCCCTTCCTTGGTGCTGGCAATGCCGAAGCAGACGACGGCGAAGTGCGACGGCAGCGCGCCGTCAATATTCAGATTGAAAACGGCCGGCAGCAATTTGCGCCAGGCGAGATCGCCGTCGCCGCCGAAAATGACGAGAACGCACGGTTGAGGCAGCATGGTTTTCGAGGGATCGGCAGCCACGGACGAACTCCTTCGCTAATGTCGGTCTTTTATATAGCCCCCGGTTTGCCAGGGGTAATTTCAAAACCCCCGGCAAGCCGGGGGCTATATAAAGAGTCGTTTGAATCAATGACCGCCGAATTTACGTCGCATCGCCTGTTCGATCGTCCAGGCGAACTGCTCTTCGCCGCGCGAGGTGAAGCGCGAATAGAGCGCCGCGGTGAGAACCGTGGCGGGCACTCCAGCTTCGATGGCCGCCTGGATGGTCCAGCGGCCTTCGCCTGAGTCGGGCACGCCGTGCTGCGGGCCCTTGGGATCTTTTCGCTCGCTGATCTTGTTCAGATCGAGCGGCAGCTTTTCATTTTCCAAAAACGACTCCGCCGTCAAGTCGAGTAACCACGACGCGATGACGCTGCCCCGGCGCCAGAGTTCCGTGATTTCCTTCAGATTGAAGTCATACTGAAAATGCTCCGGGTCGCGCAAAGGCGTCACTTCGGCACTGGCGGCATCACGCCCTTCTTTGCCGACGTTGGCATGTTTGAGGATGTTGAGCCCCTCCGCGTAGGCAGCCATCAGGGCGTATTCGATGCCGTTGTGAACCATCTTCACGAAGTGGCCGCCACCGGATGGGCCGCAGTGGAGGTAGCCCTCGCTGCTTGTGCCGGTGGCCACACGAGTGCCTTTTTCCTTCGCACCTTTGTCGTTGACGATTTCCTTGATCGAGGTCGGCGGCGTATTGCCCTGGCCGGGGGCCAGCGCTTTGAAGATCGGGTCGAGCCGCTTCACAGCGGCGGCGTCGCCGCCGATCATCATGCAATAGCCGCGTTCCAGGCCCCAAACGCCGCCGCTGGTGCCAACGTCGAGGTAGTGTATCCCTTTTGTGGCCAACTCCTTACTGCGACGAATGTCGTCGATGTAATAGGAATTGCCGCCATCGATGAGGGTGTCTTCCTTCTGGAGTAGCGGGGCGTAATCGGCGATGACGCGATCGGTAATGCCAGCGGGTACCATCAGCCAAAGATTGCGCGGCGCGGTAAGTTTGGCGACGACGTCCTGCGGCGAAGTCGCTCCCACGGCTTTGCCGCCGCTCTCCTTGACGATATTCGCCACCACGCTGGCGTTGCGATCGAAGACAACACATTGATGCCCAGCGCGGCTGAGCCGCACCACCATGTTGCCGCCCATGCGACCAAGACCGATCATGCCCAGTTGCACGGCTCTTGCTCCTTCATCAATAAGGGGAATTCCGACGCTTACGTTAAACCGGCCGATGTCTTTCTTCGACGAACATAAAGTTATGCTCCTGATCGCCTACCAAAACAACATCGGCCATCTTCAGGAAAAGTCCCGTGCCGACGACACCCGGTATCGACCGTGCGGCGGCTTCAAATGCCTCGGGATTCGCCAGGCCAGGGGCGGCGATGATGCAATCGAGGATGTAATTGCCATTGTCCGTCTTTTGTGGACCTTTGTCGTCGGCCCAGAGAATCGACTCGAATCCCAGGTCCTTTAGCCGACGCCGGACCAATGGCAGCGCCATCGGCACCACCTCGACGGGCAGCTTACCGTGAGCGCCCAGGCGGTCAACCAGCTTGTTCGTGCCGACCAGGATGACGAGCTTTCGCGCCGCCGCCGCTATGATTTTCTCGCGGACCAGGCGCGCCCGTACCCTTTGATGAGGTTCAGGTGTGGATCGACCTCGTCGGCGCCATCGATCGTCAATGCAAGGGGCATGCCCTCGTCGAGACTCACGAGTGGAATGCCGGCATCGATCGCTGCCTTGGCCGTCGCCTCGGACGTGGGTACGCCGCGCACCCGGAAACCGGCGCGAACGCGGTCGCCAAGGGCGTGAATGAAATCGGTCGCAGCGTGGCCCGAGCCCAGGCCCACGGTGTCACCGTCGGCTATGAGCTTCAGAGCGCGCTCGAAGATAGTCGGCATCGTCGCCTCTTAGCTCTTGTGCTTGGCCAATTGCTCTTTGGCCAGTTTGATGACGTTGTCAACAGTGAAGTTGAAGCGCTTCAGCAGGTCCTTCAGCGGTGCCGAAGCGCCGAACCATTTCATACAGAGTAGCGCGCCGTGCATACCGACATAACGATGCCAACCCAGTTCCGCCGCCATCTCGACGCCGACGCGGGCTTTGACCGCCGAGGGTAACACACTTTCGCGATACGCTTCGTCCTGGGCTTCGAAGAGATCCCAGCTTGGCATACTGACGACGCGAGCCTTGATCCCTTCCGCTTTCAATTTTTCGTAGGCTTCGACACATAAAGAAACTTCGCTGCCAGTGGCCAGAAGCAACACATCGGGTTGACCGGCCGAATCGGCGAGCACATACGCGCCTTTGGCCAGGCCCGAGGCCGGAGCGTATTTGGTGCGATCCAGAGTCGGCAGAGCTTGACGCGAGAGCGCGAGCGCGGCGGGCAGGTGTTTCAGTTTGAGGATGACTTTCCAGGCTTCGAGCACTTCGTTGGAATCGCAGGGGCGAAGTAGCATGAATCCGGGTATGGCGCGAATGGACGCGAGCTGTTCGATCGGCTGATGCGTCGGCCCGTCTTCGCCCACGCCGATGGAGTCATGGGTGAAGATATAGATAACCGGGACTTCCATAAGCGCGGCCAACCGAATCGGCGTCTTGCCGTAGTCGCTAAAGATCAGGAAGCCGGAGCCATACGGACGGAGCATCGAGACGGCCATGCCGTTGATGACCGCGCCATCGCGTGCTCACGAATGCCAAAGTGGAAATTACGGCCCCCGTAGTTATCCGCTTGGAAGCTGCCGGCACCGTCGAAGGTGAGCAGCGTCATGGTCGAGGGCGCCAGGTCGGCTGCGCCGCCAATCAGCCAGGGGATGTTCTTGGCGAACGCGTTGAGAACTTCGCCCGAAGACACGCGCGTGGCTTTCCCTTTGGCGTCCGCCGGGTAGACGGGAAGGTGCTTGTCCCAGTCCGCCGGAAGCTCACGCTGCAACATCTGTTCGATGTTGCGCCGCCTTCCGGATATTTCGTCTTGTATGTGTCAAATAACTTATGCCAGGCCGAACCCAATTCCGCGCCACGTTTGCCGATGCCTTGTTTGAAAAACTCATAGACCTCTGGTTTGACGTCGAAGAATTTCTCAGGGTCGAAGCCGAAGAACTTTTTGCCCGCCTTGATCGGTTCCGCGCCCAGAGGAGATCCATGCGCTTCATGGCTATCCTGCTTGCCGGGGACGCCATAGGCGATGTGGCTCTGAACGATAATGAGCGTCGGCTGGCCCTTGGTGCTTTCCGCGGTGCGGAGAGCGCGCTCGAGCTGGCCCAGGTCGTTGGCGTCGCTGACCGACAGCACGTTCCAGCCGATACCGCGATACTTCATGGCGACGTCTTCATTGAAGGCCAGGTCGGTGCTGCCTTCGATGGTGATTCGATTGCTGTCGTAGATCCAGCAAAGGTTGTCGAGCTTGAGATGGGCGGCGAGCGAGGCGGATTCGGTCGAAATACCCTCCATCATGCAGCCGTCGCCGCAAAGGGCGTAAATGCGATAGTTGAATAGCTCGAAACCCGGCTTGTTGTAACGAGCGGCCAGCCATTTTTCGGCGATGGCCATGCCGACGCTATTGCCGAGACCTTGACCGAGCGGCCCGGTCGTCGTCTCGATGCCGGTGGTCAGACCATATTCCGGGTGTCCGGGGCAACGACTGTCGAGCTGGCGAAACTTCTTGATCTGGTCGAGCGGCAAGGCTGGCTCGTCGGTGACCTTGCCCTCTTTGTTGACGAGCTTGACGCCGGTCAAATGGATGATCGAGTAGAGCAGCATCGAGGCGTGGCCGGCTGACAGGACGAAGCGATCGCGGTTGGGCCAATTGGGATCGGCGGGATTGTAGCGTAGGAACCTCTGATAAAGCGTCGTGATGACCGGCGCCATGGCGATGGGCGTTCCCGGATGGCCGGAGTTGGCAGCCTGGACGGCGTCCATCGCCAAACAGCGAATTGTGTTAATGGCCAGTTGTTCCGTCGAGCGGTCGGCTGCGGTCGGTGCCACGTTTCGGTCCTCGGAAGCGCCCAGAGCGGGTGAGATGTCCCACGATCCCTTCCCTGGAAGGGGTCTTCCATAGTGTAGTGACCAGGGCGCGAAGGAGGAACGGGGGAGAGTGAACCGAATTTTTTGATGCGTGAAAAGACGCTAATAATGGGAATTCGCTAATTGGACTCAGAGCCTATCCAAAAGGTCGCGTTTCCCCGTCGGTGGTGTCGCCGCGCTCAATCACCAGAGAGGAAACGCGACTTCGCAAGTGTCGCAGGGCACTTTGATTATCGCCGCTTGCGTGAATCTTGAAAGACAGGGTAGTTTGGCGTCGTGACTGCCGCCAATTAACGGACCGTCGCGCCAAAAAACGCGTCTGCTTTGGCGCGACGGTCCTCCGACCTAACACATTGGTCTGTTTAACGTTACAATGAGACTAAGACCGTCGCGCCAAAACATCACGCGGGCACCCCCCCTATCCACCGGGATGCAAAATTAAATTCCCCTGGCAAGTGTCTCGATTTCGTTTCCTATCCCCAATTCGCTCTTGACACGCCAACAATCTTTGTTATCTCTCGCCATCCTTGCACAAATAGCGTTTGATTCGAATCCCGCCTCGGCGCAGCCGCTGGCTGGTGCTGCGCGTTCTGTTTGTCGATTGGTGTGCCAAATGGCTCTGAATGGTCGTATTTGTTTTGGACAAAGTAGTTCTTTGAATTTGGCATTGACACGAAATGGGTCGATGACTATGGTCCGCGACCCTTCCATTAGGTAGCAAAGTTCGTTCGATGCGTCTGGAGCGGTGGGGACCGCGGTCAGACGTCGGGGCAGACGGCCAGGGAAGATGGCTGTTAACGGTCGGGCGATGCGCCTTCGTCACGGAGGAGATGGGGCTTATGCGTACATACTTGGGTCGCGTGGGGTGTTTACTGGCCTTGTGGGCCGTCCTGACGACGAGCGCCGCTCGGGCTCAGGGTCCCGGTCCCGGCGGAGGCGACGCCACGGGGTACGCGCCGCCCGCGACCGAGCTGTGGTTGCCCGTCGGGAGTACACAACCCGAGCGGGGCGGTCTCTTCGTCGGGCTGGAATTTCTCTACTATCGTATGACGAATCCAATCACCCAGCAAAACGTCGCCTTGCGTGGGTTTACGCTGACGGATTCGAGCGCCCTAGGCCTTGGAACTCAGGGAACCTACGCCGGCAGTCGCGGGCTCGCGCTTGACGTACAACAGGTGTCCGGGCCTAATGGTTATACTCCCGGTTTCAAAGCGGATATCGGTTGGAAGTTCGACAATGAGTCGGCTCTGACCTTCTCTTTCACCCAGCTTTTGGCGATCAAGCGCACAGCCTCGGCGGGTGAGCTGCCGCCGGATTTCAATTCGGGCGGCTTCAATGAGAACTCCTTTTTGTTCTCTCCGGTGATCAATGCCACCTCGGCCTTTTCCGGTCCACAAAAGCTGAATATCGGCGATCAGGGCTCGACCTTCGGCATCTGGAACGGTGCCAGCGAGATGTCGCTCGAGTTCAAACAGTGGATGGAAGAGTACGAAATCTGCTACCGCTGGGCGATCTATGAAACGGAGACGTATCGCTTGAGCGGCTTGGCCGGACCGCGACTCACGACGATTTGGGAGCGCTTCCGCTGGCGCACCGTCGACATTCCTTTTGATAATTCGACGCCGACCGGCCCGGACAGTGCCGTCTATGACAACGTCCTGTCGCAGGATATGTACGGTATCCACCTCGGCTGCGAGCAGGAATGGTATCTCGGTCACGGTTTTGCCGCGGTTCTCGATCTGCGGGCCGCGCTTTTCATCGACTTCGCCAAGGAGCGCGCCTCCTATACTTTGGGCGGCGGCGGGCAGAAGGACAAGCGAGCCGTGAACGAATATCAAATCGTCCCTGAGCTTCAGCCGACGCTCAAGATGATGTGGTTCCCGGCTCCAGGCATTCAATGCCAAATCGGTTACGACTTCATGGTGTTCTTCAATACCTTGGCCTCGCCGCAACCGATCTCGTTCGACATGAGCGGCCTTGATCCCAAGTACCGCGACCAAACGCGCGTGTTCGACGGGTTCCAGGCCTCCGTTTCGTTCTCCTTCTAAGCGATCTCTGAAACCCTTCGCCCCGTACCTGGGGCGAAGGCTTTTCACCGCTCGAAGGCGCGGCATAACACTGCCGGCAGAGATCTTGGCCTTTACTCCGACAACGGCCCTTCGCATCGACCGCCGACCGGTAAACCCAAGGTAGGAAATCCTTTGAGTTTACCGGTCGGACCCCGTTTCCAATCGCTTCCCGGTCTCGTACAATCCCTCCTTGACACCCATCACTGTCCGGCCTTAGGCCCGACCGCGGGCGCGGCGGATCGGGGACAGTCGGTCGATAAGGAGTTTGTAATGGCAGAGGAGAAGGTCGAATCTCGGGAGCTGACCTGGTGGCAGTTGTTGCCGTGGACCTATCTATTTCGCGGTTTTCAAATAGCTCTCGATCCAAACAAGCTATTCTTAGCGGCGCTTGGCATCATGGTGATGACGCTGGGCTGGCTCTTTTTGGCCTTCTTATTCAGTTTGGGTTACTCCAAGCCGGCCATGCCGGCGTCGGCCCAAGATCGTCCCAAGGTATTCGCCGAAGTCAAGGAGCGTCTCAAGCATTATGATTTGATGCACGAAGCCGCCAACACGGGTGGTCCGAACGAGGTCTATCAACCGATCGACGTAGCCGACACGTTGCCGGAATACGACGTTCTCGTAAGCCAATACGGCGCGGCCAAAGACAGCGAGGATCGCTTCGACCGTGCCAAATTCGCGGCTAATATAAAAGACTATCTCAACACACCTCCCAAAAAAGACGCGACCGATTCCGAATTGCGCCTGCGAGCCAATTTAGCTGCGAACGCCCCTCGCTACATTGAAAAACTTGGCGAACCCAAGGAAGGTGGCTATCTCGCCACCTGGCCGTTCTTCGAGAAGCGCGGTCCGAACCCGGTTCTCTTGATTTTGGGCCGGGCCAAGGCCTGGGAGCATCACGGTATCCTCAATTGGCTCGTGACGGAGCAGGCCCCGGTGCTCGTCGAACCGCTCCTCAAGATGTTGCGACCCATTGCCTATCTCTTTAGTCCGCGCCGACCCGTGGACGCGGTTTTACTTCTTCCTCGTCACCGTCTTCACCTTGGCCGTGTGGTCGCTCTTCGGCGGTGCGATTACGCGCATCGCCGCGGTTCAAATCGTGCGCGGCGAAAAGATCAGTGCCTTTGAAGCATTATCCTTCACGCGCAAGCGCTTGCTGTCTTACCTGACGGCGCCGCTGTTCCCCTTGTTGCTCGTCGCGTTCTTGCTGATCTTCATGATCATCTATGGCTTCTTCTTCATGGTGCCGCTCTTCGGCGACATCATCGTCGCCGGCCTGGGCTGGTGGCTCATGATCCTGTTCGGCCTGGGCATTGCCGTCGCTCTCGTCGGCCTGGTCGGCTGGCCGCTCATGGCCGCGACCGTCAGCACCGAAGGCACCGACAGCTGGGAAGCCTTCAGCCGTTCCTACAGCTACGTCTTTCAGCGGCCCTGGCACTACCTCTGGTATGCTATTTTGACCATCATCTATGGAGCCATTGTCGTCTTCTTCATAGGCTTCATGGGTTCGTTCGTTGTCTACCTAAGCAAGTTCGGCGTTTCGCGGACCCCCTGGATCGAGTCCGCCGGCCGCGAGCCGTCCTTCTTATTCGTGTATGCTCCAACGTCGTTCGGGTGGCGCGAGCTGCTGCTGTCCGACGCCAAGTACAAAATGGGCAACGATGGCCCCGTCGAACGCGTTGTCGATGAGGATGGCCATATCAAACCGCGAAACTATGAGGAATACCGCGACACGTACCTAAATTGGTACAACCGCGTCGGCGCCGTCATGGTGAACTTCTGGGTCTATATCCTCTTCCTCTTCGTGCTTGGCTTTGGCTACAGCTTCTTCTGGAGTTCGATGACGATCTCCTATATGCTCTTGCGGAAGAGCGTCGATAAGGCCGAGATGGACGAGGTTTATCTCGAGGAGGACGATCAAGATACTCCCTACTCCGGCCCGATGACCACTCCGCCCGCGACGCCGATGCCGCCGCCGGCGAAACCAACCAACATGGTTGACGCTCCGACGCTGAAAACGCCGGTAGTGACAGCCGAAAAGCCGATCGAGCCGGTGCCCCTGGATAAGCCAAGCACGACGACGACGGATAGCTTGGATTTTCCGTCGAAGCCGAGTTGATTTGACTGACGCCGACAACGGGCCAACCTCACTAGTGCGCCGTCGAGACTAAATTTACGGGTGGCACAGACATTCTTGTCTGTGCAGCAAAAGGCACATTCGCCGGTTCCCGCACAGACAGGAATGTCTGTGCCACGTAAATTTTGGTCTCGACGGGGCACTAGCCCCAAGCGCAAGCGCGGGGTTCTTCGATTCGGAACCCCGCGCTTGCGCTTGGGGCTAGTGAGGTTAGCGTAGCGCTGGTGAGTCGCTCTCAGAAATGCTTTCCGTTTCCCCTTCGTCACTCTCACCCCAATCAACCTCAATGGCACGGAACGTCATTCTTTTCACCGGCCAATGGAGCGACCTGTCCCTCGAAGACCTTGCCACGCGCGTGGCCGAATGGGGTTACAACGGCCTCGACGTCTGCTGCTGGGGCGATCACTTCGAGGTCCAGCGCGCGGTGAGCGAGGAAGACTACTGCTCCAATAAGGTTGCCCTGTTCAACCGGCTCGAACTCAACGTACCTGTTCTGAGCAATCACAAAGTTAGCCAGGCGGTCTGCGACGTCATCGATGGGCGACATCGAGAACTCGTTCCGGATTACGTCTGGGGCGACGGCCAATCCGAGGGCGTTCGCCAGCGCGCCGCCGAAGAGATGATGGCCACGATCCGCGCTGCCGAAAAACTCGGCGTCGCTATTGTCGCCGGCTTCACCGGCTCGCCGATTTGGTCCTACGTGGCGGGTTATCCGGGTCCGAGCGAAGCCGTTGTTACCGAAGCGCTCCGCGAGTTCGCACACGCCTGGAACCCGATCCTCGATCTCTGCAACGAATGCGGCGTGCGCTACGCTTGCGAAGTCCACCCCGGCCAGCTGGCGTATGATTTCTACAGCGCCGAGCGAGTCCTCGAAGCGATCGATAACCGGCCGGAATTCGGCTTCTTATTCGATCCAAGTCATCTGCAATGGCTCGGCGTCGATCCCGTCGAGTTTATTCGACGCTTTGGCGATCGTATCGTGCATGTGCATATCAAAGATGTGGCACTGACACTCAATGGCCGATCGAGCTTGCTCAACTCCTATTTGCCCAAGGGCGACCCGAGGCGCGGTTGGCACACCCGTTCGCCGGGTCGCGGCGGCGTCGATTGGGAAGGGATCATTCGAGCCCTCAACGAGACAGGCTACGAAGGCGCGCTCGCCGTGGAATGGGCCGACTCCGGCATGAACCGCGATCAGGGAGCCGAGGAGGCGTGCAAGTTCGTCAAGCGCCTCGATTTCGAACCGCCGCCGCGCCCCGAAGCTTCGCCCTTCCGCTGACTCGACAGCCCGCGTATCATTTCTTAAAACAACATCAATCCGTCCTGAGTAGCGGCAGTCGGCTTGTCGGAGGACTTCCTTGTGATTGATCGAGAGAAACAATACGAGTCACTCAAGAACGAGTGGGTCGATCAATTCGTCGAAGTGAATCCGGCACGCCCGGAGTTGCAGCGCTTCGTCGGCATCGTCGGCCGCGTGGTCACAGTCAACTACAATAAGAAAGCTCTCATCGATTTTCAGGACGGCGGCTGGTACGACATCACCGCATCGACGGAGTTTTTGAACAAACTCGATCCGGCGGCGGCACAAGCGAAATACGATTCGACGACGAACAGGCGCAACCCATACCCGAGAAACAAGGGTAGTGCGCCGTCGAGACTAAATTTACGGGTGGCACAGACATACTTGTCTGTGCAGCAAAAGGCACATTCTTCGGTTCCCGCACAGACAAGAATGTCTGTGCCACCCGTAAATTTAGTCTCGACGGCACACTAGGTTCTCCTGTAGACGCGACCACCTAAGGTTCTATGCTCCTCCTCATCGACAACTACGATTCCTTCACCTACAACCTCGTCCAGCGACTGGGCGAGATCGATGCTGCCATCGACGTGCGCGTTTACCGCAACGACCAAATCACCGCCGACGAAGTCGTGGCGCTGAAGCCATCACATCTGCTTATCTCGCCGGGCCCCTGCACGCCGAAAGAGGCCGGGATCTCCAATGAGCTGTTGCTGCGCCTGGCGCCGACGATCCCGACGCTGGGTGTTTGCCTGGGCCACCAATGTATCGGCCATAGCTTTGGCGGCGAAGTGGTCCGAAATGTTCGGATCATGCATGGCAAGACCTCGCCAATCTTTCATGACGGCGCGGGCGTCTTTCGCGGCTTATCCAATCCCTTTGAAGCGACGCGCTATCATAGCCTCGTCATCCGCCGCGAGACGTTTCACAATCCTGATTTCGTGATTAGCGCCTGGACCGCGGAAGGCGAGATCATGGGAGTACGCCACAAAACCTGGCCCTTGCATGGCGTGCAGTTTCATCCGGAGAGTTTTCTTACCCTCGAAGGGCCGCAACTCCTGCGCAATTTTTTGGAAATGAAACCACCTGAAAGTGTCGCGCCCGTTTTGGCAACAGCACGCAATTAACTGGTCTGAGGGTAGAACGACGATTTCTAATTTTCTTAGCGGAGCAGATCGCACAACGATTTGCGCCGGACGATCCAGACGCGTCACTAGCGCAAATGTACTTCACGCAGCTCACGTAAAGCAGCTAAGACGGGCTTGGGTCTATTCTCTTCATCAAAGAGGCCGACGTTCGGCCAAATATGAGGTGGTTGATCGCTGATTTGCGCCCATGACACGCCGGAGACATAAGGCTTGCACAAAGCCAGAGCCGCGAAGGCGCTGCCCCAGGCCGCCTGAGATTCTGGTGTATAGCCGCCGGTCCATGAGCCTGCTGTGATCGACTGACTTGGGTCGGCGTTTGGATCCGGTTGCCGCGCCGAGGGATAGCCGAGGTTGACCTGCAGCGGCACACCCAACATGGCATACAGATCGAGCAGACGCGACAATTCGAGGCGGTCGCGGCAATAGCTGCCGCGCGGCCACACTCCCATCACAACGGTAAGGTCGAGAGCCGAAATCATCAGACCGGAGCGAATCAGGTGGTCCGCAAACAGAAAGGGCGAGTACTCATGCTCGGCTGCACTAAGGTATTCGCCCCACGGTTGCGTGATGCCAATAACTAGCTCGAGAGTCGGATCAACTTGGCGGGCCGTCTCGGCCAAGCGATAGGTGAGACCCAGCAACTCGTCCTCCCCGAGACCAAGACCCAGCGCCCAGTTGCTCGCGGCGGTCAACTGCCAACGGCGTATGCGATTGCCGTAGCGCCGAATCGCACTTTCGACATAACGGCACATAAAGCTCGCGAGAGTCGTCACGTTCCGACCAATGGTTCGGCACCACGACGGCATCTGCGACACGGAAAAGTCGATCAGCGGTCCAGCGGTCATTTGGAATGATTGTTCGCCCGCCCATTTGATCTGGGCGTCGACGTGATCCCAACGATACACCATCTCCTCGACTTCCACCGTGTTCCAGGCAATGGGAACGGCTACGCGATTGAATGCAGGCACAAGCAGATCCGTCTGCGCTGACGATGGCACTTCCGCGCCAAGGCGACAGGTCAGCGAGGTATCGAGGCGCGGCTGGCGCTGGTGGCGGATCTGAAATACTTGTTCGGTATAAGCTTGGACCAGTTCGTCCGCCGATAGATAGGCCAAAGTCAAGGTCCGCTCGCATTGAGCCGTCGTATCCGTCCCGGCCGACTGTGTGACGGCGGCGCTGAACGAGCGCGTGGCGTCGACCATCCGCTGATTGATGGCGGAATGGATGTGAAGACCGCCAGCCTCCCAGTCAGACGCTTGACAGCGAACCTGATTGATTTTTCCGCGCCAACTCAACCAGGAAACTATAAGGTCGGCCGCGCTCCATCAGGGTCGTCGATGCTCCAGCCAGTTGGCCGATGTTCGCGATGTTCCACGGAGCGACGAGTTGTCCGCTGTCCTCGGTCGAGCGGCTTAGATGCAACAAACCGGGTACATGCAAGACCTGCGTCGGCCAGGGCATGTGGTCGGGACCGCCCGCGACATAGGCATGTTCCAACTCGTGGACGGCCTCGTCTGAGATTCCGCCCGGAAGCTGAAACGTAATCATGCCCATGTTTAGCGGGTCCAGCGCGAATAGGTCGACAGGATTGCGAGCGTGGCGAAAAAGTCACTGAGCAATTCTATTTGATTATGAGATTATAGAGCGCATACCAAGGCCTTTACAAGAAGAAGCAACGAACGCTTGCCTGCCAAAGGCGGCGAAAAGTGATTTGGTGAGTCTTTGCGTGAGCGCGATCCCGCCCGCGTATGCGACCGGTTCGACCGGACGTCAGCTTCCTCTCCATTGACATCAACTCTCAGCGCTTTACAATGCTTTTTTGCTAAATCCCACTCGCAACGTGGCCGTCTCAATCGACGGGGAGCGTGAAACGACGACGATGGACGACGCCATCCGCAAAGCGGAAGCCTTGATCGAGGCCCTGGGCTACATTCGCACCTTTCGCGACCGGCTTACCGTCATTAAGCTGGGCGGTAGTGCAATGGAAGATCCCGCGGCCCTCGAGGCGACCCTGGAAGATGTGGTTTTCCTTGAAACCGCGGGAATGCGCCCGGTACTCGTCCACGGCGGCGGCAAGCCGATCGATCGCGCGATGGCCCAGGCTGGCCTGCAGCCGCGCAAGATCCAGGGCCGGCGCTACACCGATCGCGCCACGCTCGACATCGTCGTCGATGTTCTCCTAAACAACATCAACGCCGGCATCGTCGCCAGCATTCGCCGACTCGGCGGCCGAGCTGTTGGTCTCCATTCAAGCGGCCTGCAATCGCTCTTCGGCGAGCGGCTCACTCTGGCCGGGCCAGAAGGTACGCAAATAGATCTCGGCCATGTCGGCGGCGTCAGTCGCGTCGAGTCTGGTCTTATCGAAGACCTCTGCGCCGGCCGCGTCGTACCCGTCATTCCCTCCCTGGCTCAAGAAGCCGACGGCAGCTGGCTCAATGTCAATGCCGATACGGCAGCCGCAGCTGTGGCTTCCAGTCTTCGCGCTGAAAAATTCGTTCTCTTGACCGACACTCCCGGCATCCTACTCGACCGTGCCGATCCGCGCACTCTCCAACCGAGCCTTGATGCCGCGCGCTGCCGCGACCTGATCGGCAGCCGCATCATTGACGAAGGAATGATTCCCAAGGTGGAGGCTTGTCTCGATAGCCTCCGCGCCGGCGTTCGCAAAACCCATATGATCGATGGCCGACTCAGGCATGCCTTGCTACTCGAGATTTTCACCAAGCAAGGTGTCGGCACCGAAATCGTTTTGCGTTGAGCGGAATTTCCGTCAAACTAATTAGCAATTTTTACGGTTCGAGATTTCCATGAGCCAAGCTATTCTCGATTTGTACAAGCAATACGTCATCGGCAATTACACGCGCTATCCCGTCTGCCTGGTGCGCGGCGAAGGCTCATCCGTTTGGGACGACGCGGGTCAGCGCTATCTCGATTTCTTCCCGGGCTGGGGTTGCAATCTCATCGGCCATTGTCCGCCGCGCGTCGTCAAGGCCGTGCAGGAACAGGTGGCCAAGCTCATTCATGTGCCCAACACGTGGTACACCGAGCCGCAAGGCCGATTGGCCGAAGCGCTCGAGCAAGCGCACGGGATGGGGCGGCCAATCGTTTTTCTGCAACAGCGGCACCGAAGCGAACGAAGCCGCGATCAAGCTGGCGCGGCTGAACGGCGGCAAAGGGCGCTACAAAATCGTTTGTATGCTCAACAGCTTTCATGGCCGGACCATGGGCTCTTTGAGCGCGACCGGTCAGCCGAAGTATCATCAGGGCGTCGAACCGTTGGTCGCCGGCTTCAGCCATGTCCCCTTCGGCGATCTCGACGCCGTTGCCAAGAAGATTGACTCGGAAACGTGCGCTATCATGGTCGAGCCGATCCAGGGTGAAGGCGGCGTCAATCTACCCCCCGAAGGCTACCTCGAAGGCCTGCGCGACTTGGCCGACAAGCATCGCCTGCTGCTCATCCTTGATGAAGTGCAATCGGGCATGGGCCGGACCGGAAAATGGTTCGCACATCAGCACACCAAGATCAAACCGGACATCGTGACTTTGGCCAAGGCCCTTGCCGGCGGCGTCGCCTGTGGCGGCTTGATTGCCAAGCCGGAAGTCGCCGCCAAGCTTGTTCCCGGCACCCACGCCGCCACATTCGGCGGCAATCCCCTCGCCTGCGCCGCCGCCTTGGCCACCATTGAAACGATCGAAGCCGACGGCCTGCTCGCCCGCGCAGCCGTGATCGGCGCGGCGATCCAAAAACGATTCGAGGCCCTCAAAGCGCGCTGCCCCTGGATTCAGGCCGTCCGCGTTTCCGGCTGCATGATCGGTGTCGAGCTGACCGTAGACGGCACGCCGGTCGTCAAAGCCTGTATGGAACGGCACTTGCTCATCAATTGCACCCATAAGACGGTCCTGCGCCTGCTACCGGCCCTCAACCTTACCGACGCCGAGCTGAAAGAAGGACTCGACATCATGGAGGATGCTTTGCTCACTAGTCTTGGCGAGCCGGCCGCGTAAGCGGCCGGAGTTAAATAATTAAAGCAAAGTTACACACAAATTCCCTTGTGTATCGTGGATTCAAACAATCTCTAAATGCGATGACGGCCATGCGCCATTTTCTCAATCTGCTCGACCTGACGGACAACGAACTGAACGCCCTGCTCGACGACGCCGTGGCGCTGAAAGCGGGCCTCGCGCGCGGCGAACGTCCGCCCCTCTTGGCCCAGCGCGTTCTCGGCATGATCTTCGAGAAACCATCCCTGCGCACCTGCGCCAGCTTTGAAGCGGCGATGGGGCAGATGGGCGGCAGCAGCATCTTTTTGTCGGCGACCGATGGCCCCCTGGGAAAACGCGAGCCCGTGGCCGACTTCGCGCGCGTCCTCAGTCAATATTGTGACGCCGTGGTGCTGCGCGTCTTCTATCACACCACCATCGAGGAGTTCGCCTCGTACTCGACCGTGCCGGTCATCAACGGCTTGAGCGATTATTATCATCCCTGTCAGGCGCTCGGCGATCTCTTGACGATGCGTGAGATCTTCGGCGACGTCAAAGGCAAGACGCTCGTCTTCGTGGGCGACGGCAACAATGTCGCCCGTTCCGTCGCCATCTGCTGCGGCCGGCTCGGCGCCCGTTTCGTTCTCGCCTCACCCGAAGGTTTCGGCTTCGACGAGCCATTTCTACAGACATTCCGCCAAATCGCGCCCAAGGCCGAGCTGATCCAAAATGGCGTCCCCACCCACGCCGTCGGCGAGGCCGATGTCATCTATACCGACGTTTGGACCAGCATGGGCCAAGAACACGAACACGCCGAACGCCTGCAAAAATTCGCCGGCTTTCAGGTGAACGAACAGCTTCTCGCGCTCGCCCCAAAACACGCCCGCGTCATGCACTGCCTCCCCGCCCACCGCGGCGAAGAAGTGAGCGCCGGCCGTGATCGATGGCAAACAGAGCGTCATCATCCAACAAGCCGCGAACCGGATGCACGCGCAAAAGGCGCTCTTGAAGTGGTTGATGGCGTGAAAGCCTAAATTGCGCCCCGAATTCGTTGCATTCGACACCCCTATAACCCCCCCGAACGAATTCGCATAATCTTCACAATCAACGCAACTTTCGTAGAGGCAGCGATTTATATCATTCCTACTAGAATACGCCTCTTTGCAACGAAAGTACTTGATTGATTGCATTGCGCGGGCGCACACACAACGCGACTCATTTGGCCATCAACTTGAATCGGCTGAACAGCAAAAGGAGCCTCACGCTCATCGCCGACCTCCTTTAGCACAACCACCGTCCGCATAGCCACTTGCGCCGTCCATCCACGCAACCGTATCGTCCCCACCTTTCTTGACAAAAAAGTACAGATTCCTACAATAGCATCGGAAACCGAACCTCCGCGCTCGGGATGTTGCCTCATGAAAATCACTGCCCAGGAAGAATATGGCCTACGCTGCCTGCTTCGTTTGGCGAGCACGCATGGCGGGCAGGCTTTGACGATTCCGGAAATCGCCGCGGCCGAACGGCTGTCGGCCCCTTACGTCGCCAAGCTGTTATCTATTATGCGGCAGGCAGGGCTGATCGAAAGCACACGCGGGCGGACCGGGGGGTATCACCTGACTCTTAGCCCAGCGGATATGCGGCTTGGCTTGGTGATGCGCGCGCTAGGTGAGCCTTTGTTCGAGGATCCGAGCTATTGCGAAAAGCATGCGGGGCCAGAGACCGTCGGGCCGTGCGTGCATCATGATAATTGCACCTTACGCAGCCTTTGGCAAACGCTCGACCATTGGATGCGGCATGTGCTTGATCGCGTTACCTTGGCCGACCTGATGCAGAACGAAGGCCGCATCGCCGAGCTGTTGAACGAGCGTGTGAAAGCGACGCGCTTCGATGATAACGACAGACTGGTTACATTGTTGCCGCTGTCACGGGAATAAAGATAGAACCTCGAACTGTTTGATCCGCCGCCCGTTGCCGGAGATATGAGATCCGATGAGCACTGCTACCAGCACGATTCAAGAACTCGCCAATCGCGAATACCAACATGGCTTTGTCACCGATATCGAGACCGACAGTTTTCCGCCCGGCCTCAGTGAAGATACGGTCTGCGCCCTCTCCGAAATCAAAGGCGAGCCAAGCTGGCTGCGTGAATGGCGCCTCAAGGCCTATCGCCATTGGTTGACAATGGAGGAGCCGCGCTGGTGGCCCAAGCTCAAAATCGCGCCAATCGATTATCAAGCAGTTCGTTATTATTCGGCCCCAAAGCCGAAGAAAAAGCTGAATAGTTTGGACGAAGTCGATCCCGAAGTGCGGGCGACCTTCGATAAGCTCGGCATTTCGCTCGATGAACAAATGCGCCTCAGTGGCGTGGCTGTCGATGCCGTCTTTGATAGCGTCTCCGTGGCGACGACGTTTCGCGGCAAGCTCGCCGAAGTTGGCGTGCTCTTTTGCTCCTTTTCCGAGGCAGTCAAAGAATATCCAGAACTGATTCGCAAATATCTTGGCTCGGTCGTTCCCTATAACGATAATTTTTTCGCCGCCTTGAATTCGGCCGTCTTCAGCGATGGCTCGTTTTGTTACATTCCCAAGGGCGTGCGCTGCCCGATGGAGCTGTCAACCTATTTCCGCATCAACGCGGCCGAGACCGGCCAATTCGAGCGACACGTTGCTCGTCGCCGAGGAGGGCGCCTATGTCAGCTACCTTGAAGGCTGCACGGCGCCGATGCGCGACACGAATCAACTTCACGCTGCCGTGGTCGAATTGGTGGCTCTCGGCGCAGGCTCGCAGATCAAGTATTCCACGGTCCAGAATTGGTATCCCGGCGACAAAGAAGGTCGCGGCGGCATCTATAACTTCGTCACCAAGCGCGGCGCCTGCCGCGGGCCGAAGTCAAAAATCTCGTGGACCCAGGTCGAAACCGGCTCAGCGATCACTTGGAAATATCCAAGCGTCATCCTCCAGGGCGACGAATCGGTCGGCGAGTTTTATTCGGTCGCGCTGACCAATCACAAGCAACAGGCCGACACCGGAACGAAGATGATCCATATCGGCAAAAATTCCAAGAGTACCATCGTTTCCAAAGGTATCTCCGCCGGCAACGGGCAAAACACCTATCGCGGCCAGGTAAAGATCCTCAAGGGCGCCGCGGGCTCCCGTAATTATTCGCAATGCGATTCCCTACTTCTCGGCGACCGCTGCGGAGCGCATACATTCCCTTATATCGAAGTCAAAAACACAACTTCACAAGTCGAGCATGAGGCGTCGACATCCAAGATCGGCGAGGATCAGATCTTCTATTGCAAACAACGAGGCCTCTCTGCCGAGGACGCCGTCGGCATGATCGTAAATGGCTTCTGCAAAGAAGTCTTCCTGAATCTGCCAATGGAGTTCGCCGTCGAAGCACAGAAATTGCTGGGGGTGAGCCTGGAAGGAAGTGTGGGTTGAGAGACAGTCCCATAAGTTTGAGAATGCCTCGTTTAGCCGCGAACCGAAGGGGAGCGCTGCCCCTGTTGGACGAGCGCTCGCCTGCGGCTCGCGGCTAAACGAGGCGTTATGCGACAGTCTCAGAGAGCGGATTGAATGCTCATATGAGGAGATAGCCATGACAGAGGTCGTAGTCGATGCTGCTGTCCGTGAGTTCTTGAGTAAACTGAAAACCGAAGAAAAGCTAGTCAACGAAGATGGAACGGTGTTGGGAATATTCACTCCGAAAGAAATCGATCGGAAACGGCGCGAAGAACAGATAAAGTCTATGTTCGATCTCGAAGAGGCAGAGCGGATTGTGGCGAGGAACGCGAAAGGGTATTCGATAGAAGAAGTGTTGGCGCATTTGAAGTCATTGGAACCCCAGCAATGATCTTCTCCGTTATCTGGGACCCCAGTGCGCTCTCGCAATTGGTTGAAATCTGGCTTAATGCAATCGACCAGCAAGCAGTGACTTTCGCCTCTAATAAGATCGACCGCGAATTGCGGGTAGATCCCGATTCCAAAGGAACGCCTTCGGGCAACTACTTTGTCATTATTGAAGATCCCTTAGCTGTTCTCTACCAAATAAATCTCGATGATCGCATCGTAAAGGTAATCGCGATAAGGAGATCATTTTGATAATCTTACTTGTTTCGGAATAATGAAGCCTGCTTTAAGGGCGTAGCAACTAAACAGCCTTGTAGATATTTGATCCCTATGAGACGCATCCATGCTCGAAATCAAAAACCTCCACGCCAGGGTCGAAAACAAAGAGATCCTGCGTGGCATCAATCTCAAAATCAACGCCAGCGAGGTCCATGCCATCATGGGGCCTAACGGCTCCGGCAAAAGTACGCTCGCCGGCGTGCTCGCCGGGCGCGAGTCCTATGAAGTGACCGAGGGTGAGATCCTCTATCAGGGCATGGATCTCCTGGAGCTCGACCCCGAGGAACGGGCGCGCGAAGGCGTCTTCCTCGCCTTTCAATATCCGGTCGAGATACCCGGAGTCAGCAACACCTATTTTCTGCGCGCGGCCATCAATGCCATCCGCAAGCATCGCCTCCAGCCGGAACTCGACGCTCCGTCGTTCCTCAAACTCGTCCGCGAAAAGATGAAATTGGTGCGTCTCAGCGATGAACTAATGAAACGGCCTGTAAACGAAGGCTTTTCCGGCGGCGAGAAGAAGCGAAACGAGATCTTCCAAATGGCAGTTCTCGATCCGACGCTTTGCATTTTGGATGAGACCGACTCTGGGCTCGACATCGATGCCCTGCGGATCGTCGCCGACGGTGTGAACGCCCTGCGCAATCCGCACCGCGCGACCATCGTCATCACACACTATCAACGCCTTCTCAGTTACATCGTGCCCGACAAAGTGCATGTTTTGTCGAAGGGGCGTATCGTTAAATCGGGTGGCAAAGAGTTGGCACTGGAGCTGGAAGCCAAGGGCTATGATTGGATTGCCGGCACAGCCCGTGAGCCACAACCTGTGTCGTGAGCTGAGGAATCATTGTGAATCATCTGATGGAAGTACCTAATAACTTGTATCTCGAGCGTTTCAATCGGCTGGAACACGAGTTGGCCTCGGTCGGCTCCTCGGGCGTGCAACGCCTGCGCAAAGCGGCAATCGCGCGTTTTGCCGAACGAGGCTTCCCCAACGAACGCGATGAAGAGTGGCGTTTCACGAACGTCTGGTCCTTGGCCACCACCGATTACGAACCGGTCTCCGACGCCTTTGAATATGAGGCCCGGCAATTACCCCCCTGTGTCGTTGTCTGCTCGTTTGCGGAGGCGTTCCGCAAACGGCCGGACCTGGTCGAGACCTATCTCGGACGTTACGCCGATTACAAAGAACATTGCTTCACAGCTCTGAATACCGCTTTTTTTCGCAATGGTCTTTTTGTCTACATTCCGGCTGGCACTGTGGTCGATGGGCCCATCCATCTCAAGTTTCATGCCGAGTCTCATGACCTCCCTTCCGTCGCCCATCGCCGGCTGCTCGTCGTCGTCGGCGACGGTAGTCAGGTGCAACTGGTCGAATCGTATGATGGTCCAGAAAAAGAGAACTATTTCACCAATGCGGTGACGGAAATCATTGTCGGCAAGGGCGCACACATCGACCATTACAAGTTGCAACGCGAAGGGTCGGCGGCTTCGCATATGTCGCTAATGCAGGTGCAACTCGACCGCGAAAGCCAATTCACGTCGCACGCCGTGAACCTGGGCGGCGCCTGGGTTCGCAACGAAATCAACGCGGTGTTCGGCGCCGAGCGAGCGGAATGCACTCTCAATGGTCTCTATCAGGCGAGCGATAAGCAGTTCATCGATAATCACACGTTCATCGATCATGCTTATCCGCATTGCGCCAGCCATGAAGTTTACAAGGGCATCCTTGACGGCAAGGCCCGTGGCGTCTTCAACGGCAAGATCTATGTCCGTGAAGATGCGCAAAAGACCGACGCGAAACAGACCAACAAAACATTGCTTCTCTCCGACGACGCCACGATTAACACTAAGCCGCAACTGGAGATTTACGCGGACGACGTGAAATGCACTCACGGCGCTACCGTGCGGACAAATCGACCCCGAATCGCTCTTTTATCTGCGTTCGCGCGGCATCGATCTGGCCCACGCCCGGGCGCTGCTGACGTTCGCCTTTGCCAATGACATCATCAATCGGATCAAAGTGGACGCTCTCCGCGAAGAGCTGGAACACGTCTTCTTGGCCGCACGGCATCTACCGGACGATGAAATTGTCGAGGTGAAGCCATGAGCATCCCAATTCCGCCCACAGCCCAAAACGCTGGCCGAACCTTCGACGTCTCGCGCGTCCGTGAGGACTTTCCCATCCTACGGCAGCGGATTCATGGCAAACCTCTTGTCTACCTCGATAACGCGGCAACGGCTCAAAAACCGAAAGTCGTGCTCGAAGCAATCGAAAATTTCTACACGCGAGGACAATGCCAATGTCCATCGTGGCGCCCATCTTCTTAGCCAACGAGCGACCCAGGATTACGAAGCTGCCCGCGAGAAAGTGCGCCACTTCCTCAATGCCGCGCAGACGAAGGAAATTATCTTCGTTCGCGGCGGCACCGAGGCCATTAATCTCGTCGCCCAAACTTATGGCCGCAAGCATCTGCACGCCGGCGACGAAATCCTGATCTCCCACATGGAGCATCATTCCAACATCGTCCCGTGGCAACTCCTATGCGAGGCTACCGGGGCTGTCCTCAAGGTCGTGCCGATCAGCGACGATGGGGAGTTCCTGTTGGAGGAATACGAGAAGCTACTCGGCCCCAAGACGAAATTGGTTTCGGTCGTTCATGTTTCCAATTCGCTGGGCACGGTCAACCCGATCAAGCACATTATTGATATGGCCCATGCGCGGCGTGCCCGTACTCGTTGATGGGGCTCAATCAGTCGCCCACATGACGATCGACGTCCAAGATCTCGAATGCGACTTTTTCGTCTTCTCCGCACACAAGCTCTATGGTCCGACCGGCATTGGCGTACTTTACGGCAAAGCGGCTTTGATGGACGACCTGCCGCCCTATCAGGGCGGCGGCGACATGATTAAGTCTGTAACCCTCGAAAAAACCACCTTTGCCGATCTGCCAAGTCGTTTTGAGGCCGGCACGCCGGACATCAGCGGCGCCATCGGTTTAGGCTCGGCCATCGATTATTTGCAAACGTTGGGAATGGATCAGATCGCCGCCCACGAGGATCACCTGCTCCGGTATGCCACGGATCGCATGAAGACGATTCCTGGCGTTCGTATTATCGGCAACGCAGCTCACAAGGTCGGCTCGATCTCCTTCATTGTCGACGAACCGCCGCTGTCATCCTTGGACATCGGCGTTCGCCTCGACCTGGATGGCATCGCCATTCGGACCGGGCATCATTGCTGTCAACCTGTCATGGAGCGCTTTGACATTGTCGGCACCGCTCGAATTTCCTTTGGCCTTTATAATACGATCGCGGAAATTGACGCTTTCCTTATTTCCCTGCGCAAGATCATTACGGAAGCTGCCGGAAAAGCCAAAGCGCCGATTGCGGCGCCCGGCGAATGGAAGTACCCGCAAGCCAGCGCTCCAAGCCCCCAGGATGCCGCGGACGAATTGGCGGAGGTATTCGACTTTCTCGACAACTGGACCGAGCGCTATCAGCATCTCCTCGAGCTTGGTGCGAAGTTGCCGCCATTCCCTAATGAATTGCGCGTCGACTGCAATCGCGTTCGCGGTTGCCAAAGCACGGTCTTCCTCTGGACGCGCCGGAAACCCGGGACGCGCGACGTCATCGAGTTTCTGGCCGATAGCGACGCCGACATCGTGCGCGGCTTGATTGGTCTGTTGCAGCGTGTATTCAGCGGACAACGGGCCGAGCAAATCTTAAATTTCGACGTCGACGCCTTTTTTGCCCGGCTTGGGCTGGATCAGCATTTGACAATGGGGCGGCGTAACGGCTTGGCGGCCATGGTGCAACGCATCCGTGATTTCGCCGCGAGCCTCGCCGAACCGCAGTCAGTCAGTCATTGAGGTGATTTATGGAAGGCCGTCAGCGTCTCGAATTGCCGCTTAGCGGCGCCCCGAAGTCCCCAGCGCCGTCCGCCGAACCGATCGATCCGGGTGCGCCGCTCGAAGAACGTGTGCTCGCGGCATTGAAGAGCGTCTATGACCCCGAAATTCCCGTCAACATCCATGAGCTTGGTCTGATCTACAAGCTCGACATCAGCCCTGAAGGCGCGGTCACGATTGATATGACGCTGACCTCGCCCGCCTGCCCGGTCGCCGGAGCTTTGCCCGAAGAAGTACGGCGCAAGGTGGCCGCGGTTGCGGGCGTCAGCAGCGCCAAGGTCGATCTTGTCTGGGACCCGCCCTGGGAAATGAGCCGCATGTCGGAGGCTGCGCAACTGGAGCTCGGATTCCTTTAGCCGGCACTTCATCTGATTACTTAGAAAGTAGCTGGATCTTCTCGGCTCACGCTATTTCACATCACGTCTTCAACTCATTGAATTCCTTTTCAGGCAACTTGTCTAAAATCCAGCCGCGAATACATCGCTTCGCGGCGACTCAAACTGCGGCATTTTTCAACTTGGTAAATCGGCTTCGTGGCGCCAAACCCGACAATTGGGCGATTCAACCTCAGCTATTTGTCAATTCATTTAATAAGACGACAAATCTTTCGCTTTCATCCAAAAAATCTATGGCATCTCGCGTTTTCATGCTCTATCTTACCACCGGCTCTAAACTACATTCTTGAACTCAGGAGGCTTCGTACATGCTGCAGAGAATGCTGCGCATTTGGTCCGCGTCCATCGACTCCCGCCGAACCAAAACTGGCCTCGTAACAATCAAAAAGCACGTCAATTTAGTCTTGGAGAAACTCGAGGATCGTCTGACTCTCAATGGCTCTGTCGGTGCTGGTACCGTGACACATCCCAGCGGCCCTGATGTTTGGATCTTTCCCGGCCTACAGCAAGGCTCATCTGGAGGCTCCCAAAACAGTGGCACTGGTACCACTACAGGTTCTAGTGGAAGTAGCGATTCAGGTTCCGGATCAGGTCCGTCCACCGGCACAGGCGTGGGCGATTGGAACGTTGCCTCGAACTGGTCTCTTGGCGTGGTGCCGGATTCGACAAACCAAGCCGTCTTTGATCCAACGCTTGGGTCCAACCTTGGTTGCTACTGCAACACAAGCCCAACCGTCGATCAACTGGAGGTTACGCATGGGTATTCCAATACGATCACTCTCAATTACGGGATTATTATCAATAATGGAGGCGAGATAACATCGGGCACTATCGATCAGCCGAGTCCTTCAACGATCGACTTGGTCGCCGGTAATTTTACGATCGCCAACTGCACCATCAATAGCACCAGCACAGATGCCGACATGACAGTCAACCAAGGAATGAACGTCACCGTCGGCGGCATACCGGGCACCGGCGGTGCGTCGGGTGATGATTTCAACAACGCCGGCACCATTACATTTGAAACCTTGGGCAATGGCAATTTCACTTTTACGAACAATAATGTAATTACCAATCAAACGACCGGTGTTATCTTTCTTCAGGCTGGAAATATCGTGTCCTCCAGCGCCAATGGATCGCTCGTGAATTACGGATCGGTCGAAAAAACGACATCGTCCGATGCGACCATGAAATGCTTGCCGATTCAGAATGTCGGCACAGGAGCGTCGCTCAAGGTTGATTCCGGTACGCTCGCGCTGCAGAGCTTGCCAGCAGCAACAGTTAGTTTCTATCAGAGCGAAGGCTCGGTGACGCTGGGATCAACGAGCGCATCGGGTACGCCTACGTCAGGAACTCTTGGCGTGCCGCAAGGTTTTGACATGACAGCAGGGGTATTATCGACGCTCAGCATCGACGATTCCAAGATCGATGGCAGCGCCACGATTGCAGGCGGATCTGTTGCCGTTCGCGCCGATTCCGCTACCGCCACCGGTAATCTGATAATCACCAATAACCTCACAATGACGGGCGGCGATTTCCTTTCCAAAGTCAACACGACGACGAATTCCGCTGACACCATCAAGGTTTGGGGAATTGCATCCATTTCCAGTTCGGCAATCATAAATCCGACATTGACCGTGGGCGTCCCGGCTTACGATCAGGCATTTACATTTCTTACCGCGGCGTCCGTGAGCGGTGATTTCACTCTAGGAAGCTCGGATTGGATAACCCCTAGTGTCACATCCACTTCCTATTTGCAATTCCTCTTCACCGGTACCTGAAAAAAAGGAGCCTAATCCATGCGTAAAATAATATTAGCCATTGTGTCGCTCGCTTTGCTCATGAGCCATGCTCGCGCGGATGGTATTGGAACGGTGACGGAAGTTACGAAAGAAGGTTTCACGCTCAAGACCCAGAAAGGCGATGAGGTCCCGATGGTATTCGCTAATCATCTACTCAACGGCGAACCCGATCCGCGCGGCGCACACTCGAGGAAATGTATCGCCTAAAGCCGCGCGATTTACGGCCTGGTATGGAGGTATTCGTCAATTATGGACCAAAGGACGATGTCAATATCTGTATGGGTATCGAACCTTTGTCGGCAGCTATTTCTTTCAGTGGATTGACGAACGCCAAGGTCGACTACACCGTTGAGCTTACGGTGACAACACGTGGTGGAGAAGTATTGAAAAAGAGCTGTCCCATCAAGGCCGGAACGAAAAGCCGCGATGTCGCTGCGGAGGTTCTAAAGGCTTTTGCTCGGCCGCGCTTCTCAACCGATCGTTGGTCTGCCGTATTAGGCCCCAATCAATATTATCTTTGGATTGACGGGTATTACAAAGGCGATAAGTTTGAGGTTGTCGATAAAGTTGAAGTGAAATGTCCCGAGCTGAGTGAGGCGCTTCAACGTCCTGTACTCCTAGTCAACAAAGCCTGGTCTAAACTCCCAGAAACGGAAATCAATTCCGACTGATCGACCGGGCGGGGCGGGGAGCCAAGGCCTGGCTCCCCGCCTTTTTCAATCTCGAATATCTTACACGGAGCGCGTTTCACGATTCCGGCCCACTTTTCAGCTGGCTCTGCGATTTCCCAGGCTGCCACAACACGTCTTTGGCTCCGTTCTCGTTATAAACCCGCCCCAGTACAAATAGCAGATCCGAAAGCCTGTTCAGGTAGATCACGACTTCCGCATTGATCGACTCCCCATGTGACAGCGACACGACATCGCGCTCGGCGCGGCGGCACACAGTCCGCGCGAGATGGCACCAGGCCGCCGCAATCGAACCGCCCGGCAGGATAAAGCTTGTCAATGGTTTGAGGTTGGCGTTTAGTCGATCAATGGCGGCTTCTAACTTCGTTGACTGCTCGGGTTTGACCCGGAGCCTGTCGCCTTTTTTCTCATCGGGGCTTTCGGGCACGCATAAATCGGCGCCAACATCGAAGAGGTCGTTTTGAATGGCACGGAGCAGGTCGGCTTCCGCCGCGTTGGGCAATTGGGCCAAAAGCGATCCGATAACAGCGTTTAGTTCATCGACCGATCCGTAGGCGGCCACGCGATTATGGTCCTTCGGAACGCGCGTGCCATCTCCGAGGCCCGTCTCGCCTTTATCCCCCGTGCGGGTATAAATTCGAGAGAGATAGACCATGATTGTTCCTGGAAAGGAGGTAGTCGACGGAAACGGCCGCGGCTTCCTGCGGCGCGGCCGGTCGGATTTTCGGAGAGGTGAAGATGACGTTTAGCAGTCGCGCAGTTTGCGTAGAGCCTCGCGCACTCGTTGCTTGGCCTGACGGGTCTGCTTTTCTCGTTTACGCTGCTGGAGTTTAAGACGCTGAACTGCCTCCAGAAACCTCGACGTTTCTGGCTCGCCAAAAATCATTTGAACCGCTCCCTTCGACAGTGACGGACGCGCCGGGGGCTGGCATTGCAGCCATTCGCATCCGGTTTGAATACAAGATCGAACGTGGCTCGCCTCCCCGGCATAGCGGCCCCGCGTAATCGAGTCAAGCCTTGTCACAAAATCTTCTCTATTTTATCTTATGTCGCGCGACACGACCCTTGTCAACCGAATTGTCAGGATCTTGCGAAAAGAGAATGGAATTCCTAGATGTTTGCTCACCCGCTCGTTCGATCAAATGCCTCTTCACAGCGCCGATGGCCGCTGCGGAATCACCAGCTGCCGCTGTTCTACCGACTCGATTTTGATGATGTTGGGAGATCGCCGGCCATACCTGGCAGTCGGGATTCCCGCCTCGCCATGGTCGAGGCCGTGTTGCTGGCCGCGGATGAACCAGTCACTGCGAAACGACTGGCAGCTCTAACCGGATTGACCGACGCCGCGGAGGCACGCCGGCAGCTCGCGCGGCTCCGGGAACTGTACGACGCCGACGGCTCGGCCTTTCAGATCGAGGAACTGGCCGGCGGCTACCAACTGTTGACGCGCCCCGAGTTCCATCCGTGGCTCGTGCGCTGCGCCGCGCCGGCGCGGAAACACGACTGTCGGCCGCTGCCCGCGAAACGTTGACCATCATCGCCTATCGCCAGCCAATTACGAGAGCCGACCTGGAAGGAGTACGTGGAGTCCAATCCGCCGAGATGGTGCGGCAACTGATGGAGGCGCGGACTGGTTCGAATTTCAGGACGCGACGATTCCCTGGGCCGACCGGTGCTATATGGAACGACGAAAAAGTTTCTGCAGATGTTCGGCCTAAAAAGCCTACGCGACTTGCCAGCCGTCGACGACGGCGGCAGGGACCGCCCTGGCGCGGGGGATGCGGAGAGCTGAAAACTACCGTCATGGCGAGCCGGAAGCGTAAGCGAGCCCTGAGCGCTCGCGCCATCAAACAGCGCTCGCCTACAGGCTCGCGGCGCAACGCGCAAACGTAAGCATGGCACCTACTATTTAGCCCAAGTTAGACACTTTGTCGGTCGTTTTGGTTTTTTCAACCCCAAAATCGAACGTAAGTCCTTTAACCACAAGGAATCGATCCGCCAATCCCGATGTAGTGAAGACCTACCTCGTTGACAGGTCCTCTCCCCTTGTGCGATTCTGGTCACGATGTCGAATCGTGCCCGGAGACGCACATGTTTCTCAGACGCTTCGAGCGACACAAGAACGGCAAGCCGCACACTTACTGGGCCTTGGCCGAGTCGTACCGAACGGCCAAAGGATCGCGTCAACGCATCGTGGCCTATTTGGGTGAGTTGGACGGCACCGAGCAGGACGGCTGGACCCAACTGTGTTCGCATCTCAACGGCGAAGCGAACCAACGAAGGCCGCAACCCACCCTGTTCGATCCGCCCTGTTGCGATACCCCACGCGATGATGAGCCCGTGCTGGTCAAACTCAGCAGCATTCGGCTCGAGCGGCCTCGTGATTTTGGTGATGTCTGGTTGGCTCGGGGTCTGTGGCGGATGCTGGGCCTCGATGAGTTGTTGGAAGAGAAGATCGAGTCCGGACGCGAAGAAGTGTCGTGGGCTACGGTGGCTTGCATCCTTACCATCGCGCGTTTCTGCGAACCCTCGAGTGAGTTGCATATTGCCGACACCTGGTATCGGCGAACAGCGTTGGATGAATTGCTGGGCGTCACATGCGAACAAGTGCATACGAATCGCTTGTATAAGGGACACGATCATCTCTTGCCGCACAAGGAAACGCTGGAAAAGCATCTGCGGCAACGCCTGGGCGAGCTGTTTGCCTTGAAATGTGATTTGCTCCTCTACGACGTGACCAGCACCTATTTCGAAGGAGACATGGAAGGCTGCCCGATGGCCAAGCTCGGCTACTCGCGCGATTCGCGGGGCGACCGGCCGCAAGTATGCATCGGATTGGTAGTCACGGAAGACGGCTTTCCGCTCGGCTATGAGGTCTTTGCCGGCAACACGCATGACAGCAAAACAGTGCAGCAGATGATCGAGTCGATGGAGCGGAAACATGGCAGCTTGAATCGAGTGTGGGTGATGGATCGCGGCATGGTCAGTGAAGCGAATCTGAAGTTCCTGCGGGAGCGTGGCGGGAAGTACATTGTGGGCACTCCCAAGCAGATGCTGCGGCAGTTCGAACAACACATCAATGCGGATGATTGGACAACGGTGCAGGAGGGTGTTGAAGTAAAACTGGTGCCGGGGCCGGAGGGTCAAGAGACGTTTATCCTGGCCCGCAGTGCCGATCGCCGCCTCAAGGAGCAGGCGATGCATGAGAAGTTCACGGCGAGAATGGAGGCCGGATTACAGAAGATGCAGGCCGCGGCGGAAGCGGGGCGATTGAAGGATGAAGCCATCGCGGGCGAGCGACTGGGCCGGCTGAAAGAGCGGAACTGGCGTGCATCGCATGCCTTTGAGGTGACGATCAAGAAGTTGACGCAGCCCCGAGGCAAAGCCCATCTCGAAATCACCTGGCGACGCAATGAGAAATTCGGCGACTGGTCGAAATTGAGCGACGGTTGCTACTTGCTCCGCAGTAACCTGACAGATGTGGATGCAGCGACTTTGTGGAAGCGTTATATCCAACTGACGGAAGCCGAATGGGCCTTTCGCATCACGAAGGACGAATTGGCGATCCGCCCGATCTGGCACCAGAAAGAAGACCGCGTCAAGGCCCACATTTTGGTGTGCTTTTTGGCGTATGCGATGTGGAAGACCCTGGCGGGGTGGATGAAGAACGCAGGCCTAGGTAACGCGCCACGCACGCTAATCGAGGAAATGGCGAAGCTCAAATGCGGGGACATAACGCTCAATGCCCAGTCTCCGGGTAGCGGGCAAAAGAGAAAGATTACCTTGCGCTGCGTGACGGAGCCGGACGAATCACAAAGCGTGCTGTTGAACCGCCTGGGTCTGACCCTTCCCCGCCGCCTTCGGCGAGTCGATGAAGCGATTCAAATGTAGTGAAATAAACCCCCTCAAATTGAACGCAAGTCCTTTGCCCAGAACAAAAAGTGTCTAACTTGGGTTAGCCCTTAGACGAAAGCTATAGCGGCTAAACAATTTCTACTCAACACTCAACCGACTTTGATGACGATCTTCCCAAAATGGACAGCGCTCTCCATGTAATGCATGGCCGCGCGCGTCTCTGCCAACGGAAAAACGCGGTCGATCACAGGCTTCATCTTATGTAGCGAAATAGCGCGGTTCATAGCCTCGAACATTTCACGGCTGCCAACATAAATGCCGCGCAGGCGCAGCGAGCGCATCAGAATCAGGATCGAATCGACCGAGCCGCTGCCGCCGGACAGGACGCCGATCAGGCTGATCTGCCCGCCGGTCCTCACTGCTCGCAGAGAACGATTCAACGTGCCCGCGCCGCCAACCTCGACGACATGATCGACGCCAACGCCACCGGTCCACTCCCGGGCTTTTTTGTCCCATTCCGGAGTGCTTTTATAGTTGACGCCTTCATCGGCTCCGAGCATTTGGGCGCGGCGCAGTTTTTCGTCACTGCCGGATGTGAGCAGCACACGCGCGCCAAACATACGCGCGAATTGAAGGGCGAACAGCGACACGCCGCCGGTCCCTTGCAACAGCACCGTCTCGCCAGCCGCGATTCCTTCCGGCCCGGTCAAGGCATTCCAGGCGGTCAAAGCCGCGCACGGCAGCGTGGCCGCCTCCTCATAGCCCAAATGATCTGGAATCGGGATGACGCCTGACTCCGGAAGCACGACGAACTCAGACAACATCCCATCCAGGTCGCCGCCCAAAGCGCCGCGCCCTTGTCCGCCGTCATCGGCCCGCCTTGCCAATTTTGCAAAAACAACCCAGCGACCCGTTGGCCCGATTTGATCTTCTCGACCCCCGAGCCGACGGCGACGACTTCTCCTGCTCCGTCCGAGCAGGGCACACGCGGCAGCTTCAACTTGGGATCGTACAACCCTTTCGTAACCAGAAGATCACGAAAATTGAGAGCCGCCGCGTGTACACGAATGAGGACCTGCCCCGGCCCCGCCACGGGCTCCGCGCGGTCAGCCAACGTCAGTGATTCAAGGCCAAAGGAATTGCGGATCTCGACGACGCGCATGAGATGCCTCCCCGAATTGCGGCGCGGATGCGGTGTATAAGTGATCATACGTTAGTGGCGGCACGTTTCCAACGTGCCGTAAACGACCAGTGAACCTGACGCATCGGCACGTTGGAAACGTTACGCCACTAACGTATGAGACGCCTCTCATAATCACACAAACACCCTTCCGCCCCCTTCTTTTCTCTCGCCTACCGCCCTCTCTCGCCAGTAGAATCAAGCTCATCAGGCTTTAAGATGCCTGAGCGAAGACGCTATAATCACCTTAGAGGATCTCAAAAATGCCAGTCCGGAGTTGGTTGACCGGCGTAGCGCTGACGATAGCGCTATGCCTGAGTGGACGAGAAATGCCGCGTGTTTCCGCGGCCGACGGCGGCGCACCCCTGGATAAAAGCTCTGTCGCCACGCAAGCGCGGATGAAAACGGACCTCACCTATCTCTCGTCCGATGAGTGCGAAGGGCGCGGCCCGACGACCGAAGGCGCGAAGAAGGCAGCCGCTTATATCGCCATCGAATTCAAAAAGGCCGGTCTGAAGCCGGGCAACCCGGATGGCACCTATTTCCAGCCCTTCACTCTCTCCGGCGCTGTCCTCGACAACGCATCCATCACGCTCATCAGCCCGACCGGTGACAAGGTCGTCCTGAAAAATGGCGTCGATTTTGAAGCGATGGGCATGAGCAAACCTGGCACGGCCAGCGGTGACCTCGTGTTCGCCGGCTTCGGCATCACTGCCGGCGATTACGACGATTTCAAAGGTCTCGACGTCAAAGACAAAATCGTAGTCGTCATCAACGAATTGCCGATGAAAGACGGCAAGCCTGTCGGCCCCGCTGGCCGAGCGTCGAATTCGCTCGCCGGTTTGCTGGCTCTCAAAGCCACCCAGGCGTCAAAGCTCGGCGCCCAAGCGATCCTCTTCGTCCACACCGCCGAAACGGCCAAAGACGGCGACGACCTCTTCAACTTCGGCTACGGCGCTATGTCCCGCACTCCTCTGACACTGCCCGTGTTTCAGATCAAGCGCGCCGCCCTCGAAAAGATGCTGCCAGCCGCCGACAAGGACCTCGGCAAGATCGAAACCGACATGGTCAAAGGCCCCAAGCTGGGCCTCTTAACTGGCTGGAAAGCCAACTGCGATTTGCAGCTGACACGCGATAAGGACAAGGTAAAAGTCAAAAACGTCATCGGCGTCGTCGAAGGCTCCGGCCCCCTGGCCAATGAAACCGTCGTCATCGGCGCTCATTACGATCACCTGGGCTATGGCGGCGCCGGCGGCAGCCTCGGCGGCCCGACGAAGAAAATGCTGATCCATCACGGCGCGGACGATAACGGCTCCGGCAGCACCGCGGTCATGGAACTCGCCCGACGCTTTGGCGCGATGAAGAATCGCGAAGGCCGACGGTTGGTGTTCATGACCTTCAGCGGCGAGGAGCTGGGACTGCTCGGTTCGGTCTATTATTGTGCCAATCCGATCTTCCCACTCAAGGACACGGTCGCCATGGTCAACCTCGATATGGTGGGCCGCAGCGTACCCGATGCGACAACCAAGAAGAATCAATGCGATATCAACGGCCTGGATACGGCCAAGGAATTTGAAAAACTAATCGATGACCTGGCCCCAAAGAGCGAGCTACAATTGAAGCGCGTCGCGACTGGGACCAATCGCTTCTTCGCATCGAGCGATCAATACTCGTTCTTTCAAAAGGGTCTCCCGGTCATCTTTTTCTTTACTGGGCTGCATCCGCAATATCATCGCCCTGTCGACACGGTTGACCTCATCAACTTCAAAGGCATGGCCGAAATCGCCGATATGGCGGAGCTGGTAATCGCGCAGCCTGTCAACGGATAAGGAGCGTCCCACCTACACACGGCCGGCGGGTCTGCGGCAAGGTGGCGCCGGCCCGCGCGCGGGGTGCGCATGGGCATCGAAGTCGATAATGAAGACACCAAGGATGGCGTTCTGCTCACAGCCGTGACCGCGGGCGAGCCGGCCGAAAAGGCTGGTCTCAAAAAGGGCGATCGCATCGTCGAAGCCGCGGCGAAACCGGTGAAAAATCTTCAGGCTCTCGTGACGATACTGCAGACGGTCAAGCCAGGCGATACCATTACGCTCGGAGTCGAACGCCAAGGCAAAAAGGAAATGATTAACGTCGTGTTTCCTTACGTCGCCACGATCGGCATCCGCCCGGACTACAGTGAAGGCAAGGACGGCGTCGGCGTGACCGGCGTGACCGAGGGCGGCTCGGCAGCCAAGGCCGGCATCAAGGAAGGCGACCGCATTCTCGAAATCGGCGGCAAGCCGGTGAAGGATATCGAGAGCTATATGTCCATGATGACAGGCCACAAACGCGGCGATACGCTGGAAGTCGTTATTGTGCGCGATAGCAAAAAACAGACCGTTAAGATCGTTTTAGAATAACGATCGGCAACGTCCGCTTAGCTGCGATTCCGTTTGTCTAAGAGGCTATCCGAAAAGCTACGTCCCCTTCCCAGGGCCGCGAAGCGCACCCTGGGTGGGGAGGCGAGACTTTCCGGCTAACCTTTATGTGCAGAGTGCCATGCCCACGTAAGCGTGGGAATGGCACTCTGCATTTTAAGAATCTGAGATTCCCCTTTATTAGCCCTTATTCCGCCGGCGAGCGCGGCGGATGCCAAACAGGCCGCAGAGGCCCAGGCTGCCGAGAATCAACGTCGAAGGTTCCGGCGTGCTGCTAGCGCCCGAAGTTCCGCCAGTGCCTCCCGTTCCGCCCGTGCCTCCCGTTCCGCCCGTGCCTCCCGTTCCGCCCGTTCCGCCAGTTCCGCCGCTTCCTTCGTCAGAGACCGCGACAGAAGCGCTGATAGACCCGGTCGAATCGGCCACCGGGACCGGCGCGCCGCCGACTGAACTATAGTTCAAGCCGATGAACGGGCCGATTGTTAGTTTGTAGAGATGATTTCCGAGGGTAATTGTCTCTGTGGTCGGACTATCGAATTTGCTCGTGATTGAGGCGCTGGAAGCCGTCAGCACGCCAAACAGGTGGCCTTGCCACGAGAGCTTGCCGGTCTTGCCCGAAGCGACGTCGGTCAGGACGACCGTCATATTGTAGGCCTGGCCATTAAAGGTATCCGGTTGGCTCGCGGGGGCTGAGCTGATGGTGGTCAGCGAAGCAGCCGGGATCGAGCCGGACCCAGTCGCCGTGCTATTCGCCGGTGGACTGGCGAGGTTGACGCCGCCGGTAGCTGAACCGCCCGATTCGACAAAGCTGGTGCTTTGCGACCAGTCGTATTTGTAGGTGATAACGTCGGCGCGAGACCGCGGCGCGTTCGTGGCGTAGAGAAGCACTGCCCCGATCACGGACAGCAACAGTCGATTCATAGTCCCTGGGTCCTTTCGGTCCTTGGACGGATAGGCGGAGAGCCGTCGCCTCGCGGAGTGTCGGAAGGCGGGTTGCTTCGCGACCACTCAGTCTTTTCGCTTTCGGGCGAAGTCCATCGATAGGGGGACGTGCCCTGTCGATGCGGCGGGATATAGCGAGGGCGGCGGCAATGAACAAGCCCGAAACGATCGGCAAAAATCGAAAACTTGAATGAATTTTGAAATAATGGTAATCGAAAAGTGCTCTCAATTAGTTCAGCGGCACGTCGTCACTGGCACGCAAATTGCGACAATGTTTGACCAAGGTCATCGCGTCGATGGCTGATGATAAGGAGGGGTAAGAGAGGTTGACTCTCTAGCCCGCATTACGGGTCAGGACGAGCCGAAAAGTAGAATCGGGAGAATGACCATGTTGCGCAAATTTGCCGCTACGCTAACTGCCTTAACAGTGCTGACTTTCGCCCTTGCTTACACCCCGACCCGAGCGGACGCCGGCATCTTCTTCGGCCGCGGCTACCGAGGCGGTGTCGCGGTAGGCGTGGGAGTAGGCCCGGTTTATCCCGCTTACTCACCGGTTTACTCCAGTTCGTATTATGAACCGACGTACAGCTACGTTTCGCCCACTTACGTCGCCCCCACCTATGTCGCGCCGACTTATTACAGCACGCCGGCGTATACCTATGGTGCCTATGGTCAACCGTACTATGCCACACCTTCCGCCTCTTTGTATTTCGGCGGTAGAGGCGGCTACTACGGTGGTTACCGTGGCTGGCGCTGAGCTTGACGGTTAACAAAACCAATTCGGGAGCCGGCGAGTCTTTGTGCTCGCCGGCTCCTTCTGTTTTCAGGTCTGGATGAAATAGATTGCATTGCGCGGTTACACACACAGCACTTGCTTTACGCCCTTCCGTGCTACGCCGCGACCCCAGCAGTGACGTTCAATTCGCTTGGCTTCGCGGTTTCGAGGATCGACTTCGCCTTGGCGACCTGTTCCGGCGTGCCGTGGGCGATGACGATATTTTTGCCTGCCTTGACCGACTCCTCGTATTTCAGGATGTGCTGCTTCGAAATCCCCAGGACGGACAGCCAGCCCAAAACGCCCGCGACGGCAGCGCCGGCGACTGCGCCCTCGACGCCGCCGAGCAGAGCAGCGGTCATCGACCCGGCGACGACGAGCGGCCCAACGCCCGGCACCCACAAAAAGGCCGCGCCGACGAGCAAGCCGAAGATGCCGCCCATCCACGCGCCGGTTTGGGCCGACGCATTCGCAACGTCACAAGCCGTGACAAAGCCATGAACCTTTTTTTCCGTGCCAAGGTCCTTGGTGACGATCGAGACCTGTTCGAGCGGAAAGCCGCCGACGCCGAGCTGCTGAACGGCGTGTTCGGCTTCGTCAATGTGCGCAAATACGGCAATGGCGGAACTTTCGGTGGCCATGGAAGGTCTCCTTGGAGCGGCGGTAAAGTTTGGATACCCATTTATTATATGAGAAAAACGGAGCCAAGGACGTCGATTGGGCTCGCCACATAGCTTCTTGACCAAGCCATTTAACAACTTCATCTGCCCGTATATCGGCACCGTGACGACATTTCGGCACAATGGCTTCGGCACTTCCTTTTTCCATTCAAGTCATGTAGCCATAAATGATTTTTCCTAAATGACTTCCGTCAAATGAATTTGCTCAGGACCTGTGGCACCGTCAATGCTAATATCAACCGTCGTCATGTTCCCTCGTCAGGGGTAGCGAGCCATGAGTTCTGGACTGAACCCGATCGTCTTTGCCATGCGGCATCCGATCACCGTGATGGCTGGAGTGAGCGCCCTTATCGTCGGCTCCGTGTTGGCGCTGTCTCGGATGGCGGTGGACATTTTCCCGACGCTCGACCTGCCGGTCATCTACATTTCGCAGCCGTATGGCGGGTTGCATCCTTCCGACGTCGAGACGCAGATTACGGCCTACTTTGAAGGCCACATGCTCTATATCAACGGCATGCACCATGTCGAATCGAAGACGATTCAGGGCATGTGCGTCGTGAAAGTCTTCTTCCATCCCGGCACGAACATGGCGGCGGCCATGGCCGAGACGGTCGGCTACGTCAATCGAGCGCGCGGCTATATGCCGCCGGGGACGCTGCCGCCCTTCATCGTCCGCTTCGACGTCAGCAATGTGCCGGTCGGCTATCTCGTGGTCGAAAGCGATGGCAATCGCTCGATGGGCGAGCTGTCGGACCTGATGTTACAACGAGTCCGGCCCATTTTCGGAACGCTTCAAGGTGTGTCCGCGCCGCCACCGATGGGCGGCAATGCGCGCACGATCGTTCTCAACGTCGATCCCGAGAAGCTGCGGTCCTATCGTCTGTCGCCGGATGACATTGTCACCGCGTTGAGCACGGGAAACATGGTTCTGCCTTCGGGCAACGTCCGCATCCGCGATCAGATGACGCTCGTCAACGCGAATGCCAGCGTCAAAGACCCGCAAGATCTACTCAATATCCCGATCAAGCCCGGCTCGGACCTCTACCTCCGCGAACTGGTCACCGTCAGCGACAGCGCCGACACCGCGACCGGCTATGCCCTCGTCAACGGCAAGCGCACCGTCTACCTCATGGTGACCAAAACGGCTGAGGCTTCGACGCTCGCCGTGGTGAATGCCGTCAAGACGAATTTGTCGCGCATGCAGGAATCGCTGCCAGCGGATGTGAAAGTGCGCTTCGACCTCGATCAATCGCCCTATGTCACCCGAGCGATGTGGGGCGTCGCCAGTGAAGGGGCGCTGGGCGCGGCCTTGACCGGGTTGATGGTGCTGCTGTTTTTACGCGACTGGCGCAGCGTCATTGTCGTCGTCTTGAACATACCGCTCGCTCTCATGGGGGCGATCGTCGCTCTTTGGGCGACCGGGCAAACGCTGAATCTCATGAGCCTGGGCGGGCTCGCCCTGGCTATTGGCATCTTGGTCGATGAAGCTACCGTCGAAGTGGAAAATATCCACGCGCAGATGGACAAGACCGATTCCGTCGCGCTCGCCGTGCGGCGCGGTAACAGCGAGACGGCGGTGCCGCGACTACTGGCGATGTTGTGCGTGCTGGCGGTCTTTTTGCCGATGTTTTTCATGGAAGGGGCGGCCCGCAACCTGTTCGTGCCCTTGGCCTTGGCCGTCAGCTTTTCGATGATTACCAGCTATTTGCTCTCCAGTATGTTCGTGCCGATCATCTCCGTTTGGCTGTTGCGCCATCACGGCAACCACTCCGACCACAATGATCCCACCGCTCCAGCGAAGAAATCCGGCTGGTCGCTGTTTCATGGCTACGGCTGGCTGCTGAGCAAGATCGTCGCTTTCCGCTGGGCCGTCATCGGCATTTACCTGGCGGGTACGGCGGCCGTCTTGTTCTTCATCGGTCGGCAGGTGGGCACGCAGATCTTCCCCAACGTCGACACCGGTCAGTTCCAGCTGCGGATCCGGGCCGCCACCGGCACCCGCATCGAACGGACGGAAGAGATCGCGGTCAAGACGCTCGAGTTCATTGAAGAGGCGGTCGGCAAGGGCAAGATCGAGACGACGGTCGGCTTCATCGGCGTCACCCCGCCTGGCTTCTCGAACCAGGCGATCTATCTCTGGAGCAGCGGTCCCGAGCAAGCCGTCCTACGTATCGCGCTGCATCACGACAGTGGTGTGCGCGTCGAGGAGTTGAAAAACCAGCTGCGGACCGATGTGCCGCGCAAGCTCGGCGAATGGATGGCGAAGCGCTATCGCCTGGACGGTCTCAGTGAGAGTGAAATCCTTCAACGCATCGCGGCCGTTCGGCTTTCGTTTGGACCGGCGGATATCGTCAATGAAGTCATGAGCTTCGGCTCGCCCACACCTGTCGAGGTGGCCATCTACGGGCCTGATCAAAAGGACAACCTGGCCTATGCCGCGAAAGTCGAAGCGGAGCTGAAGCGCGTCAAATCCCTCCGTGATTTGCAGACAATGCAGGCCCAGGACTATCCCACCGTGGATGTGAACCTCGATCGCCAAAAGCTCGGCAAGAGCGGCGCGACGGTTCAAGACGCCGGGCGCGCGTTGCTGTCGGCGACATCGTCGAGCCGCTACGTGATCCCGCTCTACTGGGCCGACACGAAGGCTGGCATGGGTTATCAGATCCAGCTCCAAATTCCGCCGCCGCGCATGGACTCGACCGCGGAAGTAGGTCAGATCCCGATCCTGAAGACCGCGACCGGCCAGGTGCAGCTGCGCGACGTCGCGACGATCGGCGAGGGGACGACGCCGGGAGAATACGATCGGCTCAATCTCCGCCGCGTCATCAGCATGACGGCCAACATCGAAGGCAACGACCTGGGTCGAGTAGCCAGCGAAATCAGCGCGGCGCTCGAGCGAGCTGGCACGCCGCCGCGCAGCGCCCGTGTCGAGGTGCGCGGTCAGATCGAACCGATGCGGCAAATGTTCGCCGGCCTCGGCATGGGACTGAGCCTGGCAGTCGTGGCTATTTTCCTGTTGCTTACGGCTTATTTCCAATCGCCGCGCGTGGCCCTGATCGCGGTCGCCGCCGTGCCGGCTGTGCTCTCCGGCGTGGCGACCGCTTTGTGGATCACAGGTACGACGCTCAATCTCCAGTCGTTCATGGGCGCGATTATGTCGATCGGCGTTGCCATCGCCAACGCGATTTTGTTACTTACTTTCGCCGAAAAACATCGCCGCGAAGCGATGGCGGACGGGATTCCCAACGCGGCGGCCGTCGGCGCCATCGAAGGGGCCCGGCATCGCATGCGGCCGATCTTGATGACCAGCTTCGCCATGTTGGCTGGCATGGTGCCGATGGCCCTGGCGCTCGGCGAGGGCGGCGAGCAGACCGCTCCGCTTGGCCGTGCCGTCATCGGCGGCCTGATCGCCGCGACGATCGCCACGCTCTTGGTACTGCCGGCCGTATTCGCCACGGTACAAAAGCGGGCCACCATTCGCTCAGACTCGCTCGACCCAGAAGATGCCGAGAGCGAACATTACATCGAGCCGAAGCGTCGTAGCAGTGATCGTACTCGTGTCGAACGAGCCGAGGCAAAAGGGTAAGCGAAGAGCCCCTGAATTAACCAACCAAATATCGTAAGAAGTTATGCAAGCCCAAAAAGGAACCCGCCATGTGCGATATTAATACTAAAAATAAGCAATACTTCGCCTTCGCCGCCCCGGCATTGCTCCTCGCCTTCATCAGCGGCTGTGGCCACTCGGAAGCGGCGAGCGCGCCGAGTGCCAGCCTCGATCTCGAAAAGCCGGCACTGACGACGGTTCGCCCGGAACGCAAGACTCTCGTGAAAGTCATCGAGCAGCCCGGCGTGATCGAAGGTTTCGAGCAGACGGTGCTGTCGGCCAAAATTTCCGGCTATCTGAACGAACACAAGTTCAACATCGGCGATCGGGTTACGAAGGATCAGGTCATCGCCACCCTGAGCGTGCCTGAGATGGTGGAAGAACTCAAGCAAAAGGTTGCCGCCGTGGCTCAGTCGGAAGCCGAGGTTGTGCTGTCGCAACGAATGTTTGATGCCGCGGAAGCGGCGGTGAACCGAGCGGAAGCCAATTTGAAACTGGCGGAAGCGGGCAAGACGCGAGCCGAGGCGAGTTACGTTCGTTGGTCCAGCGAACTCGAGCGCAATCGCGTGCTGGTGCGCCGCAATGCCGGCGATCAACAGACCCTGGACCAGGCTCAGGACCAATTCAAATCGGCGGAAGCGGCCAAGGCCGAGAATGACGCCGCGATCCAGGCCTCGAAAGCCGCTCGGGCCGAGTCGATCGCTCAACGCGACCGCTATGCCGCCGACATCAAGGTGGCGGAGGCGAAGCTCGCCGTGGCGAAAGCCGACTGCGACCGGATGAAGGCGAACCTCGACTACGCCGAGATCAAGGCTCCCTACAACGGCATCCTCACGAAACGACACGTCGAATCCGGAACGTTGCTGCAGACAACCGGCGGCGCGTCGATGATTTTCACGATCGTGCGCGACGATCTGGTGCGGATCTTTATCGAGGTGCCCGAGTCGGAAGCCGTGTACGTCAAACGCGACATGCCCGCCGGAGTTCGGCTCCAGGCCCTGGCGGATCAGGAATTTTCAGGCAAGGTGGCTCGCACCAGCTGGGCCCTCGATTCGCAAGCACGCACAATGCGAACGGAGATCGATCTGCCGAATCCGGATGGACGTTTTCGACCCGGAATGTACGCCATGGGCCGGCTCACGATCGAGCATCCTGACTTGCTGACGGTGCCGGCGTCCGTTGTCTGGACCCAGGACGATCAGCCGATGGTTCTGTGCGTCGAAGGCGGCGTCATGAAACGCACTCCCGTAAAGACTGGCATCCGCCAGGGCGGTCTCGTCCAGTTGCTCAAGAAAGCCGGCCCGATCGCGCAACCGGGTCAACCGACCGAATGGGTCGATTTCCGAGGCGACGAGGAGCTAATCCTGACCAGCAGCCCCGGCGCCCTCCCCGACGGCCAAAAGTTTAGCCGCGAGGCGGAGCCGAGCGCTCGACGATAGATTAAAGCGCTTTCACGTTTAGCCGCGAGGCGGAGCCGAGCGCTCGACGCTTGTTCAATCGAGCGCCCGGCGCTCGGCTGCGCCTCGCGGCCAAACGCGCGTGCGGCTCCTTAACGCCCGATTCCGCCACTCCACCTTGTCATCCCCCGTCTTGACGCGCACAATGACGTGGTTGTTTCCCGACGACGGCTAATCGAATCGTAGAGAGGATCAATCAACCATGTGGGCCCCCCTCGTTTTGGCTTCGACGCTCATCCTGGCCCCCGCTCAAGGGGGCGATCTCCAGGTCAAGAACGTCCGTCCGACGTTTGGCATCTTTGGCCAGGAGCGCAAATCGACCAAGATGCTGCCGGGCGATGTCTTGTTCGTCTCGTTCGATATCGAAAACCTGCAAGTCACCGACGAGGGACGCATCCAATACAGCATGGCTCTCGAACTCTATAGCAAGAAAGACAAGAAAAAAGTCTTCGAAAAACGGCCCGAGGATCTCGAAGGCATCAATTCGCTGGGCGGCTCGCGCCTCCCCGCGTTCGCACTAACCGAAATCGGCACCGACACGCCGGCCGGCGAGTATTCGCTGACCGTCGTCGTCACCGATCGCGCCAGCAAGAAATCGACCAAGATCACGCAGGACTTCGAAGTGTTGCCGATGGCCTTTGGCCTGACGCGCGTCGGTTTCACCTATGAAACCGGCCAACCCGCGCCGCCGTTTGCCGTCTCGGGTCAAAGCATTAT
This sequence comes from uncultured Planctomycetaceae bacterium, assembly GCA_963790585.1. GTDB lineage: Bacteria > Planctomycetota > Planctomycetia > Gemmatales > Gemmataceae > CAWBOY01. The sequence goes on from CAWBOY010000004.1 coordinate 65,809, forward strand.
CGTGAATTTCTTCCTCGTCGGCTTCGACCTCAAAGCGCCGGGAGGAGCCAAGGACGACAAGATGAAGCAGCCCAATCTCGAAGTCGAAATGCGCATCATGGAAGAAGGCAAACCCACGCTGGCCAAGCCGTTCGTCTTCCAGACCAAAGAGGTCAAAGAAGAGTTCAAAAAGCTATTGCCGATGCAGTTCACCATGCAATTGAACCGACCAGGAACTTTCAAAGTTGTCGTCAAGGCGACGGATAAGAGTTCCGGTAAGACCATTGAGCAATCGCTCGATTTGGTTGTAAAATAAATATTAGTTCAGAACGGCGAGCGGCGCGCTTAAGGCCGCCGCTCGCCAACTTTCGCAGATCGATTTAGGAAAACGCATCGTATGAGTCAGCTGCAAGACCGCATCTCTCAATTCCGCAAGATGGCGAGCGACGACCCGGACAACGAACTCGGGCACTATCGTCTCGGCCAGCTGCTGATGGAAGACAAGCAATACGACGAAGCGATTCGCAGCTTTCGCCGCACGCTGGAGTTGAGCCCGCAGTTTTCGAAGGTGTTTCACCTGCTCGCTTTGTGCCAGCTCAACAACAATCAGCAGGCCGAGGCCATCCAGACTTTGACGCAAGGCTTCACGGTGGCCGACGAGCGCGGCGATAATCTGCCGCGCGACGAAATGGCCAAGATGCTGGTCGAGCTAGGCCAGCCCGTGCCGCAGAAGAAAAAAACGACGACGGAGGCACCCGCCGGCGTGGGTGGCTTCCGCTGTCAACGGCCCGGCTGCATGGCCGGCGCCCGGGCCCATCAGCTCCCCGCCCCGCCAATGCGCGACGCCTATGGCCAACGAGTTTATCAGTCGGTCTGTGCCGATTGCTGGAAAGAATGGCTGAGAAACTACAGCGTCAAAGTCATCAATGAACTACGCCTCGACCTCAGCACCGAGCGTGGCCATGAAGAATACGATCGCCACATGAAAGAGTTTCTCGGCGTCGAATGACGCATCATCCGAAAGTCTGCCATGAACGATCTGGAATATCTTCTTAGCTTCGGCCGCCTGGGCGATTTCGGGCGCTTTCGCTCCGCGCGGCCCATTCGCTGCCGTCGTGGTGATCGGGCCGTTGTTGTCAGTTCACGCGGTCTCGAAATCGGCGAGGTTCTCCAGCCGGCCGCGGCGCGACATGCTCATTTCCTGCCGAATACGACTGTAGGCCAACTGCTGCGTCTCGCCAGCGACGAAGATGACAGCACCGAGAAAGCGATGGCCCAGAAAGCGCGCGGCCTGTTCGACCGCGGCGCAGCGCTTCGTGTCGAACTCGGTCTTCCCCTCGACCTGATCGATACCGAAGTCTTGCTCGATGGCAAGCACGGCGTCGTCCATGTCCTGCGGCGGTCCGACTGCGACGTGCGCCCTTTCGTCAGTTCCCTGTCCCGCGAATTCGATTTACACCTGCGGCTCGAAGACCTGACGCGCTCGGAAGTGTCTGTTAAGGAAGAAGAACACGCCTCCTGTGGCAGCGGCGGTAGCTGCGGCACAGGAGGCGGCTGCGGTTCTTGTGGAAGCGGCGGCGGCTGCGGTAGCTGTGCCGTGCCAACCCTCGCGGTTCATGCTCATCACGTCCCCGATCGAACGCCGCTGCTCTAATTTCTTTATATAGCCCGCCATTTATGGCGGTTGTGTGAGAATAGCCCGCTATAAATGGCGGGCTATATAAAGTCAAACAACTCTGGACACCGACCCCCCGACCCCGCTATAGCCCAAGCCTTACGGCCCTGGTAGTGGCCGCTCCTCCCTCTTTTTTATCGGAGGCCGCAGCTTATGGCCGCTCGGTCCCACAAGTGGATGATTCTGTTAGCTCTCGCGGTAACTCTCACACGGGCGACAAGCCGTGCTCAGGAGGCTGCCCCGCCGGTACCCCAAGGTTTGCAGGTTTTGACTCGTGGCCCGGTCCATGAAGCGTTCGCCAACATGGGCGGCGAGGCTACACCGACCGACATCGTGCCCAAGACGCCGCCCAAACCGCTCGACGAAATGCCGCCCGAAGATAAGCCCGAAGGCGACGTCATCTGGATCAGTGGCTATTGGGCCTGGGATGACGACCGCAAGGATTTCCTCTGGGTCAGCGGCACCTGGCGTTCACCGCCGCCCGGCCGCCAATGGGTCGCCGGCTACTGGAAACCCACGGACCAGGGTTCGCAATGGGTGGCCGGGTTCTGGACCGCCGCCCCGAAAGAGGAAGCCCCTAAAGAGATCTCGTATTTGCCGCAACCGCCAGCGCCGCCGGTTATCGCCCCTCCCGGCAAGCCGCCGACAGAGCAGAGCTTTTATGTCCCTGGCTCCTGGGTTTGGGCGGGCGATCACTATGCATGCGCGCAGGCTATTGGGCCAAGGTTGAGGAAGGTTACGTTTGGGTCGCCGGCCATTATCGCTGGACGCCGGGCGGGTACATTTACATCGACGGCTATTGGGACTTGGCCGTCAAGCGCCGCGGTATGCTCTATTCTCCGGTCTACGTGACTCCGGGCGTCGTCCTGGTCAACTACACGCCGGCCTATGCGATTCAACAGACCGTGGTGGTCGACACCTTGTTCGTCTGCCCGCGCCGTTCGCATTATTACTACGGCGACTATTACGCCGTCGAGTATCAGGATCGCGGTTTCGAGACTTGCGTCGTCTATAGCCAACGCAATTACGATTCGATCATCGTTTATGAAACCTACGAGCATCGCCGCGAGCCGAATTGGATCAGCATCCAAATCGATATCGGCGGCCGGCGCCAACGGGACCCGGATCTTCGACCGCCGCAGTTTTACGGGCAACAGACGAAATATGTGAATAACACGACGATCGTGAACAACACGACCATCGTCAACAACAACACCGTCGTCAATAATAAGACCGTGAATAATACGACGGTCAATAACACGAACGTAACCAACAATTCGTTCGCGGCACCGGCGAAATCGGTCGCGGCGGCGAGCGGGATCAAGACGGTCCCGATCGACGCGACAACGCGCCAGGCGGCCAAGCAACAGGCTGCCGTCGTGCAGCAGGCTTCCGCGCAGCGCGTCCAGTCTGAATCGCAACCGATCACTCCGGGCAAAGCACGCGTCGCCTCGATCGCTGTGCCGAAGGCTCAGCCGGTGAGCCCGACGATGAAGGTGCCGACGACCCCGGCCGTGACGCACAACGCCGCCGCGACCCCGGCAACTGGGACGAACCCGACCAAGCCGGCAACCGCAGGAAACACTGGGGCAAGCACCGCGCCGCACCTCGGAGCGCCGACGACGGGAACGGGTGCAACGGCGAGCCCACCGGCGCATGGCGCGACGACGACCAAGCCGCCGATGCCAGCGACCACGGCTCCTCCAGGCGCGGTAGCGCCGAAACCAGGGACCGTGCCGCCGGGCGGGCCAGGCACGGCTGCGCATCCGCCAGGCACACCTGGCGCCGCGAAACCACCGCTGCCGCCGGTGAAACCGACGCCGCCACCGCAGAAGGACAAGGACAAAGATAAGGACAAGAAGGACAGCAAAAGCGGCAATTAATTGCTGAGGTTGCTTACCATCCCAAGCGCGGGTTTAGGTAAAAAATCTGGGGTAAAAAATAAGATCGGATGTCTATCTCTTTCTTATTTTTCACGCCAGATTTTTTTCCTAAACGCATTTATGTCTGCTCACGCCACTTCAAAAATGCACTCAATCTCCACTGGAATGTTGCCGGGAAGCGAGCCCATGCCGACGGCGCTGCGCCCCGACGCCGACGTCGTCGCCGAACACTTCGGCCATCAATTCTGAGAAGCCATTGATTACTTGCGGATGATCCTTGAAGTCCGGCGTCGAGTTGACCATTCCCAACGACTTGATGACGCGCTTGACTTTATCGAGCGAGCCGAGCGTCGCCCTTACGGTGGCCAGGATATTCAAGCCGACCGCCTTGGCACATTCTTTACCTTGTTCCAGCGTCAGGTCCTGGCCCAGGCGCCCGGCCAGCGGCGTCGTGTCCGAGATCTTGCCGGGGCCGTGGCCCGACACATACAGCATGTTGCCGACGAGGACCGCAGTCTTGTATTTCGCCACCGGCTTGGGCGCGGGCGGCAAAGTCAGGTGTAGCTGTTGAATGCGGACTTCCGGCTTCTCGGCCATGATGGTGACTCCTGGGTTCAAAACGTAAATGACGGTTACGAACTTCTCGTCCCATTGTAGCCGCATGCGCCAGAATGCGGCTACAAAACGGCTCTGGTGCGCGACAGCCCAATCACGGTAAACTGCCCTACCCCAAGGAGGCCGTGCGCATGGATGCGAAAGTCGTTCTGGTCCACGATTGGCTGACGGGAATGCGTGGCGGTGAGAAGTGTTTGGAGGCGCTCTGTCAGCGCTGGCCCGACGCCTCGCTCTATTCGCTGCTGCATCGGTCTGGTTCCGTTTCGCCGGCGATCGAACGGCTCAATCCGCGCACGAGCTTTTTGCAATATCTGCCTGAAGTGCATCGCTATTATCGCTATTTGCTGCCTTTCATGCCCGCCGCCATCTCGTCATTACGGCTGCCGGCGTGCGATCTGGTCGTGAGCTTCAGCCATTGCGTCGCCAAGAGCGTCCGGCCGCCGCGCGGCGTGCCGCACGTCAGTTATTGCTTCACGCCGATGCGCTATCTTTATCACATGCGCGATGCCTATTTTGGCGGCGATCGCGTGCGCGGGTTGAAGGCGCGAGTTTCTAGAACCTCTCCTCGCCCGCCTCCGTGAATGGGACCAGTCTACCGCGGATCGCGTGACCCATTTCGTCGCCATCAGCCAGACGGTGAAGCAGCGCATCAGGGAATGCTATGGCCGTGACAGCGACGTGATCTACCCGCCGGTCGATACCGATTTTTATTGTCCCGCACCGATTCGACGTGAAGACTTTTATTTGGTCGTGTCGGCGTTCGCGCCCTACAAGCGTCTCGATTTGGCTCTGGCCGCGTGCCAGCGGCTGGGCCGCACGCTCGTTGTCATCGGCAGTGGGCAAGACGCCGAGCGGCTGAAGACCTCGGCCGGACCGAACGTGCGCTTTCTCGGCTGGCAATCGGACGAAGTGATTCGAAATTACTTACGGCGCTGTCGAGCGCTGCTCTTTCCTGGCGAAGAAGACTTCGGCATCGTGCCGCTCGAAGCCCAGGCTTGCGGCGCGCCGGTGATCGCCTTTGGGCGCGGCGGCGCTACGGAGACGGTAGTGCCAACCGGCGGCCGCCGCGAGCCGACCGGCGTCTGGTTTCCCGAACAATCGGCCGAGTCGTTGATGGAAGCGATCGATTCGTTTGAGAAACAGCAAAGCGATTTCGCCCCCCAAGCCGCGCGGCGGCAGGCGCTGCGCTTTCATGCGGGACGTTTCCGAGAGGAATTGTTTGGCTATCTCGATAATGTCCTGCACCCGCGCGCGGCAACAGTTCGCCGCGCGGCTTAGCGGCTGTCGCACGAGTTCCCCTCGCCCCCGTACTCGGGGGTGAGGGGTTGGGGGTGAGGGGGCAAAGTCTGCGAAAACTTAACCCCCCAACCCCTCTCCCCCGAATATGGGGGCGAGGGGAGACCTACCGCTGTGCTTCCTCTCCAACTCCAACAAAAATTCCTTGCGCCGCAGCCCGCCGCCGTAGCCGCCGAGTTTGCCGCCTTTGTTGATGACGCGGTGGCACGGGATGACGATGCAAATGCGATTGAGGCCGTTGGTCGTGCCGACGGCACGCACCGCTTTGGGATTGTCCACCGCGCTGGCCATATCCGCATAGGAGCGTGTTTCGCCATAAGGAATTGTGAGCAAGGCGTTCCAGACCTGCTCCTGAAACGGCGTGCCCGGGTAGATCAACGGGACGGTGAACGTTTGCAGCCGGCCCGCGAAATAGGCCTCCAGCTCACTTTTCAGAGTTTGCAGATGCTCATTATCTCCAGGAATGACGGGCACGCGAAACAATCGCTTTACCGTTTCGAGTTGAGCCTCCAACATCCGCCGGTCGCTGAACTCGAGCAGGCAGACGCCTTTGGCCGTCGCCCCCGCGATCAGCGGGCCAAGGGGGCTCCGTATCCAGGAGAGGCACACGCAATCGCTCGTGCGGGCCTGCCCGGGCGAGCTTTCCATGAGTCGGCTGAACGCCTCGCGGAAGCCGCTGTGCGAATCATAGCCGCTGTCGAACGCCACTTCGTCCAAGGTCGCGCCTTCTCGTATTTGGGTCATCGCTGCCGCTAACCTCCGCGCTCGAGTAAAGGCCTGAAACGTCATGCAATACTGTTTCTGAAAATAGCGCCGCACCGTCGCGGGATCGAGGCCAAGGCGCGAAGATCGCTCTCGCGGATGCGAGCCGACGGGTCGCTCTCGACCCTGGCGATGAGTGTCGTCACCCATTCCGGTTGATCGTCCTGCTGCAGCGGCCGGCACCGCTTACAAGCGCGGTAGCCGGCGAATAGGGCTTCCTGCGCCGAGACGAAATACTCGACGTTCTTCGGCAGCGGTTTGTGCGCGGGACAGGTCGGACGACAGAAGATGCCCGTCGAGCGCACGCCGAGAAAGAAGAGACCGTTATAGGTTTGGTCGCTGTCGAGGTAGGCGCGCTCCATCTCGGCGACAGGTGGCATTGTGTTCATGTAAGAAATGTAGCGTGCGGGGCGTGAGCGAATCCACCGATTTTCGGCGCGGATGTGGGACCCGGCGCGCTCAAGGTCATTTCACGCCGTGAGGCGGCGTGACGGCAGGCGTTTGGCGCGCGGGAAACGTGCTTCGCTGCCGTGGCGGCTTATCCCAAACGGGCTGAAAGACTTCTTCCTTGCGGCGATGTTTGCTCAAGGCGCGGCTGAGGGGCAGCATCGCGCGGCAGTATTCGCGGAACGAGCCGACTGTGTCATCGACCTCGACCAAGGCTTCGGCTTGTTGGATGTGGAGTTCGTATTCTTTGAGATCGGGATGCCAGTTGTGGTCTTCGGCCCGTTGCCTGAGCGTATGGACGGCGCGGGCCAGGCGTTCGAGGATTGGGTCTTCTATCCGGCAAGGATGGCTGCGATGGATGCGCGCCTGGGGCGGGTCCTCAGCGGAGTTTTCGGCTTCGATCGATTTTTGTTCCTGTCGATAATGCAGGATCAGCCCGATCATGCCGATGGCGATGGCAAGAAACGCGGCCACGAAGGTTTGCGTGCCGAACCAATACTGGTGGTTTTGCAGAAATGCCGCCAAAGCGAGGAAAACCAAGCCAAATCCGAACGCCGTCATCCACCACGGGATGCCCGGCAGGGAAAAGCCTCTTTTCGTCTCCCGAAAGGCGGGGACGCCGTTCGCCTCAGCACCGGCGCCAAGCTTGACGACGACGACAGTGATGTTGTCTGGGCCGCCGCGGAGATTGGCGAGATCGATCAGGAAGCGTGTCGCTTCTTCAGGGGGCAAAGCTGTCGCGAAGGCGCCGATCTCGGCATCGCTGACCAACCCGCTCAAACCATCGCTGCACAGGACAAAAATGTCGCCGCCCTGGTGCGGATAAGGGCCTTCGATATCGACTTGGACCTCGGCTTCAGGGCCGAGACAGCGATGAATGACGTTGCTCGGAATATCGACGACTTCGTCGGGATCGAGATGCTTGAGCCGGGCATATTCCCAGACAAGGCTATGATCGTAGGTCAGCTGATCGATGACGCCATCCCGAATGCGGTAGACCCGGCTGTCGCCGACATGGCCGATCCAGGCGCCCTCGGGACGCAGCAGGAGGGCGCTGCCGGTCGTGCCCATGCCTTCAAATTCGGGGTTGGCCTGGCCGCAGGCGTGAATGCTGGCGTTGGCTTCGATGAACGATTTGCGCAAGGCGACGACGGGGCCTTGCGTGGCGTATTTCTGGTAGTTGTGCGGAATCAGGCCGACGGCTTGCTCGCTGGCCTTCTCGCCGACGGCGTGCGCTCCCATGCCATCGGCGACAATATAGAGGTGGCCACGCTGCCGCCATTGTTCTTCGTCGTTGGCGAGGAGAACGGCGTAGCTGTCCTGATTGTGGCTGCGCCGGACGCCGACGTCGGTCAGTTGCGCGTATTCGATCTGGTCGAAGTGTATCACCAGCCGATGCCCCCAGAGGCCTTGTGAGCCTTGATTCTCAATATGGTACAACGTCGGCTCGCGCTTGCATAGAGGATTGAGCCGGGCCGGGTCGTTTTGTCGACGCTATGTGAGCGGCATGAAGCTAGCCGCCGCTTGATTCTTAGCACCGGGTAGACAGCGGCGGCTAGCGTCCGTCTACTCACCAACTTTATAAAAGTATCGTCAACCCTTGCATCCGTGTCCAAAAAAACGAACAATGGGATGAGGGAAATCCCCTTACGCTAAGAATCGATCATGCCGGCCGCCTAGTTGGCAGGAGGAGGTTCGAACGCCGACCACGGACGGTAGCAGCAAAAATACGCCCCAACGACCGCGCTCTCCAGCGTGTGGGGAACACCGACCCTGACCATCTCCGCCTATTATTAGGCGCTGCTTATTAGGCGCTGCACGGTCAGGTTCCTTGAGGAATTGACGATGAATCCTTATAGCTCCTTGTGCGATGACTTCGGAGTATATGTATACGTTAATACGAAAATGGACCTACCTACGAACAGGGAAACGGTACTGCATTTTTATGATGGCCTGCGAAAAGTCTATCCGCTGATGACGGAGTTCGATCATCGGGAGAGCGGCGAATACGTTTTGGAAGAGGATCGTGAGCAGGGTAGCTATCGGTGGGTGACGCTAGAGACTCGACGCCTTTGTGCCGGCTACGTCAATCCGCCCGAACTCGAAGCGGCGGACACGCTCCATGAGCATGTGCTGGAAATGGCGCCGTATCACCTGAACATGACCGCACTCGACTGCGAAGCGATCGACGTGCTGTTCGCCTTCGATTTCGTTTATACCGGCAATCATGACGACGTGGTGGCCGAGGCACTCGGCATGAACACGACGCTCGAAAGCCTGGTGCAAATGCCGGGTAGCAAGGTCATTAACTTCGAGCCGTCGCTGATGCTGGCGCTTGACGACGCCTGCCGATTGCAGTGCCGTTTGAGCATCGAGACGCGCACCAACGCTTATCAAATCCGCACCGGTCAGTTCCCGGAAGCGCCGATCAGCGTCTATTTCACTGTCCGTCAATACTGGAGCAAACAACCGTTCAAGGACTTCCGCGAATCGTTCCGGAATCAGCGACGGATTTGCCAGGACCTGGTCGACTCGCATATCATCCCGTCGGTTGTTCGGCCACTGGCGCAGACGATCGCGGCGAAGCAGTGATATATTGCCCATCTGCATTGTCCGTCCGAGCCTGAAGCGTAAGCGAAGAGCATTTTGTCAAAGAAATGCTCGTCGCTCACGCTTCAGGCTCGGGAATTGCCCTCCAACCCCATCCCAACGGTGCAATTAACCCGTCATGAATCTCACACTCAGCTCGTTCGCTCGTGGCCTCTCGGGAGAGACGGCTTTTGACGTTTTGGCTGTAGCACGTCGGCTCAAAGCCGGCGGCAAGGACGTCATCGAACTGCAAATTGGCGACAGCCCATTCAACAGTACGCGAAGCGCGCTGGCTGCGGGTATCCAGGCAATCCAGCAAGGGGCGACGCATTATTGCCCTTCACCGGGGCTGCCCTCGTTCCGCGAAGCGGTCGCGGTTAATTATCAGAAAGAGTTCGGCGTCAAAGTCGGTCCCGAGAATGTCGTGGTGTCGCCGGGGGCCAAGGTTTTCGAGCAATTCTTCTGCGAGGTGTTTCTCGATCGTGATGATGCAGTGTTGCTCTTTTCGCCACATTTTCCCACCTATGGTCCAAATATCGAGCGCCGCAGCGCGCGAGCGGTTTCCAGCCCGTTGCGGCAAAGCAATGCCTTCCGTCCCGATCTCAACGACGTCGAGCGCTTCGTCAAATCCGAGCCTCGGGCCAAGGCGATCTTTCTCAACTCGCCTCATAATCCGACTGGCGGCGTAGCGACCAAAGAGGACATGAAAGGGATTGCCGATCTCATCAGAGGTCGCAACATCGCGCTATTCAGCGATGAGCCGTATTGTCACATGGTTTGGGAGGGCAAGCACGAAACGCCGCTGACGCAGCCAGGCATGTTGGAACAGACCGTCGCGGTTTACACCTTCAGTAAGTCGTACAGCATGAGCGGCTGGCGGCTCGGCTACGCCGTGGCCGACGCCCGCATTGTCGAACCGATGTCGAAGATGATTAACACGACGCTCTCTTGCGTGCCGCCGATCGTGCAGGAAGCGGGGCGAGCCGCGCTGCAACACGATGCAGCGGAGCGCGATGAAGTGATGGGTCGGTTCAAGAAAAAGGTCGAGCTGCTTGTCACGGCGTTGCGCAAAGTCGAAGGCGTCACGGTGCTGATGCCCGCGGGGACGTTCTACGTCTTCCCGGATGTTTCGAGTCATTGTCGCCGCCTCGGGATCACTTCGCATGGCCTGGCGATGTTCCTGCTGGAACATGCCGACGATAAACGCGGCGTTGCCTGTCTAGGCGGCGAATGCTTCGGCCCAGCGGGCCAAGGCTTCCTGCGCTTCAGCTGCGCCGAGCCGGACGACCGTCTCGAACAAGCGGTGGCATTCTTTGCCGAAGCCGTGACGAGAACGGATCGAGTCGCCAGCTATTTGCAGACGCACCCAAAGTATCGTTTGGGGTAAAATAATAGCGAATCCGAAAAGGTGTCTGGCACCGTTGCCGGAACGGCCCGAAGGGTGCTGCGCACAATGGTGCCCGACACCTTTTCGGATTCGCTCTAAGGTGAAGATCAACCCCGGAGGAGACGCCATGTCGATCCCAACGACCACGCCAGCTGAGGTGGAATCGGAAATCTACTACCCAAGTAGCGATGGTGAGCCCGTGGCCGAGACACCAATCCATTTTCGAGCCCTTGTTTTGTTGGTGCAAACGCTAGAGGCCTTCCTGGCGAAACAGGAGGACGTCTATATTGGCGCCAACATGTTTTGGTACTGGGAGAAGGGCAATCCCAAGGCCAATCGCGCTCCGGATCTCATGGTAATCAAAGGCGTCGGTCGTGCCGACAGGCACTCCTTTTTCTCCTGGAAAGAGAATGGCGCCGTCCCGTGCGTCATTGTTGAGCTAACTTCGGAGAAGACATGGAAGGAAGACCTAAACGAGAAACGATCTCAGTATGCGCAGCTGGGGGTGCATGAGTATTACCTTTACGATCCAGAATCGATCGTCTTCGACGGACAGTTACTGGGGTTTCGTCTGAACGAAGAAGGGGATAGCAAGCCTATCGAGGCCGATGACGACGAGCGATTACTCTGCGAGGAGCTGAATCTCTATCTTAAGGCCGAGGGCCGAACGTTGCGGCTGATCGACGCGGAGACGGGACGGCCGTTATTGAGTCCGGACGAAGAAAAGCAGGCTGCGGTGCGACAGGCGCGGGCGGCAAGGAAAAAGGCGAGGATTGAAGCTTGTCGGGCCGGAACTGAACGCGAGCGAGCCGACGCCGAAGCCGCTAAAGCCAAAACTGAACGAGAGCGGGCCGACGCCGAAGCCGCTAAAGCCAAAACCGAGCGAGAACGAGCCGAAGCATCAGAGGCCGAAGTTACTCGCTTGCGTGAAATGCTCAAGCAACGTGGCATCAACGGGTCCTGAGCCCGCTAGTCGATCAAAACTGCTGCAAGAACCGCAGGTCATTCGCCCAGAATTGCCGAATGTCGTCGAGACCATGCGTTAGCATGGCGATCCGTTCGGGGCCCATTCCGAAGGCGAAGCCGCTGTATTTCGCTGGATCGTAACCGCCGTTGCGTAGCACGACGGGATGGACCATGCCGGCGCCCATGATTTCCAGCCAGCCGGTTCCTTTCGTTAGCACCGGGTCCGACGAGTCGATGTCCACCTCAATGCTCGGCTCGGTGAACGGGAAATAGCTCGAACGGATCCGTACCTGGCGTTCACCGCCGAACAGTCGCCGCGCGAACGCCGAGACCGTGCCGATGAGGTCGGTCATGGTGACGTGTTCGCCGACAACCAACCCTTCGACCTGATGGAACATGATTTCGCTGCGCGGCGTGATCGCCTCATAGCGATAGCACATCCCCGGCAGAATGGCGCGAATGGGATTGGGGCAAAGCTTGCGCATCACGTGAATCTGGCCAGGCGATGTATGGGTGCGCAGCAAAACGCCGGGCGTCGTGGTGTGGAACGTGTCCCACATGTCGCGCGCGGGGTGATGGTCCGGCATATTGAGCAGGCCGAAGTTGATCTCGTCTTCCTCAACCTCCGGGCTGCGGAAGATTTGAAAACCGAGTTCGGCGAAGACGCCATAAATGGTTCGCAAAGTGCGCGTCGAGAGGTGCAGTCTACCGTGCGGCGCCGGTCGACCCGGCAGCGTGACGTCGATTGAGTCATTAGCCAGGCTCAAGGCCAGAACGCGTTCCTTTTCCGCGCTCGAGCGCGGCTTGATAGGAGGCTTCCAGGGCTTGTTTGATTTGGTTGGCCCGCGAGCCATACGCTTTACGTTCCGCCGGCGGCACTTCACTGACCCGCTTGACTGCGACCAACACTTCGCCCGTCTTGCCGAAGTAGCGCGTATTCCAGGCCCGCAGGGCTGCTTCGTCGGTACAGGCCTTGAGGTCTGCTTCGGCGCGCTGTTGCAGAGCGGAGAGGTCATCCATCGGCGGGGCCCGCGCGGGTTGTGACGCATAACCTATTTAGCCGCGAGCCGGTAGGCGAGCGCTATCCACTCATGGATAGCGCTCGCCTACCGGCTCGCGGCTAAATAGGCGCAAATAGATTGATGCTTACTTAGCAGCGGCTTGCGCCAGGTGTTGCTTGGCGATCTCGACGAGCTTGGTGAACGTCTCAGGATCGGTGATAGCGATGTTGGCCAAGCTCTTGCGATTCAGCTCGATCAACGCCCGCTGCAAACCGGAGATGAACTCGCCGTAGCGCAGTCCCCTCATGCGGCACGCGGCATTGACACGAATGATCCAGAGGCGGCGGAACTGCCGCTTACGCACGCGCCGATCGCGGAAGGCATAAACGCCTGCGCGAATCAAGGTCACGATCGCCTGGCGCCACAAATGATGACGGCCCGCTCGAAAGCCCTTGGTCAGCTTGCGCATTCGTTTACGGCTGCGGAGGACGGTCTTACCGCTTCTTGCACGAGTCATTTCTACTCCGATCCACGACGAACGAGACGCGAAACGATCCCACTACAACGAGGACTCATTCCAGCTGTTCTCGCGTCGTGCCCTTTCCTGTCTCAGGCGCTGCCGCCCATGATGAGAATGTACTTGCGTGATAATTTGCCACCGTCAGCCAGCTTGCCGCGCAATTCGCGCTTGCGCTTGGCGGTCTTATGGCTGTTCAGATGCTTCTTGCCGGCTTTGCTGCGCATGAGCAAACCGGTAGCGCTGACGCGGAAGCGTTTCTTCGATGCCTTATGCGTTTTCATCTTAGGCATGGGACCGACCTTTATGTATCAGTGACCGCCGACGTCGCGCCGGTTGGAAAAAGAAAAGGGGCCCTTGGTTCAGGCCAAGAGTCCCGATTAGAAGCGATCACCGCTTCCTCGCCACCCCGCATTCTGAGCAAGGTTGCCGTATTGTATCGGATGCTAGATGCGCTGGGCAGAGGGATTTGTCAATTTTTCACGAAGGTGAGCCGCGTCGAAAAATAGCATAGAGGCGGTGTAGGCACACCGCCTCCAGCGACCAGGCAACGGTTGACGCGCAACGACAGCGCTGAGCACGCGGCCCGTGGTAAAGGACGTAATCTGGGTGAGCGAGTAGGCGAGTATACTACTTTACGGATCGATAAGTTTCAAGATGAGTCGGAATTATCGAAAACGCGAACCTCCGCCTGGTTCGCCTATTCCAATGACGCCAAGAACCCCTCCATCTCCCCCGCGGCATGCAGATCGCCCATTTTTCGCGCCACACCTATCCCAGTCTTCCAGGTTTCGCGCGATTCGTCCTCGCGGCCCAGCTTTGCCAATAGTTGCCCCGCTTGCAAGTAACCCGGTACGTACTCAGGGAACCGCTGTCTTAGCTCCGCGAACGCCTTACGCGCTTCCTCATTTAAGCCGGCGCTGACATATTCCATCGCCAGACCGTACCAAAGGAACGAGTCGTTCGGGTCCTCGGCCAACAGCGCCTCGATTTGCTCACGTCGTGTCTTGGCCATCGCGCAACTCCTCTCATTGATCCGGTTTTGCATCGCTTCCTCATACCGAGCAATTTCGACATAGGCGGAACAGTCGGCACAGGCTGTGCCCGGAAGCGGGGGAAGCTGGATAGGTTCCTCTCTCATCCTAGAGGGAGAGGCGCGGGCTGGTCGAAGTACCTTTCGGGCCGGTCCTTTCCGGGAACGGATCTCCGCGTCGTTAGCCGAGAGGCGACACCAGCATGATGCACCCACTATTGATCAGCCTCGTTCTCTCTTTCGCCCCAGTCGGGAGCGACCCGACGCCAACCTCGACCGTGGCCGCCACTCCGGTGCGGCCGGTCGTCAGCCGCGACTGGAACCTGCGGCAAACGCCGATCGTCGATGCCATCCGCGGCTCGCGCGAGGCCATCGTCAATATCCACTCTGAGCGCTCGGTCAATGGGCCGCTTCACGACGAGCTGCTCGCCCTCACGCCGTCGCAGAATCGCGTCAACGGCATGGGCACCGGCATCATCATCGATCCGCGCGGCTACATCATCACCAATCAGCATGTCGTCGATGAAGTGAGTATGATCCGCGTCCGCCTCGCCGACGGCACCTCGGCCAGCGCCGGGTCGTCGCCCGCGATGCCGAAAACGATCTCGCTATGCTCAAGATCGAGACCAATCGCGCCCTGCCGACGATCAACCTCGGCACAGCCAACGACCTCATGGTCGGCGAGACTGTCATCGCCATCGGCAACGCCTATGGCTACGAAAACACCGTAACTCTTGGCATCGTCAGCGCCATTGGCCGCGACGTGACGCTCAACAAAGAAGTCTCTTACAAGTCGCTGATCCAAACCGATGCCGCCATCAACCCGGGCAACAGCGGCGGTCCGCTCATCAACATCCACGGCGAACTGATCGGCGTCAACGTCGCCATCCGAGCCGGCGCTCAAGGCATCGGCTTCGCCATTCCGGTCGACACCATGATTCGCGTTGCCTCGACCATGCTCGCCAATCAATCGCGCTCGAAAGCCATGAGTTCCGGCATGACGGTCAAGGACGAGTTGCTCCGCCAGGACGACAACTCGATGGTTCGCCGTCTCGTCGTGGACAAAGTCGAACCGAACGGTCCAGCCGACAAGGCTGGCCTCCAGCGCGGCGACGTCCTATTGCGCGTCGGCGCCCAGTCGGTCTCCAACACGCTCGACCTGGAACGGGCCCTGTTGGAGTTCAACGTCGGTGACAAGGTGTTGACACTCTATCGCCGTTCCGGGTCTGAACAGCGGGCTGACATCGTGCTGTCGAGCCGCACTGTCCCCGAAGGAACGGACCTCATCTGGCGCAAATTCGGCCTGCGCCTTCAAAACGCCAACGCCGACGCCGTGACGCGCGTCGATGCCAAGCTTCACGGCGGCATGTTGGTAACCGACATCCGCCCCGACAGCAGCGCAAGCGCGCCGGCGTCAAGCGTGGCGATATCCTCGTCGGTCTGCACTTGTGGGAAATGCTGAGCCTGGAAAACGTGGCCTACGTCCTCAATCACAAAGATTTGCAGACCTTCAATCCCGTGAAGTTCTACATCCTCCGCGGCGGCGAAGTCCATCGCGGCTTGTTGCAAGCGGGCGATTGAAAAATTCGTTGCGCGCTGATCACACAACCCCTGAACAAATTCCTTGACCAAGGGAGTCGTGGCCGGGGTCGGTACTCCGACCCCGGTTTAGCCCAAGCGTCTTCCGAGAACCGGGGTCGGTACTCCGACCCCGGCCACGACCCTCGGCTTGCCCTTAGGATTAGTGGCCGCCTGCTTTGTAGCTTTCTTGGTAGGTCGCGCCATATTACGGCGGCTAAGCCATTGACGCGCCTCCTTCCTTTGCGAATGCTCTTGCCCCATCTGTGACACATCACTATAAGCCTCACGTCTTCGCGGTCCGGCCGCCATCCTTGACGGTGTCTGTATCGTCCGTTATCGTAAGATTTCGCGGCATTTTGAGCTGGTGCAAATTCACACGCCGAGGATGACGATGACCAAGCCCGAGCTGGACGCATACCAGAAAACTTTGCTTGCCATGCGCAGCCGTTTGCGCGGCGATCTCTCTCATTTGGCGGACTCGGCACTTGGCTCGGCGGCGTCACTGGCGAACGCGGGACCGGCTTCGGCACCCGCCGACCCGGCCGACCTCGGCAGCGACAGCTACGAACAAGACTTCACCTTCAGCCTGATGCAAAACCAGGAACACGTCCTCGAAGAAATCGGCGACGCCCTCGAACGAGCCCAAAAAGGCACCTTTGGGCGCTGCGAGGAATGCGATATGGTCATTCCGAAGGCCCGCTTGCAAGCATTGCCTTACACACGTCATTGCGTCGATTGTGCGCGAAAGCTCCAACAACGTTCTTGATGGGTCATACGCTTATGCCGGAACGCTCCTTTCGCCTGCTGCTCTGGTCGCTGGCCCTCTTCGGCGTCTTGGCCGATCAGGCCTCGAAATACAGCGTCTTTGCCTGGCTGGCGAAAGTCGACGATCACACCTTCGTTCTGCTCCG
Organism: uncultured Planctomycetaceae bacterium; assembly: GCA_963790585.1. Classification (GTDB taxonomy): domain Bacteria; phylum Planctomycetota; class Planctomycetia; order Gemmatales; family Gemmataceae; genus CAWBOY01. The sequence continues at coordinate 82,451 of CAWBOY010000004.1, forward strand.
CCCCACGGCGGACAAGGGCTTTCAGCTGCGCACACAGTACCAGACCGATCCCAAAGCTGGGCCGGTCGTCCCCTACGTCAATCAAGGGGCGCTATTCGGCTTTTTGAACGATCCCAAATATGGCAATAGCGCCAATGCCGGTTTCGCCCTCATTAGCTTTCTCGCCGCCCTCGCCATCGCTTATTGGTCCAGTTTTCGCGCCACGGCCCGCGATGGCTGGTTATGTGCCGCTCTGGGACTGATTCTTGGCGGCACTCTTGGCAATCTTTATGACCGAGTGGTTTTCGGCGGCGTCCGTGACTTTCTGCACTGGAATTATCTCTACGATTGGCCTGTCTTCAACTTTGCCGATTGCTGCCTTGTCTGCGGCGCCGGCCTGTTGCTCCTCCAGGCCTTCGGCGCCAACCGGCACCCGCTACCGATAGCCCCGCGGATAAATCCGGGTCTGGCAAGATTGCTACAGTACCCGTCTCCAATGGTAGTGCTGTCGCACCGAGTTCTCCATGAGTTAGGAAGCGCCGATGATCGGTATCCTCACCCTGTCCTGCGCTATCGTTCTGTCCACGTCGAACGTCGAACCTGAGCAAAAAGAAGTTGAAAAGGGCACGATTCGCTTCGTCGCCCTCGACGATCAGGCGAGTACCCCGCAATGTTACCGGCTTGAGCCACGCACCTTTGAATATGAACTCAAGTCGCTTTACGACCTGCCCGGCACGGACGTTCATCTCTCCCAATTGACTTATCCCACCGCTCTCGAAAGCAAAATCAAGGAAAACAATACCGTCTATGCGGAGTATTATTGTCCCAAGGGAAAGGGGCCTTTCCCGGGCGTAATCGTCCTTGACATCCTGGCTGGCGATGGCCGGGTTTCGCGCACCATCGGCACGCATCTCGCGCAGAACGGCATCGCGGCCCTTTATGTGACCATGCCGCATTACGGTCCGCGCCGGCCGCCGGGGAGCAAGGTTCGCCTGCTGAGCCCGGATCTTGAGCAAACGATAACTTCCGTCCGCCAGACCGTCCTCGATTTACGATTCGCCGCAGCCTGGCTGGAAAAGAGACCCGAAGTCGATCCGAAACGGCTCGGCATCCTTGGCACCAGTCTCGGGAGCTTTTTCGCTGCTCTCACCGGCGAGATGGAGCCGCGCCTTGGCCGGGTCGCTGTCTTGCTCGGCGGGGGTGGTTTCGTCGATGCCTTCTGGGATGACCCACGCGGCCTCTCTTACCGCCGCATCTACGAAGCCTTCGGCGGCACCAAGGAATTCCTGAAGAATAAAATCGCCGCGGTCGATCCGATCACTAGCGCTGCCAATTTGAAGAGTCGCAAACTTCTGATACTCGCGGGCAAGGTGGATGAGATCGTCCCCCCGAGCATGGCCGAGGCTCTCTGGCAGGCGAGCGGCAAGCAAAAAATCATTTGGTACAACTGTTCTCACTATGGAGCGGTGTTTTATCTGCTCGACGCGCTGGGGCATATAACGAAGCACTTTCAACAGGATTGATTTCGTTTAGCCGCGAGCTGCAGGCGAGCGCTCACACTGGTTGTGACATGGTCTCCTGACCATGTCACTCGAACACGTGAGACCTTCGGTCGCGCCAAGTGGAACGGTCGGGAGACCGTTCCACAACACCGGCGTTCCACAACACGGTCTGATAGCGCTATCACACAGCGCTCGCCTATCGGCTCGCGGCTAAACGTTCGTGCGCCGCCGCAAAAACTCCACACCTATCAATCGGCAGGAGATTACAATAGAACAAGGAGGCTCGATCCGTGTCGACTCCCCTTCAGCAAACGGAATTTGCTCCCTTTTTGGCTCGGAATCAGGGGAGGCTCGTCGTGATGGACCGGAACTCAACCTCGCCGACAACACAACCTCCCGCGTCCACAGGCGGACGCCGCCTGCGGTTTTTCCTTATCTTCGCGGTCGTCGTCATCGTACTGCTGGGCGTAGGTTGGTTCCTGGCCGCTCCGTTCATTCGTTCTCACGCAGCGAGCAAGCTCGGCGCTATGCTCGGCTTGCCTGTCGAATTGCACAGCGCCAGCGTCGGTCTCTTCTCCTCGACCAAGCTCGAAGGCATTGTCATAAGTGAACCAGACGGGAAACCGTGGCTCACGATCGACGAAGCGGATGTCGATGTCTCCGCGCTCGATATGTTTGGTTCCGGCGCGCCGACGACACTTCACGTCAAAGGGGCCAAAGCGACTCTACGCTTCGATGCCGAGGGCAACCTGCTCACGAAGCTGCCAAAATCGCAAAGCTCGCCGGACGCCTGGCCGCATATCACGCTCGAGGAAAGCACGCTGATTCTCGACCAGCAGGGCCCGGGACGCGAGCCGTTGGCTCTCGAACATTTCTCCGCTGACGTCCAACTCGTCAACGGCCAAATGGAGATCAACGGCAAATTGCTGACCGAAGGTCGCAACGCCTGGACGACCAAGGGAACCTATCAGCCCCAGGTGGAGACGATCGCCCTGGATCTGCGTTGCGATCAAGGAGTCTTGAATCCGAGTTGGCTCGAGCATCTGCCGTTCATTTCGCCGAAGGTCTGGCGGCAAGTCCGGGTCGAAGGCGATTCCGCGGTCGATCTTCATCTCGAGTTTTCCGTTGATAAGCCAGGCGTCCTCTATCGCATTGGCCTCCAGCCGCGAAGCGTGGCGCTGACCATCTCCTCAATCGAGCTGACCACTCTGAAAACCAAGGGCAAAGTCGATATCGCCGACAGTGTCGTCACGCTTCACGACATGGTCGGCACCAGCGCCGGCGGCGAGATCCAGGTCCCGGACGCGACACTCGACTTCCATGATCCGGATGTCTACAATCTCGACTTCCGCAAGGTGAGCGTGGCGCGCGTGAACCTCAAAAAGCTGCCGCGCGGCAAGTGGATGTCGCCCATCGTCGTTCAGTTCGGCGGCGAGCTGACGGGGGAAGCGAAATTAAACATCGTGATGGATCACCACAGCACGAAAACGACCGGCGACGGCCAGGGTGTTCTCGTCAAGACACTGGCGGGGCAACAGGCGCAACTGCATTTGAACCTACAGAGCGGCGACGGCGGCTTTTCTGTCAGGCCAGCTTCCTCGAACCTGCATCAACTCGTCCCCGCGCACCTGACGCCGCTGCTGCTCCCGAACAAACCCGCGCCTGAGAAGACTGCGCCTGACAAAGCCGTGGAAGCACAAAATCATCCCGTCTTGCAGCTCGTCACTCAAGCGACCGACGCTGTCTCGTGGTCGGCACGGCAATTCGCGGCTGGTGTCGCCGCCGCGCCCGGCGCGATCAAGCGTGTCGCGTCCCAGCTGCTGCCCGGTCCTCAAAAGACGATGCTCGACGCCAGTCTCAAGCTGACCGATGTCGATCTCGCCCGGCTCGTCAAAGACCTGAAGGTGAAGCTGCCGTTCGCTCTCGATGGCAAACTGTCGTTCGACGTCAAATTCGGCGTGCCTATCAATGAGCCGTCCAACTATGGGGCCTATCGTGTCGACGGGAACTTTCAGATGTCGCGCCTGGACCTGGCCGGCCTCGACTTCAACAACGTCAACGGCACGGTGAAACTCGATAACGGCGTCGTCAGTATTGAAATGCTCAAAGGCGAAGTACCTTCGCCTCGCCCAGGCGCAGTGCCTGGGAAGTTCCACGGATCGAGCACGCTGCAATGGGTGCCGCTGGGCGATCTATCCGCCGAACTCGGCATCGAAAATCTACCGCTCGAGGTCCTTCTCGATCATCTGCCGGAGACAAAAGGGTTGGCCCAGGGCCCGCTCAATGGACAGTTGAAGTTGCAAGCCCCCGCGAATCGGCTCAGCGATGTGACGGCCTATTCAGCCACCGGCTCGCTCAAGTCCGATCGCCTTGAGAGTGGTGGCGCCGCCTTGTCCAAGGTGGATGCCGAGGTGGCCCTCAAGAGCGGAGTCGCCAAGATTTCCTCGCTGTCGGCCCAGCTCGGCGAAGCGCCGTTCACGGCCGCTGGCGACGTGAATTTCGCACAAAAGGGATCGCCCTATAGCGCCAAGGCCAGCATGAAAGATGCCGACCTCGTGGCGCTGCAAAAGCTCCTTCTTTACGGCAAGACCCTTTTCCCGCTGAAAGGCAAGCTCGACGCCACCGCCAACCTCCAGGGCACCTTCGCGGCATCCGGCGTCAAAGCGAATGGCACGGCTTCCGTTCAATCCTTGGAATACGACAAAATCAAGGCCAACAGCGCCAAATTCGATTGGACCCTCGACCCGGAGGGACTCGATTTCAAAGGCTTGCAGGCTTCGCTGCTGCAAGGCAAGGTCACAGGGTCGGGCCGCATTCCTTTCTATGCCAAGTCGACAGGCAATGTCGATTTGCTGGTGGCGGACCTGGAGGCACAGGACCTCCTCAAAGAGCTACCCGGCGTGAAGCTGCGGCTTTCGGGTCGCGTCTCCGGCAAGGTGAAGGGCAGCCTCGCCGCCAGCGACGCGGAAGGACAGCGCACCGCCACAGCCGAGATGGACCTGACCGCGCCGCGCCTCAAGGTCGAGAACTTCACAACGCAAAAACTCAAGGCGAATCTCAGCTACAAAAAGGGACAAACCAGCTATCACCTCGAAGGCGACGTCCTCGGCGGCAAGTTCGAACTCGACGGTAAGGTGCCCGGTGACGGCGACAAGCCGGATGAGAAAAAGATGTCGCTTTTCAACGGGGCCGGCCAAGGAACGCTGAAAATCACCGGCGGCCGATTGAGTCAGCTGGGCACGGCCCTCGGTAGCCGCGGACCGCTCGATTCCTTACGAGGCCGCGTCGATCTCACGCTCACGTATGGTTCTTCGGGCCAAAAAGGGGGCCTGGACGGCCAGGGCACGATTCGCATCAGCCGGCTCCAGTGGGCCGACAATGTCATCAGTGATTCGATTCGAGCGCGCATCCGAATCGCCAATGGCGAAATTCATATCGAGGAAGCGTCCGGAATCATCGGCGACGGCGAGTTGACCATTCGCTTGATCTGGAACATAAACGATCCGGATAGAAGTCGATTCAAGCTGTCGCTGGTCCATGCGGATACCGTCCGCGTTCTGGCTCCGCTAGGCTTCGGCAACGCCGAGAATGGGCCGATTCAAGGTTCCGTCGATGCCCTGTTGCAGGGCAGACTCGGTCGCGAGTGGCGCGGCGAAGGCCAACTGGTTTTCAGACGTTCCAAGTTTTTTGGCGCCGAAGTGGGCGAGTGGCGTATGCCGGTCGAGTTCGGTTACAACCCAAACTTCGGCAGCGGCTTCCTCAATGTCCGCGACAGCGTGGCGCAGCTCGGCCAAGGCCGAGCCGTCGGTAATGCCATGTTCCGCCTGAACGACAGGCTACGGCTCGAAGGCGGTTTCCGTTTCACCAACGCCGACCTCAAGGCGATTCTGCCGCCATCGGACGCCGCCCATGTGCCCGATGGCCGCATGAGCGGACGGCTCGATTTCAATTCCGACAATTTGCGCAGCGCGGATGACCTGAACGCAACGCTCGACGCGACCCTGGGCCAAACCCAAGCCTTCAGCCTGCCGATCTTGCGGTTGCTGGTCCCTTATCTCGCACCAGGCCGGTCGGCTCTCTCGTTTCAATCAGGCGATCTACACGCTCGTCTAGGCAACGGCGTCGCGCGAGTGCAGAAATTAAGCCTTGTCGGGCCTTTCTTGTCTGTCTTGATCGAAGGGACTATGACGACGCAGGGCCGACTCGATCTCGATGTCACGGGACGTTCAGGAGATTTCGGCGTCAACGCCCCCGCGATTCGGCTCATCGCCCGTCGGATCCCCGCCGTCGGCCCGATCCCCGTAAGCCTGATCGCCGACATCAGCTCGCTGGTCGCGGGCCGCGTTGTGCGGTTACACGTGACCGGGACGACGCGCAACCCCGTAGTCCAGTTCTCGCCGATCGCGCAATTGACGACGGAAGCGGTCCGGTTCATCATCGACCAGGCGAATATCCCGCTGCCGGCGCGGTGAAACCGTGCTGTAGTAGAATTCACGCCTCCATCAACCACCCAACCAAGCGGCGGTCCGCCCAGCGGATGCCGCCGACGCCGTCCCAGCCGACAAAGCCGAGATGCCCGCCGTGGGCGACGATTTGAATCGTCACATTCTCGGATACCTTCACGGTTTCAAACGGTTCCACAGCAATGAACGGGTCGTCGCGCGCCGTGATGATGAGCGTCTTCACACGAATGCGACTTAGTGCGAAGTACGATGACGAGCGCGTGTAGTAATCGAGGGCGTCGATGAAGCCACAGCGTGGAGCGGTGTAGAGTTCGTCGAAGAGGCGCATCGTCATGCGCTGAGGAAATTTGAGTGGCGGCAGATCGGGAAAAACGCGCTGCCGCGTCTGTGCGTGGGCAATGAGCGTTTCGAGGAACGATTTCTCGTAAAGACGATTGCTCGGCCTCGATAAGAGGGCTGCACATCGGCCGAGATCGATCGGCGGTCCGAGGGCCGCGACGCGATGGAGTCCCGGCACCGGGAATTCATCTGCCTCGCCGGCGAGCTTGAGTGAGACGTTGCCACCCAGCGAAACGCCGAGCAGATTCAGCGGCGAGGTAGGGCTCCAGCGGTTGATTTCCGCAAGCGCGGCTCGCAGATCGTCCGATCGGCCCGCATGATACGGCACGCGAGCCAACGCGAGACCAGCGCCCGCGCCGCGCTGATCGAGACGCACCACCCGAGACCCCTGACGCATCAGTTCCGAGCCGAGCCGTTCGACCTGGGCCGAGCGGTGCGAGCCAGTCAGGCCATGGACGACGACCGTGATCGGCTTGCCGAGTTCCCAGCCCGTGGGAATGGAATCATGCAATACGAGACTATCGCCATCGCTCAAGGGGACAATGTGTTGCCGAGTCGGGTAAGGAAAGCCGCCGCTGGTGAGAAAAAAACCGAGCAGGGTCTGTATGTGCGGATTGCTCAGCAACGGCAGGGGGCGAAAATCGTCGAGGGGAGGTAACAAGGCGGTTCTCATACGATCCACATAGGCCGCTTGCGTCGAGGGTGTGGTAGGGAAAAGTCTATCAGCTTTTACTACCCTAAGCGATAGTGAATCCTTTGCAAAAGCCGCGCACACAATCCCCATCTTCCATGACCCACGTTCCTTCCTCGTCGATTCCGGATCCGTGGCGTATGCCCGCCGAATGGGAACCCCACGAGGCGACTTGGCTCGCCTGGCCCCATAATCGCGAGGATTGGCCCGGCAAGTTTGGCCCGATCCCCTGGGTCTATGCCGAGATCGTCAAGCGCCTGCATGTCGCGGAGCGCGTTCATATCCTGGTCAACGATGCGGACGTCGAGGGCCGTGCCCGGCGCTGCCTGAAACGCAATGGCGTCGATCTCGGCCGCATCACTTTTTTTCGCTTCGTCACCGATCGCGTCTGGACGCGCGACTACGCGCCGCTGTTCGTCGTCGACGACGCCGGCAAGGTCGCCGCCACCGACTGGCGCTTCAATGGTTGGGCCAAGTACGACAACTGGCAACGCGATGACGCCATCCCGGCTCAGATCGCCGAGCGACTCGGCTTGCCATCGTGGCAGCCGATGCTTGGAGAACGACGGGTCGTGCTGGAAGGCGGCAGCATCGACGTCAACGGCGCGGGTCTGATGCTGACGACCGAAGAATGCCTGCTGAGCCCGGTGCAGGCCCGAAATCCAGGTTTGTCGCGCCGAGCTGGAAGACGCGTTTCGCCGGTATCTCGGCGTGCGAAAAGTCCTCTGGCTCAATCGCGGCATCGTCGGGGACGACACGCACGGACACGTCGACGACCTGGCCCGCTTCGTCGGCCCGCGCACGATCGTCACTGTCGTCGAGACAGACGCCACGGATGAGAACTACGCCCCGCTGCAGGAGAATTTAGAGCGGCTCCGCGGCATGACCGATCTCGACGGCCGACATCTTGAAATCGTAACTCTGCCGATGCCACGGCCTATCTTTTTCGAGGGCCAACGCTTACCGGCGAGTTACGCGAACTTCTATATCGCCAATGATCTGGTGCTCGTGCCGACCTTCAACGATCCAGCCGACCGCCAGGCGCTGGGCATTCTCGCGGAACAGTTTCCGGGCCGCACTGTAGTCGGCATCCACGCGGGCGATCTTGTCTGGGGCCTGGGAACGCTGCACTGCATGACGCAACAACAACCGCGCGGCTAACGCCGCCGTATCCACTCCTCACGGCTGTATTTGGCCCCGGTTAACTCGTATACGCGCACTTCCGGCCAGGTCTGTAGCTCGCTGTCCGCGCTCCAGGCGGACCGGAGTAATCGTTTGATTTCGTCAGCTCCCAACGGCAAATTGCGCAAAAACGCCTGATGCGGCCGCCTAGCGCGATACTCCGGCTGGCGCGGCGGCAGATGTAAATACCGACTCACCGCGGCTAAGTCAAAATCATACAAAACGGTTCCGTGATGAAGTAGATAATCGCGCTTGCGCTGTTGGGCATGGCCTGAAAATTTGCGGCCATCAATGGCGAGATCGCAGGTCCCTTCAATCGCCGCGTGAATGCCACGGTCGGCCAGCGCCTGCGTCAATCGGCTCAGGATGAAACGATACGACGCGTCGATCCGCGCCAGTTCCGGTGTACGCTCCATGCGCAGGACAAGGGTAAACATCAGGCAACCACGGCCCCACACGACGGTACCACCGCCGCTGGACCGCCGCAGAATCGACACGCCGCCGGCAATGCAGGCGTTTTCATCAATGTCTTCGAGCAATTTGCAGCCCGCGCCAGGACGGCGACGAGGTCCGGATGTTCCCATAAGCGCAGGACTTCGCCGCCAGAGCCTTCCTCGGCGCTTAGCAGCAAAGCCTCGTCGAGTGCGAGGTTATCGGCTGCGCCGGGCAACGTGAGATCGAGATAGTGCAAAAGAGTCTCTCCCCGTTACTTCTCGACGAGCCAGACATTCCGGAAGTAAACGGGATTGCCATGATTTTGCAGGTTGATGGGCCCGGGCGTATCCTGCTCTTTTTGCCCAAACCCGGTCGACCCATCGATCGGCGTCTTGTCGTGGATCACGACACCGTTGTGGTTCACGGTCACAAGCGCCTTGGCCGTCTTCTTGCCATCCTTGTCAAAGCGGGCGGCCGTGAAATCGATGTCGTAGGTCTGCCACGACAGGGGCGGAAAGCACATATTCACCGACGGCGCCACCCGTTCGTAGATCGCCCCGCAGTCGTTGTTCTTTGGCTCCAGGCCAAAGCTATCGAGAATTTGGATCTCATAACGCTGCTGCAGATAGACGCCACTGTTGCCGCGATTCTGGCCGCGCACCGTCGGCTTGAAAGGCAAGCAAAACTCGACGTGGAGGGTGAAGTCACGAAAGGTCTTCTTGGTCGTAGGCCCCGGTCCAAGCAGCTTGTCCTCGACGATCTTGCCGCCATTCCATTCACCGGCGCCGGAGCCATCGAAGAGAATCAACGCTCCCTTGGGCGGCGGCATGCCCTCGTTTGGGCTCTTGCGCACGACGCGCTTGAAGTCAAAAGGGGCTCCATCCGGATTTTTGCCGATCATCCGTTCATCACCGATCGACCCTGTCCAGCCGCCCCATTCAACGGTCGTTTTGCCATCCTTGGTCGTGGCTGTCGATTTTTGTAGCGATTTGCCATCCCAGCCCGCACCAGGCAGCCCGCCTTTGAAAATCGAGATGCGAAACTTTCCCTTGCCGTCAGCGAGTACCTGCGCCCACATTTTGTCTTGCCGTCCAAGAGCCCTTCGTATTCGCCCTGTGTGATGAAATCGGGGCCGGCCTTGGCCGCGTCGGTGTACACTTCCGGCGCCGCTTTGGGCTGCTGAGCCGGCGTGAATGAGGCGAGGTAAGACAAACAAAGAAAACAGATTACGCAGCGTATCATGGGTCAGTCTCACGATTGACAGTGAACAGCCACAGCGGAGACGATCATACAGCGATTAAGAGGCTCATTCCACCGTGCTTCGGCAAGAAGTTAGGACGAAGGCCGTCGCGGGTCTGGTCAGGTTGCGTCGAGTTCCGAAGAATAAACATCGAAAGACAGTTTAGTGCGCCGTCCAGACTAAATTTACGGGTGGCACAGACATTCCTGTCTGTGCGGGAACCGACCAATGTGACTTTTGCCGCACAGACAGGAATGTCTGTGCCACCCGTAAATTAGTCTAGACGGGGCACTCGTTTCGCGCCGTGAACTTCTCTGATTAGGGACCTAGACCATGCCAGCGCCAGGAGTGATGTACGGAGAAGCTGGGCTAGGTTGGAAAGAGCGGCTCGATCTAATCGTCGCGACCATGCGCGAGATGAGCAGCCAGACCGATCCGCAAAAGATGCGCAGCGCTATGTAAAGCGCATGCAGGAGCTGCGGCCCACCGATCGCAGTCTTTCCCTGAGTCGCCGCGACCTCGACAAGCCGTATTACCGCGTCACACGCAGCACTACTTGGCCGGAAGACATAAATCCCTGGGTCGAAAGGGATCGATTACCGCTCCTCAAAGGCGGATTTTTAGCCGAAGTTCTTTACGGTAACGAGCCACTCCTGTTCGACGATTTGGACGTTCCCGATAACGATCCAGCCTTTGAGTATTTCAAAGACATGCGTTCGGTCGTGGTCATTCCCATGTATGACAAGGGCGTATCGCTGAACATGGTTGTGTTGATGCGGCAAGAGCCCAACGCCTTCGACCGGGAGGACCTGCCCGAGCTTGTTTGGGTCAGCAATTTGTTTGGCCGGGTCACGCAAAACCTCGTGCTTTCCGATCAGCTCAAAGCGGCCTATCTCGCGGTTGACCATGAGATGAAAGTCGTCGCGGATATCCAGCGCTCGCTTCTACCCGCCCGAATGCCGAAGATTCCCGGCCTGAACCTGGCCGCGTCGTATCAAACGTCGTCACGAGCCGGCGGCGATTACTACGATTTCTTCCCAGTTCCCGGCGGCAAATGGGGCATGTTGATCGCCGACGTCTCCGGTCATGGCACGCCGGCAGCTGTCATCATGGCCGTCACGCATAGCCTTGCTCATACCTACCCAGGTCCCGCGCACTCGCCCTCCGCTCTCCTGGAGCATCTGAATCGCTTTCTCGCCGAACTTTACACGTCGACTTCCGAAACCTTCGTCACCGCGTTTTATGGCGTCTATGATCCCGTAACCCGCCTACTCACCTATTCCTGCGCGGGACACAATCCGCCCGTCCTCAAACGCTGCACGGACGGCTCCCTCGACCTGCTGAACCAGGCACGAAGCTTGCCGCTCGGCATCAATCCCGCCGAGCAATATCGTGAGCAAGACTATCCTCTGGTCCAAGGCGATCAGCTGGTGTTTTACACCGACGGCATCACCGAAGCCGCCGAACCAGGAAGGCGACCTCTTCGGCACCGAGCGACTCGCCCAGGTGCTGGAAAACTGCACGATCGGCGCGAAAGACCTGCTAAAAGCCGTCCTCGAAGCCGTCGACGAGTTCACCGGAGGCCGCCCGCCCACGGATGACCGAACGTTACTCGTCGCCAAGATTCTGTGATGCAGACCACAAAAGAGCGTCTACAAAGTCGCCGACGTTGACTCGGATCGCTATCAATACGGAGAATCGTTCTCGTTTAGTTTTCCACCAGGAGGTCTCGTCAATGACTGCACAGGTCACGAAGCCCGCTCCCGATTTCACCGCGGACGCTGTGGCGAACGGCGAATTCAAGAAAATCAAGCTCTCCGACTATCGCGGCAAATACGTCTGCCTTTTCTTCTATCCGCTCGATTTCACCTTTGTCTGCCCGACCGAAATCATCGCGTTCAGCGACGATGCCGCCGAGTTCAAGAAGCGTGGCTGCGAGATCCTCGGCGTCTCCGTGGATAGTCAGTTTACCCACCTCGCCTGGACGAACACGCCGCGAAAAGAAGGCGGCCTCGGCAAGATCGCCTATCCGATCGTCTCCGATCTCAACAAGTCGATCGCTCGCAACTACGGTGTTCTACTCGAAGACGCCGGCGTGGCGCTGCGCGGGTTGTTCCTCATCGACAAGGAAGGGATCATCCGCGCCGCGGTCATCAACGACCTCCCGCTCGGCCGCAGCGTCACCGAAACGCTCCGCGTCCTTGACGCTCTGCAGCAATACGAAAAGAACGGCGAAGTCTGCCCCGCCAACTGGAAGCCCGGCGAGCAAACGATGAAGCCAGACCCGATCGGCAGCAAGCACTATTTCGAGAAAAATGGTTGAGCGGAGTTCGCAATTACCGAGCCGGAAGCGTAAGCGAAGAGGTCTTAAATCGATGAAATGCCCCTTCGATTACGCTTCAGGCTCAGTAAGAAAAATGCCCGATCATTGCGACTTCAAATACGCATAAAGATCCGCAATATCCTCATTATTCACGTTGTCCAATAGGCCCGCCGGCATCAGCGAGAGCGCCGTCTGCCGGCGTTCGCTGATCTGTTTGTCCGTCAAGCGATTTGAAAAACGAGCAGCGTCCTCTTTCCTCATCGGCAACTGCATAAGACAAGCGTGAGCCAGCTGTGGGGCGACATTCGTGGAGGACAAGATGAGCATTACTAGCAGGATACTTGATCAGCAACATGAATTTGAACCGTTCTTTCCAGAGCAAAGAATTACGCCGAGCGAAGACCTAGTTTTGGATCTGGAATCAACAATCGGAATAATGCTGCCCCTAGAGTACCGTCAATTATTGCTCCGCTATGGAGGAACAGCGCCGTCAACCAAGAAGGACTGTACACCAGTCGTGTGGGTTCCGGCCCGCAAAGGACTGTACATCGCGGACTATTTCCTGGGCTTTTTCCTTCCCAAGCCTAAGCCGCACATCGAAATGTTTGATTTGAGACGAGCGTATCAGAATTGGAAACTGATCGTTGGCACATCGTTTCTGCCGATAATCGAGGGGCCAGGAGATGACATGTTCCTCATAAAGCTGTCGGGAGAACAACAGGGGAGCATCTGGGCTTGGTTGAAAGATCCAGTTGGCATTGACACAAAATGGGAGGATATTCAGGAAATTAGAGGTCTGTATAGCGTAGCTCCCGACATTCTGGCTTTCGTCAATTCATTTCAAGAGTTTGAGCGACCTGGGCAAGAGTAACCTGTGGGTCCTGAAAATAGCATCCGGTCATGTCCCTATTAAAAACTCCAGGCCCATAGGGTCCACATATTTTCGAGGTCAACGTGCGATTTCAGACAAACAAAGGTGTCAGGAAATGCTCTGTAGAAAAGCCTCATTTCGACCGATCCAGCATGAGGCTTAGCGTTAGAGCAAGCAACCATCCATCTCGAGATTCGCTGGGAAAACCCAGGCCCGCTACCGACGTCGCTAATCGTCGCTTGATCATCGAGTTCACAGTCTCAGCCTGCCAACGTTGGCCATAGCCTCCATGTTTCTTGTTCAAACGCTGACGCATCTGCCGCCGGTAGCGGCCGGTTGGCGGAGTTCGAAGACGCAAAGAGTGCCATATCCCAAAGAGATGCCCCGGAATGTACGGACGGAGTACGCCACCGTCCAAAACGGCTTCACAAGAGAGTTGTGGAGTAGCTTACTCGGAGCCACGAGCCTGCCTCTCTCGTTGGTGTGATCACCTTGTCGCCATACTGGTATATCAGGGGAGCGACCCCATGGTGCCGTATCAGGCGTTGGTGATCCGAGAGAGCGCCATGCTTTGATAAGGGTTCGCCCCTTGGGGTCATTAGGCGTTCTCGGTTCGTGGACCTGGTTCAGCTGGGATCTACTCCCCTGACTCTTCCGATTCTATCACGCCGATCCCCAGGCGTGCCAACACGATCGGCAGGATGTCCCCGAGTGGTTGAGGACCACGCCGATGACCGTCTTGGATCCGTTGCAGTTCCTCGGCCAGCGGCTTGGCTTCGGCCGCATGTTCTCGTTTCGGTAGTTGGCCGACGGCCGCTTGCAGGTCACGTAGCACCTCGACCATGCCGCTATCGTGGTCGCGGTGGAAGGCCGTCAGTTTGTCGAGGATGTAATGACGGCCTTGGATGCTTGGGTGGCGAAACACTTGTCGGCCAGCCACCATCTGGAAGGCGATGCGACAGAACCGCAAGGCCACCTTGACGCGGGTGTGTCGTGGGTCTTTTCCCTGAGACCGCCATTGCGTTGCCAGTACCTGGAAGTGATGGTTACACACGATCAGGTTGTCGGCGATGCCAAGGATGGCGGCGCGGAGCGAGCGGTTACAATTACGCACTAGTGGGCCATTGGCTTTATCGACTTGGTCGCTCTGATAACGCGATGGCCGCAGGCCGGCCCGACCAGTGATGGCTTTGGCATTGGCGTAGTGTTCGATGGGTCCCATTTCACCCGCGAAGTCGGCGGCACTGACGACATTTATGCCTGGGAAGGACAGCAGCAGGATGTAGGGTGTGCGCACTAATCGAGCAGCGATGTCGCGCTCGAGAGCCCGTATTTCCTGGGATTTTTGAATACGATCGTGATAGTAGGCCAAGGCAATGCGGCGGTGCAGGTCGGCGGCGACATCGCCGGGCGTGGCTTGATCGGCCCAGTCGAGGATGTTCTGTACGGTGCGTTGTTGGAAGCGAATGTTGGCCTGGCGCAGCGACTGACATAGGGCTGTCAGTCCTGCTTGACGCAGTAGCTCGGCAGTAGGAAAATGTTGGAGGAGATGCCAGGGGATGGGGCTATCCCAAAGATCATCAAAGCAGGCGGCAAAGCCCGGTAGGCAGGCATCGAGGTGGTCGCGGATTTGGCAGTTGAGGGCAGCGCCTTTGCGGACGAGGTCGCGGCGTTGACGGATGAGCAAGAGCAGTGAAGTCCAGGCTTCGTCCCGAGTGGCTTCGAGGAGGGCGCAGCCGGTGACGGTAGCGCGGTGAATCGCTGACAGGTCGGTGTCATCAGTCTTGTAGCCGGGATCGACGGGCTGACGATACTGCTTGGTGACGAAGGGATGGAGGATGCGTGTCTCAAAACCGGCGGAAGCAAAGGTGCGTTGCACGATGCGATGGTACCGACCGGTACGTTCGATGGCGACGAGCCCGTCAGCTATTTGGTTAGCGGCGAAGGCTGCGCGGACCTGTGCGACGGCCGCGGCGAGGTCGGGCCGAGCATGAGCCACGGTGGTGGGCGGGATGAGGACGCGGCCATAGAAATCAGCGACGAGAAATTTGGAACGAGCCTTGGCGCAGTCAAAGCAGACGATGCCGAAGTGCTCGGGCCCGACCTGCTGGACGCGAGGATGAAGAACGCCGCGCGGCTTACCCAGGGAGGTCGTCGGACGTCGAGAAGAGGAGCGTTTGCGGGTGCGAGTAGTGGCCATGAAACCTGCCTCCGATAAAAGAGAGAGGGCTCGTCTCATTGTGGCAGATGGCTCGCTGGAAGGGATCTTTATTGATTAAAACCCACATACCAGGGGTCAGGTTCATTTATCGGAAAGACGCAAAGGGGTCATGTTCGAATGACATTAACTTAACCCACAGAACCATCGATTTCTGAACACGCGTAAAGACGCAAAGGGGTCAGGTTCATTTATCGGAAAGACGCAAAGGGGTCAGGTTCGAATGACATTAACTTAACCCACAGAACCATCGATTTCTGAACTCGCGACCACCAATTTCGGCGCTTTTCGGCGCCGAAAGGCGCCGAAAAGCGCCGAAATTGGTGGTCGCGAGTTCAGAAAAGTACGGCCGACTCCGTAAAGTTAATGCCCTTCGGGTCAGGTTCATTTATCGTCGTGGCTCTCCTTCGGCATATCCACCCGGATGAGTCTGTCAATAAATGAACCTGACCTGCTCCGTAGAAAACCTTCACCCGGACCGATCCAGCATGAGGTTTAGGGTCAAAGCAAGCAACCACCCATCTCGAGATTCACTAGGAAAACCCAGGCCCGCTACCGACGTCGCTAAACGTCGCTTGATCATCGAGTTCACAGTCTCAGCCTGCCAACGTTGGCCATAGCCTCCATGTTTCTTGTCCAAACGCTGACGCATCTGCCGCCGGTATCGGCCGCTCGGCGGAGTTCGACTCGGGCGGCCGTGGCTGGCAGGCATAAAGGATTTCACGCCGTGCTGCTCTCGAGCGTAACAGTGGTTCGGCTCCGAATCATAGCCGGCGTCCGCCACGATTCGCTCCGGCCGAACGGTGGCCAAGGTCTCATCCATCAGGCCGACGAAGCGATCGACGTCAGGGTGTGGCCCCCGACTGGTAGCTACGCCGAGGATCGCATGCGTGTCGGTATCGACACTGAGTTCCAGCTTGAGAAAGCGCGTGTAGCGTACGGTTTGCTTCGTTGCTGCCCCCTTGCCGCGTCGCCGGATGAAGTAGCGGCTGGCGTGACCGCAGTCCATGCCGGTCGAGTCAAAGGCAGCTCGTCGCACCCGTCGGCGACGGCCGAGAAACCGCCGCACGGTGGCATGGAGAAGCCGCCGGGCGCGGGGCCGCCGGAGCAGACGCACGCTGGCCTTTTGGAGTGTAGTGAAATGTGGGATGTGTGTCAGGCGCAGCACCCGTCGGAGGTCCGACAGGTCGCGTAAGAGCTGGACGATGCCACGGTAGTCTGTCTTGAAAAAGACCTTGAGAGTCAAGCAGGCGAAGAGTTGGTGTTGTGTGTAGCGTTTGGGGCTGAAGCGGTTGGCAAAGGCGCGCAATGTCTTGCGAGCGACGGTCAAAGCCCGCTGCGCCACGGCAATTGGCGATTTGGTTGTAGTGACTCATAATGCATTATACGGCCCAATTGACGGTGCAGCTGGGGGTTTTCTACGGAGCAAACCTGACCCCTTTGTGCGCCGTGCCAAGGCGTGACTTTTCAGTGGGTGCGAATCCCACCCGGCAACTGGTCGTTCCAGCCGGTAGCAATCGGAGCGGCAGTGGAGGTAACGAAACTGTCGAAGCCTTCGATGGAAAGGGTCGTTTGAGCGACTCCGCGAGCAGGCAGGCCGTAACGTGAGTGAACGCTGAGCAGGCCTCGAAACGGGTAATGTGGTAGCCGACCCAGCAAAGGGATGGGGAAGGCCGCAGACGCGAGGATACAGGGGGAACGACTTTAGCCCCACCCGCGTTGCCACCGGGGTAATGGCGACGGCATGTCGGCATAGGAAAGTTAACGCAACACGGGAAACCCCCTGCGGTGGCAGCAGTGCCAACCGGACGCCCGCGAGGGACAGGCCGGGCCGCTTGGGGTGGCGGAGAGGCTCGTAGTACCGCTGAAGCCGGGTAACGCCGGTGGAGGGAAGGGGCCTTGGTTCAAGGACAGCGTCCGAAGGAAAGAGAGCCAGGAGATTGGTGATGAGCCTAACACCTCCCGATACGGTTCGGAAACTCCAGGAGACGTTGCATGCCAAAGCGAAGAGAGCACCCACCTATCGGTTCTATGCGTTGTACGACAAGGTGTACCGGGCCGATGTGCTGGGCCATGCGTACCTGTGCTGTGCCGCTAACGACGGCGCGGCGGGGGTGGATGGCCAGACGTTCACGGACATCGAGGAGTACGGGCTGGACCGTTGGCTGGGTGAACTGACGGAAGAACTCCGAAACAAAGCGTATCGCCCGCAAGCAGTCCGACGGGTGTACATACCGAAGTCGGATGGCAAACAGCGACCGTTGGGCATTCCAACGATCCGCGACCGTGTCGTGCAGATGGCTGTGTTGCTCGTCTTGGAGCCGATCTTCGAGGCGGACTTGCAGCCGGAACAATTTGCTTATCGGCAAGGCCGAAGCGCTCTGGACGCGATCGAGCAGGTCCAATTGTTGCTAGACAACGGGCATACGGAGATTGTCGATGCGGACTTGAGTGGGTACTTCGATAGCATCCCCCACGCCGAGTTAATGGCATCGGTGAGCCGACGGCTTAGTGACGGGCTACTACTGGCCCTGATCAAAAGCTGGTTGGAGGCACCGGTGGAAGACCTTGGAGATCGTGGGGACAAGCGTCGAACGACTCGCAACAAGGACGAGGGTCGCGGCACCCCGCAAGGGGGCGTGCTCTCGCCGCTGCTGGCGAATCTCTACATGCGTCGCTTCGTGCTGGGCTGGAAGACAAACGGGCATGCCAATCGTCTTGAGGCGCGTATCGTCAATTATGCGGACGACTTTGTGATCTGCTGCCGTGGTACGGCTCTTGAAGCCGAGGCGGTGATGCGGCGCATGATGTCGAAGCTGCGGTTGACGGTGAACGAGACGAAGACCCGGGTTTGCCGCTTGCCGGACGAGACGTTTTCGTTTTTGGGTTACACGTTCGGTCGGAACTGGTCGCCGAAGACGGGGCGTAGCTACATCGGTCCCCGTCCGGCCGTCAAGAAGATCCACGGGATCTGTGAGGTGATCCGCGATCAGACCAGCCGAACGTGGCAGTGGTTGTCTTGCCGGGCGTTAATAACTCGCGTCAACAGCCGACTGGTGGGCTGGGCGAACTATTTTTGTCTCGGTAACACGGCCCCGGCCATGAAGCAGGTGATGGCGCACACCTGTCAACGGCTCCGTCAGTGGCTGGGTCGGAAGCACCGCGTGCAGGGTACGGCCCGACAGTGTTATTCGGATCGTTACCTGCGTGAGGACCTGGGATTAGTGTGGCTTCCAGGGCGACCGCGACCTCGCGTCTTGTGAGCGAACGCATGAGTTACCTTGTCCGAGAGCCGGATGCCTTAATAGGGCCCGTCCGGTTCGACGAGCGGGAAGTGGAAACGGGGCATGGCCGGGAGATTGAGGCACCGGCCAACGAAAGGGCCGGATACCGCTGGACTCGACCTAAACCACCGCGCCACTTCTCGACTCTACTATTCTCCATCGTCACATGCACGCCGATCATTAGGGGGACCACGGTGAGCGCAAGCCCGCAACGACGGCGGATAGTGGACGCAGAAAGAGACGCGCAGAAAGAGGACGTAGCCTCGCGTTGTGGCACGGTCTCCTGACCGTGCCAATCTTTCCGACCGCATGTCTTCCCGAATTTTACCGAACGGAGACCTTCAGTCAGACCGCGTGGCACGGTCAGGAGACCGTGCCATAACGGTGTGATTTGTACAATCCCTCACTTCGCCAACGAATCAAGCCACAGCTTCGCCACAGCGTCGGTCGGCATGCGCCAGTCGCCGCGCGGGGACAGGCTGATTGAGCCGACTTTTGGGCCGTCGGGGAGACAGGAGCGCTTGAACTGTTGATTGAAAAAACGCCGCAGGAACAGCGCCAGCCAATGGCGGATCTCGTCGGTGGTGTATTGGACATCGAACTTTGCCTGGGTCGCCAGAAAGAGAATCTTCTCTGGCGGCGCGCCATAGCGCAGGAAGTGAAATAGAAAAAAATCGTGCAGTTCATAAGGACCGATCGTGCTCTCGGTCAGTTGGCCGGAGGCGCCATCGGCACCGAGAGGCAGCAGCTCCGGGGAGATGACGGTAGCGACGATATCGAGCAGGGTCTTGGCCGCCTCGCCTTCGAACTCGTTGCGCGCGGCCCAGCCGACAAGGAACCGTACCAACGTTTTCGGAATGCTGGCATTGGGGTTGTACATGCTCATATGATCGCCATTGTAGGTACACCAGCCGAGTGCCGATTCGGACAGGTCCCCGGTGCCGACGACGAAACCGCTGTTCATGAGGACGCTGGTCCTCATGCGCGCTTGCACATTTTCAAAGACGAGATCGTCGTGTCGGTCGGTCGGCACCTGGCGCAGCAGGTCGGCGAAGGCTGCGACGTCGAGTCCTTCCAAAGGGATGCCGAAAGGCCGATGGCCGAGCGCCCGCATCTCTTCGAGGCAAAGATTGCGAATATCGATTTCCTTGGCACTGACACCGAGCTGTCGCATCAGTGCTTGGGCGTTGACGCGGGTGCGACTGCTCGTGCCAAAGCCGGGTAGCGTCAGGGCGTGGATCTGCGAACGAGGACATTGGATCAGGTCCATCGTCTTGCAAGTCACGAGCAGGGCCAGCGTCGAATCGAGCCCGCCCGAAACGCCGATCGCCACCGATGGCTTGCCGATATGCTCCAGCCGCTTGGCCAATCCGGCCACCTGCGTTTGAAAGATCTCCTCACACCGCTCGCGCAATTGAGCCTGACCTTGTGGCACGAAAGGGTGAGCGTCGATCGTGCGCACCAGCTGATCGGGAACTTTAGCGGTCGGATTGATCGCAAATGGTATTTGGAAATACGATTGATTGCCGCCCGTTCGTTCGAGACAGGAAAAGAAACTGTTGTTCTTCTGGCGATCCGAGAGCAGTCGATCGAGATCGACGTCGGCGACGAGCAACGCCGAGTCGCGCTGAAAGCGCCGAGCCTCCGCGAGGAGAACACCATTCTCGGCGATCAAGCAATGGCCACCGAAGACGACGTCGGTTGTCGATTCCCAAACGCCGCTTGCCGCGTAGAGATAAGCCGCCATGCAACGGCCCGACTGATTCTCGACGAGCTGACGGCGGTAATTGGCTTTCCCAATCACTTCATTGCTGGCGGAGAGATTGACAAGCACGGTCGCGCCGGCCAGGGCTTGGCCACAGCTCGGCGGGATCGGCACCCACAGATCCTCGCAGATCTCGACGCCGATTTTGAGGTTCTCGAAATCGGTCGCGGTGAAGAGACGATCGGTGCCGAATGGGATCGACCGGCCAAAGAGCGTAATGGCTCCGCTGGTCGACTGGCTCGCCGGCGCGAACCAGCGTTCCTCGTAAAACTCTTTGTAATTCGGCACATATGACTTGGGAACGATGCCGAGCACCTTGCCTCGATGGAGCACGGCTGCGCAATTGAAGATCTGATTATCGAGCGCGAGCGGCAGGCCGACGATGGCGACGCCGGAGAACACCCCTGTCGCGGTCGCGTCGAGCAGCGTTTTCAAACCCTCCAGCGCCGCGCAGCAGCGTTGATTGCTGAAACAGGTCGGCACAGGTGTAGCCGGTGAGCGCCAGCTCGGGAAAGACCAGGACCGCGACCGCCTCGTCCTCCGCGCGCCGCATGAGGCCGACGATTTGATCGGCGTTGAAGAGACAGTCAGCGACCCGCAGGATCGGCGTAGCCGTGGCTACACGCACAAAACCGTATTGAAGCATGGCTCTCTCAAATCGTGATTATCACGACGGCGTTTCGGTTAGTTTACGACCTCGCGCTCCGAGCCTGTGAACAAACCGCGCTCGAGCGCTATTTTTCCATTGATCCTGCCGCGTGCATCCTCACAATGAAGGAACGTCGTGGATCGCTTGACGTGCATCGACCAAGTTCTCTCCCGGAGTTTCCATGAGCCGTGTTCTGTTGCTCGTCTGCCTGATGGGTGGTCTTGCTCTCGTCGCTCCCGCGGCCGACCTGCAGTCGACCGAGCCGCCTGGGGGTGTATTGCCCGTCGGTTCTGACGGCAAGCCGCTCAACCTCGACTTCGAGACCGGCACGCTCAAGGACTGGAAGGCCGAAGGCGAAGCCTTCAAGGGCCAGCCGGTCAAGGGCGATCTCGTCGCCAAGCGCCGCACGGACATGAAGAGCCAGCATCAAGGACAATACTGGATCGGCGGCTTTGAACTCCTGGGCGACAAAGCGGAAGGAACGCTCACGTCGGTCGCTTTCAAAGTGACGCATCCCTGGGCTTCGTTCCTCATCGGCGGCGGCCCGCATGCGACGACCTGTGTCGAGCTCGTTCGCAAAGATAACGGCGAAGTTTTCCATCGCTCCTCCGGTGCCGAAGACGAGACCATGCACCGCGCAGCCGTCGATCTCAAGTCTGTGATGGGCAAAGAAATCTTCATCCGCCTTGTCGACAAGCATACCGGACATTGGGGACACGTAAACTTCGATGATTTCCGTTTTCACACGGAGAAACCCAAGGTCGCCGCGCCGGTTGTTATAACACCCGACGTTTACAAATATGCCGGTCTGCCGCCCGACAAGGCGGCCAGCGTCATGACCGTGCCCGAGGGCTTCGATGTCAAGTTGTTCGCCGGCGAGCCTGATGTCGCTCAACCGATCGCGTTGTGCCTCGACGACCGCGGCCGCGTCTGGGTCGCCGAGGCGTATTCGTATCCGATTCGCCGGCCCGACAAGGAAGCGAAGGATCGCATCGTCATTTTTGAGGATACCACGGGCAAAGGAACCTTCGATAAACGCACCGTCTTCATGGAAGGGCTGAACCTCGTCAGCGGCCTGGAAGTCGGCTTCGGCGGCGTCTGGGTCGGAGCGGCGCCATACCTTATGTTCATCCCCAGAAAAGACGGCGAAGATAAGCCATCCGGCCCGCCGCAAATCCTGCTCGATGGCTGGGCCTATCAAGACACGCATGAGACGCTGAACACGTTTTCATGGGGCCCAGATGGTTGGCTCTACGGCTGTCACGGCGTCTTCACGCATTCGCGCGTCGGCAAGCCGGGGACGCCGAATGCTCAGCGCATACCGATCAACGCCGGCGTCTGGCGCTATCATCCGACCAGGCACGTCTTCGAGGTCTTCGCCGAAGGGACGAGCAATCCCTGGGGCCTCGACTTCAACGATTTTGGCCAGGCCTTTTGCGAGGCCTGCGTCATCCCGCATCTCTTCCACATGATTCAGGGCGGCCGTTTTCAAAGGCAGGCCGGCAATCATTTCAACCCCTACACCTACGACGACATCAAGACGATCGCCGACCATCTGCACTATGTCGGCGCCAATCCGCACGGCGGTAACAATCGCTCGGACAGTCTCGGCGGCGGTCACGCCCACTGCGGCACGATGATCTATCTCGGCGGCTCGTGGCCGACGGAGTACCGCGACAACATGTTCATGGGCAACATCCACGGCAAGCGCCTCAATGAGGATATTCTCAATCCGAAAGGCTCCGGCTACGTCGGCGGTCATGGTCCTGATTTTCTGCTGGCCAACGACGAATGGGCCCGCTTCATCAACTTCCGCTACGGCCCCGACGGCAACGTCTACCTCATCGACTGGTACGACAAGCAAGCCTGCCATACTGGACAACCGGAGATTTGGGATCGCTCGAATGGCCGAGTTTACAAAGTCAGCTACCGCGGCACCAAGTTCGTCCAGCCTGATTTGCGCAAGCTCTCGGACAACGAACTCGTCGATCTGCAATTGAACAACAACGATTGGTTCGTCCGCCACGCGCGCCGGCTGCTGCAAGAGCGGGGCGGCAATCCAAAGGTGCATGAGGCGTTGGATGCCATCGCTTTCGGCCATCCCGATGAGACGCGGCGCCTCCGTGGCCTCTGGGCGCTCCACGTCACCGGCGGTCTGACGCCCGAGCGCATCAGCAAAGGGCTCGTCGACAAGGGCGCCCACATCCGCGCCTGGACGATCCAGCTCGCCCTCGAAGGCGGCAAGGCGTCCACGGAATTGTTAGCCAAACTCGGCGAACTGGCGCGCATCGATCCGTCGCCGGTCGTGCGCTTGTACCTGGCTTCCGGAATGCAAAGGCTGCCGCTCGGACAGCGTTGGAACGTGCTGGAAGGACTCTTGGCTCATGCCGAGGACGCGACGGATCACAATTTGCCGCTCATGTATTGGTACGCCGCCGAGCCGCTCGGCGGCACGGATCCGGGCAAGGCCCTCGCCCTGGCTACGCAGGCCAAACTGCCGTCGATCCTGGGATATATGATTCGCCGCATCGGTGCCAATGGCACTCCGGAGACGCTCCAGCTCCTCGTGTCCGCGCTGGCGAAGTCCAGTGATGCTTCAGGGCAATTGACGTTCCTGCGTGCTATCAACGAAGTCCTCAAAGGGCGGCGCCAGGTGGCGATGCCTCCAACCTGGCCCGAGGCCTTCGTCCGGTTGCAACAGAGCGACAACGCCGAAGTGCGTTCGCAGGCGCTCACGCTGGGCGTGACTTTCGGCGACTCCAAGGCCTCGGCGGAAATGCGTAAAGTTCTCGCGGATGACAAAGGCAACCTCGGCACTCGGCGCAGCGCTCTGAACGCGTTGTTGGCCGCGCAGGATAAAGAGTTGCCGGCACTCCTGCAAAAGCTCGTCGCGGAGAAAGGCCTGAAAGGCGACGCCATCCGTGCCTTGGCCTCCTATGACGATCCGAAAACGCCTAATATCATTCTCGACGCCTACGGCAGCCTGACGCCCGAGGAGAAGCGCGACGCGCTCAATACCTTGGCCGCACGCGTCCATTATGCGCAGGCACTCGTGCAAGCGATCGATACGAAAAAGATTGCCCCGTCCGATGTCTCGGCCGACGTCATTCGGCAGATTCGCAACCTGAAAGACGCCGCGCTCGACAAACGGATCGCCGACGTCTGGGGAATTGTCCGCACGACGCCCGCCGATCGTCTGCGACTCATCACCGGGCTGCGGCAGAAATTGACGATGCCGTCACCGATCAAGCCGGACCTGGCCCTGGGCCGGGCTGTGTTCGCCAAGACATGCCAGCAGTGTCACACGCTCTACGGCGTCGGCGGCAAAGTTGGCCCTGAGATTACCGGCTCGAATCGCGCCAACCTCGACTATTTGCTGGAGAATATCCTCGATCCGAGCGCTGTCATTCCCAAGGAATATGCCGCGACGATCCTGGATCTGAAAAATGGCCGCGTCATCACCGGGATCGTCCGCGGCGAGACACCGGCGGCGCTGACCGTCGTGACCGCCACCGAAACGCTGACAGTAAGCAAAGACGACGTCGCCGAAAGAAATCAGAGCCCCCTGTCGATGATGCCCGACGACCTCCTCAAACCGCTCACGGACGAGGAAGTCCGTGCCTTGTTCGCATACCTGCAAAATCCGACGCAGACGCAGATCCTGGCCACCAAGGACAACGCCAAGGATTTCTTCAACGGCAAGGACCTCACCGGCTGGGACGGCGACCCCAAGCTCTGGAAAGTCGAAAACGGCGAGATCGTCGGCAAGACGACGGGGCTAAAAAAGAACGACTTCCTCAAGAGTCAGCTGGTCGCCAAGGACTTCCGCCTCACCGTCAAAGTGAAGCTAACCCCCGACAAGGAAAACAGCGGCATCCAATTCCGCAGCGAGGCTTTGCCCGACGGCGAAATGCGCGGCCCACAAGCCGACGTCGGCAAAGGCTGGTGGGGCAAGCTCTACGAAGAGAGCGGCCGCGGCATACTCTCCGATAAACCGGGCGATCCATTCGTCAAACAGGACGAATGGAACGACTATGAGGTCCTCGCCGAGGGCAGCCATATTCGCACCTGGATCAACGGCAAACCGTGCGTCGATCTCGACGATCCGAAAATCTCGCGGCGCGGTATTTTTGGACTCCAGATTCACTCCGGCGGTCCAATGGAAGTGCGGTTCAAGGATCTGAAATTAGAGGTTAAGTAAAGAGAGACAATTGTGGTGGCACGTTTCCAACGTGCCGGAGTTGTGGTGGCACGTTTCCAACGTGCCACCACAAATGTTTGACGCAACCTCTTACCTCGACAATTCAATCCCGAAGTAAAGCTCCGTCGAATCCGTACCTGAGCGTGCGTCTTGCAAAAACGATTCCCAGTGTCGTTTCGCGCCGAGCTTGAACTTGCCGTTGTCGCCCAGGGGGAAGGCTAACCGAATATCCTGGTTGATCGATTGCTTGTCGTAAGGAGTCAGTGCGGGAATCATGCTCCCCTCGTATTCGAGACCGACGCCGGCGACGAGAGAGAGTCGGCCTTGGACTTCGAGCAACCACTCCGATTTTTCGCGCGTCCGGTCTGTTCGGAACGGATCGGTATATGTAAGCGACGGCCCGCTGCGCAACTGTACTTCGCCGTCTCCCAACAACGACAGCGGGAGCTTGCACGCCACGCCCGTTCGACCATTGACTTTTGCATCGGCTTGCGCCGCTTCATCACTATTGGCACCGAGTTGCCCAAAAACAAAGAACTGGCCTGTGAGGGAATAGCGCCAGGAGTCGTCCCGTTTCCAGGCGCGCTGCCTAACCTGATCGTCCCATACAGACGCCGGGTCGAAGTCATTAAGAGTGACCTGCGACGTGACGGTGCCCCACTCGCCGTCACTCTTGGTCTGCACTTTCCGCGTGGGGGTGCTCCCCTGCCGCAGCGCCCACGGCATGTCATCGAGCACGAGCGTTGGCACCTTTGGCGCCAGATCGACGATGGGCGCGGACGAATCTTGGGCGCGCACCGACGCCGGCGGCACCGCCACTAAATAAGCCGAGAGGCACAGAGAGACTCGCGCCAGCCCTCGTCCTAGAAAGCGGCATCGTAGCATTGAGACCCTCCTGATTCGATGGAACGGCGACGTATAACGATGACGGCGCGCAACAGCAAGAGAAGAATACGCACGACACGAGAGAACGTTTGGAATGGAGTAGCCCGAAAGATCCCGATCACATACGCTCAAATGCAAGGGCCGGGGCGTTGCGCAACTTGTACGGGGCCGATTTCATGGCCGATCAGCCGACCTACGCCGAGCAGGATTATCTCAAGGCGATTCATGGCCTCGGCGGCGTGGCGCGTCAGGTGACGCCGGTCGAGATCGCGACGCGCCTGGGCGTCCGGGCTCCCTCCGTTACCGGGATGCTCAAACGCCTGGCCGAGGCAAGCTGGGTCAATTATGAGCCGGGCTACGGCGCGCAGCTGACGGCGACGGGAGTCAGCGAAGCCCGCCGCGTCATTCGGCGCCATCGGCTGGTGGAAGTGTTGCTGACCCGTCTCGGCCTCGATTGGAGCGAGGTCGACGCCGAAGCCGAAGCTCTCGAACACGCCATCTCGCCACGCCTGGAACAAGCGCTCGCCGCCTTTCTAGGCGAGCCGCCGGAAGATCCCCACGGCCATCCCATTCCGACGTCCGAGGGGGCCCTCGCCGAGCGCAAACTGCAACCGCTCGGCACTTTCGAGGCGGGCCAATCGATCATCATCCGCGAAGTGCAAGACGACAGCCCCGAACGCCTTCGTCGCTGGCGAGAGCTCGGCTTATTGCCGGGCGCGTGCGTCCAGATCGTGAGCTATCAGCCGTTAGATGATATGTATCTATTGAAGATCGGTGATGCGACTATCCCGATGGGGAGCGAAGGGTTGGCGGGGTTAGCGGGGGAGGTCGTGTGACCGCCCCGTTTAGCCGCAATATCGTTCGTCATTCCTTCAAAAATGCTTCGACGGTCTCATGCCACTCTTTGGGTTGTTTGGCCAAATACTCCTCGTGCCCCATTCCCTGAAAAATGTGCAACGTCTTCTTACCGGCGAGGTTGGCGTAGATCTCTTGCGCGTGCAGGAGCAGCACGCGGTCGTCCTTGTCGCCCTGCATCAGCAGGACCGGGCAGCGCACCGCGCGGGCATACTCGACGGGGTTATGCGCCGCGCCGTTGAAGTCATTTTGCACGCCGCCCCAGAAGACCAGCAGATGTGCCAGCGGATAAAGCGGCACGCCGAGGATGCGCATGCGCATGCCGACGGCCGTGATCAGGCGGTCGAAGGGGCATTCTAAGATCACGCGATCGACCTCGACCTGTTGCACTGCCAGAGCGCGTAGCACGGCCACTGCGCCCATAGACACTCCGTAAAGGATTATTTTCCGATCGGGGCAGCGCTCGCGGACATAGGCGACGCACTTGGCGACATCCTCCGATTCGTGGTAGCCGATGGTAGTGGCGTCGCCGTCGGAGCCGCCGCTGCCGGGAAAATCGACCAGGAAACCGGAGTAGCCAAGCGCGAACAAGGCCTTGGCCTCGGGAAGGTGTTCCGCCTTGCAGCCGCCATAGCCGTGGAAGAAGAGCACCACGCCCGCGGGGTCGTCGTGCGGGATATACCAGGCCTCGAGCTTGCCGCGCCGGCCGTCGATCTTGAGAGTTTCGAACGGCAGTGTTACCGCGGCGGGATCGATGATATTCTTGGCCCGGGGAAGCAGATTGCCACGTAAAACACCGCCGATGCGCTGCCAATAGGAATGCGGTACGGAATGCTCGGCAGCGGGCACGAAATGCGTCAAGTAGTAAGCGAAGCGATACGCCAGCACGTTCAGGACAACAAAGAAAACAAGGAAAGTCAGGAAGAGAGTCATCCGTGGTCGACGACGTGCCCTGAGAAAGAGGTTTCGCATCCTGAAGGATCCCGAGTGCGACCCCGGACTGAGAGCCGGGGTAACTCGGTCAGTATACGTGAAACGGGACGGCTAGGAGAGCCGTCCCGCGAAATGCGACGATCGCCGAGAATCAAAAATCGATTTCGAGTCCGAGATTGACGGTCTGTCCCCACATGTCTGTTCGGGTGGTCGAATAAAACGGATGATTAGAGCCGGCAGGCGAGGTGCCGACTGGGGGAAGCAGGTTTGTGTTTACCGTGAAATCGACCTGGTCGGCGGCGCGGGCAACGCGTTCGAGGTAGAAGAGCGAATAGCCGAGCTTGGCTTTGACGTTGGAGGAGATGCGCCAGCTGGCATCGAGGCCTAGCTCGGGCATGGTTGCCCATTCGCCCTGCTTGTGGTTGCCGATATTGCTTTGCAGGGCATAGAGGCCGCCGTTGGCGACCAGCGGCGTGGTACCCGGCACGGAGGTTGTGGTGCTTCCGGCGATGTTTACGTCGCGATCGATGCCGCCCACGGCAATCTTACCCAGGATGCCGAGGGTCAAGTCTCCCATGCAATACTGCGTGCGTACGCCCAGGTCCAGGCCGTTGAAATAATTGTGCGTGACGAAGTCGTCCTGACTGGTGATCTGCGTGCCCGGCACGAAGGCTGTGCCTGTCGGCGACAAACTCTGATGGATACGGAGACCTTCGTTGTAGTTGTAAAAGCGATAGCCAATCAATGTATCGAGCCGGAAGCCACTGTTGTTCACGAGCGTTTCCGCTAGGTCGATATGGGTTTCGTAGAAATTCCCTGAACTTACTCGGCTATCGATTTCGCCGCTCGAGCTGCCCGGGAACGCGACCACCTGAGCCTGGCGCAAGCCGGTGGCGGCATCGATGTAGGGCCGAGCCAAAATGGTGGAACCGTCCGACGCGGCGGAAAAGACGCTCGATTGGCTCTCGAGCATGGTGAATCCAGCCTCGATGCTATAGACGTGATCGGCTGTCAGCCAGGCGCCGGCGCCGAAACGGAGGCCGGAGCGGATATCTTCATTGACGATATTTCCACCATTAAGGACGCTGCTGCCGGGCGAATACAAAATACCGGCCGACGACAGCGGCGTACCCGCCCGGCTGGTCGTTACCAACGGCTGGACATTGTCGCCGCGCAACAAGCCGAGGAGATAATCGGTCGTGACCCAATAATTGCCGCCGGGAGCTTCTTCAGCCATGGTGACGGAATGCGGGATAGCGGCCGTGTCGGTCAGCGCCGGCGGCGGCATGGGAGGCACGGCTACCGGTGCTTGAGCG
Source organism: uncultured Planctomycetaceae bacterium (assembly GCA_963790585.1). Classification (GTDB taxonomy): domain Bacteria; phylum Planctomycetota; class Planctomycetia; order Gemmatales; family Gemmataceae; genus CAWBOY01. Next base: position 111,582 of record CAWBOY010000004.1, read on the forward strand.
AAGGTCGATCCGACAGAGATCAACCCCGTGCCGAGGGCTAAGATCATTCGCTTGAGCATGGCTTCATGTCCCCATCGACGATAACGAGTCCATTCGCGCTCAGCCCTCAGCGTGAGGGGTGTGCGTGCAATCCGCGCCTCGTGTAGGGAATCTATCGGTAAGGAGGGGTGCCGGACTTTCCTATTTGACACGCAAAGTGGGAAATGACGGTTTTGCGGGTCCTTTTATAGCCCCCGGCTTGCCGAGGGGTAAACGAAAAACCCTCGGTAAACCGGGGGCTGTAGGGAAAGCCCCCGGCAAGCCGGGGGCTGTAGGGAAAGCCCCCGGCAAGCCGGGGGCTGTAGGGAAAGCCCCCGGCAAGCCGGGGGCTATTTAAAAGACGTTTACGACAGCGTGACCGCACTGCTCGTCACCGGCGAACCAACCACGCCTCCTTCGGCGGGCGTCCCGGTAACGGTGATCTTGTCTCCCGTAACGACGCCTGGGACCTTTGTCAGGTCAAGCGTCGTGGCCGTCTGACCGGCGATGGCTGTGCCGTTCCGATTCCATTGGTAGGTGAATGTCGCCGGGTCGGAGCTTGTCGGCAATGCCGTCAGCGTGGTCGTTGTCGTCGCGGTGGTCGGCGTGATATTCAGCGCCGTTAGCGTCGGCGGGTTGAGTGTGATCGGCGAGGTGGTCTTGATGATCGCCGCGTTGCTGGTGAAGGCCGTTCCAGTGATCGTACCGTCACTCGGCGTTACCTGGACCGTGAACTTGTCGCCCGCGGCGACCCCCGAGAGCGCGGTCAAGTCGAGAAGGGGCGACGTCGAGCCCTGAATCGCGGTGCCATTCTGCGACCACTGATAGGTATAAGTTACCGTGTTACCTAGGGTGTCGGTTGACGTCGGCGTAGCCGTGAGCGTCTTCGTGTTCGTCGCGTTGTCCGGGGCTATGGAAACGAACGTCACGGCCGGGCCTGGGATCGTTACAGAGCTGCTCGTCACGGCGGTTCCGGTAAGCGAACCAAACGCTGGCGTGACTGTAACGGTGATCATGTCTCCGTTACTCACACCGCCGACCTTGCTCAAGTCCAGCGTTTTGCCGGTCTGGCCGCTGATCGCCGTACCGTTGCGCTTCCATTGGTAGGTAAAGGTCGCCGGGTCGGTGCTGGAGACGTTTGCAGTAAGCACCGTCGTCGTGGTAGGCGACGTCGGCGTGATGGTGACCGATGTGACCGTCGGAGTGTCGAGCGTGGCCGAGGTTATCGTCGTCGCGCCCGCCGACGTCGGCACGACGCTACTGATCGTCACCGGTTCGCTGGTGAAGGTCGATCCCGTGAGCGTGCCGTCGTTCGGCGTGACGGTGATGGTGAACTTATCGCCGGCCTTGACGCTGCTCAGCTTCGTCAAATCGAGCGTGGCCGCTGTCGCGTTGGGGATGGCGACACCGTTTTGGTACCACTGATTGGACGTGGTCACTGTGCTGCCTTGCGGATCTTGCGTCGTGAAGCTTGCCGTCAGAACCTTGGTGGCTGTCGCGCTATCCGCTCCGATCGTGACATTCGTGACGGACGGCGGTTGCGGGGCGTTGACGGTCACGTTGAACGTCGTCTCGACGGTGGCTCCATAACGATCGGTCGCCTCGACAGTGATGGCGGCACTTCCGGTCTTACCTGCGCCATAAACGAGCGTCAGGTTTTCATTCGTGACCGACGTCGACACCAAGCTCGGGTTGGTGTTGTTGACCACTGAATAGGTCAAGTATTCATCGCGCCGATCGGTCGTGATGCTATTGATGACGAGATAATTACTTGCGCTCGTATCTGACGGGAAGTTTGTTCCCGTATAGTTCGTGAGCGGGAGGTCACTGAGATCGACGCTTGGCAAGGTTGCAGCGACCGAGCTACTGCTTTCATTTTTCACGGTCGTGGTAGCCAGCGTGTTTAGCGTCGCTTGGTCAGTCGGGGTCGCGACCTGACCGAAGACAGTGAACTTTTGCGCATCCAGGTTAGCCGAGTTATTCGCCAAATTGAAGAAGAACTGATCCGTGCCACTGTTCGGGTCGGAGGGACTTCCCGAAAGAGCAAATGCCAGAGTGCCTGTCGTATTGGAAACGCCAAACTCGCCTTGGATCGCTGGGTTGGTGGTTATCGGATTTAGCGTTGTGCCAGAGGAGTTCGTACCGAGGGTCGCGCCTCCACCCTGCAATACGAAGCCGGAGACAAGACGGCTAAAGATCGCATTATTATACTTACCGGAGTTTACATAGTCGAAGAAGTTCGCCACCGCAATTGGGGTTGCCGTGTCGAACAACGTCACCGTGAGCGGATGCCCTGGGATATTAAACGTTACTTCACTGTTAGTAATATCGGGATCCGTGAAGTTGTTTGTCAGATTAATCACGGTGGGTGACGCGTTTTCAGCGACCACGACATTCGCGATCGGCTTAGCGACGACCGGAGCGCTGTTGGGCCGATAATTCGCCAAGGCTATGCCGCTGCCCGGAGTGTTGCCGATCGTCGTCGCGAAGCTTGAAGGGGTTGTCGTCGTCAAGAATTGCCGCAGCGAAATCGCGGTTGGAGCTAGGCCGAGATAGCCGAAGTTCTGCGTTGTGCTTTGGTTGCTAGTGACGCTGATGCCGGAAACAACCTTAATGCCCGAGCCGGACGCATTGAGATCGGACAAGCTCGCGCTGCCGCCGAGCAAGCCCGGCACAGGAGCGATGCCGACCTGATAGCTGCCAGGCAGGACATTTTCGAAGGCAAACGAGCCATTCGCGGCTGTGATCGCGGTCGTCTTGACGGCTGTGCCTTGTGTCGTCGACCCGGTCAAGGTCACCGCGATCCCAGGCAAGGTCGCCTCGCCCGGATCTAGCTTGCCATTATCGTTGTGATCGACGAAGGCCACGCCGCTGATAAGGCCCGATGCGTTCGCCGAGAGAAGCGAGCGAGTCTCCAGCGCTTCGAGATTGAGCATCGTCCGCGACGAGCGCTGGCTGGCGACGTTGGAACGCAGTTTTCGCAGCATATTCCATATCTTCATCGGCGTCTCTCGTATGGCATGGGATGGCTCTGGATTCAACCAGTATAGCATAACGGATTATCGGCTTGGAGCGTTTGTACTGTAAAGAGACAGTAAAGACAGAAGAGATCGCGGCTGCCGCGACACTGCCGGATAAGACGATTATGCGGATTGACGGGGCCGTCACACGCCCCTCGCCCCTTTCAGGGGAGGGGTTGGGGGTGAGGGGACAAAGTCTGCGGAAACTCGGTCCCCTCACCCCCAACCCCTCTCCCCTGAAAGGGGCGAGGGGGCTTATTGATCTCTTACTTCTTCTCCGGCAGATAGTAGTAATCCACGAACCCGATCATCATCTCTTCCCAGGTTTGGTCGCCCCAGGCTACCCAGCTCTTCGGGTTCGGATTGTTTGGATTACCGTCCGAGTTGTCGAAGTGGGCCTTGCACTCGATGCGCGTGCCAGCAGGCAACTTGAGGTGATCCTTGAGGTTGTAGTTGGCCTGCCAGCCGAAATCGTAGCGTGGCACGGAAAGAAGCGTCTCGGTCTTGTCGTCCGGATAAACGATTCGGAACGAGAAATCCTTGCCGCGCAGATGCATGTGTGGAAACAAGCTAATCAGGACGGCGTCCTTGCTCCAGGTCGAAGCGGAGCGCGATTCGTAGTTACTCTCTCCCGGCGGGATGATGAGCAGGCGTTGCGCGATTGAGCGGGTGCGAACTTCATATTTCGGCGGCTCTTTGGACAGGATCAAACCAACTGAAGAGAGATCGTCTTGCTCGACGCCATTGGGCGTGTAGTGCATTTGGAATACGATCGTCGAACCTTTGGGGATCTTCTTGGCCATGCCTTCGGGATAGACCGAACCGAGATCGCCGGGGGCCCAGGCGATCAAGAAGCCATCGCCGATGTCGTCGGCAGTGCGTTCGCGCTTCGGGCCGCCTTTGAGGTTGAATACATAGACGATGATATGGTGAACGACGGCCCGGTTGCCCGGCTTCGCTTCCGCCGCGCGCACCCACATATCGCTATCGAAGCCGGTCTCAGCCTGGAAATATTGGTATTTGATGCCATTCCGACCAGTTTTGGCCGGTACGGTGAACTTCTTGGGCATGGAGAAAACCACGTCGGGCTTCCCGATAGACCACCCCTCTGTATACGACTTTGCGGGTGGAAGGTCTTTTATGTCTCCTTTAGGGCAACCCTGATCGATCCAGCCAAGCAACGCCTTACGGCTTTCTTCCGTCAGGCTGCGATCGTTGGCGAAGGTGCCATGCTTCGGGTCGGCGTGCCACGGCGGCATCCGCTTCTCGTCGACCACTTCGCGAATCATGCTCGACCACGACAGGGCGTCTTCGTAGGTGAGCAAAGGCATCGGCCCAATCTGGCCGGGACGATGACATTCCTGGCATTTGTTCTGCAGGATCCGGCTGACGTCTTTCGTGAAGGTGTAGGTGCCTTCGGTCTTCGGCGTCATGGCCCGTGAGATGAGGCAGCCGAGGACCGGCGTCGAGGCTTCGCTCACGGCTTTCCCGGCGAGGACTTCGTCGATCGCCTTGGCAAGATCGTCGCGCGTCGGTGTGGAAGCGCTTGAAGTTGTAGCCCACCTGGTCGTCGATCCGCCCTTGATAAAGAACCGTACCTTCGGGACTGACGACGAACGCTTCCGGCGTGCGGCAGCGCGCCGAACTGATCGGCGACGACATTGCCAGAGTCCTTGAGCACCGGAAACGTCAGTCCATGTTCTTTGGCATGCGCCGCGATCTTGATCGGCGTGTCGTGGCTATTGCTGTTAATGCCGACGAAGACGACGTTTTCTTTGCTATATTTGGCGTTCAGCTCGACGAGCCGGGTCGTGTAGGCGTTATTGATCGGGCACTCGGTGCCGAGGAAGACGACGACCACGGCTCGGGGCTTTTTGAGTTCTTTCCAATCCCAACTCTTACCGTTGACCGCGTCGGTCAGCGCAAACGGCGCGACGACCCGCGCAGCTGACTTGGTCGACGTCGCTTTCGCTTCGGGCTTTTCCTTGGTCGGGTCATAATGGAAGGCAAATACGATGGCGGGCACAAGCAGCAATCCAAGCAGAGCGAAGCGTCGCATCGGGGATTTCCTCGAAGGAGCAAGGGAACAAATCAAGTCGGCGGTCATTATACTGAATAGGAGAGGCGGCGGTTTCAAACGTCAAGAGAGTGTAACACCCCATTCATCACCGGCGCTCGCTTGTGTTATCATTATTTGGTGAGATTTCGCAAATCGTCACTCGTGGCGGAGCAGCCGCATGTCCGCAACTGTCACGCTCGAAATCATAGGCCGATCGGAGATCGTGCGTCGTTTCGTGTTCGAAGAGCGAACGACGATCCTCCTCGGCCGCGATGCCGACTGCCAGATTCGTTTTCCCAGGGACCGGGCCCATCAATCGGTGTCGCGGCATCATTGCCTGATCGATATCAATCCTCCCGATGTCCGCGTCCGCGACCTCGGCAGCCGTAGCGGCACGCGCGTCAATGGCCGGCTCATCGGCAAACGCGACCGGGAATTGAGCGCCGAAGAAGCGGCCGAAATCCCCTTTGATGAACATGCCCTCTACGACGGCGATGAGATTCGGCTGGGCGCCATCCGGATCAAATTGGACATTAAAGAGCCTATTTATTGCAATCATTGCTCTGGCGAGATTGCGCCAGATGAAAAGGATGCCTGCAAGCTGCCCAATGGCGTTTATCTCTGCATTGGCTGTCGCAGCCAACCGGAGATGGATGCGTTCGCTTCGGAGCCAAAGGCCGAGCGCTGTCCGCGCTGTGGTCGATCTCGGACAGCGGATGATGCCAGCGGCGAGCTGTGTGAAGAATGCCAGAGCGCGCCCGAAGAGGTGGCCCGACGCTTTCTGGCTCTCGCCAATCGCGGCGGGCCTGATTTGGCGGCCTTCCGAGGCTATCAAATCGTCACGGTCCTTGGCCACGTCGACCTGGGCTCAGCCATACAGGTCGTGCATGAGCGGTCGGAGGAATGGCGGGCGCTGAAGCTGATGGTGCCACAGGTCCCGTCTACGAAAAAGCTGCGCGATCTCTTTCACGAACAAGCCGCGCTCATGAAAGTCCTGGATCATCCGCATATCGTCCGTCTCTACGACGTCGCCCGTTCGCACGGCACATTTTTTCTACTCCAGGACTACTGCGAAGGTGGCACGGTAGGAGAATTGCTCAAGCGCCGCGGCAAACTTCCGGACGAAATGGCCGTCCGCCTGATTCTTCAAGCTTTGGAAGGTCTCGAGTACGCCCATCGTGTGAAGTTGCCTACCGTGACATTGCCCGACGGCACGCAAACGGCCCCGCGCGGACTGGTCCATAGTGACATTAAGCCACAGAACCTCTTCCTGGAACGAATTGCCGCGAAGTATAGCGCGAAGATCGGCGATTATGGCCTGGCCAAGGCGTTCGACCTCGCCGGCTTGAGCGGCCTGTCGATGACCGGAACCATCACCGGAGCGCCGGCCTTCATGCCGCGCCAGCAGCTTCTCGACCACCGCAACCCAAAACCCGAAGTCGACGTCTGGGCCCTGGCCGCGACTCTTTATTACATGCTAACAATGCAATATCCCAGGGAGTTTCGCAAAGGAGCCGATCCCTGGAAAGCCATTTTGCAGACTAATCCGGTTTCCATCCTCGAACGCGACCCTAGTTTGGCGCGCCGACTAGGAAATGTGATCGATGAGGCGCTGATCGATAGCCCGGAGATACGATTCAAATCCGCGGCCGAGTTTCATGCGGCGCTCAAAGAGATGTTTTAGATTTTACAAAATGTGCGCTATTTCTTCGGCTCCAGAACCTTCGGCCCCTCCGTCTTATATGCTCCGGTGCCGCCCTGATAGAACAAACCATGATACCATTGCAAGTTCACGCGCGACGGCAATAGAAAACCGCGGTAGTCCCAGCCCCAGGTGCCTTCGTACCCCTGTTTCGGGCCGCCCAGTGGACCGGGGCTGCCGCCACCGATGTAGTAGCCGGTGTAATGGCCGGTATCCGTCGGCTTGGCGATCCGTGAAATCTCGGCATTGGCCGGACAGGGAGGATCGGCGCAGACCAATTGCCGATAGCGCCAAGCCCAGAAGCGCGAGGCGTGGCAGGGTTCTCATACGATTCCCCCTTCGGGATTGCGGTTGTTCTTTTGATACGGCAGACGGACGCCGGCGTAGAAATACTGGTCGGCTTGTAAGTTTACCGGGGCTCCATATCCCGCCGCTCCCGCGATCGTCACGACGTCGTCTTGATCGACGCCATCGCCGCTGACGCCGAAACCACCCACCATGCCGACTTGGGTATAAAGTGGCGAGCTACCTGGGAAAAAGACGATGCCATTTTGATTCCGGGGATTATTGGGATCTCGGAAGTTTGTGCTGGGATGGAAGGCATCATACCCTTGGACACTTTGAAACGCGGATACAGGCAGCGGCGGGCCTACCTCTAATCCTGTAGTAGGATCCGTCCCGCCGTCATTCAAAATGGAGAATGGCCCCGGTGGTGCGCCATCAATTCCCTCGGGGAAGCGCGGCTCGGCCGCATACCGGAAGGTCCGGTTGGTGAAGGCGACTCCAGCCGGCACGCCTGGAACTTGATCGACCGGCTGTACGTCGGTCGAATCGTAGTAGGCGACGTTGCGCGACTTGGCCACGGCGACGTCGACCGAAAAAATCGTGGCATCGGGCATTCGATAGAGGCCCAGGAGATTGCCGTCCTTGTCCGAGACGGCGAAGACCATCTTGGTCGTGTTGTCGAGCGGCAAGCGGATGGCGGCCCGGGTCAGATTGGCCTGATCGATGCCATCGGTGATGATCTGTGTCACCTGAGCGGCGCTGATGCCGTCGCCCGCGTGCGGCGTTACCAGCCAACCGCTGGCATCGACCAATCCGTCGGAGTAGTAGGCCGTATTATTCGCGGCCACTTGAATCGCGCTCGCCGGAGCTGCTCCAGGCGCGATCGGCTCGGCGACGCCGTCGTAGGGATTGCCGGTCCCGAGCGTGGCCCCGAATTCGGCGAGATGTTGTGGCCCCTGCGTGCCGCCGGGACCAAAGATGTCCAGGGTAATACCTACAAGATCGATCCGCATAGTCGACGGCGTCAATGGCCCGGTCGAGATGCCCGCCACCGGAGCTACACCTGCCAAATTGCCAACGGGTAGACCGATGCCTGGCGCACCGCCCAGCGCGGCGAAGGCCATGTATTCCGCCTCCAGGGAGCGATCCCGTTTCGCCGGATTGTAGTCAGCGCTCAGGGCACTATTCTCCGCACTGGCGTAGCCTGTGGTGCCTGGGAAAAAGATACCGATACCGCCGACCTCAATGGGAGTATTGGTGTTCGGATCGTTCTTGTAGATTGGAGTGCCGCCCGGCAGCGTTCCGATGCCGCGGCCCTGCCCGGACGGATCGATACCGGACAGGAATCCATACGACTCCGGAGCGAACAGGAGGGGCTGGCCTCCAGGTATAAATTGCAGCGGCACGTTGAACCGGCTCGGCAGTTGATCCGCTGGATTTGTATCCTTATTTCCATTGGGACCATAGGGAACCAGGCTGTCGCGGTTTGTCTCCTCAATGTTGAATAGATCCACTTGCGGCGTGAAGCTGACTCCCGGTGGGAAGTGGCCGCCGATGCCGATCGGAGCCACGGTTCCTGGTCCGCGCAGGGGAGAATTGGGATCCATCACGTCCGGGCTCGAATCGACCTCGCGCTGCGTAATCGTCGATTGACTTATGAATTGAATGGTTCGTGACGTCAGCGGCGCCTGATCGTTTCCAAAAAAAGCTCCGGTTCGCGCCTCGGCGAGAGCGCCGTCGATGGCGAAAGTCAACGCCTGTGGATTGCTGGTGATCGCCGTCGACACGCCGCTTTCGACGCGCACGCCAAGGACGCGGCCGTTGCGGTCCATGACGGCGATTATGGCATCGTTGCTCGCCGAGGCCGCCGCGGCGCGATCGATAATCTGTTGTACATCATCGGAAGTAAGTGTCGGCGGGGCAGCGCTCGCGGTCGGCGGGGGATTGGATGCGTAGGTAATTCGATCGCCCGCGTGTGACGAAACCTGGTCGCCTTGTTTGACCTCAAAGAAGTAATTGCGGCCGGTGCCTCCGATGAGAGTGTCCGTATCCAGGCCGGCGTAGATTTTGGCGTCGCCTGTCCCGCCAATGACTGCGCTTACACCGCCGCCGGCAATCAAGGTGCTGTAGCCACTTCCTGTTTCCTGAATGATCGCCGGAGCCGTCAGGCTATTGGCAATCCCAAGATAATCCTGGCCGACACCCGTTAAGATAATCTCATTTACCGATGCCGCATCGAATCGACCGATCTCTTGGCCGAAATCCTGGACCACCACCTGTGACTGTGCGCTATCCAGGTAAAGCCAAAGATGTTGCCGCGCGGTAGTTCCCGTTACCGAGAGGATGTTGTTGGTGAAGGACAGGATGGCCGTCGGCACGGTGCGGTCTTCGAGCCACTCTAATCGAGGCTTGGCCGAGCTTTCATTGCGGCTTCGAATCCCGCCAGATCCCCAAACCGAGCGCATCCTACGCATCATGGCGATTTCCTCTTGGGAACGGAATTCGCCGGAATTCCGCTAGCGTGGTCCAACTTCAGCAGTCCTCCTCTGAATTATCGGCAATCCGAACATTTTGCTGCGGCCAATCTCGTGACAATCGATCCAATCGGCAGATCCGGTAAAGATGACCCAGTTTCTCTTCCGATACTCCTTATTGGATAGGTTCGATTGTTACCGGGATCTGCCGGTCGACACGGTCACTGGAGCCCAATGTGGTGTCAGCCAAACGAGCATTCGGCCACGGTGCGCTGACGTTGATCACGATTGGGATGCTCGCGCTTCGCGTGCTGGCGGATGGGCCACAGGCGGCAGAACAGCAAGCATCACCCAATGTGCCGCTCACGCCGCTGCAACGCCCAATCGAGACTTTGCCGACGGAGCTACCGGCTCCCCGGACATTTGCAGGTCCAGTCCTGACAGTTCCCTGGGAAGCGCCCAATGGCTTCGCAGGTCCTTCAAGCGTCATACCGACCGAACAACCGGATGGGGGGGAAGGCTTTGTGCCCGTCGCCGATCGCTGGCGCATTGGTTTCAGCGAATATGATCGATATGACAAGGGCCATCCGCCGGCGTTTGATTATCCCTTTCAGCGCGGCAGTTTTTGGGATCCGTTTAACCAAAATGTTCTCAAAGGCGATTACCCGATCATCGGGCAACATACGTTTCTCGACATTACCGGCATCATGGATACTACTTTCGAGTTTCGCCAGCGGCCGACAGCGACGACGCCATTCGAGAGCACGGCGAATCCGCAACAGACCGATTTCTTCGGCAAGCCGAATCAGTTCTCCTACCAGCAGTTATATAGTTTGTCGTTCGACCTGTTTCATGGTGATGCTGGGTTCAAACCGGCGGATTGGCGCGTCAAGGTGACGCCGGTGTTCAATATTAATTATTTGGCCGCCGAGGAGTTGGCTGTCGTGAACCCCGACGCGCGGGCCGGAACGACGCGCGGGCGCACCTGGGGGACCCTGGAAGAATGGTTTGTCGAAAAAAAGATAGCGGACCTCAGTCCCAACTATGATTTTGTATCGCTGCGCGTCGGCTCCCAGCCCTTTACCAGCGATTTCCGCGGCTTCATCTTTAGCGACGTCAATCGCGGCGCCCGCATTTTCGGAACCCTGGATGCCAACCGCGATCAGTTCAACTTGGTCTATTTCAATCAACAGGAAAAGGACACCAATAGCGACCTGAATACCTTTGATTCACGCGGGCAGCAAATTTTTATTGCGAACTACTATCATCAAGACTTTATTTGGCCGGGCTACACAATCGAGGGTAGCGTTCATTACAACCACGATGACCCCTCATTTCACTTCGATAAAAATAATTTTCTGGTGCGGCCCGATCCTGTAGGCGTCTTTCAGCCGCACCAACTCGACGTAGTTTACCTTGGCATGGCGGGCGACGGCCACATTGGCCGGATCAACATCAATAATTCCTTCTATTGGGCTTTGGGTCACGACAGCCTCAACCCGCTTGCGAACCGAGCCGAGGACATCAGCGCTCAGATGGCGACCCTGGAACTTTCTTACGACCGCGATTGGATGCGCTTTCGCACGTCGTTCCTGTATGCTTCCGGCGATGGCAACATCAATAATGGCCACGCCACCGGCTTTGATAGCATTCAGGACAATCCAAATTTCGCCGGTGGCGAGTTCAGTTACTTCCAGCGCCAGGCCATTCCACTTTTCGGCGTCAATCTCGTCAATGCCTTCAGCCTCCTGCCGGATTTGTGCTCGAGCAAGACTCAGGGGCAAAGCAATTTCGTCAATCCGGGATTGTTTCTTCTCAACTTTGGTGTGGACATGGATGTCACGCCACGGCTCAAGCTCGTGAACAATCTGAACTTTTTGTGGTTCGATAAGACGGCGGTGTTGGAGCAATTCCTCTATCAAGGTCGCATCGATCAGTTTATAGGTGCCGATCTCAGTACCGGCGTCGTTTATCGCCCATTACTGAGTAACAACATCATCATTACGGCTGGGGCCGCGACGCTCCTGCCGGGTCAAGGGTTCAAGGATCTTTACAACGGTTTGGGCTCGGATGTCAAACCGTTGGTATCCGCTTTCGTGCAACTAACCTTGACGTATTGAGAATCGCATCGCCAATCCGCCTATTGGTGGAGATACTCCCATACCGGAGGCGACCTCGCTCATGGCTCGAAGTAATCTCGGAGACGACCGCGCGACTTGGCTTTACTCCAGCGCCGCTTGTATCGCCCTTTTAGCCTGCTTCGCCCTTATTGCCTGCGTCACCGAGTCGATTGCGTATGGTCAACACGCCAGGCCGAATGGCGATCCCGCGCTTCCGCCGCCGTTTCCTATCCCTCCTGAATTAGCCAACGTCAACTTGCTGAAGCAGACGAGCGAGGAAGCGCAGGTCAAGAGCGTGGGATGTATCAATTGCCACAAGGATTCGTGCGACCCGCATTTCAAAGCGACCTTGCGGATTGGCTGCGTCGACTGCCACGGCGGCGATCCGAGCAGTGATTCCAAAGAGCGGGCACATATTGCGCCGCGCTTTCCGGAGGCGTGGCCCAGCTCGGCCAAGCCAGTCCGCTCGTACACTTTGCTCAATCATGAATCTCCGGATTTTGTACGGTTCGTCAACCCTGGTGATCTGCGTGTCGCCCATATTAGCTGCGGCACCATGGGATGTCACACCCAGGAGGTTTCGCGCGTCCGCAAGAGCATGATGACACACGGCTGTATGTTGTGGGCGCGGCCCTTTATAACAATGGCTCGGTGCCCAATAAGCATCCGGCCTACGGTGAAAGTTACTCTATGAACGGCACGCCTCTACGCGTGCTGACCGTGCCGGCGCCGACCGAAGATGAGCGACGAACGAAGGGCGTTTTGGCTTCGATCGATCCATTGCCGCGTTACGAGATCTCGCAACCAGGCAATGTCTTGCGTATTTTCGAGCCGGGCGGACGTTTCCGCACGGAGACGGGCATCCCCGACCGGCTCGAAGATCCAGGACGACCCTTTCTCACGCGTCTCAGCGTCCGCGGGCTGGGCACCCAGAATCGCACCGACCCGGTCTTCATCGGCCTGCAGAAGACGCGCTTGCTCGATCCGACGTTGAATTTCATGGGTACCAACGACCACGCCGGTGACTATCGCTCCAGTGGATGTACAGCGTGCCATGTGGTCTATGCCAACGACCGTTCGCGCGTTCATTCCGGGCCCTATGCTCGCTACGGCAATCAGGGCACCAGCAGCTCTAGCGATCCGACCATTCCCAAAAACGAGTCGGGCCATCCGATTCAACACCGTTTCGCGCCGGGCAATAGCATACCAACCAGCCAATGTATCGTCTGCCACATCCATCCGGGTACGAACGTGATGAACAGCTTCGTCGGCTTCCAGTGGTGGGATGAAGAGACGGATGGAGAATTGATCTACCCGGCCAAGCAGAAGTATCCGACGGCTGAGGAGTTCGTGCGCGCTCAGATGTCGAATCCCAATGAGTCCTCGGCGCGCAACAATCTATCCGACCCGGAGTTTTTGGAACACCTTGCAGACCTGAATCCTCAGGCGAAACATACGCAGTTTGCCGATTTTCACGGCCATGGCTGGGCCTTCCGAGCTGTCTTCCGCCAGGATCGCAAGGGAAATCTGCTCGATCACTCGGGCAATATCGTGCCCAATCCCGGCACCAAGGAATTGAACGAAGCGATGCGATTTCAGCAACAGGCCCCCAAGGAGCGCGTTCATAAGGACGGGGTGCCTGTCCACATGATGGATATCCACATGGAAAAGGGCATGCACTGCATCGATTGCCACTTCACGCAGGACATGCACGGCAACACGCGGCTCCAGGGCGAGGTGCGGGCGGCGATAGAAATTCAGTGTGTCGACTGCCACGGATCGGCCACTAGTAGACCCGACCTCAGAACATCCGGGCCCGCGGCCTACACCTCCAGCCCCGAGGGAGGCCGCAATATCGCAGCGATGCGCACGCCTTCGGGCCGGCCACGCTTCGAGCATGAGGGGACCAAGATCTTTCAGAATTCGATGGTGGAAAAGGACCTGCGTTGGGAGGTCCCGCAGGTTGTCGATGTAATTACGCCGGGGAATGCGCGTTTCAACGAGAAAGCCTATTTGGCCAAGACCGTCCGGGTGGCCGCTGATGGCAAGATGGTATTTGGTGCGATGTCCAAGGACGACGAATGTAAGCAAGCTCATAACAATAAAAACATGAGCTGTATCGCCTGTCATTCCTCCTGGAACCCGAGTTGCTATGGCTGCCATCTACCACAGAAGGCCAATTTCAAGATGCCGCAGTTACACAACGAGGGCGACGTCACGCGGAATATCACTTCGTACAACTTCCAGACTCTGCGTGAAGATGTCTACATGCTCGGCCGCGACGGCGACGTGACCGGCAATCGCATTGGCCCCGCTCGCTCGTCCTGTGCGATCCATGTCGGCTCGTACAACGGCAATCGCGAATCGATCTACTTCCAGCAGCAAACGATCTCCGGCGAAGGTCTGAGCGGCATCGCCTTTAGCACGAACGTGCCGCACACCGTCCGCGGTAAGGATGGCACCAAGCAATGTACCGATTGCCATATCTCCAAGGAGAATGATAACAACGCCATCATGGCTCAGCTGTTGATGCAGGGTACCAATTACCTCAATTTCATGGGCCGATACTGTTGGGTCGCCGCCGGCGAGCACGGCCTCAATGCCGTCGAAGTTACGGAGCGTGATGAGCCACAGGCGGTCATCGGTAGCCGGCTGCATCAGCTGGCCTTTCCCGATTTCTTTCGGAAACACGTCGAGCATGATCGTCAACTATTGAATGCTCATGAGCATCCTGGCATGGATGTGAGCGACCAAATCTTGAAGCCGGGTCTAAAGATCGAGGTGTTAGGGGTACAGAATCGCGGCGAGTATCTCTATGCGGCGTGTGGCGTGGGCGGCATACGTATATTTGACATCTCTTTTCTGGATCACAAGGGCTTTTCCGAGCGTGTCTTTTCCGCGCCTGTATCTCCCTTGGGTCAGCGCTTTCTATGTGCCGACGCGCTACTGCACCGCTGTCGCCGCGCCGACGACGTCGGCCCCCGATCCGACGCGAACACATCGGCCGGAGAACAACGAACAAAAAATCCCAGCGATGTATGGGAACATCTATGCGACGGATAAATACGAAGGGCTAATCATAGTCGGCGTCGCTACTTTGCTTGACGGCGACCCACAGAATAATTTCCTCAAACGCGATCTGACCTACAACCCCAATGGCCTCTTATGTGGGGCCAAGAGCATCACCATTGTCGGCACCTACGCCTATATTTGTTGTGACGCCGGCCTCGTCGTCGTGTCGATCGACGATCCGAAGAAGCCGCAGATCAAGTGCGTGTTGGGAGCGCCGTTTTTGACCAAGCCTCATGCGGCGCAGGTCCAGTTCCGTTATGCTTATATTTGTGATGAGGAGGGGGTCAAAGTTCTTGATGTCACCGATCTTACTCAGCCAAAGCCGGTCGGCCGTTTGGCGTTGCCGACGGCGCATAACATCTATCTCGCTCGGACCTATGCCTATGTCTCCGGCGGGGCCAATGGGATTGTGATTTTGAATATCGAAAAGCCGGAGGCACCCTATATCGATCAGGTGTTCAACGCGGGCGGCTGCCTCAATGACGTTCACGATGTCAAGCTGGCGATCACGTATGTCAGCGAATTCGCGTATGTCGCCGATGGCAAAAATGGCATGCGCATCGTGCAGCTAACCTCGCCGGAAACGCCGGGCAATTATGGCTTCGCGCCGAGGCCGACGCCGGAGCTGATTGCTACTTACAAGCTGCCCGAAGGCGGCAAAGCGTTGGCTATCACCAAGGCACTCGACCGCGACCGAGCGGTCGACGAGAGCGGCCAACAGATCGGCGTCTTCGGACGCATCGGCGCTCGGCCTTTGAATCTGGCGGAGCAACACAAGATGTATCTCCGCAACGGCGAAGTCTGGCGCGTGAGCGACGATCCGAAGGATCCGGTGTATACGCGGCTGGAGAAGAAGTGACCCACCGGCGGTCGAGGCGGCTACTCTCCGGCCAGGCGTCGTTTCCTGCGGCCATAGAGTTCGACGGCTTCCGCTTGTTCGGGGGTTTCGACCGAGCCGGGGCGGAGCCGTCGGACGCGCGCGATGGCGTTGGTTGCGGTCATTCCTTTGGCGACGAAATAGGCAGCGAGCACGGCGCCGGTGCGGCCCAGGCCCGCGCCGCAATGGACGGCCACGCCCATGTTGCGGCTCGTCGCCTTCAATATCGCGGAGACGCAGCGATCGAGCTGATCCTGCGTCGGCGGCTCCATATCTTCCAAGGGTTCGTGAAAGACCAAAAGATTGGCATCATCGACGAGGTTGCCGCGCGGTCGATCCTCGGTCAGCGTGACGAGCAGCTCAATTCCCTGCTCGCGCAGCCACTGAAATTCCTCGGGTTCCGTCGGCCGGGCCAAGGCCGCGAGCAGCGGTTTTTCAATCCAGGAAAACCCAGTCGGTTCGCCCATTGCACGACCTCGTGAGGCCAAACGCCTTGCCCAGATACGCTCTCTGTTATCGTAGCGGTTTTTGGCCGAAGCGCGCACGCATCTGATTAGCCTGTTCCCAAACTTTGTCGTCGCTTTGCAAAAAATCGATGAGATTGCCGGTCGAAATGCCCAGAGCCGCCGCCGTCTCGCCGACTCGACCTAATAGCGCTTCGAGAACGTCGAGAACCAGCCCCACCGCCGGCCAATAGCGCGGGTCCTTGCGGCCGAGGTTCACCCGTCCTTCCCCATCTCGCGCCTCGGCCCAATCGGAGCGCGTCACGAGTCGATCCAGCGTGATTTCCGCCAAATCTAGCTCGTCGCGCAGTTTCAGGAAGAAAGCCTGGCGCATGCGCTTGAGGGCCTTGGCCCGATTCTCATGCTGCGATCGGCTTTCCTCGGCGATGACGATCAAGCCGGTCGGCGGATGCCGCAGGCGAACAGCGGAGCTGGTCTTGTTGCGCTTCTGACCGCCGGGGCCGCTGGCGCGATAGGTGTCTACCTCACACTGGGCCAGGAGCTGCGGTTCGGTCAGCATAGACCAGGTTGCACGGCGCGGTGAAGACATGAGAAGGACACCCGGTTTGCGGGAACTGCTGTTAGGCGACTCAAGCTTAGTTTGGCCGTTTCCGAAGGGATTCGGGTGGACAGATTGTGGGAGTTCTGTGTGCGCGCGCAATGCAATCCATTTAGGTCGTGGCCGGGGTCGGTACTCCGACCCCGGTTCTCTGAAATCGTAGGCGCTAAACCGGGGTCGGAGTACCGACCCCGGCCACGACCGGTACTCCGCCCCCAGCCACGGCTTGCGGCTTATTGAACGAACTTCGGATTCAGGCCTAGCGCCTGGCTTGATCCTTCCGACAGGCCGCCAGCGACATGAGCGCGAACGCGGTGCCGTAGGGTTTGTGGTAGTTGTAAAACGGATAATCCCACCACGAGCCGTCCGCTTCCTGAAGGTCGAGCAGAATGGTTGCGAGGTGGTCTTGATAAAACGGACGATCGGACTCCGGCAGCAGCGGGAGCGTCATGGCGGCGTAGTAATGGCCGAAATAATAGAAATAGCCGGCCACCTGAAAAAACGATTCATGGGGGATCGGCTTCTTGCGGCCCAGGCTTAGCCAGCCGTTGCGGCTCATCAGGCGGTCGAGCCAGGTCTTGAGGTCGGCGTCGGTGACCTTGTCATCGCCCCAAAGTCGCAGCGCGAGGTTACACGCCTGCGACCGCCCAAGACTGCCGCCGGGTCGGTTGATTCCCATTGTCGGGCGCGCCACAAGTATGTGCCATAAAGATAGGTGCCGTCCACCTGTCGCTGTTGCTGCGTCATTTTGACAGCGCGTTTCAGGACCTTTTCTGGAGGCGGCACACCGATCGCCTTGGCCTCGGCGAAGGCCACGAGGACGGCCGCGTTCACGAAACTGGTCGACGATGCCGCGGGCCGTTGCGTGACCCCATCGAAATCGTAATAGCCCCAGCCGCCTTCGGCCGATTCGTAGCGCGTCAATCGGTCATACTGATCCCGGATCATGTCCTCGATCCGCTTGCGTCGTTCAGAATCGTCAGGCAAACGACGATGCATCCGGACGAGCGCCTGAATGCCATAAGCATGGGTCCAAACATTGTAGATGAGCCCGGGCTGATCGCGCCGCACCTTGGGCAGTTGCTCGAAGAGATGCGCTTCACCGCGTTGGATCGCCCGGAGCACTTCCGGTGAAGACCCGCCCGTTTCGATCAGGGCCGAGACGGTCAGCGCCGTGACGGCGACGCCGAACGCATGATGGGAGCCAATATCGGCGGTGATCGGCACGCCGCCCTTGATGGCGGGAGTGCCCCATGAGCCGTCTTTGTTTTGATTGGCGAGCAGGAACGCGACGCCGCGATGAATGGCCTTATCGAGGCGTTCGGAGGAAACCGGCTCCGCCGGCTTGGGTCGAAGATTCGGAGCCGTTGTCGTGGCCGGTTTATCTTCGGTGCGCGCCGCCGTCAACTGGAATAGAGCAACAAAGAGCGCGGCGATCACGGTCTTGCGAAAGGCGTTCATGGCATTTTCTCCTTTCGATTATGGCTTCGACGCTAGGATCTCATCACCCTCGGCCAGGCCTTCCAAAATTTCGATCCGATCGCCTGACGTCATACCGACCTTGATCGTCTTCTTCTCGGGCTTGCCTCCCTTGACGGGAACGTAGACATAATGAGAATCCAGGTTGACATCCTCGAACACGGCAGACGATGGCGCGGTCAAGGCGGCTTCTTTGTTGGAGGTGACGAACCGGGCCGAGCCGGTCATCCCAGGCAGGAAACCGTCGGCCTTGCCGTCCAGCGCGATGCGAACCTCGAACTTCCCTTCGCGCGGGGCAGGCGCCACGGCCACAACCTTACAGCCACGTTTTTTGTCGGGGAAGGCGGTCGGCGTCAGGCGTCCGGCCAGGCCCGGTTTCAGGCCAGCTAATTCCTTTTCGTCGGCGTCGGCTCGAATGACGACGTCTTCCGGGTCCACAACCGTGATGAAGACGTCGCCAGGGTTGATGGCGCCGACGCCAAGCAGAGGCGACCCCTGCGGTCCAGCGGGAACCATCCACTGCCCCTTGACGAATCGGCCGTAATAGGCCAACCCATCGACCGAGGCTTTGACCGTAAGGGCGGCCCGGTCGTGTTCCAGCTCGGCCAGATGCTCGTTGGATTTACCCTCGTCGTAGCGCAATTGGGCCAAAGCGAGCCGCTTTTGCTGGACGACAAGCGGCTGTACGTCTCGGGCCCGGGCCAGCGCCAGATCGGCTTTTTCAACCGAGGCCTTCAGCAGTTGTTCGCGGCGCGGGATGCCGATTTTCAGCATATTCTCGGTGTCGATCTTCGCAAGCGCGGCATAGAGATCAGCGCTCTCCACCGAAAACTTATACCGCTTCAAGATCATCTGCTCGGTCTCTTCGGTCAGGTCTTTGTCGCGGTACATCTTTTGAAGCTGGACCAATTCGTCTTTGGCGTATTGGGAATAGAAGTTGGCCGACTTGAGCATGAACTCGGCGGACTGGATCGACATTTTTCGATCGACGTCGAGGAACCGTTTCATATCCTCGGCGGCCTGCAGCGCTTCGCGCTGGGCGGTGGCCAGGTCGATCGGCGCCTGCTTCTCGAGGAGAGGAAGATCTTGTTCGGCCTGGCGAATCGCGAGCTGGGTTTGGTCACGCGCCTGCCGAGCATCTTGAAGGACCCGATCGAGCTTGTCCGACTCGAACTCGACCAGCACATCGCCCGCCTTGACGGCGGCGCCATGTTCGACCGCTTTGTGAGCCACAAGCGGGCCAGACCAGTTTTTCAGGCGCACCGAGTGTTCCGACGTCTTTTGGCTCTGGACAATACCTTTCAACGTCACCGAGGAGACAAGCGGTCCCTTTTCGATCTTTACGGTTGCGGGTTTCGGAGCGTCTTTCTCTTTGTCCTTCTCTTTGTCCTTCCCCGGTGGCGCTTGCCCGAGGGACAGGCCCGTAAAGAGGATGGCTCCGACGGCAAACGCCAGCATGGCCAAGGTGTACCGGTGCAACACGTTAGGTCCCTCAAAGAGATGTGACTGCACGAAGCCGTTGACGCGGCTGATGCATTGGGGAGAATTCTACGTGGCAGGATGAAAAATGGTAGGCGGGCGGCACTCACCAGCCCCGAGGGCAAGCGCGGGGTTCGGCGGCTCCGAACCGAAACGCGGGAGGGCCTTAACTTGATGCCTATGGGCTTACGACCCGCAACGGCCCCCGTCTTCGTAGCGGAACAGCCCCTGGGGTTATTCCACCCTATTCGTGGCTTCCTTTCCAGATTTTGATGGATCAAATCCCGGTTCGACACTTACAATGGCACAGTCAATCATCAAGCACGGACAGCATGGCGCCCGCGACGCGGAAAGTAGGCATCCATTTCCGGGAGCAATTGAAAGACTTGGAATACCTCAATAGTTTGTCATACGCTACCTTTTGCAGGTAAAGAAATGGCAGCCGATTACGAAGCGAAGCGCTTTGCCGACGACGCCGTCACGGAATCGGCTCGCTCCAAGAACGCGAGCATAACCGACATTTTGCGAGTTTTGGCGCAATCCTACAATGCCTTCGGCGTCGTGCTATGGGAATTGAAGGACACACCACCCAAGACAGACCAGGTTACTCCCATCAATTCCAGTAGACTGTTCACAGTTGCATCCTGGTTCAACTGCGACGATCAGACATTCGCGATGCATAATCTCCCTGTACTAGGGTCGAAAACAGGCGAGGCGATACGCAACAATAAGCCCTTGATTGAGTTGGACATACCGCGTAACGGTGGTCCTTTCCGCAACCATCCGTATTTGGTGAAACACGGCATTCATCAGATGATCAGTGTACCCATAACGAAGTCTGCGTCCGATTCCCGGCCCTCCCTTCAGGCTCTCAATCTATATCGAACGGGTGAACAGCCCGCTTTCGGGCAAAAGGAATTAGATGGACTTGAATACCACGCTAGATTGGTTAACTCCATTCTCGATACAGTCGAAGATCGGCGTGTCGCGCGTATTCTCTTGGAAATCGATAGCCTTTTGCTTTCGGAGCTGCCTCCGAAAATTGAAGGTCCGATGCAAGCTGCCATGATGCGATTTGAGAGGTGCTGCTCGGCACTTGCAAGCCTCCTCGCTTGCTGCGAAGTGTCAATGTACCTTTCCAGTCGAAAAGACGGAGATCAGTTCCATCCACCTATCACCACACTTAAAACGACTTTGAGACCGATCTCAACTAACGGACTGACACGTTGGGTGCTAAATAACCATCGTGGGATTCGCATCTTGGATCTGGCGCATTTCAAGCAGGATAGGGACGAGATTCAAAAAGAATACGCAGGGGCTGAATGGACTAATTCCGGGGATGTAGAAGCCTTCGCAAGCGCCGAATTGAAGATTAGTGACGAGAAGAGCCTGCCACCATTAAGCTTCATGGCATCGCCTCTTCTCGCTGATGGAGGTTGCTATGGTGTGATTCGCTGCTCAGTTCGGCGCGACGGTCCGTCTTACTTCTCTGATCGCGATTTGAAGCTGCTAAGTGCGGTCGGCAACCGCCTGGGCTTGACCTGGCGTGATGCCATCCTTCAGGATGCCCTTTATGCCGAGCGAGGTGCATGGGAGCGGCTTGCTAAGGCAATAGAAGGACTGAATGCAAGAATTCAGTCCGTCAAGGTAACATCGCACATCGATTGCATACGGGAGGCGCTCGATGAAATCTCAGATGTTTTGCCGCAGGTCGACATTGTTGATGTCCGGTTTCTATCCGCCGACAAGAAAAACTTGGAATTTGCAGCTGTAATCGGCAAGACCTGGTTAATGCAGCCACAAAAGATCAAGGATCAGCTGTTGCAGGCAAAATTTCCGATTAGCAATGCCCAATTTTCATCCGTGGGAGCTGAAGTATATGTGACGCGAAAGCCAAAGCATGTGACAGATGTTGCCGCAGAAGGATGCTTTGCCAGATTGAACTTGGTCCCCATCAAAGAATTGGTTGTCTCCCCGATCGCAAGCGGAGATATAATTTATGGAGTGCTCGATCTCCACAGAACCGGCGAAGTGCCTCTGCCGCGAACAATTTTATCAGCTGCCACCATTCTTTCTAGTCAGCTTGGGCTTTATCTTCGCATGCACGATGCATTTCAAAGAGAAAGGTCCACGCTCGAGGAACGAGACCGGACATATCAAGACCTAAGCCATCAGCTCAAGACGCCTCTCAATGGATTGGCTGAGCGGGCTACGTTGGCCCTAGAAAATCACAGGACCAACAGTCTCACTGAAGGATCGCTTATGCGTCTTCGCGGTCTCGCTCGCCAATCGGTCGTGGTAGTTCAATCGATGCAACTGTTGGCGGATCTGAATCGCGGGCAACCGATTGTACCTACATTTGACACAGTAACGGCAGCCAGGCTGAGGCAAGTACTTATTGAGCTTGCCAGTGATGCAGAAGCTCAATTGCCTCCTTCATCGAACATCCGTATCGATCTCGATCGTACCTGGCTATTTGATGAAAGCTTCATTCAGAGAATCCAAGTTCGGTTGGACTGGAAAATGCTTCGACATTGTGTTAGCAACCTACTTGACAATGCCGGAAAATATAGCAAAAAGCATTCGATCATCTCGCTCGTGGCCGGAGTGTCGAGGAAAGGGTTGGAGATTCGTGTGGAGAATTACGGAATCCACATCGAGGCTTCGGAAGTGGAAAAGGCGAAGGAGCGTGATTGGCGCAGTCCGGCTGCAATTCGCGTGACAGGAGAGGGCCGTGGTATTGGCCTCTGGATTGTAGACCAGATCATGAAGGCCCATCACGGTCAGTTGAACATAATTCCAACCGATGAAGAGGGAAAAACCGTCGTGGGTTTGATTTTTCCATCTGTCCGTCGCGTACAATGAGAGAAACCAATGACTCGTAAAATTACGTCAGTTCGGCCCGCCAAGTCACTGCGCTTTCTTGTCTTGGATGACAATTGGACCCACGCAGAGTTAATGACAATGTGGCTTCAGCGTGAGTTCCCTAATGCTGTAATCACTGTAATAGAGACAGCGAAGCAATTTATGAGGAATCTTAACAATGTTGAAAAGGATCCCCCCGACGTCTTTATCTTGGATATGATGGTTCGCTACACTGATGTAGGTGATCCAGATCCAGTTACTAATGGATCTGAAGAAGATTTTTTCCAAGCTGGTGCCAGATGCTACGATGAATTGAAGAGCAAAGGCTTAGCGAACCGGGTGATTATTTACTCAGTCATTGAGGCTGAAAACTTGAGAGCCGCCAATCTGTCTGAACTCATTAGTATTTTCGTTCAAAAGGGCGAAGATAAATCAGCTCTGCTCGATGCGATTCGGCGAATCGTTTGACGGAGCGCGAAATGCCTGTCCTGAATGAGCTTAGCTTAATTTTGTATCCGCCAGAGCGAGCGGCGCGAAGCAATCGTATAAATTCAGGCTAATACGTTGGAAGGGCAACTAGTTGCGCCTTCACCGCTAAATCTTTGCAAGTGTATATCGCGTGTCTCACAATTTCGCGTTTTGCGGCCATGCCTGGGAACGGATTTTTTTTCCGCAATTCATCCGTAGCAGACGAGATTTTACCCATTAATTCAATTTTATCTGGATCCGCGTTTCGCAAATGTACTACTTCATCCCCACAAAGCCGCTTTTCATGGGCTCCGGAGGCAATAATTGATTCTCGGAAGGGCTCGAATACTGGCGACCATACGAAGCATTCGTTGCCTGTTAGTTCTTTGCTAAAAACATCCGGCAGCGCCGAAGTAGCCCACGGTGGCCAAGCCAAGTCGTCCGAAAGCTTTATCATCGTTGGTTTTAATTCTTTTACATGGCCCGCCCATTTATCTTTCGCCGCCGCCAGCCACTTTACGAGCTTCTGGCGTCGCTCAATCGTATAGTCACTCTCCGTGAAAAAACCTATCGCCTCGGCGAAGGTCTCCAGTGTATCTCGGTTAGTGTCGGAACCTGCCAAAATACTCTCAATGGCAGCCGAGGGCAGCACCAGCAGGAGCCGCTCTCGAATCGATTTCATTTCCCGGACCTGTAGCCAGCTTGCGCTAGGTAACAATTGAACCGTCTCGCGGACGACCGGACCGAGCAGATCTGGCTGATCCAGCAATCGCATCAAGCCCCAAAGATTTGCGGCGGCCTCGCCCGTGTATAGCTCAATTTTCGCCAGAAACGCAGCTGCGTCCGGAAAAAGTTGGCGGTTGATATCAGGCGAAGCGGTCTGAAGTAGTTGAGCGAAGGTCCTACTGATCGTGGCCGCATCCGCCGCAGCCTTGATGCCGCGCCAGAACCAGACGTAGGCCTGATCGCTCCGGCCAACGGGAGGCAAGCCGATGCCGCACATCCACGAGAGAACGCGTTCGCCGGTCCACACGATAGGCTGTTCGTCGGGCGATGGACGTGTGCCGCAAATTCGCTCAACAAACCGCTTCATACATTCGATTTGTTCTGACATCTCTTAGATCTCCTGGTCCTCCTGGTTCATTATCGGCATTCGGGATGCCAAATGACAAGGCAGTTAATTGGGCCATTGGCTGATCGTTGCGGCGTGTTGAGGCCATAGGTTAGCTAACAGCGTTCTTTGTCGACTCCTATAATTTACCACGTCTGCCTGTCCTACCGCGGCATCCGTTTTTCCCAGACCCACAATTTTCACCTGGGCCAACTTCCTGTGCGAGTGCGCGTGGATGAATTCAGGCATGAGGTCATTGTGCGACGGCAAAAGGCCCGGGTCACACAGGTCCATCGCGCGTCCGCCATGTCGAGGGTGAATTTGTTCAGGCGTTGCATAATGAAAAGATTGATCGATGCCAGCATCGGCAGAGCTAGGGCGATAGAGCATGCCTCCACTCGGCAAGCAGTATTCGAAGGCAACGATATATCGCCCACGTATCGCCCGAGCCATACCAAGGATTTCGAGCCATCGATTGGGGCCTTTGTCAAAATGCTTGTCGAATTCAGATTTTAGCGTGACCCAAACCGGGTTGTAGGTATTGTCATTCACTACGCTTAAAACGTGTTGCAAGTACGCAACTTGGGCTGCGGTCGGCCGAAAGTCCTTGGCAATCGGACCGAAGATATGGTCGAAGTACAAAGGAGCATCTACGTCCGGATTTCCCTTAGGATCTTCGGAAGGTAGTTTGGCACGTCGTTTGGGGGCCTGATTGGATCGACGCTCTATCGAGTCTAAGATAGGTCCAATCTGGTAAAGCTTGTTTAGGTCGAGAAGCCAGATTAGCGGCCTTCCTTCGTCTACCTCACTAGCAACGTTACTAGCAACGTTGTTTGCGTTGATTGTCGTGGCGAACTCAGGATTGGGGTCGGTTAGGACCTTTTGCTTGAAATAAGTTCCAAGATACTCGTTGAGCGGCTTCTGCGGATCGATGCTCCTCTCCGCCGCAACGTAGGCCTCGATTGAGGTGAATCGAGGGGGCGAAACGCGTTCATCCACTTCCAGATTCGCGCCACCAGCGTGGAAATCCGATGTGAGCGAACTCACCCAGTTCGAGATTTCATTGCACCAGGGATGAGGGGTCCTTACGGTACCGAAGATCTTGGTCATTGCTACGTTCCTAGGCCGAGAAACGAGTAGAAGTCTGATTAAGAGAATAAGTTTAGGCACATCGCGTTGAGTTGCAACAAAAATCTGAGTATTTATGGATCGCGGGTGCGTACAATCCTGTTGCTGCCGTTCCTCGGCTCTACCGAGCTTTAATCAACCCTCCCCTGTTAAAGGATTTGACCTCGGTGGGACCAAGGCTTATTTTCGCATGTGGTGCTTCGTTCAGTCTCCGATTCCAAACTTTGCCGTCCATTTCCTGCCTTATTCCGCCGTTACGGTCATGCCCGCCTTGGCCACGCGAGCTGGGGGCGAAGCGGTGCCGTTGCCTTACTGAGCGCTGAGAGTGCGGACGAAATGTGAATGAATTAACCCCTTGACATAATGGAAGTTGCGGTAATTGTGAAGATTATGTGAATTCGTTCGCAGGGGTTATGGGGGGCTCGAATGAAACGAATTTTCCTCCGGTGGTTGAGCGAAACGACACCACCGTAGGAGAGATGCGACTTTTCGGACAGCCTTTCGTCGCTCGGCTTCGATTCGCACGCTGTTGGCATCTAAGGTGCGCCACAAGCCTGCTATGCACTCGTCGTGACCGAAGATGTCTTTGATAGTTAATTGAGCACTCGGCGCAGCCTTCATAAT
This sequence comes from uncultured Planctomycetaceae bacterium, assembly GCA_963790585.1. Taxonomy (GTDB): domain Bacteria; phylum Planctomycetota; class Planctomycetia; order Gemmatales; family Gemmataceae; genus CAWBOY01. The sequence goes on from CAWBOY010000004.1 coordinate 137,425, forward strand.
GCTCTCCAGTTATGCGCTTCCCAATATGTACGAGGAAATTATTGTACGTCTGTTTTTTTGTATGTCGATCTGCATGCGTACCGGCTGGGTTGGGATATTTCCTGGGCAGATTCACGGGGTTCTCCCTGATTTTCTTACACAGCGACTCTATCTCAGTTTGGCATTTTCCGAATGGCTTCGGGTGGATAGTCCGCGGTAGTTCTGTGTGTGTACGACCGCGCAATGCAATGAATTAACCGCTTGGTAGGATGAGACTTGCAGGAATTGTGTAGATTGTGTGAATTCGTTCGATGGGGTGTATGGGGCAATACTGTTCGGCCCATTAAATGCCCGCGCGTGTTCCAAGGGCCGATTCTCCCGAAGCGGCTGGCGTGACTTGGTATTCGATGGTTAGGAAATGAAAGAGTGGATAATCAGGTGTCCAACAGGCGCAGCGGCAACCAGGGCGGCCGGGGTTTCGCCTCGGTCGCTGGACATTTAACTCGCCTTTTTTTCGCGCCCTCAATTCGGCCAGGTGCCTCTCCAGTTCCTCCAGAGTGGCCATGCCCATCAAGTAAAACTGGATCATCTCCCACGTCCGTTTGGTCGGCTTGCGGCCGGTCCACAGAACCACCAACAGACTGGCGATCAGGGCGGCATAGCATTGCAGGGCCACGCCATTGGCATCTTCGCTCAGCAAATGGCGACAACCCAGGATGCACTTCATCCAGCCGAAGAACAGTTCCACCGTCCAGCGATAGCGGTAAGCCAACGCCACCAACTCCGCTGTTAATTCAAGGCGATTGGTCAACAGCCACATTTCCTCGACCGTCTGGTCGGGCTTGGTGCGACGCACGATCACGAGACGGAGCGGATGTTCAAAGGAGGTCTCACCATACATCGTGCCCAGACGGAACAGCAAGGCATCGCGGACGACCCCGGCGGCGCGGTCTTGGTCGGTCAAGGGTCGATCTTCCTTGAAGCCAAAGGCGGCGGTGTCCTGAATGCGGGCGACGAAGGAAGAACCGGCGTTCAGGATGGCCTGGTAAAGTTCGTAACTGGCGTAGCCGCGATCGGTTACGTATAAGCGGCCCGGCTCGAGCGTGGCCTGCAACTGCGCGGGCTCGGAACAAGCGGCGGGCGTAACCGTCGCATCACAGGGGACGCCCTTGAGGACATCCAAGTGCAAATGGACCTTGACGGCACGGTGTTCGGAATCCTGCCACAACGCCCAAAACATCTTGGGCAAAGCAGTCAGGATGGTGCCGTCGACGGCAGTCAAACCGCGTAGGGCCTCGGCGTCGGCACCGTGTTCGAGGGGCAAGGCTCGCTGAGCCAGTTCCTGGACAATCTGCCGCAAAAGCTCGGCATCAAAGACACCGGTGGCTTCGCTGAGCGACCCGAGCGAGACGCGACGGATGCCAAAAAGCCGCTGTACTTTGTCCAGGCCGCTGGCCTGCTGCATGCCACGAAGGCTGGTGATGACGGCGCTGAAAAAGTACAGGAGCAATAAAATGGCATACTGATCGAAGAAAAACTGCCGATTGTGGGCCTTGTCGCGTGCTGTGCCCGCGTCGTGCAGGCGTTCGAGCATCGGCGTGAGCAACTGAAAGTACTTGAAGCCACACAAGTTAGCTTCCGTTACCGGTTGTCGCCGCGGCCTGGCCATGATGGAGCCTCCTTCTGAGGCCGGGCGGGTCGGCCTCGGAAGGAATTACCAGCTGCTTTCGTGCCAAAGGATGGGGAAAATTTAGAAGAAAAGCGAAGTAAATTTGGTGCCGAACAGTATTGGTGTATGGGGGGGCTCTGAATGAAACGAATTTTCCTCCGGTGGTTGAGCGCAGCCACACCACCGGAGGAGAGACGCGACTGGTCGGGCAGCCTTTTACCCTTTCGTCAACAATTCCGGCTCCTTGCCGTTTGTCTTTTCCAAGGGTGTGTCGATCGACACCATCGCCTCGCGCGTCATGCGGTCGGCGTATTCACGCAGGCTGGATAGGCCTTCTTGCTCCGTGAGAGCGAAGCCGGACTTTTCCGCTACGAGAAGAGCCAGCAGCGTACCAACCAAGCCCTGGCCGGGATTAGCTTGCCCCGTCTCGGAGCCGCCGCCGTTGATGAAGACGCGCTCCGGCACGAGCGGTTGCGTGCTGTGCGCCAGTTGCTCGGCGACTTGCGACAGAGCATAGAGGCGCGGATCGCCGAACGAGCCGATCTTCCGCAGCAAAACCGACGCTTCCGACAGACCGATCTGCATGATACGCGAGCCTTCGCCTTTACCGGCGAGGACGCGTTGCTGCGACTCGGCCTGGGCGGTGACGACGGTTTGCTCGGCCTGCTTGCGGGCGCGAATCAGGTCGGCTTCGGCTTGCAGGATCCGTTTTTGATTGTCGGCCTGGGCGGTGACGACGGTCTGCTCGGCCTGCTTCTTGGCGCGAGCCAGCTCGGCCTCGCCCTGGTTCTCGACGATCTGCACCTGGACGCGCGAGTTCGTCAGCTCCGTCTGCTTCTCGGCCTCGGCGCGGGCTTCGTTCAGCGTCTGCAGCTTGGCCGACGCTGCCCTTTGATGCTCGAACGTCTCTATCTGTTCGATCGACAGTTGACGCAGTCGCAGTTGCTCCAGGAGCGTCTCGATCTTGCCGTCGGCCTGCTCGGTACCTGGTTTGCCGATGAGCACATCGACGCATTCGATATCGAAATCGCGGAACCGGCGTCGCAACTCCTCGCGGCCTTCGTTCTGGATCTCGTCACGCTGTTGCAACAGTTGCAGCATCGTCTTCTTGTGAGCGACGTCGCGGAAATACGCACTCAACATCGGGTCGAGCGTTTGCGTTATCAACTTTTTGACATCGCCAAAACGTTGGATCACGCTCGGTGCTTTCTGGTAGTCGATGTGGACGACGACCGACAACGGCAGCATCGGTTCGTAGGCGTCGCGCGTCACCAGATCGATCGACCGCAGGCTCTCGTCGTACCGATGCGTCTCGCTGCGGCCCGTGACCCAGTGGAGGACGAAGTTCGTCGTCGGCACCAGGATCATATTGCCGGCGTAGCGATTGAAGGCGTATTTGCCCGGCCCCAAGGGTTGCTGCCAAACGCCGCGATCTCCCTCGGCGACGCGCTCGCCATGACGGAAGGCATCGCCGGAGACATCCAATCCGACCTTGCCGTGATAGCTGACGACGACGCCAACATAACCGATCGGCACCACCGTCTTGGCGACGATCTCCACTGTGGCGAACCAGCGGTTGATGAAGTAGGTACCATCGGTCAGCGCGATATACTGCCGGCCGCGTTTGCCGCCGGCCAGGAGGAATTCTTCCGGGTCTTGGTAGTTATTGTGATAATGGGCATCGCCCGGCTCGTTGCCCACCGACGGCGCGATGATCTCGCCAGGAGGCACCGACGGCCCATCTTGTATGGTGACGATGCCGATGCTGTCGACCGAGATCGTGTTCTCGGGTGTCAGTGGATCGGCACATTCGACCATCCGGCCGATGACGACGGGACTGAACCCATCAACCTCGCGCAGCTCCCGTTGCCAGGAAATCAAAGTCTCCAGCTCGCGCCGGCCATTCACATTGAGGCGATAGACCGCATCCTCCGTGATGACCACGAACAGGGCGGAGTTGATCGCGTAGACACCTTCACGCAGAATCGCGCGCTGCCGGCCACGCTGACCCAGGCTTTCTCCTTCGCCGCCCTGGCCCAGAAAGCCGCGGGCATCCTGAAACTTGTTGCAGGCGACGACGCGACCCAGGGTTTGGCTCGGCGCCAAGGGCTCACCATCGCGGGCATAGACATAACCGATCTTGCCCTGCGGCACCGTCACGAGAGGGACCTTGTGAATCCGATATTGCCACCGCCAGAGTCCAAAGTGCGCGCCACCGCGCAACACCTCCGCTTGCAAACCAGCTTCGCCGCCGAGGACGATGATGCGCCCTTCGGGCGCGGAGCCCTTCGCCGACCACAGCTTTTCGACGATGCCGACGGCGTTATTGGGGATGTAGCGCATCCCCAACAGCTCACAAGCGAGCAAAACGGCCAGCGCCACGGCCACGACGCCCAAGCCAACCCAGGCTGCCGCGGGCCATTCCCCGGCAATTCCCGTGTCCGCAAACAGGGACGCGAACGCAGTCACGACCGACGCGAACATAGACGTTACTCCAGTGAACAAAAGTTTCGTCATCTCCGGCCTAACCGACCGGACGCTGCTTGGCCTTTGTTGTTAGAGTATTCGTTGGGGCTGGGGGTTGATTTGAAAATGTTGATCGACGTAGTGACTATATGTATATGTCCAGGTCAGTTGGTAGCGTTGTCGAGAGACCACGGGCAGGGGCGAGATGCAAAAAATGTCAAACGGGTTTGCACCGCGCCATGCCGCTCTAACACGTTAGCTGATTGGATGTTGCGCTGTGCGAAGGAGGCGAGATGCAAACAAATCCGTGGAGAACCCCCTGCGCATCGACCCCAGCAGCGGTCGCTGCTTTTGGCCGGCGGTTGAGCGAAGCGACATCACCGGGGAACGCGAGGGAGAGGAATTCTAAGGATTGCCTAGTGTCACATGCACGGGCAGGCACGTCCAGCCACCTTGCCATGCCAAATCACTTTTGGCATGGGTGGGCATTGCTCTTATGTTAATCGATTTAGTGATCTTTTCGTAAGATATGACAAATAAACAAGTTGCTACTAACGTCGTAGCGGAGTTCTCACCTGCCAAGTTTCAGCCTTGCCAAATAAGAGAGTGCCGTTGTCCGCAAAAAAGAGGCTGTAAGGCGCCAACATTCGTTTCATTCAACGACCCATTCACCCCTACGAACGAATACAGTCATAATGCTCTCGGAGTGGGGAGTCATTGAAACGGAGGTGTTTCCTCGCCTTCTTGATTTGTGTCAAAGAGGACGACGCGCACCTTACGCAACTCTCGCCAAATACGGAAGTGAAGTCCATATTGCCCTTGGTAAAAGGTAGAAACCGCGTCCACCAAACCCGCACCCTGCGTGAAGTATTTGTTACGATGGTCTTCTAATCGCGTTTCGAGTCAGGGGGGTGCATGATGTCCAATGGGCCACCAAAAACAGATTCGCATGGTGGCCCGGGTGAGAAAGCATCGTCCGACGCCAGCTCCGCCACCACAAAAGCAGCGCGGCCGCCGGTTTCTGCAGTCTGGCCAGGAAGCTCGCTCGACTGGTCGTCGTCGCGTATAACGGTGCATCTCTACGTGGAGTTGCCGTTTTGGCTGATGATGCCGGAAGGGCAGTTAGCGGTGTGTCATGGTGCGTCGAATCTCAAGATCACCGTGGTGCATGGCTGCGAGGAGATACAACTTACTACCACACACTATAAAAACCGTTTCTCGACGGCGTTCATCGTGAAGCCGGGCGAGTTGCCGCCGCTCGAAGCACAGCGGCGGATAGAACAGAGCAAGAACGGATGCTCTGCTCGGATTCACAGAACCACCCTAGTCATCGAGACGATGGTTATACAGAGCGCTCTGGAAGGGTTCATGCACGAGAAGTCGCTAAACCGCGCGCACGCGGCGCAGTACCTAACGGCGCTGGTGGCGGGACACATTCCGCTCGTCAACGCACTCATCACGGCTTACCGACGAGTATCCTATGACCCCTTCGTTCAGGAGGTCACCGAAGCCACCGTCCCGATTTGGTTCCTGCGGTTCAAGGATCACTTCCTGCGCGTGTCGGTTTATCCGTATTCCGACCTAGAGTACCGCTTAGACCTACCCACCAAGGAGAGGAAGACGGAGCCAGTCAATCTGGCCACCATCCAGGAAGTCGGCCAGTTCCTTTCGCAGTGCGAGACACCTGGCGAGACGATTCTCCTTGATGCATGGAGCTACTTCTACGCGGGACGCTTTGGCGATTCGATACGAGCCCTGGTTTCAGCAATCGAGGTACTCGTCGAGGCGAAATACGCGGAGGCGCTGCGGAATAGCGGAAAATCGACAGAACAGGTCCAGAGAGCTTTGGAGTCAACCGCTACGAAGTTCATCACGCGACTGAACAACTACCTACAGGTAACGAAGCGCACGATACCTGGGCCGCTCCTCTCGTGGCTTCCCTACATAACCGGCGTGCGGCTGCGAAGCGAACTCGGGCGGACCCGCGAATTGCGGCACAAAATCGTGCATGAGGGTCACCGCGTGAGCCCCTTCGACCACGGCTCGATGCTGCGGGCCGCAGAAACCATGACCTGGCTGTTTGACTGGCTCGATAACAATGAAGTCGCCAGTATGAAACGGTTCAAGCGGTACGAAATTAAGGAGATGCTGAAGGGCCGAATACTGTTCGACGTTGAATACGCGACTGACGGAGTGAAGGTGGTCGAACGGAACGACATTCCGCCGGACGACACCAAGGAGTTCTTGGCCCGCGACATGCTATGGAGCACGCATCGCCGCGCGCTTCATGGCAGCGCCAAGGATCTGCCCCTTTTCGTCAAAATGTCGCTCGCAGTCATTTTGGCGGACAACGCGGATATCATGGACGTGTTCATGAGTCGCAAGGGGACGTCAATCGTGGATCACGAAATACTGAGTCCACACCCTGCGATCACTCCGGAGCGATTCCAGTGCGACCTTGATGACCTGCGGCTCGCGGTGTTCCTGGTCGAACTCGACGGAATGCTCAGCATTGCTGATTTGAATGGCGTGATGGTCAGGCTTCTACAGCTCCGCTGCGAATACCCCGACAAACGGATCCACGGGCTATGCGTCGTCAACCAGCAGCAGCACCTGGCGCCGGAAGCCCGCGAGACATGCCGCGAGTTGGACGACAACCTCGCGGAGTTGCTCAGAACCTGCGGCCTGTCGGCGGTGTTCGCGCCCGACCTGGCCTGGTACATCAAAGGGGGGCGTGACCACAAGTGGCCGCTGAGCCTGCTCCGCGACGGCATGAAGGGGAAGGGCCTAATTACCTGCTGGCCGCCGAACTGCACCTACGTCGGCGATGTAATCCGGTTATTCCCCAAGATAGGCGTGCTCGGTGTCGAGATCGCTGCCGACCCGCCCATCGCGAAAGGCGATCAGGTGTTCGTTCACTCTGCCGCCGGCTACGAGGCTATGACCGTCGAGTCGATCCGCCGGGAAGAAATGGAGATACCTTCCGTAAAGACCGGACAGGCTGGCCTCAAGGTCACTGGCGACGTGAAGAAAGTAACTGCGGGAGCCCTCGTGTTCAGGGCTTCTCCACCAACTCCGCCTTCTGCTTCTGAAACCAGTGCAGACGCCAAGGCGATGAGCAAAATCCCAGATGCGCCCGTATCAGGCTGAACCCCGGCCGCACAGCTGGCATTTTTTGAGTCGGGTCAGAAACAAGAAAGGGGGCCAAGTTTCGTTTGACCAAATCCGCCCAGGGAGTTCGTAACAGTAGTCAAAGCTACCATGAAGATTTGATGAAACGAAACCTGCCCCTCTTTTCACTGTCGAGGGCCCCCTGAGAAATGCGTGTGAGGCCTCCCATCTTCATTTTTCGCGGTCCACAATAAGAGCTCCTGCCACTTCTTTCGGTGCCCAATTCACTACTGCCCTTTCTTCTTCTTGGGGCTTCGCTTGGCCGATGGCTTCTTCGTCGGCGATTCGGTTAATTCCGCCTCAATGGCTTCGATGCTTGGAAGGCTCGATTGCAATTCCGGGGGTAAAGCCTGGGTCAATTCGTATTCCGAGACGCCGATGAGGGCGTCCAAACCTTGCAAAGTGTACTCGGCAACAACTCGGTTTCGGTCCTGGCATAGGATCAGGCCGATGGATCGAGCGTCGGTTTCGTGCCGCAATTGGTCATCTACGACATTTAGGTAGAAGTTCATCTTTCCCGCGTAGCCCGGCTGGAAGGCGCCGGTTTTCAGATCGATGACGACGAAGCAGCGGAGCTTGAGATGGTAGAAAAGGAGATCGATGTGAAAGTCTTCGTTACCAACCTCAATGCGGTATTGCCGACCCACGAACGAGAAGCCCTTCCCCAGTTCGAGCAGGAATCGTTCCAGATGGTGCAGGAGCTGGGTCTCGAGCTCACGCTCGTGGAACGGTTCTTCCAGGGTAAGGAAGTCGAATATATAAGGATCTTTGAGGGTTTGAACTACGAGATCGGACTGGGGAGATGGTAAAAGGGCAGGCACGTTGGTGATGGCCTTGCCTTGTCGGGCGTGGGCCTTGCTCTCGATTTGAAAGTACAGGATATTCCTGCTCCATCCGTATTGGAGCGTCTGTCGAATATACCAAATTCGCTGATCGAAGTCCTTCACCTTCGCAAGCAGGACGGCATGATGGCCCCACGGGATCGCCCAGAGCAGCGAATCATCGGAGTCCATTTTTGCGACAGGCTGTTGCACTTTTGCCGTCGTCCGCGACTGCTCTAATTTTGCAACAGCCTGTTGCAAAATTGCGTCCGGCTGTGGATACGCTCGGAAAAAAGAGATCATCAACCCGATATTCCGCTCGGAGAAGCCTTTTGTCTCAGGGAGCTCGTTTCGAATGTCAAGGGCCAGACGCGGGATGACCCCGGCTCCCCAACCCGCTTCGTCTTGTTTCGCATTGATCAACCGACCGATGTCCCAGTAAAGCAGGGCAATCGCATCTAATCCCCCATAAAAAGGCCAAGAATGGCCTCGCGCGTTTCGTCGTTCCAGCCTGCTTGCAAGCGATTCTTCTCGATGCCGCCTTTGGTCGATTCGTCCTGCCGCAATAACGAGATGACCCAGCGTCGTAACAACGCCAGGTTCCCTGCCGCATGGCCCGTCCGAGCACGATTGCGATCCTCCGCAAAATACATGTCCAACACCCAATGCAAGCCATTCTCCACTCCCCAATGACTCCGTATCGCTCCCGCCATCTGCTTCGCCTTGGGTTGCAGGCTGCTTATAAAATAACGCACCTCCGACTTCTCCACTCCACCCTCCTGGTAGCTACGCGTGCAACGGGCGATGCTCACCAGATCCCGCCAATCCTCCTGATGACGCAACGTCTTGGGTACCGCCATCGTCTGCGTCCAGCGCGTTTCCAAGCGACCGTGCCCCTTGTCCTGCTCCGTGTGCGTTTGCACCGTTGCCGTGCTACGACCCTCGTCCACGGCGGCAAACGCCTCCACGATGTCCTGCTCCAAATGCTCCTGATTCCCTTTCACCGCCAGCACATAATCGGCTCCCTTTTCTCGTATCTTGCTGGCAATCTCTTTCTGACATCCCATGGCATCCAAAGTCACAATCGCTCCCGTCAATTCCAACACCTCCAACAGTTTAGGAATCGCTGTGATCTCATTGGATTTGTCATCGACCACTTCCTGACCCAAAAGCAATTGGTTCTCCGTGGCCCAGGCGCTAACGACATGAAGCGGATGCTTGCTCTTGGCTCGATCCAACGTCGCACGAGCCGTCTTGCCGTCGATGGCCACCACCTGGCCGGACGTACTCCGTTCGAGGCTGGTCACCCAGCTCAGAAAACACTCGACAAAGGCTTTGCCATCCAGGGCGGCGAACACACGAGCGAAGGTGTCATGCGACGGCACGCGGTCGGGCAGATCCAGGAATTTTTCGAGCCAGACGCGCTTGCTCTTGGCGAACTTTTCCATGGCCACGCAATCGTTGGCGCCGCTGACGACAGCGCACAGGGCGATGAAGAGGATGTCCAGCAGTCGGTGATGCTTGGTACGGTTGATGCGTGGATCCTGCAACTGGGCAAAAGCGGCAAGAAAGGGGGTTGCTTGGGTCTGCGCCATGAGTCTTTTCCTCCGTGAAACGGGTACGTTCCACCAGAATCATTCGCAGTAACCTTGTCCCTGACAACTGAACAGCCAATAATGAACAGGCGTTTAGATGCGATTGCCCTGCCCAGTAAAGTCGGATCAACTCGGCGTTGGCGGCGAAGATGGCTCGCGTCTGGGAGCGTTGGATGCGCGATTTCACGTCCTGAAGCAGACCTGCGTAGTCCTTAGATATTCCCTTGGTTATCTTCTTATCCACGGCTATCCCCACATGATCCTTGCGAAGGCAATATCGCGGCGTACCGAATTTTCCGATGAGCTCAGAGGTTGAATGCTACTGTAGCCTAAATCCATCTCCCTATTTCGTCCGATTCACGACCTTCCGCCTTCATGGTCCGGGATATGTTCGCAAATGCGAGCTTCAGCTTCATGCCAGCACCGGATCCGTCGGGATCGGAATGATTCGTTCGCGTGTCATCTCCGCGGCAAAGGCTAACGCGGCCCGAATATCCTCGAGCGCGAGTTGCGGATATGCAGCAAGCAATTCAGTCTCGGCGATTCCGTCTACCAGATTGTCGACAATTAACGACACCCAAATTCGCGTGACCTGGATCACGGGCCGGCCAAAGCAAACACAAGGATCTATCGAAATCCGCTGAAGTAGTTCGTTGCGGTCTCTCATGGGAAATAGCCTTCCGTTGTCGAACGCTTTTCGTTTCTGGGGATAAAGATCTCGGTTCGGAGTCGATCCGAGCGAGGAACATGACCATTGTACGCCGCTGAACCATTTTGCGCCACGATCTCCCTCTGTTGTGTAACGTTATCCCGACCGTGACACGCGACACGACCAAAGGTCTCCTGTGCTTTGATGGCGCACTAGGTTCACCGATTTAATTGGTGAAAAATCCGGGGTAAAATATAAGAAAGAGATAAGCATCCGAACTTATTTTTCATCCCAGATTTTTTACCATTATTCCTGAAAGCCATGAAGCCATACCGCAAACGAGACGACCCGGTTGATACAAATTTTTCTACGCCGCTTTTTCCTCGGGGCCGTGTGGTCTTCAAGACTTGGCGCATGCTGCGGTGGTTCTTGCTTTTGCTGGTGCCGGTCGTCGCCAACGCATTGGTGCTTTGGCTCTATCGTGGCCGACCAGGCGTCGCAGCTTTCTTGTTCCTATTCGGAGACGTCCTGGCGTTGGATCTTGTCTTGAGCTTATTCTCCGGGAGGACATCGAACACAGGGCGAACGTTCGATCGGCGTACAAGCCCGCTCGATTATTGGATCACGATCGCCCTCATTATCCTTGCCTTCCTGGCAATGGGCTGCGGCTACCTTTTTTACTTGGCATACAAGCTCGCGGGCTTTAGGCTCTAGTGTCCAGACGACAGTGAACGAGGATCCGAAATCCGGGGACGCGCTCCCTGTGCAGACATCTCAACGCAATGGAGATTATTCATGAGCCTTTGGGCGACGATCAAGAACTGGTTGAACATCGGCGGCGTCAAGGTTTTGCTCTGGAAATACACCGAGCCGCTGAGCCGATCAAATCCCGTCATCAAGGGAGCGGCCCTGCTCAAGAGCAAGGCAAACAAAACGGTCCTCGGAATGGAAATCCGCGTGATTGAAGAGTTCACCAAAACCGAAACGGAAGGGGAGGGCGAAGAGAAGAAATCCCAACAAAAGACGGAGACGACGGTACTTGCTTCCGTAAAGTTTCCCGAATTCGACGCCGGCGTGGGCTACCCACTCGATCTAAAGGGCGGCGAGAATAAGGAGCAGACGTTCGAACTCTTTGTGGACATCACGCCCCGGTTGCAAAACTATGGCGGCGTCGTCGGCAGCCTGGGCAAGCTCGCCGCCTGGGTAACCAAGGAAAAGGTAGAGTATTTCCTGGTCGCCGAGGCCCGCGTCAAAGGGTCGGCGTTCGCCGCATCCGACAAGAAGAAGTTGAAGATCGGGGATTGATCGCCGACAATAACATGAAGGAATGCCGAGCCTTCGCAGTATTGCCGTGACAGCTGCGAGGCAAGCAGCCGGTCAGAACGATCGATTGCCGCGCATTTTTACCCGAGCCGTCCCTTGGCACCGGAGTTGCGAATTCACATCTGTCACACCGGTGGCGACGACTTGCGCTTGCTTGACCATGCGATAGGAAAGAGCTTTTCTTGAAGGAGACCGCCGTGCTGACACACGATACGCATCCCCTCATACGCGCTATGGGACGCCCTGTTTTTGGCGTTCTTCTATTATCCGTGATCTTTTGTTCTCTAACCGGCTGCAATCAGCATGCGGCTCCAGCGCCGACGTCGCCGACGCGGGTGTTGGTAAGTCATCCTGTCGAAAAAGAGATAACGGATTACGCCGATTTCACCGGGCTCACGGCGGCGGTCGATTCCGTGGAAATCCGGGCCCGCGTCTATGGCTTTTTGGACAAAGTGAATTTCAAAGAAGGCATGCTCGTCAAAAAGGGCGATGTTCTTTTTGAAATCGATCCGCGACCGTATCAAGCGGCCGTGAATCAAGCCAAGGCGAAAGTCGAGATGGATAAGGCCAAGTCGCGCTTCGATGTGGCCGACTACAACCGCAGCCTGAGTCTCGCCAGGACCGACGCCGTCAGTCGCGAGGATCTGGAAAAGTCTCTCGCCACCAAGGAAGTCTCAGCGGCGACGGTCAACGCCGATCAAGCGGACCTGGCGGCCAAGCAGCTCGATCTCGATTTTACCAAGGTGACCGCGCCCATCGATGGCCGAATCAGCCGTATCATTGTGACCGTCGGCAATCTCGTGCAATCGGGTCAAAGTGGCGGCGGCACGTTGTTGACTACCCTCGTTTCGGTGGATCCCATGTACTGCTACTTCGACGTCGATGAGCATAGCTTTCTGCGAGTTACCGAGCTGATTCGCGAGGGCAAGGCCCAGTCGGCGCGAGACGTCAAGCGGCCCGTCCTACTGGGACTATCCAGTGAAAAAGGCTATCCACACGAGGGAACCATTGATTTTGTCGACAATCAAATCAACCCCAAGACGGGAACGATCCGCTTACGCGGCGTGTTCCCCAACAAAAACGGCGCCCTAGTCCCCGGGCTGTTCGGGCGTGTTCGAATATTCATCGGCCAACCTTACAAGGCCGTTTTGGTTTCAGAGCGAGCTATCGATACAGACCAAGGTCAAAAGATTATCTATGTGATCGACGACAAAAACACCGTATCCACGCGGCCGGTTACAGTGGGTGCCGTGCAGGACGGATTGATCGCCATTCTGAACGGCGGCGTCAAAGTGAATGAGCGGGTCATCGTCGAGGGTTTTCAGCAAGTCAAGGTAGACGCGGTGGTCGATCCCAAGCTCGTTCCCATGCCGGTGGCGGCCACACCTCAAAATGCTGCGAAGACTGACAAGTAAGAGACCGTGCTAGCAGCCCTTCTTCCGCGTACTTGGGGGAGAGGGGTTGGGGTGAGGGAGTCAGGTTTTCGTGGACTTTGCCCCCTCACCCCCGACCCCTCTCCCAGAGGGAGAGGGGAGAATAAACAAACGCCTGGCCCCTGTACTCTAGTGCCGTGGCCGGGGTCGGTACTCCGACCCCGGTTCTCCGGACCGGCTGATATTTCGCCGGGGTCGGAGTACCGACCCCGGCCACGGTCTCCTAGTTGTGAGCGCAGGCCTTTTGGCTAAATATCAAAGCTAATTTCGAGAACCTCTCATGCTCGCACGATTCTTCATCGATCGCCCCATTCTCGCCTGGGTCATTTCGATCGTCATCGTTCTCATGGGCTCGATTTCCTACAAGTTTTTGCCAGTCGCCCAATACCCGCAGATCACGCCACCCGTCGTTCGGGTCTCTGCAATCTACCCTGGAGCCAGCGCGGAAGTTGTAGCCCAAACCGTTGCCGCTCCGATCGAGCAGCAGGTCAACGGTGTGGAAGGCATGTTGTACATGTCGTCCCAGAGCAGCAACGACGGCTCCTACAATTTGGATGTCACGTTTGAACTGGGTACAGATGTCAATGTGGCCCAAGTGCTCGTGCAAAACCGTGTCGCCATCGCCCAACCGCAGTTGCCAGACGTCCTCAAGGCTACGGGCGTCACCGTCAAGAAGCGGTCGCCGGACATTCTTCTTGTGGTGAATCTGTATTCGGATAACGATCCGGCCACCGGCCGCCCTTATTACGACCGGCTCTACTTGAGTAATTTCGCCACCATTCAATTATTGGACCCGATCGCTCGCCTCGAAGGCGTCGGCGATGTGTTCAGTTTTGGCGGCCAAAACTACAGCATGAGAATATGGCTCGACCCTGACAAGCTGGCTGCGCGCAACTTATCGGCCGGCAGCGTCGCCCAGGTACTCCAGGAGCAAAACGTACAGGTCGCCGCCGGGCAGATCGGGCAGCCGCCGGTGCCGGTCGGTCAGGAGTTTCAGTACACCGTCAACGCTCTCGGTCGACTGGTGGAGGCGGAACAGTTCGGCAACATCATTTTGAACACAGGCACTGACGGCGAGGTCCTTTATTTACGTGACGTGGCGCGGATCGAGCTTGGGGCCCAGAGCCAAGACCAAACGTTGGCCTTGGACCGTCGGCCCTCGGTCGGCCTGGCGATCTTTCAGTTGCCCGGATCGAACGCACTCGACACGGCCGATGGTATCAAAGAGAAAATGCGCGAATTCGAGCGCGACCAGCGCCTTCCAAAGGGATTGAAATACGAGATCGCCTACGACACGACGCCCTTCATTCGTGAATCGGTAGCCGAGGTCATTCGCACTCTTGTTATCGCCGTGATTCTGGTGGCGGCTGTGGTGCTCCTCTTTTTGCAAGACTGGAAATCGTTACTTCTACCCTTGATCGACATCGGCGTGTCATTGATCGGCACTCTCGCCGTGCTGAAATTGATGGGGTTCAGTCTCAATAATTTGACGCTGTTCGGGCTGGTGCTCGCCATCGGCATCGTGGTCGACGACGCTATCGTGGTGTTGGAAAACATCGAGCGCTGGCTGGACAAAGGTCTGTCGGTGCGCGAGGCGACCATCAATGCCATGAACGAAATCACCGGGCCGATCCTGGCTATCACACTCGTGCTCTCCTCCGTGTTTCTACCGAGCGCCGCCTTGACCGGCATCACGGGCCAATTCTTCCGCCAGTTCGCGCTGACGATCTCAACGGCGATGATTATCTCTGCCATCAACGCCATGACGATGACGCCAGCGCGGGCGGCTTCGATCTTTTCTGGCCGAAAACCAGGGCAGCATGGCGACCAGGGTAAAGAAGCTCTGCCTTGGTGGAGCTTCGGCCTAGCTGGAGGTCTTCTTACACTTTGGATCTTGCCTGCCACAATTGAACACTGGTTAGGATTGGCCCCACAGACCGGCAAGACGGATGCGTATACAGCCGGCTTTATGAGTTCTGCTATTCAATATGCCATTCTCTTTGCCTCGTTCGTGCCTGGATTTATCGCCGGAGGAACTGTCGGATGGTTTATCATCACTCCCGTGAATTGGGTTCTCGGTCGATTCTTCCAACGCTTCAATTGGATATTTGAAGTCACGACACGGATTTACGGCAAAGCGGTAGCCTGGCTGTTACGACTTAGTATCATCGCGCTGCTCTTTTATGTCGGATTGCTCGTGACGACAGGCTTTTTCTTCACGAAAGTGCCCGGTGGCTTCATCCCCGCGCAGGACAAGGGGCGTTTGATTATCAATGTTCAACTACCCGATTCGGCGTCTTTGCAACGTACGTCCGAGATCATGGACCGAGCCGAGAAGATCGCCCTCGAAACGCCAGGAGTAGCTCATACGCTGGGCAATCCAGGCCGATCCTTTGTCTTGAACTCGATTGGTTCCAATCTTGGGTCGATGTTCGTGACGCTGAAGCCCTTCGATGAGCGCGTGGCGCTGGAACTCCATGCCAACGCCATCGCGGCCAAGCTACGGGCTCGCTTCCGTGAGGAGATACCCGGGGCCATCATTAACGTCTTCGGGGCCCCGGCGGTTGATGGCCTCGGGAATGCCGGTGGTTTCAAGATGATGATCGAGTCCATTGGCGACGTCAATTACCAACGGCTGCAGGGGCAGGCCGATAACATCGTCGCCAAAGGCAGCCAACAGCCTGGCTTGATTGGCCTGTTCGATGGGTTCCGGCGCAGACGCCACAACTTTACGCCAATATCGATCGTGTCCAGTGTAAGACGATGGGTGTGAGCCTGACGGACGCGTTTCAGACGCTGCAGATTTATTTGGGCGGCTATTATGTCAACGATTTCAATCGCTTCGGCCGAACCTGGCAGGTCAATATCCAGGCAGATGGGCCTTTTCGTAATAACGTCGAAATCGCCAAGCAGCTCAAAGTTCGCAACTCGCAGGGACAAATGGTGCCGCTCGGCTCCGTGGTCACCTTTCGCCCAGTTGGCGGTCCGCTGACGGTTACCCGGTACAACCTATTCCCCGCCGCGACAATCACGGGGGCGGCGCTGCCTAGCATGAGCGATGGAGACGTACTGGCGACGATGGAACGGCTCGCGAATCAGGAGCTGTCGCGCGGCATGACCTACGAGTGGACGGAGCTAAGCTTCCTTCAGAAGCAATCCATGAAGCTGAATTCCTTCAAAGACTTGCAACAGAATCCCTATAGCGCCTTCGTGCTGGGCACAATTTTGGTCTTCTTCGTCCTGGCGGGATTGTACGAGAGTTGGTCTCTACCCCTGGCCGTTATCCTGGTCGTGCCGCTGTGCCTATCGAGCGCGCTGGCTGGCATCATGATCGCTGCTATGGATCTCAACATCTTTGTACAGGTCGGGTTGGTCGTGCTCGTCGGCCTGGCGGCGAAGAACGCGATCCTGGTGGTCGAGTTCGCGCGCGACCGGGAGCTGGAAGGGGCCAATTCGTTCGACGCGGCCGTGGAGGCGGCTACGGTCCGCCTGCGGCCGATCATCATGACTTCGTTTGCTTTCATCCTCGGCATGGCTCCGCTTGTGATCGCTGAAGGTGCCGGAGCCGAAATGCGACGGACCCTTGGCACCGCCGTGTTCGCGGGTATGCTCGGCGTCACTCTCTTCGGTATTTTCCTGACTCCCGTGTTTTATTACGTCATTCGCCGGGTGACTGGCCCGCTCAAGTCTCCAGGTCCAGCCAAGCAGGAGTCCACAAACACGAACGGTGAGCCGTCGGCCCCAACCAAGTATGGGTCGGATAAGCCACACCCTAATCCCACGACAGCGATAACTGTTCGGGAGCCACAGGAATCCCACCGCGAGCACCAGGGGTGACCGAGCCGAAGCGCTCCTCGAAAACTGGAGGCAATGCTCGCGTGTCCTTGGGCGCCAGCCACAGGCGAAATAAATGCCGCTTGCGATTTGGCTCCGGCCAGTCTTCAAAGGCTGTGCGGTCGTGGAGCAAAGTATGATTATGCACAAGCTGGACATCGCCCGCCTGGAACTCCATGAAAAAATGGAGCGCCGGATCTTCGGCCAGCGCGTCGAATAGGTTCAAAGCCTCGGTTTGCTGTGGCGTCAGGGGTGCCACGCCCGGAAAGCGCCGGGCCGAGTCGATGTAGGGCCGATGGTAGATCGCCGACAATAGGCCGGCATACCAGTTGAACACTGGAATCGAAAAATACGGTTTCTGCCCAGCCGGCACTTCGCCGCGTCGATCGGTCTCTATCGGCTCGAACAACACCTTGGCCAAGTCAGGCCGCCGCCGTCGCATCTCATTGAAGATCGTCACTGTGGACACTAGACTCGAAAATCCACCCTCCTTCGCGGGCTGGAGGCACAGCAAACCAACGACGTCGCAGGAGTCGGTGTGATAGTTCTGCCGCTCGCGCGTCTGGTAGATGCGGACGTTGGGATCCTTGCTGGACAACCCTTGATCCTTCACATGTCCGAGCAGATGGCCCTGGGCATTTTGCGCCCGAAGGTTGCCGCAATGAACTCCAAGGCCGACGAAGGCGATTGCGGCTTGTTGTCTGCTCCACCGTTCGATCGGCAGGCCACGCAACAGCACAAAACCACGGCCATTCAGCACATCGTCCATGATGACCCGTAGGCGTGGCGCCAGCGTCGGCAGTGGAAAGTCCTCCGGCCGGATGTTCACGGGATTGCAACCCGATTGCATGAACCGTCGCATCGCCGCTTCGACCTCACGAATCTCGACGTCGCTGAGGTGCGCAATCCAATCGGTTCGCCTGGCCATATCGGGGCCATACCAGGCTGAGTGATTATGAATTTCGGGGGGTAGATCGAGCATGGTTACACCGCGCGGGTTCTCAAAAACGCCCATAATCCAGGTTTGGTACGCTCAGAAACTTGCATGGTCCAGCGATGTGACTCTAGACATTGGTATTCGCGGCCACAAGGTGGGGACTGATCTTGGCGTCGCCTTTCCTCCTCTTTAGTGAACTATACATTCCAATCCTTAATCTTCAATCCTTTATCGCGCTCACGGTTTACGTTCACACAACTCTCGCCGGACTGAGCCGCCCCGTGGCCAAGATGTCGCATTTTCCTAGTTTACCGGCCGCTCGATTTGTGTGAGAATGCGCCGATTCACCAGCGGTAGGGACGAATTGCCGTGTCCGAGTTCAATATCTACGGAACTCAGATCGGTCTGCGGAATCCCACTCTCGTGGACCGCATCAAAATCGAAATGGGAGCAGGTCTTTACCTCTATGAGGAACGGCGCGGCCGGATTGGCGGTGTACGCGATCGTAAGGGATGTTATTATGTCGTAGAGGGCCATCACCGGATCATCGCTGCCTTGGAAATTGAACGAGAATCAGGCGATGACTTACCGTTGCGACTATTGATACGTAACGGTTATTGGACCAAAGTAACCCGTCCTCCAAGTGACCGGCGCCCACTTCCGTTCCGTGATAGGTGGGGGCAGTTACGAAATTGGCTCGGGCTTTAACCGCGGAGTACCACTATGGTCTCGGTAAGAATGACCTGTGAAGGCGTCCCAATCGGGCCGCTATATCTCCCGCCATTTCAGCTCCGTGAGCGAGAGATGCTTTGCCTTCACCTACCGGAGCTACTCGACCCCAAAGATGAAAAGCGCCTTGAACAGGCTCTGACGGGTCAACCAAGGCAAGCAGGATTGAATGTCCATTCCCGTGTTCTGATTGCTCGCCCGGCGATCAAACGAAACGGTCTCTCGGGTTGGTTTTCGCGCCCGACTCTGCGTGATTGGTTAGCGAAGAACGGTGCCATGACACGGAGTCAGATTTCAGGCGTGCTCTCTCGTTGGGATCTCTCACCGACATGGCGCATCGATCAAATTGCGGGTAACGCGCGAACGCAACTCAGGCTTGAACTTGCGTGGGCAAAAGGCGCCGAAGTCGTTGTCTTTTCCACGTACGGTCTCGATCCGTTGGGGGTTGAGAAGGTTTTTGAGCGGGTTGCGGAGCAGAGCGATCGTTGTGCGGCGATATATCTCTCTCATCTCTTCAAAACGGCTGGATTAGCAGCGCGACATTGCCCGCCGGGTGGGCGTTGCATTGAAGTTAAGAGAAGTGCAAGCTTGACCGATCGAAAATTAGGAGTTGGAAGTATTTCGGCATAAATTTCTGGGATTCAATCATACCTTTCCTGACCTCGCAAAAACGCTTCCACATCATCCCGCCTCGGTATCCCCCGCTGCGCCCCCGGATGCATCGCCTTCAGAGCCGCGGCGGCACTGGCGAAACGTACCCGCTCGGCCAAGTCTGCGCCATGCGCCAGGGCGGCGGCATAGGCTCCGTGAAACACATCGCCGCAGCCGGTGGTGTCGGTGATGTTCACGCGATAGGCCGGTTGATGCCGGACGGTTGCCTCGACAGTACTCCGATACCAGGCACCATTTTCGCCATGAGTGACAATCACCACTTGGCGATTCGCCGACCAAAGAGCTTCGACAGCGGCGCGGGGATCGCTCAGCCCGGTGAGTTTCTCGGCGAAGCTTTGGCCGACGATGAGATGATCGACCAGCGCGAGCAGGTCGCTGAAGCCGGGCCATTCATTGCGTTCCAGGTCGGCGACGATCGGGATGCCGGCGGCGCGGGCCACCTGGGCCGCTCGGGTCATGCCCTCAATGCCATAATGATCTACATATAAGACCTTTGATGTTTTGATCACGCCTTCTGGAGGATGCGTCAGGTCCGCGCCCAATGTGCCGGCGAGATCGAACAGGACCGTCCGCGTATGTTGGGACTCATCGACGATGATCGTCGAGTGGATCGGTCGCACGCCGGGTCGCGCAGGACGAGTGAGGTATCGACGCCTTCGCGCTCGAAAGTGTCGAGGACGAAGCGTGAGTTTTCATCGTCGCCAAGGACGCCGGCATAGGCGCATTTGGCCCCGAGGCGCGAGGCAGCGACGAGGGCGGTCGCGGTCAGGCCGCCGCATTGGCGTTCGCGGAGGCGCACTCGTGTTTTGGTTTCGGGAGTGGGGAAGGAGGGGACAAAGAGGAGGTCATCCACTGCGACGCAGCCGAGGCCGAGAATGTCGAAGGACATGGGTGTCGTCTCGTGCTTGCGTACCAGCCCCAGCAGGCATTTCCCACAAATCTATCACCACGCCACGCCGCAGGGAAGGCTATAGGGCGTCGTTTCAGACCAATTCGGCGTTGCCATCGTTCGGCTGTTTATTCCAGTGTCAGAAAAACGAGATGCATTTTCCTTTCCAAAAATCACGGAATGCCAAGGTCCTCACACGCCTGGCTGTAACTGGGTTCCAGGTGGAGCGGCACAACCAGAGTGTCGGTTAACCATAGGGGCAGCGTAGGCAGCGGTTGGCCCAGGTTCAGTGTGTGAATCCATGTTTCCAGGACGGCCTGGTCCGATTTGCGTAGCCAGCGGCACGACGCGGCGTAGACTGCGGGAGCCTCGGGGTTCAACATTGGATCGGGATGACCGATGAAACTCATCAGTTCCGCGTACAAGTTGAAGTGTCGGGTGGTGACAATGTCGACGATGCTGACGGCCACGCCACTTCGAAGCAGGGCGGCACACTTGCCGACGAAGGCATTTCGGTTTTCGGGCCGATCCTTGTTCGCCGGGCTGACGATTTCGATGGCCGCGACCAGAGTTCGACCTCGTTCGGCGTCGTAAATTCGCACTTCGTATTCATCAATATCGGGCAATTCTGTCTCGACGGCGATGCTCGGGGCGGCAGGCGACCGAAACGGCCATCGCCACACCGCCGTTGCCGTTGGAGTGGCCGACAGGCGTCGGCATATCTTTTTCATAGGCGGCGACATCGATTTCCACGTATGCGCCGGCATGAACTCGCGGGCCGGAGACATAGCCTGGAGGCAATTGCTTTCGGAGCTGCTGAACGATGACCGCCGGCCATTGGCCGTGAAGCTCTTGCCATGACGCGATCGTCATAAGTGGACGGCGGAAGTGATCTCGAAGTGGCATGGCGCGGATCCTCTTGCGTCATCATTGTACAAAAGGGAAAGAGAGCGCGGCTTGCTTTTTCTTGATGGGACAACCGTCGCAGCCAAACCTCTCCGACCATGGTACGCGTTCCTCGACAAACGCCTGGTGGCGTCGCTCGTCCTCACAACCAACCGGGCACGGAGTCTGAATTGGGGGCGTTGCGTGGTTCGTGGGGCGCCCGACGGTGATTGGCGGCTGGCAACTGCGAACGGCGGGGCGTTTGGGTTCGGAATTTTCGCTGCGAGATCAGGGCCGGCCAGTGGAAAGGTCAGGTCCATAAATGAACCTGACCCCTTTGCGTGGTTTTCGGCGTCTGTGGGCCGCACTAGCGGGTACTCTTCAAGTTTGCAATTTGAATGAGTTCCTGCGCTGCAGTGCGAACACCGCCTTGGATATTGACTAAATCAGGCCCGTGCGCGTTGAATCGCCTATTGTGAGCAGATTTATCCCCCAACGCTTTGACGTCCTCCAAGTTTTTCTTGGCATCTCGTCCCAAGTTCAGGCCAGCATGCGGTGGCTTCCCACTTGTGCGCTCAACGAGATGCTTTAGCATAAAGTAGTTATTGTCGGAGTCCTTGATCTCGTTCTCGCGTCTTAGATTCTCGTACGCCTCGATGATCAATGTTTCCATCAGACGCCGGAGCATGACTGATGCTGCATCGTAGTAAGCCGCTCGGAAGCAGCCGTTTAATTGCTTGCAAATGCTTTCTATATAGCCTCGGGTTCCGATCCAAACGGAATCTGATAGATAACCGGCCGAATGGTCCATCGCCGGTTGCATCCCGTGCATCCCTGCTGGAAGCCAGTCGTGAATGATTTTACGTGATCCCGGCTTCAACGAGAATCCTGCCTTGGACTGGGATGCAAGTTTGGTGTTACGGATAGCCGCCGCCAATCCTGTGGAGTTCGGCGTTCCTATGTGATGATCGGTGAGTACTTTGGCCAACTGGCCGGATGTCATCGTTATGTCCGGCTCTTGGCGGTCATGGTACCAAAGGACGGCAAGTGCCTTTTCGGCGTTGCTTCGCTCAAGCCGTTTTACGAACTCGCAGAAATCGAGAAGTAAGATATTCATCGTTACTGGGTACTCACATCACCGTTTTCTTTGCCAAGCGCATATGCAACGCGGTTGTCGCCCTCTGTGCTGAGCCGGATGTTCTCAATGTCACTGAAGTTGATCCACGCCTTCTTGTCCCTCATATTGCGGATCGTCTGCTTCAGGTCTTTGGGGACGGGTTTGCCAATATGCCTGTAGCCACTAAGGATGTGGCCAGGTCCGATCGACGTGGATTGCAGAACGTACTGAAGAAAATGGCAAAGTACCAAAATCTGATCCATGTCAGAGTTAGGAGCCTTAAGTGCGAAGAAGGCTTTGAGCGATTGTTTACCACTCGGCACGAAGTCAATGTCGCCGACCAGCTTAATCCCTGCGTTACGGTCCTTCCGATCACCCTCGCGACGCTTCTTGGGCACTTGGTCGGTGCCAACGTCGGAATCATCCTCGGTGGCCGGTGACGGCTCGGTTAAATCTGAATCGGCTTGGATTTGGCCTCCGTTGTGGAATTGGGCCGGATTGTCTGACAACGTATTGTCACCGTTATGTGGTGACAGAATGTTTGCGATACGCTTCGGAGTCGGTACCACATCGATAATAGGACGCCGCATCCGCTCGACAGGCGCAACGCCTCCTCGATCGACGTGTCCGACCCATTCAGCTCGACTTCCACCCATCGCACGCGCAGACTACTATTAGGCTTCTGCGGCGTTTGTTCATTCGCGCGTTTTGCCACCTCGTACCTCCAAGTTTACTTGCCAGCTGTCAAGAAACCGATCTCGAATACAAGGTTCTAATTGGTAAATTGATCCGAGATGACCGCTATCTAATTGCCTTTTCAATTGGCCCAGCCAGGTAATGCGAAATCATTCCGCCCATCAATGCACAACTTGTGCCATACAACGTGGCTGGACATGTCATGTGGTTATAAGGTTCGGTGAATTCGGCGGATACGACAATTGCGCATCAAAAAAACGGGATTGTGAAATACGTCACAAGCGTTCAGTGTGCCATTTTGGCAAAAAGAAGTCCTCGGACTGCCAAACTGCGCTATGAACGCATCCTTGTTGCCTTCATGGCACACAAGAGTGAGAGAAAAGAGTGTCCTATCCCAAGGAGATGCCTATGGAATGTCTGGATCGAGTACGCCACTTTCCGTACATTCCGGGGCATCTCCTTGGGATAGGACACTCTTTTCTCTTCTCTCGGATCATTACAGCGTTCCCATTATAGGCAAGTTGTATTTGGCAAACGCCTCAACCCAATTCCGTTGTTCCGGCGTTTCAGGAACAATGCAGTCACGGGCCCTGCTGACTTGTCGGATGTCTTCATTGAGATCAACGCAAGAGAGGAGAAAAAACTGGACGGGCGCGTTTAATATCGCCTTACTCGATTTAACCGCCGCCTTATTAAACGTGCTCGTCCCCTTTGTGCGCCGTGCTCTGGTCAGTTGAATGTGCCCAGAGTGGGGAATGTGTCGTGAATCCATTTTGATGATGACGCTTTCAATTTGCACATCAAATTTGAGAAGGACTCATCTGGTAGCCATCGCATGTAGATGTGAATGTGATCGTCGCCGCCGATGTCATGCAAAGTGCCTCTCTCCGAGCGAATGATACCGCCCATATAGGGATACAAACGCTCCGCGATGTTCGATGTGCTCCATGGTTTACGTTGTTTGGTACTGAAGACGATGTGGAGGAGGATTAGGGAATAGGTGCCGGGCATGACGGCTCCTTCGCCCCTGCCGGGGCGAAAAAGGGTTAGGGGAACGGATTCCACGGGTTGCGCTTCGCCCGCCTGACGGCGGGCTTCGCTTCACCCGTGGCTACAGCCCATCGCCCCTGCCGGGGCGAAATTAGGGACCCGTATTATTGCTTATTTTCCTGACGACCTCAAATAAACCTCGTCCACAACGCCTCATTCCGCACGCTCAACCACTTCCGCTGTTTCAGTTTCTCCTGTTCCTCTTTTTTCCGGGCCTTGTCATGCGGCGTCTCCAAGGGGCCGGTGCGGACGATGCGGCCGGCGTCTAGTTTGGATACCAGATAGCGAAGGGCGGCCAGGGCGTGGTTGTTGTCGTCTTCCGGGGTTTCGGCCCGTTTGTTGGTGGCGTCGTCGCTGTAGCGGTAGAGTTGGGCCTCGGCCAGGAGATTCGGGCAGGCGCCAGGGATCACTTTGAGGCGGCCGCTTTGTAGGCGGGCGGTGACGGCGGCTATGCCTTGGCGCAGGGCGTTGTTGCCGGCACTGATGGCGAAGCCGGCGCACTTCAACTCGCTGATCTCGCCTGCGCCGGAGGGGTCAGCATACCAGCGGACGGGGCGGGGGAGCTTCTGGGCGTGGTGGCTCAGGGGTTGATAGCGTTCGTAGTGTTCACCAGTTAGCCAAAGGATGTCGTCACGATCGACCGCGCCCCAAATGGCAGCGAAGGGGTTGCGGAAGCCGAAGTCGATGCCGCCGACTTTTCGACACTCGCCCAAGAAGGGCGTGCCGATAACAGGGGTGGTTATGAACTTGGCGAAATCGGGATATACCAGACCTTCTAACGCTTCAAAAGAGCAGCAATACTCTTGTCGGAACCATGACTCGCCCAGGTTGCGGCGATCCTCGTCGAGGAACTCTGGCTTGATGCGCGAAACCTGTGATGCGGGTACTTCGACGCGGGTCCATTCGGGGCCGCCGTTGGCCCAGGCTTCGTAGAAGAAGCCGCGTTTGCCATAGGGTGTGGATAGGCAAATCAGTCGGCCACCGGAGACGGCGATCATGGGGCGAACGGTGCGATACAAATCGTCGGGTACGCGCGCGGCCTCGTCAATTATCAGGACTTTCACGTTAGCGAAGCCACGAATGGTGTCGCCGCTGCAGGGCAGACTGATGAGGCGGCTATCGTTGGAGAGTTGCAATTCGTGCTCGCTCTTTCGCCGTACCATCGGCGAGCGCTTCTGGAAAAAGAAGTCGGAGACTCTGCGAAACAATTCGATCGATTGACGCAGGCTCCGCGATAGCATCAGTACGAGCGTATTCGGAATGAGTATAGCCTCGCCGAGCGCGAGCATGGCTACGGTGGTTGATTTTCCTGCCTGGCGGCTACAGTTCAGGAGGAGTCGTTTGGGGCGAGACTCCAGGATTTGGAGCTGCCAGGGGTCTGGCTCCAGGCCGAAGGCTCGCATCAAGTTTATGGAGGGTAGGGATTGTTTTTCGGGGGGCATGGTGGTTCTCTGGTGAGTTGTGGGGGGTGACTCCTTCATCCCCTCGGGACGAGAGACGGGCGCGTGTCAAATCTGTGTTTCTTGTGGATACGGCTTTTCCTCATCCACCTCCCAAAACTCCTCCATGAAGCGGGCGTAGTCTTGGGCCGGATCGAATGGCCGATCATCGTATTTCGCGTGCCAGTAGTAGACGTTTCGTCCTTGGTGGCGCTGCAATTTGGACTCCACCTCAAGCCAGGCCTTGGCGCGATGGAGGGTGCGTTCGCTGATGTCGTGAGAACGGGCTTTGCAATAAAGACGCTCTCGGCTCTGTGGGCCTTCGCTCAGCCATTGCTCCAAGAAATCGGCGGCGGCTGGTTTGCCATCGCCTTGTTGATGTTGGCGTGCTCGACGGAGAATTAGGAGATCCTCCGCCGTGCGGTCTAGCTCACCCGTCCATTCGAGATGGGGTCGTCCGGTGTGATCGGCGCGAACGTAAAAGCCCAAAGATGGTGGACGCTCGCTGAGGTTTGTTTTGGAACAGGCAAGCACGCGCCTCTTTTGGTCGTCGGGGTCGGTAGCCACCAGGAAAGCAGTGCGTGCGGATCCCATAATGGCGATGGCACCTGTGCCGCGATGGATGGCGTTGCGGCCTTGTCCACTTTTGGTGAGATGGCGGATGAAAACGAAGGCCGAGTGCGTCGCTTCGGCTATCTGTCCTAAGGGTGTCAATGCTTGCCGAACCATTTGATCGCTGACACTGAACGCCTTGGAGCTGAGAAACGCCAGAAACGGATCGATGACAATGAGGCGTGCGTTGTGCTGTTCGATGGTGGCGCACAATTGCTCGCAGTCCTCGGGAAAACGGGGAGGACGGCATTGGCCGTTTTGTCTTTGGCCTTCCCAAAGCCGCACCCGAGACAAATCCGCGCCGGCGGAACGTAAACGTGGTATCACGGTGTCGCGCAAGCCATCTTCACCGCCGATGAGCAAGACCGTGGCGGGTGCGGCGGCGGGTGTTCCATCCGGAAATGGCTTGCCGCTGGAGACGCGCGCTGCCAAGTCCAAAGTCAGCAGCGATTTGCCTTGCTGTGGATCGCCATCGATCAAGGTGAGCTTGCCGATAGCGATGCGCTGCGGCCAAAGCCAAGCCACTTCTTCCTCTTGGCATTCATCAAGATGGACCACCACATTTTCGAGATCGTTGGACATGGGGCGGACTCATTGAAAGGAAGAAATATGGGATTCATTGTCGTTGTGTGTCCCTTATATGTTCATTTGTACAAAGCCTTCGTGCGTTGTTGCCAGAGCGGATTTGGCGGTCGAATAAGGGATGTGTCGAGTAGGCTATTTGGCAAGGGTGCCAAGTGGCATGATGATGAATTGAAGGAGACTCAGGATGCAAACGGCTTTTAGCTATAGTGTTATGGAAAATAATTCGGCAAGCATGACAACGATGCGGCGAGTACCCTTGCCAAAAGTGATTTGGCATGGCAAGGGTGGTTTGGCCGGGAGGATAGAGGTAATAAACAGCCGCTCACGCCCCCTCACCCGTCGTCCGGCCCAAGGCAACGTCAAATTCGCTCAACAACGGCATTAGCATGGCGACGATCGCGAAGCCGAAGAAACTGGCGATCAGCAGAAAGGGCAACACCGGGTCGGCTGTTTCCTGCGAGCCGGGCTTGGCCACCAAGATATTCATGACCGTATAAAGCACGCTCAGCGGGCAAAGCCAGCTCGCCCAGGTCAGCGCGGTCGAGGGACGCGAGCCGTTGAGCACCCACCACAAGCCGCCGATGCCGACGACGACGAAGAATAAAAAGCTGAACCATTGAAACTCAAATCGGCCGCTGATGAGAATCATGCCGATGCAGAGCAATGTACCCATCGTCAGGAAGAAAATGGTCGAGAGCGTATAAAGCACCGCCGCCTGGCTGTTTTGCGTGCGCAGGGAAACGTGAACGCCGAGAACCATTGCAAACGCCAGCAAAATCAGGGCGATGCCGACGACGCAGACGAACGCGGTAAAGTTCATGGAGCCCGCCAGGCCGGGCGAGCTGGCCGGCGGCCGAGCCAGGCATCCATACCAAGCATAGACGCCGGCGAGAATAAGCGGAGGCAGCAGATATTCCTTGGTGTTGAAGCAGATGCCGCCGAGCTTGCCGAAGATGAACTCGCCGGGCGTCAGATCGGTGACCAGCAGGAGATCGAGCGCCCCGGTATCACGTTCCGAAGTGATGGCCGTCGATGCCTGCGCCGCGACGAGAAGCAGGCTCAACACGGCGACAGGCACCATGCCATAGGCCGCTTGATAAGGCACTTTTTCGCCGCGCAAGAGCGGTGCGAGGGCGCCATAGCAGATGAGCGCGAGTACGAGCGCGTAAGCCGACTTCACGAGCAAGGGCCAACGGCCATAGGCGCGGGTGGCGATTTCGCGCCATAGAATCGGGTTCGGCCCGACGGTGCGGCTCTTGCCGGGCGCCGCGTGAGCCTTGGCCCGCAAATCGGCTTTCGCCGCCTCGTCGAGATTGGCGTCCTTGTCTTCATCTGGCACTTCGCGCTGCATGATCGGCTCGCCGCTCGGGTTCCAGACACGCAGCCGCATTATTCCCCAGCCATTGAGAATCAGGCTTACCAGCCCCATGACTACCGCGAAACCATAAGCCGGCGCAAAGCCCGCTGTCTGTACGCGTGTCGGATCCTGCACGCCGAGCAACGCCCGAAATGGGTCGACCCATTGCTGCGCCCTCGCAACGTCGAAACTGGTCCAGCCGAAGAGCGGCACCGCCAACACCAAAACCGGCGCGATAATCAGATAGAGCATCAACAGTAAAACGGTGAGCGCCAACGATTGAAACGTCCTGTCGCGCAGAGCGCGACCAGCCCGCCCAGCGACGAGGCGGCGAGCGCCGTCGCACCGACGAGGAGCATCGCCTGGATCACTTGATGCAGCGACACGCCGCCGAGCAATATACAGAACATCAGCAGCGGCCCGGTCGCCAGGATTAATGCCGCGATTGGCAACAGACTCCCAAGGACCTTGCCCAGCACGATTTCCGTGTTGGTCATGTCGGTGAGCAAGAGCAAGAGAAAGGTCCGCCGATCCTTCTCGCGCGACACCGCCAAAGCCGACGAAATGGCCGCGAAGAAGAGGAACAGCCCCAGCTGCACCCAGGTCAAAATCTGAAACAACCGCGGCCCAAACCGTGCCGTCTCGCCCAACGTATCCGACCAGCTCCAGCCGACCATGGCGAGCCATGCCGTGACGCTAAGAATCCAGAGCGTACCGAGGTAAGTGACGCGCGTACCGAAATGCCGCCCGTTACGCGGGATAGTGAGCCATTCGCGCTCGAAAATGGGGCCTAACACGATGGTTTCGTCCCTAGTCGTTAAAATCGTTTATAGCCCCCGGCTTACCAGGGTAAAACCCGCTACTCACTGAGCCGCCGCACGCCGCCGCGCGATCCGTGCGGCGATGAACGAATTGACGCACAAACCTACGTAGACAATACAAATAGCCGCCATTGCGGTTTGCAGGAGGACGGCCTTGGTGGCATCAGTGCCGTTGGCTCGCGTGACGACGCCGTCCTGGATCAGCGCGGGCAGCTTCGGAAACGCCATGACCGCTGGGACGATGACGCCGATCAAGCCAATGAAGACGGCCGCGTGCATGACGTGCATGCGTACTTTTTCCTTACGTGCGAAGATGCCGAGGACAATGAGCGCCAAGCCGAAAGCGGCGGGAATGAGCGCGGTCATGTGCTCGAGACTGGCGCCGCTCCAAACCCAGCCGCCTACGCCCAGGCCCGATAAAATGACGCCGAACAGGACCGTGATACCTGCCACTGCTTGCCTCCTCGCGGACACGCTGAGAATCGGGGATGACCGATGAGTACCGGTGTATTGTAGGACAGAAGTCTACACTTCGATCATCTCCTCCGAGTTCGCCTCCTCCAGATCCATCGGCGGGTTGGGCCATGTTATGCACAGCCAAATGCCCAGGTAATAGAGCGACCACATCGGTACAGCCATGCAGAGCGCACTCACGGGATCGGGCGAAGCCGAAAGAAAACACGAGAGTATCAAGATAATCATAAACGCGATCTTCCAGCTACCGGTGTAGCTCTCGATCGTGAAAATGCCAACCTTGTAAAGGAAATACATCACCAACGGCAGTTGAAAGGCGACGCCGAACATTACCGGCATCAGGATGGCGAACGTGAGCCAATCGCTGAGCCGGAGCACCGGCTCGACGCCGACCCATTTGGTGAAGGACAGCAACCAGGAGATGCCGATCGGCAAGACGATGAACTGGCAGAGCAAAACTCCGAGCAGAAATAATGTCAGGCTCATCGGCATGAATATATGGACATATTGTTTCTCCTGGGGATACAGCCCCGCGGCGACAAAGGCCCAAATTTGATAAAAGACCCACGGAGCCGACAACACGATGCCGCAATAAACGCTCACCAGGCACCAAACGGTGAAGCCCTCGGTGATCGTCAGTGTTATGAGCGTCGGCGTCGGCCCGACGACGTTTTGCAAAGGTTGGATGACGTCGAACATCTCATTGGGACGGATGCGCGCGGGCAGTCTTACCCAGTCGTCAGATAGCGTCTCACCGTTCAACCCGAGCCGCTTGGCCAGTTCTTTCAGTTGCACCTCGACAGGAAACTCCCGCGGCTCGCGCATCGCGGTGTATTTCGGGTCTTGGCTCTCCCGGATTTTCTTGAGGTCCTCTTTGACGCGCTCGTCATGGAAGGCTTTCAACTGTTTTTCGATTGGGGCGCGAATGAACGCCAGCAGCGGCTCGGCGACGAAGAAGCCGAGGATCAGGCCGATCATGAAGCCTTGAAACGCCTTGACAATCGCGGTGCGAAGCTCTTCGATATGGTCGCCCAGAGACATACGCGTATGGGCGAACATATCGTCGGGATCGGGACGGTCATCCAACAGACTCATCGGCGCACCTCAAGCAGGCAGCACAAGAGCAGCCCGCGTTCGTCTGGCGGGGAAAAAGAGATCGGCCCAAGAGGGATCTCAGGCGGCGACAGCGCGGGACCACTCGGGTTGTATTGAGGCTCCCGAGCCCGCGCTCCGGCTGGGAAGCGGGGGAGAACCGGCCATAAGCCCCTAGCTCGCAAAGGAGAGAGGGGGAAAGTCATGAAGATATCGTAGTCACGTCACGGGACGAGGGGAAGAGTCACCGCGTCGCCCCAAGCCAGGTCGCAACCGCGGCGCGATAGCCTTCGAGCAGGCGCCGCGTCACTGGCCCGGGCGCGCCGCTGCCGACAGGTTTGCCGTCAACGCGGACCACAGGCAAGACTTCCGAGCCCGTGCCGCTCAGGAATAGCTCGGCGACCTCAGGTAGCTCCGACCGATTAAGCATACGCTCTTGCACGGGGACATCGAATTTCGACGCGAGGCGGAACAGGATGCGCCGCGTCACACCGGGGAGAATGCCGGGCCCAGCGGGCGCTGTGACGAGAACACCGTTTTTCACGCCGAACAGGCTCGAATGAGTCCCCTCTGTCAAGCTGCCATCGGGGAGATAGAGAAGGGCTTCGTGACAGCCCGCTTCCTTGGCGGTCTGCATCGCCATGACGTTGCCGAGCAGATTCGTCGATTTGATGTCACAGCGATCCCAGCGGATGTCAGGCTGCAGAATGACGCACGCTCCCGTTTCTCTTAGTTCCTTATAGGGATCCTTAAACTCGGATACCCAGAGCAGTTCGGTCGGCGATACATTGACGGGAAAAGCGTGCGTGCGCGGCGCGACGCCGCGTGTGATCTGCATGTAAACGAGCGCTTCGCTGAACGGGCCGGCGGCGATGGTCTCATGCATTCGCCGGCGGAGCCTAGCGAAATCGACGCCGTGAATACGGATCGACGCCAGGCTGTTGGCGAAGCGCTCGAAATGCTCTTCGCACAGCCAGGGCTTACTCTGATAGACCCGTAATACTTCGTAAACCGCATCGCCGAAGAGGAAGCCACGATCCAGGACAGGGACTTTAACTTCGGTCAACGGCAGGATTTTACCATCGAAATGTGCGAGGGTTTCCATCGGGACTCTCCAAATACTAGTCCTGTCGCCAGCGCACTGTTCATGCTACGAATCCACGCCGCAAAGGTCGACTGCGCGATCGCAGGTCAAATCACGTTTCGCGGTCTTGATTCACCCAACCTCGTCGTTTTTCGAGGCCCCATTCTTTTTCCTTACCAAGAATATGGAACAATCGGTGACAATTCCTTAACGAAATGCTTGCTCATCATTCCCGCGAGGATGTACAATTCGTTGGATTCCCACCATCCGGCAGGGGCGCTGCTCTCCACCATGCCGCCTGAGGATGCCGTCATCCGCGCCCCGCCTTAATCGTTACTCTCGATACAATCGTTCGGTCCGACAGCTTTCAAGGGTGTCACACAAGGGGAGCCTCGATGTCAAACGCGATTACTCTGCCGGCCACGCTGCGCGGCCAACTGGACGCGGCCGCGCGTCGAGTCCGCCTGCTTCAGACGGTGCGCGGCCTCGGGCTTCTCATGGTCGTCCTGACGGCGACCGCCGGGCTCGCTCTTTTGATCGATTGGCTTACCCCCCTTTCCAGCTTCACGCGCCTGGCGGCTTTTAGCCTCTGGGTCGGTCTTGGATTATTTACGCTGACCTTCAAACTAGTCCTGCCGCTCGCGCAGGCGCGTCGAGCCCGCCGCCCTCGCCGCCGTCATCGAAAAACATTACCCACATCTTGGCGAGCGACTGACCAGCGCGGTCGAGCTGTCCGGCCAGTCGTCCGGAATGCACGGCTCGCCGCTGTTGATCCAGCTTTTGATGAACGACACAGTCGGTCGGGCCGGTCATCTCGACGTTCGCCCGGCACTGCCGGCGCGGCGCGCCACCTGGACGGCTTTGGCCGGGTGCGCGTCGCTGTTGCTCCTTTTGTTGCCCGCCGTCGCCTGGCCAAGCACGTTCGGCGATCTGGCGCAACGCTTTTTCCTTCCTTGGAACGTCGCCAAAGAGAACCCCGGATTTTCAATCGAAGTGACGCCAGGAACCGTCCACGCGGCTTTGGGTCGACCGCTCACGATCACGGCGCTCATCAACCGCGACAGCAGCTCGGCTCAAACACCGGCGAGTGCTACCTTGATCGTCACCGACGTTGCGGGCGTCAGCACACGCAAACGGATGATCGTCCTCGACGAGCACACCTTCCGTCTCGAAATTCCAATCAATGGTGACGTCAGCTATCGCGTCGAAGCCGGCGTTGGCGTGAGCGACACCTATCGGGTGAGCGCTGTTACCGCTCCAGGTTTGGCGACAGATAGCCCGCGCGTCTCGATCGAGAGGCCGATTTACGCCCGCGCTAAAGACGAAGCACCCGAAGTTCGCACCGGCATCGTCGACATGCAAGGCGCTCCAACACGGAACCGTGACATTCAACTTCCAGTTCGACCCCGCCGTGAAGACGAAGGCAACGCTGGAATGGCTGCCGACAGCCTTGAAGGCGAGCGAAAACGGCAAAAAGGCTGCGCCGATTCGCCATGAACTCGCTTTGGCGGACGAAGGCAAGGCGGCTCAGTTTCAATTAATCGCCATTGAAGATGGCTCTTGGAGCCTGCTGCTCGAAGGGGAACAAGGCATCACGACGAAGATCGAAGGATCCCAGCTCAGCATCGTCCGTGACATGCCGCCTGAATTTGTTCGCGAGGAAAATCGCTTGATGGATAAGGGCGACGTCGTCGTCACGCCGACCGAGCGTGTCCCGCTCCGCTTCAGGGCCCGCGATGACATCGCCGTCCAGAAGGCGACGCTTATCTATCAAGTCGTCCGCGACAGCCAACCGTTGACGGCTGAACCGCTGGAACAGGTCCTCGAAATTAAGGGAGCGGGAACACCAGAGGCGGTCAGCGAGGCGCTGTTCGGCCTGTCGGGAAAAGCGAAGGAGGGCGATCAGGTCCTCTATCGTGTGCGCGTCGAAGACAATCGTCCCGTGGAGTTCGGCGGGCCGCAAAGCGTCACATTTCCCGAAGCCGGCCGGTGGATGAAGCTGAGCATTAAACAGCAAGCGGAGCCGCTCAATCAGCAAGACATCCTGGCCCAGGGCAAAGACATCGCCGATCGATTGGAGTGGATTCGTGAGGAACTGCGCCAGGAGCTCCGCGGCGTTTACAACGTCAAGTCAGACGCTCAGGACAAACCCCAGCTAACCGCGGAGCAGAACGAGAAACTGCGTGGCCTGCAGAAACAGAACCGCGCCATCGAAAAGGCGCTGCGCGACATCCACAAAGATTACGAAGCCACGCCGGCCCTGCTGCCGCTAGTCGAGAAGGTCCGCGACCTGGCCGATCGAGAGATGCGAGCGGCCGAGCAAGAGCTAAAGAATGGCGGGCGGACGCCACAAGCCGCGAAGACCAGGGACGCTCATCTGCTCAAAGCGGAGCAGAACCTCGAAGAAGCCTTACGCAAACTCGACGCGCTTCGGCGTGAAAACGACAAGGTGACGCAACAACGGCTCGATCAGGCCAAAGTCGAAGCCCTCGCGGAGAAGCAAAAGGACCTCGCCGACAAGGCCCAAGATCTCGCCAACAATGCGAACAAACAAGATCTGGAACAGCTCAAAAAAGAGCAAGCCGACGCCGCCGCGGCGCTGCAGAAGTTGACCGAGCAAGACTCGATCAAGAAAGCAATTGAGGAAGCCCGGGCCGAAGAAGCTCGTCAGCTGGCCGACAAGGCGAAAGACCTGGCCCAGGACCAGCGCGATCTCGCCAAGGCGATGGCCGACGCCGAGAAAGCCCGCCAGATCGAAAAATTAGCTGACCTTGCCAAGAGGCAAGAAAAGCTCGCCGAGGAAACCGCCAAGCTCGCCCAAGAGACGAAACAGCCGACCAAAACGGCCCGCACCGAGCCGCTCAAACCGGAGCAAGCCGAGCAGGCCGCCAAGGCGCTCAAAGAAGGCGACGCCAACGAGGCGCTGAAAAAGCAGGAGCAGGCCGAGAACGAATTGAAGCGCGTCGCCGACGCTCTCGATCGCGCGCTCAACCTGGCCCGTGATCCGCGCGAAGCCGCCAGTCAACTGGCCCAGTTGCAGGGCGACCTGAAGAACCGTCTCCAAAACGAGATCGACAAGAAAAATGCCGACCGGCCCTTGGCTGAGCGCCTGCAAGACGTCCAACGTGAGCAGAAAGCGATTCAACAAGCTGCCGATCGTCTGTCGGTGCCGCCGGAATTGAAACAGGCCCAATCTCTCAAAGAAGAGGCGGCCAAGCACGCCCGCGAAGCCGCCGCCGCGCTGTCCAAGCTGGGAAATGCTCCGAACGATGTGAATAAGGCCAAGGCCGAGATGGAGGCCGCCCGCAATAACCTCGATAACCTGGCGAAACAGCTGCCGACGCTCGAACAGCGGACGCAGAAGGCGCTGGCCGAAATCGCCCAGCTCAAGGACAAGCAGGACCAGGTCCGTGCCGATGTGGAAAAGGCCGTCGACGAAGCGAAGAACAACCAAGATAAGACGAAGGCCAAGGAGCTAGACCGCAAGCTGACCGAAGCCTCGCGCCGCCAGGCCGAGAATGCGGAACGCTTGAGCAAGCTCGATGTGCCTCGTCATGAAGACCGCCAAGAGCGAGCGGTGCAGGCGCAAAATCGCGCTTTGGCCGATCTGCTCGATGGCCGCAAACAAGACGCGGTCGCCACGCAACAAGACGCGCGCCGCCAGCTCGAGCGCCTCGAACAATCGCTGCGCGGCCAACCCACCGCGGACGAGAAAGCCGCGGAGCTGGCTCGAAAACAACGCGAACTCGCCGACCTGGCCGCCAAGAACACCGATGGCAAAAAGACGCCGGAATTGCAGGCCAAGCAGCAGGAACTCGCCAATCAGACACGCGACCTTCCGAGCGATCAGGCGCCGCAGCGTAAATACGAGGCCGTCGACGCGACGAAGAAGGCCGCCGACATGGCCCAGGCCAAAGCGAACCCCGAGGAAACGCGTAAGCAGATGCAAGACGCAGCGCGAAAGCTCGACGAATTTGCCCGCCAGTTAAAGGGCGAGGAATCGGATATCGAAAAGGCCGAGCGCCTGGCCAAACGCCAGACGGATGCCGCCAAACAGGTCGAGCGCGAGGCCAAGGAAAACAAGCCGCGGTCCGCGGTCGATGACAAACGGCTGGAACATATCACCCGCGAGACCAAGCAGGTCCGGAGCGGGGAAGAGGCCGCGAATGAAAAACAAAAGGCCATCGAAGCGTTGGACAAGAGCCGCAGCGCCCGGCCGGAGGAACGAGCCGCCGCCGAACGCCAGGCGGCCGACGCGCTCAAGGATCTCGCCGACAAGCTGGCCGGTCGAGATGCCGTCGCAAAGGCAACCGACATCGCCCGGCAACAACGCGACCTGGCCGATCAAGCCGCCAAGCGCGACGCCGACAAGCAAACGCCCGCCGAGGCGAAGAAAGCTGCCGAACAACAAGCCGACCTCGCCCGCCAAATGCAACGGCTCGATCAGAAACAAGCGGCGACACAGAAAGCCGCCGAGCAAATGAATGAAGCCAAGAAGGCCCTCGACAAAGCCAAAGTGCCCGCCGAGGCGAAGGACCAAATCGCCAAGGCCGCCGACGCCGCCGAGCACGCGGCTCGGGAAATGGCCAAGGATCAAGCCGCGAAAAACGCCCAGGCTCAGCCGAAAGAAAACGCCGCCTTGAAACCGACTGATTCGCCCAAGGAAGCCGCCAAGCAGTTGGCCCAGGCCCAGCGCGACCTAATGAAGGCGACGCAAGACGCCCAAAACAAGGCCGCATCCAAGCCAGCCAACGAAGGTAAGGAGGCGATGAAGCAAGCCGCCCAAAACCTGGAACGCCAGCAAAAAGACCTGAACGAGCGCGCGTCGCAGCTTCCAGCCAATCAAGCGCAGAAGGGGCTCGAACAGGCGCGTGAGGCGATGAACCAGGCCCGCGAGCAACTGGCCAAGGGCGACTCCGCGGGCATGAAAGACGCCCAGCAGAAACAGCGCGAAGCCGCCGAAGCTCTCGATAAGCTGGCCAAGAACCTACCCGACAAGGCCCAACAAACCGCCCGCGATCAGGGTGCCGAAAAGGGCAACCAGCCCGCCGGTATGCCGAGCAAGCAACAAACGGAACAGGCCCGCGACCTCGCGCGCCAGCAACGCGAACTCCGCGATGAAGTGCGCCGAACGATGGACGAACAGCGCGCTGCGCAGCAAGCCAATCAAGGCCAGAATCCCCTGGGCGAGACTGCCAAGCAACAGGCGGAGATAGCCAAGGCCGCCGCCGAGCTGGCCAAAAACGTCGCTCAGGAACAAGGCGCCAACGCCAAGCCGACGCAACAGGCCGGCCAGGCCCAACAATCGACGCAACAAGCCGCTCGCCAGGCTCAAGCCGGCTCCGCGCAATCGGCCCAACAGTCAGGCAAGCAAGCCGCGGAACAGCTACGTCAGTTGGCCCAAAATCTCGGCCAGACTCCCAATAAGAATGAGACGCCCAACAAGGCCGACACCGCCGAGCAGGCGCGTCAGCTCGCCAAGCGTCAGGATGAAGTAAATCGTCAGCTCGAGAAGATGGCGGCCAACGATCAGGCCCGCCAGGCTCAACAAGCCGCCCGCCAACAAGACCTGCAACAACAGGCCAAAGATTTGGCCGAGCAGTTCCAGCGCAACGCGCAACAAGCCGGCAGCAATCAAGCCGCTCAGCAAGGCTCGCAACAGGCCGCCAACGCCAGCCGCGACGCCCAAAACGCCATGCAGGACGCTCGCAATCAAGCGCGACAGGGCAACCAGTCCCAGACCGGCAAAGTGCAAGAATCCGCAGCGAAAGCCCTCGACCGAGCCGCCCAACAAGCCGCTCAAGCAGCCCAGGCCGCTCAAGGTCAGCCGCAACAAGGCAATCCTCAGCAAGGGCAACCTGGCAACCAAGCTGCTCAACAAGCTGGCCAGGCTCTGCAAAAGGCTCAGAATGAAATGAGCCAGGCACAAAACCAGTTGAACCAGGGCAAGCCACAGAATGCCCAATCCTCCATGAATCAAGCCGCGCAGAACCTGGCGCAGGCCGCACAACAATTGGCCCAGGCCCAACAGTCGCAAGGCCAGCAGGCCCAACAGCCGGGCCAGCCCAACAAGGCCGCGCAGTCCCACGAAGGCGCCAAGGACACCGGCCCGGTTGACTTCGCCAAACTCACCGGCGAAGACCTCAAGAAATACGCCGCCCGTCATTGGGGTGAACTACCCGGCGAGCTGAAAACCAAGCTCATCCAAGAGATGAAAACGCGCTTCGGCGAGGACTACGCCCCGATGATCAAGCTCTACTTCGAGCAGATCGCGGATACGAAGAAGAAGTAATGCAGGCTCCGTTTAGCCGCGAGCCGTCAGGCGAGCGCTGTTTGATAGCGCTTTTTCAAAGTAGCGCTATCAAACAGCGCTCGCCTGACGGCTCGCGGCTAAACGCAATACCGTTCGTCTAAGGGGTTTTCTTTTGCCCAATCCCTGGGCGGACCAGCCTTGCCATGCCAAAGCACTTTTGGCAAGAGTGGTCGTTTTAACCATGTTGATCGTCTTGGTGATTATTAAGATAAGTACATGTGAATAAAGAATTTACGCGCCAACCTTGGAAGCCAGGTTATTTGGCAAGGATGCACCCTTGCCAAATAAAAGATTGCCGTTGTCCACTATAGGAAGAGCGAGGGGCCGGGTTAGACGAACGGTATTGCGGCTAAACCGATGAGGTATATATATCATGCGTTACGCGATCTCTATTTTCTTAATAACGACGCTCCTCCTCGTCGGCACCGCGCCGGCGGCGGATGAATCGACCGCGCGCAACGCCCCTCTGGACCAGGCGATCGACAAGGCACTTGTCTTTCTCCAGAACAATCAGCGCGACGATGGCTCGTGGATGTCTCAAGGCCGA
Source organism: uncultured Planctomycetaceae bacterium (assembly GCA_963790585.1). Taxonomy (GTDB): domain Bacteria; phylum Planctomycetota; class Planctomycetia; order Gemmatales; family Gemmataceae; genus CAWBOY01. Next base: position 175,664 of record CAWBOY010000004.1, read on the forward strand.
AGCAGCCCCGCGATCACGGCCCTATCCGTGATGGCATTCATGGCCGCGGGCCAGGTTCCGGGCGAAGGTCGCTACGGCGCCACCATCGAAAAAGGCATTCGCTGGGTTCTCAAAAACCAAACGGAAACAGGCTTGATCGGCATCCCCGGCGGCCATGAGATGTATCACCACGGCATCTGCACGCTCATGCTCGCCGAAGTCGCGGGCATGACGCAGGGCGATCTCGCCAAGGAAGTGCGCTCGAAACTCGTCAAGGCCGTCAAGCTGACACTCAAGGCCCAGCGGGTCAATGGCGTCCACAAGGGCGGCTGGCACTATTGGGCGCATCAAACCGAGAGCAGCGATATGAGCCTGACCGGCTGGCAAATTTTATCCCTGCGGGCCGCCAAGAATGTCGGATGCGACGTGCCGTCGGAGGCCATTGATCGGGCGGTCGCTTATGTGAAAAACGCCTATGTCCCCGACCGCTTCAACCAGGCGGGTGCGGGATTCCGTTACTCCCCGGATCGCTCGGCGCCGAATACGCCCTGCACGGGCACAGGCATCCTCGCGCTTGAAGTGTGCGGCAAAGATCTGCATCGAAGCGAGCCTGCCCTGCGCGGCGGCGCCTACATTCTGCGCAACCCGCCGCGCTGGGGTCAAAGTGAATTTTTCTTTTACGGAATTTATTACTGCTCGCAAGCCTCGTTCCAGCTGGGAGAAAACTACTGGAAGGCATTCCGCGAGCATATGCACGAAGTCTTACTGAGTCGGCAAGAGAGCAACGGCAGCTGGGTTAACAACCGTGCCGACGGCGCCTATGGAGCTGCCTATTCGACGTCGATGTGCGTCTTGGCGCTGGCGGTTGAGTATCGTTATCTACCGATCTATCAACGCGGCGAGGAGCCGACCGATCCGGACAAGTAAGCGACTGTCCGATAAGGCTGTGGCGGCACGTTTCCAAGGTGCCGATGTGTTGTGTTATTCTTGATTTGGCCGGTACTCAGGGTGCCCGCTTCCGGCACTTGTCACTTCCGGCACGTTGGAAACGTGCCGCAACAACCCGCCTTTAGGTCCGTACTATTTGTCGCGATCCGCAGCGCGTGGCTTGTCGTCGTCTTTGAATTTGCCGCTGCCGGCGGTGCTGTTGCAGCCGACCGGAATTACACACAACACTAACAGAATCAACCAAAGCACACGTCGGCTCATTATTCCGCTCCAACTCAGGCATAAATGAACAGAAGCCGGCCACGTCGATCGTGGTCGGCTTCTGTTGTATCATTGTCAGCAAGATTCCAAATTACTTGCTGCCGCCGCTGCCACCGCTGCCGCCAACCTTGACGGTGACAGGAGCGCTGGTTGGGGAACCACCGCAGCCGACAACGCCGCAGATGAGGAAAGCAGCCACAACCAACATCGCGATAGACTTCTTCACAGTGAAACCATCCTTTCGAGGTCAAAGAGGGGAAACCCAGGCGAATCCATTGGCTAACGAAAAAAGAGCACCCTCAGGTAGAGAGCGCTCTCGTGTAGAGACCGAGCTTACTTATCTTTCTTCGCGTCCTTGACGGCATCCTTCACGGCGTCCTTGACTTCCTTGACGGCATCCTTCACGGCGTCCTTGACTTCCTTGACGGCATCCTTGACGGCATCCTTGACAGCGTCCTTCACGGCGGCGGTGTCCTTGACCGTGTCCTTGATATGATCCTTGACGGTATCCTTGACCGTATCCTTAATCGTATCGGTCGCAACTTTTGGCGTGCCGGAGTGCATCGTGGTGCCCGAGGTCGGGGATCCACCGCAGCCCACGGACATGCTGACGAGACCAACGATGACAATCAAAGGGAGAATCTTCTTCATGGCCCAATTCCGTCCTTTCGACGACAAATAGGTGACAATCAAACTCTTCGCCGGCCCCCAAGGCCGGGCTACAAGATACGATGCGCGTCGTTCGTATTTATTCCCGAGAATCAGTCGGTAACATTAGTCAACTAGGCAGGAGAGTTTACCGGGCGACATCACGTCGCAAGTTAAGATAAGTAAAAGAGAACGATCCGCAAGGGGGAAAATCTTTTTTTCTTGTGGAGCCGCCAGGCGCGACCGCCTCACGAGACACGCGGAAACCGCTTGCCCAGTATTCGTTGCTCCCTCTATACTCGATACTATCTGAACGCAATCCGTTTATGCACGCTTCCCGAGTGAGAGCGATGATGGCAACGCCTTTGGGCTTCTGGTCGCGCCGACGCAATGGGATCGTTCCGGCGTGCGTCGTCGGTTCGGCGCTTTTTGTTTTCGCCGTATCCACGGTTCGGCCAGCAGAGCAACTCAGCCCTCTCAGCGCCGACGCCATCCGCGCCTTGTTCGCCAAATACCAAGCGGAAGCGACGGCTGCGACCAAAAGCACCTTAAACAGCGTCTTTTCTCCGGAATGGCACGAACGCGCAGCCGCTCAAGCCAAATTAGCCGATGAAGCCCTCGGCGCGGGCCGATTATTCGAGGCCCGCGAACTCATTCGACTGGCGCGCTGGGATCTGCCGACGCTACCCGTCAACCTCAAGGAGCATGTCCTTAAAATCTATGGCGACGGGCGTTTGAAACATGGCGGAGCCGTTCAGGGCGTGGCGTTCAGTCCGGATAGCACGCGTTTGGCCACGGCAGGCAAGGACGGCGTCGTTTTCGTATGGGAGGTGGCGACAGGGCGCCAGCTGGTCCTTTACGCCGCCGACGGCGACGACATCGCCTGCGTCGCCTTCAGTCCGGACGGCAAATGGATTGCCTCGGGCGGCACCGATAAGAAGCTGCGTGTTTGGGAAAGCGATACTGGAAAAGAAATCAAGAGTTACGAATACAGTAAAGAGATCAAAGTAGAATCCGGCAAACCTCCGCACAGCCTGCGCTGCCTCGCTTTCAGTCCCGACGGCAAATTGCTTGCGTGCGGCGCTACGGACAACCACGTTCGCGTATTCGATGTCGTAAAAGACAAACTTCAATACGACCTGCCCAATGCCACAGCTCCAGTTACGAGTCTATCTTTTAGCAACGACGGCAAATGGCTCGCCGCCGGCAGCGCTGACCGCTTGTTGCGCGTTTATCAAGCAAACACAGGCGCCATTCGCTTCGGGGAAGAACGTGCCCAGGGAGAGATATTCGCCGTGGCATTTCATCCGAAAATCGAGGCGATCGCGATCAGCGGCAAAGGGATCAATGGCGCGCGGCTCTTGGATTTAAACGATCGTACCGAGAAGCAAAACTTCACGACCTCCGACAACACGCCGGCGACTTGTATTGCCTTTTCAAAGGACGGTCAATCGATCGCGACCGGCTCGCCGGACGGGTCCACGCGCATCTACGACGTTCGCTCCGGTCAGGCTCTGCGAACAATGCACGCGCATACCGATGAAGTGAAAGCGGTCGCCTTCAGCCCCGACGGCCAATTTCTTGCCAGCGGCGGCGCGGACCAAACCGCTCAATTGACGGATCTTAAGCCACCTGAGCTGGGCAAGGCCTATGTTGGTCACACCGATGCAGTCTGGTCCGCCGTCTTTAGCCCGAAGGGTCAACTTCTGGTCTCCGCCGGTGCGGATAAGAGTTTGCGGATCTGGGAAATCGGCAACACCAAAGAGGCCATAATCTTATTAGGCCATACTTCGGCGGTTACTTTCGCGATCTGCAGTCCTGATGGCAAAACCATTCTGTCTGGTAGCGGCGATAAGACGCTGAAATTGTGGGATGCCAGGACGGGTAAGGAGATCCGCACGTTTCTCGGCCACAATGGCACCGTCACTTCGGCAGCCTTCAGTCCCGACGGCACCAAGTTCGTTTCCGGCTCGACCGATCGTACTGTTCGTCTTTGGGACGTCGAGCGCGATGCGGCCATCAAAACTTCCGAAGACCATCCTTCGGTGATATGCGCCGTTGTCTGGAGCGCCGACGGCAAAAAGCTGGCAACGGGCGGAGGCGATGGCCAAATCAAGGTTTGGGATGCCACGACGTTCCGCGCTGACAAAACTCTGAGTGATCACAGCGGCGCGGTCAGTAGCCTTGCGTTCAGCAAAGATAGCCTAAAATTGGCATCCGGCGGGGCCGATCGGCGTGTCCTGGTATGGACACTCGCCGCCACAACAAAGCCACAGGTTTTTTCTGGGCATACGGGCGTAGTCAGCTCGGTCGCGTTTAGTCCTGATGGTGCGCTAGTGGCTTCCGGCGGCGGCGATCAAATCGTCCGCCTTTGGAATACGTCGATCAAAGACGCCGACGCCGCGAAATCGAAGGACGCCGACTCCAGCAAGGCCGAGAAAGCCAGCTTCCGCGGCCATAACAACTGGGTGACGTCCGTTGCATTCAACACCAAGGGAACGCAACTTGTCTCCGCCAGCGTCGACAAGACGTTGCGCGTCTGGGACTTGGGCGGCGATACGTCAGACCGCAAAACGGCGTCGGCTTTGGGCCATCGCCTCGAAGTCGACGCCGTGGCCGTTAGTCTCGACGGCAAATGGCTGGCCTCGGCAGGCCTCGATAAGACCGTAAGGCTCTGGGGTCTATCCACGGGCAAACCGGTTTTTGAAATGTCTGGCCACGTCAAGCCGATCTCGATGTTGACGTTCACGACCGACAGCAAGCACTTGGTTTCGGCGGGCCAGGACAATGTTCTCAAGATCTGGGACGTATCTACCGGCAAAGAAGCGAGCGCCGCGACCCCGCAGCCTAGCGGTGAGGTCAACGTGCTGACATCCCTGGGCGACGGCAAAAGCTTCGTTTGCAGCTTCATAGGCTCCGGGACAAGCACCACGATACAGACGTATGACGCCACGACAGGCAAAGTGACCGCCACGTTTCCTGGTTACGATAAGCCGCAACAGGTGAAGTGTGTCGATATTTGCCCCGATGGCACTCTGGCTGCGATTGGCGTTGCCGACGGCTCGGTGCGTTTCGTCGATGTTGCCAAGAAAATGAAACAAGGCGAAGACCTGAAACCGTCGTCCGACGAGATCATCGATCTGCTACTCGCCCTGGACAAGAAGCTGCTCGTGACGGTTCATAAAGGCGGCGCGTTGAAGCTCTGGGACGTGCCCGCGCGAAAATTGCTCAAGACGATAGAACTTGGCATGGACGTAAACGCCTGGCGTTACGCCGTGAGCCGAGATGGGAAGCGAATCGCCACGGTCGGCTCTGACAACGCGATCAAGATATGGGACGTCGAATCGGCCAAGGAACTGCGCGCCTGGAACCTGCGCGGCCTCGGCCAGAAGGATAAGCCATTCGTGCAAGCGCTTGTCTTCAGTGCGGACGGTAAACAATTAATGACAGCTAACGGCAACACTACGTTATACGCTCTTGAATGTCCTTGATAAGCAAATGGCGCTCCGCGGGAACCAAGGCGCCTGCATGGCCGTCTCAACTAGGAACCCAAGCCACGAAAGAACATTACCCTTCGAGAGGTCGTCATGAAACGCTTCCTGGCACTCGGTTTGACACTCGGTCTTCTGGCATTCGGTCTCCAAACGTTCGCGGCGTTGCCGGATGACCCCAGCGGCGCGAAGGAGGCCCTGCAAGAATTGCAGGCGTTCATCGGTCAATGGAAGGGCGAGGGTGGCCCCGATAGACCGAAAGCCCCCGCTAAAGATCTGTGGAGCGAAAAAATCGAATGGAGCTGGCGTTTCAAGGGCGACGACGCCTGGCTGACCATGGCCATCAAGGACGGCAAGTATTTCAAGAGCGGTGAACTACGCTACGTGCCCGAGAAAAAGGCCTACCAGCTGACGATGTTGGACAAAACAGATAAAAAAGAGGTGTTTGAGGGCAAATTGAAGAAAGACGTTCTCACCCTCGAACGCACGGATCCTTCTACCAAGCAGCTGCAACAAATCGTGATGAACACCGCCGCTGAAGGCGTGCGCTTTATCTTCCGTTACAACACCAAATCGGCCGGCACCACTCTCCTGAAAAAGGAATATCTCGTGCAAGCAACGCGCGAGGGCGAGTCCCTGGGCAAGGCCGAAAAGAAAAACGAATGCGTCGTCAGCGGCGGGCTCGGCACCATGCCGATCACCTACAAAGGCGAAACCTTCTACATCTGTTGCTCCGGTTGCCGTGACGCCTTCAATGAAAATCCGGAAAAGTATATCAAGGAATTCAAAGCGAAAAATAAAAAGTAATCGAGCCAGCCCCAAGCGCAAGCGCGGGGTGGGTGTAACCAAATTTTTGCGGCGAACATAGTTTCAGCCGCCCAGGGCGTTGCCTTGGGCTAACCTATACCGCCCTTTCAGGGCTTAATGCGGCCGATCTAGAACATTCATGCCATTTCGGGCGCCCAGTCTTAAGCCCTGAAAGCGCGGTATATCGTAGCCCAGGGCAACGCCCTGGGTGCCAGAGACCCCGTGGGGTTCTGCTGAAAAATCTCGGATGGAAAATAAGATTGGATGCCTATCCCTTTCTTATTTTTCACCCGAGATTTTTTACCGGCCTGTCATCTTCTTCCAGCGCGCCTACAATATCGGCGAGTCGTGGCACAGCGGTTGCCGCCGTTCCGCGACGAGATGTCGAGCTGGCAACTGGCATAACAGTTGCCTTTTCCTCCCGCGGTGTTTTGCGGGAGGTGGCGGGAGATTAGGGATGGCTCAGATCTTTCATCGTAGTTTCAACGTCATCTCTCGATTGACGATTTTCGGTTTCATCGGCTTCATCGCCCTGATTGGCGCTGTTTTGTACATTTTGGCGCGCTCGCCCTACGCGACCAACGTCGGTGTCACCCGCGATCAACCAGTGCCGTTCAGCCATCGGCACCATGTCGGAGAATTGGGCATCGATTGTCGCTATTGTCACAATTCAGTCGACAAATCGAGCTACGCCGGCATGCCCGCGACCAAGGTCTGTATGAATTGCCATCAGCAGATTTGGGTCGGCTCGCCTATGCTTGATCCAATCCGCGAGAGTTATAAAACCAATCAGTCGCTTGCCTGGCAGCGTGTCCATCGCCTCGCCGATTTTGTTTATTTCGATCACAGCGTCCATGTGAACAAAGGCGTCGGTTGCGCAAGCTGCCACGGCCGCGTCGACGACATGCCGTTGATGTATCAGCATGGAACGCTACTAATGGAATGGTGCCTCGATTGCCATCGCCAACCGGAACAGCATGTACGACCGAAGAACCAGGTGTTCAACATGGCATGGACGGCTGGAGATGAGACCGATCCCGCCGGCAAGCCTTACAGCCAATTTGAACTCGGCAAAATGTTGGTAGAGACATCGAAGATCCGCAAGCTAGATAATTGCTCCACTTGTCATCGCTGAGGAATCGCATGGACGAGCTTTTGCCCGAAGCCGCGCCGACCGGCAGCGGCCCGACCCTGGATACGGAGTCGCGCGGGCCGCACTTTTGGCGCAGTCTCGAAGAACGACTCGAAACGCCAGAGTTTCGCGACCGCATTCGTCAGGAGTTTCCCGACGATGTGGACGTTTTGCTCGATCCGGTGTCGCGCCGCAAATTCTTGACATTACTTGGAGCGTCGGTCGGCTTGGCCGGTCTCGCCGGCTGCAATACACGGCCGCCGTCGGAAACAATTGTCCCTTACGTCAAGCAACCCGAAGAACTCGTCCCGGGCAAACCACTTTATTACGCCACCTCCATGCCAATGGCTGGCTGGTCGGTGCCAATCCTTGTGGAGAGTCACGAAGGCAGGCCCACGAAAGTCGAGGGCAATCCCGATCATCCATCCAACCTGATGCCTGCCGATAAAAATGGTAAACCGGAACGGTACGGTCCCACGGACATTTACGCCCAAGCCTCTGTGCTTTCGCTTTACGATCCGGATCGTTCGCAAAATGTGACCTATCGCGGCCAAATTCGCCCCTGGGCTGATGCTCAGGCTTCCCTGGAGCAGTTACGTGTCAAAACCCACCAAAACCAGGGCGAAGGCTTATGGGTTTTGACGGAGGCAGTGAGCTCGCCGACATTAGTCCGAATGCTCGAACGCTTGCAGAAGGAATTCCCCAAGGCCCGGCTCGTCGGTTTCGAGCCCGCCCGCGTCGATCCCAATCTCGAAGGCCTGGCGAAAGCATTAGGCAAGCGGTCGCGCTTGCTACACGATTTCAAGACCGCCGACGTCGTGGTTTCCCTCGACGGAGATTTTCTCGGTTCAGGCCCGGAGCAACTGATCTCATCACGAGACTTCATGGGTCGGCGGCAAGTCAGTGACGGCGTCATCGTAAAGATGAATCGGCTGTATGCCGTCGAATCGATGCCAACGTCGACGGGTCTTGTGGCGGATCATCGCCTGCCCCTTAAACCCAGTCAGATTGAAGCCTTTGCCCGGCTCTTGGCCCGCAAGGTTGGCCTGGCCAACGTTCCAGAACCGGACGCGAGTTGGGTTGCAACACTCTCCAAAAAAGCTCTGAAATGGGTTGATGTCGTTGCGAAGGATCTACTCGTAAATCAAGGTCGATCTGTAGTCGTGGCCGGGCGCATCAGCCGGCGACGGTTCATGCCTTGGTCTTTGCACTGAATTCAGCGCTCGAGAATGTCGGTAAGACTGTTCGCGTGGTATCGGCGGCTTCCGATGTGCCTTGCGGCCTGGACGGTTACACGGAGCTTCTACAGGCCATCGTGGCGGGCAAAGTCCAAACGTTGTTCGTCCTCGGTGGCAACCCAGCCTACGCTTCTCCCGCTGTTCCAAGTTCCAAGGGGGACAGCACTGAGGTCCGGTTCGCCGACGTCATGGACAAGGTTGGGCTGCGGATCCATCTCGGGCCATACCTCGACGAGACGGCCTCCCGGTGCCATTGGCACATCCCCGAAGCTCACTATTTAGAAAGCTGGAGCGACTCGCGTTCCTGGGACGGCGTACCATCAATCATTCAGCCTCTCATCGCCCCGTTGTATGCGGGCAAGACAGCGGCCGAGGTCCTGTCCGCATTCATTGACTCGAATCCCCAGGGATCTCACGACCTGGTTCGCGCAACCTGGAAAACGCTTCTGCCAGTCGGCAACTTCGAGCCTCTCTGGCGGAAAGCATTGCACGATGGCTTTGCGGTCACGAAGCCTGAACCAGCGTCTGACGCGAAGCTCGGCGCGGATTGGGCGAAGTCGGTTGCTTGGGCCGATGGTAAGGCATCGCTTATTGAAATCAATGTTCGGCTCGACCCGACGCTCTTCGACGGTCGATTTGCCAACAATGGCTGGCTCCAGGAATTACCGAAGGTCGTCACCAAGTTGACATGGGACAACGCCGCCATGGTGAGCCCGGCCACCGCGAAAAAACTCAATATCGCGGCACGCGAGGGTCCAAACGCTGGCGCCCACGGCGATATGATTACCGAGCTCGTTGAAATCAAATATCGTGGAGCTACTGTCAAGGCACCGTTATGGGCTGTGCCTGGACATCCCGACGATTGCGTAACCGTCCATCTTGGCTATGGTCGTGAGCGAGCCGGAAAGGTCGGCAACGGCACCGGATTTGATGCCTACAAACTTTGGCATTCTGACAAACCTTTCTTCGACTCCGGCGTCGAGATCAAGAAAACAGGCGAATCCTTTACCCTCGCCTGTACGCAGGGCCATCAACCGATGGACTCGTCGAAGCACGCGACCGACCGGGGCATCATCCGCGCTGGCACGTGGGACTCAAAAGATAAAAAAGCAAGGTTCGGCGAGGAGCGCGAGTCGACTCCCTATGATGAGGAACACGACACGGGGGCCTTGCCCGAAGATCCGGCAAACAAGGCCCGGCGCGGTTTGACCATGCTGGACGACCCGGCTCTGAAAAAAATGGAGGTGGCGCACGGTGGCCAGCGCTGGGGCATGTCGATTGACGTCGGCTCTTGTACCGGCTGCGGGGCCTGCGTAGCCGCCTGCTACTCAGAAAATAACATCCCCGTCGTCGGTAAAACCGAAGTCACGCGCGGCCGGGAGATGGCCTGGCTTCGGATCGACCGCTACTTTGCCGGCACCGATGAGAACGACCCCGAAGGGGCGTACATGCAACCGGTCCCCTGTATGCACTGCGAAAACGCTCCTTGTGAAGTCGTTTGTCCAGTCCAGGCAACGACTCATAGCCCGGATGGTCTCAACGAGATGACTTACAACCGTTGTGTCGGCACTCGATATTGTGCCAACAATTGCCCCTACAAGGTTCGCCGTTTCAATTTTCTGCATTATGCCGACTACGCCACGCCCAGCCTCAAGTTGGGGCGCAATCCAGACGTGACTGTCCGCAGCCGTGGCGTGATGGAGAAATGTACGTTCTGCGTACAACGCATTCGCGGCGCTGAGATCGAAGCACGCAACCGCGCTGGTGCTGACGGAAGCTGGGCTATAGATGATGGAGAAGTCGTTACCGCCTGTCAGGCCGTCTGCCCGACGCGAGCCATCGTCTTTGGGGATCTGAACGATCCAAAATCGCGCGTGACGCAGCGCAAGGCGGAGCCTCTCAATTATGGTGTATTGCTAGATCTCAACACACGCCCGCGAACCACCTATCTGGCCGCGGTCCGGAACCCTAACCCCGAATTGGTCGAGCACGAGGAGGGGAAGGGTCATGGCTAATTCCGTTGAGACCAAGCCGACGAATAGCGCGCTAAACGACGCCGTCATTGGCCCGGGGCACACGTTCGAGTCGATCACGGACAAGATCAGCTCCATCGTCACGCGGCGGCGCATCGGCAGGCGCTGGTGGATTGGATTCACTATCTCGTTCTTGCTCGTGATGGTTCTCTTTTACACTATTGGCGTGTTGCTCCTCGTCGGCGTCGGCATTTGGGGCGTCAACATGCCCGTGGGCTGGGGCTTCGCCATCGTCAATTTCGTATGGTGGATCGGCATCGGCCATGCAGGAACGCTCATCTCAGCCATCTTGCTGTTGCTGCGCCAAAAATGGCGAACGTCCATCAATCGCTTCGCCGAGGCGATGACGCTGTTTGCCGTCGCCTGTGCCGGGTTATTTCCGCTTCTCCATATGGGGCGGCCTTGGTTCTTCTATTGGCTTTTGCCGTACCCTAGCACGATGCAAATGTTGCCGCAGTTTCGTAGCCCGCTCGTGTGGGATGTATTCGCGGTTTCGACCTACGCCACGGTTTCGCTCTTATTCTGGTATGTGGGTCTGATCCCGGACTTGGCGACGTTGCGCGATCGCTCGCGGAGATGGTTCCCCCGTGTCGCCTACGGTATCCTGGCAATGGGTTGGCGTGGCTCCGCTCGGCATTGGCATCGTTATGAAACCGCTTACCTTCTACTTGCCGGACTGGCGACACCGCTGGTCGTCTCGGTCCACACCGTGGTGAGTTTCGATTTCGCAGTGGCCGTCGTTCCGGGTTGGCACACGACGATCTTCCCGCCCTATTTCGTGGCTGGTGCTATTTTCTCAGGATTCGCAATGGTGTTGACCCTCTGCATCCCGATACGCGCCGCCTATGGTTTGGAAGATTTCATTACGATCAAGCATCTTCAAAATATGGCCAAGATCATGCTGGCCACCGGTTTGGTCGTAGCCTACGGTTACGCGATGGAAGCGTTCAGCTCCTGGTACAGCGGCAATCCTTACGAGCGTTACCTGCTAATGAATCGTGTCAAGGGCCCGTATGCGTTGTTCTTCTGGGCCCTCATCCTGTGCAACATCATAATTCCCCAATCCTTGTGGTCCCGGCGCGTGCGGAATAGTCCGACTCTGCTTTTCATAGTTGCTGTCATCGTCAACATCGGCATGTGGCTCGAGCGCTTTGTGATCGTGGTCATCAGCCTGTCGCGTGACACGGCCGTCGGCATGTGGGGCGCGTACTCAGGTACGATGTACGATTGGAGCATGTTTATAGGAACCATCGGTCTATTCCTCTGCCTTTTGTTCCTGTTCGTTCGGGTCCTGCCACTCATCTCCATCTTCGAGATGCGCACGCTCCTGCCCGAGGCGAAGGTGGACGAACAAATGGCCCATGGGGACGCGAAAACTGACGACGCTCCGACGGTTATTGCCAGCACCGCGACTGGAGGTGCGCCATGAAGGTGAGCGCCAGACCCCGGCTCTACGGCATCCTCGCGGAGTTTGATACGCCCACGGCCGTCGTCGCGGCGGCGTCGAAGTCTCACGCCGCCGGCTATCGGTCGATGGACGCGTTCAGCCCGTTTCCGATCGAGGAACTGAGCCACGCCATGCACGTCAAGCCAACAATACTGCCGTTCCTGGTGCTATTGGGCGGGCTGTTCGGCGCGATCAGCGGCTATGGCCTCCAGTGGTGGGCCTCCGAATATTACTACCCGCTCATCGTCGGCGGCCGGCCCTTGAATGCGTGGCCCATGTTCATCCCGGTGACATTTGAAATGACGATTCTCTGTGCTTCGTTGACGGCGGTACTCGGCATGTTGGCTCTCAACGGCCTGCCGATGCCGCATCATCCACTTTTTGAAGAGCCCCGCTTCGCCCTGGCCAGTAGGGACCAGTTTTTCTTGTGCATCCAGTCGCTCGACCCGATGTTCGACGAGCAGAAAACGAAAGAGTTCATGAACGGACTCGATGCCGTCAATGTCATGGAGGTTGAGCTATGACAAAGCGCGTTGGGATGTTCACGATTGTTTTGGTTACATTAGCGGGTTGCCAACAGGAGATGGCGCGCCAGCCGGCTTATCGGCCGATGCAAGCTTCGGAATTCTTCGGCGACGGTCGCAGCGCCAGGCCGTTTGAGGCCGGAACCGTGGCCCGAGGATACCTGCGCTCTCGATGACCTCCTCTATCGCGGCGGGGAGCCTGTGATGTCTTGGTCAGATCGCCTGGTCACCAAGGAGCCGCCAGAGGTTCGCGCCTATCCCTTTACGCTTACGCAAACGGATTTGGAACGAGGTCAACTGCAATTCAATATTTACTGTGCGGTTTGTCACGATCGCGTCGGTAATGGGCAAGGTCGCATCGTGCAACGCGGCTACTTGAAGCCGCCATCGTTTCATAGCGATCGGTTGCGCGAGGCAGCCGAAGGCCATTATTTCACAGTCATAAGTAATGGTTGGGGCGGTATGCCGGAATATGGATCGCAAATCACACCCGCGGATCGTTGGCGCATCATTGCCTACGTAAGAGCATTGCAACTCAGTCAAAACGTTCGCCTGGAGGATCTGACTCCCGCCGAGCGTGAGCAGTTGAAGAAGGAGGCGCCCCATTGAGTAGGCGCTTGGTTCGATTTGACGCTCCTCAAGGCACGAGTTCGGTGGAGCTGGAGACAGTCACCGCACCGGACTATACCTCCTGGACGCGCCCGCGCTGCTGATCGGCGTGGCCGGGCTCGTCGTAACCGGGCTTTCGGCAATCCTGTATCCACCTTTGGCCTTTCGAGCTTACTTGACGGCATTCATGCTGCCGTTAGGCCTCGCTCTTGGCAGCATGGCACTGCTCATGATCAGCCAACTCACAGGCGGAGGATGGGCCGGGCAGATTCGACCGGTTCTGGAGTCGGCCGCGCGAACGATTCCGTTTCTCTTATTATTGGCCGTGCCAATTTTGGCCGGAGCCTCCTTTCTCTACCCGTGGGCTGGGCTGCAGGAACAATTCGGCTCTCGCCCGATGATCGGGAAAACGGATGGTCATGCCGATTCCGTAGCGGATGAAAAAGGCCTCGACGAAAAGCGAAACGGCGAGCGCTTTAATAAGGTATTGGCGAATAAAGCGGTCTGGTTGAGTTACCCATTCTGGCTGGCTCGCGCTGTGGCGTACTTCGCCGTCTGGACCCTTTTGATCTATCGGTTGGTCGGCGGCATTAGAAAGCAAGGCGCGTTTCCGACGTTGCGTCAGGTTCGAGGCTTGCGAGCCTTGAGCGGCGCAGGACTTGGACTTTACGGCTTGACGCTCACCCTGGCGGTCATTGACTGGACTATGTCTCTGGAACCAGAGTGGTTTTCGACCATCTATGCAGTGATGATCGCGATGGGCCAAATCCTCGCCTCGTTGGCTTTCGCGGTGATCCTAATCACTCTGCCCGCGTTTTCGAAGTCGACAAAGGCGGACGATTTGCCGCCGACCGCGCCGCTGCATGACTTGGGCAACCTGCTCTTTGCCTTCACGCTTCTGTGGGCCTACATGTCGTTTTCGCAGTATCTACTGACCTACTCAGGCAATCTGCCGGAGGAGATCGTATGGTACTTGCGGCGGCTCAAGGGCAACTGGCAGTGGCTGGCGCTGGCGCTTGTTTTCTTCCAGTTTTCGGTGCCGTTCTTCGTGCTCTTATCGAAGCAGGCGAAAGAGAATCCCCGCGTCCTGTTCTGGGTGGCGTCGCTGATACTACTAATGCGGAGTATTGATCTTTATTGGGTCATCGCTCCAGGTTTCGCCGCTCATCCACGGCCAGGTGACGATAACTTTGCCTGGCTTTTGCCGGTCATTCAGCCATTCGCTTCGGTGGGGGTAGCGGGTCTGTGGTTCGTAATTTTCTTGCGGAACTTACAACAGGCGCCACCGGCGATTCTGTTCCAGGAAGAGCCGATTGAGGAGCCAGCCCATGCCGGATAATCCATCCGTCCAGTTTGAGCACAGTGACGTTGAGGGCGGCCCCATTGTTGGCTTTGGCGTCGGCCTTGGAATCGCTGTCGTACTTACCATGATTGGTACCTGGGCCATGTTGAGATTCATGACTTCTGGCAGCGCCCCCGAGAGCGCACGTGACAATCCTTGGGCGCGCGAAGACCATAACGAATGGCAATTGCGCGACCATGCCCCCGAATCGACCACGCAAATAGAACGAAACAACTACAGCCGATTGAGCGGCATCCCAAGTCTCGAGAAATTGGCTCTTCAGGATCCACAGCAGGATACGGGGAATCCTAAAGAAGTCACAGTGCGGCAACAAATCGCGGAGCAAGAGGCGTATCTCAGCTCCTATGGAGCATTGCGACAAGGGAAAAACGAGATCGTGCATATTCCGATTGAAAAGGCTATGAGTCGAATACTGTCAAAGCTGAAGACCGCGTCCGGACCTGCCCCCGATGAGTTCTACCAGGCCCCCAGTCGCTCCAGTTCCGGTCAAGCGTCGCGGAGGGCGCCATGAGGTATTTAGCAGCCTTGGTAACGACGCTCCTCGCGGCGGCCACGTCCTGGGCGCAGGCAAATGTGCCATCTCCGGTAAACCTATATACCTACGAACAGATCATGGACGCTCAGGTGCCAATGGACCTGCCATTTGTCGACGATGAAGGGAACGCTCGGACTATTGGCTCCATTTTCCAGAATAAACCTGTGATTTTGGTCCTCGTCCAGTATCGCTGCCCGATGCTTTGCAACCAGGTATTGAACGGAATGCTCGACGCGATTCGTGGTTTGCCGCAATCTGTGGGTGTGGACTTTGATGTCGTGGTCGTCTCCTTCGACGCGCGCGAAACACCGGAACTGGCGAAAGCAAAAAAAGCAAGTTATGCCGAAGATTACGGACGGCCGCAATCAAGCGGCGGTTGGCATTTTCTGACCGGAGACAAAGACGCGATTGACAAACTTTGTACAACCGTGGGTTTTCGCTTCGCCTACAGCCCTCCGCCTATCGATCGCTTTGCTCATCCGAGTGGATTCGTCGTGCTGACACCGCAAGGCAAGACAAGTAAGTATTTTTTTGGCATACTCTTTGATCGACAGGAGCTCAGCCAGGCTCTCACACGAGCGGGGCAGGGCGACATTGGCAAGACGGTACCTGCCTACATGCGGGTTCTGATGTTGTGCTACGATTTTGACCCTACAAGCGGTAAATACATCTTCTCCGTCATGGGGGCCGTGAGGCTTGCCGGCGCAGTGACCGTATTTTTCATCGTCGGCTCGCTCGCCATTGCCTTGATACGTGAGCGTCGGCTGTGTCGCGGCACAGGACTGGATGCGACGAAAGTCGCCGGAGGTGCCCTGTGAATCCTCCAGAAAGACCATTCGCGTTGTTCCCCGAACAGGCATCGACTCATGCCGCGGCGGTGGATACGCTGTTTTTCTTCATCATTGGTATTAGCTTCGCCGTCGCAACTCTGACAGCGGTTTTGTTAATCTATTTCGCCATTCGCTACCGGCGTCGTGCCGAGGACTATTTTCCCAAGCCAATCGTTGGCTCCGCCAAGTTGGAATATGGCTGGACGATTGCTACGTTCGTCGTTTTTATGTTCATCTTTTTCTGGAGTGCCACGCTTTACTTCCGTCTGGTTCAGCCACCGGAAAACGCCATGGAGATTTACGTCACCGGCAAACAATGGATGTGGAAAATCCAACATCCTAGTGGTCAAACCGAGATCAACGAACTTCACATCCCGGTGGGGCAACCCGTTCGGCTCATTATGACCTCGGAGGATGTGATACACGACTTTTTCATTCCTAGCTTCCGCATTAAGCAAGATGTGATGCCGGGCCGCTATAGCTATCTATGGTTTGAAGCGACCAAGCCGGGAGTCTACCACCTATTTTTGCGCGGAATATTGCGGCAAGGAACATTCCAAGATGATCGGCTGGGTCACGGTGATGGAGCCGGAGAAATACGCCGAGTGGCTGGCTGGCAGCGCCAACCAGTCGATGGCCAATCGAGGGCGACAGCTATTCTTGAAGCACCAATGCATAGCCTGCCACGCCGTTGACAGTGGCTCGCGAGCGCCGAATTTGGAAGACCTCTACAAGAAACTCGTGCCACTTCAGGACGGAACGAGCGTCGAGGCTGATGAAAACTACATACGCGAATCGATTCGCTATCCCCGCGCCAAGCTCCACGCCGGCTACAAGCCGATCATGCCTCAGTTTGGCCCAGA
Organism: uncultured Planctomycetaceae bacterium; assembly: GCA_963790585.1. Taxonomy (GTDB): domain Bacteria; phylum Planctomycetota; class Planctomycetia; order Gemmatales; family Gemmataceae; genus CAWBOY01. The sequence continues at coordinate 192,372 of CAWBOY010000004.1, forward strand.
GCAGATGAGTGATGAGGAACTACAATATGTCGTAGCCTACATAAAGAATCTAAAACGCGGCCAAATGCCGAATCGCACCGAGGCTACGCCGGCACCTGAGGCAAAGGATGAGGAACCACCGAAGTCTACATCCGAGAAATGATCGTAATTTCGGCCGCGAACCCCTGGAGAGCGCCGGACGCCTAACGTTCTAGTCCGCGAGAAGAGAAGCGATAATGACGACACCATACGTACAACCGAAAGCCGACTTACGCGAGCCACGACCGCGCACGCGCGTCGATTATCTTAATGTCAGCTACGGCGTCTGGTCCTGGTTGTTTACGCTCGACCACAAGCGGATAGCAATTCTGTATCTGTTTTCCGTCTCTCTAATGTTTTTCCTAGGCGGCTTGTTCGCGGTCATCATACGTCTCGAGTTGGTCACGCCCAACGGTCATATGCTGGTAGACGACACCTATAACAAGATGTTCACGATGCACGGCATCATCATGTTGTTCTTCTTCCTGATTCCGTCCATTCCCGCTGTCTTTGGCAATTTTCTGATACCCCTGATGATCGGCGCGAAAGACCTCGCCTTCCCAAGGCTCAACTTATTGAGCTGGTATGTATATATCGTCGGCGCGGCCTTCACACTTTGGGCGATGGTCTCGGGCGGAGTCGACACGGGCTGGACCTTTTACACACCTTACAGCTCGCGCTACTCGAACACGCATGTTATGGCAACCGCGGTCGGCGTGCTCATTCTTGGGTTTTCGTCGATATTGACCGGTTTGAATTTTGTTGTCACGATCCACAGGATGAGGGCGCCGGGGCTGACCTGGTTTCGCCTGCCGCTCTTCATCTGGGCGATGTATGCCACAAGCTTGATTCAGCTGCTCGGAACGCCTGTCGTCACGATCGCCATCGCTCTCGTTGGCGTCGAAAGGCTGCTCGGTGTGGGCGTCTTCGATCCTCGGCTGGGCGGTGACCCTGTGCTGTTTCAGCATCTTTTTTGGTTTTATTCCCACCCGGCCGTCTATATCATGATCCTACCATCAATGGGCGTCGTCAGTGAACTCATCACCACATTCGCCAAGAAGACGATCTTTGGGTACCACTTCATCGCCTTTTCGAGCTTGGCCATAGCAATTTTCGGGTTCCTGGTCTGGGGACATCACATGTTCGTCTCTGGCCAGTCGATGTATGCGTCGCTGATATTTTCTTTCTTGAGCTTCGCGGTGGCCGTCCCATCCGCGATCAAGGTTTTCAATTGGACCGCCACGCTCTACCGCGGATCGGTAAGCCTGCAGGCTCCCATGCTTTATGCGATTGGCTTCATCGGCCTGTTCACAATTGGGGGATTAACAGGGTTGGTCCTTGCCTCCTTGGCAACGAACCTGCACACGCATGGCACGTACTTTATCGTCGCTCATTTCCATTACATCATGGTGGGCGGCGCCATCATGGGATACATGGGTGCGCTCCATTATTGGTGGCCCAAAATGACAGGGCGCATGTATCCCGAGACATGGGCGAAGATCGCCGCGATCATCATCTTCGTCGGCTTCAATCTGACGTTTTTTCCGCAATTCATCCTTGGTTACCAAGGGATGAATCGCCGCTATCATGTTTACGCTCCTGAGTTCCAGGTCCTCAACGTGATGTCATCCGCGGGCGCGTCGATACTTGCCTTCGGCTATCTTTTGCCGCTTTGTTATTTCGTCTGGTCGCTTCGCTACGCCAAGGAAGCGGGCCGCAATCCGTGGGGCGCGACGGGCCTTGAATGGACGACCACCTCGCCGCCGCCCCCGGATAACTTCGCGACGACCCCGATTGTTACCATGCCGCCCTACGTCTACAACCCGGAGGAGGCCGAAGTTGTCGGCTAGCACCCCCCCTTTCCATCCATCGGCCCCCGCGGGATCGATTACAGCCGCCCCGTTGCATTCCCCGCCCGCTCATGGCGACGAGAACGGCGACCTCGCGCACCAATTCGCGAATTTGGAGCAACAGCACGAAGCAAACACGCTCGGAATGTGGGCCTTCTTATCAACCGAGGTGCTCTTTTTCGGCGGCATTTTCACAGGCTATTTCATCTATCGCTCGCGCTACGGCGTCGATTTTTTGGAGGCCTGCAAGCAACTCAGCGTGCCCCTGGGGACGACCAACACCGTCGTGCTGATATGCAGCAGCCTTACGATGGCTCTGGCACTTCATCTGCGCAGGACCGGACAAAAGCGGGCGCTGGTCGGCTACATGATTGCGACCCTAATCCTGGGGACGGCATTCCTTGGCATCAAAGCCTACGAGTGGACGTCGGACTATTATGAGCAACTTGCCCCGGGCTTCAACTTCCGCATGGCGGTAGCCGCGCCGGGCGAAAATGTAACCGAACACGGCAGCGGGCATGAGGTGAAATGGCCCAGCGATGTCGATCCGCACAAGGCCGAATTGTTTTTCGTCTTCTATTTCTGCATGACGGGGCTGCACGGACTGCATATGATCGTTGGCTTGGTCATTCTGGCCATTCTTTTGTACTACGCCAGCCGTGGGCGATTTACAAAACAGTATTTCACGCCGATCGAAGTGTTTGGATTGTATTGGCACTTTGTGGATATTGTTTGGGTGTTTTTGTTTCCGTTGCTTTATCTCATCCGAAGCTAAGAGCCTATCCGAAAAAGGGGTCAGGTACCATTGCCGGAACGGCCCGAAGGGTGCTTCGCACAATGGTACCTGACCCCTTTGTGCGCCGTGCCAAGGCGTGACTTTTCAGTGGGTGCGAATCCCACCCGGCAACTGGTCGTTCCAGCCGGTAGCAATCGGAGCGGCAGTGGAGGTAACGAAACTGTCGAAGCCTTCGATGGAAAGGGTCGTTTGAGCGACTCCGCGAGCAGGCAGGCCGTAACGTGAGTGAACGCTGAGCAGGCCTCGAAACGGGTAATGTGGTAGCCGACCCAGCAAAGGGATGGGGAAGGCCGCAGACGCGAGGATACAGGGGGAACGACTTTAGCCCCACCCGCGTTGCCACCGGGGTAATGGCGACGGCATGTCGGCATAGGAAAGTTAACGCAACACGGGAAACCCCCTGCGGTGGCAGCAGTGCCAACCGGACGCCCGCGAGGGACAGGCCGGGCCGCTTGGGGTGGCGGAGAGGCTCGTAGTACCGCTGAAGCCGGGTAACGCCGGTGGAGGGAAGGGGCCTTGGTTCAAGGACAGCGTCCGAAGGAAAGAGAGCCAGGAGATTGGTGATGAGCCTAACACCTCCCGATACGGTTCGGAAACTCCAGGAGACGTTGCATGCCAAAGCGAAGAGAGCACCCACCTATCGGTTCTATGCGTTGTACGACAAGGTGTACCGGGCCGATGTGCTGGGCCATGCGTACCTATGCTGTGCCGCTAACGACGGCGCGGCGGGGGTGGATGGCCAGACGTTCACGGACATCGAGGAGTACGGGCTGGACCGTTGGCTGGGTGAACTGACGGAAGAACTCCGAAACAAAGCGTATCGCCCGCAAGCAGTCCGACGGGTGTACATACCGAAGTCGGATGGCAAACAGCGACCGTTGGGCATTCCAACGATCCGCGACCGCGTCGTGCAGATGGCTGTGTTGCTCGTCTTGGAGCCGATCTTCGAGGCGGACTTGCAGCCGGAACAATTTGCTTATCGGCAAGGCCGAAGCGCTCTGGACGCGATCGAGCAGGTCCAATTGTTGCTAGACAACGGGCATACGGAGATTGTCGATGCGGACTTGAGTGGGTACTTCGATAGCATCCCCCACGCCGAGTTAATGGCATCGGTGAGCCGACGGCTTAGTGACGGGCTACTACTGGCCCTGATCAAAAGCTGGTTGGAGGCACCGGTGGAAGACCTTGGAGATCGTGGGGACAAGCGTCGAACGACTCGCAACAAGGACGAGGGTCGCGGCACCCCGCAAGGGGGCGTGCTCTCGCCGCTGCTGGCGAATCTCTACATGCGTCGCTTCGTGCTGGGCTGGAAGACAAACGGGCATGCCAATCGTCTTGAGGCGCGTATCGTCAATTATGCGGACGACTTTGTGATCTGCTGCCGTGGTACGGCTCTTGAAGCCGAGGCGGTGATGCGGCGCATGATGTCGAAGCTGCGGTTGACGGTGAACGAGACGAAGACCCGGGTTTGCCGCTTGCCGGACGAGACGTTTTCGTTTTTGGGTTACACGTTCGGTCGGAACTGGTCGCCGAAGACGGGGCGTAGCTACATCGGTCCCCGTCCGGCCGTCAAGAAGATCCACGGGATCTGTGAGGTGATCCGCGATCAGACCAGCCGAACGTGGCAGTGGTTGTCTTGCCGGGCGTTAATAACTCGCGTCAACAGCCGACTGGTGGGCTGGGCGAACTATTTTTGTCTCGGTAACACGGCCCCGGCCATGAAGCAGGTGATGGCGCACACCTGTCAACGGCTCCGTCAGTGGCTGGGTCGGAAGCACCGCGTGCAGGGTACGGCCCGACAGTGTTATTCGGATCGTTACCTGCGTGAGGACCTGGGATTAGTGTGGCTTCCAGGGCGACCGCGACCTCGCGTCTTGTGCGCGAACGCATGAGTTACCTTGTCCGAGAGCCGGATGCCTTAATAGGGCCCGTCCGGTTCGACGAGCGGGAAATGGAAACGGGGCATGGCCGGGAGATTGAGGCACCGGCCAACGAAAGGGCCGGATACCGCTGGACTCGACCTAAACCACCGCGCCACTTCTCGACTCTACGTGCGCCGTGCCAAGGCGTAACTTTCAGTGGGTGCGAATCCCACCCGGCAACTGGTCGTTCCAGCCGGTAGCAATCGGAGCGGCAGTGGAGGTAACGAAACTGTCGAAGCCTTCGATGGAAAGGGTCGTTTGAGCGACTCCGCGAGCAGGCAGGCCGTAACGTGAGTGAACGCTGAGCAGGCCTCGAAACGGGTAATGTGGTAGCCGACCCAGCAAAGGGATGGGGAAGGCCGCAGACGCGAGGATACAGGGGGAACGACTTTAGCCCCACCCGCGTTGCCACCGGGGTAATGGCGACGGCATGTCGGCATAGGAAAGTTAACGCAACACGGGAAACCCCCTGCGGTGGCAGCAGTGCCAACCGGACGCCCGCGAGGGACAGGCCGGGCCGCTTGGGGTGGCGGAGAGGCTCGTAGTACCGCTGAAGCCGGGTAACGCCGGTGGAGGGAAGGGGCCTTGGTTCAAGGACAGCGTCCGAAGGAAAGAGAGCCAGGAGATTGGTGATGAGCCTAACACCTCCCGATACGGTTCGGAAACTCCAGGAGACGTTGCATGCCAAAGCGAAGAGAGCACCCACCTATCGGTTCTATGCGTTGTACGACAAGGTGTACCGGGCCGATGTGCTGGGCCATGCGTACCTGTGCTGTGCCGCTAACGACGGCGCGGCGGGGGTGGATGGCCAGACGTTCACGGACATCGAGGAGTACGGGCTGGACCGTTGGCTGGGTGAACTGACGGAAGAACTCCGAAACAAAGCGTATCGCCCGCAAGCAGTCCGACGGGTGTACATACCGAAGTCGGATGGCAAACAGCGACCGTTGGGCATTCCAACGATCCGCGACCGTGTCGTGCAGATGGCTGTGTTGCTCGTCTTGGAGCCGATCTTCGAGGCGGACTTGCAGCCGGAACAATTTGCTTATCGGCAAGGCCGAAGCGCTCTGGACGCGATCGAGCAGGTCCAATTGTTGCTAGACAACGGGCATACGGAGATTGTCGATGCGGACTTGAGTGGGTACTTCGATAGCATCCCCCACGCCGAGTTAATGGCATCGGTGAGCCGACGGCTTAGTGACGGGCTACTACTGGCCCTGATCAAAAGCTGGTTGGAGGCACCGGTGGAAGACCTTGGAGATCGTGGGGACAAGCGTCGAACGACTCGCAACAAGGACGAGGGTCGCGGCACCCCGCAAGGGGGCGTGCTCTCGCCGCTGCTGGCGAATCTCTACATGCGTCGCTTCGTGCTGGGCTGGAAGACAAACGGGCATGCCAATCGTCTTGAGGCGCGTATCGTCAATTATGCGGACGACTTTGTGATCTGCTGCCGTGGTACGGCTCTTGAAGCCGAGGCGGTGATGCGGCGCATGATGTCGAAGCTGCGGTTGACGGTGAACGAGACGAAGACCCGGGTTTGCCGCTTGCCGGACGAGACGTTTTCGTTTTTGGGTTACACGTTCGGTCGGAACTGGTCGCCGAAGACGGGGCGTAGCTACATCGGTCCCCGTCCGGCCGTCAAGAAGATCCACGGGATCTGTGAGGTGATCCGCGATCAGACCAGCCGAACGTGGCAGTGGTTGTCTTGCCGGGCGTTAATAACTCGCGTCAACAGCCGACTGGTGGGCTGGGCGAACTATTTTTGTCTCGGTAACACGGCCCCGGCCATGAAGCAGGTGATGGCGCACACCTGTCAACGGCTCCGTCAGTGGCTGGGTCGGAAGCACCGCGTGCAGGGTACGGCCCGACAGTGTTATTCGGATCGTTACCTGCGTGAGGACCTGGGATTAGTGTGGCTTCCAGGGCGACCGCGACCTCGCGTCTTGTGAGCGAACGCATGAGTTACCTTGTCCGAGAGCCGGATGCCTTAATAGGGCCCGTCCGGTTCGACGAGCGGGAAGTGGAAACGGGGCATGGCCGGGAGATTGAGGCACCGGCCAACGAAAGGGCCGGATACCGCTGGACTCGACCTAAACCACCGCGCCACTTCTCGACTCTACTTCGGATTGGCTCTAAGTGCGGTTGGCAGAGCCGTGGCCGGGGTCGGTACTCCGACCCCGGTGTAGCCCAAGCGACTCCAGAGAACCGGGGTCGGAGTACCGACCCCGGCCACGGTCGCTTCCGGCACGTTGAAAACGTGCCGCCACAAACAGTATTGAGGAATGACCCCATGTCGGAGCATCACGGCCCCTCTGTGCGAACATACGTTCTAATTTTTTGTTCGCTGCTTGCCCTGACTGCAGCCACGGTTATGGTCGCGTTCGCCGATTTAGGCGGTTGGCATACGACGATTGCGCTGGCGATTGCCGTTACCAAGGCAACTTTGATCGTGTTGTTTTTCATGCACGGTTTGGAGAGCAGCCGTCTCGTTCATCTCATTATCGTGGGTTCACTGCTCTGGCTGGCTATCATGCTCGTCTTGACGTTTTCCGATTACGACACGCGGGGCCTGGATCGACGAATTCGCACTGGCGAGTCGTTCAACGTTTCTCCCAAGTGAGCGTGATGCGCGAAACGAAGCCGTCGACTTTGAGTCGAATAAACGGAATGGAGTCCGAGTCGAATTGAATGGGGTCGTCGAGCACAACTCGGGACGGCGTCACCTTTAATCCTGTTTGGTGATGGAGGCTGAGGACGACGATTCCATTTTCGGGCACCACTTCTCCCAAGACGATTCGACGCGAATCAGCGCTCATCCAACCAATGCTGCCAACTCGCGCATAAGAATACGGTCGCTTGATGGTCAATAAGACGCCCGGGTTCGCACCGCCGTCGGTGTCGGGTAACGCGACCTTGCTCACGGGCCCGCCGCGGGCGGACCAATTTTCGAATCGCTTTCGCGTTCGCTCGGACCAGGCGACGACCCAGCCGATGTTATAGGTGTCGCAGTAATCCGCCAGCTCGGTATCGCTCCAACTGTCGATCGCTTTGCCCGCTAGAAGCTGGTCGCAAAGGCCCGAGGCGATGTGTTCGATGTCGGCATCCGGGTCGAGGCCGCCGACAAAAACTCGATCGGTCAGCATGGGGAGGAGAGCGGTCCAGCGCGACGTGTCGCGCGGGCCTCGGCGATCTTCCCAAAGAATGCGCGCCTGAGCTGTCGTATTTTCCTTGAGGATCTTCACTATGTCGGAGCGGGCGCTGCCGAGGCCGATGAGCAACGGTTTAGGACTGATCCAGCGAATCGCGTCAAGAGAGTCGACCGGAGCGGCGCCCCAAATACCCAGGGGAAGGATTGCGATTGGCAGGACCAATGCAACGCTTCGAGACGCCAGTCGGCGCATGGATAGCGCGAGAACGTAACTTGCTGGGATCACGGAAAAAATAAGCGCGGGCACCAATCCTTGTGCCGCTCCGAGCCGGCTCAGCGGTTCCGAGAGCAGGCCGAGAACTGTGAGGGCCAACAAAAGGGTCGTAGACAAGCCAAAATAGCGCGCTATCGCGCGCCGACCCGTGGAGTTATAGATCAGCGAGCCAATCAGTGTTCCGACTAGAAGCGCGCAAATAAACAAGCGGTCTGCGGCCCCCCCCCAAACAGAAGCTGTCCAAATCGCCTTGAGGCTCCAACTCGGGGCAAGGCCTGCCTCCAAACCGGGCGGCAAACGAATCCACCAATAGCGCACCCAATCGATCAGCCAATACGTATTGAGACCCAGCGCGAATGCGATGGCCCCCCAAAGGGCTAGATGCCAGGTAAGCCGATGGCGCGTGCCGACGCTGACATAGTAAATCAGGAAAACAGGAGCGAGCAGGGTCATTAGCAAAGGTTGGATAAACCAGCCAAGCAGAGTGGTCAAGGCAATTGCGAGAAGGGAAGTTGGACCGGGGTGGCAGTGGTAACGTAGCAGCACACTAGCATTCAATAGCGCGAACGCGGAACCGATACAAAGGTCAACGTCGCCAGCTTCCAGGCAGGCGCGAGCGGGCCGACTCCACCAAATTACCATTCCGAGTATCGTAGCAACCACGGCGTCAAAATGGCGATGACCGGAAGCGCGCGCCGCACACCAAAACAACAATGGGGCGATAAACCAGAATACGCCGAGGCTGACCTTATAAATGGTGTGTTGCCGATTCGATCCAATCAAGAAGAGCAGGAGCTCGGCCGGCCTACAGCCGGCGTCGAAAACGGGGGTCTTTGGATAACCCGCGTGAAAGGCCGGATCATAACACAGCGTCGAGCCACAGTAACGTAATGAGCGCGCGCCGAGCGTGCCGTGGTATTCATGTAGCGGGTGCCGGCCGGATAGAACGGGCTCGTTCGATGTTAAATGTGCCAGCCGATTCTCAGACCCGAACAGTCCGAGCGTCATCCAGCCTTGCCAGGCCACGACGAGAGCCAACAGGATCAGCCACCACGGGCTATCTCCGGTGAGACGCAGCGGGGCATCAGGAGTTGATGGAATGATGTCTTTCATGCGACTCGGAATCTACCGGGCTTGCGTCATCGGAACAAGGCAAGGTTGCCGCGCCGGCGACGTACATCAGCTGAAATTCTGGAATTGCCAGCAACACGAAAACTGCCAAGATACCTTCTCCGACGATCGTAACAACAACCTCGTCGGAACGAACATGTTCGTGGCGATCTGGGAGAGTAAAGATGTTGGATGCCGCTTTTGTGCGCGAGCACCTAGAGCAAGTCAAAGCAAACTGCGTCAATCGCAACGTCAAGGCCGAAGTTGATGGCGTCATTCGGCTCGACGATGAACGAAAGCGGCTCGCTCAGCAGACGCAAACGATTCAGCAGCGGCAAAACGAATTGTCGAAGCAGATCGGCCAGGCCAAGAAAGAAAAAAATGAGGCCAAGGCTCAAGAATTAGGCGGCGAGGGCAAGGCGCTTCGGGAGCAGGCGGCTGGATTTGAAAAACAGCTCAAACAGGTCGAAGTCGAACTCGATTCTTTATTGCGCCTGATTCCAAACGTGACCCATCCCGATGCTCCCGTGGGCACCGACGCCGCGGCGAACAAAGTGATCAAGAAAAGCGGTACGCCGCGCACCTTCGACTTCCCCGCCAAGGACCACGTTGCCTTGTGCGACTCGCTAAAGCTGGCGGACTTCGAAGCGGGAGCGAGCGTTGCGGGTCAGAAGTTTTATTTTCTTACGAACGAAGCGGTGCTGCTCGAATTGGCGTTGGTGCAGTATGCAATGCAGACGCTGCTGCGCGCTGGGTATACTCCTGTGATCACGCCGGACGTGGCGCGAGTCGAAGTGTTGGAAGGGATCGGTTTCATTCCGCGCGACCCCGATCCGGAAAAGAGGCAAATTTACACCATCGCCGATACCGACCTCTGCTTGATCGCGACAGCCGAGATCACGCTCGGCGGCATGCATCGGGACAAAATTCTTGACGCGGACCAATTGCCTTTGAAGTATGTCGGACTATCGCATTGCTTTCGCACCGAGGCCGGCGCCCCGGCCGGGATACGCGCGGGTTATACCGCGTGCATCAGTTTACCAAGGTCGAGATGTTCGTTTTCTGTACGCCGGAGCAGAGCGAGGCGATCCATCAGGAACTCTTGGCCATTGAAGAAAGCATCTTTGCAGGGCTCGGCTTGCCTTATCATGTCATCGATACTTGCACTGGAGATTTAGGCGGTCCGGCCTATCGCAAATATGATCTCGAAGCCTGGATGCCGGGACGAGGCAAGGGCGGCGAATACGGCGAGGTTACCAGCACTTCCAATTGCACGGACTACCAGGCGCGCCGCCTCAACATCCGCTACAAGGCAGCTGGCCAAAAAGGCACGCGCTTTGTTCATACGCTCAACGGCACAGCCTGTCGCCGTCACGCGCGCTCTTTTGGCCATCCTCGAGAACTATCAAAACGCGGATGGCAGCGTGACGATCCCTGAACCATTGCGGCTTTGGGTGGGCAAGGATCGAATCGCGCCGCGCCAATGAGACGGACCGTTGAGCCTTTTTGAAGCGCCGTGGCCGGGGTCGGTACTCCGACCCCGGTGTAACCCCGGCGGCGCCGGAGAACCGGGGTCGGAGTACCGACCTCGGCCACGGGCTCTTTCAATAAATCTTGAATTTTTTCCTTGCTCACAACACGTGCAGGTCCTAGTCTGGCTTTACTCTAAAGCTATTTCAGATCTCTTTCCCAGATCTGCTCGCGCACGGTCGAAAGTCCCAGGATTCGACTATGTTCTCTGAGCGCCTCTCTTCTTTGTGTGCGATCTGCCGCTCCCGTGGTCGCGCGCCGGCATCTTGCCGCGCGGATCACTACGATCCGCCATTTCCTCGTTATAAACTCTCCATAATCTTCAGTAACGTGCGGGTACCGAGATTATCTCATCTGGAGGCGTTTCCATGAACCTCACACCCCCGCCCAATGCGAATAAAGACGAACTGTTGAAATGGGCCTCGGATTTACTGATTCAGGGCTTAAAGTCCGGCACGCCCTATACTCTCGACGATATTTTCAAAGAGTGCCCGACTCTCTGTGAGGACCCCAAAAACGCGGCCCACCTCGCCGTTGCGGAGTACAAAGCACAGCTTGATTCGGGGAAAAATCCGGATCCTGAAGACTGGTTCAGCCGCTTTCCGCAATGGCGCTCTGAACTGGAGCAAGAATTCGCCCATTTGGCTTTGGTCGCCGCGGACCAGCTAACGGTACTGGAACCACAGAACAAAACGGACGGTACGCAAAAAACAGACCTGCACCTTGCTCCGCACAAGTTATTTGAACAAATCGGCTACGGCGGGATGGGCGTCGTCTATCGAGCCGAAGACCTGCTTCTGGGACGCCTCGTGGCGTTGAAGATGATTCGTCCCGAACTCGAGGACGAGGCGCATATCGAGCGCTTCAACCGCGAAGCGCGGGCGGCCTCTCGACCTTGCCACCCGAATATCTTGCCGATCCATGCTATCGGACTTCATGAAGGTCATCTCTGCTTTACGATGCCTCTGATAGGCGGCGGAACGCTCGAGCTGCATAAAAAACGCTATTTCGACGACGTCCGCAGCGCTGTCGAACTGATGGAAAAAGTGTCCCGAGCGGTCTACGCGGCCCATCTGGCGGGAGTCATACATAGGGACTTGAAACCCGGCAATATCCTGCTCGATGGACACGGCACACCATTCGTCGCCGATTTTGGCTTGGCCAAGATTCTCGATTGCGACCAGGACGCGACGCGCACCGGTCTTCGTCTCGGCACGCCGGCTTATATGGCTCCGGAGCAGCTCAATAGCGGCGGCTCGCGGGTCGGTCCGGCGGCTGACATTTGGGCCCTTGGCGTTATTTTCTATGAAATACTGACTGGCAGCCGAGCGTTCAAAGGCCGCGATCAAGCCTTGGCCCTGGCGATCTGCACCAAGGATCCAATCCCGCCACGAAATATGCGACCGGAGCTGTCGGCGGATCTCGAAACAATTGTGCTCCGCTGTTTGCAGCGCGAGGCCACCGACCGCTATCCGACGGCGAATGAGTTAGCCAACGATCTACGCCGTTGGTTGGAAGGGCAAGCAATACAGGCGCCGCCGGAGCCACTTCTTGGAAGAGCGAAGCGAGCCAGAAAATGGCCGACGATGACGAGCACGGCAGCGATGTTGGCGCTTTTCTTGGTTATCGTTTGTATTGGCATATCCGTTCAAAAAGGAATCGGGAACGCCGAGGTTCCGCCGCCCGATTCCGACGTTGCCGACTTTATTAAGGCCAGTCGAAGCAAAAGCCAGGCGCTTAATAATTTGAAGGAGGCACAAAAAAAAGGTCAGCCATTGACCTTGATGGACTCGCGAGGCCGGGAACAGTGGTATCGTTGGGTTACTCCCAAGAACGCCGAGCCACTGATAGAGCCGATAGAAAATTACCGCCAAATTCGCGCAATCGAAGAGATCACGCTGCTGGAATTGTTGCCGAACACGATCTATCAAAATTATGTTCTATCCGCCGACGTCCGCGTTGAGAACCCGTTGCAATTCTGTAGCGCGGGAATTTATGTCATGGCGGAAGAGATGCCGACGCTCAAGGGGCAAATCATCAGATTTCAATCTTTCTATCTAACATCAAATCTAAAGGCTAACGGCAACTTTGCTCGATATGGCATTTTTGACTCGCTTCGGGACGAAAAAGGACGTTATCCTAACCGGAGCAAAAATTATCCTTTTCAAGCTGCTATCGAAGACGTAGGCGAATGGCATAATCTAGCTATTGACGTGTCGCCAATGGGGGTTACTCTATGGGTCGACCACATCAAGGAAAAAACATTTTCTCGCAACGCGTTAATCGAAAAAGTGAATGGTGAGAAAGCCCTCGGAAATGCAGAACTGAAGGCAATGCCGCTAAACTTTCAAGGCGGGATGGGACTCTACGTTTACCACTGTTCTGCCCAATTTAGAAATGTCAACTTAGTGCCTCTTAAATAACTTGATCAGCGCAAGTAATTTAGACACGGAGATTTTCGATGGCAAGGGATGTGTATAGGGCCGGCCATGTTTATCGGACAAAAACCAAAAAGACGACGAACCTGGGTGGACTCACGGTTACAACTTCAGATAATTTTAACTTCGAGGTAGATCCGCTGCCGCCGCTTATTAGCCAGCTTACGGTTACTTTTGCGATTTATTCGACGAAAGACAAAAGCGGAGCCAATCCATCCTTTTCCGGTTCTTACATTTCAATGGCCCCTGGAAGCGCGAGTCAGGGTACAAGCCCGACGTATCAAGGGTCGACGGCTGATAGCAATATCCCAAGTAGTTTTCAGTACCAGTGGATAGACGCATTCACTCTTCCTGGCCTCGGATCGTACACGTATACGTTGACGGGAACTTACACTTCCGCTACTATTACCCCGGCACGAAATTAGATCAACCTAATTCCATTGGAGCGGCATATTGGGTCTGCGGATGAAGGAAATAACTCATAACATGTCGAGGCATCCCGCTCAACTTCCTCATGAATCCGAACAACCGCTCTTGCAACGTCGGCTTGTCCGGCGGCAGGCCAGCCTTGTTGATGTTCCCCTTCATGTCATTGTTCAAATATTCCACCGGATTGAGTTCCGGCGAATACGTCGGCAGGTAAAACAACTCGATCTGCTCCTGACGCGCCTCTACCCAGGACTGTACCTCCGCCTTGGTGTGGGAGCCCAACTGGTCCACGATCAACAGAATCTTCCGCTTCGCCCCACTGATCAAGAGAGTCAAGAACTGGAGAAAGACTTCCGCCGTGAACGACCCCTTGTACGTCATAAAACGCACCGTGCCCTCATTGCTGATCGCCGAGATCTGATTGACCCGCAGATGTGGTTGCGGCACCTCCATGGTGGCACGCTCGCCCCGGCGGGCATAACCCGAACCGGGATGGTGGTCGGCCTGCACGCCAACCTCATCCGCCCACAAAATCTCCGCGTTGTCTCGTTGGGCTTGGGCCTCAATGGCCGGATAGGTATCCTGCAACCACTGTTCGACTTCATCGGGATCTTGGTGACGCGACTTGCGGGCGGGCTTTTTGGAGGTGTAGCCCCAGCGTTGGAGATACTTGCCCACGGTGCGTAGGGCCAGTTCGATGCCGAGATCTCTTCGGATGAGGTCGGCGACGGCTTGGCGTGTCCACAGGGCGTGTTTCAGGCCCACTTGCTGGGGCGAGAAGTAGTCGATCTGGTCGCGAATGGTTTGAGCTTGGGCCTCGGAGAGCATACGGCCCGAGCCCAAAGGCCGGCCGGTGCGCCCGCCGGGCAGGGCGTCCAAGCCTTCGGCGTAATAGGCGGTATTCCAGCGGGAGATGGTTTCGCGGCGGACGCCGAGGAGTTCGGCGAGATCGGTTTCGGAATAGCCAAGCTCCAAGCCATGCAAGGCACGCAAACGCAAGGTCTCCAACGAATCGTCCGAGAGATGGCGGGCATCGGGAAGAGTAATAGACATAGTAACACCTCGAAGCTCGGGCTGAGGTACTTGTAATTCTAGATTAGTGAGCAACTACCGTGCCAGGGTAATACGATTTCTACTGTTACATTTACGTATGATTTTGACATGGTTATGGAGGAGACTGCGGCGTCAAGCGGTGGTTGAAATCACCAGAGCGAGTGCATCTGCCCCTTGTAAGCGGCACATGCATCTACCGTTATTTGCGAAGATCGCGATTTGGCGATTCTTATGTGATTTGGTTACGGACGAATCAAACTGTCAAAGGAAAAACCATGGCAAAAACGCGATTCACAAGATTGGGGAGCTTCCGCCACCGTGTACGTGGCAAAACTAAGTCGCGGTCGGGATACGGTCGTGGTTTCGATTTCGAAATTGATCCGTTGCCTCCCACAATTGACCTTAACAACAACGTGACGATAAACATATACGCAACTTTGAGTACACTAACCGCGGCGAACTTTACTGTCACCTGTACTCCCAGTGTCGGTGCCGATATTACCCCAAACTCTATTACATCTAGCGGTGCGCAGCCAAATTCAAATATCCCGTCGGATTATCAGTATTTATTCGTTGTTTTGTTCAATTCTATGAACGCAGGCAACTATACATGCACGGCTACTGGATCATATGCAGGCGGCGGGTCGACCTTCCGTTGTAACGATTACATTTGACTTTGAGATTGCAGACGTTGCGGCTGGTAACGGGTACAATGAATAGTTTGGCACGGAAGAACATACCGATTCGCTGGACCGGCTGAAGTACGGTCCAGCGAATCGAGTGTGCCTGCCGTTTTGGCAGTCACGGAGCGATTAGACCACCGTGCGAGGGGGTTGACTGCGGATTCGTTTACATCTCGGTCTGTTTGTACCTATAAGGTCAATAATACCAATCGTTTAGAGCGCAGGACCGAGATGCAAACCGGACTCTATCTCCGTTTGGCCGTATTCCAAGGGATTCGGGTCGACAGTGCGCGGGAGTTCTGTGTGTGTGCCCGCGCAATGCAATCTATTTAGAGGGTTCGGAAAGAATGAGATGGACCGGCCCTGAAATATCGCCTTGTGTGTCATGCTTTCTTACTCGAAACCATGACACCCGGCGCCGGGGGGGGTACCACACGCGAATGTTGGCGCGACGGTCTGGACCGCGGCGCAAAATCAACGCTGTCAAGTGGTTGTGTTAGCCGACCGTCGCGCCAAGGACAGGTGCTTTTTTGGCGCGACGGTCGGCAAGCAATGTTCCGCGCGGAACATAGAGAGGCCAACGACGGTGTTATGCCTCAAGTCAGTAATTTAGCGGAGAGGCACTTTTGATTGCGCCTTGGCGGAAGCGTAATCAAAAGTGTCCGCCTCGAAACAAGCTGGTGAGACAGAGCCCCCAAACTGGGTGCTGTTTTTCGCACGCTGCTCTTCGCGTCCTGTCGACTCTGC
The DNA here is from genome assembly GCA_963790585.1 of uncultured Planctomycetaceae bacterium. Lineage (GTDB taxonomy): Bacteria > Planctomycetota > Planctomycetia > Gemmatales > Gemmataceae > CAWBOY01. Next base: position 208,370 of record CAWBOY010000004.1, read on the forward strand.
CCGGGCCAAATTCGAGAGGCACACCCATCGCTTCTGACCTTGACCCAGGAGACTTTAGTAATTATCGCCGTCCTCCGCGGATTTATTTCGGGCCCTGATCTCGGACGATCGGGCCTCTGTGGAGAAGTCGCATGAAAATACGGCGGATCGGCCAACTGACGGTAGTGCTGAGCCTGCTCGGCTCGGTCGGGTGTTGCGCGTTTTGGGAGAAGCATTGCGCCCCGGCCGCGCCGCCGCAGGGTTATTATTGCCCCTGTGCGCCGGCGGCCTCGGCTTATCCGGTGGCAGCGCCAGTTGCCGTGCCTGCGGCGGGTTGGGCTCAGCCGGCGTGTGCGTGCCCGCCGGGCCGGTAATCGGCGGCGATCTGCAATCGAATCTCAGGTCCACCGTCGCAGCGCGCCTATTGGCCGTCTACGTCTCACCGTTAAGCCCCCGCGCTCCCGCCCCATCTTCGCATAGCGTCCTTTTGGCGATTTGGCTAATATAGCAGCGTCGTCCATTGGCCTATCGCCCCCAAAGCGGGGCTGTTGGATCAACTTGAGCGGAGACCGATGCTATGCGTAGATTTCGTGACACAACGATCGGCGTCCTTTCGGTCCTGGCCCTGTTTTTTGTCAGCGTCCTAGCGTTGCGCGCAGAGGATGTCGACTACAAGAAAAAGGCGCTCGCGCTCAACGACATCACGGGAACCGCCCCGGCCCGTGGCCAGTTATTCGAGTTGCTGAAAGACAAAGCCGGTACCAAAAAACTCCTCCTGGAAGCGGCGAAGCTGGCGAAAGAGAAGAATCAGCCCTTCAATATGAACGCGTCGCTGATTCTCGCCCGGGCGGGTCAGGCTTTCAAGGATTATGACGCGAGCCTGGTCTTTTATCGAATCTATACCGAGCAAGTCAATAAACTTCAAAGCAGCACCAAGCTGGTCGATGCCTATAGCGGTATGATTCAGCTTCTTTACGACAATAAACAATACGCTGAATGCGAAAAAGCCTGCCGCGAGTTTCTCGAACAATCGGGCGATGACTTCGTCGACACCGTCAAGGATGCCGTCAAACGGCGCCGCGTCATGGCCATCATGAAAATGGGTGAAGGGGATCGTGCGGTCCGCATTCTCGACAAAATGATCGAGGACGATCCCAAGGCGTGGCTGAATGTCGAACTCCGTGGCCGATTGCTGCGCGAACAAGAAAAATACGACGAAGCGGTCAAGGTCTATCTCGGCCTCATCGATGAAGTCGGCAAGGACGATCGCCTGGAAAAAGAAACGCGCAAGGAACTGGTCAAAGATTTTCGTTACGTGTTGAGCGGTCTTTATCTCGATCTGAATCAGGTCGACAAGGGGACGGAACAACTCGAGATATTATTGAAGGATGAGCCCGATAACGCGACCTACAACAACGATCTTGGCTACATCTGGGCCGACCACGATATGAAACTCGACGAATCCGAAAAGATGATTCGCAAAGCCATCGAACTCGATCGCAAGGCACGCAAGCAGGAGGCCGACCTGCTCCCCGAAGAGGACAAAGACAATCCAGCTTACCTCGATAGCCTGGGTTGGGTGCTTTTCAAAAAGAAACAGTATAAGGAAGCCAAGCCGTTCCTGGTCGAAGCCGTCAAGGATACGGATCTCATCGACGTAACGCTTTACGATCACCTCGGCGACGTCCATTGGGCCCTCGGCGAAAAGAAGGAAGCCATGGAGATCTGGAAGAAAGCATTGGAATTGCCAACCGGCACCAAGCGCGACAAGGTCAAGAAAGAGGAGATCGCCAAGAAATTGAAGATGGGCGAATGAGTAGGCCGAGTTCTTCGCTCCGCGAAAAAACGTTTTTTCGCGGAGCGAAAGGCGACACCAATTCCCGCGCAGCGCTTTATTTCATCTCATATCCATGACGCTTGATAATCTCCGCCAATTTCTGCCAGACGCCGGCGGCATCTTTCACGCCAACGGATTCGAGCAATTGGGTTGCCTCCTGCTCGACGGTTAGCACCTCTGGCCGCTCCAGCGCTTCGGCTTCCAGCCGCCGACGTGGCCGGGGCCGGCCGTCGAGGGCCTCGTTTCCGAGTTCGTCCGCTCGCTGATTCATTTCGCGGCGCACATGCTTGAATGTCACTTTGCCGAGAAATCGACCGCTCAACTCAAGAGCCTGCTTATAGAGATCGCGTAAATCTTCATTCTTGACTCGGTATTCGCCGCGCATTTGCTTTACCATCAGTTCGCTATCGCTGTGAATGATCAAATCTGCTTCGGCGCCCAGTTCCAGCGCTCGCTCCAAGGCACGCACCAGCGCGGTGTATTCCGCTTGATTGTTGGTCATTTGGCCGAGGCAATCCGCCTCTTCGATGACGGGCAAACCAGCTCGGGCTATTACGAACGCATAAGCCGCCGCTCCCGGATTGCCGCGTGAGGCGCCGTCGGTGTGAATGGTGAGAAGGGGATGCGCCATCATGGGTCCTTGGTTCTTTGGAAATCACAAATCCTAATGGCCCGAATCGCAAGTCGTGGCCTGGCTCGGTACTCCGACCCCAGTGTAGCCCTAGCGGTTCCAGAGAACCGGGGTCGGAGTACCGACCCCGGCCACGGCTCTTTGGAAATAACAAACCCTAATATAGGGGAATCATTTTCCGGGGATTTTCCGCCCCATTCGGTCGAGCAGCATTTTCATGTCCTCCCAAACGTCTTTCTTGGCTCCCGGATTGCGATGCGGCAACAAATAGGCGGGGTGATAGGTACAGAGGACGGGGATGCCTCGATAGTCATGAAAGCGACGGCGGAGCTGGCCGAGGCTTTTGCGCGTGGCCAACAAATTTTGGGCGGCACAACCTCCGAGGGCGACGATGAAGCGTGGTTTCACCAGTTCGAGTTGGCGTTCCAGATACTCACGGCAGTTGGCCGCTTCTTCTTCATTCGGCGTGCGATTGCCGGGCGGGCGACAACGCAAGACGTTGCAAATATAGACCTCTTCGCGTTTCATGCCGCAGGCGCTAATGATACGCGTCAGGAGTTGGCCGGCCTCGCCGACGAATGGCTCGCCTTGCTCATCTTCGGTTTGACCGGGCGCTTCGCCGATGAAGCATAGCTCAGCGTCGAGCGGGCCGACTCCGAAGACCGTCTGCGTTCGCGTCGCGGCCAATTGTTTGCAACGCACGCAGCCCGCGACACGCTCTCGGAGGCGCGGCCATCTCGGCTTGTCGTTGTTCCATCGTCAGAGGCGCCGACGCGCTGCGAGAGGCGGGCTCGGCGAACAGAGTCGGGCCGGCGCTCGCGGCCATCGGCAAAGAGAGTTCTGCACCCTTGGCGGGCGGCGTCTCGACGTGAGTTTTTTCGGGCGGCGCCAGAACAATCTGGGGCAGCCATTCCACGCCGGCTGCGCGGAAGCTCTCGGCGTGCATCTTCAGCTGCTGGGCCAAATCGGGCGGGGGGATGGGTCGTTCCTCGGCCATTGGTTGGCCCTCTCATTCACGAACGTGATTTGTTTCCTATTCTCTATCATATTCGGTAGGAAAGTATTCGAAATAGTAGGTTGGTCGGTCGGTAGTCAGCAACTGGATGTATTCTGTCTTCAAGAGCCGGGAGCGTAAGCGACCGGAGAAAGTTAGACTCGCTCTGGTTCGCTCCGGTCGCTGACACTCCCGGCTCTTGAAGATACCTGAGGCTTTCTCGATGTCCCACTCGTCTGATTCCTTCACACTCGGCTTGATCCAGATGCGTTGCCAGTCGAGTCCAGCGGATAATCTCGACCGTGCTGTCACTCGTATTCATAGTGCTGCCGAGCGCAGGGCGCAGGTCATTTGTTTGCAAGAATTATTTCGATCCCTTTATTTTTGCCAACGTCAATCTCCTGAGATTTTCGACCTCGCGGAACCGATACCCGGGCCGTCTACCGAGCGCCTGGCGCGCACGGCCAAGGAGACCGGCACCGTCGTTGTCGGTTCGCTGTTCGAGCGGCGAGCGCCGGGCGTTTATCACAACACGGCCGTTATCCTCGGTCCCAAGGGGGACTTGCTCGGGCTCTATCGCAAGATGCATATTCCCGACGATCCGTTGTTCTTTGAAAAGTATTACTTCACGCCCGGCGACCTGGGATTTCGTGTTTTTGACACACCGTTCGCGAGCATTGGCATCCTTGTCTGCTGGGATCAATGGTTTCCGGAGGCGGCTCGGCTGACCGCGCTTCAGGGTGCCGAGGTGCTGATCTACCCGACCGCCATCGGCTGGCATCCGCGTGAAAAAGCAGAGTCTGGCGCTGCCCAGCGCGAGGCGTGGCAACTTATGCAGCGGGCTCACGCGATCGCCAATGGCGTGTATGTCGCCGCGATCAATCGCGTCGGGCATGAACAGATCATCGGCGAAGGGATCGAGTTCTGGGGCACATCGTTCGTCAGCGATCCGTTCGGCCAATTGATAGGCCAAACGTCTGTCGCCGAGGAAGAGATACTCGTCGTGAACTGTGATCGAGCGCGGATGACCGACGTGCGACGCAACTGGCCCTTCTTCCGCGATCGACGCATCGACGCCTATGGCGATCTAACGAAACGTTGGAGAGAGTAAGGGCGATCACCAACAGGTGTATCCGCCATCGAGTACCAACACGGCCCCGGTCATGTAGGACGATGCTTCGCTCGCCAAAAATAGCGCTAACGGGCCGATCTCCTCCGGTCGACCGAGGCGGCCCATCGGAATCGCACTCACGACGTTGTCATGGAAGTCCGGTCGCTCGTTAAACCAACGGCGATTGGGGTCAGTGAGAAACGGGCCTGGCGCAATGGCGTTGACGGTAACGCCGCGCGGGGCCCAATCGGCCGCGACCGAGCGTGTCAGGCCAAGGAGTGCCGCTTTCGCGGTTTCATAGTGACGGCCACGGATGCCGCGAAAGGCAACCAAGCCGCTGATCGACGAGATATTGATAACCCGGCCCCAGCCCCGCTCGAGCATGGCCGCGCCAAAATGTTTGGTGCATACCAAGGCGGATGTGAGATTGAGGTCGAGGAACTCTTGCCAGCGGTCCAGAGGCATCTGTTCCGTGGCCAGGTCGTCGCGTCGGCCGCCGACGTTGTTGACGAGGATGTCAACCGGGCCATGCGTTTGAAGCACCCGGTCGCAGAGCGTTTCCGCCTCGGTCGGCCGGCTAACGTCGCCGCGAACCGCAACCACTTTCCGACCTGTATAGGCCAACGAACTGCAGGCGACGTTCAGGCGTAGTTCATCGCGGCCCACCAATATCAAATCAGCACCCGCCTCTGCGAAAGCCCGAGCCATTTCAAAACCCAGGCCGCTGCTGCCTCCGGTGATCAGTGCTTTACGACCGTCGAGACGGAAGCGATCCAATACGTTCATGATGCGACCTTGCTGAGACGGGCATTCATCAGCAATAGATATTGGCTGCGGCGGAGGCAACAGATGGATCAGGTGCTTGGGCGAATAGAAGCACGCTTGAGGATCGTATAATGTTGTGAAAATGAAGAAAAAAGAGGAGCCAAAAGCGAGAGCAGATAGGAGGCGTGGCCTATCGCGTTTCGCTTCGGCTCCTCCAGCCTAGCGTCCCCTCTGGGCCGACGACGCCCGACCGACGCAGGCGGACGGGAAAGCCCGCCGGCGACAAGACACCCCAGGCGAATCGCGGGTGCCGATCAGGGGCTGCCCCTGATACTTAACGGATGACGAAGGCGAAAAGTCTCAAATAAGATTGGGCCGTTTTGAGACAATCGCAGAGATAGCAATCGCGGTGCCGAAGTGGATGATTTTTTCTAAGAAGACAGAAGTGGTTATTTTTCAAATAGTTACAACGTGCCATCTTTCAGAGATTGTCATCAGACGTCTGAATAGCCACTGTCGGAAATTTCGGCTACTGCCGTATTTTCCGACAGCAGCATTGGCGCGTTCAAGGCAGCGCTTCACTTTGAGATCGTAGTGCTTCGCGACCATCCCCGTAGCGGCGAAAGCGCTGATAACGGAGGGCAAACGTACCATTTTTATCGAAGACATTGGCGTCGCTGCGTGACAGTCCAGCGCGACTTGCGTAATTCATCATCGCCAACCACACGCGATCGGGTGGAATGACTCGACGAACGACGTGGTCTTGCGCCTCGGCTTCACCGACGGCTCGTAGCCGAGGAAATTCTCGTGCCAGGGAATCGTCTGGAGGACGCACGTCAAGAAGCCGGCGACCAAATAGCCGCTCATCAAGCCACAGACTGTGGCCCCACCCTGCTGAATCAAACCGGGAAAGACGATTTCGGTTGGTGCAATTTCGTTGGTGATAAAGCGCAGAGACAAAAGCGTGAGACAGAACAACGCCACCATGCTTAGGCTATCTTCGTAGCCTTGGACGAACGTCTGGCGCGTGTAGTCTTCCATCGCTCGAGTCAATGGTTCGAAGTAATTAAAGGTGACAATCCCGGCGAGGATGACGTTCACGAGCATCGCGAATGCGGTCAGCAAATCAGTGTTCAAGAACGCGTAAGTCACGGCCAAGATTACCAGGAGTGTGCCGACGCCAAGGATCATGTGCGCACCGTGAAAAAACGAGTGAGGCGGCTTAGGACATCAGAGAAGGTTGTGGCGGCATGTTTTCAACGTGCCGGAGTCGTGGCCGGGGTCGGTACTCTGACCCCGGTTCTGAGGAGCCGTTCGGAGCGCTCCGGGGTCGGAGTGCCGACCCCGGCCACGATATAGCAACGAATCGGCATGTTGAACACGTACCGCCACGACCTTTGGAGAAAAACAGCTCCCTTATTTACAGACCCGCAGCAATTCTTGCACCGACGTATCGCCGTCGATCACCTGGCGTAGGCCGTCTTCTTGCAGATAGACCATGCCGTTCTTGACGGCTTCGGCCTTGATGGCGTTGGGATTGCAACCATCATGGATCAATTCACGAATTTTGTCCGTAATCACGAGCAGCTCGAATACGCCGCTTCGACCGCGATAGCCTGTGCCGCCGCATTGTTTGCAGCGGGTGGTCTCAGCGCCCGCTTTGTCTGCTTCGGCCGGCGGGCGATAGAAATAGCGAATCTTGTCGGCCGGGAGGTTTGCCTTGCGTAGCACGTCGGCATTCGGCTTGTACTTTTGCTTGCATTTGGGACAGAGGACGCGAACGAGTCGTTGGCCCAAAATGCCGCTGACGGCGTTTGAAATCAATGAGGGAGCGACGCCGAGATCGACGAGGCGATTCAACGCGGTCACCGTGTCGTTGGCGTGCAAGGTCGTGAACACCATATGACCGGTTTGAGCGGCTTGACAGGCGATTTCCGCCGTCTCATTATCGCGGATTTCGCCGACGTAGATCACGTCCGGATCTTGCCGCAAGATGCTTCGAAGTTCCGAAGCAAAGGTCTTGCCCGCTTTTGGATTGATTTCGATCTGCGTGCAGTTGTCGATCTGATATTCGACCGGGTTTTCGAGCGTGATGACGTTTTTGGTGTATCGGTCAATTTCGGACAGGCAGGCGTAAAGCGTGGTACTCTTGCCTGAGCCGGTCGGGCCGCAGACGATGAACATGCCGTGAGGCTGCCCAGCAAGAGCGCGAACCTGTTCGCGGATCTTGTCACGCATACCGATTTGACCGAGATCGTTGACAGCTTTGGAACGGTCCAAAAGCCGCATGACCATCTTTTCACCCGAAACGCTGCCCGCGGTCGCGACGCGGAAATCGATGGAACGAGTTCCCGATTTCGATTTGCCCGAATCGTCTTGGATTTCGGCGGAGAAGCTGCCGTCCTGTGGCTTGCGTTTTTCGGTGATATCCAGGTCCGCGAGGACCTTGAAAATGTTGAGCATGGAGTCGCCCATGCTTCGACTATAGGGCTCGCCCGCGGTCATGATGCCATCAATGCGGAAGCGCACGGTGAGGGCTTCCTTGGTCGGCTCCATGTGAATATCCGTGGCCCGTAAGGTGACGGCTTCGTGGATCAGTTCCAGGGCGGCTCGGTAACCCGGTGAGCTTTCGGCCTTTTTCACACCCTTGAGAACGCCGCCCTTGAGGCCACTTTTGCTGATAAGCTTTACCGGGATCGGCTCACCCGAATCGCCTTCTTCGCCGTCGGCCATCGGAATTCGGAACCAGCGATTCGCCAGCTGACGGACGTGGAGAGACGTCAATACGCGATCTTCTTTATCAACCAGGCTGATCACGTCGGCCGCTGTACATGGCTGTCGGTCCGAGACAGCAGATGACCAGCAATGGAAAATTGAGCAATGAAAACGGGACCATCCACGAGAAGACGAGCCCCAAGGCCCCGCAGCCGAATACAAAGCCATTCCAATACTCGGTAGGCTGTTTGAGCTCGCGTGAGTCCATGTCGACCCACCAGCACAGGCGTACCCAGAGTAAAAAGACCCCAAGAAACGCTAGGAATTTGAGCGGATGGTAATAGCCACCCTCGCCGCGCGGCATTGACTCAGCCGCAAGCAAAATCGTCGGCAGCAGCAACAGACTCGTCAACGCGATTACAAATGTGGCAAGAGTTCCGGTGAACCGCGCCTTCACCGCGCGCGGTTCGCCAGACCGGCGCCGGACCGGGGGAACATCAGGCCTAGCAGCTGTGTTCATCCCTACCCTCATGAAAGTTAAGCTTGCTGTCAGCGCACTTGGACGCATTACAGAATACCGGCAGTCGAGACCTTGATACCCTTCAGCATCATCTTGAACTGTTCAGGATTCGTCGACACTTCAAGAGCCGTGGCCTTGTCGATATCGCCGCGTTCCACCAGCTGACGCAGGTTTTCGTTGAAATCAATCATACCTTCCTGGTAGCTCATGCGGATGACGTCGATCAACTTGCTATCTTCCGCTTCACTGATCAGCTTGCGAACGATCGGGTTTACGATCAATATTTCATTCGTGGGCACGCGACCTTTCTTTAATCCCTTGAGAAGCTTTTGCGCCACAACTGCTTTGAGGTTGTTCGCCATGGCTTGGCGGATGGCATTGTGCTTATCGGGAGTAAAGAGATCGAGGATACGATTAATCGTCGTGCCCGCACTCGAAGCATGGATCGTACCGAACACCAAGTGGCCGGTTTCAGCGGCGTGAATCGCGGCCTCGAACGTTTCGATGTCGCGCAACTCACCGACGAGGATCACATCCGGATCTTGACGGACGGCGTCCTTGAGGGCCTTATGCCAGCCCATCGAATCGAGGCCGATTTCACGCTGGTTGATTACCGATTTCTTGTCGACAAAGGTAAATTCGATCGGGTCCTCAACGGTCAGTATGTGCAACGGTTCGCGTTCGTTCAAGTAATCGATCATTGATGCGATTGTCGTCGATTTGCCGGAGCCGGTGACGCCAGCCAGGATCACGAGACCTTCGGAAAACAGGCAGAGCTTCTCGATGGCGTCGGGCAAGCCGAGATTTTTGAAATTGGGGATGCTCGTATTGACGCGCCGTGATACCAGCGAGAGCCGACCGCGCTGCTTGAACAAGCTCACGCGAAAACGGCACTCGTCCTGCCCGACGACGTAAGAAAAGTCGACGCCGCCTTCTTCATCGAGGATCTTCCGTTGGCGCGTGTTGAGATGCGGCAAAAAGAGCCGCTCCATGTCTTCATTCGTTAATGGCCGCATATCGACGCGGCGAATGTCGCCCTTGAGGCGCATCATCGGTGGCTGGCCGACCTTAAGATGCAAATCCGACGCTTCATGCTTCATAACCATGCGAAAAAGCTTATTGCATTCCGGCTCTTTCGCGCGTGGCTCGGCGGGAATCGGCGGGATAACGTCGGCATCGACTTGAACGACATCAGGAGCGGGAGCGGCGGTGGCCATTTTTAAGGTTCTCCTAATCGATCGGACGGTTCAAAGGCGGATTGGCACGCCGCGCCCGGCGAGATAAGCCTTGGTCGCGGGGATGCCATATTCGTCGTAGTGAAAAATACTAGCCGCGAGGGCGGCATCCGCTTTACCTTGCGTCAACACCTCATACAAGTGTTCGGGGCAGCCAGCGCCGCCGCTAGCGACGACGGGGATCCGAACCGCCTCCGACACCGCGCTGGTGATCGGAAGATCATACCCTGCCTTGGTCCCGTCCGCATCCATCGATGTTAGAACAATCTCGCCAGCTCCGAGTTGTTCCACCTTCTTGGCCCAAGGAACCGCCTCAAGCCCCGTCGGCTTCCGCCCGCCGTTAATGTGTACTTCCCAGATTTCGCGGTCCCCCTCGCCGGCCTTGCCAGTGGCCGTGCGATAAACGCGCCGCGGATCTATGTTGACGACCGTGGCACAGCGACCAAACCGACCTGAGATCGCAGTAATCAACTCCGGGTTTAACACCGCGGCCGAGTTCAGGCTGACTTTCTCCGCCCCGGCCTGAATGAGCAACGTAGCGTCTTCGAGAGTGCGAATCCCACCGCCTACAGTGAACGGCATAAAGAGCTGTTCCGCCACACGCCGAACCATATCCAGCAGAATCGCCCGGCCTTCGTGGCTGGCGTTGATATCGAGGAATACAAGCTCGTCCGCACCCTGTTCCTCGTAGCGTCGCGCCACCTCGACCGGATCGCCTGCGTCGCGCAAGTGCAAAAAATTGACGCCCTTGACCACACGGCCATCTTTTACGTCAAGACAGGGAATGATTCGTTTTGTCAGCATGGGCGACGCGAGTCTTTCTGGGGAGAGCTGTTTGCTTATTTTTAATGTACTTATTAGGCGCGAAGTGGTCAACGGGTCGGGTATCCCGGAACATGCTCAGAGTATTACCGAATTCTTTAAGGCTATCAGCGCCCTTGCCGTAGCTGCATTCGCCAGAATGCAATAGCGCTCGACGGACTGCCGCATTCTGCCGAATGCGGCTTCAAATACAGGCCTAAAGGGCGTAGGATGGTCATTGTCCAGAGTCACGCTCTTTTTAGTCTCAGCACTCGACGGAGACACGCGATGGCATCGGTTCGGCTTCTCTTTTTTCTATGTGTCGGAGCGTTGACGGTTCCCGCGTTCGCGGATGTGCCGATCGTTTCCGGAGTCGCCGAAGGCAAACGGCCGGGGCCCTATTCGTCGCTCGTCTCCGTTGGGACCGATCGTGGCAAATCCCATTGCTTCGTCTGTGAGGCCGCGGATCGACCGATTGTCATCGTTTTCGCGCGCAAGCTCGACGAGCCGGTGGGTAAACTGACCCAACTCCTTGATAAAGCCTTGTCCGAGCACAAAAAAGAAGAGCTACGGGCATGGGTGACATTTCTCAATGACGACCAGGCGGCTTTCGACCCAAAAGTCGTCGACTGGTCCCGGAAGTATGGCCTGCGCAACGTTCCGGTTTCTGTCTTTGAAGACGTGGATGGGCCGCCCAGCTATAAGCTGCATAAAGATGCCGAAGTAACGGTCCTGCTCTCCGTCAAACAAAAGGTGCGGAAAAACTTCACGTTCCGTGACAAGGAATTGACGAATAAAAAGATCGACGAAGTAGCCAAAGCCCTCAGCGCGATGTTGTCCGATGTGCCGAAGTGACCTCGTATTACCGAGCCTGAAGTGTAAGCGAAGAGCATTATGTATTTTGAAAATGCAAAAGGCTCTTCGCTGACGCTTCAGGCTCGGTTCGCTATTCCCTAAGTACGGCGCCGGTTTACAATAGCCCTTGTCAGCACGACTTGTATTGTCCGATTTGAGGTCCGACATGTCCGCCAACTGGATCGTCCGCCACGGTGCGACACGCTTTTTGGGGGAATTCGACCCCGAAGGCGTCGCTTATGAGCGCGGCGATGAAGTTGTAGTCCGCAGCGAACGCGGCCTCGAACATGCTCAAATCCTCTGCGTCGCCGAGGATCACGCTCTCGATCTCCTATCAGAGCCCACCCGTGGCCGAATCGTCCGCAAGATGACGCCCGCGGATTTCGCGGAACGACGGCGCCTCAAAGAACGCGAAGCCGTCGAACTCGAAACATCGATTCGCTTCGTCGGCGAACGCAACCTGCAAATGGAAGTGGTCGACGTCGAGCATTTGTTCGGCGGCGAACGCATCGTCTTCTATTTCCTCGCGGAAAAGAGAGTCGACTTTCGGGATTTGGTGAAAGACCTGTGCGCGAGTATCAGACGCGGATCGAGATGCGCCAAATCGGTGTGCGCGACGAAGCTAAGTTGCTCGCGGACTACGGCGACTGTGGCAAGCCTGTTTGCTGCAACACGCACATGAACGTCATGCCTCCCGTCTCAATGCGGATGGCGAAGCTGCAAAAATCGACCCTGGATCCGTCCAAAATCTCAGGCAGGTGCGGCCGGCTCAAATGCTGCCTGCGCTTCGAGCAAGACGTTTACGAGGAATTTCTGACCGAGCTGCCGCCGCTGGGATCGCGTATCCTGACGGCGAAGGGGCAAGGACGCGTTCTCGCTCACGAAGTTCTGGCTCGAAAGGTATTGGTCGAGTTCGAGGACGGCCGGCGCTTGCCGGTGGCGGTCGCTGAGATTCTCACGCGGCTGGGCAACTGAGAGCCTGTTTCACAATTGACAGAACTTGCAGCCGCCACGACGATCGAGACTGGGTCCATGCATCATTCCAAACTTGAAGAACTGGTAGAGCGCGATCCACGGTATGCGTATGAAGCCTACGAATTCGTTTACGCGGCCCTGGAACACACGGAGCGGCTCTTTGAGTCGAACAAATCAAAGCTCGCCGAGGATGCGGAACAGCACTTCAGCGGTCAGCAACTGCTCGAAGGGATTCGCCTGCTCGCGCTGCAAGAATTTGGCATGATGGCACGCACGGTTTTCAGAATGTGGGGTATTCAGAAGACCGACGACTTCGGCGAAATTGTGTTCAACCTTATCGAAGCCAACCTGATGAGTAAGACCGAGCGCGACGAACGAGCCGATTTTCATGAGGTCTATGACCTAGATGAGGCCCTGGTCGAACAATTCACGTTCGATTTTGAGCCGGAAAAAGAGGAGGGATTATGAAGCCTGCCGTTGGGCGTCTGGTCCTGACAGCTTCCTTGTTCCTCTGTTGGATTGGCTACCTGTATTATCTCTGGCAGACGTCGCTGTTCTTTCGCCCTTCTGGCGAACCGTTGGTCGTTTCGGTGCCGCAGGTGCTAAGCGCGGACGCGGTGGTGGAAGCGGAGATCGCGGGATTGGGCGATCCGGTTACGGTCAAGGCCGTCCTATGGCCCGCGGAGAACTCTCCTGTGCAGGTCGGCGATACGTTTACGCTGTCCAATCTGAATGATTGTCGCCGTTTGCAGACGAGAGCCAGCGGACCGCCGCCAAGCGATTTCACGGGGCCGGGTGTTTATCTCGTGCCAGTGCATCTAAAGAAAGACGAGCCGTTTGTGCGTCGGCTCTTTCAGCCGCTGGATGTGGAAGTGGCCAAGACCCCGCCGTCGCCAGCCTATTTATTGGAAAATGGTCCGCCACGAATCTATCCCGCGATCGACCAGACGCGGGCACAGCTTCAGCGCATTGTTCGGTAGAGCCGCCCAGGGCGTTGCCCTGGTCTAACCTATCTCGCCCTTTCAGGGCTTAATGCCTTCGATCTAGAACATTCATGCCGGTTGGGGGCCCAGTCTTAAGCCCTGAATGGGCGGCATATGTTAGCCCAGGGCAACGCCCTGGGCGTCAGACAACGATTTCGCCCCCATAGAATTTGGATACACCCCCCAGCTCTTTTGGTGTCCATTGTCACCTCGGCTGCTATAAAAATATCGTGATCGCGCTGGATTGGAACCCCCGGCTTGCCGGGGGCTAAATAAATTCATTGGAAGTGCTGTGGGATGACGGAACCGTATGTTGTTGTACTGCTCACGCTCGCTGTGGCTGCCCTTCTCAAATTGACGGTGCTGCTCGTCTGGGGCAACGGCAGCCTTGCTCGAGTTTGGCTTGCCACGCGGGTGTTTCGCGCCGTGCTTGGCGACCCGAAGATCGCGGCGAAGGTAGAGCCCGTTCTCGTGCCGGAGCCGATCAAACCCGTTAAGCCATCGGGCGCGCCGTTGCGCCTCTTATCGCTCCTTCAGCGCGATGGGCGCGTATTGGACTTTTTCCTCGAAGACATTTCGGGGGCGACCGACGATCAGATCGGGGCGGGCGTGCGCGAGCTGCACAAGAAAGCCAGGCACGTCATTGAGGAACATCTCGTTTTGGAGCCCGTGATAGGCAAAGAGGAAGGAGCGACGGTCGAGATTCCCCAGGGATTCGACCCGTCGGCCATCAGACTCACGGGCAATGTCACCGGCAAGCCACCGTTCAAGGGGACGCTCAAGCACCACGGCTGGCGCGTCAAGGAATTCAAGCTCCCGCCTCCGCCCGAGGGGCAGGATGAGTTTATCGTGATGCCGGCTGATGTAGAATTACCCTGAGAGCGATCGGAAAGAATGCGGAAGGCAGCGCATGGGGCGTGCCATGCTTTGGAGTACCAAAGCATGGCACCCGAGGCGTCAACCTTGAGCCGGTCCGACTCATTCATTCCGAACGCTCTTAGTACATCTCCTCAAAAGAAGGGGAACACTCACCAGCCCCAAGCGCAGGGTTCGGAGCCGCTGAACCCCGCGCTTGGGGCTGGTGAGAGATGTTCCCTTATTGTCTGGGGCACATCATGGCAGCCGCTCGTTATGTCGTGGGCATTGATCTGGGTACGACGAATTGCAGTGTCGCCTACGTCGACACAGGCATTGAAGGTACACATCCTACCGATCTGAAAATCCCACAGGTCGTTCGGCCGGGTGTTGTCGAAACCAAATCTCTCTTGCCGTCCTTTCTTTACCTTCCCGGCCTCAACGAACTGCCTGCGGGCAGTCTGAAGTTGCCGTGGGATGCGACGCGCGACTACGCCGTCGGTGAGTTCGCGCGACAACAAGGCAGCCTGGTTCCGGGCCGGCTTGTCAGCTCCGCAAAATCGTGGCTCTGCCATCCAGGGGTTGATCGGCGCGCCGATATTTTGCCCTGGAAAGCACCCGAGGGCGCTCGAAAGATCTCGCCGTTGCAGGCCAGCACGCTTTACCTGCGGCACATCGTCGAGGCCTGGAACGAGGTCATGGCCAAGGACCAGCCCCAGGCTCGATTGGAGCATCAAGACATTGTGTTGACCGTGCCGGCGTCTTTCGATGCCGCGGCGCGCGAATTGACGGTCGAGGCAGCGCGAGCCGCGGGCCTCGAACAGGTCACGTTGCTCGAAGAGCCGCAGGCCGCGTTCTATGCCTGGCTCGACGCCAACGAAAATTGGCGCGATCAAGTAGAAGTCGGGGATTTCGTCCTCATTTGCGATGTGGGCGGGGGCACTACCGACTTGACGCTCATCGCGGTAGCGGAGGACAAGGGTCAACTTTGTTTGGCGCGCGTCGCTGTCGGGGATCATATCCTACTCGGTGGCGACAATATGGATTTGACCCTGGCCCATAGTGCGGCAAAGGCCTTTGCCGCGCGCGGCATCAAGCTGGATGCGGCCCAAATGCTGATGCTCGGTCATTCATGCCGCGCCGCCAAGGAGCCCCTATTCGCTGACAAGTCCCTGCAAACAGCGCCAGTAACCGTGCTCGGCCGCGGCAGCAAAGTCATCGCCGGAACAATCAAGGGCGAACTTGGGCGCTCGGATGTCGAACGTGAACTCGTCGATGGTTTTTTCCCGGAATGTCCGGCCGACGCGGAGCCCGCACGACAACAGGCGCTGGGATTTCAGGAGCTTGGACTGCCGTATGCGCGGGATACGGCGATAACACGGCATCTAGCCCATTTTCTCCATCGCCAAGCAGCGGCGGCCAAGACGAGCGCCGGCCCGGCCGCAGTGCTTTTCAACGGCGGCGTCTTCAAAGCCGAGGCGCTACGTCGCCGGGTGACTTCCGTCCTAAAACAATGGAAGGGCGGCGAAGGGGTCAAGGTATTGCACAATGACGATCTCGATACGGCGGTATCTCGTGGCGCCGCCTATTACGGCATGGTGCGGCGCGGCAAAGGCGTACGCATTCGCGGCGGCACAGCGCGTGTCTACTACGTCGGCGTCGAGACCTCCCTACCGGCAGTACCTGGAGCGTCACCGCCCTTGAAAGCGCTTTGCGTCGTGCCCTATGGCATGGAGGAAGGAACCGAAGCCGACGTGCCTGGGCAGGAGTTTGGTCTCGTCGTAGGTTCACCGGCCGAGTTTCGCTTCCTCTGTTCGACCGTGCGACGAGAGGACACGGTCGGCACGCTGGTCGAAGACTGGGACGAGGAAATCGATGAATTGGCGCCGATCACCACGACGTTGAAGGCGACGGAAAAGCAGGGCCTGATGGTGCCTGTCCATCTTCACAGCAAGGTGACGGAAGTCGGAACTCTGGAGTTGTGGTGTTACAGCCGTGACGGCAAGCAGCGCTGGAAATTGGAGTTCAATGTGAGGGAGAAGAGGTAAAAAGTGGGGCGACCGGAGGTATTCTGTCTTCAGGAGCCGGGAGCGTAAGCGACCGGAGCGCGTTACGCTCGCTCAGATTTTCTCCGGTCGCTTACGCTCCCGGCTCCTGAAGATACTAGCTTTTCTACAGACCAAGTCCGACCGCTCTTTGGACAGACGATTACTTGCCGCCGGTCAGCTTCTGAATTTCCGGACCGGTCAATGTCAGTGTGACAAGAACAGTTGTCTTGTCGGGGCTTGCGATCTTGACCTTGTTGATCGCGGCGATCAAATTCGCGTTCCCGCCGGCTCCAGCCTTTACTGTGCCGAGAGTGGTGGATAAGAGCAACTTAATCGCGTCGACGGTTTTGGCGTCGGCGGCATTCAACGTCGACCTTCAGATCGACGCCGTCGGTTACATTGAGAGTGACGAGACCCGATTCAATTTTCGGGCCGATGGTTTCAAACCCTGGCACGGTTCCAAGCATCTTTTTCAGATCCTCGGTCATGACGGCGACGGCCGAGACGCCTTCCGTGCCCTTGAGCTTTCCGAGCAGCGTACTCAGTTTGCCGGAGAGCTTCTCGGTTTTGCCGGACGCGAAGGTTTGCAAATAATCTTTTTCGCCGCCGAGCAGGATGGTCGATCTATCGGTGAACGTGGCGTAAATTGGGTCGGGCATTTGAGCGGGGATGATCTCATGGAAGGTCAGAGCGCCTTCCTTGGACGTCTTGAATTTGAACGCGCCATCTTTCTTAGAGGCGGCTTCGGCAAACGTTTTGATCTTCGACTCGTCAAATTTACCTTTGATGATGATTACGCCCTTTTTGCTCGTCATCTCGACGGGCGAAGCAACCACGATGCTTTCGATGTCTTTGAGCGGATCGATGCCGGTGGCGTCGAGAATGCCCTTCGCATCCGGACTGGTTAGACCTTTGGCCACGACATCCGAGCCATATTTCTTGAACAGGCCGGAGTCGAGCAATTTGCGGACATTGATCGAAACGACCAAGTCCACGCCGCCTGGAATGGTTACAGGAGTACCGTCGCCCTTGGCACTAAGACTCATGCAAACGAGAGTTAACGCGACAAGACACGACTTTCGAAGGAAGGTCATTACAAAATTATCCTTTCGTGAGGGAGAGAGTGGGCCAATCATGGGATGGGCTTGGGGTGAAAATCAACAGGTCCCAGCTCGACGGGAGCTGGTCAGTTCCGTTATACGGTCATTCGGTAGTTCGGCTAGCGTCCTGAATTGGACGTTCGTTCAATAAGTTGCCAGCCGTCCCGACTAAATTTACGGGTGGCACAGACATTCCTATCTGTGCGGGAACCGACGAATGTGCCTATTGCTGCACAGACAGGAATGTCTGTGCCACCCGTAAATTTAGTCTAGAAGGGGCTCTTGCATCTCCATAGATCCGGGGTCGTAGTACCGACCGACGGTCTCACGGCTCACTCGGGTGGCGGGCAAGCCTCCTTGCATCTCCATAGATCCGGGGTCGTAGTACCGACCCCGACGTGGCTCAAGAAGCCGTGCCAAAATCAGTGTCGCCTTTCGCGGCGCGAACAATGATAATTACAGATCCTTTTTCAGAGCTTTATCGATCTGCTTGGCGTCGAGGCCGCCCTTGACCTCGACCTTCTTGCCGTTGCTCGTGGTCTTCACGCTCTTAAGGAGGTCGACCACGACATCGAGTTTTCTTTCGCCGCCGGCCACGAGGCCGATAATCGACAGGCCGGATTCGATTCCCTTGGAAACGTGTTCCGCCAGGTCTTTGGCGTCGTCATCGTTTTTCGCTCCGATTTGGAAATCGATCTTGATATCGTCACCCACCAAGATGCCGCCGTCCAGAGCGTCCATTTTTTCCAAATATGGCTTGGCCGGCGTGTCCTTCAAATCGCCAATTTTGAGGAAGAGCGCTACCAAGAGCGACGACGGTAAAAATCTGCTTATCGTTCTGTTTTTCGAGGATCGTCTGAAACTGCTTGCTCTTGAGGGTGAGCTTATCCTTGCTTCCCACTTTCTTAAGAGCGTCGCTGATATAGGGCTTGCCCGGGCTGACTAAAACGGTTGAGTTATCGACGAGGCTAACGAACAAGGTGCCATCCTGACCCGGAACGTTGACTTCGTAGACAACTTTATCGCCTACCTTGCTTGATTTGACGATGTCGCCGTGATCCTTTATGGCCTTGTCACCTTGTTCTTTGAATTTGGCGACGTCAAATTTACCGCGCAGGATGAATATGCCTTTGTCGGGATCGCTTGAGCCGGGGCCGGCCGCAATCACTCTATCGAGATCCGTAAAGGGGTCAAAACCGAGGTCCTTGAGGACATCGCCGACGATGTCGATCTCCTTGAGGGAGTCCTTGGCCTTGTCGATGCCAAGTTTCTTGGCCAGGCCGGAGGAAAGGAATTGCTTGACGTTGAGGGACAGGATCACCTCGGTATCTTCGGGCAAGTACGCATCAATTTCGCCCGCCCTGGCGTTTACAACGAGAAGCAGCGCGGCCAGCAGGCCCAGGCCGCACAGCCACCCGCGATTTAGAGGAATGTTCACGCTCTTTTTCCTTTCGCTTTGTGATAGGACGCCCGACCTCAATAATACCCGTTCATACTACAAGGGTTTCAGTCCCATGCTCAGGCGGTTCAAGGAAAATCGCTCCTGTTTCGCGCGGAAGATAGGTAAGTCCAGGGAAGCCCCTTCCCAGGGTGCCCTGCGCAACGCGACCCTGGGATGGGAGACGTAGCATCTCGGAGAGTCTCTCACCCGGGTTGTAGCAAGGTCGGGAGACCTTGCTACAACCCGGGGCCCAGGGTCGCGCAAAGCACCGTGGGTTGGCAGGCTCACTTCTTGGCACCACTCAACTGCCACTTCTCATCAAAGAACCCGGCCTGCGCGACCTTGCCCGGCCAGCGCACGGAGGAAGGCGTTCTTACATCGATCACCGCGAAATCCGGCAGTTTCGGAATCTGTCGTGCATTATTGAGGTAGTCATACTCCCTGAATGTGAAGCCACTGTTAAGCACGACGTAGCGCTTGGGATTGAGCGGGTTCGGGTAGATCATGACCGGCATGCTATGGCTGGCGTCATGGTTGCTCTGGCCGAGCGCGATCTGTTTGTTATCCCATTTGACCGGGAGCTTTTCTAATATCGAAGCGATCAGCTTATTGCTGCTCGGATCGCCCCAAAGGATGAGGTTGCTAGACTCGATATCGGCTGCTGTGACATCCTTATCGTCTTTGACGCGGGCCTCGCCGCGGAATTGGCTGCGCCATTGATCGATGGCATGTTTCGACTCGGCCGTCACCCAGGCGCCGACTTTGTCGTTGAGCGGAATACCGCTCGGCTTGACCATCAAAAAGCTATCGAGAAACGCATCGTCGATCGGGCCTTGCAAACCGTGATGTTTGGTGAGGCCGGTTTGTGTGCCTTCGCTCCACGTGCCATTGTCGGCTCGCACCAGCGAGACGGACCACGAACGATCCGACTTGGGCCGCGGCGCGGTGATAGTCTGCGAGCGCTGACCGTCCGTGACATTTAATGTTGGATTGACGTCGCCATCGAACGGGCAGAGACCGGATTTCATGGATAACGTCAACGCGGACACGTTCCTGACATCTAGTTTGACCGACTTTGAACCGGTGATCTGGGCGTCGACGATACCTTGGTCCCAATGTTGACTCAAGCCATCAACCTTGACCCAAAACGACTCGTTGTAGCGCGTCGTCCAAGTGGTAAAACGTACGTGGCGCGGCAGTGGATTGCGCCGCGCGCGACGATGGCGTCGACCTTTTCATTGAGCTCCTTTTTCGCCGCGGGATGGTAGGCGTGTCCCGTCCCTGGCCCGATGATATGCATGAGGTCGAGCCCCTCTTTGGCCATCGCCTCGGCCATCACGTCGGCGGCTTGCTTTTGGCTATCCTTTTCGCCACTGTAGGCGACGATTGGCAGATTGAAGAGGTTGGCCGCGTAATCGGTGCAGTCATAGATGTGGTACAGCTTCTTCTCGTATTCCGTCGGCTGCACCGTCTCCTTTTGGAACACGTTCAAAAACTTCGCTGTCTCAGCGAAACCAGCCCCTGGAGCGGCGGCCGCCCACAGGCTGGGATAATGGACCGCGAATTGCCAGCAAGCCGCGCCGCCCATCGAAAAGCCACGGATCACCACGCGATTTTCATCGATCGGATACTGACTCTTGACGTGAGCCATCGCTTCGAGAGCATCGATCTCGCCCGCCAGTTTGTTCGCGTTGCAATATCGGCCATAAAGGTGCAGCACGAATGCATTCGCCGGCGTGAACTCCCCGGGAGATCGCATCCGGCCATCGAGAAAGCTCAACTCCGTCAACTTTTCGCCCCGGCCATGAGCCCACAAATCGAGCCGAAAGCGATGCGGCACATCCGGCTTGTACGAGGCGGGAACCACCAGACCATACGGCTGAACCGAGCCATCAATCTTGGAAACATAGCCGCGCACAATCAGGCCACTCGCCGTCGCCCAGGGAGCTTTGCCTTCGCGCAGAACTCTTGGCGCGCTCGAGACCGGCCTTGAGCAGATTTGAAGCCGTTGTGAGCTCTTTTTTGTCGTAAAACTCATTATAGACCAGAGCATACCGCACCGCCTCATGAAAGATCTGCACGTCGGGCAGCATTGCCAGGAGCGGCTTCTTGTCGAGTACCTTTCGTAGGTTCGCGATCTCGCTTGCCAGCTCCGTCAAAGCCGTTTTGAGCTTTGTTTGCTCGGCCTCATCAACCGCGATCCCTGGCGGCGGCACGGGGCGGACTTTCTCCGCGACGTTGTCTGACGGACCATCGGCATAGAGCAAAGACACCGCGCACACAACCGCCACGGCGGCAATCCAACGAGCTGCCATAATACCTCCCGGAGATAGGGGTGAGTTTCGATAGCCCCCGGTTTGCCGGGAGCGAAAACATAAAACCCCTGGCAAGCCGGGGGCTATTTAAGGATCTGACGAGCAACGGGGTGCCGACCAAGGCCCCGGAACCTGCCATCCAGACTTAGCAGTGTATAAGTGCTAATGTGGTCAATCTATGGTTTTGGATGTCGGTCGTCGACCGAGTAGGAGGAGGCATTTCGAGTAGTCACGGTTCATTCTTCGTTAACGCGTCTGGCGGAGATTCCGTCGAAGAGCCAATTGGGGCGCAGTAATTGCGGATTATATCCACCAATTTTTTGGCAGGCTCGGATAGGTTCCCAGAGCGTCCATCAACCTGTTGGTCCGACTTTTTTTCTGTTTCAAGGTAAGAGATAAAAAGCTTGGTCGTGCCAATGAGTTTAGATAAATCCAATGACTTGATGTTATTCTCGTCTTCTTCCGCAAAGTGGTCTTGTTCGTGGACGAAGGCTACGCCAAGACCACGCTCCACCCAAATCCGCCTTATAGCGGCTTGTGGCAACTGGACTCGTTTTCCAATCGTTGGTGGAGGTAGCCACTTGTCGAGCTTAGTCATCACATTCCGCGGCGGAACAAAAACTGTTTCTTGCTGTAGCAGAGATTTTAAGAACGTAATGCTTTCGGTATCCGTGGGGTCAAAAGTATTCGATAACGTCCCAAAAGATTTTTCATAGCGGGCTATCTTACTGGAATAGAGCAAGACTCGCTTCCATTCGCAAATATTAATATGTGAGATTCCCTGAGTCCTTTGCTTTGGCTTTGGTCCTACGGCAAAATCGATCCGCCTTTTGTGTAAAAGGTCTTGCAAATGCCAAGGCTCACCTTCGACGACATCGAGATCTATATCTAGATCTTGCGCTTGAAGGAATTTCGACGCTTCCATTACTTTCGCCAGTAGGAAAGACGTAACCGCATTGGGCGCACCTACGGACACTCGAGTTCGGTCAGTAGGTATGCGGTCACGAACCCGTGTTTTGTAAAATGCTAGAACTTCACGGAATCCGTCAGCGACTTCACTTCCTACCCTGGTGACTCGATATCCGCGTGTGGGATAAGACGTGACCAGAGAATGTGGTGTCAGGCCCATTTTTTCTTCGATCGCTGCGATCGCTGAAGAAGCCGTACCGCTGAGCATAAACTCGCGAGTGTTCAGCTCATTAACTAAATCGTGCTCGTGTACCAACCCGTCGCCCATATAGTCGCAAACCGCGACAAGTAGGGCCATCTCTATCATAGAAACAGAGTCCGTAAGCATGCGAGCGATCCTTTATGTTAGAACCGGTGGCGCCTGGAAGCATCTGTAATGTCCCCAAATGTTGGACCAATTTTGGGATGGATTACAGACGTATCCACAAATAGTAATATGTTGGCGCATCGTAGTATACGACATCTACGGTAGACGATTCGCAAACACCGGAGGATTGTACTACCGTGCAACGCCCCACACAAATCAATAAGACCCTTTTTGTCCACGCTTTGTGTTGAATTGCGAAGGGAGGTCGTACCTGATGGCTGATCCTTTAGGAATTAACCATCTCGTTGGCCGGGCGGTGCAACACTCGACTCAACCAATAGTGGTCGATTTTGAGACGAGACTGTCTCAAGTAGATGTGGTTTGCCCGCCGATAATGCTATACAGGGCACGCGCTTGCACCAATCTGTTTAGGTTTAGCGCTGAAACCGCTGCTCGTATCTCTTCCGTGAGTGATCGTTGGTTTCCGGAAAGGCTTAGTGTTCAAATCTACAGGCGTGGCTCCAAAACGGCCGAAAAAGGTGGCGTTTCCGCGTCAATTTGCTGTGACTCACGGCATTTTCTGCCCAAAGTCTTTGCAGTGATCTACGGGCAGAACTTGGCGGCAGAGGCCCTCCCGTTGGATTTTTCGCCAAAATCCTTTTTAGCAGCGTAACTCATCATTACGGCTCCAAGTCGTACGATTCTCGCTACCTTGTCGCCATGCCTCCAATTTGCTGGCGCGCATTCAGACAGTCCAGCATCCTTCAAAGTCGAAGCATTTATTTCCTGATACGACTTGTCAGACCGAGCATACTGCCTCGGAGCGGCCTGTCGTCATTAGATATGCCTTTGGCGCGGCATTAGCTTTTACACCAACTCGTTCAAAATCTCCACTGCCGAAAAAGGCAACCCGCCTTACTTATTACCCCGGCACGAAATTAGATCAACCTAATTCCATTGGAGCGGCATATTGGGTCTGCGGATGAAGGAAATAACTCATAACATGTCGAGGCATCCCGCTCAACTTCCTCATGAATCCGAACAACCGCTCTTGCAACGTCGGCTTGTCCGGCGGCAGGCCAGCCTTGTTGATGTTCCCCTTCATGTCATTGTTCAAATATTCCACCGGATTGAGTTCCGGCGAATACGTCGGCAGGTAAAACAACTCGATCTGCTCCTGACGCGCCTCTACCCAGGACTGTACCTCCGCCTTGGTGTGGGAGCCCAACTGGTCCACGATCAACAGAATCTTCCGCTTCGCCCCACTGATCAAGAGAGTCAAGAACTGGAGAAAGACTTCCGCCGTGAACGACCCCTTGTACGTCATAAAACGCACCGTGCCCTCATTGCTGATCGCCGAGATCTGATTGACCCGCAGATGTGGTTGCGGCACCTCCATGGTGGCACGCTCGCCCCGGCGGGCATAACCCGAACCGGGATGGTGGTCGGCCTGCACGCCAACCTCATCCGCCCACAAAATCTCCGCGTTGTCTCGTTGGGCTTGGGCCTCAATGGCCGGATAGGTATCCTGCAACCACTGTTCGACTTCATCGGGATCTTGGTGACGCGACTTGCGGGCGGGCTTTTTGGAGGTGTAGCCCCAGCGTTGGAGATACTTGCCCACGGTGCGTAGGGCCAGTTCGATGCCGAGATCTCTTCGGATGAGGTCGGCGACGGCTTGGCGTGTCCACAGGGCGTGTTTCAGGCCCACTTGCTGGGGCGAGAAGTAGTCGATCTGGTCGCGAATGGTTTGAGCTTGGGCCTCGGAGAGCATACGGCCCGAGCCCAAAGGCCGGCCGGTGCGCCCGCCGGGCAGGGCGTCCAAGCCTTCGGCGTAATAGGCGGTATTCCAGCGGGAGATGGTTTCGCGGCGGACGCCGAGGAGTTCGGCGAGATCGGTTTCGGAATAGCCAAGCTCCAAGCCATGCAAGGCACGCAAACGCAAGGTCTCCAACGAATCGTCCGAGAGATGGCGGGCATCGGGAAGAGTAATAGACATAGTAACACCTCGAAGCTCGGGCTGAGGTACTTGTAATTCTAGATTAGTGAGCAACTACCGTGCCAGGGTAATAGTAAGACCCCAGACGTCCTGCCAAGGGCTTTCGACGACGCCACGTTGTTCAATTTCGTTGACTTTCATTATGTACGCGTCACACGAAGTGTGACGCGGCAACCGAGGAAACGATCATGGTCTACACTCAGACGAATGCCGCAACAATACGAGCCGTGATTCACAATGTTGATGAAACTTTGTCGACTCTCACGGCGGAATCGCAGCAGGACGAGCCACTGCCCGACGACACGATTCTGCGATATTGCGGTATCGAGAAGTCGTTCTACTACAGCGCTAAGGCCGATGATCGCTGCATTTGCGGATTTCGCATCGGGCATTAGCAACTGTGTCGCCGGCACGTCCGGACTGAAAATACGTTTCACATGATTCGTGTCATTGTTCCTAAATGGAGGATGCTTCCGTGTATCAGACGCTCCACGTCGTCAGCGCTCTCATTTATGTGAGCGCCTATGGGCTTGCGGCGATCCTCGCGCAAATCCTCGACAGTCATCGAGAGTTCTTCGCCATCTACGCTACGATTTTTATCGGTGCGACGATTCATTTAATCGTTGCAGTCCACGATTGGACGGAGACGATGCGCGACTCGAACCGAGAGGATGGCGATAGGCCGCCAGGATCAGATCGTGACTCGAACCGAGAGGATGGCGATAGGCCGCCAGGATCAGACGACTCAGCGACCCAATAGTAGCCGAGTTTATAGCCAAACGGAATAGGGGGCGAGCTTCTCGCCCCCTATTCCGTTTGACCCGACTCTACGACCCAAAATGCCCAACCAATTCCAAGCGGTGACCCGTCAATTCAAACCCCTGCTGACGCAATTGCTCGACGAGGTCCGGAGCGATTTTCTGCACCAGCTCGGGATCGTAATCCAACGTCAGATCGCGGACCTGCCCGGTCCGGTCGCAACGTAGATGATAATGGGCCTCGGTACGGCCATCGTAACGCGTCGGCCCGGCACCGGACGTGAGGCGATTTGCGAGCTTCGCATCAACCAAGGCATCGAGGGCTTTGTAGATCGTGGCCAGGCTGATGTGCGGCAACTTCTTGCGAACGGCCCGGAAAACCTGCTCAGCAGTCGGATGGCATTCCGTCGAACGCAAAAAGCCAAAGACGGCGGCGCACTGCTGCGTGAAACGCCAGCCGGCCTTTTCCAGGGCCTGGCGAAGTTCGTCTTCGACGCGAACAGCCGCATCAGATTGTGGGTAGGACTGGCTCATGGTCTCAATCTAGGTCACTCGCGCATTCGCGGCAAGCGATAGGCGCCGATGGGTGTCAGGGCTAGTATGTCTGCTTACCAGCCCCAAGCGCAAGCGCGGGGTTCTTTGATTCCTGACCCCGCGCTTGCGCTTGGGGCTGGTAAGGAAATTCTGAAATGCCACCGTGGCCCTGGTTTGTCGCCGCCTTGATTGCTCTGACCGCCGTCTTCTATCTGATCGGTCGCCGTAGCCTCGCGCAGCCTGAGCGACTTCGTCGACAATTCATCTACGAAAGCGAGCGCCTTCGTCAAGAATTCTTTGCCGCCGCCTCGGCGACGGGCAAGCCGCGCGGCCTACGCTGGAAGTCGATCGACTGGACCGATCGCGCGGGAGCCACCGTCGAGCCGCTGCTGGCCCGCGAAACCGAGACCGGCGAAATTGTGGCGCTGGTTCCCGTGACCATCGCGTTCGAGGCGATCGAAGGCGGCGACATGGAAGGCCTCGCCGCCGTCGGCAATCTACGCAACGCGACGGCGGTGTTCTTTTGGCGAGACGGCGGCTGGCGAACTATTGGCAAGGCGGTGTTTAATTTGAATCCGAATGAGGTGTTGGAGAGGTTTAGGGAGCTTTATAAATCCCTTGTATCCTAATTGACGTTCGCCAACGCGTGACTCGACGCCAGCTGTGGCGTTTCGGGCCGGACCCCAAAATTGGAGACGTGTTGCCATGATCTCGTCTACTCAAAGCGAAGCACTCGCGGTGTTGGCTGAACTGTGCGAGATGTCCCCGGATGTCCGACTCGGCCAACTTCTCTCGCACCTTGGATTTTTGGGGGAAGACCAAACCGGACGGTCACTCTCGGACATTGATGATGAGCAGTTCTTGGCGGTACTCTATCATCACAGAGCTGAGCTTGCGGCACGGCTATCGGATTCGATTAACAATGAGTCACAACAGATTGTTGGTCCCAATACTGTCAATCGGCAACGGATACTCTAGGATTGGCAATCCCAACCCCGGCAACTCCTGTAGTCGCCTCCATCCCCTGGTTACGCGCTCTTCCTCCATCTTTACGAAGGCGGCATCAAGGTTTTCGCGCGAAGAAACCCTCGCAACGCACCGGCGGAAATGCGGAATCAACGATGTACTGAGCCAATTCCGGATTACAGCAGATATGACGTTCAGGCAGGAGATGCAGCTTTTCTGGATCCACTTCGCCGAGGACGTAACGTAAGTAAAGATCGGAATCCGTGATCTCTTCGACCTCCTTGCCGCAGACTTCGCAGAGATAGCCTTGCTCGCAGCGTGCCATAAAAGAGATCGCTAATAAGTGAGATGACGGCGAGCGAGGAAGCGTTCTGATTTCCACTTCTCCGCTCGCCGCTCTGATTACTTCATCTCAATATGAAACGGCAGCACCAGCCATGCCGGTTCCTTCTGCAGTTGCATCAGACCATCGATCGCTCGCAGCTTGCGGGTCAACTCGGGAGCCTGACGCAGCAAGGGCAGCTTGCTCAGGTCGAGGCCCATCGTCGCATCGGAGCGTGAATCGAGCAGGCTGTCGAGCAGGCCCTTCGTCTTGGGCAACGGCAGAAGCTCCAGCTCTTTGTCACCCTCGATGCCGGCCATTTTCTTGGCGGCTGCCACGGCGTCGTCGAGCGTCCCTAGTTCGTCGATCAGGCCATTTTCTAGCGCCTGGCGACCGGTCCAGACGCGACCGCCTGCCAGCTTCTCCAGCTCGGGGCGGGTCATCTTCTTGCCGGCCTTTTGCCGGCCAGCAACGGCTTTGTCGAGGAAGATGTCGTAGGTGTCCTTCATCATCGAGCGGAACGCTTCGCGTTCGGTGTCGCTGAATTTCGTCGTGGTCGAGAAGATGCCCGAGTTCGTGCCCCGGCTCAAAATCTCGGTTTTGATGCCCACCTTATCAAAGACGCCACCGGTCACCAGCTTGCCGCCGACGACGCCGATGGAGCCGGTGATCGTGCCTGGATCGGCGTAGATCTTCTTCGCGGCCATGCTGATGTAGTAGCCACCGCTCGCGGCCACGTCGGACATGCTGGCGACCAGCGGCTTCTTGCACTTAACCAATTCGTTCCACATCAGGTCCGAGGCCAGAGCCGAGCCACCCGGGCTATCGACGCGCAGGACGATCGCCTTGACGGTCTTATCGTTCTCGGCCTGTTGAATCGCTTCGATGATCGTCGTCGAGCCACACGACTCGCCGCCGAGCAGACTCGACCCGCTCTTGCCGCTGACGATACTGCCGGTCGCGTAAATGACGGCGATCTTAGGCTCGGACGAGCTAAATCCGCCCTTGGGACCGGCCAAGAGACGCATGAGAGAGAAAAAGTCGCTTGGATCGATCTTGTCGGCCTTCTTTTGGCCATAATTCTTGACGAACTTGACGTCCTTGGCGTTGAGCGCTTTCTTGATTTTGTCCTTAAAGTCCGCTTCGTATTCGACATGATCGATCAAGCCGAGCTTCTGCGCTGCGCGAGCGGTGTAAGGGCCCTTGTCGATGATTTTCGTCACGTCCTCCGTTGACCATTTCTTGGCCGGTCGATTCTTGACGATTCGTTCAACCATGCCATGCAGGTAGCGATCGTCGAGCAAGCTGGTCATCTGTTTCTTATTTGCTTCGCTCATGCTGCTGCGCAGGTATGGTTCGGCATAGCTCTTAAAATCGCCCATCATCAAGAAGTCAGCCTGGACGCCGACCAGCTCGAACAGGTCCTTGTAAAACGTCATTTCCATGCGCATGCCAACGAGCATGAGCCAGCCGGCTTCCGGCAGGCAGATTTCGTCACATGAGGTCGCCAGCAAGTAATCCTTGGCGTCGCCCGATTCGAGGTAGCCATAGATCTTCTTGCCCGATTTTTTGAAATCCTCGAGTGTTCGGGTCAATTCGTCGAGCTTGGCGAAGCCGACGCCGAGCCCATCGATCTCGAGGTAAAGCGCTTTGATTTTGGCGTCTTTCTTGGCCTTCTTGATGCGATCGATCTTGGCGCGGAAGTTTTCACTGGCGCCGCCGAAGAGCGTCTCCGGCGAACCTGGCGCTTCCTCCATATCGCCGCTCATTTTGATGTGCGCAATCTCGACGGGTGCCGGCGGGTCGTCATCGCGGGCCGAGACGGCCGGCACAAAAAGGACGAGTGCAACAAGCGGTAGCCAAAGGCTATGACGAAACATCGTGCGAATCTCCTGTGAGGAAAGGCGGCCAGCAGGCGCGGGGGATGGTTACAGTAGCTGATACTTCAGTTATAGCCGATCAGTTTCGTCGAGTGGTAGTCGAGTGTCAAGGCGAGTGCGGGACTTCGTGCGCGCGTGGGTGGCCGGTGAATTCACCAAGAGAATTTGATTGCACCCGTGACAGAATCGCTTCCCGTTTCCTAAAATAGCTGACTACAGACGTCGCACCCGACGTCCATCAAGGAAGAGGTCCCGCCCGACCAGCCATTTGCCAGGAGTTTGCTTACGATGAACCTTTCGCACCTGCGTCGTTCCGTGCCGCTAACACTGACCGCATTGATTCTCATGGTTCTGGCCACGGTCGTGCGCGCGGCCGACGCTCCGTTCGCGGGCACCTGGAAGGTCAACCTATTCGAGAACCCGGTCGGCATAAGTCTTTGCATCGTCCAGATCAGCGGCACGGCCGACGCGCCAAAGCTGCGGCTCGTCAGCGCGCTCAACTCGTTCAAGGATGCGGAGGTCTCCGGGGTCAAAATCGACGACAGAGCCGTGCGGTTCACCTTCAAGAACAAGGCCGACGCCAATCAACAATTCATCATCAATGCATATGCGCCCAAGGGCGGAGGCAAAGCTTCGGAATTGGTCGGTTCGCTGTCGCTCCACGGCGAAGCGTCGATGGTCGTGCTCGAATCGACAAAAGATAAAGAGATCGACTCCAAGAATCCGCAGGTCAAGGTGGAAGGTTTTGACGACCTCATCAAAGTCGAATCTGCCAAAGAAGATGCGGAAGCAGAGAAGATCCTCCAGGCAATCATGGAGAAGTTTGGTACCAGGCCAGTGAGTTACACAGCGGCATCGATCTACCTGTCGATCGCTGCCGCGAACAAGAAAGCGACCGAAACGGAACTCAAAACTCGGGCGGAGCGCTTTCTAAAGATAGCCGATGCGTATGGTCCCGAGATGGCCGTGAGCGCCGACATGCAGGCGGCGCGTACATTGCTATCCGCGGACAAAGGTGCCGCGCTCGCGGCTGTTTATGCGGCCAAGGCACGGGAAAACCTGAGGAAAACAGATTCGACCGCAGTCACGCTCGGCGTTCTCAAGGTGCTGTCCAGCGCGCTGCGCAAGTCAGGTCGAGCCGCGGAAACCAAGCCCATCAATGCCGAAGTCGCCAAGCTTGATGAGGAGCTGGACAAAGAGTTTGAGAAGACCGCCATCCCGTTCAAGCCCGGCAAATTCGGCGGTCGTAAGGGGAAGGGAGACAAGGTTGTCATGGTCGAGTTGTTCACCGGCGCTCAGTGTCCGCCTTGCGTCGCGGCCAACATCGCCTTCGACGCCGCCATGAAGACCTACGATTACAGCGAAGTTGTTTTCCTCCAATATCATCTTCACGTGCCCGGGCCTGACGCACTGACGAATCTGGATGGCGAGGCCCGCGCCAAATATTACGGCCTCGAAGGTACCCCCGCCTGTTATGCCGATGGCAAGGCGACCGAGCCCCTCGGCGGCGGACCGAACGACGGCAAGGATTCTTACAACGAGCTGCGCAAGGTTCTCGACGCTGGCGTTGAAAAAGACGCCGTTGCCAAAGTCAAACTGACCGTTCAACGCAAGGGCGACAAACTCGACATCAAAGCCGAGGTATCGGATCTCAAAAAGAAGAGTGACAAGCTCAAACTGCGAATCGCCCTGATAGAGGACGTGGCCCGCTACCCCGCGCCAACGGACAACGCCTCCACCATCACGTCGTCCGCGATTTCCCAGGCGGCGTCGACGGGCTGACTCTCAAAGAAGCCAATACGACGCAAAGCGTCACCGTCAATTTGCCGGACGTCAAAAAAACGCTGGCGGGCTACCTCGACGAAATCGCCAAAACCATGGGCTTCCCCGACGACGAACGCCCGCTCGATTTGAAAAAATTGAAAGTCATCGCATTCGTGCAAGACGACGCGACCAAGGCCATCCTGCAGGCGACGCAGGTGAATGTGACGGAGTGATGCACAATGCGGGCGCACCGCTGAAACAGTTACTGATTTTGCTTACCGGCCCGAGCGCGGGGGTCATTGCGCAGAGGTAGAATGCCAAGTATAGCCAATGTTGGCAGTTCTTACTCAATCAAAAAGGACTTGTTCCCCATCGAGAGCGAGTCCTTTTTCGTTTCATCATTTTCTCACCACTCTTGCTCCTCTTCTCTCATCCCCTTACATTTTGAGCAGAGTGCCCTGTTCGCCGGCTTCGCTGTTCATTTGGCGTGGAGAGTATCCCATGAAGCATCGGTTCTCTTGGAGTTATGCGCCGATCTTGGCGCTGGTCTCTTTTGCCGCTGTGAGCGCGGAAGATGTCGGCAAGGTTCAACCGGGCGATTGGCCGCAGTGGCAAGGGCCGAATCGCGATGCCATCTGCAAAGAGACCGGGTTGCTTCAGAGTTGGCCTAAAGGCGGGCCGAAACTGGTTTGGACCGCCAAGAATCTCGGCGGTAGCTACGGCTCACCGACGATTGCCGCCGGTCGGATTTTCGGCATGGGAAATCACGGCAACGACGAGGGCATCTGGGCGATCAAGGAGAGCGATGGCTCGGATCTCTGGTTCACGCGCATCGCCGCCAAGGGCAAGGCACTGAGCAACGGCGATTTTCCGCGCTGTTCGCCGACCGTGGATGGCAATCTCGTCTATGGCCTGGGCATGAGCGGCGACCTAGTGTGCCTCGAAGTGGCGACCGGAAAAGTCAAATGGAAGAAAAACCTGAAAGCCGATTTCGGCGGGGTCGGCGGCAAATGGGCTTACAGCGAATCGCCCCTCATTGATGGCGAGAAATTGCTTGTCAGTCCCGGCGGCGCCAAGGCCACGATCCTGGCCCTGAATAAACTCACGGGCGCCACAATTTGGGAATGCCCGATCGGGAATGGCGAGCCGGCGCAGTATGCCTCAATGATCGCCGTCATGGTCGATGGCAAACGGCAATATATTCAGTTCATGGGCGCGCTCGTCGGCTTGTCGGAGAAGGGCGAGCTCCTTTGGCAGTATGACAAATTCAAAAACAAGACGGCCAATTGTTCGAGTCCGGTCTTCCACGATGGCTACGTCTTCGCGGCATCGTCGTACAACAACGGCGGCGGCCTCGTGAAGCTCAAGAACGAGGGTGGCAAATATGTCGCGGAAGAAGTCTACTTCAACCCCAAGCTGTTGAACCATCATGGCGGCATGGTGTTGATTGGCGATTACCTCTACGGCGACGCCGGTGGCAAAATGACCTGCTGGGAGTTCAAGACGGGCACGATCAAGTGGGCCGAACCCAAGGCCGGCAAAGGCTCGATTTTGTTCGCGGACAAACGGCTCTACTATCGTGATGAAAAAGGCCCGATCCACCTGGTTGAAGCGAATCCAGAGAAGTACGTCGAACACGGGGTTTTCAGCCAGCCGGAGGCCTCGGGCCAAAAAACCTGGTCGCATCCCGTCGTCTCCAACGGCAAGCTGTATATTCGCGATCAGGATATGCTGTATTGCTATGATGTGAAATCGAAGTAATTCGGGGCGAGAGATTACAAAGCTTGCTCACCAGCCCCAAAGCGCCAGCGTGAGGTTCTGAGTCAATGAGCCCCGCGCTGGCGCTTGGGACTGATGAGCGGCCGCGCATATTAATGTGCGTACATAACCAGACCAATAATCACGGCGATGACCGCCAACAGAATGCCGACGATCTCGATTACGCGGCGGAATAGCTCGTTGAATCGGCTGGGTGTAGCTTCCTTGTCCAGAGCAACCGCGGCTGGTTTCTGCTTGATAACCGCTTTTGGCGCCTTGGTATTGACCGACGGGGGCGTCGTTCGCGGAACTCGGTAAATGATACGCCATTCGAGCTGGCCTAGCGGCAAAGCGTCTTGGCCATTGAAAACCGCGTTCCATTGATGTTCGGACCCAGTGACATAGGTGACGATCCACTTGTTGGCCTGTCCTTTGACCTCCACGACGTCGCCGAAGGAGAGCATGACGTCGCCAGTGCGAAGCGCATTTTTATTATCGTTTTGTGTAGTATTCCAATTCAAGTCGGCCGACATCGCATTCCCCCGTCCCATTCAGATTCAAGGTGACGTGAAAAACCACCTCTCCGTCTTTTAAGATAATACAATGCGGATGGGAATGATATAAGAGCGGTGTTCGCCTAACTATAGGACTCGCGTCCTTTTGATGATTTCCAGAAAGCATGGGCTGTAGGCGGCCAGCGCTAGTTGGCTTATCCAGTCTGGTGGTCTATTAGCAGATCCGTAAAAGGCCGCCATTCCCCGACATGTCGCGCCGAATTTCTTGAGCTTGTGAAGTAATTAAAGAGCCGCGCGCTGGTAAGCGGCGTGGACAGAGCACCCGCCTACTACCGCGCGCGGCGCCCAACGCAAAGAACTGATTAGACCCTCTACGCGGTTACCACCGGCAACGTCAATCGCCTTGGAGTGATACGAACGTCACCGTGCCAGCTCGACCCCTGGCAGGTATCGCGGCGATTGAGCTCTTGATCAATTTCGCGGAGCAAGCCCGGCTTATCACGGCACCATTCGGGGGCAATTAGATAGTCAGGCGGTGCCTCGCCGGTGAGGCGGTGTATCACCATATCTGGGCGAAGGCGCTCTAAGAAATCGCACACGAGACCGATATACTCCGCGCGCTCCAGCATGCGCACTTGCCCGGCAGCGTATTGCTGCTCAAGTGGCGTGTCTTTGACTACATGGAGGTTGTGAATCTTGACACCATTGACAGGGAGCGCGGCAAGGGCTTCCGCGGTCGCCCACATATCGGCGGGTGACTCGCCTGGAAGGCCTAAAATAACGTGGCGCACAGGTCGAGCCCGCGACCCTGACAGCGGCCGACCGCTTCATAAAACGCGTCGACGTGATGGCCGCGATTCATCCAGTCGAGCGAGCGGTCATGAATGGTTTGAAGGCCGAGCTCAAGGCAGACATAGCGATCGCGGGCGTATTCCGTGAGAAGGTCGAGCACCGGATCAGGCACGGAATCGGGCCGAGTGCCGATCGCCAGACCGACGATCTGGGGATGATCGAGGGCTTCGTCGAACAACCGCCGTAAGCGCTCGACAGGGGCATGCGTGTTGGTGGCTGCCTGAAAATAGGCGAGAAAGCGGGTCGCGCCCTGGAGCTTCGTGAGAATAGCGATGCCACGGTGAACCTGGTCGCGCAGACTGATGCGCGGCAAGCGCCGATTGGGACTGAAGCTGCGATTATCGCAATAGACACAGCCACCCGTCGTCACCGTGCCATCGACGTTGGGGCAGGTGAAGCCCGCGTCGAGAGCGACGCGATGGACCTTGGCGCCGAAGCGCTGGCGCAGAAAGCGACTCAGGGGAAAATAACGCCGATCATTAGTCCGGTCGGCGGTGATCATAACGGTTTCCTGATGGCGAAGCGACGCGGAGTGGACAGATGGCTAAGAGAGCCGAGGCTCGGGTCGGTACTCCTACCCCGGTTATCTGGAGCCGATCGGGCCGCACCTGGATCGGAGTACCAACCTCCGGCCACGGCTTCACGAGTCATTCAACGAACTTCCGATTCAGGAGGCTCGCGCGGAGCGAACAAAGCCATGGAGATTCACTTGCGCAGCACAAGATTTTCCAACTGCGCCGCCTCTAACTCGGCCTCATCGCTCAAAACTGGATCTTCGCGGGCCACGCGCCGGAACTCGGTAATGGCCTCTTTGATTTTATCTTGAGACTCCAACACAAATGCGTACCGGAAGCGCCACTGTGCCTTGAACGGGTCGCGGTCCAGCGCTTTGCGGTAGGCATTTGCCGCGTCTTCTATTCGTCCCAATTGTTGGGAAATGACGGCGCGCGTGTACCAGTCAGCGCCCGAACTACCGGCTGCAGGTGGGAGCATCTCGAGCGCCCGTTCCAAGAGCACCTTATACTCGGTGGATTTGGTCCCTTGTATTTCTTGGAGGGTGCTGGCCGCCTCGAGGAAGTAATCGGCCTGTTCGGGGAGTGTTTTTTGGAGCAGCTCGAGTGCATCAGGCTTGAAAGCGAGAACCTCGATCACGTCCGCCAGGTGTTTCTTCGACCCGGAGAGGGCATAATTCCAGCTCTTACAGGCTGCCGCCAAATCTCCGTCTTTCTCCTCCTGTTTGCCCACGAGATACCAAAGCTCGACGTCGGATGGCCGCAGCTTCTTGGCACGGCTGAGGTAAGAATCGCGCGGGTCGGCCTGACGGAACTGGTCTACGTAGTCACCCAGCCGAACCTGCGGCATTGACAGCAGCGGGCATAGTTCGCGCGCTTGGCGATAGTGCCGCAATGCTTCCAACAGATCATCCTTGTTGTCACTCGCTTTCGTGTCGCGTTCGTTGTAGCGCTGCAAATAAGCATCCGCCAATTCAGACTGAGCTTCCGCGTCGTCCGGCGCGCGGTTGGCCGCGGCTCGAAGATAACGGACCTGCAAGTCCCTCGATCCCGGATCATTGTGGGACGCTTGCCATTGAGCTTCACGGCGCGAGCGATCGACCAAGTCGGCACGGCGGCCCATGCCAACCAAGACCAGGGCGAGCAGGCCGAGAACCGCGGTGGCGAGCCATGGGGCCGCGCCGTTCAGGCGAAAGATGAAGACGCCTTGTCCTGGCGGAGCATCCGGTTGACGCGATAACCCGCCAAGGCCGGCCAGCATAGCCGCCAAAACGGTGGCGAGCACGGCGATAGCGGGAATGTGCATGCCGAAATCAAAGGTGCTATGCACGACGACGGTAGTGAAGCCGGCCAAGCCGCCGAGAATGGTCGCCTGCCGGCGCGGATCTCGGGTCCAGCCGCGTGCGCGAACGGCGAGGATGAACACGAAAGCGACCGCAGCGACAACAAGGGCGAATTGCAAAATGCCACCCTCGAGCAACGCTTCGAGATAGTCGTTGTGGGCATGATCCCACACCATTTTGGGATCGCTGCCCGGACGACGATACAAAGGCTCGATCAAGCGG
This sequence comes from uncultured Planctomycetaceae bacterium, assembly GCA_963790585.1. GTDB lineage: Bacteria > Planctomycetota > Planctomycetia > Gemmatales > Gemmataceae > CAWBOY01. The sequence goes on from CAWBOY010000004.1 coordinate 244,231, forward strand.
AATGTGCCCGCCCCAGACCCAAAAATTGGGAAGCGGGCGGCGCTCGGCAAGACACTAAGCCAAAGAGGAACGCGATCTTTTTCGGACAGATCATCGTCCATCAGAGTTCCTAGGCGATCCCCGATCCCGGCGGAACCGACCCACCACAGCAACAGCATAGCCGTCGCTCCGATTAGGAAAACGAAGCCGAAACTGCGTTTTCCGATCAGATTGGTGCTCATGTAGGCCCAGCAAGCGCCGGCGGAAAGCATGGCGACAAAGCCGCCGCGCGACTTGCTAAATACGCCAGTAGTGATCACCAGGCCAATCAGCGCAATCATCCAAAGAAGATCGGGCCGATTGAGCAGGAACGAGAAGGTCAGCGACTGGTCGCGCGCCTGTTTCCGCTTCTGACCTGTCCACAGGCCCAAAAGAACGCCGAGAGCCATGCCTATGCACATGTTCGTGTAGTACGGAAAATGGTTTCGGCAAATAAACGGCCCGAAAAACGGCACATCGACCTCGTACCGCCAAAACATGTGCCGGGCCGAGCTGAAGTACTGAAACAAAGCGAAAAGCGATAGCAAAACGGCGTTGGTGAGCGCGACAATCGAGAGCCGAAATAAGCACGAGGTGGATATGAGATTGTTACGAACGACGGAAAATAGCAAAAAGATAGCTAATGTCTCTGTCAATGCTTCGCGCGTCGCTTCTGGATAAACACTGATCGTGTTCCAACCTGATCGCACCAGGTCGGGTTCTCCGGGCAGCGTCTCGAGCTTCGCGGACGTCAAATCGGACCAACACCAGGCGGACGATGGCGACACCCAAGAGAGGATGCTCAGCGGCATCGGCACAAGTTGAATCAGCTGTAGCGCGACGATTCCGCCAATGCAGAGCGCGACTGGGCACTGCTGCCAGCTGAAACCGCGTTCGAGAACCGAGCAAACGCCCCAAAGCACCCCCAGCAAGCCGACGGCCGCGTAGATCATGCTTTCAAAGAGGGGATGCACCGAGCCGAATGGCCAAGGCGCCAAAACTATGAGGAGGAGGACAATGCCCTCCATTGCTCCTCGAAGATAGCGAGCCAAGCGAATCGGAAGGGGCTTTGGGGCGCGTTTCTCTTTGCGCGACCCGTGTTTGGTCTTCGTCGTACTCATAATTAGCGGGACGCGTCGTTGCGTTTGAGAAGAAAAGAGCTGTCGATAAACAAACAAAGGGCGAGACCGTTCAAAATGGACGGTTTCACCCTGTGCGAAAGAATACAAGAATGTTACTGACTCGCTAGGCGCTGGGGCGTCATATCACTGATTAGCGGCTCTTAGAGACGTGGAGTCTGGTGAACTGCCACTCATTGAGAACGCTCACAGTTTCCTTATTGGCGGACGGTTTAACGGTTGGGTCCGCCGCGAGGAATCGACTGCTATAGGCTTGCGAGATGCCAGGAATGCCGGCACTTGAGCCGACAGCTCCGGCAACCGCCCAAGAGGTCAACATCAGTAACGTGCCACAGACGACCACGGACAACATTGTCAGGGTGGCGACGCGTGGCGATAGGATAGAGGTCTTCGTCTGTACAACTGGGCTTGTGGTCGGTGTCACGTCCGCGCTCCTATGGCTTTAGAGTTCAACGATCCGCCCCTCAGCGGGCACGGACTTACTCCGCGAGTCATCGACTGTTTTAACAGTTCAATCGCCCAGGGTCAACAGTGTGGCAAAAAAAATCTAAGATATCGTCAAAATCGGACCAAGAGTTGTTTTGAACCAGGCCGGTAAGCGTCGGGTTCTTCTACGCGGTCGCTCACCAGCCCCAAGCGCACGTGCGGGGTTCTCTGACACCGGGCCACTAGGGCATCAAGTTTAGGCCTAAGCCCTCGCGTTTCGTGTCAAGCCGCGCAACGAATCCGCCCAAGCACCTTGTACCGTTGGCCGCCTCGCGATGGCGCTACCTGTTTTCTTTACAGTACTTAGGACATTTTTTTATCCGTCATCCATGCCGTTCCTTGGTCAAGGAATTCGTTCAAGGGTTGTGTGTTTAGCGCGCAACGAATTTTTCGGCCTGGTCTCCGTATGCGTTATTGCGAGGAAGTGGTTCATTGTCTTATGTGATGAAGATACTTCTTCGCGAAACGGTGGTTTAATATCGGATAGACGGACGCGAAGATGCTCGAATGGGCGGAGCGTACGGTTAGCGAGGTCTCAGCTGATGGTTTCCCGCGAGAGGAACAGATGACAACCAACGGGTGCAATTGCCTGAGAATTTGTCCAGTCGCTGACTGGACAGGAAGTTTCTTCATGGCACGCTTGATTGGGTTTACGCTGCTCTTTTCAATCGGCTCGATCGCCAACGCCGCGGATGGTGACAAGAGCCCCAAAGTCGGGGCGAGTCAGCAGCTAGCAGCGGAGCAAGTCGCCTTCTTTGAGAAAAAAATTCGGCCGGCGTTAGTAACCCATTGCTACAAGTGCCATTCCGCCGAAGGGGATAAGTTCAAAGGCGGACTGTTGCTCGACACTCGGGAAGGAATCCGCAAGGGCGGCGAAACAGGGCCGGCGGTTGTCCCGGGCGACTTGAAGGCGAGCTTGCTCATTCAAGCGATCCGCTACCAGGACGATAATCTAAAGATGCCGCCCAAGCAGAAGCTGCCGGACGACGTGATCGCTGATCTTGAGACCTGGGTGCGGATGGAAGCGCCCGACCCCCGGGAAGGAGCGGCCAAACGGGTCAAGACCGAGATCGATATCGAAAAAGGTCGGCAGTTTTGGGCCTTTCAGCCGCCGAAGAAGTTCGCGCCTCCCTCTGTCAAAGATACATCTTGGCCTCGTTCAGCTGCCGATCGTTTCCTGTTGGCGGAAATGGAAGCGAAAGGCTTGAAACCCGTCGAGGAAGCTGACCGCTTGACGCTGCTGCGCCGTGTCTACTTCGACCTCATCGGCCTGCCACCCACGCCGGAAGAAATTGACGCCTTTCTCAAGGACGAGACCGAGCAGGCCTTTGAAAAAGTCGTGGATAAACTGCTCGCTTCCAAGCAATTTGGCGAGCGTTGGGGTCGTCACTGGCTCGACGTCGCGCGCTTTGCCGAGTCGAGCGGCAAGACGGCGAACTTCGCCTATCCAAATGCGTGGCGCTACCGCGATTACGTCATCGCCTCGTTCAACGCCGACAAGCCATACGATCAATTCGTGCGCGAACAGCTGGCCGGCGATCTCTTGCCGACCCGTGACGACAAGCAACGCGCCGAGCGATTTATCGCTACCGGCTTCCTGGCGATCGGCCCGAAGTCCCACAACGAACGCAATCCGCAGCAATTCAACCTTGACCTGGTCGATGAACAAATCGACGCCACGTTCGTGGCCTTTCAGGGCCTGACCGTCGCTTGCGCCCGCTGCCACGATCATAAATTCGACCCGATTCCTACCAAAGATTACTACGCCCTCGCTGGCATTTTTCGCAGCACGCTGACCTGTTATGGAACGGTCCGCACGGTCCAAAGCAATTTCCCAAGCCCGCTGATCGACCTGCCAAAAAATGCCGACGCACCGTCGGCGGTAGAACCGTTGACAGTGGCGCGACGTTCGACTTTGGAAAAGCAGCTGCGTGACCTGAGAGATCAGATGCAACAACTGCCCCCGGGCCAACGCATGGGTACTGTGGCAGCCGCTCGTCTGCGCGTGCAGATAACCAACGTGGAAAGCCAACTCGCCATCTATGACGCTGAGGGCAACCCGAAATCTCAGGCGATGGGCGTCGGGACAGGGCATTCGCCGCCGATAGCCCTCTTTACATTCGCGGCGAACTCGCTCACCCCGGCGACAAGGTGAAACGTGGCTTTCCGGAGGTGCTCGCCACGAATCAACCGACGATTATCCGCGGCAGCGGCCGGCTCGAATTGGCGAATTGGATCGCATCGAAGGACAATCCGCTGACCGCCCGCGTCATGGTCAACCGCATCTGGCTGCACCTCTTTGGCCGAGGCCTGGTAGCCACTCCGGATAATTTCGGCTCCGCCGGCGTGATGCCGAGCCATCCGGCCTTACTCGATTATCTCGCTAATTCCTTCGTGGATAACGGCTGGTCCGTGAAGGCATCAATCCGCTCGCTGGTATTGAGCCGGGCCTATCAACTGTCGTCGCATTTCGACGCCAAGAATTACGAACGCGATCCCGACAACACGCTTATTTGGCGCATGAATGAGCGCCGGCTCGAAGCGGAAGCGCTGCGCGATTCCATCCTGGCGATCAGCGGCACGCTCGACCCTAATCCGCCGAAGTCGAACCCGATCGCGAAGAATGGCGAAGGGCTTGTAAATCTCATTCTGCGTGGTCGACCGGCCGACGTCTTCGCTGCCGAGCCCGTCCGCAGCGTCTATTTGCCGATCCTACGCGATCAGCTGCCGGATGCTTTGACTCTGTTCGATTTTCCCGACCCGACCTTGATGGCCGGGGAACGAGCGGTGACGACGATACCGGCGCAGTCGCTCTACCTGATGAACAACCCGTTTGTCATCCGCCAGGCGAACCTGTTCGCGCAAAAGCTTTTCGGTGGCACCGGCAATGACAAAGAGCGACTGGAGCGCGCTTATCTCGCCTGCTTCTCCCGGCCGCCGACGACGAAAGAAATCAACGTCGGCGAGGAATTCCTGACGAAATATGCCGAGCGTCTGGCCAAAGAAGGGACGAGGCCGCCAGAGGCGCGGCGAAGCGCTTGGGCCGCTCTGTGCCAGTCGTTGTTCGCCAGTGCGGAGTTTTCACACCGATAATCTGTTTCGCTGCCCTGCGACGTCAAGCGAGGAGCTGCCATGACCTTTCCGAATCCGTTTTTGCTTTCGCGCCGGACCGCCTTGAAGACGGTTGCCTCCGGGTTTGGCTATCTCGCTTTCGCCGGGATGTCGACCTGGGCCGCGGAGAAGGACAACCCTCTGGCGCCCAAGAAGACGCATTTTCCAGCCAAGGCGAAGCGCGTGATCTTTCTTTGTATGGAAGGTGCGCCTTCGCACGTCGATACCTTCGATTACAAACCGAGGCTGACAAGCGACGACGGCAAGCCGATGCCGCAAGCTCGCGCGGCCTTTACCAAACTCATGGCCCCCGTCTCGAAGTTCAAGCAACATGGCCAAAGCGGCATGTGGGTCTCGGAGCTGTTCCCCGAACTCGCCAAACGAACCGATGACCTGTGCCTCTTGAACGGCATGTACACGGACGTCCCGGCCCATCCGCAAGCCTTCGCGCAGTTGCACACCGGCCTTTTCCAATTCCGCCGGCCTTCAATGGGGGCTTGGGTGCTCTACGGCCTCGGCACCGAAAACGATAACTTGCCGGGCTTCGTATCGATCAATCCGCCGCTGCAAAACGGCGGCCCGGCGAACTACGGCAGCTCTTTCCTGCCGGCGATCTACCAGGGTACGCCCATCGGGAGCGGACCCTTGAGACCGCTCTCTACCACGAGCGTCCGCAACATCAAAAACCCCAGGCAAACCACCGACGCCCAGCGGCTGCAGCTGGACTTCATCCAATCGCTCAACCACGAGGCGCTCGGCCACGATCCGCATAACGCCGCCGTCGAAGGAACGATCGAGTCGTTTGAACTCGCATTTCGCATGCAAAAAGACATGCCGAAGGTCCTCGACCTCGCCAACGAATCGCCTGCGACCAAGGCCCTTTATGGCGTCGACGAAACCGGCACCGACAGTTTCGCCCGCCAATGTCTGCTGGCGCGCCGGTTCGTCGAGGCGGGCGTTCGCTTCGTCGAGATTACCTCGCCGCGCTGGGACCATCACGCCAATCTGCGAGCGGACCTACCGGTCAATTGCCAAAGCGTCGACAAGCCGATCGCGGGCCTATTGAAAGACCTGAAAGACAAGGGGCTGCTCAAGGACACCCTGGTTCTCTGGGGCGGCGAGTTCGGCCGAACGCCCTACGCCCAGGGCGGCGATGGCCGCGACCACAACCATAAAGGCTTCACCATGTGGATGGCCGGCGGCGGCGTTAAAGGCGGACTCACCTACGGCCAAACCGACGACTACGGCTACGAAGCCATCGACGGCAAAATCCACGTCCACGACTGGCACGCCACCATCCTACATCTCCTAGGCCTCAACCACGAAAAGCTAACCTACCGCTACGCCGGCCGCGACATGCGGCTGACAGATGTCAAAGGGAATGTGGTGAAAGAGATTTTGGGTTGAGTACCTGTGTGCAGAACATTCATCAAGATGCCGGTGCGTAAACGCGCTTACGCCAAGCAAAAATGCCTCACGCAGGCAGGCCAGGACTTCTTCGCCGCGGTCGACGACAACGCCGACGCGGACTTCGCTGGAGTTGATCATCGAGACGATTCGTTTGCCGATCTCGGCGTCGGCGTTGACGCTCGGGTCGACTTCGTGAACGGTCTTGCGCAGTTAATTCGAGGGCGCGGTCGAGATCGGGGCGCGGCACGCGGAACGACAACTCGGCGTGACCGGCGGTGTGATTTTGCGAAACCTCAAAAACGAACTTCTGACTCGGGACACAAGCCCGTCCTCAATTTCCCCAGCGATAGGCTGAGATTCCTAGCAGGTCTCGAACGAACACTTCGTTGCCGCAGACAGCGATATGCCCCCAGGTCTCTTCTTTGCTAATCTTCAAACGGTTGATTATCTCAAACTTCGTTGGGTTCGCATGGATGAGTATGAGTTCCCCTTTTTCGTCCAACGCCAAAATGCGATCGTTTTGCGAGGCCATGCTCCAATACTTTCCAAAGATTTCCTTGCTGATCCAGCACTCTTTGCCCGTCCTCAAATCGAGGCAGGTGAACCGCTGATTACGCAAATGGAGATAGGCATGGTCGCCGATCAATACAGGGCTGGACATGTAGGCTTCGGCTTTGGCAACCCAAGCTTCCTTAACTTCAATTTTCGGGCAGCCTTCGAGCTGATAAAGAAATGCCTTGCCGCCATAAGCGCTCGTGAACACCGATTCTCCATAAACCGTTGGAGTCAAGATGTTCATACCTCGAAAGGTCGGGACTTGCTGCGACCACAACACCGCACCCGATTGCGGGTCGACTCCTGCCAGTTTCGCGCGTGTTTGAACCAAGATCTGCGTCTTGCCGCTGAGTTTGGTCAGAAAAGGTGAAGAAAAAGCACTGCCGTTCATGCCGCCGGCGTCTTGTAGCACCCGCCAAACCGTCGCGCCGGTCTTTTTATCAAGCTTTACAAATGCAGCTCCTGCTTGAACGTAAACGAACTCGCCGTCCACGAGCGGGGAGGAAGCAAAGCCGAACGCCGGCAGCTCCGTTTTGTCACGTTGCATGAAATCGACCTGCCAACGTACCTTCCCCGTTGCCGTGTCCAGGCAGACTAGCAGATCGCGCATCCCGGCGACGTAGAGAGACTCACCGTCGAAAGCAGGTGTTGCTCGGACCCATGAGCCATTTGAGGCGGCGAAAAACGGCACGGTCATGGCACCGGGCCATTCCGTTTTCCAGATTTCTCTCCCGGTGGCTCGATCCAACGAGCGGACGACTTCGTGGCTTTTGTCCCGAGTCTCCACAACAAAGACACGATCGCCACTGACGATAGGCCCCGAGTAACCGGGCTGCAAATCGACATGCCAGATCTGTTTGAAATTGTCACTCGTTAGGCGCGACGGCCATGCTGGAGTCAACGCTACCTTGCAATCGCGCGTCGGGCCGCGCCACTGGGCCCATGTCGCCGGCGGCTCAGCAGCGGGAGCTAGCGCGGAAGCAACGAGAGTTACAACAAGCAGATGGTGCATGATGAAATAGACCCAGCTAGCAAGACAAGAAAATGTGCATACGGAGGGCGCGACGCCTCTAACTTATAGGCGCGTCTACCCGAATCTCAAGAATCTGTTTCAGCGAAAGATTGAAATGACTGCGTTTCAAGAACAGCGCGACGGCATTAGGGACTGCTGCGCACGTGACTCACGCCAACCCAAACGCCTCGCGCAGGCATGTCAGTGCCTCTTCGCCGCGGTCGCGGTCGACGACTACGCTGACGCGGACTTCGCTGGAGTTGATCATCGAGATATTGATGCCGCGCTGGGCCAGAGCGCCGAACATGCGGCGGGCGACTCCGGTGTGAGTCCGCATGCCGACACCCAAGACGAATAGTTTAGCGATCGCGGCGTCGGCACTGACGCGGACGCTTGGATCAACTTCGTGAACGGTCTTGCGCGTCAGTTCGAGAGCGCGGTCGAGGTCGGGACGTGGCACGCTGAACGACAACTCGGCATGACCCGCGGTGTGATTTTGCACAATCATATCGACGACGATAGCGCCGGCGGCGACAGCCTGGAAGATGCGCGAGCAATTGCCCGCCCGATCAGGCAGTCCGAAGATCGTGATGCGCCCTTGATCGGTGGACAACAACACATCGCTGACAACGATGTCCTCCATGTGGGATAGCTGTTGCGTCAGAGCGGCCAAGGTTCGGCCGGTGGCTTGCGGCATGAGATTTGGCCGCAGCGGAAACGCTTCGGGAATCGACTTTTGACCCAAGCTATTGATGGATTGACCAGCTCCCGGCCTTGGCAGCCGAAGCTGAAATGCCTGATGGACCGCGCAAGGCACGCAAGCCATCGGCTCGGCTCACGAGTACGGAAATCTTGATGTCGCCGGTGGTAATCATCCTCATGCTGATGTTTTCGGCCGCGAGAGCGGCGAACATCTTTTCGGCGACGCCGGTATGCGTCCTCATGCCGGTGCCGACGATGGAAACTTTGCTCACTTCCTCATCGTGTTCGAGCGTGGCGCCCAACTCGGCCGCCAACGGTTGCAGGACGGCCAAGGCCGCGTCGCGCTCGATCCCTGGAACGGTGAAGCCAATATCCGCTCGACCGTCGCTGCCGACGTTTTGGGCAATCATGTCGACCACGATATTACGGGCGGCAATGGCGTCGAAAATCCGATGGCTGACACCCGGCCGATCCGGCACGCCGCGAATGGCGACACGCGCTTCATCCTTCACCAAAGCCGCTCCGCAGACGACGACGTCGCGCATCCAATCGGCTTCGGGCACGATCCATGTGCCCTCGGCATCGCTAAATGCAGATCGGACCATCAAGGGCACATCAAACTTCTTCGCGAATTCGATGCTGCGCGAGTGCATGACGCCAGCGCCGGCGCTGGCCAATTCCAGCATCTCGTCGTAGCTGATCGAATCAATCTTTCGGGCTTCGGGGACGACACGCGGGTCGGTGGTGTAGACGCCGTCAACATCGGTGTAGATTTCGCAGCCGACATCGTGGACGCCGCCGCCGTTGCCATCGCCGGCATGTTTCATGACGGCGGCGAGCGCAACCGCGGTCGTGTCGGAGCCCCCGCGGCCTAGCGTCGTGATGTTCCAGTTTTCGTCGATGCCCTGGAAGCCGGCGACGATGACGATCTGGCCATCATCCAGCGCATGGCGCATGCGCGAGGTCGAGATGCTTTTGATGCGGGCCTTGGTATGAGTGCTGTCGGTGACGATGCCGATTTGCGCACGGTGAAGCTGATGGCCCGCTCTCCCAAGGTTTGAATGGCCATCGCCAAAAGCGAGATCGAAATCTGCTCGCCGGTGGAAAGAAGCATATCCATCTCGCGCCGGCGGCTGTTCGGTGATCTCGCGGGCCAATTCGATCAGCTCGTCGGTCGTGTCGCCGCGCGCGCTCACCACGACGATGACCTGATGGCCGGCTTGCTTCGCGCGGATCGCGCGCCGGGCTGCCGCCATGATGCGTTCCGCGTTGGCGACGCTGGTGCCACCAAACTTCTGCACGACCAGACCCACGAGCGACCTCCTTCGATCTTGGCAAATCAGCACGGATTAGCGCCGGACCTTAGAAGGATAGCAACGACTGTTCGAAGCGGACACTGTGGATTGACAAACGAAAAACGCCAGCCTCGAAAGGCTGACGCGTTATAGGCAGCGTTGCAATTGATGTTAGCCCAGGCCACCATGGCGTTGCCGCCCCGGACCAAGGCGTCCCAGGCAGCGGAGCCGGTGTGCAGTCCGCGTAAGGTGTTGATAGCGATCCGCCGAAAGATGCACCGCAAGTTGCGTCGAGGTCATCCCGCAAGCGCTATCGCACAGCGCTCGCCTACCGGCTCGCGGCTAAATGTAAGATTACTTGCCCTTCTTTTCGTAATCCCCCTCGACGACCTGCTTCGCCTCGGGGCGGTCGGCGCTGCCCTTGTAATTTGTGATCGTCATTTTGTCTTTTTCGACTTTGAAGTCAAAACCAATCAATTCGCCTTTTTCGGGACCGTTATCGGTGCCGGTCTTTTCCACTTTCGTCAGGATACCGAAGAGCGTACCTTCCTCAGTGACGCCAAAAGAACTCTGCGTCACGATGCTAGCACCGCTGCCGGTGACGACCTCGCAATTGGCCTTATCACCCTTGAATGTAAACGTGATGGTAACGTCGTTATCCAGCTTTCGGGTCCAAGTCCCGGTCAGCTTGGCCACGGCTTTGTCTTCCGCTTGCAGTGCGGGAACGAATGCGGCGACGGTTACGAGGGCGGCGAGTGCCAAACGTTGCATTGACGAGACTCCTTCAATTGGGATTCGCAAGAAACAAACCTTGGCTTTATGCTACGACTGGCATCGGGCGCTGAGGAGTGCGGACCTATGACGACTTGAAGAAGAATTGTTTCGTCGTCAAAGGGCAGCGCGCTTTGTGTTCCAAGTATCGACGATCGGTTTCATCGCCGCGATGTGCGCCGGCGTCGTGCCACAGCAGCCGCCGACCATGACAGCGCCGGCTTCCAAGATTTCGGGCAATCGGCCGGCGAGCTTGGCCGGTGACAGGGGGAATGTCCAGGTATCGCCGACGATCGTCGGCGTGCCGGCATTGGGCCGGGCGAACAGCGGCAGATCGGTTTCTTGGCGATAGCGACGCAAAATCTCCACGATCTCGTCGATGCCAAGATCGCGGCCACAGTTGACGCCGAGGGCGGCAGCGCCCCACCTCTTGGCATGCGCGGCGAACCATTCGGGAGGATAATCGCTGATCGAATGAATGTGACCGTTCGCTTCCCGCATGTAGGTAATCGACATTAGAATCGGCACGCTCGTTTGGCCGGCGATTCGCTCGATGGCAAGTTGCACGCGCGGCGTCGAGCAGGTCTCGATCAATATCGCATCCGCCCGGTGATAGATGCTTCTGTCCGTCCAGAACCAATTCATGTCGCCGAGTTCGCCGATCTCGTAAGTGTCCGTCGTCGGCCCAAAGTCGGCGATGCGATAGATGCCTGGCGTTTTGCCGATCAAGTCAAAGGATTGCTGCCAAAGTCGGCGGCGCAGCTCATCGGGAGTTTGCGTGTCCGAAAACGCCGTAAGAAAAGAGCGCTCGTTCGCGCCGAACGTATTCGTCAAACAGGCGCAGCGCCCGAGTTGATGTAATCCTGATGAACCGCGCGGACCCGCTCCGGATGAAGAATCGTCCACGCTGACGGGTTTTCCCCATCGGCAAGACGGAGCCCCTCTTCCTGAAGCTCCGTACCCATGCCGCCGTCCATGAGCAGGACGCGGCCCGAGTCGAGTAGACTACGCCCCATATTTACCCAGTCGCCCGGCGTGCGCCAGCGCCAACGACATCAAATGAACGGCCTGGAATTGCCCGAGTCCGCCCTTGAGACATTGTGACTCGCCAAACTCTGAAACGTCGTCGGTCCTACAGGACTTGGCCCACAGAATCGTCGGCACCGGGTGCCAGCTATGGCTGCGTAGCTTGCTGGGCGTGCTGTGATCGCCGGTCACAATCAGGACGTCCGGCTTGAGTGCGCGAATCTTCGGCACTTCGGTGTCGAGCCGTTCGATCATCTCGACTTTGGCCGAGAAATTGCCGTCCTCGCCGGTGCTGTCGGTGTACTTGTAGTGCAGGAAAAAGAAATCGTATTGGCCCCACAATTTCTTGAGGGATTCCATCTGATCGCCGAGCGTCGAGCCGGAGTCGACCACGTCCATGCCGACGAGCCGAGCCAGGCCCTTGTACATCGGATAGACGGCGATGGCGGCGGCCCTCATGCCAGTAATGTCCTTGAGGGTGCTAATGCGTGGGTAGCGCGCGAAGCCGCGCAAGGTGACGCCATTGGTCGGCGCTTGCGCGGCCAAGACTTTCGTCGCCTCGGTGATGAAGCGGTTTACCACGGTGGCCGTGGCCTGCGAGGCCGGGTCGGCCCCCTTGGCTTCCAGTGGCTTGACTCCGGTCGCTTGCGGGTCGGTGTCGTTGAGGACATCGCCCAGGCCATCGCCGCGAAAGACAACGACGAAACGATGCTCACGCACTGGCTCGACGATCAGTTCGACGCCGGGGATTTTGATTTGTTGCATCAGGCCGCACATGGCGACGCACCGCTCCGTCGTGGGCCGGCCGGCACGGCGATCGCTGATTTTGCCGGAGGCATCGAGCGTGCAGAAATTACCCCTTGTCGCCACGTCGCGCGGGCCGACTTCGAGATTGATGCCGAGGGCTTCCAGGATGCCGCGACCGATCCGATATTCGAGCGGATCGTAGCCAAACAAGCCGAGATGCCCCGGCCCGCTGCCGGGCGTAATGCCCGGGGCCACCGGATGGCTCAGACCGCAGACCCCCTCGCGCGCCAGCTGGTCGAGGTTGGGCGTTCGCGCCGTTTCGAGTTCCGTCTTGCCGCCCGGCTCGAGCGGCAGGCCGCCTAAACCGTCGGCAACAAGGAGAACGATCTTGGAGCCGTTGTCTTCACGCAGATCGCGGATAAGTTCATGCAGGTTCATGGTCGGAGTTTACCCAAAGGCGCTGGCGAAGTATAGTACCGACGATCAGAGAACGGTTTCCCTGAGCGCTCCCCCTTCCGCGTATTATGCGGTTCGCCCGCCGCGACTCAAGCCCCTGCCGCGAATGGAGTGGAGTAATTTAATGATTCATGAGGGAGAGCCAGCATGTCAGCGGAAGTCCCAGCCGAGCCCTGGCCTGTGCTCGATAGCCTGGAACGGCGCGTCCTTGGGGTGCTGATCGAGAAGGCGAAGACCACGCCGGACGTCTATCCGATGAGCATTAACTCTCTTGTAACCGGAAGCAATCAAAAGTCGAACCGCGACCCGGTCATGAACCTTTCCGACGAACAGGTTGAGGACGCCCTGGCGCGTTGTCAAAAGCGTGGCTATGTGATGCGAGTGACGTCGAGCAGCCGCGTCGAGCGCTGGCGGCACATGTTTCATGAAAACCTGAAGCTGACCAACCCAGAAGCCGCGATCATCGCCGAATTGCTGTTGCGCGGCCCGCAGACCGAGGGCGAGCTACGCGGCCGAGCCAACCGTATGGCGCCTATTGAGGATCTCGATACCCTGCGAACGGTCCTACGCGGCATGGTCGAGCGCAAGCTCGTCGTCTACCTGACCCCCGAGGAACGCCGCGGCGCAATGGTGACACATGGCTTTCATGACCCGCGTGAGCTGGACCGGCTGCGCGTTCTGCATGTCGATCGAGCCGAGCTACCCGAGGTTGCACTGGCAGCCCCGAGCCGGCCCGCTGCATCTCTACCGGCTGCGCCTCAAGTCATACCCGGAATGGACGAACTAAAAACCGAAGTCGCCGCGCTGAAACAGTTGACTGCCGATTTACAAGGAAACCTGGCGGCCGTGTCGGATGAGGTGCAGCGCATCAAACAAGCCCTGGGATTGTGACGGAGCCGAAAAATGCCTTTGGAGATCGCACAACTCGGTCAACCGGTCCTGCGCCGCGTTGCCGATCCTGTTCCAGCAAGCGATCTTCTTTCGCCTGAATTCCAAGCCTTGCTCGACGAGATGCGCGCGACCATGACCGAAGCCGGCGGCGTCGGCCTGGCCGCCCCACAAGTCTTCGTTAGTCAGCGCGTCTTTCTAGCCTGCATTACGCCGCGCGACCCTGAAAAACCCGACGAAGTGCTGCCGATCGAGGTATTCATCAATCCCGAACTGACTTTTGTCCCCGACAAGATCGAGTCCTCCTGGGAAGGCTGTCTTAGCTTCCAGGAGCTGCTGGTCTTTGTCCCGCGCTACCACGCAGTTCTCATAAAGTATGTCGACGAGCAAGGAAACGAAAAACAGCGTGCCTTATCCGGCTTCCCCGCACGTGTCGTCCAGCACGAGTTCGATCATCTCAACGGCGTACTCACGATCGATCGGGCCCTGACGACGCTAGATATTGTCAAGGCGTCGGAGATTGAAGACGTGCTGGAGGAGCCCCAAAGTAAACCCGTCGAAGATAAGCAATAGCCCCGAATAATCGGCACAAGCATTGCATAAACTACTTTCTGCGTCAATAAACTGCCCGTTTTTTGCGAAGGAGTTTTCTCATGCGTTGTGCGTACGTTCTCACTTTTGCATGCGCTCTGGCACTAGGAGCCTCGGCACAAGCTCAGACAGATGCGCGGCAGGGAGCCGGTACGGTTACGACTTATCCTTATCCACCGACGCTGTATCAGATGAGCGACGTCAGCAAGTCATTAAGTTTGACCGGCGCACAGGTTAATCGACTGAACAAAATTACGGAAGAAACCCAAGCGGCCTATCGAAATGACTATGCCAAGCTCAAGGATCTGCGTGAAGCGGATCGGCTCGCGCGGGAACAGGAACTGAATCACAAATACTATCAGGAATGGTACAAAGGCGCCCGCGACATTCTCAATGCGGACCAACAAGCCCGTTATCAACAGCTTTACTATCAATACGGCGGCTTCAACACGCTTTATAACACCGAAGTACAAAAGCGATTGAACATGACGCCGGAGCAGATCCGTGACTTGCGTGAATCCGCCGAATGGGCCAACAAACAATACCAGGACATCTACAGGACCGGCCTAACCGACCGTGAACGCGGCACGCAAATGTACAAGGATTACCGCCGGACGCACCTGGAACGCTTCAACAAGTTCCTGACTCCGGAACAGCAAAAAGCCTGGCGCGAGATGACAGGCGATCCGTACGAATTCCAACCTTCCTTCGTACCAGTCCGTGATCGATAAACCGATGTTTGCATTACCGAGCCTGAAGCGTAAGCGAAGAGTATTAAGGTAGACGCGGCATCTTGCCGCGTTATTTGACTAGTGCTCTGTCAACGCTAAGAATTGGGGTCGCTTTGCCGTCCCTCACTGGGAATTCTCGCCATATTTTTCGTTACCAACCCCAAAATCAAGCGTTGACAGAGCACTAGTGCCCCGTCTAGACTAAATTTGCGGGTGGCACAGACATTCCTGTCTGTGCAGCAAAAGGCACATTCGTCGGTTCACGCACAGACAGGAATGTCTGTGCCACCCGCAAATTTAGTCTAGACGGGGCACTAGGGTTGTTCGATTTCGCGTCCACTTCGGCCGAAGGCCGACAACGCGGCAAGATGCCGCGTCTACTTTAATGCTCTTCGCTTACGCTTCAGGCTCGGTGGTCGTCTCCGGCAGGTAAAGGATTCGTCCACACGCTTTGCATGTGCTTAGCATGTGCTTTTTCAGCTCATGCAGCATCTGCACAGTGATCTCGGTCATGCACGCGGTGCAGGTGCCATTCTCGACGGACGACAGGCACTCCGGGCCGATCGATGCGACCATACGGTCGTACATCACGCGAATCTCAGGCGGGATGCCTTTCTCCACTTCCTTCAACTTTGCCAACGTCTCTTTCAACTGCACTGTCTGTTCTTGATAGCGCACCTTGGACGTCTTTTCCCATTCCGTGAAATCGGTCTTGGCTTTCACCACGGCTTTTGCCAAATCTGGAAGTTGTACCGTCTTTTCCTCAATTTCGGTGAGACCGACAAGGATCTCCTCTTCGAGCTTGGCCGCGAGCGCTCGATCGGTGGCGAGCTGAACCTTGAGAGCTGCGGCGACCTTGGCCTCGCTGGCTTCGTCGGCTTGTTTTTCGTGTTTCTTGATCGTCGCGTGGGTCGCCTTGAGCGTCACCTCTTTTTCATTAATAGCGATCTTGAGTTTCTTGAGATTTTCTTGACCCTCTTTGTGGTTTTCTTCCTGCTTGGCGAGCTTGGCCTGCTGCGCCTTGACCTGTTTCGGATAGCGATCGATATGTTCTTGCAAATCACGTGCGAAGCGACGCAGACGGTGGATCTCGCGCATCAGAATCGCGGGAGCAGTCATGGTTGTCCTCAGGAGTCGAGCGAACAGTCTATTCTCATTCTACCAGCCCCAAGGCGCAAGCGGGGTACGGCCAATTCTTATCTTATCGCAACCAACGCACCCAACAAAAAAACCGCCGGCTTTTGAGGGCCGGCGGTTGATATTGTCAGCGATTTTTGATCCCGTCCAGGAAGCCTTCTAGCTGCCTGCTGCGAACAGGATGTTGCAGCTTGCGGACGGCTTTTGCCTCAATCTGCCGGACACGTTCGCGTGTCACCTTGAAGATACGGCCCACTTCTTCGAGCGTATAGGTGTAGCCGTCGCCTAGGCCATAGCGGAGCTTGATGATCTCGCGCTCGCGATAGGTTAAGGTCTTCAGGACCAGATCGATCTTGTCCTTGAGCATTTCTTGAGTCGCGGCCGCCACCGGCGACTCGACGCTGTCATCTTCGATGAAGTCGCCAAAGTAGCTGTCTTCACTCTCGCCCACCGGACGATCGAGACTGATCGGATGACGGCTGATCTTGAGGACGCGGCGTGTCTCTTCAACCGTTATGTTGGCTGCCTTGGCCGTCTCTTCAATCGACGGTTCGCGACCCAGCTCTTGGAGTAGCTTTTTCGAGACGTTGCGCAGCTTCGACATCGTTTCGATCATGTGGACGGGAATACGAATGGTCCGGGCTTGGTCGGCGATGGCCCGCGTGATCGCTTGGCGAATCCACCAGGTCGCGTAGGTCGAGAACTTGTAGCCACGGCGATATTCGTATTTATCGACCGCTCGCATCAAACCGGTGTTGCCTTCCTGAATTAGGTCGAGGAAACTCAGACCGCGATTGCGATATTTTTTGGCGATCGACACGACGAGGCGCAAATTGCCGCCTGATAGGTCGCGCTTGGCTTGCTCGTATTCGGAAAAGCGTTTCTTGACGATCTCGACACGCTTGCGGAGGCCGGAGGTCTCCTCGAGCGTGTGCATCATGTAATCGTTGAGTTCCTTCTGCGAGGCGGCCAAATCCTCGCGGCACGATTTGTCGCCTTTGAGGATCTCGATTTGCTGCTCGAGTTCATCCATCCGCGACGAGATCTGCTCCAGCTTCTTCATGAGAGGCTGTACTTTTTGCGTGCGGATCGACAGCTCTTCGACAAGCGTCACGGCCTTGCGGCGACGAATTCGTAGCTGGCGACGAAGGCGATTACGCTCTTCCTCGTCCAGGCGCTGGTCGATGATCTTGGCGAAATCTTCCTGGTTGAGTTCCAGAAGGTGATCGAGCGTACGCAAATTATGCGGCATGCGCTGGAGGATTTTGTCCTTTTCGAGGTTCTCGGTCAGCGAGACTTTGACCGTGCGATCGAAAGGCAGATCGCCCGAGTGGACGCGCCGGAGAGTGTCGACTACTTGGCATAGGGCCCCATCGCATTCGAGAACTTTGCGGCGAAACCGCTTGCGGCGTGACTTCGATTTTCTTGGCGAGAGCGATTTCCTGATCGCGTTTGAGCAGGGGAATTTCGCCCATTTGGGTGAGGTACATCCGCACCGGATCGTCGATGCGGCGGCTCTCCTCTTCGTCCATGAAGCTGAGATCGAGATCCGCCCGTGGGTCGTCTTCGACGACGGTCGTCGTCGAGCTGCTCTCGCGTTCCTCGGCTTCGGATTCCTCGATGAGTTCGATGCCTTCGGCCTCAAGGAGGATCAGAATCTGATCGATCTTCTCGGGGTTGGTATCGTCGTCAGGCAGGTGGTCGTTGACCTGGTCGTACGTCAAGAAGCCTTTTTCTTTGCCCGACTTGAGCAATACGTCCAGGCCTTCGTCTAACTTGTCCATCAAAGTCTCTCCCTTGCCGCATGACCTGAATCGGGGTCGCAGGGACATATTCGGTACGAGTCGATCCGAAAAGATGTCGGGCACCATTGCCGGGACGGCCCGAAGGGTGTTGCGCACAATGGTGCCCGACACCTTTTCGGATCGACTCTAGGTAAGTGGCGCAAGCTTATCTCGCGTCCACGCCAATTCGATCTTGCTGAAGGCGGCGCAATAGATCGAGAGCCGCGGCGTGATCGCTGGCGGCGATCAGCTGGTTCTTGATCTCCTGACGCTCGGGTCGTCGCTGCCGTTCCTGAAAATGATCCAGGAGACGATCGAGCCACGCCGCTCGTTCGGGATGGCGCCGGCCAATGTCTTGCATTCGCATTGCGTGATTCAGGAGAGGATCACCGTCGAGTCGCAGTCGCAGCATATCCAGAGTTGGTGATTCGCCGGCATCGTGGAGGGCATAAAGCCCGTCGAGCAGTCGGCGTAGTCCTGGATGCTGAACGGCGTCGAGCGGTAGAGCGCTCCGAGCCACAGATACAAGTTCGGGGTCAGCCAGCAAAACCTCGAGAAGCTCGCGCTCTTCGGGTGCGGCCGATGCGGATGATCGCGGACGGGGGAGATCCTCGACATCCCGCGGCTGCGCCTCGGTGGCACCATCGTGCCGCCGCGAGCGCAGCTCGTCTAACAACGCCCATAATGCCTCCTCCTTGAGAGCGAGCCGCCGCGCAATGCGGCCAATCATCAGTTGCGTTTTGACGGCTTCCGCCTGGCCCGTCGTGGGCGCCAGGGCGATGATACCCAGAACAGCTTCTACCGCGCGCTTGCGTGCTTCAATACCCATGTCGCTCACGGCCCCATGCGGTTTTAGCACGGCGTTGAGCTTGAATTCGAGCGCGTCAACCGCGCTTTCCAAAACCAGGCGAAAAGCCTCTGCTCCTTGTTGCAGGAGCAAATCGCAGGGGTCGAGCCCATCAGGCAGCGTGGCGATCGCTAATTCGATATCGGAACTCGCGAATATCTGCAATGCACGATCGACGCCCGTCATGCCTCCGGCGTCGGCGTCGAACACCAAGACGACACGTGGCGTGAAGTTACGCAGCTTTTGCACGTGCCGGGCATTCAGCGCCGTGCCCATGGTAGCGACGACCTGGCCAATGCCCATTTGATGGGCCATCAGGACGTCGGTATACCCTTCGACGACCGCGAGGTAGCCAGCCGCGGCGGCCGAGCCGCGGGCATGGTCGATGCCATAAAGTTGATTGCTCTTGGAAAAGAGCGGTGTTTCGCATGAATTGTAGTATTTCGGCCCTTGGCGTTCATTCGGAGTCGCGTCCGGCAGGATGCGGCCGCCGAAGCCGACAGTCTGGCCGCGCACGTCGCGGATCGGAAATTGAAGCCGATCGCGGAACAAGTCATAGAAGCCGTTGCCGCCCGAGCGGCGACCGATCAAGCCGACTTTTTCTAATAAATCGATGGGCACGCCAGACGATTCCGCTCGACCCAATAACCAATCCCAAGCTGGTGGCGCGTAGCCTAGACCGTAACGGCGCACCGTTTCACCCGTCAGGCCGCGTTCGGCGACGTAGTTGCGTGCCCTTTCGCCGAGAGGCGAATCGAGCAAGCATTCGTGAAATTCGCGCGTTGCCCAGCGCATAACGTCAAGAAGCGGGGCTCGGACTTGTTCCCGAGCCGCCGATCCTGATTTTTCTAACGTGATGCCGGCTCGTCGCGCCAGCGATTCGAGCGCTTCGCGAAAGCTGACGTGTTCGTGTTCCTGAACAAAACTGATTACGTCGCCGTATTTATCACAGGACCAACAGCGATAGCGTTGTCGGCCAGGGTCCACATCAAAGGAAGGGCGCGAATCGCTATGAAAGGGGCACAGCCCCATATACGTTTTGCCGACCGGCCGCAGGGAGATATAGCCGCCGACAACATCGACGATGTCGTTTGCGTCCTTCACCTGTTTAACTCGATCGTCGGCCAAGGCCCACCCGTCTGCAGAATTTAGTCGGTTTCCGCTGCGGAGGAATAGCCCCAACCGATGCGACAACCCAGCTCTGCGGAGAGATGGGTCTGCTGCGTCGGTGGCGTAAACAAGGCCTTTATCGAGGACATGCGCGACGTGGATCGATTCGGCAACGATGGTTCGCTTCCGATTTCCCGCGTTCGCTCCTTCGTCCTGATCTTTTTCCCGTCGCGCTCGCCTCGAGTATGGCGGACGCGCTGAATAGGTCTTGTCAGGCATTCCTTTGCCGCCGCATCCGGGCTTCGGGGCATCCGGCCCCGCGAGTCACTCAAAAGGAACTTTATGCAAGTTCCGTTGAGCTAGCTGTTTAGTCCACATGTACCCGGTTGCTCTTTGCAAATTATAGCTGACGCTAGAAAATCAGTCAAGCTGGGCAAGGCGCGGAGCCGACAGTTGTGAATTGACCTATCTGATGATTTGGTAAGCAGTTAGTGCAAATGCCGTACCGCAGTGCCTTTGTCGGAACATCCCGCATCCTAGTTGCAAGCCGTGAAATGAGCAGTGCGAAAGAGCTTCGCCGCCATAAATGCCTCAAGTCAGGGGTTCGGAAGCCGCGCGGGAAGCAAGCGCGTTCAGCGGCGCGGACTGTGTCTGCAGATCATTTATCCTCTATCATTCCGACCTTGCGTCCCGCCGCGGCGACGTTATAAACCGCACCGCCCGTCCGCGCGCTCTTTTAATCTAATTCTTCCGAGCGCGGCCGCCGACCTCTCTGCAACCGAGCCTGGCACCTGACCGAAATTAACAAGACACGCATCATCGCGCCGCGCTGGGGAGATCTTGTATGCGCTCGCTCCTGCTTTCGACTTTCGTGCTCGCGTCACTCGCTCCTAGCGCATCGGCACAATCGATCCTTTACGCGGCAACGGTCAATGACAAAGAGACCTTGGCCCGATCGGCGCCGAGCGACTCGGCAACCTGGTATCCGACTAATCGTCTCAACCGAGGCGCGAGCGTCCAAGTACTGGAAGAGCTATCCAACGGCTGGCTCAAGATCGTACCACCGCGCGGCTCGTTTAGCTGGATCGACAGTCGTTACGTAAAGCGGCTCGACCCCAAGCAGCCCAATTGGGTGGTCGATATACCGGCCGAGTCACGGGCGCCGATTTTTGTCGGCAGCGAAGTCCAACCCGACGCGCGGCATGCGCGGCTGCGAACTTAGCAAGGGCAGCCAGCTCCGCGGTTTGGGCCGTACCGTCATTGATGCACAAACCACTTGGCTGATGGTGGAATCGCCTTTTCCAGAAGCTCGATACATCCGCGCAAACGCCGTTACGCGCACGGACAAGCCACAGATAGCCAGCGTAACGGACCGATCGAACACTGCCACTCCGCCGGGCGAGTCGCCGCGCGCCGTGCCGCTCAGTGCGCGCGTCGAGGCGCTTTGGGTGCAGGCTCAGGATGCTGAGCGACGCGGGCAGGAAGGCTTGGCGATCGATCTTTACTTGCGTACGGCACAAGCGGCCGAATCGACTCAAGCGGCATTGGCTCTTCAAGCAAGCCAGCGCACCGCATATCTTCGAGAAGCGCGCCGCAGTCCAACCGCTGCCCCGATAACTTCGTATCCGATAGCGCAACTGACCTCGACAACAGGTGTTCCGAACCGGGTGTCGCCACTCCCGACACATCTCGCCGAGCCGCCGATTGTGAATTTGGCAGCTCCCTGTGGCTTCGGCGATCCGCCGACGACCACGGCGCGCACGCCGCTCCCTACTGGGATATACGCCAGCGGTGCGGGTCGCCTGCGCGCGCGGGACGCCTGATCGATAATAAACAGGGTTACGTGTTGGAAGGCTCCGGCCGCAGCTTGATGCTCTATGTCACCGCCCAGCCCGGCATCGACCTCGAATGCTATGTTAATCGCAAGGTCGAGTTGTTTGGGCCCTCGATTTATCGAGGGGATTTGCGCTCGAACTATATGGGGGTAGTGCGGGTTCAACCGCTGCCGGAATAAAAAATATTTAGCCGCGAGCCGCCAGGCGAGCGCTGTTTGATAGCGATTTTTCAAATAGCGCTATCAAACAGCGCTCGCCTGGCGGCTCGCGGCTAAATATTTTCAATGATTTAACAAAAACTCATTGCTGTTCAAAAGCGCCCAGAAGAGATCCTGGAAGGGCGCCTGCACTTCCTTATCGCGCCCGCGCGAAAGCGGGAACTTGGAGCGCACGAGTTTAATTTCGCGATCGCTCGGTGGGCGGTTCAAGGCAGCCAGATAAAGGCCGCGAATGGCGTTTTCAGCGCTTCCGCCCGATCGTGCAATCACAAGGGCGACCGTGCCTTTATCCTTCCGCGCGATGGCGGCGTTGATTTCGTTTCCGTTCATCATCATCAGCGCTTGAACGACGGTGCCATTGAAATTCACTTCGTTGCCCTCGTCATCGCCGAATTGGCTGACGAGCTTGTCGAGCCATTCGGTTTTGAGGCGAGCGCGGTCGGCTTCATTGCCCTTGTCGGCTGCTTCGGCGCCAGTGGCGGTCATCAGGGACTCGAACAGCTGCTCAGGGCTCATCGATTTCATCAGCATACGACTAAAGAGAGCTTCATGCTCAGGCTTGTCGTTGGTGGCGTTCGCCACATAGCTGAGGCTATAGGCCGTGCTGTTGCATAACCAGCGAATGAGCTTCTTTTGGTCATAGTCGTAGTTTTTGAACCGACTGGCGAGCAAATTAAGCAATTCCGGGTTTGAAGGCAGGTTCTGCTCGTGGAAGTCGTCGACCGGATTCGTGAAACCACGACCGAAGAAGACGCCCCACATCCGATTGACGATCGCTTTGGGAAACGATTCGTGGTCGATGACAAAGCGAGCCAAAGCTTTGCGGCGATCGAGTGCCCTGGAGGCCCTTTTCCATCTTTGGCCCTTCGCTGCCGTCTTCGCTGGGAAGAAAACGGGCGTCGAGGCTAATGAAAACACCGTTGCGTTGTTCGAAGTAAACGCTGGCGTCGCGGTTCACGTTGACGTCGTCGCGAAGCGTGAGCGTCGTCAAGCCGTCCTGGCGTCGCATCGGAATATTGCCGTCGCGCACGACCTGGCGCAGGAAGGCATTGACGCCCCAGAACATCTTTTGCTTGAGATCGCCTCGGAATGGATGATCGTGGCATTGGGCGCATTGAACTTGAGTGCCGAGGAACAAGCGCGTGATGCGCGACGTAATCGGCACCATCTCAAACTGTCCGTCGGTGCCGCGCTTATCGGCCGGGACATTTTCACCGACGTGGGCCAAGATGAAATTGACTGCGGGATTTTCGTCGTTCTTACCGGACGCGGAAATCAGCTCCTCGACGATTTGGTCGTAATGGCGGTTGAGTGCGAACTGCTTTTGCAGCCATTTTTGCGTGTCGTCGTGATAGCGGCCGCGGCCAAAGGTGCCGCTTCGACTGAGAAGCCAGTTGGTCCACAAGTTAGCCCAATGCCGTGGATATTCATCACTCTTGAGAAGCTCATCAATGATCAGCGATCGCCGCGTATCGTCGGGCAACTTCATATAGTTGCGAATTTCTTCCGCCGTCGCTATGCGGCCAATGATGTCGAGCGAAACGCGGCGGATGAATTCGTAGTCATCGATCACGTCGGCGTGAACGATGTTGTTCTCTTTCCAACCCGCGGCAAGCGCTGTGTTGATGGCCTTGGTCATTTCGAGTACATCGGGTTCGCTCTTGGCATGAAGGGCCATGCGGCGCATGACAGGCGGCCGCACCTTGACCGGCGGTTTGGTGTCCTTGGGCTTTTCGGTGTCCGCTGCCTTGTCTTTTGTCTTATCAGCGGCTTTATCCTTGGCCTTCTCGACCGGCGGTTGCGCCTTACCTTCGGCGATAACCGCCAGCAGGCCCAGGATCAATAGTCCGCCGAGAATGAGCGACGACGGGCGGCCAAGTGGCCATTGACGCGCGGATGAACGGAACATGACTGCTCCCTCTACAGGCCGTCGGCCGGGAACTCGAATACCAGATATATTTGAGATGCTCGCTCTCTAGCAGATTGTGCCAGAGCAACATAGCTTCGTCAACGGTCTAGAATCAATCTTGAAGCAAGGATGCTTGGGCAGGTCTATTCCTATAGACGAGAAATAGCGTGCATTAGTTCCCGAACGGAATCCGAGCTCGCGTTTCAGCCTGGTGAATCAAAGCGATTAGGACTGGTGAGAGAGAACCGTTTATGCAACCAGACCCGCAACGACTGGCAGCGAACATCCGTGCGGCGACCACGGAAGACCTGCTTGATCGGGCCACAGTTTATAGGCAAGGTATGGAGGAAAGCGCGCTCGAGCTGATTGACGCCGAATTGGCGCGGCGCGGAGTCGGCCGTGGTAGAATCGAGGCGCACGAGCAGACTCGTGAAGTGCTGGTTGGCAAGCAAGGCCTACCACGGAAATGCCATCGTTGCCCCAGACCGGCGATCGTGCTCGTCTGGGGCTGGCACCGGATGTGGGGGTTGATTCCGCTCTTCCCGCGCAAGTTCACGCTGGTGCGCGGAACACGCACCGAACCAAAATCCCACTACTTCGCCTTAGCCGCCTGCACGACAGCATCAACCTCAGCCTGGCTGATAAGACGCGACGGCTTGTCGAGCTGTATGCTTAACCAACTCATGACGACAGGCGTATAGGGTAGCTTGCCGGCCTTCTTGATGAGTTCAGTCATGCGAATTTCGCGACGGGCACGCTCATCCATCTTGAGCATACCATTGGTGCGCCGCGACAGATCCATGTCAAAGCGGCGTTGTTCTCGGCGGATACGACGGGCTCCCATGAGTCCGATCTCCTGGCAAAATTTCAGAAACGTCAAAGAGAGCAGCATAGCAGATTTCGCGGCGGCGGGAAGGCCTAGCCGGGCGCTCCGTTTTATAAACTCCAGATAAGATAATTTTCCCAACGCGCCAGATTTGACGGTGCTAGGACTAGAACCACCCCCCCATCTTCCCTGTATTTACAATTTCTCCTTGCGGATGAGTGTATATGCCTTGTAGGCTCTTCTGAGGACTTTTGCGCAAGTGTAAGCCTAAAGTTTAACTACTGACTCCGGGATTCTGAGCTTTCGCCAAGGCTCATCGTCCGAGTTGTGCCGCTATATTTTTCCGTAATCGCGAGCCGTCATGGCCGCAGTCGTCTGCTTCTGGGAGAATTCCGATCCATGTTAATGCTTACTCTGCTTAACTCGTGGTTTCAGCGTCGTTCCCAGCGGAAGCGTGTCCGTTCCGCTTGGGAAAAAGCGGTTCGGCGCAACGCCTTGCCCAGGTTGGAAGATCTCGAGAAACGGCTCGTTCCCACTCTGCATGTGGGATCGCTCGCATCGAGTTCCATACTCGCGGAACTAGCGAGCATTAGCACGCAGCCTCTGATATCGCCGACGAGCACGCACACAAACGACTCGACGATCCCGCCGACGACGCAATCGAACTCCGCTCCCCAACCGACACATTTCACAAGCCCACCGAAGGCAGCGAGCGGAAATCCACCCGTTTCAGGACCAGGCACTGGGACCGGAGGAACAGGAACGGGAACTGGTGGCGGAACAGGAACGGGCAATCCTGGAAACAGCGCGGCGTCAATGGTCCTTACCAGCCTGACAAACGCCTCGGGGACCGTCATCAGCGTCAAAACGCCGACGAATTCGCGCACTCCGACGCTCATCGGCACCGGCACGCCGAATTTGGCCTTTTCCGCCAAGGTCGACGGCAAATCAATCGGTTCGAGTACGGTCAACGCATCCGGCACTGGTCAATTCCAGACTCTATTTCGCTGCCCGATGGCCAACATACTTTGACGCTGACTTATTCCCAAGGCTTGACGACGAACGCGACCTTCCAGGTCTATGCGACAGCCCCGTCCGTTACCCTGCTGACGCCGGACTTCATCAACGCTCAGCTACCTTCCGTTTTGGTGAATGTCGTATCGGGTCAGGCCATCAAACAGGTGTTTCTTGACATCGACTTGAACCACGATGGTCAATTCACCGGAAACGAACTAGGCGTAGCATCTGCGACAGTAGGCGCTAATGGCTCATTGACCAATTTTCAGCTGTGGTTTTCCTACCCGATTACCGCGGGATATTACAACATGCGGGCCCGCGCTGTCGATTCCGTGGGAAACACCGGCCTCAGCGCCACGCTCAACGTACCCCTCGATTTCAACTCGGGAATTGTCGGGTCGCAACCGCTCCTCCAGTTGGCTAACGGGACGTACCCGCTGCCTCTCAGCTCGCCGTTTTCGCAGTTCGTGGCGGACAATAACAATCGTGTGCTCGTGGGCGTTCGCACGACGCTGGCAGTACACATGAATCAGATGCTCAGCGAGTTGGTCAACATCGGCGACATCGTGATGAGCAGCACACCGTCGCAAAATCTGCTGACCGGCTTTTTGCCGATCTCATCGATAAGTAAATTGGCTACCTTGCCGTACTTCAATTCAGCCACGCCGAGCGGCAAGCCGCTCGTGTATGCAGGCCCAATCACGACGCAAGGCGACGCGGCCATCGGCGGCCCCCAATTTCGTGCCACCGAAGGTGTCAACGGCGCAGGCGTTAAGGTCGGCGTTCTTTCCGACTCGGTTAATCAATTCGGTGGGGGCATCGCCCAGTCGATAGCATCAGGTACATTACCCGCGGCCGGCGTTCAGGTGATTCAAGATGGAAGTTCCGGCGGCACTGACGAAGGCCGCGCCATGTTGGAAATCGTCCACACGGTAGCGCCCGGGTCGTCACTGGCCTTCGCGACCGGCGAAGGTGGGCCGCAAGCGTTCGCCAATAATATCCAGGCGCTGGCGAATGCCGGTGCCAAGGTCATTAACGATGACCTGGGCTACGCAGATTCGCCCTTCTTCAACGACGGCGTGATCTCCAAAGCCGTCAATTCCGTCGTCACGAATAATGGCGTGTTCTACGATTCAGCAGCTGGCAACGACGGAAAACAAGCATGGCAAGCCTCGTGGCAGCCGACACAGGCAACCGTGGGCGGCGTCAGCGGTACCTTTGAGACGATCGCCGGAAACAGTGCCTTGCAGACATTTACGCTGGCTGTTGGCGAGACGACCAACATCCTGTTCCAGTGGGACTCGGCCTTCCTCGAACAAGGTGCCCCGTTAAATAACATGGGAGCCTATCAGGTTAAGAACGAGTTGGACGTGTTGGTTACCACAGCAAACGGGCAACGACTGTTGCAGACGTTCAACACTAACACGTTGAACACGGGCGAAGCGGAGCAGATCGTTGCCTTTACCAACGACGGCAGCTTCGGCACAAACTCATTCTCGATGTCCTTCCGCCTGGCCAATGGACCGGCCCCGACCTTCCTGCGCTGGATCAATTCGACGGATGGATTACCGGACATCAACGCCTTGAATGAGGGCAACTCACCCGCGACCTATGGCCAGCGCACGGCCATTAACGCGGTCAGCGTGGCCGCCGCGTTCTGGGGGACGCCGACCGTACCGGAATCGTTCACCGCGCAGGGTGGTGCGATGCCGTTCTTCTTTGACAACAATGGCAATCGCCTCACCACTCCAGAAATTAGGAACAAGCCGCAGGTGACTGGTCCGGATGGTGTCGCAACCTCGTTCTTCGGCAACCTGAGCGGCACAGGTCCGAACGCTTACTATCAATTCTTTGGCACCTCGGCGGCGACGCCCCATATCGCGGGCGCGGCCGCTCTGCTCCTTCAGCAGTCGCCGACGTCGACGCCGGCCCAAGTCACAACAAACCTGGAAACGACGGCGACCGATATCTTCACGCCGGGCTACGACTTCACTACGGGCTTTGGCTTCATCCACATTACGCCCATCACGCCGACGCCTCCCGGAGGACCGGGCGGTCCAGGCAATCCCGGCGGCGGCAGCCAAGACATCCACAACCTAAATAACACCGAAGATACCGCGTTTAACCTCGGTACTTTGGCGAAGGGCCAGGTCAACGCTCAGACCTACACCGCTTTGAACGTCGGCTATACGTCTTCCAATGTGGCCGAACAGAATTGGTTCAAGCTTGTTCCCGCAGCCAGCGGCACGCTGACCGTGACGATCAACACCACCTCGGGCGGTAACCTGGAACTGCATCTCTACGACATGCAGGGCAATAACTTCACCGAAATTGCCAACAGCACCTCTCCGGGCCGCACGCACTCCGTGAGCGTTGCGGTCGAGGCGGGGACGACGTATTGGATCAACGTCCATGGCTTTCAAACGATCCCGGGCATACCGGACCAGGGAACGTATGACCTGATCACTAGCCTGACCTAAGATCGCAAGATTCGACGTGACAACGATCGAGGCCGGCACGGCAGTTTCATCAACTGCCGTGCCGGCCTTTCTTGTTTCAATCTCGCCGCCAAGCCCGAGCAGGTCCTTAGAATAGGAACTGCAATTCAATCTGCGGGCCGTGCCAGAAAATGCTGCCGTTGGTGTTATGGTTCGGATACGGCACATTCAAATTGAAATCGATCGCGTCTTGAGCGACACTGGCGCCGAGCAACCACATGGCGTTGTAGCCCGCCCGCATCCGCGCTCGCTCGGTGAAGTGGACGTCAAACCAGAACCCGGCCTCAAAAATCTGGCTGAACTGAATATGGTTGCTCGATTGGTTGAACCCGATGAAGCCATCGCCGCGCGTCAGGCTGACATTGGATTCGGTGAAGTTGGCGCCAGGCGCCCATTTCGCCGTACCGCCGAAGCTCAGCCATGGCAGAACCAGAAAGCCATATTCCGTGCCGATCTGCAGAGCGGCCAGGCGATTTTGTGTTCGCGCCGTATAGGTCGCGATGCGGCGAGGATCGAACCCCGACGTGAGGCCGTCGTCGTTGGCCAGAATATCGAGGGTTTCATCCAAATCGAAGAAACGCATGCCGAGAATCAGTTCCCAATCACGGATGCCGGGATTGGTCATACGAAAGTTGGCTTCGATATTCCCCGTCTGCGAGGTTCGGGTGACGGACATCGCATCCGCCTGAAGCCAAAGCCCGTTGTCCGCGGTGAAGCCGAAGGGATTGCCGGAGAACAAGCCATCCACCAAGCCAGGAGCGACGGTTGATGCGCTATGGCTCGAAGACGGCGTGTACCAACCGCTTATCTCGAAGGCACATTCGCCGTTACAAATGTAGCCAATTGTGAGCTTGGGCCCGAACACATAGGTTTCGGAGACATCGTGGGAATCGAGGATCACGGGCGCGAGTGAGGGTGAAGGATTGCCGGTATCTCGTCCCGTCGCGGGAACTGGAAATCCCAACGCCGCGAGGCGAGCGTATTGCTGATCCATCACGGCGATGGGCTGATGGCCCATGCGGTCACGTTGCCAGGCCTGCGTACCGATACTGGTATAAAACGCCGATTCAATGGCGTAGTTTTCCGCCTGAAAAGCGCTTGAGTGCCCGGCCGGCAGCGACAGTTCTGGTCCAGGCCCCGGCGGGGCTTGTTCCGGCGTCAACGGCCCAGGCACGAGGTTTGGACTTGGACACGTGGCCACTGGCACCGGTTCCGGAAACCGAGCCGGGCCGTACGGACTCGCGCATAAGACTGAGCCGATGCCACTCCCTGGCCAATAAAGCCGGCGATCAGGGCAACGCCTATCCACCTTCTCATCATTTTCGCATCTCCCCATCACACCGCGGGACGGCCCACCGCACACGGGGGTCGCGCCGGCGAGCGCGGCGCGTGGCCAGTCAAGCCCGAGTTCTTCTGTATGTGGAATCGGCCCGCGCGGGCGGCATTCTTGAACTATTCGGTGTGAAAGGGAGAATCGGCACAGACAGAAAAGAACAAATCAACCGCCCAACACCAACCGCGTCACCGCGATACCGCCCTTGAAGCAGACATCGACGTCGCTGCCGTCGCGCCGCGGTCGGCCGTGATAATCCGCGTTGTAATAATGGCCATCGCCCTCAGGGCGATAATGCAGCGGCAAAGGCTGAAGTTCCAGCGGACAAACCGTTGCCAGCGGCTCTGGGGCATTTTGGGATAGATGGGGGAGATTGACGTTCCACATCGTCCCAGCGTCGAGACCCTCGGCCAACAGCTTTGCTATCATCTCCTTGGCACGTCGCGCTGTGAGGGACCAGTCGGCGGGCAAGTCGCGTATCAAGTATTGGGAAAGAGCAATGCCCGGAATGCCATGAAAGGCCGCCTCGCGAACAGCGGAGACAGTTCCGGAGATATAAACGTCCGCCCCGAGATTGCCACCCTCATTTATGCCGGACAGAACCCAATCGAATTTCGGTACGATGCCATAAAGAGCCAGGCGAACACAATCCGCAGGGGTGCCATGAACCGCGAATTGCCCATTTTTCCGTTGCTCGACTCGAATCTTGGAATTCGTCGTCACGCGATGGCCACAGCCTGACTGCTGCTGGGCAGGGGCCACCACGCAAATCTCTCCAAAAGATTGGGCCGCGGTCATTAGAGCTTGTAACCCGGGAGCGTCGATACCGTCGTCATTCGTCAGGAGCAGTCGCATCGAACCCCCGTGGTCGCGGTC
The DNA here is from genome assembly GCA_963790585.1 of uncultured Planctomycetaceae bacterium. GTDB lineage: Bacteria > Planctomycetota > Planctomycetia > Gemmatales > Gemmataceae > CAWBOY01. Next base: position 274,559 of record CAWBOY010000004.1, read on the forward strand.
TGAGTGAGATCCTATGTCATTATAGATATGCGTTGGGTTAATAGATTGCATTGCGCGTGCGCACACACACAACTCCCGTGCAACGTCAGGGCAGTTTTATTAGCGCCGATTGCGTGAACCTTGAATACTGGGTTGTTACCGTCATGACCGCATCGGACGGAGGGACCGTCGCGCCAAAAACGTGCCTGCCTTTGGCGCGACGGTCCGTCAATCTAACACCTTGTTCTGTTTAAGGTTACAATGAGACTAAGACCGTCGCGCCAAGAATCGCGTGGGGTACCCCCTCCCCACCGGGATGCAAAATCAAATGCCCCTGCGTGCAATGTCCACCCAAACCCGTTTCGCAACCGCCTAACTGAGCTAGAGTCTCATCGGTCCAATTTGTTACTATTAGAGAGTTCCTGATGTCTATTTGGAAGATCGCCGGCGTCCAGATGGATTGTCGCATTGGCGATAAAGCGCATAATCTCAGCGTCATGTGCGCTCGATTGCGCGAGGCTGCCGCCCTCGGCGCTCGCCTCGTCATCTTTCCCGAATGCGCGCTGAGTGGCTATTGCTTCGAGAGTCGTGAGGAAGCCGTTCCGTTCGCCGAAACGATTCCAGGCCCGGCCAGCGAGGCGCTCGCCTGCGATTGCCGTGAGCTGGGAGTCTGGGCCGCTTTCGGCCTCTTGGAGCTGGATCTGGTCGACGCGGCTCTTTACAACTCGTGCTGCCTCGTCGGGCCCAGCGGTGCGACGTTGAGCTACCGTAAGATTCATCTCCCCTTCCTCGGCGTCGACCGTTTCACTCGTCCCGGCAATCGACCGTTCGCCGTTCACGACCTCGGCGGCCTCCGCGTCGGCATGAACATTTGCTACGACAGCAGCTTTCCCGAATCCAGCCGGGCGCTGATGCTCATGGGGGCCGACCTCGTCATCCTGCCAACGAACTGGCCGACTGGCGCGCGGTCTACCGTGAATTTCGTGGTGCAAACGCGGGCCCTCGAAAACCGCGTTTACTACGCGGCCGTCAACCGAGTCGGCACCGAACGCGGGTTTGAGTTCATCGGCCAAAGCCGATTGATCGACGTCGACGGAGAAATATTAAAGGCGGCGTCCGAAGGAGAAGAGATCCTGCTGGCCGAGATCGACCCAATTAAAGCCCGAACGAAAAAGCTTGTCAAGATACCCGGTAAATATGAATTGGACCGCGTCGCCGATCGGCGGCCGGAAATGTATGCGCGTATTACCGAGCCTGAAGCGTAAGCGAAGAGCCTTTTGCATTTTGAAATACAAATGCACTTCGCTTACGCTTCAGGCTCGGACGGACATCATTGTTTGTTACGCGCCAGCCGGCCAGCAGGCCCCGTCGAGCAAAACGCCCGGGACATCACAGGGTTCAGGTCGATCATTTCACGCATGTCGACGACAAACGCACCGGCCGGAACGGGTAGGTGATCGTTTGGTCCTTCCTGAGTGACCGGTAGCTCAGGACCCCAACAGCGCAATTCTTGCAGAGCCTTCCGCACGATCGGTACCGACACTCCCTTGACCATGGTCGAGGGAATGCCAAATTCGTCGTAGCTCAGCGCCGGCGCCAGGCCATGATACGAATCGGCACGAATGAGATGAATGCTGGTGTGCTTGCCTGGCTCGAAGCCCTGGGCAATAGTCAATTTCACGAAATCAAACTCCTCGATGCGCGGCAATATGAGTAGCCGCATCATATTGGTGCCGCCATGAAACATGGCGAGCACCGCGGCGACGCCCGTGATCGCAACCATCGTCGGCATTCGCACAGGCACGAACAGCAGCGAACACCAACGCATCAGCGAGGCGAACGCCAATACGAGTATGATCGCCACTAGCGGCAGCGTCGTTCGATAGGCCGCCCAACTCTCCACGACCACGAGATTGAAAACATAGCTGAACGGCACCAGGCCGAACACTGTCAACCACTTGGCGAGGATCAACGTGAGTCGTCCTATGCGTGTGGTCTTGGCGTCGTCCAGATCGCTGAGACTTCCCTTCGCCTTCAGCCCGATCAGGCCCAACAGATCGACAAACGCTCCGGACACACAGAGGCCAAAGACAAAGCCACTGAAATTCTTGTGGAGCGGCGGGATGTTCCAGAGAGCGAGAGCGTTCCGCAGCGGCTCGCTCCAAAACCAACGGATTTTGCCGAGATAATCGTGCGTCATTTCGCCGCGGCGCGTGTAGTAAGTGTCGGGGACATAAAGGAAAGTCTTGTAAACGACGGTATACACGGCCATCGCCGTTATGCCGACGGCGATCATGGGGATTACTCTCGATCGAAACGTCTTCCAATCCGGGCATGGCGCGGCGACCAAGGCCACCGCTGTCATGGTCCAATAATAGAGCCCCCAGGGCTGATAAAATAAGAAACCAATGACGAGCAAGAGGCACGACAAGGCATAACAAGCGATTTTCCAGATCAGTTTCGTCTCAGGGCGAAACAGAGCCGGTGCCTGAGCATAAAGCGCGAGAAGGCCGAAGAGCGCCGCGAGAGCATAACTGCCGCAATTGATGAAGGTCACCGCCAACAGCATGGACGGCAGCGTGACAAAGATGATGCAAAAAAGGACGGCCGGAACAGGCCGGACCGCGTTGACCCGTAGCCAACCGAACGTCGCCACGCACAGCAAAAGAACGCCGACGAGCCCGACGAGATGCGCCAGATCCGGACTATGTGTAGCCTGAATAATCAAATCGCAGGCATAAAGATAAAGGCCGGTCAAAGGGCGGCCAATCGAAGATAATACTTCGATGTACCAAGGACCTTGATCGTTGTAAAAGTATTGATAATCGTCGAGATAAACATAACGGCCTGAGATGGCCGGCAGATAAAACGCGAAGACGATTGCCGCGAGAGCAGTCAGGCAAAGAAATGTGGCCCGCCGAGTCTCGGTCATGAAGGCCCCCATGAGACGATGAAAAAAAGCGACCGTTAACCGCGAGCCGCCAGGCATTGAATGTCATCAAAAAGGCGAACATTGCCGAGCCTGAAGCGTAAGCGAAGGGGCACTACATCGGTGTAATGCCCCTTCGCTCGGTTCTCGATGACACTAATTGACTGAAGATCAATAAACATTTAGTTGCTGAATTCCGGCCGCCGCTGGGCCAGCTGAGACTGCAACCGGGAGACGATGCTCGAGTGCATCTGGCTCACGCGCGACTCGCTTAAATCGAGCGTGGCGCCGATCTCCTTCATGGTCATATCTTCGTAATAGTACAAGATGATTATGAGACGCTCGTTGCGGTTGAGGCCGCGCGTGACCAGGCGCATCAAATCCCGATTCTGCAGGCGATGCGTCGGGTCTTCCGCCTTTTTGTCTTCAAGAATGTCGATCTCGCGCACATCCTTATAGCTGTCCGTTTCATACCATTTCTTATTGAGACTCACCTGGCTGACGGCTTTGGCATCGCCCATCGTTTTGGTGATATCTTCAAACGGAATGCCGAGTTTCTCGGCCAGCTCTTGCGGGGTCGGCGGACGACCGAACTTCGCTTCGAGCGACTTCCGCGCTTCTTCCATCTTGCTCGCCTTGCTGCGCACGAGGCGGGGGACCCAGTCCATCGGTGCGCAAATTCATCGAGCATGGCGCCGCGGATACGCGGCACGCAATAAGTCTCGAACTTTACGCCACGTTCCAGATCAAACGCATCGATCGCATCCATCAGGCCGAAGACGCCGGCGCTAATCAGATCGTCGAGATCAACCCCATCGGGCAATCTGGCCCATATTCTCTCCGCGTTGTATTTGACCAAGGATAAGTAAAGCTCGACCAACTGGTTACGTAGCTCTGTGGATGGGCTGGCTCGATAGTCGCGCCAAAGCTGTCCCACGTCCACGTCCACATGCGTCGCCATGGACCCCTCCCTGCTGGACGGCAAGCGACCGCCGTGCCCTTCCCCGCCAGGGCGCGGAAACACCGCAGCCGTTGCTGGCGATGCTTTCCGCAAGCCTAGTAAGGTAGGAATCTTCGCGGCGTGGCGCGATTGACAGGCCTCGGCACAAGAACCGCGACCTCTCGACCCGTCACGCTGCCGAAGCCGCCTCGCCGGACGCGAATCCATTGCCGGGCTCCCCAGCCCGGAAATCGATTCTTGTCCACCCCATCGGCGAGAACGAATTCGGCCGGCCCATCAGGCCGGCTTCCGCTTGCCAAACCCCCGTCCGTGTACGACCCGGTGTGCGGGTCGCGTGTTCCCTCTGTATCGACCACGCAGCTGACTCGCCTGCAAGAAAAGCAATTTTCTCTTGCATCGACTCAAGCCCCCTGCCTGTGTGGCCGACCTCCCTCGAAAGTCCTGCTCTGGTTTGAGCACGCGAAGGGAAAAATCCCTTCCCGCACCCGCGTCCGTCGGCAGACCTCCGTGGAGGACATTTGTCGAATCAAGTAATGAGGGGGCCGTATAGTCGCGAGGGGTGTTTCTGTCAATATCGGGTCGGCCCTTTTGGCCGCACTACTTCCCAATACAAAACCGACTAAAAATCCGGTCCAACAAGTCCTCGGTGTAAACCGCACCGACCATCTCGCCGAGCTGCTCCAGCGCCAAACGCAATTCCAAAGCCAACAGTTCTGGCGGATCCGACTCGAGAACGATCGTGTGAGCACGACGCAGATTCGCCAAGCATGTTTCCACATGATGGCGACAGCGGCTGAGACTGGGGGCCAGCGCCGGCTCCCTGAGGAAGGCTGCGCGCTCGGCCAGGAGCGCTCGCAATTTGTCGAGCCCCGTGCCGTTGACTGCGCTCGTTGCCAGATAAGGAGCTTCCGTCGGCATCAGATCAGCGCGCGTGGCGATTGGCAGAACGGGCGGCGATGGGCGATTTAGTAGAGCGGTTTCCTCGTCTGTAATCGCCGCGTCAGCCGGCAGGCACAGAACGAGGAGATCTGCCTGCGCCGTTTGGTCCCGCGCGAAATCTTGCGCTTGGACCTCGACGTCATCCGCGCCGCGTTGAAAGCCCGCCGTGTCGATCAATTCGATGGCGACGCCACCGAGATGGATTTGCGCGACAAGGTAATCGCGCGTCGTGCCCGGCTGCGGGCTGACGAGGGCCCTGGAGCCGGTCAGAGCATTGAAAAGGCTGCTTTTTCCAGCGTTTGGCCTGCCCGCGAGGACGACGCGAAACGGGTGCTTGCTTTGCGCTCGGCTGTCGAGCTGACGGCGTAGGAGAGTTACCTGCGCTAGGGCGTTGCCCAGGCGCAGCAGCATTTCTTTTTGCTCGACGAAGTCTAGATCCTCATCACTGAAATCGAGGCCTGCCTCCACATCCGCAAGCAGGTTCAAAAGATCGTCGCGCAAAGCGGACAACGGCTGAGCCATGCCGCCCGCTAATTGGGTAAGAGCGCGTTTCAGCTCGTCGCGATCGCCGGCTTCGATAACGGCATGAACCGCTTCGGCCCGCGTCAGATCCAGCTTGCCGTTGAGAAAGGCACGAAGCGTGAACTCGCCCGGCCGGGCCGCCCGGGCGCCGGCCCGCAACAATTGCGCGATGAGTGCCTCAATCAATGGCGGGCTGGAAAGGGTGTGAATCTCGGCCATTTCCTGGCCGGTGTAGCTGCTAGGGTTGGGCCAGAGATAAAGAGTCACGGGCAACGGTGACGCGAAGCCATCAAGGCGGAGTTGGCCAACCGTGAGGCCGTGTGAAGGAGTTAATGGAGGGGAAAACGCGGCAGTCGCCAAAGCGATTGATTTCGGCCCGGTGAGGCGGATTATGGCCCGAAGGCCCGCGCCAGGCGCAGAAGCGAGCGCGACGATCGTATCCTGGATGTTGAGACTCATCCCGTTTTTATATAGCCGCCGGCTATATATGGAGTCGATAATCCATCTGCCAGGCGTGGCCGGGGTCGGTACCCCGACCCCGGTGTAGCACTAACGGCTCCAGAGAACCGGGGTCGGAGTACCGACCCCGGCCACGCCTGGCAAACCTCATAAACTAATTTCTGACTCAGGGCCCCGGCGGCTAAATATAGAGCCGATAATCCATTTCCGGGAAGATCGCGTCGATCTGCTCCAGCGCGGCCAATTTCTCAGGCTCAAGGCCGCCCCATTCCAGGCCGTTCAATAAATAATGGAACCGATGAATGTGTTCGTTGAAGCGTCGCGTTGCGTATTCCTCGGTCGTGCCATTCGTGATGATGAACGGCCAATCCGAGCTTTGCGCGAGCATCAACTCCCGGGCGGCTTGCGTTAGAACGCGATCGTTGAACGTGCCGAGTTGGCGGTCTCGATGACGCTGGGCCAACTGGGTCATGCGCACGGCTGCCTCGTGGAGTGGACGATACATCCAATCGGTCTTGGGGTTGATCCAATGCTCGGCGTAGCCGTTGCGGCCCCAGCTACTCGGCCCGGGCATCGCCTTTTGCTGAATCGGATGGGCCTTGAGGAAGTCGCACGGCGTCGAGGCGATCAGGTCATTTTGGTAGGACAATTCCTTGAGGACATAATAGATCCATTGCGGACCTTCAAACCACCAATGGCCAAATAGTTCCGCGTCATAAGGCGAGACCAGCACGGGCGGGAATGGCATACGGCTGCCGGAGTTCACTGCCTGATCCGTGCAGCGGATGACGAAATCATGAGCATGCTTCTGGGCCGATTCACTGGCCCAATCGGGATTATATAGTTGCTTGTCCACCGTCGGCCCCGTGACACGGTGATACTTGATCCCCGTCTGCGTGCGAATCCCTTTGGCATACTGGAACGGCTCCATGTATTCCTGGGGCAGATCGAAGCCAATGTCGCGGTAGTAGTCACGATAATTGTAGTCCGCCGGATAACCTATACGACTGCTCCAGACGAGCTTCGACGTCGCTGGATGCCGGCCAAATGCAGCCACGCCCGACGGGCAGTAGAGCGGCGCCGATACGCCAAACAACGGCCGAGGCGTCGCGTGTTCGATCGCATGGGAATCGACCAGGAAATAACGGATACCCGCATCCGCGAGCACCTGATCCAGGCCCGGGTAAAAGGCACATTCCGGTATCCACATCCCTTTGGGTTTTTGGCCGAAGATTCGCTCATGCTCATTGACCGCGGTCACCACCTGGGCCCGCACCGCTGTCGGTTCGGAGCTGAGCACCGGCAAAAACCCATGCGTGCCGGCGCACGTGATGAGTTCCACCAGCCCGGCTTGCTCATATTCACGGAACGCATCGAGCAAGCGCGTACCACAGCGATCGACGAAGACGCTCAAAGCCTCCGTATAGAGGCGGCGATACATTTGAGCCAGGAAATGGAGGTCCGGCGTTTTCTTGGTGCGCTCGCATTCGCGCTCGGCGAGTTGGCGGGTCCCTTCGAGATATTTCTGACATCGCTCCCGAAGCAGCGGATCCTCGAGCATGTTCGCCAACGGCGGCGAGATCGAAAGCGTGACCCGAAATTTGCGATGCTCCGCGCCAGGCGATCGAAAAACTTGATGAGCGGAATATACGTCTCTGCCACGGCTTCGAAGAGCCAGCGTTCTTCGAGGAACCGATCGTACTCCGGGTGCCGCACATAGGGCAAATGTGCATGGAGGACCAGGAGGAGGTAGCCTTTTGGCATGATGAAATCCCGTCTGCCGTTTAGCCGCGCGTCAACTCAGGAAACGTCTCCGCACACAATTCCAGATATTGCCACGCCACATTATCCGTTTGCCAATCGAGCATCGGGAAGGGATGCACGCGGTCGCGGGCGATGCCCAACTCCATGAACGCCAGGTCATGGAGCCAGTCCGGAGTCAGGATGCAATCGACCGACTGTGCGAGTTCGCGTTCTATTTTTTGAATCTCGCGCGACAATTCACTCGCCTCGCCGCCGCCTCGACGAGTCAATTCGAGTGATGACAGTAGTAAAACCGTCGGTCGCGTACCGAGCCAGGGAGCGAGGCCAGCGCACCATTCGTGGATATTGAAGAGGTCGAAAGGCGGCAAAGGCTGTATGGCACCTTCGGCGGCTCGGGCAAAAGCCAGAGCCTGTTCGACGAGAGAGCCGTCGCGGAGGAACGACAGCGGATGATAGGTCACAGGGTCCTGAACCACTGGCTTTGCAAATACGATAGCATCGGGGACGAAAAGATGGACGTCATGGCCCAATTTCCCAAGGTCGGCTGCGAGACGGGCGACGAAATGAGCCAGGGGGCTGTCTTGACCGCCAAGCGGCGTCTCCCAGGCGAATGAGGCGATTCGCAGTCGATCACGCAGCTTCGGCTTGGGCCGATTTGCGAGGACATGCCCCTGTTCCCACAGACTGCCGATTTCTTCACGCTGTCCGTGGCTGTCGATGAGCAGCGCTGACTGGCTCTCGTGATTTGACACCGCGTCGGCGGCGAACGCGACGGCGTGCGACCGGGCCGCCGGAATGAACTCGCCTTCACGCAAGCGAAAGCCAACCTCGGCGAGTTGCCAGGTTCCAGGCTTTGGCAGATGGAACAGATATTGGCCCGTCAGGTCGCGGATCGGTATGTCAATCGTCGAATGGGCATTCCAGCCGTTGAATTCTATATAAGAGATGTCATAAAGACGAATAATCATCTGGCAATCGCGCCAGGCATCGCCGCGCCAGCCACAATTTTGTTCGACCCAGGAATGAAGCACGCGCCAATGAACGAAGCCGTTGAAAGGATCGACCATCGCCAGGCCGACATGGTTCCAGGACGGTTGGAATCGCTCAGCGGGATGTTGCTCGCTGATCTCCCAAGCAATGCGGCGCAGCGAATCCTGTTTGAGAGAGTCGCTGGGTTTCATGACGAACGTTCCTCAGGTGAGCGTTCCAGTTGGGCTCCTTAAAGTCCTACTCCATTTTTCTAACACGCGTCGCCAGCATCAATGAATTTTCGGTCTGCGGAAACTTTCCGATCAGACGGGATCGCTGCCATCCTTATATCCGGCGCAAGCCGAACCGAAGGCAAGGTCACTGCGTGAGTAGATAAACGGCGAACGACGCCAACCAATGCTCACCCGCATAATCGCCGCTGGCGACATGCTTGAGCGCAGCGTCGGCATGAAGGGTCGCGGCGTCGGTAAGCAACTTGCGCCGGGGATCGTCCTTGGGCAATGCCGACGCGATGCCGCGCATGCACCACGCGCGGCTCAGATTGAGTCCATCGAGATGAACGATTTGCGGATCGGTTCGATCGGTCACCGTGGCCGGAACGAAGAGCGACTTCGGCTCACTCTTGGCCAGGTCGGGCAGGTACTTGGTCAACCATTTGGGAAACTCATCCGGAGCGAGCACGCGCCGCATCAAGTCGGCTTCTTCCAGGCTGGGCGAAAGAAAGTCGGCCCCGTCCGGTTCCCACGCCGCGGGAATATTGAGGTCCTTGGCGAAATAGTCCCGGCTACGCTCCTCGATTCGCTCGCGCAGCGCCTGGTGGTTCATCGTTTTGGCGTAGTCCAACGCGAAGATCAAACCGAAAGCCGTATTTTGATGCACGCCTCTGCGGATCGGGTATGTCTGTTTTGGAAGAAACGAGATATAGCGCTCGGCGATCACCTTGGTCAGCGGCTCCATGTTCCGCGACCATTCCTTGGCTTGGGGATCGTCCCAACCGTGAAGCTCCTCGGCCAATTTAAGAAGCCAGGCCCAACCGTAAGTCCGCTCGAACGACTGCGTATTGGGCCGCGCGAAATAATCAGCCTCGATCTGCAAATTCTTGGTCGTCAGATGCTCCGCGAGCACCGTTCGGATCTCTTTCTGCTCATGCAGCTCCGGAAAAAGCCGCAGCAGCCGCACGAGCATCCAGTGGCCATGCACCGAGGAATGCCAATCGAAACAGCCGTAGAACGCGGGGTGGAACTCCTTGGGGCTTTTGACGTCCTTATCGCTATTGAGTACGTCGCCCGGATGATTGGGATACTCCTTCGAGATCCCTTTGAGCGCCAGCCTGGCAAACGCGGAGGCCTGGATTTCGGTCAATTTCGCGGTCTCCTTTGTCTCCGAAGCACGCTGCGAAAGGAGAAGAAGCGGCGTCAAGAGGCAGAATAGGATGCGGTAGGGAGACATATTGGGACCTCAAGGAATTCAGCCGCGCCTCACGACGCCGCCGACTGCGGTAATGGCAAAGGCTCGAGCCGAACAATGTGAACCAAGGCGACCACTTCATAGCGGTCGAAGTTCGCATCGCTCTCCGCGACGCGAAATCCGATAATTACGGTGCGCTTACCCACCATAATCATGGGCACGTCGCGCTCGGTAATATCGTAGGACTTACCGGTGGTCGTCACGATACGAAACGGCTGAAAGGGTTTCTTCTTTAACTCGGACTCCAAATCTTGCGGGTACATCATGTTTGCTTCTCCGGCCAACGGCGCTCGCGCCCGTTAAATTAACGCTGTCATTATAGAAGAAGTCTCCCTACGCACCTCGCTCCTCGCGACCAACGCATCGCCTCGTCCCTTGCCCTCCTTCAGGCCAAGCCGTTACAATGCTCTTTCGGATACCAGCCGATTTTCACGTCCGCACAGGAGATGGCGATGCTGAACCAGGCCCTCAAAGACGCCGTCATCCGCTTGCTGCCGCGCGTCCAACAGCCCGCGCAGTATCTCGGCGGCGAACTCAATAGCATCGTCAAAGACCATAGCACGGTCCGCGGCAAGGTTTGCCTTTCGTTTCCCGACACCTACGCGATGGGGATGAGCCATCATGGGCTGCAGGTGCTTTACAGCATCATGAATGCGGATTCGCAATGGGCTTGCGAGCGGGCGTTCACTCCCTGGTTCGACTTCGATGCTTTGCTTCGTCAACACAAGCTGCCTCTTTACAGCCTGGAGACGTTCACGCCGCTGTCTCAGTTCGATGTCGTTGGTTTCAGCCTTCAATATGAGATCTGCTATACAAACATTCTGACGATGCTCGACCTGGGCGGCATTCCGCTCTTCAGCAAGGATCGGACGGTTGATCATCCGCTCGTTATCTGCGGCGGACCGGGGGCGCAGAATCCGGAGCCGCTCGCGCCGTTCGTCGATCTGTTCGTCATCGGTGACGGCGAAGAAAGTTTGCCCTGGCTGACTGACAAGTGGATGTCACTCAAAGAACGTGGCGGCCAAACGCGCGCGGACATGCTGGCCGAGCTGGTCGGCTCCGTCGCGGACGACGGCTGGATCCCCTGGGCCTATGCGCCCGCTTTCTACGAGCCGGAATATAAGGCCGACGGCACGCTCGCGGCCATGAATCGCACTCGGGCCGACGTGCCGGTTTCGGTCCAGGCCTGCACCATTCGCCAAGATTTCGACGACATCCCTTTGCCGACGTTTCCCGTCGTCGCCAATATCTCCACGCCGCACGATCGGATCGCGATCGAGATCATGCGCGGTTGCCCGTGGCAGTGCCGCTTCTGTCAATCGACTGTCATCAAACGGCCATTGCGCGTCCGCTCAGTCGAGACAATCGTCCAGGCCGCTCTCGAAAGCTATCGAAACACTGGTTACGACGAGATTAGCTTGCTCTCTCTGAGTTCCAGCGATTATCCGCATTTTGAAGAGCTGGTTCATCGGATGCACGAGGTTTTTCATCCGCTCGGCGTCAGCATCAGCGTGCCGAGCCTGCGCGTCAATCATCAGCTGCGGAGTCTGCCCAAGCTGATTCGCGGCGTGCGCAATCAAGGTTTGACGCTCGCCCCGGAAGTGGCCCGAGACGACATGCGCGAGCAGATCCGCAAGCCTGTCGATAACGCCGACCTGTATGAAGGCTGCCGCGAGGCGTTCAAAAACGGTTGGAAACGGGTCAAGCTCTACTTCCTGATCGGTCTGCCGGGAGAGCGCGTCGTCGATCTCGATGGCATCGTCGACATGGCCGAGACGATTTCGCGCATCGGCAAGGAGGTCACGGGCCGATTCCTCGAAGTGACGGCCTCCGTCTCGAACTTCGTACCCAAGCCTCATACGCCTTACCAATGGAACGGCATCCAAACACGCGATTATCTCCATTGGGCCGGCCGATATTTGCGAAGTCGCGTCCGCCTCAAGTCGGTGAAGGTCAAGCAACATGACATCGAACGCAGCATGCTCGAAGGGCTGCTGACGCGCGGCGACCGCCGTATCGCCGATGTGTTGCTCGAAGCCTATCGCCGGGCGCGAAACTCGACGCCTGGGACGAAGGCTTCAAGCCGGACATTTGGTGGAAGGCCGTGGAAGATCTCGGCATCGACTTCGGTTTCTACGCCCACCGGGCCCGACCGATGGACGAAGTGCAGCCCTGGGATCATATCAACGTCAAAAAAGGTCGTGCTTATCTCGAAAAGGAGCAGACCCGGAGCCTGATGCAGTTGGAAGTGATGGCCGGGGCTGTTTGAAATGCGATTGTGATAGTCCGCGCCGACCGTTACGATCTCTGGCAGCGCGATACCATTCAAATTCTCGAGGAAACCGATATGAAGCGTATGATTTCGTCGTTGGGCGTTCTCCTTTTGGCTCTGTCGATGCTGAGTCAGGCACGCTCCGCCGTCCTGGCCGACGATGACGCCAAGGCGATCCAGGGCACCTGGACCTTCACCAAGCTCGAAACCAATGGCAAGGAAGAGACGCCCAAGGAAAAACCGAAGCTCAAGATCACCGCTGACAAGATGCTGCCCATCGGCAAGGATGATCCCGCTTCGTACAAGCTTGGCGCCGGCGACGCTGTGAAAACGATCGACATCACCCCCGACACCGGCTCCGACAAAGGCAAAACTTTGAAGGCGCTCTACAAATTGGACGGCGATTCGTTGGTTCTTTGCTTTCCGAAATCGTCCGGCGACGAACGACCCAAGGACCTGACGCCGAGAGACGGCACCGTCATTGTGACGTTCAAACGCGATAAGTAATCCGCAGTCATTGCGCATTTTCCGAGCCCGAAGCGTAAGCGAGGGAAATCGCTTTGCGCGAGAATTCGTAACGGATTCTAGGGAAGAGCCATCTCCCTCGCTTACGCTTCGGGCTCGGAAAATGCGCATTGGAATGGAGAGCCGCACATGCGATCCTGGCTCGTCCTAATCACTCTGTTTCTCGGTACTCCCCACGCCGCTTTCGCTCATCCCGTCCTATCCGGCAATCATGATCGGGCTGTTCTCGTCCGGCTTAAGCCGACCGGCGTCGTCATTTCCTACCGCATGGAAGTCGATGCTCGTTGGGTTTCGTCCTGGGAAGTGCCGCGGCTGCCTGACATCCACGACGACCTGAAACGCGATCCTGCTTCTATTTACACTTTGTATCGCAAATATCTCACAAAATCGATTCAGAGCAATCTTGTCGTCCGGCTCGACGGCCAAGAACTGCCGCTCACGCTGGTCAAGGGGCACCAGGAGGTCATCAATGCTTTGCGGTGTGAATACACGTTTCGAGCCGATTGGAACCTGTGCGCGGGGCAGCGTTATAGCCTTGATTTTAAGGACCTGACCTATTCGCAGGACAAGGGGCTATTGGTTCTATCGCTCGCGACTCTGCCTGGCATTCGGCTCGTCGATGGTTCCTCGGCCGAGGCCAAAATCGATCCGCTCGGGGAGGATGAGCGAGCACGCTGGGTCCGCGCGGACTTTGAACTCGTATCGTTCGATCTGCCGGGAATCAATCATCCCACGCTGGCTCCGGACCCAATCAAAGGCAAAGAGAAGCCGACAAGGCAAGTCGCGCACCCGAAGCCACGATCTGGCCTCGTGTTCGTCGTCACGCGTGCAGGGCCGTCAGAAAATGCGTCTGAGCCTACCGCTACAAAAGAAAGCGACATCCTGCACCTGTTGCTCGACACAAATCAGGGTTTCGGCGTATTGCTCCTGATGGCCGCTGGCTTTGGTGCGATTCACGCGCTTACCCCGGGGCATGGCAAGACGCTCGTTGCCGCCTATCTCATCGGCGAGCGCGGCACGACCTGGCACGCGCTATTTCTTGGCCTCGTGACGACCATCAGCCACACTATCGGCGTGATTCTGCTCGCCTTGTTGCTGCCGCTGTTTTTCCCCAAGGCGACGCCGGCGGAAGTGCAAGCCTTTCTTGGCCTGGTCGGCGGGCTGCTGATTGTCGGCCTCGGTTTTTGGTTGCTGCTCTGTCGCGTGGCCAATCGGCCCGATCATGTCCACATCGGCGGCGGACATCATCACCATCATGACCATGACACGCCGGCTGACGGCAAGCCGGGCTGGTGGGGCCTCATCGTCCTCGGCATCAGCGGCGGCATCGTTCCTTGCTGGGACGCGCTTTTTCTGTTGCTATTCTGCATCTCATCACAGCGACTTTGGATGGGCGTGCCGCTGCTGATCGCGTTTAGCGCTGGACTGGCGAGCGTGCTGGTCGGACTGGGGCTGATCGTCGTCCACTCGCGCCGCTACGCAAATCGCCATTGGGGCGAGAGCGCCAGCATGAAGCGCCTGTTTCGATTCTTGCCGATCGTCAGCGCGGTCATCGTTATGATGCTGGGCTTTTGGCTTTGTTACGGCAGCCTTCATGGGCAATGAAGTCATTCAACAGCCATTGCGTCGATTCGGTCCCGCCACCTCGACTACGCCGACTTTTTTTATCCGATTCTGGGCGTCGACAAAGATGACCGACGGCCGATGACTTCGCGCCGCGGCATCGTCCATCTGCGTGAACGTCGCCACGATCACGATGTCGCCCGGATGCGTTAGCCGGGCGGCTGCCCCGTTGATGCAGACCACTCCCGACCCCGCCTCCCCCTCAATCGCGTAGGTCCGCAAGCGCGAGCCGCGCGTCACGTTCCAGACGTGGACCTCCTCAAACGGCAGAATGTCGGCCGCTTTGAGCAGGTTGGCGTCGAGGGTCAAGCTACCCTCGTAATCGACGTCGGCCTGCGTCACCGTGGCGCGATGAATCTTCGACTTGAGCATAAAACGACTCACGCCGTTTGGGGGTACATGCATCTAGCGATCTCCGAGAACCGTGGTACGACCAAACAATTGTAGAGGAGACGAAGCCTTAACGGAACGTCGCGTGGGTATCCACAGAGGCAGTCTTGACGCCGCGTCTAAATATGCTAACAATCGAATAGTTCTGTTTCCGAATTATCCCAAAGCAGCTGTAAATGTCTTCTCTCGATCAAAAGACGAGCGAGCTACGAATCCTCGTCGAAGATATCGTGCATAAAATCCGCGTGCTCAACGCGCAGAGCGCTCGATTGCGCGGTGGCGGATCTGAGCATGCAGGAGCTGTTGCTCGTCGAGTATCTCGGCGATTCCGGCCAGCGCATGATGCGCGAGCTGGCGGAGCACCTGCAGCTTGCCGTCAATTCGATCACCGGCACGGTGGATAAACTCGAACGCAAGCTCCTGGTCGAGCGGCAGCGTTCGGAAGAGGATCGGCGCGTCGTCCACGTCGCGCTGACCAAGGCGGGCCAGGATGTTTACGAGGCTAACCTCAAGGAAAAGCTAGCCTTTCTGCGCAGGATGCTGGCAGCGCTCACCGAAGATGAACAGGAGATTTTCATGGTTCTGTTCCGCAAGATCGCCCGCGCGGGACAGAAGCAGGCCAAGCCGAGCGAGCCTGGAACCCAGGATGTCTAGCCTACCGGCTCGCGGCTATTGATCGTCAGGCAGTGAATGTCAGCAATAAAGCGAAGATTGCCGAGCCTGAAGCGTGAGCGAAGGAGCATTACATCGGTGTAATGCCCCTTCGCTTACGCTTCAGGCTCGGTTTTCGATGACCCCAACTACTTGAAGATCAATTAGCGCTTTGATTTTTCGTGAATCGTTCGATCGGAAAGCGGGAGACGAATGTCACAACGCAAAAGCAGTTGGAGCGGCTGGTTGGTCGGCGGCCTCGTCATCGCGGGCCTATTGACCGGCGGTTGGTTTCTCTATGGCCGCAAGGAGCCAGAGCAGGCCCACGCCGCGAAAACGGAGCGCAAGGAAGTTGCCGTCTCGGTCGCGCCCGTCACGCTGCGCTCGGTGATGCGGAAGGTCAGCGTCGTCGGCTCGCTTTATGGCAAGGACGAAGTGACCGTGACTCCCAAAGTTGAAGGCCGCGTCGTCAAGATCTATAAGGATGTCGGCGATTTCGTCAGACCGGGCGATTTGTTGATCGAGATCGATCCGACCGATTACCGCCTGGCCGTCAACGAGGCCCAGCGGGCCTTGGAGCTGGAGCTGGCGAAACTCGGCTTGAAGGAGTTGCCCGAGGGGAAAATCGATGTAACGGCTCTTCCCACCGTGTCCCGAGCCTCGGTCATGGAAAATAACGCAGCCTCTCGGCGTGATAGGCTGTCGCGGCTTGGAAATAAAGGTGCGGCGACCGCCGAGGACAGCGAACAAGCACAGACCGATTACGCCGTCGCTCGCGCTAATCGGCTTCAAGCCATTCTCGATGCCGAAGCCACGTTAGCCGCCGCCCGTCAGCGGCAAGCGGTTTTGGCAACGGCTCAACAGCGGCTCAAGGACACGCGCGTCATCGCTCCGTCGCCCTCTGATTTTCGCGCTGTGGAGGGCACGGATACGGCCACGCCGAACGCGAAATCGTCAGTCGAATATGTCATCTATCAGCGCTCCGTTGCCGAAGGCGAGATCGTTCAGACGATGGTCATTCCCGGCGTCAACAGTATGCTCTTTAAGCTAGCCATCGACAATCCGCTTAAGATGCAGGCAACCATCCCTGAGCGCCATCGCGGCGACGTCAAGATCGGCATGGAGGCTGAGCTAGAGGTCGAATCGTACCCAGGCATCAAGTTCCCTGGCAAAGTGGCGCGCGTCAATCCCGCCGTCGATCGCGCCAATCGGACCTTTCAGGTCGAGATCCATGTGCCGAACGACGATCGGCGTCTGAGCCCCGGCAGTTTCGCCCGTGCCACCATTCGCACGCGCGTCGACGACAAGGCACGCACCGTTCCCGAAGAAGCCCTGGTCGCCTTCGCCGGCGTGACCAAAGTATTCACCGTGAAGGACGGTAAAGCCCATGCCGTTCCGGTTCATCCGGGACCGACGCTGAATCTTGGCAACAGCGATAGCATCAAAACCTGGGTCGAGATCGATGGCGATCTATCCGAAGGCTCGCTGGTTGTCGTGGCCGGTCAAACGCGCCTGGCCGAAGATACGCCTGTCCGCGTACGTGATGCGGCCAAAGAAGGAATAGCCAAATGACGATTTGGGACGTCTGCATCAAACGGCCGGTCTTCACGGCCATGCTCGTAAGCACGCCGATTCTGCTCGGCCTTGTTTGCTATGGCCGCCTGGGCGTCGAACTCTTTCCTAATGTCGATCTGCCGATCGTGACTGTCACGACGACTCTGCGCGGCGCCAGCGTCGAGGCGATGGAAACGGGAGTGACGAAACAGATTGAAGAGATCGTCAACACCGTCTCGGCGATCGACGAGCTGAAGTCGACGACCAAAGAAGGCTTTTCGCAGGTGGTCATTCAGTTCAAGCTCGAAAAGAACGGGGCTGTCGCGGCTCAGGAGGTCGATGCGAAGGTTCGCACCATTCTGTCGCGTTTGCCGCAGGGGACCGATCCGCCGATCATCGACAAGCTCGCCATTGATGCCGCCCCCGTAATGACCTTGGCCGTCTCGGGCCGGCGTGATTTCCGCGAAGTGACTGAAATTGCCGCAAGAGGATCAAAGAAGATCTCGAAACGATCTCAGGCGTCGGCTCAGTTGTTCTTGTCGGTGGCCGGCAGCGCGCCATCAATGTCATCATCGAGCCGGATAGGCTCCTGAAGTATGACAACCTCACGATCATGGACGTGCGGCAAGCCCTGGTCCGCGAGAATCAAGAACAGCCCGGCGGCCGCGTCGATCGCGGCCAATCGGAACTGGTGCTGCGAACGCTTGGCCGCGTCGATAAGCCCACCGATTTCGCGCGTCTGATAGTCGGCAATCGCAATGGTCAACCGATCCGTATCGAGGATGTGGGCCGCGTCGAGGATTCCTACGAGGAGCCGCGCGGTCTCAGTCGTCTGTGGGTCAAGGACCAGACCCAAGAGGGCGATGACAGTCCGGGCCAGAATGCCGTCAGCCTTATCATTCAAAAACAATCGGGTACGAACACAGTCGCCGTGGTCGAGCTGGTCAAGCAGCGGCTCGCGCGGATCTTGCCGACGCTTCCCGAGGATATCAAGGCCGAGGTGATTCGCGATCAATCGCGCTTCATCAAAAACTCCATGGAAGAGGTTAAAACGCACCTTTTCCTGGCCGTGTTGCTCGTGTCGGCGTCGATCCTGTTATTCCTGCGCGACTGGCGCACGACGATCATCGCCACCCTCGCCATTCCGACATCGCTCGTCGGCACCTTCGCGTTCATGTATGTGATGGGGTTCACGCTCAACAATTTCACCATGATCGGCCTTATTTTGGCGGTCGGTATCGTCGTCGATGACGCCGTCGTCGTGCATGAGAACATCTTCCGTCACATGGAAGAATATGGCCTCAGTGCCCGCCAGGCGGCCAGCAAGGCGACAGGCGAAATCGCCTTGGCTGTCCTCGCAACGACTCTATCGCTGGTCGTCATCTTTGCCCCGATCGCGTTTATGGGCGGCCAGGTCGGGCGGTTCTTTAATTGCTTCGGCTTCGTCGTCGGCTTCTCCGTCCTTATGAGCATGTTCATTTCGTTCACCATGACGCCTGTACTCTGCTCGCGCTTCCTTGTGCTGGAGCCGGGCCATTCGTCGAGCAAGTCCGGCTTCATCTGGCGCACGATCGAGGGTGGCTACGGCGCGCTCCTGCGCTGGTCGCTCCATCATCGCTGGATCGTGGTGCTGATTTCCGTTGGTGTCCTTTTCTCGACGCCGGCGCTGTTTACGATTGTGGGCAAGGACTTCGTGCCCAAAGACGATCAGAGCGAATTCGAGGTTGCGATTACGTTGCCCGAGGGCTATTCGCTAACCCGGGCCGATTCGCTGCTCTCTGAGATCGAAGGGCGACTACGGAAACTGCGCGGCGTGACGCATTCGTTCATCCTCATCGGCGACACCACCGGCCGGGTCACGAAAGGCCAAGGCGACGTCACCAACGGCAAGATCTACTGTCGCTTGATCGATTTACGCGAGCGCAAATATACGCAATTCGACGTCATGAACGACGCGCGCACGATCATGGAAGATTACCCCGATCTACGAGTCGCGGTCCAGGAGGCAGCCGTCATCACCGCGGAAGGTTTTCGACAAGTGGATGTCGATCTCAACCTGTGTGGTCCCGACATCGAAAAACTACAGATCTACTCGGCCGAGATTACCCAGTGGATGCGCGGGCAAGGTGGCTTCGTTGACATTGACACCAGCCTGTCACTCCGCAAGCCCGAGCTAGATATTCATCCCGACCGCGAACGCCTGTCGGATCTCGGAGTCTCCATACAAAGTGTAGCTGTCGTCACCAACGTGTTAGTCGGCGGCGAGCCGGTGAGCAAATACAAGGAGCGCGACGAGGAATACGACGTCTGGCTACGGGCCGAACCCAAAGGGCGCAACGATCGCGAAGCAATCGCGCGGATGACGGTCCCTTCGACCACGGCCGCCAGCGGCACCGTCCGCCTCGATAGCATCGCCCACCTGGAGCCGGCGATGGGGCCAAACGCGATCGATCGCTTCGGCCGTCAGCGGCAGGTGGTGATCTCATCCAATCTGGAGGGCAAAGATCTCAGTGGCGCCGTGGCCGAGCTGACCGCTCACATCAAAGCAATGGACCTGCCGCCCGAATATCGCTTCGAGTTCCTGGGTAATGCCAAGAGCCTGGCCGAGTCCAACGACAATTTCGCCATCGGCTTTCTCCTGGCGTTCGTCTTCATGTACATGATCCTGGCCGCCCAATTCGAGAGCCTGGTCCACCCGATCAGCATCCTCGCCGCACTCCCCCTGACCATTCCGTTCGCCGTCCTCGCCCTGATCTTGCTGCGTACCAACCTCGACATCTTCGCCATGCTCGGCTTGTTCATGCTCTTCGGCATTGTCAAGAAAAACGGCATCTTGCAAGTGGATTATACGAACCAGCTCCGAGCCCAAGGCATGGAGCGAGAGACCGCGATCCTGGAGGCGAATCGAGCGCGACTACGCCCGATCCTGATGACCACAGTCATGCTCGTGGCCGCCATGGTGCCGATGGCCCTGGGCCAAGGCCCTGGGGCCGGCACGCGATCGAGTATGGCGAAGGTGATACTGGGCGGGCAGGCGCTGTCGCTGCTGCTGACGCTTCTGGTGACGCCGGTGGCGTATTCACTTTGGGATGGGTTAGGACGACGGCTGAGTTGGTGGACACGAAAAGCCTGACCGCTTTATATAGCCCCCGGCTTGCCGGGGGGTTTTGCCTTTCCCGCGGCAAGCCGGGGGCTATATAAATCCAGTTACGACGCCAACGCCGAATGGCCAATCAGGGTCAATCCAATCCCAATCGTCCCCTTAGTCGTTTCAATCGAAACAGGCTGCTTGTACATCAGCACCCAATGACCTTCGCCCTTGTTGGTTAGCTTTGGCTCGGCGACCTTATCTCCAGGAAAGAGTAAGAACATCACGGGATGCTTTTCCGTGATCTTGGCACTCAATTCATGGAGCGCCTTGGCCTCCATCAATTCAGGACTCTTGTCTTCGGCGGCTGGACAAAGGAGAACAAAATCCGTGGACGGGGCGGTGCCGCGGTGGTCATCGCTTTGCGGTTGGTCGGCGAGCCGGAGCGTATAGACGCCAGCCGGGATTTTCTGCTTGCGGTAGCTGGTCGCCTCTTTATGGATCTTCACGGCACCAAGAATTGTCGACTCGGCAAGTTCGCGGTAGGTGATGCCATTCTTGATCTGCGCTTCGGTCGCTTTCGCTGGTAAATCGTTGCGCGGCCAGAACTCGAGGATGATCTCGTTATTGGAATCGATCAGCTGTACGGAGCGGTCGACGAGAAGTTGGCGGATGTCGTCGCGGAGTTCCTTGGGAGCCGGCTGTTTTTCTTGGAGTTTGATTGTGTAGGTCGATTTTTCGTCGGCCCGAAATGTAGCGGCGACCAGGAGTAGAACGACTAAGACGGATCTATGGGAATAACTCATCGTGGTTCCTAAACGGTCGCCGGATCGAGGACAGATATCATTGGATAACGGGCAAAATCTTGAGTGTTGAATGTCAAGAGATGGCTTATACCATGTACGATCATCGCGGCTACCAATCTGGCGTCGTGGGCGTTCTTACCGACGACCTTATAGGTCGTGACGAGGTTTTGCCATTCATTGAAAATCGACGGGCTGTCGTGGAGAACCCCGAAAATAGATTGGAATCGTGCCATTTCCTTGGAAACGAAAGATATAGGAAACCCAAGCCCGTTGACCGCGGTCGGTCTCGTGGCGACGACCCAGAATTCGTAGAGAACCTGGGGAACAACACACAGAAAATCTCCACGAAGCTCCAACTTTGGAATGGCACCTACCGCTGCTTGATTCTGGCCATAAGCCGGCTGATTTATGCGGAGCAGAATGTTCGTGTCGATTAGAACTTTCATTCATCCGGACCAAAGTAGATGCTTTCCCGACTATCATCCACAACATGATCGCACGGCGGGAAGCTAGCGACTATTTCTCGAAAGGCTTTCACGCGCGCCTCGGGTGTTTCTAATCCTCGCGGATAGACGACGCCAGCCTCAGTAAGCATGGCAACCTTCAAATCGGCATCACGTATGGCGAGGAGCAGAAGATATTGCTCAAGCGATTGCCCGTTTTTTGCTGCTCGTTCGCTGAGCTCTTGCTCGACTTCGTACGGCAAGTTAATGGTTATGCCCATGTCCCTCTCCGTTTGGATCTTGCTCGCATGCACCAGGATACCGATTAACAAAAAGGTGCCCCCGGCAAGCCGGGGGGGCTATATAAACATCATCCAAATCACGCAATCAGCTCCTTGACCACATTCCCATGCACATCCGTCAGCCGGAAATCGCGGCCGGCGTAGCGGTAGGTCAGTTTCTCGTGGTCGAATCCTAACAGATGCAGCAGGGTCGCATGGAGGTCATGGACGTGAACCTTCTTTTCGACAGCCTGGAAGCCGAACTCGTCGGTGGCTCCATGAACGGTGCCGCCTTTGACGCCGCCGCCGGCGAGCCACATCGTGAAGCCGTGATGGTTGTGGTCGCGGCCATTGATCTTGCCAGCGTTGGAGCCTGGAGTCGGCATCTCTACGGTCGGCGTGCGCCCGAATTCTCCACCCCAGATGACGAGCGTATCTTCCAACATGCCGCGCTGTTTCAAATCTTTCAGCAATGCCCCGATGGCCTGATCGCAGTCCTTGGCAAGGCGGCGATGGTTTACCTCAATGTCGTCGTGATTGTCCCAGGGTTGGCCTTCGCCGGTCCAAACCTGCACGAAGCGGACACCCTTTTCCAATAGGCGGCGGGCAATCAAAAGCTGACGCGCCTGCTGACCTTCGCCATACATCTCGCGGACGTACAACGGTTCCCGGCTGATGTCAAAGGCATCGCTCGCATCGGATTGCATGCGATAGGCCAGCTCGAATGATTGGATCCGCGCCTCCAGCTGGGCATCCTGGGCCCGCTTGGCCTGGTGACGTTCGTTGAGCTGACGCAGCAGATCGAGCTGCCGTCGTTGCTCCGGCATCGTCGCGGATCGGCTCTTGATATTTTCGATCAGCTTTTCGAGGTCGGTATGCTTGGTGTTGATGTAGGTACCCTGGTAGGCACCAGGCAGGAAAGCCGACTGCCAGTTCTGTGTCTCCTGGATCGGATAACCCCCAGGGCACATGGCGATGAAGCCGGGGAGATTCTGATTCTCGCTGCCCAGCCCATAGGTGACCCACGAGCCAAAACTAGGCCGGACCAGACGGGCTTCGCCGCAATTCATGAGGAGCAGGGACGGCTCATGGTTCGGCACATCGGCGTGCATGGAGCGGATCACGCAAATATCATCAATACACGATCCGATATGAGGAAAAATTTCACTCACTTCGATGCCACTCTTACCGTAGCGGCTGAACTTGTAGGGCGAAGGGAACGCCGCTCCGGTTTTGCGCTCGGTGCGCAGGTTTTCGCGTGGCAAGAGCTTGCCGGCGTATTTCTCAAGCGACGGCTTTGGGTCGAACGAATCGACGTGCGATGGGCCGCCGTTCATGAACAAATGAATGACTCGCTTCGCCTTGCCCAGGAACTGCGGCGACCGCGGCGCCAGCGGCGACACGGTGCGATCGACTTCGGGAGCGGCCGAAGTGAGACCCTGAGATGCCATCAATCCGGCGAAGCCGAGCGAGGCCATGCCCATGCCGGATCGGCATAACAGCTCGCGGCGAGTGAGGGCCAAGTGTTCAAGAGAAGGGTTCATGACACGAATCTCCGGTTGGAGGCAAATACAGGTCTGCACGGCGTCGCAGTGGCAACTCAATCCACAAACGCGAACTCGTTTGACAGCAATAACACCTGGGCATAGCGTTCCCATGGTGTCAGTTTCGCTTGGGCTTCGGTTTGCGGAGCCGCCGTCAGGAATTGGCGTGCGGCAACCTTTTCCTCGGGCTCGGGCAAGCGGCCAAAGGCGATCTGGTACATGCGCTCGATCCTGGCCTCGTCCGTGGGCAAGGCCGTCACATCGGCTCGCGCGGCGAAGGCTTTGGCCATCTCCAGCGTAAAGGGACTATTGAGCAAAAACAGCGCCTGTTGCGGCACTGTCGTCTGATAGCGCTGCGATGTACTCGAGTCGGGGCTGGCGAAGTCGAAGGTGCGGAAGATGCCAGGGAGATTTTGCCGTTCGACGAAGGCGTAGATCGTGCGCCGGCGAGCGATTGGCGTGAGGACCGTAATGTCATCGCCGGGGCCGCCCATCGTGAGATCGAGCCGGCCCGAGGCGGCGAGCAGGTTGTCGCGGAGGCCCTCGAACTCCAAGCGATGGCGGTTTTGGTGGCTCAATAAGCGGTTTTCTGGGTCGACCAGTCGCGTGCGCTCATCCGATTCACTGATCTGCCGATATGTATTGGACAGCAGGATCTCGCGGTGCAGCTTCTTGATCGACCAGCCGTTGTCCATGAATTTCGAAGCGAGGTAGTCGAGTAGCTCCGGATGCGTCGGCACGTCGCCGCGTAGACCGAAGTCTCCCGGTGTTCTTACCAGTCCTTGTCCGAAATGGTGCTGCCAAACGCGATTGACTAGGACGCGCGCCGTCAGCGGATTGTCTCTGCTGGCAATCGCCTGGGCCAATTCGAGCCGGCCGCTGCCCTTGTTGAAGGAGGTCCGCTTTTCGCCGGTGAGGACCTCGAGGAAGCGCCGTGGCGCCACTTCGCCCTGGTTGCCCGGATTGCCACGAACCAAGATACGCGAGTCATGGGGATTCGGCGCATCATTGAGAACCATCGCCCGAGGCGGAGCGCCGGGCGCTGTCGCCTTCCAATTATCGACCTTTTTCTTCAGATCCGTGATCTTGTCGCGCCGATCCCGGCCCATGAATCGCTCACTGCCTTCGAGCGGAATGTTGGCAGGCGACTTGTCGCTATAGAGAACCTGGCGCAAAGCCTCTTGGTCGGCGTGCGAGAGTGCTTTCGGCGCTGTCGTTTTCTTATCTGCCGCGGATTTGAGCGCTGCCTGCCAATCCATTTCCACGCCTGCAAACGCCGCGGTGTAACATTTGGCCACGTCTTTCAGAGACTTCGGCGACACGTCAGCGAGGGCCTCGGCTATCAAGGGATTGATCGGCTTTTTAGGATCCGCATTCAGCACGATCTGGTTGATTATCTCCGGCGCCTTCTTTTCAAACTCGGCGGTCGGAAGCGCCGCGACGGCAAACCACGGCTGAAACACCGGGTCATGCGTTTTACCTGCCTGGGTTAGAAAGGCCTTCCAACGCATCAACAGCGCATTGTTCAGGTCCGCCTTGGCCAATTCCGGAGCGGCTTTGTCAGCTCCCGACCGTTCGGAATCACGGACGCCGAGGAGATAATCTCCCACATGCTCCCGAACTTTTTTGAGCAGCTCGGCATGGCTCGTCTTGAAATACTCGTCGACCTTCGCCTGGCGGACTGCCAACTCTTTCTCGAACACTGCCATCGCCGCTGTTTGCTCCGGCTTGCCGATGAGCGGCAGCTCCTTGGGCTCTGTCGAGCTCGAAAAGACGCCGTAGAGCGAGTAGTAATCCTTGGTCGGAATCGGATCGAACTTATGGTCGTGACAGCGGGCGCAGGCAACGGTCAGCCCCTGCAGACCGCGCATGGTCACGTCGATGCGATCGTCGATGATGTCATGAGTATTGTTGAGGAAACGCCGCCCCAGCGTCAGATAGCCCATGGCCGCCAGGGGACGTTTGTCGTCGCCGAGCGGCAGCTGATCCGCCGCCAATTGTTGCAAAATAAACTGGTCGTAAGGCAAATCTTCGTTGAACGAACGAATGACATAATCGCGATAGGTGTACGAATAAGGAAAGCGCCGCTCCTCAGTGAAGACGTAGCCCTTGGTATCCGCGTACCGAGCCAAATCGAGCCAATGCCGTCCCCAACGTTCGCCATAGCGCGGCGAGGCGAGCAGGCGATCGATCAACTTTTCGTAAGAATCAGGTGCTAGGTCTGCGACAAAGGCTTCGACTTCATCGGGCGTCGGCGGCAAGCCGATGAGGTCGAAAGAAACGCGGCGAATGATCGTGCGCCGATCCGCTGCCACGGACGGCTTCAAACCCTTGGGCTCCAGTCCAGCAAGAATAAACGCATCGATCGGCGCTTTGGCCCATTCGCGATCGGTTACGAGCGGAATGGCTGGTTTTTTCACGGGCTGAAAGGCCCAGTGACTCTGTCGTACATCGGCGATCTTGGCCGGGCCCTTGACGACGTCGTTCTCCGGCCATGGGGCGCCCATCTTTACCCAATCGGCAAAGGCAGCCAGGGCCGCGTCATTCAACTTAGCCTTGGGCGGCATCTTTGGAGCGTCGTCTTCACCGCGATAATGGATCGTGCGGATGAGCAGGCTCTTCTCCGGCTTGCCGGGAACGACCGCCGGGCCCGAATCGCCGCCCTTGAGCACGGAAGCGAGCGAATCGAGCCGCAGGGCTCCCTTTTGCTTTTCCGCACCGTGGCAAGACTGGCAATTCTCGACCAACAACGGCCGGACCTTCTTTTCAAAGAACTCGATCGCTTCGGGGTTTGGACGCTCCGGCTTTTTGCTGTCGACAGCCTGCGCGGGGAGTAGGCTAGCGCCAAGAAGAAAAATCGTCGTTATCATGAAAAGTCATTCCCTGGCAGGTAGGGCAAGCAAGGCGGGCAAATGCGATTCTGGCGGGAGAGTCACCAACCCTATTATGCACGGCGAGGCGGTGATAAGCGAGAGGTTATCCGATGAAATTCGTCGGAGAGTAGCTTGTTGGCATTTTCAGGAGCCGGAGCCGGTCAGCGGTCGGAAAGCATTAGACGCTCTCGGATTTTCTCCTGTCGCTGACCGCTCCTGGCTCCTGAAGGCTCTCCAGCCGCTGACGCTCCTTGTATAATACCTTGCTAAGTACATCATGCACCTGATCGACATTTGAGACCCTGATTGTAATGAATTCGCGCACGCTCAGTTTACCCGTCGTCGGGCCGCAGCCGACGGCGCCGACCTGGCAAGGCCTGACGGCGGCTTCGTTGCCGGAACCGGAAGCGCCGCAAGGCGTCTACGCCCTTGGCGTCGAGACTGCGCCGCTGCCGATCTTCGGCTCGGAATTCGACGCACGCCCCGTCGAACTGTTCGCGCCCGCCGGCGGACCAGACGCGGCCTTCGCGGCGTTTCATTACGGTGCGGATGCCATCTATCTCGGGTTGAAGAAATTCTCGGCTCGTGCCGAAGCAGAGAACTTCACGCTCGAAGAGCTGACCGAAGTCGTCGCCTACGCTCATAGCCTGCAACCGCGGCGGCGCGTCTTCGTCACGATCAACACCTTGATTCGCCAGGATGAGTTGATCGAGTTGGTCGAATGTTTGGCGGCACTCGTCAATATTGGCGTCGATGCCATCATCATGCAGGACCTGGGCGTCTATCATCTGGTGCGGCGCTATTTTCCCGAGATCGAATTACACGCCAGCACGCAGATGGCTGTCCACAATCGCGCGGGCGCTGAGGCGCTGCGGCAAATGGGCTTCCAACGAGCCGTGCTCGCGCGGGAGCTAACGTTTGAAGAGGTCAACGACGTCACGGCCGAGTCGGGCATCGAGACCGAAGTCTTCATTCACGGCGCCCTTTGTTATTCCTACAGCGGGCTCTGTCTCTTCTCGGCACAGACGCTCGGCCGCAGCGGCAATCGTGGTAAGTGTTCCTATTCTTGCCGCGATTCGTTCGAGGTTCAGGCGCTCCCGAGACACTGCGCGATGGCTCCGCCGTCAAACGCGACCCGGGCACGGGCTTCCCGTTCTCGATGAAGGACCTGGCTCTACCAGACCATATCCCGGCGCGTGCAGGCGCTGGTGTGTCGTGCTTCAAGGTGGAAGGCCGCAAAAAGTCGCCGCTTTATGTCGCCACGACGACCGATTATTATCGCCGCCTGATCGACGGCGAGCTGCCGCGCGAAGAGCGAGCGGAGCGCGAAGCCGATATGCAGACGGTCTTCAGCCGACCCTGGACGCCGCTCTTTTTGCAGTCGCATCGTGACAAAGAGGTAGCCGATCGCGACACCGTCGGGCATCGCGGCACGCTCGTCGGGCATGTCGAAGAGGTCCGCGGTCGGGGCGAGTTTGCTCGGCTCTGTTTCCGCACCTCACGCGCCTTGGAACGACACGACGGCCTGCAAGTCGATCTGCCGATTCTCGGCAAGCCGTTTGGCTTCGCGATCGATCACCTTTACCTGAATGGGCCGCGCCGTTCGTCTGAAGTGATCCAGGCTCCGGCCGGCGCTTTCGTCGAAGTTGGGCTGCCGGTCGATCACCCTGAATTGCCGCCAGGGGCGGCGGTTTATTGCTCCTCCTCCCAGCAAGTGAAGCAGCGCTATCGCCATTCACGGCCTAAACCGGGGCTCTACCGCGTTCGCCAGCCGATCGGCGTCGTCGTGACCTTCGAGCGCGACCGAGATGCGGGCGGTCGCTTCTATCACGGGTGGTCAGGAAGTGTCGTGCGTCGTTTCTGGACCTTGCACGCCGGCGCGTGATCGGGCGGCAATCGAGATAGCGGCGCGCGAGGCGTTCAGCAAATGGGGTGACACGGCGTTGTCACTCGATTCGTTCCGTTTGGAGAACCCCGATGGTTTGTTCGCCCCAGTCTCTCGTCTCAACGCCCTCCGCCGCGAGCTGACAAGCAGCGTCGAATCAGCGCTCGAAGCCCGCCGGACGCAACGAATCGAGCGCGTTCTTGCCGAAGCCTGTCCGCCGAAGCAAAAGGTCGCCCGCCGCGCGGATGGCTTTCGCTGGTCGATCAAGATCGATCAGATCGGCTTCGTGGATGCGTTTGAGCCAGCGGACTGGCTCGGCGTCGACGAACTGATCGTCGACATCGCGCGCGATCATCCGACTCTGCTCGTGGAGAAGCTCGAACAGTTGGCGACCACAATAGGCCGCGAGCGCATTAGGCTGGCGCTGCCGGCGCTGACGCGTAAATGGGAGGACAACGGCATTCGCCATAAGATCGAACGGCTTCGCGCCGCGGGCTGGACCAAGTGGGAAGCCGCCAATCTTTCGGCCTGGAGCTTCCTTGGGATCGATCCGACGACGCCATCCACGACGCTCGACATCGCCACCGATTGGTCGGTTTACGTCATCAACCGCATGGCCGCGCGGCAACTTCTCCACATGGGCGTGAGCCGATTCGCTTTGTCGCCGGAAGACGGCCTCGAAAATGTGACCACCCTCTTGGCGGAATTTGGCTCGAGAGCCGTGCTGATCGTGCATCAGGATACGCCGTTGTTCGTCGCCGAGTCGTGTGCCTATGCGAATCTGATCGGCGGCTGTCCCGGCAAGGCGAATTGCAAGTTCGAGAGCATGGAGATGGAATCGAGCCACGGCGAGCGGGTGACCGCGCTCGATTATCACTGCCGCACGATCGTCCTCAATCAAGGGGCGTTTTGCTTGTCGCCGCGCCTCGGCGAACTGGCGGCGCGCGGGGCCATGGCGCTGCGGGCCGATTTTATCTATCGAAATTATGCGCCGGACGTAGTCCGGCAGCGCTGGCGGCTGGTGCGGGCGGGCAAAGCCATCCCCGGCGGCCATTCGGCGAATTTCGAGAAGGGGATGTTATAGGACGGGGCCTTGTGCTGGCGTTTTTCGCCCCGGTAGGGGCAAAGGATTGTAGCCACGGGTGGAGCGAAGCGCAACCCGTGGTAGGCTGTAGTGTAGGTTGTCTTTCGCCCCGGAGGGGCGATGGATTCCATCGCCCCTCCGGGGCGAAAGACACGCAAATCGCACTCAAACCACGGGTTACGCTGCGCACGCCTCGCGGCGGGCTTCGCTTCACCCGTGGCTACAGCCCTTCGCCCCTGCCGGGGCGAAAAACAGGTTCGATGCCTTAAGATGCGTATGGCGTCAGAGTACCGACCCCGGCCACGGCGCATCGGCACGTTGGAAACGTGCCGCCACAAGCTTTATTGGACAATCTCAAGAGACCGTTACCAGATCATTAGTCCTTGCAGACGCTTCAATACCGACTCCAGGCCATCCGGGTCGATCGGTTTGGTGAGGTGAAGGTCAATGCCGCTCGCGCGGGAATGGCAGCGGTCGCATTCTTGGCCGTAGCCCGTCACCGCGATGAGAAACGGACGCTTTCCGCATTGGCACGGAACCACTCGCTCGGCAACCTCCCAGCCATTCATACCACCAGGCAGGCGAATCTCCAAAAGCGCCACATCGTAGTGGCGACTGTTCAGGCGTTCGTGCGCACCTAAACCAGTGTCGGCGACCTCCACTTCGTGCCCACAAAGTCTCAGCAACAGAGCCATGCTCTCGGCGCAATCGGCATTGTCGTCGATGACGAGGATCGACAACCCTGCTTTCCTGTTGGGTAAGCACATTGTCCGCCTGACATTCTAAATAGGTGATACGAGGGGCTCCGCCCGTTACTCTGAATCCCTCCTTGCACCTTGTGCTGGGAACAAGATGTTTTTGGTGCTTAGACTCCTATTTATTGTGTCGAGCGCGCGAAAACTGTCAGCACGTTTTCGTACCAAAACAGCGAAATTTCATTGGTTTTTTGGATTGTCGCAAGCCGTTTGTCAGCAAAGATTTACTAGAAAATAGGATCGATCAAAATGCCATTGCAAGAAACGTCGTAGAATGTAAAGTTGGCTCCATGAGCAGCGAAAATAACCTCGTTTTTGAATTTGGTTCTGTCGGAAGTCAGAAACTATCACCTTCCCTGCGCGACAGACTTCTTTTTAGTCGGCCCGGGGGCCTTCGGTGGTCCTTTCTAGGATATCGAGGCCCTTGATGGCAAACAGCGACACTCCCTACATTGGGCTCCCCGGCAATCGACTTCTGGCACTGTTGCCGGCGGCCGAGCTTCAGCGTCTAGGTCCAGCGCTTCGGCTCACCCCATTCAAATTAAAACAGGTTCTCTACAAGGCCCGTGGTCCGATCGATTACGTTTACTTCCCCATGAGCGGCATCATTTCGGCGATGACCGTGATGTCGGATGGCGACGCCATCGAAGTAGCGACGATCGGCAACGAGGGGGTGGCCGGATTGACGGCGTTTATCGGCGGCGCATCCTCGCCCTATGAGGTGATGGTCCAAGTCGCTGGCGAAGGTCTGCGCATGAAAGCTGACGTCTTTATGGAGGAGGCCAAGCACGACGGCCCGCTGCGACAAATCCTCGTCCGCTACAACACTGCCTTCGCGCTTCAAGTCGCCTATGCCGTCGCCTGCAATGGGCTGCACACGATCGACAAACGTTGCTGCCGTTGGCTGCTTATGACACAGGATCGCGTCGGCTCCAATGTTCTGCCGCTGACCCATGAGTTTCTGGCGATTATGTTGGGTGTGCGGCGCGCTAGCGTGACCGATGTGTTACTTCCCTTGCAAAAAAGTGGCGTGATCAACAACAGGCGGGGTCAGATCGAGATTGTGAATCGCGCCGCCCTCGAAGTCCAGGCGTGCGAATGTTACGCAGCCGTCGCCGCCGAGTTCTCCCGTCTTTTCGAAGAATTGGCGTGAACCGCCGAACCGGTCACTGGGAAACCTTACCAGCCCCAAGCGCAAGCGCTGGGTTCTTTGACACCGAACCCCGCGCTTGCGCTTGGGGCTTGTAGCGCTCCAGGCCGGCGCGTTTTAGCCGGCATCGTCAATAAATCCCACTTCTCTCAGAAATTCCTTGACAATTCAGACAACTCGTCTTAATCTCATCCTGACACCTTACTCATCAGGCTGAATTATGGACCCGATGCTACCCGACGTAACCGATGCGGAACTGGCCGTGCTCCAGACTTTGTGGCAGTTGGGCACGGCCTCGATACGGCAGTTGACGGATCTGCTTTATCCCCAGGGGACCGCGGGGCAGTATAGCACTGTCCAAAAACTGCTGGAACGACTCGAAGCCAAGGTGCCAGCGTGTGTGGAGCGCGACCGCACTGTTTGGCCGCACCGCTTCAAGGCGGCGGTTGACCTCGAAACACTAATCGGCTGGCGGTTGCGGCGCACGGCGGAAAAACTGTGCGGCGGCTCGTTGACGCCTATCTTGATGCATTTGCTGCGAGCCGAGGAATTCAGTGCGACGGAACGACAGGAATTGCGCATCGTTTCTCAAACAGATCAAGGACCTCTCTTCTCCTCCGGGGGACGTCTCCCCTTGAAAGGAGTCGTTTGTGTATTCTCTCATCGAGATTGGCCTGGCCAATGCCGCGTTAGCTTCGTTGCTGGCTTTGTTCGCGCTCGCCGTGGGCCGCTGGAGCAAGCGGCCGGCGCTGGTCCATTGTCTCTGGTTGCTGGTGCTGCTCAAGCTGCTGACGCCGCCGTTCGTGCCGTTGTCGCTGCCCCTTCTCAGGCCGGAACCTCAAGCGAACGAGATTCAAGAGCGCGCGTCGGAGCAGCTCTTCGCGGCAGCGGAGCCACCAACGCCAACGACGGACGGCAGGGACAAGGTTAATCAAGGCAAGCTGGCCCGAGTCAGCGATCTACCAGGCGCGGCTGGCGTCGAGTTTCCCATGCCGCAGCCGGTACCTGTAGTCGCGCCGCGCGCGCTCGTGCAGCCCGACACCCGGCCGCCGCTCGTCATCGATCGTGAGAATTTGACGACAATTGCCGCCGCCGCCGGGGCGAAGCTGGAACCGATTGCTTGGGCCACGATCCTGCTGAACACTATGGGCCTCATATGGCTAAGCGGCACGATTATTTGCCTAGTTTTGATGTTTGGACGCATCGCTCGTTTTCAACGCTTGCTGCGTTTGGCTAAGCCGGCGCCGACCGGGTTGCGGAATCAGGCCCGGGCGCTAGCCCGACGCTTGGGCCTCGCCCATTGCCCCGAAGTGTTTATCATCCCCGGTCCGTTGCCGCCGCTGCTCTGGGCGACCGGAGCACCGCGACTTTATTTCCCGGAAGCCTTGTTGGCTCGGTTGAGCCCCGAAGGCCAGGCCGCTTTGCTCGTACATGAGTTGGCCCATCTGCGGCGCGGCGATCATATCGTGCGGTTCATCGAATTGTTCGCGCAAGCTCTCTATTGGTGGTATCCGCTCGTCTGGTTTGCCCGCCGGCAACTCCAGGCGGCCGAGGAAGAGTGCTGCGATGCCTGGGTCGTCGGCGAGCTGCCGGGTGTGGCCCATCATTATGCTGGAGCCTTGCTCGATACGATCGATTTCCTGTCGCAAAAGCAGATGCCGTTGCCGATGGCGGCGAGTGGCTTCGGGCGCATGTATTTCCTGAAACGGCGATTGGCGATGATCGTCCGCTGCGCCACGCCGCGCGGTCTATCGCTCCCTGGTCGGCTGGCTATTTTGTTCGCAATGTTGTTGTTGCCTTTGGCACCCACCATTGGGCGATTCGCGGCCGACGCCAAGCCTCAGGCAAAAGAGCCGTCGCCGGCGGTTGCGAACGAGGTCGCGTCCAATTCGGGCAGCCGTGAAGAGCCGTTCAGCTTCGCCCAGCAACCGCTGCCGTTCCGGCAGTCGAGCACGGGCGAGGTCTGGTCGACGGATGTGTCGCCAGATTGCAAAAATCTCGCCGTCGGTTCGGGCGGCACCGGCGAAGGCGGCGAATTGGTCCTCTGGGATCTCCCGGACGGCCGCGAGCGTGCCGCGCTTCGTACTACCAAGCCGATCCGTTGCGTCCGCTTTTCGCCGGACGGCAAGCTCCTCGCCACTGCGGAATTCGATCAGACTGCCAAGCTCCGCGATCCGGCGACGGGTCAGGTGATCCGCACGTTCCTGGGTCACGCGGCATCGCTCAATTTTCTCGTCTTCACACCCGATGGCAAACGGCTCATCACTGCCAGTCTCGACAAGACAATAAAGATCTGGAATATCGAAGATGGCAAGGAGTTGGCCACGCTGACGGGGCACACCGATTGGGTTCTCGGCCTGGCTCTGTCGCGCGACGGCAAGACCCTCGCCTCGGCCAGCAAGGATATGACGGTTCGGCTCTGGGATCTGACGACGAACAAAGA
Source organism: uncultured Planctomycetaceae bacterium (assembly GCA_963790585.1). GTDB lineage: Bacteria > Planctomycetota > Planctomycetia > Gemmatales > Gemmataceae > CAWBOY01. The sequence goes on from CAWBOY010000004.1 coordinate 307,936, forward strand.
GTTGAAACAACTCAAAGGCCACACGGCCCTGGCCGAGTGCGTCGGTATTTCGCCGGACGCCAAGCTGGTGGTCTCGGGCGGCGCGGACAATACCGTTCGTTTCTGGGATGCCGATAAAGGCACGCTGCTCCACACGAGGACAGCGCACACCTTCCCCGTCACCGCCGTGAGTTTCAATGCCGACGGCACCCAGGTGGCGACCACGGCCTATGGCAACTCGCTGCGCATTTGGGAGACAAAAGGCTGCACCCAGGTCGTGACGATTTCGCCGACTCACGCCAAACGGACGACGACCGCGACTTTCCTGCCCGGTGGCAAAGAGATCCTGACAGGCAGCTTCGACACGACCGTGAAGATCTGGAACATCGCGGACAAGACGCTGCGTACGACGCTGACGCCGCGTTCGCAGCGGAATGAGGCCCTGTTTCCGCTGTTGGCCGTTGCTTACTCCAACGACGGCTCGCGCGTTGCCCTCGCCGGGGAGGACCGAAGCGTCAGGATCCTGGACGCTAAAGGCGAACCGCTGCTGAAACTCGAAGGGCATACGGATGCGGTCTCGGGCGTGGCCTTCTCGCCGGACGGGCAGCTCATCGCCACGTCGAGCTTTGATCGAACGCTTCGCGTGTGGAATGCCTTTACCGGCCAGGAGCGGTTCGCGCTCAAAGGCCACACTAACTGGGTTTTCGGTGTCGCTTTTAGCCCCGACGGTCAAACGTTGGCCTCGGCCGGCTACGACAAGACCGTGCGGCTTTGGGATGTGACGACCGGCCTGGAACGCCGCATTCTCAAAGGTCACAAGGGGACCGTGCGCGCTGTTGCCTTCAGCCGCGACGGCAAATGGTTGGCTTCCGGCAGCGGTGACAAGACTATCAAGATCTGGAATATGGAAAACGGCGAAGAACGTACCACCCTCAAAGGCCATGAGGGCGCCGTCCGGGCAATCTCGTTCACCCCTGATGGCCTGACCGTCGCCAGCGGCTCCGAGGATAACTCGGTGCGGATCTGGGATGTGGCAACCTCCAAGGAAAAGGCCAATATCAAGCAAAACGACATCGTAACGTGCGTGGCGTTCTCGCCGCGCGGCACTTTGCTCGCCAGCGCGGGAATGGAGCAGAATATCTACATTCATGACCCTGTCACCGGCGCTGCGCGAACGATCTTGCCGGGCAGCACCGATATCGTGACGGCTCTGGCGTTCTCACCGGACGCTCAAACGTTGTTGACGGTCGGGCTCGATTCGACGGTGCTGCGCTGGAACGGGACCTTCCCGCCGGTGACGCCAAAGCTGACTTATAACGACCATACTGGCCAGGTCTGGTTCGCGGCGTTATCCCCCGACGGCACGATACTTGCTTCCGCGGGCGATGACAAAAAAGTCGTGTTGCGCCGGCTCGGGTCGAGCGTCTCCCTTCCGAGCCTCAAGGAACCGAGCGCGAATACGCTGAGCATCGCCTATTCGGCGGATGGCAAATTGATGGCCACCTCGCATTTTGACAACACGATTCGCCTCTGGGAAATGCCGTCGGGCAAGCTCAAGAACACCTTGAACGCCCATCAGTTCCAGGTTTACAAGGTCGCCTTTTCGCCGGATGGCAAAACCCTGGCTTCGGCCGCCGGCGTCTACGGCGATGAAGATCCAGGCGAACTCAAGCTCTGGGACGTGGAAACGGGCAAAGAGAAAGACCTGGCGTTAAACGACCATACAGGTCCGCTCTTCGGCGTGGCATTCTCGCCGGATGGCAAGATCCTGGCCAGCTGCTCGGGCGACGGCACTGTCAAGTTATGGGATCCGGAAAGCGGCAAGGTTCTCCATGATCTGACGGGCCATGACAAGCTCGTGCGCGGCATCGCGTTCAATCCAAAAGGCGACCTCTTGGCCAGCGCTGGCGCCGACGGCACAGTACGGCTTTGGGATCCAATAACGGGCAAGGAAGTGGCCAAGCTGCCGATCCCGGGCGAACGCGCCTGCAGCCCGGTTTTCAGTGCGGACGGCACCATGCTGGCCGCGGGTTATAACACGGGTGCTACCGATGACAAGAGCGGAGCGATTGCCTGGACGGTGGCCGATCGGAAAGAAATCCGCCGTTATTCGGACGGCACCGTGGGCCGCGTGCTGGGAGTCGCCTTCAGCCTGGACGGCAAGCTCATCGCTGTGGTCGGCGGTCTCATCAACAAATCGGCCAAGGCCAAGCTCTATGACAGGGAAACGGGCAAGGAGGTCGCCAACCTGACGGGGCCGACTAATTGGCTCGAATGCGTCGACCTTCACGCCGGATGGCAAACATGTCGCGGTCGGTGGCGGCACAGGTAAAATGCCGGTCGACGTGACCTTTTTCGCACTGGCCGAGGACAAGAACCGCACCATCCTGGAGGGTCACGGCAGTCACGTCGCCGCCGGCGCCTATTCGCCCAATGGCAAGCTGCTGGCCACGGCGGGCGGCGACAAGTCGATCTTGCTTTGGGACGTCGAGAACGCGCAAGAAGATAAACTCCCTCGAAGGTTGTACCGGCCAGATCCGCCGCATCCTCTTTACGGCAGACGGTAAAACACTGATTTCGGCCGACGATGCTAAAACGGTCCGCACCTGGGATGTCGAATCCGGCAAGCTGAAAGCGACGTTCGCCCAACAGGATATGCCTATATTAGGGATCGCCCTTAGCCCTGATGGCACGACGCTCGTTACAGCTACAGGCGACTATAAGGTAAAAAACCCGGGCACCGTGAAGCTGTGGGATGTCGCCACCGGCATTCCCAAAGCGACCCTGGGCACGCTCGATCAAGCCATCTCGGCGGTCGTTTTCTCGGCAGATGGGCGCACAGTCATTGCCGGCGGCAGTAGCGCTCCCAACGGTGGTCCAACACTGAAGGCATGGGATGTCGTCACCCACCGCGTAGTCCGGGAACTGGCCGTGCCTCCCTACATACGCTCGCTCGCTATAAGCCCAAATGGCAAATACCTGGCGCTCGGGACAGGCAATGGCTTCGTCATGGTTTTGACTGCCGACGACTGGACCGAGAAGGCTTCGTATGTCGCTCATACAGGGATCGTATTCTCGGTCGCGTTCTCGAAAGATGGGAAGACGCTGGCGAGCGCTGGGGCCGATGGCGGCGTGAAATTATGGGACGCGCCAGGCGCGGCGGACGTCGTGAAGACGGTGAAGACGAAGTAGTCAACGAAAACGAAGACAACGGGATTTCCGCAACCGGAGGGACCGACGATGGCGTCACATCGATTCTGGATTCTCGCGCTGGTGGCCTGGTGCCTGCTGGCGACTGTGGGCCGAGCCGAGGGCCCGCCCAACCTCAATGACGCGCGGCAATTAGCCGAGCGCATCGATCAGATGATCGAGGCACGCCTCGCCAAGGCCGGCATCCAACACGCGCCGCTGGCGAGCGACTCGACGCTGCTCCGCCGCCTGTCGCTGGACATTCTTGGCCGCATTCCGGCCGTCTCCGAATCGCGCAAGTATCTCGGCGACCCCGGCTCGGAAAAGTTCGAGCGCGCCGTTGAACGGATGCTCGAAAGCCCCGGCTACATCAGCCATTTCACGCAGATCTGGCGTGAGCTGCTGTTGCCGGAAGCCGGCCAGGATATGGAAAAATACTATCTTGTGCCGGGCATCGAAAATTGGCTGCGCAAGCAGATGCGCGAGAATACGCCTTACGACAAGATGGTGCGCGAGATCATCACGCTGCCGATGGACCGAACGGAAGGCAGGCGGCCCGGCTATTACGGCCGAGGCGACAACTCGCCGATGGCGTTTTATCAGGCCAAGGACGGCAAGCCCGAAGAAATCGCCGCGTCAGCCGTCCGTGTCTTCCTGGGAATCCGTCTCGAATGCGCCCAATGCCACGATCATCCGTTCGCCAAATGGAGCCGCGAACAATTCTGGAGCCAGGCGTCGTTCTTCGCCGGCGTCCGCACGGGTCGCAACGGCATCTATGGGCCGGTCACCGAAGTTACCGATCGCCGCGAGATGGCCATTCCCAACACGGAGCGCATCGCCCAGGCCCAGTTCCTCGACGGCACGGAGCCGCGCTGGAAATTCAAAGTCAGCGCCCGCGAGTCGTTCGCCGACTGGATGACCGCTCCTGAGAATCCCTACTTCGCGCGGACGGCGGTCAATCGCCTGTGGGCCCACTTCTTCGGCATCGGCCTGGTCGATCCGGTGGATAATTTCGATCCAGAAAATCCAGCTAGCCATCCGGAAGTCCTCGACGAACTTGCTCGCGCCTTCATCAAATCGGGCTACGACAATAAATTCATCATCCGCGCCATCACCCTGTCGCGGACCTACCGCCGGGCCAGCACGATCGATAGCGGCGACCAGCCCGACCCGCGTCTTTTCAGCCACATGGCCGTTCGAGGCCTGACGCCGGAGCAGTTGTTCAACAGTCTCGTCGTGGCCACGGGCTACCGTGACCCGTTTAACCGCCAGCAGCGCTTCTACAATCCAAACTCGCCGCGCGGTATGTTTCTTTCCAAGTTCCAAAACAGCCAGGACAAGCCGATCGAGCATCGTACGTCGATCTCCCAAGCGCTGGCGATGATGAACAACACCCTCATCATGGATTTGACCGACAGCGACAAGGGCCAGGCCCTCGCCGCGATTTTGAGCTCTCCTTTCCTGGACACCCCGGGCAAGATCGAGTCGCTCTATCTCGCAGTCCTGAGCCGCAAGCCCCAGCCCGAAGAACTCGACAAGCTGACAAAGCTCGTCATCAAAGGCGGCGCCACCGGCAAACCGAAACAGGCGTTGGCCGATCTCTATTGGGCTCTATTGAACAGTCCTGAGTTTTTGTTGAACCATTGATTAACGATTGTTTAGCCGCGAGCCGGTAGGCGAGCGCTGTGGGATAGCGCTATCAAACAGCGCTCGCCTGACGGCTCGCGACTAAGCGAAAACGAAACGAAATCAACACGAACACAATGATCCACTGGGAGAACCCACTATGTCCGCGAATATCAACTCCCCCCTGTCGCGCCGCGAGTGGCTCAAACTCAGCTCGGCCGGCGTCGTCAGTTATTCCCTTTCTGGTTGGCTCGGCCGACTGGCGGCGGATTCGGAAAACCAACCGCAGCGCAAGCGCGCCTGCATCCTCTTGTGGATGAACGGCGGCCCAACTCAGACCGACACCTTTGACATGAAACCGGGCCATGCCAACGGCGGCACGTTCAAGCCGATCAAGACAACCGTGGCGGGCATCGAGATCAGCGAGCATCTGCCCAAGATCGCTCAACAGATGAAGCACCTGTCAATCCTGCGCCCGATGACGACCAAGGAAGGCGACCACACGCGCGCCACCTCGTACATGCGCACTGGCTATCTGCCGCAGGGACCGATCCACTATCCGCCACTCGGCGCGCTAGTGTCGAAGGAATTGGGTGATGAAAACGCCGCCCTGCCGAACTTCGTCAGCATTGCGCCATTCAGCTTCTTCGCCCCGGCGGCTTACGGCTCCGGCTTCCTCGGGCCACAATACGCGCCGCTGACGGTGGGCAGCGCCAACGCCTTCAATGGCAATCGAGTCAACTATGAAAAGGCTCTCAAAGTCGAAGACCTGGCGCGACCCGGCTCCATCGGTAAAGAACATCACGACGCCCGCATGACGCTTCTTGGTGAGGTGAGCCACGAATTCAGCGAGCGGCACCCCGGTGTTGCCACCTCCAGCCATAAGTCAGCCTACGAGCGGGCCGCTCGTCTCATGAAGACCGATGCCGCCAAGGCATTCGAGCTCGATTCGGAAGCCGCGTCCTTGCGCGACGCCTATGGCCGAAATATGTTCGGCCAAGGGTGCCTGCTGGCGCGGCGGCTCGTCGAGCGCGGCGTGCCATTCGTCGAGGTCACGCTCAATGGCGTCGACGCCAACGGTTTCATCGGCTGGGACACGCACTCGAACAACTTCGAGATGGTCCGCAAGCTCTGCGAGGTTCTCGATCCCGCCTGGGCGACCTTGATACAAGACCTCGATCAGCGTGGCCTACTGCCCACGACGACCGTCGTTTGGATGGGCGAATTCGGCCGCACACCCAAGATCAACAACCAGGGCGGCCGGGACCATTTCCCCAATGCCTGGAGCACCGTCATCGGCGGCGGCGGGGTCAAGGGAGGCACGGTCTTCGGTGCCTCCTCAAAGGACGGTAACGAAGTCAAAGACAATCCGGTCACCGTGCCGAACTTCGTCGCCACCGTGGTCAAGGCGATCGGCCTCGACCCGACCAAGCAGAATATGTCCAACGTGGGCCGCCCGATTCGCCTGGCCGACGCCGGCGCCAAGCCCGTCAAGGAGGTGCTCGCATGAGATCTTTATTATCTCTTACGTTGTTTGCCGGCCTTTGCTGCGCGCCAATGGCCCGGGCCCAGACTCCGGAGATACAATCGAACGTCAACGCGGCCCTGGAATCCGCCCGTCGGAGTCTGTCCGACCTTGCGATGAAGCTGGCGTTCAAGGTCCTCAAGACGGATTACGTCGAAGGCGCCTTCTTTGCAAGCGATCGGCCCGTCCTCCTCGCATTCACTTTCAGATGAATGGCAAGCCTTATTACGAGAGCTGGGACGATTTCTTCAATCGGCTATTCGATCACTTCGATCTCAACAAGGATGGCACGCTATCCAAGGAAGAAGCCGAGCGTTGCCCCAACGTGAACTTTCTGCAGCAACATCTGAGCGGCAACTTAGGATTCGGTCAGCAAGGAGGCCAAACAGCAAAAATGGCCGAGATGGACAAGAACAAAGATGGCAAGGTCACGCGCGAGGAGTTCGTGCTTTACTACCTCGAAGCATTGCCGCCTGTGCGCTTCAACTCGATGAGAAACGGGCCGCGCATGGATCTGGTGACCGATATCATCTACACGCATTTGACCGGTCAAAAGGATGGCAAGCTCACAGCGGAAAGCTTGGCGAAGGCCGAATCGGCGTTTTCTCGCCTCGACGACAACGAAGACGAACTCATCTCCCGTGAGGAATTGCTCCAGGGCGCAACCCCAGATCAACGGGGCGGCGGAGTTCTCTACGCCCCCGGACAACGCGGCAAACTCTCACCAAATGAACCGCTCGTGCAGCTTGTCCCGGGGCAACCGCTGGATGGGCCGATTCAACAGCTCCTTGCCACCTATGCCAAGGCCAAAAAGGACAAAGTCTCACGATCAGAGATCGGCTTGCCGAAAGAGCTGTTTGATGAACTCGACGTCAACAAAGACGATCACCTCGACGCGGCGGAACTCGTCAAGTTCTTTCGGCGCAACCCCGACCTCGAAATGATGGTTAAAGTCGGCAAACCGGCTCAAAAGGAAACCCTGACGAGCCAGTTCGTATCGGGCCTTGGCCGCGAGCTTGGCTATAACATGGCCAAGGAAAAACAAATCGAGTTGTTCAACCCGCGCGAGAAACCGCTGCCGCTCGCCGCCGCCTATAAACAAGTCGACCCGACGAGCGCGGACCTGACGCTGGGAGACGCCAAAATCGAACTCAACGCACTGGCCTTAGGCCAAAACCAATTCAACCGCTTTCAAAACGTCAGGCAGTTTTATCTCGAAGAATTCAAAAACGCCGACACAGAGAAAAAGAACGTCCTCGATCGCAAGCAAGTGATGAAGACGGACTTCTTGAAAGAGATCTTCCGCTTTGCCGACCGCGACAACGACGGCAAGCTGACGCTAGCGGAACTGACCGAGTATCTCAATCTGCAAGCGCTCGGCTCGGCCTGCTTCGTGACGGTCAACCTGAGTGACCAAGGCCGGGATCTCTTCGAGTTGATCGATAGCAACCATGACAATCAACTGTCGATGCGCGAGCTGCGCGAGGCCTGGGGCAAGCTGAAGCCGTTGACCAAGGATGGCACGAGCCTGGCGCAAAACGACATCCCGCGCCGTTTCCAGGCCAGCTTTGGGCAGGGCAACACCTTCTTCGGCAATGTGAGACAGAACGGCCCGCCGAAAATGCCGCGCGGCCCTGTCTGGTTCCGGAAGATGGACCGCAACGGCGATGGCGACGTCTCGCTTAAAGAGTGGCTCGGCACCGAAGAACAATTTCGCCTGATAGACGAGGACGGCGACGGATTGATCAGCCTCGCCGAAGCGGAACGCTATGAAGCGAAGGTGAAGAAAGAAAAATAGCAATGCGTGTACGAACTGTTTTCAAGAGCCGGGAGCGTGAGCGACCGGAGCAAGCTCTGGTAGGGCTTGCTCCGGTCGCTCACGCTCCCGGCTCTTGAAAGCGGAGATCGCTCCTTTTTTACGTTAAACCAGCAAATCTGCAGCGCCTCTACCATCTCGGTAATTCACAATCCTAGAAATCGCCTGAAAATCACTAAAGTAATTGATTGCATGGCTGTGCAGATGTGCATAAACTCTAATGCAACATCGGCCCCTAGCACCCACACCACACAAGGAGACTCTCCATGGCTCGTCGTTTATCAAGGCGTAAGTTCCTCCAGAGCAGCGCCGCCGTCGGCGCAGGCGTCTGGATTGGCGGCAGCGTGACGGAAGGCGCCAAGTCGCGCGACGTCAACGGTACGCTGAACATTGCTTGCATCGGCGTCGGCGGCAAAGGCTCTAGCGACACCGACGATGCCGGCAGCCAGGGCAATATCATTGCTATTTGCGACATCGACGACAAAGAGCTCGCAAAGAAAGGCGAAAAGTTTCCCAAGGCCAAGAAGTTCAACGACTTCCGCAAGATGTATGACGAAATGGGCAAAGACATCGATGCCGTCACCGTCAGCACGCCCGATCATACCCACGCCGTCGCGGCGATGCTGTTCATCAAGAACAAGAAGCACGTTTATTGCCAGAAGCCACTGACCCATAGCGTCTTCGAAGCCCGCACCATGCGCGAAGCCGCCACCAAGTATGGCGTCTGTACGCAGATGGGAAATCAGGGCACAGCCGCCGACGGCCTGCGTCGCGCGGTGGAACTGATCCGCGATGGTGCGATTGGCAAAGTCAGCGAAGCGCACGTCTGGACGAATCGCCCGATTTGGAACCAGGCGCCGAAAGTCGTCGCCCGCTACCCGTCTCAGCCGGTTCCTGAGAACATTCATTGGGACCAATTCATCGGCCCCGCGCCGATGCGTGATTACAATAAGAACTACATTCCGTTCCAATGGCGCGGCTGGTGGGATTTCGGCACCGGCGCCCTTGGCGACATGGCGTGCCACACCGCCAACATGGCCTTCATGGCGCTCCAGCTCAAATCGCCGACGAGCATCGTCGCCGAGAGCGGCGAGATCAATCCGGAAACGTACCCGGCTTGGGCCCACATCACCTTCCAGTTCCCCGCCCGTGCCGAAATGCCACCGGTTAAGTTCGTGTGGTACGAAGGCAAGAAGAAGCCGGACGGTCCCAACGTTCTGCCCGCTCCCGAACTCGTCAAGGGCCAAGGCGAACGCGAGACGGGGTATTCCATCTACTTCAAGGATGGAAAATGGATGTTTAAGAACGGCGACAAGAAGACGAACGTCACCAGCGGTTCGTTCCTCATCGGCGACAAAGCGACCCTGTTCTCGCCCGACGACTACGGCGCCGATTCCTACATCGTCACCACCGACGGCGTCGAACGCGTCAAAGGCAAGCCCGAGAAGTTGGCCAGCAATAACCAGGGCGACCGCGGCCAAAAGATTGAATGGGTCAAGGCGATCAAGGAAAACAAGCCAGCGCTTGCTTTCTCGAACTTCGACTACGCCGCGATGCTGACCGAGACGATCCTGCTAGGCAACGTCGCCATGCGCATCGGCAAGCCGCTCGAATGGAACGGCGCCGCTCTGAGCGTGACCAATGTGCCCGAAGCGGCAGCGCTCATCAAGCCCGAGTATCGCAAGGGCTGGTCGCTGTAAGTTTTGTGTCATCGAGGTTTGTATTACCGAGCCTGAAGCGAAGGGCCTTTGTATTTGAAATTCAAAAATACAAAGGCCCTTCGCTTACGCTTCAGGCTCGGTAATGTTCGTCTTTTTCACTGGACGTCTATGCCCGTCATCGACAACGTCACCTGCACGCAATGCGGCTGTGTGTGCGATGATTTACGTGTAACCGTCGAAGGCGATCGCATCACAAAAGTGGAACCCGGCTGCAGCCTCGCTGAGCCTTGGTTTCTGAACTATGATCCAACGCCAGTTCCAGTCGCGGAAGTCGAAGGCGTTTCCGTCCCGCTTGAGGTGGCTTTCCAGCGCACGACGCAGATTCTGAACTCCTCTCGTTCCCCACTAATTTACGGCCTGTCACGCAGCTCGACGCCGGGCCAACGTGCCGCCGTGGCCCTCGCCGATGGCATCGGCGCGACGATTGATACGACCGCCTCGCTCTGTCATGCCCCATCGGTGCTGGCCTTGCAAGCCGTGGGTGAATCGACCTGCACCCTGGGAGAAGTGAAGAACCGGGCCGACCTCGTCATTTTCTGGGGCACAAATCCGCTGCACAGCCATCCTCGGCACACCGAGCGCTATTCGACCGATCCGGTCGGCCTGTTCGTGCCCAATGGCCGCGCCGATCGCACGGTCGTGGTCGTCGATGTCGCGCCGACGGCTACCAGCGATATCGCGGATATTTTTATTCAAGTTAAGCCGGGCACGGATTTCGATGCTCTCTGGACGATGCGCGGCCTGCTGCGCGGCCATCAACCGACAGAAGATAGCGAACACGGCGCCCCTCTCGCCCAGCTCGCCGATCTGGTGGAACGCATGAAGAAGTGCCGATTTGGGATCGTCTTTTTCGGTCTTGGCCTGAGCATGTCCGGGCTCGGTCATCGCAGCGTCGAAGGGCTGCTTGCGCTCGTAACCGAGCTGAACGACTACACCCGCTTCTATGCGCGGCGCATGCGCGTGCATGGCGATGTCGCCGGCGCTGATAGCGTTCTCGCGTGGCAGACCGGCTTCCCATTTAGCGTAAACCTCGGTCGAGGTTATCCACGTTACAATCCTGGCGAATTTTCGGCCAAGGAGATGCTCGAACGTCGTGAGGTCGACGCCTGTGTACTCGTCGGCAGCGAGAGCATCGCCGGCTTCTCCGACCAAGCGCTCGCTCATCTGCGAACGATTCCGACCATCGCCCTTGAGTATCCACGAGAGTCGCTGTTCGCGGCACCGACCGTACGGTTCACGACGGCAATCTATGGTTTGCACGAGCCGGGCACGGCGTATCGCATGGACGAGGTGCCAATTCCGCTGCGAATGGTAGTGCCCTCGCATTATCCTACGGATGAGGCGATCTTGACCCGGTTGGCTGGAGAAGCTGCGCAGTCTTGCGCGCCGGGAGCGTCAGCGACCGGAGAAAGTCTAAGCAACTGTAACGCTCTCCGGTCGCTCACGCTCCCGGCTCTTGAAAGCTACATACTCCGGTCGCTCACCGAAGCACTTTCGCCACCCGCGCCAATCCGCCTTCTCTCTTCCAGGCGCCGATGTTAGAATCGCGCCGCGTGGCCGAATGGACTCATCGAGTCAGCGAGATGGAGGAGCGAATCATCATGCGAAAGGCGATGTTGACTCTGGCGTTGGTGGCTCTGTCGGCCGGGCCGGCGGGCGCGCAAGGCTGGGCCGAAAAGATGTTCAAGGAAGGCCTGACCAACGACTTCGGCAACGTGCCGCGCGGATCACAGCTGTACCATCGCTTCCCGGTTACCAATATCTATGCCGTGCGCATGGAGATTACCAGCATCGAACCGGGCTGTGGCTGCGTGACGGCTACCGCTGAGAAACGCGTGCTGGAACCGCTGGAAACGACCACGATCAATGTCACGATGGACGCCCGCCGTTTTACGGGCAGCAAGACCGTGGCAATCAAGGTCAAGGTCGGGCCGGAACATATCTCGAGCGCTGACCTTCGCGTCTCCGCCAATAGCCGGGCTGACGTCGTCTTCAATCCGGGCCAGGTGAGCTTCGGCTCCGTTCCACGCGGCCAAAAATCGACGCAATCGATCGACGTGGAATATGCTGGCACGCTTAATTGGACAGTCACCGAAGCCGTCGTCGGTAAAGATGCGCCGTTCGAGGCGACGTTCAAGGAAATCTACCGCAAGCCGGGCCAGGTCGGCTACAAAGTCGAAGTGACGCTCAAGCCCGACGCCCCGACCGGCAATCTCAAAGATTTTGTTTACCTCAAAACCAACGATCCCGCCGCCGCGACAGTGCCGGTTCTCGTCGACGCCAATGTCCAGTCGGCTCTCACAGTGACGCCCGGATTGCTCAACCTCGGCTCTATCAAGGTCAACGAAGCCCTGACTCGCCGCGTCGTTTTGCGCGGCAGCAAGCCGTTCAAAGTCACAGGCATCGAGGGCGGCGGCACCGACATCACACTCTCAGATCCGAGCGCCACCGCCGCGGCGGTGCAAACCGTGACATTCAAGTGTCAGCTCACGAAGCCAGGCGAGTTCAAGCGTGAGCTACAATTGAAGACCGACCTGCAAGATTCGCCGATAACCGTCATTCTCGAAGGCGTCGTGATGCCGCAGTAATCCTGATGTCAGACACACCAACCGAGCCTGAAGCGTAAGCGAAGAGCATTTTGTATTTGAAATTCAAAAATACAAATGCTCTTCGCTTACGCTTCAGGCTCGGTAATGCGCTTGTTTCACCTTTCCATTGCCGCACTTCCCCCCAGCGCTTATCCTGAATCCGCAAAGCTCCCGCATCTTTTGAGTTCGCGGCTTTCGGAAAGGATTAGCGATGAAGGCGATGGCAATTTTGGCAATTCTTTTGCTCGCGGTCGCGCCGTCCATGGCTCGCGCCGAGGCGAAACGGCCGATGACGATTGACGATCTCTTTCGCTTCTTGCGCGTCAGCGATCCGCAGATAAGCCCTGATGGCAAGCAGGTTGCCTATGTCGTCGGCACCGTCGATCTGGCGGCCAATAAAAGTAGCTCCGCTATTTGGCTGGCCGCGACCGACGGCAAGACGCCTCCGCGAGCGCTGACCAGCCCCGCCGGCAAGAAAGACCGCCATCCACGCTGGAGTCCCGACGGCAAAAAACTGCTCTTCGAGTCGAATCGGAGCGGCACGACACAGTTGTTTTTCATCGACCTGAGCGGCGGCGAAGCGAAACAGCTGACGACGATCAGCACCGACGCGGGCAGCGCCCTTTGGTCGCCCGACGGCCATTCGATCGCGTTTGTTTCGGCCGTCTACCCAGAGTTTTCCAAGAAGTCATTTAAGGAAAGCGATGATCTCAACAAGAAAAAGCTAAAAGAGATCGAAGAAAGCCCCGTCAAGGCTAAGGTCTTCACCAAGCTCTTTTATCGCCACTGGGATAGCTGGGTCGAGGACAAACGGCAGCACCTCTTCGTCATGCCGTTCAACGACGGCAAGGGCGGCGAGCCGAAAGACGTCACCCCCGGCGATCGCGATGCGTATCCAACCTCCAGCACGTTCGAGACCGGCGAGAATTACAGCTTCAGTCCCGATAGCAAATATCTTCTATTCACCGCTCCTCCTGAGCGCGATGAGGCCTGGAGCACGAATTACAGCATCTGGCGCGTGCCGGCGGCTGGGGGGAAAACAGAGAATCTGACCAAGGAGAACAAGGCCGCCAGCAGTGGACCCGAATTCTCACATGACGGTAAGAAATTAGCCTATCGCGCCCAAAAACGGGCCGGTTTCGAGGCGGACAAGTGGGAGCTGATGGTCGTCGAGGTGGATCCGAGCGGAACATTCAAAGGCGAGCCGAAGAGCCTGACGTCGGACCTCGATCTGTCCGTCGATGAATTTCTCTGGACGAAATCGAGTTCCGATTCGCTTCTCTTCACCACGGACCATAATGGAATGCGTGAAATTCGAGGCACCAAGGGAGCCCGTTTTTCCTTCAAGAGCGACGGCACCTGCGGCTCGCTCTCGGTTAGCTCGGACGGCACGCATCTGGCATTCACGCACGCGAAGTTGTCTGCACCTCCCGAGGTCTACACGCTGAATCTTATGGGGGCTTCTAAGTCGATGCTCCTGAGTCACGCCAACGACAAACTGTTAGCCGAACTCGATCTGCCCGAACCCGAAAGTGTCGAGGTCCCCGTCGAAGGCGCTAAAATGCAGATGTGGATCCTCAAGCCGCCGGGCTTTGATCCGAAGAAGAAATGGCCCGTCGCATTTCTCGTCCATGGTGGCCCGCAAGGGGCGTGGGAAGATGGCTGGAGCAACCGTTGGAACCCCGAGCTGTGGGCGGCGCAGGGCTATGTCGTGGTCCTGCCGAATCCGCGTGGCAGCACCGGCTTCGGTCAGAAGTTTGTCGATGAAATAAGCGGGGATTGGGGCGGCAAGTGTTATGATGACTTGATGAGGGGGGTCGATTACGTCGAAGCGCTGCCTTATGTCGATAAGACGCGCATCGGCGCCGCCGGAGCCTCGTTCGGCGGCTATATGATGAACTGGTTCTCGGTAAGCACCGGCCGGTTCAAGTGTCTCATCACTCATTGCAGCGTCTGGAACTTTGAGAGCATGTGGGCGACGACGGATGAGCTTTGGTTCGACGAATGGGAACACGGCGGCCTGCCTTGGGAAAAGCCCGAGGCCTATGCGAAGTTCTCGCCTCACAAAAAGGCGGCCAACCTGGGCAAGTTCAAGACGCCGATGCTCGTGATTCACAACGACAAAGATTTTCGCTGCCCGCTCGGGCAAGGGTTGGAGCTGTTCACGAACCTGCAGCGGCAAAAAGTGCCCTCGCGGTTAATCAATCTGCCCGATGAGGGGCATTGGGTGCTCAAGCCGAAGAATAGCGAATACTGGCACAAAGAAGTGTTCGCCTGGCTGACGAAATATGTGCCGCCGGGGCCGAAGTAGGAGTGTCGTCCATGAACGATCTGATTGCCGAAATAACCGATCTCAAAAAGAGCCAAGACGCGACCATCTTGGCGCACTTTTACCAAGAGGGCGAGATTCAGGCGCTCGCCGACTACGCGGGCGATAGCCTGAATCTGGCGCGGGCGGCCATGAAGGTGACGACGGGGACCATCGTGTTCTGTGGCGTCCACTTCATGGCCGAGACGGCAAAGATCTTGAACCCAAGCAAGCGCGTCTTGCTACCCGACCTCAAGGCCGGCTGCAGTCTCGCGGATAGCTGCCCTGCTCCCAAGCTGCGCGCTATCAAGAAATGCTGCGCATCAACGGTCGTAAGCTCCAGACGGTGACGTACATCAATAGTACGGCCGCGGTGAAAGCGCTGTCCGATTGGGTGGTGACCTCGGGCAACGCCGAACAAATCATTCAGCGCGTCCCCGCCGATCAGGAGATTCTCTTCGTCCCGGATCGGCATCTCGGTCAATATCTCGAAGGGGTGACGGGCCGCAAGATGATCCTTTGGGACGGCTCGTGCATGGTGCATGAGATCTTCAGCGTCGGTGATCTGCTCGAACAGAAGCGCAAATTCCCCGGATCGGTGACGATTGCCCACCCCGAATGCCCCGCTAATATCCGCGAGCATAGCGACTTCATCGGCGGCACCGAGGCGATGCTACGCTTCGTAGCCGGCTATACTAACCCGACTGATTTTCTGGTGGCGACCGAAGCGAACATGCTCTGGCAGCTCGAACACAAGGTGCCGCAACATCGGTATCATCCCGTGCCCGGAATCACCTGCGCCTGCAATAAATGCCCGCACATGGCGCGGAACACTCTGGAAAAGGTGCGCGATTGCCTCGCTCTGGGTACGCCCGAGATCGCGTGGGATCCGACGTTTGACCGGGCCAAGGAAGTGTTGCAGCGTAGTTTGTTGAATTAAGTGCGAGGGCTTCGTCGATGCCGTTGGTGCCGAATCGATTTTTGTTTCGGGTCGCTCACCCCTGTCCTTTGGTAGCCGACTTGCCACGTGACGAGGGGGATGACCTGCTTGATCTGCCCGAGTCATGCAGGGTCGACAACTACGCCGAGATGGACGAGCGTCCGTCGTTCGCCGACATTCGCGTGGCGTGGAACACGGGCGGCCTTGCAGTGCAGATGGTCGTCAAAGGCAAGCAAGATTCGCCGCGCGGCGACCTGGCCCGACCGCGGCAAGCGGACGGCATCACGGTCTGGATCGATACGCGCGATTCACGCACCAGCCATCGAGCCAGCCGTTATTGTCATCAGTTCCACCTGTTAGCAGCTGGCGGCGGAGCGGAAAAAGACGAAGCCGTCTTCGTGCAAGGCAAGATGAACCGAGCGCTCGAGGATGCACCGAGCGTCGCGCCCAGCTCGGTCGCCTTGCGACGAGCCTCTCTAAAAGACGGCTACTTGCTCGAAGCATTCCTGCCGGCTGAGGCGCTCAATGGCTTCGATCCCGAGCAAAGTCCGAAACTCGGATTTTACTACGCTGTCCACGACCGCGAGTTGGGCGAGCAGACCTTGGCGGTCGACGTGGAGTTTCCCTGGGCCGAGGATCCGACGTTGTGGGGTGTGTTGGAATTGCGCGGGTAATACATTCATTTCACCAGCCCGGAGCGCAAGCGACGGTTTCTCAGACGCGGAACCCGGCGCTTGCTTGCGCTCGGGGCTGGTGAGTCACGTAAAGTATCACTTCTTATCATCGCCGAGGACGTTTTCGAGTTTCCGAATCGCGTCGGCGACGCCGTCCAGATACGGATGCAGCCGCAGGGCTACGCGAAACGCCTTTAGGGCGGCTTTGTTCTTGCGTACCTGGAGGTAAGCCTGACCCAACCCCGCTTGAGCGCCGAAATGATACGGGTTGAGTTTCAATGTCTTTTCGCAGTCGGCAATGGCGCGCTCGAACTGTTTGGAGCGGAAGTGAAGGATGCCGCGCTGGTTGTAGGCCTCGGCGAACCTCGGAGCACGAAGGATCAACTGATCAAGTCCGGCAAGAGCTTTGGACCGGTCGCGGAGAGCGACGAGGCGTTTCAGCTCCTCGTTGTTTTCTTCGCTGTCGGCACGAAACCAGATGGCCCACAGGCCATCGATCGCCATTTGGCGGATCTCCTCGTCTTCCTCCTGCAAACACTTTGTCAAGGCGGCACAAGATTCCATCGAGCCGATCAGGCTCAAGGCGAATGTCGCCGCATGACGCGTGCGCAACGACGTGCAGGTCATAAGGCGTAGCAGCGTTCCCTCGTTATAGCGATCAAGTATTTGTTTCTTGAACGCTTCCTCACCCGCTGCGAGTCGGGCTTTCCAGTTCTCTGATCCTTCTTTGGAACGGCGGGTTGGAAGTTGTTGATAATATTCGACGAGAAGAGACGTACTCATGTCGTTCGACCTCGCGGCTTAAACCCGGGGAAGGGCGCGTTTGCACGTTGCCATCCGATCGGGCCGCTCACGGCCTCGATCCACTCCCCTTGAATCACCAGACAAGACAGGGTTCCGTCGATCCCGCAACTGCGCCCGGGGTCGCGCGCAGCAACGATGGTAACGGGAGTCTATGACCCTGCCCGACAATCGACAAAGGGGCGACGAAAAAAAGGTGGTTATCCCATCTTGGCTGCGTTTTCAAACACAAAGTGAGAATCAAGATCGATTGGATTGTCCGCTTTTGGGTTCGTTAAATTACTGTTTATCTGTTCAGATATATCGGCGCGAAAATTGTTCTCAACTTGTCTTTATTGCCCGATGGTCCGTCTTTGACGCGCGAGAATGGCGCTGTCTTGGAATCCAGGACCATTATCGACTCTCTGCCGAGGCCGCCCAGCAGGTAAGATTGCATTTCTTGAGTCGAGTTTGGCGCATTGCAAAAAAAACGTAGCGCTTTGGCATGCGCATCCAGCGCGGGGAGAATGTTTGTTGCAGACTCGTCAGCGATCCCTGGAGACGGCGTTGGCCGAAGCCATCATCCGCCGCATCGGTGCGCCGCGCTATCAGCTTTGGTTTGAGCGGCATACGATCTTCGAGCGCGACGAGGCCGGGCTGACGGTCGGCGTCCCGAATCTGCATTATCAAGAATGGTTGCAGAAAACCTTTAGCGTCGCCGTGACCGAGGCGGCCGCGGAAGTCTTTGGCTGCGCGCTCGCGGTCCGATTCTTGATCGATCCAGGTCTGTTCCAAAAGGCGCGGCGTGAGCAAGACGAAGCACGCAAGGCCGTCGCTCTTGCGACAAGTAGCACGACAAGCGAAACCAAAGACGATAAAGAGGGTCTTAGCAATCCCAAAGACGATCTTGTCGCCCCGCTGCTAAATGGCAAGGAAAAACGCCCGGTAGCGGTTTCACCCGCCACCCCAAAAGCGAAGCAGACTCGGCGTTGGCGCCGGTTGCATGATTTCGTTGTCGGGGCCTGCAACCGGGTCGCCCATGCCTCGGCGATGGGCATGGTTGAGGATCCGCTGGAAAGTCCCAGCCCGCTCGTGCTTCATGGGCCCGTTGGCACCGGGAAGACCCATCTGCTCGAGGGCATCTACGTCGGCCTGCGCAGAGCGCGGCCGGATTGGCGTATTACGTTTGTATCGACGGAAGACTTCACGAATCGTTTCGTTCAGGCGATGCGGCTCGGCAAATTGATGGGCTTTCGCAAACAATTTCGCAGCTGCGACGCATTGCTGCTCGACGATCTACACTTTCTGGCCAGCAAAAAGGCGACGCAGGAAGAGTTTCTGCACACCTTTGACACATTGATCGCGGAGGGCAAGGCGGTGGTGGTGACGTGTGATTGCCACCCGCGCCTGGCCGACGACTTCACGCCGGGGCTGGCGGACCGCTTGCTCGGCGGCGCGGTTTGGGGTTTGACGCCACCCGATCGAGACACGCGGTTGGCCTTACTGAGGCAAAAGTCGCTCCGCGCTGGCGTTAGCCCGCCGTGCGAGGAGGTCTTAGCCTTTCTGGCCGATCGCCTGCGCGGCAATGTCCGAGAGCTGGAAGGCGCTCTCAACAGTATCTGTCATTATGCCCAGGTCACCCGTCGCCTCATTGATTTGCAGCTGGTACGCGAGGCCTTATCCGACCTGTTGCGGCACGCCGTTCGAGTCGTGCAGCTGACGGATGTCGAGCGTGCCGTCTGCGGCGTTTTGAAGCTGGAGTCGACAGCCTTGCGATCGAAGGGTCGATGCTGGGCGGTCAGCCATCCGCGGATGGTGGCGATTTATCTGGCGCGAAAACATACGGCCTCTTCCTATGGCGATGTCGGCAGCCATTTCGGTGGCCGAAATCATAGCACCGCCGTGGCAGCCGAGAAAAAGGTGAGGAAATGGCTCGACGAGGATGTGGAATTAGCCCTGGGTGAGCGTCGTCTGCGCGTGCGTGAACTCGTGGAGCGGGCCGAACGCGATTTACTACGCTGAGAATGTCCTAGAAGTTTGTGGCGGCACGTTTCCAACGTGCCGATGCGTCGTCTTTTTCGGGATTTCCTCCGTTCTCGACGCGCCGGCCTCCCAGCAGTAGTCGCTTCCGGCATGTTGGAAACATGCCGCCAAAACTTCCTGGGACGGACTCTTACCAAATACGACCGGCGCAAACAAATGATGAAGTTGCTCGTTTAGGGCTCGTAACCGTGATGCTATCAGATTTGTTCTTAGAGCCTATCCGAAAAAGGGGTCGGGTACCATTGCCGGAACGGCCTGAAGGGTGCTTCGCACAATGGTACCTGACCCCTTTGTGCGCCGTGCCAAGGCGTAACTTTTCAGTGGGTGCGAATCCCACCCGGCAACTGGTCGTTCCAGCCGGTAGCAATCGGAGCGGCAGTGGAGGTAACGAAACTGTCGAAGCCTTCGATGGAAAGGGTCGTTTGAGCGACTCCGCGAGCAGGCAGGCCGTAACGTGAGTGAACGCTGAGCAGGCCTCGAAACGGGTAATGTGGTAGCCGACCCAGCAAAGGGATGGGGAAGGCCGCAGACGCGAGGATACAGGGGGAACGACTTTAGCCCCACCCGCGTTGCCACCGGGGTAATGGCGACGGCATGTCGGCATAGGAAAGTTAACGCAACACGGGAAACCCCCTGCGGTGGCAGCAGTGCCAACCGGACGCCCGCGAGGGACAGGCCGGGCCGCTTGGGGTGGCGGAGAGGCTCGTAGTACCGCTGAAGCCGGGTAACGCCGGTGGAGGGAAGGGGCCTTGGTTCAAGGACAGCGTCCGAAGGAAAGAGAGCCAGGAGATTGGTGATGAGCCTAACACCTCCCGATACGGTTCGGAAACTCCAGGAGACGTTGCATGCCAAAGCGAAGAGAGCACCCACCTATCGGTTCTATGCGTTGTACGACAAGGTGTACCGGGCCGATGTGCTGGGCCATGCGTACCTGTGCTGTGCCGCTAACGACGGCGCGGCGGGGGTGGATGGCCAGACGTTCACGGACATCGAGGAGTACGGGCTGGACCGTTGGCTGGGTGAACTGACGGAAGAACTCCGAAACAAAGCGTATCGCCCGCAAGCAGTCCGACGGGTGTACATACCGAAGTCGGATGGCAAACAGCGACCGTTGGGCATTCCAACGATCCGCGACCGTGTCGTGCAGATGGCTGTGTTGCTCGTCTTGGAGCCGATCTTCGAGGCGGACTTGCAGCCGGAACAATTTGCTTATCGGCAAGGCCGAAGCGCTCTGGACGCGATCGAGCAGGTCCAATTGTTGCTAGACAACGGGCATACGGAGATTGTCGATGCGGACTTGAGTGGGTACTTCGATAGCATCCCCCACGCCGAGTTAATGGCATCGGTGAGCCGACGGCTTAGTGACGGGCTACTACTGGCCCTGATCAAAAGCTGGTTGGAGGCACCGGTGGAAGACCTTGGAGATCGTGGGGACAAGCGTCGAACGACTCGCAACAAGGACGAGGGTCGCGGCACCCCGCAAGGGGGCGTGCTCTCGCCGCTGCTGGCGAATCTCTACATGCGTCGCTTCGTGCTGGGCTGGAAGACAAACGGGCATGCCAATCGTCTTGAGGCGCGTATCGTCAATTATGCGGACGACTTTGTGATCTGCTGCCGTGGTACGGCTCTTGAAGCCGAGGCGGTGATGCGGCGCATGATGTCGAAGCTGCGGTTGACGGTGAACGAGACGAAGACCCGGGTTTGCCGCTTGCCGGACGAGACGTTTTCGTTTTTGGGTTACACGTTCGGTCGGAACTGGTCGCCGAAGACGGGGCGTAGCTACATCGGTCCCCGTCCGGCCGTCAAGAAGATCCACGGGATCTGTGAGGTGATCCGCGATCAGACCAGCCGAACGTGGCAGTGGTTGTCTTGCCGGGCGTTAATAACTCGCGTCAACAGCCGACTGGTGGGCTGGGCGAACTATTTTTGTCTCGGTAACACGGCCCCGGCCATGAAGCAGGTGATGGCGCACACCTGTCAACGGCTCCGTCAGTGGCTGGGTCGGAAGCACCGCGTGCAGGGTACGGCCCGACAGTGTTATTCGGATCGTTACCTGCGTGAGGACCTGGGATTAGTGTGGCTTCCAGGGCGACCGCGACCTCGCGTCTTGTGAGCGAACGCATGAGTTACCTTGTCCGAGAGCCGGATGCCTTAATAGGGCCCGTCCGGTTCGACGAGCGGGAAGTGGAAACGGGGCATGGCCGGGAGATTGAGGCACCGGCCAACGAAAGGGCCGGATACCGCTGGACTCGACCTAAACCACCGCGCCACTTCTCGACTCTACTTCGGATAGGCTCTTAATGGCCCTGATTGTAAGGGTTTGTAAAGAGGGTGTTGCGTGACGTGCCAGGAAGGCTAAACTGATTCAGTAAGCCGTCAGATAGTGATGCTTTAAACTTTGGGATATTCGGCAGCTTTCTTAAGTAACAGAAGCTGCACGGACGGACTCATCCATAGAACCGACATGACCGAGACGAAAAGGCTCACTTGAGCGCCAATAATTTCTGGACATGACGTCCCCTTGAAATACGATCCAATTGTTCTGATTTTTGCATTCACGCGCCATCACGGCTCAGCGACTAAGACCCGCTTAGCCTTTTCAAAGCGCCGAGGTAATTTCCATGGGCTGGCTTTCTCGACTGTTTCCGCGAAGCTCCGCACGTCGACTCACCAGGACTTATAAACCTCGCTTGGAAACGCTTGAAGATCGCACCGTGCTGACGTTCCAGTATTTCGGCGGCCCGTTGCTGGCACACGTCCAGATCCAGAGTTTGTATTATGGCTCCCAGTGGGCGACCGACCCGACCTTGACGCCACTGATGGGCAAGCTCGATGGCTATTTGTCTTACATCGTCAATAGCCCATTCATGGACCAGCTGAATATTTATAATGTTTATCGAGGATCGTTCACTCCGGGTGTTATCGATAGCTCCGCATTGCCGTCGACCGTCGACGATTCTCAAATTCAGGTCGACTTGGCCAACGACATTAATTCAAACCTCGTTGTCAATCCAGGGGGAGTCAATAACGACCGCCTGTATTTCATCTACGTCGAGCCCGGCGTCGTGATCACTCAGGGTGGTGGCAACAGTGTCAACGACTTTTTGGGCTATCACAACGCTACCCAGGCATCGGTGAATGGCCAGGTAGATAACGTATATTACGCGGTAATCCCTTATCACGCTGCCCCCAACGCGTTCGTCGATGGCTTGCCCTACGAACCATTCGACTCTTTTGGGTTTGTTTCCGCCCATGAACTCGGCGAGGCGGTCACCGATCCGATTCCCGGAGCAGGCTGGTACGATGACACGAATCCAAATCCTGGTCTTCAGGGCGAGGTCGGAGATACGGTCGATGCCTATTACGGTTATAACTATGGCGGTGTCGGCACATCGACGCAGTTAGGGGAATATCTCGTTCAAAGGATTTCCGATATCCAAGATCAGCCCTTAACGATCAAAACTTCCGCAGAGCCTGTTGGCGTCTTTCTTTCTCTGTCGAACTCCACGATCAGTGTTGAATCGAGCGTCACCCTGACCGCGGAAGTGACTGAGGCTTTAACTGGTGAGCCTTTCGCCCCGACCGGCACAGTCGATTTCTATGCGGATAATAATCCCGTGCCTTTGGGAACAGCACCTCTCCAAAACGTCGGAGGAATCGAAACGGCAAACCTGAACGTCGTCAATTTGACAGGCGGCACCCACCAAATTTCGGCCGTGTACCAAGGGAACGTACTCTACCATTCGCGCACGACCTACTTGCCCACCCCGATCACCGTAAATCAAGGTCAAAGCACGACCGTAGTCGCTATTTCGCCCGCGAACGTGCATCTGAATCAACCGATCACTTTCACCGCCACGGTGTCAGGGAACCCGAATGGAGCGGTCGCTCCTACCGGCATGGTCGATTTCTATGATGGCGTCACACTGCTCGGTTCTAGCCCTCTCCAAACCGTGAAGGGCTCGCAACAGGCAACCTTCACGACTTCGACTTTGTCAGCCGGCGACCACTCGATCACGGCCAATTACGACGGCGACACGAGCTTTGTCACCAGTCAATCCGCCCCAGTCACGGCAACGATAATCTCGAATCCCACCGTGGCCACCCTCACCAGTGGCAGCGTGAATTCCGTATTTAATACCGCCGCCCAAACGATCATGTTGAGCGGAAGCGTAACGAATGCCGCCTCAATCGTGGCCAACGGAAACATCACGTTCAGTCTCCTTCAGGGGTCGACCGTTATCGGCACGCCTGTCACCGCCTCCGTCGACACCAACGGCAAGGCCAGTGTGATCTATACGTTGCCCCCTGGTCTGCCCAGTGGGTCTTACACAATCGAAGCCGCTTACGCGGACCCAACTCTGTTCTTTGACAGCAGCTCCGATTCGTCGAACACACTCACGGTAACGTCGGCCCAGAGCACAGTAGGCGTGGCGAGCAACGTCAACGCGACCTACAGCACCACAGCGCAGACGGTGTCGTTATCCGCCACGGCTTCCAGCAGCACTGTTGGCGTGAACGAAGGCGCTGTCACATTCAGCATTCTCAACTCGAACAATAAGGTCGTTGGTACGGCAGTGAGCGCGAGCGTCAATAGTAGCGGCGTCGCGACCGCGACCTACGCATTACCTGCCGGCTTGGTCAATGGCACCTATACAATCCAGGCCAACTACCATGACGCCACCGGCGATTACGCCGATGCAAGCGACACGACAAAAACCTTGACGGTCACGGCCGCGCCGACTGTAGTGCTGGATACTGGTAGCATTTCGACGATATATAGCACCTCAGGCCAAAACGTCTATTTCCGCGCGGGTGTGACGAGCGGTGGCACAGTGCTTCCTACAGGTTCGATCACGTTTACGCTCCTGGATGCTAATAATAACGTCATCGGCACGCCTGTGAGCCTGCCCGTCGACTCGAATGGGCAAGCCCTGGCCATGTACACCTTGCCCTCCGGTCAAACAAGCGGCACCTACACGATCCAGACGGTCTACCACGACAGCAAGGGCAATTACGCCGACAGCACGGATCTCTCGCACACGCTGGTCATCAATCCAGCAAATAGCCTTGTCGCACAATCGGGCAACCTCAATATCAGCTACAGCCCAACGGCGCAAGTCGTTACACTCACTGCTCGCATCGTCAACGCTGGCGCGAATCCGATTCCCGAAGGGTCAATCACGTTCAGCGTCATCAACAACAGCAATCAGCCAATTGGCTCCCCCATTACGGCGAACGTCGACAGCAATGGCTCGGCCAGCGTACTGTACACGATTCCGGCCGGACAACAGGTCTCGGTTTACCCGGTACGGGCAGTCTATCAAGACTCTCTTGGCAACTATGTCAACAGCACGGATGCCAGCCATGCACTGACCATCAATTCCGCGACGAGCTCGGTAGCAGTCAAGACACCCGCCGCGGTGGCTTTTAGCTCTGTTTCCCAGACGGTTAGTCTGACGGCGACTGCCACAGGCGCCGGCGGCACGCCGTTGACCGAGGGTACGATCACCTTCCGAATTCTGGACAGTAAAAACACACTGGTTGGAATTGCCACAGGTGGAAATGTAAATAGCTCAGGCGCGGCAACCGTTGCTTACCCGCTGCCAGCCGCGCTGGCGAGCGGCACTTATTCCATCCAGGCAGTCTATCACGACAGCCTTAGAAACTTCGGCGACAGCAGTGACTCGACGCAACGCTTGACGCTCACCGGCGCGGTCACCTCGGTAGCGACTTCGAGTAACTTGACTGCGACCTATTCTCAAGCAAATCAGAACGTGACTATATCCGCGACGGCCCTCAGCAACTCGAATCCGGCCGCGGAAGGAAGTGTGACTTTCACAGTCCTGGACAGCAAGAATAATGTGGTCGGCACGGCTGTGAGCGCTCCGGTGAACGCGAGCGGTCAAGCCTCTGTCACGTATGTTGTTCCCGGCTCGCAAACGCAGGGCACCTATACGATCAAGCTGGCGTATCATGATACCCTCGGGAATTATGGTGACAGCACCGACACGTCGCACACCCTCGCCGTCGGCTCCGCAACGAGTAGCCTCGCTCTGAGTGGCAACGTCAGCGCACGGCTATAGCCTTACAAGTCAGTCGCTGCCTCTCATTGCGATTGCCAGCAGTAACGGTTCGTTCGCGTCGGAAGGCACAATTACCTTTAGTGTCGTTGATGCGAAGAATAATCCCATCGGCACGCCGGTGAGCGCAAACGTAAATCCGGGCGGCCAGGCGACGGTGAACTATGTTCTTCCAGCCGCCCTCGCGACCGGGGCTTACACCGTCAAAGCCAGCTATGCCGACAGTCTCGGTAATTTCCAGGCCAGCACCGCGTTGTCTCGGACTTTGACTGTGACTTCGGCTACGAGTAGCGTCGCGGCAACCGGTAATTTCAGCGCAACAATTAGCCCGACTTCGCAAACCGTCGCTCTCAGCGCCGCTGCCACCAGCCATGGATTCGCCATACCGGAAGGAACCGTTACTTTCAGTCTACTCGGCAGCAACAATTCCGTTATTGGTTCCGCTACCACAGGTACCGTGGGTGGCAATGGAATCGCATCGGTCAACTACGTGGTGCCGGCTGGATTGGCCAAGGGAACCTACACCGTCCAGGCGGTGTATCACGACTCCCTCGGCAACTTCGCGGACAGCACCGACGCGACGCACTCCTTGACGATTTTCCCGGCCTCCGTCGCCACATCCGTGGCTGTGACCTCCAATCTCGTCGCCGGATTTAGCCCGACCGTTCAGAGTGTCATCGTCAACGCCAAGGTCACGAGCGCTGCCTCTACTGTCTCGACCGGCACAGTCACGATCAGTCTGCTCGATAGCAATAACAACCCGGTGGGCACAGCGACTACCGTCAACGTCAATGCCAACGGTCAGGTCAGCGTCAGCTACCCGATCCCGGCCAATCAGGCGGCGGGACGTTACACGATCAAGGCCCTTTATGACGACGCAACTCGTAACTTCGCCGACAGTACGGATACGTCGCATACCCTGACGATCAACCCTGTTCCGGCCCAGGTCGCGGTCACCGGATTCACTCCTCTCTCTAGTTACACTGGGTTGAGCTTCAGCCTTACCGCGAGCGTCACGAGCAACGGCGCGAAGGTAACGACAGGCACCGTAACATTCACTGTGCTTGACAACCTCGGCAACCTGCTCGCCACCAGCCCGGTCATGACAGTGGGCAGCAACGGTCAAGTCGGCAGCACGATCGCACTGCCTCCTGGTCATCCGTTTGGCTTGTTCACCGTAAAGGCTCTGTTCCACGACGCCAGCGGCAAATACAGCGATAACACCGCGACCGTCACCGAGACCGTGGCCAATCCGATCAAGACCTTCTATGTGAATAATTTTGGTCTGCTCTACGAGCAAAGCTCACAAGGCGGCAATCAGCTCCTTGCCGTCAATATCCAGTCGATCAGCAGCCAGGGCTTCGACGCCAATGGCCATGCCATGATCGACGTCGTTCGCAACGATGGTATGTCCTTTGAATACCACGACGGCACTGGTTGGGTATCGCTCCAGCCTTATACCTACAAGGCCGAGGCCGGTAACGGCGTCTCGTATATCCTCTACGGTAGCGGTCTGCTCTTCCTGTACAACGACGCCACTCAGGGATTGACGTACCTCACCAGCAACGTCGTGAACATCAGTGCCGGCACGGATAAGACGGCGCCAACATGGTCGTCGCGCTTTAAACGGCGGCTCAGTCCTGGAGTACAGCACCGCCTCCGGCTTCCACACCATCGCCAGCGGCGTCAGCAGTATTAGCGCGGGCCAGAACGGGGCGATCGCCTACATCGTTCAGGGCAACCTGAGCCTATATCAGGATGCGACCAATTCCGCATCGCTTCTGACCACGAACATCGGCTCGGTCTCGCTCGGTCTTGACCTCAATGGTAAGACAATGGTCAACGCCATCGTCAACGGCGGCTACGGCTTCCAGCTCAATACGACGACAAACACGTGGGGCTACCTGGGCTCCAACATCGTGGTCCTGAGCAAGCCGATCCTGGGTACGACAGATATCGTTAGTTCGACAGGTCTGTTAACGCAACTCGATCCGGCCGGCGACCTCAGCATTCTGGGATCGAACGTCAAGGACGCTCGTTGACGTTTCGCGCCGTTTAGCCGCGAACAGAGCCTGAAGCGTAAGCGAAGAGCATTTGTGTTTGAGAATACAAAATGCTCTTCGCTTACGCTTCAGGCTCCGTAACATCGCGTTATTGATTTGTTCACATCGTTACGACAACTTTCCCCACCAGCGACCCCGCTTTTCCTACCGTGTTCTCCTCCAGAAAGCGATGCGCTGCCGCCGCCTCTTGGAGCGGAAACGTTCGCCCGATGGCCGGTTGGAGCTTACCCGCTTCCAACCAACGATTGATGTCATCGGCGGAGCGGCGTTGCTCGTCCGGCGAGGCGTTGAACATGGCGAAGCCGAACAGGCTTAACCCTTTGACATAGAACGGGCCGACGGGAAACGGTGGCTGCGCGGTCCGGCCAGCGATGATGACGATGCGGCCGCGCGGCGCCATCAGTGGCACGATGTTCATGAAATCAGGTTCCCGCTGAGTCTCGTACCACACGTCGAGCCCGCGCCCGCCCGTGAACTCTTTGACGGCCGCGGCGACGTCATCGGTCTTGTAGTTCAGAACGCGATCAGCTCCCCACTTCTTGCAGATTTCCGCCTTCTCCGCACTGCCGACGGTGGTGACGACCTTCGCTCCGCTCGCTTTGGTCATTTGCACCACCATCGAGCCGACGCCGCCGGTGCCGCCGTTGACGAACAGCGTTTCGCCAGCCTTGAGATGGGCCGTCTGGAATACGCCGAGGTGAGCCGTGATCCCGGTCAGCGCCACCGCTGCCGCCGTCCTATCGCTCACCTTCGCCGGCGTCGGATAAAGATGGTCCTGATGGACGCTGGCAAACTCCGCCAGCGCCCCTTGGCGACCGAGCAGCCCTTGATTGGAACCCCACACGCGCTGACCCACCTGGAAGCGCGTCACGCCCGGTCCGACGGCCGTGACCGTTCCCGCCAGATCGCTGCCGCCGACGATGAACGGCTTCGGCAACGTCATCGGCACGGTCCCGGCCCGGATGTATACGTCGATTGGATTAATGGCCGACGCTCCAACTTTGACGAGCACCTCACCCTCCTTCGGCGTCGGCGTCGGCAGATCGCCGTAACGAATCACGTCGACTGTTCCTGGGGCTTCGAGAAAGGCGGCTTTCATGGCTAGTCTCCATTACGATGAGGGATCCAACGCGTGGTAAGGCGGCGAAGGACAAGGCACAATCAAAAATGCTTCTCTGCTAAATTACGGGCTTGCGACGTAACACCGTCCAAGCCCCCCAATGTTCCGCGCGGAACATTGCTTGCCGACCGTCGCGCCAAAAATGCACATGACCTTGGCGCGACGGTCGGCCAACACAACCGCTTGACAGCATTGGTTTTGCGCTGCGGCCCGGACCGTCGCGCCAAGATTTGCGTGAGGTACCCCCCCTTGGCGCCGGTCCATCTCATTCTTTTCAAACCGTCATTATGGATTACATTGCGCGTACTCACACAGAACTCCCGCGCACTGCCTACCCGAATCCCTCCGGAAACGGTCAAACTGAGATTGAGGCCAGTCACCCTCTTCAGCGGTTATAATAACTGCGCGAGCCGGTGGCGTATGTGTGCCATGCTTCGGTACTCCAAAGCATGCTTTCGAGTACCGAAGCATGGCACACATACGCCAGCGCGTGGTTCTGTCGTAGGGTGCGATGCTTTCGTACTCGAAAGCATGCTTTGGAGTACCAAAGCATGGCACACATGCATCACACTCACCGGGTTTCGCGTATTTCTCAACCGGCCCCAAGGATCTCCTCATGTCCCTTGACGAGCTTGGCCTTCGGCGCATCGACCATGTCCGCTTCTTCGTCGGCAATGCGCGCCAGTCGGCTTATTTTTATCGCAACGCGTTTGGTTTTGAGGTCCTCGGCTATGCCGGGCTAGAGACTAAGACGAAACACGAAGCGGGCTATGTCATTCGGCAGGGCGACATCACCTTCGTACTGGCTTCGCCGCTCGGGCCTGAGCACCCGGAAGCGTATCGCATCGTCTTGCACGGCGACGGCGTTCAAGACATCGCCTTGGAGGTCGACGACGTCCGCCGCGCGTTTGAATGCACGCTGCGTCGCGGTGCCGAGGGGGTCAAAGGGCCGACCTTGCTCGAAGATGAGCATGGCGTCTATGAATACGCTATCATCCGCGCCTATGGCGACACGACGCACACGCTCGTCAACCGCGATCGTTATCGCGGCCTATTCATGCCCGGGTATAAAGCCCTCGACGCGGATCGCTATAGTCCGCGAAAGTTCAAGGAGGCGGGGCTCAAGTCGATCGATCACATCGTCGGCAACGTCGAAGAAGGGAAGATGAACGACTGGATTCACTTCTACGAAAAAGTGCTTGGCTTCGCCCAGCTCGTCAGCTTCGATGACAAGGACATCAGCACCGAATACTCCGCCCTGATGTCAAAGGTCGTGCAAGGCGGCGCGGGCCGGATCAAGTTCCCCATCAACGAGCCGGCCAAGAGTCGCCGGCGCTCGCAGATCGAGGAATATCTCAATTTCTATCGCGGCCCCGGCGTGCAGCATATCGCACTGTCGACGGACAATATCATCGAGACGGTTCGCGCACTGCGCTTCAACGACGTCTCGTTTTTGCGCGTGCCCAAGGCCTATTACGACCTGCTTCCCGAGCGCATCGGTCCGATCGATGAGGACATGGCCGAGCTGGCCGAGCTGGGCATCCTCGTGGATCGCGATGATGAAGGCTACATGCTCCAGATATTCACCAAGCCCGTCGAAGATCGGCCCACGGTATTCTTCGAGATCATCGAACGCCACGGCTCGAAGAGCTTCGGCAAAGGCAACTTCAAAGCTCTCTTCGAGGCGATCGAACGCGAACAGGCACGACGCGGAACATTATAGCGATCTTTATTATCCATTTGTCCGCACTAAGAGGCTATCCGAAAAGCTACGTCGCCCTTCCCAGGGTGCCAACTTCTGCTGAATGCAACTACATGGGTAGGGGCTTTCCAGAGAGCGTCTTAAGACAGTCCCAACCTCTTCAGTCGGCTCACCAAGGTACTCCGAGCGACGCCCAGAGCGCGTGCGGCTTCGGATTTATTTCCTCCCGCGCTTGACAAGGCTCGCACCAGCTGTTCGCGCTCGCGCCGGTCCGTCTCCGCTCGCGCATGCGTGGCGAGGGACGTGCTCGGCGGGACCAGCCGGGTCGCGTCGGACGAAATAAGAATGGACGCCGGCTCTGTTAAATCATCATCCGATAGGAAAGAGTGGCCGTCCGCATAATGGATATTTGGGATGCCGATCGCCGTGCCGCCGGAAACTTCGATCGGCAGTTCCGCCGCGGTCAAAACCTGTCCCTCGGCAATCACCACGGCACGCTCGATGACGTTTTCCAATTCGCGGATATTGCCAGGCCAGGGATGGGCTTTGAGCAGCGCCAGAGCATCATCGTCCATGTGCAACGGCTCGCGCCCCGCACGGGCGGCATAGACACGAATGAAGTGCTGCGCCAATTCAGGAATATCTTCGACACGATCGCGCAAAGGCGGAACGGCGATCGAAATGACATTGAGCCGATAATAGAGGTCTTGCCGAAAGCGACCCGTTTCGATCAGGCCTTCGAGGTCCTGGTGCGTGGCCGCGATCAGCCGCACGTCGACGCGCATTGGCTCGCTGGAACCGACGCGCTCAAACGTCTTCTCCTGCAAGACGCGCAGCAACTTCGTTTGTACTTCGAGACTGATGTCGCCGATTTCATCGAGGAACAGCGTGCCGCCGTGTGCCGCCTCGAACCGGCCGACCTTATCGCGGATCGCGCTGGTGAAGGCGCCCTTAACGTGTCCAAATAGTTCACTTTCGAGCAACGTCGGGCTCAGAGCTGCGCAGTGGACTTTAATGAACGCTTTGCCGGTTCGCGCGCTACTCTCGTGCAGCGCACGCGCCAGCAGTTCTTTGCCTGTCCCACTCTCGCCGCGCAGGAGCACCGCGCTCGGACTCGCGGCAACTTTCCGCACCAGATGCATGAGCTGTTGCACTTGCGGGCTCGATCCGACCATGCCTTCGGGCATGGCCGTCGCCGGTGCTTTTGCCGTTTCCGCACTGGCCGTCTCCGATCCATTCGTCGGCTTATCCGCGGGAACACTCACCGCTGTCCCACGGCTCCGGGCGTTGAGTTGGCTTTGTAGCGCCAGGATGCGCCGTTGCTGCTCGGCGATCTTTTCGACCTTGCTCTGAAGCTCATGATTCAGGCCTTCGATTTTTCGATGTCCCTCAGCGCTAACTAACGCCAAAACGCTTAGCTGAGACACGGCGGACAGGAGATTCAAGTCCTCGCGTGTATACGGGTCGATGATGCGCTGGCCGAGCACCAGAAGGCCCAATAATTGGCCTTCGTGCGACAAGGCCTGAGCAATGCCGGCGTTGATGAAGTGCAATTGCCTTTGCGCGGGGTCGGCCGGTGCTGGCCTCGGTCGAGCAACCACGGTCGCCCGCAGACGCAGCGCCTCGATCAATGGACAACCCGAAGACAATTCCGTCAGTGCCGGCGCCGGCCCGAGGGCATCGGTCATCAGATAGAGCGGCGGATCCCCTTGCCGCAAATAGACGGCCCCGCTCGAGACATTGAGGAGATCCGCCGACGTATGCAACAGGCGCCGCGCCAGTGTCGTCGGATCGACGAGTTGTTCGATGGCTTGACTCATGCGCTGTAAGGTGCCATCCAACTGCCGTTTTTCGCGGCGATAATGCCGGTCTAGCATACTCTTGAGTCGGCCACGCACCGTATCGAGACCAAGCATCAACAGCAGCGCCGTGCTACTGACGACCAGCGCCTGTCCGACAGATGGCCCCATGATGACGCCGCTGCCCACGACCAACATGCCGACAAAGACGAGCCCATAATAGATCAAGCCGGCGAAACCGCTGA
The DNA here is from genome assembly GCA_963790585.1 of uncultured Planctomycetaceae bacterium. Classification (GTDB taxonomy): domain Bacteria; phylum Planctomycetota; class Planctomycetia; order Gemmatales; family Gemmataceae; genus CAWBOY01. The sequence continues at coordinate 340,137 of CAWBOY010000004.1, forward strand.
CCAGAAAATAGACCATGCCAGAACTTAAAACTTGATCTATCTGCAATAGCCGATAACGTGTGATGCTGATGGTAAACGCGATGGTAAAACAGAGGGAAGCCGCGAACATCGGCCAGCTGCCGCCGCCGCTGCCGAAGCGTTCCTGATCCCACATCGCCAGGTAAAGCGTGTAACTGATCGGCACGAGCGCCACCATGCTGCCGAACATGATCCAGCGGACCTGGTCCCGCTCGGTGACAGTGACCGCCAGCCGGTAGCTATGGATCAAACAGGCGATGCTGGCGAGGTACCAAATCGCGGCTACCGCGAAATAGACGTAAATCTCGTTTTTCATCCACCAAAGAAGAGCGTCGACGAGCTGCGAAGAGTTGGTGCGGTCGAGCCAGCGGATCAGGGCGTATTCGGTCACGAGCAAAGCCAAGAAGAAGAGCGCGGGGCTATAAACAAGCGCCAAAACACGGCGCGGCTTGTGTTGCAAGATCGCCTTGGGCCGTGGAAAAAGCATGTAAAAATGCAGCGTCACGGCGGGCAACAAGATGCTACAGGTCATGAAGCCGAGGAGCAGAACCGGCTGCGTCACAATGCGCGACCAGTGATACCCGCCAATAAACGCCCCGAGGGAGACGATGCTAAGCAAAAAGAATTGCGACGCCGACCTATCCTGAGGTCGATTCCAAAAGACGATAGCGCCTACCACAAACAAGCCGAGCTTCAAGAAGAACCAGGCGATTGAAGGCACCAGATTGTCGATCGGCGGCAAACCGGAACGACAGACGACCGACCGCTCCAAACCGTTCGGGCCGCCACGCCGGAAATGGACGCGCACCGTTTGGTCGCTGCCGATGTCCTTCAAGTAGAGGAGCAGATCGGGCCAATTCTTAATGGGCGTCGAGTCTAGTTGAACGATCGTATCGCTTGGCTCCATCGGCTCCTGGTCGGGAACGCTTGGATCGAGAAACTGCGGATAGAAATGGTTGACGACGGTTGTGAATGCGCAGCGTATACCGATGTCCGGCGCGAGCAGCACGTAGGCCAATACGGACAGGCCATAAATCAAAGAAAGGACCGCAGCCGAGGCAATCCAGAAACGATGATTCACCAGCTGTAACAACGCCCGGATCTTGGCCCACACGGATCGCGACGCGGGGGCTGCCCCCTCCGGTGCGCTGAAACTGTTGGAATTCATAGAGCGCTTCAATCGTGTCAAACAGCCCGCGTCGAATCTGCTTTTGTGCGCCAGACCTTAGAGCCTATCCGAAAAAGGGGTCAGGTACCATTGTGCGAAGCACCCTTCGGGCCGTTCCGGCAATGGTACCTGACCCCTTTTTCGGATAGGCTCTAAGGTCTCGCGCGGGGTCAAGTCTGCGAACCTGTCGCTGGCAAACCGTCCCATTCACTGTACGAAGAATTTTGAGGCCCGTCAATCAACTCGGTCTGAGGGGGAACAGTTCCAAGCAACTCATTTATCCTATCCTAGCTAGACTCCGATTAAGCCTAACGAACAGGTTAGATATCGGCGCCGAAAGTTAGCGAAAACTGACGATCGCGGCGCTTTTCGCTAACTTTCGGCGCCCGTCGTCATTTGTCGTCATCTCCCTAAAACTTTGTTTTATAAGCAATTACGTTGATAATGAGCCGAAAGCACACGGATTTGACTCGGAGCCCTTCCCTGGTATAGCATGTGCATTCGTCGATCAGGTGCCATCGTAGCTTTTTGGGAGAAGCTATAGGCCCAGGCGTCATCGGATCGACAATTGGCAAGGGAGCGTTTGTGAAGGCTACCATTGATTGGCAGGCTCTGAACGGTGCGGAATTCAGTCCAGGAGCGGGACAATCGGGCTTGGCCCATCTGAGACATTACACGACTCGTTACGCGGTCTGGGGCGATGGCCCCCCGCTGGTTCTTGTACCCGGCTTGGCCGGCGGTTTCGAGCTTCTGGGACCCCTGGCGCGATTCCTCGCCAGGGACTTTCGCGTTATCAGCTATCAACTGCGCGGCGAGGACGATTGCTTCGCGCTGCGCCGTCGCTTCGATCTGCGCGACCTCGTAGACGATCTAAACGAGTTCCTTGATTGGATGGGGCTCGAGCAGCCCGCCGTGCTCGGCGTATCCTTTGGCGGCATCATCGCGCTCGAGTTGGCGGCTCGTCGCAGCCATCGGCTACGCGCGCTGGCTCTGCAAGGCGTCGGCGCTCGCTTCGAGCGCGGCCTTCTGCAACAAGTCGCCAGCATGGTTTTGTCGCGTTATCCACTGCCGACCGACAGCCCCTTCGTCAACCAGTTTTTCAATTTGCTCTTCGGCGGCCGGCAACGCAAGAATCCGTTGTTCCATTTCGTCACACGACAGTGTTGGCAAACGGATCAAAGCGTCATGGCCCATCGTTTTCAGCTGGTCGAGGGTTTCGACATCCAGCCGCGCCTCGGTGCCGTCAAAGTTCCTACACTACTTCTGGCAGGCGACCGTGATGTGCTGGCCAGTCCGCAAAGCGTGAAGCAGCTGCAGGACGGGCTGAGCGGCGCGAGCCGAGTCACCCTGGCCGGCGCTGGTCATCTTGCCTGTGTTACGCAACCGGAGCGCATTGCCGCCGAAGTCAGACGCTTCCTGCAGAGCGGCGATTGACGGAGCTGCCTCGTGCGGCACGAAGCCGATAGCATTGAATTTGTCGAACAGACGGCCTCGGCTGAAGCCGCGCTTGCCCAGCTGAATTCAGCCATCTCAGACTGGTTTCGCGCTCGCTTCGGTTCGCCGACTCTCGCGCAACGACTCACCTGGCCGGCGCTCGCCGCCGGCCAGAATCTTCTTCTCAGCGCTCCAACCGGCACAGGCAAGACCCTGGCCGCCTTTCTGCCGTTCCTCTCGCGCTGGTTTACCGACCATTCACCCTGGCGGTCCGCATCCGGGTCGATCTATTTGCTCTATGTCGCACCCTTAAAGGCGCTTAATAATGACGCCTGCCGCAACCTCGAATCCCATCTCGCCGACCTTGCTCCGTATTTGCCAGCTGAGACCACCATACCGCGCCTTGCAGTGCGCACCGGCGACACGACGAACGAGGAGCGCCGCTCGATCCGCGATTGCCCGCCGGAAATCTTGCTGACCACGCCGGAAAGCCTCGCGGTCATGCTCAGCCAGCCGAATCTGTTGCCGCTGTTCGCCAATCTGTCCGGCATAATTCTCGATGAACTCCATGCCTTGATCGGCACCAAACGCGGCGCGGACCTGGCTATCTCTCTCGAACGAATCAACGCTCTCAACAGTACGGAGATCCAGCGCGTCGGTCTCTCCGCCACGGCGACGCCTCTTACCGAATCGGCGCGTTTTTTGGTCGGCGTCGGCAGGCCTTGCACCATCGCGAAGGTCGATGACGAAACATCATTCACCATGGCTGTCACGCCGCTCGCCGAGGGCCTTCGTTTCTTTGCGGACCTGGTTCGCTTCCTCGAACCGGAATTGCATTCTTGCACGTCGACCTTAATCTTCACGAACACGCGCGGCCTCGCCGAGCGTCTCTCCTGGGCCTTGCGCCAACGCATGCCAACCTGGACCGACGCCATCGCCGTCCACCATTCGTCTTTGTCCGCCGATCGGCGCCGCGATGTCGAACGTCGGTTCAAAAACGGTGAGCTGCGCACGGTGGTCAGCAGCACCAGCCTGGAATTGGGCATCGATATCGGCTCGGTCGATCAAGTCGTTCTGGTCCATCCTCCTGGCGATGTCGTTCGTTTGCTGCAAAGGCTGGGGCGCTCCGGGCACGGTCCGGGTCGCGTCCGCCGAGGCCTGGTTTTGACCTCCGGCCCCGGCGAGCTTATCGAGGCCGCCGTCACCGTCGCGTCCGGTCGCTCATCCCAATGCGAGCCGATGCGAACGGCACGTGCGCCGCTCGACGTTCTTTGTCAGCAGCTTCTCGGCATGGCCTGTGCGGGAACCTGCGATGCGGAATCCATATACGAGTTGGTTCGCCGAGCAGCGCCCTATCGGGATCTGAATCGTACCGATTTCGACGCCGCCCTCGCCTATCTCTTTGGCCTCGATCATGCAAACGAGACCTGGTTGCCGGCTCGACTCGCCGGAGCGCCGGAGAGTTTCACGATCCGCGACCAACGCAACGCCCGGCTGATTCGCCGCAACCTCGGTACCATCGTCGAAGATGAGCGGGCCCCGGTCCTGCTGCGTGTCGAACCGGATTTGTCGACGGACGCGATGTTTCCCGAGACGCGCACGATCGGCCAGGTGGATGAACCGTTCGCGGAAAGCCTGGAGCCTGGCGATCGCTTCTTGTTGGACGGGCGTTGCCTGGAATTCCGCCGCCGCCAGGGCAGCAACGTCGTCGTCGATGAAGTTCCTGGCCGGCCGCGCGTCCCGCGCTGGGGCGGCGATGGATTGCCGCTGTCACCGGAGTTGGCGACGCGCCTTTACCTGCTGCGGAACCGGGCGGCCGAGGCGTTGCGCGAGGGTGCGGACGCACTCTCCCATCTCCTGACGCACGATTACGGTCTATCGAGCGCTGCCGCCACCATTCTCGCTGACTATTTCCTTTCTCAGGAGAGCGTAAGCGAAATTCCAGATCCCGATACGGCGTTGATTGAAATCGTGCCCTCCGATCGCTGTACGACCTACTACATCCACACGCCGCTCAACCGCATCGGCAACGACGCCCTGGCTCGTATCCTAACTCACAGATTGGCGCGCGATCACTTCCGCGATGCGCTCGCCGTCGCGGCGGATTTGGGCTTGGCGCTGGTAATTCAAGGGGATCGGTTCGACGCCTCCGCAGCCGAACTACCGGCCCGGCTCCGCGCCCTAATGGCTGCCGAGGCCTGCGAGGCCGACCTCCAAGCCGCGTTAGCCGACAGCCCGGCGCTGCGCGAGCGCTTCCGCCGCGTGGCGTTTACAGGTCTCATGTTGCTGCGAAATCCCGTCGGCAAGCGCCGTCGCGTCGGCGGCCCGGAATGGGGCGCGCACCAACTCTTCGATCGCGTTCGTCGACACGATCCCGCGTTCCTTCTTGTTCGCCAGGCCGAGCGCGAGGTCCGATCCGATCTATGCGACGCGACGACCGCGCGGCTTTATCTTGAAAAATTGCCGACCTTGGCGCTGCGCTGCCGTTGGTTATCGGCGGCTTCACCTTTCGCCCGCGCCTGGACCCAGCCGCTCGAAGTAGCCACCGATCCCCTCGTCGCCCCCGGCGAAGCCTTACAACGTCTTCATGCCGCCCTGATGGGCGAGAGGGCCGCGGATGCGTGTGCTTGACGATTGGTTGCTCAGCCCGACACGCGCCGCGATTCATCTGCCCACAGCCACCGCCGTCGTCGCCGATCTCCATCTCGGCTACGAAAAGTCACGCCACCGCGCCGGCGAAGCTGTGCCCCTTATGCCGCTTGACATAATCCTCGATCCCCTCAAATCGATCGCGGGCCACGCTCGTCGCCTCGTCGTGGCCGGCGATATTTTCGAGGCCGGCGCCGACCGTGACATCGCGACGGAATTCGTAGCCTGGACCGAAAAGCACCATTTCGAGTTGATCGCCGTGGTACCCGGCAATCATGACCGCAGACTCGCCTCACTCTCAGGCCTGCTGCCGATCTATACCGACGGCTTCGCCCTGGCCGACTGGCATATCGTCCACGGCGACGGCAAAATTCCCAAGTGCCGCGTCGTTCATGGCCACGAACATCCTTTCGTGCGCTGGTCACCGGCCCTTGCCGGCCCGTGCTTTTTGGTGGGCCCGGAACGCCTGATCCTCCCCGCCTTTTCAAGAGACGCTGCCGGCGTGAACATCCTCCCGGGCCGACGCTGGGCCGACCTGAGATGTTGCGTCATCGCGGGCGAACAGGTGCTCGATTTTGGTGATTTACGCGATCTGAGAAGGAAGATGCGCAAGGCGTGACGGCCGATAAAACTCCGTCTCCCCCACCAGCGCGTCTAGATAAAAAATCGGCCGCTGCCAGCTGCGCCGCAACATTTCCGCCACGCGAGTCGTGCCCGCCGCGACAACGACGACAGAGCCCGATGGAATCTCCGATTCTCCAGGAGTGACGACCGACGGAGTGTCGGCGCTGCCGCATGCGACGACGGCGAGGCGGTCCATGAGGCGCTTTTCCAACGCCGGACCGGTTGGTCCACTGAGAGTCTCGATTTCCTCGCCCGCGAGGACCAGGGCGAGCTTGGCGCCCGGTAGCCGGCACCAGTCGGCGCAGATCGTGGCCGTCAGTTCCACAGCCTTCTCAAATGCTTCCGGCGCCACAGCGCGAGAATCGAGAATGACGATCAAGTCCTCCCCGGCGGGATCTTCAAACTCTCTTACCATTAATTCGCCGCGCCGAGCTGAGCTGCGCCAATGAATCGCGCGCGGGCTATCGCCGGGGCGATAGGGTCGTAGGCCATAAAAACTGGCCTGGGCGTTGGCGTGTGGCCGCGGGCGGGCCCGTGTTTCCTCTTTCATTTCGGCGGCAATCTTGAGGCGGCGGCGAAAGCGGGCGCGGTGCAGCGTGCCGGTTTTCGGCCAGGCGAGCACCTCCATCGCTGGAGCCATGACGCTCCAGTGACGAAACAGGCCGAATGGATAACCGCTGGAAAGCACCAAGGACTGAAGCAGGTAACGGCCGCGCTTTGGGAAAAACAGGCGGCCGCGCAGGATTCGCTTCTCGCCGCCATTAAGACGAGCCAAGCCCCAGGCCAATGTGGCGTCCGCGCCGCGCGATTCGAGGTGCAAGCCGATCCGCGCTCCTTTTCCCCTATAAGAGATCTCGACACTGCGAATTCCCGGCAGCCCGGCGACGATGGAGCTGGCGGACAGCCAGCGTGCGTCAAGATGGCGTAGTTGCAGTAATACCGCGATCAAATTAAGGGGAAATAGAACCAGAAGGCAACAAGCAAGCAGCGTAAGAAGATTGATCGTTTTGAGAAGACCGATCGCCAAAAGCAGCACCGCGACGATGAGCAAACAGAAGCCGCCCCATGTGATCTCCCAGGAGGCGCTTCGCCCAGGTGTCGATGGAGAGTTCATGGGATCCGGGCCATTTATATAGCCCGGCCTTTAGGCCGGGTCTGACTACGCCTAGTGTTTCACCCCCGGCAAGCCGGGGGCTATATAAGGATCAGATCGGCACGCTTACATGAGCCACCAGGTCAGCGACCATCTGTTCCACGACGCCCGTGTCCGAGCCGAGGCCGCGCGTCTGAATGCGATGTGCGAGGACGGCGGGGGCCAGCGCTTTGATGTCATCGGGCACGACGTAGGTTCGCCCTTCAATCAGCGCGAGGGCTTGTGCCGCCCGATAAAAACCGAGCGCGGCTCGCGTGCTGGCGCCAAGGCGAATCTCTGTGCTCATGCGCGTCGCGGCGATGATGTCCAGGAGGTAATCGCCGAGGCTGGCCTCGAAGCGAATCTGCCGCGTCGCATGTTGCAACGACAACACTTCAGCAGTGGACAGGATCGGCTGCATCTGATCGACCGGCTCGCCGGCGCGATGGCCTGTAAGAATTCGGCGCTCGGCGACGCGGTCCGGATAGCCCAGGCGCACGCGGATCAAAAAGCGATCAAGCTGGCTCTCCGGCAGCGGATAGGTCCCCTCGAACTCATAAGGATTTTGCGTCGCCAACACCAGGAACGGCGCGCCAAGAGGCCGCGTCTGGCCGTCGAGCGATACCTGACGATCGCTCATCGCCTCCAGCAACGCACTTTGCGTGCGCGGCGTGGCGCGGTTGATCTCATCGGCGAGAATGATATTAGCGAATACCGGCCCAGGCTGGAAAACAAACTGGCCGGTCGCTTGATGCAAGATGCTGGTACCCAGCAGGTCGCTCGGAAGCAAGTCGGGCGTGAACTGAATGCGATGAAACGTACAGGTAAGGCTCTTGGCGAGCGCTTTGGCAAGGAGCGTCTTGCCCACGCCGGGAACGTCTTCGATAAGCAGATGGCCCTCGGCCAAAAGCGCTATAAGGGCCAATCGGATGGCATCCGGCTTGCCGAGAACGACGCTGGCTACATTGGTTCGCAGCCGGTCGAGCAGATCGACGGGCGAAGACGTCACGGAGTCGATGGTGTGATCGCTCCGGGAAAGATGCGCGGTCATTGCCGATCCTTCAGCTGTTGCTGTCGCGGCCGATATTCAAGAAGTCGGCGCTCGACTTGAAGATCCGCCGTCGTCGTTCCTTCGATTGCGTCGGCTCTTGCTCCAAAAGCTGGAGATCGGCGAGATTGGCCTGGCAATAGGGACAAGCAACGGTCTCCAAATGAAATTGGACGTAGTCCTGGCGCTCGTCTTCCAACACCTTGAGAAGGTAACTTCCAAGCTGTTCGCGCGTTGGGCAGGTCAGCCGTTCACGCCGCCAGATGGCTCCGAGCGAATGCTCACCGCGATCGCGCTCCTGCATCGTCAGAGCGAGCTGGCGACGCAAAGGTTCGGAGGCGCAGCGCCTGCTCGACCTGCGCCGTTTCGACCTCGGTCAAAGCGTCGTCGAGATACGCATGCAGTCGTTCGCGCGTGATCTCAATCATGCCCGTCCAGAGTTCGGGTCTGGGAATTCGTCGCAGGGTTTATTCAACGAATCACGGGGCGGGGCGTCAATGGACCGGAGGTATTCTGTCTTCACGAGCCGGGAGCGTCAGCGACCGGAGGTCTTCACGAGCCGGGAGCGTTAGCGACCGGAGAGCATTACACTCGCTCAGACTTTCTCCGGTCGCTGACGCTCTCGGCTCGCCGAAATGCATCGCTGCTTGCCGCATTATCTGCCTAACATAGAACAACGGTGCCGGACCGCTTTTGCCCACTTCACAAGCCATGAATTCACCCAGGAGATTACCCCATGATGAAAGAGGATCTGCTCAGCCTGGTGCCCAACCTGAGCGTCTCGCGCCGTGAGTTCGTCGTCACGTCTTTGGCCGCGGGTTTCGCCCTCGCGGTCCAGCCGGTGTCCGCGGACACGATTTCGACCGACTCGACGGGGCTGGAAGCCGGCGAAGTGAAGATACCGGTGGAAAAGGGCGAGATTCCGGCCTATCGAGCCATGCCGGCCAAGGGCGGGCCGTTTCCGGTCGTGCTCGTCGTGCAGGAAATCTTCGGCGTCCACGAGCATATCAAGGACATCTGCCGCCGTTTCGCGAAACTCGGCTACATGGCCATCGCCACGGAAATGTACGCCCGCGAAGGCGATGTCAGCAAGATGACCGATATTCAAGAGATCATTTCCAAGGTCGTCTCAAAGGTTCCCGATAAGCAGGTCATGTCCGATCTCGACGCCACCGTTGCCTGGGCCAAGAAGAGCGGCAAAGGCGACACGTCCAAGCTCGCGATCACAGGCTTTTGCTGGGGCGGTCGCATCGTGTGGCTCTATGCCGCCCATAACAAGGACCTCAAAGCCGGCGCCGCCTGGTATGGTCGGCTCGTCGGCGCGCCGGACGATCTCCATCCCAAGAACCCAATCGATCTTGTCAAAGAGCTTCACGCGCCCGTCCTGGGCCTCTACGGCGGCGCGGACATGGGCATTCCAAATAAGACGGTAGAAGATATGACTGCGGCTCTCAAGGAAGCGAAGAAGCCGAGCGAGATCATCCTCTATCCGGATACGCCGCACGGCTTCAACGCCGACTATCGCCCGAGCTATCGCAAGGACAAAGCCGAGGATGCCTGGAAGCGCTTGCTAGAGTGGTTCAAAAAGAACGGCGTGGCGTGAAACGAAGGTATTGCTGTTCCCTCTCCCCCTTTGGGCGACGGAAAGACAATAGGAACCCGGCTCTGTCTCACCAGCTCGCCCGGAGGTGGACACTTTTGATTGCGCCTCTGCTAAGGCGCAATCAAAAGTGCTTCTCTGCTAAATTACGGACTTGCGGCGTAACGCCGTCCAAGCCCTCCAATGTTCCGCGCGGAACATTGCGTGCCGACCGTCGCGCCAAAAATACACATTGCCTTGGCGCGACGGTCGGATAACACAACCAGTTGACAGCGTTGATGTTGCGCTGCGGCCCGGACCGTCGCGCAAGATTCGCGTGTGGCACCCCCCGCCGCCGGTCCATCTCATTCTTTCCGAACCCTCATAATGGATTGCATTGCGCCAGACACACACAGAACTCCCGCGGACAGTCCGCCTGAATCCGTTTGGAAACGGCCAAACTCAGATCGAGCCAAAGCAACCTCACTCCGCGCACCACCCCGTTCCGCCGGCTCGATCTTCGAGCGTTACCTTCAATTGCGCGAGCCTTAGCCGGATCTGGTCGGCCAGGGCGAAATTCTTCGCCTTTCGCGCCTCCGCCCGCATGTCAATCAATAGTTGCATAAGCCCGTTAACTAATTGGTCGTTACCCGCTTTGGCAGTCGGCGCTGCCTGCCAAAATAATCCAAGCAGTTGACTCAATTCGCGCAGAACGATGACCCCAGTCTCTAACTCCGCTTTGGCCGCCGCGTCTTTGGTAGTCTCTTCGAGGTTCTTCACGTCCGCGAAACGGTTCAGCAGAGTCAGCAGCTCGTATAACACACCAACCGCGCCGCCGGTGTTGAAGTCATCCGACATGCGTTCGAGGAACTGGTCGCGCAGCCCCGAGACGCCGGTCAGAAACTCCGAGGGACTGGAACCGATCGCCAAGGGCGCTAACGTCGTCGGTGCCTTCAACGTGAAAAAGTCAGACCCAGTAATGCGCGCATAGCGCTCGAAAAAGCGATAAAACCCTTCGAGGCTCCGCTTTGTCTCATTTAGCCGGTCCTCGCTATACTCGATCGGGCTGCGGTAATGGGTGCTAAGCAACAGGAAACGAACCGTTTCCGGGCTATGCTTTTGCAGCAGGTCGGCGATGTTGACGACGTTGCCGACCGACCCCGCCATTTTGGCCGAGCCCATCTTCAACAAGCCGTTGTGCATCCAAAAGCGAGCGAACGGCTGATCGTTATACGACTCGGATTGAGCAAGTTCGTTTTCATGGTGCGGGAACTGCAGATCGAGGCCGCCGCCGTGGATGTCGAGCGTTTTTCCGAGATATTTCACGCTCATCGCCGAGCATTCGATGTGCCAGCCCGGTCGGCCCGGGCCCCACGGACTCTCCCAGGCCGGCTCACCCGGCTTGGATCCTTTCCACATGGCAAAGTCGCCAGGATTGCGCTTGCGCTCGCTCACCTCGATCCGCGCCCGGCCTCCATCTCCTCAGGATCGCGGTTGCACAATTTGCCATAATCCGGATCTTTTGTGACGTCAAAATAGACGTCGCCGCCGGCGGCGTAGGCGTAGCCCTTGGCGATGAGGCCCTTCATGATCTCAATCATTTCCCCGATATGCTCGGTCGCCTTCGGCATGAGGTCGATGCCAGTCACATTAAGGCGCTTCAGGCACTCGACATAATCCGCGGTCATGCGCTCGGCGAGATCCTTGACCGTCGTGTTCAGCTGCGCGCGCGGACGATGAGCTTATCATCGACGTCCGTGATGTTGACCACCCAGGTCACTTGGAAGCCAAGATAGGTCAGATAGCGCTTTACCGTGTCGAAAATGATCGGGCCGACCATGTGGCCGATGTGGCTGGGTTTGTAAACCGTCGGACCGCAGACATACATTCCGACCGGGGCCGGCGGTTGTTTGTGAAACTCCTCTTTTTGGCGGCTGAGCGTATTGTAAACGCGCAAGGGCATGGTCATCCTCGACAATGGTTACGAGCTGGGGGCGACTTGGGGCGGGATGGTCTCGATAAGCGCCACGGCCTGACAACCGATCGCCTCCGACCGGCCGATATGGCCAACTTTTTCGCCGGTTTTGGCCTTCACATTGACGGCATCGACGGGAACCTCGAGTAGGGCCGCCAGGTTCTCACGAATTCGGCCCTTGATCGCCCCGAGTCTGGGCTCCTGAGCGAACACGATCACATCGACATTGACCACGCGCCAACGAATTTGTTTTAGGCGCACGATCGTCTCTATCAGAAACCTGGCCGAATTCGCATCTTTATGGGCGGCGTCGGTATCTGGATACGCATCGCCGATGTCACCAAGGCCCGCGGCCCCGAGCAAGGCATCGGTGACGGCGTGCAACACGACGTCGGCATCGCTGTGGCCGACCAGCCCGCGCGGATGCTCCACGCGAACGCCGCCAAGTATCAGCGGTCGGCCTTCGGCCAAACGATGGGTATCGTGCCCGATCCCGACGCGCATATCAACAGCCTCGCACAGGGAAGAACCCGAGCGTGATTGTAGCGTGCAGGCGTCTCGAAGGGCAACGTGAAGAAGGGAGCGTCCCGAAGGATCGGAAACAATTCGGTGAGATGATGGTCCATCACGGAGGGCAGAGGCCCTCCGCGCGAACGGAGTCGATTTCAAGCCTTCGCGGCAGGAGCCTTGGCAGGATTCAGCTTGGCGTGGAGGGCGCGGGCCAGCTGCGACTTCTTGCGTGCCGCGAGATTCGGATGGACGACACGACGGGCCGCGGCCTTATCGAGGATCTTAGCGGCTTCGTTGTAGGCCTTTTTGATCTCTTCGATCGGCGCTTCCTTCAAAGCGACGTCAAAGTCCTTGAGCTGGACCTTAATATCTTTCTTCGACGAGCGATTATAGAGCTTGCGCTTGAGGCTCTTGCGAACGTTCTTTTTGGCACTGCGAGTATGCGGCATCGATCCTCTCCGAGACAACACGAAAACTCAGCAAGTGCATATTGTAGGCACAAACTCACGATCTTACAAGACGCGGCGGCGCGAAAAGCACCAAGGGGGCGGCATCAAGTTCTCCACGGGCATTCCTGATACAATGTGAGAGGACGTCTACAAGTGCAAAGCGGGGCAATGTATGGAATACCTGCATCAAGAGCTGCACCTGGAAAGCGGCGACGTTGTCGAGGTTTCGCTCGACCACCCAGCAAACGTCATGCTCCTGGATAAAACCAACTTCCAGTTGTATTTCGATAGAAAGCCATTTCGATGTATCGGCGGCTACGTGCGACATAGCCCCTATCGCATCACATGTCCTTCCTCCGGAGCATGGTATGTAGTCGTGGACCTCGGCGGGGGACCAGGACACGTTCGCGCTTCGGTTGCGGTGTTGCCGAGTAAGGCGATTGCATGACAACGGAGTAATCAATGCCCTCGCGCAGGAATAATGAGCCGTCGCCGGCAGTGCCCATCATTCGCTTGGCTCCGCTGGGAGAACTTAACGTTTACATGGTGATGGAGGAGGAACTCGAAGCTATCGGGCGGGGCTCTCCTGGTTCCATTTTCCTCAATTTCGCTCTCGCTTTATTGCCTCTTTCCGCATCCTTTCTGATGACCTTGCTCGTTACGTCGATCAACTCGATCGGAATGCTGATTTTTTTCGTGAGCGCGTTCATTATCTGCCTGATCGCCGGAATACTCTGCGCTGTTCTAGCTTGGAGGTATCACGCCAGCGTTGCCCAGGTGGTCGAGAAGATCAAAAACCGCATGCCTCCGCCTCCGCCGATAAATCAAGAAACTGCTCCACCCATAAACGACTAACCGACACCAAACAACGCCCGCGCATTCCCCGTCGTCTTCTCCGCCATCTCTTCCACACTCACCCCTACCAAGCCCGCCAAACACGCCGCCGTGTACCGAACATTCGCCGGCTCGTTCTTTTTGCCGCGGACCGGAACGGGGGCCAAATACGGTGCATCAGTTTCCACCAAGAGCCGATCGAGCGGCAGCGTCGCGGCCACGGCTCGCAGGTCGGCCGCGTTTTTGTACGTCAGCATTCCCGCAAACGACAAATAGAGCCCCATCGCCAGGCATTCCCGCGCCATCGTTGCATCGCCGCAGAAGGAGTGCATCACCGCGCGAATCGGACCATGCTTGGCGTAGTCGTCGCGCAACATACGCAAGACGTCGGCATCCGCTTCGCGGCAATGGATGACAACTGGCTTGCCCGTGTTTCGGCCCAGTTGGAGATGCCGCGCAAAGTAGTCTTCTTGGATCGCAAAAGGCGTATAATCGCGATAGCGATCCAGCCCTGTTTCGCCGATGGCGACGACATGCGGATCGACGGCCAAGGCCGCAACGGCGTCCCAATCCTCGGACGCTGCCTGCGCGGCCGAGTTCGGATGAATCCCAACCGCGGCGGACAGCATCGGATGCGCCTGAGCCAAAGCGAGATTGGCCCGCGAGGAAGCGGCTGTTGTGGCAATCGTAATGACGCGCACGACGCCCGCGCGGCGAGCATTTTCCAGGATGGTAGGGATTTCCGAGGCGAATTGATCGTCGTCGAGATGGGCGTGCGTATCGATGAGCGGGGCCATAGGCGAAGCTTGCAAAGGTCCTTGGTTGCGGCCTCACTCCGCGCCGATCTTGGGCGGCAGGGCTGCTCGGGGAGCGGGCGGTGTCAGATCACTGGAGACAAACCGCTCCACACCGCGATCGCTCTCTATCAGCAGCGGATTCATGAATATGCCAAGGGCCAGCGTTGCCAACGCGGCGAGGCTTACGAATGTGATGGCGCGCGGCAACTCCACATACGCTGTAGGCTCGGTGCCCTCAACATCTTCAACGCGCGTTTCGACGATCATGACGCGCATGACCTTGAGATAATAAACCGCGCTCAAGACTGTGTTGAGCGCGAGGAAAGCGATCATTGTCATCGCCGTATAAGAAAGCACCATTTCGCCGCTGTCGCCGTAGCTCAGCGTCGCATGGAACAAGGCGGTGAAGAGCGTAAACTTGGCCGCGAAGCCGACGAGCGGTGGAATGCCGAGCAGACTCAAAAGAAAGAAGCAGAACGCGATCACCATCCAAGGGGAACGCCGCACCAGCCCACGAAAGGCGGACAGGTCCTCTGATTTCGTCTCATTCCGCAAGAACGCCACCACTGCGAAGGCGCCCAGGTTCATGAACAAATAAGCGGACAGATAAAAGAGGACCGCGGAGACCCCTTCCTTGGTCATGACGGCAAGTCCCATCATCATGTAGCCGGCATGGGCGATCGTGGAGTAGGCGAGTAGGCGCTTGAGGTTCGTCTGTCGAAAGGCCGCCAAGTTGCCAAACGTGGCGGTCAGAATGGCGAAGAAAGCCAGCACTGGCGCCACATGACGAATCACAGCTAAGCCATCGCGCGGCCTGATGCTAATCTCTGGATCGAGCCCCGCGAGAGTGAGGACGAACCGGGCCAACAGGGCCAATGCCGCACCCTTGGACGCGACCGACAGAAAGCCCGCCACTTCCGCGGAAGCCCCCTCGAACACATCGGGGCACCAGAAATGAAACGGCACGGCAGAAAGCTTGAACGCAACGCCGACCAGGATGAAAACACTGCCCAGGACGAGTATGGGATCCGGCGCTGTGCTGTTTTTGACCGCATAAACGATCTGCATCGCCAGTTCGGGGACGTAAGCCGTCCCGTATTTGCCGGCCAGGAGGCTGATTCCATATAGCATCACGCCGGAAGCGCCGCCGCCGTAGACGACGTATTTCAGTGCCGCCTCGCTGCTCTGGCGCCGGCCTTTCAGGTAACCGGCAAGAGCATAGCTCGGCAAACTGGCCATCTCGACGCCAATGTAAATCATCAGCAGATGCGTCGACGACGCCATCAGCGACATTCCGACGACAGCACCAAGAAGAAGCACATAGAAGTCACTCGAATCGTCGCGGTCAGGGATACCCGTGATCGTGGTGAGCCAAATGACCAGGGCGGTGAAGCTGTAGAGAAAGAGCCGCAGATAGACCGTGAGATGGTCGTAAACCAACATGCCGCCGAATAGATAGCTGGATGCCGCCACATTGGAATCGCTGTTATAAGGTCCGGCAAGTCCCATATTGCCGCGCCACTGTAGCAGGCTCACGACAAACGCCGCCAACACGCCGAGCAGCGCCACGCCGCTCAGGTGCATTTTGTCGAAGACCGTAAACAGCCGGATCAACAGTAACAGGACGATGACGCCACAGAGCACCAGCTCCGGCAGAAACGCCATGGAGTCCCGAGCGACATCTTTGAGGAGAAAATCCATAGGAGGCTCTGACCTGTTTATCTACAAGTGGACGACCGAGCCTGAAGCGTAAGCGAAGGAATTAAGAGCCCCTTCGCTTACGCTTCAGGCTCGGTTTTGTTGTACTACTTCACACTGGACGCGAGACTATCGACCAGCCCAGTGACGCTCGGCTCCATCCAGTTCAGCACGAAGAAACCCGGCAGAATACCCAGCAACACCGAGAGAATCAACAAGATGCCAATACAGACAAACTCCCGGAGATTCATATCGGGCAGCGACTTGTAGTTCGGGTTAGTCCCCAGGAAGACTCGTTGCAATGTCCAGAGGATGTAAGCAGCAGTCAACACCACGGTCAGCGCGGACAAGATGGCGAAGGGGATGCTGAAATTCCACGCCCCGAGTACGACCATGAATTCACCAACGAAGCCACACATGCCCGGCAGGCCCATCGCCGCGAAGAAGATTACCGCACTGACGCCCGCGTAGAGCGGCATCGGTTCATGCAGGCCGCCGAAGCTGTCGAGCCGGCGATGGTGAGCGCGGTCGTAAATCACACCGACGAGAAAGAACATGCCGGCCGAGGTGATCCCATGGGCGATCATCTGGAACATCGCGCCGTTCATGCCCCAGGCCCAGTATTGCGAGCGGTCGGCTGCCGACCAGACGGCGATGCCCAGAATCACGTAGCCCATGTGGCTGATAGAGCTATAGGCCACGAGCTTCTTGAAGTCAGCCTGGGCCATGGCCGCGAACGCGCCGTAGACGATATTGATGACGCCCAAAAGCCCGATCCACCAGGCCAGCTCCTGCCCGGCCCAGGGACAAATCGGATAGCAAATGCGGATGATGCCATAACCGCCCAGCTTGAGGAGCACGCCGGCGAGGATCATACTGATCGGCGTCGGCGCTTGCACGTGAGCGTCCGGCAACCAGGTGTGGAAAGGAAAAAGCGGCACCTTGATGGCGAAACCGATAAACAAGAACAGGAACATCGTGTATTGGAACCACCCTTGAAAGAAGGGTTGTTGCAAGCGTTCCTGAACGCCCTTCTCGACGGCCTTCAAGTTCTCGGTGGCGTGTTTGACCAATTCCTCGGCCGATTTGACCCCCGAACTTGTTTCCGCCCCTTTCGCTTTCACCTCTTGGAGCAAGCGTTGCTCGCGCTCCAGATCTCGCCGCGCATCTAATAGAGCCGTAACGGGCGGCAATCCTTCTTGCTTATTGAGATGATGCAGCGCCGCTCGGCCCGCCCGAGTGAGAAGCATCAAATCAAAAGAATTAATCGTCACCGGCAGCGCGGTCAGCGCCTGTTTCTTTTTGAGATCGGCCTCGTCCCGAGTGATCCGCCGAAGCAATAGTTTGCCTTCACGGCCTTGCTGAGTCTTGGTTAGCTCGGCACGCTCCGCCACGAGTTTCTTGAGCGCTTCTCCCAGCTCCGCTTTCTTTTTGTCGTCCTTCTCGGCCTTTATGTCTGACTCGGCCTTGGCAATCATCGTGTTGAGATTAGTTAACAGGTTGTCCGCCTGTAGCTTCGGCTCTTGCTCGGTCTGCATCATGCTGTTTTGCGTGGCGGCGAGCTGCCGGGCATGAATGTAGCGCTGCTTTTCCAAAAGGATGGAAGGTTGCTCATTGGCTTCGATCGCCGCCTCGAGCCGTGCTGGACTGACGAAGTCACGCAGGTTGGTGAAGAAAAACGCGAGCAAAGCGACGAGGATGAACACGCTGCCGAGCAGGGTGTACAGGAAGAACTTGATCGCTGCATAGGCGCGATTCTCACCGCCCCAAATGCCGATCAAGAAGTACATCGGGAAGAGCATCACTTCCCAAAAGATGTAGAAGAGAAAGAAATCGAGGGCGAAGAATGTGCCCAACATGCCTGTCTCGAGAATGAGAAACAACATGCAATAGCCGCGCACGAAGCAGCTTGATACCCCAGCTCGCCATCATCGACAGAAAAGTCAGGACAGTGGTGAGCAGGATGAGTGCCATGCTGATGCCGTCGATGCCGATGTAATAATCGATGCCGAAGCGCGGGATCCAGGGCGTGCGCACGACCCAGTCGTTGCTTGCGGGCGGCGCGCCTGTCGAGGCATAGTCGGCTTGTTCCGTGCGCGCCGAGCGACGAACTCAGGCGGTTTTCCGCCGTGGGATTCGTAATGGCGCCATGAAAATCGAGCGTCTCGGCTTTGAAATAAACGAAGAGCGCCAGGCTCAAGCCCAGGGTCAACGCCGTGCCGAACAGCGCCCACCAGCGCATCGCTTCGTCCCAACCCCGTGGGAAAAAGAGCAGCCCGAGCGCGAAGAGGCTGGGAACGAAGATCACCAGCGACATGAGAATGAAATCAAATTCAGGCATGGTTGTCTAACACTCTACAGTTGTCAC
This sequence comes from uncultured Planctomycetaceae bacterium, assembly GCA_963790585.1. Classification (GTDB taxonomy): domain Bacteria; phylum Planctomycetota; class Planctomycetia; order Gemmatales; family Gemmataceae; genus CAWBOY01. Next base: position 358,420 of record CAWBOY010000004.1, read on the forward strand.
ACGACGCCTGATGGCACCGAGAAGTTTTGATAGCAAGACATACAATGGCCAGGGCCAATAGTTGTGGAGCGGTCTCCCCTTGTTGTGGAACGGTCTCCTGACCGTTCCACTTCGCCCATGTTTTGTGGAACGGTCAGGAGACCGTTCCACAACAAAAACCCGTCGCTTGCGCTCCGGGCTGGTGAGCCGCTTTACGAGAATTCAGCCAATCACCCCATATACGATAACAACACCACGATACTCACCGCCGCCAGCGCCAGAAACAAAACATAGCCACGTAGATAGCCCGTCTGCACATTTCGCAGCCAACCGCCGATGCCGCCGAAGACGGCGGCGACGAGATTCGCCAGCCCGTCGATAATGCGCTTGTCAAAGTTGCCGTCGACTTCGGCGATTCGGCGTGTATTGCGTGCCACGCCATGAATGGCACCGTCAATCACCGTTTGATCGAAGATGCGGAACCAATGACCCACGACCAGCGCAGGCCGCACGAGTAGTACACTATAAAGCTCGTCAAAATACCATTTGTGCATCAAGAAGGAATGCACTTGCGGAAACTGCTTCTTGGTCTCCGCCGCGTCGAGTACCGGGAACCAATAGGTCAACGACGCGAAGAGCAGGCCGACCGCCACCACACCGAGCGTCACGAGGCCGACCATCGGGCCCCATTCCTGAGACAGCAGGCGTTGATTGTCGGCATCCGGTTTGACATGGACTCCCAGAGCGGCTGCATCCTCGCCAGCCTCGGGCAGGCTGCCAAAGTCAGCCATCACGGAGACCGGTTGAGCATGATGCAACTGTTCTTCGAGCCAGCTCTTCTCTGGATCCCAGATCGGATTGCCCCAGGCGACGCAGACGCTCAAGATCGCCAGGAGGATCAACGGCACCGTCATCGCCACTGGGCTTTCATGGGCATGATCGTAAACATGGTGATCGCGCGGCTTGCCGAGAAACGTCATGAACCACATGCGGAACATGTAGAACGTCGTGATCCCCGCGGTGACCAGGGGTAGAATAAACAACAAGTAGTGAGCGTGGTTATGCATGACGAAGCCGAACGCCGCCCCCAGAACCGCGTCTTTGCTATACCAGCCGCTGAAGAGCGGAATGCCGGAGATCGCCAACACGCCCATGAGCATCGTGAAGGCGGTGATCCGCATCTTGCTCCACAGGCCGCCCATCTTGGTCATCTCCTGCTCATGATGGCAGCCATAAATGACGCTTCCGGAGCCAAGGAAGAGCAGAGCCTTGAAGCAGGCATGGGTGATCAGGTGGAATAGCCCGGCCGTCCAGCCGCCGACGCCTAGAGCCAACATCATGAAGCCAAGCTGGCTCACGGTTGAATACGCCAAAACTTTCTTGATATCGGTCATGACCACGGCGATCGTCGCGGCGACGAAGAGGGTGATCGCACCCGTGTAGGCAATGACAAGCAAAGTCTCTGGCGCGAAGAGCGGATAACAACGGCCAACCAGGTAGACGCCGGCCGCGACCATCGTCGCGGCATGGATCAGCGCGCTGACGGGCGTGGGGCCTTCCATCGCGTCGGGCAACCAGACCTGAAGTGGAAACTGAGCCGATTTGCCGACACAACCGAGGAAGATACCGAGCCCGGCTACGACCAGGAGCCAATAAGGCATTACGCTATACTCATCCGCGTGCGGGCTCGCTTTTACATGGATTTCATGCTTCGCCGCCCCATGCTCCGCCTCGCTGTCCAAACGCGGAAAGAGCAATAGCTGCGAGCCAGGTCCTTGCGATGTCGCAGGCTCGAATGCCCCGTTCTCCTTGACCGCGCCTGTCACCAGTCGACCCGCGCCGGAGCGGTCGCCTTCTGGCGAACGAACCTGTTTGAAAATGTCTTCAAAGTTAAACGAGCCGACATAGCTCCAGATGATGAACAAGCCGATCAAGAACCCGGCATCGCCGACGCGATTGGTGATGAACGCCTTGTTCGCCGCGTTCGAGGCGCTCTGGCGCTCGAAATAAAAGCCAACGAGCAGGTAGGAGCAGATACCGACCAGTTCCCAACTGACGAACACCTGAAACAGATTGTCGGCCAAGATCAGGTTCAGCATCGAAAAACAGAAGAGCGACAAAAATAGGAAGAACCGCCCGAATCGGCCACGGCGGTGATAGTGCCCATCCTCGGTGTCGTAGGCATGAACATGATGGTCGCTCACCGACTCATCAAGCTCCTCGCTCATATAGCTCATCGAAAAGAGATGGATCAACGAGGCGATAAAAGTCACCATCACGAACATGAGCGCGTTGAGATGATCGATGCGAAAACCAACCTGCAATACGGTGCCATGCTCTGGGTCGTTGATCCCCTCGCGCTTCGCAATCGAATTCGACTTATTCGGCAGGAGACGCAGCCAATCGTAGCGGCCGCTGTATTTGTGATCGAGCCTGCCAAATTCCCCTTCCAGCCCTTCGACTTCATGCAGCTTCGCTTTGATCTCACCTTGGAGCACTCGCTTTTCCGCGGCCACGGTTGTTTTGTGAGCCTGGGCGTCTGCTTTCGCGGCGGCGTTTTTCAGATCGGCGATTTCATGTTCGAGATGGTGCTTCTGAGGTTCGATTTCGTGAGCATCACGTAAGAAGAGACAAAAACCAGTGAGGCTCAGCGCAAATGCGCCCGCGATCCCGGCCAGCGCGACATACGCAGCGCCGCGCCCCGGCTTGTCACCACCGAACAGGTTATAGAGGAATTCGCAATCCTTCCGGTGTCGATAGGGGCGCAAAAGCGCCCACATACCCGAGGCCAAAAAGATCAAGACGAACGACAGCAACGGCACCAGCGTCGCGGCGACGAAGAACAAGCCGGGTTGTGCATTGAGGTCCGGAAACATGAATCAACCCTTCAACTCGTCCGCCGTATCGACGTCCACGGTCAAGTGATTGTTGTAAAAGTTTAGCACGATGGCGAGCGCGATCGCCGCCTCCGCCGCCGCCAGGACGATGACGAACAGGGCGAAGATCTGCCCCTCGATCGCGAAGGTTAGATTGAAATGCGAATAGGCGACGAAGTTCACGGTCGCCCCATTGAGCACCAATTCCACTCCCATAAGGATGCCTATCGCGTTCCGCTTGCTCGCCATGCAGACGATGCCACAGACGAAAAGGAAGGCGCCCAGCAGCAAAAAGTGATTAAGACCAATCTCGGTCATGCCGCCTGTCCTTTCCGCCGTTTTGCCCGCGCCAAATAAGCCGCCCCGATCAACACGACCAGCAGATGAACGGAGACGATTTCAAACGGCAGCAGATACGTCATCGGTTTACGATCCGGATGCGACTTCTCCACTCCCGTCAATTGGGCGCACGGCGTCATGCCGTCGAGCCCGAGCAGACTTTGACCGAGCGTCACCGATTCGATTTTCTCCAGGTCGCTTGACTCCTTGCTCATCGGCACCGGCGATAGGACCAGGCAGAAAGCCAAGAGAGCGAACAGCGTCACACCGACCGTTGTCGAGATCAGCCATTCAGCGCCGCTAATTTTGAGCTGCAACAACGGCCCTTGGGCCGTCAACATGACGCCGAACACGACGAGGACCAGAGTGCCGCCGACATAGACAAGCAATTGCGTCGTGCCGACGAAATCGGAGCCGAGCAGGAAGAAGATCCCCGCCACGCCAGCCAGCGTGAACAGCAGCCATGCCGCCGACCGCACGATATTGCGCGACACGACAACGCCCACTGCAAAAATGCAGGTGATCGCTGCCAGGGGGTAAAAGAGAAAAGGACTCATCAAGGATCCTGTGGTGACCGCGAGCGTTTTGTCTTGGCGAGCCGGGGCGTAAGCTCCCGGAGTATTTCTTCAAGAACCGGGAGCGTCAGCGACCGGAGCGAGTTACGCTCGCTCAGATTTTCTCCGGGAGCTAACGCCCCCGGCTCGCCAAGCAATTCCTTGTCAATGAACCGCGACCTTCCCCGCTTCCGGGTTCCAATTCGCATACGTCGCCGACGCGGCCGGCAAGGTGCTGGGCTTCCGCACGATGCGGGCCATCAATCGCAGCGTCAGCAATAACGTCGCGCCGAACGCCAGATATTTGAAATTCGAGTGTACATAAGGCCGCACGGCCACTTCCCACAGGCATGTGCCCATGAGCAGGAAACAGCTAATCGGCAACAGGTATTTCAAACAGGTCATCATCACCTGGTCGATACGCAATCGTGGCAGGGTCCAGCGAACCCACATCATCACGAACACAAGCGTCTGACATTTGACGATGAAGATGATCGAGTTGAACCCGTTGCCGAGAATGAAGCCGATGACGGGCCATTGTGATCCAGCTCGCTCGAAGATGCCGTAGCCAATCGTGCTCGGGTCCGACGGCAGCAACCCCGTGTGCCAGCCACCCAGAAACAGGATCGTGGCGATGCCGCTGACCGCGAACATGGCGGCATACTCGGCCATGAAGAAAAACGACCAACGCAGACCGCTATACTCCGTATGAAAGCCGGCAACCAGTTCGCTCTCAGCTTCGGCGAGATCGAATGGCGCACGTTTGCACGACGCGGTGGCGCAGGTGAAATACGTCCAAAAGGCCAAAAACGTGAAGGGATCGTTGAAGATCAACCAGTTCCAGACAAAGTTCTTCTGCAAGCTCGCGATATAGTTGAGGTCCATCGACCCCGCGACGATGACGGGAATCAGGACGCACAAGGCCATCGGCACTTCGTAGCTGACCATCTGCGCCGCTTCGCGCATACCGCCGAAGAGTGCCCATTTGCTGCCCGAGCCATAGCCGGCAAGGATGATGCCGAAAACTTCGGTGGACATCACGGCAAGCATGAAAAAAACGCTGATGCTGAGCACTTTCGCCGCCCAGCCATTGGCGAATGGCAGCGCCAGAAACGCGGCGAACGCGCCACAGAACGCGATGTAAGGCCCAAGGCGAAAGAGAACACTGTCGGCATCGCCCGGAATCAGGTCTTCTTTGCAGAGGAGTTTGATGCCGTCGGCGAGCGTTTGCAGCCAGCCGAATTTGCCGCCGACGCGTGTCGGGCCGAGGCGGTCTTGGATGCGACCCGCGACTTTGCGTTCGAGCCAGATGAAGAAGACGGCGGAGACGGCCACGAACGTGACCAGGATGCCGGTCTTGGTGAAGACGACGACCCAAGGCGCGAGATCCTTCGGTATGCCGAGGCCAATCAGCGTGTCGATCACGTTGCGGCAACCTCCGACGCGTCCTTGGAGAGACGAGTTAGGAACACATAGAGGGCGTTACTCTATGCTGTGTGCGCAGCGATGGCAAGCATTTGATTTCTTGATTTTTTTGAGGCGTGCCAACCCGGCGGAATGATGCTGGACCCTTTCACGCGGCGGGGTTGCCGCCATCGCGGCGCTCGTCGTCGGGCCAATCCTCGAACTTGATCGCCATTCGTTTCGACACGCCCGATTCCGCCATTGTCACGCCGTAGAGTACATCGGCACAAGACATCGTCCGCTTGGAATGCGTGACAATGATGAACTGCGACTGATCGAGAAATTCACGCAGCACCGATGTGAACCGTGACACGTTCGCTTCGTCGAGAGCGGCATCGACTTCGTCGAGAATGCAAAAGGGGCTTGGCTTGCTGCGGAAAATGGCCAGCAGCAGCGCGACGGCCGTCATGGTCTTCTCGCCGCCTGACATCAACGAGATCCCGCGCAGTTCCTTGCCGGGCGGGCGCGCGACGATCTCGATGCCGCTCTCCAAAATGTCGGTCTCGTCTTCGAGCACGATGTCGGCCATGCCGCCGCCGAAGAGTTTGCGGAACAGTTCCTGGAAATGCGTGCGGATGGTGTTGTAGGTTTCCGTGAACAGCCGCCGGCTGTCGCCGTTGATTCGCTGGATAATTTCTTGCAACCGCTGCTGGGCGGAAGAGAGATCTTCAAACTGGATCTTCAAAGTCCCTGCTCGGCCCTCAAGTTCCGCGAGTTCCTGAAGCGCCTCAAGATTCACACTACCGAGCTTGGCAAGCTTGCGACGCAAGTCCTCGATCTCCTCCAGCGGATCAAGCGGCGCTTGATCCGGGTCGGATGTCGGCGCTGACTCTTGAATCAGTGCGGGTGAATCGATTAGATCAGCCAATTCAATTTGGTAATCCTCGCGCAACCGCAAACAGAGGGTGTCGCGCTGGTGGCGAAATGTCTGCACGGCGAGTTCGTGAACATGCGCTTGCTTTTGCTGAGCGCGCCATGCCGCCCGACTCGATTGAGCTTGCTCGGCCCGCTCTTGTTTACGCTGGCGCAGACGCAGCGCGCTCGCTGTTGATCTCCGCGAGGGCCCGTTCGCCTTGCTCTTTGTGCGGATACCAGTGGGCCAGAGCGGCGTAGGCCTCCAAAAGCTGTCGCTCACATTCCGTCAGCCGTTGCCGCGATGCCGAGCGATGATCCTCGCCGCGCGCCTGTTCCTGGCGCCGTTGTGCCAAGTCGGCCGCCGCCTGACGATGCCGCGCTTGAATCGCATGTAACCGTTCTTCAACCTGCGCAAGGGCGACCCGGCCCTCGGTCGCGATCTGCTGAACTTTTTGCCTTTCCACCTCGCGCTCGCGAATCTCGCGCTCGGCCGCGGCAACGCGATTTTGAAGGTCCTGCACCATCTTCTCGGCGCGCGCGGCCTTCTCCCGCGCCTGATCGAATTGCGCCTGAAGACGTTCGATTTCCTGTTCGAGCCCCGAGATTTCGCTGCGGCTCACGGTCACTTCTTCGTGCAGCCCTTCACGCTTTTGGCGGTGCTGGCTCAGGCGCGAGCGCAGGTCTGCCGCCTGTTCGGCAAGAACATCGATCTCCCGCTGCCGCGTATCGACCAGCGCGTCCATGCGGACAAGCTGCTCCTTGAGCTGAAGCAGATCTTGCTCCTTGGTCGACACTTGTGTTTCAAGGAGAACCGCCTGCTCACGCAGCTCGCGTAACTCGCTCTTCCGCGAAAGAATACTCGACTCGGCGTGATGCTGCCCCACCGTCAGCGTCCCGTCCGCTTCGAGAAGCTCGCCCTGCAACGTCACGGAGCGATAGCCCTGGCCGAGTGCGGCGATCGAGCGCGCGGCGGCTAAATCCTTGACGATCAGCGTTCTGGCGAGCAGTCGAAGCGGCAGGTCCTTGAGCCGAGCATCGTCGCAACGGACGACGTTGCGCGCCGAAGCCACGACGCCGAGCGCCTCGAGATCCTTCTCGCTCACTGTGACGGCTTTAGCCGATAATGGGTCTTGTAAGTCAGTCAAAGGCAGAAAGCTCACGCGGCCGGAGAAAGGTTGGGTGCGCAGCTTCAACGCGAAGGACAGTTGGTCGTCATCTTCGACCAGGAACCGTTGTGCCTGTTCGCCCAGCGCCAGGTCGATCAACGGCGCATATTCTCGACGTACGGTTAGAAAGTCCGCGAGGATGCCGAAGACCGTGCGCCATGGCCCCGGCTTCGCCTGACCGATCAATTCGAGGACTTCCCGCTGGCCCGATCCTAGGCCTTCGTGACTTCTTTCCAGGTTCTCCAACACCTCGATGCGACTGGCCAGGCCGCTACGCTGCGCCCGCATGTCGGCCGCGATTTGTGCCGTCAGATCGCGCTCGAGTTCCAGCGTTTCCCGATCCTGGCGCAGGGCAGTCAACGCGAAACGAGCGTCGACGACGCGCTTGTGCATCGCCTCATCGGCCGTCGTCAGCTCTTGCAGCTCGAGGTCGAGCGACGCCATCTGCTCGGCGGCGTGAGTGCTGCGCAGGAACAGGCGCGTCTTCTCTCGGCTCAAGTTGTCGATCTGGGCCTTGAAGCTGACGACGTCATTCTGCGAATGCGCCGACAGGCGCATCTGGGCCATATGGTTGGTTTTGTCGCTTTGCAATTGCTCTTGAAGTATCGCGAGGCGATCTTCAATTTCTTCGAGCCGGGTCTCGCGGTTGCGCACATCGAGCCGATGCTCCTGGCATTGGGACTCGACCTGGTCGAGCTCAGCCGCCTGCCGCGCTCACGGCGGAGCTTCGCTCGGCGACCAGAACGTTCAACGCGGCCAGTTGCTGCCGTGTTTTTTGCAGATCGCTTTCGAGTTCCGCCACCGCCGCCCATTCATGGGTCAGCGTACCACGCGCCAGGTCGATTTGGCGGGCGGCCGTCGTCGTCTCGGCTTCGCGCTCGCGCGCGGACTCATCGAGGTGACCGAGTTCTTGATCCAACTGGGTGAGTTCTTGTTCCCAGGCGCTGGCTAGCGCGAACTGGCGTTCCAGGTCCGATTTGAGGCCGTCCAGGAGCCCGCTTGCCGCGCTAAGCTGCTCGGTGAGCTGGCGATATTCCTTGAGGCCCATGTCGACGCGCAGCGACCGCAATCGGGTGTTGTACTCCTGAAAACGTTGGGCCTTGGCCGCCTGGAGCTTGACGCTCCGAAGCTGTTTCTCGACTTCCTCGACAATATCACGCAGGCGTTCGAGATTTTGGTCGACGCGCTCGAGGCGGCGCAGCGTCTCCATTTTCTTTGCCTTGAAGCGGCTGATCCCCGCTGCTTCCTCGAAGATCGTTCGGCGTTCCTTGGTCGAAGCCTGCAGTAGAACGTCGACGCGACCCTGTTCGATGATGCAATAGGCGTCAGTGCCGGCGCCGCTTCCGAGAAAGAGGTCTTTAATATCCTTGAGACGGCTGAGGTGGCCATTGATTAGATATTCGCTCTCGCCGCTCCGATAGACGCGGCGGCTGATCTGCACTTCCTCGGCTTCGGTTGCGAGGCTTCGGCGCGTGTTGTCAAAGGTCATCGTCACTTCGGCGAGGCCGAGGCTGCGCCGGCCGGCAGCGCCATTGAAAATCACATCGATCATCTCGCCGCCGCGCAGGCTCTTGGCGCTCTGCTCGCCCAGGACCCAACGCACCGCATCGACGACGTTGCTCTTGCCCGAGCCGTTGGGCCCGATGATGCCCGTGATTCCCGGCGGGAAGTCGAATTGCGTCTTGTCAGCGAAAGACTTGAAGCCCGCGAGTTCCAGTCGCTTCAACATGCGGACACCCTTCGCGAAAGACCGAAGGATGAAACGGCATGGTCTGGCAACCGAGCCGTTTCATCCTTGTCGAGTCCTTCGTTTACATTATTCGTCGTACAGACTCAGCGCGACCCATTTGGTGTGGTTTCATAGAGCGTCGGCGTGGCGCCCAGGTTAGCTTCAATGCTAATCCCGCCACCGAGACCATTCAACTCGATAGCGCCGTTTCCGGCCTTCTGAAGGTCCCAAACCGATGTGGCCTGGGGCAAAGCGTCGCAGCGGACTCGGCAGCTAAGACAGCCGATGTTGCTGGCTTCGTGCAGCATCTCGACCACTTCCGGATAGCTCGCGCCCATGTCGGCCATGCCATGAATGACGTCGTTGAGACTGAGCGTGGCCTTGCGATATTCCGGATCGCGCCGATGTTTCGTGATCTTGCTTATGACCACGAGGTCGTCATCCTGCGTCGCACGAATGACGAATGGCCCGGAGATCAAATTGAAAGGCTTTTTCAAGCATGGCTCCTCGCCGAACAAGACGATCTCGGCCCGCTTGCTACTCGAAATGTGAATCAGCGGCGGCGATTGCGGGGCTACACGATGCAGCCAGAAGCAATCATTCAAAAACTCACCCTGAATACTCGCGTTGCGGGGCCGTAGCGTGAACAGAGCCTTAAAGGCACCATAGCGTATTTCGTCTTCAAGAGGTGAAGCTATCAGGTCGGTCAGTTTTTCCTCACTTACCATCTCGTCCAGGGAGGCGAATGCCGCCAGAGCGAATGAGCGGAACAAAGGCTGCGACCGGGCCGCGGTCTCCAGCTCATCGCCGCATGACGGGCTGCCTAGATAGGCGAGAGCTTCGGCCGAGCAGAATTTTACCAGGGGATGTTTACTTTCCAAACCAATCTTGAGGCTAGCAATGCTGGTCGAGCCCAGTGCTTCGAGTCGGAGCGCGGCGACGACGGTACGCGTCGGATCGAGCAAATCTTCCGCCAGTTTCTGGCGATAAGAACGCTTATCATGGTCCGCCGCGGAAACGTCGAGCGATTCTTGGCGCGGTATCAAGCAGACGACATGCAGGAATCGTTCCAGGTTGTTTTTGTACTGGTGCGGCACCCGCAGACTCGATGTAGCGGTTGTCGCGGGCGTGGGCGGCATCGCCGTTGGGATTACCGCGCGGACCGGTCGGGAAAGTGGCGTTGATCCGGATAGCGACCTGCTCAGCGACGCGGCCCGCTGGATTTTTGCCGTTCATAATAAGCATGAGCGGACTCTCGTCAAGAGAGCGGGCACCGCCCCAAATTTTGCCCTGTTTGATGCGAACTTCTTCGTCACCATCGCCGAAACCGACCAAAACAGGCCCTTCGGCAATGGCGACCATATGGCCTTGCAGCAGACCGTCGCCATGGGTCGTCGATGGGCTCAGGTTGCGTGAAGATTCGTATTCATAGAGCCAACACTCCCGCAAATAGCCGCCTTTGAGGCTAGTCGCGTTGCTGCCCGGTGGCAAAGCAATCTCGACGTCGAGCCGATCTCCCTTAACCGCGGCTCGCGGTATTTGGGCGGTCACCAAAACGAGTGCGTGGCTGTTGCTCGGATCCATCAACTCTTTTTTGGCGTCCTTTACGCCGCGCTTTTGCAATTGTTCTTCGAGCATGGTGCGGTACTGATCGTTCGTGGCCGGAGCCCCTGTGCCATCGAGGCCCACGACGAGGCCGACGCCCGCGATCTGGCGCGGAATCACGTTGCCAACAGTGACCACTTCGCCGACCGTATTGACGTGGTAGCGATCGTGTTCCGACTCTTCCTCGGATTGCGCACGGCGCGTTTCTTGGGGCATGCAGCCGACAAAGGCCAGCAGTGCGAGCAGCGTCCCACAATGTTTCAGCCCACTCAGCGCACGCCGGCGCCCGACGGAATCTTGACGGACCATGTTCTCGCCCCCACAGCATGGCGGCCCGGACCAACCCGGTCGCTTGACCAGGTCGCATCCATGACGGATCGAGAGAATTTTGGAGGCGGGACAATAACCGGGCGGCAGGATATGTCAAGGGCATGTGAAATCGTGGTCGCGTCCTCTTCGACAATTCAAGCGCCCCGCACTCATGGGCGGCAGCTCCGATTCCTTCTTCCCAAGAAACCTTCCTGCGTTACCTATGTTCCGCGCGGAACATAGGTAACGCCACATGCTCAGGGGCGAGATGCAAAAAAGTCACCCCGGTTTGCATCTCGTTTTTTCGGCGTAACATATTGATATGATTGCAATTGCATCGCGCCAGAGGGGCGAGATGCAAGCAAATCCACGGAGAACCCCCTGCGTCGGTGCTCTGCGCGAAAGCGTTGCTAGTTCTGCTCGGAACCATGTTCGGCGTTTCTGCTCATCCTCCAGAGCCGATAATGACTCCATATAGCAACCGGTCGGAATGGCGACGCGTACAGACGCTGAAACAGCAGCGAGGAGGTCATCACTTCTCCCCTCACGTCCCATAGCCACGCTCATCAGGAGGTTCGTTTCGACGTATAGGATGACGTCCACATCAGGATCCGAGACGCTGCGTCGTGCCTCCCTAGAGCTTTTCTAGTAGGCCTGCCCTTTTCAGCTCCTCGGAGCCTGGCGGATCCTCTGACTTCCAGTGATACGCCAAGTCACGCAGCCATGCCTCAACGAGGGTAAGGAAGTAAGACTCAAATACTCGTTTTGTGGAAAACTCTGGATCGTAATGCTGGAGGATTTGCCCGGTGTCGAACTAGACAATTGGCTCCCCGAGGCTCCACCCGTCTGACTTGCATAACTGAATTACGTTCAGATCGATCGTCAAAAACGAAAACGGCTCGTTCGCCGAACGCCGCCAATTGGTTTGTAATAGTCGTCGACCAACTCTCTGCGGAATGCTTCTTTAATTCGACGAGGATAATGGGATGATTCTCACTGTCCACGAAGGCAGCATCAAACCTGCCAATGGCCCTTTGCGTCATGGCCATACGTCCTTCTGCGAACTGCGGAATCTATTTCTAAGGAATCGGGCTGTCGTCCGAGCTACATTGGAAAGCGGCAAAACTAAAGCGTAAGGATACCACTTTGCCCGAACAACTGCCACCTTACGACGCGGTAATTCATTCCGAACGCTCTGGGCAGTCAGTCCTAGAGGCCGTGGCCGTGGCCGGGGTCGGTACTCCGACTCCGGATTTCTGGAGGCGCTCGGGCCACTCCGTGGCCGGAGTACCGACCCCGGCCACGGCCGCGCAAATCGCCATTGTGTTATCAAGATCCCTCGCCCTTCAATTGCCAACCCATCCCGTCGCGACAACAATAGAAAGTTCAGCCTATCTCCCGCCGTTCCGATCTTTCGAGGTCCAACATGGTTGAGACGACCCGGCCACGGATCCGCCCGCATTTGCAGGCGACGGCTGACCCGAAAAACGGCCAGTTTTTCATCGTCAGCGACCAACTGCGTTTATCGCACCAGCAATTGCATTTGTCGCAAATCCAATTGGAAGTGATCCAATTGTTTGACGGCCAACATACCCTCGGCGACATTCAGGCTCATGTAAAAAAACGGACGGGCGGACAGGTTGTTCCCCTCCACGTCTTTTCCGAGATGGTAGCAGCCCTCGATTCCGCCTTATTTCTTGAGGGGCACCGGTTTCGTGAGGCGGCGGAAGCGCCGGTTCGGCCGCCGTCCTGCATCGGCTGCTACCCCGGCGAAGCGACGGCTCTTCGGGCTCAATTCAAACGAATGTTTACTTCCGAGGGAGCTTCGGGCCGGCCGGGTGATACGCATCACGACCCATCGTTTCGCGGCATCCTGGCGCCCCATATCGATTATGCGCGCGGCGGCCTGAGTTACACCTGGCCGTTCAAGGAACTCGTGGAGCGCTCGGCCGCGAAACTCTTCGTTATCATCGGCACATCGCATTACAGCGGCGAACGCTTTACGTTGACCCGGAAACACTTCAAGACACCGCTCGGCATCGTCCAAACTGAAGGTCGGTTCATCGACGAACTCACTCGGCGCTACGGAGATGGGCTCTTCGACGACGAGCTGATGGCCCACCTGCCGGAGCATTCGATCGAGCTGGAAGTTGTCCTGCTACAGTACCTTCTCGAAGGAAAGCGCGATTTCCGCATCGTCCCGCTTGTCGTCGGCTCCTACCATGATTGTGTCGTTCGCGGCACCGAGCCGTCCGAGTGTTCGGACATCGAACGGATGATCGAAGCGCTCCGTGCCGTCGAGGCTGAGACCAAGGAGCCGATCTGTTATATCATCAGCGGCGACCTGGCTCATATCGGCCCGAAATTCGACGATCCCGAGCCTGTCGCCCGTCCTTTCCTGGACCTGAGCCGGAAACAAGACCTGGCGCTGATCGACCAGGCGAGCGCGGCGGACGCGCAAGGGTATTTTCGGATCATCGCGGACGAGCAAAATGCCCGACGCATTTGTGGCTTACCGCCGACTTACCTGGCGCTGAAAGTAGCCCGGCCGGCGTCCGGTAAGTTATTGCATTACGATCAATACGTTCACCCACGCGGTTTCGAGAGTGTCAGTTTCGCAAGCATGGCTTTTTATCAATGACCAACGACTCGACTCCCTGCGGTCAAGAATGCGAACCCGGCTGTGCGACCACCTGCCCGATGCACAATGGCGTCGCGCTCGAACCGATCCACCTCGACGAAGCCCGTGAGCGCTTCACGCGCGAGGCGCGGCAGGGAACGTGCGACACTGGCCGTTATCGGATGCGTTACTACGTCTGGGGCGAAGGCCCGCCCCTGGTTTTTATTCATGGCGTCTCCGACCGCTGCGACGGCTTTGTGATGCCGATTTCGCGGCTTTCGCGGCAGTTTCGCTGTATCGCCTACGATCTGCCGCAGGCTAATGGCGATGGAGCGCGGTTATGGCGCTATAACCATGACGATTTAGTAACAGATCTTTTTTGTCTACTAGATCAGGTCCAGGCTAAGCAAGTCTATCTCCTCGGTTCGTCGTTCGGTTCCACGATCGCGTTGAAAGCGCTGCGACGTGAGCCTGAAAGGCTGCCCTGCGCGATCCTGCAGGGCGGCTTCGCTCGGCGCCGCCTTCGTCCGATAGAAAGGGCGCTCGCGTCCTTCGCGCGGATTTTACCGGGTACGACGAACGGGCTTCCCTATCGGGAAAAGATCTCGGAACAAGTGCATGGCAAATCGTTTATCGGCCAGCCGGAGCGTTGGCGCTACTTCATGAATACGACAGGAACGACGCGAACGGCGACGTTCGCGCATCAAGTCTTGATGCTTGGCCAGCTCGACTTACGGCCGATTTTGGCCGATATTCGTCAGCCGGTGCTGTTGATGGGCGGGGAGCTTGACAAGGTTATTCCGCGCCCTCTCGAAGAGGTAGTTCTCGCTGGCCTACCAAACGCCCGGCGCATCGAGCTGGAAGGCGTCGGCCATCTACCGAGCTACTCTCATCCCGAACTGATGGTCGAAGTCATCCAGCGATTTCTGCTGCCGCGGGCCCCGTAAAAGGCTCTCTGACAAAGTTGTGGCGGCACGTTTCCAACGTGCCGGGCGCGGGCGAGTCGAGAGGGGGCCAAATCCTGAAACAGACAAGGCATCGGCACGTTGGAAACGTGCCGCCACAACCTTATCGGATAGGCTCTACATAATCACGGCTCATCCTCGACGATCTCCAGCTCTTCCTCAGACTGTGCAAAGGACGATGCCTGGGCAGCCGTGACCATGCCGTCGATGAGAAAACCGATTACCCAACCCAGGCCGCCGCCGACGCAGACACCGATCAAGACGATGAGTTTGGTCTCGCCCCGACCGTTGCCGAAACCATTGACGATCATCCAAAGAACGGCGATCGCTGCGCCGCCCCAGAGACCGACGTTGGCGAGGATCGAGCGCCAACGCTTCGAAGGTTCAGGCGGCGGTAGACGATACTCGTCCTTGCGGATGTCAAGCGATTGGCCGGATCCTTGGTTGGGGCTGTCCTGATAATTGCTCACGTGAGGTTCTCCGGTACGGGTGTAAGATGGAGAAATCTCGGGAATTATAGAAAAACGGCGACCCCTCCGCACGCTTCATTTCGTCTTCACCGAAATCGACGCGCAGCGTAGAATGTTGATAGATGGCCCCTCCCCGAGTCGGACGGCCCTGACTAAACTGGTGTCTTCCGCTCCTCTCCCGGGCGGTGACGATCAGCACGCACCGCTTTGCGCCTTGGCGGACAGAACCTAAGGTGACCGCGAGGAGGACGACGAATGTCGGACGCCGGCGAATTCGAGGGCGATGAAGTCGCATTACTCTCTCCCGAGGTGCGGAGCGGCCCCGAAACCTTACCCGCTGGCCTATGTCTCGAAATCCACCGCCTCATGGTGCGATCGCGCATCCTCGAAGAGCGGATGATCAAGATGTCTAAATCGGGCCAAGGCTACTTCTGGATCGGCGGCCCCGGCGAAGAAGCGTTCAACGTCTGCCTCGGCCTACAAGTCCGCAAGGGCAAGGGCCCTACCAACGATTATCTTCATCTCCATTATCGAAATAGCGCAACGCTTGTAGCCATGGGTATGCCGGTGATCGATAGTCTGCGCATGATGGCCATGACGCGGACCGATCCACACTCAATGGGCCGAAATTTCGCGGGACATTTCGCCTCCAAGGAATGGAATGTCATTCCGGTGACCTCGGTGATCGAGGTTCAATATGTAATGGCGCCGGGCACCGCCCTCGTGCAAAAGCGGTTGCCCAATGGTGGCGTCACGATCGTCACGGGCGGCGAGGCTGGCACCGCCGAGGGCGACTTCGCTTCCTGTTTGGTTTGGAGTTCGAGGCCGGGAAACGAGCTGCCCGTCTTGATGATCGTGACCAATAACGGTTGGGGGATTTCAACTCCAGCCTGCTCGCAACATGGCGAGAACCACGTGGCCGACCGAGGCAAAGCGTTCGGCATCCCCGGCGAAGTGGTTGATGGCAACGATCCGATTGCGAGCTGGCATGCCTTGCACAGAGCCCTTGCCTACGTTCGCCGCGAGCGAAGGCCCTATCTTCTTGAGGCGAGCGTCTCCAGGCTTTTCGGTCATTCCTCGAGCAGCGGCGCCTCGCGCGTCAAGAGCGAGGCCGACCCGATCACACTGTTCGAGCGAAAAATCATTGGCGCTGGTATCGCCGACGAGTCCGCATTGATCCAGGTGCGCGAGGACGCCCGGGACGAAGTCGAGGAGGCGCTCGAACTAGTCATGACCGAGGCCATGCCGACAGTGCAAGATGTTCATCAACACACTTACGCCCCCAGCGCGGTAGACGATGTTTATCCGCTGGATTACATCGGACTGCCAGGAAGGTAGACGCGGCATCTTGCCGCGTCAAAGCGGCTGCCGACGGAGGAGACAACAAGGCAACAAACTCATGGCCACGCTCGTACAAGCCGTTCGCCTGGCACTCCACTACGGTGAGGAACATCTCGGGGTGACCGACATCTTCGGCGAGGATGTCGGGCCGCCGTTGGGCGGGGTATTCACTGCCACGCAGGGCCTAAAAACCGCATGGAACTCGCCGCTCGATGAGCGTGGCATCATCGGCTGCGCGATGGGCATCGCCTACGCCGGCGGGCGGCCCGTGGCGGAAATTCAATTCTGCGATTATGGTTTCAATACAATTGACCTCCTTAAAGTCGCCGGAAATCAGCGTTGGGCCGGCGCGGGCCAATTCGAGATGCCGCTCGTCGTGATGACGCCGTCGGGCTCAGGCATTCGTGGCAGTCTTTATCATTCGCATTCGTTCGAAAGCTGGGCGAGCCGGCTGGCCGGCTGGAAAATCGTCATGCCGAGCAATGCGCTCGATGCCTATGGCCTGATGCTTTCGGCCATCGTCGATCCGAACCCCGTGCTCGTGCTGTTGCCCAAAGCATTGTTGCGCGTCCGCGGCGAAGAGAAGATTCCGGGCGAGCCGGATGATGAGGACGAGCTGCGCGCCGGATCGACGCGCCGCTCGCCGATCGTGACCGCTGGCAACCGAATTGGCCCGATGTTCAGCCGCACTTCGTGCATTTCGGCGTCGCGGCCCTGCCACGGACCGGCGACGATGTGAGCGTCGTCAGCTATGGGCGGACGCTGCCGTTATGCGTCCAGGCTGCCGACGAATTGCGTGACGAGACGGGAAAATCGTTCGACGTGCTCGATCTGCGAACGATTTTCCCCTACGACTGGAAAGCGATCAGCGCGAGCGTCGAGAAAACAGGGCGAATTCTATTTGTCAACGAGGACACCGAGGTAACGAACTTCGGCGAACACTTGCTGCGCCGCGTAATCGACGAACACTTCTACGATCTGACCGTTCGCCCGCGCGTTCTCTCGGGGAAACACCTTCCAGGCATCGGCCTGAACAATGTCTACGAGCAAAACTCGGTACCGCAGTACGACGGCATCAAAGCCGCAATGCGGGAGATCGCCCTCGAAGACGCCTGATTTGCTCGTTACGGCTTCGCAAAAAGCGAATCGTCCACTTTTTCCATCAATTTGATGTCCGTTCGCTCCATGTCCATGAACGGTTTGTCGTCGCGCTTCAGATTCACTTTAGTGAAATGCTTGCGGCCATCAAATTCCTTGTATTCGCTGAAATAATACGAATGTAAGGCCTCGTCCGAGCGCTCGGGCTCTTTGACGCGGAACTCACACCGCACCGGCAGGCCGGTCTCTTTATCGACATAGAGATCCATCTCCGGCAAATCTTTCGCAACGACTTTGATCCCGATCGCCGGCTTGTCGTTGACGTTCAGCTCGCCGAGATGGCTCAGCTTGCAGGTCTTGTCCGAAAGCGGAGTTAGCAGATCGATCATACGTAGAACGTGGAGTTCATTGGCGAGAAGCGGAAACAGGTCCTTGTTGAGATCGTCCGCCTTATTGGCCGCGACCTGCATCCAGCCTTTGCCGCCGTCGATGCCAATCGCTCCGGTGATGGCGTTGCCCTCAACGTTGATCGCCAGGTTCCAGCGGAATTTATCGCGCGCCTGGATGGACCAATCATCCGTAAAGGTGATCTTCTTATCTTCGGCAAAAAAGGTCCCATTACTCTTCCACGTGATCCCTTGATGCTTACTTAAGCTGTCGGCCCCGCCGACGGCCTTGATCGCTTTATCGACGACGGCTCTCGCCTCGGCTGCATCATCAGCGCGGGACACATTCGCAGCCAGACTGAAAATGAGAACGATAGCGACAAGCCGGCCCATGATCGACCTCGGGATGAAAGTTCGCGACGCGGAGAAAGTTGACGAGGCAGGAGAAATTGTAAGAGACGGGAGCCTGTCGATACAAGCAAGAATTAGGCGATCTTCACATCGGCACGTGGATGTACTCAAATTCTCTTGTTGGAAATACGCCTCGGCCGCCAACGGCAACGCCCTGGGGCGGGAGCCGCCATCCTCACTTGATCGTCCCGCGCGATGGCGGCAGATGCAGCGCCGCGGCGCGCGCTTCGAGCTGATTGATCGCTTCCATTTTGTTCTTCTTTTGCAGCAGCGCACGATATTCGTCAAAAACCTCGCGGACGTCGGGGCGATAGATACCGATCTCCATCTCGCCGATTTTGACCGATTGCTGCGACAAGCGATCGGCCTCGGCATCGATATTCTTCAGCCGGGCGACGTGCGCCAGGCGGCTCAAATCCAGCGCCACATAGCCGTGAGCTTTCCCGAAACGGGCCTCATCCGCCGCCAACGCCTTGGTTGCAAATCCCTCCCCCTCAGCGATCTTATTTTGACCCAGGTAGCAATCCGCCAAGCCGCGATAGGCCGCACCAATGTCAAGTCGGCCGGATGGAACCGATTCCATCAAAGCTTGAGCGCGTTTACAAAGAACCTCAGCTTCGGCGAAGTTGTTCAGATAGATTGATACTCGCGCCACCTTCAGGAGCATGAGCGCGAAGTTGCGCTTGTCGGCTTCCGTGATCAGAGTTGGGAACTTATTACACAAGGTGACACAGCGCTCCTGAAACGCACGAGCTTCCTTGTCCTTTTGTAGCGCCTGACAGATATCCGCCAGCATAAGCGCACACTCGGCGCGTTTACCGATGCCGCCATCTCCTTGCAGCTCGGCAATGGCCAGCGCCCGCCGATAAAACGGCTCAGCCTGGGCTGGCCGCCCGAGCATGGTCGCGTAGAAATCGCCCGTGCGGAACAGGCCCCACATTACTGCCGGGCTCTCCGGCCCACTTTCCTTTTCCTGGCGAATCAATGCCTCGCGAAACGTCGCCTCGGCTTCGGCATCCTGCTTGCGTTTGATTTGCACGGTCGCCAAACCATGCAGACAGGGAGCCACCGGGTTGCGTGCGCCGGACTCGCCTTTTTTCTCGGCGATGCCAAGACACCAGCGAATGACGTGTTCGGCCTCCGGCAGCTTGTTCTGCGAGAGATAGCAGTTGTAAAGCGAGAATCCGGGCCCAGCCACTGTTTGCAAGTCAGGCTCTTTGCCACCGATGGCCAGCGAGCGCTTGAAATACGGCTCGGCCTTGGCATCGCCGCCGGCATCTTCCATGAGAAATTCACCGAGCTTCTGACAGCGCTGGCCGACCGCAAGCGACTCTGCCCCAGAGTTTTTTTCCGTCAAATCGAGGGACTTTTGTAACAATGTGATCGCTTCGGCTCGTTTCCCAAGCTCACGATAAAGCGATGCCAAAGCGTCGAGTGTTTGAATTTGCGGGCCGTCTTTGAGATTGCTCTTCTCAGCAATTTCGAGCGCGCTTTTCCAAAGTTTTTCTGCGTCTGCGGGAAATCCGCGATTGAGCGCGCGCATACCGGCGTCGTTGTAAACCTCCCAAAGCGGCTCCTGCCCATGAGCCACCGCCCCGCTGACGACGATTAAAACCACAGCGACAAGCCAGCGCATCATCGTCCCATCCTCCACGAAGGCCGAAGCATACGACACCGACCGAGGTTGATAACGTGACGAAGGGATAGGAGCTAGAGCAAAATACAAAAGCGCTAACCGAGCCTGAGGCGTAAGCGAAGAGCATTTTTATTATTTATTTCCAAATGCAAATGCTCTTCGCTCACGCTTCAGGCTCGGTAAATCGAAGGCTCTTCGCTTGCGCTTCAGGCTCGGTAACGCGCTTATTAACCCGGCAGATTCACGATCTGAATTATTCTCACGAGGACGACATTAGAAATCAGCACGAGCAAAATCGACGTCACCACGCCAGCGGTCGCCGCGCGGCCGACTCCTTCGGTCCCGCCATGGGCATGAAGGCCGTGATAGCAGCCGGCGGTCCCGACGAGGAAGCCAAAAATAACCGTCTTTCCCAGCGCCGGAACCACGTCCTGAAGCGTCAGCCGACGTAGGCATTCCGAGACATAGCGGGTCACCGTCATGCCGCCGCCGAAGGACTCGGCGAGGTAACCGGATGACAGAGCCAAATATAGAATGAGGATATAGAGGATCGGCAATGTGAGCATACAGGCCCAAAGTCGCGGCGCCACGAGTTCGCGCAACGGCGAGCGGCCGAGAAGTTCGAGCGCGTCGATCTGCTCGGACAGACGCATCGATCCCAGTTCCGCGCCGAGGCTGGCGCCGGAGCGCCCGGCGACGATCAATCCCGCGGCCAATGGGGCCAGTTCGAGGGAAACAGCGAGACTAAGACCCTGCGGCAAATAGGGCAGAGCTTCTTGGCCGGCAACTGCCAAAAGTGCGGCCCGCAAGTGGATCCACACCACGATTCCAATGGCAATGCCGGCAACAAGCGCCAGCGGCAGGGCGCCGAGAAGCGTCGAGCTGAATTGCGCCAGAAGCAAGCTCGGCCTTGCCAAGGTTCCGGGCAACGCCATGAAGCCGCGCCCGGCGAAATGCGCCAGTCGCCCTGATTCCTCGAGAAGTCGCAAGGCGGCGGTGAGAGGTCGTGGCACAGGTTAGACCTTCTTCGCGCTCCAGGTCCAGTGCCGATCGGTTGTCTGATGAACGCGGAAGCTGTCGAAGCCGAGTGCGGCGACGAGGGAGCGAACTTCTTCTAGGGACAAGGCCGCGTGCAAGGAATCCGAAAACATCTTTTGCTGATGAGGGTTCGCATCGCCCGCGTACATTTGCACGAGTCGCTTGAGGGCAGGCTCGTCGTTGGGACGCAACAAGTCGCGAACAAAAAGCAGCGCGCCGGACGACGCTACGCGGACCATCTCCGCGAAGACGGGCGCCGGATTGGGAATGTGATGAACGATGCTGTTTGAGATGATCGAGCCGAAGGACCCATTGGGATAAGGTAGTTTTTTGGCGTCCTGCCGTTCGAGTGTGAGGCGCTGATCCAGGCCGGCGCGGAGGACGTTATTGCGGCCGACTTGGAGCATCTCCTCCGCTAAATCGATGGCGATCACGCGCGCTTTGCGGTTGGCCAGGCAGAGAGCGATGGGAATTTGTGCCGTCCCCGTGCCGACATCGAGAATAGGGGAACGCCCATCCCAAGCCTCGAGAAAGTCAGCGACAAAGAGACGATTGACCTCGGAATGGTCCATCGCGTCGTAATCGCTGGCTTCCTCGGATGTGTCCATCACTTCGGGTTCGAGGATACGCGCGAGCATTCTGGTCTCGAATTATGCTTCGACAGCGACGCGGCGGCGTTCGGGCTTGGAGGGCCGCGATCGTCGCGAAGCTCGTTCCGCCTGGAAGATCACCATAAGGTCGCCGCGCATTTCCACATCGCAGGCCCCGCGCAAATCCCATTCGCGCATTAGCAACGAAGTTGCGGGATTCAGGCAGGCGACTTTATGCAACCACGTTATACCGGCATCCAAAGTCAGGTGGCAAGTGTTCGGATGATTCCAGGCGACATGAGAAGCGAGACATCCCATTGGCACGGCCTTGGTAAAGCAGCCATGGATCAACATGGGGCTACCCTTTTCCAAAAGCTCGATGAGCCGATCGAGGCCGGTGTCCGTGATGTTTGGCAGCCAGGAACCATGCAATTCGCCCAGACATTCCGGTGAAAGCATTGTCGGACTCCTTTAATGCGGGGCTACGTATCGACCGCCTCCTCGGAGCGCGTTCCTTGGATCTGGGGAGGCAGAGACATTATATCCACCGAATTCCGTTCGGATGGGAGTCGCTTCCGTGCTATCGGATCGTCGTCGGAAAACAGACAATGTGGGAGAAAAAACCCCGCCGTACGCGGGAAGCGTGCGGCGGGGCCGGAACAGAGAAGAGGCCGAAGATAGAACACAGACTAACGAGTCGGCAAAATCCTGTCAATCGCATTTCTCGGAATTTTTCCTCGTGCCGACTTATCGACCGATTTCACTCTTCAATACGCTTCGCGTAAAACCCCGCCTCCCGCTCATTGAGCCGCGATGTACCTGTTAGCGCCTGTCCATCGCCCGTGAAGAGAAACGCTCGGAATGACTGTTCGACCCGTGGCAGCTTGATCGTAAAGTCGATCGAATGCGTCGGCACGCCGATCTTGCCAGCGACATCATATTTCGTGCCGTCGCGGTCCGTGAAATAGGCTCCCGATACGGACCCATCCTCGCTCACTTTCAAAACCAACTTGCCGGAGCGCCGCCCGTCGTCGAAAAGCTGGTACGTGCCATTGAAATACTTGATGTCAAACTTCTCGCCGACAACAAGTTTTTCGCCTTTTTTCGGCGCGAGGTCTGGCAAGCTTTTGGTCACCAAATATAGCTTGGCCTTACCTACGGGGACCAATGTTGTCTTGTCGCCGTCCGCGATACATTTCAGATCACCTTCAAGGTCTTCTGGCACAACTTGCCCCAAATCGAGACTGAACCGAAATCCATTGAAGAGAGACAAATTCTCCCCCTTCGCTTCATAGGCCCGCTCCTCGCCGTCTTTGAACGTGAAGAATCGCAAAACAAGAACAATCGGCACCGTCTTATCGGGGCCGACCCGCCGCCGGGCAGCGCGGACGAGCATCTTGGCGCGACGACCGCCGTTGGTCTCGACGATAAGAAAAGTGCCGTCAACGCCGGGCAGCACGCGGTCGTATTCCGTCATCTGCTCGCGGGTTAGTTCCTTGGTTTCCTTGGTCGTTTCGGCTTCGAGCGCTCTGATCAGGTTGGGGCTGTAGAGGCGATCAAAGAGATCTTCAGCGCGAGCGTTGATCGCGGAAGCCGCGAGAATGGCGACGGACAACAAGTATTTCATTTTAGGCACTCCGCAGCCGCAGAATATCAGGAGTCTGGTATGCTTTAATCTTAGTCATTAATCAGGCAAGATTGCAGTTTGCGCTTTGCTTAGTACACCTTCCCGGAAACGGAGGAACAGTCATTCCCCTGGTGCCGAGAGCCTTTCTAAGTACCGCCAAGGATGCTAAGGACCGCCAACGTTGGCAGTCCTTCGATTTCGACGTAACTCGTTTATTATTAAATTGTTACGATCTTGGCATTCTTAGTACCGCCAACCGCCACGCGGACAAGGTCCAGGACCCCAAGCTGTACAAATTTTGTACAGCTGGCGCGTCACAAGCTGGTCCCCTTTTTTCGAGGAGATGTACTTAGTTGTGGATTTCTTCGTTACGAGGAAGGACCCATTTTTTGAACCACTCCGGCAAGATTTGCGGATCTACCTTGAGAATCAGCTTTTTCTCTGGTGTTAATTCCGCGAGCAACACCGGCTCGGTACCTGAGTTGTCGAAAAGATACGCACGCTTGGCATGTTCGAGCGCTTGGCCTAATAGTTCGAGTGACCGATAGTATCGCTCTACGATTTTGTCCGTCGGAACATCGTGTTCGCCCAGTACCACGCGGCTACGGACCCTTTGAATGTTAAGCTCCACGCTCTCGGTACCCACGAAGTAAAGGTAAGTATGATAGGCTGCCGCTCTTGCTCGTGCGAAAAAGGCGATTTTGCTAGGATGAGACATAACCGTCTCAAACGAGAACGAATGCCCGGCCATCAGCAACTCATCGCGTTGAACGTCTGCAATAGACGCCGCCACATAGGAATCACAGCTCGACGCTGGAGCAAATAATCGAGAGCCGATGATCTGAAAGGCATCGAGAAATGGATGATTTGGTCGCAATCGGCCGATGCGTGTGAGAACAGCGCGAAGATCGCGGGCGTCTACCGCTTTTTCGAGCGATTCAAGAAGAAAGCCGTTCCCACTCAGGAGATCGCGAAGGATGTCGTCGGCGTTCACATATTGATAAAGCTGTAATTTCCTACTGGCGGACAGCCTCCGTATCAGACTCGTTTTGCCCGAGCCGTTCGGTCCGGCAAACATCCGCGCGCGTTTAGGGTCGGTATAGCTCATGCGCACGGGCCGACACCATTTTTTAGATCGAGTTTTTTAAGAATCTCTTCTCGTCCATCACTATACAACGCGACAAGTGCATTTCCCTTGATGAAGTAAACCGGCTGCCCGATAGCGAAAAGAGCGTCGCGGGCCGTGCTTCCGACACTTTTTAGTACGACCCGCAATTCTTCCTCATTCAACTCTTCGTCGCTGTCGTCGATGGTGTCAGACATAGAAGCCTCTCCACGCGTCGAAAATCGTCTCAGCGATCCACCTAACTGCAATTTTACCGCATCCGGATAATGTTTACTACATTGTCGCACGGAAGCTTGTCGGCGGGGAGGGCGAGAGTCCGATAACGAATGCATAAGCTCTACAATGCCCGCTCAAGGTCGTTTCCCCACGCGCTCCCTACAATACGCGAAGTCATGGCCGTTCTCGATCTCTTACCCTTTAGCCCGCTGACCCAAAGGTGATCGGATGCGAAGTCTGTTCATCGGCTTGCTGATGCTGCTCGGCGGCGCACCTTTGCAAGCGGGGGTTTATCATCGACGTGAGATTGCGTTGCCTTTGCCGACGGAACTGAGCGAAAACAACGGGCTGCAGTCGCGGCGGAATGATCTGCGCTCGGTCGACGATCGGGCCAACCTTGATGGGCCGGACAAGGCGAAGCAGGACTCGTTTCGCGCACTCTATTTCGATGAAGTAAAGCAGATGGAAGCGAAAGACGGCAAGGAGCCGTTGACCAGCGAGCAGAAGCTCGACCTGAGTGCCGATTACATCCGCCTTGGCCGAAATGCCAAGGCGATCGACCTCATTGAAAAGCAGACGCTGCCCGCCCTGGCCAAAGACGATCCTTACCGCTTTTTGTTGCTCGCCAATCTTGCCGCGGCTTATTGGGGGAGCAACGTCCCGTCGCGGGCGATCGAGTGGCAAAAACAATCGCTCGCCGCCTGGCCGACCAGGTTTCAGGGCTGGACCTGGGAGCAATGGTTTCATTATCGCCGCAGTGAAAAAGCGTTGCTTACCTTGATGCAATCGCGGCAAATGACATTGGAAGGCGGTCGGCCACCAACCGAGACTGCGCCCGACCCTTTGTTTCCCGGCGTTCGCTGGACCGGACTAGGCGACAAATACGTCATTGGCGGGATCGATCCAGTCACCGCCGAAAAGCTGCCTGGCGATGCCGAACCGATCGTCGTTCAACTGATGCTCTGGTTGCCGACGGATGACATCCTTTATTGGCAATATGGCGAGTTACTCAATGCCAAGGGCAAGGTGGCCGACGCTCTGAAAGTGCTCGACTTATTGGTCAGCGTCTCGGGCATGAGCAACAACAAGGAATTGTTTCAGCACCGCCGCCTGCTGAAGAGCGCGAAAATCGAGAGCCCGGTAACGAAATCAACACCACCGTCGACGGGGTTCGAGGCGCCGCCTTCCGTGCCTCAAACCGCGGCACCTCCGCCATCCTGGATTCCAGATTGGCGGGCACTCGTGATCGGTTTTCTAGCTGGAGTGCTGATCGCCGTGGTCGTGTCCTTACAATGGAAAGAATGGAAACGGGCGAAATCGCGGCGGTAGCAGGGGCCTTGAATTTTCGACGTGGAGCGTCGGCAACCGGGAACCTCGGAGTTTTTCGATGGAGTCGCCATCGGCCAGCGCCGCGCCGTTGCTCATTGGCTGGAAGGAGCATGTCGATTTCCCCGAGTGGGGCATCCATCATGTGCGCGTTAAAATCGACACGGGAGCCCACACGTCCGCCCTTGATGTAAACGGTTATGAGATGATCTGCATGGCTGACGGTGTTCCCGGCGTCAGGTTGGATCTCGCCCTGAGTCGGCGCCATCCCGAGCGAATCGTGGAAATTGAGGCGCCGCTCCGTCGAACCACCACGGTGCGGAACTCCGGCGGTCATACGGAACTGCGGCCCGTGATCGAAGTCGTGATTCGCCTCGGATCTGTGAAACGGACTATCGAGGTGACGCTGACGCAGCGGACCAGCTTGCGCTATCGGATGCTTCTTGGGCGGCGCGCTTTGGCCAATTGTTTTCTTGTGGACGCGGCACGGACATTCTTATTACGCCCATGAAACGCTCAGGCCAAGGGCCCAAACCTATGCGAATTGCAATTCTGTCGCGCCAGCCGGGCCTCTACAGCACGCGCGTCCTCGTCGAAGCCGGGCAAGCGCGCGGCCATGAGGTTCAGGTGCTCGACACGCTCCAGTTCGACATTCACGTAAGCCGGCGCAGCCCCGAGTTGCTCTATCAGGGCCAACCGCTCGGCCCGATTGACGCGGTCATCCCACGCATCGGAGCGTCGATTACCTACTTTGGCCTCGCCGTGGTCCGCCAGTTCGAAATGATGGGCGTCTATTGTCTCAATGAATCCCAAGCGATCGCCCGGTCGCGCGACAAACTGCGCTGTTTGCAGTTGCTGAGCCGTCATGACATTGGCTTGCCACCGACGGTCTACACAAGGCAAGCGGACCACGTTCCCGCGTGCATCGAGAAAGTCGCCGGGCCGCCGGTAGTCGTCAAGCTGCTCCAAGGAACGCAGGGGATCGGCGTCGTTCTCGCCGAGAGCGCGATGGCAGCTCACTCCGTGATCGAAGCGTTTCATGGACTGGAGCAGAACATATTGATTCAAAAATTCATTAAGGAAGCGAAAGGCTCCGACATCCGCGCACTCGTCGTGGGCCGAAAAGTCATTGCGTCGATGAAGCGGCAAGCCCTCGCCGGCGAGTTTCGCTCAAACATTCATCGCGGCGGCACGGCGAAGAAAATCCGCCTCTCGCCCGAGTATCGGCGCACGGCACTAGCCGCCGCTCGGGTCCTCGGCCTCACGGTCGCCGGCGTCGATCTGATCGAGTCGGAAGAAGGCCCCATGGTAATGGAAGTGAATTCATCGCCGGGCCTGGAAGGCGTTCAAAAAGCGACAGGAATCGACGTGGCAAGCACGATCATCGAACATATCGAAAAAGAAGTCGCCATCCATCGCTGAAATGACGCCGCTAGTTTTTTACAACACAACCGCGCGATTCGGTTGCAGCCAGCTCAAGTCCTTGCCCGTGTACTCGATGACATACGCGAAGCGCCTGTCGTGTGAAAATTCGATGGTCAGCTTGGGATAGCCTTCGGCGGGAGGGGAATGAAACGCCTGGTCATTCTGAAAGTCATATTTCCGCGCCGAGAGAATATGGACCACGGCATAATTTCCTTCGCTGGCGAAGAAGAGACCAGGCGCTAATTGGCCCTGAAACTCAACTAAGCCTTGCCCTTTGCAGTAGCCATAAACCAGATCGGAAGGCAGAACCACTTCATGGCCCACGCCGCGGAAAAACTTCTCGATCTCGGCGGGTGTAGGTCGGGGTTCCTGTGTCATGCCAGCGATTTGCTCCTGGTCGAGCCGAATCTTCGGCCAAAGCGACCACGTCAAAACGCCGGCACTAACGGTAAACAAGACAACAGCAGCAGCGGAAAAACGCCAAAACTGGCGGCGCTGATTTCTTTCCCTGAGATCAGCTCGCAGCTGTTCATGAATCCGAGGATTTAGCCGATCCGGAATGTCGACATCGAGCATTGCCCGACTGATCGATTCCTCGAAACGCCGGTGCGCCGCTGCTGCGGGCGCGCAGGCTGGGCAGGCTGCGAGATGCCTTTCGAGTTCCGCTGTTTCTACCGCATCGAGATCATTGGCTTTTGGACGGGCGAAAGCCAAGAGCAAGCGGGCGGTGTTACAATCCATCGGTCGCCCTCCCTTTATGCGAGCCATTAACCGAAGCGGTCGGTGGCGTCGTCAGCCGAATACGCAGGTAACCCTTGGCTCGCGCCAATCGAGACATCACCGTTCCAAGAGGCAAATCCATTTGTTCAGCGATGTCACGATAGCTAAAGTCCTCGAAAAAATACAAGATGAGCGGCGTCCGAAACGTCTCCGGCAAGGCGTTCAATGCCTCTTGCAGCTGGTCAGTGTCGAATTCGGGCATTTCCTTCGGTGGCTCGTCGGGCACGTCAATATCATTAAGGGATACGCACGGTTGATGCCGCTCGGCCCTTAGGCGATGAAGATAGCAGTTCCGCAAGATACTAAACAACCAGGGCTTCGCTCGATCTTTGTCGCGAAGCTGTTTCAGATTCAGCTGGGCTTTGCAAAAGGCTTCTTGAGTCAAATCTTCCGCATCCGCGACCGAGCCCGACAGCCGAAAGGCATACCGGAAGAGGGCGACATAATGCTCGTCGACCAGCCGGTGAACATCCTTCGACGGACCGGACAACTCCATAAAGGGATCCCCTGATGATTAAGAGCCAGCGCAGTGCGATTTATTCCTTTTAATAAGTTAGAGTAGTCTCTACGCCGACCGATTGCAATTCAGAGGTAGCAGCCGAAAATCGGCGCTGCGCGGACTGTGACGGCGTTCTTGGAGAACTACCAGCGCCGAGAAAGCGGACTGATTGCTTTGTCCTCGATACCTGGCATAATAATGCTATCGAGGGTTGGCCGCCGCGCACCGAAGTTGAGTGGGAAGCACAACATGAGCCAATTGGAGTATCGACCGGGGCTGGCCGATGTGCCTTGCGCCGAATCGGCTGTCAGCTTTATCGACGGAAAACGCGCCCGGCTCGAATATCGGGGCGTGGCGGTGGAAACCCTGGCCCGCGAGAGCTCATTCGAGGAGACCTCTTGGCTGCTTCTTAAGGGCGAGCTTCCGTCACAGAAGGAATTGGCCGAATTCGATCAACAGCTGCGCAGCCATCGCCGCATAAAATATAAGATTGTCGATCTCATCAAATGCTTGCCGGAAACCGGCCATCCGATGGATGCCCTCCAGGCCAGCGTTGCCGCGATGGGAATGTTTTACCCGTCGCGTGATGTATCGAATGCCAAGGGCAATTGGGAATCGGTGATTCGTCTCATCGCCAAGATGCCGACGATCGTCGCGGCCTTTCATCGCTTGCGCAGAGGGGATGACGCGATCGCGCCGCGTGACGACCTTGGCCATGCCGCGAATTTTTACTACATGCTCACGGAAGAAGTGCCTTCGCCGCCGGTTGCCAAGGTACTCGACGCCTGCCTCATTTTGCACGCCGAACACACCATGAACGCTTCGACGTTCAGCGCTCGTGTCACCGGTTCCACGCTGGCCGATCCGTTCACCGTCATCAGCTCCGCCGTCGGCACGCTCACCGGCCCGCTTCATGGTGGAGCGAACGAGGAAGTCCTCGAAATGCTCGACGAGATCGGCTCGACGGCGAAAGCGAAGAGCTGGCTTGAAGACGCGGTCGTCAACAAAAAGAAGATCATGGGCTTCGGCCACCGCGTCTACAAGGTCAAAGATCCACGCGCGACGGTGCTGCAGGAGCTCGCCGAAAACGTGTTCGTCGATACGGGTCGGCCGGAGCAATATGAGTTGGCCTTGGAGCTGGAGCGAGCCGCGGCCGGGATTCTCGGGCCAAAGGGCATTTATCCGAATGTCGACTTCTTTTCCGGCATCGTCTATCAAAGCCTTGGGTTTCCACGAGATCTCTTCACGCCAATCTTCGCCATCGCCCGCGTTGTCGGCTGGCTGGCCCATTGGCTCGAGCAACTGAAGAACAATCGCATCTTCCGACCCGAGCAGATCTACGTCGGCAAGCAGGATGTCGCTTACGTACCGCTCGAACAACGGGCCAAGTAAACTTCATTAATTACCGAGCCTGAAGCGTGAGCGAGGAGCATTTTGATTTTTGAAATGCGAATGCTCTTCGCTTACGCTTCAGGCTCGGCAATTCCTATCACCCGCATATCTCTCAATTTTTTCCCGATCCTCAAAACACTCCCAACTCGCACCACCCGTCGCGCATGGCCAAAAACTCGGGCACTTCGCGCTTAGGTTCAGTTGAATCTCTGTTTTTACAAGTTTAACCTGGATCCCAGACAGTTGTTCGTTGCGTTGAGATATTTGCGGCAGCGGAAAAGATCTGCCGTTTCTCTGTTGGAGGGTCGGATGATGAGAACTCGATCTTTGGCCGCTGGTGTCCTTTTCGTTGTGACGATGGTGTTGTCGGGCTGCTGCAGCACCTGCGGCTCAAAACCGCCGGCAGTGGCCGCGGCCTCACCTTGCTGCGGCGCGCCGCCAGTTGTGGCCGGCTACGGCCCGGCCCGCCAACCGATCATCGTGGCGCAACAACCTATCACAGTCGCTCCTTGATAAACGGGCCTAAGCGCAATACCGTTCGTCGAAGGGGTTGGGCGTCCGGCTCACGCAGGCGAGATGCAAAAAATGCCACCCCCGTTTGCACAGCACTCCACGATCGTAACATGTTGGCACTATTGATATTGCAGCTCGGCAAAGAGGTGAGATGCAAACAAATCCTTGAACAACCCCTCCGTGCATCTCGGTGGGGGTGTGACATCCAACTCCTTCGACGAACGGTATTGCGCTTAAACGCCGTTGTTCATTGACCCGGCTGCGTCACGGTGGTGACCGACCGGGGTCGTTACACTTTACGTGAGCCCACCAATCGGCTGCGCCGGCCCTTTTTCGCCAATCGCGACAGGCCCGTCCTAACGCAAGCTTTCGCGCGAATGGGCCTCTTTTTCTCTTGAATCACGATTTGAACCATCGCTCACCGCGCGCGGCGGTGCATACTTCCTCTCGGAGGGTTCACGGGTTTACCGCCGCATCGCGGCACCCTGTGACGCTCCAACGGAATTCCGGGATCTTCCCCCCACCTGTCCGGATTTCCGATCCGCTCATGAATCATGGACGGACGCACTGGTCACACCAGCGCATTCCGGAAGAGAGGAGTCGTTTCCATGAAGATCCGTAAGCTTTGTCTGGTCGCGGCGCTTACAGCTGCTGTCTTCACCAACATCGGCTGTTGCTTCAATCGGTGCCATTGCCATCGGCCTTTTCTGGCGCGGCGCGCAGCGTAGGTTGCGCTGGCGAGAGCTGTGCCTACACGCCAGAGCCGTCGTGCAACTGCGCGGCTTCCGTGCCTGCTGGTCACTTTGTGCCAACACCTATGCCGGGACCTGGTCCGATCATCATGTCAGGACATTAATCGTTAAAAACGTGCGGGTTGAGACGGCGCGCGAGTGAGGGGTGATCATAAATTCCTAGTGCGCCGTCCAGACTAAATTTGCGGGTGGCACAGACATTCCTGTCTGTGCGGGAACCGACGATCGGGCCTTTTGCTGCACAGACAGAAATGTCTGTGCCACCCGTAAATTTAGTCTGGACGGCGCACTAACTCGCGCGTCGGACTACCTCAAAACGGCGTTGTCGCCTCACCCGTGCCTTCGGGGCGTGTATTCATCGGGAACAGGCGACAACCCACAAGACGCCAACCATGAGCCGAGTCATGGTCAAATTCCGCAGCGCAGTTGAACCATGCACCTCCCAAGGCGTTATCCACAGCTCCGGTCGGCTTGAATTGAAAGATGATTTCAGCGCGACCGGACGCGCGATCCGGGGGCGTCCGGAAATGGAAATCCCAGACCGCGATGTTGCTGACCATTTCCGATGCCCGCGTCGCGCGCGTGAATTCGCGCAGCGCTTGCTTGTTCTTGCCGTGCGGACTGCGAAAATTGTCTGAAATATGGGCGAAAGTCGCGTCCAGATCCCTTCGACCAATCCCGTCCGCCATCTCTTTGACTTTCCGCACGATCTGCTCGCTATCGGTCTCAACGGCAATGTTGAGGAGAAAGTAGAGTGCCATTAGCGCCAAAGCGAAGGCCGCGCCGATCAGGTAAATCCGTTTGTTTTGTTGTTTCCACCAACAATACAGCAATCCGAGCGCGGTCAGGCCCAGCAAGACATAGATCGTCAAACGCCCCTCGAAAAGCCAGTCAAACACGTTGGGATTTCTCCGCGATTTTGGAGGGGGAGTTGAAGTTCTGGGGCTGGAAGCATACCAACGCGGTCACGAACAAGCCGAGGGCGCTGGCCAGGCAGGTTCGACGAACGGTGATGTCATAGGCGAAAAGCGACAGGAGGTCGCTCTTACCACGGACCTGATCGGGCGTTTGCAGGTAGGGCGCAATCAAAACCAGCATGACGAGGGCGAGCGCTATCGCGGCCGAGAGCCAAAATAACAACAGCGGCAGCCACGGGCGTTGTTCGGCCATGGGAGAGCCCTCGAGTTTAGCCCAACAATTGTTTAGCCGCGAGCCGGTAGGCGAGCGCTGTGCGATTGCGATTGCGATATCAAACAGTCGCTGTGACATGGTCTCATGACCATGTCACCCAGTCACGTGAGACCTTCGGTCGCGCCGAGTGGAACGGTCAGAAGACCGTTCCACGGCAAGGCGAGCGCCGTGCGATAGCGCTATCTAACAGCGCTCGCCTGACGGCCCGCCGCTCAACAATTTAGCGCCGCGATGCCGGCCACAATGCCGATCCGTAACGTGCAGCCTCGCCGAGGTCTTCCTCAATGCGTAACAGCTGATTGTACTTAGCAATACGATCCGTCCGGCACAGCGAGCCTGTCTTGATCTGACCCGCGTTGGTCGCCACGGCAATGTCGGCGATGGTCACGTCTTCGGTCTCGCCGCTGCGATGGCTGATGATCGTCGTGAAGCCGTTGCGCCGAGCCAGCTCGATTGCGTCGAGTGTCTCGGTCAACGTGCCGATCTGGTTCACTTTGATCAGGATGCTGTTGCCGGCGGCCTTGGTGATCCCCTCTTGCAGCCGTTTCGTATTGGTGACGAAGAGATCGTCGCCGACCAACTGGACCTTGGCACCCAGCTCGCGCGTCAGTTTCTGCCAGCCTTCCCAGTCATCCTCGGCGAGGCCGTCTTCGAGAGATCGGATGGGCCATTTGGCGCAGAGCCCTTTCCAGAAGTCGATCATCTCATCGGACGAGGCGATTCGGTCGGGCTGGCTCTTGAAGAAACAATAACCCGTTTTGCCCTTTTTCTTGGCCTCTTCGTATAACTCCGTGCAAGCCGGATCCATGGCGAAGACGACCTGGTCGCCGAGCTTGTAGCCGCTCAGCTCGACGGCCTTGGCCAGCACTTCGAGCGCCTCGTCACTGCTCTTGAGATTCGGCGCGAAGCCGCCCTCATCGCCGACCGACGTGCTCAGGTGGCGGTCGTGCAGTACCTTCTTGAGATTATGGAAGATCTCAGAGCCCCAGCGCAGCGCGTCGCGGAAGGTCGGCGCGCCAGGGGCATAATCATGAATTCTTGGAAGTCGATGTTGTTGTCCGCGTGTTTGCCGCCATTGAGGACGTTCATCATCGGCACCGGCAGGTAGCGAGCGTTACTGCCGCCGAGATAACGATAAAGCGGCAGACCGGTCGAGGATGCCGCGGCATGAGCATTGGCGAGGGAAACGCCCAGGAGCGCGTTCGCACCCATCTTCGACTTGGTTTCGGTGCCATCGAGATCGATCAGCAACTGGTCGAGCGCGGCCTGCTCGAAAGCGTCGTGACCCATGATCGCTTCGGAGATCGGGCCGTTGACGTTGGCCACCGCCTTGAGCGTCCCTTTGCCGAGATAGCGTTTTTTATCGCCGTCGCGCAGCTCGATCGCCTCGTAAGCCCCGGTGCTCGCGCCGCTGGGTACGGCCGCTCGTCCGGACGAACCGTCGGCCAGGATTACTTCGACCTCGACAGTCGGGTTACCGCGACTATCGAGGATTTCACGCCCATGAACGCTCTCAATCGTACTCATTATCGGCTACTCACTCCGAAGTCGTGGAAAAGTTTGCGGCTCACCGCCTTCACCACTCGTTGGAATACGTGAGTCTGACGTGTTATTCAAGTATGGGGGCTGGCGAGCCTCGCTCGTGGTTCGAGGGGCTCGGATCGAAAAGAAAAAGGAGGCTCCGGTGGGTCGTGGCAATTAACGCTCCGAAGAAACAAGGTGTGCAAAGCAAGGGTGTATCGGAGCGATCAGGGGTGTAGAACACGATCCGGAGCCTCCCCGCGAAACGGCCGCTGAAGCGGATTACCGTGGGGGGCCAAGGTTGGCGCGGCAAATCCTGTCGAGCATCGGCCAGCAAGGGGGAGTGTCACGGGGTAGCGAACCGAGCAGCGACGTCTTCAGTCGGCCGGGGTGTGAAGCGGTCGGCTTCAGCACCCGTACACGCAGGCAGAGGACAAAGGTGTTATCGGCCTTGCCAGCCAGCGCGCTTAATCGATCGATGAAGATTTCCCTGCCGTCGCTACGTAAAACATATGCGCCGAAGTGTTTAGGAGAGGTGCGCTTCGGGGAGATTCCTGTTACTTGTCATGCTCCGAGGTCGGTTTCCACGCGGCGCTCGGCGGTTGTCGTTCCCATTCGCGGCGAACTTGATTCAAGCCATAGGCGCACAATTCAAACTCTTCGCTCAGGCGCCGCAGCACCGGAGCCTCTTCGCGGTACGAGTCCTCTTCGAATGTGCTGGCGATGTAATAGGAACGTTTGCCTTGTTCGCAGTAATCGATGAAATGGTCCTTCGACATGAACGACCGCAGACGCCGCAGGCTTTCGGGATAGACTCCAGTCCAGAAAAGCGTGAAGTCGCCGATGTGCCGATGGACCTCGCGCCGGGTCCGGCCTTCAGCGGGCAAGGCCTCGGCTTCGATCATCATCTCGGCCACTTCTTCGAGCCGTTTGCCGGCCCCGTCACGCAGCCGATAGATGGCGTCGAAATGGACAAAGCGTGCCAGCAATTCGGAGAGGTAGTCCGTCAAGGGAGGGTCGGCGAGGCCTAGCGTCGTGTTGAAAGTTTGTTCGGTAAGTCCCGTAAAGAGCCGACGGAGAGCGTGATCAGGTTTGGGGGTCATGACCCATCCTTTCTCACAGAAGTGACTGTGCCGCGACATCCCTGTCTCGGCCCCATCTGTTATTGTATGATGATGACTAATCGTGTCAAACCCAAGAAAAATGCGCGAGGACGTCGTTTGTCTTGGCGAGCCGGGAGCGTCAGCGACCGGAGCAAGTTACGCTCGCTCAGATTTTCTCCGGTCGCTGACGCTCCCGGCTCGCCAAGACGTCCGTGGTATTGTCGTTTTCTGGAGACATCATCCGTGAGTAAACTGTATCCGACATTGGCCCTCGTTTTCCTATCTTTTATCCTGCCAGCCGCCGCTCGGTGTGAAGCGCCGAAGACGGTTGCGGAGTCGAGCGATTATCAGGCGACCTCCACCCATGCCGACGTCATATCGTTCTGCGATCAGTTGGCCAAGGAAGCGCCGTTGGTTCGGCTGGGCACGCTTGGCACGAGCGTCGAGGGCCGCAAGCTTCCCCTGGTAATCGTCGCTGATCCGCCGATCGCAACCGCGGACGAGGCGGCACGTTCCAAGAAACTCGTCGTCTTCGTCATAGGCAACATTCATGCCGGCGAGGTCGATGGCAAGGAAGCGCTCTTGATGCTGGCGCGCGACATCGCGCTCGCCAAGGAAAAACCGCTACTCAAGGACCTCATCCTCGTCTTCGCGCCGATTTTTAACGCCGATGGCAACGAGAAATTCTCGAAGACGAATCGCACCACGCAAGCGGGGCCGCCCGAAGTCGGCATCCGCGCCAATGCCCAGGGCTTCGACCTCAACCGCGATTTCGTCAAGCTCGAAAGCCCTGAAGTGAAGGCGTTCGTTCGTTTCGTCGATAAATGGGATCCGGCTGTTTTCATTGATTGTCATACGACGAATGGTTCGTTTCACCGCTACACGATGACCTACGAGGGCGGCGCCGTGCCTGCGGGTGACAAAGATCTGATCACCTTCGTTCGCGAGGAGATGCTGCCCGACGTGAGCCTTCGACTGGAGAAAAACGACAAGTTCCGCTCCTATTTCTACGGCAGCTTTTCGGCCGATCGCAGTCTTTGGGAGACCGTCCCCGCGACGCCGCGCTATAGCACGCATTACATCGGCCTGCGCAATCGCATCGGCATCCTGTCCGAGTCTTACACCTATGCACCGTTCAAGGAACGAGTGCTCGGTAGCAAGGCATTCGTGCGCAATATCCTGGAATACACGGTCGACAACAAGGACAAGATCCGCAAGCTCCTGGAGGATGCGCGGGCCAAGGCCGTCAAGGCCGGCAAGGATCTGGCGGCTGCCGACAAGATCCCGCTCCAATACAAATCGGTACCGGTCGGTCGGCCCTACGAACTCCTCGGCTACGTCGAGGCGACAAAGGACGGCAAGCGCGTCGCAACGACAGAGACCAAGTCATATCCGGTCCGCTACAACGGCGGCACCGAGACTACGCTCGCCGTGCGCCGGCCATACGCGTATTTGATTCCGCCGGCGTTCGCCAACGTCAAGGAGAACCTCCAGCGCCACGGCATCGATATGGACGAGCTGCGTGAAGACCTCGAGCTGGAGGTCGAGGCCTACAAGATCGACAAAATCACGCGCAAGCGCGCCTTCCAAAAGCATCAGCCGGTTTCGCTAACCGCGACGATGCGCAAGGAAAAGCGGAAGATCGAAGCGGGTTCGCTGCTCGTCAAGACGGCGCAGCCCCTGGGTCCGATGGCTGCCTACTTCCTTGAGCCACAATCGATGGATGGCCTGGCAACCTGGAACTTCTTCGACACCGCAATCGCCGAGGGCAAGGACTTCCCGGTCGTGCGCCTCATGGCTCAAGTACCCATGACAACGGGGAAACCGCGACCGCTCGCCGAGACGCGGGTGATGAATAAGCCGATCACTTTTGAGACTCTTTATGGAGACGAAGGCGGTGGTGGAGGCGCTGGCGGCGGCCGAGGGCGCGGCGGTCGGGGCGGACCGATCGATTTCAATGGGGCGCCGGTCATCGTCCTATCGTGGCTCGACGACGGGGAGCACTACCTGCAGGTGCGCGAAGGCCGCGTTCACAAAGTTCATGCCCGCACCGGACGGAGTGAGCCTTATCTTGACGTGGAGAAAATCACGCAATCGCTCGCTACGATTCCCGGCGTGGAAAAAACGGCGGCCACCAATCTGGCGCGATCGCCAAACCTTCGCTTCACGCCGCAAAAGACACAGATCGTCGTCGAGCATGAGGGCAATGTCTATCTTTGTCCGCTCGACGGCGGCAAGGCGACGCAGGTCACCGAATCCGCGGCGGGCAAGCAGATGGTGACGTTCAGTCCGGATGGCAAATCGCTCGCTTTCGTGCGGGCGAATAACTTGTTCGTAGTCGATGTGGCCACGCGAAAAGAACGGGCGCTTACGACCGACGGCAGCGCAGTGATCTACAACGGCAAGGCCGACTGGGTCTATCTCGAAGAGGTCTTTGACCGCAAGAACCAGGGCCAATCGTTTTGGTGGAGCCCCGACTCGACCGCGCTCGCCTTCATTCGTTACGACGATACGCCTGTTCAGAAATATGAACTCGTCAACAACGTCCCGACAGTCCAAGTTATCGAGCCGACGACCTATCCCAAGGCTGGCTCGCCGAACCCTCTCGTCAAAGTGGGCATCGTCGCGGTTGACGGCGGTTCACCGCGCTGGGTGGAGATGGCCGATTACGCCCCCAAATCGATTCTGATCGTCCGCGCCGGCTGGTGGCCCGATAGTCAGTCGGTCTATTTCTACGTTCAAGACCGCGCCCAGACCTGGCTCGATTTCTGCACCGTCGATCGCAATGGCGGATCTCTAAAGAAGCTATTCCGCGAGACCACGAAAGCCTGGGTCGAGGACCATGGGCCACCGCTCTTCTTGAAAGACGGCACCTTTCTCCTGACGAACGCCCACAGCGGCTATGTCCATCTCTATCATCACGACAAAGATGGCAAGGTAATCAAGGCCCTGACCAGCGGCGATTGGGAAATGACCACCGGCCCCTTCCAAAGCCATCCAGTCGAGTTAGTCGATGAGACCAACGGCTGGGTCTACTTCACGGGCAAGAAGGACAACCCGATCGGTTCCAACCTCTATCGCGTCAACCTCGACGGCAGTAAACTCGAACGCTTGACGCGAACCGAAGGCGACCATCGCGTCAAAGTGAGTCCCAAGGGGAACCTCTTCATCGATTCGTGGAGCAGCCACTCGTCGCCGACGAAAGTGAAGCTGTATCAAACCGACGGTGCCGCCGTGCGAACGTTGGACACGAATCCGGTCTATGGCCGCGAGGAATATCTGGTCGGCAAGTATGAGATGGTTCATATCAAGACGCCGGACGGATTCGTGCTGGAAGGTAGTTTGCTGCTGCCGCCCAACTTCGACGCGAACAAGCGCTATCCGGTCTGGACGCTCGTTTACGGCGGGCCCCACATGCCGCAGGTCCACGATAATTGGGGGGGCGGTCGGCTTCATGATGAGATGCTGGCTCAACGTGGCTTCGTCGTCTTTCACGTCGATCCACGCAGCGCCAGTGGCAAGGGCAACATCTCAGCCTGGGCGTGTTATAAGCAACTCGGTGTGCAGGAGGTAAAAGATCTCGAAACGGCGGCAAAGTGGCTCGCTGAGATACCGTGGATCGACCCCGCTCGCATCGGCATCAGCGGCACGAGCTATGGCGGGTTTATGGCCGCTTACACCTTGACCCACAGCAAGCTCTACGCCGCCGGCATCGCTGGCGCCGCCGTGACCGACTGGAAAAACTACGACACAATCTACACCGAGCGCTTCATGCTCACGCCGCAGGAAAACCCCGCCGGGTATCGCGCCGGTTCCGTCGTCCAAGCCGCCGCCAACCTGCATGGCAAGCTGCTCATCGTGCATGGCCTGATGGACGACAACGTTCACGCGCAGAACGCCATCCAACTGATCGGCGCACTGCAACGCGCCGACAAAGATTTCGAGACGTCGTTCTATCCCCTGGCCCGCCACGGCGGTTTCACGCCACGGCACTATCAGCGGACAACCCTCGACTTTATGACACGGGCGCTAAAACCTTGAGGCGCGAAGTAGTCTTATAGGGTCCTTGAAGAGTCGCGTTCTCCCTACCCAGGGTCGCGTAGCGCACCCTGGGTAGGGGAGGCGAGACGTTGTAGAGAGACATTCAAAGCCCTCTTCCCTGTCTTCGGGAAAAGGCTAGACAATCCAGTAGCTCAAGGATCCCCCCATGAAAATCAAGCACATCCGTGCCTACCAGGTCGATCTACCCCTGCGCGAGGGTAGCTACAAATGGTCGGGCGGCAAGGAGGTCACGGTATTTGACAGCACCGTCGTCGAGGTCGAAACGGACGCGGGAATTGTCGGCTATGGGGAAGTCTGTCCGCTCGGGCCCTTCTATTTGCCGGCCTATGCCAACGGCGTCCGCGCCGGCATCAAAGAACTCGGACCCTACCTGATCGGCGAAAATCCGTTGCAATTGGAAAAACTCAATCGCCGCATGGACGCGGCGCTCAAGGGCCATGCCTATGTGAAGTCCGCGCTCGACATGGCCTGCTGGGACATCCTCGGCAAGGCGACGAATCAGCCGGTTTGCACGTTGCTCGGCGGGCGCTACGGCGACAATATCGGTCTTTATCGTGCGATTTCGCAGGAGTCGCCCGATTTGATGGCCAGCCGCGTCGAGGGCTATCGGGCCGAGGGCTATCGCCGCTTTCAACTCAAAGTCGGCGGCGACCCGCGCGAGGACATCGACCGCATTCGCGCCGTCGCCGCCAAATTGCAACCCGGCGACCGCCTCATCGCCGACGCGAATACCGGCTGGCTCATGCACGACGCCCTCCGCGTCGTCCGCGCCGTCCGTGATGTCGATGTGTATATCGAGCAACCTTGCCTCAGCTACGAGGAATGCCTGACCGTCCGCCGGCACACCGACCATCCGTTCGTCCTCGACGAGGTCATCGATTCCGTCGACGTCTTGCTTCGTGGCCGCGCCGATCTGGCGATGGACGTGGTGAACATCAAAATCAGCAAGTTCGGCGGCCTCACCCGCGCCGCCAGGTACGCGACCTCTGCGTCTCGCTAGGCATCGCCATGACCCTGGAAGACAGCTGGGGCGGCGACATCGTCACGGCCGCGATCGCGCATTTGGCCCATAGCACGCCGACGCCGCTGCTCTTTACGGCTACCGATTTCAATAGTTACGTGACCGTCAGCATCGCCGAAGGAGCGCCGCAGCGCGTCGAGGGACGAATGGCGGCGTCGACGAAGCCTGGGTTGGGAGTGGTGCCACGGATGGAGGTATTGGGCCAACCTTTGGTCCTTATATAGCCCCCGGCTTGCCGGGGGGGAACCCGCAATAAATGGCGGGCTATATGAATACAACCCTTCCTACGGCACCACCATCACGGTCACATTCGACGGCAACTCGCGCGTCCGATAGACGCGCTGGGTCGCCTTCTTAAAATCACTCTCTTTCGCACTATAAATATCTACAAACGTCTGCGGATTGCGGTCAACCAGCGGGAACCAGCTCGATTGCACCTGGATCATGATGCGATGGCCGCTGCGGAAGGTGTGATAAATATCGGGCATCTCGAATTTCACCGACGTTGGCTTGCCGGGCGTGAAAGCCTCAGGCTTTTCAAAGCTGTTGCGAAACTTGCCGCGCATCACGTCGCCGCGGATGAGTTGCTGATAGCCGCCCATGCGGACGCCCGTCGGGTTGGGCACGAGATCGGGAAAGTCATTGGGATAGACGTCGATGACCTTGACGATCCAATCTGAGTCTGTTCCGGTCGTCGAGACGAACAGGTTCGCGTGGATCGGGCCGGCAAAGGTCATATCTTCTTCCAGCGGCTCGGTCGCGTAGACGAGCACGTCAGGCCGGCGCGAGGCATGGCGCTGGTCGGCGGTCATATATTCGGCGGCCATGCCGATTACCGTCTTATCCAGAAACGGCACCGGTTTGGCGGGGTCGCTGACATACTCGTCGTGGCCGTCTATCGGTTCGACGTCCACGGGAATGCTGGCGCCGAGTTTGCCGTTGGCATGGAAATAGAGCGATTTTGGCTTCGCGTCCTTGGGCGGCCACGTTTCATGCTGGCGCCAGACGTTCGTTCCCGTCTCGAAGACCCAGGCCTCGGGCTGAGCGGTCTTGTCTTTATGGTCCTTCAGGATTCGCTCGAAGAATGGAAACTCGATCTTCTCGCGATAGAACTCCGAGGTCTTGGCGTTAAACTGCACGTCGCCGAGCTTATCACCCTCGCCGCGACTCCAGCCGCCATGAACCCACGGCCCCATCACCAGATGGTTGGCCGTCTTCGGCGAATTCTTCTTGACGTTCTTGAACACTTCCAAGGCGCCGAACAGATTCTCGGCGTCGAACCAACCGCCGACCGTCATCACCTCGGGTTTGATATCTTTCAAATGCGGCGGATATTCCGCGACTTCCAAAAATCGTCGTAGGTTCCATGTTTCATGGCCTCATCCCAGAAGAGCGGCTC
The DNA here is from genome assembly GCA_963790585.1 of uncultured Planctomycetaceae bacterium. Lineage (GTDB taxonomy): Bacteria > Planctomycetota > Planctomycetia > Gemmatales > Gemmataceae > CAWBOY01. The sequence continues at coordinate 399,804 of CAWBOY010000004.1, forward strand.
ACGCTTGAAATGGGTGCGTGCGGCGTCTTGGAGCGGGCCCAGCTTCAAGAAGAAGTCGTAGCCATCAGGCGTTTCGTGGTCGAAGGTTGGGTCAAATTTCTTGACCGGCTTGGGACGCACCAGATCAAACCGCGCCATAAAATTGAACATATGGGGTAGGAATAGTGCGCCGTTGTGATGCCAATCGTCGCCGATGAACCAGTCGGTGACCGGCGCTTGCGGCGACACAGCTTTGAGGGCCGGATGAGCGTCGATCATCCCGGCTGCGCTGTAGAACCCCGGATACGAGATGCCCCACATGCCGACCTTGCCGTTGTTATTCGGCACATGCTTGACGAGCCAGGCGATGGTGTCGTAGGTATCGCTCGCTTCGTCGATCTCCGTGCCGCTCTTGGACGAATTGTGCGGCCTCATATTGACGAACTCACCCTCCGACATCCAACGGCCACGCACGTCTTGATAGACGAAGATGTACCCCGACTTGTTGAACAGCGGCGACGGCCCAAGGTTGTCGCGGTATTGATCGGCCCCATAAGGCCTGACGCTATAAGGAGTCCGCGACATCATGATTGGGTAAGGATGGCTTGAATCCTTGGGAATGAAGACGGCAGTGAAGAGTTTCACGCCATCGCGCATCGGAATGCGATATTCATATTTCGTGTAGCTGGCTTTAATCTCGGCGACGGCCTTCTCTTTGGCGTCGGAACTTGGCTGGGCGTGGAGGGTGTTGGTGAAAAGGGACGCGAGGACGACAAGCATTGCGATAGCATCGCGGCGTATGAGAAGAGTCATGGATCGGTCTCTTGACGCGGGATCGAACCGGGAAAATCCGTGCGAGGATAATACCAGTCTATGAAGTGGCAGCCCAAAACACCTACTTGTATGATGGCGCGTTATTAGGCAAGAACTGCGGATGACTTTTCCCACCAAGGTACATGTACATGGGCGCTCTCCTGAAAACGCTGCTCAAGCAAGACCAGATCATCAAAGTCTTCGCGCTTGGGCAGCTGTGCCATCCCAAGCTAGTCGAGCTAATCGCCTGGCAGGGCGGCTTCGACGCGGTTTGGCTCGACCAGGAACACGTCGGCCTGACCATTCCGCAGATCGAAGAGGCAGCGCGGGCGGCCCGCGGCGCTGGGATCGATAGCTTCGTGCGCCTGAATCCGACCGACTATGCGACGGTCATGCGGCCGCTGGAGGCGGGTTCGAGCGGAATCATGGCGGCGATGGTGCGCAGTGCGCGGCAAGCGGAAGAGATAGTCACGTGGTCGAAGTTTCAGCCGCGCGGGCTTCGGGGCGTCAACGGCACGGGTGTCGATGGCCGTTATGGTGGCTATCCCGGAGGGGAATACTATCGGAAAGCGAATGCCGAGGGCGTCGTCGGCATTCAGATCGAATGCGCCGAAGCCGTCGAAGAAGTCGAGGCGATCGCCGCCATTCCCGATCTCGATTTTCTCTTTGTGGGCCCGGCGGACCTGAGCCAATCGTTGAAGCTCCCCGGCCAATGGGAGCATCCGAAGGTTTGGGCCGCCGTCGAGCGCGTTGCGCGGGCCGCGCAACAACACGGCGTCCCCTGGGGGATATTGCCGGGAAACGCTAGCCATGCCCGGCGCTGCGTAGAAATGGGCTGCAAGATGCTGTCGCTTGGGATCGACGTCTGGTTTATGAACCGGGGAGTGAAAGCGTTCAAAGAGGAGTATGCGGAGTTCTTTAGATAATAATATCTTGATTATCTGTGAGCCCGGCAGGCGAGCAGTTTCGCGCCTGTGGAACGGTCGCCAGGCACTAGGTCAGTTTGGCTGTTTCCAAACCGATTCGCGTGGACAGTTTGCGGCGGTTCTGTGTGTGTGCATGCGCAATGCAATCCATTTAGAGCCTATCCGAAAAAGGGGTCGGGTACCATTGCCGGAACGGCCCGAAGGGTGCTTCGCACAATGGTACCCGACCTGCTCTGTAGAAAACCCCCAGCTGCACCGTCAATTGAGCCGTATAATGCATTATGAGCACTACAACCAAATCGCCAATTGCCGTGGCGCAGCGGGCTTTGACCGTCGCTCGCACGACGTTGCGCCCCTTTGCCAACCGCTTCAGCCCCAAACGGTACACTCAACACCAACTCTTCGCTTGCCTGACTCTCAAAGTCTTCTTCAAGACAGACTACCGCGGCATCGTCCAACTCCTGCGCGATCTCTCGGACCTCCGGCAGGTATTGCACCTAACACACATTCCGCATTTCACCACGCTTCAAAAGGCCAGCGTACGCCTCCTTCGACGGCCCCGCGCTCGCCGACTGCTGCACGCCACGGTGCGTCGTTTTCAGGGCCGGCGCACGCGCGTGCGGCGCGCCGCCTTTGACTCGACCGGCATGGATTGCGGTCACGCCAGCCGCTATTTCATCCGGCGACGCAGCCACGGGGCCACCAAAACGCAAATCGTTCGCTACAAACGCTTTCTGAAGCTGGAATTAAGCGTCGATACCGACACACATCTCATCTTGGGCGTCGCTACCAGTCGGGGACCGCACCCCGATGTTGATCGCTTCGTCGGCCTTATGGACGAGACCTTGGTCACCGCCCGGCCGGAGCGAATCGTAGCCGACGCGGGCTATGATTCGGAGCCGAACCACCGTTACGCACGAGAGAGACACGGTGTGAAATCGTTCATGCCGGCCAGCCACGGTCGCCCAAGTCGCAATCCGCCGACGGGACGATACCGGAGGCAGATGCGTCAACGCTTGGACAAGATGCATGGTGGCTATGGCCAACGTTGGCAGGTCGAAACGGTGAACTCCATGATCAAGCGACGCTTAGCGACTTCGGTTGCGGGCCAAGGTTTTCCCAGTGAATCTCGAGATGGATGGTTACTTGCGCTGACGCTAAACCTGATGCTGGATCGGTCCAAATGAGGGTTTTCTACAGAGCATACCCGACCCCTTTGTGCGCCGTGCCAAGGCGTGACTTTTCAGTGGGTGCGAATCCCACCCGGCAACTGGTCGTTCCAGCCGGTAGCAATCGGAGCGGCAGTGGAGGTAACGAAACTGTCGAAGCCTTCGATGGAAAGGGTCGTTTGAGCGACTCCGCGAGCAGGCAGGCCGTAACGTGAGTGAACGCTGAGCAGGCCTCGAAACGGGTAATGTGGTAGCCGACCCAGCAAAGGGATGGGGAAGGCCGCAGACGCGAGGATACAGGGGGAACGACTTTAGCCCCACCCGCGTTGCCACCGGGGTAATGGCGACGGCATGTCGGCATAGGAAAGTTAACGCAACACGGGAAACCCCCTGCGGTGGCAGCAGTGCCAACCGGACGCCCGCGAGGGACAGGCCGGGCCGCTTGGGGTGGCGGAGAGGCTCGTAGTACCGCTGAAGCCGGGTAACGCCGGTGGAGGGAAGGGGCCTTGGTTCAAGGACAGCGTCCGAAGGAAAGAGAGCCAGGAGATTGGTGATGAGCCTAACACCTCCCGATACGGTTCGGAAACTCCAGGAGACGTTGCATGCCAAAGCGAAGAGAGCACCCACCTATCGGTTCTATGCGTTGTACGACAAGGTGTACCGGGCCGATGTGCTGGGCCATGCGTACCTGTGCTGTGCCGCTAACGACGGCGCGGCGGGGGTGGATGGCCAGACGTTCACGGACATCGAGGAGTACGGGCTGGACCGTTGGCTGGGTGAACTGACGGAAGAACTCCGAAACAAAGCGTATCGCCCGCAAGCAGTCCGACGGGTGTACATACCGAAGTCGGATGGCAAACAGCGACCGTTGGGCATTCCAACGATCCGCGACCGTGTCGTGCAGATGGCTGTGTTGCTCGTCTTGGAGCCGATCTTCGAGGCGGACTTGCAGCCGGAACAATTTGCTTATCGGCAAGGCCGAAGCGCTCTGGACGCGATCGAGCAGGTCCAATTGTTGCTAGACAACGGGCATACGGAGATTGTCGATGCGGACTTGAGTGGGTACTTCGATAGCATCCCCCACGCCGAGTTAATGGCATCGGTGAGCCGACGGCTTAGTGACGGGCTACTACTGGCCCTGATCAAAAGCTGGTTGGAGGCACCGGTGGAAGACCTTGGAGATCGTGGGGACAAGCGTCGAACGACTCGCAACAAGGACGAGGGTCGCGGCACCCCGCAAGGGGGCGTGCTCTCGCCGCTGCTGGCGAATCTCTACATGCGTCGCTTCGTGCTGGGCTGGAAGACAAACGGGCATGCCAATCGTCTTGAGGCGCGTATCGTCAATTATGCGGACGACTTTGTGATCTGCTGCCGTGGTACGGCTCTTGAAGCCGAGGCGGTGATGCGGCGCATGATGTCGAAGCTGCGGTTGACGGTGAACGAGACGAAGACCCGGGTTTGCCGCTTGCCGGACGAGACGTTTTCGTTTTTGGGTTACACGTTCGGTCGGAACTGGTCGCCGAAGACGGGGCGTAGCTACATCGGTCCCCGTCCGGCCGTCAAGAAGATCCACAGGATCTGTGAGGTGATCCGCGATCAGACCAGCCGAACGTGGCAGTGGTTGTCTTGCCGGGCGTTAATAACTCGCGTCAACAGCCGACTGGTGGGCTGGGCGAACTATTTTTGTCTCGGTAACACGGCCCCGGCCATGAAGCAGGTGATGGCGCACACCTGTCAACGGCTCCGTCAGTGGCTGGGTCGGAAGCACCGCGTGCAGGGTACGGCCCGACAGTGTTATTCGGATCGTTACCTGCGTGAGGACCTGGGATTAGTGTGGCTTCCAGGGCGACCGCGACCTCGCGTCTTGTGCGCGAACGCATGAGTTACCTTGTCCGAGAGCCGGATGCCTTAATAGGGCCCGTCCGGTTCGACGAGCGGGAAGTGGAAACGGGGCATGGCCGGGAGATTGAGGCACCGGCCAACGAAAGGGCCGGATACCGCTGGACTCGACCTAAACCACCGCGCCACTTCTCGACTCTACTTCGGATAGGCTCTAAACACTTCGTAATCGCTAAACCTTCGCTTTCTTGCGAACCTTAAATCTTTCGCAAGCGAGATCCGCTATGCGATTAATGAGCGTCGGATAATCCACACCCGCGGCCGCGGCGGATGAGGCGAACTCGCCGCTCTGCTCGAGATAGCAGCTCGCGTTCACCTCGATCACGTAGGCTTCGCCGGTCCCTGTCAAGCGCATGTCAATACGGCCATAGTCGCGCATGCGCAGGGCGCGGTAAGCAGCGATAGCCGTCTGCTGGAGTTTGGCACGAATCTCGTCAGAGACCTCGGCCAGTACCGCTTTGGTGCCCTTGTATTCTTCGCTCTTTTCGTCCCATTTGGCTTTGGAGTCAAGGATATGTGGTTTGTCGGCTGGCATTTCGGAGAAGTCCATCTCGATGGGTGGGAACGCCTGTGGCTCCGAATTGCCGAGGACGCCGACATAAAACTCACGGCCTTCGATGAACTCCTCGACCAAAGCCGCGTCTTTGACAGTCTTGTGAATATGGGTTACGCGCTCGATCATCTCCTTGCTGCTATGGACCAGCGATTTGCCATCAATGCCAATCGAGGCGTCCATCCGCAGTGGCTTGACGAAGAGCGGCATGTGCAGATGACCACCTGTTTCGAGGTCAGCGTCCTGCGAGAAGACAGCGAATTCGGGATAACGAATGTTGTCAAAGGAGAGGAGCTTTTTGGTGAGGCCCTTGTCTTCCTGAATGTAAAACTCCCCAGGTCCGCCGCCGGTGTAAGGCAATCCAAGAAGGTCAAGAAATCCGACTATGCCGACCGCCCCGAGTTGGCTCTCGCCGAAAGTCTCCATGAGGTTGAAAACGAGGTCCGGCTTGCGCCGCCTAAATCCGCTCATCAACTTACTGAGGTTGCCGTGGGCAGCCAGGATCGAGACTTTGTGTTTGTTCTGTTTCAACGCCTTGGCGACCTGGTCTACGACCATGTCATGTTTTTTTTCGCCCTCGCGTTCGAGGTATGTCAGGACGGTGATGTTCATGGCAACTCGTGGGAGAGCGGGGTGCGGTTCGAAACACACTTAAAGGAAATGCAAACGGGATGCCGCGGGTCTTCCTTCAGCGGCCGGCCCGCGGAAAGTTTAGCCGCGAGCCGTTAGGCAAGCGCTGTCTGATATCGCTATCGCACAACGGTCGCCTTCCGGCTCGCGGCTAAACTCAGCGGGAGCACTTGACATGCAACCAAATGGTTGCATAATAACCCCATGGACAAGGTGTTCAAGGCACTCGCCGATCCGGGTCGGCGACAGTTGCTCGATCGGCTCCATGCGAATAACGGCCAATCGCTAGGAGAACTTTGCAGCCATCTCGAAATGACCAGGCAGGCGGTGACCAAACATTTGAAGCTTCTCGAAGCGGCAAACCTGGTCGTAGTCATCTGGCGTGGCCGGGAGAAGCTTCATTTCCTCAATCCCGTGCCGATTCTGGAGATCGCGGATCGTTGGATTGCCAAGTACGAGCGCGACCGTCTTCGAACTCTTGCCGAACTCAAGGAAAAACTGGAGGGTGAAACCGATGTCTGAAAGCTCGCGCTTCGTTTACGTCACCTACATTCGCACGACTCCGGAGAAACTATGGCAGGCGTTGCTCGACCCCAAATTCACGCGGCAATTTTGGTGCGAGACGTGGCAGGATTGCGAATGGAAGGCCGGTGCCTCCTGGAAGCTGATGGCGCCCGATGGCCGGGTCGCTGATCACGGCGAAGTCGTCGAAATCGATCCGCCTAATAAGCTCGTGCTGAGCTGGCGCAACGATCTCTTCGCCGATGCGCATGCCGAGGGCTTTTCGCGCATGACCTATCTATTGGAGAAACTGGAAGAGTCAGTTAAATTCACGCTCGTCCACGAAATCGCGACACCAAACTCCAAGTTGATCGAAGGAGTATCGACCGGTTGGCCCATGATTTTGGCCAGCCTGAAGAGCCTGATGGAAACCGGCGAATCATTGCAGGAATGCCGCCGTTGGCCGAAAGGGATGTGACTCCCCTGTCTGCTTGCCGGTTGGCAATACTTCGACCATCAAAATTGTAACAATTTGATATTACATAGGTTACGGCGAAATCGAAGGATCGCCAAGGTTGGCGGTCCTAAGCATCCTCGGCGGTCCTAAGAAAGGCTTGCGGCGCTAAGTGAAAGGTTAGTACTCGCTTTTTGCGAAGGGGATGACTCGCAAACCTAATTCGCGGTCCGGCGAACCCAGTAGCCCGGGCGACGACTTACATGGGCCACCGCAAACACGGTAATGAGTGAGGGGTTAATTTCAGCATACTAAATCAAATAGGGGAAGCGCCGAAGCGCCTCCATCGATATGGGCCGCGATAGAAGCCGCCTTGGTCGGGCGACTGGGAAATTCGTTGGATCTGATATGTGATCTCCAGACGAAATCGTTGGGCGATCCTCGTACTTCGTCGAGCGTACCACGCGAAGGCGTGATCGTATTCGCGCCCGGCCAAACGGTGGAACGAAACGGCCATGTTCGTCATGCGAGACTATTCCTTATTGACAACATCTGTCCAAGGAATTGCACTCGAAGGATCTTTTTCTATTTCGGCGCAACGCCGTTCCAGCTCGACAAAGAATTGCTTGTCGCTCAGCTCATCCACCTCTGGAATGGGACCCTCTAGGCGTCGTTCGATGAGCAATTCACGTTCAGACTCCGAAAGCGCTCGTGCGGCATCGAAGGCCGTTTGATGTTCGTTGGCCATGATCCGATAGGCTCCCAGCCAATTCATGAATCGCGAACTGATCTACTTTAGGATTACACATTATTCAAAGGACAACTACAGTATCTGATTCTATTTCACAGGCGGCGCTGTCGCCATCAGCAGCCGCGCCAGTGATTGCGAGAGCTGGTCCAGAGTCGCCCTATCGGGCAGCGTGATCGTCAAACGCGGCTTGTCGTCGCCATCGACGCAGGCCTCCAGACCAGACCGCAAGCTGGCGACAAGGTTCTCCGGCGGCGCTGCCGAGTCAGGCGCGACGAGTTCTCCCAGGAGCTTGAAAGCGGCTCCCAACAACTCGCCTCCAGCGGCGGCGACGCGTTCGCGCTGTGGATCGTTAAGACGCGCGATCTCTTCGACGACCTTCTCTTTCATCGATTCCTTGAGCGGCGCCTCGGGCGGTGCCGAGCAGGATCTCCAGGCGATTCTTTAGGTCCTGCATACCGCTTTGCAGTTGCACCTGGTCTACTTCCGATTCGACGTCGAGGGCTGCCAGTGCCAGGTCTTTCTTCGCGGCGATCGTGACCAACAGGCTTTCCTCGATCGTTTCTTCGGTCACGAGGATATAAACCTGGACCGGCTGCGTTTGGCCCATACGATGGGCGCGGGCGATTCGTTGTTCGAGCACGGCCGGGTTCCAAGGCAGATCGACGTTGATGACAGTATTGGCCGCCTGGAGATTGAGACCGACCGAACCGGCGTTCGTCGTCAAGAACATCCCACATTTGGTGTTAGTTTGGAAGCGATGGACGAGTTCTTCGCGTTGTTTTTGAGGGACGCTGCCATCGAGGCGCACGAACTCAATGCCTCTTTTTTCAATTAGTGGCTCAATCAGGTCGAGCATGGTAGTCCACTCCGAAAAGAGGACCACTTTGCGCCCCTCTTCCGCGAATAGTTGCTCGATCAGTTCATCCAGTTGGGCCAGCTTGCTGGAATATCCAGGTAGCTGCTTGTCGGCGAGAAAGGTGCTGTTGGCCAACATGCGGCACATCAAGAGATGTTTTTGCAGCCGCAACAGGTCCATCTCCGTCAGGAATTTCTTCCGTGTGATCGAGGCGATGATTTGCATGTGCCCGGCATGAGCGTTTGCCTGTTCGGCTGTTGGTGTGATACGTAGGATTTCCGTGGTGCGCTGGGGTAGTTCGAGGCGAACGCTGTCGCGCGTGCGTCGTAGTAAGACGGGCTTGAGGGCCTCGCGCAATTCGCCGAGATTCTTGTACCCTAGAATCTTGCCTTTCTCATCGACGACCCGATGCCGATTGAAGAAACGGAAGCCCGGTCCGAGTCTTCGGTCATCGACGAATTGCACGACGGAGTACAGATCGTCGAGCCGATTCTCCAGGGGCGTTCCCGATAGCACCAGCGCGAACTTGGACCGGAGGCATTTGACGACCCGGCTCGTTTTCGACTCCCAGTTCTTGATCCGCTGCCCCTCATCGAGAATAATCAGATCCCAAGGCGTCCTCTCGATAGCGGTCAGATCGCGGAGCACCTGCTCATAGTTGCAGACCGTGAAGAAGCAGTCGTTGCCATACTGACCGGCGCGCTCGGCGATAGCTCCAGAAATTAACTGTACCTCGCGGTCACAGAACTTGTGGATTTCGTTGCGCCACTGTGACTTGAGCGATGCGGGGCAGATGACCAGAACCTTGCCGATCTCGGCCTCACGGGCGAGTAACTCGGCGGTGCCGACAGCCTGGATGGTTTTACCAAGCCCCATATCGTCGGCGAGAATGGCCCGCCCTGCGCCGGCGGCGAAAGCGATACCATCGAGCTGATAAGGGAGCAATGGAGCCTTGAGCAACGTGGTACGCAAGGGGTGGCGTTCCGGGTCTCGGCGAATCTCAGCTGTCAAGGAGGCCAGCCGTTCCTGTGCCATCCGCTGTTGGATGAACTCCTCGGCATCGGGTGAGACTACGACATCCCGACCAAGTTGCTGAAGTTTCTGGAGCCGTTTAAGGAGGTCGGGAAGTTTCACGATTGGCTTGTCTTGAAGCGGGGCGACGATCGTCTTTGTCTCGGCGTCGAGAGATTCGGGAACCAAGAGTTGTAACGAAACCTCAGTACCATAGTGCAGATGGAGTGCAAGCTGCGTTTGGCGATACTTTCGTCGCAACTTATCGGCGGGAAACTTCCGTTTCACGACGGCGGCTACTTTGAGTATGTGCTTACATGTGCCGAGCGTGTTTGTGCGAAAGTCAGGGCAGGTACAGAAGGAATCGCCGGGTTCGAACCCCCGCAGACCGACGCAGTAGGTCTTACCGCTCAGCCGATTGGTGACCGTATAGTCGGTCCAAGGCTTCCCTGGATCTGCCGACTTGACGGTCATCTTTTCTTCGCGAGCGCGCTCCGCCCGATCTGCCAAGGCGCGCTGGACGAGATCTTCCTCGGCGAGGCTCTCGACTGGCTTGCGTTCGGGAGGCGGCGCGGCGAGCCCGAGTGCTGTCTTTTCCTCGAGCACTAACGAAAGAACCGCGGCAACATGATCGCAAGCGACCTCGCAAGCGTCACAGCGAAAGTGCAGTCGCTGGCGCGCCTCGGCCATCAAGGTGATTGTGACAATTACCGGCTGCTCGCCCGGCTGGGCGGGAAACCGGACCCGAAGCAGGTCGTTGCCAAGATAGACGTCCTCCGGAATGTTGATCGACCATTTGTTCGCGCTTCGTTGCAGCATCTGCGGGCCCTGCGGGCCGAGCAGTTTGGCCGCGTCCAAGAATGTCAATCGAGAGAGGCGGTCTTTCAACGAGAGGCGATTGCTGGGGAGAACCTTGGCTGAGCCAGTCGACATCGGTGCGGTCTCTTGAGGTAGTGCCAGGTGTTAATAGCCGCGCCAAAATACTTTGCCGCCATTGTCATCTTTCGCTCCGCGAAAGGCGTCGATTGAATTCCGGTCGTTCTGCTATTTCTCTAACGGCGTTTCCGTCAGAGGCTCAATCGATGTGACATGAAGCAGTGAACATATTTTGAAGTTTGCCGGGACGCCATCTTTTGTTTCGTCTACGCCGACGAGAATGTCTGTCTTCGTTAGCATGGCCATTTCTGGATGGCGTATATCGTATGTCTGTCCACTAGACATAACGAGTCGGAATGGCGCAAATGGCTGCTTTTTCAAAAGATCCCGGAAAGTTTGTACTGTCATGGTACATCTCCTAGCAAGGCGTTCGCTACCGTTTCGTCTAGTGTACTCGCCGTTTCACGTCGGCAAAGTCTTGCCACGCCGCGCGAATAATCCCGCCAAACGATCCGCGGCGAGTCTGGGTTCATCCAATAAAAGGCTATCCATTTCTTTCAGTACATATTCCGTCAGATCCTCACCGGTCCAGCCTTGAGAAACCAACTGGTCGCCGATGTGAGTCAAGCAACGGTCGCGCAATTTATTGGTTTGTCTCGAGATGTTGCCCTCGTGGATGCCTAGGAGAGTGGCGACCTCGCGTTGGCTGAGACGGTAGCGAAGGCGCAAGCCCAGGATGAGGATTTCGTTTTCGCTTAGGTCGCTTAGCCAATCATGGGCGGCGGAACGGAATTCCTCGTGCCAGCGGCTGTCGGCGTGAGAGGGGAAAGCGATTTCCGAGCCGTCGAGATCGTCGTCGGGAAGGGTTTGGGTGCGGACGTGGCGTAGTTCGGAGAGATGTTTGTTTTGAAAAATGCGGATGAGCCAGGGAATGAGAGGGCGTTGACCGTCGTAGCGGGCCAGGATCGGTAGCGAGCCGTCGCGCTCGCCGGCGAGCAGGAAACCCCAGAATTCGGCGACCGCTTCGTCTTGGCGCTCGCTGTCGCGCGGGAAGAGCCGAACGGCTCGGATTCGCAAGGCGTCGACGAGCAGGCTGTCGGTCCGGCTGGCACGGGCGGCGAACAGGGCTTCCCAGGCCTTGGGCTGCCCTTCGAGACAAGACCAGGCGAGAAAGCAATCGAGTGTGTAAAGGTTATCGAGAAACGTGGCCCAGGCAATCGGTTTGCCCTCGCGCTCGTGCTTGGCCTTGCTCAGGTCGAAACCACGGCTGAGATGCCGGGCGAACGCTTCCTGTGGCAATGGGATGCTCGGCAGCCGGAGGCGGCAGAAGTGATAGAGCAGGGGAATCGAATGGTCAGTTGGGAGCATTCGGTGGTTTTGGGTTTAGGTTTTAGGGACGAGCGTTGATCCCAGCGCTCGCCTGGCGGCTCGGAGCTTAACGGAGTGACTTTTATTTTTGCGGGATGAACACCAAGACTTCGATGCGATTCCGGGGCAGCGGTTCGGGCTCTTTCATTGGCGGCGCGTTATGACCCTGGCCCAAAGGAGTCACCGGACGGCTCGACCACCACCCCATCGAATGGGCTCCCTTACTTTTTAGATAAGTTACCACCGCTTCACTCTGTTTCGTTGTCAATTCCTTGGCTAACGGTGCGGACAAGCCGTTTTGCGCATCGGCATAAGTGACCACGACCACGTCGGAACCTGGTTTTTTTGCGAAATTGAGCCAGGGTACCAGTTGGTCGAGGCGGTGTTTGCCCCCCGAGGTCAGCACGGCTTGATTGGGCACGAAAAGCTCGTCCGCCGCAATGACTCTACGTTCCTTCTGATTGTTAAAACGCTCCAAAAGAGCGATCGGCTTTTCGACGACGCCGCGCAGCATCCAGGTTTTTTGCAGACCGTCGGAGTTTTCACGCAGGGACGCGAAGGCGTTGCGGGCTTCTTCCATTGTTGAGACGGCGCCGTTGTATGCTTGTGGATCGTTGAGGAGTCTTCCCAACGTTCCCTGGCCACTGAGCGTGGCGTCGATTTTTTCGAGAAGTTGGGCGACTTCGACGGTCGATTGCGACGCGAGATGGGTGCCGTTGACAGCAAGCGGCGCCGATTCATATCCAGGCGACGTTCGCTGCGGCAAAATCTCGATGACTTTACCGCCGACCAAACCTTCGCCGACGATGCGAACGCGCGCATCGGTGCGAACAAGATGCCGATATTTGGTCTTGAGACGGAGCCGAAGTACGACAGGTTCGCTCGGCTGGTCCGGCGGCTCGATAGCCGCGACCTCGCCGGCGACAATTCCTTGAATCCGAACGACAGTGCCCGCTTCGACGCCTCCGATGTCGTCGAAGCCGACGGCAACCTCAAGAGCGTCCGCGCCATATCGACCGGCGTCACCGATCTGAAAGAGAAACATCGCGCCAAGACCCAAGGCCGCCAAAACCACAGTACCCAGCAATATCGCCTGAACGCGGGAGAGTGAGTATGACATGACAGAAACGGTCCTCATGCGAAAAAATGGACGCTTTCCACATTATACCGCCCGCGCCGTCGCAACTTGATAGCGCTGAAAATCTTACTCCGAGCTGAGATTGCCCTTTGCAACCGATGGCCTCCTTCGCCTATGATAAGAGTCTTAGAAGCATGGAGCGATGCGCCCTCGAATTCTGACTGCTTCGCCAACAAACTAGGTCGGAGTGTGTTGGTGTAGTGGGACGGCACGTTCGACGTCAGACCCGGCGCAGCGCGAGCGCTGGATAAGAGATCCAATCAATTGGAGAGTTCAACTCATGGCTTCCCAGGCATTCAAGCAACAGTGCCCGAGCTGCGAGGCGATGGTGCCTATCCGCGACGCGGGGCTCATCGGTCGCAAGATCGATTGTCCCAAGTGCAAATATCGCTTCGTGGTCGAGGAGCCGGACGCCGCTCCGGGAGATGACGACGAAGCCCCACCGGCCAAGGGCAAAAAAGTCGTGCCCGCCAAAGGTGCGAAAGGCAATAAAGGCGGAAAGGACGAAGACGCTTCTGCGAAGAAGAAGAAAGCTGGCACTAGCTCGACGACGACGATCGGCATAGCGGTGGCTGGCGTCGCGGTGTTGGCCCTTGTAGTCGTTTATTTCAGCGGCATGTTCGGTGGCGGCAGTAGTACGCCAAAACCGAGCAACCCCAGTAATAGCGGCGGTCCAGTCGTCAACAACACGAACGTCAACAATAACAACACAACCCCGGTCGACGGCGGCGAAAACAAAGATAAAGACGGAACCAAGACCGAAACGCCCGCTGCGAATACGTTCGTCGACAACTCGATTCCAGCTGGCGACATCACCAATTATCTGCCTCCCGAAACTCAATATGTCGTTTGGGCTCGCGTCGAAGAACTCCTGCGAACCGATCTAAAGTCACTTCTTCTCAGCAACGCCTCACCTTTTAAGAAGGCGGACTTCGCCAAGAAGTTTCACTTCCCGGTCGATTCGATAACCCAGCTGGTGCAGGCCCACAACCTAGAGAAGGGTTGGATCTTCACCATCATGCGCACGACGTCGGACATCCCGATGAAGGAGCTGGAGAAATCTCTCGTGCTCAAGGCAGAGCCAACCGTCAAGGGCCGAACCTACTACTCGATAAATGGAACGATGGACAGTTTAGGCAACGTGCTTTTCAAATCGGGCTTGGCGCATCCAAAATTCACTTTGCACAAATTGGATCGCAATACTCTTGTATTCGCGGACGCCGTCGTCATGGCCGACTTCTTGGCCGCTGGCACAAAATATAAGCATCAAACCACACCGTTGCCCACGGCCGAAAAGAAAAAGGAAGAACCAAAGGAAACGAAAGAGCCTGAGAAGCCGGCGAATCCAACCGACGTCTCTCCACCACGGCCCGAAAAAGGCGGGACGCGCGTCGTCGGGCCGGATATGGGCAACGCCGATGACAAATCCAAGGAAAAACCAAAAGAAAAAATCGAACTCCCGGGCGTCTCCGGCCAATATCTGACCATCAACCGAGAACTGAAGTCGATCCTTGATCGGATGCGAACGAGCGAGGAGCCGCCGCTGATTTGCGTTGCCGGACCTTTCAAGCTGCCCGCCGACTTCGAGTTGGCGCGAGCGTACAAGAAATGGATTCAAATGGCCGGCGATTACGCCATCACGGCGAAGCTCGTCGAAAAGGCCGTGACGTCTTACGACAAGTATTGTAAGCCGTTCACGACCGAAGTCCGCGAGTTGGAAAGACCCTTGCGCGAGGTAGTTTTGGCAGGCGTTGGCCTTTACCGGATCAAAATGGAAAAGGTCGAGAAAAAGCCCGAGATTTGTAAGCTCAACGTGGTGGTCGCGGCCGACACAGCGAGCGAAAGCTCAGCCAGTACGCTCGATGCCGCGGCCAGCAAGCTTTTTGCTAAAATCCAAGACAGCATCGCTAAAGACACGGGACCCGTCGAGACTATAATTCCCACGCGCCCGAATAATGCCGGCGGCATTGGTCCGCGTTCTGATGGCGGCGCGCCGCAGTTTGGAGTCGCCGGGGCCGCCGTCGGCTCCTCTGCAAAGCCACCGCTCGGACCTTTGTCCGATCGACCGGGTATGCGCCCGCCCGACTCCTCTGGCGGAATTCCTGGCTCGGAAGGAGCGAAAGGCTCCGAGGAGCCCGTGACAATCGCCCAGCTGGATACGACCGTCGTCGGCATCTTCGACCTCACTTTTGATCGTGCCGAGTATTACAAACCTGTCGAGGAGCAGTCGGCTCAAGGCCTGGTGATGCTCAAAGGCCAAGCCGACATCGCTAATACGCGCTCGCGCGTCCATGATCTGGCGGCCGCCACACAGGCCTATCTGAAAGCCAAGGGCCAATTCCCGCGCGGCACGCTCGAACGCAAAATGAGCGGCAACCGCCTCGTCGAATGGTCACCGGATCAGCGCGTCAGCTGGATGGGGGAGTTGCTGCCCTTCCTTGGGCCGGAGTTTCCCACCCTCGTCGAATCGCGGTTCGACCCGTCGAAATCCTGGAGCGAAGGGGAAAACCTGAGCTTGGCCCGCCGTGTCGTCCCCTTGTATGTCGAGCCGAGTCGGACCAACGCGATGTTTATGATTACTTATCCCGGCGTTCCGGGTCTGGTCGCGGCCACGCATTATGTCGGCGTCGCCGGCGTCGGTCTCGATGCCGCCGAATACGATCCCAAAGACCTCGCCGTCGCCAAGAAGCTCGGCGTTTTCGGTTATGACCGCGTAACCAAACCGGACGACATCAAAGATGGTTTGGGTAACACGATCCTCCTGCTGCAGATCCCAGCCGGCCCCGCCGATCAGAAATCTCCGTGGATGGCTGGGGGCGGCTCGACGGTGCGCGGCATTTCGGAAGATGCCGGCTGCGTGCGGCCATTTGTCTGCGCCGAGCGCGACGGCAAGAAAGGCACCTACGCCATTATGTGCGACGGCAAGGTTCGCTTTATCCCCGAGACAATCCCGCCCGAATTGTTCCGCGCCATGTGTACGATCAATGGCAATGAGTCGATGGATAAACTCGACGAGATCGCTCCGGTGGTCGAGCCCGGCTCGATGCTGTCTGACGCATCTCCCGAGGCGGCCAAGCCGAAGGACGACGCCGCTAAAATCGAAGCGCCTACGGCGTGGATGGAGTATGTAGCCAAAGCCGACGAAGGCAACTTCAAGATACTGCTCCCCGGCAAGCCTGTTTACGCGAAGGCATCGCAAAAGAGCGGCGATGTGACCTACGATGTCCATATCTATACTGTGCCAATCCCCGATGCGGGCAGCGATATGATTTCAATCTCCGTTATGCCGAACAAAGAAGAGCCGAAGCCCGACGACAGCGCTCAGGCGTTGGAGTGGTTTGAAGGCAATCAACTGAAGACGCCTGGTACAAAGCTCCTATCGAAAAAGGACATAGCTTTGGACGGCAAACCAGGCCGCGAGTTTGAATTTTCGATAGCGAGCAATGACAAGCTGAAAGTCAAAGCCGCTTTCATTGCGAACAACCTCTATGTCGTGTCGGTAAAGAACGGTATGGGTAAGGTCAAGGATGCCCAGCTTCAGGCGATGTTTGATTCGTTTCACGTCAATAAGTAATCGCTCTATTTGGATTGGTGCTCTTTCCGGAACCACCCACAGCCGACCTGGTCTCCAACTCGGAACCAAGCCGGCTGTTTTTGTGCGCTGAGCCATATGTAACGAGCCTGAAGCGTCAGCGAAGAGCATTTAGACTTGGGAAATACCAAAGGCTCTTCGCTGACGCTTCAGGCTCGGTAAACGCCAGAAAAAGTGTCGCGCCTTCAGATTTGATAAAATATCTGAACACTTTTCGCGTTCGGCTCACACTTTACTCCTGGAGCGACCGTCGAACCTCGTAAACATCGAATTCATGCCTACACGACCCTCATCCCTGCCTCGGCTGTTGCAACGAGTGTTGTCCGAGACCTCGTTTGCGGAATGCAGCGATCGGCAGCTCTTAGAGCGCTTTGTCGAGGTCGCCGATGAAGCGGCGTTCGCGGCACTATTGGATCGGCATGGGCCGATGGTGCTCGGGCTTTGCCGTCGCTCACTTGACGATAGCCATCGCGCGGACGATGTGATGCAGGCTACGTTTTTAGTGCTGCGCGCAAAGCACGGTCGATCTCGCGCCGCGACAGTTTGGCCGGCTGGCTCTACGGCGTCGCCAAACGGCTGATTCGACAAACGCAGATCGCCGACAGGGCACGGCGGCGGCGCGAGCGCTCCGCGGCTGCAGGTCGTGTCGAAGCGGTCAACGAAGAACGCGGCTGGGAAGAACTGTTACTCGTCCTTGACGAGGAATTGCACCGCTTACCCGAAAACAATCGAGCGCCGTTGCTCCTGTGCTATCTCGAAGGCCGAACACAAGACGAAGCGGCCCAGCAACTCGGTTGGAGCCTGAGCACCCTGCGCCGCCGGCTCGATCGAGGACGAAATCTGCTCAAAGCGCGGATGGTTCGACGTGGTGCGACCCTTGGCGCGGGGTTGTTTGCCAATGTCTTGGCTCCCATCGGAGCCAGTGCCATGATCTCAGCGGAATTACGTCAAAACATTCTCTCTATCGCGGTCCCGAGCGGCCACGGCGCTACCGTTTCCGCTTCGGTACTCGTCCTTGCCAACGGAGGAGTTCGTATGGCGGCGCTCATGAAATTATCATCCCTATCCGCTCTCCTTTTGGTTCTCGGCGGCTTATTGACCGGGTTCGCACATCTTTCAGGATACGGAACAGAAGCGGGCCAGCCGCCCGCGCCAGCTCAGCCCACGACGCAGCCGGATCGCCGCGTTGGTCTAGCAACGGATGCCTTCAAGGATCCGCTCCCGGCAGGTGCCATGGCACGTCTCGGGACGATCGCTTTGCGACATGGACGAGCCACCTCTTCCGACCGGTCCGTGCGATTCACGCCCGACGGCAAATACCTTATCTCAACCGGTGGCGGTTGGGTTCGACGCTGGGACTTGGCCAATAGACAGGCGGTCGTTAACCTGGGCGATGGCTGGAAGAGCGGCATCGTCGACTCGGATCTGCTCGTCACGCCTGATGGCAAGACCGCCACAATCTATCGGACGGATCCTTCGAACGATAACCTTCATCCCACCTGGCAGGCCACCGAATACGATCTCGAAACAGGCAATGAACGCCGCACCTATAACATGGCCCTTCGCCATGAAAGAGGGTTCCACGGCCTGCCGCGCATCTATGCGCCGAATGGAAAAGTGTGTGCCGAGCTTGGGTACTCGGCCTATAAGAGAAAAACGGAGCGAGGCACGGTCGCCGAAGGTATAAAGCCAGGCGCGATCAATCTTTGGAATGGTGCCGACGGTACGCTTCTCCATCAATTCAAGATCGAGGATGGATGGTACAAAGCACTCGCGTTCACGCCTGATAGCAAAAAACTCGTCGCCGGCGATGATGTACATACGCTTCATGTTTTCGACGTGGGTACAGGCAAGGAGTTGCAATCATTTGGCATAGCCAATGTCAAGGGAGTCGCCAAACTTGCCGTATCTCCAGACGGGCATTGGCTGGCAACGGTCGGCAACGGCGATCGGTTCCTGCGCCTATGGAATCTCGAGAAAGGCACAGAGGATCGCAGCCTCGATTTTCCAGATAACGGCGACGTGGAGTCTCTCCTATTCACACCGGACAGCAAGACCGTTCTCGCCGGAATTGATGGCGGTAAGCGCAAGCCCTATCCCGTGATCCGTACCTGGGACCTGGCGAACGGCCAACCTGGTCGTGCATGGACCGAGGACACGGAAATCGGCCTGGTCGATGCCATCAGTCCCGATGGCAAGACCTTGGCCACGATGAACGATAGCGGCGTCATTCGCCTTTGGGACATGGAGACCGGCAAGGAAAAACAAACACGCGCCGCGAACACAAGCGCGCTCCTGGCCGTTTGTTTTCAGCCGGATGGCAAAAAGCTGCTGACCGTCGGCCACGACCGCCAGGTGTGCCAATGGGACGCGAATACCGGAGGCTTGCTCGGCGCGCCGCTCTACGAGTCGAAGGGCAACGACCCCAAGTTTTGCGCAGGCGGCCGTCAGCTTATCGTACAGAGCATCTTAGGGAGCAGTATCAATCCACCGAAGCATTACCTCCAAGAAGCCACTTCAGGCGAGGTCTTACTAGACGTTGGGTCCGCGGCTGAAATCGTCGTCTCCGAGGACGGCAAGTATCTGGCGAGCGGTATGAATGGAAGCGTGTTGCGGATCTTTGACGTTCAGAAGCAAACAACGACGCCCAAAATGTTTCCTCAGGTCAGGGAGAGTTCATCTGATCGAACGGAAACGGATGGCAGATTTGGGCGCGGCGGCCCCGCAGAAAGGCTTACGCCCACGGTGCGCGGTTTTGGCTCTGATAATCAAACCATCATTGTGCAAGGCTATATCGTCTCCGTGTGGGACATCGCCACGGCTAAACAGAAGACATCGTGGGCCTTGGCTCGGAGCAAGGTGCTGGCGTCCGAACCCGTGAATGAAGGCGGCGAACGGGAGTCGATCGAAGCGGTTGCTGTGTCGCCGGACGGCACGAAGATCGCCTTTGGCGTGTTGAAGTATCGCGCACCGGAGAAAAGCGGGCCATACATTCGCTATCACCGGCTCATGGTACTGGAGGTGACGACGGCCAAGCTATTGCATCAGTCTGATGTCGAGGGCGATGATCTTCGCCAGCTTCTGTTCAGTCCGGATGGCAAACGGATCGCGTCGGGCGGCGCCTGGACGGTCCGCGTTTGGGATTTGGGCATTGAGAAGCCGAGCTATGAATACGCGGGCCAACGCGGCCGGATTACATCGCTGGGTTTCAGTCCAGACGGCAAGCGCCTGGCCTCCGCGAGCGAGGATAGCACGGTGCTGGTCTGGGACGTGAAATGAATGACCGACCTTTGTATTACCCGGCCTCAAGCGTCAGCGAAGTGCATTTATGTAGACGCGGCATCTTGCCGCGTTGTTTGACCTAGCCTGTTTGACTTCGCGTCCGCTTCGGGCAAAGGTCTATAACGCGGCAAGATGCCGCGTCTACGAAAAGGCTCTTCGCTGACGCCTCAGGCTCCGTAATCGCCCTATAATGGCTTTATGAGCCGCATTCACCAGCTATCGCCCCTCGTTGTCAACAAGATCGCAGCGGGCGAGGTCATCGAGAGGCCTGCCAGCGTTGTCAAGGAATTGCTCGAAAACTCGATCGACGCCGGCAGTCGGCGCATCAACGTCGAGATCGAGCAGGGCGGGATCGAACTCATCCGCGTCGTCGATGATGGCCGCGGCATCCACGTCGAGGACCTGACGCTCGCCTTCGCCAGTCATGCGACCAGCAAGCTGGCAACCGCTGAGGACCTGTTGCACATTCAGACGATGGGCTTTCGGGGAGAGGCGCTGGCTTCGATCGGCAGCATCGCCCAAGTCACGCTCCAATCGCGGCCCGCCGACCTCGATTGCGGCGCCCAGATCAGCTGCAACGGCGGCGAGTTGTCGCCGATCAAGACTTGGAATGGGTCGCCCGGCACGCGCATCGAAGTGCGGCACCTGTTTTACAACACACCCGTCCGCCGCAAATTTCTGCGCACGCCTGCCACGGAAACCGGGCAAGTCACCGA
This sequence comes from uncultured Planctomycetaceae bacterium, assembly GCA_963790585.1. Classification (GTDB taxonomy): domain Bacteria; phylum Planctomycetota; class Planctomycetia; order Gemmatales; family Gemmataceae; genus CAWBOY01. The sequence goes on from CAWBOY010000004.1 coordinate 420,318, forward strand.
GATATTCGCGCGCCTGGCCTTGGCCCATGCCCGCGAAGGCGATGCCCGCGGACTGCACCTGACGCTACGGCACAATGGCAAGCTGGTCTACGACGTATCGGGTACGATGACCCTTCTCGATCGCGTCGGCCTGTTCTTCGGCCCCGAGGTGCGCGACGCGGTTTACGAGCTGCGCGTCGAGGCTGGCCCGGCCAAGCTTTATGGTTATATTGCGGATCCTGATTGTGACCGCGGCAGTGCCCGGATGCAGTATCTCTTCATCAATGGCCGTTGGATCCGTGACCGCAGCCTAAGCCACGCCATACAGGAGGCGTATCGCGGGTTGCTCATGACCGGACGATACGCGGTCGTGTTTTTGTTCGTCGAGTTGCCGCCGGAGCAGCTGGATGTGAATGTGCATCCGACCAAAACAGAAGTGCGGTTTCGCGACAGCCAGGCGATGCACCATCTCATCTTCACCGGCATACGCGATCGCCTTAGGCGGGAAAACCTAACCCCGCGCTTACAGGTGCCTTCGACGATTCGGCCAACAGCCGAGATGGGCGGCGGCAGTCCGACGGTCTCGATCCCGGAACCTTGGACACTGTCATCTTCACCCGCTCCTCAGGCGACGCTGCCGTTTGGGGACGCGCCGCGCATCGCGGTTCTGCCACCCGAGTCTACTGCGTTTCGATCCGATTCGGCGGCAACTGCTTCGACGCCCGCCTCGGCAGCGCTTCCTGCCCGGCCGTTTTCCAAAGTAATCCAGCTCTACGACGCCTATCTCGTGCTCGAGACCGAGCAGGGCATGCTCGTGATTGATCAGCACGCGCTGCATGAGCGCATCCTTTTCGAACATTTCAAGAATCGCATGCAATCGGGACCGATGGAAACGCAGCGCTTGCTGATCCCCGAGCCCGTCGAGTTGAGTGCCGAACAAGCGGCGCGGACGTTGGAACATCGCGAGGCTCTGGCCCAGCTTGGCCTGGGAGTCGAGGAGTTTGGCGGCGGTACCGTTCTGCTGACGAGCTATCCGACGATCCTCGGCAACCGTTCGCCGCGTGAGCTGCTCAAGGCCGTGGTCGATCATTTGGCGACCAAGGATCGGCCGCCGCCGCGAGAGGTCCTCTTTAACGATCTGTTAAGTCTGATGGCATGTCATTCCGCCGTGAGGTCAGGAGATCGGCTGACGCTTGAACAAATTGAAGCGTTATTGGAACAACGATATTTGGCGGACGATGTCCATCATTGTCCGCATGGCAGGCCGACGGCGCTGCTGTTCAGTCGCCATGATTTGGATAAGCAGTTTCGGCGGATATGACGAACGATTTGTTTAGCCGCGAGCCGTTAGGCGAGCGCTGTTCGATAGCGCCCTTTGAAAAAGCGCTATCGAACAGCGCTCGCCTAACGGCTCGCGGCTAAACGGTGGCGGGGTTACTTGTCTTTCTTGTCCTTCAGTTTCTCAATTGTATTCTTGTATGGCAAGTGAATCTCAGCCACGTTCTTCTTGTCCTTGTCCATCACGATGATGATTTCGGCGGTCTCGACGAAGCATTCGTCCTTGATGCCGTCGCGGCGATGGCCACCCTTTGGCCCGATGAACTTGACGTCCTCGGCGAGCTTGTATTCGGCTTTTTTGTTGCCGTCCAGCGTCACGGCTACGGTGCGCTTCTCGACATCGACCTTCGTGACCTTGGCCGGAATGCCGCCCTTGACATCGTCGCGCACTTCCTTTGGCGGCGCCTTGGTGGTGGCGTCTTTTGGAGCCGTCTTGGCAACCGCGACGAGATGGACTTCCTTGATCGCCTTGGTTTTCTCGTCCATGACGATCTTGATTTCGTGGTCGGCCACGAGGGCTTTGTCTTTGAAGCCTTCCTTCAGAACGTTGCCCTTGGCGTCGAACAGCTTCGCGTCCTTGGGGAGTGTGTAGGTGACACTCTTGCCTTTGTCGTTTTCGATCACGATAGATTTCGCGTCAACCTTGACGAACTTGCCCTTCACTTCCATATCGGCGGCGAGAAGACTGCCACAAAAAAGGCAGGCGGCCGCGAGGGCCAAGTACGAACGGCGACGAATCATTGGAGAACGCTCCACATAAGGTGCGAACAGGGAGAGAGCCGGAACATCCGCATCCCCTGAGCCTGTGTGCCCTGGTATTTTAGAGGCATGCCAAATAGTGGCCAAGCAATTCGATCTCGATTGTCGGAATAGTATTCACGATGCACGTGTTTCTACCGCTTGGGTTGAGATTGCCGAGCATGAAGATTGCGCGAATCCTCTTGACAACATTCAATCTGGCCTAAACTCCCATTGCTTTTTCGTCGCCTTCCCAAGTACACTTAACGCAGTTTCGATCCGCTTCGCTGGTTTTTGATTTTCAATAAACATGGCTGCGCGAATTCTCATTCTCCTGGATTTTCGACAACTACCGCTTAGCTCGGAGTCCTAGGAGCATCGTCAGCAGCCAAGATTGTCTTGATCGCTGGAGAAGCCCTGGGACCTTGAAGTCCCGGGGCTTTGTTTTTGCCCTATAGGTTCTTACCTGCACGAGTGCTAATCCATGAGCGCGACTCCCCCTGCCTCAGATCGATTGATCATCTTCGATACCACGCTGCGCGACGGCGAGCAGTCTCCAGGCGCCAGCATGAACCTTGGGGAAAAGCTCGAGGTGGCTCACGCTCTTGCTGAACTGGGCGTCGACGTAATCGAAGCCGGCTTCCCAATTGCCTCGCCCGGCGACTTCGAGGCAGTGGAGGCGATCGCGCGCCAGGTCGAGGGACCGATCATCTGTGGCCTGGCGCACTGCAACGCCGCCGACATCGATCGCGCCGCCGCTGCCGTCAAGCCAGCGGCCAAGCCGCGCATCCATGTTTTTCTCGCGACCAGCGCAATTCACCGTGAATTCAAGCTCAAGATGGACAAGGCCGGAATCATCAAGGTCGCGGTCGAAGCCGTGAAGCGGGCCAAGGGCTACTGCGACGACATCGAGTTTTCGCCCGAAGATGCCGCCCGCACCGAACTCGACTTCCTGACTGAAGTCGTCGAACGCGCGATTGATGCGGGCGCGACCACGATTAACATTCCTGATACCGTCGGCTACGCCATGCCGAGCCAGTATGCCGCGACCATCGCCCATCTGAAACGCCATGTGCGCGGCATCGATAAAGTTGTCCTGAGCGTACATTGCCATGACGACCTTGGCCTCGCGGTGGCCAACAGCCTCGCCGCTGTCGAAGAAGGAGCTCGCCAGATCGAGTGTACGATCAACGGGCTCGGCGAGCGCGCCGGCAACTGTGCCCTGGAAGAAGTCGTCATGGCCCTCAAGACGCGCGCCGACTATTTCAAGCTGACGACAAGCATCAACACCAAAAAGCTCTATCCCATTAGCCGCCTGGTATCGCACGTCACGGGCATCCAGGTGCAGCGCAACAAGGCGATCGTCGGCCAAAATGCCTTCGCCCACGAGTCCGGCATCCATCAAGACGGGATGCTCAAGGAACGCTCGACCTACGAGATCATGAACCCACAGGATGTCGGCTTGCCGCAAACGGAGCTGGTTCTGGGCAAACATAGCGGCCGCCACGCGCTGCGCCAGCGCGTACAAGAACTGGGTTATCATCTCGACGAGGATCAGCTGCAAAAAGTGTTCGACGGCTTCAAGGCGTTAGCGGATCGAAAAAAGACTATATATAACGCCGACATCGAAGCTCTCGCCGAATCGCAGATTCACACCGGCCCTGTTGTTTGGACTCTCGAGGCGGTCACTTGCAACGCCGGATCGGCGACGATCCCCTCCGCGGTCGTTTGCCTCTGGCATCATGACGGCCGGATCGAAAAAGCTGCCAGCATCGGCGATGGGCCGGTCGATGCGGTCTTCAAAGCCATCGAGCAGATTACCGGTATCGAGCCTGAACTACGTGACTATCGCGTCCGCAGCGTGACGATCGGCGAAGACGCCCAGGGCGAAGCCCACGTCGAAGCGATCGACGGCGGGCGAAGCATCACCGGCCGATCCGTGAGCACCGACATCATCGAAGCCAGCGCGCTGGCGTTTTTGCAAGTGATTAACCGCATTGCCACTCGGCGGGCGCATAATCATGACCATCGCATTCTGCCGACGCAACCAGCGCCGGCGCAGGAGGCGGCCGCAGTTGTTTGAGACATTGATTCACTGTCCTCAAGAGCCGGGAGCGTGAGCGACCGAAGAGACTCAGACCGGTACTGATTCTCTCCGATCGCTTGCGCTTGCGGCTCTTGAGGACGACTACCCCGAATCGTACAACCATTGATACACCCGTTACGGGGGACTAATAAGCCACGACGGCCGCGCGCCGCATTATTCTTCCGCGAGGCGTCCTTTGACTCCACTCGAAATTCTTCTGTCACGCCTCGACACTCTCGACGACGCTCCGTCTCTGCCAGATTTGATCGATATTGTGGAACGGGTCGACCTCGACCTCGACGATGTGACACCCTTCGTTCGCTTTGGCGAGCATCAGTATCAACGCAATCTCATCCACGCCGGCACGCATTATCATGCCTGGGTTCTGTGCTGGAAAAATGGCCAGCGTTCGCCGATCCACGATCATACTGGCTCCTGCTGCGCGGTGCGTGTCCTGCGGGGCACGTTGACGGAGACGCTGTTTGCCTTTGCCCCCAATGGCCATATCAAGGCGATCAGCTCGCGCGATTTCCCGGAAGGCTCTGTCGTTGGTAGTCAAGACAGCGATATGCACCAGGTGTCAAATCTCCAGGCCGGTAGCGCCGATCTGGTGACGCTGCACGTCTACGCGCCACCGTTGACGAGCATGGGGCTCTATTCGCTGTTCGACCGTTGGCGCGGCCAGGATGTGTGGACGCCGGATTTTTGCGACGCGGCTGGGATTTGACCGGCACGGTTGGGCCGCGACCCGTAGGGGAGAGCGCTTATAGCGGAGCAAGTCAGTGAAAACAATCGCCATCCTCGGCGGCGGGTTTAGCGGCACGATCACCGCGGTTAATCTCGCCAGACTCAGTCAGGCACCGTTGCGGATCTGCCTGATCAATCATGGCTATCCGTTGGCACGTGGTGTGGCCTACAGCACGCGAAATCCAGAGCACCTTCTTAACGTCGCGGCGCGAAATATGTCGGCGTTTCCCGATCAGCCGACACACTTTGTCGATTGGCTCGCGACGCGCTGGGATTACCGCGAAGTGCCATTGGCCAGCCTGCGCGAACAATTCGTGCCGCGTCGCGTCTATGGCGATTACCTGCAAAACCTGCTCTTCTGGTATAGCCGGCCCGCGACCGATGACGGGAGCACGCGCATTGATTGCGTTGATGCCGAGGCAATTGACGTTGCCGCGCAAGGCCGTTATGCAATCGTCCAACTCGCTGAAGGCGCCCCAATCGAAGCGGAGAAAGTGGTCTTAGCAACGGGCAATCTGCCGCCCGCTCCCTTGCGCTTCACCGGCGGCGACTTCGATCCTCCGGGATATTGTCGCAATCCGTGGTTGGGCTGGGAGGATCGGTTACCCGATCGAGAGGCGACCGTCATACTCATCGGGACCGGCCTGACGATGATAGACGCCGTACTGACGTTGCTGCGTCGAGGCTGGCAGGGCAAGATTTATGCGGTCTCGCGCAACGGCCTTATGCCGGCCGCACACTTCAAGGGTATCGAATATCCCGATTTCCCGCCGCACGATCTGTCCTCGCTCAACCTGGCGGCCTTGGTAAAACTGATCGAGGAACATTGCGCCTCTTCCGCGCTCGCGGCGAAAACCCAGCCATCGTCGTCGACAAACTCCGCCCGTTCACGCAGCGGATCTGGCAGAACTTGTCTATCGAAGATCGGCGCGAATTTTCACAACGCCATCGCGCTCGCTGGGGCGTGCTGCGCCATCGCATAGCCCAGGAAGTCCATGCTCAGCTCCAGGCCGCTCAAGCTTCGGGCCAGCTCCAGATTCTAGCCGGTAAGTGCCTGGCTCTGACGGCCATCGGGAATTGCCTGCGACTGACCATCGACACCGCCGATGGCGAGCAAGCCCTCGAAGGTGCCTTGGTGCTGAATTGCACAGGCCCGCGGGAGAACTATCGGGCCGCACCGGAGTCTCTTTATAGAAATCTGTTTGCCAATGGCTTGGTCGAGGCTGACGATCTCGACATGGGCCTGCGCGTGGCTTCTGACTTCACCATCCTGGACCGAGCAGGGAAACGGTCCTCGTTTCTGCTGGCGATCGGCCCGTTGCTGAAGGGCAGCTTGTGGGAGACCACAGCGGTCCCGGAACTCCGCGTCCAGGCCCTGCGTGTCGCTGAAACGATCTTGGCAGAGCTGCGCCAGGGTCAACGCGATGCGTTGCCGGTGTTGGATTCAGAAGTGTTGGAGTATTGTATCTGACGAGTTGCTTTCCTTATATAGCCGCCGGCTTGCCGGCGGTAAAGCTAGACCGGCGGCAAGCCGGGAGCTACATAAAGACAATTAAAGGAGGATCCTCATGACCGCTCAGACCCTACTTCGCGGCCGCATTTACGACGACATCACCCAGTGTGTCGGCAACACACCGTTGATTCGGCTGCGCCGTGTCGTCGGCGACGCCAAGGCCACCGTTGTCGGTAAGTTGGAGAATTTCAATCCGCTATGGTCGGTAAAGGACCGCATCGGCGTCGCTATGATCGACGCCGCCGAACGCGACGGCAAGCTCAAGCCGGGTGGCACGATCATCGAGCCGACCAGCGGCAACACCGGCATCGGCCTCGCCTTCACGGCTGCGGCACGCGGCTACAAACTGATCGTCACCATGCCTGAGTCGATGAGCCTCGAACGGCGCCGCCTGCTCAAGGCCTTCGGTGCCGAAGTCGTGCTGACTCCGAGCGAAAAGGGGATGAACGGCTCCATCGAAAGGGCGGAACAGCTCGTCCGCGAGACGCCCGGCTCGTTCATGCCGCAACAGTTCAAAAACCCCGCCAATCCCGAGATTCATCGCAAGACGACAGCCGAGGAAATCTGGAACGACACCGCGGGCAAGGCCGATATCCTCGTCGCCGGCGTCGGCACCGGAGGTACGATCACCGGCGTCAGCGAAGTTCTCAAGAAACGAAAGCCGAACTTCAAGGCGATCGCTGTCGAACCGGTCAGCAGCCCCGTCATCAGCCAGCGCAAGGCCGGCGAGGAGTTGAAGCCGGGCCGACATAAGATTCAAGGAATCGGAGCGGGCTTCATTCCGGGCGTCTTGAACATGGACATCATCGACGAGGTCGTCCAGGTCGACGATGAGGACGCCTTCAAAATGGCCCGCCGCCTGGCGCGCGAGGAAGGGATGCTCTGCGGTATCAGCTGCGGCGCCGCCGCTCATGTCGCAGTGCAAGTGGCTCATCGCCCCGAAAACGCGGGGAAACTGATCGTCGTCGTCCTACCCGATCTGGGTGAACGCTATCTGAGCACGGCGTTGTATCCCGAATGATGGTTGGATTTGCTAAGTGCGACCCAAGGATCTAATCACATGAGTCTCGCCATGCGAACACTGACCGCAGTCGTTCTTATCGGATGGACGTTTCTTGCTTGTAAGTCGCTCGTTCAGTCCGACGAGCCTGGGACGAAAGTGCCGACGCTATACATCATCGGCGATTCCACGGTTAAGAACAGCACGAAGGGCCAACAGGGTTGGGGCGATCCGCTGGCGAGTCTTTTCGACTCCAAAAAGATCAAAGTCGCCAATCGCGCGATTGGCGGACGCAGCAGCCGAACCTTTTTGACGGAGAGGCGCTGGGACGCGATTGTCAAAGAATTGAAGCCGGGCGATTTCGTGCTGATGCAGTTCGGCCACAACGACAGCGGTTCCCTCACCGGGACGCGCCACGCGCTTCGATCAAAGGCAATGGCGACGAGACCAAGGAAGTCATTGATGAAGCGACAGGAAAAGCCGAGATTGTACACAGCTTTGGCTGGTATATGCGTAAATATGCCGCCGATACTAAGGCCAAAGAGGCAACCGCGATTGTCCTATCGCCTGTGCCGAGGAATATATGGAAAGACGACAAGGTGAATCGCGCCGCGAATGATTATGGCAAATGGGCTGCCGAGGCTGCCAAGGCGGAGAAAGCTTTCTTCGTCGATTTGAACGATTTGGTGGCGACACACTATGAAGCCGTGGGGCAAGATAAAGTGAAGACTGAGTATTTTGGCGTGGATCACACCCATACGAGTCCCGCCGGCACCAGGTGACAGCGGCCGTGCTGGCCGAAGCTATCAAAGGCTTGAAGCAATGCGAGCTGTGCAAGTACCTGCGGCCCGAAAACAAGTGACGGCTGTCTAGCCTCGGTGTGGCAGGCGAGCGTAGATTGGTAGCGATTTTGTCGAGCGTTCGCCTAGAGATTCGCGAACTCCTTCTCGGTTTGGCCGTTTTTAATCGGATTCGGCTAAGCAGTGCGCATGTGTTGTCTATTCGCACGGACATTGCAATCCATCAAGTGCTCTTCCCGCAAAGAGTTAGCAGCACCTCTTTCGCTTGCGTTTCTGTCTAGGCGCACTCGAGAGTGTCCACGCCTGAGTAGGTTAGTGAGACTGAGCACAATTCGCAGTTCCCTGTTGGATTTATCGCACCATGACCATTGACGTAACCTTTCTGGAGCAAGGCGGCCAGGCGGCGGCGCAGATCGCTGCACTTTTGGCAGAGTTTATTGCCGGGGCGCGCTCGACTCTGCATATCGCGATCTATGATTTTCGTCTAAGCGATGCCGTCGCCGAGCCGGTCGTCCGGGCATTGCGCGAGCGCGTGCAAGCGGGCGTCGAGGTTCGCATCGCCTATGACGCCGGCAAGCCGAGCGCCGATTTCGCGGAGACTGGGACCGATCCCGCGCCGCCCGGCACGGCCAATTTCGTCAAACGCCTGAGCGACAACATCGAGTCGAAGCCGATTTCCGGCGGCGATCCCAACATGCCGAAATTAATGCATCACAAGTATTGCATCCGCGATGGCAAAACGGCGAGCGGCGCTATCTGGACAGGCTCTTCTAATTGGACGGAAGACTCGTGGACGCTCCAGGAAAACAACCTCGTCCGCATGGCCTCGCAGGAGTTGTGTACCTTTTACGAAACAGACTTCGCCGAACTCTGGAACCTCGGCGACATCGGCACAACGGGCGCCCACGACACGGGAAACGTCCGCATTGGCACCACACCGGTCCATGTCGCCTTCGCGCCGGGCGATGGCCGGGCAATCGACCATGAGATCGCGCAGCGAATAAGCAAGTGCCGTCATCGACTCAAGGTGTGTTCGATGTTACTGACGTCGGGCGCGATCTTAGGAGCGTTGCGGGATGTACTCGATAAGGGCCAGGTCGCGGAATATGGTGGGATTTATGACCGCACGCAGATGGAAGGTGTATTCGACCAATGGCGCGGCGCCCCGGCCGAGTGGAAGATCGACGTCTTTGAGCGTGTCGTCGCCCCGCTCTCGGGAAAGCGCTCGACCCCCTACACGCCCACGTCGGTCCACGACTTCATGCACAACAAAGTTATCGTAATGGACGATGCCGTCCTCACGGGCAGTTACAATTTGTCGCATAGCGCTACGGAGAACGCCGAAAATATCCTCATCATCGAAGACAGCGCTTTGGCAAATCATTACAATACTTACATCGATCGGCTGGCGGAGCGTTATAGCCAAGAGTAGCGCCATGCGAACCGGATCGACGTCTGCGGTGTCGTAATATGGGAATTGACAAAGTTAGGTCGATTCTTTATCACGAAGACTGTAACAACTCGGGGCATAGCTCAGTTTGGCTAGAGCGCATGGTTTGGGACCATGAAGTCGGAGGTTCGAATCCTCTTGCCCCGATTTTTTCGGCCAAAGGCCGAAGAATAGAGAGTAGATAAGAGAGAGGAGTGAGTGGAACGAACTCCTCTCTCTTATCTACTCAGTCTCCTCTCTACTTTCTCCTCTCCTTTTGTGAGAAAAAGTTGGAGTGTTGAGAATCGAACCAAAAATCATCCTTCGACCCAATCATCCCCATGGCCTTCGCTTTTGAAAAGCTCATCGTCTACTAAAAATCCATCGACTTCGCCGATCTTATTTGCCAAAAAACAGATCAATTCACTCGCGGATATGGTTTTCTGGTCGATCAACTTAACCGCGCCGCACTCTCAATCGCCGCCAACATTGCCGAGGGTAACGGGCGATTTACGAAACCGGATCGGAAGAACTTCTTCGGCATCGCTCGTGGCTCTGTTCAAGAATGCGTGCCCTTGCTCGAATTGGCCGTTCGACGCAAGCTCATCGGTGTGCAAGAGCATGCTGCGCTAAAAAGCCACCTGGAAGAAATCGCGCGGATGTTGTCCGATTTGATTAATGGACTGGAAAATCGCGAAGTGTAAACAGAGACGGGAAAGGAAGCGATTCCCGTCTCGACATCCGGCTACACCTCAATCCCGCAACTTAAACGACACGTACTTCGTCTCCAAATACGCTTCCATACCCTCGTGCCCTAGCTCGCGGCCCAGGCCGCTTTCTTTCATGCCGCCGAAGGGGCATTGAGGGGTCGCCGGCACCGGATCGTTGATGCCGATGATTCCGGCTTCGATGCCCTCGGCCATCTTCCAGGCAATGCTTAGATCGTTGGTGAAGACATACGCCGCCAGGCCGTATTTCGTGTTGTTGGCCGCGGCGATCACCTCGTCGATATTGTTGAAATCGAGCAATGGCATGACGGGCGCGAAGGGCTCTTCCGTCATCATCCGCGCACTGGGTGTCAGGCCTGAGAGGACCGTCGGCTCGAAGAAATAGCCTTTCTCGAAGCGGTCGCTGCGCTTGCCGCCGGTGAGTACCTTGGCGCCGCACTTGCGCGTCTTCGACAAGATCAAACGTAGTTTGCAGAGCCTTTTTCTCAAACATTGGGCCGACTTCCGTGCCGGCGTCGAGGCCGTTGCCTTGTTTCAGGGCCTTGGTGAACTCGACGGTCGCCTCTGTGAATTTCTTTTGCACATCCTTATGAACATAGAAGCGCGTCGGGGCGATGCAGACTTGACCATTGTTACGGAACTTGCCGAGGACCGCGATCTTGGCGCTGATCTCCGGGTCGGCGTCAGGAAAGATAATGAACGGCGCGTGGCCGCCTAGCTCCAAGCTCATGCGCTTCATCTGGTCGGCACAGCCACGCATTAGATGCTTGCCCACTTCGGTCGAGCCTGTGAAGCTGATTTTGCGGCAAATCGGGTTCGCCAAAAACTCATCGCTGATCTCGGACGCGGAACCGGCCACCAGATTGGCCACGCCCGCGGGCAGGCCGGCATCGACCATACATTCGAAGACTTGAATCAAGCAGAGCGGCGTTTGGCTGGCTGGTTTGCAGACGATTGTGCAGCCGACGGCCAGAGCCGGGGCGATCTTGCGCGATTGCAGCGTGATCGGGAAATTCCAGGGCGAAATCGCGGCGACCACTCCGACGGGATGCTTGATCGTGACGTGCCGCTTGCCTTGGACCGAGTTCGGGATCACCTGGCCATAGGCGCGCTTCCCTTCCTCGGCGAACCATTCGAAGGTATCCGCCGAGTGCAGAACTTCGGCCTTGGCTTCGGGCAGCGGCTTGCCCTGCTCCATCGTCAGCGTGCGGGCGATGGCGTCGGCGCGCTCGCGCATGAGATCAGCGGTCTTCTTGAGGACCTTGGCCCGGTCCCAGGCGGTCAGCTTCATCCACGCCGGCATTGCTTTCGCCGCGGCTTCGAGAGCGCGACGAGCTTCCGCCTTGCCGCCGTAAGCGACATCGGCGATCACTTCTTCGGTTGCCGGATTGACGACGCCGAGCGTTTTTCCACCCTCGGCCTCGCACCATTTACCGTCTATGAACATCTTGCGTAAGGTGGAATTCGCCGTTGCCGCGCTCATGATATTGCTCCGAAACCGTTGGGGGTTATCAATTCAATCTACCGGGCCTAAGAGGGGTGTCAACTGACACGGCGTTTACAACCCATACCGTTTCCGCTTGCGATAAAGCGTACTCGGATCGATACCAAGAACGGCCGATGCTTCGTCGATGGTTGCCGTGGTGGCCAAGACGCGGCGAATATGTTCAGCTTCGAGCGCTTCGAGGGTCGTCCTGCCGCCTAGTTCGATAGGCGTGTCAAAGTGTTGAAGATCGCTGGCGAGCGCCAACCCGATCTGCGCGGGCAGCTCGGCGAGGCCGACGTAGGAACCGGACGTTAGGATGACGCCGCGTTCGACGGCGTTGCGCAGCTCGCGGACGTTGCCAGGCCAGGGATAGCGCCGAAACGCATCGCTCACCTCCGCTGTAAAGCCGTCGAGTGCCTTGCCGCTTTGTGTCGAAAAGAAGCGCAACAAATGCTGTGCCAAGGGTGCGACGTCGCGGGGTCGTTTCCGCAACGGCGGCAGGGTTATTTCGATGACGTTGAGCCGATAGAGCAGGTCTTCGCGAAATTTGCCGTTGGCCATATCGGCTTCGAGATCGCGATTCGTCGCCGCGAGAATGCGCACGTCCGCGGTGCGTGTCGCGGTCTCGCCGATGCGCTCGTAGCGCTTTTCTTGCAATAGGCGCAGCAGTTTGGGCTGGAGAGCAGGCGGCAGGTCGCCGACCTCGTCGAGAAAGAGTGTGCCACCTTCGGCGGCGGCCAGTTTGCCGATAGTGTCGCGGATCGCGCCGGTGAAGGAGCCGCGCGTATGGCCGAAAAGCTCGCTTTCGAGCAGCTCTGCCGAGAGGCTGGGACAATGGACCGTCACAAACGGCCCGGCCGCGCGCTGACTCTGCGCGTGGATCGTCCGCGCCAACACACCTTTGCCCGTGCCGCTTTCGCCGCGCAGCAGCATCGTCGCCTCGCTCGGCGCTGCTTTCAAAGCCAGATCGAGCGCCTGGCGCATAATCGATTCCGTAGTTTGCAGGTCCGCTTCGGGTATGATCGAGCGCACCTGCGATTCGAGATCGCGCACATGCGTCTGGATCCGTTTGGAACGTTTGGCACGCTCCAAAACGAGCCGCAATTGATCGGGAGTGAATGGCTTGGGCAGATAATCGAACGCGCCGCGCCGCATCGCCTCGACCGCCGTCTCGACCGTGGCATAAGCCGTGATGACGACAACGTCGAGGCCCGGAGACAGGCGCAGCAGCTCGGGCAATAGTTCAAGGCCCTGGTCGCTCGCTAAACGCAGATCGAGAAAAGCCAGATCGTAAAGGCCAGGCGAAAGCATGTAGAGCGCCTGGGCGGCGTCGCGCGCTTCGGTCACCTGATGATTCATCGACTCGAGGACCGTGCGGCACAGTCCGCCGCAGACTTACTTCGTCATCAATCAGTAGGATATTCATCTACACGATCCGTCGAAAAAGAGATGGTCGTGACCTTGCAATTCGCGCGACCGGTCTTGCAGAATGCGAGCATTTCGGTGGTGCTTCCTCTGCTATCACCCTTCGCTGGGCGTCGAGACTCACCGGCACCATTGTTGCATTTCCGCCTTCCTCGAACAGTGTAATCGCTGAGCCGCCACGGAGCCTTTTTCATGAATCTCGAATTCTGGTTGCCCGCTCTCCTATTGTTGGGCCTGGTCACGCTCGGCCTCCTGGCCGCGTTCATTACTGTATGCGAGCGCGTCTGAAAGGACCCAACCAATGATTTACCTCACCGCACTTGTGACATTGTTCTTGTTCATTTATCTGCTCGCGGCTTTGCTACGCCCTGAGTGGTTTTAATCGCGAGGTTCTCCACGCATGTGGCTTCTTCCTTTGCTCATCGTCCTGACGACGGTCGTTCTGTCGATCCCGGTTGGCTTTTATCTCGCCTGGATTCTCGATGGGCGTTATCGCCCGCCTACGATCCTGGCCTGGTTCGAGCGCCGCATCGACACAGGGGCACAGAACTGGAAACAATACGCGCAAGCGCTGTTGCTGTTCAACACGTTGCTGTTCCTGATCGGGTTTACGTTCCTCTCTCTTCAGTCGGTCGCGCCGCTCAACCCGGACGGCAAGAAGATGTTGGCGCCATCGACGATCTTCAATACGGCAATTTCGTTTCTGACGAACACGAACCTGCAACATTACGCGGGTGAACAACACCTGTCGTACTTCAGCCAGATGACGGCGATCCTGTGGAATATGTTCGTCTCGGCGGCGGTCGGTCTGGCGGCGTTGGCCGCGATTACGCGCGGCTTGCGCGGCGATCCGAGGATGGGGAACTTTTACCTCGACGTCTGGCGCGCGGTGGTCTACGTCTTCCTGCCGAGCAGCCTCATCATGGGCGTGCTGTTGCTTGGCTCGGGCGTGCCGATGACATTCGACGGCACCCAAGAAGTGACGATCGTCGAAAAGGACGGCGACGGCAAAGCCCAGACGCAGAAGATCTCACGTGGCCCCGTCGCCGCGATCATCCCGATCAAGCATCTCGGCACCAACGGCGGCGGTTTCTTCGGCGCGAACTCGGCCCATCCTTTCGAGAACCCGACGGCGCTGACCAATTTCTTGACGTGCGTCAACTTTCTGATCTTCCCGTTTTCCGTGGTCATATGCTTTGGACGGATGATAAAGAACATGCGCCATGCCGCCGTTATCTACGGCGTGATGCTCGCGTTCCTTCTCTTCCTGGTCTTTTGGTCGGTCTATTGGGATTCGATGCACGCGAACCCTGGTCTGACCCGGCGCGACGGCCAAGTTCACTCGTTCGATGAGCGACAAAGCAATGGCACATTCAAACAATACTGGTTGGTGACGACGCCCGGTCAGTCGCCGGAGCGACGCGACCGCGTTGCCGGCGAGACGCCGCCCTTAGCGACTCCACTGGTGGGTTTGCCGGTGGACAGTGATCTTGGCAACGTCGAAGGTAAGGAGCTACGCTTTGGCACTTCGGCCGGGGCTACGTTCGCCGCGCTGACGACGGCCATCGCCTGCGGCTCGGTGAACTGTTCACATGACAGCCTAAATCCTCTGTGCGGCTTGTCGCCATTGACCGGGATGTGGCTCAACTGCATCTTTGGCGGCAAGGGAGTCGGCCTGGTCAACCTGCTCGTTTATCTGATTACGGGAGTCTTCCTCTCGGGGTTGATGGTCGGCCGAACGCCCGAGTATCTCGGCAAGAAAGTCGAAGCGCGAGATGAAGCTGGCCATGCTGGCGCTGTTGATTCATCCGATCCTGTGTCTCGGGCCGGCCGGTCTCTTCGCCGCGACCGATTGGGGCCGCAAATCGACGAGCAATCCGGGCGCTCATGGCTTCTCCGAACTCCTCTACGAGTTTGCCTCCGCCTCGGCCAACAACGGCTCCGAATTCGGCGGCTTGCAACAGACTTATGGATTCAACGAAGTCGATCCCGCGTCTCCGCCCGCTCCCTACAGCGTCTATTGGGACGTCGCTACCGGCCTTGTCATGCTCTTGGGGCGATTCATTCCGATTATCGCCCCACTGGCATTAGCCGGCGGCCTGGCGGCGAAGCGGCCGACGCCTTTCACGGTAGGCACGTTGCGGACCGACACGTTTACGTTCGCTTTCGTTTTGCTGGGTACGATCTTGTTGGTCGGGGCGCTGTTGTTCTTGCCCGCTGCCGTACTCGGGCCGGTGGCGGAGCATTTGGGGCCGGTGCCGTTTGGTGGGTAATTTTTCGCTGCGAAACGGCCCCTGTGTTAAACGAAAGAACCTCAATCCATGTCCACGATAAATCGCGAAGACGCCAAAGTGGCGCGACGGCAGAGCCGAAGCATGAGCTTGTTTGCGCGGGACCTGCTCAAGGCGGCGCTGAAGCAGGCCTTTCTTATGCTGCGGCCGGATATTCAGTGGAAGAACCCTGTGATGTTCGTCGTCGAGGTCGGCACAGTGTTGTCGATCGTCTTCACCATCGCTGTGCTGTTTGGCTACGAAAGTCAAGTTGACTTAACCTATCTCCTTTCTCTGGATATATGGCTTTTCCTGACCGTCCTCTTTGCCAACTTCGCGTCGGCGCTGGCGGAAGCCCGCGGTAAGGCCCAGGCCGACGCGCTGCGCAAGACACGCCAACAAACGCCAGCGCTAAGGCTGCGGAATGATGGTCAGACGGAGATGACCGATTCGACCTCGCTGAAGGCGGGTGATAAAGTCGTCGTCGTCGCGGGGGAAGTGATCCCGGGAGACGGCGAAATCATCGAAGGCGTCGCGTCGGTCGATGAATCGGCCATCACGGGCGAGTCAGCCCCGGTCATCCGCGAAGCGGGCGGCGATCGCTCCGGCGTCACCGGCGGCACGCGCGTCCTCTCGGATCGATTGGTCATTCGCATCACCGCGGGCGCAGGCGCATCGTTTCTCGATCGCATGATTGCCCTTGTCGAAGGTGCGAGTCGGCAGCGGACGCCAAACGAGATCGCCTTGTCGCTAGTGCTGTCCGCGTTCACTTTGATTTTCTTGATCGTCACAGCGGCGCTATGGCCGATGGCCTGGCACGCGGAACAGTACATGAAAGACTATCTCGGTCTCGATAAGCCTGTAAAAAGCCTGGGAACCGACATACCAACACTGGTGGCGCTCCTCGTTTGCTTGATCCCGACGACGATCGGCGCGCTTCTCTCCGCCATCGGCATCGCGGGAATGGATCGGGCGCTGCGGGCCAACTTGATCGCCAAGAGCGGTAAAGCCGTCGAAGTCGCCGGCGACGTGGACACCTTGCTGCTCGACAAGACGGGAACGATCACCATAGGCAATCGTCGGGCGTCGCAGTTTCTGCCGGCCGGCAACTATAGCGCTTCGGAACTCGGTAGGCTGGCGACCTTGTCGTCCTACGCGGATCAGACGCCGGAGGGCAAGAGCATCGTCGACCTCTATCAAAGGATGCTCACGACCGCGAACGGCAACAACTTTGGCTCAGGGCCGCGCGGCGATGCGACGGTTCCCAACGGCGCCCGCTTCGTCGAGTTCACCGCGCAGACACGCATGAGCGGCATCGATCTCCCAGGTGGCGAGACGGTTCGCAAAGGTGCGGCCGATACGATTCTGAAATATGTCGAGAGTCGCGGCGGCGCGATTCCCTCGGGAGTCCGCGAACAAGTCGACGCGGTCGCCTCGCGCGGCGCCACGCCGTTGCTCGTCTGTGAAGACAATCGGCTCGCGGGTTTGGTGATCCTCGAAGACATTCTCAAGCCGGGCATCCGCGAGCGGTTCGATCGACTCCGCCGCATGGGCCTGCGGACGGTCATGGTAACCGGTGACAACCCATTGACAGCGAAAGCGATTGCCGAGGCGGCGGGCGTCGACGATTACATCGCCCAGGCTACGCCGGAAGCAAAGCTCGCCTATATTCGCAAGGAACAGGCCGCCGGCAAGCTCGTCGCCATGATGGGTGACGGCACCAATGACGCGCCGGCACTAGCTCAGGCAGATGTCGGCGTGGCCATGAATTCCGGCACACAGGCCGCCAAGGAAGCCGGCAACATGGTCGATCTCGACAGCGACCCGACCAAGCTGATCGAAGTCGTCGAGATCGGCAAACAGTTGCTGATGACGCGCGGCGCGCTGACGACGTTTTCGATCGCTAACGATCTCGCCAAGTATTTCGCCATCGTCCCGGCCCTATTCGCCGCTACGCTGCCCTGGCTCAAAGCGATCGACGTCATGCACTTGCATTCGGCTACCTCGGCCATCCTCTCGGCCGTGATTTTCAACGCGCTCATCATTCCGCTGTTGATCCCGATCGCCTTGAAAGGCGTAGTCTATCGGCCCGTCGGGGCCGATGCGCTCTTGCGGCGTAACTTGCTGATCTGGGGTTTAGGCGGCGTGATCGTGCCGTTTGTGGGAATCAAGATTATTGACTTGTTGCTGGTGGTGACGCGGATGGTGTGACCATCGTATTACCGAGCCTGAAGCGTAAGCGAAGAGCATTTGAGGTCGTGGCCGGGGTCGGTACTCCGACCCCGGCGTGGTCCGAGCGGTTCAAGGGAACCGGGGTCGGAGTACCGACCCCGGCCGCGGCTGACAAACCTCATAAACAGATTTCCAACTCCGGACACTAATTACGTAATTTGCAAATACGAGACCCTAAATCATGTCCACTACTATTCGCGCCAACGCCTGGCTGATCGGCCTCACGCTCCTCCTGTGCTGCGTCGTCTACCCGTTCGTCCTTTGGGCCTTGGCGCAGACGCCGTTTTTTGATTCTCAAGCTCAGGGTAGCCTCGTCAAAGGGCCCGAGGGCACTATTGTCGGCTCACGCTTGATCGCGCAGCCGTTCTCCGGGGCTGAGTTCTTCCAGCCGCGGCCATCGGCTGTTTCGTACAATGCCTCGGCGTCCGGAGCAAGCAACCTGGCGGCCTCGAACTACCTGTTGCGCGATCGCGTGGCGCGGACGATCGGGCCTATCGCGGCCTACAAGGCTCCTGCCGCCGGTGCCAAAACCGTGCAAGACGACGTGAAGGCCTGGTTCGCCGGCAAGCCGGATATCGTGGCGGAGTGGGCCGACACGCATTCGAACGTCTCCCAAGCATGGGTAAACGCGGATGATAAACACAAAGCCGCGGTAACGACATGGGCGATGGCGCATCCTGAAGCGAAGGAAGCCTGGGTAAAGGACAACCCTGGCGAAGAGCCCAAGCCGGCCGATCTGGCGGTATCCTACTTCAAGGCGAACGCGAAGGCGTTTCAAAAAGCCTGGCCGAAACTCATCGATGACCCCATGTGGAGCGTCGAAGCGGTGTTCTTCGATCGTTGGCTGCAGGAACATCCCAATGTGGAGCTGGTGTCGCTGCCCGCTGATATGGTGACGACCTCCGGCTCTGGGCTGGATCCGCATATTTCGCTGAAGAATGCGCAGTACCAGCTCGATCGCGTCGTTGAAGCCTGGGTGAAGAAGACGGGTCTCAGCGACGAGTTTGTTCGCCGTGAGATCCGGGCTGTCCTACGCGAGCGCACGGAGGACCCGTTGGCCGGCATGGTCGGCGTGCCGTTGGTGAATGTCCTGGAAACGAATTTGGCGTTGCTGGAGCGATTCAAGAGTCCGGCAAAGCCAACGAAATGATCCGCTTCTTACTGGAGCTTCCGTGAGCGCTGGGACGAATTGGGAGCAACGATTCTTTACGGCCAGCGATGGCTACCGTTTTGGGTATCGTCTCTACCCGTCCCACATCGCGGCCAAAGCCGATGTCGTCTGGTTGCATGGCATTCAAAGTCATGCTGGCTGGTACGAGAACTCCTGTTCTTTTTTGTCGCAACGAGGCTACGACGTTTCCTTCCTCGATCGTCGCGGCTCGGGCGTCAATGACCTCGGGCGCGGCGACACGCCTTCTTATGGTCGACTCCGCGATGACGTCGGCGAGTTTCTCGCCGAGCGGCGCAAAGCCAATCCACAGCGGCCTATCGTCCTATTAGCTATCTCTTGGGGCGCTAAAGTCGCCACCGCCTTGGTTCGGTATCGACCCGAACTCGCCGATGGAATGATTCTCGTCACGCCCGGTTTCTTTCCCCGCGTCGGCCTGAGCTTCGCGGAGCGACTCGGCATCTTGTGGGCCCGGATCACCAACCCCACGCGACTCTTTCCCATACCCCTCTCTGACCCAGAGCTATTTACGACGACTCCGCGTTGGCTCGACTATTTGCGTCACGACCCGCTGTCGCTGCACCAGGCGACCGCGCGCTTCCTTATCGAGAGTGTGCGGCTCGATCGGAGTCTGCGTGACGCGCCAGGGCATATCCAGCTCCCCTCGCTGCTCCTGCTTGCCGGTCAGGATCGAATTATTGAGAACGGCCGCACCCGAGCTTTCGTCGAACGATTCGCCGGACCAGTAACGATCCTTGATTATCCGGCGGCGCATCACACATTAGAGTTCGAGCCGGATCCGGAAATGATTTTTCAAGAGCTTGGGGATTGGATCGAAAACCGCAGGGCAATTTGATTGTCGCCGATTGCCTGAAGCTCGAAGGACTTCGTGCTTACCGTCGTGCCAGCATTCGATGGAGGGACCGTCGCGCCAAAAATGCGCTACACGTTGGCGCGACGGTCTGTCGATCTAACACATTGTCCTGTTTAAGGTTACAACGAGACCAAGACCGTCGCGCCAAAAATTCATGTGGGCCCCCCCCGCGCCGCCGCGATGCAAAATCAAACTCCGCTGTCGAAAAGCGCCTCACGCTGTAGATTGCTCCGAGCGCCGGTAAAACAAAGTGTAGTATTTACAACACAACACCCGTGGCGGCACGTTTCCAACGTGCCGAAAGCGACCTGCGCGCGAGGAAGGCACGTCAATAACACGGCGAATTGCGAAATCGACGACGCATCGGCACGTTGAAAACGTGCCGCCACGACTTCTGTCTGTTCTTTGGCATGAGAGGTGCTCCTATGCGTTGGCCCGACATTCAAAAAACAGAGGAGAATCGTTGATGCGGTTTACGACGATCCTGATGAGCGTGGCAGTACTCTTCCTCGGCGTGACGTTTCTGCGCGGTGCGGGGTGGATGGGTGGCGTGGCTAAGCCCGAGGAGCGGCCGATCGTCGTGGGCACGAACATTTCTGTCAAAGATACTCCTTTGAACTTTCGCCGGGCCCAGCCGCGACATTGGCGCGACTATATGCTTAGTCGCTGACGAATTGTTCCAGCTGTTTTTCATCGCTTGCTTCCCGCTGCGCTGGATTGGTGTTCCACTGCAAGAAGGCGAGGCAAAGGAACAGACTCAGGCCGCCGCCGACGGGCCAGACGTAAGACAGCGTCGAGCCGTCGAACAACCAGCGATCGGGAATCATCATCAGCGACACGAGCATGCCATTGTGCGCGAGGTGCATAAGCATTCCCGGTATGACACTTCCGATCCGCTCGCGCATCCAACCGAGACAGAGGCCAAGGACCAGCGTTGCGGGCAGCCGTTCCCAGGCCAGGCTGTCGTTCAAGAAGAGATGAAACAGACTGAAGAGAGCCGCACTTCCCAAGATGGCGCCGCGCCGCACCGCCGATCCGCCGCAGCGTGCCGAACAGGTAGCCGCGAAAGAAAAGCTCCTCCGCGATCGCCGGAACCACGGCCAGCACGGTGAACACCGCCGCCAGCCCTTCGCCACTCATCAGAATCCTGAGCAGGGGTGCCATTTCGCCTTCATGCGAGGCGGTCAAATTGATCGATTTGAGAAAAAGAGCGAAGAGGACCTCGAAGGGCCAAAAGGATAAGCCGAGTAAGATCGCGGCCAGGGCGCACAAAAGGGGAAAGCGGCGCAAGCCGAGGCCGCTGTCGCCACGCAAATGCCCCGTGGCGACGCTGAGAATTGGCACGCCGCCGTAAAGCGCGAAGCTGGCCGCGCTCATGAGCCACAAACGCGTAACTAGGTCGACACCGACCTGCTGAGCGATCCAGTTGTTTAACAGAAAGTTCGCGGCGAACAGCAGGGCCAAATAAAAGAGCAGCGCACGCGCCCGAGGCGGCTGGTCGGGCTCGCTCCGGGCGACGAAACCAATCGGCCCAGCTGTGTTGGTCCGTGAACAACACGGCTTCCGCACCAAACAACCGAGCCGCCAAACTGAGCGCCGCCGTCGCGTAGAGCAAGGTCGACGCAATTACCGTCAACGCCACGCCAAGGGTCACCTGCCCTTCGAAGAGATCTCGGCCCAGCAAGACGACATTGACGAGCGGCGTGATGCTGAGGCCGCCTTTGAGCTTGAGCCCGGGCATCAACGCCAACATGCCCGGAGTCAGTGACGCCAGCATGAGCGGGATCAGATACGCCTGCGCCTCTTTGAAGCTGCGGGCGAAGCTCGTCACGGCCAACACGAGTGCCGAGAAAAACAGGGCGAAGAGCAACAACATTCCGAGCATCGACAACAGAAAGCCCACGGTCAGGCCAGCTTCGCCAAATAGCAGCGAGCCCATGCCGCTCAGCTTGAGCGAGATCGTCATCATCGTCAGGTTGAGGAGCGCGGTGAACAGCGCCACGGTCAAAACAGCGATGTACTTGGAAAGCAGCAGTGCGAAGCGCGGCAACGGAGCGGCCATCAGCACTTCCAGTGTGCCGCGCTCGCGCTCGCCGGCTGTCAGATCGATCGCCGGATAGACCGCTCCGGTGATCGTCATCAGGATTAACACCAGAGGAATCAGCGTCGCCAACAAGCCGGTGTCCCGATGCTCCGGGTCGGAGACGGTTCGCACCCACGTCTGAATCGGCAATGGGTTGTCTTCGTGGGTCAGCTTGTTCAACTGCGTGAATAATTGACTCTGGCCAGCCGCGCTGAGACGCTCCTGGACATAAGCCAAGGCTTCAGCTCCGCCGGGCGAATCTTCCAGTGTGAATAGCTCGAACTGATACTTATACCCGGCATCGGGCGGGAGAGCATGCGCGCTAAATCCGAGATGGATCTTTCGCTCCCTCAGAGCAGCGGAAAGGTCGTCGAACGGTCCATAGGCGCAGCGTTTCCATTCCACCGTGGTTCGATTGCCCGTGGCACGCCGCGTCCAGGTGAGCAGTTGCTGGCCCTCCTGGAGCGCGCGCTCCAGAATCAACCCATCGCCTTCTTTCGCGGTGCCGATCAGGAAGTCCGGCTCATTCAGGTTGCGCTCGGTCAAGCCTTTCTGGAGACTGGCGGACAGGAAAAATTGCCGAAACGCGATCGTCATTAGCGGATAAAGAAGCAACGGCATCAGCACGAGCGTCAGAATGGTGCGGCGATCGCGGAGCGTTTCCCGCAGCTCTTTGCCCGAGAACCGCCAGATTCTGGCCACCGAGGCCGAGAAAGTGAGCCCGGACGCCGGGGCAACGCTCATCCCGAAATCTCCTCGGCAGCGCCCGACAACATCGGTCCGACCTGCGACAATTTGAGAAACATGTCGACCAGGGAAACGCACCCCGTCGACGCCCGTAACTGCTCCAACGAGCCTTCGCGCACGATCTTGCCACGATGCATCAGCCCGAAACGGTCGCAGAGCCGCTCCGCTTCATCGAGCCGATGCGTCGTTATGATAACCGCTTTTCCTTCCGTCCGCAGCAATTCGATATATTCGACAATCGTTTGGCTGCCGAGCACGTCGAGGCCGCTCGTCGGTTCATCGAGCAGCAACACCGGCGGCTCGTGGACGAGAGCCCGGGCCAGGTGGACCCGTTGCTTTTGACCTGTGCTCAGCGTGGCGCAGCGGCGGTCGAGCAACTCACGCAGGCCAAGCATGCCGCTCAGCCTGTTGATGCGATGGGCCGCGATGGTGTCCTGCACACCGTAAAGATCGGCGAAAAACGCGAGCAGCTCCCGCACCGTAAGCCATTGATAAAGCCCCGCACTCGCCGAGAATAGCCCCACCCGGCGCTTGACCTCTTCCGGCGCCGTGCTCGAGGAATGCCCGTCAATCCAGGCGTGACCCATCGTGGGGCTAAGCAAACCGAGGATCATACGAATGGTGGTCGTTTTGCCAGCGCCATTGGGGCCGAGCAGGCCGTAGACTTCGCCGTTCTCGACGGAAAAGGAGACATCATCGACGGCGACGAGCGTGCGGCCGCCGGCGAGGGGAAAGTGCTTGGTCAAACCCTGGACGCGGATCATGTAGGCGAGCCTCATTCGCAAAAGGGTTTACGGCGCCTGTTTAGCGCCGTGCCATCTACCCACGGTGCCGTTCGTCTAAGGATGGGGTGCCGAGCTTTGGTACTCGAAAGCATGCTTTCGAGTACCAAAGCATGTCACGCACTGTTCAGCCCTTAGACGAACAGTGTTGCGGCTAAATGAAATAACCCTTCGTCGAACGAAAAGTTGGGTGGGCAAACCGCTAAACGCCGACGGCAGTGGTTTCCTCTTTCGGCTTCCCTTCTTCGAACACGCGGGCAATGACCTGATCGAGGGGCGGATCCTGGACGCTGACGTCCATGACTGTGTAACGATCGAGAATCGTGGCCAGCACCTCGGCAACCTTGCTTCGCTCAACTTTGAGATCGACCACCGGTCCGGTGAAGGTGCAATCGCCGAAGCGCATGAGGTCTTTCGGCGCTTCTTCGCCTTCAAACGTCAGTTTGAGCAGCTTGGTGCTTCCAAAGCGGCCGATGATTCCGGCGAGGGCTCCGTCGTAGATCAGCCGACCGTGAGCGATCACCAGCACGCGCGGGCAGAGAGCCTCGACGTCGCGCATGTAATGGCTGGTCAAGAGCATCGTAATGCCGCGTTGGACGTTGTATTCTTTCAAGCATTTTTGAATGGCGACCTGCGCGATGACGTCGAGACCGATCGTCGGCTCGTCGAGCAGCAACAGCTGCGGCTCATGGAGGAGCGACGCGATCAACTCCATCTTCATGCGCTCACCGAGCGACAGCTCGCGCACCGGTTGTTTGGTCAACTTTTCGACGGCGAATAGCTCGACGAGATGGCCAAGCGTCCGCTCAAACGCAGCCGTCGGCAGCGAGTAGATTTCACGATGGAGCTGAAAGCTGTCGCCGGCCGGCAGATCCCACCAGAGCTGGTTTTTCTGCCCCATGACCAGCGAAAAGCGGCGGCGAAAGGAGTCGGGCGCTCCCAGGGCACGAAACCCAAAACGCGCGCAGTGCCACCTGTCGGATAGATGAGGCCCGAGAGCATTTTCAGGGTTGTCGTCTTGCCGGCGCCGTTCGGGCCGAGAAAGGCCACCATCTCGCCGGGCTCGATCGTGAAGGAGACATCCTGGACGGCGTTGACTTCTTTGTATTTGCGGCGAAACAAGGCCTTGAGCGATCCGCCCAGGCCCGGATTCTTCTCGGCGACGCGATACGTCTTGCTTAGTCCTTGCACCTCGATGATCGGCACGATACGGGGTCTCCCAACACGAACGCGGTCAAGACTTCCCCCGGCAAGCCGGGGGCTAAATGATGGACAAACACTCGCGGAGATAGTTCAAACCATGCGCGATGTCCGCGATCCGCGCCGCCTGGTCGCCGACTTCACGCTCCACGCACAGCGGGCCACGGAAGCCAATCTCCTTGAGCTTTTGGACATACGCACGGATATTGACCTCGCCCTGGCCCAACGGCACTTCCTCGCCCCACGTGCCAGCCTTGGTCGGCCGTTTGGCATCCTTGACGTGGACGCTCTTGATGTCTGGCGCGAGAATCTTCACCGCCCGGAGCGGATCGCCTTTGTCATAGAGCAGCATGTTCGCTGGGTCGAAATTGACGCCGAGATTTGGACATTTCAGATCGTCCAGTGTTCGACGCAGCAGGTCGGCCGTCTCCTGACCTGTCTCGAAGGCAAGCGTCACGCCATGTTCGTTCGCAAGGGCGCTCGCCTTGCCGAGGGTATCCAGAAACGCGCCCGCGCCGGATCGCTGGGCTCCGGTAGGAAACCCGCATGGAGCGTGAGCAGGTCCAGACCCAGAGCCTTCGTTCGCAGCAGCGCCCATTTGAGTCGTTCGAGCCGTTCGGCCCGAAGAGCCGGGTCACCGAAGCCGCCGGTGTTTTGAATGGTTTGCGGCGTCGTGTAATCCTCGCCGGGAAAGCCAAGCATGGCCGCGCAGAAGCGTAGGCCGGATTCGCGCGCCACCGCCGGCATACGTTCGCCTTCATCCCAGGCTGCGTGGTGGGGATCGCCACAGGCGATTTGGACGACGTCGACGCCAAGCTGCCGTGAAAGTTGTGTGAGTTCCGGGATGTTCTTGACCTGCAGGGACCAGCTGCAGACGCCGAGCGCGAGGGGTTCGATGGCCATCTTGGATCCTACTCCTCTTCATCGCGGCTACACTTCTCAACTACCTGGCGCGGGTTCAATCGTGCAACCGAGCGGCCCCAGGTCGCGGCCGTTCTCGCGGATCTCGTGGCAGGTGTGAACTTGCTCGGCCTTCAATTCCGCGACCTCTTTTGGACCGCTCCAAATGATCGCGCGCTCTTGCTCGTGGGCCGTCCGCGTCAGGACGAAGGCTCGCTCGACGTTACATCCCAGCACCTTGCACAGCGTCTGAACGACAAAATCAAACGAATGATGGTCGTCGTTAAGGAGAATGACGTTGTAGGGCGGCAAGAGATGCGTGCGCGTCGTCTCCTCGGTTGCCGTTCCGGTATGGGTCGCCGTCAAAGTCGTTCGTGGAAAGGTCATGGGTGCAAAACCTTGAGCAATGGGTGCCCCCGTTGGACACCCTATTACTTTAAGCAGCCAGGACCGGCGTTTCCAGGGGGGTAGGTGCGCACGGAGACGAAGTTGTCAGCTTGAGCGATGAATTGAGAGGGGGCGAAGGTGGTTTACTTGGCCGCGACCGTTTGCGGCACGGCGCGCAACCAGGGCGCGACCTGCAACGACAAGAAAATCGGCGACACCGTGCTATGGTGGCTCGCGCCGCGACCTTCCAACAAGGATTCCCAACGCCAAGGGATTTGAATGAGGCGCAGATACATCTCCCGATCGGCGTCGTTCAGATCCTTGGGCGGGCGAAAGCCACCCATGCCCGCGGCCGGCGAGTAGACGCGATCGACCGTGCCGAAGGTCGAGGTACCCCAACCGAGCACGAAGCGATCTCCGGCTGAATGAAAGGACACAATCTCCCCGCGCGTCGCCAACAGCGCGAGCCTTAGATCGTAGGTGGACGATATCGCGGGGGAAAGCAGAATGACGCGCTCGAGCGTTTTGGGCGAGAGTTGCTCGGCCGCGGCGATAATAAGGCCGGCGCCGGCACTATGGCCGACGAGGAATATCGGCCGCTCCGGCTCCAATGTCTTGACGATGCGAATGGCCGAAGCCAATTCCTCGGCCTTTTTTAACAAATGCGCCTGATCCTGCAGGTCGCGCAACAATCGGCCTTTACCGTGCGTCCAGTCGAACACCCGGACTTCGTGACCGACGCCGGACAGAGGCAGCGACAGTTGGGAATTCAGACCGACCGCATCGAAACCGCCAATGCCACCGACCACGAAGACGACGCCCCGAATCGGCGCTGGCGGAGCTGGCGTGGGCGGCGCGGCACATAACGACAAAAGCAAGGAAAGCGTGAGCGGCGACATCGATCAAGTCTCCGAAGGGCAAAGAGATCTCGATTCGGCATGAGACAAATTCGCGGTTGACGATCGCAATGTAACAAAAGCGACAATCCAGAGGGCAAGAGCCGTATATAGCGCCAATCCAGTGTCGCGGAATAGCTGACATCCCGGGAGCTGAGGAACGGTATGACCGACGAACTGCAGCGCCATTAGCAGCATTAGACCCCGACCCAGCGCGAGTGTGCGAAGCGGCGGTGTTCCATCCGCGAGCGACTCCCAACGGTTCGCGATCAATCCCATCACCAGGGGCACTTCCAAGGCGAAATAATGCGTGTGGCAGACCGGGCTGCACAGGATCATGATCAACGTGAGCGCCCCCGCGAACATCGTTGTTGTCGAGCCAGTCTCGGTGCGTTTGCCCCCGGTCGATAGTAAGGTCAAAACCGTGAACAACGCGGCCAGAGACCAGTGGGCGATGCGTGTCCCGAGGTCCGCTTTCGCTGGCCGCGTCAGCGGATCGAAATAGATCGTGTTGTGCATCGCCGCGAGGAACGATTGACTATCGGTCGCGGTGACGTTGAGTAATTCGGTTGAACGTGAGGCGTCCGCGCCGTCGGCGAGAGCAGGCTCGATCAGCTTGTTTTTCATATCGACATAACATTGCATCGCGCGCCCCGGCCCGAGGACTGCCGCGGGAATGATACCCAATCCAATCACGAGTCCTAACGCACAGCCCGTCATACAGCGTGTGTCGCGGCGCCAGAGCGGGACCAGCAACAGATAGCCGGGAATGATCTTGAGGCAAATGGCGCCCGCCAAGCAGACGCCGGCGCTAAGCCGTTGACCGCGGATCAGGCAAGCCGTGAGGCCACAGATCAGAACGAGCACGAACAGGTTGGCCTGGCCACGCATGAGTGTGTGGGCGATCGAGGGCAAACAAATCAGGACCGGAAGGAGACGTAACAACCACCAACGGCGGCTGAATGTCTCCTGGTCGCGCACCGCATCATGAGACGACGTCGCTTCGAGTGCGGACGCCAACCAATGGACACCGATGCCGAGCAGTAGGAGATTGACGACATAAAAGATCGCCACGGACACTGCATAATTGAGGTAGCCGGCGTGGTCCGCCGTCGGCGGCGGATCGGCCAACGGCGTCAAGAGAATGGCAAAAAGCGGCGGATAGTGATAATGCCAGCCGTTTTCGTCGGTGACATCGTAACAATTAGCTCCGCTGCGCACGGCCCAGGAGCTTCGCAAATAGACACTGAGGTCGCCCATGCGGCGCGTGAGAAAGGCGGAGCGGATTTCGACCAAGGCTCCGAAGGCAATGAAGAAGGCAATCAGGGAAATAACGCCGACGCGCTCCCACCGCGATAGTGACGGCGATGCTAATCGCATGGGAGACTCCTTACGCAAGCAGTCAGATCAGCCTCCCCTCTCCCCTGTACTCGGGGGAGGGGTGTTGAGGGTGAGGGGTCACCCCCAACCCGTCTCCCCCGAGTACAGGGGAGACGGGCTTCCGCCATATACTCTCACCATCACGCCGCCACATTCCGATCCGAGCGCCTCTGCGACATCGGCACCGATTTGACGCCCAACTCCCAACCTGGAGATGCTTCCTTCAACAAATACAACGGCCGATCCTTGACTTGTTCATAAACACGACCCAGATACTCACCCACCATGCCGAGCGAGCAGAGAAGACTGCCGCCAATGACATGGAGGCTCGTAAGAATGATCAAGGCTCCGGGATACAGGCCCCAGCTATAAAGGGCGACAATCAGAGCGGTGACGCCAAAGGCCAAACCGACGGCGACAAAGGCAAATCCCAGGAACAACGACAGTCGTAGAGGCGCCTTGGAAAACGACAATAGGGCATCGATCGACAGGCTCGTGAGGCGCGGCATTGTGAACTTGGAGGCGCCGCCGCCGCGCGGCGCCACCTTGAACTTCACCACGGCCGTCTTGTATCCCATCCAGTTGACCATGCCGCGTAGAAAGCGGTGCGTCTCACGGAGTTGACTGAGAGCGTCCAGTGCCTTGCGCGATAACAACCTGTAGTCCGAGGCGGCTACTTTAACTTCACGGTCGCTGAGCTGCTTGAGAACCCAAAAGAAGCCGCGCGACGTGACACGCCGCAGCCATGGCTGCGTCCGATCGTCCTCACGCTCGGTCAGGACGACGTCGTTGCCCTCGCGCCACTTGGCCAACAGATCGGCAATGAGCGTGGGTGGATGTTGTAAATCACTATCGAGGGTGACGACCACTTCGCCGCTGGCATACTCCATGCCCGCGGTCATGGCGGCCTGATGGCCGAAATTGCGGCTCAAGGACAGATAACGCACACGCTGATCGGTCGAGGCCAGGAGGCGGATGATCTCCAAGGTCTTGTCGGCGGAACCATCGTCGACATAGACAATTTCGATCTCGTATTGCGCTTCCAGAGGTGCGAGGGCGGAGCGCAGTTCCGCATGAAAATGCGGCAGGACTTCTTCCTCGTTATAGGCTGGGCAGACGATGCTGAGTTTCGTTTTTGTCGGCGTCATGGCCTCTCCACAGTATCCGCGGCGGCACAATTGCCCATCCGGTTTCGATCAGGCCGCGCGAGCCGGGGCCGCGATCGATTGTCTCGCTAATTCGCTTCTATCCTGGGCGGCTGCTCCCGTCACAACTTCTGCCAACGTCCCTATCAGAAGAAAGAGCGCGGCCAGAGGTTGCATTCCATATCCATGAATGCCTGACGTATTCGCGATGAGCCCAGCGAATACACCCGCGAGCAACAAGGCCGAACTGGACGCAGGCGCGACCAGGCGCCACGGCGATACTCGAGGATAACAGGCGCCTAACAAAGACCAGGCCAAAGCAGGCGCCAGGAGAACATAGGTACAAGATTCGGTCGCCGGCCCGCAGAGCATCATCCAGCAGGCACCCAGGGATGACACGATGGCCAGGAGCGGCCTCCGTGTCCAGCCCAGCTTGCAGGCCGTAAAGCACACGACCGCGCAAATTAGACCAAGACCGACCTGGAGACCCAGGTAAACTCGGGGACTTAATGGCGCGCCGACAAGGCGAAAAAGGAGCCAGAGATCACGGTAAGCGATCGAGAAGGGCCACATCTTTCGATCATCTTCCGCTACGACCTTATACCACGACTGGTATTGGGAGAAGACGTAGTCTGGAGTTTGAAAACAGAATGGCAAAACTACGGCGACTAGGAGACACAGGGCGAGGCGCGGTCCTAGGCGAAGCGGATAACAGGCCACGACCAGCAGGCCGGCGGCCAGCGGGTAGGCCTTGATCGCGACCGCCACCGTAATTGACGCGGCACAGATCCACCAGCGCTCCCGCGCCGCCGCCGCGAAGGCGATGAGCAACATCCCGGCCATGATCGAGTTTGGCTGGCCGTTGTTTAGACTGGCAAGAGACAACGGCAGAATCAAGAGAAAAGCGACCGCGCGCTGCCGCGCTGTGAGAACCAAGGGCGCCGCCACGCGCAGCCACCAGTCCCAACCCGCCAAAAGGATCGCGGCGTTGAGTAGGCGCCATAAGACCCCGCCAAGGCGCTCCGGCAGCCAATGCCAGGGGATCAAGGATACCGTAATCAATGGGCTATAGCGGTACTGGTCAAGATACGCTTCGTGTGGCCGGTAATAGGTGTCGATTCCCGCGAGCCAGTCGGCTCCCGCCGTAGCGTAAGTCGGATAAAGCGAGTGCGTGTGGGGCGTGACGGTCACTCGAATACAGATGAACACCAAAGTAGCCGACCACGCGCCGATGGCCAGAAATTCCCAAACACCCCATTTTTGAGGCGGTCGTATCTCAAGCTGCATGAGTAAACCCTCGTGAGGCATCATCCAGCAGCGTGGACGGAGTTCGCAATGTGAATCCCGCATTTGCACAGTCGGCAAGAAAGTTAGGTGAATTCAATAGCTCGAATTCCTTGACACGCCGTTCGACGAGCCCGTCGCCGTCGACGCAATCGCGCCCCCATAGAGTTGTGTCTCGGTGTCCTGGGTGGCACATCAGTTCCAGGACGCGACCTGGAGTTCGAGCGAGCCAATTTGGAAGAAATGCCGGATCGTTTGACCCATGTGCGTCCATCGCGCCTGCGAACCCGTCGTTCCCGGGGAAGCATGCACGCTCGAGCGCTCTGCGCCTGAATTTGGCCAAGGGTCGTCAGCAGGATGCGCTCTGGTGCGCATGCCGGGGATAGCGCGGAGACAGCCCCATGACTCGCTGACACGCCGCACATAAGGCTTGCGCGGCAGCTCGCTCAGGATGGACAACAGGATTTTGCCGATGGGGGCGAACAAGGCGACATGCTGGTGAGCGTTGACTAATAGGGGCGGGTGGCCAACCAGTTCGCGGAAGCGTCGAAGCTGGGCCCGCAATTCGCGTTCAATATCGTCGCGCCGAATGCGGCGGAGTAGCAAGCGCTTCAACAATTGGCGGAGCGGGAGTAGACGCCCATCGCGTCCGACCAACGAGGGGACCTCGGCAGCGTCGGCCACGGGCTCGTCGAGAGTGAGATTAGGATGCCAACCAAGATCGAGAGGAACACCCGATCGCCGCCAGACGCTCACGGCGTCGCCGGCATAGGGCGAGTTGACGAGTAAGACGGATCCGGTCACAACGCCGTGCGCAGCCAGATCCAGAATACCGCGCGACGTCTCCGGTCCGATTCCAAAATCATCGGCAATAACGACAAGTAACCGGCTCGCATCCATGCGTTGCCCTTCACGTTCGTCAATCGGCGCTCGTCACGGCCGACGCGAATTGGAGCGGATCTGAGTTGGATTGTAAAGTCCAACTGGCAGCAGTAACGAAATCGTAGCCGCATGCGCTAGAATGTGGCTACGAAAAAAGAGGGGGCTCACACGGGATTTCGTTGAATCTCGGGGTTTCGGCGCTCTGTAACCTCAATTGCGTCAACGAGTTTTGGCATTTTTGCACGGTGCAAGACGTTTGCCGTTTTTTGCATCTCGGTCTGGCGGGAATGTTCCGCGCGCAACATAGGTAGTGCGCCGTCCAGACTAAATTTAGGTGTGGCACAGACATTCTTGTCTGTGCAGCAAAAGGCACATTCGTCGGTTCCCGCACTGACAAGAATGTCTGTGCCACACCTAAATTTAGTCTGGACGGCGCACTAGGCGCACCGGCAACGCACCATGATCCTTGCGACTTCTCCGCGCGCTGCCTAAACTCAATCTTCGTAGGTCCCTATTAGAATCTCGGAGTTTTCCCCATGCGCTGGCTTTTGCTCGCTCTCGTCTCCATCGTTCTGCTTCAACTCGTCGGCACGCTTTGGGCCGCCGATCCGCCAGCGCCGCCGGCGACGCCGAAGAAGCCGGTTACGGACGAGTACCACGGCGTCAAAGTCACCGATAATTATCGCTGGCTCGACAACATGGAGGATCCAGCCGTCAAACAATGGATTGAGGCGCAGAACAAATACTCGCGCGGCCAACTCGATCAGAGCAAGGCGTTGCCGAAGCTGCGGAAACGCCTCAAAGAATTGATGTCCGCGGAGACGGCGAGCTTTACGGGATTGCATTTTCAGCACGGGACGCTGTTCGGCCTTAAGAAACAGCCGCCGAGCGAGCAGCCGTTCCTGGTCACGCTCAAGTCAGTCGACGAACCCGACTCGGCCAAGGTACTGGTCGATCCGAACAAGCTCGATTCCAAGGGCAAGACAGCCATCGACTTTTACGCGCCGTCGCGCAGCGCCAAGTATGTCGCCGTCTCCTTGTCGGAGGGTGGCAGCGAAGAGGGGACCGCTCATGTCTTCGAGGTGGCGACGGGTAAGAAGCTGGGTGACGTCATTCCGCGCGTCGGCTTTCCTACCGCAGGCGGCGACCTCGTCTGGGATGAGCAAGACACCGGCTTTTACTACACCCGCTACCCCGCTCCGAACGAACGACCCAAGACCGACCTGCAGTTCTATCAGCAGATCTATCACCACAAACTCGGCGACGACCCGGCCAAGGACGAATTTGTCCTGGGCAAAGACTTCCCGCGCATCGGTGAGAATTTCCTCGACACCTCCGCGGATGGTAAATACCTCTTGGTGACAACGCAGAATGGCGACGGTGGCGACTTCATGCACCATCTGCGCGGGCCTGATGGCAAGTGGATCCAGCTCAGCAAGTTCGAGGATCAGATCAGCGCTCCAGCTTTTGGAGCGGCGGGCGATGCAGTCGCTCTATCTCTGTCGCGCAAGAATGCACCGCTCGGCAAGATTCTGCGACTGCCTCTCGACAAGCCCGATCTGAAAAATGCCACGGTGTTCGTCCCCGAAGGTAAGGTGGCCATCGACGCCTTGCGCTTCGCCTCGAACCGCCTCGTCACGGGATTTACGCCGACGGCGACTGGTGTCTACGTAGCGGATGTGGACGGCGGCCCATCGCGGCTGCGATTCGTAACGCGGGATGGCAAATCGACTGTCGTCGCGCTGCCTCCCGTTCCCGCGGTCCAGGACATCGTGCCGGTCGAGGGCGACACGGTACTCGTACAGATCGAGACGTTTCTCCAGCCGCGCACCTGGTACATCTACCCCAAGAATGGTGCGATGAAGGAGACAAAACTGGCGAGCACGTCGCCTGCGGATTTCAGCGATTGCGAGGTTTTGCGTGAGTTTGCCACTTCGCGCGATGGGACCAAGGTACCGATGAGCATCGTCCGCAAGAAGGGCGTCAAGCTCGATGGCACGAATCCGACTTTGTTGACCGGCTACGGCGGCTATGGCGTGAGCCAGACGCCGCGCTTCCGGGCCGCGTCACGGCTCTGGCTCGAACAAGGCGGCGTCTTCGTCGTCGCCAACGTTCGTGGCGGCGCGGAGTATGGCGAGGATTGGCACAAGGCCGGCAACCTGACGAACAAGCAAAACGTCTTCGACGATTTCGCCGCCTGCGCCAACCAGTCTGATCGACCTGCAATACACCTCGCCCGCCAAACTCGCCATCGAAGGCGGCAGCAACGGCGGCCTTCTCATGGGCGCGGAGCTGACGCAACATCCCGATCTGTTCCGGGCGGTGGTCACGCACGTCGGCATCTACGACATGCTCCGCGTCGAGCTTCACCCCAACGGTGCTTTCAATGTGACGGAGTTCGGCTCCGTCAAAAACTACGAACAATTCAAATCTCTCATGGCGTATTCGCCGCTCCATAAAGTCAAAGACGGCACCGCTTATCCCGCCGTCTTGCTGATGACCGGCGCCAACGATGGCCGAGTCGATCCCGCCAACTCCCTCAAAATGGCCGCCCGCCTCCAGGCCGCAACGTCGTCGAAGAGGCCAATCCTACTGCAAGTGAGCTATGGCTCCGGCCACGGCATCGGCGACAGCCTGACAACGGCCATCGATAAGCAAGCGGATGTGTATGCGTTTTTGTTTGAGCAGTTGGGGATGGAGTATAAATAGGTCGAGTTGGCAGATTTGGCACGTACCACCCTTGCCATGCCAAATCAGTTTGGCATGGGTGGTGGGTCGCGCGGACATTTTTTGATTGCGCCTCTGTCAAGGCGCAATCAAAATGCATTTGCTATCTCTTGGCAGGGAAAGCACTTAATTGATTGCATTGCGCAGACGTACACACAAAGAACTCCCGCGAGGCTCATTTGGGGAATCTGGTGATTCAAAAATGATGGTGTCTGAAAGGAATTTCGCTCCGCCGGAGCGAAATTCCTTTCAGACACTCGCACGAGTCTACACGCGCTTACCCCTGGCCGTGTGAATTGGTAAAAACATCACAAATGGATTGCGCAGCGAAGCTACGAAGCCATGCTTTTCGTAAAATGCAGCTGCGGATTCATTCTTGGCATGAACGAGCATCAGCTTCAGGACTGCGATATCGGCTGCTTGTAATGTGCGAAGGAGCGCGTCTTTCAGCAAAGCCCTTCCAAGCTTCTTCCCTTGATACTCGCAATGAACGCCCAGGCGAGCCAGCAGGATGATCGGTATCGGATATTTTCCACTGCCTTTGATCACATCACTCGGCAGATTGCTCGGTGAAATAGAACCGTAGGCCAATAGAACCCTTTAACTTCGTCGTTTTGATCGCACGTCACGTAGTTGCGCACGACGTCGCGCTTCTGATTTTGCAAGGCATAAAGTTTCAAATACTGATTCAGTGGTTCGCTGCCGCAGTCAAATGCGGAGCGATCGTGCTTGGCATTCAACAGTTCAATTGGTTTCAGGCCGAGATCATCCATCCAAAATACTCGGCTCACTTAAGAGTTTGCGGATGGCTTTGATGCTTTTTGGCGGCGGGTTGTCAAGCACTTTGAAAAAATGATCGATCTCTTCTTGGCTCATGACGAGATGGTTGTGATCGGCTAGCAATGCGTTGGCGGCGTGATAGGCATTTTCAATCATGAATGTGCTGAAAGTGGTGTGTCCAAGCCGTGCGGCGCGAGCGATAACCTCTTTGCACTGAGGATCGATACGCATGCTGATACGTGTCGCTTTTGAACCATTAGGTGGCTGCCGTGGCATTACAAGTCTCCTTTCGTATGTACAGTGTACATCCAAAGTGAGGGAATTGCAATCGGGGGAAAGTGGCGTAGTTATGTGGACTCTTTTTGACTCTCTTGGGGTATATCTCTCACTGAAACAACTCCGCCACGGCGACGCGGAAACCGGGCAGTTCCGGCTCGGCCGATAATTCCTGAGTTCGATTGACGAGAACCGGCTTGTGACCGGGGCGATAGATCGTCACCGTCATAAAATGTGGCTCAATGATCCAGATCAGTGGTACGCCGGCCTCAAGATAACAATCGACCTTCTCGACGATTTCTCCTTGGACATCGCCTGGCGAAAGAATATCGACAACGAGAGTTGGTGCGCCGTCGATAAAAACTGTGTCCTGAGGATCTCGAGCCGCCAGTTCAGGTGATCGGTAGACAATGTCGATGCCGACTATTGTTTCGGGATGGCGACTCAGGCGGCAACCTGCGTTGCCACAATGTAACACTCCGTTAGGTTCAGGCTGAAGATCGACCCAGTTAGACAGAATTGTAACCAATCGCGCCATGATTCGGCCACGGAAACGATTGCATATGGTCTTCGGCTTCTCCCGTAGTTCCCCCCGGATGATCGAACGCTCGATGCCGTCTTCGCGCAGCAGGAGTTCTTCATTCGTTGGATGAATAAGCTGTGGAGCGGTCGCCATCGTCTTTCTCCAAGTTCGACGAGCGAAATTGGCTGAATCGGCCAGACTTGAACGACGTCATAGGACAGAAAACCGAAGTTTCAACTGCGTGCTTTCAGTCGGTTGTCACGTCATCTTCACCATAAGTTTCGACCCGCCCCCCGCTCACGACGAAGTGAGAATCATCAGATCTTGGGCGAAACAATCGCCAATCTTCGCTGCACGTGCCGGCCGGAAACAATTCCAACCGGAAACCTTTGCCGAGTCTAATGCTTGCGCCTCCGCATTCATCGCCGTCCACGCCCTCGACAACAAGAGACGGACCATGACGCTTGAGCCATTGATCCATCAAAAAGTCTTGAAGGTTGGGAGACTTCTCGTAATGCCAGGAATCCGCGTCGAAAACCGTACTCGACTCGAGCGGCTCCCAAAGGTCCAAACGACCTGTGACAATCCCCTCCGGGCCTTCGACACGCCACGGGCATTGAATGTGCAACGCGAAATCACCTACCGAACCGCCCTCGCAGGGTCGTAACGTGCCGAATGCAAGTGTCCGCATATCAGCTCCACGCCGCGCGGCAGTCAACGGAAGCCCGATGATTCGGGACAGTGCCGCGATTACTTGCTGCCTCGTCGAAGAACGGTTTGTTTTGGATGACATGATTTGAAAACCTTCTTGGCCGGGCTAATGAAAAAACGTTGCTCTCACCCAATGTTACACAACGTACCAGCAAATGTGCATCGCCAGGGTGCGACACGTCCTCCTCTTTGTGGACAGTTAAGAAGGCGTCAGCCCTCCGTGTGTTTGTGCGATCGGTGACTTTCACAGAGGGCTGACGCCCTCCGCTCGCTTGGAACTCCACGCCAAGCGGATCCGTCGCATCACTTCCGCGAACAGCAACACCGACGACGTTCCAACCACGATCATCAACCAATCGACAATCCCTAACGGTTCCACCTTGAACACCGCGCCCAAAAATGGCACGCTCACGATCAACACCTGGATCACGAAGATCAAACCGGCGATGACGAGGAAAGTCGGATTTTGGGTAATGCCCGCGAAGCCGCTCGTCTGCGGCGTCAGCGAACGTGAGTTTATCTCATTCCAGATCTGAAATAGGATATAAAGCGTAAAGAAGATGCTCACCTGGCGCACGCTCAGGGTGACGAACTCATCGGACGGCGGGCCAGATCCGCGAAACCATTGACACCATTCCATACCGCCGAGCAGGACGAGCATCACGACCACGAAAAATGCGGCGGTGCTGAAGATGGTGACGAGCATCGTCGGCGTGACGATGCTTTCGTCCTTGCGCTTGGGAGGCTGGTTCATGACGCCCGGGCGCGGCGGTTCGGAGCAGAGGGCGATCGACGCCAGGGTGTCCATGATGACGTTGATCCACAGCAACTGCAGCACGGTGAATGGCGGCCTGACACCCAAAAACGGGCCGAGAAATGCGATCGTCAGGGCGCTGATATTGATCGTCAGTTGGAACTGGATGAAGCGCTGGATGTTCTCATAGAGCGATCGGCCCCAGTGGACGGCCTTGACGATGGTGGCAAACGAATCGTCGAGCAGGACGATCTTGCTGGCCTCCTTGGCAACCTCAGTCCCGGAGATGCCCATGGCCAGGCCGACGTCGGCTTTCTTTAGCGCTGGGGCGTCGTTGGTGCCGTCGCCGGTCATTGCTACGACCTGGTTTTGTGACTGCAACAGCTCCACTAGATAGTATTTGTCGAGTGGCCGTGCCCGTGCCAAAACTGCGCAGGCCGGTGAGCTGTTGCGTCATCGTCTCGCGCTGTTGAATCTGCGCCGCGGTGAGGACTTCATGGCCCTTGAGTGCATTGAGATCCGCGAGATATTCGTTGTATTTGGGGCTGGTCAAGACAACGGCGCCGTCCGAATCGATTGGCTCGTCGCCTCGGTCGATCAAGCCGAGATCGTGGGCGATCGCGCGGGCGGTCTCCACGTTGTCGCCGGTAATCATCTTCACTTCGATTCCCGCCGAGCGACACTCGGCGATGGCGGCCTTCACATCCGGACGTAGCGGATCGCGTATGGCGACAAAGCCCACGAAGATGAAGCCGGCCTCCAGCATGTCACGGCGTTCGTGCAGTGATTCTTCTTCCTCCGGCGTTCCCGGCGGCAACAAGGCATAGCCGAAGGCCAGCGTTCGCATCGCCTTGCCAGCGGCTTCGAGGAGCCACGCTTCCGCGAACTCGCGTGCCTCCGGCGTCCAGGGTCGCGGCTCGCCATCATTGGCGAGATACTTTGTGGAGTGTTCGAGCAGCCATTCCGGCGCACTCTTGCAGAGGGAAACCAGATGATCGCCGTGGCGAACCACCGTCGTCATGCGCTTGCGTTCGGACGAGAAATGGATCTGATAGATCTTTGGCATGTCCTGCCTGAGCTTCTCGTAAGACAGGCCCGATTCGTGTAGCCAGAGCAGCAGCGCGCCCTCAGTGGAGTTGCCGACGGGAATTAGCCTTCCCTCTTTATGCTCGAGATTCGCGGTTGAGTCGAGGGCTGAGATGCGGGACATCCAGGCGAGCGGACCACTATCGGTGCCGAGTTTCGGGGAAGATAACGATTCCCACGAGGGCGTATCTCGATCGGTGGTCGTCCTGTCGAAGTAGAATCGCACCACCTGCATCTTGTTCTGCGTCAGGGTCCCTGTCTTGTCCGAACAGATCACGGTTGCCGAGCCGATCGTCTCGCAGGCGACGAGCTGTCTTACCAGGGAATTGGCCCGCGTCATTTTTTGCATGGCCAGGGCGAGTGAGACGGTGACGCTCATCGGCAGGCCTTCCGGCACGGCAACGACGATGATGATTACCATGTAGACGAAGTAACCAAGCAACGCCTTGCCGCTGGCGATCAAGGCCGTCGGCGTCGTTTCCATTACACCCGTTAGCGGATCTATAAAGGTCGGTTCCCAGCGCACTTCGTCATAGAACAGGCCACGAATAAGCAGGGCCGCGAAGATTAGGCCCGCGGCGATGTAACCGACTAGGCTGATGAGGTCGGCCAGGTTTTTGAGTTTCAGTTGTAATGGCGTTAGGTCTTTACTTATCGTTAGCTTACGTTTGACGCGATTTTCAGCGTTCTCTGTCGTGGTGGTTTCGTCTTCGGAACCCGAGAGCCGTCGCGCGATCTTGCCTAAGTACGTTTGATCGCCCACCTCCGTCACGACCATGACGCCCAAACCGTCGACAACTTGCGTGCCGCGATAAAGGCAGCCAGCCAGCTCCGGGCCGTCGGCCGTGTCCTCGGCGTTGCCGACTCGCTTCCTGGCTGGCTCCGACTCACCCGTCATCAGCGACTGATCGACAAAGAACTCCGCCGCCTTGAGAACGCGGCCGTCGGCCGGGATCTCGTCGCCCGTCTCCAGCTGCACGAGATCGCCAACGACCACTTCCTCCATGCCAATGGAATGTACTTCGGCATCGCGCAGCACCTTGACTCGAAGAGCATCCTTTTGTTCGTTGAGCGCTTCAAATTCTCGATCACTCTTATATTCACTTGCGAAGGCGACACCCGTCGCCAGGATGACCGCGATCATCACGGCCAAGCCTTCGATGAGCGGATGGCCCGGCGCGACGATGAGACCGAGTAGGACGGTAGCAAGCGCCGCCACGAACAGGAAACTCGGCAGCCAGTGGGATAACTTGGTGAGAAGAAATCTGACGACGCCGACCAAGACGATCGCTAGAGCACTGCCGGCTATCACCGGCCGGACTTGCAACAATTCGACAAACATCGACAATAGCGCCGCCGCGAGCAGGATCTTGATGATCGGCTCGTCGAACTTATCGAGGAACTTCTTCCAGAGTGGCTCGCGCGGCAACGGCGTCAACTTGTTCGGCCCAAACAGAGCGAGGCTCTTGTGGGCGAGTTCGGTCGAGAGGCCCGCGTCCGACCAATCGGGAATTTGCCGCCGCAGGTCGGAGAGGGTGCGCATTGGTTTGCGCCTGAGAGAAAAGGGATGTTCGTTAGGGTAGGATAGGTAATTGCGATCATTTTCCAAAGGCACGTCATGGATCACGACACCGACCTCGGCGGCTCCGCGGTGGTCTTCCCGGCCACGCAAGGTTTCGTCGTTCGCTCCATAAACAGCGATGATGCCGCCATCCGGTCCACGGCCCACGCGACACTCATCTCGACCTATTGGAAGCCGATCTACAAATATATTCGCATTCATTGGCACGCAAGCAATGAAGATGCAAAGGATCTCACACAGACTTTTTTGACTGTCACGCTGCAGAAGAATTTCTTTGCGGCCTACGATCCGGCCCAGGCTCGGTTCCGCACTTTCGTTCGCCTCTGCGTCGACAACTTCCTCGCCAAGGAACGACGCTCGGCCGGTCGGCTCAAGCGTGGCGGCTCTGCCGAACTTCTCTCACTCGACTTCACAGGCGCGGACGGTGAGTTGCAGCGGCAAGAGCCGGTAGCCCCAGACAATCTCGATGACTTTTTCCGCCAGGAATGGCTGCGTGGCGTGTTCGGGGTCGCGGTCGAAGACCTGCGGCACCAATGCGACACAGCAGGCAAGTTGATCTACTTCACTCTCTTCGAGCGCTACGATCTCGAAGGCCCGGAAGCGACAGCGGGGCTGACCTACGCCCAGCTCGGTGCGGAGTTCGGCTTGGCGACGACGCAAATTACGAATTATCTGGCCGCGGCGCGGCGTTGGTTTCGCCAGTGCCTCCTCGAACGCTTACGGGCCAGCACCGGCAGTGAAGAGGAGTACCAGCATGAACTACGGCGACTCTTTGGGGACGACCCGCCGTGAAATGGCTCTCCGACGCGATTCTGTCGCATCTGTGCCGAGTCGTCGAAGGTCCGGACCTGAATGGTACGCGCTACGAATTGGTCGAGAAGATCGGCCAGGGCGGCATGGGCATCGTTTACCTGGCGCGTGACCGCGAGCTTGATAGGCCCGTCGCCCTCAAAATCCTCAACGCCGCGCCGGACCATGCGGAGTCTCGGCTGCGCAGGGTCCGGGAGGCCCGCATCACCGCACGGCTCGAGCATCCGAGCATCGTCCCCGTTCACGACGCCGGCGAGCTGCCCGATGTCCGATTTTTCTATGCCATGAAATGGGTGCGCGGCCAACGCTTGGAGGCCCAACTCGCCACTTCGACCGCGCTGACGGAGCGACTCCATCTCTTTCAAAAAATCTGCGACGCTGTCGCCTTCGCTCATGCTCATGGCGTGCTCCATCGGGATCTCAAGCCACAAAACATCATGCTTGGGCCGTTCGGCGAAGTCCTCGTTCTAGATTGGGGAATCGCCAAGGAGATGGACAAGCCGCAGGTAGCGAATGTTGGTAATGGTGACAATAGAGATCCTATAACATTGACGAAGACCGGCGATGGCGTCATCCTTGGTACGCCCGGCTACATGGCTCCAGAGCAAGCAGCGGGTCATTCGGGCCAGATCGATCAGCGCGCCGATGTCTACGCCCTTGGGGCGATCCTCTTTTTTCTGCTCACCGGCAAGGATCCCGTTGCCCAAGCCACGCTGACGGCTCCGTGCCGGCTTGTGCGATCGATCCCGCGTCCAGTCGAGGCTGTCTGTTTGAAGGCCCTCGCGGTCGAGCGCAGCGCGAGATATGCAAGCGTTGAGGAACTCGCAACCGATGTGGCTGACTTCCTCGCGGGTCGGCGCGTGCGCGCGTACCCGGAACAGCTTCTCGAAGCGGGCTGGCGATTGGCGGTTAAATATCGGACCGTGCTGTCACTGCTCGCGGCGTATCTCATCATGAGAATTTTGCTGCTGATTTTTATGCGGTCCTGATCGACGCCGAGCGATGGATTTTTGCAATTCTCTTAAACGAATCGCATTCGACGGGTAATAGAAGATCAGACGAATCATTCCTCAGTTCAGGAGACGACAGTGAAAAAGTGGCTGCTGGGTCTTTTGCTGGGCGGATTTCTGGGCATATTCGACGGCTTGACCGCTCCGCTGTCGGCGCCAGAGACGATGCCCGAGTTGACTGGAATCGTGATCGGCTCGATGATGAAAGGATTTTTGTCTGGCGTCCTGATTGGCTTCTTCTCACAGAAAGTCCATTCGCTGACCTGGGGCATTGTCTTCGGCGTGATTGTCAGCGGGATCCTGGCCTTTGGCGTGGCCCTCATGCAGTATCTGTCCCTCGGACGCAACTATTTTTGGCAGATCATGCTACCTGGCGCGATCGTCGGTCTCATTGTCGGTTACGTCACACAGAAACATGGGCGTAGTTGAATGGTCTTGGCGAGCCGGTGGCGTTAGCTACCGGAGAATTTTGTTTTCAAGAGCCGGGAGCGTGAGCGACCGGAGCGCATTACACTCGTTCAGACTTTCTCCGGTCGCTGACGCTCCCGGCTCTTGAATACGAAAGCGGTGGCTATCGCTCACTGCTCCATGATCTCCGTCTCTTTTTTCTCCGCCATCTCCTCGACTTTACCCTCGTAAGTCTTCAACAAGCTCTGCACTTCTTCCTTGCCCTTGTCTAAATCGTCCTCGGTCATTTCACCCGCCTTCTCGGCATTTTCAAAGTGCTTATTGCCGTCGCGGCGGATGTTGCGGCAGGCGACTTTGGCGTCTTCGGAACTCTTTTTAATCCGCGTTACCATCTTTTTGCGCTGCTCGCCTGACATCGGCGGGACGGTCAGACGAATCATCTTGCCATCGTTGTTCGGCGACATGCCGAGGTCGCTGGCGCGAATCGCTTTTTCAATGTCTTTGAGAACGCCTTGATCGAACGGCCGAATGACGATCTGTTGCGGATCAGGCGTGCTTATTTGTGCCAGTTGCTTGAGCGGCGTCGGCGAGCCGTAGTATTCGACGCGCAGGGAATCGACCAACGCCGGCGTTGCTCGGCCCGTGCGCAGGCCGCGCAGCTCGTCGCGGAAGACGTTGACAGCTTTTTCCATGCGCTCTTCACAGTCGAGAAGTATTTCGTCGCTTGTCATGGTGGTTCTTGCCGGGATTAAATGAAGGTGGATTTACCCTTGGCGAGCCGGGAGCGTGAGCGACCGGTGAAAGTCTGAACAAATCTAATTTTCACCGGTCGCTTACGCTCCCGGCTCGCCAAGATCAGAATGTAAAAGATCTCAAACAGTTTCACTCACCAGCGTACCAATCGGATGGCCGGCGATGGCGCGTTCGATGTTGCCTTCACGCTTGAAGTTGAACACGAGGATCGGCATCATCGCCTCCTGGCACATCTCCACCGCGGAACGGTCCATCACGCGCAGATTATCGCGGAGAAACTGGGCGTGTGTCAATTTCTCATAGCGGACCGCGTGCGGATTGACTTCGGGATCAGCGCTGTAGACGCCGTCGACCTTGGTGGCCTTGAGGAGGATGTCCGCCTCGAGTTCGCGGGCGCGGAGGGCGGCGGCGGTGTCGGTCGTGACAAATGGATTGCCGGTGCCGCCCGCCAAAATCGCGATGCGTCCCTTCTCCAGGTGCCGGGTACAGCGCCGTCGAATGT
Organism: uncultured Planctomycetaceae bacterium; assembly: GCA_963790585.1. Lineage (GTDB taxonomy): Bacteria > Planctomycetota > Planctomycetia > Gemmatales > Gemmataceae > CAWBOY01. Next base: position 463,739 of record CAWBOY010000004.1, read on the forward strand.
ACGGCTCGGCGACGACCTCCATGCGAATCGCCGTCAATAGGCGTGTTTCACAGCCGATGCTTTCCAGGGCGTCTTGCAGAGCCAGGCCATTCATGACGGTGGCCAACATCCCCATGTAATGGGCGGTCGGCTTCTTGATGACTTCGCTGTGAGCGGTAAATTGGGCGCCACGCAGGATGTTGCCGCCGCCGACGACGATGGCTAATTGGACGCCGCGTTGAGCGATGCGCTTGGCTTGGCGGGCGATGTTAAGGGTCTCGTCGATGCTGATGCCGCTCCTGCCGGGCATGCCGAAACCCTCACCGCTGAGCTTGAGAATAACACGGTTGTAGCGGGGTTTCAGAGAATCGAGAGAGGCTAAGTCGTCCATGTGCGGTCCAAGTCGAGAGGTCGGGGTGGCCACGCGCGAGAGTATTATAGAAAGCGGTTTCGTATCAGGCGAGCAGCGCGGCCAAGTCAGCCATCGAATTGCCGGGTATTCTGAATAAAATCTCTCATCTTCTTCACGTCCTTTCGCCCCGGTGACGATTCCACGCCGCTGGCCACGTCGACTGCATAGGGCCGTACCTGGAGTACGGCTAGCGCGACGTTCTCCGGCGTCAAACCGCCGGCGAGGTACAGCGGCGCATCGATTGAGAAAGAAGCAAGCAACTCCCAGGGCGCTACCTGACCCGTACCGCCGTGAAGACCCGGAACATGGGCGTCGACAAGAACGCCGGCCGGTACTTCATCCCGCGTGCGACAATTCTCTAGGTAGATCCGAATGAAATCGAGGCTGGCCGCGTCCCGTACCGGAAAGGCTGGCAATAGTCGGAAGCGGTCGGTGCGCGTCGGCATCTCGCGGCCATGCCATTGCACGAGGTTGATGCGCGGCAGCGATTGCAAGGTCTCGTTGATTTGATGCAACGGCGATTCGACGAACAGCGCGATGGGTTCCACAGTCCCCGGCAGAGCGGCGACGATCTCGAACGCACGGGCGGGAGTTATATATCTTGGTGATTTCGGATAGAAATTAAGTCCGATTAAATCGGCGCCAAGGTCCGCCGCCGCCAAGGCGTCCTCTACCGTGGTTATACCGCAGATTTTGATGAGGGGAGAAGGAATTACCCTGGTTCCTTGCGAAATGTCGAGTGCTCGCGTACAATACCTTTCAGGTCTTCCTGAAAGGGCTAAAATTTATGAAAATAGCTGAACCAGAGCTCACGCAGACCTTAGATGCGGTCGAGCAGGATTTCATCAACCTCTGGCGCCGCATGAGCGACCTGTGGGGTATTAGCCCCACAATGGCCGAGATTCATGGCTTATTGTATATCACGGGCGCTGAACTGTCGATGGACGACATCATGTCGCGCCTGGCAATCTCGCGCGGCAACGTCAGCATGAATCTAAGCAAGCTGGTCGAGTGGGGGCTCGTGCGGCGCGTCCACAAGCGCGGCGACCGGCGCGACTATTACGAATCGCTCCGCGACGTCTGGGAGATGTTCACCCTGGTCGCCGCCCAGCGCAAGCGACGCGAAATCGATCCGATACTCAACACGTTGCAGGAATTCAAAGACCATCTCTCAGCCGAAAAGCTCGGCCCGGAAGCCGACGAGCCGCCAGCCATCGAGCGGCGCCGCCGCATTCAGGAACTGCTTGCGTTTCTGTCGCTGGTCGACAGCCTGGCAACACGCTTTTTCGAGAATCAACGCGGTTTGCGAACTGCGGTAGCGCTGTTGGGGCAGCAGGAGAAATAGAGAGGCCCGTTTAGCCGCAATACCGTTCGTCTAAGGGTTGGGTGCCATGCTTTCGTACTGGAAAGCATGCTTTGGAGTACCAAGGCATGGTACGCACTATTCAGCCCTTAGACGAACGGTATTGCGGCTATACGTTGATTGGAAGCGATAATCTTGAACTAAAAGCGCGTTGCGAAACACCACCATGTCATCACCGTCCGTGTAGTAATCCTTCAATTGCCCGGTGATTTCATAATGGTGCTTGAGATAAAACTTGCGCGTTTGTTCGTAGTGCGGCAACGAGGAGGTCTCTATAAAGAGAACCCGGCCGTTTTGGCCGCGAATGTCGTCTTCGGCATGTTTGAGCAGCTTGGAACCGAGGCCTTTGCCCTGAATCCCTTTGACGACGGCGATCCAGTAGAGATACCAGGTTCGATCGGTCATCGCTGCTGGAGCGTAGTAGGCGAAGCCATCGATATGTTCGTGGCTGACATGGGTCACGCAGACGTGGCCTTCGCTCTGATTGGTGGCGAAATAGTCTTCGAGCACTTCATTGAGCGCTTCCACTTCGTGCGGCTTAAAAACGCCGGTCTTCGCAGTGAGTGAGAGGAGTGCGGCGATGTCGGCGGGCTGAGTCGGACGGATCATGAAGCATCGTCGGGTCTGAGCACAAATCGATCGTTCAGTAACTCTTCGCTATTATACGTCCTCAGGAGCCGGGAGCGTCAGCGACCGGAGCAGGAATCGGTTCGCTAGGCGTGGCCCGCGTGATCGCACCGGGCAAGCGGATGACGACGCGTAGGCCGGGCTCGGCGTTTTCGGCGAGGATGGTGCCGCCGTGAAGTGCCACGGCACGTTGCGCAATGGCAAGGCCGAGGCCGACACCGCCGCTGACGCGGTTGCGATCGCCTTCGACGCGATAGAATGGTTTGAAGATCTCATTTAGAGCCTGTTCGGGAACGCCTGGGCCATAATCGCGCACCGTGAAAACGGCGAATTCCCCATCGGGAACCAAGCTCACGTCGACGGTCGTTCCCGTAGGCGAATGCCGGACTGCATTGCGGAGGACGTTTTCAAGCGCTCGGCGCAGAAGCTCCGGTTCGCCACGAATGTCGAGCGGTTGATCGATTTGCGCCGCGAGGGTGGTGCCGCGCGCCTGGGCCTCCAGCCCGCAATCATCGACCAGGCGCGTCAGCAGCAGGGTGAGCGAGACGTTGCTGGTCTTTTTTGTCGGGCCGACCGCTTCAACGCGATTGACCTGCAAGAGCTGTTCGACGAGGTCGTTGAGTCGGCTCGCTTCCTTGCGAATGCGCGCCAGGGAGCCGTCGCGGTCGGTGCTTGTCTTGGCCAATTCGACGGCGAAGCCGAGGCGCGTCAGAGGCGACCGCAGTTCGTGGGCGACGTCGCGAAGCAGTCGGCGCTCCGCCGAGAGGAGCGACTCGATCTGGTCCGCAATCGCGTCAAAAGCGCGGGAAAGATCGCCGATCTCGTCTTGGCGAGTGCTGCCCGTTCGAGCGGTGTGATCTCCTTGACCAAACCGCTCCATCGTTTTTCGCAACTGGACCAGGGGCGCGCCAAAGTGCAGCACCAACAAGACGCACATGACGGCGATGGCGACGAGAATCCAAAGATAATAGGCGAGTTGGGTCCAGACGTCAGGCGACGGTTGCGCGGTGATGAAGAACTGAGAAGCGGCAAAAAATACCGCCAATATTAGAGTCGAACTCAAGACAAACCAGATCAAGATTCGGGCAATAATCGATCTCATCGCTTACTCGTGACTGCGTCCTCGGCACTAAACAGATAGCCGATGCCTCGCACTGTGCGAATCAGCGAGCCCGAATCGCCTAGCTTACGGCGTAGATGGCTGATATGAACGTCCAACGACCGATCGAAAGGCATCGCTTGCAGCTGATGCACGACCATCATTAGCTCATCTCGGGAGACGCCCCGGCCAGCCGAGCGTACCAGATGTTCGAGAATATCATATTCAACCGAAGTGACGCGAACCTCTTCCCCGTCACACCAGACTTCGCGCGAGCCAGGCCGCAGCCGCACGCCGTTGACCTCAAGGACCTCGGAACGAGTCAGCGGCTTTTTGCCGGAGCGACGCAAAACCGCGCGAATCCGGGCCAGCAACTCTTCGGGACCGAATGGTTTGGGAACATAGTCGTCCGCGCCAGCATTCAGGCCGGCAATGCGATCGGCCTGCTCCGTGCGAGCGGTCAGCATAATCACTGGTGCCGCGCTCTGCCTGCGAAGCTGGCGTAAGACCTCGAAGCCATCAAGGCCGGGCAGCATGACATCGAGAATCAGCAAGTCATAGCCGCCGGCGAGCGCCCGAGCCAGGCCGCGGCGCCCGTCCTGGACCGCTTCGAGTCGGACGTTCTGCTCCGCGAAAAACTCATGCATGAGATCGCATAACTCCGCATCGTCTTCGATCAAGAGAAGCGATAGGTTCGCCATCACGACCTCTTTAATTCAGCGGCAAAAAACGCGGTAAGGGTTCCATCGTAGATTGAATTGTAATCCAGCAGAGCGTGAGAAAGGGGTTAAGAATTGTAAAATATGGGGGAACGGCACTTAGCAGACAAACCTCACCAACCCCAAGCGCGAGCGCGGAGTTGTTTGACCCCGACCCCCGCGCTCGCGCTTGGGGCTGGTGAGGCAACTCCTTAATTCACCGTCACCCCAACCAGTTTCTCCAGCAAAATTAAAAACAAGTCTGCATTCGCGAGATCATCGTAGGCGAAACGATAAACGCCGGTCGAAGAGAACCAACCTTCCTTGGCATCGGCGCGGCGGAGGCGAACGATGCCTTGCTCGATCTTGGCCCCGGCCAGATCTTGGCCGTCGACCTCGACCGGCTCGCGCGTTAACCCAAGGATCAAAAAGCCCTTGCCTAACTTGATCCAGCGGTTCCCACGCAGATTGAAAGTCACGGTTCCCGCGAGTTCAACCTGGCGCAGCGCCTGGCCGAAGAGATAGCCGGTCCAGGCAATTTCCGCCGAACGGCCAAAGTGAAAAATATCGCTCGCCGGCGGTACACCGTTTTGGTTTCTGTGAGTGCCGCTGAAGACATGGCGCTTTCGGCCGCCGACGTCCGACCAGGTAAAGGAATAGGCCGTGTATTGATAGATGCCGTTGGTGTAATGCAAGGTGGTCGACGTTCGCAGCTCGGTGGCGTCGGCGAAACAGAAGATCTTTTTTGTTCTAAGACTGGTGCGGTTGCCTGCACAGACGAATTGAGCGATCCCTTCGCTGCCGACATAAGTACACGTGTGGACGAAATGCGTGGCCAGGACGCCGACGACATATCCCGCCGCGCCCAAGATGATGGGCCAAAAGACGAACCAAATCAACGAGCGTGTCTGCAGCAGGAAGACGACGCCAATTCCAATAAGGGCGCAAATCAGAGCCGAGATGCATGCGATGAGGAAGCGTAGGCCAAAGTCCATCGGTTTCATGCGGCGGAGCAAGGTCGTGTTGGCCGAAATCAGCTTGCCGATTTCGGGCGGCGGATCGATAAAGAAGTCTGCATCGGGCCGTATCAGCTCGCCGCCATGATTCCGAACGGGCCCCTCCGGTTCGACCTCTTCGACGACCTCCGGCACCTCCTCGACAATTTCCGGCTCGACTTCCTCCGTTACCGCCGTGCTGAGAGGGCGATAAGGCTCCGGCTCGGCCACCACCGGTAACTCATCGATATACGGGATCTCCAAGGTCCTCTTACACCCAGGGCATTGGCCTTGCTTGCCGGCGTATTGGTCGCCGATCTGCAGCTTCCGCCCACATTGACAAGTCACGACGATCGACACAGCAACCCCCTTACCGCCGCTTTTTTATATAGCCCTCGACTTGCCGGGGGACCGGACATTCCCTTTGCCGATGCTATCCGTTGGCCCAATAAATTTCATAGCATGAGAGGAGCGGATTTCCTGCCGAAAAATGAGGGTTTCATGAACTCATGCCGCCGTGCCCTTTTGCTGCTGACATTCGTCCTCCTCGCGCCCCATCTCATTGGATTGGACGCTGCTTTGGGCCAAACCGCTCCCCAAGTGGTGCATTGGATTTGTGCGCGCTGCAACGGTGTCCTCGGCCAAGCGGGCCCGATGCCTAATGTTGAAACCTGCCCTTATTGCGGGGCAAAACTACACGGGGCCGAAGACATCATTGAGGTTGCTCCCGGTGTCGCCGTTCCTCCACGGTGGACACGTTCTAATTTCGGCGTCGTTATCGTAAACCTTCTTCTTATGGCAGCCATAGCCGTGGTCACCTATATCATCATTTATGTAAAAAATGAAGAAGAAGACAATGACGTATACAGTCAGGCAACCAAAAAGCGGCCACGAAAACGATGATGACATTTAGATTACCCCCGGCAAGCCGGCGGCTATATAATACCTGCGTTTTCTGTCAAATATCATCCTTCCGGATAAAAGCCTTTGCCCTGTGCCGCCAACGACTTCAGCAACTCCGGCGCTTCAAATCGTTTGCCGAGCTTCTCATATTGTTTTAATTTTTCCACAATATGTGCCAAGCCAATACTGTCAGCCCAACGTAATAATCCGCCGCGGAAGGCCGGGAAACCAATTCCTAATATCAAACCCATATCGACATGGCCTGGCTCGCGCACGATTCCTTCGCTCAATACTCTCGTCGCTTCGGTGACCATCGGTAAGAACAAACGATCGGTAATCTCTTCTTCGGAAATCGTGCGTTTACCCTTGCGCGCCTTGTCAAGGAAGCCCGCCAAGGCGGGGTCATCGACAGGCTTACCGCCCTTGGCGTAGCTGTAAAAGCCGGCGCCGGTCTTTTGGCCGAGACGCTTGGCGGTGACGAGTTCGTCAAGGATTTTCGTCGGTACGGCACGATCGGCGAAGGCTGTGTTGATGACGCCGCCGGCGTAAAGCGACGTATCGAGGCCAACGAGGTCTTGCAGCGTGATTGGGCCCATCGGCATGCCGAACTTGGTGGCGGCCTTGTCGAGCGCGCGCGGTTCGGCTCCCTCTTCGAGCAGGGCCAGGGCTTCATTCATATAAGGAAACAGGATCCGATTGACGAGAAAACCAGGGCAGTCCTTGACGACGATCGGCGTCTTGCCGATGCGGCGGGCTAGGGCGACGAGTGTCACGATCGTCTGATCCGACGATTGCTCGCCCCGGATCACTTCGACAAGCTGCATCCGATCGACCGGATTGAAAAAGTGAAGACCCGCGAAGTTTTCGGGCCGTTGCAGAGTCTTGGCCATGCGCGTGATTGAGATCGTCGATGTATTCGACGCGAGGATGGTGTTTGGCGACAGGAGTTTCTCCAACTCGCCGAAGAGCTTGACCTTGGCCGCTTCATTTTCGACGATCGCTTCGATGACGACGTCCCGATCGGTCAGCGCGTTCGTGGTCAGAGAGGTGCTTAGCTTCGTCAAAGCGCCGGCGGCCTCGGTGGCGGTCATTCGGCCAATTTCCACCCGGCCTTGCAATCCTTTCGCGATCGTGTTTACGCCTTTTTCCAGAGCGGCTGGCGCACTATCGAGCATCAATGCCGGCACGCCGCGACGAATATGCGCCCGGCGATGCCCGCGCCCATGAGCCCCGCGCCGACAACACCGACTTGCTGGACGGTGCGCGGCTGGACGCTCGGATCGCTGACGCCAGTGTCCTTGGCGAGGCGTTGCGTCAGGAAAAAGGTCGCGATCAGGTTGCGCGAGACAGGGCTGCCGACGAGCGGCACGAAAGCTGCCGTCTCGATGTTGATTCCCTCGTCCAGGGTCAAATTACAGCCCTTCGCGATCACGTCGACCGCCGCGACCGGAGCCGGATAATTCCCCTCTGTCTTGGCGAGTACCTGGGCGCGGGCGACCGTCATGGCGAAGGTTAGCTGACCCTCCGAGAGCCCGACCGGCTGTTGCTTGCGCTTTCGCGCCTCGCGCCAGCCGCCGTCCTCATTCGCCCATTGCAGCAGCCATTTCGCTTCGGACAGCAACTGATCGGCGGGCACGAGATCGAAGACGATGCCGAGCGCCTTGGCCTTCGGCCCGTTCGGCGTCTCGCCGGCACAGATCAGCTCGGCCGCCAATGAGGGACCGAGCAACCGCGATAGCCGTTGCGTGCCGCCCCAGCCTGGGATCAAGCCGATCTTGGTTTCGGGCAGGCCGATCTCTGTCTTCGGATTGGTGCTGGCGAGCCGATAATCGAAGCCGAGCGCCAATTCCAGGCCGCCGCCGACGCACGCGCCATCGATGAGCGCGATCGTCGGAAAGGGTAGTTTTTCAAGCGTGGCAACGACGTTCAAACCGCGCTGCACGAGCTTCTTGGTTTGCTCAGGGTCCGGCTTCGCCCCGCCCAGCTCACGCAAGTCTGCCCCCGCGATAAAATTCCCCGGCTTGCCGCTGCGAAATATCAACCCGCGCAGATCGGTGCGCGTCAAAAGCTGGGCGACCGCGCTCTCCACCTCGCCGACAATCGCCTGGCCGAGCGTATTGACCTTGCTCCCGGGCTGGTCGAGGGTCAACTGAGCGATCGAACCGTCGAGGAAGTCCAGTTGAAGAGAAGTCTGGCTCATCGGCGTTGCGTCCTTTTCTTCGAGTGCGATGCGGTGTCCCTATAAGGAAGTGTATACCGGGCGAAGAGGCGGACGGGAATTGAGGGCACTGAAAGAGTCGAGTTCTGCTTGGCAACAACAGTGAGGCGAGAGCACAGGCGCGGGAAGTGTTAGGTTAGCAACGAGCAAGAAACAAAGCGGCAAGTATTTGAGGCAAAAGGTCAAGAGAATCTGTAACAAGAGCCGAGGCGCCAGCGCCTACCTACCGTCCCAATCGTTAGGGAATTGTAATACAAACAAATCTCTTATCGGTACCAATATACATTCTACCGTCCACAATCAAAGGCGTACCATTGATGCTGCTACCAAGCCTCATGCGCCAAGGCATTTCTTGGTTGGAGAGTCCTCGAACACCACAATGTCGTCCCCTGAATTGGCATTAACTCTACCTTGGTGGACGACCGGGGAGCCGAACCGGCTTGTATCCATACCCAAATCATAGCGCCATCGCTCCTTCCCCGTCGTTAGATCGAGGCAGACAAACCAACCTTTGCAACCGGCCGCGTACAGCGAGTCCTTACCAAGCGCGACCGCTACAAAGGTTCCAGCGAACTCTTCGTCATAAAAGGTCCATTTGACGCCTTTCCTCGTCGCATCGCCTTTCTGCGTTATGTCAACAGCGTAAATCGGCATCACGCGATCTGTCTGTTCCTGATCAAAGCTTGTTCCGATATAGGCCACGCCATTTCGGACAGCTGGAGCGGCCATGAAGTTATTTCGCGTGCCAACTTTACGTCCGTCCGACGCCGTCGCCGTAGCTGGATTGCAATCCACCTTCCATACCTGACGGCCGGTTTCGGCCTCGAAGCCGTAAAGCCAACCGTCCCCTCCAGGGAAAATGACTTGATCTTTCCCGTCGACCTTGGCATGGGCCGGCGAAGCCCATTGACCGTACTGGATATTCTTGCCGGGCGCCGCGCTGCTCCAGACCACCTTGCCCGTAAACTTGTTGACTGCGATGAAGGAAGGCGCATCGGGCGCGGGAACGCCGAACGTGCCGTTGGTCGGATAGCCATAGGTGCTGCCGTTGCCCGTCACGCAATAGACGAGATCGCCAATAATGATGGGAGAAGAAAGCGGATTGCCACAGTCACGCGCTTCCTTTTTGAACACGCCGAGCTTTTCCACCATATCCAAGGACCATATGATTTTACTCTTGCCGTACGCGCCAAATTTATCGGCGGCCAAACATACCAATTCTCCTCGATTACTTACGTAATGAGCCCGCCCATCCTCGATACACGGTCGGCAAACGATTCCAATGCCGACGTCATGCTGGCAATGTTGGAGTGGCGCGTGTTCGACCTGGCCGAGCAACTCCCCGTTTTTCGAGTTGATACAGAGCATTTTCCCAAAACGAGGGCTGTTCGGCGCGCTACTAACCGCGCCTACAAATACCTTGTCCTTGAATAGAGCAGGCGACCCAGTGGTCCGGATCGGTGTTTGCCAGACAATGGAGTAGTCAAGAACAGGTTCCTCATCCGGCTTGCTGAAACCAGAGGAGATGAATCCAAAGAAAAGCGCCAATAACGCCGCTGCAACGGACCGAAAAGTGATATTACGTGCCGCTCGATGCACAGTGCAATTGGTTTTCTTCAAGGCATCTCCATTTAGAGGAGGCCAACTTGTTCCAAGCAAGCTGCGTCGATCTCCGGTCTGAGTCCGCAACAGCTGGAATCTTCACATGAAGGTATCCTTGTTCTTCGATAGCGTCAAATGGTTTCCGTTTAGCCCTTTTTGGAGATATGGCCGCGGCTGCGGCCGCAAAGTATAAGATGCCTCGTTAAGATTTAGGGCGATCTTATACCTCCACAGATTACCCAAATTCCGCGATCGCCCGCGACTTCAGGGTGCAGCTCCCGATTTTGGCAGTCGCAGATCGATTAGACCGCCGTGCAAGTGAGTTGAACGTGGATTCATTTGCATCTCGACTCGATCTCCGTTTGGCCATTTCCCTAGGTATTCAGGTCGACAGGCGCGGGAGTTCTGTGTGTGTACGCGAAATGCAATCCATTTTGAGGGATCGGAAGGATCGAGATGGACCGGCGCCGGGGGGTGCCACACGCGAATGTTCGCGCGACGGTCCAGGCCGCTGCGCAAGATCAACGCTGTCAAGTGGTTGTGTTGGCATACCGTCGCGCCAAGGACAGGTGCTTTGTTGGCGCGACGGTATGCACGCAATGTTCCGCGCGGAACATAGAGAGTCCAAGGACGGTGGTATTCCTCAAGTCAGTAATTCAGCGGAGAGGCACTTTTGATTGCGCCTTGGCAGAAGCGTAATCAAAAGAGTCCGCCTCGAAACAAGCTGGTGAGACAGAGCCCCAAACCGGATGCAGTTTTTTGCACTCTGATACGCGCGCCCTCTCGTCTCTGCCAGCGCCGAAATCGCGAGGCCCATCCCGACCATAAATCGATACAGACACAGCCCGGGAGAAAAGCGACAATGCGCGCCGAGGTACGATGCCTCATAGTTTGCCGCATTCGGAGGCTGGTGATGACCGGACGTCGATCGTCGCAGCGGGCGCTGTTGGTTTTGGCGGTAGGCCTTTTGGTCAGCGGGATCGGCCTGGCTCTAGCCGAGAGCGAGCCGCCGTTGAGTCCTGGGCGCGCCTTGGTACGCCGGAACCGCCATTGGCCCAAGGGACGCAGGCGACGGTGCGCGGGGCGGCCGAGGAAACGGCGGATCTGTCGCCGCCGCAAGTCACCATCCGTATCCGCACCGCGGCCACGATCATCGTCGGACAAGATCTTGAATATCGCTTAATCATCGACAATCGCTCGCGAGCGCCGGCCCATCATGTGGTCGTGCGGGCGTCAGCGCCGACGTTTGCGACGGTTGGCAAAGCCACGCCGGAGGCGAATGAGACAAAGCAGAATGGCGAGCGCCACTGGCAGCTTGGCACTTTGGAAGCGGGAGCGAGCAAAGAGATCGTCTTTACCGTCAAGCCGACGGGCGACGGGGAGATCTCCTGCTGCGCCGCGTCGCTTTCGAGCATGGCCAATGTGTTCGGACCAAGCTGGTCCAGGCCGACCCCAAGCGAACCGGCCTGAGCATTGCGCCGCGCTATGACATCTTGGCTTATGAAGTCGTGGTGTCCAATCCATTCGCGACGCCCATGAAAGACGTTGTTCTAAGCGAGGAGCTTCCTCCTGGCCTGCAATACTCGGATAGCATCCCGTCCACCTCGGGAGAGAGTCCGCTGACCTGGAAGCTGGGCACGATCGATCCGGGCAAAAGTAAAAAGGTAGAGTACAAGGTCATCGCCAAGGACGCCGGTAAGCAGATCATTCGCGGCAAGGTCCTGATGGATGGCAAGACCGCCGGCGAATCGACGACGACGGTGACTGTCGATGAGCCGCGTTTGAATGTCGAGATTACGGGGCCGAGTCAAAGGCTCGTCAATCGCTCTTCTGCGTATCAGGTCACGGTCACGAACCCAAGCTCGCTACCGGTAACTGGCGTTAAGGTGGTGAACGTCAACAAGGACCCGGGCAAAAAACCGGACGACAATTCAACGAAACTCGCCTTCCTCCGAGCAGACCAAGGCGGCAAGCGCGTCGGTTCCCAGGTCGTCTGGTCGCTCGGCACTTTGAAACCGGGCGAAAAGCGTGTCTTGCATTTAGAGTTGAAAGGCGACGAGGCGTGTACGTTGATCCACCGGGTCGAAGTCGAAGCCGATCGCAAAGTCAAAGCCGAACACGAAACAACGACGGCATACACAGTCGGGGCGGCACTCGACATGGAGGTTAGCAAGGACGCCGATCCCATCGAAGTGGGCAAAAAGACAACCTCCACGATCCTCGTCTTCAACTCCGGTAGCGCCTCAGCCACCAACATCGAGCTGACGTTCACCGTTCCCGAGGGGCTCAAAGCGGTCAGTGCGACCGGCCCAGCGGGAGTACAAATAGTCGCGGGCCCGGTTATCCAGTTCCCCGCTGTCGCCAAGCTCGACGGCGGCAAAGACTTGAAATACACCGTCGAAATGGAGGCGACCAAGAAAGGCCCCGTGCGACTCAAGGCCGATGCGACCTCGGACCAGACACTCGCCGCGCCGATTCACCGCGAAGAGGGGCTGAATGTGGTCGAGGATGAGAAGTAGATCAGGCTCGGGAGCCGACCGTGGCTAATTCCGAATCGGCAGCGTTCCCACGAACTGGACGATTCCGGTCATAATCATCTGAATCGCAACCGTCGTCAGAATCATTCCCATCAGCCTTTCGATGGCGATCAAGCCTTTGCGTCCGAGCGCCTGGCCTAGCAAGCTCGAAAAGAAAATGATGACGCTGGAGGCGAGCCACGCCAAAACCAAGGCAATGAGCCATTCGATCCAGCGCGTCGGCTCGCGGCTCATGAGCAACAACTCGGTCGCCAGGGTAGACGGTCCGGCGACATAAGGGATCGCCAAAGGCACGATAAAGGGCTCGCCGTCGACATCCTCGCGCATCGAATTTTCCGGCGAGGGGAAGATCATGCGCAGGGCGATCAGAAATAAGATCACCCCGCCGCCGACTGTAAGCGCCGGTTCGGAAATGTGAAGCATTTCTAGTATGAATTGGCCAGCGAAGAGAAAGAAAATCATCACGGCGAGCGCAATCAGTAGTTCACGGATGACGACCAGGCGCCGCCGGGTGGGATCGACATGGCTCAGGGCGCTGAGAAAAAAGGGGATGTTGCCCAGTGGATCCATGACAAGGAAGAGGAGAATCGCGGTGGTGATAAGAGTGGGCATGGACGCTCGGCTGGAATTAGGGCGCTAGGGTTGGGATGGTTTCCCCGGCTTGCCGGGGGCTATATAAGCACGTCCTTGGCTGGGGTTTCGCCCTCGACGACGTCAGCGGCGTGAGCAGACTCGATCACTTCATCGGTGCTGGCGGGATCGACCGCGCGGCAGCTTTCCGTCAGCTTGTCGGCCAGGCCGCGTAGGTCGGCTTGCCATTCTTCACGCGTGGTTTCGACGGGGCAGACCTGGGCGAATTCGCCACAAAGAAGGATCAGTCGCAAGAGATGGCGGAATATGATTCCTTCCTGCTTGATCAGGTCGCGCGTCCGCACATAAAGATTGAAATTGCCGGCGAAGTTAAGGAGTTCGCCGGCGGCCCAGACGGGCAATGTGTTCACGTCGTGAACGTCGGGATGAAGGGCGTCGAACAGCAGCCGCAGCTTGTCGGCGAGGGTGGGCGGGCGTTCTTGGTCCTCCTCGTCTTCGTCCTCCTCGTCTGTCTCCTCTTTGATCACCGGAGCGAGAATCAGGCCACGGCGGATGAGGTCTTCATCCAAGCGCGTCCGCGCCAGCGGCCCTGGCGGCAGCTGGTCGGGCCCTGGCACGCGCACGTAACGCAGCAGAGGCCTTGGGATTTCCAGGACGCTCTCCATCGCCTGGAGTCGCTCGATTCGATCGGCGATGCCCAATTGATCGACCAAAAAAGCTCCGTAAAGTGGATGGACGCTGCGAAAGACGAGCAACGTGTCGAGGGCCGGCGTCGGCGTGGCGTGCGAAGCCTGGTAGGTTTTTTTCGCCTCTTCATCTTCGTCCGGCGGCGGGGCAGGATCGAGCTTGACGAAACCGCGGCGCGCGAGTGTGAGCAACATACGATCAAGATTGTTTTCGCTCGATTTGATGCGCGCCTCGTCCATCAGGCGTTTGCGTAGCACTTCGCGCACCTTGGCGATGTCGGGTGAGACCTTGAGAAGATAGGCGAGCAACCGCCAAGGTAGCGGGCCCTTGCTGTAGAGTTTCCCGGCCGGCGCGGCCTGGAGCTGATTGAACTGCGATTCATGCCAATAGACCGCGTTGGTGCGGCGGTCGGGCTTCTTCTTTTTGAGGGCCTTTTTCGCTTTGATAAGTCCCGGATCGCGCGTGTCCTCGGGGATCTGGTCGTATTTTTCCTTCCATTTGAGGATGCGGACATCGTCTTCGTGGGCCAGGGCATAGACAAAACCTTGATCGTCGAATTGCGGCCGGCCCGCTCGGCCAAAGATCTGATGGGCCGTGCTTGCGTCGATTAGTTTTTCCTTGCCATGCGGGCCTTTCACGAGAGAAGTGAGGACGACGGAGCGCGCGGGCAGATTGATCCCGGCCGCGAGAGTCTCGGTGCAGACACAGACGGCGAGCAGTTTGCTCGTAAAGAGATCTTCGACGGCGCGGCGATACTTGGGCAACATGCCCGCATGGTGGACGCCGACGCCGCGCCGCAACATTTGTTTGAGTTTCGGGCCGACGCCTTCGCCCCATTCGAGCTTATCCACTGCATCGTTGAGCGGCCCTTTCACTCCCGGAGCGAGCAGGTCAAGGCCTTTCAGCATCTCGGCCGTGCTCCAGCATTCGTCGCGGTTGAAGCAAAACAGCAGAGCCGGCGTCGTCCGATTAGCCCCCTCGCCCTTGGCCATGAGCACCATCTGTTCGCCGAGTAACTCGTCGGGCACCCAGCGAAATGTCAAAGGCACCTTTCGTTCCGTGCCTTCGACCAATTCGAGCCTGCGGCCGTGGCTGCGCTGCAGCCAGGCCAAAAACTCGCCGGCGTTGCCTACCGTGGCGGACAGGAGCAGCAGGCGAACATGCTTGGGCAACATGCCGAGCGAGAGTTCCCAGACGATGCCGCGTTGCAGTTCGGCGAAATTGTGGAACTCGTCCATGACGACGGCGAAGACATTGGCGAAGTCGAATTCCGCTGGGTTCAGCAGGCGATTCAGCAAGATCTCGGCCACAACGATGAGGACGCGCGCCCGGGGTTGATGCGGCGGTTCCCAGTCACCAGCCCGACGTCTTCCGCTTTGAAGCCCCAGCGGATGGCGTTGTCTTGCATTTCTTGGAACTTTTGTTCCGTCAGAGCGATCAATGGTGTGGTATAGTAGGCAATTCTGTTTGTGTGCAGAGCTTCGAAGAGGGCGGCGTGCGCGATCAATGTCTTGCCAGTGCCTGTTGGCGCAGCACACCAATACACCCTGGTCGGCCGTAAACCAGGCGAGTAGCGCATCTTCCTGCACTGGGTATGGTGGATATGGTAGCTGAGCGAGATAACGTTCAGCCAGCACGTCGCGGGTCATTGCAGGATGTGACATGCGGCATTCATCCCAAGGTCGATCACGCACACATTCGTAATAGAGATAAGAATAGGACACGGATGCCGGGAAGAACATGTTTAGACATCGCCGCCAAATCTCTCCTTTTTATTGCTGCTTTTCGTCTCTCCGGAGCAGATCGAGACTTTTTGAAGTCGGGTTCGCGAAACGATTGTCGATTTATTAATAGGTGAGGCTAAAGAAACGCATAACCTACTCGGGAGTCGCCGCAACGGAACCGGGGGATTAGTTCGCATACGGTCCTTTCGGAGCCTCGGACTTTTCTGGCCGATGGCGATAGGCGCGGTCTTGGGCGCCGGTTTGCATCGGCTGCCCAGGTTTGGCATAAGGAGGCGGCCATCGTGACCATGCAAATGAATCACGAGATCACAAATTGTACTCAAGCTGCTCCGGCGCTTGGCGCGTTGGATGAGACCGCGGAAGCCAGCTCCGATCAGGGCTTGTTTTACACAAGCGAAGTGCCCATTCTCTTAATCGATGGCGATAAGTCAGCATGCAAGACGATGGCGGCGGCCCTTGGCCGTAGCGAATTCAAGGTAGAATTTATCTCCGATCCTGCGCTGATTGAACCGACCTTGCGTGCCAAATCGTATCAACTAATTCTAATGGATTACGTTGTTCCCGGAGTCGAATGGTCTACTATTCTCGACTGGATTTCAGAATCGCAGCCCGAAGCAAGCATCATCGTCGTCACGGCATATCCGTCAATTGACAGCGTGCTCGAGTGCTTGCGCACAAAGCCTACGATTATCTGACGAAGCCGTACTCCGTAGAAACGTTGCAGTCTACCGTGCAGCGTTGTTTGCGAAGCAAGGGTCTCTTGCGCTTGTCGGAGGCGGCCTTGCGCGAGAACATGGGGGCTATACTTCGCGACCAACGTAAGGCACTTAACCTGACATTAGCTCAGTTGTTTCGGCGAACGGGCATATCGCTCGGCTATCTCTCGCAGATCGAGCTCGGCAAAAACTCGGCCTCGATTGAAACCCTCTACCGAATCTCACTTGGGCTTGGAATTAAGTTGAGCGACATATTCCGGCTCATTGAGGATCCGGTTTGACCAAAACCGAATCTGAAGCGTGGGCGAAGGGCTTTACACCGATCTAACTCCCTTCGCTTACGCTTCAGGCCCGTAAATGCAAATTCCCTTCGCTTACGCCGCAGGCTCGGTTCGATTCAACCAAATCTCACCAAATAAGTCGCCTTGCTCCGGAATGACGCTATGTTGTTTCGTCAGCTCCAAAATCGCGAGAAACAGGCCGACGAGGCGGCTACGTGAATGCGGCGGCGTGAACAACGCTGAAAGCGGGAGGCGTGGCTCCCGCGCAGGCGCTGCAGGACATACTCCATGTGGATATGCAAAGGCGTGTGATCGACGGTGATCGATTGCGGCTGCAGCGCGAGTGTTTCGCGCATCAGGCGGCCGAAAGCGCTTACCAGGTCCCATAGCTCGACAGGGCGTAAGGCGGGAGCGGACGCCGCCACTGGTTGCGGAATCGGCAGCCGCGGCAAGCGCCGCGACTGTTGTTCGGCGCAGGCTTCGAGCTGAAGGGTGGCTTCCTTGAAGCGTTTGTATTCGAGAAGCTGGCGGACGAGTTCGCCGCGCGGGTCCTCTTCGTCCTCGTGGTCGACTTCCCGCGCGGCAGGACCGACTTGCTTTTGATTTCCATCAAGGTCGAGGCCATGACGAGGAAATCGCCAGCCAACTCGACATCGATCAGAGAGAGTAGGTTGAGATAATCTTGAAATTGTTCAGCCAGGCGCGAAATGGAAATGTCGCGGATATCGACCTCGTCGCGTTTGACGAGGTAGAGCAACAGGTCGAGCGGACCGCGAAAGGTTTCAAGGTTGACCTGATAATCCATAGGTGTCCGAGCTGAGATCACTTGGCCAATGGGGGCGGCGCGGTCTCTCGAGGGCCAGCAGGGGGCGCGGCGGCTTGAGTCGTTTTCGCCGGCACGGGGACCAGGGGCGTCAGGTGCTGATTTACCTGATCGAGGATGCGAGTGCTGATCGCTTCGTCGCCGAATGAGCCGACGCGAACCGAAATTCTCGTGACCAGGCCATCGACCGGAATGCTGTTCATCCGCGTATTAAAGTATATCCGAACGGGCTGCCCATCGCTGGTGCGAGCCTCGAGATAGCCTTGCCCTTCTTTGCCCGGTTCGTCGCGCAGTATCGGCATATGCAAATCGGCGAGGGCGTCGCGGACAGCAATGAAGGACGCCTCTTTGGTCGCGGAGTATTCTCGATACAACGATCCCCGCGCGTAGGCAACCGTGGCCACGGCAGCGCCTCCAGCGGCCGCCCCAGCGGCGACGACGAGGCAGCCAGTGTTGCTCAGGGCGACCAGCGCCATCACAAGCCAGAGAGCACGAGCCGCGCGGTCGCGGGATTGATCCGTCATTCCTCGCCCTCCATGCTGAGGCTATCCAAACCGCCTAGGAAGATAGCAACTGGCCTCATCGACACAAGAGCAGTCGGGTACGGAGGGTGTGCCTCCCGATTTAGGCCGTCATGGTTTGACTAGACCACGGTGCAAGGAGGGGTTGACTGAGGATTTGTTTGCTTCTCGGTCCCTGGCGTAGATAGAAGGCCAATGATACCAGTCGTTTAGAGCACGGAACTGGGATGCAAACGTGACGAAGGTTTTTTGCATCTCCGTCCTCGTATCCTGTCGTCTCGGCCCCACTTTAGGGCCATTCGATTGTTGACGTCGGCAATCGCAAACTTCTCTTTTTTTGAATTGGTTGTTGACACCATTCGCGGGGCGATTATGCTGTGGATGAGCAAAAACTCATACTTCCTGCCTCCGCCAGATTGATCCCGCCTTGTTAATATTCGCCTGACCGAGACTATCTCTCCATGCAGACATCATCCTTTTTGGTGTATTGCGCGACGGCTTTGTTCATTTTCCGTCCCTGCGCAGGCTACCGAACCTTCACTTCATGAGCTAGTCGACCGCCTCCTATCTACTGGTTTTGATAAGAGTACGGCGCCACTCTGTTCCGACGAAGAGTTCCTACGACGGATCTATCTCGATCTCACCGGCGGCATTCCGAGTGCCGCGGAAGCCCGCCTTTTCCTCGATTCCAAGACCACTGACAAGAGAACGAAGCTTATCGATCGGCTGCTTTCGTCTTCCGAACATGCCAGACACCTTTCGATCGTGTTTGACGTAATGCTTATGGAGCGTCGCCCGGAAAAATATGTCACAGGAGGCGTATTTCGTGAGTATCTCCGAGCGGCGTTCGCTGCCAGTCGCCCCTGGAACGAAGTCGCCCGTGAGATTCTCAGCAACGACGGAAGCGACCCTAAGAATCGCGCGCGGCTCGATTCTTTCTTGACCGCGACGGCGAGCCGAATGTCATCACCAAGGATGTCAGCCGGCTATTCCTCGGTCGCAATATCCAGTGCGCCCAATGTCACGATCACCCGCTCATTGACGATTATAAGCAGTCTGAGTTCTACGGTCTTTTCGCTTTCTTTACTCGGACGGCACTCTTTAACGATCCGGCTCTTAAGCAATTCGTCTTGTCCGAAAAGGCCGACGGCGAAGCGACCTACCAGTCTGTGTTCGACCCGGCCAAGGTGACGAAGACGGCCCGGCCGCAGGTGCTTAATCGATCGGTAGTGAAGGAACCGATGTTCGAGAAGGGCAAGGAGTACAAAGTCGCCCCCGCGAAAAACGTCCGCGCCGTGCCTTCATTTAGTCGACTGGCGTTGCTTGGAGCAGAGGTCGCGCGCGGCGATAACCCTGCTTTCAGTCGCAACTTTGCGAACCGCCTGTGGGCACTTATGATGGGGCGAGGGCTCATCGCTCCGCTCGATATGGATTACTCCGGTAATCCGAGCAGCAATCCGGAACTGCTCGATTTGTTGGCTCGAGCGGCCGTGGAGCGGAAGTTTGACACGCGGAGCATACTGCGCGAGCTCGCGTTGACGGACGCCTATCAGCGCTCGAGTACAAGTCCATTGGGAATAGATCAGGCGGATACCAGTTTTGGTGTCTTCCACTTGAAGCCGTTGGCACCGAAACACTCGCGTCAAGCCTGATGCAGGCTACCGGGGCAACCGACATTGAACGAAATGCGCTGGGTACAAAAGCGACCGAGGAAGCTCTCTATTCTCGCCTGAGCCGGCAGTACGCTCCCTTGATCGCCACGTTTTCCGGTCAGTCGGGCCGCGAAGAAGTGTATGTACCCACGCTCGATCAAGCTCTGTTCCTGGCCAACGGGACGCTCCTGCAGTCGTGGCTCGCTCCCAAGCCTGGGAATCTTCTGGGCCGTGTCAGCAAACTCAAAGAGAACGATGAGGTCGCGGACGAAATCTATCTGAGCATTTTGACACGCCGTCCAACAATGGAAGAACGCAAAGAACTGACAGAGTACCTGGCACGACCTGGCAAGGACCGGGATGCATCGCTACGCGAATATGCTTGGGCGCTACTAACCTCCGTTGAGTTTCGATTCAATCATTGATTCGAGTGCAGGGGGCCTCCCTCGTGATGAAATGTAATTATGCCTGTGGCACACCAGACCACTTGCTGTCGCGCCGGGCCTTCCTTGCCGGCGCGGCGATGAGCGGCGCCGGGCTTGCGTGGCTGACTCTTCCGGTCACTGCAAAAGATCTATCATCGCAACAGAAACGGGTCTTGGTCATAGATCTGGCCGGCGGACTTAGTCAACTGGAAAGCTGGGACCCCAAACCCGGCACGCCGACCGGTGGGCCGTTCCTGTCGATCCCGACTTCCGTTCCAGGCATCCATATTTCTGAATTGTTGCCATACACCGCGAAGCAGATGCATCATCTGGCCTTGGTGCGTGGCTTGAACAGTCTGGAGACAGACCACGGTAAAGGCGCCTACGTAATGCAGACCGGGCGCCGCGAGGAGCCGGCCTTGACCTATCCGCATCTGGGTGCCGTGGCTGCCAAACTCCTCGCCGCGGGTGACTCACCGCTGCCGGGATACTTGCAGATTTCACCCAAGGGAGGAGGTGGCTTCAACAAGCAAGATAGTGCGTTTCTCGGGCCACGCTATGGCTCCGTGACCCTTGGCGATGGCCTGCCCCCCACAAATCTGCTCCGACCAAGCACCCTCGCCGAATCCGACGATAAGGCGCGCACCGAATTGCGCGACCGATTCAATCAGCGCTTTACCCAGCAACGCCGCACCGCGAAAAGCGAAGCCTACACCGAGTCGTTCGATCAGGCCGCCCAGCTTATGGCGCGAAAGGATCTGTTTGACCTTTCGCGCGAATCGGACCGGCTCCGCGATTGCTATGGTCGGCACGACTTTGGCCGTCATTGCCTGCTCGCTCGGCGATTGATTGAACAGGGAGCGACCTTTGTCAAGGTGACTCACTCCAACTATGACACGCATCATGAGAACTTTGATTTTCATATCGAACAACTGGGCGAATTCGACCGCAGTTTCGCGACCTTGCTCGACGATCTTCACCAGCGCGGTTTGTTGAAGCATACGCTCGTCATCGTGATGAGCGAAATGGGGCGGACGCCAGCGATCAACCGCAATCTGGGCCGCGATCATTGGGGCGCGGCCTGGTCTGTCGCGCTGGCCGGATGCGGCATCAAAGGCGGCATCGCTCATGGCAAAACCAACGCCGCTGGCACCGCGGTCGCCGACGGCATGGTCGGTGCTGGCGACCTGTTCCATACCTACCTAAAAGCGGTCGGCCTCGACCCGAAGAAGAATCACTACGTCGATTCGCGGCCGATCCAAATCGGCGACCCCAAATCGAAACCAATCGGCGAGGTGCTGACGTGATTGGCAAGCCTTTGGCAATCGATCCCATTAAAACCAAGCCAGGCGCCGATCTGAAACACTCTGCCCCGCTGCTCGGTTGCCGATTCGACCCGTCCGGCCGATTCGTTTTCGCCGGAGGACAGGAAGCAACCCTACAACGTTGGGAACTGGCGGGCAGTAAGAAGACGACGCTTGAGGGCCACCGGAGTTGGGTGCGCGCGCTCGCCTTCGCTGGAAAAACCTTGTTTTCCGCCGATTACACGGGCCAGATGATCGCCTGGCCCGTGGAGAGCGACAAGCCGTCACCACTCTGGTCCATTCAGGCGCACAAGGGATGGGTCCGCGCCTTGGCCGTGAGTCCCGACGGCAAGACTCTCGCATCATGTGGCAACGACCGTCTCGTTCGTCTATGGTCCATCCCTGAAGGCAAAGAGCTTTCAACCCTGGAAGCGCACGAAAGCCATGTCTACAACCTTGTCTTTCACCCCGACAGTAAGTCTCTGGCCAGTGCCGACCTCAAGGGAGTCGTCCGGCATTGGGAGCTGGCGACAGGTAAGTCGGTTCGCACTCTCGACGCCTCTGTGCTGTATAAGTATGACCCGATATTCATGGCCGATCATGGCGGCTCCCGAGGAATGACGTTCAATAGCGATGGCAAGCTGTTAGCCTGTGCCGGTATCAGCGAAGTCACCAACGCCTTCGCCGGGGTCGGCAAGCCGTTGGTCGTGCTGTTCGATTGGGAGACCGGTAAACAGAAAATACAACTGAAGCCTAAGGAAGCGTTTCAAGGCACTGCTTGGGGAGTAGCATTTCACCCCTCCGGCTGGGTAATCGCTGTCGGCGGCGGCAATGGCGGTGTGCTCTGGTTTTGGCAGCCCACTGAACCTCTGGCTTCACACACGATCAAGCTGCCAAATAATGCCCGTGACTTAGGCCTACATCCAGAAGGTAAGCGCTTGGCCATTGCCTGTTTTGATGGGGCGGTGCGCTTGTACGATCTTGAGGAGTGAGTGAGGACACAACGACATAGGCTGAAAATGTTTTGTCCTAATCTCGTTCACCTGGTACATAGATAGAGTCATTCCCGCCTACTTCATTCCCCAGCTCATGCCTTGCATCATCCGCGGAGGCAGCAAATACCATGATATGGCGCGCACTTGTCTGCTTTTTGTTGCTTACTACCTGCGCATCGGCTGATGGCCCGATCATCAAGGTTGATCCAATCGAAGTCCGGCTCAAAGGGCCCACGGCATCTTATTCGCTCCTGGTCAACGGCCTACTACCGGATGATCGTGCTGTGGATTTGACTCGTAAGGTGCGCTTTACCGCCAAAGATACCAGCGTTGCCATGGTTTCGGTCGATGGGGTGGTTCGCGCTGTTGCTGATGGCAAAACGACGATTCGCGTCGAGCTTGAGGGGAAGACGCTTGACGTCAAAGTTGAAGTGACGGAAACGACGAAGCCTCGGCAGATAACGTATATAAACGACGTTTTGCCGATCTTCAGCCGTCAGGGCTGCAATGCCTCGGGGTGTCATGGCAAAGCTGAGGGCCAAAATGGTTTTAAGCTCTCCGTCTTTGGATTCGACCCTGCTTCCGACCATGCGGCGTTAATCAAGGAAGCCCGTGGCAGGCGCATATTCCCTGCTTCCGCGGAGGCCAGCTTGCTTCTACGAAAGGTAAGCGGCCAAGTTCCGCACGGCGGCGGAGCACGCGTTCCGCGTCAATCCGCGGATTACGAAACCCTTCGAGCCTGGATTACCTCCGGTACGCCGCTCGGTACGGCAGCCGACCCGCTTGTCCAATCCGTGCGTCTCGAACCCGGGGACCGAGTCTTATGGCCACATGAAGCCCAACAATTGCGGGTCGTCGCTCGCTATTCCGATGGTGCGGAACGCGACGTGACAAGACTCGCGCGCTTTCAATCAAACAACGAAGGACTGGTCAGCGTCGACGTGAACGGCTTGGCCTTGGCAGGGGATACGCCCGGCGAAGCGGCGGTAATGGCGAGTTTCATGAACGAGGTCAGCATCATCCGTGTTTCGGTCCCGCGCACGGAACGAATCGCCAACTTTCCCGTTACGCCCGAAAACAACTTCATCGATCGTTTCGTCTTCGCGAAACTTCGTAAGCTCAATGTCGCACCTTCCGATTTGGCAGACGACTCGGAGTATCTTCGCCGAATCTATCTCGATCTCATCGGCACTCTCCCAACTGCCGCGGAATCGCGCCGATTTCTGTCCGACAAGCGCCCCTACCGTCGGACGCTGCTGGTTGAGGAGTTGCTGCAACGGCCAGAATTCGCCGACTTCTGGTCTCTGCAATGGGCCGATTTGTTGCGGGTCGATCGCGGTGCCCTGGGCTATAAGCGCGCTCATGCTTACTACGGTTGGATCCACGATAGTATTGCGGCGAATATGCCGTTGGATCGCTTCGCTCGCTCAATCGTGACCGCGGAGGGGCCTCTCACCGAATTGGGGCCTGGCCCATTCTACAAGGTGGTCGCCAAGCCCGGTGAAGCTGCCAGCACGCTTTCACAAGTTTTTCTGGGCGTGCGCATCGCTTGTGCCGAATGTCATCACCATCCTTTTGATCGCTGGAGCCAGCACGACTATTTCGGTATGAACGCATTCTTTACAGGCGTCGCTGTCCGATCGGGCCCATTGGGTGAGACGCTGACTGAAGATGGGCTTGCCATTGCGAAGCTCCCACGCACGGGCGAGACGATTGCCGCCTACCCGCTAGGGGAGAAGATGCCCGATCCCAAGTCCCCCGCGAGCGCGGCGGAGGCACGTCAGGACCTCGCCAAATGGATGACTGGACCTAAAAATCCGTGGTTCGCTCGCAACTTGGCTAATCGCACTTGGGCTCACATGATGGGACGCGGTCTGGTCGAGCCCGTCGACGACGTCCGCGCCACCAATCCGCCGAGCAATCCCGAACTATTGGATGCTCTAGCGCGGCATCTCATGGATACAAAGTATGACCATAAAGCCCTGATTCGGCTCATTGCCGCATCTCGAGTTTATCAGCTTTCTTCCAAGCCAAACGCGACCAATGAGCGCGATGAGCAGAACTACTCACGAGCCCTGTTTAAGCGGGTCGGGGCCGAGGTTTTGTGCGACATGGTAAGCCAGACCACGGGCATAAGCGAGAAATTTAGTGGTGCCACCGCGGGAACGCGCGCAATCCAACTTTGGGATAGCAAGGTGCCTCACTATTTCCTCAAAGTGTTCGGTCGGCCTGAGCGACGCTCGGCCTGTGAATGCGAGCGGATTCATGAGCCCAGCCTCGCGCAAGTGCTACATCTGCTTAATGCGCCAGAAATACAGGCCCGTATCAGTCACGACTCGGGAATGATCTCTCGGCTCTGCAAACGTCAGCCCGATGATGCCGCGCTCATTGAAGAACTATATTTGACTTTCTATAGCCGATACCCGACGGCACCTGAGCGTCTTCGAGCGCTATCCCACATGCGTGACAATAAGGATCGGCGGCGGCAGGGGGCCGAAGATCTGGCGTGGAGCATGATGAATTCGTTGGAGTTTTTGTTCAATCATTGAGCATCTCTGTTTCAGCGCTCCAAATGCCCAGTAGAAGTGTTGCACCAGCCTGGACCCGATCGGAGAGCTATCGTGACTCGATCTCGCTATTGTGACGGACTGGCCCGCCGAGATCTGCTACGCCTTGGGACGGCGAGCTGCTTTGGCATGTCGCTCGGCCTATCTGATATTCTGAGTCGCCAAGCTTATGCTGCGGCAGCTGGAAAGCCAACGCGCGATGTCTCGCTGATTTATGTGTTCCTCCATGGCGGCCTGAGTACCATCGACTCGTTCGATCTCAAGCCGAACGCGCCCGCCGAATTTCGGGGCGAATTCAAGCCGATCGAGACCAACGTCCCTGGCATCCAGATCGGGGAGCTAATGCCGCTCCTTGCCGGCCAGATGGACAAGGTGTCTCTGATCCGATCGTTTACGCACCATAACTCGGACCATGGTGCGGCGGATCACTATATGCTTACCGGATACTTTCCGGGAGCCGGCTTCAACGCCAACCTAAATCCCAACAATCAACGTCCCGCACACGGGTCCATCATCGCCAGAAAACTTGGTCCGCGCGGCTCGGTGCCTCCTTTTGTTTGTCTTCCGAAGATGCACCCCAGCTGTGGCCCCGCTTATCTCGGCCCGGGTGCAGCGCCCTTTGTCGTGGATGCGGATCCGAATGCTCCCAACTTCACCGTCCCGGATGTTGTACCGCCGCCGATCCTGTCCGCCGATCGTCTCGAATCGCGCCGGCTCTTACTGCGTGATCTCGATCGTTATCAACAGAGCGTCGAAGCGCGCGCCAACAAACACGCTCAAACGATAAGTGTATTTCAACAAAAGGCGTTTGATTTGATGACGTCAGCCGAATCGAAGAAGGCATTCGACATTCACGCCGAACCGGAGAACCTTCGTGAACAATATGGCCGCAACGCCTTGGGCCAATCATGTCTGATGGCGCGCCGGCTGGTCGAGGCTGGCGTTCGCTGTGTCACCATCGACCATAGCAATTGGGACACGCACGATAACAACTTTGGCGTGCTCAAGAAGCAACTCCCAGCTCTCGACGCCGCAATGGCCACATTATTCCGTGATCTACGCGACCGCGGACTACTCGATTCTACTTTGGTCGTCGTTACCGGAGAATTTGGCCGGACGCCGCGCATCAACGCCAACTCGGGCCGCGATCATTGGGGGCCTGTCTTCACCGTGGCGCTCGGCGGCGGCGGTATCAGAGGGGGCCGACTTCTCGGCAAATCCGATGCGCGTGCCGAACGCCCCGCTAGCGACGCTCACGGACCCGAAGACCTTTCGGCCACGATCTGCGCACTCCTGGGCATCAGTCCCGAGGAAGAGTTCATCACGCCGGAAGGCCGACCAATTAAAATAGTGAACAATGGCAAAGTGCTTCACGATCTGCTGTGACCTCAAGCCCCGACATTACTATGCGATTATTGTCCCTCGGTCTTCTATCGGTACTAATTGTCGCCTGCGCGGATGATCGAGCAATGGCGAATCCGCCAGTCGCTTCGTATCTGTTTCCAGCGGGTGGACAACGAGGAACGACCGTTCCAATCCGAGTCGGCGGGCTGTTCCTCTATGATCGGTGTGGCTTTGAGGTATTAGGGACCGGCATACATTCCCCTTCGAAGATCGAGAAGATGCCAACTCTATTTTTTGAAGGACCGTTGTTGCCGCTTCCCGATTCGCAGCAAGCGGAAGACTATCCGCGCGACATGGCTGCATCCCTTCGAATCTCAGCAGATGCAGCTCTGGGAGTTCGCCGGGCTCGTGTTTGGACCGCGGAAGGGGCGGCCTCCGGTCTGACCTTTGTGGTTGGTGAACTGCCGGAAATCATTGAGGACGAGATCGAAGGCGACCCGATTCCTGTATCCGTCAAGCTCCCTGTAACCATCAATGGCCGAATCTTTCCACGTCAGGATGTAGATATCTGGTCATTCTCCGCTCGGAAGGGGCAAGCGATAACCTGCGAAGTCAATGCTTCGCGCATCAGGTTCCCCGCTGGATGCCACAATAGCCATAATCGATTCACAAGGTAGGGTTCTTATAGAAAGCGCAGAAGGAATTCGCAAAGATCCACTGCTGAGATTTATCGCACCCGCCGATGCAACTTACTCCGTCCGCATCCAGGATGCGAATAACAAAGGCGGCCCTGCATATGTATACCGCCTTTCCCTCACGACCGATCCCTATGTTGATTGCTTCTATCCACTCGGCGGGCGCAGGAGGAGACCACGTCACGCTAAAGATGCAATCTGGCGCATCGAGTTTAGAGATGCCATTTGAGACAAAGTTGCCCTTGAACGCGGAACGAGATTACCGTGTCCGTCCCACTATTGCGGGCCAGACACTCAACGAGATCCTACTCGATCTGGACGACTTGCCTGAAATCTTGAAACGAGATGATTCCAAATCTGACGAGATGCAAAGCGTAACTGTTCCTGCAGTTCTCAATGGCCGGATAACCAAGCCGGGTGTGGTGGATCAGTGGCAATTCAATGCCGTCAAGGGGGAGAAGCTTCGTCTGGAGATGCGCGCGATTCGCCTGGGGTCGCCATTACAAGCGGTCCTTACCCTAACCGATAAAAAGGGGAAGCAACTGGCTCGAGTCGAGTCTACGGCGAAAGACGCTGACCCCAGTTTTGAGTTCGTAGCTCCCGAGGAAGGGTCCTATAAGGTCCAGGTATCTGAACGATTTAGAACCCGAGGCGGCCCCGCCTTCAGTTATCGGCTTCGTGTCGCGCGACCAGATTCGCCCGACTTTCGGCTGCGCTTGGTTACCGATGCTGTTAATCTACCCCGCGGGGGGCAAGCGAAACTTAAGGTCCACGCCGAGCGCCTCGGCGGATTCAATGGCCCAATAACGCTCGCTTTCGATGACCTTCCTTCAGGCATTAAGATTGCCCCAGCCGCCATTGCTTCGGGTCAAAGCAACGTCGAGATCACGCTATCTACGGAAACCGCAGCCAAGATCACTGTCCACCGTATGACGATTCGAGGCTTGGCGATGATCGGAGACAAGTCAGAATCACGAACGGCGACCCTGGCCGCCCCTCGAGGCCAACCTGAAACTGGCTCCGTTCTCGTTGCCGTCACGATACCAGTACCATTCAAGGTCGTAGCGGACTACGAGATGGGGATGGGCCCCTGTGGCACGGTAGTCAAAAGGCATTACCGCATCGAACGCGGTAGCTATGCGGGTGAGCTAGAGGTACGTCTGGCAGACCGGCAAGCAAGACATTTGCAAGGCGCGAGCGGCCCAACACTGAAAGTCGGCGCCGATGCTAAGGAGTTTGAATATCCGTTTACCCTCCCTCCCTGGATGGAGCGAGGAAGAACCTGCCGTGTCTGTATCATGACAATCGCGACGATCCGTGACGGTGACACCGATCATCAGGTCAGCTACAGCGCGATAACGCCGAATGATCAACTCATCACTGTCGTCGAGACGAGCAGACTCTCCATCGAAACGGAGAAAAACTCTGTCCTTGTGAGTCCAGGTGGAATGGTGGTACTACCCGTGCGAATTGCCCGCTCCAAAGGTCTGGTAGGAGACGTAAAGGTCGAATTGATTCTGGCCAGCCATATCCGCGGGGTGAAGGCCAGACCCCTGATAATTCCCGCAGATCGATCGAGAGGTCAACTGGCAATCCAGTTTGACTCAAAGTCGGTGGGACCCTTTAACCGGCCCGCGATTCTGCGCCGACTTTGACCGATGGCACCGGAATCGCACTGGCAGAGACAGAGATCGACATGAGAATAGAGGGCCCGTAATTTATTCTCGATTCGCGTTTCCCAGTTCTCGAATGCTTGATTTCGATTAGGGCCGCGAGCCGAAGCCAAAGTTCTTTGAGGCGTGCCAAAAAAAACAGGGGACAGACGAGTGCCTGCCCCCATTTTGATTACAACTGGATTGCCTCGACCTCCGTGACAAAACGGTTACCCGCGTCACTCAGGAACGAAGCGACCACACCGAACACCGCGTCACTGAAGCCGCCGATGTTCAAAATGTCCGAACGATCCGGAGCCTGCGTCGTCGTATACGACTGCAGGTCGATGCAGACCAGCTTGGGGCCAGCAGCATCTCGGCCGGGCAGGCACATCTGATTCTTCACGAACTCGTGCCACGCCGTCATGACGGCCGTCGATCCATGACGACCCGTGCCGATCCAGCTTTCCTGGTCGCTCACGAGCACGCAGCCTGCGAATCGGCGATTGCCGTAGGTGCTATTTGCTTCCACCAACGGCACCGAACAGTTGGTTCCACCGCCGCCATACTTGGCAAGACGCGCGGCCAGGCTCAGGATGGTATCCTGTGGATCCAACCGGACACGGTGCGCCTTGTCGTCAAACGGAATTACAACGCTATCCGGATTTCGGCGCAGGATGGCCGCCGCGAACAACGCCGCCACGTCCACGCAGCGGACCTTGCTTGTCGCCCCGCGACCACGGTTTCCTGTGACGGCCGACTGCATCGATCCCGACACGTCCAGACCGATAACGACCGGACCTGGCAGCGTCGGCACGTTGCCACATGCAATCTCAGCCGCCTGGCAAAGCGCAGCTTTGACCTTGAGCGGTAAAGCGTCCTCGGCGTTCAGGTAAGCCGACAGGATACTGGTACGGGAACTGACGCGAGCCGTGGATTTCCTCCGCGTCGGCGATTTTGCCGGCGATGAAGTCAACCATTTTGGCATCGTTCAGCACCTCGTGACGCAGCAACGTATTCAAGTTCATACGCAGCGCCTGCGGCCCCATTTGCCG
The DNA here is from genome assembly GCA_963790585.1 of uncultured Planctomycetaceae bacterium. Lineage (GTDB taxonomy): Bacteria > Planctomycetota > Planctomycetia > Gemmatales > Gemmataceae > CAWBOY01. The sequence goes on from CAWBOY010000004.1 coordinate 493,225, forward strand.
CGCAATCGCTTTCCAGACGCTCGGGCCGCGGGCAGCGTCCGCCAGCAAATCCCAGCGCAAGCGGACACCATCCAGCAGCGCAACCTGCTCCTCCGCCGCTGCCGCCTTGCGGTAGGCATCGAGCGCGCGTGCCTCGTCCGGAAGATCAGCCTGCCGAAGCTGGCGCCCACTTCTCAACCGGCTTGTTCGTCAGCCAGCCGAAAATGCATCGACGAGCGTTGTTCTTCGGCGTTGGACGAGCCATGCGGAGAACGTCGCGCAGGCTCGGATCGTTGCCGATCGAAGCCGCCAACAGCTTTCCAACACTGGCATCGTTCAGCCAACGCTGAAATGCGCGCTGCAGCGCATACGACAAGCTCTTGCGGCCAAACTGGCCCGAACGAATCATCTGAAACAACGTGCGCAGCACGCGGCCATTGTCCACGACGCGGTCAAAGACAGCGCGGAATAAGTCCCGATCACGCTTCGACAGAACCAACAACAGCGCTGCCGGCATGTCCTTCATGAAGGCACGCTCGCGGCTGTAGACCGCCAACTTGGCCAGGAAGACGTTATCACCAACCTGGTCCACAAGTGTAAGCACCGTGGCCAACTGATCCTCGGCCTTAGCGTAAAAGGAGCCATTGAAGCAGCCGGTCGAAGCCAGCTGGGCCAAAGCGTGCTTCGGCGGCAACTTGTAGGCGCAGGCGCCCTCTTCGTTCCAAGCGTCCGCTCGCGGCAACAGGCTCTTCAAGCTTGCAAACAAACCCTTATTGGCCATCGGTGGCCTCCCTTCGAAAAAAAAGACCGACGAGGTTGTGGTCAGAGATATTCCGATGCTCTACCAGGCTGAGCTACAACATCTTGCGATGCTGGCGGGATTCGAACCCGCGGCCGTCGGATCGATGTACTCCAAACCGGCAGTCGGTCCAGATTCAAAACACTCGACGAATGATTGGGCAGAGTTCTCGGCTTCGGTAAACCGAAGCCGGATGAGATTCGAACTCATTGGGTACCATGTACTCCGCACCGGCAGTCGAGCGTGGTTCAAAAGACCGACGAAGTTGTGGTCAGAGACTTACGGCGCTCTACCACTGAGCTACAGCGCTTCGCTCGCCGAATGGCGCTGGTGGGACTCGAACCCACGACCTCCGGCGTAGTAAGCATGTACTCCAAACCGGCAGTCGGTCTTTTTCACATTGGCCGGGCGACGAGGTCTTGGTCAGACGCATTGCTCTACCGTTGAGCTACACCCACCATAAAAATGACAGGGTGGGTGATCGGAATCGAACCGACAACAGATGTACTCCAACCGGCAGTCGCCGCAGCCACATTTCCTACTAAAGAGACAGCCAACGAGGCATTTGGTTCAGACACGACATTTCTCAGATGTAATCCAAACCGGCAGTTGGCTGTCAGAGACGCCGGTGGGAATCGAACCCACTTCGACCGGGTTGCAGCCGGTTGCCTAGCCATCCAGCTCCAGCGTCAAGTATCCTCGTCAGGAGTCGAACCTGACCTCCGACCTTCGCAGGGTCGCGTGCGAACCACCACACTCCGAGGATGAAACTATCCTGGCCCGGATTCGAACCGGGATCAAGACTTTAGAAGAGTCTGGTGTTGCTCCGTTACACCACCAGGACAAAATAGAGCCGACGGCTGGATTCGCACCAGCATGAGGCGGTTTACAAGACCGCTGCCTTTCTCAATCGAGCCACATCGGCATAAAGCAGGAGCGCACGGATTCGAACTGTGTCGGGCGGCTTTGGAGACCGCTTGCTCTCCCAGGAGCACACTCCTAACCATAGGGTATCCGGGGGGATTCGAACCCGCCGCCTCAACCTTCACAGGGTCGCATGCAATGCCGTCTACACTACGGACACCATCAGTAGTCCCGGCTGGATTCGAACCAGCGATTTTCTCCATGTCATGGAGACGTCCTTGCCGCTGAACGACGGGACTGTCAGCACCCCGACCAGGATTCGAACCCGGAACGCCTCGTTCGAAGCGAGGAATGATTGTCCGTTTCACCATCAGGGTGTTACGCGGAAGGCAAGGGAGTCGAACCCTCATCTCCGTTGGGAGAACCGCATTAGCAGAGCGGCCCGGCCAACCGTATCCGGCTACCTTCCGTGAGTGGACCGCGAGGGAGTCGCACCCTCATTTCCGGTGTGCAAGACCGGCGTCGTCCTGTTGGACCAGCAGCCCAGTGAGTGACCAAGGGGAGAGTCGAACTCCCATGCCGGTTAAGGCGCGACGTTCTGAGCGTCGTGTGTCTGCCTGTTCCACCACCTGGTCATCTAGCCCGTATGGGAATCGAACCCATCCATCCAGCTCGAGGGGCTGGCGTCCTGAAACCGATAGACGAACGGGCCGTCTGTCATTGCGTCGGGCAGGAGTTGAACCTGCACAGCTCGAAAGCGGCTGCTTTACAGGCAGTTAGGCTCGCCAATGCCCAGCCGACGCGTCCTCCAGTAGCACGGGTGGGAGTTGAACCCACAAACATTCACCAAGGTTTGAGCTTGGCCGCTTTACCAGTTTGCGTACCGTGCCAACAAGCGTCCCCGATGGGATTTGAACCCATGACCTCCACCGTGACAGGGTGGCGAGCACTCCAGACTGCTCCACGAGGACAAGAATTAGTGGCCCAGGTGGGAGTTGAACCCACAGCATCCCTCGTTTTAAGCGAAGGTGGTCTGCCATTTGCCTACCGAGCCACTTCTCACACCTAAATTCCGGGGGCTGGAGTCGAACCAACATCAACGGGTTCAGAGCCCGTCGTCCTACCGGTTAAACGACCCCGGAGCTATTACACTTCTCGACACGGCCAAACTCGACAAGGTTCGGGGAGAAGGGCTCGAACCTTCACGAGCAGCTTCAAAGACTGCCGGCCTACCGTTAGCCGATCCCCGAGAGTGCCCTGTGGGAATCGAACCCACCTAGCCGGTTTGGAAAACCGATGCCTTTGCCGCTCGGCCAAGGGCACAAAGAGCGGAAGGGGAGGGAGTTGAACCCTCAAGGCTCATCGCTCGGCCGTTTTCAAGACGGCTGCCATCGCCAATTGGCTTGCCCTTCCGTAACGAAGCTGCGGCGGCAGGAATCGAACCTGCGATCGTCTCCTTAACAGGGAGCGGCCTCACCATTCGGCCACACCGCAAATGCTGTCTGGTAGTCAGACAGTAGATAGTTGAAAGTAGACCGAGTAGAGGAGAGAAACGAGTGTGGTCCCCTCACTCCTTTCTCTCCTCTACTCTCTATTTTTTGGCCTTCGGCCAAAAAATCAGGATGGTGGGATTTGAACCCACGCTCTCCAGTTTCCGAAACTGGCGGATTACCCAGGCTTTCCTACATCCTGAACGAATGCACCCAGCGGGAATTGAACCCACACAACCTGCATGGCGAGCAGGGAGGCTACCGTTACATCACGGGTGCAATTGGGACCCGAGGGATTCGAACCCTCACCACTCTGGTTAAGAGCCAGGTATGCTGCCGCTAACACCTGGATCCCAGTTCGGCCCGGAGGGAGTTGAACCCTCGTCTGGCCCTTATAAGGAGCCGGCTCTGGCCGTTGAGCTACGGGCCAATGGGGCCGGAGGGAGTCGAACCCTCACCTTACCGCTTAAAAGGCGAATACGCTGCCATTACGCCACGGCCCCAAATCAGAGGCGGACGTATCGGTTTCAATGGATATCGACGGACCATAATTTTTCCTCGAGTAGTCCGGGATGGAGTTGCACCACCACCGGCGACGTATCAGATCGCCATGCTCCTGTTACACAACCGGACCAGAAAACAACCAGTAGCCCGTAGCGGAGTTGAACCGCTCTCCCCAGATTGAAAAACTGGAATCCTGACCAATAGACGAACGGGCCATTTACAGTGGGCCGGGAGGCGCTCGAATCCTCGTCTGCGGTTCTTCAAACCGCCGCTAAGCCGTCTCATCTACCAGCCCAAACGAAAAAAGGCCGGGCATCTTTCGACGCCCGGCCTTGAAAAAGGCACCTACATGTAAGTAGGCGGCGTCAGAAGCGCAGTGGATAACCGTTCGCCAGCGAGCCCGATTGGCCCGCGAAGCGGAATTCGGGAGTCCGGTCGGCATTCCAAGATGGTCTTTCAGGTATCATTGTGGACTCGGGGAACATCTTGAGTACCGTCTAAAGGTAAGTGTTACGATGTCGTTGCCTTACATAGGATGGACGAAGAAGGGACGACTAAGGTTCGCGGTCCTTGCGCGATTGTGCTCAAAAAAGTAAGATAAAGCGGCTGCTCCACGCAGTCGCTCGATGCCGGTCTAAAAGGCTTTCCGGAAAGCTCAGTGCCATGCCCACGCTTGCGTAGGCATGAACGTGCCTAAGGTTTCCCTAGCTATCACGCATAAGCCACAGGCGATTGCCTTTCATGCCCGCGTAAGCGCGGGCATGGACCCAACTTCCCGGACAGGCCGTAGGAACGCCAGCGCCGTTCTACGTCAAAGCCCATTTCCGCGCACCGCTGCTAAAGTTCAATTGGCTGGGATGGAATGCCGCCACAATGTTCCGCGCGGAACATAGGAAAGCTAAGGCCGGTGCGAGGCCATAAACAATCTGTGCAATTTGCCTGGCTTAGGTTTTTCAACAAAGAATCCGTCCGCGCGGTTTTTTCTCTCATGGACATCCTTGCGACATGTCGATATTAGGGGGCCGAGGTTCGTCCGTCGCTGTTTGTGGCGATGGGGGCGGACCGCAATAGGTTGCAGGGGCTGACTCGTTCAGCCCTTGAGGAGGCAGAGGCTTTGTAAACCCGTTCATCCGAGTCCGCTTCGATCAGGAGGAATCGTCATGTCCAGCCGCCAAACAGATCCCAATCGAGGTCGCGCAGGGCGCAGCAATTTGAAACTCGAACAACTCGAGGACCGTTGTTGCCCAAGTACGTTAGCCAATTCCATCGTCGTTCAGGGGCACACTCTACTTATCAACACGGGGAACAAAACCGATCTCGTTACTATTCGTGACAACGGCAATGGCACGGTCGTCGCTTCGGCCGCCGGCACGGACGGTTCAGTCTCGGTGACCGGTAAGGCGATAACCGCGATTCAAGTCAATACCGGCAGCGGCTCGGACAAGATCGATTACGCCATTACGAGCACGATGACGGCTACCGAGGCTATCAATCTCAACCTCGGCTCCGGCTCGAACCAGTTGAAGATGGATTTCACAAAAGGCGTCTCCGCCCCTAAATTGGCGATCACGCTCAACAGCCTCGTAAGCAAGCTGGGCGGCGATCAGGTCACCGCTTCCTTCGGCACGATCAACAATACCGCGCTCAATTTCCAGGCCAATCTGGGCGGCGGAAATGATCATTTTTATACGCTCTTCGGCGGTGCCTTGAACGGCACGGCAGCGGTCAATTTGAACGTGGCTCTGGGAAGCGGATACGAAGGTTCTTACGTTCAAGCTCAGGGCAATATCGCCCAAAACGCGAGCTTGAAGATCAACGAAACGGGCGGTCCTCAACCGGATACGCTCCACGCCGACTACTCAGGCAAGGTCCTGGGGCAGCTCAGCATCGTGCAACGGGCTGGCGCCAACGGGGATCTCGTCGGGTCCGACGTGACCCTGGCTTCGGGCAGCACCGGTTCGTTTACCGATAACGAAATCGGGGGTTCGGGTGCCGACCTATTCGTCTTGCGTGTCACCGACAACTCGGGCCATTTGCATTCGCGCACGGCCTCTGTTTCCGGCACCAACGGAGACGACATGGGCATCGTCACCAGCAATGTCACTGTGAAGAGCGTCGATGTCACGTATGCGTGAATCGATGTGTCATGCGAGCGGCGCGGGCTTATGCCGCGCCGCTCGCCTATTTTATTCTCTCTCACGCCCGACACATCGCGTGCTTCAACACCTTCCACGCCCCGCCTTCGGCCGAGCTGGCGACACATTGCGTGATGAAATTCATGCCATCCACTCCATCGGCCACGTTGGGATAGAGGCTGTTGGCACCGTCGAACTTTTGGCCGCTTGTGCGCGCGGCCATGTCGTTGAACGCCGCCGTGTAGATATTGGCGAACGCTTCGAGATAGCCTTCCGGATGGCCGCTCGGCGTGCGCGTGGCAGCGCCCGCATCAGCGCCGAGATAGGGACCGCCGGAGCGCGTGTAAATTTGATGCGGCTTGCCGTTGCAGCGGACGAGCATCCGGTTCGGATCTTCCTGATGCCATTCAAGCGAGCCTTTGGTGCCGTCGACTTCGATCCAGAGGTCGTTTTCGCGGCCATGCGAGATCTGTGATGCCGTGACGGTGCCGAGACCGCCGTTGGTGTATTGAATCATCGCGGTGCCATAATCATCGAGAGCCCGACCGTCGACGAATGTCTTCAAGACACAGGAGATCTTGTTGGGAATCAGGCCGGTGACAAATCGGCCGAGATTGTAGGCATGAGTCGCAATGTCGCCGAAGCAACCCGCGGCGCCGGAGCGCTTGGGATCGGTGCGCCAGCCGGCCTGTTTTTGGCCTTCGCCTTCGAGCTTGGTGCGCAGCCAACCCTGGATGTAAAAGGCCCGCACCGCGTTGATCTCGCCTAATTCTCCGGCTTTTATCATCTCCCTTGCCTGTCGCACCAAGGGATACCCGGTGTAGTTGTGAGTCACCGCGAAGACGACACCGGATTTCTCGACGACCTTGGCCAGCTGCTCCGCCTGGGGGAGATCAAAAGTCAGCGGCTTATCGCACATGACATTGAAGCCGGCTTCGGCGAACGCTTTGGCGATGTCGAAATGGGTATGATTCGGGGTCGCAATGGAGACGAAATCGACTCGTTCGCCGACCGGCAGCTTAAGCTCGCTCGCGATCATTTCTTGATACGAGCCATAGGCCCGTTCGGGCTTGATGTCGTAATCCGGGGCCGACGCTTTCGCCTTCGCCGGGTCTGACGATAACGCTCCGGCGACGAGCACGGCGCGATTGTCTAAAACCCCGGCAATACTGTGTACTTTGCCGATAAAAGCCCCCTGGCCGCCGCCGATGAGGCCCATGCGAAGCTTGCGATTGAGTGGTGCGTTGACTGCCATGAGTGCGATCTCCCTGAGCTGCATCTGAGTTGTCGTTCGGACCTTGCTGAGACAATAGCAAGGGAGCAGGCGGGAATCACCTTTTTTTCGCGGTAATTATCATCTTGGCGAGCCGGGAGCGTGGGTGACCGAAGTGCATTAAGCTCGCTTGAACTTTCTCCGGTCGCTCACGCTCCCGGCTCGCCAAGACCAGCAATCGCGCTCTGCTCGGCCCAAATCACGACGATTCCCTTGACACGCTGCGCGGATACCTCTAACTTGATGCTTTCGTAGAGTGAAGATTGAGCGAATGAAGCTGGGAGGTCGAGGTGGCCGGTTTTTCCAACGAACGCATCCGCATCCGCATGGAAGCCTACGACTACGAGGTTCTGGACCGAACCGCGTTGGAGATCGTCCAAACTGCGGAACAGACCGGCGCGAAGGTTCACGGCCCCATCCCTTTGCCGACTCGGATTGAGCGCTATACCGTTCTCCGCAGTCCTCACATCGATCGCAAGTCGCGTGAGCAGTTTGAAATCAGGACCCACAAACGTCTCATCGACATTCTCCAACCTACCGGCAAAACGATCGAAGCTCTCAATAAGGGCTTGAGTCTGCCGCCTGGGGTTGATATTAAGATTCGTGTCCTGGCAGGTTCGGCTAGCTAAGTTGCTTACCAGTGGCCCGGCTTATCGAGCAATCTCGACCAGCCGGGCTATTTTTACCTCGTGACGCGACAGTTCGACGTGCTCATGAAGTTCGGTACCCGGCATGGGCGGGACCGAATTGTTGCTTTTGTGCCTGGCGCTCCAACTGAGTTCAGGCGATGAATTAGCGGTGGCTTTATGTTGAAATTGAACGTCTACAACCGCCAGGGCGACACGGTCGGCTCCGTCGATGTCGATCCCGCGGAGTTCGGCGGCGAGGTCAATCGCCAACTGCTGCATGACGTCGTCCTCATGTATCTGGCGAATCAGCGAGCCGGTACGCATTCGACTCTGCGCCGCGGTGAAGTCGCGGGTAGCACGAAAAAGCTGTTCCGCCAAAAGGGCACCGGCAACGCTCGCGTCGGTCCGAAACGCACGAACAAGCGCCGTGGTGGTGGTACCTCCAAGGGCCCCAAGCCGCGCGATTACGAATACCACATGCCGAAGAAGGCTGTCCGCGCCGCGACGCGGATGGCAGTGCTGAGCAAGTTCCAAGATCAGGAAGCAATGATTGTCGACGAACTCTCGGTCAAAGAGATCGAGACCAAGCAGATCGCCACGGTCCTGAAAGCGCTCAAGCTCAAAGGGACGACGACTCTGCTCGGTATCGCCGAGTACGACGACAACCTGTTCAAGTCGGCCCGGAACATCGAAGGGCTTGAGGTGTTCCCGGTCAGCCAGTTCAACGCCTATACCGTGCTGCGTCAGAAGCGCTTGCTGCTTACCAAGGCGGCACTCGAGTCTCTCCAGCGGAAGCCTAAGGCCGAGGCCAAGTAAGGACGGGTACGATGGAAGAAAAACTAATACAGGGCCGAGCGCGTGGCCCGAAGCTCGAAGCGCATCAGATAATCGTGCGGCCGCTCATCACCGAAAAGAGCACGCATCAATCGACGCACCGCAATGCCTTTCCGTTCGAGGTCAACCTCTGGGCGACCAAGGAGGAGATCAAGGCCGCCGCGGAAGAGCTGTTCGGTTGCCAAGTCAAGAAAGTGCGGACGATGAACCGCGCGGGCAAGAAGAAGCGCTTCAAGAACCGGATGGGGCAGCTGTCGGCCTGGAAGAAGGCCATCATCACGCTCAAGCCGGATAGCCCGCCGATCGAGTTCTTCTGAGATTAAGGTGATTTATGGGCATTCGCCAATATAAGCCAGTGACAGCCGGCCGCCGTCAGGGGACGGTGAGCGACTTTAAGGATTGTACGCATCCGAATAAGAACAAGCCGGAAAAGTCACTGCTCGCACCGATCACCAAATCGGGCGGTCGTAACAATCAGGGCGTCGTGACCTCACGGTTTCGTGGGGGTGGTCACAAACGCCGCTATCGAATCATCGACTTCAAGCGGAAGAACGACGGCATCGTCGCCACCGTGCTGTCGATCGAATATGATCCGAACCGGACATCGCGGATCGCGTTGATCGAATATGTGGGCGGCGAGAAGGCCTACATCCTGGCGCCCGAAGGGCTGAAGGCCGGCGACAAAGTTTCCAGCGGCGACGATGTGGAGCCACGCATCGGCAATTGCATGCCGCTGCGGAAAGTGCCTCTCGGCATGGCGATTCACAATCTGGAAATGCAGCCGGGCCGTGGCGGTCAGATCTGCCGCAGTGCGGGCACCAGCGCGACCCTCTCGGCTCGCGAAGGAAAATGGGCCCAGGTGACTTTGCCATCTGGCGAAGTGCGCCGCATCAGCTCCGAGTGCCGCGCCACCATCGGCTCGATCGGCAACGCGGAGCATATGAACCTTAGCCTGGGTAAAGCGGGCCGAAAGCGTTGGAAGGGGCGTAAGCCTCACAACCGCGGCACCTCGATGAATCCGGTCAGCCATCCGATGGGTGGTGGTGAAGGTCGTACAGCTGGCGGTCGTCATCCCTGCGGACCGACGGGTGTGTTGTCCAAGGGCGGGAAGACGCGCAATAAGCGAAAGCCGTCGAACTCAGCCATCGTTCGTCGTCGGCGCCCTGGTAAGCATCATTGATAGAATTCGATGCTCCCATGGCGAACCGGGAGCGTCAGCTCCCGGAGAAAATTTGAGCGAGCGTAAAGCTCGCCGGGAGCTAACGCTCCCGGCTCGCCATGAGAGAGGTCGAAAACGCTTCTTTCCCTAGACAAGGTAGTTCGCGGCTTTATAATCATTGTTTGCTCTTTGGGGTAGTGCGATGAGTCGTTCACTGAAAAAAGGCCCGTACGTCGACGAGCGGCTGTTCGCGAAGGTTGAAAAAAACCAGAGCACGAACAACCGCGAGCCCATCAAGACGTGGTCGCGTGATACCACTGTGGTACCTGAGTTCGTCGCCGTGACGTTTCTCGTCCACAATGGCCGTCAGTTCGTGAAGGTATACATCACGGAAGATATGGTCGGGCACAAGCTCGGCGAATTCTCTCCGACGCGGACCTTCAAGGGACATAGCGGCGGCAAGGGCAACAAGAAATAAACTCCGAATATAGTTCCCGGGGTGGAGCAGTGGCAGCTCGCCAGGCTCATAACCTGGAGGTCGTAGGTTCAAATCCTGCCCCCGGAAGTATTTTGCGTCGGCCGCGAACTTTAGATGACGGATCCGGGTAGGCCGGATAGGTGAGGTTTGTACTCATGGAATATCGTGCTCTCCATCGCTTTGCCGACGTGACGGCGCGAAAGCTTCGCCCCTTCGCCACGCTGATACGTGGTCGAGCGGCTGACGAGGCTCTTGAGCTGCTTCGTTTTCTGCCGAACCGCGGTGCTCGACTTTTGGAGCAGGTCCTCAAGAGCGCGCTCGGCAATGCCGAAGACCGCGGCGCCCGCGACATCGACGATCTCGTCATCGTCGAATCGTGCATTGATGGCGGCCCGATCATGAAGCGGATCCAGCCGCGCGCTCGCGGCACCGCTTATCCGATCAAGAAGCGCTACGCTCATATCCGCGTGACGCTTTCGGATCTAGACGAGACGCCGAACGAGGCAGTTGACGAATAAGCGGTATTTGAGATAGAGAGAGCGGCTAAAGTTCATGGCGCACAAAGTGGGAGTGGTTTGACACATGGGTCAGAAAGTCAGGCCGACAGGCTTTCGCACGGGAATCATGGTTGACTGGTCCAGTACGTGGTACGCCAGCAAGCAGGATTTCGCGGAACTGCTCGTCGAAGACCAGAAGATCCGCAAGTTCGTCAAGAAGCGCTATGCCGAAGCGATGATTTCCAAGGTCCGCATCCATCGGACTCGCGAAAAAGTCGTCGTTTATATCCATACCGGCAAGGTCGGCATGATTATCGGCAAGAAGGGGACTGAGGTCGACAAGCTGACCAAGGAACTCGAGGATCTGTGCCATCGGCACATTGAAGTGAAGACCTTGGAAGTCCATCGCCCCGAGATCGATCCGCAGCTGGTGGCTCAGGACATCGCCGGTCAGTTGGCGAAGCGTTCGAGCTTTCGTCGCACGATGAAGCGGGCGATCGACACCACCATGGAGGCGGGCGCCAAGGGTATCAAGATTCAGATGTCGGGCCGTCTCGGCGGCTCGGAAATGGCTCGTTGTGAAAAAGGCATGGCCGGCAGCATTCCGCTGTCGACTCTGCGGGCTCGTGTGGAATATGGTTTTTGCCGAATCCAAGACCGCTCAAGGCAACATTGGCATCAAGGTCTGGATCAATAACGGTGACTATCTGACAGGGGAGGATCCAACCGATGCCTCTAATGCCCAAGCGAGTAAAGTTCAGAAAAAGCCACAGGGGCGTGGTAAGAGGTAATGCCCAACGCGGCAATACCGTGAGCTACGGCGAGTTTGGCTTGCAATCCCTCGAGGGTGGCTGGCTCAGCGCCGAGTCGATCGAAGCCGGGCGTATTACTTGCGCCGCATTCGATTCGCGGCGAAGGTCGATTGTTCATCCGTGTCTTTCCCCACAAGTCGATCACGGCCATCCCGGCTGAGACGCGTATGGGTAAGGGCAAGGGCGAGCCGGAGTATTGGGCTGCCGTCATCAAGCCCGGCATGATCTTGTTCGAGATAGGCGGGTTGCCGGAGACGGCGGCGCGTGACGCACTGGCTCGTGTGGCGTACAAGATGCCGTTCCGTTGCCGTTTCGTGGCACGTCGGCCCAACGTGGGGTAAGGAACGATGAAATCCGCGGAAATTCGTGCCTTGGGTGAAGAGCAGCTCGAGCTGGCCCTCAAAGACACGACCAAGAATCTGTTCTCGCTCCGCTGCCAGTCGGCGACCGATCGGCTGGAAACGCCGAGCGAGATGAAAAAAGCGCAGGCGTGACATCGCGCGCACTCAAGACGATCATCCGAGAGCGACAGTTGCTGGCCGAGAAAACGGCCGCCGGTAAGGGGGCGTAACGCGACATGGTGGATAAAGTCGAACCAGACCAAACGGAAGCCGATCGCGGCCGACGGCGCACGGAAATCGGCGTGGTCACCAGTGACAAAATGAACAAGACCCGGCGCGTGGAAATCCCGCGCCTCGTCAAACACCCCCGCTATGGCAAGTACATCAAGCGGCGCACCATTTGTCACATTCATGACGACAACAACGAGTCGCGCCTGGGCGACACAGTCGAGATCATGGAAACACGGCCAATCTCCAAGCTGAAGCATTGGCGGCTGATTCGGATCGTCACGAAGGCTCCGGCAACCGTTATGTCTACTGCCGAAACGCCGACGCTGCCGCCGACCGTTTAGACTATGTGGCGGCACGTTTCCAATGTGTCCGTGGGAGAGCGTCGAAATGAGGCCGAATCCCGCAAAAGGCGAGGCCTGGGCACGTTGAAAACGTGCCCCACAAATACACAGTAAGGATCGGGTGATTCGATGATTCAGATGTATTCCTACCTCGACGTGGCCGACAACACCGGCGCCAAAGAGTGCATGTGTATCAAGGTGCTCGGCGGCTCACGCAAGCATTACGCCGGGTTGGGTGACATCATCGTTGCCAGCGTCAAGAAAGCCCATCCGGGCGGCGACGTCAAGCAGGGCGACGTCGTCAAAGGCGTCGTGGTCCGCTGCAAGAAATCGACCCGCCGCAACGACGGCAGTTATGTCCGCTTCGATCGCAACGCCCTCGTGTTGATCGACGCCGACAAAAACCCGCGCGGAACCCGTATCTTCGGCGCCGTGGCCCGCGAGCTGCGTGAATCGGGCTTCGCTAAAATTGTGACGCTGGCGTCCGAAGTCGTTTAATCTGAATTGCGTCCAGAAGGTGTTTACGATGTTGATTCGCAAAGACGACATGGTGGTTGTGGTGACGGGCGACGACGCCGAGGATGGCCGCGCTCGTAAGGTGCTTCGCGTTCTGATCGACAAGAACAAGATCGTCGTCGAAGGCGTCAATCGTGTTTACAAGCACGTGAAGCCCAACCGCCGCAATCCGCAAGGCGGTCGTCTCTCGATGGAGATGCCGATCGCTCTGTCGAACGTTATGCTCTTTTGCCCGACGTGCCGGAAGGGCGTTCGAGTCGGCAGGCGTTACACCGAAGAGGGAGCGAAGGAACGCTTCTGCAAAAAATGCAACGCCATGCTCGGTGTGTTGAGCAAGGCCCGGCCTAAGTATGCCAAAAAGACCACGACCCCGGCCAAGTAATTCTTTATCGAGATCCGGGACGCCACGCGTCCCATTGCTGACAGAACGAGAGTGGACATGGCTCGGCTACAGGACAAATACCAGAAGGAAATCCTTCCTGCCCTCTTGAAGAAATTCGGGCGGGACAACGTCAACAGCATGCCCAAGCTGCAGAAGATCGTCGTCAACATGGGTGTAGGCGAGGCGCTGCAGGACAAGAACCGCATGCAGCAATCGGCCGACCAGCTGACGCAGATCACGGGGCAAAAGGCCCAGATCACCAAGGCCAAGAAGGCCGTGAGCGCGTTTCGCCTTCGCGAGAACAATGAAATCGGCTGCCGGGTGACGCTTCGCGGCAGGCGGATGTACGAGTTTCTGGATCGTTTGATTTCGATCGCCATGCCTCGTATCCGCGACTTTCGCGGCATCAACCCGAAGAGCTTCGACGGCAACGGCAACTACAGCCTGGGGCTGGCCGAGCAACAGATCTTCCCGGAGATCGACCCGGACAAGGTAAACTTCGTCCAGGGTATGGATGTGACTTTCGTCACGAGCACGCGCAAGGACGATGAGGCCCGCGAACTGCTGCGCGGCTTCGGCATGCCGTTTCGGGAGACCTGAAAATAACATGCGTGCCAGCGCGGCGGCATAGAGTGCCAGCTGCGTTTGGAGCGATCGGAGAGCGAGTCAACGAATGTCAACTACCGCGAAAAACGTGATGTTCCGCAAGCAACTGGCCAAGTTGGAAGCCAGCCGCAAGCCGGACTCCAAAGTCAAGATGCCGCCGCGCGAACGGATTCGTATTCGGTTGCGCTGCAAGATTTGCGGCCGACCGCGCGCCGTCTATCGGAAGTTCGGCGTGTGCCGTATCTGTTTCCGCAACCTGGCGAGCGACGGGCTCATTCCTGGCGTCATGAAGGCCAGCTGGTAATAAAGGTATTCCGCCGATGATGACCGATGCAATCGCCGACATGCTGACCCGCGTGCGAAACGCCAATACAATTGAGCGTCCCGCCGTCGATATGCCGGCCACCAAATTCAAAGTCAATATCGCCCAGGTGCTCAAGGAAGAAGGCTTCATCATCGATTATCAGATCGGGATGTTGGTCAAGGACGAACAAGGGCACACGACGCTGCAGCCGGCAACCGACATGAGCGTGGCTCATATCACCTTGCGCGTCTTCCTGAAGTATGGCCCCGACGGGGAGCGTGTGATTCGTCACATTCAACGCGCCAGCCGTCCCGGCCGTCGGCTCTATTGGGGACACTCGGATCTCAAGCCGGTCCTCGACGGCCTCGGTATTTACGTTATCAGCACGAGCAAGGGCGTGATGAGTGACCGCAAAGCCAAGGCTCAGCGCCTTGGCGGCGAAGTCATTTGCACCGTGTGGTAAAAGGGAGCGACGATGTCTCGTATCGGAAAGCAACCCGTCGCAGTGCCCGATAAAGTCAAGGTTCGGGTCGCCGACGGCAAAGTGTTCGTGGAAGGCCCCAAAGGCAAGCTCGAAATGGCTCACCATCGGACGATCTCGATCGTCGTCGATGACTTGGCCAAGACGATCAAGGTCACCCGGCCCAATGACGAGCGCGAGTCGAAGGCTCTTCACGGCCTGACGCGCAGCCTCGTGGCCAACATGATCGAGGGCGTGGTCAAGGGTTTCGAGAAGAAGCTCAAGATCGAAGGCATCGGCTACCAGGCGCGCATGGACAAGAAGGCCATTGTTCTGACCGTCGGCTATGCCAACGCCATCACTCTGATTCCGCCGGAAGGCGTCACGGTCGAACTCGGCAAAGATGCTCAGGGCAAAGTCGACAACACGGCGATTACCGTGACCGGCGCTGACAAGCAAAAAGTTGGGCAGTTCGCCGCCGAAGTGCGAGCGGCCCGTAAGCCTGAGCCTTACAAGGGCAAGGGTGTCCGCTACGAAAATGAGCGCGTCCGTCGTAAGGAAGGCAAGTCCCTGACCAGCGGCGGTTGATCTCGTTCGCCGGTCGACCGCGCTCGCCAGCCCCAAGCGCAAGCACGGGGTGAAGTCCGCGAGCCGGTCGCTTGCGTTCCGGGTAATGGAGAGTTTCGAGGCTGCTATGAATCATCAAAAGTCCACAGAGAAACGACGCCAGCGCCGCCGTGGCCGCGTCCGCCGAAAAATCGAGGGCACGACCACCCGGCCGCGGCTGACGATTTTCCGCAGCTCGAAGCATATTTACGCCCAGCTCATCGACGATGAGACAGGCGCGACTCTGGCCGCCGCGAGCAGCAATCATCCGGACATTCGCGCCACGACCCCTTACGGCGGCAACGTCAAAGCAGCGTCGGCGGTCGGCACGAAGCTCGCCGAAGCGGCGAAGGCCAAGGGGATTACTCTCGCGGCGTTCGATCGCGGCCATTATAAGTTTCATGGTCGCGTCAAAGCCCTCGCGGAAGCGGCGAACGCCGCCGGCCTGAAATGTTCCGAATCGCGGCCAGTCAAGAACCCGCCCGCGGAAGCGCCGGCGGCTGTTGCACCGGCTCCGAAAGCGGAGAAGCCAGCCAAAGAGCCAAAGGCTCCGAAATCTATATAACCGCCGGCAAGCCGGCGGTCTTGATTCACCGCCGGCAAGCCGGCGGCTATATAAAGACTAATTTAGTGGCACGAACGATCATTCCTACGGTTTAGAATAGAAGTCGATCATGGCGCGAGAACGTGACGGACGGCAGGACGGTTTGGAAGATCGCGTGGTGAAGATTCGCCGTTGCGCCGCCGTGGTAAAGGGCGGACGACGGTTCAGCTTCAACGCGCTCGTCGTCGTCGGCGATAACAAGGGCCGCGTGGCTTCCGGCTATGGCAAAGCCAACGAAGTTCCGCCCGCCGTCGAAAAGGCAACAAAGGACGCGCAAGAGTCGATGAAGCGCCAGAAGCGGATCTCGCTTCGCGGTGATACGATTCCTCATCGCGTCGTCGGTCGATACGGCGCTAGCCGGGTCGTTTTGGTGCCGGCCGGTCCGGGTACTGGCGTCAAAGCCGGCCCAGGCGTGCGTGATGTGCTGCAATGCTGCGGCATCCGCAACATCCTGACCAAGGTTCACGGCAGCTCGAATCCCCTCAACCTGGTTAAGGCAACCATTCAGGGCTTGTTGCTCCTTCGGACCCGCGAAGATGTGGCACGGCTGCGAGGAGTGACTCTCTAATGGATCTTTCAACACTCAGTCATGGCGTCAAGAAACGCAAACTGAAAAAGCGCGTCGGTCGCGGCGTCGGCTCAGGCCACGGCAAGACGGCCTCGCGCGGTGCCAAGGGCCAGTGGGCCAGCGCTGGTGCCAAGAAGCCAACTTCGGTCTTCGAAGGCGGCCAGATGCAGCTGTTCCGCCGCATCCCGAAGCGCGGCTTCAGCCACGCCTCCTGGGATTCCAAGTTTCATATCGTCAACGTTGGCGACCTTGATGCCCATTTCAAGGACGGCGACATCGTCGATATCGAAGCCTTGAAAAACGCTGGCTTGGCGAATGGCCCATCGGACGGCATTCGTATCCTCGGCCACGGCGATCTCACGCACAAGCTGACGATCAAGGCTCATCACTTCTCCAAGTCCGCGGACGAGAAGATCAAAGCCAAGGGCGGCACGACCGAAGTCATTCCGCCGCCGAGCAAGCCAGTTCGCAACAAGATGAAGCCGAAGAAGGCGAAGAAGGTTTAGATCTGATTTAGCGAGCCGGGAGCGTGAGCGACCGGAGTTTTCAAACCTCCGGTCGCTCACGCTCCCGGCTCGCTTTCGGACAAGCGCAGGACGGCGACGAGGCGGAATTCGATTCGCCTCCCAGGGGAAGGAAGATCATGGGCAAAATCAAAGCGATTTTCGCGATCCCGGAGCTGCGGCAGAAGATCTTCTTGACGCTGTTGTTCCTCGCTATTTATCGCATCGGCATCTCCATACCGCTGCCGTATATCGATCAAGCGAAGCTGTACAAGAACCTCGGCGGCGGTGGAGCGATGGGCCAAATCCTTGGCTACGTCTCGCTCTTCTCCGGCGGCAATCTCAGCGGCGCCTCGATCTTCGGCCTCGGCATCATGCCCTATATTTCCGCCTCTATTATCTTTCAGCTGCTGGCTGCCGTCTGGCCGCCGCTAGAAAAGCTCTCCAAAGAGGGTGAGAGCGGTCGCCGAAAGATCAACGAATACACCCGCATTGCAACGGTATTCATCTGCTTGTTCCAGGCGTACATGTATGTCAGTTACAGCATGGGCATAGGCCCCGATCGAGCGAATAACGGACTGGTCGGCTACAACACGACATTTTGCGTCCTGACAATGGTCGTCATCATGACCACCGGAACCATGTTCATGATGTGGCTCGGTGAGCAGATCGATGAATACGGCATCGGCAACGGCATCAGTTTGATTATCATGGCCGGCATCGTCTCGCGCATCCCGGCCGCGACCGCGGATCTGTTCTTTGAAAACGGCCGTTTCAATTGGGACGCTCTCCGCCTCGGCGGCTCGGGTCATGGCATCAGCTTCGAGAAGATCATTCTTCTGATGCTTTTGTTTGTAGCCGTCGTCATCGCCGTAATCGCGATCACGAAAGCACAGCGACGCATCCCGACGCAGTCGGCCAAGCACGTTCGTGGCCGCCGCGTCTTCGGCGGCACGCGGCAGTTTTTGCCACTCAAGGTCAATCAGGCAGGCGTCATGCCCGTCATCTTCGCCGGGTCGCTTTTGGTCTTGCCGGTCTTGTTATTCAGCTTGCTCGCGCCGTATTTTGGCTGGGCCCAATTCCTCAAGGACGCCTTCGAGCGCCAGGGTTACATCTACACCGTCAGCTTCATTCTGCTGATTTATGTGTTCTGCTACTTCTGGACGGCCATCAGCTTCAATCCCAAGGAAGTCGCCAACAACCTGAAAGATTACGGTAGTTTCATCCCCGGCTATCGCCCTGGCAAACGCACGGCGGAATACCTCGAACGTGTCATGTCCGCGTATCACCTATGTCGGCGCCGCCTTCCTCGCTGTCGTCGCCGTGCTACCGACCTTGATTACCAACATGATGGGCGTAAATTGGAACGTTGCCCAATTCTATGGTGGTACGAGCCTGTTGATCGTCATCAGCGTGGCGCTCGATCTCGTTCAAAAGATCAACAGCCATCTGGTGATGCGGAACTACCCTGGCCTCACGGAAGACTGATCCGGGCCGCCCGATTCCCCTCTTATGAGCGTTCGGAAAGAATTCGGAAGACAGCGCAAAGCCGTGGCCGGGGTCGGTACTCCGACCCCGGTTCTCTGCAGCCGGTAGGGCCAAACCGAGGTCGGAGTACCGGCCCCGGCCAGGACCGAATCGCCCACCCGCAGTTGAGCCCCTTGCTTCGTTCGTGTGTTTTCCGAAAATGATTTGTGAAGATAGAGAGTTCGCGGACATTTTCGTTCCAGACATTGCACCATCGAGACGGGCCCCCATGCGCCTCATTCTCCTCGGGCCGCCTGGCTGCGGCAAGGGCACCCAGGCTAAGCTGCTGACCAAGCGACACCAGCTCGAACATGTCGGCACGGGCGACCTGTTACGCGAAGCCATCCGCACAGGCACACCTCTGGGGGTGCGAGCTCATACCTACGTCGAAGCTGGTCTTCTCGTCCCCGACGAACTTGTAAACGACCTCATCGCCGAACGCTTCAACCGCGACGATCGACCTAAACGTTTCGTGATGGACGGATATCCGCGTACTCTCGCGCAAGCGGCTTCGTTCGATCACGTGCTCAAGCAGCATTTTCTCGATCTCGACGCCGTGCTCCTGCTCGACGTGCCAGATGAGGAAATCGTGCGCCGGCTTAGCGGGCGTTGGAGCTGCCCGAAGCCAGGTTGCAAGGCGACCTACCACACCGAAAACAACCCGCCAAAAGTTGCTGGCATTTGTGACGATTGCGGCACCGCTCGTCCAAAGGGACGACGATCACGTCGAAACGGTGCGGAATCGCCTCGTCGTCTACCATCGCAATACAATAGAGCTTATTCCGCACTATGAAGCGCAAGGCTTGCTTCATGAGGTTCCTGGCTCGGGCGACATCGAAGCGGTCTACAGTAATATGATGAACGCCCTGAAGCCCACGAGGTGACGACGTGCTGCGGTCGATTTTGTCCAATAAACCGGAGCTGAAATCTCCTCGTGAAATCGCCCTAATGCGAGAGTCGGGAAAGCTCGTCGCCGAAGCGCTGCGTTTGTGCCGATCGATGGCGACTCCCGGAAGGAAGACCATCGAGATCAACAAAGCCGTCGAAGACCTTTTCGCCTCGCCGGCGCGACACCGCTTTTCAAAGGCTATCAGGGCAAGACGCCGTTCCCCGCCTCGACTTGTATTTCACTCAACGAGCAAGTGGTTCACGGCATCCCCGGCCAGCGTGCCATCAAAGAAGGCGATCTGCTCAAGATCGACACCGCGTGCAAGCTCAACGGCTGGTGCGCTGATGCCGCGATTACCATCATGGTGGGAACGGTATCGCCCGAAAAACGCCGCCTCGTCGAAGTGGCCGAGAAAGTATTGAAGACGGCCATGATCGAAATGGCGCGGCGGCAATGGTGGTCCGAGGTGGCCGGCATGATGCAGCGCGTCGCCGAATCGGCGGGTTTCAGCGTGGTGACGCAATACGTCGGCCACGGCATCGGCCGCATCATGCATGAGAATCCGCAGGTCCCCAACTTCAACAGCCGCGAGCTGCGCAAACACAACTTCCGCCTGGAAGAGGGCCTCGTTCTGGCCGTCGAGCCAATGGTCAACATGGGCAAAGAAGCGACCGACACGCTCCGCGACCATTGGACAGTCGTCACGCGCGACAAACTGCCAAGCGTTCATGTCGAACATACGCTCGCGCTGACCAAGGAAGGCGTCTACGTCGTCACGGCGGATGAGGAGACGTTGATACCACGACCTTAGTGCTTAGTCCGTAGCCCTTAGTCCGTAGCCCGTAGCAAAATACCTCGCGGCATTCGGACGGTACAGAGCGGCTGGCTTTTTGCTACGGACTAAGAAAGACGGGCTACGGACTAACAATGCGCATTACCCGCTGTAACCTCGAACTCTTGCATGTCCCGCTGGACCGTCCCCGTGCTTCGAAGCGCGAGCAGGCGGCGGGGCGGCTCAATCACGTCGTGGTCTTGCTCGCCCAACTGGAAACAGATGCCGGTCTTCAGGGCCTTGGCATGGCCTACATGCTCCACAGCAGCGGCCGCGCGCTTTATGCGACGGCGAGGATGACCTGGCGCCGCTCGTCGTCGGCGAAGACCCTATGGACCATGAGCGGCTCGCGGCCAAGGTTTATGGCCGCTTCCAAGCCAGTATGCGCGGCGGCTTGATGCCGCAGGCTTACTCGGCGATCGATGTGGCTCTCTGGGACCTCAAAGCCAAATCCGCCAATCGGCCGTTGTACAAGCTCTTGGGCGGCGCGCGCGAAGCAGCGCCGATCTATGGCTCCGACACGGCGTTTCTGCATAACAGCGTCGATGAGATTCTCGATGCCTCGCGGCCCTATCTCGATCAAGGGATGATGGGAATCAAGGTCAAGGTCGGCCTCGATCCCGAAGCGGACGCCGACCGTCTGACGCAACTCCGTGAAGCGTGGGGCGAAGAAGTTTGGCTCGGCGTCGATGCCAATCAGCGTTACGATTATGGCACCGCGCTGGCGATGGGCCATTTCTTAGAGGAAGAGATCGGCGCTGATTGGTTTGAAGAGCCG
Source organism: uncultured Planctomycetaceae bacterium (assembly GCA_963790585.1). Taxonomy (GTDB): domain Bacteria; phylum Planctomycetota; class Planctomycetia; order Gemmatales; family Gemmataceae; genus CAWBOY01. The sequence continues at coordinate 514,166 of CAWBOY010000004.1, forward strand.
ATCTTGTGCGACGATATTGAAGGGCACGCCCGGCTGGCGTCCAAGCTCGAAATCCCGCTCGCCGCCGGCGAAACGCTTCATAGCCGCTCTGAATTCTCCGCTTATTTGCAATCCGGCTCGCTTGCTGTCGTGCAGCCAGATATTACGCGCGTCGGCGGTCTGACGGCATTTCTCAGAATAGCTGCGCTTTGTGAACAGCATCATCGGCCGATGTCGCCGCACCTGTTGCCTGAGGTCGCGGTGCATTTGGCGTGTGGCATCCCGGGAGTGATCTCGGTTGAATATATGCCGTGGTTGTTTCCACTGTATGTGACGCCGCCGCGGATCGAGGGTGGGCAGCTGGTGCCTCCGGCGCGGCCGGGCTTGGGCCTGGACTTGAATCCAGAGGCAGTCGCGAAATATCGGATCGAAGTTTAATTCACCCCGCCGCCGAGCCAATCTTGCCGGACATGGAGTTGCCAGGTGGGCGGGGCGGCACCTTCTCATCCGCTCGCTCAACCCATCCGCGGCTTTCGATGGTCGAACTTCTTATTCGGTAGCGTTATTTGGTTCAGCAGGATTCGCCAGTATCTCGCTCACGAACGTGGCGGGCATCAAATGCACTGCCAGCTTCGCTTCGTGAATCGCGTCGCCATTTCTACTCACCAGCGTCATGGTAATTTCCCCCTCCTGGCCGACGTTGCACCAGTTAAGCGACACGCGGGCTCGCTTGGGTAGCTTCTCGTTCGCCTTGATGGCGCCGGCCGCGAGCAATTCCTCTTTGAACCTATCGGTTCGGCCTTCCGCGAGGGCGGCCTGGAGACGGACCAATGCCTCATCCGCCTCGCGGCAGCCTGCTCCTGTTCCTTGGCGTGCGCCTCTTGCGCCTCCTGATTATTCTTGGCAATCTTCTTCACCGGCACGCTCGCGGGCAGTACGCCGAGCAGCTTGGTCTTCATGTATCGCTGGCAGGTGGCGCAGTACGGCACCGCGTAGAGGAGTGCGGGCGCGATGAGACCGCACAGGCAGAAGCCAACAGCACCAAGCAATACAAACACGTAACCCCAGACCCCCAACGCTTGGCCGGCTTGGTTTCCAGGTCCCGGATTTTTCCACGCAAAGTTGCGAGCCTTGAAGTCGTAATACTCGAGAAACGAAGGCTCCGGCCCGTTTATAAGTCCCCCCTGTCGCAGGCGGTCCATCACGTCGCGATACTCGATATACTCAGCCATGACGTACCCTCCCGTTTGCAGAAGGAGCACCGCCAGGAGAAGGCCTCTGCTGATGCGGGTTCCGGTTAGCCAGGACGTCACCGCATAACCGCTCGCGGCCGCGATTCCGACGATGATCGCCCCCTACGGGAATGACGTAGTTAGCGTACCAGCCCATGATGTGAAACTCTTCCGCGTTCCTGCCGAGCCAGTAAACGCCAGCCAGCGTGGCAGCGGTGGTGAAGAGCCCGCTCATGAGCACGGCAAAGTAAGGCTTACCGGAACGAGAGACGGGATCCTCGTTCGGCGCCGATTCAAGGTCCATGGCGAACCTCCTAGAATTCCGACGCGAGGATCTACCTCCGCACGGCGAGCTTTACAGATGGGTGGGCGCCGGCGAGAATGAAGTCTCAGAGGCCATTCGTCCGATCGCGGTCTGCTGCGCGGAAATCGACTACTTCTCTGTTTATGGTAGAGACGCACTTGGCACAAGTCAGGCTCTGTCTCAGTTTGGCGGTATTCCAAGGGATTCGGGCGGACAGTACGCGGAAGTTGTGTGTGCGCCTGCGCAATGCAATCTATTTAAGAGGGTTCGGAAAGAATGAGATGGAGCGGCCCCGAAATGACGCCTTGTGTGGCTTGCTTTCGTGTACGAAAGCGTGACGCCCGGCGCCGGGGGGGGTACCACACGCGAATGTTGGCGCGACGGTCCGGACTGCGGCGCAAGATCAACTCTGTCAAGTGGTTGCATTAATAGACCGTCGCGCCAAGGGTAGGTGCTTTTTTGGCGCGACGGTCGGCGAGCAATGTTCCGCGCGGAACATTGGGAGGCTAGGACGGTGTCATGCTTCAAGTCAGTAATTTGGCGGAGAGGCACTTTTGATTGCGCCTTGTGGCAGAGGCGTATTCGTTGTCGATTAATCCACCAAATCCAGACGCGCCAGCAGCAAATCGCGCACCGCCGTCATTGGCAATCTACCCGCCTCCGGCGCCGGCCCTTCGCCGATCAAGAGCGCTCCCTCTTCCGGCGTCATCGCTATCAAACCGTGACTGCCACGCACCAACTTCGTGTCCAACGGTATCACGTCAAAAAGCGTGCGGAACCCGAGCTTCTTCTGTACCAGCCGTAGGCCGGCTCGTCCCGTGGCCCACCATAATTTTGGATCGAAGAACAGCTCGCACGGATCGTAGCCGGGCTTGCGGTGAATGTCGATCGTCCGCGCGAAATCGGGGGCTCTGCGATCGTCGAGCCAATATGGATAGGCGAACCAGGCATCGGGCGTGCTTAGCAAAACGATCTCACCGGATCGATCGTGATCCAGGTGAATCGCCTCACGTTCCTCGCGCATGAAAACGCTGGCGACGCCGTCGAGACTGCCTAGCAAGTCGCGCACTCGTGGTAAATCGGCGGGATAGGCGACATATACGTGCGCCAGCTGATGGTCGCAGACGGCAAAGGCACGGCTGGCGAACGTATCCAACAGTTCGCCGAAGGGGCCATCGCGCACGGTCAATAGACCCGCCTCGCGCAGCGCGTGATTGGGTAACACGGCTCGAGTTACCTGGACATGGCCATATTCGCTGACTACCCAAACGGCGGCGCCGGTACTCCTCGCCGCGTCGAGGATCGGGGCGCAGGCGTGGTCCAGCTCCTTCACCAGGCGCGGCATATCCGAACCATCGGGGCCATAGCGCTGCGGGTCGTAATCGAGGTGCGGCATGTAGACCAGCGTCAAATCGGGTTGCTGCGTGGTCATGACCTCCGCGGCGCACCGGCCGATCCATTGCGTGCAGGGCAAGCCGGCCATCGGACCCCAGAAGGTCTGGAACGGAAATGGGCCGAGCTTTTGTTCGAGCTGCGCGCGAGAAACCGTCCGGTGAGCCGGTGATGCCAAAGACCTTATTGCCGTCGGCGCCATAGTGTGGTTTGGGCGTGACGCTCCAATCGACGGCGGCGCCTTGGTTGAACCACCAGAACAACTTGGCCGCGTGGAATTTTCGCCCACGTTTGGTAGCCCTGTGCCGCGCGGTCGAATACAATGGTTCGGATTGGAGGAGGCGATTGGATTGATGCCAAAAGCGAACTTCGCCTGTGTCGCGGAAGAGCCAACCATTACCGACAATGCCGTGCGCGCTGGGTGATTGCCCGGTCAACAGTGTCGCCTGGGCGGTGCAGGTAACGGCGGGCAGGACTTCGGTCAAGGGCCGCACCCAGCCGTGAGTCGCCAGGGCCTTGAGCCTGGGTGCGAAGGCGAGCAGGCGCGGCGTCAAACCAACCGCGTTGACGAGTACGATGGACCTCACGGTGCCCTCCTGGCGAGGCGTGGTCGTTCGGATGATGCTCGCCCACCACGACGAAGGATCGAGGAGCGGAGTAAGAGTCAGTCCGAAAGAGGGATCAGGCACCATTGCCGGAACGGCCGAAGGGTGCTACGCACGAATGGTGCCTGATCCCTTTTCGGAGTCACTCAAGAGATCGATACCTGTTTTACGAACCGCGAACCTCTGTTCAGCGGTTTATCCATCTGAGGATAATTTACCGTGAGTGCTGATCGTTATCTGTTTACGAGCGAATCCGTGTCGATGGGCCATCCAGACAAGGTCGCCGACCAAATCAGCGATGCCGTCCTCGACTTCTGTTTGACGACCGATCCCAAGAGCCGTGTCGCTTGTGAAACCTTGGTCACCACCGATCTAGCTGTAGTCGCTGGCGAGATCACCACGACCGCCGATCTGAGCCGGGCCGTCGTCGATAGATTGGTGCGCGAGACGATCAAAGAAATCGGCTATGTCGATCCGACGATTGGCTTCGCTTCGGACACATGCCAGGTCAACGTGGTTCTGCACAAGCAATCGCCCCATATCGCGATGGGCGTCGACACCGGCGGTGCTGGCGATCAGGGCATGATGTTCGGTTTCGCATGCACCGAGACCCATTCGCTAATGCCTTTGCCGATCTTCCTCGCCCATCGGCTGGTCGAAAACCACGCGAGCATGCGCAAGAGCGGCGAGCTGGCTTTCGTCCGGCCCGACGCCAAGAGCCAAGTGACCATCGAATACAACGTCGACGGCACGCCGAACCGTATTCATACGATCGTACTCTCGACGCAGCATGATCGCAGCGTCATCAGCGAGCGCGGCGGTAAGGAGTTCTTCTCGGATGAAGCCCGGAAGATCATCCTCGACAAGCTGATCGCTCCGACGATCAAGGCGGAACGCCCTGACCTCATCAAGGGCGAGCTACGGGCCTTGAAGCCGGGCGAAGCGGGCGGCAACGATCCGCGCTATATCGATTGCCATATCAACCCGACCGGCTGCTTCCTCGAAGGCGGCCCGCACGGCGACTGCGGTTTGACCGGCCGCAAAATCATCGTCGACACCTACGGCGGCCGCGGCCGTCATGGCGGCGGTGCTTTCAGCGGTAAGGATCCAACCAAGGTCGATCGCTCGGCAGCCTATATGTGCCGCTATATCGCCAAGAACATCGTCGCGGCCAAGCTGGCGACGCAGTGCGAAGTCCAGCTCTCTTACGCCATTGGCTATCCGGATCCAATCAATATCTGGGTCAGCACCTTTGGCACCGCACGCAAGGGCCTTACCGATAGCACGATCGCTCAGCTCGTAGCCAAGAACTTCAAGCTCACGCCAGCCGGCATCATCGAGACGTTGAACCTGCGTCGTCCGATCTACCGCGAGACGGCCCGGCACGGTCACTTTGGCCGCGAATTGCCGCAGTTCACCTGGGAGAAAACCGACAAGGCCGCAGCGCTGGCGAGTGCGGCGGGCATGTGAGCGCGGTTCGTTTAGCCGCGAGCCGATAGGCGAGCGCCTGTTTGATGCGCGGTATTCGAAAAACACGCCATCAAACAGCGGCTCGCCTATCGGCTCGCGGCTAAACGGCGCCAACGAAACAGCGCGAACTGTCTGGCAACCGATCACACAATTACAATGGCATAAACCCCAACGAGACTCGCGCAATGGCCAAGAAGACTAGCTGTCCGATCACCCACGCTCAATTCCTGCGCATGCCAAGCCGGTGGCCGTCACGCTTGCCGGCAGTCCGCCGCTCCTGGCCGAGGTCAAAGAATTCTCTACCGGCTCGCTCGGCTGGTATCTCAACAGCAAGGCCACCATCGACGTCGGCGGCACGCTCGTCACGGTTCAAATCGGCTTGAATCTCACGATTGTCGGCAGCAAAGAATTGCCCAAGGACGAGGGGACGAAGCATCACGCCGCGAAACCGGCGACGCCGGAGGCGTGAAGTTGTTGTTTCACAGCTTGCCTTGTCGCATCAGAGCGAGCAGGCCCAAGACGTGGCGGCAGACATTGCGGTAGAGGTAGCCCTTGCATTCACAGGTGCAGTTTTCGCGGCGGCCGACGCGGACGTGGTAAAGCAAGCCGATGCCCAAGCGATGGACCTCAAAGCCCCGGCCGCCGATCTCGCAGCGGATCTCGTGCAAAATGTAGTAACAGGATCGTTCGCGCACCGTCACCCGAAAAACGCCGACGCCGCGCTGATCCAGCGGCCGTACCAGGCTAATGGTGCGGCTCGGTGCGTTTGGTTCCGATGCGGTCATGAAGTGCGGTCTTTTCAAGTTTGGCCGCGGGCCGCCAGACGAGCGCTCGATAACAGGGGAAGCGCTTGCCTAGCTGCTCGCGGCTAAACGTTGCGTTAGTGCGTGCCGGTCTTCTGCGCGCCGAACCAGGATCTCGAGACGCAGTTCGTTCCCGTCTACTTCTGGCACTTCCTTGATCTTACGCAGGACGGCTTGTTCTTGCTGCGGCGTCGCCACCTTCACGCGCACTTTCATTTTGTTGTTGGGAAGTTGCATAAGCTTGACCTCCCAGGCGAGGTCCTTGAGCGACGTGTCAATCTTCAGCTTGAGCTGCTCTTGAGGTGACAGTGGCGCGGCTGATTTCTCTGGAGTCAGCGAGGCCGTCGCGATTTTCGAGGTTTCGGTCGTTGAAGGGTGCATCGAGACCGGCGGCAGGGCCTGCGTCGATCTCGGCGACGGCAAGCCTGCTTCGCCTTGAACGTTACTTGTCCAGGCTTGAGCCGGCGGCAGCCCGACATACGCCGAGGGCCAACCTCCAAGCGGCGGCGCGGGAGCGGCATAGCCGACGTGTGGCGGGCGCTTCTCAGTCACACCCGAAGATGACGTCGGAGCCACCGCGACGGCCTGCGGTGTTGGAGCGGGTGCCTTTTCAGTTGCTATCACTGGGATTTCCTGCTTCGCTACCGCGGGAGTCGGAGCGGCGACCGGTTTCTTGGCCTGTTGCTGTACCGGCGCGAGGACGGGCGTCTCGATCGTCTGCGGCACTTCCACGGTCCGACTCGACACGTTGGAAACCGTCAAGCCATCCAGATATTGCGGATCCTTTTTGGGCGATGAAGGATTTCCCGTCGCGAAGTCAGACGATTCGCGCTTCGGCTTGGCGGCCGACTTCACGATCGGCGCCGGCGGCACGACTGGCTGTGTTTTTTCTTGCGGCTCCTGCGACCAGCTCTTGGGCACAGCCGGAACGGCAAGCGGATCGCTGGCGGTGCCGACGACCGCTTGGGGTGGTTCATTGGTGTTCTGAACCAATGTCAGCTCGGCTTGCGGTACCACAAGAGACAAATCTTTTTTCTCTTCCGCGACATTCGCGGCTTTGACTTCGGGTAACAGGACGCGAATGGCCAACTTGCCGTCACGAGTGACGGCCGTCCACGAATCTCCATCTCGAGTCACGGGCTGGACGTGCATCCGGTTGACGACGCTTCGGCAACCCTCGATCTGCCTGAGCCTCAAGCTGCCGGCTAGGCGATCTTCGTAGCTGCGCACTGGCCCTTCGATGGTCAATTTGCCGTCATCGTCAGCGCTGAGGATACAGTTCCGCGCCGAATCGCCCATGCAGTCGCGCAGATGCTGTTCGGCGGCCTGCTTGAGAGCGGCACCGGTTCGGCTGACGGTATTGACCGCTGGCATGGCCTGGACTTTCAGACCGTCAACCACGGACAGACGGCAGTTGCGAACAGCCAGGTGCAACGCCCTCGTTCGCGCCTGCTCATCGGGAACGAAGCCGCGGACGTGGAGTGCTGATCCAGAGACGCGAGCGTTCAATTGATAAGGGCATGTCATCGCGTCGGCGAGCCAGGCGAGTTCGACCTGGATTTCAGTGAATCGTGCTTCGGCCAAGGGAGTCGTCGCGTCATTTTGCCCGATCGAGGCCGGCAACACGCCCGGCTGAGCGTCCGCGATGACCAAGCTGGGCGTGACCAAACTTAGGGCGCCCACCGTCAACCAGCCAGCTGCTCTCTTGAGTGCCCTGCGCATCGCAATCTCCCTCGCGTCTGGATTTTTGGGATCAAGGCGGGAGCGAACTCCCAGGCCTCGTCCGCGGCGAAAAAATGTCTGGGGGTGGGACCGCTCCGCTCGTGATCTAAGGAAGCAGCAGCGAAGCGGCGATCCCTCTCCCGAGATGGGAGAGGGCACAAATCGTCATACTGCTACTTCGCCTGGCCTCAAGGCCCGCCGAGGTCGCGACCGAAGGCCTGTTTCGCTTCCGGCGTGCCATGCGGATAGGCATGCAGGTGATCGAGATCGATATAGAGCACCTGGACCCGCGGCTTTACCGTCTTGAACGGGAACGGGTAATCCGATTGGATGGTCTCCGTGTAGAAGACCGTGCATTTCCAATGGCAGTGGTGCAGTTGCGCTGGGCCCATGAGCGGGAAGAACCGCGGCGGATCGACGACGTCCTTGATACGCTCTTTCACGATGCTGATGTCATCGCGAAATTCTTCATAAAAGTAAGGGACGCCGCGTGCGACATGCGGCATCGCCCGAAGAATGCGGGCATCGTCCGGCGCATCTTCGCAGAGAGGAATCTTGCCTTCCGGGATCGGAGGCAACACCGGTGTACGGTAGTCATTCTTGTAAGCGTACTTTTCTTCCATACGCTCCGTCACCCAGGGCGGAACAGGTATCGGCGTGATAATTCCCGCTGACCAGGGAATACAACCCGTCGAAACCGCAGGCCCAATCAGGGCCAGAGCCCAGAGCGCCCAGATTCGCGCCTTTTTCATGCCCATCTCCCAATAACTGCTGGAGTCGCGGGCCCGGCACTTCCGGCCCAGGTCTGCCGCCCATTGTTAGGAGGTATCGGAAGTTGGACGGTAGGGACTTTAACGCTTTGCGCGAAGGGGACGATAAAACGGACGGCGCGCTTCAAGAGCCGGGAGCGTGAGCGACCGGAGAAAATCCGAGCGAGTGCAATGCTCTCCGGTCGCTTACGCTCCCGGCTCTTGAATACGATCCATCCACGATCCCGGGTGGTCCCGAAATACCCAACTCGTAGACTAATAACTCGTTCTGAATCGGGAGCAGCGGGGGCGGGTCGTCATGGCCGAGATACTCGACTGGCGAACCGTGTCCGACGTTCGTGCATTGGTGCGGCGCCTTGTGGAAGATCTGCGAGCGGGCAAAGTCGTTTGCTTGCCCACGGAGACGGGGCCGATTCTGGCGGTCGATCTTTGCGCCGTGATACCGTAAACCGTCTCATTGAGGGCGATGATTCGTTGCCCTTGGCCATCCTCCTCCGGGATGACGATCAGCTTCGAGAATACGCTCCGGGCCTTAGCATCCTTGGTCGCCGGCTGGCGGGACGAGCTTGGCCGGGGCCCGTGACACTCGAATTTCCCGCTGAGCTGACCAGTTCCCTGACCGACCAACTGCCTGACCTTGCCCGCCGAACTCGGCTTCCTGAAGGGCGGCTGCCAATTCGGTGGCCAGAACATGTCGTCATTGCCGAGCTACTCGATCAATTCACCGATCCGCTTTTGTCATTCGAGTTGCCGTCAGAGACCCGCATAAAGGACGATATTGTGGGCCGGGTTTATGGTTTGATTCCGATCGGCGACGATCGCAGTGACCTGTTTCTAATCGATCCGGTCGTCCGCTATCCCCAGGGGGCAACCCATATCGCGATCGAAGGGAATGGCTGGTCTATTCGTCAATTAGGCGCCGTCAGCGAAGACCTGGTGCGGTCGTACGCCGCCTGTATCGTCGTCTTCGTCTGCACGGGCAATACCTGCCGTAGTCCGCTCGCGGAAGCGTTGTGTAAAAAACGTCTGGCCGATAAGATCGGCTGTCGGATCGATGAGTTGCCGGCCCGTGGCTTTAACATTCTTTCCGCGGGCTTGGCGGCGGTCACAGGCGCCCCCGCGGCCATGGAGGCGATCCATACGGCCGCGGAATATGGCGCGGACTTGTCCAATCATCAGAGTCGTCCGCTCGCGCCGTACCTGGCCGCGCAAGCCGATTACATGATTGGCATGACCGAAAGTCATGTTCACGGTACAATGGACTTTTACTCTCTGCTGGGTTGTCAACCACGATTACTCAGCCCGACCGGTGCCGACCTCAGCGACCCGATTGGTCGAGATCGATCGGTCTATCGCGAGTGCGCCCGGCAGATCGATCAGTCGCTGGCGCTGCTGGTCGACGAATTAATTCAAAAGGAAATGTAGCGGAGTAGCAAGGCGTGCGTGCGATTATCAGCGACATCCACGGCAATCTCGAGGCGCTGCAGGCGGTCCTCGACGACATCGCGCGCAATCGGTCTCCGAGATCTACTGCCTGGGTGATATCATCGGTTATGGCCCGAATCCGCGTGAGTGCCTCGATTTGACGATGCAATGCAAGATGGTTTTACTCGGCAATCACGACCACGGCGCCATTTTCGATCCTGAAGGGTTCAATGCTTCCGCCGAGCGCGCCATCTTTTGGACGCGCGATCAGCTCGAAGGCTCGAACGAAACAGCCGAGGCCCGCAAGCGGCGCTGGGACTTCCTGGCCGATCGACCGCGGACAGTGGTCGAAAAGGACCTGCTGTTTGTGCATGGCTCGCCGCGCAATCCGCTCAATGAATACATCTTTCCCGAAGACGTCTACAATCAACGGAAGATGGAGCGGATCTTTAGTCTCGTCGATCGTTATTGTTTCCAGGGCCATACCCACGTCCCGGGCATCTTCACCGAGCAGACGGCCGAGCAGCTTTATTATTTCCACAGCCCGGATGAAATTGACTTCAAACACAATCTCGATGGCCGCAAGACGCTGTGTAACGTCGGCTCGGTGGGCCAACCGCGCGACGGCGACCCGCGGGCCTGCTACATCCTCCTTGATGACCGCACCATCCGCTATCGCCGCGTCCCTTATAATGTGGAAGCGACCGCGAAGAAAATCTACGCGACGCCGGAATTGGACGACATCTTGGGCAATCGGCTGCGTGAAGGCCGGTGATGATCTCGCGGAGAGGGGCTTTACGACCCTCGCTATTCTTTTTCCCCTACCGCCTCGATTGAGCAACCATGCAGCAACGCAATTTTATTCTGTTCGCCGCTCTCATGTTCCTCATATTCATCGGCTGGACGCAACTCAAAATGCGCCTTTGGCCGCCCGCGCCTGTCAAGCAAGAAGAAGAGATCGTCGAAACGAAAACGGGCTGGGTGGCGCGCTTGTTTCAGAGCGCTGCCGATCCGCTGAAGAAAAATGTCTTGAATCAAGCGTTCGTTCCCGCCGCCGATCGGCCGGTGCCGCCGCCAGCGCTGAGCGCGGACCCGGAACTCTCCGTCGGCGCGGGCGAGAACGGCTACTGTCTTCAGGTCGGCTTCGACGTCCGCGGCGGTAGCATACGCAGCCTGATTCTCAAAAAGATCCAAAAGGGCGACAGCTACGGCCGCCCCGTTTGGAAAGACGGCGATCGCGCCAAAGGGATCGAACCGCTGCCCCTGATCCCCGACGAGGAAAACCGGATCCTGACGTCGTATCTCTTGTATCACTCGAGCGATCCCGCCAATCCGAGCGCGCCGTTCCTGGACACGCTGGGCAAGGCTCGCTGGGAGGTCGTTCGAGATGCGCAGCATCATGCGGTCGAGGAGACCGAGATCAACGGAAAAAAGCAATCTAAGATCTCTTTAGTCACCGATGCGGAAACGACGAAAAAACTCGGCATTGAGGTGACCAAATCGTACACTCTGACCGAGCATGAGTATCACATCGGCTTCGATCTCAAGCTGCGCAACGTCACCGATTTCGATAAGCAATTTCGTTATCAGTTTACCGGCCCGCGCGGCGAGCCGATCGAAGGCAAGTGGTACACCGGCAAATTCCGCGACGCCCTAATCGCCCAGGTCGACCGCGAGAGCAAGGCGGTTTATCGGCAGTTTCATGACCTCCGCCAGACAAGTCTCTATAGCGGCTCGGAAAAGGACACGAAGGCTCCAGGTCGACTGATCCGTTATGCGGGCGTGACTATCCAATACTTCGCGGGCATGATCGTCGTCAGCGATGAGCAGGATGAGCAGGATTTTCTTGACTGGGCGCGGGCTACCCTGGAAACGATTGTCGTCAAAGGGCGCGTCAAATCTGTCTCTCCCGACGCCGATCAGTTCCTGCTCACGCTGCCCGATGGCACGGACCAGGTCTATCTGGTCCACCCTGAATTCGCGCGAAGGGACCGCCCCCCGAGGGCGCTCTGGTCGGCATCACCTACTTCACCGATACCCATTACTCCGGCATCGACGCGCTGGGCAAACCGATTTTCTATCGCTGGGCGACCGCGTGGAACGATGCCGCCAAGGTTCAGCCGTTGTTCATCGACGACATCACCGTGCGCGTCGCCTCCAAGGTAATCGATCTGCGACCGAAAGCAGAAGTGACGCATCGCTTCTTGCTCTATCATGGCCCGGTCAAGCCGAGCCTCCTGGGGCATCTCGCTGGCGAAGGTTCGGTCTCCGCCGATCTCGTCGACCGCTACGCCCACACGCTGTCGCTGAACACGATGGTCGATTATCCTTCCCCGGGTTGGTTACCTAATTTCGCCTACAACATTGGCTTCACGCGGCTCATTATTTTGGCCACGAATGCGATGCACAGCATCTTGTGGGCGATTCATCAAGTTATTCCGAGTTATGGACTCTGTATTATCCTTTTAACGGTTTTCGTGCGCGGCATGATGTTTCCCGTCAGCCGTAATCAGGCGATGACCAGCATTAAGATGCAGCAGTTGGCCCCCGAGCTGAAGAAACTCCAGGAGAAGTTCAAGGACGATCGCCAGGCGATGGCAACGGCCCAGTGGGACCTGTACAAGAGGCACAAGGTCCGGCCGCTCGCCAATTGTTGGATGTTGCTGATTCAGATGCCGATTTACATGGGCCTGTATTACGCCTTCCAAGAAAGCATCTCGTTCCGCATGGTCCCTTTTTGGCCGTTGTGGATTCAAAACCTGGCAGCGCCCGACATGCTGCTCTACTGGGGCGAGAGCATTCCCATCATCAGCACGCCCGATTCGTATGGCGGCATCTTGTACCTCGGCCCGTATCTGAATCTGTTGCCCTTCATCGCCATCACGCTGACAATCCTGCAGCAGCAGATGATGACGCCTCCCGCGATGGATGAGCAGCAGGAGATGAATTACAAGATGATGAAATATATGACGCTCTTCTTCGGCCTGATGTTCTATCGGGTCGCGGCGGGGCTGTGCATCTATTTCATCGCCAGCAGCGTGTGGGCCTTTACCGAACGGCAACTGTTGCCCAAAAAGAAACCGGTGACCCCGGGGCCGGATGGCGGTAGCACGACGACGATTCTCCCTGCCGAGTCGTCGGTCAACGGTAAGTCCGACGAGACGAAGCGTTCTCCCGGCAAGAAGGGCCGGACCAAACGACGCCGTGACGACGGCCGCGGCAAGATCGGCGAGGGCACCAAAACCGGCACCGGCTCATCCGGCGGCTGGTTCGGCGGCCTGCGCGAATGGTGGGAAGAGGTCCTGCGAAACGCTGAGAAGAAACGGTAAGGCCTCATTATCTTTATATAGCCGCCGGCTTGCCGGCGGAGCCCCTGATTCACCGCCGGCAAACCGGCGGCTATATAAATAAACCGGCGGCTATATAAATGGGATACTCGCGTCATGTCCCGCACACTCCTCACCCTCTCCATCGCGCTTTTCGTCGCCTTTCTACCCGCCGACGCGCGGGACAACGATAACGACTCCTACATCGTCGAGTTCGATCCGCGTGGCGGCGTCCAGTCGATGCAGGACCAGCCGGGGAAAAAGGGCCTTTATGTCGATTTCCGCTTCCGCATCTTGCGTGCGGCGGATCGCTCCGTTTGCACCGATCTGCCGCTTGATGAGATTGTCGTCACCGAAGATGGTCAGGCTGTCTCGGAGTTGGTGATCTACCCGCCGGAGGCCAAAAACCTGACGACGGTTCTGGTGCTCGACATCTCCGGCAGTATGAGCGCGGGCAACAAGATGACCTCGGCCAAGAATGCCGCCCAGGTCTTTCTTGGCAAACTCGACGAACGCGCCGACACCGGCTTGATCCTGTTCGATCATCGCGTGTTGCTCGACGATCCGACACGGGTGCGGCGACCGTTGGGCAACCGCGCTCAGGCGGCACGGCAACGCGACGAGATCCGCAAACTCATCGAGGCTGCCAAGCCGGACGGCGGCACGGCCTATCTTGATGCGACGGCGGAAGCGATCCGTATGTTGGAGAAAACGGATGGCAATAAAGCGGTCGTATTGATGACCGATGGCCGCGACGTCAATAGCAGGCTCGGGTTGGACGATGTTCTAAGCGAGGCCGTCCGCGCTGGTATCCCGATCTTTACGATCGGCGTCGGCGAGCCGGGGAAGAACGATCCGGTGTCGACGGTCCTTGTCCTCGATCATAGCGGCAGCATGAGCGAAAAGGCGGCGGAGATGGATGACCGCCCCAAAATTGTTGCCCTCAAGGAGGCGGCACGGGGCTTCGTGAAACTGCTTCCCGATTTGCAGCGCGACATCGACGAAGAAAAACCCGGTAGCAAAGCCCGGCTCCATCGCCCGCTCAAACCGGGCGAACAGCCGCGCGCCTGGACGACGCTGCTCCCCTTCTCGGATACGATCGCCGCGCCGGGACCATTCACGAACGACGAAAAAGCTCTGAAAAAGATCGTTAACGCCCTAGAGCCGACCGGCGGCACGCGCCTCTATGACGCAACCTATGCTGGCATTGAGACCCTGGTCGCGGCCAATCCCAAGGGCAAGCGAGCGGTCCTTGTCCTCACCGACGGCGTCGACGAATCGCCCGGCAGCCGCGTCTCGGATCGGGACGTGATCGCGCGGGCGAAAGAGGCGAAAATTCCGCTCTACATGCTCGGCCTGGGCCGCAAGGAGGAAATCAACGAGCCGGTGATGCGGCGCATGGCTCAGCAAACCGGCGGCGAGTATTTTCACGTCGGCAGCGAAAAAAACCTGATCGCCGTGTTCGAGAGCCTGTCGATCGCGCTCCACAACGACGGCATTGACGAAACCGCCCTGCGTGAACTGGCGAGCCGAACCGGTGGGCGCTATTATCCCGCCAAAGACGTATCCAAATTGAAGCTGATCTACGAACAACTCGCCGACGAATTGCAGACGATGTATCACGGCACATTCCGCAGTCCACGGAATGTTTTGGACGGCACAAATCGCGACATCAAGATCCGCATCCAGCGCACGGCAAGACGATCAGCAATGTCGCATCCGGGGCTTATGGCACGCGCGGCGTCATCCCAGCGCAAATGGATGCCCGTGTTTACCTCGGCATGTTGGCGACGCTAGGGTTATTGTTGGTGTTGCCGTCGGTGTTGAAGCGCCGGGCCGTTTAGCCGAGAGCCGCCAGTTAAGCCCTGTCGGCTCCGTCTCACTGCTTGCTCTGGGGATACTTTCGATTACGCCTCCGCCGAGGCGCCACCAACAGGGCTTCAGCTAACTTGTTGCAGGGAAAGCACGGAATGAATTGCATTGCGCGGATGCACACACAACTCAGGCAGTAGTACGGCTTCCCTCAACTGCAGGCTTAGAGCTGTGAGTGAATCAGTTGGTCATAGGCGAAAAGAGATGAGCCACCCGCGGGGGAGCGGGTGGCTCACAAGTAATGAGGTTGGGGGACTTGAGTCTTGGCGTGATGGGGAAGGGAGAAACCGCCGTTCGGGCAATCCTGTCGACCGGCACTTGAACAGATGTGGGTCTGAAGACGGGGAAACGTCCTCGGCATCTGTTCGGCCTGCGGCTGGGGTAAGCCGCGCGAATCAACGCATAAGTTGTTCGCGATTCGACAAGTTTCACCGACCGCGGTTCCGATGTCTTTTGGTCGGGTCGTGATGATTAGTAGCAACCAGTGTGCCAATCGCGACAAGAATTTTGATCGATTCGGCGTAACGTTTGAAATTGTACCAACTTAAATATCCTTATCGGGTCTAGGAAACGAAGCAATGGATGAGCTAAGTGTAAAAACGACATGCCAGAGGAAGCGTTATGCTCACTTCGATCGGTAAAGTTTACACGCCCGATTCGTTCGGAGGGGTAGTCGCGGTTTGCGAACGAATTGTCCTGGGCCGTCAGCGCGGCGGGTCCGGTTGTTGCCAGCTACTCATGCCGCCGTCGATGAACAGCATTTGTCCCTGAATGTGCCAGGCTTCGTCGCTGACCAAAAATGCGGCTGCCGGACCACAGACTTCGGACCCCGGCACCTGACCGTTGGGCGTGTGCAGTTTCATCCATTCTGTCACGCCCGGCTGATCGAGGGCGGGAGCAGTCAATGGCGTGCGAATCAGGCCGGGGGCAATTCCGTTCACTCGGATTCCATAGGGGGCAAGCGAAACGCACAAGGTCCGCACCATAGCCTCGATCGCGCCCTTGGAAGTGTCGTAGGCCGCATGGTTCGGCTCCGCGAGCCGCCCGTTGATGGAACCCGTCAACACCATGCGGCCGCGAATGCCTTTGTCGGTCCAATACTGTGCGAACTTTTGAATGAGAAAAAAGTGCGAATAAACATTCAGTCGCATGGTTCGATCAAATTGCTCGAAATCGATCTTCAGAAAATCGGGTTCGCGGTAAGTCCCCGCGTTGCTGATCAGAATGTCAATCGCGCCGTTTGAGGCAATCGCCTGGTCGAACAGGGATTGTACCGCCTCTTTCGTCGGCCCAGCGAGGTCGGCCGCGATCGACCGACATTTCACTCCTCGAGCCCGGATGCCGGCCGCCGCGTCGTCCGCGGCAGAATCGGCATCAAGCCCATGCAGCACGATGTCCGCACCTGCATCCGCCAGCGACTCCGCGATCGCCTGGCCAATTCCCCTGGTCCCACCGGTCACGAGCGCAGTATGCCCCACAAGAGAAATCATGGGATTTGCCTTTCACGCGCGGTTAGCAGGAAAGGGCGAACAATGTTCACCGAGGGCTTCGGCGAGGGGGTCGTCGTCCTGCGCCGAGAACCCGAGATGGAGGTGCCGCCGCCAACCTTCAGCATATTCCCATTGGCCTGACATTCGCCCCACTTCGCGTGCCATCTCGTCGGCGGAATCCAAATAGCTATTCATTCCTTGAGTCGCGTCTAGCCACGCTTTCTGGCTTGCATGCGCGGCAAGCGCTCGTCGTTTGGTTTCGCGGACGGGGCCGATGTCGACAAACAAATCAGGCCGTACCGGTTGCCTCATTCCATCCCGCAATCCGTGTGGCATCGCGTGATAGATAGTCGTTGCGCCGGGGAACGGCTGGAGTGCAGGCACTGTCTCAAAGTTGGGCATACCACGAACAAACGTGGCCGAGACTGCCAGACGCGATGTGTTGGTATGGTCTTCCATGTAGTCGTTGGGAGAATGGGTCAACACGATCCGCGGTCGGGCTTGCCGGACCACTGCCGCTATTCGCCGGAGCAGAGCTTCATTGTAGAAAATGAGCATATCGCGCGCGATACTCTCATAAAATGTCGCACCAAGGATTGCAGCGGCTGCGCGGCCCTCTTCGGCCCGGACACGAAGAGATTCGTCTGGCCCGGCTGTCATGCTGCCGCAATCGCCACCAGAGACATTCAGATAATGCAATTGCCAGCCCGCCCGCGCCAGGCGCAGCATCGTTCCCGCCGCGACAAACTCAATGTCGTCGGGGTGAGCGACAATGGCAAGGACGGACTGATTCGTTAGGCTGTTGCTCATGGAGAACCCAGGACTTACACCTAAACATTATCCCCAACGGTGTTCGTTCTACCAGCTTTGACCGGCTCTTTCGCACCCCACTTCCATCCGGCGATTTCTGGTAAATCGTCGCCATGCTTGCAGATGTACTCCTTATGTTCGATCAGCTTGTCATGAATCGCCTGCTTTAGATACGCGGCGCGAGCCCCCAATTGCGGCAAGCGGTCGATCACATCCTCCACCAAATGGAATCGGTCGAGATCATTGAGAACGACCATGTCGAACGGCGTTGTCGTAGTCCCCTCTTCCTTGTAGCCGCGTACATGAATGTTCTTATGGTTCGTGCGGCGATAGGTCAGCCGATGGATTAGCCAGGGGTAGCCATGAAAAGCGAAGATTATAGGCTTGTCCTTGGTAAACAGGGAATCAAAATCGTGGTCTACCAGTCCGTGCGGATGCTCGCTGGCCGGCTGTAGCTTCATGAGATCTACGACGTTGACAACGCGCACCTTCAACTCCGGCAGCTCCTTATGAAGCAGGTCGACAGCAGCCAAGGTCTCCAACGTCGGTACGTCGCCGCAGCAAGCCATCACGACGTCCGGCTCAAAGCCCTTATCGTTCGACGCCCATTCCCAGATGCCGAGCCCCTCGGTGCAATGTTTGATGGCCTGGTCCATGGTCAACCACTGTGGGGATGGCTGCTTCCCGGCGATTACGACATTGACGTAGTTGCGGCTGCGCAAACAATGGTCCGTCACGGAGAGAAGGCAATTGGCGTCCGGAGGAAGATAGATACGAACGACCGCGGCCTTTTTGTTGGCCACATGGTCGATGAATCCCGGATCCTGATGGCTCAGGCCGTTGTGGTCCTGTCTCCAGACGTGGGAGCTCAGAAAGTAATTGAACGAGGCAATGGGCCGCCGCCAGTGGATCTTATTGCATACCTTCAGCCACTTAGCGTGCTGATTGAACATCGAATCGATGATGTGAATAAATGCTTCGTAGCATGAGAAGAAACCGTGCCGGCCCGTAAGGAGATAGGCCTCCAGCCAACCTTGGCATTGGTGTTCGCTAAGTACCTCCATCACTCTGCCATCCGGACTAAGTTTGTCATCCTCCGGATAGATCTCGGCCATGTAGCAGCGGGTCGTCACATCCAAGACGTCTTGCCAGCGGTTGGAATTTAATTCGTCCGGGCTAAATAGTCGGAAGTTCTTAGTCTCCATGTTCAGTTTCATGACATCGCGCAAGAACCTGCCCATTTCGCGCAGGCTTCTTTGGTTATGACACCTGGGCTCGGCACGTCGACGGAATAAACACGGAAGTCCGGCAGCTTCAGCTCTCGTAAGAGCAGCCCGCCATTCGCATGTGGATTGTCGCTCATGCGCTTGTGGCCAAGAGGGGCTAATTCCTGGAGGTCGGCATTGAGTCGGCCCTGCGCATCAAACAACTCCTCAGGCTTGTACGATTTCATCCATTTCTCAAGAATGGAGATATGTTCCGGTTTCTCCATGTCCCCCATCGGCACCTGGTGGCTGCGCCAATAATCCTCGCATTTCTTGCCATCGATATAGGCGGGGCAGGTCCATCCCTTCGGGGTGCGAAACACAATCATCGGCCAAGCGGGGCGCTTGACCACAGCACCCTTTGCCCGGGCTGTCGCCCAAATCTGTTTGATTTCCGCGACTACCGTATCCAGAATGCCGGCTAACTGCTGATGTACATGCTCGGGCTCGTGACCTTCGACGAAGTAGGGCTTATAACCCATACCCTCAAAGTATTTCTCGAGTTCCTCGCGCGGAATGCGCGCTAAGAAACAGGGGTTGGCAATCTTGTAGCCATTGAGGTGTAGAATCGGCAGCACACAGCCATCGCGGGCCGGGTTAAGAAACTTGTTGCCCTGCCAGCCGGTTGCCAACGGCCCAGTCTCGGCTTCACCGTCGCCAACGATGCAGGCAACAATGAGATCCGGATTATCAAACGCCGCTCCGTAGGCGTGACTCAGGGAATACCCGAGTTCTCCACCTTCGTGAATAGAACCCGGCGTCTCCGGCGCGACGTGGCTGGGAATACCTCCAGGGAAGCTGAACTGTTTGAACAGCTTCTTCATCCCCTCCGCATCCTGACTGATATTCGGATATACCTCGCTATAGGTCCCCTCTAGATAAGCATGCGCCACCAACGAGGGCCCGCCGTGCCCCGGACCGATGATGTACATCATGTTTAGATCATCTTTTTTGATGACCCGATTGAGATGCACGCACAGCATATTCAACCCCGGCGACGTCCCCCAATGCCCCAACAACCGCGGCTTGATATGTTCACGCTTCAGAGGTTCCTTCAAGAGCGGATTATCAAGCAAGTAGATCTGGCCGACGGCGAGATAATTCAGGGCACGCCAATACGCGTTCATTTTGCGCAGATCGTCAGTGGAGAGGCCTGATGTTGCCGCCTTGTTTGCATCATCGGATATCCGAGTTACATCTGCGCTCGCACTTGTCATCGCGATTCCCCGGGAAAGATTGCCGTCAAGGTCGTTCGAGCCGTCTGGGCGCAAAAGCAACAATTCCGCTGCGAACGGCGCACCGCTCCTTGCACAATCTACGTAATGCCAAGGAATTAAGAAGTCCCCAAAGCCCAGCATGGCTGCCGCGGTGGGGACCGGAAGGTCAGGAACGACGAGTGAATTCGGACTTGTTCGAGCTTTATCTTGCTACTGGCACGAAGCCGGCGAGCCAAAAGCAACGAATTAACGCGACAAAGATTTTCTTAGAAACTAAATTTGTAAACTTTATAGCCACCCGATTCAAAAACAGGGTGCGCTAAAATCTCGTCAGGCCAATCGAGCTTTGTTTTGGGAGACGTGACATACCATTTAATTCCCGTTTGGTCGATAAGGGCCCTTAGCTCAGCAATAGTAGTGGCAAGCTTAATACGGCGCAATATTTCTGCACGCCGTGCGCTCTCGGCCACTAGGCGAGGACTTGGGTCAAAGCGCGACCAAAAATCAGGCGTTCGGGCAAGGTAGCAACGCCGTTCCCCTAAACCACCTAGGGCAGGCGTGTAAAACATCAGCTCGACTCCCAAGATATCTTTGTCAGAATCCTGAATAATATCGGTGGCGGCAGAATCCTCTCTCAAGAATTTTGCACATTCGAAAAAACCCACGTCGACCTGCCCCTCTGATGTGAAGTGGCAGACATAATTGCTGCTCAGCCATGGCCAAGTCAGCATTAAGAGGCTGCAAACAATACTTCTGCACTTTCCGAATAAAGTTAAGCCGCCATGACCGCACCGAGCAGGTGCTCGACGACGTTGCGTAATTTTCGCGGCAGAGACTGCAAACCGCCAACGGCTGTAATTGCCGCGCGGATGCCTTGGCCTCGCAAGGCTTTACAACGATCGGCATGGGACGGCCGTCGCTCCGGGCTGTCCCAGGGACTGACGCTACGATCGCTCAAACTCCCTTGGTCCCGGTCCCAAGCCCATAGTTCCACCAGGGTGTACAGCCACAGCGTTAGATGGTATGCCGCGATGTTTGCCCAGTAGTTTCGCAACTGTTGCTGGCCGGCACCATGGATCTCCTTGATGTCGTGAAAGTCTTGCTCGATGGCCGATCGATCGGCGACGGCCTCCAAGATCTCGGCTACCGTCGCCGCCTCATTGGTGCAAAAGAAGGCATCCCAACCATCGGTCTCACGCACCACCACCACACGGATAACTCCACCCACAGGTTCGTAGGTTGCCAGGAAAGTCTTGTACGTCTTTTGGACTGTCTTGTTGTAGAGCACGAACTCCGCAGTCTCCCAGCCAAGCCGATGCGCCGCCCGTTTGGCCAGGCTGATCTTCTCCTTGCCATACTTCGGCTTGCGGCCTCGTTTGGCCGCTTGTCCAGGCCGCGGTGCCTGCGGCAGACTTCGTAAGGCCGCGTTCTTGCGTAAGCGACTAACGACCACCACTCCGGCCGCCAAGGCCCGACTCAGAAACGGTCGGCTGGCGTAGGCTCCATCGACGACGATCCACAACACGCGACCCGTGAAATTCAGCCAAAAAGTGAGCCACTCCACCAAGGAAGCCGCCATGTCCAACTTGGTGTGGAACGTTACTCCATACAGGAGATTCAACAGGCCGATCTGTTTCTGACGCACATAAAGCAACGCCCGCAACGGCAGACCGAGAACACCCCAGCGGGGATGTCGTATCACCCAGGCCACGGTTACCCACACATGGCCATAGAGAAACTCCTGGTCGGCTGGTCCTGGCGTGGGATTGTGATGCACCCCCGCACCCTCGACCTTCGGCCCGTAGCGTTTGGTTGGCGTGTCGTCGATGGCAAACAGCCAGCGGTCGCCGGGAGCAATCCGGTCGACCAGGAGACGAAGCAAGCGAGTGCTGACGAATTGTACCTTGCGTCCAAGGCTGCCGAGGAAGTAATAATAAGCATGGTAGTCCTGTTGCAGTCCGGCGGCACGAAGCCAAGAAGTAACGGTTCGGCGTCCGTTGGCGAACAGGACGCCGACGAACAGGGGCAGCAGTCGCCAGGCCACGCGAGCGTGCAAGGCCAGACTTAACTGCGTGATCCACGCGACGAGTTCGGTGGGGAATTGCCATCTGGCCATCCGTGGCTCTCCTGGTTGCGACAGCGGGGGTGAAGTACCGCTATTGTGGCAGGAGAGCCTCCTTTTTGACCAGACCGGCTCCGCTATTCACCTTCACAAGTTAGATTTTCTCGGAAAGTGCAGTATAGGTGTGTCGCCCAATAATGGCAACGGAATCGAAGGCCATCCGTTGGATAGCGACATAACTCATTCCGACGAGCCGTCACTTTAATGGTTGATTTTTCATTGGTTTTGTATATACCGGCTACTGCGATCCCGATGCTTGCCACGCTCCGTGCTAATCAGTATACGTTATCCAAAGGTCAAATTCTGGTTGAAAAGCCAATGATAACGCAGAGCATCATGTCTTGATGCGACCGTTTAGGGGGCCGACTCATGCAGGTTATGCTCGTGACGGGGGGCTGTGGGTTCATTGGTAGTAATTTTATACGCCATATCCTTTCCGTTGAGGCTGATATTTCGATTGTTAATTTTGATTGCCTCACGTACGCGGGCAATCTTGAAAACTTAGTGGATCTCAAAAGTAATCCGCGGTATCGGTTTGTTCACGGCGACATCACGACCAAACAACAAGTGAGGTCGGCTCTAAAAGACGGCGTAGATGCAATCATTAATTTCGCCGCTGAGAGCCATGTCGACCGTAGCATTCACGATGCTGGGCCATTCGTGCGGACTAATGTCCTTGGGACGCAAATACTGCTGGATGCAGCGCGCGAATATAACGTGCCGCGATTTCTGCAAGTTTCTACGGACGAGGTGTATGGCTCGCTCGGCTCCTGGGGATTTTTTACAGAAACGACACCTCTAAGTCCTAATAGCCCTTATGCCGCGAGCAAGGCGGCGGCGGACATGCTCGTGAAAGCATATTCGCATACCTTCGGCATGCCCACGCTTATAACGCGATGCTCAAATAATTACGGACCGTATCAATTTCCTGAAAAACTAATCCCTCTCTTTATCAGCAACTTATCGCGCGACCAGCAAGTTCCTGTCTACGGCGACGGATTGCAGGTGCGTGATTGGATTCACGTGCGCGATCACTGTGAGGCCATTCGCCTCGTTTGGAAGGAAGGAAAACCGGGCGAAGTTTACAATGTCGGCGGTAGCTGCGAGAAGACCAATCTCGAGTTGACACATACACTATTACAACTTCTCAGTAAACCGACTTCGCTGATTCGCTATGTTCAAGACAGACCGGGCCACGATCGGCGCTACGCCATCGATTCCAGCAAAATTGAAAAAGAACTCAAATGGAAGCCAAAAATCGCCTTTGCCGATGGGTTACGTGAAACGGTCGATTGGTACCAAAATAACCATCAATGGGTCGAGAACGTCCGCACCGGAGAATATCTAAAGTATTACGAGAAGCAATACGGCCAGTCGTAGACCTTTTTGACGCCAGCGTCCGGCGAGGTAGGCGACCTAACCTTATGAGGACTCCATGAAAGGCATTTTGCTCGCCGGAGGAAGCGGCACGCGACTCTACCCGTTGACGAAGGTGGTCAGCAAACAGCTGCTGCCCGTCTATGACAAGCCGGTCATTTATTATCCTCTATCTCTGCTGATGTTGGCCGGGATCCGAGAAATTCTGGTTATAAGCACCCCACAGGACACACCGGTAATCGAACGTCTTCTCGGCGACGGCAGCCAACTTGGGTTGTCGCTGACGTATCGCGTTCAGCCCAAGCCAGCGGGCATCGCTCAAGCCCTGGTACTCGGCGAAGAATTTATTCGCGACTCCACCGTTTGTCTCATCCTGGGCGACAACTTGTTTTTTGGGCATCATCTCAGGGAAATGCTGGTCGAGTCCGCACAATTGGTCGATGGGGCTCGAATCTATGCCTACCATGTGCCAGATCCTGAACGGTACGGCGTGATCGAATTTGATCGCAACGGTAGAGCAGTGAGTCTCGAAGAAAAGCCGAAGAAGCCAAAATCGAACTGGGCCGTTACTGGTCTGTATTTTTATGACCGAAAAGTTGGCGAAATCGCGAAACAACTGAAACCGTCAGCACGTGGCGAACTTGAAATTACCGACGTAAATCGGGTCTATCTCGAAGCGGGAACTTTGATCGTCCAACCATTTGGTCGCGGAGTCGCGTGGCTCGATATGGGAACGCATGATTCACTGCTGGCTGCCTCACAATTCGTTCAAACTTTAGAAAACCGGCAAGGTTTAAAAATCGCCTGCCTCGAGGAGGTAGCGCTCCTGAATCGTTTCATCACCCCCGAGCAATTCCAGCGCGTCGCAGCCTCGTATGGTTCTAGTGATTATGGCCGTTACCTGAGCCGCATTCTCGCAGAGTTCGTGGGCTAATGGGACAATACTTGACGAGGTTGGCAACGAACACGTTCAAGGATTCCGTTTCCTTGAGTTGTCTTCGCGCGAGACCGGCGGACGAAACCAACTCATAATCAAGGACCAAGCCATGATCGTCCAGCAGGCCCAAGGCAGCCAATCGCCGAAGCGCGAATAAATGCTAACACGATCGTCGATCGGCATATTCGCGACAAGGACTCCGGGGATAGCGTTGTAATCGCCCCAATCGGCAATTGGCCATTCCTTGACGCCCGCACTTAGCGGCGGGATCGACCAACCCATTGCTTCATGGCGAGTCAAGAAAAGACCGGCCCACGGCAGCGCCGCGAGCGCCCCGGCGTGTGGAGAAACACATAATAGCGCAGCCTGTTCCGGGAGTAGAAACGCTTCCGGCCTCAGTACGCGACCGTTGCTGTCAACAACGGCCGGCACGCCGTAGTTCACCGAGCGCGCGATGGCGCGACGTGACTCGATCGCGCGAAATCGCGCGAGCACGAGGTGCTGCTGCGGCTGCGTCGTCCCGTCGAACCAGGCGTCGTTGGAAATCTCGACGAAGAAATCTGGCGCGGGCTGGCCATTTTGGGTAGCGTGAGAGCGAGCTAGCGCGGCGTCGGCTGTTTCAGAGCAAATTAAGGCTCCAAAAGAATATCGTTTCCCAGTCTTGAGACGCAAATCAAATCGTGTCGGCTTCTTCCCTTCGGCAATGCTGTAATCGGCCGGGTAAGGCGACAGATACTTCATAAAGGGTAGCCAATGCTCGAGCGGAACGTATTCGCCAAGGGGGACGGCATGCATCTTGTCGTATCGCGCCGTCGTCCAATTCCAACGATGGACCTCGAAGAACGGTTGAATCAACAGTGCCGAATTATAACGGTAGATTTTTTCATCGGTATCAAACTCCCGCACGTTCAAGCCCAACAAAATCGGCGTGCCTCGGCGTGCAAAGAAATAAAGCAAGCTGTCGGCGTCGAGCAATTGTTCAGCCCATTTTGGGGGTAAGTTGGTGTGCGACACACCTGGAGCGACCATTCGCAAATTAACGGGCAAGCTCGTCTCCGGCCACACGATCAGATCGGGCTGTAGCCCGTAGGCGATGTCGCCCAGGCGGATAAAGTGCTCGTCCGTGTCCTCGTGATCCCCCTTGGATTCATCGTCCATGTGACGAATCCGAAAGGGCTGGGGGTCCGTTCCTTTTAGGAGCGCCACCGTCGGGCCGTCGCGGCGCGTCTGCTCACTCAGCCGCCGCTGGCCATAGCCTAAGACCGCCATGAGCATGAGGAAGACGATCAGAGCATGGCACGTGAGTGTGATCTTCCCAAGCAATTTAACGCGCAAATTGCATAGTTTTTGAAACCACGATTGCATCGACAGAATTTCAAACAATAGGGCATTCACGGCTGCCACCAGAAATGAGACGCCATAGGATCCCGTGGCATCAGAGATCTGTATTAGGTGTAAAAAGGCGTGTTGCGTATGGCCGAGGTGATACCAGCCCCAGCCCGAAAAGACGTTGGCCAATACGAATTCCGACGCCGTCCATGCCAACGAAAAGGTTACGACGAGCGGGAGCCCCGTTCGTCGATCGAGGACGCGCGTCAAATAGAGGATAAGAATGTGATAGAGCGACACATAACACGAGACAAACAGCCAAGCGACTACCATGTACGGATGAGCTACGCGAAACCAATGTAAGGCGAGAAGATTGAAAAAGAGGCCGGACAGCCAGGCACAAATATAGACAAGACGAGGACGCGATTGATTGCGGACTAGTGCGATGAACGGAACCAGAGCGAACCAGGCGACTGGGCCGATGGCCAGCGGAAAATGGCAGAGAGCGAGCAAGCCGCCGCTCGTGAGTGCCAAAAGAAGAGGAATCAATCCTGCCTCCTCGTTGCGGGTCCGGCGCGGCGCGTGGGGCTGGTGAAGCTCGACGAGGCTGTTTTTTACATCTCCCCGTCAAGGCGCACAACGGCAAAGCGCTGGCCGGCACGATGGGGGCCGTCGCCGACCGTGATCTCGATCAACGCATTGGCACGCGTAAGGCCGCGTAAATCCGATGAGCCGCCCCAAGGTACCGGGCGTACTTGCCAGCCTTGGCCGCCGACGGAGAGTTCGGCGGGATGAAAGGTCGGTCGATCGGTGCGATAGGGAAAATCGTCGGTCAACACGGCAGATATGGTTTGGTCCGTCGTTTCGGCTTGGCCGCGCATGCGCCGTCAGCGCCGGTCTGACGAATAGTTCAAAACATACGAACGAGCTGACGGGATTGCCCGGAAGCCCGAAGACGAGCGTGGCTGCGGCTCCGGGTCGGGCGAAGGTGCCGAAAAACACTGGCTTGCCCGGCTTCATGGCGACTTTATGCAGGTGCTCTTCGACGCCGGCCGCGCGCAATAATCCGGGGACCAGATCAAAAACTCCCGCGGAAACGCCGCCGCTCAGTAAGAACACATTTGCTTTGAGGCCATCTTCGATATACCGGCGCAAGCTGTCGGGCTGATCGCGCGCCACACCGAGATAGCGAGGGACGCTGCCTGCTCTCGTTGCCTGGGCCATCAGCATCGGACCGTTGCTGTTGCGGATCTGGCCCGGAGCAGGAATGTCGGGAGGGTCGATGACCTCATCTCCCGTGGAAAGGATCGCAACTGTGGGCGTCGACACGACGGCAACTTTCGAGCGGCCGACGGCCGCGAGAATGGCAATTTCCTGGGGCTGGATTACGGAGCCTACGCTCAGCACGGTCGCCCCGTTGCGCATTTCCCCGCCCTTGGCGAGAATATGTTGACCCGGTTTGGCGCCAGAATCGTCCAGGAAAACATGTCCAGCATCCAAAAGCCGGCTGCGCTCGACCATGATAACCGCATCGGCGCCCTGCGGCAGCGGCGCCCCGGTCATGATTCGGCTCGCTTGCCGCTCCTGAAGTGCGCGGCACGGCACCTGGCCCGCTTTTATCTCTTCTACGATCTCAAATGTAGTTTGTCCGCTCGCCAGGTCGGCCGAGCGCACCGCGAAGCCATCCATCATCGCTTTGTCATGAGGCGGCGCATCGTCGGGCGCGGTAACATCTTCAGCCAGAAACCGCCCGAGCAAATGTGCCGTTAGCGGCACCGTCTCGGCTGGCAACGGCGCGACGTGCCGCATGATCGAGGCGCGAGCTTGTTCAACAGTTAGCATGAATGGAGAATTCGTTCCGTTGGATTACTCTTTGGGCTTACTCTTGCGCACTTCAAATTCCTTGACGAATTTCTCAGGATCCTCCTTGAATGCATCACGGCAACCGCTGCAACAGACGTAGTAAGTCTTGCCTTTGAACGTCACCGCCATCGTTCCCAATCCACCACTAACAACGCACTCCATCTTGTCATCACCCGCATTGGCGAAGGGAACACCTTCCTTGGTCGCGCCGACCTGGTATTTGGCGGCGTAGGACGTCTCCTGGGCGCCCTTAACCTCATAGCGGTAGAGATAACGGTTGGAATGCAACAGACTGATGACCAGCCGTTGCATTTCTTTTTTGGTCTCGTCCGTGCGGTCGAGCGTCAGACGTTTGTCCTTGAGCTTTCCCTCAAATGTCAGAGACTCCTTGCCCAAGGTTTTGAGAGTTAGCTGATATGTTTCCTTCGCCGGCAGATAGCGCAGCTCCGCGCCGGTGTAATACTTGCTCTTGTCAAAGGTGCCGACCAGCCAGGCGTCATCCCCTTTGAAATGCCATTCCCATTTGATTGTTTCGGTCCAAAAGCCTTTGAGCTTTTCCTCGCGCGTGCCGTTCGGTTCGCCCGTCCCTTTCCAGCTACCGATAAGGTCGTTGAAAGCCTGTAAAGCTTCTTTGGCCGTCGGTTTGGCGGGCTCCCGTGCAGAGATGTTATGCGAGCCAAAAGCGACGCCGATCAGAAGCGGTATCAGCAATTTCATCGATCGTTCCCCTCGGCAACGGTTCGGCGCAGATGCATTGGTCTAGCTGGCTGCTAACCTTGGGCATTCTACTCTCAGGCACACATCTATAGCAACTCGACAACAGCTGGAATGCCGTCCGCGTCAGCGGTCTTCGCGCTCAGTTTGGCACGCTCCGTGCTGTATTTTTGTCTTTACGTTTTGTCATGATTCAAAAACCTCGGAAGGGATAGCCATGACGCTCGACGCCGGTGCGATTCCTGTTCGACCGTTCGGCAAGACGGACGCAAAAATCTCTATCCTTGGCATGGGCGGCCATCACCTTGGCGAGATCGCCACGGTCGAAGAAGCTATTCGCATTGTCCATGAGGCGATCGCTGGCGGCGTAACCTTCTTCGACAACTGTTGGGAGTATTACAACGGCCGGACTGAGAATTGGCTGGGCCGAGCGCTGCACGGGCGGCGCGACAAAGTTTTCCTGATGACCAAGGTCTGTACTCACGGCCGCGGGGCGGATCTCGCGCTGAGGATGCTCGACGAGTCGCTGCGGCGGCTGCAGACCGACCACCTCGATCTCTGGCAAATTCACGGCGTCAGCTTCGACAACGATCCGGAGCTGGCCTACGCCAAGGGCGGAGTCCTCGAAGCGCTCGATAAAGCCAAGCAACAGGGCAAGACCCGTTTCGTAGGCTTCACGGGCCATAAAGATCCGTCGATTCACCTGGACATGATCAAACGCGGCTATCCGTTTGATGCCGTGCAGATGCCTCTCAACGTCTTCGATTCGCAGTTCCGAAGTTTCGAGAAGCAGGTTCTACCCGAGTTGACGAAGCGCAAGATCGCGGCTTTGGGAATGAAGCCGCTGAATGGTACAGCTGATGCCGTCAAATCTGGCCTGCTCAAAGCGGAAGAGATGCTGCGCTATGCGATGAGCTTGCCCGTCGCGACCACTATTACGGGCATCGATTCGCTTCAGGTTCTGCGGCAAAATCTCAAATTAGCCCAGAATTTTACGCCATTCACGGCGGAAGAGATGCAGGCTTTACGAGACAAGGTCGCTGCGAAGGCAGGCGACGGGCGGTTTGAGACTTATAAGGTTTCGCTGCGATTCGACAACCCACATGCGCGCCTGCAACATGGTTTCCCACTGGATGAGACGCAGAAAGAACTCAAGGAGATGTTCAAGGAAGCTGGCAGCCCGTGAGGCTCCAAACCGCAGGCTATTGGTCACAAGATTTAGGTCGTGGCCGGGATCGGTACTCCGACCCCGGCGTCGCTCGAGCGGTTCCAGAGATCCGGGGTCGGAGTACCGACCCCGGCCACGACCGCCATAAATCATAAACGAGTGTATTACTCAGGATATTAGAAGGTCCCATATATCCTTTTCTTATTTTCCTCGGCGAAGCGAGACACGTCATGAGCGAAGCTTCAAATTCGTCCGCGAGTTCAGAGCCCGATCGGCGCGATTTTTTGCAGGGGGCCGCCGCGGCGTCGACCTTGATGGCGACCAGCGTCCTACCCGGGCAGGACCAACCCAAGACGGTCGAACTCTTCGATACCGGCCCAGATAGGATTCCGCGCAAAGCGTTCGGGCGCACCAAGGAGCGGGTGTCCGTCATCGGCCTGGGCGGCCACGCGATTGGCTCTGCGCCGACCTTGAAAGAGGCGATCGCGATCGTTCATGAGGCGATCGACGCGGGGGTGAATTTCCTGGACAACGCCTGGGAGTACCACGATGGCCGGAGCGAAGATTGGATGGGCCAGGCGCTCAATGGCCGACGCGACAAGGTCTTTCTCATGACCAAGGTCTGCACTCATGGCCGAGATAAAACGGTCGCTCTCAAGCAGCTCGACGAATCACTCAAGCGCCTGCAAACGGATTATTTAGACCTTTGGCAGATCCATGAAGTGGTTTATGACAACGATCCGGAACGCCATGCCGCCAAGGGCGGCGTTTTTGAAGCTCTCGACGAAGCGAAGAAGGCCGGGAAGGTGCGTTATGTCGGCTTCACCGGGCATAAACATCCGATGATTCATTTGAAGATGTTGGCGCAAAAGTATCCGTTCGACGCCGTGCAAATGCCGCTAAATCCTTTCGATGCCACCTATCGCAGCTTCCAGCATCACGTTCTTCCCGAGGTCATAAAACGCGGCATGGCGCCGCTCGGCATGAAGAGCCTCGGAGGAAACGGACAACCGATCGTCAAGGGCGTCGTCACCGTGAGCGAGGCCTTGCGCTATGCGATGAGCCTGCCGGTGTCGACGACCATCAGTGGCATCGATTCGCTTGAAGTGCTGCATCAAAACCTGGCGATCGCCCGTGGCTTTTCTCCGATGTCAGCCAAGGAAATGGCGGACCTCGAGAGGCGTTGTGCATCCAACGCCGGCGATGGGCACCTCGAACTCTACAAATCGACAGTGAAATATGATGGTGCGATAGGCCGAAAGGAACATGGGTATCCGTCTCCCAAGGAGATGCCGATTTAACTTGCGATTGGGAGTGGTGAGCAAAATCAGTAGCCGCCAGTTGTTTATTTTGTTGTGATATCGCTCCTACTCGGATAGCCTCACCAACTCCTTGCACAAATCCAACGAGAGGAGTCGAGGCATGTCTCCATTTCCCTTACGTCCTATTCGCCAAGGTTGCACATTCCTCCTGGCGGCATTGATCGTGGCTCCCTGGACAGCTGCCGCTGAACAGTCGCCGCCGGCGCCGACCGGCCCCGCGCCGCTGACGCTCACCGCTCAGCAAGACCGACAGCTCATGCTGGACCAACTTAAAATCGCGGCGAAAACGATGCGCCCGGGTGTTAATGGCAGCAATCCGAAGGCGCCGAATTACCAGAACACGGATGAGTCCAAAGCCAATCCCTGTCCGGATCTACCCAACATGATGGTGACCAAAAGCAGGAAGCAAGTCACCACCGAGAAGATTTGGTGGGAGGAGCGCCGTCCGGAGATCGTGGAGTCTTTCGACGCCGAAGTTTATGGCCGCGTGCCGAAAGATGTGCCGAAAGTTACCTGGGAAATTGCTCCTGCTGGCGAGGCGGGAGCGGGTGGCGGAGGCATTGGCGGCCGTGGCGGCCCGGCTCCGACGGTTCCAGTGGTCACGAAGCAGCTCGTTGGCAAAGTCGATAATTCATCATACCCGGCCATTTCCGTGAACATTCGCCTGACACTGACGCTCCCGGCGGGAGCCTCCGGACCGGTGCCGGTCATGATGGACTTTGGCGGTGGCGGCGGACGAAATCAGTACTTCGCGAAGGGCTGGGGTTATGCCTTGGTCAATCCGGGCAGCATTCAAGCAGACAACGGCGCGGGCCTGACACGCGGCATCATCGGCCTAGTCAACAAAGGGCAAGCCCGCAAGCCGGAGGATTGGGGCTCCTTGCGAGCGTGGGCTTCGGGCGCGAGCCGCGCTTTGGATTACCTGGAAACCAACAAAGCGGTCGACGCGAAGCAGGTGGGGATTTCCGGTCTGTCTCGTTATGGCAAGGCGGCACTGGTTGCGATGGCCTACGAGCCGCGTTTTGCCATCGGCCTCATCGGGTCTTCCGGCGCGGGCGGAGCCAAGCTGTTCCGCCGCAACTGGGGCGAGCAAGTTGAGAACCTGGCCTCAAGCGGCGAATATCACTGGATGTCCGGCACTTTCTTGAAATACGCCGGACCAATGGCACCCTGCGATCTGCCGGTTGACGCTCATGAGCTTATTGCTCTGTGCGCTCCGCGACCGACGTTCATTAGTTATGGTGCCATGTCCGGTCAGGGCGCTGAAGGAACATGGGTCGATCAAAAAGGGAGCTTCATGGCCGCGGTCGCCGCTGGCCCGGCTTTCAAACTATTAGGCAAGAAAGACCTGGGCACAACGGAAATGCCAGCGATCGAAGTAGCCCTTGTTGAAGGAGATCTAGCCTGGCGAATGCACAAGGGCGGGCATACGACTGGGCCAAACATCGACACGTTCGTCGAATGGGCGTCGCGGTATCTCAAGGGGCCGGCTATCAAGCCGGTGAAACCCTGACGGCATCTAGGGGCGCCTGGGAATCACAAACTGCGGCGCCCCTATTCCGCCTCATACCCCAAATTCGGCGACACTTACCAAAGGCCAAACAGGCATCGTTTTTGACTGAAACGTCGAGTTCCTTGCCGGTCGTAGTCATCTTCCCAAGTGACCCTCAGAGGCGCGGCTTGAAGGTCTCCTCCGATCATGTGACCAGGGTCTGTCCCATACGGTTGTGGCGGCACGTTTCCAACGTGCCGATCGGAGCCGTGGAAGCGTGGCTAAACTAGAAAAAGTTATGCCTCGGCACTTTGGAAACGTGCCGCCGCATCCTTATGGGACAAACTCTAGCCCGAGTAGGCCCCCGCCTGCGCAGTGCAGGCTCGTTGACCATTTCGCGGCCGCGCGTCTTGAAACGCAAGATCCATCTTCGGCCTCCTTGCTTTGTTGGGCTTTGTTTCGCACAATAACAATCGCAGGGAAGGGCCTATTTGTCTAGAGACCATGCCCGGTAAGCAGTCAAGTAAGTTTACATTCCATTTGGACTGCATCCTCTTTTTCCTCCTCGTCCTTTTATCCTATATGGTGCCTATGCCGCGATTGTGGCGTGGTTGTTGGAACTTAATCTTGGCAGGTAAAAAAGATCGAGCATCGCGGACCTTCGCACGACTGCGTTTGGAGGCCCTTGAGGATCGCCTGCCGCCAGCGCACAATATCACCATTCAGGCAGGCGGCGCAGCCCTGCTGAGCAATCCCGGCCTCAGTTCGTTTGCCAATACGAATGATTATGTGATCGATCCTTCTCAGTTCAGCTCGGCCACCAGTGACGTAACGCTCCAAGCAAACAACGACGTCATCTTCAAGGGCGCGGTAAACGTTCCCTATGGCCATTCGCTACAAGTTTTCGCGGGCCGAAATGTGACAGTCGAAACAAACGTCTTTACGAACGGCGCGGAACTAGACGTTGTCGCCAACGACTCAGCGCAGTATGGCGTTACGGAGTCGGACCGCGATGCCGGTTATTACCCGGGCACGAAAGAACCGCATACAGAGAACCACGAAAAGCACGAATAGCACGAATAAAAAGAAGCGAGAGGGCGCTGATCCCGAGACGCTCCACCGTTCCCCTCTGCATCTTGTTTTCCTATTCGTGCTATTCGTGTTTTTCGTGGTTGACCTTATTTCATGCCGGGGTAATATGGTTCGCTCACGACCAATAATTCACTGCAGCCAACGGTCGATTTTAGCTCCAATAATGGATCTATTGAACTCTTCGCCGACGTGGGAACGGGTATTGCAAGTGGAGGGGCGATCAATCTTCCCAATGGTTTCGTCCAGGCCGTAGGTGGCAATGTCACCTTGGGCGCCGACGTTATTGATCTTGGCACACCGAAAAGCGTAAGTGGCACGGGCTATTTATTGTACACGCCGATTCGCAGCGACAGGCCGATGCAAATTGGCGGGACGGACACCAATACTCAATTGGTGTTCACCGAGGCCGATCGCCTGGCGGTGGTCGACGGATTTCGCTTCCTAGAATTTGGCAGTTCCACATCGGTTGGCAACATCACGACCGGCGGTGATCTGACTCCGTTCACATCCGAACTCGGCATTGTCTGCAATCCGGACCCCGTCCAGGGCAACATTACCATTACGAATAAGATAGACGCAACAAACAATCCATTGAAAATATTCGCCGCAAGGACGTTATCAATCGAAGCTGGTGGCGAACTCCTGACATCAGGTGGCATATATATTGTCAGCACTTATCCATTAGCAGATACGGCCGCACTGACCATTGATGTGGACGGTGGCATAATCAATGGAGAAGGCGGGAACATATCTATCAATAATTCTGATTGGTCCGTGGGGCCAAACGTGATAGCCGGCCCCGCTTTCGTCAAGGTCGAAAATAAGGGCGAGGTAATTACGTCGGGAACTGGCGGCATCCAATACTCGGATACTGCTCCGGCGGGGCCCGGCAATGTCGGCCTTCTCATTACCAGCGGTGGCCGCGTCACTGCCGGCGGCGGTGATAGCACGAAATCTTTGGCCCTGAATTACGCATCTCACCTTTTTTTAACTCTTGAGAGCGACAAATCCGCCGCCGCGGGATACCAGTTCGTACACGTTGATGGACCGGTTGATTTGGGCTATGCATTCCTGGAGTTGCAGTGTTCTGGCCCACAAGTTCCTGGCACGACGTTCGCAATTCTGGACAATCATGGGTCCGGGCCGATCACGAATACATTCCAAGAGGGCCTGGATGGAGCCTATTTGACTTCAGCAGCGGAGCCGGTCGGTACCTCCTTCCAATTGTCGTATAAAGGAGCGGATGATTCTCCAATTGTCCTAACTACCGTCCAGGCGCCGATTATCACGCTGCAGCCGCAGAACCAGATCGTAGAAACAGGTAACTCGGTTACGTTCACCGCAACGGCCACGGGTTCGCCGCCGCCCACGGTGCAATGGCAGCAAGAAAATCCTGGTGGCACCTTCTCGGATATTCCCGGCGCGACTTCTACAACGTTGACCTTCGTACCGAGGATAGATCAAAATGGATTGCATTATCGCGCCGTATTCACGAGCAATGGTGTACCTACGACGACAAATGAAGCCCAGTTAACGGTTCAAAATATATTTGAAACCCTGTCGAACTCATCGGTCACCGAGTTCCGTCCGGCAGGTACCATTGTCGGAACACTAACCGCGAGTGAGTTCGGTTCCGGCCATATGTTCACGTATTCCTATCCGAGCGACAATAGTGCGCCTTTTACGGTGGTGGGTGACAAATTGGTTACCACGGACGTCCTCCAGACATCCGTCACGAATAATCCAACGATACTCGTGAAAGTAACGGACGAAAGCGGTTATTTCCAAATTGCCTCATTTACTATTTTGATTGTCAAAGATCCCAATCTTTCTCTTTCTGGCCAAATTCTTACTGTCAACGGAACTTCGGGTAATGATGTTTTCTCATTCGCCGCGAGCGCGGTGGAAGATGTCATGTCTCTCAACGGCGTCAAACTTGCCGCCGATATTTCCTTGGTTAAGACAGTCGTGTTTCAAGGCGGGGCGGGTAACGACACGGCCTATCTGAGCGGTCTGGTCGGAAGTAAGAATACGCTAACCCTTACGCCGTTAAGCGGTACGATGGCCGGCACTGGCTACACCGTGGTGGCGAATAATGTCGAGACAACCCAGGCCTTTGGCAATAAGGGCGATGTCGCCTATCTCTATGACAATAGCGGCCAAAACACTTATGCCGCTTCGCCCTCTTATAGTTTTTTCACGGGCGCCGGTTTCTACGAAAATGAGGTCGGCTTCAGCACGGCAAATGCGTTCGCCGCGAAGGGAACATCAGACTCGGCTTATTTGTACGATGCGGGCGGCAACAATGTGTTCGTCGGCACGCCGACCTACAGTTATTTGACAAATAATGGCTACTTCAAACAAGCTGTTGGCTTTAAATCAGTCAATGCCTTTGCCACGAGCACGGGCTATGACTCCGCTTATCTCTTTGACAGTGGCGGGACTAACACATTTGTGGGTAATGCCACGAATAGTTATCTATCGGGTAGTGGTTATTTTAACCAGGTTACCGGCTTTGCCGCGGTCCAGGCTCGCTCTGGGACGGGTGCCAATGATACCGCCTATCTTTTTGGCGGCGCCAACAACAACGTTTTTACGGCGAACAGTTCCTATAGCTACATGTATGGTCTCGGTTACCTCAACGAAGCCGTGGGCTTCAAGGCGGTCTCCGCCATTGGGTCAGCTTCGGACACGGCGACGTTGTATGACGCGGCTGGCGTGAACACGTTCACGGGCCAAGGACCGACAGGCCAGCTTGCCGCTGCAGACGTGACATACAGCGCAGCCGGCTTTGGCTATGTCAATATCGTTCAATCCTTAGGCAGCTATGATACAGCATTGACGGATGCAATCACCTTCGCGCTAAAAAAAGTCGGAGTGTGGCATTGAGAAAAAGAAAGTGAGAAGAAAGAGAGCGCTCAAAGGAGACAAAAATAGTCTTTTATTTGGCAAGGGTGGTATATGGCAATACTGACTCGTTTGACGCGCGCCGACGTAAATCGATCTCCTGTAATGATTTAACATAAACATTACTAAAACGATAAACATCGTCAAAGCGACCAGCCATGCCAAAAGTGATTTGGCATGGCAAGGGTGCCTGGACTCTGCCGAGCGGGCTCTGTGCTTAAAGGAACACCGGACACCGCTCCATTTGACTTGACAGGTCAACGATCGACGTCATGCCAAGTGTATGCTACCTTCGGATCAAGGGAGGTGTGCCGTCATTCTTCTCGCTATCGCGCTTTTGTACGACGAAGTAAAACGCTTCTCAGGTTTCGTACAACTCCTCACAAAAAAGGGGGAACTCTTACCAGTTCCAAGCGTAGGGGAGGGGTTCGGCGTCAAAGAACCCGTCGCTTGCGCTCCGGGCTGGTAGTAGGGGTTGTTACCGCGATTATGGGAAGCTGCACTTCGCTATGCTCTCCGCGCGGAAGTTGGCGGGACTTAGAATTTCGGCGTCGAATTGGCGTGTTTTATCGGAAAAGGGCTTTGTTTTAAGGTCCGCCAACAGTTGGCGGACCTTAACATTTTGGCGGTGCTAAGAAAAGTTCACAGATAATACGTCGAACGCAATTACTCCGCTTCATATCCCAGATTCGGTGCCAACCAGCGCTCGACCGTGCTGCGCACCATCTTTTTCCGCTTCGCATAGCTCTCGATCTGGTCGCGCGTGACCAAGTCGACTGCGAAATAGCTGGCTTGCGCATGGGAGAAATAGAGCCCGCTCACCGACGCCGCTGGATGCATGGCGAACGATTCCGTCAGGTGGATCCCGGTCGCCTGCTCGGCGTCGAGCAACGCCCAGAGCGTGGCCTTCTCCGTATGGTCTGGGCATGACGGGTAGCCCGCCGCTGGGCGGATGCCCCGATATTTCTCTTCGATTAGCTCTTCCTTGCTGAGCGTTTCCTCACGGCCATAGCCCCAATCTTGCCGCGCTCTTTCGTGAAGCAGTTCCGCGAACGCCTCCGCTAGTCTATCGGCCAGGGCCTTGACCATGATGCTGTTATAAGGGTCGCCCTTCTCTTCAAAGGCCTTTGTCATTTCGTCAGCGCCGATGCCGGTCGTGACGGCGAAAGCCCCGAGATAATCGGGGATGCCGCTTTCGATCGGGGCGACATAGTCGGCCATGCTGCGGAATGACGTTTGCCCTTCGCGCTCCCACTGTTGCCGCAGCATTGGGAATCGGGCGCGTTCGGTCGTCCGCGTCTCGTCGGTGTAGATGACGATGTCGTCGCCGACGCTGTTGGCCGGATAGAAACCGTAGACGGCATTCGCCTTGAGTTCGTGGCCTTCGGTGAGTTGCTTCAACAGATTCTGCGCATCGTCGAATAGTTTTTTCGCCTCAATGCCGACTTTCTTGTCGGTCAAGATCTGCGGATACTTGCCCGGCATTTCCCAGGTCATGAAAAACGGCGACCAGTCGATATAGGGAACGATGTCCTTGAGCGGGAAGTCGCGCAGGGTTTTCGAGCCCAAGAACGCCGGCACGGGCGGCATCGGCTCGCTAAGCCAATCGATTACGAATCGCTTCTTGAGCGCTTCCGCGTAAGGGACCAGCTTTCGCTGCGTCCGCTGGGCGTAGCGAGCGCGTTCTTTTTCCTGCGTTACACGGTTTTCACGATCCAAAATCTCTCGTTGATCGGGCTTCATCAGCTTCTCGACTACACCGACGCTGCGTGATGCATCTTTGACATGCAGCACGGGGCCACGATAGGCCTGGGCTATCTTCACCGCCGTGTGCTTGGAGCTGGTCGTTGCCCCGCCGATCAAGAGCGGCATCGTGAAGCCCTGGCGCTGCATCTCGCGGGCAACATGAACCATCTCATCAAGCGAAGGTGTGATGAGTCCGGACAGCCCGATGATGTCAGCCCCCTGCTTGCGTGCTTCGTCGAGAATCTTTTCGCAAGGCGTCATAACGCCCAGGTCGACCACCTCGAAATCGTTGCAGCCAAGCACGACGCCGACGATGTTCTTGCCGATGTCGTGAACGTCGCCCTTGACGGTGGCGATGATGAGTTTGCCGCGTGATTGATGGGTGCCGCCACTCTTATTGCGCTGTGCTTCGATGAAGGGCAACAGATACGCGACCGCCTTTTTCATGACGCGGGCGCTTTTGACCACCTGTGGCAGAAACATCTTGCCGGCGCCGAACAGGTCGCCGACGACGTTCATGCCGTCCATCAAAGGCCCTTCGATCACTTGCAGCGGCCGTTCAAAAAGATGGCGGCATTCCTCGACGTCTTGATCGATGAAATCGGTGATGCCGGCAATGAGAGCGTGCGTGAGGCGCTCGCCGACCGGGGCGTCGCGCCAGGCTTGTTCCTTTTCCGCGACTTTGTCCTTCTTGTCCAACGTCTTGGAAAAATCGATCAGCCGCTCGGTCGCATCGGGGCGACGATTGAAGAGAACGTCTTCGACGTGCGCGAGCAAGTCCTTGGGAATTTCCTCGTAGACCTGCAATTGGCCTGCGTTGACGATACCCATATCGAGGCCGGCCTTGATCGCGTGATAGAGAAAGGCCGCGTTGACCGCCTCGCGCACCGTCTCGTTGCCGCGGAACGAGAACGAGACATTGCTGACGCCGCCGCTGGTCTTGGCGAGCGGGAAGAGTTCCTTGAGCCGGCGGACGGCTTCGAAGAACTCGACCGCGTAGTTGGCATGCTCAGCCATGCCGGTGCCGACGGTCAGGATGTTCGTGTCAAAGATGATGTCCTCGGGCGGCATTCCAACTTCTTCGGTCAACAGGCGATAAACGCGAGAGCATACCTCGACTTTCTTATCAGCCGTGACCGCTTGCTCCTTCTCATCGAACGCCATGACGACGACGGCCGCGCCATAGCGCTTGACGAGCCGAGCCTGTTCGAGGAACTTCTCTTCGCCTTCTTTGAGGCTGATCGAATTGACGATCGGTTTGCCCTGGAGACATTTCAAACCGGCTTCGATGACGCTCCATTTGGAGCTATCGACCATGATGGGGAGTTTTGAAATCTCAGGCTCGGTGGAGACGAGATTGAGGAAGTGCGTCATCGCCGTCTCGCTCTCGACAAGATCGGCATCCATATTCACGTCGAGTATGTTCGCGCCACCTTCAACCTGATCGCGGGCGACCTTCAGGGCTTCTTCGTAATTCTCATCCTTGATGAGGCGAGCAAATTTGCGCGAACCGGTGATGTTGGTGCGCTCGCCCACCATCGTGAAATTGGTCTCGGGCCGGAGCACGAGCGTCTCATTTCCCGAGTAGGTTGACCAGTGCGGAAGATCGGGAATTTGGCGAGGCTTCACGCCTTTGACGGCGTTCGTAATCGCCGCGATCCACTCCGGAGTTGTGCCACAGCAGCCGCCGACGAGATTGAGCCAACCATTGCGCGCGAACTCAGCCAGTCCTTCGGCTGTTTCTTCTTTGCTCCCGAAAAATCCACCAAAACCATCGGGCATACCCGCGTTGGGATAGCAGCTAACTCGAGTACGACAGACTCCAGAAAGAGTCTCAATATGCGCTCGAATCTTTTCGACGCCGACAGCGCAATTGAGACCCACGCTCAAGGCCTGAAAATGAGCTACAGAGGCGTAAAACGCCTCGGCTGGTTGAGCTGAGAGTGTTCTTCCGTTGTCAAATATCGTGCCCGAGATCATGACGGGAACGCGTGTCCCGGTCTCGTTGAAAAACTCATCCAACGCAAAGAGACAAGCCTTCATGACCAAAGTGTCAAAAGATGTTTCGGGAAGCAGAATGTCGACGCCGCCAGCGACGAGACCGCGAATTTGTTCTTTGTAGCTGGCCACCATTTGATCAAAGGTGACAGCGCGAAAGGCTGGATCGTCTACCTTTTCAACCATTGACAGGCTTTTATTCGTCGGCCCGATACTGCCCGCTACGAACCTTGGTTTATCAGGTGTACGGCGTGTATAGTCTTCCGTTGCTCGGCGGGCGATCTCAGCGGCGGTCTTGTTGACCTCAAAAACATGATCTTGAAGATCGAACTCGACGAGACCGAAGTAACTACCGCCGAACGTATCAGTTTCGACGATGTCGGCCCCGGCTTCCAGGTAAGCGCGATGAATGTCCTCGATCATCTTCGGCTGCGTCAGCACCATCACCTCGGTGCAATTGCGGAGGAGCTTGGAGTGATTGCGGAATCGCTCACCACGGTAATCCTCCTCCTTGGGTCCATTGGCGAAGATCATCGACCCCATCGCCCCGTCGAGGACCAGGATGCGCTGGTCGAGCAGCTCTTCGAGGAGGCCATGCGAACTGATGTACGAGGGTTTCTTCATCGTGGTAGCCGATCTACGAGCAAAGCAAGAAGTATCAGGCCCAGGCGCAATCGCTGGGCATCGGTCGTTCGTCTATAGTGTATCCCCGCGACGGCGGATTAGAACAGAAGTGGAAAGAGAAAAAGGCCGGCCTGCCCGAGTCCTTTTCGGGTGGGCCGGCCAATACATGGCCTAAACGCGTCCCTGCAAGGCCAGCTCGCGACGAGTCTCCTCCATGAGACAGGTCGGGAGTATGACTTCAGCGTCCGGAGGTGCCACTTGCGAAACGGGTTCTTGGCCCGTTCCTCGACCCCCATACGTCCTGAGCGGCTCGTCGCGGGTCATCCATGACCCGGGTGGGCACCCCCGGACGCCGAAGACTGGTCTAGACTCACGCTCGGTGCAGGCCGGACGCGAGGCTTCCTTGAGAATCCTCTCAATTGCAAAGGGCGTAGAACGCAGAGAAAGACGAAACCGGCTTATGAAAAACCCCAAAATCCACACGCGACCGCGAGACTGGTCAGTTTGGCGTGTAGGTTATGGAGTGGCTCAGTCGCCGAAAGAAGCCGCTGTTTATCATCACCAGAAACCTATCCGATTCTACTTGCCACAAACTCCCGCCGACCCTTCCGAGTTGTGTATCGATCTGTGAGTCATGCAAGCACGTCTGGAAAGGTTAACGAGTTCGCGGTCCAAGTCAACCGGAAATGTTTGCCAGGTCACCGCCCGCGCCGACCATCGTCCGGAAGCCTTTATGGGATAACGACCAACGCCCAGCTGCAAGAACGATTCTCCGCATGAATGGACCTGATTTTCACGTGCCGGCGCCTGTCCGGCCTGGTGAAAAAACAGCCTTAACTGACTGATCCATAGGCACTTCCGCACTCCCATAGATTTTTTCTCTTGCGTCGTGAGCTGCAGCTGATCCACGAAGTTTTTCCCATCTTTTCGAGAAGAAAACTCAAGGCTCATTTCGCCCAAATCGCCCGGACGACCCGAAGCGTGGCCGGGGTCGGTACTCCGACCCCGGTATGATCCGAGCGGCTCCAGAGGACCGGGGTCGGAGTACCGACCCCGGCCACGGCTATCGTCGCGCTCGAGCGAGGCGATAGAAACGAAAAAGCCTCCACCTGTGCCGTTCCAGCGCTTTTGAGAACCCGTTATGTACAGTGGGCGCCTCAGGGCCGGGTTTTGGATCCCACTACTAGGGTGGGCTTGCAAGCGCCGACGACCTATGTTGGCTCCCTCGGGTACTCCATCGGTTCGACAAAAGTAACGCTAGGTGACGAACACCGCAGAGGCGCGGGGCAAACCCCGCACTTCGACTCTAACATCCGCCGCTCAGCGTTTCAAGGCGGTGAATCGGTGCAGAGTCTCATCTTCGCCGCGGAATATGGCCTGCCGACCACATTCACCCTACATCAACACTGTTCGGATGTCATCGAGTCGAGCAGTGAGGA
The DNA here is from genome assembly GCA_963790585.1 of uncultured Planctomycetaceae bacterium. Lineage (GTDB taxonomy): Bacteria > Planctomycetota > Planctomycetia > Gemmatales > Gemmataceae > CAWBOY01. Next base: position 555,978 of record CAWBOY010000004.1, read on the forward strand.
ATCAGGATGATCGTCTGCCTGTTCGACATTGATGGTACGCTCATCAACAGCGGCGGCGCGGGCAAGGCCGCGCTCGAAGCCGCTCTAGCTGAATTGTTCGGCATTTCCCACCTGATCGAAAAACTGCAACTCAGCGGTCGCACCGACCGGGCGATCATCGCGGACCTGTTTCGGCTGCACGGTTTGACTGAAACGGAAGCAAGTCGAGAACAACTGATGGCCGGCTACTTGCGTCATCTGCCGGCGTGCCTAAAAACTACGCCCGGCAAAGTTCTGCCTGGCGTGGTTCGTCTCTTGGAGCAACTTCACGGCCGAGAAGACGTCGCGCTCGGCCTGTTGACTGGCAACGTCCGCGCAGGCGCTCGCGTCAAACTGGGGCATCACGGCCTTTTCGATTACTTCCGCTTCGGAGGGTTTGGCGATTTGCATTTCGATCGCGATGACGTGGCGCGGGAAGCTCTCGCGGAACTCAGACGCCATCACGGCAACAAAGAGCCGACGCAAATTTGGGTGGTCGGCGACACGCCGCTGGACATTCGCTGTGCCCGCGCGATCGGCGCGCATTCCCTGGCGGTTTGCACCGGTTGGCACGATCGGGCCGAGCTGGCCCAACACGCGCCAACGCTGCTTTTGGACGACCTGGAGGATCCCAGACAACTTTTGGCGCACTGGAATCTCGCTTAGTGCGAGTTGAGAGGATCCAGAGAATTCTTCAAGGAACTTCGTTTTGCGCTTGCATTCGTCGCACCGAGTGCGACAATTTCAGAACATCCTTCTGAAATGTGAATTTCGCTGGCGATGCCTTGGTCAGCGAGCAATAAGCGATGCGACACTAGCCAGAGCCTATTCGACAGCGGGGAATAATCATGGCTACCAATCGTCTGCCGTCCTTGGATCAGGTTGACCCCAAGACCTGCTGGCAACCGTGGCAGCCCGACGAGCGCCAGCCTTTTGACCTCAAATGGGCTGGCCATCTCTATCGCCGCGCGACCTTCGGCGCGAGCCTGGCCGAGCTACGGCAAGCGACCAAACGCGGCTTCGAGCCGACGCTCAATCTAATTTGCGCGGGCGGTCCCGGCGCGGCCGACGAGCCCGCCGATTTTCACAAGGACGGCGATGCTGCCATCCGTGGCGACAACCAGGCCAATCTCCGCACCTGGTGGCTCTATTGCATGCTCAATAGCGTCCACCCTTTGCGTGAAAAGATGACACTCTTTTGGCATAATCATTTCGCCACGAGCATCAACAAGGTAAACAGCACGTCGGCGATGCTCGCGCAGAACAAGTTGCTTCGCAACCACGCTCTCGGCAAATTCGGCCCTTTGGTTCTCGAAATTAGCAAAGATCCGGCCATGCTCATTTGGCTCGATTCCAATAATAACCTCAAGGGTAAACCTAACGAGAATTATGCCCGTGAAGTTATGGAGTTGTTTAGCCTGGGCGTTGGAAATTACAAAGAAAAAGACATTCGAGAAGCCGCCCGCGCCTTCACTGGCTGGCATACCAACGGGTCCGAGTTCGAGTTCAGCCCACGCTTTCACGACGATGGCGAAAAGACGATTCTCGGTCAGACCGGCAACTGGAACGGTGAAGACGTCATTCGCATCTGTCTCGAACAAAAAGCCTGCGCCGAGTTCCTGGCTGGCAAATTATTCCGCTATTTCATCAGCGAGGCGGAGACGCCGACGCCCGAGCTTTTGGCACCACTCGCGGATTCGTTGCGCATGAGCGGCTATGACATCGCCGGCGCCGTCCGAATGATCTTGGCCTCGAAACTGTTCTTCTCGGAACATGCCTTCCGCCAGAAGATCAAGAGTCCGGTGGAATATGTCTTGGGATCTGTGTTGGTCGCGGTAGGTTCCGGAAGCGAAAACCAGGGAAAAGCTCCACCTGGTGTTCTTGTCGCGAAATTGGAATCGATGGGGCAATCGTTGTTTGCGCCGCCCAATGTCAAAGGTTGGCCCGGCGGCAAATCGTGGTTGAACACGTCGACGATGCTCGTTCGCTCGAATTTTGGCCAGGACCTTGCAATGGGCCTACTTTGGGGTCGATCAGGTCAGCGGCCAACCAATTCTCGGCTCGAAGAATTGCTCGAAGCGGAACGAGAAGCAATAGAGGCTCAGGAATCGATTCCCATAGCCGACGCTGTCGCGGGGAAAAAACCTCAGAAACCGGTGCTTCCCGAGGAGCCGGCACCTGCCGAGAAGTTCGACGTCGCGGCCATCATCCGGTCTGAGAAGGCAATCTCACCCGACGCGATCGTCGATCTGTTGCTGAACGTCTACTTGCCCGGCGGAGTAGGCGCCGACGCTCGCAAGAAGCTTATCGCCTTCGTCGGCGAAGGCAAACCGACGGGGCCGAAGCTCGACCGGCGCATCCGCGAAACGGTTCACGCGCTTCTGGCGATGCCGGAATATCAGTTGGATTGAGCGGAGTTTCCTTTATCTATCTTTATCTCGAAAGGGGCTTCCCATGCTCTCGCGTCGACAACTATTGTCGTGCACAATCCAGGGCTCATCATTGTTAGCCTTTGGTTCGGTCGTGCCGCAATTCATTGCCAACACTGCCCAGGCCGCCGAGACGGGCAAGGACACGGTCCTCGTCATCGTCGAATTGACGGGCGGAAACGACGGTCTCAACACGGTCATTCCTCACGGCGATGATCTTTATCACAAATATCGGCCGACACTGCGTTTCACGAAAGAGCAAGTCGTCAAGGTAAGCGACAACGTCGGCTTGCATCCAGCGATGCGCAGCTTTGAACGACTGCTAAAGGACAATTCGCTTGCGGTCGTGCAGGGCGTCGGTTACCCGAATCCGGACCGGTCCCATTTTGAATCAATGGACATTTGGCATCTTGGCGATCCAAGTCGCAAACAGACGACCGGCTGGATCGGCCGTTGCGGGGCCGACCTCAGCCCGGATAAAGGCGGCATCCCGATCATGCATATCGGGCCAAATCGCTTGCCGCTGGCACTCAATGGCGCGCCGGGCGGGGCAATCAGCATCAACAACAAATTGTCCTACAGAATGGAACTGGGCGGCGGCAGCGAGGCACGACACGACGCGCGCCGCAAGCTGATTAGCGATCTTTCGCAGCCAGTGAAGGACGAGCCGGAACGCGGCCTCCTGGATTTCGTCGCGCGACGCCAGGTGCAGACTCTGACGACGCTTGATCGGCTTCAGGAAGTCTTGCGCGGCATGAACGGCGAGCGTTATTACGATCCTTCGGGCCGTTTCAACGCGGCCAACGCTTTGTCGGTCAAACTCGACATGGTGGCCAAACTGATTCAAAAGGGCTTCGGCACGCGCGTGTTCTACGTGGCCAAGGATGGGTTTGACACCCATTCCGAACAGGCCAATGCCCATCGTGACCTGTTGTCCGATGTGGCCAACGGGATCACACAGTTCTTCGATACGCTCCGCGCGGCCGGCCATGACAAGCGTGTCCGTGTCCTGACCTTTTCGGAGTTTGGGCGGCGCGTCCAAGAAAACGGGAGCAAGGGGACCGACCATGGGGCCGGCTCGAGTCTGTTTGTGGCTGGGCCGTCTCTCAAGGCAGGCGGACTTGTCGGCGAACATCCGAGCTTGAAAGATCTCGATTCGGGTGATCTCAAATATCACACCGATTTCCGCCGCGTCTATGCCACGCTGCTCGACGATTGGCTCGGCTGCGACAGCAACGCCGTCCTGGGGGGCAGATTCGCCCACCTCGACGCGCTTAAACGCAAGGCCTAACGACTTAGGATTTGCTTCGTTGTGCCCGCTAAAGCCATCACCCGTTCGTTCATGGCCTTAGCGGGCCGATCTCTTCACTTCAGGAGTATGGACATGTTTCGATTGTCGCGTAAGGCATTTTCTCTCTTGGAGTTGCTCGTCGTCATTGCGATCATCGCGCTCCTCATAGGCTTGCTGCTGCCGGCCATTCAAAAGGTGCGCGAGGCGGCGGCCCGTGCGCAGTCACTTAATAATCTCAAACAGATGGGCCTCGCGACCTGGAATTACCTTGATGCGAACAATTCTCTACCACCGGGAGTCGACGATAACCATTTCTCGGCTACGGCTAAATTGCTGCCTTATGTCGAGCAAGGTAATGTTTACAACGCAATTGATTTCAAGAAAAACGCCGAAGATCCGGCCAACGCTACAGCTCGCCAAATCGTAATCAAGACTTTTCTCTCGCCGCTTGACCCACATGGTGTGGGTACACATCGCACGGGGTCAATCGATTATCTGTTTTGCGCCGGATCGAAGCCCGATCTCGCGGATAATGACGGCGTCTGTTATTTAAACTCTAAAGTGAAGGTAATCCAAATTACGGATGGAACCAGTAACACCGTGTTGTTGGGCGAAACGCTCATCGGTGACGGCTCGAAAACGGCTACCTCGGTAAAATTCCAGTACGTGCGCATGCCAAAGGGAGACCTAAAAGAACTCCACGACGAATCGGGAGTCAAGGAATTCAAGGCTGACAAAAATATTGCGGGAGACCGCTGCGCGAGCTGGATGGATGGGCGTTTTCTGCAGGGCACGTTTACAGCGACGCGCTTGTTCGACGACCAAAGACCTGATGTCGACTGCGAGGGAGCCGGCGGCCTCTCAGGCTTACGGAGCTTGGGCGGCACCTTCAATGTCGCATTTTGCGACGGCAGCGTTCGAACGATTCGCAAGGCGGTCGATCTCAAGAACTGGAAGGCGATGGCGACCCGCGCCGGCGGCGAAGTCGTAAACTTCGACTTTTGAGCGATTGCCGCCCCTCTCCCTGAGGGAGAGGAGAGCCTGCGCCGCTACTTTTTTTGGCCTGGTCATTCGGATGTGATAACGTTTCAAATACCAAAATGCATGGCCATAAACCGAGGGAAAACATCATGTTGCGGTCAACTCGAAAAGCGTTCTCTCTATTGGAATTGCTCGTCGTCATCGCGATCATCGCGATCCTCTTAGCATTACTCCTGCCGGCCCTACAAAAAGTGCGCCAGGCGGCGTCGCGCAACTCGTCGACAAACAATTTGAAGCAACTCGGCTTGGCCGCGTTCAATTATGAATCGACATTTGGCAATTTCCCTAGCGGACTCGACGATAAGCACTTCTCCGCGCATGCTCATTTGCTTCCCTATATCGAACAGGGCAATCTGTACAATATCATCGAATTCAAGAAAAACGCGGAGGACACGGCGAACGACCCAGCCCGCAAGATTGTCGTCAAGGTCTATCTGAGCCCACTGGATACTCTTGGCTTGGGAACCAATCTTACAGGCGGAACCAATTACTTTTTCTGCGCGGGCTCGAAGCCGAGCCTGAGTGACAATGATGGCGTTTGCTATCAGAACTCCAAGCTGAAGATTGTGCAAATCACGGATGGCACTAGCAATACAATCCTGACCGGTGAGACGCTGCTCGGCGATCATGAGAAATCAGCCACGAGCGTCAAGCGCCAGCATGTGAAGTTGAAGGAAGCGGATCTCAAAGATCTGAACGATGAGTCTGGCGTCAAGGATTTTCAGGACAATAAGAATATCGCCGCGAATCGCGGCGGGAGTTGGATGGACGGCCGATTCCTACAGACCACGTTCACGGCGACTCGCGCATTCGACGACGTGAAACCGGATGTCGACTGCGAGGGGGCTGGCGGCCTGTCGGCGTTGCGAAATATGGGCTCGGTCTATAACGTCGGCATGTGCGACGGCAGCGTTCGATCGATCGCCAAGAAGATCGATCTAACCGTGTGGAAAGCCTCGCTACCCGCAGCGGTGGCGAGGTTATCCCCGTAGATTTCTGAGCATTCGCGCTATCGTGGGTCAGCGAAACGGGAGCATCTCTCAGCAGCCCCAAGCGCAAGCGCGGGGTTCGGCATCGAAGTACCTCGCGCTTGCGCCTGGGGCTGGGAAGGGATGTTCCCTTATTTCTGGAAAGTTGCACTAAGGTTAATTCTTCCCGAATTGGATCAAATCATGCGACACGCAACTCGAAGAGCGTTCACTCTCTTTCATTTATTAATTCTGTTGGCCTTGCTGTCTTTGCTTTTCGCGATGCTGTTGCCGGCGGTGATCAAAGCACGCGAAGCTGCGGCCCGAAGTCAATCACAAAACAATTTGCGGCAGATTGCGATTGGCTGCGCTTCCTATCACGATTCTTTCACGGTATTGCCACCCGGCGTCGATGCGAATCATTTTTCGGCTTCGGCTCGGCTTTTGCCTTTCGTCGAGCAGGCGGCAATCTATCAACTAATTGATTTCAAATTGGTTCAGGAAGACAAGGCCAATGACACAGCGCGGAAAGTAATAATCAAAACTTACCTAAATCCACTCGACCCCATGCGATCCGTGACTATGGATGCTGGGGCGACCAATTATCTTTTCAGCGCCGGTTCCAAGGCCGATCTTACGGATAACAATGGTGTGTTTTATCTGAATTCCGCAATTAAGTTCATCGACATCAAGGATGGCACAAGCAACACAATACTGTGCGGCGAAACACTCAAGGGCGATTCGATGGTCCGCGCGGTCTCGGTCAAACGCCAACACGTGAAACTCAAGAAAGAGGACCTCAAAGACCTGAGGCCTGACGCCGGCGTCAAAGATTTCAAAGATGACAAAAACATCGCCGCGGATCGCTGCGCGAGTTGGATGGATGGCCGGTTTCTGCAGGGCACATTCACGGCGACCAGAACTGTGGATGACGAGAAACCGGACGTCGACTGCGGCGGAGCCGGCGGCCTTTCTGGTTTGCGCAGCCTTCGCAACGGCTGCAACGTTGCGCTCTGCGACGGCAGCGTTCGCTTTGTCAGCAGTTCAATTGACTTCAAAACCTGGCAAGCGCTCGCCACCCGGGATGGCGGTGAGGTGATTGCCGATTTTTGAGAGACGGTCCCTCGACCATGGCTTATACAATAAGTGCGGCCCGCGATGGCAAACAAAACGATCTGACTTAGAGGAGGTTTCTCACGTGCGACGCTTCACCGCTGCATTTTTGCTGACTGTTAGCATGGCCTCTATCCTCAATGCCGCCGACGGCGACGACACCCCTAAGGCAGCCGCGACGCGGAAGGCGCTCAAGACGAAGATAACAGTCGACTTCGCGGACACCAAGCTGGCCGACGCCCTGGAGGAGCTTAAAGAACAGGCCAAGGGGCTATCGTTCCTAATTGACACTAAAGGCGGCGTCTCGCGTAACCAGACGCTGACTTATAAGGGCAAAGACGTCACGGTTGAGGAGGCCCTCGACGGCATGTTGAAAAAGAACGGCCTCGGCTACGTCGTCATGAAGAGCAAGGCCTACGACGGTTCCATTCAAATCAAGCAAGGCAAGGAGCGTGGCTACGAAGCCGGCAAAGAGCCCAAGGATTCGACCTCCAAGGACAAAAAAGATAAGTAGAAGCATGCATAGCGACTTCTTCCTCGATCCCGACCGGGCCGATGAAGACGGACTCGTCGGCGTCGGCGGTGATTTGACGCCGCAACGACTGCTCGATGCCTACAGCCGGGGCATTTTCCCTTTTTACGACGATGCCAGCCCCATACTCTGGTGGTCGCCCGACCCGCGCACGGTTCTCGAACTCGACGGCTTGCACGTCTCGCGGCGCTCGCGCGCACGCTTCGGTCGGGTAAGTTTCAGATCACGATCAACCGTGATTTCTCCGGTGTCATCGCGGGCTGCGCGGACCGGCCCGGCCAAGGACAATGGATCCTTCCTGAGATGATCGACGCTTACACCGAGCTGCATAGACTTGGTCATGCTCACAGCGTCGAAGTGTGGCACGACAACACGCTTGCCGGCGGACTGTATGGCCTGGCGATCGGCGGCCTGTTCGCTGGTGAGTCGATGTTCACGCGCACAACCGACGCGTCGAAAGCCGCCTTGGTCCTCACGGTAGCGCATCTTCGGGAGCGGAACTTTCAATTATTCGACGTCCAATTTATCAATTCCCACACCGAGAGCATGGGTGCGACCGAGATTCGGCGACGCGACTATTTACGACGCCTGCAGCTGGCTTTACACGTCCAGACGTCGTTTGCTTGACGGTCGTCAGCCTCCTTTCATTTCCTGTTCTCATCGCTTCGATGCATACTCGGATTAACGCGTGATAGTGGCTCGACTCGCTCTATACCCCTATGATGATTGCTGTTAGCCCTGGCAGCATAAGGGGACAGCATGGCTTCGTCGAGCGACCTGATCGTCAGTGTTTCGGGGATACGCGGCATCGTCAATGTGGGGCTTACCCCGGCGACGGCCTTGGCGTTCGCGTCAGCTTTCGCTTCGTATACGAATGGTGGACGTATCGTTCTGAGCCGTGATGGACGGCCGAGCGGGGCGATGCTCCGGTACGCAATTCTTTCTGGATTGACCGCCGCCGGTTGCGAAGTGCTTGACTTGGGGATCGCGCCGACGCCTACGGTCGGATTTGCCGTTCAGACTCTTCGGGCCGCAGGCGCGATTCAAATTACCGCCAGCCATAACCCGGCTCCGTGGAATGGGCTCAAACTGTTTGGCCCCGACGGCCGCATTCTGGACGCGGCCAAGGGCAAGCGTGTCAAACATCTGTTTGAAAGTCAGGCAAGTCAGAATGCGCCCTATAGCCAGATCGGCACGCTGCAGGATTATCCTCGGGCCGCGGACGAACATCGGGATCGAGTCATAGAACAGATCGATGTCGCTGGCATCCGGAATTCTGGACTGCGTGCCTTTCTTGACGCCAATGGTGGCTCTGGCGGGCCGATGGGTCGTAATTTGCTGCGGTCACTTCAAGTTCAAACAACCTATTTCGGCTGTGAGGCGGAAGGAATTTTTTTGCATGAGCCAGAGCCGACGGCGGACAATCTCAAGAACGTATGCTCACTTGTTCGCCAAAGCGATGTCGATATCGGCTTCGCTCTCGATCCGGACGCCGACCGGCTGGCTTTGATCGATGAGAATGGCCGCTATCTAGGGGAGGAATTCACGCTTGCCCTAGCGGCTCGATTCCGCTTGCTCCGCGAGCGTGGGCCCATTGTTCTGAATATGTCGACGTCGCGGGTCACGGAGGATGTAGCGGCCCAGGCTGGGTGCTCTTGCACGCGCTCGGCGGTCGGCGAAGCGAATGTGGCTGATGAAATGTTGCGCGTTGGCGCCCTTTTCGGAGGCGAGGGCAACGGCGGCGTCATCGACCCGCGCGTCGGACTCGTCCGCGATCCGTTTATCGGTATCGGCTTGATTCTCAATCTGATGGCCGAAACCGGGAAGAAGATCAGCGTACTCGCCGACGAGCTGCCGCAATATCGAATTGTTAAAGAAAAATTCTCCGCGTCGCTTGACGGCTTGCCAAAACTATACGACGTTCTCACAAAACGCTGGCCCGAGGCAACGGTCAACAGAATCGATGGCCTACGGCTCGATTGGCAAGATCGTTGGGTTCATGTTCGACCAAGCAATACCGAGCCGATCGTCCGCGTCATTGCCGAAGCGCCGACGGAAAAATCCGCTGCCGAATTATGTCGCGAGGTCGCGGCATCTCTGGTCCAATAGCCACGATTATTCGCGAAGCGAAACTTTCTTCCGGCACTTGTGTTGGATTTGGTAGAAAGTCCGCGCTTGCCGGTCGTTGAATGTTCGGTCCGTCAGACCCGCCTCGGAGATCGAGACCATGAATAGCCCCTATCGCACCGACTCAAACCGAACCCCCTTCGGTTGGACGCTACTGGTTTTGGCCGCCGTCACAACGGTCGGCTCTGCCGGTGAGTCGAGCAAGACGCCGGTTAATTCATCGACGCCAAAGCTCGACGCCAAGCGGCTGGCGGCGATCATCGACAATGAGATAAACGCACAGCTGCAAGCCGAAAAGGTTCCGGCGTCGGCCCGAGCGAGCGACTCCGAATTCCTGCGCCGCGTCTACCTGGACATCACGGGCGTCATCCCGACGACGAAACAAGCCATCGCCTTCCTAGAGAGCCAGGACTCCGACAAGCGAGCGAAGCTGATTGATGAACTTTTGGCCAGTCCGAATTACGGCAAACATCAGGCGGACATCTGGCAAGCGACGTTGTTGCCGCGTACTTCCGAATCGCGCCGTTTCCAGTTTGGGCCTATGGTCGAATGGCTCGAAGAGAGTTTCAACAAGAACAAGCCCTGGGATGTGATGGTTCGCGACATCCTCACGGCGTCCGGGCCTCAAGATAAGAATCCGGCCGTGACATTCTTTCTCGCCAACAACACCGTCGACAAGATGACGGATACTTCCACCAAGATGTTCTTGGGAATTCAGCTGCAATGCGCCCAGTGTCATAACCATCCGTTCACCGACTTCAAGCAAACCGATTACTGGGGTATGACTGCCTTTTTCATGAAGGTGCAGGTTCAAGCGGTGCCGCCGGCCCAACAGGACTCCACGCCGCCGAGCGTCACGGAAGTGAACAATCCGCGTCGTGGCCGTTTCCCGTTGCCGGAAGCGACGAAACGGCTGCCGCCGAAGTTCCTGCAAGACAAGGCGCCAACCGTTAACGCGCAGCGCGAATCGCTTCGCCCGCTGCTGGCCGAATGGATGACCTCGCCGAACAATCGATATTTCAGCAAGGCGATGGTCAATCGCATCTGGGGGCAGATGTTTGGTCGCGGGATTGTAAATCCGATCGACGATATGCAAGACGAGAACGCTCCTTCGCATCCCAAGTTGTTTCAGGCGCTGGCGGACCAGTTTGTCGCCAACGGCTTCGATGTGAAATATCTGGTCCGGGCCATCTGCAACAGCGAGACATATCAACGGTCCAGCAAGCCGACCGACGGCAACGAAAAAGCTAATCCCGCTCTCTTTAGTCGGATGGCCGTCAAGACAGTTAAGCCCGGCGATCTTTTCGATTCGTTAAAAGTCACGCTTGGCACCTTGAACGGAGCGCCGAATCCCGGAAGAAGCGCCGCAGGCGGTGGCATGCGCGGACAAAACGCCACCCCGCGCGTCCAATTCGTCGCGTTTTTCCAGGTCGACGAGAATGCGGAAGCGACGGAGTATCCGGCGGGCATCCCCCAGGCCCTGCGCCTGATGAATGGCCCGCAGTTCAATCAGGGCGTGATGGCCCGGTCGCGTGAACTAACGCGAACTGCGAAGGCGCCACAGTTGGCCATCGAAACGCTCTACCTGACGGCGCTCTCTCGTAAGCCGACCCCAGCCGAGTATGAGAAAATGTTGGCCCACGTCGGCAAGCATCGAAATGAAGAAATAAAGGCCTATTCCGATATTCTTTGGGCGCTTATTAACTCCAGCGAGTTCACGCTCAACAAGTAACGTCGTCCCCCGGCCAGGTCTTCATAGCCTGGCCTATTCCAAAACTATCCGGCAAAGCGAAAACGCTCCGTAAGACATGAGGAAACTGCCATGAACCTCTTAAACGAAGTCCAGACCGGCCTGTCGCGGCGCGACGCCCTTAAGCTGACGGCCGCGGGCGTCTCTGGCGCTGCGATGTCCGGCTGGCTCAATGTTCTCGCCGCCCGCACGGCCGAGGCTGGGATCAAACACAAGTCTTGTATACTCTTGTGGCTCGATGGTGGGCCTAGCCAGGTCGATACTTTTGACATGAAGCCAGGCACCGAGAACGGCGGCACTTTTAAGCCGATCGACACCAACGTACCTTGCATTCAGATCAGTGAGCATTTCCCCAAACTCGCTAAGCTGATGAATCACGCCGCCCTCGTTCGTGGCATGTCGACGGGCGAAGGCGCTCACGGCCGGGCCAAGTTTTACATGCACACCGGTTACAAAGAAGGTGTCGGCGGCCTCGTCTACCCGAGTCTCGGTGCCGTCGCGTCCAAGGAAATCGGCAATCCGGACCTGCCAGTGCCGAACTACATCAGCATCGGCAATCGCAGCTATGGCTCGGGCTATCTCGGCGCCCGGCATCAGCCTTTAATCGTTAATGATCCCGCTCAAGGCGTGGCCGGGCTCAAGGCCCTCGTCAGCGACAAGCAATTCGATGAACGTTTCAGCCTGCTCGAAGAGATGGAATCGGCCTTCTTCCGCGATTTCAAGGCGGGTTCGGGGTCGGACCATCAGACGACCTACGAACGCGCGGTCGCCATGATGAAATCCAAGGAAGCGAAGGCTTTCGACCTGTCCGCGGAGTCGTCCAAGACCAAAGCCAATTATGGCTCGGGCCGATTTGCCCAGGGATGCTTGCTGGCTCGCCGGCTGGTCGAAACCGGCATCGCCTTCGTCGAGGTCGGCTTGGGCGGCTGGGATACGCATCAAGATAATTTTGATCGCGTCAAAAATCTGTCGCAGCAAGTCGATCCGGCCATCTCGTCGCTGATAAGCGATCTCAAGGAACGTGGGCGACTCGATGACACGCTGATTCTGATGATGGGTGAGTTTGGCCGCACACCGAAGATCAACACCCGCGGCGCCAAGCCAGGGCGCGACCATTTCCCGCGCGCCTGGACTCTGCTCATGGCCGGCGGCGGAATCAAGGGCGGCCAGGTTGTCGGCAAGACCGATCGCACCGGCGCTACGGTCGTCGAACGCCAAACGTCCGCTCTGGATTTTATGGCCACCGTTTGCAAAGCACTCGGTATTGACTCCAATAAGCAGTACAACACGCCGATCGGCCGCCCTGTCCGCATCGTGGACAAGGGAGCGAACGTGATCAAGGAACTGGTCGGCTAAGGCGTAGAACACTTCGCACACGCGGGCTCGCCTCTGGTCATAAACCGATCGGAGGCGAGCCTTTTTCGTTTTCGCTGACAATACCGCCGTTGTGGCACGGTATCCTGACCGTGCCAGCCAGTCTGACCGAAGGTCTCATTCTGTGGCTCCAGGGGTCCCCTAATTCTCAGGAGACCTGCGGTCGGCGAAAGTGGCACGGTCTCCTGACCGTGCCACAACCATGTGGAGACCGTGCCACAACCCCGTGTGCCGGGCGCTACTTTGCCCCCATCACGGCTTGGGAATACAATTCCTCCATCTCGACCGGGAGACGCTCCCCTTCGGGTCGCGGCTAACAAAGATAAGCCGCGCTTGTGGTGATGCACGTAGTTCAATTGAAGAGGAACCCGCAATGTCCGACGCAGTAGCCCAGAGTGAAAAGCTCGAGTTCAAGACAGAACTCAAGCAACTTTTGCATTTAATCACTCACTCGCTCTATTCCAACAAAGAAATCTTTCTCCGCGAATTGATTAGCAACGCCAGCGATGCCATTAACAAAATTCGCTTCAATTCCTTGGCTCATGATGAATTGCTCGAAAACAATAAAGATTGGAAAATCAAGATAGCCATTGATGCCGAAAAGGGAACTTTGACGATCTCGGATAACGGCATCGGCTTGACGCGCGAGGATGCTATCGAGAATCTTGGAACGATTGGCGCTCGGGGACGAAAGCGTTTCTGGAAAACCTCAAACAGGCCCAGGCGCAAGGCAAGCCGGAGATGATCGGGCAATTCGGCGTGGGCTTTTATTCCGCGTTCATGGTGGCCGACCGCGTTACGGTGCTTTCTCGCGCGGCGGGCGATCCGAAAAAGGGTATCAAGTGGGAGTCTGACGGCCAGGGCGAGTTCACGATCGAATCCTATGAAAAGCCGACTCGCGGCACCGACGTCATCTTGCATCTGAAGCCGGAAGAGAAAGAGTTTCTGCAAGAATATAAATTGCGAGGACTCGTCAAGAAATTCTCCGACTTTATCGAGCATCCGGTCGTCATGGATGTCACGAAAGAGGATGAAAAAAAGAACAAGACCGTGACCGAGGAAACTCTCAATGCGCGCAAAGCTATTTGGCTGCGCAGCAAATCAGAGGTGAAGCCGGAAGAATACAACGAGTTTTACAAGCAGATCAGCGACGATTACGAAGCGCCCGCGCACGTCATTCATTATCACGCGGAAGGAACCAATGAGTTTCGCGTGTTGATGTTCATCCCCGCGCACAAAACAATGGATTATACCTGGGGTGATGTCAAACCCGGGCTTCGTCTTTACGTCCAGCGCGTCCTCATCATGGACCGCTGTGAGACGCTCCTGCCGCCCTATTTGCGGTTTGTCCGAGGCGTGGTCGAGTCGAGCGATTTGCCGCTCAACATCTCGCGTGAGCTTTTGCAGCAAAACGCGCTGCTTGATCGGATTCGCAAAGACGTGGTCAAGCGCGTTCTCAAAGCGCTCGATGAGATGAAGAGCGATGAATACGAGAAATATGTTAGTTTCTTCAAAGAATTCGGTGCGATCCTCAAGGAAGGCGCGGGTCGCGATTGGGAAAACCGCGAAAAGATTTCCGACTTATTGCTGTTCGAGTCGTTGAATACGCCGGCGGGCAGCTATACGACGCTGGCCAAATATGTCGAGGCGTTGCCGAGCGATCAAAAAGAGATCTATTATTTGACCGGCGAGGAGCGCAACCAGGTCGAACATTCGCCCTACCTGGAGGCCTTCCGGCGCGCGGCCAGGATGTCTTGCTCCTGACCGACCCGATCGATGAATTCGTCATGCCATCGCTGGGCGAATACAAAGGCAAGCATTTTCAAGCAGCGGACAAAGGCGATCTGGAAAGCGACAAGACGGACAAGGCCATTCGAGACGCAGCTTCGGAGCCATTCAAAAAGCTGTTTGAATATCTCAAGGGCCTGCTCAAAGAAGTTGGCGACGTGCGGCTGTCGACTCGTCTCAAGGAAAGCGCCGCCTGCCTTGTCGCCGGCGAAGGGGCGATGGGCGCCCATATGGAACGGCTCATGCAGCGCATGGGCCGCGCCGAAAATATGCCGGAGACGAAGCGTATCCTGGAACTCAACGGCGACCACGAGGCCGTGAAGGCCCTGCGCGACTTGATGGAGCGAGCGCCCGAAGACCCAAGAATCGAGCAATATGGCCGGCTGCTCTACGATCAAGCCGTTCTCGCCGAGGGATCGACGCCGAAAGATCCGGCCGCCATGGCGCGGCGTATCAATGAGCTGCTCATAAAGGACGCGGCGCGATAGGATCTCGATGTTGTGGCGGCACGTTTCCAACGTGCCGATGCCAGAGCCGTGGCCGGGTTCGGTACTCCGACCCCGGTTCTCTGAAGCCGCTCGGGCGACACCGGGATCGGAGTGCCGGCCCCATAGGCCTCGCGTTTAGGATCAAAGCTGTTTTTCGCCCAGGAGGAGCGAAGGGCTGTAGCCACGGTTGGAGCGAAGCTCGCCGTCAGGCGGGCGTAGCGCAACCCGTGGTCTAGATGCGACTTATGTGTCCTTCGCCCCGGAGGGGCGAAGGAGTCCGTCGCCCCTCCGGGGCGAATTACAACCTACCTTGCACGTTACCACGGGTTGCGCTGCGCTTCACCCGTGGCTACAGTCTTTCCCCCCTGCCGGGGCGAAGAAAGTCAGCACACGGCTTAACTTGATGCACACGGGGGTCGGAGTACCGACCCCGGCCACGACTCCCCTCCGGCACGTTGGAAACGTGCCGCCACAATCTTCCGCTTGCCTCATGTCTAGTGAATCATTACACTAATACACATGGCCTCCACCCTCCCATTCCAGGTTTCGCCATCGTCCGGAGTGCCGATTTATCGGCAAATTGTGGATCAGGTGCGCGCCCAGATCGCGGGGGGTCGGCTTCTGGCCGGTGAATATCTTCCCTCCGTTCGGCGTGTGGCGGAGGATCTCCAGGTCAATCCGATGACCGTTTCCAAGGCCTATTCCCTGTTGCAGCGTGAAGGGTTACTCGAACTCGTTCGAGGGCAAGGGATGCGCGTCGACCTGTCCAAGACCGCGGAGTCGGGCCGAAGTCGGCGTGAGGCGTTGATCCCTTTGCTACGGCAAGTGGCCGAGACGGTGCGCCAGCTCGCTCTGTCGCCGCGACAAGTCATTGATGAACTCAAACCACTCTTGGAGGAATTGGGCCATGACTGAGCCGGCCGGATGGGATGCCGATCCTCTGAGCGATCCGCCACCGATTCGGGCGGTCGGGTTGGTCAAATCGTATGGCCATCGCGTGCTTGATGGCCTCGACCTCGAGATTCCGCTGGGCTCAGTCGTCGGTTTAATGGGGAAGAATGGCTGTGGAAAAACGACTGCCTTGAAATGTATCGTCGGGTTGATCAGGCCCGAAGCAGGCCGAGTAAAGCTATTTGGCGAGGAATCGTGGTCGATGAGCGGCGGATGTAAGGCCAGACTGGGCTACGTACCACAAGTATTGAATTTCTATAATTGGATGAATGTCGGCCAAATTCTCAATTATACCGCTCCCTTTTATCCAAAATGGAATACAACTCTCGTCGCCGACCTGTTGCGGCGCTTCGAGCTCGAGCTAGCGGCTAAGGTCGCGACACTGTCCGTGGGCACGAAACACAAATTGGCGATTGTTCTGGCGACTCGGTCACGAGCCTGATCTACTGATCCTTGATGAACCGGCCGCCAGTCTGGACCCGATCGCCCGCCGGCAGTTTCTCGCGGCGCTGCTGGAGGTGGCTATCAACGGCCGACGGACGGTCCTCTTTTCCACACATATCACGTCCGATCTGGAGCGCGTTGCCGACCGTGTGGCTATCCTCTGTGCGGGTCGCATCATGTTTCATGGCGAGCTCGACGAGCTGAAGGATTCCATCAAGCGCCTGGATATTCGCACGTCGACAACCTTGCCGCAAAATTTGGAACTCTCTGGATTACTGAGCAGCCGACTGGAAGCCAACGAAGCGGTCGTCACTATTCGGGGCGAATGGCGGAGGGCGATTGACGAGATGGAGAGCCGATATGGTGCGTCCGTCACCGTCGAAGATTTAAACCTTGAAGACATCTTCCTGGAGATCGACCATGACCACATCGCCGGCACGGATGATAAGTAATCTCGGCCAACGGCTGTGGCAAGTCATTCTCACCTACAGACGCCGGTGGCTTTTCTGCATTGATGGGCCGCTGTTGCTGATTCATTTCCTATGGGTGATCTGTTTTGGAAATGCTGATCTGGAGCAGCAACTATACTACCGCTCGGCGTGGGCCATCGTCCTCGACATACATGTATGCGCTGCTTCATTTCTGATCTGTATACAGCTAAGAGACCAGGTGTCGGACACTCGCTCCTGGCTAACTCCAAGCTTTCTTGTTCCGCACGTCATCGTTGCAGGTTTCTTTATCTCTCTAATAATGACCGTAACCGCGTTCGTCCATTGGCGCATCCTCCATTTTTCGTTCTCTGGGTCTTTGGCGGTCATTACGTTAACGTCCAGTCTCGTGGCGTTTTGTAGTTATGCTCTCGTTATGGAATTTGCCATCTTACTGCCGTTTGGTTTCTTTCAAATAGACAAAGTAATCGAGGAAATTGCTGAACGTGGCCTGGACGGGTTGGAGTGGTTCTGTTTTGCCTCAGTCGAATCTGGAAAACCGCTTCGTTTGGGTTAGCATTACCTGAACGGAGGTTTCCACATGAACAAGCCGCGTCGTCACTTTGCCGATGAGGACAAGGTCGCCATCCTCAAACGGCACCTTATCGACAAGGTCCCTGTTTCTGACCTGTGCGATGAACTCGACCTCTACCCCAACCAGTTCTACGATTGGCTCAAAAAGTTCTTCGAGAACGGCCACCTGGCCTTTGCCAACGGTCGCAAGGGTAGGCCGCCTCAAGACACGCAACAGGACAAGATCCAAAAGCTCGAAGCCAAACTTCAAAAGAAAAACGAAGTCATGGCCGAGCTCATGGAAGCCCACACCGAGCTAAAAAAAAGTCTTGGGGAACTCTAACCGGCTGCTGGGTCCCCCACGACACGCGCGACCAGCTTGTTGATTTCGTCCGCACTTGGGCTGACAAAACCGACATCTCCGTCGCGCGTTTCATGCCCTGGGTCGGCATCGGCCGCAGCAAGTACGAGGACTGGCGGCAACGCTTCGGCAAGGTCAACGAACACAACGCCTGGGTGCCTCGCGATCACTGGCTCACCACCGACGAAACCGAGCGCATCTGCGCCTTCGCCCGCCAGCACCCCGACGATGGTTACCGCCGTATGACCTTCATGATGCTCGATGCCGACGTTGTCGCCTGTAGCCCGGCCAGTGTCTATCGCGTCCTCAAAAAGAACGGACTCCTGGCCGGACAGACGCCCAACGTCACCAAGAAAGGCACAGGCTATGTGCAGCCCCTGCAACCGCACCAGGAGTGGCATGTCGATGTCAGTTACCTCAACATCGCCGGTACCTTCTACTTCTTGTGCTCCATCCTCGATGGCTATAGTCGCTTTATCGTCCACTGGGAAATCCGCGACAAAATGGAGGAAATCGACGTGGAAACCATCCTGCAACGCGCCCGCGAACAGTTCCCCGGCGTCACCCCACGCATCATCTCCGACAACGGGCCTCAGTTCATCGCCAAGGATTTCAAGGAGTTCATCCGCGTCGCCGGCATGACGCATGTGCGTACGTCGCCTTATTACCCCCAAAGCAACGGCAAAATCGAACGCTGGCACAAGACCATCAAGGGCGAATGTATCCGTGTTCAGGTGCCGCTGTCCCTCGACGAGGCACGGCACAAGGTCACCGACTACGTCGCCTATTACAACAACACACGCCTCAACAGCGCCGTCGGCTACGTCACACCCAAGGACAAGCTCCTGGGCAATGACGCACGCATCTTTGCCGAACGTGACCGCAAGCTCGCCGAAGCACGTGAACGCCGCAAACAGATGCGTCAGACAAGGCACGAGCAGTCGCAGTCAGGCCCAGAGTCGTCCCGTCCCGCCATCGACTTCGCAGCTGTTCGCGCCGCCATCACCATCGCTCAGGTTCTCACCTTGCTGGGCTTCAGCGCACGGTCCGACCACGCCGGCCAGCAACGCGGCCCCTGCCCCTTACACGGCTCGACCCGTGGCACTGCTTGCTGCTTCTCCGTCAACACCACGGCCCACACCTTCCACTGCTTCAAGTGTGGACGCTCCGGCAATGCCCTCGACCTCTGGGCCGCTGCCCGACGCCTGTCGACCTACGACGCCGCCCTCGACCTGTGCCAACGCCTCAACATCCCGCTGCCACTCCTAGCGCCGCCCCCACCCCGGAACAGAGAAGAGGAACCCGTAGCCAACCGTTAAAGCACCTGTACAATCCCTTGAGCGTTTCAAGGGACGGTCATCCTAACCCACTAACTCGAACACGGCGATTTTCCAATTCAGGCTGAACCAATACAGTTCGATTTCCTTGCAGGCATCACTATTTATGGAATACTGGCTAGGTGTTTGATAAGCCTAAATAAGGAAGACAAAAACACAGCATTTACCTATCAACCATTGTCCAGCTCCTCGGGACATGAGGCATATCTACGCGCACAACAGAACAAGCGAACAAAAAAAAGCAGCACCCGATCGATTGAAGCCGGCACGCCGCCTGTGTCGGCAGGCCTCGAACTACGCGGTCCGTGCAATGGATTTTGGGCACGACTGTGGCAGAGGCGGAAGGCTCTACCTCCTAGGCTGGGCCTTATGGCATTCTGCCTTGGATTTACTGAAATCCTGTTATTTACATTCCTGCCAAAATTGCTTGATGTTATGGACGGGCGCAAAATCGCATTCTCTTCTGAAAGCAAGGATTATTGGACGTGTTCCTTTTGTCTATGCGCTTGTGTCCTGGTCATCCTATGGACACGACTGCCGATGGTTGGCGTGGAATCGCTATTCCCGGCGTCGCGCCGCCAGTTCGTGATGGAAATGTACATGACGTCAGCGGTGTCGCTATTCTTATCGTGGAGCTACCTTATCTTGGGTTTCCTAACGGCTTTGGCCGTGAGAGGATTATTAGGAGTAGGTGCGAAAGATCCGAACCTCGTCCTGTACCTTTGCCTTGCTACGGCAAGCATTCCTCTCCTATTTGGAATCCTGGCAAGTCCGCTGCCTTTGAACTTCGGCGGGATTATGGTCCGAACGCTGTTTTCCGTGGCCGTTATCATTTTTCCAGACATCGTCATTCACGAGGCAAGTGTAATGATTAGGGGTGCCGAAGTGTTCGTAGCCATGGTCCTTGTTATGGTTTTGTCGCTTGGGCTATTCGCTTGCTACGCTGGCTATCATCTATGGCTCGAAACGGAATTTGATTTGTTGAGCGGCAAGCAGTCAATGTCACCGCGAACCGAGCCTGAAGCGTAAGCGATGAGCATTACGTGAGTGTAGTGCTCTTCGCTTACGCTTCAGGCTCGGTAATACTCACTCGCCCCGACCAAAGGTCTCCGATAACCCTGGCGTCACCAAGCGATTGCCAAAAAGCGCAGATCGACCGGCTGTGTCCCGTCGAAATAATAGCGCACCGCCGGGTGCCATGCCCATGCTTGCGTGGTCATGTGAACCCACATGCCATTGGATCGCAATTGGCATTTTTGGTTAGGATTCAAACATGCCCATGAAATCGCGGGCAAAGCACACAACGGAGTCCGCAGGCTTGCGTCGACGCTGCGCCCGCCTCATTGCCTCTTCTTGCGCGGTTTGACCACCATCGCCGCGCGGAAAGTATCCAAATCGGCACACGTATTGGCGATCCGGTTAAGTTTTTTTAATTTTTCCAATTTGAGAATGGTGCGAAGTTGCTGAGCAACGTCTGGCGGCACACTCCCGAAGCGATGTTCCAAGGCATCAATGGTAACATCGTGCAAAGGTGCCGCTTGCACTTTCAGAATGAGTGGCGATTCGATCATGAGTTCGTGCCCTCCGAAAAAACGAAACAAATCGAGGCTAGGATAACGGAGTCCGGCAATTACCTGAGAGATCACCAACAAATCCGTCCGTTCCTTGGCCGGAGCTTCCCGTTCGATCCTTTTTGCACACCGTTCCAGCATTCTTTCAGGCTGACCAGCTACCTGCATCAGCGGTATCCACGGCACGATGCCGACATCCGCTTCCGCCAGGAATCTCTCCGCTGGCATCGTCCATAGCTCGACCGTTCGCCACGTCACTTCCAGTCGCGCCAGGCCGAGCGTACTTTGGATTGCATGTGTGCCCTCAATCCGAAACTTTCCCTTTGGTCGCAGGACCAGCATGAGCAGTTCGGGCAAGTGCCCCAGCGCCGAATAGGCCAACGTTAGATCGTCCAGTGCCTGTGTGAGTGCCCGTCTCTCTGGATAGGTCGCTATCTCGATCAGTACATGATGCGGCTTGGGGTCGTCACCAAGGAATGCCTGCACGAGTCCATCGGGATAACGACGGTTCTGGATCACCTCGCCGGGCATCGGCTCGCAACGAGCGACGCCGCGTAGGCCGCCGACTAGCAAGGCGGCTTTGCCGTGATTTTGTATGAGCCATTTGCTACTGATGTCGAAGCGTTGTCGGGCCATACGAGAGGCCAACCTGTTCCCTGCTTTGTTATTTTACTCGGAATGGTGCGTACTGATTAAGCTACGGCCCGATTTTCCTGATCGTGCTCGAAGGCTATAGAGACGACAATCGCTGCCAAGACGTTGCCCAACGAGTCGGAAGATCAAGCCTCCGCGACGCTGCCAACGAACTTTTGTCCCTTGCACTCTTAGCTCCCCAACGGTCTGCATTATGGATCACATTCACAACCGTCACGCCAATGGGGGGTACCCAAACAGTTCTTGCGCGACGGTCCTTGCCTCGCCGTAAATCGAATAATATCAACACGTTCCACTGCAAGACCGTCGCGCCAAACTGCATGACAATTTTGGCGCGACGGTCTCAGCGCCGCTAAATCCATGCATACTGCGACGGCGTAATGACCAGCTCGGGAATGGCGACATGGGACGGCAATGTAGCGACGAACAGGATCGCGGCGGCGACGTCGTCGGGTTGAAGGATGCTTCGGAGATGGTCAGCGCTCAATGGGGTTGGGCGGTTGGACAGGATGGGGGTGTTGACCTCGCCGGGGAAGATGCTGCTGATGCGGATGCCTTTGTCTTTCACTTCGGCGCCGATCGAGCTGGCCAGGCCGGTGAGGCCGAATTTGGCGGCGTTGTAAGCCGAGCCGCCGAGGGGATTGGCGCGCTTGCCCGAGATGGAATTGACGTTGATAATCAGGCCTTCGCGGCGTTCGACCATTTGCGGCAAGACGGCCGTCATGCAGAAGAAGGCGCCGTCGAGGTTCGCCCCCATGAGCTGCTTCCAGCGCTCGGCGTTCAGCTCGGAAATCGTCCGTTCCTTGATGTTCGCGCCGGCGTTATTGACGAGAATGTCGATACGGCCCAGTTTCGCGGTGACGGTTTTGATGAGGTTCTGGGCCTGTTCGGCCTGCGAAACGTCGGCAGCCGCGAAAATCAGGCGATCGCCGCCTTTCAGCTCATCCGCGGCGCGGTGCAGCTTCGCCTCGTCGCGGCCGGCGATGGCGACGCGGGCTCCTTCGTCGAGACAGCGTCGCGCCGCGGCCAAGCCGATGCCGCTGCCGCCGCCGGTGATCAGAATCGCTTTGCCTGCCAGTTTGCTCATGGGATGGCTCATTTTTCTCGGAATAGCGCTGGGAAAGAGGCGAGGTTACTATAGGCTGGCCGAGCGCAGCGCGGCAACGAGTGGCAAGCGAATTCGTGTGAACAGCTGCTGCGGTTTTATGCACTTCCTTATGGCCGACGCGCGGCGACAACGGCGACGCAAAGCACGGCATTTGGTCTAAAGCCCCGCCATTGCCAAGGTCGAAATGGATTGTTATGGTATCTTTACGGCTGGTCGAAGTTGGGCCAAAGCCGTTTTGGAGAGGTGGCTGAGTGGCCGATAGCACCGCTTTGCTAAAGCGGCGTGGGGGTCAAACCTCACCGCGGGTTCAAATCCCGCCCTCTCCGTTCAAGTCTGCGATCCCGTCGCTTGCGCTCCGGGCTGGTGAGCGCGCTGCATTGAAATCCAGGTTGAACAAATCTCACGGCTTTGCACCTTTCTCGCCTTTCCTTTGGCTCAGATCCTCCATCCGAGCGCGGATTATTGACTCGTGGCCGCGATCCACGGGATTGTAGTACGCGCGTTGCTCGGGCAAGTAGGCTTGGTCGACCCAGCCGCCGGGATGGTCATGGGGGTATTCGTAGCCTTCGCCGTGGCCGAGTTGGCTTGAACCTTGGTAGTGGGCATCGCGCAGGTGTTTCGGCACTTCCAGGGTGCGTCCGGCGCGGACATCTTCCCGAGCTTTGCTAATAGCCAGGTACGAAGCGTTCGACTTCGGTGCCGTCGCCAGGTAGGTCACGGCCTGGGCGAGGCTGAGTTGGCATTCGGGCAAGCCAACGAACTCCGTTGCCTGCATGGCCGCGATCGCAACGACCAGCGCGTTGGGGTCCGCGTTGCCGACGTCCTCGGACGCCAGGATTACGAGCCGGCGGGCGATGAAGCGCGGGTTCTCGCCGGCCTCCAACATTTGGGCCAACCAATAGATTGCCGCGTCCGGATCGCTGCCGCGCAAGCTCTTGATAAATGCGCTGGCGACATCGTAGTGTTCATCGCCGGTGGCGTCGTAAACGATCGCCTTTTGCTGAATCGACTCCTCGGCCAATGCGCGGGTGAATCGGACCGGCCGATCGGTCGTGGAGAGAACGCCGACCTCCAATGCCGTCAGCGCCCGCCGGGCATCGCCGTCGCTTGCCTCGGCAAGAAAAGCGAGGGCGTCCTCATCGATCTCCACGGGGATGTTGCCCAAGCCCCGTTCTTTGTCCGCCAACGCTCGCAGTATCAACGAGCGGATGGCGGCCCGGTCGAGGGTGGCGAAGCTGAAGATCGAGCTTCGGCTCAGGAGAGGGCTGTTGATCGCGAAGAATGGATTTTGCGTGGTCGTGCCAATCAACGTGATGCAGCCTGCTTCAACATCAGGCAACAGCACATCTTGTTGATTCCGGCTGAAGTGGTGAATCTCATCGACGAACAGAATGGTAGCCGGTCCGCCCATTTCCAATTCGCTCCGCGCTTCGACCGCCGCCTCGCGAAGCTCCTTGACGCCAGCCACGACGGCGTTCAGTTGACGGAAGCGTCGGCGCGTTTGCCGTGCGATGACGTGGGCCAGCGACGTCTTACCGCAGCCCGGCGGCCCGTAAAAAATAAGCGAGCCAAGCCTGTCCGCCGCGATAAGTCGGCGCAGCAGCGTATTCGGGCCTAGGAAATGTTCCTGACCGACAAACTCGTCGAGCTTGGCCGGCCGCATCCGGGCCGCAAGCGGCTGAGCGCGTGCAAGGTTTGCGGCCCGCGACGCGGCGAACAAATCAGGTGATGCGTGGCGTTGGTTACTCATATCGTAATTTTATCGAATGCAGTCCCTGACTCTTTGTGTCGGGGGACATTTAGTTATTGCCGTGTTGGCATTGGGCCGACCGAGAATTCACGTCAAACAAGCTATTGGAGTACTGACGCGCACGAAGCGAACGCAGCGAGCTTACCCGTCGCCGCTCGCCGCCGCGAATGGACCTAAGCGGCCGTTGCTTCCCCTAGGACTCATCTCTATAATTCGTGTTTCGCGACCGCCAGATCGTGCTTTTTGGCTGTCCTATTGCGATTATGGGCTGGTAAACTTGGCGTCGAGAACGGGCCATCATGTTTGAAGGCATCACGCGCGGTCTCTCGGATGCTCTGAAAAAGCTGCGGGGCGCGGGCGGCTCACCGAAGCGAATATCGGTGACGCGGTCCTCGAGGTTCGGCGTGCGCTTCTCGATGCCGACGTCAATTTCACCGTCGTTAACGACTTCATCGGCCGGGTCAAGAAAAAGGCGCTCGGCGAGCAGGTGTTGCGGACGATTGACCCGAGCGAGCAGATCGTCAAAATCGTCTATGACGAGCTGGTCGCGCTCATGGGGCCGGTCGATGCGACGTTTCGCTTCGCCAAGGATCGGCCGACGGTTTTGATGCTCTGCGGCTTGCAGGGTCAGGGTAAGACGACGACGGCGGGCAAGCTGGCCCTCACACTGACCGGCAAAGGACGGAAGGTGTTGCTCGTCGCGGCCGACTTGCAGCGACCCGCCGCTATCGAACAGCTGAAGGTGCTTGGCCAACAAATCAACGTCGCGGTCTACAGCGAATATCCGGGCAATCCGGTCGATGTCTGCCGCAATGCCTTGGCGTATGCCAAGAAGAATCTCCTCGATACGGTCATCCTCGACACCGCCGGCCGACTGCATGTCGCCGAGATGCCGATGGATGAACTCAAACAGATCGATCGGCTGGTGAAGCCGGACGAGATCTATTTCGTTTGCGATGCGATGACCGGCCAGGACGCGGTCAACAGTGCGAAGGCGTTCGACGAAGCCCTCGAGCTGAACGCGGTCATTCTGACCAAGATGGATGGTGACGCCCGCGGCGGCGCGGCGCTGTCGATCAAAGCCGTCACCGACGTGCCGATCAAGTTCATCGGCGTGGGCGAGAAGCTTGATCGACTCGAAGAGTTTCGCCCCGAAGGCATCGCCTCGCGCATCATGGGCCAAGGCGACTTGCTGAGCCTGGTCGACAAAGTCAAGCAGCGCAAGAGAGTATCAGTAAGGAAGAGCTGGAACGGCAACAGAAAGCCCTCGAAAAGGGCGACTTCACGCTCGACGACTTCCGCAAACAGTTCGAGCAGATGAAGAAGATGGGCTCGATGAAGGAAGTCATGGGCGCCATGCCGGGCATGGGCGACATGATTCCCGAGGGTGAAGACCCGGAAGCGGCCTTCACGCGCCTCCAGGGCATGATCGATTCGATGACCAAGGCGGAGCGAAAAAACCCCGATATCATCGACATCAATCGGCGTCGGCGCATCGCAACGGGCAGCGGCACGGAGCCGCACGAAGTCAAACAATTCATCGGCCAGTTCGAACAGGTCCGGACGCTGATGCGGCAGATGGCGAAGATGTCGATCTGGGAGAAGATCAAGACGGTAACGGGCATGGGCAAGGCCGGGGCCTTTCAACCGGGGGCCCGGATCAAGGCCAAGGGCGACACGGGCCATCGCAAGAGCGCCAAGGAACGAGCGAAAGAACGGAAAAAGAAGAAGAAAAAGTGACGCGACGGGCTTTCGCTCCGGGCAATAGCGTTTCCGCGTGAGGTCTTTTTGCATTCGCCAGCGAAGAAAGAAGTCTGGCCACAGCTTCGCTGCGCTTGTACTATCGAGTATTCACAGAATGGGTCAAATAGATTGACCCCCGAAACGAGGAAGTGCCGTGGCAGTTCGCATTCGCATGAAGAAGATGGGGCGGAAACACCGCCAATACTTCCGCATCGTCGCTATCGACCATCGTCAACCACGCGATGGGCGCGTAATCGAAGAGCTGGGCTCCTATGATCCGATGGTTCGGAACACCGAAGAGCGCTGCAAGCTTGTGCCCGACCGGATCAAGTATTGGATGAGCGTCGGTGCCCTGCCATCCGAGCGAGTCGGAACCCTCCTCAAGAAGTACATGGAGAAGTTCGAGAAGCTCGCCGCGGAAAAGGCTGCCGCGCCGGCAACGCCGGCGGAACCAGCTGCGGTATAAATTCATGGCGAGCCGCTAGCGTAAGCTCCCGGCTCGCCAAAAGAAGTCCGAGCAAGTGCATGTTCCGCTTCGATGTGCTGACGTTGTTCCCGGAGATCTTCTCAGGCTATCTGACGCAAAGCTTGCTCAAGCTGGCACTTCAGACGGGCCTTGTCGAGATTCATCTCTGGGACATTCGTCAATGGGCCAAGGGGAAACATCGCAGCGTGGACGATCGGCCTTTCGGGGGCGGCCCAGGCATGGTTTTGATGCCCGAGCCAATCATCGAATGCGTCGAGGCGATTCGTCCGCTCGCGCCGGAGCCGGGCGAGTTACTCATGATGACGCCGACCGGCAAGCGCTTGACGCAGCCGCTGGTCAAGGAGCTGTCAGGGCGCAAGCGGTTGATAATGCTCTGCGGGCGCTACGAAGGCTTTGACGAACGAATTCGGCTGGCGTTGCAGCCACGCGAGATCTCGATCGGCGACTTTGTTTGCAATGGCGGCGAAGTACCGGCGATGGTGGTGATCGACACGGTGGTTCGCTATGTGCCGGGAGTGCTTGGCGACCCGGACAGTCTCGTGGAAGAGTCGCACAACGATCCAGGGCGTCTCGAATATCCGCAATACACTCGGCCCCGTGAGTTTCGGGGCCTGGCTGTGCCTGACGTACTTTTGAGCGGGGACCATCAAGCCGTAGCCCGTTGGCGCGAAGAACAATTAATTGCTCGAAGTCGCCGAGGCGCAACCCCCGAGACAAACCAATAACGACTGGACGATAAAGGAAGACCCTGATCATGCAGAACCGTCTTTTGGCTCACGTCGAGAAATCGAACGTCAAAGCCGACATTCCGAATTTCGAGATCGGCGACAACGTCGATGTTCATTGCCGCATTTTGGAAGGCACCAAAGAGCGTATCCAGGTGTTCAATGGCGTCGTGATCTCGCGCCGCGGCGAAGGTGCCCGGGCGATGTTCACGGTGCGCCGCATCGTGCAGAGCGAGGGCGTCGAGCGTATCTTTCCTTTGCATTCGCCGAAGATTGCCAAGATCGAAGTGAAACGAACGGGTGCGGTCCGACGGGCCAAGCTTTATTATCTGCGCGATCGCGTCGGCAAGGCTACCCGCCTCCGCGAGCGCGAGAACAAGGAAACGAAGGCCGCAGCGGCCGCAAAGAAAGCCGCCAATGCCGCCAAGCGCGCCGCCAAGAAAGCAGGCACCGACGCCGCCAAAGCCGCCGCGACCAATGGCACGCCTATCACCACGACGACACCGGAGACCACGCCGACGGCGTGAGCAGTTGCGTATTGACGATCGCTGACCGGGGGACACAATGCCTCCCTCGCCTGCCCGAAAACCCTGGTGGCGCCGCTGGTTTGGCTCGCGTTCAGAACGCGCGGCCGAACGCCAGCTGCGGCGCCAGGGTTTTCGCATTCTCCGCCGCAATTATTCCTGTCCCCACGGCGAACTCGACCTGATCGCACTCGATGGCCGAACAATCGTCTTCGTCGAGGTCCGCTCGACCGGTACCGACGATGCCGATCGCCCGGCGGCTTCGGTCGATCTGACCAAGCAAAAACGGCTGACGCGACTCGCCCTGCACTTTCTCGCCAATAATAAGCTCCTCGGACATGCCGCACGATTTGACGTGATGACGATCGTCTGGCCCGAGGGCCAGCGCGAGCCGACGATCATGCATTATCGACAAGCGTTCGATGCTGTGGGACGATGGCAGATGGATTCGTGAGAAGCGTTTTGAGCGGAGGAAAAAAGCTATGCCGCTACTCGATCACTTTCATCCACCAATCTCCGACTTGTTGGCATGGGAAAGCTGTCATAGCTCCTGGGCGAGCCGCCTCGCTGACGCCTTGAATGATCGTTGGCTGCCAGAGGGGTTCCTCGCCTTTGAACAATCTCATGCGGGATCGTTGACTGAGATAGATGTTGCTACGTTTGAGAGGACTGTAGAGCGGACGGCGAATCGACTAAATGGCAAGGGAGGCACTGCGATTCTAGAACCGGAGGTCTGGGCTCCTCCTGAGCCAGCCTTGACGCTTCCCTCCATTGTCCCCGACTCTTATAGCGTCCGCATCTACCGTCGAGCGGGCGGCCTGACATTGGTCGCTTCCGTCGAATTGGTGAGTCCCGGAAATAAAGACCGTCCTGATCGACGCAAGGCCTTTGCCACAAAATGTGCTAGTTTTCTCTATCAGGGCATCAGCCTTATCATCATGGACGTTGTCACCACGCTGCCTCTAACCTGCATAATGAACTTATGTCGTTGATGGGTCACAACGAACAAGACTGTCTCATCGAACGAGAGGGTCTCTACGCTGTCGCGTATGGCCCGTTGGAACGTCAGGAGCGCGTCGAAATCGATCTCTGGCCGTCCGAATTTAACGTGGGTGACACTCTTCCCACCCTTCCTATGAGGCTACCCGGTGATATTTTTGTTCCTATCGAGTTCGAAGCGGCGTACCAGGAGGTGTGTCGGCATCGGCGGTTAGGGTGAAACAAAGGGCTTGGTTAATACTGAGATCAAAAAAATGATTGCGGAAACACCACCGACACCGATTTCATGCGGAAACGCTCTCGTGCCACGCGACCCTATCTGGCGACTGAGCGTTGCACAATACCATGAAATGATTCACTCCGGTATCCTCACCGAAGATGATCCCGTCGAATTGCTCGAAGGCTGGCTGGTCGTAAAAATGTCCAAGAATCCACCCCATTCTTCGGCGACTCGACTCCTTCGTAAGGCCATCGAAGCTTTGGTGCCTCCGGGATGGATCGTCGATTCTCAGGAGGCGATCACGACGCCAGACAGCGAGCCTGAGCCGGACCTGTTTGTGGCACGAGGTAGCGAACTGGATTACCTGGATCGCCATCCTATGCCCGATGATTTGGCCTTCGTCGTCGAGGTGGCCAATTCGCCCCTGGAGCGCGATCAAACAAGCAAATTACAGATCTACGCACGGGCGGGTATTGTCTCTTACTGGATCCTCAACTTGGTAGAAAGACAACTCGAAGTGTATACCATTCCTTCGAGAACAAGCGAGCCGCCTGGCTATAGTCTGCGTCAAGTCTATGCTAACACGGAGACCGTTCCGGTGATCTTGGCAGGCCAAGAGATCGGGCGCTTGCTCGTGAACGACTTATTACCTTGAATGACATATGATAGGGGTTCATTCCGTGGCCAAGAAAGCGACCAAGAAACCCGCGAAGAAACCGAAACTTACGGCGGAACAAAATGTCACCGAGACGCGCCGGCAGGAGCTGGTTCAAGAGCTGGACGAGAGCGAGGCCGATTGGCGGGACCATTATAAGGCCGCGTCGTTTGGCTGCCATGAACTGCTCGATCGCACCGCCTTTGTGTGCGATTCGCTGGAACAGTTGATTCATTCCCACCCCGCCTGCGTCTGTCGTCCCGAATGGTTCACGTTGGCCGACCGCGCGCTGATGGCGTTGATCGACCTGTACGACAGCATCGCGGCGGAGCATCTTCCGGTCGAGGAAGAAACCTCGGCTTCGTAAGCGCGCAGCCCTCTTAGTTGAACGGAGTCATGCCTTGAAGCCAGCGTCCGAAGCACCGCCGTTGCATCCTCGGGTCGCCGAGCAGTTGGCCCTCATCCGCCGTGGCGTCGATCAGATCGCGCCCGAGAATGAGCTGATACAGAAGCTCGATCGCAGCCTGAAAACCGGCAAGCCGTTGCGCGTCAAATATGGCATCGATCCGACCGGGATCGACGTTCATCTGGGCCATACCGTGCCATTGCGAAAACTGCGGCTCTTCCAAGAATTGGGTCATAAAGCCGTACTCATTCTCGGCAACTACACCGCCCTCGTCGGCGATCCGAGCGGCCGCGACCAATCGCGCAAGGGCTTATCCCAGGAACAAATCGAGTCCAACGCTCGCGACTACTTGAAGCAAGTCAGCAAGGTCATCGACATCACCAAGACCGAAGTCCGCTACAACGGCGAGTGGTTCAGCCGTTTCAACTTCAACGATGTCCTAAAGTTGATGGGCCAGATCACGCTCCAGCGAATGCTGGAGCGCGACGACTTCACCAAGCGCCACAAGGCCGGCACGCCAATCTACCTGAGCGAGTGTTTATATCCCTTGATGCAGGGCCGCGATAGCGTCGAGATCGAAGCCGACATCGAGCTGGGTGGCAGCGAGCAGCTCTACAACCTGATGGTCGGTCGCAATCTTCAGGTCGATGCCGGCCAGGAGCCTCAGATCTGTATCACGCTGCCGATTTTGCGTGGCCTCGATGGCGTCCGCCGCATGGGTAAGAGCCTCGGCAATTACGTCGGCGTCGGCGAGTCGGGCAACGAACAATTCGGCAAGATCATGAGCATTACCGACGAAATGATGCGCGAATGGTTTACCTTGCTCACCGACCATCCAGCGGCCGAGATCGAACGCCTTACCAGCGCCGCGACGCATCCGATGGAGGCGAAGAAAACCCTCGGCCGCGCCATCGTCGCCTTTTATCATGGCGCCGAATCGGCCAACACGGCTCAGGCTGAATGGGAGCGCCGATTCTCCGCCCGGCAGGATCCGACTGATATTCCCGACGCGGAGGTTGCATCCTCGGACCTGATAAACGGAGCGCTGCCAATCACGAAGCTGCTCGTATTCCTCGGCCTCGCCAAGAGCGGCAACGAGGCGCGACGTCTCGTCGAACAAGGCGGCGTCACCGTCGGATCAGAGCGCGATAAGGTCGCTGACCCGAATCAGGTCATCGCGGTGACGACAGGTTTGATCGTCCGCGTCGGCAGTAGAAAAATCGTGCGCGTTAAGTTGACGTAAGGAGACGCGAATCATGACGCTAGAATCCTGGCAGCCCGCACCAAAAACGGTCGAGCTGGCGCCGCGGCAAATCCACGTCTGGGCGGCGGAGATTCATCGAAAGCCTGGGGAGGTAGCCGACCTGGCCGCGACTCTCATAGACGAGGAGCGTGAGCAGGCGGAACGGCGCAAGGAAGGCCCGATCCGCAATGAGTGGATCGTCTCCCGAGGCCTATTACGTACGATATTGAGCCGCTATCTCCCTTATCAGCCGCGCGAGTTCCGCTTCGCTCAGGAAGCGAGTGGCAAGCCGTATCTCACCGGCATCACGCCGCAGTTGCACTACAACGTGACCCATTCAGCGGGCATGGCCCTTGTCGCCCTGACGCGCCTCGGTCCGGTCGGCGTCGACGTCGAGCAAAATCGACCCTTCAAGAACGAACTCGGCATCGCAAAACGGTACTTCCTGCCGCGCGAATATGAAGGCCTTGCGGCCATCGATCCCGAGCACCGCCGTCTCGCGTTTTTTCGGCTGTGGACCGGAAAGGAATCGTTTGTCAAAGCCTGTGGCATCGGTATGGCCAACGGCGTCGAGCGCGTCGAGCTGAGCGTCTCCGCGACAGAGACGCCACGCGTTTTGTTCTTCGACGGCCAGGAGGACGAGGCCAGGCTCTGGTCGCTGCACTCGCTAACGCCAAATCCTGATTACATCGGGGCCCTGGCCCATCGGGGGCATGATTTTGAGCTGGTTCGGTGGCATTTCCAATAATAATTGCTGTAGGCGTTCACGACCCCAATTTTGTGAGGGCCTATAGCGGCCGTAAAATGTTGATATGCCTCCTATTTCACCAATTCCTTTTGAACACTGGAACCAAATACCGCCTGCGACCCAGGCGGCGATCCTCGCCGTCGTTCAGCAGTATGAGCAACGATGGCAGGCTCTTCGGCCGCAGCTCGAGGAACTGCTGCAACGCCTGAATAAGAACTCCACCAACTCCTCTCGCCGTCCTTCCAGCGACCCACCCCACGTCAAACGCCGACGCCCTCCTTGGGCCGCGCGAAGGGGGACAGCCCGGTCACGCATGCCAGCAACGAAAAACAAGTGTTTGGCAGGAGGGGGTCGAGCCGATGAATAACGCCGCCGATCAGGCCTTGCGACATGCCGTCCTGTGGCGAACGGGCAGTCGCGGTACGGATAGTAAACGAGGCAGCCGGTTCGTGTAGCAAGTCTTGAGCGTCCGAGAGACATGCCGGCAGCAGGGTCGTAGCCTGCTGGAGTATCTAGTGGAATGCTGCCGGGCTTCTCTCTTGGGCGAGGATGCCCCCTCGCTCATGATAATCGAGAACCGCACCCAAGGAGTCAACAAATGTGTTGGGACAACGCAGCAATGCGGTACGATCGGAAGCAGGCTTATTTTGATTCGATCCTAATGGCGGTGTCCGAGGCGGGCGGCCATCTCACTCGTCAGAGGCTTATCGCTCTGGTTGCCAAGGATCTCCCGGAGATGGGAAACACGGCTTGGCACGTGGACCGGATGATCTCCACGATGATCCGGGGGAGATGTCTAATTCGCAAGAATGGTCTACTCTCATTGAATAGTTCGCCCGATGCACAGCGCAATCGTTAGTCTGTGGGGGGAGTTAATGACGATGTGGTCGCATTCCGAGATGCAACGATTGCTTCAGCACGGTCGGAGAGCTGAATGAACCGCCACCTTGGGCCATCGGAATTCAACCCCTCAATCAGAATGCCCTCTCGTTGAAGCTCAGAGGGGGTTTCTCTCAACAATTCTTAGCCCTCGGGGAATTCCACTGTAGGTGCGAGGTGGCCATTGTTTCTCAATTTCTGTGCATTTGCCACCCTCGCCCTGTGAACAGGTATATAATTGCGATCATTTCTTTGTTACTCGTCGCAGCGCATCCCGTGCCGCCTGTGTTATGCGTGCTCCCGGCGCACCTTCCGCGAGCGTCTTTAATAAGGCGCGAGATTCCGCCGTCCCCGCGTATTCCAGGGCCTTGATCGCACGCAGAGGGCGAATCTGTTCGGCGGTCGGCTCGGTGTTTTGCAGTGGCAGCAACAGCCCCTTCAATCGACGCTCTTGCTCCGCCGACGGGTCGGCTTTCAGCGCTCGATCGAGCGCGGCTTCGGCCAATTCGCCGAAGGCCGCGAGTTTGCGCGTGGCGGCTTCGCGGGTCGGAAAACCCTCGCTGTCGAGGTCTTTGATGAGTCGGGCGAGCAACTCTGGTTTCGACTCTGGCACCTTTTGGAGCTTCCCCTTCAGGAACGCGACGCTATCATCCGACGCATTTGAAAAAACCTCGATCGCCGCGCTGGCTTGGCGAATATCCTTGGTTTCAAGAGCGCTCCATAACTCCGAACATTGCCGATCTGTCAATTTGCCTATGAGACGGCGACGGTCGATCAGATCATGCGTGTCCCAGATGAGCGCGGTGGTGTCATTGCTACCGGATGCCAGTACCTTGCCATCGGGCGAGAAATCGAGCGTCACGATCGAGTCCAAGTGACCTTTCAACCGCCGTATTTCCCTTCCCGCCAAGACGTCGAAAATTCGCACAAAGGTCTCTTCGCGCTGGCAGACGGCGAGGAACCTGCCATCCGGAGAAAGTGCCATGGCTTTCACTTCGGCGGTGCTTTTTTCGCCGGCTTTGATCTCAACACGTCCTAGCTCAAGCCCTGAACCAATATCATAAACGCGCACGAAACCGGGATCGGAAAGACGATTGGCGCGAAAATCTTCAGCGAAGAGAGCGGCCAGAAAATCGCCGCCAGGAGAAACACTGGGACCGCAAATCGCAGGAAGTGGCGCATCGTCGCTAAAGATTCCTTTGAATGATCGGACCACTTTACTTGACTCGACGTCGGCGATTTGCAGGTCACTCTTCGTATCCAACCAAAACAACTTGCCACCATCAGGTGAAAGCGTCCGCTCAGGCTGTGCTTCAGACAGATTGAGACGCAGGTCAGCAAGCTTATCACCGGTCGACGCGCTGTAGACTGAGCAGACGCCTCCCTTACCGTCGTCAGCCGTTATCAACACTTTCTTGCCGTCCGGCGTGAAATGGCCCGCTATTTGGTCCCATCCCTTACTGTCAATTTGGCGAATCAATTTTCCAGTTATTGTATTATTTAAGTTAATAATATTCTCATTCACCTGCAGGTAGACTTTGCCATCAGGTGAGAGAATCTGGTTCGTACGATCCACGAAATACTCCGTCGCCTGGGCGTTCCGGTTAATGCGGCTCAATTCCTTCCACGATGTCGTATCCCACACACTTTGGCGGACTAGGCCTTGGGTCCGTAGATCCTTATCGCCAAAAAACTGCACCTGCCGAAGCGGTTCGCGATGGCTCGTGAAGGCTTCGATCTCTCTACCGGATGCGACGTCGAACTGCCGGATACAGCCTGTTACCGTGCCGACGACAAGCTTTTTGCCGTCGTTGGAGAAGGTTAGCGATGAAGGATTCACTTCGCCATGGTCATTTCCGAGGACATAAAGCTGGCGAATTAATTTTCCCGTTTTCGTGTCCCAAAAGCGGAGATATTGGTCATGATGGGTAGAAACCAATATCGAACCATCTGGCGAAAAGAGTAAATTTTGAATTGACAGAACAGATTTGTCCAGCTCGACGATATGCAAGCACTTTCCCGTATCAACATTCCAGATTCTAATCGTGAAATCCTCAAAATCCCCCGCCACGGCAAGAAGCTTTCCGTCGCGCGACATTGTACAAGTGAATCCGTCTTGGATTTCACTAATTTGTTTTGACGTCGATCCGTCAATAATACGAATATATCGACGCTTGAAATTTTTGCTCTCGGTGTCCTCGTGTTCGCCTATGGTCCATGCTACCCGATTGCTCGACGCAGAATAACTAGCGGCATTTGTGATATACTTAACTGGCTTTGCCGGAAAAGCAGGCGGACCCTTTCCGGCCCGGGCATCGACGCTTCGAATCCTCTTGCCGCTTGTGGCGTCGGCAAAAATATACTCGCCCTCCCCGTTTCCGTAATAAGTTGTTTGCTATCCATTGAGAAATGGACTGCGGCCAGTAACGCATTGCCTCGGTCATCAACGCAATATAGTTCTTCACCATTTGTTACCGAAAAGACGCGAATTTCATTCCATCCACTGGATGCGAGCATTCGACCATCGGGCGAAAAAGTCAAATCGCCGGCGCCCTTCTCGCTCATATCGATTTCGCGGATCAATTTGCCACTTGCTGCATCGCATAAGCAGATTCGGCTCTTGGGACCAAAACCTCCGTCAAATGGCTCGCTTGGCCCGTATGCGCCGCTGGACGCGATAAGTTTTCCGTCCAGCGAGATTGCAATGCTGTAAATCCAATGCCCATGCCAGAAACGATGTGTGCCGAGTCGTGCGATGGCGCCGCCGGGCAGCGCATCGCCCAGATGGTCAAGTTTTGGTCGTGCTGGAGCGGGCGGCGCAACCGGGTCGACGGCGCAAGTGCCAAACTGCAGAGAAAGACAGATGAGCCATACGGTGGACGACATCGGCGGCTTCCCATTGTAGACGCGGCATCTTGCCGCGTTAGAGTTTGAGGACGCGGCAAGATGCCGCGTCTACGGTAAGACGGCCTTCGCTTACGCTTCAGGCTCGGCAATCGGTGTGATAATCTTGGTCATTTCCTTGTTAATCGTCGCAGCGCATCCCGTGCCGCCTGTGTTATGCGTGCATCCGGCGCCCCTTCCGCGAGCGTTTTCAACAATGCGCAGAGCTTCCGCCGTCCCCGCGTATTCCAGGGC
Source organism: uncultured Planctomycetaceae bacterium (assembly GCA_963790585.1). Classification (GTDB taxonomy): domain Bacteria; phylum Planctomycetota; class Planctomycetia; order Gemmatales; family Gemmataceae; genus CAWBOY01. The sequence goes on from CAWBOY010000004.1 coordinate 591,841, forward strand.
CTTGATCGCACGCAGCGGGCGAAACTGCTCGGCGGACGGCTCTGTGTTTTGCAGTGGCAGCAACAGCACCTTCAATCGACGCTCTTGCTCCGCCGTAGGGTCGGCTTTCAGCGCTTGAACGAGCGCGGCTTCGGCCAATTCGCCGAAGGCCGCGAGTTCGCGCGACGCCGTTTCGCGAGTTTGGAAATCTTCGCTGTCGAGATCTTTGACGAACTGGGTCAGCCGTTCGGGTTTCACGGCGGGGACCGGCTGGAGTTTCTCCTTGAAGAGAACAACGCTTTGCTCGGGCGACTGCGACAGAGTCAGAATCGCCTGGCCAGCTTGCTTTTGATCGTCACTCAAAAGAGCGTTCCAAAGTTGCGCTAATTGCGGTTGGGTTAGCTTCTCCTTCGATCGATGTTGCGTGCGAAGGTCTTGCATATCCCAGATGAGGACCGTCGTATCTTCGCTTCCGGATGCGAGCCAGCGGCCGTCGGGGGAGAATTCGAGGGCGGTAACCCAGCCCAGATGTCCGTTGAGAATTTGCACTTCCTTGCTGCTAAGGACATCAAAAATTCTTACCATCGTTTCGCCGCGCTGACAAATGGCCACGAAGCGACCGCCCGGCGACAAAGCCAAGGCATCGATGTTGGCATAGTTCTTTTCCGTGGCCTTGATGCTAATCCGGCCAAGTCCCAAGCCGGTCTCCAGCTCGAAAACGTGAATTTGAGCGCAGTTCCGCGAGGCCTATGAATTCGGCGTCTTGATTGCTCGCGATCGCCATGAAATCGCTGTCGGCCGATAATGTTAACTGTGGCATGCCGGGTTCCGTCGGATCCTCGGCAACCCAGTTGATCGTCTTGAAAGATTTTGACGTGTTCAAACTGCCGACATGAATGCGTCAACGCGCGTCGCTGCCGACCAATTTGACGCCGTTCGGAGCAAGCGTGGTGTAGCAGAGAGCGTCCTTCGATGCCTGGCGTGAGTCGAATAGTTGTACACCCATTACCGCGTCATAGACGATATTGAATCGTTTTTCACCGTTATAGGCGGATAGCAACAGCAGGGCAATCGCATCTAATCCCCCATAAAAAGGCCAAGAATGGCCTCGCGCGTTTCGTCGTTCCAGCCTGCTTGCAAGCGCTTCTTCTCGATGCCGCCTTTGGTCGATTCGTCCTGCCGCAATAACGAGATGACCCAGCGTCGTAACAACGCCAGGTTCCCTGCCGCATGGCCCGTCCGAGCACGATTGCGATCCTCCGCAAAATACATGTCCAACACCCAATGCAAGCCATTCTCCACTCCCCAATGACTCCGTATCGCTCCCGCCATCTGCTTCGCCTTGGGTTGCAGGCTGCTTATAAAATAACGCACCTCCGACTTCTCCACTCCACCCTCCTGGTAGCTACGCGTGCAACGGGCGATGCTCACCAGATCCCGCCAATCCTCCTGATGACGCAACGTCTTGGGTACCGCCATCGTCTGCGTCCAGCGCGTTTCCAAGCGACCGTGCCCCTTGTCCTGCTCCGTGTGCGTTTGCACCGTTGCCGTGCTACGACCCTCGTCCACGGCGGCAAACGCCTCCACGATGTCCTGCTCCAAATGCTCCTGATTCCCTTTCACCGCCAGCACATAATCGGCTCCCTTTTCTCGTATCTTGCTGGCAATCTCTTTCTGACATCCCATGGCATCCAAAGTCACAATCGCTCCCGTCAATTCCAACACCTCCAACAGTTTAGGAATCGCTGTGATCTCATTGGATTTGTCATCGACCACTTCCTGACCCAAAAGCAATTGGTTCTCCGTGGCCCAGGCGCTAACGACATGAAGCGGATGCTTGCTCTTGGCTCGATCCAACGTCGCACGAGCCGTCTTGCCGTCGATGGCCACCACCTGGCCGGACGTACTCCGTTCGAGGCTGGTCACCCAGCTCAGAAAACACTCGACAAAGGCTTTGCCATCCAGGGCGGCGAACACACGAGCGAAGGTGTCATGCGACGGCACGCGGTCGGGCAGATCCAGGAATTTTTCGAGCCAGACGCGCTTGCTCTTGGCGAACTTTTCCATGGCCACGCAATCGTTGGCGCCGCTGACGACAGCGCACAGGGCGATGAAGAGGATGTCCAGCAGTCGGTGATGCTTGGTACGGTTGATGCGTGGATCCTGCAACTGGGCAAAAGCGGCAAGAAAGGGGGTTGCTTGGGTCTGCGCCATGAGTCTTTTCCTCCGTGAAACGGGTACGTTCCACCAGAATCATTCGCAGTAACCTTGTCCCTGACAACTGAACAGCCAATAATGAACAGGCGTTTAGATGCGATTGCCCTGATAGCAACAGCCTGTTGCTATCCGCGGCGAAATCGCCATCGATTCGCCGCCCATTTATGGGGCCAATTTTCCAAAGCAATTTGCCAGTCGTGACCTCATGAAGACCAATTTCATTCTTAAGGGGCTTGCCTTCGTGTGCCGCACTGATTCGTAAAAAAACGCCGCCATTCGGCGATAATTGTTGCGTTGTACTAGCGTCATCGCTTGAATAATCCGGAGCAAAGCGCGAAAGTCGCCTATTTTCCTTCCAGGACACGGCATCCCAACAGCATTGACGCTCGTGGCACGTCGTCAGCAAATACCTTTGGTCGGCGGAAAATTGCAGTCTCTCGATTGCACTCCTATGCCCTGAAAAGCTTTGCGCTTCTTTGCCACTAACGACGTCGAAAACCCGTAAACAGCCGCCGTGTGAGCCTACGACCAACTTTGCGCCGTCAGCGGAGAAGTCGAATGTATGCGTATTGCGGATTTGATCTTGGTCGGCGGCGTTTAGATAAAAGCTATTAAGTAGCTTGCCATTCTTGGTGTCCCACAGCCGAAGGAAATGATCCTGATGGCTCGATGCAAGGATTTTGCCGTCGGGGGAAAAGGACATCCTTTTTACGAGGTTAGCCGCACCCTCCAGTCTTATATTTTGTAATACTTTACCCGTTTCCGTGTCGTGAATATGGATCGCTTCACTCTCTTTTTTAGCGTTTGTTGCTAGAAGCTTGCCATCGAGAGACAGAGCGATACTGTGCCTGGACGGGATCGATAAATCGTCGATTTCCGTGAACGCCCCCGAGTTAGTGGAATCGCATACCCATACTCGATCGCGCCGACGGAGCAATCCATCAATCAGGTCAACCTCACAAATCGAATAGGCGATCTTGTTACTGGACGGCGAATAGGACAGGCAATCTACGATCGTGTCGCCCACGCGTCCTTTCAAGCCTGGCTTTCCTTTGCCAGTCCAAACATCGACTTTACGGAGCAATTTGCCATTCGATGCATCAGAGAAAGAGACAATGCCGTCATGTTCTGTTCCTGATACGACGGTTTTCCCGTCAGCGGAAAAACGGATGAACGTGGTAGCCGCATTCTGGCCCGTCGTTCGATAGAGTTCCTTACCGCTGTCGACGGACCAAACGATGATGCCATCCTGATATCCAGCCGCAATCTTTTGATTGTCCGGCGAAAAGGCAACGCAACTGCTCCACGCATCCGATATTTCGACCGCCCGTAGGAGTTTGCCGCTTTCAAAGTCCCATAAACAGACTCTGGTATGAAAGCTTGAAACCAGCAGGTCGCCATTTCGTGCTGGAGGACCGCAAGGCCCGGTGGAAGCGACGATTTTTCCATTTGGAGAGAACGCGATAGCTTTGACCGGTCCCCCGTGCCAAAAGCGCAATGTGCCGAGGCGCACAATCGCGCTTTCAGGTAGTGGATTACCCAAAGAATCTAATTTTGGCTGGCCCTTGACGGGCGGCGCGGCCGGGTCGACAGCGCACGTGGCGACCTGCAGGGAAAGACAGACGAGCCAAACGGTGGACGACATTGGCGGGTTCCTACTGTAGACGCGGCTTCCTGCCGCGTTGGAGTAAATGGTCTGAGTACCCGTCATTTCTTGGTAGGCAGGCCATAGAATTTGACCGCGTTATCATGGAACAGTTTCAATTGGTCCTCTGCTTTGCGGTCTTTTACGATCGTCTTCAACGCATCGACCCATTGTTTGAAGGTGGCGGCCTTCGTGCAGACGGGCCAGTCGCCGCCGAACATGACGCGGTCGGGGCCGAAGGTGTCGAGCGTGTAGTTGATGATCGGGGCGAGGTCTTCGGGTTTCCATTTGCCGGGCTCGGCGTTGACGACGATGCCGGAGACTTTGCAGACGACGTTTTTGTTTTTGGCGACGTCGGCCATGCCTTTTTTCCAGGCGGTCAGGTCTTTACTGCGGACGTCGCCGTTGCCGCAGTGGTCGAGGATGAAGCGGGTGCCGGGGCAGGTCTCGATCAGCTTGGCGGCGTCGGCTAGTTCGCCGGGGCGGATGCAGATGTCAAAGCTCTTGCCTAAATCGCCGAGAAGCTGGACGCCTTTGATGAACTCCTTGGCCAGGCAGTAACCGGCAGGTGTGCTGTCGGCGTGAATGACCTGGCGCATCCCTTTGACTTCTTTGACGTCCTTGAACGAGGTAGCATATTTGGCGAAAGTCGGCGCAGCCGGATGGCCCGAGATGACGGCGGCGACCATCGGATTGCCGGGCGTGCGGCACAGCTTCAGCACATAATCAGCCTCAGCCTGCTGCTGCGACGGCTCGACGTCGACTTCCATGTAAACCGTTTCGACGACATTCAGCCCCTCGGTTTCCTTGAGGTAATCCGACATGACAAAGCTCTTATTGAGCGAGCCGGCATCCTTGAGCCAGGGTAGAGTGAACTTTTTGAGATCCCATAAGTGCTGATGGGTGTCGACGATCGGTATCATGTTGGCTTTGTCCTCGGCTCGGGTGCTTGGGGTCAGGCTGGTCACGGCGACGGTAGCGGCGGCTTGCTGAATGAACTCACGACGATTCATGGCGGGACGCTCCTTGATGGGACAACAGGGCGGCCCGCATTCTACCGCGCAAATGGCCCGGGAAAAGAAGATTCACGGGCGACGAAAGCGGCTACAATCAGAGGTCGAAGAGCCGCGACGACCGAGCCGAGGAAACTCGAATGACCCTGCTCTATACAGATCCCCTCTTTCTGGAGCACGATACCGGCCTGCACCCTGAGCGCGCCGATCGGCTGCGATCGGTCACCGCTCGCTTGGCCGAAACCGAACTCCTGAAGAAATGCAACTTGCGCCGCTGCCCAGAGATTGACGAACAAAGCGTGATCGATCTGCATGGCGAGCGAATGTTGGCAGCGGTCAAAGAAATGGCGGCGGCCGGCGGCGGGCGACTCGACCCCGATACGGTGGTTAGTCGACATTCCTATGCCGTCGGTCTCGCAGCGGCGGGAACATGCGTCGCGGCGGTCGACGCGGTGATTGCCGGGGACGATACGAATGCGCTATGCCTGATTCGCCCGCCGGGCCATCATGCGACACCACGCCATAGCATGGGTTTTTGCCTCTTCAATAACATTGCCCTGGCCGCCAAGCATGCTCAGAAAAAGCATGGGCTAAATCGGATCTTGATCGTCGATTGGGACGTGCATCATGGCAACGGCACGCAGGATATCTTCTACGATGACGGCTCGGTGACGTTCTTGAGCATTCATCGTTACGGCGACGGCTTTTATCCCGGAACGGGCAACGCCGACGAGACCGGGACGGGCAAAGGCCTCGGAGCGATTCGCAATGTGCCGGTGGCGTATGGCACGAGTCGAAAGGAATATCTGGCACGATTTCGCAACGCCTTGCACGCCACGGCCGACGCATCGAAACCGGACCTGATTTTGTTGAGCGCCGGCTTTGATGCCCATCGCCGTGACTCGATCGGTTCGCTTGGGTTGGAGGTAGAGGATTTCGCAAAGATGACAAAAGAGATCCTTGACGTCGCCAAGACGCACACGCGGGGGCGTTTGGTAAGTTGTCTCGAAGGGGGCTACGATCTGGCAGCGCTGGCGGAATCGGTGCAAGCGCATCTGGAAGGGTTGCTTTTATATAGCCCCCGGCTTGCCGGGGGTTCGGCAAAGTAATGGTCGGGAATGAGCGCTCGCCTGGCGGCTTGCGGCTAAACGTGCTCTTTTCGATCGAGGGAACCCAGAAAATAATGTTGTTATTTGCAACCCCCGGATTCGGCAGCGAAGTGGCAATTGCATATCCACTTTTCTTTCTTTACATAATCTGCGTTATTCTTTTTATTGGATCGTTTTTCCGATCAACGACAAATCGTCGTGCTGCACGAATAATCTTGGCGCTGGCACTGCTCGGATTCGGCATTAACTGGTATCTACCGCTGTCAGCCGTCCTTTTCATTGAATTTGCCATCTTTTTTCAATTGGCGTTTGCAGGTCGGATTCAGGTAAGTCCACAATCTTTCGCAGTAATCATCACTCTGCTCTTTTTGATGTTTCTTGGTGGTCTTGTTCTATTTCGGTAACCCCATTTGGAACCCTTCTCGCAATAATGACCCTATTCAAAATCGCCAACGGCACCGTCTACGATCCCGCGAACGGCCTTGACGGCGTCGTTCGTGACTTATGGATCCGCAACGGCAAGATGATCGCCCCGCCGATCGGCGAAGCGCCGGAGCGCGTGCTGGACGCGACAGGCCTCGTCGTCATGCCCGGTGGCGTCGATCTTCATTCGCATATCGCCGGGCCCAAGGTCAATCTGGCGCGCAAGCTGCGGCCCGAGGATAAGCGGCGCGGGCCCTTTGTGCGGCGCGGGCCGATCACGCGCTCGGGAACGATTGGCAGTGTGCCGAGCACTTTCGCTACAGGCTATCTTTACGCGGGGCTTGGCTACACCACGGCTTTCGACGCGGCTATTCCGCCGTTGGCGGCGCGGCATGCGCATCAGGAATTCGCGGACACGCCGATCATCGACAAGGGCTTCTTTGTCCTGCTTGGCAACAATCATTATGCCTTGCGCGCGATCGCCGATCGTGAGCCAGAGAAGCTGCGGGCCTATGTCGGCTGGCTGTTGGGGGCGGCCAAAGGTTACGCGATGAAGCTCGTCAATCCAGGCGGGGTTGAGGAGTGGAAGAACAATGGCAACTTACACGATCTTGATACTCCTATTAAGTACTTCGGCGTGACGGCGCGGCAGATCATCACGGAGCTATCGCAGACGGCGATCGAGCTTGGGTTGCCTCATCCGGTTCATATTCATTGCAACAATCTCGGCTTGCCAGGGAATTGGCGGACGACGCTGGCGACGATGCAGGCCCTCGAAGGGCGGCGCGCGCATCTCACGCATATCCAGTTTCATAGCTACGGCGGCGAGCTGGATGACCAGTCGGCTTTTTGCTCCCAGGTGCCGATCCTGGCGGATTATGTCAACGAGCATCCGAATCTAACCGTGGACGTCGGCCAAGTTCTGTTCGGGGCGACGACGTCGATGACCGGTGATGGCCCGCTCGGCTATTACTTGCACAAAGTGACGGGCCGAAAATGGCTCAACTCCGAGACGGAAATGGAGGCAGGCTGCGGCATCGTGCCGATTACGTATCAGGAAAAGAGCTTCGTGCATGCTCTGCAATGGGCGATCGGGCTGGAGTGGTATCTGCTCGTCAAAGATCCCTGGCGCATCGCCATGACGACGGACCATCCCAACGGCGGGTCATTCTTGGCCTATCCCGAAATCGTGCAGCTGTTGATGGATCGCACCTATCGGCAAGAGGTGTTGAAACGCTTGCCGCCGCGTGTCCTCGAGCGCTGCTCTCTTAAGGATCTTGGCCGTGAATATACACTAAACGAGATCGCTATCGTCACGCGCGCGGCACCGGCGCGCATCCTCGGATTGCGGCACAAGGGGCATCTAGGTGTTGGCGCGGATGCGGACATGACGATCTATACGGAATCGCACGATCGCCGGGCGATGTTCGAGCTGCCGCGTTTTGTCATTAAGGCCGGTGAGATCGTCGTCGAGAAGGGCGAGATTCGGCGGGCCGATTTTGGTCGGACGTTACACGTCGCTCCGGAGTATGATGAAGGGGTAGTGCCCGACATTCGGCGTTGGGTCGAGGCGAGTTACTCGATCCAGTTTGTCAACTATCCGGTGGATGAATCGTACCTGGCCAATGGCGGCGAGCGTGTGGCTTGCAAGCGGTGATCGTTTCAAGCGGAAATGCGGAGTTGCAAGCATGAAAATGATCTTGGCCATCATCCAGCCGTCGAAGCTCGAAGCGGTCAAGGAGGCTCTCAACAAGGTCGAAGTCTTTCGCTTGACAATCGTCGACGTCCAGGGCTTTGGCCGGCAGAAAGGGCATACGGAAATCTATCGCGGGCATGAATTGACCCTGAACCTACTTCGCAAGGTGCAGTTGCAAATAGCGGTCAACGAAGACTTCGTCGAACCGACGGTCAACGCGATCATGGAAGCGGGCCGAACCGGCCCCGAGGGCCGCATCGGCGATGGCAAGATCTTCATCTTGCCCCTGGTCGATTGCATCCGCATTCGGACGGGCGAGCGCGGGCCCGAGGCGATATGAGCGACACGTTATCGGGTGCCATGCTTTGGAGTACCAAGCATTGCACCCAACGCCGCTGTCCGTATTTTTCCAAACTGCCAAAGGCTCAGGCATGAAGATCCTTGAAACACACAAATTGACCGATGAGAAATGGGTCAATCTTTACGCGGTTTCCTACGAAAACAAAGGGAGCAAGGGTCGTTGGGTCTTCGCCACGCGAGCCAAGGCGCCGTATACGCTGAGCAAGGGCGACGCGGTGGTTATCATCGCATTGCTGCGCCAAGCGGGCAAGCCGGCGCGATTGGTGCTGGCGCGCGAGCTGCGCGTACCGGTCGGCGGCTATGTCTATGGCTTGCCTGCAGGGTTGATCGAAGCGGGCGAGCAGGTCGAGGAAGCGGTTCGGCGCGAGCTACGTGAGGAAACAGGGTTCGAGGTGACGACGTTTCACAAGATCACGCCGCCGCTTTATTCAACGCCCGGGCTGACAGATGAATCGGCGCTGCTCGCTTTCGTCGAAGCGTATGAGACGCCGGAATCGAAACAAGCACTCGAAGGTGGTGAAGACATCGAAGTCGTTCTTGTCGATCAGCAACAAGCGACGGAGCTTGTTGCCGACACGTCGATCGCGTTCGATGCGAAGGCGTGGCTGGCTTGTTATCAGTTCAGCTTGACGGGGCGTGTCGTGTGAAGGACCTCGGGAGAAAGAATCGATGAATTCATTCGGCTTGCTCCTCTCCGATGATCTGATTTTCGCGAGTAGAATTACGGGAGCGGCCCGCGCCCTGTGCTTGGAAGTGCTCCAGGCCCGGTCGCCTGAGCTGCTCGTAAAAATGGCGCAGCATCGGCCGCCGACCGGGGTCCTGATCGACCTGGCCCATCCGGCGTTGGACTTGCATGTCTTCTTGGAGGCCCTTGCCGCGACATGCCCGGTCATGCCCCGCGTGACGGCATACGGTTCGCATGTGGATGTGGAATCGTTACGAGCGGCGCGAGCGGCCGGCTGCGACCCGGTGTTGCCTCGGAGTAAGTTTGTCGAAGATCTTGAACACGAACTGCCGCGTTGGTTAGGATGTACTGTGGAACCGTAGGATCAAGCGTCATCTTATTCCTCATACAAGCGAGAATTCATGTCTATCAACGCACCGAGCTGGACCTCGCCCGCACCGATCATCATTTGCACGCACGACCTCGACCCGATGACGGCCCAATTGCCGACGCCTACGCCTGAACAGGTCCGCGCAACGGACGGGCTGTTCGCGACGGAATCGTCGGAAACCGCCGCGGTGCTCGGGCTTTTTTCGCTGACGACGGGTGTGGCGATGTTGTACGACGTGGCCCGCGACGCGCTGAAGGAACGGCCGATCGAGGAACAGGACCTTCGCCGCGCGCGGCCGAAGCTCGTGGAAGTTTGAGCGGTATTTTTCAAGAGCCGGGAGCGTAAGCGACCGGAGAGCATTACACTTGCTCAGATTTGCTCCGGTCGCTTACGCTCCCGGCTCTTGAAAACAGAATACTCCGGTCGCTAACGCTTCCGGCTCTTGAATTGCTCACGCCGAACGCGATGCCAGGTCAGCAACACGCTGTTGCTCGCGCGCCCCCTCCGCCAGGATTACTTCTTTTTCTTCGACTTTTACATCTTCCAACACGGAATTATCGATAAAGACGCCGCGAAATTCATTTGCCGCGAACTCAGGGCCGACCACATCCAGAACGGTCGGATGAATCTGAGGCCGTTCGGGGGAATGGAAGTAGCCATGAACCTCGATCGCTTCGGTGCGATATTCGGGGTACCGTAGCAAAATTTCGTGCAGTTCGCGGAGCCGATAGTGCGGCACGGTGGCGAACATGTGATGCGGTAGATGATAATCTTGGCCAATCGGGAAGACGCTGAAGCGGAAGAACGAACTCACCAGGAACACGCGCGTGTTCGTCAACCAGCCGCGGTCGCCGTTACCGTGCTGCACCCATTGACGCAAGATCATGAAAAAGGCGAAAGACGTCATGATCGGCAGGTGCCACAGGAGCATAAAGTAGACGGCAGCCCAATAGCCCGTCAGCATCGTCAGCCAGGCGAGCGAGCAAAACAGGGCAGTGAGGAACGTCATGCGCAGGATCGCCATTGTTCGCTGCGAGAAAACAGAGTGGATTCGACTCTGATGATAAAATCGAGCAGGTAAGACCGCATAGAACGTCAGAACGCCGGCCAAGAGCAGCGCGGGCGCGATCGCAAGCCAAAGCGAGTCGCCGAGCCAGGTCAGAGTCGTCAGCAAACCAACTTGGATAAGCAAATACAATATACCGACGCGTACCGGTAATTTTGAACGTTTTGTACCTTTTCGTACATAAGGACTGCTGCCGGTGCCGGTCGAGTTATAGATAGCCCGAATTCGAATGAACTTAATTAAATTAGGAATCCACAGCTGCTTCAGGAGCGACGCCACGAATTCTCGCTTGGACACTGGGAAATGGAGCCAATGTCCGCTGGCTTGGAGTTGCGAGATATCGGGGTCGCGCTCGGGGTCGTTCACGAATTGATGATGCGCGAGATGTTGCAGGCGATAGTGGTGCGTCGTGCTGAAGAGCGGAAACATCGAGAACAAATCAGACGCCAGATCATTCAAATAACGATTCTTAAACAAGATGTGATGAACTGCTTCATGAGCGAGCGCGCTGAGCTGGTGCTGTCCCGCGCCGACGAGAACAATAGCGACGAGAAACACGGGCACGGACCAGAGCACGGACCAGCCTTGGGAGATCCGGTAAACATCAAAGCCGATCGCGGAGCCAATGACGAGGACAAAATAGAGATAAATGCGAGCGATGTAGTACCAGTTGGTTAGATTGTCGGTTTGTCGTAGTCGCTGGAGGTCCTCTTTGAGAGCTGGATCTTTGAGCGACTTCTGAGAAGGTGGTGCAGCTGGCGCAACGCGCATGGGAAGGGCCTCCCGCTGACAGTGACGGTATAAAAGGTTTTGGCCAGGAGTCATCTCCAATGGCCCGATCTCTCCAATCAACTCAGATAACCTATATTAGGTAGCCAGGGGAAAAGACGGTAGCAAGAATCTGCGCAATTTTGCATTTGCGCGCGAGAAGGGAGGAGTTCGTGCGGAAGAGACGGATTTTTCAGGCGGCGCGTGCCTGGCTGACCAATGCGAGAGCGGGCTTAGATGCCGTCTCGGTTTGCTGCGGCGCTTGGATCTGCGGTGCGCGGGAATGGGCCTTATGGGACGCGAAATTGGCCCGATAGTGCTGAATCAGCTCGGAATGGCCCCGTATTACGAGTAGATTTTCGGCATTGTGCAGCTCGGCTTGTTGCGTGAAATTGAAGCTGCCCGTAAGCAACGTTCGTTGATCGAGAACCATGACTTTGTTGTGCGCGATAGCGTGCTGAGCGTCGACGAGCGGGTGCATTCCTTGAGCGAGGAAAAAGTGCAAATCGGAGTGCGCGTCATGCTCATTGCTATGATCGAGCACCAATTCCACCGTGACGCCGCGCAGCTTCGCTTCGACGAGGGCCTCGGCAATCTCCCGCGAAGTGAACGAATAGGCAAGGACTAAAATCTCACGACGAGCGCGCTTGATCTCGGCGACGACGATTTCGGTGCAACCACCCTTGGGTGAATAGTGCGCTTGGACCGAAAGAGCCGGAAAGATCTGCCGCCAGGCAAGCCGCCCGACAAAGACAAGAGACAGCGCGCCGTGAAGCCAGTCGCCAGGAGTAACCAGTCGATCAACGTGAACACCATCGCGCGACCTCCCGCCATAGTTCTGACGCAAGAGCATACCAGCGGCGCGAGATCGCACAAGAGCGGTATTTGGGAGGGGCGTCAACAACGCTATGCCGCGAGAGTTTAATCGCCGCCTGGCTTCCTGTCTTAGAAGGGTCTCCTGAGCATTCCGAGTGCCCGGGGTTGTGTCATGGTCATGAGACCATGACACAACTCGAGATTGCTGCCTCATTTCGCGAACATCTTGTTGTCGCGGTTGCCGCGCGACAACAGATACGCCAGCAGATCGAGGATCTCATCCTCTTTCATCGTGTCCAGCAGGCCTTGGGGCATCATCGAGGTCTTCGACTTTTCGATCGATTCGACTTTCTTCACGTTCACGTTCACCAGGCCGTTCGGGTCGAGCATATTGGTCATGACCGACATATTGTCGGTGTGGTAGTTCACGATCCGTCCGACCGTGACTTTGCCATCGGAGGTCGTGATGATAACCGCCGAATACTGGTCGCTGATCGCCTTGCTCGGGTCGAGCAGCTTTTCCAATAGGTCGCGGGCGCTGATAACGGCCGGAGGCGATCGTCAAATCGGGGCCGTTGGATCCGCCTTCATTGTCGTAGCGATGGCAGACGAAGCATTTGGCCTCGCCAAAGAGCTTTCGGCCGCGGTCGAAATCACGCTTGACCAGGCCTTTTTCCACCAACGGCGCCAGGTCGTCGAGCTTCCATTTCTTGACGAAGGCGCGCGGCGTGCCGACGATCGGCGTCGAGGTCAACGGCTTGGCCTCGAGAATTGGTTTGAGGTCTTCCTTCTCTTTAGCCGTCAGCGTGGCGACGGCGTCGCCTTTCATGATGTTCAGGAAGCCGTTCATGCTGTTGCCGCCCTTGAACTTCGCGGCCTTCAGGAACCAGGTGAAGTACTCCTTGCGTTGTTCCATCGTCCAGCCGTTCTTGAGCACGCGCAGCGAACGAGCGTATTCAAGCTGTTCCTCCTGCGTCGGAGCTTCCGACAGCAGTTTGAGCGTCTTCGGCCACGACGTTGGGATGCTTCGAGGTAGACGAGCAGCGGACAGAGTTCCGCGTTCAATTCGCGTCCCTTGGCGGGAAGACGCCGCGTCGAAGCGGGCGATCAGTTTTTGACGGCGGGGCTCGTCGGGAGGTCCCATGCGGTTGAACAGCACATGATAAACACGCAACATGTCGAGCCGCTGCGTCGTCGTCAAAGCGGCCCAATCGATGCGGCCAAGCGCATCGAGGATCGCGCCGCGCAGCATCTCACCGGGCACTGGGTCGGTCGCTTTGCGCGGGTGGTGAAATGGATCTTGGCCGGTTGCGCGAACCAGGGCGAGTAGCGCGGCGAGCGCCGTGCTCGGGTCTTTTTCGCTGAGAGCCTTAGCCTGCCAGATCTTCGGGTCTTGATGTTCCAGAGCGACCCGGGCGGCGAAACGGATGTAACGATCTGCGATGTTCAGATAGGGCCATACAACCTGGACAGCGGCCGGGTCTTGATGGCCATGATAAGCCTCCAGTTTATGGCGCAGGTGCACGTGCTTCGGCTCCTTCATTGTTCGTCTTTCGCCGGCGATGTCGATTCCTTACCGACATAGGTGACGCGATAGAGGCCCGACTGGGTCCGCCGTCCGCCGATGGTGAAGTAGAGCGCGCCATCCACCGGGTTGACGACGACATCGGTCAGCGGCAGAGGCGATCCGCTGACGAATTCCTCGAGTTCACCCTTGTAAGCGCTGCCTTCCGGAGTCAGGTGGAGCTGCATAGAGCTTGCCGTAGCTCCAGTCGCACATGAACAGGGCGTCCTGATATTTGGCTGGGAACTTGGCGCCATAGCCAAAGGTCATACCGGTGGGCGAGCCGGGCCCGACGTTGTAGACCGCCGGGCAGGCTATCGGGATAGTAAGGAAACCATTTGCCGGCGCCATTGCGCCAGCCGAATTCGCTGCCGCTGGTGGCCAGGCAGACGCGCGTCGGCCGATACCAGGGCGTGTTCATGTCCCATTCCATGTCGGCGTCATAGGTGAACAGCTCGCCCTGGCGGTTGTAGGCGGCGTCGAACTCGATTGCGGTAGCCGGTGCTGACCAGCTCCCAAACTCTTACAGTCGGGATCGGTCTTGTAGATGCAGCCGCCTGGGCCCAGGACGTTGGCCATGAAGCCGTTGCCGTCGCGCATGCGTGGCAGCAGGTGATCTTCGCCCCAGAATCTTGGGCACGCGCGACGAGGCCAGCGGGGTGACCATCGCGGTACTGTCGCCGCAGACGACGTCAGCGACTTGCCGTCCGGGCGAGAGCAGGATCGCATGGGCAGCCATGCTCGCCGCTGCCGTTGACGTCATGGAGGAACTCGGGCTTCTCATACGTGTCGCCGCCATCCTTGGACCGAGCGCGGTGAACGCCGTGCTGCGGTCTGCACTCCATTCACGTTCACCGTTTCATTGACCATGACGTAGAGGCTGTCGAAGGCGTAGAGCAGCCCATGAGCTCCGCCGAGCGGCAGGTCGAGTTTTTCGACCTTGGTTTCCGACGGCTTCGCCGCCGATGGCGCCGGCGTGATGCGGTAAAGCGGGCCATATCTGGTCGGAGACGATGAGCCGCCCCTTGGGATCGACGCACATGTTGACCCACGAGCCTTGCTTGTCCTTTGGGCACGGAGTAGAGCAGCTCGGCTTTGAAATCTTTCTGCAACCTTGAGCGACTTCCGCGGCCGTCGCGGTTTGTTCCTTCGCTTTCGGCGCGGCCGCTTTGTCCTTGGCTTTGTCTTGTCCCGGCGTCGTATCCGCCGACAACAGCAATGCGCACATTCCCAACAAAACACCGATAGACGGTCTCATCGTAAGTGGCCTCGGAGACGTAGGAGAGAGTTTAAGGCGGAATGAAAGTCCGATGCAATGCTTATGAAAAGCACCGCAAACGACGACAAATCGTGGAGGAGGTATCTTACTAACTCAGTGACTCGAAGCGAAGTGGGTTTGATTGGAGGACCAATCAGGCCGAGCGTTTGCCGAATTTGCTGAAGAACCCTTGCATGCTTTTCAGGCTTTTGTGTAACAGCGGTATGCGCTTGATGCCGTTGTAGAGATGGTCGATCGCCTTGTAGCGCCAAGGTTTGCGTTGGTCACACGCGGCGCGGAAGCTCACGAGGGCGGTCCAAAGTTGTGCCTGATTGAGTCCGACAGCCGGCACGGCATTGAGGAAACATTTGCGGAGCAGATCGCGCGTCAGTTCGTATTGATCGTCTCGGCCTCGATTCAGGGCCAGGCGCCGCCCGGCGCCGCGCACGCGATAGTCGAAGAGAACTTCAGGCAAGACGTCGAGCGAATGACCGGCGGCGGCGAGTTTCACAAAGGTGATCCAGTCTTCCCACGGCGTCGAACGGTCGTCTTCGAAGCCGCCAATGGAGCGCAGGCGCGTCGACGCGGAAAATCGAGTTCGTGTCGCCGTAGACATTCTCGGTGGCCGCCAAAATGAAAGGGCCGCCCGTGAAGGTAGTGAGGAACTCCGGCGGGTCGGTGTGGCGATTGGTGTCGTCAAGAAAAGCCAAAACATAACAACTCAGAGCGCTCAAATCCGGATTACGCGCCAGGCCGGCGGCCATGGTGCGAACCATATTTGGCCGGGCCACATTGTCGGCGTCCATGAAAACGACGAACTCGCCCGTCGCCTCGGCGAGTCCACGGTTCCTGGCAGCGCCGCAGCCGGCGTTGGATTGTTCGATCCAGCGGAAATTCGGATAAAGGCGACTCTGTTCGGCGAATACTTGGCGCGACTTGGCACAAGTCGAGCCGTCGTCGACGATGATGACTTCGAGAGGACCATAATCCTGGGCCGCCAGCGACGCCACGTTTTCGGGCAGGTAATCGCCCAAGTTGTAGTGCGTGACGACGACGCTGGTGCGCGTGAAGGTGTTGAGGCCGTCATTGCTCAGAAAGCACGGTGCCTGGCCTCTGCTCTTGGTCACGCTCGATGATTCGAGAATTCGCTCGTATTCTTCGACTAGGCGATCGTTGTTTCGGGCTATGTCGGCAATCTGACTGGCACGCTGTTGCCAAACGCACCGCTGGGCAGGCACTGCTTCCAGATAGGCACTGAGGCAGCGTCGGAGAGCCGGCGATTTCGGTTCAAAGAGGAGGCGTTGTTGCACCTCGGCGTTGTCGAGCATCTCCGGGATGCCGCCGACACTGGAAGCGAGAAAAGGTATCCCTTGTGTGGCACACTCGATCACGGTGAACGGATAGTTGTCGACGAGCGATGGCATGACGGCCAGCCGGCCCGGCCCGCGCAGGTAAGCGACAGCCTGTTCCTGGTTGCAGTTGAGCAGCAGATTTACGTGCCGACCGGCCAATCGACGCCGCGCTTCGCTCGACGCCATCGGGCCATCGTTGAACTGGGTATCCTTGCCGAGAAACGTCACCGGCAGGTTTGTCGGCAACTCCTCAAGGGCGTCCAGGAAGATTTCAAGACCTTTGCGGATCTCCAAGCGTCCGAAAAAGACGATCTCGGTCACCTCGCCATTGGAGCGCGCCACGCCCTTTTTCGGCTCGGGGTAGGCATAGCCACACACCTGCGCATCGGGACGCACGTTCCAACCGGCGCTCGGGCGTAGTCAAGCATATAACGGCACGGCGCGAGCTGGACGTCGGCATGCTCGAATGCATAGCGCTCGATAAAGTCTGTTCGCAGATCGTCAGGGTCGCTGAGCCATTGATGGTTTCCCTGCCGGCCCCATTCGCTGGAGCCATGCATCTTTACCATCAAGCGCACGTCCTGAAAGGCCGTACCGACGCGCCGGGCCTGGATGGTTCGAAAGCCGGCGCCGCGCCAGTCGGCGAATTCGATTAGATCGAAATGATGCTCGGCGTGGAGTTCTTCCAAGGCGTGACGGACGCGCTCGCTGATGCGCATACCGAGATGCGGCGGATGTGTATCGGTCTTGAGATACTCAGGCCCCGGATGATCTTCCAAAGTCGAGAAGCTGACCCCAGCCTCACGCAGCCGCTGGCGGACCATGACAACGGCGCGCGGATCTTCGATGTCCGGCTCGCAGTACAAAATATGGACCTTCCAACCACGGCTGCCGAGCAGTCGCGTCGTAAGCCAAAAATAGGTGCCGACGCCGCCGTTGCGCACGAGATAAGCAAGATCGTTAGCAGCGAAGCAAATAGATCCCGTGCGGTTGGCGCGAACCGGCATAGACGACTCCCTTCCCTGCGATACGCTCCGCCATCGCGGTCGACCGCGGATAATCCGCACGACTATAGCCCGTCCGTGGAAACGATGTCAATTGAGGTCCAAGGCCGCGCACGCTGCACGTGCGCGGATCGGCCATTCGAATCAAACCACCGTCTTGACCGCCGCCAAGGCCGCGTCATAGTTCGGGTGCGAGGTTACCTCGCCAACGTATTCGGCGTAGACCACCTTGTTTGCGCGATCGACCACGAACACGGCTCGTGTTAGCAATGGCAGAGGCAATCCTTCAATCAATACCCCATAATGCTGGCCGAACGAATGATCGTGGACGTCGGAGATCGTCTGCATATTGGCGACATTCTCGGCGGTGCAGTAGCTCTTTGCGCGAAGGGCATGTCGAGGCTGACGGTATAGCAGGTAATCTTGTCCTTGTACGAGGCAAGGGTCTCATCGAACTTCTTCGTTTGCAAGCTACAGACCGACGTGTCGAGCGATGGCACGACGCTGAAGATACGCGGCTTGCCCGCCGTCGTCGCCAGCGAGACGAAACCAAGACCGCCATCAAGGCATTTGAAATCCGGTGCGACCATGCCGGGCTTCAATTGCGGGCCGACCAGAGTTACGGGCCCACCTTTGAACGTCACGGCGTTGGTACGTTTTTCCATCGGACAACTCCTGATAATCGAAAAGTTCGAACGACACGACTTTCTCAAGCGGCCGAGATTCCGTGGGATGGGCCGCTTGCACGCAAATTAAGATAGGATCGCCAACGCTAGCTGACGATTCAGTTCTCGCTGAACGTCGGTGGAAAGGACCGAAACGACGGTGCCGCCGTGTTTGCTCGAAGATAGGTCAGTCACGCGCTGGCCCGAAGCGACACGTCGGTCTCTTCGAGCAAACGCTGCTTTTCTTCAACCGCGAGGGGCAGGGCGAAACTAAAAATGTCGCACAACATGCCCAACGAGAAATCGCGCTCGAGCAGCGTCTCTAACTGGCTTAGGGGAAGTTTTCGCGATTCAAACCACGCCGTGGCGGACTTTGCCAACTCGGTTATGCGCTGGTGGTGCAATAGGCCGAGAGGCGCATTCGCGTCGACGACGAGTTCGACTCGCGCCTGGCGATAGAGTTTGTCGGTCTCGATTTCCTCAATGATTCGGGCACGGCTGAGGCCCTGCAAGAGCAGGTTAAAGCGGCCGTCGGGCAACTTTTCTTCACGGAAAACACGGCCGATGCACACAATGGGACAAATCGGAGGGCATTTGTGGTAGTCTTCCTCCCAATCCGGTCGGAGCAGGGCCATGGCGATGAGCCGGTCTGAGGCGAGAGCGTCGGCCATCATCTGGCGATAGCGCGGCTCGAAGATATGGAGCGGTTGAATCACGTGAGGAAACAGCACCACGTTCGGCAACGGAAAAAGCCGCACGCTGCCGCAAAAATCATCCAGTGATTCGTCCACTTCAGCCATCGTACGTGTTTCCATCTGGAAATAATATCGTTCGTTTAGCCGCGAGCCGGTAGGCGAGCGCTGTGGGATAGCGCGATTTGAAAAGGCGCAATCTAACGGCGCTCGCCTTTCGGCTCGCGGCTAAACTAAATAGGAGCCAGTCTCGTCATTCGTCTTCCTCCGCGTCGACGAACGCATGATGATCGGGCCATTCCGCGGGAGCGGGATCCAGGGTCAGAGCCGGAATTGTGTCCGGATCGGGTCGCACGCTGCGATCGGGTTTGGGGTCGGCCAAGAGCGGGGCGAAGCAGACTTCCATTTGCCGCCAAAAGGCGTCGACGTCCATTCCCCAATAGGGCGAGCCGCACGGCGTCATATAGGCCTTGGCCGACCGATACAGCTTGAGCGCCCCGCCGAAATTGCCGCCGTGAAAGTGATAGAGTCCGACGGCGGCCTGGATCAAACCCTGGACAAATTTTCGCTCCGGCCCGTGAGACTCGACCCACAGATCCTCCCAGACCTCGTGCGCCTCGAAGAAGTCGCGTTCATTGAAGAAGAGGATCCCGGCCAGGTAACGCGGTTCATAATTGTTCATGTCGCTATTATAAATGAAGGCCTGGCTCGACGCATTCTACTTTCCGCGGCGTGATCTCTACTCCATCTATAGAGACGAAGCCGTGACGAATGCAAACGCGGGCAAACCCGCCTTTGGCCTATTGCCGCTCGGTGAAGGGAACTCCGATCCATGAGCCGTCGCTTGTCGCTACACGAATTGATCGGCTTCTGCACGAGAATGCGCCACTCTCTAGGCGCGGGGCTGCCTCTTACGCGCGTCTTCAACGATCAGGCTAAAAAAGGCCCACCAGCTGTACGTGCCCTTGCTGGATCCGTAGCGACGGAACTCGAAGGGGGTTCCTCCTTGCACGAAGCGCTGGCTCATTTGCCGGGGGCCGTCCCGCCTTTGATGCTTTCTTTGATCGAAGTTGGGGAGACGACCGGGATGCTGCCCGAAGTCTTCGCCGGTTTGGAAAAGCATTTTCAGCAACAGCAGACGCGCTGGCGCCAATTCTGGAGCAAGGCGACGTGGCCTCTCATTCAATTCGTCATGGCGATCCTGGTCTTGGCCGGGTTGATCGTCGTTCTAGGAATGCTGCCGATCAATCAAAAACCGGGCGGCGGCAGCTTCGACCCCCTCGGCCTAGGCCTGCGCGGCACATTTGGGGCGATGATCTTCCTGGGTGTTATCGGCGGCCTGGCCTTGATGCTCGCGCTTTGCTGGCGCAGCGGCGGGCAGCTTCACGAGCGAAGGCCGTCTCGACTTTTTCCTGCTCAAGGTTCCGGTCCTTGGCCCATGCCTACGCGCCCTGGCGATGGCTCGGTTTTGCATGGCTCTCGGGCTGACGCACGAGACGGCGATGCCGATCGGCGAAGCTGTCCAATTGAGCCTGAAAGGAACCGGAAATGAGGCCTTCGCCTCACGCTGCACGGTCGTCGGCCAATCGATCCGTGCTGGAGACGACCTCACGCAAGCGCTCACGTTGGCGAATGTATTCCCACCCGAGTTTCTGGAGATGATCTCGATCGCGGAAGTCTCAGGGACTCTGACCGAGGTGATGCAACGACAGGCCGATTTTTACGAGGAGGAAGCGGATCGCCGGCTCGCCAATCTGACAGCGATGGCGGGCTATGGCGTGTGGGTGATGGTGGCGATTATCCTGATCTTCTGCATCTTCCGTTTGGCGGGGACGTATGTGAATTTGCTGAATCAGTTTTGAGCGTCGACCGGGGCGCCCCTGGCAAGCCGGGGGCTATATTAAGAGCCTATCCGAAAAGGTGTCAGGCACGAATGCCATTAAGTTAAGGAAATTAGCTGAGGAGCACCACTTTTTTTGGGCACCGAGAAACGCCGTTTTGCCAAGGTTCTAAGGCCCCCGGTGGCAGATTTTCCCTTAACTTAATGGCATTCGTGTTAGGCACCATTGTGCGAAGCACCCTACGGGCCGTTCCGGCAATGGTGCCCGACACCTTTTCGGATAGGCTCTAAGTTCAAGTTTCGCACATTCCGGCGCGTAAATCTAGCGCTGGGGGCGATGATTTTTGGCGGTCCGTCGAGTCACATGCGCCGGGATTGGTTGAAAAAAGACGGCGAGCAGCTGTCTCATCCGACTCGGCTGAGAAGCTCGGTAATCTGGGTGAGCCAGGTTTTTAGGCGACACCGTTTTGGAAGCAGTGTGTCGGTTTTCTCTTGGCAACTGACACGCCGTAGGGTGGTCAAAAGATCAGCAAACGAAGGCTCTTGTTTGCGTCGATACCACGGGCGGTACGGAAACTGGAGGAAGCGGTGACCCATCTGGTGGAACCAGACGACAACCAGGCTATACAGCAGCAGAGCCATCGGTGCGGTCCGCTGGACGGCCAGGGGCAAGCGGTTGGCAGGGTCTTCCAGCCCCAAAAATTGTTTGCAATTCTCGAAGGTGCATTCGATGGCCCACCGGCACGCATAGGTGGAGAGGATGTGGCGGGCATCCCAGTCAAGGTTGGTGCAGTAAAACATTTGATCGGGCCTTTTACCTTGAAGATCACGTGTCAAGACGATGGTCAAAAGACGCTGGCCACCAGCCTTGTAGTACAAGGCTTGCTGGGTTTTGACCTGTAGGACAGCATGGAGTCCGAACTGATCGAAGTGGAGTTCCGTCCAGGGTCGCGTGGCGTCGTCGGCCCATTGGGCCATGTTCGGCAAACGTGTACCCTTCTTTCGTGGAGCCCCTTTGCCTTTTGTCGTACGTGGCTGTGGGAGAGCATAGAGGGCGCCTTTGGGATGAACGTGGCTGATCAAATGAACGTTGGCCGGTAGGTGGGACAGAACGCTCTTGCCGCCGTAGGCACTGTCGCCTGTAACGACGATTTCGTCTTGAGGAAACCAGGTAGAGACCAAGGAAATCAGCTCGACGGCCAGTTCGGGCCGGGTGCGATGGTTGGGGTCGGCCTTGGTCTTGGCGGCTTTGGCTTTGCTCTTTTTTCCCTTGGTGAGACCTTGGCGATTGCGATACAACCTCATGGTGATTGGTAAGGCAAAGACTTT
Source organism: uncultured Planctomycetaceae bacterium (assembly GCA_963790585.1). Lineage (GTDB taxonomy): Bacteria > Planctomycetota > Planctomycetia > Gemmatales > Gemmataceae > CAWBOY01. The sequence continues at coordinate 613,692 of CAWBOY010000004.1, forward strand.
GGTGGGTGCCCAGAAGGGGTGGGCGATGACGAGGCAGAGGACGACCCAATCGTGTCCCCAACTAACAAGAGGTTTGGCGCGGCTGGAGATGAGGGGATCGTAGTGCATGCCGGCGCCGTAAACAGTGAGGCCACGTTTACGACACAAGGTATCATCGACGGCCCACGACAAGGAAGCACCAGGGCGAACACGCGTGCCACTAATTTGGCCAGGTGCAAAGACAAGACATCCCTATCCCAGGCGGCATGACTGAAAAAGCGATGGAAGCGGCACCAGTGTCCGTTGTCGAGGTTGCCTCCCGTGAAGATGACGTCGGTGACGTAGCGGCGGCGTGGAGAGAGAACCCAGCCGGAGATGATCTCGACGAAGGTCTGAAAGGTTGGGGCGGTGAAAACAGGAACGAAATGCTGTAGCAGAGCAACGAAAGAGGCGGTAACTTCCATAGATCGGCTTCCTTGCCACGGGGCGACCTGGAATAGTAGATGATCCCAAGTTACCAAACCGAGCCGGGAAGCCGAACTTTTTTCTCCCGCGAGATGCTGCCAACAGACCCTAAAATGTGCGAAACTTGAACTAAGTCTATTTGTCGTATTCGCTTTCTTCTTCGAGATTGGGGCGGACCCTCTTTTCGCGGACGGTCATTGTCGGAGCGCCCGGGATGCGCTCGATCACCGCGAGGTCGCACAGGCCATGGGCGGTCTCGCCCATCAGTGTCCGCAGAGGCCCCATGACACGCTCGGACAGGCCCGGAATCGCCCCCAATCCTAAATGCACTTCCTCCGTGACGCGCACCTCCGGCGGCAGCAATTGCTTGAGACCCTGTAGCGAATGGCGATGCGTGCAAAGGATGACGGTGCGCAGGTTGGCTGCGCACGAGATCGCGTAACTCTTCGATGTCGTGGCTGCGATAATTCTTGAGATCGTCGCGCTGCAGATAGAACGACACCGAATCGCAATCGCGCGGATAGCAGATGACAGGCGTCGCACGATCGGTGCAGAGGCGCACCAAGGATTCCGGCTGATTCATCGGCGACCGATAGCCCGCATACCAGGGCAGCCAAAGATGATGCAGGCCGACTAACAAAAGAAACGCGGCCGTCATCGATACGGTCGGCCACCGGGACTGCACCAGCGGCTATGGGCGAAAAAGTGGCCGAAGGCCAGCGCCAACATCGGGAATGAAGGCAACACATAGGTCGGTAGCTTGCAGGCCGAGAGCGTAAAAAACAGGATGCAACAGCCCGCGGACAGGAGCAGGAATCCCAACTCAGGCCGCCGTTGCTGGCGAATCGTTTCGTCGCCGGTGATCAGATAGGAGAAGAAAGGCCAGACAAAAAGCGTGCCAGGGAAAAGACCAAGCAGCACCACGGGGGCATAAAACCAGAAGCCACGAATGTGGGCCATGCCGCTAAAGAAGCGGACGACATGGTGCTCCCAAAAGAAGTGCCGCACGAATTCAGGAACGCGGATACAGAGCGCGATATACCAGGGCAACGAGATCACCGCGACGACGGCCATAAAGGAAATCCACGCCCTCCAGCTCGGCGCACAGCTTTGTCCTGAAAGCACCCGATACAGCAGAAGTGGCGGCACCAAAAGAATCAACGCGACCGGCCCCTTGGCGAGGATCGCCAAGCCGCAGGCGACCGCGGCCAACGTCCACCAGCCTTGTCGCAAGCGCTCGCCGCGCACCGCCTCGAATGCGCTTCAGAGCACAGTGTCGAGCATAGTGTTAGCAACCCGTCGAGCAGCAAGAGCCTACCGATGCTGACAAAACCCGGTGCCAACCCGAGCAAGAGCGCCCCGCGAAACGCCGACGCTTCGCCCAACAGCCGCCGCCCGAAAAAATAGGTCAACAAGATGCATCCATGCACACAGAGAGCCGGCGGCAGCCGCGCCGCCCAATCATAAACACCAAAGATCTTGTAACTCGCCGCCACGAGCCAATAGAAGAGCGGCGGCTTGTCCAGGTATGCTTCGCCTTGCAGCAATGGTACAACCAAATCGCCACGCTCCAGCATCTCGCGCGGAATCTCCGCATAGCGGCTTTCGTCAGGCTCCAGAAGCGGAAATGCCAGGCACGGATAAAGAAGCATCCCCGGCACCAGGAGCAGCAACGCGGTCGACAGCCACCGCACCGGCTCGATGGGACCGCTCGGACCGGAGAATAACACCTTGGACCACAAAAACGGGAACCAGGCAAAAAAAGATCGCGGCAATGCGTCCGCGCTAACATGCACTTCGGGCGGCGTTTGACAATCCATGTCGAGCAACCTCGCGAGGTGGTAATACGTCTGTAGGGGAGAGATCATGCCAAAGATACGGGGATGGGGTCAATCGGAAGAGGTTTTAAAGCTGCACACCTGTTGAATCAATTACCGCGCACGAAGTAGGCGGGGTGCCATAGATTTAAGAGCCTATCCGACGAAAAAGGGGACGGGCACCATTGTGCGCAGCACCCTTCGGGCCATTCCGGCAATGGTGCCCGTCCCCTTTTTCGGATAGGCTCTAAGGCGTAATCGTCGAATTTTCGGCTGACAGGGGGCTCTGTTTTACCGGCGTACTTCGCGAGCGCCTCTTGGATTACTCCGGCGCGGCACTTGAAAAGGTGTGTAGCTGCAGGTATACCCCAATTCAGATCGTCTAAGTCATTGTGCGAATTTCGCGGTAGGCCTGGACTTTTGACCGTGGGATTCTGTATGATTCAATGTAAATTAGATTCTTTGCATTTTGAGCCCATGCTATTTGAGTTACGGAAACCTCCAGGCACGACCCGCCGTTCTCCTCTTGCTCGTTAGGATGCACGAGTAAGAAAATCCACCTGGGGCAAATTTGATTTTTCCCTCTTTCTTCACAAAAAGAGGGCCGACGAGCTGGGCCGCACCGTCTCCTTAAAAAGGAGACCAAACGGCATCGGTTGTAAAATCGTCTATGATAGAGGTCTGTGAAAGTCGCTGTTCTTGTAAGCGCGGGATTGGCTAACGATCCACGACGCTGTTTTTTCTCTTTTACTAGGAGTTTGGCCGCGGAGGCGCTTCGCGGGAAATTACCATGCTCGACAAACTACGAAACATCGGCATCATTGCGCACGTGGACGCTGGTAAGACGACGACCACAGAGCGTCTTCTGTATTACAGCGGCACCAAGCATAAAGTCGGCGACGTCGACGACGGCAACACCACGACCGACTTTGATCCGCTGGAAAAAGCCAAGGGTATCACGATCAATAGTGCCGCTGTCACCATTGAATGGGGCGACACGCGCATCGGTTTGATCGACACCCCCGGCCACGTGGACTTCACGGCGGAAGTCGAGCGCTCGCTCCGCGTCCTCGACGGCGCTGTTGGCGTTTTCTGCGCCGTTGGTGGCGTCGAAGTTCAGAGCGAGACCGTTTGGTACCAGGCGAACAAGCATCGCGTGCCGCGGATCGCTTATGTGAATAAGCTCGATCGCATGGGCGCGGACTTCTTCAATTGCATCACCGAGATGAAGGAAAAGCTCGGCGTCGTGCCGGCGATATGCTCTCTTCCTGCTGGGCAATCGAGCGCGTTTGAAGGCGTCATCGATCTGATCGAGATGAAGTTCATCTTGCGCGATCCGAAAGACGCGACGCATAAGAAGTTCGAACTGGTCGAAATCCCCGAGGCTTATAAGGCCCAGGCGGAAGAGTATCATCACAAGCTACTCGACATCGCGTCGTTGGCGGACGACCATCTGACGGAGTTGCTCCTCGAAGGGAAAGACGTTCCCAAGGAAGTTCTCAAAGCGGCCATCCGCAAGGGCACGATCGAGGGCAAGCTCAACCCGATCTTCTGCGGCTCGTCGAAGAACTATCATGGCGTCGAGTTGCTGCTTGACGCGGTTCTCGCCTACTTGCCGGCTCCCGATGAACGGCCGCCGGTTCAAGGCATCGTGCCAAAGACGAAGGCAAAGGTTGAGCGTACTGCCGATCCGAAGCAGCCGTTTAGCTGCCTGGCGTTCAAGACCGTCACGGAAGCGACCGGCGATCTCGTTTACGTTCGTATCTACTCGGGTGAGCTTCACCCCAAGGATGAGGTTTACAACACAACGTGGGGTCGGACGGAGCGGATCGCGCGTATCTTCCGCATGATGGGCGATCGCAAGGAAAGCCTCGAAGTCGCTGGTCCAGGTGAAATCGTGGCCCTGGTCGGTTTGAAGAATACCTTCACGGGCAACACGCTCTGTGATAAGGAAGCTCCGATCGCGCTCGAATCGATCCGATTCCCGGAGCCGGTCATTTCGCAGGCGATCATTCCTGACAAGTCGACGGATGAAACGAAGTTGGCCGACGGTTTGGGCAAGCTCGTCCGCGACGATCCGACGTTGAAGATGCGGACCGATCCGGAGACCAAGCAGCTCATCATCAGCGGTATGGGTGAGTTGCATCTGGAAGTTTCCATTGAGAAGCTCCAGCGCAACCCCGGTGTCAAGGTATCGGTCGGTAGGCCGATGGTGGCTTATCGACAGACATTGTCCAAGGCAGTGGACATCGAGACGCGCTTCATCAAGCAATCGGGTGGGCGTGGTAAGTTCGCCGTCGTCAACATCAAGTTCGATCCGTTGACGAAGGACCAGGTCGCCGAGTGGACGGCCTACCAGGAAGAGCAAGGCGATAAGCCGGATCCGAATAATATCTATTTCTTGGATAAGATCGTCGGCGGCGTCATTCCTGGCGAGTTCATTCCATCGGTCGAGCAGGGTTTCCGCGAGGCCTGCGTCAAGGGAGCCAAGTATGGCTTCCAATGCGTGGACATCCAGGCAACCTTGCACTTTGGCAAGTATCACGATGTCGACAGCTCGCAGGATGCGTTCAAGCTGGCTGGCATGGAATGTACCCGAGACGCGATGCTCAAAGCGGGCATCACGCTGCTCGAGCCGATCATGAACGTCGTCGTGATCGCGCCGGATAAGTATCAAGGCGACCTCGCCGGCGACATCAACCGTCGCCGCGGCGAAATCTTGAACTTCTCCAGCGACAAGGGGCGTTGCTCGATTCACGCCTACATTCCGTTAGCCTCGGTGTTTGGTTACACGAGCGATCTGCGTAACTTCACCAGCGGCACGGCGTCGTTCAGTATGGAACCAAGCCATTACTCGCCGGTGCGCGAAGAACTCGCGGATCTGCGGAAAGACAATGTGGCTTGATTGTTCCAATTGGTTTTCGGCGAGCGGAGAGCGTCGGCTGTCCGCTCGCCTGATACCCTCGGAAAAAACTTTTCTTGATTTTTCTGGATTTCCCAGGAAGTCTTCGATAGACTATTTTTCGTCTGCCTCTCTTTAATTCACAACTTTTTGTTTGAGGAAGGGAATCCTCTATGCCAGACGCCGCTCCCTCTATCTCTATTGGTTACTATGGCCCGGATCCGAGCCGGCTCGACGAGCGCCATGGCTGTGGTCTTTGGTCCGCGGGCCTTGCCGCATCGATCACGGCAGCGGGTGCTTTGCCCGTTGCGCTCGGTGACGAAGCAGGCCGCAACTGGGAAGACAACCTCGCGACGATTCACGGCGTCGTGCTCATCGGCCATGATTTGGCGACCCGACGCAACATCGCTGAGGCGGAAGAGCTATGCCGGTGGTGCCATGAACATAGCCTGCCATTGCTGGCTATCGATCATGGCATGCAGATGTTGAATTCATGCCACGGCGGTACTGTACACCAAGATTTGCCGCGCGATTTGCCGGAAGCCTTGCAACATCGCCATCCGCCGGAACGTGGCTTGCGTCACGCGATTAACGTGATTCCCGAAACGATCCTGGCCGACCTTTACGGCGAAGGTGAAGTGGTCGTGAACAGCGAGCATCGTCGGGCGATAGCTCGGCTGGCTCGTGGGTTCCTGGTCTGCGCCCATGCTTTGGATGGCGTGGTCGAAGCGATCGAATCCGAGTCGGAATGGTTCGCGATGGGTGTCCAATGGCAGCCATCCTCGGCGACGGCTTCGGGGCTCGACATCCAATTGTTCCGTGGTCTCGTCGCAGCCTGCCAGCGTCGGGTTCTGGCTCCAGAACTGGTCGAATCAGCGGCGTGATGGAAATAAGATGAACCGGCAGTTTGACCTGCCGGTTCATCGCTAGATTTTTCTTAAACTCACTTCGCGGGCGGCATAAGCACAGTGTCGATGACGTGTATTACGCCATTGCTGCACTTGATGTCGGCCTTGATCACGGTGGCCATTCCGTTGAGCATAACCTTGCCGCCCTTGACTGCAATCATCAGGTCCGCGCCTTCAACCGTGGAAGCCTTATCGAGCTTGACTACGTCCTTGGACATCACGTCGCCTTTGACCACATGATAGGTCAGGATTTTGGCGAGCGCCTTTTTGTCCTTGAGGATCTCGTCGAACTTTTCTTTGCCGATCTGCTTGATCAATTTCTCGAAGGCCTCGTCCGTCGGGGCGAGCACCGTGAACGGGCCAGCGCTCTTGAGGGTGTCGACCAGGTCGGCCGCTTTGACGGCGGTGACGAGATACTTGAAATCCCCGGCATTGACGGCCGTGGTGACGATGTCGTCGGCCTTGGCATCTTCCGCTCTTACGGTAGGCATGTAAGACAAAGCCAATGCGAGCGCGCTGAATCCAAACAGGGTGCGAAACATAATCGTTCTCTCCGTGTGTTTTCTGTCGGCGGTGATTGTTACCGCTTGCCAGACTAATAGACAGGCCCGATCCGCGGTCAAGCGATCGGGCATCGTTTTTGTCCATTTCACCGGCAGACTCTCACGAATGGGCGTTGCGACAAATCGTTTACGCCAGCGCTCTACTTGCGGATGCTCGCGCACCGTAAGGTGATTTCGAGACAGATATGTAATGCTCATCGAAACCTGGATTCCTCATGAAAAGCTACGTAACTCATCTGGAAAGCGCCCTTGATGGCACGCATCTGCCGTTCGGCACGGTTCAGACAACGCATCAGGGTCGGCCTCTGTGGGTGCGCTATGATCTCGATGGGGTGATGGCTGCCGTGACTCCGGAGTTCGTCGCCGGGCGAGCACCGTCGTTGTGGCGTTACCGCGAGCTGTTGCCGTTGCCGCCCGAGCATGAGCCGGTGACGCTGGGTGAAGGGATGACCCCGTTGTTGCCATGCCCACGACTGGGCAAGACCTTTGGCCTGGATCAGCTTTGGGTGAAGGATGAATCGCAGTTGCCAACCGGCAGCTTTAAGAGCCGTGGGATGACGGTTGCTGTAAGTATGGCGCAGGCGCTTGGCCTAAAGCGGCTGGCGATCCCGACGGCGGGGAACGCGGGTGGTGCGCTCGCCGCTTATGGCGCTCGTGCCGGTATGGAGGTCTTTGTGTTCATGCCGCGCGATACGCCGATCATCAATCAGATCGAGGCGTATCTGGCAGGGGCGAAAGTCTATCTGGTCAATGGCCTTATCACCGATTGCGGCAAGATCGTCCGTGAAGGCACTGAGGCGATGAAGTGGTTCGATATGTCCACTCTCCGCGAGCCGTATCGCCTGGAGGGCAAAAAGACGATGGGTTTGGAGATCGCGGAACAGCGCGGCTATCGCCTGCCCGACGCGATTCTCTACCCGACCGGCGGTGGCACGGGCTTGATTGGCATGTGGAAAGCGTTCGCCGAATTGCGCCAGCTCGGGTGGCTGAAATCGGATAAGATGCCTCGGCTTTACAGCTGCCAAAGCGATGGCTGTGCCCCGATTGTCCAGGCGTATGACAAGGGGGAGCGATTCGCCCAACCGTTCGCCAACGCGCATACGGTGGCAAGTGGTTTGCGCGTGCCTGCAGCCGTGGGCGATTTCATGATTCTCGACGCGGTCCGAGCTAGCGGCGGCCGGGCGCTGGCTGGAAAAGAAGGAAAAATCCTTGATTGGCTGCGCAAGTCGATCGGTTTGGAGGGTTTATCTTTCTGCCCGGAGACGGCTGTCTGCTTCGATTGTCTGGAAACGCTTGTCGCCTCGGGCGAGATCAAATCGCATGAAGACGTCGTCGTCTTCAACACGGGAGCCGTGCAGAAGTATCCGGAGATGGTTCCTTTGAAACTGCCGGAGTTGAACAAGGATCGGCCGATCGATTACCTGGCGCTGCGCGAGCTTGGTACTTGATTCTTCGTTTTTTCAATTGCTCCCATTATGCGCGTGAACTAAACTATCGTGTGAGGATCCGCTTCGATCCTCCGTCAATCTTCCTGGGGGAATTTGCCATGGTTCGTATGTTGAGTGGGTGCGCGACCCTGCTCGTGTTTGTGGCCCTGGTCATTCCGAGTTATGGCCGCGAAGATGACCCCAAGCCTGACAAGAAGGCGGACCAAAAGGAAGTTGCTCCCACCGCCGAAAAGATGCTGAACGCCGGACAGGTAAGCGGCAAGATCATTTCGATGGATGAGAGTAAGATCAAGGTTGAAGTAACGCTGCACATTCCAAAGATCGACGCCGGCGCCGCCAACGCTTTGGCCCAAGCGCAGGTCGAGTATCAAAACGCTTCGTTGGGAGGCGGGAACGCGGCCCAAAAGGCTCAAAAGATGCAAGCCGCGCTCAATAAGATTGCCCAACAGCAACAGAAACTTTATACCTACGAGAAAAAGACCGAAACCATCGAGCTGCAGACTGTGGAAAAGGTCGTCGTTCGAGCCGCGCAACCGCCGCCGAGCTTCGACGAAAAAGGCTCGCCGAAGAGCTACACCAAGAAAGAATTGGACGATCTCAAAGGGCCAGACAAGAAGCTGCCCGGCTACACTTCGGAATTTAGCTCGTTGACAGAAGGCCAGACCGTGACCATTTCGCTTTCCAAAAAGAAGGAAGACAAGTCCGCGGAGAAGCCACCAAAGTTCAAGACCGAAGAAGAGAAACATGAATGGGTAATGGCGCATCTGCCCAAAGTTTCGATGATCGTCATCACCGCAGAGCCGGTAAAGAAGAATTGAACTCTTCGTACGCAATTGTGCGTTGGATCGAGCCTGGGAAAATCGGAATTGGTGCCGCAAGGAAACCGTTCCTCTTCTCCCCGGCTCGTGCCATTTGATTCCCGACTTTCCCCAGCCTCGTGAGCGCCTCTCATGTATCCCCACCGGATTCGCTTGCGCGGCCCCTGGGAAAGTCAGCCTTTGTCGAGCATATCTAGCGGAAGGCTCGTGCCGGCTCCCTGTCGCGTCGTCATGCCCGGCCGTTGGACCGATCAAGGATTGAGCGGCTTTGCCGGCCGTGTTCGCTATCGCCGCCGCTTCGGCTATCCGGGCCAAATCGACCCTCATGAACGAGTCTGGCTGACGATCGACGCTTTCGAGGGCGATGCCGAGATTCGCGTAAACGACGTGATTCTCGCGCGCGTCACGGGAGGCGCTCCGTTCGAGTCCGACATATCCACCCTCCTGAGACAGCGCAACGAACTCCAGATCGTCCTTGAAGGCGGCGTTGACGCGGGTCTGTGGGGTGAGGTCGCGCTCGAAGTTCGCTGCGCGGCATTTCTGGCTAAAGTGAGTCCGTATGCTCGTCGCCTGGGCGGCGCAATCGTGGTCGGCGCATCGGGCGAACTCATCGGCGAGGCAGACGGTTTGCTCGAACTGTATCTATTAGTAAATGGTCGAACGGTTATCTACCTTCCAATTGAGGCGAGTGGACCACAGAAGTTATTTACCCTCGGTTCGGCGCTGCTGCCGCATGAGATCGCCGAGGGGCTGGATTTTACGAAACCGGTCGCGATGCAAGTCGATCTGGTGAAGGGGGCAACGGTCTGGTACACCTTTCACGGCAAAGTAACGCTGCAAGACGAACTTCATTAGGACTTTATGATAGGACCGGATATGGAAATTGAGTCTCTGCATTGCGCGTGACGGACGCCGATGCGAACGCGATATTGGCGCGCCATGTGCCGAAAGACGCCGGCATCGAGAAACTCGCCGTTCACTTCAATCCAGACGGCGCCATCGTCAGCGGTGTCTATCCGACGATGATGATGAACATCGCTTTTGAATCGACGTGGACCTTCGCGGCCACTGCCGGCAAGGTCGAAGCTCGGCTGAAGTCCTTGAACGTGGCCGGCTTTTCCGCAAGCAAATTCAAAGGTTTGGTTCTCAAGATGATGAAGGACACTCTGGCCAGCGAGCCGGGCCTGGTTTTTGGTGAGGACGTCATCGCGGTCGATGTCGAGCAGGTCCTGCGACACGAAGGGTTCGCGGTTGTCTGCAATCTGCAAGCGCTGCAATGTGAGGAAGGATCATTGTTGATCATAAGCGCTCGCGACTGATGTTCTGTTTAGCCGCAATACTGTTCGTCGAGGGAGTTGGATGTCATACCCCACCGAGATGCAAGGGGGGTTCTCCGCGGATTTGCTTGCATCTCGCCCCTTCGGCGTGCTACAAGAGCAATAGCAGCATCATGTTATAGCCAAATAGCGAGATGCAAACCGGGGTGACATTTTTTGCATCTCGCCTGCCTGAGCCGGACGCCCAGTTCCTTCGACGAACGGTATTGCACTAAACAGCGCGAGCCGCCGATTTGCCCGCGAGCCAGCCCGTACTCCATGCCGCCTGAAAATTGTACCCACCGATCGGCCCGTCGAGGTCGAGCAATTCTCCGGCGATAAAGAGACTTGGCACTATCTTGCTCTGCATCGTGCGTGAATCGACTTCGTCGAGCGACACGCCGCCGGCCGTCACCTCGGCTTTGGCGAAACCTAAAGTACCTTTGATCGGCAAGCGGAGATGCTTCAACTCCGAACAGAGTCGCTGCCGATCGTTCTTACTAAGCCCTGCCGCCTTGCGATCGTTCGGCATGTTGAGCCGCGCCAGCACCATTTCCGCGAGCCGTCTGGGAACGAGAGTGGCGACGATCACGGCGAGCTGCTTCTTGCCAGCGACCGCCGTCTCTTTTCGCAAGTCTTCGTCGAGATCGATTTCTTTGACCTGGGGCAGTAGGTCAATTTCCAGAATGAGACTGTCCGGTTTCATATGACTGCTCACGGCTCGGCTCACGTCCAAGACGACGGGACCGGTCAGACCGAAATGCGCGAAGAGCAGCGACCCGCGCCGGGCGGCCAGCATTCGATTGCCTTCGAGGACACGAAGCTGCACGTCGGGCAATGTGATACCACGCAACTCAGCGATGGCGGGATCAGACACCGTAATTGGCACGAGCGCGGGTCGCGTCGGCACGATTGTATGGCCAAGGCGTGACGTGAACACATAACCATCGCCAGAGGTGCCGCTGCCGGGATACGATTGGCCGCCGGTCGTAACGATGAGTCGACGGACCTGTAAGACCCGGGTCGTCGTGGTCACGCGCCAGTTATCCTCGGCTCGAACCATATCGAGAACAGCTTCACCTAAAGACAACCTGGCGCCGCTACGTTCGAGCCGGGCCAGGAGTGCGTGGACCACATCGAGCGCGCGATTGCTCACGGGAAAGATTTTTCCGGTCTCTTCGACCTTGGTCACAACGCCTTCCGCTTCAAAGAAGTCGATGGTGTCTTGAACGCTAAATGACGCCAAAGCCGAATGGAGAAAGCGGCCCGGTGGGCCATAGGCTTCGACGATGCCGCGATTGTCGGTGGCATGGGTGAGGTTGCAGCGCGTGCCGCCGGACATCAGGATCTTGACGCCCGCCTTGCGATTCTTTTCGAGAACGAGCACGCGCGCACCGAGTTCCGCGGCATGAATTCCGGCCATCAAGCCGGCAGCCCCGCCGCCGATAACGATGACATCCCAAATAGGTTCACTCATTCAACGACTCTGCTCAACACCCGCTTCGCCTTGCCACATACTATGTTCTAGAACTCTGGCGAATTCACTATGGCTGGCGGGCGTTTGGTTCCGCAAGATGACTGCTGCCACGCTCGAATCCTACTTTGCAAGGAAAGTAGCCATGTTGCGACCGATCCTGTTCCTTTTTTGCGTTCTCACCGTCATTCTGCTCGCTCCGGTAGCGTTGTATGCGGCTCCGCCACCGGATCTCGTTGCACAGACCAGTGCCAATCTGGTTCTTTGCGGCGGCGGGACCGTGCCGGACGAAGCGATGTCCAAATTCCTCGAATTGGCCGGCGGCTCGAAGGCGAAAATCGTCATTCTATCGGCGGGACAAAGTGCTCCAGCCAAGACGCTCCTTGGCGACGCGGCTGAAAAAGCGGCCTCCATAAGCATCATCCATACGCGCAAGCGCGCTAAAGCAGACGCTGTTGAGTTTCTCGAACCGCTAAAAGACGCGACGGGCGTTTGGCTTCATGAGGGCGACCCGGTTGCGTTCACCACCGCCTTTCGCGGCTCCGCCGTTGAAAAGGAGCTGCGCAAACTTCTCGATCGCGGGGGCGTCATCGGCGCCTCGTCGTCCATTGCCGCGTTGGCCGGCAAAGTTTGGATCGATGGCACACCTGGAAAGCTGAAAATCTCGGAAGGCTTCGCCTGGCTGCCAAACGCGATCGTCGATGTCCACTTTCTAAAACGCAATCGGACCGATCGACTTCAAGAAGCACTGCGGTCACGCGATGGCTTGCTCGGCATCGGTCTCGACGAAGGGGCCGCTCTGGTAACGCGAAATCGATCCGCTCGCGTCGTCGGCAAATCGTATGTCACCGTCTGCCTGCCTTCGTCCCCACGCCGGCCGGCAAGCGTTCAAACATTTACATCGGGGCCCGAACTCGATCTGATCGCATTGCAGAAGGCCGCCCTTGCCCGAAGTCAGCCGCTCTTCCCAGCCGATCACCCGGCCACGCCCGCGGTCCCTAAGGGCACGCTCATCATCGGCGGGGGCGGCGGTATGCCGACCGAGGGGTGGACGAAATTCATCGAACTCGCCGGCGGTCCCGAGGCGCTGATCGTCGTCTTTCCAACCGCAATGGATGATCCGGTTCCCGACGAGATCGGCGAGGTCAAATCGCTCAAGCGATTCGGAGCCAAGAACATCAAAGTCCTGCATACGCGCAGCCGTAAGGTAGCCGACACGGAAGATTTCGCCGCTCCGCTGAAAAAGGCGGGCGGCGTCTGGTTCAGCGGCGGCCGCCAGTGGCGCTTCGTCGATTCCTATGAAGGGACGCTTACGGAGAAGCTTTGCCACGAAGTTCTTGAGCGTGGCGGCGTCATCGGCGGCTCATCGGCTGGGGCGTCGATCCAGGCCGAATATATGCCGCGCGGCCATCCGTTGGGCAATCTCGTGGTCATGGCCGAGGGCTATGAGCGTGGCTTCGGCTTCCTGCCAGGAGTTGCCATCGATCAACACTTTTTTGCTCGAAAACGCACGGCAGATATGACCGATCTCATGCGTGCCTTTCCGCAGTTGCTGGGCATCGGCATCGACGAGGGGACGATTATACTCGTCAAAGGTTCTATTCTTGAGGTCATTGGCAAGAGCAAGGTGGCTGTGTTCGATCGCCATAAGCCAATTCCTCTCGATGGCAAGGACTACGAGGAAGTCCTCGCCGGTGAGCGCTACAACATGAAGACTCGAATGAAAGTGAAAGAATGAACGAATCGGTCCTGCGAGCGCTCAAGAACGCCCTCAAAATGACCGTCGCCGTGATGCTCGCCTCCTGCATCCATGACCTGCTGCAGATAACCGACCCGCTCCGCAAGAGCTGGTCGGTTATCACGGCGATTATCGTGATGATGTCGAATTTAGGCAGCTCGCTCAAGGCATCCGGCGAGCGCCTCTTTGGCACCGGCCTCGGAGCCATTATCGGCGTCGCCTTTAGCCTTCTCATCAAAAACGGCGACCTCTCCGCGCTCGGTTATTTCGCGGGCATCGGCGCCCTGGGGGTCTCCGTCGGCTGCACCGTTCTGATCTGTACAGCTCTTGGCATTAAGACGAGCCTGCGCCTGACTTGTATCACGCTCACTCTCGTGCTTTTTGTTGCCACGACTTCCAAAGAATCGCCCTGGGTGATCGGTAGAGAACGCTTTCTCGATAGCGTCATCGGCATTGTTTCCGCGTTGATTACGCAGATCATCCTTTTTCGCCAGCTGGCGGAACAAGAGCTGCGGCAGGCCCTGGCAACGACGCTCGACGATTGTGAGACATTGTTACGAGCCACTTCCGACATCAACGTCACCGGGAAGGCCCCCGAGGAGAATGCCAAGGCGGGCTTCCCTACGCGAAAAACAGCAAAAGAGCCTGGCGCTACTTTTGGATCTCGGTACGGAACCGGGTATGTTGCACACGGAACGCCAACAGCTGGTGTCCATGGTGACGAATGTCGACGATCTGGTTGAGCACTTATTCTCGTTGGACGACGCGGCTCGGGCGTTGCATTTGACTGGCGCCCATACAAAATCTGAGGTGCTTGGTGCCGAGATTGCTTCGCTATCACAGCAAACTCAGGAAGGGCTGGCGTGGCTGAAATCGAGCCTGGCGCATCAAAAAGCAGCACCCCAACCCAACCTTACCAATGCGATTTTTCGTGTAGAGTCCAGTTTTGCCCACTTGAGCGAAGAAGGCGTCCTCCAGCATTTTGAACCGACGGAATTGCTGCACCTGTGCTCGTTTCTATTTAACCTGAGAGAGGTCGCCCGCGAGACGACGGAGATGCTCGATTTATCGATCAAGAAAGCCAAACTCGACAAGGCCAGCGAGGCTCAAAGGAATCGAGAGCTGGAACAAGTTTATCTTAGGACTGCCTACGAAGTCGATGGCCCGGAAGGCAAATTTGCCTTACGCATCGACCAAACATCCCCCGCGTTGGAAACCGTGTTGTCCAAACACGGCAAACGAACCTGGGCGTATCTCACGGCGTACAATCCAGGCTCGGAAACGCGGAGCGAGGAAGAGAACATCAACCAGCAACAGCAACTAGAAACGGACGTGCGCAGCGCCGGATATGCCTCGTATCTGGGCCGCGGCGTCAGCGACGACAAGTCCTGGCCGCCCGAGGAAAGCCTGTTGGTCCTCGGCATCGATCGCACCGTCGCGCTGTCCCTGGCTAAAAGCTACTGTCAGCGCGCGATTCTTTTCGGCGAGGCGGGAGGGAAGGTGCAGCTGGTTTGGGTCTGACGGACCAAGCAGGCAAAAATGGCATCATCATTCTTAAGGCGATCCAGGTGCACCGATGGCTTTGGAAAGATCGGATCGAACGGAATCGGCGCCGACCCCTGAAAGGTGCCAAGGATCTTGATAGCGTTGATTTCCGCTTTCGTCCCAGAACAGAATCTGCCCGTCCTTCGCCTCAAAACGAGATGCGATGTCAACCACTATGCACTTTTCGGATGCTCGTCGGCAGTTGGGCACGTTCTTGGACGAGGTCTACAACCGCAAGCGTATCCACTCGGCGCTGGGCTACCTGACCCCGGTCGAGTTCGCGGAGCTGTGGCACGCAGAGGCTTCTGGAGCATGAGTTCGTTGTCACTGTCGCGGAGGCTTCACGATAGCTGAGCTTCCGCGACAGTGACAACGAACGACCCCGGCACAACGAGAGCAACCATAAGAAACTGCCAAAAATGGTCCAACTTTTGGGGGGCATTACACCGTCCTTTCACGGAGCGATAAACGACAATCCGTTACGCAATGATTGCGCAGGTCCTTAACTTCGATCTTTCGCCGACCAGATCCGTTGCAGGTGACGGCCGAGTCGGTGCAAGGACAGGCGGCACTGGGCCACATCTCCGGTGACGCACAAGGTTCGGATCTCTAGTGTCGCGGGGCCGCAAGGGATGTCATATTCCCACAGTTGATCTTTGCCGCTCGGAAAGACAAGAATCGAGCGTCTAACACCGAGAGCAGCGGTGTAAGCCAAGGCGCGGTGAACGTCTGCGGTAATCAGCCCGTCGCGCGGCGGGCGGCCCCAGCGAACTTGTACGTTGATCAGCGGGCGGCCGGTCCGCTCGATCGTGCAATCAGGGCAAAAGGCGACTACGGGAGTGCTGCGAGATTCTGACCGCAGCCGGTACCAGGGATGAATGGAGATGGAGTCAAGTTCTTCCGCGAACGCCGCCCGGATGCCACGGGTAACATATTGCTCAAAGATGCGGCCCATCGGCAAGAGAAAGGAGTTGGGTGGCGATTGTCCTTCACCATTGTGAGGGAGGGCCGCGACTATCGTGCGACTCAGATCGATCAGAGGGCGAAAGCCCTCGGGCATCGGCTCTTTGAGTAGAGCCGAGCAGGCGTCCGGCGTCACCGCCACTCGGGTAACATTCTCGAAGCCATCGAGCGAATGACTCAGGGTCTCCCAGTAGCGTGCTCCAAGCAGGGTGCTGGCCAGCATATGTTCGACAAGGGAGACAATGATCTGATTCCAAGGCGAATTGAGCGTCGTCTCAGGAGCAACGGACTGTTCCTTGGCTTGAGTCGCCGATTTTGGCGGTGGCGGCACGGACAAGGTATTTCGGTTGGGTGAAAAGAAACTGCTTCGGGAGGCCTCTGATGGGCCTACAAATTGCTGTTTTCTGAACCGAGCAGCGAGTTGGCAGACAAGGAAATCCAGAAGCTCTTCACGCCGCCGCGGCAGCTTAGGATCGGGAACGGCGGAGTCGGTGGTTGTCGGATCGAGCATCAAAAAGAGATTGGGCAGTGGCGTTTTGGGGCGAATGACGATGCGCCGCTTTGGGGCGGCCAGAATGCCGACATGGCCACGAGACGTCAGCAAGTAATACCCTACCTGCCCCGCCGGTCTTAGGTCGAGGTGCGCGCGATGGTGTTCCAACAAGAATTGCACGTCGACGTCTTCGAGTTGAGCGCAGAGCGAAGCCTTCTCCGTGAAAATTAACGCAGGTGGTTGATCGGTTGCCCTGACCTTCATACCTCGCCCCACTTGCTGCTGGCGCTGGATTGTCGTCAGCACTCAAGCATATCAGAGCCAGGGAGGCGGAGGGAGGAAAAAGAACGGCGCTTAGTAAGAGTGGGTGAGCAGCTGTTACTTGGGTGGGAAATTCGCATGGTTGCTCGTAAGCTAAAGGGAAGCTGGAAATCTACTTTGATTCTTCACAAATGGGAGCGAAGCCATGCCTACCCAACCCGCTTCTGCTGTCGCTAACCAAACACGCGAACAACGAATCGAAGCCCTTATGAAAGAGCTTCAGCCTCTGGTCGATGCCACGGTTCGCCAGTTGGTGGAGCGGGCGGTCGATGTGCCGGAAGCGCAGGAGTTCGGTGCCATTGATTTTGAGTTTCGGGACGCGGGGCAGAAGTTGGTCAGCGAGGTCCGGCAAGCCAGTTTGGCGAGCCGGAAAAAAAGGGCTACGTAGGTTGTAGCGTCACCTGTCCAGACTGCACGTATGCGGCGAAATTTCACTCCTTCCAACAACGTCGGGTCCTGACGATTCATGGGGAGATGCAGGTTCGGCGAGCCTATTACTACTGCGGTCGGTGCAAGCAGAGTTTTATTCCCTACGACGACGCGTTGGGGCTCATGGACGAGATCAGTCCGGGACTGGTTCCCCTGGTCTGTTTGGCCGGGACGCTGTTACCCTTTGCCGACGCAGCCGAGGATGTGCTGAAACGCTTTTCGGGAGTGCGTGTGTCGACCTCGACAGTGCTGCGAACCACGGAGGGCCAAGGCGAGCGTTTGCGGGCGCAACAAAAAGAAGGGCGGATGGTCGAGCCGATCCAGCCCGAGCCGCACTGGACGGCGTCGCGGCCGCAAGGCCAACCGACGGCCTATGTGGGCTTGGATGCGTTCAGCGTGCCGATGCAAGGAGCGGGTGGCGGCAAAGCAGAACATCGGATGTTGTACACGGCGTTGCTGTACACACCGCGGAAAGAGCATACGCGTTACCTGGTCGACTTTGAACTGGATGCGTTAGCGGAGCAAGTACGGTCGCAGGCACGGGGGCTAGGGATCAAGCAGGTGAGCGAACTGATTGCAGTGACCGACGGCGGCAATGGTTTGGAGGAGGCGTTGCAACGACACTTGGCCGACTATTTGACGACGATATTGGATTGGTATCACGCCGCCGAACACCTGTGTGACTTCGCGAAGGTTTTGTATGGCCGTGATGAAGAGGCCCGGAAACAGTGGCAAGATCAGGCGAAAGGGATTTTGTATGAGCACGGGGGCGAAGCGTTGCTCACCCACTTGCAGACAATCTCGTTGCCCCCGCGTGCGTCGGCGGAAGTTCAGGAGGAGTTGCGGAAACTAATTGGTTACTTCAAGAACAATCGCCATCGCACCGATTATCCGACGTATCGGAGAAACGGCTGGGACATAGGCAGCGGTCCGACGGAAGCGGGTTGCAAGATCATCGGCGCACGCTTGAAGGGATCGGGCATGCGTTGGGTCGAGGATGGAGCGGCCACGGTGGCAGCGTTACGAGCTCTGTATGTCAGCGGCGGCAAAATCTGGGACGGCTTTTGGTCCCAGCCCCACCGAGCGGCGGCTTGAAAGTCACCCAAGTAAAAGATGCACACCCAGTAAGAGTTAGTGATCGCGCGCCGCGTCGCTCCGACACGATCAATTCCAAGGCACATTCTGAGCGGTGCCTTTGCCGGTCATGCTTTTTTCGATGGTGACATGATCTTCGGCGTCGCGGAGCAGCGGTGCCACGGTCTCGATGTCTTTCTCGTCGTAGCCGGCTTTCAACAAAAGGGTTTTCGCCAGCTCTTGCGCTTTGATTTGTGGACTGGGCGGGCGTTTCGCGGGGCCATATTTGTAGAGTTCCATTTGCCGCGTCAAATCGGGGCCGCCGTAACCATTGCGATAGTCGTTGCCGACAGCCACGTCCGGTGGAGGTGGCGAGCTAGATTTCGTTGCGCTGGCCTCCAGTCGCTCACGCTCCTCGGCCATCTTTCCTAGCTCCATGCACAACACAGCCGCCAGTTGGCCCTCGGTTACGCAACGCTTCGATAGACCTTCGGTGATATAGATTGCGCCGAGGCCTTGATGAAAGACCTCTTCATGCGGTACGACGACCGGCAAGAAAATCGGTTGTAGCCCCATCTTGGGATTGGCCGTCAGCACTTTTGCGCAACGCTAACGATCCGTCTGGCCTCCGGGTCATTAGCCAGACCCGCTTTGAGCGATTTGGTAATCTCCTGCTCCGAAACCGGTGAACGACCCGTGGCGACTGTTCCCGGTGGCACCAACGTCAGCCCGGTTTCTCCTGGCAAACAGCCACAAACAGTAAGCAGCAGCGGAACCCAGGGTACGATGTCGCGCCGCGCCATGATTCGCCCTCGTCGACTCGGTATGACTTGTCTCGGGGCGGGGACAATAGCGAGGTTGGCTCAAGCCGTCTAGAGTAGTTTTCGCGACCGTCCTGGCAGACCTTGCCGGTTATAGGGGATGCGCGAATGGCGTTGAAATCGACTGTGCGGAAATTGTCTTGCGTATCGATTGGGCGCTTTCTAAGCTCAACTTTGTTCGGGCTTGGGCGCCAAAAAAATGACGTGTGCTGCAATGAGGGGAACCGCAATGCAAAAGACTACGAACCTGTTCATTCTGACGGCTTTGACAGCCGCGATGATCTCTTGTCCTTCGGCTCGTGCTTTTCAGGAGCTGCGGGATCCGACCCTGCAAGAGTCGCTCAAGAACATTGATCAATCGCTGAAGAATTTCTCGCAATCGATGCAAGAGATCAAAGGCACAATGACAGAACTGCAAACAGGCGTGCTGCGCAATACGATCGACCTCCAAAATGCCCGATCGGAGATTAAGAGTCTCAAAGACCGCATTGCCAAGCTCGAAGCCGATCAACCCGCGGCTCGAAGGGCCTATTATCCCGCTGATAGCCTGCCATTGCCATTGCCTTCGGCCACCGGAACGATCATGGTGGAGAATCAGAACTCGACCTGGACCGCAACCGTTGTCGTCGACGGTACGCCTTATGTCGTGCGCCCACTCGAACGAATGAAGCTGGATCGCAAAAACGCCGGCACGTTCACGTACTCGGTGATCGGTGAAAACGCGCTGCACGGCGTCGCGACGCTTCAGTCGCCTGTTTCCGCCGTATTGAATGCCAACTCGACCTACACGATCACGGTCCAACCTCGGTAACGCATAGCCGGGAGACGGCATGATCGTCACGATCGACGGACCGGCGGGAGCGGGGAAAAGCAGCGTCGCTCGCGCGCTGGCGGTAAGGCTTGGTTTTGCTTTTCTTGACACGGGAGCGATGTATCGCGCGGTCACGCTCCATGTGTTGCGCGGGCAACTCGACCTCGCTGATTCAGGCCGGCTCGGGCAAATTCTGAATGACTTGAATCTACAGATGCCGCCCGGCGCGATTCATCTCAACGGCGAAGACGTTACGGCAGCGATTCGCACCCAAGAAGTGACCCGAGCCACGAGCGCGGTTGCGGATCACCCAGCGGTTCGCCATAAGCTCGTCGGTTTGCAGCGTGAGGTTGCAAAAGGAAAAAAGCTTGTGACCGAAGGGCGCGATCAGGGGACAATCGTCTTTCCCGAGGCTCCGTGCAAATTCTTCCTTACGGCGGACCCGATGGAGCGAGCTCGGCGGCGCCAACGCGAAATGCTGGAAAAAGGCGAAGCGGTCGAATTGCGGGTGTTGTTCGAAGCAATTGTGACAAGAGACCAGCGCGACGCTGAGCGCGCGATCGCCCCGCTGAAGCCGGCTACAGATGCCGTGATTGTGGACACGACAGGAAGAGATTTTGACGAAGTCGTCGTGTCGATGGAACGGGAAGTGAAGCGACGGCAGGTTTGATCGTTTTCGATTCGTTGCTTTGTCAATGCAAGAAGGGCCGTCGATCCGTTGAGGATCGACGGCCCTTTCTCGATTCATCCTAGTTGGATGGGTTGATTACTTACCGCAGCTGCTGCAGCCGGTGCTGACAGGAGCGCTGCTGCAGCCGGTGCTGCAGGTTTCGCAAGAGCTATGGCTGCTCTTGCACTTGCTGCAGCCGAAGCCGCTGCCAAAGCCCTTGAGCTTGCCACCGAGGCCCGAGAAGAAGCCGCTCAGCTTGCTACCGAAGGCCGGGCCGCTTTCGCAAGTGCTGCATGCACTTGGGGCGGCGACGGCGACTTCCTTAGCAACCTGGACCGGAACCATACGGCAAGCCGTGTAGGTTTCGACTTCCGGGACGCAGTAAGCAACCTTGCGGGTCGCGGTGTAAGGAACGCTCTTCTTGACGTTGACCGTGTAGGTCTCGGTCTTGCATTCCGGAACCTTCTTGCAGACGGTGACCTTGACGGTCTCAGACTGCATGACTTTCTTGTAGACAGTGACCTGCTCGACGGAGCTCACGCATTCCGTGAACTTCTCCATCTTGGTGTGAGGGCATTCGACCATGACCTTGTTCGAGACCCAAACCTTTTTGGTTTTGGTCTGGGGGCATGGCTCGTAGCAAGGATCAAAGCACTTTTTCAGCTTGTCGCCCAAGCTTGGGCCGGCACAAGTTTCCTGGCATTCCCAATGGCCCTGGTCCACACACTTGGTGGTGACAGTGGTCACGGGGCGGCAGGAGGTCACTTTCTTGGTCACGGTGCGGTTCTCGACGGTCGGTACCGAGACGCACTTGGTGACAACCTGGTCCTGGACTTCCGACACCGTGTTGTAGACGGTGAAGGTGCGAGTGCGGGTTTCCGGAACGCACTCTTCTTTGTAAGCCGTGTAGGTTTCATCGCGATAAGCCGTCTTGTTGACGGTCCGCGTGGCCTGGTACGACTCAGAGCGATACTCCGTGACGTAGATCGTCTTCGTGCCACAAGCAGCGGCCGCGGCAGGAGCGCCACAGTCAGATGCAGGGGCTGAGGACATCATGGGAGCCGAAGCCATCGGGGCCGGAGCAGCCATGACGGGTCCAGGGCCTACCGGCAGCGGGGCCGGAGCAGCCTTCTCAACTGGGGGAGCGAGCTTCTCGCCCTTCCCATCGTCTGCCCGGGCCATCAAAGTAGCCCCGGCCAGCACCAAAGCCGCCAGCATGGCGATACGGGTGCGTTGCCAGATCATGCCGTCTTCTCCTGCGAAAGGGGGCCACGTCGAATCGGTCCAAGACAAATCAAAATCGATGCTGGAACCAATCGACTAGGTTGTTGAATCTGCTCAACTATGCCCAATGAAAACAAGGGGTCAACGAGCTGGCAACAAAACCAAGGACATTTTCGCGCGGAACAGATCGGCTTATAACGAACTGGCGGGAAAGGATTGGCGTAGCAGTTTAGCCGACTCGGCAAAATGGATTTTGAACATTCTGCGAGAAAGGAATTAAGTCATCGCGATTCCTCTTGCGTTACCGGCGCACGATGCCGCAAAACGCATCGGGAAAGGGCCGATCCTACGTCCAACTCCGAACTTCGTTGATCGAAATCCAGCCCGGCAATGCCAAAGTTAAGAGAATCCAGCGTTGTTTCGCGCGCACCGCGCCGAGCCATACCGCCAAAGGCAGCCACGAAAACACCCGAGCATAATCCCAATACGACCCATAAACCGCTTGCCCTGAGACGGCGACGAGTGCTGCGCCGGTGATAGCGGTCACGATCAGGACCGGGTCGCTGCGCCAAAGAATGAGCGCGCCGACGAGGATAAGCTGCCAGGCCAGCAGGCCCATGCACAACAGGTCCATCGATTCTAAACCGCGCTGCCAATGAAAATAGAAGCCCCAAAACGGCGTCGGTATTCGGCCAATAAGAGGGGGCGAAAAGTTGCCGAAACCGGGCGGAAATTCCGGGCCGGCAAGCTGAGTCGGCTGAATAGGCGATTCGTTATAGAGGTAGCCGATATAAATCGCCCAGCCGAGCCAAAGGCACAGGCCCGGAAGCTGTGCGAGGACAAGGCTCCATTGCCGGCGCCAAAGCGCGACACCGAGCAACGCGGCCACCACGGCGAAGTTCTCGAGCCGGCAAAACAACGCCGCCGCCGACCAACAGGCGACGATCCAAACGGGCCATTTCCAAATCAACGAACATAGCAGGCCACAGATGGCCAAGGTGGATACGATGTCTGTCAAATCATGCAAGGCTGGCATTCCCGCATTGAGCGCGAACGGCAGCAAAACGCCCCACCACGGGCTAAGCTTTTGTTCGAGCGCCATCGCCGCTCCGAACGCGGCCAGCCCGCCGATGGCGACAAGGTTCACAAGTGGCATCGCCCAAAACAGTAGATACGGATCGCCGAGCGTCAACATCCAACACAGAAGCGGGTACAGCAATCGAACGTGCCGCACCGGCGCGCGGTCCAAGCCCACCTTGTGATAAGCTAACGGCGCGCGGGCGAGGGCATAGTAAAACTGGCCGTCGTGTCCTCGGCTGAGGCCGAACGCCTGCTGCGTATGTGGATTGGTGATCCGCTCATAGGGATAGGTGCCGACGACGTGCGTGCCTTCTGGAGCCGTGCCGGCGCAGGACCAGGATGGCGATGTCGCCGCCTGTTGCGACGACATACGTGATCAGAAGGATTAGGTGAAAAACGATTGCAACCAAGGCGGGGGCGAGGATACGACGCATAGTACATCTCCGAGACGGCATGCCTCAACGAGAGGTCGACCCGCTACTCGGTAGGACAAGCTGCGGCGGCTCTCTGGTGAAATCATAGAGGAAATAAGTCCGTGTGCGGCCGATCGGCTGTTCGCGCGGAACCAAACCGGTGCTGTGCCGTCACCCTGGGCATAGAGCAGCGTGAGACTGACGGCGACGATTCGGCCCCGAACCTGCTCGCGTACACCACCCGGACCATCGACCGCTACACCGCCCAAATCGAGCGGATGATAACGGCGCGAATCGAGACAAAACGGCTGACCAAAATACCACACCGCCACTTGCGGCTGTGCATGTTCCTCTTGCCAACGATCTAGCTCGGGCAGCCCTTGCCCCCAGTCGTAGTTGCTGTCGCCCGAATAGAGATAGGTGCCGCTCGCTGCCGCCCCAAAACTCGTTGGAATAGCAAAGCCCGTCAGGCCAAATGCGGGCGGCGGCAATTCCGGACCATAGGAGTAGCGCCGATAGAGCGACAACCAGCCCACGGCGTAACGCCGGTCCTTGCACCTCCATGCCGATGCGAATGAGCGCAATGGCAACGGCGATGATGGCCAACGCCACCACGGGAAGTACAAGCCTCACACCGATCTGAATCCGCGAGGATAGACTAAACAGCAGCATCCCAAGCGCCGCCAAACCCGCCGGATTGGCGAGTCGCCGCGGCCCGAGGCCAAGCGCCGCTGCCAGGGCAATCAACAAACTCGCCGTTAGTTTCATGCTCAAGACGAGTGGAAAATAGCTAAGATAGGGCTCTGCGCCAAACCCAAGGGCGTAGCAAGTGCTGCCATGCCCTTCTCGGTTGTGTTGAAACTGATACCAGAGCGGATAGGCGATTTCGTTTACCAGAGGCACATGCCCAGCCAACCAAAGCAGCGGTGCTTTGCTCGGCCCGTCGGGAAGTCGCTGGGCCCATTGCTCGGCCTTTGTGGTCGGCAGGAAATCGTTACACGCATAACCAAGCACCGCTAGAAAAGCGATGAGCCCAATCGCGCGAGCAGGACCGAAGGAGTCGGGGCTCTCGGTCCGCATCGTCCGCACGTCGAAATCGATGTGGAATCTCGACCGCCAGGATGCACAGTGGTCCGTAAACGACGCCGGATATTTTGGCCAAAATCGCGGCCGCCAACCACAGTCCTGGCCAGACAATACGCTGTCGCCAGAGAACCGCATTTCGTCTCGTTTGATAGTGATAGAGCAGCGCCGTCAGACATGCGGCCAAGGATAGATCCGTCGTCGCCAAGGATGCATGGGCCAACAACGTCGGCTCACAGGCGAGCATGGCAACGGCAACGCGGCCGCCCCAAGCGCCCGCCAAATCACGCGCGATCCGCCAGCCGAAGAACAGCAAGATCCACCAAAAAACCAGATTCCCCGCCCGTGCCACAAACAGGCAAAACGGATCTTTGAGAAAGCCAATCGGCGTCCCGCGCCAACATTCATAAAGATAAAGCGGAAACGTCTGCAAATCGACGGGCAGAGGCATCGTGCCATGTGCAACGATGCCGTGAACGCTGCGCGTCCGCCAGTGCGACAGGCCCGCGTTTATATACGTCGGCTCGTCCCACGTCGGCCCGAGCTGACTCGCAGCACCGAGGCACCAAACCGAGGAGGCCATGGCAAAGAAAAGAAACCAACAGATGTCGAAAAGCGAAAGACGTGTCGGCGTCTGAGTCATGGGGTCCTCGGCGCTGAAACGGTGGTAAGCCACGGCGCGAATGCGGCTTGCGCAAAATCACCACCGGGGCCGATAAGATCCACATCAGCCGTTTACGCCCAGCCCTCGCGAAACCAATCCATAGCGCGAGCGGCAGCGGCGCAAAAACTCGCATGTAGCTCCAGCGATCGCAGTAGATCGCTTCGCCAGCGGTCAACGCCATTACAGTCGCGGCCAGCGCGGTAAGCACCAGCGTCAAATCGGTTCGATCACGAATGAGCACGGCCGCCAGAACAACCTGCGACATCAATACCAGCAAACTACAGACTGTTAAACACGGCTCCAAATTTACTGGCTGACCCACCAAGATAGGACCAGCCATAGGCCAAGCCGAAAAACGGTAGCGCTGAGTTTTCCTTGGCTGGCAAAATGGGCCATTGGCCATAGACGACCCGTAAAGTGACAATCCAGGCCGCCCAAAGCAGCAATACGCCG
Organism: uncultured Planctomycetaceae bacterium; assembly: GCA_963790585.1. Taxonomy (GTDB): domain Bacteria; phylum Planctomycetota; class Planctomycetia; order Gemmatales; family Gemmataceae; genus CAWBOY01. The sequence goes on from CAWBOY010000004.1 coordinate 639,164, forward strand.
ATGAGTCCGCCGACACGGTGCCATTGCTGCCGACACGCGGCTGCGCCGAGAATGGCGACGATGAAAACAACATTCGACTCGCGCGCGAACAGTGCCGCTACCGCGGAAATTAGCAGAATGGCCGCGGGCCAATTTAGTATTCCCGCCGCGAGTACGGCGGCGAGTGCGGCGCAGGAGACGACATCGGTCAAGTCACGCAGGGCCGACGGGCCCGCATTCACCGCGAACGGCAGCAGCAGGCCCCACCAGACGTTCAGCCCGCTGGCTGCGCGACCTGGCGCCGAGCCACCCCAATAATCCGATCGCAAGCAGGTTAATGGCTGGCATCACCCAAAAAAGAGCGTAAGAATCGCCGCCCGTCAGACACCATGCCAGCGCGGGATACAGAATCCGGGCATGTCTCACCGCCGGCAGGTCGACGCCGAAGTTGTGTCTCTGCCAGGGATTGCGTGCGATCGCGTAGTAATACGCACCGTCGAAGCCCTTGTCGCCGATGGCGGTATGAACGGCCTCGTAAGGATACTGGCCGATTCGCGTACTTCCGACGCACACGAAGGCCGACGGATCGCCGCGGTGAGCACTTAGAAAGACGAGCAAAAAAACGGTATGAATGGCGATAGCAGCCAAGGCTGGCGCCAAAGCAGACTGCGAGAATCTAACAAGCAACCCCGATACGGCCGCAGGCTGCGCGGTCGTGCCGGGGGACGCGCGAAGATCGGAGACGAGCGCGGGCATCGGCAAATCACCCCTCTCGATGCCGCACGTTAGGCCGCCAGGCGCGAGCGCTTGCGGACGTAGGCGGCACAGCTTTGGACGACGCGGCGCTGTTGCTCCGCCGTGATTTCTGGAAACATCGGTAGCGCCAAAACTTGGCTACAGGCAAGTTCGCTCGCCGGGAAATCGCCCGGACCATAGCCCAGGAAGCTAAGGCATTCCTGCTGGTGCAGGGGCACGGGATAGTAGATTTCGCAGCCGATTTGCTCGGATTTGAGATGCCGCACGAGAGCGTCACGCTCGCCATTGGCGACGCGAACGACATATTGATTGAACGTATGGCGGCGCTTCGGCTTCACCACCGGACGGCTCATAAAGTGGCCCAGGTGCTGCTCCTCAATCGAGCGCGTCATAACGCCCGGCGGCGGCTTGACGGTCGGCGACCCAGCCTTCGAGGCACGGCACTTTGACGCGCAAAATCGCCGCTTGCAAGGCATCAATGCGAGCGTTCCAACCGATGTATTTGTGATAATACTTGGGTTCCATGCCGTGGACGCGGAGGCAGGTCATCTTGCGCGCCCATTCGGGATCGTTGGTCACGACCATGCCGGCGTCGCCAAAGGCACCCAGGTTTTTGCTTGGATAAAAGCTCAGGCAGGCCATGCTGCCGAGACTGCCAGCGCGCTTGCCTTCAAACTCGGCTCCGAGAGCCTGGGCGGCGTCTTCAATGATGACAATGTCATGTCGCTCGGCGATGCGCCAGAGCGATTCCATGTCGGCCGTCTGACCGAAAAGATGCACCGGCATGATGGCGCGAGTTCGCGACGTGATCTTGTTTTCCACCTGCGCCGGATCGAGATTGTAGGTGGCCGGATCAATGTCCACGAACACCGGCTTAGCCCCGACACGGCAAACGGAACCAGCCGTGGCAAAAAATGTAAACGTCGGCAGGATGACTTCATCGCCCGGGCCGATGTCGAGAGCATGGAGCGCGAGCAGCAGGGCATCGGTACCCGAGCCGCACCCGACGCCATAACTGGCATGAGAGTATTCCGCGATTTCCTTTTCGAGAGCCGTGACTTCCGGTCCGAGAATCGCTTGACCCGAGGCCAAAACGCGCGCCACGGCCGCTTCGATTTGCGGTTGTAGAGATCGGAATTGCGCTTGAATATCACAAAGGGGAACGCCGCCTTGCGTCGCCATGTTCCGCCACCTTCCTTGGCATGCGTTTATCTGTCATGAGGAGAGACACATCCTGTCCCCTCCGTCGGCCTGATAAACCGAGAACGGTATGATGGTTTGATGAGAATGTCAAGGCGAGGGACGGCATGTGCGAAATCCAGCTTTCCAGCGTCGCCAGGGTTGCCTTGTTTACGGTTGTGAATTCGTTTCATTCGACCCCCCCATAACCCCCCCGAACGAATTCCACCAGGGGTTGTGTCAGTGTCGCGCAACGAATTTTTTAACTTAACTTGATGCCTATGGGTTCGTCGCCCCAACGAACGAACCCCGCGCTCGCGCTTGGGGCTAGGAGGCTTTCTACTTCGGCCCCACGGCTGGGTTCTCCTTCCGAATCGAGTTTCTCAGCTCTTTTAGAGCATGCTCCAGGGCTTCGATTGCTTTCTTGGTCGCACCGGGGTCCTGGGCTTCTTTCAGGTCTTTGATGTTGTTGCTCAGATCTAAGTTGGCCTCGTTCAGGTACACGCTTGCGTTTGTCGGCCGCAGAAAAGTGGAATATTCGACCGTGTTGTACTGCGACCACATCGGGTTGAAGAGGGGGGTCGCGTTCAAATTGTACATAGTCTGAGTAGTGTAAAAATTGGGAAGCACCGCCGTCGTTTCGTTCTTGGTTTTCAATTCCGCGGTCACATCTTTCAGAGAAGCTTCCTGAGCGCGGATTTTATCCAGGGCCAACTCGAGACTGCGGCGGAGTAGGTCATTCTCTTTGCGCAGCGCTTCGAGTTCGGACTTCGCTTTGCCTTCCTGGGCGTGTGCGGTCCCGGCGCCGAACGTCGCATAATAGGCCAGACAGCTCGCGCCGACGGCGATTCCTATGGAGGCCAGGATCATCTTTCGATTTGCTATTAACATGGTCTTGATTGCTCCCAAAAAAATAGGGCGACTATTGACAAAGCCAGAGCCGCCGGTTGTACCGACGAGAATGGACCGGATTGATTTACTTCGGCTGCTCTTTCTTCGCCGGCTCCTTGGCGGCTGGCTTTTTCTTCAATGAGTCCTTTAGCTGCATCAATGCTTTATCAAGGTCATCAATCGCTTTTTCCGTCGCACCTTTGTCCTTCGCTGCTTTGAGTTCCTTGACCTTCGATTCGAGATCGACGTAGAGGTCGACCGTCGCAAAATCAAGCAATTCAGCGGCATTAAAGGTGTTTTGGGCTTTCGAAGGCGCTTTGATAACCAGCCCCTGTGCCAATTTATAATAGTTCAGATCGACGTTGGTCGTTTCGAGTCGCGCCGTCATTGTTTTGAGCGAGGATTCTTGGTCTCGCACCTTGTCCAGCGCCAGCTCCAGGCTGCGGCGGAGCAAGTCATTCTCTTTTTTCAAAGCCTCCAATTCAGACTTGGCTTTGCCATCCTGAGCCTGAGCCGTGCCGGCGCCGATCGTGGTGTAAAAGGCCAGGCTGCTCACGCCGATGGCCGCGGCCATCAGCAACGACGCGGTTACCATTTTCAGCTTTGTCATTAACATGGTCTTGAATACTCCCGTGGTTAAGGCCGCTGCCGGCAAAGCCAGCGCCGCCGATTGTCCTGCCGCGAACTGCATCGCGGCCTTCGCCGTGGCCAAGGCCAACGCCAGGGGAACCTCGGCGATCGCCCGGCCTTCCGCCAAAGCCCCGGCTAACATCGAGCTCGACAGCGCCAGGCCGCGCCGCGTCAGGCGCTGCGCCAGCTGCCGCCGGCCTGTCGTCAAGCGACTCGACACCGTTCCCTCCGGCACTCCCAGGAACCGGGCGATCTCCTTGTGGGTGCGGCCTTCCAGGTCGCAAAGAATCACGACAGCGCGATATTTGTCGGGCAGCTGGCTCAGCTCCAGATCGAGCACGGGCCGCCAATCTTGTGTTTCCACTGGCGCAACTGCGGGGTGAGGTAGATTGCCCATCGGCTGCTCTCTCGTCCGCCACCGCGCCTTGGCCGACTTGGCTTCGAGAGCGGCGTGGTAGGCGACGGCATAAAGCCAGGAACTCAGCGATTCTCGTTTGACGACGGAAGCCGCCTTACGCGCCAAAATGAAAAAGGCAGCCTGAAACGCATCCTCCGCATCATGCCGGTCGCGCAAGACGCGCTGACAGACGCCCAGGACCATTGGGCCATGACGCCGTACCAGTTGCGCGAAAGCTGATTGGTCCTGACTCGTGACAAAACGGCCCAGGAGCTGGCTATCGGTCGTACCGGCGTCCGGCGCCAGAACCAGCCGACGAAGATGATCGACGACGTTCCTCACCTTGAGTGTCTCCATCGAGCTGGTTTCTTTCCCCCATCCATATAGAGGGACGGGATGGGCCTTACTCTCGATTTATTTTTTCGCGGGATGAGACGCCACGGCCGGCGTCAATGGTGTGATGGGACCCGACGACCTCGGACAACTGGTGGATCGACACGCGGCCGCCTTGGTGCTGTTCGCTCGTCAATGGTGCCGCCGCCAGCGAGGATGTCGTTCAGGATGCCTTCGTCAAGCTGTCGGCCCAGCGTGCGACGCCGGGAAATATCGTCGGTTGGCTGTATCGCGTCGTGCGCAACGCCGCCCTCGGCGCAGCTCGCTCGGAAGCACGGCGGCGGCACCACGAAGCGTCCGCCGCGCTGCGGCGACCGGGGTGGTTCCTGCCGACGGAGAACGCCGCCCTTGATGCAGATACGGCGGCACGAACGCTCGAAGGGTTGCCGATCGAGTTCCGTGAAATCGTCGTCGCCCACGTCTGGGGCGAGCTGACGTTCGAGCAAATCGGCGAGTTGACAGGTGTCTCTTCAAGCACCGCGCATCGGCGCTATCAAGAGGCGCTGACGATGTTGCGTGAAAGGTTGGATGTGCCATGTCCGAACCAGAATCTCGACCCGCGCATTCAGAGCCGTTGAAACCATCGCTCGACGCGGTGGACGCGGGGCTTCGTCGCCTGTCGCCCGCTCCGGCGGCCCTGGATCGCGATCGGCTCATGTATCGAGCCGGCCGGACGTCGGTCCCATCGGGCTGGATGTGGCCTGCCGCGACTGGCATTTCCTCGCTTGCCGCCCTGGTGCTGGGCGTCTTGCTTTTGACGCGACCCGAGCCGGCACCACGTATCACGGAGCGGATTGTCTATTTGCCGAGCCCCGAGAAGGCCGTCGCTCCGGCACCTTCGGTTATTCCTGAGCCCGCGCCGATTTTGGCCTCGCCCGAGCCGATGGGCGACCTGCCTCATTATCGCCAGATCCAGGAGCGAATTTTGCGCTGGGATCTCGAAGGCGTGCCGGCCTCGCAACCGGAGAAGCAGGCTCCACATGAGAAGTACAAAATGCTGATGCAATCGTATTAGGATTTGCACAAAATAAGTTACCGAATTTGGTTTCGCCCTGGCCAAGAACTACGGCATTTCGGCGGCGATGGCCGGCAACTTGTTTTGGCGCGAGTCCTTAGGTTTCCGCAAGTGCTGGTGAGTGCGTACACGACAGCCCCGACCAAGGAGATTTCGAATGACCTCTTTTCTCGCCGGCTTGACCGCCGCGTTGCTCTTCCTTCCTCTGCCGAAGGCTGAAGATGGGCCGGAAGTCAAAGTCATCAAGGTGCCGATAGTGGCGGCGACCAAGGCTCCGCCGCGTGCTTTGCGCTATCCTCTCATGCCTGAACCGCTCGATCAGATCAACGGCAACGCGGCAATCTATTGGAGCCGCGCCGGAAAAGCAGTGGTGACGCGCCTTGGAACGCTCAAGTCCGATCAGCAGGAATTATGGCTTAACGGCCTGAGTCTCAACGACCTGCCGAAGCCAGCCATTCATAAATTCCTCGAAGAGAGTAAATCCGCATTGCGACTTGCCGATCAAGCCGCGCCTGCGACCGCTGTGACTGGGACCAAGGACCGATCACGCTGCAGAATTTTCATACTCTCATCGATTCACTCATGTTTGATGTCCAGCAAACGCGAGCGGTAGCGGCACTATTGTCTCTCCAGTGCCGCCTCCAATTGAGCGAGGGGGATTTCGACGGCGCCAGTCGCACTATACAAACGGGAATGTCTCTCTCTCGCCACCTCACAAAGGGACCGGCGACTTTGATCCAATATCTGGTAGGCATCGCCATCGAGAGCGTCATGCTCGGCCTTGTCGATGAGTGGATTCAGGTTCCCGGCTCGCCGAACCTTTATTGGTCCCTCACGGCTCTACCCAGCAATCTGCCGGATCTACAGGCTTCCATTCGCTACGAACTCGATACGCTATATCGATCGTTTCCCAAGCTGCGCAAGATCGATCGCGAAAAGATGGAACCCGCACAGGTACAATCGTTAGTCTATGAGATCATCGACTCCATCTCACAAATCGAGGAATCCGGCGCGAAACCGTGGCAAATGCGGCTGACCTTTGGCGTGTTGACGGCTCGTGCTTATCCGGATGCCAAGCAATATCTGCTTGATCGTGGCGACAGCAAAGAGCAGATCGAAGCCATGCCTTCACTTCAGGTTGTTCTGGCACATCTAATGAGCCTGTACGAGAAAATCCATGACGACACATTGAAATGGACCAGCGTACCCTATTACGAGGGCCGCGCCGGCATGGAACAAGTGGAGAAGGAAGTGCGTTCACTACGGGATACGCCGGGCGCCGTCTTGATTGGTTTGTTGTTCCCGGCTGTGCTCAAGGTCTACGAAGCGGGAGTCCGAGCGGACCGAAATATCGCGGCACTGCGTTGTGCGGAGGCGATTCGCCTCCAGGCGTCCAAGGACGGCGGCAAGCTCCCGGCGACTCTAGCCGACATCAAAGTCGTACCTGTGCCACGCGATCCCGCTACAGGCAATAGCTTCGAGGCGGGATACAAGGTCGATGGATCGGCCGGTTCATTGGACGTCGGTCCCGTGACCGGGAAGCCGGGCTTACCAGCGAAGCGCTACACGTTTAGCGCGGCAAAGTGAATCACTCTTTCATCACAAAGGAGACCAGCAATGTCCCGATTTCTTGCATTCACGCTCACCCTCTGGCTGGCAAGCACCGCCGCCGCCGCCGACAATTTCGATGCCGGGGCCGCGGCTAAAACGATCGCCCCTTTTCTCGATGACCGCACACTCGTCGTCGCTCACGTCGATTTGACGCGCTTGCAACCGGAGGCAATTTACTCGCACTTCGTCATTCTCAGTGGCATCAAAGAAGCGGATCTGGGCGACATGAAAAAAGATGTATCTGGCGTCGCTACGGGTCTCGACGCCTTTCGCAGAGCTGGCGGCTCGGAGGCTTTCTTGGTTTTCAGCCTGATCGATTTGATCGACGGGCCCTTTGTGGTCATACCGGGAGTGAAAGAAACAGACGTGAAAGCAATGGGCGAGGTGCTCAAGAAGCTTACACTTCCGGACACCATTTACGCTCAAGTGGGCGGAGCCATTGTTGTCGGACCACGGTCGGTCGTGACGCGAGTCAAGGGACTCAAGGCGACCGACCGACCGGAGCTGGCCAAGGCACTGGCATTTGGCGGCGACGCCGTGGCGCGAGTGGCCCTGATCCCCAACGCCGACTCGCGCAAAGTCCTCGAAGAGACGTCGCCGACCCTTCCCACCGAGCTGGGCGGCGGAGCGATGACGACGCTCACGAAAGGGCTTCAATGGGCGTGCCTGGCAATTTCAGCCGCACCGGAAGTCAAAGGAAGCGTCGTAATTCAATCGCCCGACGCCGACTCCGCTAAAGCCCTTCAAACGATGATTGGCCGCGTGTTGAGTTCGGTCAAAGCGCTCAAGGATTTCCCAAAGGAGACAGGGCTCGACAAGACAATCAACTTGCTCGCCTTTAAGGCCGATGGCGATCGCCTCACCCTCACCGTCTCCGACAAAGATCTGGCAACGACCTTGGCTCCCGACATCGTCAAGATCAGGGCCGCCGCTGCCCGCTCGGTGTCCACCAATAATCTGAAACAGATCGCCATCGCGATGCATATTTATTACGATGCGAACAAACACTTTCCGGCCTATGCCAGCTTCGACAAAGCCAAGAAGCCTTTGCTGAGCTGGCGCGTCCACATCCTGCCGTACCTCGAGCAAGATGCCCTCTACAAGGAGTTCAAGCTCGACGAACCGTGGGACAGCGAGCACAACAAAAAGTTGATCGCGAGGATGCCGGCGACCTACAACTCGACCGGAAACAAGAAGCTCGCTGCGGAAGGCAAGACGACCTACCTCGTCCCACGCGGCGACGCGACGATGTTTCCCGGAGAAAACACCATTAAGTTCACTGACGTAACTGATGGCACCAGTAACACGATTTTCCTCGTCGATGCCGACGACAAGAAGGCCGTATTCTGGACCAGTCCTGAAGATCTGACGATCGATCCGAATGATGCGGCCGCCGGTCTGAGCAAGCGTTTTGGCGGCGCCTACCTGTTGGCCTTCGTCGATGGATCGGTCCACTTCATGAAAGACACGATAAGCAAAGAGGACTTGTATCCTTACTTTACGCGTAATAGCGGCATTGTTCGGAAGAGCAGTCCTTGATCGGCTCCAATACGTTTGTGGCGGAACGTTTCCAACGTGCCGAGGGCGAGAAGCGCAAGCTGCGGTCGACGACGAAGCATCGGCACGTTGGAAACGTGCCGCCACAGCACATCGGCACGTTGGAAACGTGCCGCCACAGCACATCGGCACCTTGGAAACGTGCCGCCACAACGATTCCACAATCGCTGATTGAGCGCATCATTGCAAAACAACGCGCTCGATCAGCGATTGTGTTTTGACGACCGTGTACTCGCCAGGAAAGGTATGAAAGGTGGAGAGGCAAAGACAGCCAGGCCGCGCATCGGCGGAGACGTATCCCAGCGGAGCGAGGCCAACCTGAAACGGCTCGGAAAAGTTATGCAAAAAGCCGCGCTTGCTGCCGTCGGCAAGGATTTCCTCGTGGACGAGCAAGAAATGCTCCGGCGACAACGTTTCGACCTGAAAGCTCATCTGGTAATGAACCCCGTGAGCGCAAGCGAGGCGGCCTGTCTGTTCTTGGCGCAGTCGATAATTGAGCAATCGCCGCCGCTCCGGCAACGGCTGGTCGGCCGCGGCGGTGACTTCGGTGAGGCGGACGTCCGGATTGTCCCAAGAGATGACGTGGCCCGTGCCGCGTGATCCAGACGGTCAGCGTGTAATCCTCGAATTTCGTGGTGCGTACCGCAAGAATCTCGAACAACTCAGGGTGCAGCGAGCGCCCGTAAAGCTGAAAGATCAGGTCGGCTACCTTCGGTCTCAGGATCGGCGTTCCCATGCCATTCAGGCCCGGGTTGTAGGGTTCCATTTCCGCCTCAAATTATACCCTATCATGACAAGGTCACAATGCGTAATGTTCCTCCCTGAACATTTGCGCCATTAGCCGCGCATCTGCGCGATTAGTCTGTGACGCCCCGTAAAAGGATTCACCCATGAAATACGCCATCGTCATCCCCGACGGCTGCGCGGACGAGCCGCAGGAGTCGCTCGGGGGCAAGACGCCGTTGCAGGCGGCTCATCTCCCCAATATGGACCGAATCGCCCGCATGGGCGTCGTCGGCCGAGCGGACAACGTGCCGCAGCCTTTGACGCCGGCCAGCGACGTGGCGACGCTGTCGCTCTTCGGCTATGACCCGCTAAAGGTGTATACCGGGCGCGCCCCTTTGGAGGCCGTGGCAATGGGGGTTCGCCTTGGCCCGGGCGATTGGGCGGTGCGCTGCAATCTGGTGACGGTCCAAGCTGGTCTGATGCGCGACTTCACCGCCGGCCATATCAGCAACGACGAGGGTAAGAAGCTGATCGCGGCCTTGCAAAAGAAGCTCGGCGGCCCATTTTCGATGCCGGCGCCGATCGCCGCGCCGCGCACGATCGAGTTTCATCCGGGCGTGAGCTATCGCAACCTGCTCGTGCTCCGCGACATTCCCGAAACATTGGAACCGCTCGACACGAAGACGCAACCGCCGCATGACATTCCGGATAAGCCGATCGCCGATTATCTGCCGAAGGGTTGGGCTGCGAACGTGTTTATCCCGCTGATGGAGTCGAGCCGAGCCGTCATCGCAGAGTCCGCGAGCAAGGCGACGCAGATTTGGCTCTGGGGCCAGGGCCGTGCGCCGCGCCTAGAGTCATTTCATGCCGTCTACGGCAAACGCGGCGCGATCATCAGCGCGGTCGATCTCGTTCGCGGCGTAGGCGTGCTCATCGGCTGGGATCGCATCGATGTGCCAACCGCGACCGGCTACCTCGACACCGACTACGCCGCCAAGGGCCGCGCCGGTGTCGCCGCCTTGAATAATCACGATCTCGTTTGTGTCCATGTCGAAGCGCCTGACGAAGCCTCGCATGAAGGTCGAGCTGATGAAAAAGTGAAGGCTCTGGAGCGAATCGACGAGCATATCGTCGGCCCGTTGCTCGCGGCCCTGCCGACCCACGGCGACTGGCGGATTGTGGTCTCGCCCGACCATCGCACCACGCTGCGGACCAAGGCTCACGCCTATGGCATGGTCCCGTTCGCAATGGCGGGCACGCTCGTCAAATCGGGCGGGCAGGCGACGTATGACGAAGTTGTAGCGGAGCAGAGCCCCCTGGTGTTTGACCAGGGGTATCGAACTGATGACTCGATTTTTGAACTGAGATTTACCGGCCGGTCTCGCGCGGCAATTGCATCGTCACCGAAGACGAAGCTTCGACTGGGTTCGCCGCAAGCGCGCTGTCCGGTCCCGGTAGCATCGCGGGCGGATCGAGGCGGGCTGTTTGCTTCGAGTCGGGCGTGCTCGGTTTACCCGCGACCGCTCGCTTGCTCCACAGCAGCGGATCCGGCGGCGGCTTTTGTTGAGCAACGCTGTGAGTGCAACCAGCGATAGAGCAGCATAGGATCAAGTAGGTGAAACGGAGCCGAAGAGGGCTGTAGCGCATCGATTCTCCTCGCTCTTCACGAAGGCGGGCGTTTCTCTGTCGTGGCAAACCTACCTCATCTTTTTGCGATCGGCGCTCGCGTCCGGGGTACTTGAGCGATTAGCCCGTCATTCTTCACTAGCGCGAACGGCGGAGTCGGTACAATCGGTATCTTCCGTCTTGGCGAGCCGGGAGCGTCAGCTCCCGGAGCGCCTTACACTCGCTCAGACTTTCTCCGGGAGCTGACGCTCCCGGCTCGCCAACAGTACAGCGCCGCGCCTTTCGTTTCGGATTGACCCCCTTATCCCAGGCTCCTATCATGGCGCACGTTGCAAATGCTCAGGGAGAGACCGGCAATGGCGGATGAAATCAAGAAGGCCGACGCGAATAGCATTCACTCCGCTCCCCACGCGCGGGGGCCCGTCCGCACGCAAACACCGCGCTCCAAGAACATCCGCATCACCCGCACCATCCGGAGCAGTCGCTGTCCGAGCGCTTCCGCGACTTCGTTAAGCCAATACAGAATGGCCTGTCGCGGAACATGGTCATCGCCCTCGGCGTGATCGCGCTGGCGGTCGTTCTGTTCTTCGTCTGGAGCTACTTCGCCCGGCAAGCAGCCAATCGCAATGCCGAGACCTGGTTCCGCTGGGAACGCGAGACCGATCTGACGGCGTCGGATCTCGCCGCGTTTGCCCGCGAAGATACAGGCATCGAGTCGGTGGCGGCGCGCGACCGTCGCACCCGCGCTCAAATCGGTGCCCTGGAGCGGCTCGCCGAGCAGAAAAAGGGTTCGATGCAAGCCCGCTTGGCCCGCTTTCAGATCGCCCGCGTCTACCTCGCCCAGGGCCTGCGCGACTTCGCATCCAAACAGCCCATTTCGTTTGCGATGGGGGAGACCAAGACTTTCCACGACATGGCAGTGGAAAAATTGACCAAAGCCGTCAACCTCTATCAAGAACTCGTCAAGGAATCGTCCGACGTGCCCCTGCTCGCCCAGGAAGCGTTGCTCAACAGCGGCAAAGCCTACGAGGCGCTCGGTGACTACGCTCAAGCCAAGGATAAATACAATGCCCTCATCAAGGCATATCCCAAGAGCCCATTCGCCAAGGAAGACGCGGCTGCCGGCTTGAAGCGAGTCGAAGATCTCAAGTTCAAAGCGGACTTCGACGAGCTGGCAAAGTTCGATAAGAAACCGGGTACACCCTAATCGATCGGTTCGCGCATTCTCCCTATGGCCACTTCCGTTTTCGATCCCGAGAAGGTCGTCGAATTTACCGTCCGCTGCAAGCTCGATAAGGAGATGCGGCTGGACCAGTATCTCGTCAGCATGTTTCCGGACTATAGCCGCTCCGTCGTGCAAAAGGTCATCGAAGCCAGCGGCGTCGAGGTCAACGGCAAGCCGGGCAAGGCGAGCTATAAAGTCCGCCACGATGACGTGATCCGCGTCTATCCACCGGAGCCGACCCACCCGACTCCAGTGGCCGAGAACATTCCTTTAGAGATCCTTTTCGAGGACGAATTCCTCGCCATCGTCAACAAGCCGGCCGCGATGGTCGTCCATCCCGCGAAGGGCCATTGGTCGGGCACGCTCGTCAACGCCCTCCGTTTTCATTTCGACAAGCTCAGCGGCGTCAACGGCGACTATCGGGCCGGGATCGTCCATCGGCTCGACCGCGACACCAGCGGCGTCATCATCGTCGCCAAGGAAGAGCAAACCCACCGCGACCTCAGCATGATGTTCGAGCAGCGCAAAGTCTTCAAGGAATATGCGGCCCTGACGGCCGGCGTCCTCGATCGTGACAGCGACTACATCGAAGCCAAGATCGGCCATCATCCCAACGATCGCGTCAAGATGATGGTAAGCGAAGACGACGACGAAGACGCCAAGGACGCGTGCAGCTTTTACGAAGTGATCGAACGCTTTCGCGGCCATACGTTTTGCAAGGTGCAGCCGCGCACCGGCCGAACGCATCAGATCCGCGTCCATCTGGCGAGCGTCGGCTGCCCCGTCCTGGCCGACAAGGTCTACAGCGGCCGCGACGCGATCCGGCTCTCCGATCTGGTGCCTGGGCTGGACCCCGCCAAAGACGAGCTTCTGCTGGGCCGCCAGGCGCTGCACGCCTGGCGCTTACGACTGCGCCATCCGCGCACCGGGCTGCTGTTGCAGATCGAGGCCCCGCTCCCCGCCGAGATCGCGCGGACTCTGGAGGCGTTGCGACTGCATCGGCCCTTGCGGTGAATTGATTTCTGGAAAGAGAGACCTCATGCCAACTTCCGTCGTTGACCGCTGGCTCTCCAACCGCGCCCTCAGCATGCAGGCTTCCGGCATACGCAAAATCTTCGAGCTGGCTCGCACCATCCCCAATCCGGTCAACCTCAGCATAGGCCAACCCGATTTCGACGTGCCCGATGCAGTCAAAGCCGCCGCACACACGGCCATCGATAAAGGCTACAACGGCTATACGATGACGTATGGCCTGCCCGAGCTGCGCAACAAAATTCGGGATGATCTCCTAAAGAAGCACACCCATCCTGACCGCGACGTCATTATCACCAGCGGCACCAGCGGCGCTATCTTTCTCGCTCTTTCCTGCGTCGTCAATCCGGGCGATGAAGTCATACTCTTTGACCCCTATTTCGCGCTTTATAACAACCTCATAACGCTCGTCGGCGGCGTCACGGTGCCAATCGACACGTACCCTGATTTCGACATCGACGTCGACCGCGTTCGCGCTGCGATCACGCCGCGAACAAAGGTCATCCTCGTCAATAGCCCCTCCAATCCGACGGGACGCATCTACGCGCGAGCGGATGCGCGACCTCGCGTTGCTCGCGGCCAAGCACGGCATCTTGCTCATCAGCGATGAGATTTACCGCGTCTTCGACTTCGACGGCCGATTCGCCAGCCCTCTCGATTTCAATGAAGACGCCATCATCATCGATGGCTTCAGCAAGTCCCACGGCATGACCGGCTGGCGCCTCGGCTTCGCTCATGGCCCGCGTCGACTAATTGACGAGATGATCAAGCTGCAGACATACACTTTCGTCTGCCCGACGAGTGTCGTGCAACACGCCGGGCTGGTCGCTTGGGATTGCGACGTGTCCGACTTCGTAACCAGTTATCGTGCCAAACGGGATCGCATTTGGGCTGGATTGAAGGACCATTACGACCTCGTCAAGCCTGACGGAGCGTTTTACGCCTTTCCCAAAGCGCCGCATGGCACTGGGACCGAGTTCGTTACCGAAGCCGTCAAGCACAAACTTCTTATGATCCCAGGTCTCACCTTCAGTAAACGCGATACGCACTTCCGCCTGAGTTACGCCGCCGACAATCAAACGCTCGACCGAGGAATTGAAATCCTGCAAAAGCTGGCCCGATGACGCCCGTCACCCCTCGGAGTAAAAGTTCCCGCCCTAAACCGCCATCTCGGCAACAAAGAGGTTGACTCAAATCAAGCGAAGGTGACAATAACAGATGGAAGCCTGTGACGGTTATGCGGACTGTAGTGCCGCCGAACCTCCAACCGGAAAGGACCGATCTATATGACCAAAGTGATGGGGACGCGATTCCTGACGGCAACGCTCGCGCTGGCATTGCTGGCCGGCACCGTCCGTGCGGCGGAAGAGACCTCGGGACCGCGGCCTTACGTGGTTCTCATCGGCATCGACCAACCTGCCGATAAGGACGTCAAGGCGCGCCCTCACGCCGAGGACGACGCCAAAGCCCTCTATGACCTCTTCGCCAATAAAGACTATCTCGGCGCCAAAAACATCCGTCTCTTGCTCGGCAAGGAAGACGATAAACGCAAAAGCACGCCCGCGACGCGGAAAAACATCCTTGACGCGGTCCAATGGATCGCCAAGGAAGCCCGCCCCGAAGATCCCATTCTGTTCGGCTTTTTCGGCTCCAGCGCCATGATCGGCAAAGATCAGGATCGGCGCTGCTACCTCGCCAGCGACTCGACGCTCAAGGGCAAGGACAAGGATTCCGTAACCGCGTCGGAGATTGCCGACGCCTTCAAAGATCTCAAATCGAAGAAATTCTGCGGCTTCGTCGATGTCGAATTCGTCGGATTCGCCGGCAACGCCCGTAGCCTGATCGAACAGGTGCTCGACAAGGACCCGTTCAAAGAGTTCGTCGGCAGCGATGGGCCCGACAAGGCGCCATTGCCCGGCCGCCTCGTCTTCGTAAAGACCAACGGTCTCACGCTGTCGCTGAACAGCGAGAAACACGGCATCTTCGCCCAGGCGCTGCTCGATGGCCTCGCGGGCAAGGCTGACACGGAAGGATACGAGCCGGATGGCCAGGTCACGGTCGATGAACTGATCGAGTACCTCGACAAGAATATGCCCGAGCTGACAAAGAAATATGCCAAGACCCAGGATGAAAAGGGCCAGATCCACTTTGTCCTTGGCAGCCGCGGCAATCATTATCCGCTTGTCCACAATCCAGCCGTTTGGCCGAAGGTTCAAGAAAACCTGAAAAAGCTGGCTGAATTGACAAAGGACGGCAAGATCGACGCCAAGCTGTCCGAGGAAGGGCAGACCCTCCTGGCCCGTATGCCGCGCCTTGAAGCGCAGCGTGAACTCCGCAAAGATTACCAAAAACTGGTCGCGGGCACTGTCACCCCGGAGGCCTTTGGCACCGAGCGCAACACAATCCTCGAAGGGATGAAGCTGCGTCGCGCCGACGCTCTGACGTTCGCCCAGAAAGTCCTCGAAGCGACCCAGCTAATCAAAGAAATGTACGTCAAGGACATGAATCAGGGCGAGATGGTGGTTTCGGCGATCAAGGAAATCTATCGCCGCACCGAAGAGAAGATGCCTGCGGACGTCGAATCGAAGCTCGGCGACCCCAAGACTTTGGGCATGGCTGAGATGCTCGATCTCCTGGTAAAAGCCCGCCAGGAACTCGGCAAGCGCGAAGACCTGGGCAAGCACAAGGACATCGACATCGCCCTCTCCGGCATCACGCGCAAGCTCGATCGCTACAGCGAATACATCGACCCGGAACGCCTGGCCAAGTTCGACCAGGATATTCGCGGCCATTTCAACGGCATCGGCGCCCTCATCGGCAAGGATCTCGATAAGGACGTTTTGAAGATCGTCACGCCGATCAAAGGCAGCCCCGCTTACAAAGCCGGGATCATGGCAGGCGATCTCATCCTCAACATCAGCACCGACGTCGACGGCAAGCCGGTCGAGAAATCGACCAAGGGGATGACCGTCAGCGACGCCGTCAAAATCATTCTCGGCGAGATCAATACGCCTGTGAAGCTCACCATCGAGCGCGAAGGCAAAGACAAGCCGTTCGACATGGTGATCCGTCGCGGCCAGGTCGAGGTCGAGACCGTCATCGGCGCCAAGCGCAAGACCGATGACAGCTGGGAATACATGATCGACCCGGAAAGCAAGATCGGCTACATCCGGCTCACGCAGTTCTCGGACAACTCGTTCCGCGACATGAGGCTGGCGATGATGGACCTGTTGCGCCGCGGCGTCAAAGGCTTCGTCCTCGACCTGCGCTTCAATCCCGGCGGCTTGCTCGGCAGCGCCAAGGACGTGACCGATCTCTTTATTGACGACGGCGTGATCGTCACCGTCAAGGAACGGTCACGACCCGAGATGGTCTATCGCGGCACCGTCGCCGGCAGCTTGACCGATTTTCCAATGGTCTGCCTCATCAATGGCTATAGCGCCAGCGGCAGCGAAATCGTGGCGGCTGCTCTGCAGGACCATAAGCGGGCCCTGATTATCGGCGAGCGCAGTTACGGCAAAGGCAGCGTCCAGAGCATCGAACGCTTCGACGGCGGTAAGATGAAGCTGACCACCGCGACCTACTACCGCCCCAGTGGCAAGAATATCAACAAGGCCGCGACGACCGGTAAGGACGACGAGGAATGGGGCGTCACGCCGGATAAAGTCGTGCCCTTCTCGCCGCATCAACAAGACGACCTGGCCGAGTATCATCACGAAATCGAGATGATTCAGCGTCCCGACAAGCGCGTCGACCCGAAGAAATTCGACGACAAGCAGTTGAACACGGCGCTCGACTATCTGCGCAACCAGATTAAGATGGCTGCGAAAGCACCGGGCAATAAGGCCGGATGACCGCTTCGGTAATTTGTATCCAGTCAGGCGAGCGGCGCGGCGTCAGTTTGTCGGTTATTCAGAAACCTGCAGACTGACGCCGCGCCGCTCGCATTTTGATAAACCAATGCGATTTTCTCACTTTTCCGTTCCTTGCCGATCGTTCACGACATGACGATTACGGTCAGCGGGGATAGCCTGCCGACCCCCCTGTTTTTGAAATCCAATTTGCTTGGATTAAAGTTCCGAGGAATGATTGAACGCACGGGTGAGCCGTGCTCACTTATTCACGTTGCTCGTCATCCGTTCCAGCGTGGAACGATCGCGACTTAGGGGAACCGTACATGAACCGGTGCCGTTGGACCTCCGTGCTAGCGCTGGCCGGGGTTGGCTTGATCAGTGGCTGCACAAACTCATGGATCGGCAATGGCCAATTAATGAGCCGTTTCCGTTGTGGCGGCTCAACTTGCGGGCCTACCGAAGGCGTGCTTACTTCAGGTTCAAGCGCTGGACCAGGCTGTTGTGAAGGCGGCCCGATGCTGGAAGACCCTGCCGCCATGGGCACTTCGCCATTTATGGCCGCGCCCGGCAACAGCGGACTGCCAATGATTGGCGCGCCAGGACTGCAGCCAGGCCAAATGGCACAACCGTTGCCCAACGATGCGCCCGCAACCACCGCTGGGCCGTCGTCGCGCGTTAAGAACCGTTAATTCGCGTCTTCGTTTAGCCGCGAGCCGCTAGGCGAGCGCTGTTGGGTAGCAATTATTTCGAACGGTGCTATCCCACAGCGCTCGCCTAGCTGCTCGCGGCTAAACGTTCGATCCCTCATCTCCGCCCATTCATCAAATCGCGAAACGCCTCACACAGAAATGGCGCCGTGTCTGGCCCGAGGCTGTTGATCTCGCCATATTGCGCTTGTGTGCGGCCATAACAATAAGGCGGCTTTTCGTCCCATTGCCGTTTGGGAATGATGTAGCCGATCTCGTCGTTGGCCAGGCCGATTATCATGCGATGCGGCCCGCGTAGCTGCTTGTAAAGTGCCGCTTCGACGGGGGCGTCAGGATAATCCGCGCCGGCGTCGGCTGGGTCTTGCACTTTGCCTAGCACTAACTCGGGATAGATCTCGCCAGGAACACAGGCGATTTCCAATTCGCCTAGTCGCAGGTAGGCTAACTCCGTTTGTAGGCAAAAGAGCTTGGCGTCTTGTCCCAGCGGCAATTGCGCGGCCTTGCTGGGATTGCCGTCCCAAACAAAGGCTTCCCGCTTGACCACACCCATCGTCCGGGCCAGCTGATAGTACTTATTTTCGATCGGCAAATAGATGAGCCGATGCTCCTCGTCAAAGGGCCTCAAGCTCATCGGCACCGCTTTTTCCAACGCCCTTTCCGCGACTTCAGCGACCAGATGGCCATACTTTTCGGTCTTCTCGTAGGTGCCATCTTTCAACGACTGACCGTCGGGACCCTTGATGTCGACCTTGAGCGAAGTCATGAGTCCACCGACGGTGCCGGTTAAATAGACGACTGGGCAGCCTCGTTTTTCGCGCAGGTGGTTCACGGCGTAGCCGACGAAATCGGCGCTGATGAGTGTGTTTTTGCTGTCGAGCGTTTCCGGATGACAGTTCCATTGAACGACAACGCCCATGGGCCGGTCGTTGTCGAGTTCACGGAATTCGAGGGCGACCAGCTCGTCGTGTTTGACCAAAGGCAGTCGGCCGTCGTGCAATAACTCCGGAGCGAGCGCGGTGCCGAGGACCGCTCGCGCCGGCCTGCGCGTCTCGTCGGCCATCCGAACCGAGGCTACGATCTGTTTCTCGACGCGCTGCATATACTCGGCATCGACGCCACTCTGAAAAGGCGTAGGTCCCCACAGGCCCATCGTATCTGGGCCTTCGTGGCTATGCGTGCTAGTCACCAGGACATAGCGAAAATCACGCAGCTCTTGGCGAACGCTCACAACATTGGGATAAAAGAACCCGATCACGTCGATAGAGACAATTGCGATCTTTTTATCTTTCCTCCCGACGACGACGGTTCGCGCATGAAGACGATCGTGGATGCCGGTTGCCTTTCGATTGGAACCGAAGCCGGCCATATAGACCGGCTTAGCGCCAACGGTGGGCGTTATGTCGGCATCGCCGAAGCCAACCTCGATTTGGCTTTCGGCTTGAGGAGTTGGGGCGGTGCTGTCCGCACTTGGCATGCAGAAAAAGAACCAGAGTGCGCCACCTACGGCGAGAAGACCGACGCTGAGGAGCAGAAGGCAGAGAGGGCGCGACATGGATGGTTCTCCTCCGTGAGAAAGCGAGTCTTTTGGCGCCTGCCGTGGATGAGTTAACAATTCGCTTCACACTCGCGCATGTAGCGCAAGCTCTCGCGCAATCGTCTCGGGGTCGGGCGCGTAATCGAATACCTCAACGGAGACCCAGCCGTCGTAGCCATTCTGCCGTAAGGCGCGGAAGATCGGCACGAAGTCGCAAGTGCCGAATCCCGGGCCGCGCCGGTTCGGATCGTTGGCGTGAAAATGGCCCGTTCGGGAAGCGTGGCGGCGAATCAATTCGGGAATGGGGGCGTCATCCGTAGCCATCGCTTTGACGTCGAGATGAAGGACGAAACTTGAATGGTCGAGCCGGTTGAGAAGATCGACAGCCTCGGCGCAGGTGTTCAGGAAGTCCGCTTCCGGTGGCGAGAGAGGTTCGAGGCAGACCTGGACACCGGTGGCCGCGATGCCAGGCGCGGCGCGGCGAAACGTATCGAGTGCCAGGTCGGTTGCTTGGGCGCGCGTCAAATTGGCTGGAATGCGCCGTTGCGCCGGTGAACCAAAGACGAGAACGGATCCACCTAGGTCGCGGCACGCCTGCGCCAGCTCAACGAGGTAGGTAGCCGTCGCCTGGCGCACCGATTCATCGGTCGAGGTGAGCTGTAAGCCGCTGGTCTTGGCGAGGAGCCAGTGTAGGCCGAGCAGAGTCAGGCCATGGTCCGCGGCTGTTTGCCGCAGCTGGCGACGTCTCTCAGGCGAAACGTCGGTGATACGGTCAGCAAGCGTGAAGGGCGCGATCTCTAGTCCTTTATAGCCAAGCCCGGCCACGCAGCGACAAATGCTTTCGTGGTCCCAGCCTTCAAAGGTCTCATTGCAGATCGCGTAACGCATGATTAAGGGTCGTACCTCGTAGAAATCGCTTGCGATTCGGCGATGTGGTAGGGTTCACTTCGCGTCCAGAGTCACTGTTTCTTCAGGGACGGCTTCTTTCGGCGAAGGCGGCCTTACAGGTTCGGGGACGATTTCTTTCTGCAAGCTCAGCTTTATCGGACCAGCCGCTTTATCCATCTCTCGATAAAAATCGGCAGGTGTCGTTACGGGGTAACCATTAACTTTCGTGATGATGCGATCGGTCTTGAGGTCGGCCCGCTTGGCGGCGCTATTCGGCATGACCTCACGGATGGCAACACCCTCAACTATCGGAATGAGATCGGGCCGGCCCGCTTTAATGCTCGGGATGCAGCTATAATCGACGCGCAGGCCGCGCCGCGGCGCTGGCTGATTGGCCGCGATAATTGGCCCGTCGATGTAATACTTCGCGAGCGTTAATTTGTGCATGTGAGTTTGATTGTATTGATCCAGGATCTTGACATTGATCGTGCTCCCGGCCAAATGTGTACCGATTTGAAGGAAGACATCGTCCTGACTTCGTATCGGTACGCCATTGACCTCAAGGATTGTGTCGCCATCGTGAATCTTTGCTTTGGCGGCTGGCGAGCCGGCCGTGACCTTGTCCAACATTACGCCCGCGCCTGGTCTGGCCAACTGGCTCAGCAAGACCCCCATGTAGCCATATTCCACTTCCTGGCCCTTGCGCAGGACTTCGACTATGCGACGGACGTAATCGTTCAGAGGCAAAGCGAAACCTCCTGGAGTTTCGCTGCCGTCGAACGCCGCCCGCGCCGTCGTGAGACCAATCATCTCGCCATCGATGTTGAACACGCCGCCGCCGCTGCAGGCGAGATTCGGCGCGTGTCTAATTCCCACAGAATGTCATACTGATGCAACGGATTTAGCGGGATGTGTGCTCCGTTCGTGTACGGTTTCTTAACCCGCTGCAGGGTATTGCTGATCAAGCCCCAGTAGGCGCTCGGGCTACCGTCGCGGAAACCGGCGTTGAAGGGATTGATAAGCAGAGTTACGAATTGGCCTTTACGCGACTTGCCGCCGTCGCCGAATTTGACCGGTTTGAGGTTAGGAACCTTGTCGAGAAGCCGCAGCACTGCCAAGTCGCTGCGCGGGTCGGAGGCGTGAATATCGGCCCAACTGCCGCGATTCGCAGAGAGGCGAACATAGATCTTGGTGGCATCTTTGACGACATGGGCATTGGTGAGGATCAGGCCCGACTCGTCGATGACGACGCCGCTGCCATACGCTTCCGGAACATGATCGGGTGAACTAAGATCGAGGGTCTTGACGACGCGATCCCATTCCGGCCGACTGCGCCGCGCGAATTCGACGTCAAAGCGGCCGAGGCGGCCTGGGCTTGGCGTCTCCTTGTTTGGCGGCTCGAGTTTGGTGTAGTTCTTACTGCGCGAGACGAGGATGCAGGCGATGGAGGGCTCATTGTCCGCGACCGTTTTCTCGACGCTGCGCTGCAGCGCGGCCAATTCTGGGGACGCCTTCCCGTCATCCGCCCGGGTCTGGGGAGCGACGACCAGACAAAAAAGCAGAATTGAGAGCCGAGAAGAGGTGAGCACGAGCCAGACCCTCCTATCAAACACTACCAGAGAGCAGAATCCAGGGCGTATACCTAGATTCTAATCGTTGTAGCGTTCAAGCGAAGGGAATTCTAGCGATTATGACGCAGGTTGGCGCGTTTACCGAGCCTGAAGCGTCAGCGAAGGGCATTTATAATCTCAAACACAAATGCTCTTCGCTCACGCTTCAGGCTCGGTCTGCGTCGGAGGGGCGAATACTTACGCCTCGCTCGCCGCTGCCGCCGCGGCCGATGCGGTGCTGCGCTTGCGCGGGTCGGCGCGGTGGGCTCGGCCTTCGTTTCGACCTCGCCGTTTAGCTCTGCCACCGGCGCTCCGTTCACGCCGATGCCGCGTTTCTCCAAGACTTTTCGTGAGATTTCCTCGATCAGCGTCGGATTGTCTCGTAGAAACTGCTTGGAATTCTCCTTGCCCTGACCCAAACGAATCTCACCGTAGTTGAACCAGGCGCCGCTCTTATCGATGATCTTGTCCTCGACCGCCAGATTGATCAAATCGCCCTCACGGCTTATGCCGCGCTCGAACATGAGATCGAAGATGGCCAGGCGGAACGGCGGGGCAATCTTGTTTTTGACCACCTTGACCTTGATCTCGTTGCCAATGACTTCGGTGCCATCCTTGATCTGATCGGCGCGGCGGATTTCCAGACGCACGGAGGCGTAAAACTTGAGGGCCAAGCCGCCGGAGGTCGTCTCGGACGGGCCATACGGATTGCCGATCTTCTGACGGATCTGATTGATGAAGATCATGCAAGTCTTGGTCTTGGCAATAGTCGGATTGAGAATGCGCATCGCCTGGCTCATGAGCCTGGCCTGGATGCCGACATGCGAATCGCCGATCTCGCCTTCGACTTCGGCACGCGGCACGAGGGCGGCGACCGAATCGACCACGATGATGTCAACCGCGTTTGACTTGATGAGCATTTCCGCGATTTTCAAAGCCTCTTCCGCGCTCGACGGTTGGCTGACGAGCAGACCTTCCAAATCGACGCCAAGCCGCTTGGCCCAACCTGGATCGAGGGCATGTTCCGCGTCGATATAGGCCGCGACACCACCCGCCTTCTGAGCGTTGGCAACCGCAGTCAGCGCCAAAGTCGTCTTACCGCTCGATTCCGCACCATACATCTCAATGATGCGCCCGCGCGGCAAGCCACGTCCGCCCAGCGCAAGATCAAGGCTCAACGCCCCGGTCGAGATGCCCGCGACATCGGCCGTGCCCGATCCGCCAAGCTGCATAATGGCGCCTTTGCCGAACGAATGCTCGATCTGTTTGAGGGCGTTTTTCAGCTCCTTGTCTTGTTCTGCGCTCATATTTAGGTCCTTTATTGAGGGATAAAACACGGCGTGGGCCGGAGTTTGTTGTATTGAGGCCAACTGATGTACAGGTGAATAGTATAATCGGTTGCGCGTGAGGAACAAGGTTAGCAGAAGAAAAAATTTCGGACAAGCATTAGTGCTTGTCCGCTAAATTACGGACTTGCGACGTAATACCGTCCAAGCCCCCCAATGTTCCGCGCGGAACATTGCGTGCCGACCGTCGCGCCAAAAATGCACATGACCTTGGCGCGACGGTCGGCTAACACAACCACTTGATAGCATTGATTTTGCGCCGTGGCCTGGACCGTCGCGCCAAGATTCGTGTGTGGTACCCCCCTTGGCGCCGGTCCCTCTCATTCTTTCCGAATCGTCATAATGGATTGCATTGCGCCTACACACACAGAACTCCCGCGCTGTCCAGACGATTCCCTTGCGAAACGGCCAAACTGAGATAGAGTCCAGTTTGCACACTGCTCTTGCGCCTTAACACATTGGCTGTCTTTAGGTTGCGCTGCGAGAAAAGGGCGAGATGCAAACAAATCCGCAGAGAACCCCCGTTCATTCGGGTCGATTGCCCGCTGGCAGCGTCACGGAGATCGGCACAGCATCGGTGCGAGCGAGCCAAGCAGCCGAATAGGCGAATTGTGTTTGCTCACCATCGCCCTCGATCGTTCCAACCGGCTTCCCATCCAGCTTGACACGGCCAAAACGCATTCTCATAAATCAACCTCATCTCGTGGGGCGTCGACATAGCCTAGCATCTTCCCGAAAACGCGAAGCACCTTGTTTGCCGCATCCATGCGAAGCGTAGGCTTGCCTCGTTCCATCTCGGAAATCAATCGCGTCCCCACTCCCGCCAACTCGCCTAACTCCTTCTGGTTCATCTTGCTGGCAATTCGGCGCCTACGAATATATTCGCCAATCTTTTCGGGGCTGGCCACGATAGAGTCAGACATTGAGACCTCGGGTGATGCGAAACCAGTCGTGAAAGCAATGGCTCAACTGCGGTGAAGTCCCATGAACCCGTTCATTTGCTATGCTATTCCCGATCGGGAACAGACGCCTTGGCCTTCAACGCTGCTGTTCCCGTTCGGGAATAATTGAACCTTGTCCGATCGTTTCGTTCCCGATCGGGCCTCGACGACCTGCATAACTTGCAGTCGTATTCCCGATCGGGAATATAATCGCATCGTACCTTTTCATCTGCTGAAAGCAAAGATCTCAAGGAACGGTTCAATATTTGTTGCCGTTCGCAACAAAGCAAGAGACAGGCCGACCGAGCCTGAAGCGTCAGCGAAGTCGGAGCCCAGGCTTCTTGACGAAATACGACTTGAACAGAATGTGATCACGACGTTCGATCACCAACGGCCGAAGATAAAATCCCGACATACCTGACGTTGGCAGTTGACATACGCCTATTAGCCCTCTTCTAATATACCCGCTGGCAGCCGATAGTCGGCCGGGATAATCCGCTGTTCATCCGCACCGACCCGTGGCGATTAACTTCAGAATTTGTTCATCAACAGCACCAGACGCTCTCATATATCCAAGAGTTTATGCAATCATGAGTGACCCTTGCCTGGAACATCAAAACGTCAAGGTGAGGCAGCTCATCGACGATTATCGATCAGGACGCATTGTAATTCCCGAGTTCCAAAGGGAATACGTCTGGAAAAAGAACAAGGCCCCGCATCTCATTGACTCGCTTTATAGAGGTTTTCCTATTTCCTCCCTACTCCTTTGGCAAAGCGAGGAAGAGGCCCGTTCCCGCCGAAGAGAGCCGCGACCGTTTCGTGCATCCGTTATGAGTTGGCTGATTGACGGCCAACAACGAGTCATCACGTTAGCGCGGACCATGAGTGGCGACGAAGACATTGAGGTTGTTTTTAATCCCGTTGAGGACAAGTTTCGGCTTGCTAATGCGGCCACGCGTAATGATCGGAATTGGATCCGAGTCGCTGATCTCTGCGATGACGAACTTTACCGCCAACTTAGACGGAATCTCGACGGTGGCAGCGCAGCCGATAAGCGTGAGGCGTGCTTTGAAAAAGTTCGATGCATCCTGGATTATGAAGTGCCCCTAGTCCGGAATGGTGGATCATAGCTTTAAGGACGCAGTACGAGCATTTGAGAGAATCAACACTTTAGGGGTCAAGCTCAAGAAAGCCGACATTGAAAGCGCACATGTCGCCTCACGCCACACAGGCTTCATAGCAGACGAGGTTGCGCCGTTTCTTGCCGAGTTGAAACAGCAGGGATTTAACCGGCTCAACATCATGCACCTCTTTCGCGCCTGTGCATTTGTCGCTAAACCTGATGGTCGAAATCGAACGCCCCTGCACGAACTCGAGAAAAACGAAGTCCTTGATGCCTGGAAGCAGACCAAACGAGCTACAGAGCAGGCCATTGGCCTGATCCGGAGCGAACTTGGCCTCGTAAACATGGATATTCTTTGGTCGGGAGCTCTTGTCGTTCCAATAATCGTTTTATGTGCAACCACCGGACCTCGAAATCGTGATTCTAAAGGCCTTATGGGATGGTTAGCTCTAGCCGCCCTCCTTCATCGCTATAGTGGCTCAAGTGAAACCAGGCTCGACGAAGATCTCAAGGCTTGCCGCGATGCCGATCCGATTGGAGCGTTGCTAAAGAATCTGCGACAGGTTCGCTCACCCCTCGTAGCCCATCCCGCCGATTTTTCCGGCGCACTAGCTGACCGTAGCGGGTTACTGTCACTTTACATTGCCTGTATGAACCGTGGGATACTCGATTTTTTCACAGGTTCCAAAGTACTATTACAAAATGCCGTTGATCGCCATCACATTCTCGCCCGTGGCCAGTTTTCCATCAAGACCCGCTCAAGTGCGGATAATGTTGCAAATATCGCTTTTATTGTAGGAGATGTGAATAAATCCATCGGTCAGGCTGGCCCGGAAGTGTACCTTAAGAGAATTGAGGCCCGGGTTCTGAAAAGCCAATGTATTCCGGCAGATCAGACTCTCTGGGCCATTGACCGAGCCGAGGATTTTTGGGCGGCTCGGCGTCAGCAACTCGCCGACTCGTTTAACGAGTTTCTACGCGAGTCGTTACCACAACGGCGACTTGGCTCTGTATAATCGCGATGGCCAGGCTGACCAACAATGAAAGGTATATCCCATGACTTCAATCGTTGACGGATTTTACAAAGACGGTTCAATTGAGCTTTTGAAGCCACCCCCTGATATGCCGGCCGGGCGCGTCCGCGTCATCATCATTCCACAAAATCAGACGCCGTTACTGCCGCAACACTTGATTTACGGCAAGTACGCAATCGGACGAATGTCTACTCTCGAAGATTTTCAAGAGGCCGAATGGCGTGGCGACAAGGAACTCGGATAACCGCATGGCCGCTGAATACGTCCTCGACGCTCACGCCTTGATTTGGTTCATTGAAAGCAACCCTCGTTTGGGCGCCAACGCTCGTGGTGCGATACAGGACCCTTCAAGCGTGCTGTATCTACCTGTCATTGCGTTGGCTGAAGCCTGTTGGGTCGTTTATCGAAGCAAAACCTCGATTTCTTCCGTAGCCGCGTTGCTTGCCGACGTGGATGCCGATCCCCGAATCGTCATCGTTTCTCTCGATCGCGCAATTCTAGACATCTCTCTAACTTTGACGACCATCAACGAAATGCATGATCGACAAATTGCTGCCACCGCGCTTAATCTAGCCGTCGCGCCTAATCGTATTCCGTTAATTACCTGCGATCAAAACATTACCGCCTCGGGTCTTGTCTCCGTCCTCTGGTAGTAACATCATAGGTCGTGGTGTTTCAGATCACGTTTCTTCACCCCCCTTCCCATCCTCCTCCTGCCACTCCTTAATCTTCCGATACAGCGTCCTCTCCCCGATTCCCAACAGCTTCGCGGCCTGGTCGCGGTTGCCTTCGGTCATTAGCAACGCTTGTTCGATGTAGTATCGCTCCACCTCCGCCAGCGGGCGGCCGATGAGGCCGCTGGAGCTTGCCGTGGCGTTGCTGGGGTCTTGCATTCGTTTGAGTAGGTCGCCGTCTTCGACGTCGTTTACGTTCAATATGCCGTCGGTGTCGAGGACGACCATGCTTTCGACGAAGTTGCGTAGCTCGCGGACGTTGCCTTTCCATTCGTAGGCCAGCATCGCTTTGAGGACCGGCTCGGCGATGCTTTGAGCGTTTTTGCCGTGGATCTGGTTGAATTCTTTCATGAAGTGAGCCGCCAAGAGCTTGATGTCGTCGCGGCGCTGGCGCAGCGGTGGCAGGCGCACGGTCATCACTTTCAGGCGGTGATAGAGGTCTTGGCGAAACTTGCCTTCGGCTACCAGTGTGTCCAGCTCGCGGTGTGTGGCCGACACGAGGCGGACGTTGACCTTGATTGGCTCGTTGCTGCCGATCCGAAAGACTTCCCGGTTCTCCAGCACGCGCAGCAATTTCGCTTGCAGTGTTACCGGCATGTCACCGACCTCATCTAGGAACAGAGTGCCGCCGTTGGCGTATTCGAAACGGCCCTTGCGTAGCTTTTCAGCTCCCGTGTAAGCCCCAGGCTCGTGGCCGAACAGTTCATCGTCGAGCAGGTTTTCGTTGAATGCCGTACAATTAAGAGGCACAAACGGCTTATTCTTGCGCGGGCTATTGTTATGGATGGCCCGGGCGACCAGGTCTTTGCCTGTGCCGGTCTCGCCGAGGATCAACACGCTGGCATTTGTCGCGGAGAGCGCCTGCAAGCGCGTAATGACCTCGTGCATGCGCGGGCTGTTGCCGATGAGGCCCTCGAAGCCGAACTTCTCGTCGAGCTGACGCTTGAGTTCCCGATTGGCACGAGCAAGGCGCAGCCGCTCCGACGCTTTCTCGACGATGGCGCGCAGCTCGGCCATGTCGATCGGCTTGGTGAGATAGTTGGCCGCCCCTTGCTTGATCGCCTCGACGGCGGTTTTGACGTCGCCATGGCCGGTAATCATGATGACTTCGGCGTCGGGCAACTCGGTGCGCGCCTTGCGCAGAATGGCCAAACCGTCAAGGTCCGCCATCTTGAGATCAGTCAAAATGAGATCGAAGTCGTCTTGCTGAATCAGCTGCGAGCCGGCTCGACCGCTGGTGGCAACCGTACACTCGTAGCCGACCCGTTCGAGCGTCTCCGCGACTGCCTCGGCGTGCGGACGCTCGTCATCGACGACGAGGACTTGCAATCCCTCGCCCACTTTGCGTGACACGCCGTTGCTCGAATTATTGGCCATACGCTCGCTCCTTGTGTGTCCTGGGGTATTTTAGCGAACGGCCGGGAAAGCTAAGCAGAATCCCTGAAACCATCTCCCTTATTAAAGTCGCTCCGTCCCAACCTCCGATTCTACAAGACGGGGGCTTCTCCGCTCCGGTCGAAACCGGCGTTGAGGGGGACAGAGTTCGCACTGGGGGGATGGCCATGAGCGAGACCCAGAAGCTACTGGGCAAGATAGCCACGTTGCGGCAACGCCTGGAAATCGCCCAGGGGATGGTCCGCGAGGCTACCAGCGCCGTCGCCTCTCTCGTTGAAGAGTCGGCCGGTGCCGTCGATCTCGATCAACTCGAGCAGCATGTCTCGGCTGTCGGCGAGCAAGGGCAGGCGCTCGATCGCCTGACGCGCCCGTTTGGTGTACCTGCCTTGAGCGGCGAACTGCAACCACTCCCTCGACAAATGACCGCGCGCGCTCGGCGCGTTCTCGAGCGCGCCGCCGAGCTGCTTAAACAGTTACGCCATCTTGATGACGCCTTTTCCCAGCTGGCCACGCCCGAAGGCGACGTCGGGCCCGAAATTCTGCTGCCCCGCTCTGAGCCGTTGGCCCGTCTCTATCGTGAGACGTTGGCGATGACCGACACCGCCATCCGCATGATTCCACTATTCCCCGACAGTGCCGCGGCCCAAATGAATCTTTGCGAAGGCGTCGAGGCGATGTTAGCCGAAGTGGCCGTTCGCGTGAAATCGCTGAATTCTCACGCCAGGATTCATCGGAACGAGACGGAGACGATCTCCTATCTCGCAGATACTCTGGCGAGTCTGGCCGGCGGAGCGACGATCTCGTTGTCGTCGTTGCGCCCGCTGGCCGCCAGCATTCTCCACGAGGCTCAGGAAGGCGCACCGCTCCGGTTGCCCGAATATTCGCCGATGAACATCACGCGCTTCATCGCCTGTCATAGCATCTCGGTCGCCCGTGTGATGGCACGGGTCGTGCGTCACGACGCCGATTTGCGTTCGCGCGCGCTCGACGGCATCCTCGCGGCGCTGCTGTTCGACGTCGGCATGCTCAAAGTACCGGCCGAGATTTTAGGCCAAGGAGATTCGCTTTTTCCGGATCAGCGGCGCGTCGTCGAGGCTCATTGCGCCATCGGCGCGTCATTATTAGCGCCGCTTCACGATGAAGCACCCTATTTGCAGGAAGCCGCATTGTCGCATCATGAGCGGCTCGACGGCACCGGCTATCCGGATGGCCTGCGTGAGTTCCAGGTATCGTCGTTGACGCGGCTCTTGGCCGTGTGCGACGTTTACACCAGCTTTTGCACGGAACGACCGCACCGCCCCGCCCGTTCCTCGCGGAGAGCCCTGGCTGACACGCTCATGTTGGCCGAAGAGGGCCTCCTCGACCGTCATCACGCTGAGCGCTTGTTGCATCTCTCGTTTTATCCGGTCGGTACCGCCGTCGAATTGGCCGACGGCTCAATCGGCGTCGTGGTCGCCACGCCTCATTCACGCCGCGACGGAGGAAACCCGACGCGCCCCGTCGTCGTGCTGCTACTCAATCCGCTAGGCGAGCCAGAAGCCGCCGCCCACTACCTCGATTTGGCGCAATGCGATCACCAAAGCATCGTCCGTTCGCTGTCGCGCCAGGAACGGCGCACAGCTTTGGCTGATACGCATCCCGAATGGGCGTAAGCCGTCACTAGCCCCGAGCGCGGCGCACAACAACGATACCTGTGTAGGAACCCCGGTGCATGTCCTCGCAACCGAATTATCAGCAAGCGACGCGCCACCCGTGGCCTTGCTGGCTATTCGTATTGCCGTTGCTGGTCGCATATGAATCGGGCGTCCTCTTGCTCGGCGGCGAGCATCCCGAAGTGCTGCGAAATGGCGCGGACCATTGGCTACGGCGTGGCTTGTTTATGGTAGGCTTACAAGCCTTTTGGGTGCCGCCAGCTCTTCTGGCAATCGTCTTCGCCATCTGGATCTGGCGCCGCCGCTACGACCCCTCGTGCGACTTGCTCGGCACGCTGAGCGGCATGGTCCTGGAAAGCGTGGCCTATGCTATCGGCCTGTGGGCCCTGAGCCGCGCCTTGGCGCCGCTGCTCGACCAATTCACAGTGGCCACCTCGGTCAGTGCCGGCCCCATCCAAGGTCTGCGCCAGATATTGCCCTACATCGGAGCGGGTATCTACGAAGAAGCCCTATTCCGACTCGGCCTGTACACAGTTCTCGCTGGCCTATTCCTCTTCTTGGAAGCCCCCCGCTGGTTAGCCGTGTTCGCGGCTGCCGTCATCTCGGCCATCCTCTTCTCCGCTGCCCATCACCTCGGGCCTTACGGCCAAAAATATAGCCATCCCGTCTTTCTGTTCCGCGTCATCGCCGGCCTCTATTTCGCGGTCCTTTTCGAGTACCGCGGCTTCGGCATTACCGTCGGGGCACATGCGTGTTACAACGTCATGGTGAGCG
The DNA here is from genome assembly GCA_963790585.1 of uncultured Planctomycetaceae bacterium. Taxonomy (GTDB): domain Bacteria; phylum Planctomycetota; class Planctomycetia; order Gemmatales; family Gemmataceae; genus CAWBOY01. Next base: position 669,773 of record CAWBOY010000004.1, read on the forward strand.
TCGGAGTGCCGTAGGTAGGGAACGTTGAAGCCTTCCGCCATGCTATAGTCTCGGAAGGAGGTGGCTCATGCCAATTCATGACTGGACGCGGGTTCAAGCGAATCGCTTTCATTCGTTTCACCAAAACTGGATTAACACGATCAGCAATGTCCTCAATGCGGGCCAGTTGCCTGAGGGATACTTCGCCCTAACTGAACAGCGCACAGGCGGCCCCGAGCCGGCTGTCGTTGCTCTATCAGTGCCTTATCATCCGGGCATCAGCCAGGATGGCGGAATCGCGCTCTCGGACGTGCCTGTGAAGACGCGTCACGTGGCGGTAGCGGATGCGACACGCTACGCCCAGAAAGCTGATCGACTGAAAATCCATTCGTCGGATGGCGACGTCGTGGCCGTGATCGAGATTTTGTCGCCGGGTAATAAAGATAGTCAGCATGCAGTCAAATCATTCGTTCGCAAATCGGTGGAATTTCTTTGGGCTGGCATTCACCTGCTGATTGTGGATTTGTTCCCACCGTCGAAGCGCGATCCACAGGGCATGCACCGTGCGATTTGGGAACGGCTGCACGATGACGAGTTTGCCTTACCTTCAGACAAGCCATTGACCGTCATGTCGTATTCTGCTGGCGTCGCCATCCGGGCGTTTGTCGAACCGATTGTCGTCGGCGACGCGTTGCCCGATATGCCGATCTTTTTGACAGCCGACCGCTATGTGCCGTGCCCGCTGGAATCGACGTATCAAACCTGTTGGGACGCCTTCCCGAAGGTCCTGAAGGGACCGCTTTTAGCCCCGTGACTGTTCAATCGTGACTCATCTGAGCGAAATCCCTCCCTGTCCGTAGAATCCTCTGTAAATGGAGGGTTCTGGCGTGCGTGTCGTACATTTCGATTGTTTCAGCGGCATCAGTGGTGACATGACGCTTGGTGCGCTGATTGACGCGGGCGTGCCTTTCGAGCCGATCCAGGCCGGGCTCGACTCGCTTGGCTTGCCGATTCGCCTGACGGCCGAGAAAATCCGCAAGGGTGGCTTTCGCTCGACGCAGGTCTTTATCGATGCCCCCGAGGAAAACGAACATCGTTATTTACACGACATCGAAGCCATCCTGCGCGCGCAGAGATAACGGAAGCCCAGCGCGATCTGGCATTGCGGATCTTCCGACGTGTCGCCGAAGCCGAGGCAACAGCGCATGGGATGGCTCTCGATACCGTTCACTTCCACGAGGTCGGCGCTCTCGATAGCATCGCCGATATCGTCGGCGTCGCTATCGGGCTTGATTTGCTCAAGGCGGACCGCTTTACGTGCCGGCCGGTGCCGACGGGCAGCGGCACTGTCAAGTGTGCTCATGGCCTGATGCCGATTCCCGCGCCGGGCACGGCCGAGTTGCTAAAAGGCATTCCATTGGCCCCGTCGTCGATCAAAGCCGAGCTGACGACGCCGACGGGCGCGGCGATTCTCGCAACCGTCGTTCAAGAATGGTGCGACACGCCGCTCATGACGATCGAACAGATCGGCCATGGCGCCGGGCAGCGCGACTTTCTCGAACAACCCAATTTCCTGCGCATCTTCGTCGGCACGGCAACAGCCGCTCCGAACCCCGCCGAGCGCGATCAGGTCTGGTTATTGGAGACAAACCTCGACGATGTCTCCGCCGAGGTCATTGGCTATTGCTTCGAGTTACTGTTCGCCGCCGGGGCGCTTGATGTCTTTACCACGGCAATTCAGATGAAGAAAAATCGGCCTGGCGTTTTGCTGAGCGTCCTAGCCCCGCCGACCGCGCTGGAGGCGATCGAGACCGTTCTATTCCGCGAGACGGCGACGTTTGGCGTCCGCCGCACGATCGTCGAACGGTCAAAGTTGCAGCGGGAGACGGCGAGCGTGCAGACACCGTGGGGCCAAATTCAAGGCAAGCGCGGTTGGCGTGACGGAGGTGCTCCTGTATTCACCCCCGAGTACGAAGATTGCGCCCGCGTCGCGCGGCAACATGGTATTGCGTTACGCGAAGTCTATGCAGCCGTGCAACGGGCCGTTTAGCCGCGAGCTGACAGGCGAGCGCTGTTGGCTAGCGCTATCGCTCAGCGCTCGCCTGGCGGCTCGCGGCTAAACAATTGTAATTGTTTATTATTTTCTATAATCATTGACCGGACTCAATAATGTTAACTTCGACCCAAATACGCCAACAATTCATCGACTTCTTCGTGAAGAAACATGGCCATACGTTTGTGCCATCCAGCTCCGTTGTGCCGCTCGACGATCCGACGCTGCTGTTCAGCAACGCCGGCATGAATCAATTCAAAGACGTCTTCCTCGGTACCGGCTCGCGGGCCTACAAACGGGCGGCAAATACCCAAAAGTGTATCCGTGCGGGAGGTAAACACAACGATCTCGACGACGTTGGCAAAGACACCTATCACCACACCTTCTTCGAGATGCTCGGCAACTGGTCGTTCGGCGATTACTTCAAAAAGGAGGCGATCCGCTGGGCCTGGGAGCTGCTGACGGAGGTTTGGAAGCTGGACAAGACCCGACTCCACGCGACCGTGTTCGAGGGCGATCCTGCGCAAGGCCTCGCCCCCGACGAAGAAGCGGCAGCGCTTTGGCGTTCGGAGACCGACATCGATCCCACCCATATCCACATGGGTAACAAGAAGGACAACTTCTGGGAGATGGGCGAAACGGGCCCCTGTGGACCCTGCACCGAAATCCACATCGACCGCACCCCTGATAAGAGCGGCAGCAAGCTCGTCAACGGCGGCTCACCAGAGGTAATGGAGATCTGGAACCTTGTATTCATCCAGTTCAATCGCGGCGAAGATAAGAAGCTGACCCCTTTGCCCGCGAAGCACGTCGATACCGGCATGGGCTTCGAGCGTGTGACGGCGGTAATTCAGGGGAAATCGAGCAACTATGATACCGACGTATTCACGCCGATCATGGATGCGATTGGCAAACTTACCGGCAGGAAATATGGCGGCAAGCTCGACGACATGCACGACATCGGCTTCCGCGTCATCGCCGACCATCTGCGCATGGCGACTTTCGCAATCACGGATGGCGCTCGGCCCGGCAACAAAAAAAGAGACGCAGTTTTACGTAGCGTCATTCGGCGCGCGGTGCGCTTTGGGTATCAATACTTCGATCAACGCGAACCATTTGTTTTCAAGCTAATTCCTGTACTCGTCGACCAGATGGGCGCGGCGTTTCCCGAACTCAAACAACACGCGAAGCAGACGACGGAAATTCTCCGCGCCGAGGAAGCAGAGTTTCTCAAGACGATTCAGCGTGGCTTGGTCCATTTCGGCCAAGCGGTCGAGCAGGCGAAAGCGCGGAAGGGTGCGATCAGTGGCCCGGCCGCGGCGGATCTGCATACAACCTACGGTTTCCCAATCGACCTCACCGAGCAGATGGGCAGCGAAATCGGCGTCGGCGTCGATCGCGCCGGGTATGACGAGGCCATCGCCGAGCATCGCAAAATCTCCGGCCAGGGACGAGAAAAATTTGTCGTCACCGCGATCAAGGGCGAATTGCCAATGACCGACGATTCGCCCAAATATCAGAGCCTTAACGCGGCTGGCAAAATCCAAGGCTGGGTGCGCGACAATGAGGTCATCAAGACAGGCCAACTCAATGAAGATGAGGAAGCCGCGTTGCTGGTCGAGCGGACTTGCTTCTACGCCGAACAGGGCGGCCAGGTGGGCGACTCGGGTCGCATCAAAACGGAGGCGGGCGAATTTGAAGTGACCGACACCCAGCGCTCGGGCGACAGCATTTTGCACATTGGCCGAGTGGTGCGCGGCCAAATCAAGGTCGGCCAATCGGCGACACTTGAAGTCGGCGGCGCTCGGCCGCACACCATGCGCAACCACACCGCGACGCACTTGCTCAACTGGGGCCTACGCAAGGTACTCGGCGAGCATATCAGCCAAAAAGGTTCGCTCGTCGATGCGGAGAAAACCCGCTTTGATTTCACGCATGACAAGGCGTTGTCAGTCGATGAGATCTCGAAGGTCGAGCGCTTGGTGAACGAGAAGATCTACAGCGATTTACCCGTGACGGCCGTGCCGATGCCGTTGGCGGAAGCGAAACAGATCGCCGGCGTGCGTGCGGTGTTCGGCGAGAAGTACCCCGACCCGGTGCGCGTCTTGCTCATCGGCAAGGACAGGCCTGAAGACGCGACAAATGAAGATTCCGTCGAGTTCTGCGGCGGCACGCATCTGACACGAACCGGACAAGCGGGGTTCTTTAAGATCCTAAGCCAGGAGCCGGTGGCCAAAGGCGTGCGCCGGCTGACCGCGGTCACAGGCCGTGAAGCGGTCGCGGCCGTGCAAACGCTTGCGCGCACCGTGGACGACCTCCTGACGCGCTTCAATTGCAAGCCAGAGGAGCTACCCGCGCGCATCGAGGCGCTGCAGGACGAAGTCAAAAAGCTGCAAAACCAGCTCAAGAAGGGGACCTCGACAGACCTCGCCGGCGCTGCTGACAAACTCTTCGCCGCGGCGACGAAGCTCGGTACGGCCCACGTCATCGTCGGCGAAATGCCTGCCGCACCGATCGACGCGATGCGCACGCAGCTTGACCGCCTGAGGCAAAAAGCGAAGACCGCCGCCATCGTGCTCGCCTGGGTCGACGAGGGCAAAGTCACTTTCCTCGCCGCCGTGACCGACGATCTTCATGGTAAGGGCCTAGAGGCGGGCAAGCTCGTCGGCGAGGTAGCGAAAGTCGTCGGCGGAAAAGGCGGCGGCCGAAAAGACATGGCCCAAGCGGGCGGTACGGATGTTACAAAGTTGAACGAATCGCTTGAGAAGGCGAAAGTGCTGATCGCGGAAAAGTTAGGGGGATGAGAGACGATTGTCAAAACCGACCGAGCCTGAAGCGTAAGCGAAGAGCATTTTGAATTTAAGAAAATGAAAATGCTCTTCGCTTACGCTTCAGGCTCGGTTCGTTACCCTTTATTTCGGATACCCCGGCATCATCACTGGCGCTCCCAGGGTCGCCTGCGGCGCCTCGAATTGCGGCGCGCCTAAGCGAGCTTCGCTCGCGGGCGCGGGCCGTGTATTGAAAGCCGTCGGTTGCACCTGTGTCGGCTGCGGCCGATAGTCCGGCAGAAACTCCGGTTTGCCCGCCGAGCCATTTCCGATCGGCCGGATCGGTGTCTCGGCAGGCATTTGGCCGCGCACGATCGTTTGCGGCGCTTCATCCAACTGCGGCGGCAGCACCGTCTGCCGCATGGTTACACGGCTCGTCGGCACAGCTTGAACGCCCACACCGGTGCGAGCGTCGGCGAGTGCGATGCCACCGCCCTGCTGCTCTTGCGGGGCTGCGCGCTTATCACGCAAAGATTTCAGCCAGGCCCCTTCCAACTCTTCGCAATTATTGAAACGATAATGCGTTCGCACGGCGTTGTCCCAATCGCCACGCATTCCCTGCGCGATGAAGGCCAGGAAGACAGATCGGCTGCTTCGGCTCACGAGGAAATCCGTGACCGAATACCCCTCAGCGTAGAGCACCAAGACATCCGGTGGATATTTCATCATGCCGAACAAACGGCGGAGCGGGATAGCCCGACCCGGCGTATTAAGAATTTCGCGCACCATGATCTGATCGTGGCGCTTGCGCTCGATGTCGTCTTCCGACAAAACAGAACCGCCCTCATCCGCCCAGCGCGGCAAGGGCTGGCGGAAATAATAGGCGAACACTGTATGCGTCATTTCATGTGGCAACACACTGGCGATGAGGCGATCCAATGGCCCTTCGATGTGCATACTGATGCTGAGAATACTGCCATTATCAAAAGCGAACTCGGTCGCTCCGCTCGAGCCGCGATTATTAACGGTCACCTTAAGAGGACAGGGCCGACCCCATTGCGGCATTTCCTGCCCAATCCATTGCAGGGCCTTTTCTTTGCGGTATTGCTCCGCGTATTGCCCGATCTGCTGAGCGATCTGGGCTGTCGGCGCCTCGACCACGAAATTGGGCGTACTATACGAGGCTCCCAGCGAAGCCAAGGCACCTAAGAGCAACGCGACAAACGATGGACGGGTGGTCATTCCCTGGCCTCCTCGCCGAGACAGGAGCGAAGAACGTGATGCAAACCCACCGGGCCGATGGGATGCCGAAACAACTCTATCGCAAAACATGAGCCGAGACTGACAAAGAGGACCGATTTTCGCGCACCCAGGTGTCCAACGTGCGGATTTCACGGGCTTTATGGCCTAAACGGTGTTAGGCCGATAGGAATGGTAACGGATTATGGCTTGTAATTTTTACAAAAGGGGCGGCGAGGTTGGAAAGAATGACTACCGGCAGTTTGGCAATTCTTGATCGCACCCTCCAATAAAACAAGCACACCGGAGCCACCCCGATCACCAGCTTGGGTGGCCCCGGCGCTGACGACCCCGAGTCGTCGTCAAGAATTTACTGTACACAAGTTCAGTATGCAAGAGCCCAGGCAGAAAACCCTGTGTTTTCACGGAAAATACTCGGCTTCGTCGTTGCAGCTGCTACAATCGGCACAATCGCCTCAGTTTGCCATGCGAAAGGAAGCGCGTGAGAGGGCTCTTTTCACGATCGGTCTTCACCGGCTTCGGGCCAGGTAGCGTCGTTGCCCCGGCGGGCAGCTTGTTTCGAGTCGAGGGCACCCGATCCGGCCGGCTCAAGGCGCTGGTGCGGCATCATGCTCCGAAGATGCCGGGCGTCTATGGTATGGTCAACGCGCGCAGCGAGTTGATCTATGTCGGCAAATCCAAATCGCTACGCGCCCGGCTCCTGAGCTACTTCCGAGCGAAAAGCCGCGATCCCAAGGCGGGGCGGATCATCGGGCAGACCCGCTTACTCGTCTGGGAGCCGGCTCACAGCGAGTTCGCCGCCTTGATCCGCGAGCTGGAGCTGATTCGCCGCTGGCGGCCACGCTGCAACGTTTATGGCCAACCGCGCGGCACCGCGCCGGGGCTACGTTTGCATCGGCCGCCGACCCGCCCCCTATGTCTTCCTCTCCTCCAAACCTACATCTACCGCGCTGTCGTTTTATGGCCCTGTCCATTTGGGCCCGAGCGCCGCGAGGCGGTGCGCTGGATCAATCACGTCTACAAGCTGCGTGATTGCGCAGTCGCAAAAAATGATCTTCGCCGATCAGACGGAACTCTTCCCGATGGCCCGCGCCGCCGGCTGTCTGCGTCACGAGATCGGCAGTTGCAGCGGCCCCTGTGCCGCCGGCTGCTCGCGCGACGCCTACGACCAACAAGTGACCGCCGCCCAGCGCTTCCTCGAAGGCCAGGATGCCGAAGTGCTGGTCAAGCTCGAACGAGAAATGATGCAAGCCTCGACCGATATGAACTACGAGCGCGCCGCCATCCTCCGTGATCGGCTCAAAGTGCTGCTCTGGATGCTGCGCCAACTCGACCGCGTCCGCGCCGCCGCCCGGCGATCACTGATTTACACCCTGCCGGGGGCGAATAATAGGGAGATTTGGTACTTAATCCACCAGGGCCGCGCCGTGGCAACGACGCCCGCGCCGCAGGACCCGGCGAGCGCCGCCAGGGTACAAGCGCTATTGGAGAAGGTCTATCTGAATAAACCGGTATTGCCCGGAGTGTTGAGTTTAGAAGAGATGGATGGCGTATTGCTGGTCGATGCGTGGTTTCGCAAGCATAAGGAGGAGCACGCGCGGACGCGCTCACCGGCGGAGTTGCTGACGGGGATGGGTTCCTAACTTGGACGAATGTGATAATGTTAGCGATCCAAAGAGATAACGAAACTCACAACAATCCTCCCCGAGGTCCCGATGGCAACATCCCCCGAAGAAGGCCTGGCCAGTCTGATTCGCAACCTCGAAGAAAAGACCGGTCGATCGATCAACTCCTGGGTCGAGACGGCTCGCAGCTCTGGTCTAACCAAACATGGTGCTTTGGTCGCGTTTCTCAAGAAGGAGCATGGGCTGACCCATGGCTACGCCAACCAAGTGGCGCATCGCGCACTAGCGGCGGCGGAAACAACGGCGGCGGGAAGCGAAGATTTGGTAGCTGCCCAATATGCAGGGGCCAAGGCTGGGTTGTTGCCGATCTATGAAGCGCTGGTGGCGGCCGTGCGAAAACTTGGGTCCGATGTCGAAGTCGCCGAAAAAGGCGAATGTGAGTTTGCGCCGGTCGAGACAATTCGCTCTGATCCAGCCGTCGACGGCAAAACGTGTCGATCTTGGGTTGATCCTCAAGGGAGTCGAACCAACCGGTCGGTTGGAGGAGTCGGGGAGCTTCAATGCGATGTTCACGCATCGGGTGCGCATCGCTGACATCTCGGAGCTGGACAAGGAACTGCTCGGTTGGTTGAAGCAGGCGTATGAATCGGCGTAAAACGACAAATCGTTCAAAAAGTTTAGCCGGGAGCCGCCAGGCGATCGCTGCGCGATAGCGCTTTTTCAATTGGCGCTGTCGCACAGCGCTCGCGCCTGTTGTGGAACCGTCTCCAGACCGTTCCACTTATAACGACCGAAGGTCTCCCTTTGTGAGGTGGCATGGTCTTGAGTCCATGCCACAAGGGCGAGCGCTATCGCAGCGCGCTCGCCTACCGGGCTCGCGGTTAAACAAACCCCTCACCACGTTTGGTACGATAATTGCCTTTTTGTTAGTCGCCATATCGTAGTTCTTTGCGTGAGGCGATCTTATGAACACGTCACTTGGAACCCATACCGATCCTTCCAAATCCGTGTGGGCGGCCACCGCCGAGATGCCCGATTACCAGCCGCTGCGACAAAATACGACGGCGGACGTTTGCATCGTCGGCGGCGGCATCGCTGGCCTGACCACGGCTTACAAGCTCATCGAAGCGGGCCGCACCGTTGTCGTTCTCGAAGACGGCTCGTTGGCGGGCGGAATGACGGAAGTGACGACGGCTCATTTATCCAACGAAATCGACGATCGGTACACCGAGATCGAGCGGCTGCACGGCCAGCGCGGCGCCCAGCTCGCGGCGGAAAGCCACACGGCGGCGATTCATCAGATCGAGCTAATTGTCAAAAAGGAAAAGATCAACTGTGGCTTCGAGCGCAGTCGATGGCTACCTCTTTCTTGGTCCAAATGACAAAGAGGATTTGCTGGATCGTGAATTGGTCGCGGCACGCCAAGCCGGGCTTACCGATGTCATTAAACATCACCGGGTGCCACTGGCCTCGTTTGACACCGGCCCTTGCCTGAAGTTTCCCAATCAAGGACAATTCCACCCTCTAAAATATCTTCATGGCCTCGCCAAAGCGATTCAGCGCGATGGCGGCAGGATCTTCACCAATACACACGCAGACAAGGTGGAAGGAGGCGCTACCGCGCGAGTCAAAGCCGGGAATTATACGGTTGCCGCCGGTGCCGTCGTCGTGGCGACGAATGTGCCGATAAATGATCTGCTCGTAATTCACACAAAACAGGCCCCTTATATGTCTTATGTCATCGGCGCACGTGTGCCGCGCGGCTCGGTGCCGAAGATTCTCCTGTGGGACACGCAAGATCCGTATCACTACGTGCGCGTTCAGAGCGTCGAGGATGAGCAGGGCGCGCGGGATATTTTGATCGTCGGCGGTGAAGACCACAAAACAGGCCAAGCTGACGATGGGTCGGAGCGGTACGAACGGCTGGAGGCGTGGGCGCGCGAGCGTTTTCCGATGATTGAAGAAATTGAATTCACCTGGGCCGGCCAGGTCATGGAGACCGTCGACGGGCTCGCTTACATCGGACGCAACCCGGGCGACAAGGAAAACACCTATGTCGTCACCGGCAACTCGGGCATGGGGATGACGCATGGCACCATCGCTGGTATGCTCTTGAAAGACTTGATCCTGGGCCATGAAAACCCGTGGGCGAAACTATATGACCCTGCGCAAGACCATCGGCGCAGCGGGCGAATTCACCAAGGAAAACCTCAACGTGGCCGGGCAATATGCCGCCTGGCTCACGGGCGGCGACGTCAATTCGGTCGACGATATTGCGAAAGGTAGTGGCGCGATCGTTCGCCGCGGGCTCATGAAACACGCGGTCTACCGCGATACCAAAGGCCAGCTGCACGAGTGTTCCGCCGTCTGTCCGCATCTTGGTTGCATCGTCGCCTGGAACGGCAGTGAAAAGACCTGGGACTGTCCTTGCCACGGATCGCGCTTCGATAAGCTCGGCAAAGTCATCAATGGGCCGGCGAACAACGGGTTGGCGCCGCTGGAAACAAACTGACGTTTGCGTGATTTGTATTCAGGAGCCGGGAGCGTCAGCGACCGGAGAAAATCCAAGCGAGCGTACGGCTCTTTGGTCGCTGACGCTCCCGGCTCGTCAAGACAAAAAACTACGGAGTACCTCATGCGATCCCTGGTCGCGACTGTCACCCTGCTCGTTTTCCTTCCTTCTCTTGTCCGAGCCGCTGACGAACCTGCCTGGCAAGGCATGCTCGGGGACCTGGTTCAAGCCGAGAAAGCGGGATATGGCGGGCTCAGCGGCATAACGGTCGATCCGGCCATTGGCGCCGTCTACATTTTCGTAAGCGATCGAGGCCTTTATCGTTCGGATGATCAAGCCAAGACCTTTCGCCGAGTCAGCGACAAGCAACCCAAAGGACGCACGGAATCGCCGGGCTGCTTGATGCTCGATCCAACGGGGAAAACGAAACGCATCGCTACCGCTTTGGTTTATGGCTCGCCGATTGGCGTCAGCGCGAATCAGGGCGAGGTATGGAAGTTTTTAGATCCGAAATCGGCTCATATCGACTGGTGCGCGGTTGACTGGACTGATCTAGAGATGAAGTTTGTCCTGGCGCTCAAGCACGAAGCGGGCGGCCTGCTTTTGGCGTCTCAGGATAGTGGCGCATCGTTCGTCGAAGTCGGCAAAGGCTACGGCAGCGGCTGGGTTTTCGACAGCAAGACCGCCGTCGTCGCCGAAGCTAAGTCTAAAGACAAGCCAAAACCGAACCTGTTGCGCTCGACCGATGGCGGCAAGACGTGGGCGCCGTGTGGTGCTTTTAGCCCGGTCGGTGCCAACGGCGCCCAAGCGCTGCCCAAATGGCATGACAGCAAACTCTATTGGCTCGTCGACGGCGCGCTCATTCTCACGGACGACAAGGGCGCGACCTGGAAAAAAGTGGCGGATATGAAGGACGCCCACTATGGCCCGGTTTTCGGTAAGGATGCCAAGCAGATGTTCGTCCTCACGGGCGCCGGCATCGTTGAGAGCAACGACGCCGGAACGACGTGGTCGAAGCCAATCGCGCCGCCAAAGGAACTCAAAGGAACCAGCGGCCTGACTTGGCTCGAGTATGACCCAAAGAACGACGTGCTCTATCTAATGAAAATGGGCAGCGATCTTTATAAGCTGGCGCGGGCGAAGTAGCGTATTTGGGATCCTAGCGGGCCATCCAGACAAAATTTAGGGGTGGCACAGACATTCCTGTCTGTGCAGCCAAAGGCACATTCGTCGGTTCCCGCACAGACAGGAATGTCTTGTGCCACCCGTAAATTTAGTCTAGACGGGGCACTTGCATTGCAGCCGCATTAGCCAGAATGCAGCGGCCCCTCCAGCGCCGCCGCATTCTGGCTAATGCGGCAACAACGGGCCAAACACCTCCTGAGAATTCCGTAACACATCGATGTCATCGCCCGCTTTTTGTCTTCCTTGACAGTATCTACCCCCCTGTTAGAATGGGGCTTGGGTCTTCCGTAACAGCCTGGGCCCTTTCGGGAGGCGCGGCGATGAAGTGCCAGAAATGTCCCAAGGCCGCCACCTTGCATATCACTGAGATCGTCACCGAAGATAAAGTCGAGGAGTTTCATCTCTGCGAGGAGTGTGCTCACCGCTACCTCTACGAACCTAATAAACAACAGAAAAAGTCGGCTGCGGTTAAACCATCCTCGGGCGGTCACGGCGAAGAACTTGACGAGCCGGGCGCACTGAATCATGAATGTGACATCTGCGGCATCAAGTTCGTCGATTTCCGCAACACGGGCCGGCTCGGTTGCCCCCACGATTATCAGGAATTTCGCGACGAGTTGATCCCCCTGTTGGAAAACATTCACGGCGAGACGCGACACTGCGGCAAGACCCCGCAACGGCTGCCGGAAAGCAAAGAAAAACAGGCGGAGCTGGTGCAGCTTCGCAAACAACTGGTTCAAGCGGTCAATCGCGAAGCTTACGAAGAGGCCGCCGACTTGCGCGATCGTATTACGCAAGATGGAAGAGACTGAGAGCGTCATCGGCATGCTGGTGCCGTCTAGGAAAGGGCGGCCGGCGTGAAGTGCCAGCTCTGCGCGAATGACGGCGACGGTCCATCTGACGGATATCGTCGACGGTCAGAAGAAAGAGCTGCACCTGTGCCAGGCTTGCGCCGAGAGGCAGCAGCTGATCAAGCAGCAGGAAATCAATCTGCCGGCCATCCTGCAATCGTTGATCGGCCAGCATGTGGGCGCACCCAGCGACGCGCTGGCCCGATTGACTTGCCCCGCCTGCGGCATAAAGTATATGGAGTTTCGAGCCCAGGGACGGCTCGGTTGTCCGCACGATTACCTCGTCTTTCGCGCGGGGCTCGAGCCGCTGTTGCGGCGGATCCACCGGTCGATCCGCCATGCCGGCAAGGCGCCGCGGCGAATCGTATCGCCCGATCGCCACGCGGAGTTGGTGGAGCTGCGACGGCAACTGCAAGCGGCCGTCGAGGCGGAAGCGTACGAAGAGGCCGCCCGATTACGCGACCTGCTGCGAAAGAAGGAAGCCACGGATGAATCTGGATAACCTGACTCATACCAGTGGCGAATGGCTCCGCGGCACGGGCCCGGAGTCCGATATCGTCATTTCCAGCCGCATCCGCCTGGCCCGCAACCTGGCCGCTTTTCCCTTCACCAATCGCGCCAGCAGCTATCAGAAGGCGGAGATCGAAGCCCATGCTGCGCGAACGCATCGCCAAGCTCGACATCGACCCGCGCCTGGGCTACGTCAACTTGCCGAATCTGTCGACGCTCGATCGCCAGTTCCTCGTCGAACGCCAGCTCATCAGCCGCGAACTGGCCACCGCCGATGGGCCGCGCGGCGTCGCCGTCGTGCCGCAAGAAACCGTCAGCCTGATGGTCAACGAGGAAGATCACCTGCGCCTGCAGGTGATGCGCAGCGGCTTCACCCTCGACGAAACCTGGCAGGAGATCGATCGCGATCGACGACCTGCTCGAACAGCGCGTCACCTATGCCTTCAGCGAGGAGTTCGGCTACCTGACCGCCTGCCCGACCAACGTCGGCACCGGCATGCGGGCCAGCGTGATGCTGCACCTGCCCGCTCTGGAACATACCAAGCAGATCGAAAAAGTCTTCCGCGCGCTGCAGAAGATCAACCTCGCCGTGCGCGGCCTCTATGGCGAAGGCAGCCGCGCCTCGGGCCATTTCTACCAGATTTCAAACCAGGTGACGCTCGGCAAGAGCGAGACGAACATCCTCAACGAGATCCACAGCGTCATCCCGCAGATCATCACCTACGAACGCCAGGCGCACGACTCCTGGCTGCGCGACAATCGCCAAGGCCTGCAGGACAAGATCGCCCGCGCCTACGGCACCCTCTGCTCCGCGACGATGATGACCTCCGAAGAGACGATGGAATTGCTCTCCTTCGTCCGCCTCGGCATCAATCTCGGCTTGATCGACGACATCACCATTCCCACGGTCAACGAACTCTTCATCCACACCCAGCCGGCGCACCTGCAAAAACTGATGGGTGCCGCCCTCGACGGCGAAGAACGCAACGCCGCCCGCGCACGCTACCTCCGCACGCGCTTGCGCGAAGCGGGGCGCATCCGAATTGAATCGGAGAACCAACCGAGCATGAAGCGGAAGAAGGATTGAACCGCGAATAACACGAATAGCACGAATAAAGACAAGAAAGAAAAGAATGAAGTGGGGCGAGGCAATCACACATTTCTTCTTTGTCTTATTTCGTGTTATTCGTCTTATTCGTGGTTCAATCCTTCTTTCCTCATATACAAAGGTTCGCGCTCCCGATGATGGATGAGGATTTGCCATGTCGTCCGGTTGGCCGCAGCTCGTCGAAGGCTGGCCCTGGTTTCAGGGAGCCGGCCAGTATCCCATCAGCGCCTATTCCGAGTTTTTACCTCCACCTCTCCTAGGTCGAAAACCCTATGGCTGTCAGGATTCGCTCCTCTTCACAGCGGCCGACCCTTGGGGCTGGCATGTCACCGAATACGAAGAGCACCTCGAACTGCGGCCCGGCATGGACCGCCTCGCTCAAAAAGTAGTCAGCTCCATGGCGCATCTGGGCGGTGGCCGGCAAGCGCATGGCATCGCCAAGGGCAAGCTGATCGGTAACCCCTATTGGCCTGAATCACTGGCGAAACATGCCGGCACGCTGCACCACGAACGCTTCGTCCTGTTCTTGCCGATGGCCCTGGCGCGCACACAAGATGACAAAGGTCGGGTGCGCTGGACCGTCTTTGGCACCAGCGAACAAGGCCCGGCCCGAGCGTTTTGGCTTGGCTTCTACGATGGACCCGATCAGGAATTGCCGGAGGAATTCGCCCATACCTTTCTGCGCAACCTGCTCCACTCCGCCTACGACGAACCGCTGGATGGACTTGCAGATCTTCGCAAGGCCGGTCTGCGTATCCTGCCCTGTAATGACGACGCCGATTTTTGCCGACAAGACGGACCTATGCCGTCGTGGACAGAGCCGCTGTTGATGGGTAAAGGCCCGGCGCACGGCGTCCGCTATTTGATTACGTTTCGACCGTTCGCCAGCCTGCCCACGGCCGTTCAAAACGCTTACCTGGCGGGCGAGCTGCACCTGTTGCCGTTTCCCGGCAGCCTCTTTTTCTGGGGCACATCGCTCTACCAGCAGCTGCGAGAGGATCTTCCGTTCGCCGACCAAATCCCTCTGCTTCATCTCTTGAATCGCCGCGAAGGGTGGTATGGGCTGCGCGTGCCGCAATCCGGTTGGCTTCATGATGTGAAACCGGGAGAGAGCCCTGACAAGCACAATTTCGGGCCGACGCGCAATACCTTTCGCCGCACGCATCGCTTTGAGCGCATGCGCATGCAGGAAGAAGAGCTGACGCTGACCGACCATGAGGACAAGGTGACCCACGTCCTCTTTAGCGCCAACGAGGATGATCTCGGGCTCTACGGCAAGCCGATGGCGCGCAACGCTCAACTATGGACGACACAGCACCGTCTGGTGCTCGATGGCCCAAACGCCGGTCCTCAAGAGATCGAGCAGCGCGCTTCATGCGGTGAATCAGGGCAATTTGTTTGGCTATCGTTTTCAATATCCGCCGATGCGCGTCGGCCGGCACGATGTTTATTGGCATAGGCCGCTAATCGCCTATCAAGACGCGCACTCCGGCCAGGCGACGGTAATGTACGATGGCCCGCTCGGGTATCTGACGGCGTACGATTCCAAGAATCCTAATTTGCCGAAGCCGATCGAACTTTGGCCACGGCTGTTGCAGCGCGAGCCGCATCTGACGGGCGTGTCGATCTACGATCGGGTCCATGCCGCGTTTCCGCATCATACATCTGTCAACGTCCGCAAGTTGCTCGATAGCCGATCGCTCCTCGGCGATATGCCATTGCCTCATTCGTTCGCCGTTTCGCTGGTGAATATCGCCGCACAAGAGACGCTTGAAAGCTGGCTAACGAAGCTGCCGAGCCGGGCGCCCGACCTGGAATCAGGTCAGCGGCTGGCAGACGAGCTGCGCGGCGGCATCGGTCCTGTCGACGCGCCGCTGCCCGAACCACTCACCTATCAATACACCGCACGGCGTGACTTCGAGGTGAAGTATTGGAAAATGATCGCTTCGTTAGCGGAGGGCAAATATCTCACGCAGAACAATGCCGACTGTGTACGTGACGCGCCGACGCAAAAACATCTGGTCCATCATCATCGCGACCTCGACGCGCTCGGCGAATTCATTTTGAGCTATTACCGCAAGACCGTCGCAGCCGCCGGCATGACTGGCAAGGCGCGTCGTCGGCGATCTGCCCTTTTCTTGGAAAACGGAGTTTCATTACCGGTGGATGGGCGGCTGGCTCAACAATCAAGAAGGCCGCCTCGAAGAGCGCGATTTAATTGTCGTCATTCCCGGGCGCGATCGACGTCGGGCGGTCATCATGGCGGATCATTACGATACAGCCTACATGGCCGACCATTATGATCCAAGCTACGGAGGCGACGGCGCTCGCCTCGCCGCGGCCGGGGCCGACGACAACCACTCGGCGACGGCGGCTCTCATGCTTGCGGCCACCGTTTTTCTCGAGCTGAGCAAGGCGGGCCAACTCGCTTGCGACATTTGGCTCATACATTTGACCGGCGAAGAGTTCCCGGCCGACTGCCTCGGCGCCCGACACCTGACGCAATGCCTCGTCGAAGGCACGCTCAAGATGCGGCTCAAAGGCGGCAAAATGCGCGACCTCTCCAAGACACGCGTGCAGGGGCTCTATGTTCTCGATATGGTAGCGCACAATAACGATCGCGATAGAGATGTATTCCAGATGGCGCCGGGGACTGGACCACAAGCTCTTTGGTTGGCTTACCAATCCCATCTTGCCAACGCGATTTGGAACGCCGGAACGGTCTCGTGGAACAAGCGCGCCGGTCGCAAAGACGCGGGTCGCGGCCGCCGCAGCCCACATGGCGGCGCGATTCCTGAAGTCGCCAAGCATCTCGCAGTGGCGGGCGAGGTACGCCCTTCCTACGATCCGCGCAGCACGCTTTACAACACCGACGGCCAAATCTTCTCCGATGCCGGCGTGCCCTGTGTGTTGTTCATGGAAAACTACGACATCAACCGCAGCGGCTATCACGACAGCCACGACACGATGGCCAACATCGATCTCGATTACGGCTCCGCCGTCGCCGCGATCGCGATTGAGTCGGTCGCGCGCGCGGCGACCGAGCGGGCGCTGAATGCGAGCTAAAATCGTAGACGCGGCATCTTGCCGCGTTCCTCTTTGAAAATGGAACACCAAACGCGGCAACATGCCGCATCTACTTTGGCCCCGCCTTGACAGGGCGGGCGAATAGCGTTTGAATGTGCCGTCATCACCTGGAAAGGGTCATCATGGATAGAAACCTGCGGTCCTACCTCGCGGAGATGGTCGGCACCTTTCTCCTCGTCTATGTCGGGGCCGGGACGGTTTGCGCGTTTTATCTGCCTGTCTCTTCGAGCCTTCATCCCGAGGTCACCGGCATCGCGCTGGCTGAGGGCTTTGTCCTCGCCATTCTGCTCACTGCGACGACGCTCATCTCCGATGGCTGCTGCAATCCAGCGATAACATTGATGCTTTATGTCTTCAAACGCTATGAACTCAGCCAAACGCTGCTGTTGATTCTGGTCCAGCTCATTGGGGCCGTTCTCGCCGGATTGTGCGTGTTGTTGACGTTCGCCGAGCCAGTGTTGATCGCGGCACGCCTCGGCACGCCGCACTTGACCGAAGCGCTAATGACGGCCACCGATGGAAGACCGACGCTTGGATTGGCTTCCCTTGCCAGCGGCGTGGTGTTGGAAGCGTTTTTCACAGCTGTCGTCACGCTGGCAATTCTCGTGAGCCTTGTCGACCAGCGCGGGCCGCGCGTCGGCGGGATGCTTGTCGGCATGGCGCAGCGCTGGTGATTCTGTTTGGCTTTTATTTGACCGGCGGCGCCGCCAATCCCGCGCGTTGGTTCGGGCCGCTCGTTTGGCAAGCGACGCTGTCGACTGGTATTCAGCTTGGGGACCACATGGTTTATTGGGCAGGGCCTATCGCGGGCGCGCTGATCGGCGCGCTGATTTATTCCGCGATCTTTGGCATGCCGCAACGTCGCTCGGATGTCCTTCGATGAAAGATTTGACTGTAGAAGACCTGATGCCTTTGGACGAATTCGCCGTCAACCGCCGCGAGTTCTTTCAAACCCATGCGCGTTACGTCGATCGCTACCGCCGTGTTCAGGTCGGCCCGGACATGACATTGCTGTTCGAGAATCGCCAGACGCTCTGGTTCCGCGTGCAGGAAATCGTCCGAATCGCCAGGCTCTATGATCCAAGCCATATACAGGGTGAATTGGATCTTTATAATCGCCTATTGCCGCGCCGCCAACGGCTGCAGGCTGCTCTGATCATTCGTGTCGCTGATCCGGTGCGCTTGCTCGAAGCACTGCTTCCGTGGCGCGAGCTACGCGGCGAGCTTTTGCGTTTGCACGTCGGTAACCGCGAATATCCCGCCAATTTGCTCACGACCCGTCCCGAAGACCGCTGTATCGGGGCAGCTCATTGGGTTCAATTCGTCCTCGATCCCGATGGTCGGCGCACGCTGACGGAGTCGCGACAACCTGTTTATGTCTCCATCGCTTTGCCGGAATATCGGCACGAAAGCGCAAGCTGAGCGACGAAGTCCGCGAAAGCCTGGCCGAGGATCTGGCACTGTCCGATCGTGATCCGGCCAATGTGGCGTGATTTTCACTGTTACCAAACGGCGCAAACGGCATAATCGACCCATTCTTTGACCTTCCGAGCCCGACTTCATCGATCCCACATCTCATCTTTCGTGCAAATCAAGAAAAAATGCGTCAAAATTGACCTACCGACCTCGTCGGCGCTTGATTGCGACGGATAATATATATTTGAACACTATAGCCGTCGTAACGCGCATCGCGGAGGTCGATTATGACCCAGACCATGCAACGCGAACTGTTTAGCACCGATGAGCCAAGGCCGATGGCGTCCGGCTTCTTCGCGGAAGTCGTCTTCGATCGGCCGCTCGACCACGTTTATACCTATGGCGTTTCCGATGCGCTGCGCGACAATCTCGCGGTCGGCAAGCGTGTCCGCGTGCCGTTTGGCAAGGGCGATCGTTTGACGACGGGGTACTGCGTGGGGGTTCACGAGACGCCGCCAATCCGCGACGTGAAAGAGATTCATAGCATCCTTGATGACGAGCCGCTCCTTACGGACAACCTACTTCGGCTCACGCGCTGGATGGCTGACTATTATCTGTGCGGCTGGGGCCAGGTCCTGAGCGCCGTCGTGCCGGCGGGCGCGCACGATCAAGCGGGGACGCGCGAACGATCCTTTATCGAAGCCCTGCCCGAAGACAAATGGCCCAGTCCTAAGCCGAAATTAACGTCCAAACAGCAGGACGCTCTGTATCAGTTGCGAACCGTCGGCCACGCCATTGACATGCGCCAGCTTCAACGGTTGGCCAATTGTGGCTCCGGGCCGATCGAAAGCCTGGTTTCGAAGCATGTCGCCCAGCGCGTCGTCAAACGTGTGGATAGCCTGCTCGATACTGGTGATCTGCCGGAGCAAGATGAGGGCCCGCTGCGTCTCAATATCGAACAAAAGCAAGTCTGGCAGACACTGGAGCCGGTGTTGCAAGACGGCGGTTTCCATGCGTTTCTGCTCTTTGGCGTCACCGGCAGCGGCAAGACCGAGATCTATCTGCGGGCGATCGACGAAGTGCTGCGCCAGGGCAAGTCGGCTCTCGTGCTCGTGCCGGAAATCAGCCTGACGCCGCAAACGATTGCTCGGTTCCGAGGCCGATTTGGCGAGGTCGCGGTCCTTCATAGTCATTTGGGCGATGCCGAGCGCGGCAGCCATTGGCGGCGCGTCGCCACTGGTCAGGCTCAATTGATTGTCGGCGCTCGCAGCGCGGTCTTCGCGCCAGCGCGCAACCTTGGCTTGATCGTCATCGACGAGGAACACGAAAATTCATTCAAGCAAGAATCGACCCCGCGCTATCATGCCCGTGATGTGGCCGTGATGCGGGCCAGGCTCGAAAGCATCCCCATTTTGCTCGGCTCGGCGACGCCTTCTCTAGAGAGCTGGCACAACGCCCAACGTGGCCAGTACACATTGCTTAAGTTGCCGAGTCGCGTAGAAGATCGCCCAATGCCAAAAGTCACCTTGATCGATCGCCGAAATCCCGAATCGAAAGAAGAGCGCTTCCACGCTCTCAGCGACGCGCTCGAACGGGGCATGCGCGACGCCCTCAAAGCGGGCGGCCAGGTAATGCTGTTGCTCAATCGCCGTGGTTTCTCGACGCACATTCACTGTCCCGCCTGCGGCTATGTCGACAACTGCCGTTTTTGTGACCTGACGCTGACCTATCACAAAGCCCGCGACTTGATGCTGTGCCATTATTGTGGTTATGAGCAAGAACCGCAGCGCAAATGTCCGAAATGCGACATCGCGACAGTCAAGTATCAAGGCTTGGGCACCGAGAAGCTCCAGGCCGAAGTGGAGGAGCGCTTCCCTGGCTATGTCGTGCGGCGCATGGACAGCGACACCATGAAACGCCCTGGAAGCCATGCCCAGCTGCTCGATGCATTTCGGAATGGGCTGATTCACATTCTGCTCGGCACGCAGATGATCGCCAAGGGGCTCGACTTCCCCAATGTCACCTTGGTGGGCGTGGTCAATGCCGACGTCGGTTTACACTTCCCCGACTTCCGGTCGGCGGAACGGACGTTTCAGCTGTTATCCCAGGTAGCGGGCCGAACCGGCCGCGGTCCGCGCGGCGGACGAGTCATCATACAGACGTTGACGCCGGAGCATCCCGCGATCGCCCTGGCCGCGACGCACGATTACGACGCTTTCGTGGCCGCCGAGATGGCACATCGCAAAGCCCATCGCTATCCGCCTTACGAACGGATGGCACGGATCATCGTCCGCAGCAAAAATCAGCTGATGGCCGAGTCGTTCGCCAACACGATGGCTGGCACGTTCGCTCCTGTCTTGGAACAGTCGCCGGAGGTGCGCCTGCTCGGGCCGGCTGAGGCACCGGTATTTCGGCTCAAAGGCTACTATCGTTTTCATTTCCAGTTGCATTCGCCGAGTCCCGGGTCACTCCATCACGTGCTGCGTAAGGTGATGCCGACGCTACGACCACCGATGGGCGTCGAATATACGCTCGATATTGACCCATTTCAGATGATGTAGGCGAGTACGGCACGCTATCTGCTTTTCGTTACGTGTGCTTTCGCAGCGGAGCGGAGGGGAGCTATGGAGCCGGATCAAGTCGTCCACGAGGTTGGCCTGGGGTCGCGCCGTTTGCGCGACCTGGGCCTCACTATCGCCGGCACGATGCTGGAAAGCGTCATCGCAACATTCAGTCAGGAAACCATGAGCCGTGGATTTACGAAGCTGCGGCCGCACTTCTACTTGTCCACGGAATGGGGCGTGCCGTTCGACACTATCTCCATTGCCATTCCGTTTTATCTTGCCCGGGTCGATTTGACGGATTTTCACGCTGAACACGCCGGTTTTGTCGAAGGGGCCGATCGGGCGGATGTGCTCCGCTACCTGCGTCATGAGATGGGGCACGTCGTCAACTACGCTTACCGGCTCTATGAGCAGCAGGAATGGAACGAACAGTTTGGCGACATTAATCTGCCGTATGTGGAAGAATATCGGGCCAAGCCGTTCGATCAAAAGTATGTCGTCCACCTGCCGGGCTGGTATGCGCAAAAGCATCCCGACGAGGACTGGGCCGAGACTTTCGCGGTCTGGATGACGCCCGGCCTCGATTGGCGCGCCCGCTACGCCGGCTGGCCGGCATTAAAGAAACTCGAGTATTGTGATCGGATAACGGCGGATCTTCGCAATCGCGAACCGCTCAACACGGCCATAGACGCCGACGAGGACGTGGCCGGCCTCGACACGACGCTAGATGAGCATTACCGAAGTTGCGCCGTCGATAAAGCAGATGCTCCGGTTAACCTGGACGACGCGCTGCACGCGATTTTTGGACCTACAGGCAACGATAATGGTACGGACCGAAAGCCGGCAGCGGCATTGGTGCGCCGAAGTCAACGGACGATCGCGGCCGATGTTTTTCGCTGGACCGGTTGGTTTCCCGAACGAGCGCGGCACCTAATGGAGCAGCTCGCCGAGCTCGCGGAAGTCCACGGATTAACCTATGCCGAAGGCCGCGAATCGGCGGCGACAGTCGCGCTAGCCGTGTTCGTGACGAGCGTAGCGATGAGTCGGATGACCGAAAAAACGAGCGCCGTTTAGCCCCAGAGGCGACTTGAAGGAAAGGGGATATCTGTTCTTGGTGCGTGCCAATGCCCAATAACTGGTCGTAGTCAAGGATATAAAAGTCTTGCTCAACTCGGGTCGTGATTAAGCGGAAAGGCGGAAACGACATTGCCCTGCTTCGCTTTCTTGCCCCGTAGGGAGTTCGCACTCGGACTTGTGCGTTCTGGGTCTCCGGGCTATCATCGACCTCGTTTCCCCAACCCAATGGGCACCGGGCGTTCCGATTTCTCATGGATGAGAAAGGGCGTGGCATCGTGGAAGTCACTGTCCAACAACTCGCGAAACTGATCGAAGGACAGGTTTACGGCGACGGCGCCCTGTCGATCAAAGCGGCGACCGGGCTCGATGACGCAGGGCCGGGTGACATCACTTTCGTCGAAAACGACCGCCACGCCCGTCATCTCAAGGGCTGTCGAGCCGCGGCCGTCGTCGTCACGCCCGGCATTCAAGCGCGCTTGCAAGCACTCGGTATTACGGAGCCGCTAACGCTGATCGCGGTAAAAGACCCGCTGGCTTCGTTCATTGTGCTGGTCCAACACTTAAAGAAGCAGCCGGAATCACTGCCGGCCGGCATCGACTCGCACTCATGTATTCATCCAACAGCCAAAATTGGCGCTGACTGCGGTATCCACCCCTTTGTGACGATCGGCGAAGGCTCGTCGGTCGGCGCCCGCTGCCAACTTCACCCGGGTGTCGTCATCGGCCGGAACTGCCGCCTAGGCGATGACGTGATCCTTTATCCCAATGTCGTTCTTTATGACGGCACTGTCCTCGGCAACCGCGTCATCGTTCACGCCAATGCCGTCTTGGGTGCCGATGGTTTTGGCTATCGCACGCAAAACGGTTCGCACATCAAGGTCCCGCAGATGGGTTCCGTCGAAATCGGCGACGACGTCGAGATCGGCGCCTGCACGACCATCGATCGCGGCACCTTCCAGGCCACGCGCATCGGTGCCGGAACCAAAATCGACAATCTCGTCATGATCGGCCACAACTGTCATATAGGCCGGCACAACTTGCTTGTCAGTCAGGTCGGCATCGCTGGCTCCTGTACGACTGGCGATTACGTCGTCATGGCGGGCCAGGTGGGCATCGCGGACCACGTCCATATCGGCGAGCAGGCGATGATCGGCGCCAAAGCCGGCGTGCCGAGCGATCTGGCCGGTCAACAACGTTACCTCGGCACTCCAGCCCGGCCCGAAAGCGAAGCTCGTCGGATCATGATCGGCCTCGAACGCCTTCCGGGCCTGATCCGCGACGTGCGCCAGCTCAAGCTACAGGCGGGAATCACGGAGGGTTAATGTCTGCCGAACCGATTCCGCATTACGCGCCCGGTCCATCCCTGACGCTCGGGCCGCGCCGGCCTGTTGGCTTGCTGGCCGGCGGTGGGCGCTTCCCGTTTGCCTTCGCCGAGAAGGCACGCGCCGTCGGCCTGCCGGTCGTCTGCGTGGGCTTGTCCTACGAAGCATCACCCGAACTCGCGACCCTGGTCGACCATTTCTCATGGGCGGGGGTTGCCAAACTCGGCCGTATGGTGCGGACCTTCAAGCGTCAGGGCGTCACCGAGATCGTGATGGCCGGGAAAGTGACCAAGGCAAACTACATCAATAAGCCCTGGAAACTCTTTTCCCTCCTTCCCGACTGGCGGACGATCCAATTTTGGTACCTGCGATCACGCAGCAATAACACAGACGACACGTTGCTTCTCAGCTTGATCAAAGACTTCGCCCGCGACGGCCTCTCCTTCAAATCCGCCTTGGAGCTCTGTCCGGAGTTACTCGTGACACCCGGTAATCTGACGCAGCGTCCCCCCTCGGAACGCGAACAGCGCGACATACAGTTCGGCTGGGAAATGGCCAAGGAAATGGGCCGCCTCGACGT
This sequence comes from uncultured Planctomycetaceae bacterium, assembly GCA_963790585.1. Taxonomy (GTDB): domain Bacteria; phylum Planctomycetota; class Planctomycetia; order Gemmatales; family Gemmataceae; genus CAWBOY01. The sequence goes on from CAWBOY010000004.1 coordinate 693,670, forward strand.
CGGCCAAAGCGTCGCCGTCAAGGAACGTGCCGTCCTCGCCGTCGAGGCGATCGAAGGGACCGATAAGGCGATTCTGCGCGCTGGCGAACTTTGCCGCGCCGGCGGCTTTGTGATCGTCAAGGTGGCCAAGCCTCAACAAGACATGCGCTTCGACGTGCCGACCGTCGGCCTGGCTACGATCGAAACGATGAAAAAAGCCGGTGCCCGCGTGCTGGCAATCGAGGCCGATCGGACAATCGTGCTCGACCGCGACGAGACCGTAAAACTCGCGAATCGTTACGGCATGACGATCATCGCGCTTCGGGGCAAGTAGACGCGGCGGTCTGGTTAATTTGGCGTGAGCGGGACGTAAACAACCGGTATTCGTTTCATTCGGCCCCCCCATAACCCCTCCGAACGAAAATTTGCAACCTCCGCAATCGCTTTAAGAGACCGAGAGATACCTACATCGCTACCCCGAGGCGCAAAAAATGTCACACCGGTTTGCACACTACCTCGCCGCTTAAAACCGTTGATTTCATTAGCCTTACAGCGAGCCTTGGGGCGACATGCAAACAAATCCACGGACAACCCCCCTCCCTGGCGCTTCATTTCCCTACGCACTCACGACCTCCTCGCACACCGACCCAGGGTCGAGCCATTATGTCCGTTTGCCAAACCGCGGAATCCAGATGGCAAACCAGTCCTATCGACGCATGTCATTGCCAAATCTGATGTTGTATCCATACACATGGGTCTGTTTGCCAAATTGTCGAATGGCTCGGTCGAGGCGCCGAATTGGATTTCTTGTCGCTTTCTATGGTAACGACGCACGAGAGTTCGACAAAATGGGATCAGAATATCTGCTAGGAGTTTTTGCTCGCGCGGGCGGTCGATGAACGACCAAGGTGAATAGGTCCCCGGCGTCCGCGTGCGTTCGCAACGCAGGTGACGTAAAGGCGGCCGTTCAAATCTGGTCGCCCCGACTGTTTTACAAAGTCAAATCCCGCCGCTGGTTGCGGAAGCGACTGGCGATGGGATTTGAAGTTTTCTGGTGTGCCGAGTATACTCTTGACTGGCCGTTGCCGCATTTCCCCTGTAGTGCATCGATCCCATGAGCAAGTCTCACACTTGGTTTGCGACAAAGGATGATGCAGAAACAATCATGGCATGGCTCCGAGATGCCGGAGCCAGACAGCTCAACAGCAAGCCTCTTGGCCGCGACTGGGAACCTGACGGCAGGGAAATCGTACTCCACTTTCCGTCTGTTGGACCAATTGAATTATGGCCTGCCGAGATTACGAGACCATTGTGCGGCGACAATAGCCCAAGAGCCAAACGCACGATCATCGCAATGATCAGTCAGCGAGAGAATCCCGGCAGGCCGGAGATTGACGTTGATCGGAGTGCCGTCGCGGGTTTGAAACTGCCAGAGCTTCGCGACGGTCGTTATTGGGTGGCAGGGCACGTTTGGTTTCCAACGTCCAAGCTCAAAGACGTTTTTCCGGACCTGAATCGCATTTGCGGACGGTTTGAGCGATTCCTTAAAACCCATCCAACGGTCTTCGATAATACCAAGGGCGAGGACAAGTACGGACTCGGGTATCAAATCTGCTCAAGTGGTATCGTTCACCGCATTTTCGCGCTGCCGGAGGCATACGCCTTACTGAAGGATGGCGCATTCATGGTGGACTACCTTACCTCTCCCAAAACGTATTCGGATTTTCGTCGCCGCCTACAGTTGTCGGGGCACGAAAAACTCGCCTAGCTCTCGGCAATTCCAGACTTAGCGGCCGTACAACTCCGGCGGACCAAGCACGGATGTCCGCCAAAAAAGTTCCAACGGCGTCCAGTCGCCCCGTCTACTTTTCGAAACGAGTTCTACGGCGAGACCGTCGAAGGGCTTTTCGTGAGGAATTCAGCATATCGATCTCGCGGGCACCGGTTCAACGCATCCTAATCGGTATCGCTGCTGTATGCTGATTTCAATACAACAGGAAGCAAGCGATGCATTCGCGCGGTTCAAATCCCGTTTCCCGTTTTCACGATTTTCATCGGTGGCTAAGTATCAGTTGGCATACAACAACCAGGCAAGGCGCTCAAAGAGAGGTCGCGGTAATTGAATCAGCCATGAACTTCCTATCGGTATTCAAGGGTGATGTCATGTCGGTCACGACGTTTGAAGGAATAGTCGAAAATGGACAAGTTCGCCTGCCCGCGGATGTTGTCCTTCCGGAGCAACAAACCGTGTTCGTCGTCGTCCCCAATGCCGTTCCATCGACGACGCGAAAGCTTCCGGGCGTCCGTCTCGCCAACCCGGATGATGCCGCGAAGTTTGAGATGAAAGTCACCTGGGGAGAAGCCTCTTGACGCCCTACGACGAACAACTCTACCAACCACCCGCACCGGTCGAATCCCTCACCTTGCGAACGCTAGATGGGACTAATCGCATCGTCGCCAATGTCCCTGCCCTCCTCGATACCGGAGCAGACATCACCTTATTGCCGCGCTGGGCGATCGAACAATTGGGGCTGATTCCAGAGTCCGATGAAAGCGTTAACCTGGTCTGGTTCGACGGCAGCGTCCGATCAGCCGAATCCGTCGCGGTTGAGGCGTCATTCCAGGGCGGTCGCTTTGAAGGTCGTTTTGCATTGGTTGATCAACAGCACGGTATCGTCGGACGAAACTTGCTCAACCATTTCCGACTACTATTCGATGGCCCGGCGAAAGCATGGCAACGAGTATCGAGCGGATGATTGGAAAAGGTGTCAGGATTCCTGACACCTTTTCTGGTCGGACGAGTCCTGGCGCCGCAGTTCTCGTACGTTAACTGGAGGTAGTTGTGCCATTATGGACAGCAAAAAAATGGCGGTTATTAGAAGCTCCTTAAACATCGCCGAGAAATGGGAAGCCAAAGGAATCGAATCTTGGGAAAATATTTGGTGGAGTAATTCATCCATCCGAATGGCTTTGATGAATCTACTATCAGTCGCAGTAGAGGAATACGCTGACCATACAACGGCTGAGAAGTGGCTTCTAGAGAACGGTACTCATTCTCTTTTACGACGAACCTATGAGAATCTACGCCGCATTATTAGCGAAGTTGATGCGGGGAATACTCCCGCGTCTTCGTTCGGCGGAAACTACAATCATTTGGTCTTTGCTCATTTGTCATGGACGCTGCAAGATTTTCCTCTAGGAGAATCCTTCATTGCCATTGCAGAAAGAAACGACTCCTGCGAAATCAGCACGCCGTTTTGGTGCGAATATGCGAAGGCGATGGGATCGTTTATTCGAAGCGAGCCATATGAAGTACGACAACTAAGAGACTGTCCCATAAGTCCAATTAAGCCGCCATTCGATAATGGAATTCCGCCTCGATTGCTTTTGGATCCAAGCGATTGAGCATAAGGTGAATCATAGCCAACTTGAGATACGCCTCCGACGACAGCACGCTACGCTCATAGTCCTTACTCAACCGGCGGCATTGACTCAGCCAGGCAAACGTCCGCTCCACCGTCCAACGGATTGGCAATGTCACCCAACCCTCCGCTCCTTCAGGACGTCGCACGATGACCAGTTCCCACTGTGCCTTTTCCTCCACCCAACGATACAAGGCGTGGTTGTGGTATTTGCTGTCCGCAAACATACGTTCCACCCGACTCATCGGTTGGCTTTCCAAGCGTTCAAAGACCTGTGTCGCCGCCTTGGCGTCGTCCACGTCGGCAGCCGTCACCAAGACCGCCAGCAGCAACCCCATGCTATCCACGACGATATGGCGTTTACGGCCATTGACATTTTTAGCATTGTCGCGGCCACGCTGTTCGCCGCCACAACGGGTGTCGACCGATTGGCTATCGACGCTGGCTGTGGTACGCGGATGGTAAGGCTTCTCCGCCGTGCGTACCTTGGTGCGGAGAAGATCGTGAATTCTGTCGAGAGTGCCGTTGTGTCGCCAAGAGTCGAAGTAACGCCAGACTGTGCTTTTTGGTGGAAAATCCTTGGGCAGGTAACGCCATTGGCAACCGGTGCGTAACAGGTAAAAGATGGCATCGACGACATCACGCAGGTTGGTAATGCGTGGCCGTCCGCCGGGATAAACGGGCAGGTGGGGTTCGATCAGAGCCCACTGCGCGTCGGTAATGTCGCTGGGATATGTTTGAGTTCTCATACCTCATGATACGCATCGACAGCTGCTTATGGGACAGTCTCTAAGACTTCGTGGGCAGGAAGTGTATTGGGCTTCTTATCTGAATCTGATTGAAGCAGCGAACAATCGTCGCAACCTAGACGAAGCGATAAGCCAAGTAAATCAAGCTTTTGCCAAACGAAATGTCGATAAAAAAATTAAGGACGATAATTATGAAACGGAAGGCTCAGGTAGTCATCCGGTCAAATGGGATTACCGCCGAGATAGCCTGTTGGCTTACGTTAGGCACAAGCAAAGGCGATAAGATTTGGGAATAAAGGGAATGTATCTAATTTTCCGATCTATAAATTGGCTATTACCACGGCACGAAAGAACCGCACACAGAGAACCACGAATAATACGAATAGCACGAATAGCACGAATAGCACGAATAGCACGAATAGCACGAATAAAAAGAAGCGACAGGGCGCTGATCCCGAGACGCTCCACCAATCCCCCCTCTGCATCTTGCTTTCCCATTTGTGTTATTCGTGGTTGACCTTCTTTCGTGCCGGGGTAATGCGTCCCCCTTCTCACCTGCCAAAGACTTTGTGAAATGTTGCTCTCCATAGCCGTCGGGGGACCATTCGGGCATGCCGACTGTACTTCGTGTGGGACCATTCCGGTTCTTCATCTGCGCTGGGGAGCCGAAAAGGCGTCGGGAACGAATGCAATTAAGATAAGGAAATCAGTCGAGAGCAGCTGACTCCGCACGGCATGGAAACATGCCGTTGCCAAAGGTTATTGCAGACCGGAGTGTCTCGAATTTTCTTAACCTAATGGCATTCGTGTCAGGAATCTTTTCTTACATAAGGGAAAAGGTTCCTGACACCTTGTCGGCTCCGCCAGACATATTTTCAATCTGAGTAATGAGAAATACTCATCAAATCAAGAAACTTCTTGTTCTGTGATTCTTCCGTCTGACGTAAGCACAAATTGCAGAACACCTTTTCCATCGGAAGATTCAACCAGAACAAGATCGCCCGCTTGTCCTGTTTTTGCTACATTTTTCGCGATCTGAATTGCCTCTTGAAGATTGTCGGTCGCACCGAATGTGTCTTCCGTGCTTTCGTTAGTCACGTAGTATTTTGTCATTTCCTAAGCTCCCAAAAGCTACACGGCCGGTCTAGTTACGCCTTATCTATGTACATCCACAGGTGCTTAAGCTCGCAGATGCGATCAACCTCTGGGAATTGTTGGGGATCAGCGATGGCTTGTAGAACTTGGGTCAACTGCGTTGCCGCCGTCGCGTGAGAAATAGCGTTGGACTCGAAGGTTCCGGTCGCGGTGTTTTTCAGCCCCATGCTGTTAAAGAACTGCGCCACACGCGATCGCAATCGCGATCCTACATCATTGAAATAGCCAATGCGAATAATCACGCGCCACATCCCCGTTTCCTCAGGCTGTAGAGTAGGAACTGTACTATTCAGATGCAGCGCTGTTGGACCGTTTTGTTTCCGCCAAAGCTGTTCGGAAGGTTATCGTGGAACCAGCAGCAAGTCAAGATAACCGAAGCTTTTATGACGGACAGGTGGGCCCTTCGAGCTGCTCGCTACGCCACTATTTCTCATCCCTTCATTGAGATTCCGCGAATTCGGAGGAAAAATGGGGGTCGCTAGACGCATTCCACTCAAATAGAAATCTGGTAGGCCGATTATCGGAGGCAGATTGGGGAAAAATGGGGTCGCTAGACGCATTCCACTCAAATCTCATACTTCACCACCCCCCCGACCAGAACCGTCGTCGCCCGGCCGTGGACCGTCCAGCCGCCGAAGGGGCAGTTGCGGCTCTTCGAGCGGAACTTGGTCGGGTCGATGGTCCACTCAACCGCGGGATCGATCACGGTCACGTCCGCGATGGCTCCGGGCTTGAGCGTGCCACGGTCGATATTCAGTACGCGCGCCGGCTGCATCGTCATCTTCTCGATCATCTGTGGCCAGGTGAGCACGCCAGGCTCGATACGCGCCTTTATGCAGATGGGCAAGAATGTTTCCAAGCCAATAATGCCGTTCGGCGCTTGATCCAGCTCGCGCAGCTTTTTCTCCGGCGCATGCGGCGCGTGGTCGGTCGCCAGCACTTCGAGCGTGCCGTCACGCAGACCGGCGAGGATCGCTTCAATGTCAGCCTCGGTGCGCAGGGGCGGAGCCATCTTGAAATTGCTGTCGAAAGTGCGGAGGCACTTATCGGTCAGCGTGAAATGATGCGGGCAGGCCTCGCCGCTGATGCGGACGCCGCGTTCCTTGCCGCGGCGGATGAGCTCGACGCCCCCTGCTGTCGACACGTGGAGGATGTGGGCCCGCGCGCCGTCAGCTCGGCGAGCGCGATTTCGCGATAGATCATAATCTCTTCCGCCGCCGCCGGCATGCCGCGCAGGCCGAGCCTCATGCTCTCGAAGCCTTCGTTCATCACGCCGCCGCGCGTCGAGCTCGAGATCTTCCGAATGGCTGAGAATCGCCTTGTCGAACATCAGGCAGTATTCCATCGCCCGCCGCATGATCTCTGCGCTGACCACCGGAGTGCCGTCGTCGGTGAAAGCCACCGCGCCGCCGTTGACGAGGCCGCCGATTTCGGCCAACTCCTGGCCTTGGCGTCCCTTGGTGATCGAGCCGATCGGAAAGACGTTGGCGTTACCGGCGCGCTGGGCTTGGAGGTGGATGAACTCCGCTGCAGCCTGGCTGTCGAGGGCCGGTTCCGTGTTGGGCATACAAGCGACGGACGTGACGCCGCCCGCGAGTGCTGCCGCCGTGCCCGTGGCGATTGTCTCATCTTCCTCGCGCCCCGGCTCGCGCAGATGGACATGCATATCGATCAAACCGGGGCAGACGATCTTTCCCGCCGCATCGATCGATCGGTCGGCACGCAGCTCGGGCTGCGGTCCGAGGCCGACAATGCGATCGCCCTTGATCCATAAATCAGTGACCTGATCGACACGTCCAGCCGGGTCGATGACGCGGCCATTGGTGATGCGCAAGATTGGTGTCATGCGATAATTTCTATAGGAATAGGTTCAGGAAGCATTTGCCGGTTCGCGGAGCCAGGTCCAGCCGCACCAGGCCCACATCAACAATAAGCCAAACGTGTCCCACGGAACGACATGGCTTTCAAAAGGATAGAACAATTCGTTGTGATACGACAGCACGATGATGGCTACGAGTAGGATTAGTGGTATCAAGTTCCAGACTCTTTCAAACCAGGCCTTCTGCCGGTCGAAGGGTGCTTCGTCCGAAAAAGGGGTCAGGTACCATTGCCGGAACGGCCCGAAGGGTGCTTCGCACAATGGTACCTGACCCCTTTTTCGGACGTCACGGCGGGCGAAAAGCAGAGTGACGCCCGGAATCGCTTGCAGGGCATCGTAGTAGATGAAGTGGTAGCAGCTAAAATAAGCGCCGAGAAGCAGAAACGCGGGAGCCGGCCCCGTCGTCCGATCGAGGCCGCGCGGATGCCAAACGGCTGCGACGATGGTCATTGCGGGAATGCTGAGCCAAAGAATCGTGCCGAGCACGCTCGCCAGCTCGGCATACGGCTGTGGGTTGGTGCCATTCACCGAAAAATTGACCAGTATCCGGCGGGGCAAGCCGATCAAGTCTCGGCTGAGAAAGACCCAGGTTTCGATGACGGCATAGCCGCTGGATGCCGCCCGGCCGATTGTCAGCCAGTCAAACCACGACTGCAAGCCGACGAAAGGAAGCGTAAACAAGCCAAGGAGAATGCCAGTCACGACCATTGCAATGGCCATAGTCCAGCGTCGAGAAAGCAACGGCACTAGCAAAAACGAGGCGGCCCAGACTGGTTTGAAGGCCAAGAAGCCCCAGCAGATGCCCGCGAGCATTGGCCGTCCCAGTTGCAGCTGGCGCCAGCCAAATAAGAGCAGCGTCAGCGTCAGCATCGGGTTTTGGCCGAGATTGATCGCGCCGCCGAAGCCCGGAAAAATCATGACGGCGACGCTGGCGACAGGCCACCAGACGCGGCCGTGCGTCAGGCCATAGACGAGATAGCCGCAGACGAAAACCAACACGAGACTAAGGATCTGCATGGCCCGGTAGCCCGGCTGAGGCCGGAGGAAGGCGAAAGGCGCGTAATAAACAGCTTGCAAAGGCGGATAAAGCGGACCGCCAATATTGGAGCGGACGAGCCGCCATCCCCAGTGCTCCTTGGCCACGAACACCGCGTCATAGGTCGCATCGGCGAGGCCTCGATCGTCGGACTCGCCGATCATAAAGGCCGACATGAGTTCTTCGCTATCGCGATTCTTTTCGTCGGGAGCCTGATCGGATACCGGGTAAAAGCGGTTGAGCACCTCGAGTTGCGTCGTAACGTGATAAAGCTCGAACCCTCGGCCCTCCAGAATCATCCGTCCCATGAGCCATTGACCGCCGAAGTCGATCCAGCGATGCCCGCGATTGCCGTCCGCACGGCCTTCATGGTCATAGATTGTCCAGGCGAAGACAATCGCGATCCCCGCCGAAACGATAGCCAGCAACCAAGCTAAAAAGAGCCTGAGCCGCTCAGGTACGCCGAGCCAGGGTTGATGGAACGGAATGAACGTCATGCACGGCCTCGCTGAATCCAGGTCAACACGATTGTTGTACGAACGAAAGCGCCGTAGGTCGCAAGTCGTGGCCGGGGTCGGTACTCCGACCCCGGTGTGCCGTAGCGGCCTCCCGAGAACCGGGGTCGGAGTACCGACCCCGGCCACGACTTGCAAACCTCACAAACGAATTTTTCACTCAGGTCAGTAGTCGGCAAGTCGTGAAGGAGTGGCTCCGGTGAATCCCTGGCCGCGGCTAATCGAACGGGTGCGCCGCCGCATCGCGACGCTGCCGGACTATGAACGCGGCATCGTCGTCGCCGTGTCCGGCGGCGCCGATAGCATGGCGTTGCTCCGCGCCGCTCTCGCCGCTCGCTCGGAGGTGACGCCCATCGTAGTCGCTCATATGAATCATGGCTTGCGCGGCCCGGAAAGTGATCGTGACGCCGAATTTGTCCGCAAGCAGAGCCAACTCCTCAACCTTCGTCACGAGGTCGGTTTTCTCGACGTGCGGCTAATCGCTCAGCAAAAGTCCGCCAACCTCGAAGCGACGGTGCGCACGGAGCGCTACTCCTGGCTGACACAGATCGCGCTCAAGTATAGCGCTCTCTGGATCGCCACCGGGCACAATGCCGACGACCAGGCCGAGACGGTGTTGCTTAGACTCTTGCGTGGCACCGGACTTCAAGGATTGCGCGGCATCGCGGAGCGTCGGCCCCTGACGAACGGTATTTCTTTGGTTCGCCCGCTCCTCCAGACGACGTGCGCGGAGATCCTCGCCGCCCTCGAAGAGATCGGTCAGCCTTGGCATGAGGACAGGTACTAATGCAGACCTCGATCTCACGCGCAATCGCATTCGCCATGAATTGATTCCGCACCTTAAAGATCGCTATAATCCCGCAATATCCGAGATCCTTGCTCGCTTGGCATCGCAAGCGCAGGACCTATTCGCCAACGAGGAACGCGAAGCGCAGCGATTGCTCGCCATCGTCGAGCTGCCGCGAGCCGGCGTGCTGGTGATTCTCAACGCGCAGCAACTGACGGCGCTGCCGGCGGGATCGATTCGCTCCGTTTTTCGGCTGATTTGGCAACGAGAGAACTGGCCTCTTGGCGATATGTATTACGAACACTGGGATCGAATGATCCAGGCGGCCTGGGGGGTTACCGGCGCTATCGACCTGCCGGGAGGCTATCATTTATGCCGGCGTGGAGCGGTTGTGCAGGTCGGCCCCACTGCGAAAAAAACGAATAAGACACTATCCTCGGGGCAGTGAAGAGGGTACACTTTTTCATACCTGCCGTTTGACCGACCTACCGCGTCCGCATCCCGCCTGATCGCATTTTGACGAGGCCATGCCGATGGACACGATGAATCGCCGTGAGTTATTGCGAATCGGCGCCCTGAGCGTCTTTGGTGCCGGTCTGTCCAATTCGATAAGTACCGCTGAGACCAGTAAACGCCAGGCTTCCTCTATCCTGATTTTCCTCCAGGGTGGACCGAGTCATCATGATCTTTGGGATCCCAAGCCCGTCGCCCCCGTCGAAATTCGCGGGCCATTCGGCACGATCCCGACGGCCCTAACCGGAGTGCGCTTCGGTGAGCTTTTGCCCCAGAGCGCTGCGTTGGCCGGCAATCTCGCGGTCGTCCGCTCGATGCGACATCGCTTCACGAACCACATCGCCGGCACCTATGTCATGATGACCGGCTCGAACGTCCAGCCCGATGCCGACCGCGAGGCACACGCCGACGATTTTCCGGGTCCGGGAGCAATTCTGAATTATCTGCAGCGGACGCCGACCGCCGTGCCAGTCAGCGTCTCGCTGCCGAATTGGCTCAGCATTCCTGGCCCGTCGAACCGCATGCCCGGCCAATACGCCGGCTTTCTCGGTTCCACCTACGACCCGTTCCTCCTGGCCGGTGAGCCGCACAAACCCGACTTCAAACCGCTGTCGTTGTCGTTGCCGGACGACGTTTCCAATGTGCGCCTACAAGGCCGGGTCCGGCTGCGCGAGCAACTCGACGCCGCGGCCAAAACCCTCGAAGTTCGCGGCGGCGACGCCCGCAACCGCTACAACGAAGCCGCTCTTCAACTCATCACTGACCCGCGCGTCCGCCAAGCGGTCGAACTCCATCGCGAGCCGGACCGAGTGCGCGAACGCTACGGCCAAACCAAGTTCGGCCAGTCTTTACTGCTGGCGCGGCGGCTAATCGAAGCGGGCGTGCGACTTGTTTCGTACAACGAGTTCAATCAATCCTGGGACACGCACGGCAATTTGACGAATCGCTATAAACAGATCGTCCCGGTGATGGACCAGGCTTTCGCCGCCCTCGTTTCGGACCTATCCGAGCGCGGCCTGCTCGACGACACTCTCGTCATAAACACCGGTGAATTCGGTCGAACGCCCAAGATGAATAAAGAAGGCGGCCGCGACCACTGGCCGCGCGCCTACTCCGCGGTCCTGGCCGGCGGCGGCATTCGCGGCGGCCAAGTCTACGGCAGCAGCGATTCGCAAGGCTCCGACGTCGCCAGCCAACCGGTTTCGCCAGCCGATCTACTCGCCACCCTCTGGCATGTCCTGGGAGTCGACCCCGATAGCGAGCTACGCGATCGCTTGAATCGGCCATATCCGGTGTCGACCGGCAGCGTGGTGCGTGGTTTATTTTAGACCGAGGAAATTGGGATGAGTTCCATCGCGACGAAGCCAATCACAGCTGACGACTTCTTCGATTGGCTTCTGTTACCTGAAAATCAGGATAAGCATTTTGAACTCTCCCGCGGGGAGATCGTGGAAATGTCGCGCCCCGGAGAACGACATGGCCTGATCTGTGGCAACGTGATTACGATCCTCAATCTTTACGTTCGACAGCGGCGCCGCGGCTATGTGCTGGGAAACGACTCGGGAATTATCTTGGAACGCAAACCCGATACGGTGCGCGGCCCGGATGTGCTCTATTTCGACAAGGGCAAGAAATACTCCGAACTAAATCCGAAGTTTACGGAAGGTGTGCCGACACTCGCGGTTGAGATCTTGTCGCCGAACGATCGTATCGGCAAAGTGACTCGAAGAGTCTCGGAGTTCCTCAAAGCGGGAATTCGGCTCGTCTGGATTATCGATCCGGAAGGCCGCGACGTTACAGTCTTTCCCGCAGGCGGTCCGTCGTATGTCGTCGAAATCGAGAAGGAACTTACGGGCGATGAGGTCCTTCCGGAATTTCGTGTTCCCGTCGCCGACTTTTTCTTTGTGCAGGAAGATGAGGGATAAGTGCTGGCATACCATCTTTCGCTCCGCGAACGAAGGCTTTTTGCGGAGCGAAAAGCGACGCTCATTTTCCAGCTTCGGCCGCTTTGCCCATCTCAATCAGCATTTCGCGGTCGGTGATGCCACGCCACCCGTGGCCTTTGCCTGGCGAGAATGTGATCTTTCCCTCAAACGGCGGCTTCGCTTTGCTCAACGACGTCTCCAGCAAATGCACCGCATTATTGAGGTAATAATCATCCGCATCGCCGACCCAGAGGTGAATCTTGCTCTTGAGCTTCGGCGCCAGCGTGGCCCAGTTCTTTTCCAGGACTAAGCGAAGATCGTACTTCTCCCAGTGTGAGAGAACAGTGCGATCGATTTTCCCCGTTTTGCCATCCCATAAGGGTTTTGGCAGGCCGTCGTCGCCGCGTGGGCCGAATGTGGCGTTCCAGGCGCACCAATCCTTGCCGGAGAGTTCCCAGCGGTCGCCGCGGCCGAGGACGCGTTCGACCAGGCATTCATGCCGAACGGTGTAGCGGACTTCGCCGTTGACCTCGCGCATGGCAGGTCGTTCAAAGCCATAGCGGTTCACGTAGGCGTTGTCGTCGCGGTAGACATTGATGAGTTCGTAGGAGCGGAAATCTACCGGGTCCGGCGCGTGGGACCAGCAGCCGTTGAAGAAATCGGGATAGAAAACCTGGAGTGCGAACGAGACCCAGCCGCCCGTCGAGGCGCCATCGGTGAAGCGAGCATAGCCTTGGCCGATGCCGCGATACTTCTTTTCGATGAAGGGGATTAGCTCCTGCGTGACGGCATCGCCCAAAGGACCATTGTTGGCCGAATTGACCTGATACGGATCGCCAAAGGGGCCAGCTCCGTCGAGATGGAGCAGCAACATGCGCGGCGTATCCGCGTCGCGCGGCTTCTCATGCGCCCGCCGGCGGTATAGCGCGTGCCATAGCCGCCGATATGAACGCGCAGTGGATAACGGCGATCGGTGTCGGTGTCAAAGCCTGTCGGCAAAACTAAAGCGGCCCGGACGTACATATCGCGGCCGAAGAATTTGCTGAGCAGCTCCGACTTGAGCTTGATGTATTTCACGGCGGCCGTGTCCGCCGGCATTGACTCGGCGGGAATCGCCTTTGTCAGTTCGAGTTTGATCGTCGCCGCTTTGCTCGGATCGAGCGAGAACGCTTTGGCTTCACTATAGAGGTTTCCCGGAGCGTCCACCAAATTGAGATCTCTATTGTGATGAAAGACGGCCTGTACGCTGTAGTCGCCCGCCGGGAGTTGCGAAAGATGTTCAATGGGAAACATCACACATTTCTGATCGATGACGCCGACGACGCCGGGTGCGAACGCTTTGACATCCGCGCCGAGAACGGGTGGCATGGTCATGCCGGTCTGGCCGATCGCTCGGCGCGGCTCAGGCTGGCCGCGTTGGCCGAGAACGACAAATAGCCGCCCATCGGTGGCATCTTTGAGGAGCCCCTTGGCCATCGTCACCTCAAAACGCAGCCCCGTCTCGCGCGGCGGCTCCGGCGCGGTCCAGCCGTAACTAGCGACGATCAAGCCGGCGCAGATCAACCCAGCGATCCAAACGCGACTCATAAATCTCATCCTGAAAAAGGAATTAAGAATCACTTCAAATTAGCCAGAAACTCCACAAGATCACGCACTTCGGAGCGTGATAGATATTTGATTAGGTCTTCCGGCATCGCGGACTTGCCGGCCTGACGCTCGTCAATCTTGTCCTTGGGAACCGTCACGAGCGTACCCTCGGCCGTGATAAGCTTGAGTTCCTTGGCGTCTTCCGATTTGACGATACCCACGACGCTTTTGCCGTTCGTTAGTGTCAGCACCACGGTCTCGTAGCCCTTGGCAATCTGCTTGTTTGGTTCGACAATCGATTCGAGAAGGTATTCGCGCGGCTGCTTTTTGGCGATGCCGGTGAGCTCCGGTCCAACCTCGCCGCCTTGGCCATCGACTTTGTGACAACGCAGGCAATAGACCGAAGTCTTGGTCAAGAAGATGCGTCGCCCATTCTCGGCGTCGCCGCCAACGAGAGCCTCGCGCCATTTGGCGAGGTGGTCCGTTTTCGGTCGCAAATCCTCATAGCGGGCCAGTTCAGCCTTTAGATCGCTTTCGGAGCGCTTGGCGAGGGCCTCTAGTAAATCAAGAGCGGCTTCCGGCGGCAGCTTTTTCTGCTTCAACGAGGTCAATGCCTTGGCGAGCAGCTCACCGGCGGCGGCGTCCTTCATCTCGCCCAGAATGGCTAAAGCACCTTGTATTTCAACGATTTTTCCATCGTCCAACACTTTCGATAAGATCGGCAACGCTTCTTGGGGCTTCGCTCTGGCCAGGAGACGTCTCCCCTCGTTGCGCACTCGTAGGTCTTCATCTTTGAGTGCAAGGTCGCGGGCTTGATCGAGCCGTGAATCTTTCAGCGTTTCCAGGGCGCGAAGCGTTTCGACACGCACGGCCGAAGGTTTTTTCGGATCCGAAACGACGGCATAGAGGAGCGGGCCAACTTCTTTGATGCCCAGCTTGGCAGCCACTTTGGCGGCCTCCTTGCGAAGCGCATCCGGTCCGGAGAAGACGCCTCCGAGCTGGGGGCGCAGAGCATTCATGGCTAGATCCGCTCCGCGCTGGCCGAGGTTGGTCGTGAGTCCGGTAATCCGATCTCGGCGGGCTGGCTTAGCCCAATCACCGAGCATTTTGATCGCCTCGACGCGGAGCTTTTCCGGGCGCTGGCATTGGCGGCGAACGACGCTACCAGGTCAGCGTTGGCTTGCCCGCCAAGGCGGAAGTTGGCGTTCAACGCGCGCCATTCGAGGAACTCGGGCAGACTCGGCTTGGCTAACAGCGCTGCTAACTTGGGCAGGGCTTCGAGAATCGATTCGTCGTGAATCGCACGAGCCGCCTCGGTGGCGACTCGCGGATCGCCGTCACCTAAGAGGTCCGCAATTTCCGGCGCGTGAAGACGACGCAAGGCGAGCGTCGCTCCGAGACGAACGGCGGCGGAATCGCTCTTGGCCGTGTCGAGAAGCAACTTGCGATCCGCCGCGGCGGTAAGGGCCATCACGCCCGCATGGCGCAAATACGCATCTTGATCGTTGTTTTCCCGGAGCGTATCGGCGACTGCTTTCACAGCTTCCGCATCGATTCCGGTCGCGTGCGCAAGACCAAGGAGAGCAAACAGCCGCACGCGCGGCATTGGGTCGTGAAGCATTTGCAAAAAGAGGCTCGGCGAAGTTTGCGGGCTATCGCCCAAAACGTGGGTTACTTGAGCGCGAACCTCCGCGTCGGGATCTTTAACCAATGCGGCGAGGTGACTGATGGCCACCCGCGAGTCGTGGCGTGCCAGCATGCCCAATCCCCAGATCGCATGGAGGCGCGCCAAGCTGATTCGTGCCGCTCTTCGCAACCTCGATCAATGCTTCCAGACCGCCTTTGGTATTGGCCACGAGGGCGAACTGTGCCGCCTGCCGCACGCGCATGTCGGGAAACTCCAATAGCTTGACCAATTCGGCGACGGGACGTTTCTCGAATCCTTCGGCCAGCAGCTTTTTCGTCTCCACTATGAGCGAGGTCTTCTCGATCGCTGGGTCCGCGAAGCGATAAATCCGCCCTTTGCCGGTCAGGTTCCAGCCATCGACCCAATCGCTGATGTAGAAACCGCCGTCGGGCCCGAAGTCGCAGTCGGTCGCGAGGATGGAACCAAAAGCTTCCGATACGTCGGTCACTTCAAATGCCGCCCCCTTCGGCTTGAATGCAAACGATGTGACATTGCTGCCGCCTGGACTACCGCGGAAATCGCAGATAAAGAAGTGATCCTTGTACTTCTCCGGCAAGGCGGTGGCGCCGTAGTTGTAACACAATCCCGAGGGACCCGATGTGATATGAGCCAAAGGCGGCACCGTGTAAGCCGGCTGTTCGGTCGGCGGCAGATGCCAGATTTTCTCCGCGTTGAATGGGCCGCGATCGCTGAGGCTGCTGCCGTATTGATAACCGGTGCGCCAGCCACTATCGCCGCCCTCGACGATGTAGACGACCCGCGCTTTATCGACCGAATCGCTGTTGTTGTCGACCGTGAAGAGATTGCCGAATTGGTCGAACGCCAATTCTTGCGGATTGCGCAGCCCCTTGGCGACGACTTCGAGGTTCGAGCCGTCCGGTTCGCAACGAAGCACGGCACCCATGTCCGGGATAAAAGAGTTCTTTCCCCTCTTTTGTCTTGACATTGAGCCCGCGATCGCCGCTGGAGAAGTAGATTCGGCCATCGGGCCCGACCCGGAGTCCGTGTAGGTCGTGCCCGAGAAAGGCGACGTGGACGCCGAAGCCGGTCGCCAAGGATTTCTTTACATCCGCTTTGCCGATTCCTTTTGTGTCTTTCAACAGCCAAAGATCGGGGATGCAGGTGTAATAGACATTGCCCTGAAACGCGAGGACGCCGGCGCCGATGCCCGTAGCGGAGTCACGGAAACCATCGGCGAAGACAGTGGTCTTGTCCGCAACGCCCGCGCCCTTGGTGTCCTCCAGGAGAGAAACACGATCGTGTTCGGTCTCATAGGTAGGGAACTTGTCTTTGAGGAATTTTTTGTACATGGCCACGCGATCGGCCACGGTCCGGCTGGCGAGATCGTCGTCCAGCCAGTCCATGTGATTGCGATTATCCGTTACGCCGTTGTGGAGGCGAAACGTCTCAGCCACGTAGCAGCGTCCCCTGTCGTCGAAACAAAAGCTGACCGGGTTCGCCAGCAATGGCTCGGCGGCCCAAACGCGGCCCTCGACGCCCTTGGGCATGCGAAAGCGCTTCATCGCCTTGGTCGCTTCCTCGGAAGCAGGCTGGATTTTAGGCGAGTAAGGCTTGGGCTCATCCCACGCCAAGAGAGCGGACAGGATGACGCCGGTCGCCAAACAGACAAGTGCCAGTCGTGAGATACTAAAGATCTTGTTCATCGCTTAATAATCTTCAAAGGTTGGCGGAGGGGGACCAGAGTCGCTGAAATTGATTTTATGAATATCCGGCGGGAGCGCAAGATCGCCGTCTTAGCTCATTGCGCCAGTCGTTCCGCGAAGCCGGCCATGAGGCGAATCCTGTTACGCAGCGCTTGCCGCGCCGAACTCATGCGAAACATCGCGCTTTCCATTTTTTGGATGCAGGCGTCCAATTCCGAGCGTGGGCCACCGGAGTGTAACAAACAGCTCGATAGTTCTTTAATCGACGTTTCGATTTCGTTCTGGAGGATATGCTGCATCTCCGTGCCGACCTCCTCCGTCGTGACGGCGGATTGATGCAGTTCGGTGAGGTAATCGGTATGGAGCGCGGGATCGATGGGCCGACTCATATCGCGGCCTGAAACAGATGTCGCGGCCGGCGCGACACGAGAGTTCGCGGCCGACGACAGTGCCGAAGCCGATTTGTCGCCCGCGAGTTGATGCTGAGCTTTCTCCATACCGGCGAGCGCTTTTTCCCAATCCGGTCGCGCCTGGAGACAGATCTGGTAATGAGGGATCGCCTGGCGCGGTTGATCCTTTTCCACGTAAAGGTTGGCCAGGTTTAGGTGCGCATCGACCATGCGCGGGTTGAGCCGGACCGCTTCGCGATATGCCTGAATGGCCAGGTCAATCTGGCCTTTTTTCTTGTAAACGAGGCCAAGATTGTAGTAACCCTCCACCCGCGTCGCATCGAGTTGGATCCCTTTCCGCAGGGAGTTGATCGCTTCGTCATACTCGGAAAGGAGATTATGCACCGCACCAAGATTGATGTGCGCGCCAGCCCGCTTTGGATCTAGTCGAATCACCTCGCGGAAGTGGTGGGCGGCACTCGTCAGCTCACGTAGCTGAAAGTAAACGGTTGCCAGGCCGTAGTGGACATCGGGCAAGTCGGAGCGCTGGGCTAATGCGAGCATATAGGATTGTTTGGCAAGCACCCAATCGCGTTGACCGATGGCTTGCCGCGCATTCGTGCAGAGCCTTTCGATCGTCGGCTCGCTCATGACTGGCTCCTGAAAGAGATGGATCGCCCCGGATGACCGGCCTTTCTGCCCCAGCGTATAGACTCCGGAATTATAGACTCATTAGAGGGAATTTCTCAACACAAACTCTAGAAAATGCCAACGATGCGCTCTGCGCGACAGTGCGAGCAGGAGAGCATTCGTTAGCCACCACTCGACGCTGCCCTCAGGTCGCCTACAATGACCGAGACCTATGCGACGGCAACGGCCTGTTTTGCTGCGATCCGTGTGTAGTCGTCAAGGTCGGCTTGAATGACTCTACCGCTACGCCTCTTCGATAGCTGTATCCTACCTTAATGCCCTCTGCCTTCGGATCGACCTACCTCATGACGGTTTTGATTGGGAGGAAAAGAGTCCTATGTCACACAGCTGCGTTCTTCCTCTGAAGATCGGGCGATTGTGCTGCGGTCTTATTCTGATGCTCGTCTTATTAGTCGCGGGTTGCCAGCAAGGCCCGCCGCAAGTAGCGCCCAGCGATGTTCCCGTGATTCCGGTGAGCAAACCGGTTTCTCGCATGGTGACGGATTACGTGGACTTCACCGGCAGAACCGACGCGGTCGAAGCAGTGGATATTCGCGCTCGCGTAACCGGCTATTTGACAAAAATGCCCTTTAAGGAAGGGGCTGAGGTCAAAGAAGGCGACTTGCTGTTCGAAATCGATCCACGTCCCTATAAGGCGCAGCTCGATCAGGCGCTAAGCCAGGTTACTCTCAACGAAGCCTCGCTCACGCTGGCCAAGACAACGCTTGCCCGAGATCGAGCTGTTTCGTCCGCTGTCGCCGGCGGCGTCAGCCAGCAGCAGCTCGGATCAGGATCGAGCCGCTGTCGACGAAGCCGAGGCTCGTCTCAAGGCCTCGCAGTCGAGTACCGAGGTCTACAAGCTGAACCTCAGTTTTTGTAAAGTCACGTCGCCGATTTCGGGTCAGGTCAGCCGCTATTATTACACGCGCGGCAACCTGGCAAACCAAGATCAGACATTGCTAACAACCATCGTTTCGCTCGATCCGATGAACGTCTATTTCGACATGGACGAGCCCACGTTCATGCGTATCAAAAGCGCCGTGAACTCCGGCAAGGTCAAACAACTCGACGACGGGAAGCTCCCCATATTGATGGGCCTTCAAGGCGAAGAGGGATACCCCCACGAAGGCAAGCTCAACTTTGTCAACAATCAAGTCAACCCGACGACAGGCAGCATCTCGGTCCGAGGCGGCTTTCCTAACCCGAAGCCTAAGGGCGGGACTCGCCTCATGACGCCGGGTATGTTCGTTCGCATTCGCTTGCCGATCGGCGATCCGCATCCCGCGCTTTTGGTGATTGACCGCGCCATCGTTTCTGATCAGGGATTGAAGAACGTCTACGTCGTCGATGGCGAGAACAAGATTCAAACGAAGTCGCATCCGCACCGGGCCATTGCAACAGGACGGCTTGCGCGTCGTTTCGGAAGGCTTGAAGCCAGACGATTGGGTCGTGGTCGGCGCGCTACAGCAGATCCGCCCGCGTTTGACCGTCAAAACGGATCAGATCCCGATGCCAATCATTGGCCCTGTCCAGGATGCCGACGCGAGCGGCTCGAAACCGATGCCACAGGTGGACGATAAGACGAAGTCAAACGGTAATCCAAAATGATTTCGCATTTTTTCATTGGGCGTCCGATCTTTGCCGCGGTGCTCTCGATCCTGATTACGCTGATCGGGGGCATCGCGCTTTTGTACCTGCCGATCGCGCAGTACCCGCGGATCACGCCGCCGGCTGTTTCCATTTCCATCACCTATCCGGGAGCCAACGCCCAGGTCGTAGCCGATACGGTGGCCGCCCCAATTGAGCAGCAGGTCAACGGCGTGCAAGGCATGCTCTACATGGCCTCGCAAATGGGCAACGATGGCGTTTATTCTCTGACTGTGACCTTTGACGTCGGCACGAATCTGAACACCGCGCTCGTCATGGTGCAGAATCGTGTTACGCTCGCCATGCCCCAGTTGCCCTCCGAGGTCCAGAATCAGGGAATTACGATCCGCAAAAAGACGCCTGATCAGTTGATGATTGTCAACTTCTATTCGTCCGACGGCCGCTATGACGACATCTATCTGAGCAACTACGCGACCATTTTCGTCAAAGACGAATTGTTACGCGTCGACGGCGTCTCCGACATCAACTACCAGGGGCAGCGCGACTATAGCATCCGCGTTTGGCTCGACCCGCAAAAATTGGCCGCGCGCAACATGACGCCGATCGACGTGGCGCAAGCGATTCGAAATCAAAATATCTACGCTCCGTTAGGCCAAGTGGGAGGAGCGCCAGCTGTAAACGGGCAATCGTATCAGTTGACGCTTGACACCTTGGGCCAATTGAAAACCCCGGACCAGTTCGGCGACATCATCGTCAAGGTCGGCCAACCAGCGCGTGCCGCGTCAACAACGATGAGCGCGACATCGTCAGGCTCGACCGGTACAGGTAGCTCCACGACCGGCGGTAGCACATCGCCGAGCAGTGGATCCTCGAATTCGGGGGTTTCGGCCAGTAGCCAAACTCCGGACCCGAACGCCGCCAGCAGCAGCGATTCGTCGAGCAATCCCAGCACAAGTAGCAATAGTACGACTAGCGGAACGACCACCAGCGGAACGACTTTAGGCGCGATTGGCGGCGCCGCCTCGGGTGGCGGCGGATCGACCGGCGGCGGCAGCACTTCCTTGGGTGGCGGCGCAACCGGCGGCGGCGGGACCGGCTCCTCGTCGCTGACGGCTCCGACGGCAATCACAGTTGTCGGCATGTCGGCCGCCAGCGGTTCACTAAGCGACGCAACAAGTCGCGGAGTTTTAGCGACGAATCGCGGCCCCGGCCGGCCCTCCGCTGCCGTGGTCCGCCTGCGTGATGTGGCTCGAATCGAACTCGGCGCCACGAATTATAACCAATCGTGTACCTTCGACGGCAAGCCATCGGTTGGCCTCACGGTTTACCAACTTCCTACCGCCAATGCTCTGGACGTGGCCGACGGCGTTCGCAAAAAAATGGAAGAATTGAAAGCACGATTCCCCGATGGCGTCGACTACGACATCGGCTATGACATCACGCCGTTTATCCGCGAATCAGTTCAAGACGTCGTCTATACTCTGCTGGAAGCGGTCCTGCTCGTTGGCGCCGTCGTCCTTGTCTTCCTGCAGAATTGGCAATCCGTGTTGATCCCGCTCATCGCCGTGCCCGTGGCGATCATCGGCACGTTTTCGGTGATGCTCCTCCTTGGCTTCACGCTCAACAATATCTCGCTCTTTGGCCTCGTGTTGGCGATCGGCATCGTCGTCGATGACGCGATTGTCGTCGTCGAAAATGTCGAGCGTTGGCTCGAACGCGGGCTCGGCCCGATCGAAGCTGCCCACAAGGCGATGGACGAAGTCACCGGGCCTATCATCGCCGTCGCGCTAGTTCTATGCGCGGTCTTCGTGCCCTGCGCTTTCATCAGCGGCATCATGGGTCAGTTTTTCCGCCAGTTCGCGGTGACCATTGCCGTGTCGACAATCTTCTCCGCGCTCAACTCGCTCACGCTCAGCCCCGCCCTTGCCGCAATCCTGCTGAGGCCCCACGCGGCGCGGCGCGACTGGCTGACGAGAATTCTCAATTTTCTTCTCGGCTGGTTTTTCCAATTATTCAATTGGTCCTTCGGGCGCCGCCACGGCAGCCTACGCCTGGATCGTCGGCAAGCTGATGCGGTATAGCTTTCTGGTCGTGATCGTTTATGCTGGTTTGCTGTTTTTGACCTACTACACATTTCAACGAGCCCCAACCGGATTCATACCGCAACAGGATCAGGGTCGGTTGATTGCCAACATACAGCTTCCCGATTCCGCATCGTTGCAGCGCACCCAAGCCATTGCCGCCCAGGTCGTCAAGATCGCGAAGGAAACAGACGGGGTCGCCCATACGGTCTGCTTCGCGGGAATCTCGTTTTTACTGCAATCGACGGGGCCAAATTTCGCCTCGTTGTTCATTATTCTCGATCCATTCGAGAAGCGCCAAAAGCCTCACCTGCGCGACACCGAAATCATGGCCCGCCTCAAGAAACGCTGGGCCGCCGAGATTCGTGACGCCAAGACTACGGTATACGGCGCCTCGCCAATCCCCGGCCTGGGCACGGCTGGCGGGTTCAAGCTCGTCGTCGAAGACCGCGGCGACCTAGGTCTGCCCACGTTGGAAAAGCAGACTGAGAAGCTCGTGAGTGAGATTCAGAAGCTGCCCGGCTTGAGCAGCGTGGCCACACTTTTTCGCTCGAACACGCCGCAGTTGTTTTTCGACATCGACCGCGACAAGGCCGCGACCCTGGGCGTGTCCCTGCAAGACGTGAATCAGACTTTGGCGATCTATTTGGGATCTCTTTACGTCAATAGCTTCAGCGATTTTGGCCGTCATTGGCAAGTCACCGTGCAAGCGGAAGGCGACTATCGCGATCGGACCGAGGCGGTCAGCCTGTTTCAGGTTCGCAACAAAGCCGGGCAAATGGTACCCCTGGGGACGATTGTCACCGTAAGGGAAATGGGCGGCCCGATCGCCGTGTCGCGCTACAACCTCTATCGTGGCGCTGCCATCAATGGCAATGTTCTCACGGGCTACAGCACCGGCGATGTCATCAAAGCGATCGAAGCGCTCAGCCGCGATACCTTACCTCGCTCGATGCGCATCGAATGGACCGACTTGATGTTTATGCAGCTAAGGGCCGGCAACACGGCCATGATCGTGTTCATGCTCTCGGTCATCTGCGTCTTTTTGGCCCTGGCGGCGCTTTACGAGAGCTGGGCCTTGCCGTTGGCTGTCATCCTCGTCGTGCCGTTATGTCTGCTTTGCTCCGTCGCCGGTGTGCTCTATTCCAACCGGGATGTAAATATCTTCGTGCAAATCGGCCTGGTGGTGCTAGTCGGGTTGGCCTGCAAAAACGCGATCTTAATTGTCGAATTCGCCAAGCAACTTCATCAGGAAGGTCAATCGGTGTATGAGGCGACCAAACAGGCTTCGAGCCTGCGCCTGCGGCCGATCTTGATGACGTCGTTCGCCTTTATCCTGGGCGTGGTGCCGCTCGTCGTCGCGTCGGGCGCAGGTGCCGAAATGCGGCGGTCGCTCGGCACGGCGGTATTCAGCGGTATGCTCGGGGTGACGTTGTTCGGCATCTTTTTGACGCCCGTCTTTTTCTTCGTGATCGAGAGGCTCAGCGAAACCTCGCTCTTCGCCACGGCGCAAGTGAGATGGTTTGGATCCTGCATCGTGGGCGGAACGCTCGGCGCGGCGATTGCCTACGCACTCATTAGCCTCGGCGTCTTTAACTACCACCTTTACGGAGCGATGGGCGCTGGAGCCGGCGCGGGAATACTTCTGATGCTCTCCATTCTGGAAATCTATCGGCGGATTCGGAAATAATATGCTGTTTTTCGTACTACCGACCATTTGTATTACCGAGCCAGAAGCGTAAGCGAAGAGCATTTTTGATTTTCCAAATACAAACTGCCCTTCGCTTACGCTTCTGGCTCGGTTCTTGATGACGATCGATATACGTTGCATTACTCACCGGGAGAATGTCTGTGTTCACCCGCTTTTTCATTGATCGACCGATCTTCGCCACCGTTATCTCTGTCGTCTTCGTCTTAGCGGGCGGAGTGGCGGTCTTCACGCTGCCCGTGGCCCAGTATCCGGAAGTGACGCCGCCGACGGTGCTGGTCACAGCGCTTTATCCTGGCGCCAATGCTCAAACGGTCCGCGACACGGTCGCCGCGCCGATCGAAGAGCAAGTAAGCGGGGTCGAGGGAATGCTCTATATGTCGTCGCGCTCGACCAACGACGGCGCGTACAACTTGATCGTCACCTTCAAATCGAACATCGACTCCGACATGGCGCAGGTATTGGTCCAGAATCGTGTGTCGCTGGCGTTGCCTGTTATTCCGACCCTCGTTCAGAATGAAGGTATCAACGTCCGAAAGATGTCGCCGAATACGTTGATGATCGTCAACTTGCTGTCACCAGCCAACACCTACAAAGCTGACTTCCTCAGTAACTACGCCACGATTTACGTCAAGGACGAACTGGGCCGGCTCCCGGGTATCGCTGGCATAACGTACTTGGGCCAGCGCGATTATAGCTTGCGCGCCTGGCTCGATCCGGACAAAATGGCCACGCTTAACCTCAACGCGACGGATGTCGTGAATGCGATCGCGCAACAAAACGTGCAGGTGGCGGCGGGACAGATCGGCCAACAGCCCGTGCCGCGTGGCCAACAGTTTCAATTGACGATCAACACCCTCGGTCGCCTGGTCGATCCCGATCAGTTCGCCGATATCATCCTCAAGGCGGGTCAAGGAAGCAGCGCCGCGTCACAGTCGACTGGATCGACCAGCGCGAGTTCGAGCGATAGCAGCAGCCAGGTGAGTCAGAGTGGATTGAACAGCCAGGGCGGGTCGGGAAGCCAGACGGGGCCCACTTCCCAAGCAACGGGCGTCGTCCGTTTGCGAGATGTCGCCAGGGTCGAACGCGGATCGCAACAATACGATCAATCCTGCACGCTCGACGGTAAGCCATCCGTAGCGCTGTCGATCTTTCAACTTCCCGGATCCAACGCCATCGAAACAGCGCGCGGCGTCTATGAAAAAATGAAAGATCTGAAAACGCGCTTTCCGGAAGACCTTGATTATAAGATCGTCTACGACACGACCCCTTTTATCCGGGAATCTGTCAATGAGGTTTTCTCCACGTTGCGCGACGCCGTGATCCTCGTCGCCATCGTCGTGCTCGTTTTCTTGCAGGATTGGTGCGCGATGATCCTGCCCATGATTGATGTGCCGGTCTCGTTGATCGGCACATTCGCCGTCATGGCGGCGATGGGTTTTACGCTCAATAACCTGACGTTGTTTGGTCTCGTGCTGGCGATCGGCATCGTCGTCGACGACGCCATCGTCGTTTTGGAGAATATCGAACGCCTCATTGCGACAGGCCTGGACGCCCGCAGCGCGACCAT
Source organism: uncultured Planctomycetaceae bacterium (assembly GCA_963790585.1). GTDB lineage: Bacteria > Planctomycetota > Planctomycetia > Gemmatales > Gemmataceae > CAWBOY01. The sequence goes on from CAWBOY010000004.1 coordinate 718,614, forward strand.
TAAGGCCATGGAAGAGATTACCGGACCGGTGCTCGCCATCACTCTCGTCCTTTGTTCCGTATTCATTCCCTGCTGCTTCCTCGGGGGCGTGAGCGGCCAATTTTTTCGCCAGTTTGCCGTGACAATTTCCGTCTCCACGTTCATCTCCGCAGTCAACGCCTTGACCATGACCCCATCCCGCGCCGTGGTGATCTTCAAGACCGAGGAAGGACACGGCGGCGCACACGAGCATAAAAAAGAAGCCCTGCCGTGGTGGATCTTCGGCATCGTCGGCGGCTTTCTTTGTGTCTGGCTCGGTCAGCTCTACCTGGCCGGACCGCTCCGACTCCCGACGACGAACCCGGTATCGGGCGATGACGACCTGGGCGACCTCGCCGCGGAGCTGCCGCAAAGTGTCTGGTGGGCGATCACGGTCGGCTATTTTGTTCCCGGGTTGATTGTCGGTGGCATTCTTGGATGGATAATCATCCGACCCGTCAATGCCACGCTCGCCCTGTTCTTCCGGGCGTTCAATCGCTTCTTCGATTGGCTCACCATCGCCTATGGCTGGCTCGTCGGCACGGTGCTTAGCTTGAGTATCATCGTATTACTAGTGTATGCCGGCATCTTGGCGCTCACCTATTGGCAGTTTCAGCGCTCGCCGATGGGTTTCATTCCGAAACAGGACAAGGGCTACTTATTACTGAATGTTCAGCTTCCCGATTCCGCTTCGGTCGAACGCACCGAACGGGTGATGGCGCGAATCGACGAAATCGCGCGGAAAACTCCAGGCGTCCATCACACCGTTGGCGTCTCAGGGCAATCCCTGATCCTCAACGCCAATGCACCCAATCTCGGCTCGATGTACATCCTGCTCAAGCCGTTTGACGAACGACACGGGACGAAGCTAAGCGCCGACGGCATTGCCGCTGAACTGCAGGAGCGGTATCAGCGCGAGGTGCGCGGCGCGATTGTGACCACATTCGGCGCGCCACCGATCGATGGGCTCGGAACCACCGGAGGCTTCAAGATGATCGTCGAAGACCGAGGCAATCTTGGCCCGGCCGAGTTGCAACGAATCTGCGATCAGATCGTCGCTCGTGGCAACAAAACGCCTGGATTGCAGGGATTGTTCAACAGTTCCGGCGCCAATACGCCCTGGGTCTACCTCGAAATCGACCGGACCAAGTGCATGGTTTTGGGCGTGAACGTCAACGACGTCTTCAACACGCTTCAGGTCTATGTGGGATCTTATTACGTCAATAACTACAATGAATTTGGCCGCACCTGGCAGGTCAACGTGCAGGCCGATCCGCGCTTTCGCAGTCAAGTCCACGACCTCCGCCAGCTCCAGGTCCGAAACAACCAAGGCCAGATGATCCGCCTCGGCACGCTCCTCGATGCGCGCGACACTAGCGGTCCAATCATGGTCATGCGCTATAACATGTATTCTTCGGCCGCGATCACCGGCGACTCGGGCCCCGAGACAAGCTCCGGGCAGGCCGTTGCTCTCATGCAGGAAATCGCCAATCAGGAGCTGCCCCGGGCGATGGCCTACGAATGGACCGAGCTGGCGTTTCTTCAGCTCCAGGCGGGCAACTCGGCCATGTGGTTTTTCGCCCTTGCGGTGTTGTTCGTGTTCCTCGTCTTGGCTGCGCAATATGAAAGCTGGAAGCTGCCGTTGGCCGTAATTCTCGTCGTCCCGATGTGTCTATTCTGCTCCGTTCTCGGCGTTCATCTCGCGCACATGGAGATGACCATCTTCACGCAGATCGGCTTCATCGTGCTGGTGGGGTTGGCTAGCAAAAACGCGATTCTAATTGTCGAATTCGCCAAACAGCAGGAAGAATCGGGCGTGCCGCGGCGCCAGGCGACGATCGAAGCCAGCAAGCTGCGCCTGCGGCCGATCCTGATGACCTCGTTCGCGTTCATCTTCGGCGTTGTTCCGCTGGTCATCGCCGAGGGAGCTGGCGCGGAAATGCGGCGCTCACTAGGGACCGCCGTATTCAGCGGCATGCTCGGTGTGACGCTATTCGGCGTCTTCTTGACTCCGGTGTTCTATTATGTAATTCAGTGGTTCGGCGGAACGAAACGGCATCCGACGCCACCCTTGACGCCGGCGGCTAGTTCGACGGCTGTAATGGTGGCGCCAAAACATTGACGAACTTCAGTTTTTGGCGAGCCGGGAGCGTCTGCGACCGGAGTGCATTACACTCGCTCAGACTTTCTCCGGTCGCTGACGTTCCCGGCTTATGAAAACGGGTCTCAGCTTTTTCGAGGTCCGACTGATGCTGACCAAACGCTCGCGGGCTCGAGAAGTGGCCCTGCAGCTTCTTTATCAACTGGATCTGAATCCCCATATCGACCGCCCGTCGGTTGAACGCTTCGCGCGCGAGCGCTTGCTCGACCCGTCCCTGGAGCCATTTGCGTTGGCGCTTTACGATGGCGCCCGTGCCCATCGGGCCGAGATCGATCGTCAGCTAACCGCGGCAGCGCAAAACTGGAAGCTGCCGCGCATGACGGCCGTCGATCGCAATGTTCTCAGGCTTGGGGCTTACGAATTGCTGCTCACGCCGGAGACGCCGCCCAAAGTCGCGCTCGATGAGGCGATCGAGCTGGCGCGGCGCTTCGGTTCTCAAGACTCGCCGAGCTTCGTGAATGGCGTCCTTGATCGGCTTCGCTTGAATGCCACGACTTCTGCCGCTCCGGCGCGGCCGGGGTAAGCTAACGCGCATGCCTGCCCAATCCCCATTTACGCTTTTGTGTCAACTCGCGGTGCGCAGCCCGAATGCCGGGCGGGCCGACCTCCATCTGCATACCACCTATAGCGATGGCACCTACACACCGGCTCAAATCGTCGACCTCGGCCGTCGCAGCGGCCTGTCGGCTTTGGCGATCACGGATCACGACACCATCGGTGCCGTCGCCGATGCGCGCCGTGCGGCTACCGGATCGAGCCTGGAGGTCATCGCCGGCGTCGAGATTACGACCGAGTTTCACGGCAAAGAATTGCATCTACTCGCCTATTTTTTCGATGAGCAAAACCTTCATCTCGGGTCCGCCCTGGAGAAAGTGCGAAGTCAACGGGCCGGCCGCTTCCAGAAAATGGTTCAAAAGCTGCGCGACTGCGGCGTCGTCGTCGACACGAGCAAACTGGCCGGCGCGACGGAAGCACTCGGTCGCCGGCATCTCGCGGAGTTGTTAATCGAGGCAGGAGCCGTACACTCGCATCGCGAGGCCTTCACTCGTTGGCTGGGCGACGGCGGCCGGGCCGAGGTTCCCAAGTATCGACTGCCCGTCGCCGAGGCGATCGCCGCCGTTCGAGCGGCGGGCGGCGTGACCTCGTGGGCTCATCCCTCGGCGAATTGCGATCTCGCGGCGCTGACGGAAATGCGCGCTTTTGGGCTCAGCGCCGTTGAGGTGGAATATCCAGAACTAAAAAGATCGCGTACCCAGCAACTGCGCGCCTGGGCTGAACGCTTAGAAATGGCGATTAGTGGTGGCAGTGATTGTCATGGGCCGGGCAAGCGAACTGTCGGGGCGTGCAGCGTGTCGGCGGCGGAACTGGAAGTGTTGCGAAGGAGTTGTTCAAAGTTTAAGACCGTGGCCGGGGTCGGTACTCCGACCCCGGCGGAGCCTTAGCGATTTAAGAGAACCGGGGTCGGAGTACCGACCCCGGCCACGACATCGCGACATTTGCGCGTTCAACCTCGCGCAGACAGCAAAATCAACTTACTTACCCGCGTTCAGCGCCCCGTCCACTCTCGCCGGCATCGGCAGGACTTGCTGATGAACGGCCGGAGCCGACTGCTGATTCACGGGGGGTACGTATGTGCTTGACGTGTTGCTCACTTCGACCGGTTCATGGTTCAAGGCCATGGGCGAATCGTGGCTAAAGATGTCATTGCTCTTGGCCTGCTTGTAGGTAACGCGCAGGTGAACCTTCGTTATGTCCTGGCGATACGTGGTCCACGGCAAGAAGACGGTGTAGCCCCAACCGATGACGTCCTTCTTGAGAGACCGTTTGAGAGTGTCTTTGTCGAATTTCCACATTTCCATCAAGACTTCGGGTTTGGCCGACGCATCCCAAAGCTCGACGTCCATCGCTCCGTCGCTAACGACTGGTACGCCGCTTTCACCGCTGTACAACAGCACTCGTCCCGCCAGTCCAGGAAACGGCGCTCCACCCTGGAAAGGATTGGACTCGAAGCGGACATCTGGCCTCCAGATCGTCGCCAAGCTGCTGGCGATCACTGGGGCCGGCGGTGCGTTCTCATTCCACATCGGCATCGAAACACAACCTGAGAGCACCAGAGAAAGTAACAACAGCCCCGCGCCGGTGGCTCGTGCCAGAGTGCCGCGGGCTTCCATTCGCGCGGATGCGGTCATCGTTCGTCCTCGGAGATTTGAAGGAATCCGACATGCCAAGAGCGTGTCGGAGAGTTATAAGATCCATTTAGCGTTGTATCCCTTGTCCCGCGAGAGGGAGAACCGGAGTCGTCCTTAACTCCGGCTCTCCTTACTCTGCAGAGAACGGGCAGACTAGCCGTCAGCTGTTAAGGCCGAGCGGCTGGAGCCGTCACCCCCGAATAGATCGGAGGTTGTGCCGGGTTGATGTGGACTGGAACCGACGGTGGCGTCTGTGCCGGGACTTGAGCCGTCGTGTTCGCCGCGTTGTCCGTGCCAGGCGGCGCCGCAACTGGTTGTGCTTGCGGCGCTGGCGTCTGGTACGTGAACGGCGACTGTGCCGTGCTCGCGGTCGTCGGGGCCTTCGGTGTCACCGAAGACTGACTATTCACCCCAGGAGGCGGGAGCTGGTCAGCGCTCCGAGGTTGATAAACCGGAGCCGATCCCTGCGGCACCATGTACGGAGCTGTCGGCGGCACCAGGATTGGCGAAGGCGAATAACCCGGAGGAGCCAGATCGGTGGTCGGCAACCCCGAGATCAAGCCTTCCTGAGGAGCATCGCAGGCCGCCCCGGATCCGCCGTGGAGGCCAGAGCCCACCGGGTGCGGCAGAATCGGTTCGATGTTGGTGGTTCCATGAAACCGCATGACGTCGCCGAGAATCCAGTCCATGCGCTGGGCTTCTTCGGCCAACATCCGGTTCGCCTCCGCCTTGTTGCGAACGATATGCGGCGTCAGGATGACCATCAATTCGGTCTTGTTCTTGTACTGCGTTCGATAACGGAAGGCAGCACCGATGCCGAAGGGCAAGTCGCCCAACACCGGAATCTTATTCTCCGCTTTCTCATCTCGCTTGGCGATGAGGCCGCCGAGAGCTACCGTTTCGCCGTCCTGGGCTATGACGGTAGTCGAAAGATTCTGGACATTGAACGCCGTGGCCGTCGTGCCGTTGCCGATCGGGATCTGCGTCGGTGCTACCGACGAGATTTCCGGGACGACACGCATCAACACCCGACCGTCAGGAGTGATTCGCGGCACGACTTGCAACTGGATACCAACGTCGCGATAGGTAACGCTGTTCGTAATAATGCCGGTGGCGGTGACATTACTACCGGTGATGTAGGGCACGCTCTGGCCAACCAGGATGCTGGCTGACTGGTTATCCAGTGTCGTGATCTGCGGCCGGCTCAGGATGTCGACGCGGCCCTGTTGCTTCAAAGCTCGGATGAGCAGGTTGAAGCTATCGCTCGCTGCCGAGAAGACGAAGCCGCCGACGCCGCTGACCGGCGAGACGCGGCCTACACCCAGGGCACCGAGGCCTTGATAGCCGACGAGAGATGGGCTGACGGCCGGGTTGACGTTGTTCGCCAGGCTCGTGTTGGAGCCGCCGAAATTGAAGCCGGTCAACGAGGTCGGGTTTTGCGTACCGCTCACGGTCACGCCGGGGGGGATGACACCACCCGTGGCGTTCGCGTAGCTGACGGTACTCGTGCCCGCGAAGCCCGAGGCCGGGAACAGGCTGCGATTGAAGACGACCGGCGTCTGCAAACCGATTTCGACGCCGAATTCTTCGCTGCCCGTCAGGTCGACTTCAGCAACGAGGCACTGAATCACGACCTGCGGCACGTCCGCATCTAGTTCGTGAATCAGGTGCATCACGGTCTCAAAAGTCTGTTCCGATGTGCTGATCAGCAACTTGTTGGTGATCGGCTCCGGAACAATCACAACTTCTCGGTTGAAATCGATGGTCGTCGGCAATTCACCGGCGTTACGCAATACCGTGATTTCATTCGTAAAGAAAGTTGTCAAACTGTTGGCCACGTCGGTCGCCGAGGCGTTGCGCAGGTGGAAGACATCCTGTCGGCGGCGTTTTTCAGGAGCCTGTTCTTCGTCCAGGCGATAAACAAGGCCCTCGATAATCGCCACGTTCGACGGACTGCCCGCGATGACGAGGCTGTTCGTGCGATCGTCGACGGTTACACGCAAATCAAGCAGCGGCGGACCATCGCTCCCACTGCCTCCGAGTGACAACTCCAAGGGAGTTTGCTGACCCGTGGCCGAAGTCGTGGTAGTGGTGGTCGTTGTACCAGTCGGACGAGCGCCGCTGTCGGCGCCGTGCCGAGGAACAATTGCTGGATCGTGCTCGCCAGTATCGTGGCATCGGCTCGCTTGAGCTTGATGATGCGGACCTGAGCGAAGACCGAGCGATCCAGGGTCTCGATCACTGCTTCCAGTAGCTTAATGCTGGCTGGGGGAGCAGCAATGATCAGGCTGTTAGAGCGTGGATCGGAGTTGATGTGTATGTCTTCCAACACATTCGACTCAAGGACCCCGCGCGGTTTGCCCTGGCTGTCGTACCACTGGAAGCTCAGAGAGGTCGACTTCGTCGGCGTATTGGCCGGCGGCGTCGTGTTGGTGTTGCGAATCGGTTGAGCCGCGGCATTGGCGCCTATCGCGCCCGTTGCGACACCCGGCGTCACCGGCGGCACCGTGTTGGGAATGATCCCATCGGTGATCGCCTTCGACAAGAGAGCGGACAACGCATCGGAATTGGCATGTTTGAGCGGGATCACGCGCAATTCGTTGACCGCCTTGCTGCCGTTGGTATCGAGGAAGTGAATGATGTCCTCGATCTCGGCCATATCCGCAGGCGATGCCTGCACCAAGACGGTGTTGCTGCTGTCGTCGAAGGTAAAGCGGACGAGGTTCTGCGAGGCCGCTTCGCCGTAACGCGAGATATAGAAGTTGGACAGCATCTGGCTGACGTGCGACGCCGAAGCCTTCTTGAGCTGGAAGGGCTTAGCTTGCATCGTCCCGCTCGGCGGGTGGTCCAGCTTCTTGATCTCCTCTTGCACATAGTCGAGTCGGCTTTCCGGCGCGGCAATCACGATCGAATTGAACCGCGGTAGCGGCAGCAGACCGACCGACGAAGGACGCTGTTGCGTCTGGGTGAAATTGCCGATCGGCGACGACGTCTGCGTTCCGACAGCACCTGGACCAGGAACGTTGCCCGAGGGCGTGACCACCACGCGCTGGAACAACTGGTTCAGGATATTCGAGACGCTGACCGCATCCGCGAACTCGAGCGGTACGACGCGGGTGCTGATCTCCGATCCCTTGCTGGTCGATCGGATGAACTCGATGATCTCGAGGACCGCCGCGACGTCCTCAGGATTGGTGCCGCTGACCACGATGATGCCGAGGTCAGGCAACGGTTCCGCGATGACTGGCTGCCGTGGGATGCGGAGGATCTGCTCCACCTGGCCCACCGCTGGTACCTTCGGCGGTTGTCCGCCGACTTTCGGGTCACCGGGTTTCGGTTGATCGCCGGGCTTGGGCTGCTCGGTCGGTTTGGGCTGCTCGGCTGGTTTATCTTGCGGTGCGACAAGGCGAACCGGTTGGATAGAGCCGGAGCCGGTCGCCCGGTCAGCCTCTTGGCTGACCGGAGCGCCCTGTTGTTGGTTCGAGGTGTGGATTACAGTTGTCGAGTCAAGTTGAGGATCGAAGAGGGTCGGCTGGACATCCATGTCCGCCTGCTCAAAAAAATCGCGCCCTCCAGGAAGGTCAGACATTGTCGTCTGGCCACCTCGGGTTGCGCCGCGGCACCGCGGCCTCCGCCGCCACCGCCAGCTGGAGCTGCACCGCCACCGCCCGCTCCTCGGCCGCCGCAGCACCCATTCCGCCAGCGCCCATTCCGCCAGCGCGCCATGCCACCGGCGCCCATGCCACCACGCCAAAGCCGCCGCCACCGGGACCGCCACCGAAGCCGCCGCCGCCAGGGCCGCGACCGCCAGCGACCAAAGCCGCCGGGACCGCCGCCACCTGGGCCGCCGCCGAAGCCGCCACCCGGGTTCCCGCCGAATCCGCCGCCCTGGTTACCGCCGAAGCCACCCTGGTTGCCACCAAAGCCGCCGGTTTGGGTGTTCGCCCCAGGTCGAACCGTCGTGCTGCGACGACCTTGGAGGGCGTCGATCGCCTGCTCGACCGAATATGGATCGATACCCTTAAGCGAGACAATTTTCACGACCCGCGTTTCCTTCGCGGCCAGATCGAGTTGTTTCGCCAGCTTCTGAATATCGTCCTTCAATGCTTCATTGCAATTGAGAACGATGCGATTGGTTTTGTCATCGACGCCGATGGTCAAGCCAACCGGGCGAGGCTGACCGTCCGGCCCGATATTCCTCGTCGGGATCGTCGACAATCCACTCTGAGCCGCTCCGAACGATGCGAGACCCGCACCGGGCCCGCGAGGATCCTTGTCCATCTGTTGGCGATAGACGTCACGAATCACGCTGGCCACATCGTAGGCCGTGGCATACTCGAGCTTGTCGAGGATCCAGGTCCGCATGGTGGCTTTCGAGTCGCTGTCACCGACATCGATCGCTCGATCAAGTAGCTTCTTGATCGTCAGCAGATCGAGCGGGTTTGCCCGAACAAGCAGTGAGTTCGTGCCAGGATCGGCAACGATGCGAACGCGATTGGGGGCGGGATTGGTCGGCGGAGCAGCGGCCGGAGCGCCGAACTGCTGGAACATGGCAGCCATGCCGCCGCGACCGCCGCCTGGAAAACCTCCGCCTGGAGCCGCTGCCGCGGCAGCCGCTTTCGGAGTGCCGTTGAAGGCCTCATCCAAAACTTTGGCCGCCTCGATCGCGCTGGCGTTCTTCAGGTGGATGATCTCGAAATCACCCTCGCCCGCCGATGTCGTCAGCAGCCGAACGAGTTCGTTTACCAGGGCTAAGGCCGCTGGATCATCAGACGTGACAATCAGCCGATTGCCGAAAGCTGTGATCCGCACCGGCGCATCGGAGCGACCGGGGAGATTGTCTTTTTTCGGATCCTTTTTATCTTGAGGATCTTTGAGGTGAGGAGCATCGCCCGGATTTTGCTCATAGCTGACCGGTTGGAAACCGTTGGCTGGTTTGGCGACCCCCTTACTCATCGAGGGGTCTTTTTTCGGATCAGGCTTCTTCTCTTCCGGCTTGGTTTCCTTCTTCGGCTCACCACCGGGACGGATGACTTCGACCGGATTCTTACGCATGCCGGACATCAGCTCCTGGAGAGCCTCGGCCAGCGTGGCAGCGCTGCCCTTGTCCAAAGTGATGACGCGCATCGTACCGCTGCCCATGCCAAGGCCGCCTGTGCCGGCCAGGACGTCAAGGGCCGCCCTTCACATCAGCCAATTGAGCTTTTGAACCACGAACGACGACCTTGTTCTGGTCAGCGTCCGCGCTGATAAACACCGACCCGCCTGTGCTAATGTTACCAAACATATCCTTGAGCTGACTGGCTATCTTCGTCGCGTCTTGAGCTCCAACGTCATAGCTAATTGTCGAAGCCCCATTTTCGGTGCCGTCACCGATCAACTTGCCAATGTTGAGATGATCTTCCGGACCGGCGTAAACGATAATCGAATTCGTGCCTGACGGTAGAATTCGAACATTCGGCGAGAGCTTGTAGGCGTCAATGATTGCCTTGACGATGTTCTCCGAGTTTCCGGTCGGTACGTTGTACGTTCTCAGGATCGGATCGCCGGAGACGACTGGCTTTTGACCGTTTTTCTGAATATCAAGCTCGGTCAATATCTTCTTGGCTTCTGCGATCTTGTTCGCCGGGCCAGTTACCAGCACGGTATTGTGACTCTCGTCCATGGCGATGTAATGCATGCGCAGCTTCGGCACGATCACAGCCTGACGCCCAGCATTGGGATTCATGGCCGCCATCGGATCGAAAGCACCAAAATTGGGGAATTGTGGTTGTGGATTACCGCCACGACCCCCGGGACCTCGGTTCCCTGTATTCGCATCCGCTGCGCCGCCAAGCACGTCCTTGGGGTCACCCATCAACGTTTTGAGGATCGCCATGGCGTCACGCGCCTGGATATACTTGCATTCATGCTTGTAGGTCTGCGTGTTGCCGGTTTCCTCTTTCTCCAGTTTCAAAATCATGTCACGCAGGCGGATCAGATTGCCTGCCGTGTCCTGAAGATAGAGTTGATTGGTGCTCGTGATCGACGAGACTTCGCCGAATGGCCCGAGGAGTTTCTTGAGGTCGGGCGAGATGTCCTCGGCCACCAGCGTCTTGAGCGCGATGATCGTGCGGACCATCTCATTGGCCCCGTGGCGCTCGAGATCCTCCGGCTTCACTTCTTCGAGCCAGACCGGATCGATCTTTTCCGAGGCCGGTACCAGAGTGAACGACCGTGATCGATTGATCAAGACGTACTTCTGGGTCGCCTCGTTGGCCAGCAGGCCCTCGTTTAAGAGATCGATGATCTCATAAATCGAGAATTTCGCGTCCATCGGCGTCAGCAGCGTGAGCGACCCGGTCGGCTTCCACGACGAGACGACGTTTTTCCCTGTCAATTCCGTCAACCAGGCGAGAACCTTGTCCCACGACTGGCCGTTTTTGTCGAACTTGTATTTTTTTTCTGCCCAGGGGTCAGAGAATTTTTCAGCCTTATCGGCTTTCTCTGCCTTGCCCATCGGCTGCTTGACTTCCTGGGCCGACAACGGTCCAGAAGCCAAGTGGGACAAGCTTGCCGCTCCAAAAAGGAGTACGGCCAAGCCGGCAACGCGCAAAGCGCGTGGCCGCCCGTCGGCTGCGTTAGTGTGCATACGATTACCCTGCCTCGGGTCGCGAAATTTAGGGATTGGACCCACATAACGACCGCCCCTGCAACTGTCTAGTGCAGGTTGCTGCCCCCCATACCGAACAGCAGCGGCCGATTGCCGACGACAGTACCCTTGCTCTTCCTACTATCGGCAAAATCCATACAGACTATTGAGTAGACTGCTCAATTCTTCCATTAGCTAGTTAAAAAGACTTCAGAAGTTCGCTTTTTGGGCCGAAAGGCAGAAAATAGGGCGCTTGGCGGGATCGCGAGGGCGTTTTGCGCTCTCATTTAGCTTTCGCGATCGGCCGGGGATCTATACCCAGGGTGCGCTGCGCCCCCTCAGGCATCACGTTAAGGAATCGAGCCTGTTTTTCGCCCCGGTAGGGGCGAAGGGCTGTAGCCACGGGTGAAGCGTAGCCCGCCGCGAGGCGGGCGAAGCGGAACCCGTGGTCCAGGTGCGATTTATGTGTCTTTCGCCCCGGAGGGGCGAGGGAATCCGTCGCCCCTCCGGGGCGAAAAACAGCCTACCTTACACGTTACCACTGGTTGCGCTTCGCTCCACCCGTGGGTACAATCCTTCGCCCTTTCGGGGCGAAAAACGTCAGTACAAGGTTTAACTTGACGCCTATGGGGTCGCGGAGCGCACCCTGGGAGCGTTTCCGCTCGATATTCGTCAGTCCGAGTCTTTCGGAGGCGCCACCGTCGCGAGTGGGCCAAGGATCATGTTAACTTGAGGTACCGGCTGTTGCAGCCCGTCGCTAACGGACTGGCCAATCTCCATCCGATAAATCTTATGGTTGCAATAGAAGAAAAACAGCCGCTTTTGAATATCCACAACCGTGCAGTGATTCAGTACGTTTTCAAATCGATCGACGACGTCGAAATTTGTATTGCTGGAAATTCCACCAATCCATAGTGGAATCTCCTTGTACCCGGCCGCTTTCTTGCCTTCGGCTTCCTGCTCGCGCCTGCTCTGGTCGGCCAGGTGGATCGTCCGCTTCATACCTACTTGTTGGTAGGACGTAAATTTGACGAACGGTAGGACCTCTTCCGGCTTCTCGCTCCCTTTACCGAGGCCTCCCGTCGAGCCGGTTGGGCCCAGGAAGATATTATTCTTGAGGCTATCGACGAGACCGCCACGGTCCGGCGCGAGCACGGAGGGGAGCGGAGGCAACATTTTCTCGATGGCCAACGGTGTGATCGAACCTAGCTCATCGGCGACCTTGTTAGTGGCCAGCAGCGTCGTGGCGTTGCCGAAGTTTTTCAGGGTGTCGAGCATTTTCTTGGTCGACAGTAATTCTCGGGCACGTGAGTCGTCGCCGAGCTGCTCTTTGGCCAGCTTCTTCGCGGTTGAGAGCAAATCTTTTGCCAACTTGTCGGCGACCGGTATCGGCGTCCGTTCTTCCTTGAGCTTATCGGCCACCTTCTCGGCGGCGCGTTTGTCGGAGCCGAGGACGATGAAGGCGTCGACGTCGATCGAGACGTCCAGGTCACCGCCCGTCGAGCCGCGCCGGGCCGTCGTCGAGGCTTTTTTGACCATGAAGCCACGGATCTGATGCAAATACTTCGCCTCGTAGAAGTTTTCGAATCCCTTCAGCAAACCTTCGAGATTGGTGCTACCAGAGACGTTAAACTTGATGTTGTAGAAGAGCGGAGTCTTGTCTTTTTCCGCGGCCTTTTGGTTGACGCCACCCTTCAAGTCGGCGTCTTGGATGAGCGTTTTGGTGTTTTTGAACCCGGCGTCCATGAAGATCTGGGCCAGCTTTTTTTCGTAGGCAACTTGCGTCGCCTTGATAAACTCTCCCTGAGTTATCGTGGGATCACTTTCTGGGAGCGTGGCCAATTCCCAGACGGCCAGTCGCGGCGACAGTTCCTCGGCGTGTTTGATTTTGATTTCTTCATCGCCCAGCTCGTTTTTCTTGGTGGTCAATTCCTTTTGAGCCGTTTCGACGTCCTTGGCCGCGGTTGAGAGGGGGACATACACAAACTGGTAGCCCACCACAAAAACAACCACCAGCCCCATCATCACTCCCAGCGACCAAGCCAGGTATCGCTCGCGCACGTTCATTTGAGATTATGCTCCGGTATGATCTACTTAGTTATAATCGAAATCAGTTCGCAAAATTCGGTTCTCGGAAGCGCACTAAAGACCCTTCGCATTCGTCCTGAAGTCCACTGGGGCGCGGCGCTTGATTCTTACCGTGACCGTGAACTTGGAATCGTTCTCGATTTTGGGCGGGTCGGGGCTGTAAAAGTTCGTGTGCTTGGGATCCGCCTTGTCCTTCACATCCTGGCGGAAGGCGTCCACGAGTTTATCCACGGCAGTACGGTTGTAGCCGCGCTGGATCGTGCCCGTAATGACCAGACGAGCCACGTAGGGGTCGCCTTCCTTGTGATTCAATGGCTCGCCTTTTAGCGAGTCGACACGCAAGGCGGCAGAGTCGAGCCGAGTCGCCAGGGCTTCGATTTCGTCCGCCCAAACGACTGATTGCACATCGTCGAGAGCCTTAATGCGCTTGCCCTCGGGTATGAGGCGAGCGAGCTGATTCTTGATGAGCAACGTTTGGCTTCGGAGCTCATCGGCGTCTCTCTTGCGGTCGGCAACAACGCTGCGAGTAATCATCAGGAGAGCGATCACCACCACCGCGGCCGCGACGACGCTCGGAATGAGGATGCGATAGTTGATTTTGCCCGGCGCCTTGGGCTGGCGCGGGTGGATGAAGTTGATCGGCAGCCCTTGGCTTTCAGCGCGAGCGTATAACAAGCCGACCGCACCGGCGAACGAGCCGCGCAGGGCCGGCGGCAGTTCGATCGCGTCTTGCCGGGCGAACGGGTCGAGTACCGCGATCGGCAGATCGGGCAACATATCGGTCAGCGTCTCGCGCAGCTCGGCAGAGGCGCCAGCCAGGTAGAGATTGCCGGCGGGCGACTGCGGGAATTGACCTCCATGGACGGTCAAGCTGCGGCGAATATCGGCGGCAAGATTGGGCCCAACCGCAAGTGATCGAGCCAACAACAGTTGTGGGCCACGGTAAACGCAGAATTCCGCCCAGTGGTCAGCCACGACGACCACGGCAATGGCCGCGGCTTCCAACTCCGGCGGAATCGCGCCCGGATGCGAACGAGACACCGCCGCGATGCCATACGGTCGCGGCGACAGCGCGACGAGCTTGAGACCCGCGCTCTTGGCGAGATCCTGATAGGCTTTGACCAGCAGACGCCGAGCGATCATGACGAGCGAACGCTTTTCAGCGGTATTGATGCTCGCCTGACCTGGCGCATAATCGAGAACGACTTCGTCCGCTGCTTCCGTCAGCTCTTTGAAAGCTTGAAAGCGGACAACGGCTGGTTCTTCAGGGGCCGGCACGGCCGGGTAACGCAGGTCCTTGACCTGAAGACGATCGCGGCCGATACAGGCCAGGAGCGGCGCGGGAGCGATGCCCGCCTCCTTGAGCCGTTCTTTGAGCAGTTTGCCAAGAGCCTCGGCATCGCCGGGATTTGGCGTGCGCTCTTCGTGCCAAACGGCCGCCTGCTGCACGATCACTTTGCCGCCGGCGATATTCGCCGCGACCGCGTGCAATTGATTTTGATCCCAGTCGATCGCTATGAAACGAGCCACGATTGGCAGTCTCCCAAGAAGATGTCTCAATGTAGTGCCTTGTCCAGACTAACTTTTCGGGTGGCACAGACATTCTTGTCTGTGCAGGAAGCCGACGGCCGTGCTTTTTGCCGCACAGACAGGAATGTCTGTGCCACCCATAAATTTAGTCTGGACTAGGCAGTAGGTTGTCTGACTGACTCCCGATCTCACTCACCAGCCGCAACGCCCTCAATCACTATTCAACTGAGTTGGGTCGAATCCCTTGCCCAAAGCGTTCAAATCGCGCTGATAAACCAAACGCGGCCGGCCGTTACTGGTATCAACGATAGCTTCGACTCGACTGGTTGGCCCGCCGCCGTCGTAGTAACCGATCACCTGAAACCTATAGACAAACGATCGAGCCGTTATAATCGGCTCAAGCGTTTTGAGCGTCGCCGCGCTGAGGTTGGCCTTGGTGACTAGCCAGGTTGGGGTCGCGTAGATTGGGTCCGGCGTTTCGCCTCCGGTATAGGTCGGCTGATTATTCAGAATCGACTGCACATCGGACGTAGCGATGGTGTTCGGATAGGCCGCACTCAAAGCGTTGAGGACCGTAGCCGACACGGTGTTGATATTGATGCGAGCGGTCAAATCAGGATTCAGCGACGTCGTGCATTGATCGAAGAGAATCGGCATCTGCGACGTTACCTGCGACGGATCTCCGAGCGGACAGGGGATGGAAATCGTCTTCATATTACGACCCGTTCCCGTAGTGACGCTGACGCTCGCCGAGGCGAGGCTAAAGATCGAAGAAATTTTGCCCTTGGGCTGCTTGGTTGTGTCCGCGAGGTCTGTCGCCAACTGGGTCTGAAACGCAGCCAGATCCGCGCTCGCTGGTGCCTTGTAAGCAGTTGGCGCGGCCGTCGTGGCTGTCATCGTGGCGGTTGCACCTGAGCTAGAAGCGGTCAAAGTAACGGTGGTTGCGGCTGCGGTTCCACCGTATAGCCGATAGGCGAGGATGAAATTCATTAAATCCGTGGACATGCCTATGGTAGTCAGGTTTGTTTGTAAGTTTGTAACGCTCGGATCATTGAGATAGACACGCGGATTGCCGCTTGCATCTATGTTCGGCTCGCGGCTGTAGACGGTGAGGTATTGGGCCCAACCGAGATCGACCTGGCCGCCGTTGCTGTTGTCCTCGCCGGCATCAAGGGTGCCGTTTTTGTTGCGATCGTTGCCAAAGAGCAACTGAGCCGTCACGCCTTTGACGAGGAGTAGTTCGTCGAGTGTGTTGATTGGGCCATTTTTGCAAGAATACGGAGGACTGAGAGTCGTATAGTAGTCGTTCTCCGCCCCGTTGTCGCGCGGCGTATCATCGGAGTCGAGCCAATCCAGAATGCAGTTGGCGATATCCTCCGTCATATTCGGCAGCCCCATAAGGATGGTCTGTCCGATATTCAGGTTTGGATTGGCCGCGTCGAGAATGCTCAGAGCGTTGAGATTAATCTTGCCCGACTCGTCGCAAACGCCGAGCACGTAAGGCGAACTCAAGAAATTCGGATCGTCGACACAGCGCAGCGAAAGAACGGTGAATCGGCCCTGACGGAGCGTGTTGGTATCGGTCCCCGCCACACTGATCCCTTGAAACATCGCGGAATTGTCAAACGGATTGCCGTTAAGGTAATTCGTGACGTTGGTCGGGCTGCTGAGCAGCACCATCGTGTAAGCCACGCCGGAATCGGCGAGCGCCCGCGTTTGCAGTGTTTGCTGATAGCTGTAGGCTGCCCGGCTCTCGGCATCCATCAAGTCCTTGTACTGATAAGCGGCCAGCGCCAGCAGCACCAGGACAATCAGGACTGAGATCAAAACGACGCCGGAACGACGAGCCTTTGAAGTGTCAGTAAGAAGTATCATATCTCGCTCGGCTTAAAGCCTATCTAAAAAAGGGGAGCTGGTCCCTTTTTCGACCAGGCTCTTACATGCCGCTCCCTGAATTAGAACTTGGAGTCGTTGGGGGAGTGAATGTCGTGGTACCATTCGCCGTACCGATGGCGATCACATGCTTGTAACTCAGAGGTTGTTGTTCGTCTGTTCCACTACCATCGAGAGGCGGAGGCGGCGCCAGCAAGAGCGTGATCTGAATGGCCTGCGGTGGTCCGATCGGAGTTACGCCATCCGCACCCAGGGTCGTACCGTCCCACGTATCTTGCCACTCCGTGCCGTCGTAATAGCTAAACGTGATCCCTCTTACCTCGGGCGCGATAATCAGACTGTCGTCCGAGGGCGGTGAGCCGTTCGGTGGCAGCAACAAAAGCGAATTAGGATCGGTGATTTGCTTGATCTCTTGCCGATAGAGACCTTTGCCATCGACGTACCAGTAGCTTATGGAGCGGACGTCGCCGATTGTTTGCGCTACATCATTGACATTCGTCGGCCACGCTTCCTTTGGAAATTTTGGCAGAAAGAGCGAGATCGACTGATTGTCGCCTTGCACGCCGAAGGGCAGGATGATGGCATCCGTCGTGGTCGTTGAGGATGTCGTGGTCGAAGCCGTCGTACTCGACGTCCCAGTTGTTCCCGTTGTGCTGGTCGTACCGGTGCTAGAAGTCGAACTGGAAGCGGCGCTCGCGGCGGCGGCAGTTGCCGCCGCGACGCGATAACTGCTCGCGTCGGTCATATTAAGACTGGTGATGATGTCGGCGTTCAGTTGATTCATCAAGCCGCGCGCAACTCGGCTGCGGTCGACGAGTTCGCGCCCCGCGTTAGCTTGCTCGAGTTGCAGGCTAAGCGTCGAATAGAGGGCGGCGAGCAAAATCACGCCGATAGCCGTGGCCAACGTCACTTCGAGCAACGTGTAGGCCGCGCGGCGTTTTCGAGAAATCGGTATTATCGACATTTCAGCCCACCTTTGTCGGAGTTGAGGCTGCGGCTTTCGTTGGCGTCGCGGCTGGAGTGCTTGATTTCGTTGACGTCGCCGCTGCGGGAGTGTTTGACTTCGCTGGCGTTGCGGCGGCCTTCGCCGGAGTCGCGGCTGCGGAACTCGCTGGCGTCGGAGTCGTCGCGGCAGGCGTCGTGCTGGACGAGGAAGGCGAACTGCTCGTATCGGAGGGCGGCGATGTCAAAACGGGCGTCGAATCTTGAGTACTGCCGCGAATCGATGGATCGAGAATCATCTGGCTTACAGCGATCGAATCTCTAGTTGTGCTGTCGCTTGCTTTATCCCACGAGACGGTAACTGTCACACTCCACAGATTCGGAATTTCGTTTTGCTCGGCGTCGACCGACCAGGAATAATTCGAGCCGTCGTCAGGAGTCTCGTCCGAATCGAAGGGCGCATCGCCCTGAGAGCTGAGAGCGATGACCCCTGAGATTACGGAATTCAGCTTCGATTGCGCGAGGCGACCCGCGTGATTGCGCCGGGAAGCGTCGATGGCGGAGTCGCTGGCGAAATTGACCAGTTGATTGAGGGCCGCGAGCGAAAGCAAAAAGATGGCCAGAGCGATTAGCACTTCGAGCAGCGAAAGGCCGCGGCGTTGGGTGCGCGGCCGAGATGGACGGATCATGGCGAATTGTCCCCTGAGTTATGATCTCGGGGCAGGACCGTCGAAGTTCCCGTAATGGCACGCAATTGAATGGTCATGGAGCGTGCGGCTGCGCAATCGAAAGTAATTTGAACATCATCACTGGCTGTGCCGTCGGGTAGAAAAACCACGACAGGGACCCATTGTCCTGAGCCGACTTTGCCGACTTCAAAACTTTCGTCCGTTTTGCCGGCGCCGTTGCCATTGAAAATAAAACGGACATCGGTCGGCAGCGTGTCCTCGAAGACATAGGCCGGGTTGTCCGAGTTGAGATCGGGCGGCATCACCGCCCGACCAATAGGCGTCGTCATCCGGCCCGATGCGGAAATTGCCGCGGCCAGGAACAACAGCGAAGCGATACGGTCGGCCTTCATCCATCGCGTGAACATGAGCCTGAGCCCAGGCCGCTTTCGTGGCGTCGACCGCGCCTTGCACTTTGTAAGGTGCCGACATGCCGTCGAGCATCGGATAGCCAATAGCCGCGATGATGACGAGCACCGCCAGGACCAAAAGCAATTCCAGCAGCGTATAAGCCCGACGGCTGCGAGTCGTCACGGGATAGGCCTCTCAGAAAAGATGAGACGGACGTCGCCAGCCCCATTGCGAGTCTTAACGGGGCTGGAATATGTGACCGAGTACCTTACTTGCCCCAATTGCCGATCTTTTCGCCAGTGTTGGGATCGGTGGTGTAGATGTCAGGCTTGCCACCTTTGTTGATTCGCCTGGAAACTCGATCATGTACTTGTTGCCCCAGGGATCCAAGATGGCCGATTCTTCCACGTAGGCGTTGTTTTGATATTTCGGATCGGGCTGCGCCAGGATGGCGAGATCGTTCGGGAAGCTGCCGTTGCGAAGCTTGTATGTGGTCGCCGGGGTTTCGAGCGAGCGAGCTTTCACACGCGCGAGGTCCGATTGCGATTGGTTCAAGGCTGGGATCAAATACATCGTGGCCAAACCGGCCAGGATGACGATGATGGCAACAACCATCAGAATTTCAAGCAGCGTAAAGCCCGCTCTGGCCCGCTGGTCGATCGAATTTCGCGAGTAATCATGACACGAGTACCTCGTGAGAGAGACGTTGAGAGACCCCTTTGCCTACCTATTTTACACCACTGCAATTAAAGTTTCATGAGTCAAAGTCGTTTTGTTGTGCAATGTTAACGATCCCCTAAACGCTTATCTGAAAAAGGGGACGGGCACCTTTGTGCGCAGCACCCTTCGGGCCGTCCCGGCAATGGTGCCCGTCCCCTTTTTCGGATAGGCTCTCACCCGCCGATGGCACTGCTCATCTTGAAGATCGGGATCAACAAACCCGCAACGACGAGCAGCGTCACCGCGGCCATTACCATCAGCATCAACGGCTCGAGAAGTCGAACGAACAACTCCAACTGACGGTTGGTGCGCTTTTCCAGGCCCTCGGAAATATCGATCAAGACTTTTTCGAGGTTATTACTCTCTTCGCCGACCGCGACCATTTCGACGATGTCCCGCGGGAAGTAGGAGCTGGCCGCGAGCGGTCCGGCGAGCGAATCGCCAGATTTGATGTTTTCCGCTGATTTATCGATGGCGATGGCCAAGATCTTGTTACCGGTCGAGTCCTTGGCGATCCGCAGCGCCTGCAAGATCGGAATGCCGTTGTGCAACATCGTTCCGAGAATGCGCGTGAAGCGCGACAGCGCCAGGCGCGAGTACGATTTTTCCAACACCCGGCGCCTTGAGCCAAATCTTGTCCATGACCAGTCGGCCGCTGTCCGTTGTCGTCCAACGACTGAAGACGATCCAGGCCACCACCGCGGCTGCCGCGAGGAAAACACCATAATTTCGCAGGAAGTGACTGGAAGCGACGAGGGCGACGGTCAACGATGGCATCTCGCCTTTGTCTTCGAGCTTTTTGAAGATCGGCTCGAAACGCGGCACGAAAAAGATCACGAGTACGTTCAACACGACGAAGCCGATGATGCCCAAGATCACGGGATAAGCCATCGCCCCTGTGACCTTGGCCTTCAGATCTTCTTGGTGTTCCGTGAAATCGGCGACGCGCTTGAGCACATCTTCGAGAAAGCCGCCTTCTGACCCAGCGCGAACCATGCTGATGACGAGTTCATCAAAGACTCGCGGATGCTGGGCCATTGCTTGCGCGAGACTCGTGCCGTCGGCGACCCGGAGCGAATTTCACGGACGACGGCTCCCAGCGAGGGGTTCGACGTTTGCCGTTCGAGAATATCGAGGCTGCGCAGCAGCGGCACACCGGAATGGAGCAAGTCAGCCAGCTGGGCGTAAAAGGTACAAAGAAGACTCTTCTTGATCCGTTTGCCGCCCGTCTGCCCCGCGACGATCGACTTGGTCGAAATCTTGATCGGGAACAGCCCACGCGCGTCGAGCATCGCGAGAGCCTCGCGCTCGCTGGTCGCGACGAGTGTACCCTGATTGCGAATCCCGGTTTGAGCAAGGGCTTCGTAGGTATATTCCGGCACTACTCACCTCAAAATCTGAAATTGCAGCGAACAAGCGTCTTTGCGAGCCGGTTTTTAAGAGCCGGGAGCGTCACCGACCGGAGAGCATTACTCTCGCGCTGATTTGCTTCAGGAACTAACGCTCCCGGCTCGGCAAAAAACTCCCCCTCATCACGCGATCACGTCACCCGCCGTCACTCGACCGATTTCGTCGATCGTTGTCTTGCCCATCAATACTTTTCGCCAGCCATCCTGCCGCAGCGTTATCATACCCTCTTTCAGGGCCTGTTGGCGAATCTTCGAGGCGTTGACGCGCTCCACGGCCATCTCACGGATAACATCGCCGGACACCATTAATTCATAGATGCCCATACGACCCTTGTATCCACCTTGCCGGCAGGCTCGACAGCCCGCCCCCTTCCATAGTCGCAGCTTCTGCCCCGGTGGGGCCGGAAAATCCGCGGGAATTTCATGAGGCTCCGGCTCGTACTCGATTTTGCACTCCGGACAGATGGTCCGAACGAGTCGCTGAGCCAACACGCCTTCAACCGTGCTGGCCACAAGGAACGGCTCGATACCCATATCGATCAAGCGCGTAAAAGCACTCGGCGAATCGTTCGTATGCAGCGTGCTGAATACCATATGACCGGTGAGCGAGGCTTGAATGGCGCTTTCCGCAGTCTCTTTATCTCGCATTTCGCCGATCAGGATGACGTCCGGGTCATGGCGCAAGATCGACCGCAACGACGCCGCGAACGAGAGGCCAATCTTATGATGCACCTGAATCTGACTGATGCCCGGCTGCTGATACTCGACGGGATCCTCAACCGTAATGATCTTCAGCGTGTCGTCCTTGATCTCGTTAAGCGCACTATAGAGCGTCGTGCTCTTTCCCGAACCGGTCGGACCGGTGACGAGGATGATGCCGTGCGGCAGATCGAGGAGCTTCTTGAACAGCTTGTAGGTATCTTCCAACATGCCGACGCTGGACAAGTTGAAGACCATGCGCCCCTTGTCGAGGAGTCGCATGCAGATGCCTTCGCCGTGCGACATCGGGATGATCGAAACGCGGACGTCGATTTCGCGGCCCTGGACACGCATCTTGATACGGCCGTCCTGCGGCAACCGTTTTTCCGCGATATTGAGCCGCGACATGATCTTGAGTCGGCTCGTCACCGCCGGCGCGAAACGATTGATCTCTGGAGGCAGCGATTGCGTTTGAAGGATGCCGTCGATGCGATACCGAATGCGGATGCCGGCTTCCTCATGCTCGATATGAATATCGCTGGCCCGCTCGTTGGCGGCCTCGATCAGAATTTCATTCACCAGCTTGACGACGCCAGCTTCCTGGGCCATCTTCGCCGCTTCGCTGTCGTCGGCTTCGAGACCTTCGAGAAGCTCGATGTCCTCTTTTTCGCGCTCAGAGGCCATCGCCGCGACTGTTTCGCCGCCGACGCCGTAATGCGTCTTGATGAGGCGGGCGATTTCACGCGGACTGGCAAGAACGGCCTGAATCTGCAAGCCGGTGAGCATTTGCAGCTCGTCAAGCGCGTAAACGTCGAACGGATCGCCGGTCGCTACGACGCAACGTCCCGTTTTCGCGGCTAATCGGCATTAGCGTGCGGCGATGAACCAACTTGAGCGGCATCGCCTGAAGGACATCGGGCTCGACCTTCATGTCGGTCAAGTCGACGAGATCCATCCCGAATTCCTCGGCCAAAGCGCCGAGAACAATATCCTCCTTGGCGAATCCCTTTTCTATAAGATATTCGTGCATAGCCTTGCCAGGAGTGGCCGCATGGCCATCACGGATACGCTGCAAGTCAACGGCCTGAAGAGCGCCTTTTCGAACCAAACGTTGCAACAGCTGCATACCAACCTCGGAGGAGGATAATTCCTGGAGCCATCCTGGTGTCAGGTGGGGGGGTGCGAACACCGAAGATAGAAACACGGTCGTTAATAAAGGGTAACGCGATCAAGCCGGCTTGTCCACCAGCGAAATAGGGGGAAGTAGGGAAAAGATAGCGAACCTAACGATTATGCTTCGCAGTCAATAGAGGCAAAGATTGGCTTGTGTCCCCGAATTGGAAAAATGAGACACCTCTAAGCATTGGCGAAGCCACGCCGGCTTGCTACGATGCGCGATCGGTCAATGCGGGCCGCACCCCCTCAAATAGTTGGAGTTCGAATTTATGCCGCAACGGGTCGTTCTAGCGATGAGTGGCGGTGTCGATAGCTCCGTCGCGGCGATCCTTCTCAAGGAGCAGGGCTACGACGTCGTCGGCCTTTTCATGCGCACCGGCGCGCATGGCGCCGATGTCGATAGACGCCCGGATAACAAGCGCGGCTGCTGCAGCGCTATCGATGCTGGCGATGCTCGGCGCGTGGCGGATCGGCTCGGCATCCCCTTTTATGCCCTCGATTTCGAAAACGAGTTTGCTCGAATCATCGATTACTTCAGTGATGAATACCTCTCCGGCCGGACGCCCAATCCCTGCGTCGTTTGCAACAGCTGGCTGAAATTTGGTCACTTATGGTCCTACGCGCGGCAGATCGAAGCTGACTTTATCGCGACGGGCCATTATGCCCGTGTTCAAGGTGGTGGCGAGGATGTTCAGCTTCTCCGAGCAGCCGACCCGGATAAAGACCAATCGTACGTGTTGTATGGCTTGGACCGCGCGATCCTGCCGCGACTCCTTTTTCCAATCGGCGGGTTTCGCAAGGACGACGTCCGCGCCTTGGCACGTAAGGCGGGCTTGGGCGTGGCCGACAAGCCGGATAGTGTCGAGATCTGCTTTGTCCCCGATAACGACCACGCGGCACTCATCCGCGAGCGTCGGCCGGAGCGCGCGACTTCAGGACATTTCGTCGATACCTCCGGCAATGTCTTGGGGGACCACGAAGGGATCGAACGCTACACCGTCGGCCAGCGAAAAGGCCTCGGCGTCGCACTCGGGTCGCGGCGTTATGTTCTCAAGATTGTTCCCGGCAACAATGACGTGGTTCTTGGAGACCGGGAGGAGCTGCTTGCCAACGGCCTAATGGCGTCGCGCGTCAACTGGCTCCTCAAGGAGCCGCCGGCCGGATCTCTTTCCTGTCAGGCGAAGATCCGTTATCGCCACACTCCCGCAGCCGCGATGGTGACGGCCACACCCGAAGGCGGCGCGGAAGTGACTTTCGCGGAACCACAAAGCGCGATAACACCCGGCCAGGCTGTTGTCTTCTACGACGGCGACCGCGTGCTCGGCGGCGGCTGGATCGAACAGGTGTTGAATGCGGTGTAAGAGCGCGAGTTCCTAGACGACACGGCAGATTCGTTCCTCACGAATTTCCTGCCTGCTAGACACAGCCGCGCACTTCGCTTACACTTAGCCCTCATGAAACCCCAAGCAACAAGCAACTCCGGCCTCATTCGCACCCTCGGCCCTCTGATGACGACGGCCATCGTCATTGGCACTGTCATCGGGTCCGGCGTCTTCAAAAAACCAGCACTGGTCGCCGAAAACGTGCCTTTTTCAGGAGCGGCGGCGATCATCTGGATCCTCGGCGGCCTTCTCGTCCTATTAGGGGCGCTCGCCTATGCCGAAGTAGCGACACTCTATCCCAAGGCGGGCGGCAACTATGTTTTCTTGCGCGAGGGCTATGGGCGTCTGTTCGGGTTTTTATGGGGATGGGTCGAATTTTGCATCATTCGCACCGCCTCTATCGCGGCTCTCGCCACCATCTTTACCGAATCGCTCAATGACATTCTCACCTTGAGCCAATCAGCGACGAGCCCGGTTCTCGGCTTTTGGACTCAAAAGTCTATCACGATCTGTGTTATCCTTTTTCTGGCTCTCGTCAACATCCGCGGCGTACAGTGGGGCGGGTGGCTTCAAGTCCTCGTAACTACCGTGAAGGTCGGCTCGCTGTTGGGGATCATCGCGTTACCCTGGCTGGCCTGGATCCTGTATCAACCGAGCGCTCTGGCGCATCCGCCCAAGCTCGATAACTTGGCACCGATGTGGCCTGGCGCATGGTACGATCTCAATCTGGCCGGCCTTTCCAAAGCATTTCTCGGCGTGCTGTGGGCTTACCACGGTTGGATGAATATCGGCCCGATCGCGGAAGAAGTCAAAAACCCGCAACGCAACATTCCGTTGTCTCTGCTTCTCGGCGTTGGCGTGATTATTTTCCTCTATCTGGGAGCCAATCTCGCCTACAACGTAATTCTGCCGCAGCACGAAATGGTGCCTTTGAATAAAACCAATACGCCCGTCGTCAGCGAGTTCGCGTTTCGCCTTCTCGGGCCAATCGGCACCTTGCTCGCCGCGGCGGCGGTGATGACTTCAGTGTTCGGCTCACTCAATGGCAATATCCTAGTCGGCCCGCGGCTTCTCTATGCGATGTCGGAAGATGGCCTCGCTCCAACGGCGATGTGTCGCATCCATCTGCGTTACAAGACTCCTGCCTTGGCCATTGCCGTCATGGCCGCCTGGTCCTGTTTTCTTGTACTCGCCATCGCGCTTATCAATCAGTTAAGAATCTTCAAAGAAGCGTCCGACTTCGATCAGCTCACCGATTTCGCGATGTTCGGCGCCGTCATATTCGAGACTATGGCCGTATTCACGATCTTCATCTTCCGCTGGCGCTACCCCGATGCCGAGCGCACCTATCGCTGTTGGGGTTACCCCCTGGTGCCGGCGCTCTACATCGTTCTGCCCGCCTTCATCCTCTACAGCACATTTGTGTCGCGTCCTGAAGAAGCATTGTCAGCGTCAGCCTTCATCGGCCTGGGGGCCGTGATCTATTATGCTTTCGGTCTTTATCGAGCGCCACGGAACCCCGCGCTGCGCTTGGGGCTGGTGAGTAAGTGTCCCGCCCTCGGCTCCTCGGGCGATACCCAGCCGCCGCGAATTGCCTCAGGCGGGACATAAGTGCGAGCAAAGCCGAAGTGAGCAAAGCAATCGCCGTACCAAGCCATCGTTTCCTCACGGCCAGCCTCTTTTGGCTCAGTCCAAACCTATATTTGGCCTCTCTTAACGCCTGTACTCGTGCATTTTGCGACCGCGTCGTGCGGCTTTACCCGTGATCGCCACAGCTTACCCAGCCTATGTCCGGCAACTCAATTTACCGGAATAATCGATCCAGCCCCGTTCCCGTGGCAACCGATAGAACCAGTACCCGGCCGCCACTTCCTATGGAGGAAGTCCACCGCTCCTCGCATAGGACAGAAATCCTAAAGTTCACTTGAAGGAAGGACGACCGACGTGCTCACTCATTTGCTCTCGGGAGTGGCTTTTTGCTTCGGCCAAGCCGCGCCCGTTGTGCCGCCGTTAGGTGCGCCCAAGCCGATCGTCGCTGTCAGCGCTGATCTCGAGCCGGCGGCCAAGAATGGCACTTCCGGCACGATCGACTTGGATCCCAAAGAACCAGCCAAAGACTCGCCCAAGGAAGAACCGCAAAGCGGCTTCTTCAAGGCCTTCTGGAAGGCAAACGTAGACGAATTCTGCCCCAAAAAAGACGACGCGCCCAAAGAAGACGAACCTGAGAAGCCGCGCCGCGCCAATCCAACTCCCTTTGTCGCGCCGCCTTTTCCCGCCGGCGAATGGCAGGGCTATCCTAACATCGGCGTACCGCCGAGCGATTTTAGTTCTTACGCGCTGATGAAAGGAATTTATGCCACGCCGGCGGGCGATTTCTTCAAAGACAATCGCATTTATGCCTACGGCTGGATTACCGTCGGAGGAAACTACAGCACCTCCAAGAACTCCAACGTTCCGGAGTCGTACCTCGTCGTACCCAATCGCATGGAGATGGACCAGGCGGTATTCCGTGTCGAGCGCGAGCCAGACACGGTGCAGACGGACCATGTGGACTGGGGCTTCCGCGTCACCAACTTCTATGGCATCGACTATCGTTACACCACGGCGGGCGGCTACTTCAGCGATCAGCTACTCAAAAACAATCGTCTCTACGGTTACGATCCGCTCGAGATCTATGGCGAGGTGTATATCCCAGGGATCGCCGATGGCCTGAACATTCGGGTGGGCCGTTACATTTCGCCGCCCGACATCGAAGCCCAAATGGCGCCAGATAACTATCTTGCCTCACACTCGATCTTGTTCACCTACGACAACTACACTCAGACTGGCGTCCTGGCGACGTTGAAGCTCAACGATCAGTGGATGGTACAAGCCGGGCTTAACGCCGGCGGCGATATGGCCCCTTGGTACAAGGGAGCGATTCCTACTGGGTTCTTAGGCTTGCGTTGGATTTCCAAGGATAATAACGACTCGGTTTACACCTGTTGGAACGACATCAATAACGCCAAATATCGCCAATTCGAGGACGATGGCCAGCCAACCGGCCACGACAACTACAACTACGTCGTATCCACCTGGAGCCATCGCTTCAATCCGAAATTCATTACGACGACCGAAGCCTATTTCATGTATCAATATGACGCACCACTCGGTGGCACGCCAAGCACTGGCCCCGTCCAATCCTTCGGCGGCGGTGGCGGCGAAGGCCCCATACTCCAGGGCCTGTCAACAGCGTTTGGCGTGGTGAATTACACGGCATTCCAGATTTCCACTAAGGACTACATCACCATTCGCAATGAATGGTGGGATGACAACCGGGGAATGCGCTCCGGCTTCGCTACCGCCTATTCGAGCAACACCATTGGGATCTCGCATAACTTCAATAACTATCTTCAGATTCGGCCCGAAATCGGTTTTTTCCATGCCTACAACGCGCCTGCGTTTGATAACGGCACGAGGAATAACCAACTCGAGTTCCAATTTGATGTGACGTATCGGTTCTAAAGAATTGGTTTAGCCGCGAGCCGTTAGGCGAGCGCTGTTTGAAAGCGCGATATGAAAAAGCGCTATCAAACAGCGCTCGCCTAACGGCTCGCGGCTAAACAATGGAATCCACAATCAACGACTGACCAGCGTCAACGTCCGCTTGGCGTCGTCGCGCACTTCGACCTTGTCCTGGAACACCGGTTTGCCGTCAGCTCCGTTGACATAAACAAGCCAATTTCCCGAAGCCAATGTCACCTTGAATTGACCACGATCGTCTGCGGTGACGGCCTTCTGGGTTGCTGCCTTGTCGAGGCTCACGAGTAGAATTCGTGCCCCGGCCTGGACACGACCCTGATTGACCACTTGACCACTCAGGTTGGCATCAGACAGAGAAACAATTCGATCGATGCGAACGTTCGCCGGCGGCGACGTCGGCTTGACGACCGGAGCAGTGAGGTCCGGCTGACGATACGAATTGCTATCAATCTGAGGCATTGGCTTGAGCCGACTCATGTTCGGCTTCTCACTGGCGCTGACCCCGGGCGGATTGTCCGCGGGAATTGGACCGGCGGACACGGCCGGAGCTTGCGTCGGCGCTGCGTAGCCTTCGCCCATTTGCGGAGCGGCCTGGTAGCCACCAGCTTGCGGCGCCGCCCCGTAAATCGGAGCGCCGATCGTCGTCTGGCAGCAGGAGGTCTGGGGTTCCAGATATTGGACCTCGACCTGGCTGGTGACTGGCGTAACGGCTGTGCGCTGCAAGTAGCTCGTCACTGGCGAGCATTGCGAACGCAGACGATAACTTGTCACCGGAGTGGCGACTTGCTGACACGAGCAGCTACATGGATCGTAGTAAGAGCTGTAACGATAGCTCGTCACCGGCTCGTAGTAGTAGCTGGTCTTGTAGGTCGTCACAGGTTCGTAATAGTAGCTGGTCTTGTAGGTCGTGACCGGCTGATAATACGAGCGTTGAACGTAACGGGTCGTGCATTGTTGCTGCGGCTGCGGAGCGCAACTGGGGGCCGCCGCGACGACGGGACTCGCATTGGATGTCGAGCTGCGGCAGCTATTGCAGCAGACCTGAAAGACGTTGTTCCAAGCGGCCTGAGATACCCCAGCAGAGATCAGCAGACCGATTACCGCTCCGACCCAGCGGTTTGCCACGGAGGGTCTCATGGCTTGTCTCCTTCTTATTCGGGTTGTCAACTTCTAGTGGCCTCATCTTTAGCTCCAGTTGCCGAACTGGAGAGAACCACGAAACCGATCCGCGCCCGTGACTTGCCACGTCGCACGGATCAGGCACGCTTTAACCATAATGGCGACGATGCCGCCCACTCAATAGCCCGGGAGCTGCGATTGGCCGGAATAGTGTGGCCTGCATGGTAAAGTTGACAGGTCCGGCAAAGTTGGACGTGTCAAAGGCGAATCGAGGCAGCTGGAAAGGCGAACGCGATCGTTATTATTTGACAGCTGGAGGATTGCAGCTGGCCGCGTGTCGGATCATCAGCCCCAATCGCGCGTCCTCACCAACCCCAAGCGCAAGCGCAAGGTTCTTTGGTGCCGAACCACGCGCTGGCGCTTGGGGCCGGCAGGGAGTTAACAGTTAATTACTACCTTCCCCCCAATCGCTTTGCGCGGCAAGGCCGACGCCTCTTCGCGGGCTTCCCCGGCTTGCGGGGACCTTGCATTCAAGAAATCGTGGTTTACAATCGATGATGAGAGTCTGATTTATTTGCGGCAACGGTACGCTGATTTGGTGGCGCAGGCCGATCGCGAATCGGTTTTATCACGTCTGCCGGCCTCGGCCGGTCAAGGGTTGAGCCATGCAGCAATTCTATACACTCGACGAAGCGGCGGAGATCTTGGGCTTGAGTTCAGAGAAGGTCAAGGAGATGGCCCGAAAAGGCGACCTCCGGGCCTTTCAGGATCGCGGCACCTTACGGTTCCGCTCGCAAGAAATCGATGAGAGGGCTCGCGCTCTCGGCCGCGGTAGCGATCCGGAGTTGCCTCTCGGCGAAACGGTGATGCACGCCTCCGAAAAAGCGCCGCGCCGCACGCAGGCGCAGCCGCCAGCCGAGGACGAAACGTTTCTGGTTATCGACGACGCCGATGTCCCTCTCGGTCAAACGCCGGCCAAAGCCGCGGGTCATAGCAGCTCCAAGAGCGGCGGCTCGCGCAAGCCATCCTCACAGCCGCCAAAGTCGGCCGGCCCCAAGGAACCACCAAAAGCCGCCAGCGATAGCGATGTGCGCCTTGTGCTCGATAGCAGCGAACTCGACTTCAACCTAAGCGACGTCGGAACGCATACACCAGCTAAAAAAGATCCGCAAACTCGTCTGCGAAACGCGGCAGGCCCCTCGGATAGCGATGTCAAATTAGATAGCGCCGACAAGCTGGCTGAGCACGATGTGCCACTCGGCGAGACTCATCGCGCCAAGACACTGTCCGACAGCGATATTCGCCTCGAAGGCATGGGACCGGGCGAAAGCAGCGGTAAACACGAACCGATCATCACGGAAGATATCGATCTCGATGCCGAGGCTGCGAAATCAGGTGGCGAGACGATAGAGCGGCATTCGCCCAAGACTCGTTTGCCCTCTCCGCCGCCACTGCCGACCTCGTCGCCGTTCGAGCTGTCTGGCCCGGACCTAGCCTCCCACAAGGGGGGGAAATCTACCAAGGGACCAAAGGCACCCGCCAAGTCGGGCGTCGAAAGCAGTGAAGACTTCGAACTAAAGCCGAGCAAGGAAGATGATTCTTCCCCGCTCATCCTCGGCAGCAGCGAGATGGATTTAGCCTTGGAAAATGGCGGCGAGCTGACGAGCGCCTTCAATCTCGAAGACGAGAAGAAAAAGGATGCCGCGAAAGCGAAGCCAAAATTGCCTGGCAAACATGATGTCGATTCCAGCAGCGAATTCGAGATCAGCCTCGACGACTCGGATGGGTCATCCTCTGGCTCGGAGAGTGACTCGGACAGCGAGTTCGAACTCAGCCTGGACGTCGATAGCTCCACAGAAATGAAAGCTCTCGACCCCGACGTCGGCAGCGACAGCGAATTTGAGCTGACCCTTGATGAGGCGGAGAGCAGCTCGATCGACGAAGAGGAAAAGGACATCTTCGCCACCGATTTCGAAGTGCCAGCGCTTGAGGATGAATCAGGTTCGGAGGTCGCCGCCCTCGAGGAATCGGACACCGACCTCGAAGGAAGTTCGGAATTTGAGCTGTCGCTCTCGGAAGAGGATGTCGCCCTCGATTCGGAAGAAAGCGGCGAACTGGTTGAGGTCGAAGAGAGTGCCGACGCTGCCGCGGCCACCGTCGCTCGGCCACGCAAGAATCTCGCCAAATCGCAGCGCGCTACCGCAAGCGATGAAGAGGAACTCGAAGTCGACCTCGAATCACCCGACGATGATATCGAACCACTCGAAGATGAGGAAATCGCCGCCGCTCCTGTCTACGCTTCTGAAAAACCAGCCGCGTGGGGCGCAATGCCTGGTGTGGTGCTGATTTTCAGCACGATCTTCTTGTTCCTGGGTGGTTTGCTTAGCTACGAATTGGTTCAAAACATGATGGGGTACCAAACCGGCTCCCCCGCGTCGTCAATGGTCATCAAGCCCCTGGCTCGCATGATCGACGATAGTATTCCTAAGGACTAATTGTCTCAGGACTCCAACCGAGCCTGAAGCGTGAGCGAAGGGCATTTGTATCTTGCTATTTATAAATACAAATACTCTTCGCTTACGCTTCAGGCTCGGTCGATTCCCCCACCAATTTTTCACTTATCCTTGATCGGCGGCTCCTTCGTTTCCTTTTTCTCCTCCCAGCGAAACTTCTGCTTGGTCGGATCAAACGGCTTCAAATACTTATCCATCGGCTTTTCGCAAGCCCACACGATGCCGCGCGTCAGGTAATTGAGAAAAACCGGGTCCGCCATCTCCGAGTTATGGTGGCCGATCGTGGTGCCGAACACGCGGGCCTTGCCGTATTGATTGGTCCAGATGCAAACGTCGGTCTTCTTCGTCTCTTTGTTGTACGCCTGGCCCAGCGGCTTGCAGTTGTCGCCGAGTTTTTCGATGCGATAAAGCTCACCGGCCGGCGTTTTCCACTTCTCGCCAAAGCCTGTCATGATCGGATTGTCCTTATCGACGTTGACGACTTCAAACGGGAAATTGCCACCATGCCCGTGTGAGGTCACGCCGACGAACTTGAACCATTCGCCGCTGCCGTCTCTGTAGCAGTGCATGGCACAATGGATGACGACAGCCGGAACGCCGCCCTCCCGATGTGGCTTAAGAATCTTCTCTGTCCAGGCCGGTTCCTTGACGTCGGCATAACATTCATTGTGTACGACGATGTCAAAACCCTTAGTACTACAGCGCTACAATTGTATTCGCGGTCGTCTCTTACGGGATTCTCGGGCCGCCTGATTACGCTGCTGATGGTACACAATGACTTCCGAAGTATGGACCAGCTCCGACGTCCCCCGGCGATTCGCCAGCCATACGCCGCACCGTTGGTTCAAGGCTCGACAGACTTGCTCCAGGGTTATCTCCGGGTTTTTCCCCCCGAAGCCGATCGGTATGTTCAGCTACGAAACCAAACACCAACAAACACAAAATCATATGACGCATCAACGCCACATAACTCCGTCCCTCAAAATGGCCAAAGCCAAGCTCCGTTTTGCTCACACGAAATGTATGCTCCACGTTCCATCGTTTGAATGCCACTCGTAACAACTTCTCCAACGGCGTCGCCGCCGACGCGTTCGACACAAAATACTTCACCTCCGCTGTTGTCAGGTTACGGGCCACTACCAACCAGTAGCTCCGCTCTGTTACCTCGCCATCACGCACCAGATACACCTGACCCGATCGTACTTCCCACACTTGGTCCGCCATCGTCAGCCTGGTCAAAGTGATTCCCTGCCATTCTTGTTGGTTCAACGCTGAACTGTACCGCGATAGGTTATCGACACGTTTGCCTTTCCAACCGCCGCGTGGTGGCTGGCCCTTCGGCCGCCTCGTCAAACAACGAAAATTACGCGGTATTTCACCGATGTAGTACATGCCGTCACGAGTATCCAAGTCCGCAAGGAAGGCCGGCTTGCTACCGTAGTATTCGTCAAACGTCATCCAGTCAAAATGGAGACCATTCGCTTCGGATCGGCTTAACTGCTCCAGGGCAATTCGCCATTTGGGTCGATAGACAATGTCATCAGGAATACTGGCTTGTTGACAACGTTCTCGGTCCTGACTCCATTGCTTGGGCAAAAACAAGTCGGCATCCACCAGCGTCTTGAACTGGCCATGCACGACTCCAAGATGGACGGTGACGATACCATTCTCCACCTTGCCAACGGACCCACAATACTGGCGATGCACACCAGGAGTCTTGGTGCCTTTCTTGACCTGACTGGTTTCGTCAATGATGCCGATACGCCCAAGGTCGTCGGCTGTGATAGGTGCAGCCTGTTGAGCAAGGCGTTGCTGCAACTGGTTGCGTAGACGATCCTGATCCCAGACATGATCTCGTAGAAACTCCTGGAGGGTGCGGACGGCCGTACCTGAGGCCAGAGCGATCGGCTCAATGCTCTTGCGTGGCAAGTCGGAGAGTAGTCCGCGGCAGTATGTGTTCAAGTGTTCACGCGTGCGGTCTTGGACGAAGCAATCCTCGAATTCACGCAGGTAGGAAGTGAACGCCGGTCCCAGGGCCGCAATTTGTTCGGGAGTCATGATGGTTCTCCGCTGTAACAGCTGTACTGTGGATAGCTTATGCAGCTGGATGCGGATTTTGTAGCGCTGTAGTATTAGCCCAGTCCTCTTTCTCATAGAGCGGAATCTTCTTTTTGGTGCCGGAATCGCGCTCGTGAGCGATGACCCATTCGATATTGGCGCGTGCGTTCGTGCCTTCGGTAAGGATGACCTTTTGATGCTCATAATCGTGGCAACAGCCGCCGGTGATGAGTAAAGCGCGGATCGGTTTGACCTTGTCATCGGTCTTTTTGGCCGCGTCCTGCGAGCGGGCTGTGGGGAGCAAAGTTGGTAGGAATGCCAATGCGGCTAGGAAAAACGACAAACGCAGAGCGAAGCTGCTTTTCCGCGGCAACGGTGTCTTTTTCAAAGTAGTCTCACTTTCGTTAAGTAAAAGCGCGTCGCCTTTCGCTGCGCAAAAAGCAGTTTTTCGCGCAGCGAAAAACGACAATTTTAACACTATTTCTCTTTCCCATTCCGTATCGGATACGGCGGCCGTTTCATTTTCACCGGAGGATGCGCTTTCAATTCCTTCAACACGATCTCGATCGCCTTCTCCAATTGCGGATCGTGGCCTGCGATTACGTCCTTGGGCAACTGCTCGACTTCCACGTCCGGCGGCACGCCCTGGTTTTCGACGATGAATCCTTCCTCGGTCCAGATCGCCAGGTTTGGCGATGTGATGGTGCCGCCGTCCATCAAAACAGGGTAGCCGAGGATGCCGACGAGGCCGCCCCAGGTTCGTTTCCCGACAAGCGGCCCGAGCTGGTACTTATGAAACATCCAGGGCAAGAGATCGCCGCCCGAGCCAGCCGTCTCGTCGATCAGCATGACTTTCGGCCCGAAAATCGCGGCTCCGGGCGTTTTCAAATCGTCGCCGTAGCGCGTCGCCCACATGCTCGTGAATGGTCGGCGCAGATGGTCGATGTAATAATCCGCGACCTGGCCGCCGCCGTTGAAGCGCTCATCGACGATGATCGCGTCCTTGTCGGCCTGTGGGAAGAAATAGCGCTTGAAATAGGCATGGCCCAACGCTGCCGTATTCGGCACATAGACATACGCCACCCGGCCATCGGTCGCCTTGTGTACTTTCTTGAGATTTCCTTCGACCCAATCGCGATTGCGCAGGGCATCTTCCGCAGCCAACGGTTCCACCGTGACGGTTCGGCTGCCCGTGCCATCGGCATTTGGTCCGACCGTGATCTCAATGCTCTTATTCGCCGTGTTCTCGAAGAGAGAATACAGCTCGACCGGCGGCTTGAGATCGACACCCCGAACGGCCAACAGAAATTCGCCCGCCTTGACATCGACTCCGGGAGCGGTCAACGGGGAGCGCAATTCCGGACTCCAGTTCAAGCCGCCGTAAACCTTTTTGAAACGATAACGGCCATTGGCGATCTCATAATCGGCCCCAAGCAAGCCACCAGCAACGGTCTTGCGTTCGAACAGCCTTTCCCCCGGCGCCAGATAGCTATGTCCGACCGATAGCTCGCTGAGCATCCGGCTCAAAACCTTATCAAGGTCGCCTCTTGTCGCCAGGTGCGGCAGGAACATGGCGTACTTCTTTTTCATCGCCTTCCAATCGACGCCGTGCATATTGGGATCGTAAAAATAATCTCGGTTGATGCGCCAGGCTTCGTTGAAAATCTGTTCCCACTCGAGGCGCGGATCGATGCGAACTTCGATGGCCTCGACCTTGAGTTTGCCCTTGCCGGGCGTCGGTACTGGCCCTGTGACATCGACGATCGACCAGGAGTCGGGTGGCGAAAATGTCAGAGCCTTCTTGTGGTCGGCGCTGAGCCAATAATCCGCCACGCCTGGAACCACAGCCTCGGATTTTCGCTTGGTGAGATCAAATCGCTTGAGCGTTCCGCCCGCGGTGGCGCCATCCATCCGATTGGTCGGCGCTTCCAGGTAAAAGAGTTGGCCTGCCGAGCCCGCGTTGAGCCGCGTGTATTGGCCCGCCGGCTCCGGCAAAGCCAGGATCCGCTGGTCGATTCCCTCGAAATCGATCTTAACTTCTTCCGGCTTCGCATCCGGCTTGGCTTCTTTAGGCTTCGGCTTCTCGACTGCGACCTTTTCCTCGTCGCTCTCGCGCACCAACGGCGACGTCACACCCTTTTGAAGCACGGCGAGATACAACGAGCGCTGCACCCGCATGTCGGCGTTCGACTGTGCGAACCATTGATTGACCGGTCCGGCGTCCGTCGAAGCGAGGAAATAGAGGTATTTCCCACTTGTGTCAAACACGGGATCGTGCGCATCGCTCAGGCCATCGGTGATCGGCGTCGTCAGGCCGGTGTGGACGTTGTAAGCGTAAATCGTGTGAAACGCCGCCTTGTTCTTGGTCGCATAGACGACCCAGCCCGAGTCCGGCGACCACGCCGGCCGCAATGCCCGCAGCCCGGTTGGTCCGTACAGCGAATCGCTGGCAATTTTCTTGACTGCGCCCGTCGGCAGATCGATCCAATAAGCCGATTGGGAATTATCTATAAAAGCGATCTTGGTACTATCCGGAGACCAAATAGCGTCTTCATAGAAGCCAGCGCCGGCGAGTGGGTAACTTTTCGCCGTGCCCTTGCCGTCGGCACCGCGGACGAACAGCTTGTATTCTCCCCCTTCGTCCGAGAAATAGGCAATCGATTTGCCATCAGGCGACCAGGAAGGCGAGCGGTCGTGCGTGCCGGGAGAATTCGTCAAGTTGCGCGGATCGCCCTTTTCGACCGGTACGGTAACGATCTCGCCGCGAAACTCGAACGCGGCGCGGGCTCCGGATGGGGAAATGGCGGCGTTTCGGATATACTTCGCACCTTTGACATATCGTGGCCGCGCTTCGAGAAGATCGGTCGCCACGCCGATCTTGAGCCGTGTTTCTTTGTTCGTGGCTGGATCGTGGACGTGGAGATACCCCGCCTGTTCGTAGATCACCACACCCGCCCCTGCGCCGACGTCGGCAACGGGAAAATCATCGTAATGTGTGTATTGTGCGATCTTTTTCGTCTTCGTGTCGTAGCCAAATAAGTTGTATTCCCCCTCCCGATCAGAGCGAAAATAGACGACATCGCCGATCCACTGTGGATCGAGATCGTTGCATCGGCCCTGAGGCTGCGGGATCTGTTCCACCTCATGATCGCTCTTGCGATAGATCCAAATGCGGGAAGCCGTACCGCCACGGTAATGCTTCCATTGATTCGAGCGATCGGCAATAGGCGTGTATGCGATGCGCTCACCATCGGGCGAAAACGCGGCCTGGACGCCGTTGGGAATCGCCAATTGCGTCGGCATTCCGCCCGCAAGCGGAACGGTGAACAATTGCGTATAGCGATTCGTGAAGACATGGCGCGGCGACGAGAAAACGACCTCTTTGCCACCCGGTGTAAAGCCGCGCACGGTATCCGGGCCAGGATGCCAGGTCAGACGCTTGGGTGCTCCGCCTTCGATCGAAATGGTAAAGGCATCGGTGTTGCCGTCATATTGAGCGCTAAAGGCGATCGTCTTGCCGTCGGGCGAGAAGACCGGATGCGACTCGACGCCGGTGTCCGTCGTCAGCCGGCGCACATTCTTGCCATCACGGTCGGCGATCCAAAGATCATCGGCGTAGATGAACGCAATGTGTTTGGCACTTATCGCTGGCTGCGACAGCAGGCATGTATCGTGAATATCCGGGTCGGCATGAAGCGTGCCGTGAGGTAGGGCGAGCAGAGCGAAAGTTAAGAGGAGGCGTCGCATGGTGTGATCCCGCGTGGTCCTTCGGAGGGAGTCGATGTAGTCACGGTAACCACGGTTGAGGCCGTTGGCAACGGACCGGCCGATTTTATATAGCTGCCGGCTTTCCGGCCGCCTCGATCGACACCTGCCCGGGGTTGACGCCGGCTAATGGTCGGCTAAAGTATAAAGGCACTGAGCCGAAGTGGCGGAATGGCAGACGCGGCGGACTCAAAATCCGTTTCACGCAAGTGAGTGTGGGTTCAAGTCCCACCTTCGGCACTCTCTTCCTTCAAATGCCACCTCATTCCCTACTTTTCTTGTTAAAATGAATAATGTGATGTGTCGCCGTAAGCCGTGAAGCGCGTGCTGCGGCAATCGCTTCCTGTGGGATCGCGGGTAAACAGGACGCTCCCCAATTGAGATTTCTGAGGGACTGATAAACCCATGCTGGATCTGGTTAGGCTCATAGACGGATTCGATCGTTTCGGGTCGCTCAAGCTTTTCATCGTCTTTGCGGTCCTAGGATTGCTGGCTGGTCTATTTCACTTGATTGGCCTACTTGGCCTGATGATACGCCTGGTCCAGAGGCTGTTTCACGTTTGCACGTGGCTAGGCTTTCAAGCCTGGAAGCGTGTGCTCTCCTGGACACGCTGGCCAACATTTCTTCTCCTGGTATTCGGCTTGATCGGCCTCGGCACGACCCAAGGTCAAAACTGGCCGTTGCTTGGCTTGCTTACGGGGCTCGTCCTCGTCTGGATCGGTGTCATAACCTGCATGGCTTATGTCTATATCGATCTCGAACGCTACGAAGTCGTGCGCGGCTACAAGGCACTGTTCAAACCGGTCAAGGGGCAAGAGCTTGCTTTGAATTTGGCGAAATATGGCTACCAGCTCGGCGCGCCATTGCTCATCCTCGCCTCCATCGCCACAGTCGGCGGCTTTGCGCTCACCTGCCAAGGTTTGTACGAAACGGTCGGCTCTACCTGGTATCACCCGGAGGGTGACGATGGGCATCTCGATTTCGCGGCGTTTCTGGCGTATACGCTTATCAACCTGGCCCGCGTCGCCGACATCCTCAACGTCGCCAATAATTGGCACTTTTTGGAGGTTAAATATGTCATTACGCACAATCCCGTTGCTGCGGCGCTCATGATCCTATTCCGCACCTTCTTCACGCTCGTCCTGTTGCAGCAGATTTTCGCCTCGGTGCGGCGCGGCCGATTGCTCTCGGAGACAATCCGCGACTTTTGGAGCCCCCACGATCCGATTCGAATGCGCGCGCGAACCTCCCTCGAACAATATGGACCGGGTGCTGTGCGGCCGTTGTTGCATTCCATGCGTTTCGAGGAAGGCATTACCCCTGACCAATGGGAAGATTTGCCGCGCGTCTTATCCGA
The DNA here is from genome assembly GCA_963790585.1 of uncultured Planctomycetaceae bacterium. GTDB lineage: Bacteria > Planctomycetota > Planctomycetia > Gemmatales > Gemmataceae > CAWBOY01. The sequence goes on from CAWBOY010000004.1 coordinate 756,866, forward strand.
TATCGGACCGGTCTCCGTGCCCGTTTTTGCGCGGACATCTGCGCGATCGGAATGAGAATGTGCGCGGCGTCGCCGCCTTGGCGCTTGGCGAACTCCATGCCCTCGAAACCCTGCCGAGGCTAGGAAAATCGCTCAACGATGAAAGTGAGCGCGTGCGTGTGAGCGTGGCTCAGGCGCTCGGAACGATCGCGGCGCCGCAGGCCAAAGCCTCGCGCAAACAGATTCTCGCGGGCCATGCCCCGGCCATATCGCTTTGGTCCTGGGTGACGCGAATCGTTTTCCAACTCGGTCACCACGCGCGCTTGCGGGCGAATCCGTTGCCGCTGGTCGTGAAGCTGTTGCGGCGAACGCTAACAGACAAGTCTCTCGTCGTGCGCACGGCGGCAATCAAGGCGCTCGGACAGATTGGGCCCGCCGCCGCTGAAGCGGCGCCCGACCTGATTACTCTTTTAGATGAAGAAGACGAAGGCGTGCGTTGCGCGGCGGCGGCCGCCTTGGCCGAAGTGCGCGGGCCGGAAGAACCCGCAGTGGTTGCCCTTCGTCGCTTGCTGCATCAGCCGAGCCCCGCATTGCAAATCGCCGCTGCTGAGGCCCTCGGCACCATGAAAAAGGCGGCTGCGGAAGCGGTTCAAGATCTTGCGCCTCTCTTGAGCGACCCAAACGACGCCGTTCGTCGGGCCGCCTCGGAGGCCGTTGGAGCTATAGGTGTTATGGAGCACGAAACAGTTCACACTCTGACCGAGGGCCTGCACAGCCCCGATATGATGGTCCGCGCTCACACGGCTGAGGCTCTGGGTGCCCTAGGCCCAAACGCTGGAGAAGCAGCCCAAGAGTTGGCCGAGGCTCTCCACGACGAAAGCGATCGTGTTCGCGCTAAAGCGGCAGAGGCTCTTGGTAAGCTAGGCGAGGCCGCCGAGGAAGCCGTGCCGCGCCTGATGGAAGCCTTGCGCGACCAGGATAATTGGGTCAGCGCACTTGCGGCTGAGGCATTGGGCGAAATCGGGCATGGAGCCGCCAACGCCGTGCCTGCATTGACGCGGTCACTCAAACATGTCAATCCCCAAGTTCGTGGCAATGCGGCCGAGGCATCGGAAAAATGGGCCAGGCCGCTCATACAGCGCTGCCGGAACTTTGTGCCGCGATCAAAGACCCTGAAGACGAAGTGCGCCGCCGGGGCTTGGAAGCCCTCGGCGACTTGCATGCTCCAACACCAGAGGCGCAACAGGCAGTGCTAGCAGCCCTCAATGACCCCCATCCAGGGGTTCGTGCCGCCGCTATTACGACAGTAAGCAAATGTCCCAACCTGCGCGCCCAGGCGATCGAGCCCTTGTTGCGAGCCGTGGACGACGTCAGTGACCAAGTGAAAACGCAGGTGCCGACCGCGCTGGCGCATGCTGGAGCGGAGCCGAGAGTCTTGGAGGCGCTGCGCAAATTGCTGGCCGATCCCGCGCCGACCGTTCAAACCCATGCCGCCTTGGCTCTCGGCAAACTCGGACCGGACGCCGCCGTGGCCGGACCCGATCTGTTGGAGGCGGCGCGGCGCGAGGAGCCGGCCGTGCGTTTGCAATGCCTCTGGGCCCTGGCTCATATTCAGTCTTCCGAAGCCGTGCCCGCGTTTCTCGCAGGTTTGACCGATCCCGAAGCGGATGTCCGTAAAATTGCCTCCGCCGGGCTCATCAAAGCGGCCATTCCCGTAGAAGCTCTCCCCGACATCATCGCGGCCCTTGGCGACCATGAAAACCAGGTCCGCGCTAATGCCGCTCAGATCCTTGCGCGTCTTAAGGAAGTGCCCGACGAAGCTGTCGGCCCTTTGGAAGAATGCTTGCAAACTAATGATGATGGCGTACGCCTCCATGCTGCCGTTGCCTTGCGGTCCGCTTCGCCGACTCTGACAGAACCGATTTATCGGCGACTCTTAGAGGACGCCGATCCACGCCTTCGGCTCTTAGCCGCGGGCTTTTTCCTGGAGCAAAACCCCGAAGACGAAGGAGCGGCACAAATCCTCGTCGAATGTCTCTCATCACCCTCACGAATGGTCCGTAAGGCGGCCCTGGAACTCATAACCAAGATGGGCGAAAACGCCACCTACCTACTTGACCCCCTGCGCGAACGAGCCGAGGCCGAGATCGACCCGGAGTTTAGCGCCGTATTGAGCCAGCTCATCGACCGCCTGGCGAAACTTGAGGCACAGGCCGCCGCGCCGGTCCGGGCGCAGTGACAAAGAACCAGTCCCAGAAGTTTGTGGCGGCACGTTTTAAGCGTGCCGAAACGACGCCGCCGTTTTGCTACGGTTTCCTGACCGTGCCACTCTTGCGATCGCAGGTCTCCCAAATGCTTGGGACCATCGGAGACCTTCGGTCAGACTAGGTGGCACGGTCGGGAGACCGTAGCAAAACGAGAGCTTCCGGCACGTTGGAAACGTGCCGTCACAACCTGGACCGGCGATACGAGAAAACCATGACACCGACAGACGAAGACGCCTCCAACCTGACCCAACAGGTCGAATCCTTGCACTCGCAATTGGCGCGGGAACGGCAGCGTTCCAGGTCACGGGAATTGGCGCGCATTGCCCTGAGCCAGCTTGACGTCGAGCCCGAACGCGCCCTCTTGCTCGCAAACGAGGCCATTGCGGCCGCTGTCACTTTTGAATCACGCGACGCCTTGCAACAAGCGGTCTCTGCCTCCAAATTGCGCTGGCTTTTTGAGAAGCCGTCCGAGGCGCGCATTCTTCATGCGTACTTCGCCAAGGACAGCCGACAGATCATTACCGCCGGTCAGGACGGCGTCCTGCGATGGTGGGATAGGGAGAATCGCAAAGAAATCGAAACTTTGAAGTGTTGCGCAGGGCCTATCGAGAAGTTTCTCTTGTCACCGCTTTGCGACCGCGCCTTCGTGATGGCCAAAAAGGACGAGACCGGAAAATACCAACGTATCCTTGTCGACCTGATTGAGCGCAAGATCACGACAACCATCGAACACGAGTTAGACACCTGTTACGTCGAAACAACATTGCCGGTATTTTTCAGTCGAGACGGCCGACGCCTCGTTCTTAACACGGACGATGGAACCGAATTATCCCTGTGGGATACCACAAACGGCACGCGCCTTTTTTACCTCGTCGACTCTGGCCGCTGTCACGGCATCGACTGGAAAGGCCGACGTGCCTTGGTGACGAGACACGATCTCACGGTAGTTCTTCTGGATATGGAGGGTGATGGTCCCACGACATTGCTGAAACTACCCTGGGAAGAAGCGACGGCCTCCTCGTTCACGGACCTTGTCGCCGGCCCGATCTGTTTCACCGCCGACGGCACGCGCGTCACCTCCGGCACGCATGACCGCATCGCGCTTCTGTGGGATGCGCGCGACGGCAGTCTGCTCCATGTCCTCGGACATCGTACACCCTGTCACGGATCGAACGCCAGCTTTACTCCAAGCGGGCGATTCATCACGGTTCAACAAAACGATAGTGTGGAGACCGAGGTATGGGACGCGGAGACGGGCAAACAGCTGTGCGCGCTGCCTTTTAGCAGCGCATTTTATGCCCCGGTGCGCTATCTCACCTTTTCGCCGCAAGCCAATGCCCTAGAATACCGCCTGGTCGGGATGGGTGCGACGCATTGCACATGGCCTTTGTCCGTCAACCAAGTGAGCGAATGGGATATCAGGACGGGAGCCATCCGCACTCACTTTCGGATGCCGGGTAAACAGAGTTTTCAACGAGCCTTTTCAAACGAGGGCACCTCCACGCTCTGGACAACAGTGACGGAGCAGGATGATATTTCTCTGGATGCCGATTGGGTCCTACGCCTGAAGGATGGAGTTGTACGCGTCTTCGTCCGTTTGGAATTGGCCGAGGCGCTGGATCCGGCCATTGAATACGGCAGCGGCTATACGATCGATCGCACTGCCAGTTACACGGGCGGCGATATCAAATTGATGGATCGTCAGACAAATCAAGAGTTGGCCTTGCTCGGTAAGATCAATCGACCTTTGTTTTCTCCCAATGGCCAGTATTTGGTCGCGCAATCTCATTCCGACACCAATCCGCTGATAAAGGTCTGGAACGCCAGGACCGGCGAGCTGCTTTTCACAATCAATGATTACACCAAAACGATCACCGCAATGCAGTTCCAACCCGGACAACCTCTATTGCTCATCGGCTCATTGGACCGCACAATCCGCGTCTGGTCTTTGGAAACGGGAGCCGAGGTTGCACGCGCCATGGTCAACGCGCCGGATGGGCCGTCCTACGAAGCTGCGAGTTCGGCGGATGGCACGAAAGTCGCGTTCCCAACCAGGGGTCGCCTCCATGTTTGGCACATTGATCGAGGAGTGATTGTCAGCGCGCCCACCACTCTCTACGCAAGAGGCCCCCGCTTTTCCGCGGACGGAAGGTGGTTGATAGCCTCCGATGAAGATGCCGCGCGCATTTGGGATACTACAAGGATGGAGCTTATCGGGGAGTTTCTATTGCACTTTTCCAATGTCGCGTCTGGAGATATTTCGTCCGACAAGAAGTTCGCCGCTACCTGTGGCCAAGATGGTTACATACGCCTGTGGGATCCTCTCACAGGCCGCGAAATCACCCATTGGAAAATGCCGATTAGCAATAATCATCGCTGGGGAGTACGGTTTTCCGAAGATGGAGATTCCCTGCACTTCGGCGGCGAGCGCCTGATCTGCGACGTGGAGCCGTTGATAGCGCTGGCCAAAAAGCGGGTGTTTCGGGAACTTAGCCCAGACGAGCGACGGCTGTTCTTAGGGGACTATTAGCTCGTCCCGGAAGTTGTGGCGGCATGTTTCCAACGTGCCGAAAGCGACGAGAACCGTGGCCGGGGTCGGTACTCCGACCCCGGTTTAGCCCGAGCTTTTTCCGAGAACCGGGGTCCGTATCCCGACCCCGGCCACGACCTTGACAAAGCCGAGGCATCGGCACGTCGGAAACGTACCGCCACACCATGAATTACTGTCCCACCGGAATTTTGAGCAAATAGCTAGAATTGACGACCTCCATTTCCCCAGCCTTCGCCGGGGCTCCGGTTCCCAGGCCGATCCGCTTGCCGTCGTTTGAGATAGCAAGACCGAAGAATGTGCCCCAGGGTAAGTCGTCTGAAGCCAACAATTTTCCATCTGCTACATTCCACAAAGCGAGCGCGCCGCGCGCCTCGGAGCACCGCCCGCGCTGACGAGTTGTTTGCCGTCTGGCGCAAAGCGGATGCCATAGATCCAACCAGGATGGGCAGGCGGCGGATCGCTCGGTCCTGCTTTTAGTGCGGGATTTGTTAGCTCGCGCACGACTGTGGCATTGGCGAGATTCCAAAGTTTTATCGAGCGATCGCTGCCTCCTGAAGCGATCGTCTTGCCATCGGGGCTAATAGCGACAGTGAAGACTGAATCGCGGTGCCCCTTCTCGAAATCCTTCGCTTTGTACGCTTTGAATTCGCGGACTAGAGTCAACGCGGGAACGTCGTACAGCTTCATGCTGCCATCCTGGCTACCGACCAGGACCTGCTTACCGTCTGGAGACCACGCCAGGCTATAAATGGCCGATGGACCTTGATTTGGGACGGGAGTGTTGACGACAACATCTTTGATGACTGAGCCCTTGATAGAGTCATACAGGCGGAGCTTGCCGTCGTGACATCCAGTTGCCATTAATGTGCCTTTTGGTTGAAAGGCGACTGCATCGACCAGATTAGGGTGGCCAAGGCTAAATAGTGGCGCTTCCGAAGGTAGTTTCCATGATTCGATCGCCTTCTCCGAAGCCGTGAAAAGAATCTGCGAATTGGGGGAAAAAACCATGTCCGAGACGGAGCCTGGAGCTCGATAGCTGTGGATTTCTTTTCCAAAGTCGGCGCCGATAGGTTGGCCTGAATTATAGGTCATATTCCAGACTTGGATTGGCCCATCTTTCGAGGTTGTGACCAGGGCTGTGTTGGTCGAATTGAAGGCCAGGCCGTTTATCGTGCCGGCTGTCTTTAAGGATGTCAGCATCTTCCCGTCGCTGAGGTTGTAGATGCGAGTGGGAAGGTCCCCGTAACCGACGGCAACCAAGAGATTGTTTTTTGAGACGGCGATCGCGCTGACCGATTTGTCGCCCTCCAAGGTTTTTGACTCAGCCATTCCAGAACTGGTGTTCCAAAACTTTACCTTCTTATCATCACCGCCGGTAAGCAGGTGCGATCCGTTCGGAGTAACGGCAAGGGCGCGTACCGGCGTGCCTGTGTTGATGCTACGAGTGAGCGTCAGCGTGTTCACCACAATCGACTTCTCCGCCCCGGCAGAGACAACCGTCGTGTTGGATGGATGGAAGATAACCGCTTTCGCGGCCTCGTTTTGGGCAAAGGCCTGCAATTCCAGCCCTGTGGCCAAATCCCAGACGCGCGTCAGGCCATCGCTCGCTGTCGTGGCCAGGCGTGTCTTGTCGCCGTTGAATGAAAGCGACGTCACGTCGGCAGGATGGGCGAGAGTGCGCACTTCTTTCGCATCAGCGGTTGTCCAGATTGTGACACTCTTTCCGGCCGCGGCGCTGATCTGCGTGGCATCACGGCTCAAGGCAACGGCTATCACGGCATCTTTCAGCGGGCCGAACGCACGAAGCACCTTTCCTGTAGTGAGATCCCATAATTTGACAGCCTTGTCCGCGCCGCCAGTGATCGCTTGAGTTCCATTGCTGTGATAAGCGACGGCATTGGCCCCGCCTGTGTGGGCGTCATGAGTGGCTGACGCAGCCATGTCAGTCGTACGGGCCGCGCTCGCCGGCATCGACCAAATTTTGAGCGAGCCATCGCCGCCGACGCTTAAGATCTGATTGCCAGCCGAATTGATCGCCACACCGTTGACCGGACCTTTATGAGCGAGCTTTTGGCCGAGCAGTTTGCCGTCGGCGACATTCCAAACGAGGAGCTGATGGTCGGCGGTCCCGGCCACCACCAAAGCGTTATTGGATGAAACGGCCGTCGACAGCACGGCGGCCTTGGCTCCTTCCAAAGTGCGGATCGCCTGCCCATTTGTTAGATTCGACAAACGCACCGTCTTGTCCGCACTGGCGGAGGCAAGCGTCGTGTTATCGCCGCCGAGTGACAAGGCGTTGACAGTATCTTTATGCGCGGTTGTAAGAGTTCTCGCTGCCACCGTAGGGAGCGACCAAAACTTCGGAGTCCCGTCAGCGCTGGTGCTAAAAACAGAACCATTGTTCGGAGCGATCGCCAGGCCCGTTAGGCCGCCAGTCTGGGCGACGAACGAGCCGAGCGGCTTGCCGTCGGCGGCATTCCAGAAACGCAGCGTCCGATCGGTGCCGCCGGTCACGATAACTGAGTTGTTGGAACTAAAGCCAATCGCCTTGACCGGCCCGTTATGCCCGGTGACCGTAAAAAGATCCTTGCCGTCGGCGAGGGTCATGACCTTTGCCGTGCCGTTCTGTAGGCCGAGCGCAAGGCGCGTGCCATCGGGGCTGACAGCGACAACCTTGACAGGCTCGCTTTGCGGGTAATTTCTGAGATATTTGTCCGTGGGAAAGTCCCAAATCTTGACGCTATTGTCGGACGAGCCGGAGGCAAGGAGCGTCCCTTCTGAATTGATCGCCACACTTAAAACCTGATTCTTGTGGCCATTCGGCCCGGAAAATGTTTTTCGTTCTTTTCCAGTCGCCGCGTCCCAGAGCTTGAGAGTGTGATCGAAGGAGCCAGTAACCACGTATTTGTCATCGGGCGAAAAAGTGATGGAATAGACCGCCTCCGCATGGCCCTTGAGCGTGGCTATGACATTGGGAGGAGCCGGCTCGTCGGCTCCGAAACCTGCGAGGGCAACGAGTGTGAGTAGGGCCAAGGGAGCGACGCGGACGGAGAGGGAATATAACGGCATGAACCAGGCTCCGACGAGGAGATTTTAGCGGGAGAGTAACGCGAATCGAACGTATAACCGCGAGCCGACGGGGAGCGCTTTTTGATAGCGCTTTTCTGATCGCGCTCGCTCCGTTGTGGAACGGTCAGGAGACCGTTCCACAACGGGGGATAACGCCTGCTCAAACAGCGCTTTCATACAGCGCTCGCCTAGCGGCTCGGGGTTAAACGTTCCGGCATGGCGGGCGCAACGAACGTATTATACCCGGCTGGCGCGCACTTCCACCGCTGGTCGCGGCGTATTATTTAGATAGAGGGCCTGTGTAAACCCTCGATTTCATCGCAGGAGAAATGTATACCATGAAACGAATTCCTTTAGCGGTTGCAGCGTTAGCAATAGGAACGGCTTTGGGCAGCTTTTTCGTAGGGCCCTATTTGCACGGGCAGCCAGTCGCGCCAGTTTCCATTCCCCGCGAAATGACGTCGTATCGCGACGTCGTCAAACGTGTGATACCAGCGGTTGTCAGCATCGATTCCAAGGCCAAGCGACGCCGCGGCCCGGGCGACGATGCCGACGAGAGAACCCAGATGGGCTTTGGCTCCGGTTTCGTCATCGATCCGAAGGGCGTCATTTTGACGAATTATCACGTCGTGGAAGGGGCGGACAGCGTCGATGTGACGCTGCGCGATGGCCGAAAGTTCACGTCGCGTGATTTCAAGAGCGATCCTAAAACAGACCTGGCCGTCATTCGCGTAAAGACAACCGCGCCCCTGCCGTCGCTCGAATTTGGCGACAGCGATCTGATGGAAATTGGCGATCGCGTATTAGCCGTCGGCGCACCCTTCGGTCTTACTGGCTCGGTCACCGCAGGCATCATCAGCGCCAAGAATCGCAACATTCGAGTCAACATGTATGAAGATTTCCTTCAGACCGACGCGGCCATCAATCCGGGCAACAGCGGCGGCCCGCTCGTGAACTTGGAAGGTAAAGTCATCGGTGTCAACTCGGCGATCAAGAGCCGAAGCGGCGGCTTCCAGGGAGTCGGCTTGGCTATTGCCTCCAACCTCGTCAGCAAGATCAAGAATCAACTGCTGCGTGATGGCGTCGTCAAGCGCGGCTATCTGGGCGTGTCCGTGGCCGATGTCGATCCTGCCAGTGTGGACAAGCTCGGCTTGAAAAATCCCGAAGGCGTCCTGGTCGAAGAGGTCTTCGAAGACACGCCGGGGGCGAAAGCGGGCCTTAAACGTGGCGATGTCGTGCTAACCCTGGACGGCAAGCCGGTTCCCGATGGACGAGCCCTTGTCAACCTTGTCGCCGACCTGCCGCTCAACAAGCCCGTGGCGGTCGCCGTGGTTCGAGATCGCAAGGTAAAAAATCTGACCATCACGATTGAAGAGCAGCCCCAAGATTTTGGCGCGCAAGGCGGTGCCACGAGACGACCGTTGACATATAGTTAACATTGATACATAGATTATAACCCGCCGCAAGCGATTGGGCCTGGCTCAAAGCGCGCGGCGGGTTGCTGTGTATGTTAGGGCATGTGTTTTCATGGATTCTTAATCCGGCGGCGGAGTATTCTCCCCCGGACCGAGTTGCGATGGTGTCCGGCGTTCGCCCAAATTGACAGAGCCATCTGACTTTCCTGGCGTAGGGGAATGCTTGATGACGAGGTTCGTAGTCATCTTGGGAATGCACCGCAGTGGCACTTCCTACGTCGTTCAGATGTTGCAAAACGCTGGCCTTTACCTTGGGTCGGACCTGCTGGACAAAGTGGCACCGGATAATCTCGAGGGCTTCGGCGAAGCCCGAGAAGTGATCGAAATCAACGATCGCATTCTCACTCGCTCCGGCGGATCTTATCTTGACCCTCCAAATCAACTGATCGCCAACGCCGATGACAACGCCGCGATGGCTAAGTTTATCGCGTCGTTCGACGGCAAACAGCCAGTCGGCTGGAAGGATCCGCGCACGACCTTGACGTTTCCTCTGTGGAAACCAATTCTTGGATCGGACTATTCGCTTGTGGCCTGCCTGCGCCATCCGATGAACGTAGCGCGCAGTTTGCTGGCTCGGCAAGCCCTGCCGCTCGACCAGGGACTCGAATTGTGGCGTCTTTACAACGAAAAGCTACTTGAGTTTCTCCGAAAGGAGCCGCGAATCGCGCTCATCGATTTTGATGTGCCGGCACGCGAGCTCGTCGAACGCAGCAAGGATCTGTGCCATTGGTTGGGCTTGTCCGACAAGAAAATCGAAGAAGTATTCAATCCCTTTCTGCGCCACCACCGCGAGTTGGAGACGATCGCGAATCCCGACGTTGCGAGCCTTTATTCGCAGCTGCGTGAGTTCGCTCGTAAACCTCTCCACGATGACGGAAATGCCAACGAAAGGTCACCCAAGCCTGCGCTAGCCAAAACGGGCAAGCGCGGCTCGCGAAGGCTCCGGCAACTGGCGCCGTCGTCTTCTTGCAGAACAAGTCGCTGCAAGAGGTCAACGGACGACTGCATGGCAATTTGACCGAAGCGATTCGGCGCCTGGAGCTTCTGGAGCGCGAGGCGCTGGCCATTCCGAGCACGAGCGCTCGTGTCGATGATCTGCAACATCAGATGCGATCGCTGTCGGAGAATTTTTCGTCCCAGCTCTCGACGGTCTCCGATAATTTATCCATTCAATTGAAAATGGCGTGGGACCGCCTATCTGAGCATTCCAATTACCTGACGCAGCAACTCACCTCGCTGCGCTCCGAAACGACTCAGTTGGCCGCGGAAGGGGAACAACGAGATTCCGCGCGCGTGAGCCTGGCCGATCGGATCACCGCCCTTGAACAGATGGCGCGGATTTGCTAAGTCAATTGAATTTTGTACATGGACAACTCGAAGTTCTCACGGATCGCGTGGCCGGAATCGAGGCACTACTCCCAGCCCGATTCTTGCGCACCCTAAAAAACCTTCGCACCAAGGCGCCGTGATGTTTTGATCCGCCCAGGCAAGCGCTATCAAACAGCGTTTACCTAAACGCATTTTTCATTTCGTGATACCATTTCTTTATGAATAAGCTCGAAGAACTCATCCTGGCTGGCGTTCGCAAGTCGAACTATCAACCATTGAAGCCTAAAGCACTTGCCCGAAAGCTTGGCGTCGCCGCGACGCAGTATGCCGAGTTTCGCAAATCGCTGCGCAACCTGGTCAAGCAGGGTCGGCTGGAGATGGGCAAGAACCATTCCGTGCGCTCCGTCGCCAGCATCGGCACCATTTCAGGCACCTATCGGCGGACGGGTACGGGTGTGGGTTATGTTCGGCCGGTGCCGATCGACGATCAGACTGCTAAGGTCGCCGAGATTCGCATTTCGGAAGGACATGAACTCGATGCGGCCACGGGCGATCTTGTTCTCGTCAAACTAACCCGCAAGCCCACCGGGCACGACGGGCCCGCCAAGGGCAAAGTGATGCGGGTGCTCGAGCGCGCAGCGCGCAACTTCGTCGGCACCTATTTCGAGCGCGACGGCCAAGGGTTCGTGCGCGTCGACGGCACGGTATTCAGCCACAGCATTTGGGTGGGCGACCCAGGAGCCAAGGGAGCGAAGCCGGACGATAAAGTCGTCTTTGACATGGTGCGCTTTCCAAGCTCTGAGGAGCGCGGCGAGGGCGTACTTACCGAAGTCCTCGGCCCGCGCGGCCAACCGGGGATCGATACTCTATCGATCATTCGGGCCTATAACCTGCCTGACGAATTTCCTAACGATGCGCTGGAAGAGGCACGAGACGCCGCAGCGGCCTTTCGAGAAGACGATCTTGATGGGCGGGAGGATTTCACAAAAGAGCTGGTCATCACCATCGACCCCGTCGATGCCCGCGACTTTGACGACGCCGTCTCTCTGACACGCGACGCCGATACCGGACATTGGCAACTGACCGTTCATATTGCGGACGTTGGCCATTTTGCGCCGCCGGGCGGTGCGCTCGATCGAGAGGCGCGCAAACGGGCGACCAGCGTCTACCTGCCGCAGCGTGTCATCCCTATGTTCCCGGAGATCATCTCGAACCATCTTGCCAGTCTGCAGCCCGATCGCCGTCGCTATGTCAAAAGCGTCGTCGTCGATTTCACGCCGCAGGGGCTGAAGGCGCATGTCCGGTTCGCCAATGGCGTGATCCGATCGCGCCAGCGCTTCGCCTATGAGCAGGTCCTCGCCGTTTTGGAACGGCCAACGCCGCCCGAACCGTCTGAACTGGATCGCGATACATATGAACTCTTATTGCGTATGCGTGAGCTTGCTCTGATCTTACGCGCACGTCGCCGCAAGCGCGGCTCGCTGCAATTGAACATGCCCGAAGCGGAATTGGAATATGACGACCAGGGTAAGTTAAAAGGCGCCCATTTCCGCAAGGACGATATTAGCCATCAGATGATCGAGGAGTTCATGCTCACGGCCAATGAGGCCGTCGCTGAGCATCTCGCAGCGCTGGACGTCGCTTTTCTGCGTCGCATCCATCCCGCGCCGGATTCGTTCAAGCTGTCCGCGTTCGCCGCCTTTGCACGCGAACTTGGCTACAAGATGGCCACCGACACGGACCGATTCGCCTTGCAGCGCATCCTCGAAACCTCCGCCGACAAGCCTGATGTCTACGCCGTCCATTACGCTTTGCTGCGCTCCCTCAAGCAGGCCGTTTATAGTCCATCGGACGAAGGCCATTATGCTTTGGCGAGCGACGATTATTGCCATTTCACCTCGCCCATTCGACGTTATCCCGATTTGACGGTGCATCGACAGCTCGGACAGTGGCTGCGCACGGGCAAGGCCGGCGGCGATGAAACAGAATTGGCCACGCTCGGCGAACATTGCAGCAAAATGGAACGCCGGGCCGAGGCGGCCGAGCGTGAATTGGTCAAACTCAAATTATTGACATTTTTGGAAGACCGCGTTGGCATGGAGATGGAGGCAATAATCACAGGGGTGGCCGACTACGGTTTCTTCGCCCAGGCGCTGACGCTGCCCGTCGAAGGAATGGTTCACATTAGCACCCTCGCGGACGATTATTATTATCACGAAGAATCGACACACACGCTGACGGGCCGGCGCAGCGGCCAAACATATCGACTCGGCGACACCGTGGGCGTCGTGGTAACGCGCGTCGACGTTCAGCGCAGACAATTGGATTTTCGAGTGATAGCGAAGAAGAAAGTCGTCGAAACCAAGGTTCGCCCGGAAGAGAAAAGGCCACGGCGGAAGCGCGATCGTGGCGACGGCGCCGAGTAATGGTTTCGCTTGCCCGAGCGTTGTGGCGGCACGTTTCCAACGTGCCGGAAGCGCACCGTGGCCGGGGTCGGTACTCCGACCCCGGCGTGGCTTTAGCGGCTCCAAAGAACCGGGGTCGGAGTACCGACCCTGACCACGGCTGCATCAGAAGACGACGAATCGGCCATCGGCACGTTGGAAACGTGCCGCCACAAACTTATTTTGGGATACTCTCCAATAAGACATTTTCTCTCTCCCAAGGAAAATACCATGTCCATTCAACGCCTCAGCATAATTCTAATCCTATTCTTAATTTCCGCACTTGCGGCCGCTGACGATAAACCAAACAGCCAACCGACTAATCGCCTCGCCAAAGAAAGCAGTCCTTATCTGCTCCAGCATGCTCACAACCCTGTCGATTGGTTTCCTTGGGGCGAAGAAGCTTTTGCCAAGGCAAAAAAGGAAGGCAAACTCGTCTTTCTCTCCGTTGGTTATAGTTCCTGTCATTGGTGCCATGTCATGGAACGGGAGTCGTTTTCCAATAAAGAGATTGCTGAAATACTCAATAAGAATTTCGTCTGCATCAAAGTCGATCGTGAGGAACGGCCGGACATCGATCACATATATATGACGGCCCTGCAAGTCGGCATGGGACAAAACGGCGGTTGGCCGATGTCGATGTTTCTGACGGATGCGGGTAAACCGATCGTCGGCGGCACCTACTGGCCGCCGGACGATCGCGAGATAGATGGACAAAAGATGCGCGGCTTCAAGAGCCTGCTGCTCGCCATCCTGGAACACAAAAAGGAGCACGGCGAAGATCTGCTCAAACAAGCGGATGAAGTGGCCCAGGCGACCCGGCGCGAACTCTCGGGCGGCGCCCAGGCCTTTATTCTGGTTGAACTAAATCGGGAGCTGGTCAACGCTGCGATCGAACAATTGAAAGCCTCGTTCGATCCCAGCTACGGCGGTTTTGGCTCGCCGGCGCGTGCATTCAAAGGGCCGAAGTTTCCGCGGCCTCCATCGCTGTTGCTGTTGCAACATGAGGCGGCTCGTTCCAAGTCGAAGGAACTCGATGGGCTGATACAAACCGTGCTTGAACAAATGGCGCGCGGCGGCATATGCGATCAACTCGGCGGCGGCTTTCATCGTTACACCGTCGAGCGCACCTGGACCGTGCCGCATTTCGAGAAAATGCTTTACGACAATGCGCAACTCCTCGAACTTTATGCTCAAGCCTATTCGCAAACGAAAAACCCGCTTTACCATCATGTCTTGACGCAAACGATCGGCTTCCTGGACCGAGAACTGTCCGCGCCCGAGGGAGGGTTCTACTCCGCGCTGGACGCCGATTCCGAAGGAGAAGAGGGCAAATGCTATGTTTGGAAGGCGTCGGAACTCGCCGCGGCGCTCCCAGACAAATCGGACCTGGAATTAGTCAAAAAGATATATGGCGCGGATGGGCCTCCGAATTTCGAAAAGGATTATTTCATACTCGTGCGGCGCAAACCAATTGCGGAAGTCGCCAAAGAGTTGCGAATTTCCGAAAAGGATGTAGAAACGCGTTTGAATGACATGCGCCCAAGCTTCTCGCTGTGCGCGAGAAACGGCCCAAGCCATTTCTTGATACGAAAATTCTCACCGCCTGGAACGGTCAGATGATCGCGGGACTGGCGAAAGCAGGCCAGGCGCTGGGCGACAAAAAAGTGATCGTTCGCGCCGAGCGTGCTGCGGATTTTATTCTTAAGACAATGAAATCAAAGGATGGTCGGCTATTGCGGACGTATGGCGCGGCCCCAGGTCAAAACGGCCAGGCGCGGCTCAACGCTTATCTGGATGATTACGCATATCTCGTGCATGGCCTGCTCAGCCTACACGACGCCACCGGCTCAGCTCGTTGGCTCGATGAAGCCAAGAGCCTCACAGCCGATATGATGCGATATTATGAAGACAAAGATAATGGCGGTTTCTATTACACATCGAACGATCACGAAAAATTATTCGCTCGCGCTAAGGACCAGCATGACGGTGTACAACCGTCGGGCAATAGTCAGGCTGCGTTGAACCTCATCCGACTTTGGCAAAAGACCGGTGATCAAAAATACGAAAAAGAGGCTGAGAAATCGTTGCACGCCCTGGCAGGCACGTTGAAGAGCCAACCCGGAACCTTGCCGACTACGGCAGACGCGCTCGCGCTTTATCTGGAGCAGAAAAAAGTTAAGAAATAGTGTGTGGTTGAGGCGGCACGTTTCCAACGTGCCGAGTCGTGGCGGGGGTCGGTACTCCGACCCCGGTTCTCTGAAAGCGATAAGGCCAAACCGGGGTCGGAGTACCGACCCCGGCCACGGGCATGGCTTTCGGCACGTTGGAAACGTGCCGCCACAACCGTAGGGGTAAACTCTACCGACTTGTTCGCCGCGCCTCATCGAGGATGCGGCGTGGAACGCCCTGGACGGTCTCCAGATCGCGATCGATGATGACCGATTTGGGGCGGTTCTCGCTTTCTAGCTTCGCTCCCTTGCGGAATAGGCTGGCGGTGTCTTTCTCGCCCTGAGCTAAACGCGCCAAGCCAAGAAAATAGTAATAACGGGCGTCCTGGTCATAGGCTTCGACAGCGGCTCGGAAGCTCTTTTCCGCGCCGGCCCAATTTCGGTCGTTGTACTGCTCTCGGCCGGTGAGATAAAAACGATCGGCCTTCAAAGTATCGTTTACTACATCCGATTCATTCTGGCGTAGTAGCGGATGACTCCTAATTATTTCACGCAACGTGTCGTACTGCTCTTTATGCAGCGTCGGACGCAGGCTTTCGACATACATGACGAGCGCTTTGGTATGCTGTCCTTTGACTAGAAGCGCCTGGGCGATGACATCCAAAGGAACTGTACCCGGTTTGGCATTGAGTATCTCGTCAGCCAGTTTTTGTGATTCTTGATACCTGGCATCGTCGCCGGGCGGGGCGACGAGCATCGTAATAAAGGATAGCAGTGTAATTTCTGAAACATCCAACTTCCGCAAACCTGCGTTTAACGGAGTTGGGCGAATCAACATGCCTGTTTTCATCGGCGCAGGCAACGCGGTAAGGCTTCTTGCGAGGGCTGCCTTGTATTTATACGCATTGACGTCGGCGGCCTCTGTCGCGGCGAGAGCGGCACGATAGGATGCCTGCGCTTTCTCGGTGTCGCCGTCGGCCTCCGCAAATTTCCCAAGGATATAATGCCCCTCGGCTGACCCGGCCTGGGCCAAAGCCTGAGCATCTTTTTTAGCGTTTGCGAGCGCGGTAACATCGTGGTCACGATTCGCTTTGTCGAGATTCGCTTGAAGGTGCGCCGGAAAGAGCCTAACGTCTGCCGGGAATTGTCGAATCCCGCGGTCAAGTAGTGCCAGCGCATCGCCTGTGCGCTTGAGCAAAATGAGGTCCTGCGCTTTTGTTAGGATGGAGGCTACTGGATCACTGACTTCGACTAGAGCAGCGTCCGCGGTCTTAATCCATTGCAGGTCGGTCAACAGTTTTTTGGCCGCTGTCAGGGAAGTCTTGGCATCCGCATATTTCTCGCGGTTCCGCAGCGCTGAGACCGAGGACCAAATTGGCTTCACCCATCAGATTGGCGGCAGCCGATTTGTCTGCCAGCACGCGATTGGCGTCGGCTGTGGCCGCCTCTGGAACAGCCTTCTGCGTGCGTTCTTCCAGGGCCGCTATCCAATAGGGCAACATTTGCGCCGGGGTCCAGCGCTCTTTGAGTTGCACCTGGGCGTCATTTAATTCCGTTTTGAGGCGTTTAATCGCTCCGTCGGGATCGACGGTCTTCGCCGTGTTTAGAGCAGTCTGAAGCCCCTTGATAACAGAATTGTTGTCTGCACCCGGTTGAATGTATTTGGCATCCGTTAATTCCCTGCCGATGGCCGAGAGCATCGCCGTCTTGTCTTGGTCGCTCTTTGTTAGCTTCGCGAGCGCCGCGGTATCCGCGTTGTTTTTGGTTTGCGCTTCCATCAAACTCTTTCGGACCGACACGACCGATTCTTGCAAGCCTTTGACTTGCGTTTGCGAAGTCATTAATTCTTTTTGGGCCGTGTCAAGCTGCTTTTCAACCGTTGTCAGTTTCGCTGCGTTCGTTTTGTTTTCAATGACCGTTGTAGCAAGTTGCTTGGTCGCCGCGTCGAGTGCCGCCTTGCTTTTCGTCGCCTCGACGATGACGACGTCCAGGCTTGGATAGCCGCTCTTTTCGAGCTTCTCCCAGTGGGCGTCCAGGTCCTTACAGATCTGGAGGAAGATCTCCTCGTCTGGATCGCTCAAGGGATTCTGAGCCCGGTTCGGATTTAGCTTTCGACGCACTTCATGTGCTTCGCGGGCGGTCTTGAGTTCGGTCCGGGCTTGCTTGTATTGATTGGCGCGAGCGGCCTTGAGGGCCTTCCAAAATGAGAAACCGGCCTCTTCCGGTGCCTTATCTTCGCCATCAGCCAGGATCAGGCCGGTCATCAAGGTGGCCATTGCTTCGGGCAAATTCAGACGCTGGCCGGCGCGTGCGGTCTTGGCTGTCTTCAATTCCACGCGAATCAACGCTGCGTCAAACGCCTTTGCTTCCGGTTTGTTTTTGAACAGTTCGAGTCCTTTGGCATAGGTCTTCTTCGCCTCCGCGGTTTGGCCTAGCGCTTCTTGCAGTCGGCCAAGTTCGATGCGCAACTTGGCGTTTTCCGGTGCCTTTTCTGTCGCCTTCGTCAGGTCGGCGAGCGCGCTTACCATGACTTCGTCGTCGGCCTTGATTTCTTTGGCCGCACGCCGGGCATCGAGCCAGCGCATTTCCGCGCGCGCCGCCAGCTGCTCGGGGTTGTCCTCATCGATCGTGTCGAAGCCGATCTCCTTGAGTTTCGTGAGATCGCCGCTGTGAAGCAGACTAACCTTGTCGTCGAAAGTAATCGGCTTCGCAGCCGGCACCGGTGGAGTCGTTTTGGGGATTGGTCCAGATTTGGTGGACGCCGGTCCGCTGACTGCTTCACGCCATGTCTCCGGCGGCTCAACTCGGAAAAGCCATAAAGCCGCACAAACGATGGCACCAAGCAAGAGACCCACAAATGTGCCGGTCAACATGCCGCCACCACGGCGTGCGGCGGCCTTTGCATGCGGCCGGGCCGACGGTTTTTCTTGCTCGACGTTCTCGTTGTCGTCTGAGACGGCGGCCGCGACCGGCTCGTCTACCTCTTCCTGATCCAGAGGCTCTTGTTTGGGCGCCAACTTGGTACGAACCGGTGCCTTCGCGGCTCTTTTAGACTTGGAAACTTCGAGGACCGGTTCCTCGACGGTCGAAGGCGAATGTTCCGCCTCCGGCGCGTCAAAGAGCGCTGACAGATCGTCGTCCTCAGCAACCGGCTCAGGCTCCGGTACCATTGTTTCGATTTTGGATCGTTTTACACTCTTGGCAGGTTCGATAACCGGTTCGGGTGCCGACAAAGCGGCGAAATCGACCGCGTCCTCTTCGACGGTGGCAGCCGCGAGCCCGGGTTCCGACTCTTCGACGATCGTCGCCTCGGCTACCTCATCGTCAATGACGACCGGTTCGAGAAGATTATCTTCGTCAAGCGTCGCTTCAAGAATCTCCGAGGCATCTCCCCCGGACACGTCGCTCGTTGACGGGTTGAGTTCCACGAGCACTTCCGGATGTGTCTTGGGGGAGGCTTGCCGAGTCGCGGTCTTTTGGATGTCCGGCTCATCGTCGACCAACGAGCCCCAATCCTCGACAGAGTTACCTGTACTGCTGTCTTGGATGCTATCACCGCCGGAATGAAGCTCGCCGAGTTCAACGACTTCGTCGGCGGGCTCCGTTCTTGACTGCACTCTTTTCGCTTCCGGCTTGGAACGGGAAGATTCGTCGCGCGGTGTCGTCATGGATGAGCCACTCCGGATTGAATGCGGATCAAGAGAATAGATAGGGTGCGTCTAACTTCACTACGGCCTCATCTACCCCTATCTATTTACCCTACCTTACGCAATCGGAGCAACCGATTTCCGACAAAAGAATGGCCTATTTTCTCCGCGCTCAAGGCAGCTTTGACGGATCCGACACAATAGTATCCGCTTCATCGCCTTGGAGAGCCCGTAAGAACATTACGAGATCTTTTTTCTCTTGGTCCGTTAGCTTTAACTTCAGCGGAGCTACCGGCTGGCCCGCGAACACGGTCAAGCCAGTCTCGTTCTTCGCGGGCTTCTTTTCCTCAATGCTGCGCAAATAGGCCTTTTCGGCTTCGTAGTCGCGCATTTTGGGATCGAGAAATGGATTGACGTTGCCGCCCTTGTCGTAGAATTCGACGACCTTTTCCAGCGTCGCTTCGCTGCCGTCGTGCAGGTAAGGGGCTGTTCCAAGCAGATGTCTCAACGTAGGTGTCTTGAAGGCGCCGATCATCGCTGGATTCTTGTGGCCGGTCGGCAAACTCGCATATCTGCCGTATTGGCTTTCGGGCAATTTCCCGTCTTTCGTTCCAACCCCTAAATTGTGATAGCTATTGTCGGTGAAATTGTCGCCGACGTGACAGGCGCTACAGCGTGCCTTGTTGAAAAAGACCGCGCGACCGTTGTTGATGCTCTTCGCCACATCCGCGATTCTCGCCTCGTCCTTAACAGCGTCGAGGCCGAGTGCCGTCAGATTGACGGTGTCCTTGGTTATAAACGCCTCCTTCAACACTTTGGCGTAATCCTTGTCTTTGAATTCAAACTTCCCCGACTCTTCTTCCTCGACGCGTACGCGCATGGCGAGTTCGGCGCGATCGTGTATGGAGTTGCCCGAAAGAACCGTCCGTTCATAGGTGGCGATGGCCTTGGCGATGGCGTCGCGCGTCGGCTCGGTTCCAAAAATCAACTTGAATTGCTTGACATACTCCGGCTTGCTGCGAACTCGCTCAACGAGCTTGTTCCAGGCGTGGCCGTCGCCGTCGAACATCTCGAGAGCGTTTTGAACGGGCCCCTGCACCTGGTCTTCAAGCGAAGTAGCGCGGCCGTCCCAGAACTGTTGGGCATTAAATGCGGAGTTGTAAACCGTGGGGGCGCTCATGCCGCCTTTGTTGCCCCTAATTCCGGTCGAGAAAGGCGAACGATCGCTAAACCCTCGCTTGGGATCATGACAGGAGGAGCAGCTAACCGTCATATCGGACGAAAGAATCGAATCGAAAAAGAGTTCCTTACCCAGGCGCCACTTGCCGACAGTCATCGCGTTCTCAGCGGGAACCGGTGGACTGTGGGTTAGACCCAGGGGCACCTTGATCTTCACCGCGCGGCGCTGCACTTCGCTGCTCGTTACGGGGTCGTTTGTCTTTTCGACGAAAGAGTTCCAAAACGCCGGCAGTTTGTCCCATTCGGCGGCGTTTTGGGATCGATTGACGAAATAGATCGGATGCTCGTCCTTGAAAGGCAGCATCCACGCAGCGTTGGGTATCTGCCAGTCGTAGCCGACTGGACTCAGGTCGGCCTTAGCCGTCGGCCCAGGTTCGGAGCGAAGGAAGGCGTTGCCGAGTGCGCAAGCCAACAGCACAACGGATAAACCGACGAGGATTCTATTCATGGATAGGCTCCGATAAATCAGGGAGGCGCGCGGTAGCGCGCAAAACTACGGCGGGTTCGGACTGAGGCGTGCAATTCTGTCGTGGCAAGGCAGGTAGGACGTTCGTTCAGACATTTGTAGCAGGCAGGCTCAGCTTTTTCTCTTGGTGTATTTACCAACTTCCGGCTCACCGATCGCATCGAGCAAGGCCTGTATCACATCCTCGCTCGTTTTGCCATCGGCCTGGGCCTGGAAATTAGTTGCGACGCGATGGCGCAGCACAGGAATCGCGATTTTTTTCACATCATCGATCGCGACGCTGAATCGGCCATCCATGGCGGCAATGGCCTTTGCCGCCTGCACAAGAAAGATCTCAGCGCGTGGCCCGGCGCCATAATCGACCATCTTCTTGACGAAGTCAGGAGCGGTCGGATCTTTGGGCGCGTGCGCGCACCAAACGGACGACGTAGTCGATCACGAAATCGCCGACCGGTACGGACCGGATCAGTTTCTGCAAATTCAAGATCGCTTTTGTGCTGAGAACCTTGATTAGGTCGACCGCGTCATCGCGCGTGATAAGAGCGAGAATTCGCTTTTCCTCTTCGAGCGAGGGGTAGTCGACCTTGATTGTGAACATGAAGCGATCCAGCTGCGCTTCCGGGAGCGGATAGGTGCCTTCCTGTTCGATCGGGTTTTGCGTGGCTATGACGAAAAACGGGTCCGGCAGTTTATGCGTTTCCTGGCCGGCGCTGACCTCGCGCTCCTGCATGGCTTGGAGGAGTGCGGCCTGTGTCTTCGGCGGGGTGCGATTTATTTCATCAGCTAGGACGATATTGGCGAAAATGGGCCCGCGAACATATCGAAACTCGCGCCGGCCGGTTTCGCTTTCATCAAGAATCGTCGTTCCGGTGATATCCGACGGCATCAGGTCGGGAGTAAACTGGATGCGCTTGAATGTTACGTCGAGGATTTGGGCGATCGACGAGACCATCAATGTCTTCGCCAGGCCGGGAACGCCAATGAGCAGACAGTGCCCGCGCGTGAAGATGGCCGCCAAGATCTGCTCGATCACATCCGTTTGACCGACAACCGCGCGGCGCAGTTGTTCGATCATCTGGGCACGCGTCTGACTGAACTGCGTGAGGTATTCGCTAATGCGGTCCGTGGACACCGTGCTTGTTCCTTGGAAGGAGGATGGCGGCAGGTTCTCGTGCTGGTATTGTAAAGAGCGAGGGCGCGGAAGACCAAGGCTTCGGAGAATCCCGTGGCGCGATTGATCGTCATCAAGGGTGCCGACGAGGGCAAACAGTTCGACCTCGAGGGGGACCACCTGTCGATTGGCCGCGATTCGACGAGTCGTGTCCGGCTCTGCGATACGGAGGTGTCACGCCGTCACGCCGAGTTCGTGCGCACTACCGACGGTGTCCGGCTGCTCGACATCGGCAGCGCCAACGGCACGTTCGTAAACGGCCAGTCGATTCGCGACGTCCTGCTTCAGGCGGGTGATCAGATCCAAGTCGGCCAGACGGTGATGGTCTTTACGGCCACTCGGCCGGAGGCGCCACGGCAAGGAGACTTGGCCGATCGGATTAGTATGATTACGCGCCAGGAAATCGACCTTCCTTCCGCCATTATCAAGACAGTTTCCGATACGGAAGGGAGTCGCTTGCTTGCCAGGCCTGATGCCGCTGAGGGGCCGTGGTTAAAAAGTGCGCTCGCGAACCTTGGCCTGATGTATGAAACCACCCAGGCGGTCAGTCATATTCTCGATCTAAATCAGCTGCTCGATCGCATCCTCGAGTTAATTTTCAAGACGATGGAGGCTGACCGTGGCTGTGTGATGCTCCGGAGCAGCGAGCCAGGCGACGCTCTGAGCGATTCGACGAGTAATGTCGATTGCCAACCCAAGGCCGTCCGTTGGCGCGATGGCATTCCGCATCACGAAAAAATCCCCGTCAGCAAGACGATCATGGATTTCGTACTTAAGGAAAAAAAGGGTGTCCTCGTTTCCGACGCGGCCCACGACGAGCGCTTTCAGGCGGTTCAAAGCATCTTGAAATCGGGTATCCGAGAAATCATCTGCGTTCCGATGAAGGGGCGCCATGAAACGCTCGGCGTCCTGTACCTCGACACCCGAACCAGCGCGCGCGACTTGGGTGTAAAAGGCCAAAAAGGGAAGTTCAGCGCCGACCACCTGACTTTGGCCAGTGCGATCGCGCATCAGGCGTCGTTGGCGATCGAGGAAACACGCTATTATCAGGCGATGCTCCAGTCGGAACGCCTCGCCGCCATCGGGCAAACAATCGCCTCACTATCACATCACATAAAAAACATCTTGCAAGGTCTCAAAAGCGGCGGCGAGATTCTCAAGATGGGGATTACCGAACAGGACCAGGCTCTCTTGCTGCAAGGTTGGAAGATCGTCGAGAAAAATCAGGGCAAAGTCTTCGACCTCGTGCAGGACATGCTCAGTTATTCCAAAGACCGCGAGCCCAACATTGAGGAGGTCGATCTCAACAAGCTGGCGGCAGACGTGGTTGAGCTACTCGCCGCCCGAGCGACGGAAAAAGGTGTGGCGCTCACGCTGGAATGTCAACCAGATCTACCGTCGTGTCAGGCGGATCCCGAAGGTCTGCACCGGGCGCTCCTGAACATCGTCGGCAATGCGCTCGATGCGGTCGAAGAAGCTTCTGAACCGAGTGTACGCGTTTCGACGCATGTTGAGTCATCCGAGTGGATAAGTATTACCGTGTTGGACAATGGCCACGGCATTCCCTCGGAGAGGATCAACGAGATCTTTCGTCCCTTTGTTTCGAGCAAGGGCGCGCGTGGAACAGGTCTGGGTCTTGCCGTCAGCCGCAAGATCCTACGCGAGCATGGCGGAGACATCACCGTTCAAAGCTCGCCAGGGCACGGCAGCACTTTTACCTTGCGACTACCCCAGCGCACTTCATCCTCCGCGGATTCTGGCGGGACAATGACTGATTTCCTCCTTCCTCCCGGGGCGAATTGACCGCGCAACTGCCATGGCAGGTTCGGACTTAACGCATTAAATCCTTCGTATTCGGCCCATAACGTCCTGGCGGTCTTATCTTCACTTTGCGAGAGGGACTTTGTCGCGAAAATGGTCCGATCATATTGCGATAGGTTAAATTCCAGCGTACCATCAGCAAACCTTCTATAATTCCTGATCCAGGGCGCCGCAGGCGTCGCCAACGCCATGTACGCTACTTCGTTTGTATTGTGAGGAATAATCACCAGCCTCTAGCCAGGCTGCCTTGTATCACTATCTTATCGTGGCTTTCTTGCCGGTTACTCGCAACCGGCTTGGGATGACAGGATAATGGAGGTTGGCTCTTATTGATGCGTTGGACGTCAATCCTACCCCAAATATCACTCCTACGACCGGAATCCGGATGCACCGCGCTTTAACACTGCTTTTTCGCCGCGACCCCTCGCGCGACCGCGCCGAGGAAAAAGTCCATTACGAGGGATATGAGATCCTCTGGCCGGACGAGCGTCCTGTTGCCGTGGGCGTAGACGCCTTCTGCAAGCATGGGCAACGCTTGTTGGGCCTGGGCCGTCATCTCGAAGGCCGCTCAAGCCGAGTCCTCGAAATGCTCTGCTTTCCCAAGCCGATTCGGGAGGCAGCAATGACGAAGCTTCAAGGCCATCGGGTGCGCCGGTTTTACCTCGAGCGCCAGGGCCGAACGGGCCGCCTCCATTTCCTGGACGGTACGCCGACCGCGGTTGTCATCGACATGGATCGCGACGAAGAAGAAATTCTCGCCTGGCTGGGCCTGCCCGACCTGAACGACGGTGAACGTCAGTGGTTCGATCTCGCCGCACGCCCTCTAGGCGAAGTGAGTGAATGCACGATGGACATCGCTCCGGTGTATGAATCGCACGTGCTAGCGCAAAACGCTTCAGTCTGAGAAATTACCCCTCTTCATTCGGCGACGCACGTCTTGCCAGAAGAGCCACAATCGCATTAACTGACTTGAATAAGGGCCGGTGTTTCACCGGCCTGTTTTCAAGAGGTACCTTGCGATGCTCCAAGCCCTTTGCTTAATGTCGCTCGTTTTTTGCTCCGTTATTGCCCCAGCGTCCGCCGAGGACAAGAAAGGCGCCGAGGTCAAGCTCGATGGCCTGAAGTCCACGACGCCCGCGGAATGGGTAGAAGAAAAGCCGACGAGTTCAATGCGTTTCAAGCAATTCAAACTGCCCAAGGTCACGGGCGACAAGGACGACGCCGAGGTCCAGATCTTTCAGGGGCTGGGGGGTTCGGTCAAGGATAACGTCAAGCGCTGGAAGGACCAGTTTCAACCGGCCGACGGCAAGGACATCGAAGACGTCGCCAAAGTGAGCGAAATCAAAGTAGGAAACTTGGAGGCGACACTGCTCGACGTCAGCGGGGCGTTCAAGTCGCCGCCGTTCGATCCGAAGCACAAGGGCGCCAAGCTCGAAGGCTATCGCATGATCGCCTTGCAATTCAAGGGGCCCGAAAACCTGTACCAGATCAAGCTAATCGGGCCAGCCAAGACGGTGGAGAGCTATAAAAAAGGCTTCGACGAATGGCTCAAGAACTTCAAATGAACCCGTAGCGGATCTTGCTCACCATCCCCAAGTGTGAGTGCGGAGTATTGGTAAAAAATCTGGGGTGAAAAATAATAAAGAGATAGGCATTCGATTTTATTTTTCACCCCAGATTTTTTACCAATACTCCGCGCTCACGCTTGGGGATGCCCGCCATCATGCATATCGAGCAATTCGACTATCCTCTACCCCCCGAATTGATCGCGCAACACCCAGCGCCCGAGCGCGACCGGTCGCGGCTTCTTGTCGTCGAGCGCAACGGCCCGGTGCTGGCGCATCGTCTTTTCTTTGATTTACCTGAGTACACGCGCCCCGGCGATCTGCTGGTACTCAACGACACGCGCGTTCTGCCGGCCCGTCTTCTCGGCAAGCGCGAACGAACGGGCGGCAAGTGGGAAGGGTTGTTTGTCACCGAGTATGCGGACCAATCGTGGGAGGTCCTCAGTCAGACGCGTGGGCACTTGCGGTCAGGTGAGACCATCCTCGTTGAAGCGCCCAACGAGAAAGATCCTTTGAGACTCCGGTTAGTAGAAAACTCACCGGCGGGATCCTGGCGCGTCAGCCCCCAGAGTTCGGAAAGGGTAGAATCTCTTTTGGCTCGATACGGCCAAATCCCTTTGCCGCCTTACATACGAAAAGGCCGCGCCTCTGAGGCGGACGTTGAACGCTATCAAACCGTCTACGCCGGCCCTCTCGGCGCTGTGGCCGCTCCGACGGCCGGACTCCATTTCACGCCACGTCTCTTTGAGACGCTGGCAGAGCAAGGGATAACTACCGCCACCGTGACCCTTCACGTCGGGCCAGGCACGTTTCAGCCTGTTCAAGTTGAAGACGTGCGCGAACACCGCGTCCAACCAGAGTGGGTCGAGGTTTCGCCCGCCGCCGTTGAAGCTGTGGCCGCATGTAAGGCGCGCGGAGGTCGCGTTATCGCAGTCGGAACGACAAGTGTGCGCGTCCTGGAAACCGCCGCGCAGTTCGGCACGCTCCAGCCCTATTCCGGGTTGTCGAGCTTGACCGTCTGCCCGCCCTTTCCCTTTCACATTATCGATGGCCTCATCACGAATTTTCATCTGCCTCGTTCAAGCCTGATGCTTCTGGTCGCGGCCTTTACCGGATTGGAATCGCTCCAGGCGGCTTATAAGGTGGCTGTGGAGGAGAAATATCGCTTCTACAGTTATGGCGACGCGATGCTCATCCTGTGAGGTTTTATGAATAACCGCATCCGCTCCGTTCGCTGGATCGATCATTCGATCATCCCCGCCGCCGCCGACATCCGATTAGAAGTGGTACCCGAGTTCGTGACGCCGACAACGGAAGTGCGCGGCCGACTGATGGGACCGTCGTGCCTATACAGTACTACAATCGAGTTAGCCTATCCGTTTCGTCCTATATCCAGTTCTTCAGCCTCGCCATCGACCGTGACCGTTCGGGCGACGATTGTCGAGGCGAGCCTTTGGGATCCGACGAGCCCGTTTCTTTATCGCGCGGCACATCGAACTCTGGCAGGATGGGGTCCTGAGCGAGCGCCGAGCGCTCGCTCACGGTCTCAAACAATGCAGCGTAAACCAGCGTGGCTTGGTTTGGAATGGGAAGCGGCTAAAGCTAAATGGCTTACAATGCGCTTCTTTAGATGACCAGACCGCAGCCGATTTGCACCGCGGCGGCGTCAATTTGGTAATTACGCCTATCGAAGCACCGCGCATCGACGAGATAACGGCTCGCAGAGGCCTTGTATTGGTCACGTATATCCAGCGCATCGAATCGGAAACATTGGATTTGATTGCACACTTGGAGGAGTCACCAAGCTACTTGGGATGGCTCATTGGCGATGCGCTTTTGGATCGACCCGATACGCAGCTATTGATCGAACGAAAGGGGCCCGCTTCGGGGGGCGTGCTTTATCGTGGTCGAGCTTCGATGCGGCCGCCTTCAGGCATTTCATTCCTTGCGACATCGGCCGCAGCAATCGGTGAATTCGCAGCTTGGGATCTTCCTTACTTGACGATCCAGGCCCAATCGGCTCATGCCGCCTTCGAATCTCCTCTGTTCATCGGTCAATTTGGCCACGCAAAAAATCCGCGCTAGAATTTGGAGGCCAAGCCCGCGGCCAGCCTACAATAAATGTAGATAACCAGCCGACGCGGATCCTCTCTCTCCGCAAGCTCACCTTATTCGTCACTCGTTCGGAGACGACCCTATTATGGTCTCAGCAGAGCGCCCTTCGACTCTAAAACAATTGCGCGACAGTGGTTGGCAATCCAAGACAGTCAAACAAGAAATCCGCGATAATTTCCTTCGCATGCTCCAAACCGGAGCCGAGATCTACCCAGGAATCATCGGCTACGACAATACCGTTATCCCCGAAATCAATATCGGCCTGCTCGCCGGCCATGACATGCTCTTTCTCGGTGAGAAGGGCCAGGCCAAGAGCCGATTGATGCGGTCGCTCGTCCAGTTCCTCGACGAAGCCATCCCGTTCATCGATCACCCTTCGTGTCCGGTCCATGAGGACCCTTATAAGCCGATCACGGGTGCAGGCAAACGAGTTCTGGCCGAGACGCCCGAAGATCAAGTGAAAATTGGTTGGTGGCCGCGACAGGAGCGCTATGCCGAGCGGCTGGCTCCGGGAACGAAATTCGCCGACGTCATCGGCGAGATCGATCCGGCCAAGTTGGCCAGCGGCACGAGCATGGCCACCGAAGAAGCCCTACACTTCGGCCTAATCCCGCGCATGCATCGCGGCATATTCGCCATGAACGAGATCCCAGAACTCGATGAACTCGTTCAAGTTGGTCTCTTCAACATCCTCGAAGAGCGCGACGTCCAGATCCGAGGCTATCCGATCCAGTTCGACCTCGATCTCTTGATCCTGTTTTCCGCCAATCCGGCGACCTACAATCGCAGCGGCAAAGTCATTCCGCAGCTAAAGGACCGCATAGGCTCACTGATTCAGACGCATTATCCGACCGATCGCAGCCTCGGCATCGAGATCATGGAGCAGGAAGCAGAACTCGACCTGGGCGGCGAATTCCCAGTCATTGTTCCCTATTTCATGAAGGAAATCATTGAGCAGATCAGCGTCTGCGCGCGGAAGTCAAAGTATGTCGATCATCAATCGGGCGTAAGCGCCCGCCTCAGCATCGCCAACTACCGCACGATGGTCGCCAGCGCCCGTCATCGCGGCGTTCGCCTGGGCGAAAAACCAGCCGTGCCGCGCATCAGCGACCTCGGCCATCTTTACACCTCGTCACTGGGCAAGCTCGAACTCGACATGATGGGCAGCCAGCAGATGTCGGAGAAACAGGTGCTTGAAGCCGTCATCGCCGAGGCGATCGGCAAGGTGTTCAATGAATATGTCGAGGAACATGGGCTCGACGAGATCGGCCAGGTCTTCGGCAAGGGCGTGAAGATCGAGGTTGGCGACACGCTGCCCTCGTCTCATTATTCCGAGCGTCTTAAGCGCGTTCCCAAGGCTTGGGACAAAGCATTCGAGGTGAACTCCAGCGAAAACGAAGCCGTACGCGCCTCGTGCGTCGAGTTCGTGCTGGCGGGTTTGTATTCCACCGACCGGATCTCACGCGCTCAGAAACATGGCCGCATTACCTACGAGATCAAGTAACGTTTAGTCGCAATACCGTTCGTCCAAGGGTTGGGTGCCATGGCCACGCTTGCGTGGGCATGAGAGCAGGAGTGAGTGGAATCGTGTTAGCTATTTGGGATTACGATACCGGCATGCCCACGCAAGCGTGGGCATGGCACCCAACATTCAGCCCTTAGACGAACGGAATTGCGTTCAGCCGCGAGCCGGCAGGCGAGCGCTGTGCGATATCGCTATCAATCAGCGCTCGCCTGCCGGCTCGCGGCTAAACGAGGGCTGTAGGATAGCGCTACTAACAATCGATTAACCGCGAGCCCTCGCAATTCATTTCTCAACCACCTTTTGAATTCGAAGGGACGCCCGTGCCATTTCGAGTGTTACCTTTGTCTTCAAGAGACTCGCTTCATTGGGCAGACTCTCGATCATCCGCGTACAGGCTTCAATACGATTCTGTATCACATCGGCTGCGCTCGGGGCTACGGGGCAGCAGACCACGCGAAAACCTTTTGATGTCGGTCTTACGTCGTTCTTGAGCCAGGTCGGATGGAATCTCCAAGATGCGCGGCAATCGTAGGTCCCAGAGTCGTAAGCGCCGCCACGGATCAACCAATCATCGCCCTCTGCTTTCCCGACGGGATCAAACAAAATTGGCTCCGTGGGCTCGTCTAGGTAATCCCAGGTGAACTCCCAAACATTGCCCACCATATCGAAAAGCCCCCAGCGATTGGGCAGCTTGCTGCCGCACTGGACTGTGCCGCCCGAGCTTACGTGGGCGTAGGAATGAAGCCATTTCAGGTCGTTGCCAAAGAAGAACATGGCGCGCGAACCGACTCTGTGAGCATGATCCCATTCCGCATCCGTCGGCAGGCGATAGCCGTCGGCCGCGAAATCGCATTTCCAGGGAAACGCTTGGTCGCGCACTTCGTGATAACACTTCTTGCGACTCTCTCGCGCTGAGCCAATTACAGAATTGAAACATCTCGGTTCGTGTAACGCGGGCTACCGGACCAGCATCCGACTCGCAATAGAACGGTTGAGGGCTCCATTTCCAACCAATTGGTCCGTTGTCTTTGGAGTGGGCATTGTCCGCGGCAAATTTCTTGAAGAGACTAACGGATACCTCGCAATCGCTCATATACACCGGATTACTGACCATGATACAGGTTGAATCGATCATGTAGCCGCCCGGTGGGATGGCCACCATCGTCTGGCCTGAACGATTGACGAACCAGCGTTGTCCCGTAGGCGGTCGGGGCGTGGATTCAATCAAAGGCAGCTCGATTTCCCATGAGCGCAGACAGCGCGCGGCAGCACTATGCGTTCCGCCATCAGGCGCGTTTAAGTACAAATCGGTCAAAACGCGGATAAGCCGACTCGATACTTCCGAATCGAGAATTCTCACGTCCACTTGTGCCAAGGCGGCGCAAAGTCCGCTTCGGCATTCGACATCGCTGCAATGGACAAGCAAATCCGGTAGCCCGGCAAGGTCGCCATGCCAATTCGGGAATTCGCCGATAAACATCGCCCGAGGAGTGGGGTCCCCCTCGGGTACCAACAACAGGCGCGCGGCACGCAGGTCGCCGAGTTCCAGCAACAGGACGGCCCAGCGAACCTTTAATGCCAGGTCGGTCTCCGCCTGTGACAGCTCAAAAAGGCGTTCGAGCAACGCGGGAGAGGCGGCTACTCGGAACGCCAAGACCAAGTTTCGGCATTCGCTGCCATGAGCCTTCGGGACGGCAGCAATCAAATAGTCAACGTGAGCTTCACCGAAAACGGTTAAGGCGATCGCTGCTCTGAGGCGCCGGCGCGGATCGTCATTTGCGCTGGCAAAACTTCGTCGCAACGCCGGCAGGACAAGTTCACTTGAAGACTCGAGCGATTTCAAAAGGTACGGCACACTTCCGGGCAGCGATGTCAGCAACGTATCCGCGAGAATCAATTTTTGTTTGTCCTGGGCCGCCTTGGTCAGCATCTGTTCGATCAGAATGTTGTCGCGCTGTTTGCGCATGGTGATCGCATCGAAGCTGGCCACGATTGTGATGGTTACAAGCAGCGCCACAATGAGAGCGAGCGAGGCTGCGAGTGCGGGGCGCTTTTCGGGCCCATTTCCAGGCACGTTCCGTGCTGCTAATCGGCCGGGCACGGATCGGTTCCTTCGCAAGAAAGCGTCGCAAGTCGTCGGCCAGCTCCGCGGATGTTGGGTAGCGCTTTTCCGGCTCCTTGCGCAGGCACTTTAGGCAGATCGTCGTCAAATCACGCGGGATGCGCGGCTGCAGCTGATTCGGCGGCACAGGTTCTTGATGTCGCACCAGGTCGACCGTTTCTACCGCGGTCGCCGCGTCGAACGGCCTGCGTCCCGTCAGCATTTCGTAAAGAATCACGCCGAGGGCGTATACATCGGTCGCGGGGCCGACCTTATGGGAATCGGTAGCCTGCTCCGGTGCGATATATTGCGGAGTACCGACGAAGTTGCCGTGCTGCGTCGACGGCGCCAATTTGTTGCCGTCGAGTTGTTTGGCGAGGCCGAAGTCGGTAATCTTGGGTGTGCCATTTTGACCGATGAGGATATTGGCCGGCTTCAAATCGCGGTGAATGATGGCTTGCTCGTGGGCATACTGCATCGCGCTGGCCAGCGTCTCGACGACGCGCGCGGCCTGGTTCGGCAGCATCGGACCGGACGAGATGATCTGTGCCAGGCTCCGGCCGTTGACGTACTCCATCGAGAAATAAGGCTGCCCGTCATGCGTGCCGATGTCATGAATCTGAACGATATTCGGGTGCTGTAATTTGGCGACCGCATGGGCTTCTGCTTGAAATCGGGCTAGTTCCTCGGGATTCGCGAATGTCCCGCTGAGCACCATTTTGATCGCGACCATGCGGCCTAGAGCTTGATGCCGCGCCTTATAAACCACACCCATGCCGCCGCGGCCCAGCTCGCCGAACAAGTCATAGCCAGGCAACGTGCGAGCGGACCTGATGCTCGGATTCGGCGTCGAGCCGGGAAGGAGAGTTGGCAGATCATCGACGGAATTCAGCGAGGTAACCGGCTCCTTTGTGGTAAAGGCAACGATGGTTTTGTCTTCCGTGTATCTGCATCCTGGTGAACCGCAGGTAGGGCATGAAATAGGACGATTCAGCTCTTGCGTCGCGGCATCGGCGTCTATTTCCCAATGATGGCCACGGGTGCATCTCAAACTTTCCCGCATACGGAACGCTCCCTTTCTCAGAGTCGAGCGCGTCGATTATCTCAGACGGCAAAAGCATGGTCAACGACGGACGATCCTAAGACCTTGACACCGACTCAGAACTGCCGCAAACTTGCGCAAACTGGAAAAAGGTAAAAACAAGCTAGTTAATCGACCGATTAAATCTTTTAATAGGAGAGATTAATATGTTCGGAATGCTGGAAGTGATTCATGGCCCTGACAAAGGGAAACACTACTCCTTTGGAAAACAAAAGGTCGCGATCGGTCGCGGAGCCGAAAGCGGCGTGCGCCTGACCGATTCCAGCGTGTCCCGCACGCATTGTCATCTCGAATGGCAAGGCGACAAAGTTCTCATCACGGACGCTGGCAGCGCGACGGGAACCTCCATCAACGGCGAGAAAATCGTCGCCGTCAAGGAGCTGGAGCCAGGCGATATGCTGGCCGTCGGCGAGACGCAGCTTGCGTTTCACTGGTCGCACGACGATGAAAAGCCGACGACGGCTTGGGTTGATCCCGAAGGCGAGATCGCCACATCGAAATAACCGGGAGTGCCGCCGGCCGATGCCGTCGGCAGAAAAATCTCCGCGCCGCTGAAATCCTTTGCCCCGGGCATCGAATAACAAACGGGCTCTTTTCTTGTTTCCTTCGCGGGGGTAGTGCTATGGATATAATTATGGCAGCCGAGACCGAGGCTGGTTGGACTAGCATACTCAGTCAGCCGTTTGTCTGGGTGTTCGGCTTTCTGACGATCACTTGGGTCGTGAGTGCCTTGGCGACGGCATGGCGCAAAGTGAAGGAAGCGGAAATGACCGCTCACCTTAAGAACGAGATGATCCAGCGCGGCATGTCGGCTGACGAAATCCGCACCGTGATCGAAGCTCGTCCAGGCAGGGTCTGTTCGCAAGACGGCGCGAAACGCGGCACCGACGTACATTTTCATTGACGATAAAGCAGGCACACCATGAGTTCCCGCGATCGACTCGGCGGCATCATTCATTCTTACCAGAAGTATAATCCCACCGAGTTCCCGAGCCCGACCGCGCCGCCGCCCGACATGGTATCGCCCGCATTCGAGCATCTCTTGCATTACGGCAGCATGAGGCGGCTCACCGAAGAAGAGCTGGCCAACGCCGTCCGTATCGATCCGAGCCAAATTCAGGGGCTCGGCCCAAGCCTCGAAGCGCTCATGGAGATGTTGCGCCAGCGGAAGAAAAAAATCCTCGAAACCTATGAGACCGACCAGGTCCAGCACAAGGTCGAACGGAACTTTCACGACGCTGCGGAGCAGACGAAGCCACCGCCCAAGCTGCAGAAGCAATTTCAAAAAGCTATAAAAGAAGAGCAGATTCACGATCTGGAACGTCTCTGGTACATGGCCGGGGACGAAAGAACTCCCTTCGCCCGCCAATTATTGCAGCTAAGCGAGCGGCTCGGCGAGAAATACCAAATCGACGAATTGGCCTCCAAATACGATTTCACCGGCCAAGAAGCCATGACGGTCGAGCAGGCCCTGGCGATCAAGCAAGAACTGGAAACGATCGACAAACTCCTCAAACAACTGCAAGAAGCAGCGAAGAACGCCCAAATCGGCATCATCGATCTCGACGAGCTATCGCAATTCGCGGAGCCGGGCGACATCGAAAAGCTCGGCGAGCTACAGCGCCAGGTTCAAGAATACCTGCGACAGATGGCCGAGCAACAGGGACTCGAAGAGGCCGCCAAGGGTGGCTTCCAGATGACGCCGCGCGCCTATCGCCTCTTTCAATCGAAGCTACTCACCAAGATCTTTGAACAGCTCCAGGCCTCGCGCGGGTCGGCATCAAGGGCCCATCATCGGCGAAGGTGCCGTCGAACTGCAGCAGACCAAGGACTACGAGTTCGGCGATTCCGTCTCGAACATGGATATTCCCTCGTCGTTCGTCAACGCCTTGATCCGCTCCGGTCCTGGCACCCCCGTTCGTCTGAAACCGGAAGACCTCGTCATTCACGAAACGCGCAACAATCCCAAATGCGCCTCGGTCGTCTTGCTCGATATGTCCGGCTCGATGCGGCACAACGAGCTGTACGTGAACGTCAAACGGATGGGCCTCGCACTCGATGGCCTCATCCGAACGGAATATCCCGGCGATTTCTTGCAATTCATCGAAATGTACACCTTCGCCAAGCCGCGCCACATCACGGAAGTGGCGACCCTCATGCCCAAGCCGGTGACGATCTATGACCCCGAGGTCGCTCTCTACGCCGATATGAGCAACCCGGACATCAGTGAGATGCAAATTCCACCGCATTTCACGAATATCCAACATGGCCTACAACTATCGCGCAAATTTCTTGCGACCCAGGACACGCCCAACCGACAAGTCATGCTAATAACGGATGGGCTACCAACGGCTCATTTCGAGGGCTCGGTTCTCCACCTGATTTATCCACCAGACCAGCGAACCGAAAAAGCAACCCTCCGCGAAGCCCAACTGTGCGCGAAAGAGGGAATCACGATCAATATTTTCCTGCTGTCGAGCTGGAATCAGACCTCAGAAGATGTGCAATTCGCCTACCGGATCGCGGAGTCAACAAAGGGACGGGTTTTCTTTACGGCCGGCCGAGAATTGGATCGGTATGTTGTTTGGGATTATGTGTCGCGGCGGAAGAGTATTATTTCGTGAGGTGAAGTCGAATTGATACAGCACGTGCTCGGCAGCGGAGAAGTACGGCACATGAGCATGAGGTTCGATATCCACCCCTACGTCGGTGCGTTGCCGATCACCTTCGGCATGACCCGCGAGCAGGTCTACCGATTCCTCGGCCCGCCAGAGTCGAGCCATGCGACCTGGGACGGCAGTGGGGTTTCGGAACACTACAATCGAGCCCGGTACAACATTGCGTACACCAACGGCGGGGCAGTCAATCACCTCGGGTTCTCTCCCGGCGGGGCCGAGTTGGCCATTCTGGGGCAGCCGATTTGGACGGTGGACGAGCATCCGGACCCGAATCCAATTCTGCTGGGCCTGGACTCAGACCCGATGGCGTTTGTGGGGTTCTGGTTCTTCCTAGCAATCGGCGTGACCTCAACGGGCTACCACGACGATGACCCGACCCAGTGGGCCGTCACTGTCTTTCCCTATGGTAGTACGGATGCGGTGCTTACCGACGCCACTCCGGCTGACACGAGCCGGTATCGGCGCGGTTGACCAATTTTGAAAGGACAGATACCAGCTGAGACGTGGACGAATGGAAATCCACCGGCACTGAATTTGCCGCAGCCTCCGATAGTAGTCTGTTAATTCAACAGCGGAGGCCAGGATTCAATGTTACAAAACAGGTCTAGTTCGGTGACGATTCTAACGGTCGTGGTGTTGGGAATCGCCCTCACTTTGTGGTTCAGCTTGGCCGGTTCGGGCCGAGCGGGCGGGCAAGTGAACGCGCAGGTGGCGCCCAAGGCAGCGAACGACCGGCTGGAGCCCTTCACACCAATGGTCGGTCGGTATTACCAAGTCTTCATGCCTGATAGGCGCTCGTGGGGAGGCTGACTCGAAGTCTCGTTCTCATCCAGAAGGTGTATTCCAACGGCTGGGCGGAGGTTAAGACAGACGAGGATCAGACTGCGTGGATCAACCTCACCTCGGTCACAGAACTTTTCCGCATCGACGACGTCAAAAAGTGGCGACAGCAAGCCGGAATCGGCGAAGCCAGCAAGCCGTAGCGGTGTTCCGTCGATCAACTTCGCGCGGCCGACGCCGGAGCTTGCAATTGCCCCAAGCCCGAGATCACTCTGACCTGCAAGCGATTCGTGGAGGACGACGCCAAGACCAAGGCGCGGGCAACCAAGTTGAAGGCGAAATCTCGTTTGGAGACGTGGACGTACAATGCGCTATTCCCCGAAAAGTGAGGCGGATTGAGTCAAGCGGTGCATCCGACGGATGCCGGAGTCAGAGACTGTCCCATGAGCCCCTCTCCCCGTACTCGGGGGAGAGGGGTTGGGGGTCAAGTTTTCGCAGACTTTTCCCCCTCACCCCCGACCCCTCTCCCCCGAGTACGGGGGCGAGGGGAGCTTATGGGACAGCCTCTCAGAAGAGCGACGAAGTGGCCGTAGCTAGAGGTGGACTCCAACTCAGTTTGTCCGTTTCCAAAACGGATTCGGGTGGGATGGGCAGCGGAAGTTCTGTGTGTGTGCGACGGCGAAATGCAATCGATATAGTAAATTCCCGACAAAGAGTTAGCAAAAGCCCTGTCGATTGTGTCTTGGGGCAAATTAGGCGGGACGAATCTCGTTTTACAAAACCTTCGTTAAAGGCATAGCTAGAAAGCGCTTATTCCCATTCTAATTATCCGCATTGCGAATTCGTCCGAGGGGGTTATATGGGGGTCGAATGAAACGAATTTTTGGAGTTTTCTCATAATTGCCGGCTGCCTTGGTTATGGTGTGGAAGGATGGCCAACGTTGGCAATCCTTCAAATCGTTGGCGGACCTTAGTTCAAGTTTCGCACATTTTAGGGTCTGTTGGCAGCATCTCGCGGGAGAAAAAAGTTCGGCTTCCCGGCTCGGTTTGGTAACTTGGGATCATCTACTATTCCAGGTCGCCCCGTGGCAAGGAAGCCGATCTATGGAAGTTACCGCCTCTTTCGTTGCTCTGCTACAGCATTTCGTTCCTGTTTTCACCGCCCCAACCTTTCAGACCTTCGTCGAGATCATCTCCGGCTGGGTTCTCTCTCCACGCCGCCGCTACGTCACCGACGTCATCTTCACGGGAGGCAACCTCGACAACGGACACTGGTGCCGCTTCCATCGCTTTTTCAGTCATGCCGCCTGGGATAGGGATGTCTTGTCTTTGCACCTGGCCAAATTAGTGGCACGCGTGTTCGCCCTGGGCGCTTCCTTGTCGTGGGCCGTCGATGATACCTTGTGTCGTAAACGTGGCCTCACTGTTTACGGCGCCGGCATGCACTACGATCCCCTCATCTCCAGCCGCGCCAAACCTCTTGTTAGTTGGGGACACGATTGGGTCGTCCTCTGCCTCGTCATCGCCCACCCCTTCTGGGCACCCACCAAAGTCTTTGCCTTACCAATCACCATGAGGTTGTATCGCAATCGCCAAGGTCTCACCAAGGGAAAAAAGAGCAAAGCCAAAGCCGCCAAGACCAAGGCCGACCCCAACCATCGCACCCGGCCCGAACTGGCCGTCGAGTTGATTTCCTTGGTCTCTACCTGGTTTCCTCAAGACGAAATCGTCGTTACAGGCGACAGTGCCTATGGCGGCAGGAGCGTTCTGTCCTACCTCCCGGCCAACGTTCACTTGATCAGCCACGTCCATCCCAAAGGCGCCCTTTATGCTCTCCCACAGCCACGTACGACAAAAGGCAAAGGGGCTCCTCGAAAGAAGGGTACACGTTTGCCGAGCATGGCCCAATGGGCCGACGATGCCACGCAGCCCTGGACGGAACTCCACTTCGATCAGTTCGGACTCCATGCTGTCCTACAGGTCAAAACCCAGCAAGCCTTGTACTACAAGGCTGGTGGCCAGCGTCTTTTGACCATCGTCTTGACACGCGATCTTCAAGGCAAAAGGCCCGATCAAATGTTCTACTGCACCAACCTTGACTGGGATGCCCGCAACATCCTCTCCACCTATGCGTGCCGTTGGGCCATCGAATGCACCTTCGAGAATTGCAAACAATTTTTGGGGCTGGAAGACCCTGCCAACCGCTTGCCCCTGGCCGTCCAGCGGACCGCACCGATGGCTCTGCTGCTGTATAGCCTGGTTGTCGTCTGGTTCCACCAGGTTGGTTACCGCTTCCTCCAGTTTCCGTACCGTCCCTGGTATCGAGGCAAACAGGAGCCTTCGTTTGCTGATCTTTTGACCACCCTACGGCGTGTCAGTTGCCAAGAGAAAACCGACACACTGCTTCCAAAACGGTGTCGCCTAAAAACCTGGCTCACCCAGATTACCGAGCTTCTCAGCCGAGTCGGATGAGACAGCTGCTCGCCGTCTTTTTTCAACCAATCCCGGCACATGTGACTCGACGGACCGTCAAAAATCACCGGCCCCAGCGCTAGATTTATGCGCCGGAATGTGCGAAACTTGAACTTATTACCCTGGCACGGTAGTTGCTCACTAATCTAGAATTACAAGTACCTCAGCCCGAGCTTCGAGGTGTTACTATGTCTATTACTCTTCCCGATGCCCGCCATCTCTCGGACGATTCGTTGGAGACCTTGCGTTTGCGTGCCTTGCATGGCTTGGAGCTTGGCTATTCCGAAACCGATCTCGCCGAACTCCTCGGCGTCCGCCGCGAAACCATCTCCCGCTGGAATACCGCCTATTACGCCGAAGGCTTGGACGCCCTGCCCGGCGGGCGCACCGGCCGGCCTTTGGGCTCGGGCCGTATGCTCTCCGAGGCCCAAGCTCAAACCATTCGCGACCAGATCGACTACTTCTCGCCCCAGCAAGTGGGCCTGAAACACGCCCTGTGGACACGCCAAGCCGTCGCCGACCTCATCCGAAGAGATCTCGGCATCGAACTGGCCCTACGCACCGTGGGCAAGTATCTCCAACGCTGGGGCTACACCTCCAAAAAGCCCGCCCGCAAGTCGCGTCACCAAGATCCCGATGAAGTCGAACAGTGGTTGCAGGATACCTATCCGGCCATCGAGGCCCAAGCCCAACGAGACAACGCGGAGATTTTGTGGGCGGATGAGGTTGGCGTGCAGGCCGACCACCATCCCGGTTCGGGTTATGCCCGCCGGGGCGAGCGTGCCACCATGGAGGTGCCGCAACCACATCTGCGGGTCAATCAGATCTCGGCGATCAGCAATGAGGGCACGGTGCGTTTTATGACGTACAAGGGGTCGTTCACGGCGGAAGTCTTTCTCCAGTTCTTGACTCTCTTGATCAGTGGGGCGAAGCGGAAGATTCTGTTGATCGTGGACCAGTTGGGCTCCCACACCAAGGCGGAGGTACAGTCCTGGGTAGAGGCGCATCAGGAGCAGATCGAGTTGTTTTACCTGCCGACGTATTCGCCGGAACTCAATCCGGTGGAATATTTGAACAATGACATGAAGGGGAACATCAACAAGGCTGGCCTGCCGCCGGACAAGCCGACGTTGCAAGAGCGGTTGTTCGGATTCATGAGGAAGTTGAGCGGGATGCCTCGACATGTTATGAGTTATTTCCTTCATCCGCAGACCCAATATGCCGCTCCAATGGAATTAGGTTGATCTAATTTCGTGCCGGGGTAATAGAGCCTATCTGAAAAAGGGGTCGGGTACCATTGCCGGAACGGCCCGAAGGGTGCTTCGCACAATGGTACCCGACTCCTTTTGTGCGCCGTGCCAAGGCGTGACTTTTCAGTGGGTGCGAATCCCACCCGGCAACTGGTCGTTCCAGCCGGTAGCAATCGGAGCGGCAGTGGAGGTAACGAAACTGTCGAAGCCTTCGATGGAAAGGGTCGTTTGAGCGACTCCGCGAGCAGGCAGGCCGTAACGTGAGTGAACGCTGAGCAGGCCTCGAAACGGGTAATGTGGTAGCCGACCCAGCAAAGGGATGGGGAAGGCCGCAGACGCGAGGATACAGGGGGAACGACTTTAGCCCCACCCGCGTTGCCACCGGGGTAATGGCGACGGCATGTCGGCATAGGAAAGTTAACGCAACACGGGAAACCCCCTGCGGTGGCAGCAGTGCCAACCGGACGCCCGCGAGGGACAGGCCGGGCCGCTTGGGGTGGCGGAGAGGCTCGTAGTACCGCTGAAGCCGGGTAACGCCGGTGGAGGGAAGGGGCCTTGGTTCAAGGACAGCGTCCGAAGGAAAGAGAGCCAGGAGATTGGTGATGAGCCTAACACCTCCCGATACGGTTCGGAAACTCCAGGAGACGTTGCATGCCAAAGCGAAGAGAGCACCCACCTATCGGTTCTATGCGTTGTACGACAAGGTGTACCGGGCCGATGTGCTGGGCCATGCGTACCTGTGCTGTGCCGCTAACGACGGCGCGGCGGGGGTGGATGGCCAGACGTTCACGGACATCGAGGAGTACGGGCTGGACCGTTGGCTGGGTGAACTGACGGAAGAACTCCGAAACAAAGCGTATCGCCCGCAAGCAGTCCGACGGGTGTACATACCGAAGTCGGATGGCAAACAGCGACCGTTGGGCATTCCAACGATCCGCGACCGTGTCGTGCAGATGGCTGTGTTGCTCGTCTTGGAGCCGATCTTCGAGGCGGACTTGCAGCCGGAACAATTTGCTTATCGGCAAGGCCGAAGCGCTCTGGACGCGATCGAGCAGGTCCAATTGTTGCTAGACAACGGGCATACGGAGATTGTCGATGCGGACTTGAGTGGGTACTTCGATAGCATCCCCCACGCCGAGTTAATGGCATCGGTGAGCCGACGGCTTAGTGACGGGCTACTACTGGCCCTGATCAAAAGCTGGTTGGAGGCACCGGTGGAAGACCTTGGAGATCGTGGGGACAAGCGTCGAACGACTCGCAACAAGGACGAGGGTCGCGGCACCCCGCAAGGGGGCGTGCTCTCGCCGCTGCTGGCGAATCTCTACATGCGTCGCTTCGTGCTGGGCTGGAAGACAAACGGGCATGCCAATCGTCTTGAGGCGCGTATCGTCAATTATGCGGACGACTTTGTGATCTGCTGCCGTGGTACGGCTCTTGAAGCCGAGGCGGTGATGCGGCGCATGATGTCGAAGCTGCGGTTGACGGTGAACGAGACGAAGACCCGGGTTTGCCGCTTGCCGGACGAGACGTTTTCGTTTTTGGGTTACACGTTCGGTCGGAACTGGTCGCCGAAGACGGGGCGTAGCTACATCGGTCCCCGTCCGGCCGTCAAGAAGATCCACGGGATCTGTGAGGTGATCCGCGATCAGACCAGCCGAACGTGGCAGTGGTTGTCTTGCCGGGCGTTAATAACTCGCGTCAACAGCCGACTGGTGGGCTGGGCGAACTATTTTTGTCTCGGTAACACGGCCCCGGCCATGAAGCAGGTGATGGCGCACACCTGTCAACGGCTCCGTCAGTGGCTGGGTCGGAAGCACCGCGTGCAGGGTACGGCCCGACAGTGTTATTCGGATCGTTACCTGCGTGAGGACCTGGGATTAGTGTGGCTTCCAGGGCGACCGCGACCTCGCGTCTTGTGAGCGAACGCATGAGTTACCTTGTCCGAGAGCCGGATGCCTTAATAGGGCCCGTCCGGTTCGACGAGCGGGAAGTGGAAACGGGGCATGGCCGGGAGATTGAGGCACCGGCCAACGAAAGGGCCGGATACCGCTGGACTCGACCTAAACCACCGCGCCACTTCTCGACTCTACTCAGATAGGCTCTAAGCAGAACGCTCTGCGGTGGTGCGACAGTCGGCTCTGAATGTTCCGCGCGGAACATTAGGTAAGATGACTGGCGACCATTGCAAGGCCTTTGTTTTCGTTTGGCTGTCCTATGGGCCTCACGGTGAGCGGTTTGCTAAGTCAGTTGGGGTCAGACGAGCCGGCCTAATTCGTAGGGGGCTCATTACTCATTTTTTCCTTTCCTCGCCGATGTCCGTCCGCTACAACCGATCTTCATGAACAGACGCTTCTTCCTAAGTCTCGCGGCTGCGAGCCCTTTGTCGCTGTCGTTTCAAACCCAAGCCGCGCCGCGTGAGCAGCGCGCGGATGTGGTGATTATCGGCGGCGGGGTCGGTGGTTGCGCTGCTGCTTTGGCGGCGGCTCGCGGTGGATCAACCGTCCTCATCACTGAAGAAACCGATTGGATTGGCGGGCAGTTGACTCAGCAAGCCGTTCCGCCTGATGAACATCCCTGGATCGAGCAGTTTGGTTGTACTCGGTCGTATCGGAAATGGCGTGAAGGGGTCCGGGATTATTATCGGCGCCATTATCCGCTGACAGCCGAGGCCCGGGCGGCGGAGTTTCTCAATCCGGGCAATGGGTCGGTGTCGAAACTCTGCCACGAGCCACGCGTCGCGCTGGCTGTCTTGCGGGATATGTTGGCTCCCTTCGTCAGCTCGAGGCGGATCGAAATTCTTCTTTGGCACAAGGCAATTGCGGCTGATGTCCAAGGAGATCAGGTCAAATCGGTCGCGGTGCGTGATCTACGCTCGGGCAAGGAACGCCTGTTGACGGCCTCTTACTTTTTGGATGCAACGGAATTAGGCGACCTTCTGCCTCTGACAAAAACGGAGTATGTCACTGGCTTCGAGTCGTCTAAAGAGACCGGCGAACCGCACGCGCCTGAGAATGCTCAGCCCGCGAATCAACAAGCGTTTACGTATTGCTTCGCCGTGGACCATATCGCGGGGGCGAACCATAGTATCGAAAAACCGGCTGAGTATGAGGAATGGCGCAAATACGTGCCGAAGCTCAAGCCTGATTGGCCGGGGCCGTTGCTTAGCTGGAAGATGTCGGAACCGATCCGGCTTACCGAAAGAGCGGTCTCATTTGACCCAGCCGGGTCAGGCACTCCGGGAACTTTGAATCTCTGGACCTATCGGCGCATCGCGGACAAGAAGAACTTCAAGGAAGGCAGTTACTCAAGCGACGTCTGCTTGGTGAACTGGCCTCAAAATGATTATTGGCTCGGCAACTTGTGCGATGTCTCAGACGAGGAGGCGACCAAGCACCTCAACCGAGCGAAACAACTAAGCTTGTCGCTTCTTTATTGGATGCAGACCGACGCGCCGCGGCCCGATGGAAAGTCGGGTTGGCCAGGCCTACGATTGCGAAACGATATCGTCGGAACGGAAGACGGTTTGGCGAAATATCCCTACATCCGCGAATCGAGGCGGATCAAAGCGGAGTTTACCGTCCTAGAACAACACGTCGGCACCGATGCCCGGCAGAAATTGACTGGCAAAAAGCGCGAGGAGCTGAGCGCAGAGGTCTTTCCCGATAGCGTGGGTGTCGGCAGTTATCGGATCGACCTACACCCCTCGAGTGCGGGTGATAATTACATTGACGTTAGTTCACTTCCTTTTCAAATTCCGCTCGGTGCCCTCGTGCCGCAGCGGATGGAAAACCTTCTTGCGGCGTGCAAGAATCTCGGCGTAACTCATATAACCAATGGATGTTATCGCTTGCATCCGGTAGAATGGAATATAGGCGAAGCGGCGGGTGCGCTGGCTACATTTTGTCTGCAACGCAAGGAACCGCCGCGTCAGGTGCGCAAGAACGCGCGGCTATTGGCCGATTTTCAGAAGCGCTCAGCGCGGATGGTGTCGAATGGCAATGGCCTCGTCTTTCGCCCCGCTAATCGAGTTGGCAGAGTTGATTGCTTGGCGTTCTATGCGCCAACGAAGGCACAATCGGACGTGTTATCCTTTTGTCTGTGGCCGGCCTGTTTCAGGGCGTTGACAGTGGAACTTGGCCCGTGCTACGGTACAGTGTCCTATTCCGTATAACTCTTTCTCCCAACGCGCATTCCGCAACTCCCTGGGTGGAGATTTTTTTATGGCCGACAATCGACCCGTCGAAGAGACTCAAGGTCCATCGGAAACGAAGGCGAGTTCCTCTCCCATCACCGATAAGCCAAAGGCGAAAACCGTCGTCAAAGCCAAGCCGACCACCGTCGCGGACGGGGCCGCTAAAGCTGACGGTTCGATAACAAAAAGCCCGAAAGGCAAAACCGACCCTGCCAAGTTAGAGGGGGATGCTAAAGCCGACGCCGTCACGACCAAGCCCAAAGGCAAAGCCAAAAAGGAAGAGCCGGTCGAAGATGGCAAGATCACCGGCAAGCCGAAATTGTCGCTCTTCGGTATGAACCTCGATTTTTCGGACCAGGGCCCTCCAGGTGTCTGGGGGATTGACCTGGGCCAATGTGCGCTCAAGGCTTTGCGTTTGGAAATGGTTGATGGCGTGGTGACGGCCACGGCATTCGATTACATCGAACACCCCAAAATCCTCAGCCAGCCTGATGCTGACCCCGATCAATTGACGCGCGAAGCTCTCGAGAAATTCTTGTCTCGGAACAACGTCCGAGGCGACGAAGTGGCGATAAGCGTTCCCGGTCAGAGCGGCCTGGCGCGCTTCGTCAAGCTGCCTCCCGTGGAGGAAAAGAAGATCGCCGATATCGT
Organism: uncultured Planctomycetaceae bacterium; assembly: GCA_963790585.1. Lineage (GTDB taxonomy): Bacteria > Planctomycetota > Planctomycetia > Gemmatales > Gemmataceae > CAWBOY01. The sequence continues at coordinate 800,926 of CAWBOY010000004.1, forward strand.
TCGCTTCGAGGCCAAGCAACAAATCCCCTTCAATCTCGACGAAGTCGTCTGGGATTATCAGAAGATTGGCTCCGGCGAAGTGATCGATGGCCTAGCGCTCGATAGCGAAATCGGCCTGTTCGCAATGAAACGCGATATGGTCAATCGGTATTTGCAGCACTTCAAGGACGTCGGTGTGGAAGTCCACATTGTGCAAATGGCCCCCTTGGCGCTGTGCAATTTCTTGTCGTTCGACATGCTTGGAAAGGATGCCGACGCAGAGGCGAATGATTCCAAGAAGCAAAGCCTGGTCGCTCTCGACATCGGCGCCGACAGCAGCAATCTCGTCATCACCGATGGCGGCCGAATCATTTGGCAGCGACCGATTCCGCTCGGTGGCAATCACTTTACACGCGCTCTCACCAAGGATATGAAGCTGACCTTTGCCAAGGCCGAACATCTCAAACGTAATGCCTTGCAATCGCCGGATCTCAAGAAGATTCTTACGGCGATCAAGCCGGTGCTCAATGATTTCGTCGGCGAAGTGCAGCGTTCGCTCGGCTTCTTCACCAATACGCATCGTGACGCCGAAATTGAGCAGTTGATCGGCCTGGGCAACGCCTTTCGGCTGCCGGGTTTGCAGAAATATCTTGAAGAAAAGCTGTCGCTCAAGGTACTCAAGCTTGGCAAGCTAAATCGTCTGGTGGGCGATGAAGTTGTTAATTCGCCTATGTGGAGTGAAAATCTCCCGAGCTTCGCGGTCGCCTACGGTTTGGCACTTCAGGGGCTGAAACAATCCCGATTGCATACGAACTTGTTGCCGGGTGAAATTCGTACCGATCGTATCATCCGCGGTAAGAAACCCTGGGCGGTCGCTGGAGCGGCAGCGCTGCTCATTGGTTTGGGCAGTGCCTGTCTGGGCGCTTATTTCGATGGCCGGGCCTATGGTGACAAATCGGTTGCCGACGCCATCAAGAAGGCGGACGAGGTCAAGAGTGCCATCGCGGCGGCAGACGGCGCGTATAACAAAGCAAAGGAGAACGCCGCCGCCCAAGAAAAGGGTGTGAAGAGCATCGTCGCGGGGCAGGCAGAGCAGCGCGATTGGTTGGCCCTGTCAAAATTCATTGGCGAAGCCATTCCGCAGCCTTATCCCCCCATGCCGGAGTTGCCCCCGGAAGTTCCGAGCGATCGCTCGAAAATGAAAGACTTCGAGACCAAGCTCAACACCTTCCTTGACGGCCATCATCTGCCGCAGTCGGCGATGGTCTATTGGAACGAAAAGACCGTCCTACCGGGTCAAAATCCCAACATGCGCATGACGGGCCGAGACGCGGCCAAGGCGCTTCTCAAACGGCAGCGCACCGCCGACTCAGACGGAAAACGAGTGCGCGACGAGTTGGGTGAGGGCATCGATGATTTGATTCAGTTCAATATCGTCGCCGTCAACACGCGCTATTGCGATGACCTCGAAGCCTTCTGGAAAAATGTCGCGGGCGACCAAGAATGGACGAAAATCGTCCGGCCAAAAGATCAAAGAGACAAGCCACCGACCGGCAAAGGCTGGGTCGTCGAGTTGCAGGGGTATACGTGGCACCACGGAAATAAGAAGGTGCTCGAGGACGTTCTTGTCGAGAATTTGCAGCGAGTTGGAATGCCCGATTATGCCCCCGAAGGCGGCGACAAGAATAAGGCAGCGGCGGCGCCGAGCGAGGACAAGCCCAAGGAGGAAACTCCAAAACCCGAGGAGCGAATTCTGAAGCCGGTGCTCAATCGCATCGATCATATCACTCTGCTGGAGACGATCACCGATCCTCTGACCGAAGCGGCTCCCTTCACGCTTATTGGCCAGAGCCGATTGGATCAGTTGATGGGCAGCGGAATTCTTCCCGCCGGCGGGGCCAATCTTGGCGGCCGACCGATTCCAGGGAACAAACCATTGTCGGACGACGGGGGTGGCGGCGGCAACACTACCGGCGCTCCTGCCAATCCGCGCGACGGCTGGGCCCCACTTTCATCGGGAGGCGGTCTTCAGCGCCACGGGCGGCCTAAATGCTCCGGCCGCAAATCAAGGTATGCCGTTTCCCGGGCCGGCATTTCGCAACCCTAAAATGAGGCCCGGCGCGGGCCGCGGCGACGCCGATCAAGCTAATCCGGGTGTGCCAAAGCCTGCTGCGCCGGATGTAGCCAAGCCTTTTCAGCACAACCGAACAGAGTTTATTTTGTTGTTCGTCTGGCATGAAGAAACGCCTTCGGATGCGCTACGGGGTTTGGAAAGCTCTGATCCGGTTAAGAAGTAGTTTTTTGGACGATGTTCAATTTCCCAGTGTGTCGAATAACGCTCGGCACGCTGGGTCGCCAATAATTTGATTTCTCAAATAGCATTCGCACCCCTTAACTCCCCGAAGCCCGACCTCCGTTACGCGGATGGAAAACGAATATGAAATACAACAAAGACAATCTGAAAAAGAATCTCTTTTGGTATCTCCTCGGCGGTTTCGCGCTTTTCTGGGTCATTGGCATGCTCACGTTGCGTGTAGAGCGCAGGCGGCAAAATCGCCCAGGACCGGAAAAAATTCGAAGATACCTACGACGACAAAGGTCAGAAACTCAAAAATGTTTCGGACCGCCCCAAAAACCAAGTCGCATTCGTGCAGCCTTGGGATGACCATGCCAAGAAATATGAAGACATCAAAAACAAGGTTTGGCAGCAAGCGTTTGAGCTGCAAAACCCCAAAGGCCACCAGCTCATGACCTGGCCAGAGCCGCGCAGCTTTACTCCGACGGAAAAAGAATCGATCAAGGTCGCGCTCGATTATCCGAGTGCCCAAACGGATAGCGAAGTCATTCAGCGCTATCTCGGCCAATATGCGGATACGTCCTACATCGAACAATTCAAAAAACCTGGCGAACGGGACGTACTCCTCGATTACATGATCGCTCCGGTCGAGATCAAAGGATTGAAAGAAGGGTTCGAGGCAATGATGGCTCCTGCGGCGGGATCGGCACCCGCTGCGGGCGAAATGATGCGTCCTGGCGGCAACAAAATGGGGATGCGAACCGGCGGCCCGTTGGCCGGACCTCAAGGTGGTGGAGGCGCGAGCGGCCGCACGATCAATAATTTCTGGAATCGCCGAAGAACGCCAACATTTGAAGAGGCGTTCCTGGCTCAAGAAGATTTCTGGATCAAACGCGACATGCTCGAAATCATCAAGGAAGCGCACGACTCCGCGGCTCGATTAAGCATAGTCAAGGACTCCAAAGACGACGATGGCCTCCACAAGAAAGGCACGAAAACCGAGGCCACCTTCCGCAACAGCACCTGGGAAGTCAAGCTCGTGCTCGAGCAGGAAGACGCGACCAGCCCGCGGCGAATTATCAGCAAAGACAGCACGATCAAAAACATCGGCACGACCAAGCGCACGCAAGACCTGGGCAAAGGCGCTCAATTCAAGCTGCGTCAGCGGGACCGGTCGGGCGATTCCTCCAAAGATCGTGTCGATCCCTTGACGTTCGACGGTGAACAATTGGCCTGGAATCAAGAGCCGAAAGCTCTCGGCAAGGTTCAGAAGCTCAACAATATCGATCTCGATGAGCCTTTTGAGCTCGAGCAAGACTTCCGTTGGGACACCTGCCCGATCAAGCGCGTGGACGATCTCAAAGTCGGCTATCATTCGCACCGCACTGCCGCGACCCCGCTCAAACCGGGTTTGGCGTTTCCGGTGAAAGATGGCGGGGCGGCACCCACTGCTCCACCCGCTCGGCCCGGTGAGGATCCAGGCACATCCGGCGCAGCGACGGCGACGGACGTGACGGATATCAACGGCTTGCAACGCAACCGTTATCTCTACGTCACCGAAGAATGTCGACACGTTCCTATCGCGATGGTCCTGGTCATCGATCAGGCCCATATCCACGATGTGTTGGCCGCCGTTGCCAATTCGCGCTGCGCATTCAGACGACGCAGATCCATTACCAGCAGACGAGCGGAGTTCGTTCCGAGATCGAGGCTGCCGCGGGAGCGCCAGCCGCTCCGACCGGTCCACTTGGAGTGCGTGGGGCGGCCGCTCCCGCGAATGTGGACAGTTCAGCCGACGATCCTAATTTAATCGAACTCAGCATCTATGGGATCGCGTCTCTTTATGAGCGCTATCCACCGCGCAAAGTCGAACCGACCGACCCGAACGCGACCCCCACGAAGTAAACCGTTGTCTCTCCTCGCTGAGGAGATTTATTCGACCAAAAGTAACTGCCTTCGCCTGATCTAGGGCGAAGGCTGGTATCCGAGGAATCCGACGATGGCTAGCAAGTTTGATTTCAAACAATTCTTCTTTGACAAAGGCGAGCGCGTCGGCCTAATCGCCGCCGCGGGCATTGGCGGCCTTTTGCTGGTTACAGCACTATTTTGGCCAGGTTATGGCCTGTTGGCTGATACCCCCGCCAATAACGTCAAAAAACTGAAAGAGCCAACCGAGCGCGCCGACAATCTGTTGAAGCGCGGCGGCGTCACGCCGAATGATGATGAGCTGCCTCCAAAATCGGGCGTGAGCACCGACGCGTTTACCAACACCCGTATCAGCCCGGAAGAGCAGCAACTGTATCAGGTGGCCGGGTTATTTTCGCCCGCCGGCAAACCCGATCCGCGCCGTTCGCAGCCGACGGTCTTGACCGTTGAGGAATCCCGCCCCGCGGTAGCGAGGCTTCAGGTGCGAAGCTGGGTGCTGAGCCCGGATTATAAGCAAATCGGTGTCATTGAAGGCGGAACGGGAGCAGGTTCAAGCCTGAATGACCTGAAGAATATGTACGGGATGCCTGGAATGCCGGGCGGCGGCAAAGGCGGCGCGGGTGGACCACTCTCCGGACCAGGCGGCGGAGCTGGTGAATCCGATGGTCAGAAAGGCAAAAAGATCACATTCGTCAACATTGAAAAGTTGGGCGAGGCCAAAGGCGTTCCGGCCGAGGAGGTCGTACCTCTCCGCGTGGCGATCATCTCGGGTGATTTTCCCTTCCGAGCTCAGGTCGAGGAATATATGAGACGGCTTCGGCTCGATTCACCGCAATCGGTCATTGATGAAATCAATGTCTTTGATAAGGACGCCACGGACGCGGAGGCGGCTCAGGGGCAAAATTCCTTCCGCTTCATGGGCTTGATCCTCGAGCGCCGAGAGCTGGACAAGCTCGGGCAGCCGATCGTCAATGAGAACACCAATAAGGACGGTTGGATGCACATCGACCTCGAAGGGAAATTCGTCGACATCGTTCTGCGCAGTGGCCAACAGACCGAACCCGAGGACGATCCCAATCTTGATCGCCTTTGTTTCCCGGGCCTCGTAATGCCTCGACTGCGGCAGATGCGCGACAAGCAGTATCCCCCTTTGGAAAAGGATTTGCCCAAGATAAAGCAGACGCTCGGAGAGCTCGAATCCGCGGGGAAAAAGGACGTCGTTCAGCCGAAGAATCCGTGGGATCGTAAGAACTTCAATCCGTGGCGTAATAGGCAACCGGAGCAGTTCCCGACCAATGCTGATAATCGTCCTGCGGGGAGTCCCATGATGTCCAAAGCGCCGACACCGCTTTCAGGTGCGTCAAAGGGACCGAGGTCAGCAGCGCCGGATGGTCTGCCGGGGGCGACTGATCCGAACCGAGATTTTATCCCCGAATATTGTCTCGTGCGAGCTATCAACGTGTCGATCGAGCCGGGCAAGGTCTACGAGTACCGGATGAAAGTCAAGATGGCGAATCCTAACTACAAGTTGCCGACGGAAAAGATCGCAAGCAAAACCTACGCCGATGAGCCGTTTTTAGTGTCGCAAGAATGGCATGTCGTACCAACTAAGGTCAGCGTTCCTGCCGAGGTCCTTTACTATGCCGTCGATCAAAAAGAACTTGATGGCGGGAAATATCAGGGCCTCAACGCCGCGCCGAACTACGACCCGCGCCGAGTCGCTGTTCTCCAAGTGCATCGCTGGATGCAAAATCTGAATGAAAGTGCCAAACTACCGATCGGCGAGTGGATCGTGGCCGAGCGTCTTCCGGTTCGCCGTGGCGAGTATGTCGCCGGCACCCCGATCCGTGGCCTGGCCGTGCCTTATTGGAATTCCAACCTCGAGGAATTTACCTTTGCGACCGATAGCAACCCGGCGCCGCGGCCGCCGCAGTATAAAGAAGTGCGAAATCTTGGCTACGCCCACAATGACACAATTCTTATCGACTTCGAGGGCGGCGATTTGTCCTATGAGCGTGTCGGCCTGAAAGGTGAGAAAGCCGTTATCAAAGAAAAGGCACCCAGCGAAGTGCTCCTCTTTTCTCACGACGGCAAGCTGCTGTCGCTTGATGGCGAAACGGACAAGAACGATCCGGAGCGCCTCAAAGTGCTCACGAGCTATCGCGACCGTGTCAAGGAAATCAAGGACAAGAAAAAACCTTCGGCAGGTGTCGGCCCGGGCGGAATTTCGCCGGGCGGTTGAGCAAAAGCGGCCCTTTGAGCCTTCCAAGACAAGCCGTCGGCGATCCAATAGAGATCGTCGACGGCTTTTTTCGTAAAGTAAGCATGGCTCCCAGGAAACCGGAGACATCCCATGTCCAATCGATCGACCCTAGTGCTGGTATTCCTGGGATGCTATTTGTTCTCGTCCCCCTTGTACGTCCAAGCCGCTTACATGGGAGTCTATGTCGTTAAGGCGGAAGAGGACCGAGCGGTCCGCATACAGGACGTGGTGGAACACAGTCCCTCGCAGGCCGCGGACCTTAGAACGGGCGACATTGTCACCCACGTCAACGAAATTCCCGTTTGTGATGTCAACCCATTCATTGAAATAATCCGAATGGCGAATCCGGGGGACGAAGTCTCGCTACTGATTATGCGTGGCGATAAGCGCATGCAAATCAGCGTGCGCTTGAGCAGTATGACAACTGTGCCTGTCAAATAATTGGTATTTGATAGTATAGCCGCGAGCCGTAGGGAGAGTGCTGTTTGATAACGCTATCAAACAGCACTCTCCCTACGGCTCGCGGCTATACTGTGTTTTGAAAATGTCACTGAGCTTATTCTTTGTCCGCCGGCGGTGGTGCAGGTGCGTCGCCCGGCTGGACCACTTTACCGGGCAGGACGTAAATCCGGTCGTGGAAAAAGTAATGGCAATTAACCTGATCGAGCATCTTTTTGAGGACATCACTCAATAGCACGTCTTCGACCTCAGGGAAGAACACCATTTTGTTTCCCACCGGCTCAAATCTGACTCCGGCTGGATCTTTATACTCTCGGAATGTCCGATCCGAAGCGATGGCTACCTGCAAATTGTAACGTCGTTCCAATTCGATGAGTGCATCGATCAATGGCATTGGATCGCTTTCGAAGTCCGTGATTTTGGTGTTCAAAATCTTGGCCTGTTGCAGGCGGAACGTTTCGTCAATGGGCGGAAGCCGCGACACGTCGAATGGCTTCTCCTCGTTAATGCGGTAATTTGGTGGTAGCGTGTACTCCTTGTCGTGCATGCAAATGATCAGGCCATTGTTAGCCGCGAGATAAATTCGGTCGGTCCAGTCGTTCGCAACTGGGACAACGAAGTCGCGGAAGTCGTAGCGACTCAACACACCACCACGACCGCGGTCGATCACGAGAAGACGGCCAACTCGGTCCAAAGCATAGACAAACTTGCGGTTGGCGGACAGAAAATAACTGACATCGGCCACAGACTTTACATTGCCTCGGTCCTGCCAGCGCGATTCCCCACTTTCGCGGTCAATGCGGTACAGGCCGTCGCGCGATCCAATCGCATAGACATCCTTGTCGTAACGCTCATTGCTCACGGGGATGTCGATCGACAAGGGCATCCGCTGAACTGACGAGCCGAGACTAAAACGCCAGCGCGTCTGCCCGGTCGGATTGAGCGACATGGCATAAACTTCGCCGTTCGACCCGCCGAGGAAAACGGTGTCATCGAATCGTGAGGCTGGAGCGGAGAGCGCTGTGTTCGTGGAATAGCGAAACAACTCATTGGACGAAAAATTGTTGGCGGGGTATTTCTTCAATCCAATCACGGTCCCGACCGAGGCGGGAAACAATACTCCGACATCATTCTGCAGCGGCAGCATGTTCAAGGGGAGTCGTGATTCATATTCCCAGGCGAGCACCGGTTTCGGATTGGAGACGTCGACGGTCGTCGTCAAAGGGCTGATAGCGCTGTAGCCGTCTTTATCGGTCGTTTTGAGGGCGGTGTCGCCTTTCTTATCGGCGTCCGTCTCAGCTTTCTTTTCCGCTTCGAGTTTCGCCTTCCGTCGCTCGTCCCTCATGGCTTCGCGATAAAGCGTGTGTGGCAGGACATAGGCATAAATATGGCCGGTCGAATTGCATAGGTAAATCTGGTCATCGTCAGCAATCGGTGGGGCCGAGATTCCCAGCGGCAACCGGTAATCCCAAAGAAGCGCACCTGTAAATCGATCCAGCCCGTAAAGCTGAGTGCCACTAACCACAAAGACCATGCGCGAGTTGAAGGTCAACGGTTGCACTGTCTCAAAAGGCTTACCAATGCGCACCTGCCAAAGGCTCTGACCTGTCGCGGCGTTGTAGACGGCCACAATACCACTTTTCGTCTGCACGAACAGATGTTTCAGGCTGACCTGAATACTTTGAATGCCATCCCGTTTCGTATCGACGGGCACGAAGGCCCGCCACGCCAGGCGCAGGTTTAGGCGGTCGAGCGCCTCCTTGGCAGGAGGCCGCGCGTCGGTGTAGAGGGCAGTCGAGTCATCTCGCGCAAAGGTGCTAAGGGTTATCACAGACAAAAAAATGACGCTAAAACCAATCCTCATCGTCTCGATCCTCCCCCTACGGGATGCTCTCGGGCGTAATCGCACACCCGCTTTAGTTTATCACAGATCTCGCGGAAGGAAGGAATTAACAGAGGCGCAATCATTCCGAGCTGCTTGACGAATCCGTCTGGAACGGTGGCGCCGTCAGCTGACATCGCGTCATTAGCACTGTGCAGATCATTTTTTGCCTAAGAGGCGCTTCGCGGCGAAGAAATCGCTGAGAACGGTAGCACAGCTTTCCGCGCGGACGCCGCCGATGACCTGTGCTCGATGATTCAACCGCGGGTCGCTGGTGATTGTGTAGAGCGTATGGCACGCCCCCGCCTTTGGGTCGGTGCATCCATAGACAACCCAGGGAATACGCGCCTGCACAATCGCTCCCGCGCACATTGGGCATGGTTCGAGCGTCACATAGAGGCAGCAGCCCTCGAGCCGCCACGAACCGAGCGCTTGGGCGGCCTGGGTGATGGCGATCATCTCGGCGTGGGCGGTCGGATCGCGCAGCAATTCTCGTTGATTGTGCGCCGGGCGAGCAAGCCGCGCTCGAAGGAAACGATGACCGCTCCGACCGGCACCTCATCCTCCGCCGCGGCCGCGCCGGCCTCGTCCAAAGCCATCTCCATGTGATGAAGATGAAACGGGTGCCGAGGATCCGTGAGGGTCAAATCAAGCGGTGAAAAGTCCATTCCGAGATCTCCGCGCTTCACGATGATTGCACTTACACATTTCTTGCGAACGGACTCGACGATTACGACCCTAAGAGTTTACGTTGTAACCGTTACAGTAAGCCGTGAGTCCGAACCGTGGCCGGGGTCGGTACTCCGACCCCGGTTCTCTGGAGCCGCCAAGACCAAATCGGGGTCGGAGTACCGACCCCGGCCACGACCCCGTTTAGACCACGATGCATGGGGGGTTCACTCGGGATTTGTTTGCATCTCGGTCCTTATCGTGTCTATAAGATCAATAATACCAATAGTTTAGTAAGCCAGACCGAGATGCAAACCGGGTGTTGGTTTTTTGCATCTCGGTCCTCGAATCCTTTCGTCTTTGGCGGTGCCAAAATCGATAGACACACCCATGCCGCAAGACAGCGCTGGCCCCATCGCAGTGATTCCCCTATCATCTGAGCAACGCAAACCGTTTTGTTTTTGCCGCACGGAACGCTTTCATGCAGGCTCTCATCCGCGCCGACAAGATTCAACAGCGCGTTGTCGAGCTGGCCAATCAAATCGCGGCAGATTACCAAAGCAAGCCTCTGACCATTGTCGGCGTCCTCACCGGCTGTCTCATGTTCCTGGCCGACCTCGTGCGGCATCTCGATTTGCCCCTAAGAATCGGGCTCATCCAGGCGTCGAGTTATCGCGGCCAAACGACCGTTTCGGGCGAACTCAAAATCGGGCCCGAGCTGCTGCCGGATGTGCGAGGCCGTCATGTCCTGCTGCTCGATGACATCCTCGACACCGGCCAAACCCTCACTCAATTAGTGGCCCACCTGTCCACCCTCGGAGCGGCCACTGTGCGAACCGGCGTTCTCATTCGTAAGAGAGGCCGGCAAAGCGTCCCGATCGAACCAGATTATTGCGGCTTCGAAATTCCGGATCTCTTCATCGTCGGCTACGGCCTCGATTACAACGACGAATTTCGTCACTTGCCCTATATCGCGGTTTTGCCCTCTTGAGTCTCGGATTATGCGAACTGTCGTGTCAATCATTCCGAGCCTCGACTACGGCGGCAGCGCGCGGCAGTTGACTTTATTCTCTAACCATTTGCCATGCGATCAAATTCGTTTGATCGTAATTGCTCTAGGCGGTCCCACGCCCTGGGCGGCCGACCTCCGACAATCGGGAATCGAGGTTCACACGCTCGGTTGGCACCGGCCGTTTGACACATTCCCGCTTATGGCTTTGCGGCGCTTGCTGCGATTGAATCGGCCCGATGTCGTCCATGTCCTGGGGTGCGGCAGCACTTCAAGCATTCCGTTTGACTTGGCCAGCTCGCAAAATTCGTCTCATTGTTAGCGACATTTTGGCAACGACCAAGGCACTCTCGTGGCCCAATCGCTGGCTTCTCCGACGCGCGGCATTCGTAACGGCGTGGCTTCCAAGTGAGGCAGACCGGTTAGCCCGGCAAGGCATTCCTCAGGATAAGATCGCTCTCGTTCCGTTAGCCGTCGCGGACGCTTGCTTTGCCGAGGTAGATCCCGCGACGTCAACCATTGTCCCGTCCGAAGCGCGCGTTTTATTGGGAATCGGCCCGCTAGAACCGCATAAAGGCTTCCGCGACGCCATTTGGGCGCTCGATATCCTGCATTACCTTTACGGCGACCTATGCCTCGTCTTAATTGGCGACGGCTCTGAAAGGCGATCTTTGCAAGAGTTCAGCGTCGCGCTGCAATCGACCAATCGCGTCCATTTTTTGGGTCGCGTGCCCGATGTGACGCCGTGGTTGCGCTGCGCTTCAGTAATCTGGTCAACAAGTCGCATTGGCGGTACCGGAGCCATCTTGGAAGCCGCCGCTGCAAGCAAACCGGTGGTCGCTTATCGCGCCCCAGGTTCGGCAGACGTCCTCATCGAGGGCAAGACGGGCTATCTCGTCGACTGCGGGGACAAGCCGGTTCTGGCTCGTCAGACGCGGTTTTTGCTGGACGACCAAAAACTCCGCACGGAATTCGGCTCGGCCGCGCGCGCGCAAGCCAAGAGTCACACAAGCGACCGTCTGGCCGAAGCCTTCGCCAAACTTTACGATGGCCCTGGATAATCGCCAAGTCCCTTTGCTCAAAGAACGTGCATAAGACGGAGTGTCCGTATGTCAAATAGCCTCAATATCCGGCCCGACGGGGCGCTCGACCTTTTGTCCCTGGGCGCTCTTGTTCACCGTCTTGATCCGGGAATCATCCCTTTTCGCAAGGCGACCGAATGCCAAATTCATGTAAGCGGCGGTGAGTTCAACGTCGCGGCCAATCTCGCCGACTGTTTTCGCATGAAGACAGCAATCGCATCCGCAATGGTCGACTATCCGATCGGCGATTTGGTCAACGAGCGAGTTCGAGCGATGGGGGTCAAGCCGTTCTATAAGCACTTTGAGCACGATGGCGTCGCCGGGCCTAATATCGCAACCGTATTCAGCGACCGTGGTTACGGCGTGCGCGCCCCTGTCGTTTTCTACAATCGTTCCAACGAAGCCGCGGCACGCTTGAAGCCCGGCGATTTTGATTGGAAGGCTATCTTCGCCAACGGCGTGCGCTGGTTTCACAGCGGCGGCATATTTGCGGCACTGTCGCCGACGACTCCCCAAGTGATTTTGGAAGGAATGCAGGCCGCCAGGGCGGCCGGGGCAATCATCTCCTTCGATCTCAATTTTCGGGAGAAACTCTGGAAGCACGCCGGCGGCCTTAAACACGCCCAAGACGTCGTTAAGAGCATCGTCTCGCACGTGGATGTGCTGGTCGGCAACGAAGAGGATCTTCAAAAGGGCTTAGGCATCCCGGGCCCCGAAGTCGCGTCGAAGTCGAAGCTCGACCCAACGGCCTTTTTCGGCATGATCGATCGCGTCGTCAAACAGCACCCGCAGGTCAAAATCGTCGCCACGACCTTGCGCGAGGTCCATTCGACGAACAATCACAGCTGGAGTGCCGTCGCCTGGGTTTCCGGCCAAACGCATGTCGCCCCCACTTGCGAATTGAACGTGTACGACCGCGTCGGCGGCGGCGACGGCTTCGCCGCCGGCTTCTTCTACGGCTTGATGTCCGGCTTATCGTCTGAAGAAGCCCTAAAACTAGGCTGGGCGCACGGCGCTCTTTTGACAACTTTCCCCGGCGACACGACGATGGCGAGTCTGGAACAGGTCAAGGCCTTCGCCTCGGGCGGCTCCGCGCGCATCCAGCGCTGAGCGAAAAAAAGAGCCGACCGAACCGATCGCACCAAAAAGTTGTCAGTCCAAGCGAAGGCCTTAAGAAACCCTCTTGCGAAACTCGGCCCGATGCTCTAGAAAAACCCTGTATGATGCCCTCTACTCGCAAGGTCATCCATTCCTTCCCCGATAGCTCAATCGGTAGAGCAACCGGCTGTTAACCGGTTTGTTGTAGGTTCGAGTCCTACTCGGGGAGCTATCTAATCGGCAGCGGAATCCCGCTGCCAACGGGTTTACCCAAACGGCCGAGAGATTCGTCTCTCGGCTTTTGGCGTTTCTGCCTATCTTCTGTGTCTTCTCGCACGTTTTACCCTTCTTCCCTACCTCTCGGCTTCAAACCGTATCGGGCGGGATCCGTTCGTGACCGGTCAATTCCCGAATGGTCGCCGTCTGACATAGGCGAAAACTCTCGTGGTCTCTGGCGAGACTCAGAGATCGGGTTAGCCAAGCGGCGCGTTCGTGCCCAGAGCTCCTATCCTCGATCAAATCCTACGGTACGAATCCGGACGTTCATACCCGCGAAAACGAGCGCGAATTGCCTTGAGCTTCCTCGCAAAACGAGGCTCAGTGTCACTCGGGTTAGCGAACACGAGACGCCCAAATCGAGGAGATCCGGATGAGCGAAACGATCCACCAGCAGTTGAAGCATCTGCAACGATTATCGGCCAAAGAGCTACGGCAGCGCTACGGCGAGATGTTCGGCGATGAGGCACGAACGTGGAACCGCACCTGGCTGGTGCGACGCCTCGCTTGGCGCCTGCAATCGCTGGCCGAGGGCGGGCTGTCCGAGCGCGCTAAGAAGCGGGCCATCGAGCTGGCCAACGATGCCGACCTGCGTTTGACGCCGCCGGCGCCCCGCATGGCTGAGGTGGCAACCATCGTTGTGGAGCGCCTTACTGACCAAGACGATCGTCTGCCGCCACCGGGCACCATCCTTACACGATCGTACAAGGGCTCGACCATCCACGTGCAGGTTCTTGAAAAGGGCTTCGCCTACGAGGGCGAACTCTACAAGTCGCTGAGTGCCGTGGCCAAGGCGGTCACCGGCAGCCATTGCAGCGGCTTCCTCTTCTTCCAACTCAACAACAAAGGCAAAGCATGAACCACAAGACCAGCGCTGCGTCGCGTCCGAATGTGCGTTGCGCCATCTACACCCGCAAATCGACCGAGGCCGGCCTGGAGCAGGAGTTCAACTCGCTTGATGCTCAACGGGAATCCGCCGAGGCCTTCATCAAGAGCCAATCCCACGAAGGCTGGACCTGCCTGCCCAAGGCATACGACGACGGCGGCTTCACTGGCGGAAACCTGGACCGCCCCGCCTTGCAGCGACTGATCGCCGACATCGAAGCCGGTTTGGTCGACTGCGTAGTGGTTTACAAGGTTGACCGGTTGAGCCGATCGCTCCTCGACTTCGCCCGTCTGATGGAGCGATTCGACAAGCACAAGGTTGCCTTCGTGTCCATCACGCAGCAGTTCAACTCCGCCAGCTCGATGGGCCGATTGGTTCTGAACGTCCTGCTCAGTTTCGCCCAATTCGAACGGGAGATCATCAGCGAAAGGACACGCGACAAGGTCGCTGCGACACGCCGCAAAGGCAAATGGTCAGGCGGAGCTCCCATTTTGGGTTATGACATCGACGCACATGGCACACGGCTCATCGTCAACGAGGATGAAGCCGTCCAGATTCGGGCCATCTTCCAACTCTACCTCGACCACGGTACCCTACTCCCGGTCATCCGGGAACTGGAGCGCCGTGGTTGGACCAATAAGCGTTGGCAGACGCGAGCAGGCCATGACAGCGGTGGCAGTCCGATCAGCAAGACCGCGTTGCATCGGTTGTTGTCCAACGTCGTCTACATCGGCAAGGTGCGTTACAAGAACGAAGTTCACGATGGCGAACACGCTGCCCTCATCGATTCCGAAACCTGGCGGCAGGTGCAAGCGCTGTTGCATCGGAACGGTCGCAACGGTGGTGGTCCTGGTCGCAACACGCAAGGCTTCCTGTTGAAGGGGCTGCTACACTGCTCCGCCTGCGGTTGCAGCATGACGCCGAGTCACACCCGCCGTGGGAACCGGAGCTATCGCTATTACGTTTGCACCAACGCCCAGAAACGGGGCTGGGACCAGTGCCCGTCGAAGTCGATCCCTGCGGGCGAGATCGAGAAGTATGTGGTGCAGCAGATTCGCTGCGTTCGGGGCGATGAACTGGATGACGATGGGGCTCCTGCGGCGTTGGTTGCTCTGGATCCCCTCTGGCAAACGCTGGCGCCGCATGAGCAGGCCCGCATGATCGGTCAACTGCTGCAGGCCGTCTACTACCACGGAGGCACCGGCAAGCTGTCCGTTCAATTCCTACTTACCGCTCCGCAAACCTTAGCCGACCAATTCGTCCTTACTGAGGAGATACCATGATCCCCACGTCCCGGACCATCGAACGGCAAGTCCGCTTCGGAGACCGTGGTGCAGGCGTCGAACAAGGATCCACTCCGGACCACATCGACGTCCCGAAAGGTCGCATACCTCACGTCGCCAAGCTCATGGCTCTGGCCATCCGTCTGGACGACCTCGTCCGCTCAGGCACGGTCACCACCTTCGCCGACCTCGCCCGCCTGGGCCAAGTGAGCCGAGCACGGATCACGCAGATCCTAAATCTGGTGAACTTGGTGCCCGACATTCAGGAGGCGATCTTGTTCTTGCCACGTACAGAGCGCGGGCGTGCGGCGGTTATTTTGCGCGATCTGCAGCCGATTACCGCTGTGACAAAATGGGCCAAACAACGCCAGATTTGGGCCGGTTTTCGACGGTTTTAGGCCGGTTTCGTGACAAACGGGGTCAAAATGGCACTTTCGGGGTGACGTTTCTCATAATTGGCGGCTAGGCAGCGGCGGCATGAGAAGAGCGGTCGGACAAGCGGAAATGGCGTATTTTGTGGGGAAATCATCGTCAGACGGGCAGTCGTGGCCGTCATCCTGTCAGAGCCCAAAAGGCGTTTTGTCACGTTTTGGCACGTTTTGTCACGTTTTGGCACGTTTTGTCACCCTTTTGGCGACTTTTTTCTCATAATTGGGTGGGTTCGGGGCGTAGATGGGGAAGGAGACATGGTCGAATTCGGCCGGGCGGCTTGACGGTTGCATCAAATTGTTGACTGGAAAATCGACGCTGGTCACTCGTCGCGACGAGTGTAGGCGAGGTTCGCGACGGCCCTTGCCCTCAGAAGCAAAGGACGTACAGTAATGACAGTGAGATAAGTCGGAAGACTAAACATACGGCACCTATCGTAAGATGGGAGCTGGCTGAAGAGTAAGCCGACCGGGCCGAGCATCAAATTCTATTGGTGCTCGGCCCGGTCGGCTTTTTTTGTTTTTTGGGAACTGGAGGCGACTTGGCGTCGCCACCAAAGATGTTTCCGCATTCGAGTAACGGGCATTATTCTCGGGGAGCAAACCATGACCTTAACCATCCTTGTCGTTTCTCGATTCTCATGCTGTTCGGCGGCGGCTACGGATACCTTAGCGGAAACAACGTTCTCGCCAGTGGCGGCGGTTACGCTTGGGTTAACCCTGCTCGTCCTGATTGTCATGTTTCTGATGGGCCAAATATCGTTCTGATCGAAGCCCGCGCATGAGGAAGGGACCATTATTCTAGGCGATTCATAGGCCAGTCACAATCGAGAGAGGGGGTATCAAAAAATGTCGGAAAGCGAATGGGGACTGTGCAAGGACTGCAAGTGGTGGCAGATCGAGCCGAAGGCAGCCGTTGAAAATCTGACGATGGGACTCTGCATCGATGAGAAGCTGCAACCCTTTCTGTTGCGTGTCTCCGGCAACAGCGGTTGCAATCGCTTCATGCCCGGCAAGCCTGCCAGGTCCGAGGGATCGAGCGAAGCGCCGCCCAGCGCGGAACCGGTCCGGTAGCAACAATCTGCGTTTTCAGGAATGTATTCCCTCCCCCCAGGAAATCCTAAATCAGGAGTAAAGAATATGGCGACCAGTTCTTTGGATGCCGAAACTACCCCGGCCGTGACGCGCAAAGACCTGATCGATCTTCTCAACGAAGATCTGGCACGAGAATATCAGGCGATCATTGGCTACGTGGTTTATTCGCAAGTGATCAAAGGAGCACAATACATGAACATCGCCGCGGAGCTGGAAGTACATGCCGGCGAAGAACTACAGCACGCCCTGATCCTCGCCAAACAAATCGACTATTTGGGAGGGATGCCGAAGGTGACACCCAAGCCCGTCAAGACCTCCGAGAAGGCGGAGGACATGCTACGGTTCGATCTGGAAAACGAGACTGAGACAATCCGCAACTATCGCCAGCGCGTTCGTCAATGTGAAGCCCTGGGCGAGTTTGCCCTGGCCGAACACATTCGGGATATTCTGGTCCAAGAACAAGACCACCAGATTTCCTTGGCAACTGCCCTTGGGATAGGTGTTCCAAACGTCACCAAATAGGGCAAGCAATAACAGGAAAAACTGGGTTTCCCTGAACTCTCATTGCATGTCGGGTCCGTGTCGCACGTCGTCCAGCAGTTCGTCGAGCGTGGGGGCGACCGCCCGCGCTCGTCCGCATCGTCGACGCGAATCGCGATGCCGCCCGATTGCAGGCGCGGCGAAAATGAGACCTGATCGAATTCGCCAACCATCTGATCGCGACTTGCAGCGAAGTGTGCGCAGCGACTGCAGGACATGTTCGGATTCGGCGCGCACACTTGCGATCGGGAGGTTCAGGTCAGTCCACATGGCCTGGGGCAGGATTTCCAAAATCCGGCGATTTCGGTAAGGCGGCCACAAGTGGACTACGCGCAGAAATCGCATCGGTTTGATTTGGCGGCGTCGAAACACATGGCCTCGGCTAACGCGGAGAAAGGATCCTGGAGGCCAGGGACCAAGAAGCCTCTGCGGGCAAAGGAACTGAACAAGAAGCGGAGCCAGGCCCTATGTCGCGGCTGCGGCACGCCAGAGCAAGTTCCTAGGGCGACTCTACCGACAGTACCGACATTTGCCCTGTACGCCTTGTATGGGTCGCGCAAACCACTCCTCCATCATCCTCGGTTCCGCTTAAGGTCGAGCAAGAACAGTTTGGACGCATCGAAGTCGATCACCGCCCCGTGCGCCCGCAGAAACTCGGCACCGAGCAAACCGGCCCACGGAGGGTAGCCCTCGCGTTGACGCCACTCGTTTAGCTTGGTCATCGGTAGGAGGGCCACTTCCATCGGAACGGAAATGCCGCCGATGGCAAGATGCTCCACCTTCGCAAATTTCAACGGAAGCTCAGAACCGTCCAGCAAGCGGTTCGTCTGTCCGGGGATGTCGCGCTGCGCCAGCTTCAGCCGGTCGGCCAGCGTTTGATCCAGGTTGGTCACTTGCGCCCCGGTGTCCACTAGGAACACGAAGGTCTCGCCGTGGAGTTCCACCAGGACATCCGGCATGCCATTTGCGTGCAACGTGAGTGGCAGTTCGACGTATCCCGCGCCCTTTAACGCGCGAGCTAGCTCCGCAGCAGCCGTAGGTGGCGGTGGATGGGCGCGATCCACCAGGAAAAGCTGCACTGCCACATAGTCGATGACGGCGCCGTTGGCTTTCAGGAACGGTGCGCCTAATAGGCCGTCGTAAGGTGGTTCGCCATTGGTTTTACGTATCTGGTTGGCACTGGCCTGACTGTTCAGGACGGCGTCGATGCGAGACTGAAGGCCGCCGACAGATAGTGTTTCCAGGGAGACCATTTCTGGTGGGTCGGTCTCTTTGACTACAATGATCCCCACGTCCGCACGCCGCCTTGGGAGTTTGAACCGCATGGCGACTGCGTCTTCCAAATGGTTGTCGGAGTTGCCGGTGTCCAGATACAGCAACAACGGTTGCCCCTGTGCCTGGGCCGTCACATCGATGTAGCCCATTTTGCTAAGGCTGAGCGGCACATGGACGTACTGCTGTTGTTTGAGCAGCGAGGCGAGGGTTATCGGCGGCGGCACGTCGCGCTGGGCGACCCAAGGCCGCCAGAGGGCGAAAACAATCCCAACCGCGACGGCGGCGATGCCGAAAATCAACGGGAGACGTCTACGCATGCGAAAACCTCCCAGGTCCTATTCGCCAATCCTTTGAAATATCAGGGATCGCGGCGCCGCAAGAATCCACACAACCGTTGCGCCGCGTTCGGCCCCCGAGGTTCCGTGAACTTGAGGCGAGTCGGGGCGATGCCGCGCCAACCCCATTCTCGCTCCCGCCCTCGGGAAGATCAAGACGCTCGTCCGCATCGTTGACGCGATTCGCGATGACGCACGATTGCAGGCGCGGTGAAAACGAGACGTGGTCGGATTCGGCCTTTGGCGCGACGGTTGCGTTTAATTTTGGACTGGTCATCCGTGCGGACTGATTGCCCCGTCGTTGAACGGCACGGTCCCGAGCCCACCGAGTTGCAGGAACAAGCACAAGATCCCAAAAATCGGCCACGTCGTTTCCGGTGGGCACGTGCCGTTACACTCGTGGTTCTGGTGCCAGCCATTGATCAATGGTCCGTGGCCCTTGTTGCAGATCTCGGCATAGAGATGCCGCAGTGGCTCGATGTCCGCCTCCGACAGAGTCTCAGCGTACTGCACATGCCGCCCGAGCCTGCGATCGTATTGAGCGACCCGCGCATTCGACCCGTGTCGTTCGGCGAGGGCTACGATGTAGTGCAGTTCGCTCGGGAGGTAGCCCGGAGAAATCGGCATACAGGCCTCCACGCGATCTCTGTGGCCGAATGTTAATGCTTCCATGCGGAATGCGCCGTGTAAGAGACGGAACTCCGGTGGTTGCACCGGGCCCAAGTATTCCGCGTAGAAGGCATTCTTAATCACGCGTGTATAGGTATACAGTTGGGCGCGTTTCATGATTTCCTTGGGTAGAGCCTCCGGAGAACTTCGGCGGCAAGAATGCGTGGTCTCCAGCAAGCCCACCCAATTTGTCCTGTTGGGTCGCTATGACCGAAATCAAGTGTGTCTGGAATGAGGCGCCCGCAGTGCTAACCGAGGGCAGCTTGGTTGCTTGCTTGGTGCTTGGTGCTTGGTTCGCTCGGGAAGATTCTCCTTTACAAGATCTGATTAACTGATATAAGTGAGGACGATCATAATTTCTTATCACGACCCGCAGGCGACTCCCCTCCTGTTTGGGCAAGTCCAGTTGCATGCGACGGGCCGAGCAAAAGTTCCAGCTCGGGCGCTCTCCCTATGCTTGGACCAATCTCTCCTATTGGTAGCACGCTTGGTGGCGATAGTACTGAACGCCAACCAACCGATCTTTTAGCCGAGACCCGTGATCCGGCTCGGATCGCTGCCTTGAGACGCCTGGCCTTGATGGACACGCAGGCCGATCAGGCGTTCGACCGATTGACACGTTTGGCCACCAAAATCTTACACTCTCCAGTTGCGCTACTCTCCTTGGTGGAAGGTGATCGTTCGTTTTTCAAGAGCAGTGTTGGATTGCCCGAGGTTTGGATGTCTCGGCGGGGAATGTCTCTATCGAATTCCGTCTGCCAGCACGTCATCGCTTTGAATTCACCTTTGGTAATTAATGACGCCCGAGCCAATCCCCTCGTTAGCGACAATCAAGCCGTTGCAGAACTAAAGATTGTGGCCTACTTGGGTATACCTCTGATTGCCTCCGAGGGAGATACTCTCGGCACTTTCGCAGTGATTGACATCGTCCCTAGAGAGTGGACAGCGGATGATGTGACCATCTTGAAAGATCTGGCTGCTTCGGCAATGACGGAGATCGAGTTGCGCGGTAACCACCCAACAATTGCAAGTGGAACAACTTCTGGGTCTGCTGGAATCAGCCGTGATCAACGCCAACGATGCCGTCCTCATCATGCAGTCCGATCCGACGAAGCCTTCTGTCCCTCGTATCGTCTTCGTCAATGATGCCTACACACGTTTGACGGGCTACTCGCTAGGCGAGCTATTAGGAAAAACTTCGCAGGTCCTGACCAACTTGGAAACCGACCTTACCCAGATCGATAGCCTCCGCACAGCCCTGACCTCCTGGCAGCCCGGCCGACTTGAAGTTCTCATTCATCGGAAGGACGGTTCGGTGTTCTGGGCCGAGTCCAACATCGTCCCCATCGCAGACAAGTCAGGACGGTATACACACTGGGTCGTCATTCAGCGGGACATTTCCGAGAAAAAGTCAGCGTCGGAGGCGTTGCGAAAGAGTGAGGCCCAGAGGCAGGCCATTCTAGAATCCTCGCTCGAGTGTATTATCACCCTCGACCATCAGGAAAGAGTGATCGAGTTTAACCGAGCTGCAGAAAATAAATTTGGGTATCCCCGAGCCAATGTATTGGGCAAACCCCTATTCGAGTTAATCGTCCCACCTCACAAGGATCGTGATCAGTCGTGGACGTTCGCCCAATACGTCACAAACACTGATGTCTCCACTATTGATCAACGGATTGAAATGACGGCAGTGCGTGCAGACGGCACGACATTTCCAGCGGAACTGACTTTTACTGGCATCCAGTTAGAAGGGCTGTTAATCACGGCCTTCTTGCGAGACATCAGCGATCGTAAGCGTGCCGAGCGGCTGCTTATGGGGCAATACAACTGTACGCGAATCCTAGCCGACAGCACGGTTATGGACCATTCGATCCCAAAGATTCTGCGTGCGGTGTGCGAAATGACGGACTGGTGCCTCGGCCAAATGTGGCAATTGGACTCCAAGGCGGGTTTATTGCGATGTGTTGCGGCCTGGCATGATGCGACCGCCGCAGTAGGCGATTTCGCAGGCCTTAGTAGGAAAACTACCCTTCTCCCTGATGGTGGTTTACCGGGTGTTGTCTGGACGAGTCGTGGGCCTAAATGGATGAGTGACCTAGTTGGGGACGCCAGCTTTTTCCGGGCTGAGGAGGCCAGCCGTTGTGGCCTTCACAGCGCAATCGCCTTTCCCATCATTCACGGGCAGGAAGTGCTTGGGGTCATGGAATTTTTCGGCGGTAACATTCTTGAACCCGATGGGCCGATGCTGACCATGATGTCTGGGGTCGGCAGTCAGGTCGGTCAATTTATTGTGCGAATGCGAGCGGATGAAGCACTGCAACACAATGAAGAGCGTTACCGCTCGCTCGCCCGGGCTAGCACGCAGATCTTCTGGTTGAGCGACACGGAGGGCCATATCCTCTCGGACGACGCTGTGGACTGGTCAAGTTGGCGAGCTTTCACAGGTCAGAGTTCGGAAGAGTCGCAAGGTTCGGGATGGTTAAACGCCGTTCACCCAGATGACCGCGATCGGACAGCGAAGGCGTGGGCCGAATCGATTGCCACGAACAATTTGTTTCAGATCGAATATCGACTTCGAATGGCATCAGGAGAATATCGAAACACGGTTTCTCGCTGCGTCCCGGTGAGAACGGCGGATGGGACGTCCCGGGAGTGGATAGGCACGACTACGGACATCACTGAGCTGAAACGCGTCGAGGCAGAGCGACAGCGCGATGTGTCGATGATGCAGAGGTTGGCTCTGGTAGCTCAACACACGGATAACGCTGTAATCCTGACAGATGCACAGGGTCGAATCGAGTGGGTCAACGACGGTTTTACTCGCATCTGTGAATACACTCTTGCGGAAGTTATAGGAAAGAAGCCCGGCTCGGTGTTACAGGGGCCAGATACAGATGCCGCAACCGCGGCACTCATGCGGGAGAGGTTGGCCGAGGGGCGGGGCTTCCAAGTAGAAATTATCAACTACACCAAGTCTGGGCGAAGCTACTGGCAGGCAATCGAAGTGCAACCAATTCGAGACGAGGAGGGAAGATTAACTCGATTCATGGCAATTGAAAGCGATATCACTGCACGTAAGCGGACCGAGAAGATGCTTCAGGAGGCTACACAGATATTAGAGAGCCGGGTGGCCCAGCGCACGGTCGAACTAAGCGAGACAAATGAGTTCCTGAAGGCGTTGCTCGACAACATCCAAGACGGCATCGTGGCTTGCGACGCCTCAGGGGAGTTGACGCTAATAAATCGAACCATTCGCGAATTTCACGGTCTTGCGGAAGATCAGTCTCGCCCAAGCCAGTGGGCCCACCGCTATGATTTGTACCATTCGGACGGTCTAACACCATTGGCTGCGGAAGAAATTCCTCTCAATCGAGCGCTACAGGGCGAGCGTGTCCAAAACTTCGAGATGGTAATCGTCTCGAAACATAGCGGCGCACGCACCGTCATGGCAAGCGGACGCGCAGTTTATGACGGGCAAGGAAATAAACTAGGAGCCGTCGTATCGGTGACCGACATCACCGAACGCAAGCGAGCTGAAATGGGATTGCTGAAGGCTCATGAAGAATTAGAACGGCGAGTGGCGTTACGCACGGCAGAGTTGGCTTTAGCCAAAGATTCCGCTGAAAGCGCCAACAGGGCCAAGAGCGAGTTCTTCTCTCGTATGAGTCATGAACTGCGCACCCCCTTAAACGTTATCTTAGGATTTGGACAATTGCTGGAAATGGATCGCCTAACCGTCCCCCAGCGCGAGAGCACAGAGCAGATCGTAAGGGGCGGCCGGCACCTGCTCGCACTGATTAATGAAGTCCTCGATATCGCCCGTATTGAGTCAGGCAAGGCTACAGAGTTATCTCCAGAGGAAATAGATGTCGATGCAGGTACTGAGCGATGTTCTGGGGATGATCCAACCTCTTGCGAATCAGGCCCAATTGATCCTTTTGCCATTACCGGGTAGCTGCAAAAGGGCAGTATTAGCGGACCAGCAGCGACTCAAGCAAGTTTTGTTGAATCTTCTGTCTAATGCCATCAAATACAACCACGTGGGGGGCACGGTTGGGCTTTCCTGTGCGGTGAAGGCAGACTCGATGTTGCGAATCAGCGTGACGGACAGCGGCCCCGGCATTCCAACGGAAAAAATGCACCGGTTGTTCGTCGCTTTCGATCGCCTCGAAGCCGAACAGCGAGGAGTCGAGGGCACCGGACTCGGGTTAACTCTCTCAAAGGGATTGATGGAGGCTATGCATGGGAAGATGGGAGTGGAGAGTAAGGTCGGCCAGGGGAGCACCTTCTGGCTTGAACTGCCCCTGATGGAGAAGGCGAGCGAAATTATAGATCCTGATGGTGCGCCCCATATTCAAGAGGGCAGTGCTGGCACAGTTCTTTACATCGAAGATAACCCCGCTAACTTCCGATTAGTTGAGCGCATCCTCGAACATCGTCCGGGGATACGCCTCCTCTCTGCCATCCAGGGGGGGCTCGGATTCGACTTGGCCCGAGAACATCACCCTGATCTCATCTTCCTCGATCTCCATTTACCGGACATTCAGGGCGAGGAGGTATTGCGACGATTGCGGGCTGATGCAGTAACATGCGATATTCCGGTGATCATTCTGAGTGCTGATGCCACCAAGCGACAGTTTGAACGGCTGATGGTTGCCGGGGCGAACCACTATTTGGCCAAACCTGTTCAGGTTCAGGAATTTCTCCAGCTACTTGATCAGAATTTGGCCAACAGAAGGCGCGTAAGACATGGAAGAAAATCTTGTGACTCACGGTCGTGTGCTTATTGTCGACGACCAGCCGCCGAATGTCCTGTTACTGACGATGATGCTGCAGAATGCCGGATACACAGACCTGCGATCGACAACCGACCCGCATGCGGTCCTGGCAATTTTCGCCGAGTTCAAGCCAGACATCCTGCTGCTGGATCTCCACATGCCGGGCATGACCGGATTTGAGGTGATGGACCAGTTGAAAAGCGTTATAGGCAAGGAATGCTTCTTTCCCATCCTGGTATTGACAGCTGATATGTCGGCAGTGATGAAACAACAAGCGTTGGAGTCTGGAGCTAAGGATTTCTTGACGAAGCCTTTTGATGTATCGGAGGTTCTTCAGCGAATCAAGAACCTCTTAGAAACTCGGTTCCTCCACTTGCAATTGCAGGACCAGAACCAGGCCCTTGAGATCAAGGTACAAGAGCGAACAAGCGACCTGGAAGGGGCGCGAATCGAGATTCTGGAGCGATTATCTTTGGCAGCCGAATTTCGCGACGACAACACTGGCCAGCATACTCAGCGTGTTGGCTGCGTGTCAGCCATTCTGGCCAAAGCACTAGGCCTTGGTGACGAATTTGTAAAATTGATCCAGCTCGCGGCTCCTCTCCATGATGTGGGAAAAATCGGCATTGCCGACGCTCTTCTTCTAAAGCCAGGGAAACTGTCTCCGGAGGAGTTCCACCTCATGACTACCCACGTCATTATTGGAGGACAGATTCTATCCGGCAGCCAATCGGCTCTGCTCCAACTGGCCGAGCAGATCGCGCTAACCCACCATGAGTGCTGGGACGGAAGCGGCTATCCACTGGGCCGGAAAGGGGAAGAAATCCCTGTGGCGGGCAGGATTGTGAGCGTCGCAGATGTGTTCGATGCGTTGACGCACGAAAGGCCCTACAAAAAAGCTTGGACCGAGGAGGATACCGCTGTTGAAATCGAGCGACTTAGTGGAAGCAAATTCGACCCAAAAGTCGTTGATATATTTTTACAATTGCTTCGGGAAGGACGCCTGAAACAAGATGTTTCAACACCGGCACCTGCCTTGTAACTAAGCGGAAATCGTGATTCATTCCAGGAAAGTAATCTCCGTAATGATATCGATGCACATGCACTCAATTAATGAATAATGCGGCAATACGAAAAGAGTGATTCTAATTACAGGAATTAAAAGATGGAATTCACACGAATTGAATTGTTCAATCTCATGAATCAAACACAACCTCTTTGGTTACTTGGGGCAGATTTCAGCAAAGGAAATCTGCGGAGTGGCAATTTTTGCAATGCAAATCTTCAGAGTGCAAACTTAAATGACACAGACTTGAGTGGAGCGAATTTGGAAGGTGCAAATTTGAGCGGAGCCACACTAATCAATGCAAATTTGACAGGTGCAAACCTGGCGAACGGCAGATTGATAGCCACGAATCTGAATGGAGCTAATCTGTCCGGGTCAAACTTAAATAAGGCGATACTGACCAAGGCCATTCTCAACAAGGCCGTTTTGAATTCGGCAAATCTTGATGGTGTTGACTTGACGGAAGCAGATCTCCAGTGGGCTGACCTCCGCGGTACAAGCCTAAACAAGTCCGATATGATCGGCGTCAATCTACATGGAGCCGATTTGAGTGAGGCGAAGCTCATAGGATCAAATTTGAAAAAGGCCAACTTTACCATGTCTAAACTTCGCTGCACAGATATGACCGGTGCAGACCTTAGCGAGGCTAATCTAAAAGAAGGAGAATTGACTGGAGCCAATCTCACAGGCGCCGATTTGCATTACGCCAATCTTGAGGGTGTTAATTTGGAGTCCGTTACTCTTAGGAAAGCAGACCTTACAAAAACTCGACTTAGTCTGGAGCAAAGGAATATTGCCAAAACCCAAAGGGCAATTATGTAAATAACCCATTTCCTTTTACTAACACCTTTGCCTATGGTTTCAGAGTCTATCATCCATTAGAATATGCTCGGGCTGGAAGCGTCAGCAACAAATCGCTAGCCGACGTTGGGTCGCCCGGACGGATCCCTGGTTTACCATGATGTTCGCCTACGGAAAGTCAGTCGAAATCGCGGGAATGGAATAGCGGAGGCAGTGTCCAATCCGTCATCGTCGCCTTGGCCTGCCAATGGCTCATAAAATTTTGGGGAAGAGGAGAATAGAGCGCAATCTGATTCGACTGAAGTCTGCCGAGTGCTGCGTTCATAGATAGAATTGCTTAATTTAAAAAAGTCCTGTCATGAATCCTCCCGGCGTCGCCCAATCATCGAAAGAAAAGCATGACAGGACAAAGTTATATGTTATCGCGATGATGCGTGGAGTCAAGATAAAATCCGAGGTAATTATTTTTGGTCTCTAGTGCCAAAGAATTTTCTGCATCGCCTACCTTCTAATTCATCAGAAGCACAACTCGATTGCGTCCTTCTCGTTTCGCCTGGTAGAGAGCATGGTCGGCGACCTGAAGCATTGCAGTTGCTGGTTGAATCTTTTCTGATCCGGTTGCAGTCGCGCCAGACTGATAGTGACCGAAATCGCACCCATTTCGGTCGAAACGGGCGTCGCTGCCACACTTTGCCGTAATCGTTCAGCGACTTTTAGGACATTCGGAGCCTGGCACTCAGGAAGCACGACTAAAAACTCCTCCCCACCATATCGCCCTAGGGAGTCATAACGTCCCAGAGCATCAGAATTCCGAAGAGCCTTGTTCATACGCCTTACCGTCTCTTGCAGCACAGCATCTCCAATCAGATGTCCGAAGTCGTCATTTACGCGCTTGAAGTGATCTACATCTATGAGAATCATTCCTACCGAGCTACCTCCCCGTTCCGCGCGATACAGATCGCGCTGTAGCAGATCAATGATAGCACCTCGATTCCATGCCCCGGTCAAAGCGTCTCGAGTGGCTTGAATCCTGAGTGCCTCTTGCATCTCGAGAATTCTTTGTCCAGCACGCAATCGGACTCTCAACTCTTCTGCGTCGAATGGTTTTCTGACATAATCATCCGCGCCGGCTTCCATGCCCGCGACAACATCCATATCATCCTTGGAAGTCAATAATATAATGTAAACATAGTTACGTCTTTTCGAATATCGAATTTTCTTGCATAGCTCGATCCCGTCTAATCCTGGCATCTTCCAATCGAGGATTGCCATCTGAGATGCATCTTCCTGCTGGAGAAGGTCCCAGGCCAATCTTCCATCGTTGGCAGCGAGGACGGTGTAACCCCACTTGCTCAGCATTAGTTCAAGGCCGCGCCTAGAAACACTTTCGTCCTCGACTAACAAGATTTTCATGCCATTCTCACCCTTCGACTCGCGCGGATATCCCCGACGATCTAAAGCTGTTCTTCGAGGTCAAAGTACCTCAGCTGGGTCTGCCTCATTCGCACGTTCCTGGCCGGCATGAAGGACCGCGGCTGGGGACGATTCGTGATCATCTGTAGCGAGTAGCCGCATCTAGGATCCGGTCGCGATGATTCGCTCCTGTGCGACTCAAACTGCGTCCAGCCGTGTCAGGTTGTTTCCCGAACTGTGGGCAGGCACGGGCGTAATAGTGAACGCCGTCCTTCTCAGCCGTCTCACTTTGCTACGGTCGCCCAGTTCGGAGGATGCGAGTCGTCCGCAGAGTTCGAGAAAGAGTTCTACTCGACTGTGCGACCGGCCTCGAGCCTCATGCGGTTCACTACCACTGCGGACGTTGCCAGCCTAGTGACCATGAATTGTTTCACCCCATCTGGCACAAAACAGCCTCAGTCGTTAGCAACAGGCTCTTACGCTTGAAACGGTAACGTTTGCTGCCGCAACTCCAAGTTCCTTTCACGACGTTGGTGCCGCGCCTCGGCCAGTTTGCGACGCCTCTCGGCGAACCTTTCCTCCGGGTTGCCGCGGCAGTAATCCTTCGGTGCCAGGTATCCCAAGGCACTGTGCAATCGTTCGTCCTAGTAAGGCTTCACTACCCGTCCAAACACTTTCTCCGCTCCCAGCTAGTTCTCCAACTCTTCCCCATCCAACTCCTCCCGAAGCGTCCGATGCAACCGCTCGATCAATCCATTTTCCTCGGGGCAATGCGGCTTGATTCAATGATGCCCCAGGCCATTCTCCGTCAGCACTACCTTGAACTCCTTGGAGATGTACCCACTGCCATTGTCCGAACGTATCTCCGGCTTCGTCACCGGAAGGCCATCCTCCCCCTTCGGCAACGTGTCGATCGCCTTTTGGGCTGCCGTGCCGATGTGATGCCATCCATCTCCGTCGTGATCTCGTGCTGCACCACGTACCGCAAATAATCGCTCACATCTTCCCTATCGCTCGTGTGAAAATTTACCTTAATCGAGACGAATGAGGCAGTCAAACGAATTCATCGTCCGATTCTCCCTGAACACAAGATCGAGTTGATGCCGCCCGTCCCAAAACGAGACATGGTCGCCTTCCCCCGTTACGCCCTCCTTCTCACGACGTTTGCGCCGGTCGCGTCCAAAGGCCGTCTCCCATAAACGACTCGAGGCCCCCGCAACGGAGGCCTCGTTTGATCCCTCGCTATCCCACGCCATCACGGCGTCGCTACGCCACCGGCTGGAACGCTGCCATCCGCAGGGCTATGTTCCCCTCCCGCACCATCGCCCTTGAGCTGCCCCAACCGCTTCGTATATGCAATCCGGACGCGAGCCAAGTCGACCGCTGCCAGCAGACTCTTGACCTGCGGCGTCAGCTCCTTGCCAAGGCGTTCGAGAATAGCAACTGTTTCAGCTTCCTTAAATCGCAGCGCGTAGGTCGATGCCAAGTCAGCCGATTGCTGCAAGCGCAGCGTTTCCTGGCGTAGGATCGCCTCGGCATCCTGCTGGCCGACCTCATCATCCGTTGGCGCTGCCGCCTGTTTCAAACCGAGCAACGGCAGAAGGGGTTTCGCGACCTTGTCGAAATCCGGCCAAGAGATCGTCTGGCCCGCGAGGACGCCGGTGCGGTCCTTCTCGACGTGAGCTACCGGATAGGCGGGTTTGTTCTTGGCGGGCCGGTGCGATTCAAGCCGCAACAGCACATCCGGCTCGTAGGCCGTCTCTCCCTCGGCACGCATGCGAAAGCCGAGGCTCTTCAGTTCGCCGCTGGATTCATCTTCACCGTAATCGATCCCCTGCCGACCGCAGATCACGACGTGCAACGGCGGAGTCATGAAGAGATGGAGTAGCGTCTTGTGCCGCTTTTTGATCGCAGTCCTTGCATGCATGGGGTGGTGCCATCAACAGCGGACCACCGAGAGTTTAACCTGCTTGCCCCTGGAAGGGAAATGCGAACTGCTTTCGAAACAAGTCCGCATAGAGAAAAAGCGAGTACTTCGTCCACGCCCAGCTACTTACTCTTGAGAAGGGGTAGTTTGACGCCAAATCTGCGAAATATGCTGCCTTTAGGAGCAATTCCCGCGCATCCACGCCAACGATATCACCCGGCGGGCTGAGCATGGCCGCCAACCCACGGGCTGGCAGCGATTGCACGTCCTCGACCCACCGTTGGATGGACTCCGGGTTGACATTGTAATCGATGTTGAAAGCGGCTCCCTCAACGTACCATTTGACTGCTTGCAATTCCTCGACGGTAGCCGCACCCATTAGGTAGCGCTCCGCGACCTCGATCCCGCGTCTGCTATCCTCCTGCGGAAGCAATCGCCAGATGCGGCGGCAGCACGCCAAAAGGTAGCAGTGCATTCGACGTGCGAATGTGGCGTCCTCGTCGACATGTGCTTCCCAGAGGACCGCCAGCATCGCTGGAACATCGGTGCAGAGAAGCCACTCTTCATATGTCATGCGTCCCCTGTCCCGTCGATTTAATCTTGGTACTCCCCCAGGGTAAAGTGCGAAAACCACATCGGCATTTCACCGCATCCCGACTACGGCTTGCCCGTTCGATTACATTTAGGAATGGCCAGTCTAACGCTGAACACCACCAAGTTTCACGCGGAATACGCGGAAACCAACTTCAACAACCCCAAGACGACCGAAACTGTGACGCCGCTACCCCAAAATTAGCGCTTGGCGGCGACCCTGTCCTTGGCAATTCTCCCATTCTCGCTCCCGCACTCGGGAAGATCAAGATGCTCGTCCGTATCGTTGACGCGATTCGCGATGACGCCTGCTGCAGAGGCGGCGAGAACAAGACATGGTTGAATTCGCCGTAAGGCGCGACGGTTGCGTTTAATTTTGGACTGGAAGAACGACGCTGGTGATTCTTCGCGGTATGCAGGAGGCTTCCTCGGTGCGCCGATTGATTATCGAGGCCATCGATAGGTTCGGCGGCCTCGCCTTTCAATAGCCATCCTTCACGCGTGCTTGGCCTGTGAAGTATTCGCCATAAGCGCCGCGCCCTTCGAACATACCTGGATCGAGTCCATTCGGCTCCAACCGGCGATACATGGCGCGATATTTACGGCTTCGCTCTTCCCAAATGTCGTTATCGCCAAGCAACCACGGCGAAAGATTGCTCATCAACCCAACGACGTACAAGAATTCGGCTTGACCCTGACCTACGGGCTTCATGTAATCGTAAACTTCGTTGAATACCTCGACAAGCTCCGCCGAAGGCACCCGTCGCTCGTCGAGGCCAGTAAGGTGCGGAGGTTCGATCAGCATGTACCAACAGAGGAACATCAGGTGCAGAGCGAGTTCGCGGTCACGATCACCGCCGGTCCAACAGTCACGCAGAATCTCATATGCAGCGGCAAGCGTAGGTTTGCCATGCACGCCCACGTTGAGCTTTTCAAGTCCTAGCGCTTCCGCCGGGATCGCCATCGTTCGTTGCCTCTTGCTGCTGAACAAGAAAACATCGAGAACCTTGTCGGTCGGGTAGCAGGGATGACTCACGCCACCCCCGCCCCCAAGAAACCGTACGGGAAAGTTCCGCTTCATACGGCTCAAGCCTTCCCAACGTCCCTCAAAGGACGCGGCCAGTCCACGGTCGAGCCGACTCTGCGGTTCCTCAGAAACACCACGCGAAATGAAGAGAGAATTCTTCAGGATTCTGCGGTGCGCCTATTGATGATCGAGGCCATCGAAGTATTCGGCAGCTACATTCCGGGGAATTCCTCGACGTAGCTCGCCTCGCCAATGGCCTTCACTTCCAAACCGAGGCCGCGAATTACGACAAGATCACCATGAAGGTTACATGCTTCAAAATGAACGGCGGTTTCCACAACGTACGGCAGCGGGATCATTCCCCGGAACTCCGCGCCTCCCGAAATGATGCCGTCGTCCAGAGTACATGGTAACTCAGGGAGTAACCCAACAACCACGCCAGCCACGAACACCAACTCCACCGGTTGGCACCATCCTGAACCGGCATCGAAGCCAGGTCGTCCGCCAGAACGGTGAACGTATGCGGGGGCCAAACGAACGATCACGCCAACTTGAGTTAGGATGACAGCAGCTAGTTCAGAGTCGTGTATTTCGATCGCCGCATTCACCGGCTGTCCCCTGCCGCCGACGGAATCCACACAACCTCCGGCACCCATACGGCCCGTGAACTTGAGGCGAGTCCTGATCCTGATCGCCACAGCCCCATTCTCGCTCCCGATCTCAAGAAGATCAAGACACTCGTCCGCATCGTTGACGCGATTCGCGACGCCGCCCGATTGCAGTCGCGGCGAAAACGAGACATGGTCGAATTTGGCCGTTGAAGCCTCTTTCGCCGGACGTTGGCGCCCTTCGTAACCAGCCACGCCACGGCCCCTCGCGTGAACCGGCCTTGTGGTCCTTCCGAAATTCGCGACGACATGATGAAGAGACTCGTCAGGGTTTCGCAGTGCGCCTATGGGCCCGTGACCGCGTTACGTCCCTCAAAGGAAATCTCTGGGGCAGCATGCTTGGCCAACCCCTCGTAGGGTTACCATTCTCCTGCCCACGCGGGAGCCGGCGCCGCCTTTGGCTCTTGTTTGCTTGGGATCGCCTCATGGATCACCACCTTGCCGTCTCCATCGCGTATCTGGAGAACACCAGCCGTGGTCGCAATCGCCAGGCGCCCCTCACAGGTCCAGTCGGCCCACTGCACATCGGTCAGCACTCGATGGGTAATGCCTCGGCTCAGACTGTACGGTGCATGGCCCGGCGGCCAAGAGTGGGGATTCCCTCGGAATGCCTCAAACTTGCCGGCCACAGACAAGACAACTCGGCTGTCTCGATCGGGCGACGGCTTCTCCATTACTACGGCACGCCACACGTCCCAGGTATCCGCCGGATCCCGCGGTGGGGTCAGGTCCGACTCCCGCCATCCGCGACGACGCTCCGTCGCAAACTGGGCAGGCTCGGTGTGCCGCATACCGCCGACGATTGAGCGTACTTCTGCCCCGCCGACTACAGGGTCGCCTACCTCCCACACCTCGGGATCGTCTACAAAGTGCAGTCCGCGGCTCCATGTTCCAGCTTCTCGCCAGGCCGCGAGTGCCTTCAGCCACGGCAACCGCGAAATCGCCGTGTAGGTCGAGCTGGCGGGCCAGTCAGATTCGTACTTGAACGCAAAGTATGACAGCCACCTACCGTCACGGGAAAGATCGCAGCGCTGCGGGTAAAGCGTCCCACGGAACCATGCGCCTTCCTCATACCGGCCATGCGCCAAGTCCCAGCGGCCGATTCGCCACCACTTACGCGGTCGCCGTTCAATCACCGCAGCCAATCGGGCGGCCGGGTCGGCGATGCAAAATATCCGCGGGTCGGAGTTGAGTAAGTTCATTGAGGCTGCAACAACACTCGGATCGGCTGAATGGTTTGGCGATCGAAGTGGGTCACGACTCATCCGCCTACCCTCCAGCCGTCGACAAAATCCCCGCGATCATCTCGCCGCGCGCGGCTCCTGATGGCCCGTGAACTTGAAGAGAGTGTCCTCATGCTGATCGCCTCGCCCCATTCTCGCTCCCGATCCAGGGAAGATCAAGACGCTCGTCCGCATCGTTGACGCGATTCGCTATACCGCCCCATTGCAGGCGCCCCGAAAACGAGACAATATCGCATTCGGCGTGCGATTGTGGCGGTTGCGTCCAATTTTGGACTGGAAGAACGACGCTGGTGATTCTTCGCGATCTTTCCATCGGTGCGCCCTCCACGGTCAGCCGCAGGGGACGCCGCACGCCCTTGATGGCGGCCCAGCGCGACGGATTAAACGCTTAGGATTCGGCCTGCCTTTGCGGCCGGCGGCTACCTGTACTGGTACGTCTCCGGGCTGTCGGGCGTGTACGGGATGCCGTACAGCCAAACCGACGCCTGGTCGGGCCGCAGCAGGGGCCGGGACCGCCGCCCGAGCAGGCACCGCTCGGCGGCCTCGGCGAACGACGCCCCCTTGAACCAGAAGGCGTCGTGGACGCAGCTCCGGCCGAAGCACCGTCCGTCGGCGGCAATATACAACTCGCTGTGCCCGTGGTGCATCTCCGCGACCCCGACCAGCCGGGTGCCGAGCAGCCCGGCCCAGACTACGATGACCGACTCGTCCGGCCACAACTCGCGGAACGCAAGGTCGTCCGCGGAGCACTCCTCGCCGGCCTTTGTCGTGGGGGTGATGGCCAGCCCGCTGAAGGCGGCCAGGACCACGGCGGCCGGGTGGTCGGCGGGCACAGCCGCGGGCACCGCGACCCGCCGTCCGGGGTGCCAGCCCGCAGCAATGAACCGCAGCCGGACGCTCTCGGGCACATCGACCATCCGGTGCGCCTCCGTGGCCAACGACAAGGATAAGCTGCCGGGGCCACCTGCAAGACCTTCATGCCGCGCGAAACCAGGATGGCGGCCCCGGTCAGCTTCATCCGTTTGTTATGCGGCGATGTCCTTACACCGCAACCGAATCCACTGACTCCCCGATCAACCGAGCGAAGGCAGCATGCCAACAGTCGGAGTGTATTGTCGCCACCGGGTGCCCGTTTGAACAGAGAGCGTTCGCCTCGGTTCCGCCTTGATAGCCGCAACAACCGAACTTCGCCCTTGATTGCATTTGATGACCCAAGTCCGCGACATTCACAATGAAATCGCCAGGCCGGACTATGGCAGTGGCCCCTTCTTCCGCGCTTCCGAACGTCATTCCAAAGAACTGTTGTTTCGGAATCGATTGAGTGATTCGGACAAATCTCCCAGGTTCGATCATCGCCCCTCTGATGTTGCCGGGGGCGAGCGATGATTGGTCCTCGTCGGAAAGGAAATCAGTTAGGTCACATCCGCAGGTTCGGCATACAAAAGCAAATTGCATAGTGAACCACGAAGGACCAAGCCGCATAACGCTAAGTTCAGCCGCCCCCGCCTCAGCGACCTCGTGTATCCAACCAGCGCAGCGGGCGGGGGTCGGCTGCAACGCCGGGATACTCATCATGTCCTCACTTGGGATGGGCCGGGCCTGTCCCAGGTGATAAACGGGCTCAAGGCCTTGGCCTTGTCCCAAGCGTGGATGGCGAAGGCGTACTTCGCTTCACGTTTTGCGGGATCAGGCGCCGTCCCATTGCGGAGGAGGCTCATGACACGCTTCTATCAACAACACCGATTTTACTGCGGCATCGATCTGCACGCCAGATCCCGCCCTTCAAAAACGAGACATGGTCGAATTCCCCCCTTTCGCTCCGTTTCGCACGACGATTGCACCCGTCGCGTCAAAAAACCGTCTTCGGTAAACGACCCGAGGCCCCCGCAACGGAGGCCTCCGTTGATTCCTCGCTATCCCACGCCATCACGGCGTCGCCAAGCCGCCGGCTCGCGCACTGTCATCCGCAGGGCTATGTTCTCCTCCCGCACCATCGCCTTTGAGCTGCCCCAACCGCTTCACGTGCTTTCTTGCAGATGCCGTTTCGCTAATTCAAAATGGGGTCGTAGCAATCGCTGGTAGTTGAACGAAGCGAAACCGCGCGGAGGAATGATCCAAATCCTCGTTTCCTCTTCCTTCGGAACAAGGATCCGGCTACCCTACCGGAGCATTCGGTGCCAGCACGCGCCGCGGCCGTCAGTCCAACCGGCAAGACCCTGGCGTACCCGGGTTCGGACATCACGATTAAAACTGTGCGATATTGAAACACGCAAGTATGAGGGCCGTTACGCGAGAAAATAGACAAGAACTCGACCAGGATGGATCCATGCCAATTACGACAATCATCATCTACCTGAGTCTGTTGTTACTGGCGGCCCCGGTGCCACAACAACCCAAATTGCGGTGCAGTCTCGAAGGACATGAGGAATTAGTAACATCCTTAGTTTACAGTCCCGACAGTAAGACGTTGGCCTCGGGCAGTTTTGACAGGACGATCAAACTATGGAATTTGACAACCTGCAAAGTACAGGCCGCTCTCAAGACACACAAGAGCATCGTGGTATGCTTAGCGTACAGTCCGGATGGAAAAACACTTGCTACGGGAAGCTCGGGCGAGCCAATAAAGTTGTGGGACGTGGCAACCGGCAAGGAGAAGGCTACGCTTGACGGGCATACCGGCTGGGTATTGTCTGTAGCTTTCAGTCCAGACGGCAAGACACTTGCCTCAGGATGCGACCACGGCATAATCAAGTTGTGGGACGTGGCGACGGTCAAAGAGAAGGCCACCATAAACGCGAACATTGATTTAGTGATGTGCGTTGCATAAAGTCCGGATGGCCAAATTCTGGCGTCGGGGGGGCACAACGGCACAATCAAGCTCTGGAACGCGGCGGGTGGGGAGCAAGCCACCCTTGGCGGGCACACAGAGTCCGTGATGTGCTTGGCGTACAGCCCCGACGGTAAGACACTCGCCTCCGGAAGTACGGATGCGACGATCAAGTTGTGGGACGCGGTAACGTACAAGGAGCAGATCACGCTCAAGGGACATTCGAAGCGGGTCAACTCCGTGGCATACAGTCCGAACGGCAAGACGCTGGCTTCCGGAAGCGACGACGAGACCATCAAGCTGTGGAACTTGGCGGCGGAGAAGGAACAGGCGACTCTCAAAGAACACGCGGATAGTGTATGGCGTGTGGCCTTCAGTCCAGACGGCAAAACGATGGCCTCGGCGAGCGCGAAGACAATCAACATCTGGCACGTGGAGACTGGCAAATAGGAACGTCAGAAAATGAATTGGGTGGCATTGCGGAGTTGAGCTGAGAATGAGACATGGTCAAATTCACCCTTTACGCCACCTTTCGCACGACGTTAGCGCCTATCGCGTCCCAAAGCCCGTTCCCATAAACGACCCGAGGCCCCCGCAACGGAGGCCTCGGTTGATTTCTCGCTATCCCACGCCATCACGGCGTCGACAGACCACCCACTGGAGCACCGCTATCAGCAGGGCTATGTTCCCCTCCCGCACCATCGCCCTTGAGCTGCCCCAACCGCTTCGTATACGCAATCCGCACGCGAGCCAAGTCGACGGCTGCCAGCAGACTCTTGACCTGCGGCGTCAACTCCCTGCCAAGGCGCTCGAGGATAGCCACCGTCTCGGCTTCTTTGAATCGCAGCGCGTAAGTCGAAGCCAGGTCCGCCGATTGCTGCAAGCGTAGCGTTTCCTGGCGCAGGATCGCCTCGGCATCCTGCTGGCCAACCTCATCATCCGTTGGCGCTACCGCCTGCGTCAAACCGAGCAACGGCAGAAGCGGCTTCGCTACCTTGTCGAAGTCGGGCCAGGAGATCGTCTGGCCCGCCAAAACACCAGTGCGGTCCTTCTCGACATGGGCAACGGGGTAGGCCGGTTTGTTCTTGGCAGGCCGGTGCGACTCGAGGCGCAACAGCACATCGGGCTCATACGCTGTCTCCCCTTCGGCACGCATGCGGAAGCCGAGGCTTTTCAGCTCCCCGCTGGATTCATCCTCGCCGTAGTCAATCCCCTGGCGCCCGCAGATCACGACGTGCAACGGCGAGGTCAACAAAAAGTGGAGCAATTCTTTATAAGGTTTTTTGATCAGAGTCCACGCGTGCATCGGGATCGACCCGATTTTCGTTTGTCGACCGGTATACGCATTGCGACAGGCGTCCCACAGGTGCGTGATCGAATCGATCACGATTACCCCGTGACGGCTCTGGTCGAGGCTCTTCAGGGCTGAGAGCACTTCGGTGATCGATTTCGTGTGTAACACATCGAAGTCGAACGCCTGCGGATGGGCGATCCGTTGAGGCACCTCCTGGCCATAGAAGGCGGTTCCGAATTCGGTGTCGCAGTAAGCCACACGTTTGCCGGTGTGTTGGGCCAAACCCTCGGCGATCAGCAATGACGTGAATGTCTTGCCGCTACCAGCAGGCCCATAGAGGCCCAGCTTGAGCGAAGCTTTTAGGGACTGCGGCTTCTGGAAAGATGCCATGGTGGTGGTTCCTCTGGTGGTTATGCCTTGAGTGTGAAGTAGCCGCGACCGGTTTTGACGAAGCGGGACTCTTCTCCGCGGGCGAGTTCGCGGAGGATAGCACTGTACAACGTGGCGGCTGGCGTCTTGCCGCCTGGGGAGCTCCAGTAATTCTTGATGGCCATCACTCCGATGAGCTCCTGGCAGGTCATCGGCTTCTTGGATTCCGCCAGGACCTTCGCGGCGGCGTCCAGGGCGCTCAGCTTCTTGCCGGCGATGTCGCTTGCGTCCTCGGACTTTGGTGTGTTTGCCAAGGCGAGCTTTACTACCGTTGGCACCTCGCTCGGTGACCTCAGCTCCACGGCATCATCATCCAGAAGCTCCAGACCTTTGCTGGCCAACTCGGCCCGCTTCCAAGTGACCTGTTCGCCATCTTCCCACTTGATTTTCACCGATGTCGCGTTGGCCCACACGATGCGACCCTCAACGTTGTCGTCGGTAGATCGCACCCGACTCCCGATCTTCAGTGCCGGGAGGTCTGAGGCTGCTGCACCTGGACCATTCTTCTTCCGCGTCATGATCGTAACTCCCTATGAAACCTGTACTTGTAAAGCGGGTATTACCCGCATGACAACACAGTTACCTCAGCTCCGAAGTCACCTGAAGGCCAGCATGCGAAATATTCGCGGATTTCCTGCGAAAAACAGCTCCGCCAATTTGCATTAGGACCATGGTTTTTAGTATTCTCTAGCATCTTTTCACCACGGAACCGAGGACCAAGAAC
This sequence comes from uncultured Planctomycetaceae bacterium, assembly GCA_963790585.1. Classification (GTDB taxonomy): domain Bacteria; phylum Planctomycetota; class Planctomycetia; order Gemmatales; family Gemmataceae; genus CAWBOY01. Next base: position 839,165 of record CAWBOY010000004.1, read on the forward strand.
ATGCTCGTGCAACTACGACCGATCGCCTCCATTCGCCCTTACGAAAATAACCCGCGCATCAATGACGCCGCTGTCGACATGGTGGCGGCATCCATCAAGGAGTTCGGCTTCCGGCAACCGATCGTGGTGGATGAGGAAGGCGTGATTATCGTCGGGCACACGAGATTTAAGGCAGCGTTGAAGCTCGAGATGACCGAGGTGCCAGTCCATGTCGCCATTGGATTATCACCGGCCCAAGCGAAGGCCTATCGCCTGGCGGACAACCAAACGGCGACGCTGTCCCAATGGGATGATGACAAGCTGACGAACGAGTTAATCGCGTTGCAAGGAATGGACATGGACCTAGATCTGACAGGGTTCTCGGCCGAGGACCTGACGCGCTTGCTAGATCCGCCTACGACCGATGGGTTCACCGATCCTGATGACATCCCCGAGCCGCCGGATGAGGCCACGACCAAAGCCGGCGACTTGTGGATCCTGGGGAAGCATCGGCTCTTGTGTGGCGATTCCAGCAAACCAGCGGACGTGGATCGGTTGTTGGATGGGGCTGTGATCCATCTTGTGTCGACAGATCCGCCGTACAATGTGAAGGTGGAACCGCGCTCGAATAACGCCATCGCGGCCGGCCTTTCGTCCTTTCCAGGTACAACGCATCATCAGGGATTCGATGTCGAAAGGCACCCGGAGAAGTCAAAGCCCACCACCAAGAAGATGCGTGCGAAAGATCGACCGCTGGCTAACGATTTCGTGAGCGACGAGGAGTTCAACCGCCTACTCGCCGCGTGGTTTGGCAACCTGGCTCGTGTGTTGGTTCCTGGTGGCGGGTTCTACATTTGGGGCGGATACAGCAACTTGTCCAACTATCCCCGGGCCTTGAAGGCGTGCGGATTGTATTTCAGTCAGTCGATAGTTTGGGACAAGCAGCATCCGGTGTTGACTCGCAAGGATTTTATGGGCGCACATGAGCAGTGTTTTTACGGTTGGCGAGAAGGCGCCGCGCATCACTTCTATGGGCCACACAACATTTCCGATCTGTGGTCCATCAAAAAAATCAGCCCACAAAGCATGATCCACCTGACTGAAAAGCCGGTCGAGCTTGCGACAAGAGCGCTGGAATACTCGTCGAAACCAGGGGAGAATGTACTGGACTTGTTTGGAGGTAGCGGTTCCACGCTTATCGCCGCCGAGCAGACGGGTCGCAAGGCTTTCCTGATGGAGTTGGATCCTCCTTACTGCGACGTCATCATTGAACGATGGGAAAAGTTTACCGGCAAGCAGGCGATCCACGCCGAGACAGGCGAACCGTTCGTGAAGAAGCCGGTCGTGGTGACGAAAGCGGAGTCCTAACGCGGTACCTGCAGTCCTTACGCCTGGAACGACGCAATCGGGCAAAGAAAGGAGGTCGCCAAGATGAATGCTGGCAAGCAGGCAAAAGATGAGAGCGCCATCTTGGCCCTTGCCTGCGGAGCCAGCGTCGAGACTGCAGCGCAGAAGGCCGGTATCAGCAAACGCACGCTTCAACGCCGGATGGCTGATCCGGAATTTCGCCGCCAGATCCAGGTTGCTCGCGGTGACATGGTGCAGCGAAACTCGGGTACGTTGACGGCGGCGGGAACAGAGGCCGTGAAGACTCTCCTGGATCTGGTCAAACCAGTGAACGCCGGAGCCGTGCGACTGGGCGCGGCTCGAACGATATTGGAGATCGGCGTCAAATTCCGCGAAGTTGCGGACTTCGAGGAACGCCTGGCGACCCTGGAGCAGCAGGCCTTGGAATCAGCATGAGCCCTTGATGGCGTGGACGACATGAAACTTCACCGACGGCTGCGAGAACTTCAGATGGCGTTCCCTCGTAAGGAGGGGCAGCCTGGCGATTCCATTGCCCGACCTCCGACCGTCTCAATGCGGACACCGGCGGACATTCTTAAGCTGCTCGAACAGTTGACTGCTGCTGTGCTGGCGGATCCGTACGCCGAAGCAGCGACCAAGGCCCGCGCCGTGGGGCATCTTGCCGCATTAGCCCTGAAGGCCATCGAGGTCGACCACCTTAGGGCCCGATTGGAGCTTCTGGAGGCAGTCTTCAAGACGCGACCACGAGAGGCCGAGTAATGATCATGACTACAGATGAACCCAGTTGGACGATAAGGCGTCGCATCATTGCGAGCGCGAGTGGCCGAGGTCGAACACGGAGGAACGGACGGTGAACACCAAGACCCTGGCGGGCCTCTACGACCGGCTCACGCCCGCAGAGCGCTATCCTCTCATCCTTGCCGCAATGAAGCGCGGCGACGACATCGAGGTCGACCGGCTATCCGCCTCAGCGTCCCGGGTGGCTTTTCAGCTTCCCGACTATGAAGGCTTCGCCGAAGGTTTAAGGTTCCTAAGCTTGCTTCATATGATCGAGCAGCTCAATCTCGGCCTCATTTTCTGGCGGGACATCGGCTTGTCCCAAAAGTGCAAAGCGTCCCCCGACGGACCCGAGGACCTGGAGCTGGCGGAGAGTCTGTGGGAGAACGCCCGCATGGCCGGATATCGTCTTTGCGTGGACGCCGACGCCTTGAGGCTTGTTTGCACAGAGTTGAAGGTCGACCCGGACGATCTGTTGCGTGACCTTCCTGGGTTTGACGTCGTCGAGCAGGCTGAAAGACACGCTCGCCCGGCGCTTTGGACATACGAAGAGGCCTCGGCCTATCTGAAGAAGATCAGTGGCGGCGAAGTACCCAACGTCGAGCAAACGGCACAGAGCATGCGGACCCTGATTAAGGACCGTGTCGAGTGGTGGAAGGACGAGTGAGGCGAGATCCCCAATCCGCGAAATGGCATACAGGAGAGACGCAGCATGAACACCAAATCCTTATCTCGGCATTACAGAAAACTTACGCCCGAGGAACGCGTTGCGCTCTTGATCTCCGCAACAGATCGCGGTGACGGTGATGATGCGGATCAGCTAGCCGCGTCTGCGCCGTCCATCGTACTAGAATTACCGAACTACCACGGCTTGGCCGATGGCTGGATGTTGCTGTCGATGTATCACATGATGGATAAGCTCGACCTTGCCCTGCTCTTCTTCCGGTATCTTTCGCTGGCGACGGCGTGCGAACCGCTGCACGAGGACTTGGAAGAGCCGGCCATTGAGGATGAATCTGAGACCTCCCTTGGCGACCCGGACGACTTGGCAGCGGCTGATGAAGGTGAATCACTATCCGAGCCACAGCATGATCTGACCAGAGCGGACGAATGTGACGGATTCCCGGACGATCCGGATGATCGAGCGCACAGAACCCGACTCTCTGACATCTGCGGCATGGCTGGCTATCGCCTATGCATCGAGTCGGATGCATGGAGGCTGGTTTGCAAGAAGCAGCATATCGACCCGGAGGCCTTGTTGCGGGACCTGCGCGGGTATCAGACGACGCGGCAGGCCGAGGAAACCGCCAGGATGATGCTTTGGTCGCCTAAGAAGGCGGCCGGCTACCTGAAGAAGCTTGGCAGGGAGGACGTCGTGTTGCCGACCGTCAGAGGGGTGGCAAAGAGGATGCAAAGGTTCATCAGAAGGCGTGCGGGATGGTGGAGGGGCTTGTGAAGCGGAACGGGCCCGGACACGTCGACAAGCCACTTCTCAGAGTGGCCTGTCGCCGTGCCCTGCCAAAGGACTTAGAACCGTACTGGGCGTCAATGCACGTCATTAGGTGGCATGGAACCGCCGCATAAACGTGGTGTCGTTACCCCCCACCTGGGACGATATCGCCGAGATTTTGTTTGATGCGAGACCTCAAGGCCTTCAGGTGTAACGCATCCTTCTTCTCCTTATCAATCTCCGCGTTAAAGGCAGCAAGGTCGAGAACCTTGTCGATGGTTTCCCGCAGGATCTGCTGTAGTTGATCGGGTGGAATTGCCTCCAATTCGAAGACGTCGTCACCGTGCCGACCTACGAATTTCTTGCGTCTGCTGCTCCCTTTCTTTGCCTTCATCTGTGGCGGCAACTTGAGCGATTGAACTTGTTCTGCGGTCAACGCGGCCTTGATCGGCACGATGTTCTCGATCTTGAAGTCGTCTCGCATCGAACGGGCGAAAGAATGGGCGATGTCCTCACCTTCCGGGTCGAAGTCGGATAGGAAGATGATGATCAATTTGTCCTTGCCACTTTCCCGGAAGCGTTTCGCCATCTCATGGCGTGGCGATAGGCTGCTATAACCGCGACCGATGGTTAGAGGGATGCAGTAATCCGCTGCAACCGGGGAAATAATGCTTTCGATGGTGTTCTTCTCGCCCACGATCTCAATGTGGTCGGGTTGGGATTGCTGAAGGTTGCGGTAGTAGCCTTTGAGGAGTTCGTTCAGCTCGCCTTGGAGAAAGGGCCCAGTCGATTTGAAGACCTTCCAAATCGTGACAGGTCGCGTCGGATCATGGATGGTGTCCCAGGAAATTTCGCCTTCAATCCGGGCGCGAGCGATGAGATCGCAGGTCGCCTTGTAGAACTTCGGGGTGTTCTCGTAACGCGATCCCGGCTTGGAGGCGTGAACTAATGGGGGATCAGTGAGCAGCGCATAATGAATCTGACGATCGGTCAACGGCAAATATTTTTTCCGCTCGTCGATGATACGCAGAATCGCGTCAAGAAACGGTCGTTTCGCTTTGCTAATCTTCGCCCGGCGCGTTTCGCCGGTGATCTCGATGGTATCGGCACGGACTCGAGCTTTGCGCCGTCGGTGCTCCTGTAGCTCGCGGTAAGGTTCATCGGGATCAAGATCCAGCAGTTGCTCACGCGCCACCACGTCGAGCGATTTCACGCGATGACGGTTAAACTCTCGTAGATGCACCAGATATTGGTCCTTCGAAAGGTCGCTCCGCCGAATCGACGCGTCGATTCGGCATGGGACCGTATCCTCGCCAGCGAGGCCGGCGGCGAAGTACCGGCGGTGACCGCTCAGAATGAAGAAGTCAGCGGTAATCACGAGGGGTTCCATGATTCCCTTAACCACGATACTACGCGCCAGCTCAAGGACTTCTGGATCCTTGTCTGAAAGAACCCCGTAAAGCTCATCGTTCTCGGGTGATGGCTTCACGTCCGACAGGGACAGGTGGAGAATTGTACCATGGTCGAATTCTCTCGGTCGGCCGTTTTGTCCACGTTCCTTCTTACTCTGTTTCATAGCTCTGAATCTCCTGAATCGGGGTTGATGAAACGAAAACTGCTAGCTTTGCGACTTGCCTTGCTCCCCTTGGAGCCTGCTCGAAGAACGCCGTCGACGCAGAGAACTTCGAAGTCAGCGCCAAGCGCTCGTATGATCGACACCGATCAAGCGGCCGGCCGTGCGACAGTCGAGGTAGAATTCTTTGGAGCCGCTGATGAATTGAAGTTCGCGGCACAGTTTTGCTAGAAGGGCGATCGGTCCAGCCCCGTACAATTCCGTGGCCTTTGTTGGCGTGACACTTGCCATGGCTCGCTTGAAGGCCGTTTCGATCACGCCTTGGCCCACGGGGAACTTCACCCGTTTCCAGGCCAGGACGAAATCGGCCCACGTTTCCAAAAACTCCTTTGTTCTAATGGCAGGCAAGGCTCGACGGTGAAACTCTTGGACGATCGGTCGCAGGTTTGATAGATCCGCGCCGTTTAAGGATTCGATGCCTTTGAGGTGACGTGCGAGCCGGAATAAACACTTGTACCGCTGCCCATTGGAGTAGGGCAGTGTCCCAGAGATGGCTTTCTCAACTGCCTGCAACACAGATGGCGCAGAGAACACAGAGGACTCAAGCAATGTGTCTGTGTTGGCTGTGTTCTCTGTGTGTGCTGCGTTGGCTGTGTTCTCTGTGTGTGCTGCGTTGGCTGTGTTCTCTGTGTTGCACAAACCGGCTTCAACCGGATCGATCGCAGGAAGATCTCCCTGTGGGAGTGGGATCAGCCAACGATAGATATGTCCGCTCGGATGGCGCGATGGGGGTAACAAACAGTAATGGCCCGGATCCCCGCGATACTCACCGTCTCCAAAGTTGTGGAAGCCCTCGGGACCGCGAAAGTAAACGTGCCGGCCTCGGGCCGTCTCTACGGTTGGCAACGCCTCGGCGAGTTGAGGATGATCCTTCGCCCAACGCTCGTAGCCTTCGAGCGTGTCGAAGTCGCGGCACGCGAGTCCGCCAGAGGCCGAGCCAAGCAACACGGCCAAGCCAGTGATATCGCGTTGCTGGAACATCCTCGTGAGCGTGGCGGCATCGGGCCGCAACGTCTGAAACTGCTTCCATCGACCTGCGGCCTTTTTGTCCCGGATCGGAATGATCGACCAGCCGCGCGCGGCGTAAGCGAGGGCGGCCTCGAGGAAGCTTTTTGGCTCGATTCCAGGTCGCGACGGAGCGAGAATTTCACCATGTCTCATTTCGCCGCCGGGCGACGTTCCGTTGCGGCTTGGTTTGCGGTTGGGAGTCATTGGGAGGCCCTCCCGGCCATGGCGGCGTTGGCGGCCAGGTAGGCGGGCGCAGCCGGGCATCCACAAGCGTCGCGCATCGGTAAATCCGCAGGTCTGCAGAGTCCGGAGCCGCCGACACGGACCGTTGGCGGATGAAGGCCTCGACCGGCCTCGTAAGCCAAGCTGACGATTTTGGAGGAGTGGATGGCGCACCACACCGCTCGACCGACGACCAATGGTCGCTGGCCGCCGACTTCTCGACCGACCTGCGGCGAAAGAGGAGCAATGGGGAAACGGCTGGTTAGACGGATGTGGCTACGCATCGTCGCCCCCCTTTCGGGAGCAACGACGGGCGTCGATGGCGTTCAGTTCGTGGCGGACCATCGCCACGGCCTTGCGGTCATACAGACGCAGAGTGCCTGCACGAGCCGAAGGGCGGATGTGTTGTCGCGTCGCCAGCACATGCAAGACACGGTGTAGAGGTGTTCGTAGTTCCGCCGCGATGACGCCGGGTGTAATGAGATGGGGAGTCTTTCCAAAACTCACAATGATCGCTCCTTTCAGGTGAGGACTTGATGTCCGTACCTAAAGGCAGCGCTCACGAAGCGATTGTCGGAAGTGATTGGCAGAAGAGGAGATAAAAAAAGTGAGCGCTCACGAAAGGGCCGTGAGCGCTCACTTGCAATCGTTGTCAGAGGCGTTTTCGGCTATGCACTTTTCGTGGGCGGGAATCTGGCAGGTCGTCGTCTAGCGGACTCGGTTCTTGATCGGCCTCTTGGTCCTCGATCAACCGCTTGATTTCTTCGTCTCGTTCGCCGTCATAGGTCTGAGCTTCGAGGGTGCTGGTAAAACTCATTGCAGCCGGCGATCGGGTTTGACCTTGTTTAGAGGGTCTCAAAACCTTGGCTTTCATTTTCTTGGCCTTCTTGTACAGCTCCGTATTTCGCCAGGTTTTGGAACCGCAACCGATCAGCTTGAATTGCTTACGCTCCGAGAGCAAGAAAAAAGCGTTCCCCATCTGCTTTGCCAGTCTCTTTGCCTTCGTGTTCGCTTCTTCAACAGTTAATCGGTTCGACGGCGGAGCCGGATCCTCTGCTTCGGCAGGCTCCGGTAAAGCTCTCGACTTCAAGTCGAGGTATTCCTGGGCCTGGTCCACGGATTTTGCTTCCATCGCCGTGGCCTCGATCAATTCTTGCTCGATCTGAATGAGTATGTTAGTCGCGATCTCCTGTTTTTCGTCTATTATCGCTTGCTTCTCCTTGAGAGCCTCAATACGTTTGCGCCGCATATTCGCCGCCCCGGCGATTTGATTCGTGGGTCGGTAGCCAGCGATTGTCTTGGCGAGCTTGCGGAGGTTCTTGCAAACAAATTCAATAGGAACCCTCTTACGCACGGGCCGGATCGCCTCAGGCACGGGCCCGTACGGACCTTGACAGCCCATCGACGCACCCCAGAGGCACCACTCAAGGTCCTCGTAATACAAGATCGACAATTCGTGGCCTGTCGACGCCCTTAACTTCCCGGTCGCCGGCGCGTTAACAATTCGATTACGGGCACGGACCAAACGCTCTCGACACCGACGGATATCCTCTTCACAACGCTGTACCTTCTCTCGCAAGTTAGTTAAACCCTCGCGAACCAAAAAAAAGAAGTCGTCTTCCATCTCCCCGGGCGTCAAGGCCGCCGAAAGTGCCATCCAAACCATTCGTGTATTTCCGACGAGCAGGTCGGCGGCGTTGCTTGCGTGAAGCAAATGCGGTGGAAGGTTTTCCAAGCCGAATTCTGAGACTGGCTCGTTCGGTTCGGTGGCGGGAATGACGGAGGTAGTCGAGGATTTGTGAGCCGTGGCCATTGTTGGATTCCAGGGGCCGGGCCGGTCGGCAGGTTGATGCTGGAATCGCCATCCACCCACCGACCGCGCTAGATCGCCCCGCTTGCAAACAGGTCGATCACCCGACACCTTGATTCTACCGCAATCGGCCGATCAAAAAAACTCATTAGGTTCAGCACTCCCATTCGCTTCCAACCCACCCCGCTTCGGGCGAATGCGCTCCGCACGAGGGGTAGGTTCTTCTCTTTGTCCAACCTATCGTCGGTCCAGCTGCGGGCCTTCTTGTCTTCGTCCTCGACGGCCTCCCTTACGATCTGCTCCGGGTCGATCGGTCCAGCCGACGGGGCGGTGATTGGTGCGAGTTTCGGCACCTTGAGCGCAGCCTTCAGCCGGTTCGGGCTACCCGCTTTGCCCAGCTCGTCGGCGATGGAGTCGACGCCGACCACCGCGAGGGATCGGGCGCGGTGGCGCTTAGCTGCCATGGGTTCCGTGACGAAGTCGGCCGACGGTGACAGGGGAAAGGCGATCGCGTTTCCTTTGTGAGCCTGCCTGGTTTTCAGCAACCACCTTGAGCCGGATGCAGTCTTCGGCCCGCGGGGCGCTGGGCGCCGAAAGTTGCTGCAGACGTAATCGCTTTTTGGGTTGGCGCGGCCAACGCTATCCCTAACCCATTGGTTAAGCTGCACTACCGACATATACCATCGTTGGAGACCTTGATAGATTATCTCTCCACCGTCGTCTCGGGATATGGCGAATCACGAACGTGAACGATAACCTCACGAGAGCCGATGACGCTCGCGACCGGCGCAGCGTCTCAAAACACCCCCACGTTGGTGATCTGAATCCGTCGAAATCCAGGTGGGACGCAACCCGGCAAGTGGCTATCGGCCTTTCTACGAGATATACCGCTGAGCCTGTCTCGGGGATCGAGCGACGGCGGCGAGTCCGAAAAGAAAGCCGGAGGCATGGCGCCACCCCCGGTTCGGAAAGCGTCCGCGACGTAGCGCGAAAGACCCACCATGAAACTAACCGAACTACAGCCCGGCCTCGCTCTCGTCGGCCTCGAACGTGACCTCGTTTGCTCGGTGGTGGCCGTCAACATCATCGCCGACGGAGCGGTCCAACTCTTCTACAAGCTCCCGGACGGAGGTCTTAAGGAACGGCTGCTCGGCACTGCCGATGAAGCGACGATTGCACCCGCGACGACTACCCGGCCCTGGGCGTTCGACGGAGACCCGGCGGCGTTCCAACTCGCGTGCGAAGCGAAACGAATCGACTTGGCTTTCCTGTTCGACCCGATGATGGCCGTCCACACCTCGAACGTGGACCCCCTGCCGCACCAAATCACTGCCGTCTATGAGTCGATGTTGCCGCGCCAACCCCTTCGGTACGTTCTGGCCGACGACCCTGGGGCCGGAAAGACCATCATGGCGGGACTATACATCCGCGAGCTCGTCATGCGGGCGGACGCCCGGCGAATTCTGATTGTTGCTCCGGGTAGTCTCGTGGAGCAGTGGCGGGATGAATTGTTCGAGAAGTTCGGCCTTGAATTCCGGATATTCTCGTCCGCGCTTGAGGAAGCCACCCCAAGCGGGAACCCGTTCGATGACCACCAGCAGCTCATCGTTCGGCTCGACCAGATGTCCCGAAACCTGGACTTGCAAGCGAAGCTCTGCGGGGCGGGATGGGACCTCGTCGTCTTCGACGAGGCCCACAAGCTCGCGGCCCACTATTACGGGCGGGAAGTAAAGGAGACCGGTCGGTTCAAGTTTGCCAAGGAACTTGGCAAAGACACTCGGCACCTTCTCCTGATGACCGCCACCCCACACAACGGGAAGGAGGAGGACTTCCAGCTTTTCTTGTCACTACTCGACTCGGACCGCTTTTACGGCAAGTTCCGGGACGGCGTTCACAAGGTCGATGTCTCGGACCTGATGCGACGGATGGTGAAGGAAGAACTCGTCAAATTCGACGGCACACCCCTGTTCCCCGAGCGAAAAGCTTACACCGTCAACTACAAGCTCTCGGATGCCGAGGCCGCGCTCTACGAGGCCGTGACAGAGTACGTCCGCGACGAAATGGGAAAGGCTGACCTCCTCGCCGGTGCTCGGAAGGGGTCGGTAGGCTTCGCGCTGACCACTTTGCAACGGCGGCTCGCGTCCAGCCCCGAAGCTATTTACCAGTCGCTCAAGCGGCGCAAGGAGCGGCTGTCTGAACGCCTCCGGGCCGAGAAGATCGGCGACCGCGGGCGTCAACACCTCGCCGAAACGGTGGACGAAATCCCCGAGGACGAAGATGACCTGAACGCCGAGGAGCAGGAAAAGCTCGAAGAGAAGCTCGTGGACCAGGCGACGGCCGCAAAGACCATCGCCGAACTTGAAACAGAAATCGTCATCCTTGCCGACCTCGAGAAACGGGCGAAGACGGTTGTTTTGTCGGGCCAAGACCGGAAATGGGAGGAACTCTCGAGGCTGCTGCAAAACACCCGCGAGATGCACGACGAGTCCGGGCGGCAGCGAAAGATTATCCTCTTCTCGGAACACCGCGACACGCTGAACTACCTCCACGACAAGATCGCCGGCGTCCTCGGTACGCCGGACGCCATTGTTTCGATTCATGGCGGCACGAACCGCGACGAACGGCGGAAAGCTCAGGCCCTGTTCCGTTCGGACCCCGATGTCCGGGTTCTCATCGCCACTGACGCGGCGGGCGAAGGCGTGAACCTCCAATGCGCTCACCTGATGGTGAACTACGATTTGCCCTGGAACCCCAACCGGCTCGAACAGCGCTTCGGGCGAATTCACCGGATTGGGCAAACCGAAGTTTGTCACCTCTGGAACCTTGTCGCCAAGGAGACCCGCGAAGGCGACGTGTACCACCGGCTGCTTGAGAAGCTCCAAATCGAGAGCGAGGCATTGAAGGGACGCGTGTTCGATATCTTGGGCGACGTCTTCGAGGAAACGAGCCTCCGCGATCTCCTAATTCAAGCTATCCGTTACGGCGACAAACCCGAGGTTCGGGCCAGGCTCAACAAGCGAATCGACCACGCATTTGACCACGAGCACTTGAATACGGTGCTCAACCGGAATGCCCTAGCCCAAGAAACGATGTCGGCGGACCGACTCTTCAAGGTGAAAGAGGAGATGGAACGGGCCGAAGCCCGACGGCTGCAACCGTTCTTCGTGCGATCTTTTTTTCTGAAGGCCTTCGATCAAGTCGGCGGGACGATTCACCGCCGCGAGTTGGAACGGTACGAGATCACCCATGTCCCGTCGACTGTGCGGGAACGTGACCGGCGTCTTACGGGACGGAACCGGCGTGAGCAAGAACCTATCCTCAAACGGTACGACCGAATCGCGTTCACCCGCGACGCCATCCAGCCGAACGACAAGCCCGGCCGCACTCGTGCGGCTTTCATGCACCCCGGTCATCCGCTGATGCTTTCGTTGACGGACATGATCCTCGAACAAGACGCGAACCTACTCCGGCAGGGGGCAGTTTTTGTAGACCCGGCGGACGAAACCGAACAGCCGTGGCTGGTCTTCATCCTTACACATGAAGTAAAGTCCGGGGATGGCAGTACGCTCTCAAAGCGAATGCAGTTCATCCGCGTGAACCCGGATGGCTCAGCGTCGTTTGCGGGATGGGCACCCCACCTCGATCTCGAACCGCTCGTCGTGACGGACCGCCCGCATCTGAAGGAACTCCTCTCTGCGGCGTGGATTCACAGCGACCAGGAACAAAAGGCGGTTGCTCTCGCTGCCGGTAATCTGGTTCCCGAGCATTTCAAGGAAGTATCCCAACGACGAATTGCGCATGTCGATAAAACCCTCGCGGCCGTTCACGAACGATTGACGCAGGAAATCGCATTCTGGACGGATCGGGAAATCAAGCTCAAGGATGATGCCACCCTCGGGAAAGACGTGCGGCTCAACCTCGATAACGTGAAGAAGACTCTCGAAGACCTGCAAAGCCGTCTCGAAGGCCGGAAAAAGGAACTCCAGGCGATGCGGCAGGTGACGAACGGCACGCCGGTCATCCTCGGCGGGGCGCTTGTCGTTCCGTCTAGCCTCTTGCGAAAGGCTCGCGGTGAAGGTCCGGCGCCCTCGGCGGCGGATGCAGCGGCCCGGAAAAAAATCGAGATGCTGGCGATGGCCGCCGTCATCAAGGCGGAGGAAGCGAAGGGCCATCGCGTGGTCGATGTTTCGGCCCAGAAGTGCGGCTGGGACATTTCGAGCTACCCGCCGAGCAGCACCGACCCGAAGCACATCGAGGTGAAGGGGCGTGTGAAGGGGGCGGACACGATCACCGTCACTCGCAACGAAATTCTCTACGCCTTCAATCAGGACGACAAGTTCGTGCTTGCCATCGTGTTCATCAATCCAGACGATTCGGTTGAGGGGCCGTATTACGTCAGCAAGCCGTTTCAGCGCGAACCTGATTGGGGCGCGGCCAGCGTGAACTATTACATTGATGAACTGCTGCGACGTGGCGCCGCACGAGGATAAACCCGATGACCTTTCGCCTTGATCTATTGCATCTGCGCAATTTCCGCGGCTTCGGGGAGTGTCTTGTTGCGTTCCATCCAGAACTAACTGTTCTGGTTGGCGACAACGGGCTTGGCAAGACCACTTTGCTTGAAGCTGCAGTTCTCGCGTTGGGAGAGTTTGTGGATGCCCTGACCGGCCACCGGCAGTCAGACCGGATTTGCCGCTCGGATGTGCGAGTGGTTATGAACTCAAAGCGTAAGCGAGTGCGACGGTTGCCAACCAGTATAGTCGCAACGGCAAATGCTGCTGGTCAAATGGTCGAGTGGTCAGTTGTGCGCAAGCTCCGCAAGTATATCGTCACGGTAGAGTCACATAGCTTGTCGGAGCTTCAGGCCGTCGCTTCGGACCTGCGCAGACGGTTGGACAACTCGGCAGATGCGGATCGGGAGTTCGTTCTTCCCGTTGTGGCCTATTACAAGTCAGCGAGATTCTCCGAGAACGACTACTTCGGCGACCGCAAAAAGCGACGGCGGCTCGTCCACCTCGAAAACAGACTGAGCGGCTATCGGATTTGTTTCGACCCCTTGTCCGACCCGATCCATTTCAACAAATGGTATCGACAAATGTGGGAAAGCGTCCGGGACGCTTCGGCTTTCGGGGCGAGACATCTCCACTCGCCGCTGCAGCTCCTTACAGCCGTTCGCGGAGCCGTCAGGTCTGTTATTGCGTCAGTGCGGGAAGGAGCAGTGATCGATTGGGACACAGCTGCTCAGTCCGTTATCGTAGACAGCCCTGGGAGAGCCCCGATGCCTCTCACTATGCTGAGCACCGGTATCCGCAATACGATTGCACTTGTAGCTGACTTGGCCCATCGCTGCGCTCGCCTGAACCCGGCGCTTGGTGGCGACGCTGCTTTGCAAACACCGGGAGTCGTGCTGATCGACGAGGTTGATTTGCACCTCCATCCGGCCTGGCAACAGGAGGTCGTCGGCCAGTTGCGGGCCGCCTTCCCGAATGTTCAATTCATCCTCACTACACATAGCCCGCAGGTGTTGTCCACAGTCCACGTCGAGTCCATTCGAACGATCAAGATCCAGGACGGCGTTGGCAGAGTGGTGCCGCCCGCATTCCAGACTCGCGGAGTTGAAAGCGCGGAGGTATTGGCCGTCGTGATGGAGGTCGATCCCATCCCGCCGGTTCAAGAGGCCAAATGGCTTAGGGAGTACCGCGCCTTGCTGCATGAGGGCCTGAACGAAACTCAGGAAGCGGCTACACTATGGGCCGATCTCATTCGGCACTTCTCCGACGACCATCCGGCAATCGTCGATCTCAAAACTCTTCGTCGGTTGCAAGACTTCAAGCGGGCAAACAACCTTATGGAGCAGCAGAGGGAATCATCATGACGCCTATAGATCGGAATCGAGTGCCGGTGCCTTCAAGCTTAGTAGCTCCGGAGCCGGGCCAGAGGTACGCCAGGCTCACAACAGCCCAGAGGGCCGAGATCCGGGCCGCTTTGGTTGAAATGCAGAGGCATCGATGTGCCTATTGCGAACGACGGACCGCAGACGGCCGAGACGACGGTCACATCGAACACTTCCGAAAGCAGGCCGATAACCCGGCGTTGGAAGTCCACTGGCCGAATTTATTCTGGTCATGCATAGATGAGGGAAGTTGCGGCAAACACAAGGACAAATGCGGCCGTCCGGGTGGAGGCACCCCGCAGGCTCGCTTTGATCCGGCCGACCTAATCGACCCTTGCTTGGACGATCCTGATAAGTTCCTGCTATTTTTGGACGATGGCACAGTTCGACCTCGTTTCGGATTGTCCTCGGCCGACGAGCGACGGGCAAGTGAGACTATCCGCGTGTTCCGGCTCGCCGCCTCGCCATCTCTCCGGAAGCTGCGGGAGGACGCGGTCCGACCGTTCAAAACGCACATCAACCACATGCTTAGCTACGGGCTGCCGGCCCTAATCAAGTACATCGACTTGATCCGCGACGATATCGAAACAGCACCATTCAGTGCTGCCATTCGTCAGTACATTCGGAGGTTGCACACTTGATGCCAACCGCTGTGATCTCGCCCAAAAAGCTGATCGAAGTCGCTTTGCCGCTCGACGCCATCAACGTGGCCGCGGCGCGGGAGAAGTCGATCCGGCACGGACACCCGTCCACGCTGCACCTCTGGTGGGCGCGTCGGCCGCTGGCGGCCGCGCGGGCGGTAATCTTCGCTCAATTAGTTAACGATCCAGAGGACCTTTGGCGATGCCAAAATCCCGGCCAAGAACCGAACCAGCAAGTGCGTGGCCACTGGACGAAGGCACGGGCCAAGCTCTTCAAGATCATCGAAGACCTCGTGCTTCCAAGGAACATTGTATAGCGAGGGCCAGATTGCTTAACCTGCCTTCTTCGCGGGCGCGCACCACGGACGCCTCGGCGTTGCAGCACGCGCTACCTTGGTCTTGCTCCGGCTTCTCGCTTCAGCCGACGCTCACTCCGACGGCACCGCTGCCGCTCGTTCCGACTTCCCGTCCACCTCCTTCACCTCGTATCCCAACTCACGCGCTTTTCGTTGCAGCGAGCGTAGCTGACGTTCCCTATGGGCGGCCTCGTACGCTTCCAGGCTCCGCGCGGTGTACGTCGTGCCGTGCTTCAACAGGCTATACACCAGACGACCCAGCTTATGCGCCGTTGCTGTCACCGCCTGCGCTCGACACGCACGCGAGGCGATCCGACGGAAAAAACCTCCCAGCGCACTCTGGCTGGCTTGCAGGCTGTTGGCTGCCTGACGCAACGCCTGCGCGGCCCGATTGGGTCCCGGACGCACCTGCGAGGACTGCACCTTCCCGCCAGATTGCTTCACCTGCGGACACAATCCCAGCCACGAGCAGAATTGCTTGACGCTGGGCCAACGGCTCATGTCCGTGCCGATCTCGCTCAACAGCACCAACGCGGTTGCTTCCCCGATCCCTTCGATCGCCGTCAGATCCACACCTGTGGCTCGATACAACCCCGTCCGCGCGTCGAATCCCGGACCCTTGGGCGGACGTTTGCCCTTGCGGCTTTTTTTGGCTTGCGGCAACGGGGCCGGCGGATCTGCCGCTCCGGGGGCCTCCAGATTCTTGAGTTGGGCTTCGAGCTGCTGGTCACAGGCTGCGATCTGCTGCTGATAAAAATCGTACAATTCGACCGCCTGCTTCAGTTCGAACAGGTGTTCCAGACGCCAGGTACCTTGTAAAGCCCGAGCGATTTGCTCCGCGTTTTGGTGACAGCGTCGGTCACGTAGTTGGGCTAATTGCCCTGCGTCACGCTGGCCATCCATGATAGCCCGGATGATGCTCATGCCGGTTTTGCCGGTGATGTCCGAGACGACCTCGGTCAACTTGATGTTCATTTGCTCCAGCGCCTTCTGCATATGCTGGATGTGATGGCTGGCGTAACGGATGAGGTTGGCACGCTGACGCATGAAACAACGTAGCACGCGGATCCCCTCGTCTGGGCGGAAGGCGTACGGAGCAGCCCCAGACTGTGCAAGCGACGAATCCACTGGGCATCCTGTTTGTCGGTTTTGGGCCGACCCGGGGCCCTTTGGATCTGACGTGGATCGACGAGCAGCACCTCGAAGCCCTTGCTTTCGAGCAGGTCGTACAAGGCAATCCAATAGACGCCCGTCGATTCCATCGCCACGGTGGTGACGCCATGCTGCGTTAACCAGGCGGCCAGAGCTTCCAGGTCGGGCGTGCAGCTGCCAAAGGAGCGGACTTCAACGACGTTCTGGGCGTTGGGCGGGACAGCCACCATGTGAAAGGTGGCGCTGACATCGATGCCCGCGGCGTGCGGGTTCATCAGTTCGAGGTCGTGATTGGGTCGGCGGGTGGTGGGCTTGGTGGCGGTGGACATGGGATCCTCCGAAAAGAGGAGGCCCAGCGTGAGTGTGGCAATAAGATAAGCCATGAGCTGCCTCCGGGAAAAGGAACAGGCAGCGAGCGGGGAAGGCGGCCGAGGTAAAGCAGTCTTCCAAACGGGATTCGTGTGGCCGTGTGGTGACGGCCGCGCGATCACCAGCGTTAAGGCCGCAAGGCCTTCCCGGTCCAAACTCTGGGACGGGCACAAGGCACCAGGGAACGAACGGACTTTGCGACTCGTTGCTTGGAGTCAGGATAGGGACCGCTCGCCTCCTGTTCCCCCCGTTAGGGGTTGCTTAGAGCGACACGGCCGCTCTGGGAGAACACCACCAACGAATCGGTGTTGAAGCCAGCTCGTGAAGCCATCCGCCAATGCTGGCGGGAGTCCTGTGAACTGAACAAGGACCATCCACAGGCAAAAGAACTTTTTAACCCGGACAAAATGCCCGGCCTGCACGACCCGTTCGCCGGCGGCGGGACGATTCCGCTCGAAGCGCAGCGACTCGGCCTGGAAGCCTATGCCAGCGATTTGAACCCGGTCGCAGTGCTAATCAACAAGGCGATGATCGAAATTCCGCCGAAGTTCGCCGGAAGGCCGCCGGTGCATCCCAACGCGCAGAACCCACTCGCCGACTGGAGCGGCGCGGCCGGACTCGCTGAGGATGTTCGGCGGTATGGCCAATGGATGCGCGACGAAGCGTTCAAGCTCATCGGCCACCTTTACCCGCCGATCAAAGTCACGAAAGCGATGGCGAAGGAGCGGCCGGACTTGGAAGAATACATCGGCGAAGAGTTGACGGTCATCGCCTGGCTATGGGCGCGGACGGTCCGCAGTCCGAACCCTGCGTTCTCCACCGTTGAAGTGCCAGTGGCCAGCTCGTTCATCCTCAGTAGCAAGGAAGGCAAGGAAGTGTACGTCCAGCCGGTAATCGGCAAGGCCGGATACACGTTCACAGTAAAGATTGGCAAGGCGCCAATCGAGGCGAAGGCGGGAACCAAGGCGGCGCGTGGAGCGAATTTTCGGTGTTTGATGTCTCAAACGCCGGTAGAGCCGCAGCACATTAAGGCGGAGGCGATGGCAGGGCGGATGGGCGCAAAGTTGATGGCGATTGTCGCGGAGGGAGTTCGCGGCCGCGTCTATCTCTCGCCGACTCCGGAGCAAGAAGCGACAGCAATTTCGGCCGACCCAGGTGATTCGACAGAAGCGATTCGGGTGCCAATTGCTAGCGACCCGCGACCGATGACTTGTTTGCTCTACGGAATGTTACGTTTCGATCAACTTTTCACTATGCGGCAGTTAGTGGCGTTGACTACGTTCAGCGATTTGGTCGGTGGGGCGCGGGAGCGTATTCGACGAGACGCCATCACTGCCGGTCTCTCCGATGACGCCTGCGGCCTTGACGCTGGCGGCACGGGGGCCAACGGGTACGCCGAAGCAGTGAGCTTATATTTGGGACTAGCGGTTAGCAGATTAGCGGACATCCAAAATTCGTTGTGTAGTTGGGAAACGTCGAAAACGCAAGTGCGGCATCTGTTCACCAGGCAAGCAATACCAATGATGTGGGATTATGGTGAGAACAACGCATTTGGAGATGCGGCGGGCGCTATACAGTTAGCCTCGGCAACTTACTCCGTGTATTGGAGCGATGCGACTCTACGAACCATGGTGATGTAAGACAGCAAGACGCACAAGTACAATCGATTACTAGTGGCAAATTCGTCTCCACTGACCCGCCCTATTATGACAACATCGGCTATGCCGATTTGTCGGACTTCTTTTACGTCTGGCTGCGGCGGTCGCTTCGATCTGTGTTTCCGAACCTGCTTGCCACGATTTCCGTACCGAAGGCCGAAGAACTCGTTGCCACAATATTTCGCCACGGCACGAGGCAGAAGGCCGAGATTTTCTTTCTCGACGGCATGACACAGGCGATGCACAACATTGCCGTGCAGGCGCACCCTGCCGCTCCAATCACAATCTACTACGCCTTCAAACAGTCCGAGACAGAAACGGAAGGTACCAACAGCACAGGTTGGGAAACGTTCCTTGACGCCATTCTGAAATCAGGACTAGCTTTGACAGGCACATGGCCGATGCGATCCGAACTCGCAAACCGAATGCGGGGTATAGGCTCCAACGCTCTCGCTTCCTCCATCATCCTTGTCTGCCGACCACGAACGAAGGACACAGGGACGATCTCCCGGCGGCAATTCGTGCGGATGCTCAATGAAGCCCTTCCGCTTGCTCTCGACGCCATGACCCGAGAAAGCGATGGGCTTCACTCTCCCGTTGCCCCGGTGGACTTGTCACAAGCCATCATCGGTCCAGGCATGGCCATCTTCAGCCGCTACGATGCCGTGCTGGAAGCCGACGGCACGCCGATGTCTGTGAAGACAGCTCTCCAACTCATCAACCGCTTCCTCGCCGAGGACGACTTCGACGGCGATACCCAATTCTGCCTGCACTGGTTCGAGCAACACGGCTGGGAAAGCGGCAAGTTCGGCGAAGCCGACACGCTCGCCCGTGCGAAGGGGACGAGCGTTGCCGGTGTGCAGAGTGCCGGGGTCATCGAAGCCGGTGGCGGCAATGTCCGCTTGCTGAAGTGGCGGGAGTACCCGACCGATTGGGATCCCGCTACCGATGCCCGGCTTCCCGTGTGGGAAGCCCTGCACCAACTCATCCGGGCATTCAACACGGACGGCGACAGCGGAGCGGCCAAAGTGCTTGCGGGCGTGGCAAGCAAGGCGGAACCGGCTCGGCAGTTGGCATACCGGCTCTACACACTTTGCGAGCGTGCGGGCCGGGCGGAGGACGCTCGGGCGTATAACGAAGTTGTGACCGGCTGGAGTGGAATCGAAAGCGCCGCGGTAAAGGTGGCGACCCCTCAGCAAGGCTCGCTGTTCGACAATGTTGAGGAGACTTCATGAAGCCCTGGCGGGAAGTGGCGATTCCACACAGCGACGTTCTGAAGGGCACCTTCCTTCAATCCGAATTCGCGGCGGACATCTCCGCCGTGCATTCCGGAAACGCGCCGGCCGAGTATCAGGACGCCAAGGCGTTCTTCGAGCGAACCTATATCACGGAAGGGATGCGCCTCCTCCTCACCCAAGTCGTTCAACGGCTGAGCGGCAAGGGCGGGGAACCGGTAATACAACTGCAAACCGCATTCGGCGGCGGCAAGACACACACAATGCTAGCCGTGTTGCACCTCGCCTCGCGGAAGTGCCCGCTATCGGACTTGCAGGGTATTCCGTCGCTCATCGAGAAAGCCGGGTTGATGGATGTTCCGCAAGCCCGCGTTGCGGTCATCGACGGGAACGCTCACGCGCCAGGGCAACCCTGGAAACACGGCAAAACGACGGTCAAGACGCTGTGGGGCGAACTCGCATGGCAACTCGGCGGGACCGAAGGCCTCGCCCTCGTGAAGGAAGCCGATGCGAACGGGACGTCGCCGGGCAAAGACGTCCTCCGGCAACTGCTCGAAGCCTACGCCCCATGTATCGTGCTGATGGACGAATTGGTTGCCTACATCCGCCAGTTCGTGGAAGGCGCTCCGCTCTCGGGCGGCAGCTATGACAGCAACCTTTCGTTCCTGCAAGCCCTGACGGAAGCGGCCAAGCAGGTGCCGACGGCGGTCGTCCTTGCCAGCTTGCCCGAATCTGAAGTCGAAGCCGGGAGCGCTCGGGGATTGGGTGCGCTGAAGGCGTTGGAGAAGACGTTCGGGCGGGTGCATGCCCTCTGGAAGCCCGTTGCCACTGAAGAGGCCTTTGAGATTGTGCGGCGCCGGCTGTTTGAGACCATCAAGGACCTTCCGGCCCGCGACGCCGTGTGCCAGGCCTTCGCGGACGCCTACATTGCGGAAGGGGCAAAGCTCCCGAGCGAGACCCAAGAGGGCCGATACTTTGACCGGCTCACACAAGCCTATCCGATTCATCCCGAGGTCTTCGACCGTCTCTATGAGGACTGGACGACCGTCGAAGGATTCCAGCGGACGCGTGGCGTGCTCAAGCTGATGGCGAAGGTCATCTCACGCCTCTGGAAGGCGGACAACAAGGACTTCCTCATCCTGCCCGGAAGTATTCCACTCGCGGACGGCGATGTTAGGAACGAACTTCTCTATCACCTTTCGCCAGGCTGGGACCCGGTCATTGAGGGCGACATCGATGGCGATCGGGCCGAGACCACTGAGCTAGAAGGCAAGGAACCTCGGTTCGGACAGGTTAATGCAGCTCGCCGAGTGGCGCGGACACTCTTCCTCGGAACCGCTCCGTCCAGCGTGGCGGCTAAGCCCGGAACTCGCGGCCTTGACCGGGGACGCGTTCTCCTCGGATGCCTGCAACCGGGTCAGACAACTGCCGTGTATGCCGACGTGCTTGGGCGACTGGCGGACCGCCTTCATTATCTCAACAGCTCCGGAGAAAAGACGGCCGATTCAACGCGGTTCTGGTTCGACACACGGGCTAACCTCCGGCGGGAGATGGAAGACCGGAAGAACCGCTTCGACCTCAAGTCCGACGTACGGAAGAAAATCGAAGAAGTGGTAAAGAAGCTCTTCGCCAACGTTTCGCCCTTCGAGGGCGTTCACGTCTTCACGCCACACGCGGACGTCCCCGATGATAGTGCCTTGCGGCTCGTCGTGATGGCTCCGGAGCAAACGTTTCTGAAGGATGACCCACGCACCGCTAACTTAGCGGTTATCGAATGTCTGAGGATGCACGGCAACCAACCTCGACACCGGGCGAACCGACTTCTCTTTCTGGCGGCGGACAGCACGGTCTTGAGCCGGCTACGGGACGCAACTCGTGTGGCCCTCGCCTGGGGAAGCATCGTCGAAGACGTGGACGAAGGGCGTCTGAACATTGACCAGATTCAGCGGAAGCAAGCCGAAAAGGAATCGCAAGCGGCCAACGCGGTCCTTCCGCGCGCAGCCCGCGAGTGCTTCAAGTGGCTTCTTTGCCCGGTTCAGGATGACCCGACGGCTTCAAAGCCGACCATCGAATCCTTTCCGCTGAACACAACGAGTGGCAGCGCATCGGGGGAACTCGAACGGGTATGCCGAGAGAACGAACTGGTCATTGACGTATGGTCGCCAATTCACCTGCGGGCAAAGCTGAAAGAACTTTACTGGAAGCCGGGCAAGCCGACGATCGGTGCCGTGGCGTTCTGGGATGACTCCACAAAGTACCTCTATCTTCCTCGGCTAAAGTCACGCGAAGTCCTTGCCTCAGTTGTCCGCGCCGGTGCTGCGAGCAAGGATTTCTTCGGAACGGCCTACGGCCACTCTGACGGTGAGTATGACGGCTTTGCCTTCGGGGATGGGAACATCTCTTTCAACGATACGCTGCTGCTCATCGAACCGGAAGCAGCCACACAATATGTCATCGAACAAAAGAAGCTCACCGTCGTCGTACCTGCCGAATCCGGCGGGCTGCCCGCAGAGACATCTTCAGTCACAGGTGGCCCCGCTGGCGTGATCACACCGGGCAAGGTGCCTATAGGCGGCGGTCCTATCACCGCACCGAAGGCGAAGTCGTTCCGTGGAAGTGTTGAAGTGAGCGCCTCACTCGCGAAGTCAAAGCTCAACACAATCGCCGAGGAAGTAATCAAGCTCCTCGACTCGGACCCGAACGCGACCATTCGCGTGACGCTCGAGATCGACGCGGACTTCCTTCAGGGGGCGAGCGACACCATCAAACGAGCGGTGAGTGAGAACGCCACGAACCTCGGATTTAAGGTCATAGACTGGGAGTGACGGACTGTGGACATAGGTTCCGAGGGAACGAGAGGGCACAGGGAATAAATCGCACGCCTTCGCGAATAAGGGCTGCAACTGTCAGGTGTGCGCAAAAAGCTCAAACATGTTTAAGCTATCTGCGCACCCTTTCGTTGCCGCACGGCGAATGGCTCAGCCAGAAAGATCTTGCGGGTGTCGTTAAACTTGATGAGAAGAGCCGGCAGACGGTGGCTGCCCTGTCTTGCTGATGAAGAATCAGCCGTGGACTGTCAGCAGCGTTTTAGAATGAGGCCAGTTTTGCGCTTAAGTTGCCCGTGAGCAACCGTTCGGGGGAGCATTCGTTTCGCCGCAAACTCCCTCAGCTTCAGGCGAAGGGAGTTTGCGGCGAAACGAATGCTGTACAGAAACACAGCGGGCCGGTTTGCGCAAAAGTGGTACTGTTTCAAAACGCGATCAACACGTGGACTCCGTTCTGCGTAAATTCTTGTTGCCCCCACCCATCAGCGCGATACCATACTCCCGTCCCGCTATGATTCTGCTTCCGGTGACTGGGCGACGCCGAGGAGGGAACATGGCGAGATTTTTGCAGGATGCAGGTCTGTACACAAGGACATGATCTCCTAGGTGAGTTTTTGTGCAGGCACGGAGGTTTTTGTGCAAGTTCGTCGGAAAGCTCTTGACAAGCATCTGGTCTGGTAAGATAACCTGACTTACCTTAACCCCACAGAGTGGATCTTAATTGCATGGCAAGCCGTAAACCTTCCAGGAAGGTTGGCGTTCCCCCACCTTACGCACTTGCGATGGTGGTCTGCGACGCTATCTGGAGAGATCCAGCCACATCGAAGCACACGATTCTTGGGAGTTTTTCGAGTATTGTTGTCGGGGTCTTCCCGCATGTTCAGCCGCTCCTTGCTGTCTACGCCGTGTTGACTGACGGCCGCGGCAAGGTTAAGATTAAGTTTCAGATTATTGATGCCGAAGAAGAAAACGAGCCGATAAGCATCATTGAGCAAGAGACAGAGTTTCCAGACCCGCGTGCAATGCTGGAGCTAGCTTTGCATATCTCCAATGTCCAGTTTCCAAAAGCCGGCGAATATAGACTGCAGTTGTTTGCTGGCGGAGAATTTGTTCTTGAACGCCGACTGATGGTTATTCAACTTCAAGCCCATCCTCAGCAACCAGAAAACGAGGGGGATTAATGAACATTTCTGATAATAACGTGCGAACAGAGCCTGGCATTGGTATCGAAATTGGAAATGAAGAGATTCCTTCCACGAAGACTACCTTAGTCATAACAGGGACCAATACGCTTTCCTTTGAAAATGTGAAGCATCTTCTGTCTGATAAACCATTACGGCGTCCAAGCCGCGTCCGGCCAATTGACAATCAGAGGCAAACAAAGAAGAAGCGTCGCGACAGAAAGTCTTAAGACAAACCAGCGTTGGTCGTTGCCGAGATACTGTCAAACGCCGGTCGAGAAGTAGGGCGCTTTCCGCGGCCTCGTCTACGACCTAAATGGCTGTACCATTGCAGAGACCGATGAACCGTTCGAATTGTAGTCTGGGGGGCTTTTTGATTCACGGCTTTGGTTGGACCAAAAAAGCCTGACCCAACCGCAGCTTTCGGCGGGAGCGACTTTATGTCCCAGGGAGCACAAGCACCACCTGATCCTGAGGTGTGGAAGGTCCAGAATCTGCGGCTCATCGCCTTCCCTCGGGAGCCGCTGTTCGTTGTGAAGCAGAATTGGTGGAAGGAACTTACCGGCGACGAGCCAGAGAGCGTTCTCGAGAAGCGACAGAAGCAGGAGAGAGAGGAGAGCGGTACCTTCCAAGGATCTGTGCTCACGCTGAACTTCGAACACAAACGCATTCAATGGACGGTATCCCCCCAGCTCGAAATCGAGAACTTGCCTGGCGTACAGGCTCCGCCGGTCCTCGGGTCGTTCATGGAGATGCAAACTGGGTTCCGGGACCTGATGGAGCAATGGCTCCTGGGCTGCCCGCCTATCCACCGTCTGGCCTTTACCGCGAGCTTACTTCAGTCCGTCCCAGATCAGCCAGCCGGATATAGGATTCTCGATCGATACCTGCGGTGGGTAGACCTCGACCCGCTATCTTCGGAGTTTCTCTACAGGATTAACAGACGGGCGCGTTCCGCAGTTGTTGAGGGGATGGGCATCAACCGGTTGTCCACCTGGTTTGTGGGAAAGCTCGCAGTTTTCGTACGGGTCGTCGAGGGCGGCTACTCTGAACCACAGGTGCAACAACCGGAGACGTTCGCCGGTGCCTTGGAATTGGATATCAACACCGCTCCAGAGTTTCCGGGGCTTCTCCCCCAAGCAGACTTGCCGCGCATTTTTGTGGAGCTGGTTAATGCTGGTGTCGAAATCGCAAGACAGGGGGATCAACGCCCATGAGAGGCGCTTACTCCCAAACTAGTTGTTTCTTCGGGGACGACGCCTCCGTGATGGGCGACTTCGATAGTGATTTGTCCGTCCCAAAGAGCTGTTATACCTCCCTTGATGGTTTGAATTGCGTCGTCCTAGTCCCATATTCCAACGATGCGACGATCGGGATGACAACCAACTTCCGTACCCAACTCGGCCCAAAATTCGTTGCGTCAAGTGCATCGGTGATCGAGTTCTACGAAAGTCAGTTGCCGTCCTTCAAGGGTCTCGTCCTCGTACGAAAAAGGGAACTGAATGTGGCCGTCAGTGAACCTAGCAAACTGGAGAGGACCAGGCCCTTTATCCGCTCCTTCCTGAATGAGATTTATAGTTTGTCGCAGATCGGTAACACGGACGCAGCCGGATTAAAGATTTACGACTTCCTTGACCGCCTCCTCATCGACGGTTACTTTACTGTCTGCGATGAGATTCTTAGTAAAGTAAATATCGCGAAGCTCGATACGAAGCTGATGGACTCCTTCCTTACCATCACGGCCCGTGCGAAGAAGAAGCTCCCTGCGAGGGCGGCCTTGTTTAAGGAGATCGAAGCAAAGATGATCGCCTTGCGAGGACCGGAAAGGACCCGCAAAATCCTATCTGGCTTGGCATAACACCTACGATGCAAATTGACCGATTCCGTCGGCCAACCGATCCCGAGTTGGCGATATTCATAATGCGGACTGAGGATGGTACGCACACGGGTATACTTTTCCGTGTGAATGGTGTCCTATTCATACAGGACGTTATGTGGCATGAAAGGTTTCGCAGTGCGCCGTGCCCGCCAGGAAAAGTTCCACACTTCGTCACGCTGGCGCTTGAACCGGAGCAAGAGCATCGAGTCCGCATGATGTGCCACTTAATCCATGACAGACAGAACGGAAGGGGATCGTCGTCAGAATATAAAATCCCATATGCATTCCGATTCGGAAATGACCGTTTTGATCTCCAGACGGCCGAGTTCAGGCTGGAGGACGGCTTGGGCCTGAGCTGTTCGACTTTCGTGCTCACCCTATTCAATTCGGTACACCTGCCTCTCGTGGACCTCACTGGATGGCCGAACCGAGAAGACGATATAACGAGGCATCGGTCCCTCCTTGAAAAAATGCGCAACGGCATACCTAGAAGCAACATCCCACCTGCCCCGCCTGAACACGTTGACCGAGTCGCAGCAGAGGTTGACTGCATCAGAGTGCGACCGGAAGAGGTGGCAGCAACGGCCCTTTACAACCACTTTCCGACTCAGTTTGTCGATCTGGCAGTAGGTGGCACTTGGATTCTCTCCCAGATTCCACCTGCCGCGTAGCAGAGACCTAAAAAATTTTGACAAAACATTTGGATACGGCGTCCTCTTCTGAATGGAGAAACACTTACGGCCTAGCACTTCATCTCGATTCCAAGAGTACCTCAGTTGCGTCCTGGATTTGTGTTCGCTGACCGTCACGAATGGGGAGCCTTCTGATCCGCAGCGGAATCCCGCTGCCAACGGGTTTACCCAAACGGCCGAGAGATTCGTCTCTCGGCTTTTGGCGTTTCTGCCTATCTTCTGCGTCACCTCGCACTTTTTACCCTTCTTCCCAATCTCTCTGTTTCCAACCGTGACAGACCGGGTCCGTTGGTAACCCGTCAGGTGCCAAGTCGGCGCCGTCTGAAATAGGCCAAAACTCTCGTGGTCTCGGGCGAGACTCAGAGATCGGGTTAGCCATGCGCGGTCCTGGAGTCGACAGTTCTTATCGTCGATCAAATCCAACAGTACGAATCCGGACGTTCATGCCCGCGAAAACGAGCGCGAATTGCCTTGAGGTTCCTCGCAAAACGAGGCTCAGTGTCACTCGGGTTAACGGCCACGAGACGACCAAATCGAGGAGGTCCAGATGAGCGAAACGATCCACCAGCAGTTGAAGCACCTGCAACGATTGTCAGCCAAAGAGCTGCGCCAGCGCTACGGCGAGGTGTTCGGCGATGAGGCCCGGACGTGGAACCGCACCTGGTTGGTGCGACGTCTCGCCTGGCGTCTGCAATCGCTTGCCGAGGGCGGTCTTTCCGAACGCGCCAAGAAGCGGGCCGCCGAGCTGGCCAACGACGCCGACCTGCGTTTGACGCCGCCGGTAGCGCGAGTGCCCGACGTGGCGACTGTCGCGGTCGAGCGCCTCGTCGACCAAGACGATCGCCTGCCGCCACCCGGCACGATCCTGACGCGATCGTACAAGGGCTCGACCATCCGGGTGCAGGTCCTTGAGAAAGGCTTCGCCTATGAAGGCGAGCTCTACAAGTCGCTGAGCGCCGTGGCCAAGGCGGTCACGGGCAGCCACTGCAACGGCTTTCTCTTCTTCAAGTGCAACATCAAGAAAGGCAAAGCATGAACCGCAAGCCAACCAATGCTACCCAAGCGCGGCACCTCGGTCCGCTGCGCCATCTACACCCGCAAGTCCACCGAGGCGGGCCTAGAGCAAGAGTTCAATTCGCTCGACGCCCAGCGGGAGTCCGCCGAGGCGTTCATCAAGAGTCAGACGCACGAAGGCTGGACCTGCCTTCCCAAGGCCTACGACGATGGCGGTTTCACCGGTGGCAACCTGGACCGCCCTGCCCTACAGCGACTGATCGCCGACATCGAAGCCGGGTTAGTCGATTGCGTCGTGGTCTACAAGGTGGACCGCCTGAGTCGATCGCTCCTCGACTTCGCCCGCCTCATGGAGCGGTTCGACAAGCACAAGGTCGCCTTCGTCTCGGTCACGCAACAGTTCAACACCGCCTCTTCAATGGGGCGGCTGATCCTGAATGTGCTACTCAGTTTCGCCCAATTCGAACGGGAGATCATCAGCGAGCGGACACGCGACAAGGTCGCGGCCACTCGTCGCAAAGGCAAATGGTCCGGCGGAGCTCCCATTTTGGGTTATGACATCGACGCACATGGCACGCGGCTCATCGTCAACGAGGATGAAGCCGTCCAGGTTCGGGCCATCTTCCAGCTCTACCTCGATTGCGGTAGCCTGCTCCCAGTTATCCGAGAATTGGAACGCCGTGATTGGACCAATAAGCGTTGGCAGACCCGTGCAGGCCACGGCAGCGGTGGCAGCCCGATCAGCAAGACCGCGTTGCATCGCCTGCTGTCTAACGTCGTCTACATCGGCAAGGTGCGTTACAAGAACGAGGTCCACGATGGCGAACACCCTGCTCTCATCGATGCAGAGACATGGCAAAAGGTGCAAGCGCTGCTGCAGCGGAATGGTCGCAGCGGCGGCGGTCCTGGTCGGAACACGCAAGGCTTCTTGTTGAAGGGAATCTTACATTGTGCCGCCTGCGGTTGCAGCATGACGCCGAGTCACACCAGGCGTGGGAATCGGCGCTATCGCTACTACGTTTGCACCAACGCCCAGAAACGGGGCTGGGACCAGTGTCCGTCGAAATCGATTCCCGCGGGCGAGATCGAGAAGTATGTGGTGCAAGAGATGGAATGCGTCCGGCGTGGCAACAACCGGGATGCAGAAAGCCTTGGTGTAGATCTCGCCTGGCAAACGCTGGCACCGCACGAGCAGGCCCACGCGATCGGTCAACTTCTGCAAGCCGTCCACTACCACGGAGGCACCGGCAAGCTGTCCATTCAATTCCTACCCCCTGCCCTTCCATCGCTTGCCAACGAGCTTGTCCTTACCGAGGAGACACCATGATCCCCGCCTCTCGCACTATCGAACGGCAGATCCGCTTCGGCGATCGCAGCACTGGCGTCGAAGCAGGATCCACCCCGGACCGCATCGACGTCCCCAAAGGCCGCATTCCCCACGTGGCCAAGCTCATGGCTCTGGCCATTCGGTTGGACGACCTCGTTCGGTCAGGCACGATCACCACCTTCGCCGAGCTCGCCCGGCTGGGTCGGGTGAGCCGGGCACGGATCACGCAGATCCTGAATCTGGTGAACCTGGCGCCCGACATTCAGGAGGCGATCCTGTTCCTGCCAAGGACAGAGCGCGGGCGTGCGGGGGTTATCTTGCGCGATCTGCAACCGATTGCGGCTGAGGTGGATTGGGGCAAGCAGCGGCGGATGTGGGCCCGATTGGCCTCCTGAGGCGTGTCATTTTCGCATCGAAATGGCGCGGTTTTAGACCGGTTTCGACCCGATTTCGGTGGTTTTGTGACACTTTGCCGCCGAAATGTCACAACCGGGGCTATCTTTCTCATAATTAGGCCAGTACGTTCTTCGCTCCTACCTTTGGCAGCACACAGCCTGCTGAGCGTGAGCGCACCGAGCCTCCACTCCCATTATTCGCAGGCGTACGACAAGGGCGAATTCGCCGTATTTCATGGGGTTTCGCGAGCCTAGCCGGCTTCTCCAGGAGTAGCCGTGGTGGGCTAATCGTACTTCAGAAATGGACCAGGATCAGTGCTCTCAACGACCCGAATCCCGGGCCCCGATCCGACCGGGCAACAGGCGTTTTGTCACAAAATGTCACACCCGTGTCACAAATACCCGACTTTCTTCTCATAATTAGGGCTCCGGAAGTGCCACGTACGTCCCCTCCTCCCCTCCAATCGACCGCAAAGACTACCAGTGAACAAAAATCCCAGCGCTTTGCTCAGGCACGATCACCACCTTCGCCGATCTCGCACGGCTGGGTCAGGTGAGCCGAGCTCGGATCACGCAGATCCTGAATTTGGTGACCCGACATTCAGGAGGCGATCTTGTTCTTGCCACGGACGGAACGGGGGCCATCCGTCCCCTTTAGACACACTCCCGCCCTTCTCCTCGACTAGGCCCCCCATTTGGCATTTTTTCCAGATTTTCCTGACAGATCTGCCCGGGAGCCGCCGTAGTCTTATGCGGAAGGGCGACCGCTCCTTCCTCTCGGCCTCTTCCGCGAACAGCTGCCTTGCAGCAAGGATTCTCCCATGAAGCGCTTACTGTCGAATCTGCTGGCCTGGTGCAAGGCTTCCCCCCGAACCACCACCCCGTCCCGTAAGCGTTTCGTTTCCCTCGGGGTCGAGTTTCTCGAAGACCGTGCGCTCATGTCGGCCGGGCCGCTGGCGGGTAACGCCTACCTGTACATCAACACGGCCCACTCCCAGACTGCGTGTTTCGAGAAGGGCACGACCCCCACGACAAGGGCGGATGGCAGCGTAATTTCTGGGACACTGGCGTATGACTCCGACCTGTACGTAAACTCGGCCCTGAGCCTCCGAAATTGGTGTCAGGCCGGCGACCTGGCCTGGTTCAATCCTGACGGCAGTGCTGCTGGTGCAACGCTGGCGGTCGAGACCTACGAATCCATCAACACCACCCACACCCTGGCTATGTGGTGCGAAGCACAGACGCTCGTCGGCTTCAATTCTGACGGCAGCGTCTGGCATGGGACGCCGGTGGTGAACACCTACGAGTACATCAACACCGCCCACACCCTGGGCGCGTGGTTCCAGGCCGGCCAGGGCATCAATTTCTATTCAACAGGCAATGTCTACTCAGGGGTCCTGGCGAACAACGCCTACGAGTATGTCAACACGGCCCACACCCTGACTGCAGGGTTCCAGGCGGGCGGCAACGTCATCTTCAACACGGACGGCAGTGTCCATTCTGGGTTCCTGGCGAACAACGCCTACGAGTACATTAACACGGCCCACTGTTGATCGCGTTTTGAAGTGAGGCCATTTTCGCGGCTTGAGATGAGGCCAACAGGAGTTGCCCGGCGAAGCGGGGTGAGCGTGGCGAGGTCCTATCCTTGGCGCGGTTACTTGGCGGACGGCTCTTCGGGGCCGCGATGAACACGATAGGATTTGCCCTTCAATTTCACGATGGTTGCGCCGTCCACGACGCGATCCAACAACGCCATCGCCAGGGGAGCATCGCCCAGGTATTCGGCCCAGGACTCGAAGTCGATGTTGGTCACCAGCGCCGTGCTGACCCGTTGGCTCCGCGCGTCGATGATCTTGTACCACAAGCTGGCGGCCTGCGGACACAGGCTGCGTTCAATGCGGTCCAGACCAAATTCGTCGATGATTAACAACTCGAAGCGGGCATAGAAGCGTACACGGTCGTGGATCGTTTGGTCGGCCAAGGCCGCAGTCAGATCTTCCAGGAGAGCACCGCTGGTCGTGTAAAAGACGCGATAGCCCTGCACGCAAGCGGCCTGACCGATGTTCTGAATCAGCCGACTTTTTCCCAAGCCGGATTGGCCGACGAACACCAGGTTCTGACAGCGGCGGACGAAGTCACAGCCAACCAAGGTTTCAAGTTGCGTCCGTGGGAGCGACGGGTTGAAGCTCCAATCGAAGTCGCTCAGTGGTTTCAGTTCGCGGAAGTGGGCATCCTTGATGCGTCGTTCGATGCTACGTTGGCGACGCAAGCCCGCCTGGTCGGTGAGCAAACGGTACAGGAACTCCAGATGCGAGCGGCCGCTTTGCTCGGCGTCGAGTACGACGGCATCGAGCTGTTCGGCAGTCATGGGGACGCGCAGCGTGGCGAAGTCGGCGAGGATCTGCTCACGCAGAGGTGGCGTCGGTGTTGGTTTCGCTGAACGGTTTTTCTTGGGACGAGGCGTCATTGGCGGCTTCCTCAGGCAAGAGCAAATGCTGATAGTCGCTGGTTGGCCGTGGACCGACCGCGTCGGCACGCAACAACGGGTCCAGCGTGTCACGATGCAGATCGGCCAGTTCCTCCAGGAGCGGCTTGGGCTTGGCGGTCGCGGCAAGGATGCGTCGGATTGCCGCCAAGGAGTAGGCGCCGAAGCGGACGGCACGCTCGAAGGCGGCCTGTACATCTTTGCGTTGGTAGTGGGCTACCACTGCCAACAGTTGCTGGGCCTGTAGTTTGCCCTGGACTTGCTTGGCGAGCAAGCCGTCGAGGAACTGTACGGCCACCGGCCCCAGTTCCGTGAAGCGTTGCCGTAACAGCAGTTCACGCTGGCCGTGGTCGTCGGCGGGATGATGGGTCTTGTTGGTCTGGCGAACGCCCGTGTGGGAGCTGGCCACGAGAAGGTGGCGTGCGATCTCCTCCAGACCGATCGAGTAGATGACGACTTCACTCTCGGTGACGCGTACAGGTAGCACCTGGCCGATGTACGTCCACGGCACGGAGTACAGGTTGAGCCGATGGGTGACGTAGCCCTCGACGCTCACGTGGCGATAGATGACCTGGGCGGTGTCGAAGTCACAGGTCGGCAGCGTCAGCAAGTGTGGTTGTTCGTGTTGGTGACGCTGGAGTGGCGTCTCCTTGAAGTCGCGTAGGACACGGATGTCGGCGACGTTGTGCAGCCACCAGGTGGTCACCTCGTTGAGATGCTCGAGGGTGTCGAAGGTGCGACCATTGAGCAAACTGCTTTCGACGTGGAACATCTTTCGCTCGACTTTACCCTTCGTTTGCGGTCGGCGCACGCGGCAGGCTTGTGGCCGGAAGCCGTAATGCGTGGCGAAGGCCAGGAACTTGGGGTTGTAGATAACGCCATCGGCGTCATGACGCAGCACCACGGCTTTGAAGTTGTCATACAGGCAGACCCGCGCACGCCGCCAAGATGGTGGAAGGCATGTACGTGTTCTCGCAAGGTCGTTGTTAGATCCATCGATTCCACGAAGCGTAGATACTGCCGGCGGGAGTAGCCGAGCAAATAGCTGAAGAGGTACACACGCCGGCGGCCTTCACGTGTAAAGTCGATGTCATAGACGCCGTAGTCCATTTGGGCTTGGATCCCTGGCCCGGTCTCGAAGCGCGGCACGGGTGGCCGCGCGGCGCGTGGCCGCAACAATCCCAGGCGCTGACGTACGACGGTGTACTGGCCAGTGAAACCGCGTGCTTGCAACTCTTCCAAGGCGCACATGGTGGTGAGATTCGGGTACTTGGCAAGCAACTCCTTCAAGAGCGGCTCGAAGGGATCAATGATGCTGTGGCGTGGACGGGGCCGGGCGACCCGTCCGTCCCGCTGAGCTTGCACCTGTGCCAACGCGCGTGTCACGGCGCCACGCGACAGGCCCAATTCTTCCGCGATGGCACGCAACGACATCCCACTCTGACGCCGTTGCACGATCTCCAGACGCAACGCCTCATTCATGGCAGCCTCATACGCTTGAGGTCCGGTCCCAACACCAACTCCGCTACCACATGGGACTGATCGCCGACACGCGCCAATATCGGCTGGAGGATCTCACGATCCTGCGTTCGCAACTCAAGCACGTTCGGCGTCCGAAGCCAATTCTCCAGACGAGTCAGTGTTTCCAAAGCCTGTCTCAAATGCTTCGCCAGCCAGTTCCCGGCTCCACTCAGACGTGGATCCCGCAATGCCGTCGGCATACCGTTTACCTGAGCCAACGCCTCACGAGGCTTCGCCAGCACGAACGCCGCCTGCTCGTCACTGGCACCTTGCAACAACTCGATCACGCCGCTCACTTCCTGAGCCGTCAACGTCTCCCGGCGCGTCAACTCCAACAATGCTTCCTGGTTGCCCACGGGCAACCGCGTCAATTGACGGGCCAACGACGGACCCACTAATCCCAAACGCAAATCCTCTTTCACCGCCACACTCAACCGCTCCAACAACGCCAGGCGGCGACACACCCAACTCTTGTGTCGGCCCAACAAGTGGGCCGCTTCCACCTGCGTCATCCCATCGTCACGTACCAACCCCTGGACAACCCAGGCCTCCTCCAACTCCCGTACCGGACCCTGACCACGGTTCAACCCCAGAATCGCCGCCTTTGCCGTCGGCTCATCCACCTCCAATACTCGTACGCTCAAACTCCTTAACCCACCTACCTGGCGTGCCGCCGCATAACGCTTGAAGCCGTCGAGGAGTTCCAATTTTTGCTCACGCATACACACCACCACCGGTGACAACTGCCCCCAACGACGCAGCGATCCCGCCATTGCTTCCTCCGCCTCCAAATCGGTCAGGCGATAACGCCGATAGTGCTGGCCCAGGTCGGCAAGCATCACCGGTCGTGAGATACCGTCGTTCCAAGCCATGTACGTACCCTCCACCAAACCTCCCTCTTTCCTCCATTCGAAGAAAGGAAACGGGGGACGCAAAATCGCTCTCGCGACCGCCCGCTCCTCTCTCCGGTTTGGGGTGGAGGCACTTTATCCTGGCTGCTCGCTCAAAAATATCTGCAAAGACTTGGTCACGACGTATCTGGAGGCCGCACACGCTCGGTCACACGTTCCGAACGCCAGCGCCGACGCCGCGACCGATAGCGCGCCTCACGATCCAACACGCGACGTAACGCCAGTCGGCAGGCCAAACTACAGAATCGCTTGCACGATTGTTCATCGGCGATCGGGAAAAGCTCATAACAACCCGGTCGATCGCAGGGCCGCCTGGCAAAATCATCGCACGCAGACCCTGGCGCTGGCCCTCGCGCGGCAAAGCTTCGTCAGCTGACTCGGTTCGCTGTTGCTGACGCTGTCGCTCGCGATACCGCCGGCTCTGTTCCCGCCGCCGCTCTTGGCCTCGCTCGGTGGACCGATAGCGCTGGCTCGCCTGCCAGCGCCGCCACCGTTGGGCGGCACGGCGACAGGCCGCGCTGCAATAGCGCGCCTGAGGACGCGCCGGCGTGAAGCGTCGCTCACAACCCTTGAGCAAACAACGCCGCGTTCGACGAAGACATGGTGCCTCTGGCCGTTGGCCACAGAAATGCTGAAATGAGGGTGGGCCCAAGGGAGGTCTTGCTCCCGCCGGTCAAGTCTCGGGGCCAGGTTCGCGCCTGGCTCCGAGGCGTTTTGGCGCCGAGTGGCGCTGGGAAGTGCTTCAAGCCTATCACAAAATCCCAACCAAAGAACCACGCCGCGTGCTGGCCCGGGACAGTGCACGCCTATGGCCCTCTACGAAAGCGCGCGGCCTGGCCCGCGATCCTGCCTGCGCGCCCTGGCCCGGGCCACCGCGCAATTTTGGCCCCATGCTAAAACGCTGCTGACAGGCCCACTCCTTAACTACAGAGTTCCGAGCCTGCGACGTCATCGAATTCAATACCGACGGCAGTGTCAATTCCGGGACACTGGCGAATACCGTCTATGAATACACAAACACGGCCCACACTCAGACCGGGTTGTTCGGTGCCGGCACGCCTGTCGCTTTTCGGTCCGACGGCAGCGTCTTGTAATGCCACGGAATCTTCCGAGCCATCTTCGTCTATTTCGACATACGGAACGTCTGGGTCAGCAATGCAATACAGATGGGAGAGTGAGCGGATGGCCGGGACGCGCGGTTTGTTGACACCGTCCAGTACGTAAGGGCGATGCGCTCGGGCCACGTCGCAAGCGCAGGGGGAATCTTGCCACCGTCGCGAACCAATCATCCCGGCATTTCGCGATAGACGCGCTCGAATTCTGATGCGTGGCGACGGAAGGCTTGCAATTGGCGGGGATCGAATTGGCCGGGTGCGTTTTCGAGCGTCATCTCCAACGTTGCCGTATGGCTAACTCCGGGTCTCAAGGATCGGCGGGGAAGAAAAGGGGGCGTGCGGCCGTGATTCTCCGCGATCTACAGCCGATTGCGGCTGTCACAAAGTGGTCCAAACAACGCCAAATTTGGGCCCCTTTTCGACGGTTTTAGGCCGGTTTCGTGACAAACGGGGTCAAAATGGCACTTTCGGTGTCACTTTTCTCATAATTAGGGTCTGGGCAGCGGCAGCATGAGGAGAGCGGTCGTACAAGCGGAAATGGCGTATTTTGTTGGGAAAATGCTCGTCCGCGTGGCGGCCGCGGCCGTCATCCGGTCTGGGCCCAAAAGGCGTTTTGTCACGTTTTGTCACGTTTTGTCACCCCCATGGGGACTTTTTTCTCATAATTGGCCCTTTTGGCGGCTGAAAAGGCGTCCGGGTAAATGCTCTGGCGAGCTGCGATCGGCCTCCCGAACTGGCAGGACGCCATTTTGGCCCAAGCGTAACAGCAACTTGCGATTGCCCTCAGTGACGACGCTTACGATGCTTCACCTGGGTTGACCCGGACCACTCGGTCCTGGTTCTCGACCGCCTTGCTGCTGGCAGTCGCAGTTACGGCTCACGCCTTGGCTGCCCTCCGTGAGGAGGAAGTTACGTTGTGCCGGGAGCTTCGTACAACGCCGTTACCAGAGATGCACGTCCCGGTAGGATACTGCTGGCAGAACAGCAGGTGCTGTCCGTCCGCTCCGCGAACGGCAGCACAGCTACATCGGCGACATCGTGTCGCACCCGAACGACAACGCCTAGCCGCAGCCGCCCGCGAGCTTGACATTATGGCTCGAAGAACCGTGTTCGCGTGGGCTCCCTGCCGGAGTAGATGGTTCGGCGGGGGCGCGCGATCACTTTTTCTTAAAGTTCTCGATGTCGCGGCCATTCACGCCAGGTGTGTCCGTGAAGATCGTGATTGTCTCTACCGCCAGTCCTGTCTTCACATTGGCCAGGATCATGTGGATGGTGATTCCACCCTTTTTATCCCCCAGATTCTTCAGTTCCCAGGTGGCGCACGCATACGGGCGAGACTCGGAACTTCTATTCTCCGGACCCGCCAGGAGCGACAGCGTGACCGTCTTCAATTCCACATCCTTACCGGCTCCCATGTTCTACCATGCCTTGACCGACCAATCGTTGTCTTTCTTGGAGACTATGAACCGCGTAAAGACTCGACCAACCCCATCCTTATTGTCGCCGACCCATTCGCCCACATACGTCTCCTGTGGCAGTGGAGCCGTCTTGTCTTGTGGCGCTGCGGAACAGATATCGGCCAGCAGACACACGATTGCCAACACGAACGTGAACTTCATGAAATTTTCTCCTGTGGGCGCTACCATTGGTTGCGGAACAAGTGGTCATTGCAGCCGGGCTGGGCCGGCTACCGGACGGGAACTCGGGCAAGACGAAAGCCTGCGTTAGAGTACCCGCGCGTCGGCGTGTCCCCGTGGCGAAACGCCGCGCGACAGAAGGTGGCGTTAAAGTTCCAAATGCCTCCCCGGAGCACCCGAGCCGAGCCTTTGGGATCATACAGATCGTCGCACCATTGCCACACGTTGCCATGCATGTCGTAAAGGCCCAGCTTATTTGCGGCATACGAGCCAACCTTGGTCGGGCGACCCAGGTTCGGACCCTTCTCCCCGTTGCCAATTGGGTTAAAATTGGCCTGTTTGGAAGATAGCTCGTTGGTCGGTTTCTCGAAGTAGAAATGATGCGCACACTCTTCCTCAGAAGTGGCCCCTCCTCGACAGGCGTATTCCCATTCTGCCTCGCTCGGCAATCGGTACAAATAGCCACGTCCTTTCTCTTTTTCGTTCAACTTTTTGATGAACTCCTGCGCGTCCTCCCAGGATACATTCTCGACCGGGAATTGCTTCAGGTCCGCGTCCTTGATCTCCTTGACCTTGTCCTTCTCGTCGCCGTCGCGGGAGAAGTAGCTCGGGTTCTTGCCCATCACTTCCTGCCACTGGCCCTGCGTCACCGTGTGGATCGCGATCTCGAAGTCCGCCTTGATCTCAGTCTTCTTGGCAGATCCCTTCGTGCCGTCCCAGCCCATGTAGAAGGTCGCCTTCGGCAGCGTCACAAACTTCATCCCCAGCGGTCCGTCCTTTGGTTTGGGCGGCTCAGCAGGCGACGGTGGTGCGCCGACAGCACCGAGCGCACGGCCAAACCGACGACGAGGCACGGCGCCAGCAGGTGACGATGCGACGACATGGCGGGGCTCCTTGTAAGGATACGGAGGTATCGGAGAACGTGAGAACGCGGCGCGATTGTCACCGGCCGTACCACACTAAGCAACCAAAAAAGGCTGATCGGGACGCCGCGACGGGCAGCGTTCCGGTGGATGCGTCCCTTTTTTCGCTGGTCATTTTTTCTGCGGCGGAATGGCTACGACCCGGACGTTGTCGAGGGCCGGGCCGGCAAAGGGGTCGGTCTTCTCTAGAGTGTAAATCTCCAATGTGGTCTCGTTAGCAACAGCCTCGAAGTCCCAGGTCTTCGTCACCCACCCCATTTTCGTCGTTGTCTTGCCGGTCGAGTCGAAGCTGAACTCCTGGCTCTTCCCGGCCGCGCTCACGGCGACCTTCTTGTTGGGAACCTCACACCCCGGACTGCCGGCCAACGAGAATGTCACTCGGTATTGTTGCCCGTTCTTCGTCTTGAACGTCTGGGCGACCCCGCCGTACCCGGGCGACCCATGCAGGTCGAGGCTTCGCTTGCCGTCCGCCGCCTGCCAGTGAGATTCGAGGTAATCGATCTGGCCGCGGGTCACTGTCCACCCTTGGATCGCAGTGGAGCCCTTGTCCAGCGGCAGGAAGTCATCTACGCTTGGCCCATCCTCGAAGCTGCCGTTGACTAGCAAATTGGCCGCCGGGTTCGGCAACCGGGGCAACTGCATCGAAGGATCGCCAAAAAGCTGAAATTTCATTCCTTGGTGAAAAAGGGCGACCTGATACCAGTCGTGCGCTTTGATCTTTTCAAGCCCCGTGTCGTTGTAATACTTCACAATCGCCGCCGCCCAAGCGTCTCCCAGTCGTGGCTCTTCACGCGATGCAACGTAGTCGATAAACCCCTCCATCATGGGCCAGGCGCAGCCCTGAGAGCCCGCGCTGCAACCAATGTAGGCGACAGCTCCGTTTTGTGGAAAGCGGAAAAACTCCACGCCAAGGCTACTCTTGTCAAATACTCCAAGCTGGTAGTTATTAGGCGGTGGTGGAGGAGCGTTGAATGTTTCCTTATTGTCGACGCCACGATGTAGCTTACCCTGGCTATCGATATAAGGCATCCCGGGCGCGATCGGCGCATACAAAGCCGTTGTACAGCCAATGGAGAACATGACCGGCGGCAGGTTGGCGTCTCTCAGCGAGCCTAAACTCTTGATGTCGAGGCAACCATCCCAACACGTTTCGGACCCGTGGCCGACATGGAAGATCATACCGACGCCGTTCTGAAGAATCTTGCCGACTTCGGCCTCGTTTGGCGGCGGCGTCTTATCGTCGCGACCATTATCCTTGTAGTAGAGCCGGAGCGGATTCCACTTTGAGACACCCTCCAGTTTCCTCCCCCAGTCATCCAT
The DNA here is from genome assembly GCA_963790585.1 of uncultured Planctomycetaceae bacterium. Taxonomy (GTDB): domain Bacteria; phylum Planctomycetota; class Planctomycetia; order Gemmatales; family Gemmataceae; genus CAWBOY01. The sequence goes on from CAWBOY010000004.1 coordinate 877,941, forward strand.
CCGTTGCCTGACGTCTTCGAGGCCAGGACCATTGACAAAGGCCGTGCGGCGGATGGCAGGAAGATCGTCGGCAAGCACGTGGCTCTCGTAGCGAATCGATTTGATGATCACGGCTTGCAAATGCGGGAGCGTATGCACCGGCCAGCGGCCGACGGCAATGTCGGGAAGGTAATCGATCTGGTCCACGTTGATTGGGTCTTTCCCATCGAATCCCTTCAACTGGCCGAAGTATTGAGCATTGATTCCTTCCTTGTTCGCATTCCAGTCGTCAAATGATCCGTCTTTCTTAGCCAAATCGCTATAGTAGAGATCGCAAGGTGCGAATGTGGTCCCTCCGGTCTCCTTCGCGCCGTCGGTGATGGCGATATACCGAACCGGCATCACCTCCGCGTCGCCCACCAACAAGACGTAGCCAATCTTGTCCGCCTTCCAGCGGTTGTACAAGTATCGCTTCAACTTTTCGGCATCGTCCGCCCCCTTCGTCTCTTTCACAATGTCTTCCAAGGCAATCAACTCGGTGGGTAGCAGTTTCTTCTTGTGTTCGACGAAGGCAGCCAGAACCGGGAAGCCAGCTTTGGCGGCGACGATCAGGAGTTTCTTTGCCGCCGGTGCCACTGGCTTGTCAGCTACGATCCTCGTGGCCGGCGACAGCTCCTTGACCTCGGCCTTGCGGACCGTGATGACGCTACCGTCGCGGATCTGCTGGAGGGCGAAGTAACCTTTGCGGTAGCGATTCTTTTCGTCCACGAAATCGACAGTCGTCTTGCCATTCACCTTAACGATGATGTGATTGTCGACTGCGATCACTTCCTGCGTGAACCATTCGTCCGGCTTGTGCATCTGCTCCAGGACGATCATTTTCTTCTTTTCGTCATCGCTGTAGTTGTCGCGCCGGTCCGGGTAGAGGCTGCCGGTGCGGATCTTGTCGATGTCGGTTGAGTTAATCTGGATTTCGTAGCCGGGGGGAAAGGACTTGGCGAACACGGCGCGGACGTACTGGCCGCTGTTGCCCTTATCGTTGATCTTGGCCTCGATACGAAAGTGGAAGTTCTGGTAGTCGCCGCGCTCGCTGAAGAGATGGCCGACCGGACCGGAGCCGACGATGGCGCCGTCCTTGACCTCCCACTTCGCCTCGTCCTCGGGGTGCGTCTGCCAGCCGTTGAGATTCTTACCGTTGAACAGCGAGGTCCAATCCTTCTCCTGAGCCGATACTTCGGCGGCGGAAAGGACGGAGAAGAGGCTCACGAGGATGATTTTCCGTAGGTTACGTCTCATGAATACCCGGTCCTTTCGATCCAATTGAAAGGGTCATCGCGCCACTTTTCGGCTCTGCCCCGTGAGGCCGGCTACCGGACGGGAACTCAGGCAAGAAGGAGGCCGAGGTAGCTGGATGCTACTATCGGCGTGAACCCCGTACGATTCGACGCGGAACAGGCCCGGCAGCGTTGGACGCACTGCGATTGTCACCGGCCGTATTGCCGCGAGCAACTAAAAAAAGGCGTGACTGGGACCTCGGGACGCCCCAACGGGCAGCGCATCGGTAGGTCGAATGGCAAACGTCCGAACCGAAACGAGGGCGATTTTACCCTCGGACCGGAAGCCGAGCTTTGTTGAATTGCCTCATCGAGCAAGCCACTCCTATGGTGGCCGATGGCAGCGTGGCAGGGAAGGCTGTGAACCTGGCGCCTGACATTCAGGAGGCGATCTTGTTCTTGCCGAGGACGGAACGAGGGCGTGCTCCCGTCATCCTGCGCGATCTGCAACCGATTGCCGCTGCGACAAACTGGTCCAAACAACGCCAGATTTGGGCCGGTTTTCGACGGTTTTAGGCCGGTTTCGTGACAAACGGGGTCAAAATGGCACTTTCGGCGTCACTTTTCTCATAATTGGCGGCTGGGCAGCGGCGGCATGAAGAGAGCGGTCGGACAAGCGGAAATGGCGTGTTTTGTGGGGAAATCATCGTCCGCGTGGCAGTCGTCGCCGTCATCCGGTCTGAGCCCCAAAAGGCATTTTGTCACGTTTTGGCACGTTTTGTCACCATTTTGGGCGGTTTTTTCTCATAATTGAGGGTCTGGCGGCTAAATTGCTACTTGCTAGGTGTGCGATAGGACGGTCGAGCGCGGCCAAATCGACCGATAGCTGGTCTATTCATCCAGTCATTCCTGGAGTTCATGATGCGGCGTGTAAGGGAATCGGCTGTGCGCATCTGGAAGCTTACAATGAAGTGGAAATCTGTATAAAATGCAGCTTAGGCTGAGTCAGGTGGGTGCGCTCCCACCTGTGACGACCAGGAACGTCCAAAGGCTGAAATAGCTCAATGTTTTCCAATTCGAAAGATGAACTAGATCGGCATTTAGCCTGGCGAAAGTACCGAATCACAAGGACGTTCGTCTCTCCCACAACCTGCGCATTTTCAAAAGGGACGATTTCGGCGGATCGGCGGCCGGCCCTAATCCTTTTTTCGTAGATACCTATGATACTCGCAGTGTGTCCACAAAAGCCGTGGTGCCCGATGGCTACCTCACCAACACCGCAGAATGATCTATCCTCCTGGCTGCTATTATTCAACGCCGGAGTCACGGCCCTAACTACGGTCGTGAGCGTCTTGGCCCAGGCTATAGGCTGGGTTTCTTTCCGTCGTACTGGTAATCGAACTGTTGAGTCGATTCTTGAAGGCTCTCGTGTGAATGAGGAGGACAAAAAGTTCGCTAAGAACCAAATCTGGTGGCTAAGGAAGAAATTTTCATTCTCGGTTGTCGCTTTTGTTATACTTAGCGTTATTAGTATTACACTGTGGTACTTGACTAAACCAGCAGCACGTCACACGATTAACGGACTTGAGATTCCCATATCCACACTCGAAATAGCCAGCGAGGAGTGGGTCAAGTCGAATCCTATTTTTCGAACCATGATCGAGCGTTTGGCGACAGAAGGACAGAGCGCCGAACTGAGGGGAGCCATTCAGGACTGGCGTCTCTTTAAGGGTTCATCTCGGCCACTTGGGACATTCTCGGGAGGACAACCGCCCACCAACACGAAAGTCCGCCTCACCTATTCCTATGATGACTACCGAGTTGTACTTTATGCTTTCATTGTCCGCGATATTGCCGGCAAAAAACTTTATGCTTTCCTGGAACCGACAGGAGCCGATAACGGGCACATCGAGTTCGAAATACCAGAGAGCGAACCACAAGATAGCCTTCTTCTTGTAGGACGAATTTCTGGTGTTAAAGCGAAATTGATAGCATCCCTCGAATACGCCATCAAAGTGGAGGTGAAAGGGCCTTGAAGACTTACCAATTCGTCGGAGTCCTAATGGGCTTCGCCATTCTATTTGGTCCCGCAACGGATGATTCCAAGCCGGAGAAACCCGATAAAGTCAAAGTATCTGGAGTCGTCCGTGATGCACAGAAGAATCCTGTCGCTGATGCAACCATTCTCATCAACATCCCTGGCAATCTGAAGGGCAAGCCAGTCGTCGTCACAACAGATAAGGAGGGGAGATACGAGAAAGAAATCGAGTCGGCGGAACCGTATGACATATTTTATAGCCAAAGCGATTCCGGTATGGCCTGCGTTGACAGACTGTCGGGGCAACATAATCAGAACATTAGCATTGTACTCTACCACACCAAGCAAATTGCAAGTATTCCACCTGAGGCCGTTTTCAGAGAGCTGCAAGCCTACGAATACGCGAGTTTTTTGGTCACGATTTCCCCGAGTTACTCGGCACTAACCGAGAATTTACGGCTCCAGCTCGGTTCCAAATCGGTCAAGGAACGATTGGACCAGTTCACAACACTCAAGTTCGCAGATGACAAGACTTCAACAGCCGTGCATGAAAAGGCAAAGCAAGTAAAAGTACAAATAGGCATTGCCAAGTAAACGCGCCGAATGCCATGTTCGGCGACCGTGCTCGACCGCCACGCATTAAGGACCTGCCTCCTTGTTTCGTTCAACCTGGATCGGCGTCTTGACGCTCGAAAAGTGCCATTGCCTCCACAGCCAAAGTTGCGCCACGCTCTGGCGTATCGGTTAGCGTCACTCGCTCGGGGACGGGCATCCATCCTTCGTACACGAAGCCATATTCCGGAACCCGCTCCTCAATGTGCCTGAAGTACGCCAATTGATACCCACCTGTCGGTCGCCGCACGACCTCGATCCTAAACCGCCCGTTCGCGGAGGTTAGTGAATGCACGACTTCCGCCATCGAGCGCCCTCCGCCGTCGAATCAATTATTATTGCGCGCCTGCGCACAGTAACACTTTTCACTCTTCGATGGGACCGCCCCACCGAACCATCCTTACACCAATGGCCCCATTCTCGCTCCCGAACTCGGGAAGATCAAGACGCTCGTCCGCATCGTTGACGCGATTCGCAATGCCGCACGCAGGCGCGGCGAAAACGAGACATCGTGAAATTTGCCGTGCGGCGCGACGGTTGCGTTTAATTTTGGACTGGAAGAACGACGCTGGTGATTCTTCGCGGTATGCAGGAGGCTTCCTCGGTGTGCCTATGGACTATCGAGGGCATAGATGGGTTCGGCGGCCTCGCCTTTCAATAGCCATCCTTCACTCGCGCTTGGCCTGTGAAGTATTCGCCATAAGCGCCGCGCCCTTCGAACATACCTGGATCGAGTCCATTCGGCTCCAACCGGCGATACATGGCGCGATATTTACGGCTTCGCTCTTCCCAAATGTCGTTATCGCCAAGCAACCACGGCGAAAGATTGCTCATCAACCCAACGACATACAAGAATTCGGCTTGACCCTGACCTACGGGCTTCATGTAATCGTAAACTTCGTTGAATACCTCGACAAGCTCCGCCGAAGGCACCCGTCGCTCGTCGAGGCCAGTAAGGTGCGGCGGTTCGATCAGCATGTACCAACAGAGGAACATCAGGTGCAGAGCGAGTTCGCGGTCACGATCACCGCCGGTCCAACAGTCACGCAGAATCTCATATGCGGCGGCAAGCGTAGGTTTGCCATGCACGACCACGTTGAGCTTTTCAAGTCCTAGCGCTTCCGCCGGGATCGCCATCGTTCGTTGCCTCTTGCTGCTGAACAAGGAAACATCGAGAACCTTGTCGGTCGGGTAGCAGGGATGACTCACGCCACCCCCGCCCCCAAGAAACCGTACGGGAAACTTCCGCTTCATACGGCTCAAGCCTTCCTAACGTCCCTCGCAGTACGCTGCCTGTCTCGGATCGATCCGACCCTGCGGTCCATCTGACACACCGCGCAAAATGAAGAGAGAATTCCTCAGGATTCCGCAGTGCATCTAATGGCAATCGGGACCACCGATGGGTTCGGCCTGCTTTCGTCAGTCGGGCCGCTTGCGGGGGTCGATTCGGGTGGGATACCACTCGATCTGTGTCACCGACCCCGACACACGGCGATCCACCAGCACCCGGCACACCGGGACGTGACGCCCGGACTCGTCTGGCAGCATGTACCCGTACTCCAAGTACGACCGATCGTCCGGGGCGAACCCCAACACCGGCTCCCACTCGTCGGCATGCGGGGCGATCTCGTACCGGGCCGGGCAGCGGACTGACGACCACAGCGCCCAGTGCCTCGGGGTGAGCTGCTTCTCGGCCTCGGCACATGCGGCCGCGAAGGCGATCTCGTGGCCCAGAACACGGCCGATCCGCGGTTCCACCATCGCTCCGCTCCCCGCTTCCCAACGACCAAGCTCATCAGCGGCGGGGGCCGAGTGAGCTACGAAATCCAGAAAGTTTACATGCCGCCCGTCGTCTCCTGCAGCGCCTGGCTCGGCATGCATACTACCTCCCTCCGACATGCAATCGTCCGCAGGTCGTTCCCGACGCCGAGTCAGGCGTAGTTCGCGCGGCAGAGGCTTCCCGAGATCAAGCGTCTTCCCAGCGAGGAGCAGGCCGACCAAGTCGTTGAAAAGGCTAACGGCAGTGTCAGTGGTGCCGCGGAGGTGGAACAGCATGTTCTCGGCCTGCTCGAGGTCCGAATCACGCAACGCCTCGAACTGCCCCAGGTACTCGTCGATGAATACCAACTCTGTGCGCAGCCCGTGCAGCGCGAAGAACACCTCGTCCGCCTGAGCCGCGTTATCGCGTTCGTCTTCATCCGCGGTCACGAAGTCCTGCGGTAGCTGAAAAACCAAGCTCACCTTCCGAGGTCGCCTGCAAGATCTTGGCGTCTCGAAGAACTAGTATGGCGGTCCCGGTCACGTGCAGCGCCTGTTTCGGCGTCTACTGCTGCGCGTCCGCCGCCGCGAACTCTACCAGGATGCCACTCACACCCGAAGCCAAAATAGCCCTTTCTGGCTCCAGCAACTTTTGTGCCCAGACGCTTGAGTCGTCCACCGGACCATATGCGTTCCGTCTGGCCTTGAGCAGCTTGACCCGCAGGTTAAGCACCCGGGCAGCCAGCCGCCGAACGGCTTTGGCCTTGGTGGTTGACTCCGCTGGATTCGCCGCCCGGAACGTGGCCACGGCGGTTCGGAGCGTGGCCTCCGCATCCGCTAACTTGGTACAATGTGACAGGCCGGTAAACTGTCCAATCCACTGAGCCACCACTGAAGCCCTCGACCTCCGAGCAGTCAACGGAAGCCCGATGATCTGCGTCAATGCCACCCCTCCGTACAACGTGAAAGTCGAGCCGCGGAGCAATAACGCCGTCGCTGCGGGGCTGTCGTCATACCCCGTCCATTGAGGCGGGGATCTTTATTGATAGTCGATGGCGACCAAGGTTTGAGTATATTTGTCAACTGGGACCGCTGACATCGAATCTACGTTTAGGGCAACCCCTATTTGGCCGGCGTCGCCCGGATCACGCGTCGGATCACGTCAAGGTCGAAAGACAACTCGGCCGCTCCCTCATCGCTGCCGAGCCACGCACCGGCCGAGGCAGCGATAAGGCTCAAGTCGCCCGACATACCGATTTCCACCTCGAGGGTCTTTCCTTTCGGCCACAGAGGCACGAACACGGGCAAGCTTTTGTCGATCCGGAAATACTTGTAGAGCACGTCCTCCAGCTTCAGGGCCGAGCCTACCGTTCGCATGTCGATTCCCAACCCGATGCCGATGGCGCCGTACATCCGCTCCTTCTGGGCATTGTCCTGCTCGTACGCATCCAAGCGCTTCTTGTCCACAACCATTTTGGGGCTGACGGCGACGTTACGTAGATCGCTACCCGTGTCGTTACGAAGGGTGACGAAGACGCGGCCACTCGGGGCTACCTTGAAGCCGGTGGTGAATTTCCGGGCGGGAAGCGCCGTCGGTTTCGGGTTGCGGGCGATATAGTCTTTGCGAATATCCGCCTGGATCTGGTTCATTGCCAGCACTGTTACGCATGCGAGTTCCATCGACGACCGCTGCCTATCGAACGCTTTCTCGAAACCGAGGCTGTTGAACAGACTGACGACTGCCTTGCCAGTGTTGCCGCCGTCATCGTCTGAGCGAAGCGCTTCCGCGAAGAACTTCACGAACCTCGCCCGCCGCTCGAGGTCGCCCTTGGCCCATTCCGCCAGCTGTTTGGCGTCCTTTGTCGTCGACTGATCGTGCAACTCCTGGAGGATTGTCCGCATCTCAGCCAGCCCAGCCACGTGTTTGTCTTTCGACTTGGCCAGCTGGGCGAGAAGGCGAGAGTCTGGCCCGTGGTGTATGTGATCGCCGTCTAGAACGTAGTTCCCCGAACATTGTTGGTAGAGCAGGGGCCGATCGCCCTTGAGGTTTAGTGATGCCGTGAGAACGGCATTGTAGGTAGGCGTCGCCGCCTTGACCCACCGGATGGATCCGATCACTCCCGTTGACCCCTGGCTGGTGGCAACGAACTCGGAGAACGTACGCCCCTTGGCGCCAAGCGTGGCCCGGTAGACAGCAGGGAATTGATCGGCGACCCGAGTGTGCTCCTCGCGGCCAACGAAGGTCCAGGATCCGCCGATGTCCGGTTGAGCGACAAACAGCTCGAGGGTTCTCTGCGGGCCGTCGGACCGCCACTCCATAACGCCGTGGACTCGGCCTCCGTCTTTTCGGATGAACGTGACGGTGGCTTTGAATTCCCGTCCGCCCTCCAAGGGCATGGTTATCTCCCAGGTCCCTAGCTCTGGGACCAGGTCGGCGGCAACCGCCTCCAAGGGCCAGGTCAGAAAGAACAGTGCCAGCGCCGCCGGCCCGCCAAACGTGAACGTCTTCGCGGAACGCATGTTGCCCTCCCCTAGGAAATGTGCTGGACGACTTTACTATGCAGTATCCAATCTACTAAGGCTGTCCAATAAGTTTGTGGCGGCACGTTTCTAACATGCCGCCACAAACTTATTGGACAGAACTCAAAGAAAGTTACATCAATCAATTCGTACCTTTCCTTGGCAAATCCGTCTTTCGCTTCAATTCGCTGTAGGTCAGCAGTCGAGGCACCGTTAAACTCGGGCATTGGACATCGAAAGAATGCGAAACCTTATTTATTTTTACTTCGACTTTCTTTGGCATGGCGTCGAGTAGAACCGGCACGTCTGGTGGGTCGCTTCGATATTTCACGGTTTGACCTCTTGTCACTTGGGCAGCGGCGGAAAGGCCCGAGAGACCATCTTTGGACCAATCGAAAGTCAAAATTCCTTTGGCAACCTTTTCGTTAAACTTAATTTTTTCGTCCAGCTTCTTTTGCTCTGACACCCCATTTTCGTGTTCCGGCAGAGAATCAATTATATGCTTCCGAGCGTCTTCTAGGAGTCTTCCCGAGAGCAAAACTGTCGAACGACTGAAGCTGAGGTCGTCAGGCTGTATGAGGTTACATGCAAATTCGTGGTCAGACACCTTCATCAAGTTCGATGCCCATTTGTGCATTTCCATTGCATTATTGGAAATAATTGCAGAGAGCTCTGATCGATGATGCGTCTGCCCATTAAGAACCTTGTCCTGATACTTTTTGTATTCGTCGCTCACCTTCGTGAGCCGATTCGCTTTGACCTTAATATCCGTAATTATCTTCGCCAGGTCCGCTAGTGACTCCTTCTTGGAGCGCACATCGGCTGCACATAAGTCAATTAGCTTCCTGCTTGTGATTCTCAAATCACAATAGCAAATTTGGGTCGCTATTTCCTCCGCGTCCTTGATAACTCGATCGGGCGACGGCGCGATCTTTTCGTTTGGAGATGCCGTGGTGATGCTGGCAATTTTTGCGATTGTCTCAAGGCGATCCAGGTTTGGTGAGAGTTCCTTCGCCTCCAAGGGAAAAGGATAGCCGCCCTTTATTCCCGTTTCATCCTCGTTGACCATCACGCCTGATAGGAGAAAGGTGTTGCACTTAAGCAGAATGTCCTTATTGACTTCGTCACGGTCGAGGAGTTTGAGCATCTCGATTCTAGATTTCGGATCGTTAATGAGGCTTAGAAGGGAGTCCGGCGTGGCCGCCGGGTCTCCAATCTTGAAGACGATCTTCATTTTTGCTTCTACCGAGTCAAAGACCGGCTCTTTATTCGGCGGATCGTTGTGGGCTGGATTACCTATATTCGGTTTCGGATTGGTATCGCTAGGCGGAGGTGTCGTTTCGTTGGGGGTTTGAAAAGCGAAAATGCAGACAAGGGCGACGGTCAGCGTGGCCACAGCGGCAATGCCGACACCGAACCAACGCCGGGACGGCTTGGCCGGCCCGGGCGTGGGTGGCGGTTTGGACGGCGTCGCTCTCTCAGCAATTGCCGGAACCGAAGCCCGAGCCGGAGTTTTATTTTCCCAAGCAAACTCGAGTTGTAGACCGGCGTCCTCGCTCCGTTTCATCGGCAACGGCATCGCAAGCAGAGCAGTGCGAACCTCTTCGCACTCCGCATCACTCGGCGTTTCCCTAAAAACGGCCACACTCAGCACGGAAAGCCGTCGGCCGTGTTCATCAAGGGGCCGATCGGGATCCTTGGTCCGAACGCCAACGAGGACTAAACCTTGATCAGGGACCATCGACGGCCCAACTGGGCCGGGCTGACCATTCGCCTCGCCACTGAGCGCGAAGCGGCAAGCTTTGAACAATGGAACGATGTCGGGGTGAAAGGCCCAGCTGGCGCCCCCCTCCGTGAACCAGCGATGAACCAATACTGGAACCATGCCCAATTTACCTCCTGAAAGTCGGCAGAGTGGGGATATCGGAATCGGACATATCGATGTATAACTTGGCCGTCTTCCCGTTGCTCGAGATTTCAAGCCCCCTCTTCAATATACTAGGAAGGTATTTGTCCTTTGGCGTGCTCACGTTGACGGGAGGCTCATAACCGCGTCCAATGCTGGCCGCCCAGCCGTACCTTAGAACGACAATGTCAAGCGTTTTGCTATCCCCAGGTTTATAAAACACAGCGTCCGGCTTTTTCTTCTGCTGTAGCTCATCGAGACTAATGTCGACTTCATCGTTACTGATTCGCTTGGTAGCTTTTTCCGGTGTGACGACCTTATTAGCCCCTGCCGAATAGTCGATATCAACCAATCCTGACAGCTTGAGTGTGTATTTGCTGGATTGACTTCCGTCTGGATTTCTCACATTCTCAAATAGTTCATGGCCGCGGGGTATGTTGAGCTTCGAGAAAGTAATATCGTATTTTTTACCGGCCAGAGTGTTATCAAACCAACTCATGCAACTATTGGCTTGGCTTGCCATGACTACGGGCCGGCGTTGATGCGCGAGTCCTGGGATAGAGGTCTCCTGCAAATAGCGATACAACGCCTCACGTGCCGGCTGGAAATCGCTGATCGATTCCGAGCTGGAGGCCTTCGATACCTGATTGCTGGCCATTTGATACTCAATGTTATCGATCTTCTTCAGCGCCTCGGCCACATCCTCCGCCACCCGCGTCCGATAGGTCTGCGACTTGTGGCACTTTGTAAGGAAGTCTTCCAGGCTCAGAATGGCACGCACGCAACCGGGTATGTCCGAGATGACCGCCGTCCAAGTTTTTTTGATGTTGTAATAGCGTTGTTCGTCCTCTTTGTCCTTATAGCCCTTTACCAATTCCTCGGCCTCCCTCTTGCGCCGCTCTGGTTGGGCCGGACTTTCCGATGGAAATTGCATCCATAGTCGAATAAGCTCGTTGTAATCTTGCGTTTCCTTTAGCTTTCGGTCCTTGTCCATGTATTCCGCATATGTTGCATCTTGTTTTTCGACGGTCTTTCGTTTCTCTTCAATCGATGCTAGGTGGGTGGTCCACTCGCGGCACGCAGCGCGTGTGCCATGAGTCTCGCCAACTTTCCTGATTCTCTCTTCGAGTTCCCTTAGTTTTTCCGCGCTAATATCTCCTGGCGCGGCATTGGCCGTCTCCGCGAGACTCGGTTTCAGGCCGTCCCATGCCAATTTTGCGCCGTAGTCGAGCGCGATCTCGCGATCAAGCAACCGCGATTTTTCCAATTGGGTTTTACTTTGACTGCCAAGAACCGTGCCATGCCAGGCCAAGATCGAATCCGCCATATCCGCTCGGCGATCGGCACTGGCTTCCGTTTTACCCGATTCGCTGGAGCAAAATTCATTCCAAGCCTGATATTGGCGATCGGCAAAGGAGATCCACGCCCCATAGACGCCGCCGCACATGGCCAACAAGACGACTGCCGCGGCAACGAAACTGCCGATCCGCCAACGGCTCAACTTCTTGTTTAGCTCCGCGAGCTTGGCATTGATTTGGTCATGAATGGGGCCATTGGTGATCCCGTCTTCATGAATCAAAGCGTTCATCACGCTGATAGATTTGCGGAGCGACCGCGGCGCCTGGGCAGCGGCTTGTTGAGCGCGATCGAAGCGAACGGAGTCGCTTTCCTGTAAGGCCCAGGCCATCGGTCGCAATAGATTGTAGGGCTTTTTCGGTGCCTTCAGATGCTCTCGGTTGTTCCCCAAGGCCGACACGGGAAAAACGCGAACGCGTTCGCCGAATTTCTCTAGCGTGCTTTGGATTTGTCGAAACGCCGGATTGGCCGCGAGGTATTGTTTGGCGCGGCGCTCTTCCTTGCCAAAAGCCTCCTCCCGTTTTTGGTGTAAAATCTCGTCGTTTTCCGATTCATCCTTTTCCGGCGGCAGTTGGATTATCCCCTGGCCGTCCCATTTTGTGAGTAGCAGTCCGAGCGGACGATTGATTCTGCCGATCTCACATTCCTCCCGGCAAAGCTCCAACAACTTGGCAACTTCATTGCGCCGTTCGAGCGTCGCTTTCCCCTGATCTTGGGATGTGTCGAGAAAGATCAGGATGGCCTCGCACTCACGTAGCCAGGCATGAACGATTTCTCGTAGATCGTCATTGAGATTGTTAGCGGGTGTGCGGCGTTCGATCGCTTCGCCGGCATGGTCGAGAATTTCCGCAGACCAACTGCGTACCTCGTCCGCCACATCAAAGCGTAATCGAGAGGGTACTTCAGCCGCTGTTGGATCGGGAAACCCCGTCTCAGACAGTGTATAAGCGCCCCACATTTCTTCTAAATAAGCCAAGGTAGCGTCGTCGGGAAACGAGATGGCCGCGCCCGCCACTTCTGCAGAATGTCCATAAATTGAGGCAAAAAAACAGGTCTTACCGCTACCCCGCGAACCAAACACGGCGATACGCCGAATGCGGCGCTCGGCGCGGCCGAAGGTTTCTTGGGACGCGGAATCACGTTGGGTGGAATCGGACATCGTATAAACTCCAAACTGGACCACCAGGTTGAATCAATGTAGCGTTTGGAACCAAGATTTTTCGACGGCTCGAACGACCGCGAACAAAGCAATCGCCCACAGCGCGGCAAGCAGAAGAAGGTGGACGCTATCGACGATGCGGGCAAACCCTGGCGACGGCGGCTTGCCAGGTACCCCGTCGCTCACGGGGTGAAAATCGTTTTTTAAAAACGAGACGCATGGCCGAGTGAATGTGGCAAGCGAGACGATGTCTACCGCGTTTAGCCAGCGGCCATCGCTGCCAACTGTTTGGCCCTGGCCCGCTGGATTAATCCAATTGGCGACGGAGTGAAGGCGCCCGTTATAAGCCGTTGCGTGCGTTGCTTCGCGCGTCAAAAGTAGTTGCGGCAAAATGAGCAACGGCAACAACGCCACGGCCCATTCCTCGTTCTTCACGGATGCGGACACGGTGAGACCCAAGAGGCATGCGCCAAGATAAGCCAGGAAAAGGGGCAATAGGATGCCGAGAAACGAATACTTGGCCAGATTTTTGCCCTCGTCGGAAAGCAAATTGGCGTGCGTGAGCAATAGAGTCAAAATCGCAAGCTGCAAAAGCCCGACGAGGATAAAGAGAATTATTTTGGAAAGAACCAATCCCGTCGGAGTTACGCCGATCAGGCGTTCGCGGGCATAGTTGCGGCGCTCGCGCACCAGCTCCCGAGCGGTATTGTTCAATCCCAGCCATACCGAAGTCACGGCGGCAAATGTGAAAATAGGCAAAAGACCATCGGGCCGGGCTTGGGAGAAATTGATCAGGGTCGCCATGAAGATCGGTTGAATCACCAGCAAGGCGGCCCAAAATCGGTCGCGCCCGATCAAGACAAGGCCGCGCATCGATAAAATAAAGATCTGACGGAACAAGCCAAGCCGAGGTACTGATTTTACCTTCGCTTTTTTGGAATCAACAGGTTGCACTTTCGGGCTTAATTGACGACGAATGCCTCGACTGCTTTGAATCTTGGTCGATTCGTAGATTCCGGCATATGTCGTCGCTGAGAAGGCGTCTAAAAGGTCCTCGGGCGGGCCATCATAGACGATCCCTCCCCTGGCCAGGACGATGACTCTGTCAAAGAGTCTTGAATTTTCGAGAACATGCGTCGCGCAGACGACCGTGGTTCCCGCGTGCGCCAAGGCTTTCAGGTTGCGCATGAGGTCGAGTTCGCGAGCCGGGTCGAGGCCCGCCGTTGGTTCGTCGAGAAACAAGGCGCGAGGCTTTGTAATCATCTCTTGAGCGACGGCCACACGCTTTCGTTGGCCTACGCTCAAATCACGCACCGAAAGATCCGCCTTGTCGAGACCGGGGTTTTTCTCGTCCTTGCCGGCAATGCCAAGCTGGCGCAGGCGATCTTCGATTAGCTTCTGCCGTTCCGCTTTGCTGTGGTCCGGAGCGCGCAAGCGCAACGCATAATCCAGATTTTCCCGCGCGGTCAGCAGGGGAAACAACACATCGACCTGGGGCACATATCCAATCATCGGCCAAATCTCTGCCGCTCGCGTGGCGACGTCGGCATCGCCGATCAAGACGCGGCCTTGCGTCGGGGATTGATATCCAACGAGGCAGCGCAGCAGCGTGCTCTTGCCACAACCGCTGGCGCCAAGCAGGCCGATAAATTGTCCCTGCTTGATTTGCAGCGAGACTCTATCGAGCGGTCGCTCCTTTTTGCCGTCGGAAGCGTCGAATTCCACGACTAGATTCTCAACATTCAGATCAAGCCCTTCCTCAGCTAATCCGAGCAGCGCCCCGCCCTTGGTTATGAAGCGAACCGCGCCGAAATCGACTCGATCACCCTCCAAAAGCAGTCGCTCCTTGATCGGCTTGCCGTTGACGGCTAATGTTCCGCTGGAGAGATTGCGGACATGTAATCCTGCCCCGGTGCGAAAAACGAGCGCAGTGTTCCAAAGACACTGTGGGATGGGAGAGAACCACTTTGCAGGAAGCCGAGCGCCCAACTTTCAACCTCTGAAGTTTATTTGGAGAGATTTCGAGCAGAGTGCTCATTTCGCCCCCTTGACTGTGTCGACGACCTCGCAAGAATAAACTGCTGAGATCTGGGGTTCCTGTAGGAACTTAGTCTTGAACAAGAGGTGATCGCCGGCGACATGTTCCAGTTTGCCCCGTCCCGACAGACTCGCCTTGACCACGGCCTTGGCGTCACGCGAGAAAAGCAGCTCGCCGCGTGGATCGAACCAGCCCAACGGGGCCTGCCCAGGGATGACCGAATCGAGCGTCAATCGCCCTTCCTCGATGTGAAGGACGGCGACATTTGGACCTTCGTCTTTTCGGTCGGCGTGGCGTACCATCACCACCTCGCCGCCGACGTTGGCTCGAAGCGCCGGGTCGATCAGGTGGGAAAAGGCATTTCCCTTCACGTGCCAAGTTTGGCCAGGCTCGCGCGATCGCTCTGGGAAAATGAGGACGTCGGAAAGAACCGCACTATGTTGATGGAAGAACTGCTCATCCGGCGTAATTTCTCCGGCAATCGATAGAATGCTGCGGATCCCCGTGTCGGGTGGTTGGCCCTCCTTGCCTGCCTTGTTTCGATAGGCAATCTGAATCGACTTGCCGTTGAGGCTATTGAGTCGAGCGAAAGCTTTAAAGATCTTATCGCGCTGACCTGTTATTTTGAGCACGTCGACGCCAAACCAATTGAGCATATCCAAGATCGGTTTTGCCGAAATATCGTTTATAGCCGCTCCCGCCACGCCGCCCGAAGTCACCATCGTTTTGGGATCCCAAAAGGCCGCGAAAGCGAGGACCGCATATTTCACGGGGCCAAGCTTCAAACGAAAGTCCTCCAAGGTAGTGTCGAATTTAACGGATCTGACGGAGCGGAAATGTCGCTTTTCGACAATCGTGTCGCCGTCATTCGCGATGATCTCCCGATCCACCTGCGCTTCAAATACATAGTGAATGTTGACTTTGGTCTCGAAAGCCAGCCAAAACTGATCCGTGCCCACGGAGCGGATCGTGCCTTCGAGGATGGTCTTGTGCGTTTTGCCCGGTTGCAGCTCTCCACGCACCAGATTCGCATCGACAACATCCGGGCGACCTGCCGCAGGAGGAACGACGTTCACCTGGCCCCCTGGCAGGATCGTCTCTCGCGGAGGCTCTGAAGGTGGGGACGCCCCGTCGCCACCTTCCTTTTCTGGCGGAAAAAGGCGGCCGAGCGTAAAGGCTCCCACGACCAGGACGGCGAGAAGGAGCGGAATCGTGAAATGCTTCATGGTGAATACCTGCCTGGGTGCCGCGAAATCGCGCACGGATTGTAAACCGGTGGCAATTGCCTCGCAAAGGAAAACTTGGAAGCCAAGAGAAATTCGCTCGTCTGATCAGATAACGTACCGGGCTTCGTTTTTTTCGGCTTAATTGACGATTTTGTGACAAATCCTTTCGTGAGCACGTTATCCCGATGTTCTCTTGCGGGACACTCCGCAAGCACCTAAGAAAAAAAGTGAAGTCGCAGACGATTCGACACGGGAGGCGCTGGGCTGAGAGGCGCGCCGAGCCACTTTATTCGGAGTTTGCCTGGTGGCTGATGTACAGAAAGCGACGTTGGCGGCATCCGCTCTCGAGGAAGGAATTCCCGAGCGGGCGGTCTATTTGCGGTGCCGAAACTGGGGACTGCTCCCAAGTCGAGCGCGCGACCTGGCTGAGAGCGCCGCCGCCGAAGCATACCTGCGGGCGTTGGATGTCGATTTGCCAACAGAGATCTATTATCGCCGTTGGGTGACACGAGTCGCGCTGAATTTCGCTGTCGATGAGCTGCGCCGAATGCGGCGGCATCATTCCCTCGACGACGAGGATCCACAAGCCCCAGCCGAGAAAGCCAGCTCGCTGGATATAGGCCGATTGCTGATAGCAATCGATTCTCTACCGGAATTGGAACGCCACATTATTAAGTTGAGTTGGTTCAGCGAGCAGAAGGTGACGCTCGATGACATAGCCAGGACCCTTTTGCCCGACGATAAGAGGTCGCCCAATGCAAAGAGAATTGAGATCAAGAGAAAGCGAGATGTTGCGTTGGCACTCTTGAGGGTATATCTTAATCACGACCACGATGGCGGTGAGATAAGCTGAGAATCGTCGTATATCAATCCGATTTATCCGATTCTTGCTTCTCGGCCATTTCAGACCGTGATAGGAACGAGCCCGACATCTGGAGCGCCTGATGCAGCAAAAATTCAACGAAGATTGGTTTGAACCGATTTGTCGACATGCTTTCATGACGGTGCAAGGGAGGTTGCAAGCGTTCCCCGTCCTTTATTGCGCCGATCGCTATGATTATGCCGCATTGTTTGCCGATTACGGCGTTGCTCGCATGGATTCGCTGGCTCGGCAGGTAGTCCAGGATGCCGTAACGCATATCGGCAAGGGGAAACAGGCTTATCGCTGGGCTTCCGCGGTAGCCTATCAGGAATCGTTGCGATTCGTTCTCCGAGCGGAGCGCGTCGAGGTGGCTCTCAACAAATTGGCGTCGGCCCAGGCCGTGATTCTGCGGCGGCGCTATGTCGATCAGCTGAATGACAAGGAAACGGCCTGCGCGATGGAAATCCGTTTGCCGAAGCCGCCGTTTTATGACACCGCGGAAGCGCGTCGCTTATCGATCGAAGCCTATTGCGCCTGCGCCGCGAGTTACGCTTGGCCGTGCCCAGCGAATGTCAGCCGGATTCCGGCCCGGAATACACGGCCGAGTTCCCTCTCTTTCCGCTTTAACGAAGGGGCTGGAGCCTCCATCCCTCTGGAGAAGTCTCATGACTAGTGCCACGGGCGTAAATGTCCCAAGAGATCTTGTAAGGGGCATATTCCGCTCCGATCGGGGTGGAAAGCTCACGCTCCCGCCAGAACAACGACCCGTCGCCGATGATTGGCTATGTCACGCCCTCACGGATTATTTATCATTGAAAGAGCATGTCAGTTTTCTCCAAGAACTCTATGGCAAACGGTTTCGCATGCCGTCCCGGCGTCGGGATGCGCTCGATCCCTCGGAGTATTTATCGGAATCGAATTCGACTCATTTTCCCCATAGTCAACGCCTTCCAGAGGATCGAGCGGCCAATGTGATCGAGCGCGGCGTCGAGGCCCTCCAAATCGACGAAGTGGCTGAACTCTTGCTCAATCCGGCGGGACTGGCGGATTTATTTGATATTATCGACGATCTACAACCTGATCACTGGCTTGATGTAATGCATCGCGTCGGAGGCGAACGCCTGCTGAGTGAACAGTCCAACAAAGTCGTCAACGATCCGGATGGCGCAGTCAAGGGGCCAGTCCGATGGACGGCCGCGCGACGCCTGACAACTCCCTTGGCGATTGGAAGCGCCTTCGCCCTGGCTGCTTGTCTCTTGGTTGGGATACTTGTCGGCAGATGGTCCTTCAGTCTCGCCGGATCATCGCCGACTCTCTTTGCATCCGTGGATCGGACGACGGCGGACAATCGGGGCGGTCCCGGGCAATTTGCGTTGAAGCTTAGCTCCCAATCACCCTGCTTTGCAACAATAATTGTTATACGGGAAGATGGCTCATTGAATCTTCTACCAACGATTAGCGGCGACGAGATTGCCATTCCCGCCGGCGGCACCGTTACGACCCAACCTCTTCCCGACGGCGTCTTAGCTCTCACTGTCATTACAGAAACGCCAGCCGACGGCGTCCTACGCCGAGCAATCGCGCGGCAAAAATTTCAACCGAACCAAGTCGGCGATTTGGAAATACTGGTACGACAGGCACTAATGCAAACGAATTTCCATCAGTCAGTCGTCTCTCGAGTCCGCCTCGATCAAAAATAATGTTCTGGAAGTGAAAGCTTCAAACCGGAGGCTCATCGGTGCGATCCGCCATAACCTCAATTATAGCCTTGATCGCGCTTGCCGCGCTTGTTGTATACAATTTCTATTTTGTGCCCCTTGGGAAGAAGCCGGGGACACTCGGCCGGCCGCCCGTAGTTGTTCCATCCAACGCAGCTCCTCTTGCCTACAAACGCGTTCTGGTAGTCGGCATTGGAATCGATCTTTACGAGAACGGCCGAATCCCATCAACCAAATATTCTGAGAACGATGCCAACAACCTGACAACCCGATTGAAGGTCGACTATGGATATGACTCTCTTACATTGATTGGCAAAGCGGCGACACGGGAAGCCATTCAACAGACACTTGCCGAGCAGGGAAAAGCCCTTGGACCAGACGAGGCGCTTATCGTATTCTTTGCCGGTCATGGCAAAGTCGTGGAAGACAGAAAAACAGGGGCCCGCGAAGGATTCTTGCTACCTTATGACGCGAGGGTCGATCTGGACGAGAAGGATCTCGCCAAATGGAAGGAATCGACCTTGAACATGCGCGAGATGAAGGATCTCGCCGCATCATATAATTCGCGTCATGTACTCTTCATTGTCGATGCCTGCTGTAGTGGTTTCATGACAGGCCGAGGCTTTGAAGAGCGGACTGACCTCGCTCGACTCCTCATTGATCGGTCGCGCTGCGTCATGGCTGCCACATCGGCGAATGAGACCGCGATTGGGGACGAGGTCAAGAAACAAGGCTTATTTACATCTGCCTTCCTCGATTCGCTCAACAAAAAGGAAGCGCAAGGGATCACGGAATTATTCCATGAAACGCGCCGAAAAATAATGGCGAAAAGCTCCCACCCAATGACTCCTCAGATGAATGGCACCGGCTTTGGCGAGTTTGTCTTTGTACCGCTATCTCAATCACGTGCCGATGTCGAGGCCGTTCTCAACGAAGCCCGGCAAATCGTCGCGGGTCGAACGCCCGACAAACAAAAGGATCTTCAGCGCGGCGGACCATTCCAATCCATTTTCAAATCGGCGATCGATCGCGCGAAGAATCAAACGACGTTGGATGATCTCATCGAGGCCTATGATGCCCCGGATTATCGACTCGGTACTTTTGTGAGAGATAAACAATCTCTTTGGGAGAACAAGTTTCGTCTTTTACAGGAGAACGCGGCCGCCGGAAATACCTTTGCGATGGCTTCCTTAGTTTATTGTTATCACAAAGGGCTAGGTATCGACCGCGACGAAGACGCCGCATTTCGCAGCGCCAAACTGGCGCGAAACTGGAACGCCTGCCGGCCACCATGTCTATGGCTACTGTCTCTATCACAAAATCGGCATAAACGCCGCGAATCCTGTAGAAGCGGAGCGCGAAGTCCTCTGGGCTGCCCAACAAGGCTTTCCTCTTTCGAAAGTTTGGGAAGGAATCAACAAGGCCGAACAAAGGGATATTGAGGGTGCTCGCCTTTGTTGGTCGCGCGCCGCCGTAGCTCGCGTTCCACTGGGTGCGGTACTGCTGGCTCGGCTAAAGCTTGGCTATGTTTGGGGCATTGGAGCCATTGAAGACGTCGAACGCGACGTCGAGGGCGCGATAGCAACCCTTGAGCCGACGGCCAATCGAGGCTCCGCGACATCGCAGCTCGAATTGGCGGATATCCTTGCAAAATTCCGAAGCCCGCCGAGCTTGGAGAGAGCAGCCAACTACCTCCAAGACGCCGCCGCCAGCGGCAATGTTCGCGCGATGAGCATGTTGGCTTGGGAGCTTACCTATACCAATAGCACGGCTGTCTATGCTCCGCTTCTTGGCTTGAACTTGAAAATCGATCAGCCGCGCGCATATCGCCTTGCGATGACGGCCGCTCAAAATGACGACGCCCTAGCCAACGTGCTGCTCTTTCGCTTCCATGAATTTGGCCTGACTGGGGTGGTTGAGATAAACCAAGAAAAAGCCGACAAGTATTGCAATAAAGCCATTGAAGCCAATTTCGCTCTAGCAATGGTCGAGAAAAGCATGAAGCTGCACAAGCTCACCCATCCCAAAATACACCCTGATGTCACGTCCTTGGCCATCCGAGCCTCGGAATTAGGCGACCCAATAGCCCACCATTGGATTGGCGCGCTCTACGCCGACGGCGTGATCGACTACAAGCTCGATATTAATAAGCACAGCGATCCAAAAGGGAAACTTGTGCACGAACATCTCGCGATCTATCACTATATCTTGGCCGTTCGGCTCGGAGATGCTTCCGCCAAGAAACAGCTGGAATTGTTCGCCAAGGAAATTCAAGGCGATCCCAATATTCTTTATTGGAGTTTTTTCAAACGGGATTACCCGAATCTCGTTAAGGATTTTTATAATTTCACTAATAAGTGAACGAATGATTTGTGAACTGTTCCACTCCAAAACGACACTTCCATTTTTGGCAATTTTCCCTTTGCCAACAGCAGAACATGAGTTTGCCGAATAACAGTCCGCGCGAGCCTTTGCAGAGGTGTTCGAAATCCGTGGAAAACGGGGCGCGATTACCTTGGCACGGTAGTTGCTCACTAATCTAGAATAACAAGTACCTCAGCCCGAGCTTTGAGGTGTTATTATGTCTATTACTCTACCCGATGCTCGCCATCTGTCTGACGATTCCTTGGAAACCTTGCGTCTGCGGGCCTTGCATGGCTTGGAGCTTGGCTATTCCGAAACCGACCTTGCCGAACTCCTCGGCGTCCGCCGCGAAACCATCTCCCGCTGGAATACCGCCTATTACGCCGAAGGCTTGGACGGCCTGCCCGGCGAACGTACAGGACGGCCTTTGGGCTCGGGCCGTATGCTCTCCGAGACCCAAGCCCAAAGCCTTCGCGAGCAGATCGACTACTACTCGCCCCAGCAAGTGGGCCTGGAGCACGCCCTGTGGACACGCCAGGCCGTCGCGGAACTCATCCAACGCGACTTCGGCATCAACCTGGCCCTACGTACCGTGGGCAAGTATCTACAACGCTGGGGCTACACCTCCAAAAAGCCTGCCCGGAAGTCGCGTCACCAAGATCCCGACAAAGTCGAGCAGTGGTTGCAGGATACCTATCCCGCCATCGAGGCCCAAGCGGAAAAGGAAAACGCGGAGATTATGTGGGCGGATGAGGTTGGCGTGCAGGCCGACCACCATCCCGGTTCTGGCTATGCCCGTTGTGGCGAGCGTGCCACCATGGAGGTACCGCAACCGCATGTGCGAGTCAATCAGATCTCGGCGATCAGCAATGAGGGTACCGTGCGTTTCATGACTTACAAGGGGTCGTTCACGGCAGCGGTCTTTCTCCAGTTTTTGACGCTCCTGATCAGCGAGGCGAAGCGGAAGATCGTATTGATCGTGGACCAGTTGGGATCCCACACCAAGGCGGAGGTACAGGCCTGGGTAGAGGCACGTAAGGAGCAGATTGAGTTGTTTTTCCTGCCGACGTATTCGCCGGAACTCAACCCTGTGGAATATTTGAACAATGATATGAAGGGAAATATCAACAAGGCGGGACTGCCGCCGGACAAGCCGACGTTGCAACAGCGGTTGTTGGGATTCATGAGGAAGTTGGGTGGGATGCCTCGACATGTTATAAGTTATTTTCTTCATCCGCAGACCCTGTATGCGGCTCCAATGGAATTGGGTTGATCTAATTTCGTGCCGGGGTAATAGCATGGCGTTTGCGCCAGTCGCGTCCAAAAACCGTCTCCCATAAACGACTCGAGGCCCCCGCAACGGAGGCCTCGTTTGATCCCTCGCTATCCCACGCCATCACGGCGTCGCCAAGCCGCTGGCTGGAACGCTGCCATCCGCTAGGCTATGTTCCCCTCCCGCACCATCGCCCTTGAGCTGCCCCAACCGCTTCGTATACGCAATCCGCACCCGAGCCAAGTCGACCGGTGCCAGCAGACTCTTGACCTGCGGCGTCAACTCCTTGCCAAGGCGTTCGAGGATAGCCACCGTCTCGGCTTCTTTGAATCGCAGCGCGTAAGTCGATGCCAGGTCCGCCGATTGCTGCAAGCGCAGCGTTTCCTGGCGCAGGATCGCCTCCGCATCCTGCTGGCCAACCTCATCATCCGTTGGCGCCACCGCCTGCGTCAAACCAAGCAGCGGCAGGAGCGGCTTGGCAACCTTGTCAAAGTCCGGCCAGGAGATCGTCTGGCCCGCGAGAACGCCGGTGCGGTCCTTTTCGACATGGGCCACGGGGTAGGCTGGTTTGTTCTTAGCCGGTCGATGTGATTCGAGCCGCAACAGCACATCCGGTTCGTAGGCCGTCTCTCCCTCGGCACGCATGCGGAAGCCGAGGCTCTTCAATTCGCCGCTGGATTCATCCTCGCCGTAATCAATTCCCTGCCGACCGCAGATGACCACGTGCAGGGGTGAGGTCAACAAGAAGTGGAGTAATTGTTTGTAAGGTTTTTTGATCAGCGTCCACGCATGCATCGGGATCGATCCAATCTTCGTTTGCCGCCCTGTGTACGCATTGCGGCAGGCGTCCCACAGGTGCGTGATCGAATCGATCACGATCACCCCATGACGACTCTGGTCGAGGCTCTTAAGGGCCGCGAGCACCTCGGTGATCGATTTCGTGTGTAACACATCGAAGTCGAACGCCTGGGGATGAATGGCACGCTGTGGCACCTCCTGGCCATAGAAGGCGGTGCCGAACTCCGTGTCGCAATAGGCGACGCGCTTGCCTGTATGCTGGGCCAAGCCTTCAGCGATCAAGAGCGACGTGAAGGTTTTGCCGCTCCCGGCGGGGCCGTAGACACCCAGCTTCAATGCGGCTTTCAACGATTGGGGTTTCTGGAAAGATGCCATGGTAGTGGTTCCTCTGGTGATTAGGCCTTGAGTGTGAAATAGCCGCGTCCCGTCTTTACGAAGCGGGAGTCATCCCCGCGAGCCAGGTCGCGGAGGATAGCACTGTACAATGTGGCCGCTGGCGTCTTGCCAGCGGGAGAGCTCCAGTAATTCTTGATGGCCATCGCACCGATCAGCTCCTGGCAGTTCATGGCCTTCCTTGACTCGGCCAGGACCTTCACAGCGGCGTCGATGGCGCTCAGCTTCTTCTCGGCCGTGTCACCTGCTTCCTCGGACTTTGGTGTGTTCGCCAAGGCGAGCTTTACTACCGTCGGTGCCTCGCTTAGTGTGGTGACCTCCGGGAGCTCGTCATCCAGAAACTCCAGGCCTTTGCTGGCCAACTCCGCCCGCTTCCAGGTGACCTGTTCGCCATCGTCCCACTTGATTTTCACCGACGTACCGTTGGCCCAAACGATGCGGCCCTCAATGTTGTCGTCGGTAGATCGCACCCGACTCCCGATCTTCAGTGCCGGGAGGTCTGAGGTCGTTGCACCTGGACCATTCTTCTTCTGCGTCATGATCGTAAATCCCTGTGAAACATGTACTTGTAAGACGGGTATTACCCGCATGACAATACTGTTACCTCGCCTTACGACACACCTGAAGGCCAACATGCAAAAAGTTCTTGGAATTGGGAAAAAAACAGCTCCACCAATTTGCATTGGCACCATGGTTTTTAGTATTCTCTAGCATCTTTTCACCACGGAACCGGAGATCAGGAACATGCTTGTGGAACTACGACCGATCGCCTCTATTCGACCCTACGAGAATAACCCCCGCATCAACGACGCCGCCGTCGATATGGTGGCGGCATCCATCAAAGAATTCGGCTTCCGCCAACCGATTGTAGTGGATGAAGATGGCGTGATTATCGTCGGGCATACGAGGTTTAAGGCCGCACTGAAGCTCGAGATGACCGAGGTGCCAGTCCATGTAGCTATCGGGCTATCTCCAGCCCAAGCGAAGGCGTATCGCCTGGCGGACAACCAAACGGCGACGCTGTCCCAATGGGATGATGACAAGCTGACGATTGAGCTTATCGCGTTACAGGGGATGGACATCGACCTGGATCTGACAGGGTTCTCGGCCGAGGACCTGGATCGATTGATGGATCCGCCTACGACCGATGGGCTCACCGACCCCGATGATGTTCCCGAGCCACCGGACGAGGCAATCACGAAGCCGGGGGACCTGTGGATCCTCGGCAGGCATCGTCTACTCTGTGGAGACTCAAGCAACCCTGAGGACGTGGACCGGTTGTTGGATGGGGCTGTGATCCATCTTGTGTCGACAGATCCGCCGTACAATGTGAAGGTGGAACCGCGCTCGAATAACGCCATCGCGGCCGGCCTTTCGTCCTTTCCAGGTACAACGCATCATCAGGGATTCGATGTCGAGCGCCACCCCGAGAAGTCAAAACCGACGACAAAGAAGATGCGAGCGAAGGATCGGCCCCTAGCCAATGACTTTGTGACGGACAACGAGTTCGAACGCCTCCTTGCCGCGTGGTTCGGGAATATCGCCCGCGTTCTGGTTCCAGGTCGCGGGTTTTATATTTGGGGCGGCTACGCGAACGTCGCCAACTACCCGCCCGTTCTGAAGGCCAATGGGCTTTATTTCAGCCAGTCTATCATCTGGGACAAAATGCATCCGGTGTTGACCAGGAAGGACATGATGGGCGCCCATGAATGGTGTTTCTACGGGTGGAAAGAAGGCGCCGCGCATCACTGGTATGGGCCGAACAATGTCACGGATCTTTGGGCGGTGAAAAAGGTCAATCCGCAATCCATGTGTCATTTGACCGAGAAACCAGTCGAGTTGGCGTCTAGGGCAATCGAGTACTCGTCGAAACCTGGCGAGCACGTCCTGGACCTATTCGGTGGAAGCGGGTCCACGCTCATCGCAGCCGAGCAGACCGGGCGTAAGGCTTTCCTGATGGAACTGGATCTGCCCTATTGTGACGTCATTGTCGAACGATGGGAGAAATTCACCGGTAAACAGGCGATCCACGCCGAGACCGGCGAACCGTTCGTGAAGAGGCCGCTCGTGGCGACGCCAACGGCATCCTAACCCGGTACCCGCAGTCTTTACGCATGGAACGACGCAATCGGGCAAGGAAAGGAGGTCGCCAAGATGAATGCTGGCAAGCAGGCAAAAGATGACAGCGCCATCTTGGCGCTCGCCTGCGGTGCCACCCTTGAGACGGCGGCGCACAAGGCCGGAATTAGCAAACGCACGCTTCAACGCAGGCAGAAGGATCCGGAATTCCAGCGCCAGATCCAGGTTATCCGCGGTGACATGGTGCAACGACTTGCCGGTACGATGACAGCGGCCGGAACGGAGGCCATGAAGACAATGTTGGATTTGCTGAAGGGGAACACGCCAGCCAATGTCCGCTTCAGCGCCGCAAAGGCACTCCTGGATCTCGGGCCCAAGTATCGTGAGATCAGCGATTTTGAAGGTCGGCTGGCGACCCTGGAGCAGCAAGCATTGGACTCATCCATGATCCCTTGATGGTATGGACTTCATGAAACTTCACCGACGGCTGCGCGATCTTCAGACGGCGTTCCTTCAAAAGAAGGGGTATGCGGAAAATTCCGTTGGCCGACCCCCGCCGGTCTCCATGCGGACGCCAGCGGATATCCTAAAGCTGCTCGAACAGTTAACCACCGCGGTGCAGGCGGATCCGTTCGCGGAGGCGGTGACAAAGGCCCGTGCCGCGGGGCACCTGGCCGCTATCGCGTTGAAGGCCATCGAGGTCAACGACCTGGCCGCGCGCGTGGCGTTACTCGAGATGGTCCTCGAACAACGACCGAAAGGTGACAAGCAATGAACACCAGAACCCTGACGGGGCTCTACAACAGGCTCACGCCTGCCGAACGTATTCCCCTTATCGTGGCGGCGATCGATAGAAACGACGAACCGGAAGCCAACCGTTTGTCCTGGTCGGCGCCCACGTTTGCGTTCCGAGCGCCCGACTTTTGCGGCTTGAGCGATAGTTTGCTTCTGTTGTCCCTATTCCACATGGCCGAGAAGCTCGATCTCGCGCTCGCCTTTTCGGCGCAGATCGGATTAAAACTCAAGTATGAAACGTCGAGCGAGTTCGAAGACAGGGTGATGACGGAACGTCTCCGCCGCTGCGCCCACATGACCGGCTACAGACTGTGCGTCGAGACTGACGCCTGGAGGCTCGTTTGCGCCGAAATGCATATCGAACCAGATGTCTTGTTAAAGAAGCTTTGCGGCTTCGAGACGGTCCGCAAGTTCGAAGAGATCGCTCGTTCGCTACCTCTCTGGACGCCCGAAGAGGCGGCCACTTACCTGAAGAACATGGGTGAGGATGAAAGTAAGATGCCGACCGTCGAGAAGGCCGCGCAGAGTATGCGTGACTTTATTCAGCATCGGGTCGAGTGGTGGAAGGGTTGATTGGTTCTCGCAGCGGCATTTCTCAAGCCCATCCCGACAGGACAACTCCGCTTGCATCAGCACGCTCATTTCGTGCTGGTCTGAGAGGTCAGACGGCTGACCCGGGTTTCCCTCGAATTCGTTTCAGTGGAACATTGATCGGAGGCAACTAGTGAATGCTACATCCCTGACCGGTCTTTATGACCGGCTGACACCCACCGAGCGACTTCCTCTTATCAACGCCGCTGTGGAGAGGGGCGATGAACTCGACGAGAACCGCCTCGCGCACTCGGCGCCGAGCATTTCTTTACAGTTGCCAGACTACCACGGCTTAAGCGACGGCTGGCTGATGCTCTCCATGTTTTACATGATCGAGCAACTGGATCTCGCGGTCCTGTTTTGGCGGAACCTGGGACTGTCAGCGGAATGCCAGTCGTCTTCCGACGATGCCGAGGACGTGGCGCGGGCCGACCGTCTGTTCGATTTAGCTCGATTTGCCGGGTACAGGCTCTGTGTCGAGGCGGACGCTTGGAAGCTCGTCTGTTCGGAGGGGAACTACAATCCAGAGGGAATGTTGCAGTTTCTTGATGGCTTCCAGACGCTTCAGCAGGCAGAAACGACTGCTCGCATGTGGGTGTGGACGCGGGAGGAGGCTGCTGCGTATCTGAAGAGGATTGGCAAGGAGGATTTGGTGGTACCTACGGTCGAGGGGGCAGCGCAGGGTATGCGCGAGTTTCTTGAGTCTCGGGTGAAGTGGTGGGATGAGTGATGATGTAGAAGTCGGACCGAACGCCGTGATGAGCCGCTTTGCAGTGCGGCCCATGACGGCGTCGGGCAAACAACGAGAATGACGCAGGAACCCAAAGATTGAGGGTCGAGAAGGGATCACCCACCCCCACCCCACGTTCGTGATACCTTCACCTCCACTTCGACCGGAACCGGGTCAATCATCGGTGTCATCGCCTCGACCATCGCTGACTTGAGCCAGGCGGCCACGGCGTCGGCCTGCTCGGCATCCGCCTCGACGACGATCTCATCATGCACCGCCATGACAGGGAACGAGCCGGTGACCTGGTCGCGGCGCTCCCAAAGCAGGGCCAGGGCCAGCTTCAGGCCGTCGGCTCCGGTGCCTTGAACTGGTGCGTTCAATCGTAAGGTGTCAGGTGTCTTGTCGTTCAATAGGATCCGGCGTCCGGTCAGCGTGCGCGTCTCTGTTGTTCGGCGCGAGCGAACGCGGCGGTGCCAGGCCGCCAAGCCGGGATAGCTCTTGAAGAAAGCGTCGCGGTAGCCGCGGGCCTCATCTTCGGTCAAGTTCATCCCGTATTGGCTCTTGGCGTAGCGGGCGAATCCTCTTGCCCCCATGCCATAGAGCAAGCCAAAGTTTAGGGCTTTCGCAAGCTGTCGATGCTGCTTCGTCACGTCCTCGACGCC
Organism: uncultured Planctomycetaceae bacterium; assembly: GCA_963790585.1. Lineage (GTDB taxonomy): Bacteria > Planctomycetota > Planctomycetia > Gemmatales > Gemmataceae > CAWBOY01. The sequence goes on from CAWBOY010000004.1 coordinate 906,072, forward strand.
AAGGACGTTGCGAGCCGTGCGTGTATGAAGATCGTCGCCGCGCTGGTACGCATCAAGCAAGGCTTTGTCGCCTGAGACCTTCGCGGCTATCCGCAATTCGATCTGGGAATAGTCGGCCTTCACAAGGACACGGCCGGCCGGCGCCACGATGCAACGACGGTAGTCGCCCCGGGGCATTTGCTGCATGTTCGGGTCGCTACAACTCATCCGGCCTGTCGCGGCTCCCGTCTGTCGCCAGTGCGGATAGATACGGCCATCGTCGGCGACGTGAGAGAGCCAGTTCGTCCCGTAGGTCGATCCCCTCTTGCTGGCCAGGCGATAGCCGCGGAGCGATCGGGCTAGAGGGTGATCCAGGCCGGCGAGGGTCTCGTCTGACGTGTTCTCCAGCTTGCAGCCGGCCAGCTCGAGCGCCTGTTGGGCTTGCTGGGTACTATCCCAATTCCATGACGTGGCGAACATCTCGCCGGGCTTCTGCGGGGCTGTCGAGTCGAGCTCCTGGCGAAGTCGGCCCGCCTCGATGTTGGCCGTCTGGGCCAGGGTCTGCCAGGCGTCACGGTCGAGGGCTACTCCCTGTTGCCCCATCCAGACCAGAGACGGCAGGCAACGATGCTCGATGCTGGCAATATCGACCAGGCCGGCTTCCTTGATTTTCGCCGTGAGGATCTGCAGGAGCGCGGGCAATACCTCGACGTCAAGTGCGGCGTAGGCCAGTTGATCCTCGGTCAGGTTGCCGGACCAGTCGGACTTCTGTTTCGTCTTGTCGAGCGAGCGGTTTAGCCAGCGTTGGCAACAAGCGGCCAGGCTCACTTTCTCAAGAGTGCCCGCCGTCAGGAGCTGGGCCAGCAGCATAGTGTCATGAGTCTTCATGGACGGGGTAAAGTTTAGCTGGGCCAGGAATGTCAGATCGAAGGCGGCGTTGTGGATGACCAGCTCTTTGGTAGCTAGGATCTCGAACAGGGGGGCCGGGTCGACGGCGAAGCAATCGATCAGATAGGCGAACGATCCGCCGTCCGTTGTGTCGAGGGACAGGGAGAGCAGCCGGACGCGGTCCTTGCGCGGGTCGAGGCCGGTGGTTTCCAGGTCGAGGCCGACAATACCCGTGCCATCGAGTGCGATCAAAACGGTATCGAGTTGAGTCCGTTCGGTTACAAGTTGGTAGGCTGGAGTTGCCGACGATAATCCCGGTGCGTCCGACGATAATACGGCCTCATCCATGCCCGTTCCCCGTGATCCGTCCGCATTGCGAAAAGCGCCCGACGAAACCGACGATAATCCGAAAACAGAGCTTTTCGCTAGGCTTTTGTCGAAAACTCTGGGATTATCGTCGGATGGCTTATGATTATCGTCGGGCGTATCCGAGGCTTTGTCAGGTTGTGGGTCATCGTCCGGGGTATTTTCGTCGGTATCGTCGTGCGCTTTTTGTAAGACGAAGTCTGAGGTTGGTCGGCCCCGCTTACCAGCCGTTGGGCGGTCAACCCACGTCCCCAGGCCCGCCTCGACCAGGGCGTCAAGCGCCGCCTTGGCGGCGTCGGCCGTGGTGTACTTCCGGCTGTTCGAGTGCTGTAGGTCCTTCGCGGTGGTCCGGCCGCCCCGCGCTTGGATCCAGTCACAAAGGCGGCGAGTGTCGATCTGATCAGGAGACTCTTGCAGCGCTACATAGATCCGCCTGTCCTCACCCGCGAACCAGCGCGTGAGAGTAATGCCGGCCTCAACGCTGCTCACGTCGATCGGGACAAGATCGCTCTTCCCCCTCGATACATGGCTGATTACATGATGTATCAACGTGAAGCGGGCGGCGTACGCCTCCAACTTGCTGAACGCGGCGGCGAGCTCACCCTCGACGGCGGCTTGCTCGAGAGCCCACTCGTTGTAGAAAGCAACCCACGCCAGCTTGGCCTTCGGTGAAAAATTCAGGGCGTGCGGTACCCGCTCATCGTTCCTGGTGTCGAAGTCGAGGGTCAGGAGCTTATCAATGGCGTCATGGTAGGCCTGCTCGACCGCCGGATGAATCTCGGCTTCCGTCCAGCGCTTTGGTAGCTTTGGCGGGTAAGCCACTAGGAAGCGGGCGCCAAGGCCGGCGTCGAGGTTCTCCGCGCTCAAGGCTCTCGCCAACGGGCCTGGTGGGATTCCGCCCGTGATCGAAACAGCGGCGCGGGGGACGAAGGTACTTTTACTGCCCTTGCGTGCGTAGTAAATGGAGCGGGCGCCGTGCATACTCAAGTAGTAAGGTAGGTCGCTGCTACTCCGATATCTCTTGAACGATTCAAACCAACCCGAAAGCTCATCCTTCGCGACGAGAATACCGCGCGGGTTGTCGCCTAACAGGGTAATCAATTTCTCGACGGTGAACTCGTCGGCAATGATGCTCTTTTCCGTGGGTTCCAGCGGTTCAGCGCCTTCGCTACCGTCTTTTTTGGCGGCCTTGAATGCTTCGAGCTGCTTGAGATACGCGGCCTCCGCCTCTTGAAACGCCTTGAGCATTTGCTCCTGCTTTTTCCAGAGGTACTTTACCGCGAAGGTGCAGGCAGGGCTTTTGAGCGTACCGCTATCCCCGACGATAACGCTCCAGAAAACGCTCGGCTCCTGCCAGGTTCCCTTCAATCGGATAACTCGAGTATTCCCAATCAACGATCCCATCACGCATAGGGCCGGTAAAGCCAGGTATCCCGGATCGCAACCGAGAGCGACGGAGCCCTGACGAACGTACTCCGCGACGGGGTCGGGTAGGGCCTCTATCGGAAACGGTTGGTAAGGATCGAGCCGGCGTGCTCGCTTCTTCGTCTTTGTCGCTGGCTTCGCCGTCGGCACCATGCCGAGCCATTCGCGGACAAGACGTACAACGTCCCTGCCACTGGCGCCGAGCATCGACTCCAGCTTCGTCCAGCCGGTCGTCTTCGCGTCCTGCTCCTGTTTGGCCGCCGTCAGGGCGACTATCTGGATTCGTTTGCGGGGTTCATCGTCCCCCGTGGCGAGTGTCAGGGCCTCGACGAAGCGCTCGACTTTGTCTTGCTCCCATTTGGCCCGTAGCAACCCACCGACCAGCGCCATGTACGTATCCTGCGCGTCCCGGTCGTCGGCCAGTGCCGTGAGAGCAGGGCAACGGCGGCCACTTCGCGCACCGCTTGTTGCAGATCCTTCAGGGTCACTTCCGCCGGCTGCTCGTTGAATCGGTCCCAAGCGATCAGCTCGCCGGTGCCTTTGTGGGTCGAGGGCGGGTAGACTGTCAGGCCACCAGTCCCGCGAAGCTCGATCAGGACCGCCCCGTCAAGGTCCGTGAACTTCTCCTGAGCCACGGCAAGGGCTCGATCGCATCTATAAATCCAATGGCTCCGCGGCGAGGTCGGCCTTCCGAATACCCACCCGGTCGAGGGCAACAGGAGGGCGGCGACGCGGCGGGCCTCGGGACAGTCGAGATCAACATCGAGGACTTTGCACGATGGATCCCCGTTCAGGATCCCGACGTTCCGGGCATCTTCAGTCGGGAAATGTGCGTCAAGCGTCTCTGGAGTAATCCGAAGCGTCGGCCATCCGGGATAGCCGGGGTCCTTGCTCCGGGGTGGCAGGGGAATCGGTGAGAGTCCCCTCGCCAGATACACCGCGGCCGCGCTTTGGGCATCGTCCGGGAAGTGGCCATTGTTCAGGGTAGAGGCGGTCATTGCTTGCCAGCCTTTCTCGGCGAACAGGCCGCTTGTAATGATGGGAGAAGGCCGGCGAGGCATTCGAGCAGCGCGGCTACGTCAACCTCTGCCATGAGTTGGCCGCCCCTTCGAGAGGCGCCGATGCCGCGAATAAGCGATCGATTCTGGAGTTGGCATAGGTTGACTCCGAGCAGGCCAATTAGCTGCTGAACCGGAGTAGCCACTTTTGGCCCCTCGTCGCCGCTCGGTGGCGAAGTCGGCGGGGGAGCCGGCTCAGCGTCTGCTTTAACCTTCGCGGCTTGCTTGCGGCGGAACAACGCGGCCATATTGGGGCATCTCCTAAAAACGGCTTCCTGGTAGGTGTCGGCGATTGAGGGCTTGCCGTCCGGGTTGCTGGGTGTAAAATTGGTATCGAGAGGCATTTGTCTCAAATCTCCAAAGGCGAGCCGTGGGAGTCGTGTCCCGCGGCTCGCTGCGTTATTGGTTCTAATAGCTGAGCGCGGCTACCTTCGCCGCGCGAGACATCGGGGCGGCGAAGGTAGAAACGCCGGCGACGGAAACGGAGTTGATCCGGGCAAGATCAGGGTCGCAATGGGAGACGAGTTGGGCAAAAATCGCCCTGGAGAATATCAAGGCCGCGTCTCGGTCTACGAAGCCTACGGGACGCTTCAGTAAACAGCAGCCGAACTTGTTCATCTGAAAATCCTTGAACCAGCACTTTTCCGGGTCAAGGAGGCGCTGGATGGACCCAACTGCCTCGAGCATCGCAGCCTTGGTAGCCGCAGCCGAGGATTTGCGGACGGGTTCGACGATAATCCTCAATTCGAGTAGCACGTTCAAATCTCCAAACTAAGTGTTGAAAAAACGGTCTAAAGTCGTGTGACCTGGATACGGACCGGCTGGGCGCCGCAGTTACGATTGAGGCGACTTGTCAGTGAGTCGATCGCTGCACAAGCCTCCCCGTCTAATCGGGAAGCCACTGGAAACCTGAGCCTGTAACCGCCGGGAGTGTCTTCTACGATCGCGGCTTCATAGCCCTCCTCGGAGAAGATCCGGCAGACTTTGCCGACCGCCTCCCAGGCGACGGCCTTCGAGTCGCTTTCTGGGGGACGGCTGCCGATTCCCTTAGCCCGAAGAAAGCTCCGGAAGCCTGGGGGATACTTCGAGAACCTGCTATCGTTGGCCGACGTTACGACTTCAACTTGAAGCCATGATTGCGCGCCCATCACGCACCCCCTTTCTGGCCCGCCAACCACGCATCGGCGGCGGACTTTGATATCCTGACCAGGCGTCCGATCCGCACGACTCCTTTGAGTTTTTTCTGGTCAATGAGCCGCCAGAGATTGCGAGCCGAACTTTGGGCGAGGACGGCGAGCTGGTCCACCGTATACGTGGTCGGGTCCAGCAGTCCGACTGCTCGGAGTGCTGGGGCATTAAGCGACGACATTTGAAATGACCTCCTGGGGGTTAATCGCTGGGTTCTTCAGCTCCCTACGTGAAGGCCGCTTCCGAACCGAGCCGGTTTGGTGAATTTTGGTTGAAACGCTCAAAAGGATTCGCAGACGACGCGATAGGGAGTCGACGTGGTCGATGTGTTGCTGGATGGCGTCGGGTGATGGGATGAACGTGAGCGGATCGAATGGCTTGCTTGGCATAATACCTCCAAGTTGTGAGTTCAACTCAGAGGTATTATCGCGGGAGGTGATAGGACTAATCTAGGACTCAGCTTAGGACTTTTAAGTCCTACTTTCGTCCTGTTAGGACTTAAGAGTCCTACTTTCGTCCCGCCAAGTTTTCACGCAGGCATGATTTTTTTCACGAAAAATCGCCCAGGGCTTCCTTTCCCTTTTGAGCTTCCTGTTGACTCTCTTGAGAGTAGAGTTCAAGGCATCGTCATAAGGATCGTCCCAACAAATTGCAGGGTCAATGGCGAGGTCCTGCTTGGGGATTTTGCCGCCCCTGTCACATATCAAATCAACTACCCGCCGCTCCTTGGTGCCTAGTGTCGCGGCAAATAACCGTAGCTCGGCGAAAGGGTCAACCTTGGGTGGCTGCTCACTATCAGCGTCGGCAACGTCACGTGGCGGCGTTGCTGCGTTTTGATGATCATTAGGCTCACCTTCAGGATTGAGCATTGGTGGAAGCGGAAACGGATTCAGCCTTCGGAATGATTGCATGGCATCCCTGAGTTTGATCATCATCCCGGATAACGTCGCTCTGTCGCTCCTTTCCAAACTCAGCGGATCCCCGACCTGAGCCGGGATTTCACGCCAAACCCATACCGCAAGGTTCCTCGCGGCATACACCAGTTTTTGTATCCTGGCCTCCATCTCTACTTTGAGTACATGCGGAGTTAAGGACATTACTTTTAGGCCAAGCTCACGAAGCTCTCGGATCCATTCGTCAAGTTCGCCGGGATCCAATTCCTGTCGCGGCGACGGTCCTCTCGGCAATAACGGCCTCTCCGAAAGGTCAAATGCCGCCCCTACGATTCCGTAGCAATTGGCGTAGAGATCAACTGGGGGGGGCATGTCAGGCCATTTGAAAGATGGTGGATCAGATTGCTGGGAGAGTGCCCCCCCTTGAGTCAATCCGTCCCCCGCTTCTTCCGACCCTAGGTCTTGAGTCCTCTTTCCGCTGCCCTCAATCCGCGCAACGACGCCTTCGAGATACGCTACCGCTTTTTCCGGACTCTCCATGCCCTGCCCGGGTAACTCCAGGAGGCAGAACCTCGCCAATTCCTTCAGCTCAACCTTAATCGAGTCATCGAATTTGGATAGGGTTATATCCGGGCACGGGTCCGCGTCACCGAGGCTTATGTAAATCCCCTCTGGCCTCCGCATCGACGGTAGCAGGCTCCTCAAGACTTCATAACGGGCGTGATTAATCGCGACCATCAATCGGGTGTAGGGGGCACCGCTTGCGGACTCCTGATTGAATCCCGGCAATCCCGGATTCTTAACGTCAGGCCCTTCTCTAATTCGGTCCTCAATGAATCCGATGAGCTCCCGGATTGTTTCGATAATTCTGGGCTTAGCTGTGACGGGAAGTGTGTAGTCCTCCTCTCCCGCCAGCTCACGGATTTGCCCATCGCACCAGCTTGAGACCTTATCAATTGCGACCAGCGCATCATTCCGGCTGTACGGGCCTTTATCAGGCGCGATAGATCCGCCGCGGTCGGTCGCAATGTCTCTAAAATGGTGCCAAAGGGCCAGGATGTTGCTGGTGTATAAGTCCCGCTCTCTCAGGGACGCTTGACCTATCGGAGTAGTGTCGAGAGCCCCTTCAAGCCGGATGACGCCACTGCGAAGATCGCGGCATACCCGCTTTAACTCCGTTGGCGTTACTGGATCGCGTTGGCGTCCTTGATCTCGGATGCCATATCGTTTACGAAAATCGGATAAGACTTTGTCAAAGGTACGATCGTCTGCGTCTGGTGACATGCAATGCCCTCATCCTGTTGATCGGAGAGGACCTAGCAGCCTGGCGGAAGGATGAGGAACCGCCAGAGCTGCTAGGCCTCGAGCCGGTGATCAACTCGGAGGCCAATCCGGTGATCAATCCAGCTCTTCCCGATAACCCACATTGTACAGATCCATCTTGCAAAGGAAATGAGGGTAGCTTATGCCCTTACTCGGATGCGAACGTTTAGGCAACGAAATAGAGTCGCACCTCAATGCGCACCGATTCCAGGACAATCCAGGTTATGCTCGAAGGCGAGGATGTTCTCACGCTCAGTGATCTCGCCAAGCGACTGAAGGCTGCCGGGCATGGCCGATTTAGGCCTGAAACGCTCAAGCGTTGGATCAGAGACGGTAAACGCGGAGTCCACCTCGAAGGCTGCCCCCTGGGCCGCTCTTGGTGGTCGAGCATAGCCGCAATCTCCCGGTTTTCGTTTCGATTGATGGTGGCTTGAAGCGCCGGTGCCGCAGCCGATCAGTGTGGGGAAACTGCGGACGTTGAATTTCGGGTGAGAATCCGTCTCGCGGCAACGGGCGTCGATCGCTCCAGCAACTCCCGACTGGTGACGGCGTTCACTGGAGAATTGCCTTTGGATCTGGACGTTGACAAACGGTCGGCCTGCGAGGATGCCGCATAAAATGACACGCAAGAAGGCTGGAATAATTACCCGGCTATGCGGCTGATCCGTCGATGGCGTTTCTACCTTTCTCTTCGTTTGTCACTATCCAGTCCTCTTGCCGCAAAGGCGCTGCTCATCCGGGGCTGTTCAAAGCAAAGGCCTCGATCTTTCTTGGCTGCTCCACTTTCGAGCCTTTCGGTGCTACCACGCCTGAATTGACCGAAACCGCCATGAGCAATTCCCTTGTCACAGCGAATGTTTCACGGGATAGCACCTTTACGCGGCTCGACAACATCCCCCTCTCTCTAGAGGGACTTATGATCGACTTCGCTTGCCCGTCATGCTCTCAGAAATACAGCGTCGCCGATCACCTGCTCGGCACCGCTATGTCGTTTTAACTTTATTCGGAAAGTGCAGACGAAATGCCTTGGAGGAGAAATCCGGGGGACGCCGGCAAGGCACCGGGTTCGGATGTACGGTCCTATCCCCCGCTATTTTATTTTACTTATCGTCGCCGAGAACCTCAAGTTCCGCCCTCTTGGCCGCCCTTTGCTTCTCGTATAGTGGCAGGCCCTCTTCGCTATCCATCAGGTCATCGTAGAGAGGGTTCGGGCTTGGATGCTATCATTCTCGACCGCAGCCTATCATGATCTGGTGTGGCTCAATCGGACCAGCTAGCAAGGCGGCGATCGACGCGAACTTCACCACCTCGGGGACAGCGGTCCGCCAGTTCGGGCTGTCCGCTGCTGCTAGGTCATCGTCGCTGGCCTTGGGGGCACAACGACAGGCGATCGCGCCGCGGCGCTCAGCTGACGCTTGCACCGCGGCAATATTGGTCGACGGTAACGGAGGGAAAGCGAGTGTCTTTCCTGTGTCAATCATCTAGGGATTAAGTAACTAGCTTGAGCCAGGTATGGCCTTCGGTCGGCGGAGGTGCGGGCACCGTTAGGTGCTACAGACGTAATCACTTTTAGGTTGGGGCGGCCAACGCTATCCCTAACCCGTTGGTTAAGCTGCACTACCGACATATACGATCGTGGGAGACCTTGATAGATTATCTCTCCACCGTCGTCTCGGGAAATGGCGAATCAGGAAAGCGAACGATTGCCTCACGAGAGCCGTTATCGCTCGCCGCCAGCGGAGCGTCTCAAAACAGGCTCCGCTGGTGGTCTGAATCCGTCGAAATCCAGGTGGGACGCAACCCGGCAAGTGGCTATCGGCCTTTCTACGAGATATACCGCTGAGCCTGTCTCGGGGATCTAGAGACGGCGGCGAGTCCGAAAAGAAAGCCGGAGGCATGCGCCACCCCCGGTTCGGAAAGCATCCGCGACGTAGCGCGAAAGACCCACCATGAAACTCTCCGACCTCAAACCTGGCCTCGCTCTCGTCGGCCTCGAACGTGACCTCGTTTGCTCGGTGGTGGCCGTCAACATCATCGCCGACGGAGCGGTTCAAGTCTTCTACAAGCTCCCGGACGGAGGTCTTAAGGAACGGCTGCTCGGCACTGCCGATGAAGCGACGATTGCGCCCGCGACAACAACCCGTCCTTGGGCATTCGACGGAGACCCGGCGGCGTTCCAACTCGCGTGCGAAGCAAAACGAATCGACCTGGCTTTCCTGTTCGACCCGATGATGGCCGTCCACACGTCGAACGTGGACCCCCTTCCGCACCAAATCACCGCCGTTTACGAGTCGATGCTGCCCCGACAGCCCCTTCGGTACGTTCTGGCCGACGACCCTGGGGCCGGAAAGACCATCATGGCGGGACTATACATCCGCGAGCTCGTCATGCGGGCGGACGCCCGGCGAATTCTGATTGTTGCTCCGGGTAGTCTCGTGGAGCAGTGGCGGGATGAATTGTTCGAGAAGTTCGGCCTTGAATTCCGGATATTCTCGTCCGCGCTTGAGGAAGCCACCCCGAGCGGGAACCCGTTCGATGACCACCAGCAGCTGATCGTTCGGCTCGACCAGATGTCCCGAAACCTGGACTTGCAAGCGAAGCTCTGCGCGGCGGGATGGGACCTCGTCGTCTTCGATGAGGCCCACAAGCTCGCGGCCCACTATTACGGACGGGAAGTGAAGGAGACCGGTCGGTTCAAGTTTGCCAAGGAACTTGGCAAAGACACTCGGCACCTTCTCCTGATGACCGCCACCCCACACAACGGGAAGGAAGAGGACTTCCAGCTTTTCTTGTCACTACTCGACTCGGACCGCTTTTACGGCAAGTTCCGGGATGGCGTTCACAAGGTCGATGTCTCAGATCTGATGCGACGGATGGTGAAGGAGGAACTGGTCAAATTCGACGGTACCCCCCTGTTCCCCGAGCGGAAAGCGTACACCGTCAACTACAAACTTTCGGATGCCGAGGCCGCGCTCTACGAGGCCGTAACGGAATACGTCCGTGACGAAATGGGAAAGGCTGACCTCCTCGCCGGTTCTCGGAAGGGGTCGGTAGGCTTCGCGCTGACCACTTTGCAACGGCGGCTCGCGTCCAGTCCCGAAGCCATCTACCAGTCACTCAAGCGACGTAAGGAACGCCTCTCGGAACGGCTCCGGGCCGAGAAGCTCGGGGACCGTGGCAAGCAGTTATTTGCCGAAACCGTGGACGACATCCCCGAGGACGAAGACGACCTGAACGCGGACGAGCAAGAGACGCTCGAAGAGAACCTCGTTGACCAAGCGACGGCGGCGAAGACGATTGTCGAACTCGAAGCCGAAATCGTCATCCTGGCCAACCTCGAAAAACAGGCGAAGGCCGTTGTCGCTTCGGGCCACGACCGGAAATGGGAGGAACTTTCGAGGCTGCTACAGAACAACCCTGAGATGCACGACCAGTCGGGACGACAGCGGAAAATTATCCTGTTCTCCGAACACCGCGACACGCTGAACTACCTGCACGACAAGATTGCGGGCGTCCTGGGAACCCCGGATGCCATCGTCGCCATCCACGGGGGGACGAGCCGCGACGAGCGGCGGAAGGCTCAAGCCCTTTTCCGTTCGGACCCCGATGTCCGGGTTCTCATCGCCACGGACGCGGCGGGCGAAGGTGTGAACCTCCAATGCGCTCACCTGATGGTGAACTACGATTTGCCCTGGAACCCGAACCGGCTCGAACAACGCTTCGGGCGGATTCACCGGATTGGGCAAACGGAAGTTTGTCACCTCTGGAACCTCGTCGCCAAGGAGACCCGCGAAGGCGACGTATACCACCGGCTCCTCGAGAAGCTCCAAATCGAGAGCGAGGCATTAAAGGGACGCGTGTTCGATATCTTGGGCGACGTGTTCGAGGAAACGAGCCTTCGCGACCTCCTAATTCAAGCTATCTGTTACGGCGACAAACCCGAGGTTCGGGCCAGGCTTAGCAGGCGAATCGACCACGCCTTTGACCACGAGCACTTGAATACGGTGCTCAACCGGAATGCCCTAGCCCAAGAAACGATGTCGGCGGACCGACTCTTCAAGGTGAAAGAGGAGATGGAACGGGCCGAAGCCCGGCGTCTTCAACCCTTCTTCGTCCGGTCTTTCTTCCTGAAGGCTTTCGACCAAGTCGGCGGCACGATTCACCGGCGGGAGTCGGAGCGGTATGAAATCACTCACGTCCCGGCACCGGTCCGGGAGCGGGACCGGCGGCTCACGGGACGGAACCGGCGAGAGCAAGAACCCATCCTCAAACGGTACGACCGAATCGAGTTCACTCGCGAAGCCATTCAGCCGAACGACAAGCCCGGACTCGCTCGGGCGGCATTCATGCACCCCGGTCATCCGCTGATGTTGTCGCTGACGGACATGATTCTGGAACAGAACGCGAACCTGCTCCGGCAGGGGGCCGTTCTGGTGGACCCGGCGGATGAGACGGAACGTCCCTGGTTGCTCTTCCTGCTCACGCATGAAGTGAAGTCCGGGGACGGGGCGACTCTCTCGAAGCGGATGCAATTCATCCGAGTGAACCCGGACGACTCTGCGTCGTTCGCGGGGTGGGCACCTCACCTCGACCTCGAACCCCTGGCAGCGGCGGACCGACCGTTTCTCAAAGAACTTCTCTCAGCGTCGTGGATTCGGACGGACCAAGAACAGAAGGCGATTGCCCTCGCGGCGGGTTCCCTCGTCCCGGAGCACTTCAAAGAAGTGGCGGAACGACGGATTGAGCATGTCGATAAGACGCTCGCGGCGGTCCACGAACGGCTCACGAAGGAAATTGCTTTCCAAACAGACCGAGAAATCAAACTCAAGGATGACCTCAGTGCTGGGAAGGACGTGCGGCTCAACTTGGACAACGTGAAGAAGCTGCTCGAAGAGTTGCAAAGCCGTCTCGAAGGCCGGAAGAAAGAACTCCAAGCGATGCGTCAGGTGACGAACGGCACGCCGGTCATCCTCGGCGGGGCGCTGGTTGTCCCAGCGGGCCTGCTCCGGAAAGTTCGCGGGGATGGTCCGGCTCTGACCGCTGCGGACGCGGCAGCCCGGAAGAAAATCGAGATGCTGGCGATGCGTGCGGTCATCAAGGCTGAGGAAGCAAAGAGCCATCGTGTGGAAGATGTCTCGGCCCAGAAGTGCGGCTGGGACGTGTCGAGCTACCCGCCGAACAGCACCGTCCCGAAGCACATCGAGGTGAAGGGTCGGGTGAAAGGGGAGGACACCATCACCGTCACGCGAAACGAAATTCTCTACGCTTTCAATCAGGACGACAAGTTCGTGCTTGCCATCGTGTTCATCAATCCAGACGATTCGGTTGAGGGGCCGTATTACGTCAGCAAGCCGTTTCAGCGCGAACCTGATTGGGGCGCGGCCAGCGTGAACTATTACATTGATGAACTGCTGCGACGTGGCGCCCCACGAGGATAAACCCGATGACCTTTCGCCTTGATCTTTTGCATCTGCGCAACTTCCGCGGCTTCGGGGAGTGTTTTGTTGCGTTCCATCCACAACTAACTGTTCTGGTTGGCGACAACGGGTTAGGCAAGACCACTTTGCTTGAAGCTGCAGTTCTCGCGTTGGGAGAGTTTGTGGATGCCCTGACCGGCCACCGGCAGTCAGACCGGATTTGCCGCTCGGATGTGCGAGTGGTTATGAACTCAAAGCGTAAGCGAGTGCGACAGTTGCCAACCAGTATAGTCGCAACGGCTAATGCTGCTGGTCAAATGGTCGAGTGGTCAGTTGTGCGCAAGCTCCGCAAGTATATCGTCACGGTAGAGTCACATAGCTTGTCAGAGCTTCAGGCCGTCACTTCGGACCTGCGCAGACGGTTGGACAACTCGGCAGATACGGATCGGGAGTTCGTTCTTCCCGTTGTGGCCTATTACAAGTCAGCGAGATTCTCCGAGAACGACTACTTCGGCGACCGCAAAAAGCGACGGCGGCTCGTCCACCTCGAACACAGACTGAGCGGCTATCGGATTTGTTTCGACCCATTGTCCGACCCGATCCATTTCAACAAATGGTATCTACAAATGTGGAAAAGCGTCCGGGACGCTTCGGCTTTCGGGGCGCACCATCTCCACTCGCCGCTGCAGCTCCTTACAGCCGTTCGCGGAGCCGTCGAGGCTGTTATTGCGTCGGTGCGGGAAGGAGCAGTGATCGATTGGGACACAGCTGCTCAGTCCGTTATCGTAGACAGCCCTGGGCGAGCCCCAATGCCGCTCTCTATGCTGAGCACGGGTATCCGCAATACCATTGCACTTGTGGCTGACTTGGCCCATCGCTGCGCTCGCCTGAACCCGGCACTTGGTGGCGACGCTGCTTTGCAAACACCGGGAGTCGTGCTGATCGACGAGGTTGATTTGCACCTCCATCCGGCCTGGCAACAGGAGGTCGTCGGCCAGTTGCGGGCCGCCTTCCCGAATGTTCAATTCATCCTCACCACACATAGCCCGCAGGTGTTGTCCACAGTCCACGTCGAGTCCATTCGAACGATCAAGATCCGGGACGGCGTTGGCAGAGTGGTGCCGCCCGCGTTTCAGACTCGCGGAGTTGAAAGCGCGGAGGTGTTGGCCGTCGTGATGGAGGTCGATCCCATCCCGCCGGTTCGGGAGGCCAAATGGCTTAGGGAGTACCGCACCTTGCTGCATGAGGGCCTGAACGAAACTCAGGAAGCGGCTACACTATGGGCCGATCTCATTCGGCACTTCTCCGAGGACCATCCGGCAATCGTCGATCTCAAAACTCTTCGTCGGTTGCAAGACTTCAAGCGGGCAAACAACCTCATGGAGCAGCAGAGGGAATCATCATGACGCCTTTGGATCGGAATCGAGTGCCGGTACCTTCATGTTTAGCTGCTCCGGAGCCAGGTCAGAAATACGCCAGGCTGACAGCAGCCGAGAAAGCCGAGATCCGCGCCGCTCTGGTCGAAATGCAGAGGCATCGATGTGCCTACTGTGAGCGACGGACAGCGGACGGTCGAGACAACGGTCACATCGAACACTTCCGCAAACAAGCCGATAACCCGGCGTTGGAAGTCCACTGGCCGAATTTATTCTGGTCATGCATAGATGAGGGAAGTTGCGGCAAACACAAGGACCAATGCGGCCGTCCGGGTGGCGGCACCCCGCAGGCTCGCTTTGACCCCGCTGACCTGATCGACCCTTGCGTGGACGATCCTGATAAGTTCCTGCTTTTTTTGGACGATGGTTCGGTTCAACCTCGTTCCGGATTGTCCCCAGCCGACGAGCGACGGGCGAGAGAGACTATCCGCGTGTTCCGGCTCGCCACCTCGGCATCCCTCCGGAAGATGCGGGAGGACGCGATCCGACCGTACAAAAGGCACATTAACCACATGCTTAGCTTCGGGGCGCTGGAGCTAATCAAGTATATCGACTCGATCCGCGACGATATCGAATCAATGCCATTCAGTGCTGCCATTCGTCAGTACATTCGGAGGCTGCACAGATGATGCCAACCACTGTGATCTCGCCCAAGAAGCTGATCGAAGTTGCCTTGCCGCTGGACGCCATTAACGCGGCAGCGGCGCGGGAGAAGTCGATTCGCCACGGGCACCCTTCCACGTTGCACCTGTGGTGGGCGCGGCGACCGCTGGCGGCGGCGCGGGCCGTCATCTTCGCCCAGCTTGTTAACGATCCAGAAGACCTGTGGCGCTGCCAAAACCCCGGCCAAGAGCCGAACCAGCAAGTGAAGGGCCACTGGACGAAAGCCCGAGCCAAGCTTTTCAAGATCATTGAAGACCTCGTGCTCTATGAGAACACCACCAACGAATCGGTGTTGAGGCCAGCCCGCGAAGCCATTCGCCAAAGCTGGCGGGAGTGCTGTGAACTGAATAAGGGCCATCCACAGGCGAAGGATCTCTTCAACCTCGACAAGATTCCCGGCCTGCACGACCCGTTCGCCGGTGGCGGGGCGATCCCGCTCGAAGCCCAACGGCTCGGCCTGGTAGCTTACGCCAGCGACCTGAACCCCGTCGCGGTGCTTATTAACAAGGCGATGATCGAAATTCCGCCAAAATTTGCCGGCAAGCCGCCGGTTCACGCCGAGGCAAGGAATTCGCTCGCCGACTGGAGCGGCGCGGCCGGACTCGCGGAGGACCTGCGTCATTATGGGGCCTGGATGCGGAATGAAGCCTTCAAACGAATCGGCCACTTCTACCCGCCGGTCAAGATCACGAATGCGATGGCAAAGGACCGGGCCGACCTGGAGCAATATGTCGGCGAGGAACTGACAGTAATTGCTTGGCTCTGGGCACGCACAGTCCATAGCCCTAATCCCGCATTCGCGCACGTCGAGGTGCCGCTCGTCAGCACATTCATCCTCAGCAACAAGGAAGGGAAGGAATCCTACGTCCAGCCCGTGATCGGCAGGGCCGGATACGAATTCACAGTGAAAGTCGGCAAACCGCCCGCCGAGGCGAAGCCAGGAACGACAGCCGGCAAACGCGCTGCATTCCTTTGCCTAATGTCGAAGGTACCGATGGATTACGACCATATCCGCAAGGAAGGCCGAGCCGGGCGGATGGGCCAAAAGCTGATGGCGATTGTCGCTGAAGGGAAGCGCGGGCGGGTATACCTCACGCCGACCGCCGAGCACGAGGCACTTGCGTCCACGGCCAAGCCACCTTGGACGCCGGACCTCAGGCTGCCGGACAACCCGCGGGACTTCAAGACGCCGAACTATGGCTTGACGACGTTCGGTGACCTCTTCACCCCTCGGCAGTTGGTGGCGTTAACGACCTTCAGCGATCTGGTCGGTGAGGCTCGCGAATGGATTCGGCAGGACGCTATCGGGGCTGGCTTCCATGATGACGACTCGGGCCTTGACACCGGTGGCACTGGCGCGAAGGCGTATGCCGAGGCAGTGAGTGTGTATTTGGGATTCAATATCAGCAAGATGAGTGATCTTAGCAACGCGCTCGTGGACATGGAAACTTGATCGCGGATGTCCTGTGCATCTTTTCGCAAGGCAAGCGATTCCCATGGTTTGGGATTACCCAGAAGCAAACCCATTCAGCGAGTCATCTGGTTCTTGGGCCAGCGTGTTTTGGCATTTAATGACAAGTACCGACGGCGTCTGCATGCCGTGCGTCGGAAACGGTCATTCCGCGACACAAGGCGACGCTCAAACAACTGCGATTTCTGACTTCAAGTTCATCTCGACTGATCCACCCTACTACGACAACATCGGCTATGCAGACTTGTCGGATTTCTTTTACATCTGGTTACGTCGGTCGCTCAGGTCAGTCTTTCCGAACCTCCTTGCCACGATCTCGGTACCGAAGTCGGAAGAACTCGTCGCGACGCCATATCGCCATGGCACAAAGGAGAAAGCCGAGAAGTTCTTCCTCGATGGTATGACGCAAGCGATGCGCAATCTCGCCGTGCGGTCCCATCCCACGGCACCTGTCACCATCTACTACGCCTTCAAGCAGTCGGAGACAGCAAAGGATGGCACCAACAGCGCCGGATGGGAAACATTTCTTGATGCGGTGCTGAGATCCGGATTGGCGATCACTGGTACATGGCCCATTCGGACTGAAATGGCAGCGCGGCAGATTGCGATGGGCAACAACGCCCTTGCGTCGTCGATCGTCCTCGTCTGCCGCCCACGGGCAAAGGACGTGGGCACGATCTCACGGCGGCAGTTCGTCCGAATGCTCAATGAGGCGTTGCCACTGGCCCTCGACGCCATGACGCGCGAAAGCGAGGGGCTGCATTCGCCGGTGGCGCCGGTGGATCTGTCGCAAGCAATCATCGGCCCCGGCATGGCGATTTTCAGCCGTTACGATGCCGTGCTCGAAGCCGATGGCAAGGCAATGACCGTCAGTGCCGCCCTGAAGCTCATCAATCGCTTTCTGGCAGAGGGCGACTTCGACGCCGACACGCAATTTTGTCTGCACTGGTTCGAACAACATGGATGGGAGACCGGCAAATTCGGCGAGGCCGACACCCTGGCTCGCGCCAAAGGGACGGCCGTCTCCGGCGTGCAGCAAAGCGGCGTGATCGAATCCGGCGCCGGCAACGTGCGGCTCTTGAAGTGGAAGGAATACCCCGCCGACTGGGACCCAGCAACCGACGCACGCCTGCCGATCTGGGAAGCGCTACATCAACTTATCCGCGCCTACAACACGGACGGCGACAGTGGCGCGGCGAAGGTACTCGCCGGGATCGCGGGCAAAGCGGAAGCTACCCGGCAATTGGCATATCGCCTCTACACACTGAGCGAGCGTGCCGGCCGGGCTGAAGATGCCCGAGCTTACAACGAAGTGGTGACTGGTTGGAGCGGCATTGAGAGTGCCGCCGTCAAGGTGGCGACGCCACAACAACGCACACTGTTCGATATGGAGGAGGCCCCATGAAGCCATGGCGCGAGATCGCGATTCCCCATTCCGACGTGCTGAAGGGCACGTTCCTGCAATCCGAATTCGCGGCGGACATTTCCGCTGTACATTCTGGAAACGCACCGGTCGAGTATCGGGACGCGAGGGCGTTCTTTGAGCGGACCTACATCACGGAAGGAATGCGCCTACTCCTCACACAAGTCGTTCAACGGCTGAGTGGCAAGGGCGGGGAACCGGTAATCCAACTGCAAACCGCATTCGGCGGCGGCAAGACGCACACGATGCTTGCCGTGCTGCACCTCGCTTCGCGGAAGTGCCCACTGTCGGACTTACAGGGTATTCCCTCGCTCATCGAGAAGGCTGGGTTGATGGACGTTCCGCAAGCCCGCGTTGCGGTCATCGACGGGAACGCTCACGCGCCGGGCAACCATGGAAGCACGGTAAGACGACGGTAAAGACCCTGTGGGGCGAACTCGCGTGGCAGCTCGGCCGGACCGAAGGCCTCGCGCTGGTGAGGGAGGCCGATGCGAACGGGACGTCGCCGGGCAAGGACATGCTTCGGGAACTGCTCGAAGCCTACTCCCCCTGCATAGTGCTGATGGACGAACTGGTTGCCTACGTCCGCCAATTCGTGGAAGGCGATCCGCTCTCGGGTGGCAGCTACGACAGCAACCTTTCGTTCCTGCAAGCCCTGACGGAAGCGGCGAAGCAGGTGCCGACGGCCGTCGTCTTGGCCAGCTTGCCCGAGTCTGAGGTCGAAGCCGGGAGCGCCCGAGGAGTCAGTGCGCTGAAGGCGTTGGAGAAGACGTTCGGGCGGGTGCATGCGCTCTGGAAGCCGGTTGCCACGGAAGAGGCCTTTGAGATCGTCCGGCGGCGGCTCTTCGAGACCATCAAGGATCTTCCGGCCCGTGACACCGTGTGCCGAGCCTTCGCGGACGCCTACGTGTCTGAAGGGGCAAAGCTCCCAAGCGAAACCCAGGAGGGCCGCTACTATGACCGCCTCACACAAGCCTATCCGATTCACCCCGAGGTCTTCGACCGGCTCTATGAGGACTGGACGACCATCGAAGGATTCCAGCGGACCCGGGGCGTGCTCAAGCTGATGGCGAAGGTCATCTCACGCCTCTGGAAGGCGGACAACAAGGACTTCCTCATCCTGCCCGGAAGTATTCCACTCGCGGACGGCGATGTTAGGAACGAACTTCTCTATCACCTTTCGCCTGGTTGGGACCCGGTCATTGAAGGTGACATTGACGGCGATCGGGCCGAAACCACAGAGCTAGAAGGCAAGGAACCTCGGTTCGGACAGGTAAATGCAGCCCGCCGAGTAGCGCGGACGCTCTTCCTCGGAACCGCTCCTTCGAGCGTGGCGGCTAAGCCTGGGACGCGCGGCCTTGACCGTGGCCGCGTTCTCCTCGGTTGCCTCCAACCGGGTCAGACAACTGCCGTCTATGCCGACGTGCTTGGGCGACTGGCGGACCGCCTTCATTATCTCAACAGTTCCGGAGACAAGACCGCCGACTCAACGCGGTTCTGGTTCGACACACGGGCCAACCTTCGGCGGGAGATGGAAGACCGGAAGAACCGCTTCGACCTCAAGACCGACGTACGGAAAAAAATCGAAGAGGTGGTAAAGAAGCTTTTCGCCAGCGTTTCGCCGTTCGACGGCGTTCACGTCTTCACACCCCACGCGGACGTCCCCGATGATAGTGCCTTGCGGCTCGTCGTGATGGCTCCGGAGCAAACGTTTCTGAAGGACGACCCACGCACCGTTAACTTGGCGGTTGTCGACTATCTGAAGATGCATGGCAACCAACCTCGACACCGGGCGAACCGACTTCTCTTTCTGGCGGCGGACAGCACGGTCTTGAGCCGGCTAAGGGACGCAACTCGTGTAGCCCTCGCGTGGGGGAGCATTGTCGAAGACGTGGACGAAGGGCGTCTGAACATTGACCAGATTCAGCGGAAGCAAGCGGAAAAGGAATCGCAAGCAGCCAACGCGGTCCTTCCGCCGCAAGCCCGCGAGTGCTTCAAGTGGCTTCTTTGCCCGGTTCAGGATGACCCGACGGCTTCAAAGCCGACCATCGAATCCTTTCCGTTGAACACAACGAGCGGCAGCGCGTCGGGGGAACTAGAAAGGGTTTGCCGAGAGAACGAACTGGTCATTGACGCATGGTCGCCAATCCACCTGCGGGCAAAGCTGAAAGAACTTTACTGGAAGCCGGGCAAGCCGACGATCGGTGCCGTGGCGTTCTGGGATGACTCCACAAAGTACCTCTATCTTCCTCGGCTAAAGTCACGCGAAGTCCTGGCCTCAGTTTTCCGCGCCGGTGCTGCGAGCAAAGACTTCTTCGGAACGGCCTACGGCCACTCTGACGGTAAGTATGATGGCTTCGCCTTCGGGGACGGGAACATCTCGTTCAACGATACGCTGCTGCTCATCGAACCCGAAGCAGCCACGCAATATGCCATCGAACAAAAGAAGCTCTCCGTCGTCGTACCTGTCGAATCCGGCGGGCTACCCGCAGAGACATCTTCAGTCACAGGTGGCCCCGCTGGCGTGATTACACCGGGCAAGGTGCCCATAGGCGGCGATCCTATCACCGCACCGAAGGCGAAGTCGTTCCGTGGAAGTGTAGAAGTGAGCGCCTCACTCGCGAAGTCAAAGCTCAACACAATCGCCGAGGAAGTAATCAAGCTCCTCGACTCGGACCCGAACGCGACCATTCGCGTGACGCTCGAGATCGACGCGGAGTTCCCGCATGGGGCGAGCGACACCATCAAACGAGCGGTGAGTGAGAACGCCACGAACCTCGGATTCAGGGTCAAAGACTGGGAGTGACGGACTGCGGATATAGGTTCCGAGGGAACTAACGGGCACAGGGAATAGGTCGCACACCTTCGCGGAGAAGGGCGGCAACTGGTGGGTGTGCGCAAAGAGTGCAAACATGTGTAAGAACCCAGCGAGGCGAGACTTCTAGATTGGGCTGAACCAGGAAACCATTACGTTGCAGCGGTCCCGTCCCTCAGCTATCGCCGCGAGATGAGGATCATTTTGGGCTTTTTCGTCGGTGTCGGAGCCCCACCCGGCAACGGCCCTTCAACCAGGAAACTTCAAAAATCCCCGCGAATGTGCGGCGAAAAGAGGCGGAGCCACCGGGCAAACTTCTGCCGCACTGAACCGGCCGTCGGGTCGACCCACAGGGGAGCCCAGGAGTGCCGGTAGACCCCCTGCATTTCGGACCTATCCCTGCTTGGCTGCCTTCAAAAACGATGCTTTTGAGGCGGCGATCGCCTCATACTGACTAATGAGTGCTTCTGCAACTCGGCGAACATTCGCATCCGGTGACGACATAAGCCGTTTTGCAGCTTCGAGAGAGTCGCCCAGTTTGTAATCAAAGTACACTGTAATGTCGTACTTCTCGTCGCTGACTACAGCAGCCTTAGTTTTGTTTGTTACTTCGGTTAAATCCAGAAGGGTTTTGCCAACGTCTCGTTCGTCATGGTTCGTCGATGGTGCCATATTTCGAGCCGCTTCTAGGACCGCGTCAGTAGGAACGATGAACTGAAAAGAGTAATCACCAGCTTTGGTTCCGGCCTTGCTGCTCTCGTGTGCCGTCCCCAATCCAGATATATGTTGGAAGTATTCGTTTCGGTTGAAGAGGGCCGTGATTTGCTCCATTCCAAATCCAAGTTCCGCCAGAAAACAGGCTTTGATTAGGAACCGAAGCTTTTGCACCAACCAGTATAGATCTGAACCGTGACATGCCGCTCCTCTTTCTTCGGCATCACTCCTCTCTATATATTTCAGCGTAGTCGTAGCTTGGCTGACAAACGCATCGCGACGATTTGCAAGGATAGGGTCGAGTGCAGCACCGTGCTGATCAACTAATCGTCGTAATATGCTCGAGAACGACGGGTAAGGTTGTATTCCCAAATGGTCGATCAACCATTCTGCATCGGGATTTTGTAGGGAAGGGAGGATGTCCCTGAGTCGTCGTTGCTCCTCGTCCCGATGTCTGATGCCTCCGCTGGTTCTCGCGTAGTATAACGAAACGCTCTGAGCCAGGAGTGCGTACGTCGTTTCAATGTATGAGGGCGGCGCGTACAGAATCCCAAAGTAGACATTGAAAGCTTCTTCGTGGACCTCCGACAGGCGCATCCATTTCTGTAGGAACGAAGCGAACTCAACATCGGCCAAGGTTAATAACATCTGATCGCTATGAACGGCTTTCCGCTTCTCTTCGTCCGGATGTACTCTAGGGCCGATTAAGCGGATTTCCGGGTTTCGATTCCAATCCGCCAGATCTTCCCCACACCAGAGGCTGACGCTGTCTACACACTGTGGTTGGTCAGCGGCGAAGGTCATTAGGTTCTGGAGCGGGTAGACGTACTGAGCGTTGACGTCCTCGGCCTCTCGCGCGTTGTCGAATTCGACCAGTAGGTTAGCTTCTTCCCTAAATCTGAACGTCTGTGCATCAGTTTTCCAGCTGACTCCCATATTCAGTGTTATTTTTGCCTCCGCGAGTTGCCCAGAAGGAGACGTTGGTTTACGGTATGTAGCGACAGGAACCGTCTCGCCAGTATTGTGGAAAGTAAGGGGAGGGGAAGGGGTTCGGTGCAGCCCGGAAAGGGAACGTGCCCACTCCGATAGGCCGCCTATTTTCAGAAGAACGCTACGGAATCGAAAGGCTTCGTCGGTGCTTAGGTGCGCCCCGAAATACGCCCGATTGGCATGATACTCCTCTCGCCTCCCGAGAAAAGATCCACCTCTGGTCCGCATTAAGGCGCAGCCAGTAAGAGTAACCGCATTCCCTGTCGGGGAGTAATCGACGGAGCCCAAAATTATTTGGTGACCCTTGCCCTGTCCGCCTAGTCTTGCATTACCAAGGCTGCCCAATAACAAGAGTCGGAGGTCGCCGGACCGCGATACGTGCAGGCTTCCGGCGACAAGGTCCTTATCTTGCCCCGGAAGGTACCAGAACCCCGTAGAGATAAACGCCTTCATGCGTAGGCCCTTCTCTGAGGTCCTAAGCGACCTTCCTCTCTTCCTCGGCCCATATTTTTCCGCATCCGGCGACCCGATAGGAAAGTCCGATCGTGCTCAAGGATGACTGCCTTGTTCACGATGTTCTTGCTCATGGGACGTGTTCTGACGACATCGTACCTCGTGGAGTGTTCAAGAGTGACGGCTTTGGTCGTCGGCATTCCTTCGATCAGGCCTTTTGGCGGCCTCTGGCCGATACCGCGCCCGAGGGGCCCCATTACTAAATCATGTTGTCGCGACGGCCGCACTTCCGCAACCACTCCAAAATCACACATAGGTGACTTGAGCGGTATCGCTCCACGAATCGTCGCCCGCACGATCGCCGCCAGGACGGGTGAAACGGCCGTCGCCTCGACGCGCTGCATCTCTAGTAGATGGGTCAAGCCGGTTTCTCTCGCCAGCCACTGGATCGCGAAAGACTTCAGCATATCTTCGGGGGACATGCTGTGCGGGAGTTCGGATAATTCAGAAAGCCGCAACCGGCCATCGAAACGTAGGACCGACAACATCACTCTTTCCGCTTCCCAATCGAACGGCCCGGCAAAAACGGCCTCCACCGCGTCGAGAAGGTCTTCCCACCGGATCGGCCCACTTCCTGCTAATCCGGCGTCCACAAGCAATTTGAGCGCACCGTTCATAAAGGGTCCCCGCTATTCGGCCCAACCAAATGTGAGCCCATCGATCACACCGTCCGTCTCGGGTATCTGAGATGTCTTCACCGTCACACCGATACTCTCGGGGGTGGAGTTTGTCCCTCGGTATGCCCGCCAGAGGTGTCCGTTATTATACATCGACCCGAGCATGTAATCGACTGCACAGTCCAAGTACTGTGCCTTGAAGGACGCGAGTTGTCGGCCACCCCAGACCGAGTTGTCGTCGGGCGGCAGCGGTCCGTCAATCTCGAACGGACCGGCCCCGAAACAGGCATCGTACAGGTAGAGCCGACCAGCGTGTTCAAGGAAATTGATGCAGTGGCCGTCGTACCACGCACCCCTCATCCCCCAAAAGCGATAGCGGCGTTCCGCCCGGACCGCAAGCGTGGCAATCCCGACGTCAGAGAGGGGCCCGTCGTGATCGCGATACTGGCTGGCGTTATGTGTCGGGACCGATTGGTTCAAGCCTCCGGCGCGAATCACTAAGGCGCACCACCATTCCTCGCCGTTCGGTAACGTCCGCCAATGAACGAGAAAACGCCGGCGATGAACGAAGACGCCTTGGATGTGGGCCATCTGCTGGAACATCATATACCATCCTCCGCACATCCCGCCGCCTCGGATCAGCATTTCGCGGACCTGGTGCTCGCCAATTCCATACTGGAGGCCAGATGAGGCAAGGTTTTGGATGATCGCGTCGCAAATAGCCTTCTCGTCGTCACATCCTGCCGCCCACTGGCAGGTCCACTTTACCAGAACGGCGTAGGCCCAAGGCAATAGCCTCTGCGCGGGGTTGGAAACCATCGCCTGCCATGTTGTGCATACGACGTGGGTGGTGTTTCCAGCTGGGCAGCGCTGCGATGGATCGGCTGGGTCCAGCATGTACCAATCGAATGCTATCTGGTATCGACCGACAGCGTTTGGAAGCGCGTTGGCAAGGGCCAACGTCACGGGCTGGGACAATCCAGTCGCTGCATCAAATACCAGATTAAAGTTCTGTTCTGCCAGACCAGAACGGGATCCCGCTGCGCCGATGGTATACGCACCGTCAGCCGCCGACGTCGCCTGAAATACCGCTCGGATCTGTGGGTTAGTCCCCCGGACGTAGGCAACTAACTCGTTCCGGCCCTTAGCGTTCCACTCAGGCGTCAACCCAACTACCGAATCCGTAACGTGATCCCGCAGGCGAATTGCCTGGCCGCCGGAAAATCGAAGTGGACGCTGTGTATTTTAACGGAAGCGACGAGAGTTTGGGCAGCCGGAATCGCCGAACTCATAAAGCTGCCCCCAACGCTTTGCGTCGGGCGGCTGGAGGACGCCGCCCATCTAGACAAGGTAGCGTGCTTCAGGACCGTTTTCAAGCGGGGTCACGACGGACGAGAAATGGGGGGAGATCACTGCTTCGGCCGCGCTTTTATTCGGCACGTCGCCGATTTTGGCCGCAATTCTATTAACGGCCACGTCTTCGTCTCGGGCGAGCCAAAGGACGCGATTGGAAACTTCGCCGACTCTCTCGTCATCGCTTTCCAGCGACGGACGTGTTCCTCCGTCAGGATCGCAAGGGCGCAATCATTTATCGTCTTGTCCTCTGCTGGTTCCTTAATCGTGTACGGTTGCACGAAAATCTTAGAAGCGACCCTAAAACGGAATGTCGTCGGAAGTCGGCCCAATGGGCGCCGCTTGCGTCGTCTTTCTCGTTAGTGCCAGCTTGTCTTGGTTTGCCTCAAGCCAGTGCCAACCTTCGTCCGTAACAAGCACAGCAGGGTATTCATCGTTCTGGTCCGGTTCAAAAGACGTTTCGACAAGATTCTTGCGTCGGAGCATGTTCAGGCGCAAGAGCAACAGCAACGCCACGATACCCGGCTGTTTCGAGTTTGTTCCGAATGGAGGAAACGAACACCTTTTCGCCCGGAGAGGAGGTTTGTTCAGCGACCTCAATAAAAGTCGCCAGTTCATGCGGCGACAGTCCATCCGTCATTGGAACCGGTGAACTCGCGGCCATCTCCTCGAAATGACGAGATGTAGCCTCGAATTCATTCACGACTGAGACGAATTCCGAAAAGTCGACCTGCGGCAGCGTGCATCCAACCACCTTAGTAAGTACAGCGAAAATCAGTTTCAGTCCGGCTTCTTCCGTGGCAGTGGCGGCTTGCAATGTGCCGAACGGAGCAGGCAGTTTTGTTGGAATCATTCCTGAATGACAGAGTGGGATCACCGGGATGTCTCGTACCCAACCGCTTCCGCCTTCAAAATTGATCCACGGGCGTTTCACTGAGTCGGGACTGGCAAGGATGATCTCGACGGCGCAGTTCTTCAGGGCATGAGTGATCCCCTCAAGCCACTTTCGTCCCAGCTGGATGCTCGTCGGGTCCGAGGAAACAAAGACCTCGATCATGTCCAAAAACGTT
The DNA here is from genome assembly GCA_963790585.1 of uncultured Planctomycetaceae bacterium. Classification (GTDB taxonomy): domain Bacteria; phylum Planctomycetota; class Planctomycetia; order Gemmatales; family Gemmataceae; genus CAWBOY01. The sequence goes on from CAWBOY010000004.1 coordinate 931,674, forward strand.
AATTCAACCAGCCGCTTCAACGCCTGGGCGATCTCTTTTTCTTCCGTAATGTGTGAGATGAACACGAGCGGTTTTGACATGATCCACCTTCTTTCCAATTCAGACGCATCTTTCTTGCCCACGGTCATTCCGAAAACAACGGCTGGCCTTGTAAGGGGCCACTCTTCTCCCTCGCCGCCACGACCGGCTGCGAGATGGCGATCACTCGGTCAGCAACCTTGCGATGCTCCACGAGCATGGCAAGGGCGAGAGCGGCTTGCCTTTCGATTCCCATCGGCTCAGGTCTTCTTTGCCGTCGCCATAGGTCTGGTCAGCGTCGAAAAGTCGATGGATCACGGCGGCAGCAGGCACTCGCAAATTGATCGGGATCGTGAACCGCTCCTGGTGCGCCGCCGCGTTCGGAATGACTTTCACGGCCTGTAGTTCGCCGGGCGGCGGAGCGTCACCAAAAGGCGCGGCGCCTGGAGCCGTCGCTTCACTTCCTTCTTGTGGGCCAGTGCCGCTTCCAAGTAGACCACTGGCGTCCGCAGACGGCGAGTGCAGGCAAACAGCGTGGCCCGGAAGCTGGCCGCAGGGAAGGCACTGGTGATGATCATCTCGACCGTGCTAAAGCTCAGGCGTCGCTTTCCTTTGCTCGCCTTCTGGACCTCCGGATGGAAAATCGGTTCGTAGAAGCCGACGTGTCCGGCGATTTCGTCCATCAACCGCTCGACGGGATCATGTTCGAAGCGGTACACTGGCTCAAGCATGTCGGCATGGCTCGTCATGCGCTGGGCAATCTCATGCCAGCGAGTGAAGAAGCGGCGAGCGAGCTAGCTTGCTGCCACGGCAATCAATCACGGTGACTAAGCGATCAGGGCAGTCTGCCCCAGCGTTCCGCCGCTGCACCAACGCCATGTGGGTCACGTTGTCGGCGTCATCGACCTTCGTCCGCATCCCGGTAAAGTCGAAGTCCTTCTTGCCCTCTGCGTAGACCTCGGTGAGTCGGCCAAAATCCTCGTGGCTCCTGATCTCCTCGAAGACCATCTGGAGCCTCTCTGTGGCGAGCGATTCGAGGGCGTTTATGGTAGAAACGCTACCGGCCTCTTCCACCCAGCCATCGATGCGACGACGGCAGTATTCAAGGATGCCGCCAACGGGCGGACCACCGCCGCCGAGTTCTTCGGCGAGGGCAGCCATAGAACAAAGCCCCGGTGATTGCTGCTTGAACAGCGGGATGTAATGACGATCAAACCGCTACGGTCCGGATGTCGGAGCGGTCGCTTTTGCCAAGTACGTCGACCTCGAATAGTCTACGAGGCTTCCTGACGGCCCACAATGATCTGCATCAACAGGTTCCGCGGCATGGCTCAACGTCGGCTGCAAATCCTTCGCCACCTTCCCGGCGTATATACCGATCCCGGCTAGGCCTCTACGACGGGGCCTAGCCGGGATCGGACGTGGGTTTATGCTGACGGGACCTGGGTAACACCGGGTGTGAGTCACGGTCCGCCGATGCAGCGCGCACCGCATTCAGAAATTGTCGCAATTTGGCGAGCCCGTGATAAGCACTCGAACACCAAAGTCATCTCAAGCAATGTCGCCATAACATCATGCCAAATATGCGGTTGTTGAATAAGCACCCGAGAGAGTCTCTAGAGACGTGTTCGAAAACCGTGACACACAGGGAGCTATCTGATCCGCAGCGGAATTGCGCTGCCAACGGTTAACCCAAACGGCCGAGAGATTCGTCTCTCGGCTTTTGGCGTTTTTCCGCACTTTATACGGCATTTTCGAGTTTCCGGCGGTTCTCGCCGATATCTCTGGTTCGAACCGCTACACTCGGGGTCCATTTGCAACCCGTAAGGTCGCGGATGGACCCCGGGTGAGACTCTCGAAGTCTCTCACCGCCGGTTAACACCGGCACGAAAAGAGTTAACGAGACGATCGCAAGCGGGCCCCGAATGAAACACTCGAACTCGCGCTTTCCCTTAACGGATCGGGTCAAAGGCTTACTCCGGCCTGCCCACCCGGCTCATAAACAGTACAAATATGCTCTGTAATCGATCCAGAACAACCCCGTTGCGCGCTGCTAGATAGTCAATGCGGTCGTCGCATTACCCAAACGAGTCGGAAAGTACCCGGTTTTTGAGTACGATCCTCGGAGTTCAATTTCCTTTGAAGCTGAGCAGTTGATCGTCTTTTTCGTGGATTCGCTATCGGGGATCGTGGATAGATATAGTTCCGATAAATTGTCGATCGAGTTGCTCCGTTCGGATGGGAATCATCTATGCTACCGCCCTCTGACGATGCCACGCTAACCGTGCCGCCTGCCCCCTCAAATCCCAGCGATATCGTAACCCTGCCGCCGAGCGGCAGCGATCAGGCGATCACGCCGTCGGCCGATTCGCAATCGCTACAAACATTTCCGCCTAATACCGATCCCTTGGCGACGTTGCTTCCCCAAAGCGCAGGCTCCGTCGCCCCAAAGATCGATATGGTTCCCGGCTACGAGTTGCTTTCGGAATTGGGCCGCGGCGGTATGGGCGTTGTCTACAAGGCGCAGCAGCGGGCGGCGAAGCGCATCGTCGCTCTCAAGATGATTCTGTCCGGCGGCCATGCCGGGCAAGCCGACCGCGATCGCTTTCGCACCGAGGGCGAGGCGATCGCTCGCTTGCAACATCCCAACATCGTGCAGGTCTATGAGGTTGGCGAGAACAACGGCGTTCCGTTCTTCAGTCTGGAGTTCTGCGCTGGCGGCAGCCTCGACAAGCGCCTGGCCGGCACTCCCATTCCACCGCGCGATGCCGCACGGCTCGTGAAATTGTTGGCCCGCGCCATCCAAGTCGCTCACGAACACAACGTCGTCCACCGCGATCTCAAGCCGGCCAACGTCCTGCTTGTGGATGACCCTGATACGCCATTGGGTAAGTGCGAGCCAAAGATCACCGACTTCGGCTTGGCCCGCAAGACCGACGAGGCTGGTCAAACGGCGAGCGGTGCGATCATGGGCACGCCATCGTATATGGCCCCCGAACAAGCCCGAGGGAAAGGTGCGGCCGTGGGGCCGAAGGCGGATATTTATTCGCTGGGGGCGATTTTGTATGAGTGTCTCGTGGGTCGACCGCCCTTTAAGGCGACGACGGTGTTGGACACGATCATGCAAGTGGTGACGGTGGAGCCGGTGGCTGTGCGGCAACTGCAACCGAGTACGCCTGTTGATTTGGAGACGATATGTCTCAAGTGTTTGGCGAAGGAGTCGGCAAAACGGTATGCCTCGGCCAAGGATCTGGCCGAGGATTTACGGCGGTACTTGGCGGGGGAGCCGACATTGGCGCGGCCCGTGGGGGCGATGGAGCGTGGGTGGCGGTGGTGTAAGCGGAATCCGGTGGTGGCATGTGGGGCTGCGATTATTTGCGCGGCTTTGGTGAGCGTCGTCGTTCTCGCGCTCCTGGTTGCCCAAAATGCTCAGGCCGTGGCCACGTTGGAGAGCGAGAAATTTCGCAGGGAAGCTGTGGTCGAAAAGGAGAACTCTCGTAAAGACGCTCAGCGCTTGCAAGCGTCACTTTTCGAGCAAGCACGTGCGGAACGATTACTTGGCAACCGCTGGCGAGCGATTGAGTTAATCGAAGAAGCTGCGGGAAAAGGGACAAACGAATCGCTACGTGAGGAGGCCATCCAGGCCATTACCTCGTCTGGTGTTCGCTTTGTTCGGGATGTCTTTCCCGATTGGGAGCATTGGGGGAAAGGGGGAGATACACTCGATTTGTTCACCAAACAAATTCCAGAATACTCCTTCCCCGAAAGAGTTTCAACGGGTGATTATTACGTCGAGCCTGAGAAGGGACCGGACAATCGAGTGGAGCTGCGATTTGGAGATAAAAAACTTGGAGTGCTACCATCCTCTCTCGGACTTCCGAAAAAGGCCTGCCTGTCATCGGATCTTGGCTGGCTTGTGTTTCGTGATGTAACGGAACCCTCATTGATGCGACTTTGGGATTGTAGATTGCAACGCCTTCAAGGTCGATTTTCCAGCAGTGGCGATTTGGCGATGCTTGGCAATATTAAAGGGACTCTTTCAGGAATCGCCTTCTCACCCGACAATTTGCTCATAGCTTCAACTTACGCACGTGGCGGCGAGGATGTTCTGGAGGTCAACGAAGTTAACTCGCAACGCACCATTATGGCTCGGGAAGGCTTTCTTGCAATTTATTGGAGTCGTGATGGAAAATTCTTGCTCAGTTGTAGCCGTCGATCACCGGCTGATTCTAGATCGTTCTCGGAATCGGGGATCGGTAATCTCGACTCCGTCAAACCTAGAGCTGCGGCTGCACAGATCTGGGCGGTTTCCTGTCCCGTTCCTGTCTATCAAGTTCGCGAGCCAGTTGAGTGGCTTAAGTTTCGGGCGGACGGTCGTTTGCTCGCCGTAAATGACACTGCCTGGGATGTTACACTCGGCAACGATCGAATAGCACTTCGCCAAATAGCTCTACCAAATGCAGGTTTTCAAGTCGGGTTTCATGAAGATGCAGTTTGGGGGGTATCTTCGTTTAGGGAAATTAACTCGGAACGTGATCAGAATCGCCAATTTGATGAGTACCGCCAATGGGATAAGTCAATGGCAGCGGCCATATTCTTATCCCATTTTTCGCTAGATGGTGGCCTAGGCTCGATTGCAAAAATCAGCGGATTCTTTGCCGATATCGGTCCAGTAAGCTGGGAGCGGCCCAAGGTCGTACAACTCCTGCCGGAAAATCAGGAAGCCATTCTAATGCCGTCAACAAACCAACATTGGAGATTCCGGTTTACCCCGCGGAATGAACTCGGTTTTTCCTATGTTACGCAGCCTTACCGAATAGCTTGGAGCGCTGACGGATCGAAATTGTTGGCGATATTAAGGACTGGTTGCCATTCCTGGCGTTTTTTGGACATGAACAAGCCCGGTCGCTGGGTTCCGGGTTCCGTCATCTCTCATATTGATAGCCTTGTCGAGGCCTGGGACATTCCTTCAGGTAGGCGACACCTGCTAACATTTCCGAGCCGGAATTGGAAGGACATTGCTTGGCAACCGGCGGGCCGAAGCTTTGCCACTGCGAGCGAGCAAGCCATTCAGATTTGGGATCTTGCTTCCGGGGTTGAACTTGTCAAAATCTCCGACGGGGATTTCGATCGCGTACTTTGGAGTAAGGACGGCCGATATCTACTGACCATGAACGCGGGTAAGAAAGCCGCCGTATACAAGGTCGAAGGAAATGAAGTCCGAGTTTGGTCGACCTCTCCGAAAGATTGGTCCGCGTTCACCCTCTCGGGCGAAGGGCGCTACGTCATCTCCGGCGGCGAAGACGGGCTTCTTCATGTCCTCTCTGTCGAATCTGGCAAAGAGGTTGCCCGCTGGAAGGCTCACGATTCGGCTGTGACGGCTATGACGTTCAGTCCCGACGGGAAACTGCTCGTTTCCGGGGCGCGGGACGGAACTCTCCGTGTCTGGAATCTTCCTTGGATTCGCAGTGAACTGGCCAAACTCGGGTTGGACTGGAGCGATAAGTAAGCTACAGCGCGGAAAGACGAGGCACATTCCGCGATTGTGTCACCTCGATACACCACTCGGCTATTGTCAAATGATTGAGTTGCAGGATGCTGAACCGCCACTCCACTTAATTAAACAGCCGCGCGCAACGGCTTCACGCACGATCTCGAATGGACCCCGTCTGAAAAGACTCGAACTCGAGAATTTATACTTCACGCGGCCAGCAGGGAGACATCCTCGAATTCATGGAAGCGGAGCGTCATCAGGGACGCTAGGCTGTCGGCGTGAGCCGTCGGAACTCCGTCCAACACGTCCTGAATCGCGGCTCGGTACTCCGCGAACGTCGGGTGCTACCGCACATAGATCGACGTCCGCTTGGCGAACCGCTAGAGCCGCTCGATGAGGTTAAGGTTTGAAGAGTACGACGGTAGAAACAGCAACTCGATCCCCAAGGTGCGGGCCAACTCCTGGACCGCCGCGTTTCGTTGATCGCGGGCGTTGTCCAGGACCAGGAACAGGACGTGGCCGCAACTGGATACGGCCCGATCGAGGCGAGGTTTCAGCTGCGTGTCGAGGAATGCCTTCTGGTCGGCAACGTGGTCCGGGAGGTTTTTTTGGAGGGACCAGGATGGCCCAGACCAGGGAAGTGTGGCGGGCCTATTTCGCTTTCACATGAACGGTGGCCGGAGGCGAAATGCCTCCCGCGTTCACGGCCGTGATCCTGTAGTAGTAGCCCTTGGCGGGGTCCAGAATTTTCGTCAGATCCTTGGGTGGCTTCTTGTCGTCGTTCTGGTCGGTGTATGTCGCCGAAGAGACGGTAGTGGTGAAGTCGTCGGGCCAGCGGAACGGCCCGTCCGGGTTCGTGGAGCGGTAGAGCACATAGCCCGTCGCCCCTGGCACTGGCGACCATTTGAGCGTAATTCCGTGGCCCTGACGATTCTTGATCCATGCGCCGTTCGGCGATTCCGGGGCCGTCGCGGGCGGGGCCGGCAAGGGGACGGCTTTCACCGAGACCGAGGGAACGCTGCTCCCTGCGGCATTCGTCGCCACGACGTGGTACCTGTAAATCTTGCCGTCCGTCGGTGTTCGATCCATGAAGGTCGAGAGTGTCGTCGCATCTTCCAGAAGGATCGTGCGGAGGGGATACGTGCCGCCGACCCCATCTTCGTAGAGCGTTGTGCGGAAGACGCTGTGGTAGTCCGCGCCGGGGAGGGCGTCCAACTCAGGGCAACGCGGTTATGGCCCGATTCGACAACTTTCAGTCCGGTCGGAGCGTTCGGGGCCTTCGCGGGTCGATCCGCCGACGGCGTGACGCCGGGGCTTGGGGCGGAGTTCGCACTTGTCCCATTAGGGTTCACAGACTGAACCACATAGTGATAGTTCGTGCCGTTCACGGTGGTGGCGTCCGTATACGCCGCCGTGCTCGGGCCGCTGCCGCAGACGGGGCCCGTAATTTCCGACGCCACGGAAACGTAACCGCCCTCCGGCGTCGTGGACCGCAAGATGCTGTAACCCGTCGCGCCCGGTACCAACGACCAGCAGACCAATGCCCGACCGTTCCCGGCATACGCGGCGACCTTCGCCGGTTCGGGCGGCACATAGCCCGTCAACTCCAACCGCAGATAATCCACCATGAGGTACGCGACCAAGCTCTTGGCGTTCTTCGTTATGGTAATGGTGTTAGGCCCGGCGCAACAGGTTCGCCGGAAAAGTGATCCGCTCGTCCGAGAAAGGGCCGTGGTCGCCGAAGTGGATGCTGCTGTTGTCGGAATAAGAGGGGTTGAAGCCGCCGACGCCGTTATTGCGCGGGTTTACTTCGTCGGTGAACGGATTGGGCTTGGCCGTCACGCCGGCCACGGTGGCGAGGTCGGTGCCGTTCACCCGGACGACGACGTGGCCACTATCGTCGCCGGCGCAACCAAGGTAGATCGAGGCCTTCGCTCCGCTGACGGGCGCCTGCGCCAGCGCGAAGGCGATCGTGCCCGTACACGGTTGGTAAACCCCGTCGCGGCCCGGCAAGGACGGCAGCACGTAGTTCCAATCAGTCGCCCAGCGGCTCTTGCCTACGGTATACGTCATGCCCTCGGGGAAGTCGACGGGAAAGTACATCTGCCCGCCCCAGATCGGAGTGGGGTAGCCGAGCTTCGGCGATTTTTCGGGTGCCCAGAAGTCTTCGCCGTGGCGGTATTTGCCCGCCTTGCGGTCGGGGTATCCCAGTTCGAAGACCGTTGCGCCGACCCGTGCCGGCGTCCAAGTCACGGTACCGAGGTCGGTGGCCTTTCCGGCCAACACTTTGACGGCGAACGGTTTCTCCGGCAGGTCGTAGAGGATCGGCGGTTGACCGCCGGATTGTTCCTGCGACAGGAAAGTGCCCGCCGCGCCTGGCCCAAAGGCCCATATCGTGTAGTTCGCGCTGGGCAGGACGTTGGGGATGGTGAAGTTGCCTTGCGCAGTCGGTTCGCGCGAAGAACTGGTAGGGCCGTAGCCACTTCTGGAAGTCGTAATAGCCCTTGACTGTGTGCGGTTGCTCGACGAGGCCGACCCATAGCCCGGACGGCGAGGCGTTGGGATTACCGTGATCCCGGATCACGAACTTCCCCTTCACGGTGCCCCGGCCCGCGGCCGGCACGTACTTGTCGTGCTTGAACCACTCGTAGGGCCACGCCTTCCTTTCCGCCTCCGCCTGCGCGAGGGCATCCGCGTACAGCGCGTGAGCCGCACGGCGGGGGTCGTCGATCTCCGCCGGAACGTTGTTCATGTAGACGAACCACGTGCCGCACGTCTTCGTCCACTCCTCCCCAGCCGCGAGGAACCCGTCCGAACCCATGCCGAGTTCCCCGGTGAGGATCGAGTTGTTCAACTCGCTATAGGGGTACACTCCGACGTCTCGCTTCATCGGGCCGCCGTTGCTGAACTCCATGTTCGTCATCATCCAGATGCCGACGTTCGAGCCGCCCTTGCCCACGCTGCTCCACCCCCAGGCCCGTTGGCCCGCGTGGTCCTGCGCGTAGATGAACTTGTCCGCGAACTCGCCGGCCTGGGTGCCGTCTAGGTTCACCGTGATCTCGTGGGGGGAATGGGGAACCGTTTTGTCGGTCCGAGTTCGGGTGCCAATGAACATGTTCCGCGCGTCGTCCGCGCTTAGCCAGTTGAAGGATGGCGGCACGCGGGTAATAACGCCCCAGGCGCCCACCTCAAACGCGGCATCCTGCTTCCGGTGGGTCATGATCGCCGTGGAATAGTAGCCCGGCGAACCCCGCAGCATCGAGAAATGGGTTTCCATTACCCCGTTCGTTTCCGACACGCTGATGAGCTTTACATCGGCGTAATTGCCTTTGTTGGTCGCCGGGTCGGTCGCCAGGGAATACTCGTAGGCCCCGTTGCCCAGCATGAATCCGCCGTAGTAATACTGCCCCTTGCCCAGCAGCATCTGGTTCGTCTGCGGTCTTCCCTTGCGGTCGCAGGTGTAAGTGACTTCGTTAAGCCGGGACGTCTTCTTAACGATCACGATGGAGACGATGCCGTTGGCCATCGTCACTGTGCCGTTGCCGTTGTCGGTGACCGTCACGTCCGGCCCCGCGCCTGTGCCGCCGCCCGGAAGATTCGCCCCCGCCGCGTTGGGCCCGCTGATCGCGGCGCTCAGCCAAAGTGTGAGGTAGCCTGACAGGACGGAACGGGACGCGCAGCGACGCATGTTTGTTCCCCGGCAAATGAACATAGCTTGAAGTCGACGCAATTGCAACGAAGCCTATGATATAAACGGACGGATCACACCGTTCCGCCTTCCACCCGTCGCGTACTTCCAGAACTAGGATCCAACGCCATGATCTACCGCCTTCTGTTCCTCCTCGGGTGCCTGTCGTTGTTACCATTCGCCGCGGCCGAACCCGAAACGCCGCCGGCCGTGTTCGTCCCCAAGACACGCATCCTGTTCCAGGGCGATTCGATCACTGACATGGCCCGGGGCCGCAGTACCGACCCGAACCACATCCTCGGGCATAGCTACGTTTTCCTTCTCGCCGCCAAGTACGGCGCGGCCTTCCCCGAACTCGAGATCGACTTCGTCAACCGCGGCGTCGGGGGCAACACCGTACTCGACCTGGAAAAACGCTGGCAAAAGGACACCCTCGATTTGAAGCCCGACGTGCTGAGCATCCTCATCGGCGTGAACGACAATAAGGCGGTACCGATCGACCAGTACGAAAAAACCTACGACAAGCTGATCGCCGACGCCAAGGCCGCGAACCCGAAATTGAAGTTAGTGCTGGGCGAGCCATTCGGACTGCCGGTCGGCCCCCGCAAAGAATCGTGGGAGGCGTGGAATGACGGCCTGACGAAACGGCGCGAGGTCGTGGCGAAGCTGGCGAAGAACCACGGCGCGGCACTGGTGAAATACCAACGAGCCTTCGACGAGGCGACCAAACGCGCGCCCGCCGAATACTGGATATGGGACGGCGTTCACCCTACCTACCGCGGTCACCAGATCATGGCCGACGAGTGGGTGCGGACGGTTCGGGAATTCTGGCCGACACCCAATAAATAACTCGGGGCAACAGGTGCTACTCGCGTCCTTTTGCCAGGAAATCGAGTTTCGAATCGGTCGCTGATGACGCTCCACTTTCAACAGTTCGACGATGTCTCTCTCCTGGCCGCGTAAAGTATAGGTATCCGTTCACAGCCCGAACTTGCCTGCCAGCTGTAGACTTTCTATGCCAGCTGCATGGAAAACGAGCCGCCAATTCCGAAAGAGTTATGGGACCAGATCCCACCCGTCGCTCAAGCGGCATTGCTTATTGTTATTCAGCAATACGAGCGACGCATCGCTCAGTTGGAACAGCGGGTACGTGAACTCGAACAGCGTCTCGGGCAGAACTCCACGAATTCCTCAAAGCCACCGTCCAGCGACGCGCCCGCGGTCAAGCGTCCGCCGCCCAAGCCGCTTTCGGGACGGCCACGCGGCGGTCAACCCGGTCATCTTTTGCACCCTCGGCCTCTGCTGCCGCCCGATCAAACTCTGACGCTCAAGCCGAAAGAGTGCCGACGCTGCGGCCGTGCATTTGCCGGCACCGACTCCATGCCGCTGCGTCATCAAGTGATCGAGATGCCCTTGCCCAAACCCGATGTCACCGAATACCAACTTCATCGCCTGGCCTGCCGCTGTTGCGGCGTCACCACCTGTGCCGAGTTGCCTCCAGGTGTACCCAGGGGCTGTAGCGGACCGCGTTTGCAAGCAGTCGTCGCCTTGCTCACCGGTGCCTACCGCATTAGCAAGCGGCAAGTCGAGACGTTGATGCACGACCTGTTCGGCATCCCCTTGTCTGCTGGTGAGGTATGTGCTTTGGAGCAGCAGACCTCGGAAGTTTTGGCCCCGGTGGTCGAGGAACTGCGTGCTTATTGCCATACGCAACCAGCCAATGTCGACGAAACCGGCTGGCGGCAAGAAAAGCGACGGGCCTGGCTGTGGGTGGCCGTGACGGCGTTGGCAACTGTTTTTCACATCGCTCGTTCGCGGGGCCGCTCGGCGTTCCAGGAATTATTGGGTGCCGTCTACGAGCAGGTTTTGACCACCGATCGTTGGAGCGCCTATAACGGTCAGCCGTTGCGTTGCCGGCAAATCTGCTGGGCTCATTTGGAACGCGATTTTCAAGCGATGGTGGATCGCGGCAACGCTGGCTCGAAAATCGGCGAAGAACTGCTGTGTTGTTCTCAGGACTTATTTGTGTGGTTGCAACGCGTCCGCGATGGCACATTGAGTCGCGGCACATATCGATCCAAAATGAGGATAGTCCGCTCCATGACCCGCTCCGCCCTGGAGGCGGGTTCGGTGTGCGCCTGCGCCAAGACGGCGGCGACCTGCAAGCAATTGCTCAAGGTGGAGGCGGCTTTGTGGACGTTTGTGCGCATCGATGGCCTGGAGCCGACCAACAACGCTGCCGAGCGTGCTCTCCGCCACGCGGTGCAGTGGCGTAAGACCAGTTATGGAACGGATAGCGTTGTGGGAAGTCAATTCGTGGCGCGAATCTTGAGTGTGGTGGCGACCTGTCGCCAGCAACAGCGCCACGTTCTCAATTACTTGACTCAATGTTGTGCCAATGCCTTGCATGGTTTCGCGCCTACTTCACTTATGCCAAAAACCTGTGGAACCGCGTGAATTCCGCCAGCAAAATCGGGTCGTGAACGGATACAAGTATAGTTAGTAGGTAGTTCGTCATTTCCCGCGCAAACCGTGTTTATTAGATATAGCGGACCATCGCGTCGACGATGGACTACCGTCAACCTGCCAGACAGCCGGCCCGTCGCACTGCGGAGGTCGCTGTGAGCGTCTCTCTTTGGAGATGTCTCCTATGCGATCTGATGGCCACGACTCCCTTCCATCCGTCGAAGAACGCACCCGCGAGCTGGCTCGATTACTGGCCACGGGCCTGTTGTGCCTTCGCGATCGTCGGTTCCTTCACGTCACCGGCGGCGATTCACCGCCCCAACAGTCTGCCAAAAACCCTCCCGAAATCCTCTCTGAATTGCCTTGAGGTTCCTCGCGATTCGAGGCTCAGTGTCACCAGGGTTAACGAACCGGAGACATCCGAGAACGGAGAAGAAATGACCGAATCCATCAGCCAGCAGGTCGCGAAACTGCAGCGCCTGCCGGCCAAGCAACTTCGGGTGCGCTATGCCGAGGTCTTCGGCGAAGAGGCCAGGACTTGGAACCGCACCTGGCTATTCCGCAGGCTGGCGTGGCGATTGCAGAGCCTCGCGGAAGGCGGCCTATCGGAACGCGCCCAACGGCGGGCCGAGGAGTTGGCCAACGACGCCGACCTTCGATTGAGCCCGCCACCCACGCCAACGTCGGCGACGGGACCGGCGTTCATGGTGATCCGCCCGGTGCCTGATCACGATGAGCGTCTACCGCCACCTGGAACGATCCTGACGCGGCATTACAAGGGAGTTACCGTGCATGTGCAGGTCCTCGAGAAGGGCTTCGCTTACGAAGGCCAGTTGTACAAATCGCTGAGCGCCGTGGCCAAGGCGGTCACGGGCAGCCACTGCAATGGCTTTCTCTTCTTCAAGTGCAACATCAAGAAAGGCAAAGCATGAACCGCAAGCCAACCACCGCGACTCAATCACGCCCCACCGTCCGCTGTGCTATCTACACCCGCAAATCGACCGAGGCGGGCCTCGAGCAGGAGTTCAACTCCCTTGATGCCCAGCGCGAAGCCGCGGAGGCCTTCATCAAAAGCCAGGCCCACGAAGGCTGGACCTGCCTTCCCAAGGCCTACGACGACGGCGGCTTCACCGGTGGCAACCTGGACCGCCCTGCCCTACAGCGACTGATCGCTGACATCGAAGCCGGTCTCGTGGACTGCGTCGTGGTCTACAAGGTGGACCGCCTGAGCCGGTCGCTCCTCGACTTCGCCCGCCTCATGGAGCGGTTCGACAAGCACAAAGTTGCCTTCGTCTCGGTCACGCAACAGTTCAACACCGCCTCTTCAATGGGGCGGCTGATCCTGAATGTGCTGCTCAGTTTCGCCCAATTCGAACGCGAGATCATCAGCGAACGAACCCGCGACAAGGTCGCGGCCACTCGTCGCAAAGGCAAATGGTCAGGCGGAGCTCCCATTTTGGGTTACGACATCGACGCACATGGCACACGGCTCATCGTCAATGAGGACGAAGCCCTCCAGGTTCGGGCAATCTTCCAGCTCTACCTTGACCATGGCGCGTTGCTTCCCGTCATCCGCGAGCTGGAACGCCGTGGCTGGATAAACAAGCGTTGGCAGACACGCGCGGGCCATGACAGCGGTGGCAGCCCGATCAGCAAGACCGCGTTGCATCGGCTGTTATCCAACGTCGTCTACATCGGCAAGGTGCGTTACAAGAACGAGACCCACGATGGCGAGCATCCGGCACTCATCGATGCCGAAACATGGCGAAAGGTGCAATCGCTCCTACTGCGGAACGGTCGCAGTGGAGGCGGTCCTGGTCGGAACACTCAGGGCTTCCTGCTGAAGGGACTGCTGCACTGTGCCGCCTGCGGTTGCAGCATGACGCCGAGCCACACCCGCCGTGGGAACCGCCGCTATCGCTACTACGTTTGCACCAATGCGCAGAAACGGGGCTGGGACCAGTGTCCGTCGAAGTCGATCCCTGCGGGTGAGATCGAGAAGTATGTGGTGCAAGAGATTGAATGCGTCCGGCGAGGCAACGACCTGGATGCAGAAAGCCTTGGTGTAGATCCCACCTGGCAAACGCTGGCGCCGCACGAGCAGGCCCGCATGATCGGCCAACTTCTGCAGGCCGTCTACTACCACGGCGGCACCGGTAAGCTGTCTGTTCAATTCCTTCCCACCGCTTCGGCATCGCTAACCGACGAACTCGTCCTTTCCGAGGAGACACCATGATCCCCACCTCTCGCACTATCGAACGGCAAATCCGCTTTGGCGATCGCGGCGCAGGCGTCGAAACAGGATCCACTCCGGAACGCATCGAAGTTCCAAAAGGCCGCATACCCCACGTCGCCAAGCTCATGGCTCTGGCCATCCGTCTGGACGATTTGGTACGCTCGGGCACGGTCACTACCTTTGCCGAGCTCGCCCGCCTGGGTCAGGTAAGCCGGGCACGGATCACGCAGATCTTGAATCTGGTGAACCTGGCGCCCGACATTCAGGAGGCGATCCTGTTCCTGCCAAGGACAGAGCGCGGGCGTGCGGGGGTTATCTTGCGCGATCTGCAACCGATTGCGGCTGAGGTGGATTGGGGCAAGCAGCGGCGGATGTGGGCCCGATTGGCCTCCTGAGGCGTGTCATTTTCGCATCGAAATGGCGCGGTTTTAGACCGGATTTGACCCGGTTTCGGTGGTTTTGTGACACTTTGCCGCCGAAATGTCACATCCGGGGCTATCTTTCTCATAATTAGGCCGGTACGTTCTTCGCTCCTACCTTTGGCAGCGAGCAGCCTGCTGAGCGTGAGCGCTCCGAGCCTCCACTCCCAATATTCGCAGGCGTACGACAAGGGCGTATTCGCCGTATTTCATGGGGTTTTGCGCGCTAGGCGGCTTCTCCAGGAGTAGCCGTGGTGGGCTAATCGTACTTCAGAAATGGACCAGGATCAGTGCTCTCAACGACCCGAATCCCGGGCCCCGATCCGACCGGGCAAACGGCGTTTTGTCACAAAATGTCACACCCGTGTCACAAATACCCGACTTTCTTCTCATAATTAGGGCCCCGGAAGTGCCACGTACGTCCCCTCCTCCCCTCCAATCGACCGCGAAGACTACCAGTGAACAAAAAATCCCAGCGCTTTGCTCAGGCACGATCACCACCTTCGCCGATCTCGCACGGCTGGGTCAGGTGAGCCGAGCTCGGATCACGCAGATCCTGAATTTGGTGAACCTGGCGCCCGACATTCAGGAGGCGATCTTGTTCTTGCCACGGACGGAACGGGGGCCATCCGTCCCCTTTAGACACACTCCCGCCCTTCTCCTCGACTGGGCCCCCCATTTGGCATTTTTTCCAGATTTTCCTGACAGATCTGCCCGGGAGCCGCCGTAGTCTTATGCGGAAGGACGACCGCTCCTTCCTCTCGGCCTCTTCCGCGAACAGCTGCCTTGCAGCAAGGATTCTCCCATGAAGCGCTTACTGTCGAATCTGCTGGCCTGGTGCAAGTCTTCCCCCCGAACCACCACCCCGTCCCGTAAGCGTTTCGTTTCCCTCGGGGTCGAGTTTCTCGAAGACCGTGCGCTCATGTCGGCCGGGCCGCTGGCGGGTAACGCCTACCTGTACATCAACACGGCCCACTCCCAGACTGCGTGTTTCGAGAAGGGCACGACCCCCACGACAAGGGCGGATGGCAGCGTAATTTCTGGGACACTGGCGTATGACTCCGACCTGTACGTAAACTCGGCCCTGAGCCTCCGAAATTGGTGTCAGGCCGGCGACCTGGCCTGGTTCAATCCTGACGGCAGTGCTGCTGGTGCAACGCTGGCGGTCGAGACCTACGAATCCATCAACACCACCCACACCCTGGCTATGTGGTGCGAAGCACAGACGCTCGTCGGCTTCAATTCTGACGGCAGCGTCTGGCATGGGACGCCGGTGGTGAACACCTACGAGTACATCAACACCGCCCACACCCTGGGCGCGTGGTTCCAGGCCGGCCAGGGCATCAATTTCTATTCAACAGGCAATGTCTACTCAGGGGTCCTGGCGAACAACGCCTACGAGTATGTCAACACGGCCCACACCCTGACTGCAGGGTTCCAGGCGGGCGGCAACGTCATCTTCAACACGGACGGCAGTGTCCATTCTGGGTTCCTGGCGAACAACGCCTACGAGTACATTAACACGGCCCACTCCTTAACTACAGAGTTCCGAGCCTGCGACGTCATCGAATTCAATACCGACGGCAGTGTCAATTCCGGGACACTGGCGAATACCGTCTATGAATACACAAACACGGCCCACACTCAGACCGGGTTGTTCGGTGCCGGCACGCCTGTCGCTTTTCGGTCCGACGGCAGCGTCTTGTAATGCCACGGAATCTTCCGGGCCATCTTCGTCTATTTCGACATACGGAACGTCTGGGTCAGCAATGCAATACAGATGGGAGAGTGAGCGGATGGCCGGGACACGCGGTTTGTTGACACCGTCCAGTACGTAAGGGCGATGGGCTCGGGCCACGTCGCAAGCGCAGGGGGAATCTTGCCACCGTCGCGAACCAATCATCCCGGCATTTCGCGATAGACGCGCTCGAATTCTGATGCGCGGCGACGGAAGGCTTGCAATTGGCGGGGATCGAATTGGCCGGGTGCGTTTTCGAGGGTCATCTCCAACGTTGCCGTATGGCTAACTCCGGGTCTCAAGGATCGGCGGGGAAGAAAAGGGGGCGTGCGGCCGTGATTCTCCGCGATCTACAGCCGATTGCGGCTGTCACAAAGTGGTCCAAACAACGCCAAATTTGGGCCACTTTTCGACGGTTTTAGGCCGGTTGCGTGCCAAACGGGGTCAAAATGGCACTTTCGGGGTGACGATTCTCATAATTGGCGGCTGGGCAGCGGCAGGCTGAGGAGAGCGGTCGGACAAGCAGAAATGGCGTATTTTGTAGGGAAATCATCGTCTGAGTGGCAGTCGTGGCCGTCATCCGGTCTGAGCCCAAAAGGCGTTTTGTCACGTTTTGGCACGTTTTGTCACCCTGGTATGTGGGTTTTATTCAAGAAATAACCCTTCCGACCAGCCATCTGCCAGAATGAGATGAGCCCTCTCTCTTTTATCGGAGGCAGGTCTCATGGCGACAACACGCACCCGCAAACGCTCCTCTTCTCGACGTCCGGAGACTTCTCTTGGTAAGCCTCGCGGCGTACTTCATCCTCGTGTCCAGCAGGTAGGGCCCGGGCACTTCGGCATCGTCTGCTTTGATTGCGCCAAGGCTCGGTCCAAATTTCTTCTCGCCGATTTCTATGGCCGCGTCCTTATCCCGCCCACCACCGTCGCCCATGCTCGGCCTGACCTCGACGCCGCCGTCGCTCAGGTCCGCGCCGC
Source organism: uncultured Planctomycetaceae bacterium (assembly GCA_963790585.1). Classification (GTDB taxonomy): domain Bacteria; phylum Planctomycetota; class Planctomycetia; order Gemmatales; family Gemmataceae; genus CAWBOY01. The sequence continues at coordinate 948,711 of CAWBOY010000004.1, forward strand.
CTTCACCGCTCACCAGCTCGCCGACGGACTCATCGCCATCGAACGGACCGGACGCTATCACCGCATCGTGCAACGCTCCTTTGCCGCCGCCGGTTTTGAAACACGCATCCTCCATCCCTTCGTCACCAAGCAATATCGCCAGCCCGTCGATCCCGGCAACAAGACCGATGACACCGACCTGTCAGCCATTCACCGAGCTACCGTCACCGGCTGCGCGCTCCTGGAAGCCACTCGTGACGAAGCCTGGACCTCACTGCTTTTGCTCATCCGCCAACGCCGCGATCTCGTCCGCAAAGGCGCTGCCCTCAACTGCCAAATCCGTGATCATCTCGAAGCCTCCCTGCCTGGCTTCGCCGCCTGCTTTGATGATCTTTGGGAGAGCCCGATTCCCTGGCATCTCCTCCAACATTTTCCCGGTGCCGAACTACTTCAACAAGCAGGACTGACAACCATATGTCAGTCGCTACGCCAAGCCAGCATTCGCTTCCAACAACGCACCGTGCAGGCCATCCTCGATTGGGCTGTCCAGGCCGCGCCCGGCGATGTCGCCGCCGATCTCCATCGCCGCATCGCCTTGGACTACTACCTCGATCGACGCCAAAAATCCCAGGAAATACGGGCTCTCGAACGCGACATCGCCTCCCGGTTAGTGCAGACACCCTACATCCTGTTGCTGTCCTTCCCGGGCATCAATGTCGTCAGTGCCGCCGACTTCGCAGGTGAAATGGGACCCATCGAACACTACGCCAATGCCAAAGCCATCACCGGACGAGCCGGCCTGAAACCATCGCGTTATCAGAGCGACCAGGTCGATAAAGCCAATGGCCCGCTGGTGCGTAACTGCAACCGTTCACTCCGTGCCGCCATCCTTGGCATTGCCGACAACTTGATCGGGTGCAACCACCATTTCCGGGCATTGGCAGCTCAATGGAGGTCGCAGGGAAAAGATCCGCGGCCATACCCGCGTCAAGGTGGCCTTGCGGTTCTGTCGCATCGCCTTCCAGATGGTGGCTGGCCGACAAGTGTTTCGCCACCCAAGCATCCAGGGCCGTCATTACATCCTCGACAAACTGACGGCCTTTCACCGCGACCACGACACCGGCATGGTCGCGGTGCTACGAGACCTACAAGCCGCCATCGGGCAGGTTCCGGTACACGAACATGCAGCCGAAGCCAGGCCGCTGGCCGAGGAACTGCAAAGGATCCAAGACGGTCATCGGCGTGGTCCTCAACCGCTTGGGGACATCCTGCCGGTCGTGTTGGCACGCCTGGGGATCGGCGTGATACAATCGGAAGAGTCAGGGGAGTAGGCCTCAGCTGAACCAGGTCCACGAACCGAGAACGCCTATTGTCACCAAGGGGCGAACCCTTCCAAAAGCATGGCGCTCTCTCGGATCACCAACGCCTGATACGGCACCGTGGGGTTGCTCCCCTGATATACCAGTATGGCGATAAGGTGATCACACCAACGAGAGAGGCAGGCTCGTGGCTCCGAGTAAGCTACTCCATAACTCTCTTGTGAAGCCGTAACAGACGGTGGCGTACTCCGTCCGTAAATTCCGGGTCGTCTCATTGGGGTATGGCACTCTTTTTGGCCACTTTTTTCTCATAATTGGTGGGTACGGGGCGTTGAGGGCGAAACGAGACATGGTCGAATTCGACTTTGGCGAAAGATAGATGCGCCGCTAATATGCCTGGCGTCTGGACTAGCAGGGGCCACGCTAGCCCACCGCTGGAAAGTCAGCCGGTTCAGTGCGGTGGCAGAGTCGCGAACTCCGATCGGTTCCCACTCTTGGTCCGCTCGTCCCACACCTGCGTCCGCCTTCGTGTCCTACCGGGGCGAGTAGACTGAAGGCGGCGAGACGCCGCCGTTATGGGAGTGCCGTTGGCCGGACGGGAAGGTTCTTCAACAGGTCGTTGCGATCGAAGGCGAGCTCCGCCCTTAAAATGGGGACGGAGTGGGGCGCGTCGATCGCTATTCGTACCCGATTGCGTGACATACCAACAACAGTAAGCGTGATATTGTCTCCGACGATGATTTCCTCTCCGGCCTTCCGGGTTAGAACAAGCATAACTACCCTCCTTGTATTGGGACATGGGACGGCAACAGTCGTCTCCCCCGTTCTTGACGGACGTAGCTTACGCAGCTACGATTGATCGGTCCAATTCTTCTTTCTGATTAAGATGATAGATGGCATCTATCAATGAGGACGCGATGGAACTGCGCCACTTACGCTACTTCCTGGCCGTGGCGGACACGATGCATTTCAGGCATGCCGCAGAGCACCTGCACGTTTCGCAGCCGACCCTGTCCCATCAAATTCAGCAACTTGAGAAAGAGCTTGGCACACCTCTATTTGACCGCATCGGCAAGCGGGTACATCTGACCGTTGCGGGAGAAATCTATCGCAGCCACGTACAGCGCATCTTTCTCGAACTAGATGAAGCGCAGGTTGCCGTGAATGACCTGGATGGAATGAAGCGGGGCAAATTATATGTTGGCGCTGTTCAGACTCTGAACACCTACTTAATCCCACCGATTATCAACCGATTCACTACGTCACACCCGGGAGTCTTCCTCAGCGTCGAGGAACTTACCGCTCATCAAATCGAGGAAGATATACAACGTGGACGACTTAAGCTGGGCATTTCTTTTGTCCCGCCGTCGACACGCGAGATCGATAGCGAGTCGCTATTCGAAGAGGAGCTTGTCCTGATCGTATCCTCGCGCCACAGGTTAGCGAGACGGTTGTTTTTGGAAATGAAGGAACTGGATGCGGAGCCTCTGATCCTGTTGCCAACTGCTTATTATCCACGACAGATGATCGATGAAAAGACGAAAGAAATGGGAATCTTTCTGCAAGTGGCCGTGGAGATGAATTCCATCGAAGGAATTTTGGCGGCCATCCGGAACGGCGATGGAGCGACGGTCTTGCCCGCTCTCGCACTGACGGCCCAAAAAAAATCCGCATTACGTGCTATTCCTTTGAGAGAACCCACGCCGCGACGCAGCGTGGGGCTTTTGTGGAGGCGAGACGGTTACTGTTGTAAGGCGACCCGGGCATTTATGGAATATGCCCAGGTGGTCGTCAAGGAGCACGCAGCTCACGAGAGATGAGTTGCCGCGATTCGCGATGCCGCACGATTACAGGCGCGGCGAAAACGAGACATGGTCGAATTTACAAACGGCCGTGAGCCAGGCGGCGATGGACACCGTGAATATGCCAGACGGATCGCCGCGAGATTACGCCACCGCCGCTCCCGACACCCAGGGGGAGTGGGAAAGCATTACGAGGGATCGGCGCGGCTTCCTGGTGCGATATACGTAACGTGGCTTCCTTGCGACGGTGCTGGACCTCCTCGTGAACTACTCCCACGGATCCAGATCCCCATTTGCCGTCGATGCACCATTCCTTGACCGAATTGTAGCTGGCCTCGAATGACAATGCCTCGTCAGTAACGAAGCACGCAGGTGTCGAGTGTTGTGTTCATGCGGCGACCCCAAAAAAGGAGCTATGCGAGTACCGAAATAATTGGGCCAGAACCGTCCTCCACCAACCGAACCGGTCGGCCCTGGACGGTTACTTCCATTTTCTTGTGATCCAGGCCCAATTGCCGCAGGATGGTGGCGTGCAGGTCACTGTAGTAGTGCGGATCCTGAACCGCCTTGTAGCCCACGTCATCGGTGGAGCCGTGGACCGTGCCGCCCTTCACGCCGCCGCCGGCCAACCATGAGGTATAACCGCGTGGATTGTGATCGCGGCCGGTGGTGTTTTGCGACCAAGGCGTTCGACCAAACTCACTTGTCCAGACCACGAGTGTCTGATCGAGCATTCCCCGTTGCTTCAGGTCAGACAGCAAGCCTGCGATCGGTTGATCGGTCGCGCGGCACAGCGGGGCATGGGAACTGATGTCCCCGTGCGCAGTCCCACCCGCCATTGCCGCCGCCGGCATGACAGATCTGAATGAACCGAACACCTTGCTCGGCGAGTCGCCGGGCCAGCAGGAGTTGGCGGCCGAAGTCGTCCGTCTCTTTCTGGCCAATGCCGTACATCGCCATCACCTTGTCGGACTCGTTCGAAAAATCTACGAGTTGTGGTGCGGCGAGTTGCATTCGACCGGCCAACTCGTATGCCTTGGCCCGTGCCGAAATGTCGGTATTGATGGCGTATTGGTTTCGGAACTCCCGGTTCAGATCGAGCAGCGCCTGCATCTGTCGCTCGCGCTCAGCCTCGCTAGTGCCAGCGGGCGCCTTGAGGTTCGGGATCGGCGTCGCACCTGGCTGAAATGGCGTGGCCGCCTCGGTCGCGCCGAGGTAACCCCCTGTGAGTTGCACGGGTGAAGACGGCCGGCCTATGTTCACGAATGTCGGCAGATTCTTGTTGGCGGTCCCCAGGGCGTAGGAGACCCAACTACCCAAAGTCGGATGATCGATCTGCCGACCGCGATGGCCCGTGCAGGTTTCGATGACGGCGGGAAAGTGATTGACCTCATTGCACCACATCGAGCGCACGATCGCGATATCGTCGATCATGCTCCCCACGTGCGGGAACCAGTCGGAGACCGGGATCCCCGACTTGCCGTACCGCGTGAATTTGCGTTTGCAAGGGATGACGGGCCGCTTCATTTCCGCGCGGTTGTCGCCGAATCCCACCGCGTCGATGAGTTTGCCGGCCCATTTATTGTCTTTGGGGTCGAACGTGTCGATGTGGCTGACGCCGCCGCACATGAAGAGGAAGATGACCGATTTGGCCTTCGGCGGGAAGTGCGGTCCGACATCGTTGTTGCGTGCCTCCGCGCCTTCTGCCCAGAGCGCGCCCATAGCCATGCCAACAAAGCCGCCGCTCGCCCCATGCAGCAACTGCCGCCGGGAGAATCGCCCGCATGGATCCATGCTATCGTTCGACATCCGTTACCTCACATAGATGAACTCGTCGAGATTGAACAGAAGCCACGCCAGGCCCTTCAACTTCTTGGGGTCGTTATCCAGGAACGCAAGCACCCGCTCGCGTTCCGCCGATGATGGGACGCGCGCAAGTGCAATCCGGTATCCGAGATCGACAGCCGTTTTCAGATCGCCTTTCGATTCCTTGATGAGGCGCACCGCGAACGCCGATGTCGCGCGTTCGACTTCGGCGCTGTTCATCATGAACAGGCCCTGCGATGCCGTCACCGTTTGGGTTCGTTGTGGGCAGGGGACGCGTCCATCGTCCACATCGAACGCCTGGAGGAAATTCGGCAAGAGTTCCTGGCTGGTCGAATAGCCGCGGGTCATGTAAGCCGCCCGGCGGTAGGATTGTGCCGATACTCCATCCGGACGCGCAGCATTCCCGCGACCGGTTGATGCTGCCACGGTGAAGGAGGGACCACCCACGGCAAGGTCCAGGCTGCCTGCAGCGGCGAACATCGAATCCCAAATCGGCTCGGCCTCCAGCCGCTGGAGTCGGAAGTGCCACAGACTGGAATTGGTCGGGTCGGCTTTTATGTTGGCCGCCGCCAGTCGTCGGTCCACCTCGGACGCGAGTTGATAAGTGTCGGACGTGACGATCAGCCTATGGATCGCCTTCATGCTGAACTTCTGCCGGACGAGTTCGGACGCCAGCCAGTCGAGCAACTTCGGATCGGACGGAACGCCGCCGAGCTTGCCGAAATCGCTCGCCGACTTTTGCAAACCCTCGCCGAAGTGCCACTGCCAGATCCGATTGACGGCGACCCGGGCAAACAACGGGTTCTGTGGCGCGGTCAGCCAATCGGAAAACGCCTCGGTACGACCCTCGCGAAAGTCAGGCTTTGGTGGCGCGAAGGGCCAGCGTGGTTCGACTTCCTGGTTCAGCTCCGGCCGCTCCGGATCGCCACTCGTCAGGATGTAGCTCTTCTCGGTTTCCTTCTTGGGATCCGCTTCGACCGTCCAGAACGTCGGCAGCGTGCCGCGCCGGTTGTTGGTTCCCGATGCGGCCTGCGTCAGTTGTCGCTGAAGCTCCTGATACTTCTTGCGGTCCGCATCCGGCATCACTTCCGTGATTTTACCGGCATCGATCCGCAGGATAGGGAAGTAATCGTCAGCAACTTTCTGCTCCGCGGCCGTGCGATCGCGTTCGGGCTTGAGGATTATTGCACGCACATCGTTAGGCAGCATCGCCACGCGGTCGTCGTACAGCTTCTTCTTAAAGGGCCCGACAAGTGTGTCGATCGAGGCTTGGATGGGTGCCCGTCTGTCTGCGATTTCCTGGGTGGCTTTTCCACTAGCCCAGAGTTCGGCAGGCGTTGCCAGGGTGATCTTGCGGGGGACGAGGGGGTCGAAGAGCGCCTTCATCGCGTAGAAGTCGCGCTGCGTGATGGGGTCGAACATGTGGTCGTGGCACTTGGCACAACCGACCGTCAGACCCATGAAGGCGGTCGAGACCGTCTCGACAGCGCTGAGTGCCAACTCACCATCCCCCTTGCTGCCATCGCGAACGACGGCCCCGCGCCAGGAACCCCAGCGCGAACAGATCGTCCGGCCGCGGTTCGGCCTTCGAGCGGTTGCCGGTCGCCGACATTTGGGTACGCTCCGCGTCGCGATACCCGGTCAACTGTGTCCGTACGAACTGGTCATACGGTAGATCATCGTTGAGCGCGTTGATAACCCATTCGCGCCAGAGATAAATTCCCGGTGCCGCGATCATCCGCTCGTCGGCATCCGCATACCGCATGACGTCGAGCCAGCGTCGCGCATCGCGCACGCCGTGCTGTTCGCTCGCCAGCAGTCGATCGACGACCCGTTCGTAAGACCCGGGAGTCGCATCGTTGAGAAACGCCTCCTGCTCGGCGGGCGTCGGCGGGATGCCGATCAGATCGAGATAAACCCGCCGCAGCAAGGCGGGACGGTCCACCCGGCCGACCGGTGTGAGGCCCCGGGACTGATAACCTGCGGCAACAAATGCATCGATCGGATTGGCGGATTTGGTGACCCCCGTGGGTACATCCGGCTGTTCGACCGGCTTCATCGCCCACCAGGCCCGGCCTGCTTCTTCGGCACTCAGTGGCTTGGTCACCGCGCCAGCCCTGGCTGGGCCGTCGCGTGGATCGGGCGCACCCAACTTCACCCACTGCTCGAACTTTTCAATCTGTTCGGCACTGAGTTTCTTCTTCGGCGGCATTTGGAGGCTGGGATCGGCCCAGCGGAGCGCCGCGATCAAACGGCTCTTGTCCGGCTGGCCCGCCACGATGATAGGTCCGCCTTCACCTCCCTTAGCGACGCCGCGACGCGTGTCGAGCAACAGCTGCCCTCGAACCTTGATCGCCTTAGTCGAGTGGCAGGAAAAACAGTGCTCGACGAGGATGGGCTGGATTTGCTTCTCGAAGAATTTGATCCCCTCGGGATCGTTCGCCACGACTGGTGTTTGCTTCGTCGCAGGCGGACCCGCTTGACCTACGGCAGGAATGGCCGAAAGGAAGAGGGATAAGATAAGGATCACAAGGAGCACGGGAGACGGCATACCTGGGTTGCGGGGCAGAGTCGCGTCCATGTCCTTCAGGATTTCGGACCTATTGAGTGGTTGTTGCGTCAAGGGAGACCTTCCTCTTCGAGGTTGCACTTTCTTGGCTGTGCCGTCTTGTAGCCAAGTAGCGAACTGATTCTGTGCTTCCAGCTCGACGTTCTTCCACACCGGGGCATTGCAAGAGGCGATAGCGGCGCACCGAGAGGCCCCGACCCCGTCACGGCCACCTCGCCCTATTCTCGCTCCCGATCTCGGGAATATCAAGACGCTCGTCCGCATCGTTGACGCAATTCGCGATGACGCACGATTGCAGTCGCGGCGAAAAGGAGGACATGGTCGAATTTGCTCGTCACGGACCTCTTCGCATGACATTTTGTTCGCATTTCACGGTGGCATAAGCGTGCGCATGCGCCGACACTGTCAGCCGCTCTGATCGTCGTCATCACGATGACGGATCTTGACTTTCATCGTTACATCTGCGGGGCTTTGTTCGCCGCAGCTCGCTCCGATTACTCGCCTCCGTCCGCCTCTTCGTCGGGGCGGGTCTGCAAGCAGAAAGCCAGCAGATCAGGTCGGCGGGCGAGTTATTGCCGAATTGCTTCCGCGACCTTGTGGCCCTCGGCGATCTCGGCATCCAGCGATCGGCCGGCCTTGGACAGGATTGCGCGCCACTCTGCCTCCGCCTTGGGGTCAGTCTCGCAGTGCAGGAATGGCGGTTGGCCATCGGCAATCAACGCGAGCAAACCGGCAATGGCCTCCTTGTCGTGCGGGTCGTCTGCCTCCAGTAAGTTGTAGAGGGACGGGATGGCAGTCGGAGTCGCCGAGTAAACATTGCCTTGATGCCAGATGGTCTGGTGCAGCAATTCGTATGCAAAGTTGCGGTGATCGGGGTTGCCCGAGACGGCCGCGCAGAGCAGAGCCGGTATGTCGGTGGCTGGTCCGTAGGCATCGCTCACCCCGGACCAGTCCACCTCGTCCACACCCGCGAGGGCGAGAATGGGTGGTGCGGAATCGGGCGAGCGATACTCGGCAATCAGGTCGTCCACGGTCATCGCGCCCTCCACCTCTGCCGGCGATCGACCAAGTTCAGATGCCGGGCCGCCTGGAAAAACGTCATGCCGCGCGAAACCGAAATGGCGGCCCGGTCAGGTGCAGTGTCTGCCTTGGTCCCGCCATGTTTAATCGCAAAGAATCTTCAACCATTTCAACGTGTCGGCAACATTTTCTCGCACCACTGGATCCGTATCATCGCGTGCCTTGAGTAGGCTCGGCTCAGCCTTCTTTCCGATGACGAGGATTGCGCCGCTTACCCACCGGTGTATACTGCGATCCTTGTCTCGAAACAGCTCAATTAGTGCGGGAACCGCTGCCGGGTCGTAGCCTTCGAAGGCAACTGCAGCATAGCACCGCACAGTCTCGTCCTTCACCCGAAACGCATCGACAAGCACAGGAAAGGCGAGTTTGGTTTCAGGGTCGATCTTTTGCAATGCAGAAGCCCCGTATATGCGAACCAGAGGATTTTTATCCTTCAGAATCTCCGTAATTGCAGGTACGGCGGCTTTCGCCTTCGCCCCTTCAAGCCCCAAGGATTCAAGGGCCTGCCGACGAACAAGGTCATTCTTGTCTTTCAGTTTCTCGATCAGACCTGGAATATCTGCTGCCTTTCTTGTTTTCGTGTCCTGGGCGTGAACCGCCAACGCGGTCGATAGACAAAAGATTAGGCCAAGTCCGATTGAGAGTTCAAGGGATTTGGCCATCGCGTTTTCCTCGTGAAAGTAATGAGGCCCAATGGATGAATGCAACCCCCGCGCAGCGTGTGGCCCTCGACGGTCCGTGAACTTGAGGCAAACCCCCGTGCCACGAGCGCCTTGCCCCATCCTCGCTCCCGCCCTCGGGAAGATCAAGATGCTCGTCCGCATCGTTGACGCGATTCGCGACGCCGCCCGATTGCAGTCGCGGCGAAAATGAGACTGGTCGCATTCGGCCGGCAGGCATCCACGCCGACGCCTGCGGGAGACCCCGGCGCTGGGGGCCATGCGCGATTCAAACGCTATGAACCCGACCTGTCACCGAGAGAGGAAGTTCCTGGGGCGGCGGCGTTACTTGGAGGCGAATTCGGGCTGCGCATACGACTCAAGGAATCCGCAGCCAGAGCAGCGGAAGGTGCCCACAGGAATAGTCTTTTCTGTAGGCACTTTCGTCCCGGTCCAGGTGGACTTCTCTGGTGCACCCTCGACCCAGCTGCTGACCATGCGCCCTGCCAGGTTAAAATCAACGATGAACCCCTGAACCATTGCACTCTTGCACTTGGGACATTGAGGTGTTGCCGCGATCATAGTTTAATCTCGAAAAAAAAGTACCGGTCTGTTGTTATCAGCCGCCGAACAACCTAGTTCATGCTCCTTGCAAGCCCCGCATAACGCCGTGATCCACTCTGCTGGTCCCGCGCATGGGCGTATCGCACAACGACCGATGGGCAGCGAACGATCAATCGCCAAGCCGCTAACCAGTTTTTATTGTGCGCCTGCGCACAATAACACTTTTCACTTTTCGATGGGCCAGCCCCATCGGACCCTTCTTACACCAATCGCCCCATTCTCCCTCCCGCCTTCGCGAAGGTCAAGCCGCTCGTCCGCATCGTCGACGCGCTTCGCGACGACGCCCGATTGCAGGCGCGGCGAAATCGAGACATGGTCGAATCCGCTCATCAGGGCCCTCTTCGCACGACCTTATGTTCGCGTTTCCCGGTGGTATGAGCGTGCGTACATGCCGACCCTGTTAGCCGCTCTAATCGCCGTCATGACTATGAAGGGTGTTGACATTCAGAGTACGTCAACAGCGCCGCGTTTGGCCAGTATTACTTCCCTGGCCTCGTTCCTTTCACAGCCGCCTCAGCAGGCAGACTGGGCCTGAGAAGTCCTTCCAGAGCGTCACAAGTGGTCCGCACTCCGTCCTCTCGCCGTACGCTCTCTCCTAACCCCGATGCCCGCTGGAAGTACACAGGATTGTTGAGCAGGTGCCGCAACTCAGCCGCAACACGTATCGAATTGTACCGAGTCCTCGAAATCGAGCGGGCAATTCCGAGCCGAGTCACTCGCCCGGCATTGTCCGGCTGGTCGTGTGCATAGGGAATGACCAGCATGGGACGACCCGAGCGCATCGCCTGAGCGGTAGTCCCGACGCCTCCCTGGTGGACACTAGCAGCCGCCCGCGGGAAAAGTTCCGAATAAGGGGCGTACTCGAACGCCACAACATCATCCGACAGGGAGGCCGGTCGGTTGCAGGGGTCTTTGCCGACGACGAGCACGGCTCTTCTTCCAAGCAGCTTGGCGGCGGCGGCACTCTCCTCGTAGAACGACCCGGCCACATGGACCGCCGACGAGCCGAGCGTGAACACAACAGGGGCAGGGCCTGCATCTAGGAAGCGAACCAGCTCGGGCGACATTCCGACCCCGCCGTCCTGATCATAAAAGGGGAAGCCGGTGACGACGGTCTGCACAGGCCAGTCTCGCTGCTTGTCGGCGAAGTATTTCGAGAACATCGCTAGGACCAGGGCCGGCGCGTGTTGCCCCTCGAACAGTGGATTATCCGATGAAGGCGGCAAGCCAATTTCGGCCCGCAGACTATGCCACGCCTCGAACCAGGAGCGGACACTCCGTTTAGCCCACCAAAACAAGGGACGATGAAAGGCCGAACCAAGAAAACGGAGCTTCGACAAAAACGGGGCGACAGGCAGCACCGGAGGATCGTAGCCCGAGAAGAAGCCAAAAGGCTGGAGCATCATAGATGCCCAGGGGATGCCTTTCATCTCGGCAACCAGCCGGGTCGTGAAGGTGAGCGTGTGGGAAACCAGCAGGTCTGCTCCCTCCACTGCCGCCAGGGTGTCTTCGTATGACCCTCGAAGCGATGGCAGCACGATTTCACGGATGACGCATTCACCTCCCTGACGGGGGTCCATGATCCGCCGCACCAAGTCCGGGTTGGCGTTCGCGTCGGGCAAGTCAGGGCGTATAGCTCGGAAGCCGATGCCTAGCGATTCGATCTTTTCTCGGTAGTAGTCGCTGGTGGCGATGACGGCCTCGTGTCCCCGGTCGTTCAGGGCGAGGGCGACAGCTATGCAGGGGTGCAGGTCGCCGAGCGAGCCGAACGTCGTGAGGACGATCCGCCGCCCCGTGTGCTGCACTTTCGGTTCGCCTCTTTCAGTGGTTGGTTCCACACATGCCCCGCTACTTTGGCCGAAAGACACAGTTCACTTAGCGGGCCTGCTGCAAGATACGTGATGTCGGGGAAAACCGCGATGCCGGCCTGGCCAAGTGCAACGCTTTGTTAGCCGGACTTCCCGATGAGCAAAGCTCGAGTCCACTCACTCGTCGCTGCCTGCCGCACCTGTTTACCAAGCCCGTCTTTGTCGGTCAGGCTCGCGCCGCGATCCAACAGCAACGCGATGATCCCCGCTTGCTCTTGGCGAGCATGCTCAGAACCGCTCCCCCCTCGCCCGGTGAACTGAACGGCGAGGTGCAGAGGCGTCGACCCGGCCTTGTTCGGCCCCCTCGGGTTCGCGCCGCCGTCCAGAAGCGCCCGAACCGCAGGCAACGACCGCGTTCGCACGGCTCGGTGCAGGGGTGCCACGCCGGATTTATCCCGGGCGTTGGGATCCGCGCCGACCGCCACAAGGTATCCGATCGTCTCGGCCTGTGCCGTCGGGTCCCAGTGGTTGGTGTCCGCCGCGTAGTGAAGGGGTTCGGCGCCGCGGCGATTCTTCGAGCGGCAATCCGCTCCGTGGGCAACGAGAAGTTCCGCGACCGGACGCCGAAACGCGGCGGCCGCCATATGGAGAGCCGTGTCGCCGACGTAAAGGTAGTGAGCAATTTCGCTGAAAAAGAAGGTCGATGCATCCTGGCGTGTCGCGCCAACGTCCGACGACGCAGTGGCAAACGAGGGACTTGCCGCCAAGCGGCGGGACACTTCGTGGATGTCGCCACTCACGACATGTCGAACGAATTCGAAGAAAGCCGACTTCACCTTTGGCATAGGTTTCTCTTTCGGCTAACGCCCAAGCTCAGCAACCACTGCATTGTCCCATTCTCGCTCCCGCTCTCGGAAAGATCAAGACGCTCGTCCGCATCGTTGACGCGATTCGCGCTGCCGCCCGATTGCAGTCGCCGCAAAAACGAGACATGGTCGAATTTGGCCGCCAGGCACCCGATCGCGACTTGCAGTGAAGTGTGCGCAACGACTGCAGACATGTCCGGAGTCGGCGCGGCACACTTGCGTTCGGGAGGTTCCGGTCAGTTCACACGGCCTGCGGCAGGATATCCAAAATTCGGCGATTTCTGCAAGGCGGCAAGCTGACTACGTGCAGAAATGACCTTTTTTGAAAAATTGGTATTCTTCTACCTCTTACCTCGGGGGCCAACATGCCGTGCGTGCTTGGGCCAGGTAGTGCCTCACAGGCCATAAACCTGCTATGTCACCGGGTGAGGAAGTTCATGGGGACGGCCGGGTTGGTCCGCGGGTTTACGATGTCGGGCTGAGCAATTCACTGATCCGGGCCAGGTGATAGTCGTCGTGTTCAGCCACGAAGTAGGCCAGGTCGATCACGTTCATCGATGCCTTCAGCCGTGCGTGGATTGCCGTGAACGCAATCCGGTCATCCGGGAAGGTCTCCAACAGACGGACCAAGATCCCTCGGCCTGTTCGGAAGGACATGAGCAGCCCCACGAGCGGCGCCGCGTTGTGATTCGCTTCGTGGGTCTGGCGGTTCGCTAAGTCTGCTTCAGCGAGTTGGCCTCGCTTCTGCGCCAGGTCGCCGACTCGCTGCTGCCAGAGGGGCTCCAGGTCCAGCAAGTGGCCGACATTCTCCTGGATTGACCAGGAGCCCCCGCCGCAGTGGATGAGGGTCTCGTGCGGCACGCCGGCCAGGCGGTCGGCGAGGCGAGCCGGAGTGCCGCGGAGCCGCTCGATGAGGACTGGCAAGAGGTGCGCGGCCAACCCGGTCGGGAACACACGCTCGAACCACGGCAGACGGTTCACCATCCCAAAAGCCTCCCCAACCGAACACTGTTAAGCAGCCGGAGCCGCGTACAACGCCGTCTTTTCCGCGTGAAACCAGAATGGCGGCCCCCCATCAGACGCAGCCGTTGGTTAGCCCGTGCGACGAGCAGTGATCTCTACTCCTGGGCGCCTTCGGCCTCGCTTATCACTTCCGATTGTCCCTTGGCAGATGATTGGATGCCCCCAGTCATTTGCCAAATGATGCCCCCCAAAATCGCTACAGGGATCGTAAGGGCCAACTCCACGAGAACCGGCCAGTGTAGGCCTGGATGGTTCGCTATGTCGAAGAGTGGATCGAGGAAGCCCTGGCCCGGTCTTCCGTTCACAACGCGGGAAAACAAGACAAGCTCGGCGATGAGGCCAACCATGAGAGAGTTTGTCCAACCTGTGTTTTTGCCAAGTCGAGCGGCGACATAGCCGCTTAAACTGACGGCAACAAGGAAGCTGACAAGGAACACGACCGGCTCTGCTTCAGGCGAAATTAAGCCTAGCCACCGGTTGAACACCAATAAGATCGAAAGGTGTACGACAACCATGAACAACAAGCCGACCAAGCAGCCTTGAAGCCCGCGATTGCCGTTGAATCGTTCCTCTTGAATCATGGACTTCTCCTGTTTGAGGGTTAACAACCAAGCTCACCCGCCGGGGTCGCTTGCAATGACGTCATACCGCGCGAAACCAGGATGGCGGGCCCGGTCAGCTTCAGTCGTTCATTTGGCGCTACCGCTCGTATTCGCCGGCGACGTCTGTTGTCCCACTCTTTTTGGCTTGCATGAAAAAATCTGGGTCAACAATTAGCCGTCCAGATTCCAACCGCACCGACGATTTGCCCGAGTCAGGCCCGGATCCAGCGACCACCACACCGCCTTCGACCGTATACTTCCATTTCAATACGCCGTCGGCCAGCGACCATGTGCCCCTGCCTTGGAACCTGTCCGCCGCCCGCTGAGGTGGCTGAACTTCAACCTTCGATGTCCAGGTGCCGTCAGCAGCGATGTCGATCTCTTGCGATTTGATGTAAAGCTCGGTAGGCGGTTGTCCGCCAGCGCGAACGAGTCGCCATTTACCCACAAGGTCGTTGACCTGCGGCCCATTTGCCTCGGGTTCCGCAGGCGCCGTGCCTGGGTCGGAGGGTTTCTTGTCGGAGTTACACCCGCAGACGAAGATAGCAAGGCAACAGGTGAAAACAAGCTTGCCGCAAGCCATCATGATGCACACACCTACACCGTTGAACATGAATTAGTCAGAACCGTTTTTCTGTCTAGAAATCCCTACAATTCTGGCTTACATCTTTCCTATCGTTCGATTGAATCTCACCGTATTCGAGTCGAGCTGGCCAGTCAAACGAATTCACCTGTCGATTCTCCTCTACCGCAAGACTGAGGTGAGGTCGCCCGTTGAAAACGAGACATGGTCGAATTCGCCCGTTGCGTCGCCCTTCGCCCGACGTTAGCGCCTGTCGCGTCCAATTCCCGCCTCCCGTAAACGACTCGAGGCCCCCGCAATGGAGGCCTCGGTTGATTCCTCGCTATCCCACGCCATCACGGCGTCGCCGAGCCGCCGGCTGGAACGCCATCAGCAGCAGCGACACCTTCCCCTCCCGCACCATCGCCCTTGAGCTGCCCCAATCGCTTCGTATACGCAATCCGCACCCGCGCCAAGTCGACCGCAGCCAGTAGGCTCTTGACCTGCGGCGTCAACTCCTTGCCAAGGCGTTCGAGGATAGCCATCGTTTCCGCATCCTTAAATCGAAGCGCGTAAGTCGATGCCAGGTCCGCCGATTGCTGCAAGCGCAGCGTTTCCTGGCGCAAAATTGCCTCCGCATCCTGCTGCCCAACCTCATCATCCGTTGGCGCTACCGCCTGTGTCAAACCGAGCAACGGCAGGAGCGGTTTCGCCACCTTGTCGAAGTCCGGCCAGGAAATCGTCTGGCCCGCGAGAACGCCGGTGCGGTCCTTCTCGACATGGGCTACCGGATACGCTGGTTTGTTCTTGGCGGGCCGATGCGACTCGAGCCGCAACAGCACGTCCGGTTCGTAGGCTGTCTCTCCCTCGGCACGCATCTTGAAGCCCAAGCTCTTCAGTTCGCCGCTCGAATCATCCTCGCCGTAATCGACCCCTTGGCGTCCGCAGATCACTACGTGTAACGGCGACGTCAACAAAAAATGCAGAAGTTGTTTGTAAGGTTTTTTGATCAGACTCCATGCGTGCATCGGGATCGACCCAATTTTCGTTTGGCGACCCGTGTACGCATTGCGACAGGCGTCCCAAAGGTGCGTGATCGAATCGATCACGATTACACCGTGACGACTCTGGTCGAGGCTCTTGAGTGCGGAGAGCACTTCCGTGATCGACTTCGTGTGCAACACATCGAAGTCGAACGCCTGCGGGTGGGCAGTGCGTTGTGGCACTTCCTGGCCGTAGAACGCGGTGCCGAATTCGGTGTCGCAATAGGCGACGCGCTTGCCGGTGTGCAGGGCCAAGCCCTCGGCGATCATGAGTGATGTGAATGTTTTGCCGCTACCAGCAGGACCGTAGAGGCCAAGCTTCAGGGCGGCTTTCAACGATTGCGGTTTCTGGAAAGATGTCATTTTGGTGGTTCCTTTGGTGGTTATGCCTTGAGCGTGAAGTAGCCGCGTCCGGTTTTGACGAAGCGAGACTCATCCCCGCGGGCGAGCTCTCGCAATATGGCGCTGTACAATGTTGACGCGGGCGTCTTGCCACCGGGTGAGCTCCAGTAATTCTTGATCGCCATCGCGCCGATCATTTCGTGACAGTTCATCGGCTTTCTGGCTTCGGCCAGGACCTTGGCAGCAGCGTCCAGGGCGCTCATCTTCTTCTCCTTGCTGGCGACCGCTTCCCCGGACTTTGGTGTGTTTGCCAAGACGAGCTTTACTACCATTGGCGCCTCGTTTTGTGAAGCCGCGTCCTGTAGGTCATCATCCAGAAACTCCAGGCCTTTGTTGGCCAAATCCGCCCGCTTCCATGTGACCTGTTCGCCATCGTTCCACTTGATCTTCACCGACACCCCGTTGGCCCAAACAATACGTCCCTCGACGTTGTCGTCGGTAGATCGCACCCGACTCCCGATCTTCAGTGCCGGGAGGTCTGAGGCTGCTTCTTCTGGACCATTCTTCTTCCGAGTCATGATCGTAACTCCATGTGAAACCTGTACTTGTAATACGGGTATTACCCGCGTGACAACACAGTTACCTCACCTTCCGAGACACCTGAAGGCCAGCATGCGAAATATTCGCGGAATTCCTGGGAAAAACAGCTTCGCCAGTTTGCAATAGCACGTTGGTTTTTAGTATTCTCATGTATCTTTTCACTGTGGAACCGAGGATCGAGATCATGCTTGTGGAACTACGACCGATCGCCTCCATTCGACCTTACGAGAACAACCCCCGCATCAATGACGCCGCCGTCGATATGGTGGCGGCATCCATCAAGGAGTTCGGCTTCCGACAGCCGATCGTGGTGGATGAACAAGGGGTGATTATCGTCGGGCATTCGAGGTTTAAGGCGGCGCTGAAGCTCGAGATGACCGAGGCGCCAGTCCACGTGGCTGTGGGGCTATCACCAGCCCAGGCCAAGGCGTATCGCATTGCCGATAACCAGACGGCAACGCTGTCCCAATGGGATGACGACAAGCTGGCGATCGAGCTGATCGCGTTGCAAGGGATGGATATCGACTTGGATTTGACCGGATTCTCCGCCGAGGATCTGGATCGATTGATGGATCCGCCCACCACGGAAGGATTCACGGATCCCGATGACATTCCCGAACCCCCAGACGAGGCCACGACCAAACCAGGCGATCTCTGGATTCTCGGCAGACACCGCTTGCTGTGTGGGGACTCAAGTAAGCCAGCGGATGTAGACCGGTTGTTGGATGGGGCTCCGATCCACTTGGCGAATTGCGATCCGCCGTACGGAGTCAAAGTCGAGCCTCGCTCCAATAACGCCATTGCTGCAGGTCTGTCATCGTTCCAAGGTACAACCCATCATCAGGGCTTCGATTTGGAGCGTCACCCCGAGAAGTCGCAGAAGACCACCAAGAAGATGCGTGCCAAAGATCGACCCCTAGCCAATGATTTCGTCAGCGACGACGAGTTCGATCGTTTGCTAGAGGCGTGGTTCGCAAACATAGCGCGTGTGCTTTTGCCCGGACGAGGTTTTTATCTGTGGGGTGGGTACAGCAACTTGTCTAATTATCCGCCGGCCTTGAAGAAGTGCGGCTTGTATTTCAGCCAGTCGATCGTGTGGGACAAGCTGCACCCGGTGCTAACGCGCAAGGATTTCATGGGCTCTCACGAGCAATGCTTCTACGGTTGGCGAGAAGGGGCTGCACACCACTTCTATGGCCCTAACAATGCCACTGATCTCTGGGCCATTAAGAAGGTCAACCCGCAATCCATGTGTCATTTAACGGAGAAGCCCGTCGAACTTGCCACCCGAGCCATCGAGTACCTCATCGAAGCCCGGCGAGCACGTTCTGGACCTATTCGGTGGAAGCGGGTCCACACTCATCGCTGCCGAGCAGACCGGGCGTAAGGCTTTCCTGATGGAACTGGATCTGCCCTATTGTGACGTCATCATTGAACGATGGGAGAAGTTCACAGGGAAACAGGCAATTCACGCCGAGACAGGCGAACCGTTCGTGAAGAAGCCGGTCGTGGTGACGAAAGCGGAGTCCTAACGCGGTACCCGCAGTCCTTACGCCTGGAACGACGCAATCGGGCAAAGAAAGGAGGTCGCCAAGATGAATGCTGGCAAGCAGGCAAAAGATGAGAGCGCCATCTTGGCCCTTGCCTGCGGAGCCAGCGTCGAGACTGCGGCGCAGAAGGCCGGTATCAGCAAACGCACGCTTCAACGCCGGATGGCTGATCCGGAATTCCGGCGCCAGATCCAAGCTATACGCAGCGATATGGTGGAGCGTCACTCCGGTACGCTGACGGCGGCTGGAACAGAGGCTATAAAGACGCTCCTAGAGCTGCTAAAGCCAACGAACGCTGGCACCGTGCGGCTCGGCGCGGCGAGATCCGTGCTGGAGATCGCTGGGAAGTATCGAGAGATGGCTGACCTGGACGAGCGCGTTGCGACCAATCGGGGACCCATGGAGGTAAAAGTGATTAGCGATGAGGAGAGGAGGCAAGTCATCCTCGCCATTCTGGAGGGGACAGACTTCCTCCAGCCGAATGAATCCGTGGAAATCGGATCCATCGATAAAATAAACGAGTGGATTGACGAGAGCGAAACTCCGGCGAGTTCTGATGCAGAAGAAGTTATTCCACTCGTTGACCGAAATTAAAGTGGAGAAATATCCGTGGTGGATTTAATTGCGGTCGCCCCGCGTGTCTCGAACCTTTTCCCGTTATCGGGAAAAGCCTCGGGTATCTATCCTTGGTCGACGGCTCCGCACACTCCATGTCCCTAAGTCACAGACGGCGGTGGCGCTCCGAACAAAATGGCTGGCGTCGAATTCGTACGTTCAAGAGCCGCGAATGATAGGCTGACGGTCGCCGACGCCAAGATATCGGCAAGCTTCGCGGGTTGCCATACTGGCCGCTAACACGCACAAGAACGAGCGTGTGCGAGAGATGCCACGGCAAAGGCTCATCCATCGGGTGGCTTCGTGGTTTGTTTTGTCTGGCAGGCGATGTCGAAAATAAGGGGTGCTTACATTTCCCTGCTTGAGGATGTGCGAGAACGCAAGCGCATGATCTCTAGCATCCCATCCTGTGCAGCCCGACGTCAGGAAGCCACGTCGGCGGCGATTTGGCATGATTCCCATCCGTATCGGACCACCCACTCGCGAGCATCCTTGCAGTCATCCGGCGGATACTTGACCTCGACATTCAAGCCGGCTTTCCGCAGTTTCGTGGCAACGTGTTCGGCACCATCCCGACCGGGCCAAGTCCCACCCGGCTTCTGATCGTTCTCTCCCACTACCACAATCTCACGGTCAAACCCATCGAGCAGCCTGATGATCATCTCGGCGCCCTGCCGGGCGGACGGCCTGCCGATCGCTGGTATGTCCATTGCCGCGAGGGCCAATACGTCGGACGACCCCTCGACAATGCGGAGCGGCTCCGACGAATCCCTCCAGCTAAGCGGGATCGTAAGCCCTCGCGTCGAGTCCTTGATGGCCCACTTGACGCCGTTGTGAAAACGTCGAGTCAATCCGATGATCCGCTCGTCTCCATCGCACTCCGGGAACGTGTAGCAATTTGCGGCGCGGTTGTAGCCGAGCAAGGGCAACGCGCGGAGACACTCGACCGGGAGCCGAAGTTCTTCCGCCAGCCGCCGGGCGAGTCGTGGCGTCATGTTCGCCGCATATCGCTTGGCGAATGCAGACCAGTCGATTTTGTCGGTCTCCTGCTCGACCCGACGCGGTCGATCGTCCGTCTGGCTTGGCGGTCGAGTTGAATCGCCATCTGCCCGGTAAGATTGCCATTCGGCATCCGGCTTTTTCTTGGACAGCCAGCGGAACCCAGGCACATTGCCGGATCGCTTGCGGCACAGAAGAAGACCGTCATCCCCGCGACTACAGCCTTTCACGGACTGGCAGACCATGCATGGCTCGGATCGGGTTACACCTTTCGTTTTGGTTCTCATAATGTCCTTTCCGTTCGGAGGGCGAAGAAGAAAGCTTGCACAGACGACAACTACTCCCGTTGCTCCCGTTGCTCCCCTTGCTCCTCTTGCTCCAGATACTCCAGTACCACCAGTTCGATTTTGCACTCACCAGCTCTTTTTTCTTTCGCCCTTTAACGCTTTTCCCCGTTTGCTCCATATACTCCATCTGCTCCACTTGCATCTAATACACTACATATCTTATATATATTAGTAGTAAGGGGAGTATCTGGAGTATCCGTTGAATGTAGGGGAAGTGGGGTGGGCGTCGCGGTTGCCGGGGGGTTCAGGCGTATCTGGAGCAATTGGAGTATCTGTAGCAAGCGGGGCATCTGCTCCAGAAACGTGCGGTTGTCCAAGATTATGCGATTCGCCTGAAACCTCCGTATCATCTGCTCCAGAATCCTGTGTCGGCTCTGGGCGGCGTCGCCATTGGGCGGGCGCCCCGATGCCGTTCCACCAGCCGCCCCGGCTCGAGCCATAATTCTTGCTTTGAAGATCGTGCTTTTCGCGTAAGATCTGTTTGGCCCGCTTGAAGTTGTCGAAGGCGAACCCTTCGGACGTAGCGGCCTCTTTAATTTCCTTGTCCGGGTAGGCGTACTCCGCCAGGAATACCAACAGCCATTCGGCTGCCTGATCGACTCGGCCCCCCTTCTTTTTTGCGGGCGGCGCGAGCAGTTCATCGGCGGCTCCTATCCACGGTTCCGCCAATCCACGCGGGCCGAAACAGTTGTTCGCCAAGTACTTCCCTGTCGTTGTCGGTGAGATCATCGCATTGTGGGGCGTCAAGGACAGTCGCGATTTCGTCGCCCCGGAGCGACCTACGGCGGAACGCCAAAGACACCTGTCGCGGCCCAAGGTTATTTTTCATCTCCGCGACAATGGTGATTTCCGGCTCTTCGGCGTCGGCGGCGAAAAGCAAGGCGGCACGGCAGACTGCCACCCATGCGCCCGCCCCGGTTGCACGGCTCATCGCTTGCGTGGACGACGATTTATTGAGGTGCCGCACGAGAATGACGGTTACCCCACGCCTTGAAGCGACTTCCGCCAGCGGGCCCAGTAGTTGCCGCACGTCTGCGTCCTTGTAATCATCCCGATTGCCGATGTAGGCCCCTACCGGATCGATAACGAGCAGCCTGACGTCGGGGTTCTCGCCCAAGTGGGCATCGATCGCTTCGATTTGATCTAGCGTGAATTCGGCCGTCTTGCCCTTAGGCAGGAGTGTTCCGTCGATTCGGTCGATTTTGCTGATGTCGGCCCCCATGCCCATGAGGCGAGGTATAACGGTTCGCTCATAGTCGTCCTCGCAAGAGATCAGTCTTGTCTCTCCCTCGATTGGATCTTTGTAATCCAGGCCGAACATCGGTCGGCCGCGAGAAAGGTCAGCCGCCATTTCCAATGTCGCAGTTGATTTCCCGCAACTCGGATGGCCAGCGAAAAGGACAAGAAACCCCAGCGGCACGCGCCCGGGGATGAGCCATCGAACCGGCTCCACGCGGAGATCGGAAAGCCGCGTCGTTGCTAGGCCTACTCGGCCATTGTGCTCGCTCAATGGATCCCCCTTTCACCGAGTTCGCGTTCGACGGCGTGTTCATGCTCCTGCTTTGTTTGATTTGGTTTTTCAGGAACCGGCGCGTTATTGAGCGCGGCGAAAAACCTTTCGAGGGCCTCGACGGACGTGCATGTTGCTCCCCCGATTTTGACGGTTTCGAGCCGGATGCCCTTTAGCCCAGCGCTCGCCCACCGCCATAGTGTGGAGGGTGAAACAGGGCGATCGGCTCGCAGGTGCGGTAGGTTGTGGCGGACTGCTTGCGTGAAAGTGATTAGCTTCTCTGTGAGTAGATTCGGCATGGATGATGATCCTCTGGTTCGCAGTGGTTCGCAGCGATCTCAGAGGATTATGTGCGTCGGTAGCCCGCCGTGGATACGGACAAGATGCGGCGGGTTGCGGCGGGTTACGGCTTATTTTGCGGAAGTTCGAGCCATCGACCTATGCCGGACGCCCCTTTGACGCAAAATTTGAGGGGCCCCGGAAGTTTATCAATAGCGCGACTCACGTTTCTTGGGTCACCAGTGCAACCCTTGACTGTCCTTTGAATCTCCTTGGACGTGAGGACTGAACCTCCGGCGTTGTGAAAGGCTTGCAAGATTCGCACAGCCAAGGGATCGATGTGCTCGAAGTGTTCACCATCAAGAGCGACAGAGTTTGTCCACAGATCAATTACGAGTCGCTCGGCGGGCGGTGTCTTCTTATCGGATCCGGCTGCGGCAGCGAGGGCAGCTTCGAGTTCGGCAAGGATTTTGTAGCGTGGCTTCAAAAACACAAAGGCAGGTCTTCGGGTCGCGGCATGGAGGTTCGCGACTCCCACGATTGATCCGGGTATCTCATTCGCGAATGACCTCCCGTCGAGATTCGCGAGCGTGATTTCCAGCTTTTTGAGAGGCAACAAATTTATGAGAGTCTGCACTGCCATCATGATCCAATTCCCAGGTTCACCTGGGATCTCGCATCCTTTTCCTTGATTGACGTAGGCGACGGTAAGGCGACACATCTCGCGAACGGCCTTAGCGCAACGACTGACATTTTCAGGCGTCTTGTCGGTGTACGGGAATTCGAGAATATGGTTGACTAGCTTGGCGATTTGGCCGAGCGGGTGCGCGTCAGCGAGCGGCGTTAACATTGCCAGTTGTCTCCCTGGCGCGTCTCGAAATGGAATGAGGGGCAGGCGGTGAGGCATCTCCGCTTTTCGGCAGCTACTCCTAGCCCCGCACGAATCATTATATCCGAATTTGGCAATTACATTGATGGCTTGTCGTTGATCTGCTTCGGCGCAAATCTCAGTCGGAAATGCCTTCGAGTGCCCAAGCATGATACTGTTTTGCCTCAGTCGAATCTGGAAAAACGTGTCGTTCGGGTTAGCCTAACCTAAACGGAAGTTTACTATGAGCAAACATCGTCGTCATTTTGCAGCCACCGAGAAAGTTCTCCATCCTCAGAAAGCACCTTCTTGAGAAAGTGCCTGTGTCAAGGTTGTGCGACAAACTCGGTCTGAGTCCCACGAAGTTCTACACCTGGCTCAAGGAATTCTTCGAGAACGGCCAAACAGCGTTCGACAGAGGCCGGAAGTCTAAAGCAGCCGCGGACCCAAGAGAACGAAATTTTGCACAACTCGAAGCCAAACTCCGATACAGGGATGTCGTTTCGGCCGAATTGCTGCAAGAGAGCAT
The DNA here is from genome assembly GCA_963790585.1 of uncultured Planctomycetaceae bacterium. Lineage (GTDB taxonomy): Bacteria > Planctomycetota > Planctomycetia > Gemmatales > Gemmataceae > CAWBOY01. The sequence continues at coordinate 972,113 of CAWBOY010000004.1, forward strand.
GTCACGCGACGAAGAGGTATCGAGGAAGCCCGAGTATCCACGGCAAGCTTGACGACAGCCCGTGCCGCCAGCTCGGTTTTCGATCCTTGCAGACCGACATGATCCACCCCGTTGAAACTGCCCGGCTCTCCCCGGAACAAAGAAGAGGAAACCGTAACTCTTTCAAGGAAGACCTGTAGAGTGGCTGTGCCTCTGAACAAGTGTTGATTCCTTTAGGATCTGACTCGATAAAGTCGATTTTCTAGATCAGTCTGAGCCAACACAGTCTGCACACCCTTCAAACAGATCTTCGCATTTCTCCCGATAGTACCGCTCGTCGCATTCAAATGCGCCGCATCACAGCCGTCGCAGATGATAGGTTGCCCCTCGTGACTTCTCGCGGTCACGCAAGCGCGCTGATAGCCGAAAACGTCAACGGGGACTCCAGTTAGCCAGGGTAAAGTGATTACACTCGGCGGATACGTATAGGCAATCGACATCGGCGTGACTTAAGGCATGCATGGTCACCCCCGAGACTTGGCAGTGTTCAGAATTGCACTAAGACGACGGGAGGATTAAGGTCGGTAGCCTGAAGAGGGAGCGAAACGTCGCAATTTGAGCCAAGACGGCTTGAGAAGGGAAAGAGTCGCTTTTCTTATGGCCTTGCAGCTGCGAAAGCAGCTGGCAGCACGCTGGACCGGAGATGCGGCGGGAACCAGCCATGCTCGAAGGGAATTCGGCCGGTATGCCGGGTATGCGCTGGCGTTGGGTTCCCTCCTGAGATAGAACGATACTTGGCTCCCGCGTGTTGCAGGAGCGACTTGCCCATTAAATTTGAGGGGTCACCAACAGGGCTAACCGTGGCCGCACCACGGTAACAATCCGAAGACTCTCGCGAGTCAAGTCTGCTCTACGAGAAACCGCCAACCTGAGACGGGAAACCGTCTCTTGTATTCACAACAGAAGCAGTGCTTGGGCCGCGCCCCGCAAGGGGCGTCGGCCTTGTGCTGTTCTGTTTTGCCCCTTGGCGGGGGCCTCGTAGGCAGTGCCTGGTTGGCGCTCCTACTTTTTTTGAAAGCCCCGTCATGCCAATCCCAGTAGTCTGCCCGCATTGCCAAGGCGACTTCCGCGCGTCCGATGGCTCTGCCGGTAAACGTGTCAAATGTCGGGCTTGCCAGAATCCATTCGTTGTGACATTGTTCGCCAGCCAATGCCACCAAGTCGAGCCGATCGAAGCAAGCGAATCTAAGGTATACGACTGCCCTCATTGCCGGTCCAAAGTATCGATGCTTGAGTGGCCCGTTGACGGTCCGGTCGTCTGCCCGAGATGCGAACAGCAATTCTTGATAAACAGTCTGACCAATTCTACGATCGCAATATATCCGCAAATCGAGATGAACATCGAACCGCCAGCACGTCAGACTGATTTCGAGAATTGGGCGCCGACCCGCCGCGCTACCCGACAGGGACGACGTCAAGAGCAAGACTATGAGGTTCTTGATGAAATTGAGCCAAGGCGAGACTGGCACCACCCCCCATTCAATGGACTGGGGATTGCTTCTTTTGTATTAAGCGTTTGTGCGTTCGTTATCAGCATCGTTCCATGCATTGGGATCGGTGGAATACCGGACGGGGCGTTGGGGCTGGTATTTGGGCTGGTTGGTTTTGTAATATCCTCGCGGAACAATAGCTCTCCGGGATTTTCGATAGCCGGCTCTGTTGTTGGCGGTTTGGCTTTGATGATAGGAATCATGTGAATTGTGATGATAGGCTCCGCCGCTCGCACTGCCCAAGATGCCATTGACAGAGCCGACCATAGAATCGCCAACGAAGGTGATCGTGACGTTGAGCCTGTTCGCGCCGGCTTGATTACAAATGCGAAGTTTGAGTCGATCCGCGAAGGTATGTTTTTCGCTCAGGTTATCGAGATTGTCGGTTCTGCCATCGGCGAAACGTCTAGCAGCAAATTCGGAAATATAATGACCAAGATGTGTTCATGGAAGAGCAACGGCTTCGGAAACACAAGTATCATGTTTCAGAATGACCGTCTTGTGAGCAAATCTCAGTTTGGACTCAAGTAATTTGGTTTGGAATCTTCTATCCCATTTTGCTGCCAAACGACGCGCCTGACCGCTTATCCCTCCGTTTTGCGGAATTGCCGCAAACACTGAACAGTTTTCTCTGGACCGTGGAGATAAATCGTGAAAGAACAAATCGAACAGTATGTCAAGCAAGTGAAAGAATGGCAAGAGGATTGCCGAAATAATGAACAAGCCACTAAGGCGAGTTTGATCGTGCCGCTGTTTGTCGTTCTCGGCTACAACATGCACGACCCGCGTGAGTGCAAGCCAGAATATCGAACCGATTTTGGCAAGGGCGAAAGGGCCGCTACCCCTGTCGATTGGGCTTTTCTAATCAATGGTGGATTTGCATTCTTCGTCGAGGCAAAGGAGGTCGGAGCCAAGATTACGAAATACGCGGAACAACTCGGAATGTACTTCGCCAAGGAGCCGGCAGTTAAGCTGGGCATTCTCACCAATGGGACGCAGTGGAAGTTCTTCACCGATCTCGTTCACGAAAACGTGATGGACACGGAACCGTTTTTTAGCTGGGATGTACTGAAGGACGATCCGGCGCTCCCCGTTGATCTATTGACGATCCTACAGAAATCTCAATTCAAGGCGCAACTCATCCGGACGTTTGCCGAGCGAAAGCACCATCAAAATCTTCTCGTCGGCGAATTGAACCGGCTTCTGGAGCCATCGCCTGAGTTCATACGACTCGCCGTCCAAAACATTGAAACTCGAACCCTTACCGAAAAGCGAATCGAGGAGTGGAAGCCCATTTTGGAAAATGCCATTCGTGAATGGGCAAAGCAACAGGCGCTCACTATGGCACTTCAACGGCCCGGTTTTCCTCAATCAACAGAGTCTGGGCAACCGAAGCGGAAAGCAGGAAAGAGCTGCCCTTCTTGCCAATCGGTTGTCGGCCCACGAACAAAGCAATGCGCCTGTGGACATGTCTTTGCTATCAAGACTAACGAAGCGGAAATAGAGGGAAATGAGGAGACGGACTCAGTCCAGCAACCTGACACTGCTTCGAAGGATTGATACGGCGATTCTTTTTGACATCATCAAACCGCCATGAACTCGACCGCTACTCGATCCATCTTTGAAACCGGCAACGCTTGCGAAATCGCAGGGTCCGTGAGATTCTTGTTGCCGCCACCCATCAGCGCGGTACCATATTTCCATCCTGCCATGATTCTGCTTCCGGTGACTGGGCGACGCCGAGGAGGGGACATGGCGGGATTTTTTCATCATGCCGGTAAAACGTGATCCACAAGACAGATCTTGACTCTCTTGGCAAGGGCCTCATCCACGACCTGGATGGCTTATCCATGAGGAGAGCGATGGAACGTTCGATTTGGCCGTCGACCACGGATCCGAACGGACTCATGACGAAGATGGCAACCGGCAGATCGTGTCGCGGGCGGTTTCGTCGGATGCGTTAACCGACATCTTCGCAACTCCCGGACTGAAGAAGTCGGACACTTCCTTGCTGTCCGACGACTTCCTCGGCGAGGTTCGCCGTATTCCGCAGCGGAATCTGCCCGTCGAGATGCCGAGAAAGCTCCTTGAAGGAGAGATCAAGCAGCGGTCGAAGAAGAACGTCGTTCAGGCGCGGTACGCGGACACCAACGCCCTACAAGCACTGCTCGTTTCTCTGCCATCCGAGCGGCTTACCCTTTATCCCGTTAGCCCACTCGTCAATAGTCCGAAAAACGACGGACCGGAAGTAATCGAACGAGTAGCGGAAGCTCCGAAGGAGAAATCCTTTTTTGATTGAGAACCACGCGCCACACGCATTAGGCTTACTGGTGCGAAAGCATAGGGTTCGCATTTTCGTGATCCTGTTGACTATCGCGGCTTGTGTTACCGTAGGAGCGACAGCGGGGCCGATGGCATTCGCCACCGAATTGCATTGGCCACTCTCCGACGTGAACCTGAGAGACTCCATCTGCTTGGGGATTGGCTGCGGTATCTCCGGAGGATTTCTCGCGGCCCTGACCCTTTTGATCGTAAGGCGTGAGCGATTGTTGGTGACCGCCGTTCTCGCTGTCACTGCAACTTGGCTTATTATCTTTACTGCCGTCTGGTGGCTGGTAGTGATGGCTTTGGGGTGAGCAACTTGGCCAGCTTGACGCGATCCTCGGGCGACAACACGGCTATCTGATTAATGAGACTCGAAAGGTCGGTCGGGGTAGGCGTATATGTCAAGGTTGCGACGGAGTTAACGTCGCCTTCTTGAGAAACCGCATTATTCTCTGTGTTTTGGTGGGGTCGTTCGAGTCCTATTCGGGGAGGACGACAACATTGGGCAGCCTTCTTGGAAGTTTCTTCCTCCAGAGACTAACAAACTCCGGTTTGAGGTTGTATTGCCGACAGAGTTCCACCTTTGATTGGCTGCCGCTGAGAATCGCCAGCACGATCTCAGCCTTGAACTGGGATGTAAATGTTCGTCTGGTTCGCTTCACCATGATTGTCCTCTCGTGGGGCCAGTTTTCTTATAGCGCTGGTCCAACGAAAGGAAGCAGTTCAGTGCCTTATTTTGCAGCGAGTCGATAGAATCTAATTGGGCGGCCACAAGAGCAACGGATCGTTCCGCCAATCGAAGATTCAGATTGAATTAAAACGAGAAAGTAAGTTCAATGAGCGAGGAAGCGCTCCATAGAAATCTACAGATCCTGGGTGATGGATATGAAGCTTGTGCCGAGAAAAATCTTCAACTCCCCGCCTTAACAATTCTTTACTCCGCAATCGATATATGCGCCTGGCTCGCATATGACGATACGATTCCGAGTGTTGGCACACGTTACAAGGCATGGCTTGACGAGTATATCTTGAAAGCCAAGTCGCTTCCTTGTACTTCAGAGGAACTGTACGCTGCACGTTGCGGAATTCTGCACACTCTAACGGCGGAATCAAACCTAAGTGCCACCGGAAAGGCTCGCTTGGTCCTTTATGTCTGGGGAAATAAAGACGCCCATGAGCTCAACAGAGCGATCATCGATTCCGGTATGGACCGGGAGTACTTCGCCGTACATATCGAAGATTTATATCAACGCTGGAAGCTCGGTTTGATTGACTTTTATAGGGACTTACTTGATGATCCGAGCTTCGCAGCCCGAGTTTTTGGAAGAGCTGCTAAGTTCTTCGATAGCAATTCTTCAGAGAGAATCGATGGGTTCATCCAACGCGCCGGAACAGGGAGTCCCATTCCTCCCTTATAATCTCGAATAGGGGAGTTTGCTACTCAAGCCGAGATCATCGAAATCATCGCCCGATGAATCGGCTCCGGAGCCCGCGGCCATGCGGCCAGGAGCCTCGCGAGGGTCGGGATCGTCCGAGAGGTTTACTGCAATCACCACTACAACCCTGCTCAGTATCATCTGCGCAGCTGCAAACTTAGATCCCCTATCAACAGTCAGTTTCGGGCGTAAACACGGAACGTTGCGGCGTTGCCATGGAGGATCACGTAGAAACCTCATAGACTCGCCAGCGCGAGGGACGCTAATCCCCCTCTAACGTCCTGATCCACACTTAGACTGCTGCCAAAGAGAGAACTCACGCGGGGGATCCGAGGATCACTGTCTATGGCGCAGGCCTCGTCACTTGCTGAAATACTCAATCGAACGCGCAACAATCTTCTCGATTTGTCGCTACGAAACCGGTTGCTGAATACGCCGCGCTCTGTCGCCCGATCGAAGCGCCTGGACATCGTCGACGAAAAATCGAACGAGGTTTTTCGGATACTAGTCCACGAGCAGCGGGCTATGACGTTTCTGGCCGGGCGTGGAGAAACCCAAGATGAAACCGGCGGAACGGCCGCCGAGGCAGGTGAACCCACCCCAGCTGGGGTCGTTGACAAACCGGTCTTAAACGAAACAACTGGAGGTGAAATCCCTGAACGCCACTTAGCTACTCGGTTACGGACCAAGTTGACTACGGAACAACTTCAGACCCGATTGTTATCGCTTCATTACGACGCCAAAACCATCGAGGAAGAACAAGGCGTCAGCATACTCTACCTCGCTCTTGGCTTTCTCGAATGGTATGAGTCGCCATCTTCCGATCAACCTCGATATGCGCCGCTTCTGTTGATTCCTGTGGACCTCGAACGCCCGACTGTAACCGACCGCTTTCGGCTACGGTATCGCGACAGCGAGATTGCCACCAACCTGTCTCTCCAAGCGAAGCTGGCGAATGAGTTTTCGGTGATGCTGCCGGAGACACCTGACTCGGACGAACTGACCCCCTCGCAGTACTACGCCGAGGTCATGACCGCTGTGCAGGCTCAGCCGCGATGGAAAGTGCGTCCTGACGACATGACACTCTGGTTTTTTTCCTTTGCGAAATACCTGATGTACCGCGACCTCGATCCAGCATCGTGGCCGGAGGGTCGCGCACTTGCAGACCATCCCCTAATACTACAGCGCCTCTCGCCGATTCCTACTTCGCCTGGCGAATTCCGCGAGGCGACGTTTGCGATGGCATTCCTTGGCAATGCGATTGCGTTCCTGGCGCCAGTGCGACCAGTGCAGGATCTCCGCCTCGTCCCATTGGCGTGTCTCAAGCAGATGTACGAGTACGGCGCGAACTTCGGGCACCGTCATCTGGGGCTCTTTTTTTTCCCAACCGCTGCCGTTGCAACGCTAAGAACCCAAGGGCCAGAAGCGACAGAGCAATGTGGTGATGCCAACCCACCCAGCCGCGTGTCTCGTACTCGTCCAGACCACACTCTCCTTTGGCAGCCTGGAAACTTTGCTCGACCGACCAATGTCCTCCACGCACTTGCGCCAACTTCTCCAGGGGAATCTCCGCCGGCGCATTGGAGCGGTGGTACTTCAGCTCCGCCTGTTGGCCCAAAGACCGCCGCACCAGCAGCCGCTCCCGTGCCGACGGCAATCCCTCCTCCGAAAACCACACCCATAACGCCGCGTATTCGCACAACCGCGGCCCTTGACTACCCTCTGCCACCGTGAGCCGACTCCAGGCGTTCGCCGGCAATCGGGCCACGACCTCGTCCACGCGCTCGGGCTTCGTCGCCGCCTTTGGCTTGGCCGTCGGCCGACCGCGGGTTGGGGTACAGGCAGGGATCACCTCCGGTTCGGTCAGCCACACCCGGGCGACGGCGGAACTGTCCACCACGTACCACTTGCCCAACGCCCGCACTCCCTGCACGAAAGTCGGGCTGTCGCCGTAGACGCTGTCCGCGGTGACCCAGCGAAAGGGCAGGCCCCGCTCGACCGCCTGCTGCACCATCTCCACACCCAACTCCGGTTTGGTGCGGAACACCACCGCGTCGGGTACGCCAGCCTCTTGCCGTCGTGGATAGTCCGCGGCCCATTCTTCGGGCAGGAACAACCGGCCATCGATCAACGTGTGCCCCGCCGCCGAGCGGTAGTTGACGAAGACACCGACCTGGCAATTGTCGGTGCGGCCCAGGCAGCCAGCGTATTGCCGTTTGACGCCGACGGACTTGGTCCCCTTCTTGGGGAAGCCCGTCTCATCCACGTTCAAAGTAGCGTCCGGGTCGCCGAAGACAGAGCTCACGTGCCGCTGCAATTCCTCCAGTACCTCAGCGTCACGCCAAGGCGCCTGGCCAATGAACTTTTGCAGCGAGCGGACGACGCCCCCCTCCATGGCTTCGGCGATGTTCTCCGCATTGCGCCGGTCACCGCCGAGCAAGAGCCCCTGCACAAAGCGGTTGGCATGATCCTGTGCTTCGTCCCGGCCGAAGAGCGGGGCGTACCGCTCCAGAAAAAGCTCGAGTTCCGGTTTGAGTCGGCGAAGTTCTTGCACGTCCATGTGCATCTCCAATGTAGGGGGCCGTCACCGAGGGTACAGAACTCGCCTTGTACCAAATTCTCCTTTGGCGTAGAAGGGCATCTCAGGGGGCGCTGTAGTACTAATTCGGGGATTGTTGGTTGAGGGCTTTCGCAGTGATCCGCCCATCTGCGGCGATGAGGACAAGATCGATCCATTGATTTCGCTTGGGCAAATGACCCATGTTACGGATGCGGACAGTTCCCAAGCTCTCGTAATTGAGGAAGTCCGCCGCCAACGGCATCTCGTCGTGCAAGGCCCGCCAGGCACCGGCAAATCGCAGACAATCACCAATATTATCGCCACAGCCGTGAAGGAAGGAAAAAAAGTTCTCTTCGTCGCGGAGAAGATGGCGGCACTCGATGTGGTGAAGAACCGGCTGGAACGCCTTGGACTGGGAGCGATCGGGCTTGAACTTCACAGCAACAAGGCGAACAAACGCCTCGTCTTGGAAGAACTCGGTCGAACTCTCGACCTCGGCCGCCCGAAAGTAGAGGGTGCCGAGCCGGTCGTGGAACGATTGGCCGTGGTTCGTGATCGGCTCAATCAGCATGCCGAGGCCTTGAACGCGCCGATCATGCCCGCCGGGGTCACGCCATATCAGATGCTGGGAGAGATGGTAAAGATCATGGCCGACGGTGTCGGTACCCCGACGTTTTCGCTCCCCGATCCCGCTACATGGTCAAAGTCGCAGGTCCAGCAGCGCGAACGTCAGCTTCAGGACTTTATGCAGCATGCCAAAGATTTGGGGCCGCCTGCGGCGCACCCATGGCGCGGCGTGCGTCGAACTACACCCCTCCTGCCAAGCGAGCTTGCAACATTGCGGGGAAAAATCGAACGGACGTTACAGCTGCTTGACGCGGTCGAAGGAGCATGCCGAGACCTCTCCAACCGCATGCGTGTCCAATGGCGCGATTCGCCCACATTGCACTGGTTTCAAAGTCTTTATCAGCTAGCCGAGTGGGTTTTCGAACTTCCTCTGAAAGTTGATCGTAAAGCCCTGGCGCACGAATGCTGGAATCAGGATTCTGGCGCACTCGATGACCTGGTGAATCGCGGCAAATCCTGGGCCGAACAGTATGCCGCCATCGCCCCGAAAATCGCACCGTCCGGATGGGAGACCGATCCTGCGCCGATTCGTCGCGTTGTTGCAGGCTGTGGCCGTTCTTGGCTACGCTGGTTCAATTCTGAATACCGCAAGGCGCTGGCAGATCTCCGCGGCCTCCTCGCAGGCCAGCTCCCCAAAACGTACGACGAGCGAGTCGAACTCCTGGATGACCTCTGCGGCATCCGCGCCCACCAAGAGTTCTTCGCCAGCTCCGGTGACTCCCAGGGCCGGACGGCATTCGGTTCACAATGGCAAAGCCGTGACTCGCCATGGGAGTTGTTCGACTGGTTACTGAAATGGAATAATGCCGGCCGCCACTATAAACTTGGGCGTCAACGTGGTGTACTCCCGAAAATGGGCGATCCCCAGGATTTGTCGAAGCCACTTCAGCAACTTCGCGATTCCATGAGTTCCGTCCCTGAAATTCTTGCACAGATTTCAACGGTACTTGAACTCAAACTCGATCAAGCATTCGGCCAAGTCGACTGGAACGGCATCCCGCTCAAGACGATTCGTGAACGACTACAGGCGTGGCGGGACGCACCCGAAGAGTTGAGCAAGTGGATTTCCTATTCCGTTCGGTTCACCGACCTTGAAAAGGAGGGTTTGGGGGGGCTGCTGAAAGAGTTCGTCGCCGGCCGAGTGGATACCGCGACGGCGGTCAGGCTCTTTCGCCAGGCCTACTGCGAAGCGATGGTGCGACATGTCTGGATGACAAGGCCCGAATTGACGCGATTCGACGGTAAATCGCACGAGTCGCTTGTGCAAGAGTTCTGTTCCCTCGACCAGCAACGATTCACACTAGCACGACGGGAAGTGGCAGCAGTCCATTTTGGCGGAATACCGCATGACGCCGATCACGGTGAAATGTCGATCCTTCGCAGCGAAATCAGCAAGAAACGGCGACATATGCCGATCCGCAAGCTCCTGAAGGAAGCAGGGCGTGCCATCCAGGCCATCAAACCTGTATTCATGATGAGCCCGATCTCGATCGCTCAATTCCTCACACCGGGAACGCTCGAATTCGACATTATGGTGATGGACGAGGCCAGCCAAGTTTCCGCCGAAGACGCCATTGGAGCTGTGGCCCGTTCGCGCCAGATCGTCGTTGTGGGGGATAGCAAGCAGCTGCCGCCGACCCGTTTTTTCAACAAAGTAATGGAGGACACATCCACTGGCGAGGATGACGAGATCTTCAACACAGGTGACATCGAGAGTATCCTCGGGCTTTGCCTGGCACGCGGTCTGCCTCAGCGGATGCTGCGCTGGCATTACCGCAGTCGGCATCATTCGCTGATTGCAGTTTCCAATCGAGAATTCTACGACCACAAACTGATTGTAATCCCGAGCCCCACCACGGCGGCATCGGGCTACGGCCTGCAAATGCGATTGATTAAGAATGGCGTCTTTGACCGGGGTGGCACTGCGACCAATAAGGTCGAGGCCCAGGCCGTAGCCAACGCCATTTTGGAACATGCCCGCGTCACACCGGAAAAATCATTGGGCGTCGGCACCTTCTCGGTCGCCCAACGCGATACTATCCTTAACGAACTCGAACTCCTGCGGCGCCAGAGCCCCGCGACTGAATCATTCTTCCAGACGTCAAACGCCGAACCCTTCTTCGTCAAGAACCTCGAGAACATCCAGGGCGAAGAACGGGATGTGATCTTCATTTCCATCGGCTATGCGAAAGATGCCTCTGGATTCATGGCGATGTCGTTTGGCCCGCTCACGGCCGATGGTGGCGAACGTCGGCTGAATGTGCTGATCTCCCGGGCTAAGGAAATCTGCGTCGTCTTTAGTTCGATCGAGGCGAAAGACATCGATTTGTCCCGGGCCAAAACCATCGGGCCCCGCGCGCTCAAAGCCTTCCTAGGCTTCGCCGCCACCGGTGAAATGGATGTCCCAGCGATTACTGGACGGGATTTCGATTCGGATTTCGAGCGGCAAGTTGCAGTCGCTTTGCGACAGTACGGCCACACTATCAATTGCCAGGTCGGCACTGCGGGTTTCGTCATCGATCTCGCCGTTGTTGATCCCGAGAATCCTGGCCGCTATCTGCTCGGTATCGAGTGCGACGGCGCCACCTATCATTCCGCCCGCTGGGCCCGCGATCGTGACCGGCTCCGCGAACAGGTTCTGCTCGACCGTGGCTGGCAAATCCACCGTATTTGGAGTACCGATTGGTTCAATCGCCGCGAAGAACAGCTTCGTAAGACACTGGACGCGATCGAGAAGGCAAAACGGCGAGTGGCGGCCAGTGAACCTGTATCTCCTCCCAAAGAAATAGCCATCGAGCGCGATCAGGACCTTCTCAAAGATGCGGTCGAATCCACGGCAAACCCTTACCAGGAGGCTGAATTTGCCGTTCCGCAATCGCCTTCTCTTCAGGATGTCCCCACGCACGAACTGGCGGAGTTTGCAAGACTCGTCGTGAAAATTGAGGGACCGGTGCATCGAGATGAAATCGCTCGACGTTTATGCTCCCTGTGGGGTTTTCAACGGCTTGGCAGTCGCATCGAATCCGCAGTTGAGAAGGCCGTCGATCACCTGGTGCGAACAAAAACCGCACTTGACCATGATGGCTTCATCACTTTAACCGGACAGATAAAGATCCTGGCCCGGAACCGGGCCGGCACTCGCTCGCCCGGTTTGCGAAAACCAGAGTATCTGCCACCCGCCGAAGTTCGCGAGGCTACACACCAAATCGTCGAGCGGAACATCGGCGTTACACGCGATGAAGCAACCGTTGCCGTTGCACGTTTACTCGGCTTCTCGTCAACGACCACAAAGCTTCGCGACTCGATCTCGGCAGAAATCGAGGCAATGATCACTGCCAAAGTGGTTGAAATGCGAGATGAGCGACTTTTCATGGCGATTGGTTCCTGAGGAATGTCCTCAGAGTTCCTTATTGCAAATGCGCCATCCTCACCGCATGTTGGATTCATGCGCATGCTTCAAATCCGTCTCGTGCTCTTGCCATACCACTTCTTAAGACAGACCCTCACGGACCTCGGGTTGCAGGATTCGGTCGAATTAGAAATACCGTGACGTGTTCGCCAACGGGACAGGAGCGCTCGGGACGCGCTCCGGATTCAAGGAGCTGGGGCTTGATGAGAATAAGTCGTTGACGTGATTGGATTGGAAAGGACTTGGACCTGGATCACAATTCAACGAGTAAACTCGCGCGAGCTTCGATGGATCTATTCGAGAAGCTTCACGAATACGGGGCGGCAACCATGCGAACCGACGACACCCCCATCCGTGAACCAGACCAGATTCGCGAGGACTGCGCCTGCAAGCTCCGGGCCGTCCAGGTAAGCGATCATTTCCAAGCCATCCTGGGGTGCCTACTCGGCGAGGACTGGACGACTCCCCAGTTGGTCGAGATGGTCATCACGCCGGACGGGCACCTACCTGGTCGATGCGATGACGAGGCGGCATTCAAGGTATTCTTGGGAGCATCCGAAGACCTCCTCAAGAACATCCACGGCGTTGCTTCGGTTGCCGAACTCGGCGGCGATGAGATCGGATACCTTGTGGCGAAGGTAGTCGAGATCAAAAGTCAGAAGTAATCCGGAAGTGCCCAAAATTGCCGAAGAAGAGGAGTGCGAAATGATGCCCACCGAAACGCAAATCGACACTATTCTGCTTTATCTCGATCGATTCACAGCTGAGGGCTTTTCGGCAGGAACCTGGCACCGTCCGCCTGCACAATTTCCGTGGTTCGAGCTTAGCGAATCGGTGACAGAATTCATGCAGGCGTTGTATGACAACGGCTGGATCGCTCCGTCATTTGATTGGACAGAGTGGCAGGACACGGCGAAGGAATACGTTGAGAATCCAGAGAAAATCGAGTCGGCTGACGTAGAGACAATCCAGAAGTTGTTCACGACTCATATTCGCAAGGAACGGTTTTGCGAGGGGCATCTGGCGGCGATGTTTGAGAACAGGCATGTCATGGCGTTGTTACGCAGGCTCAAAGAGATTCGAGAAGAAGTGAATGTTAAGGCGCCAAAGGTCGCCAAGTGTAAGCACCGTGGGGAGTAATCGACCGAATGGCAGAAATCATAGTTTGGCGCGCTCAAATGCCTGACGCTATGCCAGTAACACATGCTGCCATGAGCGGATTGAAAACGATCGTCAGCAATAGTAAATTCGACAGCCGTCCGCTGTGACTCTTTACAGGAGTCTGGCTTTCTGAAGCTCAATAGGTAGAATTGGCCAATATCGCTGAGATGCACAAGATCCTCTGAGAGTTTCACGATCCACGGTATGATCTACTTACGTTGAAGGATATAAGGCCCATGTTCCGCATAATGAGAACGACTTATCAGACGCTTGTCTCGCGCCTCGGTAGTCCCTGGTTTTCATTAGCAAGTCAGCCATGGGCTATCGTGCGGTTGGAAGAGTTGGAGCCCCGGTATGTATTGACTGCCAGCATCGCGGAGGTTGCCGGCTTCATTCAGGGCTGTCAATTGGCGAACGGAGCTATTTCGCAAAATCAAGGCCCCGCATCTTATGTGGGCGGCAGAGAAACGGTCATCGTCCAGCCTTATTTCTCAAACCTCGCCGTTTCGGGCTTGCTGGCAGCGCCACAGGGCCTCGGGGCAGCGGAAACCAATATCGTGGCGAAGAACTGGATCAATTGGGTACTAAGTAATTATAACCCAAGCGATGGAACGATTCAAAGCTTGCTCTATTTCAAGGATGATGGCAGTTTTTATATGACGCAGCCGCCCGACGCGGACGATTCGAATGCAGCTACCTTTCTTGAGACGGTTGATAATTATTATAAAGAGAGCAATGACGCGGCGTTCTTCACGCCGGTACTCGAGGCCCAACTAGAGATGATCGCCAGCGTTCTAACCAGCCGACAAACAGCGAATGGACTGATTCTGCCTTTCGTCGATCCCATGAACACCTATACAATCGAGCAGACGGAGGACAATTGCGAGAACTTTGCCGGCCTGAATGCGATGGCGAATCTGGAGGCGACCGCCTTCAATAATAGCTCGATGGCAGCATTTTATTTCAATTCCGCAGAGCGGTGTGGCGCGGCCATCAAGACCATTTTGTTCGATCCCACGCTGAATTCCGGCAAAGGTTTGTTCATCCAGTTTGCCGGGGATTCGAGCAGCCCCGATCCAACAAAATATTATCCCGACGTGCAACTACAGGTGTTTCCCGCTTTGGATGGCGTGATTCCGACAACCTCGGATCTATCGCATAATATCATTTCTTGGATTGACTCGACACAGAACGGCACGGACGGTAATTTGCTTTGGACAACACGGACGAATTCAGAGCCGCTTCCCTATGTGGCCTTATTGGCCGGTTTCACGCAAGACGCGAATAATGCGACGATGAGCGTCGCGTCCTCGCCGTTTCCGACGCAGACCCTCGTTCCCGCCTACCCTGCCTCTGCCCCCCTCACGGTCGCGGACGCGGGTTTCGTCCTGCGCTCGCTCGTTCCGGCCCCCAACGACGATAGTGTTAGCACCCCGTACAACACGCATGTCACTATCAACGTCCTAGCCAACGATTATGACATCACCGCGCCGACGGCTTCCCTCACCGTCAGCATTTCCTCGAATCCGAGTTCGGGCACGGTGTCGCTCCAGACCAGTCAGAGTATTTTGTACACCCCCAAGACCGGTTTTTATGGCGTGGATAGCTTCACTTATGACCTGACCGATAGCGCCGGCAACTCCACCGCCGCCACAGTCACCGTGACGGTTGCGCCTCCGTCCATCACGATCAATCCCGCGACTCTGCCGGACGCCGTTGATGGGGTTACCTATACCCAAATGTTGAGTCCCAGCGGCGGCGCGGCTCCTTATTCCAACTTCCAGATCACCGCCGGCGCACTTCCTGCTGGCCTCAGTCTTTCCAGTGCCGGAACTATTAGCGGCACACCCAAAGCAACAGGCAATTACACCTTCACCATTGCGACCACCGACTCTAGCACCGGGGATGGCCCATTCACCCAAAGCCAGAGCTTTGCTTTGACTGTTGACGCGCCGACCATCGTCATTAATCCCTCGAGCATGCCAGGCGGTCAAGCCGGCACATCCTATAGTCAGTTGCTATCGGCCTCAGGCGGCATTGCTCCCTACACGAACTTCGTTATCAGCACGGGGTCCCTACCCACCGGACTATCGCTCGGCAGCGACACTCATACGGTGAGCGGCATTCCAACCACCGCCGGTACCTTCACCTTTACGGTTTCGGCAACGGACTCCAGCACTGGCACGGGACCATTCCAAGGCAGCACATCCTATACGATAACCATTGTTCCCGGTCCTCCCAGCCTGTCAAACTCCGTAGTCATGCTTGGGAGCTCGACGGTTCAGGCAGGGAATTCGACCTTTGTGACTCTAACGGCTATCGATGCGTTCGGCAATCAAGAGACGACCGGAGGGTTGCCCATCTCCTTTGGCCTGGGCAACGGTAGCGCCCAGGGCAACTTCAGCTCGGCCACGGACAATCGCAACGGGACATATACTGCTACATTCCAAGGTACGATCTCCGGCAACAATACCATCGTGGGATTGATCGATAATCAAGCGCTCATCGCCGGCCTCCCCACGGTCACGGTAATTCCTGAATCCGCCTCCCGTTTAATCGTGGCAATGCAACCGTCGTCGCCTGTGATTGCAGGTTCGGGCTTTGGAATCATCGTTAGTGCCCTGGACAGCTTCGGCAACCTTACCAGTTCATTCAGTGGCGCCGAGACGATCAGCATTGCGACCAATGCCGGCGGCGGGATTCTTAGCGGCACCGTGACAATGAACGCCGTCAATGGAATCGCGTCTTTCTCGGGCCTTAGTATCAATCGGACTGGGATTGGCTATACATTGCAAGTCGGCAGTGCTGGTTTAGCAGGGGTGATCAGCACTTCGTTCACGGTTAGCGCGGGCACGGCGACTCAACTTCTCGTGACAACGCAACCAACCAGCTCTGTCACGGCGGGCTTCGGCTTCAGCTTGGCAGTTACCGCCGAGGATAGCCTTGGCAATGTCGCCACCTCGTTTACCGGCAACGTTGCGGTCGCCCTATCCACCAATCCATCGGGCGGCAGCCTCGGCGGGTCTCTCACGGTAGCCGCAATCAATGGCATCGCCGCGTTTTCTGGCTTGACCATCGATCAGGCCGGTCTCGTTTATGCAATTCAGGCCATGAGTGGGGGTTTGACGTCCGGGACCACGAATCCCTTCGCCATCGTTGCGGGATCCGCTGTCCAACTCGTTGTGACCAGCCAGCCTTTGACCGATGTCACTGCGGGCACCGGCTTTGGGATTACCGTCGCCGCCGAGGACTTGTTTGGCAACAGGGACACAGCCTATGCCGGGAATGTGTCGGCTTCTATCCTCGTCAATCCGGGTGGCAGCACGCTCGGCGGTGCCACGACAGTGAGCGCGCTCAACGGTATCGCGTCATTCACCAATTTGAGCTTGGATATCGCTGCTACCGGCTACGCACTGCAAATGTCCAGCATCGGATTAAGTCGAAGCAGTACCCAGTCTTTCACGGTCATTGCCGGCCAAGCCAGTCATTTGATCGTGCAAGCGCAGCCGCCCATGGTGGTTACCGCGGGCAACGCTTTTGGCCTCGATATCGCGGCGGAGGATAGTTTCGGCAACCTGGCGACTGCCTACACGGGGAGCGTC
The DNA here is from genome assembly GCA_963790585.1 of uncultured Planctomycetaceae bacterium. Classification (GTDB taxonomy): domain Bacteria; phylum Planctomycetota; class Planctomycetia; order Gemmatales; family Gemmataceae; genus CAWBOY01. The sequence goes on from CAWBOY010000004.1 coordinate 988,762, forward strand.
GCGCTAACCCTCGCGACTAATCCCGGTAATACCACGTTGGGTGGCTCCGTCGCGATGGTCGTCGTCAATGGTATCGCTGCCTTTTCGAGTCTGACACTTGACATCGCTGCCAGTGGCTACGCCATTCAGGCGAGCAGCGGCAGTCTAACGACGGCCGCCACCAATGCTTTTGATGTCGGCGCGGGCAGTGCCAGTCAATTGGTTATTGCCACCCAGCCAACCGGGACGCTTGCGGCGGGCCTGGGCTTCGGCCTCGTTGTTGCTGCGGAGGACAATTTCGGCAACCTGGCCAACTTCAATGGCAGCGTCGCCGTTGCGCTAAAGAGTAATCCCGGTGGCGGCACGCTCGGCGGCGTTCTGTCGGTGGTCGCTAATGATGGCATCGCAACTTTCACTGGGCTCGCCTTGAATATCGCCGACGATGGCTACACGCTCCAAGCGACGAGTGGTCTGTTGTCCTCCACCACGACCAATGCGATCACCATCGTTGCTGCTGCACCAAGCCAACTCCTGGTCACGACACAACCTTCGAGTGGCCTGACCGCAGGCAGCGCACTCGGCTTAATAGTCGCCGCCTTGGACAGCTTCGGCAACGTAGCCACCGCGTTCAACGGCGTCGAAACCGTCAGCATCGGCGCCAATGTCGGCGGCGGTACTCTCAGCGGCGTGCTGAGCGCGAATGCCATTGATGGCATCGCGTCATTCTCGGGCCTTGGTATCAATCGGTCGGGGATTGGTTACACGTTTCAAGTTGCGAGCACTGGTTTATCCGGAGCCAGTAGCGATCCTTTCACGGTCATCGCGGGCGCGGCAGCTCAATTGGTCGTGACGACGCAACCGCCCGGCGCGGTCGGGGCGGGTAACGGTTTTGGGTTAATGGTCACTGCGGAGGATAGTCTTGGAAACCGGGCCAACACGTTCTCTGGCAACGTGATCGTTGCGCTAGCGTCCAATCCAGGCGGCAGTACACTTGGCGGCACACCCACCACCAGCGCTGCCAATGGGGTTGCCATTTTCAGTAATTTGACGCTCAACCACGCGGGAAATCAGTACACGCTGCAAGCCTCCAGTGGCAACCTGACCCTAGCCGTGACGAACACCATCAATGTGAGTCCTGGCCTTGCGACCCAACTCGTTGTAACATCGAAGCCTCCGACGAGCTTGCAGGCTGGAGCCGCCTTTGGTTTGGTCGTCACGGCGGAGGATAGCTTCGGAAATGTGGCCACATCCTTCAGCAACACGGAGACAGTGGCGCTGGTTGCCAATCCCGGCCCAGGCGCTCTCGGCGGCACGACAACCGTGGCCGCGGTTAACGGCGTCGCAACCTTTTCGGGACTCGCGCTGAATAGAGTCGCTGCTGGCTACACATTGCAGGTGAACGGCGGCGGGCTGATTTCTGACATTACTCCTCTTCTCACCGTGTCAGCAGGCGCGGCGACCCAATTGGCCCTGGTGATTCAGCCGCCTAGTTCCATCAACCCGGGGACCGGTTTTGGCCTCACGGTCTCCGCGCAAGATAGTTTCGGCAACCTGAATACTAACTTCGTTGGCACGGTGACCGTCACTATATCCAGTAATCCGAATAATGGCACACTCGGCGGCACGACCAGTCTCAATGCCGTGAACGGGGTCGCGGTCTTTACCAACTTGACACTAAGCCAGGCTGGCAACGGCTACGTCCTCCGAGTGGCGAGCCCTGGCATTTTGCCAACCACGACAAGCCCGATCAACGTGAAAGGTGTTACTAGCTTGACTCTTTCCAATTCGTCGGTACTCGAATTTCGGCCAAATGGCACGATCGTCGGCATCGTCACCGCGCTAGAAAACGGCGCTGGCCATACCTACGCTTACGCTTTGGTGACTGGCACGGGTTCGACCGGTAATGCCTTTTTCCGTCTCAATGGGAACCAGCTTACCACTGCCGATGCTTTTGATTTTTCGGTCCAGTCTTCTTATTCGCTGCGCATTCGGGCCACTGACGAGAATGGTTTCTCCCTCGATAAGGTTTTCACGATTGCAATTCTCAATGACGCTACTTTATCTCGCTCCGGGCAAACATTAACCGTCACCGGCGCGTCCGGCAACGACTCGTTCTCGTTTTTGCCTGGTTCGACCCAATTCAGCGTGGTTTTCGATGGCGTTAGCCTGGCAGCAGACACACCCGCCATAGCGTCGGTCGTGTTCCAGGGCAATGGAGGCCAAGACTCCGCCACCCTAACAGGCGGGAGCGGCAACAACACCTTGAGTCTGACACCGGGCGCCGGTTCTTTGTCCGGCACCGGCTATACGGTGCGCGTAATCCAGGTGGCCAATATCGCAGCGCGAGGTGGCACCGGCGATGTCGCGTATTTCTATGACCCGGTGGGACATGGCGTTTTTGTGGCCACCCCGACTTACAGCTCCTACACGGGAACCGGGTTCTTCAATCAGGAGAATGGATTCGGGTCCGTCAACGCATTTGACACCGGGGCGGGTGCCAATGATACCGCTTATCTTTACGACACCTCGGGCAGCAATGTATTCGTCGGCAAACCGACGTCGAGTTCGTTCCAAGGCACCGGCTTCTTCAATCAGGTCGTCGGCTTCGGCGCGGTCAATTCCTTCAGCGCGAGTTCCGCCAATGACGTGGGCTACCTCTACGACGCCGCGGGAGGCAACGTCTTCGTCGGCACCTCAACCTATAGCTACATGCAAGGCACCAATTATTTCAATCAAGTCGTTGGCTTCAAGGCGGCGAATGCCTTTGCCACGTCGACTAGCAATGACGCCGCATACTTGTTTGGTTCGTCGGGCGTCAACACTTTCGTCGCCACGTCGACATACAGCTACTTGCAAGGAGGCAGCTATTTTGACCAGGTCGTTGGCTTCAAATCCGTAACCGCAACCTCTACCAGCGCTACCGATGTCGCCTATATGTACGGTAGCTCTAGCGGGGGCAATGTGTTTACGGCCACGACGGCCTACAGCTATATGTACGGACCATCAACGGTAAGCGAGGCCGTCGGTTTTAAGTCTGTGTCTGCCACTGCGACCCAGAAGGATACCGCAACGTTGAATGACGGTCCGGGAATAAACGTCTTCACCGGAACGGGTGCAGGCGGTTCATTCGTCGATGGCAATTTTTCCTACGACACGACGGGATTCGGTTACGTGAATATCGTTTCGCAGCAAGGCAAGAGTGACCAGGCGCTGGTCAACGCGATCACTTACACATTGACCAAGTATGGAACTTGGCATTGAGTTTGATTAATGGGATCATTCGCGAATAGCGCGGTACAAGCTGTTCAAGAACCGACCTGTTCAACAACATAATCCTGGGGTACGTGCCCGCGTGGATCCTCGGACTGCGATTTTTATTGACTTGTTTGGTGGGAATGAAGCTGGTGCCCATCGCGCGCCGACCAGATTAACACGAGTGCGTACAGAGAAGTTCGAAACCACGACACACGGGCGCCTAACGAGACTCGAACGTCAAAGCCACTTCTTGAGCAATATCGCTGTAACATCATGCCAGATATGAGGTTGCTGAATAAGCACGCGCGCGCGACTCTCTAGAGACGTGTTCGAAAACCGCAACAGACGGGGAGCCTTCTGATCCGCAGCGGAATCCCGCTGCCAACGGGTTTACCCAAACGGCCGAGAGATTCGTCTCTCGGCTTTTGGCGTTTCTGCCTATCTTCTGCGTCACCTCGCACTTTTTACCCTTCTTCCCAATCTCTCTGTTTCCAACCGTGACAGACCGGGTCCGTTGGTAACCCGTCAGGTGCCAAGTCGGCGCCGTCTGAAATAGGCCAAAACTCTCGTGGTCTCGGGCGAGACTCAGAGATCGGGTTAGCCATGCGCGGTCCTGGAGTCGACAGTTCTTATCGTCGATCAAATCCAACAGTACGAATCCGGACGTTCATGCCCGCGAAAACGAGCGCGAATTGCCTTGAGGTTCCTCGCAAAACGAGGCTCAGTGTCACTCGGGTTAACGGCCACGAGACGACCAAATCGAGGAGGTCCAGATGAGCGAAACGATCCACCAGCAGTTGAAGCACCTGCAACGATTGTCAGCCAAAGAGCTGCGCCAGCGCTACGGCGAGGTGTTCGGCGATGAGGCCCGGACGTGGAACCGCACCTGGTTGGTGCGACGTCTCGCCTGGCGTCTGCAATCGCTTGCCGAGGGCGGTCTTTCCGAACGCGCCAAGAAGCGGGCCGCCGAGCTGGCCAACGACGCCGACCTGCGTTTGACGCCGCCGGTAGCGCGAGTGCCCGACGTGGCGACTGTCGCGGTCGAGCGCCTCGTCGACCAAGACGATCGCCTGCCGCCACCCGGCACGATCCTGACGCGATCGTACAAGGGCTCGACCATCCGGGTGCAGGTCCTTGAGAAAGGCTTCGCCTATGAAGGCGAGCTCTACAAGTCGCTGAGCGCCGTGGCCAAGGCGGTCACGGGCAGCCACTGCAACGGCTTTCTCTTCTTCAAGTGCAACATCAAGAAAGGCAAAGCATGAACCGCAAGCCAACCAATGCTACCCAAGCGCGCACCTCGGTCCGCTGCGCCATCTACACCCGCAAGTCCACCGAGGCGGGCCTAGAGCAAGAGTTCAATTCGCTCGACGCCCAGCGGGAGTCCGCCGAGGCGTTCATCAAGAGTCAGACGCACGAAGGCTGGACCTGCCTTCCCAAGGCCTACGACGATGGCGGTTTCACCGGTGGCAACCTGGACCGCCCTGCCCTACAGCGACTGATCGCCGACATCGAAGCCGGGTTAGTCGATTGCGTCGTGGTCTACAAGGTGGACCGCCTGAGTCGATCGCTCCTCGACTTCGCCCGCCTCATGGAGCGGTTCGACAAGCACAAGGTCGCCTTCGTCTCGGTCACGCAACAGTTCAACACCGCCTCTTCAATGGGGCGGCTGATCCTGAATGTGCTACTCAGTTTCGCCCAATTCGAACGGGAGATCATCAGCGAGCGGACACGCGACAAGGTCGCGGCCACTCGTCGCAAAGGCAAATGGTCCGGCGGAGCTCCCATTTTGGGTTATGACATCGACGCACATGGCACGCGGCTCATCGTCAACGAGGATGAAGCCGTCCAGGTTCGGGCCATCTTCCAGCTCTACCTCGATTGCGGTAGCCTGCTCCCAGTTATCCGAGAATTGGAACGCCGTGATTGGACCAATAAGCGTTGGCAGACCCGTGCAGGCCACGGCAGCGGTGGCAGCCCGATCAGCAAGACCGCGTTGCATCGCCTGCTGTCTAACGTCGTCTACATCGGCAAGGTGCGTTACAAGAACGAGGTCCACGATGGCGAACACCCTGCTCTCATCGATGCAGAGACATGGCAAAAGGTGCAAGCGCTGCTGCAGCGGAATGGTCGCAGCGGCGGCGGTCCTGGTCGGAACACGCAAGGCTTCTTGTTGAAGGGAATCTTACATTGTGCCGCCTGCGGTTGCAGCATGACGCCGAGTCACACCAGGCGTGGGAATCGGCGCTATCGCTACTACGTTTGCACCAACGCCCAGAAACGGGGCTGGGACCAGTGTCCGTCGAAATCGATTCCCGCGGGCGAGATCGAGAAGTATGTGGTGCAAGAGATGGAATGCGTCCGGCGAGGCAACGACCTGGATGCAGAAAGCCTTGGTGTAGATCTCGACTGGCAAACGCTGGCACCGCACGAGCAGGCCCACGCGATCGGTCAACTGCTGCAGGCCGTCCATTACCACGGAGGCACCGGCAAGCTGTCCATTCAATTCCTACCCCCTGCCCTTCCATCGCTTGCCAACGAGCTTGTCCTTACAGAGGAGACACCATGATCCCCGCCTCTCGCACTATCGAACGGCACATCCGCTTCGGCGATCGTGGTGCAGGCGTCGAAGTAGGATGCACTCCGGAACGCATCGACGTCCCGAAGGGCCGCATACCCCACATCGCCAAGCTCATGGCGCTGGCCATCCGGCTGGACGACCTCGTACGCTCGGGCACGGTCACCACCTTCGCCGACCTTGCTCGGCTCGGCCAAGTGAGCCGAGCTCGGATCACGCAGATCCTGAATTTGGTGAACCTGGCTCCCGACATTCAGGAGGCGATCTTGTTCTTGCCACGGACTGAACGGGGGCGTGCGGGCGTTGTCCTTCGTGATCTGCAGCCGGTCGCCGCTGTGACAAACTGGTCCAAACAACGCCAGATTTGGGCCGGTTTTCGACGGTTTTCGCCCGATTTCGTGACAAACGGGGACAAAATGGCACTTTGGGGGTGACGTTTCTCATAATTGGGTGTCCGTTCGGTCAACCGCGTGGCCATGTTGACCGAGGCGCGGACGTGGATTGGGACGGACTGTTGTCGGGACGGCGTAAGATCAGGAGGTTGGCGGCGAAGCCGGCGGCGTTGCTTGGTTGGCTGACGGCGACGAGCGAGCGGCTTGCCAGCGATCCGGAAGTAGACCGGCCAACTGATCCGCCGAAGTGGTCGGTAAGCGGGTCAGCACATCTTGAAGATACGCCCACGGCTCGACGCCCAGACGTTGGCACGTCGACGTGAAGCTGAACAAGATCGATGCGGTCTTGCCTCCTTGGTCCGATCCAAAAAACAACCAATTCTTGCGGCCAATCGCGATGCGCTTCATCTCACGCTCGGCCACGTTATTATCGATCGCTAGAATCCCCGATTCGGTGTAGCGCATCAGCGCCGTCCATTGGTTCAAGGCATAGTTGATCGCCTCTGCCATTGGACTCTTCGGAAGCACCTGTGTCTGTTGATCATCGAGCCAGGTTCGGAACATCTCCAGGAGGGCCAGCGCGATGTCCTGTCGGATTTTCCGAAGCGTGTCCTCCGCATACCCTTTGGAGGCACGTTCCAGCTCATACAGGGATCCATACCAGCTCAGGGCCTGGTGCGAGCGCAGCGTATCACTGGTACGGGCTTCGTAAAACTTACGGCGTGCGTGGGCATTACAGGCGACCTCGATGATCGGCGCCACACCATCCGGGCCCTGTGGTAAATACAAACCATCGTAGCCACGGAAGGCATCGGCCTGTAGTTATCCCTTGTAATTCGCCAAAAACAGTTGGGGGCCATCACGTCGCCGAGTGAGCGTGAAGTCGAAGGCATTGTAGGGATGAGCGTTGTCCCCTAGATAAACCCACAGTCTCGACGTGGTCAACCGACGCGAGGGCAACAACTGCATCTTCACCGGTGTATCATCGGTATGAATCACCCGAGATTGTAACACCATCGAGACCATGAGGTCATACAGTGGCTTAAGTAGCTGGCCACTGGCAGCCAACCAGTCACATAACGTGGAGCGTGGGAGTACAAGTCCTTGACGTTCATACACACGTTCTAGACGATACAGCGGCAAGTGATCGACGTATTTCGAGACGATCAGATGGGCCAACAGTCCCGGTCCTGGTAAACCTTTGGGAATCGGCATCGTTGGCTTTGTTGCCGGCAGGAGATGGGGGCGACGACGTGGCGACGACGATGTGTTCGGCGGCGTAGATCCGAACCCAAGGCTGCGGTCGCCGTTGTTCGGTGGCGAAGGTCCGGCTTGGATCCTGAGTCCGGCTGTGGGTCATTCATGGGTGGCTGCTCGGAGTTTGGTGATGCCGCTGACTCTTGCTCCGTTATCTCCGATGGCTTTGACTTCACGGAACCGGGAGTCTTGCTACAGCAAGGACACAAGTATTTATGAACCAAATGCTCGACAACGATCAGCGACGCTGGTATGTACTCGACCTGCTCGCTCTTATCGACGCCGATGTCAATGCGTTGTTGCCCACAACCCTGACACAGGCGTTCGGCTTCCGTCAATGTATGATGCACAGGCCGACGCTCCAAGTTCGCGGGCATATGCCTACGGCCGTGCGGTCTGGCACACTTCTTGGGTTTGGCTGGGTTCGCCGTGGCGGCTTCGGCAGCGGGTAAGGCTGGAGGGGGAGTAGGTGTGTCTTGGGTGGGAGCGATGTGGCTGAACAGATCGCGTTGGTTGGGATCAAAGCGTTCGGTGCGGCTTCCGTAGATGCGATGGAGCAATCGATCGATGCGGTCACGCAGGGCTTGGTTGTCTGATTGGGTTTGATGCAGAGTAGCGACCAGTTCCATGATCATGCGTTTGAGCGTGATCAAGTCATCGGGCAGATTCTCAATGGACGGCACCGCGGTGGGTGTGGAACCTACAGAAATGGGAGTGGCCGTGCTCATGGTGGATTGAACACCGCACGACCACTCGAGGTAGCGCAGACAATCGGTACTTTTCAAAAACTACTTCTTGACGTGATAGACCACTGGTCCCGGTAAGTCGTTAACTCGCGGGCCGTTGATAACGGCGACGTCGTTTGACGCTATCCAGGTCGACGCCATCGAGCAACATCTGTAGGTCGGCGGCACGCATGGAGACTCGGCCGTCGTCACTCACGGGAAAGCGAAACGTTCCCATTTCAAGTCGCTTGTACCAGATGGCGTAGCCGTCATCGTCCCAATAAAGCAGCTTGACGCGATCGGCGCGTTTGTTGCGAAACAGGAACAGATGTCCCGAGAGTGGATCCACCTGAATCTGTTGTCGGACCAGCTCGGCCAGGCCATCGAACGACTTACGTAGGTCTGTCGGTTTGGTAGCCAGCCAGATACGGACGGATGGTGGCAAGTTCAACATGCCGAGTCCTCCTCCAAGACGGCCAGGAGGCGGCGTAAAGTGGATGCGTCGAAGCCAGGCTCGATTCGCAAGACACGGTGGTTGTTCAAGACCAATTCGAACGCACCGCCTGAAACCAAGACCTCCGGCTTGGAGTCGGGCACGACATGGACGGCTGAGAATGACGCGGTGGCACGGTCACGTGCCGCAAGCGTGCGCTGCCAATAACGAAACGCGGCTTGGGACAGGCCCTGCTGTTGGCAATAGGCCCGCACCGACAACCGGCCGGGCCGCCACTGTTCGAGAGCCTTGCGCCAGAAACGCTCTTTCTGAATTTCGCGCGGTCTGCCTTTGGACATGGGGTGATCCTCCTTTGGGGAGCATTACACCATGTCCGTCAAGATCGGAGTTCGCCGGACTGACACCACTTTACGATGTTTTCGGACACATTACCACGGCTTTTCGGACACTCTCGGGCAAGATCGCTTGTGCCTGGCAGCCTGATCTGAGCCACTGGAAGTCGCGCCAATCAATGACGTGAATTGACGCCTGCATCTTGTCAGAAACTCGTATACACTTTCTGACAGGAGCAATGCAATGAACGCCATCCAAAAATGTCAGTCTAAACCGGATTCGGAGGCAGGGCCGGGCCAATTCTTCGCGCCTAAGGATTTTCTCGATTTGGAAAGCCACGACGCTGCCGACAGGTCGCTCTCGCGGCTGGTTGAGGAAGGCGTGATTTCGTCGCTTTTTTCACTCATCGAATTCTCAGGCAAAATACGCAGGCCTGCCATGGAGTCATATCCAGGTACAACCCGCGTCCTTGCAGGTCATCGCCGCTCCACTCGTAGCTGACGGAGCTGAATTGATCCTGCAAAAGCCATTTCTTGCCAACGATATCCGGGAACGGCAACCTAACATGACATTGGCTTTGATTGGAGGCGTAGTTTACCGCGACCACAATCGCCTCTCCAGTGACCCCCTGCCAGGCGAACACGAGGAAGCAGTGGTTAGTCCAGTTACCGTCCCAGGCCGAAGTACATGCAAGCAATTGCCATTGGCCATCGCGAACGGTCGGCTTGCGCAGCACGAAAAGAAGACGGTCATAAAACTGCTTCATCGTCTCATCGACCGGTTCAATCGGGCCACGTACGAGATGGGGCGAGATTCGCTTCTTACGACCCTCGAACTGCCCCTGGTGGACGAAACGCAGCCCTGGAGCGAGAAACGAGATTACAGCTGCGGCCTGATGAATGTCGGGAGCGAACGCCGAAGCCGCCCTCGGTTCGTCGTGATTCTCCAGGAATCGGGCCAGTTTGGATTGGTAATCGAGTCCCGCGTGAAAATGCTCGCGGACCGGCTGGGCATGCCCTTCTCGCAGGCGATCGTAGAGCCGTTTGTCGTAGGCGTAGTCGAATCCCTGTTGCTGTAGCGCCCACTCCATGTCCCAATAGACCTCGGCCATGAAAAGGAATCCAGGAACGCGCTCGCGCACCCGCTGCGTAGCCGTCGGCCAGAAGAGCGGGCGCGCCGGCCCCAGGTTCGTTCGAAGACGTCCGGCAAGACGAGCATTGCCATATCGCAGCGCACGCCGTCGCATTGGTCGGCGATCTTCGTGAGTTCGCCGATCATCGCATCCTGTGTGGCTGGGTTGGCGTAGTCGAGCTGTAGCGTGTCCGGCCAGCCGGCGAAGTAGGGATCGCGACCGTAGGCAAGAATCAGGTCGCCGCCTTGGCGTTTCACGAGCGTGTAGTTTTGCGGAGCACTCGCCAGGTCGTGCTCGGTGCCCTCGATGAAAAAATCGGGATGATCTTCGATCCAGGGATGATCGAGTCCCATATGGTTGGGCACGAAGTCGAGCATGAGCTTGAGGCCGCGCTTTCGCAGCCGCTCGCGAAGCCGAGCTAGCGCAGCGTCGCCCCCGAGATTGTTGTGTACACGATAGCCGGTGATCGCGAAGCCCGAGCCGGCGATATCCTCCTCTCGTAAGTCCGGGAGTGTCTCGTGAAATTCGCGCCGCCAATCGGCGTTTTCACGTGAAACCCGCTGCGCGCCCGGTCCCGTTTGCCAGACGCTGAGCAACCAAATCCAGTCGAATCCCGCCTCGGCCAAGCGGTCCAATTCGGTGTCGGTAATATCGTCCAATGTAGCGCGGCGGCCCAACTCAAGAGAAATCTCAGTCAGCCAGACACGAGTATTTATCTGGTACAGCGATGGATTGCGAGGCCCGGCCATAGGTTACCTTTCATGACGTGTAACTGGTTCACGAGAGTTTGCTTCATAACTTGTTCGGGGCATTGCGGTCTCTCGCGCCTTCCTTTCGCGCGTAATGGAGGTACGCGCCGACGCTGAAGGAATTGGTCAACACGGCAATCAGATTCCAAGCGACCACGGGCCGCGAAGCAATTAACAAGCCATAATAAACCCAGAGGACCTGAAAAACGGCCATAATCGCGGCCATCCTGGGATTCATTCCAGCGCTTGATCGACGTTTCAATATGGAGATTAGGTCGGGAACGGCGGCGAAAGTCGTTCCAAATCCTGCTAGAAAGCCAATGAGTTCCGAACGCTGCAACCTTGGAACGAACAGGCTGGCCATGTCGTGTGGAATCAGATCATCGCAGCCGCTGAGCATCAATAAACTGAGGCTCAACAGCACGAAGGTTGTCATTCGGCGGCTTTTCATGGCAGGCCTCACCATTCATGGAGATGTAAGGAATCCAAACCAGGTAATCGAGCGACCAACCTATCGACGATGCTCCGCGAGACTCCGGCCCCGGCCGGGAGGTCGGTTTTACACACCGCGAGCGCGCCTACTTATAAAACCACGTAAGCTCATGCGAATATCCTGCCTTCACCGAAATTAACTTGTAAGCCAATATCGTGTAATCGTCCGCCAGGTATTCGTTGACGACCTTGACCGGTTCCACCTTATCGGGCTTATCCGTCTCCCATTGTAGAATCCGGAAGCTCCGGTATTCCTTCCCTCGGGGCAGGAGGAACCATCTGGTTACTTCCGCGGTGTCGACTTGAAAATCAAAAACAATCGATGTCGAAGCTGGCCCTCGGCGCAGGAACTCGCCGGGAGAGATATGTTCGTAGCTAAGGTCGGTGACTTCACCTTTTAGCATTCTGGATACATCCACGCTTACCTCCCACCGAACCCTTTTCTCGCCCTGGATGGTGCTATCGAGTGTTGCCAGATGCAATTTCGGTTGCACCTCCTGAAGCGGAAACCGCAGTTGCGCATTGGGATGGGTCGAAAGTGCAGCCAGGCGAAACAAATTCTTTCCAGCATGTTCAGGTTTTTTTTGAATTTTGATGCGCCGATACCCATAGACTGCGGAATTGGAGTCGTTCTTCGCGGACATTGATGGGTTCCAGGAACGCATATCGATAATGCGCGAATCCTGTAGTATCTCGAATCCTTTATAGTTCGGCTCGCTAAAGCCCCGAATTTCCTCGGCGGCTTCGCCTATCCACGGCTGAGTGGTGCCGTCTAGTAGGCGGCACATGATGCCTAAGTCCTGACTGCTCTGGGAAAGCGATTCCGCGAGATGGCTCAGCCTGACGGACCGTTCATACGACTGAATTACGATATAGGGTAACAAAAAGAAAAGCAGACCTAAAATCGGCAGGAAGAAATAGGAGACCCAGTCCCTGTAGTCCAACAAGGTGGAAAAGATGCGGCGGGGCGCGGAGGCCTGCAACCTGCGTGCCTCGACAGTCTCCGGTCTAGGCGCCTTTGACTCCTCCGCGGTCTTCGCGGGCACATTGACCGGAGGTGTCGGGGGAAACATTTGCCATACGGTGCCTTTCGGCAGGTCAACGCCGAATACATCTTGGTTCAGACGGCAGGCTTTATGACCAACGCAATAGCCGTGACGCACCAAGCTGCTGATTTCCAGCGAAGAGAAACGGTCCAAGTCCGTGCGGATTTTGGCAACCTGACGCTGCACCGCGGCTGGCATGGCCGTCGGATCATCGGCCTGATCAACGACGCTGGTTACGGGGGCGAACGTGAAACCCGCGGTATTCGCGAAGGTCTCTTTTTCTAGCTGCCAAACTCGATCCATGAGGATGTCCGTCGAGCGCAAGGCCGCTTGAATCAAACCTCCGCCAGAGGCATGACTCTGGATATTGAAGTCTTTGCCGACATCGCTGACGAGTACGCCGTCGAGACTACTATTTAGGCGGCGAAAGCATTTTCGACCCGTCACCAGACGGAAAGCTGCTTCGACCAGGTGACGATTCAGCCAGAATTGATCGACCGTGTCAAGGAGGCAGCCCTCCCTTTGCCTGGTCCTGAGCAATGCTTGAGCATGAGGATCCTCCAGCTTCAACCCAGCAAAAAGTGGTTCGTGGTTAAGTGGGTAATTGCGAAGGAGGTCACCAAAGCTCGAAAGGAAATGGTTTCGGCCTTCCTCCATTCGAACGGTCGGAGACATCGGCCAAGACTCGCCCGCGGACTCGTTAGAGAGCAGCATGCGACCGGGCTGGCGAGCATACGTGGCCAAAACTTGGCTGACTCGGCGAATTGGCGTCTCCTCGCTCGAGCTGGCGGCAGCAATCAATGCAGCCCCCACATCCTCGAAATCAACAAAGTCATTTTGAGCCAACGGATCTTCCGCCAACCACGAACGCTCCAGGCAACGGAAGAGGCGGACACCAAGGTTGTCGAAAATCCCACCGTCTGTAAATGTTTGGTGGGCGAATTCCCCAGGCGAAGCTCCTACATCCGCCGTCGACAGGTGTATTGGTGGGAAAAATCCGGGAAACGCCGACGATGCGGCGACAGCCATCGGCACTGTTGCCAGTCCGACGTTGACGTTCTGAAATCGGAAGGTGCCATCCGCCTGGCGGCGTTGAAATAGGGCGCCGTTCCGGTTGAAGGAGCAGATCCCCCCTTCGTTGAGGTCGGTGGCCAGGATATGAAGCTGCGGCGTTTTGGGCAATTCAGACAGGAGCTTGTCGCCGAAGAGATAGCGCTGGTAATGGGCTTCGAGCAGGCCCACGCGCATCAGCCGGCGATTGGCTCGCATGAAGCAAAGGCGGCGCAGAAAGTTTACAGGCGCCGCTAGAAGCCAACGGCGCACGATCCGATTACGGACGTCGAGCCGAACAAACGACAAGAGTTCGGCTGCCGCCGCGTCAAAATCCTTCGACGAACCATTGTAACGGTCCCAGTTAAGCGCCAGGTGCGCAGCGAAAATACTGCCGCCCGAGACAGAGCTAATGTGCGTCACGCTGGACAGTAAGCCCGCGTCGTAGAGAAAACGTGCCAGTCCAAGATGGTAGAGCGTGGCCCGAAATCCACCACCAGAGAGGGCTAGGCCAATCTTCTTCATGTGGCACTCACGAATTTAGCTCGTGTTTCAGCCTCCGGGAGGCAAAGGCCGTGAGCGGTTGTGGATTACGATTATGATGCCAGGCTCCTGCGCGGATTGCAAATTATTTGTCGAGCACGGTCAATGCGGCGATCTCGGAATAGTTCACATCAACTACAGCGGCCAACTTGCCGAGTTGAATCACTTGTTCCGCCGTGGTCGTAGCGAACAGGTGCATGCCACGCGCCACAATGCCGGTCCAACCAGTTTGGTGGCTTGCCCCGAGTCCTGCCCCGTTATCACCGTGGAAGTACTCATAGAACAGGATCAGATCGCGCCAGTGTGGATCATTTTGGAACTTCTCCGAACCACCATAGACCGGCCGCCGCCCGTCTTTGCCCCTGAGGAAGATGTTCTCGAGCCGTCGGGAAATCTCCTCGGCTACCTGGTAGAGCGTCATCATCTGTCCAGATCCGGTCGGGCATTCCACCTTGAAGTCGCTTCCAAAGTAGCCGAAATATTGCAACAAAGCCCGGATGATCAAACCGTTGACCGGCATCCAGATCGGGCCGCGCCAGTTCGAGTTGCCGCCGAACATGCCGGTGTCGGATTCGGCAGGCAGATACTCGACCCGATACTCCTGCCCTCCGGCATTGAAGACATAGGGATGTTCCGCGTGAAAGCGCGATAACGAACGGATACCGAACTCGCTCAAAAACTCGTTCTCGTCGAGCATTTTCGCGAGGACTCTGCGGAGTTTGTTCTCGTCAAGAATCGAGGCGAGGCGGCGACCGTTGATGCCGGTCAATCTCGGGTCGTGAATCGTCGCGGTTAGTTCAGGCCTTGATGCAAGGAAAAATTGAAGGCGCTCTGCCTGCGCTGGATATCTCCTCAACATTTCCCCGTCAAAGGTGGAGGCCGCGCATAGCGGCAACAAGCCGACCATTGACCTCACCTTGAGGCGTTGGGCCTGTCCATTGGGCAAGCGCAGCACGTCGTAGAAAAAGCCATCCTCCTCGTCCCACATGCCGGTTTCGCCAGCCATGTGACTCATAGACGATGCAATCCAGAGGAAATGTTCGACGAACTTGACCGCCATGTCGACATAATCCGCGTCCGTCCGCGCCAGCTCCACGGCAATCTCGAGCATGTTCTGGCAGAATAGTGCCATCCAGGCGGTACCGTCGGCTTGCTCCAGGTAGCCGCCGGTCGGGAGCGGTGCGCTGCGATCGAAGACACCAATGTTGTCAAGGCCGAGGAAACCGCCCTCAAACACATTCAAGCCAGAGCGATCCTTGCGATTGACCCACCAAGTGAAATTGAGGAGCAATTTCTGGAAGTTGCTCTTCAGCCATTCCTTGTCCCCTTTGCCCGTCTTGGACATCTCCAGAACATACGTGAACACCGTGGACCAAGCGTGTACTGGGGGATTGACGTCGCCGAAGTTCCACTCGTAGGCCGGTATCTGACCGTTGGGGTGCATATAGCGTTCGCGCAGCATAAGCTTGAGTTGCTGCTTGCCAAAATCGGGGTCCACCAGAGTCAAGGCGATCACATGGAAAGCGAGGTCCCACGCTGCGTACCACGGGTATTCCCACTTGTCCGGCATGGAGATAATATCGCCGTTGTACATGTGGTGCCATTGGTCGTTGCGCGGCGCTTGCTTGCGATTGACTTTGAAATGGTCAGATCCGCGTTCCTCGAGCCATCTATCCACGTCGTAGTGATAAAATTGCTTGCTCCACAACATGCCTGCGAGCGCCTGGCGCATGACATTAGCCTGATCCAAGCTTAACGAGGCGGAATGACCGTGGCATAGAACTCGTCAGCCTCGAGACGACGCTTCAGAAAAACGGCGTCGAAATCCGCAAAAGGATCCCGCGCATGGCCATTTGCCGATTCAGTGCCGACGAGCGCGACATCTCTTAGGCGCAGGCGAACTACCTTACTCTCTCCGGCGTTGATGGTGAGTTGATATTGGCCGGCGACCTTGGTGCCCTTTTTCTCTGGATTTACTGCTCCTCTTCGGCCATGGACGATGTAGTCGTTGATGCTGTCTTTGACATAAGGAGTCCGGTTGGTCATGCCAAAGACGCGCTCTGTATTGGTCTCGTTCTCCGTGAAAAGGAGTGGTATGTCTCCATCGAAGGAAAGATGCCGGGTGCCCAGATGAGGATGCGTTGACCGGACGACGCTACAGCCGGGAGTGCCCACCACCTGTGACAGTGCTGGCCTAACCAAGGCGCCCTGCCAGGACCATTGGTTGCGAAACCAAAGCGTGGGCAGCACCTGTAACTCGGCCGTCTCGGGTCCGCGGTTGTAAACCGTAATCTGAATCAGAATATCTTCGGGCGACTCCTTGGCATACTCGACGAAAACATCGAAGTAGCGATCCTGATCAAAGACTCCGGTGTCCAGTAATTCATACTCAAATTCCTGGCGGCTCCGGCCCCGACTTGTATCAACGAGATTGGCGTACGGAAATGCGGCTTGGGGATACTTGTAGAGATACTTCATGTACGAATGTGTTGGCGTGCTATCGAGGTAAAAGTAGTACTCCTTGACGTCCTCGCCGTGGTTGCTCTCACTATTTGTCAGGCCGAAGAGACGCTCTTTCAGAATGGGATCGTTGCCGTTCCAAAGAGCCAACGCGAAACAAAGCTGTTGGCGGTCGTCGGAAAGGCCCGCCAGACCGTCCTCACCCCACCGATAGGCGCGGGAACGAGCCTGGTCGTGTGTGAAGTAGTCCCAGGCATTTCCGCCTTCGCTATAGTCTTCACGAACCGTGCCCCACTGGCGCTCGCTGAGGTAGGGACCCCACTTTTTCCAGGGAGCGTTCGGTGTGGCGCGCTGCGTCGAGACGTTCTTGTTCGGCGGTCATGGAACTCACTACTTTCGTCAGGCCGGTACTCCAAGCAGGTACCTGTAGTGCCCCGGCACAGGCTGAAGGTCGCTCTTCTCGGTGGGGCAAAACGGTTGCCGCTGGTCCCAGCCGTTCTCTTCACCTTGAGGAACGAGCCAATAATTGCCTTGCGAATCCAAAACGACCCACTGCTGCGCGGTGCGGTCAACATATAAGGCTAAGATGTTTTTCTTTCCCTGGATCATAGCTCAGCTCCTTAGTCCTTGGATAGTCCCACCCCGAGAATCATTTTATGCATGAGTCAGGTTAGCAGAGGTTCACATCGTCTGGCAAGATTGTACCGATTAGATGGATCGCAGCGGTTATTCCCAATTATCATCCATGACGTCTCAAAGGATATTTGGTACGGTTGTTTTGGCGGCACGTTGGAAACGTGCCGCCAAAACATTGCCGCGCAAACAAAACGACATGCCTCTCACTTCTGTTCCGCGGGTGGCTCGAGGCGAACCAGCGTCCATTGTTGAGTGCGTTCCTTGCCGAAGTGGACTAGCATCGACGTTTCCGGTTGGGCCAGGTTTCCCACTCCAGTCTCGTACACGGTTTCCTTCTTGTCGCCGATAACCCATGCGGCTCGCTGCGTCCTCTTTTCCACGGATCCGGTGATGGGAATCGTCGTATCCGTCAGAGGCGCTGTAGTAATTGCCGCGTAGGATGCCTTCCTTGTTGATGGCGATCTGGAAGATATGGTTTGCGTCCTTTTCCTCGCCTTGGAGGACGGCAAAGACGCCCAGCGATTGCCACTCCACATTCTCCGCGGGTTTCGCTTCCTGACCCACAACCGCGATATGTGTTGCCTGCGCGGCGTACTCCTGAGCTGTGGCCACCGGCTCGGCGTTGTAGTAAACGCGGTCGTCCTGGTAAACAACGGTTGAACCATAGTCATAGACAATGGGTTGAGCGGGATAGTCGCAGAAAGTGGCGACGGTGGAATAGGGTGCGCATGTCCAGTAAGCCGCGGCAGTCGTCCAGGCGGCCGCGCCAGGCAGCCGGGTGAGCGACGTGCCAACTCGGATTGAAATAGTTGTAGCCCGTGAAGCCGGTGCGAACATACCCGGCCTGGGTTCGTACGACGGCAGCGCTGCGGTAGCCGGTATAATGGCCGGCCGCGCCACCCACGGCAATTCCGCGCACGGCGGAGCCATAGGCGGCATAAGGGTTGGATGCGACGCCCGCGCGCGAGGCGCCGCTTACGGTGCGTCCGCCCGGTCCGGTTGCCGTGCCGACGCGCGAACCTCCAGCCACGGCTCCGCCTGGCCCGATAGCGGCTCCGCCGCGCGACGCGGCGACGCCGCCTCCATAAGGCCCGCTGGTGGCACCGACCGAACGGCCCGCGACCGCGCCGTTGCCGCCTGGCCCCTGAACGCCTCCCGCCGAGCCGATCTTGGTTGCCGTTTGGCCGCCGGGAGCGGTTACTTGCACGCCACCGACGGCACGGCCTCCACTCGCACCTCCTGGTCCGGTGACGGTTCGGCCCGCGCCGCCATAGTCAATGGTCGTGCCGCGCCCGGTCGTGTAGGAACCACCGCCGGTGCCGACCGTTCTGGACCCGCCGGCGGGACCGATCACGGTCCCGGTCGTGGCGCGGCGGCGCCTCCGCCGCCATAGGGACCGACGACTGTTCCGCCTGCCGGACGCCCGGCCGGACCGGCTCCGCCACGACCGCCGCCTCCACCACCCCCACCGCGGCCGCCGCGCTGGCCAAATGCTTCGTCCCCATGGAATAACGCAAGCGCGGCGACCCCGACCAACACCACCCTTAATTTCAATCGCATGGATGTCTCCTCGGTTGGTTGTTCTCGCCGTTACTTGACACGCGTGACTTTGATGGGCGGGATATTCGCCAGGTCCTCATCGTCCAGCTTTCGTTCGGTGGACTGAAATGTGAACGTATCGTTGTCCACGGGCGTAATGAGGTTCGTGGCTGTTAGCTCGCCGCCATCGGCTTGCACGCCGGTCGCCGTGACGATCCAGCGCTTGCCGTCGCGCGTCCAGGAGCCGTCGCCGAACCCTCCCTCATCGTCGAAGATCCATGACCGAAGCTGCCCCGTGCGCGGGTCCTTGAGAATGATCTGTGTGCCGGAGATCGTCTTGTCTGGCGCCTTGATGGAGATCTGGCACCGGATCGAGTTTTTGTTGGCATCCCAGTTGTAGGTCGTGCGCACCGTGGCCTCATCGCTCTTCGCCTCCCAGGTACCAATCAACCAGTCGAGGTCGTGGAGGGAAATTCCCTCGTCGGGCCATTCGCGCAACACGGCCATGAGCCACTTGCCGCCTTCGCGGACATGCAGGACGCTGTAGCGGCTCGCCGTCAGCTGGTCGGAGCCGTCACGATATCGTTTCGCGTAGCCTTCCTCGATCGCGGTGTCCTTCGACGGAAAGCGAATCGAGTCGATATTGATTGCCAGTGTCGCCTTCGTTTTCTTGGCGAAGGCCTTGGAATAGGCCGCTTCGATGGCAGCGCGGCCGCGGATGGTCGTGCCATCAGCTCCGATGTACTCACCTTCCTCGGTCCAATACGCGGCGACATCCTTGGCGTCTCCCTTCTCGACCGACTTGGCGAAAGCGGCGGCAGCCTTGCGAATCGTGGCTTCGTCGTCGCCCCTTGCGTCTTTAGCCGCGCCAGCAGCCTTTTCTGGCTGAGCCTCCGGTTTCACCGCTTTGCCTTGACCGTCCACGCGGAATTGGATTGTGAAAAACGCTGTCATTGCTAGCAGCAATCCACTGGATCCGAGAAGATAGGCTTGCCGTTTCATGGAATCACTCCTTCGTGAGGATGGGGCGAAATCGGAGGTCTTACCGCCCATTCGGTAGGCAATGGGCGGCCGGATTGAGCAGGTCGATTATTCACAAAGCCGTTACAACACCGGGCACGGTTCCGCTCCCCAGATGTTCGCGGCGTATTCGGCTATCGTCCGGTCGCTGGAGAACTTTCCTGAGCCAGCGATGTTCAGAATGACTTTGCGCGCCCATCCGTTCGAGTCGCCGTACAGTTCGACCAATTGCTGGTCTGCGGCCAAATAGGCCTTGAGGTCCGCCAAATGCATGTAGTGATCGCCGCGTGTCAGGAGCGTGTCGCGCAGCGGTGCGAACACTCCCGGTTCGTTGCGGCTGAAATAATCGGAGAAGATCAAGTCCAGGGCCGCGCGCGTTTCCGGATCGTTTTCGTAATGCCACTGTGGGTTGTACCAGCCTCCGCTCGCAGCCACCTGTTCCGCTGTCAGGCCAAAAAGGAAGAAGTTCTCCTCGCCTGCTTCCTGGGCCATCTCGATGGTCGCACCGTCGCGCGTGCCAATCGTCAAAGCGCCGTTCATCATGAACTTCATGTTGCTTGTGCCGCTGGCCTCGTAACCGGCGGTTGAAATCTGGTTCGAAACGTCACTGGCGGGGATCAGGCGCTCCGCGAGAGTGGCGCGGTAATCCGGGAGGAACACCACCTTGAGTCGACCGCGTACAGCCGGGTCGCCATCGATTGTGCCCGCCAGGTTGTTGATAAATTTGATGATGACTTTGGCGAGGTGGTAGGCCGGCGCCGCCTTCCCCGCGAAGAAGAAGGTCCTCGGCGTCATCTTGAGGTTTGGATTCGACCGCAGGCGGTTGTAGAGCACCACGATCCGCAGCGCGTTGAGCAATTGCCGCTTGTACTCGTGGATGCGCTTGACCTGGCAGTCGAAAATACTATCAGGGTCCACCTTCTGCCCGAGTGTCTTTGCAAGCCAGTCGGCGAATTGCGTCTTGGCCTTGCGCTTGGCATCAAGGACGGATTTGCGAAACGTAAGGTTCTCGGCAAGTGATTTGAGCCTGCTAAGTTGCGTCAGATCCGTTATCCAACCATTTCCGATCGCGCCCGTGATGGCGTCGCCGAGCGCCGGGTTGCATAGCAATAACCAGCGTCGCGGTGTCACGCCGTTCGTCTTGTTGTTAAACCTCGCGGGGTAGATTTCCGCGAGGTCTTTGACGGTCGTCTTGCGCAGCAGTTCCGAATGGATGGCGGCAACGCCATTGGTGCTGTGCGTACCCACGATGGCGAGATTTGCCATGCGGACTTTGCGCGTGACACCTTCTTCAATGAGGCTAACACGGGTGACGCGGTCTTCGTCGCCGGGAAACCGGCTCCGAACCTCATTAAGGAATCGGCGATTAATTTCGAGAATAATCTCCATTTGCCGCGGCAACAGGGTAGCGAACCAGGCAAGGGGCCATTTCTCAAGGGCTTCAGGTAACAGCGTGTGGTTTGTGTACGCCAACGTGCGCTGTGTGAGATCCCAGGCCTGGTCCCAACCAAGCTTCGCCTCGTCAAGCAGAATTCGCATAAGTTCAGGAACTGCCATGGCTGGGTGCGTGTCGTTGAGCTGGATGGCGGTCTTATCGGGGAGTTTACTCCAGTCGGTATTGGCGCGGCGAAAGCGGCGCACTGAAGTCGGCCAGGGAGCAGGCCACGAGGAAGTATTCCTGAACGAAGCGCAGGCCCTGACCCTGGCTGGTTGAATCGTCTGGGTAAAGGACGCGCGTAAGCGATTCGGCCGACAATGCTTCGGCGAAGGCACCGACGAAATCGCCGCTGCTGAAGCGCTGAAAGTCAAAGTAATCCGGCGAGGCCGCCGCCCAGAGGCGCAGCGTGTTGATCGTCTTGCCGCCGTAGCCCACGATAGGACGATCGAAGGGAATGCCAATCAATGTGGACGGCCGGCCAAGGACCGCGCGTAAGACCCCATCGCGCAACTCGAAGCAGCATCCCAATTGGATCTCCACTTTTTCGTGGGGCCGCGCTACCTCCCACGGGTCGGGTTGGCGTAGCCAGTTGTCCGGCTGTTCCTTTTGCCAACCATCCTTGATGGTCTGCTGGAAAATGCCGTATTCATAGCGCAAGCCGTAGCCGATAGCCGGGAGTTGCATGGTGGCCATCGAATCCAGGAAGCAGGCCGCCAGCCGACCAAGGCCGCCATTTCCCAAGCCCGCGTCGGGCTCCTGTTCGAGTACCCTAAGCCAGTCAATCGTCTTTCGGGCCACCATTTGGTCGACCAGGGGGCTGAGCAGGAGGTTCATGACGTTGTTGGCCAGCGATCGGCCGATGAGAAACTCCATGGAAAGGTAATAAACTCGCTTGGGGTTTTCCCGTTCGTACGTGTCGTCCGTGCGGACCCAACGTTGGGAAAGAATGTCGCGAATGGAACGGGCCACGGCCTCGAATCGCTCGCGGTCCCCGACGGACTCCAGTTTGACTACATTGTCAAACAAGAGATGACGCTCAAAAATAGCGTGGTCTGCCCCCGAAAACTCAAACGGCCCGCAACCGTATTGCTTGAGAAGTCTCCCTGTTTTTTCATCGGGCTGTATTCCTTCGGACGAGGCATTCGTGGTTTTCATCACTAGTTCCTTTCGTTTCGTAAGTGAATCCCCAGGGCGAAAATCGGCGCAGCCGTCAAGGCTTCTCGAATTCACTGAGTTTGGCGTCTGGATTTTCGAATGGGATGGCTAACTCCTGAGTTCCGCCTACACCCTGAGCGTCGCTGACCTCTGCCAAAGCTCGATCTTCTGGCTCTTGAAAGTATCGCTCCGCCGACCTCTTCAAAATCCGCAATTCCTGTCGCAAGGGCGCGACCCGTTCCTCGGGCAAGGTCCGAATCAAGTCTTCGAGCATGGCCCGCAAACGCCGGGCTACCTGGATGCTCGACGCGCCGAAGTGGCGAATTTCCGTCACAGCCAGGACGAGAAAATCCTCCCAATCAGGCGTGGGGTAGACGAGCCGGACGCGGCCCGTGACGTCGCGGACCATTTCGTTATCCAGGCGCCGGAGACCGACATGTCGAAGAAGGTGGTGAATCTGGTCGAGCGCGAGAACAGCTGTGGTCGGATCATTGATCGCGGGCGAAAGACCCTTGCATGCAATATCCACAATCACCCGAAACGCGAACGTGGGATCCTGTTCCATTGTTCGCTCCGCTCCTAGCGCGATTGAATTCGTCAGCGCCTTCGTCGGAACACCGTTGCCGCCGTGAACGCGAAACAGCGCATCGCCCGGCGCCACATATTTCCCGACCTGCGGCAACAGTTCGATGACACAATCGTAACGCGCTCCGAGTGCGATCAGGCCTTGCACATCAAAGGCTAACACGACACCGTCCGTCGTACTTATAACCGTAGCAGTTACGCTGCCGAGGGCCGAAGCAGGTTCAACGCTCGATTCTTGGGGTCCTTTCAAGCGCCGCGGGTACACATGTTCAATAACCTCGTGTGCCTGCGAGGCGACGGAATGCAAAGCGCCACTCGGTCGCAACATCTTTCCGACATGGTCGATTAGGTAGAGAAACACACAAAGACATCCGGCGCAACTCCAGGTCGCAATCTCAACCGTGAGCAGCGGGACCGTGGACCCGATCCGGATTAATGTCGCGTTCGCAAACGTGAAAGTGAAAACAAACAAGGCCAGGCTGACCTTCGTCACGGGGTCCTTGAACAAAACCGCGATTATGCGCGGCGTGAGCTGAGCGCTTGCCAGCTGAACAACCAAGAGTAGGGTTGAACACAAAAAAACGATAAACGTGAACAACGAGCCAGCCAAAGTCGCAATCAGGGCGCGCATTGCATCCGGATGGACCGAAGACTCCCAGCCCAACGCTCGCTCACACCAGTTTAGCGCGCGGACGAGAAACACCGCCGCAACCAATGTAAAGATGGGAAAAACCCAAATCGAGTTCCGCAGATAGTGCCGAACTCGATGTCGTTGCAACCAGGTCATGAGCTACTCATTTCGCGCCACTCCTCAGGAAGCCTTGGAATACAACCATCGCATTTGCATTTGCCCAATGCCGCCCAGGCGGCTCACGATACACGCCAACGCCCGTGATGCTCGCGAAGCAGGGCAATTGCCTCGTCAGCCGTGTTTACGAAGTCTGGTATCTCCATATCGCCCGGGCTTGCCAGAGGCAGTTCGGGTTTTAATAGACTCGCCTTCGCCCAGTGCTTCAGTTCCGCCCACATTTCGCCGACGAGAATCAAAGGCGTGTCGCGAACATGCTTCACTTGCAGGAGTTGCCAAATCATCATCAGTTCGAGAATGGTGCCAATTCCCCCCGGTGCGACGACGAAGGCGTCCGATGTCAAAACAAAATGGTGCAACCGAGTGAAGAAAGTCTTGTGTTCGAACTCCTCCTCGACGAACGAGTTGACTGCCTGCTCGAAGGGTAGATCGACACGGATACCGACCGAACGATTGCGTTCGGCGCATTCGCCGCGGCCGCTCCTTCGTTGGCAGCCTGCATCAGGCCGGGTCCGCCTCCGGTAATGATGTCGCAGTCCATCTCTGCTAGAGCCGTTGCCACCCGCTTGACCTCGTCGTAGACGAACGTGCCCGGTTGGGCGCGAGCCGACCCGAAAATGGTCACGCGAAAGCGCTCGCGTTTGGATGGCTTCAATCGCGTGAGGTCGTTGACAATATCCCACAGGCCGAAGACTGTCTTGACGAGGACCTCTTTGACGGCGTCCTCGTCGGCAAGGCTGATGGCGTCCGTCTTCTTATCCGTATTCGTTTTGGTGGTCATTGCCTTGGATCCGTGAGGTTCGCGGAGTGTTTAATCCCTATTGTTTTTCGTGCCACCGGCCATTCGACCTTGAGTTTGCCGGGACTGCCCGAAGCAATCAATCCCGAAAACATTGCGTCAAATGGCCATCTTGTGCGAGAATTTTCTCGACTTCAGGCAACACGTCTCGGCTCGACAGCACTGTATAATAGCCCTCTTTGATGGATGGCGCGGCCCGAAACGCCGCCAGCCACTCTGAGCGCAAGAACGGATCCTCCGCGATCACATTCCAAAATCCGATGGTCTCAAACAGATTCGCGATCCGCTCCGTATGATTTTCTTGAAGGATGCTCACAATATAAGTCGCCACTCCAACTTGAAGACCATGAAGCCGTGGTCGAGCGGAGAGGGCGTCCAGAGCGTGCGAGACCAAGTGTTCGCTCCCGCTTGCAGGCCGCGACGATCCACACATCTCCATGGCAATGCCATTCAACAAGAGAGACGTCGCCAGGAGCCGGATCCCTTCTAGGTCGAACCGGGGATGGCTAAGGTACGTGTGGATCGATCCATCGGACATCAGCGAGGCAAAATCATCCACAGGTTCGCCAATCTGGTGAAAGGCGAGCTTCCAATCACGGACGGCGGTGAACTTGGAGATCAGATCGCCTACCCCGGACAAGGTCAGGATGCGTGGAGCGTCGCGGCATACGGCAGTGTCGACCACGACGCTGAACGGCAGCGCGACAGGCAGCGAGCGGCGTTTGCCGCGAATCGCGAGGCTCGATTGAGGACTGCAAAAGCCGTCATTCGACAGGGACGTTGGCACCGCATAATAAGGCCGGCGCGCCAAGAAAGCCACGTATTTGGCCACATCGAGAGCCTTGCCGCCGCCGACGCCAACCACGGCCGACGCTTTCCCAGGAAGCTCAGCGAACGTCTGCGCCGTGCTCGCCAGGTCATTGTCCGATACCTCGATCCAAGCGAGTGGCGCAATCGCATTATCTTTTAGGCTTTGGGCCACACGTTCCGGCAGTGGTGGTTGTAGTCCTTTGCTGACGAGGACGGCGACATCGCGATGTCCACCACGACCGACATAGGTGCCGATCCGGTCTAAGGCCCCGTCTTTGACGCGAACCAGTGTCGGGATCGAGATCTGCATTGGCCGAATCATATCAGAATCTCCGTCCGACCAAGGTGTCGGCGATTTCGGACCAGGTTCCATAGAAGTGAAACGGCCTGTTTTCACTTTGTAGAACAGAAGCTAGATCTCCCCGAGCGAAGCGTAGGTCGTCCTGTACGAGCCGTGCCGACTCCGCGTCGGGGAATCCGTCACCGGCGAAGGCCACAGTCTTACCCTCGGCCAGATAGCGGCGCACGATTTCAGCCTTATCTACACCCAGGCTTGGCGACCAATAGGCTGATTCCGTCGGCATCTCCATTAATAGTCCCTTGCCCGGTTCAAAGCGTCCAGGATTGGAGTGAACCTCAACCTCGACTTCGGCGGCAGCCAGAAGCCGGCGAATGTACCAATCACAGCCTGCCGAAGCGATTACTACACTCCAGCCGGCTTGGTGCAGAGACTCGACTGCGCTGCGGAGATTCGGATCCAGTTCCATTCTCTCGACCGCTGCAAGCACCTCATCCTCACGCAACCGAATGGTTGCGAAATATCGCCGCAGGGCCTCGAAATGGCTGATCGCGCCGGTGCGGTATTCGGCCCAGTAGTCAGGCGTATTAGGCGGTATAAGGCACTCGATGGCCAATCTGTAGAAGTCATGGCGTGTCATCGTGCCATCGAAATCGCTGACTAGAACACCTTGCTTGCCGGCGTCACTCATATGCATGGCGAATTCACCCCTTGCCATCCGCGATTAGCATCACCACTGAACGACGTTCAGCGCGATATTTGTCGCCTGAGATTGCTGCCGCGTCCTGCCAAGGCACAATATCGTTAGGCGAATCGAGAGCGGTATCGATCCAACGCCGCCAGGAGCGCCCGCATTCCAGCCGCGGAAGTTCATACTCCAATGGCTCCCAAAAGGCGTTTAGAATGAAGTGGAAGCGTAGTCCTTCCAGTTTCAGTTCCGCTCCTAAAGCTACACTATGGGATCGATCGCTCCAGTCAGGTTGGAACGGTTTTATGCCGTGCCAGGCCTTATTGGAATCTTCGAGCATTTTGGTAAGGCTCACACGCTGCCGTTCGTGCTCCATGTCACGGAGTACGCCGCCTTTCGATCAAAAGCTTCACGAAACGATGCACATCGGCGTGTTTCGCCAGTCGCGTCCAGTCGAACCAGCTGATCTCATTGTCCTGGCAATAAGCGTTGTTGTTCCCACCCTGGGTATGGCGAACCTCGTCCCCCATCAGAATCATGGGAACTCCGAGCGACATCATCGTTGCGGTAAGAAAATTCTTGACCTGACGGTTCCGCAATTTCTCAACATATGGGTCGTTACTCGGCCCCTCTTCACCGCAGTTCCAGCTACAATTGTCGTTGCCGCCGTCACGGTTGCCCTCGCCGTTCGCATCGTTGTGTTTTTGATTGTAGGAGACGAGGTCGTTGAGCGTGAAGCCGTCGTGGCAGGTCACGAAATTGACGCTCTGTTCGGCCTCGCGCTGCTTGTGGCCATACATCTCAGGACTGCCGACGATGCGATCGGCGACGCGCCGCAGCGCTCCCGGCTCGGCCCGAAAGAAGTTACGGACATCGTCGCGGAATCGCCCGTTCCATTCCTTCCAGGCGTCCCCGATAAAACTACCCACCTGATAGAGCCCGGCCGCGTCCCACGCCTCTGCCAGGAGCTTGGTACCCGCCAGAGCCGGGTCGGTTTCGATGTCCCAGAGAACCGGCGGATTTGGCAATGGATGACCCGATGCGTCGCGCGACAGGATCGAGGCCAGGTCGAAGCGAAAGCCGTCTACATGCATTTCCTCCACCCAATAGCGCAGACTATCGACGATCATCCGCCTCACGACCGGATGGTTGGCGTTGAGGGTGTTGCCGCAGCCCGTGTAGTTGGCGTAACGCGAGCCTCTATGTTCGAGAATGTAGTAGCTCTGGTTATCTATGCCCTTGAAGCTCAGCATTGGCCCGTTTTGGTTCCCCTCCGCCGTATGGTTGAAGACCACATCGAGTATGACCTCAATGCCGGCACGGTGCAGAGCTTTGACCATGTCCCGGAATTCGTTTACAGGGCCAAGAGGGTCCTGCCTAGAGCTGTAGGCTTGATGTGGCGCGAAAAAGGAGATTGGCGCATAACCCCAATAATTAGTCTTGCCCGAGGGCGCGTCCCACGCGTCGAACTGAAAAACTGGCAGCAATTCCACCGCGGTCACGCCGAGGTCCCGGAGATACGGGATTTTTTCAATCAGACCGGCGTAGGTGCCACGGGTTTTTTCGCCCACGCCGGAACTCGGATGGCGCGTGAAGCCGCGCACGTGCATCTCGTAGATTACGGTGCGGGACGCTGGCAAGCACAGCGGCGCGTCCCCTTCCCAATCATACGTGCTCGGATCGACGACCACGCTCTTCATCGCCGTCGCGCATGTGTCGCCGGCGCTTATCGCCGCCAACCGATCATAATTCTTGGGTACGACCACGCCTCGGCCGTAGGGGTCAAGCAGAACCTTGTCTGGATCGAAAAGAAATCCACGCTCAGGCGCGGAAGGCCCCTCGACGCGGTAGCCATATAACTGCCCCGCGCGCGTGCCGGGGACAAAGAGATGCCAATAGTGATACGTGTGGTTTTTATGCGAGTCGAGGCGGAATACGCGAGCGGGACGCGCATCTTCCTCGCGGTCGAAAAATAGCAGTTCCACGGCCGAGGCATAACGCGAAAACAGGCTGAAGTTAACGCCGCCTGTGGCCATTGTGGCGCCAAGGGGTGAACTTCTTCCCATGATGGAATCGGCGGCTTTGATTGCCTTCGCGGACATTGGGAGAATCTCCACAAAAGGATCAGTCGTCGCCCATTAGCACGGCCCAGCCCCGAGTCGAATCGAGGTTTTCGAGGACGATTTTCAAACTGCTTACCATGGGGAAAGCCAGAACCAGGCCGACTACGCCCCACGTCCAGCCCCAGTAGGCGAGCCACAGGAACAGCAAGGTCGACTCGATATTGAGATGCCGTCCGGACATCTTGATCTCGACGTAATCGACCCAGAGGAAGCGATTCAGAACGACAAGGGCCGCCAGCATCGTTGCCATGGCTGGACTCTCTAGGTCAACGTAGGCCAAGAGCACCGGCGGGACGCACGCCGCGAAGCTACCGATGTACGTGATGAAATTAGCGACGAAAAAGAGTAGACCCCAGAGCAGCCAGCCTCGGAGGCCGAAGAGGTACATGATGAGCGCTGCGCTCACTCCCATACCAAGGCTCACCAGGGTCTTGACCTCCATGAACTTCTCCATGCCGGCGCAGATCTTCTTACCTACCGAAAGGATCTGTTCCCCGCGCTTTCCTGGGAAGGCCCGCCGAACGCGCCGCGGCAAGCGATTCGCACCCAGAAGAATGAAAAGCAAGTAAAAGAAGGTCATCGCCAGGAGGTCGACCAGGCCGATGCTTCGCTCGAAGACAAAATGGAACACCTCGCGCGACGAATGACTAAACATTTCGGACAACGATTGCTTGGCGTCGCCACGTATGCGCTGAATCCATTCAAGAACACGCAGCTGGTAACGCGGCCATTCGGCCTGGAACGACAGCGCTTCACCATAGGCCATCACCGAAAGGGCGATCACCGCGGCAGAGCCGACCAGGAAGAGGGTCAGATACGCCAGAAGAGGTGGGAAGCGACGGCGAATCAGAACTTCGGCAGCCGACCGCGTCGCGAAGTACAGGAATACGCCGACCAAGAACGGTTTGAGGATCGGCCCAAGGTACGTGACGACGGCGCTCGCAAGTATCGCAACGATCAGCACCAAGCAAATCAAGATTGGGTTGGTACCCTTGTCCCCCGCACCGCCCGGCTGTTCCGCACGATCCGCTCCCATCTCCGCCCGCGCAGTCGCTCGCGAGTCCGACGCTTGAGCAATCAGGTCGGTAGCGCTTTCCTGGCCGGTCATAGGCCCTCCTAAAATCAGACGCGGGGAGGGGAGAATCCGTCCCCGCGAGTTTGGCCTAACTACACGTTGTCCCCTTCCGTGGAAGTGCCGCGAACCTTAACCGGATCCTTTGCCCCCCACTTCCAGCCGACGATCTCCGGCATGTCATCGCCGTGTTTCTCAATATATTCCTTGTGCTCGATCAGCTTTTCGTGGATGGCCTGCTTGAAGTAGGCGGCGCGCGAGCCGAGTTGTGGCAAGCGGTCGATCACGTCCTCGACGAGGTGGAAGCGATCCAGGTCGTTCATCACCACCATATCGAAGGGCGTCGTCGTCGTGCCCTCTTCCTTGTAACCGCGCACATGAATGTTGCTGTGGTTCGCCCGCCGATAGGTTAGCCGGTGAATCAACGAGGGATAACCATGATAGGCAAAGATGATTGGCTTATCCTTCGTGAATAAGGCATTGAAATCGCGGTGCGATAGTCCGTGTGGGTGTTCTTCGGACGGCTGTAGCTTCATTAGGTTTACAACGTTGACCACTCGTACTTTCAACTCCGGCAGATGCTTGCGAATCAATTCGACGGCTGCCAGCGTTTCGAGGGTCGGCACGTCGCCGCAACATGCCATGACCACATCGGGTTCGCCCCCCTTGTCGTTAGAGGCCCATTCCCAAATACCAAGGCCAGCCGTGCAATGCTTGATGGCCTGATCCATGGTCAACCATTGCGGAGCCGGCTGCTTACCAGCAATCACAACATTGACATAGTTGCGGCTGCGCAAACAATGGTCTGTCACCGACAGGAGGCAGTTGGCGTCGGGCGGAAGGTAGACCCGAACGACGGACGCCTTCTTATTGACGACGTGATCGATGAAGCCCGGGTCCTGATGGCTCAGTCCATTGTGATCCTGCCGCCATACATGCGAACTGAGGAAGTAGTTAAAGGAAGCAATGGGGCGGCGCCACGGAATGTGGTTGCACGTTTTCAGCCACTTGGCATGTTGGTTGAACATCGAATCGATGATGTGGATGAACGCCTCGTAGCACGAGAAGAACCCGTGCCTCCCTGTCAAGAGATAGGCCTCCAGCCAACCCTGACACTGGTGCTCGCTCAGGACTTCCATCACGCGGCCATCCGGGCTAAGTTTGTCATCCTCAGGATAAATCTCGGCCATGTAGCAGCGGTTCGTGACTTCCAACACATCTTGCCAGCGATTCGAGTTGTTCTCATCCGGGCTGAAAAGGCGGAAGTTCTTGCTGTCCAGGTTGAGCTTCATGACATCGCGCAGGAATCGGCCCATTTCCCGAGCCGCTTCCGCTGTCGTGGCGCCTGGGCTCGGCACCTTCACCGCATATTCGCGGAAGTCGGGCATCTTCAGATTGCGCAAGAGAAGGCCGCCGTTGGCATGCGGGTTGTCGCTCATTCGCCGATGGCCCGTTGGCGCCAACTCCGCCAATTCTGGCTTCAGTTTGCCCTGGGCGTCGAACAACTCCTCCGGTTTGTAGCTCTTCATCCACTGTTCGAGGATTTTGATATGCTCGAGCGAGTCCATGTCGCCCATTGGCACCTGGTGCGATCGCCAGTAATTCTCGCATTTCTTGCCGTCGATCACCGGCGGGCAGGTCCAACCTTTGGGCGTGCGGAAAACGATCATCGGCCAGGCCGGTCGTTTGATGACCGCCCCCTTGGCCCGCGCCTCGGCCCAAATCTGCTTGATTTCGGCCAATGCCGTGTCCATTACCGCAGCCAACTGCTGATGAACCTCCTTGGGATCGCTGCCCTCGACAAAGTGGGGCTTGTAGCCCATGCCTTCAAAGAACTTCTCCAGTTCCGGCTTGGGGATGCGGGCCAGGAAGCACGGGTTGGCAATCTTGTAACCATTGAGGTGAAGGATGGGAAGCACGCAACCGTCGCGGGCCGGATTGAGAAACTTGTTGCCATGCCAGCCGGTCGCCAACGCCCCCGTTTCCGCCTCGCCGTCGCCGACCACGCAAGCAACGATCAGATCGGGGTTGTCAAAGGCGGCTCCATAGGCATGACTCAACGCGTAGCCGAGTTCGCCGCCTTCATGGATACTACCGGGCGTTTCGGGGGCGACGTGACTGGGGATACCACCTGGGAAGCTGAACTGTTTGAACAGCTTCTTCATTCCTGCCGCGTCCTGGCTAATGTTCGGATAAAACTCGCTATACGTCCCCTCCAGGTAAGCGTGCGCTACCAGCGATGGCCCACCATGCCCTGGACCAATTATGTAGATCATGTTAAGGTCGTCGCGCTTGATAACCCTATTGAGGTGAACACAGAGCATGTTCAGGCCCGGAGACGTACCCCAGTGGCCCAACAAACGCGGCTTGATATGCTCGCGCTTGAGCGGTTCCTTCAGGAGAGGATTGTCCAGCAAGTAGATTTGGCCAACCGAAAGGTAATTGGAGGCTCTCCAGTAAGCATCCATTTTACTCACTTCATCCGTAGTGAGTCGCTTAACGGCTTGGCCTTTCACGTCAGCGCTTACGGTCGTCATCGATCTATCCTTCCCAAGGTGTGGGTTTGTAGTATCTGGTCGTTTTTTGCTGTATTCCTGAAATCAAGCTCTAGGCATTCCTGAAGCCAACGGCAAGGCGTGCAGCCGCCCGCGTCATCACGTCCAAGAAATGGAGACTATAAACATCACCGCTTCGCGCGCTGGCTAGCACCCGCGGCACGACGGACGCAAAGACGGAGGCGCTACCTCGCGGCAAGTCGTGGCGTGTCTCTCCAGGTCTCTGTCCCACACCGGCGCGGAACGCCGCCGCGTATGAACTCTTTGTGTCCGCCATAGCCGAGCCGGAAGACCGCCACCATATCAAACGACCTTACGCACCAACACGCCGCGAGTCTCGGTTTGGCCGGGCATAGCGCCGCGTAGCAGCACGATGTATTGCCCGGATTGGACCAGCCCGTGTGACCTCGCCCACTTAATTGCGAAGTCCAGCTCCTGCTCCGAAGAGGTAGCATCAGCTGCAACCACGGCGGTGACCCCCCAACAGAGGGTTAGCAAGCGTGCGATCTGTTCGGTTGGTGTCAAAGCCAGAATCGTTGCCGTAGGCTGGCGGTTGCTCAGGGCTACGGCCGTGCGTCCCGACACCGTGCCGACAATAATCAGAGGGGAGTCCAGCTGCTTGGACGCTAAACAAGCGGCGTCGATCGCGGCCTCAACCATCGGATCGACGAATCCCGCGAGGGAAGTAGCCGCGAGTTGGGCCGGCCGATGGTTCGCTTTTTGGTATGCCTCGGCCTCTGCGCAAATCCGTCGCATGGTCGCCACCGCTTCGACGGGATATTCGCCGACGGCGCTTTCTCCGGAGAGCATCACCGCGTCGGTGCCGTCTAGGACAGCATTGAAAACGTCGCTGGCCTCGGCCCGTGTCGGTCGGCTGGAGTGCTCCATGCTGTTGAGCATCTGCGTCGCCGTGATGACAGGACGATGCGTACGCTTGCATAGCGTGATGATTTGTTTCTGGATGGCGGGCACCCGCTGTGCGTCCATCTCCACACCAAGATCGCCACGAGCCACCATAACGCCGTGGGTCGCGGCGACAATGGCGTCAAGGTCGCGGACCGCTTGCGGTTTTTCGATCTTGACCACAACCTTGGCGGGACACCCTCGCGCCTCCAATTCACGACGTAACCATGCCACGTCCTCCGGGCTGCGCACGAATGACAGCCCCACGAATTGCACGTCGTTTGCGTGCTGCGCGGTCCAGTTTAGGTCATGAAAGTCCTTTTCGGTCAGCGATTTGACGGCCAAATCCGAACCGGGCAAATTCAGTCCTTGCCGCGACCGTAGTCTGCCGGGAAGGATTACCTTCAATCGCGCCCGCTTCGGCTCAGCCGCCGTAACGGTCATGGCCACGTTGCCGTCGGCGAACAGGACCGTTTCGCCGGGCTTAAGGTCCCTGGGCAACTCACGATAGGAACACGTAAGTTCTCGCGGGTTGTCCGTCGCGCGATCGACGACGAGGCTGAATTCCTCTCCCAAAAGACACTCAACGAGGTCGCCAGCAATCGGTCCGAGCCGCATCTTCGGCCCGCACAGATCCTGCAAGACGCCGACGTGTCGACCCATTTCCCGGCTGATCGCGCGAATATCCGCGAGGACCGCGGAATGCTCATCATGCGTGCCGTGTGAGAAATTGAGACGAAAGACATTGACTCCGGTTTCGATCAACTGGCGCAGGATGACCGGGGACCGAGAAGCTGGTCCGATGGTTGCGACGATCTTCGTTCGGATCGTAGGCAGAGTGTCAGTACTCGTTGTCATTTTTATTCCAACTCGTCAAGGGCCTGGCGAATCACCCGCGGCGCTGGCGCGTAGAGAGTCTGTTTCCTGTTGATTGAGCGGCAGGGGAAAGGTTTCAAGAACACCTTGTCCACCCACGAGTCGGGGCAGGGATACTGTTACGTTTTGAATTCCGACAACCTCGTGCGTGCGTGCGCCGACGGTGAACACGGAGCGCTGGTCGTGTAAAATGACATTGACGATACGCGCTAGAGCGCTGCCGATGCCATAGTAGGTAGCATTCTTACCTCGGATGATCGTATACGCCGCGCCGCGTACTTTGGCATCAATATCTTTGCGAATAGACTCGGACAGGTCGACGCCCCGCAGCTGCGCAAACGCATCCAGGGACATGCCTCCTATGGTCGCCAGCGACCAGGTTAGGACTTCCGAATCGCCATGTTCGCCGATTACGTAGGCATGAACGTGGTGAGGATCGACACCGCAGTGACCGCCGAGCAGGCTGCGGAACCGAGCTGTGTCCAGAGTCGTACCAGAACCAAGGACGCGGCCCGCCGGTACGCCACATTTTTCCGCAAACCTAGCAGCCAGGTGGGTCATCACATCGACGGGATTGGAGGCGACTACCAGCACGGCGTCCGGAGCGCTTTTCAGGACCGAGGGGACAACATCGGCAAACACTTGGGCGTTGCGCTGAAGCAAATGTAAACGCGACTCGCCAGGCTTTTGACCCACACCGGCGCAGATGACGACGACCTTGCAATCGACCAGGTCGGCGTAACTGCCAGCGCGTACTTCGAGCGGATAGGCAAAGGGCACGGCGTGGCGAATGTCGGCCGCCTCCGCGGCGGCACGTTCCGCGTTCTTGTCCACAAAGACAATCTCGCGCCCGACGCCTTGCATGACCAAGGCATAGCCAGCCGTCGCACCGACAAAACCACTGCCCACAATCCCGACCTTCATGAGATTCCTCATTCCACGATTATTGCTTGGCTCGATCTCATCGGAATTCTCCGTTGGGTCAAAGGAGGCCTTCGAACAGGTCAATCTTTGGAGACCTGTCCCACGTGCTGTCCACCCCACACCACAGCCAGAAGCAACGAGCCGAGAATCTCAAAGATCCCGTAGGCGAGCACTACCGTCACCGCTGCGGAACCAGGGAAGTTTTCTGTCGCGATTACCAGGCCGACACCAACATTGCGCAAAGACGTGGTGAGCGCCATTGCCTTGCGATTGTCGCCGCCCGGCCCGCCCAGCAACCATCCTGAAGCACATGTCGCAAGCAGCAGAGCGGACATTCCGAGCCACGCCCGCAAGCCAATTGCGGCAAGCATTTGGAACTGAACGACCAAGACAAGTCCCATGGTGGACAAGCCCAAGACCGCACTGAGCACGTTGGCCGGTTTCTGGAGCCGTTGGGTCAGGTGCGGCTGCCAATGCTTGACACACAAGCCAACGCAAAGCGGCAACAACTGCGTCACCAGGAGCGTGGCGACGATCTTGACCGCATCTACTTGAATCACGCTGTTCTCGAACAAACACGGCAGCAAGAAGAGCAAGAGAAGCGGTGCGGCTACAGCTGAAGAACCGGCCAGGAGTACCATCAATCCTACCGAGACGGCGACATTCCCTTTGGCGATTTTCGTGCAAGGGGGGGCGAACGGGGCTCCAGGGCAAACTGCCAGAATGAGAAACCCTATCAAGACAAGCGGATCGGCAGGAAGGAACAACATCAACAAACCAACTGTCACTGCCGGGACACACACATAGTTTGCCAGACCCGCCCGCAACACAAGACGCCAATTGCGTGCGACCGCGAGCAACTCGACGAACGCCGTGTTCAGGCCAATAGCCACCATCATTTCGATGAGCATGACGGTTACGAGAACGCTCATGATGCGGTCAATCGTCACGGCCGAATCCGCCTCCTTTGACTACAAGCCAAATGCCTCGCGCAGCTTTGCCTCCTGTTCCTTGGACAAGTTGGTGGTGATGATCTCGAACTTCAGGCGCGACATCGCCTCCGCCACCCGATCCACGACAGCCTCGCTTGTCATCAGGAACAGCCCCGAGGTGCCTTCCGTCACCTGTTCACGCACGTTCTTTATAAAGCTGTCGTCTATGCCGTAGTCACCAAACGCGCCGCCAAGCGCGCCGAATGCCGCTCCAATGGCTAGGCCAAACAGGGGGGCGGCAAAGATAAACCCCATTAGCATGCCCCAAAACATCCCGTTCGTAGCACCGATTCCGATCAGATCGACAACTTGGCGGGTGTTCGGGCATTTCCTCCCGGTCGGCCAGGAAACGATCGCGGCGTCGTGGAGCTTGATGAGGTGGTTTTTCTGAAGGTCTTGGACCAGACTGAGAGCAGCAGTTGCTCCATCGGCTGTTGGAAACTTGAGAACGGTTACGGTCGCCATGCTGCGTCTCCTTTGTCTGTTTCTGCTGGCGAGTGTCACATGTGTTTCGTTTCACCGGTCCAACCGTGTCGGCTCATTGGCAGCAACCACGAACGGACTATTGCTCACAGAGGTTCGGCTCATAAGCCGAACGTAAATGTGAGGCATCGATGCCCTCTCGATGCATGTCATGGCACAGAGGATTCCGTCTTTTTATGAGTGCCTTGACCGTCATGTTCTGCATTCGGCGAGCCAACAACAGCTCCATGCACAAGGACCGCAGGTACATCCATGCCAGCCCGGACGGAGGGCTTCCGGTCCGTGAGCCAGCGGATGACCACGTAAAAAACCGGCGTAAAGAAGATGCCGAAGATGGTGACTCCTAGCATCCCGCTGAAAACCGCGACGCCAAGGGCCACGCGCATTTCGGCTCCAGCCCCTTGTGCCAGGACGAGTGGGACGACACCGAGAATGAACGCGAACGACGTCATTAGGATCGGTCGCAAGCGTAGCCTACAAGCTTCCACAGTGGCCTCGTGGCACTCCTTCCCTTGGTCTTGTAGCTGCTTGGCGAATTCGACAATCAGGATAGCATTCTTGGCCGCGAGACCGATGAGCACCACCAGGCCGATCTGCGTGAACAGGTTGTTATCCAGCTTTGCCAGCCAGACACCTGTAATGGCCGCTAGAAGACACATGGGTACGATCAACACGATCGCCACCGGCAACGACCAGCTCTCATACTGGGCGGCCAACACCAAGACGACGAAGACCACGGCCAAGGGGAATGCCAACTTGGTGAATATGTCCTCCGACGCGAGGATCTGCTGGTAGGTCAGCTCCGTCCACTCATAGCCCATCGTGGACGGCAACTCCGTGTTGGCCAGGCTGTCCATGATGGCAATGGCTTGACCGGAGCTGATTCCGGGAGCTGTGTTTCCGTTGATCTCAGCCGAAGGATAAAGGTTGTAGTGGTTGACGATGGCCGGGCCGCTGTCGTAACGCACTTTGATCAACGTTTGCAGCGGGACTCGGTCGCCCTTCCCGTTGCGCACTTCGAGATTGCCGATGTTTTCGATTTTCATGCGGTAGGGCGGCGCGGCCTGGATATTCACCTGCCAGTTGCGGTTCTGGAAGAAGAAATCGTTGACGTAAAAGGATCCCAGGCTGGCCTGGAGAGTCTCATCGATCTCCTTGAGCTTGATTTGCTGAGCCTTGGCCTTTTCCTCGTCAATTTCGACGAAGAGTTGCGGCTGACTGACGCTGAATCCGCTGAAGAGGCCGACTAACCGCGGGTCCCGGTTCCCTTCGTCAGCAAGGCCTTGGACACCTCCCTGAAGTGCCCTAAGTCCGGCACCGCGGCGGTCCTGCACTTGCAGCTTGAAGCCACCTGTGCTACCCAGGCCATCCACGGGTGGCGCACCGAAGAGCGCGACGCGGGCCTCCCGGAACGAAGCAAACTTGCTCCGGAGGCGGGCCGCGATTTCAGGGCCGCTCAGGCCGGGCTTGCCGGCCCGCTGCTCGAACGGCTTAAGTATCACGAACATGCCGCCCACATTGCTGATATTGGTACTTACAAGCACCGAATAGCCGGGCAGGTCTATCGTGTGGGCCACCCCTTCGTCTTCGCGCGCCAGTTTACTCAATTCCTGGATGAGCCGGTCGCTCCGGTCCAGGCTCGCACCGTCGGGCAACTGGCCGTTGAGTACCAGGTATCCCTTGTCTTGCTCCGGAATGAAGCCTAACGGCACGGTCTTGAAGCCTAGAACAGTGAGGCCGATCAAGCCGCCATAAACGAGGAGGGCGATGATGCTCAGTCGCAGCAGAAGTCCCACAGCCTTGCCATAGGCATTGATCGTCACGTCAAAGGCCCAATTAAAGGCCTTGAAGAAGCCAGCCAGCAGCCAGTTGATGGCGGCTCCCGCCAACCAGCCGACGATGGCACCGGCCAAGAAAACTCCAGCTTTCAACCCCCAAAGAACCGCGAGACTGGGCTGGGTCTCAGCCTCATGGCCACCATGCTCGTGACCGCCAACATCGATGCCCACGAGATGCCCGATCGGCGCCAGCAAGAGGAAGAAGGCCACCAGGCCTCCGATCAGTGCGAGGCCCAATCGCGGCAGGGCCTCCTGCTGGACATGGTCGTGTCCACCGTGAGCGTGAGGTTTTAGCAAGAGGCGCACAGGGCGGGGCTGAGGGTCAGCGAATTGAACGCCGAGATCACCGTCGAGGCGGCAATGGTCAGTGCGAACTGCTTAAAGAATTGCCCACTGATGCCGGCCATGAACGCGGTCGGGACGAACACGGAACAGAGAACGAGTGCAATGGCGATGACAGGGCCGGTCACCTCGTCCATCGCCTTGCGACTGGCGTCCCGAGGCGACAAGCCTCGCCCTAGCCATGTCTCCACATTTTCCACCACGACGATGGCATCATCGACCACGATGCCAATCGCCAGCACCAGGCCGAAGAGCGACAAATTATTGAGGGAGAATCCCAGTAGTGACATGACACCGAAGGTGCCGATCAGCGAGACAGGCACTGCTACCATGGGAATAATGGTAGCCCGCCAATTCTGGAGGAATACCAG
The DNA here is from genome assembly GCA_963790585.1 of uncultured Planctomycetaceae bacterium. GTDB lineage: Bacteria > Planctomycetota > Planctomycetia > Gemmatales > Gemmataceae > CAWBOY01. Next base: position 1,027,459 of record CAWBOY010000004.1, read on the forward strand.
CACCACGATGAAGACGAGGACGAACGCCTCGAAGAGGGTATGCATGACGCTGGCGACCGACTCTTGGATGAAGACTGTCGTGTCGTAGTGGATGGCATATTCGACGCCTTCGGGAAAGCGTGCCTTTAATTCCTGCATTTTCGCGCGGATGGCCTTGGCTGTATCCAGTGCGTTGGAACCAGGTAGTTGGAAAATGGCCAGGGTTACCGACGGCTCACCGTCGAGGTAGCTGTTGACGTCATAGTTCTTGGCACCCAACTCCACGCCTTTTTCCAGGAATTTCCCATTCTTGTCCAATAGGTCGTTCCGAACTACGTCGCTTAGCCTGACGACGGCTCCGGTCTCCCCGGTCTTAATGACGATGTTCTCAAACTGCTCTTCCGAGGTTAGACGGCCGCGGGTGTTAAGAGGAAGCTGAAAGCGGATGGAGGAATTGGCTGGGACCGGCGGCTGGCCGAGGCGGCCGGCGGCCACCTGGCGGTTCTGCTCGCGCACGGCATTGATCACATCGCTGGCCGTCAGTTTCTTTGCGGCCAGCTTATCCGGGTCCAGCCAGACACGCATGCTATAGTCGCGCGGGCCGAGGAAGGCCACATCGCCGACTCCCTTGAGCCTGGCCAAGTCGTCCTTGACGCTGATCGTCGCGAAATTGCTCAGGTAAAGCTGATCGTAGAAATAACTTCCGTCCGGCCTCTTGGACGAGATAATGTTCACGCACATGAGGATGCTGGGCGACTTTTTCTTGGTCGTCACACCGATGCGTTTGACATCCTCGGGCAGCTTGGCCTCAGCCACGGCCACGCGGTTCTGCACGAGCACCTGCGCCGTGTCAAGATTCGTTCCCAGCTCGAAGGTGATGTCGAGATTCATCTGGCCGTCGTTGGTGCATTTCGACGACATGTAGAGCATCCGCTCGACGCCGTTGACTTCCTGCTCGATGGGGAACGCCACGGTGTCGGCCACGGTTTTGGCGTTGGCGCCGGGATAGGTCGCCGTGACCTGAATAGTGGGAGGGGAAACGTCCGGATACTGAGCGATGGGCAGCTGGGGAAGCGCCACCCCGCCGACGATCAAAATCACGATCGACAGCACGGTGGCGAAAATCGGCCGGTCGATGAAAAAATGGGAGATCATGTGACGGTCTCGCGCTTATCCGGGAAACGAAGGCGTGCCTAATTCATGCGTGATGCCGGCAAATCGGCATCATGATGCCGGCTTCACCGTCGCCTCGCCTGGTTTTTGTGGGTCGATCGGGTAATTGAGCCGCGCACGCTGAAGATTGTCTACGATCACCCACCAGTCCTCAGGTTTTTCGCCATCCGCGAGCTTGTCCGAGGGCTGAACCGCTCGCGTCGCCTCGTCAGTCAAAATCCCGAGCGTGACGTTTCGCCGCCTGACGACGTTCTTGTCATCAGCGATTAGAACGTACCGTTTGTCTTGGTCGGAAAGAATCGCGGTCTCAGGGATGAGCAGCGCGACGCTTGGATCCCCCGTGGGCAATCGAACCCGCACACGCGCGCCAGCAACGAAGAAGCCATCCTTGTTGGCCACACTGCCGTAGAGCTGCAATGTTCCCGTTCCAGGGTCAATGCGGTTGTCGCTGAAGACCAGCTTCGCTGGGTGCTTGAGGCCGTTCTCACCTTCCAATGCGAATGTGAAATTTATCTCGGCGCTTCTCAGCGCGGCGAGCACTTCGGTCAGGTTCTTCCCGCTGGCGTTGACGCCGCGCGCATAGCGCTGCAGGGATCGCTCGTCGACGTTGAAGTACAACCGAATTGGATCGCTCGATACGATCGTGGTCAGCAGAGGGTCGCTGCCGCCGGCGTTGACAAGGTTGCCTTCCGTCAGCTCGGCCTTCCCGATGCGACCGCCTATTTCCGCGGTAATGTGGGCATACTCTAGATCGAGGTTCGCCTGCTCCACGCCGGCCTCGGCCTTGATCTTGTCCGCCGCGGCGACCAATTGCTTGGCGGTCCAGACCTCCACCTCCTCGCGTGAAGCCGCGCCGGTCCTGGCCAGGCTGGCGGTCCTTGCATACTCCTTCTTTGCCAATTCCAGAGTGGCATCGGCATTCTTCACCTGCGCTTTGGACGCATCAAGCGATGCCTGGAAAGGTCGCGGATCGATCTCGAAAAGTAAATCGCCCTTCTTGACCATATCGCCGTTGGTGAAGTTAACCTTCTTGATGTGGCCCCGAACGCGAGAACGGACTTCTTGCACTTTGTCCGGTTGCATCCAGCCGTTGAACTCCACGGCGTTGGTCAATTCCTGCTTTACGGGATGCATCACACCGGCTCTCGGCGCCTCGGCGGGGCCTGCGGAAGGGGACTGGCTGGAACAACCGCCAAGAAGCATTGCCGGCAGCAAGAACAGGGCGGCAGACCAAGCTCGTTGATGTTGATAAGGCACTTTTTCACCCCTTAGGAGGAAAAGGTGCGTTAGTTGCGTGGTCATCACACTGACTCCATTACATGTCTTGACTTCGATTGCTTTATTGACGGCTTGCAGTCGGGTCGCCTGTCAGAAGTGCCAGGGGGAGTAGGAAAAAGTACCAGTCGGCCGCCTAGATTCGAGAGGGACGCCGAGGCTGGCAGGTTTTGTTCCCGCCGGGTGAAGAGCGAGTCGGCACCCATCGGGATCTCGCTCGTCTATTCCGGGTTGATGCCGGGGGAAACAAACGAAAGCCCCGCCACCGCAGCTCTCAGTGCCGGCAGTAGATCCGTGGCGATGCGACATTTGACAACATAACCAAGGGCTCCGGCCGCTAGGGCCGCGCGAACGTAATCGCGATCCTCATAGACGCTCAAGAAAACGATCTTTACCGAAGAGCCCAGTGATTGAAAGTGTCGAGCCGCCTTGATGCCGTTAATCACTGGCATCGAAATGTCCAGTACCAAAACATCCGGCTCAAATCGAGTAGTCTCTTCGATCGATGTTCTACCGTCGCCGACCTTTCCAATCACGTCGAACTCCTGTTCGAGTAGTCGGGTCTCGATCGTTAGAAAGTCCTCATGATCGTCGGCCAGTAATACACGATACCGACTCAATTGTTTCTCCCAACAAGGTTGGGAAAGGGAGGGCAGTCCTGAACCCACCGAGACGGTGGGGCTTGAAAAAGGGCGCCTCTCACCTAATACGTAAAACGTATCACGGGCGCGCACGAACGGGATACTGGCAATAGTAACAGTGCTGGGTAGAAAGATTGGCAGGCGCTCGGCTAGACGGACACGAGGTGCTGCTTGACGGCGAACCGGACCAACTCGGCACTGGTCTTGATCCCGAGTTCTTGCATCATACCGTACTTGTGGAAGGCGACAGTCCGGGCCGTGATTTCCAGGAGGCGGGCGATCTGTTTCATCGTGCGCCCCTCGGCCAGCAGCTGTAGTACCTCGCGCCGTCTCAAGCTGAGTTCGCTAGTCTTCTTCTCCGGCCCGGGCGTATGAAGCAAGGTGCCGACGAGGCCCCGGGTGGCCAGCGGCGTGACATAAAATCGGCCCTCAACAACCTCTCGAATAGCATGCAACAGTTCCGAGGCGGCGGAGTTTTTGAGCAGGAAACCCGACCCGCCCGACCGGAACGCTTCGGCCGCGAGTTCGGGGTCTTCGCTCACCGTCAGAAAGAGTATCTTGACATCGGGCATCAGCCGTTTGAGTAGCCGGGCGGCCTCCAGCCCGTTGAGCATAGGCATGGCGATGTCGAGAACCACAACGTCGGGGCGTAGGAGAGGCGCGATTTCGAGCAAGGCTCGGCCGTCGGCCGCGGCTCCCACGACCTCGCATGATGATTGGAGCAGCTGAGCAAATGCTTCCCGGAGTAGCCGGTGGTCGTCCGCCAGTAGGACACGCGGGCGCTTCATGGCAGTCACTCCGGGATTGATAACCTTTCGGTCATCCTATTTCTTACGGTTTCGATTGCAATGCTTTTTGCGGCTGGCCATTTGGCCCTAGGACAGCGGCACACAAGGAGATTCGGACGTCGATGCTGGTGCCGGTCGACGGTCGCGAGACGATGAAGATCGACCCGCCGACCAGGCGAAGTCTCTCCCGCATGCTTACTAGCCCGAGCCCCCCTTTGGCATCGACTGAATTGACGTCGAAACCGGAGCCGTCATCGGTGATCCGCAGCGAGACCCCGTCCTCGTCCCCGCTCAGCTCGACGCGGACATGCAGGGCGCTGCTGTGTTTGATTACGTTTCGAAGAGCCTCCTGGACGATTCGGTAGAGGCACAACACCGGGTCGTCCGGAATTGAGGACGGTAGCTGCCGATGAGCGAACTCAATCTCCAAGCCGTTGGCCTGGGCCTGTTGCTTGCACAAGCTGCGGATACCGGCCACGAGCCCTAGTTGCTCGAGCTTTGATGGGTGGAGGTTGTGCGAAAGTTCATGCACGGCGGAAGACATCTGCTTGACCCGGGCCGACAGCTCGTTTATTCGGTCGCCTAGTCGAGTCGCCGACTCCGGGAGCGTCTGACCGAGGAGGTCTAACTCCACAGCCAACAGGGCCAGGCTCTGGTTCAGATCGTCGTGGAGTTCACGAGCAATACGCCGGCGTTCCGCCTCCTGCGCTTGGAGCAGCCTGCCGGTCAACGCCTGCAACTCGCGCTGACTCTCTTGAACCTCCCGTTCCACCCGCCGGCGCTCCGTTATATCAATAACCGACGCCAGGACCTGGCGGCCCGTCCCAGTCCAGATCGGGTTAAGTCCGATCTGGACTGGGAATTCGCTCCCGTCCTTGCGCCTCCCGCAGAGGTCCTGTCCCGCCCCCATGGCGCGGCTTGCCGGCGCTGCAAAGAATCCGCCTCGCTGGGTGGGATGCTGACCTCGGAAGCGCTCCGGTACGAGTATTTCCACAAGACGGCCGTGCAATTCCTCTTTTCGGTAGCCGAAAAGGATCTCTAATTGCGCGTTGGCCAATATGATCCTCCCGTCTTGGGCGACCATGATCATGCCGCTTGGGGCGGCCTCGACCACCTGCCGAAAGCGCAGTTCCGCTCGCCGCCAATACGCCCTCTGCAGCAGCAGAGCGCAGATCAGCAGCGCCTCAATGACGCATAGTGAAATGACACCGACGATTTGCCAGCGGTAAAGGTCCCAGAAGGTCGGCTGCCGGAAGCGGACAACGCTGCCAGGCGGCAAGTCCGCTTCTAGGATGCCCCAGCGCTGGAGCTGGCGCCCGTCAAACATCCAGGCGTTCTCACCCGCGTCCAGGACGGCGATGCTTTCCGGTCTATCTCCTGCCAAGAGACGCAGAGCCAGGAGGGCCGCGTATTTCCCTTCCGCTTCAAAACTCATCAGGCGACCGCCGACGATGCCACGACCGAGGTAAGAGTCGATGTGGCCATAGACGGGGACGTTCGCAGCAGCCGCAACGCGCTCGGCGACCTCCGCCGGGGCAAAGATATGACCGGTGCCATCTTGCTGGACGTGGAGGTAATAGATGACGCTGCCGTCGGGAAGTTTGGTCACTTCCCTCAACAGGTCGTCCATTGGCAGGCCTGTAAGGTAAACAAATTCCTGTTTCCCTTCGTAGGCGTGGAACGCCTTCCTGGCCTGCGCCTCCCAGTAGGCATCCGTCTTCGACGCGCCGGCAATGACGAACACGTGTTGCGTCCCCGGATGAAGCCGAAGGGCCAACTCCAGCGTGGGCACAAGGTCCATCCTCATCGGAGTGCCGACGACGCCGTGGCCGAGTTGGCGTGCCTTGACCTCTCCCTCATCGATAGCCGCAAAGACGATCGGAACGCCGGGCAACATTTCGTCGCGATGCTTCAACGCGAAATCCAGCGACGGAGCCATCGCAGGGATTATGACGTCGATCTTTCGGCCGGCGTACTTCTGCTGCAAGAAGTTTGCCAGCTGCTTCTGGTAGCGATCATCCGGAAACCGTGCGGAATCGAGATACTCATTGTAAAGCTCGATGCGCTCGACCGAGGACGTCCGAAAAGTGTTGCGAATACCCTGTTCAAACAGGATGTTCCCCGGCGTCCCGTCGCTGACTGGGTAGAACACCAGGACCCGCCTGACGGTCTCGGCACCCGAGGACGCGACGAGCGGACAGAAGTAGAGCAGCGTAAGTACCAGGGCGCCCCGATAAAGCCTCTGCTTCAACAGTGCTGCTACCTGTCGACTGGTTCGCATAACGCTGCCTCCCGAGTCTGTGCTGCACCAGATCGTTGGCCTTGTGGCTGATTTCCTTCCCCGCCACGAGTGCGGGAAGCCTCGGTGATTGTAATCCTCACCTAGGGCCCGACGGACGTAAATTCCGCGAAAAAATAGAGCGCATGACTATCAGGAACGACCGGGCCGTCGACGTGTGCTTGCCGAAAAGGTTGAACCAGGCGCGAAGACTGCAAAGTTGGAAGGGCAACTACCGGTTGCCCAAATCAACTATGGTAAAACTTCCGCCTCAGACAGCGGGTGAGGATCAACTAAAGACGGGAGATAGCAGCCTTACCACGCCTCGGGTGCGCGAATGGAGCTACGATCCAGGCCTTGAAAATAAACTCATTATCGGAGGGGCAGGAACCTCTACGAGTTTGAAATGACAGAATCTTGCAACAATGTCGCGAAGCTTAGCGTGTCACCCGAGCGTACCTAATCCGTACAGAATTCATGTTCAACCGTATGGAATTGTGATAAACTATGGCAGCCGGGCGTTTGTGCGTAGCGCAAGAACAAAGCCGCAAGCCCTTGTGAACTGCGGCTTTCTGTAGTGGACAGAGCCGGGCTTGAACCGGCGACCTAAGGATTTTCAGTCCGTCGAAGCTGCTCACCAAATATCGCTGTAACATCATGTCAGATATGAGGTTTCCGAATTAACTCTCACGTGTATCTCTAGAGAATATTTCGAGGAGTGCCCTACTCGGGGAGCCTTCTGATCCGCAGCGGAATCCCGCTGCCAACGAGTTTACCCAAACGGCCGAGAGATTCGTCTCTCGGCTTTTGGCGTTTTTCCGCACTTTATACGGCATTTTCGCGCTTTTGGCGGTTCTCGCCGATATCTCTGGTTCGAACCGCTACACTCGGGGTCCATTTGCAACCTGTAAGGTCGCGGATGGACCCCAAGTGAGACTCTCGAAATCTCTCACCGTCGGTTAACACCGGCGCGAAATGAGTTAACGCATAGGCGGTTACGAATGGACCCCGTTTGAAAAGACTCGAACTGGGGCGTGGCCGTTGACATCGGTACCACTCGACGAAGCCCGCTTCAGCGGTCGGGGGGTGAGCCTCGGTGCTTCGTGTCGAGTTCAAATCCTGTCGCCCCGATTATGTTGCAGTGGCATTGCATTCACGTTGCGGTGGTGTTGAGTTCTGTATTGGAGCAAGATCAGAGGAAAGCTTTCCAGGTGGACAAACGACCGTCCAGGCAGAGATGGCCATAACGTAAACTCACCCTACTGTCGTGAGTAGCTTGAGCAGCGTCGGTGAATCGGACCGGAGCAGGTTTGGACGGGCTTAGTCCGGTGAGTCGGCGCGGTCCGAACTTGTCCGGCCATACCCCGCCTGGCGCCCGTTGCACCGGCCGTGGAAACGACTCAACGCACTGGCCCCTGCCTTCGGCATGCGGTGTTTCCTAAGTCGATCAACTGCCCCGGAAACAGCCTGTTTTCCCGCACCCCGCACGCCCTGTACCGACGCGGCCAGTTGTCCATCACGAAGTAGCCATCGCCGGTGCGGCTCGACGGGTTGTCCGAAAGTGTTTTTCGCTTGCTCCGGTCCCCGCGGGCCGGTACATTTTACTGCAGTTCGCGCGTATACGTACAAAATGGACCGCTGGAATGGCAACCGGGCACGAGATCGCGATGGCCTTACGGGCCGCGTACCTGGCGATGCACCGCCGATCCGACGCACAGTTCGCTCGGCACGGGGTGACGGCCGACCAGTTCGTGGTCCTGGCCGCCCTCGCCGACGGGGGCGCGGTCACCCAGCGGGACCTCGCCCGCCGCGCCTTTTCCGACCCGAACACCGTCCGGGCCATGCTCCTCCTCTTGGAGAAGAGGGGGCTCATCGCTCGCACCCCGGACCCGGCCGACGGCCGAGTCCGGACCGTGACCCTGACCCCCACGGGGCGGCGGGCTCACGGCGCGATCTGGAAGGCCGGGGAGCCATTGCGTGCGCGACTGCTCGCGTCCCTCGAGCCGAGCGAGCCGGAGGCCCTGCTCGACCTGCTGGGTCGGGTCACTATGTCTATGGCCCTGACCGACCAACAAGACGCCCCCACCCGAGCCCCTTCAAGGAGACGCTCATGACCCGACCACTGGCCGCCGCGATCACCACCTTCGCGCTGCTGTGTTTCGTCGCCGCGGCCCCGGCGTCCGACCTGCCGAACGAGTTGCCCGTCCCACCCAAGGGCTTCGACCAGAAGCGGGACGGGATCGCCCGCGGCAAGGTGGAGACAGTCGAGTACGAATCGAAGGCGGCCGCGGGCAAGCGGAAGATGCTGGTGTACACCGCGCCGGGGTACTCGAAGGAGCAGAAGTACCCAGTGCTGTACCTACTCCACGGCGGCGGGGACGACGAGACAGGGTGGACGAAGAAGGGGGCGGCCGACGTTATCCTGGACAACCTGTACGCGGACAAGAAGCTCACCCCTATGGTCGTGGTCATGCCGAACGGCCGGGTGGTCAAGCCGGGGGAGAAGCCGGCCAACCAGTACGCCGGGTTCGACGCCTTTCAAAAGGACCTGCTCGACGATGTGATCCCGTTCGTCGAGAAGAACTACGCGGTGAAAGCCGATCGCGGCCACCGGGCGCTGGCCGGGCTGAGCATGGGCGGCCTCCAGACGCTCGACGTCGGGCTGACCCACCTGGACACGTTCGCCTCCCTCGGCGTCTTCAGCTCGGGCTGGTTCCCACCGAACCGGGAGAAGTTCGAGAAGGACAACCAAGCCCTGCTCAAGGACCCGGAGACGAACAAGAAGTTGAAGCTGTTCTGGATCGCCAACGCGCCGAAAGACATCGCGTACAAGAACAACCAGGCCATGCTGGAAATGTTCGACAAGTACGGGCTGCAGTATGAGTACCGCGAGGGTAAGGACGGACACGAATGGGCCAGTTGGAAGTACCACCTGTACGTGTTCGCGCCGCTCCTGTTCCCGCCCGCCAAGTGACCGTGTAATCGCCCCTTCACATGTCCGAGGAACCTCTCATGACCAGAACTCTATCTCTGCTCGGCCTCATGCTTGCCTTGGCGGCGGCCGGCCCTGCGACCGCCCAGCCGCCGCGGCAAGGCCCGCCGCCATACACCTCGCCGGAGGTGAAAGACAAGAAGGTGACATTCCGCCTCCGCGCTCCCAAGGCCGAGAAGGTGGCGCTGTCGAGTTCCGACATCCCTGGAGGCGGCCAGGGGCCGCGGGTGATGAAGAAGGGCGAGGGCGACCTGTGGGAGCTCACACTGGACGTGGCCCCCGGCACCTACCGGTACCGGATCGACGTGGACGGGGTGCCGGTGGTGGACCCGCGGAATCCGGCGACCAGTGAGTCGTTCGGGAACGCGTGGAGCCTGGTGCGGGTGCCGGGGGCGGCGTTCATGGACACAGCCAATGTGCCGCACGGCGCGGTGGCCGCGGTTACCTACCACTCGAAGACGACGGGGAGGACCCGGCGGGCGCACGTGTACACCCCGCCGGGATACGAGACCGGAACCGACAAGTACCCGGTGTTCTACCTTCTGCACGGGGCCGGCGACTGCGACGACTCTTGGACCTCGGTCGGCCGGGCGGCGGACATCCTGGACAACCTGATCACGGCCAAGAAGGCCAAGCCGATGATCGTCGTCATGCCGGCCGGGCACGACAGCAAGTTCACCGGATTCGGCCGGCCGACGGGCGACGCCACCCCCGCCGCCCTGTTCGAGGACGACTTCGAGAAGGACCTCCGGCCGCACGTCGAGAAGACGTACCGGGTGAAGACCGGCCGGGCAGACCGGGCGATCGCCGGGCTGAGCATGGGCGGCGGGCAGACGCTGTCGGTGTTCCTGGCAAACCCGAAAGACTACTCGGCCGTAGGGGTGTTCAGCTCCGGCATCTTCGCGGGCCGGACGCCGGAAGATTGGGAGAAGTGGGAGAAGGCCAACAAGGAGAAGTTGACGGCGGTCGTCGCCGCCAAGGACGGGCTGAAGGTGTTCTGGCTCGCCACCGGCAAGGACGACTTTCTGCTCGACACCACCAAAAAGACCGTCGCCCTGTTCGAGAAGCACACGCTAAAGCCTGAGTTCAAGGAGACCGAGGGCGGGCACACCTGGATCTGCTGGCAGCAGTACCTGAACGAATTCGCCCCGAAACTCTTCCAGTGACCGATGCACCACGATGAGGCCCGCGCACTCGATCCGCGCCGGGGTTGCCGGCGCGGTGCTCACTCTTTTCGCCCTGGCGAGCGACCTGCCGGTCCAGCCCGGCGGCCCGCATGACCGGTGCATCACGATGAGGTCCGCGCACTCGATCCGCGCCGGGGTTGCCGGCGCGGTGCTCTCACTCTATTCTCCCTGGCGAGCGACCTGCCGGTCCAGCCCGGCGGCCCGCAGGAGTCGGTGGTCGTCTCGCCCGTGGTGGGTGCCGACCGCAAGGTGACCTTCCGCATCCACGCACCGAAGGCCGAGACGTTTCTGCAATGCCAAGTTGATGAAGCGGAATAAGTCTGTGTGTTGGTGCTTCGGTCACCTCGACCGAATAGAGCTGGAATCTCATCCTCGACTCAAATGTGAATGCTCTTTGTCAATATCCGCCGGTTGCTGATGAGAACGGCGAGACGATGCGAACTACGTCAATGATGCGTGACTGCAATGCGAGTACTCTGACGCCGGCAAAAAAAAGTTCAATAGCCGTCTTGTCGTCCCGACTTTTTTCAGAAAGCAGCCCTTCGGCGAGACGGTCGAAAGGCTTCTTTGCTTGATTCCCTGGCTATTTTGACACGTCAAGCCAAGTTCAATCCGCTTCGAGCTGACGTAGAGAATTTCTTCGCGTCCGCCGTAAAACCATTTCCAATAGGGTGCTTTCCGCGGTTCAGTTGCGTTCGAGCTGCACACCGACTTTGCGTAAGATGACGAATGCTTGCGTAGGGGCAGACAGAACCCGTTGTCGCCGCGTCGAACTTAGTTGGCCGCTCGCTGGCAGGACGGTCCGACAAGCAGGCCGTTGAAGAAAAACATGGATCAAACTGGGCAGGAGCGGGTAGTAGTAAGGTAGAGGGCGACCGAGCCCCCACAAAGGAAAGGACATGGCCACCGGACAACTGAGCGGGGTTATCCAGCACCTTCGTAGGACGATGCTTCTGCGAGATGGGGCCGGGCTGACCGATGAGCAACTGCTGGACGGCTACGTCTGCCGTCGTGACAACGCGGCTCTTGCGGCCCTTGTCCAGCGGCATGGACCGATAGTGTGGGGCGTCTGTCGCCGTGTGCTCAGCAACTACAACGACGCCGAAGATGCGTTTCAAGCCACCTTTCTCGTCCTTGTCCGCAGGGCGGCGTCGATTGCCTCACCGGAGTTGCTCGCCAACTGGCTCTACGGGGTGGCACACCAAACAGCGTTGAAGGCCAGGGCGACCGCCGCCAAGAGGAAGGGGCGAGAGAGGCAGGTGACGGAAATGCCGGAACCAGCCGTGGTTAAACAAGAACTCTCGAACGACCTGGAATTGCTGCTCGACCAAGAGTTGAGCCGCCTGCCCGACAAGTATCGTGGCGTCATCGTCCTGTGCGATCTGGAAGGTAAGACACGTAAGGAAGTTGCCGGGCAACTCGGCTGTGCCGAAGGCACGGTAGCGAGCCGATTGGCAAGGGCAAGGATCATGCTGGCGAAGCGGCTCACGAAACGGGGTGTCACCTTGTCGGGCGGGGCGTTGGCGGCGGCGCTGGCACAACAGGTGGTGTCGGCGGGAGTGCCGACCTCGGTGGTGGATTCCACGATCAAAGCTGCAAGCCTGCTTGCGGCGGGAAAGGCGGCGGCTACGGGAGCGATCTCAGTCAAGGTCACCGCTCTGACGGAAGGAGTGATGAAGGCCATGTTGTTCAGCAAACTCAAGACCCCTATCGCGATCGTGCTGATTCTCGGCTTCGTTGCGACCGGGGCGACCATCCTTACCTGCCGCAGCGCGGCGGGGCAGGATGACAAGAAGCCTGCTGCGGAGAAACCTGTGGAACCTGCTGCGAAATCGGAGAAGGAGAAAGAAGTCCCACCCGCGAGCGGCGTCAACCTGATCATGAACAAGAGTGTTCAGAAGGAGCTGAACCTGACCGCCGACCAAATCAAGGACCTTCGGGCCGGGATGCACGAGGTGCATGAAAAATACCTCAAGCAACTTGAAAAAATTCCGCTCGTCCGTCCCGGCGACCCAAGTCAAGCAGGGTCAGCAGTGGAGATGCACGACCCGAAAATGGTTGCGGAGCTGCGCAACCAAACGGACGCGGAAAACAAGAAGCTTCTAGCCGAAGTTCTCAAGCCGAAGCAGATCAGCCGTCTCAAGCAGATCGATCTTCAACTTGAGGATATCCGTGCCTTGCTGCAGAACAAAGAAGTGGCCCTGGCACTGAAACCCACGGATGATCAGAAACGTAAGGTGAAGAAGCTCTTCGAGGAAATAAACGCACACGCCCTAACTGTGGCACCGCTCGCGGGCCCCGACGAAGAAAAGACGGTGAAGGAAACGCGGTTGAAGGCGCACCACGAAGCGTGGAATAAGGCGTTCAAAGAGGCATCGGAGAAGATCCCGTCCGTGCTGACGCCCGAGCAGCTTAGGAGGTGGGTGGGAATGACCGGCGCGCCGTTCCAACTTGAGCCCGAGGACGAGCCGGGGCTTCCTCCAGGCGCGGCGGGCCCCTTCGCTGACCCCGGCCTTGACCTGGTTATTGCCGCCGGCCTGGTCGCGGACAAGAGCCTCCAAGAGGAGCTGAAGCTCACCGCCGACCAGGTGAAGGACATCGCGGCCGCCGTGCGCAAGATCCGGGAGAAGTTCCAGCCCAAGATCAACACGCTCGACCCGAAAGAGCGGTCCGATCTTCTCGCGAAGTTTGACGACGAGACCCGCAAAGCCGCAGCCAAGGTGCTCAAGCCGGAGCAGGCCAAGCGTCTCAAGCAGATCGAACAGCAGGCGGTGGCCGGCGGCGTTTACGCCTTCCTCAACGAGGAGGTCGCGAAAGAACTGAAGCTGACCGACGACCAGAAGGGCAAGATCAAGGGCATACTCACCGAGCTCCAGAAGGGAATCCCGGAACTGGCCAAGGAAAACTTGGGCGAGAAGATTGAGCTCGGTGGCCTCGCTAATCTGAGGAAGATGGTCGCCCACCAGAAGGCGGCGGAGAAGCGGACGAAGGCCGCGATGGCGGACATTAACGAGGTGCTCACCGCCAACCAGCGCAAGGCGTGGAAGGAACTGATCGGCGAGCCGTTCGAACCGACGAGCAGGTGAAGAGCGTCCACGAGGGCCTGCAGAAGCCCATCCGGTGCAGGCTCGCTACCGGCAAGCTGGAACTCGAAATCAAGTCCGAGCCGCCCGCCGCACCCAATATGAAATGACGAGTGCATCGGAGAAAGGGCCAGTGAGAATCGCTGACTGAACCAACGCCGCTGTACCCGCTCGGGGCCGCGTGAAGGGGTTTCTGGGCGCTCACCCATGCGGCCCGGCAGATGAGGTTGTGTGTTACGATCCGACACCTCTGGGTCATCGAAGAACGTTCGCCGCAATCCACCCTTCCCAACCCCGGACCGCATCGATACAAAGTTCAACAGCCGTCTAGTCGCCCCGATTATTTTCCGAACGGAGCCCTTCGGCGAGTGCGTCGGAGGGCTTTTTCGTCTTGCGAACCGGAGTTACAGCTCGACGAGTTCGTTCAACTCGCAGGTTGCGATTGAAGATTGGATATGCTAAATCGACGGAAATCCTTTCTTTGCAGGAGAATGCATTGTTCAAATCCCGCCGCCAGTCAGGACAGCGGCAAACCGATCCTTCTAATCTAATCGCTAGATGATTCACACATCGGACGTTCCGGCTTCGTGGCTAATACGAGACAGGTTAGGCGCAAGAGCCGCCATCCCAGCCGACGACGAGCAACATCCTTCATCCCGAGCTTGGCAAGCTGTGCCTGGTATTGTCGCGTGGCCCGAAGGTCGGCGATCATCAGCCGGCCCCCCGGACGCAGCACCCGCACCGCTTCGCTAAGGGCTTTCTCTCGGTCAGAACGATCCCGGATGTTGTGGATCGCCCAATTGGATACCACCACATCAAAACTGTCGTCTTCGAGGGGTAGCGCCGTCATGTCGGCCGTGTGCAATTCGACACGATCGGCTACCCCCTCTGCGATGGCGTTGCGCCGGGTTGCCTCGGCGGAATTGCCCGATTGATCGACGCTTCGCCACAGGTCCACACCCACTGCTCGGCCCGTGGTCAAATGTTGAGCGGCCTTGAGCAGTACCGCACCCCGCCCACATCCCAGGTCCAGGACTCGCTCATCCCCCCGAAGGTTCAAATGGTCCAGCAATTCGGCCCAAACTACGAACTTGCCTTGCAGTGTGGCGTAAAGGTAGAACCCGAGAATTGCCAGGATGAAAAAGGCGGCCAGCAGTGGCCGCACGCTGTCAGAGATGACGGCGAGAGCGACCTCCAAAGCGGCCGCGAAGGCTATGAATGCCGGCGCAAGGGGGGCGTCAATCCCATACGAACCACGCTGTCGAGGTGTCTCACGCTCGGTCATTCGGATGGCTTTCTCGTCAAGGGTTATCGATCACAACTATGAACATACCAGAGCTGACGCGAAGTCCAAATATCGGTCTATCGCGAGGCAGTCCGAAGTATGTCAATGATGTATGACTGCAATGCGAATGCCCTGATACCACTTAGAAAAGTTCAATAGCCGTCCCGTTGCCCCGATTGAAATGGAACGTCAAATCCCACCAATGGTTGCGAAACCAACTGCTGGTGGGATTTGGAATTTCTGCCAGAGAACAGTTTTCCCGATACCGATCTTTATCGTCACGCCAGTTCCAGCGTATCGTTCGGCTTGCCCTCTGCGATAGCGATGATACGCCTGCTCTTGAACCTCAGTGGGGTCGGCCACAGACTTAGGCTGAGTTATTGGCACCTGTGCGGCTGGGGCCGGTGAATATGGAGGCTTGCTCATAACCGTATTTGTTTCCGATTCTCCTTCGAACCGCCAGACTAAAATTGCCATAAAGGCCACCGCGATTGCCGTTGCCGGTGAAAGCAGCCGATCGCCCTCTGGAGAAGATCTTGTGATGAATTGTGCTTACTGCGACAAGCCATGCCAGCAGACGCGGGAACACGTTGTCCCCGACTGGTACAACGCCACTCCCGGCGAGGCCGAGACGTTCAGCGCTCGTGCCCCTCTCACTCACCTTAAGGGCGACTTGGTCGTCAGGGATGTGTGCAGCAAGTGTAACAGCGGCGTTCTTTCCAGCTTGGACGGCTACGGCAAGGAGTTGTACGACCGCTACTTTGCCGCTCCGGTATACTCGGGTGAGACGGTCACTTTCGACTACGACGGCGGCCGCCTTCTCCGCTGGCTCCTGAAGTTGTCGTACAACAGCGCCCGCGCCCAAAACGCCGACACTCGGGTTCTCCATGAGTATCGCAAGGCTATGCTCGGCGAGGACCGCCTGCCAGACCGCATTCGTTGCTGGCTCCATTTCGTAGCCGCGACGTGCTTCGACCCATCAGCCAATGGCGCGCGCCCTGCGAGACGGGACGAACAGGGCCACCCGAATATCTACGAACCACTTTGGTTCCGCATCTGCCAGTTTCGCCTGCCGTCATACCCGGCGATTTTCCTGGTTCAACGAACTGTCCTAATCAATTCTTTCGCCTTCACTCTGCTGATCGCGCGGGCGGACTCGGCGTGGCCGTGCCCCGAGTTCGATCAGTGGATTAAGGTGTTCACCAGCGTCTACCCCGAGGCGAGGTCAATCCTGCCCGGCACTGGGAGCTTGACGACGACGGCTAAGAGCGAGCATGCCGCCGCGAGCATGGCTTTCTCCCTTGCTAGCTATCCCTCACGGTATCTCGAGGAACCGAATCCTCATGTAGAAGGGGTGCTCAAGGGCAACTTGGAAGCGTTCTTGTTGCACATCCCCCGCGAGTTGATCGACATCGGGAACACCACCCCTATTGCGGAAATTCTCTCCGACATGGTTTCATCGCGGGAGAAGGCGTTGGCATTCAGGCAGCGGGTCGCAGTATTGGTAGACGGTTTCGACGACGACCCGAAAGGGCTCTGGCAGTTTCCGACGGTTCGCCAGTTTTTCCGCCGCCTCTTTGTCGAGTGTCCGTTCATCACGCTTGTGGCGCACCCTGATGGGGGCCTACTCAAGGTTTTTGCCGCCTGCTGGCTGTACGAAGACGATCTGACCGAAGAGGTCGAACAGCAACGGATGGCCGAGTTTCTCAACACAGCGTTCGTCGGGCTGAACGGCTTGAACCATACTCTCGCGCTGAGTGAAGAGCAGATTCGAGAGATTTGCATGGCTGCGTCGAGGGTATTATTCGGCGAAATTCCAGATGAGGCTGCGCCAGATAGACCGGCACAGTCCAATTATCCGTCTCCGTCCCAATGACCAACGGGTCCTCAAAGGAGTGACGCATCTGCGACCGTCACGCCCTCTCGAATTTCTCTCCGAATTGCCTTGAGGTTCCCTGCGATTCGAGGCTCAGTGTGTCACGGGTTAACGAGCCCGAGACCGAACCAAGGAGACCTCGATGAGCGAAACGATTAACCTACAACTCAAGAAGTTGCAGCGACTATCGCCGAAGGAACTACGGCAACGGTACGCCGAACTCTTCGGCGACGAGCCGAGAACGTGGAACCGTACCTGGCTATTTCGGCGCCTCGCCTGGCGGCTGCAATCGCTGGCGGAAGGCGGCCTGTCCGAACGCGCCAAGCAGCGAGCCGCTGAGCTGGCCAACGATGCAGACCTGCGTCTGACGCCGCCGGTGGCACGGGTGCCCGAGGTGGCGACTGTCTCGGTGGAGCGCCTCGTCGACCAAGACGATCGCCTTCCGCCGCCGGGCACGATCCTGACGCGCTCCTACAAGGGCACGACCATCCAGGTGCAGGTCCTCGAAAAAGGCTTCGCCTACGACGGTGCGCGGTACAAGTCCCTCAGCGCCGTCGCCAAGGCGGTAACCGGCAGCCACTGCAATGGCTTTCTCTTCTTTCGCATCAACGCCAAGAAAGGTAAAGCATGATCCATAAGACCAGCGCTGCATCGCGGCCGATCGTTCGCTGTGCGATCTACACCCGCAAGTCCACCGAGGCGGGCCTAGAGCAAGAGTTCAATTCGCTCGACGCCCAGCGGGAGTCCGCCGAGGCGTTCATCAAGAGTCAGACGCACGAAGGCTGGACCTGCCTTCCCAAGGCCTACGACGATGGCGGTTTCACCGGTGGCAACCTGGACCGCCCTGCCCTACAGCGACTGATCGCTGACATCGAAGCCGGTCTCGTGGACTGCGTCGTGGTCTACAAGGTGGACCGCCTGAGTCGATCGCTCCTCGACTTCGCCCGCCTCATGGAGCGGTTCGACAAGCACAAGGTCGCCTTCGTCTCGGTCACGCAACAGTTCAACACCGCCTCTTCAATGGGGCGGCTGATCCTGAATGTGCTACTCAGTTTCGCCCAATTCGAACGGGAGATCATCAGCGAGCGGACACGCGACAAGGTCGCTGCGACGCGTCGCAAAGGCAAATGGTCCGGCGGAGCTCCCATTTTGGGTTATGACATCGACGCACATGGCACGCGGCTCATCGTCAACGAGGATGAAGCCGTCCAGGTTCGGGCCATCTTCCAGCTCTACCTCGATTGCGGTAGCCTGCTCCCAGTTATCCGAGAATTGGAACGCCGTGATTGGACGAACAAGCGTTGGCAGACCCGTGCAGGCCACGGCAGCGGTGGCAGCCCGATCAGCAAGACCGCGTTGCATCGCCTGCTGTCTAACGTCGTCTACATCGGCAAGGTGCGTTACAAGAACGAGGTCCACGATGGCGAACACCCTGCTCTCATTGATGCAGAGACATGGCAAAAGGTGCAAGCGCTGCTGCAGCGGAATGGTCGCAGCGGCGGCGGTCCTGGTCGGAACACGCAAGGCTTCTTGTTGAAGGGAATCTTACATTGTGCCGCCTGCGGTTGCAGCATGACGCCGAGTCACACCAGGCGTGGGAATCGGCGCTATCGCTACTACGTTTGCACCAACGCCCAGAAACGGGGCTGGGACCAGTGTCCGTCGAAGTCGATCCCGGCGGGTGAGATTGAGGCGTATGTCGTGCAACAGATTCAATGCATTGGTCGCGACGATGAGTTGGATGAAGATGGGGTTCGAGGGCGCTGGCACCGCACGAGCAGGCCCGCATGATTGGGTCATTGGTGCAGGCCGTCCACTACCACGGAGGTACTGGCAAGCTGTCCATTCAATTCCTACCTACCGCTCCGCAAACCTTAGCCGACCAATTCGTCCTTACTGAGGAGATACCATGATCCCCACGTCCCGGACCATCGAACGGCACATTCGCTTCGGCGATCGCGGCTCAGGCGTCGAGGCAGGATCCACGCCGGACCGCATCGATGTCCCGAAAGGCCGCATCCCCCACGTCGCCAAGCTCATGGCGTTGGCCATCCGTTTGGACGACCTCGTTCGCTCTGGCACGATCACCACCTTCGCCGACCTCGCACGCCTGGGTCAGGTAAGCCGAGCGCGGATCACGCAGATCCTGAATCTGGTTAATCTGCGCCCGACATTCAGGAGGCAATCTTGTTCTTGCCAAGGACAGAGCGCGGGCGTGCGGGGGTTATCTTGCGCGATCTGCAGCCGGTCGCGGCAGCGGTAGATTGGAACAAGCAGCGGCGGATGTGGGCCCGACTGGCCTCCTGAGGCGTGTCATTTTCGCATCGAAATGGCACGGTTTCAGACCGGTTTCGACCCGATTTCGGTGGTTTTGTGACACTTGGCCGCCGAAATGTCACCTCCGGGGCTTTCTTTCTCATAATTAGGCCGGTACGTTCTTCGCTCCTACCTTGGGCAGCGCACAGCCTGCTGAGCGTGAGCGCGCCGAGCCTCCACTCCCATTATTCGCAGGCGTACGACAAGGGCGAATTCGCTGTATTTCATGGGGTTTCGCGAGCCTAGGCGGCTTCTCCAGGAGCAGCCGTGGTGGGCTAATCGTACTTCAGAAATGGACCAGGATCAGTGCTCTCAACGACCCGAATCCCGGGCCCCGATCCGACCGGGCAAAAGGCGTTTTGTCACAAAATGTCACACCCGTGTCACAAATACCGGACTTTCTTCTCATAATTAGGGCCCCGGAAGTGCAAGGTACGTCCCCTCCTCCCCTCCAATCGACCGCGAAGACTACCAGTGAACAAAAATCCCAGCGCTTTGCTCAGGCACGATCACCACCTTCGCCGATCTCGCACGGCTGGGTCAGGTGAGCCGAGCTCGGATCACGCAGATCCTGAATTTGGTGAACCTGGCGCCCGACATTCAGGAGGCGATTTTGTTCTTGCCACGGACGGAACGGGGGCCATCCGTCCCCTTTAGACACACTCCCGCCCTTCTCCTCGACTAGGCCCCCCATTTGGCATTTTTTCCAGATTTTCCTGACAGATCTGCCCGGGAGCCGCCGTAGTCTTATGCGGAAGGACGACCGCTCCTTCCTCTCGGCCTCTTCCGCGAACAGCTGCCTTGCAGCAAGGATTCTCCCATGAAGCGCTTACTGTCGAATCTGCTGGCCTGGTGCAAGGCTTCCCCTCGACCACCACCCCGTCCCGTAAGCGTTTCGTTTCCCTCGGGGTCGAGTTTCTCGAAGACCGTGCGCTCATGTCGGCCGGGCCGCTGGCGGGTAACGCCTACCTGTACATCAACACGGCCCACTCCCAGACTGCGTGTTTCGAGAAGGGCACGACCCCCACGACAAGGGCGGATGGCAGCGTAATTTCTGGGACACTGGCGTATGACTCCGACCTGTACGTAAACTCGGCCCTGAGCCTCCGAAATTGGTGTCAGGCCGGCGACCTGGCCTGGTTCAATCCTGACGGCAGTGCTGCTGGTGCAACGCTGGCGGTCGAGACCTACGAATCCATCAACACCACCCACACCCTGGCTATGTGGTGCGAAGCACAGACGCTCGTCGGCTTCAATTCTGACGGCAGCGTCTGGCATGGGACGCCGGTGGTGAACACCTACGAGTACATCAACACCGCCCACACCCTGGGCGCGTGGTTCCAGGCCGGCCAGGGCATCAATTTCTATTCAACAGGCAATGTCTACTCAGGGGTCCTGGCGAACAACGCCTACGAGTATGTCAACACGGCCCACACCCTGACTGCAGGGTTCCAGGCGGGCGGCAACGTCATCTTCAACACGGACGGCAGTGTCCATTCTGGGTTCCTGGCGAACAACGCCTACGAGTACATCAACACGGCCCACTCCTTAACTACAGAGTTCCGAGCCGGCGACGTCATCGAATTCAATACCGACGGCAGTGTCAATTCCGGGACACTGGCGAATACCGTCTATGAATACACAAACACGGCCCACACTCAGACCGGGTTGTTCGGTGCCGGCACGCCTGTCGCTTTTCGGTCCGACGGCAGCGTCTTGTAATGCCACGGAATCTTCCGGGCCATCTTCGTCTATTTCGACATACGGAACGTCTGGGTCAGCAATGCAATACAGATGGGAGAGTGAGCGGATGGCCGGGACACGCGGTTTGTTGACACCGTCCAGTACGTAAGGGCGATGGGCTCGGGCCACGTCGCAAGCGCAGGGGGAATCTTGCCACCGTCGCGAACCAATCATCCCGGCATTTCGCGATAGACGCGCTCGAATTCTGATGCGCGGCGACGGAAGGCTTGCAATTGGCGGGGATCGAATTGGCCGGGTGCGTTTTCGAGGGTCATCTCCAACGTTGCCGTATGGCTAACTCCGGGTCTCAAGGATCGGCGGGGAAGAAAAGGGGGCGTGCGGCCGTGATTCTCCGCGATCTACAGCCGATTGCGGCTGTCACAAAGTGGTCCAAACAACGCCAAATTTGGGCCACTTTTCGACGGTTTTAGGCCGGTTGCGTGACAAACGGGGTCAAAATGGCACTTTCGGGCTGCGGTTTCTCATAATTAGGGGTTCGACAGCGGCGGCATGAGGAGAGCGGTCGGACAAGCGGAAATGGCGTATTTTGTGGGGAAACGATCGACCGCATGGCTATCGTGGCCACCATCCGGTCTGGGCCCAAAAGGCGTTTTGTCACGTTTTGTCACGTTTTGTCACGTTTTTGGGCAGTTTTTTCTCATAAATTGGGCGTATGGGGGGCGTAGGGCGGGGAAAGAGACATGGTCGGATTTGTCCGAAGCAGTGATTTTGCCCAAGGTAGGGGCTCCTCCGACCGTCGATGGCTGGATCGTCACGTCGGCCTGGGGCATTGATGACCGCGACGGGGAGGAGGCTGGGTGTCGCAGGCCGTTTCGGTGCGGCCTGACGATCACGCTCGCCGCCGACCTTCCTCCAGGAGTAGAAGAATGGCTCCTTGAGTTGGTGCTTGCGGCTATACTCGCGGATAGTCAAGCCACTCTCATCCTGCTGCGCCAGGTGTCGCCGCCGGAACTGCTCAAGTTCGATGCTACGTTGATGCCGAGGAATAGGAGGTCTCCAAAAAGCAATATCTCCAGGCAAACAATGCTGGGAAGGACGCCGTTTTCCGGACGATTATATATCCTGCAGGGTTGGTCGCCGGACCTGGAAGGATCCTCGGAGAAGGAGCAATCCATCCCCAACGTGTCAGAGGGGCACCAGGGCCGCTTCCCAGATGGCGTGCGCAACTTCCGGCTTGTCGATGTCGCTGTGGGCACCCGAGAAGCCTGAACCATTGCGGATGAACTGATCGCCTGCCAGGTTGTACACTTTGCCGGCTTCAAATCCATACGATCCCTCCAGAGTAAGCATATCTCCTCCTACCAGAATAGGTCCAACACCCTGGATGCCGAACTTGCCTACACCGCCATACTTGGGGAGATTGAACGGATCAAAGACGACTTGACCGGCTACACCAGCTGCAAGCGGATACCAACGGCCAACCGCAGTGTCGAATCTGGACTGGGTGGTCACAACGGGTCCACGTACCCGATGCGCGGCGACCACATTGCGGAAGTACCCCGGAGCTCCGCTCGCCTTGGGGATCGCGTCACAAAAGGACCACAACGATAGTGCCCCTTGCACTAGCGCCAGGGAGTCGACGGGACGGGTGGCCCCGCCACTGCCATTGGGGCCATTGAGCATGGCGGAAACGACGATGCAGCCGAAGCTATGGCCCATGAGGTGAAACCGCACATCTCGGACGCCCGCTGCTTGTTGAAGAGAAGACAGGAGAAGGTTGCCACTGCCTTCACCAATTTGCCGTGCTCGGTCTTTCATTTTCCAGAAGGAAAGACTGCGTAACGGGGAGAGGATGTCGTCCCGGCTTGGCAGCGAGAGGCCGAAGCTAGGCGTCGCGCCTGGCTTCATTTCGCGGGTAGCCTGAAAGACCTTTTGCGGATTGAACGGCTCTCGGTCGGCACCTGGAGGAGCATCGACCCCACCGCTACCCATGCCGGACTCTCGGTCGAGGGTGTTGTAAGCAGCCTTCACTTCGGGGGGCAATTCGTTAGACGTAGGGAGGGCTGTCGCGGCGGCGAAGATGGTCTCGAGGGCCGACCGGGTCGTTGGAGTGTCGCCGAGGCGGCGAGCATAGGAATCCACGCTGTCGCCAGCACCGGGGGAAAAGCTAGCCGCTTCTACAATTTGCTCATTGCCCCAGGGCAGGCTGGGCCAATGAAAGCCGACGAGAAGGGAACGGAAGTTCTTCCGCACTGTCGACGTTCGCTCGATGTCCGCGCTACAACGCGCCATAGCACCGATCCAGCGGCAATATTGGTCGTGCGCGGCGGGGACATCGCCTTGCCAACCGTGACTCATGAGGAAGACGTCCGTGACGGGTTCGTTGGCTAACTCCTGGCCGGCTACTTGGCTGGCGAGTGTTCCGCCCTCGGATTGCTCCCGGCCGGCAGCGTCGAAGGCAATGAGATGATACTTCAAGGTCGTGCCGGGCACGCGTTCGATAGTCATCGTTGACATCCTCGTCGGGTGGAAACGGAACATGGAAAAAACTACGCCACGTCGGAGCCTCCGCGTTCGTTTCACGGAACCAGGTTCGCCGGACGGATTGGCGGGGTCAGTAGCTCGGCCGCAAGGTCCGGCCGGTTAGCCTCAATCCAGTCGACCATGTCCCAGAGTGTGGCAAATCTCTGGTTGATTTCCGGTTGCAATCCCAGTTGCTGCAACAAGGCTCGTCGTGCTTTACCGACGCAGAGCGGAGATTTGAGAATGCGTATTATTTCAGTTACCGAGAGTCTGGCTTTGTAGAAATCAAGAGTCTTGATCAGTTCATCCCGGGAATCCGTGGCCATGAGTTCCACGAGGTTTATCGTGATGACGAATTTTTGCTCCCTGGACATCTTGTCCACCACCGCTTTTAGCCCTTCAGCCTGGGCATTTAGAACAGAGTTGACTGTAGTTTTCCGCATGGCCTTAATAATAATCTCAGCTGCCTGAGCGGCTGGCTTCGACGCCCGCTCCGATAGGGTGACCTGGTCAGCCACTACTATCAACCCCTTGGCCAATGCACCCAAGCAAAGAGGGTTCGCGTTGGATTCCCGCATGGCGTGAACGACTTGCTCAGCGATTAATTGGCCCTGGTCTAGGGTCAGCTTCCCAGCCACTATCTGCAGCCCTTCCAGGAGCATCCCCCTTAGCTCGGATCCCGTGGCAGGATTTCGCAAGCCGTGAACTATCAGTTCAGCGACACGTGGGGCCTGTTTCATGGTTAGCCTATTCCCCACCGCAACGAATGCGTCCCTGAGTGCAGGACGTGCATCATACAATCCAGGCTTCTGAATGGCCGCGACAATGCGTTCGGCGGCCTGTTGAGCTTGGTCCGCTGATAATTCGCCCCCCACGGCCTTTAGCCCCTTTGCAAGATAACGCATCGAGTAAGAATCCTCTGTGCTTTCCATTGTCTGGGCGATCAGATCGGCAGCCCGTGTGGCCACCCTAGGCCTCTGCACCGCCTCTAATTTGTCGGCCACCACGCTCAAACCGATCCCCAGGATACCCCGCGCACTCTTGCTCATAGTGGGCACCTCCATAGCCTCGACAATCAGCCAGGCGGCATCCAGTGCCTTGTCAGGCTCCAGCTTGCCTGCGACTACTTGCAGCCCTTCTGCCATTGCTAGCTGCGCTTCAAGGATCGCAGGCTGCTTCATAGCTTTGACAATCCACACGACGATCAGCGGTGCCTGCGCCTGGCCCAGCTTTTCCGCAACCGCCTGCATGCCTTCTGAAAGATAAGACAAGAAGGCAACGTTCTTGGTTTCCATCATGCCTTGGATGATTTGCGCGAGGATCAATTCTGTCTGTTCCGCCTTCAGTCTTTCCGCTAGGCCCCGGAGCCCTTCCACGAGGGCACGCAGTTCATCGTTTACGACTCCTCCGGGGTTCTTGATGGCCTGCACTATCAGTTCGGCTGCTTGCCCGGCTTGGTCCGGGGTCAACTTGTCCGCCAATGCCTTCATGCCGCTGGCTAGGCTTGCTACGGCGAGCGGATTCACATGGACCGGATTCTTTGTGACCTCTTTCCTCATGGCCTCAATAATTAGGTCGCCGACCTTTAACGCATGGTCCGGGGTGAGCTTGTCCCTCAGAACTGCCTTCAAGCATTCTGCCAGATGACCAAGTGTGTTCGTGCTGATCGTGGGTTCGTGCATAGCCTGGATGATTTGTTCCGCGATTGGTTGGGCATGCTGGGGAGCTACCTTGTCTGCCATCTCGTTCAGACCCTTCACCGGGCCATCCCAGTAGCCACTACCCGGGGCCTTCTTCATCGCCTGGATGATTAAGCCGACAGCTTCCCTGTATTTCTTCGACGCATATTCCGGGTTTTGATTCTTCATCACCGCCGTTAACACGTCCGCCAACGCGAGTATCTTGAAACTATTCGGGTACTCATTCATGGCCTGGGCTTTCATGGCCTGGACGATCAGTCCCGCCGCCTTATCAGCCTGGTCCGCAGACAACTTTCCGTCTACTGCCTGGAGCCCTTCCAAGAGAAACGGTCGTTGAGCGGATCCCGTCTCAGGATTTCGCAAAGCCTGAATTAACAGTTCAGCGACCTGGCCGGCCCGGTCAATAGTCAGCCTTTTTCCAACAGATTTCAGAGCATTCCTCAACGCAGACAATTCTTCAGTCATGCCAACCTTCTGCATCGCCCTGACGATCACCTCGGCGACGTGATAAGCTCGATCGGGGGTCAGCTTTTCCGCCAATAACTCTAGGCAGTAGCCTTGGCCGACTCGGCTCGAGAGGGTCGCCATAGGAAGCTGTTGGGCTTTGACTATGCTTTCGACAAGCTGCTGAACCTGGTCTTGAGTTAGGCTGTTTGCCAGCAATGCCTTCATCCCTTTCTCGATACTAAAATTGAAACTACCCGGCTTCTGCATGGCCTGGATGATCTGTTCGGCGATCAGTTGGGCCTGGTTTCCATGCAGCCTTCCCGCCACCGCCTTAAGCCCCTGGGCCAGGCCACCAATGCACAAAGTATTTGTGGTACTCTCCTGCATGGCCCGGACGATCTGCTCGGCGATCGGTTGGGCTTGGTTCGGAGTTAACTTTTCCGCCATTGCCATCAGGCAATCCCCCAGGCGGCTCGCCGAGGTACGAAGGTCGGAAGTGTTTTTGGCGTGGCGTAGGCCCTCAATGATCTGAGCGGCGGCCAGCGCCGCGACATTCGGCATTTGCTCCGAGGGCATCTTATCCAACATTGCCTTCAACTCTTCCGCCAGCTGACACAGGCCGTCGGCGTTTGTTGTCGTCTTCGGCATGACCTGAACGATCAGCTCGGCAGCATCTAGGGCACGGATCTTAGGGGATAATTCCAGCAGGGAGCTTCTCAACTCAGCCTGAGTGACCGTGTCGTCCTCGCCCTTGAATCGGTTAACGATAAGGGTGGCACACGCGCCTGCGACCACAGAATCTTCGGAACGCAACGATGCAATTCCAAGAGCGCAGGCCAGGCGTATATCTCCGTCTGTTTCGTGTTGAAATCTGTCCGCGAACATCTCAAGGGCCATTTTCCTCCTGGTCGAATTGAGACCCACTGTCGCGTGAAGAGCAATCTCAGTTCGCCGTTCCAGCCGCTGGGCTCGTTCGAAATTCTCCACCAGTCTCTCTACGAATAGCTCTCGAACTCGTTCCTTGTCCTTCAAAGCCGCCAACGTCCACAAGGCATCGACCTCTCCAGGTTCCACTACATGAAGTTTGCGGCCGATCGATCGAACCAATTCTGTTGCCAGGGTTTCTTCGACTTCCTTCAGCGCCATGTCGACTTGAGACTTTTCCAACAATGCCCAGGTTGCAAGGCCGATCATGCCTACGGTTATGACCAGCGACCCCACCACCACGGCTATCCGAATCCGTCTCCGCAATCGCACCTCACTCCTCATGGCCCGGGTAAAGGCTTGCTGAGCTTGGGTAAGTGTCGGTTGTTGCCCCTTTCGCTCAAGCCAGCTCAGGTAGTCAAGCTGCGTTGCACTGGACGGTAGTCTCTTGCCACGTTGGGCATAGGTCTCCGCATCCCGCTGGAAGTCCTCACGAAGCTGCCGCTCTGAGATATCGCTGGTTAGCCATTCCTGTAATTTAACCCACCTCTTAATGAGGACCTCATGAGCAATGTCCACCTGGCCCCGGCCTAGATCGCTTGAATCACTGCGGATCGTCAACAGTCGCTCTCCCACCAGATGGTCGATCAAATCCCGCGTGACGACAGGATCTCCTGACTCCTCCTCCAATTCCTGTTGATCGCGTTTTGAAGTGAGGCCATTTTCGCGGCTTGAGATGAGGCCAACAGGAGTTGCCCGGCGAAGCGGGGTGAGCGTGGCGAGGTCCTATCCTTGGCGCGGTTACTTGGCGGACGGCTCTTCGGGGCCGCGATGAACACGATAGGATTTGCCCTTCAATTTCACGATGGTTGCGCCGTCCACGACGCGATCCAACAACGCCATCGCCAGGGGAGCATCGCCCAGGTATTCGGCCCAGGACTCGAAGTCGATGTTGGTCACCAGCGCCGTGCTGACCCGTTGGCTCCGCGCGTCGATGATCTTGTACCACAAGCTGGCGGCCTGCGGACACAGGCTGCGTTCAATGCGGTCCAGACCAAATTCGTCGATGATTAACAACTCGAAGCGGGCATAGAAGCGTACACGGTCGTGGATCGTTTGGTCGGCCAAGGCCGCAGTCAGATCTTCCAGGAGAGCACCGCTGGTCGTGTAAAAGACGCGATAGCCCTGCACGCAAGCGGCCTGACCGATGTTCTGAATCAGCCGACTTTTTCCCAAGCCGGATTGGCCGACGAACACCAGGTTCTGACAGCGGCGGACGAAGTCACAGCCAACCAAGGTTTCAAGTTGCGTCCGTGGGAGCGACGGGTTGAAGCTCCAATCGAAGTCGCTCAGTGGTTTCAGTTCGCGGAAGTGGGCATCCTTGATGCGTCGTTCGATGCTACGTTGGCGACGCAAGCCCGCCTGGTCGGTGAGCAAACGGTACAGGAACTCCAGATGCGAGCGGCCGCTTTGCTCGGCGTCGAGTACGACGGCATCGAGCTGTTCGGCAGTCATGGGGACGCGCAGCGTGGCGAAGTCGGCGAGGATCTGCTCACGCAGAGGTGGCGTCGGTGTTGGTTTCGCTGAACGGTTTTTCTTGGGACGAGGCGTCATTGGCGGCTTCCTCAGGCAAGAGCAAATGCTGATAGTCGCTGGTTGGCCGTGGACCGACCGCGTCGGCACGCAACAACGGGTCCAGCGTGTCACGATGCAGATCGGCCAGTTCCTCCAGGAGCGGCTTGGGCTTGGCGGTCGCGGCAAGGATGCGTCGGATTGCCGCCAAGGAGTAGGCGCCGAAGCGGACGGCACGCTCGAAGGCGGCCTGTACATCTTTGCGTTGGTAGTGGGCTACCACTGCCAACAGTTGCTGGGCCTGTAGTTTGCCCTGGACTTGCTTGGCGAGCAAGCCGTCGAGGAACTGTACGGCCACCGGCCCCAGTTCCGTGAAGCGTTGCCGTAACAGCAGTTCACGCTGGCCGGGGTCGTCGGCGGGATGATGGGTCTTGTTCGACTGGCGAACGCCCGTGTGGGAGCTGGCCACGAGAAGGTGGCGTGCGATCTCCTCCAGACCGATCGAGTAGATGACGACTTCACTCTCGGTGACGCGTACAGGTAGCACCTGGCCGATGTACGTCCACGGCACGGAGTACAGGTTGAGCCGATGGGTGACGTAGCCCTCGACGCTCACGTGGCGATAGATGACCTGGGCGGTGTCGAAGTCACAGGTCGGCAGCGTCAGCAAGTGTGGTTGTTCGTGTTGGTGACGCTGGAGTGGCGTCTCCTTGAAGTCGCGTAGGACACGGATGTCGGCGACGTTGTGCAGCCACCAGGTGGTCACCTCGTTGAGATGCTCGAGGGTGTCGAAGGTGCGACCATTGAGCAAACTGCTTTCGACGTGGAACATCTTTCGCTCGACTTTACCCTTGGTTTGCGGTCGGCGCACGCGGCAGGCTTGTGGCCGGAAGCCGTAATGCGTGGCGAAGGCCAGGAACTTGGGGTTGTAGATAACGCCATCGGCGTCATGACGCAGCACCACGGCTTTGAAGTTGTCATACAGGCAGACCCGCGCAACGCCGCCAAGATGGTGGAAGGCATGTACGTGTTCTCGCAAGGTCGTTGTTAGATCCATCGATTCCACGAAGCGTAGATACTGCCGGCGGGAGTAGCCGAGCAAATAGCTGAAGAGGTACACACGCCGGCGGCCTTCACGTGTAAAGTCGATGTCATAGACGCCGTAGTCCATTTGGGCTTGGATCCCTGGCCCGGTCTCGAAGCGCGGCACGGGTGGCCGCGCGGCGCGTGGCCGCAACAATCCCAGGCGCTGACGTACGACGGTGTACTGGCCAGTGAAACCGCGTGCTTGCAACTCTTCCAAGGCGCGCATGGTGGTGAGATTCGGGTACTTGGCAAGCAACTCCTTCAAGAGCGGCTCGAAGGGATCAATGATGCTGTGGCGTGGACGGGGCCGGGCGACCCGTCCGTCCCGCTGAGCTTGCACCTGTGCCAACGCGCGTGTCACGGCGCCACGCGACAGGCCCAATTCTTCCGCGATGGCACGCAACGACATCCCACTCTGACGCCGTTGCACGATCTCCAGACGCAACGCCTCATTCATGGCAGCCTCATACGCTTGAGGTCCGGTCCCAACACCAACTCCGCCACCACATGGGACTGATCGCCGACACGCGCCAATATCGGCTGGAGGATCTCACGATCCTGCGTTCGCAACTCAAGCACGTTCGGCGTCCGAAGCCAATTCTCCAGACGAGTCAGTGTTTCCAAAGCCTGTCTCAAATGCTTCGCCAGCCAGTTCCCGGCTCCACTCAGACGTGGATCCCGCAATGCCGTCGGCATACCGTTTACCTGAGCCAACGCCTCACGAGGCTTCGCCAGCACGAACGCCGCCTGCTCGTCACTGGCACCTTGCAACAACTCGATCACGCCGCTCACTTCCTGAGCCGTCAACGTCTCCCGGCGCGTCAACTCCAACAATGCTTCCTGGTTGCCCACGGGCAACCGCGTCAATTGACGGGCCAACGACGGACCCACTAATCCCAAACGCAAATCCTCTTTCACCGCCACACTCAACCGCTCCAACAACGCCAGGCGGCGACACACCCAACTCTTGTGTCGGCCCAACAAGTGGGCCGCTTCCACCTGCGTCATCCCATCGTCACGTACCAACCCCTGGACAACCCAGGCCTCCTCCAACTCCCGTACCGGACCCTGACCACGGTTCAACCCCAGAATCGCCGCCTTTGCCGTCGGCTCATCCACCTCCAATACTCGTACGCTCAAACTCCTTAACCCACCTACCTGGCGTGCCGCCGCATAACGCTTGAAGCCGTCGAGGAGTTCCAATTTTTGCTCACGCATACACACCACCACCGGTGACAACTGCCCCCAACGACGCAGCGATCCCGCCATTGCTTCCTCCGCCTCCAAATCGGTCAGGCGATAACGCCGATAGTGCTGGCCCAGGTCGGCAAGCATCACCGGTCGTGAGATACCGTCGTTCCAAGCCATGTACGTACCCTCCACCAAACCTCCCTCTTTCCTCCATTCGAAGAAAGGAAACGGGGGACGCAAAATCGCTCTCGCGACCGCCCGCTCCTCTCTCCGGTTTGGGGTGGAGGCACTTTATCCTGGCTGCTCGCTCAAAAATATCTGCAAAGACTTGGTCACGACGTATCTGGAGGCCGCACACGCTCGGTCACACGTTCCGAACGCCAGCGCCGACGCCGCGACCGATAGCGCGCCTCACGATCCAACACGCGACGTAACGCCAGTCGGCAGGCCAAACTACAGAATCGCTTGCACGATTGTTCATCGGCGATCGGGAAAAGCTCATAACAACCCGGTCGATCGCAGGGCCGCCTGGCAAAATCATCGCACGCAGACCCTGGCGCTGGCCCTCGCGCGGCAAAGCTTCGTCAGCTGACTCGGTTCGCTGTTGCTGACGCTGTCGCTCGCGATACCGCCGGCTCTGTTCCCGCCGCCGCTCTTGGCCTCGCTCGGTGGACCGATAACGCTGGCTCGCCTGCCAGCGTCGCCACCGCTGTGCCTCCCGGCGACAGGCCGCGCTGCAATAGCGCGCCTGAGGACGCGCCGGCGTGAAGCGTCGCTCACAACCCTTGAGCAAACAACGCCGCGTTCGACGAAGACATGGTGCCTCTGGCCGTTGGCCACAGAAATGCTGAAATGAGGGTGGGCCCAAGGGAGGTCTTGCTCCCGCCGGTCAAGTCTCGGGGCCAGGTTGGCGCCTGGCTCCGAGGCGTTTTGGCGCCGAGTGGCGCTGGGAAGTGCTTCAAGCCTATCACAAAATCCCAACCAAAGAACCACGCCGCGTGCTGGCCCGGGACAGTGCACGCCTATGGCCCTCTACGAAAGCGCGCGGCCTGGCCCGCGATCCTGCCTGCGCGCCCTGGCCCGGGCCACCGCGCAATTTTGGCCCCATGCTAAAACGCTGCTGACACCAATTCCGCCCTAACCCGTGGTCGGCGTGTCCCGGCTGTGCTCACCACTGACGTGAATATGAACTCCGCCAAACGTTGCGAGTCAGGACGACGATCGCTGAACTTCAAAGGCAGTCTCTCGTAGACAACCCGTGCGTGCTGGGCGATCGCTCCCCCCAAGCCTCCCATATCCTCATAATCATCATGACTGAACTCCTGCGAACCACGCTCCACAGCTTTCAGCCACAATTGCTCCAACGCAAACTCCAATAGCGGCAGCGGAGTCGAAATGCGGACTTGGCTAACGGAATTGTCTTTCCCCGTAGCTTCGCCCGAGAGCAGCGGGTCGGACAGGATCCGCTCCAGCAAGCCCTTCTGGCGCTCCGGGTTGCCTCCAACAGCGGCCTCTTCAAAGCGATAGTGGTACACCTCCGCAGGTCGTGCGACGATGGCTCGAACCGCATCCGCTCCGGGCGGACGCAACACCCACGGCCGGGTAATCAATGCACCCAAGCCCGGCAGCGTAACTGCCGATCCCACGTAGTCGCTTCGCATTCCCAGCACGACGCGAGCATGCTGCCGCGTGTCCCGAGCTAGGCTTGCCAACGCCTGAGCGACCGCCTGTCGCTGTTCCTGGTCCTTACATAGAGTGAACATCTCTTCAAACTGATCGAACACTAGCAGTAGGGGTCGCTCCTCCGAACACGACGCTGCCAGAAGAGTATTGAGCTCACCCAACCAATTCGCAGGCGTTGGAAGATCCCTAGCAACCCCTCCTTCACTACTCTTCAGTCCGACCATGAGACTGCGCGCTGGTTCCGTGCCCGGTTTGATCGATACCGTCCGCCATCCCGTTCGATCGGCCAGGCCCTGGTTAGCAACCGTATGAACCAACCCCGCCTGTAGCAACGATGACTTGCCACTACCCGAGTCGCCTACCACTGCCACCAGACGTTCCTGAGTCAACATCTTCTGAAGTTCCGCCACCTCAGCCTCTCGGCCAAAAAAAATGTCGGCGTCGCGTTCCTGAAACGTGCTCAAGCCACAGTAAGGACTAACGAACTGAAAGGTCCCACGCGTCCCTGAGTCCCCCAACGCACTCGGCCGCACCCACAGCTCCAGAAAGGCCCAGCCAAAATTGCTCATCGCTAGATCGCGTCGCAAGGCACGATCCGGCAGATCGCCATCCGCCAGATGCTCGTAAAACGCCAGAGCCGCCTCCGTGCTCTGCGATGACTCCAGGAGGTAGGGCGACGCCACCACAGCAGCCAGATCGCATCCCTCGGGGTTCAACAGACCTTTGGCAAGACCGCCGAACGCACCTCGACCGCCGGTCCGTGCCGCCTTGCACACTTGCAGGAAGGCCATCTGAACCCGTGGGTTTTCCTTGCATCGCCCGGGGCAGGATGGGACGCAGACACAGACCGGATTGCACCACTCCGCCAATTGCTGTGTGCGCACCTCTGCCGGACGGCCGTCCTCACCGCATAGTAGCAAGCCGCCGCCACGACCGTGCGCCATCAGGTGAAGTAGGTCATACCGCCTAGTTGCCAAGGCTGTGGCAAGCTGCTCCGCCGTGCTCCGGCATGCGGCATCAAGGATCTCTTGCGTCAAAGGGTACTCTGCTGAAAACAACTCGGCCAACGGACGCGGCCCGTCTGGCGTGCAAACCCAGACAGCATACACGTCAGGCCGTTTGGCCCAGCCCTGCAACAGTTTGCCAAGTTGGTTTTTCCCGTCGAACTCCAGACCGCGTGGCTCGGCGATGGCAACCAGAACGTGGAGCGGCCAGTGAGTCCGGCTCAGGTTGAGCAGCCGTGGCGTACTCCGCCGTACGATGCGCACATACTGGCGGATGTTTGTGCCTGATCGCGGTCGGAAGAGAAAGTAGTGACTCTGAGTATCGAAGAGCAAACCGTAGGGCAGGTTGTGAATCTTATCCGCCTCGGAGTCCTCGTTGACCGTACTGGCCAGCGTCGAGGAATCGATCAACAGTCGCAGGGGTCGGGTCGACTCTCTCTTGAGGCGTTCGTTGACCTCGACCCACTTCAACCGATTGCTGCCGCTCAGCAACCAGTTGAAAAGTTCTGCGCCGATCTTCTCGTCGGTTTCCGCAGACAGCTTGCCGCCGCCCTCCAGGTACGCCATCCATTGTTCGAAGCTCTCACGCCAATTGGGCGGCAACAGTTCGCCGTCGGTGTCGCCAAGGTCTTCCGTGAACAATTCAGCACGGAAACCGTTGCCATACTGGCTGATGGCCAAACGAACGTGGTACGGATTGGGCACGGGAGAACTCCGAAGACGATGTTAGGCAATAGATATCTCTGCCAAGATTACTTGAGATCTTCACGCAAACGAACAGCAGGATCACCCAGGACAATGTAGTTCTGAGCATCGTTCCGCTCGATCCACGTCCAAGCTAAATCCCCGTCCGTCGGATTGCTCGCCGTCGGCAGGGTGGGGTCAAGTTTATTTAGAAGCTCGGCTGAACACGTTGCATACCGTTGACTGAAGTCCATAGTACCTGTGGCCGACCGGTTCGCCTCGCAGGATCCGGATCATCAGGTTGCGGAACGGCTGGAGTTGCGCCCCGACACCAGGAGGCTGTATCGAATAACCCCAGGCACGCTCAATATGCCCAATCACCGCTAAGGCACCGCCAGCTAGTAATCGTTGCGCGAGCGCCGAGACAAACGGAGCCGCTGCGACCTCGACCGGTCCACCCATCGGATCGGTCAGGAACGGGTCATAGCGCGGCGTACCACCCCCATAACAAGCAAACACGAAGGCCACTAACCCGTGCAGTCGAGCATCTGCCCCAACATCGCTCGCCGCAAGATAATGGGTCGGCTTGATCTGACCGAATCCAGGCCAGTCCTGACACAACAGAGCCCCTTGACCGGGCCGCTGCCGGGCGTCACCTCTCGGCCAACCCCCCATGCCATGCGAGGCCGTGAACAAGAATGAGGGTGGCGCGTGCTCGCGGGAATGCAAGACCTCCAGCAAGTTCGTTTTGGTCGCGTCGTCACCTAAGAAACACCGCGAGTGGAACTTGTACTTCTCGGCGACCGCCGGTTGTGCCACGTGACCGACCAGAGCTGGCAACCCTTCAGCTAAGGGTCGGACGAGACAGTCCGCGCTCAACTCGGTCGCTTCGTCGGCGTCATGCCGGGTTCCCCAGAAAACGACTTCCTTGGCATTATTGGGAGGGGAGGTTTCATATGCGATAACGGCCTGCGCATAGCGGCCGTAATCTTCGGGTCGGTCGAAAGCGAGACGCCCGACGGCATAGTCGATGTCGAGCAGAAACTGAAAGTCAAAGGGGATGGCGTCAGGGCCTCCGATGAGCAGGACATAGTATGGCACGCATGTCGGAACCACGTCAGAGCCATGGACCTTGTACTTAGCCAACCAGCCTTCCCGTGATTCACCAGGTCTGTATTCCAAGACCTTGAAACGGTCGGGTGGGGCCTGGCGGCCACGGTGGTCAAGAAGCAGTTGAAGGCCCTTCCTCACTTCGTCGGGTGTGTCAGGCGTGAAGACGATGGCCCACCCTGCCTGCGACAGGTCGGTAGCATCAACTTCTGCTGGTAATCCCAAGAATCGTCCGGTTAACCTCTGAGCGATTCTGCGGAGCCAACTCGCCTGCGATTTGGGAGGTGGTGTCCCCCGCGCTCGAGCAGCGGCTTCAGCCAGGGACATGGGTGGCGTCAGGTACTGGCCCGTGAGAGCGTTAATACCGTTCACGACAACCCTTTGGTCAGTCATAGCTTTCTCCAAAGCAAGGCACCGGCGCGTCAATCTTCAAAAAAGACGGCGGAGTTCACCCATGCGAAATCAACCCAGTTCGGCTCGTTGGGCAGGCGGCATCCAAGGGCAGGTTAAACTACCGGGCCAAGGCTGATTTCTGAGCTATAGGACCCCTGCCCTGAGACCTCGTCAGACATCGTCCGGATGGGCGCAAACGCAGCTGCCCACCCGCCTGCCTTCTGGACCGGTCGGACCTCAAAGATAGCCGACTTGTCGTATCTCACGGCGAATGCCATAGTGCGCGCCCAGGCGACGTGAACTTGGTTGTCGTGCCGGACGTTTTTATATTGAGGATCGAGGCTTCCAATGGATTCAAGCGAAATTCTTTTCCATTGCTCGTGAGAATCCCAACGTATTCGTGCCGATCCAGCCGGTCAATTG
Organism: uncultured Planctomycetaceae bacterium; assembly: GCA_963790585.1. Classification (GTDB taxonomy): domain Bacteria; phylum Planctomycetota; class Planctomycetia; order Gemmatales; family Gemmataceae; genus CAWBOY01. The sequence goes on from CAWBOY010000004.1 coordinate 1,062,776, forward strand.
AATTCACCTTTCCAATGGCGATCACCTCAAGTTGAGGTTATCCCGCCGATCTGAAAACAAGATTTAGTCGAATTCACCTTTTGCGGCCCCTTTCGCACGACGTTTGCGCCTGTCGCGTCCAAAAACCGTCTCCCATAAACGACACGAGGCCCCCGCAACGGAGGCCTCGGTTGATTCCTCGCGATCCCACATCATCATGGCGTCGCCAAGCCGCCGGCTGGAACGCTGCCCTCCACAGGACTATGTTCGCCTCCCGCACCATCGCCCTTGAGCTGCCCCAACCGCTTCGTATAGGCAATCCGCACCCGCGCCAAGTCAACGGCTGCCAGCAGACTCTTGACCTGCGGCGTCAACTCCTTGCCAAGGCGCTCGAGGATAGCCACGGTTTCGGCTTCCTTGAATCGCAGCGCGTAAGTCGATGCCAGGTCCGTCGATTGCTGCAAGCGCAGCGTTTCCTGGCGCAGGATCGCCTCCGCATCCTGCTGGCCAACCTCATCATCCGTTGGCGCTACCGCCTGTGTCAAACCGAGCAATGGAAGGAGCGGCTTCGCCACCTTGTCGAAGTCTGGCCAGGATATGGTCTGGCCCGCGAGAACACCTGTGCGGTCCTTCTCGACATGGGCTACCGGATAGGCTGGTTTATTCTTGGCGGGCCGGTGCGACTCCAATCGCAACAATAGGTCGGGCTCGTAGGCCGTCTCTCCCTCGGCACGCATCTTGAAGCCCAAGCTCTTCAGTTCGCCGCTCGAATCATCCTCGCCGTAATCGATCCCCTGACGCCCGCAGATGACGACGTGCAACGGCGACGTCAACAAAAAATGCAGAAGTTCTTTATAAGGTTTTTTGATCAGAGTCCACGCATGCATTGGGATCAAGCCGATTTTCGTTTGCCGACCGGTGTAGGCGTTACGGCAGGCATCCCAAAGGTGCGTGATCGAATCGATTACGATCACGCCATGCGTGCCATGGTCGAGGTTCTTTAGAGCGGCAAGCGCTTCGGTAATGGATTTGGTATGCAGTACGTCGAAATCGAAGGCCTGCGGATGGGTGGTGCGTTGTGCCACGTCCTGGCCATAAAAGGCGGTGCCGAACTCAGTATCGCAGTAGGCGACGCGCTTGCCCGTGTGTTGGGCCAAGCCCTCGGCGATCAGCAGCGACGTGAAGGTTTTGCCGCTACCGGCGGGCCCGTAGACACCCAGCTTCAATGCGGCTTTCAGGGATTGGGGCTTCTGGAAAGATGCCATGGTGGTGGTTCCTCTGGTGGTTAGGCCTTGAGTGTGAAGTAGCCACGTCCGGTTTTGACGAAGCGGGACTCGTCCCCGCGGGCAAGTTCCCGCAGGATAGCGCTGTACAATGTGGCCGCTGGCGTTTTGCCACCAGGGGAAATCCAATAATTCTGGATCGCCATCACACCGATTAGCTCCTGACAGTTCATCGGCTTTCTTGCTTCGGCGAGAACCTTGGCGGCGGCGTCAATGGCGCTCAGCTTCTTCTCGGTCGTGTCGCCTGCTTCCTCGGACTTTGGTGTGTTTGCCAAAGCGAGCTTTACTACCATGGGCGCCTCGCTGGATGTGCTGACCTCCTGAAGTTCATCATCCAGAAACTCAAGGCCTTTGCTCCCCAACTCCGCTCGCTTCCATGTGACCTGTTCGCCATCGTTCCACTTGATCTTCACCGACACCCCATTTGCCCAAACAATGCGGCCCTCGACGTTGTCGTTGGTGGATCGCACCCGACTTCCGATCCTCAGTACCGGGAGGTCTGAGGTTGATGTGCCTGGACCATTCTTCTTCCTCGTCATGATCGTAACTCCCTATGAAACTTGTACTTGTAAGACGGGTAATACCCGCATGACGACACAGTTACCTCACTTTCCGAGACACCTGAAGACCAGCATGGACAAATTCGCGGAATTCCTGCGAAAAACAGCTTCGCCAATTTGCATTAACACCATGGTTTTTAGTATTCTCATGTATCTTTTCACCACGGAATTAAGGATCAAGATCATGCTTGTGGAACTACGACCGATCGCCTCAATTCGGCCCTACGAGAATAACCCCCGCATCAATGACGCCGCCGTCGATATGGTGGCGGCGTCCATCAAGGAGTTTGGCTTCCGCCAACCCATTGTGGTTGATGAAGAGGGGGTTATCATCGTCGGCCACACGCGCTACAAAGCGGCGCTGAAGCTCGGGCTGGAGGAGGTGCCAGTTCATGTGGCTATCGGGCTATCTCCGGCCCAAACGAAGGCGTATCGTATCGCCGACAACCAGACGGCAACGCTGTCGCAGTGGGATGATGACAAGCTGGCGATCGAGTTGATCGCGCTGCAAGGGATGGATATCGACCTGGATCTGACCGGATTCTCCGCCGAGGACCTGGATCGATTGATGGATCCGCCTACGACCGATGGGTTCACCGATCCCGATGATGTACCCGAACCACCCGATGAGGCCACGACCAAAGCAGGCGACCTGTGGATCCTGGGGAAGCATAGGCTCTTATGTGGGGACTCAAGCAAGCCTGCGGACGTGGACCGGTTGTTGGATGGGGTTCCGATACACTTGGTTTCGACAGATCCGCCGTACAATGTGAAGTTGGAACCTCGCTCCAATAACGCCATCGCGGCCGGTCTTTCGTCCTTTCCGGGAACAACCCATCATCAGGGCTTTGACGTCGAACGCCACCCCGAGAAGTCCAAGCCGACCACTAAGAAGATGCGTGCGAAGGATCGACCGCTAGCCAATGACTTCATGAGCGACGAGGAGTTCAACCGTCTCTTCGCCGCGTGGTTCGGGAATATCACCCGCGTTCTGGTTCCAGGTGGCGGGTTCTACATTTGGGGCGGATATGCGAACGTCGCCAACTACCCACCCGTTCTGAAGGCCAATGGGCTTTATTTTAGCCAGGCAATAATCTGGGATAAAATGCATCCGGTGTTGACCCGGAAAGACATGATGGGCGCCCATGAATGGTGCTTCTACGGGTGGAAAGAAGGCGCCGCGCATCACTGGTACGGGCCGAACAATATCACGGATCTCTGGGCGGTGAAAAAGGTCAACCCGCAATCCATGATCCATCTCACCGAGAAGCCCGTCGAGCTGGCATCAAGAGCGCTGGAATACTCCTCCAAGCCAGGCGAGAATGTATTGGATTTATTCGGTGGAAGCGGGTCCACGCTCATTGCAGCCGAGCTGGCCGGACGTCGGGCGTTTCTGATGGAGTTGGACGAAGCCTACTGCGACGTCATCATTGAACGATGGGAAAAGTTTACCGGCAAGCAGGCGATCCACGCCGAGACAGGCGAACCGTTCGTGAAGAAGCCGGTCGTGGTGACGAAAGCGGAGTCCTAACGCGGTACCCGCAGTCCTTACGCCTGGAACGACGCAATCGGGCAAAGAAAGGAGGTCGCCAAGATGAATGCTGGCAAGCAGGCAAAAGATGAGAGCGCCATCTTGGCCCTTGCCTGCGGAGCCAGCGTCGAGACTGCGGCGCAGAAGGCCGGTATCAGCAAACGCACGCTTCAACGCCGGATGGCTGATCCGGAATTTCGCCGCCAGATCCAGGTTGCTCGCGGTGACATGGTGCAGCGAAACTCGGGTACGTTGACGGCGGCGGGAACAGAGGCCGTGAAGACTCTCCTGGATCTGGTCAAACCAGTGAACGCCGGAGCCGTGCGACTGGGCGCGGCTCGAACGATATTGGAGATCGGCGTCAAATTCCGCGAAGTTGCGGACTTCGAGGAACGCCTGGCGACCCTGGAGCAGCAGGCCTTGGAATCAGCATGATCCCTTGATGGCGCGGACGACATGAAACTTCACCGACGCCTGCGCGATCTTCAAACGGCGTTCCCTCGTAAGGTGGGGCGGGCAGGAGATTCCGTTGGCCTACCCGCGACTGTGTCCATGCGCACACCGGCGGACATCCTAACGCTGCTCGAAAAGTTAACTGCCGCGGTGCAGGCGGATCCGTTCGCCGAGGCGGTGACCAAGGCCCGCGCTGCTGGGCATCTGGCTGCAATTGCCCTGAAGGCCATCGAGGTCGGCGACTTAGCCGCGCAAGTGGCGTTACTCGAGATGGTCCTCAAGCAACGACCGAAAGGTGACAAGCAATGAACACCAAATCGCTGACTGGACTTTATAATAAACTGAAACCAACCGAACGCCTCCCCCTCATCACCGCTGCCGTGGAACGTGGCGACGAGCTCGAGGAGAACCGCCTCAAGCGCTCGGCCCCGAGTATCTATCTGCGGTTGCCCGACTACCACGGCTTGAGCGACGGTTGGTTGACGCTGTCGTTTTTCTACATGGTTGGACAACTCGATCTTGCTGTGCTGTTTTGGCGAAATCTGGGACTCTCGGCGGAGTGCCAGTCGTTTCCGGACGATGCCGAAGACCTGGCGCGAGGCGAACGTCGCTTGGAGATAGCGAAATTCGCCGGCTACCGGCTGTGCGTCGAGGCGGATGCTTGGAAACTTGTCTGTTCCGAGGGGCCTTACGATCCAGAGGCAATTTTGCAGATTCTTGGGGGCTTCCAGACGCTTCAGCAGGCAGAAACGACCGCACGCATGTCGCTTTGGACGCCGGAAGAGGCGGCTGCGTATCTGAAGAAGATTGGACAGGAGGATTTCGAGGTGCCTACGGTCGAGGGGTCGGCGCAGGGTATGCGCGAACTTATTGAGTGGCGGGTGAAGTGGTGGGATGAGTGAGGAAGTTGGACGGGCCTAAGCGATCCGGCTAAGATGAGCTGCGATGATCACATGGAAGCGAGTATTGAGAGCTATTAAGGCTCCTGTCGCTAGTCCACGACAACTAGACCTCGTTTGGCGTCTAACTTATTAGTTTGACCTTTGGATGACCGGACCGGCTACAATGCAACATCCGGATAAACGAGCGAGATTTGTGTGAAAGGACCCTCCCCCAAGCATCATCGCTGTACGTTAATGCTAAATTTGGGATTGCCGAACTGGCACGCGCGAGGGGCAACGGATAAATTCGACGGCATCACGAACTGGGAAGTCATGGGGGATACACGGCAACCGGCAAGGCTGTTACCAAATGGTAACAGTGCTCAACGCCCGTCGGCGCCATGGAGGAATTCAGTTCGAAGATTTGTCGCCAATAGGCGACGTTCGCCGTCGTGCTCAACGCCTGTCGGCGTCATACAATGAATCACTAAAGACTTGCCAAGGATGATATTGGGAAAATCCCCAGTGCCCAACGCCTGTCGACGTAATGGAACGATTCACGAGAGAGCGTCGGGAGAAATTGCGGATAATCCGCAGTGCTCAACGCCTGTCGGCGTCATAGAGGGATTCACCTCAAGTGGATGATGACCGCCTCGAGCGCCTCGAGTGCTCAACGCCTGTCGGCGTCATAGGGGGATTCACCTTGGCCGCCTTCGCTGCCCGGCCCTCGGTCGATGTGCTCAACGCCTGTCGGCGTCATAGAGGGATTCACCCGACCAGCATTGGCACAATAAACCCATCTACATAGTGCTCAACGCCTGTCGGCGTCATAGAGGGATTCACCCTTCTTTGCCTTAAATTCCTCAAGCCGCTTAATCAGTGCTCAACGCCTGTCGGCGTCATAGAGGGATTCACTCAATGCACCCGGGCAACATTTTGCTGAAGACGTAGTGCTCAACGCCTGTCGGCGTCATAGAGGGATTCACAGAAAGATTGCAAAATTCAATGCAAAATGTATTGGTGCTCAACGCCTGTCGGCGTCATAGAGGGATTCACGCGATGCGCCGCCTCGCATTTCACCCATCCCTGTCGTGCTCAACGCCTGTCGGCGTCATAGAGGGATCCACCTCCGGCCCGCGATTTTGGCAGACGGGCATGAGTGGTGCTCAACGCCTGTCGGCGTCATAGAGGGATTCACGGGAATCGGATATGGGACATCAAGTATCCCATGAGTGCTCAACGCCTGTCGGCGTCATAGACGGATTCACATAAAGCGTCAGCAGGGCTTTCCACAGATACGCCAGGTGCTCAACGCCTGTCGGCGTCATAGAGGGATTCACGACGCTTTCGGCACCGCTGTCAACTACTGGATATAGTGCTCAACGCCTGTCGGCGTCATAGAGGGATTCACCGCCAATTCTTGGCAATCTTTACTAAATTGACTAAGTGCTCAACGCCTGTCGGCGTCATAGAGGGATTCACGGTCGGCGATCGCCCGGATAGCCGTCTTCGTGGCGTGCTCAACGCCTGTCGGCGTCATAGAGGGATTCACTTCTCCCATGAAAAAACAACCTAGCCCCTGCCGGTTGTGCTCAACGCCTGTCGGCGTCATAGAGGGATTCACTCACGGCTGCTCGCGTTGCCGCTGGCAATTTCGCGTGCTCAACGCCTGTCGGCGTCATAGAGGGATTCACGCCAAACAACTCCTCAAACGGCTTGTCGTTCGGCGAGTGCTCAACGCCTGTCGGCGTCATAGAGGGATTCACCTTGATGATCCCAAGCGTTTCTTGCTTGGTGCCATTGTGCTCAACGCCTGTCGGCGTCATAGAGGGATTCACCCAATCCTCCGGTGCCATGCCCCGTGCCAAGCCCGGTGCTCAACGCCTGTCGGCGTCATAGAGGGATTCACCAATCGCCCCTAAGACGGACTCACGCCAACGCATTGGTGCTCAACGCCTGTCGGCGTCATAGAGGGATTCACTCGCTTCTCCCGAACGATATGAGCCGTCTCTGGCCGGGTGCTCAACGCCTGTCGGCGTCATAGAGGGATTCACACTAGATTAGCGGCCATGAAAGCATCCTCGAAGTAGTGCTCAACGCCTGTCGGCGTCATAGAGGGATTCACGCCGAGAGGGTCCCAAGAACGTATTCCCGTCCTTCGTGCTCAACGCCTGTCGGCGTCATAGAGGGATTCACCGGAACGGCCCAAACGACAGCGTCTGCCGGAACCGGTGCTCAACGCCTGTCGGCGTCATAGAGGGATTCACCGGGAAACGCGAAAGACTCTTCATAGCACTGGATCGGTGCTCAACGCCTGTCGGCGTCATAGAGGGATTCACGTTGCGAAGTTGGCCATTTGTCACCTGAACGGAACGGTGCTCAACGCCTGTCGGCGTCATAGAGGGATTCACGTCCATCTCCATAGCAGCAATCCGGTCTGCCTCGCGGTGCTCAACGCCTGTCGGCGTCATAGAGGGATTCACCAAGCTTTGGATTCTACGGGCACGTATGTCGTAAGCAGGTGCTCAACGCCTGTCGGCGTCATAGAGGGATTCACATCTCCAGCTCATACCAGAGTTGCCCCTCGGTGTCCGTGCTCAACGCCTGTCGGCGTCATAGAGGGATTCACCTTCGGATGCAGGGCTTAAGCAGCACAGCGGATCTGTGTGCTCAACGCCTGTCGGCGTCATAGAGTGTTGATCGCGTTTTGAAGTGAGGCCATTTTCGCGGCTTGAGATGAGGCCAACAGGAGTTGCCCGGCGAAGCGGGGTGAGCGTGGCGAGGTCCTATCCTTGGCGCGGTTACTTGGCGGACGGCTCTTCGGGGCCGCGATGAACACGATAGGATTTGCCCTTCAATTTCACGATGGTTGCGCCGTCCACGACGCGATCCAACAACGCCATCGCCAGGGGAGCATCGCCCAGGTATTCGGCCCAGGACTCGAAGTCGATGTTGGTCACCAGCGCCGTGCTGACCCGTTGGCTCCGCGCGTCGATGATCTTGTACCACAAGCTGGCGGCCTGCGGACACAGGCTGCGTTCAATGCGGTCCAGACCAAATTCGTCGATGATTAACAACTCGAAGCGGGCATAGAAGCGTACACGGTCGTGGATCGTTTGGTCGGCCAAGGCCGCAGTCAGATCTTCCAGGAGAGCACCGCTGGTCGTGTAAAAGACGCGATAGCCCTGCACGCAAGCGGCCTGACCGATGTTCTGAATCAGCCGACTTTTTCCCAAGCCGGATTGGCCGACGAACACCAGGTTCTGACAGCGGCGGACGAAGTCACAGCCAACCAAGGTTTCAAGTTGCGTCCGTGGGAGCGACGGGTTGAAGCTCCAATCGAAGTCGCTCAGTGGTTTCAGTTCGCGGAAGTGGGCATCCTTGATGCGTCGTTCGATGCTACGTTGGCGACGCAAGCCCGCCTGGTCGGTGAGCAAACGGTACAGGAACTCCAGATGCGAGCGGCCGCTTTGCTCGGCGTCGAGTACGACGGCATCGAGCTGTTCGGCAGTCATGGGGACGCGCAGCGTGGCGAAGTCGGCGAGGATCTGCTCACGCAGAGGTGGCGTCGGTGTTGGTTTCGCTGAACGGTTTTTCTTGGGACGAGGCGTCATTGGCGGCTTCCTCAGGCAAGAGCAAATGCTGATAGTCGCTGGTTGGCCGTGGACCGACCGCGTCGGCACGCAACAACGGGTCCAGCGTGTCACGATGCAGATCGGCCAGTTCCTCCAGGAGCGGCTTGGGCTTGGCGGTCGCGGCAAGGATGCGTCGGATTGCCGCCAAGGAGTAGGCGCCGAAGCGGACGGCACGCTCGAAGGCGGCCTGTACATCTTTGCGTTGGTAGTGGGCTACCACTGCCAACAGTTGCTGGGCCTGTAGTTTGCCCTGGACTTGCTTGGCGAGCAAGCCGTCGAGGAACTGTACGGCCACCGGCCCCAGTTCCGCGAAGCGTTGCCGTAACAGCAGTTCACGCTGGCCGGGGTCGTCGGCGGGATGATGGGTCTTGTTCGACTGGCGAACGCCCGTGTGGGAGCTGGCCACGAGAAGGTGGCGTGCGATCTCCTCCAGACCGATCGAGTAGATGACGACTTCACTCTCGGTGACGCGTACAGGTAGCACCTGGCCGATGTACGTCCACGGCACGGAGTACAGGTTGAGCCGATGGGTGACGTAGCCCTCGACGCTCACGTGGCGATAGATGACCTGGGCGGTGTCGAAGTCACAGGTCGGCAGCGTCAGCAAGTGTGGTTGTTCGTGTTGGTGACGCTGGAGTGGCGTCTCCTTGAAGTCGCGTAGGACACGGATGTCGGCGACGTTGTGCAGCCACCAGGTGGTCACCTCGTTGAGATGCTCGAGGGTGTCGAAGGTGCGACCATTGAGCAAACTGCTTTCGACGTGGAACATCTTTCGCTCGACTTTACCCTTGGTTTGCGGTCGGCGCACGCGGCAGGCTTGTGGCCGGAAGCCGTAATGCGTGGCGAAGGCCAGGAACTTGGGGTTGTAGATAACGCCATCGGCGTCATGACGCAGCACCACGGCTTTGAAGTTGTCATACAGGCAGACCCGCGCGACGCCGCCAAGATGGTGGAAGGCATGTACGTGTTCTCGCAAGGTCGTTGTTAGATCCATCGATTCCACGAAGCGTAGATACTGCCGGCGGGAGTAGCCGAGCAAATAGCTGAAGAGGTACACACGCCGGCGGCCTTCACGTGTAAAGTCGATGTCATAGACGCCGTAGTCCATTTGGGCTTGGATCCCTGGCCCGGTCTCGAAGCGCGGCACGGGTGGCCGCGCGGCGCGTGGCCGCAACAATCCCAGGCGCTGACGTACGACGGTGTACTGGCCAGTGAAACCGCGTGCTTGCAACTCTTCCAAGGCGCGCATGGTGGTGAGATTCGGGTACTTGGCAAGCAACTCCTTCAAGAGCGGCTCGAAGGGATCAATGATGCTGTGGCGTGGACGGGGCCGGGCGACCCGTCCGTCCCGCTGAGCTTGCACCTGTGCCAACGCGCGTGTCACGGCGCCACGCGACAGGCCCAATTCTTCCGCGATGGCACGCAACGACATCCCACTCTGACGCCGTTGCACGATCTCCAGACGCAACGCCTCATTCATGGCAGCCTCATACGCTTGAGGTCCGGTCCCAACACCAACTCCGCCACCACATGGGACTGATCGCCGACACGCGCCAATATCGGCTGGAGGATCTCACGATCCTGCGTTCGCAACTCAAGCACGTTCGGCGTCCGAAGCCAATTCTCCAGACGAGTCAGTGTTTCCAAAGCCTGTCTCAAATGCTTCGCCAGCCAGTTCCCGGCTCCACTCAGACGTGGATCCCGCAATGCCGTCGGCATACCGTTTACCTGAGCCAACGCCTCACGAGGCTTCGCCAGCACGAACGCCGCCTGCTCGTCACTGGCACCTTGCAACAACTCGATCACGCCGCTCACTTCCTGAGCCGTCAACGTCTCCCGGCGCGTCAACTCCAACAATGCTTCCTGGTTGCCCACGGGCAACCGCGTCAATTGACGGGCCAACGACGGACCCACTAATCCCAAACGCAAATCCTCTTTCACCGCCACACTCAACCGCTCCAACAACGCCAGGCGGCGACACACCCAACTCTTGTGTCGGCCCAACAAGTGGGCCGCTTCCACCTGCGTCATCCCATCGTCACGTACCAACCCCTGGACAACCCAGGCCTCCTCCAACTCCCGTACCGGACCCTGACCACGGTTCAACCCCAGAATCGCCGCCTTTGCCGTCGGCTCATCCACCTCCAATACTCGTACGCTCAAACTCCTTAACCCACCTACCTGGCGTGCCGCCGCATAACGCTTGAAGCCGTCGAGGAGTTCCAATTTTTGCTCACGCATACACACCACCACCGGTGACAACTGCCCCCAACGACGCAGCGATCCCGCCATTGCTTCCTCCGCCTCCAAATCGGTCAGGCGATAACGCCGATAGTGCTGGCCCAGGTCGGCAAGCATCACCGGTCGTGAGATACCGTCGTTCCAAGCCATGTACGTACCCTCCACCAAACCTCCCTCTTTCCTCCATTCGAAGAAAGGAAACGGGGGACGCAAAATCGCTCTCGCGACCGCCCGCTCCTCTCTCCGGTTTGGGGTGGAGGCACTTTATCCTGGCTGCTCGCTCAAAAATATCTGCAAAGACTTGGTCACGACGTATCTGGAGGCCGCACACGCTCGGTCACACGTTCCGAACGCCAGCGCCGACGCCGCGACCGATAGCGCGCCTCACGATCCAACACGCGACGTAACGCCAGTCGGCAGGCCAAACTACAGAATCGCTTGCACGATTGTTCATCGGCGATCGGGAAAAGCTCATAACAACCCGGTCGATCGCAGGGCCGCCTGGCAAAATCATCGCACGCAGACCCTGGGCGCTGGCCCTCGCGCGGCAAAGCTTCGTCAGCTGACTCGGTTCGCTGTTGCTGACGCTGTCGCTCGCGATACCGCCGGCTCTGTTCCCGCCGCCGCTCTTGGCCTCGCTCGGTGGACCGATAACGCTGGCTCGCCTGCCAGCGTCGCCACCGCTGTGCCTCCCGGCGACAGGCCGCGCTGCAATAGCGCGCCTGAGGACGCGCCGGCGTGAAGCGTCGCTCACAACCCTTGAGCAAACAACGCCGCGTTCGACGAAGACATGGTGCCTCTGGCCGTTGGCCACAGAAATGCTGAAATGAGGGTGGGCCCAAGGGAGGTCTTGCTCCCGCCGGTCAAGTCTCGGGGCCAGGTTGCGCCTGGCTCCGAGGCGTTTTGGCGCCGAGTGGCGCTGGGAAGTGCTTCAAGCCTATCACAAAATCCCAACCAAAGAACCACGCCGCGTGCTGGCCCGGGACAGTGCACGCCTATGGCCCTCTACGAAAGCGCGCGGCCTGGCCCGCGATCCTGCCTGCGCCGCCCTGGCCCGGGCCACCGCGCAATTTTGGCCCCATGCTAAAACGCTGCTGACAGGCTATGGCCCTCCGTTTCCTTGTCACGCAGGTCCAGCGCAAACACCCAGCCGTGTAATGTGGCTTCGTAGGAAGCCTCGAGCTCGCGAAGAGCATCCTGGAGCCTGCCAAATCGATTCAAACGAGTAATCGTTCGCAATCTCGCTATCAGTTCGATGCTTGCGATGGGCTTAGTAAGATAATCATCCGCCCCGGCCTCAAGGCCTAACAGGCGCGAATCACTGTCACTGAGTGATGTCAGAATGAGAATTGGAACATCGGCAAGCTTGGGATTGGACCGAAGCCTCCTCGTAACCTCGAAGCCATCCATTCCTGGCATATGCACATCAAGGAGAATGACGTCGGGGCAAAGGCCATCCGCTTGCCTTAGCGCTGATTCGCCATCCGCCGCGTATTCGAGGTCATAGTGTTCCTTTGCCAACACCAAGCCCAACGTGTCCCTGATCTTTTCCTCGTCATCTACTATTAGTATTATTCCTGGCTTTCTCATAGATTTAATCTCGTATATTCAGTAGCACAGGAATCGCGTCGTAGGTAAATGACTATTGTTAATAAAATGAGACGATGGGTCATCACAATTTCATTAAGGCTCCTTGCGCGGCGGCATAGAGTCGCTGTTCGGCCGATAGGCCTGTCTTGGTCAAATCGGCCCTTCGTAGCTTGGCGCCGTCAAACATTGCCCCTTCCACGTTGGCATAATGTAGATCTGCGCGATTTAGATTTGCCCCGATCAGGTTGGTTGCCTTCATATTTGCATTGCTTAGATCCGCTTGGGTTAGATCGACGCCACGCATGTTAGTCATGCTTAGGTCAGCTTTCGTTAAGTTGGCTTCGATTAGCTTTGATTCACTCATATCCGCGCCGTGGAAATTACAGCCTACCAAGTCGCTTTTGGATATATTTGAGCCTCGAATGTCGGCCCACTGCAAATCTGACTCGCTAAGGTCCACCTCGCACAGATTTGTCGTATTGAGGTTGCTTTTCTGGAGGTTTGCCTTGTTTATGGTGGCCTTAGCTAGGCTGGCTCCTTGCATGTTTGCACCGCTTAAGTCAGTGCCGGTCATTCGCGCCCCAGCCAGGTTCGTTCCGATTAGCTTTGCTTGCCTCATGTTCGCGCCGTTCAGGATTGCGCCTGTAGATTCGCCCCACAAAGGTTCGAGTCGCTAAGGATCGCCCCCTGTAAATTGGCTTTTTCGAAGTTGCAGCCAACAAGGTTTGCATTACTTAGGTCGATTCCTGCCAACCATAAAGGTTGCTGGCTATTTAGCAGTCGATAGAGCTCAAGATTCGAGATTTCCATGCTGAATTCTGTCCATTTCATTGGGCGTCTAGACAAGGTTACCCACTAAGCCGACCTCTTCTTAGGATTTGCGCCAAAATAAGTTACCGAATTTGGTTTCGCCCTGGCCAAGAACTACGGCATTTCGGCGGCGATGGCCGGCAACTTGTTTTGGCGCGAGTCCTTAGGCACAAAAACGAAATTATCTTTTCGGAACGCCTAAAATTGCGGGCGAGACTGTTTGACAGCGCCGCTCGACTTTTTTTGTGGCTAATCTACCTGGTTATGAATGCTGAGCAATTTCGTGGTATACCATTATGACTCAGCATGCGGGGCAGCTTATCCCGTACGACGCCAGTGATCGCTGGGGTTGCCGTTGGACCGAAGAGCGGCCGTTATACCGATACTCGTAATCGTAAGGCCGTTAGATGAAGTCGGTAATCCGTAATAGTTCACGGCTATGCGGAGGATCCTTCACGATATCGAGTGGCGAGGGCGCAACGAACGATCCTGCCTTATGAGTTCTGTAATCAATGAGCCTGGCGGCTTTAGCTGGCTAGACCTCAAACAAGCGAATGCGAATGCCTCTCGCGAACTTCGTGTACCGGCTCTTGAAGGCGCACCTTCCTCGGGCTGTCGATGGCGACAGCGCTGAAGCGCAATTGAGACGTTGCTCATGGGCAAGTTTCCTTTCTGCGGACTACGCTGGATGGGTCGCGGCGGATCGGAGCATCCGGACTCCGACTTCAGATTGCTGGATCAGCATCGCAACGACTCGAACACGCGGAAGAAGATCGTTTGGTAAGGATTCCACGAGAGCAACCGATAGAGCAGGCGACGACCGCTACGAATTAACTGGCACGGCATTCGCACAAACGCCTGGACAAAGGTGCGGAACTCCAGACCCAACACCCACTGTTTTTGTTTCTGGTGGTGTTCCCGCCAACGTCCAGGCTGTACCGGGATCAGCAACGTGAACCAGGCCTTTAGGTTCCAGGCCAACGCCGTCATCACCATGTAGGCCCAATTGCTGGTCAAATTGTCCAACCCTGCCCGTAAGGCCCAACAGCCATGCAGCAGTTGAGCCAACAGGTTCTCCTGATCGCAGCGGTCGTTGGCATCCAACACGATCTCGTCCGGCTCGCGTAGCCAATCGTTAGTCAGATAGAAGAAGTAACGTACCTCGGGAAACAACAAGACATTGCCTTTTTCATGGGTGATCTTCTTACGTACCACGATCATGCGGTACGTCTCGCGACAGGCGGTAGGCTGGTAGTTGAACTCGGCCACCTCCTCCGCTTGGAGGCGCAGGACCTCAAACTCACGCTCGCGCACGATCCGATCCTTGACCTTGTCCGGACGTCGTCGCGGACTGTTCTTTGGTTGGTATTGCAGAGGACGTGCCAGCGTTTTCCAGATTCTTTCCGGCAGATCATGGGCCAAGGTGCGGACATTCTCCATGTTGTCGTAGCCAAAGATAAAGCGAACACGCTTGTCCGCATTCCAGCGATCCAGGTGTTCCGTTTGTGAAAATGCGGTGTCGCCTCGGAGGAATACTTGCTGAAAGCCACCACGAAAGCAAACCTCCAAACAGCGATCCACCTCCGTGGCCGCTCCCTCGTGCGAGGGACGGTTACCGGAACGGTTGACGATGCTCAACACTTCGTTGGTTTCCGCCAAGGATAACAGCAAGGCGTGATAACCCCAAGTGCCGTCGTAGGAGATGTCCATGCCCTGTTTGCATCGACCGGTAGTTTCCACGAGGACTCCATCCATGTCGATGGTGGCACGGCGGAAGAAATCCACTGGTTGTTCGGCCCACGCTTTGAGGCGGGCTTCGTGAAATACATTTTGCAGGATGTGGATATGCTCCGGTTGGAAACGACGGCAGAAATCTCCAGAGGTGGTCGGGTCGGGAATACGTTGGGCGTCGAGGGCATCGAGAAAGACCTCGTCGTTGCGGCGTAGCTCGATGTCCTGGAGGCAGGTGCCCTCACACAGGGCGTTGTAGGCCAGATTAAGCACGTGATCGGACTCGTGGTAGGGCAGGTGGACTTTGAGCAGATGCAACTTCTGGTCGATGGTCTCGGGCAGTTTGAGCCAGCGTGCGAGTTTGTGGAAGGCCCCAATGCCGCCGTGTGCCGTGCCACGATCGCGTTCGGCAATATCGTAGTGGATGTTGGCGGCTCGAAACATCGGCCGATCGACGCGGCCGAGCTTGGTTTTGTCGAGTCGACGAGTGATGCGACGCTTGCGTTTGGCCAGTTGGCGTTGTATCTTGGCTTTCACTCGAAATTCCTTTTCTTCTTGGGTGTGTTTTGACCGGCAAATCATTAAACACCGCAGAAAGAGCGAGGGATTTCGAGTTTTTCACGATATTTCGAGAGAAAAGCGACGGGGGCTTCGCTTGCTTGAGGGCTAGAGCTTGGCGGCGGTTATTCACCAAATAAGGCCGCCACGCCCCACGGCAGCGGTGATAAGGGGAAGGCGTTCTGTCGGCTTCAGTTTATTGTAAAATCCCGCCAAGGATTTGATGTTCATTGATCGCCTCCTATCGATGTTCCAGCGAATCGAATTCTCCGGAAACACGGTCATCCGCCCGACCGCCAAAACGAAGCCGTAAAGTCCGTGCTGAGCCATGCGGAGCGGTTGGGTCGAGAATGGGTTTAGCGTAAGCGCTGAAAACGCAACAGGCCAATGATTCCACCACTTTAGGCGCCGCTGAATCAATTCGCGCACGCTTCCGCGCCGACCTTTCAACCGACGGTACTTCGACGTCTTTTTTGCCAATCTGCTTCAGATGTGCGGCCATTTCTTCCGGCTTCCAAACCGACATCCGGGCATTCGCCGCGATCTCCCGTAACGTTTCGAAGCCAGTCAGAAACTGTAGCAGTCCCTCTGGATTATTCGGCCCTTCCGAATAGGCCAGCTTCCAAGCGTCCACTTCGACGCAAAGCCGGTATCCGGCAAATTTCGCAATTTCCAGGAGACGTTCGCCACGCGCCACGTCGTCGGCATCGTCGGGAAACGACTGGCATTCCGCCGAGAGCCCCAAATTCCGCCAAAACAGGACCGCGAGATCGAGTTGCTCGATCATGTGGAGCAGAGGCAGCATCAACCGGTCCTCGCCCAGGCGTGAAACCTGAGAGAGTCGGGTCCGAAGTTAAGCTACCAAGCTGAATTCCGCAATTCCGCGCTATTTTTCCGATGCTGGCCTTAAGGTGTCTCCGAGGGTGAGGTAACTGTGTTGTCATGCGGGTAATACCCGTCCTACAAGTACAAGTTTCATAGGGAGTTACGATCATGACGCGGAAGAAAAATGGTCCAGGAGAATCAGCCTCAGACCTCCCGGCACTGAAAATCGGGAGTCGGGTGCGCTCTACCGACGACAACGTCGAGGGACACATCGTTTGGGCCAACGGCGTGTCGGTGAAGATTAAGTGGAACGATGGCGAACAGGTCACGTGGAAGCGGGCGGAGCTGGCGAGCAAAGGATTGGAGTTTCTGGATGATGACCTCCAGGAGGTCACCACAGCCAGCGAGGCTCCCACGGTAATAAAGCTCGCCTTGGCAAATACGCCGAAGTCATTGGAGGCAGGCGATACGGCCGAGAAGAAGATGAGCGCCCTGGACGCCGCTGCGAAGGTCCTGGCGGAATCTCGGAAGCCGATGACCTGCCAGGAGCTGATCGGAGCGATGGCCATCAAGAACTACTGGAGCTCGCCCGGCGGCAAAACGCCAGCGGCCACGTTGTACAGCGCCATCTTGCGCGAGCTGGCCCGCGGGGATGAGTCCCGCTTCGTCAAAACAGGTCGCGGCTATTTCACACTCAAGGCATAACCACCAAAGGAGCCACCACCATGGCATCTTTCCAGAAGCCGCAGTCCCTAAAAGCCGCGCTCAAGCTGGGCATTTACGGTCCCGCCGGCAGCGGCAAGACCTTCACGTCACTGCTGATCGCCGAGGGCTTGGCCCAGCACACGGGCAAGCGCGTCGCCTGCTGCGACACCGAGTTCGGCACCGCCTTCTACGGTCAGGAGGTAAGCCAACGCACCGCCCATCCGCAGGCGTTCGACTTCGACGTGTTACACACGAAATCGATCACCGAAGTGCTCGCCGCTCTAAAGAACCTCGACCATGGCACGCATGGCGTGATCGTAATCGACTCGATCACGCACCTTTGGGATGCCTGCCGTAACGCCTACACCGGGCGGCAAACGAAAATCGGGTCGATCCCGATGCACGCGTGGACTCTGATCAAAAAACCTTATAAAGAACTTCTGCATTTTTTGTTGACGTCGCCGTTGCACGTCGTCATCTGCGGGCGACAGGGGATCGACTATGGCGAGGATGAATCCAGCGGTGAGCTGAAGAGCCTTGGCTTCCGCATGCGTGCCGAGGGAGAGACAGCCTACGAACCGGACGTGCTGTTGCGTCTCGAATCGCATCGACCGGCCAAGAACAAACCCGCCTTCCCGGTAGCCCACGTCGAGAAGGACCGTACCGGTGTTCTCGCGGGCCAGACGATCTCCTGGCCTGACTTCGACAAGGTCGCAAAACCCCTTCTGCCGTTGCTCGGTTTGACACAGGCGGTAGCGCCAACGGATGATGAGGTCGGCCAGCAAGATGCGGAGGCGATCTTGCGCCAGGAAACGCTGCGCTTGCAGCAATCGGCGGACCTGGCATCGACATACGCGCTGCGATTCAAGGAGGCGGAAACGGTGGTTGTCCTTGAACGCCTTGGCAAGGAGTTGACGCCGCAAGTCAAGAGTTTACTGGCTGCAGTCGACTTGGCTCGGGTGCGGATTGCGTATACGAAGCGGTTGGGGCAGCTCAAGGGCGATGGTGCAGGAGGGGAACATAGCCCTGTGGATGGCAGCGTTCCAGCCGGCGGCTTGGCGACGCCGTGATGGCGTGGGATAGCGAGGAATCAACCGAGGCCTCCATTGCGGGGGCCTCAAGTCGTTTACGGGAGGCGGGAATTGGACGCGACAGGCGCTAACGTCGGGCGAAGGGCGACGCAACGGGCGAATTCGACCATGTCTCGTTTTCAACGGGCGACCTCACCTCAGTCTTGCGGTAGAGGAGAATCGACAGGTGAATTCGTTTGACTGGCCAGCTCGACTCGAATACGGTGAGATTCAATCGAACGATAGGAAAGATGTAAGCCAGAATTGTAGGGATTTCTAGACAGAAAAACGGTTCTGACTAATTCATGTTCAACGGTGTAGGGGTGTGCATCATGATGGCTTGCGGCAAGCTTGTTTTCACTTGTTGCCTTGCTATCTTCGTCTGCGGATGTAACTCCGACAAGAAACCCTCCGACCCAGGCACGGCGCCTGCGGAACCCGAGGCAAATGGGCCGCAGGTCAACGACCTTGTGGGTAAATGGCGACTCGTTCGCGCTGGCGGACAACCGCCTACCGAGCTTTACATCAAATCGCAAGAGATCGACATCGCTGCTGACGGCACCTGGACATCGAAGGTTGAAGTTCAGCCACCTCAGCGGGCGGCGGACAGGTTCCAAGGCAGGGGCACATGGTCGCTGGCCGACGGCGTATTGAAATGGAAGTATACGGTCGAAGGCGGTGTCGTGGTCGCTGGATCCGGGCCTGACTCGGGCAAATCGTCGGTGCGGTTGGAATCTGGACGGCTAATTGTTGACCCAGATTTTTTCATGCAAGCCAAAAAGAGTGGGACAACAGACGTCGCCGGCGAATACGAGCGGTAGCGCCAAATGAACGACTGAAGCTGACCGGGCCCGCCATCCTGGTTTCGCGCGGTATGACGTCATTGCAAGCGACCCCGGCGGGTGAGCTTGGTTGTTAACCCTCAAACAGGAGAAGTCCATGATTCAAGAGGAACGATTCAACGGCAATCGCGGGCTTCAAGGCTGCTTGGTCGGCTTGTTGTTCATGGTTGTCGTACACCTTTCGATCTTATTGGTATTCAACCGGTGGCTAGGCTTAATTTCGCCTGAAGCAGAGCCGGTCGTGTTCCTTGTCAGCTTCCTTGTTGCCGTCTGTTTAAGCGGCTATGTCGCCGCTCGACTTGGCAAAAACACAGGTTGGACAAACTCTCTCATGGTTGGCCTCATCGCCGAGCTTGTCTTGTTTTCCCGCGTTGTGAACGGAAGACCGGGCCAGGGCTTCCTCGATCCACTCTTCGACATAGCGAACCATCCAGGCCTACACTGGCCGGTTCTCGTGGAGTTGGCCCTTACGATCCCTGTAGCGATTTTGGGGGGCATCATTTGGCAAATGACTGGGGGCATCCAATCATCTGCCAAGGGACAATCGGAAGTGATAAACGAGGCCGAAGGCGCCCAGGAGTAGAGATCACTGCTCGTCGCACGGGCTAACCAACGGCTGCGTCTGATGGGGGGCCGCCATTCTGGTTTCACGCGGAAAAGACGGCGTTGTACGCGGCTCCGGCTGCTTAACAGCGTTCGGTTGGGGAGGCTCTTGGGATGGTGAACCGTCTGCCGTGGTTCGAGCGTGTGTTCCCGACCGGGTTGGCCGCGCACCTCTTGCCAGTCCTCATCGAGCGGCTCCGCGGCACTCCGGCTCGCCTCGCCGACCGCCTGGCCGGCGTGCCGCACGAGACCCTCATCCACTGCGGCGGGGGCTCCTGGTCAATCCAGGAGAATGTCGGCCACTTGCTGGACCTGGAGCCCCTCTGGCAGCAGCGAGTCGGCGACCTGGCGCAGAAGCGAGGCCAACTCGCTGAAGCAGACTTAGCGAACCGCCAGACCCACGAAGCGAATCACAACGCGGCGCCGCTCGTGGGGCTGCTCATGTCCTTCCGAACAGGCCGAGGGATCTTGGTCCGTCAGTTGGAGACCTTCCCGGATGACGGGATTGCGTTCACGGCAATCCACCCACGGCTGAAGGCATCGATGAACGTGATCGACCTGGCCTACTTCGTGGCAGAACACGACGACTATCACCTGGCCCGGATCAGTGAATTGCTCAGCCCGGCATCGTAAACCCGCAGAACAACCCGGCCGTCCCCATGAACTTCCTCACCCGGTGACATAGCAGGTTTATGGCCTGTGAGGCACTACCTGGCCCAAGCACGCACGGCATGTTGGCCCCCGAGGTAAGAGGTAGAAGAATACCAATTTTCCAAAACAGGTCATTTCTGCACGTAGTCAGCTTGCCGCCTTGCAGAAATCGCCGAATTTTGGAAATCCTGCCCCAGGCCGTGTGAACTGACCGGAACCTCCCGAACGCAAGTGTGCGCGCCGACTCCGGACATGTCTGCAGTCGCTGCGCACACTTTGCTGCAAATCGCGATCGGATGCCTGGCGGCCAAATTCGACCATGTCTCTTTTTCGCCGCGACGGCAATCGGGCGGCATCGCGAATCGCGTCGACGATGCGGATGAGCATCCTGATCTTCCCGAGATCGCGTGTGAGAATGTCAGCGGGAGGCAAAGAAAGTCGCGGATGGCGCAAGCCTCCGTTGGGGGATTGAGTGAATCGCGGACAGTGGTACTTTCAGATTGCCATGCCCCCACAGCTTGCATGGATTCATGCGACGGATTGATCCTTGATAGTTCATTTTTCGGCAATAAGGAGTAACGGGCGCCATGCCTGAAATTGCAGCAACAATCGTCGGGGTTACATCCCTCGCCCTGGTCATTCTATCGGCCCTTGCCCTCGTGAAGTGGGGGACGACATCTACCGAGATGACCGCGCCCTCCCGAGACTGGTTATTTGGCTGCGGCTTCGCGATGCTCGCTCTTGGTGTCTTGGGCTGCGTCGTCGCCTTCGCTGTCATGGTCGCGCGACTTACCAAGGGGTTATGAGACGCCGAAGAACTCACTGTAGAATAACTTCGGCCGCGCAATGGTCTGGGCCTAGGCTTTTGGTGCGGAAGAACCTGCGAAGCGATCTAATGTCGTCGCAGGACATCCCCGTCGCCACGTTTCTGATTAGGCACCGCGGCCGAACTTTTTTATAACCCCGATTGTCAATAAACCCACCACGGAATCCTGAAGCAACCTCTCTTCGATTCGCGTGGTGTTTCTGAGGGATCGACAAGTCAACGGTTTCGTCCGCGTCGAAGGTTCTCTCTGAAATTAAATGCCTCCCCTTTGTACAAGGTACCCACCTTATGACGCATCAAACTACCGTCACCTATAGTCGGCAGATTATCCAAAAGGCCGTCGAGCATTTTTGGCGCAGGTTCATCGCGTGGCACGGCTTCGCGGTCATCGCGATTTGTGGCGTCGGATCCCTCGGACTGCTCCTCGCGGGGGACCGATCATGGAGGGTCGGCGCATTGGGTGCCCTAACCTTACTTCTCGTGACGCTGTCCTTAGCCGTCTACGTGACTTACCTGCGACGCTCAATTTGGAAGTTCGAACGGATGACATCTAACCACGATCTGCCAGATGCACAAAAAAATCACGTTGCCGCAACGCGATTTTATGAATCCGCCTTCTCGGCCAGTCTGGCGTTGGCTGAGAATCTGAATACACAGCACCGCTACAACGCGGTTTGCGCCTGTGCGATTGCCGTCAGTGGGAAAGGCACCGATGCCGCAGATCTTGCCCACGAGCAGAAAGAACGCTTGCGAGGCTTGGCTCGAAAATGGCTCGCCGCCGACCTCCGGGCGTGGAAGCTTCTGTTTACCCGCGATCCAGAGAAACTCGGCCCCATCGTCGCACAGACGATTCGACATTGGCTCGAAGACCCGGACCTCGAAGGCTTGCGAAGCGCGGATACATTGTCGCATCTGATGGCTGAGGAGCGTGAGCACTGGACGAAGCTCTGGTCCGAGGCCGCCGAGCTTGCTAAGCAAGCTGCAACCGTGAAAATTCCGGGAAAACAGGCGAAGTCCGCCCCGTGACCGCATTTGCGGCAGGCTCGAAGCCTTTCTATTCCGCATTTACACAAAAAATCGAAAATCCGCGAGCGCTTTTGCAAACCAGCACGCCTTTAGTAGAGTGTCCAAAGTTAATTCGCGAGCGGACGCGCGGCGTTAGTACGTGAACAATTGTTCCCAAACGCAGCCACACTCCATCGATCGTCGTATACCCTGGTCGCCAAGGAACTAACAACGATGTTTATCTCTTCCCGTCCTAGTTCGTGGACGTGCGCCTTCCAAAAGCTCCTCTCCGGACGTGGCAGTCTCAAAACGGCTACCCGCCCCCGCCGCTCGCTTAATCTCGAAATGCTCGAGGATCGAACTGTACCGGCCATGGTTAATTGGATCGGCGGCACCAATAGCGATTGGGACACGAGCAGCAACTGGAGCACGGGAAGCGTGCCGGGCTCGATCGATTGCGTCGTCATCGGCCAACTCGGAGGGCAAAACGCATTCACTGTCAGCCACGACGGAAACTATCAAGACACTGTAAAAAGCCTTGTCAGCTACGTCCCACTAGAGATTTCCAATGGCTCGTTGACAGTGCTCAACTCCTCGACCGTGGCTACGCTTCAGCTAAACGGCGGCACCGTTAGCACGAATGCTGATTTGCATATCGGTTATTTGAGCGATAACAGTAACTATAGTACGTTCGCTGGCACGGGAATCATTTACCTTGACGGTGGTACACAGGCCAATCCGAACCAGATCATTGGCAATGTTCTCGCTCTCGACACCAACCTGGTCAGTAACGGCGTTACAACATCGTACTCCAATTATGTCTTGGCATCGAATGTTTCAATCACAAACAACGGCACCTGGCAAACAGCCGGCTATTGCTACCTCGAAGCACAGAGCGGAGCAACAAACACCGCCTTCGTGAACAACGGTTTGTTCGACACCCCCAATAACGCATACACCATCGCGGTCGACCTGCCGTTCAGCAACTACGGCTCCGTCGTAGCTAACTCCGGCACTATCACTTTCAATGGTAATGTGACCAGTACCTGGCGGCACGTGGAACGCCGATGTTGCTGGATCGGCACTTTATTTTGAGGGCGTGAACAACTCCTTTGACTCCAATTCACCCATCTCGGCTATCGCCGGCACCATCGCATTCCAAAATGGCACCTCGACCGTAGCGGGATCGTACTCGGTCGCTGGCATCTCCTCTTTCTTCGACGCCAGCGTCACCTTCACGGGAGCGGTGTCCGTAGACGGTAGCACCTGGTCGGTTTACAGCAGCCGCAGCCGACATTTCGCAGGCTAACATCGTAAACAACAATGGGTACAGCCAGTTAACCGTGCCAACGCTTATCCTTGCTGGTGGCTCCAGCATTATCACGACCAACACCGATCTGCATATCGGTTACTTGTACGATAACAGCAACATTAGCACGTTCGCTGGCACGGGAATCATTTACCTTGACGGTGGTACACAGGCCAATCCGAACCAGATCATTGGCAATGTTCTCGCTCTCGACACCAACCTGGTCAGTAACGGCGTTACAACTTCGTACTCCAATTATGTCTTGGCATCGAATGTTTCAATCACAAACAACGGCACCTGGCAAACAGCCGGCTATTGCTACCTCAAGCACAGAGCGGAGCAACAAACACCGCCTTCGTGAACAACGGTTTGTTCGACACCCCCAATAACACATCCACAGTTGTAGTTGGTCTGCCGTTCACCAACAATGGCTCCGTCGTGACCAACTCCGGCGCGCTCACCTTCACCGGCAATGTGACTAACAGCGGCAACATCTCTGGCGCTGCTGGCTCCGCTTTATATTTCGACGGCCCAAGCGTTACTCTCTCACCGACGTCCTCCATTTCCGCCGACACGCTCCAACTCTCACCCACGACTTTGACTGTCGAGTTTGGAACGTCCCACGGGCTATTCCAAATTCCTTCCACCATAGCCGCGACCTCGGACTCGGTTGGTGGCCAACTGACGCTCGTAGCCGAACCTAGTTTCGTACCGTCCGTAAACCAAACATTCACCCTTTTCCAGGGTCTGGCGGCGAATGCGGTGACCGGCACGTTTTCGGGGCTTCCGCAAGGAGGGACGGTTACCGACAGTTCGGGAGACACGTATACAATCAGCTACGGCAGCATGACGAGCAGCAACGTCCTCCTCACCACAACCTATGTGGCCACGACCAGTACAACTACCTCCATCGGTGCTTCGACAAAAAGTTCCGTTTATGGGCAGCCCATCACATTCACCGCATTGGTTTCCGCCGGTAGTTCGCCAGCCTTGACCAGTGGGACGGTGACGTTCTATTACGGTGCCACGCCACTTGGCACCGCGAATGTTGCAAATGGTGCGGCGAGCTGCTCTATCAATAGCCTTGTGGTCGGCTCGGCTGACGCGGTCTACGCGGTCTATAGCGGAGCAGGGCGATATCTCACCAGTACGTCATCGAATGTGACCGAGGCGGTCACGGCTGATGCGACGAAATCGGTGCTTAGTACCAGCGGCAGTCCTTCGGTCTACAGTCAGTCTGTGACATTCACGGCCACCGTGTCGGCCAAGGCCCCGGGCATGATAACGCCGTCGGGTTACGTCACCTTCACTGTCGATGGAACCGCGATTGCTCCAGTGATGCTGGTGAATGGAACAGCGACGCTTCTGACGTCGACGCTGAGCGTTGGCACCCACCATATCAAAGCGGCATACGCCGCCACAGCGAACTTTACGGGTAGCGCAGCCACGCAAGTCACACAGGTAGTTGGTAAAGCTAGTACGGCTACGACGCTTACCTCAACCATCGATCCGTCCGTTTACGGCCAGAGCGCGACCTTTATCGCCAATGTCTCGACCCTCGGCGCCGGCACCGCAACACCGACGGGTAATGTGAGCTTCTATGATGGCACGACGTTGCTTGCCACGAAGGCATTACAAATGGGCTCCGCAACCTACACGACTTCATTGCTTGCCGTCGCCAGCCACGTCATTACTGCCAAATACGTCGGTAATGCCGATTTTCTCACCAGCACGTCCAGCTATGTTACGCAGACCGTGAATCAGGACGGCACGACGGTTACGGTGACTTCCTCTGTCGCCGCGCCAGTTTCGGGACAAAACGTGACGTTCACAGCCATTGTCGCCGCAGCTTCTCCCGGCGCCGGCAAGCCCACGAGTACCGTCGTATTCACGATTGATGGAGTGGTCGGTGCCCCAATCATGCTCGCTGGTGGCAGGGCCAGCTACACAACGAAGTTGGCCACGGGCAGCCACACGATCTCCGCAACCTACGGCGGCGACGGCAACTTTAGCGCCAATACGGGCACACTTTCTCAAACGGTGAGTCAGGATGCGACGAAGACAATCGTATCCACCTCGCTCAGCCCATCCCTATTCGGCGAGGCAGTCACCTTCACGGCGACCGTCGCGGCCAAAGCACCGGGCTCGGGCACTCCAACGGGCCAAGTTACATTCCTTGATGATGGTGCCCCAATTGGGACCGCGACATTGAACGGTGGCACCGCGACCTATACGGCGACCGGTCTACCTGTGGGCAATCAGACCATCAGCGTGTCGTATGCCGGAGATAGCAACTTCAACGCGAGCATATCTGGTAACCTGATGCAGGTCGTACACAAGGCAGCCAGCACCACAATGTTGGCTGAAAGTGCGCCCTCGACCATTTATGGCCAACAACTTACGCTTTCCGCGACCGTTGCGTCTAGCGGCGGCATGCCAACAGGCGTAATCATCTTCAAAAGTGGAGGTGTGACGATCGGCAGCGCTGCATTAGTGAATGGCGTGGCCACGTTCGTGCCACTTGCGAATCTGGTAGTCGGCAGCCATTCACTTGTCTTGGTTCAGCCCAATCTGGAAGAATCGCCTCGCTGGGTTAGCGAGTAAAAAGCCTCAACTCGAGGCCATCGGCATTGTACCGGAATTTTCTTCCGTAGCTACGGGTTCCTCTTCTTTGTTCCGCGTCGCAAGCAACGGCAACCGGATGCCCAGGCATTGACACAAATCAACGGCCGCATCGTAGACACTCAACCGCTTGGCCTTCGCCCATAGGTCCAGTGCGTTGCCGCTACAGCCACACTTGAAACAATGGAACATCTGCTCGTCGAGGTTAGCCGAGAAACAACGGCTCGTCCCGGTGGTTGAGCCATGCAGCGGACAAGGGCCACGCTGCTGGGCACCTTGACTACTGTTGGCCCGGAAGCCGAGCAATTCCAACACGGCGGCCATGGTGACGACTGCGCGAATGGCGGCGAAGTCAATCGCCGGCGTGGCAGTGACAATGGGTTGACACTCAGCCTGCTGGCGTTGGGTCTGGCGTTGTACCTTACGGCGTTCCCGAGCCTCGGCCAACTTCCGATCACGCGTGTCCTGGATCTCCTTATCCCGGCCCTCCAGTTTATCCTTGGGGGTGACGTAGCCAATGGCACTGTGCAAACGTACCGTATTGTAGTGCTCGGTGTAGTCACCAACGATGCGCCGTGCTTCGTCAAGCGACAACGGCGTCTGGACACGGATACATTCCCCCTTGATAGTTTTGTGCCAGCGTTCAATCTTACCGTTGGACTGTGGGTAATAGGGGGAGGTCTTGACGTGGGTCATGCCGGCAATACGAATGAACTCCTTGAAGTCCTTGGCAATGAACTGGGGCCCATTGTCGGAAATGATGCGTGGCTTGGCGTTGGGGTACGACTCGCGGGCACGTTGAATAATAATCTCCACGTCGGATTCCTCCATTTTTTCGCGGATTTCGTGATGGACGATGAAGCGGCTACAGCCATCGAGGACGGAACAAAGGAAGTAAAACGTACCAGCGATGTTGAGGTAACTGACATCGACATGCCAGTGTTCATGGGGTGTCAACGGTTGAACGAAACCAGTACCCTTCTTGGAGATGTTGGGAGTGGCTCCCGCCAACAAGCCATTGACTTTCAGAACGCGATAGACACTGGTGGGACTACAGGCAACAACATCGGCGTCGAGCATCATGAAGGTCAGTCGGCGATAGCCTTCGAGGGGATGGAAGCGAGCAAATGTACAGATGCGATCCTTCTCGTCGTCGCTGAGCCAGTGGTCGCGTGGTATCCAGGCGTTGTGTTCGTTGACCTTGCCGAAGCGATGCTTCCAGTCGTGGAATTTACTGGAGCCAATGCCGATCCACGGCAGGAAGCGACAGACGGCGATCTCCGTCTTGTCGCTCCAAGCGCGGACGAAGTCGACGAGTTGGTCGCGGGAGTCGTGTGGCACCCAACGACCCTTTAGATCTCCCCAAGCTCTTTTTTTAAAAGGGTATGCTCTTCCATGAGCTCGGCCATCACGGAATCCTTGCGTTGCAGCTTGGCCTCGAGACGTTCGATCTTCTGATCCTTGGCGTCGTCGACGGCCTTGGACTTACGGCCGTTTTCGAAAGCGAGGTGGGCATTCTCGAAGAGTTGCCGCTGCCACTGGTAGAAGAGCGTGGGGCTGATCTCGAACTCATCGCAGAGTTTGGAGATGGGCGTGTTTTCGAGGAGATGGCGCTTGACGATAGCGACCTTCTCTTGGGGCGTAAAGTGGCGGCGTGTCTGCTTCTCGGACATGGCAATACCTCCGTTTCAGGTTATGCTAACCCAAACGAAGGCGTTTTCCAGATCCGACTGGGGCAAAACAGTCGACTACCAAAAGGGAGCGGCGGTCCACAACCTTAATCGAGCGGATTCTGTGGCGTGGCGCACGGGTTCAAAGCCGTGCAACGTGCAACATTCCGTCTGGAAGCCGGCGAGGTTCTTGATAATCACAATTCCTCTCCCCTGGGACGGCGAGCAGCGGTGAGAACGGATCAACCCTTCCACCACTCGACTCGATGCTGAATAAAGTCACGCATACTCTGCGCGGCCTTCTCGACGGTCGGCATCTTACTTTCATCCTCACCCATGTTCTTCAGGTAAGTGGCCGTCTCTTCGGGCGTCCACAGAGGTAGCGAACGGGCGATCTCTTCGAACTTGCGGACCGTCTCGAAGCCGCAAAGCCTCTTTAACAAGACATCTGGTTCGATATGCATCTCGGCGCAAACGAGCTTCCAGGCGTCAGCCTCGACGCAGAGTTTGTAGCCGGTCAAGTGGGCGCGGCGCCGGAGACGTTCCGTCATTATTCTGTCTTCGAACTCGGTCGACGTTTCATATTTCAACCACAATCCGAGCTGGGTTGAAAAGACGAGCGCGTGATCGAGCTTCTCGGTCATGTGAAAGAGGGACAACTGCCTGATGCTGTCGCATAGCCCATAGTGGTCGGATATCCGGAAGGCAGGCGTGGGCGCCGAGTCGACCAACCGGGATGCTTCGAGGTCGTCGTCGCGTCCTAGCGCCGCAAAGAGGAGGGGAACGCGCTCAGATGGAACGAGCCTGTCGTAGAGCCCCGTCAAGGTTTTGGTGTTCATTGCTTTTCACCTTTCGGCCGTTGTTTGAGGACCATCTCGAGTAACGCCACGCGCGCGGCCAGATTGTTGGTCTCGATCGCCTTGAGAGCGACGGCGGCCAGATGACCCATGGCACGGGCCTTTGCGGCCGGCTCCGCAAAGGGATCCGACTGCAACACGGCTGCGGCCTCTTCAAGTAGCTTCAGAATGTCGGCTGGCGTACTCAATCGAGGAGGAGTACGTGCCCCGACCGACGACGATTTCTCGCGACGATCCATCGCCGACCGTAGGTGTGCAAGTCTCGTTCGTAAGTTCACGGCGTCTCCTGTCATGGTTGGGCCATTTTGGCCAACATCGCTTCCAAGACGGCTAATCGTTCTCCTAAATCGGCCATCTCACGGAATTTGACGCTCAGCTCCAGGATGGCCCGCGGCTCCGAGCCGCACGGAAGGCGCGGTGCCTACTTTGAGCAGATCCAGCAATGTTTTGAGGGATTCCGTCCCGGCAGCGGTGAGGCTGCCCGCCAAGCGTTGCACCATGTCGGTCCGGAGCGCTTGAACCCGGTTACTAAAATCGGGTCGCTTCAGGCGACGATAGAGGGTGCGTTTGTTGACCCCTGCCTGCTGCGCCGCGTTGTCAACGCTGGCGCCGCAGGCAAGGGCAAGGATGGCCGCGTCAAACTTTGAGGGCTTAGTCGGTTCCATTGGGGCGTACTCCGTTCAAAGTCACTGGTTCAACATTGTGTCACGAAGCTGCACTTCGCGTCGAAGCAGGCTCTTTCGGGAACGGTGCGCCGGTCTCGGCATGAACCGCTTTCTTGCCTGTGAATCTCTGCCATCTGTCAAGGATCACATCGCAGTAAGGCGGATCCAGCTCCATGAGAAACGCTTTGCGTCCCGTCTGCTCGGCAGCGATTAAGGTGGAACCACTGCCACCGAAGAGATCCATGACATGTTGTCCTGGCTTCGACGAGTATTCGATGGCCCGAGCGGCCAGCTCGACGGGTTTCTCCGTTAGATGGACCATGCTCTGTGGATTGACCTTCTTGATGGCCCATAGATCTGTGGCGTTGTTGGGGCCGTAGAAGTGGTGGGCAGCGCCGACTTTCCAACCGTAAAAACACCATTCGTGGGCACCCATAAAGTCCTTGCGAGTCAGTACTGGATGTTGTTTGTCCCAAATAATGGCCTGGCTGAAATACAGATCGCAGGCCTTCAGGACCGGTGGATAATTGCCGACATTGGCGTACCCGCCCCAAATGTAGAACGCGCCTCCAGGAACCAACACACGAGCCAGGTTGCCGAACCACGCGGCCAACAGGTGGTCGAATTCGGCATCGCTGACGAAGTCATTAGCGAGCGGCCGATCCTTGGCTCGAAGCTTCTTGGTCGTTCGCTTGGACTTTCCGGGATGCCGTTCGACATCGAAACCCTGATGATGTGTTGCTCCTGGGAATGATGAAAGCCCCGCGGCTATGGCATTGTTGCTACGTGGCTCAACTTTGACGTTGTACGGCGGATCCATATTTCCAAGGTGGATCAAGGCACCACCAAGTAAGCGATCGACATCTTCGGGCTTACTCGAATCTCCACAAAGCAAGCGGTGCTTCCCCAGGATCCACAGGTCACCAAGCTTGGTTAATGCCTCGTCGGGTGGCTCGGGTACATCATCAGGATCGATTTGTCCGTCCGTGGTGGGTGGATCCATCAACCGAGCCAGATCGTCACCCGAGAATCCCGTAAGGTCGAGCTGAAAATCCATCTCTTGCAGAGCGGCCAACTCGACCGACAACTTGGGATCGTCCCACAACGACAGTGTTGCGGATTGGTTGTCGGCAATGCGATAGGCCTTGGCCTGGGCTGGCGACAACCCGACCGCCACGTGGACTGGCACCTCGTCCATGCCGAGCTTCAGCGCTGCCTTGTAGCGGGTATGCCCGACAACGATGACTCCTTCCTCGTCGACGACAATCGGTTGGCGAAAGCCAAACTCCTGGATCGACTTCGCGACTCCATCGACGGCAGCCTCATTTTGCCGTGGGTTGTTTGGGTACGGTCGAATGGTCGTGATGGGGCGTAGTTCAACTTTCATGACTGCAATCCTCGAGTCCGTGGGAAAAATCAGGCTCCTTCCTACAAATTCGCCACGGTCGAAGTCAAAATGACGCCGTCGATTTTCGTAATTCCGATCGCTTTTCCGGATGCTGGCCTTCAGGTCATCGGCGCTGCGAGGTAACTGTGTTGTCGTTGCGGGCGTTGCCTGCTTTGGAAAAACCAGTTTGAACGGAGACGTGAAAATGGCTCAGAATAAGATCCTGCCCGGTGCTTTCCGTGCGAGCCAGGAGACGATTCCCGTCATAAAGATCGGGACTCGGGTTCGTTCCAGCGAAGATCAGGTCGAGGGCTGCATCGTTTGGGCGAATGCGGTGTCGGTGAAGATTAAGTGGGTTGATGGCGAGCAGGTGACGTGGAAACGAGCGGAGCTGGCCAGCAAGGGTTTGGAATTTCTGGATCCTGCGGACGAGCCGAAACCACACAGTGCGGAACCGGCAGCTACGGAGTCAGGACCTATGAAAGCGGTGGAATCCGACCAGGTAGGCGACAATCCGCAGAAGAAGATGAGTCGCTCTTGACGCGGCGGCCAAAGTCCTGGCCGAATCCAAGAAGCCGATGAGCTGTCAGGAGCTAATCGATGTAATGGCGATCCAGAATTACTGGAGCTCTCCTGGTGGCAAAACGCCTTCGGCAACGCTTTACAGCGCCATTTTGCGCGAGCTGGCCAAGGGTGAGGAATCTCGATTCGTTAAGGTTGGACGCGGCATGTTCGCCCATAAGTCATGAGACACGCCAATGCCAACGGCACTACAAACGCCACATCTTTCAGAAGCCTCAATCGTTGAAAGCCTTACTGAGGCGGGGTCTCATGGGCCCCGCCAGTAGCGGCGAAACCCGACCACGTCGTTTTGGATCACCGACGGCTCGGCGCTGGCCAAACTATCCTCCGGCCGGCGCTCGGTTTGACGTTGGTGGAGGCGCCAATGGATGATGAGCTCGCGAAATCGTTTCTGCGCCAGGGAACATAAGGTCTGGTGCGATCGGCGATACGCCTCTGCCACTGGCGCGGTAGTTCAACGAAGGCGAATCAACTGCCGCACTGGAACGCCTAGGCCACGAGTTGGCAGGTCAAAAGTCTACTGGCAGCAGCCAACTTGGCCCGGGTCCGGATTGCGTACACGAAACAGGTGAACCTATGGAAAGCTGAGAACGCCAGGCATTCTGATCTAGAGCACCACACGCTGGTTGGCGAGTCCAAAGCGCAATGACAAGCAATCAATCGTACTGGTTTCTCGGGAAGCCC
The DNA here is from genome assembly GCA_963790585.1 of uncultured Planctomycetaceae bacterium. GTDB lineage: Bacteria > Planctomycetota > Planctomycetia > Gemmatales > Gemmataceae > CAWBOY01. The sequence goes on from CAWBOY010000004.1 coordinate 1,094,331, forward strand.
CACGTCGGGGCTTCCGTCTGTTTGGATCTTTGCAAAGGCCGCCAACAATCCAGCAAATAAGGCCAAAGTCGTGGGAACCTTGTGCCTACGAATCATTTGGCAACCTCTACCGCCAATTGCTTAATAGGCTTGCGCCAGGAAACGCTTGGCTCACCTTCGAGTGCGTCTGCGACAAGATCTTCGAGCTCAACTGACCTGCTTTGCACCGTGGCTTCGCGCGCATTCATGGCCGTTTGAACTTGTCCGGCTAGGTCCGCCTCGCGAAGGATCCGTTCGCGCGTGTTCTCTTCAATTTGGTCGCGCAGGCTATTCCTGAGATAATCGGTCATCACCGCTTGTGGCGGTATCACCTTGCCCTCGCCATGCTTGGCCATTTTCTGATCGAGCCACTCGATGAACTGCGGCGAAGTCATGGCATTCAGCTCGATACGCTTGGTCTGCAACCACTCCGCCCACTCCGGAGACACATAGCTGGCAACCGGCTTTTGTTTCTTCGAGTCGTTCAAGGTCTCCACGGGCAAACCCATCGCCAGACCTTCCTCCGGTTCCAAGCCAAGGTTGATAATTTCGACACTCCGCTCTGGCCTAGAGCGAGTGGCCTCTTGCAACGCCTGCACGATTCCCGTGCCATAGGCATCGCCATCGTGAATCACGAAAAACAGGATCTCTTCATCCGTATCACCGAGCAGATCGATGATGTCCTTGGCCGCTTTCGTCGCATGCCCTTTGGAGGTCAACAGAGCGCAATCATGCCGCTCCGGCCAGTTCGCTGCTTGAAGAACCGGGAACAAGCCCTCTTTCTCGCAATAAAGGATCTTGTTGAATGTCCAATCCGGTCGCTCGTACCTCTCGACCGATAATGTCCCTAGCGGAATCGTCGTCTTCAAGTGCGGGTGGTAAAGAACACCGCGATCGTCTCGATACATTCCCGGGATATCGCCGTTCTCGGTTTCATAGTCGGCGATCACCTTGGCAAACCAATCGTAGTTGGGTTCCCGGTTGCCAAACGCCTCGAGAAACCGCGGTCGGATGGCATAGAAAAGCTGACGTAACGAGAAGCGATACTTTCCCGAGCCGCTGGCATGAGCAATGGCGTTCGGCAGGTGGGCGTAGATCACGTCGTTCTGGTTAATGTTCTTGCTCGAGGGATTGGCCTTTTGGCATTTCCGAGAAGCTTTCGTGACCACTTTCGCGATGTCGGGGAGGAAGCGATTCAAGTCGGGTTCTTTGCCAGTGGACGTGATCGGCATGTACGGGATCTGGATGTTGATGACTAGGTTCACTGGTTTCCTACCCACAGTGAAACGATGGCCGAGGTTACAACCGAACAGAGAAAGGAGCGTCTTCTCCTTGGACCGCTCGACATGCACAGGGCCCGTGACCGGAGTCCGGTTCACGAGTACGATAAGCGAATCCTTGCCCTCCTCCGAGGGATTGCACCAAGCCTCAACCGTGTACGGCAACAAGGCACTCAGAGTTCCCCGACCGGGCTTTAGCTCCAAGGTGCCAAGCGCGTTCGCGTAGCTACCGTGAATCTCTTTGTTCAACAGCGCAAGTCGGCCGGGTGGAACAGGTTTACAAGCAGACCGAGCAATTCGCAGGAGACTCTCGGCTTCCTCGAAAGTAAGCGATGTGGCCGATTTGCCGAGGAAGTCTTGAGCGATCGCGCTGGCTCGACCGCTGCAACCCTCGAACTCTTGGATGATCCTGTGTACGGTTTGTTGACCGGCTGCTTTGAGAAGTTCAAAAAAGGCATCGGCGTCATACCACCATGCCGAGGTTTTGCCGGCATAGATCGGCTTCAGACCGGCCGCATGGATGGCTGCTTCCGCCCAAGTCAGAAAGTGGGTGTCTTGCGGTATACCATCGCCCAAGCGGACTTCGATGCGTGTCCCTCGCTGACGCATGTTTTTGCTAGACGTGACCGTGGTCTCTCCGGTATCCAGAGGAGTGAGCGTCAGCTTCCGGCCATTGGTCATAACACACAAACTGCCCGCGGATGCGAACACGGCACCCGCAACGACACGTAGGCCATTGCCAAGCGCCCCGCGCGTTGGGAGTCGAATCACTTTCGAGGAGACCAGCGGTCGCCCAAAAGAGAATAGTCTTGCGACCCGCTCTGGGCCACCTGGAATGCCAGGTCCGTTATCTTCGATGAAAAAGACGCCATCGGGGAGTTCACCGACTGTGCAAGATCCGCTGGCATCGAGAGCATTGTCGGCCAGTTCCTTGGCGACGAGCCGCCTTAGGCATTCGGGAGGGACACCGGATAATTGAGAGATGCAGCTGACGGTGCGGAACAACGTCCAGTCATCGCGCTCGAAGATCAGTCCGGAGCTGATGTCGTTGGCTTGCTGAAGAACCGTATCGCTCACAGGCACTCCTTTTACCATAGACTCATCGAACCGCCTCTATCCGTCATCAAAGTCCGTTAGGACCGCTGGCTTCGGCAACGCGGGTTCACCGCCTTCGTCGCCGTGCTTTTCCTTCGGCCAGGAGACGATTTTGAAAATTCGTCGAATTTGGAAGGTTGTCCACAAGCCGCCGACCTGCCAAAATCGTGGTTTTTTGGAAATCGACCCTAAAGGCATTCCGGGATACCGAGAGACTTAAGCCCTGAATTCTTCCAAACGAGGTGATTGCGCGAGGTTGTCCACAAGCCGCCGATCTGCCGAAACGGTGGTTTTGGGGGCGTGTGACAGTTTGTGACACGCTAAAACCACATAAGCGATCGTTGCTATCTTCAAATTTCCTGTGCTCCAGAGCCAAGGTGATGAGGTATTATACCATCCTATGACATGGCTGCATACACATTTTACCTGAACGTAAGGCTATACAGCAAATACAGTTGCGTTATAGCACTTGCAGCGGCTGGATTTTTTGTCCACTAGTCGTCTTCGCGGTCGATTGGAGGGGGTGGAGGGGACGTACCTGGCACTTCCGGAGCCCTAATTATGAGAGAAAAGTCGGGTATTTGTGACACGGGTGTGACATTTTGTGACAAAACGCCCTTAGCCCGGTCGGATCGGGGCCCGGGATTCGGGTCGTTGAGAGCACTGATCCTGTCCATTTCTGAAGTACGATTAGCCCACCACGGCTACTCCTGGAGAAGCCGCCTAGGCTCGCAAAACCCCATGAAATACGGCGAATGCGCCCTTGCCGAACGCCTGCGAATAATGGGAGTGGAGGCTCGGTGCGCTCCCGCTCTGCAGGCTGTTCGCTGCCAAAGGTAGGAGCGAAGAACGTACCGGCCTAATTATGAGAAAGATAGCCCCGGAGGTGACATTTCGGCGGCAAAGTGTCACGAAACCACCGAAATCGGGTCGAAACCGGTCTAAAACCGCGCTATTTCGAGCGAAAATGACACGCCTCAGGAGGCCAGTCGGGCCCACATCCGCCGCTGCTTGTTCCAATCTACCGCTGCCGCAACTGGTTGCAGATCCCGAAGAATGATCCCCGCACGCCCGCGCTCTGTCCTTGGCAAGAACAAGATCGCCTCCTGAATGTCGGGCGCCAGGTTCACCAGATTCAAGATCTGCGTGATCCGCGCTCGGCTCACCTGACCCAGCCGAGCAAGCTCGGCGAAGGTGGTGACCGTGCCCGAGCGAACGAGGTCGTCCAAACGGATGGCCAGCGCCATGAGCTTGGCGACGTGGGGTAGGCGGCCTTTTGGGATGTCGATGCGGTCCGGAGTAGATCCTGCCTCGACGCCAGTGCTGCGATCCCCGAAGCGGATTTGCCGCTCGATAGTGCGAGAGGTGGGGATCATGGTGTCTCCTCGGTAAGGGCGAGTTCGTTGGCGAGCGATGCCGAAGCAGCGGGTAGGAATTGAATGGACAGCTTGCCGGTGCCTCCGTGGTAGTGGACGGCTTGCAGAAGTTGACCGATCGCGTGGGCCTGCTCGTGCGGCGCCAGCGTTTGCCAGGCGGGATCTACACCAAGGCTTTCTGCATCCCGGTTGTTGCCACGCCGGACAAAATCAATCTCTTGCACCACATACTTCTCGATCTCGCCCGCAGGAATCGACTTCGACGGACACTGGTCCCAGCCCCGTTTCTGGGCGTTGGTGCAAACGTAGTAACGATAGCGGCGATTACCGCGCCTGGTATGACTTGGTGTCATGCTGCAACCGCAGGCGGCACAATGCAGCAGCCCCTTCAGCAAGAAGCCCTGCATGTTCCGGCCAGGACCGCCGCCACTTCGACCATTCCGCTGAAGCAGCGATTGGACCTTCTGCCATGTTTCAGCATCGATGAGTGCCGGGTGTTCTCCATCGTGGACCTCGTTCTTGTAACGCACCTTGCCGATGTAGACGACGTTGGACAGCAGGCGATGCAACGCCGTCTTGCTGATCGGCCCACCGCCGCTGTCATGGCCTGCTCGCGTCTGCCAACGCTTATTGGTCCAATCACGGCGTTCCAATTCTCGGATAACTGGGAGCAGGGCGCCATGATCGAGGTAGAGCTGGAAGATGGCCCGAACCTGGACAGCTTCATCCTCGTTGACGATGAGCCGTGTGCCATGTGCGTCGATGTCGTAACCCAAAATGGGAGCTCCGCCTGACCATTTGCCTTTGCGACGAGTGGCCGCGACCTTGTCGCGTGTTCGTTCGCTGATGATCTCGCGTTCGAATTGGGCGAAACTGAGCAGCACATTCAGGATCAGCCGCCCCATTGAAGAGGCGGTGTTGAACTGTTGCGTGACCGAGACGAAGGCGACCTTGTGCTTGTCGAACCGCTCCATGAGGCGGGCGAAGTCGAGGAGCGATCGACTCAAGCGGTCCACCTTGTAAACCACCACGCAGTCCACGAGACCGGCTTCGATGTCAGCGATCAGTCGCTGAAGGGCAGGGCGTTCCAGGTTGCCACCGGTGAAGCCGCCATCGTCGTAGGCCTTGGGCAGGCAGATCCAGCCTTCATGCGTCTGACTCTTGATGAACGCCTCGGCGGACTCCCGCTGGGCATCAAGGGAGTTGAACTCCTGCTCGAGGCCCGCCTCGGTCGATTTGCGGGTGTAGATAGCGCAGCGGACGGTCGACCGTGGTTGAGTCGCGGTGGTTGGCTTGCGGGTCATGCTTTACCTTTCTTGGTGTTGAGCTGGAAAAAGAGAAAGCCATTGCAGTGGCTGCCCGTGACCGCCTTGGCCACGGCGCTCAGCGACTTGTAGAGTTCGCCTTCGTAGGCGAATCCCTTCTCCAGGACTTGCACCCGGATGGTCGTGCCCTTATAGCTGCGTGTTAGGATCGTGCCCGGTGGCGGAAGGCGGTCGTCTTGGTCGGAGAGGCGCTCGACCGCGACAGTCGTCACCTCAGACGCTCGTGCTACCGGCGGCGTCAAACGCAGGTCGGCGTCGTTGGCCAACTCGGCGGCTCGCTGCTTGGCGCGTTCGGAAAGGCCACCCTCGGCAAGCGATTGCAGGCGCCAGGCGAGCCGTCGCACCAGCCAGGTGCGGTTCCACGTTCGGGCCTCATCGCCGAACACCTCGCCGTAGCGCTGGCGCAGCTCTTTGGCCGATAATCGTTGCAGGTGCTTCAACTGCTGGTGGATCGTTTCGCTCATTGCGGTCTCCCGAATTTGGGCGTCTCGTGGCCGTTAACCCGAGTGACACTGAGCCTCGTTTTGCGAGGAACCTCAAGGCAATTCGCGCTCGTTTTCGCGGGCATGAACGTCCGGATTCGTACTGTTGGATTTGATCGACGATAAGAACTGTCGACTCCAGGACTGCGCATGGCTAACCCGATCTCTGAGTCTCGCCCGAGACCACGAGAGTTTTGGCCTATTTCAGACGGCGCCCTTTCGGCACGTGACCGGTCACGTACGGAACCCGCCCGAAATGGTTTGCAATAGAGAGGTTGGGAGGAAGGATAAAAGGTGCGGGAAGACGCCAAAGATAGGCCAGAAACGCCAAAAGCCGAGAGACGAATCTCTCGGCCGTTTGGGTAAACTCGTTGGCAGCGGGATTCCGCTGCGGATCAGAAGGCTCCCCGAGTGAGACGGTTTTCGATCACGCCCCTAGAGAGTCTCACGGGTGCTTAATCGGCAACTTCATATCTAAGATGACGTTACACCGGTTGCGATCGTCTGATACTGCCTGAGAGAAGCTCCGCGTTTTGTCAATTCATCGACTCTGAATCACTGTGTCAACCACGTCAGACAGACCGGACCTGTGCGGCCGCAGCTCAAGTCCGGCCGGTCCATAACTTTGGTCCAAATTGTTCTCAAAGAAATTGACGCCCTCAACGAGATATCAGGCCTCGAGCGCAAGAACAAGCAAATAGCACTCGGAGGATAAACCAAGACTATTGCCTTGGTGCATGCCAAACAATTACCGATCCGTCGTGTATCGCCGCGGCGAGAGTTTGGCCATCACGTGAAAAGGTCACGGAATTAACGTTATGGGATAGGCCGGCAAATGTGAGCAGCTCTGTGTTGGTATCGGCGTTCCACAGGCGAACGGCTCGGTCCGCTCCGCCGGAAACAAGGGTTTTGCCATCTGGGGAAAAAACCACGGATCGTACTTCATTGCGGTGGCCGAGAAAGGTGTTTTCTTCCTCGCCAGTCTCCAGGTTCCAGCGGGCGATTGTCCCTCCTTTTTGACCCGCTGCAAGCGTGATTCCGTTTGGAGATATAGCCAAAGCATGGACGTGCTGAGTAACCTTTAGCGACTTGCAGATTTGGTTCGTTCGTAGGTCCCAAAGCGTTATTTCGTCGCCGTCGCCGCCGGAGATTAGCGTGCGGCTATCGCTCGTGAAAACGAGTGCACGGATTGTTTGACCTTTCGCGTCCAGCCTTGCCCATACTTTGCCGGTCGCAGCTTCCCACACCGTTATTACCGGGTCCTTCGATTGGGCGCCGGCCGCTATCAGTTTCCCGTCCGGAGAAAAAACAACGCTCCGTACTGCGTCTTTCAGCCTATCGCTAATCACACGCATCCGGCCCGACAATACGTTCCAGATTCTAACGGTCCTGTCGTAGCTTCCGGAGACGAGCCAAACCCCATCTGGAGAAAACGCCACACAGGAAACAAGCGCCGTGTGGCCGATCAAGGTACCTGTGTGCCTACGTATCGTCGCGTCCCAGAACTTGATCGTGTCATCGTCACCAGCGGACGCCAACGTCCTGTCGACTGGACTGTAAGCCACGGCCCACGCTTCCTTGGGCTTGTGTCCCGCAAAGTCGAGTCGCTCCGGCACTGGATCAACGGAAAGATAGCGCAGTATACGGTCGGCGCCGCCGACGACGAGGCCCTTGCCGTCTCCCGTGTAATTAAGAGATCGGACGCTCAACCCAAGAGGAAACTTCCTGAGGGCCTGGACCGGTTGCGAGGTGGACCAAATAGAAAGGGTCGTGTTTGAGTCAGCGACTGGCTCCATGGAGTCAAGCGAGTACAAGCCGACAGCGAGAAATTTTCCATCTGGGGAAAAACTTAGGTTGGGAATCGAATGTCTATGGAGTATCGTAAAATCTGTTCGGAGGCCCACGGAAGGATCCAAGAAAGCAATAGCGCCGATATTGTCAACAGAAGCCATGTGCTTCCCGTCTTCGCTAGTGGCGATTGCCGAAATTGCGGACGAATGAGTTTCCGGTAGGACGCCGCTATGCAGCAATAGTTCGAGATCCAATACATGGATTGCGGCGGGACGTGGGATGCCTGGATTCACTTTGTCTGCAAAGTACAGCCGACGATTGTCAGGTGTGAAGCATAGTGCAGTCACGAATTCGACGTGTGGGTTGAAGTTGTCAAATCTATGTTCTACGCCAGCCCGTACAGTCCATATTTTTAACGCCGCTTTGGAGTGGGACGCATTTGTTTCCGCCAGTGCTACGTACGTCGCGTCCGGCGCCACGGCTAGGCAAGAGAACGTGCCGGGCCAACTCCGTTCGATCTTGTGGTCGGTGGCCAGTTCCCAGACTATCACTTGAGCAGGTTCAGCTGCGGACACCAAATACTTGCCGTCACGAGAAAAATTCATACTTTTGACGGCGCCCGTGTGCCCTTGTAGGCGTCTAAGCAATCGTCCTGTAGCCACTTCCGATATCGCGATATCGTGACCACAAGCCGAGGCACACTGAGCGCCATTCGGGGATTGACTTATAGCATAAATATCGCCACCGCGTGCCTCGAAATAGCTATGCTGCCGGGACTGTGACCAGAGGTAATACCACTCGAAACCGCGCAGATCGATTTGTCCCGGCTTTGGTCGCTCGCCATTGAGTGGCTCCGTCATAAGGCCAAACTTGCGCTCCTTCCAAAAATCTCCCGCCAGGCGCAGTGTGCTCCCATACGCCATGCGGCGCGATCGGTCCGCCTCGCGCTCGGCTAGAGTCAACGAGCTACTTTCGCGAGTCAGGGCCGCTTGCAGATCCTGGTTGAATTGATCAAGTTGACGATATTGCCAGAGCCCAGCCACCAAAAGCGTCAAGAGCATCAGGCCGATGACTCCGACCGAGACGGCGATGTCCGGTCGGCGCAGGCCCGCGCACTGTTTGCTGCCACCTGCTCAGCGGCCTGGCCAGTGTAGGCTTGCCGTTCAGAAACCGGCGTAGATCCTCAGCCAACGCCGCCGCTGTGGGATATCGGCTACCTGGTGCTTTCGCCAGGCATTGGAAGCAAATAGCGGCTAAATCCGGGCTAACGTCCTGGCGATATGCCCGAATTGACGGTGGCTCCAGCGTGCAAACTTGACGTAGCGTCTCAAAGGTTGATTCGCCCTTAAACGGCAGGCGCACCGCCAGTAACTCATAGAGAATTACGCCGAGGGCATACACATCCGTCGGCGGTCCAACCGCGTCGCGCCGGCCTTCGGCCTGTTCCGGGGACATGTAAAGAGCTGTGCCGAGCGGAACACCCGTTTCGGTTTCATTGCCCTCGCCGTCAAGCGAAAGCGCTAGACCGAAGTCAGTGATGCGCGGCACATAACTGGAGAGCGGCAGGACAGGTAATGATGTATCAGGGGCAAGGTCATCGTCGCGGCCACTGGCTTCGCCGCTTTGAAGCAGAATATTGGCCGGCTTCAAGTCGCGGTGGAGGACGCCGCGCTGATGCATGTAGGCCACCGCGTCGGCAAGCCGCGCTACCAATCGCGCGGCCTCCTGTAGGTTCACCGGTTCATGCTGATTTCTCAGCCAAGCTGCCAAGCTTGACCCTGGACAAAAAGCGGAGGCGATGTAGCAAATTGGGCCCTCAGCTCCCGCCTCGTACACCGGCACGATCGAAACGTGATCTAGCAGAGCGGCAGCCAAGCCCTCGTGTACGAATCGGCGCTGCATCGCTGGCGTGAGCAGAACCTCCGGCCGAGGAACTTTCAGCGCCACGCGGCGGTTGAGACGGGTATCCTCCGCCAGGTAGACGATGCCAAAACCGCCGCGGCCGAGTTCACGCACGATCGCGAAGCGGCCAATGCGTAAAGGCAAGTTGGCGATCGCCTTCGACGGCGGGTTCGGAAGAGGAAGAGAAGTGTGTTTTGACGGATTCGGGCGAGGCCGGCCGTCTCGAAATAGCGACAAGCAAGCCCTCACCTGTCGGAGCCGCTCTTCCATATAAGGGGGAACATTCACGATCGGCAAATCATGCGGCGAAACGCCGGCCTCGAGTGCCTCGTCAAATGTCATCAATAACTGGTCGAAGCGTTCCTCATCGGCCCGAAGCGTCTCGTCCGGCGTCATCCCCATGCTCCATCTGTTCCTGAAGAAGCTGTAACGCGCGACTGTACAACTTTCGGGCTGCATCGGCAGATCGCTTCATGCGCAGGCCGATCTCGTCGTAGCCACAATTTTCGTACTCGCGCAATTGCAGCACTAGCCTGTGATCCTCGGACAGGCGCGACAAGGCCAGTCGAAGGGCTTCGTTCGCCTCTTGGCTCGCTAGTTGGGCGCTCGGCGTTTCGCTCGAGTCGGCTAAAGCGTCCCGTAGTTGAGCCGGCGGAACGTCAGCGGGAGAAATCTCGCGGCTGACGCGGCGCTTTTCGGTGTCGCGGTAACTTCGGCGAAAATTCGCCGCGTTGTTGAGAAGTATCTTGCGCAGCCACGCGACCAGCTCCGATCCTGTCTTTCCCTTGAATTGGCGAAACTCCTGGTGCGCCTTCAAGAACGTTTCTTGGACCAGATCGGAACCACTGAGTTTGGCACCGAGACCATTGCCTACCGCCTGCTTGCCAATCAAGAGCAAATAAGATCGGTAAGTATCCAAAAGCCTGCCGAGGGCGTCAAGCGAGCCGTCGTGCGCATCGACGATCCATTGCTCGATACGACCAGGAGGTAAAGATCGTTTCGCCGATGACACGGTCTATCCTCTAGACACGCTTCCAGAGCAGAAGCGGACGTTTTGGTCTTCAAACAAGAACGATTCCCAGCACCAGAATGGTGCAAACAAGCGGCCAACGCGTGCGCCAACGTAAGTCGAAGCCGGCGGGTTTGCCGCAATCATTCGCTGTTCGAGTTTCGCGGGCTTTCGACCCTTATTTTTGCGCCGCGCGTCCGGATTCCAGAACCGTTCGTGTCTATTAGGGGGACGCGGCTGTTTGAGACGGGCCTTCTACGAACTTCAAAGTGGCGGACTACATGAATCTGATTACTCCATCCGCTCCGCTTCTGTCGGCTCCGCTCTCGCAGCGCGTGTGCCTTGATAGGCATTATGATCCGTCACCACCATCGACGCAAAGGCCAAATATTGATCTTTTCCTGCCGCAAGTCTAGCCCTTGGGACGTTTAGGCGCTTCATTCAGCGATTCATCGCGACGACGTTATAGAGGTCTTAATGCGATTTTCCCCTCGTTTTGATTGGTCAAGCTCTTCAGGCATGTATCGGCTCTTGAGCCCACCTTCTCGAGCAGTCCACGGACCCACGTGTGCTGACAACCATTTGGAGCTTTGCGGTCGCACATAGCCCAGGATCGAGAATACCTGATCACCATTCAGGAATGTTCAGATCTTAATCCAGCTCAAGACATTTGGCAACCTATTGGCGGCCGTTGATGCCAGAATCACGTCCACTGGACTTGGCATCCTTTTATGGCTTCGCAGTAAGATCGTTTTCCGCGCCTGATCTCGCATAATGCCGAATGCAGCAAAATTCTAGCAACAAACAGCGAGCGTGCTGGAGTCCTAATCGAAGCCAAAGACAAGAAGTGCCGAGTTTCAAAACGTGCAGCGCCTGATGGAGCAATCGAGTGGAATTTGAAACGGACAGATTCGCGACTCTAGCGCGTGAAACCCATGAAGAAATCTTCTTCATCGGGCCTACGCCAGCAATCGAATGCGATACGAGGATGCCGTCCGACGATAGGCCGGCCGCTGTTGTCGAGGCCACAATTTGGCCGCGGCGACTACTTTTCAACAGTGCCATTATTCTTCTTGCATATCTCCCGCTCTTGACCATGTTCGCGGGCTATCTGTGGTCGCGTGAGTATTACCAATTCTTTCCATTGCTGCTGATCGCCGCCGCGGTGCTCGGCTACGATCGGAGCCAGAACCTCGGCATCCTGTCGCCCGGCTTGGGTTCACGTGCCAAGATTTTCGCCACGCTAGCTTGGTTCCTGCTCGCGACCGGTATTTTTCTAAGCTCCCATTGGTTGGCCGCGGTTTCCTGCCTCTTGATGATGACCAGTTGCTCGGCCGGGCTTGGCGGCTCCAGGCTGACGCGCGCCTTATTACCCGCGTTTTTTGTAGTCGCGATGGTCATACCGCCGCCGATGGGACTCGATCAAAAGTTGGCATCCAATTGCCAAACCTGGGCCACCGGCTGGGCCAGCCAGATTCTAGACCTATTCTCGATCCTTCATGTGCGTGACGCGAATATTCTCGAATTGCCGAACAAGCGCCTACTTGTCGAGCAGGCCTGCAATGGCATGAACTCGCTTCTGCCCGGCATGGGGGTCAGCGTCTTCCTTGGTCTTTGGTTTCGACGCTCGCTCTGGTATTTGCTGGCGCTTGTTTCAGGGTCGGCCGCGATTCTCCTCTTCGGCAACGCCGCCCGCCTGGCGACGATCGGGGCCGCTTACAGTTGGTGGGGGACCGACCTTAGCGAAGGTACGCCGCACACCATTCTTGGTTTGGTTTCCTTCCTTCTCTGCGCGTTATTCATGATTAGTTACGACCAGCTCCTGTCGTTTCTGGTACGTGGATCGCCGCTGCACTTGTCGATGTCCGTGAAGATTCTCGCCTTTCGTGGCGTCGGCACCTGGTTTGGGTACGACGTCGCGAAACGGCTCCAGGAAGCTATCAAACCTCCAGCCGGCGAAGCGCCCGGCGCGGCCCCGAAAACGCGCCTTTCGGAATTGGAGAAGAGTTGGTTGTCAGGCTGGTTTGTCCTTGTCGGCTTCATGGTCCTCGCTCTTTGGCAGGGTGCGATTCTCTATAAGCAGTACCGCAATCCAGCGCGATTACAAATGGAGGTGATACCCGCACTGCCTTTGCCCGCCAAATGGGGCGAATGGGAACTCGAGTCCGAAGCTCCGAAGGAAACCGACCGAAGCCGCATTGAAGGTGAGCATTCCCAAACGTGGCGTTTCAAACGCGGTAATGTAAGCGCATTCATCTCCTTGGACTATCCGTTTTACGAATGGCACGAGTTGACCGCCTGCTATCAGGGAGCCGGCTGGGACATTCGCGAACGCCGGACGCACGCCAAAGATTCCGCAAACGCGGGCTCCGCGACGGAAGTCAACCTGACCAATCGCATGGGACAGTCCGGCTATCTCTGGTTCGGTATTTTTGACGATCGCGGCCAGTGGCTCGACCCACCCAAGATGGATTTTTGGGGCCATCTGCGTGAGCGCTTCACCCGGGCGCGTGCCACGCCGACTGGGGCGCGACTCTTTCAAATTCAAGTCTATGTTGCATCGATGAAGCCTTTGACCGAAGCGGAGAAACAGCAAGTCGAAGAACTGTATCGCCTCTTCCGGGGTTTCGTCACTCACGAACTCTTTGCCGGAACGGAGGCACGACGATGAATCGACCACTTGGAGCGACAAGCACTCCTTATTGGGTTCGGATGCGTGTCTGGTTCTTCGTTTGGTGGCTGTCGCGCTATCGCCTCCCGTTATTGTTTGGGTTGCCGTCGTTCTTCCTCGGTCTCGTGGTTTTCGTAGCCATCGGCGTGTTCGCACTCTCGGCTCAAGAACGGCAAGACGCGTATCGCCAAGCCGCTTCGATGGCACTTGCGGGGAAAGATTTCACGGCCGCGCACTGCTATTTCCAGCGCTTGACAATCGAAGATCCGCAAAATCTCGAATTTCAGTATGGCTTGGCCGTCAGCCTCAATAAGCTCGGACAAACGGAGGCCGGCGCCATTCTGATGGATCGCTTGGCCCCGCTCAACGGTAAAGGCCATCCTCCCGCCCACCTCGCGGTAGCCACGGAATTGTTGGCCAAGTCAAAGCTCGATGCCGACGAAAAGCGACTGCTTGAACAACACCTGCTGCGCGTGCGAACGCTGGAGCCAAATAATGTTCAAGCTCGCGTCATGCTTGGTGAACATTATCTGCGCACCGATCGGCCGCAATTGGCGGAAAAACAATTGTTGGCCGTCGTCCAAACGCAAGAACAGCTCTGCCTGCCTCTGGCACGACTTTATCAACGCGCGCAAAACCAAACCGAAGCGCTGCGCTGGGCTGAACGAGCCGCAACGTATTATCACAAAAAAGCGGAAAGCAACCACGATGACTCGAACGCCCACATCCGCTGGGCCGAGGCCGTCCTTATGAAAGGCGATTGCGCACCGGCCCTGAGCATCTTGCAGGAGGCCTGGGACGTAACCAACGACCCAGCCTATCACGAACCGATCGCCCAGACGTCACAGGTTGCGCTCGACATTTTGAGCCGGGCGAAAGAGCCACGCTTTCTCGACAAGATTGCCGTATTGAAGACGGGTTTGGAGCATGGTTGGGCCAACCCAGCGCTCATCGAACAGCTTCGGCAGCTTTCATTCCCGAAAAAAGAGGAAGAGGCAAAGCTGAGCGAAGCCGTCGAGCAATTGATACGAGTCCGACCAGAATGGGGCCTGCTCCACTTCCTGAAGGCCTCGGAGTGCCTGCGGAACAGGAAGGCGGACGAAGCCCGAACGTTGATTGCCAAAGCGTTCAAACTGCAAGCGGACCTCGACAAGGCGGTGAATAATCTCGCTCATCAAATTTCGGAGGGCAATAAGACGGACAAACCCGATCTGCCAAAAGCGTTGGAGTTGATATATTACGCGGTGTTATTAGCGCCGCAGGATGCGCAGCACCGCAAGACGCGTGGGCAGATTTATTTGAAGATGGGGCGATGGCAGGAAGCCCGGAGTGACCTGGAAATGGCGTTGGCGGATCTGAAAGACAATGCGGATCTGCATGAGAGGTTGGCGGAAGTTTATGGTTTGATGGGAATGCAGCGGATGTCGTTGGAATTCCGAGAAAAGGCGGATCGTCTGAATGCAAAGGATGCCAATATGCGCAAGAAAGAAAGCTGATTCCACGATCTATCCTGTCTCCAAGCAATCAAAGTGATTGTTCTATCCAAGCGTGGCATTGACCGGTCGTCATTGTTTCTTCTTAAGGAATTGCGGAATGAAACGTTCGTATTGGCTAATTGTTCTTGCGTCTATTTTAATAGCGCCGCGCGAAAGTCAGGCGCAGTATTCGTATTCCGGCCAGTTTGGATTACCGGAAGTAGGCGCTGGGAATGGCTATGGAATTGCGATCGACGCAAACCAAAACTTCTTTATTTCTGGTGGGCCAAACAACAATAACATATATAAATACAGTAACTCAGGAACTTATCAATTCACGACCGGCGGTTCTTCCCAGCTTTCGGATTTTGCTCCTGGAGTCGCTACAAACTCCAACGGAAACGTATATGTCGCGGATTTTGATGGCGGCAACGTTAAGGTGTTTAACGGATCGACCGGCGCTTACTCGTCTACGTTCGGGACAACCGGCAGCGGAACTGGACAATTACTTCATCCTTATTCCATCGCGACGGATGCCAATGGAAATGTCTATGTTGGCGACTACGGGAACCACGTTGTTCAAAAGTATGACGCCAGCGGTTCGTTCGTCGGTTCCATTGGCGGCGGAACGGGTCTCGTGCCATTCGGGCTGGCCACAGACGCAGCCGAAAATCTTTATGTCAGCAACTATGGCGCTAATCGCGTCGAGAAATATGGTCCTGGCGGCAGCTTGGAGTACTTGGTCGGAAATGGTGGACAGCTTAGCGGACCAATTGGGTTAGCTTTGGATTCAAATGGGAACATCTTCGTAGCTGATTCGAATAATGACCGAATAATGGAGTTTGCCGCAGACGGAAATTATATCGGTCAATTCGGCTCTGCCGGGAGCGGAGATGGCCAGTTAGCATTTCCAATTGGGCTCGCGATCGACTCTAACGACAATGTTTACGTGCTTGACCAGGGTAACGCTAGAGTCGAGGAGTTCTCGCTGTCCGCCGTCCCCGAGCCGTCGAGTTTCATCCTCTGCGGCCTGCTTGCCAGTGGCGGGCTTGGCGGGTATCTCTGGCGCCGGGGTCGGCAGCGAAAGATCGTTGGACCTGCGACAGCGTAGATTTTTTCTTCGGAACCCAGCCGATTGGCTCGGCGGGGTTATCTCCCTTAATAAGGGATTTGCTTCTTATGGTATCAACATCTCCTTTTGAAACGAAAGAAGTACATGAAGCGATTCCTCTTGATTGCGGGCTTTGCCTGGTGTTTGCTGACGCCAAGCCAGGGCCGCGCTCAGTATTCCTATACGAGCCAATTTAGTATTCCGAGTACGGGAGGCTATTTGGCCCTCGACGCCAGTCATAATTTCTACCTCGGCGCTGAAAATTCCGCGGTCATCAAGTATGACGCTTCGGGAACGTATACTTACGCGATAGGACAGCGGGGCGGCCAAACCGGATCGGACAATAGCCATTTTGCTGCGCCAGAAGGGATAGCTACCAACTCAACCGGGCGACTTTTTGTGGCTGACTATGGCAATAACCGCGTTCAAGTGTTCAACAGTTCCGACGGATCCTATTCGGCGACCATAACGGGCGGATCAACAACCTTTACCGGAGCGCCTCAGGGCGTCGCTGCCGACAATAACGGCAACATATATGTCACGGACGGAAGTAATCAGATACAAAAATTTGACAGCTCCGGAACCTACCTCAGGACTATTACCGCCGCCTATGCTCCTGGAAGAATCGCGGTGGATTCGAACGGCAATATCTTCGAGGCGCTGGGCGCCGGCCTCGGCAAATATGACAGCAACGGCAACTTGCTCTCTTCCTTCGGCGGTTACACGTATCTTCATCAACCAATTGGAATTGCTATAGATTCCAATAACAACGTGTTCGTAACTGACAATTCCAATAATAACGTCACGGAATTTGACAACAACGGGAATTTTGTGAGCCAGTTCGGCAGCCCTGGCTCTGGTGTCGGACAGCTAAGCGATCCCTTCGGCATTGCGATCGACGCCAGCAACAATGTCTTTGTCGTCGATTCGGGTAACGATCGCATCGTCGAATTCTCGTCCAGCCTTGCTGCAGTCCCCGAGCCGTCTAGCTTCATCCTGTGTGGCCTGCTCGGGGCGAGCGGCTTCGGCGCTTATCTTTGGCGCCGCTCGCGGAGGTCTAACATTGCCACCGCAGCAATAGCCTAAAGCGCATTTTTCCGAGCCGTCTCGACGCCCGAGGCGGCTCCTTTCAATTGTCATGGTGACGGGCGCCGAAACACTGAGCGGCCGGTCGTGCTTATCACACTTACTTTTGGTGACACATAATAGGCCACTTGTTTCACGATTATTAACTGATTTTCTGAAAGGCATTGGTTATGAGACGATCGCGTTGGTTGCTCACGCTCCTCACGTTCAGTCTGGCCTTTGGCCAATCCAAAGCACAGTATACCTACACCACGCAGTTCGGCAGCGGACAAATCAATGGTTTTACTACCAGCCTTGCGGTAGACGCCAGTAACAATGTTTATGTCGGGGATTATTCCGGCGTAACCAGATTCGATAGTGCTACGTCGTACACATCGTCGTCGACGTTGATAAGCGGGCTAAGCGGTAATGATATTCCACGGGGAATCACCATTGCGAACAATGCACTATATGTCGGCGATGCAAGCACGGTAAACGTCTACAACCTCTCGGGTGCCTATCAATCCACTTTTAATAATCCACCAAGCAGTGGCCAGACTACGGGTATTGGCCACGATTCCAGCGGTAGGATCTTTACCGCCAATAATGGCGTGGGGATCAACGTTTATAATGGTGACGGTACTTATTCGAACAGCTTCCCGGTGGGAGTTTATAATAACCCGTTAGGTGTCGGCGTGGACCGCGGCAGCAGCGTGTATATCACGGAGAACGGCCCGGATGGAAGTTACTTGCACAAATATGATTCCCTCGGAAACGCTCTGGGCAACGTGAACGTGTCGGTCCTAGTAGGAAATTATTATACCAATTATGGAGTAGCTATCGATTCCAAGGGGGATGTGTTCATAGCGGGCGATCAGGCCGGATACGTGTACGAGTTGGACCAGAATTTCAACCTCATCCAAACGCTTGGCAACGGGCTTAACGACGGTTCCTCACCGATTCAGAATCCATATGCTCTTGCCGTGGATTCGCAAGATAATCTCTTCATTTCGACTTCTTCCTCGTTGGGAGTAGCTTCCATCGTCGAATTTTCTCCGCCCGCCAGCGTGCCAGAACCGTCCAGCTTCATCCTCTGCGGCCTGCTCGCCACTGGAGGACTCGGCGGTTACTTTTGGCGCCGGGGTCGGCAGCGAAAGCTCGTTGGACCTGCAATAGCGTAGATTTCTTATTCGGAACCCGGCCGATCAAGTCGGCTAGGCTCTCTGCTTCAATGGGGCTCTGGTTTCTTTGCTTAAGTTGCCGTAACCTGATTCACATACCGCAGTTTCTCCGCAACCACAGGAAGGAATGCAAACGGCGTTCGCTCCTGGGATAATGGTTTAACCAAAACCAACATCGTTCCGGGGAGAAAACGCCGTGGCTACTATTGCAACCGATCATCCGTTTGTCGTCATGAACCAATCGCAAATCGCCGGCGTCCTGTCGTGCTTCGACCGCGTCATCTTCCGGGGTTACCTGCCGCTCAGCTATGCCAAGGGAATGCGGGGCTTTCGCTATGGGCAGAAAATCCAGCTCAAGGATTTCAAAGACTATGCGCCCCAAGTGGCCGAACGTGTCAAAGAGCACGTGAAAACGCTGGTGGCCGCGGCCGGGGCGCCTTATAGGCATCTACCAACCAAGGAGCCGATGGAGCAGCAGGCGCGGCAAATGGCCAAGGACAAGGGGATTCACGCGGGCATCGTCTGCGTCTATTCGCAACTCGAAACCTGCCGGGCCTACCGCTTCGAGTACCAGGGGCTGCCGCGACTGCGGCCTGATTTTCGTCGCTGCCTGGTTGCTGTATGTCTTCGTGATGCACGCGGTGCTGGGCCTGATCCATGTCAAGCTGCACACTTGGTTTCCGCTGACGATGCAGGTCTATGTCAACGGCCATGATTTCGTCGCCAAAAGCTCGACAGCCTGGGAGTGTGCCAGGCGATGCACGACAACGCTTTCATGGCGTTGGGCGACGTGGCGGCGGCCCAGGGTTGCGCCGATCGCTTCGCCAAGCAAAATTGGCCTAAACTGCTGGGTGCTTTGGCCCGGCAATTCAATCCGCTGCTGGAGCACGAGCTTCAGGGGCAGGAATATTATTGGGTGATGGAGCAAGCGGAGTATGCCACGGATGTGCTGTTCACGAACGGTTCGGCATTGGCCTCGCTTTATCCCCGTCTGGTGGAGCACGCGCGGGGGTGCCTTTCGGCGGCGGACATTTTGAAGTTCCTGGATCGCAAACGGGAGGCGAATTTCCAGGGCGAGGTACAGACACCTGTGGGCCGAAGCGTGGAGGGAGCGCGTGTCAAGCACACGATGAAATCGAACAAGCTGAAGATGTACGACAAGGCTGGCCTGGTGCTACGTATCGAGACGACGATCAACGACCCGAAGGAGTTCCGGGTGCGTCGCCGCGCTGCCAAGGGGCAGTTGACCTGGCAGCCGCTACGCACAGGGGTGGCTTGGCTGTGGCGGTTCGCGGAAGTGAGCCGGTCGGCGAACGGCCGCTACCTGGAGGCGTTGGCGGTGGTCGAGGACGACGGCGCCGCGCGGCGTTTGCTGGACCGAGTGACCCGGCCAGCCAAGCTCAACGGACAGCGTCGCCGCGCCTTACAACCGTTGAGTTCGGCGGACCAGGCATTGTTCCTGGCAGTATTGCGGGGCGAGCATCGGCTGCGTGGCTTTCGTAACCGCGACCTGGCCGCCCACCTCTACCCGCGACCAACCCGCGACCGAGCCGAACGTAACCGCCGCTGCGCCCGCGTGACGCGTCTGATCCAACTACTGCGTGCCCGCGGCCTGATAGCCAAGATTCCAGGCACGCGTCGCTATCGCGTGACGCCGCAGGCCGCGGCTTTAATGAGCGCTGCGATCTACGTCCGTTACAAACACCTGCCCAAGGAGTTACACGAAGTGGCTTGAATTCCGCGGACGTTGGTTTAAGCTCACATTTGCGCGCCGAACGCTGGTTGGCGTGAGCTAGATACTACCATGGAATCTTCACACCCTGAGCTTCCACTCATGTTCGCACTTCTTGCATCGATATTTCGTTTCCATCGCCTCGGCCTCTCCCTTCTTCGGATCAGCAGGGATCTTCTTCCGGCCGCTGAAAGCATAGTCGTGGCTGCCGCATTCAGGGCATGACTTAAGCACCGGCTTCTGATCGCTCATCGTTCACTCTCTAGCCTGGTTTATCCGGGGAGCATCTTAGGATAGAAGAGGCAGCGCTTCCTACAAGTGGTCGAGCCGATCACGAGATAAAAAATGAAGCCAGCAGCCGGGGGAAGCTGCTGGCTTTAAGGATGAGCCAGGGGGAAGGGAGGGGGACATGCGGGTTAGGCCTTGGATCGAAGGCCTGACTGGCTGTTTTCTGAAATGTGTCTCCGCATACGGCGTGCCAATCGTGCTGATGCTGTCGATGTCGAAGCGCAATAGCTTTCAGAATCTGGCGTTACGATGTAATTGGTGAAATCGAGCATTCTCTCGCGGACGCCAGCGTTTGTAAAAGGTATCTGTTCTGCATGTAAGATGGGAGTGTCATGCTCAGAACCTCCTTAAAGACCACAACAAATGCGACTGCCATTGTCACTCAGGTTCCTGTTCACGCCGCTCCGCAAATAAACTTCTAGAGATACGCGCGGGCCCTAATTCGGAAACCACATATCTGACAAGATGTTACAGCGTTATTGCTCAAGAAGTGGCTTTGCCGTTCGAGTCCTGATCGGGCGCCCGCGTGTTACGCCGTTCGAACTTCTCAATTCGCGCTTGTGTCAAGCCTTGTGGCGCACGATGACTTGAGCAGGGCCTTTCCCTTATGCACACTGCGGGAGACCGATAAGGTTTCTCGCCAAGTTTGGGTTCACTTGCAATAGTTCAAAGGCTTCCGGACAACTGGCTGCCTTCATTCCCGCCAGCAGATGCACGATCGCGTTACGCAATGCCGCCAGCACCTGGGGTGCCGAGCCTGAACGCACGCGGCAGGCATCTTCACGCAGCGTCACGTCGCGGACGTAATGCAATTGATTCTCGATCTTCCAATGATCCCGCACCATTCTTAATAGTTTAACGGCATCCGCTTCCTCGGCTGACAAACTGGTGATGCCATACACCACCTCGACTGTCGTCACACCCTTGATCCGACGTTCCCGACGCACTTCAAAGCCCTGTTTCAGACCAGGCCATTTTTGCTGCAAGGTCAGGATCGACGTGGTGCGCAGCGTCCGTTTCTCCTCACGACCGTGACCCTTATCCACGCTCGTTGCCAGCCGTTGCGGTGCTGGCGACGGCAACTGCTGGTCACCAGGGGGAAGTGGCCGCCGCGATGCTTCGGGCGGCGGCTTCAAAGGCAAAGCCTGCTTGAATATCCACTTCGAGACCCGGCTGATTGCCCTTCACCATCAAGATATAATCGCCCCCAGCGTCGTTGATCTGCTCGGCCTAATCGCGTTGGCAAAACATGGCATCGCCGACCACCACTTTGTCTTTCAAGGGCAAAATACCCAACAAACGCAAAGCCGCCTTATGCTCATTTGCCTTGGAGTCGACACGAATCTGTGCCAGGACTTGTCAGCAGCGTTTTAGCATGGGGCCAAAATTGCGCGGTGGCCCGGGCCAGGGCGCGCAGGCAGGATCGCGGGCCAGGCCGCGCGCTTTCGTAGAGGGCCATAGGCGTGCACTGTCCCGGGCCAGCACGCGGCGTGGTTCTTTGGTTGGGATTTTGTGATAGGCTTGAAGCACTTCCCAGCGCCACTCGGCGCCAAAACGCCTCGGAGCCAGGCGCAACCTGGCCCCGAGACTTGACCGGCGGGAGCAAGACCTCCCTTGGGCCCACCCTCATTTCAGCATTTCTGTGGCCAACGGCCAGAGGCACCATGTCTTCGTCGAACGCGGCGTTGTTTGCTCAAGGGTTGTGAGCGACGCTTCACGCCGGCGCGTCCTCAGCGCGCTGATTGCAGCGCGGCCTGTCGCCGGGAGGCACAGCGGTGGCGACGCTGGCAGGCGAGCCAGCGTTATCGGTCCACCGAGCGAGGCCAAGAGCGGCGGCGGGAACAGAGCCGGCGGTATCGCGAGCGACAGCGTCAGCAACAGCGAACCGAGTCAGCTGACGAAGCTTTGCCGCGCGAGGGCCAGCGCCCAGGGTCTGCGTGCGATGATTTTGCCAGGCGGCCCTGCGATCGACCGGGTTGTTATGAGCTTTTCCCGATCGCCGATGAACAATCGTGCAAGCGATTCTGTAGTTTGGCCTGCCGACTGGCGTTACGTCGCGTGTTGGATCGTGAGGCGCGCTATCGGTCGCGGCGTCGGCGCTGGCGTTCGGAACGTGTGACCGAGCGTGTGCGGCCTCCAGATACGTCGTGACCAAGTCTTTGCAGATATTTTTGAGCGAGCAGCCAGGATAAAGTGCCTCCACCCCAAACCGGAGAGAGGAGCGGGCGGTCGCGAGAGCGATTTTGCGTCCCCCGTTTCCTTTCTTCGAATGGAGGAAAGAGGGAGGTTTGGTGGAGGGTACGTACATGGCTTGGAACGACGGTATCTCACGACCGGTGATGCTTGCCGACCTGGGCCAGCACTATCGGCGTTATCGCCTGACCGATTTGGAGGCGGAGGAAGCAATGGCGGGATCGCTGCGTCGTTGGGGGCAGTTGTCACCGGTGGTGGTGTGTATGCGTGAGCAAAAATTGGAACTCCTCGACGGCTTCAAGCGTTATGCGGCGGCACGCCAGGTAGGTGGGTTAAGGAGTTTGAGCGTACGAGTATTGGAGGTGGATGAGCCGACGGCAAAGGCGGCGATTCTGGGGTTGAACCGTGGTCAGGGTCCGGTACGGGAGTTGGAGGAGGCCTGGGTTGTCCAGGGGTTGGTACGTGACGATGGGATGACGCAGGTGGAAGCGGCCCACTTGTTGGGCCGACACAAGAGTTGGGTGTGTCGCCGCCTGGCGTTGTTGGAGCGGTTGAGTGTGGCGGTGAAAGAGGATTTGCGTTTGGGATTAGTGGGTCCGTCGTTGGCCCGTCAATTGACGCGGTTGCCCGTGGGCAACCAGGAAGCATTGTTGGAGTTGACGCGCCGGGAGACGTTGACGGCTCAGGAAGTGAGCGGCGTGATCGAGTTGTTGCAAGGTGCCAGTGACGAGCAGGCGGCGTTCGTGCTGGCGAAGCCTCGTGAGGCGTTGGCTCAGGTAAACGGTATGCCGACGGCATTGCGGGATCCACGTCTGAGTGGAGCCGGGAACTGGCTGGCGAAGCATTTGAGACAGGCTTTGGAAACACTGACTCGTCTGGAGAATTGGCTTCGGACGCCGAACGTGCTTGAGTTGCGAACGCAGGATCGTGAGATCCTCCAGCCGATATTGGCGCGTGTCGGCGATCAGTCCCATGTGGTGGCGGAGTTGGTGTTGGGACCGGACCTCAAGCGTATGAGGCTGCCATGAATGAGGCGTTGCGTCTGGAGATCGTGCAACGGCGTCAGAGTGGGATGTCGTTGCGTGCCATCGCGGAAGAATTGGGCCTGTCGCGTGGCGCCGTGACACGCGCGTTGGCACAGGTGCAAGCTCAGCGGGACGGACGGGTCGCCCGGCCCCGTCCACGCCACAGCATCATTGATCCCTTCGAGCCGCTCTTGAAGGAGTTGCTTGCCAAGTACCCGAATCTCACCACCATGCGCGCCTTGGAAGAGTTGCAAGCACGCGGTTTCACTGGCCAGTACACCGTCGTACGTCAGCGCCTGGGATTGTTGCGGCCACGCGCCGCGCGGCCACCCGTGCCGCGCTTCGAGACCGGGCCAGGGATCCAAGCCCAAATGGACTACGGCGTCTATGACATCGACTTTACACGTGAAGGCCGCCGGCGTGTGTACCTCTTCAGCTATTTGCTCGGCTACTCCCGCCGGCAGTATCTACGCTTCGTGGAATCGATGGATCTAACAACGACCTTGCGAGAACACGTACATGCCTTCCACCATCTTGGCGGCGTCGCGCGGGTCTGCCTGTATGACAACTTCAAAGCCGTGGTGCTGCGTCATGACGCCGATGGCGTTATCTACAACCCCAAGTTCCTGGCCTTCGCCACGCATTACGGCTTCCGGCCACAAGCCTGCCGCGTGCGCCGACCGCAAACCAAGGGTAAAGTCGAGCGAAAGATGTTCCACGTCGAAAGCAGTTTGCTCAATGGTCGCACCTTCGACACCCTCGAGCATCTCAACGAGGTGACCACCTGGTGGCTGCACAACGTCGCCGACATCCGTGTCCTACGCGACTTCAAGGAGACGCCACTCCAGCGTCACCAACACGAACAACCACACTTGCTGACGCTGCCGACCTGTGACTTCGACACCGCCCAGGTCATCTATCGCCACGTGAGCGTCGAGGGCTACGTCACCCATCGGCTCAACCTGTACTCCGTGCCGTGGACGTACATCGGCCAGGTGCTACCTGTACGCGTCACCGAGAGTGAAGTCGTCATCTACTCGATCGGTCTGGAGGAGATCGCACGCCACCTTCTCGTGGCCAGCTCCCACACGGGCGTTCGCCAGTCGAACAAGACCCATCATCCCGCCGACGACCCCGGCCAGCGTGAACTGCTGTTACGGCAACGCTTCACGGAACTGGGGCCGGTGGCCGTACAGTTCCTCGACGGCTTGCTCGCCAAGCAAGTCCAGGGCAAACTACAGGCCCAGCAACTGTTGGCAGTGGTAGCCCACTACCAACGCAAAGATGTACAGGCCGCCTTCGAGCGTGCCGTCCGCTTCGGCCCTACTCCTTGGCGGCAATCCGACGCATCCTTGCCGCGACCGCCAAGCCCAAGCCGCTCCTGGAGGAACTGGCCGATCTGCATCGTGACACGCTGGACCCGTTGTTGCGTGCCGACGCGGTCGGTCCACGGCCAACCAGCGACTATCAGCATTTGCTCTTGCCTGAGGAAGCCGCCAATGACGCCTCGTCCCAAGAAAAACCGTTCAGCGAAACCAACACCGACGCCACCTCTGCGTGAGCAGATCCTCGCCGACTTCGCCACGCTGCGCGTCCCCATGACTGCCGAACAGCTCGATGCCGTCGTACTCGACGCCGAGCAAAGCGGCCGCTCGCATCTGGAGTTCCTGTACCGTTTGCTCACCGACCAGGCGGGCTTGCGTCGCCAACGTAGCATCGAACGACGCATCAAGGATGCCCACTTCCGCGAACTGAAACCACTGAGCGACTTCGATTGGAGCTTCAACCCGTCGCTCCCACGGACGCAACTTGAAACCTTGGTTGGCTGTGACTTCGTCCGCCGCTGTCAGAACCTGGTGTTCGTCGGCCAATCCGGCTTGGGAAAAAGTCGGCTGATTCAGAACATCGGTCAGGCCGCTTGCGTGCAGGGCTATCGCGTCTTTTACACGACCAGCGGTGCTCTCCTGGAAGATCTGACTGCGGCCTTGGCCGACCAAACGATCCACGACCGTGTACGCTTCTATGCCCGCTTCGAGTTGTTAATCATCGACGAATTTGGTCTGGACCGCATTGAACGCAGCCTGTGTCCGCAGGCCGCCAGCTTGTGGTACAAGATCATCGACGCGCGGAGCCAACGGGTCAGCACGGCGCTGGTGACCAACATCGACTTCGAGTCCTGGGCCGAATACCTGGGCGATGCTCCCCTGGCGATGGCGTTGTTGGATCGCGTCGTGGACGGCGCAACCATCGTGAAATTGAAGGGCAAATCCTATCGTGTTCATCGCGGCCCCGAAGAGCCGTCCGCCAAGTAACCGCGCCAAGGATAGGACCTCGCCACGCTCACCCCGCTTCGCCGGGCAACTCCTGTTGGCCTCATCTCAAGCCGCGAAAATGGCCTCACTTCAAAACGCGATCAACACCAGGACTGCCTGCACACTCGGAGCGTAGGCGGCCACCAGATGTTGGCCGGGCAGTTCCCCGTCGCGGCTGCCACGCAAGGCCTTGCCATCCAGAGAAATTTGTTCAACCGCCTCCGGGTCGATGCGAGCTGTGATCCAACGGGAGAGAAGGGCTTCCAAGGCGTCGGCATCGGAGCGTCGCAGGGTACGCGATAATGTGGAAACACTGGGGGTTTTGCCGCGTCGAAAGCCGAGAGCGTGAGCCAGGGCAATGCCGTGCTGCCGACCGAAGCGGGCAATGCCGATAAGACTGGTACGGCCCATCAGCATGGCCAAGGTGACCAAACCGAGAAAAGCGGACAACGGATGCCTGCGGCCCTGGAAACCGCGTGGATCGGGCAATGTAGCTAATTCCTCGAACAACGTGGGAGCAACCATCGCTTGCCTCCTTGCAAAAAAGCAACGCCCCCCATTTACTCAATGCCCCTCAAAGCACCAACACCATTTTGGGAAAGGCCCTGATGACTTGAGGCACATTTTTTGCAATCCGGTTTACAGGTTGCGCGACCGTGCAACCTTCCTGATTCTTCCGGGAAACACTCGCATTCGAGCTTGAAAACATGGACATGCTCGCCCTTTCATGGAGTTATTTTGCAAACTCCTCAAGAAGCAGACATGTGTCCACCAGCTTGCTTTATCACAGCGTCGGCATCATCGGCCGCCACTATGCCAGCCAGCATTTCGAAATGGGTCAAGTGACCTTTGCATCGGACAGCTGCGCGGACGCCTTTTACTGCTGCTAGTGCGGCTGTCATGGCGTGTAGATCCGGGAGCATCAGGAATGCACTGTCCGCATGGTCTCTTCTGGTACAGAAAGTTATATCCGATCAAATTACCTCGGCATCAAAATTGCTGACTCTTTTCAGGGAGACTGTCTGCTCTGTAGCTGTTTTGCCATAGGCCCACAGAGACAGTGTCGTGGAAAAAACGCCACCCAAAGTTGGGGCGAACGCCATGAATATCCCCGAACATGGCGCAGCACCCCCTGCGGACAATCAGGATTGGCCACCCTTTCGTGTCTTGTGCGTGGATGACAATCGAGATTGCGCGGACTCGACCGCGCTGTTACTGCGTGTCATGGGACTCGAGGCGAGAGCTTGTTATGATGCCTTCACCGCTCTCAACGTCACTGATTCCTTCCGTCCGGCCATGTGTTTGCTTGACCTGAACATGCCGGGAATGGATGGAGACGAACTCGCCGTAAAGCTGCGAACACGTCCTGGTTGGCGTCCGTTACTCCTAATTGCACTAACGGCTATGAGCAACGAGGAAAGCATCGCCCGAATTGTTGCGGCGAAGTTCGATATGTACCTGACGAAGCCGGTTGATCCGAGCAACTTCCTAGAAGTGGTCGATCGCTTATTCCAAGCCGCAGCATCGCCAAATTCCGCATCAAAGTCACATCTGTGGAAGGACTCTGAGGGTCGCCAAGTAAACTGAGCGAATTACCCATCAATCCATTTTATCGAATGGGGCCTTATTAGGGTTTAATTCGCTCAACATCTTCTCAAGCTCAGCCACATCCACGGGCTTAACGAGATGGTCGTCACATCCAGCGTCTCGGGAACGCTCTTTGTCCGCTTCCTGGCCCCATCCGGTCAAGGCGATAATGGTTATCGATTTTCCCCACACCCGGTCTCGAAGACGACGTGTTGCCTCCAGACCGTTCAATCGTGGCATCCCAACGTCCATTAAAATCACTGCGGGCCGAAATTGCTCAGCAAGCTCGATCGCTTCCAGCCCGTCATACGCGGTCCGAACTTCATTCCCCAGCAGCCTGAGCATCATGGCCAAACTATCGGCGCTGTCCCGATTGTCGTCGACCACCAATATACGTTGGTCCGAGTTGGCCTCGGACTCAACCATGTTCGGTTCAACCATTGTTTGGGGCTGCTCTGGCAACAACGGCAAGCAAACGGTAAATGTACTGCCGCATCCCAGGCCATCGCTAGCCGCCGACACGGTGCCGCCGTGCATCTCGACTAGACCCTTTACCAACGCCAGACCGATACCTAGTCCGCCTGTCGATCGCTCAATCGACCGATTTACCTGGGAAAACATAGCGAAAATCTTGTCCAAATCGTCGGCCGGGATGCCTATTCCAGTGTCCCTAACCGTCACGATTACGTTATGAAACCGTTGTTCCGCCGTAAGCCAGATACGGCCGCCCCGCTCCGTGTACTTCGCGCTATTCGTCAGCAAATTGCTAAATACTTGAGCCAGCCTAGTCAAGTCGGCATCCAGGTAAAGCGGCGCGTCCGGCAACGATAGAATCATCTCATGGTTCTCGGAATCGATCACCGGACGTACCGTTTCTATTGCAATGCCCACCACGTCAGCTAACGAAACCCGCGAGCGGCGCAGCTCCATCTTGTTGCGGCTTATCCGAGAGACGTCCAGTAGGTCGTCAATCAACCGCACCATGTGGGCGAGTTGCCTGTCCATCATCGCGCGGGCTCGATCCGCTGCCGAGGCATCGCCACGAGCGAGCCTGATCACTTGCAGACCGTTACGAATGGGCACCAACGGGTTACGTAGTTCGTGCGCCAGAAGCGCGATGAAATCGTCCTTCTTGCGATCGGCCTCGCGCAATTCATCCTCCATTGCCTTACGGTCGGTTACGTCTCGCGTGGTCCCCGCCACCGCCTCTACCTCCCCATCCGCTCCGATCACGGGCACAAAAATGTAGTCGTAGATCCGGCGGCCATGCGTCCCGTTGAACGGCACCTCGCCGCGAATCGGTGCCTTGGTCGTCCGAACCTGATCGATTTCCCGACAGTGCATCTCAGCGTGCCACGCCTCATAGCCTAACTCCAAAAACGTCTTGCCGATCGCGCCTTCGGCTTCCCGCCCCCACATCTGGACGAGGGCGTCGTTGGCGTACACTACGCGGTGGTCAAGACTGAACACGTATACGAAGTCGGGTGTGCCAGAGAGGACTGCCTCATAAAGCCGACGTCGCCGCTCGGACTCAGCGGTTACACGAGAGAGATCTTCCTGAGCATACTTTTGAGTCGTTACATCACGCGCCGTGCCGAACCATTCGACGATGGCCCCGGCTGCGTCCAAAATCGGCACGGCCCGCGAAAATGTCCACCCCAGCGTGCCGTCGGAGCGTTTTACCTGATGCTCTAACTCGAACGTCTGCTTGGTAGAGATTGCCCGGTCGATCGCCTCTAATACGCGGGGATGCTCGAAACTTGGCAGATTCAGTTGCAGCCAGCCGCATAGAGGCTCAGCGTTGCTGGGAACCAGGCCGCGCCCATCGAGCGGTTGCATCTCGGACCAGTCGGCGCTCATACGGTACACCACGTCCGAAGTGGAGTTCACCAGGATTCGGTAACGCTCCTCGCTCTCACGAAGAGATTCCTCGGCCTGCTTTCGCTTGGTGATTTCCTGCACAACCCCGAGCATCCGCGTTAGATTGCCAGCCGCGTCGTACACGCCACGGCCACGGACCGCAACCCATACGAGTTCGCCTACTGGATATTCGATGTCGTATTCCGCCTTTTCCCTCACCGCCTTTGCAGCCGCCTCCCGAGCCCGTTCCCGATGATCCGGGTGAAGCAGTCCCCGCATCCACTCGCGGGTGTAGGTACGGCCTTGGGCCAGCCCATAAATCTCCGCGGCTCTGGCCGAGAGTGTAATCAGATCGGTAGCCGGATTCCACTCCCATGTTCCTAGGTCGGCCGCTGACAGGGCTAGCCCGAGTGTGTCGGTGAGCCGCTCTCGCTCAGCCTCTGTCCGCTTACGATCAGTGATGTCGCGGAACACCAGCACGGCCCCGCTTAGTGCCCCGGCTTCGTCGCGGATGGGGGCAGCGCTATCGTCGATCGGACGCTCGCTGCCGTCTCTAGAGATCAGTACGGTGTGGTTAGCAAGCCCAACAATGACGCCGCTCGCCAGGGCACGCAGGGCCGGGTTTGCGACCTCTGCTCGAGTCGTCTCGTTGACGATGCGGAAGACCTCGGACAGAGGCCGGTCGAACGCTTCCGCCGTGGTCCACCCGGTGAGCGCCTCGGCCACAGGGTTCAAGAAAGTCACTCGGCCGGTCGCGTCGGTCGCTATTACCGCGTCGCCAATACTAGCCAGAGTTATCCGGTAGCGCTCCCGTTCGACACGCCGGGCCTCGGCCACCCGCTCGCGCTCGGCCAATAGTTCGCGGACCTCGTACTGGCGGCGGCGCCCCCGCAATGCCGCACGCACCACACTTAACAGCGAACGGATTCTCACCGGACGCTCGACAAGCACGACGTTCATCGACTCTCGGACGGAGTGTGGCCTTTCCACCTCACGGGCCAGCACCACCAGTGGAAAGTCCGACCACGGCGGGTGTTCGCGCAAAGTTTTCAGCAGGCAGCCTTCCCGGTCAGCCTCAATGGCCTCTTCGGTCAACAGAGCCACACCCGCGCCACATCCGACCTCCCGGCACAGTTCGCCCAGATTTACGCAGACGACATACTGCAATCCGGCGGAAGAGAGGGCATTACCCATCCTTTCCCCGTCCTTGATCGTCGGCATTAGCACGAGAACGCGCTCGTCCACCTCGGAGAGCCCCGTCATTTCCACCGGCTCAGCCCCCCGTCCTATATGGCGGAATTTTTGCCTCGCCCTCGTATTGCGGCACCCCGGTCATCACCCCTCGGAACTCGCGCAACGGCTCTCCGACCGTCATGCCTTTCGACGAGATGCTCAGTTCACGCAGCGTCCGCTCGTGCTCGCCGGTCCGCTTTTTGAACACGCTAATCGCCTGCCGGATCTCGCCCCGCGCCTCGAAATAGCGAAACAGCAGCACCGTATCGGCCAAGTAGCTGACATCTATGTCCCCGCCCGCCCCCGTACCGAGTACCATGCCGTGTTGGGCTACCACCATGATGGTGAGAATGCCCTTTTGGTTGAGGTAAGCAAACATCTCATGCAAGTGCGTCGTCAGGAAACGCTCCTCCGGCATGGCATTGAGGTAGCCGTTCAGGCTGTCGATAATTATTAGTTTCGCGCCGCCCTCTACAGCACGGCGGACCTCGTGAGCGAACGCGCCGGGTGACATCTCGGCAGGGTCCACTTGTTGGGCGTGGAGCATGCCGTTTGCTATGTACGACCGCAAGCCGCCTTCGTTTGTGCGGCAGAGCTTCTCGACCCTTTCGACCAGGGTGTCGAGAACTTCGTCGAACATGTACACCGCCACCTTCTTGCCGATCTTCATCGCGTCCACGGCGAACTGCATCGCTACGGTCGATTTTCCCACGCCTGCGGGGCCGAGGAGCAGGGTCGATGAACCGGTCGAAAGGCCACCCGCGAGCATCGTATCCAGATTCGCCACACCGCTGGAGCAGGTCTCGCGCGTGAACGTCTCGTGGTGTTCGGCGGCGACGAGACGGGGGTGGACAACGACGCCGCCCTGGACGATCTCATAGTCGTGGAACCCTTCCCGAAATTTTGACCCGCGTACCTTCGTGACGTACATCCGCCGCCTGGCCCTCCCGTACTGCGGCAGCGTCCGTTCCAGCACGACGTTGCCTCCGACGAGGCTCTCCGGCTGGATTTCCCCAAACGGCGAGGACCGATCATCGAGCAGCAGGACGGTGGCCCGTCGCTCCGCGAAGAACTCTTTGAGCGCCAGAAGCTGACGTCGATAGATGAGAGGACTTCCTGCGAGGAGCCGCATCTCAGAAAGGCCGTCGAAAACGACATGGAGGGGCTTTGCCTTTTCTACCGCCTGAAAAATCGCGCGGGTCGTCTCCCCCAGTTCTGTTTCCGAGGGGTGGAAAACCGAAGATTCTGGCTCCCCAGCTAGGTTTGCTGCGGAGCTGGTGAGGTCACAGATTTCGATTCCATCAAGCGTCCAGCCATGCGAGTTGCAGACGCTGTCCAGGTCCCGCCGCGACTCGGTTATGGAGACGTAAAGGCACGCCTCCCCGACAGCGGCCCGTCCAAGCACGTATTGCATGGCCACGGTCGTCTTGCCGGAGCCGGGGTCGCCCTGAATAAGATAGAAGCCTTCGCGGAGGAACCCGCCCATGAGAACATAATCCAGCCCAGGCACGCCGGTCGGCACAAACTGCTCATCTTCAGGCGTCATTCCATTGATCCTCTAGTGCGGCGGAGAACGGCCTCTAGCTCGGCGCGGCGGTATAGCCGGTAGCGATTCATCGGGTGGCGACGCGGCCGCAGCTTCCTTGCTCGGTCCCAGTTGCGCAGCGTGGAAGGACAGACGTCGACGTATGCAGCGGCCGCCTTGACCGTCAGGTATTCGCCCACGTTCAGGGCGGCAATATTCGGCATCTGTAGCGACCTTGGTAAAGGTTATTAAGCCGTCCCCTCATCTTACGAGAACCAGCGCGGCGGGTTAGTCTTCTGAAGTGTTCCTTACCTCACTCTGATCGCATTCTGGCCCAAATACAGCCGATTTGTCATCCCAGTGCAGGTTGTTTGTTACACCGAGAATTCGGCATCGCGCGACCGTCTCTCGTTTTAGCCCGCGCCGGTATCATGGTCGTTTTCGGGGGGTGGAGCAACGCGGGTGACAGTCGCTGGTTTTCCCGCGGTGACGACGAATAGCGGGCGATCGCGGAGCGACTTAATACTACAGCGCTACAATTGTATTCGCGGTCGTCTCTTACGGGATTCTCGGGCCGCCTGATTACGCTGCTGATGGTACACAATGACTTCCGAAGTATGGACCAGCTCCGACGTCCCCCGGCGATTCGCCAGCCATACGCCGCACCGTTGGTTCAAGGCTCGACAGACTTGCTCCAGGGTTATCTCCGGGTTTTTCCCCCCGAAGCCGATCGGTATGTTCAGCTACGAAACCAAACACCAACAAACACAAAATCATATGACGCATCAACGCCACATAACTCCGTCCCTCAAAATGGCCAAAGCCAAGCTCCGTTTTGCTCACACGAAATGTATGCTCCACGTTCCATCGTTTGAATGCCACTCGTAACAACTTCTCCAACGGCGTCGCCGCCGACGCGTTCGACACAAAATACTTCACCTCCGCTGTTGTCAGGTTACGGGCCACTACCAACCAGTAGCTCCGCTCTGTTACCTCGCCATCACGCACCAGATACACCTGACCCGATCGTACTTCCCACACTTGGTCCGCCATCGTCAGCCTGGTCAAAGTGATTCCCTGCCATTCTTGTTGGTTCAACGCTGAACTGTACCGCGATAGGTTATCGACACGTTTGCCTTTCCAACCGCCGCGTGGTGGCTGGCCCTTCGGCCGCCTCGTCAAACAACGAAAATTACGCGGTATTTCACCGATGTAGTACATGCCGTCACGAGTATCCAAGTCCGCAAGGAAGGCCGGCTTGCTACCGTAGTATTCGTCAAACGTCATCCAGTCAAAATGGAGACCATTCGCTTCGGATCGGCTTAACTGCTCCAGGGCAATTCGCCATTTGGGTCGATAGACAATGTCATCAGGAATACTGGCTTGTTGACAACGTTCTCGGTCCTGACTCCATTGCTTGGGCAAAAACAAGTCGGCATCCACCAGCGTCTTGAACTGGCCATGCACGACTCCAAGATGGACGGTGACGATACCATTCTCCACCTTGCCAACGGACCCACAATACTGGCGATGCACACCAGGAGTCTTGGTGCCTTTCTTGACCTGACTGGTTTCGTCAATGATGCCGATACGCCCAAGGTCGTCGGCTGTGATAGGTGCAGCCTGTTGAGCAAGGCGTTGCTGCAACTGGTTGCGTAGACGATCCTGATCCCAGACATGATCTCGTAGAAACTCCTGGAGGGTGCGGACGGCCGTACCTGAGGCCAGAGCGATCGGCTCAATGCTCTTGCGTGGCAAGTCGGAGAGTAGTCCGCGGCAGTATGTGTTCAAGTGTTCACGCGTGCGGTCTTGGACGAAGCAATCCTCGAATTCACGCAGGTAGGAAGTGAACGCCGGTCCCAGGGCCGCAATTTGTTCGGGAGTCATGATGGTTCTCCGCTGTAACAGCTGTACTGTGGATAGCTTATGCAGCTGGATGCGGATTTTGTAGCGCTGTAGTATTAGTGAGTTGTGTAACTTTGCCATCGAGCGTCGTCTGGAACAGTTCAACGTTTTTGCCGGCCTTCGCCGTGAAAAAGACCGTCATTCCATCTCGGGACCACGCGGGCAAGTCGCTGCTGCCACCGTGAAAATCGAACACGTCGAGGAACTCAATAACGCCTCGGTAGCCGTTGCGGTCGGCGAGTTTCTTCAGCCCGGTGCCGTCAGCCCGAACGATGTGCGGATGGCAGTTGTAGTGTTGGCCGCTGACGAAGAGCAGCCACTTTCCGTCGGGCGACCATGTCGGTACGAAGTCGAATGAGTTGGCGGTCTTGATGTGTCTCTTGTTCGAACCGTCCAGATTGGAAACGTAGATTTGATAATTCTCGTGGTAACAGATGAGCTTGCCATCCGGGGAGGCGTTGTATCCATAGGCAAATCCGGCGTCTTTACCCGCCACATCCCGCTTGTTTCGACCATCGAGATCCATTAGATGGGGTTTGGAAATGCCTTTGATAAGCGGGGTGAAGCCCAGACCACTGCCGTCCGGGAGGAAGAACAACCCGGCATTGTAATGGCTGACTCGGTCCACCGCCGTCAGGTTCACAAACTTACCTGAGCGGAGGTCGAGCAAGTAGGAGTCGAGTTTCCACATGCCTTCGTCCATACGGAACTGTTTGTGCTCCTCCTCCCATTTCGCGTTCTCGGGTGATTCCCAACCGAGCCCGATAATTGCTTTCTTGCCATCCGGCGACCAGCCGGCAAACTGCGTCCAGGTGTCCGGTTCTTTCGACATCTCCTCGGCGATCGGTCGTCGGCCAGAGCCGTCGGATTTCACGACCATGGCTCGCATCGTGCGGATGTTGGCGTACCGTCCTCCAGGCAGGTTCGTGCGCAACTCCGTGTAGCCGATAAGGGTGTCCGGTTGCGGGTCTTGCAAGGACGGGGCCAAGTCATCCGCAGGGCGTGCTAGCGCTAACGAGGCCGCCGCGACGAGAACGAGGAATAAGATAGGAAGGCGTCGAAATGTCCGATGCAACACGTTCCGAGTCATAGTCAACTCCATTCGTGGCCGCCATTTGCACCGCGGAATCGGTGAAGGCATCAGCAATTGACCGCTACGCCAATACGATATCACAATGATGTTGCCTGAGAAGCGGTCCCGGCGCAAGTATGCTGCATTCGCTGCTTTAGCACCGGATCCGTTATCAGCCATTCGTACCGATTTGTTCTCGCGTCGGCGCTGTCTGGGTTGTTTAATACCAACTCGACGAGTCACAATCCGCGTCCTTCGGAGCCGCCACGTTGACGCCCGAACAGAAAGCACGGCAGCAGATCGATCGGCAGCTCGAGCAAGCCGGCTGGAAAGTTCAAGACTTCGAAGAGATGAACATCTCGGCGGGGCCGGGTGTTGCCGTCCGTGAGTTTCCGCTCAAGACCGGCTTCGCGGATTACATGCTCTACGCCAATGGCAAGGCAATCGGCATCGTCGAAGCCAAGCCGGCGGGTCATTCGTTGGTCGGGATCGATACGCAAACGGGCAAATATCTCGATGGCTTGCCGAAGAATCTGCCTCACTATCGCCTGCCGCTTCCGTTCGGCTACGAATCAACCGGGGCCGTGACGCTGTTCCGCAACACGCTCGAAATCGACTCGCGGAGTCGCGCTGTCTTTTCGTTCCATCAACCGGGCGAGCTGGTCCGGCTTGTCGGCCTCGATCAGCAAGTGCGGACGCTGCTCCGCGCTTTGCCAGCGATCAATGAGCGGGATCTCTGGCGGGCCCAGATCGAGAGCATTCAAAAGCTCGAGCAATCGCTCGCCAGCAACAAGCCACGCGCCCTCATTCAAATGGCGACCGGCTCTGGGAAAACATTCACCGCCGTCAATTTCTGCTATCGGCTCATCAAGTTTGCCAAGGTGCGGCGCATCCTGTTCCTCGTTGATCGCAATAATCTTGGCAAGCAAACGCTCGACGAATTTCAGAAGTTCCAAAGCCCGTACAACGGCTACAAGTTCACCGAGGAATATGGCGTCCAGCAGCTCAAGCGCAACACCATCGACCCGCCGGCGAAAATCTGCATCACAACGATTCAACGCCTTTATTCGATCTTGAAAGGCGAAGATGAGTATGCCGAGGAAAACGAGGAAGGCTCGCTCTTTGAATCGGCCAGCTCGTTCCTCAAGGAACCGTTGCCCGTCGTCTACAACGCCAAGGTTCCGCCCGAGATGTTCGACTTCATCGTCGTCGATGAATGCCATCGCAGCATTTACAACATCTGGCGCCAGGTCCTCGAATACTTCGATGCCTTCCTGATCGGCCTGACCGCCACGCCGACGCCGCAGACGATCGGCTTCTTCAATCAAAATCTGGTGCAAGAGTACAACCAGGAACGGGCCATCATTGATCGAGTCAATGTCGGCTACGAAGTCTTTCGCATCGAGACCGAGATCAGCAAGAACGGGCGCGACTCGTCAAAGATCCGAAAGTGTTCGTGCCGCATCGCGATCGCCGAACGCGAAAGATGCAGGCCAAGCTGCTCGACGAGGATCTCGTCTATAGCGCGAAGCAACTCGACCGCGACGTCGTGAACCTGGACCAGATTCGCCTGGTCGTTCGCACGTTCAAAGAGCGACTGCCGGAGATCTTCCCAGGCCGCACCGAGGTTCCCAAGACCCTCGTCTTCGCCAAGACCGATTCGCACGCGGACGACATTGTTACGACCATTCGGGAAGTGTATGGCAAAGGGAACGATTTCTGCACCAAGATCACGTCCAAATCGGACAAGCCGCATGAGCGCTTGCAGGAGTTTCGCAATTCGTTCCATCCGCGTATTGCCGTCACGGTCGATATGATCGCCACGGGAACGGATGTCAAGCCTCTAGAATGTCTACTATTCCTACGCGACGTGCGCTCGCTGACCTACTTCGAGCAGATGAAGGGCCGAGGCTGTCGCGTCATCGACTCGGATAAGCTGCAATCGGTGACGCCCGATAGTCGGCAAAAGACGCATTTCGTCATCGTGGATGCGGTGGGCGTTTGCGAAAGCCTGAAATCGACGAACAAGCCACTCGACCGCAAGCCGAACGTAGCCTTGGCCGCCCTGCTCGATCTGGCGGGTAAAGGTGCCGTCGAAGCCGACCTCGTTTCCGCCCTCGCCGATCGGCTGACAAAGCTCGATCAAAAGCTGACCGACGAGCAACGGGCCGAGGTCGAGAAAATCGCCGGCCAACCGATCGCCGCGCTGAGCGCGGGACTGCTGCAAAGCATCGACCCGGAGACGATCGCACCTCTCGCCGAAGCTAAATATCAGCTGGCGAAGGATCAAGAGCCGACCGAAAAGCAACTCGACGAAGTGGAACACGAGCAAATGTCCAATGCTCTGAAGCCGTTCCACAATCCGAGGCTCCGCGACAAGCTCACCGAGGCCAGGCGCGATCTCGATCAGGTGATCGATGAGCAGACACCCGATAAACTGCTCCGCGCCGGTTTCGACGTGGCCGCCCTCGAAAAGGCCCGCTCGATGCTGACCAGCTTCAAGAAGTTCATCGAGGACAACAAGGACGAGATCGAAGCCCTCCAGGTCTTGTACAGCTTGCCCTACCGCGCCGGCCTGCGCTTTCGGCATGTCAAAGAACTGGCGAGCAAGTTAAACCTGCCGCCGTTCTACGTTGACCCGAACCGGCCTGAATCGCTGTCCCGGCTCTGGCAAGCCTACGAAGCGGTCGAACCGGACAAGGTACGCGGCAAGGGCGGCAAGCAGCTCGTTGACGTTATCGCTTTGGTCCGCCACGCCATCGACCCGAACACGCCGCTCGCTCCGGTCGGCATGACGGTTGCCGAGCGTTACCAACAATGGCTGGCCGAAAAGAAGACAGCGGGCGTCACGTTCACCGCCGATCAGCGCAAGTGGCTTGACGCGATCAAGGACCATATCGCCAGCAGCCTGAATATCGAGCAAGATGATCTCGAAGAAGTGCCGTTTAACACGATCGGCGGACTCGGGCGGGCGTATGAATTATTTGGCGAGGAGCTCACCGGCATCCTCGATGAACTCAATTTGAGGTTGGCGGCATGAGTCTTTGGCCGACATTTACAATCAAAGATCTAACCACAAAAGTCGGTAGCGGTGCGACCCCGCGCGGAGGCGAGGCTTCCTACAAGGAATCCGGTACGCCCTTGATCCGTTCATTGAATGTGCATTTCAATGGATTTCGATATGAAGGACTGGCATTTCTCGATGATGCCCAGGCAGACGAGCTAAAGTCTGTCGAGGTTCGACGGGACGACGTCTTGTTGAATATCACCGGGGCCTCGATTGGTCGAGTTACTCAAGCGCCTTCCGATTTAGATGGGGCGAGGGTCAGCCAACACGTCTGTATTATCCGACCAATCGATGTTTTGAAGCCCGCGTTCCTCCGTTGGTATTTGAATTCGCCAGCTCAACAGTCGTTAATTAATAGAGAACAAACAGGAGCGACACGGCAGGGACTGACGAAAGAAAAGATCCTGAACTTCGTCGTCCCCGTCCCATCGTTGACTGAGCAGACTCGCATTGTCGCCAAGATCGAGGAACTCTTCTCCAACCTGGATGCCGGGGTTGCGTCACTGAAGCGGGCGAAGGCGAACTTGAAGCGTTACCGTGCCGCCGTCCTCAAAGCCGCAGTCGAAGGCAAGCTCACGGAAGCATGGCGGGCCGCGCATCCCGACGCCGAACCCGCCTCGAAGCTCCTTGAACGGATCCTGACCGAACGCCGCCAAAAGTGGGAAGCCGACCAGCTCGCCAAATTCACCGCCGCCGACAAGCCGCCGCCAAAGGGTTGGCGTGAGAAGTATGTGGAACCGTCGCCGCCGGATACAACGGGGCTGCCGGAATTGCCGGAAGGGTGGTGTTGGGCGAGTTCGACACAGGTCTGTGAACGCATACAGGATGGTACGCATTTCTCGCCAGGCGAAAATGACCAACTCGGCGAAGGGCCGTACCCATACATAACGGCCAAGAACGTGAAGCCGTGGCGACTCGACCTCACAAAACTCACTTTTCTAAAGGAGGCTGTTCATCGTCCCATCTACGACCGTTGTGATGTGCGAAATGGCGACGTGCTACTGGTGAAGGACGGGGTTAATGCAGGAGATGCGGCCATCAACAATGTTTCTGGTGAGATCAGCCTTTTATCAAGCGTGGCATTCTTTCGACCATTTGACGGAATTCTTGGAGCGCATTTCTTACTCACCTATCTACAAAGTCCTGTCGGGAACAGGAATTTACTTGGCAACCTCACAGGTACAGCGATTCGTCGTATTATTCTTCAACGAATCCGAGCCTTGCCTATTCCGATCGCCCCAACGGATGAGCAAAAACATGTTGCTGAAGAGGTTGCAGAATGTCTTTCGCAAATTGAAAAAGCCGAGGCGGTAATCTACCACGGTTTGTTGCGTGCTACGCGCCTTCGGCAAAGCATCCTCAAACAAGCGTTTGAGGGGAAGCTGGTGCCGCAGGATCCGAGGGATGAACCCATCTCGAATTCCTTGCTTGCAGAACTGGCTGCGAACCAACAGGCGGCATCGAAAAAAAAAAGGAACGGGTCGACTCATGAAGCTGACAGTCACCGAGGGGAGCCAATGGATGCCAAGATAGGTGCGCTGCTTGCGCCCTTTCTTCCTGGGGAACGACTAGCAATCAGGCTTCATTCGCTCCATTTTGATGGCGCGTTTCGGAGCTTGTCGAACGTCGCCCTGGAATTCAATCGCCGGTATCGGCAGGAAGTGCCGGTATCCCCGATTTGCCTTGTTGGACTCAATGGCTCGGGCAAATCAAACCTGATCGAGCTTCTGGCAATCATCCTGTGCGATCTGGAATTGTCGCTGATTGGGTATGAAAAGATTCCGCCATCCATCAGGCAGATGCGAGGAACTCCTTTTGTGCTCGCATTCAGCATCACACCGAAGAAAGGCAAGAGTGACGGCATCCTTTACGTCCGACGCATCACTAATCCGAAGGCAGGAGTCCAGTTCAGCCTGTCATACGAGGGTGCGGAGCACGTCGTCACCGAAACGGAGATGCAACTTCAACTTCTCCCGACTCGGGTCGTCTCTTACTCATCCGGCCTGAACGAAACTCTCAGCATCCCATTCTTTCGGAATCAAGCGTACTACTCGGAGCAGGTTACCCAGGAGGCATTCGGCAAGCGAAAGCCTGTGGACGGTCAGATCAGGGACATAACGACGACCTACATCGACTACGATTGCAACGCTGCGATCCTGCTTGCCAACTTCCTTTTTCGCACGCCTCATCAGTTGTCAATTTTTAAGAAGGCGATTCGGGTCAAAGGACTTGAATCCTTCTCGATCTCTTACCGCCTGAAGCGTCCACTAGGTGGCCGCTCGGTGGAGTTGACGACGGAGCTTAAGGAGATTCTCAAGAAACTAAAGGGGTGTGCTACCAAAGTAACTGCCCTTCCAGCGGTCGAAGGCGAGCAGTTCCACTTTACCGTAGATCGGGACACGATACGCAATCTCAAAGAGGGCTTTGGAACGGCGGCGGAGTTTTTCACTTGTCTCAACAAGTGGTCTCAGCTCAACTCGCTGTCACTGTCTAAACGTGATCGAGAGTATTACCTTCGATCCGAAGACTCATCGGCGATGCTAAAGCGGCCACCGTCGGTAAGCCGAGAGCACTGGATTTTCCTCATTGACGATGTTCAGCTTTCGCTTTCCTCGCCAGACACAGTCGTAGGCTACACCGGCCTCAGTGATGGAGAGCATCAGTTTGTCCAAGTCTTCGGATCGTTCCTTCTCTTCGATGAGCCTGGAACACTGTTCTTATTCGATGAGCCAGAAACCCACTTCAACCCGCAGTGGCGGCGTTTCTTCGTGGACTTCTTGAATCAGATTGAGACGACCAAGCGGCAGGAGATAGTCATCTCGACGCACTCGCCCTTTGTCGTGTCGGGGTGCCGGAAGGAAGGGGTTTTTAAGTTCAAACGCAGCGGCGAAGCCATCACGATTGGCCGCTGCTCGCTGGAAACATTTGGCTGCTCCTACGAGGTGCTTCTTGCCGAGTTGTTCGAACTCACCGCCATGATCTCCGAGCTGGCAGTCCTCGAAATGAAAGAGATCCTGAAGAAGGATGATGCCAACGAGATTGTTCGAGATGCCGCGAAATTTGGCGAATCGATGGAAAAGCGGTTTCTCTTTGAGCGGGCAGCAGAGATTCGGAATAAGGACGGCCAAAAATGATCTTTGGATTGAGTTATATCCAAACGCATAAAGTTTATCGACTCCACGAGGCCTTCGACCACTTCATTCAGAAGGGGTGCGATCAAGCTACGTTCGAGGCTCACTGCTTCCCAGACTGGTTTGCGCCAGTATTCAAAGCCTGCCCCAAATTGCAAGAGCTTTCAAAGAAAGTGTGGGATGCGCTCAAGGCCTCCAGTCAAGACCTTAGTCGAGTGAAGACCATGTGGAGCGTGCTCGGTGCGGTCGAGAAACTATGCAGTGACCTAACACATCCGCTTAATTTTGACCAACCGACAGACTCGACAAACGACGCCATTCGCAGGCTATTCGACTATCTTTATAACGACTGCTTGGGGGTAAAGGCGTTCAAGAAGTCATTTGGCGACATCGACGCTCATTACAAACAGTTTCGCGAAGAATGTGCGACAGTGTGCCCATTCTGTGGACTCGAGTCGTATCCCGATGTCGGCTGCGGCTACCGAGCGGCATACGATCATTACCTCTGTCGCAGTATCTATCCCCTTCTCTCTGTCTGTTTTCTCAATCTGGTACCTGTCTGCGATAGCTGCAACAGAGCTCCGCAGAAGGGAGGCAAGGATCTACTCAGGAACGAAAAAGGAGTTCGCAGAAAGGCTTACTACCCATTCGCGAGAGTAACGGGGCTAAAAATCGCCCTGAAATGGAGGAAGAGACGTAGCCCAGGAAGTCCAGGCCACTGTGAATTGTCAATCGAACCTATCAACCCTGCAGAATACGACCAAGTTCAAACTTGGATCACGGTATACCGTATTCCTGAGCGGGCCGCCGCTCGGATTCAATCAAATGACGAGATATGGCTCAAGTCTATTCTTCGGCATCGAGATTTTACTGAAAGGCCCACGGTGAAGGATCTCCGTCAACTATTTCGAAGGGAAGCAGAGGCTCTGGTAAAACCTATTGTACTTCGGCAAGAAACAGACGCTCTTTACAAACACAGTTTGTTTACATATTTCGCCGATTATGCAAGTGATGCGGAGGTAGAAGGTATTTCTCAGATTGCAACTGGCCGGGCAGTGCATACCCCTATTGGTATCGACTCAACCACAGGAGGGAATGTATCATGACTAACGACACACAACAAATCGTCAACAAGGCCTGGAACTTCGCCCATGTTCTGCGCGACGATGGCCTTTCCTACATGGCCTACACCGAGCAGATCACGTTTCTGCTCTTCCTCAAGATGGCCGACGAGCAGACGAAGCCGCCGTACAATCGGCCTCCCATCGTTCCTGCCAAATTCAGCTGGGAAAGCCTTCTCAAGCGCGAAGGCGATGAGCTCGAAGCCCACTATCGGCACTGCCTCGAAGAGCTTGGCAAGCAACCTGGAATGCTCGGCGAAATCTTCAAAAAGGCTCGGCCTGAGATCCAGAATCCGGCCACGTTGCGGCGTTTGATCGTGGACCTGATCGACGTGGAAAAATGGTCCTCGATGCAGGCCGACGTGAAGGGGGACATCTACGAAGGACTGCTCGCTAAGAGCGCGTCGGAAAGCCCAAAGGGAGCGGGTCAATACTTCACGCCGCGCGAGCTTATCAAGGCAATCGTGGACTGCGTGCAACCGACCGCCGAGGATACGGTTTGCGATCCGGCCGCCGGCACGGGAGGCTTCCTTCTGGCCGCTTACGACTATGTCGTCAAGCATCAAGGCAACACGCTCGACAAGGATAAGAAACGGCATCTGCGGACGAAATTCGTGAAGGGCTGGGAGCTGGTCCCAAACACGGCTCGACTCTGCATCATGAACCTTTATCTGCATGGCATCGACGCCGACCCATGCCCTGTTAAGTCTGGCGTTGATAGCCTCGCCAGCGATCCGGGCGAGCGGTTCAGCGTGGTGCTAACGAATCCGCCCTTCGGCAAGAAAAGCAGCATCGCCATCGTAAACGATGCGGGCGATCTGGAGAAAGAGGACACCTCTTACGAGCGTCAGGATTTTTGGACCACGACCAAAAACAAGCAGCTCAATTTTGTTCAGCACGTCAAAGCATTGCTCAAAGTGAATGGCCGCTGTGCGATCGTCGTACCGGATAACGTGCTGTTCGAGGGCGGTGCCGGCGAGACGGTACGTCGAAACCTCATCAAGCAATGCGACGTGCATACACTGCTTCGACTGCCAACCGGGATTTTCTACGCCCAAGGTGTGAAGGCCAACGTCTTGTTCCTCGATGCTAAGCCAGCGCAAGAGAAACCGTGGACCTCGACTCTCTGGGTCTACGACTTGCGTACGAACAAGCACTTCACCCAAAAAACCAACACCCTCCAACGTGCAGACCTTGATGAGTTCGTGGAGTGCTACCGCCCGGGGAAGCGGCATCTGCGCAAACCCCTATGGAGCGAGACAGCTCCCGAAGGCCGATGGCGATCCTTTGGCTACGAAGACCTGATGAAGCGGGACAAGGTAAATCTGGACATTTTCTGGCTCAAGGACAAGAGCCTCGAAGACTCCGACGACCTGCCATCGCCTGACGTGCTTGCCCAAGAGATTGCCGATGATCTACAGACGGCACTTGAGCAGTTCACCGCCATCGCGGAGAAGGTGAGATCTTGATAGAAAGGTGTTGGTTTGGCTTGCCTCACTTGGTATAATTCGGGATCGGGTAGCTGTGCGTCAGGCCAGGCGCTCAACTCAACACGGTCGGCAGTCCGGCGACACACTCACCGCCCGGATTGCCGATCGGCCCGGTATCGTGAGTGTATTGA
Organism: uncultured Planctomycetaceae bacterium; assembly: GCA_963790585.1. GTDB lineage: Bacteria > Planctomycetota > Planctomycetia > Gemmatales > Gemmataceae > CAWBOY01. The sequence goes on from CAWBOY010000004.1 coordinate 1,137,784, forward strand.
TGCCGACACCTTCTTTTCAGGCGACCGCACGTTTTGATCCGGTTGGAACATTATTCTCATTATCTAATTACCTCGCAGTTCTTGCGACGGAGGTTTTTTTTGTGCGCCTCGAACTTTCTCAATATGAGGACAACGCGTTAAAAGAACAGAAAAGGGAAATGTTAGAGAGGATAAACCCTGAATTGGCTGTCGTGAGAGATGAGGGTTTTAAAGCCCAATCACACGCACTTCTTTTCATCCTAGAGCGTTACATCCTAGTGGATACGCCTGTTGATTTGCTGGTGGAGATGGAATCACGAATATTGAGGGTAAGTCGCGTAGCGAAGCAACTTTGGACTTATCTATTTAGCAGTAGGTTAGTAAATGACGAGGTAACAGACAGAAATTTTCAGCCCATACTGGATCTTGAGCGCGAATCTAGGGAAGCTGTTCAATCATTGTATCGCTTATCGATTTGCCTAAAAAAGACGACTGATCAAATCAAGAGTCCGAATAGCGGGACCACTAAGCGAAAACCTGGTCGGAAACGAAAGTACGATCCCCAAAAAGATGCACAGCTCAAGGCCGCGTGGGTTAGCGGTGCGTATACAACATACGCCGACCTGGAGAGAGAAAAGAACCTGAAGGACGGGGATGTCGAGCGTACTCTTGCTCGCCTGAGAAAGCCTCCAAAAACGGCGAACTAATTCCCTCTCCGTATCCCCGTCAAGACCGATCCTGGGTTCGCCCGCATTTCATCGCGTTGCTTACCCTTTCGTGTGAGCTAAACGGCATGATATACTGGTGCGGTCGGGTAGCTGTGCGTCTGGCCAGTCGCTCAACTCAACGCGGTCGGTAGTCCGGCGTCACACTCAGCGCGGGGCTACTGATCGGCCCGGCACACTGAGTGAAACTCCATGTCGAAAGCGTCTACCGATGCGCCCTTGAATCATGATCCCTTCGTTCTGTTATATGCTTTGTCCCATCACGCAGTACGGGTTGGCGAGACAGTTGCCGACCAAATGCTCCGTTCCCATAATCGCCGCTGCATTGAGATCATTTTCAAAAGCCCTATTTCGATAGAAGAGGAAGAGGAAACCGTCCGCTCTTGGATGTCGGAGCTTGACCAAATCATCTGTCCAAATGGGATGTTGTGGGGTGCCTCCCGCTTTTTTGTATTCTTAGATTATAACAAAGCAATCTGTTCAAAACTACTTGCCCTGGAGGAAGAGATCCTTGCTCTGACGCCCCCCGTAATAAGGGTAGAAATGGAAACGCGGATGTTAAGGGTAATGTCGGCAATCAGGGACTTAGCACAGAGTGTGCACTACACTGACCTTGCCCCTCGCCCTGAAGAGGATTTTCGCGAGCGCACTGACAAGTGGCAAAAGCGTATTTCGGAATGTGAGGAGGCGACTTGGGCTATGCGGCGACTAATGCCACCTTCTGAGGAAGATAAACGCCAACTTGGCGAGCTAAAAGGCGCAACAGCCGAGAGGAAGGCCGGTCGGAAACAAAAGTACGATCCCAAAGAAGACGAGGCACTCAAAGCCGCTTGGGACAGTGGACAGTACAAGTTATACGCCGATCTGGAGAAGGAAAGAGGACTGAGTGAGGGGGACGTTGAACGCGCCTTCGCTCGCCTGAGAGGAAGATCTCACGGGAAGGCGAAATAATTCCCGTTCTACAACCTGGTCAAGGCCAATCTAAATAGTTCGTCCCCATTTCATCGCGCCGCTTTCCCGTTCATTCTCGTGCTTTCGCGTGCAATTGGGCGAACTAATTCAACGCTAGAATTAGTTCGCCCCTACCCCCTGCAATAATGACGACGCCGACTGCAACCGGTAATCGGCGTTCTTGTTGTTGAGAGGGTTCTTTCCGTGATTCAGTCCCAAGCCGCAAGTCCAGCATCGCCGTTAGACGGCAAGCTGCTCACCAGTATACCCGAGCTGAAAATCGTTACGGGGCTATGCGAGCGCTACCTGCGAAGCCTTGACGCCTCGGGTGATATTCCCGGGCGCGTGAGAGCAGGCCGCCGCGTTCTATTTCAAACGGAAATCATCCGCGAATGGATTCGGGCTGGGATGCCGGATCGTGAGCAGTGGGCGTTACTGACCAAACAAAACAAGCGCTAAGGACGGTGACTCTATGAGTGTGCAATTCAATCGCGTTAGCGCAAGCAATCCTTGCCCCATCTGTCGCAAGCCCGACTATTGTCGTGTCTCGGCTGACGGAGACCTAGCAAGCTGCATGAGGGTTGAGCAAGGCGCCTTCAAATCAAAGGTCGGAAAGGACAGATCCATCGCATACCTTCACCGGCTAAACGGCCAAGCTCGGCCAACGAGTGAATTGGCGTCCCGACACGGCGCCGAGATCGAGCGCGCCGACGGAGCGACGATTCACGCCGTCTACTCCGCGTTGCTCGAGCGCTTGACGTTAGCGGATAGCGACCGCGATTCCCTTCGATTGCGAGGCCTCACCGATGAGGCCATCGCCTACGCCGGCTACCGGTCTTTGCCCGTCCGCGGACGCGCAAAAATCGTCCACGAAGTGCATGAGCGTTTTGGGGACAAGATGCTTTCTGTCCCTGGCGTGGTGAGCAAGGAAGGAACGCATGGAAGATACCTGACGCTTCTTGGGCCGGCTGGGATGGTCATTCCGTGCCGTGATTCTGCTGGCTGTATTGTCGCCTTGAAGATCCGTCGTGATGACGATGGCAAAGGATCACGATACGTCTATTGCTCTTCCAAAGGACACGGAGGCGCTGGCCCGGCGCTCCATACATATCCCGCTAGGAACGCCTACAACGTGCGAGCTAGTTAGGCTCACTGAAGGCGAGCTTAAGGCCGATGTAATATGGACTTTGGACCGTACACCAACGATCTCACTACCGGGGGTGAGCAGCTGGCGGTTAGCCCTATCCATTCTTTGCGTGATGGGATGCAAAACGGTGCGAATCGCCTTTGACGCTGACGCCTGGAGTAATCCTGTCGTCGCGCGTGCCTTATGCGATTGCGACAACGCTTTGACAAATGCCGGGTTGGCCGTGGAGATCGAGCGTTGGGATCCAAAGCAGGGCAAGGGTCTGGACGACTTGTTAGCGGCTGGCAAGTCGCCTGAGTTGCTCCAGGGGGACTCGGCGAAACAGGCAGTGCGGGAGATCGCGGCCACCGTATCCCCTAGCCGGGGTCAGGCCAGTACGAACGAATTGGCTCGGCTTCCGGACGTGCTGGACGCCGGCGGAGCCAAAGCACTCTTTCGCGATCAGGCCTTGATGCAAGCTCTAGCCGATGTGAGTAACGCCGACCGCTCTGAGTATGCCGCAATCTGCTCGGAATTGCGCGAAAGACATGTCTCGGTTCGCGAAATGGAGCGCGCCTTAAAGCCTTTGCGGAATCAAGCTCCAGCGGCCGCCTTGGCAGAAGATTCGGAAGAGTATTTTGAGCAAAACAACCGCATTTATCACAAAACGAAGACGAGAGATGGCCCGGTCTCTGTCCCTCTTTGCAACTTCACAGCTCGCATCGTTGAAGATGTTACTCACGACGATGGCGTGGAGCAGACGCAACGGCTGGCCTTAGAAGGGACCCATTCGAACTCCCGTAAACTCCCACGCGTTGAAGTGTCAGCACTAGACTTTTTCAACATGGTATGGGTGGTAACGAAGTGGGGGACCAACGCCGTAGTCAATGCTGGCATGGGGACAAAAGACAAACTCCGAGCCGCTATCCAGGTGCTTTCTGGTGACGTGCCGAAGCACTGGGTTTATCAACACACTGGTTGGCGGGAGATTGACGAGGAGTGGTACTTTCTTCATGCGGACGGTGCAATTGGGGGATCCGGTCTCAAGGATATACTCGTTGCGCTGCCGGATCCGTTGGTGGAATTTCGATTGCCGTCCCCGCCGGCCGACGCCGAGCTGGTTACAGCGGTTCTCGCGAGCCTTAAAATGCTGGACGTTGGGCCCGATCGGGTGACATTTCCGCTTCTGGCCGCGGTCTACCGAAGCGTACTGGGCGAAACGGATTTTTCTTTGCACTTGAGCGGGCCGACCGGTTGTTACAAGAGCGAGGTGGCGGCCCTGCGCAGCAACATTTTGGAGCGGGCCTGGATGCTCGGCACCTCCCAGCAAACTGGAGTTCGACGGACAACGCGAATGAGGCGCTTGCATTCTGGACCAAAGACGCCCTGCTTGTCGTTGATGACTTCTGCCCCACCGGATCCGCGAGCGACGTCCAGCGGTATCACGCGAAGGCGGAGCGTCTCCTTCGGGGACAGGGTAATAGGGCGGGCCGCCAGCGTTTGAGGCCCGACACATCCTCTCGGCCGACGAAGTTTCCCCGGGGGCTCATCCTTTCGACCGGAGAGGATACGCCTCGCGGGCCATCTCTTTGCGCTCGGTTCCTGGTGCTGGAAATTTCACCCGGCGATTTTGGACCGCAACCACCTAGCCCCAACCCGGTTCTGAGCGCGTGCCAGAAGGACGCGGCAGATGGAAAATACGCAGCGGCTATGTCCGGGTTCCTACGTTGGATCGCGCCTGGGTATGGCTCGGTGCGCAGCACGCTCCAAATGAAGTTGGCCGAGATCCGAGCAAGGGTTCAGGGCAATGGCCAGCACGCTCGGACTCCTGGCATCGTGGCAAGCCTAGCCCTAGGGCTCCAGTATTTTTTTGAATTTGTGGGGGAGATCGGGGCCCTCGAGAAACCCCAAATCGCCGAGATGAAAAAGCGTGGATGGAAGGCGTTGCTGGAGGCGGCGGATTCACAAGCGGAACAGATCGCCGTTGGTGAGCCAGCCGAGACGTTCTTGGGGTTATTGTTTGCGGCCATTTCAGGTGGCTACGCGCATGTGGCGAACAAGGATGGCGGCTCGCCGTCGCTTCGGCCGGAGGCTTGGGGTTGGCAATTGAACACCTACTACGGCGGCACTGACAACCCCGATGCCACACGTTACGTTCAACAAGGCAAGTGCGTTGGTTGGATCGACGACGGCGAGTTGTACATCAATCCGAATGTGAGTTATGCCGTCGTGCAAAGACTCGCTCAGGATAAAGGCGAAGGCTTTGCCACCTCGCAGAAGACGTTGAGCAAACGCCTCAAGCAAAAGGGTTACTTAGGGTCAACCGGTGGCGATCGGGACAGAGTCACTGTTCGCAAAGTGCTTAATGGGTCGCGCGAAACGGTCCTGCACATCGCCCGGGATAGAGTCCCCATCCAAATGGAAAGCGGCGAGAATCGTCCCAATGGGACGGTTTTGTGGGACGGTATGAGCGAAGAAGTGTCCCAACAAGCGGACGCGAATGGCGTCCCAGGACGCGTTTTTGCATCCGGTCAAGCCGAAATGGGACGATTGGGACGATTGGGACGGTTAGTTACGACTAGAGAGGGCTTAGACGGCGCAAATAACAACGGCACGGCCGATCGCTGGGAGGAATTGCCATAACTGGGGCAGCCCTTCTTGCGGACCTGAGATCTCGCGGGATCGAGTTAGCGGTTCATGAAGGGCGCTTACGATGGCGTCCAGCGTTCATGGTTACCGCGCCGCTGATTGCGCTGATTCGTGAGCATCGGGACGAATTGACAAGCCTGCTTTCTGGTCCGGACAAGATGGAACGCTGCCAGTCCTGCCGGTGGCCGCTGGATTCGGCTCGGCGGTGCCCGAGGTGTTTCGACCGGGTTTGCGTCGATTGTGGCCGGATGACCGGAAGCTACTTCATCATGCGATGCGTAAGCTGTGGGCATGCTTTTCAGAGCGGTGCCCTCTGACATCTGGCTCAAGGACGCAAAGGTGAGAATAATTGTTTGCGCGAGAGCGGCTCTTATATCCGTGGGAAACCGTCCCAATCGTCCCAACCGTCCCACAAAGGGGATTTCGAGCGTGAATAATTGTTTGCGCGAGAGCGGCTCTTATATCCGTGGAAAACCGTCCCAATCGTCCCAATCGTCCCACAAAGGGGATTTCGAGCGTGAATCGCCGTGGACGCCCATGCAGTTGACGTCGGCAGCCGACGGCCTGAAGCTGGCCGAGGCTTTTCTCTGGGAACGTCGAGATCAAGTTCCGGGAGCATTCCCGGTGATAGCGGTTCATGATGAGATCGTCGTCGAGGCGGATGTTGAGCAGACCGACGCGGTTACCGCTTGGCCCAAGTCCGCGATGATCGAGGCCATGGCGCCGATGATTAACCCGGTGCCAGTCGAAGTGGAGGTGAGAGTATTGCAGACGTGGGGTGGGGATATTTGATCCCTAGGGTCCGTCGCCGTTCGATTTGCTACGTCATTCTCCTCGCCCTCCTGACGCCGTCCTGGGCCGCTCTGAAAAGCGGCTTATCGCGGCGTTCGGTACGGCTCCTACCTCATCAGTCCTTCCACCACTGCACGCGGTACTCAATACACTCGCGCATGCTCTGCGCCGACCTTTCGACGGTCGGCACTTCCACATCTTCCTTGCAGATTTTCTTTAGGTACACCGCCACCTCGTCGGGCTTCCAAACCGACATACGTGCATTTTCCTCGACCTGCTGTAGCGTCTCGAATCCACGAAGATGACACAACATTCCGTTTCCATTGATGTTCCCTTCCGAGCACACCAGCTTCCACGCATCCGCCTCGACGCAAATCCGATAGCCGGCAAATCGCGCCAAATCGAAGAGACGTTCACCACGCGCTATCTCTTCGGCATCGTCGGGAAACGACCGGCATTCCGCTGAGAGTCCCAGGTTCCGCCAAAACAGGACCGCGAGATCCAGTTGCTCGATCATGTAAAACATGGAGAGCATCAGCCAGCCGTCGCTTAAGCCGTGGTAGTCTGGCAACTGTAAAGAAATGCTCGGCGCCGAGTGCGCGAGGCGGTTCTCGTCGAGTTCATCGCCCCTCTCCACAGCGGCGTTGATGAGGGGAAGGCGCTCGGTAGGTGTTAGCCGGTCGTAAAGTCCGGTCAGGGATGTAGCATTCATTACTTGCCTCCTATCGATGTTCCAGCGAATCGAATTCTAGGGAAACCCGCTCATCCGTCTGACCGCTCAGACCAGGACGTATCGACCGTGCTGATGCATGCGGAGTTGTGATGTCGGGAATGGGCTTGAGCATTGCCGCTACGGGAATCGATTAACCCTTCCACCACTCGACCCGATGTTGAATAAAATCACGCATACTCTGCGCGGACCTTTCGACAGTTGGCATCTTACTTTCATCCTCACCCATGTTCTTCAGGTAAGTGGTTGCCTCTTCGGGCGTCCACAGAGGTAGCGATCGAGCGATCTCTTCGAACTTGCGGACCGTCTCGAAACCGCAAAGCTTCTTTAACAAGACATCTGGTTCGATATGCATCTCGGCGCAGACGAGCTTCCAGGCGTCGGCCTCGACGCACAGCTTATAGCCGGTCATGTGGCGCAGCGGCGGAGACGTTCCGTCATTACCCTGTCTTCGAACTCGCTCGACAATTCATACTTAAACTTCAGTCCGATCTGAGCCGAAAAGGCGAGCGCGAGATCGAGCTTCTCGGCCATGTGGAATAGGGACAACAGAAGCAAACTATCGCTCAAGCCGCAAAAGTCGGGCGCTCGGAACGCAAACGTGGGCGCCGACCAGGATAACCGGTTGGCTTCCGGTTCGTCGTTTCTATCGATTGCCGCCACGATAAGGGGAATGCGTTCGGAGGGCGTGAGCCTGTCGTAGAGCCCCGTCAGGGTTCTGGTGTTCATTGCTTGTCGCCTTTCGGTCGTTGTTTCAAAACCATCTCGAGTAACGCCACGCGCGCGGCCAGGTCGTTGACCTCGATGGCCTTCAACGCGATAGCGGCCAGGTGCCCAGCAGCGCGGGCCTTGGTCGCCGCCTCCGCGAACGGATCCGCCTGCACTGCGGCAGTTAACTGTTCGAGCAGCTTTAGGATGTCCGCAGACGTCCGCATTGAGACGGTCGGGGGTCGGCCAACGGAATCGCCAGACTGCCCCTTCTTATGAGGGAACGCTGTCTGAAGTTCGCGCAGCCGTCGGTGAAGTTTCATGTCGTCCGCACCATTAAGGGATCATCAATGATTCCAATGCCTGCTGCTCCAGGGTCGCCAGCCGGCCCTCAAAATCGCTGATCTCACGATACTTGGGCCCGAGCTCCAGGAGTGCCTTGGCGGCGCTGAAGCGGACATTGGCTGGCGTGTTCCCCTTCAGCAAATCCAACATTGTCTTCATGGCCTCCGTTCCGGCCGCCGTCATCGTACCGGCAAGTCGTTGCACCATGTCACCGCGGATAACCTGGATCTGGCGCTGGAATTTCGGATCCTTCTGCCTGCGTTGAAGCGTGCGTTTGCTGATTCCGGCCTTCTGCGCCGCCGTCTCAACGGTGGCACCGCAGGCGAGGGCCAAGATGGCGCTGTCATCTTTTGCCTGCTTGCCAGCATTCATCTTGGCGACCTCCTTTCCTTGCCCGATTGCGTCGTTCCAGGCGTAAGGACTGCGGGTACCGGGTTAGGATGCCGTTGGCGTCACCACTAGCGGCCTCTTCACGAACGGTTCGCCGGTCTCGGCGTGAATCGCCTGTTTGCCGGTGAACTTCTCCCATCGTTCAATGATGACGTCACAATAGGGCAGATCCAGTTCCATCAGGAAAGCCTTACGCCCGGTCTGCTCGGCAGCGATGAGTGTGGACCCGCTTCCACCGAATAGGTCCAGAACGTGCTCGCCGGGCTTCGATGAGTACTCGATGGCTCGGGTGGCAAGTTCGACGGGCTTCTCCGTTAAATGGATCATGGATTGCGGGTTGACCTTCTTAATGGCCCAGAGATCAGTGGCGTTGTTAGGGCCATAGAAGTGGTGTGCAGCGCCTTCTCGCCAACCGTAGAAGCATTGCTCGTGAGAGCCCATGAAATCCTTGCGCGTTAGCACCGGGTGCAGCTTGTCCCACACGATCGACTGGCTGAAATACAAGCCGCACTTCTTCAAGGCCGGCGGATAATTAGACAAGTTGCTGTACCCACCCCACAGATAAAAACCTCGCCCGGGTAAAAGCACACGTGCTATGTTTGCGAACCACGCTTCTAGCAAACGATCGAACTCGTCGTCGCTGACGAAATCATTGGCCAGGGGTCGATCTTTGGCACGCATCTTCTTGGTGGTCTTCTGCGCCTTCTCGGGGTGACGCTCCAAGTCGAAGCCCTGATGATGGGTTGTACCTTGGAACGATGACAGACCTGCAGCAATCGCATTGTTGCTGCGCGGCTCGACTTTGACTCCGTACGGCGGATCGCAATTCGCCAAGTGGATCGGAGCCCCATCCAACAACCGGTCTACATCCGCTGGCTTACTTGAGTCCCCACACAGCAAACGATGCCTGCCGAGAATCCAGAGATCGCCTGGTTTGGTCGTGGCCTCGTCTGGGGGTTCGGGGATGTCATCGGGGTCGGTGAACCCATCGGTCGTAGGCGGATCCATCAATCGATCCAGGTCCTCGGCGGAGAATCCGGTCAAATCCAAGTCGATATCCATTCCTTGCAACGCGATCAGCTCGATCGTCAGCTTGTCATCGTCCCATTGGGACAGCGTTGCTGTTTGGTTATCAGCCAGGCGATAGGCCTTTGCTTGAGCCGGAGATAGCCCGACAGCCACATGGACTGGCACCTCGATCATCTCAAGCTTCAACGCAGCTTTATACCGCGTGTGGCCGACGATGATAACCCCTTCTTCATCCACCACGATCGGCTGGCGAAAGCCGAACTCCTTGATGGATGCCGCCACCATATCGACGGCGGCGTCATTGATGCGGGGATTATTTTCGTAGGGCCGAATGGAGGCGATCGGTCGTAGTTCCACAAGCATGTTCGTGATCCTCGGTTCCGTGGTGAAAAGATACATGAGAATACTAAAAACCAAGGCGCGAATGCAAACTGACGACGCTGTTTTTCGCAGGAATTCCGCGAATTTGTCCATGCTGGCCTTCAGGAGTCTCGCAAGGTGAGGTAACTGTGTTGTCATGCGGGTAATACCCGTTTTACAAGTACAGGTTTCACAGGGAGTTACGATCATGACGCGGAAGAAAAATGGTCCAGGTACGGCAACCTCAGACCTGCCGGCACTGAGGATCGGGAGTCGGGTGCGATCTACCGAAGACAACGTCGAAGGCCGCATCGTCTGGGCCAATGGAACATCGGTGAAAATCAAGTGGGACGATGGCGAACAGGTCACCTGGAAGCGCGCGGAGTTGGCCAGCAAAGGCCTGGAGTTTCTGGATGATGACCTACCGGAGACGACTACTCAGAGCGAGGCACAGCCGGTGGCTGAACCTGCGTCCGCTAAGGCACCAAAGGCAAAGGAGATGGACACCAGCGCAGAGAAGAAGCTGAGCGCCATCGACGCGGCCGCGAAGGTCCTCGCGGAGTCCAGGAAGCCGATGAATTGTCAGGAGCTGATTGGTGTGATGGCGATCCAGAACTATTGGAGTTCACCCGGCGGAAAAACACCTGCGGCCACGTTGTATAGCGCCATTTTGCGAGAGATTGCAAAAGGTGAGGAATCTCGGTTCGTGAAGATCGGTCGCGGTATGTTTGCACACAAGGCGTAGAAGACCAACCATTACAAACACCAACACCAAAGGAACCTCCGAAATGACATCTTTCCAGAAACCGCAATCGTTGAAAGCCGCTTTGAAACTTGGCCTCTATGGCCCCGCCGGGAGCGGCAAGACCTTCACCTCGCTTTTGATCTCCGAGGGCTTGGCACGCCATACTGGGAAACGCGTCGCCTACTGCGACACCGAATTCGGCACCGCTTTCTATGGGCAGGAGGTCAGCCAACGCACCGCCCATCCAGCGGCGTTCGACTTCGACGTGCTGCACACGAAATCGATCACCGAAGTGCTCTCAGCCCTGAAGAGCGTTGACCCCAGTCGTCACGGGGTAATCGTGATCGATTCAATCACGCACCTGTGGGACGCCTGCCGCAATGCGTACACGGGTCGGCAAACGAAAATCGGCTCGATCCCGATGCATGCCTGGACGCTGATCAAAAAACCGTACAAGCAACTTCTGCATTTTTTGTTGACCTCGCCGTTGCACGTCGTCATCTGCGGGCGACAGGGGATCGACTACGGTGAGGATGAATCCAGCGGGGAACTGAAGAGCTTGGGTTTCAAGATGCGTGCCGAGGGAGAGACGGCCTACGAGCCCGACCTGTTGTTGCGGCTCGAGTCGCATAGGCCCGCCAAGAATAAACCAGCCTATCCAGTGGCCCATGTCGAGAAGGACCGCACCGGCGTTTTGGCGGGCCAGACGATATCCTGGCCCGACTTCGACAAAGTGGCAAAACCGCTTCTTCCGTTGCTCGGTTTGACACAGGCGGTAGCGCCAACGGATGATGAGGTTGGCCAGCAGGATGCGGAGGCGATCCTGCGCCAGGAAACGCTGCGCTTGCAGCAATCGGCGGATCTGGCATCGACTTACGCGCTGCGTTTCAAAGAGGCGGAGACGGTGGCTGTCCTCGAACGCCTTGGCAAGGAGTTGACGCCGCAGGTGAAGAGTCTGCTGGCGGCAGTCGACTTGGCTCGGGTGCGGATTGCGTATACGAAGCGGTTGGGGCAGCTCAAGGGCGAGGATGTAGTGGAAAATCACACAGCTGTTGGAGATCCCATAGCCCCATGAGACGCCTTAAGTCGTTCTTGCCTTTGGAAGACCCTGCGTGGGGCCACCGTCTACTTGAGCTATCCTATACTCCACGCTTGATCTCGCAACCCTTTTGCTCGCGCTTGGCCGAGAAGTATTTTGATTGGCGTGGAAATCCTAGTGTAAGGTGGTTTGGCGAACCGATACGCATCAGCCTCCCGGACGCGAGGCTCTTTAGATACCAGTACCTGGTGGTAACGACGTTACCACCAGGTACATCACCTGGAGCCATCGTTTGTCAGCAAGTTATCCTTATACTGGGCTACGTCGAAAGCACAGGAAGTTGATAGCTGGACTTCCTTGCATAATGCTTTCAAGGTGCAAGAAGGTGGAGTTACTAATTTCACATCAACACTGTGATGTATCGACGCGATTTTCATTGGGCTCGCGCGTCTGTGCGTCGTAGGAGTGGTAAGAATTGAGGATTAAGGGGTTGAAGTAGAAGTATATATATTGAGCTGATGATTCTATATCCTCGGGTGCTATTGCCAAGTATTCCCTAAGATAAACGCCATTGATGGGGTAGTTTATGGACAAGATCCGTGAACCAGACCGCATGGTTCTCAGTTTCGGAACCAATTGCACTATCACGTCTGGATTAATGTACATAACCGTAAGAGTGGCCCGTCGCAAATTGACAGTTAAAAAATCGCAGTGGCGAATGTTGACTAGATGAGCAACTCCCGCAGCGGCTACGTTCCTACGCGCGTCTCGCAAGCGTTTAGGATCTACGTCGATGCCGACACATCGAATCCCGAAACGTTGAGCCGCACGAATACAGATTCGCGCATCGCCGCAGCCTAATTCGTAAAGCACGTCACAGTCCTGAATCCGAGCCATATCAAGCATTCGCTCGACTACATAATTACTGGCTGGAAGGAACTCGATGTCCGGGTGAATTTTGATAGACTGTACCCATTTGTCTGCTATTTCCTGGTCTATTCCGAGGCGGCAACTTATTTCCGAAATTGGCAAGCCTTGCCTTCGGAGAGCACGTGCTTTCGCGCGTTTTATATTTGTCGTTTCACGAGCCATATTTCAAGCCCTGGTCGCCAAAGAATACTCGGACCTTCCGCCCGCTACGCTCCCACCACCGCACTTCATGCCCCCCATTACCCTTCATCGTCGCCGCGCTCGCTCAGCCGTACAATGGCTCCAGAACGGGGCGGTCATGTAGTGCGGACTAATCAGTCGTTCGAAAAAGTGAGTCCTCTACCATTATCAAAAATAGATATCGAGCGGAAAGAATCGATTCTCACTCGATTACGTGGAATATGCTGCCGTTATTGGAGATTCCTACACCGTTCCATTTAATAGTACGGATGTGAGGGGGTTGTGCTGGGCGTATCACGTTTCCATGCTTGTCTTTGCGTTCTGCCCACTGGTCTACAACTTGAATACCTTCGGCATTCTGCCCAAGATAGAGTGCCGCATGACCAGTATACTTTCCGTTAACGAACGTCGCGATGGCGGTGCCTTCCCTTAAGTTTGATCCCCTCACAAGAAGTCCCTGTGTCCAATTCTTGGTAACTGCGGTGATGTTGGCCGCCTTCTTTACCAGTGTGACACATTCACCGTTACCTTCTAGGGGCTTTCCTGCCCAGTTTTTCGGGTTGTTGGCAACGTATCTCGGAGGCAGTGGGGCTGGGGGCACTGGTGATGGCGGCATGACCGGCGGCGGCATGACCGGCGGCGGCATGACTGGCGGCGGCATGACCGGCGGCGGCATGACCGGCGGCGGCATGACCGGCGGCGGCATGACCGGCGGCGGCATGACTGGCGGCGGCATGACTGGCGGCGGCATGACCGGCGGCGGCATGACCGGCGGCGGCATGACTGGCGGCGGCATGACTGGCGGCGGCATGACCGGCGGCGGCATGACCGGCGGCGGCATGACTGGCGGCGGCATGACCGGCGGCGGCATGACTGGCGGCGGCATGACCGGCGGCGGCATGACTGGCGGCGGCATGACTGGCGGCGGCATGACCGGCGGCGGCATGACCGGCGGCGGCATGACTGGCGGCGGCATGACCGGCGGCGGCATGACTGGCGGCGGCATGACTGGCGGCGGCATGACTGGCGGCGGCATGACCGGCGGCGGCATGACCGGCGGCGGCATGACCGGCGGCGGCATTGGTGGGGGCGGCATTGGTGATGGCCTCGCCATAGACTAACCTCTCATGGTCAGAGCAAACACACAGGAATTGTTGGACAAAATGCTAATCTGACGTGAGTTCCACCTTCTCCGCTGATTGTTGCCAGAAAAGCCAATTCGGTCAACGTAACTGCAACGTGGCACGCGAGTGCCCTGATTTCTCCGAAGACCTTTACGCGGGACCATGAAGGCGACCTACATTAGGCCACGCGAGCCGAGTGGCAATGGAACTGCGCTTGCGATAAAGCGAGCAGTTTCCACTGCTGCGTGCAGCGTTTTCCTGCGTTCTCAGCCGGGTCGACACGCACATCTATCAACATTACACCCACGTTGTCCCGCCCGCGAGCTTCTTCCCGAGAAAGCTGGCTGCTTTCCTGCGATGTTCCCTCATTGCGACGTCTTTGTCCTTGCTCTCGCCTGTGCCGCTCGCGAAGGTGCATCCGAACGCGCATTGGTTCAGCTCACCCTTGACGAGCGATAACCTTCCCGGTTTTTCTTGAAACGACTACCGTCTTCGGTGTACTCGGAGTGTTTGAATCGCTCGCGGCAGCCTTCGGCCGTACTTGAGCTACCACGACATCGTCCGCTGCTGGAGCATCGGCTGCTTTTGCCTTGTGCGCAGCACTCTCTTCAGCGTCAAAACCGAGGTATTTTCGTCGCAGCTCCGCGAGCGATGGTCCCGGGCTTGAAGCCTCGTCTGCCGCGTCTGCGGGCTTAGAACGCTGGCCTTCGACTATTTCCATCTCCGGCATGACTTCAGCCAGGATTTCTTTCACCGATTTCTTCGCCATGACAGTCTCCCATGCTCACACCACTCATTTCACCAGCCTAGTCCCAGGCAAGCGAATTGTCGCAGTATTTTCAATTCCGCGGCCCGATCGAACTCGTCCGTAAGACCATGTGGCATGCCACGCAAGTAGTCCTTCTTAGCCAGGAAAAGCGCTTCAGCCGGACCTTTTCCGGCCGAGAGCTGAGTCCAGAACGCATCGTGCATTGGCTTACCCATGAAATTATATCCGGGTTGGGTTTCGTCGGGGGAATAGTGACTGCCGGTACAGCCAATAAACGCCGTCGCTCCCGCCCGCAAGTAGGCAACCGCAATCGAAGATTCCGGACTGCGCGGCCGTAGCACCGTGCCCAAGGGCGCCATGCCAGCCGGCGGGGCCATCGTCAATGCGCCCCAACAGCAACCAGCAAAAACGACAGTTCCCGGAACCGACTTCGGTACATTACGCACCGAAACTGCTTCATACATCACGCCTGGGGCCGACTCGCCCCAGAACCTTGAGGCGTCCACATGGTCGCCATGTAGCATGAAATAGACTGCCCCAACTGCCTCCCCCTCCGCACAATCCGCAGGCCGGAACACCCTAGACACTTGCAGCGGTTTGCCTCTGCCCGGAACAGCCTGAAATACTTGATTGGCAAATGGACGGTAGAAATTGCGTACACCGAAACGACGAACAGGGACAAATTCCTGAGCTTGCAGGGCCGCGAACACAACGTCGGCTCGGCGGCCGTCCGGGATGCGTGTAACCGGAAGTTCCGGCATAAGGTCGCCGTCGCGGTCACCGTACAATTCATCGCTCCAGACGATGAAGTTGTCAAGGTCGTTGCGAATGTTGCCGCTCGCCTCAAGGTTGCGCCGAGTGGCCACGTCAAGAACGTCCAGCCGGTGAGCTGGGACTACATCGTACCCGCCCAGCACCACTACCCCAACGACATCGGCACCTTGTAGTGCAGCGCGGATCGCGGGGACGGCCTCTTGAGCTGTTTTGAGGCCCGCCGGCAGCAGCACGAGCTTAACAGTAGGTAAAGCACGAAGCGCTGCCAAAACGCTCCGCGCCTCCGATTCACCGATGTTCGCTGCGAGCTCAGGAGGGCAGGTAACGAAGAGAAGTCTTGGCAACACACGTCCCCCGCCAAGCCGCAGTTCCCCCGTAGGCTGCCCGACGTTCGGGTCACGCCTCGTCACTTTTTTTTTTCAGGATCAATATCGATGGTGAGTGTTACCCTCGTCGATTCATTGGGAATGCGGGCAATGACCTCGACGACGTCGTCCCGGTGAACCACATGCGACATCTGCCTGGTCGTTTCCGTCTCGAGCGCGCTCCTTACTTCCTCTTCCGACGCAGGCACCACGGGATCCCGACCGCGGTTCACGGAAAAGTCGTTGAGCCGTCCGGTACTTTTGCTCATGGCGACCATGCCGTTCTTAGCGACCGTAATGATTCCGTTTCGGTCCGTGCGGGCGAAGGTAAGCTCGCTGGAATGCTCTTTGAGGAGCTGTAGCGCGCCCCGGTCCGGGTGGCCGGGGTCGTTGCTTCCTCCACTGTGGGCGAACAACTTGGTATCGGACCATTCCTCCAGTAGGCCAGCGTCCAACCCGTTATAGCTAGTGTGATGGGTCAGCTTGATGAAATCGTAAGGCCCGTTGTCTTTCACCGTTTGCCGCAGCGCGGTCATCATTTCGTCCAGTCCTGTAACTTCTGGCTTGGCGAATTGCATATCACCGGCCAGCAAAGCGGACCAACCGTCGGCTGAGACCTTTAGAACGATGCTTTGGTCGTTCAAAGCAGCGCCCGGTCCACGCCGGTCCGCCAGGCCTGGGTCGGCAGATGCGGCACCTTGGAGAATTCGTTTATAGGCATCGAACAAGCCCGTCGAGTCGGCCGAATCGGCTAGCGAGCGATTGGCCAGGGATTGGTCAGCAGCTACCAGACTCGCCGCTGCGTCAGCTCGTCCCGTTAGCACATGGGCACATTTGACAAGGTGATCCGGCGTCGGTCCCAGAACCTTGAGGCCGAAAATACCGTAGGCTGCTTCGATCTGCCTCACTTTGGCGGCCCAATTTCGCCCTCGCCCGTAGCGAACGATTTTCGCCGTACCCACCTGTTCTTCGAGCTTGGAGAGCATCCCAATGTAGCGTGGCCGGTGTTTCAGAGCGTCCGCGAGGAATCGCTGGAACTCGTCAGGCTTAAGGCTGGAATAGTCCTCCTCCAGGGAAGAGGCTACCAGCGCGCGTTGTGCGTCTGTGAAATCGGGGGTGTCGGTTACGTCCGACCCGTCTGGAAGCCGGCCCCACCCTAGGTTCTCGTCGGCTACCAGGGCGTGCTTGGCGGTCAGATCTCCGTTGCCCACCAACACGGGAAGGCATCCGGTATGGTCTGCGTGGCAATGGGTAACCACTAATAGGTCGATCGCGAACGGAGGCCCTGACTCAAGCAGTTGCGTCAATTGTTCGGTTATGCTCTCGGCGTCTTGCGGATGTCCCCCATCGATCAGGATGGACTTGTCCTGATGCGTGACAAGAATTGAATCGCCGTAGATAGCCGTTCCCATGTCAAGTAGGTGAATTTTCATCCAGCCTCCGGAATGCATTGTGAATGGGAAAAATAGAGAAGATGGATAATCTTTATAGTGGCCCTGTCGAGCAAGTCAAGATGTCAAAGTCCCTTTTGGCAGGTTCACCTAATCTTCGCAATTCCCCAATCTGGGTGCGCTCCATCGCGAACCGGATTTTCTGGGGAGTGTATGTCGGGCGGGTTCGGTTCGAGCATGCGGCGAAACGAAATGTGTCGATTGGAACCCATTGAACCTCCGGCGTTGCGCGCGTCGGTTACGTCTACCGACACCTCACACTCACTGGTTCTAAGAGGAGTTCGGGGAGAACAAGGGATCCTTGTGAGATAAGGCGTCACGAACGGAAGAGCGCCCAATCTTGGTGTGGGCACGAAAGAGCAGATGTGTTTTCATCTCCTTGCTCTAGTACCGAATCGTTAATGTCCTCTCCCTCAACTGTTGACAATCCCCTGGCCCATTGTGGACCTGACGCTTCTCCTACCGATGCCTTCGCCACCGTTGCTTAAATGCCTTCGAGACCGTTTTTGTAGGCCATGGGCAACATGTTGAAAAAACGAGCGTTTCTACTCGTTGTCCACACTAGGTATCGATCGGCCTTCAGTTGATTGAGCCGTGCTCGACCGCCCTATCGTATACCTGACAGGTAGTAATATAAGCCCCGTGTCCACCTAATTATGAGAAAAAAGTGCCCCAAAGGGTGACAAAACGTGCCAAAACGTGACAAAACGCCTTTTGGACCCAGACGGCATGACGGCCACGACAGCCACGCGGACGATCATTTTCCCACAAAATACGCCATTTATGCTGATCCAGACCCCGTCGTCAGCCTGCCGCTGTCGTACCCCTAATTATGAGAAAAGTGCCACCGAAAGTGCCATTTTGACCCCGTTTGTCACGAAACCGGCCTAAAACCGTCGAAAACCGGCCCAAATCTGGCGTTGTTTGGCCCATTTTGTCACTGCCGCGATCGGCTGTAGATCGCGTAGAATCATTATGTCTGAAGTGGAGACGGTCTCTCAGCGATTCATTCCGAGGGAGCCTGGTGTCCCGGTCGCTTCACCTTGCGATTGCGTGCCAGTAGTTTGAAAAGCGAATCGCCGCCGGGCAGCCCTCTTCCGCCGTGATAAAGCGCGGTCTGGATATTGCACCAGTTTTCCCCGGGAGCATCGAGAACCGGTCCCGACGCTTGGCCGGGCCAACGGGAGGTTCTTTGGTGGTGAGCATCGGCCCATTGGAGAATCAAACGCAGGCTCAAGGGCGGAGCTTTGGCCTTGTTGCGGACGCCACGTTTGGCAGCCAGCAACTGAGCTAGCGAGGAAGAGTCTTTCAAGCCGCGCAGCCCCTCACGCAAAGCGGTATCGATGCGCTGCCAGGTTTCCGAGGGAGCCTCCAGAATGGTCCCCGAGTGGACGGTCGGCCATTCGGTCGTACGTTTGTGGTGAGCATCGGCCCAATTCAGGATTTGCTTGAGCGTCAGCCGGGGAGTGCTGGCCTTGTTGCGGACTCGGAAATGCCGAGCCAGGAAGCGGGCCAGGCTATCTCCTCCGGGGAAACTGCGGATGCCCTCACGCAGCGCCCGTTCTACGCCATGCCAATTCTCCTGCGCAGAGCCGGGAATATCCCCGGAGCCGTAATGCGGCCATTTTCCGGTCCTACTAAAATGCTGACGCGCCCAGCGTTTGACTTCCGCCACGCTCAAATCCGGTAGATCGCTGCGATTGCGTACTTCACGCTCGCGGGCCAGCAATTGAGGCAGACTGTCTCCACCGGGCAAGCTGCGTCCACCAATGCGCAGCAACGCGTCGATGTTGATCCATTTCTCGTTCTTGTTGGCCCAAACGATGGTATCTTTACAGCAAGGCCAGCGGCCTGTTTGCTCATGCTCGAGGTCGGCCCAGGCAAGAATCTGGCTAATGCTTAACGGATTGTACCGGGCACGTAAGCGTTGCGGCCGACGAGACATGGGATTACTCCTACTGATTCGCAGGTAAGTAAAGCCATTGTATTATGAGCGGATCGGTGTTTCTTCGCCGAACCCGACGCAATCTGCTATTTGCGGTCTTGGCCTTCCAGATGGATTTCACCAGCCGCAACGCGCTGATTCAGGCCATGAACGCCTGGGAGCTCGAAAGGAGTAGGGTTGAGCATGGCCGGGAATAGTGCTTCCCGCCAGACTTCTTGAAGTCAGAAATCCCCGAAAGAGATTGTCCACACTTGATGTTGGCGCATAAGTCGAGAGTTTATTTAATCTTTCGGCTGCGTCAACCGGCGGTATGAAGACGTGCAGGGATGCTGCCATGCTAGCGTGTTTTAGGTTGACGGCGCCTATGGGAGGGCATGATCTAAGTACGCTGGGTCGCCACGGATCATCGCTCTGGGCGGATCGTCACTAAGTTGGCCCACATTCGCCGCTGCTTACCCCAATCCGTCACTGCCGCGATCGGCTGCAGATCGCGAAGAATGACGCCCGCCCGCCCCCTTTCCGTCCGTGGCAAGAACAAGATCGCCTCCTGAATGTTGGGCGCCAGGTTCACCAGATTCAGGATCTGCGTGATCCGTGCTCGGCTCACCTGACCCAGCCGGGCGAGCTCGGCGAAGGTGGTGACCGTGCCCGAGCGGACGAGGTCGTCCAGCCGGATGGCCAGCGCCATGAGCTTGGCGACGTGGGGTATACGACCCTTCGGCACGTCGATGCGCTCTGGAGTGGATCCTGTTTCGACGCCAGCGCCGCAATCGCCGAAGCGGATTTGCCGTTCGATAGTGCGAGAGGTGGGGATCATGGTGTCTCCTCGGTAAGGGCGAGTTCGTTGGCGAGCGATGCCGAAGCAGCGGGTAGGAATTGAATCGACAGCTTGCCGGTGCCTCCGTGATAGTGGACGGCTTGTAGAAGTTGACCGATCATGCGGGTCTGCTCATGCGGTGCCAGCGTATGCCAATCGGGATCTAAACCCGCCGACGCCTCTCGAGTCCCATCTTCATCCAACTCAGCATCTCGACCAATGCCGTGAATCTGTTCAACAACATACGCCTCGATCTCACCCGCGGGGATCGACTTCGACGGACACTGGTCCCAACCCCGCTTCTGGGCGTTGGTACAGACGTAGTAACGGTAGCGGACGCTGCCTTTGTGGGTGTGGCTCGGAGTCATCGCACAATCGCAAGCGGAACAATGCAGCAAGCCCTTCAGCAAGAATCCCGTCGTGTTCCTGCCGGGGCCACCCGCGCTTCTGCCGTTCCGTTGGAGAAGGACTTGTACCTTCCGCCAGGTATCGTCGTCCACGAGCGCGGGATGCTCGCCGTGGTGGACTTCGTTCTTGTAGCGCACCTTGCCGGCATAGACGACGTTGGTGAGCAAGCGATGCAGGTCCGATTTGCTGATCGGCCCGCCGCCGCTGTCGTGCCCGGCGCGTCTGCCAGCGTTTCTTCGTCCAGCCGCGGCGTTCCAGCTCGCGCACCACCGGCAGGAGCGCGCCATAATCGAGGTACATCTGAAAGATGGCCCGGACGCGCACCGCCTCGTCCTCGTTGACGATGAGACCTGAACCCCGCGCGTCGATGTCGTAGCCGAGCAACGGCGGTCCACCCGACCACTTGCCCTTCCGTCGCGTGGCGGCGATCTTATCGCGGGTCCGCTCGCTGATGATCTCCCGCTCGAACTGGGCGAAACTGAGCAAGACATTCAGCACCAAGCGGCCCATCGAGCTGGCGGTGTTGAACTGCTGCGTGATGGACACGAACGCGACGTGATGCTTCTCGAATGTTTCCATCAGCCGAGCGAAGTCGAGCAGCGATCGGCTCAGGCGATCGACTTTGTAGATCACCACGCAGTCGATCTTACCCGCTTCGATGTCGGCCACGAGGCGCTGTAGGGCAGGGCGGTCGAGATTGCCACCGGTGAAGCCGCCGTCGTCGTATCGCTCGGGCAAACATTCCCAGCCTTCGTGCGTCTGACTCTTGATGAAGGCCTCGGCCGACTCACGTTGGGCATCGAGGGAGTTGAACTCCTGCTCCAGACCGGCCTCAGTGGACTTGCGGGTGTAGATGGCACAGCGGACCGTAGGGCATGAATGAGTCGCGGTGGTTGGCTTGCGGTTCATGCTTTACCTTTCTTGGTGTTGATCCTGAAGAAGAGATAACCATTGCAGTGACTGCCGGTGACCGCCTTGGCCACGGCACTCAGCGACTTGTAGAGCTCGCCTTCGTAAGCGAAGCCTTTCTCAAGGACCTGCACCCGGATGGTCGTGCCCTTGTAGCTGCGCGTCAGGATCGTGCCCGGTGGCGGGAGACGATCGTCTTGGTCAGTAAGGCGCTCCACGGCGACGGTCGCCACCTCGGGTGCTCGCGGCACTGGCGGAGTAAGACGCAGGTCGGCATCGTTGGCCAGTTCGATGGCCCGCTTCTTAGCGCGCTCGGACAGCCCGCCCTCGGCCAGCGATTGCAGCCGCCAGGCAAGGCGTCGCACCAGCCAAGTGCGGTTCCACGTTCGGGCCTCATCGCCGAACACCTCGCCGTAGCGCTGCCGCAGCTCTTTGGCCGATAATCGTTGCAGATGCTTCAACTGCTGGTGGATCGTTTCGCTCATTGCGGTCTCCCGAATTTGGGCGTCTCGCGGTCGTTAACCCGAGTGACACTGAGCCTCGTTTTGCGAGGAAGCTCAAGGCAATTCGGCTCTTTATTAGGCAGAGAGTTTTCTTCGGTGGGATCGGCATCTGAGGTAGGAATGAGGGCATGTCGGTCACGCAGGCGACGCAAGCCGATGGCCAGCAAGCGAGCAATTTCACGCGTGCGTTCTTGTTCCGAGATGAGAGGCTGAGAGTTGTGAGGTCGCATGCGAGCTATCTCCGATGAGACGCCCACAGCGACCTCCGCTACACGGCAAGCCGGCTGTCTGGCAGGTTGCTGGTGGGCCATCGTCGACGCGATGCTCCCCTATATCTAATAAACACGGTTTGCGCGGGAAATGACGAACGGGTTTCGTTCGAATATGGCGGATCCTGAGTTATTACGGCAAACCAGGTAAAAAGGCGAAATGCAAGTCGAACCGCTGATCGCTCAATCAGGTCGAGTAATACCCCTGTGTTTTCATTTGGGGCGACAAGTCGCCGTTTGAACTTTTTTTGACTGGTATCAGGGTACTTGCATTGCAGTCATGCATCAGATGCGTAGTTCGAATTGCCTCGCGGTGCTCATCTGTAAACGGCGGGCACTGACAAAAGAGAATACGTATTCGATTCGAGGGTGCGATTCTTGGATGCTTCAGTCGATGTGACCTCAGCACCCAGCGTTACCACGGAAACTTACTTCGGTGTTGGGGACCGAAGCGAGAATTCACTGGCCGCCGGACAGAAGGAACAGCTCATCCTATTGTACCGAGAGTCCAAGACCGACCGGTATCTGCTGTCGCCGCACTCCCCCGAGGAGCCCGGCGCCTACGACGACGCGCCTACCATGCTGGCGCTGAACACACAGGGGTGCCGCCGCGGTCAGCATCCTGGTGGCGTAGGGCCGGGATTCATTAGGGTTTCTTCCGCTTCCGGCTCGGTCGATATGCTTTGACGAACACCTTGTGGGGATGGACAGCCACGATGTCAGCCGGCTCGACGGCCTTCGACAGATAGCCTTCTCGCCCCTCGATGTGGAACTCGGCATTCACCGTCTTGGCGAAGTAGCAGACAAGCGTGCGGGCAAAGGCGAATTCTTGAAACACGGTCAGGTCCCTGCTCGCAATCCGGGCTTCCACCACGACGGGCTCACCCAACTGCTCAAGGAGCGGCCCGATCTCCGGGTCTTTCATGAACGCGAAGTAGACAGCCTCGCCACCGAAGTATTTGAAGAACAACTCGGTGCCGGGGTCGAGGACCAGTTGCCGGTCGATGCAGAACCACAGCATCTTCTCACGCTTGCCGGTGTGGTTCTTCTGCCAGTCCGACAGCCCCGCGTCGATCCGGCTGAACAGCGCCGGCGTCACCGACTTGTGGCTGCTAAGCACCTGGCGGACCTCGGAATGGTGCTCAGTGAAGTCCAGGGGTCGCAGCCCGGTGACCGAGAACGGGCGTTCGGACAACTGCTTGGTGCAGTGGTACGCCGCGAGCGGAGTTGCGGCGACGTACTCCTCAATCTCGGCCAGGATGGGGCGGAGGACGGGATGCCGGACCAGTTCGTCCATAAACTCATTATGGCAAAGCAGTTGCACCACCGGCTCCTGCTGGAGTCGTGCTTTGATGGGGTCGGGCCAGGTCGTCGGGTCGTCGAGGATCAGCACCAGCGTCCCCTCCTGCGCGGACAGGCATTCAGCTTCTCCCCAAATTATACCTGGCGCAATGGTTGGGGAGCTGAGCGAATGGGCGGTGCGGAAGGCGGCTAAACCGCGGCCTGCTCCGCTGTACCGGCTGAACCACTACGCGAAGGCCACCAAGGCCGCCGCCGACTCCGACGCCTGGGCGAACAGCAACCGTAACTGCCAGGTCTGCGGGAACATCGGGAACCACAAGAAGCACGGCCACAACCAGAACCACTCCGCGGTGAACCTCCGGATCGTCCCTGAGATCGTCTTCGACACTTGCCGCAGAGGGCTCCTGGAGTTCTACTACAACGGCGCGACCAAGCAGCGGGAGTTGCTGGTGAGCAACCCCGTGCCAGCCCGTACAGGGTCGATGTCGTGGACGGTGCCGGCACCATCATCGGGAGGCCGCGACCATCGTCCGGACCGGTTTCGACCACTGGCTTCCGCTGATCCACCAGCTCGGCGTCCTGGCCGGTGCCGGGCACGTGGACACGGCGTTGCGCAACGTCCTGCTCCCAGGTCAGGCATCGTAGCCGACCCCGCCTCGGCTTCCACGGTGGCATCCGAGTTGCGCAGGTGTAATGACGCAACTAATGCCGACGCATTGCCTTGTGATGACCTACGGGAGCGGTCTTTCGGCGCACGCAAAAAATCCGCTGCTTGCCCGTCCTACCCCGTACGGGCGCCGCGTGCCGGAAGGAAACGCTCTACACGGTTTTCATGCTGCGAACGCTGTATAATCACGATAGAATAGAGTTCGAGCGCCCACACGCGCCGTTGCGTGCAGCGGGAAGGAGATCGGGGCAAGCTGGGAGGAAGCAGGAAAGACGTGTTTGGCGGGCAGGGAGATCGGGCATGCCTTCTCGGTCCCTCACGAAGTGGAACACGACGCGGAAGAAGGGCCTCGATTCTGCCCTGGTTGGGCACGGCAAGATCGGGAAGACGGGTGAGGGGGTGGTGCTCGTCCGGCAACAGGTGACGCAAGGGACCGCGATGCTCTTGTCCTCGCAGTTCCAGGGCTTCTGCCGGGACCTTCACTCGGAGTGTGTCGATGCCTTCGTGGCTGGTGTCAATCCGGGCGGTGGTGCAGGAAACGCCTCTACTCTTCGGACTGCCCTGCGAGCCGATTTTCTGTTAGGGAGAAAGCTCGAAACGGGGAATCCGAACCCAGGCAACCTTGGCAACGATTTCAACCGGTTTGGCCTGAAGCTCTTTAAGGAGATGATCACCGCCGATGCGGCGAATCAAGGCAGGAAGGACCTGCTCGAAGTACTCAATGTCTGGCGGAATGCAATCGGGCACCAGGACTTCAACAAGCCGGAACTCAACGGACGGACGACGATCACGATTCAGGAAGTGAAAGACTGGCGTGAAGCATGTGAAGGGCTGGCGACCGCGATGGACTCGGTGATGCACGCCCACCTGCTGGCAATGCTCGGCGTGGCGCCTTGGTGAGGAGGGACGAACGATGGCCATGAAGAAGAACATCGGGAAGAAGGGCGCTGGTGCTCGGCGGTCCACGGTCAAAATCGGCGACGTCGTTCAGATCAGGTTCGGGACCGGGGACGTGAAGGGCCGGGTCGTCGAGAACCGTGGCCACATCGGCTTCAAGGGCCGGAACCTGTACCGGATTCTCGTGGCGATGGACGGCGAGGAGCCGATGAACATCGAACTTCCCGCGGACGAGATCCGCATCTACCGTCGCGCACAGTGGTGAAGAAGGTCATCCGCCCCCGCGAGGTGAAAGTCAAGAGAATACATGCCCGCCCGCAGAAGAAGCAAGATTTGACCCAAGTCTGATCCATCTTACTTTCTGGCCGTCCCGAATTGAGACCGGGGAATCCTGCGTGGGGACCTACACGCAAGGCTCCCCGGTTTTCCATTTGGAGCCTGCCAAAACCCAATGAGACGAAGCAGATGAGCGAAAAGAAGGAGAAGAGCAGATTGGAGCAGGCAGTCGAAGCCGCAGCACGGACATGGCCGGCTGCCAGCGCCGATACCAACCTGTTGGACGTCCACTGGCTTGTCAGGCAGATCCTCTGTGCAAGGGCCTTCCGGCCTCGATCAGTGGGTACTCCTTGCCTGGAGCATGCCGAAAGTTCTACCTGGGCGTCCGGGATGGCACGTTGCCGTAACTCCCTCCAAGTGCCTTCCGCCATGCCGATGTCGTAAGTCCAGTGGACTTTAATGTACTTCGGTACCTTTGAGAAGGCGCACGCATGACTAGAGGTAATCGTGGAACTCCTGACGAAAGCCTGGAAAGCGCGTCTTGGCGAGCTACTGGACGAAGCAACGACGGACGTGCTGATTATCAGCCCCTTCATCAAGAGCGTCGCAGAGATTATTCTCAAGCCGCATCTGGAGGGAAAGCGGTTCCGATGCCGTATTATCACTCGCTGGCGGCTGGCCGACTTCTGGCAAGGGGCATCGGATTACGAGACGATCGGGAACCTGATCCAGCTGGGGGCGCAGGTTAAGGCACTCAAGCGGCTGCACGCGAAGGCCTACCTGTTCGACGGGGCCAAGGCGGTGGTGGCCAGCGCCAACTTCACCAGCGGGGGGATGGGCGGGAACCACGAATGGGGGGGTGCTGCTGGACAAGAGCGAGTACGAATCGCCATTCGAGGAGGGGGAGGTGCTCTGGTCCTGTCTGAAGAAAGTCGTCAACTACTCGGACGTGGAAGCTGCCAGGGAACAGGTCACACGATTCCGGACTGCGCACCCGCTCCCACTCCTCGACGAGGAAGAAGTGCTGCCGGACGAGGGCGAAGACTTGCCTGACGGGCCGCCCGAGAGTCATCCCGTCGCTCTCAAGGCCCGGACCTCCCGAGAACTTCAAGCTGTCCGAGATGCCGTGACGGTGGCCGCCTCAAACGCGAGGATCGGTGGGGCGGCCGACTTCCGCAGGCTCTGCCAGGATCTGGCCGACACAGAGTACACTGGCGTTTCCATGCAGGCTTTTCTCTGGCTGGTTGGCTACTGCAACACCGGCGCGAGCTACGAGCAGGCCTCAAAGGATTATGCCAAACCTCTCGCATGTGCCATGTTCGGCTACGTTCCCGAGGAAGTGTTCACTTCCTCGGGCTGGAACGTTAAGCTCAAGACATTCCGCTGGGGGACACGTATGCCGCCAGACCTTGAGGAGGCCATCCTCGCCAGCCACCGGGGGCGGGCTGGCATCTAAGGGTCAGTTCGACCGCGCCGCAATGACTACATGCCAGCAAAGACGGCACGCTCAACCGTGCCATGTTGTGAGCATGCGGCCGTCGCTGATCTGAATGCTGGCAGGTATCGGCGGCAGAGTAGGGCAGAAGATCGTGCCGAGTCAAGGCGTCAACGAGAGCATCAGATGAACGTGATTCTGGAATCGAAAAAATCGATCGCCTCGAAGAGGTGGGCCGATGTCTGGAGGCCCTTCGGGAGTATCTGGCCGGCGGCCTCCTGGGCCTTTCGTTCCTCAGCGACCTTCAAAAGCTCGGGCCGCTTCATCCCCTGGTAGAGCGTTTCTGCCACCTCGGGCTTCTTGCACATTTTCAGCTGCTCGGCGGCGATCTTGTACGCCTTCCAGCCACCGAGCCGGTTCTCAAATGGGAACGCCGCCACAACGTCATCAGGCACTTCCAGGACGAGAATGACATCGCCGCCATCCCCCATTTTGATCTCCAGGTCGAAGCTCTGGGTATCGTTGAGCCAGACGAAACCTCCAACGCCATCCTGGAAACCTTCATCGAGGATCTTGGCCGCCCACTTGGACCATGTTCGGTGATACAGGACCATTTCTCCCCCCGTTGAACATTACTCTTTCCCGTACGGCGACTGGTCAGGAATCCAGTTCTCGTGAACCTCGAAGTCAAAGTTCTCTTTCTTCCGGCCCTGCTCCATCAGCCGCGTCAGCGAGACACCAACCCGCACCCGGCGATTCAATTGGGCCTCCTCCTTCATCCAGCCGGCTTTTACGTTGCTCGTACTCTTCACGGCGCATTTGCGGCGTGTATAGCGCCTGGCCGCCGGGGATGTTGCAGGTGCAGCGCAATACCCTCCCCATGTGGATGGAGCCGTGCCATGAGTAGAGGCTCACCACGATGTTCCGCTCGTCGGAGAACGGCAGAAATCCTTTCAGGGCAGCGGGCAGGCTCTCGATGCGACGCACGATGTCTGCCAACGGGGTCTGCCGGAGAACCCTGTTGCCGGGATCGCGTAGCAGGTTGGTCTCGACGCACGCGAAGGCCGCGACCCCGCCGCGCTTCGGCGGTAGGGCATTCGGCAGCGTGACACCGAGGTCCTGGCGGATCTGATTCGCCAGTC
This sequence comes from uncultured Planctomycetaceae bacterium, assembly GCA_963790585.1. Lineage (GTDB taxonomy): Bacteria > Planctomycetota > Planctomycetia > Gemmatales > Gemmataceae > CAWBOY01. The sequence goes on from CAWBOY010000004.1 coordinate 1,165,515, forward strand.
AGCGCGCTTCGGTCATCTCGACCTGCGCTCCGAAGCCGAGTTCGCCAGCGCCCTCCGGGCCGACACACCGACGCTGCTCAAATTACCCTCGCCTAGAGGACGAGATCAAGTGATGGCCATCGGTGTTTCGATGGTCGTTTGGCTGCTTGGAAGGTCTTCCTCCGCATTTTCTATTCCTGCTCAAATACCGAACTCAACACCACCGCGGCACGAATGCTTTGCCACTGCAACATAATCGGGGCGACAAGATTTGAACAGCGAATCGAACGAACAGTACTTCGCAGGCGCCCGTTTATCGCTAAGCCGTAGTAGACCTATTAGTAGCAATCGAGGTAGCTCACCTCAAGTCCGACATGTTAAGCAAACACCCGAATTCGAGTCTTTTCAGACGGGGTCCATTCGAGACCGGCGTGGTTAACCCGTCTCGCTCGCCAGTTAAGAGACCGCGAGAGTTTTCGAGTGTTACAGACGGGGTCCATTCGTAACCTGACCGGTCACGAATGGACCCCGTCTGAGGTACCTCGAAACGGAGAGATGGGCAAAAGGGGCAGAAAACGCAAAATGCCCAATAAAATGGGCCAGAAACGCCAAAAGCCGAGAGACGGATCTCTCGGCTGTTTGGGTAAACCCGTTGGCAGCGGGATTCCGCTGCGGATCAGAAGGCTCCCCGTTTGTGACGGTCAGCGAACATCCCTCTGGAGAGTCTCTCGAGCGCTTATTCGGCAAACGCAAACCTAGCATGATGTTACGGAAAAACTGCTTGAGACAGGTCTTTGACATTCGAGTCCCGATCGGGCGCTCGCGTGAAATCACCGCCGAAGTCATCCGCCAAGGCACAGAAGAATGAATCGCGTCCTCGACGCTTGTGTTGCGCTGAAATGGTTCTCGCCGAACCCAATTCACAATTTCACTGATGATGCGATGTCATTACGCCCCACGCTTGCAGTCACCCCTCGCGCATGGTAAAACCGCTGTTAAATGTAGCAATAATGCCACATTTCGGCTCGGCCCAATCCATTCACCAGGAGTGACTCTCTATGCAACGTGCATTCGTCGTGACGATCGCCATCGCTCTTTTGGGGACGAACGCGTTCGCCCAGGGGCTTGATAGCTTCTACAAATTGGGCCCGGACTCTCTGGAGCAGGAGGGGGTGCCGCACGGGAAGATCGTGAGGCCGTTCACGCTACCCTGCAAGGTCTATCCGGGTACTTCTCATACCTACTGGGTCTATGTCCCCGCGCAGTACGATCCGGCCAAGCCCGCCAGCTTGATGATTTTTAACGATGGCCAGGCATTCAAGAACGACAAGGGCGATGTCCGTGCTCAAAATGTCATGGACAACTTGATCCATCGCCGTGAGATTCCGGTGATGATCGGTGTCTTTATCAACCTGGTCGGACGCCCGAACAGCCGGAGCCGACACCGCGGGACTGGGGTGATCGCAATACCAATCGCCCGACGGAGTATAACACGCCGGACGACAAATATGCCAAGGTGATTTGCGACGAGCTGATGCCCGCAATTACCAAGGAGTACAACATCTCGAAAGACCCGGACCAACGCGGTATCTGCGGAGCCAGCTCGGGAGCCATCGCTGCCTGGATGGTCGCCTGGGAGCGCCCGGATCAATTCCGCAAGGTCATCAGCATCGTCGGCAGTTTCGTCAACCTCCGCGGCGGTCATGTCTATCCCGAGCGAGTCCTGGCTGCGGACAAGAAACCGATCCGTGCCTTTTTCCAGGACGGGCGCAATGATAATCGTGGCCTCCGACTTGGCGGGGAATACGATCCGAAGCGCGACTGGTTCCTACAGAATGTCCGCCTGGTCGAAGCCCTCACGAAAAAGGGATACGACATCAATTATGCCTGGGGAATCGGACTTCATGGATCAAAGCAAGGTGGCACCATCTTTCCCGAGATGATGCGCTGGACATGGCGCGATCATCCCGTCTCTACCGACGTCAAAGATGCCGTCGAGAGATCGTTCCAAAAGCCAGCCACCAAAGCGGAGGCAACACCGAAACCGAAAGATAAGTGAGTATTCCCTCTCCTGTAAAGTCGCGAGCCGGTAGGCGGGCATTCGTTGGTAGCGGTCGCCGACCGGCTCGCGGCTAGGCAGGGTTAAAATTGAAATTACAAATAAATCGATACGACGTTTCTGAAATAGCCCCACGTCGGCCGCTCTAACCGCGCCGACCTCATGCTGTTAGATGAGCATGAGGTCACGCTGTCTGGACGACAGGAACTCGCATCCCCCGGCGGTGACAAGCACGTCCTCCTCCAAACCGATGAGCCCGGAGGCGGTGGGCACGCCCAGCTCCAGGGTGAAAACATTGCCCGCCTCGACCACGGCCTCCACGTTGCGGCCGTAGCACGGCCAGCGCGGCCCAAGCATGGTGCCGCCATCGTGAACTGCCCGCCCCAGGCCGTGCCCTAGCCCGTGTTTGAACTCGGGGTATCCAGCTTCCACCACGACCGTCCGTGCGGCAGCGTCCACCTCGAAACCTCTTACCCCCGGCCGTAGCGCTGCCGCCCCTGCCTCAATCGCGCGAACCACCGTGCTAAAGGCTCGTTGCACGTCGGCGGGCGGGGCCGTTTCACCGGGCAGGCGAAGGTACCACATCCTCTGGAGGTCCGAGCAGTAGCCGTCGCGACGCACGCCTAAATCGATATGGACCAGATGCCCCGGCTCGATCCGGACCGTCGCCGACGGGTATGTGTGGCCGAGGTCGGACGACGGTCCGCTATTGACGATCGGGCACCCCTCGGCCGGCCATGCCGGCGACACGCCCAGCTCAGCGAATCGCGCGTGGACGAACGCGGCCAGGTCCCGTTCACTCAACCCGGGGCGAATCTGCCTAGTGAGAAGGCTGACGATCTGTTCGGTCATGGCCACGGCCTGACGAATTAGCTCGACTTCGGTCGGCGACTTACGGCCGCGTAACCGGGCCAACAGCGGAGCAGCGCTCGTCAAGCGGTCCAGGTACGGCGTGCCGCTCAGCAGTTGCTGTAACAGCAGCCAATGGCCGTGGGTCAGCCCGTCGGCCGTCACGTCGTCGAGACTATAATTCAGGCCGATCTGGCGCGGATCGAGCCGCCGCAAGGCAGACAGAAGTGGGCCGCGAATGTCCTCATCGTAGCCGACCACCTCCCCAAAGACACCCTTGGCCCGGATGGCGGATGTGTCAAAGTTGGCAACAATGGCGATGCGCTCGCCACCGGTACCAAAGAGGAAGGCAGAGTTCCGTACCACGCCGGCGCCGACGACCTGTTCGACACCCGGATCGGGGTGCAGTTCGGTTTCACGCACGAAGGTAAGCCAACAATCGAGACCGGTCTCAGTCAGCAGAGCTTGGGCCTGGTCGGCCTTCTCGTGCAACAGCATGTCCACTCCTGTCGGTTCGATCAGGATCAAAGTTATTCTCAGGGCTTGGCGGCTAACACGCCCCGCCCATCCGGGCCGGCCACCCAGGATTGAGTGACTTGTACCAATGTAGGCGGCAAGACGGCTCGTCCGAGTCAAACCAGGCAAAGGCGAATGCGGGAGCTGCTCAGCGTTGCCCGCACACGGTTTTAATCCTGCCAACTTTGACAAGCTCTATCGGATATGGTCGAATCACTACCATTGTCGAATTTGCTAGTTTGGCGATCGTAAAATTCCTATCGGATGGCGTCCCATTTCACGAAAAGGTGGGGCCTTCTTCTCGGAGACAGGTCATGTGGCTCATTGAACTGCAATTCCCCGTTCTGGCTACCGAGATCCCAGCTGACCACGGTTATGCCCTCTATGGTGCGTTGGCGCGGCTAGTGCCGCGATTGCACACGAAAGAAATGCCGCTACGGATTGGGCCAATTCGTGGGGCGTATGTGGGGAACGGCAAGCTACAGCTGGAGCCGCGAGGTTCGTGGTTGCGGGTGCGATTGGCGGCGGAGAGACTGCCCGTGCTCCTGCCCTTAGCGGGCAAGAGCCTCGATCTCGATGGCCATATCGTGCGTCTCGGCGTGCCGCAAGTCGGTTCGCTGGTGCCGGCGCGTAGCGTTGTTCGCGCGAATGGTGGTCATCAAGGCGAGCAGTCCCAAGGTCGATCCAGCTAACAAGTCGAGCCGGGACAAGCAGAGGACGAAGCGTTATCAGGAGCCGACGGAATTCTTGGCCGCGATTCGCAGGGAACTGACGCGGCAGGGAATTGGTGGCGAAGCAGATCTTACATGTCATCAATCGGGCGAACGCGCGGGCCAGCCGTGCCGGCGGGTGTTGAGCGTTCATGGCAAGAAGATCGTGGGGTTTTCGGTGAGGGTGTGCGGCCTCAAAGATGAGGATTCCTTGACTTTGCAGGAGCGTGGGTTGGGTGGCCGGGCGAAGATGGGGTGCGGTTTTTTTGTGCCGGTGAAGGAGGACGGGCGATGATGGATCCAACGCGACTCTGGGCCAAGAGCAAGATAGACGACGAAGAAGCCGTGCCGTCGATGTATCTGCCCGGTCATTTGACTGATGTTTATCATGCTGCTGAAAAAGTATTGGACGCAACATCGGTGGATCAGCTCGCAGCCCTTGGCTTGCCTGCACCGGATTATCAAGATCGGTTTCGTCGTTGTGTCCTACTCGCAGCTGCGGTTCACGATCTGGGCAAAGCGAACGACCATTTCCAGGGGATGCTCCGTCGCATCAAAGAGCGGCGCGATAGGCAGCAGGGTATTCGCCACGAATGGGTTACGATTCTGATGCTGGAGTCGTTGCGTGAGTGGCTCCTTCCAGCGGTCGAAGGCAACGAAAGAGACTTCTCAATTGTTGATTGGGCGGTCGCGGGCCACCACCCTGCTCATAATCACGCCAGCCCGCCCAAGGATACTCCAAAGGATGGGGCATCTGGCCCGGAGATCAAACTTCTCTGTAGCCACAAAGATTACCGTGCGGCTCTCGAATGGCTCGCAAAGAAATTCAAATTAGCGTCACCTCCACCCCTCATGGATCTTCGTCTCGACCTCGGAACAAATGGTCAGGTTTTTCCAATCATCAAGGCATGGGAAAGAGCTTCAAGGAGATCCTGGGAGGAAATGTCTGGCGGGGAAAAGTTAATGGTTGCCGCTGTCAAGGATTGTCTCATCGCTGCGGACATTGCCGGCTCGGCGCTGCCAAAGGAGCTTCCCAATGATCCTCAACGCTGGCAGTGGATAACTGAATCGTTTGCAGGCAAGCCGAAGCCCGGGGAACTTCAACAAATCGTCGATCATCGACTCAAGGGTGCAATACCGCGAGAGTTTCAGACTGCTGTTGCTAACTCGGAACAGGGAGTGATCTACGTCAAGGCTGGTTGCGGTAGCGGTAAGACACTCGCGGCCTATATGTGGGCCGCGAAGAACTACCCGACGCGGCGAATCTATTTTTGCTACCCAACGACTGGCACGGCGACGGAGGGCTTCAAAGATTATTTGCACGAGCCGGATGTGAAAGCGGACCTGTTTCACAGTCGGCGCGACGTCGATTTCGAGATCATACTCAACACCGGCGCTGACGCGAAGAACGCCGTGGCCGACGAGGCCATTCGGATTGATTCGCTCGACGCATGGTCCACACCAATCGTCGCTTGCACGGTCGATACTGTCCTTGGCATCGTCCAAAACAACAGGCGCGGGCTATATGCCTGGCCGGCGTTGGCGCAGTCGGCATTCGTCTTCGACGAAATCCACGCTTATGACGACCGTCTATTCGGCGCATTGCTCCGCTTCCTCCGCGATCTGCCGGGGCTTCCATCCCTACTCATGACCGCGAGCCTACCCAAGGCTCGGGAGGAAGCGTTGCGAACATTGCTGAATGACCATCGTGGTATTACTTTGGCTCCAATTACCGGACCGAAAGAGTTTGAGGAATTGCCCCGGTATAAGAAAGCAACGCTCGTGAATAACGATCCGTTACCTCTGATACGCGAGACGCTTGAAAACGAGGGCAAGGTGCTTTGGGTATGTAACACTGTCAAACGAGTAATGGATGCCGCCAATCGAGCTGAGGTGATGGGAATGCGGCCCCTGATTTATCATAGTCGATTCAAATATGAGGATCGCGTCCAGCGTCATAAAGCGGTGATCGATGCGTTCAATCCAAAATTGAATCCCGGCAGGGCACTCGCAATCTGTTCGCAAGTGGCTGAGATGTCCTTGGATCTGTCCGCTGATTTGCTGCCGATGGATCTCGCCACTGTGCCCGCTGCAATTCAGAGACTTGGAAGATTGGCCAGGTGCGCAACAAAGGGCGATAAGACTAAGGCTTTTGTCGTGATCGAGCCGGAAAATCACTTGCCTTATACGGAGGCGGACTTAGAGACTGCTCGCGATTGGTTGGCGAGACTCCCTGTTGACGGGATCAGCCAAAAGCAGCTGGCCGATGAGTGGGAACAAACGGGCGACCATCCACCATCCACGGTAGCTAGTGCCTGGCTCGATGGAGGGCCGACAACCACGGTGACTGAATTGCGCGAGGGGTCGCTGGGGATCACTGTGCTTATGGAAGAAGACCTACCCCGAGTGCAAGCCAATCGGAGGGATCTCGGCAAGCTGACGCTGCCAATGACGCCGACCAAACTTCCCTGGCAGACTTGGCGACGTGAGCGCGGCCTTCCGGTCGCCCCAACCGGGACGATCAAATACTCCAGAATTCGAGGGGCAGAATGGAATAACGCCTGACGGCATCAACGAAAGATTTTTCCGACTGCGCAACTACCTGATTGCTCAACGCCTTATGGCGATCATGGACAAATAACGGACCGATGGGATAGACACTCGATGGGCAAGAATGTCTATACTTATGTCAGGGAGTTGCGAAGTTTATTGCAAGCATTAGGAGCCTCCTGTGAACGGCAACGAACTCGTCTCCCATCTCCTAGTTTTTCTCCGTACCGGCCGAGCAAAGAGACTCTGTCGGGATTACCGCATCGACCCCGCAGATGCCATTGGCGAATTGTACCATCGTCTCATTCATCTTGCTATCGGCAAACAGATCAAAAATCTGCCTGCCTGGATCTCGGGGAATGGTTTCGGACTGTTGCGTAATTGGCTCCGGCGCGAAATACGCCCCTCATTTAGTTCAAAAAATGTACTCACCAACGACGAAGAGAACGATCCTCCGGTCAGTGACAAGTATACGGCGGAAAGGCGAGAAATCGATGACATCGTCAAACGAAATTGCGATCATCTGCCCAAATATGAGAAAGAGGCTCTCGAGGCCTATGCGAAGGTATCGGACGAATCCTGTCGAAAACTTGCTAGACGTCGCGGGGTTTCAACGCAGAGCGTTTGTAACTGGGCAAAAGCTGCAATTTCAAAACTTCGGCCTCAGTTGGAGGGCTGCTTATGACCGTCTCGATTGATATGCAATGGGATCTCGCGTCCCCAGGAAGTATTCCGATTCATCATCAGTATCTACTGTTGTCAGCGGTTTCCCGAATCGTCCCGGTAGTTCACGCTTCTGGTGAGTTTGGGATTCATCCGATACGGGGTATGAGAACCACTCCTGGACGTCTTGAGTTGCTTTCACATAGCGCACTCACGATCCGAACTACAGTTGATAACATCCCAGCTTTGCTGCCTCTGAGCGGTAAGCAAATCAAATTAGGTGGATGTCGGCTTCGATTAGGCGTTCCGCGCGTCATTGGACTTTTAGCGTGTCCAGCCTTGACGAGCAAACTTGTCACGATCAAAGGATATATGGCTGAAGAAGAGTTCGGTGTAGCCGTGCGCCGGCAATTGAACATTCTTGGTGTTGACCGCTCTGCCACGGTGGAAGTCGGTGAACGAAAGGTCGTGAAAATCAAACAACAAATAATCGTAGGCTTCGCTACCCGCATCAACCACCTGGATGAAAGAGACTCACTTATGATCCAAACCTTTGGAATTGGCGGACGAAGGCATATAGGATGTGGTCTTTTCAATCCACAGCATCCTATCGAAAAACTAGGAGGATGCGAATGAAGACAGCAAAGCCGACAAAGCCCCTGACCCCCGACCATCTCACGATGAATTTATTCGCCCCCGGCATGTCATTGTTACATCGCGCTGGGTTGGGCGGGTTGGCGTGCTCGCTCAAGGCTATGGAGAGGCAGTTTAAGAATGGAATGCTTCCGAAAAGTGATCTCCCGGCTCCATTCGAGGGTGAAACGCCGCCTTGGGAAATCGATGAGCAGACCATAACTCTACGGTTCGGCAAACCTGAGAATGCGTCTGAATACCTAAAAAAACTCTTCGAGTTTTCGTTTGGAATCCGAAAAGACGGCCTAATTTACCTGCCCGGACAGTACGATTCCGAACCGTCCGCTGCCGTGCTCGCAGACTTACAATCCGGGTTTACGCTGACCTTCCTGCAACACGGACGGGTGAGGGCACTGGCCAAGGAAATGACCACAGCAAGCTATGACCCCGAGGGGGAAGGCGTACCGGGCGTCGTGGTGCAGTACAAAGCCTGTTCCTACTTCAAGCATCAAAAGGGCTGGGAAGAGTTCATCGACAAAAAAGGGTGCCTCAGCAATGGCCTAATCAAGGTCGATGGTCCACTCAGTCCAGGAACCGTGATACGACATGTCGCGTTCACTGGAGATACAGGGGCAGAAGACCCACCGGAGCGGATGCTTCCGTTGTACTTTGCCTTGGTGGGATGCCTATCGTTATCCGTGAATCGTGGCGTTGCGGCTTTGTTGGTTCCCGATGTCACCGATTTGACCGAGTTCGTTTACGACAGGCCAGCGATGACACCGACAACCGCCACTGACTGCCAGATAGCGAACGCAGCGGACGCCGCGTTCCGGTGCAGGTGCGATTGCGAAAAAATCCTCGTCGTAATGCAGAGGTGCAATCGCGAGCGCGGAAGTCGATTACCGGTTCCGGTCTTCCGGGTTGTTATGCGATGACTTTCACGCCAACACCCTGGGCCAGCCAGCAAAAATCGCGGGTGGCGACGATTCATGTTCAGGCGACTAATGATCGAGTCCTGGATCGATATGAACGCGCGGCGACTTATCTTCGCCCTAGAATCAAAACCCGAATCGTGAAGGTATCGATAGGCAAAGGTAAGGCCAAAGTTACCACCGAACACCCGGAATCATTTCGCACGGACAGTATCGTGCGCCCGCTAATCGCCGACAACCTCGCGCTCGGTCGAAAGTGGTACGCGGGGTTCATCAAGCTGATGACGAAGATCAACCCAGCCACGGACAAACCATACCGAGATCAACTCTCTTATCCCGAGGAACGAAAGGGGCTACATGACATGATCGCCGACTACCAAATGTGGGATGAAGCCGGGGAACGTACTGTCGTTCAGGCCGTTCATGAGGCTTTACGCGGACGTTACGCGCAGATTGCGGACGAAAACAAGAAAAATCCGGTTGCCATGCGGAATCGGTTTAGCGGCGAATATGACAAATGGCGACTCGCATTCGCTGGCGGGAAAACGCCGGATCAGTTTCGCAGAGCCCTTTGCGACTTGTTCAGTCGAGCCGGCCGCAACTCCGTGCTCCAGAAACAATGGCAGGACGTTCTTCCAATGCTGCGAACGACAAACTGGCAACACGCTCGTGATTTGGCGTTGCTCGCATTGTGTAGCTACCAGGGCCGCAAAGAAGAAGACTCAAAAGACTCGACCACGGAACCAAAACAATTTTAATCTGAGAGGGAGATTATCATGAGCCTGCATGTTTTTGCGAATTTCATTACTCCATTCGGCACGGCAGCGAACAATCGCGCCGAAACCGAAGGTAACATCACCACGCTCCAGAAACTACTATGGATGGGCGAAACCCACAGCACCGTTTCCGCAGAAGCAATCCGCTTTGCACTTCGGCGAAGATTAGGTGGTGCGGAAGAGACGAATCGCAGTTGGGATGAAAAAATCCCAGCCAATGTTTGGAAGGATCCGTCCTTCAAGGGCTGGGCATCGGAAAAAGAGAAAACGTATTGCGACGACGATCTTCTTGGCTACATGATCGCTGAAGCTGCAAAGGAAGACGGCAGCGACGATGGTAAGGGTTCCGCTAACGTGCGCCGCGCCGCTCTCGAAGTGACGCGAGCAATTTCACTTACACCGTGGGCGGGCGATGTGACCTTCAACGCAGCTTCGCCAGGAGCCACCCCGTCGGCACAAAAGAAGGGGCTAAATCCTGTCCCTTATGGCACCGAACTCCACGCCACGCGCTATCAGTACGGTATCGCGCTAACCCCGGAACGACTGCGAGATAAGTCCCGCGCTGCCAAAGCCATTGAGGCTCTGTGCAATCTCGGCACAGTCGCCGGCAATCACGGGCGCTTCCTATTCGACTTCTCGCCGGACGCGGTGGTCATTCGGCTCACGCAAGATCCGGCGCCGCGACTACTCTACTGTTTCAATACCCCCGATGATGGCAGAACCCTTTCCGCTCGCGCACTCTTGCAACGGGTCAAGTCGGGAGACATCGACAAGAGTGAGCTCATTGTCGGAGTCGCAGAACCCGACTCGGCTCTTGCCAAAGAGTTCAAGGAAGCCGGCATCGAGCCTATCGGCGTGAAGGCAGCCTGCGCTCTGGCGGTGACGGAGATCAATGCGAAACTCCAAAAGAAGGAGTGATCCATGCTCGGCCTATATGTCACGGTTCCCGTCGCCTGCTTTCGCAAGGGGCTGGCGCGGGAATATCTCGAAACCGAACCGCTACCGTCACCGGCGACTTGTTATGGGTTCCTGCTGTCGCTCGTCGGCGAAACCCAGCGGCGGCTCCACGCCGGTTGCCGAGTCGCGCCGGTTTTGGTCAACAAGCCGCCGATAAGTGTTGTGTTACGAACCGTTTGGCGTGTGAAAAAGACACCCCTCGGTTCATCAGGCAACACTCGCCCAGATTATCAACAGCTCTTGACGGAGGTTGAGCTAGTGATCTGGATCGATTCAAGCGGCGAAGCCGAGAGCGGGTTGGAGGCACGTGTTCGGCGTGCGCTCGCCAATCCGGAAACGGTTACACGGTTCGGCGGCCTGTGTCTGGGTGAGAGTACACATCTTGTCGATGAGGTAACGCCTATCGACAAGGCCAGGCCTTCCAAAACAATCGGACGCTGTTTTCTTCTCGCGCCGAGAGGCCGACTGACGTTGCCCGTCTGGGTCGATCATGTCGGCTCCGCCAAAACGCGATACGTCACGGGCGATCTCGTAACGCGCCCGCTTCTGCAACCGCCTGACATTTCTGAAATGCCCCAGATCAATCCAGGACACTAATGCCCATGACACCTCTCCCCCTGATCGACACCCACGCGGCCCCCGTGCGTGTCATGGCCTTGCACGCCTTGGCCTATTGTCAACGGCTCTACTACTTGGAGGAAGTGGAGGAAATTCGCGTTGCCGATGCCCGCGTCTTCGCCGGCCGCGAACTCCATACCTCTCTCGAAGCCGACGAAGATGGCGAATCGACCAGTCTCGAGCTTTCTAGCGAAAAGCTTGGGCTTTTTGGGAAGGTCGATTGTTTGAAGCGGCGCGATGGGTCGTATCTGCCGTTCGAGCACAAGCGCGGCAGGCCGCGGCAGGAGGAGGATGGGACGAACTCGGCGTGGGCTTCGGATCGACTCCAGATTATTGCCTATGCGGCGTTGCTCGAAGAGATGTTCGGGCAGGTCATTCCGGAAGGGCGGGTTCGCTATCATTCGGCTAATGTTACTGTGCGCGTGCCGATGAATGAGCAGGCTCGGCGGGATCTTTTGGAGGCGATTGCCACGGCTCAGCAGCTTCGCGCCTCGGTCGAACGGCCGCCGATTACCGACAATGAAAGGCTCTGCGAGAAATGTTCGCTCGCGCCGGTCTGTCTGCCGGAGGAGGTGCGACAGCATCAGGACTCGGCACATAAACCGATTCGGTTGTTTCCGCCCGAACGGGATGGGGCGACGCTCCATGTTTTATCGCATGGCTCGCGGGTGGGGCGGTCGGGGGATCGGCTCGTGGTCAAGCCGAAGGAAGGGCCTGAGACCAAGCATGGTCTCAATGGCATCGAAGCCGTTGTATTGCATGGCTTTTCGCAAATCTCTACCCAGGCCTTTGTGCCTGCGCGGAATATGGGATCTCCTTGCATTGGTTGACCATGTCCGGCTATCACACCGGTAGCATGGTGGCCTCGGCTGGCCAGGTGCAACGGCGGATTCGACAATACCGGGCTCTCGTCGATGAGGCCACCTGCCTACGTCTTGCGAAGGCTTTGACCCATGCCAAAATCGAGGGGCAGCATCGTTATCTGTTGCGTGCTTCGCGTGGCGGAGCGGATGTTCGTCAGGATATTTTGAAGCCGTTGCAGGGTATCCAGGATGCCTTGCGTAAGATAGAAGACACAAAAGACCGCGATAGTCTTCGTGGTCATGAGGGGATGGCGGCGGTTCATTATTTTGAGGCTTTGCGTATCTTGTTGGGCGGTCAGGTTCAGCCGGAGTTTCGTTTTGAGGATCGGAACCGTAGGCCGCCGAAGGATCGGTTCAATGCTCTGCTTGGGTTTGGGTATGGGATGCTGCATACAGCCGTGATGCGGTCGGTGCTCGCGGTTGGTTTGGAGCCGGCCTTTGGGTTTTTTCATACGCCGCGAAGCGCGGCCTATCCGTTGGTGCTCGACCTGATGGAATTGTTCCGGGTGACGCTGTGGGATCTGGTGGTCATCGGTTCGCTCAATCGCAAACAGTGGGATCCGGACAAGGATTTCACCGTGACCAAGACGAAGGTTTGGCTGTCGGACGATGGCCGTCGAAAGGCGATCACACTGTTCGAGAGCCGGCTCAAGGAGACGTGGAAACATCCTATCGTCGATTACTCGTTGTCGTATGATAGAACATTGGAATTGGAGGTTCGCCTGTTGGAAAAGGAATGGACGGGCGAGCCTGGCCTATTCGCGCAAGCTCGATTGCGCTGACACCCAAACCTCGCCGCGGTGGCCGCGCCGGGTGAGGATCAGGAGACGACCGATGCAAGGCGTCCGCTGGTGGCTAATCTGTTACGATGTGCGCGACGCCAAACGGCTGCGAAAGACCGCGAAGCATATGGAAGGCTATGGCTCGCGCATGCAGTATTCGATTTTTCGTTGCTGGCTGACGCCGCGTCAGCTTGAGCAGCTGCGCTGGGAGCTGACGGAGATTCTGAAGCCGGAGGACGATGTGCTGTTCATTCCCCTCTGCTCGACATGCGTCGATGGCATCGTGGCCACGCATTCCACAAGCAAGGAACCTGATTGGCCGGATGCGCCGCCGACGCATTTGATTGTTTAGCACAGCTTTGGAGATTTTCTGAAAAATGTCAGGGAGTGATAGGGCATGTGGTATCAGGGATGCGCGCAACGAATCCTGATGCGAATGCATTAAGTTTCCGCTTGGCAAGAGGTTACGGAATTAGGAATTCGTTCAGGGGTTGTCTGTGTTCTGAGCGCAACGAATTTTGGGGCTCTTTTGCCCATGAGGACCGATGAGAAAAAGAGGGTGCCGCGGGGCTGGCTTTTCGGGAGTCTTCCCGGGAATGATTTGCACGTGGCCCCTCTGTTACGTGGTAACATCAATGGAAATAGGTCGTTAGAGATGAGCGGCTCGAGAAAAACCGGGGCAATCAAGCATTGACGCTTGTTCGCTGGGATTGGGAGCAAGTCTTGTCGGAAAGGGTGTCCTGATAAGAGGTTGTAGTTCTTTGACAATTCGGAAGATGCTTGATAGCGGAAAAAGTGCATGAAAAACCGCAGTTTAAGATGCAATTCCGAGCCTGCGGAGCAGCGAACTTGGCCTAGGAGATAACGATTGTCGTTCCTACTTGAAAGGGGGTGTGGTAAACTCATATTCTGCATTGGCTTGCGCTGCGAGCGGTGAATCCCTCTATGACGCCGACAGGCGTTGAGCACTTGTGCGCGGCCTATCGTTCGACACTAACGCTGAGTGAATCCCTCTATGACGCCGACAGGCGTTGAGCACCGACACGCTTGGCAGCTTGAACCGGGCCATAGAATGTGAATCCCTCTATGACGCCGACAGGCGTTGAGCACCGCCTGCGACAACAATCAACGGAACCCCGCTCAAGTGAATCCCTCTATGACGCCGACAGGCGTTGAGCACCCGTCATGCGGACTCGGCGCACACAGCCCATGGAATGTGAATCCCTCTATGACGCCGACAGGCGTTGAGCACTGTTACACCAAGGACATCAGCGAGCCAGACGAAAGGTGAATCCCTCTATGACGCCGACAGGCGTTGAGCACATTCGATGAAGATGAAGGCGAAGCCGGGTTGATTTGGTGAATCCCTCTATGACGCCGACAGGCGTTGAGCACCTGCTAAAGGCACAACGAATTCCCGGCTGGATGCAGTGAATCCCTCTATGACGCCGACAGGCGTTGAGCACCCGCGCAAAGCGGAACCACTCCATTCCCACAGGCTCGTGAATCCCTCTATGACGCCGACAGGCGTTGAGCACTAGATCGCCAGCATCAGCCTTGATGGAACAAAATTGTGAATCCCTCTATGACGCCGACAGGCGTTGAGCACTCTGAGATCGTCAGATTGTAGGTTAGCATAGCCATGTGAATCCCTCTATGACGCCGACAGGCGTTGAGCACGGGGCGTCCCTGCCCCTACCGGAGACCTCAGACGTTGTGAATCCCTCTATGACGCCGACAGGCGTTGAGCACATCGTCTCTTACGGCTCGTTCGCGCTCTCCTCCCGGCGTGAATCCCTCTATGACGCCGACAGGCGTTGAGCACGCCGCCGCCGCCCCGATCGTCGCGGTAATAGCCGTGTGAATCCCTCTATGACGCCGACAGGCGTTGAGCACTGGGATGCCGGGCTTGGTGTCGGTGTCGATAGCCTTGTGAATCCCTCTATGACGCCGACAGGCGTTGAGCACTCCCGCCAGTCGGTATGCTGCCGGCAAAATAAGCCGTGAATCCCTCTATGACGCCGACAGGCGTTGAGCACGGGTGAGGTCCGAGAGGTCGAGACTACCTATTATCGTGAATCCCTCTATGACGCCGACAGGCGTTGAGCACACTAGGCAGGCGCCAAGCAGACCGGCCACCATGTCGTGAATCCCTCTATGACGCCGACAGGCGTTGAGCACGGAATCGAGGACGGGTCTTGCGGCTGGATTTCGAGTGAATCCCTCTATGACGCCGACAGGCGTTGAGCACTCCTGAGTATGCAGGCCCTGAACGACGGTTCTGTCGTGAATCCCTCTTTGACGCCGACAGGCGTTGAGCACTGTCGTCTACGGCTCAGGCGGACAGGTCGCCTACGGTGAATCCCTCTATGACGCCGACAGGCGTTGAGCACTTCCATCTCAAAGCCAACGTCGACCGGACCATTAAGGTGAATCCCTCTATGACGCCGACAGGCGTTGAGCACAACGTAACCAAATTCGACGATGAAAAGGTCGCCCTGTGAATCCCTCTATGACGCCGACAGGCGTTGAGCACTGACGATCTTGCCTCGACCCCGAGAAGAAGGCGGGTGTGAATCCCTCTATGACGCCGACAGGCGTTGAGCACCCCGATGAGTCGCAAGAGTTTCGTCGGAAGCTCTGTGAATCCCTCTATGACGCCGACAGGCGTTGAGCACCAAAAGCACCAGCGTCTTGCAACCACGGCACCCACTTTGTGAATCCCTCTATGACGCCGACAGGCGTTGAGCACCGAAGGCTCTGAGCTACTGATATGCGACATATTCGTGAATCCCTCTATGACGCCGACAGGCGTTGAGCACTTCCGGGGGCGGTTCGGCAAAGCCAAAGTGACGTTGTGAATCCCTCTATGACGCCGACAGGCGTTGAGCACTGAGGCTTTCGGGCGGTGATGACGGCGTGGCTTAGGTGAATCCCTCTATGACGCCGACAGGCGTTGAGCACATGCCGCTCATGATTGCCCTTCCGGCTTGGTGGTTGTGAATCCCTCTATGACGCCGACAGGCGTTGAGCACCCAGCGTGCTCCGCTATGCGGAGATTTGGCCATTGTGTGAATCCCTCTATGACGCCGACAGGCGTTGAGCACGGTTCGTCCCGATCCAAAACGACGGCGCGATTATGCGTGAATCCCTCTATGACGCCGACAGGCGTTGAGCACGCCTGGTCGGTGCCCGACGCCTTCATCAACGGCTTCGTGAATCCCTCTATGACGCCGACAGGCGTTGAGCACCTTCAGAAGGCCGAGCTGCGGATAAGGGAGAAGGCCGTGAATCCCTCTATGACGCCGACAGGCGTTGAGCACCGCACCGTGACGCGGGATGGCCTGGCTATCGCATTCGTGAATCCCTCTATGACGCCGACAGGCGTTGAGCACTATCACAACGACCAGTACGGAATATGCGGCCCCGCGTGAATCCCTCTATGACGCCGACAGGCGTTGAGCACCGATACGGTTCGTGACGTGTGCTGGATTTTTAGGCGTGAATCCCTCTATGACGCCGACAGGCGTTGAGCACGCTACGCTTGAGACGCTTATTGTGCCACCCGAATCGTGAATCCCTCTATGACGCCGACAGGCGTTGAGCACCGTTCAAAGTTTGCCGACCAAAGTGGATTCGGTCGCGTGAATCCCTCTATGACGCCGACAGGCGTTGAGCACCCACGGCAAGCGTGGCGGAATCAAAATGAGACCATTGTGAATCCCTCTATGACGCCGACAGGCGTTGAGCACGGAGACGTAGCCGGCTGATCCTTGCCGTCCATGCGGGTGAATCCCTCTATGACGCCGACAGGCGTTGAGCACGCGCGGTTTCAGGTGGCCGAAAAACTGAAGCCGACGTGAATCCCTCTATGACGCCGACAGGCGTTGAGCACCCGGTCATCAACAACAGCTCGACGGCCACGATTCCGGTGAATCCCTCTATGACGCCGACAGGCGTTGAGCACCGTCTCCTGTCGGGCGACTGAAAGCCGCATCGGGAGTGAATCCCTCTATGACGCCGACAGGCGTTGAGCACTTCGTAGTCGTCGGTAGGTCGCGGTTATCAGAAGCGTGAATCCCTCTATGACGCCGACAGGCGTTGAGCACGTGGGAAGCATATCAGCCACATGGTCAATCTCGTGTGAATCCCTCTATGACGCCGACAGGCGTTGAGCACCGGGCTTGTGACCGCTCCGGTTTCCCGGGCTGCATTGTGAATCCCTCTATGACGCCGACAGGCGTTGAGCACGCCCGTTCCCCGCCGTAGAGTTAAACGGCAATACGTCGTGAATCCCTCTATGACGCCGACAGGCGTTGAGCACTTGATTACGATATCGTTCGTCGTCGGCGCGCCTGTGGTGAATCCCTCTATGACGCCGACAGGCGTTGAGCACTTGGAGAACAGCGAAGATGAAAGCCCAATCGAGCTGTGAATCCCTCTATGACGCCGACAGGCGTTGAGCACCCGTCCACTTATGGACTAACCGGCGTATATCGCTGGGTGAATCCCTCTATGACGCCGACAGGCGTTGAGCACGGTGAGGACGCCGTAGGCAACGGTGGTATCCCCCTGTGAATCCCTCTATGACGCCGACAGGCGTTGAGCACACAACTCCTTCCCACAGTCTTGGCAGATGTGATAAGTGAATCCCTCTATGACGCCGACAGGCGTTGAGCACACCGGATAGCATGGTCAATGCCGTCCACTTATGGACGTGAATCCCTCTATGTGTCAGCAGCGTTTTAGCATGGGGCCAAAATTGCGCGGTGGCCCGGGCCAGGGCGCGCAGGCAGGATCGCGGGCCAGGCCGCGCGCTTTCGTAGAGGGCCATAGGCGTGCACTGTCCCGGGCCAGCACGCGGCGTGGTTCTTTGGTTGGGATTTTGTGATAGGCTTGAAGCACTTCCCAGCGCCACTCGGCGCCAAAACGCCTCGGAGCCAGGCGCCAACCTGGCCCCGAGACTTGACCGGCGGGAGCAAGACCTCCCTTGGGCCCACCCTCATTTCAGCATTTCTGTGGCCAACGGCCAGAGGCACCATGTCTTCGTCGAACGCGGCGTTGTTTGCTCAAGGGTTGTGAGCGACGCTTCACGCCGGCGCGTCCTCAGCGCGCTATTGCAGCGCGGCCTGTCGCCGGGAGGCACAGCGGTGGCGACGCTGGCAGGCGAGCCAGCGTTATCGGTCCACCGAGCGAGGCCAAGAGCGGCGGCGGGAACAGAGCCGGCGGTATCGCGAGCGACAGCGTCAGCAACAGCGAACCGAGTCAGCTGACGAAGCTTTGCCGCGCGAGGGCCAGCGCCCAGGGTCTGCGTGCGATGATTTTGCCAGGCGGCCCTGCGATCGACCGGGTTGTTATGAGCTTTTCCCGATCGCCGATGAACAATCGTGCAAGCGATTCTGTAGTTTGGCCTGCCGACTGGCGTTACGTCGCGTGTTGGATCGTGAGGCGCGCTATCGGTCGCGGCGTCGGCGCTGGCGTTCGGAACGTGTGACCGAGCGTGTGCGGCCTCCAGATACGTCGTGACCAAGTCTTTGCAGATATTTTTGAGCGAGCAGCCAGGATAAAGTGCCTCCACCCCAAACCGGAGAGAGGAGCGGGCGGTCGCGAGAGCGATTTTGCGTCCCCCGTTTCCTTTCTTCGAATGGAGGAAAGAGGGAGGTTTGGTGGAGGGTACGTACATGGCTTGGAACGACGGTATCTCACGACCGGTGATGCTTGCCGACCTGGGCCAGCACTATCGGCGTTATCGCCTGACCGATTTGGAGGCGGAGGAAGCAATGGCGGGATCGCTGCGTCGTTGGGGGCAGTTGTCACCGGTGGTGGTGTGTATGCGTGAGCAAAAATTGGAACTCCTCGACGGCTTCAAGCGTTATGCGGCGGCACGCCAGGTAGGTGGGTTAAGGAGTTTGAGCGTACGAGTATTGGAGGTGGATGAGCCGACGGCAAAGGCGGCGATTCTGGGGTTGAACCGTGGTCAGGGTCCGGTACGGGAGTTGGAGGAGGCCTGGGTTGTCCAGGGGTTGGTACGTGACGATGGGATGACGCAGGTGGAAGCGGCCCACTTGTTGGGCCGACACAAGAGTTGGGTGTGTCGCCGCCTGGCGTTGTTGGAGCGGTTGAGTGTGGCGGTGAAAGAGGATTTGCGTTTGGGATTAGTGGGTCCGTCGTTGGCCCGTCAATTGACGCGGTTGCCCGTGGGCAACCAGGAAGCATTGTTGGAGTTGACGCGCCGGGAGACGTTGACGGCTCAGGAAGTGAGCGGCGTGATCGAGTTGTTGCAAGGTGCCAGTGACGAGCAGGCGGCGTTCGTGCTGGCGAAGCCTCGTGAGGCGTTGGCTCAGGTAAACGGTATGCCGACGGCATTGCGGGATCCACGTCTGAGTGGAGCCGGGAACTGGCTGGCGAAGCATTTGAGACAGGCTTTGGAAACACTGACTCGTCTGGAGAATTGGCTTCGGACGCCGAACGTGCTTGAGTTGCGAACGCAGGATCGTGAGATCCTCCAGCCGATATTGGCGCGTGTCGGCGATCAGTCCCATGTGGTGGCGGAGTTGGTGTTGGGACCGGACCTCAAGCGTATGAGGCTGCCATGAATGAGGCGTTGCGTCTGGAGATCGTGCAACGGCGTCAGAGTGGGATGTCGTTGCGTGCCATCGCGGAAGAATTGGGCCTGTCGCGTGGCGCCGTGACACGCGCGTTGGCACAGGTGCAAGCTCAGCGGGACGGACGGGTCGCCCGGCCCCGTCCACGCCACAGCATCATTGATCCCTTCGAGCCGCTCTTGAAGGAGTTGCTTGCCAAGTACCCGAATCTCACCACCATGCGCGCCTTGGAAGAGTTGCAAGCACGCGGTTTCACTGGCCAGTACACCGTCGTACGTCAGCGCCTGGGATTGTTGCGGCCACGCGCCGGCGGCCACCCGTGCCGCGCTTCGAGACCGGGCCAGGGATCCAAGCCCAAATGGACTACGGCGTCTATGACATCGACTTTACACGTGAAGGCCGCCGGCGTGTGTACCTCTTCAGCTATTTGCTCGGCTACTCCCGCCGGCAGTATCTACGCTTCGTGGAATCGATGGATCTAACAACGACCTTGCGAGAACACGTACATGCCTTCCACCATCTTGGCGGCGTCGCGCGGGTCTGCCTGTATGACAACTTCAAAGCCGTGGTGCTGCGTCATGACGCCGATGGCGTTATCTACAACCCCAAGTTCCTGGCCTTCGCCACGCATTACGGCTTCCGGCCACAAGCCTGCCGCGTGCGCCGACCGCAAACCAAGGGTAAAGTCGAGCGAAAGATGTTCCACGTCGAAAGCAGTTTGCTCAATGGTCGCACCTTCGACACCCTCGAGCATCTCAACGAGGTGACCACCTGGTGGCTGCACAACGTCGCCGACATCCGTGTCCTACGCGACTTCAAGGAGACGCCACTCCAGCGTCACCAACACGAACAACCACACTTGCTGACGCTGCCGACCTGTGACTTCGACACCGCCCAGGTCATCTATCGCCACGTGAGCGTCGAGGGCTACGTCACCCATCGGCTCAACCTGTACTCCGTGCCGTGGACGTACATCGGCCAGGTGCTACCTGTACGCGTCACCGAGAGTGAAGTCGTCATCTACTCGATCGGTCTGGAGGAGATCGCACGCCACCTTCTCGTGGCCAGCTCCCACACGGGCGTTCGCCAGTCGAACAAGACCCATCATCCCGCCGACGACCCCGGCCAGCGTGAACTGCTGTTACGGCAACGCTTCACGGAACTGGGGCCGGTGGCCGTACAGTTCCTCGACGGCTTGCTCGCCAAGCAAGTCCAGGGCAAACTACAGGCCCAGCAACTGTTGGCAGTGGTAGCCCACTACCAACGCAAAGATGTACAGGCCGCCTTCGAGCGTGCCGTCCGCTTCGGCGCCTACTCCTTGGCGGCAATCCGACGCATCCTTGCCGCGACCGCCAAGCCCAAGCCGCTCCTGGAGGAACTGGCCGATCTGCATCGTGACACGCTGGACCCGTTGTTGCGTGCCGACGCGGTCGGTCCACGGCCAACCAGCGACTATCAGCATTTGCTCTTGCCTGAGGAAGCCGCCAATGACGCCTCGTCCCAAGAAAAACCGTTCAGCGAAACCAACACCGACGCCACCTCTGCGTGAGCAGATCCTCGCCGACTTCGCCACGCTGCGCGTCCCCATGACTGCCGAACAGCTCGATGCCGTCGTACTCGACGCCGAGCAAAGCGGCCGCTCGCATCTGGAGTTCCTGTACCGTTTGCTCACCGACCAGGCGGGCTTGCGTCGCCAACGTAGCATCGAACGACGCATCAAGGATGCCCACTTCCGCGAACTGAAACCACTGAGCGACTTCGATTGGAGCTTCAACCCGTCGCTCCCACGGACGCAACTTGAAACCTTGGTTGGCTGTGACTTCGTCCGCCGCTGTCAGAACCTGGTGTTCGTCGGCCAATCCGGCTTGGGAAAAAGTCGGCTGATTCAGAACATCGGTCAGGCCGCTTGCGTGCAGGGCTATCGCGTCTTTTACACGACCAGCGGTGCTCTCCTGGAAGATCTGACTGCGGCCTTGGCCGACCAAACGATCCACGACCGTGTACGCTTCTATGCCCGCTTCGAGTTGTTAATCATCGACGAATTTGGTCTGGACCGCATTGAACGCAGCCTGTGTCCGCAGGCCGCCAGCTTGTGGTACAAGATCATCGACGCGCGGAGCCAACGGGTCAGCACGGCGCTGGTGACCAACATCGACTTCGAGTCCTGGGCCGAATACCTGGGCGATGCTCCCCTGGCGATGGCGTTGTTGGATCGCGTCGTGGACGGCGCAACCATCGTGAAATTGAAGGGCAAATCCTATCGTGTTCATCGCGGCCCCGAAGAGCCGTCCGCCAAGTAACCGCGCCAAGGATAGGACCTCGCCACGCTCACCCCGCTTCGCCGGGCAACTCCTGTTGGCCTCATCTCAAGCCGCGAAAATGGCCTCACTTCAAAACGCGATCAACACCATAGCCAGCGTGTAACGCAATTGACAGTCGAGTTAGCCAAAGCCATGAATGTACCGGAGCCACATATCGCCCACATCCGACGTGGCGCATTGTTACACGACATCGGCAAAATCGGTATTCCGGATGCCATTCTTCATAAGCCGGCGCGTCTCACTGAGGAAGAGTTCGAGGTCATCAAGCGCCATCCAGGTTATGCCTATGACATGCTGCGCGATGTCGCCTTTTTGCAGCCGGCGCTCGACATACCTTATTGCCATCATGAGAAGTTCGATGGCACTGGGTATCCGCGCGGCTTGAAAGGTCAAGAGATTCCATTGGCGGCTCGCATGTTCGCGGTCGTAGACGTCTGGGATGCATTGCGGTCTGATCGCCCCTATCGGCCGTCCTGGCGTGTAGATAAGGTAAAGAGTTACATTCGAGACAACAAAAACAGCCACTTTGACCCAGATATTGCGGACGTCTTTCTTGAAATGCCTTCTATTCAAAGACCGAAAGCCAAGCCAGCAGACTAGCGCTGCGCGTTCGATTCGCGTGATCATGATTTCATGTAAGTGACCACTGTATAAGCAAATCCCGGCAAGTCGAGGGTTTCGTGGATGCATGCTCAAGCATTAAGTAAGTCTTGCATCCATCTGATTTTGCTCGTTGGCTTTTGGCTATCGATCGTGGTGGCAGGCCTCCTTGTAATCGGCAATTATGAGACAACGCCAGGTCCAACAGGCGTGACGCCATCGCATTGGCCGGTCGATAGTCGAGTGCCCTTGGGCAAACTAAAATCGACAATAATTCTGTTCGCTCATCCGCGGTGCCCCTGTTCACGTGCGAGCATAGCTGAGTTTTCCATACTCTTGTCCCATTGCAAAGATAGGGTCCGCCCCCACGTCCTGTTCTTTAAACCGAGGGAGGGTTCCGACGAGTGGAAGTCAAGCGAGCAAATTGAGATGGCCGTGGTAATTCCCGAGGTAAAAGTCGATTTTGACGACGGGGGAATTGAAGCCAGGCGCTTTGGCGCTGTCGTGTCGGGTCACGTTGTACTGTATTCAGCGGACGGCCGTTGTCTGTACAGCGGAGGAATTACTGGATCGCGAGGACACCGAGGTGATAGCAAAGGGCGCGCTGCCGTCGAACAATTGGTCAATTCAGGTGGACTGGATCCAAAGAAGCTTCCTGTATTCGGCTGCTTGCTGTGTGGAAACCAGCAACTTGGCAAGGAGGGCAGCCCTTGCCGCTGATCGACCAAAACGCTTCTGGCAGCGATGCACTCGACGGACGAGCGGAGATTCTTTTCCGCTACCACCTAATTGCCATTCATCAAAGAGTCGATCGCCTGTTTGCTGGCCTCTTGATGCTCCAATGGCTGATCAGCATATGTACAGCCCTTTGGATTTCGCCTCTGGCGTGGGACGGCACCGAGAGCCAGATCCATATCCATGTCTGGACTGCCCTGGCCTTGAGTGGTCTAATTGTCTGCGTCCCCGTGTATTTGGCAATACATCGATCTGACCTCGTGATTACCCGCCACGTTATCGGCATAGCGCAGATGTTGATGGGCGCTATGCTAATTCATCTCTCTGGTGGAAGACTGGAGACACACTTTCACGTATTCGGCTCTCTCGCTCTCCTTGCCTTTTACCGCGACTGGCGCGTCCTGATTACATCTTCAACTGTTGTCGTCATCGATCATTATCTCCGGGGCCTGCTTTGGCCTCTTTCGATCTATGGGTCCGTAATGTTTGACCCGTGGCGCTGGCTTGAGCATGCGGCCTGGGTGCTCTTGGAGGATCTATTCCTAATCCAATCGTGCGTCCTGAGCATTCGCGAAATGCGTACTATCGCCCGCCGTCAAGCTCAGCTTGAGAGCACGCAAGTCGAAATAGAACAGACGGTTCGCCAGCGGACGTTTGAGTTGAATCAACGAACCGAGTTGCTCGAGAAAACCACGCAACGCCTTTCGGCTTCTCAAGAACAATTTCGGGGTGCCTTTGATTTTGCTCCGATTGGCATGGCCGTGGTATCGCTCGATGGACTTTGGCTGCGCGTGTCAATCCGTCCATTTGCCAGATTCTAGGCTATTCGAAATCGGAATTGCTCGCCACGGATTTTCAGACGCTTACCTATGCTGACGACCTGGAGCCGGATCTTTCCAACATTCAAAGAATCTTAGATGGTGTTATTACCAGCTATCAGATGGAAAAAAGGTACATTCACCACCATGGCCAGGCGGTTTGGTGCCTTTTGAGCGTGACGTTGGTTCGCGATCGGCAGGGACGACCTCTTCATTTCATCTCGCAAATACAGGACATATCCCAGCGCAAACTTGCCGAGGAAGCGATGCAAAAGGCGAGGGACAGCGCGGAGGAGGCCAATCGGGCCAAGAGCGAATTCCTGGCCAACATGAGTCATGAAATACGAACTCCCATGAACGGCGTCCTTGGCATGCTGGAATTGGTGCTTGATTCTGGCCTGGGTGGACCGACACGTCACCATGTCGAGATGGCTAAGATTTCGGCGGACTCGTTGCTCCGAATAATCAACGACATCCTTGATTTTTCCAAGATTGAGGCGGGCAAGCTCGAGTTGGAGCATGTGCGGTTCTCTCTGCGCGAAAGTCTTGGCGATACTGTCAGATCGCTGGCCATGCGCGCCCATAGAAAGGAGATCGAGCTGATACTCCATATCGCTCAGGATGTGCCGGAGTGGCTTGTTGGGGATGCTCTAAGGCTTAATCAGATAGTCATCAATCTCGTGGGGAATAGCATCAAATTCACGAATCACGGCGAAATCATTGTGCACGTCGTGAACGACGCAGTCGGGGGCGACCGGGCCAACCTGCATTTCACCGTTGAGGACACGGGAATAGGAATTCCGCGGGGTAAAATAGATAAGATATTTACGGCGTTCAGTCAAGTTGACAGCTCGACGACGCGCAAGTACGGCGGCACGGGTTTGGGCTTGGCGATCTGCGCTCGGATAGTGGAACTCATGAACGGCAAAATATGGATTGAGAGCAAGTTGGGGCACGGGAGCAAGGTCCACTTTCTGGTCAAATTCGATGAGCCGCCGCGGCAACTCGAATCATACTCGGTGAATAGCCTGAAACTCTATGGACTCAGAACTCTTGTTGTCGATGACAACTTGGCAAACCGCGTTGTGCTAGGAGAGATGCTACAGAACTGGCGCATGCAGCCTACCGTAATCGGTAGCGGACGCGAGGCTTTGGATGAATTGGAGCGGGCCGAGGCGGAGGGGGATGGATATCGCCTACTTCTGCTTGACAACCAAATGCCAGATATGAGCGGCTTTGATGTAATTGAACAAATTAAATCGCGCCCCGTTCTAAGCAATGTACTGCTAATTCCTATTTTGTCGATTGATCGGCCGCAGGATATTACCTGCTGTCAACACAACGGGATTGTAAATTTTGTGCGCAAGCCAGTTAAGCAGTCTGAGCTTTTGGATGTGATAATGAGCGCTGTAAAGCACATCACGAATAAACCAATTTGCGTTTCCACAGATAACTTAGATCCCATCGAAGTCGGTCCACGAGCGCTGCGTGTCCTTCTGGCTGAAGATAATGAAGTTAATCAAGAATTTGCCGTTAGTCTTCTCGAGAGGAGGGGGCACACCGTGCGTGTCGCCTCGAACGGCCGAGTTGCCGTTGATCTTTGGAAGGCTGAGCCGTTCGACCTTATCCTCATGGATGTTCAAATGCCTGAAATGGATGGCTTTAACGCGACGAAGGCAATCCGCAGTGTGGAGGAAAGCACGGGTAGACATACGCCAATTGTTGCGCTCACGGCTCATGCGATGAAGGGCGACCGCGAGCGCTGCCTGGACGCAGGTATGGATGGATATCTTTCCAAGCCTCTCCGATCACAGGAGCTATTCTCGACTATTAGTAGCATCCTACACTCGCTTGAAAGCAATCGGCCGACATCCAATGGGCACGCCGGGACGTCGGCCGTGATATGGGACAAACAGGCACTGCTTGTTGAGCTTGATGGCGACGAAAATCTACTGGCAAAGCTGATCGATCGCTTTCTGAGTCAATCCTCGACGTTGCTTTCTGACGTTCGACAATCGATTGCCGCTAAAGATAGCGCGGCTTTAGAGCGGCATGCCCACAAGTTGAAGGGCTCCGCGAGCAATTTCGGCGCTCGTTTCGCGGTCGAGGCAGCAGGAAAGTTGGAGCAGATGGGTCGCACGGGCGACCTCACCGGCGTGACAGAGGTCGAATCTGTCCTTCTAAACGAGATTTCTCGTTTACAAATTGCCTTGACCGATTTCTCAAAGGAGAGAATGTCGTGAGAGTCCTAATCGCCGATGATGAAGATATTTCTCGACTCCGACTCGAAACGGTCTTGATCAAGTGGGGATACGACGTCGTCGCGGTGGATAATGGAACAGCCGCCTGGGAGGTCCTTCAGCGAGAAAACGCGCCAAGGCTGGCTGTCCTAGATTGGATGATGCCGGGGATCGACGGGATCGATCTTTGCAAAAAAATGCGCGCGTCGCAACTCGGGAATTATACCTACATTCTCTTGCTGACTTCCAAGGATGGAATGGAAAACGTCGTTGCGGGCATGGATGCTGGGGCGGACGATTACCTGAGCAAGCCATTCGAGGCCCAGGAGATGCGAGTAAGAATTCGCGCTGGGCAACGAATCTTGGAGATGCAGGAGACCCTGCGCATTCAAGCCACGAGAGACGCATTGACGGGGACCTGGAATCGCGGAGCGATTATCGATCTGCTGGAGCGCGATCTATCGAGAGCCGGCCGTTGTGGATCGTCGATCGGGATCATCCTTATCGACGTCGATCACTTCAAGCATGTGAATGACACCTATGGCCATCAGACCGGGGATATCGTGCTAAAAGAAGTGGCCCGAAGGATGTCCAAATCGCTTCGCCAATCCGACGCCGTGGGTCGATATGACGCTTTAGGTCGATATGGCGGCGAAGAATTCTTAGTCATTCTGCCCGATTGCCAGATAAATGGAGTGGAAATTGTAGCAGAGCGTTTGCGGCAAGGTGTTGCTCTGACTCCAGTCTTCGCCGCCGGCTATGAAATTTCGGTCACCATCAGCCTCGGGGCGACGGCAACGGAAGGGAAGAACACTCAGCAGGTGGAACCCCTACTGCGGCTGGCTGACGTAGCCCTTTACGAGGCCAAGCGACAAGGCCGAAATCGTGTTGTCCGCAATACGAATGAGATATCGGGCAATGGAGCAAGCCAATCCTCATTGGGGTCCAATGAACGCGTTGGTTCCAAGGCTGAGGTATAGCGGCGGAGAGTCTTGGGCGAATTTTGTTTTTCCTTGATCGAGTAGCAATTAGGGCAATGTAACTTCATCAACGACGACAAAGCCGATTCTTATGATGACCGTCTCTTCACCTGCTGACTGTTCCCTTGACACGCTTGCCTCATCGATCTTTCGGATCGATGTAACCAACAATGGGCAAACTTTCTCGGGCTCTGGCTTCACGGTCGCACTATTTCAAAAGACCCGAAGGCTGGTCCTCGCCACTGCCAAGCACGTTCTCGCCCGTCCAGATGATGACAAGGCAGATATTTGGAAGGTGCAGCAATTCGATCGAAATGGGGCTGCCTTCCGGGAGATCGCGTTCTTGGCGAAACCGGTGAATTCGGAGGTCTCGCCAATTTTCACTCACCCAAACCGGGATCTTGGCGTATTGGTACTACCGGAGTTCGGAGACAATGGGCATCGATTTGGCCACGAATCCGAGACGCTTCCATGCGTAATCGACCTCACAAGTGGCGTCGCGGCGGGGACACGCGTGGCGTGGGCCGGCTTTCCCCGCGTCATCGAGCAGACTTTGGGATTTCCCCAATTGTGCTACTTCGAGGGCGTCGTCTCGGCCATGATCGACCATGGCGACAAACAGCTCTACATCGTCGACGGTCACGCTGCACACGGCGTTAGTGGCGGACCGGTTTGGCATTGGTCACACGAACGGAGACGAATCGAGATTGTCGGCGTCGTCTCGGCCTACCATGCGTTGAACAATGGAATTCCAGGGTTCTGCGTCTTCGAGCCAATCAATCCGATCCTCTATTTCCTGGAGACCGATCGATGGCACCCTGATCTGGTCTCCGACCATCTCCTCACCAACCGAAGCGCCTAAACGAAAGAAACTGACGAGCCTCCCGTTTCGATGATCTCTGTGTCGCCCTGCGTTTCGATGCCCTGTACAATAAATGTACGCCCTGTTGGTACCCCGACGTGCAAAAAATGCTCGCCCGGTTTGCGCGGCGCCCCGTGGCTAGAACCCATCGGATTCATTGGACTTGCAGCGGTCAGAGGGGGCGAGATGCAAACAAATCCGCGAACAACCCCCTCCTTGCACCTCGATCTACTTCGTGAAAAAAAATGACAAACTGCTCTCCTACAAAGCCACGCCGCTATGTTCAAATGAAATTAGGCTCCAAGATTTTCGAGCCGAAGATGCGTCGTTTAAGGAAATGATTTCAAGCTGGATGATTATTGCTCGGCGCGAAAACTGACCCATCGTTTTGTTCGTTCTGACGCCTTAACGAACGTTGTCGTGTCTTATTGCTCTAAAAAAGAAAAGTTCAAGCGAAAAGTCTTCCCCTGGACATAGTTAAAGGAGTACACTGCGCGGAGTCGTACTATATTTCGTCTTTTCATTCATGCGTTCGCGTGGTGAGGAGATTGCTCCCTCCCCGGAGTGAAAGCCGATGACGCCCGAAATGCGGCGCCAGCTTGCCAATTTGAAGCAGGGTGATCATGTTTGCCCGATCTACGAAACGAGCGCGGAGCAGATTGCCGTCGCGATTCGCTTCCTCCAGCTTGGCCTCGTTCTTGGAGAACGCTGTCTTTGCTCGATGGATGACCAAACGGTGCGCCCCGTGCTCGACTCCCTTGCGGAAGCAGGCGTCGACATCGCCCGGCAAACCTCGCTCGGCGCGCTCGAGGTTCGATCGAATCGGGATACCTACCTCAGATCCGGCGAATTCGATCCGTATCGAATGATTGATTTTCTGCGTCAGGAAGAGGCGAATGCGCTTGCCAGGGGCTTTTCTGGATTTCGATTTTTGGGCGATATGATCTGGGCGATGGGGCCTAATCCAGGTCGAGAACGTCTCATCGAGTACGAAACACTTCTCAATGAATTCGTGAAGAATAGTCGATCTGTTCTCCTTTGCCAATACGACCGCTACCGTTTCGATGGCACGATCATTCATGATATTCTGCGCTGTCATCCCGTTGCGATCCTTGGCGACATGGCCTGCCCCAACCCCTACTACGAACCGCCCGAGTTGGTTTTGGCCCCCGAGTCGGGCGTAAGCGTCGAATTCAAGGCGAAGCGAGCGGATTGGTGGATCGCTCAGCTCAAGCGGGCGCGAGCGATGGAACAGCAACTGCAATCGAGTCATGCACTATTGCAAGCCGTCGTCGAAGGCACCACGGACGCCATCTTCGTGAAAGATCGGGAAAGTCGATTCCTGATGATCAATTCCGTCGGGGCCCGATTTCTGGGGAGACCGGTTGATGAGCTGATCGGCAAAGGAGTTGAAGAGGTCTTTCCACCAGAGGTCGGCATCCGCCTCAGAAAGGACGACTTGCGGATCATGACGGAGGGGCATACGGAAATTTATGAAGAAGTTGTAACCGGGGCCAGCGTTACGCGAACCAACCTCACCATGAAGGGTCCCTACCGCGGTCCCGACGGAGAGATTCTCGGCGTTATCGGCATCGCGCGTGATATCACGGAGCGCAACCGGATCCAGGCGGAGCGAGATCAGCTGCTGGCACAGCTCCGCCTCCAAATAGAGCGGCTCCCACTCGCCTACATTCAATTCGACGCGAATGTCCATGTGCTGGAATGGAATCCCGCCGCGGAAAGGTTATTCGGTTACGTCAAAGAGGAAGTCCTCGGGCGACCACTCTTGGATTTGATCCTCCCAGAGCCACACGATGAAAAACTACTCGAACTTTTGAGCCGAATACAATCGGGCGCTCTGACAATGCCCAACATCAACGAGAATCGAACCAAGGACGGCCGCATTATTACGTGCGAATGGTTCAATACGCCGTTGATTGCCGACAACGGCAGCTTGACCGCAGTTATCTCCCTGGCGCAAGACATAACCGAACGGAAGCTAGCGGATCTGACTCTGAAGGAAAATGCGATTCGGTTGCGTGCCCTATCGATTCGGCTTGTTGAAGTCCAAGAGGAAGAGCGCCGCCATTTGGCTCGCGAACTGCACGATGAGGTAGGTCAGTTGCTCACGGGCCTACGCTTACTACTGAAACCATATGATGATTCTCCAACTACGGCACGGGGGAAGGGCAGAAACGATCAGGCTCGCAATTTAGTGGACGACCTACTCGTGAAGGTGCGTGGGCTTTCATTCGACCTCCGGCCAGACGCCTTGGATCAGCTCGGGCTCCTTCCAGCCCTACTTGCGCATTTCGAGAGATATCACATTCAAACAGGTGTGCTCGTTCATTTCAAGCACAATGATTTGGAGAGACGATTCGCCCCTGATCTGGAAACGACCGCGTATCGCATCGTCCAAGAAGCGTTGACGAATGTCGCCCGCCACGCGGCAGTTGCTGGTGTGACCGTGCGAGTTTGGGCCACCGAGGACCTGCTTACAATTCAAATTGAAGATCAGGGTCGTGGTTTCGACCCCATTGTTGCTCTCGCGGCGCCCCGGTCGAGCGGCCTGGTTGGTATGGTGGAACGGGTCGAGTTACTTGGAGGCCATTTGAAAATCGAGTCTCGTCCGGGGGCTGGCACGCATATAACCGTCGAGTTGCCTGTTCGGGACGCATCAAGAGAGGCAATAAAATGACTATCTCAATCCTCATCGCGGATGATCATCCAATAGTTCGACGCGGCTTACGAAGCATTTTGGAAGCCGAATCGGGTTTAACCGTCCTTGGTGAAACGGGCGACGGATTGGAGACAGTTCGCCTGGTCGAACGTTTGCGGCCCAATGTACTGCTGCTCGACCTGATGATGCCCGGCCTGAGCGGACTAGAAGTTCTTCGGCTCGTCCACCAACGCTCTCCGCAAACGCGCGTGGTCGTCCTATCCATGCACAACAGTAACGCCTTTGTGGCCGAGGCTCTTAAGAATGGTGCAACAGGCTATGTGTTGAAAGGAAGTGGCGAAGACCAAATCATTTTTGCCGTGCGGCAGGCGGCTGTCGGCAGGCGATTCCTGAGCGCCGCCGGTGACTGAGTTAGCCATCGAAGCCTATATTGAGCAAGCGAGGGCGGCATCTCTCGAACCTTACGAAACGCTCACTCCGCGCGAGCGCGAGGTGTTGCAATTGACCGCTGAGGGAAAATCCAGTTCCGAGACCGCATCGCGGCTTCATATCAGTCACCGAACGGTGGAAAACCACCGAACCCATCTCATGGGAAAGCTCGGCCTGAAAAACCATTCAGAGTTGGTTCGCTACGCTCTGCGGCGTGGTCTACTCTCATTGGACGAATGAGGGGAGAATCGTCAGATCTTCCTACATATCGTTCCTCGGTAATAGGGGAGCGGTTCTCACTAGCCCGGAGCGCGAGCGACGGGTTGACCACTGAGCCCGTCGCTCGCGCTCCGGATCGTGGCCGGGGTCGGTACTCCGAACCCGGTTCTCTGGAGCCGCTAAGTACAGCTCCCCACAAAAAAGGGGAACGGATCAAATTCGGATTCGATCCCGGAGGGATCGAATGCAGATTTAAACTGATCCCAAATTTACGGGAAGTTGTACTAAGCCTGCGCCGGGGTCGGAGTACCGACCCCGGCGTCTTCTTTGAACGCTGAAAGCGTTCCACAGCGAAGCCCAGGGTCGCGAAGCGCACCCTGGGAACTGATCCGTGCAATTTCGGTCGAACTTTCGTGGGTTCCCACGGATAGCAGACTTGACCGAGGAATTCTAACATCACAATGAAGCCAATTCCCTTGGCATGCCAGCTTCTTCACGATGCGTAATGTCCCGCCGTTTGGAGATTCTTTAGTGACTGGGCGACGCTGGGGAAGAACCAGCGGCGGGACAGTTTTACCGCTATTTAGCGCAGCAGCCCGAAGACGGAACGTGCCGATATGGCGTTTAAGGCGGAATTAATCGAGCTGGCCCACGACGCCATCATCGTGCGTGATTGCGATGGTCGCATCATGCTCTGGAATCGCGGCGCTGAGGAAATGTACGGTTGGCTAAAATCCGATGCGGAAGGCCAGACGACGCACACCTTCTTACAAACGGAATTCCCTCGGCCGTTATCGGAAATCGAAGCCGAGTTGATGCGCTCTGGTAATTGGGTAGGCATCCTTACTCATACCCGGCGCGATGGCCGACGCATCATGGTCGCGAGTCAATGGACGATGAAGGCCGACGACGGCCGGCAACCGACTAACATCCTGGAGATCAACCGAGACGTGACCGAGCAACTGCTTGCGGAAGAGAAGTTTCGCGGCCTCCTCGAATTTGCTCCCGACGCGATGATTCTCGTGAATGAGGCTGGACAGATAATCCTGGCAAACACGCAAACAGAGAAGCTCTTCGGTTACCAGCGTGAAGAGTTGATTGGTCAACAAGTCGAAGTCCTCGTGCCCGAGCGCTTCCGGGCCAACCATCCCGCTCACCGCAAGGAGTATTTTCGCGAGCCGCGCAGTTCGATCGATGGGCGAAGGGCGGGAATTATTAGGCCTGCG
Organism: uncultured Planctomycetaceae bacterium; assembly: GCA_963790585.1. GTDB lineage: Bacteria > Planctomycetota > Planctomycetia > Gemmatales > Gemmataceae > CAWBOY01. The sequence continues at coordinate 1,198,117 of CAWBOY010000004.1, forward strand.
CAAGGATGGCAGCACGTTTCCCGTCGAGATTAGCCTTAGCCCTCTCGTGACCAAGACAGAACGATTCTTCATCAGCGCCGTCCGCGACACAACTCAACGAAAAAAAGCCGAGGCCAAGTTCCGAGGTCTGTTGGAATCAGCCCCGGATGCGATGGTCATTGTCAATCGGACTGGCGAAATTGTCTTGGTGAATACTCAAACGGAAAAACTATTTGGTTACACGCGCGATGAGCTTCTCGGCCAAAAGGTCGAAATCCTCGTGCCCGAGCGCTTCCGCACCAACCATCCCGGGCATCGTGCGAAGTTCTTCCTCGAACCCCGTTTGCGGCCAATGGGCGCCGGGATCGATTTGTATGGCCTGCGCAAGGATGGCAGCGAGTTTCCTGTGGAAATTAGCCTTAGCCCACTCGAGACCGAAGATGGCGTCCTGGTCAGCAGCTCCATCCGCGACATTACCGAACGCAAGCGTTTTGAGCTCGCGTTACGGGAAAAGAATCTAGAGCTCGAAAACGCCAACCTTGCCAAGGACCGCTTCCTGGCCAGCATGAGCCACGAGTTGCGGACGCCGCTCAATGCCATCATCGGCTTTACCGGCACACTGCTGATGCGATTGCCCGGCCCGCTGACGGCGGACCAGGAAAAGCAACTCCGGACCGTGCAGACCAGCGGCCGCCACCTCCTCTCCCTCATCAATGACCTGCTTGACGTGGCCAAGATCGAATCAGGCCGCGTGGAGATGAATCTAGAACCGGTGGAGTGTCAGGGAGTGGTTGACGAGGTCGCCACCGCCCTACGGCCATCGGCGGAGGCCAAGGGACTGGCGTTCACGGCGGCCGTATCTCCTCCACAATTGAATGTGCGTGCCGACCGCCGGGCCTTGAGCCAGATCCTACTCAATCTGATCAATAACGCCATCAAATTCACACAGCAAGGTTTCGTGCAACTTCTTGTCAATAGCCGCCGAGAAGACGGCCGGACTGTAATCGAATTCAGCGTGTCCGATACCGGAGTGGGAATCCAGCCTGACGACCAGGCCAGACTATTCCAGGCTTTCACACAGGTGGAGAACTCACGAAAGCAACGTTACGAAGGTACGGGACTTGGCTTGCACCTCAGCCGAAAGTTGGCTGAGCTGCTCGGTGGACGAATCACCTTTCGCAGTGAGTATGGCAAGGGTAGTACATTCAACCTGATCTTGAGAGAGGTATGAGAATTGTCTCGCGCGTCCTCATTGTGGAAGATAATTCAGCGAACCTCGAGCTGATGAGATATATCCTCAGTGCCTCCGGCCATACCGTCATCGCGGCTGTGAATGGACAGAGTGGGCTGGAAGCCGCGCGCCTGGAACGACCGGATGTCATCATCTGCGATGTCCAGTTACCGGAAATGGACGGCTACGAGGTGGCGCGGTGGCTCAAGAGCGACCCTCAACTACGCAAGGTCCCACTGATCGCGGTGACGGCGTTGGCCATGGTCGGAGACCGGGATCGGTTGCTCGCGTCGGGGTTCGACGGCTACCTGGCCAAGCCAATCGACCCTCAGACATTCGTACCTCAGATTGAGGTCTTTCTTCGACCCGAACAACACACAAGACCGTGGCAGCGTGAGGTCGCTCCCGCCGCCGAGTCAGTTCCCAGCGGCATCGGCCTGGGGCATACCATCCTCGTCGTCGACAATTTGCCAATGAACCTCGATCTCGCCCGGAGCATCCTCGCGCCATCCGGCTACAAGATCATCACCGCGTCGACGATGGCCGAGGGATTAGCTCTGGCCAGGCAGAATCGCATCGATCTTATTCTCTCAGACGTCTGTATGTCTGGAGGATCGGGCTACGACTTCATTCGGGCGGTAATGGCTAATCCCGCTCTCCGAGCGATTCCTTTTGTGTTTATTACATCGACCATGCTGGATGACAAAGATCGGGATAAAGGGCTGGCCCTGGGAGCGGCGCTATTCCTACTCCGGCCTATCGAACCGGAAATCTTCCTAGCCCAGATCGAGTCGTGTTTGCTCGAGAAAGGAATGAACCTGCCGTGGCGATCATCTTGATAGTCGACGATCGGCCCAGCAACCGGGACTTTCTTGTAACGCTCCTTGGCTACAAAGGATACCGATTCCTCCAAGCATCCGATGGGGCAGATGCCCTTCGTGTGGCGCGCGCCGAGCGTCCGGACCTGATTATCACGGACATCCTCATGCCGACGATGGACGGTTATGAATTTGTCCACCGACTCCGCGCCGATTCGGAGGTAGCTCAAACACCGGTCATTTTTTACACGGCGCACTACCACCAACCGGAGGCGTTGAATCTCGCTCGTGCCTGCGGGGTTTCGAACGTGCTCTTCAAACCTTCCGAGCCGGAGACCATTCTGGCAACCGTTGAGGCCGCGCTTGGCCTCTCTCCCTTGCTCGTGTCGTTAGCACAAGAGGATGGGTTCGATCGAGAGCATCTCCAACTGCTTACTGACAAACTGTCCCAAAAGGCAAACGAGCTACACCGTGCAAACGAGCGATTGTCCGCGCTCGTCGATCTTGGGTTGCAACTTGGATCGGAGCTCGACCCGCGTCGCTTGCTCCAGAGCTTCACACAAGTCGCGCGAGAGATTATCGGCGGTCGCTACGCAATCACTGGAATTCTCAACGACGTCCAGCAAATACGATATCTGTTTACGAGCGGCATGGATGCGGAGCTTGCCGCCCGCCTCGGTTCGCCAGATCCTCGGGTGGAGCTTCTCAGGCTCGTTTCCGTGCAGGGCCAATGCCTGAGGATTGTCAACCCCGGCGGCGATCCACTGTCTCTTGGCTTTTCATCGTCCTATCCACCTATCCACGCTTTCTTGATTGCTCCAATCGCCTCGCCAACCCGGATCTATGGCTGGTTTTGCCTAATTGATAAAACTGGAGCCGACTCCTTCAGCGCTGAGGACGAACGGTTGGCCGGGATACTCGCGGGCCAAGTGGGACGCATCTATCAGAACGGCAGTCTCTACGCCGACGTGCTGCGCCACGCATCCATTTTGGAGCGGGAAATCGGCGAGCGCCAGCGGGCAGAACAACGTCAATCGATTCTATTGGCGGTTAGTCAGGCACTCGCGGATTCCGCGACGATCCGCGAGGCATCTCAAAAAATTCTGCGTGTGATCTGCGACAAGCTGCACTGGGAACTCGGCGGTCTTTGGATGGTGGACCGAACCGCTAACGTCCTACGTTGTGTCGAGGTGATGCAAGCAACGCCGGGCCAATATCCTGAGTGGGAAGCAGAATCACGCGAATTGACCCTAGCGCGGGGAGCGAGCTTGCCAGGACGAGTTTGGCTCAGCCGCCAACCTTCTTGGATTTCCGACGTAACGCAGGATGCAACCTTTCTTCGTGCGTTCCAGGCGGGCAAGGGTGACCTCCACGCGGCATTTGCCTTCCCGATCTTGTTCGGAGGAAAGGTACTTGGCGTCATAGATCTTTTTAGTCACAGCCACAGAAAAACAGACGCAGACCTACTTCAGGTGCTCGAAGGCATTAGCGGCCCTCTCGGTCAATTCATGGAACGCAAGCAGGCCGAGCAGGCCTTACGAGAGCGCGACGAGGAACTACGCCTGCTACATGAGTCCACGGAGCGGGGCTTGGCACGACTTCGAGGCGTGGTAGCCAGCATGTCTGACGGGCTAGTCGTTGCCGATCCCAAAGGCCAAATACTGGACTACAACCCAGCCGCACTTCATCTCCACGGTTTTGACAAGCCGGGCGACGACGGTGCGCTTATTCAGAACTTTGCCTCCACCTTTGAGTTTTCGGTTCCGGGCGGGCCGCCGTTGGCGTACTCGGAATGGCCTCTTGTACGGGTGTTGCGCGGGGAATCCATCAAGGACCGCGAGCTCAGGGTACGCCGGCTCGATATTGGGGCGGAGTGGATCATCAGCTACAGCGGGGTTCCCGTGTTCGCCCCAGACGGCTCAATCGAACTTGGTGTTCTGACTCTGCATGATGTGACAGAAAGACGGCGGGCAGAGGGGGAGGCGCGGAAAAACGCCGATCTCCTTCGCGCGGTAGCCGATGTCACTCCCGATGCGATATTCATCAAGGACCGAGCAGGGCGTTACCTATTGTTCAATCCGGCCGCTGCAAAGTTCGTGGGCAAGCCCGCTGCCGACGTCGTCGGAGGTGACGACACGGATTTGTTCGATTCGGCTGGTGCTCGCCTCGTAAAAGAACGCGATATTAGAGTGATGGAGTCCGGACAGGGCGAAACAGAGGAAGAAGTCCTCACCGCCGCCGGTGTCACCAGGACCTACTTGGCCACAAAAGCGCCGTTCCGGGATGACCGAGGCGAAATTATTGGCGTCATTGGTATCTCCCGTGACATCTCCGATCGAAAACGGGCCGAAGAATCTCTCATAGCGAGCGAAGAGCGGTTTCGCACGTTTATGGACCATAGCCCAGCCTCCGCATGGATCACCGATGCTGAGGGGAAAATCACCTACCTGAGTGCTACTTATCGTAAGATGTTTCACCTGCCGCCTGGCGATTGGAACGGGCAAACTGCGTTTGACTTATTCCCGCGAGAAATGGCCCAAGTATACATCGACCATGATCGGACAGTGACGCTGTCAGGGAAGGTGTTGGAAATCATCGAACCGGGTTTGCGGCCAGATGGCACGCATGGTGAGTTCTTGGTCTACAAGTTCCCGTTCCCGATGGCCGATGGCGCGATCGGCATCGGCGGTGTCGCGTTAGACATCACCGACCGGAAGCGCGCCGAGGAAGCCCTATTGCTGCGAGACCGAGCCATTCAGGCTGTCACGCAAGGAATCTTGATTACCGATCCATCTCAGACGGACAACCCCATCATCTACGCAAGCCCAGGATTCGAGCGGCTCACGGGATACTCGCAAGCAGAAGTCCTGGGCAAGAATTGCCGTTTCCTACAAGGGCCGGAGACCGATCAGGTTACCATTGCCCAAATGCGGGCGGTGATCCAAGAGGGGCGAGGCTGCTCGGTCGAGATCCTCAACTATCGAAAGGACGGATCGACATTTTGGAATTTGCTCCACATCTCGCCGGTTCAAACCGATACCAAAGTCACACATTTTGTTGGCGTTCAAACGGAAGTAACGCAACGCCGGATGCTCGAAGAGCAGTTTCGCCAGGCCCAAAAAATGGAGGCTGTCGGCCAACTTGCTGGCGGCATCGCCCATGATTTCAATAACTTGCTTACGGTGATCAACGGCTACAGTGAAGTGGTCCTGGATATGCTTCCAAAGGATCATCCTACATATAAGCTAGTTGCCGAGATTCCAAAGGCGGGCGAACGTGCGGCCGGCCTCACGCGCCAGCTCTTGGCCTTTAGCCGCAAACAGGTGCTGTCTCCTGTTATTCTCGACCTAAATGCGATTGTGGCGAATTTGGAGAAGATTCTCCGAAGGGTCATCGGTGAGGATGTCGAACTCCATGCCGTGCGCCAACTCAAGCTCGGCCATGTCAACGCCGACGCCGGCCAGGTTGAGCAGGTCCTCATGAACCTGGCTGTCAATGCCCGCGATGCCATGCCAACCGGGGGTAAGGTCACCATCGAGACAAAAAATGTAATCTTGGACGAAGAGTACTGTCGCACCCACACCCACGTCTCGCCGGGATACTACGTCCTACTCGCGGTCAGCGACACGGGTCACGGTATGACGGAGGAAATTCGGCGCCACATCTTCGAGCCGTTCTTCACGACCAAGGAAAAGGGTAAAGGAACAGGCCTGGGGCTGGCGATGGTTCACGGCTTCGTGAAACAAAGCGGCGGCCACATTGAAGTCTATAGCGAGCCGGAAGTGGGAGCGTCTTTCAAGATTTATCTGCCATGCGTGGACGCTCCTTCTCAGACAACGGAACCACATCACGAATCGAGTCGGGTTACGCGTGGATCAGAAACCATTTTAGTTGCCGAGGACGAAGAAGCCGTCCGGTCTCTTTCCTGCGTGATCCTGCAAACTTATGGCTACACGGTATTAGAAGCCGCCAACGGCTCCGAGGCGCTGCGCGTGGCCGAAGCCCACAAGGGGATCATCCATTTACTCGTAACGGACGTCGTCATGCCGCGGCTAGGTGGACGGCAGCTGTCAGAACAACTGTTGGCATTACGCCCAACGATGAAGGCTTTGTTCTTAAGTGGCTATACGGACGACGCCGTGGTGCGCAATGGCATCCTTCACGAAAACGTCAATTTTCTGCAGAAACCGTTCTCGTCCTTGAGCTTTGTCCGCAAAGTCCGCGAGGTTTTAGACTCGATCGCGGTAGATGCCTGAGCCATGTCATGAAGAGGCGGCTTCTCTTGGCGACGAGGCAACGCGAAAGGCCGCCACAGTAGGACGATCCAAACCCACAGCCCGCAGCCGCGCGATTCGCTTCGAGGCCGTCCCGGTCCAATGCAGATAGCCTGTTCCGGCTGATGCTTCCGGCTATATCTCCGTCGCTTCCCAGGTTGGTATCCGTGCCAACGGATGTCGCTCAATCGCGGTTTGTGTTAACTGGATAACAGAAAATGTGCTCCATGTCATCGCGCTCTGTATTGCCTCAGTCGAATCTGGAAAATCGCTTCGTTTGGGTTAGCATTACCTGAACGGAGGTTTCCACATGAACAAGCCGCGTCGTCACTTTGCCGATGAGGACAAGGTCGCCATCCTCAAACGGCACCTTATCGACAAGGTCCCTGTTTCTGACCTGTGCGATGAACTCGACCTCTACCCCAACCAGTTCTACGATTGGCTCAAAAAGTTCTTCGAGAACGGCCACCTGGCCTTTGCCAACGGTCGCAAGGGTAGGCCGCCTCAAGACACGCAACAGGACAAGATCCAAAAGCTCGAAGCCAAACTTCAAAAGAAAAACGAAGTCATGGCCGAGCTCATGGAAGCCCACACCGAGCTAAAAAAAAGTCTTGGGGAACTCTAACCGGCTGCTGGGTCCCCCACGACACGCGCGACCAGCTTGTCGATTTCGTCCGCACTTGGGCCGACAAAACCGACATCTCCGTCGCGCGTTTCATGCCCTGGGTCGGCATCGGCCGCAGCAAGTACGAGGACTGGCGGCAACGCTTCGGCAAAGTCAACGAACACAACGCCTGGGTGCCACGCGATCACTGGCTCACCACCGACGAAGCCGATCGCATCTGTGCCTTCGCCCGCCAGCACCCCGACGATGGTTACCGCCGTATGACCTTCATGATGCTCGATGCCGACGTCGTCGCCTGTAGCCCGGCCAGTGTCTATCGCGTCCTCAAAAAGAACGGACTCCTGGCCGGACAGACGCCCAACGTCACCAAGAAAGGCACAGGCTATGTGCAGCCCCTGCAACCGCACCAGGAGTGGCATGTCGATGTCAGTTACCTCAACATCGCCGGTACCTTCTACTTCTTGTGCTCCATCCTCGATGGCTATAGTCGCTTTATCGTCCACTGGGAAATCCGCGACAAAATGGAGGAAATCGACGTGGAAACCATCCTGCAACGCGCCCGCGAACAGTTCCCCGGCGTCACCCCACGCATCATCTCCGACAACGGGCCTCAGTTCATCGCCAAGGATTTCAAGGAGTTCATCCGCGTCGCCGGCATGACGCATGTGCGTACGTCGCCTTATTACCCCCAAAGCAACGGCAAAATCGAACGCTGGCACAAGACCATCAAGGGCGAATGTATCCGTGTTCAGGTGCCGCTGTCCCTCGACGAGGCACGGCACAAGGTCACCGACTACGTCGCCTATTACAACAACACACGCCTCAACAGCGCCGTCGGCTACGTCACACCCAAGGACAAGCTCCTGGGCAATGACGCACGCATCTTTGCCGAACGTGACCGCAAGCTCGCCGAAGCACGTGAACGCCGCAAACAGATGCGTCAGACAAGGCACGAGCAGTCGCAGTCAGGCCCAGAGTCGTCCCGTCCCGCCATCGACTTCGCAGCTGTTCGCGCCGCCATCACCATCGCTCAGGTTCTCACCTTGCTGGGCTTCAACGCACGCTCCGACCACGCCGGCCAGCAACGCGGCCCCTGTCCCTTGCACGGCTCGACCCGTGGCACTGCTTGCTGCTTCTCCGTCAACACCACGGCCCACACCTTCCACTGCTTCAAATGTGGACGCTCCGGCAATGCCCTCGACCTCTGGGCCGCTGCCCGACGCCTGTCGACCTACGACGCCGCCCTCGACCTGTGCCAACGCCTCAACATCCCGCTGCCACTCCTGGTGCCGCCCCCACCCCGGAACAGAGAAGAGGAACCCGTAGCCAACCGTTAAAGCACCTGTACAATCCCTTGAGCGTTTCAAGGGACGGTCATCCTAACCCACTAACTCGAACACGGCGATTTTCCAATTCAGGCTGAACCAATACAGCTCCAAACGCATGAACGCAAGCGCGTATAGAGAGGTTCGGAAAGTGTGATATGCAGGCGCCCGATCGACACTCGAACGTCGAAGCCACCTCTTGGGTAATATCACTGTAGCATCCTGCCAAAAATGGTTTTGCCGAAATATCACATGCGATTATCTCTGGAGATTTGTTCGTGGAGCGTCCAGCGCGGGGAGTTTCTCTCAAACAGTATCAGACGGTCGCAACCGCTCTCAAACCCTTGCAAAACAAGGGTTTGTGCGTTTCTAAGCGCTACTCTTTCTCGACGACGATCGTATCAACCCGTATCGATGGGTAGCACCGAAAATCAAAGAGTTGTGCAACCCGGCGGCAACCCGAACGATGAGTGCCACGCATCAAAGCGCCCACAATAGCCGCTATTTTGCTATGGCTGAACACCGGTCTTTCGCGGATTAGGCTCCCGACTGAATTCATTTCCCCGGTGAGAGCCTTACCCGTGGTATCGACCATCGCTTATATAATTGGTCGCTGATGGTTCGGTTGCATAGTTTTCCGGCAACCCGAACTCTTTGAAAGCAGAATCCCACCCATCGGAACTCTTTCCGCTGATCATTTCGATTCCGTCGTTTCGGCGTCACCGGCATCCTCATTCGGCACTTCTTCGGTGCGAGCGAACACCGCCAAGTAAGGATCGTAAGCGAACCGGCGGTTGCGATCGAAGCCGGTCATTTCGCGCAGTAAGCCAAGGTCAACGAACTGGTTGACGACTTTGCTTGCCGTTGCATAGGACGAACCAAGCCAGTTTTCGACCAATCGAACCGTTGCGATCGGTTGCTGATAGAGATGATCGATCAAGTGAAGGCCATACGTGCTGTTAATCTTGTCGTTGTCCCGGATGAGTCGTAAATGCTGTTCACGCATGACGAGAATTCGTCGCGCGGTGTCGGTCGCTTCCTGACTGACTTCAGCCACGCCGCGCAGCAAGAACTTCAACCAGCCTTCCCAATCACCGTTTTGGCGGATCGCTGTCAGCCGATCGTAGTATTCCAGGCGGTTCTGTTTTAAGAAATAACTGAGATATAAGAGAGGACGTTGTAGTACGCCGCGTGAGCAGAGCAGAAACGTGATGAGTAATCGTCCTACGCGGCCATTGCCATCAAGGAACGGATGGATTGTCTCGAACTGAGCATGAGCCAACCCGCATTGCAGCAACACGGGCAACGTCGTGTCATGGAAGAACTTTTCGAGGTTGGCGAGAGCATCGCTCATCACCGCGACGGGGGGCGGCACAAAGGAAGCTGTTGCCAAGTTGCAACCAGCTGGACCAATCCAGTTCTGACTCTTGCGAAATTCACCCGGAGTCTTTTCACCGCCTCGCGTCCCCTCAAGCAACACCCCGTGAATTTCTCGAATCAACCGAAGCGATAGGGGCAACGTCGGGAGTCTTTTGAGACCGTAATTCATCGCTGCCACATAGTTGACGACCTCGCCAACATCGCGCGGTAGTTCATCGCCCTGGGGATCGATCTCGAATTGAAGAACGTCTTCCAGGGTACTTTGCGTTCCCTCAATCTGCGAACTGAGAACCGCCTCTTGCCGGACGTACATGGCAACGAATAAATCGGGATTGGGCAGCGTCGAAGTTACCCCATCTAGCCGCGCCAAGCGTTGATCGGCCTCGGAAAGCAACCGGATCAGATCTGCATCGTAGATCAGCGAAGGAACCGGCGGCAACGGGGCGGGCAGGAACGCCCGGTAGCCTTCCACTTGTTTCACGAATTGCCCGGCACGTGACATAAGGCGCCTTTTCGACGAGCCATGTTTCACGGCCATGCAAAATGACTGACCGCTCTACCTCTGTATTCTACAAAATGTCGCTTTTGTAGAACATGGCTCGCCAGCGGGCGAATCCATAGAGGAGAACTTCTTTTCGTTCTCATGAAATGCCAAGTAAGATATTTTAGAGTTCTACGGTCGTCTAAGATCTCATTGCACGCGCTTTCATGAGCGATTGAATCGCTCTTTTTAAGGCGTCCGAAAACTCGCGCTGAGTTACGCTTCAAGCTATCTAAAAAAGTCGATTTTCTGCAACATTCTGGCGCTTTTTCGCAAGCCGGCTACCTCACGTATCCCCTATCCCTGATTGCACTTAACACCTCCCGTCCCATCGCCTACCGCCGTTGCAGATTTCATCACCGATGGCAACCGCCCGACCGCCTTGCCGAGATCGTGAAGATGAGCGCGGCCATAGACGGCCATCGTCAGGCGCGGATCCGAATGCCGCGCCAGCTGCATAGCTTCCTTCAACGTCGCGCCGCTCTGGTCCAGCATGGCTATGAACGAATGACGAAGCGAATGGAAATCCGCGTAAAGCGGTCCGTTTGGGCCATCGATCACATAGGGGACGCTGGCGGCATCGAGATCGATCGTTAACATCTCGGCGGCCTTCTTGGGCCATGTTCCGGGCCAGACAGGTAAGCCGGCGGGCCGGCTTGCTAGGTAGCCGCGAAGATCTTCGATTGCATCCAATGGGAGCGGTTGAACAGCGCAAGTGCCGTTTTTGGCACGAAGGGCGGCAAGCGTGACGATCGGCGGGTCATTGTCGAGATCGAACGAGCCAGGCGTCAGGCTGGCCAGCTCAGAGGCGCGGAACCCGGTGGTACAAGCAATCGTGTAGAGCATCGCACGGTCGCGGCCTGTCAGCTCCCGATAGACTTGCTCACTCTGTTGAGCGGCTCGAATGACCGAACACAATTCGTCCGTTGTCAGCGCCCGCCGATCGTGCCGACGGTCTAGCTTGACGTTTCCGCCCGATAAATGCGCCAGCGGGTTATCGAGCGTCCGTCGATCCTGAACGAGCCATGCGGCGAATTGCTTCACGGCGGCAAGGTAGAGGTTCATCGTCTTGATGCTTCGCCCTTGCGTGCGCAGCGATCGCAAGGCGTCCAAGGTCGCTCTCGGATAACGACGCGCCTTGCCTTCACCCGTCGCCTCAAGCCGGTGCCGACGCATCAAGGGAGCAAGGGCGGTTAAATTCAGTCCGGTGAGCGCGGCTAACTCGGCCTTCGTGTAGCTCGGTTTGATCGACGTGATTTCAGGCAGGGGCCGGCGTTGGCCGCGCAGATCGGCTAGGTACTGTTGCACGCGCGACGCGGAGAGATCCGCCAGGAAGACGAAGCGGCATTCTTCAAAGATATTCCGAACGCAAGCCACGGTCTGCTTGACGTGCTTCGCGGACGCACCGCCAGCGCGGAGCGATGCTTCCCATTCGTCTACATGCTCGGACAGAGGGCGTTTGCGTTGATCCTCGAACGGATCGCTGATACCCGCGCGGCCTAGCTCTGACTTGCGAACCAGCGCTGCAAAGATCTGTTGAGCCGCTATCTTGTTCGCGGACAAAGGGACAACCCGACCGCCCGGCAACCGCCCGTACCACTTCGTAGACTTCCGCTTAACCTTGACCGCGCCCGGTGTCTCAGGCTTGACGCGGATCGAATCGACGAACCTTGCACCCGGCGTGCCTTGATCGCACGGATTGCCTTGCGCGTCGATCCAGGCATTGTAAAGGCGGTAGTCTACCGACGTTTTCTTAAAGAGGTTGCTTGGCATATATCCCCCATTGTACCACATCGAACCAGGTGGATGTTCGATAATGCCGGCTTCAAAATTTCCGCCTTCTTCGATTGGACTTGACTTTTGCTGAATCCCTGTTCTAAGAGAATGCCCTTGACTATGAGGCGTTTGGGCCCATACACTTCCCTTTCAACCAGTGGTGTATAATGATGTATGCAGGAGACGCACCAACCGAGTTCTGCGGCTGGGCGGTTGTATCAGGTGGAGTGCTGAACTGTGCCGCTTAGCTTAGTATCTGCACAGACGCTAGCGATCGGCGCATTTAATCCGTACATCATCACTCCAGAATGGCTGGTAAAGAACAAAATATGCGAGGATGAAGAGGTCGAAATTCGATTCATGCCGCTTATCCCGCTGAATCAGGGGCTCGCCTTCAGTTTTAAGGAAGCGCAGTGGCAGGTTGATTTCCGGCTACTGTCAGTCGCGTCCCGGAAGGAAAATTGCGGGACGTCAGTTGCTAAAGTGATCGAAACTTTGCCTCACACACCAATCCACGCGATTGGCAACAATTTTCATTACGCATGTATTAAGGACGATTGGGGCAACAGTCCGCTTCCGAGCATAAATGACGGCCTATTGACCGGCCTCAAAGAAATAGGACAAGTCGAACAGACCCGCTGTACATATATCGTTCGTAAGGATACTGTACGGATAGAGGTGACGGTCGCAATAGATGAACCGGACTTAGCGATTCTGTTCAACTTTCATCGTGAAACGAAGAGTGCCATTGAGGCCCAAGACGCAGCTAACCTATTTGATAGCGATCAGCAGTGGAGTCAGACACTGCTTCAAGATATATTTGGGCAACAGGTGGTAAAATGAGCGTAGGACTGTCTTTAGGCTCCCAAACGACTATGCCAGCTAGGCCAATCGGCACTTCCTTCTCGATTGCGGATCATGATGCAAGCCAGAAGGGGTCGATTACGGTCACGTTTATCAGCCTCTGCGCGAGCAATGGTATCCAGCCCAGTCGCTCAAAGGGCTTCGCACCGCAAACGGATTATTGATCTTCTCTCAAAGGCCCGCGAGCCGAAACGGGCCATTGACGAGTTGCTACAAGTCTGCACAACCGAAGGCGGCCCGGATGGGCTCGACGCAGCCATCGACGTGCTTGCAAGCACTCGGTCGTTGATTCTTACCTATGCATGGGAACGCCTACAGAGAGATGTGAGCATGTGGGGGCCCGCTTCAGAGAGGGCTTACCACCCAAATGACGATTACTGGTATGTACTGCTACGTGCGGTCGGTCGGGCGGACGTTCCTCAGAAGGAGCGGTTTCGTTTCATTTGTTGTTTTACGTCTGCCGAGTCCAGAGGTATCCGCGAGGGTGTCATTGAGGGGCTTCGGGACTTAGGCAACCAAACAGCTAAAGAGCGAATTCGGCGATTCACAGTCGAGGATAAAGATAGTTTCATTCAAAGAATCGCCCGCGAGGCGTTGGACGATCTGGAGAATTAACATCAGTGGCACTCCCGACCGTCGCGGGTATTCTTCAAGTATCTGCGCCGCTCTATGTTCGGAAGCTCCGACGTCTAAGTGATTGGGGCGTACCGGATGACGAGATCGGCGCACGAGTCAATTACGCTGTAGAGAAAATGTTCGGAACTCAAACTGAACCAATTTTCAGCATATACCTCATCAATACCGATGAAGATTTGCGGCGTGTAACTCTTGGTATTAACGCAGGCCGACCTAGCAAAACGGAAGTCCTTCCCTTGGTAGCGTTTCTGCCCAACGAATTTGCCAACCTTAGAATAACGTTAACGCAAACACCGGGAAATCTCTACTGCGGTTATGCAAACTCATTGCATTATGATTTTGCGGCTGATAATGCAATACTTGCAAATCTCTGCGAGACTGCCATGAAAAAAGGCAGGTTAGCTGGCAATTGCGCGAAAGCAATGATGAAAGATGCTTTAGTCGAAGCTACAAAAGAGAACTGCCGCTCATTCGATCAGAACGCCACCTGTCAGGTTAAAACCTGCATACCTACCTAACATCTATCAGCGCTGACGCGGATAACCACCATAGCCGCTCACGCATACGCTTCCGGCAACCCCGCTACGATGCGAACCGTTTCCAAGCTCACGCGCACAACTTGCCCAACGAGCCGGACGATATATTCTTCATCCTCTTCGCGGTTCGGATCGGAGCGGATGCCGCTGCGCTTGTCTTCGCTCACCTGATATTGGTCAATAACCCAATCGAGAGCGCTACGGTTGCCGAGACGATACTGAAACGTCTCCGGCGGGATGTCCGCCAGGGTCAGCGATTGATTGACGCGCAGGGTCGTCTTGTCCTTGCTCAAACGCATCTTGTCGATCACCTTGTACGACAATGGCACGCCTTCGGATTCGATCCACTTCAGCGGATGCGGTTCGAGCTTCTCATAGTCGAGATGAAGGCCGGCTAACTCCTTCCCCGCCGTGGCGAAGGCTCGGAAGTCCGGCGCGAACGGGATGCGCGGCAACTCGCGCTTGAGGTTGTCGGCAAATTTCGTGCGATAGCCTGGGTGATGCAACAGGCCATAGACGTAATAGAAGATCTCCCATTTGTTGATTTTCTTGTCAGCGTAATGCGTGCGGTACTGTTCCAAGGCCCAGTCAGTGATGTTCTCGCGGCGATTGGTGCCGTCTTCGTCGTAGACGTAGAAGGGGAAGCATTGTCCTTGTCGCCCTCCGAGGTGCAGGCAGGGAATCAAGTTCGTGACCAATGCAGAAAAATCGATCTGTGCTTCGTTTGTTGAGCAGATTGCTAGGTTTTCAAGCTCCGCTCCAATGCTCGGCACAACTAGCGGATATAGATAACGTCTTTCGATAGCCAATGCGTCAAAATAAAGCCATTTCTTGCTAAACGGACGATAGAGCGATTGACGAAAGCGTGATTTTTCAAAATCAGCATAAGTGCCTCGAACGAGATTGTTCTTTAAGCCTTCACTCCAATTTACTTTTTCATAATTGATGAACTCGTCAAGATTCGCTTTCATGCCGCTTCGTTTATACCTATCTACCTCTCCGTTATAGTCGTCTACAAAGCGTTGGATTCTGTCCTCCAATGGTGTACGCTGAAATCCGTAGACGACTTCATCGCGGTTCGTCTTCACTCCTCCTGAAAACAATTTGAACACGGACCCAGAGCTTAATCCCTTCGCCGATTTTGATTCTTTGCTTCCAATAGGCGAGAACAACGAAAATTCATCAGCGTGCGATAGCAATAGCCAATTGCTTGTATTAGTCGGTGACAATTGCTGCCATTCTATAGTATCCACATTTTCATGTTTAGATAGCCATGAGAGCTTCTCTTCCTTCCGCCAAGAGTTCGGGACTCGATGATAAAACAAGCCGCGATGGTTCTTTCGAGACCTGCGAATCGCAATCGTGATACCGACTCCAACCTGAATGCCGAAAACATTATGTTTTGTTCCACTCAATTTAGGATTCACCCGAACATCGCCGTGAAGGTCAACATGAAAAAATCGTGTAAAGTCGAGGGCAAGATGTTTCCTCATGCCGTTGAAAGCGATTTTGTCGATAAAGCTGTTGTTTGTAACAAAGCAAACTATTCCATCGCGGCCTTCTAGTCTGTCAGTTGCCCACCGAAAAAACTTGACATAAGCATCAGAAAGAGCATTTTTGTTAGAAGCTGTTGAGTCCTTAGCGTAGGTCTCTCGGATGCGTGCTTCTATAACCGGATATTTGCGGTTCTTGTTGTTGTCATTCTCGTCAAGCTGACCAACATTATACGGTGGATTTCCTACAATTACGGTGATAGGTGTTACCTTCTGCTTCTTGACGTGGGCAGTATTTTCCAGAGTCATGAATGTTAATGTCTGTTGTTCTTGTTCGGCCAGCTCCAAGGTATCGACAAAACACAACCCATCAAACGATTCATACGTACCCGTCCGTTCCCAATACGCATGTTCGATGTTCAGAGCCGCGATGTAGTACGGCAACAGCATCACTTCGTTCGCAAAGAGTTGTTCACGGTAGGCACGCACCAGATCTTTCTTCGGTATGCGGTTCAACAGATTGACGATGAAATTGCCCGTGCCGGTGCAAGGGTCAAGGATGTTCACTCCAGGCGAGCCGAGCGTTAGGCCGAACTCTTTTTGCAGCACTTCCTCGACACTGGCGCACATGAAATCGACGATCTCTTGCGGCGTGTAGACGATGCCGTGCGTGTCGGCGACTTTGACGGAGTAGCCCTGAAAGAAACGCTCATAGACGGTGTTGAGGAAGTGTTGCTTTTCGGTGAAGTCTTCCAACGTCTGGGCGGCGGCCTCGATGGCGCGATAGAAGCGGTCCAGCGATTTGAGAAAATCATCACGGCGAAAGCTAAGGCTCACCAACGCATCGATGACTTTTTCGATCTCGTTGGCGATGACGTTGCGGTGCATGAACTCAGGGTTGTCGAATATCTTGCGAATGAGCCGTTCGGTAAGAAGGTGCTGAACTAGCATCTCATCGACGGCCGCCCGGCTGATGTTCGGATTGAGCGTTTGCTGACAGACGGTGAGGAAGCTTGCGAACGCGGCCTGAAATTTCTTGTTCCCCTTGTGGGCTTCATCCAGCTTCTCGACCAGCCCTTTCGCCAGCTCCGGCACGCGCTCTTTGAACTCTTCCACCGCTTGATGAAAGTCTTCGATCTCCGGTTGTTGATCGCGTTTTGAAGTGAGGCCATTTTCGCGGCTTGAGATGAGGCCAACAGGAGTTGCCCGGCGAAGCGGGGTGAGCGTGGCGAGGTCCTATCCTTGGCGCGGTTACTTGGCGGACGGCTCTTCGGGGCCGCGATGAACACGATAGGATTTGCCCTTCAATTTCACGATGGTTGCGCCGTCCACGACGCGATCCAACAACGCCATCGCCAGGGGAGCATCGCCCAGGTATTCGGCCCAGGACTCGAAGTCGATGTTGGTCACCAGCGCCGTGCTGACCCGTTGGCTCCGCGCGTCGATGATCTTGTACCACAAGCTGGCGGCCTGCGGACACAGGCTGCGTTCAATGCGGTCCAGACCAAATTCGTCGATGATTAACAACTCGAAGCGGGCATAGAAGCGTACACGGTCGTGGATCGTTTGGTCGGCCAAGGCCGCAGTCAGATCTTCCAGGAGAGCACCGCTGGTCGTGTAAAAGACGCGATAGCCCTGCACGCAAGCGGCCTGACCGATGTTCTGAATCAGCCGACTTTTTCCCAAGCCGGATTGGCCGACGAACACCAGGTTCTGACAGCGGCGGACGAAGTCACAGCCAACCAAGGTTTCAAGTTGCGTCCGTGGGAGCGACGGGTTGAAGCTCCAATCGAAGTCGCTCAGTGGTTTCAGTTCGCGGAAGTGGGCATCCTTGATGCGTCGTTCGATGCTACGTTGGCGACGCAAGCCCGCCTGGTCGGTGAGCAAACGGTACAGGAACTCCAGATGCGAGCGGCCGCTTTGCTCGGCGTCGAGTACGACGGCATCGAGCTGTTCGGCAGTCATGGGGACGCGCAGCGTGGCGAAGTCGGCGAGGATCTGCTCACGCAGAGGTGGCGTCGGTGTTGGTTTCGCTGAACGGTTTTTCTTGGGACGAGGCGTCATTGGCGGCTTCCTCAGGCAAGAGCAAATGCTGATAGTCGCTGGTTGGCCGTGGACCGACCGCGTCGGCACGCAACAACGGGTCCAGCGTGTCACGATGCAGATCGGCCAGTTCCTCCAGGAGCGGCTTGGGCTTGGCGGTCGCGGCAAGGATGCGTCGGATTGCCGCCAAGGAGTAGGCGCCGAAGCGGACGGCACGCTCGAAGGCGGCCTGTACATCTTTGCGTTGGTAGTGGGCTACCACTGCCAACAGTTGCTGGGCCTGTAGTTTGCCCTGGACTTGCTTGGCGAGCAAGCCGTCGAGGAACTGTACGGCCACCGGCCCCAGTTCCGTGAAGCGTTGCCGTAACAGCAGTTCACGCTGGCCGGGGTCGTCGGCGGGATGATGGGTCTTGTTCGACTGGCGAACGCCCGTGTGGGAGCTGGCCACGAGAAGGTGGCGTGCGATCTCCTCCAGACCGATCGAGTAGATGACGACTTCACTCTCGGTGACGCGTACAGGTAGCACCTGGCCGATGTACGTCCACGGCACGGAGTACAGGTTGAGCCGATGGGTGACGTAGCCCTCGACGCTCACGTGGCGATAGATGACCTGGGCGGTGTCGAAGTCACAGGTCGGCAGCGTCAGCAAGTGTGGTTGTTCGTGTTGGTGACGCTGGAGTGGCGTCTCCTTGAAGTCGCGTAGGACACGGATGTCGGCGACGTTGTGCAGCCACCAGGTGGTCACCTCGTTGAGATGCTCGAGGGTGTCGAAGGTGCGACCATTGAGCAAACTGCTTTCGACGTGGAACATCTTTCGCTCGACTTTACCCTTGGTTTGCGGTCGGCGCACGCGGCAGGCTTGTGGCCGGAAGCCGTAATGCGTGGCGAAGGCCAGGAACTTGGGGTTGTAGATAACGCCATCGGCGTCATGACGCAGCACCACGGCTTTGAAGTTGTCATACAGGCAGACCCGCGACGCCGCCAAGATGGTGGAAGGCATGTACGTGTTCTCGCAAGGTCGTTGTTAGATCCATCGATTCCACGAAGCGTAGATACTGCCGGCGGGAGTAGCCGAGCAAATAGCTGAAGAGGTACACACGCCGGCGGCCTTCACGTGTAAAGTCGATGTCATAGACGCCGTAGTCCATTTGGGCTTGGATCCCTGGCCCGGTCTCGAAGCGCGGCACGGGTGGCCGCGCGGCGCGTGGCCGCAACAATCCCAGGCGCTGACGTACGACGGTGTACTGGCCAGTGAAACCGCGTGCTTGCAACTCTTCCAAGGCGCGCATGGTGGTGAGATTCGGGTACTTGGCAAGCAACTCCTTCAAGAGCGGCTCGAAGGGATCAATGATGCTGTGGCGTGGACGGGGCCGGGCGACCCGTCCGTCCCGCTGAGCTTGCACCTGTGCCAACGCGCGTGTCACGGCGCCACGCGACAGGCCCAATTCTTCCGCGATGGCACGCAACGACATCCCACTCTGACGCCGTTGCACGATCTCCAGACGCAACGCCTCATTCATGGCAGCCTCATACGCTTGAGGTCCGGTCCCAACACCAACTCCGCCACCACATGGGACTGATCGCCGACACGCGCCAATATCGGCTGGAGGATCTCACGATCCTGCGTTCGCAACTCAAGCACGTTCGGCGTCCGAAGCCAATTCTCCAGACGAGTCAGTGTTTCCAAAGCCTGTCTCAAATGCTTCGCCAGCCAGTTCCCGGCTCCACTCAGACGTGGATCCCGCAATGCCGTCGGCATACCGTTTACCTGAGCCAACGCCTCACGAGGCTTCGCCAGCACGAACGCCGCCTGCTCGTCACTGGCACCTTGCAACAACTCGATCACGCCGCTCACTTCCTGAGCCGTCAACGTCTCCCGGCGCGTCAACTCCAACAATGCTTCCTGGTTGCCCACGGGCAACCGCGTCAATTGACGGGCCAACGACGGACCCACTAATCCCAAACGCAAATCCTCTTTCACCGCCACACTCAACCGCTCCAACAACGCCAGGCGGCGACACACCCAACTCTTGTGTCGGCCCAACAAGTGGGCCGCTTCCACCTGCGTCATCCCATCGTCACGTACCAACCCCTGGACAACCCAGGCCTCCTCCAACTCCCGTACCGGACCCTGACCACGGTTCAACCCCAGAATCGCCGCCTTTGCCGTCGGCTCATCCACCTCCAATACTCGTACGCTCAAACTCCTTAACCCACCTACCTGGCGTGCCGCCGCATAACGCTTGAAGCCGTCGAGGAGTTCCAATTTTTGCTCACGCATACACACCACCACCGGTGACAACTGCCCCCAACGACGCAGCGATCCCGCCATTGCTTCCTCCGCCTCCAAATCGGTCAGGCGATAACGCCGATAGTGCTGGCCCAGGTCGGCAAGCATCACCGGTCGTGAGATACCGTCGTTCCAAGCCATGTACGTACCCTCCACCAAACCTCCCTCTTTCCTCCATTCGAAGAAAGGAAACGGGGGACGCAAAATCGCTCTCGCGACCGCCCGCTCCTCTCTCCGGTTTGGGGTGGAGGCACTTTATCCTGGCTGCTCGCTCAAAAATATCTGCAAAGACTTGGTCACGACGTATCTGGAGGCCGCACACGCTCGGTCACACGTTCCGAACGCCAGCGCCGACGCCGCGACCGATAGCGCGCCTCACGATCCAACACGCGACGTAACGCCAGTCGGCAGGCCAAACTACAGAATCGCTTGCACGATTGTTCATCGGCGATCGGGAAAAGCTCATAACAACCCGGTCGATCGCAGGGCCGCCTGGCAAAATCATCGCACGCAGACCCTGGGCGCTGGCCCTCGCGCGGCAAAGCTTCGTCAGCTGACTCGGTTCGCTGTTGCTGACGCTGTCGCTCGCGATACCGCCGGCTCTGTTCCCGCCGCCGCTCTTGGCCTCGCTCGGTGGACCGATAGCGCTGGCTCGCCTGCCAGCGCCGCCACCGTTGGGCGGCACGGCGACAGGCCGCGCTGCAATAGCGCGCCTGAGGACGCGCCGGCGTGAAGCGTCGCTCACAACCCTTGAGCAAACAACGCCGCGTTCGACGAAGACATGGTGCCTCTGGCCGTTGGCCACAGAAATGCTGAAATGAGGGTGGGCCCAAGGGAGGTCTTGCTCCCGCCGGTCAAGTCTCGGGGCCAGGTTGGCACTGGCTCCGAGGCGTTTTGGCGCCGAGTGGCGCTGGGAAGTGCTTCAAGCCTATCACAAAATCCCAACCAAAGAACCACGCCGCGTGCTGGCCCGGGACAGTGCACGCCTATGGCCCTCTACGAAAGCGCGCGGCCTGGCCCGCGATCCTGCCTGCGCGGCCCTGGCCCGGGCCACCGCGCAATTTTGGCCCCATGCTAAAACGCTGCTGACACCGGTTCAGTGTAGGCGTAAAACTCGTTGAGCAGCGCGGCGAGTTCCTTCTTGTCGGTCAGGTCGAACTGATAGCGCTCTTTCCCGCCCTGATACAAAACCGCCCGGCGCGTGTCTTCAAAGATGGTGTTGTTGAGCGGGTAGCCCTTGGCGATCTTGGCGGCGATCTCCTTATCGAGATCGTCGTTCGTGTCCTTCGCTTCCCAAAAGCCTACCCGTGCCTCGAAGGAATCGCGGATTGTGCCATCGGGAAAGATGTTGTTCTTGCCGATGCGCAGTTTCTGCTTCGGTATGAGCGTGCAATGATGCAACCGGGCCGTGTCCGCGAGCAACTGAAGGAAGGCCGTCTCGAGCGCGCCTTCGTGCTTGGCGCCATGCTCCTTGTAGGTTTGAAGAGTCAGATAGTATTGCTGAATCGCCTTGTGCGTCGGCTTGATGAGCGTGGTTTTGGACACGAGTGACCGACCCTTGATGAAGGAAGAATGTGCTGCGGAATGAGATAGCTTAGCGGTCGCTATTGGCGAAGTCAAAGCGGAGACCTCGAGACCAGACCGGGCGAATCCGTTGACGCTGCAACGGCGATGCCCTCGGGAGCAATCGCAATCCCGGCCTTCCGCGCCGCGCCAGGATGCGACCGACTTGAACAGGGTTCCAAGCGCCCATGCCGTGCTGTTTTGCCCCAGTCGGATCTGGAAAACGCCTTCGTTTGGGTTAGCATAACCTGAAACGGAGGTATTGCCATGTCCGAGAAGCAGACACGCCGCCACTTTACGCCCCAAGAGAAGGTCGCTATCGTCAAGCGCCATCTCCTCGAAAACACGCCCATCTCCAAACTCTGCGATGAGTTCGAGATCAGCCCCACGCTCTTCTACCAGTGGCAGCGGCAACTCTTCGAGAATGCCCACCTCGCTTTCGAAAACGGCCGTAAGTCCAAGGCCGTCGACGACGCCAAGGATCAGAAGATCGAACGTCTCGAGGCCAAGCTGCAACGCAAGGATTCCGTGATGGCCGAGCTCATGGAAGAGCATACCCTTTTAAAAAAAGAGCTTGGGGAGATCTAAAGGGTCGTTGGGTGCCACACGACTCCCGCGACCAACTCGTCGACTTCGTCCGCGCTTGGAGCGACAAGACGGAGATCGCCGTCTGTCGCTTCCTGCCGTGGATCGGCATTGGCTCCAGTAAATTCCACGACTGGAAGCATCGCTTCGGCAAGGTCAACGAACACAACGCCTGGATACCACGCGACCACTGGCTCAGCGACGACGAGAAGGATCGCATCTGTACATTTGCTCGCTTCCATCCCCTCGAAGGCTATCGCCGACTGACCTTCATGATGCTCGACGCCGATGTCGTTGCCTGTAGTCCCACCAGTGTCTATCGCGTTCTGAAAGTCAATGGCTTGTTGGCGGGAGCCACTCCCAACATCTCCAAGAAGGGTACTGGTTTCGTTCAACCGTTGACACCCCATGAACACTGGCATGTCGATGTCAGTTACCTCAACATCGCTGGTACGTTTTACTTCCTTTGTTCCGTCCTCGATGGCTGTAGCCGCTTCATCGTCCATCACGAAATCCGCGAAAAAATGGAGGAATCCGACGTGGAGATTATTATTCAACGTGCCCGCGAGTCGTACCCCAACGCCAAGCCACGCATCATTTCCGACAATGGGCCCCAGTTCATTGCCAAGGACTTCAAGGAGTTCATTCGTATTGCCGGCATGACCCACGTCAAGACCTCCCCCTATTACCCACAGTCCAACGGTAAGATTGAACGCTGGCACAAAACTATCAAGGGGGAATGTATCCGTGTCCAGACGCCGTTGTCGCTTGACGAAGCACGGCGCATCGTTGGTGACTACACCGAGCACTACAATACGGTACGTTTGCACAGTGCCATTGGCTACGTCACCCCCAAGGATAAACTGGAGGGCCGGGATAAGGAGATCCAGGACACGCGTGATCGGAAGTTGGCCGAGGCTCGGGAACGCCGTAAGGTACAACGCCAGACCCAACGCCAGCAGGCTGAGTGTCAACCCATTGTCACTGCCACGCCGGCGATTGACTTCGCCGCCATTCGCGCAGTCGTCACCATGGCCGCCGTGTTGGAATTGCTCGGCTTCCGGGCCAACAGTAGTCAAGGTGCCCAGCAGCGTGGCCCTTGTCCGCTGCATGGCTCAACCACCGGGACGAGCCGTTGTTTCTCGGCTAACCTCGACGAGCAAATGTTCCATTGTTTCAAGTGTGGCTGTAGCGGCAACGCACTGGACCTATGGGCGAAGGCCAAGCGGTTGAGTGTCTACGATGCGGCCGTTGATTTGTGTCAATGCCTGGGCATCCGGTTGCCGTTGCTTGCGACGCGGAACAAAGAAGAGGAACCCGTAGCTACGGAAGAAAATTCCGGTACAATGCCGATGGCCTCGAGTTGAGGCTTTTTACTCGCTAACCCAGCGAGGCGATTCTTCCAGATTGGGCTGAACCAAGACAAGATGACCGGTGCTAAAGCGTCAAGTGCCTTCGTTCAATTCGCGCATAATCCGATCGCGTGGGCTGACATCTCGTCTAAATCAAAACTTGCACCAGACAGCCCATGCGAAATTATCTGTTGCGTCCAGGCTTTGTTTATTTTGGGCAACTCGTGCCGTTCTTCTAGTCTTTGCGTCACATCTCGTCCACCTTGTAAAATAGAGGAACAAGTACCTATCGGGGAAGGGCATGTCGAATGGCCAGACGTCGAAGACCAGCAGAAGGTGAACGGGCTGCCATCGGCGGCTACTATCCCCAGTATCTCGTATCGTCCGATCTAGTGCTTCGGAGGCTGGACGAGGGACGACTTGAGTGGGTGCGATTAGCCGACCCTGAAGCAGGTCGTGTGGACGATTTGCAGATTGGAGTCCCAGCGCGCGTGGACGCCTACCAGTTTAAGTGGAGCGGCCATGCCGGCACCTTTAACTTCTCCGACCTGGTCCAGGAAACCCGGGACGCTCAAAACGATGCCCTCACACGCCCGTCGTTGATTGCGCAGCTCGCCGACGGTTGGCAACGACTCCGAGTTGTCCATTCGGGCAGGCGTGTTGTGGTCCACTTGGTTACGAACGACATACCAGGACCGAACACGGCTGGGATACCGGCAGGCAGTCCCGCCCCAGCCCGCCGGACATTCGCCCTCTTCCTTTCTGAGGGATGGGCTGCAGCAAGGGCAGGCGCCGCTCCGCCAACTTGGCAACCTGCGCTTGAAAAACTCCGGGAGCTGACGGGACTTAACCCACAGGACTTCAATGAATTCCTGCGCGACTGCGAATTGGAGTTTCGCGCGGCGCTGCCATCGCAATCTTCCGAGACGCGGGAGGCTGATCTTCGCTGGAGGAATCTTAACCTCCTTGTTGCGTTCCTACAGGAGACGATCCAAACGGGGAACGTTATCGAAATGCGCTGAACAACTGCTCCGGTCGCTCGGATGGGAAAACCGGTACTCCAGTCGATTCAGGCACGAATTTCCAGATCCTAAGGTGCCCTATCGGTCGATCGGCACAACCGTAGGGCTGTTGGAGAATCGGATTAGTGGGCTTCTCGGTGGTTATCTGGCGGTAATCGGACCCCCGGGTTCGGGCAAATCAGTCCTGCTCACGAAGACCTTGAGACGCTCCCGTCCAGAGCGGGTCATCCGGTATTACGCTTACGTCCCGGATGCCCAGGATCCGGCCGTATCACGTGGAGAGTCGGTGAACTTCCTCCACGATGTATGCCTGTCTCTTCAGCAGGCAGGTGTTTCGACCGAGGGAACGCACCTACCGGGAGAGCGCGAACTACTTCTCGAACGGTTCCACCGCCAGCTGTCCCTCCTTGGAGAGGAATACCGAACGAACGGGTGCAAGACCATCATTCTCATTGACGGACTGGACCACATCGACCGCGAGTTACGTCCCACGCGGTCGCTCCTCGCCGATCTGCCGAGGCCCGATCAAGTTCCTGATGGCGTGTTCATGGTGCTGGGCACTCAGAGCGACCAGGTAGTCGGCCTGTCCGAACGTATTCGGTATGCCCTCGATCAGGAAGACCGACGTATGTACATCGACCGAATGGATCGAGCAGCCGTCCGAGACGTCCTGCAACACGCCGGGATACAGGTGGCGTTGACGTCCGAACAGCTCGATCGAGTACACGAACTGTCAGACGGGCATCCTCTAGCGCTCGGCTACCTAATTCAGGCTCTAAATAGCGTGACCGAAGCCAGCCAGGTGAATGCGATACTTCTCGGCACTCAGCCTTATAGTGGCGACATCGAGGTCCAGTATCGCACCTACTGGCAAGAAGTTCGTAACGACACGGGCTCCGTGCAGTTGCTCACGGCCATAGCTCGGTTGAGGAGCGGCAGTGACTTAGGAATGCTCGCGCTGGTACGGAGACCAAGCAGTGCGCCGATTGGTTGATGTGTTCAGGCGTTACTTCAACGAGCATCCAAACCGGCGGTGGCGGTTTTTCCACAACAGTTTTCGCGTGTTCCTCTGCCGAGAGACCGCGAGAGACTTTATGGGCGAGTTCCGAGAGGACCTTGATCGGCGGGCACACCTTGACCTAGCTGGTCGTTTCGCCGCCGAGTCTCTCGATTCGCGCGACCGCTGGGAGGAGTTGTATCATCGGGTTTCGGCTAAGGATCACGAAGGCGTCTGTCGGCTCGCCACGCAGGCTTACTTCCGCGAACAGGTCTTCGCCTTGCGACCGCTGGATGCGGTGAGGACCGATATCGAGATAGCCGTCCCTTCGGCTGCGGCCTGCGACGATGTCCGCGCCTACTCTGGCATGACACTCTCCTGTGCAGAGATCGCGCAGCGGGCGCGACTTCTACAGGACCTCGACCTATCCGGTTTACTGATCGGCCTCGGTCAAATTGGGCTCGCTGTCGATACGGCACGCGATGGCAATCGCCTGCGCGTCGGAATCAGACGGGCGCTAGAACTTGCCGTGCAGCTTGACTTAGTCGGCGAATCCGCCGAGGCCCGCCGTCTTTTCGAGTTGGCGGAACCTCTCGACCTCCTTGCTGGCCACGGCAGACGGGGGGCTCCAACTGAGGATTGGCGTGTTGTCGATGCCTGGGCGGGCGCTGTTCCGCGATTCCGCCCGCTGATGGAAATCCTTGATATGCTCGCCTCGGCTCCCTTGTCCCATTTTAGCTTTGGGAACGCCGAGGGTACCACAGAAGAGCATCTCCGCAGGCGGCTCCTCACCACCGTCGGTGACACGTTGATCGCCACATCTCGATGGGCTGACTTAGAAATTGTTATGGCTCGTCTCCCAAACGATAAGATCACACAACAAGGTCGGTTCTGGTTACTGCACGAGGCGTATCAGAGCAGCAACCACGAGCAGCGGTTAGAGTTCGTCGAAAGACTTCGTAGGGAATTCGTATCTGCGGAACTGATTCCAATCCAGCGACTTTATCTAGCAGAGGTATTGCTTGGGCACTCAGGAGATGATGCACGCTCACGGGAACTCATCGCTGGCCTTCCCCTCCAACTACCTGATCTGGACCAGCCGAGCCGAGAGGACGCCGGATTCGACGTCTTCGCTCCACTCCTAGTGAACGCTCGATTGCTGTACCAATTGGGAGATACACGGGCCGCAGGACAGATGGTTCCCGACGGAAGTGTGAACGATCGGGGAGGCAGGATATGGTTTCTACGGGACGTGGTTGTGGTCGGCCGAATCTGGGCCTGGGCGCGTTCGGGTCGTCCGCTTTTGGCCTGGGGTGTCCGGCAGGAAGTAGTGGGGATCATGCAGCGGTTCAATCGCTCCTTCGAGAAGAGTGACGAATGGCTGGGCTGGATTGCCTGCCGCAATGCTCGCAGTGAGCTGTACCGTCTACTTGTGCGTGGTATCCGCGAGCACGGCGCGGATTCTCTTCGGGCGCTGCGGGAAGAGTTCGAGCAGCAGTGGCAGGGCGAGACTCAACGCTATTGGCCGATGGGCGTTCGACGTCAAGTTGCTCTGGCCTTCGCCGAAGCACACGAGGAACATTGGGAGTGGGCAGCCGGGCAGATCCTCTCTTTTGGGGAACAGCTGGCGTCTAATGACGTGTATGATCTCGTCCGCGAAACGCAGACGCAAGCGAAAGCGTGGATCGCTCTAGGCGACACGGAGGCCGCGTTCCGTCTAATTCAGCAAAGTGTACGACGGGCTGTCGGGATCGTCGGAGAAGATTACCAGTTCAACGAATGGCTCGAATGGCTTGACCGTCTCGCGGCTGCGGATCGTACCCGGGCCCTGGGTTTGCTTGACTGGTTCGCCAGAGCAGTCGTGGTACTCCGTAAAACCTCGGAAACTGGCGTCGCCTCTTCTGCGGCCTGTCGGCTTATTCGAGTCGCAACACGACTCGATCCTGGCCGGGCCGTTTTCCTGTCCCGCTGGCTGATGGACAAGGGTGTAATCGACCACGTCGACCACATTAAAGCGTTCCTCGATGGTGCTACCGAGTCTCCCATGCTCCCCGCAAAGATTGCGACCTACGCGCTCGCTGATCTTGTGGTCCCTTTCGACACTGTAGGTGACAAGGATCTTTGCCTAGCAGTTATCTTGGCTACTCACCGGGAAGCGGGAGGGCAAACGGCCGTCTGGGCCGTGCAATACCTCGCACGACGAGTGTCCACTTACGCGATTCCAAGTGCGCGGGCTGGCTGGGAACAAGGCATCCAGGACGCGATCACGCAACTTGGGATAGTAGTGCCATCCATCATGCCTGCTGCACCACGGACCAGAACTGAGCAGACGGTCGATCACGACGGCCTTATGGAACGGCGACCGCGCGACCGTCTCTTGCTTGAAGACGAGAGCGAGTTGTCGCTGGAAGAGGTGTTGAATCACGGAACGGACATCGAAGCTCTGTCATCGCTAGCCCGACGGGAGAAATATAACTCTAACTTTGACTGGCCCGCTGTTGTCGACCGACTTATTTTCGGTTCGGGCAGTGAATTGCTCCCGTTAGTCTGCGCCTTGCGAAATGGGCGTCGTGGCATGGTAACCTACCTGCTTGCGAAGAGTTCAACCTGCCGAGAAGCGCATGATACTCCTGGGGCTTGGGGTTTCGCGAGCTTGGCACTTGAGGTAACTGACCGATTCGGGTGGTCCAGGCGATATGGAGATGGCAGCCGACTCGACGCTACCCGCGCACTTATTGACACACGCCCTGCGGAAGGCCGTAGCCTCCTTTGGAAACTGTTGACCACGGACGCGAGCAACGATCCGACGGTTCTTAGGGAGGTACTCTGCCAGCTTCGGGGCATGCTATCCGTTGAGCAGGTCTGGCCTGAAATTGAAGACTATCTTCATGCGCTGTTCGATGAGCACTTGGCTGGAGGCACGCCGCCCGAACCCGCATCGACATCGTCTAGTTCCTCAATCGGCACCGCTATGGCCCGAATGCTCATTGACCTCATTGACCATCCTGTCGGTTTTCTTTTGCGCATAGCAAGACGTACCTATGTGCTCGTCCTACTAGATGGAGACGCAGAGGCGGAGGCTGGGCTCCGTGCCATCCTCAGTAAGGATATTAGCTGCCGGGCAGGGCTTGAGGTTCTCGATGCGGTAAGCCGGATCGACAATGCATTTGCATCGAACTTCTCGGAAGAACTCCAGGTTTTGGCCAGGTCGCGGGACGCTACCGTGGCCATGATGGCGAGAGCCCTATGTGAACGCATTGGAGTAGTCTTACCTCTGGCCCCGCCGTACGAGCCTCTGCCGGCGAGCTACCAGATCATCCTCCCCACCAATGCCCACCTCGGTCTTTTCCGGGATGATTCACCTGAAGCTGGCCAGCCCTGGCCCGACACAGAGGATCCACGACAACTCTTGGGGCTGACCGCTGAGGTGTACGAGATGTTGGCTGAAGGAACGGATATTCCGGAGATCACAATGCTTTGTCGGGGTGCAAAGCTCATGGAGGAGGTGGTCCCACCTGCCTTCTGGTCCGCGCAAGGCGAGAGAAAACTATACGAAAGACTTGGTTACGCCGAATTGAAGTTTACCTATCGACGACCCAGGGCCCACGCGGCGTTGTTTGCGACGAGTCTCGTGATTGGCGAGTTATGGGGCGCAAGGATGATAAATGAGCGGGCCGCTCGCTTCCTAGTGGACACGCTGCGAATGAGTGATCCCGCTTTGGTCGTAGCAGAACCTGACGTGCGGCTCCCGGAGATTTTGACATTCCCACCCGAAATGTGGGAAGACTCAGAAGCAGGTGCGTGGATTGACGAGGTAGCGGCGGCACTACGGAAGCTTCCGGACCGTCTAGGCGATGGCCGATTGGTCTTGGCCGAAGTCTCTCTTCAGGAAGCCGTTGGGCGTCGGTTGCGGACGGAGCAACGATTTTCAATCCTTCGCCCAGCTACGGAGTCCGAATTTGGTAATGATGTTTTAATCCCACAGATTAATCATTTCCGAGTGGCTGACTATTTGACTTCGACCTCCCGGATACCACCTCGGTGTCTTGTTTTTCAGCATTCCACAGGTGCCACCGATGAGAACTCAGCCGGGAATTGGATCGCGTTTAGTCCGGCACTCGCTCAGAAGCTCGGATGGACTCTCTCTCATCAAGGCCTCTTCCGCTGGACGGACTCAAAGGGTCACGTGATGGTGGAGAGCCTCTGGTGGCAGGATGGTCCGGTCGGTAACCGTGGTTCTCTACCCGAGAACTGTGTAGGAGAGGGGTGGCTTGTTATTGCGACTCCGTCAGCGATGGACGCCATAGCCAGACAGGAGCCGGGGTTGGAGCGGGTTCTTTCTGCGAGGCGCACCGCAACCCTGGAAAGCCGCGACGAGATCTCCAAGGCTGCGTGTCAAACAATCCCAATATAACAGGCAATGTGCTGCCGAATGAGTTCGCGGCATGACACTCAACTCAAGTCGATCGATGCAGCAGCAGGCTCGGTAAATCTGGTTCATCATGGGAATCGTTTGGGAACTATGTTGGCCATATAAGTGCAATGCGAATACAATCCTAGGGTGGCTCTAAATCCGCCTAAGTGGTTGAATTATCGAGCATTGCAACGTAAACGCAGTGAGAGTGCCGTGTGGTCGCAATCGACCCTCGCCAGGTTGAGGGCCTGGTGCCTGTAATGGGCGTGCAGGTTCAAGTCCTGTCTCCGGCACTATACAGGGAAGGACTTAGGGCAAATCGCCCTGAGTCCTTTTTGCTTTTCCAGGCGTGGCTTTTCCAGGCCAAGCGCCGTCGGCAACCGACCTGGCGCTCTTCTGCCTCTCAAAGGTCACGAAGATGGCAACTCTGCAATTCTTAAACAACTTCCACTACTTCCGATTTCAATTGAACGGTCGGCCCCGTCGGCGGTCCCAAGGTAACTCTGCCAGGGAAGATAGCTAAAATGATAGCATGATACTCGACCTTATAGATCTTGCCGCGACGGAAACCTTCGGCCGGCATCTTGGTGAGCTACTTTTCCCAGGCGCCGTGGTGGCGCTTATCGGGCCGCTCGGAGCTGGGAAAACAAACCTCGTTCGTGCCGTTGCCGAGGGCCTTCACATCCCCGACGTCCGCCACGTCAGTAGCCCCACGTTTGTGCTCATTCAGGAATATCGCGCCCGGCTGCCGATTTATCACTTCGATGCGTATCGCTTGCGCGGCGCGGCGGAGTTCACCGAGCTTGGCGTCGCGGAGTATTTTGAAGGAGACGGCGTCTGCCTGGTGGAATGGGCTGATCGAGTCGCGGATGCACTTCCCGCGGAAAGGCTGACGATCGTATTGGCTCTAACGGGGTCTAGTGCGCGCCAAGCGGACATTGCCGCGACTGGTGGACGCTATCATGATTTGTCCGTTGCACTATTCGCCCGTTTAAATGCCGGACCGTCCGTCTAAATGCCAATTTTGAATGCTGTTGTTTTCAAATTCATGTGAATTACGCAAGCAAGTGAACCGGGTCAAGGGATGAACGATTTTTCGGCTGGAAAGATTTACAACAGCACTTTCTCACTGCGATTCCCTTCCGGCTCGTTGGTTCAGTCGTAATCATAGCGGCGAATTACGTCGCCCCAGCGGCGTGTAATCTCCGCGTGGAGTTCCGGTTCGAGAGGACGGAAACGATTTGTCTTGTAATCCGCGTTTTTCTTGACGTATTGTCGCAACGCTGGACGAACCTCTTCAAAGCCCCCCATTTCTAATTCCTCGTAGATACGCTGCATTTCCTTTTCTGGATCTCGAACGAGATGCTCATACCGAATCTCCACGAATCGACCTTTGGGAACCAATGTTTTTCCGTGTTCAAGGCGTTCGTAAAGACGGACGAACGTCGCAAATACATGTTCCTCAAGGCCCATAAAGGTTGGCTTTTGGAGGCCATGCGTCTCGTAGAGCGATTTCCATAGGTTCACGGTAGATGGGAACACGACATAGGGATTGCGGACGATATGTACAAAACGCGCGTCAGGGAACATGGTCAGAAGATCCGGTATGCGGCAGCTGTGCGTTGGTGACTTGAGAATTAAGCGGCGCGGGTCGCGATAGGTTAGCTGACTGAGGAACTTCTTGAACGCGCTCATCCAGCGCCGACGTCGCATATCAGACATGCTCAAATCCAGTGCGTCTTGATCCTGCGGCGCATGATTAGGAAAGGCGATCGTCAAGTAAGGTGAGGGTTGTCCAAGCATGCAAAGGGCAAACTCGTCTTCTTGCGGCCGGTCCCATCCCATCGGCATGTTGTCCATGGGTCGTCTTGACGGCATCAAGAACCAGAAGAGGCGCTTAAACCATGTTTCCGTCAAAAGAAAATGGTTCGGCGCAAGACATTGGTAGGTATTGGGATACGTATGCCGTGGATCCAAAATCAGCAGCTCGTGAAGGAGGGTCGTTCCCGTTCGCCAATGACCGATGATAAACAGCGGGGCCTTGGTGAGGCGTGTCTGATTGATGCGTGCGTCGAACCAGAACTCCTGCAGAAGCCGCAGAAAGGTGTTGAAAAAGCTTACGAACGTCACAACGACCGCGATGTAAAGATACGAGAGGTGAACAGCAAAGCGGTTGCGGCTAATGAGCCTTAGCCAAGCCATAAAATCACAGCCTTGCCAAATGCGTGGCATCCACTCACGTTGGGGCGAGGACGATACGGGTTTACTCATGGATTCAGCTTATTTGGATAAACTTGCTATGACATGGTGAGAAAGCAGCGTCTCTGTCTTTTCTTTCTTGGCCGCTAAGAGTATACTATCAATGAAGAGGCGAATTTCGATGTCGATTCGGTTCGAGTGCGAGAGACGCCTCTCTCAGGACGCGGCGTGGAGCAGTGGTAGCTCGCCAGGCTCATAACCTGGAGGTCACAGGTTCAAATCCTGTCGCCGCAATTCGCCTATAGCTTTTATGCTAAAGGCTTTATGTTCAACTTGTAGCGCCATGGACGATGGCAAGAGAACCAGACGAGGCATCGCTGGAGCAATCCTATGATGCCTCTTTCCGTTACTGTACCATCTCTAAAGCTTACTTCCCACTTAAACTCGGCGGAGAGGATTTAAGTTAGAAGATCGGCAGTTGGGCTTCCGCTGATTGGTTCTCGCAATTCTTTCCGACACAATTCTCCTCTGAAAATCCCCATCTTTTGCGTGCAGAGAAGCTGCCCATGGAAGATCTATCCACGCTCTACAACAGCGTTGGCTCCTATGCCCTGACGATCGGCGGAGTAGATGTCTATGTTCGTCTTTTATGTCGCTTATTCAGGACAATTGCCATGTCAGATCTTGTACGTGAAATAAAGCGGGCCAAATCAAAATGGATCAAGGCTGAACGGCCAGCATTGGTTGATTTTCATTGGCATCAGGGTTCCGGAGCTTTTTCGATCAGCCCGGCACATGTAATAGCGCACTTGGCCTACATTGCCAAACAAGAGGTAACCGTTCACCCCATTTTTCGTGAATTTGGCGCAGCTGATTGACCGCGCCGTTGCTAATCTACCGAGATGGATGCCTCCGAATGTCCAGGTTGTCGTCGGCGGGATGAAGAGGTCGCGGCTCTCAAGGCCGAGATTGCGGAATTAATACGCAAACTCGATGAGGTGACGCGATGTCTGCCCCCTTCGCCACGGCCTCAGGAACGCTATCCCCAGGCGCCCGCCAAGAAGGCAACCGGGAAGAAAGCCGGAGGCCAACCCGGGCATCGTCCCCATCTCAAACAATTAGCTCCGCCCGAACGGGTCAACAAGACCATTGTGTTTGTTCCCGAGCATTGCCAGCGTTGTCAACAATCCCTCCCGGAACAGACGCAGCCTAACGATCCACCACCGACACGGTTGCAGGTAGCGGAACTACCGGTGATGGCCGCCGAAATCACGGAATATCAAGGTCATGCCCGCATCTGCTCCTGTTGAGGGGAGACCACACGGGCAACGATACCGGCTGAGGTGTGTGGCAGCGGTGTGGGACCACGTTTTGCAGCCACTCTGTCGTACATGGCGGGAGCCCACGGCGTTAGCAAGCGTGGGCTTGAGGAGATCACCGAAGCCGTTTTTGATGCGCCGCTGTCGGTAGGTACGGTGTCAAACTTGGAACAGGAGATGTCGGCTGCCTTGGAGGCTCCCCATGTCAGCAGCGTTTTAGCATGGGGCCAAAATTGCGCGGTGGCCCGGGCCAGGGCGCGCAGGCAGGATCGCGGGCCAGGCCGCGCGCTTTCGTAGAGGGCCATAGGCGTGCACTGTCCCGGGCCAGCACGCGGCGTGGTTCTTTGGTTGGGATTTTGTGATAGGCTTGAAGCACTTCCCAGCGCCGCTCGGCGCCAAAACGCCTCGGAGCCAGGCGCCAACCTGGCCCCGAGACTTGACCGGCGGGAGCAAGACCTCCCTTGGGCCCACCCTCATTTCAGCATTTCTGTGGCCAACGGCCAGAGGCACCATGTCTTCGTCGAACGCGGCGTTGTTTGCTCAAGGGTTGTGAGCGACGCTTCACGCCGGCGCGTCCTCAGGCGCGCTGTTGCAGCGCGGCCTGTCGCCGGGAGGCACAGCGGTGGCGACGCTGGCAGGCGAGCCAGCGTTATCGGTCCACCGAGCGAGGCCAAGAGCGGCGGCGGGAACAGAGCCGGCGGTATCGCGAGCGACAGCGTCAGCAACAGCGAACCGAGTCAGCTGACGAAGCTTTGCCGCGCGAGGGCCAGCGCCAGGGTCTGCGTGCGATGATTTTGCCAGGCGGCCCTGCGATCGACCGGGTTGTTATGAGCTTTTCCCGATCGCCGATGAACAATCGTGCAAGCGATTCTGTAGTTTGGCCTGCCGACTGGCGTTACGTCGCGTGTTGGATCGTGAGGCGCGCTATCGGTCGCGGCGTCGGCGCTGGCGTTCGGAACGTGTGACCGAGCGTGTGCGGCCTCCAGATACGTCGTGACCAAGTCTTTGCAGATATTTTTGAGCGAGCAGCCAGGATAAAGTGCCTCCACCCCAAACCGGAGAGAGGAGCGGGCGGTCGCGAGAGCGATTTTGCGTCCCCCGTTTCCTTTCTTCGAATGGAGGAAAGAGGGAGGTTTGGTGGAGGGTACGTACATGGCTTGGAACGACGGTATCTCACGACCGGTGATGCTTGCCGACCTGGGCCAGCACTATCGGCGTTATCGCCTGACCGATTTGGAGGCGGAGGAAGCAATGGCGGGATCGCTGCGTCGTTGGGGGCAGTTGTCACCGGTGGTGGTGTGTATGCGTGAGCAAAAATTGGAACTCCTCGACGGCTTCAAGCGTTATGCGGCGGCACGCCAGGTAGGTGGGTTAAGGAGTTTGAGCGTACGAGTATTGGAGGTGGATGAGCCGACGGCAAAGGCGGCGATTCTGGGGTTGAACCGTGGTCAGGGTCCGGTACGGGAGTTGGAGGAGGCCTGGGTTGTCCAGGGGTTGGTACGTGACGATGGGATGACGCAGGTGGAAGCGGCCCACTTGTTGGGCCGACACAAGAGTTGGGTGTGTCGCCGCCTGGCGTTGTTGGAGCGGTTGAGTGTGGCGGTGAAAGAGGATTTGCGTTTGGGATTAGTGGGTCCGTCGTTGGCCCGTCAATTGACGCGGTTGCCCGTGGGCAACCAGGAAGCATTGTTGGAGTTGACGCGCCGGGAGACGTTGACGGCTCAGGAAGTGAGCGGCGTGATCGAGTTGTTGCAAGGTGCCAGTGACGAGCAGGCGGCGTTCGTGCTGGCGAAGCCTCGTGAGGCGTTGGCTCAGGTAAACGGTATGCCGACGGCATTGCGGGATCCACGTCTGAGTGGAGCCGGGAACTGGCTGGCGAAGCATTTGAGACAGGCTTTGGAAACACTGACTCGTCTGGAGAATTGGCTTCGGACGCCGAACGTGCTTGAGTTGCGAACGCAGGATCGTGAGATCCTCCAGCCGATATTGGCGCGTGTCGGCGATCAGTCCCATGTGGTGGCGGAGTTGGTGTTGGGACCGGACCTCAAGCGTATGAGGCTGCCATGAATGAGGCGTTGCGTCTGGAGATCGTGCAACGGCGTCAGAGTGGGATGTCGTTGCGTGCCATCGCGGAAGAATTGGGCCTGTCGCGTGGCGCCGTGACACGCGCGTTGGCACAGGTGCAAGCTCAGCGGGACGGACGGGTCGCCCGGCCCCGTCCACGCCACAGCATCATTGATCCCTTCGAGCCGCTCTTGAAGGAGTTGCTTGCCAAGTACCCGAATCTCACCACCATGCGCGCCTTGGAAGAGTTGCAAGCACGCGGTTTCACTGGCCAGTACACCGTCGTACGTCAGCGCCTGGGATTGTTGCGGCCACGCGCCGCGCGGCCACCCGTGCCGCGCTTCGAGACCGGGCCAGGGATCCAAGCCCAAATGGACTACGGCGTCTATGACATCGACTTTACACGTGAAGGCCGCCGGCGTGTGTACCTCTTCAGCTATTTGCTCGGCTACTCCCGCCGGCAGTATCTACGCTTCGTGGAATCGATGGATCTAACAACGACCTTGCGAGAACACGTACATGCCTTCCACCATCTTGGCGGCGTCGCGCGGGTCTGCCTGTATGACAACTTCAAAGCCGTGGTGCTGCGTCATGACGCCGATGGCGTTATCTACAACCCCAAGTTCCTGGCCTTCGCCACGCATTACGGCTTCCGGCCACAAGCCTGCCGCGTGCGCCGACCGCAAACCAAGGGTAAAGTCGAGCGAAAGATGTTCCACGTCGAAAGCAGTTTGCTCAATGGTCGCACCTTCGACACCCTCGAGCATCTCAACGAGGTGACCACCTGGTGGCTGCACAACGTCGCCGACATCCGTGTCCTACGCGACTTCAAGGAGACGCCACTCCAGCGTCACCAACACGAACAACCACACTTGCTGACGCTGCCGACCTGTGACTTCGACACCGCCCAGGTCATCTATCGCCACGTGAGCGTCGAGGGCTACGTCACCCATCGGCTCAACCTGTACTCCGTGCCGTGGACGTACATCGGCCAGGTGCTACCTGTACGCGTCACCGAGAGTGAAGTCGTCATCTACTCGATCGGTCTGGAGGAGATCGCACGCCACCTTCTCGTGGCCAGCTCCCACACGGGCGTTCGCCAGTCGAACAAGACCCATCATCCCGCCGACGACCCCGGCCAGCGTGAACTGCTGTTACGGCAACGCTTCACGGAACTGGGGCCGGTGGCCGTACAGTTCCTCGACGGCTTGCTCGCCAAGCAAGTCCAGGGCAAACTACAGGCCCAGCAACTGTTGGCAGTGGTAGCCCACTACCAACGCAAAGATGTACAGGCCGCCTTCGAGCGTGCCGTCCGCTTCGGCGCCTACTCCTTGGCGGCAATCCGACGCATCCTTGCCGCGACCGCCAAGCCCAAGCCGCTCCTGGAGGAACTGGCCGATCTGCATCGTGACACGCTGGACCCGTTGTTGCGTGCCGACGCGGTCGGTCCACGGCCAACCAGCGACTATCAGCATTTGCTCTTGCCTGAGGAAGCCGCCAATGACGCCTCGTCCCAAGAAAAACCGTTCAGCGAAACCAACACCGACGCCACCTCTGCGTGAGCAGATCCTCGCCGACTTCGCCACGCTGCGCGTCCCCATGACTGCCGAACAGCTCGATGCCGTCGTACTCGACGCCGAGCAAAGCGGCCGCTCGCATCTGGAGTTCCTGTACCGTTTGCTCACCGACCAGGCGGGCTTGCGTCGCCAACGTAGCATCGAACGACGCATCAAGGATGCCCACTTCCGCGAACTGAAACCACTGAGCGACTTCGATTGGAGCTTCAACCCGTCGCTCCCACGGACGCAACTTGAAACCTTGGTTGGCTGTGACTTCGTCCGCCGCTGTCAGAACCTGGTGTTCGTCGGCCAATCCGGCTTGGGAAAAAGTCGGCTGATTCAGAACATCGGTCAGGCCGCTTGCGTGCAGGGCTATCGCGTCTTTTACACGACCAGCGGTGCTCTCCTGGAAGATCTGACTGCGGCCTTGGCCGACCAAACGATCCACGACCGTGTACGCTTCTATGCCCGCTTCGAGTTGTTAATCATCGACGAATTTGGTCTGGACCGCATTGAACGCAGCCTGTGTCCGCAGGCCGCCAGCTTGTGGTACAAGATCATCGACGCGCGGAGCCAACGGGTCAGCACGGCGCTGGTGACCAACATCGACTTCGAGTCCTGGGCCGAATACCTGGGCGATGCTCCCCTGGCGATGGCGTTGTTGGATCGCGTCGTGGACGGCGCAACCATCGTGAAATTGAAGGGCAAATCCTATCGTGTTCATCGCGGCCCCGAAGAGCCGTCCGCCAAGTAACCGCGCCAAGGATAGGACCTCGCCACGCTCACCCCGCTTCGCCGGGCAACTCCTGTTGGCCTCATCTCAAGCCGCGAAAATGGCCTCACTTCAAAACGCGATCAACATTTTTTAAGCCGACCAAGAATTTCGAGTGGCGATCACGTTGATCCGTGGACCATTCCTGCCGCCTTAATCTGCCACCTTCAGTAAATAAGAATCCGTTCTGGGAATCCCTTGCGTCCTCGGACTGCTCTACAAGGGATTGAATGTGTTCATATACAGTCTGACTTACCACGCACTTCCGAGAACTTTTCTGGATCAATGGGAGTAGGTCGAGTCCGGCGAGCGTGAGAAGAGCCGTTAGGTCAAGGACGAACGTCTGAGACTCCTTCGCGATATCGATCGCGGCTCGCCACTCGCGTAAATCGCTCATGCTACACCGAATACCAAGGTCAGCCTTTGCCACAAGATATTGCCAGATTTCGATCTCGTCGCGGCCGGCAATTCTAACATAAGTTGAGAATGGCATCGGGTGGGAGCGGTATATTTCATCCAGTCTCTCAACATAGGCCCGTCGTTCTTCGAGACTCTTGATGATGGGCGTAGGGTCAAACTCGTCGTCAGTCCCTACGTGGATCATTTGGAATGCGGTTCCACCTGGAAAGCGGAATTGGTACCGATCTCGGCAGTCCTCGAAACGGAAAATGAATTTGTGACATATTTGCCGAATTGTCACCGAACGTGGCTGGATGCCGGAAGCCGAGAGGAGCACTATCTCCCCTACTGAGTGGCCAACCAGTGCCTTGCTAACAAGACTGTCGGGCGCGAACTCATCTCGAGCTAAATCTGGTTCCGGACCATCTTCGATCACCGCCCAGTGGTCTGTATTTTCGAATTCCTCTCGATAGCAAACAGCGCATCCAAGGGTTGCGCGCCCCTCAAGACGAAGTTCCGGGCAATGTTCAGAGAGGTCCATGAATTGGGTGATATAATGGCCGTGGGCGAATTCGGTCTCGAAATGGGCTCTCAGCGAATCGTATGCGTAACGAAGAGCCAGACTATGGTAGCCTGTTTCGGATAGGATATCTACCACAAGCCCGCTCCCCTCGGGTGTCACTTCACTGGCGTGAGGAAGACGATCGAGATCTGTTATTACTAATTCTCGCCGTTCAAGCCTAAGTGCAAGGGCCGATTGCCACAGCGCGACGTGTCGGTTTCGAGGATCCTTAACGAGGAGTTCTCTCGCAATTCGGATGCCTCTTCCGGATCATACATTTGCAGAATGCTGATTTCCGTCTCTATCACTTTATCATCGGATGAACCTGCTTCCCTAAGTTCGCGACATATCCGGCGCAACACGTCATGTCGTTGTAGACGGCGGGCTGCGTCGAGCAGTTTTTTGCATTCGTAGTTAAGGACACCTGGTGTGTAGCACCGTTCGAGAAGTGGAAGAGCCAGAGCATCGTCTTCTACAGACACCAGGGCTTGGGCGAGGAGGAAGATATGGTCGAGTCGTGTCCTATCGTTCAGGGAGTCGAGGGCCTTAAGGAGCGCAGCCCGGGCTATCTCATTATCGTTCTCGGAGTCTGATAGCCAACCAATTAGAGTATGAAAGACGAAAGGATTTACGTCCTGTAAGCCGCTCCTATTGATCGTATCCCGTGCTGAAAACTGAGTCTTGTTCGCGACGGCCCACTTAACGAGTAGAATGTGCGCATCGTCCCACCGATCCGACACCTTTGAAGAAATGAACTTCAGTAATAGGGCATGTGCGCGCTCCCTATCATCGCCAATATTACGCTCGTAACGGGCTGTGGCCTCTAGATAAATATGCTCCCCATTCGGCTCTCCCGCTTCAGCCTCCAGCTCGCGTAGGGCATCAGCCGGGCGATCCAACTGGATGAGGAAGCCAGCATACCCGGTTCGTATCCGCTGGTCAGGCCGACCAAGTTCGATTGCCCGCTGGAAGTCGGACTCGGCGCGAAATTCCCCTAATAAATGTCGGACCCTTCCTCGGTTGAAGCGAATCGCCGCCTCAAGCCCGGGAAGTTTTTTCTGCTGCGATAACAGAATGGCCTGATCGTAGTATTGTTCGGCTTCTCGGAGGAGTTCTCTGTATCTGCCTGGCGTGGCGTTGAGTGCTGTGGAGTGCTTGACCTCACCAAGTACCAACCAAGCATGTGGGGAATTCGAGTCAAAAGTGGTCGCGCGAACTGCGAACGAGACGGCTTCATCGAAACGGCCCTCCTGTAGCGCGCGGTACGCAAGAGCGAGATTCAGTTCTTCGTCTTCCTTGGCAAAAGGTTCTGCGATCTTTCGCAATGAGTCGAAAGTTACCGCTTCTGGGGCCGTACGAGTCCAAATGGTCACGAGGCGGACTGACTGTGTGAACTCGACTCGGAGTGCCGTTGCCAGCGCATGTGCTTTCTCCTTCTGCCCAAGTAATTCATACCCGAGCGCTTCATTGACTCTGGCACGTTCGGTATCCGGTGTGTGCCGCTTCGCATCAAGTAGTTCCCTACCTGCCTGCTCCCACTGACATCTGCTGGAGAAGATGCGAGAGCGGAGAGCCTTTAGGTGATACCACTGGCGGGGCTGTAATCCGTGTGCAGCACGAACTTCGAGATCTTTGAGCTTGGCCTCTGCCACGTCAATTTGATACTGGTCGATGTTCAACTGAATGATTTCGAGTTCCTGATCAAAGGCAGAAGCCGGAACGGAGGCCGTCTTCTCAACACGTTCCGCGATCGCGCCAAGCACAGCTTGTTCTGCTACCGGTTCACCCATGCTGTACGTGGCGTTAGAATTTGCCTTAGGAGTAAGAGTTGGCGTATAGCCCAGCCAAATACTCGAATCAGTTTTTCCGGCGAATGGATCGAACTCAACGGAGCTTGGTTCGGGCCTTTTGACGGCAGCGGGCAGACATTGACTGTCCGCTCCGCCGGAGGGCGGCGTGGAACTTGATGGGCGAGTCGCACGTCGCGCTGGCGCGACAGGCCAACCTCGATTTATCCAATGGATCGTAAAATTCGCCGCGACAATTGCGGCGTATTTCTTCCATGTGTCCCGTTCTGCTTTATTCCCCTCCGAGCTTCTTTCAGGAGGCATTGAACCGGCTAACACTTGACTGCCGATTTTTGGCATGTCCGAGATACCCCGGATCATGAGAAAGCCAACACTTCGCCCTCCTGAGACCGCCGCGTTCACAGCTGCAACCGCACCAACACCTTCCATTTCGACAGCTAGAATTTTCGGCCAAAATTCTAGAACCCTGGCGAAAAAAGTGTTGTCTGAATTATCGACCACTTTGCTCCCGGATGCGACGACGCCGGAACGAAGGTTTGGTCTCCCGAGCTCCCCGGGCCGACAATCATTGTCAAGGGCCGACCAATCCGCATCGCGGGCATGGAGGGTCACGGCACTTCGAAGGAGTGCGCCATCGACCTGGTAGGTGGAATCATGCCTAGGACTGAAATCTTCAGCCACTTTTCCGTACTCATAGTCGTAGATCACACTTGAGATAGCCACGTCCCCACGGGCTTGGCCATCGAGCGGAAATCCGCCTGCGATCCCAACAAGA
This sequence comes from uncultured Planctomycetaceae bacterium, assembly GCA_963790585.1. GTDB lineage: Bacteria > Planctomycetota > Planctomycetia > Gemmatales > Gemmataceae > CAWBOY01. The sequence goes on from CAWBOY010000004.1 coordinate 1,239,318, forward strand.
AGGACGTGTCGAGGTTTGAACCGGGCCACTAAAGCAGAGACCGCGCATGCCATCTGGGTAGGGCCGGGTAAAATCGCGGCCGCCACGACAAGTCGGTATACTCGTCCAAACTGGTCGGTAAGCTCGCTAGTGACCCACCCATTTTGATTCGGATGGCTGGCGGAGCCCCTATCATGTTGAAGAATGCAACCTTGCTTCTCAAGACGCGAGATTACAGCTGTGTACTCTTCTGGGATGACTGTCACTATGGCGATGTCGGCCTTTGGCATCGAATCCTCTGTTCGACAATGATCGTACGCGGCCCGATTGGGTGGCTTGCGGCAATGGTGAATACAAATCAAGGAGCCCTTTTCAAACCCACATTTTAACAATGGATTCTAACAAGGTATAGGACAGTTGATATGTGCGCGTCTGTTCGTCTGTTCGTCCACTGACAACGAACAATTAAGAGTCATGGAGTAGTGTTATCGACCAAAAACTGGCCGGATTGCCTGTTTCTCTTGAGTCGGAAACAGGTGTCGATACCGCTGCAGCATCTCTTCCGTCTGATGTCCCAGCCACGAGTTGATCAGCCGTTGGTCGACGCCTTTCATCGCGCAATTGCTCGCGAATGAGTGTCGTAGGACATGATAACCGCGCAGCACTTCCCATTTACTCCCAGCCAATGTCCGCTTGAAATGGTCGTGCGCCTCGTCGCGCGTAATGGACGTAGCCGCCGTTCGCTTTTTTCGGCTCCGAAGCACTTGGGCTTTCTGACAGAACAAGGACGAACCTCCGGGGTGGGCGCGGAGCCAGTCCTGCAATGTTTCGGTGAGAAACGTCGATAGCGGCACGCGCCGACTTGTTCGTCGATCATGGGCCCGTTTCTTCTCTTGGATACGCACTGTCCCGCCTTCTAGGTCCAGGTCTCCGACCTTCGCC